>NZ_CP109437.1:0-4800000 GCF_036227145.1 Kribbella sp. NBC_01484
GGGTCGACAACCCGCACACCAAGCCGGTGAACTTCTGGGAGTACCTGCTCGGCGAGATCCGCAAGACCGACCCGGACGTGGTGTTCCTGTCCGAGGCGTTCACCCGCCGGCCGATGATGCGCGAGCTGGCCAAGGTCGGGTTCCACCAGTCCTACACCTACTTCACCTGGCGCAACGAGAAGTGGGAGCTGGAGGAGTACCTGCAGGAGCTGACCAAGGAGACCGGGCACTTCCTGCGGCCGAACTTCTTCGTCAACACGCCGGACATCCTGACCGCCTATCTGCAGTACGGCGGCCCCGGCGCGTTCAAGATCCGGGCGGCGATCGCGGCGACGTCGTCACCCTCCTGGGGCGTGTACGCCGGGTTCGAGCTGTTCGAGCACGTCGCACTCCGGCCCGGCTCGGAGGAGTACCTGGACACCGAGAAGTTCCAGCTCCGTCCGCGGGACTGGGATACCGCGGCGGCCGAGGGGCGGACGCTCGCGCCGTACCTGACCCTGCTGAACAACATCCGCCGCCGGCACCCGGCCCTGCAGCAGCTGCGCAACCTGTCGCTGCACTCGGTCGAGGACGACGCGATCATGTGCTACTCGAAGCGCACGACCGCGCCCGACGGCCACACCGACACCGTCATCGTCGTGGTGAACACCGACCCGCACTCGGTCCGCGAGTCGATGGTCCACCTCGACATGGCCGCGCTCGGCATGCGCCCCGAGGACACCTTCACCGTGTACGACGAGATCAGCGGCGCGACCTGGCGCTGGGGCCAGCAGAACTACATCAGGCTCGACCCCAACGGCGAACCGTGCCACATCCTCGCCGTCCGCCGCGGCCAGGCCTGACCCCAGTCGTTACGTCCGAAGAACTGAGGGCTATAGCGCACGGTTCTTCGGACGTAACGAGTCAGAGAGGGACGGTTTCCGGGTACTTCAGGCCCGCGCCGGTGTTCAGGGCGACGACCTGTTCATCGGCGCGGATCCAGCCGGACTCCCGCAGCTGCCGGACGGCCGCGAAGTTCGCTGCCCCCTCGGGGCAGATGAAGGCGCCTTCCAACCGGGCTAGCTCGTGCTGCTCAGCGAGGATGTCCGCGTCGTCGACGGCAACGGCACAGCCGTCGGTCTCCGCGATCGCCTGCAGGACAAGGAAATCACCGAGCGCCTTGGGCACCGTGATGCCGAAGGCAACGGTTTGCGCGTCCGGCCACGGCTCGCTCTCCGGCAGGCCCTTCTCCCACGCGCGCACGATCGGCGCGCAGCCGGTGGACTGTACGGCGACGAGTCGCGGCAGCGGACCCTCGATCCAGCCGAGGTCGCGGAGCTCGACGAGCGCCTTCCAGATGCCGATGATGCCGACGCCGCCACCGGTCGGGTAGAGGATCACATCAGGCAGCTGCCAGCCGAGTTGCTCGGCGATCTCCAGGCCCATCGTCTTCTTGCCCTCGATCCGGTAGGGCTCCTTCAGGGTCGACACGTCGAGATAGCCCTCGCGCTTGGCCAGCTCTGCGCGGACGAACGCGCCGGCGTCGCCGATCAGCCCGTCGATCAGGTGCAGCTCGGCGCCGACCACGGCCACCTCGCGCCGGCAGATCTCCGGCGCCGCGATCGGCATCGCGATCAACGCCTCCATCCCGGCCCGGGCGGCGTACGCGGCCCAGGCGGACCCGGCGTTGCCGTTGGTCGGCATTGCGATCTTCCGTACGCCGACCTCGTAGGCTCGCGACACCCCGACCGCGGCACCCCGCGCCTTGAACGTGCCGGTGGGGATCAGCCCTTCGTCCTTCATCAACAGCCGGTCGACCCCGAGCTCACGCCCGTACCTCGGCAACGGCAGCAGCGGCGTCATCCCCTCCCCCAGGGTCACCACGTTGCCGGCGGATCGCACCGGCAGCAGCTCGTGGTACCGCCACAGATCCGGCGGCCGCGTGGCCAGTTCGTCCTTGGTCAGCGTCACCGCGCGTACGTCGTACCTGGCGAGCAGGGGTGATCCGCACGGGCAGAGGCCGATGATCTGGTCGGCGTCGTGGACGGATCCACAACGAGGGCACTCGAGATGACTCAGCGCAGAGAACGTCACACCGACAGAAACTACCCCGCCCGGAGGTTGGTGATCGCCGGGCGCTGGTGATCGGTGAGACGGAAGCCGGTGCCGCGGACCGCGTCGATGGTGACCGTGGTGCCCAGTTCGTCGAGCTTGCGGCGCAGGCGCTTCACCACCGAGTGCACGTCGGCGGTGCCGCGGAGGTCGCGACTGCGCCACACGGTCTGATGCAGAGCGTCGTACGTCCAGACGCGGAGTGGCTCCGACATCAGCCGGCTGAGCAGGTCGTGCTCGAGTTCGGTGAGCTGGATCTCGCAGTCGCGCCAGCGGGCTACCGAGCGGACCCGGTCGATCGTCAGGACGTCGGCCTCCGGCTCCTCGTCCGAGCTCCGGGCCGCGGTGGCGTCGACTGCGTCGGGCTCCGGCGGTTCGGGCTGTTCGGGGGACGCGGGCGGGGGCTGCTGCGCGGGCACGAGCAGCTTGCGGAGTTCGTGGAGGCTGGAGACCAGGAGCAGCGGCGCGACGTCGTCGACGAGCTCGGCCAGGCGCACGCGCTCCTCGGGCGAGGCCGCGACGGCAATAAGCAGCGGGAACGGCTCAGGACCAGTCGTGGTCAGATCGAGGTCCAGGGCGGGGACACGGGCGGTGACCATTTGGTCACGATGTCAACCTCTGCCCGGGATCGTCAACGGACTGCCAACGTTTGACCACTTTGCCTCGATCGGTGCGACAGCTAGTCACATCCTGCTCACCAAGTGTGCTTGTTACCACGTTGTTCTGACCATAGGCTCCACGTCAGGCTCGCGGTGTCACAGGCCGCGACCGTGTTGTAACTAGGGGGCACGGAGCGTTCGCCCTGACGCGAACCCCCATGCACCTCTGCACGCAACGAAATGACTCGGGGGAGTCGACTCGGGGTCGTTCCAAGTGAGGGGCTGCAGAGATGTCACATCAACCACGAAGGGGACTTGCCAGATCGCTGGTGGGTGCCCTGGCGACGGTGGCTGTCGTCGCAACCGGGCTGGCCGCCGTCGGCCAGGCCCAGGCCGCACCGCCCACCAAAACCGACGCCACACCGTCACCGGCCGCCAAGATCAAGCCGGAACTGATGGCGAAGCTGGAAGGCAAGGACGCCAAGGCGTCGTCCGACTACTGGGTCCGGTTCGGCGCGAAGGCCGACCTGACCGCCGCCAGCAGGATCACCGACTGGAATGAGCGCGGCACCGCCGTGGCCGCCGCGCTCCGCAAGACCGCGGCGGACAGCCAGGCGAAGATCCGCGCCGAGCTGGACGCGCAGCACGTGAAGTACACCTCGTTCTGGGGTACGAACGCGATCCGCATCGACAGCGGCTCGCTCGCGCTGGCCCAGAACCTGGCCACCCACACCGAGGTCGAGGGCCTGTACGCCCCGGTCGCGATCGACGTTCCCAAGGTCACGCAGGGCACGACCGAGCACGAGATCAACTCGGTCGAGTGGGGTGTCGCCAACATCAAGGCCGACCAGGTCTGGTCGCAGTACGGCGACAAGGGCGAGGGGATCGTCGTCGCCAGCATCGACACCGGGGTGCAGTTCGACCACCCGGCGCTGGTGGGCAAGTACCGCGGCAACAACGGCGACGGCACCTTCGACCACAACTACAACTGGTTCGACGCGGCCGGCACCTCGCCGAACCAGCCGGCCGATGGCAACGGCCACGGCACCCACACCATGGGCACCATGGTCGGTGACGACGGCGCGGGCAATCAGGTCGGCGTCGCACCGGGCGTCAAGTGGATCGCCGCCAACGGCTGCTGCCCGAGCGACGCGGCCCTGATCAGCTCCGGCCAGTGGATGCTCGAGCCGACCAACCTCGCGGGCCAGAACCCGGACGCGAGCAAGCGGCCGAACGTCATCAACAACTCGTGGGGCTCGCAGACTCCGTCGAACGACCCGTTCATGGAGGACATCACCCTGGCCTGGACCGCGTCCGGGATCTTCGGTGCGTTCGCCAACGGCAACAGCGGCTCCGCCTGCAACAGCAGCGGCTCACCGGGCAGCTTGACCAGCAACTACTCGGCCGGTGCCTACGACATCAACAACAACATCGCGTCGTTCTCCGGCCGTGGTGCCGGTCAGAACGGCACGATCAAGCCGAACATCTCGGCCCCCGGCGTCAACGTCCGCTCCAGCCTGCCCGGCAACACGTATGGCAGCTTCAACGGTACGTCGATGGCCACACCACACCTCGCGGCCACGATCGCGCTGTTGTGGTCCGCCTCGCCGGCGCTGAAGGGTGACGTCAACGCCACCCGCGCACTGCTGAACCAGACCGCCGTCGACGCGCCGGACAGCCAGTGCGGCGGCACCCCGGAGAACAACAACGTCTTCGGTCAGGGCCGTCTGGACGCACTGGCTCTGCTCAACGCCGCACCGATCGGCGACACCGGCACTCTGACCGGCAAGGTGACCGCCGCCACCGGCGGTGCCACCATCGCCGGCGCCAGCGTGACCGTGAAGGCGGCCGGCCAGCCCGACAGGGTGCTGACCACCAGCAGCACCGGAACATTCTCGTCGGTCCTGCCGGCCGGGAGCTACGACCTGACCGTCGAGTCGTTCGGGTACAAGACCCAGACGGCAACGGTCGCCATCACCACCGGTCAGACCACCACGAAGGACTTCGCCCTGGAGAGCACTCCGCAGGTGAGTGTCGGCGGCACCATCACGGACGGCTCCGGCCATGGCTGGCCGCTGTACGCGAAGGTGAGCGTCGAGGGTCCGGGTGGCGTGTTCGACTACACCACGCCCAGCAACGGCCGCTTCAGCCTGAAGGTTCCGTCCGGTGCCGCGTACTCGCTCAAGGTCGAGTCGCAGTACCCGGGTTACCAGACGGTCAGCCAGCCGATCACGGTCGGCACGGGCAACGTGACCAAGAACATCGCGGTCCCGGTCACGGCCGACTGCATCACCGCACCGGGCTACAAGTTCGGCTCGGACGGTGTCTACGAGACGTTCGACTCCGGTGCGGTCCCGAGTGGCTGGACCGTCGTCGACAACAAGGGCAACGGCCAGGTCTGGCAGTTCAACGACCCGGGCAACCGGGGCAACCTGTCCGGTGGCAGCGGCAAGTTCGCGGTCGTCGACAGTGACAGGTACGGCTCAGGGGGCTCGCAGGACACGTCGCTGGTCAGCCCGGTCGTGGACCTGAGCGCGGTCACCGCCCCGGTGATCCGGTTCAACCAGGACTTCAACCGGTTCAGCCAGGAGAAGGCCGAGGTGGATCTGTCGATCGACGGCGGAACCACCTGGACCAACGTGCTGTCCGACGGCACCGACATCCGCGGCGTCCAGGAGATCGCGATCCCGCAGGCGGCCGGCCAGTCCGCCGTACAGGTTCGCTTCCACTACTACGACGCCTCGTACGAATGGTGGTGGATCGTCGACAACGTGCTGATCGGCAGCCAGGTCACCTGTGAGCCGACCGGCGGCGGCATCGTCATCGGCAACGTCAAGGACGCCAACACGAACGGGTTCGTGAACGGTGCGGTCGTCACCCATGACGGCAGCTCCGAGTCCGCGACCACCGTGGCGACGCCCGAGGACACCGGCCTGAACGACGGCTTCTACTGGATGTACTCGTCCGCGGACGGCGACCAGGGCTTCACCGCCAAGGCCGGCAACTACGTCAGCGCGACGGCGACCGTCAACGTCGAGGCGGACTGGACGACACAGGCCGACTACGCGCTGAAGGCCGGCCGGCTGAGCGTCACGCCGGGCAGTGTGTCGGGCAACCTGAAGCTGCCCACCGGCAAGGTCACCAAGTCGTTCACCGTCACCAACACCGGTGGCGCGGACGTCGACGTCAAGTTCGGTGAGAAGGACAACGGCTTCGTCCTGGAGAACGCGAACGGCACCAAGACCACCAAGGCGCAGGTGCTGACCAGCACCGGTGCCCCGCTGCAGCGGCTCGCGGTGCCGACCTCGTTCGCAAGCATGCTGTCGGGCAAGACCGCCGGTACGCCGGCTGTGGCGAAGCCGCTCGCGGCTCCGTGGACCGACATCGCCGACTACCCGGCGACCGTGATGGACAACCGGGTGGTCAACCTGGACGGCAAGGTCTACTCGATTGCCGGTGGCGACGGTAACGCGTCGACCGGGAACAGCTACGTGTACGACCCGGCGTCGATGGCGTGGACCGCCATCGCTCCGCTGCCGGGTGCCCGCAACGCCGTCACCGTCGGCGTCGTGGCCGGCAAGATCATCGCCAGCTCCGGCTGGGGCGCTGCCGGACCGGACGCGGCGACCTGGGCCTACGACCCGGCGAGCAACGCCTGGACCTCACTGGCGGCCAACCCGGCACCGCGGGCCGCAGCCGGTCAGGCCGTTGCCGACGGCAAGCTGTACGCCGTCGGTGGCTGCACAACCTCCGGCTGTCTGCCGATGAGCAACACGGTGGTCCGCTACGACCCGGCCACCAACGCCTGGCAGACGCTGGCCAACTACCCGAAGTCGGTCGCGTTCGCATCCTGCGGCGCCATCGACGGCAAGGTGTACTGCGCCGGTGGCAACGACGGCACGAACGCGCAGAAGTCGGCGTACGTCTACGACCCGGGAGCCGACTCCTGGGCCGCGGTCGCCGACGCTCCGGCCGACAGCTGGGCGTCGTCGTACGCCGTCGCCGGCGGCAAGCTGCTGATCGTCGGCGGCGTGCAGGCCGGTGCCATCACCAACGCCGGGTTCTCGTACGACCCGGCGTCGGACACCTGGGCCGCCCTGCCGAACGCCAACGTGCCGCGGTACCGCGGTGGCGCGGCCTGCGGCTTCTACAAGGTCGGCGGCTCGTTGGGTCAATTCACCGCCACGGTCGACAGTGAGGCCCTGCCGGGTCTCGAGGACTGCTCCGAGTCGTCGGCGGACGTGAGCTGGCTGTCCATCGACAAGACCGAGGCCACCCTGGCCCCGGGCGCGTCGACGACGGTCAAGGTCACGCTCACCGCGAACGTGGACCAGCCCGGCACCTACAGCGGTGCGGTCACGATCGGCGAGAACACGCCCTACACGGTGGCACCGGTCGGCGTGACGATGACCGTCACCCCGCCGACCACCTGGAGCAAGCTGCAGGGCAACGTCACGGGCGTCAGCTCGTCCGGCGCCACAGCTCCGCTCCCGGGCGCGATCGTCGAGGTGGACTCGTGGGCGCAGTCCTACACGTTCATCACCGACAAGGACGGCAACTACGCCTACTGGCTGGACCGTCGCAACAACCCCCTCACCCTGATCGCCGCCAAGGACGGCTACAAGCCCCAAACCCGCACCACGAAACTCCTCGCCGGCGAGCCGGTGACCGAGAACTTCGCCCTGAAGTCCATCAAGTAACACCGCGCTAGGTAGGCCGGCCCTCGCCCCGCACGGGGCGAGGGCCGGTCCCTTCTAAGCTGTCGACGTGAACCTGTTTCTCGGCAGCGAAGGTCTCGGGGCCTTCCCGGCCTGGCTCGACGAGCTCCCCCGCCGTCCACGCCGCGCCGTCCTCATACCGACCGCAGGCAATCCCCTACCGGCCACTCCCTGGGTCGACGTCGCGATGGACGTGCTCACCACCTGCGGCCTGGGTGTCGTGAGGTTCGACCTCGAAGGCGCCGGCCGCCACGACGTCGACGCCGTACTCGAGAACGCCGATCTGGTCTTCGTGACCGGCGGCCAGCCGATCTTCCTCCTCGAACACGCCCAGCGCAGCGGCTTCGCACAGGCGGTCCCGCCGGCTGTCCGTTCCGGACGTCTCGCGTACGCCGGCGTTTCGGCCGGCGCCATCCTCACCGCCCCGGATCTCGCGGTGTACGACGCCCCCGACGACCCCGGCCAGGTCATCTCGACCACCGGGTTGGGTCTTGTCCCCTTCTACCCTCTCGTCCACAGCAACCGCGGACGCCGCGAGCGCTACGACAAGCTGATCGCCGACCGGCCCGGCCTCACCTTCCTCGCGTACAACGACGACGAGGCGTTGCTCATCACCGACGGACTCGTGGACCGGCGCCCGTCCGCGATCACGGCGGACTGGAACCGCTGACGCGACCGGCTTTCCGGAACTTCTTCGTCACCAGGCGGCAGCGAAGTTCCGGAGATCGCGTCCGCCGGACGATCGAGACGCGCGTGTCAACGCAGCGTGGACGGTCAAGGCGTCGGCCGACGCGGCGGGGTCGTGGGTCCGGATGTAGTCGGCGCCTTCGGTGGCGGCATGGAGCTCGGCGGCAAGGGTCGCCGGTCCGATGCCGGTGAGGTCGGTGCCGGTGAGGTCGCGCAGGAACGACTTGCGGGACGGCGAGATCAGGACCGGGAGTTCGTAGCGGCGCTTCAGTCGGGACAGGTCACTCAGCACGGCGAGCGACGGTTCCGGCGTACTGCCGAGGAAGTAGCCGAGGCCGGGGTCGAGGATCTGGCGGTCGCGTTCGACACCCGCCGCCTCGAGCGCCGCGATCCGCGCGTCGAAGAACTCTTCGATCCACGACCAGATCTCCCCAGCGTCAGTCCGCACCCGCGTCGCGGGACCGGTCCGCTGCACCGAGTGCATCACCACCAGCCGACACGTGAGCCCGGCCAATTCGTCGTACCGGCGGGGATCCGGGAAGCCCTGGATGTCGTTCAGGTACGTCGCTCCACGCGCAGCCGCGTACCGCAGTGTCTCGGGGTGATAGGAATCCACACCCCACGGAATCCCGTCCAGCCCGTCGATCACCCCGGCCAGCCGCTCGATCTCCTCCTGCGGCGACACCTTCTCCGCGTCCGGGTGACTGGACGCCGGCCCGAGCTCGACCAGCCCGGCGCCGGCCGCGTACAACTCTCGCGCATGCCCGATCGCGTCCCCGGAGGACAAGTACCGTCCCCCATCGGAGAACGAGTCCCTCGTGACGTTGACGATCCCCACCAGTTGCGTTCGCACCAGCTGGGACGCTACCTCAGTCAGGTGGTGGGGAGGAGGTGGAAGCCGACGCCGCGGACGGCGTGGATGGTGACGGTGGCGCCGAGGTGGGCGAGCTTCTGGCGGAGGCGCTTGACCACCGAGTGGATGTGTGAGCCGTGGCCCAGGTGTTCGTTGCCCCAGACAGCGTGGTGGAGACGCTGGTAGGTCCAGACCCGGCCGGGTTCCTCGACCAGGCAGTGCAGGAAGTCGTGCTCCAGACGGGTCAGCGACACTTCGCGGTCCTTCCAGCGGACCACCCGGCGGTCGACGTCCAGGAACAGTTCAGGCTCCGGCGCGGTCGCCACCGCGGCCCGCGCGGCCGGTATCGCCACCGTCGTCGGCACAGCGACCACGGAAGCGGGCACTGCCCCGATCTGGGCAGGCTGCTCATCGGAGGCCTGCAGCACCGTCGGCGCGAGTACGACGGGACCGGCCGGCGAGGTGATCGCGGTGAGTTCGAGGAACGCGCGGGCCTGGTCCGCACTGGACACCAGCAGCAGCGCGTCGGCCGTGCCGAGCAGTCGCGCGAGCTGCACGCGTTCGGCCGTGGACGTGGCCACGCCGATGATCAAGGACGAATCCGACGACCTCTCCATGGCGAGCCCCTCCCCAGATCCAACGCCGGCCAGCCACAAGTACGGTTTACGGCGCGAAGTAAGTCAAGGGATTCCCAGCACCCCGGGCTGGCACAAATGCGACCTGTCCGAGTCAGGACAAAACGGACCTTCTGCTGGGTGTGTGCGTGGTGGCCGATCTGCCGTGTCGTGGTCGGCGGGCGGGCCCTGGTCCGGTGACTTGAGACAGCCCGTGGCCAAAGTGCCGGAGTCCCGAGATGGCTGCGGACCCCGGATGTTGATCGGCGGTATTGCCGCGACCTCGGACAGGTAGTCGCGACCTCGGACACGGCGCAGCCTGTCCGAGGTCTCCAGTTGGTGTCCCAGGTCCCGGGGATCGGACCCGCTTGTCGTCCCGGCCGGCACGACGAGCGGGTCCGGTCACCGCACCTGCCTGGTGCGGGTTGGTCGGGTGCGGACGTTGGCAGCCCGGCGATGCGGGACGGCGGCAGCCGGGGCGAGGGCGGACGGTGGCAGCCGGGGCGAGGGCGGACGGTGGCAGCGGGGAGTGCGGACGTGGCTGGGGTGTGCAAGCTCGACAGGAAGTGTCCGCCCTGGGCCGGCCGGGCCGGCCGGCGCCAGGCGTGAATGCGTCGCCGACCAGCGCCCCTGGACCGACACGTCCTGTCGAGCTTGCACACCAGCCGACCCCGCACACTTCGCCCACACATCCAGCAGAAGAGCCGATAGACCAATGCCGAACAGGGAAAGGCCGACCGGCCCGGGGCGGCGGGCGCGGCCGGCGGTCCGGGCGGGATCAGCAGACGGTCTTCACCGCGGTGATCGTGCTGCCGTCGGCGGTGTCACCGGACAGCTCCCAGAAGAACGCGCCACTCAGTCCCTGACCGTCCGGGACAGGAACTGTCCGCACTCTATCGACCACATCCAGTTAAATAATGAAGTTAACCGAATAAAAATGTTCTCGTGATCATCACGACGCTCCTTCGAGAGGTGTGCAGACGGGGCGCGCGGCGGAGTAATCTCCTCGCGCACGGTCACTCTTGACCGCACCCGACGGAGGAACAGTGCCCGGTCTCGTTCGGCGGCCGATCGTCATCTGGCTGCTCGCGGCCCTCGCGGTCCCGGTGCTGCTGACGGCCGTGCTGATTCCGGCCAGGGCAGGCACCACCGAGGACGATCTCCGCGACCAGACCGTGGCGGCGCTGCAGGCCCGGGGCATCGAGTCCGGGTCCGTCGACTTCGACGGTCGCGACGCCAAGATCGTCGTACCGGCCGGCGTCGACCCGGACCTCGTCCGCGAGGTCGTCGGGACGGTCGAGGGCGTTCGCTCGGTCCGGATCGAGGGCGAGTCGACGACGCCCACTCCCCCGCCGAGCGAGCCGCCAGCCGAGCCGACCGTCGCACCGTTCGAGGTCGGCCGGACGGATCAGTCGATCCGGGTGCAGGCCGCGGTGAAGGATCAAGGCGTCAAGGATGCGATCGCCGCCGAGGTCGACAAGGTGCTCGGCGAAAACCGTGAGTACGACGACCGGACGACGATCGATCCCGCGAACGGGCTGACCGACGCGACCGCGGTGTCCACCGTGCTGCAGGCACTCGCGATCGGGACCGGCGACGCCTCGGTCCGGTACGACGGCAGCACCGTGACGCTGACGGGTGAGGTGCCGGATCAGGCGAGCAAGGCCACGGTCGCCCGGGCCGCGGCGAAGGCCGTCCCCGGCGGTGTGATCGCGAACCAGCTGGAGATCCCCGCGCCGACGACGACCACGGTCAGTGAGCCGTGCCGGACGTTGCAGACCCGGGTATCCGAGTTCAACCGGCAGCACAAGATCAACTTCCTGTCCGGCACCTCGATCGTGAACGACGCGTCGAAGCCCACGGTGGTCAAGGCCGCCGCACTGCTGAAGACCTGTCCGGCCGCGTTCTTCGAGGTGGCCGGCCACACCGACAACCTCGGTTCGCCCGCGAGCAGCCTGCCGCTGTCCGAGCGCCGGGCCGCCGAGGTCAAGGCCGAGCTGGTCCGCCTCGGCGTGGCCGCGGGTCACATCCACGCGAACGGCTACGGCGAGGCCTTCCCGATCGCGCCCAACACCACCGCCACCGGCCGGATCGCCAATCGCCGGGCCGAGATCCGAGTACTGCAGGGGAACTGAATGAGCTGGCTGATCGCACAGATCTGGATCCTGCTTCTGGTCGCGTTCGTGCTCGGCAGCGCGGCCGCCTGGCTGCTACACCGCCTTGTCCGCACCCCGGCCAGAGGAGCCCGCCGATGAGCTGGCTATTGCGCCACAACTGGCTGTGGTCCCTGATCGCCTTCCTGATCGGCGCGGCCATCACCTGGATCCTCCTCGAACGCCGCCAGCCGGCCACTTCCCCGGAGCCACAGGTCGAGGAGCCGGCGGACGAGAAGCAAGAGGTCCTCGTCGGAGCCACGATTGCCGAGTCCCCACCCGCCGCACGAGCCGAGTCCCCACCTGCGGCACGATCCGAGTCCCCACCCGTCGCACGAGCCGAACCGCAACCCGTCGTACGCGCCGAACCGCAACCCGTCGTACGCGCCGAACCGCGACCGACCGTACGCGCGGACCCGACACCGGTCCGCGGGGAGCCGAGACCCGTCCGTGAGGAAACGACGCCGGCCCGCGCGGAGCCGAGGCGCGTCCAGGAGGAGCCGGCACCCGTCGTACGTAAGCAGCCGGGGCCTGTGTTCTCCCGGCTGATGGAGGCGGAGCCGACGCTCTTCGACCACCTCGACCCGGTCGGCGGCGACGACACAGACGCGACCGGGCCGCAGGTGCGCGCCGATGCGCCGCCCGGGCGATACGGTGAGGGCTCGGCCGACGCGGTGCCTCATCAAGGTCCGCCGGACGGGTTCACCATCAAGGGCAACGCCCAGTCGATGCTGTTCCACACCCCCGACTCGCCGTACTACGGCCGGACCAAACCCGAGGTCTGGTTCCGCACCGAGTCCGACGCCGAACGCGCGGGCTTCGCCAGGTACACCCGCCGCCCCCGCAAGTCCGCGAACCCCCACGACTGACGCCCCGCACGAAAGAAGAGGGTCCGACCGTGAAGCACGACGTCACCGTCCCGTACACGATCGAGCAGGACGAGGACGGCGTCTGGTGCGCGCATGCGCTCCTGCGGCACGGCGTCGGCGCGAACGGCGAGGGTGACACCCCGGAGGCGGCGGTCGAGGATCTCCGCGAGGCGCTGACCGGGCTGATCGAGTCCTTCGGCGTGCCCGAGCAGATCACGGTCACCGTCGAGACGCCCTGATGGCCAAGGTCCCCTCCCTGAGCGGCGAGAAGGTCGTCGCCCAGCTCAAGAAGCACGGCTTCCGGGTCGATCGGGTCAACGGCAGTCACCACATCATGAAGAACGACGCCGACGGTCGCGGTACGACCGTCCCGGTGCACGGCGGCAGGGACGTCGCCAAGGGGACCCTGCGCAGCATCCTGAGCGATGTCGACCTGACGCCCGAGGAACTGCTGAACCCGAAGCTGGTCAAGGCCCGCGAAGCCGAGGCACAGCAGGCTGCGGAGCAAGACACCGACCAGCGGGTCGACCCGCGCGAGGGTGTGGCCGACGCGCGCGGCGCCACCAGGCGACAACCCGCGGCCGGCCGTTCCGGCGGCCGGCGCAAGGCGACCTCCCCCGTGCGGGAGCGGGACGGACGGTCGCCGCGGAGGGGCTGAACCGGCCTATGGGATAGGGGGATTGGGCCCCTATTTGCTTGTACTGGTGGAGGGCCGTCACACTGAGCGGAACGCCTTGCCGGAACCGTCCGTCCCGGGGCGTCCACCACATCACCGGGCCCACCCGGGAGCCGCGCGCTGTCCCCCTCGCACTCCGATGCGAGGGAGTACGAACCCCACGACGGGGTACGGGAACCAGTGCGGGTCCGGGCGAGTCCACACACCGTCGTCACGTCGTGGCGACAAGCCGCAGTACCGCTAGGTTTGGAGACACCCGATGGAGGTGAGCGTGACCGACATGCTGCCGGAGCAGCACCACGGACTGACGAAGAGTGACCCGCTGTGGTTCAAGCGGGCCGTCTTCTACGAGGTCCTCGTGCGGTCCTTCAAGGACTCGAACGCCGACGGCATCGGCGATCTGCAAGGCCTGACCGAGAAACTCGACTACCTCGAGTGGCTCGGCGTCGACTGTCTCTGGTTACCGCCGTTCTATCCGTCGCCGCTGCGCGACGGCGGCTACGACATCTCCGACTACACCGGAGTGATGCCCGAGGTCGGCACGATCCCCGACTTCGCCGCGTTCATGGAGGCCGCGCACGCGCGCGGGATCCGGATCATCGTCGACTTCGTGATGAACCACACCTCCGACCAGCATCCCTGGTTCCAGGAGTCGCGGAACAACCCGGACGGCCCGTACGGCGACTTCTACGTGTGGTCCGACACCGACGAGCAGTACTCCGACGCCCGGATCATCTTCGTCGACACCGAGACGTCGAACTGGACCTGGGACCCGATCCGCGGCCAGTACTTCTGGCACCGGTTCTACTCCAACCAGCCGGACCTGAACTTCGAGAACCCGGCCGTCGGCGACGCGATGATCGAGGCGCTGAAGTTCTGGCTCGACCTCGGCGTGGACGGCTTCCGGCTGGACGCGGTGCCGTACCTGTTCGAGACCGAGGGCACCAACTGCGAGAACCTCCCCCGCACCCACGAGTTCCTCAAGCGGGTCCGCAAGGAGGTGGACGCGAACTACACCGACCGCGTCCTGCTCTGCGAGGCGAACCAGTGGCCGGCCGACGTGGTCGAGTACTTCGGCGACCGCAGCTCCGGTGGTGACGAGTGCCAGATGGCGTTCCACTTCCCGGTGATGCCGCGTATCTTCATGGGCGTACGGCGGGAGTCGCGGTTCCCGATCTCGGAGATCCTGGCCCAGACCCCGGAGATCCCGGACACCTGTCAGTGGGGCATCTTCCTGCGCAACCACGACGAGCTCACGCTCGAGATGGTCAGCGACGAGGAGCGCGACTACATGTGGGGCGAGTACGCGCAGGACCCGCGGATGAAGGCGAACATCGGCATCCGCCGCCGGCTCGCACCACTGCTGGACAACGACACCAACAAGATGGAGTTGTTCACGGCGATGCTGCTCAGCCTGCCGGGCTCGCCGATCCTGTACTACGGTGACGAGATCGGCATGGGCGACAACATCTGGCTCGGTGACCGCGACGGCGTCCGGACGCCGATGCAGTGGTCCCCGGACCGGAACGCCTCCTTCTCCACCGCGACACCGGGCAAGCTCAGCTTGCCGGTGATCATGGACCCGGTCTACGGCTACCAGGCGGTCAACGTCGAGGCCGAGATGGAGAACGCGTCGTCGCTGCTGCACTGGACCCGGCGGATGATCCAGACCCGCAAGCAGCACCCGTGTTTCGGCATGGGTACCTTCACAGACCTAGGGGGTTCCAACCCCAGCGTGCTGTCGTACGTGCGCGAGTTCGGTGACGACGTGGTGCTGTGCGTGAACAACCTGTCCCGGTTCCCGCAGCCGATCGAGCTGGACCTGCGGCACTGGCAGGGAGTGGAGCCGATCGAGCTACTGGGCGGCGTGCACTTCCCCACCATCGGGGAGCTGCCCTACCTTTTGACGCTCAGCGCGCACGGGTTCTACTGGTTCCGGCTGCCGAAGCCGGCTGACCACGAGGAGAGCATGTAGTGAGTTCCCATCTGGACCAGGTCCAGTCCTTCTGCGCCGGCCAGCGGTGGTTCGGCGAGAAGGGACACGACGTCCACGTCGACGCGATGGCCACCTCGGTGTGGCTGTCCGATGCGGACGTCTGGCCCGCGGTCCGGATCGGGTTCGTCTACTGTTCGGGTCCGCCCGGGTCGGAGTTCCCGATCCGGGTGTACCAGCTGCCGCTCAGCTACCACCGCACCCCGGTCGAGAACCTCGGCCACGCGCTGATCGGTGAGTGGGCGGAGCCGGACCTGGGCGACGCCGAGGTCTGGGTGTACGACGCTCTGCACGACAAGGAAGCGACTCCGTACTGGCTCGACGGGCTGACGCACGGACGGCGGCTGGACGGGCTGGAGTTCCATCCCGTCCACGCTCCGGATCGGACCATCGTCGTACCGGAGGACGCGCATTCGCTCGTCCTCACCGTCGAGCAGAGCAACACGTCGCTGGTGTTCGGCGACGTCGCGTTGCTGAAGGTGTTTCGCCGGCTCGAGCCTGGGAGCAACCCAGGGGTCGAGATCGAGTCGGCGCTCACCGAGTCCGGGTCCGAGCTGGTCCCGGAGGTGCTCGGATCGGCGCGCGGCAGCTGGCCGCGGGCCGGCGGCGGCACCGACAGCGGCGAGCTGGCGATGATGACGGCGTTCCAGAAGAACGCGACGGACGGCTGGTCGTTCGCGACCTCGTCGGTGCGGGACCTGTACGCCGAGGCGGACCTGCACGCCGAGGAGGTCGGCGGCGACTTCGCGGCCGAGTCGCATCGGCTGGGTGCGAGCACGGCGCAGGTCCATTCGGAGCTGGCCAAGGCCCTCGGCACGGACATCTGGGAGCCGGCCAAGCTGGTGGAGCACGCCGCCGCGATGCAGCGCCGTCTCGAGCTGGCGGCCGCGGCCATCCCCGACCTCGCGCCGTACAAGCCTGGACTGACCCGGTGGTTCGAGGCACTCGCGGCGTACGACCAGCCGGTGACGGTGCAGCGGATCCACGGTGACTTCCACCTGGGCCAGGTGCTGCGGACGATCGACGGCTGGAAGCTGATCGACTTCGAGGGAGAGCCGGCCAAGTCGCTGATCGAGCGGCGCGCGCTGGACACCGCGGTCAAGGACATCGCCGGGATGCTGCGGTCGTTCGACTACGCGGCCCGGTCGCTGCTGGCCGATCACCAGGGCGACCAGCAGATCGCGTACCGCGCCGCCGAGTGGGCGAGCCGCAACCAGGAGGCGTTCTGCGACGGGTACGCCGAGGTCGCGGGCACCGACCCCCGTGAGCAGAGTGTGCTGCTGAGCGCGTTCCTGGCCGACAAGGTCATCTACGAGACGCTCTACGAGGCCCGCAACCGGCCGACCTGGCTGCCGATCCCGCTGGCCGCGGCGGCCCAGTTGGCCGAACAGTGATCTCTGCCGAGTAGAGACGCCACCCGGTTCAACGCCGTACGGAACGCCTTGCACGCCTGATCGTGTGTACGTCCGGACTCGGCGGGTACGGGGTGCGGTGAATGCGGCCTCGATCGGGCAGGATGTGTTTTATGGGAGACAGAGAAGCCATGGAGGTGCCGGTGGTACCGGCCGAGGAGCCTGTGGTGACAGCGGTTCTGGTGGATCGGACCGTGTTGGAGCAGCTGGTCGGCGGGACGTTCCATGATCCCCATCAGGTGCTCGGTCCCCACCTTGGTGAGCACGGCGTCACGGTGCGCGTGCTCCGTCCGTTCGCCCAGACCGTCACCGTGCTGTACGACGGCCGGCGGCTCGACCTGCGGCACGAGTTCGAGGGTGTCTGGGTCGGCGTTCTCGACATCGACAAGGTGCCGGACTACCGGCTCGAAGTGAGCTACACCGATGGTCCCGCGGTGGAGCTGGACGATCCGTACCGCTATCTCCCGTCGCTCGGTGAGGTCGACCTGCACCTGATCGGCGAGGGCCGCCACGAGCAGCTGTGGAGCGTGCTGGGCGCCCACGTCCGCCGGTACGACGGCCCGGCCGGAGCGGTCACCGGGACGTCGTTCGCCGTCTGGGCGCCGAACGCGCAAGGCATCCGGCTGACCGCGGACTTCAACTTCTGGGACGGCCGCGCGCATCCGATGCGTTCGCTGGGCTCGTCCGGGGTGTGGGAGATCTTCGTGCCCGGCGTCGGCCCCGGGACGCGGTACAAGTTCGACATCTGTGGCCGGGACGGCGTCTGGCGGCAGAAGGCCGACCCGATGGCCAACCTCGCCGAGACTCCCCCGGCGAACGCTTCCGTCGTGCACGAGTCGTCCTACGTTTGGGACGACGCGGCCTGGCTGGAGCGGCGCGCCGCCGCGGAGGCCTACGCCGAGCCGATGAGTGTCTACGAGGTGCACCTCGGGTCGTGGCGGAAGGGCAGGTCCTACCGCGAGCTGGCCGACGAGCTCGTTGCCTATGTCAACGACATGGGCTTCACCCACGTCGAGCTGATGCCGGTGATGGAGCATCCGTTCGGCGGCTCGTGGGGCTACCAGGTGACGTCGTACTTCGCGCCGACGTCGCGCTTCGGCGATCCGGACGACTTCCGGCTGCTGGTCGACCGGCTGCACCAGGCCGGCATCGGCGTGATCGTCGACTGGGTGCCGGCCCATTTCCCGAAGGACGCCTGGGCACTGGCGCGCTTCGACGGGACACCGCTGTACGAGCACCCGGACCCGCGCCGCGGCGAGCAGCCGGACTGGGGCACGCTGGTGTTCGACTTCGGCCGGCCGCAGGTGCGCAACTTCCTGGTCGCGAACGCGCTCTACTGGGCCGAGGAGTTCCACATCGACGGTCTACGGGTGGACGCGGTCGCGTCGATGCTCTACCTGGACTACTCGCGGCAAGAGGGTCAGTGGGTGCCGAACCAGTACGGCGGCCGCGAGAACCTGGAGGCCGTGTCGTTCCTGCAGGAGATGAACGCGACCCTCTACAAGCGGATGCCCGGTGTGATCACCGTGGCCGAGGAGTCGACCTCCTGGCCGGGCGTCACCCGGGCGACGCATCTGGGCGGCCTCGGGTTCGGCTTCAAGTGGAACATGGGCTGGATGAACGACTCGCTGCGCTACCTGGAGCACGAGCCGATCCACCGCCAGTACCACCACCACGAGCTGACGTTCTCGATGATGTACGCCTACTCGGAGAACTTCGTCCTCCCGCTGTCGCACGACGAGGTCGTGCACGGCAAGGGTTCGCTGCTGCGTAAGATGCCCGGCGACCGCTGGCAGCAGCTGGCGAACCTGCGCGCGTACCTGGCGATGATGTGGGCGCACCCGGGCAAGCAGCTGTTGTTCATGGGCTGTGAGTTCGGCCAGGAGTCGGAGTGGTCCGAGAAAGGCGAGCTCGACTGGTGGCTGCTGGACCACACCGACCACCGCGGCCTGCAGCAGCTGGTCCGTGACCTGAACGGTGTCTACAAGGACACCCCCGCGCTCTGGCGGACCGACCACGCGCCGGAGAAGTTCACCTGGATCGACGCGAACGACGCCAGTAACAACATCTTCTCGTTCCTCCGGTACGGCGACGACGGCGAGCCGACCGTGGCCTGCATCGCCAACTTCTCCGCGATCCCGCACCACGGCTACCGCCTCGGTCTTCCGTACGGCGGCCGCTGGGAGGAGGCGGTCAACACGGACGCCGACGTGTACGGCGGATCCGGGGTCGGCAACTACGGTGCCGTCGAGGCGGACGGGCCGGAGTGGCACGGGATGGCGACGAGCACCGAGCTGTCGGTGCCACCCCTGGCGACGGTGTACCTGCGCTTCACCGGGTAGCGTTCACGGAGTGACCGCCGTACACCCGCTGACCGATGGTGAGTTGACGCTGCGATTGTCGCGGCAGGATCAGCAGGTGGTGAGCTTCGACGTCGAGCACGGCAAGCCACTCGGCACCGTCGAGGTACGACGGACCACGCCTGGCGTCGGCCTGGTCGTCTGGGAGCTGGACGGCGGGCCCGAGGTCGCGCAGCGGGCCGTTCGGCTGGTGAGCGAGTTCGCCTTCGCTGAGCTCGAGCTGGAGCGGCTGCAGGTCGAGGTGGACCCGGCCATTCACGCATCTGCTCGGGTCGCGATCCGGTCGGGCTTCCGGCGCGAGGGCGTGCTGCGTGGTGCGGCGCTGGTGGAGGGTGAGCGCCGGGACGTTGCGGTGTACGGGATGCGGGTCGACGACCCGCGCCCGGACACAGTGACGGGCTGGACCGCGTTGATGGACTCCACGCTGCCGAAGAAGCGCGTGATCGCGCATGTGATCGTGCGGGACACGACCGGCCGCGTGCTGCTGTGCCAGGTCAGCTACAAGAACGACTTGGAGCTCCCCGGCGGAGTGGTCGAGCCGGATGAGGACCCGGCCGGCGGAGCCTCCCGTGAGATGCACGAGGAACTCGGGGTCGCCTTGCCACTGCTCGGCGTACTAGCGATCGACTGGCTCCCGCGATGGGAAGGCTGGGGCGACGCCGTCGAGATCCTGTACGACGGTGGCGTCCACGACCCGGGTTTGCTGGACACACTGCAGCCGGATGGCTTCGAGATCCGCGGGATCTCGTGGCATTCGCCGGACGCCCTCGATGGTCTGGTCTCCCCGCTCAACGCCCGCCGGCTGCCGTTGATCCTGGCCGCGCCGTCACAGCTCCACAACCTGAGCAACGGCTCGCCCATCACCTCGTGAGCTGGGCAACGCACCAGGCGTAGTGGCCGTCTGTGGCGTCGGCGTCGTAGATGGTCGCGGTGGTGATGGCATAGGCCTTGCGATAGAGGTCCATGCGGTCGCGGTCGTGGCCCAACTGCTCGAAGCGGTCCAGGAGCCGGTTGTCGAGGCGCCGGGCGTCCGGGCCGTACATGTCGAAGAAGCCGGCCGCCAGCGCGGCGTCGAAGGTGTTGTCGCCGGCGGTCGAGTAGAAACCCCAGTCCAACACGGCTGCGATGTGGGCGCCGTCCATGAGCAGGTTGGGTGGGCAGATGTCGCCGTGGACCACGCTGAGGTGGTCGAGCTGGATCCGTGCGAGCCCGGCTGTGAGGCGGTCCAGCAAGTCGGCGAAGCCGGGGACGTCCCGCTCCAGGTGCGGGCGGGCGGCTGCGGCACGGCGTCGTACGAGGGCTGCCAGCGACTCGCCCCAGGACCCTTGCCAGAACGGCTGGTTGAGGACGGGCAGCGCCTGGCTCGCGGGACCGGCGACGGTTGTGCCCAGGGCTTCGACGATCGCGACGAAGGCGTCGAGCGCTTGATCCTCGGTGAGGCCCGCTTCGTTCATCGGCGTGCCGGTCAGCTTGTCCTCGACGCTGATCGCCTGACCGTGGTCGTCGGCAGTGATCTCGCGGATCCGCGGCGTCCGGAACGGCAGCGGCGGCAGCTCGTCGAGGAACGCCTGCAGCGGGCGGACGTCGTCCGGCCGGCGGTCGAACCAGATCTTGCGGACCGTCCCGTCGCCGAGGTCGTAGACCGCGCCTTCCATGCCCTGGCCGATGAGCTCCACCGGCCAGACCTTAGCGGACCAGGCGGATCGTGAGCGGGTAGCGGTACTCGTTGCCGCTCGACGCCGCCATGGTCGCGAGCACGATGAAGACGACTGCCGCAACCGCGCCGATGATGATCAGCGGGATGATGATCAGCACGCCCAGGCCGAACGTGATCAGGATCAGAACGACCGCGATCGCGGTGTAGATCAGCAGCGACAACTGGAAGTTGAGCGACTCCAGGGCGTGCCGCCGGACGAAGTCCGACCGCTGGCGATACACCAGCCACACGACCAGAGGGCACAGGAATCCCATCGCGAACCAGGCCGCGACGAACACCCCGATGTGGGCCACCATCGCCCACGTCCGCTCCTCCGAGGCCGACAAGGACGACCCGGCGTTCGGCGTACTCATGATCCAGTGAAGCACACCGATTCCTTTTCGTGGGACGACCGGTCTTTACCGTGATGAACTCATCGAGAAGGGACCAGAACGATGACGAGCAAGGAGTCCGAGGCCGGTGCGATCCGGCGCATGGCAGGCTGGGTCCGCCCGCTGCTGGGGCTGGTGGACTGATGCTTGAAGGAGCGCTGATGACGGGCGAGGCCGAGTTTGCTCGTCGTACCGAACCGTTCCGGAAGGAACTGCTGGCGCACTGCTATCGCATGCTCGCGGCGGTGGACGAGGCCGAGGACGTCGTCCAGGAGACCTACCTGCGGGCGTGGCGTTCGTACTCGACCTTCGAAGGCCGCTCGTCGATCCGGGTCTGGCTCTATCGCATCGCGACCAACGCGTGCCTGACCGCGCTCGAGCAGCGCGGCCGGCGAGCCCTCCCGTCCGGCCTCGGCGCCCCGGCCACGGACCTCACCCCGGGATCCGCGCCGGCCGGCGTGGCGTTCGTGGAGCCCCTCGCGGACTCCTTGGTCAGCTCGTCCACCGACCCCGCGACCATCGTGACCACCCGGGAGAGCCTTCGACTGGCGCTGATCGCGGCGCTGCAATACCTTCCGGCCAAGCAGCGCGCCGTACTGATTCTTCGTGAGGTACTCGCGTTCCCGGCGGCCGAGGTCGCGACGATGCTCGACACCTCGGTCGCTGCCGTGAAGAGCACGCTCCAACGAGCCCGCGCGCGGCTCGAGGAGACCGCTCCGTCGCGTGGTGAGATCCTCGAGCCGACCGATCCAGAAGCTCAAGCCCTGCTGGCCGAATACATCACCGGCTTCGAGAACGCGGACACCGCCGCTCTCGAGCGCGCCCTCCGCGCCGACGCCGCGATCGAGATGGTCGGCACCACCGCCTGGTTCAACGGCCGCGTGATGTGCCTCCGCCTCCTCGCCGGAGCCGTCGGCTCACCCGGCGACTGGCGGATGATCCCCATCACCGCCAACGGCCAACCAGCGGTCGGCGCCTACTTCCGCACCTCGTCCGACTCCTACGAGCCTTATGGCGTCGCCGTACTCACCCCGACTCCTACTGGTCTGACGCACATCCACGTCTTCAGCATCCCGAGCCTCGTCACCCGCTTCGGCCTTCCGGCGTCGCTGCCGGTCGATTGAACAGCTCGGCAGTCCGCTGGGTCGTAGCGCGCGCCCACCTCGTCGTACTCAGCAGAGCCAACGCGACGAGACCGATCCCCAAGCCCATGACCGGCCACCAGAGGTGATGCTCAGCGTGAGTAAAGGCTGGTGAGTTCCCGGCAGCGGTCGAGCCGACGATCGTGCCGGCGATCGCCACTCCCAACGTGGTGCCGGTCTGGCGAGCCGCGGACGCCACCGAGCCAGCCAGACCGGCCATGGACAGCGGCATGCCGGAGACCGCCGTATTGGTGATCGGTGGATTGACCGTGCCAAGGAAGATCCCGAAGAACAGGTAGACCGCGAGTACGGCCGGCAATGGTGTCGTCGGCCCGAGCCACAACGAACTGGCCGCTCCGATCGCCAGCGCCGACCCGGCGACCACGAGGGGCAACCGCGGGCCGCGCGTACCGACCAACCGGCCGGTGAACGGCGAGACGACCATGATCACCGCTCCCACCGGCAGTAGGCACAGTCCCGCCGCGAGCGCGGACAACCCACGGACGTTCTGCAGATACAGCGTCGTCACGAACAAGAACGAGCCGAACCCGCACAGCGCGAACAACGCCATCAGGATCGCCGAACTGAACGGCACACTCCGGAAGAGCCGCAACTCGAGCATCGGATCGGTGCGCCGTGGCTCATAAACAAGCAAGGCCAGCACCGCGAGTACGGCGACTCCCAGCAGCCCGAGGATCACTGGCGATGTCCAGCCCCGCTTCTCGGACTCGATGATCGCGTACACCACGCATCCCAGCATCAGGATGACCAGCAGTTGCCCGACCGGATCGAACCGCCGCGCTCTCGGCGCCCGCGACTCAGGCACGAAGAACGCCGTCAAGACGATCGCCACGACAACCACCGGCACGTTGATCCAGAAGATCGCCCGCCACCCGACGCCGTCGACCAGCGCTCCACCGAGGATCGGGCCCAACGCCAGCGCCAACCCGGACATCGCCCCGAACACCCCGATCGCCCGCGCCCGCTCGGCCCGGTCCGGGAACGTGGTCGCGACGATCGCCATCGCCACCGGGTTGAGCATCGTGCCGCCGACCGCCTGCAACGCGCGGGCCGCGATCAACCACTCGGCCGTCGGCGCCAGGCTGCACAACAGCGACCCCAGCCCGAACGCGGCCAGCCCGATCTGGAACACCCTGCGCCGCCCGACCCGATCAGCCGTGGACCCGGCCAGCAACAGCAGGCTCGCCAGCACCAGGGTGTACGCGTCAACCGTCCACTGCAACTGCGCTACCGACGCCCCCAGATCCGCCCGAATCGATGGCAACGCCACCGTGACGATGGAAATGTCCATCACCACGACAACGATGCTGGCGCAACAGATCGCCAGCACCCCCAGCCGACGCCGCCGACTGAGCTCACCCACTGCCGCCCGCTGAAGCATTGGAACACTCATACCGCGAAGCTAGAATTTAGAGCGTGCTCGAAGTCAAACCCCCCTCAAATCCCGCCGAGCCCGCGACAACCCCCGACTCCCACGAGCCCGGCAAGACCGACACGAGCCGCGACTCGCTTGCGGCTGGTGGAGCCGGGGTGACTATTGCCGAGGCTGCGGCGCGGACTGGGGTGAGCGTGCATACCTTGCGGTACTACGAGCGTGCCGGCCTGGTCGTCACAACCGTTGACCGCACCGCGAGCGGGCGGCGCCGCTACCACCAGCTGGATCTGGACTGGATCAAGGTGTGCACCCGGCTCCGTGCCACTGGCATGCCGATCAGAACCATCCGCCAGTACGCCGAACTCGTCACCGCCGGCCGAGGCAACGAGAAGGATCGCCTGGAACTCCTCGAGACCCATCGCGCCGAGGTGCTCACCAAACTCGCCGAACTGCAGGAGAACCTCGAACTCATCGACCACAAGATCGACGTCTACCGAGGTCGCCTGGAAGCCGGCGACGCCGACCAACTCTGGGCTCCCGGCCGACCTGGCAGGTGACGCGTGCGTCAGGCCGGCCTGGAAAGTGATGCGTGCGTCAGGCCGACTTGGTGAGTGATGGGCGGGTCAGCCGGTGAGAGTGGCGAGCCGGTGGGTCAGGAAGCGGCGTTCGGTTTCGCTGGCGGTCAGGCTGATGGCGGTCTGGTAGGCGTCGGCTGCTTCGTCGGTGCGTCCCAGGCGGACGAGCACGTCGGCCCGGGCTGCCGGGAGGTAGGCGTAGGACGCGAGCGCCGTCTCCTTGCTGAGGGCATCTAATTCGGCGAGGGCCGCCTCGAGGTCGGCGCCGGGGACGAGGCTGTGCGCGGCGGCCCGGTTGAGCGCGACGATGGGGGTCGGCCAGCTGAGCATCATCGCGTCGTACATCCGGACCACCTGCGTCCAGTCCGTCCGCTCCCACGAAGGCGCGGTCACATGCAGCCCGGCGACAGCCGCCTGCAACACGAACCGTCCCTGCCCCAGGTGCAAAGCGGCCGTCGCTCTCGACACTCCCTCCGCCAGCAGCCGCGCGTCCCACCGCGACCTGTCCTGATCCGCCAGCAGCACCAGCTCCCCGTCTTCGCTCACGCGCGCATCCCCGCGAGCCTCCGTCATCAACAGCAACCCCAGCAACGCCTGCGGCTCCGGCTCGTCCGGCATCAACCGCACGAGCATCCGCGCCAGCTCCACCGCCCGCCCGGTCAGATCCGTCCGCCGCAACTCCGGCCCGGCCGCAACATGTCCCGCCGTGTACACCAGATGCACAACCGTCAGTACGACGTCCAACCGCGTCGGCAACTCGTGATCCGCTGGGATCCGGTACGGAATGCCGGCCGCGGCGATCTTCTTCTTCGCCCGGGTGATCCGCGCGGCCGCCGTCGACTCGCTGATCAACAGCACAGCCGCCACCTCCCGGGTAGTCAGGCCGCAGATCAGCCGCAACGTCAACGCCACCTGCGAGTCCCGCGCCAAGGCCGGGTGGCAGCAGGTGAACACGAGTCGCAGCGGATCCGTCGGCTGCTCCTCGTCCCCCGGCGCGACCGGATCCTCCACCAGCAACGGCAGCTTCCGTCGCAGGTTCGTCTCGCGCCGGAACCCGTCGAGCGCGAGTCGCCGCGCCACTGTCGTCAGCCATCCACCCGGGTTCGCCGGGATCCCGTCCGGCCAGGTCCGCAACGCCTGCACGAACGCGTCCTGCGTGCAGTCCTCCGCCTGATCCAGATCCCGCGTCAGCCGCACCACTGACGCCAGCACGGTCGACCAGCTCTCCCGGTGCGCCCGATCGACCACCCGGGCGACCTCGACCGCCGACAGTGCACCCCCGGTTTCGTTCACCCCCGGCCAACCCCCTTCGATCCCCGCCGGCCCAGGCCCGACGGGTACGCCGACGACGAAGACCGTCGGTGTACCCGGCCGGCGGGCATGGTCAGACAGACGGCCCGGAGTCCATCGAGGTGTCCATCACCGGGCGAACCTCGACGTTGCCGGACGGGCAGATCTTGGCGAGCTCGAGCGCCTGGTCGAGGTCGCGGGCCTCGATCACGTAGTAGCCGCCGAGAGCCTCCTTGGTCTCGATGAACGGGCCGTCGGTGACCAGCGGCTCGGCACCCTCGCGCTGCTTGACCGTGCTGGCCGTGCTCGACCGCTCCAGCGCCTCCCCACCGAGGATCCGCGCCCCGGCCTTCTCGACCGCCTCTGCGAAGGCGCCGTGCAGCTTCATCGCCTGCTGCCACTCCTCCGCCGTGACGTTGTCGTACCACTCTTCGCTGTCGAACAGCAGGAACATGTACTGCGCCATCTCTGGCTCCCTTGTCTAAGGTTCTTACTGGACATCTTGCTGACGAACGACGCCAAACGGAATCGACAGCTCCGGCAACGACTTTCTCACTCATCATCCCGGCTCACCTCACGTGACACGGCGGATACGGACAGCACCATCCTCCCGGTCTCGCCTACCGTGGACCAGGAACTCAACCGGCATCCAGGAGGCAGTCATGCAGCACTTCGACGTCCTGGTCGTGGGCGCCGGACTGTCCGGGATCGGCGCGGCCTACCGGCTCCAGACGCAGAGCCCCGATCGGACGTACGCGATCCTGGAGGCCCGGGACAGCATCGGCGGCACCTGGGACCTCTTCCGCTATCCCGGGGTCCGCTCGGACTCCGACATGTTCACGCTCGGGTTCCCGTTCCACCCCTGGAAGGCAGCCAAGGCGATCGCGGACGGACCGTCGATCCTGGAGTACCTGCACGAGACCGCCGCCACCTACGGCATCGACAAGCACATCCGCTTCGGTGAGCGCGTCGTACGGGCGTCGTGGTCGTCGGGGGACGCGCAGTGGTCGGTGGAGACGAGCCAGGGCTCGTACACCTGCTCGTTCTTGTATGTGTGCAGCGGGTACTACGACTACGACTCGGGCTATGTGGTCGACTTCCCGGGGCAGAGCGAGTTCCAAGGGCGCGTGGTGCATCCGCAACAGTGGCCCGCGGACCTGGACTACACAGGTCAGCGCGTAGTTGTCATCGGCAGCGGTGCGACCGCGGTGACGCTTGTGCCGGCTATGGCTCGTACGGCGGAGCACGTGACGATGCTGCAGCGCACACCGAGCTACGTGGCGTCCAGGCCTGCGCATGACGCGTTCTCGGACCGACTGCGCGCCCTCTTGCCCGAGAAGCTCGCACACCGGCTCATCCGCGGTAAGAACGTCGCCCTGAGTACGGCGCTCTACAGTGCGTTCCGGAAATGGCCGGCACACGCCGCGTGGCTCCTCAACAGCACAGTGGCCAAGCAGTTGCCGGAGTCGATCCCCGTAGACCCGCACTTCACTCCCCACTACAAGCCATGGGACCAGCGACTGTGTCTGGTGCCGGATGCGGACCTGTTCGAGGTACTGCGGGATGGCTCGGCCTCTGTGGTCACCGACGAGATCGAGACCTTCACGCCGACCGGTCTGCGGCTGCGGTCGGGTCAGGAGCTCGAGGCCGACCTGGTGGTCACCGCGACCGGCCTCCGCATGGTTGCCCTCGGCAAGATCGAGGTCACGGTGGATGGCCGGCCGGTGCACCCGCACGACACCTTCGTCTACAAGGGCATGATGCTGAGCGGCGTACCGAACCTGGCCTGGTGCATCGGCTACACGAACAACTCCTGGACGCTGCGCTCCGACCTGACCTCGCAGTACGTGTGCCGCCTGCTCAACCACCTGGCCGCCACCGGCACCAGCATCTGCGTCCCCGAGATCGACCCGGCAGAGTACGACGCTCCCGCGCGTCCCGTGGTCGACCTCTCGTCCGGCTACATCCGGCGGGCCGCGGCCATCCTCCCGCGCCAGGGCTCCACCGGCCCCTGGCGCCTCCGTCAGAACTACCCCCGCGACCTCGTCGTCCTTCGCTTCAGTCCGGTTGCCGACGGCACCATGCGGTTCAAACGCGCCGCCTGACCGCCCTACGGCACCGGGACCGGCGGCTGCGGGCCGACGTACATCGCGATCGGGCGGATGATCTTGGGGTCGGTGGACTGCTCGAGGATGTTGGCGGACCAGCCGATGATGCGGCTGACTGCGAACGTCGGAGTGAACATGGCGCGCGGGAGGCCGCACAGCTCCATCACGACGCCGGCGTAGAACTCCACGTTGGCGTAGAGGTTGCGGCCCGGCTTGAGCTCGGCCAGTACGTCGACGATGCGCTGCTCCACCGTGGTCGCGAAGTCCACCAGGTCTCCGCCGAGGCCGCGGGCGATGTCGCGCAGCATCAGCGAGCGGGGGTCTTCGGTCCGGTACACCGCGTGTCCGAAGCCCATGATGCGGTCGCCGGCGGACACCTTCTCGCGGACCCACGAGTCGATCCGGTCCGGGGTGCCGATCTCGTCGAGGCTGGCGAGTGCACGGTCCGGTGCGCCGCCGTGAAGCGGGCCGGAGAAGGCTCCGATCGCTCCGGCAACGGCGGAGACGACATCGGCGCCCGTGGACGCGATCACTCGCGCGGTGAAGGTCGACGCGTTGAACCCGTGGTCCACGGTGGCGACCAGGTAGTGCTCGATCGCTGCGGCCTGTACGGCGCTCGGCTCGCTGCCGGTCACCAGGTACAGCCAGTTGGCCGCGGCGGTGAGGTCGGGCCGGGGCTCCAGAGGCGGCTGACCTTCGCGGAGGCGGTAGAGCGCAGCGAGGATGGTCGGCGTCACCGCGCAGACGAGCATCGCGTCGGCCTTCCGGCGTGCCGGGTCGGCGTCCCACAGCGGCGGAAGCTTGCGTACGGCGGCGAGTAGCGACAACGCGGTGCGGAGACCGGCCAACGGGTTGAACGACGGTCCCGCGGTCGCGATCGCGGGCAAGACCGCCAGCACCTCGTCGGGCAGGACGCGGAGCGGCGCGAGTTCGGCAAGGAACCTGTCGCGCTCGGCGGCGGTCGGGAGGTGGCCCTCGAACATCAGGAACCAGACGTCTTCCAGCGTCTTCGACTTGGCGAGATCGATCGCCGAGTACTCGCGGTAGTGGTAGAACCCTTCGTCACCACGGACGTCGCCGAGGGTCGTCTCGGTGACGACGACATTGCGGAGGCCGGGCGGAACATTGATTGTTGTTGACATATCTTCAGAGTTGACATGCAATCAACTATTGTCAATATTGATCCAGTCAACATGAACGCTCGGAGGAGCGCGGATGCCACCGCAGAGTGACGAGAATTACCTGACCACGGCCGAGGTCGCGCGCCGGCTGCAGGTGAAACCGGAGACGATCTATGCGTACGTGAGCCGCGGCCTGCTCACCAGCGTCCGGGCTCGGGGGCGACGCGGCAGCCTGTTCGCCGTAGCTGACGTCGAGCGGCTGGCGAGCCGGTCCGTCGAGCACTCCGGAGTGGTCGAGCGGATCGAGTCCGAGCTCACCCTGCTGCAGGACGACGAGCTGTACTACCGCGGTCATTCGGTCCGTGAGCTCGCAACCGAGTGGACCGTCGAGGCGGTCGCCCACCTGCTGTGGACCGGTGAGCTCAGCGAACAGCCGAAGTTCCCGGTGCAGCGCGAGTCGGTGCAGCTGGCGCGAGACGCGATGCAGGTGGTCCCGAGCACAGCACGCTTGACGGACAAGCTCCGCGTGGCGGTCGCCGTACTGGGAGCTGCTGATCCGTTGCGTTTCGACCTGTCCCCCGGCTCCGTGACCGCAGCGGCCGAGAAGCTTCTCGGGACCTTGGTCACGGCGTTGCCCGGCCCGACGGCATCCGCCCGGGACACAGTCGGTGCGAGGCTCTGGCCGAAGTTGTCCCCCCAACAGCCACGGCCGGAGGTGCTCGACGCGGCGCTCATCCTGCTGGCCGATCACGGGCTGGCCGTCTCGACGGTTGCGGCACGAGTGGCCGCCAGTGCCCGGGCGAACCTGTACGCCGTCGTGTCGGCGGGGCTCGGGGCATTGGACGGGCAGTACCACGGAGCCGCGCCGACTCTGGCCTACGAGTTCCTGCAGCGGGCTCAGCGGGATCCGCTGGGAGCATTGTCGGATCAGTTGCGATCAGGGGAACCGGTCCCCGGCTTCGGACACAAGATCTACCAGCAGAGCGACCCGCGCGCCGAAGTGTTGCTGGGGCTGCTCGACGACCATCCGATCGTCGAGACGATCGCCAAGGTCACTGCCCGGACACCGGGCTTCCCCAACAGCGATCTGGCGATCGCGGCGATGATGCATGCCTACGACTTCCGGCCCGACGCCGGGGATGCGCTCTTCGCCCTGGCCCGCATCATCGGCTGGACCGCGCACGCCTTGGAGGAGTACGCGGCCCCAGCCCTCCGCTTCCGTGCTATGGGTGTCTACACCGGCCCGATCAGCTGACTATTTGGCGCCGAGCTTCACGAGGGTGGCGGCACCAGGTGCCAGGTCGAACGGGATGGGGGCGACCGGACGAGCCGTGTAGGTCTGGCTAACCGGCTGGAAAAGACCGACGGACGCAACCGTCTGCTGGTTCGGCGTGACGACGGCTTGGGCGCGGGCGCTGTGCGAGCGATTGGCGACCAGTAGCCAGCGGTCGGCGGAGGTGGTGTCGCGCGAACGGAAGGTGCCGATGACCACCGAGCTTCCCGAGACGCCGGTGACCAGGTTGGTGGGAGTGAAGCCGACAGCGCCGTTGGGCAGCGGAGTTTCGTTGGCGTGGGCAACGGACTCGGAGACGAGCGGCTTGAGCTCGCGGCCGACTTGGTGAAGCCACGTGGTGTTGATCTTCTGCGCCGCGGCGTACCGCGGTGTACGGCGGCCGTCGACGGTGATCAGCGCCGGCCCGAATCCTTCGCCGCGAGCAGCCTCGGGAGTCCAGTAGGTGAAGTACTGGATGCCCTTCGCGCCGTACGCCAGGCTGATGTTGATCTGCCAGAGCAGCTCGGCCGCGGTCGGCTCGCGGTGGTTGTTGTAGGCAAGCGTCTGGATGAAGACCCAGGACGGGATGTCGCCGTGCAGCGCCGCGTCCCGGATGATCGCCCAGTTGTGGAAGTAGTTCGCGTCCTCGCGGTTCTCGGACAGCAGCGGGTACCGGTCGAACGAGATCAGTGACGGCTTCACCACGTCGACGAAGGTGCGGTAGTACGCCGGGTCGTCGGACGGGAGCAGATTGATGTACGGCAGCAGTCCCGGCGCCAGTTCGCGCGAGATCGCCACCGCCTTCGCCAGCGTGCCGAACCAGCCCGCGCCGGGTTCGTCGTACAGATTGAAGCCGGCCAGCGACGAGTAGGGGCCGTAGGCGTCGCGGGCGCGGATGTAGAGGGCGCTCGCCTCGGCCGGCGTGACACTGAGGAAGTCGGCGGTGTTGTCCGAGATCGAGAACCAGCGCGACATGTTGCGGATCTGGATGTCGTCGGAGATCAGCATCTGCAGTCCGGCGGTGCGGGCGAGATCGAGCTGGTACTGGAAGATGTTGCCGTCGCCGGCGTAGTTGCCCGAGATGATGAAGTCGAAGCCGGCGGACTTGATCTCGGCGTACCGCTCCGCCGTACTCGCGTACGGATGCGGCGGCCAGAACAACCCGATCGGGAACTCGGCACCACCAGTCAGGGGAAGCTCGTCCGGTGAGGGGACGGCAGCGGGCGAGACAGCGCCAGCGGCTGAGGCGGCCGATGGGAGGGTGCCGGCGGCTGCGGTGGTGAGGGCGGTGGCGCCGGCGCCGAGGAGGAGGGAGCGGCGGGTGGGGCCGAGGCTGCGGTGTGGGCTCTGCATGGTTCTCCTTCGAAGGGCGGGTCGAGTGGAGCGGGCAGGCGGGAGGTTCAGGACCGTCGGCGGTGGTCCGCGACGGCGTCGGCGGTGGCGTCGAAGGCTTGCTCCGCCAAGGGGTAGTCGCGCTGGGCGACTCCCAGGTACAGGGCGTCGAGGACGATCATCTGCGCATGCCGGCCGGACAGACCGCCGGTCCGGAACGTGACGTCGCGCGCGGCGGTGACCAGGACGACGTCCGCCATCCGTGCGAGCGGCGAGCGCGGATAGTTGGTGATGGCAACAGTCGTCGCGCCCTGCCGGCCCGCCCGGCCGAGTGGCTCGAGGACCTCGATCGTCTCGCCGCTGTGCGAGATGCCGATCGCGACATCGCCGATGCCCAGCAGCGCCGAGCTGGCGAGCGCGGTGTGGACGTCGTTCCACGTACTGGCGGCCCGGCCGATCCGGTGCAGCCGGAGGCGGAGATCCTCGGCGACGGACGCCGACCCGGCGACGGCGTACAGATCGATCCGGCGGGCGTCGGAGATCGCCCGGACCGCCCGCCCGAGCGCGTCGACGTCGAGCGATGCGACGGTGTCCTCGAGAGCGCGGGTGTCGGCGCGCAGCAGCGTCCGGAGGACGTCGTCGAGCGAGTCGTCCGGCCCGACCTCGGACCCGGTCCCCCGCTCCCAGCTGTCGCTGCTCCGCCCGCTCTCGGCCGCGAGCGCGAGGCGGAGCTCGGCGTACCCGGACAGGCCGAGAGCGAGGCAGAACCGGGTGACGCTCGGCAGCGACGTACCGCACCGGGCCGCGAGCTGGCCGATCGTCGACGAGGCCACCGCCGCCGGATCACGCAGGACCTCGGTCGCGATCCGGGCCTGCGCCGGGCTGAGCGCGGGCAGCAGACCGTGGATCCGCGCTTCCAGACTCGGCGGCGGCGACTCGGCGAGAGCGGTCATGTGAATTATTCTCAGAGCGGCACACGCCTGATTACAAGAGTTCACGCTGTCCGATTCCGGCCAGCGCCAAGGATCAAGGGAGCCGGCGGATGGTGAACTCGTCGGACCGGCCACCGCCGATCAGGACGTCGATGCGGCCGCTCAGCACGTAGATGCCGTGGGGCGTGACCGCGGCCGTGGTCGGACCTGGGACCGGCCATGCCTCGGTCGACCGCACCTGAGCACTGCGGAAGTTGTCACGACTCGTCAGGACCGTCGCGGCCTCGACACCGGGAGCGCCGAGCTTGTTGGTGATGGCAACCAATCGTTGGTCCGGGGTGAGTGCCAGCCCGTCGCCGCCTACCAGACGCTTGCCAACAGCAACCTCAGACATCCGGCCACCCGAAGAGATCCGGAACAGCTGGCCGGTGTCGTAGCGGACTGTCACCAGATAGCCGGCCGAGTCCCAGATAATGCCGTTGGCGCCGATCGTGTCGCTGCGGAGCCGATCGTCCCGGACCAGGACCGAGGCCCGCCCCAGCGGCGTGATCTTGTAGATCGCGTCACCCGCCGGATCCGTGACGTAAGCGTTGCCAACGGCATCGATGGCGAGGTCGTTCACACCATGCCGGCCGCCGGCCGGGTTCAGCCGGGTCGTGTTGAGATCGACGCGGCGCTCCAGCCGGCCGGTGCGCAGGTTGTAGATCCCGACACCGGACTGCTTGTACGCCGTCGCGTCCGACGAGCGCTCGCCGTTGCCGATGTCGCCGTACGTGACGAGGAAGCGGTTGCGTACGGCGTCGACGTGCAGGCCGAAGGTGGAGACGCCGGGCGCCTGGGCCAGCACGCGCGCCGAGCCGTCCCGCTGGACGACCGAGATGCGGCCGGTAGCGATCGAGCCGATCAGGAAGGCCTGCCGGGTCGGGTCCCAGGCAATCCCCTCCGGGTAGCGGTCGGCGGTCCGGCCGTCGATCTCCACCGGCCAAGCGGACGCCGAGAGAGCAGCCGCCGGACGAGCAGACGCAAGGTCAGCAGAGCCGGCCGGAGCGGCCGCGGCCGCGGAAGCGGGTACGGCGGTCAGCGTGAGCAGAACCGCCAGCAGACGAAACCTCATGAAAGAACCTCTCTCGTGAGCGGATACGAACACAGAGGTTAATCAGAGCTCTGATGCTAGTCAATGCATATATAGCCAACGCGATTCGTACCATGGTCCGCATGCGGATGTCCTTCGACAAGCGGCTCGGCAGTCACCTCAAGCGGGTCGAGCAAGAGCTGCAATCGGCCAAAGCGGCCGCCGTGAAGCCGGCCGGCCTCACGGTGCCGCAGTACGCCGCCCTCTTCGTGCTGGACGAGCAGCCCGGCATCTCGGCCGCGGAGCTGGCCCGCAGATGTGCGGTCACGCCGCAGACCATGACGACGATCCTGCGCAACCTGGAGTCGGCAGGACTGATCGAGCGGACCCCGCATCCGCTGCACAAGCACGTGATCGAGACCCGCCCGACCCCGGCGGGCCGCAAGGCCCTGGATCAGGCCGACGAGCGCGCGGCAGGCGTCGAGCGCCGGCTGGCCGCGGCCTTCAGCCAGGAGGAGCTCGACACCCTCCGAGCCCTCCTCGCCCGCGTCTCCACGGCGCTCACCACCGACCCGATCCTGAAGAGCTGAACCTCAGAACAGCGCGGCCATCAACCGCCGGCGCGCCTTGATCACCCGGTCGTCGTCGGCGCCGACCACGTCGAAGAGCTCGAGCAGGTGCAGCCGGACGGTGTTCCGCTCGTCGCCCGCGGTCACCTGGATCGTGCTGATCAGCCGGTTGAACGCGTCGTCGATGTGCCCGCCCATCAGGTCGACGTCAGCGACCAGCATCTGCGCCTCGACGTCCGACGGGTCATCGGCCGCGCGAGTCCGCACCTCGGCCGGCACGTCCTGCGTCCGCTGGACCAACTGCACTCGGGCCAGCCCCGACTTCGCCTCGGCGTCGCCCGGCGTCTCCTTGAGCAGTTCTTCGTACGCCGCGATCGCGCCGTCCAGGTCACCCGCGCCGACCGCGTTCTCGGCCTTCTCGTACCGCGGGTTCGGCGGCGGCTCCTCCTCGTCGTCGGACACAGCGTCCGCAGGCCCGACCGGATCGGCCCGGCCGGTGATGCCGTTCGCGACCGCCACGGTGAGCAGCTGGTCGAAGTACTGCCGCGCCTCCGGCTCCCCCACCGCACCCTGGAACAGCGGGACCACCTGACCGCGCAGTACGGCGATCACCAGCGGCACCGTCTGGACGCCGACCGCCTGGGCCAGCTGCGGGTTCGCGTCGATGTCGATCCGGGCCAGCAGGAACTTGCCGGCGTACTCGGTGGACAGCCGGGCCAGCACCGGGCCCAGGGCCATCGAAGCCTCCGAGCGCGGCGACCAGAACTCGACCACGACCGGCACCTGTAGAGACCGCTCGATCACATCGGCCTGGAAGGTCGGCTCGCTCACGTTCAGCACGTACGACCCCGCGACACCACCGCCGCCGGGCGGCGCACCGGGACCGGCCGGACCGGCTGGGCCGCCCGGTCCGGCGGGCTTGCGCAGGGACGACAGATCGATCGCCCCGGGACGGGAGAAGTTCGACTGACTCACGACTGCCCTCGCATTCCGTTCACGTTCACAGGTCCATCCTCTATGACAGTGCTCGCCACCGGAAATCCGTGCGACAGCTCCGGTGTCCAGGTGGGTGCATCGCAAGGCGGAGGGCGGGGCTCGATGCGGGGTTCATCGTGCCCTGCCCTCCAACGCAGCGAGGTGCCCACCTGGGCGCCGGAGATGACGTGCGGAGGTCCGGTGGTGAGGACTTAGGCCGAACGGTGCTGCGGCCGGGTCGCCAGGAGGAGCCGAGCGAGGCCGCTGCGGGTGCCGGCGACGGCGATCCGGTCGCCCGGCCGGAGCACCCGCTCGTTGGCCGGCTTCCAGTCCCAGGTCGCCGCCGCGTCCTCCCGAGCCGGCGCCGCCGCGTTCTTCCGAGCCGGTGCCCCAGCGTCCTGCCGGGCCGACGACCCAGCGTCCTGCCGGGCCGACGACCCAGTGTCCTGCCGGGCGAGCACCCGCAGCCCACCCGCCTCGTCCAGCTCGCCCAGCCGCAGGCCGACGGCGACCGAGCCAGGCTCGACGGTGACCTCGGTAAGTAGCAGAACACGCCGACCGGCCGGGACCGTCACCTGACTGCGCCGGTTCGCCACCGCGGCCGCGATCGCCGGCGCGACCAGCATCGACACCGACCGGCTGTGCCCGAGCCCGAGCTGCCGCTCGACCCGCTGCGCCAGGTCGTGGTCGAACATCCGCATCGTGATCCGCGCGTCGGGGTTCAGATCGCGCACCACCATCGCCGACTCCAGGTTGGTGATGTCGCCATCGGTGATCGCGAGGACCGACTGGCACCGCTGTACGCCGGCCGACCGCAACGTCTCCTCGTTGCTGCTGTCACCGATCACCACCGGGATCCGCAGCCGATGTGCGGTCTGTACGCCGGGCGCGTCGTCGTCCTGCTCGACGCCGACCACCGCGACCCCGCGCTCGGCCAGGATCTCCAGCACCCGGGCGCCTACCGTACCGAGGCCGCAGACGACCACATGGTTACGCGGCCGCCCCCGCACCCCGCCGATCACCCGCGACAACCGGGCACCGATCAGTGAGTCGACGATCACCGCGGTCAGCAGCGCCATCAGCAGGATGCCGGTCAGCTGCACGAGGACGGCCGCCACCTTTGCCCATGGAGCCGCATCGGAGAACGTGTTGTCCTCGATGCCTGCCGACGTCACCGCGCCGGCCGCCAGGTAGAGGGCCCGCAACCACTCGACCCTCGCGATGAAATGCGTGAGCACCGTGCCACCGAGGACGAGGATGGCCATCACCGCGGCGATCCGCCGGACCCGCCGGTCGAAGATGTCGCGGACTCCCATCAGCCAGCCGGCCCGCCGGACATCCTTGGTCCGCCACACGGACCGTACGCCGGTGCCGAGCACGATGTCGCCCTCCGGGTCGGAGGTGGACAGCGGCAGCAGCTCCGGCGTCGCCGACGAGGTGGTGTCGGCCAGCACGGTCAGATGCGGTGCCCGGATCAGGTCGGCCTGACCGGCGACCAGCCGCCGGCCGCCGATCTCGAGCCAGGTGAGCTCGTCGTCCTCCAGCGCGTCCGAGACGAACGCCGGCGCGGCCAGCGACGGCCCCGAGATCACCACGCAGTCGCCGAGCAGACTGTGCAACTGCTTACCCAGCCGCGGGTTGATCATCTGGACGATGATGCGCAGCTCAGGATCCATCTCGCGCGCGGTCAGTGCGGTGTGGACGTTGTGGACGTCGTCGGTGTCCAGCAGCACGAGGGCTCGTGCGGTCGACGAGTTCCCGTCGTTCGCGTCGATCCCGGCCCGGCGGAGCAGTCCCTCGCTCACGACCCGGACGCCCATCACCTGCGCACCCAGCTCGCTGATCCGGTCGTAATGCCGCGAGGCCGGGTTGACGATCGCGGTCACGCGCTCGCCAGAACTCACCAGCTCCGTGACGACGCGCAGCATGGTGCGGTCCGAACCACAGACGACCACACTGCGCCCGTCGAGTGGACCGATCGCGGCCTGGGCGACCGCCTCGACGGTTGGGGCCGGCAGTTCCTCAGAATCGGGCGGGCTCTCGGTACTCCCCCCACTCGTCCCGAAGAACGTGACAGATTTCCCCCATCGTGGCCTCCGCACGCGCTGCCTCCAGCATGGGCTCGATCAGGTTGCCAGTGCCCCTGGCCGCCTCCACCAGAGCCGTTAGCGTACGGCGTACCCGGTCCTCGTCGCGGTGGGCCTTGCGCGCCGCGAGCACCCGGCACTGTTCGACCTCGACCTCGTGGGAGACCCGGAGGATCTCCAGCTCGCCGGAAACCGTGTCGGTCAGCGTGTTCACGCCGACGATCTTCTTTTCGCCCTTCTCCAGCTTCTGCTGGTACTCGAACGCGGCGTCGGCGATCTCGGCCATGAACCAGCCGTCCTCGATGCCCCGCAGGATGCCGCCGGTCATCGTCTCGTCCGGGCTCATCTCCTTGATCCGGGCGAAGATCTCCTCGGCCTCCGCCTCGATCCTGTCGGTGAGGTCCTCGACGTACCAGGAGCCGCCGAGCGGGTCGGCGACGTTGGTGACCCCGACTTCCTCCATCAGCACCGACTGCGTGCGCAGCGCGATCTCGGCCGACTCCTCACTCGGCAGCGCGAGCGTCTCGTCGAGCGCGTTGGTGTGCAGCGAGTTGGTCCCACCGAGGATCGCGGCCAGCGCTTCGACTGCCGTGCGTACGACGTTGTTGTACGGCTGCTGCGCCGTCAACGACACCCCGGCCGTCTGCGTGTGGAACCGCAGCCACTGCGCCTTGTCCGTCTTCGCGCCGTACACGTCGCGCAGCCAGCGGGCCCAGATCCGCCGGGCCGCGCGGAACTTGGCGATCTCCTCGAAGAAGTCCAGGTGGCTGTCGAAGAAGAACGACAGGCCGGGCGCGAACACGTCGACGTCGAGACCGCGGGACAGCCCGAGCTCGACGTACCCGAAGCCGTCGGCGAGTGTGTAGGCCAATTCCTGTCCGGCCGTCGAGCCGGCCTCGCGGATGTGGTAGCCGGAGACGCTGAGCGGCTTGTAGTCCGGAATGGTCGACGCGCAGTATTCCATCAGGTCGCCGATCAGGCGCAGGTGCGGCTCCGGCGGGAACAGCCACTCCTTCTGCGCGATGTACTCCTTGAAGATGTCGGTCTGCAGCGTCCCGTTGAGCTTGCTGATGTCGGCGCCCTGCCGCTCGGCCGCGACCAGATACATCACGAATGCAGGTACGGCGGGACCGGAGATCGTCATCGACGTCGTGACGTCCTGCAGCGGGATGTCCTTGAACAGCCGGTCCATGTCGGCGGCCGAGTCGATCGCGACGCCGCAGTGGCCGACCTCGCCGAGCGACTTCGGCTCGTCGGAGTCGCGGCCCATCAGCGTCGGCATGTCGAACGCGACCGACAGGCCGCCGCCACCGCCGTTCAGGATCATCTTGTACCGCTCGTTGGTCTGCTCGGCGTTGCCGAAGCCGGCGAACTGGCGGATCGTCCAGGCCCGGCCGCGATACCCGGTCGGGTACAGACCGCGGGTGAAAGGGAACTCCCCGGGCCACCCGATCCGCTCCATCCGCGGGTCGGCGACGCCGTCGGGAGGCCCGTAGACCGGCTCGACCTCGGTGCCGGACAGCGTGGTGAAGTCCGCCTCCCGCTTGCGTGCCGCGTCGTACCGCTGCTGCCACCGGCTCCGGCCGGCGGCAATCTGCTCGGCATCCATCAGTCAGACCTCCTCGGGGACTGGTTCCCAAAATACTAGGATGTCCAACTATTTCCAACTGGTACCGGACCGCCAGGCCATCACAATCGCGCCGCGGCGGCCGAGCGCCGCGTGGCGGGGCGCTGAGCAGCTCGTTGTGATGGCGTGGGGATCCGGGACCCGCTGGTCAGGTGAAGTCGCCGGCGTTGTGGCGGAGGGGTTCGAGAACGGACCAGAGCATCTCGAGTTGCTCGTCGGTGAGGCCGGACAGGGCGAAGTCGGCAGCGACCAGATCAGCGGTGGCGCGCTCGACCAGCTCACGCCCCTCGGGCGTGATCTCGCACAGCACGGCGCGGCCGTCGTCCGGGTGCGGCGTCCGGGTCACCAGTCCGGCCGCCTCCAGCCGCCGTACGATCGAGGTCACCGAGGTGGGATGGACCTGCAGCCGCTCCCCCATCTTCCCCAGCGGCAGCGATCCGCGCCGGGAGAACGTGAGCAGCACGAGCGCCTCGAACCGCGCGAACGTCAACCCGTGCTTGCGCAGAATCTCGTCCAGCTCGCCGATGACGATCTGCTGGGCCCGCATCAGCGACGTCACGGCCCGCATCTGCTCGACCGCCCCCCACCGCCGCCCCCACTGCCGCGATGCCTCCTCGATCGGATCGAACGGCAACGCCCTCTTCCTCGCCATGAGCCGAAGGTTAGCTGGAGACCAGGCACATCATGGCGACCCTCAGAGATTCGGACTTCCCGGCGCTGGGCACCGACGCGCCCGCGGAAGAGCTGATCACCCTCCGCTTTCGCTGGTATCACCGGCAGGCCGACCGCGCCCGCATCGCCTACCGCGGGCTCGGCACCGTCCAGCTCGTCGCGGCCCTGTTCATCGCGATCTCGGCCGCGATCAACACCCCCACCTGGTTGGCTCCCGCGCTCGGCGGCGTGATCGCGCTGGCGGAGGGAATCCGCACCCTGTTCGGGTTCAAGGACTCCTATCCGACCTATCGCCGAACCGCCGAAGACCTGCGCAACGAGGCGTGGCTCTACGTCCAGCGCGCCGGCCGGTACGCGACCGCCGCCGAGCCGAGCAAGCTGCTGACCGAGCGGGTCGTCGAGATCAGTCATACCGAGACGGAGGACTGGGAGGCCGCGCTCAAGCAGCGCAGTGTCTGAAACTGTCTACGGGATCTGGCAGGGTCTGGGCATGACTTTGTCAGCGGAGATCTACCTGGCGCACGTTCGGGCTGAGTCGGCGCGGTTGGGTGAGGTTGCGCGGATGGGGCTTGATGCCGCCGTGCCGAGTTGTCCGGGGTGGACGGTCGAGTCGGTGGTGCGGCATGTGGCGCAGGTCTACGTGCACAAGGTCGAGGTGTTGCGGCTGGGGGCCCGGCCCGAGAAGTGGCCGCCGGACTTCAGCGGGCGGGAGACGTTCGAGTGGTACGACGAGGCTCGAGCGGCGATCGTCGACGCGTTGGAGAAGGCGGGCACCGGGCTCGAGACATGGACGTTCAGCCCGCGCGACACCACCTCCGGGTTCTGGTACCGGCGGATGGCGTTGGAGAGCGTGGTGCACCGGATCGACGTCGAGCAGGCGCACGCGGTCGTCACGCCGATCGACGCCGAGTTGGCGCTCGACGGTATCGACGAGCTGCTCTATCCGAACCTGGGCGGCCCGTGGTGGGAGGAAGGCGACACAGCCCACCCGATCGACGCGACCGTGCGCATCACCGCCGCCGGGCGCTCCTGGACCATCCGCGCGGACAGCACGAGCGTCGACATCCGTCAGGGAGCCGAGGGTGACGCGGACGCCGAGATCTTCGGGGAGCCGATGCCGGTCTACCTCTGGCTCTGGGGTCGCGTCGCCGACGACGTCATCCAGACCGCCGGCGACGAGGACGTCGTACGGGCGTTCCGGGGCCGGCTCAAGGAAGCCACCGGCTGATGTCCTCCGCGGGTCTGCCTGTTCGTTCCTTTCCTGAGGGACCACAGTGGTCTCAGCAGAAGGAGGATTCCGATGCCGCAGTACCTCGCACTGACCTACACCGCGGACGTGGACTGGTGGGCGCCTGAGCAGGCGGACGAGCTGGCCGAGTACCGGCAGTTCGCCGTGGACAACGCCGCCCGGATCAAGGCGAGCGCCGTCCTGCACCCGACCTCGACGGCGACCGTCGTCCGGGTTGAGGGCGCCCGCGGCGGACCGGTGATCACGACCGACGGACCGTACGCCGAGACCAAGGAAGCACTGACCGGGTACTACCTGATCGACGCCGAGGACCTGGAGGAAGCGGTCGCGATCGCGGCCCAGCTCCCGGCGGCCTGGGGCGGCGCGGTCGAGGTCCGGCCGGTGATCCTGGCCAGGTAGTGGACCAGCGGTACGACGCGGTCGCCGAGACGATCCGGATCGAGGGGACCCGCATCCTCGCGACCCTGATCCGGACCGTCGGTGACGTCCAGCTCGCCGAGGACGCCGTCCAGGAGGCGACTCTTGCGGCGCTGGGCGCCTGGCCGGTCACCGGCGTACCGCCCGAGCCGCGCGCCTGGCTGACCGTGACGGCCCGCCGGAAGGCGATCGACATCATCCGCCGCGAGCAGGCCCGGGCCGGTAAGGAGCGGGACGGCTCGGAGCTGATCGAGCTCACGACGACCAAGGAACTCGAGGCCGACGACGTGGTGCAGGACGATCTGCTGCGGTTGATCTTCACTTGCTGCCATCCCGCGCTCTCACCGCCGACCCGGGTCGCGCTCGCCCTCCGCACGCTGTGCGGCCTGTCCTCCGCCCAGATCGCCGGCGTACTGCTGACTACTGAGATCGCCACGACCAAGCGGCTGACCCGTGCCCGGCAGAAGATCGCCGCTGCCCGCATCCCGTACCGCGTACCGACCGAGGCGGAGCTCCCCGACCGCCTCCCAGCCGTGTGCGCGGTGATCCACAGCCTCTACACCGCGGGCCACGCCCCCGTCGAGGGCGAGGCGGCGTACGACGTGGACGTCTGTGCGGAGGCGATCCGGCTGGGCGAACTGCTGCACAGCCTGCTGCCCGATCAGCCGATGCCGTCCGCCGTGCTCGCGTTGCTGCTCCTCACCGAGGCTCGCCGGCCGGCCCGCCTCGACGAGCATGGCGAGGTGGTCACGCTCGATCTGCAAGACCGTGGCCGCTGGGACGCGGACCTGATCGCTCGCGGGGTCGCCCTGCTCAACGACTCACTGCAGCGATCGAATCGGCAGGCTGACGCGTATCAACTGCAGGCAGCGATCGCCGCCGAGCACGACCGCGTCCCCGGCTACACTGCGACGGATTGGCGCGAGATCCAGCGCCTGTACGGACTGCTCGTCGAGATCGCGCCCAGCCCGGCAGCGCAGTTGGGCCAGGTTGTGGCGACGGCCGAGACCGGCGACGTCACGTCAGCCTTGGCGCAACTGGACGCCGTACCGCGAAGTCCTCGTTGGCATGCGATCCGCGGCGAACTGCTGGCCCGGCAGGGACGGTACGCCGAGGCAGTCCCGGAACTGGATGAGGCCCTGGCGAGCGCCCCGGCCAATCACCCAGAACGTGCGCATCGGGAGCGCCGCCGCGCACTGTTCCGCCGGCACGCCGCCGAGCAGTCACGAGCAGCCGAGCACCCGCCGACCAGCTGAGCCGGCACGCAGCGGCTCAGTCGCTGTCGTCGGTCCAGTTGCCGCGTTCGCTGTTGAAGATCGACTTCGGGCCGGTGGGGGCCGGCGGCCGGGCGTGATGGGCCGGCGCGACCGTGGTGGTGACCTCCTGCGCCGAGTCCATCCCGATCGGGCCGGTGCCGTCGTCGTCGGAGTCCTCGTCGCCTTCCAGCACGTCGACGCTCGCCGCGGCGCGCAGGCCGGTGCGCTGGATGACTCGCTGGATGGTCAGATCCCGGTCGTCCGGGCGGCTGACCCACCTGATCTCCCGGAAGCCCTGATCCTGCGCCGCCGACTCGAAGACGAAGTGGCCGTAGCCGAGGATCCGGCCGATGCTCGGCTTCTTCAGGGTGATGTCGAGGACTCGCGCGATCGGGGTGGTCGCGATGCTCTGGGAGAAGACGCCACGGATCCGCATGACCCGCATGTTGGTCACCACGAACCGGTCCCGGTGATGGGTGAGGAATTGCCAGAAGGCATGCGACAGCAGCAACAGCACGATCACCAGCAGCACCTGAGTGCCGCCGATCGAGGTGGTCGCCAGCACCACCAGCAGGGTGGCCGCCAGCGCGACCTCGAGCATCGGCAACCCGTACACCACCCAGTGCTGCCGGACCTCGTCGATGACGACTTCGCCCTCGTCCGAGATCAGATGGCGCCGGACCTTCGGGTCGAAGATCCGGAACAGGCCTATTCCGGCCATCCACTCACTCCCTGTCAGCCCCGCTGTCGGCCCTGCCGCGTCCCTTACAGCCAAGTGTCCCGCACGATTGCTCGAAACGGGACACTCGAACCGCAGATCAGCTGAACAGCGCGCTCAGGAAGGTGATCACGCTGTCGAACGCGTTGCCGATGGCCGAGAACGCGCCTCCCACAGCGTTGGCGGCGTTCGTCGGCTGAGTGAACAGATAGAAGGCCGCAAAGGCGATGACCGACCACATCAACAGCTTCTTCGGCATGTCACCACTCCTCGTTCGCAACCACTCGATCGACTGTGTTTGTGTTGTATCACGGACCGTCACCAATTGTCACTGACTGAACACAGCCCACCGCACAATGCTCACCAGCTACAAGGTCCATTCTGTAACGGATTCGGGGCCATGGCACCCACCGGCGCGCCGCCATGAGACGGCGCATCATGACGCCCGCCGGAAAATGTGCGGCATTTGCCCGAATTCGGCACAACAACCGATGAACGAAAGCGAAGACACATTGTGACACTCCGTGGTCGAGTGTTCCAACCGAGACCGCAATCACAGGGCCGCGATCAGCTCGTCGGCGGCACTGTACGGGTCGGTGTCCCCATCGGCCACCTTCGCCGCCAGCACGTCCAGCCGCGCGTCCCCGTGCAGGTGCGCGAACCGGGACCGCAACGCGGTCATCGCGATCGCCTCGATCTCGTCCCGGGCGCGACCCCGGCGCCGCTCGGTGAGGACCCCGTTCGCCTGCATCCAGCCGAGCCGGTCCTCGATCGCGGCCACCACCTCGGCGACCCCTTCGTTGCGCGAGGCAACCGTCTTCAGGATCGGCGGAGTCCAGGCGCCCTCGCCTCGTTCGGCCAGCGCGAGCATGGCCCGCAGATCCCGGGTCACGCTCTGCACGCCGTCGCGATCCGCCTTGTTCACGACGTAGATGTCGCCGACCTCGAGGATCCCGGCCTTGGCCGCCTGGATCCCGTCACCCATGCCCGGCGCGAGCAGGATGAGCGTCGTGTCGGCCATCCCGGCGATCTCCACCTCGGACTGCCCGACCCCGACCGTCTCCACCAGGACGACGTCGAACCCGGCCGCGTCCAGCACCCGCAGCGCCTGCGGCGTCGTCCACGCCAGCCCACCGAGATGCCCCCGCGACGCCATCGACCGGATGAACACCCCGGTGTCCGTCGCGTGGTCCTGCATCCGCACCCGGTCCCCCAGCAACGCTCCCCCGGAGAACGGCGACGACGGGTCCACCGCGAGTACGCCGACGCGCTTCCCGGTCTCGCGGTACGCCGAAACCAGCGCCGACGTCGACGTGGACTTGCCGACCCCCGGCGAGCCTGTGATACCGACGATGTGCGCGTTCCCGGCGTACGGCGACAGCGCCGCCATCACCTCACGCAGCAGCGGCGACTCGTCCTCGACCAGCGAGATCAGTCGGGCGACGGCCCGGGAGTCACCCTCCCGGGCACGCTCGACCAGCTCCGAGACCGGCGCGGTCCGGCGCGGCATCAGCTCTTCGGGACCCGGACGATGAGGGCGTCGCCCTGGCCGCCGCCACCACACAGCGCGGCCGCGCCGACGCCTCCGCCGCGCCGCTGCAGCTCGAGCGCGAGGTGCAGCACCAGGCGGGCGCCGGACATACCGATCGGGTGGCCGAGCGCGATCGCGCCACCGTTGACGTTGACCTTGTCGATGTCGACCCGCAGCTCCCGCGCGGACGCGATACCGACCGCGGCGAACGCCTCGTTGATCTCGATGAGGTCCAGCGCGGTGGGCTCGATGCCCTCCTTGCCACAGGCCTTGACGATCGCGTTGGCCGGCTGGCTCTGCAGCGACGAGTCCGGTCCGGCGACCGAACCGTGCGCGCCGATCTCGGCGAGCCAGCTCAGTCCGAACTCCTCGGCCTTCGCCTTGCTCATCACGACGACGGCACACCCGCCGTCGGAGATCTGCGACGCCGAACCGGCCGTGATCGTGCCGTCCTTGCCGAATGCCGGCCGCAGCTTGGCCAGCGACTCCGCCGAGGTGTCACTGCGGACACCTTCGTCGCTGTCGACCACGATCGGGTCGCCCTTGCGCTGCGGCACCTCGACCGGGACGACCTCGTCGGCGAACACGCCGTTCTTCCACGCGGCGGCGGCCTGCTGGTGCGAGCGGGCGCTGAACTCGTCCTGCTCCTCGCGGGTCAGCTTCAAGCCGTCGTTGTTGGCCTGATCGGTCAGCGCACCCATGGCCTGGTCGGTGAACGCGTCCCACAACCCGTCGAACGCCATCGAGTCGACCAGCGGCACATCGCCGTACTTGAAGCCCTCGCGGGACTTCGGCAGCAGGTGCGGCGCGTTCGTCATCGACTCCATCCCGCCGGCCACGACGACGTCGTACTCGCCGGCGCGGATCAGCTGATCCGCGAGCGCGATCGCGTTCAGGCCGGACAGGCAGACCTTGTTGATCGTGATGGCCGGGACGTTCATCGGGATGCCGCCCTTGACCGCGGCCTGCCGGGCGGCGATCTGACCGGCGCCGGCCTGCAGCACCTGGCCCATGATCACGTACTCGACCTGGTCCGGTGCGACGCCGGCCTTCGCCAGGGCGCCCTTGATCGCGAACCCGCCGAGCTCGGCGCCGGTGAAGCCCTTCAGGCCGCCCAGCAGCCGCCCGATCGGGGTGCGTGCGCCGGCGACTATGACACTGGTGTGCTGTGAACTGCGGGTGGCGTCAGACATGTTGTCACGATACCTGCGACAGCACTGGTACGCCGCTGTCGATCAAGTCACACAGGTCGTGTCAGCTCGACCACTTTCGATGGCCTCCCAGCACCGTCCTGGGCCAGGCTGACGTCATGGAAGCCCTCTTCGATGCGATCGACCACGTCGGGGTCGCGGTGGCCGACTTCGACGAAGCCGTCCGGTACTACGCCGAGGTGTTCGGCATGACGGTCGCGCACGAGGAGATCAACGAGGAGCAGGGCGTGCGCGAGGCGATGCTGTCGGTCGGCGACTCGGGTTCGTCGATCCAGTTGCTGGCGCCGCTGTCGGACGCGTCGCCGATCGCGAAGTTCCTCCTGCAGCGCGGTCCGGGCATCCAGCAGCTCGCCTACCGCGTCGGCGACATCGAGGCCGTCTCGGCGACCTTGCGCGAACGCGGCGCTCAGCTGCTGTACGACGTTCCGAAGCGCGGCACGGGTGGGTCGCGGGTGAACTTCATCCACCCGAAATCGGCCGGCGGAGTCCTGGTCGAACTCGTGGAGCCACCGGCCTCGAACAGGGGGTGACGGCACGCGCCGACACACCGCTGAGTCACCCGGAGCGGACTACGCTGTTCGGGTGCTGAAGGACAGCGCCACCGACTCCTTGCGCGGTACGCCGACCGGGTTCCAGCACGACGCCTTCGTCTACGCGTCGGACGAGGAGTTCGTGCGACTCGCGGTGCCGTTCGTGCAAGGCGGTCTGGCGGCGGGGGAATCGATCGTGGCCGTGCTGCCACCCAAGCAGACCGCGCTGCTGCGTGACGGCCTCGGCGCGGCGCGCGATCAGGTGGCCTTCATCGACATGACCGTTGCCGGAGGCAACCCAGCCCGGCTGATCCCACTCTGGCGCGACGCGCTCGAGGAGCACCCGGGCCGCCCGCTGCGCGGCCTGGGTGAGCCGGCCTACGTCGGCCGGAGCGCACCCGAGTACGAGGAGGCGCCGCTGCACGAGGCGCTGCTGGACATCGCGTTCGCGGACGCCCGGTCGTTCCGGCTGCGCTGCCCCTACGATGCGTCCGTCGGCATCGACCCGACCGCCACCCACTCCGGCGCGGAAGCCCTTGCGGAGAAGACATTCCGTACGGCGCTGAGCGACGTACCGGATCGGGCCGAGCGGCGGGAGTTCGGGCTGGCCGACCTCGGTCAGGTTCGGCAGTGGGTCAACGCGGTGGCGACGTCGTACGGCGTGTCAGGGGGCCGGCTCGACGACCTGGAGCTGGCGTTGCACGAAGTCTGCACGAACAGCATCCGGTTCGGCGGCGGCAGCGGGACGCTGTCCGTGTGGATCGCGGAGGGCACGCTGATCTGCGACGTGGCCGACTGCGGCCGGATCGACGACCTCCTGGTCGGGCGCGTGCTGCCGCCGCTCGACGGGCTCGGCGGCCGCGGCGTCTGGCTGGCGAACCAGCTCTGCGATCTGGTCCAGCTGCGGTCCGGGGACGACTTCACCCAGGTGCGGTTGCACACGCGCCTGCGGTGATAAGACCACTGACAACGGTGGACTGCAAAAGTGACGGTCGTCTCACCCGCCGCCGGCTGTGTTACAGGGCACAGCCAGACGTGCATACTCAGCGGTAAGTTCCGCTCACACTGACCGCCGCTGCAGGAGGTACGACGTGAAGCAGATCCTCGACGCGATCCTCGCCGGTGACACCGCGGCCGTCGGCGAGCTCGACGTACCGGACCATTACCGCGGCATCACCGTCCACGCCGACGAGGCGGGCATGTTCGAGGGCCTGGACAGCAAGGACAAGGATCCGCGCAAGAGCCTGCATCTCGACGACGTGCCGACGCCCGAGCTCGGACCGGGCGAGGCGCTGGTCGCGGTGATGGCGAGCGCGATCAACTACAACACGGTCTGGACGTCGATCTTCGAGCCGGTGTCGACATTCTCCTTCCTGAAGCGGTACGGGAAGTTGTCGCCGCTGACCGCCCGCCACGACCTGCCCTACCACGTCGTCGGCTCCGACCTGGCCGGCGTCGTCCTGCGCACCGGTCCGGGCGTGAACGCCTGGAAGCCCGGCGACGAGGTGGTCGCCCACTGCCTGTCGGTGGAGCTGGAGTCCCCGGACGGGCACAACGACACGATGCTCGACTCCGAGCAGCGGATCTGGGGTTTCGAGACGAACTTCGGCGGGCTCGCCGAGATCGCGCTGGTGAAGTCGAACCAGTTGATGCCGAAGCCGGCCCACCTGACCTGGGAGGAGGCCGCGTCTCCAGGGTTGGTGAACAGTACGGCGTACCGGCAGCTCGTCTCGGCCAACGGCGCGAACATGAAGCAGGGCGACGTCGTCCTGATCTGGGGCGCGTCCGGTGGACTGGGTTCCTACGCGACCCAGTTCGCGCTGAACGGCGGGGCGATCCCGGTGTGCGTTGTGTCGTCGCCGGAGAAGGCGGAGATCTGCCGCGCCATGGGGGCGTCGTTGATCATCGACCGGTCCGCCGAGGGATATCGGTTCTGGAAGGACCCGGTGACCCAGGATCAGAAGGAGTGGAAGCGGTTCGGGGCACGGATCCGCGAGCTGACCGGTGGGGACGACCCCGACATCGTGTTCGAGCACCCGGGGCGGGAGACGTTCGGGGCGTCGGTGTACGTCGCCCGGCGCGGCGGGACGATCGTGACGTGTGCGTCGACATCGGGGTTCATGCACGAGTACGACAACCGTTACCTGTGGATGAACCTGAAGCGGATCATCGGCTCGCACTTCGCCAACTATCGCGAGGCCTGGGAGGCGAACCGGCTGATTGCCAAGGGCATGGTTCATCCGACCGTCAGCCGGGTCTACCCGCTCGAGGAGACCGCCCAGGCCGCGTACGACGTCCACCGCAACCTGCATCAGGGCAAGGTCGGCGTGCTGACACTGGCGCCGGCCGAAGGTCTCGGGGTTCGGGACCGGGAACTGCGGGCACAGCATGAGGAAGCGATCAATCGCTTCCGCGACAGGTAGTTTGCCAAGAGCTGCGCCGCCGGTTCCGCACCGGGCCGATTGGGCGGTTACACCCGGGTTCTGACAGGCTTAAGGTGGGGGATTCACGCTGAGCCGCCAGAAGGGAATCTCGGGAAAATGCCTGACGAGTCGAGCCTGCCATTCTTCGACCGTACGGCGACCGCGGCCGGGGGCTTCCCGGTCAGTCGCCGTGGGTACGACAAGCAGGCGGTGGACGACTACGTCCGCGCGTTGGAAATGCAACTCGCCGAGGCACGTAATCGCGCCGACGAGCTCCAAGGAAGCGTGGCGCCGATGCAGCGCCAGCTCGACGAGACCCGGCGTCAACTCGACGCCAGTGCGAACCCGTCGTACGCCGGACTCGGCGACCGGGCCGCGCAGATCCTCCGGCTCGCCCAGGACCAGGCGTCCGAGGCGCTCGAGGAGGCCCGCCGCGAGGCCGACGAGCTGCGCACCAACTCCGCCAAGGAGGCGGCGGCCACCCGCGCGACCGGTGAACGTGAGGCCGAGGACATCCGCACGGTCGCGCTGAACGAGGCCGACAGCGTGCGCCGGACCGCCGAGGGCGACGCCGCGGAGCTTCGCCGGACCGCCGAGACCGAGGCGTCCGAGGTGTTGCAGGCGGCGCGGCGCAAGGCCGAGCAGCTGCAGCTGACCGCGGAGTCGCAGTCGAGCACGCTGAAGAACGGCGCGCTGCACGAGGCGGAGAAGATCCGGACGGCGATCCAGCGCGAGTCCGCGGCGCTGCGGGCGCGGCTGGCCGACGAGCGCGAGCAGCAGGCCAAGGAGCTGGCCGACAAGCACCAGCAGATCGCGGCCGACACCGAGAACCTGACCACCCAGATGCGCGAGGCCGCGGAGGCGTCCGAGCGGCGGGTCGCGGAGGCGACCGAGCAGGCGCGCAAGATCCGCACCGAGGCCGAGGAGTCGGCCGAGCGGACCATCGCGCGGTCGCGGCGGGAGGCCGAGCAGTTGCTGACGACTGCCCGGACCCGCGCCGAGGCCGAGCTGGCGAACGCCGCGGACGAGGCGGAGCGGTCGCGTACGGTCGTCGCCCGGGAGACCGAGCGCCTGGCGAAGCGGCGCGACGGCATCCTCACCCAGATCGCCGGCCTGAACGAGATCGCCAGCAACATCGCCCGCCAGGCCGCCGAACTCGACTCCGAAACCGCCGCCCCGGCGTACGTGAACCCCTTCAGGCGCCCCCAGACCCCACCCACCGACGCCCTCAACAGCCCCACCCCCTTCGCCGGCCCGTCCTCCTCGCCGTCCTCCTTCACCGAGGCGCCGGCGGCAGACCCGGCGAGCTCCGCGGCGCCTACCGGATCCTCGGCCAGGCCGTTCCCTGAGTCGCCGGCTCCGACCGCCAGCCCGTTCGCCGGTGGCGCGGCGGGTGCCTCGTCGGACGACGAGGAAGATGAGGGACCGTTCACCGGGGCCAGCCCGTTCGTCGGGATCAGTGCGGGCGATGCGCGGGTCGACGAGACCCGGATCGACACCAGCCTGCGGGTCGATCCGAAGGACGCCGACGACCTCGCCAGCAAGACCGCCGGCGGTCCCGCTGAGCCCGCCGACTCCCCCACGTCCACGTCCGGAATCAAGTCCACATCCGCGACCTCCACCTCCGCAGCCTCCAAGTCCGCGCCCTCGGCCACCGACTCCGCGGGCTCGGGTGACGACTCCGCGCTCTCGGGTGACGACGTCAAGCCGGCTGGCTCGGGCTCGGCGACCGGCTCGGGCTCGACGTCCGGCTCGGGCTCTGGGGCATCGGGCTCGGCGCGGCCGCGTCGGTCCGGCTCCGGCTCTGCGCGGTCCGGCTCCGGTAGTGCGTCGTCTTCCGGCGCGTCCGCGTCGTCCTCGTCCCCGTCGTCCTCGTCCCCGTCGGCTTCGGCCGCGGATGACGACGAGCCGGCGGACTCGACGCGGATCGACGAGTTGCGGCTGGATGACCTCGCGAACGAGCAGACTCGGGTGCAGGCGCGGCCGGACGGTTCGGCCGCCGACGACGAGAAGACCGACGAGGCCAAGGCAGGCTCGCGATCCCCGAAGGACAAGACGACGTGACGCCACCCGGCGACGACACCTCCACAGCGACCCCTGATCGGGACCTCACCGAGGCCGCCCGCGAAGCCGAGACCGCTGCCGCAGAGGCCCAAGCCGCCGCCGGCAAGAGTGAACACGCCGCCGAGCAGGCGGAGTCGTCAGCCGACCAGGCCGAGGACTCCGCCGACGAGGCGACAGTCGCCGCGGGCACGGCGGACGAGTCGGCTGGTGCGGCTCGGGAGGCTGCGCGGCAGGCGGACGAATCGGCCGATGAAGCCGACCAGTCCGAGGACGACGCTGACGAGTCCGAGGAGCACGCGAAGAAGGCTGCCGACCGGGCCGAGCATGCGGAGGATGACGACTTCGCCGCGCAGTTGCTGATCGAGGAACGGCACCCGGATGTCGGCATGGGCCTGCCCGGGCCGTCGTTGCGGCGCTCGAACCCGTTCGTGTTCGGGTTCTTCGCGGCCCTCGGCGTATTGGCCGCCTGGGGACTGTGGAACGCGCTCGGCCATGCCCGCTCGGTGCTCATCCTGCTGCTGGTCTCGATGTTCATCGCCGTCGGCCTGAACCCGCTGGTCGAGTGGTTCATGCGCCGCGGCCTGCGGCGCGGTCTGTCGGTCGGCGTGGTGTTCCTGCTGATGATCCTCGCGGTCACCGGCGTCGGCTTCGCGATCGTCCCGGTCGTCAGCGACCAGATCAACAGCCTGATCAGGAACGCCCCCGACTGGCTCGACCTGCTGGAGAAGTCGAAGACGCTGAACGACCTCAACCAGCGTTACCACTACATCCAGAAGGCGCAGGAGTACATCCAGGACCCGGCGCTGGCCCAGCGCGCGTTCGGCGGCATCCTCGGCGTCGGCAAGGTCGTCGCGGGCGCACTGTTCAACACCTTCACGATCCTGATCCTGACCCTGTACTTCCTCGCGTCGCTCCCGTCGGTGAAGCGGGCGGCGTACAGCCTGGTCCCGCGCACCCGCAGGACCCGCGTGTCCATCCTCGGCGACGAGGTCCTGACCCGCGTCGGCGGCTATGTCAGCGGCCAGTTCGTGGTGGCGCTGTGCGCCGGCTTCTGCATGTTCGTCTTCCTGGAGATCGTCGGCCTGGGCCAGTACGCCGTGGCGCTGGCGATCGTGGTGATGGTCTGCGACTTCATCCCGATGGTCGGCGGCCTGATCGGCGTCGTGATCGTGTCCCTGATCGGCTTCACCACCGGTCTCTGGACCGGCGTCATCTGCCTCGCCTACGGCATCGTCTACCAGCAGATCGAGAACTACTTCGTGGCTCCCCGCATCATGCGCCGAGCCGTCGACATCCCCGGCGCCGTCACCGTCATCGCCGCGCTCCTCGGCGGCGCCCTCCTCGGCGTGGTCGGCGCCCTGCTCGCCATCCCGTCCGCCGCCGCGATCCTCTTGATCATCAGGGAAGTCTGGGTCCGCAAGGCCGACGATTCCTAGGACGATCGGGTGGACCAGCGGTCCTCGATCCGGCCGTAGCGCCAGACCAGCAGCGCGACGGCCCAGGTCGCGACGAACGCACCGGTGATGACGTAGCCGGCGTGGTTCAGGTCGAGGCGGCTGATGGCCGGCAGCGGCCCCGACCGGATGTCGAGCTGATCGGTCACGATGGACACGATCTCGATGGTGCCGATCACGAGCGCGACGGCCACGGACAACGCCGTGACGACAAGGTTGTAGAACGCCCGGCGTACCGGCTTGCTGACCGCCCAGCGATAGGCGAGGCTCATGAAGCAGCCATCGATCGTGTCCAGCAGACTCATCCCGGCCGCGAACAGGATCGGCAGCACGAGTACGGCGTACCAGGGCAGGGCGAACGCCGCGGCTCCACCCGCGAGGACCAGCAACGACACCTCGGTGGCGGTGTCGAAACCAAGGCCGAACAGCAGTCCGACCGGATACATGTGGCGCGGCTTGTGCACGGCTTTGGTCACTGGGCGGAGCAGCCGGTTGAGCAGACCACGGCGGTCGAGTTGCGCTTCGAGCTCCGCCTCGTCGTCGTACCCCTTCCGCATCCGGCGGACGACCGCCGCGATCCGCGCGAGTACGACGAGGTTGACCAGGCCGATCGCGACGAGGAACACGCCGGACACCGCCGTACCGATCAATCCCATGGCCGACTGGAGTGTGGACGAGTCGTCCTCAACCTGGCCGACCAGGGACCGCACACCGAAGGCGAGCAGCAGGCACAACCCGAAGACCACACTGGAGTGCCCGAGCGAGAACCAGAACCCGACGGATACCGGCCGTTGACCGGCCGCGGTCAGCCGGCGCGTCGTGTTGTCGATCGCCGCGATGTGGTCGGCGTCGAACGCGTGCCGCATCCCCAGCGTGTACGCCGTGAGCCCGAGACCGACCCCGAATCCGCCGGACGCGCCGAAGCTGTAGTGCCCCGGCGCGACCAGCGCGACGAGCAGTCCCCATCCGGTCACGTGCAGCAGCAGGATGAAGGCTGCCATTGCCGCGATCGACCGGCGGGTGCTGCTCAAGGTGGCCTTCATCGTCAGCTCGCCGCCGGCACGTACGGGAAGGAGTCCCTCGGCTTCGACGTCACGGATTCCTTGCCGATCCCGAGCGCGACCGGTGTGTTGGCCGCGATCGAGAACATCACGTTCGGCGCGTTGTCGGTCAGCGACCGGCCGTTCCAGGAGTTGAAGCCGAAGCTGGCCGGCGTACCGACGACGTACGGCAGCAGGTTGGGCAGGAACCGCCGTACGACGGCCGACGCGTAGGCCTCCGGGTCGGCAGCCGTGCCGTACGCGCGGACGACGCCGGCGATCTCGTCGGTCAGCAGCTTCCCGTAGGTCTCAGGGTCGTCGCTCGGCCGGCCGCCGTTGAGGTCGTCGCCGAGCTTCTCGTTGAACTGGGTGAACAGCGGGTGGATCATCGGGAGCCCGATCCGGTTGATCGAGCGCCAGCCGCCCGCGTCCGTGGCCAGGCTCGCGACGGCCCAGACGCCGATCGGCTGGGTCGTCTGCGAGGCGTCGAGCAGTTCGGCGTCGGGGATCTCGAGGACGATCGAGTAGACGGTGTGCCCGGCGAACCCGTTCGTCGCCTGGTCGGGGGTCCAGCTTCCGAGGTCGATCGTCGTACCGTCCTGGAAGGCGTGGCCGACGGCGTGCAGGACGTCGGGCTCGATCCAGAACGGGTCGCCGGCCTTTCCGGCCCACACGCGCAGTCCACCGTCGCCGGCCAGCGTCTCCTCCGTCTCCCCCTCCGCGACCACAGTGCCGGTGGCGAACGGGTCGGAGGCCGCCGCGCCGGTCAGGCGGTGGACGGTCAGGCTCTGCCGGCCCAGGTCGTCGCGATCGCCGAACACGAACCGGTAGGTGAGGTCCTCGACGCTGTCGTCGTCGAGGTCGATCTTGAACTCGTACTTGCCCTCCGGGTGGTAGCCCGGCGTCGGGATGTCACCAGCGAGCGAGTGACAGACGTTGATGGCCAGCACGGTGCCGGCCTCGCCGCGGAACACATACAGGTCCGTGATGTCGAGACGGACGTCCTGGCGTGCCAGCGGTGAGTCGAGATGATGCGACATGGTCGTTCCCTTTCCTCGGGTGGTGATTCGGCACCACCACAGTCGTGGATCGGTGCGCCGGCGCGGATGAGTCATCTGACTCGCTCCGTGCGATCGAGTCAGCTGACCGATGGCGGGGCTCATAGAATCCGAAGCGGGTGCCGGGAGGTGACTGATGAGCCCCACGCTGGTCGGGCGGCTGGAGGAACTGGAGTTCCTCGAGGCCTTTGTGCGTGCGGCCGCCGCCGACGGCGGGACCCTGCTGGTTTCGGGCGGCCCCGGTGTCGGCAAGACGGCACTCCTCGACGCCACGGAACGGTACGCGAGAGCGTCCGGAACGACCGTTCTGCGCGTCGTCGCCACCGAACTCGAGGGCGAGCTCAGCTATGCCGCGCTGAACCAGTCGCTGTACCCACTGATCGAGGAGTTCGACGAGCTGAGCGCCGCGCAGCGTGACGCGCTGCAGGTGGCTCTCGGGTTCGGCGACGGGCCTCCCCCGGGCCGGCTGCTGGTGTCCAACGCTGCCACCGTCCTGCTGCGCAAGGCGGCGACCCGATCGCCGCTGCTGCTCGTCGTCGACGACGTCCCCTGGATCGACCGGGCCAGCGCCGCCGTTCTGAGCTTTGTCGCGCGGAGGCTCGGCGGCAGCAGAGCCGGGCTGTTGGTGTCCAGCCGAACCGGCGAGGACCAGGGTTTCTTCGACCGGACGGGACTGCCGGAGTACGAGGTGAAGCCGCTGGACGACGCGGCCGCCGATCACCTCCTGACAGCTCGGTTCCCCGACCTGCACACGACCGTCAAGACCCGGATCCTCGACACCGCGCAAGGCGTCCCGCTCGCATTGCTCGAACTCCCGAGGACCTTGAGCCAGTCGCAACGGGCGGGCGCCGCGCCGCTCCCCGCCGTACTGCCGCTCGGGCGGAACTTGCAGAGGCACTTCGCGGCGCGGATGGCAACGCTGCCTGACGCAACCAGGGCGCTGCTGCTCACCGCCGCTCTCGAGGGCACCGGGGATCTCGGTGTACTAGAGGCCGCGGGCAACAACCTTTACCGGATCGATGACCTGGCGCCGGCCGAGCGGGAGCGACTGGTGCAAGTGACCGAGCACTTGCATCGGGTGGTGTTCCGGCACCCGCTGATCCGGTCGGCGGTGGTCGACGCGACAACCTCGGCAGAACGGCGCTCGGCGCACCGGAGGTTGGCCGCGGTCCTCGTCAACCAGCCCGAGCATCGGGCCTGGCACCTCGGCGCGGCCACGATCGAGCCGGACGAACAGGTCGCCGCAGCCTTGGAGGCGGCAGCTCACAGCACCGTCGCGCGAGGTGACTACACGACCGCGGTCGCCTTGCTCACCCGAGCTTCCGACCTCAGCCCCAGCCCGGCCGAGCACGGTCGCCGGCTGGCCGCGGCCGCCTACATCGGCGCGGAGGCGATGGGCGAGGTCGGGAGTACGGCGGAACTCCTCGAAGGCAGCCGACGAGCCGGCAGCGCATCTCTGCACTACGCGTCGGCGGCCACCTTGGTGATGCTCAGCAGTGACGCGCATGTAGACACCGCCCACCGCATGATGGTCAGCGCCATCGAGGGCAGCCTGGACCGTGGCGACGCCGACGATGTCGAACTCGTCAACGGGCTCGCGACGCTGCTGCAGATCTGCTTCTTCGGCGGCCGCAGCGAACTGTGGAAGCCGCTGTACGACGCGCTCGGCCGGCTCTCGCATGAGCCCCCGCCGTCGCTCACGCTGACGGTGGACCTGTTCGCCGATCCGGCCCGCACGGGCGTCGCGGCTCTTCCTCGACTGCTGGCGGCGCTGCAGGGTCATCACGACGAGACCCTGGTGCAAGGCCACGCCGCGGCCGCTTGGTACCCGGACCGTCTCGCGGAGCTGCGCGATCTCTTGTGGCGAGCCGTGTTGAACGGCCGCGAGGGCGGCCCGGCGCGCAGGCATCTGCTGGCGCTGATGGACCTCTGCGTCGACGACTTCCACCGTGGCCGGTGGGACGAGGCTGCCGACCTGGCCGCCGAAGGACTGGCCCTTACCGAGGAGGGTGGTGGTCGATTCTTCGGCTGGTACTTCCGCTATCACCAGGCGTTGCTGGCCGCGGTCAGGGGCGAGTTCGAGACCAGTCGGGCGCTGGCCGACCAGATGATCGGCTGGGCGGGTCCGCGCGGCGTCGGCGCGGCGCGGGTCTTCGCTCACCATGCCCTCGTCCTCGGCGACCTCGGCCGCGGCGACTTCGAGAGCGCGTATCACCACGCGACCACGGTCAGTCCCGCCGGCACGCTCGCGTCCCACGTCCCGCACAGCTTGTGGATCGCGATGGATCTTGTCGAGGCCGCCGTACGCACCGATCGACGGGCCGAGGCCGAACGTCACGTACGCGCGTTGCAGGACGCGAGGCTGCCGGAGCTCTCACCCAGACTGGCGATCCTCACCGCCGGCGCCGCGGGCATGGCGGCCGGGGACGATGATGCGCCCGCGTTGTTCGACGAAGCTCTCAACCTCCCCACGGTCGACCAGTGGCCCTTCGATGTCGCGCGCGTGCGTCTGGCGTACGGCGAACGGCTGCGACGTGCCCGTGCGCTGACCGAGGCCAAGGCACAACTCGAGGCCGCTCGCGCCGTCTTCCGCACCCTTGGCGCGGATCCCTGGACCGCAAGAGCCGAGCGGGAGCTCCGAGCCACTGGGCTTGCTTCGACTCCGTCAAGCGCGCCCTTGACCGCCCAGGAACTACAGATCGCCGGCCTCGCCGCCTCCGGCCTCACCAACAAGGAGATCGCCGCAAGGCTCTACCTCTCACCCCGCACCGTGAGCGGCCACCTCTACCGAATCTTCCCCAAACTAGGCATAACCACCCGAGCCGCCCTCCGCGACGCCCTCGCCAACAGAACGTGATCCCCCGTCATTGAGCCTCACGCCATCCGGCTCTTCAGACTTTCCTTCTTCGCCGCCGAACGGCCGGCCACGCCAGAGCTCCTGGCGCTCCTGGCACTCCTCGCGTTCGTAGCCTTCCGAGTCACCGAGTGTCCGGCATCCTGCGCCGCGGCTCGTCGTGGTCGCGGCTTCTTCGAGCCCTTCGCCGGCTTCGGAGATTCCACCTCGAGGATTCGCAACGACCGCCCGTCCTTGAGACGGACAACCAGATCGTGCGCGTACTCACCTTTTGCTGCGCGCAGAAGTTGTGCCAGGTCAGACGCTCCTCCGTCAGCGACTGCCTGCACCAACTGCGAGACTCGTTGGTGCGACACCCCGAGAACGCTGCTCACATCCCTGACGGGAACGTCCGCATCCGTCAGAGCGGACGCAACCTCACGCGTGAGATCGCCAACGAGCGCTTCAAGCTGCCTTGCGCGGCCCCGCAAATCGTCAACGAGCGCCTTCGCCTCGAGGAGATCTTGCCCAGCAACCTGGATACCGGAAATCTCAACCACAACCTGAGAGAGCGGAACGTCAGTCGTCACCGCGATGTACTCGCGCGCTGCCCTCTCCACCTCGTCGAGCCGGCGCGCTTGAGTGAGACCGTCCAGCTCAGGAATCTCAATCATCCACCAGCGACCCTCGCGAGTCACCGCCGCCTCATAGCTCTTCATCAGCCCTACCCCTCGCACTCGGCGAGCGCCTTGCCGGCTTTGCGGACGACACCAGGAGAGATCGCCCGATATCCATCGGGCAGAGTGAACACGTGCTGCCCGCAGGGACACTCATACACACTGTGCGACCCCTCCGTCCGAGCCCGCCGCCAGGCCGCATCCCTGAAGGCCTGAAGGCCTTGACGACCCTCCGCGTCGGCTGCTCACTGACCACACAGAATAGTCTAGAAGACTAGCCACTTTCAAGGCAATCTCACTAGACAGCGCGCGGATGAATCTACGGGCCGGCGAGTTTGGTTACTTCGGGGGTGGGGTTGGTGTGGAAGGCGCAGGCTCGGGGGTAGGAGGCCAGGCAGCCTCTCGTGGTCATGAGGGCGGTGTAGTAGTCGATATAGCGGAAGCCATAGGTTTCGCCGCGGGCGAAGGCCTGGTGGCGGATCGCGGAGACCCAGCGATAGAAGGCTTCGTCGGGGATGGGGACGTAGAGCGAGGGGTGGAAACCTTCCATGTCCTCCCAGTTCTCGGCGTGCAAGAAGGTGCGGACGCCATGGCGGGGGAGGTCGGCCAGCTTGCGCACAGGGCCGTCATTCTCGGAGGAGGGGTCCATCGGGAGGCCGGCCAGGAAGCGGGCGCGTTCGGCCAGACGAGCTGCGTGTTCGTGGTCGCTGTGGATGGAGTTCTTCCAGTGGGTGATGATCGTGTCGGGTTGCTTCTCGCGGATGATCGTGGCGAGTTCCACGGCCACCTCGTCGGTGTCGGGGAGGAAGCCGTCGCTGTGGTCGAGGACCATGAAGTCGGCGCCGATCGCGGTGGCGAAGGCCTCGCCCTCGGCGATCTTCTGCTTCTTGTACTCCGACGGCGACAGCCGGGGGTGGCCACGCTCCCCCGGGGTCAGCGCGACGATGGTGGCGTTGGCACCTTCCAGGACCAGCTTGGCCAACGTCGGGCCGGCGGTCAGGTCCATGTCGCCGATGTGCGCTCCGATGGCAAGCACTGTTCTGGTCAAAGGGGTCTCCTCACTTCAGGCCACTCAGTACGACGCCTCGGACGTAGTACTTCTGGAACAGCAGGAACACGACCAGCACCGGGAGGGTGCTGATCACCAGACCGGCCATCACGATGGGCATGGTGCGGTCGGGGTCGAGGAAGCTCTGCAGCAGCTGGATGCCGACCGGCAGCGTCTGCAGAGCGGGGTCGGACGACGAGATGAGCAGGGTCCAGATGTACTCGTTCCAGGTGCCGATGAACGTGATCAGGCCGAGCGTGATCGCGACCGGCTTGGTCTGCGGGAGCACGATCAGGCGCCAGATCTGCCACTGGTTGGCGCCGTCGATCTTGGCCGCCTCGAGCATCTCGTCCGGCAGCGACACCATGAACTGGCGCATCAGGAAGATCCCGAACCCGCTGACCGCGAACGGCAGGATCAGCGCGATCAGGCTGGTGGTGAGTCCGCCGTCACCACCGCGGCCGAGGATGTCGTTGCCGCCGGCCAGCGGCCAGTTCAGCATGATCAGGAAGGTCGGGATCAGCAGCAGGAACGGCGGCAGCATCATCGTGGCGAGGATGAACCGGAAGATCACCGCCCGCCCGCGGAACCGCAGCTTCGCCAGCGCGTAGCCGGCCATCGACGACGTGATCAGCACCGACACGGTCACGCTGATCGTGACGATCACGCTGTTGCGGAACAACCGGGCGAGCTCCAGCTGTGAGATCGCGTCACGATAGTTGTCCAGGTTGAACGACTTGGGCAGGAGCTTGTACGGGATGACGCCGTACTCCCCCGGGCCCTTGAACGAGCTCATCACCATGTCGAGGAACGGCATCACCATCGCGATCGCACCGAGGACGACGATCAGGTACGCGAACCACGGGAACCCACCACGACGTCGTCTCACGAGGTCTCCTCTCCCCGCCGGCGGGCGATCCACAGCTGTAGCAGCGTGATCACGAGGATGATCACGAACAGCACCATCGCCATCGCACTCGCGGTCCCCCAGGCGCCGAACTTGAACGCCCGCTGATACATCTCGAACGCCGCCACGTTCGTCGCGTTGACGGGCCCACCATCACCCGTCATCACGATGATCAGCGCGAAGGACTGCAGCCCACCGATGAACTGGGTGATCAGCACGAACAGCAACGCCGGCCGCAGCAACGGCAAGGTGATCGACCAGAACATGTGCCAGGACCCGGCCCCGTCGACCTCCGCGGCCTCGTAGTACATCTCCGGGATCGCCTTGAGTCCAGCGGTCAGGATCAGTACGGCGCCACCGATCGAAGCCCACGCATGGACGATCGTCACCGACGGCAACGCGTACGACGCATCCGACAGAAAGCCGATGCTGTTGACGCCGAGCTTGTTCAGCACACCGTTGATCAAGCCGGCCGGCTGGTACATCATCTTCCACACGTTGCCGATGGCCACCACCGTCGCGACCACCGGGAGGAAGTACAGCACTCGCCAGAATCCCTGGAAGCCGAGCTGGTCGATGCAGTAGGCCACCAGCACCGAGCCGAACGTTGCCAGCAGCACCGATCCGAAGGCGAACAGCAACGTGTTCACCAGGATCGGCTTGACGAAGGTGCCGTCGAAGCTGAGCACCTCCCGGAAGTTCGCGACGCCGGCCCACTGGATCGTGCCGAGGTCGAACCCACCCCAGTCCGAGAACGCGAGCACGATCGCGAAGATGAACGGCAGGATCAGGAACACACAGAAGAACAGCAGCACCGGCGTGAGGAACAGGTACGCCGCCCGGCCCTCGCGATGCAGTCTGTCGACCCGCTGGGCCGGCGCCGCGACGGCGCCGACCCTGCTGACCGCGGTGGTCATTGGGGCTTGACGGCCTTGGCCGCTTGGGCCAGCGCGTCGTCAGGACTCTTGCCATCGGCAAGCACCGTCATGATCGCGTTGTGCAGCGCGGTCTTCGCCTCGTACGCCCCCGGCTGGTTCGGCTCCGCCATCGCGTACGTCGTCGCGTCGTAGATCGGGATCAGGTTCGGGTCCGAGAGCGACTTCTTGTACGTCGCCTGGTCCGCGGTCCGCGGCGGGATCAGACCCTGGTCCGCCAGCCACTTGCCGACCTCGGTGACACCGTCGCCGGTCTTGTGCTCGTTCAGCCAGGTGAGGAACTTCCACGCCTCGTCCGCGTGCTTGCTGCGCTGGTTCACGCCCATGAAGAACCCGTAGGCCAGCGAGCCCTTGTCACCAGCGGCCGGTCCGGGGATCGCCGCGACCCCGACATCGGAGTACTTGTCCTTCATCTGCTCCCGCAGGCTGCCGATCCACCAGCCGGCCTGGATCGCCATCGCGACCCCGCCGCTCCGGAACTGCTTGGTCGGCGAGATGGACGGATTGGTGGCCTTCGCCGTCGCGAGGTCGCTCTCGAGCTTCAGCGCGGCCTTGCCCTGCTCGTTGTCGAACTGCGGCGTCCCGTCGGGAGCGAGGAACTTCCCGCCCGCGGAGTCGAGCAGCGACAGGAACGGGTGCACCGACTTGTTGTCACCGTCCTGGATCAGGCTCAGGCCCTCGACCTGGATGTTGCCCTTGCTGTCCCGCTTGACGGTCTTCTTCGCCGCGTCCTCGAGCTCGGCCCAGGTGCTCGGTGGCTTGGTGATGCCGGCGGCGGCGAGGATCTTCTTGTTGTAGAAGAGCACGTAGGTGTTGAGCTCGGTCGGGTACCCGAGCAGCGTGTCGCCGGTGGTGACCGCGCCCAGTGCCGCCGGGCTGTACTCGGCCTTGATCTTCGACGCGATGTCGTCCGGCACCTTGGCCACGACGTTCGCCTTCTGCAACTGCCCGCCCCACAGGCCGTAGGCGCTGACGATGTCGGCGCCCCGGCCGCCGGTCTGCCGGACCGTCATCGTGGTCAGCAGGTCGTCGAACTTGACGACCTCCGCCTTGACCTGGATGTCCGGGTTGTCCTTGTTCCACTTCGCGATCATCTTGTCCAGCCCGGTCTTCGACGGGCCGTCGCTGTAGTGGCTCAGCAGCGTCAGCTCGACCTTGCCGCCACCACCCGAGCCGCTGCTGCCACCACCGCACGCGGCGCCCGTGGCGAGCAGACCCACGACGACAGCCAGCCTGAGTCCCTTGCAGATTCGCATGTCAGTCAGTCCCTTCGGCCGGGGCCAGGGGCGCCCGGAGGATGGTGAACGTGCGGGTGATGCTGAACCCCGTCTTCAGGTAGAGCTGCCCGGCCGGCGACTTCTCGCCGGTCCACAGGAACCAGGCGCTGTGCGCGCCGAGGGCAACCATTCGCTCGAGCGTCAGGTGCAGCAGCACCTTGCCGAGCCCGGTTCCGCGCGAGGCCGGGAGTACGCCGAACGGCCCGAAGCGATCGATCACCGACTCGTAGGTCCCGTGCATCGCCCAGCCGAGGATCCCGCGGCCCGGATCACGGGCCACCACGATGCGGTCCAGTGGCATCCCCGCGACGACGGCCTCGCGGATCGCGCGCGCCCAGTCGGGGTTGAACTCGCCACCGGCGATGGAGATCAGCGACGTCAGCTCGTCGCCGTTCGGGGTGCCGAAGCTGTAGCCCTCGGCCGTCAACGTCTCGATCCGTTTCCCGACGTCCGCCGGGATCTCGTACCCGACCAGACTCCGGTCCATCGCGACCGCGTCGTACTGCCGCTCGAAGCCGAGCGCCGGCAGCAGCCGTCCGGCGGCCGGGTAGCGCTCGGCGTCGAGGCCGGGGAGGAAGTAGTTCGGCGTGTACGACGAGAAGAAGACCTCGGAGCGCCCGTGGTCGCGCAGCCAGTCCATTGCCGCCGTCAACAGTTCCCGGCCGAGGCCGCGGCCGCGGTGATCGGGGTGGACGAAGAAGAACGGGATCCACCCACTCGCCGGTTCCAGCTCGTCCGCGTCGACCGCGATCAGACGTCGTACGGCATAGGCCGCGCCGACGATCTGATTGTCGACAATCGCGACCTTGAGACCGGCGGCGTCGAAGTTGCGGTCGAGCAGGAACAGGTCACGGAAGCGCGGATAGCCGATCGGATCGGCCGGGGCCGCCGCCGTCCAGACCGCGGCGAGCGCCGGGCCGTCGCCGACCTCGAACGAACGGATCATCACGCTGTCCCTTCGTAGAGCAGTACGCCGGGCCGCACCCAGCCGGCCGGCGTGGTTGCCTCAGGCAAGAGAGCGATCGGGTCGTCGCCCGACTCGAGCGCCTGGCGGAGCGAGTCGGATCCCCACAGCTTGTCCAGCGACGGCAGCAGCCCGAAGTCGTCCGGGTAGAGCTCATTCAGCACCCGCAGCATCACCAGCGCGGTCCGCACCGGCTCGAACGCCGACCGATCGACCACATGCAGCTGTACGCCGGACACCGCCTGGCCGGCGTACTTGCTGAAGACGGGCTCGAACCACGTACGACGGAAGATGACTCCAGGCAGGTCGCACGAGCGCAACGCCGGGACGAGCCGATCGTCGACGTACGGCGCCCCGATCGTCTCGAACGGCCGCGTCGTACCGCGTCCCTCGCTGAGGTTGGTGCCCTCGAAGAGGCCCGTGCCGGGGTAGACGAGCGCGGTGTCGATCGTCGGCATGTTCGGCGACGGCGGCACCCACGGCAGCCCGGACGGCAAGGAGCGGGACCAGCCCTCCATCGGGATGACCGTTGCCTTACCCAACTGAAGGGCCAGCTCGCCGACGGTCAAGCCGTGCCGGAGCGGGATCGGGGCGCGACCGACGAAGCTCTCGAAGCCCGGCTGTAGCAGCGGACCTTCCACGCGTACGCCGCCCAGCGGGTTCGGCCGGTCGAGGACGATGAACGGCTTGCCGAGGCGCGCGGCCGCCTGCTGGCAGTCGTACATCGTCCAGACATAGGTGTAGAACCGCGTCCCGAGGTCCTGGATGTCGAAGAGCACCGCATCCACGCCGGAGAACAGTTCGTCGAGCGCAGGCCCTTGCCGGAGGTAGGTGTCGAAGACCGGCAGCCCGGTGTCCGGATCGTTGCCCTCGGCCTCGGATGCGCCGGCCTGGGCCGTGCCGCGCAGACCGTGCTCGGGACCGAAGAGCGCAGTCAACCGCAGTCCGGACTCCAGCAGCGCGACGGCAGTCGGCCGCAGGTCCGGCAGGACGCCGGTGAAGTTCGTGATCAGCCCGAGGCGACCGTCGGCCACCAGTCCAGGCTCCGCGGCCAGACGCTCCGCGCCGGTTCGTACCTCCATCGCCACCACCGCCGCCCCAGATCGTGGATCGTGCAGGAACTGGGCAAAAACTTACCGACGCGGTCAGGCAAAGGTCAATGGGTTACCGGGAACCGTTTGCCAAATCAGGGCAGGAACGGGGCCAGCACGGCAAGGAAGTCGTCGAGGCGCTCGGCGTGGACCCAGTGGCCGGCTTCGGGGACTTCGGCGTACTGGACCTGGGGGAAGTACGACGCGATGGTGGCGCGGTGGTCCTGCTGGACGTAGTCGGACTTGCCGCCGTAGATGAACAGCGTCGGGCCGTCGTACCGCAGTCCCTCGACCGCCGGCCAGCCGGAGATGGCGGGCAGCGCGGCCTCGATGACCGGGAGGTTGGGGCGCCAGCGGGCGCCCGAGGAGTCGAGGATGAGGTTCTGCAGGAGGAAGGCGCGGGTGCCGGGATTGGGGACGGCGGCAACCAGTTGGGCGTCGACGTCGGCGCGGCGCTGCACCGAGGACAGGTCGGCGTTGCGCATCGCCTGGGCGTAGTCGACGAAGGCCGGCGGGTAAGCGACCGGCGCGGCGTCGACCACGGCCAGGCGTTCGACGACCTGCGGGAACTGCAGCGCGGTGAGCATCGCGGTCTTGCCGCCCATCGAGTGACCGACGAGCGCGACCGGCCCGACGCCGAGCGACTCGATCGTCTCCCGGACGTCCTCGGCCATCTCCGGATAGCTCATCGTGTCCGTGTGCGGCGACGTCCCGTGGTTCCGCAGGTCGAATGCGAAGACCCGGTGCCGGTCCGCGAGGCGCCGGGCCGCGGTCATCCAGTTCCGGCCGGATCCGAACAGCCCGTGCATCACCACGACGGGCGTGCCCGACGCGCCGTACGACGTGACCGGAAGCTTCATCCGCATACCTTTCAGCGGCGGCGTTGCCAGCAGGCGGTGTGCCAGTGGCGTCGCTCGTCGAGGGACTGGGCGCCGCCGATCGCGCCGAGCAGGCTGGGGTTCTCCGGCCAGACCACGACATGGGGCGTGGCAGGCAGGATCTGCTGGTCGCAGCCGGGACAACGATAGGACTTGGCCGACGCGGAGCCGGACACGCGGCGGACGATCCACTCGCCGTCGGATCGCTCCTCGCGGGCCTGGGTACCACCGAGCAGCGGCCGGTCACCGACCGGCCGCTGCCACTTGGAAGGCCTTCTGCGCGACATAGCTCTTCAAGGCTAGCCGTATGAGCCAGGTCACTCCGGCATGGTCGGCCCGCAGGTCAGCTGCGCGCGACGGCGTACGCCGCGGTGCCGATCAGCTCCATCGACACCTGAAGGCGTTCCAGGCTGACGTTCTTCGCGATGGTGTCCTCGGGCGAGTGGTACGGCGGTTCCAGGTGAGCCGGCGAGATCTCGCCACGCCACGAGAAGTTGGCGGACGCGATCCCGACCTCCTGGAACGACTGATGATCCGACGCACCACGTTGGACCGGACCGACCAGCTGCGGGTCGTACCCGAGCCGCTGACCGGCCGCCCGGACCGCATCCGTCGCCGTGTTGGCCAGGCCGGTGAACGACAGCAGCCAATAGGTGACTGCTGGGTCCCAGCTGGTGGCGACCATGTCGTTCTGGAAGACCGCCCGGTACCGATCGCGCTGGTCCTGTGCGAGCTGCGCGACGTGATACCGGGACCCGATCAGGCCTTGCTCCTCCGAACCCCAGAGCGCGAACCGCAGGGTCGCGTTGGTGGGGAGACGGCTCATCACCCGGGCCAGTTCCAGCGTGAGCACGGTGCCCGAGCCGTCGTCGTTCGCACCCGGTGCGCCGATCACCGAGTCGTAGTGACCGCTGACCATCACGATCGGCCCGTTGGTACCGGACCTCCCCCGACCCTCGCCGATCACGTTGTTCGAGATCAGACCGCGGTGGGCCGTCGTACTGATCCGCAGCGGCAGTGAGTTCACCACCGCGAGAGCTTCGCGGATCAGCCGCTTCTGCACCTGGGCGACGCCGATCACCGGGATCGGTACGTCGGTCAGGCCGCTCGGCGCGAACGCCGACGCCCGGCGGGGGAACACCTGGTCGGCCGGCAACAGGATCACACCGACAGCACCCCGCGCCACGGCCTCCGCGACTAAGGCCGGGCGCGACGCTGCCACGTCGTCCGCGATCACGATCGAGCCGGCCACATCAGCCGGCCAGACCGGTGCCGTCGCCGGGCCGACGTCCCGGACCGGACCCTCGACGGTGACGTCGAGCTTGCCACCGGGGGCGGCGCCGGCCTGCCAGCACAGGTCGCCGGGCAGGATGTCCCGGACGTCCTCGATCTCGGCGGTGAACTTGTCCGCCACTCCGAACGGCTCCAGCCGGGTCCGGTAGCCGAACTTGTCGAGCTGGCCGGCGAGGTAGTCGGCCGCTCGCTTCTCACTCGTGGTCCCGCCGATCCGCGGGCCGATGTCCTCGGACAGCACCTGCAGGTGGCGCAGCGCGCGGTCCGAGGACAGGCCGGACACGATCTGGCGGTCGTACTTGTCCAGCGTCGGGCGGTTCATCGCACCCGGTCGCTGGTCGTCGGTGCCCCAGGCGGGGGCGGCGGGAAGAGCAGTTGCGGCGGTGACCCCGGCGACAGCGCCGAGCAGTCCGCGGCGACTCAGACCGGATCTATCGGTCATGCAGGTCTCCTCACAAGGGTGGGCGGCCCCGAGACCTGTGAACCTAACCCATCTGCGACTGAGTCGCCTAGAACTCAGCGCGAAGTTCGCTGCCCACTTCGTGCAGGTGCTGCAGACCCATTCGGTACGAATCGATCAGGGTGGTGCTGACGTACGGCATGCCGATCTGTTCGCAGTACGAGCGGACGACGGGCTGGGCGAAGCGGAGGTTGGCCCGCGGCATGCTCGGGAAGAGGTGGTGCTCGATCTGGTAGTTCAGGCCGCCCATCATCCAGTCGGTGACCAGGCCGCCGTTCACGTTGCGCGAGGTGAGCACCTGCTTCTCGAGGTGGCCCCAGTTGGTCTCGCCGTCGGGCATCTCCATGCCCTTGTGGTTCGGGGCGAACACGCTGCCCAGGTGCAGACCGAAGATCATGTGGTGGATCAGCGCGAACAGCACCGCCTGGCCCGGCGACATGATCAGGAACAGCGCGGTGAAGTAGAGGACGAGATGCGCGGCCATCAGGCCGAGCTCGAGCCTGGCCTCGCGGCGCGGGCGGCCGAGCAGGAAGCGGATGCTGGAGACCTTGAGGTTGAAGCCTTCCAGCGTCAGCAGCGGGAAGAAGATCTTCGCCTGGTGACGGGTCAGCCAGCCGTGCAGGCCGGTGCGGCCCTCAGCCTGTTCGAGCGTCCAGACCAGTACGCCCTCGCCGACGTCCGGGTCCTTGTCGGTGTGGTTCGGGTTCGCGTGGTGGCGGTTGTGCTTGTCGTTCCACCAGCCGTAGCTCATCCCGAGCAGCAGGTTGCCGTGCACCAGGCCGACCCAGTCGTGCAGCTTGCGGGAGCTGGCGATCTGCTGGTGGCCGGCGTCGTGCCCGAAGAACGCGGCCCGGGTGGTCAGGATGCCCAGCGGGAGCGCGAGCAGCAGCACCCACCACGAACTGCCGACCACGGCGATGGCCGCCCAGGTCAATCCCATCAGGACCACGTTGATCCCGATCGCCATCGCGTACGCCGCCGTACGGCGCTCCAGCAAACCGGCCGCCTTGATCTCCCGCAGTAACGGGGAGAAGTCGGAACCGCGCGTGGCAATAGGAGGTGAAACCGTTGGCTGAGCCATCAAAGGTCCTCGTCTCGGGATCGGGGGAGGCCTAGGCGTACAGCCGCGGCCAGCGTACGTCATCAAGCCTCAGCGCCCTAACGGCTCAGCACATGAGTGCTACTACCCGAACGCGATGGGGAGCCAGTGCCCAGGCGACAGTGGGCCTAACACCACTGAGTCAGGTCTCACACTCGGTCATGATGGAGACATGAACGAACGCAGTGAGTTCATCAGCAGGCACAGCCCATCTCGTGTCTCGTCCGCGCCCGGAGCGAAGCGAGGACGTGGATGAGCAAGCTTGCCACCCAGGCGCCGCCGCTGCGGTACCCCAAGCTCGCGCAGCCATGGATCGCGCTGTTCCTGGCCATCCTGGCCGAGCTCGGGATCGCCTTCTTCGTGCTCAACGTGGTCGCCGTGCCGCTGATCGCGGTCTGGGTCGGGATCCCGCTGCTGCTCGTGTTCGTACCGGCCGCACGCTGGTTCGCGAACTGCCACCGGACCATGCTGGCCGGATTCCTCGGCGAGCCGATCCCCCGCCCGTACAAGAAGCCGCCGGTGCCCGGGGTGCTGATGTGGTTGCGGACGACGCTGACCGACCCGGCTACCTGGCGTGACATCGTGTGGCTGCTGGTGAACGCCGTACTGGGGTTCACCCTGTGTCTGCTGAGCGCCGTACTCTTCCTGGCCACGCTGTTCTATCTGGTCTACCCGCTGCTCGTCGGCGTCACCCCGGAGGGTGTGTTCACCGAGCCGTTCGGCGGGCTGGTCACGGTGAACTTCTGGACCAGCTTCCTGCTGATGCCGGTCGCGCTGATCGCGTTCATGATCTGGTACGCCGCCGGCGAGCGGCTGCTCAAGGCGAACGCGTACATCGCCCGCTCGCTGCTCGGCCCGACCGAGAGCGCCCGGCTGGCGATGCGGGTCCGCGAGCTGGCCGAGTCCCGGGCCGAGACCGTCGACACCCAGGCGGCCGAGCTGCGCCGGATCGAGCGGGATCTGCACGACGGCGCCCAGGCCCGGCTGGCCGCGCTCAGCATGAACCTGGGCATGGCCGAGGAAATGGTCGCCCGTGATCCGGCCCAGGCGGCCGCACTGCTCACCGAGGCCCGCGAGTCCGCCAGTACGGCGCTGTCCGAGCTGCGCGACCTGGTCCGTGGCATCCACCCGCCGGTCCTCGCGGATCGCGGTCTGGACGGCGCGGTCAAGGCGCTCGCGCTGACCTGCCCGTTCAAGGTCGACGTCACCTTCGACCTCCCCGGCCGGCCGCCCGCGCCGGTCGAGTCGGCGGCGTACTTCGCGGTGGCCGAGGCGCTCGCGAACGCGGTCAAGTACTCGGCCGCGACGCAGGCGTGGATCCAGATCACCCACGAGGAAGAGCGGCTGCACATCCTGGTCGGCGACGACGGCGTCGGAGGTGCGGTCGTCCGGCCCGGTGGCGGTCTGTACGGTATCGAACGGCGGCTGGCCGCCTTCGACGGTACGTTGACCGTCGTGAGCCCGAGCGCCGGGCCGACCACCGTGATCATGGAGTTGCCTTGCGAGTCCTCATCGCTGAAGACCACGCCCTCCTCCGGGACGGACTGATCCGCCTGCTGGAGGCGCACGATTTCGAGGTCGTCGAGGCAGTCGACAACGGTCCCCGGCTGGTGCCCGCTCTGGTGGAGCACCGGCCGGACGTCGCCGTGGTCGACGTCCGGTTGCCACCGACGTTCACCGACGAGGGCCTGAAGGCCGCGATCGAGGCCCGCCGCCAAGTCCCGGGCCTGCCGATCCTGGTGCTCTCGCAGTACGTCGAGCAGCTCTACGCGCGGGAGTTGCTGACCGGCGGCGGTGGCGCGGTCGGCTACCTGCTGAAGGACCGGGTCTCCAACGTGGCCGAGTTCCTCGACTCGGTACGGCGGGTTGCCGCCGGAGGCACCGCGATGGACCCGGACGTGATCGGACAGCTCCTGGCCCGCAACACCCGCGACGAGCCGATCAGCCGGCTCACCCCGCGCGAGGCCGAGGTCCTGGGCCTGATGGCCGAAGGCCGGTCCAACGCCGCGATCGCCGGTGCCCTCTTCGTCACCGAGAAGGCCGTCAGCAAACACACCAACAACATCTTCTCCAAGCTCGACCTGCCCCCCTCGGAGGACGACAACCGCCGTGTGATGGCAGTACTCACCTACCTGTCGTCCCGCTAGGACACGTCACCCGGAACAGGCTCAGCGGCACGCAGACCAGCGACCAAGCCACCCGCGGCTGCGACCCGATCCCGGATCGGGATCCCGGATCGGGTGGGAGATCCTCAACAGCCTGCCCCGGCCGGCCGGCGGTCGCGGCCTGGGCGGACGTGGCGCACTCACCAACCCGGTCCGTCCGGCGCGGAGTGCTCGCGGTCGAGCGTCGCATCTGTGGCATCGCGTTGCTTGTGAGTGGTGCAGGTCCGGTCAGCGGCGCGGCATCGCCACACCCGCCACCACCGCCGCGGCGGGGTGGGGCGGACCTCCAGGCCATCACAATCACCCAGACGCCGCGATCGTCCGCGGGAGGCCTTCGTCGTCGCCTCGTTGTGATGGCCTAGCGATCCGGTCGACGGCACGAGCAACACCCACCGAACCAACCGAAGCGCCGGATCTCCCATCCCGTTGTCGGTTCTCCCCTGGTGCACGAGGGGAGAACCCACAACAGCAGCGGACAACCCATGCCGTCCACGGTTTAAGAGCGGCTCCTGTACGCCGATGGGCTCAGGCCTGTGTGGAGCCGGAAGCGGGTGGAGAAGTAGAGCGGGTCAGGGTAGCCGACCTCGGCGGCGACCGAGGCGATCGGGCGGGCGGTGAGTTCGAGCAGGCGGCAGGCCGCGTCGAGGCGGCGGCGTTCGACGAACTGCTGGGGGCTGACACCGAGCTGCTCGCGGAAGAGATGGGCGAACCGTGACACCGACAGGTTGACCGCGCGCGCCAACCTGGGCAGCTCGAACCTCGCCTTGAGGTCCTGGTCGATCAGCTCGATGACGCGGAGCAGGCGGTCGTCGATCCGGACTGCTTTGGGGTTCTGGGTGTCGCACCAGAGCAGTGCGGCCTCGAGGGCGTTCGCGCTCAGTTGCTCGCCTTGGGTGAGGACGCTGCGCTGGTGCCGGACGGCGTGCCGGAGATGATCGGCGATTCGTTCAGCCGCCGCGGGTGCCGGCCTGAGCAGGAGGATGCCGGGGGCAACTTCGGGCCAGTCGAGCAGCGGCAACCAGTCGGGTTTCGGGTGCAGGTGCGCGTAGAGGAAGTGCCAGCGCGGCCCGGTGGTGGCGTAGTCGTGCCGGGTTCGCGGCCGGACCAGGACAACCGTGTCGGGATCCGCCGCGACAGCTCCGAACCTGCCGGTGCCGTCGAGAGTCTGCACCAGCAGCCAGTCCGTGGTCCCGCGGCGACGATACGTCGCGTACTCCGGTCCCTCGTCGAACTCACCGGTCTCCAGCCGGCGGACAACCGGATGCGGAGACTCAGCAGGATCTCGAAGGTTCACAGCTCGATAGACTATCGCCCGTCCGGACTTCCTGCGCAGATCCTGGACTCATGACTCTACTCATGCCACGCCTCCGGCGCGGCGGGTCATGGGGCTGTTGCTCCCGGCCTTCCCTCGTCGCTCCAGTCGCTTTCGCTCCCTCCGCTCCTCAGTCCAGGCCGGGAGGCCCCATGACCCAGACAATCGCCGACATCTACCGGCGGGACGGGATCGTGCAGGTCCCCCAACTGCTCGACGCCGCCGAGGTCGAGCAACTCAGGACGGTCTTCATGGACCAGGTCGCCGAAGACCACTCGCTCGCGATCGACGACGGCGTACCGGACGACGATCCGCTGGCCCGGTTCCCGCGGTTCGTGCACCCACACCGGCGGACCGATGTGGCGGCCGGCCGGATTGCGCTGGAGCTGATGCTGGACAGCCGGATCCTCGATGTCGTCACCGTGCTGATCGGACCGGCGCTCGGTGCCCAGTCGATGTTCTACTTCAAGCCGCCGGGCGCCCGCGGGCAGGCCCTGCACCAGGACAACACGTTCCTGCGCGCGGATCCCGAGACCTGCCTGGCCGCCTGGATCGCGGTCGACGACGTGGACGCGGAGAACGGCGGGCTCGCGGTCGTCCCAGGCTCGCACCAGACCGAGCTCGCCTGCCCGGAACCGGCCGACCTGACCGAGTCGTTCACCAACGCCGAGGTCCCGGTGCCCGACGGTCTGACCAAGGTGCAGACGAAGATGCGGGCCGGCGACGTGCTGTTCTTCCACGGCAGCGTCGTGCACGGCTCCCGGCCCAACACGAGCGTGGACCGCTTCCGCCGCGCGCTGATCTTCCACTACATCCCGGAGGACAGCACCGAGATCGCCGCCTTCTACAACCCGCTCGTGCGACCGGACCGTCGTACGGCCGTCCTCCCCGAAGCCATCGGCGGCGGCCCCTGCGGCGACTACGCGGACGCCGAACCCTAGGACACGACCTTGGTCAGTTGCTGTAGTCGCGGAAGCCTCGGCCGGTCTTGCGGCCGAGGTAGCCGGCGGTGACGAGGTGCTCGAGCAGCGGGGCCGGCGCGAAGCCAGGCTCGCGGAACTCGAGGTAGAGGGTGCGCTGGATCGCCAGCGAGACGTCCAGACCGACCACGTCGAGCAGCTCGAACGGGCCCATCGGCAGGCGGCAGCCGAGCTTCATCGCGGCGTCGATGTCGTCGACGTTCGAGTAGTGCGCCTCGAGCATCCGGACCGCGTCGTTCAGGTACGGGAACAGCAGAGCGTTGACGATGAAGCCGGCCCGGTCGCCGCAGCGGACCGGATGCTTGCCAGCGGCAACGGCCAGCGCCGCGACCGTGTCGGCGACCTCGGGTGCGGTGCTGACGGTGCTGACCACCTCGACCAGCTGCATCACCGGCGCGGGGTTGAAGAAGTGCAGCCCGACCACGTCGGCCGGCCGCTTGGTCGCCATCGCCAGGTCGATCACCGGCAGGGACGACGTGGTGGTGGCCAGGATCGCGCCCGGCTTGCAGATCTCGTCGAAGGTCTCGAACAGCGCCTGCTTGACGCTGAGCTCCTCGACCACGGCCTCGATCACCAGGTCGGCCCGGGCGAGGTCGTCGAGCTTCGCCGTACCGGTGATCCGGCGCAGAGCCGCGTCGCGCTCGTCGGACGAGAGCTTGCCGCGCTGGACGCCCTTCTCCAGCGAGCGTTCCAGCCCGGCCCGGACCTGGTCGACCTTCTCGGTGCCGCGGGCGACGTACAGAACGTCGTACCCGGCCTTCGCGCAGACCTCGATGATGCCGACCGCCATCGTGCCGGAGCCGACCACGCCGACCTGCTTGATCGGGCGGACGGCCGGAGCGTCACCTGAGGTCGAAGGGGTCAGGTCGTCGTCCACGACGACCGGCGAGTCCGGAGCCTCGTAGGTGTAGAAGCCACGGCCGGTCTTGCGGCCGAGCAGGCCGGCGGTGACCATCTGCTTCAGGATCGGGGCCGGCGCGTGCAGCCGGTTGCGGCCCTGCTTGTACATCGTGTCGAGGATCTCGTACGTCGTGTCCAGGCCGATCAGGTCGAGCAGCGCCAGCGGACCCATCGGGTAGCCGCAGCCGAGCCGCATCGCCGCGTCCACGTCTTCACGGGTCGCGTAGCGGGACTCGACCATCGAGACCGCGTGGTTGAGGTAGCCGAACAGCAGGGCGTTGGCGATGAAGCCGGCCCGGTCCGCGGCGACCACCGGAACCTTGTCGAGCCGGCGGGCCAACGCAAGTACGTCCTCGACCACGTCCGGCTCGGTGACGACGGTCTTGATGACCTCGACGAACTCCTGCACCGGCGCCGGGTTGAAGAAGTGCATGCCGACGACCCGGCGCGGACGCTGCGTGGCGACGGAGATCTCGGTCACGGACAGGCTCGACGTGTTCGTCGCGAGAATGGCGTCCTCCCGGACGACCTTGTCGAGCTCGGCGAAGATCTCGCGCTTCAGCTCCAGCCGCTCGATGACCGCCTCGATCACCAGGTCGCAGTCGGCGAGCGCGTCCATCGAGGTGGCGAAGGTGACCCGGTCGAACAGCGCCTGCTGGTCCTCGACGGACAGCTTGCCGCGCTTCACGGCCCGATCGGTCGAGTGCTGGATGTGGCCGCGGCCGCGCTCGGCGGCCTCCTCGTCACGCTCGACGCCGACCACGGTCAGCCCGTTGCGCGCGAACACCTCGGCGATCCCGGCGCCCATCGTGCCGAGACCCACCACACCTACCGTCTTCAGTTCCCGAGCCATGCCTGCACTATGCCAGTCCGCACACTGGTCCGCCCATGAGCTGAGTCACCCGCGAGGCTGTATACATTTGGACAGCTCATCGCGTCCGGACATATTTGGACAGCTCATCGCGTCCGGGCTTCACACGCCCTCGTCGAACGCCACCGGCGTCTCCAGCCAGCCGTCCATCAGCCACTCCGGATCCGGCGCGCCGGCCAATGCCGCCGCGATCGGCTTCGGCCGCAGCTGCCGCCCGTCGAGCTCCCCGACCGGCAACCACACCGCCCGATAACTTCCCCGGTCGGACTCGGCCGGACTCGCCAGCTCCAGCCCGTCCCCGGTCCCGAACTCGCCGCCGATCGTCTCGGCCAGGAAGTAGTGCTGGGTGCTGTCGCCGAAGTGCACGACCGCGACGAGCCCGCGGATCTTCACCAGCAGGCCGAGCTCCTCGTGTGCCTCCCGCCGGGCCGCCTCGGCCGGGCTCTCGCCGTCCTCGACCTGACCACCGGGCAGCACGTGGTAGGTCGTACCGTCCCGGACCCGCTCGATCGCCGCGACACCCTGCCCGGACAGCAGCACGACTCCGGCCCGGATCATGCGCGCGTCGCCAGGACGTAGAACCAGCCACCGAACTGGGATTCGCCCCGTCGCAGGTGCTGAACGGTCCAGCCGGTGCTGGTGAGCAGATCTCGCAACGGATCCTCCTGCCACATGACGAAATGCCGCGGTAGGTCGAGGAGCCGGTTCGTCCACTCCTCGCCCTTGCCTTCCCGCGTGCTGAAGGCCAGCACGCCCGCCGCCCGCGCCGCCTTCCGCAGTACGTCGGCCAGTTGGGCACGATCGAAGTGCAGGAACACGGCGTCGGCGAACACCGCGTCGTACGGGCCGCCGAAGTCGTCCCGGAGTGCGTCGAGCGGGTCGGCGGCGTACCCGTCGGCTCGCATCATGTCGAGGAAGGCCCGCGTCGCGTCGGTCCGCCGTACGGCGAACCCCCGCCGCTCGAGCTCGATCGCGTCCCGCCCGGTCCCGCTTCCCAGCTCCAGCACGCGCCCACCCGGCCCGACCCGCTCGGCGAGCAGGTCGATCAACGGATGATTGGGCTCCTTCGGGATCGACTCCCGGAACCGGTCGGCCGCCTGCTCGTACGTCGCCAGCGTCACCTCGTTGTCGCTCGGCACCCGCGTCCACCCGTCGCCGGTGTGCTCGACGATCGCGGGCAGCCTGAGCCCGAGATCCAGCCCGAGCACCACCACGGTCTCGCCGCGATGCAGATCCGCGATCGCCAGCAACTCGTCGTCAGGACGCCGTACCAGCTCGGGTACGACGGTCAGCGGCACGCCGAGGTGGTCCGCCAGCCGCGCTCCGGCCGCGGCCTCGAACGAGCCGGCGTACACCTGGGCGATCGGCTCCCCGACCGCCGGATCCTGCACATCCCCAGGTAGCAGCAGAATCCGCGCGGGGCACATGAGATTCATCCGGCGACGTACTCCAGCGCCTCGGCGGCATAGTCCGGCCAGGCCGCCGACTGCGCCAGCGGGATCACCACCCACTCCTTCATCGGGCGGCCCATGCCGGGGTCGAACGGCTCGGCGCCGGGCAGCGCGAGCGCCTTCTCCCGGGGCTCGGGCGGGAGCTTGAACGTCATGGCGTCACCGAACATCCCGGCGAGCACCTTCTTGCCGACCTTGAGGCAGGGCATGCCGAACATGCTGCCCCGGACCACCCCGGCCGACACCAGTCCCGCGGCGACCGTCTCGTACGCGGCGATCGCCTGTTCGCTGACCTTCGGCATCATGGCGTCCAGCCTCCCACTCCATGCGGCCAGGCGACATAGGTTTCGGGCCGGTTGTGGACTACGGTGCTTTCTCGTGCGCTTGGTGATTGCTACATGTTCTGTGGACTACTCCGGACGGCTGACGGCTCATCTGCCGATGGCGCCGCGGTTGCTGATGGTGAAGGCGGACGGGTCGGTCCTGATCCACGCCGACGGCGGGTCGTACAAGCCGCTGAACTGGATGTCGCCACCCTGCAAGCTGACCGTGGACGACGACGTCTGGAGCGTCACCAACAAGGCCGGCGAGGAGCTGCGGATCACCATCGAGGAGGTGCACAGCGACACCGCCTACGAGCTCGGCACGGACCCCGGCCTGATCAAGGACGGCGTCGAGGCGCACCTGCAAGAACTGCTGGCCGAGCATGTGCACACCTTCGGCGAAGGCTGGACGCTCGTCCGCCGGGAGTACCCGACCGCGATCGGTCCGGTCGACCTGCTCTGTCGCGATGCCGACGGCAAGCACGTCGCGGTCGAGATCAAGCGCCGCGGCGAGATCGACGGTGTCGAGCAGCTCACCCGGTACGTCGAACTGCTCAACCGCGACCCCTTGCTGGCCCCGGTCCGGGGCATCTTCGCCGCCCAGCTGATCAAGCCGCAGGCACAGTTCCTCGCCAGCGACCGCGGCCTCGAATGCGTCACTGTCGACTACGACGCCCTCCGCGGCATGGAATCCGACGTCCTGCGCCTCTTCTGACCACCCCGAAGCGCTGACAACCCGCTCGGGCTGCGCAGATTCGAATCCCCTTCCTGACAGGTTAACTTTTTTGCCCGATTTCGGGCAGATCCTTTGTGTTGGCCCTGGAAGCGCTGCAGAGTTGACGCGTGATCAGTGAGGCGGCGGTGGGGCCGGTGGACGAGCTGGCCGAGCAGGTCAGCCGGACGACCGGCTTGTCCGCGGACGACGCGCGGCGCGTGGTCGCCGACGTCCTGGCCTATTTCACCGAAACGACCGAGGAGTACGTCCGGCGCCGGCACCGGGAGTTGCAGACCTACGGGGCCCGCAACGACGAGATCTTCGCCCGGCTCGGCACCGAGCTCCGGCACTGGCCGGTCCGCTCACCCGAACTCTCCGCCCGGCAGCTGCGACGGATCGTCTACGGCTGACCGGCACACTCCAACCTTCGAAAGGCACCACTACATGTGCGGAATCGTCGGGTACGTCGGCACCAAGCCGGCCGCGCCCATCCTGGTGGACGGACTGGCCCGGCTGGAGTACCGCGGGTACGACTCGGCGGGTGTCGCCGTGCTGGGGTCCAGCGAGCTGAAGGTGCACAAGGACGCCGGCCGGGTGCGTGAGCTGGAGGCGTCACTGCCGAAGCGGTTCGGCGGCAAGCTGGGCATCGGCCACACCCGGTGGGCGACCCACGGCGGTCCGAGCAAGGACAACGCACACCCGCACGCCAGCGGCAACGAGCGGATCGCCGTCGTCCACAACGGCATCTTCGACAACGCCGGCGCGCTGCGCGCCCAGCTCGAGGACGCGGGCGTCAAGCTGCGCTCGGAGACCGACACCGAGGTGCTCGCGCACCTGATCGAGCAGTCCGAGGGCGCCACCCTCGAGGAGAAGGTGATGGCCGCCCTGCGCCGGATCGAGGGCACCTACGGCATCGCCGTGATCGACCTGGACTTCCCGGACCGGATCGTGGTCGCCCGCAACGGCAGCCCGCTGATCCTCGGCATCGGTGACGGCGAGATGCACGTCGCCTCCGACGCGGCGGCGCTGATCCGCTACACCCGCCAGGTCGTCTACCTGGACGACGGTGAGATGGCCACCGTCCGCGCCGACGGCTACCGCACGTTCACCCAGGACGCCGCTCCGACCACCAAGACCGCCAAGACGGTCGAGTGGGAGGCCGACGAGTACGAGCGCGGCCTGCACGAGCACTTCATGATGAAGGAGATCCACGAGCAGCCGGACGCCGTTGGCCGGGCCATCCGCGGCCGCCTCGACGAGCGCTTCCACACCGTCCACCTGGGCGGCCTGAACATGGACGCCCGCGAGGCGCGGGAGATCAAGCGGGTCAAGATCCTCGGCTGCGGTTCGGCGTACTACGCCGGCCAGATGGGTGCCCAGTTCATCGAGGAGGTCGCCCGGATCCCCGCCGACGCCGAGCCGGCCTCGGAGTTCCGCTACCGCAACCCCGTCGTCGAGCGCGACACCCTGTATATCGCGGTCAGCCAGTCCGGCGAGACGCTGGACACCCTGGTCGCGGTGCAGGAGCTGAAGCGCAAGGGCGGTCGCGTGATCGGCCTGGTGAACGCGGTCGGCTCGAGCATCGCCCGGGAGGTCGACGGCGGCGTCTACCTGCACGCCGGCCCGGAGGTCTCGGTGGCGTCGACGAAGGCGCTGACCAACATGGCGGTGGCGTTCGCAATGCTCGGCATCCACCTGGGCCGGATCCGCGACGTCTCCCCCGCCGACGGCCGCCGGCTGATCGAGGGCCTGAAGAAGCTCCCCGAGCACATCCAGTCGATCGTCGCCCAGGAGGAGGAGCTGGCCAAGATCGCCGGCCGGCTCGCCCAGCACGAGAGCCTGTTCTTCGTCGGCCGGACCCGCGGCTACCCGGTCGCCCGCGAGGGTGCGCAGAAGCTGAAGGAGATCTCCTACCGGCACGCCGAGGCGTACCAGACCTCCGAGCTCAAGCACGGCCCGCTCGCGCTGATCTCGCCGGACGTTCCGAGTGTCGCGATCGTCCCGGACGACGAGCTGCTCGACCGCAACATCGGTGCGCTGCACGAGATCGGCGCCCGCTCCGGCCCGCTGTACGTCGTCACGCACCCGGGCGTCGAGGTCCCGGACGGGGTCGCGGCGAAGATCGTCGTACCGAAGAACGAGCCCGAGCTGGACCCGATCCTGCTCACCATCCCGCTGCAGATCATCGCGTACTACGCGGCCGTTGCCCTCGGCCACGATGTCGACAAGCCCCGCAACCTGGCCAAGTCGGTGACGGTCGAGTAAGGCCCGGACCGCCAGGCCATCACAACTGCAGCTCGCCGGCCCTCGTCACGCTCGCCGTGGCGGGGGCCGCTGCATTGTGCTGGTCTGCACGTCCGCCACCCGGCCTCGTCACCCCTCCGAACGCGAGCCGCGCCACCTCACGCTCGGCGCCCAGGCTCTGATACGGGTGCAGGCCGAACTCGTTGACCAGCCGCTTGCAGACCTCGACGCCGCGGACCGAGTTGCCCGCCTCGTCCAGCCGCGGCGAGAACGTGACGACCGCGAGACGCTTCTCCGGCACCACCAGCATCACGTTGCCCGAGACGCCGGACTTCGCCGGCAGCCCGACCTGGCCGGCGAACTGCCCGGAGTCGTTGTACATCCCGCTGTGTCCCATCACGGACAACACCCGCCCGGCGGTCTCCTGGGAGAACACCCGCTCACCCGAGTACGGCGCGACGCCGCCGTTGGCCAGCGTGGCTCCGGCCGCCGCGAGACGCTGGGCGTCGACCTCGAGTGAGCAGACGGCGAAGTAGAACTCGGCCGCCTTCTGCGGCGCGTCGCGGTCCTTCGGGTCCACGTTCAGCATGTCCTTCGCGGCCATCAGGTTGGCCAGGCCACGGTTGCCGTGGCCGGTGTCGCGCTCGGCCAGGAACGTCCGGTGGTCGAAACCGGGTGGCGCGCCCATCATCCGGGCCCAGGTCTGCTCGACCTTGGCGAACCGCTCGGACACGTCCAGGTCGGGTTCGACCAGCGCGAGGGTCGCCATCGCGCCGGCGTTGATCATCGGGTTCTGCGGCTTGCCGGCCGCGTCGAGTGACAGCCTCGGGTCGTTGAAGGTCCCGCCGCTCTGCTCCTGACCGACCCAACGGTGCACGTCGGCGGCGCCGAGCTGCTCGAGCGCCATCGCGTAGCTGAACGGCTTCGACGTCGACTGCACACTGAACCCGACGTTCGCGTCGCCGATCTGGAACACCTGCCCGTCCCCCGTGCAGACCGCGATTCCGAACCGTTCCGGGTCCGCGTTGCGCAAGGTCGGGATGTACTGCGCGACCTCACCGGACCGCTCGTCCAGGAGCTCGGCGTAGATCCGCTCGACGCCCTGGGTGAACTCGGCGAACTCGTCCGGCCGCATCGACAGCTGCCCTTGCAAGGCACGCCAGATCACCGGCTCCCGGACCACTTCCCGGAACTGCTCGAAGTCGAGCCACTCCGGCTGACCGGGCTCGAACGGCGTACCGGAGTCCACCGTCGAACTCACCGCGCGCTCGACGCGCGGGTCGTCGGCGCGGAGACCGGCCTGCCCCAGCTCCTCGAGCAGCTTCCACTTCCAGACCACGTTCGCCCGGTCGGTGTCGAGCGAGCGGAACAGACTCTCCACGTCGAATTCGGCCATGCGACAGACCTTCTCCGGCGTGTGTTTCCGGGCTGGTTCCCTGGTGTTACGAGACCGTCAAACCGCTAGTCGTCGTACAAGTTGATTGCTTGTATGATCACTGCATGGACCACATCCGCCATGTCCGGCTGTCCTCCGTCGTCCTGCCGCTCGACCAGCCGATCAGCGACGCCAAGGTGCTGACCGGCCGGCAGCGGCCGATGACCGAGATCGTCTTCCTGTTCGCGGAGATCGCGACCGCGCAGGAGCAGCACGGGATCGGGTTCAGCTACTCGAAGCGGGCCGGTGGTCCGGCGCAGTACGCGCATGCCAAGGAGGTCGCCAGCGGGCTGATCGGCGAGGATCCGTCGGACATCGCGAAGGTGTACGACAAGCTGCTGTGGGCGGGCGCGTCGGTCGGGCGGTCCGGGGTGGCGACGCAGGCGATCGCGGCGATCGACATCGCGCTGTGGGATCTGAAGGCGAAGCGGGCCGGTCTGCCGCTGGCCAAGTTGCTCGGGGCGCATCGTGACTCGGTCCGGGCGTACAACACCTCCGGTGGCTTCCTGCACGCACCGATCGAGGAGGTCAAGGAGCGCGCGTCGAAGTCGCTGGCGGACGGCATCGGCGGGATCAAGATCAAGGTCGGGCAGCCGGACACGCGGATCGACCTCGAGCGGGTCCGCGCGGTCCGCGAGCACCTCGGCGACGGCGTACCGCTGATGGTGGATGCGAACCAGCAGTGGGACCGGCCGACGGCACTGCGGTTCGGCCGCGTGCTGGAGCAGTTCGACCTGGTGTGGATCGAGGAGCCGCTCGATGCGTACGACGCGCTCGGACATGCGGAGCTCGTGGCTGCGCTGGACACGCCGATCGCCACCGGGGAGATGTTGTCGAGTGTCGGCGAACACGTCCGGCTGATCGAAGCGCGGGCTGCCGACATCATCCAGCCGGACGCGCCGCGCATCGGCGGCATCACGCCGTTCCTCAAGTTGGCCACGCTGGCTGATCATCATGGACTTCAGTTGGCGCCGCACTTCGCGATGGAGATCCATCTGCACCTGGCCGCGGCCTATCCGCGCGAACCGTGGGTCGAGCACTTCGAGTGGCTGAATCCCTTGTTCAACGAGCGGCTGGAGACATTGGACGGCCGCATGCTCGTGCCCGACCGTCCGGGCCTGGGCTTCACCACGAGCGAGCAGTGCGCCGCGTGGACGGTCGACGCGTGTGAGTTCGGCACCCGATGAGCGGACGAGGGCTGGCCTACGAGCTGGTCGAGGAGCTGAAGCGGCGCATCCTCAGCGGAGAGATCGCGCCCGGCGACAAGTTGCCGGCCGAGAACAGCTTGGTCGAGGAGTTCGGCGTCAGCCGGACGGTGGTGCGGGAGGCTGTCTCGCGACTGCAGGCGGCCGGGTTGGTGGAGACGTTCCAGGGACGCGGGTCGTTCGTCCTGGAGGTGCCGGAGCGGACCTCTGGGATGCGGGAGGTTCGGTCGCATCAGGACGTGCTGGAGTTGATGGACTTCCGGATCGGCGTCGAGAGTGAGGCGGCGGGCCTTGCGGCGGTACGGCGTACCGAGCATCAGCTGCTGGGGATCGAGCGGGCGCTGGCCGACTTCCGGCGGATCGGGGACGACCCGAGCCGCTCGGTGGAGGCGGACTTCGCGTTCCATCTGAAGGTCGCGGCCGCGGCCGGGAACCGCTTCTACTCCGACCTGATCGGGTCGCTCGGGCCGATGATGATCCTGTTGCCGCGGACCCGGCTGGATCCGGCGTACGAGATGTCGGACCCCGACCATCTCACCCGCGTCGTGCACGAGCACGAGAACATCCACGCCGCGATCGCCCGCTCCGACCCCGAAGCGGCCCGAGCCGCAGCGCGGGTGCACCTGGCGAACACCCGGCACCGCCTCGCGATGCCCACAGAGCATCGATAGATCCAAAAAAGAACTTGGACAGGTATTCAGAATGCTTCCTAGGCTCACGAGCGTGACCCACTACTCCCCCGCCGAACTGGCTGCCCAGCTCAAGACCGGACTGCTGTCCTTCCCGGTCACGCATTTCACTCCTGATCTGAGCTTCGACGAGGCCGGCTACCGCGAGCACCTCTCCTGGCTGAGCCAGTACGACGTCGCCGGCCTGTTCGCCGCGGGCGGCACAGGCGAGGGCTTCTCCCTGACCGCGGCCGAGATCGACAAGGTCGTCCGTACGGCGGTGTCAGAGGTGAATGGCCGGGTCCCGGTGATCGCACCCGCCACCGGCGGTACGGCGACCGCGATCGAGCAAGCACAGGCCGCCGAGGCCGCCGGCGCTGATGGGGTCTTGCTGCTCCCGCCGTACCTGACCGAAGCCGGTCAGCGTGGTCTGAGCGAGCACGTGTCGGCGGTCTGTCGCAGTACCAATCTCGGAGTCACCGTCTACAGCCGGGCGAACGCGATCCTGACCGATGTCACAGTCGCCGAACTCGCCGACCGGAACGCGAACCTGGTCTGCCTCAAGGACGGCGTCGGCAACATCGAACTGATGACCCGCACCTACGCCCGCGTCGGCGACCGGCTCACGTATATCGGCGGCCTGCCGACGGCCGAGACGTTCGCGTTGCCGCTGCTGCAGCTCGGCGTCAGCACGTACTCGTCGGCGATCTTCAACTTCGTCCCCGAGTTCGCGCTCGGCTTCTACGCCGACGTCGTCGCGCAGGACCGGGAGTCGGTCTACCGCAAGCTGAACGAGTTCGTCCTCCCCTACCTCGACATCCGCGACCGGATGAAGGGGTACGCCGTCTCGATCGTCAAGGCCGGCCTCACCGCGATCGGGCGCAGCGCAGGCCCGGTCCGGCCGCCGCTACAGGACCTGACCACCGAAGAGCTCGCCCAGCTGACCGATCTGATCGGCAAGATCCAGTGACGCCGACCATCACGTCGGTCGAGGTCGTGCCGGTCGCCGGGTACGACAGCATGCTGCTCAACCTGAGCGGCGCGCACGGCCCGTTCTTCACCCGCAACGTCGTGATCGTGACCGACAGCTCGGGCAACACCGGGCTGGGCGAGGTGCCGGGCGGCGAGAAGATCGCATCGACCATCCGCGAGGCCGCGGGGTTGGTGACAGGCCAGGAGATCGCGCGCTACCGCCAACTGCTACGGACCGTTGGCCTCGCTTTCGCCGACCGCGACTCAGGCGGCCGTGGTCTGCAGACCTTCGACCTCCGTACGACGGTCCACGCGGTGACCGGACTCGAGTCGGCTCTGCTCGATCTGCTCGGGCAGCATCTCGGCGTACCGGTGGCTGAGCTGCTGGGCGACGGGCAGCAGCGATCTGCCGTGCCGGTGCTCGGCTATCTCTTCTATGTCGGCGATCCGGGGCGCACGGAGCTGCCGTATCTGACCGACGACGGCTTCGGTGATCGCTGGTCGCGGCTACGGCGACAGCCGGCGTTGACCCGGGACGCGGTGGTGGCGCTGGCCGAGGCGGCGCAGGAGCGGTACGGATTCGCGGACTTCAAGCTGAAGGGCGGGGTCTTCGACGCCCACGTGGAGATCGACGCGGTGCGCGCGCTGGCGGAGCGGTTCCCGTCCGCGCGGATCACGATCGATCCGAACGGCGCCTGGCTGGTGCGCGAGGCGATCGCGGTGTGCTCGGGGCTGCACGACGTACTCGCGTATGCCGAGGATCCATGTGGCGCCGAGGCGGGGTTCTCCGGGCGGGAGACGATGGCCGAGTTCAGGCGAGCGACCGGGCTGCGAACGGCGACCAACATGATCGCCACCGATTGGCGCGAACTGGCGCACGCCATCCGGGTCGACGCGGTGGACATCCCGCTGGCCGATCCGCACTTCTGGACGATGGCCGGGTCGGTGCGGGTCGCGCAGTTGTGCCACGACTTCGGGCTGACCTGGGGGTCGCACTCGAACAACCATTTCGACATCTCGCTCGCGATGTTCACCCAGGTCGGTGCTGCCGCGCCGGGCGACATCACCGCGCTCGACACGCACTGGATCTGGCAGGACGGGCAGTCGCTGACGAAGGAGCCACTGCAGATCGTCGGCGGCGAGATCGCCGTACCGAACCGTCCTGGTCTCGGTGTCGAACTCGATCGCGACGCACTGGCCGCCGCGCACGAGCTGTACCTGCGGCACGGACTCGGTGCGCGGGACGACGCGGTAGCGATGCAGTACCTGATCGAGGACTGGACCTTCGACCCGAAGCGGCCCTGCCTGGTGCGCTGATGCCGGAGGCAACCGGTGGCGTGATCGCGATCAGCGGGTAACAATCTGTAGATGCGCGTGATCGTGGTGGGTGCGGGCGTGATCGGGCTGAGTTGTGCCGTCCGGCTCGCCGAGGGTGGGTACGACGTGGCCGTGTTCGCCCGCGACCTGCCGTTGGAGACGACGTCGGCGGTGGCGGCTGCGATCTGGTACCCGTACCTGTCGGCCCCCGAGGATCGCGTCGCCGCCTGGTCCAGGACGGCGTACGAGGAGTTCGCGAAGCTGGCGGAGCTCGAGCCGTCGGTGCGGATGCGGCACGGGCGCGAGTTCCTGGAGGAACGGACGCCGGATCCGCGCTGGGCCGACGTACTGCCTGATCTGGCCCGGGTGCCGTCGCCGCCGGCCGGGTTCGTGGACGGGTGGTCGTTCACGGCGCCGGTGATCGAGATGCCGGTCTATCTGCAAGCGCTGGTGAAGCGGCTCGAGCAGGCCGGTGGAACGCTGACGCGCTCGGCGCTGTCCGCGCTTCCGACCTCGGCCGACCTGGTGGTGAACTGCACCGGCCTTGGCGCCCGGCTGACCGCCGCCGACCCGACCGTGACGCCGGTCCGCGGTCAGGTGATGACGGTCGAGCAGTGTGGTCTGTCCGAGTGGCTGATCGCGGACCGCCCTCCCTACGACCTCACCTACGTCATCCCCCGCGAGAACGACGTCGTCGTCGGCGGCACCAGCCAGCCCGGCGACTGGACCATGGCGGTCGACCCCGAGACGACGGACCAGATCCTCGCCCGCGCTGCCGAACTCGTCCCGCAACTCCGCAAGGCGAAGATCCTCCGGCAGCGCGTCGGGCTCCGTCCGGCCCGCCCGACGATCCGCTGCGAACTCGTCCGCACTCGCACCGGCGAGCCTGTCATCCACTGCTACGGCCACGGCGGCTCCGGCGTCACCCTCTCCTGGGGCTGCGCCGACGAGGTCTTCGAACTTGTCCAAAGCGTCTGATCACCCGGTCATCCTCGACGGCGGCCTCTCGAACGCGCTCGAGGATCGCGGGCATGATCTGTCCGACGCGTTGTGGTCGGCGCGGTTGCTGAAAGACGCGCCGGAGGAGATTGCCGCGGTGCATCGGGCGTACTACGAAGCCGGGGCGATGGTGGCGACAGCCGCCAGCTATCAGGCGAGCGTGATCGGCTTCGAGCGCGCCGGGGTATCGCGGGGTGAGGCCGAGCGGCTGATCGCCAGCAGTGTGCGGATCGCCCGCGACGTGCGAGACGAACTGGGCGGCGGCGGGCGGTTGGTCGCCGCGTCGGTCGGGCCGTACGGCGCGATGCTCGCGGACGGCTCGGAGTATCGCGGTCGGTACGGCGTGCCGGCTTCCGTCCTTCGCGACTTCCACCGGCCGCGGCTGGAGCTACTGATCGGCGCCGGGCCGGATCTGCTCGCGGTCGAGACGATCCCGGATACGGACGAGGCCGAGGTGCTGGTGGAGTTGCTGGCCGAGCTGGACTTCCCGGCCTGGTTCTCGTACTCGATCGACGGCTCGCGCACCCGCGCCGGCCAACCACTGAAGGACGCCTTCGCGATCGCCGCGATCGACCAGGTGGTTGCTGTAGGCATCAACTGCTGCCGGCCGGACGCCGTGCAACACGCGGTCGAGACAGCGGTCGCGGTCACCGGCAAACCCGCCATCGCCTACCCGAACAGCGGCGAATCCTGGGACGCCACCACCCACCGGTGGACCGCAACCCCGACAGTCACCACTCCCACCGCCATCCTGGGCCCCATCGCCGACCCGACCACTTACCCCACCACCATGCGCACCCTCACCACCCTCTCCCTCGGTTGGCGGCGGGCAGGAGCGGAGTACATCGGCGGCTGTTGCCGGGTCGGCCCAGCGGACATCCGCGCCCTGGCCAGCGCTATCGGTCGAAGCTAGTGCCCCGTCAAGCCAAGTCAGCCGGGGAGGCCAGGTGTGGGGTTCACCCCTGATCTGGTCCCTTCACATCTGGCATGCGGTGGATAGAAGGGTGCAGCTGCGAGGTTGACCGCTGAAATTGGCCTCTACTGCTGGATGTGTGGGCGAGGTCGGCCGGTGTGCAAGCTCGACAGGAGGTGTCGGTCGGGGGCGTTGGTCGGGCGTGGCATTCACGCCTGACCCCGGCCGGCCGGGCCGGCGCCAGGGGGACACCTCCTGTCGACCTTGCACACCCCCAGCCACTGACCGCATGCGTGCGGCAACGACCTCCACGCCTCTTGGCAGAGCTGCTGGTGTCGCCTGGTCGGTTCTCGGCGTACACGATGAGCCTGTTCCCGTCCGGGTCGGCGAGGTGGAAGACGCTGACGCTGCCGATGTCCTCCACCGGTCCGACCTCCCGTGCGTGCTCGCCGGCGAAGGCGTGCGCCGCATGGATGTCGTCGGCGGGCAGCATCAGCAGCGGCCCGCCCGGCTGAAACGCGCCGCGGGCATGCGCATGACCGTCGAGGGTCAGCCCGGTCGGACCGTCCATCGGGACGTCGTAGATCAGTCCTTCATGGCTCGTCGCCGACTGCGGCACGCCGCAGAGCGCGCTGTACCAGGCGATCGCCCGCTGCATGTCGGTGACGTGGACGAAGACTGCGCCGATCCGGTTGTGGATCGGTGCCGACGCATCAGCTGGCATGGTCACACTCCTAGGACCTGGCAGAGGAGGTCGAGAGCGCCGGGGTAGGCGTGGTCGGGTGGGGTGCCGTAGCCGACGATGACGGCTTGGCGGGTGGCCGGGGTCGGGTCGAAGTGGTACCTGCTGAGGCTGGCGAGGCCGAGACCCTGGCGGGCGGCGCGGGCGACGATGTCCTCGGCGTCACCCGGTACGTCGAGGAGGACGTGCATTCCGGCCGAGATGCCGGCGATCTTGACCTCCGGGGAGCGGACCGCGAGCAGTTCGACCAGGCGGTCCCGACGCCGGCGGTAGTGCATGCGCGAGCGCCGGACGTGCCGGTCGTAGTGGCCGGAGGCAATGAATTCCGCCAGCGTCAGCTGGTCGAGCGTCGCGGTCTGGTAGTCCGCGGTCCGTTTGGCCGCGATCACCGGCTCGATCAGCCGCTGCGGCAACACCATCCAGGCGAGCCGAAGGCCGGGTGCGAGACTCTTGCTCGCCGTCCCCGTGTACGCGACCCGCTCGGGATCCAGCGCCTGCAACGCCCCCACCGCCTGCCGGTCGTAGCGGAACTCCCCGTCGTAGTCGTCCTCGATCAGCACTGCCCCGGACTCCCGGGCCCATTCGACCGCCGCCGTACGACGCTCAGGCGCGAGCGGCACGCCCGTGGGCATCTGGTGGGCCGGGGTCAGCAGCACGCCTTGACCGGACAGCTCCGACACCTGCGCACCCAGCTCGTCCACCGGCACCGGCACGGGTTCGAGACCGCGTGCCCGGATCACGTCCCGATGCAGGCCGTACCCGAACTCCTCCACCGCCATCGTCGTACCGCCCTGGGTCTTGACGGCCTCGCTGAGCAGACTCAGTGCCTGTACATACCCCGAGCAGATCAGGATCCGCTCCGGATCGGCCCGCACCCCACGCGCCCGGGCCAGGTAGTCGGCGAGCACCCGGCGCAACTCGATCCGGCCGCGCGGATCACCCAGTCCGAACGCTTCGTTCGGCGCCGCGGGCAACGCCTTCCGTGCCGCGGCCAGCCACTCACCCCGCGGAAACGTCGACACATCGGGCGACCCCGGCGTCAGGTCGTACCGGAAACTCCTTGCCTCAGGCAACGTCGGTACGGCGACCGCCGGCGTGCTGACGCGGTTGGCGACGACCGTGCCGGACCCCTGGCGCGCGGTCAGCCAGCCCTCGGCGACCAATTGCCCGTACGCGTCGGCGACTGTGTTGCGGGCGATCCCCAGATCGCGGGCGAGCGACCGCGACGACGGCAACCGCGTCCCCGCCGGCAACCGCCCGCTCCGGATCGAGTCGTGCAAGGCCCGGACCAGCTCGTTGCGTCCCCGTGCCGCGGCCAGATCCAGATGAAGATCCGCCCCGACCACATCGGAATCCTCCATGAAACGGGACCCTATCCCGCCACCTCGCGTCCCAGTCCGTTCAGGCCGCCACCAGTTCCTCGCTGATCTCCCAGAGCCGCCTCGCGGCCGCCTCGTCGTAGCTGCGCGCCGAGGACGCCTTGGGCTTGCCGTTGACGAAGTACTTTCCGGACACCTGCGCGAGACCTGGTGCCGACGCCAGGTGAATCGAGGTGGCGGCGCCCCGCGCCGGAGACTTCAGGAACGGCCGCAGAACCGGAACGAGCACTCGCTGCACGCCGCTGGGATCCTCGGCACCGAAGGCGGTGCGCACCACGCCGGGATGCAGCGCGTTGGTGGTGATCGAGGTTCCCTGCAGCCGTCTGGCGAGCTCGTAGGTGAACAGAATGTTGGCGAGCTTGGACTGGCTGTAGGCCCGTTCGCCGGAGTAGGACCGCTCCCCCTGCAGGTCCTCGAAGTCGATGCGCCCGGCGGTGTGTGCGTTCGAGGACACTGTGACCACGCGGGCCGTCCCGCTCTCCCCGAGCCGCTCCAGCAGCAGCTGGGTGAGCAGGAACGGTGCCAGATGGTTGACGGCGAAGGTGCGCTCGAGCCCGTCGGCGGTGACGTGCCGGGTGTTCCAGTAGCCTCCGACGTTGTTGACCAGCACGTCGACGCGGGCAAGGTCCGCGAGTACCTCGACGGCCAACCGCCGTACCTCTGCCTGCGAGGACAGGTCCGCGACGAACACATCCACCTGCGCGCCGGTCGCCGTACGGATCTCGTCTGCGGCAGCCTCGGCGCGCCCGCGGTCGCGGCCGGTGATCGCGACGCGGGCGCCGAGGATGCCGAGGCCGGCGGCGGTCGCCTTCCCGATGCCGCCGGTGCCGCCGGTGACCAGCACCGTCCGGCCGGCCATCGGACCCTCGTGGTCAGGTGTCATCTGCCTACTTGACCTCTGCTCGCATCACCATCCGGAGCCCGATCAGCAGCGGGATGACAAGCCAGACGATACCGGTGACCGCGATGTTGGCCCACTGCTCGCCGGTCAGCGACTTGTCGAAGACGAACAGGCCGCTCTGCGCGAACTGGATGTCGACCCAGGGCTGCAGGTCGTGGAACCACTGCGAGCCGGCGGCCAGCAGGCTGAAGATCGTGGGCAGCAGGAAGGTGAGCACGAAGTACGTCACCACCGCCCCGATCGAGGCCCGGATCAGGACGCCCAGCATGAAGCCGATCAGCAGGCTCAGGACCATGCCGAGGACGTAGTACAGACATTGGGTGATCGTCACGTCCCACACCAGCGTGGCGCCGGTGACGGCGGCGCCCAACAGGTTGCCGAGGGCCCCGACCGCGAACGTCAGTGCCATCGCCGCGATCGCGATGACGACCGACGAGATCGCCTTCGCGGTGATGATCCGGCCCCGGTGCGGGGTCAGCGTGAAGGTGGTCAGGCCGGTGCGCTGGCTCCATTCGCTGGTGACGGCCAGGATCGCGACCAGCGGCAGGATGATCACCACCGGGAAGCGGATCGCGGTCGCGAAGGTGGAGTAGGTGAGTTGGTCCTCCGCGGCGAACAGGATGACGCCGGCCGCGGCCAGTACGGCGGTGATCGCGATGCTGGCGATCAGCCAGAAACCGGATCGGGTGTCGAACATCTTGCGGAGCTCGACGGCGATGATGCGGGTCAGCGGGACCGGCTGGACTACGGCTCGGCGCGGCCGGACGGCTTCTACTGCGACGGCGGTCATGCCGGTGCTCCTTCGCGCTGGGTCGTGGAGGTGAGCTCGAGGAACATTTCCTCCAGGCCGGCGCCTTCGGCGGCCCGCAGTTCGGTGAGGGCGATCCCCGACTCGAGCGCCACCGTCCCGACGAGTGCGGCGTCCGCGTCGGTCCGCAGCGCGCCGTCGCCGGTCGGGCTCGCGGTGAGTCCCCAGTCCGTCAGAGCCTGCTCGAGGCGGGCCAGGTCCACGGCGCGCACGATGGTGCCGGCCGCGTGCAGCAGTTCGGACTTGGTGCCTTGGGAGACGATCCTGCCGTGGCCGATCATGACGATGTCGTCGGCGATGACCTCGATCTCGTGGAGGAGGTGCGAGGACAGCAAGACGGTTCCGCCGCGGTCGGCGTACCCGCGGAGCAGGTCACGCATCCAGCGGATGCCGGCCGGGTCCAGTCCGTTCGCGGGCTCGTCGAGGATCAGCACTTCCGGGTCGCCGATCAGGGCGGTCGCGATACCGAGCCGTTGCCGCATGCCGAGGGAGTACTCCCCCACCCGCCGGGATGCTTCGTCCGGGGTCAGGCTGACCGCGGCCAGCATCTCCTCGACCCGGGTGCGCGGCAGGCCCATCAGGCGCTGGGCCAGGGTCAGGATCTCCCGGCCGGTGCGACCGGCGTGCTGCGCGGACGCGTCGAGCAGGACGCCCACCTCGAGCCCCGGGTTGGGCAGGTCCGCGAACCTCCGCCCGTCGATCGTGGCGGTTCCGGACGTGGCCCGGGTGAGCCCGACCATGATCCGCATCGTGGTCGACTTGCCGGCGCCGTTCGGGCCGAGGAATCCGGTCACCCGGCCCGCGGCGGCGGTGAAGCTGACGTCGTCGACCGCCAGGGTGGCGCCGTACTTCTTCGTGAGTCGCTCGACGGTGATCACGCGGACAGGCCGGTGATGGCGATCTTGCCGCGGGTCCTGCCGGTGGTCAGGTGGCGCATCGCATCCGGGACCTGGTCGAGCGGGTAGGTCCGGTCGAGGCTCGGGGTGACCTTGCCGGCCTCGATGAGGGGCGTGAGCCGTTCGAGGTCGCTACCGCGTTCCTTGTTGACGAAGAAGGTCAGGCGCTGGCGCACGAACAGCGACAGGGCCAGCGCGCGGAACTGCCGGTTCATACCGCCGCTCAGGCTGCCGCCGTCCTCACCACCGGTGATGACGGCTGTCCCGGTTGGCGTCAGCGCGCGCCGGAGCCTCGAGAGCTTGGGGTTGCCTGCGATGTCGATGATCAGGTCGTACTGGTTCCCGGTCTCGGCGAAGTCTTCGCGGGTGTAGTCGATGACGTGATCGGCGCCGAGCGCCCGGACCAGGTCCAGCTTGGCGGTGCTGGCCACGCCGGTCACTTCCGCCCCTGAGGCCTTGGCCAGCTGTACGGCGTAGCTGCCGACGCCACCTGATGCGCCGATGATCAGGACGTGCTGGCCGGCCTCGACCCGGCCGGTGGTCAACGCATCCTGGGCGGTGAGCGCGGAGACCGGGACCACAGCGGCCTGTTCGAAGGAGAGGTTGGCCGGCTTGGGGGCGAGCTTGTCCTCGCGGGTGACGGCGTACTCGGCGAACGAGCCGGGTGCGACGCCGTACACCTCGTCGCCGACGGAGAACTTGGTCACCGCAGATCCGACGGCCTCGACCGTGCCGGCGACATCTCGTCCGGGCACGGGGTTCCGCGGGCCACGGAACCCGAAGGCGAGCCGGAGGAGGTACGGCTTGCCCGTCATGACGTGCCAGGTGCCGCGGTCGAGGCCGGCGGCGTGCACGTGGACGAGTACCTCGTTCGCGGCCGGTTCGGGCCGGGCGATGTGTCCGACCTGCAGGACGTCGGCTTCGCCGTACCTGTCCTGCACGATCGCCCGCATCGTGGTCGTGGTCGTGATGGCCATGGTGGTTCCCCCTGGTGTGCTGGATCTCGAAGCGTGTACCGGATCTCGGAGCCCCCAGCGCCGATGGCCTTTCGTACTAAGTACGACCAACGTATCGTACTTTGTACGAAACTGCTATGGTCCGGGGGTGGAAAAGTCCGTGCGCGACAGCGACGCACCGCGGGGACGCCAGCGGCTCAGCCGGGAGCGGGTGCTGAACGCCGCCGTCGGGGTGGCCGACGCCGGCGGGCTCGGGGCACTCACGATCCGCTCCCTCGCCCAGGAGCTCGGCGCGAAACCGATGTCGGTCTACTACCACGTCGCCGGCAAGGAGGCGATCCTCGACGGCATCGTCGACGTGGTCTTCGGTGAGATCGACCTGCCGTCACCCGGCGGCGACTGGCGCTCGGAACTGCGCCGGCGCGCTGCCTCCGCCCGTCAGGTGCTGCGGCGGCATCGCTGGGCGATCGGGTTGATGGAGTCCCGGACCGCCCCGGGCCCGGCGACGCTGCGCCACCACGACGCGGTCCTCGCCACCCTGCGCGCGGCGGGCTTCTCGCTGGAGATGACCGCGCACGCCTACGCCCTGATCGACAGCTACACCTACGGCTTCGCACTCCAGGAAGCCGGCCTCCCGTTCGAAGGCCCCGACACCGTGGCGCCGGTCGCGGAGTCGATCATGGAGCACTTCACCGCCGGCGACTACCCCCACCTCGTCGAGATGGCTACCGGCTACTACTTCAAAACCACCTACGACTTCGCCGACGAATTCGACTTCGGCCTGAACCTCATCCTCGACGCCCTCAGCGCATCCCTCCTGTCAGCAAACGGCGGCGACGCCGGTAGCGAGGACCTGCACGAATGACTTCGGCGCGTGCTCAGGGCGCCCGTCAACAGATGGAGTGGTTGTTGTTTGTGGCGGTTGGCTGACCGGATCGACCGCCACTACCGGTGCGGGGAGGGTTTTGCACCCGGAGCGGCACAAAACCCTCCCGGAACTCCGCGCAACTCCATCCTCAGACCACCCCCACCAACCATCCCGAGCCCGGAAGTCCCGGTGACCCCTCGGTGATTTCGAGGGCCGGACGCGTACTGAGCGCATTGGCCCCTGGATCTTGGTCGGAAGTGGACCACGTGCCTGGGCCGGTGTGGTCATAGCGTGGGGATATGAGTTCAACTATGACGCGGCGGGTGAAGCTCGCCAGCGTGGTTCCTGATTTCTACAAGGCGATGATCGAACTGGATGCGGTCTCCGATCGGGGGCTGGATCCGAAGCTGGCTCACCTGGTGCGGATCCGGGCCTCGCAGATCAACGGCTGTGCGTACTGCACCGACATGCACTCGCTGGATCTGCTCCACGTCGGCGACGACCAGCAGCGGATCACCTTGCTGCCGGTCTGGCGGGAGGCTCGGAAGTTCTACTCCGAGCAGGAGCAGGCCGCGCTCGCCCTGACCGAGGCGATCACGCTGATCAGCGTCGACCACGTCCCGGACGAGGTGTACGACGTTGCCGCGCAGGCGTTCGACGAGAAGGACCTTGCACAGTTGATCGCATTGATCATCACCATCAACATGTGGACCCGGGTGGGCGTTACCGGAAGGATGGAGCCCGGCCACTACAAGCCGAGCTGAGCCCCGATGACAGCCACAGCCGAACTGTTCCGCGCCCTCCACCACGGCGGCACTCCCCTGGTCCTGCCCAACGCCTGGGATCCGGTGAGTGCCCGGATCATCGCCGAGGCCGGCTACCCCGCAGTTGCCACCAGCAGCGGGGCGGTCGCCCGCGTCCTCGGGTACGACGACGGCCAGCTGACACCGCCCGCCGAGATGTTCACCGCCGTCGCTCGGATCGTCCGTTCGGTCGACGTACCGGTCACCGCGGACATGGAGGCCGGGTACGGGTTGCCGGCCAAGGAGTTCGTCGACAGGTTGCTCGAGACGGGCGCGGTCGGCTGCAACCTCGAGGACTCGGTCGGCGGTCAGTTGACCGACCCGGCCCGGCAGGCCGACTACCTCGCCGAGGTTCGCGCCGCGGCCGGAGCCGACCTGGTGATCAACGCCCGCATCGACACCTTCGTCCGTCCCGGCGCCGACCAGGCCGGCGCGGTCGATGATGCGGTGCGCCGGGGCCGCGAGTACCGCCGGGCCGGTGCGGATTGCGTGTACCCGATCATGGCGCCGACGGACCAACTGACCGCGGTGGTCGAGGGCGTCGGTGGACCGGTCAACGCCCATGCGGCACCGGGCGGACCGACGGCCGCCGAGTTGGTGGGCGCCGGGGCTACGCGCATCTCGTACGGCACCAGCCTGCACAAGCACCTGATGGATTCACTGCGGGAACTGCTGCCAACGCTGGCGTGAGGTGATGGGCCGTCCTCAGGACGGCCCATCACTGTGCCTGATTGCGTACACCAGAGCCCAGTCCTGGTCGTTGGCGAGCGGATCCGCCACGTGGGCGGGCTGTCCGTTCACACAACTCGGATAGACGAAGGCACACGTCGCTGAGCCGTCTGCCGCGAAGTTGGCCAGGTTCGCACGAAGAATCGCGTCGGCCGCCGCGTCCAGCCAGGCTGCCTGCTCGGTGTCGACGAGTTCGCGCGGCCAACCGGCGTACACGGCTGCACTCAGGACGGACCAGTAGTGCGGGAAGACGTCGCCCCACAACCGCAGCCGCCCGAACCAATACCCGTCCCAGTGCCGGATCGGCACGTGTCGCAGACGTACGTCGGGCTGGTCCGCAGCGAACGCGGTCAGCCAGGGCAGGCGACGGCTCAGCTCGGCGCCATCGATCTCGTCGGGCGCCGTCCGGTACGCCGCCACCAGGAGCTCGAGGAGCGGCGCGACCATCGACTGCTCGTAGTTGACCTCGTGAGGCGGCAGCTCATCGCCGTACTCGATGAAGGTCCGCGCGTGCCGGACCAGATGGTCACGCAGACCGAGTTCGCTGAGCAGTGGACCGAGGTCGAAGGCGAGGAAGTGGTCGCCCCCGAGCTCGTAGTACCGGTTGAGGATGCGGGTCGCTCCGGCCCGATCGCCCTGGCCGAGCAAGAACCGCGCGAACCAGGGGAAGTTGTAGAGCCGCACGGCGGTCTTGTGGATGCTGTCGTCGTGGACCGTGCCGTCCGCGTCGACGAGGTGCTCGCGGACGAACTGCTCATACCCGGCGAGCGCCTCGTCCAGCTCCGCCCGGTCGCCCCAGCCGCGGGCGCGGACCTCTTGTAGGAGAAGGGCCATCCCGATCCGTTCGCGCGCGTCGGACCAGTCCCGCCAGGCGCTGGACAGCACAGTGAGGCCGCTGTCGTTGTCGTAGGGCACGAAGGCGTACCTGCGACTGTCGGCCAGCTCCGGACGCCGCTGCCGGTCGAGGACGAACCGCACCCGCCGCTCCGCGATCTCCTGCAGTGGTTGATGAAACAGTACGGCGATCCGAGCGGCCCGCTTGCCGTCGGTCGCGTCGACGTACATCACCCCGGGCTCGTCGCTGCTGACCTCGCTCGGGCCGGCGCCGGCGAGCTGGATCGTCTCACCCACCTCGGCAGCCAATTGGTCGGCGTTGATCAGTGGTTCACGATCCGCGTGGAACGCGGGCAGGTCGTCGTACCAGGCCAACTGCCAGGTCCAGCGGTAGGACTGGCCGGGAGCCAGTGACACAGCCGGCTGACCGCCCATCGCGTGCGGCGCGCGGGCGTGGTCGGTGACGTGGAGGTAGATGTGGCCGCGGACGTTGCTGCTGGTCCCGGGCTCACGCGACTCGATCGAGTACGCCCACAGCTCGCCCTCCTTCAGCTGCAGGCCGAGCCCGGGACCGCTGCCGTCCATCGGGACCGCCCACACCCACGCGTCGGCTCCACCGGTCCAGACGTGCGCGTGGACAGCACCCGTCAGGCTCTCCCGGCTCGACGTGTAGACGTCGCGGTACGGCGTACTGATCGCGAGGGCACCGATTTCGACGGGGTCGGCCGCGGTGTTGCGGAGCTCGTAGGTCTCGGTCCACTGATCCCCGAACCGCCGGCCGACGCGCAACTCCAGCTCGCCGAACTGATAGAGCAGGTCGATCCCGGTCTGCCGCCAGCGGACCATCGCCGGGCTGTCGAAGCGATGGCTGCCGCGGTCGGTGATGACGAAGCCCTTGCCCCAGGCATGCAGGCTGTCGTGCACCGGGCCGTCGTCGAGGAGCACCCGCCGGCCGTCCGGATGAACGACCTGCTCGACCGCTCCGTCGTCCCCGACGTGGACCGTCCCGGCACCGCAGCGAAAGATCTCCACGATTCGTCAACCTATCCATGTCGAGGACCGGGAAGCGGCTCCGTCCCCCTGATGAGAACACCTCCGAGTGGAAAGGGTCAGCACCATGACCAAGGACGAGATCGCCGTGATTCTGGCCAAGCCGTACGCGCAGCAGCTGCTCAACGGCCCCGAGCCGGCCCGCTTCGCGTACGACGGTCTCGACGGCGACCCGCGGGTGATCCCGATCGGCTTCTGGATCGAGGGCGAGCGGATCCTGATGGCGACGGTGCCGAAGTCGGCCAAGGTCGCGGCAGTGCGGAAGAACCCGAAGGTCGCCCTCACCATCGACACCGGCGCGTTCCCGCCGAAGGCGCTCCTGATCCGCGGCACCGCCGAGGTCGAGGTGGTCCAGGGCGTCCCGGAGGGCTACCTGATCGCCGGCCACAAGGTGATGACCGACGAGCAGTACCCCGAGTGGGAGGCCGGCGTGAAAGGCCTCTACTCCGAGATGGGCCTGATCACGGTCACCCCCACCTGGGCCAAACTCCTCGACTTCGAAACCACCATCCCCAAGTCGGTCGAAGACCTCATCAAGGAGAAGGCGGCGGGTTGAGCCCAGGCACATTCTCGGCGAGGCAGGCTGGGGATTGTGGACTCTTAGGGCATCCTGGGTGGTGGTATACCAATCAGGAGAGCCGATGACTGAGAGTCGAGAGTCCGAGACCGAGCGGGTGACGCGGCGGCTGCGGGGCGAGATCCTCGACGGGGTGCGCCTGCCAGGGGAACGGCTCGTCGAGCGCGAGGTGGCCGGGGCGCTGGACGTCAGCCGGGTGCCGGTCCGGGACGCACTCAAGGCCCTGGTCGCCGAGGGGCTGGTGACGTTGCGACCGCGGTCCTGGGCCGTCGTTCGCGAGTTCACCGACTCCGATATCGCCGATCTGAACGAGGTTCGCGCCGCGTTCGAGCCACTGACGTTCCGGCTCGCGGCCGAACGCCGTACCCGCGAGGGTCTTGACCGGCTGCGGCGGACCTTGGACGAGCAACTCGCCGCTGCCCAGGCACGCGACTCCGTCCTGGCCCGGCGGAAGGCCGCCGACTTCCACGAGATCGTGACGAAACTGGCGTCCAACGAGCTCCTGGTCGAGATCGAACGCCCGCTGCGCACCCGAATGCGCTGGCTGATGTCACAGCACGATGATCTGCCGGCGGTCGCCAGCCAGCACCAGCAGCTGTACGCCGCGATCGCGAACCGCGATGTCGCCGAGGCCGAGCGGCTCGCCGTCGAGCACCTCGCCCACTCCCAGGCCCTGCTGCGGGCCGGCCGGAGCTAATCTCCATTTGGTATACCATTGCGCCCATGACCTTCCTGCGGCTCGCTGACGTCCGCCCTTGGGGTGGCGACCTGGTTGACCTGGTGATTGCCGACGGCGTGATCACGGACATCACCCCGGCCGGTACGGCGGCCGACCAGGCGGAGCGTGTTGACGGGCGCGGACTGCTGGCGCTTCCCGGGTTCGTCAACGCCCACGCGCACGTCGACAAGAGCTGGTGGGGGCAGCCATGGGTCTCGTACGGCGGTCAGCCGACCACCCAAGGGCGGATCGCTCACGAGCGCGCCGAGCGGGACAAGTACGGAATCCCGAGTGTCGCCGGTGCCACCGCGGTGCTGCGTGAGTTCCTCAGGCACGGTACGACGGCCACCCGCACCCACATCGACGTCGATCTCGGGGTCGGGTTGCGCGGTATCGCCACCGTCCGCGAGGCCGTGGCCGCACTCGACGGCGCGGTCGAGGTGGAGATCGTCGCGTTTCCCCAGGACGGCGTACTCCGGCGTCCCGGCGTACTCGATCTGCTGGACCAAGCCGCGGCAGCCGGCGCCACGAGTATCGGCGGCCTCGACCCGGCGTCGATCGACCGCGACCCGGTCGGTCAGCTGGACGCACTGTTCGACATCGCCGTACGACGAGGTGTCGGGATCGACATCCATCTGCACGACGGCGGTCAGCTCGGCGCATTCCAGTACGAGTTGATCATCGAGCGCACGCGGCAAGCCGGTCTCGCGGGGAAGGTGAATGTGTCCCACGGGTTCGCCCTCGGCGAGCTGTCTGCGGCACGCCAGGCCGAGCTCGTCGACGAGCTCGGCGCGGCCGGGATCTCGTGGACGACGGTGGCACCGGTCGGTTCGGCGCCCCTCCCTTGGCGCGAGATGCGTACGGCGGGCGTCGCGATCGGCCTCGGCACCGACGGCATCCGCGACCTGTGGTCGCCGTACGGCGACGGCGACCTGCTGCAGGTCGCCCGCGGTTTCGCCCGGCTGCACGGGCTGCGCACCGATGCGGACCTCACGTACGCGGTCGAGCTCGCGACGACCGCCGGCGCACGGTTCGTCCACCGCGAGAACCATGACCTCGTCCCGGGGGCACGCGCGGACATCGTCCTGATCGACGCCGAGAACGTGCCGGATGTGCTCGTCCGCGCACCTCGCCGGGAAATGGTCGTCGCCGGCGGACGGATCGTCGTCCACAACGGCGAACTCCAGATGTGAATACCCGTCGTACCGCGGTGGTCGGGCGGACACTCGGTTCGTTGCGCGAGAACCGCCCGTTCCGGTTGCTCTGGTTCTCCAACCTGTTCTTCTTCGGCGGCGTGTGGACGCAGACGCTCGTCCTGGGGTGGCTGGCCTGGGAGACCACCCACTCCGACTTCCTGCTCGCGGTGTTCGGTGCGGTGCGGTTGGCGCCGTTGCTGCTCGGGCCGTTCGCCGGGGCGTTCGCCGACCGGCACAACCGGGTCCGGTTGCTGGTCATCGCGTGCTCGTGGGCGCTGGCGGCCGTCAGTGTCGTGGCCACGCTCGCGTCGCTCGGCAGAGCGTCGTACGGCGTGCTGCTGGTCGGCGGACTCGCCCTCGGACTCGCGCAGTCACCGTCGCAGCCGGCGCGAGCCTCACTGGTGCTCGACCTGGTCGGGCGTCAGAACCTCAGCAACGCCAACGCGCTCAACTCGATGGCGCTCAACATGACGCAGGTCATCGGCCCCGCAGCCGGCGGTCTCCTGATCAACGCTCTGGGCGCGCCGGCCGCGCTCTGGGTCTCGACGATCTGGTACGCCGTTTCGCTCGTCCTCCTGCTGCCCTTACGCGGACTCGGCCAGGTGGTTCACGAGCACACCGGCTCCTCGGTCCGGATGGTCGTCAGCGGGCTGCGCGCGATCTGCCGGAACCGCATGGCGGCAACGGTTCTGCTGGTCACGCTGGCCGCGAACACCCTGGTGTGGCCGATCGCGCAGTCCTTCATCCCTGTCTTCGCCCAGGAGTCGCTCGGCCTGGATGCCGCGGGCCTCAGCTGGCTGCTGACCTGCAGTGGCCTCGGCGGCCTGGCCGGCTCGCTGGTGATCGCCTGGCTCGGCGACTTCCGCTTCAAGGGTGGCCTGTTCGTCTTCGGCACCGCGGCGTGGGGCGCGATGTGGGCTCTGTTCGCCGTGTCCCGGAGTCCGGCGGCGTCGTTCGTGCTGATGACCGCGATCGGAGTGCTGAGCGCGGCGTTCGGTGTCCTGCAGACCACGCTGCTGCTGATGACCACCGACGTACGTCTGCACGGCCGGGCCCTGGGAGTCCAGGAGTTGGCCATCGGCGTCATGCCCGTCACGTCCCTGATTCTCGGCGCCTTCGCGCAGCACTTCGGCATCAGCGCGACCGCCTTCGTCAGTGCGACCCTCCTGGTCCTCCTGATGTTCGCCTTAGCTGCGTGGACCCCTCAGCTCCTCCGCTACGGCGGTCAGGACCACCACTTGCCGTCGCGAGACAGCGCGTCGGAGGTTTGACGAGTGGCGTCGAGGGCGTCCAGTGCGGCGATGGAGTCGTCGTCGAGCTCGAAGTCGAAGACGCCGAAGTTCTCCTGGATGCGGTCCTGGTGGGTCGACTTGGGGATGACCGACAGGCCCTTCTGCATGGCCCACCTGATCAGGACCTGCGCCGGCGTACGTCCGGCTGCGGACGCGATGCGGTCGACGACCGGATCCCCGAGGTGCCGGCCGGTGCCCAGCGGGCTGTACGCCTGGGCGACGATGCCCGCTTCCTCACACGCTTCAACCAGGCCCGCACGGTACTCGAACGGGCTGAACTGGATCTGGTTGACCGCCGGCTGGATCTGGCTCACCTTGAGCAGCTCCTGGATCTCCCCGGCGCTGAAGTTCGAGATCCCGATGCCCTTCGTCAGACCGGCCTCGCTGGCCTGCTCCATCCCGGGCCAGGCCCACGTCGGCCCACCCTGCGGCCAGTGGATCAGGTAGAGGTCGAGGTAATCGGTCCCGAGCCGCTCCAGGCTCTTCGCCGCCTCGGCGTGCGGGTCCCGACCACCCGGGTAGAACTTCGTCGTGAGGAAGATTTCCTCCCGGGGTACGCCGCTGTTCCGGATCGCCCGCCCGACACTCGACTCGTTCCCGTACGCCTGCGCGGTGTCGATCAGCCGGTAGCCCGCTTCGAGCGCCCACTCGACCGCCCGCTCACACTCCGGGCCGTCCTGCACCTGCCACACCCCGAGACCCACCACGGGGATCTCGGTGCCGTTGGAGAGCGTCCGCGTCAACTGAGCGTCGTTAGCAGCCATGCTCCTCTTCTACCACGTGAGCTCAACGCTCCGTTCGCGAAGTCCAGGATGACCCGCGCCAGCGTCGCGCGGGCCGGCCTCCGCCGGCGCCGTGAAGTCCACGCATGCCGGCCTCCTCAGCCTGATCCACGGGAGGGTACGTCGACGCCGGCAGCCAGCACGTCCAGCGCCGCTTGCCGGCCGGTGTCGACGGCCGTCTGGAGCGGACCTGGCCGCCGCTCGGTGCGGCCGATGCGCACGCTCCCCAACGGCGGGCGGATCTGAAGCGTCGCAGGGTGGGACGCCAGGAGCCGCTCCTCCTCCGCCCGGATCTCGACGCGACGCAACCACGGATCCAGCGCACCCGGCGCGTGCCGAGCGAACCATCGCGACATCAGCATCCGTTCCGCCCGGGACGGAGCCGACTGGGTCTCGTCCATGCGCCGAGTACGAAACGCCACGATGTGCGTGGCCTTCTGGTCCAGGGCCGTGCGTACCGGCGTCCCTTCGCTGAGACCGGCGTCGACGTACGCTCGTCCGTCGATCTCGACCGGTTCGCCGGCGAGCAACGGCATCGCCGCCGAAGCCCGCAGCGCGGCCTGGAGACTGGCCTGGTCGTGGATGTGCCCGTGCAGGTCGGCGGACTTGCCGGTCAGAGCGTCCGTGGCGATCGGGTGGAGCTCGACGGGGTTGTCGAGAATCTCCTGGAATCCCATCGGCATGATCTCGGTGTAGACGGTGTGCACGAGGTAGCGCGTGTCCACCACGGGCCGGCCGCGCCGCAGGACGCGTCTCGGATTGATGGTCGTCCCCATGATCATGGGATCCCACCAGGCATGCATGGTGCTTTCAGCGCGGCCGCACAACAGCCAGGCCGCGTTCAGCGCTCCGGCCGAGCTTCCGTAGACGGCATCGAAGCTCGGCAACAGTCCCAGTTGCTCGATGGCGATCGTCATCCCGCTCGAGTACGCACCGCGAGAGCTCCCGCCCTCGACGAGCAGCGCCACGCGGGCGTCGTCGCTACGGCGTCCGGGCGTGCTTCGCTGTTCCTGACGGTCACGCAGCAACTTCAGGACGGTGTCGGTCACAGCTCCTTTATACCTCGTTCTGTATCGTCGTTCCATAACGTTGGTTCGGATGCACCGGCGCGTGCTACGGTCGGGTCGTGCCCCGGCTGAAACAACGCACCGAAGCGCTCCACGAGCGCGGGCTGGCGAGCGCCCTGGCAGTGCTCGACGAAGCGGGCGTGACAGGCCTGACCACGCGGACGGTCGCCCGCCGCGCGAATGCTTCCGTCCCGGCGATCTACGAGGTCTTCGGCGACAAGGCGGGACTCGTCCGGGCGGTCTTCTTCGAGGGCTTCCGGATGCTGGCAGACGAACTCTCCGCACTCCCGCCGGCCGAGGACCCACTCGAGGCCCTGGGAGGTCTTGCCGATGCCTTCCGCGGCTTCATCCAGGCGCATCCGGTGCTCGCCGAGGTCATGTTCTCCCGGCCGTTCGCCGACTTCGATCCCACGCACGACGAGACCAAGGCCGGTGTGAAGGTCCGCAGGATCTTCGTGCAGCACGTCCGCGACGCGGTGGATGCGGAGCTCCTCACCGGCGATCCGACCGACATCGCCCTCGTCTTCTTCACCTTCGTCGAGGGCCTGGCCGCAGCCGAGAACGCGCACCGGCTGGGAACGTCGAAGCAGTCGATCAACCGCCGCTGGCGCCTTGGCGTCAACGCCCTCCTCAACGGCTTCCAGGCACCCACATCGAGGTGAGGGTGTGGAGCGTCGAGGTGACGGAGACTGGTGCGGTCGAACTCAGGACGACGCCTCGGTCGGTCGGCAGGTAGCAGCGGGAGATCGAGACTTCGCCGTCGTTGGCGAAGAGCTCCAGCGAGGTCCGGTCGATGAGGGCCTGAACGGTGCGCAGCGGTCCGGAGAGGGCTTGGGGCTCCGAGCCTGAGGTCACGCTGCCGCTGGTGAGGTGGATCGGTGCACCGGAGACGTTCACGGTGAGGGTCGCGTCGGGTCGGATCGCGACCTCGAGGTGCAGATCGGCTTCGAGTGGATTGGTGGTGAGGACCTGGTCATCACCCGGATTGACCAGGCCGGTCCAATGCCTGGTGCCGGAGTGCAGAGTGGCCAGCTCGCGAACCGGCGTACGGAAGAGGTGTGGGCGGCCGTCGAGGGTGCGCAGGGTGAGCTCGCACGGGAACGTGACCTGCTGGTTGAACGGCATGTCCGGATAGACCCCGTCCCGCATCCAGGCGGCCTGGATACGGCGGCCGTCACCGGTCTCGGTGTTGTTCCAGGTCTGGGTGGCGTAGAAGTTGGGGCCGGCGTCGGACAGCGCCTGCTCGGACTCCTCGGTGAATCGCGTCCCGTCGAAGTCGCCGACCGAGTACTTCCCGTCTCCTCGCACCAGCACCCATTTGGTGTCGCCGCCGTCCAGCGGCAACTCGAAGAAGTCGGGGCATTCATAGCTGTTCGGTACGACGTTGCCGGTGTCGGTCCAGTGCAACAGGTCGGTCGAGGTGAGCAGGTGATACCGCTGGTCGCCGTACAGCATCATCACCCAGTGGTCGCCTGCGTGGTAGCGGAACACCTTCGGGTCGCGCTCGGGCATCGTCATGATCGGGTTGCCGGCGTAGTGCTGCCAGGTGCGCCCCTTGTCGAGGCTGAACGACAGACACTGACTCCGGTTGTCGTTGCGCGACCAGAAGGCAACCATCGGCGGCTCGGCCGGATCAGGCGACAGCCCGGACGTGTTGCCGTAGTCGATCACCACCGACCCGGACTGCACGCCCGAGTCCAGCGATTCCTCGAAGAATGCGGGCGGCAGTTCGGTCCAGTGCACCAAGTCGTTGCTGACGGCATGGATCCAGCACTTGTTCCATCGCTGGGCGAAGAGGTGGTACTCGCCTTCGTAATACACCAGGCCGTTCAGGTCGTTCAGCCAGCCCTCCTGGCGCATCCCCGGATTCAGCCGATCCATCACGAACTGCCGCGCCGTGAAGTGACACCGCGGCCGCCACCGCTCGCCGTACAACGGCTCCGTCGCCACCGGCCGTACGTCGGGATGATCGGTCTGCACCACATAGTCGACGATCACGCGCCCATGAGCCCGATCAACCACCTGCAACCGAGCCTGCCGGCCCGCGTACTCCCGCACATCCCAACTACCCGGCACGAGAGTGTCACTGTCCCGCCCCGTCGCACTCCGGACCACTTCCCCACCCACCAACAAGTTCAGACAACACACGAACTCGTAGTCCCCACCACTCACGCCGTACGCAACGAAATCCCGCTCGACGATGAACTCCGCCGAGGCAATCGCCACAACCGGCCGATCACCGTCACCCCGTACGGCGCCACCCGCAGCTGACTCCACCACGCCTCCTCGCCACCCTGAACCCCATTCGCCGTGAACACTACCGACGCCCGGTCCCTACAGACCTCGCCGCTTTCACAACCGCTCCTCGTGGCGGACCGCTGGCACTCACCAACCTGCCGTTTCCAGTCGAGCGCTTTCCGATGCGAGCGTGACCAGGGGTCGTCGATCGAGGTTGGTGAGTGGCAGCGGTCCGCTCCGCACGCCAGACCTAGCGAACCCCACCGAGATCACGCCACCGCCGATACGCCGCGCAGCGGTCACAGCGCGGGGCCGTGCACCCCAAACAGGGACCGCAGCCCCTGTCACCCACACTGTGCTGCTCCACCCGCCGGCGAGCACACGTGGGTTACGCGAGCTTGTTGGCGTGGCGGATTACGTCTACGACGTTGGACATCATGCCGGTGAGGTCGTAGTCCTTGGGGGTGTAGACGGCGGCTACGCCGGCGGCCAGGAGAGCGCGGGCGTCGGCGTCGGGGACGATGCCACCGACGACGACGGGGACGTCTTCCAGGCCGGCATTGTGGAGGCCGGTGACTACCTGAGGGACCAGTTCCATGTGGGAGCCGGAGAGGATCGAGAGGCCGACGCAGTGAACGTCCTCGGTGACCGCGGCGGCGACGATCTGCTCAGGTGTGAGGCGGATGCCCTGGTAGATCACCTCGAAGCCGACATCACGCGCCCGGACGGCGACCTGCTCGGCACCGTTGGAGTGACCGTCGAGGCCGGGCTTGCCGACCAGGAAGCGCAACCGGCCGCCGAGTTCCTTGGACGTCGCGGCGACCTTCTCGCGTACGGCGGCGATCGCCACACCACCGCCGGAGACGCCGACCGATCCGGACACCCCGGTCGGCGCACGGTACTCGCCGTACATCTCCCGTAGCACCCCGGCCCACTCCCCCGTGGTCACGCCCGCGCGGGCGCACTCCAGGGTGACGGGCATGAGGTTGTCGGTCGTCTTGGCGACCTCGCGCAGTTTGGTCAGCGCGGTCTCGACGGCGGCACCATCACGCTCTGCCCGCCACTTCCGCAATGACTCCAACGCCGCGGACTCGGCCGCCGGGTCGACGGTCTGGATCGCGGTGTCGAGGTCCGCGGTCAGTGGCGACGGCTCGGTGTTCTCGAACTTGTTGACACCGACGACGACCTGCTCGCCGGACTCGATCCGCTGCCGCCGCTCGGCATGCGAAGCGACCAACGCCTGCTTCAAGTAGCCGCTTTCGACGGCCGCGACCGCACCGCCCATCGCCTGCACGCGGTCGATCTCCTCGCGCACACCGGCGACCAACTCGTCGACCTTCGCCTCGATCACGTGCGATCCGTCAAAGATGTCGTCGTACTCGAGGAGGTCCGACTCGTACGCGAGTACCTGCTGCATGCGCAGCGACCATTGCTGATCCCACGGACGCGGTAGACCGAGGGCCTCGTTCCAGGCCGGCAGCTGGACCGCGCGGGCCCGGGCGTTCTTGGAGAGCGTGACGCCGAGCATCTCGAGCACGATCCGCTGGACGTTGTTCTCCGGCTGCGCCTCGGTCAACCCGAGTGAGTTCACCTGTACGCCGTACCGCAACCGCCTCGCCTTCGCGTCGGTCACGCCGTACCGGTTCAGCGTCAGGTCGTCCCAGAGCCGGACGAACGCCCGCATCTTGCAGGTCTCCTCGATGAATCGCACGCCGGCGTTCACGAAGAACGAGATCCGCTGGACCACATCGCCGAACCGCTCCGGCGGGACCTGACCCGCGTCGCGGACCCTGTCCAGTACGGCGATCGCCGTCGAGATCGCGAAGGCGAGCTCCTGCACCGGCGTCGCGCCGGCCTCCTGCAGGTGGTAGCTGCAGATGTTGATCGGGTTCCACTTCGGCATATGAGCGACCGTGTACGCGATCACATCGGTGGTCAGCCGCAGCGACGCGTCCGGCGGAAACGCGTAGGCGCCGCGGGACAGGTACTCCTTGACGATGTCGTTCTGCGTCGTGCCGGTCAGCTCGTCCGGAAGCGCGCCCTGCTCCTGGGCGGCGACCTGGTAGAGCGCGAGCAACCACATCGCGGTCGCGTTGATCGTCATCGACGTGTTCATCTGCGCGAGCGGGATCCGCTCGAACAGCGCGCGGACGTCGCCGAGGTGCGCGACCGGTACGCCGACCTTCCCGACCTCACCCTTGGCCAGCGGATGGTCCGCGTCGTACCCGGTCTGGGTCGGGAGATCGAACGCGACCGATAGCCCTGTCTGGCCCTTGGCCAGGTTCCGCCGGAACAACGCGTTCGACTCCGCCGCGGACGAGTGGCCCGCATACGTCCGCATCACCCAGGGTCGATCCTTCTCGGTCGCCATGTACCCGAGAGTAGGACTGTGTTCCCTTGTGAGTCCGCACCTCGTGACGGGTGTCACCAGGGCTTACGTCACACTCAGGCGCCGATCGGCAGGGGGCTGCGTTCGACGTGCAGGATGCGGTGGAGCCGGGTGACCGCGAGGATGCGGACGACCGAGGGCATCGGGTGCCAGAGCACGAGCTGGCGGCCGAGGAGCTGGGTCCGGCGATGGGTCGCGACGAGCAGGCCGAGGCCGGTTGCGTCGACCGCGTCGACGGTCTCCAGGTCGACGATGACGTCGCCGTCGGAGGTGTCGATCAGTGTGTTCAGGGTCTGCCGGACGTCGCCCACCGAGCGGACGTCCAGGATGCCGGTCAGATGCACCACATTGTTCTCGGCCGGGGTCACCGTCGAGGATGGGGCGGTTGTGTGCAGAGTTGTCGTGTCGTGGGTCGGTGCGAGCATGTCCGTGCCCTCCGCTCTTCCGGCGGCCCCCGAGTCATCGGCCGCGTGGCAGCGTTTGTGTTGGTAAAGACTCCCTGGCGACAGGGAAGGTTGCCAAGACCTCACGATCTTTCTTTTCGCGAGACAATGGTGTCCGTGTTCGCCGACCAGTACTTCGTCTTTCCGGTGTTGGCCATCGCCCTGGCCGGACTGATGGTACTGCTCTGCCGCTGGGCTTTCTCGAAGGCGAAGGGCGGGTCGCTGGTTCGCCGGGTCGACGACCGCCCCGCCGAGCGGGACGCGTTCGGGCTGCTGAGCGACGTGCGGACCGTGCGCACCTACAACGAGGCCCGCGTCACGGTGTCGACCTTGAAGGACTTCGGCATCAAGGCGACCGCGGCGCGCACCAAGGACGGCTGGACCATCTACGTCTGGCCGCAGGACGAGGCCGCCGCCCGCGGCCTGCTCGACGCTTCCTGACTCTTCGCTGTCCTCCAGGGAGCGCTCTCGCGCGTCCATGTCCCGGCAGCTCGGGGTAGCGAGAAGGGTTCTGGGGACATCGGACAAGAACAAGGTGAGCCGAGCGGCAGCGCACCAGATGTGAGGAGTTCGATGACGCCCGACGTGGCCTCGCTGGCCGTTGACTTCCCCGGTCGCCGGCCGGGTGCCGCCGTACCGGACACCGCGATGGGCGAGGACGGCCGCGTACTGGAGGCGTCGGTGCGGGAGCCGGACCGGTTCACGGTGATCTTCGATCGGTACTTCGGTCAGGTGCACGCGTACGTCGCTCGCCGGCTGGGGATCGATATCGCCGACGATCTGGCGGCGGAGACGTTCCTGATCGCGTTCCGGCAGCGGGAGCGGTTCGACCGGCGCAACGGTGTCGTGCGGGCCTGGCTGTACGGGATCGCGACGAACCTGATCCGCCGGCATCGCCGCGACGAGGTGCGTGCCTGGCGGGCGATCGCGAAGCTGCCGCTGCCGGTGCCGGTGGGCGCCCCCGAGGACCGGATCGCCGCCCAGGTCACGGCGCAGGGCGCGAGCCGCGAAATCGCCGCTGCCCTGGCCAAGCTCTCCACCAAGGACCGCGAGGTGCTGCTCCTGGTCGCCCTCGGCGATCTCACGTACGACGAGGTCGCCACGGCGCTCGGGATCGCGTACGGCACGGTCTGCTCCCGCCTCTCCCGAGCCCGCCGAACTCTCCGCGCCACCCTCGAGGACCCGTCATGAACGAGTTCGAACAGCTCCGCCGCGCCTTCCCGGATGCGGAAGCGCCCACTCCCGAAGCAGCCGGGGCTGCGCGACGCCAGGTGGAAGCACTGATCCGCGAGGAGAGGACCCGTCAGAGGTGGCCTGGGGCAGCACGTGCGGGGTGGGTGGGGACCGCTGTTACTGCAGTGACCGCAGTGGTGGCCGTGGTGGGCCTTGGCGGAGCGTTGCTGGTCGGCGGCGGTGGGGATGGCGGCGGAGCCGCGCCCGGTGCGACGGTGACGCCGACTGCGCCGCGGCTGATGACGGCGGCTCAGGTTCTGATTGCCGCGGCGGTGCGGCAGGAGGTGGATGAGAAGGTCTCGGGGAAGTACTTCCGGGTCCGGAGTCTGCATCTGAGTGCGAACACCCGGGTCGGGAGTCCGAAGTACACGCTCGAACGGCGATCCATCAGCGAGAGCTGGATGCCGATGAAGCCGGGGGTCCAGTCGTGGTTCGGCTGGGTGAATCTCGCCTACCGTCCGGCGACCGCAGCCGACGCGGCCAAGTGGCGTGCCCAGGGATCACCGACGTCCTGGCAGCTGCCGTACGAGGTGGACCCGATCACCACCGAGGACGAGGCGCCGGTCGTGAACAAGATGTCGTTCCGCGACGTCCCGCCCGGCTACTACCTGACCGGCGACAGGCCACTGAGCGCCCAGCAGATCGCAGCGCTCCCGACCGACCCGGTCGCGCTCGAGGCGATGCTCGCCAGGAGCGCAGGCCCGGCTGACACAGCGGCCGAGCGGGACTACCCAGTCTTTGCCGCGGCCGGTCGCCTGCTGTTCGAGCTGCCCTCACCACCGAAGCTGCGCGGCGCGGCACTGCGCGTACTCGCGGCTTTGCCCGGTACCCACATCCGGGCCGGCGTCAAGGACCCCATCGGCCGGGTCGGCACGGAGATCACGCTCGCCGCGGACCTGTCGAAGGCCAGCGGCGACAAGACGTTCCTGTTCGGCAGCGGCGCTTCGTACATCATCGACCCAGTCACCGGCCGCCTGCTCAGCTCGTCGATCGGCGCCCCCAAGCCCGGCTCCACCGTCGTCCTCGAGTCCGGCTGGACCGACGAGAATCCCGCCCCACCATCGGCAAGAATCAGCTAGCCCTCCGCCATCGGGCTCGTCAAATGGTTGCTGTAACGCCGAGTATCGCGAAAACGATGTACGGGCGCATGCCCGAGCGGGCATCGAGTACTCGAAAGGTAAGTCTCTAGATGACCATGCGAAGTGTTGCGCTGACGATGGCCGGGCTCAGCCTGGTCGCGGCAGCGGCGGTCCCCGTGACCGCGGGCGCGACCAAGCCGAAGCCGGAGTCGTTCCGGTCCGCCGGCAAGGCCGCGGCCAAGCTACCGACCACCGCCGCGCAGGCCGCCACCGCGGCCTGTGGCGTGTCGGTCGGCGCCGTCAACGCCACCGGTACCGCCGGCGGCTACGACATCACTGCCACCAAGCCGCCGACGGTGGCGGCTCTCGACCAGTACAAGCTGTTCGGCGTCCGGGCCAGCTCCACCTGGTACCTGGAATCCAGCGGGAGCAACGACACGTTCTACGGCATGGTCCTGCAGGGCGGGAACCTGTACGCCGCGGTGTCCAGTTACACGGGCACGGCCACCACACCGACCGTCCGGGCGACCAAGCTGGGCTCCGGCTGGAGCGGGTTCAACCAGATCACCGACTCCAACTACGTGTACGGCGCGAAGCAGCACTACTTCCTGTACGGCCTGCACGCCAACGGCTCGCTCTACCGCTACACGGTGTCGAACGCGGCGCGCTCCTACGGCTCGGCGCCGGGCTTCAGTTCGGTCAAGGCGATGACACTGATCGCCGAGACCGCGACGTACGACACCCTGCTCGTCACCACCCGGGGCGGTGCCCTGTACACGGTGCGGGTGCCGGTGACCGCGCCGATGAAGCCGATCGTGACGCAGGTCCGGGCCAGCGGGTTCGGCTCGTACGAGTCGCTTGTGGCCCAGCGCTGCGGCGCGACCAGCACGCTGCTGGCGGCGTTCGACCACGACACGAACCTGGGCACGATCTTCGCCGTCGGCCGCGCCACCGGCCCGACCACGGCAATCAAGAGCTACGGCAGCTTCCAGGCGTCCTTCGGGGCGAAGGTCCACTTCCTCCTGACCGGAGCCTACGGTCCGCAGCGCGTCGGCGGATGATCCACTAGTCGCACTCCCCTGCCCCCGCTCGGCCCTGCCGGACGGGGGCAGGGCTTTTGCGCGGGTTTAGGGTCGGAGTATGGCGATTCTGCTGGAGCTGGATCTGACCCGCGGCGTACTCGAGACGCCGCCCGCTTCGCCGGTGGCCGCGTTCCGTGCGCGCCACCTGCCGACACTGCGGGAGCTGGTGGCGGCCCTGCGGAAGGGCGCCCGCGACGATGCGGTGGCCGGCGTGGTCGCCCATCTGGGCGGACAGCGGCTCTCGCTCGCCCAGGTGCAGGATCTGCGCGAGGCCGTCGCCGATTTCCGTACGTCGGGCAAGCCCGCGGTCGCGTGGACCGAATCCTTCGGTGAGGGCGGCAGTGGCACCGTGGCGTACTACCTGGCCACCGCGTTCGACGAGATCTGGGTCCAGCCGTCCGGGGACATCGGCATCACCGGTGTCTCGGTGCAAGCCGTCTTCATCCGCGGTGCGCTGGACAAGGCCGGGGTGATCCCGCAGTTGGCCAAGCGGCGTGAGTACAAGACCGCCGCCGACACGTTCACCGAGAAGGAGATGACCGCACCGGCCCGCGAGATGGCATCGCGGCTCGCGGAGTCGGCGTACGAACAGATCGTCGAGGGGATCGCCGTACGGCGGCGTCTGGACACTGCACGCGTGCGGGAGCTCGTGGACAGCGCACCGCTCCACGCACAGGCCGGATTGGATGCCGGACTGGTCGACAGCCTCGGCTACCGCTCCAACGTGTACGACGAACTGCAGAAGCAACTCGGCTACGACAGTCGGTTGCTGGCCGAGCGCTACATCCGGCGTGGTCCGCGCACTCTGCAGGACGTGCGCAAGACACTCCCCTGGCCACAGAAGCCGCTGGTGGCCGTCGTACGCGTGTCTGGCGGGATCACCGTCGGTCGCAACTCCAGCAGCCCATTTGGTGGTCCTGGGTCCGGCTCTGACACGGTCGGCGCGGCACTGCGAGCCGTGGGCGAGAACGACAAGGTCAAGGCGGTCGTACTACGAGTGGACAGCCCAGGTGGGTCGTATGTCGCGTCGGACGCGATCCGGAACGAGGTGCTGCGGCTGAGGTCGACGGGCCGGCCCGTGATCGCGTCGATGGGCAGTGTGGCGGCATCAGGTGGGTACTTCGTCGCCATGCCGGCCGATGTGATCGTCGCGCAGCCGGGCACGATCACCGGCTCCATCGGTGTGCTGACCGGTAAGGGCGTCGTACGCGATGCGCTGGCGCGGATCGGGATCTCGCAGGAGGCCGTGTCGGAGGGTACGAACGCGCGGATGTACTCGGCGCAGGAGGAGTTCACCGACGACCAGTGGGCGCGGCTCGAGGAGACCCTCGACCGCATCTACAAGGACTTCGTCGCCAAGGCAGCGCAGGACCGCGGTCTGCCCGAGGAGCAGCTGGAGGCGCTGGCCCGCGGTCGGGTCTGGACCGGCGCCGACGCGCACGCCCGCAAGCTCGTCGACGAGCTCGGCGGCTTCCAGCACGCGCTAACCCTGGCCTGCAACCGTGCTGGTCTGGACCGCGACGAGATCGGGCTGGCGAGCGTTCCGCATCGCAACCTGCTGGATCAACTTCGCGCTCCGAGAACCACCGACGACCTCGCGGTCACGACGCAGCCGCTCACTCTGGACGGCGTCACCAGCAGCATCTACGCGGCGCTCGGTCTGCCACCCACTGGCTTGTTGACCATGCCGCTGAGCTGGCAGCTGAGCTAGAGCGACGTCACGGGGTGGTGCGTTCGCCGCCCGGGACCCAGAGGACGTCGCCGCCGGAGGACAGGTTGGCGACGCGGCCGAGGATGAAGAGCAGGTCGGACAGGCGGTTGAGGTACGTGATGGCGAGCAGGTTCACCGACGGGCCGTGCGCCTCGACGGCGACCCAGCCGGCTCGCTCGGCCCGGCGGACCACTGTGCGGGCGACGTTCAGGTAGGCGGCGCCTTCGGTGCCACCGGGCAGGATGAACGACCGGAGCTTGGTCAGGCGGCTGTTGTAGTCGTCGCACCAGCCCTCGAGCCGGTCGATGTACTCCTGGGTGATGCGCAGCGGCGGATACTCCGGATTCGGCGCGATCGGGTTGCACAGGTCGGCGCCGACGTCGAAGAGATCGTTCTGGATCCGGGTCAGCAACACCACCAGGGTGCTGTTCAGATGTCCGGCCGCGATCGCGACACCGATCGCCGAGTTCGCCTCGTCCACCTCGCCGTACGCCGCCAGCCGCGGATCCGTCTTCGAGGTGGTGGAGTTGTCGCCCAGGCGGGTCTCGCCAGCGTCACCGGTGCGGGTGTAGATCCGCGTCAAGTTCACAGCCATGCGAGGACTCTACGCAAGTGCCGGGACAACGGTTCGCTACAGTCGTGCGGTGGAACGGTTTCGGATCGCGGGTGAGGCACGCCTCGTTGGGGCGGTGCAAGTCGCTGGGGCGAAGAACAGCGTGCTCAAGCTGATGGCTGCGGCACTGCTGGCGGAGGGTACGACGACGCTGCGGCAGGTGCCGGGCATCCTCGACGTGACCTTCATGGCCCAGTTGCTGGACACCCTCGGATGCTCGGCGAAGGTCGACGCGGACGAGCAGATCGCGACCATCGCCGTACCGCACGAGATCGGTCACCAGTGCGACTACGAACTGGTGCGCAAGCTGCGGGCGTCGATCTCGGTGCTCGGTCCGCTCCTGGCCCGCTGCGGCCGCGCGGAGGTCGCGCTGCCAGGAGGCGACAACATCGGCTCCCGCGGACTGAACATGCACGTCGCCGGTCTGGAGGCGATGGGCGCGAAGGTGCACATCGAGCACGGTTTCGTGATCGCGGAGGCACCGCAGGGGCTGCACGGCGCCGAGGTCTGGCTGGACTTCCCGAGCGTCGGCGCCACCGAGACGATCATGATGGCCGCCGTGCTGGCCGCCGGTACGACGATCATCGAGAACGCGGCGCGGGAGCCGGAGATCCAGGACATCGCCGCGCTGCTGGTCGAGATGGGCGCCCAGATCGACGGCGCCGGGTCGCCTCGGATCGAGGTCACCGGAGTGACCGGTCTGCTCACGCCGGTCGAGCACACCGTGGTCGCGGACCGGATCGTATCCGGGAGCTGGGCGTTCGCGGCCGCGATCACCAAGGGCGACGTGACGATCACGAACGGCCGCGCCGAGCACCTCGAGTTGCCGTTGGACAAGCTGCACAAGGCCGGCGCGGAGATCACCGTGCTCGATTCCGGGTTCCGGGTGCGGATGAACGACAGGCCGAAGCCGGTCGACGTGGTGACGCTCCCCTACCCGGGCTTCGCGACCGACCTGCAGGCTTTCGTGATCCTGCTGAACGCGCTGAGTGACGGCGCGGCGATGGTGACGGAGAACCTGTTCGAAGGCCGCTTCACGTTCGCGCAGGAGCTGACTCGGTTGGGCGCGCACATCCAGACCGACGGTCACCATGCGGTGGTTCGCGGCGTACCGCGGCTGTCCGGCGCTCCCGTGGTGGCCAGTGACATCCGGGCCGGCGCTGCGCTGGTGCTCGCCGGCCTCGCGGCCGAGGGCGAGACATTGGTGTCCGCGGCGCATCACGTCCACCGCGGCTACACCGACTTCGCCGGCAACCTCCGCCGCCTCGGCGCGGACGTCACGGTCGAGCCGGACGACGCGGAACTGTACTGGAACTGAACTCGCCTTTTCGGCGCATTCTCCGCGCACTCCGCCCTGCGGAGCCGATCCGGCGGGTTAGGGTCGTCGGCATGAGTGAGCGCGTGATCAAGCCCGTAGGCCGTGGATTCCTGTTCCTGGACTCACATCCCGCCGGATGTGCCCAACTGGTCCGCGACCTGGCCGCCCAAGTCGATCGCCGTACGCCGGAACGCCGCACGGCACTCGTGATCGGCTCCAGTTCCGGCTACGGGTTGGCGACGACGATCGCCGGCCTCGCGCGCTACGGGATCGATGGGGTCGGAGTGTCCTTCGAGAAGGCGCCTACTGCCCGTCGTACTGCGACCGCCGGTTGGTATCGCACCGCCGAGACCGCGGCGCTCGCCGCCGAGCTCGGCAGCTCGTTTTCCTTCGTGAACGCGGATGCCTTCGCGGACACCACCAAGACCGAGGTGCTCGATCTGATCGCCGAGCGGTTCGGCGGGATCGACCACTTGATCTACAGCGTGGCCGCACCTCGCCGGGTGGATCCGCGGAACGGGGAGACGTACCAGTCGGCGATCAAGGCGATCGGGGCCGCGCACACCACCAAGAGCCTCGCCTTCGACGACGGCCAACCGGTCCTCCAAGAGGTCGGCATCGAGGTCGCGACCGACGACGAGATCGCGCAGACCGTGAAGGTGATGGGCGGCGAGGACTGGGCTCGCTGGGTCGAGGCCCTGTCCGAGCGAGGTCTGCTCAACCCCGGCTTCAACACAGTCGCTCTCACCTACATCGGCTCCGACCTGACCGGCCCGATCTACCGCCAGGGCTCGATCGGCGCCGCGAAGGCCGACCTCGAACAGACCGCCCTCACGTTGAGCAAGGACGGCGTCCAGGCGATGACCTCGGTCAACGGCGCCGCCGTCACCCAGGCATCCTCCGCGATCCCGGGTATCGGCCTCTACGTCAGCCTCCTGCACAACGTCCTCGGCGACGAGCTGCAATCCCCGATCCAGCAGTCGATCGCGCTCTGGGACCAGCTCACCGGCGCGACCCCGCTGGACCTCGACGACGAGGGCCGGATCAGGCTCGACCGCTGGGAGCTGAACGACGACGTCCAGTCCGCCGTCCGCGATCGCTGGGAGTCCGCCAACCAGGACAACATCACCAATGTCGCCGATACAGCGTGGTTCTTCGCCGAGGTCCGCCGCCTCTACGGCTTCGACGTCCCCACCACCAACTACGAATCTCCCACCGAAGTCGACACACCCTGGCCCTAACCCACCCCAGCCGGCCCTAGGTGCGGGCACGGTACTTTCGCATTTTGTTGCGGGCGCCGCAGAGTGACATCGTGCACCAGCGGCTGCGGCCTGCTGGGCTGCGGTCGTAGTAGACCCAGCGACAGGTGTCGGCGGCGCACGCCTTGAGACGTGGCCATGTGCCGGCCGCGACGGATGCGGTGATGTCCGCGGCCAACTGGGCGACCAGGGCGTGTACGTTGCGCAGCCCCTCGGCTGGGCGGACCGTCGCACCGCCGTCGGCTGACAACGCCAACCGCAGCGGCGCCTCGGCCAGCAGCCGGTCGAGAACCGCCAGCGACTGCGCGGGTACGTCGACTCCCGCATGAGCCTGGCAGACATCGCGGACCGCCTCGCGAAGCGTCACCACCTGCTCGAGATCGTCCCAGTCGAAGCGCAAACCAGGCAGCCCGTGGTCGGCACAGAACGTGCTCAGCTCCGCAGGCCTCGTCAGCGCGTCCTGCTCCATTTCCAGGTCGACCGTGTTCACCAGGTCCTGGACGAGCACCAGCGGCTCGGGGGCCGGAGTGCGCTCACCTGGCTGAATCACGTTTGCCACGTTACCGCTCATGAGGCATGATCCGGTAACGGTTACCGGATAAGAGCTCGTAACGGTAACCGTTCACGACGGCGGCAGCGATGACGCGATGGCCGTTACCGGATGAGGTGGAGGTACTGGTGGACGGCGACTTCAGGCGGTTCTGGGCGGGCCACACGGTCTCCGCGGTCGGCACGCAGGTGACCGCGGTCGCGCTCCCGCTGACCGCGGCACTCACGTTGGACGCGGGTGCGGCCGGGGTCAGCGCGATCGCCACCGCGAGCTACCTCCCGAGCGCGGCCCTTCCGCTGCTGGCCGGCCATTGGCTCGAGCGTCGGCGCAAGCGCGGCGTGATGATCGCGACCGACGTGATCCGCGCCGCCGCGGTGGCGGTCATCCCGCTCGCCTGGGCCTTTGGGCAGCTGACACTGCCGTTGCTGGTCGTCGTCGCGTTCCTCGTCGGCGCGGCGAGCGTGGTGTTCGACATCGCGTCGTTCGCGTATCTGCCGGACTTCGTGCCCGAGCAGGACCTACCGGGAGCCAACCGCGCCCTGCAGGGTTCGTCGACCGCAGCCCAGGTCGGCGGCCCTGGTGTGTCCGGTCTGCTCGTGCAACTCCTCGGTCCGGCCATCGCACTACTCGTCGACGCCGCCTCCTATCTGGCCAGCGCGACGGGCATCGCCTCAGCACGACGCGCTGAGCCCACACCGCACGCGACCGACGAGCGAGCCGGCTTGTGGGAAGGCGTGCGACAGCTCAAGGTGAGCCCGTTCCTCAGGTCCCTGACCGCGCACGCCGCCCTGTACAACGCATCGGCGCAGATCCTCGTCGTCAACTTGGTCATCCTGGCCGTGAAGGAACGTGGACTGTCCGCCGGCGGCTACGGCATCGCCCTGAGCGCGGGCGGCGCCGGCGCCTTCGTCGGCGCGATGCTGGGCCTCCGCCTCGCCAAGCGACTCGGCTACGGCCGCGCCTTCGGCACCTCACTCATCCTGTCCACCGGACTCCCACTCCTGCTGGCTATCCTCCCCGGCCGCGGACTCCAGTACGGCGTACTCCTCGGAGCAGTCCAGTTCCTCGCCGGGATCGGCCTCGGCAGCGCGAACGTGTTGTCGGTGACGATCCGCCAGCTGCTCATCCCCCGCACGGCCCTTGCCCGCAGCAACGGCGCCTACCGCACATTCACCTTCGGCGTCCTCCCGATCGGCGCCGCGATCGGCGGCGTACTCGGAAGCACCTTCGGCACCACCACGGCCGTTGCCGTCGGCACCATCGGCATCGCGCTGTCGTCCCTGCCCATGTTCGTGCGTGAAGTCCGGACGCTCGAGACGCCGGTGACTACAACGGTTTGAACGAGGCCAACTCGAGCACGAGGTCGCCGGCTTCGTCGGAGGCGGCGAGGTCCACGGAGGCGGTGATGCGCCAGTCGTGGTTGCCCTCGGGGTCGTCGATGATCTGCTGGACTTCCCAGTAGCCGGGGTGTTCCTCGATCAGGAAGAGCGCCGGGCCTCGAGCAGCCGGTCCGGTGTTGACCACGTCGTGTTCGGCGTAGTACGCCGTACCCGCCTCGGCCCAGCGGCCCGCGTCCCAGCCGGCTTCGGCGTCGAGCTGACCGAGCTCCGCCCAGCGGTGCAGGGCGAGCAGCTCCACCCGGCGGAACATCGCGTTGCGGACGAGCACCCGGAAAGCCCTGGTGTTCAAGGTGATCCGGCGCGGACCCGCCGGGACGACCTCGGCCTCCGGCTCGTCGGTGGGGTTGGTCAGCTCCTCCCACTCGTCGAGCAGGCTGGAGTCGGTCTGCCGGACCACTTCACCCAGCCACTCGATCAGGTCGGTGAGATCCTCGTTCACCTTGTCCGGCGGAACGGTCTGCCGGAGCGCCTTGTAGGCGTCGCTCAGATAGCGTAGTACGACGCCCTCGGAGCGCGCGAGTCCGTAGAACCCGATGAACTCGCCGAACGTCATCGCCCGCTCGAACATGTCCCGGACCACTGCCTTCGGCGACAACCCGGCGTCCGCGATCCACGGGTGCGTCTGCCGGTACATCTCGAACGTTGCCTCGAGCAACTCGTTGAGCGGCTTCGGCCAGGTGACGTCCTCGAGCAGTTCCATCCGCTCGTCGTACTCGATGCCCTCGGCCTTCATCGCGTTCACGGCCTCGCCGCGGGCGTGGTGCTCCTGCGCCCATAGCACCGCGCGCGGATCCTCCAGTGTCGCCTCGACGACCGAGACCACATCGAGCGCGTACAGCGGATCCTCCGGATCGAGCAGGTCCAGCGCGGCCAGTGCGAAGGTCGACAGCGGCTGGTTCAGGCTGAAGTCCTTCTGCAGGTCGACGGTGAGGCGCAGCAGCCGGCCGTTCTCGTCGGGCTCGTCAAGCCGCTCGACCACACCGGCGGTGACGAGCGTGCGGTAGATCTGGATCGCGCGCCGGATCAACCGGACCTGGGCCCTCGAGTCCTCGTGGTTGTCGCGCAGCAGGTGCCGCATGCTCTCGAACGCATTGCCGTCGCGGGCAATGACGTTCAGCAGCATCGCGTGGCTGACCCGCATCCGCGACTGCAACGCCTCAGGCTCGGCTGCGACCAGGCGGTCGAACGTGTCCTCGCCCCAGGTGACGAACCCCTCCGGCGGCTTCTTCCGCTGGACCTTGCGCTGCTTCTTCGGGTCGTCGCCCGCCTTGGCCAGCGCCTTCACGTTCTCCACCACGTGATCCGGCGCCTGGACGACGACCGTCCCCGAGGTGTCGTACCCGGCCCGGCCGGCCCGGCCCGCGATCTGGTGGAACTCCCGCGCCTTCAGGATCCGCTGCCGGCGTCCGTCGTACTTGCTCAGAGCCGTCAGTACGACGGTCCGGATCGGGACGTTGATGCCGACACCCAGGGTGTCGGTGCCGCAGATGACCTTGAGCAGGCCGGCCTGGGCGAGCTGCTCGACCAGGCGGCGGTACTTCGGCAGCATGCCGGCGTGGTGGACACCGATGCCGTGCTTCACCAGCCGCTGCAGGGTCCGGCCGAAGCCCTTGCTGAACCGGAAGTGACCGATCAGCTCGTTGATCTTCTCCTTCTCCTCCTTGGAGGAGACGTTGATGCTCATCAACGCCTGGGCGCGTTCGAGGGCGGCGGCCTGGGTGAAGTGGACGACGTACACCGGGGCCTGATGGGTGGTGAGGAGTTCCTCGAGCGTCTCGTGCAGCGCGGTGGTGACGTACTTGTAGATCAGCGGCACCGGGCGTTCACCCGACGCGACGATCGCCGTCGGGCGGCCGGTCCGCCGGGACAGGTCGATCTTGAACCGCTCGACGTCGCCGAGGGTCGCGGACATCAGGACGAACTGGGCATTCGGCAGCTCCAGCAGCGGCACCTGCCACGCCCAGCCGCGATCGGGCTCGGAGTAGAAATGGAACTCGTCCATCACCACCTGACCGACGTCGGCCGCCGAGCCTTCGCGCAGCGCCACGTTGGCGAGCACCTCGGCGGTGCAGCAGATGATGGGGGCGCCGGGGTTCACCGACGCGTCCCCGGTCAACATGCCGACCTTGTCCGCCCCGAACACGTCACACAGCGCGAAGAACTTCTCCGACACCAAGGCCTTGATCGGCGCCGTGTAGAACGTCCGCTGCCCGTGGGCCAGCGCCGCGAAGTGCGCCCCCGTGGCCACCAGACTCTTCCCCGACCCGGTCGGCGTCGACAGGATCACGTTCGACCCCGTCATCACCTCGATCAACGCCTCTTCCTGCGCCGGGTACAACGAGATCCCCTGCTCCCCCACCCAACGCGCGAACGCGTCGTACAGGTCGTCAGCCCCAGTCGTCCCCGGCAGTTGCTCAGTCAGCGTCATCGCCAACCATTGTCCCTTACCCCTGGGAACACCCGCCCGACCAGGTCGACTTCACCGAATCCCGCAGTACGCCGGGACCCGCGCCGATCTGCGGGGGTGCGGACAGGACCTGGTGGGTTGGGACACGCAATAACCTGTTCACGGCCACCGCGCGGTGGTGCAGCCCTCCAGAGTTGGACCGCGCAGCGGTTCAGGCCGGACGCTGCTCATCATCGAGCCGCGGTAGGCAGCATGCGGCTGATGGTTCCGGGCGGACGGGCGGGCTTCCTGATGTGTCTGTGACCGCTTGCCCCGTGGAGGCGGCCGTTGGGCGCACGGATCTCCGCAAACGATTGCATGCCTGGGTATTCGGTGGTGACTTGAGGGGATGAGAACTCGAGTGTGGCGCCGGATGGGCGCGGGTTTGTTGGTGACTGTGGTGGGGGCGGCGGGGCTCGTGGGGGCCGCGACACCGGATGGTGGGGGTGATCGAGGTGGGTCTGCGGAGGTGACTACGTGGGGTGCGAGTGACGATATTGCCGGTGGCACCTTGAACGACGTGACGGTGCGGAACATCCTGCGCACGAGTGTCGGTGGGAAGGACCTGCGGATCCGGGTGTCGAACGCGAACGGGGATCAGCCGTTGGTGACGGATTCGGTGTACGTCGGGCGGCAGGAGGCGGCGGCAGGCGTCGTACCGGGGTCCAGTCGGCGGTTGACGTTCGGCGGGAGTACGTCGGTGGAGATACCACCGGGGGCGATGGCGATCAGTGATCCGCTGCCGGGGCCGGTGCCGGCGCGGACGAGTTTGACGGTGAGTCTGCATGTGGTCGGGACGACCGGGGTGATCACCGCGCACAACCGGGCCATGCAGCACAGCTACAAGTCGACGTCCGGCGATCACGCGGCGGACGAGTCGCCGGCGGCGTACCAGACCGAGTCGTCGGCCTGGTACTTCCTCAACGCGGCGATCGTCGAGGCGCCGCAGCAGGTGGAGACGGTGGCGACGCTGGGCGATTCGATCACGTCATCGGTCGGTACGACGATCGACACGAACCGCAGGTGGCCGGACGTGCTGGCGGATCGGTACGGTCAACTGCCTGAGCCTCGGCGGCTGGCGATCTCCAACGAAGGTATCTCGGGCAACCGGGTGCTCGGTGGGGTCGCGAAGGCCGGCAGTGCGGGGGCGAGTGCGTTGGCGCGGCTCGACAAGGATGTGTTGACGAAGCCCGGCGTACGCACGGTGTTGTTGCTGGAAGGGATCAACGACATCTACGCCGGCGCTACCTCGGATCAGTTGATCGCGGGTTACCGGCAGTTGATCGCGCGCGTCCATGCGTCCGGGCGCTGCATCGTCGGCGGGACGCTGACCCCGGTTGGCGGCTCCTTCGTCTACACACCCGAGAAGGAGGCGACGCGGCAGGCCGTGAACCAGTTCATCCGCACGAGCGGCGAGTTCGACGGCGTGGTCGACTTCGACGCTGCCACGCGGGACCCCGCCGATCCCACGCGCCTGCAATCCGCGTACGACGGTGGCGACGGCCTCCACCCCAACGACGCCGGGAACCACGCGATGGGGTATGCGGCGAACCTCGACACCCTCCGCTGCAACTAGACAAGAACAGCCGCGTGCGGCTAGACGAGAAGCCTGCGGCGCTGGATCGATGGCCGATGGCCCGGGTGCCGCTATTTGCGGCCGTGGATGGACAGGGCTTGCTCGTATTCGTGGCGGATCGCGTCGCCGCTCGACTTGCGCCAGTTGGCGATCGCCGTGTCCCAGTCCGAGAGATCGGAGCGGCCGAGCTGGATCTCCTTGGTGAGCGCGTCGAAATCCTTGTCGGAGACCTTGCCCTTGGTCGAGTCGGTCGGTGAGTAGAGCCCGTACGTCGCCTGCGGGATCGCGGTCGGCAGGATTGTCTTGAGGTGGTTGTACGCGACGTCGACCGCCTCGGGGTGGCCCGGGAAGTAGACCGGATATCCACCGTCGGCCAGGTACTGGATCGGGAACTCGCCCAGGCAGACCTCGCTACCGCCGGCCTCGGTCAGGACCGGGTCGGTGCCCTTCAGCGTGTAGTGCCGCCCGGGCAGGCCGAACTTGCGGAACAGGTACTCCTCGGTCCCGAACGGCGCGGCCATCCAGTTCAGCACCCGCAACAGCATCTTGGTCCGCTCCGGCGAACTGGGCCGCATCGCCGCGATCGAGTTGTTCGGCGCGCCGAGCAGGAACCGGCCGACCTTCCCAGTGCTGTCACGGACGACCGGCAGCGAGATGGCGAAGGTCTTCACCACGGCGCGGCGGTAGAAGCTCTGGATGGACGAGTAGGTGTCCTGTGTCATCACCGCCGAGCCCTGACTGAACCAGACCTTCTGGTTGTTCTTCGCCACCCCGTCGGGATGAATCAGCCCGTCGGCCTGCATCTTCGTGGAGATCGCGATCATCTCCTTGTGCTCGGGGAGTTCCCGGCTGTGCACCAGGCGGCCGTCGCGAACCTCCCAGCCGTTCGGCAACCCGAGCATCGCGCTCAGCGCCGCCGATGGTGGAAGGGCGAAGGCCCAGCGGTTCTTCTTCTGGTCCGTCACCGCCTTGGCCACCGCGATCAACTCGTCCACGCCGGGTGAGCCGAGCTCGACGCCGAACTGATCGAGGAGGTCCTGCCGAGCCAGCAGCAGGGTGGATGACATCACGCCGCGCTGGATCGGCACCGCCCGGATCCCACCGGCGAACACGCATCCACGCCAGGACTCCGGCGACAGGTTCGCGAGGAACGGGTACTCCAGGATCGCGTCGCCGGACAGGTGCTCGGTCAGGTCCTGGGCCCGGGCCTCGAGGAACTGAGGCAGATAGGAGAACTTGCCGTCGACATTGAACAGATCACCCAGCGTGTCCCCGGCCACCGAGGTCGCGAACTTGTTGGTGAAGTCGGTGCCGGTCGCCGAGGTGATCGTCAGCGCCAGCGGTGAACCGATTCTCCGGTTCAGCTCCTGCCAGTACGGATTGCGATCGGCGGTCGGCGGAATCGGGTTCGACGTCGGCACCGATCCGGACAGATCGCTGCCATCGGCCGGTACGCCGTCGGTGACCCGGGCTGGTTGCGCCGGGAACCGGTAGAAGCAGTCCGGCATCAGGGGATGCACTCGAGGCAGGTCCGGCTTCGGTCCGTCGAACCGCTTGTACGTCGGCAGCCCCACTGGCTTGTTCAACGCCGCGATGTCGGTCGACCTGGTCACGGTGGAGCAGCCACTGAGGCCGACGGCGGCGGCAGCCAGCGACCCACCGAGCAGCGTTCGTCTGCTGATCATGCTCATCCCTTCACCGCCCCGGTCAGCATCCCCTTGGTGAAGTGCCGCTGGAGGAACGGATAGACGATCAGGATCGGAACCAGGGAGACCACCAGGATCGCCATCTGGATCGACTCCTGCGGTGGCAACTGGTCGGCCGATGCCCCGCCGAGATCACCGCTGCTGACCTCGGTGTTGTTGATCACGTACGTCCGCAGCACGAGCTGCAGTGGCCACTTCGCGGTGTCGTTGATGTAGAGCATCGCGTTGAAGAACGCGTTCCAGTACCCGACGGCGTAGAACAGGCCGACCACCGCGAGCACCGCCCGGGACAGCGGGAGGACGATCGACCAGAAGATCCGGAAGTCGCCCGCACCGTCGATCCGGGCCGAGTCGATCACCGAGTCCGGGATCCCCATGAAGAACGCGCGGAGAACGATCACGTTGAACCCGTTGATCGCGGTCGGAAGGATCAGCGCGAGCAACGAGTCGAGCAGCCCGAACTCCTTCACCACCAGGTAGTTCGGGATCAGCCCCGGGCTGAACAGGATGCTGAACAGCACGATCATCAGGATCGGCCGCTGCCCGAAGGATCCGGAGCGGCTGAGTGCGTACGCCAGCATGGTCGACCCGGCCAGGCTGATCAGCGTGCCGGCGAGGGTGATGAAGACGCTGACCAGCAACGCCCGCTGCACCACACCGCCGTTGAAGATGGTCCGGTAGGCGTCGAGGTTGAGGCCGTCCGGCCAGAGCACGAAGCCGCCGGAGTTGGTGACATGGGACTGGCTGGCGATGCTGGTCGAGATCACTCCGATGAACGGGATGATCACGAGCGCGCAGCACACCAGCAGCACGATGCCTTTGAGAGCCCGCGCGGGAATCGTGGGGATCTCGTCGATCGAGCTCCGCCCTCCGGCAGTACCGGAGGATCGGAGGAGATTCGTCTGTGTACTCATGGTTTGCGGTACACCCCCGCCTCACCGAAGATGTGCGCGACCTTGTTGGCGCCGATCACCAGGGCGACGCCGACCAGACCCTTCACCAGGCCGACCGCGGCGGACACGCCCCATTGGCCGGCCAGTACGCCGTTGTTGTAGACGTAGGTGTCGAGGACTTCGCTGGCCGGTCTGCCGACCAGATTCTGCTGCAGGATGATCTGCTCGAAGCCCACGGTGAGCGAGTCGCCGAGCCGCAGGATCAGCAGCAGGATGATCAGGCTGCGGATCCCCGGCACGGTGACGTGCAACAACTGCCGCCAGCGCGAGGCTCCGTCGACCCGGGCCGCCTCGTACAGTCCTGGATCGATCTGCGTCAGCGCGGCCAGGAACAGGATCGTCGCCCACCCGGTGTCCTTCCAGATCACCTGGCTGCTGAGCAGCGCGATGAAGCTGTCGGGATTGCCGAGGAAGTCGATCGTGTCGATGCCGTGGGACCGCAGCGCGTTGTTGATCAGGCCGCTGCCGCCCAGGACCTGCTGGAAGATCGCGATCACGATGACCCAGGACAGGAAGTGCGGCAGGTACAGCACCGACTGGACGATGCGCCTCATCCGCTCCGACAGCAGGCTGTTCAGGAGCAGCGCCAGCGCGATCGGCGCCGGGAAGACGAAGACCACCTGGACCAGCGTGATCAGCAGCGTGTTCTTCAGCGCATTGAGGAAGTCCGGGTCACCGTTGAAGATGACCGCGAAGTTGTCCAGCCCGACCCACGCGCTGCGTCCGAGCGGAACGAACGGCAGGTACTCCTGGAACGCGATCAGGTTGCCGAACAACGGCAGGTAGTGGAAGGCGAGCAACAGGACCAGACCAGGCAGTGCCATCAGCAGCAGCACTTTGTCCCGCCTGGCTCGCCCCCACCAGGAGAGCGGCTTGGCGCCGGAACTGAGTCTGGGTCTCTCGGTGGCGGAGTTGTCCGGGGGGCCGGAACCGCTGGAACCGGCTGGATCGATCGACTTGGTTCGGTTGGCTTCGGGGCTGAGAATTCCGTCTGCTCGGGCCACGCCTCACTCCCTGCGTCGTCGAAAGCCGCCCTCCCGTCTGGAGAGCGTTTTCCGTTCCCCCTTGTCCGATCTTGGCGTGTGTTGGGGAAAGGCGCAGCTCGAACGGAGCGTCACGGTGCCAAACCGCACCTCAGGGCTTCTGGTAGGGGAAGGACGGCAGTACGCCGATCTGGTCGTACTGCATCCGGGAATCGTCGAACCCGGGCTCCCAGCTGACGTTGGCGAACGTGTCACACGGTCCCGCGGACGGTCCGTGATAGGGGTCGCTCTCTGTGTTCGTCACCTTGATGTCCGAGAACGCGAATCCACAGCCGCCGAAGTCCATGTGCACGCCGTACGGCTTCGCGTCCGGCATCGACGGGTCGGCGTTCGCGTCGTCGACGATCAGCTGGGACACGGCCGCATCCGGTGTGTACGGCGGTTCGTTGCGTACGCCGTACGCGTAGAACGGACCGGTGTCACCGCTGTCCTGCGCGAGGTGCGACAGCCGGACGAACTCGACCGTGTTGCCACCGGTGTAGTTGTCGGCGTTCGGGATCTCGGGCCGGGACTCGATGCTGATGCCGTACCGCGCGCCGTGCTCGACGACGGTGTGGCTGATCTCGTTCCGGCCGCTGTTCATGATCTCGACGCCGGCCGAGTCGCCCGCGACCAGCTCGCCGATGTGGTGGATGTAGTTGTTCGTGAAGGTGTTGCTGTGGGCAACGTCTCCCTCACCCGGCCAGCCGCCCTCGACCTTGATGCCGTCGTTGCCGAGGTGCTCGAGCAGGCTGTCGGAGACCGTGGTCCGCTCGTTCGCGAACAGCAGCTCGATCGCGGTGAAACCGGTCTGCTGGATGTGCAGCCGGGTCAGCTTCACTCCTCGGGTGTTGGTGAGCGTGATCGCGCCCCACCGGTTCCGCGGCAGCTCGATCTGGGTGTCGTACTTCGGGTACTTGTGCTTGATCCCGGAGTCGCCGGTGCCGTTCCAGCCGTAGCGGTACCAGTCCATGAAGTCGGTGTCCTGGATGGTCAGCCCGTCCAGCGTGAGGTTCTCCACCCGCCGGTTCGGCGAGGCGCCGGCCAGCGAGAAGACCTGTGTCTGCGTGGGCCGCACCACGTGGACACCATCCATGGTTCCGCCGGCCGGCTTGTAGTACAGCGTCTTGGCCGGGTAGTCCAGGTAGTACTCACCGGCCTGGTCGAGCAGGCTGAGCGAGTTCTGCACGAAGTACCGCGAGCCGCCGCCGGAGTTGATGAACCCGTACCGCGCCGGGTAGACCAGCGTGGTCCGCTTCTTGGTGAAGTTGATGTCGAGCATCGGGATCGTGTCCGTGAACCAGGACCACGAGCCGCCCGACCACACCGTCACCTGGGCCGGCCACGACGTACCGAGCCGGAGGTCCCAGGACGGGTCGATGTCGCCGGTGCTGAATCCGAGCTGGTCGTGCACCGCCTCCTTCGTCGGGTCGAAGAGTGTGGACTTCAGGTACGGCGCCCAGGCGTCATCCGACTGCCGATTCGGGTACCGCGCGGTGGTTGCCCGCTTGCCGCCGACGTACAGGCTGTAGAAGGGCTGGGACACGTCGACCGGCGCCTTGAAGATGCCGTCCTTGTACGGCGTCCACCCGGTCACCTCCCGCCCTGCCTCGAAGACGGCCTTCCCCGGGCCGTCCACACTCCGGTAGACGACCCCTGAGTCACGGTCGTCGAAGGTGATCGTCTTGTCCACCTGGTAGGTCCCGGCCTTCAGGTTCACCACCGGCTGACAGCTGCGACCCACCTGCTCGGAACGAAGGGTGTCGCGAGCATGCTCGATCGTCTTCCAGGGCTTCCGTTCGGTGCCGGCGGCCGCGTCGTTCCCACCGGGCGAAACCCAGAACGCTGTGCACTTGTCCGCCCCGGCCGGGGCGGCGGCTCGCGCCGCCACCCCGCCGCCGACCACGAGCGCCGGAAGTGCGAGCCCGGCGAGCACTCCGCCGACGAATCCCCGCACCGCGATCACCGGCCCGCGACGTCGTACGGGAAGGTCGGCAGGACGCCGATCTTGTCGTACTCCATCTTGGACGCGTCGAAGCCGGCGACCCAGTCGGCGTTGGTCACGTCGTTGCACTGGTACGACTGGTACTTCTGGTCGGTCACCTTCCCGACCTGGACGTTGCTGAACGCGAAGCCGCAACCACCGGCGTCCATGTGGACTCCGCGGGTCCCGCCCGCGTCCGGCATCGACGGGTCGGGGATCACGTCGCCGATCACCAGTTGGTCGACGGTGTTCTGGATCGGATGCGGTTCCTGGTTGTCCACGCCGTACGTGTAGAAGGCGCCCATGTCGCCGCTGTCCAGGCCCATCTCCTCGAGCTTGATGTACTTGAAGGAGTTGCCGTTCGCGTATTGGTCGCCGTCCTTTACCTCCGGTCGGGACTCAAGGCTGATGCCGTAGCGGGCGCTGTGCTTCACCTCGACGTTCGAGACGGTGTTGCTGCCGGTGTCCATCAACTCGATGCCGGACGCGTCGCCCGGCACCAGCTCGCCGATGTGGTCGACGAAGACGTTGGAGATCGTGTGATGGTTGCTCAGGTCACCTTCTCCGGGCCAGCCGCCCTCGACCTTGATGCCGTCGGCACCGATGTTCTCCAGCAGGCTGTCGGTGATCCGGGTGTGGTCGTTGGCGAACAGCAGATAGATCCCGGTGAACCCGGTGTCGGACAGATGCATCCGGGACAGGTCGATATTGCTCGTGTTCGTCAGCCGGATCGCGCCGAACCGGTTCCGCGGCATCTCGATCTGTCGGTCGTACTCCGGGTACTTGTGCTCGGCCCCGGCGTCACCACCGGCGACCCAGCCATTGCGGTACCAGCTGACGAAGTCGGAGTATTGCACCCCGAGCCCGTCGAACGTCACGTCATGCAGCCGGTCCTGCGCCGACGTGCCGGCCAGATCCAGCACGGTCTGCACCGTCGGCCGCAGTACGTGGACGCCGTCCATCGTGCCGCCGCGCGGCTTGTAGTAGACCTCGCCGGCCTTGTAGTCGAGGTAGTACTCCCCCGGCTGGTCGAGGAAGCTGAGCGAGTTCTGGAAGAAGTACCGGGAGCCGCCGTTGCTGTTGACCATCGCGTAGCGGGTCCAGTACTTCAGCGTCGTCTGGGTCTTCTTGAAGTTCGTGTCGAGCAGCGGGATCGTGTCGGTGAACCAGGACCACGACCCACCCGACCAGATCGTCACCGACGCCTGGCTCATGTCCCAGCTGGGATCCCAGTCACCGGGCTGGCCCCACAGCCAGTTGTGGACGTCCATCTTGTCCTCTTCGTAGAGGATCGATCGCAGGTACGGCGACCAGGTGTCATCGGAGCCACGGTTCGGATAGCGAGCGTTGGTGGCCCGCTTCCCGTCCTCGAACAGCGTGTAGAACGGCTTCGACGCGTCGAACTTCGCCTTGTAGATACCGTCATGGGTCGGCGTCCAGCCGGTGATCTCCTCGGCGCCTTCGACGTTCGCCTTGCCGGGACCGTCGACGCTGCGGTAGATGACCCGGTGGCCGTTCTTCCCGGAGTCACGCTGGTCGAGGTCGATGGTCGAGGAGACCGGGTAGTCGCCGGCCTTCAGGTTGACGGTGATGTCGCAGTTCATCCGGTCGTTGAGGTGCTTGTCCCGGATCTCGTCGCGGGCCCGGGTGACGGTCTTCCACGGGTCCTTCTCGGTGCCGTTGGCGGAGTCGTTGCCGGTGGGCGCGACCCAGAAGGTCTTGCAGTCGACGGCACCGGCGGGCTGGGTGTTGAGCTGGACGGCCGCGACCGTCACCAGGGCAGTCGCGACCACTCCGGCGCCGACGCTCAGCGCCGTACGCCTTGTTTTGTGGGACATCTTGGGCGGGGTCCTCTCAGATTCAGTCGCCGGCGTTGCCGTCGCGGGCACGCCAGCTCTCGTACTCGAGGCGGGTCTTCTCGGTCAGGGGGTAGTAGTCACGCAGCGGGGCACCCTCGTCGATCCGGCGCCGGCTGAACTTCTCCCACGCGTCGTGCTCGGCGGCCGCGTCGACGACGGCCTCAGCGCGCCGCCGGGGCACGACGACCGCACCGTCGTCGTCGGCGAGCACCAGGTCGCCGGGCAGCGTGAGGACGCCGCCGACCGCGACCGGGACGTTGTACGCCCACGGGAACAGTTCGGACTGGGACGCGTAGTGCGGGGTGGCGCCGGTCGACCAGATCGGAACGTCGAGCTGCGCCACCCGGGGTACGTCGCGGATCCGGCCGTCGACCACGATGCCGGCGCCGCCGCGGAGCTTGAAGTACCGGACCAGCATGTCGCCGAAGCAGCCGGTGGTGTGGCTGCCGTAGGCCTGGACCACCAGCACGTCACCGGGCTGGACCTCGTCGAGCACGGCCCACAGCGCCGTACTGCGCTCGATGTACTCCTGGGTCTGGCCGTCGGCGATGTCCTCGCGCTGCGGCATGAACTGCAGGGTCAGCGCGCGGCCGACCACCTTCTTACCGGGGAACATGCTGGTCGGACCGTCGACGAAGGTCCGGCGGATGCCCTGTCCGTGCAACCGGGCGCAGGCGGTGGCCGACCCGATCTCGGACAACCGCGACACCAGTTCGGGGTCCGGCGCCGGCGGGTTCTCGCCGCGCACCGGCAGGTCCCAGACAGGCGTCACCGGGGCTTGTTCCGTGCTGGTCATAGGTCTCCTCAGATAAGCGCCAGATGTGCGGCGCGGTAGGTGTTCCGGGTCAGCCGGAGATCGAGCCGGATGGTCCGGCCCGGCGGCATGACGACTTCGAGTCTGTTGCCGCCGACAACGACCGTGCGGGTGCCCGGGGTCGGTGGCGGGGAGGTGTACGCCGGCGACGGGCCGGGGTACTCACCGGTCGCGGTGCTCACGGTGGCCTCGTCGATCCGGTCGGTGCCGAAGCTGCCGGCCTGGATGATCACGCGGCGGGTCTGGGTGGCCGACAGGTTGACAAGTTGCAGCCCGGTTCGATCCGGCTCGACCGTGTCGACCAACGCGGCGACATCGGGCGGCAGGCCGGGCCGGCCGCGGTCCGGGTCGAGGTAGAGGACGCGCAGAGGCAGGAGACCGCCGTTGTAGAGAAGCTGCGGTGTGCCGGTGGTCAACTGCAGCAGGGCTTCGGTCGCAACTGGATTGTGCCGCTGCCAGTGATGGATGTTCAGCTCGGCCGGGTCGGTCGTGTCCGCAGCCATCAGATCCATCCGGCGTTGCACCTGCGAGAGCGCGACACCGAGCATCGCCTCGGGATAGCCGGGGTTGTCGCCGGCCAGGTAAGCGAGCCAGGGCGCCTCGTGCCCGGCGTCCTCCTTGTTCCGGAAGTCGTGGACCGTCCGCCAGTCGTAGCCGCTGCGTTCCCGCAGCTCCGTCAGCCGGTCGCGGTCGGACGCGTCGAAGGCGGCCTGCCACAACCACATCGGCATTCCGAGCTGTGGCGGCTGGTAGTCGAACCATCCGTCGTCGCCGTGCCGGTTCGGGATCAGCAGGGTCGGCTTCGCGCAGTCCTCGCCCAGCTCGGCCTGCCAACGATCCCGGATGCTCATCTCAGTCTCGTCGACCGCGGCAGTGACGCCGCGCTCGTACAGGTGATCCAGCAACTGGCGCGCGACATCGAGCCGCTTCGCGTCGCCGGTGAGCACGACGCCGTTCAGCGCAGCGACACAGGCCGCCGAGCCGACGCTGTACACGCCGTGCGGCCAGTTCCAGCCGTAGAGGCCGCCGTACCAGCGGCCGTGCTGGAGCTCGCCGACCGCACCGCTCGCACCGGCGTTGTCCGGCAGCAGACCGCCGTTCGCCTGCGCCCGCTCCTGCCACGCGTCCAGATACTCCAGCGTCCACGCCGCGAACCGGTCGTTGTGGTCGTAGAGCCAGGCGTTGGCGGTCAGCGTGGTCGCGGCCAGGTTGACGGCGGTGTCGCCGGCACCCAGGCGGCGGATCATTTCCGCGCCCATCAGGTCGGCGTTGGCTGGATCTTTGAGGTCCTCCCAGGTGGTGATACCGGGTACGCCGGACAGCGGCAGCCCGAAGATCCGCATGTTCGTCAGGTCCGCGCCGTACGTGCGCCACTCGTCGTTGATGCCCCAGCGCGGACCGCCGCCGCCGTTGTGCGGTGCGCGGATGGTGCGCGTCGCCGGGTCGTAGTTGCCGGCCGGCGATCCGGGCAGGTAGAGCTCCGCGAACCGGTACGCGCGCTCGCGGAACGCCTCGTCACCCGGATCGGCCGCGCACAACGCGTAGAAGAAGATCATCGACTCGCCGAGGTGGAACCAGTCGTAGCCACGCTCGAACTCGTCGACCAGGAAGCCCAGGTCGGTGAGCTGGCGGGTGACGCCTTCCCAATGCCACTTGGCCACGTCGATCAGATCGTCCGCGCCGCCGAGTTGGTAGAGCACGGGCCAGTTCACGAACGCCTCGTAGAAGTCGTCCGCGCCATCACGGCTCTGCACGGGTCCGGCGTACCGGAGACTGCCGTCCGGCAGGCAGTAGCGTTCGCGGAACAGCCACCAGCCCTCGTCCATCACGTCGAACAGGCGGCGCTGCATGATCGCCCACGCGGGTGGCGTACCGATCGGGGTCTCGGCAAGAACAGTTGTCGTTGTCATCCCTTGGTCGCCCCCGCCGTCAGGCCGCTGATCACGTGCCGCTGCAACAGCACGAAGACCACCAGCAGTGGTGCCACCGCGAGCAGCAGCGTCGGGAAGACGACCGTGTAGTCGGTCGAGTACTGGCTCACGGCGGCGTACACGCCGGTGGTGACGGTGTAGAGGCCGCTGCCCGGGCCGAGGATGATCTGCGGGTTCACGAAGTCGTTCCACACCGAGAAGGTGTTCAGGATGACCATCGTCACCACGGCCGGCTTCATCAGCGGGAACACGATCGACCAGAACACCCGGTGCTTGCCGGCGCCGTCGACCGCGGCCGCCTCGTCCAGGCTGGCCGGGATCGTCATGATGTAGCCGGCGTACAGGAAGATCGAGAACGGCAATGTCAGCGTCGTCTCGAACAGTACGAAGCCCGGGATCGTGCCCATCAGGCCGAGGTACTTCAGCGTGTAGACGACCGGGATGACCAGCACCTGGCTCGGGATGAACGTCCCGGCCACGAACAGCAGCAGGAGCATCCGGTAGCGGCGCTCGCTGCGACGGGCGATCACGTACGACACCGGACCGGCCAGTGCGACGGACAGCACGTTCACCGAGACCACGAACAGCACGGTGACGGCGTACCCCTTGAGGATGTTGAAGTCCGGGTTCGTCGCCGCCTTGCGGATGTACTCCGTGGTGAGCTGGTCGGGTGACAGCGAGAACGGGTGGGTCAGGATGTCCTGCTGCGACTTGAACGCGCTGACGACCAGCAGATACAGCGGCATCAGCATCAACGCACTGATGACGACCAGGAAGACGACCCGGCCCACTCCCTTGGTGCGCATCGGGCGGAGCTGCACAGTCATGACCCGCGGCATCCGGATCGCACTCATGCCTGCACCCCCTGGTCGGCTCGCGATCGCAGCCGCGCGACCGTCAGGGCGAGCCCGGCGGTGACGATCATCAGTACGACGCTCTGCGCCGAGCCGAACCCGAGCGCGTTGTTGTGGAACGAGTCCCACAGGATCAGGTACGCCGCCGTCTGCGTGGACCCGGCCGGCCCACCTCCGGTCAGCGACACGACCAGGTCGTACGTCTTCAGCAGCGTGACCAGCGACAGCACGAGGTTCACAGTCACGACCGGAGCGAGCGCCGGCAGGGTGACGTTGCGGAACGTCTGCCGCGTCGAGGCCCCGTCGATCCGCGCGGCCTCGAGCAGCTCCTTCGGCACGGTCTGCAGACCCGCCAGATAAAGCACGACGTTCACGCCGAATCCGGCCCACACGAGGACGCCGATGAGACTCGCGAGCGCCCAGTTCGGGTTGGACAGGAACGGAAACACGTCAGCGCCCTTTGAGGTGAGCCAGCCGTTCGCGACACCCGACGTACCGAGGACGGCGCTCCAGAGGAAGCCGACGACCAGCGCGCTGAGCACATGGGGATAGAAGAGGACGACGCGGAACAGCGAGTTGAGCCGGGACGCACCATTCACCAGCAGGGCGAAGCCGAGGCCGAGCACGCTCAGGAGGACGGTCCCGACGGCGGCGATCAGCAAGGTGACCCAGCCGGCCCGGATCGCCTCGTCGCTGCGCACCAGGTCGAGGTAGTTCCGCAGTCCGACGACGGCCGGGTTCGCGCTGTACCCGTTCCAGTCGGTCAGGCTCAGGTAGACCGAGAGGCCGACCGGGATGACGAGCATTACGACGAACAGCGCCAGAGCCGGCCCGACCATGCTGATGGTCGTCAGCCGGTTCCTCACGACTTCGACCCCATCCAGCTGTCGATGCGCTTGGCGACGTCCGGCGCGCTCTTGCCGGTGTAGAGGCTCTGGACCGCCTTGTTCCACTCGCCGTTGAAGCCTTGCGGCAGCGTGTTCGCGCCGTACCCCTCGCCCTGGGCCACCTGCTGCGGCGCCTGGTCGAGGATGTCCTGCACCTGCTGGCCGAGCGGCGTCAGCTTGTCGGTGAAGCCCTTGCGGAAGTTGCCGTCCTGCGCGAGCTGGCTCTGGACGGCGCCGCGGTCGGTGACCAGCCACTGGACCAGCTTCACCGAGAGGTCGCGCTGCTTGGTCGACTTGAGCACCATGTACGGCGCGGCCATCGTGACGCCCTGTGGTCCCGGGTACGCCTGGCCGGTCTCGGTCGGCGCGGCGAACACCCCGAGGTCGAAGGCGGGCTTGGCACTCTCCGCGCTCCGGACGAACCAGCTGCCCATGATGTACATCCCGGCCTTACCGGACAGGAAGTTGGTTTGCGCGGTCACGTCCTTCAGGCCGAGCGCGTTCTTGTCGATGTACCCGTTCTTGATCCAGGACTCGTAGCGCTGCAGCAGCGGGAGCATGGACTGCCCGACGGTGAGCTGCTTGGCCTTGACCTGCTGGAACCAGTCGGGGTGCTTGGTCGCGATCGACGGGTCGCCGAGTTGCAGCAGCTGCAACCCGGTCACGTAGTCGCCGGCCGTCTGCAGCGGCAGGTAGCCCGCGGCCTTCAGCTTGCCCATCGCGGCGGTCAGCTCGTCGAGATCCTTCGGCGGCGCGCTGATCCCTGCCTTGGTGAACGCGTCCTTGTTGTAGAAGACCAGCGACTGGGCCTGCTGACCGACACCGACGGTGTAGACCTTCCCGTCGAGTGCGGCCTGCTGCACCAGCGGGGTGTCCTTGGTCCACGTCTGGTCGGTCAGGTCGAGCATCTGCGGCGCGAGCACCTTGTCGGCCATCAGCGTCTCGACGACATCCGGCGCGTTGCCGGCCGCGAGCAACTGCGGCAGCGTGTCCTTCACACCGGATCCGGTCGGTGCCTCGATCTTCACGTCGACGCCGGGGTTGGCGTCCTCGAACGGCTTGACCAGGCCCTCCCAGTATCCCTTGGTCAGATTGGGCGTGATGTTCACCAGCATCCGCACCTCACCGGTGCCGGCACCGGCCGAACCCTCGTCACTGAACCCGCCACCACCGCAGCCGGCCGCGCCCACCAGGATCGCAACCGCCGCCAGCAGGACAGGCTTCCGCCGTACCGAACGAGCCATTTCCGGGTCCTCCTCGGATCGTCCCGGCGTCGGGGGCGGCCGGGCGTCGTTAGCGATCGACAATGCAGAGCAGCCCGCTCAAGTGTCAACGTTTAAACGGCAAGGTGGACGTTCTGAGTCAGAAGTCCATGCCATAAAGGGTTGGCAGATCGGCGTGAGCGGGGTCACCATGCAGCCATGCCCGATGCCGGAAGACCCAAGTCGCCGCTGACCTTGTCGACGGCCGAGCGGACCGCGCTCAGCCGGCTCGTGACCGGTCCCCGGACCAGCGCGGGGATGCGGTTGCGCGCCCGGATCGTGCTCGCCTGCGCCGAGGGCCGGTCGAACAAGGACGTCGCGGACCTGCTCATGGTCACCCCGGGCACGGTCGGCAAGTGGCGGCGACGGTTCCTGCGGATGGGGATGGCCGGCCTCGACGACGGCATGCGCAGCGGCAGGCCGCGGATGGTCGACCGGGTCCAGCTCGGCGCGGTGGCGGCAACATCGATGGCCGGATCCGGACACCGGCCCCCGACCCGCGACGTCGCTGCCTCGTACGGCGTCTCGCAGTCGACGGTTTCGCGTCGTCGTCGCGAAGAACTGCAGCACCACCGCACCGGCGGCGGGATCGCGTTGCGTTCCACGCAACCCTCGCCCCCGCCGTCGGGCGAGACCGAGCTGCTGTCGGATCGGGTGTACGACGCCATCCGCGGCTGGATCCTGTCCGGCGAACTCGCCCCCGGCATGCGCGTGGTCGAGTCCGAGATCGCCCGCGTCCTCGGCACCAGCCAGACCCCGGCCCGGGAAGCGGTACGACGGCTCGCCCACGAAGGACTGGTCACGTACCAGCCGCGGCTGGGGAACTTCGTCACCGCGATCTCCCAGGTGGAGGCCCGGGAGGCGCGCGAGGTCCGCGTCCTGCTCGAGGCCGCGGCAGCCCGGCGCGCGACCGGCCACGTCCCGCCGGACGAGCTGGACCTGCTGCGGATCGAGGTACAGCGGATGACCGACGCCGCCGATCACCACGACATCGGCGCCTTCCGCGAGGCCGACCTGCGCTTCCACCGCCAGGTCCTCGCGACCAGCGGCAACTCGATGCTGCTGCGCGTCTGGCGCACTCTCGAGCCCGCGCTGTGGAACCTGCAGGTCGTCTCCAACGCCATGTACGCCGGCGACTGGGGTCTGATGGCGCGCCGGCACCTGGACCTGATCGAGGTGCTCGCCGGCAGCGACCCCGAGGACGCCGCCCGCCTGTTCTCGGCCCACGCCCGCGGCGAAAGCTCCATCACCAGACCCGCCGGCCGCCATGATTGATGCGCACGTTCATGTCTGGGACACCGCACGACGCGAACTGCCGTGGCTCCCCGAGGGTCATCCCTTGCGTCGCGACTTCGCACTCACGGATCTCGCCGAGGACGGCCCGCTCGCTGAGCTGGTGCTCGTGCAGGCGGACGCCGATCCGGCCGAGGTCCACGACCTGCTCGACCTCGCGGCCCGCACCCCCGCGGTGGTCGGCGTCGTCGCGTCGTTCGACCTTCTCGGCTCAACCCTCGACCTACCGAACGACCCCAGGCTCGTCGGCATCCGCAGCCCACCGGCCGACCAGACCGATCCGGAAGCGCTCACCAGCCCCGCACACATCAGCGGTGTGCGAGCCGCCACTGACGCCGGCCTCGCCATCGACCTGCTCCTCCGCCCACCCGCGCTGATCGGCGCCGCACGGCTCGCCGACGCAGTGCCCGAAGCCCGCCTGGTGCTGGACCACCTCGGCAACCCGAACGCCGTCGACACCGACTGGCTGACGGGGATGAAGGCCCTCGCCGCAGCGCCGAACGTGACCGTGAAGGTCTCCGGCACCGCCCATCTACCGTCCGACGACTTCAGCGAGCTCGTCGGCATCACTCTCGACCTCTTCGGCAGCGAGCGGTTGATGTTCGGCTCCGACTGGCCCGTCTGCACGCTCACGGGCAGTCGTTCCGACGTTGTCCGTCGTACCGCTGCCTTGCTCCCGCCCGCCACGCACAACGACGTGTTCCGCGGCACCGCCCAGCGCATCTACCGCCCCAGGGAGACCGCCCCATGACCGAATACACCCGACGCCAGGTCCTGCGGACCGCTGGCGCCGCGGCCGGCACCGCCGTCGTCGCCGGCTCGCTCACCGACCCCCTGTCCGCTGCCGCCGTCGAGACCGCCGGCAGCGAGACCAACCCACTCCAACTCTGGTACGCCCAGCCCGCCACCGAGTGGCTCCAAGCCCTTGCCATCGGCAACGGCCGGCTCGGCGCCATGGTGTACGGCGGGACCGCGACCGAACAGCTGCAGCTCAACGAGGACTCGATCTGGGCCGGCGGCCCGCACCAGTACGACGATCCGGTCGGACGTGAGGTGCTCCCGGAGATCCGCCGGCTGATCGCCGAGGAGAAGTACCTCGACGCGCAGAACCTCGCGGACGAGCACTTCATGGGCCGGCCGACCGAGCAGATGCAGTACCAGCCGGTCGGCAACCTGATGATGACCTTCCCCGGCATCACCGAGGCCGGCGTCTCGTCGTACCGGCGAGAGCTCGATCTGACCACGGCGATCACCTCGGTCAGCTACGTGGCCGACGGTGTGCGGTACAGCCGCGAGGTGTTCGTCTCACACCCGGCGCAGGTGCTGGTGATGCGGCTGACGGCCGATCGACGCGGCTCGATCAGCTTCGACGCAACCTTCACCACCGAGCAGGCGGCCACCGTCGATCGCTTCGACGACCACACGCTCGCGCTCAACGGGATCAGTGGCGACGCCGAAGGGCTGACCGGGTCGGTCAAGTTCTGTGCGTTGCTGCGCGCGTTCACCGAGGCCGGTACGACGACTGTTGCCGACAGCAAGCTCACCGTCGCGGGCGCCGACGCGGTCACGCTGGTGTTCTCGGTCGGGACCAGCTACCGCAACTACGTCGACGTCAGCGCCGACCAGGTGGCTCGGGCCGTCGCACCGTTGCCCACGGAGCGCCCGGCGTACGGACGGCTGCGGCACGAGCACGTCGAGGACTACCAGCGGCTGTTCGGCCGGCTCGACATCGATCTCGGGACGTCGGACTCGATCGCCCTGCCGACCGATCAACGGGTGATCGCGTTCCGCAATGGTGGGGATCCGCAACTGGCCGCGCTGTACTACCAGTTCGGCCGCTATCTGCTGATCTCCAGTTCGCGCAGCCCCGGGCAACCGGCCAACCTGCAGGGCATCTGGAGCTACAAGATGCTGCCGGAGTGGCAGTCGAAGTTCACGCTGAACATCAACTGCGAGATGAACTACTGGCCGGCCGGTCCCACCAACCTCGCCGAGTGCTGGGACCCGCTGTTCCAGATGATCACGGAGCTGGCCGAGTCCGGCGCGCGGACGGCCGCGACGATGTACGACGCTCCCGGTTGGGTCGCCCATCACAACACGGACGGGTGGCGCGGGTCGGCTCCGGTCGACTTCGCGTTCTACGGGGTCTGGCCGACCGGCGGCGCGTGGTTGTCGCTGCTGTTCTGGGAGCGGTACGAGTACACCGGCGACCTGGCGATGCTGCGCCGGTACTACCCCGTGCTGAGGGGATCCGTCGAATTCTTCCTCGACCAGTTGCAGACCGACGCGAAGACGGGCTGGCTGGTGACCAGCCCGTCGCACTCGCCGGAGGTCAAGCACCACGACTACGACAACGTCGGGGTGAGCATGTGCGCGGGCCCGACGATGGACACCGAGATCCTGCACGACCTGTTCAAGGTGTTCGGTGAGGCATCCGCCCTGCTCGGTGAGGACTCCGCACTGGCCGCTCAGGCGGCTGCCGCGCGGTCCCGGCTGGCGCCGATCCAGATCGGGTACCTCGGCCAGATCCAGGAATGGCTGATCGACTGGGAGGAGGCCGCGCTGGAGACAAGTCGCCATGTCTCGCACCTGTGGGCCGTGTTCCCGAGCGACCAGGTCACTCCCCGCCGTACGCCAGAACTCGCCGACGCGGCGCGGAAGTCGCTGGAACTCCGCGGCCCGGCCGTCACGGCAGGGTGGTCGCTGGCCTGGAAGCTGAACCTGCGTGCCCGGCTGCTCGAACCGGACAACGCGTACAAACACCTCACGCAACTCCTGGCTCCCGGTCGCACTGCGCCGAACATGTTCGACCTGCACCCGCCGTTCCAGATCGACGGGACCTTCGGCGGCATCTCCGGCATCACCGAGATGCTCATGCAGAGCCACTCCGGCGAGGTCGCGCTGCTGCCTTGTCTGCCGACGGCGTTCTCAACCGGCCGTATCCGCGGTCTGCGGGCGCGGGGCGGGTTCGATCTGGACTTGTCCTGGTCGGAGGGCAAGCTGACCAAGGCCCGGATCCGTTCCCTGCTGGGCAATCGTCTCCGGTTGCGCACCGGCGGACAGGTCGACGTGACGTCCACCGCTGGTCCGGTCGCCTTCGCCCGGCCCGAGGACGGCGTGGTCGAGTTCCGCACCCAGCGAGGCGTCGACTACCTGATCGAGCCGCGCTCATGAGAACTAGATGGACCCTGCCCTTGCTCATCACTCTGCTCGCCACCAGCACCGGATCACTCGCCGCGGCCGGCCCGTCCACAACGTCCGACCAGCCCACGACGGCCTGGCACGACGGCGCACTGCGCACCGACCCGGCCGGGCTGGTCGCTCGGTCCGATCTCGTCCAGGAAGGTCCGGCCTGGCGCCCGTACCAGGCCATGCCACTCGGCAACGGCGTACTCGGCGCCGCGGTGTGGGCCGAGAAGGGCTTCAGCGCCCAGCTCAACCGGGTGGATACCTTCCCGGACCTCAAGTCCGCCGGGCGCCTCGTCGTACCCGGTCTCGATCCGTTGATGCGGGCAACGGACTACAGTGGCCGGCTGGCGCTGTACGACGGCCGGCTCGTGCAGCATGGCGGCGGGATGGCGGCTCGTTCCTACGTACGCGCCGACGCGGATCAGTTCGTGCTCGAGGTCACCGGGGCTGATCCCTCGAAGCCGCAGACAGCCGACCTCAAGCTCTGGCCGGGGCGGACACCGACCACCAGCGCGGCCGATGCTGTCGCCGCGCTGGCGGAGACCTTCCACGACAGCGCGTCCGGCAGTATCACCGGCGCGGTCGCCGCGCTGACCGCGCACGCCCGGGACGTCTCGGCGTCCGTGGTCGACCCGTTGACGGTCCGGCTCAGCTTCCGACCCAACGCGGATGGCAGCTTCCGGCTGGTCGTCGGCGTTCCGTCGTACCGCGGTGGTGATCTGCGGGCGGCGGCGAAGCGGGCCGTGGTCGACTCGCAGACCAACCATCTGGCCTGGTGGCACGCGTTCTGGGCCAAGGCGGCGCCGATGCGGATCACGTCGGCCGACGGCAGCGGTGAGTACGTCGAGAACCTCCGCACGCTTCAGCTCTACACGATGGCCGCGTCGATGCGTGGCGACGTGCCGAGTACGCACGGCGCCGTCGTACGGATGTTCTCCTCGGCACAGGACCAGGCCGATTGGGCGCAGGACTCGTACTGGCACTTCAACCTGCGCGAGCTCGTGTCCGCCAACCTCGGCGCGGGCATCGCCGACCTGAACGCGCCGTACTTCCGCTTCTACCTCGACCGTGCCGAGCTGATGCGGGAGTGGACGCGGACCCACTGGATCGGCGGGCAAGGGCTCTGCGTGCCCGAGTTCCTCCGGTACGACGGGACCGGCGACGGCTGCGACAACACGAGTGAACCGAGCTGGGTGACCCGGATCCTCAGCAGCGGACCGGAGTTGGTGAACAACATCTGGCAGCAATACCGCTACACCGGCGACAAGGCGCTGCTGAACCGCAGCTATCCGCTGATGCGGGACGTGGCGAAGTTCTATCTGTCGGCACTGACACCCGGTGTGGATGGCCTGCTGCATCTCGAACATGTCAACGCGCTCGAAGTGCAGTGGGACACCAGCGACCCCGTCCCGGACCTCGCCGCGATGCGGGTGATCTTCCCGATCGTCGCCGACCTCGCCTCGTCGCGAGGCGACACCGCCCTGGCCGCTCAGCTCCGGGACGCGCTAGCGAAGCTCCCGCCGTTCCGAACGGTCCAGCGTGGGGGCGAGGAGGTACTCGCGTGGTCCGGCACGGACGAAGCGGCGCACAACACGCAGAACCCTGAGATGGAGGCGCTCTGGCCCTGGGGCCTCTTCGACGAGACCTCCGATTTGATGCAGGCGACCTATCGTCAGCGGGTCTATCCCCAGGACAAGGACTGGGGCATGGACACCACGTGGGCCGCGCGACTCGGGCTCTCCGAAGAGGTGAAGCGATTGCTGCTGAAGGGCATCCAGGACCTCCAGATCTACCCGAACGGCTTCACCGTCCACCGCACCGGTCAGGAGGCGGTCCGGAACCACAGCTTCTACAACGAGTGGGGCGGCGTGGTGACGACCGGCCTGCAGGAGGCGCTGGTCCAGTCGTACGACGGTGTCGTCGACGTCGCACCGGCGTGGCCGAAGGACTGGGACGTGTCCGGCTCGGTGCAGATCGAAGGTGGCCACCGGATCAGCACCGAGGTGCACGACGGCGTACCGAACGTGATCGGGATCGAGGCAGGCAGTCGTGACACGCTGCGCGTCCGCAACCCGTGGCCGGGGCAGCAGGTGCGCGTGATCGACTCACACGGCCGGACCGTCGTATCGCCGACCTCTGCCGAGGTGGTGTCGATCGCGGTGGCACCGCACGCGTCGTACACCGTCGAGCGGGTCGCCGTACCGTTGTCGTCGTTCCGGTTCGTGCCGTTGACCGGTCAGCCGGCCACAGCGGTGAAGACGGTCGGCAGCCGGATGCTCGGCGTACCGGCGAGTGAGCCGCCACTGCTCAGCAACCTGGTCAGTGTGCGTGCCCCGGAGAAGCTGTCCAACCTCGTGAAGGCTCAGGCGGGTGCACCGATCTACGTGGATCGCAGCTACACGATCACCGATCTGCCTGCGGAGCTGACCGGGCAGGCATTGGTCCAGGGAGCCAACGACGACTCCAAGGCGACAGGTCCCGACGATTACCTGACTCTGAACCTGACGCGGCCCGCGACCGTCTATGTCGCGTTCGACCCACGCGGGGAGAACGTGTGGTGGCCGTCCTGGCTCAGCAGCTTCACCAGGACCGGTGAGACTGTCGGCACGACAGACCAGCGGCTCGTCCTCTTCAAGCGTGATGTGCCGGCAGGCCCACTGGCACTGGGCGCCAACGCGAGTGTGCCGAACAAGGGCAACTCGACCTACATCACCTTCGTCATTCCGAACTGAAGATCGACGGTCGGTCTGGTCGCGCACCTCCTCGACCCGACCGACCGGCCGGCCGTGCAAGCTCGACAGACATCCCAGGAGTTTGGGTGTCAAGCTGCGAGGGTTTGGGTGGGGTGGGTCCAGGCGGTTGTTTCGTTGTAGTGGGTGTTGGTTTTGAGGCAGCCGTGGAGGATGCCGACGAGTCGGTTGGCGAGTTGGCGTAGGGCGGGGTTGTGGTCGGCTCCGCGGGCTCGTTGTTTGTCGTAGTAGGCGCGGGCTCCGGGCGAGGCGTTGAGTGCGGCGAAGGCTTGGCTCATGAGGGCGTCGATGAGCCGGTCGTTGTGGACGTAGCGGGCCAGGGCGACTTTCTTCTTGCCCGAGGCGCGGGTGATCGGGCTGGTCGCGGCGTAGTTCTTGCGGGCTTTGGCCGATGCGTAGCGGTCGGGGTCGTCGCCGAATTCTGCGAGCACCCGGGCGCCGAGGATCGGTCCCAGCCCGGGCTGGGACAAGATGATCTCAGCGGCCGGGTGCCGGCCAAAATGGGCCTCCACCTGCCCTTGCAGGCCGGTGACCTGCTCGTTGAGGACGGCCAGGACCGCGACCAGTGCGCGGGTCGAGGCGGCGTAGGCGGCGGTGACCACGGCGGGCTGGCCGAGGTGCTCGGCGCGCAGCGCCGCCTGGATCGCCGCGGCCTTGTCGGCGATGCTGCGGCGACGGGCCCGTTTCAGCGCCGCGGTGATCTGGGCGGTGGTCAGCCGGGCCGCCGCGGCCGGGTCGGGGGCCTTGGTCAGCAGCTCGAGGGTGTCGGCGGCGTCCAGGTCCTCGAAGGCTTCCAGCGCGGCCGGGAAGTACTCGCGCAGCGCGTGCCGCAACCGCTGCGTGGTCCGGGTCCGTTCCCAGATCAGGGTCTTGTGCATCCGGGTGACGACCTTGATCGCCTCGGCCTCGGCGCTGTCACCGGCCACCGGGCGCAGCTGGTGGGAGTCGGTGCGGACCATGTCGGCCAGCACATGCGCGTCGGCCGCGTCGCTCTTGGCACCCGACACCGCGTGCCGTTTGCGGTACTGCGAGGCCTGCAACGGGTTCACCGCGAACACCAGGTACCCCGCGGCCACCAGCGCGGCCACCCACGGGCCCCGATCGGTCTCGATCCCGACCACCACCTCGACCTCGTCAGGATCAGCCGCACCGAACTGCCCGGCCACCAGCGCATGCAACCGCGCCATCCCCGCCACCCCCTCGGGCAACCGCGCCTTGGCCAGCACCCGCCCCGCCGGGTCCATCACCTCCACATCGTGATGCGCCTCGGCCCAGTCATCTCCCACAAAGAACCTCAACACCGATCTCCCACACTCTCGACGCCATCCACACCACCAGCAAGCCGGTCGGGAGAACCATCAGCGACCTAATGAAGCAGTGCTCACGCCCCCCAACCACACCAAGGGCCGGGCACGACATCCCATCAGCGATCAAATCTCCCGGTCACCGGCAGGGGCACGATCTGTCGACAGGACTCAAACGGTCCAGGAGGTACAAGTGCTCACCCACCGGCGGCTTACCAGCCCCGAGTCTGCCCGACGGCGACCCGGTAACTCTCATTAGGAGGTGTCGGTCCAGGGGTGCTGGTCGGGTGAGGCATTCACGCCTGGCCGCGGTCTGCCCGGCCGATGCGAGGCGGACACCTCCTGTCGAGCTTGCACACCCCAACCACCGTCCGCACCCGAGCGGCCCGCACCGGCGGGCAGATGCAGTGACTGGACGCACTCGTCCTGCTGGCCGGGGACCGTGCCGATACCGAACCCGGGACACCATCTGGCGACCTCGGACAGGCTGTGCCATGTGCGAGGTCCCCACTACCTGTCCGAGGTCACGGCAATCTCACCGATCAATCCGGTCAGGTCCCGCCGAGTCGACGGAACAACAAACCGAAGGTGCGGGGAGCTACCTCGAGTGCGTGTTGCGCTGTGGCGGGCGGACCGCAGGAGGCGGAGCCGAGGCCGTGCTGGGCCAGGTCGAGATTGAGGTAGACGTGGTCTCGTGAGCTGAGGTCCGAGCGGTGGCGGGCGAGTTCGAGGTCCTCGCTCGTCCACCGCCGTGCGGTGAGCTGGAAGGACGGCGAGCCCGCCACCCGCAAACCGTTGCCGTCAGCATCGGTCAGTTCGGCCCAGCGCACGTCGATCCGCGATCCGTTCTCCTGCGGTACGACGTACGGCGTCTGCAACTCGTCGACCGTGCGCACGTACCGTCCGACCCGGGCCGCCTCGCGGCTGTCGGCGTACGCCTCCCCCGGTCCACCGCCGTACCAGCGCACGTTGTCCAGGCTGCGAGGCACGGCCATCCGTACGCCGACGCGCGGCCAACTCCCACACCGCGGCGTGACCGCCGTACCGCCCCACTCCCCCTCCGGCACCACGTCCATCGTCAGTCGCAGGCAATCCCCGAGCGCCACCCATCGGTACGTCGCGCGCACGCCGAGCCCGAGCCCGTCCGGCGCGACCCGGGTCCGCACTACCAGTTCGCGCTCCCCGGTCTCGACCTCATCCACCCGATGCAGAAGCCGGTCCAGCCCCGCGGCCCGCCACTCCGTGACCACCGCGTTCCGCCCACCTTGCCCGTTGTCGTTGTCCGTGGGCGCCCGCCACAAGTCAAGTCGCGGACCGTCGACCGGCACTCCGAACAACCGCATCAGTCGCCCGGTTCGACGGTCGAACTCACCGCCACCAAGCACGAGGTCACCAGCCCGGTGCACGACTGGACCCCGCACCGGTGACGGGTCCTTCGGCGGCGCACTCGGCAACGCGAACTGCGCCCACGCGATCTCATGGCCCGCCTCGGCCCACGGTTCGTCCTTCGCCAACACAGCTCGGACCGTCAACCACCGCTCGCCCACCACATCAGTCGGTGCTTGGAGGTCCAGCCTGACTTCCACCGACTCGCCCGGGCCGACCTCGGGCACCTCCAGTTGGCCGGCTCGCACCTCGACCCCGTCCACCTCCTGCGACCACACGAACTCCAGGTCGTCGAGCGCTGTGAAGGTGCGGAGGTTCTGGATGGTGATCGGCTCGGTCCCCGTGATGCGGACCGGCTCGATCACCTTCTTGTACTCGATCAGCCCCGGCGACGGGGTGCGGTCGGGGAACAGCAGTCCGTCGATGCAGAAGTTCGCGCCGTGGACGCGCTCCCCGAAGTCCCCGCCGTACACATGATCGGTTGCTCCGGGCAACAGCAAGCCATGGTCGATCCACTCCCAGACGAACCCACCCTGCAGCCGTGGGTACCGCTCCAGCACCCGCTGGTAGTCGGCCAGCCCGCCGGGCCCGTTGCCCATGGCATGCGCGTACTCGGCCAGGACGAACGGCAGCCCGCGGCGACGGGTCTCCAGCGCCGGGTCGTCGGCGGTCTCCGGCGGCACGTCCTCGGTGCGGGTGCCGATCGCCTCCAGATCCTCCAGCGGTGTGTACATCAGGCTGTAGAAGTCGGAGAACTCGTAGCTGCGGTCCCGCTCGTAGAACACGGCCCGGCCGGGATCCCGCTCCCGGGTCCAGCCGGCCAGCGTGCCGAAGTTCCGGCCGCGGTGGCTCTCGTTGGCCAGCGACCAAAGGATCACGCTCGGGTGGTTCTTGTCGCGCTCCACCATCCGGCGCATCCGGTCCAGCATCATCGGGGCCCAGTCCGGATCGTCGGCCGGGTTCCCGCGCCAGTCGGTGTAGATGAAACCGTGGGTCTCCAGGTCGCACTCGTCGATCACCCACAGCCCGAGCTCGTCGCACAGGTCGAGGAACGCGGGATGCGGCGGATAGTGCGCGGTCCGGACCGCGTTGAGGTTGTGCTGTTTCATCAGCACCAGGTCCTGGCGCATCGCATCGACGGTGAGCGCGCGGCCGCGGCGCTCGTCGTGCTCGTGCCGGTTCACGCCGCGGAAGAACAGCGGCCGGCCGTTGACGGTGAGCAGGCCGTCGATCATCGCGACGGTCCGGAAGCCGATCCGCAGCTCGACCGTCTCCCCGGGTACGGCGACGGTCGCGTCGTACAACCGTGGTGCCTCGGCCGACCACGGCTCGACGGCCGGAATCGTCACCGCCATACCGGCCGCGATCTCGATCCCGAGCTCCGGGATCCGCACTACCGCGCCGGCCGCGGTCTCCACGAGCAACCTCCCGGAGCCGGTCAGGTGGTCGTAGTCCGCATGGACGAACACATCGTCGATCAACGGGCGGGCGAGCAGCGTCACGTCGCGGAAGATGCCCGGCAGCCACCACATGTCCTGATCCTCGAGGTAGCTGCCCGAGGACCACTGGTGGACCCGGACCGTCAGCAGGTTCCGTCCAGGCCGCAGCAACTCGCCGACGTCGAACTCACTCGGCAGCCGGCTCCCCTTCGCCGTACCGACCTCGGTCCCGTTCAGCCACACCTTGAAGCACGAGTCGACCCCGTCGAAGCGCAGTACGGCGCCATCCGCCGGCCAGTCGTCCGGGAGATCGAACCAGCGCCAGTGATCGCCGGTCGGGTTCGCGTCCGGCGTCCGCGGCGGGTCGATCGGGAACGGGAAGGCAGTGTTCGTGTACCGCGGCCGGTCGTGGCCCTGCAGCACCCAGTGCCCGGGGATCTCCAGTTCGCCGCAGTCCTCGCGGACATCGGGCACCGCCGGCGCGTCGGCCGGGTCACTCCACAGCTCGAACTTCCACCGCCCGTTCAGGCTGAGCCGCGGTCGCGACGACTTGAGCCAGGCCCGCGGTTCCCGGCATCCCGTACTCGGCGTCAGATCGTCGAAGTACATCCGCGGTCCTCTCTGAGCATCCGAACATCCCAAGGCCCGAGTTCAAGCCCTTTCACTGCCACCTCGGCCCCAGACCAGTTGTGCACGAACCACAACCGCTCCCCCGCGGAGTTCACCGCCGACAACGCGGTCACCGATGGAGCCCAGCTGGCGGACTTCCCATGGATGGCAGCCGCCAACGCCGGGTCCGGCACCGTGCCGACATACGTGACCCGGCCCGCACCGAACCGTCGCATGGTGACGATCGGCCGACCGCGGGGATGCTCGAGCCACGCCAGCGGCTCGGCATCGTCCACGATCAACGCCTCTGCCCACCGCGTCGCATGCCCGTTCAGACCCGTCACCGGTACGTCGTCGAGCAGGTTCTCGTACTCCAGGTAGTGCACCCCGGCCGCATCCCGCAGCCGACCCGGCGCGACCTCAGCCCGTGCGCGGGCCTCCGGATCCGCATAGCCGGTCCGCGGTCCCACGATCAGATGACCGCCGGCCCGCGCGTACTCGACCAGCAGGTCGAGCTGCTCGTCCGACGCGATGTACAGCGCAGCAACAACCAGCGCCGGACACCGCGACACGAGGGCTGCCGGATCCCCACCGAGCCGCTCGATCGGCACGACCCCCGGCTGCAATCCGGCATGGAGTACGCCGGCGTAGAAGGCGCCGACGATCGTCCGGTACGACGAGCTGTCCGGAGCACCTCCCGGATGCGCCAGCGGAGGCTGGAACTGCAGCGCCCAATCGCTCTCCGTCGACCACACGACCGCCACGTCAACGTCCGGCCGCAATCCGGCCAGCGCTGATCCGGCCGCGGTCAACTCGGCACCGATCGTCGCGATCTCGTCATACACGCGTCCCGGTTGGAGACCGTGGCCGAGGATGCCGCCCCAGAAGGTTTCCGCGCCGTGGTGGATCGAGTGCCAGTGCCAGTACTCGACCATCCGCGCGCCACGCGACACCATCGCCCACGCGAGTTGCCGCAGCTGACCGTCGTACGGCGGACGGTTCTGGTGCGACCCGCCGATCGACGTCGCGTTCGTCTCGGTGACCAGGAACGGCTCGCCTCGCGACCCGTACACCCGGTCCGCCGCCAGGTACAGCTCGGCGACACTGCGCCCGATCCAGCCCACGTCGAGCCGCGACGGCCGGGCCGGCCGCTCGAGCCCCTCCTGGACATCCACGTAGATGTTGCCCGCAGCAACGTCAAGGCGCGAGGTCAGCGGTACGTCGGCCACCGCCGGCCGGTCGTAGGCCAGGCACGTCGTCACGAACTGCTCCGGCCGCCGCAACTCCCGCACGAGCTCCGCCTGCCACCCGATGAACTCGGTCGTCCGCTCCGCCTGGAACCGTCGCCAGGCCAGGTCGTACGACGGGGTGCTGTTCCCGTCCGGCCGCCACAACTCCGGCCAGTCACTCAACCGATGCGACCAGTACGTCAGTCCCCACGCCTCGTTCAGCGTCTCGACGTCGCCATACTGCTCGTGCAATCGCGCAACGAACGCCTGGAACGCGCCCTCGTTGTGCGCGAGCAACACCCCCGGCTCGTTGTCGACCTGGTAGCCGATCACCGCCGGATGATCGCGATACCGCTCGACGATCCGCCGGATCACCCGCTCCGCGTGGAACCGGAACACCGGGTGGCCATAGTCGATCTCCTGACGAATCCCCCACGGCACCCGTTCCCCGGTACGACGCTCGGCCGCGATCTCCGGATGCGCCCGCTGCAGCCACGGCGGGACGGCGTACGTCGGAGTCCCGAGCACGACGTCGATCCCACGGTGACCGGCACAGTCGAGCACCGGGCGGATCCATTCGAGCTCGAAGACGCCGTCGCGCGGTTCCCACGTCGACCAGACCGACTCGCCCACCCGGATCGCGGTGAGGCCGGCGGCTGCCATCAGGTCCAGGTCGGTGCCGATCCGATCGCCGAGCTCACGCGGCAGGTACTCCGGGTAGTAGGCCGTCCCCAGCACGACACGTGGCGGCAGCATGAGCCAACGCTAGCCGACTACACCAGCTGCGTGCAATCGTTTGCATGCAGCCGTTCAGTGCGCACGGATCCGCGCCCGGCGCCGCGCAGGCCCCGTGCTGGCGCGCACGACCAGCTCGGGCGTGAGCAGATCCGGCGGCGGCCAGTCGTTGCCGGCGAGACGGGTGGTGAGCTGCTGCCAGGCCAGCTCCCCCAACCGGGCCCGCTCGTTCCGCAACGAGGTCAACGGCGGCCGCGCGTACGCCGCGATCGGGATGTCGTCGTACGACGCGACCGAGAGCTCGGCCGGGACCTCGACGTCGTTGTCGTGCATCCAGCTGAGCAGCCCGATGCCGACCAGGTCGTTGAACGTGATCACCGCGGTCGCCCGGCTCCGCAGTATGGTCGGGCCGGCGTCGTACCCGTGGTTCCCGGCCCAGCCGCCGTCGATCTCGTCCAGTGTGACGTCGAGGGCACGAGCGGTCCGGCGCAGGGTCCGGCGGCGCTCGCCGTCGGACCAGGAGGCGGCCGGGCCGCCGACGTACAGGACCCGGCGATGGCCTAGACCGGTGAGGTGTTCGAGCAGCAGACGGCTCGCCGCGCGGTAGTCGATCGCGACCGCGCCCGCGTTCTTCACCGTCCGGTTGATGCACACCACCGGGACGGGCAGCGCGAGTGCCTTCTCCAGGCCGCTGCGGGTCAGGCGCGAACTGCACAGGACCAGCGCGCCGGAGTGGTCGACGAGCTCCTCGACCAGCCGCAGCTCCTCGGCCGGGTCCTCGCCGCTCTCCCCGATCAGCAGGCGGTAGCCGCCGGCCCGCGCCGAGGCGGCGAGGCCCTTCAGGACCTCGGAGAAGAACGGGTTCGTCAGGTCCGGCACGGTCACCCCGACCGTCAACGGACGGCCCAGTTTGAACTCTTGCGCGCGCTTGTCGGCGCGATAGCCCAGCTCGCCCGCCACCGCGCGCACATGGGCGACCACCTCGGGCGAGATCAGGTCCGAACCGTTCAGCGCCCGGGACACGGTCGACACCGACGTGCCCGCCTCGCGCGCCACGTCGATCAGCCGAACCCGCTCCGCCACCCTCGCCCCTCGTGTTCCTCTGTGTCGCCGATCCGCACGTTCCGGATCGTCACGTCGTCGGCGTACTGTACGACAGCCTCCGCCGCGACGACGTCGAACCGGCTGTTCGTGATCGCGACGGAACGAATCCGCCGGGTCTCCGCTCCCACGATGCGGTACGCCCGTTCGGCCCGGGCCACCCGGACCCGGTCGAACCGGATGTCCCGCACGTCGGGAAACAGGGACTGGTCCCCTCCACCCTGGTAGCTGAAGGTGATCTCCAACGGACGATACATCCACGCCCGCGAATCGACGTCGTGCACGCTGACGTTGCGCACGTACCCGCCGCGCGTCGACGTCGACTTCACACACAGCACCCACTGCAGCCAGGCCTCGTCCGCGCTCGGGTCGGCCGGCATGCGCAGCCGGCGAACCCAGACGTCCTCGACCCCGCCGCTCATCTCGCTCCCGACCGCGACCGCCGCGCCACCGCTGACGAACGTGCAGTCCTCGACGATGATCCCGCGCGACGGCAGACCGAGCCGCCGGCCGTCCGCGTCCCGGCCGGACTTGATCGCGATGCAGTCGTCGTGGGTCTCGAACGTGCAGTCCCGGATCAGGACGTCGGTGCACGACTCGGGATCGCAGCCGTCGCCGTTCGGGCCGAGGTTGTGGACAGCGACTCCCTGCACGGTGACGTTGTGGCACTCGAGCGGGTGAATGGTCCACATCGGGGCGTTGATCACCGTCACGCCGTCGATCAGCACGTTCGTGCAGCGGAAGGGCTGGATGAAGCTCGGGCGCAGGTAGTGGCCGTCGCCGAAGACGCGCTGCTCGACCGGGACCTGCTCGTTGTTCATGCGTTCGAGCTCGGCCCAGTCGGCCCGCTGGTTCGGCAGGCCGGTGTGCCAGCCGTACTGACCACTGCCGATCAGATACCACCAGTGCTCGTTGTCCCCGGCGCCGTCGAGCACGCCCTCGCCGGTGATGCCGATGTCGGTCTGCCCCTCGGCGCGGATCAGCGCCGAGTAGTTGTACACCTCCACGCTCTGCCACCGCGTCCGCACGACCGGCAGATAGTCGGCCGGATCCGTGCTGAACCGCAACGTCGCGCCCCGCTCGAGATGCAGGTCGACCTTGCTGAGGAGCTGGATCGCTCCGGTGTGCCACACCCCCGGCGGTACGACGACATGCCCACCGCCGGCCGCATGACACGCACGGATCGCCGCCGCGATCCCGGCGGTCGCGTCCTCCGGCGTGGCACCGTGATCCGTGATGGGGAACCACGCATCCCGGAACCGTGGTGGGCGGATCCGGGCCCGGACGGACTGCTCATGGTCCACACTCGCGACCGCCGGCAATCCGATGCCGGTAGCAACCACTCCACCAAGACCGATTCCCAGAACCTGACGACGGGTGGGATGCATGGGCGGGCACCTTCCGATCCACTGGGTAGGTAAACCTTTGCCCCGCAAGTATCCAGCAGATCCCGAGCCGGTCAAGAGTTCGTCCGCGCCACCCGTTGACACCTCGGCCGGTCCCGGGCACGATCGTTGCAATCGTTTGCATTCGAGGAGGCCGTGCATGTCCGCCCCAGTTCGCCGCCGTACCCTCCTGCTCGCCGGTGGAGCTCTCGCGATCGTCAGCGGCGGTACCGCCCCGGCCGCCGCAGGCCATCCTTCCGCCGACGCCCAGGTCGCCGCGATCCTGCGGCGGATCAAGCCGCCGCACTTCCCCGACCGCTGGTACGACGTGACCGGCTTCGGCGCGGTCGGTGACGACGCGACCGACTGTACGGCGGCGATCCGGGTGGCGATCGAGACGTGTCATCGGCGCGGCGGCGGCCATGTCGTCGTACCGGCGGGTGACTACCGGACCGGCGCCGTCCACCTGCTGAGTGGGGTCGACCTGCATCTGGCCGCAGGCGCCAGGCTCGCGTTCAGTCAGGATCCCGCCGCGTATCTGCCGGCAGTCCCCACGCGCTACGAAGGGACCGAGTGCTACAACTACTCCCCCTTCGTCTACGCCTACGGACAACGCGACATCGCCGTCACCGGCAGCGGCGTGCTCGACGGCCGGGCCGACGCCGACCATTGGTGGGACTGGACCGGAGGCCCACCGCCGAACGAGTCACCGGACAAGACCCTGCTGATCCAGCTGGCGGCCGACGGTGTTCCGGTCGAGCAGCGGATGTTCGGCGCCGGTCACTACCTGCGGCCGAACCTGCTCCAGTTCAACCGCTGCGAGAACGTCCTGCTCGACGGCATCACCGTCAAGGACTCCCCGATGTGGAACATCCACCCGGTGCTGTGCCGCAACGTCACTATCCGCGGCGTCACCGTCGACAGCCCGCACGGCCCGAACAACGACGGCATCGACCCCGAGTCCTGCACCGACGTGCTGATCGAGCGCTGCACGATCTCCACCGGCGACGACTGCATCGCGTTCAAGGCCGGCAAGGACGCCGACGGCCGCCGCGTGAACGTCCCGACCCGGTACGCCGTCGTCCGCGACTGCGAGATGGCCGACGGGAACGGCGGCGTAACGGCCGGCAGCGAGACCACCGGCGGCGTCATGGACATCTTCGTCCGCGACTGCCGGATGAGCAGCCCGCGGCTGGAACGCGCGATCCGGATCAAGAGCAACCCCGACCGCGGCGGCACCATCGCGAACATCGACGTACGGCGGGTGACTATCGGGCAGGCCGCCGACGCGGTGATCGAGATCGTGCTCAACTACGCGAACGTCACCACTGGCGCCTATCCGCCGGACGTCCACGGCATCACGATCAGCCAGCTGACCGCGGCCGCCGCACCGCGCGCGCTGAACCTGCTCGGCCTCCCCGATGATCCGCTCCGGGACATCCAGCTGTACCAGTGCCGCTTCGACGCGATGGAAGAGGACAACTCGATCCAGTACGTCGACGGTCTGCGGCTGGACCAGGTCTGGATCAACGGCGTCCGCGCCGACAACTGAAGGAGTCTGCATGGAGAAGCTCAGCCGCAAGAACTTCCTCCGGCTCGGTGCCGGAGCCGCTCTCGCACCGACTGCCGCCGGCCTCATCGCCGGACCAGCGTTCGGCGCCGATCTGCCAGCGACAGCGCCTGACGACCCGGGCCCTGGCTGGGGACAGGTCGGCAAGATCCTGCAGAACACCAGGCCGCCACAGTTTCGCCCTCGTGACTTCCCGATCACCGAATACGGTGCCGTCGCCGACGGCACCACAGACGCAACCGCAGCCATCGCGGCCGCGATCGACGCCTGTCACCGGTCCGGCGGCGGACGGGTCGTCGTACCGGCGGGAACATTCCTGACCAGCGCGATCCACCTCCAGTCGAACGTGAACCTGCATGTGTCCGAGGGCGCGACCCTGCTGTTCAGCACCGACCCGGCGCAGTATCTCCCGGTCGTGCTGACCCGCTTCGAGGGTGCCGAGTGCATGAACTACTCGCCGCTCATCTATGCCCGCGACTGCGAGAACATCGCGGTCACCGGCAAGGGCACCCTCGACGGTGGGGCGACCTGGGAGACCTGGTGGTCCTGGGTCGGTCCGTCCAGCCCCGACGCTCAGGCACTGCAGCAAATGGCCGAGGACGGCGTACCGGTGCAGGATCGCGTGTTCGGCGCCGGCCACTTCCTGCGGGCGGCCTTCATCGAGACACAGTCCTGCCGCAACGTGCTGATCGAGGACGTGACGATCCTCCGGTCGCCGTTCTGGGAGATCCACCCGGTGCTGTCACGCAATATCACCGTGCGCGGCGTCCACATCGACAGCCGCGGCCCGAACAACGACGGCATCGACCCGGAGAGTTCGCAGTACGTCGTGATCCAGGACTGCACGCTCGACTGCGGCGACGACTGCATCGCGATCAAGTCCGGCCGCGGCGCCGACGGCCTGCGGGTCAACGTGCCGTCGGAGAACATCCTGATCGAGAACTGCACGCTGAACATCCGGTACGGCGCGATCACGATCGGCAGCGAGATGACCGGCGGCGTGCGCAACGTGTTCGTCCGCAACTGCACGATCGGCAGCCCGAACCTGTACTTCGGCCTCTACATCAAGACCAACTCGGTCCGCGGCGGCTACGCCGAGAACATCTACCTGGACAACCTGCAGATCTCGAACCTCACCAAGGAGGTCGTCTCCTGCAACTTCTACCGCAGCGAGGGCGACACCGGGCCGTTGACGCCGCGGGTGCGCAACGTCGAGCTGCGCAACATCACCGTCGGCCATGCCCGCAACGCGTTCTCGATGTTCGGCTACCCGCGCTCACCGATCCAGGACTTCCGGCTGATCGACTGCACGTTCACCAGCATCGACGACGTCAGTGAGATCCAGGACGTCGACATGTCGTTCCGCAACTTCACCGTCAACGGCCAGCGGATCACCGATCCGGCGCAGCTGCTGTGACGGCCGGCTGGTCGGACGCCGACCGCATCCTGGCCGACGTCCGACCACCGGTCTTTCCCGATCGCGACTTTCCGATCACGACGTACGGCGCGACCGCGACCGACGCCACGGAGGGGATCGCCCGCGCGATCCGCGCGTGTCACGAATCCGGCGGCGGCAGAGTCGTCGTACCTCCGGGGACCTGGCAGACCGGCGCGATCCACCTGCAGTCGCACGTCAACCTGCACGTATCCGAGGGTGCGACGTTGCTCTTCAGCACGGACCCCTGTGACTACCTGCCCGTGGTCGAGACGCGCTACGAAGGCTTGGAGGTCTGCAACTACTCACCGCTGATCTACGCGAACGGATGCACCGACATCGCCGTCACCGGGTCGGGCACGCTCGACGGTCAGGCGGGCTGGGACAGCTGGTGGGGCTGGTTCCACGAGTGCGACGAGGACTTTGCGCAACTCCGGCAGCAAGCGTGTTTCGGCGTACCCCTGGCGGAGCGGGTGTACGGCGATGGGTATCACTTGCGGTCGAGTTTCGTGCAGCCGTACGACTGCACCAACGTGCTGATCGAAGGTGTGACGATCGTGCGGTCGCCGTTCTGGCAGGTCCATCCGGTGCTGTGCCGGAATGTGACCGTGCGGGACGTGGTGATCGATTCGCAAGGACCGAACAACGACGGCATCGACCTGGAGTCCTGTCGATCGGTGCTGATCCGCGGCTGCACGATCGACGCCGGCGACGACTGCATCGCGATCAAGTCCGGCCGGGAGGCGGACGGGCTGCGGGTGAACGTGCCGTCGGAGGACATCCTGATCGAGAGGTGCGTGCTCCGGGTCAAGTACGGCGCGATCACGCTCGGCTCGGACCTGACCGGCGGCATCCGGAACGTGTTCGTCCGCGACTGCGTGATCGGCGGGCCGTCGCTGTACTTCGGTCTGTACATCAAGACCAACTCGATCCGGGGCGGCTTCGCGGAGAACGTCTACCTTCGAGATCTCTCGATCTCCAACCTGACCAAAGAGGTTGTCCAGTGCAACTTCTTCCGCGGCGAAGGCGACACCGGCCCACTCACGCCGTCCGTCCGGAACGTCGAGCTGCGCAACGTCACCGTTCACCGGGCTCGCAACGCCCTGCTGCTCCGCGGCTACCGCCGCTCACCCATCGAGGACTTCCGCCTGATCGACTGCAGCTTCACGGTCGACGCGCCCAGCACAGTCCAGCACGCCGAGCTCATCTTCGACAACGTCACCGTCAACGGCCATCGCATCACCGACGTCCACCAACTGCGTTGACCACATCCCGTACCGAAGAACGGGTAGTAGTCATCCTCGACCAGACTCCGCCCGCTCGACGCCCTTCGCCTGACGCGGTTCTGTGGGACTACTACCCGTTCTTCGGTACAAGATTCACGGCAGGTGGGCGCAGTGGATGTCCAGGTCCCAGAGGATGACGGACAGGGCGTAGGGGCTGATCGTGTGCTCGCCGTGAGTGGCGTCCTCGAGCAGTTCCCAGTGGCCGTTCGACTCGTTGCTGACGGCATCCGTCCCGATCACGGCGATCCGCTGCCGGACCGCGGCCTCGTAGGAGCGGTGGCCGACGCCGTTGAAGCAGCACTCGTCGAAGCGGTTGAGGATCTGGAGCTGCCGGCGATGCGGGCCGGTCGCAGCCAGCGCGTAGAGGTCCGGGAAGTCGGCCAGACCGTAGAACCCGGGCTGCATGTCCTGCCGTTGCTCCCAGTCACCCCGCGTCGGGCTGGGCTTCGGTGAGCCGGGCCGGACGAAGAACGGCAGCGAGCCGGCGGTCGGGTAGGACCGGGTGATCCGCGGGTCGAGCGCCGGGTAGATCGTCGTTGCCCAACCACCGCCGGACAGGCCGACCATCTGCACCGACGACGGCCGGTACGTCGCCTGGACGTGGTTCATCGCCACCGCGAGGGGCTCGAGGAACAGGGCGAGCGGTGAGTACGCGGCGGACTCCCACTGCGGGAGGTCGTTGTGCGACGGCTGTTGCATGACCGACGGGTCCGCCGGATCCTGCAGGGTCTTCGGGTTCCAGTGGTAGAACGGCATCGCGAACAGCAGGACCGTGTAGCCGTGGTCGAGGAGCCCTTGGGCGACCCGCTGCATCGTGTCGAGTGGTTCGCCGTGGCCGTTGTGGTAGAACGCGACCCGGCGGTGGTTGCTCTTGGCGGGCTCGAGGACGAACACGGTGGCGACGTACCCGAAGGGCATCGCCACCTCGAGCCGGTCGTAGCGCCGTACGCCGGTGAATGTCGGCAACTCGGCCGGGACACCGACATCACGTCGTACCGTCGGGAGACCGGTCGGGAGCACGCCGGTGTCCTTCCAGACTTGCGCGACGAGCTGCGGGCGGAGGGCATCCGCGTCGGCGGCGGTGTGGATCTTCATCAGATCCTCGACGTCGACGCCGACGACCACCTGCGGGAGCGTCTTGTACGCCGCCGAGTGCGCAGCCGCGATCTCCGTGTTCACGGGTGCGACCGGCCGCGGCGCCGGATGCGGCTGCACGCCACCGGCGGGTGAACCCGGCGTGTCAGCGGCGGCGGTCGCGGGCCAGCCGGTCGCGGTGGTTGCGGTCACGGCGAGAGCTCCTCCGAGAACGGTTCTACGGTTGACTGGGCTCATCCTTGTTCACCTTTCGGGGCGGGGGACAACCGGATGCCAGCCGCCGAACACCGCGGACGGGTCGCGCAACTGCGCCGCCTCGTCGTCGCTGAGTTGGCGGGAGCACGCCAGTCGTGCACTGGTGTCGAGCGGGCGGCCGGCGAGATCGGTGCTGTGGTACTCCCAGAACCGGACCTGACCGGCGGCCGCGCAGTCGTTGGGACTGGTGATCTGCCAGCCGGTCTTCTTCACGTGGCTGTCCATCGCCGAGTCGATGAAGACCACCTGGCTGGTCGGGAAGCGGCTCAGCTCGACCCGCCCGAGGAACACGCTGTCGTCGGGCGCCTCGGGCCCACGGGTCAGCCGGACGCGGACGAAGACGTTGCCGGGACCGTTGTCGCTGTTGCGGACCTGGTTGTAGTAGCCCTCGTGCAACGCCTTCAGCTCCGAGTCCTGGACGAAGACGCCGCCGGTCCCCCAGACGAAGTCCACGTCGCCCTCGACGTAGCTGCCGGTCACGAAGGCCTGGCCCTGCAACCGCAGGCTGTCCTGGTACCCGAGGATCCGGACCCGCGCGAGGACGATCCGGTTGCCGTTGCCGCGGAACGCCTCGGCCTGCGAACCGCGGTACGGCGTGAGGTTTTGCACGGTCACGTCCGCCAGCGTGAAGTCGTCGGCGTCGACGCCCATCGCGGACCGCCAGCAGTTGAAGCGGTCCGGCTGGTCCAGCACGCGCCGCGGGCAGTACGCCTGCTCGATCGGGACATTCGCCATCGCGTAGTCGCCGTTCAGCAGGTTGTTGTTCGGATAGCCGATGAGCGTGCGGCCGGCGCCCGCGCCGACGATCGTGATACCCGGCTTCGTCCGCGGCACGTAGACGAGCTCCCGGTAGAAGCCCGGTGCCACGTCGATGCGTGCCTTGTGGCCCTCCGCAACGAAGTCGATCGCGCCCTGGACCGTGCAGAAGTCCCCGCCTGGGCCGACCTTCAACCGGCTGTCCGTCCTCGGGTCCTGCTTGGTCCGGAACCTCCAGTTGCCGATCCCCGGATTCCCCACCACGAAGCCGGGATCGACCGTGACGTAGTACGCCTGGCCGGGCGCGAGCCGCTCATGCGGATGGATCGAGATGGTCCGGCCATCGACGACCACCGGCTGGTACGTCCACGTGTGCAGCTCGCCGAAGTCCGAGCGCGCGCCACCGATGAAACGCTGGTACGACGTGAGGTCCGCGAGGTCGATCGTGTCGACGACCTCGCCGCCGGCCCGGTGGATCTGCAGCCTGCCGCGTACACCGAGCCGGACCGGCCCGTTGAAGGTCATCGTCAGCGTGGTGTCCGAGCAGGTGGCATCTGCCGTAGCGTGTGGTGACAGCTTCGCGGCGGCCGTGTCCCCCGGGTGCGTGGAGCGCCAGCCGGTGAGGTGTTCGAGGACCGCGGTCAGCTTGGCGGCGGCGACCTGGTGACCCTTGACGTTGGGATGCGTACTGCCGTTGAAGTCGTCCGGCCCCAGCCATCCGGTGGTATCGACGTACACGATCTTCCGGTCCTGCGCGGCGGCGAGCGCGGCCTTGATGTCCGCTGCGTGCGTGCCGTTGAAGGGGCGGAGGGCAACGATCAGGCTCTGCGGGTCTGCCGCCCTGATCTTGCTCAGGTAGGCGAGGTACGCCGGGGTGAACTCGGCGCTCGTGTACGACGCGTCGTTCGTCCCGAAGTTGACCACGACGATGCCCGGGTCGGCAGGTGCGGCCGGGAAGCCGGCCAGGTCCCAGCCGAAGGACTCGGCCGCGGTGCCGACGTTGCCGTGGCCGGGCTGCAGGATGCCCTGCTTGCCGAAGCCGACCTGGTTCGTGTCCGCGCCGAACGCCTCGCCGACGAGGTGCGGGTAGCTCTTGGTGCCGTCGGCGCAGTCGCTGCCGAGCTCCGGACAGAGCGCCATCACGCCCTGGGTGATCGAGTCGCCGTAGAACTCGATGCGATGCTCGGCGGTCGTCGGCAGCGGAATCAGCTGTGCTGCCGGCGCCAGCTCGATCTTCTCGAGGACGATGCCGGACTGCAGTGGGGTGGTCCAGCGGTTGGCGTACTCGTCGACGTCCTTCACCAGGATCTCGGCAGTGTGCGCGACCGTGGGGTCGAGGTTCTCGGCGAAGATCTTGTGGTCCGCGTCGACCTTTACCAGGACGGGATCGCCGCTGTCGATCACGACGTACAGCTGGGCCGGGTTCGTGATCGAGGCGGTGTCGAACCAGGCGCCGAGGTGGTCGCCGGTGAAGCGGAAGCGGACCGAGGATCCGGAGTTCACCGTGATCGCCACGTCGTCGTCGCGCCCCCAGTGCCCGTCCAACTCGATCCGCGGGTCGAACGGGCCGAACGTCGCCGGGTTCGCCGCGACGGTCGCCGAGGTCGCCGGACCCCCAGCGGTGAGCGCACAGACAACGAGGACGACTGCGAAGAACAGGCTGGACAGGCGGTTTCTCACGGTGGTCTCCTCGCGCGGACCGCCGTGGCCGAGTGCCCGGGGCGGTGGGCGGGTAATCCTTTTCCTCGGCTACCGTCGCAGCGCGGCGCGGCCACGTCAAGGCCTGGCCGTGGTGAAGTTCAGCGAATCGGGAAAAGGTTTACATCGCTGCACTGGCGGCGATTCCGGCGCGAACGTGGTCCAATGATCCGGTGAGAAAGCCGACCGGGGACCGTGCGACGGCCGCCCGTGCCACGATCCACGACGTCGCCCGCCTCGCCGAGGTGTCGACGGCGACGGTGTCCCGCGTGCTGAGCGGCGGCAAACCGGTCTCGCCGCAGGTCGCCGAGCGGGTCCGCGCGGCCGCCCACGAGGTCGGCTACCGGCCGAACCCGGCGGCGCAGACGCTGCTCCGCGGCAGCAGCCGGACCATCGGCGTCGTCGTGCCCGACCTCGGTAACCCGTACTTCGCGGAAGTCCTGAAGGGCATCGCGGCCGAGGCGGCCGCTGACGACCACCACACGCTGGTCGCCGGAACCGAGGAGGACCCGGAGCAGGAGTACCGCTCCGCCCTCGAACTGGCCCGCTGGGTCGACGGCCTGCTGCTGTGCGCACCACGGATGAGCACGTCCAGGCTCAGGGAGGTCGCGGAGGCGGCCCGCCGGCTGGTGCTGATCAATCGCGTACTGCGTCATCCCTCGGTTGGCTCCGTGGTCGTCGACTATCACCTCGGCGTACGCGCCTTGTGCGAACACCTCATGTCGCTAGGCCACCAGCGCATCGCCTACCTGGAAGGGCCGACGACCGCCTGGTCCGACCAGCAACGACAACGCGGCTTCCGCATACCCGAGGCCGCTGGGCTGACCGTCATCCGCGTCCCCTGCGGCTCATCCCTCTGCGACGGGCATGCGGCCGTCGACGAGGCACTCGAACACAAGCCAACCGCCCTGATCGCCTTCAACGACCACGTAGCCGTCGGCGTTCTGAGCCGCCTTCGCGAACTCGGCATGTCGGTCCCTGACGACATCTCGGTAGCCGGCATCGACAACGCCCCCATGAGCGCCCACACCGACCCCGGCCTCACAACCTACGCCGTCTCGACAGTAGAACTAGGCCGCCAAGCCTGGGCCCGCTTCACGCCCAACCCCTCCCCCACCACCACCCACCTCTCCGGCGACCTGGTCATCCGCGCGTCCACTGCAAAACCACCCCGCCGCCGCACCTCGCGCTAACACCTGGAGCCCTCAGTGCGCGGGTTGCGAGAGGAATGCGGTCACCGCAGTGGCGAACTCGGCGGGCTGGTCGAGTGGCAGGAGGGTGTAGCTGTCGGGGATGACTTCGAGGCGGCCCTGCGGCAGGAGCTCGGCCAAGCGGCGTCCGTGATCAGGGGGCATGACCTTGTCGTCGGCTGCCCAGATGACCAGGGCAGGACGGTCGAACTTCGCCAGGTCCTCAGATGCCGCCGCGAGTGTGGGCCGGGCGTTGGCTAGTGCCCGCAGTAGCTGTACGGCGTCCCGGCGTACGGCGGGGTCGTGGAGGACCGGGTTGAGCCAGCCTCGGACGACCGCATCGCCGCGTCGGGTCAACCAGCCGAACGCCATCGGCGAACGCCGTACGACGCGTAACCGCAACTGCTGCATGAACACGCCGAACAGAGCAGGTGGGAGTCGGCCGGCCGTGACGATCGTGCGACCGGTCAGCCCTGGCGGGAAGTTGTCGAAGGCCTCACACGATGCGAGGACCAGTCTGTCGATGCGATCGGGGTAGTGGCGGACGACGAACTGTGCGACAGCACCACCCGTGTCGTTGCCGACAAGCGTGACTCGATCGAGGCCCAGGCTGTCGAGCAGCTCGACCACCGTGGCGGCCAGTCCGTCGAGCGAGAGACCTCCTTGGTCCTTCAGCGCGTGTTTGTGTGCGCCCAGTGGCAGGGTCGGCGCGATGCAGCGGAACCGTGGAGACAGGCTCGGGATCACCTGGTCCCACAGGGTTCGATCCATCAGCAGGCCGTGCAGGAACACGACGACCGGCCCGTCGCCACCCGTGTCGACGTACTCCACAGATCCTGACGACAGCTCGGCGATGCGCAGCTCGTTCACTTCTGAAGTGAACCATGCGGTTCACATGATTGTCCAGGCACTGCAGCACAAGAAGCCAGTGCGGAGCGGTGGGATCGCCGCGGCTTCGGACAGGTAGTCGGGACCTCGGACACGGCACAGCCCGGGGATGGGGACGGTGGCTGGGGTGTGCAAGGTCGACAGGAGGTGTCCGCCTGGCCTCGGCCGAGCCGGCTGGGCCCAGGCGTGAATGCCGCGCCGGACCAGCACCCCCGGACCGATACCTCCTGTCGAGCTTGCACACCGGGCGACCTCGCTCAGTTCGCCCACACATCCAGCAGAGGAGCCACATTTGAGGCGTCAGCGCAGGGGGCCAGAGGATGGTCAGACGCGGGCCGTGAAGCTGTACCGTCCCGATGGCACCTTGAACACCACCGCGTTGTCCTGCGGTTCCAGGACAACGAGCTCGCTTGGCGGGCGACCCGACTCGCGGACCGACCCGGCGTCGGTCGTCGGGACATGAACAGTGGCCACGGCTCCCGGTGGCACCACGACGTCGAGCTGGATTTCGCCGTCGGCCCGCTCCCAGTGGGTTGAGACTTGGCCGGTGGGGGTGTTGTAGGAGGCCTGGGCCCAGGTCAGGCGGCCGCCTGGGCGAGGGCGGATCACCAGGTGCTGGAACGCGATCGAGTCCGGGGACTGGCTGATGCCGGCGACGTCGGCGTACAGCCATTCGCCGACCGAGCCGAGGGAGTAGTGGTTGAAGGAATTCATCGCGACGGGGCCGAAGCCGTTCTCCTCGGTCCAGCCGTCCCAGCGCTCCCAGATCGTCGTCGCGCCGTGCTTGATCGAGTAGCCCCAGGACGGATACCGGTCGTCGTGCAAGAGCTCATAGGCGAGGTCGGCGTGCCCGTACCTTGTCAGGATCGGGCACAGCAACGCGACTCCGGCGAAGCCAGTGGTCAGCGACCGGCCGCGCCGCTCCAGATCCGCGACGAGGTGCTTCACAGCCGCCTGCTCGGCCTCGTCCGGGAGCAGCCCGAACGCCAGCGGCAACAGGTATCCGGTCTGTGTGTCGCCGCGAACTTTGCCCTCGGCATCGACAAACTCCGTCACGAACGCGTCCGCGATGCGCTCCCGCAGTTCGCCGTACGCCGCCGCTTCGTCCGCGAGACCGAGGACCCGCGCGGTCGCGGCGGTGAACTCGGCGCTGCGAGCGAAGTACGCCGTGGCGAGGACGTCCCGGTCAGTGCGTACGCCGACCTGCAGCCAGTCGCCGTAGTGACCGCTGGTGCGGTTCCGCCAGATCAGGTCCGGGTTGGCGCGGTGCACGTAGTCGACCCACCGGCGCATCGCCGGCCATGCGGATCGCAGAACGCGTTCGTCGCCGTACATGCGATAGAGCGTCCACGGGACGATGGTCGCCGCGTCGGCCCACGCGGGTGTGCCGTGCCGGCCGGTGATGACGTGCGGGATGACATCTGGTATCGCGCCTTCGTCGGTCTGCGCCACCGCCAGGTCGCCGAGCCAGTTGTCGAAGAACGTCAGTACGTCGGCCTGGTACGCGGCGGTCGGCAGGAAGATCTGCGCATCCGCCGTCCAGCCGAGCCGCTCGTCGCGCTGCGGGCAGTCGGTCGGGATGCTGACGAAGTTGCCGCGCTGACCCCAGCGGATGTTGCTCAGCAGTTGATTGACGCCGGGGTCCGAGCACTCGAACCGTCCGGCGACGGGGGTGTCGGAGTGCAGTGCCCGACCGGTCACATCCTCAACCGTCAACTCACCCGGGTAGCCGTCGACCTCGACGTACCGGAAGCCGTGCACGGTGAAGATCGGCTCGAAGAACTCCTCGGTGGCACCGGCGCTGACGAAGTAGTCGGTCGCGTCGGCGGTGCGGAGGTTGGCGGTGTAGAGCTCGCCGTCGGACTCCAGCATCTCGCCGTGTCGCAGGCGGATCCGATCGCCGGCGGATGCGTTGCGGATGCGCAGTCGGACCCGGCCTGCGATGTTCTGACCGAGATCAACGATGAACCGACCGGGGCCACGCGGCGTGATTGCGACGGCCGGCAGATCCTCGGTCACCCGGACCGGCTCGGTAGGCGCCGCGATCAGAGTCGACAGGTCGGCGCCCATGTCTCCGGCCGGTGCCCAGCCCGTGGCGTCGTACCCCGGACTAGACCATTCGCCGAGCTCGAGCCTGGCGTCGTACGACTCGCCCATCAACAGATCGGCGAACCTGAGCGGGCCGACCCGTTCCACCCAGCGCCCGTCGGTCGCGACCACTGTCCGCGATCCATCTGGATGGTCGACCACGAGTTGAGCGAGCAGTTGCGGCTTCCTGCCGTAGTGGTGCGCATGGCTGCGGGTGTCCCAGCCGACGTACCCGGACCACCAGCCCTCACCTAACACTGCGCCGAGTACGTTCTCCCCCGCGTGCAGCAGGTGCGTGACGTCGTACGTCTGGTAGGCGAGGCGCTCGCGGTAGTCCGTCCAGCCCGGTGTCAGCTCGTCGGTGCCAACACGCTGGCCGTTGGCGCTCAGTTGGTAGAGGCCGTGGGCTGTCGCGTAGACGCGAGCCCGGACCACTGGTTGCGGAAGCTCGAAGGATCGCCGGTAGTAGCGCGGTGCGGCGATCGTGGCCTGACGTACCGTCCTCGGCTCCGCGCGGTCGACCGGCGGCTCGAAGTACGGATCGGTCTCGTAGTCGTGCTCGATCCAGTGCGCCTCCCACTCCTCCGCACGGAAGATGCCGGTGGCAAATGTCGCCGACGCCTCGGCGTGCTGCCCGGCGGCGTCCCGTACCTCCAGACGCCACACGTAGTCGATCTGCGACGTCAGCGGTGCACCACCGTGGTCGACGTACGCCTGCTGCCCGGACCGCCACCCGCTGTCCCACACCTGTACGCCGTCGCGCGCCAAGCGGACCCGGAACGCCTCCTGCCGATCTCCACGCACCGGTGACGCGAGGCGCCAGCTCAGCCGCGGTCGCGCGGTCCCGATGCCGAGTGGGTTCACCCGGTGCTCACAGCGCAGGTCGTACGGCGTCAGCGCCGGAACGCTCGGTGGATCGGTCAGCATCCAGTCAGTTGTCACCAGGACCACTCCGTCTCTTATCTGAAGTTCACGCCATGTACGGGGGATTCGGGGGTGTCATGGATCTCCAGGGTTCGTGGGGCGACCTGGACCTGGAGGTTGGAGAGGGTGATGTTGCGGACGGTCGGGTGGTGGGTGCCGGTGGGTTCGGCGTGGCGGGTATTGATGACGACGGCGGAGGTGGTGACGGAGTCGACGACGGTGTCGTGGAGGGTGATGTGTTCGATCAGGCCGCCGCGGTCGGAGTTGGTTTTGATGCGGAGGGCGTGGTCGACCGCGGGGCCGGTGATGTGGAGGTCGCGGGCGTGGATGTTGCGGATGCCGCCGGAGGTTTCGCTGCCGATGGTGAGGGCGCCGTGGCCGGTGCCGAAGCGGCACGACTCGATGACAATGTTCTCCGCCGGGCGGCCGGCCCGGCGACCGTCCGCGTCGCGGCCGGACTTGATCGCGATGCAGTCGTCGCCGGTGTCGAACGAGCACCCGCTGATCACGACGTCCGAGCAGGAGTCCGGATTGCAGCCGTCGTTATTCGGCCCGCGACTGTCGACCGTGATGCCACGGATCAGCACGTCCGAGCAGAACACCGGATGCACCACCCACATCGGCGCGTTGACGATCCGCACATCCTCGATCCGCACCCGCCGGCAGCTGTACGGCTGGATGAAGCTCGGCCGGAAGCCGTGCCCTGGCGCGAAGATCCGATCCTCGACTGGGACATCATCAGCGACCATCCGGAGCAAGCGGTTCCAGTCGTCGACCGGCTTGGTGTCGGCCCACCAGTTGTCCACCCCGGCCCCACCGTCCAGGGTCCCGGTCCCGGTTACGGCGACGTTCACCTCGTCGTACGCATAGGTCAGTGGCGAATGGCTGAAGCACTCGATCCCCTGCCAGCGCGTTCTGACGATCGGGTACGCCGACGGATCGGTCCGGAAACGTAGTGTCCCGTCGACCGACAGGTGCAGCTCGACGTTGCTGCGCAGCCGGATCGGTCCGGTGACGAAGACACCGACCGGTATCACGACCCGGCCACCGGTCAGTTCGCAAGCCCGGACTGCGCGCTCGATCGCATCCGTGCAGTCGTCGTCGGGCCGGGCGCCGTACGAGGTGATGCAGTGGTCGGTCATTCAGCGGATCCTGCGCGGATGCGGAGAGCGTTGGCCAGGGGTATGGCGATCACCCAGGACGGATTCCAGGTGTTGGAGTGACCTCGGCGTTGCCAGTGGGTCTGGAAGAAGGCCTCGCCCTGTTCGCCGACGATTTGGAAGCCCCACTCCCCCGGCGTTCCGCAGATGCCTTGACCCATCGCGTTCATGATCGTCTCGGCCGCGGCGACATAGTCAGGTCGCTCGACGGCGAGGCCGAAGGCAAGCAGTTCGTATGTCGGGAAGAAGGCGTCGAGGTGATGGTTCTGGACGCTGACGGTGGGCCAGCCGATCGCGTTGAAGCCGGCGGTGCGGAGTGGGGAGTCGAGGTCCAGTTCGGGAGACCAGACGTAGACCCAGGTGAGCAGCCAGTCGGCGGTCACCTCGGCCCAGCGCGCGTAGAGGTCGTCACCGGCGAGGCGGTACAACTCATATGCGGCGAGGAAGAAGAACAGGCCCGCCTCCTTGTCCTCGCTGGCCGCGTCGAGGGTGGAGCGGGCGAACGGGCGGTCGAAGGTCCGCGCGTGCTGTCCGTGGTAGCGCGTCAGCCAGGTCGTTGCCTCGGACAACAGCCAGGAGTCGTCCAGGACCACCGACGCCTGGATGGCCGCGAGGACGCACGGGATGCCCGCCGCGGACACCGTGGTCGCGGCGGGAGTGCCGTCGAGACGCCACCCGATCGGGAAGGTGCCGTCGGGCAGCAGCGCGGTGCGGAGGAACGACCACGCGCCGGCGAGGGCGTCCGGCCAGGAAGGCGGCACCGGTTCGCCGTGCGAGCGGAACAGGGTGATGATCTCGGCCAGGTCCGCGATCGTTTCGCCGTACGCGCGACTGGACACCATCACCCGCCCGCCGGAACGAAAGCTGGTCCAGCGGCGGCTGCCGACCTGGTAGGCGTTGTGCCGCAGCCCCGGAGTCCGTGTCGAGCTGCCGGCCAGGTAGAACTCGACGGCCGCGCGGCAGCGGTCGATCCTGGCCCGGTCGCCGGTCTCGAAGCCGAGCCTGGCGTCGCACCAGGCGAGCTTCAGCGCTTGGCCGGTCCAGCCGTAGAGGAAGTGCCGGGCCTTGGCCGGGCCGTTGTCCGCGACGTCGCTGAACTTGGTGTATCCGGCCACGGTCCCCGCCTGGTGCCACCTGTTGTCGAGGGCAACGGTCTTGCGGGTGACGATCTCGTCCAGGGTGAGCGGTCGGGCGCCGGGCTCGGTGAAGAGTGAGCGACCGGTGCGGACGAGTTCCCGGAAGGCGTGGCCGCGATCCTGCTGTGGACCCCAGTCGAGGATCAGCCGCTGGGTGTAGACCTCGCCGGGCCGCAGCGTGAGGTAGCCGTCCTCGGTCGACTCGGTCTCGGCTTTGCTGACGTAGCGCACGTCCTGCTTGCCGTCGAACATCAGTACGCCGCTCAGCGCGGCGATCACCGGTCCGTCCTGGCGGATGACACCCAGCGAGCCGTAGCGAACCTGGCCGTCTCCGGACTGGCGAGCCTCCGGGCGGGAGAATACGCTGACCCAGCGGCGTTCGCGGCCGGCGCGCCACTCGACGTTGACGCCGGGGATCGGGAGGCGGTCCTCCTCGGCGACGAAACCGTCGCCGGGCGCCGATCCGATCCGGGGTACGGCGCGGGCCGGGTCGGCGGACGGGTTGTCGTTGTAGAGCAGGCCGGGGATGGTGACCTGGCTGTCGGTGAGGCTACCGAGGTCGAGCAGCAGACCGACGGCGAGATCGCCCAGCCGCCGTTGACCGCTGTTGCGCCAGCGGAGCTCGAGGTTCAGACGGTCGGCGGCGTCGAAGGACAACCGGATCTCGACGGCGACCGGTCCGGTCCGGCAGCCGGCCCGGTGCTCGCCGGGGCGGCGGGAGATCCACCATCCGTCCGGCTGCATCGTGTTGGGCTGCCATGGCCGGCCGGACGAGCAGGTCAGCAACTCGGCGACCGGCCGCTCCAGATAGGTCGCAGGTGTGGTCAGGCCCAGGTGGAGGACTACTCCGGCTGAGGTTCTGCGGAGTTCGGCGATGCGGTCGCCGGAGGTCAGGGCGGGCATCAGGTCGCCCGGCGGATCTGGATGGCCTGGTACTCGGTGCCAGGGAGGCGCACGGTGAGCGTGTCGGTGACAGTCTCCTGAGTACGGCGGACCGAATGGTTCCAGACGTCCAGGACCTCCACCTGATAAGTGCCCGCGGGAAGCGTGAAGGTGCGGTCGGGGAAGCGGTGTTCGCCGAGGTATTGCAGGTAGTAGGAGCCCGGTACGGCGAGAGTCGGTGCGTCGCGGTAGTCGTCGATCGGCTCCACGTCGTCGGGCAACTCGTCCAGGACCTCCCGCAGTAGGCGGAGGCGCTGGGCGACAACGCCGTTGGGGCGGATGCCGCCGGCTGACCACGGGCCGCCGTCGGCTTCGCCGTACCACTCGCCGTGGGTGACGTGGGCGCCGCGAACTGTGCCCTCCCAGATGCGAGTGAGCAGCTCTTCCGGTCTGAGGCTGGTGTCCGGTGTGGAGCCGTCGCCCTCGTAGCCGCAGGCGTCGACGAAGACCGGCTTGGCGTAGTCGCGGCGCAGGGCCGAGACACCACGCAGGTTCTCCAGCGGCACGCTGAGGTGGGTGAACCAGGGCGGACCGGGGTCCACCACTTCCGGTGCGGCGTGAACGGAGATCAGATGATGGCTGGAGTCGCACTCGGCGATCAGCTCGGCCAGTCGGCGCGCGTCGGGGGTCGAATCGAGACACCAGGTGACATTGCGGTACGCCGCCACCTGGTTGACCACGGTGCGGATCACCGATTCATCGGCGGGCAGGAGGATCTCGGCAGCGACGTCCACCGCCAAGAGGTCGCGGACCTGCCCGTCGACTCGCTCCACGTCCGCGCGGAGCCGGACCCGGTTGAACGGTGATGCGGCGATCGCCCGGCACGCATCCGTCCACCGGTCGCCGGCCTGGCTCAACCAGGTGGTGGTGAGGGGGTGGTACGGCGTTCCGTCAGCCCACCGCAGGGTTGATCCGGAGCGGCGGATCGGGCCTCGGGTCGACGCGGGTGTGCAGGTGAAGGTCTGCTGTCGATCGGCGAGGGTGTAGTCCCAGCTGCCCTCCATCTGTGGCATGAAACGGATCAGCCACTGGTCGCCGGTCCGGAAGGACTCCGCGGAGGCGGTGTCGCCGTGTTCGTGGTGGAACCGGACACTGGCCGGGCCGTCTGCCGGTAGCTCCAGTAGGCCCCAGCGTTCGACCTCGGTCATCGAATGCCTCGCAGAGCTAGGTAGGGACGGGACGGGAGACGGATGCGGCTGGTGTGCTCACCCGGAAGCGGGGTGATGGTCATCGCCCGGGTGTCGATCAGGTCGAAATGAAAGGGCGTGCCGCCGGGCAGTTCCAGGTCCACCGCGGACGGCTGGCGGTCGCCGAGGTAGTGGAGAACGCAGCGATCGGTGTCGAGCTCGCCGTCGGCCAACCGGGGCAGCGCGGCGAACACCGAGCGGAGGAAGGCGATCCGCTCGGGGCTCTCGCCGTACAGGCGGCCGCCGACCGAGATCCACGCGCGCGTCTCGCGGTCGACGAACGACTCGCCGTGGCCGACGTACCCGCCGAGACTCATGCCCTGCCAGAAGCGATGCACCAGCTCGTCGGCGGTGAGGTTGCCCCAGCGGCGGCCGGCGTTGCCCTCGTAGCCGATCTCGTCGATCACCACCGGCTTCGGGCACGCCCGCCACGCGGCGACCTCGGCGCCGTCCCAGTGCTGCACGCTCTGGTGGGTGATCCACGGCTTGGTGAAGTCGTACGGCGTGAAGACCTCGTACATCTTGGTCCCGTTGTGGATCGACCGCAGCCGCTGGTACGGGTCGTACCGCTGGACCAGCTGCAGCAGCCGGTCCCAGTCCGCGACCGTCTTCTCGTGGTTGAAGTCGTACTCGTTCGACAACGACCACCAGACGTTCCGGTACGCCGCCAGCCGCGCGACCACATACCGCAGGTACGCCGCATCCCGCGCCGGCGTCATCCGGTCGAACCCCCACACCCCGCGGTCGTACGGATGGAACAGGATCAGGTCGGCCTGGATCCCCAGCGCGAGCAGATCCGCGAGCCGGCCCTCGAAGGCGCGGAAGAACGCGGGATCGAACCGGTCGACGTCCACCTCCCCCGGCGTCGATCCCGCGAACGGCGTCCGGTCCGGGCGCATCCCGTCCGTCGGCAGCAGACACATCCGCACCTTGTCGAAAGGGGCCGACCGCAACGATGCGAGAGTCAGCTCCTGCAGATCCTTGGACTCGTAGGTCCAGTGGTAGCAGGTCGTCCCGACGCAGTCGTAGTGCGTGCCGTCGGCGTACGCGAAGTGGTGGGAGCCGCGCACCCCGACCGGACCGTGGTTGTCCGGGCCGGGCGGGGTGCACACGAACGAACCGCGGTGGCCGTCGAGCTCGGTCGCGGAGCTCGACGTGACGTACGACCACTCCCCCTCGCGGTCCGGCGAGAACCGGGCGCGGTAGATCCCGTCGCCGTCGTAGAAGCCGTCGACCACCACGATCCGGTTCCGGTACTGGTAGGCGACGCGGAGCTCCACGTCGGCGAACGGGTTGCCGTCCGCGGGTCCGGACAGGGTGAGCTCGTGTAGTCCCCACCGCTCGACAGTCATGGAAACCGGTCTCCTGCCTCGATCCACTCGGGCGTCAGGATCACGTGCTTGATGGTCTTGCGCAGGTAGGAGTACGCGACGTGCAGCCGACCGTCGCGGGTCTGCAACAGCATCGGATACGAGTACCCGAACTCGTTGTCGCGATACTCCTCGTCCTGCACCTGCAGGTTCCGCCAGTGCGGCCAGGTGGCACCGTCGTCCTCGGACAGCGCCAGTGTCAGCGGTGTCCGCAGCGTCTTCCGCCGTACGCCGCCCTTCCCGTCGGGCACCCAGCGGAACTGGTCCCGCTCGGCGGACGAGTCGTTGAACACGAGCACGAGCCGGCCGTCGGTCAGCCGCAGCACCTGGATCGCGGAGTTGTTGTTGGGGACCGCGGTCCGCTCCGGTGCGGTCCAGGTGCGGCCGCCGTCCTTCGAGACCGACCGGTGGATCCGGTCGGCGGCACGGCTGCGGAAGTAGCCGAGCAGCTCACCCGGGGCGGTTTCGATCGCGCTCAGCTGCACCTGACCGATCGCATCGGGCAGGTCGATCCGCGTCCAGGTCGCGCCCTGGTCGGAGCTCAGCTGGATCACCGTGGTCTCGGCGGACTTGTCGCAGTCGTACGCCGGGAGCAGCCAGTCACCGTTGCTCAGCACAACGATCGGGTTCCTGATGAAGCTGCCGGGCCGCTCGAACATCACGGTGCTGGGGTCCCAGGTGATGCCGCCGTCGCGCGAGACACGGCGGAGCACGCGCGACGTGGACTGGTCATGCGGCTCGTTCGAGGTGTGCAGCAGCCAGACCTCACCCGAAGGAGCCACGAACAGCACGGGGTTCTGCTCGGATCGATCCGGGTCAGCCGACAGCTGTTCCGGGGGCAGCCAGGTGTCTGAGCCCGCGGGGAGCCGGGACAGCACGATGTTCGTGTCCGGCTCCCCCTCCCCCGGCCCGTTGAACCACGCACACAGCAGATCGCCGGCGTGCGTCTCGACCAAGGTGGCCGCATGGCTGTCGCCCGGGTGGATCGTCGGCAGGAGGGCCGCACCCTCGCGGATGCGGCCGTCGAAGCGGTGATCGATCACCATGTGAGTCCTGCGGCGGCCTGGGCCTTGATGTAGTTGGGGATGTCCTGCTGCTCGGCGACCAGCAGCGACGAGTCGACGTCCATGCCGTCCTTGAGCACGTGCTGCCGGAAGACCTTGTAGAGCGGGATGTCCCAGTACTCGGTGTTCTGGTAGTTCTTGACCACAGCGTTGTCACCCCAGTACACGGCGGACGTATCGATCGCGGCCAGCTCGGGGATCGCCGTACCGAACGCGTTGACCACCGCGTCGGTCTTCAGCACGCCCTTCATCCCGTACGACGAGATCCGGGTCTGCATCTCCTCCGAGACCAGGTACTTGATGATCTCGAGCGCCTGGTCCTTGTGCTGGGACTGCGGCGGGACGAACGCGGCCCGGGTGTCCGGCTGGTAGATCGCCGTCGAGCCGCGGGACAGCACCGGCATCGAGGTGACACCGATCTGCACGCTCTTGGCCCACTCGCCGAACTGCTCCGCGTCGTCCTCCTCGACGTACAGCGGGCTGAGGGCGTACGCGTTCAGCTTCGACAGGTTGTTGACCGCCATCGCCAGGTGACCCGGGAAGCTCATGTCGCCCTTGAAGAAGTCGTCCACCGTGGTGAAGTTGTTCCGCGGGATCATCAGGAACCGGTACAGGTTGTTCGCGAGGGTCTTCCACGCCGGACTGGTCAGGTTGACCTTGACATCCTCGGGCGCCGGCTGCTCGCTGGAACCGGGCACGAACGGGTAGACCCCTAGCTGGTTCATCACGAGATAGTTGTCCGGGTGCTGCATGTAGCCCTTGTAGTGGTCGAGCCCGTCCTGCCGGGTCAGCCGCTGGGCCAGCTTGTAGACGTCGTCGTACGTCGAACCCAGCCCGGGGTACCGCACCTGGAACTTGTCGAAGATCAGCTTGTTGTAGAACAGCAGGCTCTCGTCGATGAACACCGGGACGCCGTACAGCCCGCCGTCCGAGCGCGACTTCACCTGCTCGACCGAGCCGACGTTCAGCGTGGTCAGGTCGATCCCGGCCTGCTGTACCAACGCGGTCATGTCCTGGACCCAGCCGAGCGGCTCGAGGTCGCGGTCGATCCGCAGCCGCGGATCCTCCAGGATCAGGTCCGGGACCCGGGTGGTCTTGGCGATGTCCTCGTACCGGATCGGGTAGTCCCAGGTGGCGTACTTGATCTTCACCCCGGGGAACCTGGCACGGATCGCGTCGCCGTAGACGGCGTCGAAGTACCGGGTCGACTCCCGGCCGTCGTCGTCGCCGCCGAGCTCGAACGGCTTGAAGTTGGCCGCGAAGATGAACAGCTCGTCGTCGGCGACCGAGAACGGCTTGTTGTAGCGGTTCGGGATGTCGACCGTACCCGCGGCGGACTGCGCGCCGGCGCGCGGCACCGCGGAGGTCGAACTGGTCGTCGCGGCGGCCGCGGTGCCGGGCAGCGCGCCGCCGAGGGCGGCGAGGCCGCCGATCAGCGCACTGTTCCGGACGAAGCCGCGACGCGACATTCCTTGGTCAGACATGGTGGGCCTTTCTCCTGGGGCGGCGGTGTCACGCCGGAACGACGGCGGTGACACCCTTCAGGTCCAGCTGTTCCGCGAAGTGGCAGGCGACACGGCGGCCGCCGACCTCACGAAGCTCGGGTACTTCCTTGCGGCAACGCTCCTCGGCGTAACCGCACCGCGGACTGAACGGACAGCCCGGCGGCACCTTCGACGGATCCGCGATCTCGCCGCGGAGCATGATCCGGGACCGCTTGCCACGGGACGCGGGATCGGGATCCGGTACGGCGCTCAGCAGCGCCTCGGTGTAGGGATGCAGGGGCTTGGTGTAGAGCTCCTCGGTGGATGCACTCTCGACGAGCTTGCCGACGTACATCACCGCGACGTCGTCGGCGACATGCTCGACGATGCCGAGGTCGTGGGACACGAACAGATAGGTCAGCCCGGACTCCTCCTGCAGATCCTTCAGCAGGTTGAGGATCTGGGCCCGGACCGATACGTCGAGCGCGCTGACCGCCTCGTCCGCGACAACCAGGCGCGGGTCGGTCGCCAGGGCACGAGCGATCACCACCCGCTGCCGCTCACCGCCGCTGAAGGCATGCGGATAACGGTTCGCGTACTCCGCCCGCAGTCCGACGCGACGCAGCAACGCGGCGACCTTGTCGTCGATCTCGTCGCGCGAACCGCCTTGGTGCACCCGCAACGGCTCGGCGACGGTGTCGCGCAGGGTCTTGCGCGGGTCGAGCGAGGAGTGCGGGTCCTGGAAGATCAGCCGGACCTGCGCGCGGTACGGCTTCAGCTGCCGCTCGGACAGCGGGGCGAGATCGACACCGTCGAACATGATGCTGCCCGACGTCGGCTCGTACGCCCGCACGATGCAGCGGCCGAGCGTGGTCTTCCCGCATCCCGACTCCCCCACCAGCCCGAGCGTCCGGCCGGCGCGGATGGACAGGTCGACCCCGTCGACCGCCTTCACCACACCGCGGCTCCGGCCGAAGAACCCGCCATGCAGCGGGAAGTGCATGGTCAGGCCGTTCGTCGTCAGCAGGCTCACTGCTCCCCCTCGCCGTACAGCAGGCAGGCGACGTCGATGTCGTCGGTCCGCACCCGGACCGGCACGGTCTCGTCGCACTTCCCGGCCATGAACGCGTCACACCGTGGATGGAACCGGCACCCCGACGGCCGCTCGTACGGCGGCGGCACGGTCCCCCGGACGGCGGCCAGCCGGCGCTGACGGAGTTGCCCGAGCCGGGGTACCGAGCGCACCAGCGCTTGTGTGTAGGGATGCTTGGGGCGACTCAGTACCGAGGCGGCCGGACCATGCTCGACCACCTCGCCGAGGTACATCACCGCGACCTCGTCGGCGACCTGCGCGGCGACGCCCAGGTCGTGCGTGATCAGCATGATCGCCATGCCGAACTCCTGCTGGAGATCCTGCAGCAGATCGAGGATCTGCGCCTGCGTCGTCACGTCCAGCGCCGTCGTCGGCTCGTCCGCGATCAGCAACCGCGGCTGGCAGGACAGGGCCATCGCGATCATCGCGCGCTGCCGCATGCCGCCACTGAGCTCGAACGGATACGAGTCCACCCGGCGCTGCGGGTCCGGGATGCCGACCCGGCCGAGCAGCTCGACCGCACGCTCGCGGGCCACCGCCTTGCCGACCTGCTCGTGCAGCCGGATCGCCTCGACGATCTGGTCGCCGATCGTGTGTACCAGACTGAGCGACGCCATCGGCTCCTGGAACACCATCGCGATGTCGGCCCACCGCACCTGCCGCAACCGCTTGTCCTTCGCGGCCACCAGGTCCAGCGGGTCGCTTCCAGGCTCGTCGCCGTACAGGAGGACCTGGCCGCCGACGATCCGGGCCGGGCGCTCGACCAGGCGCAGGATCGAGCGCGCGGTGACACTCTTGCCGCAGCCGGATTCCCCGACCACCGCCAGGGTGCGGCCCCGGCTCACGGTCAGGTCGACGCCGTCGACAGCCTTCACGACGCCGTCGTCGAGCTCGAAGTGAGTCCTCAGGTCGCGGACTTCCAGCAAAGGCGTAGCCATCGGAGTCCTCCTACTTGTAGGGATCCGCGGCGTCGCGGAGACCGTCGCCGACGAAGTTCATGGCCAGTACGACGACCACGACCGCAAGGCCCGGGGTCAGCAGCCAGGGCGCGGTGGCGACGGCCCGGATGTTCTGCGCGCCTTCGAGCAGGACACCCCAGGTCACCGCCGGCGGCTGCAGACCGAGGCCCAGGAACGACAGGCTGGTCTCGCCGAGGATCATCCGGGGCACCGCCATCGACACCGACGCGATGATGTGGCTGGCGAACGACGGCACCATGTGGCCGAAGATGATCCCGCGCCGGCTGACACCATCCAGCCGCGCGGCCATCACGAAGTCCTCCTCGCGCAGGCTGAGGAACCGGCCGCGGACGTCCCGGGCCAGTCCGGTCCAGCCGATCAGCGAGAGGATCACCGTGATCGCGAAGTACCGGGTCAGTGGCCCCCAGCCGCCGGGCAACGCCGCCGACAACGCCATCCACAGCGGCAGGGTCGGGATCGACATGATGAACTCGATGACCCGCTGGATCGCGTTGTCGACCCAGCCGCCGTAGTACCCGGAGATGCCGCCGATCAGCATGCCGAGCAGGAAGCTGGCGAACACGCCGACCAGACCGATCGACAACGAGACCCGGGCGCCGAGGATCAGCCGGGACAGCAGGTCGCGACCCGACTGATCGGCTCCGAGCAGGAAGAACGGGTCGCCGGCGTTCACCGGCCCGATCAGGTGGATGTCGGACGGGATCAGCCCGAGGACCTTGTAGCTGTCGCCGCGGACGAACAACCCGACGTCGATGATCTTGGACTTGTCGACGGTGAAGGTCTGTTCGAAGGTCTCGTCGTTCCGGGTGGAGGAGAACCCGTAGACGAACAGGCCGTGCTCGGTCGACAACTGGATCGTCTGCGGCGGCGCGTAGGGCAGGGAGGTGTGGGCGGTGTCGCTGCCGGACGGCGCGAAGAAGCCCGCGAAGAGCGCGACGAAATAGATCGGGACCAGCACGATCAACCCGATCAGGGCCAGTCTGTGGCGGCGGAACTGGCGCCACATCAACCGCCACTGGGTCTGCGGGACGGTCTGCTGCGCTGTCTGCTGGAGCATCCTGACCTATCCCTTCTGGAACCGGGTGCGGATCCGCGGATCCCACCAGGCCAGCGCGAGGTCGCTGAGCATCGTGCCGATCACCGTCAGCGTGCTGAGGATGAGGACGAAGCTGCCGACCAGGTACATGTCCTGGCTCTTCACCGCGCCGAGCAGCAGCGGGCCGCTGGTCGGCAGGCTCATGACCACCGACACGATCGTCTCGCCGCTGATCAGGCCGGGCAGCAGCCAGCCGACCGTGCTGAAGAACGGGCTGAGCGACATCCGGACCGGATACTTCAGCAGGAGCTTCCACTCCGGCAGACCCTTGGCCCGAGCGGTCGCGACGTACGGCTTGTGCAACTCGTCGAGGAGGTTCGCCCGGGTGATCCGGATCAGCCCCGCGGTGCCGGCCACGCCGACCACGACGATCGGGATCCACAGGTGTGAGATCAGGTCCAGCAGCTTGCCCAGGTTCCAAGCGGCGTCGGAGTACTGCGGGGAGAACAGTCCGCCGACACTCTGGCCGAAGTACCGGAAGCCGACGTACATCATCACCAGTGCGAGCATGAACTCCGGCACGGCCATCCCGATGAAGCCGAGGAACGACGCGAAGTAGTCACCGGGCGAGTACTGCCGCAGGGCGCTGTAGATGCCGATCGGGAACGCGATCGCCCAGACGAACAACAGACTCGCGATCGACAGCACCATCGAGAGCAGCACCCGGCTGCCGATCAGGCTGGCCACCGACTGGTTCCAGGCGAAGGACTGACCGAGGTCGCCGTGCAGCACCACCCCGGAGACCCAGGTCAGGTACTGCACCATGAACGGCTTGTCCAGCCCGTAGTGCCGCTTCAGCTCGGCGATCTGCGAGTCCGGGATGTCCTGCCCGCGAGCCTCCGCGTTCGCGATCACCGTGGAGGTGTAGTCGCCCGGCGGCAGCTTGATCACGACGAAGGTGACGAACGAGATCGCCGCCAGCGTCAGGACCATCCAGAGCAGCCGCCGGGTCACGAACCGCAGCATTACGTGCCGATCGCGAACTGCTCGGGATGGACGATGCCGGGGGCAACGGCCTCGATCATCTGGTCCGGTACGTTGTGGAAGTCGTTCTTCACGACGCCGTACGTGCTCGGCACGCTGCTGATGCCGATGTAGTAGAACTGGTCGGCCGCGATCTGCAGCACCTGCTTGCCCAGGTCAAGTGTCTTCGCGGGGTCCGGCTCGTTGCGGGCCTTGGTGAACAGGTCGAGCTGCTTCTGGACCTCCGGCGGCGGCGTGGTGCCTTCCTTGCCGTGGGACTGGTACCACTGCGCCCAGCCGATGCCGTAGCGAGCGCTGCCGTCGTTGGTCGGTACCCAGTAGTGATCGCCACCGGTGCCGGTCGGCAGCACGAAGGTGCCGCTGGTCCAGGTCCCGGCGTCGTGGTCGTTGGCCTTGACCCGCTCCTTGTAGAGGTCCTCGCTGACGGCCTGGGTCCGCAACTCGACGCCGACCGCGAGCCAGCGCTTCTTGACGAACTCGATCGCCTCGACGTGGTCCGGGAACGACTCGCTGACCAGCACGGTCACCGACACCGGCTTGCCGTCGGCGCCCAGCCGCCGGCCGTCCGCCGACTTCTTCGTCAGCCCGGCGGCGTCCAGGTGCTGGTTCGCCTTCGCCAGGTCGAACTCCAGGCACTGCGTGGCGAGCTGCTCGTTGTAGTACGGCGAATCCTTCGGCGGAGCGCCTTGCCAGGGCTCGCCCTGACCGGCGTACACCGCGTCGATGATCTCCTTGCGGTTGATCGCGTACGACAGCCCGATCCGGAACTCCTTGTTCGCGAACAGCGCCCGCTTGACCGGATCCTTGTGCGTCTGGTTGATCCCGATCACCATCGTGTTCGTGAGCTGGGTCGGCACCTCGAAGATCTTGTAGCCGCCCTTGTCCCGGTTCTGCGCCACCACCGGCTTGTTCTGCGGGGTGCCGAAGTTGCGGTACTGCATGCCGAACTCGCCGTTCATCACCTTGAGCAGCTCGACCTGCGCGTCCTGGACCACCTCGACCCGGCAGGCGTCGATGTAGGGCAGTTGTCGGCCCTGGTCGTCGACCTTCCAGTAGTACGGGTTGCGGCTCAGCGTGACCGCGGAACCCTTGCCGAGCGCAGTGCCCACCTTCCACGCCGCCACCGTCGGCTGGTCCGCGTTGGTGAACGGGTTCTGCTTCTGGGTGAACAGGTCGGTCCAGCTGCCGACGCCGGCCTTCTTCGCGAGCGCGTTCGCGTTCGGGTTGTACTTCAGGTGGAACTGCTGGAAGTAGTGCTTCGGCAGCAGCATTCCGTAGGCGCCTTCACGCAGGAAGATCGCGTCGGCGATCTGCCCGAGCAGCGAGGGCTGCGGCGCGGTGTAGGTGAACTTCACCGTCCGCTCGTCGACCTTCTCGATCGTGGCCAGCTTGCCGGTGTCGGGCGAGAGGAAGGCGTCGTAGATCCCATCCGGGTGCAGGCCGGTGTCGCACTGCACCTCGAGCACGGTGAACAGCATGTCGTCCGCGGTGCACGGCTTCCCGTCGGACCACTTCAGGCCCTCGCGCAGTGTGAAGGTGAATTCCTTGCTGTCGGCATCGACCGTGTACTCGGCGACGTTCGCCTCGATCTCGTCGTACCCGGGCTTGCCGGTCTTGTCCGGCTTCCAGCGCACCAGCGGCTCGTAGGCCATCGCGTACCACAGCCACTGGGTGTCTTCCTGGGTCAGCATGGCCGAGCGCCAGGTCCCGCCGTACTGCGCCGGGCCCGACAGCGGCTTGATCACGGGCGGGTTCTTCGGCAGGCGTTCGGCCAGTGGCGGCAGGGATCCCTTGTCCACCAGGGCCTTCAGCATCGGCGACTCCTTCTCACCGGCTGCGGCAGCCTGTGCGCCGGCACCGGCCGGCTTGGTGTCGAAGAAACTGCAGCCGGGGACTGTGGCCGCTACCAGCAGGCCCAACCCACCCTGCAGAATCCGCCGGCGGTCGATCGTACGTCGTGCTCCGGACATCGCTTCCTGCCTCACTGCTCGACCGAGAGGTTGCTGAACTGCGCGGTCCCGTAGTCGACGAGGGCGTTGTCCACCTTGCCGCCGTCGATCGCGAGTCCGATGTACAAGGTCCGGCTCGGCATCATGATCTTCTCGTAGCCGAAGCGGTCCCACTTGGTCTTGTCGGTGGAGATGAAGGCCTCGAACTCGACCTCCCGCGCCTGCGGTCGCTCACGCCGGAGCAGCCGCAGCCAGTACTGCTTGGTGGGATCCAGGTAGCTGCCGTCCCACGGCCACGGCCCGACACTCGGCACCGTGCCGTCGGTCTGGATCCGGATCGCCTGCGCCTTCATGCCGCCGTCGTCGGTGACGTCCGGCGCGTCGCTCGCGTTGTCGCCGACCGTGCCCATCCCGCCGGCCACGCCGAACCCGATCCCGCCGTACATGAACGGCGCGGCCGGGTCGAGGCTGTCGCGGATCATCAGGCCGGCGGTGATCCCGTTCGCCACCTTGGCGATCTTGTCCAGCCGGGCGGTGATCTGGGCGACCGATCCGGCGCCGCCGACCTGGAGCTTGCGGTACACGTAGTGGAAGTTGCTCGACCGGCCGAGGATCCGGCCGGAGCCCTTGATCGTCAGGATCCCGCTGTCGAGGCTGCCCGAGCCCGGGACCGCCGGCTTGCCGACGGCAGCGGACGTCCAGCCCGGCGTACCGGACTGGAGGTTGACGTGCACCGGCACCGCGGTCGACTGGGTCGCCGTCCCGTTCCGGTCGGTGGCCCGCGCGGTCACCCAGTAGGTGCCGTCAGCAACGTTCTTCCACTGCACCCGGTACGGCGCTGTGGCCGCCGAGCCGATCGACTGGTCGCCGACGAAGAACTCGACGCCGGCCAGCTCGCCACCCTTGGCCGGCGCGGCGTCCGCCTCGACCGTCACGGTGGGCGCGGTCCGGCCCGGGATCGTCTGGTTGTACGTCGGGCTGGTGATCCGTACCGCCGGGCTGCCGACCGGGTCGGGGACGATCGAGTTGAGGTAGTTCTCCAGGTAGGTGTAGCCGTTCGGCGCGATCTTCTGGGCGTCGGACGGATCGTTGGGGTCCAGGCCTTGCGCCTTCTCCCACCAGTCCGGGATGCCGTCGTGGTCGGAGTCCACGGGCGCCTCGGTCTGAACCAGCGGCGGGTATCCGCCGACCTCCTTCTGGGAGTTGATCAGCCGTCCGGTCCCGTTGCGGACCTCGTCGACCACCCGGGCATCGGCCGCGTCCCGCCGCGGCAGAATCGCGCCGGCGTTCGCGAGCACGGCCTCGTACGCCTTGGCCGCGGACTGGATGTCGCCGCGACCCGGGATCGGCTGCGGCTCGGCGAGCTCGACGATGCCGCCGATCGGGTACCGGATGCCCCGCCGGTTGTGCGCGGTGACGTCGGGATGGCCGTCGACCTGGTTGCCGGCGACGTACCACTGGCCGCCGCGGTTCGCGCTCACGATGACCGGGGCGACCTCGCCGAGCGTCGTCGGGCCGGGCTTGTAGTAGTTGCCGACGATGTTGATGCCGTTCGACCACTCGCCGCCGTACACCGAGGTGTAGCCGTGGTCGTAGACCACATTGTTGTAGTGGTCGACCTCGAGGTTGATGCCCTCGGTGTAGCCGAACCGCGGCTGCCGGCCGCCCTGGTGGGCGATCAGGTTGTGGTGGTAGGTGTTGCGCTCGCCACCCCAGATCCCGCCGTACCCGTGCCGGTTCTTCGGATGTGCGGACAGCGCCAGGCCCTCCGAGACGATGCACCACTGGACGGTGACGTCGAAGTTCCCGTACGGCGACAGGCACTCGTCGACCGCCCAGCTGAACGAGCAGTGGTCGATGATCAGGTTGCGGATCTCCGGGCTGACCGAGCCGGGCACGTTGGTATTGAAGGAGTCGTCGGCGATCTCGAAGTGGTCACCGAGCCGGAAGCGCAGGTAGCGGATCACGATGTCGTGGGCGCTGCCCTTGATCCCGGTGCTGTGGCCCGACAGGCAGATGCCGCCGCCGGGCGCGGTCTGACCCGCGATGGTGAGGTTGTTGCCGGCGATCAGCAACTGGGACTGCAGCTCGATGGTGCCGGAGACCCGGAAGACGATGGTCCGGTCCGAACCGGACACGCCCTCGCGCAGTGAGCCCGGACCGGAGTCGGCCAGCGTCGTCACCTCGTAGACGGAACCACCGCGGCCGCCGACGGCCCACTTCCCGGCGCCCTCGGCACCGGGGAACGCGGGCAGCCGGTCCCCGCTCGCGGCGGATGCGGCGGTCGCGGTCTTCGCCGAGGCGGTCGGCGCGATCCCCAGGGAGGCCGCGCCGACCGCGGCGGCGGTGGTCCCGACGAACCCGCGCCGGGTCCAGCCGGAGGAAGTTTCAGTCATCGTCCATGCCTCACTTTCGCAGGGGGCGGCCGCCGGAGTGAATATCTAATCGGCATCGAATGGATCGACGGGCCTCATGGTTGCGGAGGTTACGAAGGAGTGTCAAGAGCATGACGCGGATGATTTGCAATCGTTTGCAGCCACGAGATCGCGCGGCGGCAATCGTTTGCACCAATCCCGCGCCGAACCCTTGTCGGCCCCGTCACGGTGATGGTTTCCTTCAGCCATGCCCCTTCGCCCACTCCCCCTCGGCGCTGCGCGGATCACCGGTGGTTTCTGGTCCGAACGCCAGCGGATCAACCGCACCTCGACGATCCCGGCCGCGGCCCAGCGGCTGGAGGAAGCGGGCACGCTGCTGAACTTCCGCCGGGCCGCGGATCGCTCGAGCGTGGGTCAGTTCGCGGGGAAGCTCTTCGCGGACACGGATGTCTACAAGTGGCTCGAGGCGGTCGCCTGGGAGCAGGCCCGCGAGCCGGCCGGCGACCTCGCAGCCTGGCAGACGACAACGAGCGCGCTGGTGGCTGCCGCACAGGAGCCGGACGGCTACCTGAACACCTACACGCGACTTGTGCTCGACGGTCAGCGGTACGGCGATCTGGAGAAGGGGCACGAGCTCTACTGCGCCGGCCACCTGCTGCAAGCCGCGGTCGCGCAGTCGCGGGCGACCGGTGATCGCACACTGCTCGACGTCGCCTGCCGACTCGCCGATCTGCTGTGCAAGACGTTCGGGCCAGGCCGGCTGGAAGGCGTCGACGGTCATCCGCTGATCGAGATGGCGCTGGTCGATCTGTACCGGGAGACCGGGACGCCGTCGTACCTGGAGCTGGCGTCGTACTTCGTCGAGGCGCGCGGGCACGGGCTACTGACCCCGCCGGGTCATCATGGGCCGGCGTACTTCCAGGATCACTTGCCGGTGCGCGCCGTGCGGACGCTCGCGGGACATGCCGTGCGGGCGTTGTATCTCGCGGCTGGGGCGACCGATGTCGCCGTCGAGACCGGTGACACCGAGCTTCTCGATGCGCTCCGGGCTACCTGGCAGACGATGGTCGGCAGTCAGACGTATCTGACCGGCGGCGTCGGATCGCGGTGGTACGGCGAGGCCTTCGGCGACCCGTTCGAGTTGCCACCGGATACGGCGTACTGCGAGACGTGCGCGGCGATCGCCAGCGTGCAGTGGAGCTGGCGGCTGCTGCTCGCGACCGGCGAGAGCAGGTACGCCGACCTGATCGAGCGGACGCTGTGCAACGCGGTCACCTCCGGGGTCTCGCTGACCGGGGACAGCTTCTTCTACGTGAACACGTTGAAGGTGCGACAGCACGCGTACGCCGATGACCAGCGGTCCGCGATCGGCGGGAGGCAGCCGTGGTACGGGACGGCGTGCTGCCCGCCGAACGTGATGCGCACGCTCTCGTCCCTCGATCAACTCGTCGCGACGTCGGACGACAACGGGGTGCAGTTGCAGCTCTACGCGCCGGCTGCGGTGACCGCCGAGATCGGTGCTGGCACGGTCGGGCTGGAGGTGACGACGGAGTATCCGTGGCACGGCACTGTTCGGGTGCGCGTCACCGAGTCGCCGGGCGAGGCCTGGACCCTGGGCCTTCGCCTTCCCGCCTGGGCCGCCGGCTGCACGCTTGCGATCAACGGCGTGGAGCAGCGGACGGGGGCTGTCGGGCGGCTGCTTCCGCTTCGGAGGAGCTGGCAGGCCGGTGACGAGCTGGTCCTGGAGTTGCCCGTGGAGGCTCGTCGTACGTCGCCGGACGAACGGATCGACTCGGTCCGTGGGTGTATCGCGATCGAGCGTGGGCCGTTGGTGTACTGCTTCGAGCAGCTGGACCAGGACGTCGTACTGGATGAGACGGCGGTGGTTCCGGGTGCGTTGGTCGAGCGGGAGCGACTGGAGTTGCTGGGTGGGGTGACGACGGTCGAGGTGCCGGCGCGGGACGGGCAGACCCTGACGGCGATCCCCTATTACGCGTGGGCCAATCGGACAGTCGGGCCGATGACGGTGTGGGTCTCGGAGTGACGTACTACGAAGACCCGGGCCCTGGCTACGGCGTGCTGCCGGCGCGGGCCGCCGTACGCACGGATGCGGGACGGCTGAGTCTCAATGGTCAATGGCGGTTTCGGCTGGCGGAGACGGTCGCGGATGCCGCTGATGGCTTCGAGGGAGTGGACTTCGACGACTCCGGATGGGCGTACTTGCCGGTGCCGTCGAGCTGGCCGATGCACGGGCACGGGCGGCCGTCGTACACGAACCAGAAGTATCCGTTCCCGGTCGATCCGCCGTACGTGCCCGATGAGAACCCGACCGGGGACCACCGACTGGTGTTCGACCTGGCGGCGTCGTGGGACGGGCCTTCCGTACTGCGCTTCGACGGGGTGGATTCGTGTGCGCGGGTCTGGCTGAACGGCGTCGAGCTCGGTGTGACTCGCGGGAGCCGGTTGCCGAGTGAGTTCGACGTGAGTGCCGTACTGCGTCCGGGGCGGAACGTGCTCGCGGTGCGGGTGCATCAGTGGTCGTCGGGGAGCTACCTCGAGGACCAGGACATGTGGTGGCTGCCGGGGATCTTCCGCGACGTCACGCTGATCGCCCGGCCCGCTGATGGTGTGGATGATGTCTGGGTCCATGCTGACTACGACCATCGGACCGGTGCCGGCACGCTGCGGGTGGAATCCGTCCCGGGTGCGGTCGTGCGAATCGCGGAACTGGGTGTCGAGGCGACGGCTGGTCAGTCGGTGATGATCCCCGGCGTCGAGCCGTGGTCCGCGGAGGCACCGCGGTTGTACGACGCCGTCGTCGTGACCCCCGGTGAGACCGTGTCGCTGCGGATCGGGTTCCGTTCGGTGGCGATCGTCGACGGCGTACTCACGGTCAACGGGCGGCGGGTGTTGTTCCACGGGGTCAACCGGCACGAACACGATCCCGTGCTCGGTCGCGTCGTACCGACGGAGCGGTTGCGGCGGGAACTGCTGGTGATGAAGCAGCACAACATCAACGCGATCCGGACCAGCCACTACCCGCCGGACTCGCGGCTGCTGGAGCTGTGCGACGAGCTCGGGTTCTGGGTGATGGACGAGTGCGACTACGAGACGCACGGCTTCTTCCTGCTGGACTGGCGCGGGAACCCGGCCGACGATCCGCGCTTCCTGGACGCCTCGCTGGACCGGATGCGGCGGATGGTCGAGCGCGACAAGAACCACCCGTCCGTGGTGATGTGGTCCCTCGGCAACGAGGCCGGCGTCGGGGCGAACCTGTCGGCGATGGCGGCGTGGACGCGTCGTCGTGATCCGTCGCGGCCGCTGCACTACGAGGGCGATCTGACCTGTGCGGACGTCGATGTGTACAGCCGGATGTATGCATCCCACGCCGAGGTCGAGGCGATCGGCCGACGGGCTGAGAAGCCATTGGACGATCCGGCCCTGGACGCGCGGCGGCGGGCGATGCCGTTCGTGTTGTGCGAGTACTCGCATGCCGGGGGCAACGGTCCTGGCGGGCTGCCGGAGTACGAGGAGCTCTTCCACACCTTCGAACGCTGCCAGGGCGGTTTCCTCTGGGAGTGGATGGAGCACGGCATCCTCCGCCCTGACGGTACGTATGCGTACGGCGGCGACTTCGGCGAGGAACTCCACGACGGCACGTACGTCCTGGACGGGCTGGTCTTCCCGGACCTCACTCCCCAACCAGTCCTCGCGGAGGTCCGCAAAGCCTTCGAGCCCGTCCACCTGTCCGTGGTCTCGGACGCCGTGAGGATCATCAATCGGTACGACGTCCTCGACACCACCCACCTGGCGCTGCACTGGGACCTCGCCGACGACGGTGAGGTGGTCGCGCAGGGCTCCCTAGACCCGCCGGTGATCGCCCCCGGCACCGAGGCGACCGTCAAGTTGCCCGACTTCGCCGCGCCGCCTCAGAACCGCGAACGCTGGCTGACAGTCCGGGCAGTGCTGGCCAACGACACCCCGTGGGCAACTGCGGGACACGAGATCGCCTTCACCCAAGCGCAGGTCACCCCGAACGCGCAGCCCGCGCACCCCAATCTCCTGGGTCAGCCCACCAGCCGGTGGGTTCGCACCCCGGACTCCGGTGCGTCACCCCGCGGTGCCGTGGGTCAGCCCACCAGATTGGAGGATGGCGGCGAGGTCCGGCTTGGGGCGGGGCGGTTCTGTGGGCGGACCGGGAGGCTGATCAGCCTGTCTGGGTGGGAGGTTGAGCACGTGCCGTTGGAGTTGTGGCGGGCGCCTACTCAGCACGATGCGCGGACCTGGGATGCGACCACGTTGGACCGGAAGACGCGATGGGCCAACGCCGGGCTGGATCGGTTGCGGTATCGGACGGTGTCCGTGGAGGCGGCCGGCGACGAGTTGGTTGTGGTGACGATGGTGGGGGTGGCGGCTACGGACGCTCGGGTGTTGACGACGTACCGATGGAGGGCGGAAGGGGATCGGCTGGCAGCTGAGGTGGAGGTGGAGCCGGCTGGTCAGTGGATGGTGCCTTGGGCAAGGGTTGGGGTGACGTTCGGGCTGCCGGGTGGATTCCAGGACGTGAGCTGGTTCGGGCTGGGGCCAGGGCAGGCGTATCCGGATTCGCGGGCGGCCGCGCGCATCGGCCGCTACACCTCGACCATCGACGACTACCAGGTACCGTTCCTCTATCCGCAGGAGAACGGCTCGCGGGCAGACGTACGTTGGGCCGAACTGTCCGGCACGGCCGGGAAGATCCGGCTGGCCGGCGACCCACACCTTGCACTGACCGTTCGCAGGTGGACGATCGCCGAACTCGCGGCCGCAGCGCACCCGCAGGATCTGGTCGCGGGCGACAGGGTGTGGGTGACTCTGGATGCCCTGCAGCACGGCTTGGGTAGTCCGACCAGCGGTGCTCCGATCCTCCCGCCGCACGACCTGCAGGCCTGCTCGCACCGGTTCCGGTTCAGCCTGGGGTGACCGTTCAGGGATCCGGCGTGGCCTTCGGCACTCGGTGGGTGCCGGTGGGGTCGACGTGGAAGGTGAAGCCGTGGGGTGTGGTCCATTCCAGGGTTTTGGGATCGATGCGGTGGACGGTCCATCCGTGGGCGTGGGTCTTGACCCGGTGGCCGAAGCGGCCGAGGGGTGCGAGGTTCAGGGTGCTGGTTTGGCCTGGTGGGCCGAGGGGGTCGTAGGGCTGGATGTGGTCCAGGTCCATGCCGCTGCGGGTCTCTTGGGTGCCGAAAGGGAACAACTCGACCGGGTAGGTGAGCTTGACGCGTTCGCGGATCCGGTCGGGGATCTCGTAGGCGTCGACACTGACCGCGTCGTTCAGGTCGATGACCGGCTTCACGGTGTACGGGCCGTAGCCGATCAGCTCGGCCAACTGGTCGGCGAGGAACGGGCCGATGCCCTCGGCGCGCAGCACGCCGGTCCCGGTGGCCAGGGTGTGGTCGGTGAGGTGGACATAGACCTCGGTCTGGCGCGGACGTACCCGTCCGCCGGCACGGTCGGGACTACCGGCGCTGTCCTCGCCGGTTCGGGTGGGGTGGATGGTGTAGGCGTCCTGTTTGATCTGGGCCAGGCGCGCGTGCAGGGCGCGGCGGGCGGCGGCGTCCATAGGCTGGCCGTCGTCGGGGTCGAGGTGTAGGCCGGGGTCGGAGGGGTCGAAGGGTTCGATCGGCACGGTGTCTGGGGTGTCCAGGGGGTCGGGCAGATCACTGCCACTCGGGTGGGGTGCGTCGCGGTCGGCCTCGTCGTCCGGGCTGGGCTCGTCGTTTCTCTTGGTCCGGTCCTCATCACCCCACCGGGAACCTCGTCCCACGCCGGGCTTCGCGGCAGCCCCGGCCATCCCGGTGGCCCTCGCGGGAGCGATGCCGTGGCCCGATCCGACCAGGTGGTCAGCAAGCGCCCGGGCCAGGTCGGTGGTCCCGTGAGAGCGACCGTCACCGGCCTCGGCGCACTCGGCGCCCGGAGCACTCGCACCCGAAGCAGTGCCGCCTCGGGCGGTGGTGCCCGGAGCGCCGACGCCTTCCCGAGCGGTCGTGCCCGGAGCGGTGGCGTCCAGGGTCGAGGTGTCCGGGGTGGAGGTGTCCGGCGCGGAGCGGTCCGGGCTGGAGGTGTCCGGGCTGGAGGTGTCCGGCGCGGAGCTGTCCGGCGCGGAGGTGTCCGGCGCGGAGGTGTCCGGGGTGGAGGTGTCCGGGGTGGAGGTGTTGGTGTGGTGGTGGCGGGCTTGGGTGAGGAGTTCTTGGGTGTAGCGAGGGTCGGCGAGGATCCCGACCGCGTCCGCGCGGCGGTGCTGGACGGGGCGGGTGTCGCCGAAGGTTTTGAGGGCGTCGGCGATCGCGTCGAGGGTCGCCTTGTTGCGGATGACCGCGCCGGCGGCGGCCTTGATGTACATGGTTTTGGTGCCGTGCTCATCCGCGCGGCCGACGAACACACCGCGTTCGCGGGCCGTCTCGGCGGCCTCGGCCCGCGCCAGGTCGGGATCGGCGTGCATTTTCGCGGCCTGGACGATCTTGTTCAGCCGGTACGGGGTGATCGAGTCCACCAACGGCGCGACCCGCCGGTCGACGTACCGGGCCGCGTCCTCGGACAGTTTCGCGCACTCCGAGACGATGCGGCACGCCTTCCACGGGGTCGCCTCACCGGCCAGGACCCGCGCCCAGGTGAACGGGAACCGGTGTCGCAACGCCAACGCCTGACCGATGTAGTTCGCCGCGACCCGCGGTGAGATCCCCAACATGACCGCGAACTCGGCGATCGCGAACTCCAGGATCTCCGGGCAGCCGTCGCCACCCAGTACCACCGCGCGTTCGCGGCCCTCCCACGACCGCCGGCCCGGCCGGACCGGGCACGCGTCAGGATGGAAACGATCGGCATAGACCTGGGCATGTTCCAGGCGCCGCGCGTCGACCCGCCGGGCCTCGGCGTCGTGGTCGGCGGCCGAGGCCAGCAGGTCGGCCGTCGTCAGCGTCGCCAGGTCTCCTTCGAACATGTGTGCGATTCTACGCACCGCTATGAGGCCGTCGCAAATCCATCGAGGCCCCGAAATCCCTTATCCACAAGGGAAAACATCACACCGAGCGAGAGCAGGAATCGAGTAGGGAGCACGGTCATCTGACGTGGGCTGGTGGAGTGTGTGTGCGCCGTGCAGCGAGCCAGGTGTCGGCCAGTGGTTGCCGGTTGGGAGTGGTCGCAGACACCGCGTCCTTCAAGCTCCAGTGCGGTGACCTCGTAGACGCGGGCGACGTCGGGAGTGGTGCTGGAGGGTCTGTGATGGTCAGGCGGAGTTGGTCCGCGGTGGCGGACGACGAGGCGATCGGCGACCGGTACGAGTTACGTCCGAACGCGCGTACGCCGAGACCTGTGGTCCGGCGAATGAGACGAGGGGCCGGGTGTCGACGGTGACGACGACGCCGAGCTGGACCTAGCCGGCGGCGGTGTGCGCCGCGACCTGGAAGACGGTCAGGACGGTGCCAGTGGCAACGTTCGGGTAGCCGTACCGCGGCCTCGTTGACGTCCTTGCACGTGCCTAGATTCACCGTGAGGACCGGTGCCGTGTCGCCGACGGCCGACATCCAGCGGCCGGTGCCGATGCACACCCGTCCACCGCCTTCGCCGCGCCCGGGGAAGCGTCGTACGTCGAGGACGCGACGACCGTGGCACCCCGGTCCAAGTCGTCGGAGCAGGGCGAGACCCCGGGAGAGCCGGCCAGCCATTCGCGGATGAAGGCGCCCTGGTATCTACCGCTGATCAGGTTCCAGTTCTTGTCGGACATCACCGGCGCCCAAAGGTTGTCGAAGATCCACCCCCGCCAGCCGATCTGTGATCGCACATCCAGGTACTGCCGCAACGGCAGCCCCCAACCCGACGTCGTACCCGCCGTCACCTGGTTGGCTGCGGTCGCCGGACCCTGGTTCGGATCGAGGTGGTGGACGTACGCGATGTTGCCCCCAGCAATCGGATCGGTCACCGCACCGTTCAGCCGGGTGCTCCAGTACGGACTCCCATCAGGATCACGTTCGACGCGATTGACCGGATCGCCGTCACCACCGGCTGGATGTACTCGTCGCCGGCGAGGGCGGACTTCCTGAACGCGGGATTCGTCTGTCAGTCGCGGTGCGTACGGATCTCGTCCGGCCAGGCGAGCCGGACGCCGAGCTCGTTCGTGAGCAGGCGCTGGTAGTCGGCCAGATGGTTCGGGTCGTTCCGGACCTTGCGCGGCGACAGCCCGTTCGTGAGGCAGAAGCTGACGAGCGCGCCGACGGCCTCGCCGATGCTCCACTCGACCGGATGCAGGCGGTAGCAGCCGTTGGTGATGTGAGTCGTGCCGATGTTCTTGTTCGCCGGCAGCAGGTTGTCGACGCGGACCGGGATCAGCGCGCCGAGCGGGATCTGGAAGGGATAAGCCTCGATGTCGACATAGCTGCGGCCGGCCGTGCTCGGATGCAGGTCGATCCGGTACCGTCCGAGCCCGACGCTGTCGGCGAACACCTCACTCCCCGACCCGTCCGGCCGCGCCTCGACCCCGACGTGCTGCTCGAGCACGGTGAACTCGGCCTGGATCCGCCGCGATTCCCGGATGTACGGCGCCTTCGCCAGACCGTCGGCCGTACCCGTGACATCCGGCCGCAGCCGCAAACCGGGGTAGCCGCCCTCGGTCTGCATCCAATACAGGAAGGACAAGGACAGGTCCCGGCTCGCGGCCAGCGCCGCGGCGGGGTCCGCTGCCCCGACGAGCGGCTGCTCCCAGTAGTCGAGCTGCGGCCAGTTCACGACGGTGACGTCGGGGATCGCTCCGTCCAGGAAGTTGCTGCTGGCAAGGATCCGCCGGTACCGCCACAGCGAGAAAGGCGCGAGCCGGTCCGGGTTCGCCTCGAACAACCGCCACTCCCGGCGCTCCAACGTGACCGGTACGACGTCCTCCCAGGACAACTGCGGTCCCGGCCAGAACGGCGCGATGTGGTCGTGCCAGTGCGCGTACCCGGCCGGCCGGTCGATGGTGTGGTCCTCCCCTGGCCGGTGCTCCAGCGCGAAACACGACGAGAAGGCCTGCTGGTCCAGCGGATCGGCAACCTCGGGCGCGTGCAACTCGCCGGTGGTGGCACGGCTCTCGGCGCCGACCACGTGCTCCACCCCGGCCAGTTCCACCAGGTCACCGAGCTCGGTCGCGTCGACGACGTACGCGGCCGATACGGTCAGCTCGTTGCCGGAGCGGAGGTCGCGTAGCGTCACTGCGTCGATCTCGTCGCCACCGGTGTGCGCCGCGATCGGCTCGTGCTCGAGATGAACGGTCAGGTGGCCGCTCGCCCGCCAGGGTGCGAGCATTTCCTCGAGCACCGCCGCGGCGACCCGCGGTTCGTGGCAGAACCGGCTGACGACGCCGCGCCCCGGGTCGAGCAGCGGATCGGCGGCCACCTCGGGTCGCAGCGGGTAGTTGCGCCGGTAGTAGTCCCGGATCCGCCGGCGGAGTTCGGAGTACCCGGGAGCGGCGTACTCCTCGATCCACGGGTGCTCGTCGGGTGGCACCAGTTGGCTGGTCAGCTGGCCGCCGAGCCAGTCTGTCGACTCGGTGAGGACGACGCGCTGTCCCAGCCGCACCGCGGCAAGCGCGGCCGCGACACCTCCAAGGCCGCCCCCGACCACCAGGACGTCCGTCGTGAGTTCCACGCGTTTCGCTCCTTCGTCAGCGGGGTGCGGCGACGGCCGTCGCTGGTCCCGGATCATACGTATGCGCACTTCTTTCGGCCACCACGATCCGGGGATGCCGGCCCGCGACAGCCACGTCGTACGCCTCGACCACTCGCCAGGCAGCATCGACGCTGATCCGCGCCGCCTGCTCCTGGTTGAGGATCGCGACCACGCGCCCGCCCGGCCTCAGCACCCGCCGCCACTCCCGCAGGTACGGCGCGAAGTCGCCGAGGCTCACGCGGACGTTCCAGGGCGGGTTGGTCAGGATGCGATCCACTGGGTCGGACAGCCGGGCGGCGTCACCCGTCCGCCAGGTGACTTCCCGGCTCGGAGAGTTCGCGCGGGCCGCGGCAAGAGCAGCCGGTTGCCGATCGATCCCCAGATAGTTCGCACCGGGCTCGATGGCGTATGCCTCGAGCAGCAGCGTCCCCGCGCCACAGAACGGATCCAGCACCCGCTGCCCCGCCCTGATGCCGGCCAGTCCGGCCATCGCCGCCGCGACCGGCGGATGCAGGCTCCCGGCCACCGTCCGCCGACGCCAGGCCCGCCGATGAAGCGGCACCTCGAACGGCCGCACCGCAATCCACAACGTCTTCCCGTCGAGTACAACCCGCCAGTCGACCCGCTCAGCCGGCGGAACCGCGCCCGTACGGCGGGAGTGGTACGTGCCAGCGTCGATCCGCCCGCCGATCAGATCCTCGACATCGAAGCGGCTGAAGTTACGCCGCCCCTGAAACGACGCACTCACCGCGAACGGCCCGCGGGTACCCGGCACCGCCAGACCGCGAACCGCAGCAGCCAGCGCCTGCTTCGTCGGCCCCGGATCCGCCACAGCAGCCCGCACGACAAACAGATCATCGGCCAGCCGAGGCGAGCTGGTGATGATGGCCGCGGTGGTGGCTTCGACAACTATTTGGCGTTTGGACACGTCGATCACACGATGACCCGCGGCCGCCAACTCCTCGGCCGCAAGGCGCTCCAGCCCCGTGACAGTCCGCACGAGCACCTGAGTGATCGACTCCGCCGCGTCACTACGCGCAGAATGCATGACAGTGTTCTCCCGGTCAGCGTCGGGAGCGATCGAACGATCAGCTCCCGCCTCGCTGGCTGCGGGCAAAGCCTCGACCGGCCAGCGGGAGCTAGCCCAGTCGGAAGAAAGCTGTCATGCGGCGATGGTGGCACACGGTCGTCGCGGTGCCCACCGAATATCGGTCAGAGGTACGTCTGGGTGCTCGGTGGGGCGGATTCCATCCAGGCCAGGACGCCGGTGAGGGCTTCTTCGGTCATGGCGAAGTGGACGGTCCGGTCGCGGAGCTCGGCGTCGACGATGACGTGGCCGGCGTACGTGACGAGGGGCTCGTTGCCCATCGGGCGGCGGGTGGTGACGCCTTCGAGCTGGCGGCGGTTGACCACGAGCTTGGGCCACCAGGCGAGGCTGAAGACGCGAAACCACTGCAACTCATCGCCGACGTAGCGGGCCAGGCCGAGGGCCCAGCCGCGACCGTGGTCCTTCTCGGCGAGTTGCAGGCTGCAATCAAACGTTCCGCCGTCCCTGGACAACCAGCGACGGCGGAACGCGAAGATGATGATCAGCAGTACGGCGGCAAGCAGACAGACCCCGACGACATCGAGGACTGTCCTCATACCTTGCCGACCCCATTTCCGGTGCCCAATAGCCGGTACTGCCGCCCCGGGCACCGCCGGAGAACCGTACTGTCAGTGACGATGTTCAATTATGGCAGGTGCGGTCAGGTCGTCGTCTCGGCGGCCCTGACCCGGGCCTCGGCGAGTCGCACCTCGTCGGCGTCGGCGTTGCTCGCGGTGCCGGTCGCGAGCGCCTGCTCGAGCTCGCGCCGGGCCTCCTCAAGGTCGATGTCGTGACCCATCTCGGCGTCCTCGGCCAGGATCGAGACCCGGTCGTTCGCCACCGAGATGAAGCCGTCCGGCGCGGCCGCGACGAAGTACTCGTCGTCGACGGTCCGCACCTGCACGGTGCCACCCTGGAGCAGGCCCAGCAGTGGCGCGTGGCCGGGCAGGATCCCGACGTCACCGTCCGTGGTCCGGGCGATGACGATCTTGGCCTGGCCCTGCCACACGGTCCGCTCGGCCGCGACCAGCGCGACCTCGAGGTGCTTGGCAGCGGCTGAATCGGAAACAGCCATGTCAGTCACTGTTCTTTCTGAAGCTCGGCCCACTTGCGCTCGACGTCCTCGAGCGAACCGACGTTGAAGAACGCCTGCTCGGCGATGTGGTCGCACTCGCCTTCGGTGATCTTCTTGAAGGACTCGATGGTGTCCTTCAGCGGCACGGTGGAGCCCGGGATGTTGGTGAACTTCTCCGCCATGTAGGTGTTCTGGGAGAGGAACTGCTCGATCCGGCGCGCGCGGGCGACGGTGATCTTGTCCTCTTCGGAGAGCTCGTCGACACCCAGGATGGCGATGATGTCCTGCAGTTCCTTGTTCTTCTGCAGGATCTGCTTCACCCGGACGGCCACGTCGTAGTGCTCCTGGCCGATGTACTGCGGGTCGAGGATCCGCGACGTCGAGGTCAGCGGGTCGACGGCCGGGTACAGACCACGCGACGCGATGTCGCGGGAGAGCTCGGTGGTCGCGTCGAGGTGGGCGAAGGTGGTCGCCGGCGCCGGGTCGGTGTAGTCGTCGGCGGGCACGTAGATCGCCTGCATCGAGGTGATCGAGTGACCCCGGGTCGAGGTGATCCGCTCCTGCAGCACACCCATCTCGTCGGCCAGGTTCGGCTGGTACCCCACGGCCGAAGGCATCCGGCCGAGCAGCGTGGAGACCTCGGAACCGGCCTGGGTGAACCGGAAGATGTTGTCGATGAAGAGCAGCACGTCCTGCTCCTTGACGTCGCGGAAGTACTCCGCCATCGTCAGCGCCGACAGCGCCACCCGCAGCCGGGTGCCCGGCGGCTCGTCCATCTGACCGAAGACCAGCGCGGTGTCCTTGAAGACCCCGGCCTCTTCCATCTCGTTGATCAGGTCGTTGCCCTCACGGGTCCGCTCGCCCACGCCGGCGAACACCGACGTACCACCGAAGTTGTGGGCGATCCGGTAGATCATCTCCTGGATCAGCACGGTCTTGCCGACACCCGCACCGCCGAACAGGCCGATCTTGCCGCCCTGCACGTACGGCGTGAGCAGGTCGAGCACCTTGATGCCGGTCTCCAGCATCTCGGTCTTCGACTCGAGCTGGTCGAAGGCCGGCGCCTTGCGGTGGATCGGCCAGCGCTCGGCGATCTCGAACTCGGACTCGTCCTGGTTCAGGCACTTGCCCGTGACGCTCCAGACCCGGCCCTTGGTGACGTCGCCGACGGGTACGGAGATCGCCGCGCCGGTGTCACGCACCTCGGTGCCGCGGACCAGGCCGTCGGTCGGCTTCATCGAGATCGCCCGGACGATGTTGTCGCCGACGTGCAGCGCGACCTCGAGGGTGATCGTCTGGGTGGTGTCGCCCAGGGTGATGTCCACCTCGAGCGCGTTGTACATGTCGGGCATCGCGTCGGCAGGGAACTCGACGTCGACGACCGGGCCGATCACCCGGGCGACGCGGCCAACAGACCCGGCCGCTCCGCTGTGATCGTTCTTCTCGGTAACCGTGGCAGTCATCTCTCTCACTCGCTCCCGGCGCTCGCGTCGGCCAGCGCGCTGGCGCCACCGACGATCTCGCTGATTTCCTGGGTAATTTGGGCCTGGCGGGCCTGGTTCAGGTCCCGCGTCAGCTTCTCGATCAGGTCCTGCGCGTTGTCCGTCGCGGACTTCATCGCCCGCTGCCGGTTGGCCAGCTCCGAGGCCGCCGCCTGCAGCATGCAGTAGTGGATCCGGCTGGCGACGTACTTCGGCAGCAGCCCGTCGAGCACCTCTTCGGCGGACGGCTCGAACTCGTACAGCGGCAGTACGTCGTCCGCCGCCGGTGTCTCCTCGCCCTCGACGACCTCCAGCGGCAGCAGCCGGATCACGTCCGCGCGCTGGGTCAGCATCGACACGAACCGGGTGAAGACGATGTGGATCTCGTCCACGCCGCCCTCCTCGGTCGGTTTCAGGAAGGCCTCGATCAGCGCGTCGGCGATCTCCCGGGCCCGGGCGAAGCTCGGGTTGTCGGAGTCGCCGGTCCACGACTGCGCGATCTCGCGCTGCCGGAAGGTGTAGTACGCAACGCCCTTGCGGCCGCTGAGGTACGGAACGATCTCCTTCTGGTCGTCGCGCAGCAGCTGGTTCAGCCGCTCCCCTTCGCGGATCACGTTGGACGAGTAGGCCCCGGCCTGACCGCGGTCGGAGGTGATCAGCAGGACGGCGGCCCGCTTCGGGTTCGGCTTCTCGGTGGTCAGCGGGTGGTCGACGTTCGAGAACGTCGCCACCGCCGACACGGCACGGGTGAGCTCACGCGCGTACGGACCGGCCGCCTGGGCGCGCTGTTGCGCCTTGACGATCCGGGACGCCGCGATGAGCTCCATCGCCCGGGTGAGCTTCTTGATCGTCGAGACCGAGGCCTTGCGATCGCGAAGCTCCCGCAGATTGGCCGGCATCGGTCAACCCCTCTTCTGCCGGACGATCTGCTCCTGCTCCACGTCGCCCTCGTCCATCGCCTCGGCCTCCGCCTCGGTGCCGAGCAGCGTGCCCTCGGAGGTCTGGAACGTCGGCTTGAACGCGTCCAGCGCCTCGGTCACGGCCTGCGCCTCGTCGTCGCCGAACAGCCCGGACTCGCGGATGGCGTCGAGCACCTTGCTCTCGCGCCGCAGGTAGTCCAGGAAGTCCCGCTCGAAGCGCAGTACGTCGTCCACCGGCACGTCGTCGAACTTGCCCTTCGTACCGGACCAGATGGAGACGATCTGCTCCTCCACCGGGTACGGCGAGTACTGCGGCTGACGCAGCAGCTGGACGAGCCGCTGACCCCGGTCGAGCTGCCGGCGGGAGGTGGCGTCGAGGTCGGACGCGAACATCGCGAACGCCTCCATCGCCCGGAACTGGGCCAGGTCGATCTTCAGCGAGCCGGACACGTTCTTCATGCCCTTGACCTGCGCGGCGCCGCCGACCCGGGAGACCGAGATACCGACGTCGATGGCCGGCCGGATGTTGGCGTTGAACAGGTCGGACTGCAGGAAGATCTGGCCGTCGGTGATCGAGATGACGTTGGTCGGGATGAACGCCGACACGTCGTTGGCCTTGGTCTCGATGATCGGCAGGCCGGTCATCGAGCCGCCGCCGAGCTCGTCGGACAGCTTCGCGCAGCGCTCCAGCAGGCGGCTGTGCAGGTAGAACACGTCGCCCGGGTAGGCCTCGCGGCCCGGCGGGCGGCGCAGCAGCAGGGACATCGCGCGGTACGCCTCGGCCTGCTTGGTCAGGTCGTCGAAGACGATCAGCACGTGCTTGCCCTGGTACATCCAGTGCTGGCCGATGGCCGAGCCGGTGTACGGCGCGACGTACTTGAAGCCGGCCGGGTCGGACGCCGGGGAGGCGACGATGGTGGTGTACTCCATCGCGCCGGCCTCTTCGAGCGCACCGCGGACCGCGGCGATCGTGGAGCCCTTCTGGCCGACCGCGACGTAGATGCAGCGGACCTGCTTCTTCGGGTCGCCGGAGTCCCAGTTCGCCTTCTGGTTGATGATCGTGTCGACCGCGATCGCCGTCTTGCCGGTCTTGCGGTCACCGATGATCAGCTCACGCTGGCCGCGGCCGATCGGGATCATCCCGTCGATCGCCTTGATCCCGGTCTGCAGCGGCTCGCGGACCTCCTGGCGGTCCATCACGCCGGCCGCCTGCAGCTCCAGCGCGCGGGTGCCCTCGAGGTCCTTGATCTCGCCGAGGCCATCGATCGGCTTGCCCAGCGGGTCGACGACGCGACCGAGGTAGCCCTCGCCGACCGGTACCGAGAGCACCGTGCCGGTCCGGCGGACCTGCTGGCCCTCGTCGATCCCGTCGAACTCACCGAGGACGACGACACCGATGTCGCGGGTGTCCAGGTTCAGCGCGATGCCCCGGGTGCCGTCCTCGAACTCGAGCAGCTCGTTGGTCATCGCCGAGGGCAGGCCCTCGACGTGCGCGATGCCGTCACCCGCGTCGATCACGGTGCCGACCTCTTCCCGGCTCGCCTGCTCCGGTTGGTACTCGGTGACGAACCGATCCAGGGCGTCCCGGATCTCCTCCGGCCTGATCGTGAGCTCAGCCATTGTGTTTCCTGCTTCCTTGACCCTTGCTGGCCTGTTGTGGCTCTAAAGGCTTTCCCGACCCTTAGCGCCGCTTTATGTCGTTAAGGGGGTTCAGCCCGCGATGCGCCGTTGCGCCTCGTCGAGCCTGGCCGCGATGGTTCCGTCGATCACTTCGTCGCCGATGTCCACCCGGACGCCGCCGACCACGTTCGGGTCGACGATGACGTTCAGCTGGATGTCCCGGCCGTACTGCTGTCCCAGCGTCGCGGCGAGCCGTTCGCGCTCGCCCTCGGTCAGGTCGGTGGCGACCCGCACGGTCGCGATGCTGGCGTTGCGCCGGGCCGCCGCGGCGACCTGGTACGTCCGCATCGAGGCCGCGAAGCTGCGGCCCCGGCCGTCCACCGCACGCTCGGCCAGCCGCACCGTGACGGCATCGGCCTTGCCCTGCAGCAGTCCGGCGAGCAGTTCCTGCCGGGCCGCGAGCGGGATGTTGCGGTCGCTGAGCTTGTCGCTCAGTCCCCGCTCCGCCGCGACGATCCGGTCCAGCCGGAACAGCTCGTCCTCGAGGTCGTCCAGCTTGCGCCGGCCGTCGGCGTACGCCACCTCGGCCTGCACGCTGAGCTGGTCGAGGGCGTTCCCGAGGTCCCGGCCGCCGACCCAGCGACCGGCCACCGCCGTGGTCAGGATCTCCTGCGCCTGGGTGGAGATCTTGCCGCCGAACAGCTGCTGGACCAGGGAGACGCGGGCGTCGCGGGGCCGGGCCGGATCGGTCAGTGCACGCCGGAGCGCGCCGCTGCCGTCCAGCAGCTTGGCGACCGAGAACAGCTCGGCGCCCAGCCCCTCGGTCACGGTGACACCCGCCAGGGCCTCCGCGGCCCGGGCGAGTGACTCGTTCGACGCGCCGCGCATCAGCCGTCCGTTCCGACGGCCTGACGAGCGGACTCCGACGCCTCGAGATCGGCCAGGAAGCGCTCGACGGTGCGACGCTGACGCGCCTCGTCCTCGAGCGACTCGCCGACGATCCGGCCGGCCAGCGTGGTCGCCATGGTGCCGACCTCGCTGCGCAGCGAAGCGACCGCCTGGGTCCGCTCCGCGTCGATCTGGGTCCGCGCGTGCATGACGATCCGCTCGGCCTCGGCGTTCGCCTGCTCGCGCATCTCCGCGATGATCTGGGCACCCTGCTCGCGGGCGTCCTCGCGGATCTTCGCAGCCTCCTGCCGGGCCTCGGCCAGCTGCGCGTTGTACTTGTCCAAAGCCGCCTTCGCCTCGGCCTGAGCCTGCTTGGCCGCGTCCATCCCGCCTTCGATCGCCGCGGTCCGGTCGGCGTATGCCTTCTCGAACCGGGGGACGACGTACTTGGCGAAGGCGATGGCCAGCAGGACCAGGAAAACGAAGGCGAAGATGATCTCGGTGGGGTGCGGGATCAGCGGATTCGTGGTCTCACCGGCCGCATCGCTGAGCGGTAGCACCAACGTCTTCATGTCTGGATCCTGTCAGTCGGAGGAAGTGGCTCAGGTACGGAAGACGAAGGCGAGCGCGATACCGATGATCGCCAGCACCTCGGTGACGCCGAAGCCGATCCACGCGATCGACTGCAGCTTGCTCTGGGCCTCCGGCTGGCGCGCGGTGCCGTTGATCACGGCGGCGAAGATCAGACCGACGCCGACGCCCGGGCCGATCGCGGCCAGGCCGTAGCCGAGAACGGCGATATTGCCGGTGATTGCGAGAGCCAGGTCACTTGCCATGGTCCGGTGTTTCCTTTCAGTACGGATAGGGGCTATCCGGGTTTCCGTTACGTACGGGTCTGGGTGGTTGGTTCTCAGTGGTCCTCGGCGATGGCGCTGCCGATGTACTGCGCGGTGAGCACCACGAAGATGTAGGCCTGGATGCACTGCACGAACAGCTCCAGTCCACCGATCGCGAGGCCCATGATCCAGGTCAGGATGCCGACGCCGGCCAGCGCGATGCTGTTGGCCTCGAACACCAGGTACTCACCGCCGAGCACGAACACCAGCAGCAGGATGTGGCCGGCGAACATGTTCGCGAACAACCGCAGGCTCAGCGAGATCGGCCGGACCACGATGTTCGAGATGAACTCGATCGGGATCATCAGCGGCATCAGCCACCACGGCACACCGGGCGGCATGGTCTGGTGCTTGAAGTAGCCCCAGGGACCGTGCTTCCTGATGCCGACCGCGTTGTAGATGACCCAGGTCATGATCGCGGCGCTGTACGCCCAGCCGATGTGGCTGAAGGTCGGGAACTGGACCAGCGGGATGGTGGCCGCGACGTTGTTCAGCAGGATGAAGAAGAACAGGCCGGTCAGATACGGCACGTACTTCATGTATTCCTGGCTGCCGATCGCGTCGCGGGCGATCGAGTTGCGGACGAAGTTGTACCCGAGCTCGCCGGCGAACTGCAGCTTGCCCGGGACGACGGCGGCCTTGCGGGACGCACCCCAGAAGAACCACAGGATGACGACGACGGTCAGTGCGGACACCAGCACGGGCTTGGTGAACCAGTCCACGCCATCGATGATCGGCGGGGTGTCGAAACTCTGTGGACCGGGTGCGATGAACTCGGTCGGAACGCCGGCGGTCACCGGGTCTCCTCTCGCGTCGTGCTCAAGTCGGACGCCTTGTGGCTAAGGGCAGGGCGGCTCAGGGCATGGCGGTCAACAACGTCAGACCCGGCGCGGATCAGGCCAGACCCCGAGGGAATCAGGACTTTCCGTACCGGAAGTGCAACAACAGAACGGTGAGCCCGGCACCGAGGACGATGCCCACCGGGAGTAAGAACTGGGTGCCGAAGAGGCGATCCAACCCGAGCCCGATGGCGCCGTACACCACGACGCCGCCGATCAAGTAGGACAGGACCCGCCAGCCGTCGCCCGAATTCGGGGGTGATGGCTTCGGATCCTCGTGCTCGCTCATGGGCAACCGAAACGTACCAGGAGTGGACCGGACCGGTCACATCGGCACCCGTAACCTCTGCCACAGCGGGGAAAACGTTACCCAGGGTGCTCACGCCGTCACCTCTTCGTCGAGGTCGTAGATCGGCACGCGCAGCCGCGACCAGGCCCAGATCTCGCCGGCCGTCCAGCCCATCACGACGACCACCGCGACCACGCCGAGCACGGTGAGATTCACGTGTTCGGCCAGGCTGTCCGAGCTCAGCGCGATGGCGAGCAGACCGCCGAAGACCGCGATCCGGCCGGTGTACGACGCCATCGCGAGGGCGAGCTGCATGGTCGGCGAGGTCCGCCGGGACAGATGCAGCGCGAACAGGCCGGCGCCGGAGAAGACGACCACCATCAGCAGCCCCAGCAACGCTCCCCACAAGCCGGGCAGACCGGCTGCGACGGCGGACACCGCAGTCGCGTTGACACCGACGACGAGCGCGGCGATCAGAGCGCCACGCAGCATCGCTAGCGCCGGGTGCCTGGTGGCCTGGCCGGCGACTTTCGGACTGTGAGCCGAAGGAGCCATCTGGTGGTTCCGTCCTGCTGGCGACCAGGTCTCGCGGCCTGGTCGTCGGGTGGGCGGGGTCAGGGGTGTCGCTGTACTTTGCTGGTGCTTGTGAAAACTAGCACAAAGTCTGCACGGTCAGCAAAACGAGCTCCCTGCCGCTGTACACGAACACCCTATCGGTAGGCCACGCTGATGAGTGGTCTGGTCCCTGTCAATTCGCGATCGGACTCGGCTCAGACCTTGGCGAGCGGTTTCCGGGATCGGCGCGGCAGACCGGTGGTGAGCAGGACCGCGGTGACCGCGACGGCCAGCACGATCAGGGCCGTCCACCAGGTCAACACCAGTCCGAGGACGACCACGCCGTACGCGATCAAGGCGGTCCAGAGGTACATCAGCAGGACGGCCCGGCGGTGCGAGTGGCCGCGCTGCATCAGCCGGTGGTGCAGGTGCAGCTTGTCCGCGGCGAACGGCGACCGGCCGGCCTTGGTACGGCGTACGTAGGCCATCGTCAGGTCCAGGGCGGGGATCGCGAGGACGGCGATCGGGAGGACCAACGGGAGCAGCGCCGGCAGCAGGCTGGAGCCACCGACCTCGTACGGGACCGCGTTCGGGTCCATCTGGCCGGTGAGGCTGATCGTGGACGCGGCGAGCATCAAGCCGATCAGCAGGGCACCGGAGTCGCCCATGAACACCCGAGCCGGGAAGAAGTTGTGCGGCAGGAAGCCGAGGCACGCACCGGCGAGCGCGACCGTGATCAGGGTCGAGGTGGTCGCCCGGTCGAGGTTCTCGTGGACGTTCAGCAGGTACGAGTACGTGAAGAAGGCGGTCGCCCCGATCGCGGTGACCCCGGCGGCCAGGCCGTCCAGGCCGTCGACGAAGTTCACCGCGTTGCAGGACACCAGCAGGATGCCCGCGGTCAGCACCGCGAGCTGAGCAGGCGAAGGCGAAACGACACCGCCGGGCAGCGGGAGCCAGTACAACTGGATGCCTTGAACAACCATCACGCCGACCGCGAGGACCTCGCCGGCCAGTTTGGTGATCGCGTCCAGCTCGAACAGGTCGTCGACCACGCCGACCGCGCAGATCACCACGCCGCCGATCAGGATCGCCCGGGCGTCGTGCGCGACCTGCAGGCTGTCACCGAGGAACGGCAGGCTGGAGGCGACCGCGAATCCGGCGATCAGGCCGCCGAGGATCGAGATGCCGCCGAAGTACGGGATCGGCACCTTGTGCACGTCCCGGGCCCGCACCTTCGCGACGGCGCCGTAGCGCAGCGCGATCTGCCTGGCCACGCCGGTCAGCAGAAAGGTCGTGGCCATCGCCACGAACAGGACCAGCAGGTACTCGCGCACTAGTCCGCAGGCCTCACATCGGGTTCTGTTGGCTTCTCGTCATCCTTCTCTTCCGAGTTGGACGCCTCGACCGGCGCTTTAGTTGGCTCGCCTTCTTCAGCGGGCTTCTCGTCGTCAGCCGGCTTCTCGTCGTCGGCCGGCTTCTCGTCGTCGGCCGGCTTCTCGTCGGGCTTCTCGTCGTCGTCCGAGGTGACCTCTGGTACGACGGCCCGCAGCCGGTCCAGCGAGAGAGCGCCGAGGCGTACGACGTGCGGCGTGTCACCGGTGAGGTCGACGATCGTCGACGGCTCGCCACCGGTCACGGCGCCACCGTCGAGGTACACCGCGACCGTGTCCTCCAGTTGCTCCTCGGCGTCGTACACGTCCAGGGCGGCCGGGCGGCCGCTCTTGTTCGCCGAGCTGACCGCGAGCGGTCCGGTCCGGGAGAGCAGTTCGCGGGTGTTCTCGTGGTCGGGCACGCGGAGCGCGACGGTGCCCTGGGTCTCCCCCAGGTCCCACATCAGCGACGTCTGCGCGTGACAGATCACCGTCAGCGGCCCGGGCCAGAACTCCTGGCAGAGCTTGCGACCCGCCTCGGGGACGTCGGTGGCGAGCGCGTCCAGCGACTCGACCACCGAGATCAGCACCGGCGGCGGCATGTCCCGCCCGCGCCCCTTGGCGTCCAGCAGCCGCTGCACGGCGTCGGCCTTGAAGGCGTCCGCGGCGATGCCATAGACGGTGTCGGTCGGCAGGACGACCAGCTCACCGGCCTCGATGGCGTCCACGGCCGCTCGGTAGGCGGGGGCCAGCTCGTCGCCGGTGAAGTCGAAGCGCTCACTCACGCACCGAATCGTGCCACTCCGGTGGTCTCCGACTCCAACCGGCCTACAGCGAGGCCCTTCCTGACAAATGATTGTCAACTTTCCGGCCAGTCGACCGGCTGACTCCCTAGGATCCCGACATGACTGTGTCGCGTGAGTTCCTCGCCGGGTTGCCCAAGGCCGAGCTGCATGTCCACCACGTCGGATCCGCGTCGCCGCGGATCGTCGCCGAGCTCGCCGCCCGGCACCCCGAGTCGCCGGTGCCGACCGACCCGGCGCTGCTCGCGGAGTACTTCAAGTTCAGCGACTTCGCCCACTTCATCGACATCTACCTGAGCGTGGTCGAGCTGATCAAGACCCCCGAGGACGTCCGGCTGCTGACCTACGAGGTCGCCCGCGAGATGGCCGTGCAGCAGAACCTGCGGTACGCCGAGCTGACCGTGACGCCGTACACGTCCGTGGTCCGCGGGATCGCGGCCGAGGCGTTCTGCGAGGCGATCGAGGACGCCCGGGTGGCGGCCGAGAAGGAGTTCGGGATCACGCTGCGCTGGATCTTCGACATCTCCGGCGAGGACGGGTTGCCGGGCGCCGACGAGACGCTGCGGATCGCGACCAAGATCCGGCCCGACGGCCTGGTCGGGTTCGGGCTCGGTGGGCCGGAGATCGGCGTACCGCGGCCGCAGTTCCAGCCGCACTTCGAGGCCGCCATCGCGGCCGGGCTGCACAGCGTGCCGCACGCGGGCGAGACCACCGGGCCGGAGACGATCTGGGACGCGGTCCGGGTGCTGAAGGCCGAGCGGATCGGCCACGGTACGTCGACGATGCAGGACCCGGCCCTGGTCGGCTACCTGGGCGAGCACCGGATCCCGCTCGAGGTCAGCCCGACGTCGAACATCGCCACCCGCGCGGTCGCGTCGTACGACGAGCACCCGCTGCGCGCGATGGTCGAGGCCGGACTCGTGGTCACGATCAACTCCGACGACCCCCCGATGTTCGGCACCGACCTCATCAACGAGTACGCCGTCGCCGCGCAACTGCTCGACCTCGACGAGTCCGGCGTCGCCGAACTGGCGAAGACCGCCGTCCGGGTGTCCTTCGCCGAGGACTCGGTCAAGAACGCTCTGCTGAACGAGATCGACACCTACGTGAACGCTTAGCCGACCCGCGGTGGAGGAGTGTGGTTCTCTGGTCCGGTGCGGAAAGTCTGTGGGGTGGTGGCCGTCGTTCTGCTGAGCCTTGCGGCCTGCAGCGACGTCCCCGGTCCCGCCAGCCCGGCGCCCGCGCCGACGAGGACGATCAGTCCGAGTTCGCCGACCCCTCCTCCCCCGCCGGCCGACGGTGACCTGCCGCGCGGCGGACGAACGATCTTCCCGAAGTACCAACTGGTTGGTTATGTCGGCCTGCCCGGATCGCCGGCACTCGGACCGCTGGACAAGAACCTCGATGCGAAGGCGGCGAAGCTGGAGAAGCTGTCGCGGGCCTATGCGGCCGGGCGGACGCCGCAGCCGGTGATGGAGCTGATCGCCGTGGTCGCGAGGGGATCGCGGGGCAAGGACGGGCTGTACCGGGGCCGGCTGCCGGACGCGGCGATCGAGGAGTACCTGACTGTCGCCCGCAAGCACCGGATGCTGTTGCTGCTCGACATCCAGCCGGGCCGGGCGAAGATCCTGCCCGAGGTGAAACGGCTGGAACGCTGGCTGAAGGAGCCGGATGTCGGCCTGGCCTTCGATCCGGAGTGGGCGGTCGGGCCGGGTCAGGTGCCGGGCCGGGTCTTCGGTCATACGACGGGCGTCGAGCTCGACAGCATCGCGTCGTACCTGTCGGGGCTGGTGCAGGCCAACGACCTACCGGAGAAGGCGTTCGTCTTTCACCAGTTGTCGCCGCGGATCGTCAGCAACGAACAGGCTCTCAAGAAACACCCAGGCGTCGTGACGATCAAGTCCGTCGACGGGATCGGAGCCCGTGTCGACAAGCTCAAGACCTGGGCCAAGCTGACCACCAACCCACCGGCCGCCGTCCACGCCGGCTTCAAACTCTTCTACACCGAGGACGCCCGCCAGGGCCCGCTGATGACACCGGCCCAGGTCCTCGCCCTGAAACCACGCCCGGAGTTCGTGGTCTACGAGTAGTCAGATCCGGCGGCCGGTGGTGAAGCGGTGGCGGCCGGCCAGGTCGAGTTGGTCGCGGACCTCGGTGAACGAGGCGGTGGCGGTGAAGACGGCGGGGGCAGACTCGCCCTGCACGTCAGCGTGTTCGCAGGCGAACCAGCCGCCGGGCTTGAGCAGCCGGCCCGCGGTGGCGGCGACCACCTTGATCTCGTCGAGGCCGTCGTCGCCGGACCACAGCGCCAGGGCCGGGTCGTGGTCGCGGACCTCGGCGGTGACGGATTCCCAAGCGGTCAAAGGGATGTACGGCGGGTTGGAGATCACCGCGTCCACCTGACCGTCGAACTCGGGCAGGCAACCGTCGATGTCGCCCTCGTGCAGGACCGCACCGGTGCCGGCCAGATTGCGCCGGGCCCAGACGCACGCCTCGGGTGACAGCTCGACCGCGTGCACAATGCTGTCCGGGCGCTCGGTCGCGACGGCACCCGCGATCGCGCCCGAGCCCGAGCAGAGGTCGACAACCAACGGCTGGGGAACGTCGGCGATGCGGTCGAGGATCCAGCCGACCATCACCTCGGTCTCCGGCCGCGGCACGAAGACCCCTGGCCCGACCGCGAGCTCCCGGTAGCGGAAGGCCGCCGTACCGGTGAGGTGTTGCAGAGGTTCGCGGGCGGCGCGCCTGGCGATCAGGTCGTCGAACCGGAGCTTCTGGTCGGCGGTCGGGACGGAGAGATGCAAGCGGCTCGAGCCGGTGACGAAGGCGAGCAGTTCGGCGGCGTCGAAGTCGGGTGAGGCGATGCCGGCCGCGCGCAGTCGTGCCGTCGCCTCGCCGAGCAAGGCTTTCGTACTCACTTCGAGTCGACGGCCTCGAGGCGGGCGGCCAGGTCGGCCTCGGTCAGGGCCTGGATGACCGGCGCGAGCTCGCCGCCGAGGACCTGGTCGAGGTTGTGCGCCTTGTAGCCGACGCGGTGGTCGGAGAACCGGTTCTCCGGGAAGTTGTAGGTGCGGATCCGCTCGGACCGGTCGACGGTCCGGATCTGCAACCGGCGGGCGTCGGACGCCTCCTGGTCGGCGGCCTCCTGAGCAGCGGCGAGCAGCCGGGACCGGAGCACCCGCATCGCCTGCTCGCGGTTCTGCAGCTGGGACTTCTCGTTCTGCATCGAGACCACGATGCCGGTCGGCAGGTGGGTGATGCGGACCGCGGAGTCGGTCGTGTTCACGCTCTGCCCACCCGGGCCCGACGACCGGAACACGTCGATGCGCAGGTCGTTCGGGTCGATCTCGACGTCGACGTCCTCGGCCTCCGGCAGCACGAGCACGCCGGCCGCGGAGGTGTGGATCCGGCCTTGCGACTCGGTCACCGGCACCCGCTGGACCCGGTGCACGCCGCCCTCGAACTTGAGCTTCGCGTACGGCGCCTCACCCGGCTCCGGCGTACCTTTCGCCTTCACCGCGACGGTGATCGACTTGTACCCGCCCAGGTCGGACTCGGCCGAGTCGAGGACCTCGGTCTTCCAGTGCTGCGACTCGGCGTACTTCAGGTACATCTTCAGCAGGTCGCCGGCGAACAGGGCCGACTCGTCGCCGCCCTCACCGGCCTTGATCTCGAGGATCGCGTCCTTGTCGTCGCTCGGGTCGCGCGGGACCAGCAGCATCTGCAGCTTCTCGGCCAGCTCCTCGCGGCGGGCCGCCAGCTTGGTGGCCTCCTCCGCGAACGAGGGGTCCTCGGCCGCGAGCTCACGCGCCGCCTCGATGTCGTCGCTGGTCTGCAGCCACTCGTCGTACGTGCGGACGACCGGCGCGAGCGCGGCGTAGCGCTTGCCGACCCGGCGGGCATTGGCCTGGTCGGAGTGCAGCTCCGGATCCGACATCTGCCGCTCCAGCTCGGCGTACTCGGCCTTGAGCGTCTGAACCGCCTCGAACATCGTGCACTCCTCCCTTCGAAAAGTTTCTCTGACAACGCAAACCGCGCGCCGGTCACGCGGAGCCTGAGCTCGCGGACCGGCGCGCGGTGAGGTCGCTACTTCTTGGCGTACCGCTTCTCGAAGCGGGCCACCCGGCCACCGGTGTCGAGGATCTTCTGCTTGCCGGTGTAGAAGGGGTGGCACTGCGAGCAGACGTCGGCATGGATCACGCCGTTCTCCGCGGTCGAGCGCGTGGTGAACGTGGCGCCACAGGTGCAGGTCACCGTGGTGTCCACGTAGGTCGGGTGGATGTCGCTCTTCAAAGGATCTCCTAGGTTCAGGTGCCCCGGGTCGCCCGCACGGTACGAGCGTGAACCGGAACCAACAAACTAGTTTGCCATCCGGAGGCCGGAGCTGGCGAATCGCGTCAGCTGCCGTCGTCGGTGGAGCGGCCGCCGGCCGACGGGGTGGTCTTGTTCACCTGGAGCAGGAACTCGATGTTCGACTTGCTCTCCTTGAGCTTGCCGATCAGCAGCTCCAGGGCGGCCTGGCCGTCGAGCGCGCTCAGCACCCGGCGGAGCTTCCAGACCACCGAGGTCTCGTCCTTCGACATCAGGAGTTCCTCGCGGCGGGTGCCGGAGGCGACCACGTCGATGGCCGGGAAGATGCGCCGGTCGGCGAACTCGCGGCGCAGCCGGAGCTCCATGTTGCCGGTGCCCTTGAACTCCTCGAAGATCACCTCGTCCATCTTCGAGCCGGTCTCGATCAGCGCGGTCGCGAGGATGGTCAGCGAGCCGCCGTCCTCGATGTTGCGGGCCGCGCCGAAGAACCGCTTCGGCGGGTACAGCGCGGACGAGTCGACACCACCGGACAGGATCCGGCCGCTGGCCGGGGCCGCGATGTTGTACGCGCGGCCGAGCCGGGTGATCGAGTCGAGCAGGACGACCACGTCGTGGCCGAGCTCGACCAGCCGCTTGGCCCGCTCGATCGCCAGCTCCGCGACCGTGGTGTGGTCGTCGGCCGGGCGGTCGAACGTCGAGGCGATGACCTCGCCCTTGACGGTGCGCTGCATGTCGGTGACCTCTTCGGGCCGCTCGTCCACCAGCACGACCATCAGGTGCACTTCGGGGTTGTTCGTGGTGATCGCGTTCGCCAGCGCCTGCAGCACCATCGTCTTTCCGGCCTTCGGCGGCGAGACGATCAGGCCGCGCTGGCCCTTGCCGATCGGGCTGACGATGTCGACGATCCGGGTGGTGAGCACACCGGGCTCGGTCTCCAGCCGGAGCCGCTCGGTCGCGTACAGCGGGGTCAGCTTGTTGAAGTCCTGCCGCTGCTTGGCGATCTCCGGGTCCGCACCGTTCACGGTGTCGATCCGGACCAGCGGGTTGAACTTCTCCTTGCGCTCACCCTCCTGCGGCTGCTTCACCGCACCGGTGATCGCGTCACCCTTGCGCAGGCCGTACCGCTTCACCATCGAGAGTGCGACGTACACGTCGTTCGGGCCGGGCAGGTAGCCGCTGGTCCGGACGAACGCGTAGTTGTCGAGTACGTCGAGGATGCCTGCGGCCGGGACGAGCACGTCGTCCTCGCTGATCGTCGGCTCCGGGTCGAACCGCTCGCCGCGGCCGCGGTTGCGGCTGATGTCACGACCGGTCTGGGGCTCCCGGTTGCGATCGCGGTCGCGGCCCCGGCGGCGCCGGCGACGGCCCTCGCCTTCCTCGCCGCGGTCGTTCTGGTCCTGCTGGCGGTTGCGCTGGTTGTCGCCGCGGTTGTCCCGGCTCTGGTTGTCCCGGTCGCGGTTCTGGTTGTCCCGGGCCTGGCCGTCGCGCTGGTTGTCCCGCTGGTTGTCGCGGTTGCGGTCGCGGTTTTGGTTGCTGTCGCGGTTGGCGTCGCCGCGGTTGTCCCGGTTCCGATCGCGGTCGCGGTTCTGGTTCGCGTCACGGGTGTCGCGGTTGCCGTCGCGCTGGTTGTCGCGGCTCTCCGCGCTCTGCTCGGCCTTCGGCTCGGCGGTCACGGCGCCGTTCTGCGCGGCGGTCGTCCCGTTCTGGGACGCGGCAGGCGCTTCGACGGCCGCGGTGGCCGGAGCGGCTGCTTCGGGGGTGGCGCCGTTCTGTCCGGCGTCCTTCTCGGCGGCGGCGCGGGTCCGGCGACTGCCACCCTCGCGCTTGGCCGGGGTCTTGGCCGCGGGGGCCTCGGCGGCACCCTCGTCCAGGGTCGGCTGGCTCACCTTCGCCCGGGCCGTGCCCGCGGAGCCACCGGCCTGAGCGGCCTTGATCGCCTCGATCAGCTGGCCCTTGCGCAGTGCGCCGGTGCCCTTGATGCCGAGCGTCCCGGCGAGCTGCTTGAGCTCGGGGAGCAGCATGCCCTCGAGGCCGCCTCCGGCCTTCCGGCGACGCGTGGCGGTGGTGGCCGCGGCATCGGTTCCCGGGGCCGACGTAGTTCCGGCTCCGCTGGAGGCTTCAACAGTTTCTGTCACGTGAGGTCCTTCCCACACGGATCATCGATGTCCCAGAAGGCACATCGATCAAATTTCATCACCCACGACCGACGAAACGGCGACGTGGACACAAGAGGCTCTCGCTCGATCTGAGTCCCCCCGGACATCTCCGGCGCAGGCGGCGCAAGGTCAAATCCACAGGAGGGTCGCCACACAACACAGGGTGCCGGGAGCACAGCCCGGATCGTGACGAGAGTTCACCGATCACCTGGAGGGGATCGGGTGAGTCGAGACTAGCACCACTACGGGTCGTTCTGCTGACTCGAGGGGGTACAACGCGTGTCAGTTCTGGATCATTCCCGCGCTCAACCGGATTCCAGCGACCAGACCTGTACGCCGACTGGATCGATTCCCAGTTCGTACCTCGTCCAGCCGTCCGGCGCGTCCGGCGAGGTCCCATCTGGGCGGCCCAGAACGGCGACGGTCGGGCCGGCCCCGCTGATGACGGCGGCCAGCCCGCTCCCCCGCAGCTTGTGCACGAGCGACAGGCTCTCGGGCATCGCGGGCTCGCGGTACTCCTGGTGCAGCCGATCCTCCGTCGCCGTCAGCAACAGCTCGGGACGCCCGGTCAGCGCCGCCACGAACAAGGCAGCCTTCCCGGCATTCGCCGCGGCATCACTGTGGGGAACGACGCTCGGCAGCAACCCGCGCGCCTCCGTGGTCAGCACGCGATTGTCAGGTACATAAGCCACTGCGGCCAAGCCGCCCGCCGGGTCGAGCCGAACCGCCCGGCCGGTTTCGCCTTCCGTCCAGGCAATCGTGAACCCACCCAATGTCGCAGCGGCCACGTTGTCCGGATGACCCTCGATCTCGTTCGCCAGTACGACGATCCGCTCCCGGTCGACCGGTTCATCGGCCAGTCCGTACGCCGCCGCGAGACCGCCGACGATCGCGGCCGACGACGACCCCAGGCCGCGTCCGTGCGGGATCCGGTTCTCGCACCGCAAGGTGAAGCCGGGCACCGAGGCCCCGAGCGCCTCGAGGCCGGCCCGGATCGAGCGGACGACGAGATGCGACTCGTCCAGCGCCACTTCGCCTTCGCCCTCGCCGGAGACCTCGACCCGCACCCCGGATCCACCGGGCGTCACGATCAGTTCGTCGTACAGCGTGAGCGCGAGGCCGAACGCGTCGAAGCCAGGGCCGAGGTTGGCGCTCGTTGCCGGGACCCGGATCCGCACCTGGTGACAGCTGGTCATCAGGCCAGGCCGGCGACGCGGGCGACGGCGTCGGTGTCGGCCGGAGTGACTGGGGACTGGTCCACTTGGGCGTGGTCGAGCGCGGTGTCGATGTCCTTCAGACCATGGCCTGTGACGGTGATCACCACGGTCGAGCCGCCGGGCAGCCAGCCCTGGGCCTTCGCGTGCAGGAGTCCGGCGACGCCGGCCGCCGACGCGGGCTCGACGAACACGCCTTCGCGGGCGGCGAGTTCACGCTGTGCGGTGAGAATCTGCTCGTCCGTGACGATCTCGATCCGGCCGCCGGACTCGTCCCGCGCGGCCTCGGCGAGGGTCCAGGAGGCCGGGTTCCCGACCCGGATCGCGGTGGCGGCGGTTTCGGGCTGCTCGACGATCGCCTTGCGCACGATCGGCGCCGCGCCCTCGGCCTGGAAACCCCACATCCGCGGGGTCTTCGAGGCCAGCTTGTCCTTCGCGTACTCCTGGTATCCCTTCCAGTAGGCCGCGATGTTGCCCGCGTTGCCGACCGGCAGCAGGTGCAGGTCCGGGGCGTCGCCGAGCGCGTCGCACACCTCGAAGGCGGCGGTCTTCTGGCCCTCCAGACGGACCGGGTTGACCGAGTTCACCAGGGCGACCGGGTAGTGCTTGCCGAGCTCGCGGACGATCCGCAGGCAGTCGTCGAAACCGCCGTCGACGGAGACCAGCCGCGCGCCGTGCACGATGGCCTGGGCCAGCTTGCCCTTCGCGATCCGGCCGGCCGGGATCAGCACCAGTGGGATCAGTCCGGCCCGGACGGCGTACGCCGCCGCCGATGCGGACGTGTTGCCGGTCGAGGCGCAGACGACCGCCTTGTCACCGGCCTGCGCGGCGAGCGAGATCGCCACCGTCATGCCGCGGTCCTTGAACGAGCCGGTCGGGTTGTTGCCCTCGACCTTGAGCCAGACCTCGCAGCCGGTCTGCTCGCTGAGCCACTGCGCGGCCACCAGCGGCGTACCGCCCTCGCCGAGCGTGACGACCGGGGTGTCCGCCGAAACGGGAAGCCGGTCTCTGTACTCCTCGATCACGCCCTGCCATTGATGAGGCCGCTGCTGAGCCATTCGTTACTCGCCTTCTACCCGCATCACACTGCTGACTTCCCGAACGATGTCCATGTCACGCAGGGCCTCCACGGTCGCGGACAACGCGGCGTCGGTCGCGGTGTGGGTGACCACCACCAGTTGCGCGTCACTGCCCCGGCCCTCCTGGCGGACGGTCTGGATCGACACGTCGTGCTCGGCGAACGCGTGGGCCACCGCCGCCAGCACGCCGGCCTTGTCGGCCACGTCCAGCGACACGTGGTAGCGGGTCATCGCGTCACCCATCGGCCGCACGGCTCGCTGGGTGTACGACGACTCGCCGACCCCCGGCACGCCCTTGAGCCGGTTGCGCGCGGCGGACACGAGATCCCCGAGGACGGCGCTGGCCGTCGGGGCGCCGCCGGCACCACGACCATAGAACATCAGCTGGCCGGCTGCCTTGCTTTCCACGAACACGGCGTTGTACGCGTCCCGAACACTGGCCAACGGGTGGGTGGCCGGGATCATCGCCGGGTACACGCGGGCACTGACCGAGTCGGTCGCCTCGTCCAGCTCGCAGATCGCCAGCGACTTCACCACGCAGCCCATCTCGCGGGCCGACGCGATGTCGGTGGCGGTCACCTCGGTGATGCCCTCGCGGTGCACGTCGGCGATGGAAACCCTGGTGTGGAAGGCCAAACTCGCCAGCAGTGCCGCCTTCGCGGCCGCGTCGAAGCCCTCGATGTCCGCGGTCGGGTCGGCTTCGGCGTACCCGAGGGACTGTGCTTCTTCCAATGCCTCGTCGAAGCCGGCGCCGGTGCTGTCCATCTTGTCGAGGATGTAGTTCGTGGTGCCGTTGACGATGCCCATCACCCGGGTCACGTCGTCACCGGCGAGCGACTCGCGCAGCGGCCGGAGGATCGGGATCGCACCGGCCACGGCGGCCTCGAAGTACAGGTCGCGCTCGTACTTCTCCGCGGCCGCGAACAGCGTCGGGCCGTCCTCGGCCAGCAGTGCCTTGTTCGCGGTGACGACGGACGCGCCGTGCTCGAGCGCGGACAGGATCAGGGTGCGGGCCGGCTCCAGCCCGCCGATCACCTCGATCACCAGGTCCAGGTCGCCGCGCGACACCAGTGCCTGGGCGTCGGTGGTGACGAGCGACGGGTCGACGGCGATGTCACGCTCGCGTCCGGCCCGCCGTACGGCGATGCCCGCGATCTCCAGCCGGGCACCGACCCGGGCGGCCAGGTGGTCAGCCTGCTCGGTCAGGATCCGCACCACCTCGGTGCCGACCACGCCACAACCGAGCAGGCCTACCTTGAGAGGTTTGGCGTCGTTCACTGGGTCATGCCTCCTGATCCCACGCAGTCGCGAGCATGTGCTCGGTGGTGTAGCTCGGTGTGCTGGGGCGAAGGTTTCGATGCGGAGCATCGTGGCCTTTGCACCAGTGCACCGAGGTGCGCCGCCGAGTGCAGCGCAGCACGCGTGGGGTCAGGAGGCATGGCCCTCAGCCCCCATGTCGAGTGCCAGCAGGTCGTCTTCGGTCTCACGCCGTACGACGACCTTGGTGTGACCGTCCTTGACCGCGATCACCGGTGGCCGCGGCACGTGGTTGTAGTTGCTCGCCATCGACCGGCAGTACGCGCCGGTGCCGGGGACCGCGATGAGGTCGCCGGGGCGCACATCAGACGGGAGGAACTCGTCCTTCACCACGATGTCACCCGATTCACAATGCTTGCCGACCACCCGGGCCAAGGCCGGATCGGCCTGGCTGTACCGGCTTGCCAGCGTGCACGAGTAGTCGGCGTCGTAGAGCGCGGTGCGGATGTTGTCGCTCATGCCACCGTCGACCGACACGTAGATGCGCGAGGCACCGTAGTCGAGCTGGACCTCCTTGACCGTGCCGACCGAGTAGACCGTGCACATAGCCGGCCCGACGATCGCGCGACCAGGCTCGATGGACAGCTGCGGTATGTCGACGGAGTTCGCACGGCACTCGTGCTCGACGATCTTGCCCATCTCGGTGGCGAGCTGCGCCGGGTCGGACGGATCGTCCTGCGTGGTGTACGCGATCCCGAAGCCGCCGCCGAGGTCGAGCTCCGGCATGTCCACACCGAGCTCCTCGGAAACCTTTGCGTGCAAGGCGATCACGCGCTTCGCGGCGATCTCGAACCCGGACGAGTCGAAGATCTGCGAGCCGATGTGCGAGTGCAGCCCGAGCAGCTCCAGCTCGGGCGCTTTGTTGACCAGGGCAACGGCTTCGAACGCGTCGCCGGTGGTGATGGAGAAGCCGAACTTCTGGTCCTGGTGGGCCGTCGCGATGTAGGCGTGGGTGTGGGCCTCGACGCCGGCGGTGACCCGGACCATCACCGGCACCACCACTCCCCGGTCCGCGGCGAGCCGGATCAGCCGCTCGATCTCGTGGAAGGAGTCGACGATGATCCGTCCGATCCTCGCGTCGAGTGCGCGGGCCAGCTCGGACTCGGACTTGTTGTTGCCATGGAACGCCAACCGCTGGGGATCAGCACCGGCGCGCAGGGCGACGGCGAGTTCACCACCCGAGCAGATGTCGAGGTTCAGTCCTTCCTCCATCAGCCAGCGCACCACCGTCGTACAGAGGAACGCCTTGCCGCCGTAGTAGACCGAGAAGTCCTTGAATCCTTCCCGGAACGCCCTGGCCCGGGCGCGGAAGTCGGCCTCGTCCAGCAGGAACGCCGGGCTGCCGTGCTCAGCGACCAGCGCGCGGACGTCGACACCGCCGACCTCGAGCGCCCCGTCGGCCGTCTTCGTCGCGGTCGACGACCACAGCTGTGGCACCAGGTCGTTGACGTCCGCCGGGGGACGCAACCAGGCCGGTCCGCGGTGGCCGGCGTCGCCCGCCTCGTGCGCTCTCACATCCGCTCCGGAGCGGAGACGCCGAGCAGGTCCAGTCCGTTGGCGAGCACGGTCCTGGTCGCCGAGACCAGGGTCAGGCGAGCCTGGTGCACCGGCTCCACCTCCTCGTCGCCGCGCGGCAGCACGCGGCAACTGTCGTAGAACTTGTGGAACGCGGCCGCGGTGCCCTCCAGGTAGCGGGCGATCCGGTGCGGCTCGCGCAGCTCGGCGGCGGTGGCGACGACGCGCGGGAACTCGGCGAGCGCCCGGAGCAGGTCGCCCTCGCGCTCGTGGCTGAGCAGGCCTGGGTCGAACTCGTCCAGCTTGATGCCGAGCTCGTCCGCGTTGCGCAGGATCGACGCGAGCCGGGCGTGCGCGTACTGGACGTAGTAGACCGGGTTGTCACTGGCCTGCCGGGTCATCTCCTCGATGTCCAGCGTCAGCGGGGAGTCGACCGGGTAGCGGGAGAGCGTGTAGCGGAGCGGGTCGACGCCGCCCTCCTCGACCAGCTCGGCCAGCGTGACGATGGTGCCGGCCCGCTTGGACAGCCGCATCTCCTCGCCGCCCTTGAGGATCTTCACCAGCTGGCCGATCAGGACCTCGATGTTGTGCTCGGGGTCGTCGCCGGCGCAGGCCGCGATCGCCTTCAGCCGGTTCACGTAGCCGTGGTGGTCCGCACCGAGCAGGTAGATACAGACGTCGAAGCCGCGCTCGCGCTTGTTCACGTAGTAGGCCGCGTCGGAGGCGAAGTACGTCGGCTCGCCGTTGGAGCGGATCAGGACCCGGTCCTTGTCGTCGGTGAAGTCCGTGGTCCGCATCCACAGTGCGTCGTCGGCGTCGTACAGGTGACCCTGCTGGCGGAGCTTCTCGATCGCGTGGCCGACGCCGTCCTGCTCGGTCAGGCTGCGCTCGGAGAACCACACGTCGAACTTGGTCCGGAAGTGCTCGAGCTGGGCCTGCTGCTCCTTGAGCTGGCGCTCGTATCCGGCCTCGCGGAACGCGATCATCTGCTCGTCCTCGGGCAGCGACAGGATGTCCGGGACCTCGTCGACGATCTGCTTCGCCAGATCGAGGATGTACTCGCCGTGGTAGCCATCCTCGGGGATCGGCTGACCGTTGGCCGCCGCCTGCAGACTGGCGCCGAACTTGTCCATCTGGAGGCCGCGGTCGTTGATGTAGAACTCGCGGGCGACGGTCGCGCCGGCGGCGGTCAGCACCCGGGCGAGCGCGTCGCCGACGGCGGCCCAGCGGGTGTGGCCGAGGTGCAGCGGGCCGGTCGGGTTGGCCGAGATGAACTCGAGGTTGATCGACTGGCCGTGCAGGGTGTCGCTCGTGCCGTACTGCGGGCCGGCGTCGACGATGGCCTGGGCCACCTTGCCCTGGGCGTCGGCCGCGACCCGGAGGTTGATGAAGCCGGGGCCGGCGATCTCGACCGCGGTGATCGCGTCGTCGGTGCGCAGCTTGGCGGCGAGCAGCTCGGCGAACTGGCGCGGATTCAGCCCGGCGCGCTTGCCGAGCTGCATCGCGACGTTGGTGGCGTAGTCCCCGTGCTCGGGGTTCTTGGGTCGCTCGACCTTCAGCTCGCGCGGCAGCCCGCCCTCGACGGTGATGGCGCCGTCGTCGGCGAGCGCGGCCAGGGCCTGCAGGATCTTCTCAGCGAGCTGTTCCGGAGTCACCGCCTCAGCCTAATGGCCCGCCACCCGATCCCTTGACTCAGCATCCACAGCCCGGTACGGCCTCACTCCCACGGATTGATCAGCTCGACGCCGGTCCGGGCGAAGTCCTGGGTATTCCTGGTCGCGAGCGCAGCCTGCTCCACCCGACAGATCGCCGCGATCTGCGCATCCAGGACGCCGATCGGCAAACCTGCTCGGCGCCGGTCCCGGACCACCACCGAATAGGCCATCGCGGCTTCCGCAGTGAACGACAGCAGGTCGTCCTCGACCACGGCGAATGCGACGTCCGCAGCCTCCCGCACCTGCCTGCGACGGCGACCGGCCGGCATCTGCTCGATTCCGTCATGGATCTCGGCGGCCGTGATTGCCGTCGCGCACAGCTCCTCGTCCGGGTTGCCCTGCAGCCACTGCCAGACGGTCTCGTTCGGAGACTCCTTCATTAGCTCCGAGAGGACGTTCGTGTCGAGAACGATCATCAGTCGAACTCGACCAGTTCGCGGTGGCCACCGGTCCGTGGCGGTATATCCAGCTCGACCCCGCCGATCGCAGCGAACCGCTCGTGGAACCTGACCCAGTTGCTGGGCTCCTCCTCGGCCACGGCGTCGACGAGGATTGCTCGCACCTCGGCCTCCATCGAATGGCCGTGCTTCGCCGCCCGAACTCGCAGCCGGTGCTTCACATCGTCGTCCAGGCTTCGCACGGTGATTGCCGCCACACTCGGTCCCCTCTCTGCCTTCGGTGCTAGCAGAAAGCGTAGCACTGATTGCACGAGTCAGTGACGCACCGTGACGGCGATATGGCTGTTGGGAACCAGGGGTGTGTCCCAGGGAGCGGGTTTGCCGTCGACCGCGACTGTCAGGGACTTGCAGGCGTCCGCGAGGCAGTTGGCGTCGTACTTGACGCCCCAGAGGGTGAAGAACTGGGCGACGGTGGGGTGCTCGGCGGTGGTTTTGGCCTCGACGTACACGAGGCCGTCGGTGGTGTGGGTGTGGACGGCGGCCTGCTCGGCGCGGAGGCGGTCGATGCCGACGCCGGCCGGGACCTGGACCGCGGTGCCGTCGACCGTGACGGCGATGGTCAGGGTGTACGGCGAGGGGCCCGAGAAGTCGAGCGGGAGTCGTTCGAAACCGGCCTTGTCGATGTACGAGACCGCGTCGCGGGGTGCGTCCCACGGAGGCGGCCCGGTCCGGAGCTCGGCCGGACCGGGCGGTGCGGGGCCCACCTGGCAGCCGCCCACCACGGTGCTCATGAGGAGCAGGGCGGCCGCCGTCACGCCCGCCCGGCGCCACCTGCCTGCTCTCATGACGAGCCAGATTGCCATGCGCGCCCGGCCGGGCTGCCGCAGGGTCAGTCCTCCGACGGCATCAGCACCCAGAGCACGATGTAGATCAGGAACTGCGGGCCGGGCAGCAGGCAGCTGACGACGAAGATCAGACGCATCGTGTTCGCCGAGATGCCGAACCGGCGGGCCAGCCCGGCGCAGACACCGCCGATCCAGCGACCGTTGGACGGGCGGACCAGAGTGGTAGCCATGGGTACCGATTTCCTTTCAGCTGTTGGGCTTACAACCACTATGACGTCGGCGCACCGGAAGTCGATCCCGCCGCACCGTGGTTCCAGGGTCGGCTCAGGGTCTCCCGGAGCGCTCGACCCGATTCGGGATTTCCAGTGACTTCCTGCTACTGTTCTGCACGTTCCTGAGCCCCCGTAGCTCAGGGGATAGAGCACCGCCCTCCGGAGGCGGGTGCGCAGGTTCGAATCCTGCCGGGGGCGCACGTTTCTTACTGGATCAGGACTCCGCGGCGTCGATGACCTTCTCGTCGCCCTCGTTGACGGCCTTGACGACGGCGTCGTAGTCGCCCTTGTCGATGGCCTTGCTGACCTTCTTGGTCGCCTTGCCGACGGCCTTGTCGACACGGTCGAGGTAGAGGTCGTCGACGACCGCGGCGATCGCCGAGGAACCGGCAGGCAGCCACTCCTCCGCGTCCACACCGATGGACTTCTCCGAGTGACGCTTGGCGATGGCCCCTGCACCGGCACCGATCCCGGCGCCGACCACACCGGCAAGCAACAGGGGCGGGGCGAACAATCCGACCACGAGCCCTCCGACCGCGCCCAGGGTGGTACCGGCGGCGACGTAGCCGCCGCCGTGCTCCTTGACCTCCACCTGGCCCGAGGAGTCACGGGAGAGGACCACCGCGGCCATGACGACGGTGTCGTCCAGCTCCTTGATGGTCGTGAAGTCCGCTTGTGCGGAGGCTTCGTCGTGGTACGCGGCGACGAACAGCGTGTAGTTGCGATCTGCCATGATGGGTGCCCCCTGTTCAGGTTGTGGCCGCCCGGCCACCTGCGGCCACCGTCACATCGCCCCGTTGCGCCGTCATCCCCTCCCCTAGGTGATTCCGCCCCGCACGGTTGGTCCGCGGCCCGAGGCGTCGGGCTCAGCGGTCACATACCGTGACCCACAGTGACGCTGAGTGCCACCCAGCCGGCGGATTCATCCCCTCCGTCCTCTCGATCTCACCCACCGCAGGGGATGCCGGGGACGCCGACGGCTGTGACCATCGTCCCGTAAACATCCCACGTAAAGAGGGAATCTCATGAGATCTGAGAACAACGCACCCATCGGGCTCCGCCGGTGCCCGGGTGCGGCACTTCACGAACAGGGGGCGGCGAGATGATCGCGCTTGACTTCGGAAATGGTGACGTGTTCCTGTCACTTCTCTGGTTCTTCCTGTGGATCATCTGGTTCTGGCTGCTGATCATCGTCTTTACCGACATCTTCCGCAGCTCCGACCTGTCGGGCTGGGGAAAGGCGTTGTGGACGATCTTCGTCGTGATCCTTCCCTACTTCGGTGTGTTCATCTATCTGATCGTTCGTGGCGGGAAGATGCACGATCGCGCCTACAAGCAGGCTCAGGCCCAGGACGCGGCGACCCGTGAGTACATCAAGGGCGTGGCCGGGTCCTCGACCAGCACTGCCGATGAGATCAGCCGTCTCGCGGACCTCAAGGACAAGGGTGTGATCACGGACGCGGAGTTCGAGGCCGGAAAGGCCAAGGCCCTCGCGGGCGGCTGACCCGGGTCGGGATCACCGCGACATCCCCTCTGGTTGCGGTTGGTAGCAAAGCGGCCTCCACAGTCGGGTGGCCTTGCCGTGAGTGTCGGAATGGGCGGACACTCGCAGCGGGGCACCCGGGGGGCCGCGTGCACCGAACGCAGGGGGGTGGGGGCGATGGAGCTTCGCCATGTGTGGGGGCGTCGGTCGGGCCGGGTTACGGCTGTTGTGCTGACGGGTGCGCTGGCTGCCGTGGGGTTGGTGGCGGTGACAGCGCCGGCACAGGCGGCCACGCCGGTGCATGTACAGAGCCGGGGCAAGGAGATCACCACCGGCACGTTGGACAGCCTCAAGTTCACCAACAACAACGTGGCCGGCAACCTGATCGTCGTTTACGTGGTGTGGAGCAACAGTTCCGCGGTCACGGTGACCGACACCTTGGGCAACGCGTACGCCGCTGCCGCGCCGGTGACGAGGTGGAACGGCAACGCCTGGAGCTCGCAGGTGTTCTACGCGAAGAACGTTGCCGCCGGCACCAACACGGTGCGCGCGACCTTCGGCACCGCGATCACGTCGTTCGGCGACCTCTACATCCACGAGTACTCCGGCCTCGACAAGACGAACCCGCTGGACGTCTCCGCCGCAGCCGTCGGCACCGCGAGCGCGATGAACAGCGGTACGGCGACCACGACCAACGCCAACGACCTGATCTTCGGAGCCGGCGCGTCCCTGGGCACCGTGACCGCCGGAGGAACCGGCTTCACCACTCGGCGCAGCAACTTCGGCAACCGGACCGAGGACAGACTGGTCACCACCGCAGGCCCCTACAGCGCCACCGCAACCCAGAACAGCACCGCCTGGGCCATGCACATGGTGGCCTTCAAGGCTGACTCGACTCCAGCCGACACCACTCCCCCGACTGTCGCGATCACCGCACCCGCGAACAATGCCACCGTCAACGACATCGTCGTGGTCGGCGCGGACGCCGCCGACAACGTGGGAGTCGTGGCAGTGCAGTTCCTGGTCGACGGGAGTGCCAACGGTCCCGAGGACACCACAGCGCCGTACGCATTGACCTGGGACAGTCGCACTGTGCCCAACGGCGCCCACACGCTGTCCGCCCGGGCCCGCGACGCCGCCGGCAACGCGACGACGACGGCCCTGGTCAACGTCAATGTCACCAACACCAACTACTTCCAGAACGAGGTCCTGGCGACCGGTTTCGACCTGCCGACCACGTTCGAGTTCCTGCCGGACGGCCGCATGCTGGTGGCCGAGTTGCAAGGCCGGATCAAGGTCCTGCCCCCGCCGTACACGCAGCCGAGCCCGACGCTGTTCCTGCAGATCACGAACATCGGCTCGGCCGGAGTACAGCAAGGCATCTACGACCTCGTGCTCGACCCCGGATTCGCAACGAACCACTACTACTACGTGTTCTACACACTGGGCACGCCCAACCACGACCGCGTCTCGCGCTTCACCGCGAACGCCGCGCTGGACGGCACCGTCGCGGGCAGCGAGTTCGTGCTGTACGAGGATCCGCAGACCGCCAATGCGGAGCACCACGGCGGCTCGCTGAACTTCGCCAACGACGGGAAGCTGCTCTTCACCACCGGTGAGCACTTCGTTCCCTCGGCCGCGCCGCTGCTCACCAGCCCGCGCGGCAAGGTCCACCGGATCAACCCCGACGGTACAGCGCCGACCGACAACCCCTTCTACGACGGGGCCGGTCCGAACGTCGACACGATCTGGGCGCGCGGTCTGCGCAACCCGTTCCGGGCGTACTACGACGCACCGACCGGGCGCTACTTCATCGGCGATGTCGGCGGCAACGACACGTCGACGTCGAAGGAGGAGGTCGAGCTCGGTGTCCGCGGAGCCGACTACGGCTGGCCCAGCACCGAGGGCCCCTGTGCGGCCCCCTGCACCAGCCCACTGATCTGGTACCCGCACGCGGGCCGCGACGCGGCAGTCACCGGCGGCTTCGTCTATCACGGCACCGTGTTCCCGCCGGCGTACCGAGGCGCGTACTTCTACGCCGACTACGCCCAGAACTGGATCCGTGGCGTCACCCTCGACGCGAGCGGTGCCGTCACCGGCAGCTTCAACTTCGAGCCACCGGACGGCTCCGTGGACGGACCGTACGGCGACATCGTCTACCTGGCCGAGGGACCCGACGGTGCGCTGTACTACGCGGACCTCGGCTACTCCGACGAGAGCGGAATGTTCGGCGTGAGCAAGATCCGCCGGATCAAGTATGTCCAGTCCAACCAGGCGCCGGTCGTGACCGCCACGGCCACTCCGGCCTCGGGCCCGGCACCGCTGGACGTCACGTTCTCGAGTGCCGGCTCGTCCGACCCCGAGGGCCAGCCGCTGACCTACTCCTGGACCTTCGGTGACGGTGCCACCTCCACCGAGGCCAACCCGGTGCACACCTACGTCACGGCCGGCGCCTATCAAGCTCGGCTGACCGTCTCCGACGGCGTGAACAGCTCTATCTCGACACCGATCACCATCAGCGCGGGCAGCGTCCCGACGGCAACCATCCTGGCGCCGACCGACGGCGCACAGTTCGTGGCCGGCGACGTCATCACGTACAGCGGTGACGGCATCGATCCCGATGACGGCCCGCTCCCCGCCAGTGCGTTCACCTGGAACATCGACTTCCTGCACGACGGCCACGTCCACCCCGGTACGCCGATCACCGGCGTGAAGAGTGGCAGTTTCGTCATCCCGTCGACGGGCCACGACTTCAGCGGCAACACGCGCTACCGCATCCAGCTGACCGTCCGCGACTCGACCGGCCTGACCTCGACGCAGTCGGTCATCGTCTATCCGCAGAAGGTCAACCTGACGTTCGACACCGTGCCCAGCGGCCGGCAGCTCTATCTCGACGGGATCGCCAAGACGACGCCGTTCGTCTACGACACGCTGGTCGGGTACAACCACACGATCGAGGCGCGCAACCAGATCGCGGGCGGCACGTCGTACACATTCGCGTCCTGGTCCGACGGCGGCGGGCAGCAGCACACCATCACGGTGCCGGCGGCTGCGCAGAGCTACACGGCGACGTTCACCGCGACGCCGTTGCCGACCGGACTGGTGGGTGCCTGGGGATTCAACGAAGGCTCCGGGACAAGCGTGCACGACTCGTCGGGCAGCGGAAACAACGGCACGTTGTCGGGCGTCGGCGCCACCTGGACCACGGCCGGCAAGTACGGCGCTGCCCTGTCGTTCAACGGGTCATCAGGCAACGTGACCGTGCCGCACTCGGCGTCGATCAGCCTCAACTCCAGCTACACCCTGGAGGCCTGGGTCAACCCGACAGCGCTGAGCAACTACGAGACGATCCTGATCAAGGAGGTGACCGGCGGCTGCGGCTACTGGCTGCAGACCACCGGAAACAAGATCGCCAGCGGGTTCAGCAACGGCGGTTGCCGCGAGTACGTCAGCACCACTCCGACGATTCCGCTGAACCAGTGGTCGCACCTCGCCGCCGTGTTCAACGACGCGGCCAACACCTACACCCTGTACCTGAACGGGACTGCGATCCGCACGGCCAACGAGACCACGGCACCTGTGCCCAACACACAGGCCCTGGTGTTCGGCCAGTCGGCCTGCAGCAGCTGTGGCGGCGAACGCTGGCGCGGACTGCTCGACGACATCCGCGTCTACAACCGCGCACTCACCGCCACCGAGATCCAGACCGACCTGGCAACAGCGGTCAACTAACGACCCCGAACGACCTTGCCGCCCGGAGTGGTCGAGCCGGCCTGGCGACCGCGCGGTTACTGTCGGGTCGACCGTCGCCCCTTGCGATGGACCCGCTGTGTGCCCGCACCGGTCTGCCGCGCGCAGATCGCCGTGCGTAGCTGTCATGTACTGGCGAGAGCCTTCGCCTTCATCTGGTCGAACTCGGCCTGAGTGATCGTCCCCGCGTCGAGGAGTTGTTTGGCCGACGCGATCTGATCGGCGCTCGAGCCGCCACCGCTCGTAGCGACGACTGAACGCACATACTCAGCCTGCTGTTCCTGGAGCCCCTGCTGCTGCTCCATGGCGCGCTTCGACATGCCGCCGCCGCGGGCGATGAGGTAGACCAAGATGCCGAGAAATGGCACGAAGATGACGAACAAGCACCAGAGAGTCTTCGCTACCCCGCCCATGTCGTGGCTACGGAAGATGTCCGCGAAGACATAGAACACGCACATGATCCATGCGAAGAAGATGAAGAACTCGAACAATGCGAGCAGGAACGACCCGTTGTCGTTGAACATCTGACTGCCTCCAGTGTGGGATTGGTGCTGACGAGGCGCTCAGGTCGGACCTCGAAGATCCTCGGCGTACGCAACCCCACTCAGCATGCGTACTCATTCGATCGCATTTCGCGGCCGGCGTCCTCACCCTTTCCGGGTTGATTCTGGCGCCGGCACGACCGCGACACGCTGCTGCGCCAACCCGCCTCGACCAGCACAGCCGACTCCATGACTCGACCGGCCGGCCGGCGGTTGATGGCCCGAGATCAGCAGCTTCTAGATCTCGGTGGTGGCTTGTGCCGTGCCGTCGTCATCTCGTCACCCCTGTCCGTCAACGTCACGCCCACGTCGTCTACTGGATACTCCGTGTGCTCGTGCCTTCGCATCACCCCTCAGGGGATGAGACGCATGCGAACAGCTAGGACTTTGTTCGGTCTTCGCCTGGGGTTCGGCCGAAGGCCTTGTGGTAGGCGCGGGTGAAGTGGGCGGCGCTCGTGTAGCCGACCTGGTAGCCGACATCGGCCGCGGTGGCGGCCTGGGTCCGGAGCAGCACTCTCGCCTCTTGCAAGCGGATCTGCTTCTGGAACTGGATCGGCGTCATCGAGGTCGCGGCCCGGAAGTGCCGGTGGAAGGTCGACTGACTCATGCCGGCCAGGTCGGCCAGCTCGGCGACCAGAATCGGTTCGCTGTAGTGCCGGCGGATCCAGCGGATCGCCTGCGAGATGTGAGCCAGCATGCCGTCGGCCAGACCGATCTGGCGGACCAGACCACCCTGCTCACCGGTCAGCAGGCGCCACAGGATCTCCTGCCGGATCCCCGGCGCCAGCACCCGTACGTCGTCCGGACGGTCAGCGATCCGCAACAGCCGTACGACGGGATCGAGCAACTCCGGTGTCGCGTCACTCACCACCAGACCGCCGTACTGCGGGGGCCGGGGCGGCGTCTCGAGCAGCAGGGGCGCGATCTCCAGCGGGTCGAGCCGCAGGCTGACCACGGCGAACGGCTCGTCCGGGCTCGCCTTCAGCGCCTGGCCGATGACCGGAAGGTCCAGTGACGTGACGAGGAACTGCCCGGCGCGGTATTCGTACGGGACACCGTTGAGCAGGGTCTGCTTGACGCCGGATGCGACGATCGCGACCGACGGCTTGGCCATTCCGGCGGTCGGCCCGTTGGGTTCGTCGCGCCGACTGACCTGTACCCCGTCGATCAGGGGCACGCTGTGCCCACGCTGCCCGGCCGCATGCCGAAGGATGAGCGTCCGGAGTTCGTCGAGCAGGTCCACTCCCCCAGTGAACCAAGTCGGCAGGATCGCGCAAGCCGGTGCCAGCAACGTGCTCACGATCCGGGGTCCCGCGGTGCTCTGATCGAGAGGTACCAGCAAACTCGAGAAAGGCACCACCCCGTGCACCGCAGAATTCTCGGCGCGACCGGCATCTCGGTCAGCGACGTCGCCCTCGGCGCGATGATGTTCGGCGCGATGGGCAACCAGGACCACGAGGACTCGGTCCGGATCATCCACCGCGCCCTCGACGCCGGCATCAACCTGATCGACACCGCCGACGTCTACTCGGCCGGTGAGTCCGAGGAGATCGTCGGTACGGCGATCCGCGGCCGGCGCGACGACGTCGTACTGGCCAGCAAGTTCGGCCTGCCGATGGGTGCGGACCCGAATCAGCGCGGCGCCTCCCGCCGCTGGATCATGCGGTCGGTCGAGAACAGCCTGCGCCGGCTCGGCACCGACCACCTCGATCTGTACCAACTGCATCGCCCTGACCACGACACCGATCCCGCCGAGACATTGTCGGCTCTGTCCGATCTGGTGCAGGCCGGGAAGATCCGGGCATTCGGTTCGTCGATGTTCCCGGCGGAGACCATCGTCGAGGCACAGTGGACCGCGGAACGCCGTGGGACGCACCGGTTCCTGACCGAGCAGACCATGTACTCGATCCTGACCCGCCGGCCGGAGGCGTCCGTGTTCCCGGTGGCCCAGCGGTACGACCTCGGCGTACTCACGTTCAGTCCGCTGAACAGCGGCTGGCTGTCCGGCCGGGCGAACCAGGCGTCGTCGCACCGAGCGTCGACACGGCCGTCCCACTACGACCCTTCCACCCCGACCGGTCAGGCGAAGACCGCCGCGGTGGCGAAGCTGACCGCGCTCGCCGACGAAGCCGGGCTGCCGTTGCCGCAGTTGGCCACGGCATTCGTCCGGGCACACCCGGCGGTGACGTCGGTGCTGATCGGCCCGCGCACGCAGGAGCAACTCGACAGCCTGCTGCCTGCCGCGGAGATCGAGCTGTCCGGCGACATCCTCGACCAGATCGACGAGATCGTTGCACCCGGCACCGAACTGGATCCGGCCGACAACTACGACGCCACCCCACCGGCGATCGAACACGCCTCTCTCCGGCGCCGCTGAGAAGAGGCCCGGCGGCCCGCTGCCGTCATCAGGGCGGCGACGGCGAGCGGGTCGTCGCTCATCGGGACGTGGCCGCAGCCGGCCAGCGTCTCGAGTCGAGCGCCAGGTGGGAGTTGCTCGACGTGGCGCGACCGGCGCCTCAGCAGGAGATCCCGCGTGCCGAAGGCAACTGTGATCGGCACTTCCAACCCCGGCCCGGCCAGGTAGCGCCGATCGCGGGTGGCGTCGAGGGTCGCGTCGAAGCCGGGACTCGTCGCCATGTCCCACAGCATCGCGTTGGCCAGGTCAGGGCTGGTCTGGGACGGCCGGCCAACGATCTGGCGCAGCACGAGCGCACGTCCGAACCTGTGGTTCACCAACCGCGACAGCGGCTTGACCCAGGTCCGCGCGAGCCACCTCGTCCCCCGCAGGCTGAGCCGGTTATACAGCGGCGTGCTCCCCGGCCAGAGGCCCGCAGGCGAGATCAGTACGAGAGAGGCGGTCGGCCTGATGTCGGCCAGTTCAAGGGCGATCCACCCACCGAGCGAGTTCCCGGCGACAATGGGGGCAACGATGCCCAGACCGTCGAGAAAGGTGGCGACTGCATCCGCCAGCGCGGCCGGATGCGGTTCCACCCCCGCTGCCAGCGGCGGCGAGTCCCCGAAGCCAGGAAGATCAACGGCGATGACGTCGAAGTGCTCGGCGAGTGCGGCGACGACCGGAGACCACACTCGGTGCGAACACCCGATGCCGTGCAACAGCACGAGCGGCGGTCCGGTTCCGGTTCGGTGAAAGGCAAGTCCGGCCATCGTCAGACGCCTTCCTGAACCTGGAAGATCTCGTCGGCGACGAGACCGTGCGCTTCGCGATGCACCGTCGACGCCGCCTCTGCCGACGGGGCTTCGACCAGGCAGAACACCTTGCCGTGCCGTTCGTTCACCCAGTACCGCAGATACCGCACCTCGTAGCCGCCTTCGGTCTGCAGGTCGGCGGCGTGCGCCTTGGCGACGTCTTCTGCCGAGACGCCGTCGGTGAAGTTGTGGATGTCCATGTACAGCGGCATGATTCACACTCTTTCGGTCGCTTGGTCATTTCGCAGCGAACCTATGCCGGCAAGGTCGTTCGGGTGATCCGTAGTGAGCACCCAGGTTCCGCGCGTAGCGACCTAGTTTGTTGCCGCGCCCGGCCGGTCGGGGGCCTCCAGCAGGCCGCGGCGGCGAGCTTCGCCCGCGACGAGCGTTCGCGATGCGACTCCGAGCTTGGCGAGGATCGCGGCCACATGATGCTCGACGGTCCGCGGTGAGATCACCAACTGCGCGGAGATGGTCGCGTTCGACTGCCCGGCCGCGACCAACGTCATCACCTCGCGCTCACGGCGGGTCATACCGGCCGCGTCGGAGCGCGTCGATGGATGCGCACCGGAAGGGATCGCGCGCAGGCCGAGCCGGCGCATCCGCCGGCGCGTCAGCCTCGCGGCCGCGTCCGCGCCGACGGTGTCGAAGCGGCGTAACGCCTCCCGCATCCCCGGCTCCGAACCGGAGTCGAGCAGGGCGAGCGCGGCGTCGAAGGGACTGCCGATACCGTCCCAGAGTTCGGCCGCACGATCGAAGTCCCCGCTCACCGACCGGGCGTGCGGCTCCGGGAGCCTGGTCGGCGACGGCGTCACGGCGACACCGAGACGCGTCTGCCAGGTCGCGATCTGGCCCTGGAACCATTCGTGGGCCCGCTCGATGTGGAGACTCCCGACGGTGACGTCATGCAGCGCACTGTCGAGATTCCCCGCCAGCCAGTGCGCCTCCGCCCGTGCGGATCGGGTCAGCGCGATGAGGTCCGGGCGCTCCGTCGCGTCGGCGCTGGTCACCGCTTCGTCCAGGTAGGGCCACGGATCACCGTCGCCTCGCCGGGCATGGACCCGGCCGATCACGGTCGCGGCGGAGAGCCGGTTGAACCGCGAAGCGCCGCTGGCGAGAACCTGCCGGCACACGTCGACCGCCTCGTCCCACCGGCCCACACCCAGCAGAATCTCGCCCCAGGTGGCGCGCAGACAGATCCCGAACCGGGTCATGCCGGTCTCGTCGCACATGGCCGCACCCCGCACGTAATACGCCTCGGCTTCCGCGAGCCGGCCGAAGTCGCACAGCGCAGTACACAGGTTCGCGTAGGCACGCGCCGTCTGCTCGTGAGCTCCTGTGTCCAGGGCGATGTCCAGCGCGCGGCGCAGCAGGGGCATCCACTCTTCACCGGAAGTCCACGCGACGATGGCTCGGGTGTTCGCCACGTCGCTACGGACATCCGGGAGGTCCAGCGCGTCGCCCAGGTCGCCCGCGCGGCGCAGTAGCAACGACGCAGCCTCGACCTCGCCGTGGTGACTCCGCAGCTGCGCCAGCTGTGCGTAGGCGCGGGCCAGCTCCGGGGTCGCGCCGCCGTCGCGGACGACGTCGACGGCCGCGACGGCAAGCTCCATCGACTCCCGACCCCGGCAGAGGCGCCACATCGTCGCGGACAACGAACGCATCGCGTCGCTCAAACGGAGCGGATCGGCCACCTCGGTCCAGAGCTCCAGCGCTCGCTGGCCGGCGTCGAGAGCCAGCTGCCAGCGTTCGATCACCGACGCCTCGGCCGCGAGCCGGGAATACAGGTCGGCAGCCGTTCGCGGCGTGACCTGGCCGGCGAAGCGCACTGCGGACTCGAAATGCTCGACGGCCTCGCGGTGTGCGCCGAGGTCGGCTGCCCGCCGCCCGGCGGCCGGTGCATAGCGCAGGACCGCGGCCTGGTCTCCGGCACCGTCGGCGTGACAGGCCAGCACCGCCTCGTCGGTACCGCCCGAGCGCTGCAACGCCGCGAGGAGCTGGGCGTGGATCGCAGCCTTGCGATGCACGGGTATCTCGCTCGCCACAGCACGCCGGTTGATCTCGTGGCGGAACCGCAGCGATTCCGAGTCGCTGACCAGCGCGCCGGCCTCGACGAGCTCGTCGAGATCGCGAACCGCCGTGCCCAACGACTCGAGCAGGCCCAGATCGACGTGGAGGCCGGCGACGGCCGCGATGTCGAGCACAGCTCGCGCCGAATCGCTCAGCCGCGCGACGCGAGCGAGTACGGCGTCGCGCGCGGAAGCGGGCAGCTCGCTCGCGGACCTCACGATCTCATGGACGAAGAACGCGTTCCCGCCACTGAGCCGGTACACGTCGTCGGCCGCAAGTCCGCTACCGGCGGCAAGGACCGCGACCGCGTCCGCCGACAGCGCGGGAACAGTCACCCGACGCATCGCTCGTTCGCCGGCGAGTCCACCCAGGGCGATGCGCAGCGCCTCGTCCGACCCGAGCGCATCATCACGGAAGGTGACGAGGAGCAGCGACGGCGTCGTACGGATCCGACGGCCGAGGAACCGGACGAGGTCAAGCGTTGATTCGTCGGCCCAGTGCAGATCCTCGATCGAGACGACGACCGGCGGACCTGGGGCCGACAGGCGGCGTAGCAGCACGCTGAACAGCTCGTCGCGCCCCGTATCGCTGCGGCACGCGTCGAGCAGTTCACCCCCCAACTGCTCGGCGATCTCGAACAACGGGCCGAGTGGCCGGGGCGTGAACAGGCCGTCACACGTGCCGCCGACCCAGCAGACATCGACGAGCTCTCGTTGCAGCTGTTCCAGCAAGGCGGACTTACCGGCGCCGGCCTCGCCCGAGATGAGAACTACCCGCCCCTCGCCGGCACGGGCTTGTGCTGCGTACTGCGTCAATGCCTCGAGAGCGCTGTCGCGCTCGAGCAAACCCATGAGCCCAGTGTGGGACCGGTTCAGGCTCACCGTAAACACCCGCCACCGGAATGGGTAGCACGGCACGGAAGGTAGGTGGATCGGTCGCCGAGATGGGCGCTCGACGCCGATTCGAGAGTCCCTCCGTCTGCTTGACGCTCGTCGGAGGAGCGGTCGTCGCTCCTCTCGGTTACGGAGGAACTCAACATGCATCCCTACCTCGGCAAGGCGATGGCCGAAGCCCGGCAGGATGATCTGCTCCGCCAAGCGGAGCACCATCGTCTTGTCCGCGCGGCGCGGTCCGGTCGGCAGTCCTGGCTCAGTCGACGGATTCACGCACTGCGGGCAAGACGATTCCGGCGCTCGGCTGTGGGCGGCCTGCAGGCGGCCGATCCGCGGGGCCGACCGGTCTAGGCGGTTTCAACCATCCAGAGGTGGCCGTCGGGGTCGGTGAAGGTGGCGATGTAGGCCCAGGGCTTGCGGATCGGCGCAGTGACCAGCTCGGCACCGGCGGCCACCGCCTTGGCGGCGAGGGCGTCGACGGCGGACTCGCTATCGGCGTGGACGCTGAGAATGCACTCGCTGGTGCCGGCCGGTGCGGCCGGCTGGTCGCCCAGCACCCAGCCGAACCCGCCCGTCGGGATCAGCATGAGCCGCACGTCGTCGGTCAGGGCGAACTGCAAGGGCTCGGGTATGCCGTCCTCCGCAAGCTCACCGACTGGCTTGAAGCCGAAAGCCTCCTGGTAGAAGGCGTACGAGCGCGGACGGTCCTCGATCGGGAGGCTGATGATCATCGGGTCACTCCAGCGGTGAAGCGGTCGGCGGCAGGGCCGGACAGGTGGTTGGGCGGGAGGGTGCGGCCGCAGAGGACCAGGAGGAGGTCCTGGGCGGTGCCGGTGAGTGGTTCGCCGGTGCCGTAGGTCCAATCCAGGTCGGTGGCTTGGAGCCGGATGCCGGTGACGTCCACGCCGAAGTACTTGAGCTGCCGTGGGTTCATATCGTCGAGGATGAGGCGCATCCGGTCCAGGGGCACCTGCCTGTCGATGCCGAGGGCAACAGTCACGTCGAGGCCGTGGATCACGTCGTGCGACAACGCACCCTGGTAGCCGCCACCCGGCGGCTTCCAGGGGTGGTCGATGTTCTGCCGCAGACAATCCAGCAGCTCGGCGGCCGAGAGCTCACGACCGTCGCGGCGAGCCTGGCGATCGGCGAACCGATCGAAGTTGCCTCGAGCTTTGGCCAACCCCACCAAGAAGCGTGGTGTGGACAGCCGATAGGGCATGGTGATGTGAGCAACGAGCTCGCGGACCCGCCAGCCCGCGCACAGCGTCGCCTTGTCCCAGTCGTCGTCCGCCAATCCGGCCAGCACGTCGGCGAGATCGGCCCGCTCCCCCGCCACGGCCACTCTGATATCCGTCATACCCCACCGACGAACGGATCAGGCGCCGACAGACACCTGCCGCAACCTGTTCTGCAGATACCGGCGTTCCGCGTCGGTCGCGGCCAGACCGAGGGCCTCCTGGTACGCCGTGGCCGCCTCCGGGAAGCGGCCGAGACGGCGGAGGAAGTCGGCGCGGGTCGCGGGCAGCAGGTGGTAGCCGGCGAGCGGCCCGGCAGCCAGGTCGTCCACCAGTCGCAGTCCGACGGCCGGTCCGTCCGCCATGCCGATCGCGACCGCGCGGTTGAGCGCGATCACCGGAGTCTGCTTGAGCCGTCCGTACAGTCCGGCGATCTGCGGCCAGTCCGTGTCCTCCGCCGTACGAGCTGTCGCGTGACAAGCCGCTATGGCTGCCTGCACTTGATAAGGCCCCGGTGCGCCCCGCCGGAGAGTGCTGTCCAGCAAGCTCTCGGCCTCGGTGATCACGGCGTGGTCCCAGCGAGTGCGGTCCTGGTCCTCCAGGGTCACGAGTACGCCGTCCGCGGTCAGGCGGGTGTCACGTCGCGCGTCGTGCAGCAGCATGAGTGCGAGCAGTCCGGCGGCCTCAGGTTCGTCCGGCATGAGCTGCACGAGCAGTCTGGCCAGTCTGATCGCCTCACCGCTCAGACTGGTGCGCACGACATCTGAATAGCCCTCGTTGAACAGCAGATAGAGCACAGCCAGTACGGCGGGCGTCCGCTCTGGCAGGAGGTGTGCCGGCGGGACGCGGTACGGGATTCCGGCGTGCTGGATCTTCTGCTTGGCTCTGGTCAGCCGCTTCGACATGGTCGTCTCCGGGACCAGGAACGCCCGTGCGATCTCCGCCGTACTCAGTCCGGCCAGCGTCCGCAGCGTGAGCGCCACCCGGGCCTCCATCGCCAGCGCCGGGTGGCAGCAGGTGAACATGAGGCGCAGCCGGTCGTCCGGTACGTCGTACTGCGGGTCCGGCTCATACGTCATCGCGGCCACCTCCTGGAGCTTGGCGGCGCCGACGGCCTCACGGCGCAGCCAGTCGATCGCACGGTTGCGTGCGGTGGTGGTCAGCCAGGCACCGGGTTTGTCCGGTACGCCGTCCCGCGGCCACCGCTCCAGGGCCGCGGCGAACGCCTCCTGGGCGCACTCCTCGGCCAGCTCCCAGTTCCCGGTCACGCGGATCAGGGTGGCGACCACCTGGCCCCACTCCTGCCGGTAGACCTCCTCGAACGTCACACGACTCCCGGAGGCGGCTCGAACACCGGACGGATCTCGATCGTGCCGTAGCCGGCCGCCGGGTGCTTGGCGGCGATCTCGATCGCCTCGTCCAGGTCGGCGCAGTTGATCAGCACGAAACCGCCGATCTGCTCCTTGGTCTCGGCGAACGGCCCGTCGGTGAGCAGCAGTTCGTCGTCGCGCACCCGGACCGTCGTCGCCTCGGTCGGCGGCCGCAGTCCGGCCCCGCCCTCGACCACGCCGCGGCGCTCCATCTCCTCCGACCAGCCGCCGCAGCCGTCGTTCGCGTGCGACTCGTCACCACAGATCATCAGCAGGTACTTCACGGTCCTCCTCCAGTGCCGGTCTCACCCACCGACGAACGGGTGCGCCGGAAACAGACACCTCCACGGTAATCGTCGAGGTCTGGAAGCGATGCCGGACCGGGTCTAGCGTCGAGAGCGAACTGATCACCAGGGAGGGTGTGCGATGGCAGGGCGAGTGGTGCATTTCGAGGTTCCGTACAGCGACGGCGACCGGGCCCGGGCGTTCTACCGGGAGGCGTTCGGCTGGAACCTGACGGAGATGCCGGAGATGAACTACACGATGGCGTCGACCGGACCGGTGGACGAGTACGCGGTGCCGTCCGAGGCCGGCTTCATCAACGGCGGGATGTTCGAGCGCACCGAGGCGCTCCGCGGGCCGGTGCTCACGATCGACGTGGACGACCTCGATGCGGCGCTGAAGACCGTCGAGAGCCTCGGCGGCAAGCAGGTCGGCGAGAAGCTCCCGGTCGGCGACATGGGCTTCGCCGCGTACTTCGAGGACCCGGAGGGAAACATCCTCGGACTCTGGCAATCCGCCTGATGTCTGAGCGTCACCGGGGCCACCTACACTGCGAAGTGTGTTGGCTCCGGTGGTGTCCTCGGGAGGATTGAATGCCTGACCGTACCCAGACCATTGCGTACCCGGCGCCCGGGTCGCGGCCGTCGCGACGGGATCAAGAGCCGCTCGCGCCGCACGTGATCGTGCTGTTCGGCGCCACCGGCGATCTCGCCAAGCGCAAGTTGCTGCCGGGGCTGGCGTATCTGCAGCAGTCCAAGTTCGCGCCCGACGTACGGATCATCGGTACGGCGACCGAGGAGCTCACCTGCGACGAGTTCCGGGCCCGGGCGCGGGAGGCGGTCGAGCGGTTCGGCACGCACAAGATGTCCGACGAGGAGTGGGCGCAGTTCGCCGACCGGCTCGAGTACGTGCCGGTCGCGGCCGGGCCGGAGGCGCTGGCCGCGGCCGTCAAGGCGGCGGAGGAGAAGCTCGGGCCGGACGCCTGCCGGCTGCACTACCTGTCGGTGCCGCCGAAGGCCGCGCAGGCGGTGATCGTGATGCTGCGCGACGCGGACCTGGTCGACCGGGCCCGGGTGGTGATGGAGAAGCCGTTCGGCGACGACCTGGACAGCGCGATCGAGCTGAACGACTTCGTGCACGAGACCTTCGACGAGTCGCAGATCTTCCGGATCGACCACTTCCTCGGCAAGGAAGCCGCGCTGAACATCCTCGCGTTCCGGTTCGCGAACGGACTGTTCGAGCCGATCTGGAACCGCAACTTCATCGACCACGTGCAGATCGACATCCCGGAGGAACTCGGGCTGGACCAGCGGGCCACGTTCTACGAGCCGACCGGCGCGTTCAAGGACATGGTCGTCACCCACCTGATGCAGGTGATGTCCTTCGTCGCGATGGAGCCGCCGACCGCCCTGGAGCCGCGGGCGATCTCGGAGGAGAAGAACAAGGTGTTCCGGTCGATGCTGCCGATCCAGCCCACCGATGTGGTCCGCGGCCAGTACTCCGGCTACCGCAACGAGGACGGGGTCGCGCCGGACTCCGACACCGAGACGTTCATCGCGCTGAAGGTCGAGATCGACAACTGGCGCTGGGCCGAGGTGCCGTTCTACCTGCGGACCGGCAAGCGGATGGCCGAGGGCATGCGGATCATCTCGATCGCCTTCAAGGAGGCGCCGAAGACGATGTTCCCGACCGGTTCCGGGGTCGGCTCGGAGGGTCCGGACCACCTGACCTTCGACCTGGCCGACTCGTCCCGGGTGTCGCTCTCGTTCTACGGCAAGCGGCCCGGTCCGGGCATGCGTCTGGAGAAGCTGTCGATGCAGTTCTCGACCCAGGAGACCGGGAGCGCGGGCGACGTACTGGAGGCGTACGAGCGGCTGATCCTGGACGCGATGCGCGGCGACCACACTCTGTTCACCACCGCCGAGGGCATCGAATCGCTGTGGGACCGGTCCGCGATCCTGTTGGACGACCCGCCTCCGGTCAAGCCCTACGCGCCCGGCACCTGGGGCCCGAACGCGATCCACCAACTGATCGCCCCGCGGGCCTGGCGCCTGCCCTTCGAACGCGAGTGGCGCGAAGCCAAGCAGTAAGCCATTGCCGCCGCCCGGACCGAGGCGCACTATCGAGGTGTGATGTGAGTCACAAACACCTTCGAGCGTTGAGGGGGTTGGCGAATGACAGGGACGAAAACGCATCTGACGGCGGAGCAGGCGCCCTGCGGGCGGGTGGGGGATGCGGACCGGAGCCAGGAGGACGACTTCGAGGGCTTCCGGTTCGACGACGTGAGCTACGCCTGTGGGTGCCGGCGGATTCGGCACGAGTTCCACGACGGCAGTGTCCGGATCCGCACCGTGCGCCACGACGGCAAGATCCTGCTGGACGAGCACAGCGGCGACCATGAGGCCTGACTGGGGTAATCGATGAGCACGTTTCATGACGTGGTCGTGATCGGGGGCGGCGGCGCGGGGCTCCGTGCCGCCATTGCGGTGGCCGAGACCAATCCGGCGCTGCGGGTGGCGGTCGTGTCGAAGGTGTATCCGATGCGCAGCCACACGGTGTCGGCCGAGGGTGGCGCCGCGGCCGTTGCCGCCGACGACGACAGCCTCGACGAACACGCCTACGACACGGTGTCCGGTAGCGACTGGCTGTGTGACCAGGACGCGGTCGAGGCGTTCGTCGCCGAGGCGCCGCGCGAACTGCTCCGGCTGGAGCACTGGGGTTGCCCGTGGAGCCGTCAGCCGGACGGCCGGATCGCCGTCCGGGCGTTCGGCGGCATGAAGAAGAGGCGGACCTGGTTCGCGGCCGACCGGACCGGGTTCCACCTGCTGCACACGCTGTTCCAGACCGCGCTCTCGTACTCCGACATCGTCCGCTACGACGAGTGGTACGTCACGAAGATCCTGGTCGACGACGGCCGCGCGTACGGCGTCGTCGCGATCGAACTGGCGACCGGGCGGATCGAGACCATCACCGCCAGCACGGTGATCGTGTGCACCGGCGGCTGCGGACGCGTCTACCCGTTCACCACCAACGCGAACATCAAGACCGGCGACGGGATGGCCCTCGCGTACCGGGCCGGCGCGGCGCTGAAGGACATGGAGTTCGTCCAGTACCATCCGACCGGCCTGCCGTTCACCGGCATCCTCATCACGGAGGCGGCGCGGGCCGAGGGCGGCTGGCTGCTCAACAAGGACGGCTATCGCTACCTGCAGGACTACGACCTCGGTACGCCGTCCCCGACCCCGGTGCTGCGCAGCATGGAGCTCGGACCGCGCGACCGGTTGTCGCAGGCGTTCGTGCACGAACAGGAGAAGGGCCGCACGATCGACACGCCGTACGGACCGGTGGTGAATCTGGACCTGCGGCACCTGGGTGCGAAGCTGATCGACGCCAAGCTGCCGTTCGTCCGCGAGCTGTGTTCGAAGTACCAGAACATCGACCCGGTGACCTCGCTGGTCCCGGTGCGTCCGGTGGTGCACTACATGATGGGCGGGATCCACACCGACATCCGGGGCGCGACGTCACTCGAGGGTCTGTACGCCGCCGGCGAGGTGGCCTGCGTCAGCATCAACGGCGCCAATCGACTGGGGTCGAACTCGCTGCCGGAGTGTCTGGTGTTCGGCAACCGCGCCGGCCGGGCCGCCGCGGTGTTCGCCGGCCGCTACCGCAGCGCCGTACCCAAGGCTGTCGAGGCGCAGGGCCGGGACGAGGAGCGCAGGCTCACCGAGGAGCTGGCCCGGCACGCGGAGGGCCACGAGCGGATCGCGGACATCCGGACCGAGATGCAGACCACGATGGAGAACGGGGCCGGCATCTATCGGGACGGCGACTCGCTGACCAAGGCGGCGCACCGGCTGGAGGAGCTGCAGCTGCGGTACGAGCATGCGGCGATCGATGACCACAGCAAGAACTTCAACACCGAGCTGGTCGCACTGCTCGAGCTCGGCTTCATGCTCGATGTTGCCCAGAGCATCATCGCTTGCGCGGCGCGCCGGGAGGAGTCGCGCGGTGCCCACCAGCGCACCGACTTCCCGGCCCGCGACGACGACCATTTCCTGGCGCATTCACTGGTACGGCGCCAACCGGACGGGACCCGCCGGGTCACGTATCTCCCGGTGACCATCACGCGGTGGCCACCGGGAGAACGGGTGTACGGGAGGTAGTGATGGCAGACGAGATCACCCTCGAGGTCGCGCGCTACCGGCCGGGGGAAGACACCGAACCGGTGATGCAGTCCTACCAGGTGCCGCTGCGCGAGCACTGGGCGATCCTCGACGGGCTCGCCTACGTCAAGGACCACCTGGACGGGACGCTGTCGTTCCGGTGGTCGTGCCGGATGGGTATCTGCGGCAGTTGCGGTATGACCGTCAACGGCGAGCCCCAGCTGAGTTGTGCCACGTTCCTCACCGACTACGCACCCGGTCCGATCCGGGTCGAGCCGCTGAACAACTTCCCGGTGATCCGCGATCTCGTGGTCGACATCGGCGACTTCATGGACAAGCTCCCGACCGTCAAGCCGTGGGTGATCCGGGACGTGCAGAGCCCGGTCGAGCAGGGCGAGTATCTGCAGACGCCGGAGGAGCTGGACGAGTACCAGCAGTACAGCATGTGCATCAACTGCATGCTGTGCTACTCGGCCTGCCCGGTCTACAGCCTCGACCAGGACTTCCTCGGGCCGGCGGCGATCGCGCTCGCGCAGCGGTACAACCTCGACTCGCGGGACGAGGGTGCGGACGAGCGTAGCGCCGTACTGACGTCACCCGAGGGGATCTGGGCCTGCACCTTCGTCGGTGAGTGCAGTGCGGTGTGCCCGAAGGGCGTGGACCCGGCGGGCGCGATCCAGCGGTACAAACTGACCGCGGCGACCCAGGCGATCAAGGACCTGCTGATGCCGAGGCGCCGGCGATGAGCGTCTACCAGCGGCCGGTCCACCTGTTCTGGTGGCTGGAGCGCCGGTCGTATCTGCTCTTCGTTCTGCGCGAGTTGAGCAGTGTCTTCGTCGCGTGGTCCGTGGTGTACCTGCTGCTGCTCGTCAACGCGGTGAGTGACGGCGACGCGTCGTACCAGCGGTTCCTGGAGCGGAGTGGACACTGGTGGGTGGTCGCGATCAACGTGCTCGCGATGCTCTTCATACTGCTGCACGTGGTGACATGGTTCGCCCTGGCGCCCAGGGCGATGGTCGTCAAGGTGCGTGGGGGGCGGCTGCCGCCGCGGCAGGTCGTCGCCGCGCACTACCTCGCCTGGGTGGTGCTGTCGGCGATCGTCGCCTGGGTGGTGCTCCGATGAACCGCCGCTCCCGCTCCCCCGAGCCGTTCCTCTGGATGCTGTTCAGCTCCGGAGGCATGGTCGCCGCGCTGATGATCCCGGTGCTGCTGTTCCTGTTCGGCATCGCGTTCCCGCTCGACTGGCTGACACCGCCGAGGCATGCGAATCTGTTCGCCGTACTGCGGAATCCGTTGACCCGACTGGTGCTGTTCGGCGTGTGCACGCTGGCCCTGTTCCATTGGGCACACCGCTTCCGCTACACCCTGTACGACGGCCTGCAGCTGAAGCGGTACGCCGTACCGATCGTGATCCTGTGCTACGGCGGTGCTGTGGTCGGATCCGTCATCGCCGCCGGCCTGCTGGTGTCCGTCTGAGGTGTCATAGGCTGCGCCAATGCGGGAGATCGTGGTGATCGGCGTCGGGGCGGGTGATCCCGAGCAGGTGACGATGCAGGCCGTGTCGGCGCTGAAACGGGTCGACGTGTTCTTCGTGCTGGACAAGGGTGAGGTCAAGCAAGAGCTGGTCGACCTGCGGTCGGAGATCCTGCGGCGGTACGCCCAGGACCATCGCGTGGTGGTCGGCCGGGACCCCGAGCGGGACCGGACCACCAGCGCGTACGTCGAAGCCGTCGACGACTGGCGTCGCCGCCGGGCCGACGTGTGTGCGGGGCTGATCGCGTCGGAGCTCGGCGAGGATCAGGTCGGCGCGTTCATGGTCTGGGGTGACCCGTCGCTGTACGACAGCACGCTGGCGATCCTGGACGACATCCTGGCGCGGGGCGAACTGGTCTTCGAGGTCGAGGTGATCCCGGGGATCAGCAGCGTGTCGACGCTGGCCGCGCGGCACCGGGTCGGACTGAACCAGGTCGGCCGCCCGATCCAGATCACCACCGGCCGGCGGCTCGCGAAGGCGTGGCCGGACGACGTGGACGATGTGGTCGTGATGCTCGACGCGCAGACCGCCTTCACCGAGCACCTCGACCAGGACGCCGACATCTACTGGGGCGCCTACCTCGGCACCCCCGACGAGATCCTCATCTCCGGCCCACTCCGCGAGGTCGCCGCCGAGATCGAGAAGGTCCGCGCCGAGGCCCGCGAACGGAAGGGCTGGATCATGGACACCTACCTGCTGCGACGTAGACCAAAGGTGTAGGTGGGTTGGCCTTCGGGCCGAAGCGGAGGAGGCGGGATCACGGCGACGCTTCCGGCATGACAAAGAAACTCTTGGTGATGCTGGCCGCGGCGGTCGCCCCGGCCGGGCTCTTGGTGGGTTCCGCGGAGCCGAGTTCGGCCGCGCAACGGGACGTCGTACGAACTGATGCCGGACTCGTGGCGAGCAAGGCGGTCGGGGACGCGCGGGTCTTCGACGGGATTCCGTACGCCGCTCCCCCGGTGGGCGCGTTGCGGTGGAAGGCACCGCAGCCGGTGAAGCCGTGGGACGGGGTGCGGGAGTCGGCGCTCGGCAACCCGTGTCCGCAGCAGCCCAACTCCGAGGCACCGGAGGGCGCCACGGCCGAGGACTGCCTCTATCTGAACGTCACTACGCCGGCGACCTCGTCGCCGAAGCCGCGGGGCGTCGTGGTGTGGATTCCCGGTGGCGGGTTCTTCACCGGCGCCGGCACCAGCTATGAGGCGTCCAAGTTCGCCGCCCGGGGCGATGTGGTCGTGGTGACGGTCAACTACCGCCTCGGCATCTTCGGGTTCTTCGGCTACCCGGGTCTGCCGGGCTCCGGCACCTATGGCATCCAGGACCAGCAGGCAGCCCTGCGCTGGGTGCAACGCAATGCCCGGGCCTTCGGTGGCGACCCGCGCAGCGTCACCGTGGCCGGTGAGTCCGCGGGCGGCATGAGTGTCTGCGCACAGCTGACCTCACCGACCTCCGCCGGGCTGTTTGCGAAGGCGATCATGCAGAGCGGTTCCTGCGCCTTCAACTGGGCCGACAACAGCCAGTACCCGGGTCAGGCCGCGGACTCCCCGTGGATCCCGGTCAGCCGGGTCCAGGCGAACGGCAAGGAGTGGGCCGACGGCAACAAGGCCAAGCTGGCCTGCAAGCCCGGCCAGTCCATGCTCGACTGTCTCCGCGCGGTGAAGTCCGACGTACTGGTCGAGGACACGCTGAACTTCACCCAGGTCGGGTACGGCGGCACCGCAGCGGTGCCACTGAGTCCGGCAACGGCCCTGAAGGCCGGACTGTTCCACCGCGTCCCGATCATCTCCGGCAACAACCACGACGAGGCGAACGGGTGGGTGGCCGCGTTCGGGGACATCAAGGACTACCCGCAACTGGTGACCAACATGGTGGGCGCCCAGCAGGCTCCGAAGGTCCTGCGGCAGTACCCACTCGACCGGTACGAGTCGCCGGCGGCAGCGTGGGGCGCGGTCACCACGGATCGGATCTGGTCGTGCACGCAGATCGGCACCGACCAGGAGGCCGCTCGCAACGTACCTGTGTACGCGTACGAATTCGCGGACAAGCACTCGCCGATCGCCCAACCCGGGTTGGGCGCCGCGCACGCCATGGAGCTGCCGTATCTGTTCCGGCTTGGTGGCTATGACTTCCCGATGCCGGAGACGCAGCAACGGCTGTCGAACCAGATGATCGACTACTGGACGGCGTTCGCCCGGACCGGCAATCCGAACGGACCGGACCGGCCGCGCTGGTCGCCGACCAGCAATCAGACCATCAACGGCCTGTCATTGGCTCCGGCGGACCAGGGCGGCATCCAGCCGGTCAACCTCAGCACCGAACACCACTGCGCCTTCTGGGCGGAACTCAGCTGACCTTTTGGGGCCGCCGAGCCCAGACGCGCAGCGCGATCGGCGACAGGAGTAGCAGCAGTAGCGCATAGAAGTGCACTCCGGGCACGAAGGCCGCCAGGAGGAAGGCGACCAGGGTCAACCCGGTCATCACGAGGGAGCCTGCGAGCTCCCGGCTGCTGACCGGGTTGTCCGGGTCCTCGAGCTCCTGATGCCCGCGGACCAGCCAGGTGAGCGCGGACTGGCAGATGCTGAGCAGGAGGATCGTGCCGGTGTAGAGGCCGGCGGTGAACTGGTCGCTGTCGTAGACGCCGACGATCTGGGTCGGGAACGGCAGCACCACGATCGTGAGCAGCCACAGCAGGTTCAGCCGCATGATGGCCGGGGTGTAGGCCTTGACGTGCTCGAACACCCGGTGGTGGCCCAGCCAGAAGCTCGAGATCACCACGAAGCTCAGCAGGAACGAGTAGATCTGCGCCTTGTTCTCGGTGATCACGCCGACCGCGTCGACCCCGTGGCTCTTGGCCTCGGTGACCACGTCCACCAGCGGCAGAATCAGCAGCGTGATCGCGATCGCGACGACCGCATCGGTGAACAGGACCAGCCGGTCGGGATCCCTCGTCTTACTCACGGCCGACAACAGTAGCGAGTAGCAGGGCTGCCAGGACGAAGGCGGCCGCTGTGATCCACGCGACGCTGTAGCCGTCCCGCAGCGCCAGTACGTTGCTTGCGCCGTCAGCCAGCCGGTTCGTCGTCGTGGATGCGGCCAGTGTCGCCAGTACGGCGGTCCCGACAGCCGCACCGGCCTGCTGTGCGGTGTTGTTCAGGCCTGAGGCGAGTCCGGCGTCCTTGGCGTCCGCACCGGACATGGCCAGCATGATCGCGGCCGGGATGGCCAGTCCGATCCCCGCGCCCATCACCGCGAGTACGGGAGCGACGTTGACGACGTACGAACCGTCCACTGGTGCCTGGCTGATCCAGAGCAGCGCTACGAGGAAGGCGGCCAGGCCTGCTCTGAGCATGGTGCGCGGACCGAAGCGGACGGTCAGACGGGGTGCGATGGACAGGGACATCACAGCGTTCATGATCGGCGCGGGCAGGAAGGCCACTCCGGTCGTGAGCGAGTCATAGCCGAGGACTCGCTGCACGTAGAGCGCAGTCGTGAACTGAAAGCCGAAGCCGGCTGCGAACAGCAGCACGACGATGACGTTTGCCACGGTCAACTGACGCTTGCGGAAGATGTGCAGGGACAGCAGTGGGTTCGCGATGCAGGCCTGACGCAGTACGAACGCCGCCAGCAGGAGGATCGAGACCGCGGCCAGGATCAGCGTGCGCAGTAGCGTCGCGTGCGGCTCGGCGGTCTGGACGATCGTGTAGACGCCCAGCGACAGACCTGCGGTCACCAGTACGGCGCCCAGCACGTCAGCGCCCTTCCCGAGGCCGAGGCCCTTCTCCTGCGCGAGGAATCGCGACGCAAACGCCAGCGCGGTCAGTCCGATCGGCACGTTGATCAGAAACGCCCAGTGCCAGCCGACGGTCTGCGTGATCACTCCGCCGAAGATCAGTCCGATCGACGCGCCGCTCGCGGAGGTGAAGCTGTAGACCCCCATCGCCCGCGCCTGCTCACCCGGACCCGGGTAGAGGTTGACGATCATGCCCAGGATCACCGCTGAGGCCAGGGCACCACCGACACCCTGCAGGAACCGCCCGCCAATCAGCACCTCCGAGCTACGGGCCAGTCCACACAGCAACGAGGCCGCGGTGAACAGCCCGAGCCCGGCCACGAACACCCGCTTGCTGCCGATCAGATCCCCGATCCGCCCGGCCAGCAGAAGCAGTCCCGCGAAGGCGATCAAGTACGAGTTCATCACCCACGCCAGCCCCGCCTGCGAGAACCCCAGATCCCCTTGAATCGTTGGCAACGCGACCGTCACCACGGTCGCGTCCAAGATGATCATCAACTGCATCACACACAGCACGACCAGCGACCTCACGCGCCCCGGCGCAGCCCTGCCACTCGTGCTCGAAGAACCCAGAACATCTACCGACATCGGTCGTCTCCTTGTCGTACTGATCTGACAAGAACGACCATAACAGATAGTCCCGTACTAGACGATCTTTTATCGGATCACCATCGCGACCCGGGCCACCACAACGACAACCCCCATCAGCCCGCCTGGGAACCCACTGATCAGCTACCCGAGTTCTCTGGCAGGATCACCACCCCCACCCACCAACTAACCGCACCCTTCGTCGAGTCGTTGAATACGGCTGCCGACACCCGGCACTTCACAACCACAGTCCACGACTCGCGGTTTCGGTGCGTAGCCATACACCACGACTCGGTGGGCGGCTGTTCCAGGAGCGGCAGGGCCGGGAATTGATCGGACAGACGGGATGGGCGCCTTGGCCCGGCTACTGTTCGGGCCGTGGCACGACTTGCGGTGAAGCTTGTGCTGCTGGAGGAGGACCACCGGCTACTGCTCATCCACGCCAAGGACCCTCAGACACAGGCGGAGTGCTGGTATCCCGTGGGCGGCGGGGTCGAGCCTGGCGAGACATTGCAGGATGCAGCGGTTCGCGAGGCCTACGAAGAGACTGGCTTGGTCGACCTCCCGCCGGGACTCCCGGTCTGGCGACGCGACCACCTGTACGAGTACGACGGCCGGGTCGTCGAGGTCCACGAAGAGTGGCTGATGTACACGGTGAATCACTTCGAGCCGGCGCCGGCGCAATTGACTGAGGGTGAAGCACGCAGCGTCGTGGGCTTCCGATGGTGGCGGGCGCGGGAGCTGAGCGAAGCGACCGAGACGATCTACCCACCCCGCCTCGGCCGTCTACTGACAGACCTCCTGATCGACGGCGCGCCACCAGACCCGATCGACATCAGTGAACCGAAATCCCCGGTCGCAGCTGACAAGGGTCACGATCGGCATCTGACGAGACCCGCCTGATTCAGCTCGCCTTGACGCATGCCGATATAGGCATATGATGGCATCCATGGCACGAGCAGCGACGACGTCGGACGCGTTCAACGCGATCGCCGAGCCGCAGCGCCGGGACATCCTGGTGCTGCTGCGGGCGGGTGAGCGTCCGGTGACCGACCTGGCCCAGGAGCTGGGGATGAGCCAGCCGCGGGCGTCCAAGCACCTGCGGGTGCTCCGGGAGGTCGGTCTGGTGCGGGACCGCAAGGCAGGCAAGCAGCGCCTCTACGGCCTGGACGCCCGCGGGCTACGGCCGATCCACGAGTGGGTCGGCGGATTCGAGCAATTCTGGAACGAGAGTTTCGACCGGCTGGACAGCTACGTGCAGGATCTCAAGCAGACACGGCAGGAGGACTGACCGATGGCAGGGGCAAGGCAAGAAACGCGGACGGAGCCGGCGACGGCCGACCGGGAGATCGTGCTCTCCAGGTCGATCGACGCCCCCCGGGAGCTGGTGTTCGAGGCGTTCACCGAGGTCCGGCACTTGTCGCGGTGGTGGGGTCCGGAGGGGTTCACCACGACCACGCGGTCCTTCGAGTTCCGCGAGGGCGGGGAGTGGGACTTCGTACAGCACGGGCCGGACGGGACCGATTACCCCGAGTGGATCACCTGGACCGCGATCGTCCCACCGGAGCGGATCGCGATGCTGCATGGTGAGTTCCGCGGCGACCCGAACGCCTTCGAGTCGGTCGTGACGTTCGACCTCGACGGTGCGGCGACCCGGATCGAGATGCGCGCGTTGTTCCCCACCAAGAAGCTGCGCGACGAGGCGGTCGAGAAGTACCACGCAATCGAGGGCGGCCAGCAGACCTTGAGCAGCCTGGCTGCCTACGTCACCGAGATCGTCAAGGGAGTTGAGGACTGATGGCCGGGAAAGTGTTCTTCGGTGTGTCGATGTCGCTGGACGGCTTCATCGCGCCCGGGTCTCTCGGGGAATTGATGGGGAAGCAGTGGATGGAACTGCAGCGGTGGGTCTTCCCGCTGCGGTTCTTCCGGGAGAATCTGAAGCTCGGCGAGGGCGGCGAGGAAGGGCGCGACAACGACATCGCGCGGGAGACGTTCGAGCGCACCGGCGCGAGCATCATGGGCAAGCGCATGTTCGACGCCGGCGAGCAGATGTGGCCGGAGGAGGCGCCGTTCCACACGCCGGTCTTCGTCGTGACGCACGAGAAGCGTGACCCATGGGAGCGGCCGGGCGGGACCACCTTCCACTTCGTCAACGACGGCATCGAGGCCGCACTCGACCAGGCCCGCGAGGCCGCCGGCGACCGCGACGTCCGCATCGCCGGCGGCGGTGCGACGATCCTGGAGTACGTGAACGCCGGCCTGATCGACGAGTTCTCGATCGCGCTGTCGCCCGTGTTGTTCGGCTCCGGAATCCGCCTGTTCGAGGGCGTGGACGCGGACCGCGTGGCCCTGGAGCCGATCCGCGCGGAGCCCTCCCCGAGGGTGACGCACCTGACCTACGCCGTCCGGCAGCGGTAGGCGGCCGGCTGTTAGCCGGCGCGTTGGCGGGGGCGGCGTACGGACTGGGCCTCTGCGGGGGTGGAGAGGTGGCCGTCGACCAGGGTGACCAGGGCGTCTACGAAGGGTTTGCGTTGGGGGGCGGTGAGGGCGGCCAGAGCCTCGGCGTGGACTCGGCCGACTATTTGCTGGCCTTCGGCGGCGATCTTGGCGCCGGCCTCGGTGACGGCGATGATGCGGGCGCGGCGGTCGGTGGCGGAGGGCTTGCGTTCGGCGTAGCCGGCTTTTTCGAGGGCGTCGACGGTGACGACCATGGTCGTCTTGTCCATGTACGCGAGTTCGGCGAGCTGGATCTGGGTGCGCTCCTCCTCGAGCGCGTGCCGCAGGACGCACTGCATCCGCACCGTCAGCCCGACGTCCGCCAGCGCCGCGGACAGCCGGGTCTCGAGGACGTGACCGGCATGCGTGAGGTAGCCGGTGAGGTCGGGAACCGTCCGCGGTGGTGTCTTCGCCATGATCCGAGCATAGCGCGGATTATCTACTGAAAGATGATCCGCTGCAGATCATTCTCCCGGGTGCCGCAGCGTCGAGTCGTCCGCCGGCCACGGCCGGTCCCTGAGCACCATGCCGCCGACCCTGCCACGCCCCACCGACAACCCGGCCACACTCGCGCAAAGCCTTGGCCCCCGGCAACGGCAGCCGGCGCCATAGCGGAAGAACGACGTCCAGCTTGCTCCCAAGGGCACTGTCGCAAAGCCGCGAGTCGGGGCGCGGGCGGCGAGGTTGAGTTGCTCGCATGACTGTCACAGCAGCGCGTACGCCAACCGTCCGGTGGCTCGGAGTCGTCGCGGTCACCCTGGGGATCTTCGCCATCGTCACCACCGAGATCCTGCCGATCGGACTGCTGACCCCGATCGGCAGCGACTTCGCCCTGACACCGGGCCGCACCGGCTGGCTGATGACCATGCCCGGCCTGGTCGCAGCCGTCGCCGCGCCGGTCGTGACAGTCGTAACAGCCCGGCTCGACCGGCGCCTGATGCTGTGTGCCCTGATGGTGCTGCTCGCCGCGGCCGGCTTCCTCGCCGCGGCCGCTCCGGTCTACTCGCTCGAACTGTTCGCCCGCTCCCTGGTCGGCCTGACCATCGGCGGCTTCTGGTCGATCGGCGCCGGCCTGGCCGGGCGGCTGGTCCCTGAGCAATGGACCGTACGCGCGACCGCAGTCATCTTCTCCGCGGTCCCACTCGGCTCGGTGCTCGGCGTACCTGTGGGGACGTTCGTGGGTGAGCTGGCAGGGTGGCGTACGTCGTTCGTCGCGCTCGGAGTGCTATCACTGATCGTGCTCGCCGCGCTCTACATCACTGTCCCTCCGCTGCCGCCGCTGCAGGTCACGCGGCCCGCCGTACTGCGGGATGCGCTGCGAGGCAGTCGGAACGCACTCATCGTCACCTGCCTGATCGTGACGGCGCACTTCGCCACCTACACCTACGTGACGCCTTTGCTGCGGGACGTCGTACGGCCGGAGCTGATCGGGGTGTTCCTGTTGATCTACGGCGCCGCCGGCCTGGTGGGAAACCTCGTGGCCGGTACTGCGGCCGCCCGCAACCTCACGCTCACGTTCGCCGGCTGCGCTGGTCTGATCGCGACGGCGACGCTGCTGATGCCTGTGGTGGGTCGCAGTACGGCGGGAGCCCTGCTGCTGTTGGTGGTGTGGGGACTCGGGTACGGCGGGATCCCGGTGTGCTCGATGAGCATGTTCGCGAAGGCCGCACCGCAGTCGCGGGAGGCTGCGACCGTACTCTTCACCTCGTCGTTCCAGGCAGTGCTGTCGATCGGGGCGTTGCTGGGCGGACTGGTGGTCGACGCGTGGTCTGTGTCGGCGGCGATGGTGTGCGGCGGGGTGGGCGCAGCGCTCACGGTCGGCGTGCTGCTGTGGTCCAGAACACAGGAGGTGCCAGGCACGTAGCATCGCGGTTGTGGCGAGGACTCAGACCGATCGGTGCCCTGGTGTGCTGGCGGTACACCAGGCAGCCGACGGCGGTCTCGCGCGGGTGCGGGTACCGGGTGGGGTGCTCAGCGTTCAGCAGCTCGAGGTGCTCCGGTCGGCCACGCGAGAGCTGGGCGACGGGCGACTGGAGCTGACCTCGCGCGGGAACGTGCAGATCCGCGCGCTAAGACCAGACGGACCACGCGAGCTGTCGGATCGGCTCTACGCGGCCGGACTGCTGCCGTCGCTGACGCACGAGCGAGTCCGCAACATCCTCGCGTCCCCACTCTCCGGTCTGGACCAGGAGTCCCGGTACGACGTACTCCCGGTGGCTGCCGCGGTCGACCGAGAGCTCTGCGCCCGCCCTGCGCTGGCCGAGCTGCCAGGCCGCTTCCTGTTCGCCCTGGACGACGGTCGAGGTGACGTGGCCGGAGTGCGGGCTGACGTCTCTCTCCGAGCGATAGACGACCGCGAGGCCCTCCTGAGCGTCGGTACCCGCGGTGTTCGGGTGCGGTGGGGTGATGCGGTCGGCTTGATGGTTGCAGCAGCTGAGGCGTTCCTGGCCGAGCGTGACGCTCAGGAGTGGCGGATCGCGGAGCTAGACGACGGCGAGAACCGAATCCTCAACCGGCTCGCGCTGCAGCCGACCGAGGACCTCCCGACGACGAGCACCAGGGTCGCGGCCGGTCAGCACGGGTCTGCACTCGTGGTGACCGTCCCACTGGGAAGCCTCACCCAGGAACAGGCCGGTGTGCTCACCGAGGTTGCTGACGAGGTCCGGCTTACGCCATGGCGGTCGGTTGTGGTGCCGGTGGTGTCGACCGAAGAGCTGGAGCGGGTTGGGTTGGTTACTACCGCGGACTCGGTCTGGGAGGGTGTGACGGCGTGTGCGGGGCGGCCGGGGTGTGGGAAAGCCTTGGCGGATGTTCGGGCGGACGCCTGGCGGGTGGTGCCGGGGATGGAGCGGGACGGGCGCCGGGTGCATTGGTCGGGGTGTGAGCGGCGGTGCGGGAAGCCGGCCGGGGACTTTGTGGATGTGGTTGCTGTGGGCAATGGGTATCTGGTGGACGGGGAGCGGATGTGAGCGGGTTCGAGTACGTGCGGGACGGCGCGGAGATCTACCGGCGGTCTTTCGCGACGATCCGGCGTGAGGCGGCACTTGGCGAGCTTCCGGCCGACGTGGCGCAGGTCGCCGTACGGATGATCCATGCGTGTGGGATGACCGATCTGGTCGCGGACCTAGCCTGGTCGCCGAATGTCGTCAAGAACGCGCGGGCTGCGCTGCAGGGTGGCGCGCCGATCCTGTGTGACGCGCAGATGGTGGCGGCCGGCATCACCCGGCGCCGGCTGCCGGCGGACAACCAGGTGATCTGCACACTGCAGGACCCGAGGACTGTCGAGCTGGCGCACGAGTTGCAGACCACCCGGAGTGCGGCGGCGGTCGATCTCTGGGATGAGCACCTCAGCGGCTCGGTCGTTGCTATTGGCAACGCTCCGACGACCCTGTTCCGCCTGCTCGAGCTGCTGAAGGACGGCGCGCCGCGGCCGGCCGCGATCCTCGGGATCCCGGTCGGGTTCATCGGCGCGGCGGAATCCAAGGACGCGCTGGCGGCGAACGAGCTCGGGCTGGAGTACCTGGTGGTGCGCGGACGTCGCGGTGGGAGTGCGATCACCGCGGCGGCCATCAACGCGATCGCAAGCGAGGAAGAGTGATGGGCGACCGCATCGGACGGTTGTGGGGTGTCGGGCTGGGACCCGGCGATCCGGAGCTCGTGACGGTGAAGGCGGCCCGGCTGATCGGTGCCGCCGATGTGATCGCGTTTCACAGTGCGCGTCACGGCCGGAGCATCGCGCGAAGTGTGGCAGCGCCGTACTTGAGGGAAGGCCAGCTCGAGGAGCACCTGGTCTACCCGCTGACGACCGAGACCACTGATCATCCCGGCGGCTACCAAGGCGCGATGGACGACTTCTACGCCGACTGTGCCGCGCGGCTCGCCGCACATCTCGACGCCGGCCGCGACGTCGTCGTACTGGCCGAGGGCGATCCGCTCTTCTACGGCTCCTACATGCACATGCACAAGCGGCTGGCCGACCGCTACCCCTGCGAGGTCGTCCCCGGCGTGACCTCGGTGAGCGCGGCGGCCGCCGTACTCGGACGGCCGTTGTGCGAGCGGGACGAGATCCTCACCGTGCTGCCCGGGACCCTGCCACCCGACGTCCTCGCCGACCGCCTCCGCAGCACCGACGCTGCAGCGGTGATGAAGCTCGGCCGAACGTTCCACAACGTCCGCGAGGCCTTCGAGTTGGCCGGACGCGCCGACGAGGCCTGGTACGTCGAACGCGCGACAACCGACGCGCAGCGCTCGGCTCCCCTCAACGAGGTGGACCCGGACGACGTCCCCTACTTCTCCCTCGCCCTGCTCCCGAGCCCGATCAACAACGCCTTCACTCCCCTGGTGCCCAAGACCGCCACGGACGGTTCGGTCACCGTGGTCGGCCTCGGACCGGCCGGGCCGGAGTGGATGACCCCCGAGGTGCGCGCCGCGATCGCGGGGGCCGACGACCTGATCGGCTACGGCCCGTACGTCGACCGCCTGCCGGACCGCGCCCGTCAGCGCAAGCACGGGTCGGACAACCGGGTCGAGTCCGAGCGGGCCGCGTTCGCCTTCGACCTGGCGCGCAAGGGCTCCACCGTGGTCGTGGTCTCGTCCGGTGACCCTGGGGTGTTCGCGATGGCCAGTGCGGTCACGGAGGTCGCGTCGGCGCCCGAGTACGCCGATATCGCCGTACGCGTGCTGCCCGGCATGACCGCGGCTCAGGCCGTCGCCAGCCGGGTCGGAGCACCGCTCGGGCACGACTACTGCGTCCTGTCGCTGTCGGACCGGCTCAAGCCATGGGACGTGATCGCCCGGCGGCTGTCGGCGGCTGCGGCGGCCGACTTGGCGATCGCGATCTACAACCCCGCCTCGAAGTCCCGCACCTGGCAGGTGGCCGCGACCCGTGACCTGCTGCTCGAACACCGTTCCGCGGACACTCCGGTCGTCATCGGCCGCGACGTGGGCGGCCCGCAGGAAGCTATCACGGTCACAACCCTGGCTGAGCTGGCCCCGGAGGCAGTTGACATGCGGTGCCTGCTGCTGGTCGGCTCGTCGCAGACCCGCACCGTGCCCCGCCCGGCCGGCCCCCTGGTCTTCACTCCGCGCCGCTACCCGGCGACAGTGAGTGAGTCCACGCCAGGGGCTGGTTAAATCCGCCCTCCGCCTGTGTCAGACGCGCTCCGGCGGGGTAGACACCGCGCGAGGCTGACCAGTGAGGAGAACAGCGGACATGGCCCAGCAGTACGGCGAGGCCGCCACGATCACGACGCCCGACCCCGAAACGACCAGCACGCAGCGCTACGAACAGATGCGAGAGGCGGCAAACCGCGCGATGAGCACCATTTCGATCCCCGCGGACCAGGCACCGACGACGGGGACCCAGCCACCGGCGACGGGGACCCAGCCAACGACGACGGGGACACTCCGAACGCCCGCCGGCTGGACGGCCGTCGAGCCGGACGTAGACCCTGAGCTGCTGTCCTACCGCGGCTTCAAGTTCGGTGCGGCGTTCTTCGGGTGGCTGATCGCGATCGCCATGTCGGTGCTGCTGCTCGCCGCCGTCTCCGCGGCGGCCCTCGGCACCGCGCAGGTCCTGGACTACACCAGTACCGACGCGAAGGCCGACCCCGGCGCAGCGGCCATCACCGCTGCGGCTGTCGCCGTCTTCATGCTGAGCCTGGCCTTCTACGCCGGCGGGTACGTCGCCGGCCGGCTCGCTCGCTTCGACGGCGGACGGCAGGGCTTCGGCGTCTGGATGATCGCGCTGCTGGTCTCGGTCCTCGCGGCCGGCGGAGGCGCGCTACTGAACAACCAGTACGACCTCATCGCCGACATCAACCGGCCGGACGTGGCGCTGTCCAACGACACGCTCACCATGGGCGGAATCATCGCGGCGGCGACGCTGGTCCTGCTGACGCTGATGTTCGCGATCCTCGGTGGGAAGGCCGGCCAGCGGTACCACGACAAGATCGACCGTTTGCTCGACTAGCGGGCAGTTACCACCTCACCACGCATGGCCAGCGGTTTCGCGGGTACCGGACGGGTGCACGGGGCCTGCCGGTGAGGAGAACTGACGATGGTCCAGCACTACCGTGACGACACGGATACACAGCAGCTCGACGAGACCCGCACGCTGCGCCGCGCTGAGCACGAGCAAGAGACCCAGCCGACGCACCGAGCGGACGTCCGGACTTCGGCCGCCACTGAGGTGGACCCGGCGTACCGGGGGTTCAAAGGCGGTTCCGCGTTCTTCGGCTGGCTGGTCGCGATCGGACTGATCGCCCTGCTGACCGGAATCGTCGGCGCCATCGCGGCCGGCGTGGACTACGCGACCCCGATCGACTGGACCGCGGCCAAGGCCGACGCGGGCACGATCGGCGTCGTGTCCGGCGCGGTCCTGGTCGTGATCCTGGCGATCGCCTACTACAACGGCGGGTACGTAGCCGGCCGGCTGGCCCGGTTCGACGGTGCCCGGCAGGGCTTCGGCGTCTGGCTGATCGGCGTACTCGTGACGGTCGTCGTCGCGGGCATCGCGGCACTGGCCGGCTCGCAGTACGACGTCCTGAACCGGGTGGATCTGCCGTCACTGCCGATCGCGGTCCACACGCTGACCGCGGGCGGACTGGTCGCCCTCGCGGCGGCTGTCGTGGTCACGCTGCTGGCCGCGCTGGTCGGCGGCAAGGCCGGGCAGCGCTACCACCGCCGCATCGACCTCAGCGGCGACTGACAGCAGGGACCAGACCCGGACGGCGGATAGCTCCCATCCGCCGTCCGGGTCTTCCTTGCCCGAGGTGCCGGCGCCGTGCAGGATGCCGGACATGTCAGCCCGTACTGCGCTCGTCGTCGGAGGCACGAGTGGGATCGGCGCGGCCACCGCGCTGCGGTTCGGCGCCGACGGCGCGACCGTGATCGCCGCCGGCCTGGGCGGCTCGGAGGCCCCGCCGGAGCTGCGGAGAGTCGCCGACGTTCGCGAGCTCGATCTGAGCGAGCCGCACGCCCTCGAGGACCTGATCCAGTCGCTCGACGGTCTCGACGTCCTGGTGAACGCGGCCGGCATCATCCGGCGAGGTGACGAGCACCGGCCGGAGGTGTTCCGCGAGGTCGTCGAGATCAACCTGACCGGCGCGATGCGAGCGGCCGAGGTGGCGCACGACCTGCTGTCCGCGAGCCAGGGCTGTGTCGTCAACGTCGCGTCGATGCTGAGCTACTTCGGTGGTCCGCTCGTCCCGGCGTACAGCGCCAGCAAGGGTGGGATCGTCCAGCTGACCAAGTCGCTCGCGGTCGCGTGGGCCGCGGACGGCATCCGGGTGAACGCGGTCGCGCCCGGCTGGATCGCCACCGACCTGACCGCCGCGCTGCAAGCCGATCCGGTCGCCTCCGACCGGATCCTTTCCCGGACGCCGATGGCTCGCTGGGGCACGCCCGCCGAGGTCGCCGGTGTGATCGCGTTCCTCGCCGGGCCGGACGCGGGGTTCGTCACCGGCACCGTCGTACCCGTCGACGGCGGATACCAGAGCATGTGAAGGAGCAGTCGATGATCCCGGTTTCAGCAGGTGTGCCCGCGGAGATCGCCGTACCGGCGGTGCCCGAGGACGAGCGGCTGTGGGTGCCGCAGGCGCCGGACGTATGGTTCCGGCCGTTGATGCTGAACACGGTCACCGGTCAGTGGTGCAACCTGCTCAAGGTCACCCGGTCCGGCATCGTGTCCCGGCACCGGCACCCGAGCGCGGTCTTCGGCTATGTGATCAAGGGCAAGTGGCAGTACGACGAGCACGGATGGGTCGCGGAGACGGGATCGTTCGTGTACGAACCGCCGGGCGAGATCCACACGCTGCGAGTGCCCGAGGACTGCACCGAGATGATCACGTTCTTCAACATCTCCGGCGCGATGATCTACGTCGACGACGAGGGCAACCAGACCGGGTACGAGGACACGTTCACCAAGATCCAGCTCTGCCGCGACCACTACGGGTCGAACGGCCTCGGAGCGGACTACGTCGACCAGTTCATCCGCTAGCCCAGGTCGGCGCGGGTACGGCGCGGACCGCGGTGATCACCTGGTCCAGTGCCGGGGTGCGAGGCCGGTCGCGGTGGACGAAGAGTGCCACCTGCCGCTGCACTCCTGAGTCGCTGATCGGGACCAGGCGTACGCCGGTGAGGTTGGCGGTGGTGACCGCGAGTGCGTTGGTGACGCCTGTGCCCAGACCGTGGCGGACCAGCGAGAGTAGGGTTTGCGGCTGGTTGGTGCGGAAGACACTCTCCGGGTTGAGTCCAGCGGAGGCGAACGCAAGGGTGTGACTCGAACTGGCGTACGCCCGAGGTCTCTCCGATCGAGATCAGCGGCAACTCGGCCAACTCCCCGAGGCTGACCTGCGGCGCCGCGGCCAGCGGGTGGCCGTCCTGGAACACGGCGACCAGCGGCTCGGTCCAGAGGATCTCGTGGTGCAGCGACTCCGACGCCACCAGCGGATGGACCGGCCGGATCGCGAGGTCGACGTCACCCCGCCCGAGGGCGCCTTCGAGGTCGATGCTCGGCCCCTCGACCAGATGCAGCCTGATCTCCGTGGGCAGGCGTCGTACCACTTGAGGGAAGAGCCAGGCCGCGGCGCTCGGGTAGGTGCCGAAGCGGACCTCTCCCCCGGCAGACGCCAGGTCGTTGAGTCGGTTGAGGATCTCCTCGGCGTGCGGGACGAGTGCACGTCCTTCCGGAGTAAGTCTGGCCGGGTGGGTGGTGCGGTCGAAGAGCTGCACACCGAGGGCCTTCTCCAGCTCGGCGATGTGTTCGCTGATCCGCGACTGGGAGCGGAAGGTCGCCTTGGCCGCGGCCGAGAACCCGCCGTGGCGGGCGACGGCGACGAAGCTGACGATCCAGTCCATCCGGAACCCGTACGCCGCGGTGAGATCCATGGCATCACGCTAGCCGGGAAGACCGCGGCCGGTCCGGACGTTGACCTCTGATGTGCTCGAGGTAGTGGTGATCGGCGCCGGCCAGGCCGGCCTGTCGGCTGCGTACCACCTGGTGCGGCTGGGCTTCACGCCGTACGACGAGGTCGTCGTCCTGGACCGGAACCCGGAGCCGGGTGGGGCGTGGCAGCATCGGTGGGAGTCGCTGACCATGCACGACGTGCACGGGATCGCGAACCTGCCGGGCGTGCCGGTGCCGTCGAGCGCTGGGCCGGAGCGGGCGAACGCGTTTGTGCCGTCATACTTCGCGGACTACGAGAAGCGGTTCGAGTTGCCTGTGGTGCGGCCGGTGACGGTGTCGAGCGTGCAGGCCGTGGACGGCGGGTTCGAGGTGCGGACATCTGCCGGCAGCTACCGTACGGCGGCTCTGGTGAACGCGACGGGGACATGGAACCGGCCGTTCATTCCCTGGTATCCGGGGATCGAGACCTTCCGTGGGCGGCAGCTACACACGGCCGACTACAACGGGGCCGCCGAATTCGCCGGACAGCACGTGCTGGTCGTCGGCGGTGGTGCGTCGGCGGTCCAATTGCTCGCGGAGATCTCCGAGGTCGCGACGACCACCTGGGTGACGCGGCGGCCGCCGGAGTGGCGGACCGGTGAGGATTTCAATCCCGAGTACGGCCGCAAGGTGGTCGCGAAGGTCGAGGAACGCGTCCGGGCGGGCCTGCCGCCGAGAAGTGTGGTGAGTGTGACGGGCCTGCACCTCCGCGAGCAGGAGCAGGCTGCGTGGGAGCGTGGCGTCTACACCCGGCTCCCGATGTTCACCCGCATCACGCCCGACGGCGTCGAGTGGGCCGACGGGCGTTCGGAGCACCTCGACGCGATCCTCTGGGCTACCGGCTTCCGCGCCGACCTGGCCCACCTCGCTCCCCTCCACCTCCGCGAGACCACTGGCGGCATCCGGATGAACGGCACCGCCACCGTCCTCGATCCCCGCATCCACCTGGTCGGGTACGGTCCGTCTGCCAGCACCATCGGCGCCAACCGAGCCGGCTTCACCGCCGCCCGCGACCTCCGCGACCTCCTCAAACCCGAGGTCAGACCCGACCGGGCAGTCGCGTCGTGATCTCCTGGACCAGCCACGTGCTCACGCGGTGGCTACCTGATCCCGGGTGGCGGTCGGTTCGGGCCAACAGGGGTGCCGTCGGACGGCGATCGGGAGAAGCGTGCCGGCGGTGAGAAAGATGGTGGCTGTGAGCAACCATCCGGGCCAGCCCCAGGTGACGGCGATGGTGGTGAGAATGAGTGGAGCCATGAGATCGCCGACTTGGTGACCCATCGCGTACGCGCCTTGGTACTGGCCCTGGGCACCGGGCGGGGCCAGCTCGAAGCTGATCCCCCACCCCCCGGCGGACTGCAGCATCTCGCCGAGAACGTGTACCAGAGCGGCCGCGATCAGCAGGCCGACGGTGATCGCTCCGGACGTGATGTCGGTGAGGGCCAGGACCACACACGCGGCGGCCAGCAGAAGGCCGGCCCGGCGCCCGGCGCGGGCGGCGCCGGGAAGGCTTTCGGTTCCGCGGGCGACCCGGATCTGGAGCAGGACCACGGCGACGGAGTTGATCACCAGCAGCACCGAGATCAACCACCGCGGCGCGTCCGTCGCGGTCGCGACCCACAGCGGGATCGCGATCTGCGCCATCGCGTTGTGCATGCTGAGTACGCCGTCCAACGCGACGAAGACCAGGAACGGACGGTCCTTCAACGCGGTCGACGCGGCCGGACCAGTTGCCGATGGCACCCTTTCCACCGCCGGCAGGCCGAACCGGACCAGGGCGGCGGTGGCCAGGTACGTCACCGCGTTCACCAGCAGGGCGACGACGTACACCTCCCGCCGGTCGACCGCGAGCACGATCCCGGCCAGCGCCATCCCCGCGCCCATCCCGATGTTGGTCGTCACGCGCAGGATCGCCCGGGTCCGCACCCGCTGGTCGGCCGGGGACAGGCCGGCGATCAGCGCGCCCTTCGCGCCCCGCTGGCCGGAGTCCGCGATCGCGGTGACGCCCGCGACCACGACGTACGGAACGAACGAACGGACCTGCGTCAGCGCACTCATCGTGATCGCCTGGAGGATGAGGAAGCCGACGTACGCGCGGTTGGGCCCGAGCCGATCGGCGACGACACCGAGCGGGGTGCTGGTCACCAGCCCGACCAGCCCGGCCACCGTGAGACCGACGCCGACCTGCCCGACCGAGAGCCCGGCTGCCCTGGTCAGGTAGAGCGCGCCGACAGCCGCGTACACACCGTTCCCCAGCGTGTTGACCAACGTTGCCGCAATCAACCGGCGCACGGCCGGCGGGAGAGATCCAGTCACCCCCTCACCCAACGTCCATCTGCCTAGTTCGGCCGTTGGACTGACGGATCCCGTCAATCCACCAGCTCCCGGGACGACGGCAGCACCGTTCCCGCAGGCAACACGTCGGGTGCTGATCCGCTCCTGCAACTGCGCATAGGTCTGCTCCGCGAGCCCACCTTCCTCCCCCAACCGCAGAGGCAGATCCATTCCGGCATTCTCGCCAAACCCCGGCTCACGGTGGCGCGGCGGTTGGGCTGCCACACTGGCGAGTCATGGAGATCAAACACCGGATGATCGTCTTGGACGCTGCCGACATCGATGCGGTGAGCACGTTCTGGGCCGGGTTCCTGGGTGGCACCGTCGAGAAGTGGGGCGACCGATGGCACTCGATCTGGGTCGACGGCGAGTGGGCGCTGGGTGTCCAGTCAGCTCCGAACCATGTGCGCCCGGACTGGCCCGATGGTGCTCCTCAGCAGATCCATTTCGACTTCTACTTCGAGGGCCTCGAAGCCTGGGACGCTGCCCATGAGCGGGTGACCGGCCTGGGTGCTCGCTTGCTGAAGGCCACCGACGATCGCACGGCGCCCCGCGGTATCCAGGTCTACGCCGACCCGGCCGGCCACCCGTTCTGCCTGTGCTGGGTCCCTGCGGCCGACTGAATCAAGCGTCGGACCCCGCTTCGATCGCGTCGAGGTCGCGGACGGCGAAACGGTGGTGCTCCCACTCCTCCTCCAGGATCACGTGCAGGCACGAGAGGACTGTCTCGGCGTGGTCGGGGGCGTGCGGATTCCGGCGCGTCTCGGCCAGCACCTCCGGTGTGACCGTGGCAATGAAGTCGCTCACCATCGCGACCCGACCCGCCCGGACCTCGAGCACCTCGTCGTACGACGGTCTGTCCGTTGTGGACTCCGACCCGTCCACGCCGTCGGCCTCGATGTCTCTGTCCGGTTGGCCGATGGGATGGAACGGCTGCTCGATCTCCAGAACCGCCTTGCCCAGCCACATGTCCGTCGCATGCACCAAGTGCCGCAGGGTCTGCGCGAACGACCACTCCCCGTCCACCGACACGTCAACCATCCCGGCCGGCATCGCCGCGGCACGCTCGAGCGTCACCGCCCAGGTGGACTGGAGCAACCTCCAGGCCGCACGCAGACCATCCGGATCCCCGGCCTGCCGGTCCGCGCGACCGGGAAAGCGCCGGTTCAGCTCAGCCTCGACGAACGAGATCACGTCGACACCATTGATCCGGAAGAACTCACCCTCGCCGAGCCACGGCGCATCGATATCCGTCCGCGCCACCTCGACTCCGCGCATCACCACCCCGGACAGATCACTCTCGACGAACCGGGCACCACTCAGATCCACACCGACGAACTCCGCCGCCTTCAGGTCATCAGACCGGCCGAAAGTTGCCATGACTTCTCCTCCTCGAGCACCCAGTTGCCGCAAGCTAACACGCGCCTCCGACAGTCTCCGCTGTCATTCCCAGGGCACGAGGAACCGTTGATAGTCGGTGAAGGGCACGAAGCCCATCCGTCGGTAGACCGGAGCGCCAAGCTCGGTGGCTTGGAGTACGACGACGTCGGCCCCGTAGTCGAAACCCATTCGTGCGACGGCCCCGGTCACGAGCGTCCCGAGCCCCCGGTTGCGCGCTGCGGCCGCGGTCGCCACCCAGTAGACCCCGGCGGCGGGCCCGCCGTGGATGACCATCGCGCAGGACACCGGTGTGCCGTTCACTCGGGCGACTACGGCCGCCACGTTCGGCGCCAACAACGCGCCCGGCGACGCGAAGTGGTCGACCGCTCCGACATCCCGGCGGCCATCGCGGAACACACTGCGATGCACCGCGACGAACTCGTCCACGCCGGAGCGATCCATGACCTGAACCAGCTCGGTTTCAGGCGGTACGGCGGATGCCGGTGGCGGCGTGTGCAGCGCCATGCCGAGCGCGGTGGATTGAAGTTGAAGCCCCTCGGTACGGGCTTGCGCAGCCAAGTCATTCGCGAGGTGCAGTTCGTCCATCACCGTTGCATCCAACACAACCCCGCGGCTCCGCCGCCACTCCAGGCTCCGACCCCGAAGCCCACCCCGGCGGCCTGCAAAGCGCTTTGGACCAGGCGAAATGACCACGAGCCAGGTTCGGGGTTCACCCCTGATCTGGTCCCAGCACCCCCGGAATGCGGTGGGCAGAAGGGTGCAACTGCGAGGTTCTCCGGCTCGTCTGCTGGATGTGGGTGGTTTCGGAGCGCGTTGCGTGGTGCCCCTGGTCGGTTCCCGCTCCGTCCCGCCTCACCCGTGTGGGAGCGGTGCGGACAGTCGACGGTCGGCCGCTGTTGATCGGCGGGGGTTTATCGGGGAGCGTTACCCGTCTGGATCGGCACACCTGGATCGGCAGGCCAGACTCCCCCGACCCCGATCGGACCGGAAGAGAGGGGGCAGGCCACGGGTCCGTGGCGCTGCAGGGTGTGGACACGGAGATACCGGCCCCGGGGTGCGCCCCGTTCTCTTCGGTGGAGGGTTTTCTGCCGGTTTGGGGAGGGTTTTCGTCCCGCACCGGGGTAAAACCCTCCTCGCACCAGGACACAGACCCACCGAACCCCATAGACCAGGTGATGGACGATTGCGTGAGCCCAGGTCGGCCACACGTCCTGTCGAAAAGTCCGCTGTACCGCGACCGCACCCTCCCGCAGGACACCACCCCACCCACACACCAGTCAGGAGAGCCGGTTCTCCCCTGAAATTGACCCGGGTGGAGGGCGAGTGCGGTAACGACCTCGACATGGATCTAGGGGCCGCCGGGTCTCACGCGAGGGGGAATCACCGCATGATGAGGGTGAGGAGGTCGGTGCCGAGGGTGGTGAGGGCGGACTCGTCCAGGCGGTAGGCGACGAACCGGCCTTGGCGTTCGGCGGTTACCAGGCCGGCTCGGGTGAGGGCTCGGAGATGGCGGGTGACCTGGGTGGGGTGGAGGCCCCACAGGGCGGCGATTTCGCCGGCAGTGCGGGGTTCACTGGCGACGGCCCGGCAGACCTGCAGGCGGTCGGGGGCGGCGAGCGCTTCCAACCGGGCACGGACTTGATGAGCGGTCGGTACGACGATCCCACGACCGCCGACGGGATAGATGATCGTGAGCGGCTCACCGGGAATCTCGCCCAGGAAGAGATGCGGCGCAATGTAGTTGCTCGGGACAAGCAAAACGGACCGCGCAGCCACATCGACGCGCTTGCTCTGCACCTTCTGCACCACGACACTGTCCGCGTCGCGTACTTCGATCGACCCGTCGAGCGACCGCAGCATCGCCCCCGCGCCGTCCCGCACCGCCAGATCCCGGTCCTGCCGCCCCCGCGCCGCCAGCGCCTCCTGCGATTCCTCCCACACGGCAGAGAACCACTCGACCCAACAAGCATCCAGCAGATCGACAAACCGACGTACCGGCTCAGCAGGATCAGTCAGCAACGCCTCGACCAATGCGGCGACAGACCGCCCCCGACTGCGAGCCCAATGCAGTACGGCGTCCGTGTCAGTGGTACGAGCGCTCAACGGACGCCCCCGCAATGGCCGCACCAGCTCAGCAGCCAACTCCGACGGAGAACGCGCACGCAGAGCGCGTAGCTCGTCCTCCCAAGAAGGCACCCCAGTCGCAGCAGTGGTCGCAAAGAATCGAGCCCGCACGGCCCGCACAGTCCACGTCCACTGCGACAACTCCGACCGCAGTACGGCGGGCATCCGCACCGCAGCCGCCCACTCAACCCGCCCGTGATGCCGGGGCTCGGCCAGCACATGCAACGCGCAGCCCAGCTCGATCAATGGCGACGCGACGTGCCGGATCCGCTCGGGGTCGAGCCGGCTCAGCCCCGCGAGAACTGTCGGCACTTAGTCCTTCAGCTTGAACTGGAGTTCGGTGTCCCAATCAGCCATGTCAGGGACCTCACGCGGATCGGACTTGTAGATCTCCAAGCGGGCGGTCCAGTTGTCGCCCACAGCGTCCCACTCCAGCCCCTCAGCGGAAGCCCAGGCGAGCAGCTCGCGAGTGGCGTCGAGCAGACCATCCGGGTGGCCGTGGTAGTTCACGCTCGCGTAGCGGCCGGCCGGGAGTACGCCGGTGACGATCTCCCCCTCGCCGTGGTGCAGGTCGTCGACCGGGAACCCGATCTCCATCACCAGCCCGGCCTCCATGTCGACCACGTCGTACTTGAAGAACGGCGCGTCGTTCGGCGCGATCTCGTGCGCGGCGAGCCAGTCGATGACCTCGCGCATCCGGTCCGCGAACGCCGCGATCCCGTCCAACGCGACCTTGCCCCGCAGTGCGACGTACGGCCGCTCCCCCACTTCCACGATCTCCGGCATGCGATCCTCCCAACTCGACAATGGACTCAACCTAACGCCTGCTGGATGGCACAGGCTTGCCGAGGTGGGCGACTGAGCGTGTACTGAGACCGGGGGTGGCCGCCATGTTCAAGGTCAAGGTTGCCGTAGTTGCTGTTGCCACGTTGGTACTAGGTCCGTCGGCACCTGCTCTGGCCGAGCCGACCACACCGCTCACCTACAACGCCGGGACCACGGCGACGCGGTTCACCGGGCTTGCGTTCGACACGTGTACGGCGCCGACCCTCACGCAGATGACCGCGTGGAAGGCATCGCCGTACAAGGCGATCGGCATCTACATCGGCGGAGTCAACCGCAGCTGTGCCCAGCCACAGCTCACCGCCGGCTGGGTCACAGCCGTCACGGCGATGGGTTGGCGGCTGGTCCCGATCTATCTGGGTCTTCAGGCACCCTGCGGCACCCGGAGATACAAGATGTCGACCACCTCCTCCAACCGGGAGGGGGTCCGGGAGGCGGATGACGCGGTCGCCAAGGCCAAGGCATTGGGCATCCTGCCGGGCAGTGCGATCTACAACGACATGGAGAACTACGACAACACGAACGCCGTCTGCCGTTCCGCCGTACTGCACTACCTGTCCGCGTGGACGAAGGAAGTACACCTGCAGCGATACCTGTCCGGCGTCTACGTTCACCAGAACTCCGGTGCACCGGACTTGGCCGCCGCTTACAACTCCACGTCGTACGCGCGACCGGATGCGCTGTGGATCGCACGCTGGGACCTCAGCAGCTCGCTCACCGGCTGGCCGACTGTCCCTAACCCTTTCTGGGCGGTCGGACAGCGCGGCAAGCAGTACCGGGGCGACCACACCGAGACGTACGGCGGTGTGACGCTCAACATCGACAACGACCGGTTCGACGCACCGGTCGCGAGTGTCTCGTACCTCTACACGGTCAGGACGACCATCCACAGCTATAGCGGCCCCTCGACCGCCTATCCGGTCAGGTCGACGATCCCCGCGAACGCGAAAGTCAGTATCGTCTGCCAGACCTTCGGCGCGAAGATCGGCACCACGATCGTCTGGAACAAGCTGATCAACGGCACCTACATCACGGACTACTACACCCGGACACCGAGCAAGCCCGGCTACAGCCCACCCCTCCCCGGCTGCAGCTACCCGTTCCAGACGACCATCAACGGCCTGAGCCGGCGGCGCGGCCCGGGTACGTCGTACGGGACCTACCCGGGCCCGCTGCCGGCCGGGGCACTGGCCTGGATCACCTGCCAGCTCCCCGGCACCAAGGTCGGCACGACCTCGGTCTGGAACCGTCTGAGCGACGGCTCGTACGTCACCGACTACTACGTCGCCACGGCGAGCAACACGACCTACACCGCGCCGATCCGCCGCTGCTGACTCACTGAGCCCAGGGCGGCTGGATCTGCGTGCCGTCTGCCATCGTGCCGGTGAAACCCGCGGTGATGGCGACGTACAGCTCGGCCTTGCCCTCGCCCAGGTTGGTGAGCGCGATCGGCTCGCCGGCGGGTACGACGACAGCGTCGCCGGGACCGAGCTTGTCGCCGTCGGCCGTGATCTGCACCGTGCCGGTGAGCACCATGAACACCTCGTCCCGGTCGAGCGTGTGCGGCTCACCGCCGCCGTGCCCGGGATCGACCGTGAGCTTCCAGGTGCACAGACCGGCGGAGCCACGGCTGGGTGCTGCCAGCCCGGTGAACTCGACGCCGTGCAACTCGAACCGCGGCGCCTCGGTCGCGCGAATGACGTGCATGGGTTCCCCCACTCCAGATAGTCAAGCTGACTTGACCAAGCCAGCTTGACTATCATGGCGTGCATGACGCGATCGGGCAAGCCGGATTTCGGGATCTTGTTGCTGCTGGCGGACCAGGAGTTCGTCCGCGCACTCCGCCAGGCGACGGCCGAGCAGGGGTACGACGACCAGGGCCGGTCGGACGGGTTCGTGTTGCGCACGCTGAGCGCCGGGCCGACCACGATCAGCGGACTGGCCGAGCGGCTGGAGATCACCAAGCAGGGCGCGAGCCAGATCGTCGACGACATGGAGCGCCGCGGGTACGTCGAGCGCCGGCCCGACCCGACCGACGCCCGGGCTCGGCTGCTACAGCTCACCGCACGAGGAGAGGCCGCACTCCAGGCGGCCCGGAAGTTCCACCAGGCCTATGAACGGAAGCTCCGCAGGCGCTTCGGCGACGAGGCGATCGACACGGTGCGCGGCGTACTGACCGAGATGGCCGGCGAGGCCCAGATCAGTACGCCGCACTTCCGCGCGTTGATGTTCTAAGCGAAGTACTTCGAGAACTGGTCGTTCGTCGGCCAGGTCTTCACGCCGTTGGCCGCGGTCCACAGCGCCGCGTCGATGTCGCCGTACGACTTGCCGCTGGCGTCGTCGCGGCGGTTGAACAGCGCCGCCCAGCTCATCCCGTTGTAGGTCCGGACCATGATGGTGAAGGTCCCCGGCATGCTGCCGGTGTGCCAGGTGTTGCGTCCGGTGCCGCCGGTCGTCGGGCGCACCTGCCAGCCGAGGCCGTAGTACCAGCCGTCGGAGTTCACGCCGATCTCGGGCTTCGCCCAGATGCTGTTCAGCGACGCCGTGTTCAGCACGCTCGACGACGTGTCGAACATCTTCGCCCACCGGACCAGGTCCGGAGCGCTCGCGATCCAGCCGCCGTTGGCATCCTGGATGCGCATGCTGAAGGACCCGTACGGCGCGGGCACGGTGGCACCCGACATGTCGAGCACGGTCTTCCCGGTGTACTGCGACTCGTACGGCACCTCACCGGAGTGCTTCGCGATCGAGTAGCCCTGCGCCATCCGCGTGATCTTCAACGGGGTGAGCAGCTTCTGCTGCACATAGGCGGGGTAGCTCAGGCCGCTCACCTTCTCGATCACCCGGCCGGCGAGCGTGTACCCGAAGTTGGAGTACGCGTACTTGGTGCCCGGGGCGTAGTCGAGCTTCCGGCCGGCCTCGTACTTGATCACGTCGGCGGGGTGCAGCTCCATCGGGACACCCAGCGCCCGGGAGATCACCGCGTCCTCCCATTCCGGGTCGCCCGAGATGTCGCGGTCCCAGCCGCCGAGGTGCTGCAGCAGTCGCTTGATCGTGACCGCGGACCAGCGGGTGTCCTTGGTCTGACCGGTCGGCGGCGTGATCGAGATGATGTTGCCGACCGGCGTCGACAGGCTCAGCTTGCCGTCCTGCACCAGCTTCACGATCGCGGCGGCCGTGAACGACTTCGTCAGGCTGGCGATCCGGAACAGCGAGGTCGGGTTGACGGTGAGCGCGGTGGACGTACTGTAGCCGCGGGCAAGCACCAGGCGGCCCTTGTAGGTCACCGCAAGCTGGCCGGCCGTCACGCCGCGCGCCTGCATGAACGTCTTCATCTGACTGTCGAACCCGGCCAGGGCCGCGACAGCGGTGCCGGTGGTCTTCCAGGTCGCGGCGGCATCGGCGGAGCGACTCAGGGCCGTTCCTGCTCCGGTGCCGACGGCGGCGACCGCGCCGGTGGCGATGGCTAGCTTGCCGAGATTCCGGCGCGACAACTCCACGGACGTGTTCTCCTTCAGGTCTTCAAGGCAGGGGGGTACTGCTGAAGGAGTCTCTCACCGCAGGGGTCTACTCGATCATCGATGCGTACGAGATGACCCCACGACGGATCTCGTCGACCACGGCTCGCGCGGTGGAACGCAACGGGGTCGGTCCGGCAGCGTCCGCGACCTGCTCGGTCAGGTCGATCAGTTGCTTCACCCAACGAACGAAATCACCGGCAGCCAGGTCGGATTCGTAGAGCACCTCGGCCAGCGAGGCACCCGACGCCCACCGGAACGCCGGCCAGCAGAAGCCGAGGTCCATCGAGCGCAGGAAGTCCACCCGCATGTCCCGCTCCAGCGCGGACAGGTCGCGCCAGATCCCACCCATCTTCTCCAGCGCCAGGCGTACGTCGCCACGCGGCAACCGTGGAGACGTCGGCTCGTCCTTCGACCGCGCCTCGTACACCAGCGCGGCAAGACACGCCGCGAGCTCGGGCACGGTGAGGTCGTCGAAAACTCCTTGCCGCAGGCACTCAGCCGCGACCAGGTCGAGCTCGGTGTAGATCCGCGACAGCCGGTCGCCGGCCTCGGTGGTCTTGTCGCCGTCCAGGTAGTGCAACGCGTCGAGGACCTGGCAGACCCGGTCGAACTGGCGGGCGATGGTGTTCGTCCGCTGCTCGATCTTTCGCTGCACCTCGCGGTTCTCCCGGTCGAGCCGGAAGTACCGCTCGGCCCAGCGAGCGTGGTCCTCGCGATCCGAGCAACCGTGGCACGGGTGCGCGCGCAATTGCGCCCGCATTTCCTGCAGCTCCGGGTCGTCGGCGTGACTGACCACATCCCGGCCGCGGGTGCGCGACGGCGGCCCGTCCTCGCCGAGCATGTCCGTGTGGTTCCGCAGTACCTGCGCGAGCTCACGCCGCTGCTGCGGGTTGCGTGGGTTGAACTTCTTCGGGATCCGCAGGCTGCTGATCGCCTCGACGGGCGTCGGGAAGTCGATCATCGACAGCTTCCGGACCTGCCGGTCCAGCGTCAGCACGGTCGGCCGCGGACCTTCGCGCTCCGAGCGCATCCCCGGGTCGAGGACGAGCGCCCAGCCCGCACTGCGGCCGGCCGGGATCCGGATGACGTCGCCGATCCGCAGCTTCTCGATCGACTCCTGGGCCTCGACCCGGCGATCGAGCTTGCGCCGCTTCGAGCCGGACGCCTCCCGCTCACCGATCCGCCGGCGCAGCTCGGCGTACTCGAGGAAGTCGCCGAGGTGGCAGTCGATGGACTCCTTGTAGCCCTCGAGCGCCTCGGTGTTGCGCTGCACCTGCCGGGCCAGCCCGACCACGGCCTGGTCGGACTGGAACTGCGCGAACGACAGCTCCAGCATGTCGCGGGCCCTGGTCCGCCCGACCTGGCGGACCAGGTTGACGGCCATGTTGTACGACGGGGAGAACGACGAGCGGAGCGGATACGTACGGGTGCTCGCCAGACCGGCCACGGCGCGTGGGTCGAAGCCTGGTTGCCACAGCACGACCGCATGACCCTCGACATCGATGCCACGACGCCCGGCCCGGCCGGTCAGCTGCGTGTACTCCCCCGGCGTGATGTCGACGTGCGCCTCGCCGTTCCACTTGCTCAGCTTCTCGAGTACGACGGTGCGCGCCGGCATGTTGATGCCCAGGGCAAGCGTCTCGGTGGCGAACACGACCTTGATCAGGCCGCGCGCGAACAGCTCCTCGACGACCTCCTTGAACGCGGCCAGCATGCCCGCGTGGTGGGCCGCGATGCCGCGGCTGAGCGCCTCGGCGAAGTCGTGGTAGCCGAGTACGCCGAGGTCCTCGTCCGGCAGGTCCGCGGTCCGCTCGGCCAGCACCCGCTTGATCTCGTCCCGCTCGGACGGCTTGGTCAGCCGCAGGCCCGAGCGCAGGCACTGGATCATCGCGTCCTCGCAACCCTTGCGGGAGAAGATGAAGTAGATCGCCGGCAGCAGCGCGCCGGCGTCCAGCTCCTCGACCACATCGGACCGGTACGGCGTGAAATGGGACCGCTGCGGGCGGCCCTTCGGGAGATCGCGACGCCGTCGGGGTTTGCGCGAGTCGTCGCGGAAGATCCGGTTGTCGTCGCGGGCGATCCGGACCAGCTGCGGGTTGACCAGGTCCTTCAGGTCGACCTGGTTGGCCTTCGCGGGGTTGCCGGACTTGGCCTTCGTGGGTGCGCCGACCCTTGCGGTCGGCGCCTCACCAGCGAACAGGTCGTGCAGGCGCTTGCCCACCATGACGTGCTGGAACAGCGGCACCGGCCGCTTCTCCTCCAGGACGACGACGGTGTTGCCGCGGACGGTCTCCAGCCAGTCGCCGAACTCCTCGGCATTGCTCACGGTCGCCGACAACGACACCACCGAGACCGATTCCTGCAGGTGGATCAGCACCTCCTCCCACACCGCGCCACGAGCGCGGTCGGCCAGGTAGTGCACTTCGTCCATCACGACGTACGAGAGACCGAGCAGGGTGCTGGAACCGGCGTACAGCATGTTCCGCAGGACCTCGGTCGTCATCACGACGATCGGGGCCTCGGAGTTGATCGAGTTGTCGCCGGTGAGCAGGCCGACCTTGTCGCTGCCGTAGCGGCTGACCAGGTCGGCGTACTTCTGGTTGCTCAGAGCCTTGATCGGGGTGGTGTAGAAACACTTCTGCCCGCGCTGCAGCGCCAGGTGGACGGCGAACTCGCCGACCAGCGTCTTCCCGGAGCCGGTGGGCGCGGCCACGAGCACCTGATGACCGTCCTCGAGGGCGGCGCAGGCGCGGAGCTGGAACTCGTCCAGTTCGAAGTCATAGAGCGCCCGAAACTCCTTCACGGCGGGATGCTCCTGGTCCGAGCGAAACACGGCGTACTTCTCGGACGGAGTGCTCATCCACGTCCTCGCTTCGCTCCGGGCGCGGATGAGACACGAGATGCGCTGTGTTGGATGGTGACCTCGCTCCGCTCGCTCACAGGCCCCAATCTATGCGACGCCACCCCCAAAGCCACGCTGGGTCAGCCAGGCGGCGGCCCGGGTGAGCGCCGCGTCGGCCTCGTCCATGAGGCCGACGTTGTACTGGTAGACGTGCGGCGCACCCGCGACGACGTCCAGGCTGACGTCGACCTCGTGGTCCGCGGCGCGGGCCGCGAGCCCTAGCGAGTCGTCGAGCAGGACCTCCGCCGTACCGACCTGGATCAGCAGCGGCGGCAGTCCGGTCAGGTCCGCGAGCAGCGGACTCGCCAACTCGTCCTTCGGGTCGTGGCCGGCGAGGTAGTGGTCGACGTACGCCTCCATGTGCGCACGGCTGAACAGTGGGTCGAAGTCACCCCGGGTGTCCATGCTCGCACCGGACAGCGTGAGGTCCGCCCAGGGCGAGAACACGACGACCGCGGCCGGCAACGGCAGGCCCTCCCGGCGTGCCGCCAGTACCAGGGCGAGCGCCAGCCCACCGCCCGCGGAGTCGCCCGCGACGAAGATCTCGCGGCCACCTTCGAGGAGTTCCTTGTACGCCGCCAGCGCATCGTCGACCGCCGCCGGGAAGGCGGCCTCCGGCGCCAGGCGATAGTCCAGCGACACCGCCTGCAGGCCGGTGCGACGGGCCAGCGGCGCGGCGAGATTGGCCCCGGTCCGCGCCGACCCGATCACGTAGCCCCCGCCGTGCAGATACAGGATCACGCCGTCCCCGTCGGCTCCGGCGACCTTCACGTCCAGCGCCGGGACACCGCCGAGCGAGCGCGGCTCCAGCGTGACGTCGTCACCGAGCGGGAGGGCCCCGAACACCGCGTCGAAGTCATCCCGCTGCTGGGCCGGCGACCGGGACGGGTCACCCTTGGAGATCATGCCGCGTGCGGTGGCTCGTTGGTCCTGACTCATCGTCCGCCTCCTGATAGATTCCGGGGAATATAGTTCTGCCTAACTACATTCCGAGGAATCCAATTCCGTGATCGTCAGGATCTGGCTGTGACTGATCTCACATCGTTGTTCACGGACCTGGTCCGGCTGGAAACGCGGCTCTACAACGTGCTCGACGCCCGGCTGAAGGCCGAGCACGGCCTCCCGCTCGGCCAGTTCGAGTTCCTCCGTGTCATCGCGGCCCGCGGGAACGCCCGGGTCTACGACCTGGCGCACGACATCGCGATCACGGTCGGCGCGACCAGCAAAGCCGTCGACCGACTCGAGTCCGCCGGCCGCTGCCGCCGTACGGCGAACCCGCACGACCGCCGCTCCTCCCTGGTCGAGCTGACGCCCGCGGGCGCCGAGATCCTGGCCGCGGCGACACCGACGGTCGAGGCCGAGCTCAATACGTGGGTCGGCTCGGTCCTCCCGGCCGCGAACCTCGAACTGCTCGCCACCATGCTCTCGATGCTCCGCCAACGCGCCGAGTCCGATCCCCGCACCGACCGCACCGAGCCGGCGGCGACCACACGACAGGCTCCCGGGCCGCTGGACACGCCTCAGACATGACACAGCCGAACTCCCTCCCCTGGTGGTCGGTGGGAGTCCGGCTGCGGGTCCGGATGGATCAGCTGATGTGGTACGGGTCGCCGTATACCTTCCAGTCGAGCGGAGTGTTCAGGTCGAAGTTGCCGTTGCGGAGGAAGACGCGCTGCGCGGTGTCGACGCGACTGGTGTCGCTGTGTGCCTCTTCCTGCTTCATAGCCCAGACACGCGCGTCAAGGAAGGCGTTGAGGTAGGTCGTCTCGTTTCCACCCTGCGACGGCGGCTTGGCCGTCCTCAGGGCACGACTCCGGATTCCCCCGAAGCTGGTGGCGTCGCTGCCGGGCCCGTGCATGACGATCGCGTCGTAGTAGCAGAACTGACCGAGGGTGCGCAGGCCGTCGGACTTCCCCTGCGACACCGCCGGGTTGAAGTAGACGCGGTCACGCTCGTCGTTCTGGCACTGCTGGAAGACGGTGTCCTTGGCGGCGGACTTCCAGTCCTTGGTGCCTCCGGTGGGCGTCCGAGAGATGAACTGTTAGGAAGCTTTCCTATCAGAGCAATCTCAGCACGACCAGAGGTGAGTGGGGTTTCAGAGTGTGAAGGTTCTGTCTCAGGCGAACACGGTGAGGGCGCCCGGGGCGATGGTGATGTCGATCGGGAGCGGCCCGAGCACCTCGCCGTCGCCGTAAGCCGTGATGCCGGGCGACTCGAGCCGGACCGAGCGGCCACGGAAGGTCCGCAGCATCGGATGGCCGACGTGGGTGCCCTTGGACAGCTTCGGGAACATCTGCAGCAGCGTGAGCCGGGACACCGGCTGGATGATCGTGACGTCGAGCAGGCCGTCGTCGATCTCGGCGCCGGCGCAGATCTGCAGTCCCCCGCCGTACGTGGGCCCGGTGCCGACCGCGACCAGCATCGCCTTGGTCTCGATCACCTCGCCGTCGACGGTCACGACGTACTCGAGTGGCTTGAACGTGCGGAGCTCGGCCAGGGTCGCGACCGTGTAGCGGGAGTTGCCCTTCGGCCAGCTCATCGCGTTGGCGCGCCGGTTCACCAGAGAGTCGAAGCCGCCGGCCACGACGGTGGTGATGTATTCGTCCTTCGCCACCGCGAGGTCGATCGTCCGGGTCTTGCCGGCCACGATCAGGTCGGCCGCCGCGGCCGGATCCTTCAGCGGTACGCCGATCCCGCGGGCGAAGTCGTTCCCGGTGCCGGCCGGGATCACGCCGAACGGCATTCCGGACTTGGCCAGCACCTGGGCACCGAGATGGATCGTGCCGTCGCCCCCGATCAGCGCGACCGCATCCGCGCCGGACGCGACCACCTCAGCGGAGATCCGGCCCACGTCCTCGGCGCAACTGGTGGCGAACACGTCGACGGTCAGTCCGGCCGCGGCAAGCCGTTCGCGGACGATCGGAGCAACCCGGGCACCAAGGCCCCGACCGGCAGTGGGATTCACTACCAGCGCAACACGCCTCATCAGTCGGCCAGCAGTTCCTCTGAGTGCCGCGCGCGGCGCTTGTCGTTGAAGCGCGAGATCACCTCGGCGGCGAAGAACAGCAGGCACATCGGGATCGCCAGCAGGCACATCGTGAACGGGTCACCGGACGGCGTCGCGACCGCGGCGAACACGAAGATCACCAGGATGATGTACGGCCGGAACTTGGCGAGCGCCTTGGCCGGCACCACGCCGACCATGTTCAGCAGCACGACGACCAGCGGGATCAGGAACGCGACGCCGAACACCAGCATCGTCCGGATGACGAAGTCCAGGTACGTCGGCAGCTCGATCAGGTTCTGGATGTCCAGCGGCGTGAAGCTGATCAGGATCGCGATGCCCTTCGGCAGCGTCCAGTAGGCCACCGCCATACCGGTGGCGAACAGCGGCGCCGCGATTCCGGCGAAGATGTAGGCCCACTTGCGCTCGTTGCGGTGCAGGCCCGGCGCGACGAACGCCCAGAGCTGGTACAGCCAGACCGGACTGGCGAGCACCAGGCCGAACAGCGCGGAGATCTTGATCCGGAACGTCAGCGCGTCGCCGACGCCGGGGAACGTGAGGATCGGCTCCTTGCCCTGCTCCCGGGCCAGGTCACCGACGCTGGTGTGGAAGGGCTGGGTCAGGAACCTGAACGCTTCGTCGTAGAAGATCCAGCCGAGCACCGTGCACACCACGATCGCGAGCACGCTGATGAGCAACCGGTTGCGAAGCTCGACAATATGCTCGCGCAGGGTCATCCGACCCTCGTCGTCCTTCGGGCGGCGCTCTTTCTTCTCTTTACGCCGTCCGATCCTCACCATTGACACCGGCGGGCGCTCGGCTCAGTTGGCCGTGTGGGTGGGCGGCAGGCCGTCGCCCTGACCGTTCACCTGGTTCGGCTGCTGGGCCGGCTGGGCCTGCGGGGCCGCCTGCTGGGTCGGCGCCTGGACCTGCTGGGTGCCTTCGGTGAGCTCCGGCTCCTTCTTCTTGGGGCCGACCTCTTCCTCCCAGATCTTCTTCGACTTGCCGAGCTGCTTCACCAGGGCCGGCAGCTTGGCCGAACCGAACAGCAGCACGACGATCGCGAGGATGACGAGCCACTCTGCGCCTTGGGGCATACCGAGGAGCGGTGCCATGTCGATCTCCCTTTCACAAACTTCTTCTCGTGGCTCAAGCGTGAGAACGTGGGCCGATACTACGCCGGAGCGTGCTCATCCTGGCGGGTCTGTCCAGACCCGGCCGCGGACTGTGCGGCGTCCAGCTTGGACTGGGCGGCGACCAACTCACGCGTCAGCGCCTTGGCCTGGCCCCACACCCTCTTCGCGAGCAGGGCGAGGACCAGAAGCCACACCGCCAGCACCGCGAGGAAGAGCAGGAACCAGTACATACCCAGGAGCCTAGCCGGTCGTCGTCCATCGCCCACGCCCTGCGGGGAGTCTGAGCGGACAACGGTGTCGGAACGTGATGGTAGAACCGTGTGTCTGCGGAGTACGCCGCGTGGCGTGGGGTCGGTAGGTATTCGGTGAGCGAGGGGTTGCGGATGTTTCGGATCGGGGTGGACGAGCGGCGGGCGCGGCTCGGGCGGCGGCACCGGCTCGGGCCGGAGTGCCGGGCGGCCGATCCGGTCGAGGCGGCCGCGGCGCTGGTCGCTTTGCACGCCACCGACCCGGCGACGGTTCACCTGAGTGTGGCTGCGCGGGTTCCGGGGAGTGACGTTGCGGGCACGGAGCGTGCGCTCTACGACGACCGGGTGTTGATCCGGATGCTCGGCATGCGCCGGACGGTGTTCGTCGTACCGACTCCGTTCGCGCCGATCGTGCAGGCGGCGTGCACGGACGACATCGCGGTCAAGCAGCGCAAGTTGCTGGTGAAACACCTCACCGAGGCCGGGGTGGCCGGCGATCCGGAGGCGTCCGGGAAGTGGCTGCGGGCGGTCGAGGAGTCGACGGCGACCGCGCTGGCGCTGCGTGGATCGGCGACCGCACAGGAGCTGGCCGCGGACGAGCCGCGGCTGCGGACCCGGCTGAGCATGGCCGAAGGCAAGGCGTACGCCGCTCAGCCGTACGTGACGAGCCGGGTGTTGTTCCAGCTGTCGGCCGAGGGACGGATCGTCCGTGGGCGCCCGCTGGGGACGTGGCTGAGCGGTCAGCACCAGTGGTCGCCGGCCGAGGACTGGCTGCCCGACAGGCTGGGTGACAGGCCGACGGCGGACGAGGCACGGATGACGCTGGCGCGGGCGTGGTTGTCGTCGTTCGGCCCGGGTACGGCGGCGGACCTGCAGTGGTGGGCCGGCTGGACGGCCGGCCAGACGAAGAAGGCCCTGACCGCGGTCGAGGCGGTCCCGGTCGACCTGGACGGCCAGGTCGGCTATGTGCTGCCGGGTGACGAGGCGCCGGAGGTTCCGACGGAGCCGTGGGTCGCGTTCCTGCCTGCCCTCGACCCGACGCCGATGGGCTGGAAGGAGCGCGCTTGGTACCTGGGCGAGCACAAGGCCAAGCTCTTCGACAACACCGGCAACATCGGCCCGACCATCTGGGCGGACGGCCGCATCGTCGGCGGCTGGGGCCAGCCCGAAACCGGCGAGGTCCGCTACCAGTTGCTGGAGGACGTGGGCCGCGAGACCGCAGCCCTGATCGAAGCCGAAGCGGACCACTGGACCACTTGGCTCGCCGGCGTCCGCGTCACCCCGCGCTTCCGAGCCCCACTGGAGAAACAGCTCAGCAAAGGCTGATCACCGTACGCCAACCGTCTTTGCCGCCGCGGACCGCGACCGCGATTGCCAGCGCGGCCTGGGTGAGGCTGGCGTTGTGATGCTCCTGACCCCGCACTGCCGACGCCGACCGCTGCATTCGAGGGGCCACCCGGCTCTTCTCTTGTGCTGCATGCCCTCGGGTGCGCGTCCAGGCCATCACAACTGGGTCTCCAGCACGACGCCCCCACGGTCCGACGCCCGAGCGCGCCGAATGTGATGGCCTGGGCGTCCACAGCCAGCCACCACACGCAGGCAGCGGCGCCCTCCCCCTCCGTGGGCCGGAAGCGCCCGCCAGGGGCGGGCATCCCGCACTCACCGACCCCCGGCAATCAACCATCACTGGCGACGAGCTGCGCGTGATGCACCCCGGCCCCGCGGAGTTGGTGAGTGCCCCACGTCCGGCTCCCGCCCAACCAGTACCTGTCCTCCCCCCGCGCCCGCCTGCCGACGCAGCACGTCCGGGACACCCCGGGCACTACCACGCCGCTAACCGGCTCGGTCGTTGCCCGGGGAGACGAGAGGCGATGCACCGAGTCGTGGATCGCGGTCCCAGAAACCGCCAATCCTCCCCCCGAATCCACGACTCGACGACTCGACGACTCGACGACTCGACGACTCGACGACCGCAGGATGTCGGGCAGGGTGCGGCCACACAGCCCGCACCGGCGCGCGACCCGAAGCCGCGAAGACCACCCCCACATTGAGCAGGAGGGCCTCTAGTGGCGGGCGGGGTCAGTCGTCGTACGCGGAGAGGGCTTCGCGGGCGGTGGCGGCGATCTGGGTGCTGAGGTCGGGTGGGTCCAGGACTGTGGCGGCGCCGCCGAGGCGCAGGACGAGGCGTTGGAGCCAGGCGGTGTCGGCGACGCGGAGCTTGACGATCAGTGAGTTGTCGGGGCCTTCCTCGACGGACTCGTTGGGGTAGTACTCAGCGACCCAGCGGGCCGGAGGCGCCAGCCGGACGGTCGCCAGGAGGTCGCGCTCGGACGGCTGGAACATGCCGTTCGACAGATCGCGCGGGGTCGCCTCGGGCGGCGGTTCGCTGGGGAGGTCGAGGAGTTTGACGGCGGCGATGCGGTCCAGGCGGAACAGCCGGACGTCCTCGGCCAGCCGGCACCAGGCCTCGAGATAGGTCCGGCCCTCCGACACGACCAGGCGCATCGGGTCCACATCCCGCTCGGTGGTCTCGTCGCGCGACGGGACGTCGTACGTGAGATGCAGGCGGCGCTGGGTGGCCAGGCCGCGGTTGACCGTCTCGGCGATCTCCGGCGCAGCCGGCTCGACGTGCACGTGGGCCGCCGCGCCCTCGCTGGCCGCCGCGGCCTCCCCCGCGGCACGCTCCAGCTTGCCGATCGCGCGGTCGACTGCCTCCCGGTCGTGTCCGGCCGTCACCTCGCGCAGGGTGCGCAGTGCGGTCAGGAGCGCCAGCGCCTCGTCCGCGGCCAGCCGCAGCGGACGGGCCAGGTAGTCCGCGTTGTTGATGTGGATGACGCCGTCGCCCTCGGCCGCCTCGATGTCGATCTCGATCAGATCGCCCATCTGCGCCCCAGGCAGCCCGCAGAACCACAGCACCTTCAGGTCGGCGATGATCTGCTTCGGCCGTACGCCGAACTCCGCCGCCACGTCGTCGACGCGAGCGCCGTCGTTCTCACGGAGATACGGCACCAGTGCGAGCAACCGCTGCACCTGGTCACGGGCATTGCTCATCCGGCCACCGTCCGAAGCCGCCACAGAACACCATCCAGCACGTCCCCGGGTCCCTCGACCACGGCATCCGGGCCGTACGACGCGATCTCCTCGGCCAGCACGCCGGAGTCGGCGTACGGGACGTGCAGCAGGTCCCAGCCCTCCTCGTACGGCTCGATCGCGTTGGCGCGGCGGCGCAGGCTCACACATGACCCAGTGCGGGCCCGGACCTTCGCCTCGGAAGTCGGCCGCGGCGGCGCCAGCTCGGACACCAGTGAACGCAGGTCCGTGCCCTCCGGCACGGTGAACGCGGCCGACGCACCGACCGTCTTCACGTCTCCGCCGATCCGCGACATCCGGAACATCCGTGTGGCCTGGCGATCCCGGTCGCGGCCGACGACGTACCAGCGGCCGTGCCAGGACACGATGCCCCAGGGCTCCAGAGTCCGCGTGGTCGGCTCGGACGCGCCACTGCGCAGGTGCTGGAAGCGCACTGCGGTCCGGCTCACTACAGCCGACCAAAGTGGGTCGAAGGCCGGCTCCGACGCACCGACATGCGGCTCGATCGCGCTGAGCGCGGACTGGTCGGTCTGGATCCCGGCGGCCTTCAGCTTCAGCACCGCCGACGTGGTCGCCTCGGCCAGGCTGGCGTGCTGCCAGACCCGGGCGGCGACCCCCAGTACGGCGGCCTCGTCCGGCTCCAGGTGCACCTCGGGCAGCTCGAACACGTCCCGGCGGATCCGGTAGCCGACCTCGTCGGAGAAGAACTTGTCGATGGTGCCCATCTCGATCGGGATGCCGAGGTCGCGCAGCTCGTCCTTGTCCCGCTCGAACATCTTCTCGAAGGCGTCGTCGGTCTGGCCCGCGTACCCCTCGACCACCTCGCGGATGCGTTCCTTGGTCACATAGGTGCGCGCGACCAGCAGGCAGATGACCACATTGAGCAGTCGCTCACTCTTCCGCGCCGACACCCGACCACCTTACGGCCTTCGAGCGTCAAAACCCGCCCTGCCGCACCGAAACCTTCGAACACGGGTTCGACCCGCCGATGGAGGTCCAGGATCCCGCTAGTGTCGCCCTGTGATTAGGTGGCGCGACGGAGTGGTGCGTGAGCTCGGGCGGAGCTGGGCCGGTGCGGTTGAACTGACTGTGATGGTCGGTGCGCAGCCTGTGCGCGCTCTGGCCTATCCAGACCTGGTGGGTACGCCAGTCCCCGGCGACCGAGTGTTGCTGAACGTCGGTGCGCTCGATCGCGGGCTGGGGACGGGCGGGTACGCGCTGGTGGTCGCCATACCGGACCGGCTGCCTGCCGACGCGCCGGAGCGCGGTCACCTGGTCAAGGCTCGGTACACGCCGCTGCAGGCGATGGTGATGGGTGCGGACGAGCAGGACTCGCCGGATCACGACGTACTGCGGGATGCGGACGACCTGTTCCGTACGCCGGTGGTCGTGGCGGACCTGCACTCCGCGCTGCCCGCCGTACTGGCCGGCGTGTACGAGGCTCGGCCGACAACCCGGGTTGTGTATGTCATGACCGACGGTGGGGCGCTACCACTCGCGTTCTCGCGGACCGTGGCGTCGCTGCGGGACAGTGGCTGGCTCAGCGGGACAGTGACCGTCGGACAGGCGTACGGCGGGGATCGTGAGGCGGTGACGGTTCACACCGGGCTGTTGACCGCCGTACACGTGTTGTCGGCGGAGCTCGTCGTACTGACGCAAGGGCCGGGCAATCTCGGGACGGGGACTCGCTGGGGGTTCTCGGGTGTGCAATCGGGTGAGGCGGTCAACGCGGTCGGCACGCTAGGTGGTCGGGCGGTGGCATCGCTGCGGATCTCGGAGGCTGATCCGCGACCCCGGCATCGGGGGATCTCGCACCACAGTCTGACTGCGTACGGCCGGGTCGCGTTGCAGCCGGCGGATGTCGTCGTACCCGATCTGCCGGGCGACTTCGGCGACGCCGTACGGGACGCAGCGGAGCCACTCAAGGCCAGGCATCGGGTCGTGCGGGTCGGAGTGGACGGGTTGTACGAGGCCCTGCGGGCCGCACCGGTGAAGTTGTCCACCATGGGCCGCGACCTCGATGGCGACCGCGCCTACTTCGAAGCCGCCGCCGCGGCCGGCCGGCACGCGGCCGGTCTGGTGGACGTGCCGTGATCATCAACGCGGCGGCTGTGCGGACACAGGACCGGATCACGGGGTTAGAGCGCGGCTGATCGGTGGATGTAGGTCCACCTGGAGTGTGGTCGCAGTACTCCTGATCCGGACGGCTTCTGCGGCGACTATTTGGTGGCCGGGCTTCTGGGCACGGTCGGGGTCGCGTCACTGGTGTCCGAACCGATCGGCTGGCTGATCCAGAACGGCGACCTCTCCACCGTCGACTGGTCCGCCACCTTCTTCACCATCGCCGTCCTCCGCTGGGTCCACCTCACCGCGGTCCTGACGGCCCTGGCCTTCACCCTTCATCCCCAGACCGCCCGCTGGTTCCACCGCTGACACAAGCCGAAGGCCGGTCCCCCATTCGGGAGACCGGCCTTCGGAACGCTTGTACTACTGGCCCGGCTGCTGCTTGGGGGCCGGGAAGGCGTTCAGGATGTCGATGACCGCGAAGGCGTTGATCGCCTTGCCTGCCTGGTCCTTCGACGGCGGGAGCTCGACCAGGACGCGGCTGCCGATCGGGATGCCGGCGAGACCGTCGAGCGCACCCGTCTGGCCGGACGGGCCGGGGCCCACCTGGAGCTGGTCGGTCGGCGCACCCGGCTGTGCGGGCTGGCCGTTGGCGGCGGGCTGACCGTCCCAGGTGCTGGCCTGCTTCTTACCGGTGTAGTCGTACACGACGTACCGGCCGATCAGCTGGCTGCCCTTCTCGATCGGCTTGCCCTTGCCGAGCGCGAACACGACCGGCTTGCCCGGCTTCGCCGGCGGCTTGGTGCCGGCCGCGACCGTCACCTTCGGCTCGGCGTTCAGCGGGCCGCTGACGGTGATCTTGGTCGGCGTCGACGGGGGAACCTCGCTCGCGTCGAGCGGGGTGTCGTTGGCGGACGCACCGACCAGGTCGACGACGAAGATCAGCGTGTCGTCACCCTTGATGCCGGCCTGCTCGTTGCCGGTCGACTTGTAGCCCTTGTCGGACGGGATGGACAGCATCACGCGGCTGCCGATCTTCTTCCCGACCAGGCCCTCGTCCCAGCCGGAGATGACCCCGCCGACCCCGATCGGGAACGACGACGGCGCACCGCGGTCGTAGGAGTTGTCGAAGACCTTGCCGTCGCGCCAGATCTGGCCGAGGTAGTTCGCGGTGAGCAGTTCACCCTTCTTGACCTCCGGCCCGTCGCCCTCCTTGAGGACCTCGGTCACCAGGGTCTTGTCCGGGTCACCTTCGCGGTGGGTGACGGTTGGCTTCTGACCGAAGTCCGAGGTCACCTTGACCCCGCCCGCCCCGAAATCGGACTTACCATCGGAGCCGCAGGCCACCAGGGACGCCCCCAGCGCCGCAACCGCGACCAGACTCAACAACTTGCGCACGAAACCAGCACCTCGATACATCCCGACGCGCTCCGCGCCGCTCGACTCAGGGGCAATAACGCCGCCCACCCTAGCCTGCACGTCCAACCGTGCCACCGGCCGCCCGAGTCACCGTTGCATCACACCACGTACAGTCACACCGCTCAGAAGCCGACTGCGTTGTGCGGTGCACGGTCCGGTCGCAACAGAGCGTCCAGCAGGGCTACACCCCCGGTGCGGTGTTCACCGATCCGCCCGGCGTGGGCCAGTTCACTCGCGCGGACCCCACCGAGGTACAGCGAACCCAATTCGTTCACGCTCAGGCTGATGTCTGCCGACTCCTCAGCCGGCGAGCAGGTAGCTCCCTCCGGCGACGCATCCAGCCGGCAGCGCCCGGCGTTCCACCCGCACAGGTCGTCGGACACATCCAGGATCAGCGAACCACTGGCGGCGTACGTGCGAGCCTCCAGTGCTTCTCGTACGTCGAGGATCCGCAGCCAGAGGTTGTCACGTGTTCGCGTGAGCTTCAGCGCCCTGGGGTTGGTCAGCATCCAGCGGAGTGGTTCGTCGACCGGACGCCTGGCCGCGACAACCCGCTTGGTGAGGTCGAAGTCGAGCAGTAGTCCCCACAACGCCCGGTAGGCATCCAAGGTGAGCGCCTCAAACGCCTCGACCTGCAGTACGCCGACCTGCTCAGGGTCCGGCGACCATGGCAGCCGGAACAACGCCGCACCATCGACACCACCACTGGGGTCCCGATGCACGAGGTGATGCGCCGGTCCGGACCCGTCCGCGGGCAGAACACCCGTCGCAAGCCCGTCCCACTTGCCAGGCAGCGGACTGATCTCCCCCACTCGCACAGCCCGCACCTGCTCGTGCAAAACCGGCCAAACGCCGGCTGCGACCGTACCGTCCACCAGCTCGAGCGAACCCGGGTCAGCGAAGTCCGCACGGAAGACGGCGTCGGTACGACGTACCTCCCAGCGATGCTGGAATGTCGCCGGAGCGAACCCGTACCGGCCGTAGATCGTGCCCTCACTCGCACTCAGCCCGGCCAGGAACTCACCACGCTGCCGGCAGTCGTCCAACATCGCGGTCATGATCCTCCGCAACAGCCCGCGCCGCCGGTACGTCGGTAGCACCGCGGTAGCCGTGACACCGCCGAGCGGAACCTGGCGCCCGCCGGGCAGCGTGACCTGGACCGACACGATCGCCGACCCACCGGCGATCCTGCCGTCCACGAACGCGGCCTGCGGTCGGAACCAGTCGCTCTGCGCCTCCTCGACGTACTGGTCCAGCATTTCCTCGGTCGCTGGGACCTGCGGTGGCCAGGCAGCGTGACCGGCGTACCAGGCGGATGGTTCGGGCTCCTCCTGGGGGAGGCCGTTCACGTACGGCAGGACGCGCAGGTACTCCCTGGTTTCGGCCGGGGTGACCGGCCGGATCTCGATCGCCATGCGGTTGTTGTACGCCGCGGGCGCCGGCCGGACACATGATTTAGCCGAGGACTACATGCTGGCGATGAGTTTCTCCACGCGCTCGTCGTGCGACTTGAACGGATCCTTGCACAGCACGGTCCGCTGGGCCTGGTCGTTCAGCTTCAGGTGCACCCAGTCGACGGTGAAGTCGCGGCGACGCTCCTGCGCGCGCTTGATGAACTCACCGCGCAGCCGGGCCCGGGTGGTCTGCGGCGGCACCGACTTCGCCTCGAAGACCCGCAGGTCGTCGACCACTCGGGTGACCGCGCCCTTGCGCTCGAGCAGGTAGTAGAGGCCGCGCGGCCGGTGGATGTCGTGGTACGCCAGGTCGAGCTGCGCGACCCGCGGGCTGGCCAGGCCGAGGTTGTTCTGCGACCGGTAGCGCTCGATCAGCCGGTACTTGATCACCCAATCGATCTCGCGCTCGATCCCGGACAGGTCGCCGGACTCGATCGCCTTCAGCGTCCGCTCCCACAGGTTCAGCGCGCGCTCGACCGCCGGCGTCCCGAGCTCGCGCCGGTCGACGAAGTCGCGGGCCTTGCTCAGGTACTCGCCCTGGATGTCCAGCGCGCTCGCCTCGCGACCGTTCGCCAGCCGGACCTCGCGGCGGCCGGTCATGTCGTGGCTGATCTCGCGGATGGCGCGGATCGGGTTGTCCAGGGTGAGATCGCGCATCACGATGCCGGCCTCGATCATCCTCAGCACGAGATCGGTGCTGGCCACCTTCAGCAGCATCGTGGTCTCGGACATGTTCGAGTCGCCGACGATCACGTGCAGCCGGCGGAACCGCTCGGCGTCCGCGTGCGGCTCGTCGCGGGTGTTGATGATCGGGCGGGACCGGGTGGTCGCGCTCGAGACGCCCTCCCAGATGTGCTCGGCGCGCTGGGACACGGAGTAGACCGCGCCGCGCGGCGTCTGCAGCACCTTGCCGGCGCCGCAGATCAGCTGCCGGGTGACCAGGAACGGGATCAGCACGTCGGCGAGCTTGGCGAAGTCGCCGTGCCGGCTGACCAGGTAGTTCTCGTGGCAGCCGTAGCTGTTGCCGGCCGAGTCGGTGTTGTTCTTGAACAGGTAGACGTCGCCGAAGATGCCCTCGTCGTGCAGCCGCTTCTGCGCGTCGACCAGCAGACCCTCGAGGATCCGCTCACCGGCCTTGTCGTGCGCGATCAGGTCGGTGACCGAGTCGCACTCACCGGTCGCGTACTCCGGGTGGGACCCCACGTCGAGGTAGAGCCGGGCCCCGTTGCGGAGGAAGACATTGCTGCTCCGCCCCCAGGACACAACCCGCCGAAACAGGTACCGCGCCACCTCATCGGGGGTCAGTCGGCGCTGACCGCGAAAGGTACAGGTGACGCCGTACTCGTTCTCCAGACCGAAGATTCGCCGGTTCACATCACCCACACTACGGCGCTGCTCCGACAACCGGGCCATGTCTCAGGCGCGCCGTACCCCGGTGTTACCCCATTGATGCGACCGGAGGCGCCAAACACCGGGCCCTTGAGCCCCTAACCTCTCGCCCATGATCGGCATCGAGCTGCATGTGTTGACGACCCGAACGGCCTACCTGTATGCCGTCGGCCACGCCAACGGCGCGGCGACAGTCATCAAGGGCCTGGGGCAGGCTGGCAGCACCTTCGCCGCCTTCTCCGACGACACCTACTTCCGCTACTACGCCGGCTCAGAAGCCCCAACGTTGTACGGCGAATAACAACATCACCCTCGCTCCGGGCTTGCGGCTTTCCGGAACATCCCGGTCACCTGGCGGCCATTTGTTTCCGGAAAGCACGTGCGGTCTCACCCGGACCGGGGACAGCTAGAGGTCGACGATGTCGAGGAGTTGGCCTAGTTCTTTGGGGTCCAGGAGGCGGAGTTCGCCGGTGTGGAGGTTGCCGCGGCGGACGGGGCCGATGGCGGTGCGGGTGAGGCGTTTGACCGGGTGCCCGATGGCGTCGAACATGCGGCGGACGATGCGGTTGCGGCCCTCGTGCAGGGTGATCTGGATGAGAGTGCGGCCGCGGATGCTGGAGATGACCTTGACGGTGTCGGCTTGGGCCGGGCCGTCGTCGAGTTGCACACCGTCGAGGAGTCTGCGGAGCACCCCGGGCTTGACGTTGCCTTCGACTTCGGCGACGTACGTCTTGGAGACCTCGTACGACGGATGCGCGAGGCGGTGGGCGAATTCGCCGTGGTTGGTGAGTAGCAGCAGGCCTTCGGTGTCGGTGTCGAGGCGGCCGATGTGGAACAGGCGCTCCGGGCGATCCTGCACGTAGTCCGCGATGCACGGACGGCCTTCCGGGTCCGACATCGTCGTGACCACGCCGCGTGGCTTGTTCAGTACGAGGTAGACGTGAGCGCTGACCGGCGGGATCCGCTCCCCGTCCACCCGAATGACGGAAACCTCAGGATCCACCCGCACCCCGAACTCGGTCACCACCACCCCGTCGACCTCGACCCGCCCCTGCTCGATCAGCAGTTCGGCATTCCGCCGACTGGCCACCCCCGCCTGAGCCAAAACCTTTTGCAACCGAATCCCGGTCTCATCCCCCATCCCGCACACCCAACTCCGCCGCCTCACGCCCGGCAATGCGCTCCCCCGCGTCGCCTACCGGCGCCGACTCAGCCTCGTCCACCGACTCTGCGTCGTCGGTAAGCGTCAGCTCTGCCTCGTCCGCCGACTCCGCTTCGTTGGTTGGCGTCAGCTCAACCTCGTCCGCCGGCTCCGTGTCGTCGGTAAGCGTCAGCTCAGCCTCGCCCACCGACTCCGCTGCGTCGGTTGGCGTCAGCTCGACCTCGTCCGCCGGCTCCGTGTCGTCGGCTGGTGTCAGCTCGGCCTGATCGGCCGGCTCCGCTCCGTCGGTGGGCTCGTCCGTCTCCGCCGACGACTCCATCGCGTCAGCGTCAACCGACTCGCTTTCGTCACCAGGATCGGCGTCGCCGGACTCATGCTCGACCTCACGGTCGATCGGCTCGGTGGTGCTCCGATCCCGGTTGATTCCCGTCTCCACGTCGTCGGCCGGCGTCGGCTCGGCGTCGTCGGGGTCGACCTCGCGGTCGGCCGGCTCGGCGGTGGTGTGATCGCCGTCGACGCCGGTGGCCGGGTCGTCCGCAGCAGGTTCGTCGGCGGACGCCGCACCGGACTCCTCCGCGCCAGCTCGGTCGGCGGACGCCGTGCCGGACCAGCCCGTGGGCTCGCCTTCCTCAGCTGGCTCGTCCGTGTCGGCCGACGACTGCCGTTGGTCGGCGGCCGGCTCGAGGTCGTCGGCTTCGGTTGTGTTCAGGTCCGCGTCGATGCTGACGGCCGGCGACTCTTGCACGTCGGCTTCGGCGGGAGGCGGCGTACGCGACTCGTCGTCTGCGTCCGGCGACGGAGCGGGCTCCGGAGTGGGTGGGAGGGTTTGGGCGGCTAGTTCGTCCTCGATGTCGTCCATGTCGGGGAGGTAGGGGGCCAGCTCGGGGAGGTCGTCGAGGGACTGCATGCCCATGCGTTCCAGGAAGTACGAGGTGGTGCGGTAGAGGATCGCCTGGGACTCGGTGTCGGCGCCGGCTTCTTCGACCAGGCCTCGGGCTACCAGGGTTCGGACGACGCCGTCCACGTTCACGCCGCGGATGGCGGAGACGCGGGCGCGGCTGACCGGTTGCTTGTACGCGACCACGGCGAGGGTTTCGAGGGCTGCTTGAGTCAGGCGCGCCTGTTGGCCGTCCAGGACGAAGCGCTCGACGTACGGCGCTGCCTCGACGCGGGTGTAGTAGCGCCAGCCGCCACCCACCTCACGCAGGTCGAACCCCCGGCCCTGCTCGGTGTACTCCGCTGCCAGTGTCGCCAGCGCCGCTGACACATCTCCTGTCGGGCGGCCGACCGCGCGGGCCAATGTGAGCACAGGCAGCGGCTCGTCCGTCACCATCAGGATCGCCTCGAGCGCCCGGCGCATGGTGTCGTCGTCGATCACCACCTCGTCGCCGACCGGCACCTCCGTCTGCCCCGGCGGCAGGTAGTCCTCATCCCCCACCACGTCGTGACCCGGTACGTCGTCCTCCGCGGAAGCAGCCGGGTTGTCCGGGGAAGTCGCACCGGCTTGGGGAGGATTGCTGCCCGATTCGGGGGCAATAACCTCCCCGGACTCCGCCGACGAGGTGGTGTCGTCGGCCTCCTCCGCATTCAGGACCGCGTGGTTCGTGGGCTCGAGTTCCACGTCCGCAGGCTGGGCGGTGGGGGTTGCTGTGGGCGGGGCAGCGTCCCCGGTGACGAGGGTCTCGGGGGTGGTTGGGGTTGGTTCGGTCACTGGTTTGCCGTCTCGGTGGGGTCTTCGGCCGGGTGGGGGGCGGGGTCGTCTTCTGCAGTGAGGGATTCGCCGGGTTCGAGGAAGGGGGTTTCGTCGGAGACCACGGGGGCCTCGCCGTCCTCGGGCTCGGGTTTGGATTCCTCGTCGAACTCGTCGGAGACGTCGATCTCGCCCTCGTCGGTGCCCGTCCAGCGAATCGTCAGCTCGCCCAACGGCGTCACCTGGTCGAAGATGACCGCCGATTCGCGAAAGAGCTCCAGCAAGGCAAGGAAGCGGCACACCGTCGTCACGGTGTCCGGCGAATCGGCCACCAGCGCGCGGAACGTCGTACTGCGTTGGCGCCGCAGCCGGTCCACGATCACCACAGCCTGTTCGCGGACCGTCACCGTCGGCGCGTGCAGGTGGGCGAGCGACACACCTTCGGGTACGTCGGTCTTCGGCGCCAGCGCACGTGCTGCCAGCGCGGCCAGTCCGGCCGGGTCGATCCCGAGCAGCACCTCCGGCAGCAGCTCCGCGAACCGCGGCTCCATCCCGACGGCCCGCGGGAAGCGCCGGGCCTCCAGCGCCATCCGCTCCTGCGCCAGCGCCGCGATCTGCTTGAACGCGCGGTACTGCAGCAGCCGCGCGAACAACAGATCCCGCGCCTCCAGCAGCGCGAGGTCCTCGTCGTCCTCGACCTCACCCTTCGGCAGCAGCCGAGCGGCCTTCAGGTCCAGCAGGGTCGCCGCGATCAGCAGGAACTCCGACGTCTGGTCCAGGTCCCACTCCGACCCGAGCGCCTTGATGTGGGCGATGAAGTCGTCGGTGATCACCGAGAGCGCGATCTCGGTGATGTCCAGCTTGTGCTTGCTGATCAGCTGCAGGAGCAGGTCGAACGGCCCCTCGAAGTTGACCAGGTGGACGCTGAACCCCTTGCCCTCAGCAACAGTCGACCCACCGTCGGTGGCGGGCAGGTCCAAGGGCAGCGAGTCCGAGGACACGGTCACTCCGGGCCCTTGAGCTCCGCGGCCTCGAGCCGCCGTACCAGCACCGAGTCCGGCCCGTGGTCGACGAAATCGGCCAGCAGGACGTCGATCGCCTCGCGGACGATCCGGCCGCGGTCGGCCATCAACCCGTGCTCGGCACGTAGCGCGAGTCTGGTCTGTTCCAGGCCGAGCAGCTCCTCCTCCGTCACGTACACGGTGATCTTCGTGTCGTGCCGGACCCGACCGCTGGACTTGCGGTCGTCGACGACGGCTGTGCGCGCGCGGACTCCGCCCGGCGCCGGGCCGTCAGTGGTGGTGCGCTTCTCGGGTCTGGTCTGCTTCGGTGCCGCACCCCCGAAGAGTTCACTGGCACCTGGCAGGCTCACCCGGCGGGACAACGCGCCAGCACCTCCTTGGCAAGGTCGCGGTACTGGGTAGCCGCTTGGGACGAGGGGGCGTACGTCGTGATCGGTTCGCCGACGACCGTGGTCTCGGGGAACTTGACGGTACGCCGGATGACAGTGTGGAACACGCGCTCGTCGAAGGCCTGGACGACCCGGTCGAGCACCTCGCGGGCGTGCGTCGTGCGCCCGTCGAACATGGTCCCGAGGATGCCGACGATCTCCAGCTTCGGGTTCAGCCGGTCCTGCACCTTGCCGATCGTGTCGGTCAGCATGGCCAGCCCACGGAGCGCGAAGAACTCACACTCCAGCGGTACGACGATGCCGTTCGACGCGGTCAGCGCGTTCACGGTGAGCAGGCCGAGCGACGGCGCGCAGTCGATCAGGATCACGTCGTAGTTCGGGACGATCGGCTCGAGCACGCGCTGCAGGGTGTACTCGCGGGCGACCTCCTGGACCAGCTGCACCTCGGCCGCGGACAGGTCGATGTTGGCCGGGAGCAGATCGAGGTTCTCCACCCGGGTCGGACGGATCACCTCGTCCGGGGTGATGTCGCGCTGCATCAGCAGGTTGTAGACCGACAGCTCCAGGTCGTGCGGCTGCACGCCGAGACCGATCGAGGCCGAACCCTGCGGGTCGAAGTCGATCAGCAGCACCTTGCGACCGGTCTCGGCGATCGCCGCGCCAAGATTGATCGTGGTGGTGGTCTTGCCGACGCCACCCTTCTGGTTGCACATCGCGATCACCTGCGCCGGCCCTGTCTTCGTCGGCCGCTGCGGCATCGGCAGGTCGGGCACCGGCCGGCCGGTCGGTCCGATCTTGTTCCTCGGACCGTGCGCGTCATTCACAGGTGCGATGTCCTCCGCGGTGAGCTTGGCCGTCGGCCTCGGCATCTCCGCATAGTTGTCGGGTGGGGTCAGGTTCCGCTGCGGCTGCGCCGGGCGCGGAGAGGTGGTGCTGTTCGGTTGTGCCTCGTTCGGTTGCGCTGCTGCCGGTTGCGTCGGGGCCGCGTGCCTGCCTGCCGGCGGCTCGTGGCCGTAGGAGGTGGACTGGTACGGCGCAGCGCCCGCCTGAGCGACCGTCGGCGCTATCGGTCGGGCCGGGGTCGGCAGGTGCTCGGTGCCCGGGAATGTCGACTCGTTCATGACTCGTCAAACCTTTCAACCGATACGGGCGATCCCAGCGACTGTAAGCGTGCATTCAAGCACTCTCAACCAGCCACTCCGCACCGGGGTGGGGCTGTTTGTCGACAAAGCTCCGGACCCGGCCGATCACCGCGTCCGGATGACCGACCGTAGTCAGATGATCGCACACCGTCCCCGGATCGGCCGCATCGGGCCTACCGTTTCACGAGCCGCTCGTACGACGCGAACCGCCTGGTCCGTGCCACGTCTCGTGGGCTGACCCACACCACCGGGGCCTTGAACAGGCTATTTCCTGTGCCAACACCCGGGTTGCTGTTCAAGCCCCCAGCAACTGGCACGCGGACAGCGCGAGTCACGCCCCACGCTCGACACCCTACGAGGACAGCGCCCTCGGATGGGACGTTGCGTAGACCTCACGGAGCTTGTCGACGGTGACCAGCGTGTAGACCTGAGTGGTCGTGACTGAGGCGTGGCCCAGGAGCTCCTGGACCACGCGGACGTCGGCGCCGCCGTCCAGGAGATGTGTCGCGAAGGAGTGCCGCAGTGTGTGCGGTGAGATCTCTTTCGCGATCCCCGCGCGCTGTGCGGCCCGGCGCAGTACCGTCCACGCACTCTGCCGCGACAGCCGACCGCCCCGTGCGTTGAGGAACAGCGCCGGCGTCCCGTGCCCCCGCCGTACCAGGTCTGGACGGCCGCGGACCTGGTACGCCGACAGCGCCTCGCGGGCGTAGGACCCGACCGGGACGACGCGTTCCTTACTGCCTTTGCCCCGCAGCAGGACCGCACCGGCCTCCAGGTCGATGTCGTCCACGTCCAGCCCGACCGCCTCGGAGATGCGGGCACCCGTGCCGTAGAGAAACTCCAGCAGAGCAGCGTCCCGGGTGGCCAAGATGGCCGGCTCCGCCTCCGCCCCGGCGGCAGCGGCAAGGATCCGCGTCACCTCGTCCACAGACAGTGCCTTCGGCAACCGTTGCGGCGGCGCCGGCGGCTTGACCGCGGCCGCGGGATCCACCGCGGTCAGCCCTTCCCGCAAACAGAACCGATGGAACCCGCGGACGGCGACCACAGTCCGGCCCGCACTGGATGCGGTGAGTGGCGGATGGTCGGCGTCGCCCTCCCGCAACCGCATCAGGAAGTCGCTCGCCACGGCCTCTGTGATCCGGCCGAGGTCGTCGATCCCGGCGGCCGCGAGGTAGTCGCCGTACCGGCGCAGGTCACGCCGGTACGACGCCAGGGTGTTCGCAGCCAGGCCGCGCTCCACCGTCAGGTGGTCCAGGTACGCGCCGACCGCCCGGGCGATGCTCAGACCAGCACCTCGTCGAGCTTCCGCTGGGGCAGGTTGTGCGCGTCGGCGACCGGGCCGTAGGTGACGTGACCGTCGAACGTGTTCAGGCCGAGCGCCAGGCTGTGGTCCAGCTTCAGGGCCTCCCGCCAGCCCAGGTTCGCCAGCTCGATCGCGTACGGCAGGGTCACGTTGGTGAGTGCGTACGTCGAGGTGTTCGGCACCGCGCCGGGCATGTTCGCGACGCAGTAGAACAGCGAGTCGTGCACCTTGTACACCGGGTCGGCGTGTGTGGTCGGGTGCGAGTCCTCGAAGCAGCCGCCCTGGTCGATCGCGATGTCGACGAGCACGCTGCCCGGCTTCATCCGCCGCACCATGTCGTTGGTGACGATCTTCGGCGCCTTCGCGCCCGGCACCAGCACCGCGCCGATGACCAGGTCGGCCTCGAGCACCGCGCGCTCGATCTCGTACGAGTTCGCGGCGATCGTCAGCAGGTGACCCTGGTAGATCCGGTCGGCCTCGCGCAGCCGCGCGATGTTGCGGTCGAACAGTTGCACCTGCGCCTGCATGCCGAGCGCGATCGCGGCCGCGTTCATCCCGGCGACACCCGCGCCGATGATCACCACGCGGGCCGGGTGCACGCCGGAGACGCCGCCCATCAGCACACCGCGGCCACCGCCGTTGCGCATCAGGTGGTAGGCGCCGGCCTGCGGGGCGAGCCGGCCGGCCACCTCGCTCATCGGGGCCAGCAGTGGCAGCGATCCGTCCGGAAGCTGGACCGTCTCGTAGGCGATCCCGGTGATACCCGACGACAGCAGCGCCTCGGTGGTCTCGGCGCTGGCAGCCAGGTGCAGATAGGTGAACAGGACCTGGTCCTTGCGCATCCGGTGGTACTCCTCGGCCACCGGCTCCTTCACCTTGAGCACCAGCTCAGCGTCCGCCCAGACGTCGTCCGCCGTCGGCACGATCCGCGCCCCGGCCGCGACGAACTCGTCATCGGGGATCAGCGAACCGTCCCCCGCGCCTTGCTCGATCAGAACCTCGTGCCCGGCGCGCGCGAACTCGTGCACGCCGGACGGGGTGATCGCCACCCGATACTCGTGGTTCTTGACTTCCTTCGGAACTCCGACCTTCACAACTCGCCCTTCTTTCACAATCCAGGTGTGCGGCCCACGTCGTTGTGTCCGCGGCCCGGCGTGAGGGGTGATGCCAGGTCGCTGCTGAGTGTAAGCCCGCAAGGTTCATACCACCTGAACGGATGGTCTGATCGCTGCATGACTCGCGGAACACCCCCCGGCGGTTCGGTTACACTCTTGTAAGACGCGGTGGCAGTCCGTGACGTTTACACCGGAATCCCTTACCCCGCAGGCTTTGCGCAATCTTGACGCAATCTCTACTTCTGTCTTAACCCCAGTTTTGCACTGCCTCGAAGAGCGACGGTTCGTGCTCTTCCGGTACCCGCATCTCAATCGCTTCAGGGAAGGTTCTGACATGGACGCTGAGATCGCCCTCCCGGGCGGCAACGTCGGTGGCGCGGTCCGGGTCGGCGACACGGTACGGCGCGCGACCGGCGCGTGGACGCCGGCAGTTCACAGCCTGCTCAACTACCTGGCGGACGCCGGCCTGACCGGCCTCCCGCGGGTGCTCGGGTTCGACGACCAGGGCCGCGAGATCCTCGACTACCTCCCGGGTACGTCGTACGGCCCCGAAGTACCCGATGACGTGCTCGCGGATGCCATGCGCTGGCTGGCCGGATATCACCGGGTCGTGGCGTCGTACCGGCCGAAGGGTGAGATCGTCTGGCGGACCAGCCGGGGTGAACTCGCGGCCGATCAGATCATCTGCATGCACGACTACGGGTACTACAACTGGATCGGCACCGAGTCCGGCTTCAGCGGCGTGATCGACTGGGACATGGCCGGTGCGGGCGTCCCCCTGGACGACATCGCCTTCACCGCGTGGAACACGGTCCCCCTCGCACTGCCGATGGATCCCGCCTACCAGGCCGCGCGGCTGCGCCTGATGGCCGACGCGTACGGCGGTGATGTGTTCACGCCGCTGCAGATCCTCGAGGGCGCTCCGATCCGGGCGCAACGATCGGCCCGCGTCATCCGCGCCGGCCAGGTTGCGGGCGACCCCGGCCTGCTCAATCTGGCCACGGTCGGCGAGCCCGGGCGCACCGAGCGTCGATTGACCGACCTGCGGCGCCGCGTTCCGGAGATCGCCGCCCACCTCTGACGTGACAGCGATCATTGACGGCCCCTCCAGCCGGTCGGGGATGCTTGGAATGGAGCCCGCCCGCTCCCAGTTGCACCCTGAGTAGGACGACGAGAGGAGTACGGCGTGGCGGTCGAACTGGGACGGTACGGGGTCTGGCACGGACCCCAGCACTGGGGTCCGGAACTGGCGGCGGGGCTGGAGCAGGCCGGGTACGGAACGTTGTGGCTGGGTGCCTCCCCGGAGGCCGATCTGCGCGATGCGGAAGTGTTGCTGGCGTCAACGAAGTCCGTTGCCGTCGGCACCAGCATCGTGAACATGTGGAAGACGCCGGCGGCCGACGTGGCGGCGTCGTACCACCGGCTGGAGGACGACTACCCGGGCCGGTTCCTGCTCGGGGTCGGCATCGGTCACCCGGAGCGCACCGGCGCGTACCGGTCGCCGTACCAGACCATCGTCGGCTACCTCGACGACCTGGACGACGCGAAGGTCCCGGTCGACCGGCGGGCGCTGGCCGCGCTCGGCCCGAAGGTGCTGCAGCTCGCGGCGACCCGGACCGCGGGCGCGCTGCCGTACCTGACGACGCCGGAGCACACCCGGGAAGCACGCCGTACGCTCGGCGGCGGAGTGCTGCTGGCGCCGGAGCAGAAGGTCGTGCTGGAGACCGATCCGGAGATCGCGCGCTCGACCGGTCGCGACTACCTGGCGTCGTACCTGCAGCTCAGCAACTACGTCTCGAACCTCGAGCGGCTCGGGTTCACCGGCGAGGACATCGCCGACGGCGGGAGCGACCGGCTGGTCGACGCGCTCGTGCTGCACGGCACGGCGGTCGAGATCGCGGCGGGGCTGAAGGCCCATCTGGACGCGGGTGCGGACCATGTCGTGATCCAGCAACTGGGCCGGGAAGGAGTCGACCTGCTGCCCGGGTACGAGGCGCTGGCAACCGTTCTCCAGTAGGGGTTCGCGGAGCCGTCCGACGACGCGCCTGTTCGCCGGACGGCACCCCTTGATTCCCGGCCGGAACGGGGGAACATCGGCAGTAGATGCACCGCACTTCGCGGTGCTCCTTGGAGGTGTTTCCCCATGACTGAGCGACACGAGTTGAGGTGGGGCGGCTTCGCCGGACTGGCCTTCGTCGTCCTGGCTCTCCTGGGCAGATTCCTGCCCGGCAACCCTCCGACCGTCGCCGACTCGGACAGCACGATCAGTGGCTGGCTGAACGACCACCGGACGACGATCCTGTTCAGCGCGCTCCTGTGGGCTGCCGCGGCCGGACTGGTGATCTGGTTCGCCGCCGCCTTCGCCGAGGCGATCCGGGAACGGAACGAGCGCAGTGACGTCCACCTGGCGCTGCTGGCCGGTTCGGTGCTGGTCGGCGCCGCGATCTTCGTGAACGCGGCACTCACCGCGGCGACCGTGTTCAGCATCGGCGGCCGGAACGTGGCGATCACGATGCTGATGTACGACGTCACCGCGGTGATGACGACGATGATCGGCGTCGCCGCCGCGCTCCCGCTGGCGGCGGCCGGGATCGGCGTGATGCGCACCCACCTGATGCCGAACTGGCTGGGCTATCTGGCTCTGCTGGCCGCCTTGGTGTCGTTCGCCGGCGCGTTCGGCGTGTTCGCAACCCACGGCGTGTTCGTTGCCGGCGGCACCTTGATGAGCACGATCCCGTTGCTGCTGTCCGCGGTCTGGATCGCCTGCGCGGGTGGCTTCATGGTCCGCGAGCACCTTCCGGAGGTGTCCACCGGGGAGGCCGCCGTACCGCAGATGTGATCCCGGGCCGGCCGCTTCAGCGCTGAAGCGTGAAGTCGGCGAAGTCGAAACCGGGCGACACCACGCATGACACCAGCACGGCCGCGTCTCCGGCCGGCCGTGCTGCCTGCCATGCGCCGGCCGGGATCACCACCTGAGGTTGTTGCCCCGTCGTCACATCCGGCCCGAGAGTGACTGCCTCGGCCACGTCCGGCGACTCGCCGTACTCCAGCGTCAGCGGGCCACCGGAGTGCCACAGCCAGATCTCCGCCGACCGGACGCGATGCCACTGCGACTCCTCTCCCGGTCCCAACAGGAAGTAGATCGCGGTCGCAGTGGCCCGGGCACCGCCGTACCCCGGCGGCTCGAACTCCACGGCCGACCGCCACGTCTCCCGGAACCACCCGCCTTCCGGATGCGGCTCGAGGTCCAGCAACGTCGCCAACTCCGGCTTGTCCATCACGCCATTCTCGGACCTACCCCGGGTCGCCGAGCAGTGCTCGCAATGTGGCCTTGTCGACCGGGTCGAGGGCCCGGACGAAGCGGTGCAGGATCCCCAAGCGATCCGAGCCCTGGCCCAGTGCGGCCCGCATCTGCTCCGCCGCGAACTCCGCGGCGCCCTTGGTCGGGCGGTAGCGAGCGCGGCAGCCGCCCGGCACCCGAGCAACCAGGCGCTTCCGGCCGAGCCTGGTCAGGATGGTGTGCACCGTGTTGTAGGCCAAGTTGCCGGCCATCGCGGCCTGCACCTCGACGGGAGACAGTGGTCCCTCGGCAGCCCACAGTGCGGCGAGCACTTCGCTCTCGAGTTCACCGGCGCCGCGTCGCGCCGGCGAGCCGGTCCATGTGTCCACGATCTCTTTGTACCGGCGGATTCCGCCAGGCCCCTGCCCCGGAAGGGTGAGCGGACGGGTGAGCCGAAGATCAACCTTGTGCACTTGTGAAACGGCTCGGAGACTCGGAGCACCCCAGCCCCGAACCCGCGAGGTGCACCATGCAAACCTTGTTGAGCGAAGTCGAAGGTCGCCAGGCCGCGCTGCTCACGCTGCTGCGGACAGCCGCCCACCGCGGGTCGCCGGCCCAGCCCGGCGAGGCGCGGACGAACACCGACAGATTCCTCGCCCAAGCCAGCCGGCACACGGCCGCGGCGACCTGGATCCTGCTTCCGCCGGTCGCGCGGCATCTCCCGGCCGGGCGGGCCGAGGTGCGCGACCACCTGCGCGCGATCCGCCGGCTGGAACGGACGCTGGTGCGGGCGAAGGCCAAGGAGTACGGCCAGGCCCAGACGATCCAGGTGCCGTGGCCCTCGGTGTGGTCCGGCGTCCACCACCACCTCGGGCGGACCATCGCCGCCGAGCGGCGGCTCGCCGCGATGCTCGGCGAGCACCTCGACTCCGACGACGAGGCTCGCGTGCGGGAAAGGTTCACGCGAGCCGTCGCAGCCGCGCCGACGCGTCCCCACCCGCACCTGCCCCACACCGGCTTTCCGGGCCACGTCGCCCGGACGCTGTGTGCGAAGCTCGACGCGCTCTGGGACGAGGTGGAGGGCAGGGTCACGTCGGTGGCCTACTGAGCGTCGCTCGCTGCCAGGAACACACTGCTGCCGAAGATGTCGTCCGCGGTCAGCGTGATGAGATCCTCCTTGCGCAGCGGGCGTCTCAGCTCGACCAGCCGCCGGGCCTGGCGGAGCCGGCACCGCTCGATCGCGTTGCGCACGCTGCGGGCGTTGGAGAAGCGCGGCCGCTGCATCCGCCGGGTCAGGTACTCCGAGAAGGCGGCCTGGGCCGCGTCGTCGAAGCGGAAGTTCTCCGACGTCAGCATCAGATCGGCGATCTGGACGAGCTCCGTGTGGTCGTAGTCCTCGAACTCGATGTGATGCGGCACCCGCGAGCTCAGGCCGGGGTTCGCCGAGAAGAAAGTGGCCATCCGGTCCGGGTAGCCGGCGAAGATGACGACCAGGTCACCTCGCTCGTTCTCCATCTCGGTCAGCAGGATCTCGATCACCTCCTGCCCGTAGTCCCGTTCGTTGTCGGGCCGGAAGAGGTAGTAGGCCTCGTCGATGAACAGCACCCCGCCGGCGGCCCGCGCGATCGCCTCCTTGGTCTTCGGCGCGGTGTGGCCGATGAACTGGCCGACGAGGTCGTCGCGGGTGACGGTGTGTACGCGCGGCGCACGGATGTACCCGAGTGCGTGCAGGATCGCGGCCATCCTGAGTGCCACCGTCGTCTTCCCGGTCCCGGGCCCGCCGGTGAAGCTCATGTGCAGCGTCGGCCGGGACGACGTCAGCCCGAACTGACGGCGCGCCCGATCCACCAGGAGCAATGAGGCGATCTCGCGCACCCGGCGCTTGACCGAGGCCAGCCCGACCAGCTCTGCCTCGAGGGCGGCCAGGGTCTCCTCGACCCTGGCCGCGGCCTCGTCGACCGACAGGTCGAGCTCGGCATCGTCCGTCAGCGGCGCCTGTTCCGCGGCCTCGGCGCTCACCTCTTCAGGCGAGGTGGCGGCGGCACGGGGGAACCCGAAGCCGTCCATCTGTTACCCGTCCCCGTAGCGCGCTCCGGCCGGTCGCGTCGTGGCGTACGACGAGATGGCGTAGCGCTGGGTCCGGTCCGGCCCCTCGACCCGGGAGAGCAGGAAGCCGGGCTCCTCGGCGGGCCGCTGCACGAGGAACTGCATCGCGGTCGTCTGACGCCCGAGGCTCGCGTCGTACGCGAGGACCCGGACGTAGTGGTTCGGGTACGTCGCCCGGCACTCGTTGATCTGGGCAAGGACCCCGTCAGGTTCGGCGAGGTCGAACATCGGCAGGCCCCACATCTCCCAGTAGACGTTGCGTGGGTGCGGGTCGTCGGTGTACTCCACCGAGACCGGCCAGCCGTGCCGCAGGGCGTAGCGGATCTGGTCGGCGATCTCGTCGTCGGTGAGGTCGGGCAGGTAGGAGAAGGTCCCGTGGCGCAGTTGCATGGTGATGCTCCTCGAGTCGGTGCGGATCGGGGCTAGACGGAGGCTGTCGCCGTCGGGACGACGTCGGGGGCGTCCGTGCTGGTGTAGTCGAAGGTGACGTCACCCCAGGTGGACAGCGCGGCCTCGAGCGGGGCGCAGGACTTGGCGGCGACCCGCAGGACGTCAGGCCCCTCACGGAGCAGGTCTCGACCCTCGTTGCGTGCCTTGACCATGGCCTCGAGCGCGACCCGGTTGGCCTCGGCGCCGGCCGCGATCCCGAACGGGTGGCCGATCGTGCCGCCGCCGAACTGCAGGATGACGTCGTCGGAGAACAGGTCGAGCAGCTGATGCATCTGGCCGGCGTGGATCCCGCCGGAGGCGACCGGCAGAACGCCCGGCATCGAGGCCCAGTCCTGGTCGAAGAAGATCCCGTTCTCCGGGTTCCTCGCGACGTGGTCCTCTCGAAGGGTGTCGTAGAAACCGCGGGTCGTCGCCGGGTCGCCCTCGAGCTTGCCCACCACGGTGCCGGCGTGGACGTGGTCGACACCCATCAGCCGGCACCACTTCGAGATCACCCGGAAGCTCACGCCGTGCGTCTTCTGCCGGGTGTACGTCGAGTGCCCCGCGCGGTGCAGGTGCAGCAGTACGCCGTTCTGCCGGGCCCAGTGCGCCATCGACTGGATCGCGGTGTAGCCGATGGTCAGGTCGATCATCACGACGACGCTGCCCAGCTCCTTGGCGAACTCGGCCCGGTTGTACATCTCCTCCATCGTCCCGGCGGTCACGTTCAGGTAGTGGCCCTTGAGCTCACCGGTCTCGGCCACCGCCTTGTTCACGCCCTCCATCGCGTAGAGGAAGCGGTCCCGCCAGCGCATGAACGGCTGCGAGTTGATGTTCTCGTCGTCCTTGGTGAAGTCCAGGCCGCCGCGGCATGCCTCGTAGACGACCCGGCCGTAGTTGCGGGCGGACAGCCCGAGCTTCGGCTTGATGGTTGCTCCAAGCAACGGACGCCCGTACTTGTTGAGCAGCTCGCGTTCCATCACGATCCCGTGCGCGGGGCCCTGGAACGTCTTCACGTACGCGACCGGGATCCGCAGGTCCTCCAGCCGCAGCGCCTTCAGCGGCTTGAAGCCGAACACGTTGCCGATGATCGAGGAGGTCAGGTTGGCGATCGACCCCTCCTCGAACAGGTCGATGTCGTAGGCGATGTAGGCGAAGTACTCACCCGGCCGCCCGGGCACCTCCTCCACCCGATACGCCTTCGCCTGGTAGTGGTGGTTCGCGGTCAGCCGGTCGGTCCAGACCACCGTCCAGGTCGCGGTCGAGGACTCGCCGGCCACGGCGGCCGCGGCCTCGATCGGCTCGACGCCGTCCTGCGGCGCCACCCGGAAGACAGCCAGTACGTCGGTCTCCTTGGGCTCGTAGTCGGGGTTCCAGTAGCCCATCCCGGCGTAGCTCTGCACCCCCGGGTCCCAGCGCTCCTTGGCCTTCGCGCCGTTCTCGGTCGTCGTCATCGGCTGCTCCCATCCGGTGTCTGCGTGATCCTTCGGGCACCAGCCTGCTCCGGTGAAGCATCAACTACAATTGAAACTTCTCCGCTGACCATTAAGGGATAGGTACATAAATGGATCTGCCGGCCGCGGCCACCTGGGGACGGCTTCAGACCTTCCTGGCCGTCTACGAAGGCGGAAGCATCCGCGCGGCGGCCGAGACCCTGCACGTCACGCCGCCGGCGGTGTCGGCGGCGATCTCGGCGTTGGAAACCGCGCTCGGCACCGCGCTGTTCAGCAAGGCCGGGCGCGGCATCGTGCCGACGGACGCCGGCGAGACGTTCGCGGCGTACGTCCGCAAGCTCCTCGGGCTGCTCGCCGAGGCGGCCGGCGCGGTGCACGACGCCGATCGGGGCCGGCTCCGGATCGGCGCGGTGGCGACGGCCAGCGAGTATGTCCTTCCCCGCCTGATGGCCTCGTTCGTCGATGAGCATCCGCAGGTCGAGCTGTCCTTGTCGGTCCTCCCCCGGGACGAGCTCTTCGCCCAGGCCCGCGACCATGCCGTCGATGTCGTGCTCGCCGGACGGCCGCCGCGCGGATCCGGCCTGGTCACCCGCGCCCGCCGGGCCAACCGGCTGGTGCTCGTCGGCCGACCTGGACGCGACGACGATCCACTGACCAGCACCTGGTTGCTCACCGGCCAGGGCTCGGGCACGCGGGACACCACTTTGTCGCTGCTGACGCGGCTGCAGGCGGCGCCACCGCTGCTCACCCTCGGGACCTCGGGGGCAGCAGTCGCCGCGGCGCGCCAGGGACTCGGCCTGACCTTGGTGCACGAGGAGGCCGTGCGCGGTCAACTCGACGCCGGTGAGCTCGCGACGTACGCCGTACCCGGAACTCCCGTCGATCGTCCATGGCACCTGTGCACCACCGCCGAGCCGACCGCGGCGAGCCGGTTGTTCCTCCGCCACGTCTGCGATGCCGGCCGGGTAGGGGCGGCGGCGTTTCACACCCGGTCTCGCCCCCAGGGGTGAGTACGGCGGTGCCGCGCCGGGCGATGCTGCACTGCATGACCACGACGCTGCGCACCGATCTCCCCACTCTCGCCGACACCGCCCGTCGGATGACCGATGCCGGTCGCGGCATCCTGGCCGCCGACGAATCCATCAAGACCATGTCGTCCCGGCTGGAAGAGGAAGGCATTCCGTCCAGCCCGACCGCCCGGCGGGACTATCGCGAACTGCTGATCACCGCCGATGGGCTCTCGGACTGGGTCAGCGGGGTGATCTGGTGCGACGAGACGTTCGGGCAGGAGCTGGCCGACGGCCGCCCGTTCCCCCAGGCCGCGCACGAGCTCGGCATCCTGCCCGGCATCAAGGTCGACACCGGCACGAGCAAGCTGCCCGGCGGCGGTGGCGCGCTGGTCACCGAAGGGCTCGACGGGCTGGGTGACCGGCTCGCGTCGTACGCCGAACGCGGGGCTGCGTTCGCCAAGTGGCGCGCGGTGTCCGATGTCGCCACGATCACGCCGTACTCGGCCCGGGCCAACGGTCACGCGCTCGCCCGGTACGCCGCTCTCTGCCAGCAGCACGGCATCGTCCCGATCGTCGAGCCGGAGGTTCTGTGCACCGGTGACCACGATCTGGGTGCGTCGGCGCAGGCATCGAACCTTGCCCTGCGCACCCTGTTCGACGAGCTGGCGCAGGCCGGCGTCGACCTGTCCGGCGTCGTCCTCAAGCCGAACTTCGTGACTCCCGGCCTCGACGCCCCGGCAGCCACCGCGCGGACGATTGCCGCTGCGACCTTCGGCGTACTGTCCGAGACAGTGCCTGAGGCGCTGGCCGGGATCGCATTCCTCTCCGGTGGCCAGCCGACAGGCCATGTGTCCGAGTCTCTCCGCGAACTGCACCGACTCGGCGACCGCGCGTGGCCGGTCACGTTCTCCTTCGGGCGCGCTCTGGTGAGCGATGCTCTGAGCACCTGGGGTGGCGAAGCCCGGAATGTGCCGAAAGCCCAGCAGGTCCTGGTGGACAACTGCCGTCGGGCCGGTCAGGCGACCCGCTGAACCGTGGGCTCAGAAGGGCAGCTCGACCAGGACCGTCGTACCTCGCTCGGGGATCGATTCGATCCGCAGTGAGGCCTCGATCAGCGCGCAGCGTTCCGCGATCGAGCTGAGCCCGAAGTGCTGCGCACCGTCCGCGTCGCCCGCGCGGGCGGTCCGCCGTTCCTCCGGGTCGAACCCTTTGCCGTCGTCGGCGCAGCCGAACACGATCGAGTCGCCGACCCGCCGCAGCGACAGTACGACGCGATCGGCCTCGGCGTGCTTGACCGCGTTGGCCAGCGCCTCCTGGGCGATCCGGTAGAGCGCTGCGGCGACGTGGTCGGGGATGTCGTCGAGGGTCGCCGCGGGATCGACCAGCAGGTCGATCGACGGAGCACTCTCGCCACCCGCCGCCATCTGCACCAGGGACTCCATCGCCGCGACCAGGCCGAGGTCGTCCAGGACCAGGCTGTGCAGGCCGGAGATCGCGGCCCGCGTCTGGTGGTAGGCCAGGTCGGCCAGCTCTCGGGCGCTGACCAGCTCGGCCCGCGCTCGCGCCAGCTCGGCCTCCGGCACTCCACCCGCGGAGTCGCGTACGGCGAGCTCGGACACGGTCATGTCCGCGGCCGAGAGGTGGAACGACATGGACGCCAGCGCGGTCGTGACCCCGTCGTGCAGGTCGAAGGCGATCCGCCGGCGCTCGGCCTCCTGGGCCGAGATGGCCTGCTTGATCAGGCGATCCCGCTCGGTCCGGTGCCGGTTCACCGCCAGCCACAGCTGCTCGGCGTGCAGCCGCAGACCGACCGCCGCGGCGTACCGCTCGGCGCGGGCGAGATCGGCCGGACCGAAGGGAACGCGCGGACTGCGATGGGCCGCCAGCACTCCGACGATGTGGTCCTCGAGCCCTCGGAGCGGAACGCACATCCTCGCGACGGTCTGCCGGGGTTCGAGACGGAGCAACTGCCGGTGCAGCGCGTTGCGCGGCGAGTCGGACGCGAGGACGACGGGCGTGCCGTTGCGGGCCACGAGACCCGTCACCCCGAATCCGACCGGCATACTCAGCGCGGCCGTCGACGGGTGGGGCGGCCAGATGTCGGCGACCGTGAGCTCCTGACCGTCGCTGGCGAGCAGCAGTACACCGTCGGCCTCAAGAAGTCGCGCGAGCTCGGCCGCCGAGGGGACGGGCCCTGTCTCGGCGGTCAATGGAACAGACCCTCGCGGAGCGCGACGGCGATGGCGCCGCTGCGGTCGGAGACCCCGAGCTTGCGGTACAGGCCACGGATGTGCGTCTTCACCGTGTCCTCACTGACGACGAGCTTGCTCGCGACACCACGGTTGGAGTGGCCGGAGACGAGCAGCTCCAGGACCTCCGACTCGCGCTGGGTGAGTCCGAGGTGCGCGCCCGGCCAGAACTCGCCCGCGCTGAGCCTGGCGGCGGACAGCGCGACGCGTCCGGCCAGCGCAGGGTCGATGACCGTCTCGCCCTCACGGACGCGGCGCAGATGCCCGACCAGCTCCTGACCGTCGATCCGCTTGAGGATGTAGCCCGACGCACCGACTCTCAGCGCCTGGTACAGGTAGTGCTCGTCGTCGTACACCGTCAGCAGCACGACCTTGGTCTCCGGATACTGCGCGGTGATCTGGCGGCAGAGGTCGAGCCCGCTCTCCTTGCCGATCCGTACGTCGCACAACACGACGTCGGGCCGTTGGTCGGAGACCAGCGTGAGGGCCTCCGCCGCGGTCGTCGCCTGGCCGGTGACCACCACCTGGTCGACGAAATGGCCGAGCATCGCGACGAGGCCGTGCAGCACCATCTCGTGGTCGTCCACCAGGACGAGGCGCAGCGGGGTCGGAGTCGTGGCCGGCATGGGCCAAGAGTAAGCGGAGACGGCGCGATTCCCCACGATCACAAGGGACTTCACCCGCATCTCCACCCGGGCGGGTGAGGGCGTGATCGGCGCGGCACGGTGCGCTTGGAAGTCTCCGATCAGGAAGGCCAGCCATGACCGAGCCCACCCCTCGCGCCCCCCGTCCGCTCATCGTCCCCTCGGTGCTGCCCGCCGATTTCGCGCGCCTCGGCGACGAGATCCGCGCGCTGTGCGACGCCGGCGTCGACCGGATCCAGTGGGACGTGATGGACGGGGTGTTCGTCCCGAACCTCACCTTCGGCCCGGACGTGATCGCGACGGCCCAGGAGCACAGCCGGGTCGCCTTCGAGGCCCATCTGATGGTGGTGGAGCCGGACGAGCTCCTACCCCGGTACGTCGAGGCCGGATGCGAGCTGATCATCGTCCACGCCGAGGCATGCACCCATCTCCATCGCACGCTCGGCCGGATCCGGGATCTCGGCGTACGCAGTGGTGTCGCGCTCAATCCGCACACGCCCGTGGATCTGGTGGAACATGTCCTGACCGAGACGGACCTGGTGCTGGCGATGACGGTCAACCCCGGCTTCGGCGGGCAGGCCTACATCCCCTCGGTGGAGAAGAAGGTGGCCCGGCTGCGGCGGCTGATCGACGAGTCCGGCCTGCCGATCGAGCTCGAGGTCGACGGCGGCATCACCGCCGACACCATCCGGGGCGCGGCCGCGGCCGGCGCCGACGTGTTCATCTCCGGCTCGTGGATGTATGCCCACAGCGACGGCAAGGCCGCCGCCGTCCGGCAGTTGCGCGCGGCCGCGGTCAGCGCTGCGCAGAAGAACGAGGAGGCCGCCTGATGACCGAGCTGCTGCAACGAACGGCGACGCCCTCCGTCGAGACCGACCGGCTGGCGGTCGACACCCTGCGCTTCCTAGCCGTCGACATGGTGCAGGCCGCGAACTCAGGCCATCCCGGCATGCCGATGGGCGCCGCCCCGATGGCGTGGGCGCTCTGGAGCCGGCATCTGCGCCACGACCCCTCGGCACCTGACTGGGCCGACCGGGATCGCTTCGTGCTCTCGGCCGGGCACGGTTCGGCCCTCCTCTACGGTCTGCTGCACATCGTCGGCTACGACCTGCCCGAGGCCGAACTGCGCGCGTTCCGCCAGCTCGGGTCGCGCACTCCCGGCCATCCCGAGTTCGGTCACACCGCCGGGGTCGAGTGCACGACGGGGCCGCTCGGCCAGGGCCTGGCCATGGCGGTCGGGATGGCCCTGGCGGAGCGGATGACGCACGCGCGCTACCCGGAGATCACCGACCATCGCACGTACGCGATCGTCGGCGACGGCTGCTTGATGGAGGGGGTCAGCCACGAGGCTGCCTCGCTCGCCGGGCATCTCGGTCTGGGCCGGCTGGTCGTGCTCTGGGACGACAACTCGATCACCATCGACGGTTCGGTCGACCGTTCCTGCAGCGACGACCAGGTCGCCCGCTTCGCGGCGTACGGCTGGCACACGCAGACGGTTCAGGACGGTACCGATGTCGACGCGATCGACGCCGCGATCGCTCGGGCCAAGGCTGACTCGCGCCCGAGCCTGATCGCGGTCCGGACCATGATCGGCCACGGCGCGCCAGGCGTAGCGGGTACGTCGAAGGCGCATGGTTCACCGCTCGGGGAGGAACTGGCCGCGGAGGCCAAGCGATTGGCCGGGTGGGAGCACCCGCCGTTCAGCGTTCCGGAGCCGGTGCGGGCTGCCTGCGACGCGTTGGCGTCGGTCGGCGCCCGCGAACACGCTGCCTGGCAGGCGGCGTTCGCCGCCTTCGAGGCGAGCGCACCGCATCATGCAGCGGGGTTCCGTCGCAGCCGCGATCGGCGGCTGCCGGGTGCTCTTGTGGAGAAGTTGTCCGCAGTTCCCGGCGAAGCGCCTCGGGCGACTCGGCAGTCGTCCCAGGCTTGCCTGAAGGCTATGACGGCGGTGATGCCGGAGCTGATCGGCGGATCGGCGGACCTGGCCGGCTCCACCGGGACCGCGACCGGCGGAGCCGTGGTGACCCGTGACGACTACTCGGGCTCCACGATCGCCTTTGGGATCAGGGAGTTCGGCATGGCCGCGATCATGAACGGGCTCAGCCTGCACGGCGGGTTCCGGGTCTACGGGAGTACGTTCCTGGTTTTTGCCGACTACCTGCGGCCGGCGCTCCGGCTCGCCGCGCTGATGCGCCAGCCCGTCATCCACGTGCTGACCCACGACTCGATCGCGGTCGGCGAGGACGGCCCCACCCATCAGCCCGTCGAGCAGATCGAGTCGCTGCGAGTCATCCCCGGACTGCAGGTACTGCGCCCGGCGGACGACGCCGAGACGGCACGGGCCTGGCAGCTCGCGCTGGAGCGTACCGACGGGCCGACTGCCCTGATCCTGTCGCGCCAGACACTCCCCCAGACCGCGCTGCCGGCCGATGAGCGCTCACCCGTCTCGGTCGAGATCGTGGCCACCGGATCCGAGGTCGCCCTGGTCGCTGAGGTCGCCGAAGCACTGACCGCCGAAGGTCACAGCGTCCGCGTAGTTTCCGCGCTGGACCGATCCGCCTACGTCCCGGATCCGCTCGCGGTCACGGTCAGCCTGGAAGCCGGCAGCACCATGGGCTGGAAGGGGCTGGTCGACCTGGCCATCGGTATCGACGAGTTCGGCACGTGCGGCCCTGGCGACCAGGTGATGGCGCATCATGGCTTCACCAGCACGGCGGTGCTCGGCCGGATCCGCGAGTACCTGCAGCAGTCGCCGGGGGCCTGAGGTGGGCCGGCTGGCCGCGGTCGTCGTCGATGTCGACGGCACGCTGGTCGACAGCGAACGCGATGGCCATCGGGTTGCCTTCAACGCCGCCTTCGAGGAGGCCGGACTAGGAGACCGCTGGGACATTCCGACGTACGGAAAGCTGCTTCACATCGCCGGCGGGGCCAAGCGACTGGCGTTCTGGTTCGAGAAGGCCGGAGTGCCCGCCGGCGATGCCCGGCGCCTGGCCGAGCGGTTGCACGCTCGCAAGACCGAGATCATGCGGGACCTGATCGAGGCCGGGAAGGTGCAGGCCAGGCCGGGTGTTCATCGGCTGCTCGACGAGCTCGACGCGGCCGGCGTACCGATGCATGTGGCAACGACCGGTACGCGCGCCTGGGTCGAACCGCTGCTGGACCGGGTCTTCGGCCCGCGCTTCCAGACCGTTGTCACCGGCACCGAAGTTCCCGAGCTCAAGCCCAGCCCGGCGGTGTACCTCGAGGTGCTACGGCGAACGGGCTGCCCGGCCGATCGGACCGTGGCCGTGGAGGACTCACAAAACGGCGTACGCGCGGCTGTGGCGGCCGGACTGTGCTGCGTTGCGGCCCAGAACGACTACACGCAGGACGACGACCTGTCCGGCGCGGCGCTGGTTGCCGGCGGGTTCGAGGACCCAGCCCTGGTCGCCTGGTTCCGCCGTCGCATCCCGCCTCCGCAAGGATGAACATGACGATGCCCCGCAGCCTCACGGCTGCGGGGCATCGTTCGTCGTGGGACGGATCAGACGGTCCAGGTCGCGAACACGATGGCCCGGTCCCGCCAGGCCTGGATGTTGGCGTCCAGCACGTCCAGCGGGTTGAACGGGATGACGCCCTTGATCAGGTCGTCCTCGCGCATGCCGTAGAGCGCGCCCATCGCGAACCGGCAGGCGTACACCTTCGCACCCTCGTCGATCAGCGTCTTGAGCTGCTTGTTGTACCCGAGGTTGCCCGGGAAGCCCTCGCTCCCGACGGCCGGGTAGCCGCGGGCGGCCGAGGCCATCAGGACGCCGGGACCGTACAGGATGAAGGTGAGGTCGAATCCCTTCCGCTGCAGGCGGGTGGCCGTGAGCATGTTGACCAGGCCGACGGAGCCCTCGAACGGGACCGTGTGCATGAAGACATACGCCTTGTCGCCTTCGTTGGCCTGGTGGTCGGGGAAGATCTTCTCCTCGACGTCGAAGAGGATGTCGCCCTCCTGGGGCGGTTCGATGGTGACTGTCTTCGGCATGATGCTGACTCCTTCGAAGTGTCGGCAGTGCGGAGAGGTGGGACGGCCTGCACCCGGTCGGGGCAGGGGCTCAGTAATCGCCGGGCGGGAGGTAGTCGGGCTTCGGCCATCCCCTGCGATGGCTGCCCGGAATCGCCTGCATGGTGGTCCGGCGCAGGCCCCAGGGCAGGATCCGGTAGGCGGGTGCGAACACCTGTCGCCACCAGCGGTCCTTGAGTCCGTGCGGGCGGGCCGGCGGATTGGCGCCGTACTTGGTCGCCATCCGGCGCTGCGCGTCGGCCAGCAGGGCGTGCTCGGAGTTCGCGCGAAGCCAGTGGAAGAAGGGCATACCGGCCACCTCAGAGCTTCGCGACGAGGGCTTGCGCCGCCATCGCGATGGGTTCGTTCAACGCTCCGATCGAGGGCGAGTAGACGTTCTCCATCGTGGCCAGCGTGTCTACCGTGATACCGGTCCGGGCCACGATGCCGAGGAAGTCCGCGCGCTCCTTGATCCCCTCGCCACCGACCATCTGGGCGCCGATCAACCGCCGGGTTTCGGGGTCCGCGAGCAGCTTGACCTTGATCGGCTTCACGCCCGGGTAGTACCGCGCCCGGGTGATGCCGTCGGCAACGCCGGTGACGAAGGGCAGTCCCAGCGCCGTGGCGAGCGTCTCGCCGAACGAGACCCCGCCGATCATCCACTGCCCGGCGAGCATCCCCCAGGGCACGTACACCGGGTTGTGCACCCGCGAGCCGCCGGCCGCGTTGATCCCCGCGGTCTTGCCTTGGGCGTAGGCGTGGCTGCCCGAAAGCCCTTGCAACGGGACGTTCGAGACACCGTGCGGAATCTCGGCGCAGTCGCCCGCCGCATAGACGTTCGGGTCGGAGGTGCGCATCCGCGGGTCGACCGCGATACCGCCGGTGCTGCCCAGCTTGATCCCGGCGGACCCGGCGAGACCGGAGTTGGCCACCTTGTGGCTGCCGATCACGACCAACTGCGCCGGTACGTCGCCGAACGTCGTACTCACATGGGTGAGGGTGTCCGTGCCCCGGAAGGCGGTCACCCGCTCGCCGAACTTGAGCGTGACACCGGACTCCTCCCAGTTCTTCCGGACCGGCTCGACGATGTCCGGGTCAATCACGTCGGCCATCGGCCACGGTCCGGGATCGATCAGGGTCACGTCGATGCCGCGATGCCGCAGGGCCGAGACCATCTCCATCGCGATCGGCCCGGACTCCACCACCACGGCCGACTTCACCGTGTCGAGGTAGCGGTCCCACTCCATCGCTGCGCGGATGTTCTTGACGTGGTAGATGCCGCCGAGCTCGACGCCGGGGATGTCGGGGGTGTCGTAGTTCCAGCCGGTCGCGAGGACGAGCTTGTCGTAGGAGACCTCGCCCTCGCCGCTCACCTTGATGGTCCGCGACCTGGGGTCGATGCTCTCGACGCTGGTCTCGTAGTGCACATCGATGCCTTGGGCAACGTACTGTTCCTTGGTCGCGAGGAACAGCTTCTCGAACGACTCGATCTCCTTGCCGTGCACGAAGGGGATCCCGCACGGGCTGTAGGCCACGTCCTCGTACTCGGTGTACACCACCGTCTGGGCGGACGGGTCCTGGCCCTTGGCGGCACCGGCCACCCCGAGGCCGGCGGCACCGCCGCCGATCACAACGATCTTCACGAGAACTCACTCCCTGCTTCGCATCGCATGGTCACTGGATCTCTCCGTCCTGGGGGACAACTGCTCGGGTGGTCAGCCGGACGCCGGAGCGCAGCGTGTTGGTCACATAGCAGACCCGCTCGGCCGCCGCGACCAGTCGCTCGAGCTCGGCCTCGGGGGCACCGATCCGCGCCTCGACGTGGACGGCGCCGAACTGCAGGCCGTCGTACCGGCCGGTCGCTCGGACCGTCAGCTCGGTGAGGTCGAGCGAGCGCTTGCGGGCCGCGTAGCTGATCGCCAGCGTGAAGCAGGACGCGACCGAAGCCAGGAACAGGTCGGTCGGCTGCGGACCGAGGTTGGCGCCGCCGACCTCCTCCGGTTCGTCGACCTGGATCGTGAAGGGGCCGGCCTCGACGGTGCAGTGGTACCCGCCGTGCCAGACACTCTCGACGCTGCGGGTGGCCGCCACCAGGTCCTCAGTGCGCGTGGTGGCCATGGTCCTCGTCGCGATGGTCGTGACCGGGCGGCCGGTGGCACAGGACGTCGGCGCGGGCGTCGATGTCGTCCGCGGCCACGACCCCGCGCTCGGTCAAGAGCTCTTCGAGCGCGCCGAGCCAGCGGTCGTAGTAGCTGTACTCCCCCGGTTCGCCGTCGCGCCGGGCCACCTCGGCGATCAGGCTGCCCTGGAAGTCCTTCCAGGAGAACAGGCCCTGATCGGCCAGCGCGGCCGCGATTCCGAAGGCACGGCTCTCCCACGGCTGTTCGAAGACGAGCTCGCCGTTGGCTCGCGGCAGCCCGGTGACTGTGTCGTCCAGGGTGCCGGCGATCTCCGCCGTCACGAGAGCACCTCGGCGACGCCGACCATGGCGTCGCGGGTCACGAGGGCGGCGAGCTCTTCCTCGGTCAGGCCGTCGGTGTGCTGTGGGCGCCGCGGCAGAACGAAGTACCTGTTCTCCGCGCTGGAGTCCCACACCCTGATGCGGATGCCGTCCGCGAGTGGCAGCCCCATCTCCGCGAGCAGCGCCCGCGGCTCCCGGACCGCCCGGGACCGGTACGCCGGATCCTTGTACCAGTTCGGGGGCAGTCCGAGCACGGGCCACGGGTAGCAGGAGCACAGTGTGCAGACGACGAGGTTGTGCACCTCGGCGGTGTTCTCCACGACCACGATGTGCTCGCCCTGCGGACCGGCGAAGCCCAGCTCCTTGATGGCGCCGGTGCCGTCCGCGAGCAGACGTTCGCGGTAGTCCGGGTCGACCCACGCCTTGGCCACCACCTTGGCGCCGTTGAGCGGGCCGACGTCGTTGACGTAGCGATTGATGAAGCCGTCGAGCACCTCGGTCTTCACCAGGCCGCGCTCGGTGAGCAGCTCCTCGAGCGCCTCGGCGCGCAGGGCGGCCGGTGGCCGGTCGACGGAACGGGGATCGGCACTCACTGGCAGTCCTCCAGGTAGCTCTCGAAGAGGTCGATGAAAACGGTCGCCGGCTCGGCGCCGGGACCCCACAGGTCGGTCGCCTCGAAGCGCACGGTGTAGACGTGCTGCGCGTCCTCGCCGGTGAAGTGGGCGGTGCTGTCCGGCAGTACGGCGGCAGGACGGCGAGCCTCGACGACCCCGGCGCGACCGCGGACGTACGCGGGCATCCGGGTGTGACCCGCCTTGTACTGCTCCCTGGCCCGCACTCGCTGCCCGGCCTCGAAGGCCGGCGCGTCGTCGATCTGACGCAACGATCCGGGGCCACCGCGCTCGTACGAGGGTTTGCGCACCTCGACGTCGGCCGGCTCGCTGACGTCCTCACCGGCCAGGCGGCGAGCGCGGGCCTCGACTGCACCCTGCGCGAGTACGCCGCTGTCCACCAGCAGCAGCTCTGCGGCCGCCAGCCACCGCCCGTAGTACCCGTCGGCGAGATAGTCGACCGGGTGCAGGCGCTCGAGCGCGTGCCGGAAGGCGTCGAGGTTGGTCCCCGACGCGCCCATCGAGGCGAGCCCCAGCGCGAAGGTGCGGGCGTGCCAGTCCGCCGCGAACACCGGCTCGTCCGGTTCGATCGCGACCGCGCCCCAGCCATGGGCGCCGCCCATGTCGTGAATGCCGTCCACCAGCAGCTCCTCGGGTTCGTCGAAATCTCTTATCCGATAAGGAAATACACTATGAGACACATCGACGCCCGTCAACCATCGGATATACTGCGTCTACTAAAGGCCGGGGGCAGACCGAAGGAGTGCCGAAGTGACACCGCCATCCGCACGATCCGCACGGGTCAGCGACCACGCGCCGGCCGAGCGACCCGCCGGGGCTCCGCTGTCGGAGTCCGAGGTCTCCGAGGTCGTCGCCGGCATCGGCCCGAGGCTCCGGACGTTGCGCGGCCGGCTCGGACTCTCGCTGCAGCAGCTGGCCGAGCGCTCCGACGTCTCGCCGGCCGCGATCCACAAGGTGGAGCAGGGCACGATGGTCCCCACCATCACCACGCTGCTCAAGCTCGCGGCCGCATTCCAGGTGCCGGTCGCCCACTTCATCGACGAGACCGACGCGCCGGCCACGCCGGTCAGCTTCACCCCGAAGAACCAGCGGCGGGTCCGGACGTCACCCGACGGCGACGTCGTGGTGGGTTCGATCTCCGCGGAGTCCGGGCCGTTCGAGCTCACCGCGAGCATCACCGAGATGGCCGCGGGCGCACAGTCGGCCCCGGATGACCGGCGTCCGGCCGGCGAGGCCCTGGTGCACGTCCAGTCCGGGACGCTGGAGCTCACGGTCGGTGCGCAGACCTATCGCCTCAGCGCGGGCGACTCGCTGCACTTTCGCTCCGAGGAGAACCACTCGTGGCGCAATCCGTCCGCGCGCACCACCAAGGTCGTCTGGGTGTCGCTGCCCGAACGACGCGGCTGATCACCACACCAGCGCCGACGAGGGCGTCGTACGAGCTTCCGCGGGGCGTCTGACGTTGGTCCGCAGCGTCACCATCTCGATCAGGTCGAGCAACCGGTTGGCGTAGCCGAACTCGTTGTCGTACCAGCCGAACACGCGGACTGCGTTGCCGTGCGACTCGATGTCCTGCAGCGTGACGACGCAGGAGCGCGGGTCGCCGATGACGTCGCTGGAGACCATCGGCATATCGCTCACGCCCACGATCCCGGCCCAGCGCTCAGACAGCGCCGCCTGGATGAAGGCGTCGCGCACCTGCTCGGTGGTGGCCTGGGTACGGAGCATTCCCACGACGTTGCTGAGCGAGCCGTCGGGCACCGGGACGCGCACCGCGACACTGTGCACGCGGTCCTTCAGCTGCGGCAGCACCCGGGCCAGTGCGGTGTCCGCACCGGTCCCGGTCGGAATGATGTTCTGACCCGCGGCCCGGGACCGGCGCAGGTCGTGGTGTGGCAGGTCGAGCAACTGCTGGTCGTTGGTGTAGGCGTGCACGGTGTCGACCCAGCCGCCCTCGACCCCGAAGGCCTCGTCCAGGATCGCGAAGATCGGTGCGACGCAGTTGGTCGTGCAGGACGCGTTCGAAATGATCCGGTGCGAGTTCGGGTCGAGGGTCGCCTCGTTGACACCGAGGCAGATCGTCGCCTCCGCCGAGTCGGTCGGGGTGGACACGATCACCCGTTTCGCGCCGGCCCGCAGATGCCCGCCGGCTCGGTCCCGGCTGGTGAAGTGCCCGCTGCACTCGGCCACCACGTCGACTCCCAGCGACCCCCACGGCAGGTTCCCCGGATGGTTCGCCCGCAGCACCTTGATCCGCCGGTCGCCGACCACGAGCTCGTCGTCGGTCGCCGCCACCGGTACGCCGAGCCGCCCGTGGACCGTGTCGTGCTGGAGCAGGTAGGCCAGCGTCGCGGCCGGGGTCAGATCATGGACGGCGACGACGTCGACGAACGAGTCGCGCGCGATGATGGCGCGCAGCAGCGCACGTCCGATCCGGCCGAGGCCGTTGATCGCGATCCGGGGTACGTCGGTCATCGGGAAGTCCTCTCGGGTCACACCGGAACCAGCACGGGCACCGGCTTCGCACCGGCGCCGGCCTTGGTCCGCGCTCGTGGCACCAGGGAGGAAAGTGCCACGAGCGCGTCAAACACGCGGTCGCCATCGGCCCACGCGTGTGCTTCGGCGAAATCGATCCATTCGCTCGGGGGGATCACCGGCTCGGCCTCGCCGTACTCGATCTCGCCCCAGGTGGCCGCCATCTCGATCAGCTCCACCAGCGACATCATCGGCTGCGCCTCCAGCGAGACCAGGCGCCGATGGTGCGCCGGGGCGCTCTGCTCGAAGCGGCATCCGCAGCAGTCAGGTTCGGGGTTGAACGTGTCCATGAACGGATCTTGCCGCCCGCTGTTGCACAGGTGTTGCACGGCGTTGCAACGCCGGTCACTCACCCCGCCCGGCCGCGACCTGCTCGGCCTCGGCGAGCAACCGGGCCTCCGCGGCGGCGTACTTCTCGAGCGCGTGGTTCGCCCGGTAGCCGAGGTCGACGGCCTTGGCGAGGTACTGCTCGGTCATGGTCTCGACCGCCTCGGGCGCGGCGCCGCCCAGGGCACTGCGGGTCGCCACGATGGCGCGCGGATCCAGGACGTTCCGGATCTCTTCGGCATCCAGATCCAGCGAACGCCCGACGACCGACAGCGCGGCCTGATCGAGGTCTTCCGACGTGATGTCGACACCCCGGACGCCGCGCCGGCTGGCGTCGCGCACCACCTCCCCGACCACGAGGTACGCCGCCCGGTAGTCCAGGCCGCACCGGAGCATGACGAACTCGGCCAGGTCCGTGGCCTGGGTGTACCCCTCCTCGAGGCGCTCCCACATCCGGGTCTCGTTCACACTCAGCGTGTCGACGACACCTTCCATCAGCGCCGTGATGCGGGTCGCGAACTCGACCGCCTTGGGGATCTCGCCGTACGCGAAGATCAGGTTGTCGCTGCGGGCCGACGGGCTCTTCACGACCGCCAGGAATCCGGTCAGCCGCCCGATCAGGACGCCGCCGCCACCGCGGACGATCGACAACGCGTACGGGTTGCGCTTCTGCGGCATCAGCACCGACGCGCGGGTGTACGGGCCGGCCAGGTCGATGTAGTCGAACTCCTGGCTGGACCAGATCTCCAGGTCCTCGGCCAGCTTGGACTGGTTGGACAGCAGGCTGACGCTCGTACTCAGGACATCGACGAAGGTGTCGGTCTGCCACATCGCGTCGCGGGTGTGCGTGATGACGTCGCCGAACCCGAGCAGGTCCGCGATCACTCGCCGGTCGTCCAGCAACCGGCTGCCGTTGACGCATCCTGCGCCACCGGGACTCGTGTTGACCTGGTCGAGTGCGTCGAGCAGGCGTTCGCAGTCCCGGATCGCCGGCGGCACGAAGGCCAGCAGGTAGTGGCCGAACGTCGACGGCTGCGCCTGCTGGAGGTAGGTCTGATCCGGCATGTAGACCTCGCGGTAGCGGGCCGCCGTACGACAGGTGGTGGCTGCGAACTCGGCGGCGCCGGCCGCGAGCTCGGCGGTCAGTCGGCGTAGCAGGATCCGCAGCGCGACCCGGGCCGCCTCCCGCCGGGGCCGGCCCGCGTGGAGCCAGCCGGCGTCGTCACCGATGGTCGCGACGAAGTGCCGCTCGCGCGAGTTGTACGGCTCGCCGTACGCCGCGTCGTACGGGAAGTCCTCCGGCCTGGTGCGATGCGTGTCCAGTAGCACGCCGAGCAGCGCCGCGGCGGCGCGGTCGGGGATGATCCGGCGGTGGCGGAGATCGAGTACGTGCGCGATGTCGGCCATGTTCAGCCCGTGGTGGAGCAGCGGTGCGTCGGCGATCTCCCAGGCGAATCCCGCGTCGACGAGTTGCTGCGCGGGCCGATCCTTGGACGGGCCCTCGACCCGGCGCGCTGAGTTCACCGCTGTCATGACGTTGCCTCCTCGCCGACGGCCGCGATCGCGGCTGCCGTGGTGGTGAGTTCGTCGGCGGCTGCGAGTGCCCCGCCGGTGCTCCAGTACAGGACGGGCCCGGGCAGCTCACCGCGATGATCGTTCAGCCACAGCAGTGCCTTCGCGTTGTACACGGGGTCGGCGACGAATCCGCTGTGCTGCAGCAACGCGCCCGCCAACCGGTCCGCCTCGGGCCATCCCCCGCCGTAGCCGGGTCCTCGTCCGTCGACCACTCGCCACCGCGGCAGCGGACCGCCGGCACCGACGAGCCGGGCGCATTCCGTGGCACGTTTGGCGACCTGTGCCTCGATCTCCGCGACGGGCCGGGAGACCGACACTCCGACCACCTCGACCCCGTCGCCGTCAACTGACGCGAGGCCGGCCACCAGACCGGCGATGCTGCCTCCCGAACCGACCGGGATCACCACAGTGACCGAGCGACCGGCCAACTGCGCGACCAGCTCGGTGGCGGCCACGGCGAAACCACAGGCGCCGATCGGAGTCGCTCCCCCGCGAGGTACGACGTACGGACGCCTGCCCTCGGCTCGCATCCGGCCGGCCAACTCGCCCGCGCGAAGATCCATGCTCCTGCGATCCGCGGAACCGGTGAACTCGACCTGAGCACCGGCACTCCTCGACAAGGCCAGCGCAGCCGCACCGGCGCGCGGGTCGCCGTAGCAGACCTGTACGACGTCGATCCCTTGCCCGGCCGCGGCAACGGCCAACAGGGCGGCGAAGTTGGAGGTGGGGCCGCCCGCGACCACGATGGTGTCGGACCGCAGCGACAGCGCATCGGCCAGGACGTACTCGAGAGTGCGCACCTTGTTGCCGCCCCACGCGAATCCGGTCAGGTCGTCGCGCTTGACGAGTACGTCGCGCAATCCCGGCGTACCCGCGAGATCCGCGACGTGATGGACCGGGGTCGGGAAGATCCCCAGGGGAATCCGCGGGAGGCTCGCTAGCGCCACGACGCACTCTCCCCCGCGCGGCGGCGGATGGCGCGGACGACGACCTCGTCGGCCATCGCCGCCGCGGCGCCGGTGTCGACCCGGTCGAGCTCGGCCAGCTCGGCCGCCTCGATCCGCCCGTCGAGCACCGCTGTGAGGGAACGGCCGGTGCCGATCGCGGCCCGGTACGCGTCCTGCAGCGTCGCTTGCGCCTTGTGCTTGCCCAGCCGGGCCGACATCGCGCTGAGCAGCCGCTCCGAGGACGCGGTTTCCGTCGCTCTCAGGTTCGCGAGCATCCGCGCGGGGTCGACCTCCAGGCCGCCGACCAGGGACCGCGTCATCCCGGCCGCGGCCAGCGTGTAGTGGCTGAGCTCCGGCAGCACGACCCACTCGGTCTTCCAGGATCGTCCGTCTCGCTCGTGCTCGCCGATCACGGTCTCGGCGAGCACACCCGCCAACGAACGCACCAGACGCGCGAGCGTGACGACCTGCTCGGACACCTCGGGATTGCGCTTGTGCGGCATCGAGATGCTGCCCACCGTGCTCGACGGCGACGGCTCGCGCACCTCGGCGAGCTCGGCCCGGGCGAGCACGTAGACCTCGTTCGCGATCCGGGCCATCGCGCTGACCGCGGCGGCCAGCACCTGGGCGAACTCCGCGAGCCGATCGCGGGTGGTCAGCCAGGAGATGGCCGGCTCCCCGAGACCGAGTCTCTCGCAGTACGCCGTACGCAGCGGGATCGCCTGCGCGCCGAAGAACCCGAGTACGCCGACCGCACCGCCCAGCTCCGCCACCAGCCAGCGGTCGCGGCCCTGATGAAGGCGCTCAAGGCTGCGGCCGATCTCGTCGGCCCACGTCGCGGCCTTGAACCCGAAGGTGATCGGAGCCCCCGGCTGACCGTGCGTACGACCAACCATCGGCGTCGCGCGGTGCCGCTCGGCAAGAGTCAGGAGCTCCGCCTCGATCGCCCACAGATCCCGCCAGACAAGCCCGGCGACCTCAGCGATCTCCAGGACCTGCGCGGTGTCCGAGATGTCCTGGACGGTGGCGCCGTAGTAGACGTGCTCGGCCGCTTCCGCGGGCAGCATGCGCTGCAGCACCTGGATCAGCCCGAGCGTCGAGTGCGATGTGGTCCGCGTTCCTGCCGCGATGCCGGCCAGATCGAGCCGGCTGCCGCGCAGGCCGGCGATCGCGGCCGCCGAGGAGGCGGGGATGATGCCGACGTCCGCCTGGGCCTCGGCGAGCGCGATGATCACGTCGACCCACCGGGCGACCCGAGCGGTCTCGGCGAAGATCCCGCGACTCTCCGCCGTACTCCACTGATGACCGAAGATCGCGGAATCGATCAGATGTGCGTCCATGCCACCTCCGCCCGTTCGACGATGATCTCGAGCGCCGCGCGGACCTCGGCCAGCGAGGCGCCCCACGGAACGACCGTTCCGGTTCGCTCGCTCTCGACGCCCTCCTGGAGCAGGCAGCAGCGAGTCAGCGTGCTCCGGCCATCCGGCTTCAGCCACTGCCGCGGGCAGATGTCGACCCGCTCCGGCGTACTGCCGTAGAACCATTGATGGATCTGGTTGGACCGCTCACACCCGAGCAGCGTCCAGTCCCGTTCGGGCGGTCGTTCGTCGAGGAACGACACCGCGCTGCCCGGGAAGTCCATCCCCGAGCCACGGCACGGGATCAGCAGATCTCGCGGAGGTACGTCGTGCGCCGCGGCGAGCAACTGCCGGCTGTCCACGAGATCAGGTACGACGACCACCGGCGGGAGATCCTCGGCCGTGGCCAGCACCCGCTGGACCTGGTCCAGCAACTTGGCCCGACCAGGCGGAACGACGTCGACCAATCTGATCCGGAGCGGAGCGGGATTGAGGATGAAGCTCACGTGCGAGTACGAGCCCTCGACCACGACACAGCGGACGCCGGGGAACCTCTCGGCGGCGGCTGCCAGTTGCGAAGGAACGGCGGTGTCAACGGTCTCGTCCACCACGACCGCGCAGTCGTCGGCTCCGGCCAGCACCCGGGCCGAGATGGTCAGCGTGAACAGGTCGTCCGACGGCTTGCGGTCCACCTCGACGAGGGCCACGCGGCCTTCGTGCCGGGCCACGACGAAGCGGGTCCGGAAGTACACCTCGCGATCGGTGAAGTGCTCGGTCAGCCAGGCCGGGTCGAGCGTCGGGACACTGGCGACGGCGACCTGCCGATAGCGCCCCGGAATGACGTTCGGCGCCTCCGGATCGGTCGGCCGGCTCGTGATCTGCTCGTCAGTGCGCACGGACCGAGGTCTCCAGGGCCGCACCGAGCCCGATCGTGTCGGAGCGCAGGCCGCGACGCAGCGTTTCCAGGCCCATCACGTCGTCGAGGGCGATGTTGCCGAGGTTCACCTCGGAGCCGAGACGCCGCAGCAGGTGAGCCTGCTGCGACCGCTGCGGAGCCTCGTAGACGATGAATCCGGCCGCACGTGACGACACCAGTTCATCGAGCAGATCCTCCCGCAGCTCGCCGCCGGCGTCGTACAGACCGACGGTGCCGCTCTCGCGACCCTCCGCGACCAGCCAGCGGGCGCCGGCGTCCAGGTCCGACTCGAGCTCGTCCGTCCACTCGGCGGCGGACACCAGGTCACCCGGGTCCTTGCTGCCGACCTCGGCGAAGACCTCGAACCCGAGGGACCGGGCCTGCCGGATGATCCGGTGCTTCTCGGCCAACGGCAGGTCCGTGCTCCCGCGGGACACCTCGACGCACTCGAATCCGGCCCAGGTGGCGAACTCGAAGAACTCGTCGACCCGGCCCTGCAGCCAGGCGATCTCGAGCAGCGTGCCACCGGTGCACGGCTTGACCTGATGGTCGCGCAGCAGCCGGACCTTCTCGGCCAGCGCCGGCTCGATGTACGCCGTACCCCAGCCGAGCTTCCAGATGTCGATCCAGCCGGCGTACGCCTGGAGAACCGACGCCGCGCGGTCGAGGGAATACCCTTTGTCCAAGACGTGGGTGAGCCCGGCCGAACGGGGTTTGGTGGATCGCTCCGGCAGCGTGAGGAAGCTCGGACCAGACCCAGCCATTGCGCCCGCCTCTCCAGCCGACTCGCCCGGGAGGATCGACACCCTCCACTATCAGTGATGTATTTATATCATAGGAAACGCCGAGGCCGACCCGGGAGAGGAGCGTCACCTGATGTCCACCCATGCGGCGCCCTCGACCGTCTTCGTGCTCGGCACGCTGGAGGTCACCGACGCGGACGGACGCCGCCTCGGTCCCGTTCCGGCCGGCCGGGCCGGGATCCTGCTGCGCCGCCTGGTGGCCGCGGGCGGTGCACTCGTGCAGATCGACGCCCTGGTGGACGCGCTCTGGGACGACGACGATGCTCCCCTCGCCGCCGACCGGGTGATCGCGTCGCTCGTCAGCCGAGTACGCCGGGCGGTCGGCTCGGACGTGATCACCGGATCGTCGTCCACCGGCTACCGCTTCAACAGCGGGCGGGCGTGGACCAGTGATCTCGCACTCGTCGAGGACTTGGCCAAGTCCGCGCAAGCACGCGCCGCCCTGAGTCCGGCCGTGACCGTGACCGCCGCGCGGCGTGCCTTCGGACTTCTCACCCGTGGCCACCCGGAACTTCCGCCGGCCTTCGCGCAACGAGGTTGGGCCGAGGATCAGCAGCGGCACGTGGATGCGCTGGGCCGCCGGCTGCACCGCGCCAGCTGGGATGCGCAGGCACAGCTGGGCATGTGGAGCGACATCGCGAGCCAGGCCGAGTCGGTGCTCGCGCAGGCCCGCCAGGACGAGCAGGCCGGTCGCGCGCTGATGAACGCGCAGTGGCATCTCGGCGATCGCGCGTCGGCGCTGCGCACGTACGAGGAGCTCCGGCTCGAGCTGCGCGACGAGCTGGAGGTCGAGCCCAGCCCGGAGACCGACGCCTTGTTCAGCGCGATCGTGAGTGGCGCCGAACCCGGGCCGGTGCTCACTCCGCGTCCAGGCGAGGTCGCCGGCAGCTCGACCCTGATCGGCCGGCACGACGAGTACGCCGCGATGGTCGACCGCTGGCACCTAGCTGCCGCCGGTCAAGCCGGGGCGATCCTGGTCACCGGAAGCCCGGGCTCGGGATGTTCGTCGCTGGCGCAAGACCTGGCCGACTACGCCGATCGCGGTGGCGCCCGCGCGATCCGGGTCGACTGCTTCGAGGGCGAGCGGTCGTCACCGCTGCAGCCACTCGTCACAGTGCTCAGCCGGATCCTGCTCTCGACCGCTCCCGACGCCCTCCCGGCCATGCTCGGTTCGTGGACCGACACGGCGGTGGAGCTGGTGCCCGATCTGCGCGACGTCGTGGGCGCAGCGGAGTACCGGCGCGCGAGCCCGGAGATCGAGCACCGGCGGATTCTCAACACCCTGCGCCATGTGCTCACGACCGCGGCCGAAGCCCAACCGTTGTTGCTGTTCTTCGACGACCTGCACCTGGCCGGCACTGCCACCTTGGAAGCACTCCAGTGGCTCCTCCACACCATCAGCGATGCGCCCCTTCTCGTCGTGGCGACCGTCCCGTCCGACCGGCTGGACCCAGACCTTCGCGCCTTGGCAGGCAACGGCTTGCTGGTCGAGCTCGGTCCGCTCACCGAGGCGGAGGTGGCCCAGCTGGCGAAGCAGGCAGGCCGCGCTTCGGAGGCGGCCTTCGTCTGGGAGCTGACCCAGGGCCAGCTGATGTTCGTGATCGAGGTGCTCGCCGCCTTGAACCGCGGGGAGCCCGAGCCGGAGATTCCCGGCACCCTGCGCTCGATGGTGCTCGACCGGGTCCGACGCAGTGGCAGCGATGTGGACGAGTTGCTCCAGGCCGCGGCCGTGATCGGGACCGCCTTCGACCTTGACACCCTCGAGCAGCTGGCCGGTCGTCCGGCTGTCGATATGATGCCCACGCTGCAGAAGGCGATGGCGGCCGGTTTGCTTGCCTCCCGCAACGAGTTGTTCGTGTCGTCGCCGCCGATCCTGCTGCAGGCGCTGTACGACAATCTCCCCGGACCGGTCCGGGTGCTGCGGCATCGTCAGCTGGCGGAGATCTTCTCGGCCCGGCCGGAGCTGCGGGCACATCACCAGGAGCGCGCCGGCCTCACCGCGGCGGCGGCGAGGTCGTGGTACGAAGCGGCCACCTTGGCGCGCCGCTCGTTCGCGAACGCCGACGCCGTACGGCTGTTCACCTCGGCGCTCGACGCCGCCCGCAAGGCCGCCGATCAGGAGCTCGAAGGGCTCGCCCTGATCGGCCGGGGTGCGGCTCGCGAAGAGCTCGGTGACTTCGACGCGGCGACCGACGACCATCAGGAGGCGGAGGCGCTGGCTGTCGCCCGCGGGGACCGGTCGCTTCGCGCCACCGCGGTCGAGCGGCTCGGCTGGACGGCGTACTACCGACGCGACGTCGAGGAAGCCGTCGCCCGCGCGGACGAAGCATCCCGGATGCCCGGCGCCCGGCCCAGCGCGTGGAACCTGCTCGGCCGGACCAAGCACTGGGCCGGCGATTTCGACGCCGCCTATCGCGCGTACGAGCGCGCCCTCGACGAGAACGGCGACGAGGACGGGGCGGTGAAGGCCTCGGTGTCGAGTTGCCTCGGCGCACTGCTCGCGCACGCCGACCGGTACGGCGAGGCGATCGAGGTGCTCGACGACGCGGTCGCGATCTCCAACCGCATCGGCGCGTTCCATCCGTTGCTGCGGGCACTGTTCTTCGCCGGCCTGGCCCGCGGCAACGCCGGGGATCTGTCCGGCGCCCTGACCGTGCTGCAGACGAAGGCCGCGATCCTCGAGCGGTACGACGTCTCGTTCTACCGCGCGCGGACGAACACCACACTGGCCTGGGTCTGGCGCGAGCTCGGCGAACCCATCCGGGCCCACGACCTGTCCGAGCTCGCCCTGAGTCAGTCCCGCGAGGTGGAGGCGGGCAGCCTGCAGATCGAGCAGGAGCTGCATGCCTTGTGCTCGCTCGCGGACAGCGAGCGCCTCGATGGCCAGACGGAGCTCGCCGCCGAGCGGCTGGAGACGGCCGGCCGGCTGATCGAGCACTGGCTGCCGTTCCGGTGGCGGGCGGACCTCCGCGTTCGCGAGGTACGCTGCCGGATCGGACTCGACGATCCCGAGTCGCTGCTCGATGCCGCGCGTACGGCGGGCTCGCTCAAGTACCAGGCCTTGGCGTTCCACCTGCTGGGCCGCGGCGAGGACGCCGCGACCCTCGCTCGGCAGACCGGATCCCTGCTGCTCCTCGGTGAGGTCGGCGGCCCCGACGAGGCCCGCGACGCGCTGCGCCGGTTGGAGGCCACACTCCCCCGGCAGCTCAGGACGAACTTCGCGCAGGCGGGACGGCTGCCGCGCGCCAACTCCTGACGGTCCCGGCGGCGGTGGTGGCGAGTCCGATCCCCCAGAGGAGAGCAACGCCTGACGACCCGCCGATGGCCGACACCGTCGCCACCGCCTGGTCGAACCCGGTGACGTCGTTCGCCGCCGCGTGCGCCACCAGGTCATGCACAGGTGCCAGGCTCTGACCCCGGGCTGCCCAGGCCAGGAACGAACGACTGAGATTCGTCGTCGCTGCTTCCGCTGCGACTCGCAGCAGACCGTCGGGGTCGTCGCCTCGCCAAGCGTGGACCAGCAGGACACCCGCGAGTACGTCGTCGCCGGTCGGCGTCAGGCCGCCGCCACGGCCTTCGAGCAGCTCCCTGGCCGCGGTCAGATCGTCCGTGGCCACGGCCCGCCGCACCGACTCCCAGCAGTTCCGCAGATCCTCAGGCACTGCCAGCCGGTGGCGCATCGCCTTCAGGGCTGTCGTCGCCAGGTGCAGGTCGGTCGCGGCCGGCATCCGTGGCCGGTACACCGCGGCTCCGGCCAGGTCCAGCTGCCATTCGGTCGAGCGAAGCCGCCCGCCGTCGCGCCAGACAGCGAGGCCCTCCGGCACGCGAGCGGGGGCGTGCTCGACGATCAGGTGGATCGGCCCGGGTGCCACGGCAGGTCCGGCGACGGCGTACATGTCGCCGTGGACCTGCACGTAGCAACCGTGCCGGAAGGTTCCCACCACGGTCCCGTGCGCCCCGTCGGGGTGGGCAGCCGCGACAGCCTCCCCGACGACGACCGGCGCGAGGTGCTCGGTCACGTGGTCAGGCAAGCCGTCGGTCGAGATCGAGCAACGCATCGGTGAAGGGCTCGATCGGGGCCCAGGCCACGCCGGCACCAACCTGACCGGCGCCATCGGTCTTGTGGATGATTCCGGTGTTCACGGCCGGCGTGATGCCGAGCTCGACCACCTTGCGTACGTCGACACCCACCGGGGTCCCGACGTTGTCGAGGATCGGCAGCCGGAACCGCGGGCTCTCCCCCGCACAGATGCGCTGCATGCTCCGGGTGGCGGCGATCGCGTGCGACATCCGGCCACCGAGGAAGCCGGCCACCGCGGGCGAGTTCGCCGCGGCCGGGCCGCCCAGTCCGACCAGCTCGAGTACGGCGCTGTCGCCGATGTCCGGCGCACTCGTCTCCGGGCCGAAACCCGGGTAGTACAAGGCATCCTGGATCGGCGGCGAGGGCGCGAGGAACCAGTCACCACCGCCGGCCAGGCGGACGCCGTACGTCGTCCCGTTGCGTGCCATCGTCGTGACGATGCTCGCGTCGCGCACCTCGCCGGCCCACTCCACCAGCGACTTCGCCGCGGCCATCGCCACGTTGAGGAACATCAGGTGGTTGCCGCTGAGGAAGGTCGCCACCTCGGGCGCAGCGGGGTGCTGCGCCCGCACCAGGTAGGGCAGCAGGTCGCGCAGGAACAGGTTCGTGGTCGCCTGGACGCGCATGTGCACGTCGTCGCCCATCGGAACGCCTTGCGCGGCAAGGGCGAAGGCGTCGACCGGACCGTGACTCGCGAGGGCTTCGGCCAGCACCGGTCCGACCTTGTCCCGGACGAACACGATCCGCGCGATAGCGTCGTCACTGTCGACACCGAACCACTGCACCGCGCCCGATCCCTGATTGATGCTGGAGTACGCCGTCGTACCGCCGAGCTCGTTCTGGACGACGTACACCGGCGCCGACGGGCCGATCGACGTGGCCATCGGGACCACCGTCCGGTGCTCGTTGGCGGGCTCGAGCTCTACCTCGCCCGACTCGACCAGCCGGCCGGCGGCAGCGACATCGGGAGCCCAGCCCTCAGCCACCACGGCTGCCCGCACCGACCGCTGGAGTGGGTCGGGCATCTGTTCCCAGGCGATCGAGGGACCACAGTGCAGGATGGTGCGCTCGCCCATGCCCGGGATGACGGCACCTGCGCGGTCGACGCCGACCAGCAGCGGCACGCCCTCGTTGAGCCGCCGGATCACCTCGGCGTTGGCCTTGTCGATCCGGCCGGCCGCGGGACCCAGCATCCGGGCCAGCGCCGCCACGGTCCGAGCGTCACCGCCGCCGGGGATCCGCCAGTCCACACCGATCACCGGCCGGCCCTGATCGCGCAGGGCGGTCTCGAACAACGGGAGCCCGATGTTGACCACGTCAACGGCGGCCGGCAGATCGACGACGGGAGTCTGACTCATCACGATGCCTTTCGAGGGGTGACAGCCGGAGCAGATATCTCTCGACCGATATGAGCATCTACTATAGGATACGAGTCATGATCGATCCAGCCCCGACTGCCGTCCAGTCCCTGCCCCGCGTGGACGACGTGGTGGCGGTCGTCCGCCGGCACGCGGGCGTCTCCGGGAAGGGCGCGATCGCCCAGGTGTGCGAGTTCGTCGACACCAGCGATCCCCTCCACGGTCCCGGCGACGACGGCGCCGTGGTCCGGCTCGACGGCGCCTCCGCCGTGGTCTGCGGTGAGGCGATCGCACCGGCCTTCGTCCGCCAGGATCCGTACGGCGCGGGCATTGCCGCCGTCCTGGCCAACGTCAACGACGTCGCCGCGATGGGCGGAGTCCCGAAGGCCATCGTGAACACGGTGGTCGGCCGCGACGCCGACGTGACGGAAGTCCTCCGTGGAATGGCCGACGCCGCCACGATGTACGACGTCAAGATCGTCGGCGGCCATCTGACCCGGGCCGACGCGGACACCTCGTTGTCGGCGTTCGCGCTCGGCCAGGTGCACTCCGCGCTCTCGATGGCGCACGTACGACCGGGCCAGGCAGTGCTGTTCGCGGCCTGTTTGGACGGCACGATGCGGACGGACTTCCCGTTCTTCACCTCCATCGCGGCGCAGTCCGCGACCTTGGCCCGCGATGTCCGGCTGCTCGCCCAGGTCGCCGACGACGGGTCAGCCGTCGCCGCGAAGGACGTGTCGATGGCCGGCGCACTCGGATCGCTGGCGATGCTGCTCGAGTTCACCCGCCACGGCGCGTCCGTCGACCTCCGGCGGATGCCGATGCCGGCCGGCGCGGACCCATTGCGCTGGCTGATCGCCTTCCCGACGTACGCGTTCTGGCTCACCGCTCCGGCGGATCGCGTCGCGGACTGTGCCGCAGTGTTCGAGCGGCACGGTCTGGTCTGTGCAGAGGTGGGTCAGGTGACCGAGGGCAGCCGGCTGACCGTGGGAGACGGCGAGCACGAGGCGGTCCTGATGGATCTGGCCACGGAGACGATCACCGGCCTGTGGGCCTGAGGCCTCAGCCTGCTCGCAGATCCGGCACCTCGACGAGCGGCTCGAGCATGAGCTCGACCGGTCTCCCGGGCAGGAGGAAGGCCGGCGCCTGCGTCAGGTCGTAGACCATCGGTTGGTGGTCGCGGCCGCAGTACGGCGCGGGAGCACCGGCCCGGGTCCAGCCGAGCCGCTCGAAGAAGCGCACGTTCGGCAACTGGATCTGGGCCACCATCTGGGCGCCACCGAGTGCGCAGGCCGTCGCGACGGCAAAGCGGACGAGCTCGGCCCCGACCATCGAGGACCGGTGCGACGGGAGTACGGCGAGCCGGTCGCCCTGCCACAGCTCGCCGTCCAGCCGGTACAGCCGCACCGTGCCGGCCGCGCAAAAGCCCTGCGCAGCCAGCACGTGGATCGTGTTCGCGTCGCGGTCGTGCCCATCGAGATCGGTGAGCTCCAGGATGCGCTGCTCGAGCACGAAGACGCGCTGACGGATCGCGTAGTGCCGGGCGAGATCCGGCCCGGCCGCCCGCCAGACACCGATGTCGGGCGAGCGCGTCATCACGCGCTCCGCACCGGCAACCGGCCCGGCATGCCCAGCTGGATAGTTCGTTCGAGCGACCCCAGGGCCGAGCATGCCTGACACCGCGCGCAACCCGCGGAGACTTTGTCCGCGGTAAGTCCGCGCTTGACCAGCTCGGGCGCCACCGCCCGCGCGATGCGCTCGGTGTAGGCACGACTCGGCGGGACGGCATCGGCCATCAGGCTGCCGGGCACCGGGCGCAGCGGAACGATGAACGGGTAGACACCGATGTCGATCGCCCGCTTGCAACCGGCCAGCGTGACCTCCGGATCCTCGCCCATACCGAGGATGACGTACGTCGACACCTGTCCTTCGCCGAACCGCTCGACGGCATACTCCCAGGTCTCGAAGTAGCGCTCGATGCCCGTACGGGCCTTCGGCGGCGCGACCCGGGCGAGCACCTGCGGATCGAACGACTCGACATGGATCCCGAGCGAGTCGATGCCCAGGCTGTGCACCTTGTCGATGACAGCCAGGTCGGTCGGCGGTTCGAACTGCACCTCGACCGGCAGCCCGGAGGCCTCCTTCATCGCATGGCCGCACTTGCTGACGTAGTACGCGCCGCGGTCCTTGCCCCACGTCGACCCCGTGGTGAGGGTGATGTCCACGGCGCCGTCGAGATCGCGCGCGGCGACCGCGACCTCGGCGAGCTGCTCGGGCCGCTTCACCTTGACCGTGTTGCCCGACGCGAGCGAGACACCGATGCCACAGAACGTGCACTGGTCGTCGTTCCCCCAGTAGGCACAGGTCTGCAGCACGGTGCTCGCCAGCGAGTCCAGGTGCATCAGCGCAAGTTTCCAGTACGGCGTACCGTCCGCGGTCTCGAGGTCGTAGAAACGCGGCCGCCCGGCCGGTGTCGCGGACGCCAGCCGCACCCCGTCGCGGTAGATCCCGTGGCCGGAATCCTCCCGCTCCAGGGAGTACGGCGTACTCGCGACGTACGCGGCGTCGACGGGGACCGTGACGGGCGTCCCCTCGACCCAGATCATGCCCGCGTCCGACGGACCGGCGCCACCGGGCCGGCGCTCCAACGGTCCGCTGACCGTGAGCCCCTTCTCCTGGAGCTCGAGGATCAGGTCACTCAGCCGACTGCCGTCGTCGACCGTGGCGATGGGGGTCCGGGTCTGTGCCGTCTGGGTCACGGGAGCGTCCTTCCGAGCGTGTCGTCCTGCAGCGCAATTGGCTTACCGTATCTCCTGACAGACACGTTCGTCTATCATCCGACACGATCTGCCGCGGCCGCCTCCTCGACGACCTCCCGCAACGCGGCCTCGCCACTGCGGAAGGACGAACTGTCGGAGTACGCGAGGTCGGCGATTCCGGGGTCGTCGTCCACGAGGTCACCGGTGCGCGGGTCGAGCCGGACCACGGTCAGCGTGCGGACCGTCGCGCCCGTGGTCAGCTCCGGCTGGACCGCGGCGACGATCGCGAGACCGGACGCGAGGTGCATCCGCGTGGTGCCGTACGGATCTGCGAACCCCGCCAGCAGGTCACCGCTCTCATGCAGGACGACCCAGTCAGCCCCCTCCTGCCGGGCCGCAGCGATGAGCTCGGACCTGGCACGCCGGGTCTCGTCGGCCTGCAACGCCGCATGGCGTAGCGCGAAGGCCGCACCTGCCACTTGATCCACCGGCAGCGAGCCGAGCGCCAGGCCGACCCGCTCCACGGCGGCGGCGACGATCTCGCCGGCCTCCGGCCAGCGATCGACCAAAGCGGCGGTCGACGTGATGTCCCGCAGTTCGTCGACGATCGCGCGGACCAGCTGGACGGCGCGTTCGTAGCGCCCGACATCTCCGCCACCCAGGGAGTACAGCGCCTGTTCCGACGCACGCCAGGAGGATCGCAGCGCTCGGGCGGTCATCTCGTCAGTCATCGCACATCTCCCTGGTCGAGTTCACTCGACATCTACTATACGACATGACCATCTGCTATGTTGTGCCATCTGCATCGGGCGGATGCCAACGCCCGCCCCCCGGACAGTGGGAGCCGTACATGAGCGATATCGCGGTCATTGCCCTCGGCGGCAACGCACTCACCCGCGAGGACCAGCGGGGCACCGTCGAGGAGCAGTACTCGAACGCCTTGGCCATGGCCAAGTCCGTCCGGTCGCTGTTGCGCAGAGGCTGGCAGATCATCATCGTCCACGGGAACGGGCCGCAGGTGGGCAACCTGGCGATCCAGCACGAGGAGGGCGCCCGGCTGGTGCCGGCGCAGCCGCTGTTCTCCCTCGGCGCGATGACCCAGGGAGCCCTCGGCAGCCTGATCTGCCTGGCCCTGCACGAGGTCTGCGGCCGCGAGATCTCCGGTGCGGTCTCGGTCGTCACCCACATCGTTGTCGACCGCAACGATCCCGCGTTCGCCCAGCCCAGCAAGCCGATCGGGCCGTTCTTCACCGAGGGCGAGGCGGAGCAGTTCGCCGGCACGCGCGGCTGGACCATGGTCGCCGACGCGGGCCGCGGCTTCCGCCGGGTCGTGCCGTCCCCGACCCCGCAGGCGATCCTCGAGGCGAACGCCGTCGCGGCGCTGACGCAGTCCGGTCACATCGTCGTCGCCGCGGGCGGTGGCGGCATTCCGGTGATCGAGGAGAACGGCGCCTATCGCGGCGTGGACGCCGTCATCGACAAGGACTTCGCCGCTGAGCGGATCGCGGTCGCGGCGAACGCGAACGCGCTCGTGATGGTCACCGGCGTGCCGTCGGTCAAACTCGACTTCGGTACGCCGCAGGAGCGGTCCGTCGAGGAACTCACGGTGACCGAGGCCCGGCGGCATCTCGCCGACGGGCAGTTCCCGCCCGGGAGTATGGGCCCGAAGATGAGCGCCGCGATCAAGTTCGTCGAGGGCTCGTCCTCGGCCGAGCGGCCGCGCTTCGCCGCGATCACCACCCCTGAACTCGTCTACGCGACCCTCGACGAACCCCACGGGGTGGTTGAGGGACACCGTGGCACTCGGATCCTGACCGAGGACGTCCCCACCCCCGCCACCACCAAGGAGCTGGTCGGATGAGCACCCGCGTCGCCGTACGCAAGAACTCCTACAAGGACAGCGTGCGCCTCCTCGAGGCCACCCGCGCGATCCTCGGATCGCCCGGGGTGTCCTGGGGCTGGGCCCTGATGGCCACCCCCGCCAACCTCGAGACCCTCGCGGAGCAGGGCATCGCCGGCGACGCGGACGGCGCAGCCGCGAACGATCTTGTGCTAGCAGTCCGGGCCGATGACGACGACTCGGCGGCAGCGGCGCTGGAGACCGCCGAGGCGACGCTCTTCGCGGCCAACGCGCAGGAAGCGGACGACGCCGTACCGAACGCCACCGATCTGGCCGGCGCGCTGGCCGAGCGGCCGGATGCCAACGTCGCGATCATCTCGGTGCCCGGCTCGTACGCCGCGCTCGAGACGCACAAGGCGCTGACGGCCGGCCTGGATGTGCTCCTCTTCAGCGACAACGTGCCGCTCGAGGAGGAGATCGAGCTCAAGGAACGGGCCCGCGACCTCGGCCGGCTGGTGATGGGGCCGGGTGCCGGTACGGCGATGATCGCCGGAGCCGGCCTCGGGTTCGCCAACCGGGTCAGCGCCGGTCCGGTCGGCATCGTCGCCGCGGCCGGAACGGGGGCGCAGGAAGTGATGAGCCTGCTGGACCGCTGGGGCATCGGAGTGTCGCACGTCATCGGCGTCGGCGGCCGTGACCTGTCGCCCGAGGTCGGCGGCCTGATGGCCGAGTCGGCGCTGCGCGCGCTCGACGCCGACGAGCGGACCCAGGCGATCCTGCTGGTGTCCAAGCCGCCGTCCCGCGAGGTGGCCGAGCGGCTGCTGAAGGTACCGTCCAAACCGACCGTGGCCGCGCTGATGGGCCTGCGGGACAGCCTGTCCACCGCGGAGCACGTGACGGTGGTCAACACCCTCGAGCGGGGTGCCGCCGAGACCGTCGCCCTGGTCGGCGGATCAGCCCCTGATCTGGTGCAGGGGCTGGCCGAGGAGGTGGCCGGTCTGATCACCGGGCTGGCACCGGCACGACGCAAGGTGGTCGGTCTCTACAGCGGTGGAACGCTGTGCTACGAGGCGCTGACGATCGCCACCGACCACCTCGGCCCGATCCACTCCAACGTCCCGCTGGACAAGTCGCTCACCGTCGACGCGGCGACTCCCGACTCGCATCTGTTCCTCGACCTCGGCGAGGAGGAGTACACCAAGGGCCGTCCGCACCCGATGATCGACCCGCAGGCCCGGATCGAGTTCCTCGAGCGGCAGGTCGACGACGCCGCCGTGGCCGCGGTCCTCCTCGACGTGGTGATCGGCGACGGTGCCCACCAGGATCCGGCCGGTACGCTCGCGCCCGCCATCGAGAAGGTGGTCGGCTCCGGCGCGACGGTCGTCGCCTACGTGCTCGGCACCGAGCTCGACCCCCAGGGATTCGCGGCCCAGCAGGACACCTTGCGCCGCGCGGGCGCCATCGTCACCGAGACGGCCGCCCGGGCCGCGCTCGCCGCCTCGGCGATCGCGTTGCGCGACCCCGCTCTGGTCGCGGCGGAGCTGTAGCGATGGCTGACCGCCTGCGCCTCGCGCTCACGACGTACTCGGTCAAGCCACGCGGTGGCGTCGTCCACACCCTCGAGCTCGCCGAAGCACTGCAGGCGGCCGGGGTCGACGTCACCGTGGTGGCTCTGTCCGATCAGGGGAAGGGCTTCTTCCGGAAGGTCGACGTGCCCGTGCACCTGGTCGAGGCACCGGCCCCCGCGGCCACGCTCGAGGAGCGGGTGTTCGACTCGATCGCGACGCTGACCGCGTGCTTGAGCGAGATCGGCGACCAGTTCGACATCGTGCACAGCCAGGACTGCATCTCGGCCCGGGCCGCCGCACGCGTCCGCGATGCGGGCGCTCCGTACCGGCTGATCCGCACTGTCCACCACGTCGACGACTTCACCACCCAGGCGCTGATGGACTGCCAGCGCAACGCGATCCTCGAGCCGGACGACGTGCTCGTGGTCAGCAAGCTCTGGCAGGAACAGTTGCTGCGGGACTACGGCGTCCACGCGGCCATCGTCACCAACGGCGTACGCACCGACAGGTTCGGCGCCGGCATCAGTGAGCTGCGCCGCAAGGAGTTGCGGCGCAGGATCGGCGCCGGCGACCGCTTCGTCTACCTCACGGTGGGCGGCATCGAGCCGCGCAAGGGCACCGCCTATCTCGTCGAGGCGATGGCCCGGCTGAAGGCGACGCATCCGGACCCTCCGCTGCTGGCGATCATCGGCGGGCATTCCTTCCAGGACTATCGCGCGTACCGCGAGAACGTCCTCGACTCGCTGGAGTCGAGTGGTCTGCGGCTCGATGACGACATCGTCCTGCTCGGCACCGTTCCGGACGAGGAACTGCCGGAGTGGTTCGGCGCGGCCGACGGTTTCGCGTTCCCCTCGATGAAGGAGGGGTGGGGGCTGGTGGTCCTCGAGGCGATGGCGGCGGGGCTTCCCGTGGTCACGTCCGACATCGACGTGTTCCACGAGTTCCTGACCGACGAGCAGGACGTCCTGATGACCGGCGCGGGCAACGCCGAATCGCTGGCGCTGGGTCTGGCGCGCCTGGTCGACGACGACACCACCCGGCAGCGGCTGGCCTTGCGCGGTCCGGCCGTCGCCGCGGCGTACCCGTGGTCCGGCACCGCCGCACAGCACCTCGAGGTCTATCGACGAGCACTCTCATCCACCACCGAAGGAGACCACGACCAATGCCGAGCAACGTAGCCACCACCGAGCGCATCCCGGTCTGGGCGTACCTGATCGCCGTAGTGTCGTTGATCGCGCTGTACCTGATGCTCCAGGACAACGGCGCGGTGCTGTCGACCCTGGCGCCGTACGTCCACGAGTTCACCCACGACGGACGCCACATTCTCGGCGTGCCCTGCCACTAGGGACGACGAGATGAACCTCTGGCCGTCAACACTTCGTGCCGCGCTCACCGGCGGACTCGCCGCCGGTGTGGTCGCGGCCGCTTTCAGCTTCGTGGTCGTCGAACCGACTGTCCGGCTCGCGCTGGCCGTCGAGGCGAGCCGCACCGCGATGGAACACGCGCACGGCGAATCAGGGCACGACACCGAGCTCGTCTCGCGCGGCCTGCAGCAGGTCGGCGGTGCAATTGCCGTGATCGTCGCCGCGCTGCTGCTGTCCCTGCTGTACGCCGTTGCCCTGAGCCGCTTCCGGCGTACGTCGAACTTCAGCGAGCTGGCCAGTGCCTTGGTCGTGGCCGGCGGCGGCTTCGCGGTCTTCGCACTCGCGCCCGGCCTCAAGTACCCGGCCAACCCGCCCGCTGTCGGCGACCCCGACACGGTCACCGAGCGCACGCTCCTCTACGCGTGCGCGATCGCCATCGCGGCTCTGGCACTCATCACGCTGCTCGTCGTCGTCCGCACCGCCCGGCGGCGCGGGTGGTCGTCCACCCGCACCTGCTGGAGCGTCGTCGGCGTGCTGGTCGTGGCGGGTGTCCTTCTCTTCGCCGGTCTGCCGCCCAGTCCCGATGCGATTCCCGCCGACGTCGCCGCGGGCCTGGTCTGGCGGTTCCGGCTCCAGTCGCTCGGCACGCTCGCACTGCTCTGGACCACGTTGGGTCTGGTGACCGGCACGCTGCTGGCACGGGCGAGCCATACCGCTACGGCGTACGCCCGAACTCACCGGGCGTTGAGCGGTCGCTGACCCTCCCGCTCCCCGGCATCGAGTACGTCGATGCCGGGGAGCTTCTTGCCCTCGAGGTACTCCAGCGAGGCCCCTCCCCCGGTCGAGATGTGGCCGAAGGCGGTCTCGTCGAAGCCCAGTCGCCGTACGGCGGCCGCGGAGTCACCGCCGCCGACCACCGACAGCCCGTCGATCTCCGTCAGAGCCTGTGCCACGGCACGGGTGCCGGCCGCGAACGCATCGAACTCGAAGACGCCCATCGGGCCGTTCCAGAAGACGGTCCGGGCGTCGGCCAGCGCGGCCGCGAACGCCTTCGCGGACTCGGGGCCGATGTCCAGTCCCATCCGATCCACAGGAATCTCGTCGGCCCGCACGACCTCGGCCACGGCGTCGGCCGCGAACCTGTCGGTGACCAGCACGTCGACGGGCAGCAGGAGCACGCCCCGGTCCGCCGCGCGTTCCAGGTATTCGCGGCAGACCGGGATCTGGTCCGCCTCGAGCAGGCTGTTGCCGACCTCGTATCCTTTGGCCGCAAGGAAGGTGTAGGCCATGCCGCCGCCGATCAGCAGCCGGTCGGCCTTGCCGAGCAGGTTGTCGATCACGCCGAGCTTGTCGGACACCTTCGCACCACCGAGCACCACGACGTAGGGCCGCTCGGGAATCCGGGTGAGCCGCCGGAGTACGTCGATCTCGGTGGCGACGAGCTGACCCATTGCCGCTGGCAACCGTTGTGCCACGTCGTACACGGACGCCTGCTTACGGTGCACCACGCCGAAGCCGTCGCTGACGAAGGCATCGGCGAGAGCAGCCAACCGGTCCGCGACCTGGCCGCGCTCGGCATCGTCCTTGCTGGTCTCGCCGGCGTTGAAGCGCACGTTCTCCAGCAGCGCGACCCGGCCGTGATGAAGCGATTCGACCGTTGCCTGGGCGCTCTCGCCGACACTGTCGGTCGCGAAGGCCACCTGCGCGCCGAGCAGTTCGCCGAGCCGCTCGGCAACCGGAGCGAGCGAGAACGTCGGGTCCGGCGCTCCGTCCGGCCGGCCGAGATGCGCGGACACCACGACCCTGGCGCCTCGGTCTGCGAGCCGCCGGATCGTGGGAACGCTGGCCCGGATGCGCCCGTCGTCCGTGATGGTGCCGCCGTCCAGCGGGACGTTCAGGTCCGATCGGACCAGGACTCTCCGGCCGCGTAGTCCACCCAGCTCTCGGCTGAGGTCGTCGATGGTTGCCATCGGCTCAGAGACTCGCGCCGACGTGCATGACCAGGTCGGCCAAGCGGTTGGAGTAGCCCCACTCGTTGTCGTACCAGCCGACCACCTTGACCTGGTTGCCGATCACCTTCGTCAGCGGTGCGTCGAAGATGCAGGACGCCGGGTCGGTGACGATGTCGGAGGAGACGATCGGGTCGGTGGAGTAGCGCAGGTAGCCCTTGAGCTCGCCGTCGGCCGCCGCCCGCACGACCTCGTTGACTTCCTCGACCGAGGTCTCGCGCGCCGCTTCGAACGTCAGGTCCGTGGCGGAGCCCGTCGGCACCGGGACCCGGATCGCGTAGCCGTCCAGCTTCCCCTTCAACTCGGGCAGCACCTGGCCGATCGCCTTCGCGGCGCCCGTCGAGGTCGGTACGACGTTGATCGCAGCGGCCCGGGCCCGGCGCAGGTCCTTGTGGATGTTGTCCTGCAGGTTCTGATCGGCGGTGTAGGCGTGGATCGTGGTCATCAGCCCTTTGACGATCCCGAGACCGTCATGCAGGGCCTTCGCCATCGGGGCGAGGCAGTTCGTGGTGCAGGAAGCGTTCGAGATCACGGTGTGCGCGTCGGCGTCGTACTGGTCGTGGTTGACACCCATGACGATCGTGACGTCGTTGTTCGTGGCCGGAGCCGAGATGATGACCTTCTTCGCGCCACCGCTGTCGATATGCGCGCGGGCCTGGTTCGCGTCGGTGAAGAGGCCGGTCGACTCGACCACCAGATCGACGCCGAGGTCCTTCCAGGGCAGCTTCGCGGGGTCGCGTTCGGCCAGGGCGGCGATCGACGCGTCGCCGACGACGATTTCGTCGCCGGTCGCGCTGACGTCGGCGTCCAGTCGGCCGAGGATCGAGTCGTACTTCAGCAGGTGCGCCAGGGTGGACCTGTCGGTCAGGTCGTTGACGCCGACGATCTCGATGTCGGCCCCGGATGCGCGGACCGCGCGGAAGAAGTTGCGGCCGATCCGGCCGAAGCCGTTGATGCCGACACGAACAGTCATGAAGACGGAACCTCCAGAGTGGACGGGGAACGATGAACGTCAGCGGGTCTTGTCGCGGCGCTCGAGCAACCGCCACAGCATCGGGGTGAAGATCAGCTGCATGGCCAGATCCATCTTTCCGCCGGGGCAGACGATGGTGTTCGGCCGCGACATGAACGAGTCGTGCAGCATCGACAGCAGGTAAGGGAAATCGATCCCGTGCGAATCCTTGAACCGGATCACGAGCATCGACTCGTCCGGCGCCGGGATCGTCCGCGCGATGAACGGGTTGGACGTGTCGACCACGGGGACGCGCTGGAAGTTGACGTGGGTGCGGGAGAACTGCGGGCACATGTAGTTCACGTAGTCGTGCATCCGCCGCAGGATCGTCTCCGTCACCGCCTCGGTGGAATAGCCACGCATGGCCTTGTCCCGGTGCAGTTTCTGCGTCCACTCCAGGTTGATCACCGGCACGACACCGATCAGCAGATCCGCGTGCTGGGCGACGTCGACCTTCTCCGTGACGACCGCGCCGTGCAGCCCCTCGTAGAACAGCAGGTCGGTGTCATCCGGCAGATCCGCCCACGGTGTGAAGGTGCCGGGGTCCTGTCCGAACGGCGCGGCCTCCGGCTCGTCGTGCAGGTACTTGCGCACCCGGCCGCCCCCGGTTTCGCCGTACTCGCGGAACAGTGCCTCCAACTCCTCGAACAGGTTGGCGTCCGGGCCGAAGTGGCTGAAGGTGTGATCCCCCTCGGCCAACGCCCGGACCATCTGCTCCTTCATCCCCATCCGGTCGTAGCGGTGGAAGCTGTCGCCCTCCACGAACGCGGCCCGCACCTGCTCACGCCGGAAGATCTGCTCGAAGGTCCGCATCACCGAGGTGGTTCCGGCTCCGGACGAACCGGTGATCGCGACGACGGGGTGCTTGGCTGACATGGGATCAACTCCTCAGGCGGTGGCGCGGTACAGGCCGCGGAAGCCGTACAACGGGTTGCTCTGCTCCTCGGGATCGGCGCCGTATTCGGCGTGGTACCGCTCGATCCGGTCGACCTCCTCGCGCGAGCCGAAGACGAACCCGGTCCGCTGGTGCAGCCCGGTCGGCCGGACCCCGAGCACGCGCTCACGTCCGGTCGAGGCACGGCCGCCGGCCTGTTCGATCAGGAAGGCGATCGGGTTGGCCTCGTAGAGCAGCCGGAGCCGCCCTTCCTGCGCGGGATCCTTGGTGTCACGCGGGTACAGGAACACGCCGCCGCGGGTCAGGATCCGGTGCGTCTCGGCCACCAGTGACGCGACCCAGCGCATGTTGAAGTCCTTCTCCCGCGGGCCGGTCGACCCGGCCAGGCATTCGTCGATATAGCGCCGTACGGCGGGCTCCCAGAACCGGCTGTTCGAGCTGTTGATCGCGAACTCCTTGGTCGACTCCGGCACCGTGATGTCCTGCCGGGTCAGGAAGAACTCGCCCAGGGCGGGATCCAGCGTGAAGGCGTGGACTCCGCTGCCGACCGTGAGGACCAGCAGGGTCGACGGGCCGTAGATCGCGTAGCCGCCGGCAACCTGTTCGGTGCCGGGCTGGAGGAAGTCCTCGAGCTCGGCGCCGGACCCGGGCGCGCGCAGGACCGAGAAGATGCTCCCGACCGACACGTTGACGTCGATGTTCGACGAGCCGTCGAGCGGGTCGAACACGAGCAGGCAGTCGCCGCGCGGATACCGCGTAGGGATCGCGTACGGCGCCTCGAGCTCCTCCGACGCCATCCCGGCGAGCAACCCACCCCATTCGTTGGTGCGCAGGAAGATCTCGTTCGCCAGTACGTCGAGCTTCTGCTGCTGTTCGCCCTGCACGTTCCTGGCCCCGGCGGCGCCGAGCACGCCGGCCAGCGCGCCGGACGCGATCCGCTGCGAGATCGCCTTGCAGGCCAGCGCGACGTCGAGGATCAGCGCGTCGACGTCGGCGGTCGAACCAGGGTGACGACGCCGTTCCTCGGTCAGGAACTGCGTCAGCGTCGGGCGTTCAGTCAGCATGGGCGCTCCTCGCGGCGGGGGTGGACTGTTCGAGCACACCAGCACCGCGTCCCGTCGGCATCCACCCGAGGGGTGACCGCAGGGGTGGTAGCCGATCACCGGCTCACCCACACACTCAGCCCTAAGGGTGAATCGGGATGTACGCACTGCTGACTAGCGTCGGTGGCACGCCGCACGTTCGTTGCCGGGAGGCCCCAATGCGCACCATCGACGAGACCGCAGCCGCGATCCTGGAACCACCCAAGGGAATGCTCGTCGTCGACGAGTACGCCGAGGCCCTCGTCGGCGCGGACCGGGCCCACAGGTTCACCGAGGCAGTACTGCACACGGAAGGCCTGAGCGACTACGTCTCCGCCGTCCTTCTGACACCCGAGGCGTTCGCCGCGCTGCGTCCCAGCGGGAGCCGGCCGTTGATCGGCGTACGCATGACGACGCCGGAGATCTCCCTGGCGCACCTGGCCGGGCGCGGCGCGGCGTTCGCCGAGTGGCGCGAGAACCTGTCACCGCTCGACGTTCCCCTGGGCTCTGTCCACATCGGTGCGGAGGTGCTCGCCCGGGGAGCGGCGGCGGCGCAGGCGGCGGGGATTCTTCCCGTCCTCACCATCGCCATGCCGGAGCTCGGCGCCTCCAGCATTACCGTCAGTCAGGCCGTCACGACCAACGCGTTGCTCGCCCTGCGCGCCGAGCTCGACCGGGTCGGTGTCGACCCCAGCCGGCTGCTGTTGCGGATCAACATGGTCATCCCCGGCCTCTCGAACCCGGTGCCCGCGGACTCCGAGCAGGTCGCCCGCCTGACCACGGCTCTCTTGGAGAAGGGCGTGCCGGCCCAGACTCCCGGCGTACTGCTGCTCTCCGGTGGGCAACCACTCGACCAGGCCTGCGCGCACTTGCAGGCCATCGCCGCGGACTCGGGTCATCCCTGGCAGGTGACCTACGGGTTCTCGCGTTCGCTGGTCGCCGCGGCGGCCGAGGCCTGGCGACGCGCGGAGGACGCGGCCGAGAGTGGACGCGTCCTGCTGCAGAACTGCAAGCGGGCCAGCGAATCCGTCGCCGCCGCTCTCGTCTCCAGCGGGGCGCGTTCGTGAGCCACGTCCACGACGCGGCCGTCATCGACAGGTCTCAGCCGCTGCTGGCGAAGTACCGCGGGGTGATCTGCGACCTGGACGGCGTGGTGTACCGCGGTGCGCAGGCGGTGCCGGGTGCGATCCCGAGCTTGAACTCGATGGTTGCCGGAGAAGTCCCGGTGGTGTTCGCGACCAACAACGCATCCCGGACGCCCACGGCTGCCCGGACACATCTGCGCGAGCTGGGGCTCACCGACGAAGGCTGGTCGGTCGTCACCAGCTCGCAGGCGGCCGCGGCGTACGTCGCTGGACGGCTTGCGCCCGGTGCGCCAGTTCTGGCCGTGGGCGGACCGGGCGTTGCCGACGCACTCACCGAGGCAGGTCTGACGGCGGTTCGGGTCGCCGAGCTCGGCAGTGGGACGTCGGTGGAAGCTGTGGTGCAAGGCGCCGGGCAGGACGTGACCTGGCGCGACCTGGCCGAGGTGGCCTACCTGGCCCAGGCCGGCGCGATCTGGGTGGCGACGAACCTCGACGCGACGGTGCCGACCTCACGCGGCTTGGCGCCGGGCAACGGCGCGTTCGTCGGAGCCGTACAGACCACGACGACTGCCGCTCCGCACGTGACGGGCAAGCCGGGTACGGCGTTGTTCGAGCTCGCGTGCTCACGACTCGGGTGCGACCGGTCCGAAGCCATCATGGTCGGCGACCGGCTGGACACCGACATCGTCGGCGCGCGATCGGCCGGAGTGGACTCGCTGTTCGTGCTGGGCGGGGCGAGCAGCCTGCGTGACCTGGCGTTCGCCGAGGACGACGCGAGGCCGACGTACTTCGCGTTCGACCTGTCGGGTCTGCTCCAACCGGGCCTGCACCCGCGACCCGAGCCCGACGAGGCGGTCGCGATCTCACCGGAAGGCGTGTTGTCGGTAGGACGTCCTGTCGCGCGGCACCGGCTCCTCCGAGCCGTCGTGTCGGCTGCTTGGCACGCCCGCGACCACGATCGACCGCTCGCCACGGACCCCGCTACGTGGACGGCCCTCGAACGTCGGCTAGGCATCTAAGCCTGGATCCGTGGACGACATGCTGTGTTCGCTGACACCAGCGATCCAGTGTCCATGAGCTGGGCATCATTTCAGGCTCTTCTGCTGGATGTGCAGGCGAGGTCGGCTGGGCGTGCCAGCTCGACAGGTGGTGTCGGTCCAGGGGTGCTGGTCGGAGGAGGCATTCACGCCTGCCTCCGGCCGGCCACGCCGGGGCCGGAGCGGACACCTCCTGTCGCGCCGGCACGCCCAGCCTCCGGCCGCACCCTCGACAGCCTCCGCAGCCGGACCGGCCGCACCGTCGGCAGCCTTCGCAGCCGGACCGGCCGCACACGGGCGGGCAGGAGCAGTGGCTGGACGGGTTCGTCGTGGCGGCGGGTGGCTCCGGTGGCGATCCGCGGGGCCTGGGACACCATCTGGGGGCCTCGGACAGGCTGTGCGGTGTCCGAGGTCCCCGGTACCTGTCCAGGGTCGCGGCAATCGCGCCGATCAACACCCCCTGGCGGCGCAGCATGTCAGGACCCCGGGCGTCTGGGCGTGTGGACGCTGCCGACCGGACGCCGGGAACCGGGGCTCGCGACCGGACCACAGGCCGTCTCAGGTCACCGGTCCTGGGGCCCGCCCGCTAACCACGACACGGCAGATGCCACCACCCAGCCATCGAGCAGAACAGCCTCATTTCAGGCTCTGCTGCCGGATGTGTGGGTGACGTGGGCGGAGGTCCGGGATCCGGCCTGGCTGGTGAGGTTCGGGTGGCTGGGGTGCAAGGTCGACAGGAAGTGTCGGTTCATCGCAACTGGTCGGCGGAGGTATTCAGCGTGAAACCGGCCCGCCCGGGCAGGGCCCGGCCGATACTTCCTGTCGAGCTGCACCACACCGGCCCACACCACCGGGTGCCCCAGGTCACCGGATCTGGGTCCGTCCTCCGACCAACACGCGCAGACCGCCAACCACCCACGCCGCGACCAGCGAGCGCCATTTCAGGGGGATCTGACCGGATCTTGCCCCTTCTCTCGCGGTATTTCGGGCGGAGAAGGGGCATCTTGAGGGGAGATCCCTTCAAGTGGTTGGGTTCGGTCGACCGAAGGGAGCCGTTGCAGCCGCCGCTTCTCGGACTCAGGCCAAGGCGTGCTCGACCAGGCGTGCCAGGCTCAGCAAAGCCGCGTCCGCAGCCGGCCGTCCCAGCAACTCCAGACCGACCGGCAGCCCTTCGTCCATTCTGCCCACCGGCAAGGTCAGCGCAGGCAGATCCGCCTGTGATGCGATCAGGGTGTTGACCGGCAGCCGCCGACTCGGCAGTCGCAACCGATCGCGATCCCGCCGCGGCGCCGGCACCCGAACGGTCGGGTAAACGAGGGCGTCCAATCCCTGACCTGCCATCACGTCCACGACCGTTTCACGCAGCCGACTCCGCGCGGCCTGCAGCTCGGCCTGGGCCTGAGCTCCGGGTGACGACCGCGTCGCAAGCAACTCGGCGAGATCCAATCCCTCAGGGAAGACACCCTCTTCGTACAGGTCGCTGAAGGATCTGCGGCCACGCGAGGCCAAGAAGGCGTCGATGTCCTCCCGCGCCGCCACCAGGTACGGCGAGCTCTCCCGAAGGAGGTCCCCGAGCTTCGGTACCTGGACCCGGTCGACGATCTGAACCCCGCAGGAGCGCAGACGAGCGAGTGCATCGTCGAATACCGCAGACACCTGCTCTGAGCCGTCCCATTCCATCGGACAGTCGGACAACACGAGCACACCGAGCCGGTAGTTTTCCAGCCGCCGCGGAGGTTCGTCCCATCGCTTACCCGCCAGCACTTCCAGCAGGACCGCGGCATCATCGACGCACCTGGCGAGCGGACCCGGGGTGTCCTGCATCGACACGAGTGCGGCCATCCCACGCGTCGGTACGAGGCCTGTCGTCGGACGCATCCCGACGACCCCGTTGAACGAGGCCGGCACCCGCACGGACCCTCCCGTATCGGACCCAAGCGCTGCCGGTGCGAGCCCAGCCGCAACGGCCACCGCGGATCCACTGCTCGAGCCGCCGGCCTCATGCCATTCCGATCGACTGTTGACGGTGTCGACCCCGGTGGACGAGTCGGACAACCACGACATCGCGAAGTCCGGGGTCGCGGTCTTGCCGAGGATGATGGCTCCGGCTGACCTCAGTCGCCGTACGACCTCCGCGTCGTCTGCCGGAACGTGGTCGCGAAAGACGCGGCACCCGAAGCTCGTGGGAATCCCTCGCGTCTCGAACACGTCCTTCACCAGGATCGGGATGCCGTGCAACGGACCGAGCGGTTCACCCGTCGGCCGGAGCTGCTCGTCGGCCGCCGCGGCGTCGCTTCCCGCCTGCGGATTCAATGCCAGTACGGCGCCCAGCCGCGGGTCGAGCTCGGCGATCCGCGTCAAGCACTCGCCGACGAGGGCGATCGAGGTGCGGACCCCGCATCACCAGGTCGTGCCGGAGTTCGGCCAGGCTCGGCCAAGCAACCATCAGCAGGTGCAGTAGGAACAGAGACCAGAGGAGTCGCTGTAGTAGCCGCAGTCGTGCGACGGTGGACGGGCGGGCCCGACCCATCGCCGGATGATCGTCGCCAGGCTGCACCGGCGGCAGGTTTTCCGGGTGACCAGGGTGCCGGAGTCGGGCGTCTCCCAGTACGCGACAGTCTCGGACTCGTGGTCGGCTTCGCGGCCGCCACAATCGTCCGAGCCGCACACCAGCACCACCTGGTCGACCTCTGAGCTTTCGATCAGCATGGGCCCACCTCCTCAGATCGGGACGCCCCAGGGACGGGACTCGAACTCGAGGCGGTCCGCATCGTCGCGCAGCCGCCGGGCCGCCACGCGATGTGCCTCGACCGACGGCGGGAGCGACGCCCAGTACGGCGTCCGCGAGGCAAGGTTGGCGGCGGCTTCCTCCTCGCGTCGTGCCAGGGCGTAGAGCTGCTGGCACAAGGCTGTGACGAGGTCGGTGGTCCAGTGTCGTTCCCTGGCGATGCTCATCTGATCTCCCGGAGCTGAGGGGTCGTGATCAGATGGTCCGCCGGCCTGTTGCACGGGCGTTGCACCTCGCTGCAACGCCCGTACAGGCCGGGTCACAGCTCGACCGGTACGCCGATCAGCGAGCCGTACTCGACCCAGGAGCCGTCGTAGTTCCGGACCGACGGCTGGTCCAGGAGCTCGTGCAGGACGAACCAGCTGTGCGCACTGCGCTCACCGATCCGGCAGTAGACGACGATGTCGGCGGCGGCCTCGCCGGGTCCGGTCAGCGAGAGCCCGGCACCGGCGTACAGCTCGCGAAGCCGTTCGTCGGCGAGGAAGGTGCCGTCGTCGGCCACGGCCTGGGACCACGGCACGTTGACCGCGCCGGGGACGTGCCCGGGGACCTGCGGCTGCTCCTGCGGGAAGTGCGCCGGCGCCAGGATCTCGCCGGAGAACTCCGCCGGCGACCGGACGTCGAGGATGCTGTCCCGGCCGATGGCGGCGATCACGTCGTCGCGGTAGGCCCGCAGGTTCGCGTCCGCGGGCTGGGCCTGGTAGGCGGCCGGCCGGGGCTTGCGCGCACGGGCGGCCGGCGCATCCGTCAGCACTCGTCCATCGAGCTGCCAGCGCTTGGTGCCTCCGTCGAGGAGGCGCACGTCCCGATGACCGTAGAGCTTGAAATACCAGTACGCGTAGGCCGCGAACCAGTTGTTGTCCCCGCCGTACAGGATCACGGTGTCGTCCGGCGTGACCTGGTGCGTGGTCAGCAGTTCCTCGAAGGCGTCCTGGCCGATCAGGTCCCGGCGGAGCGGGTCCTGCAGGTCGGCTCGCCAGTCGAGGGCGAGCGCGCCGGGGATGTGCCGATCGGCGTGCGCCTGGCTGTTCTCATCCACCTCGAAGACCACCACCGCGGGGTCGTCCAGCCGCTTCTCCAGCCAATCACCGTCGACCAGCACCTGCTCTCGCGCCATCGCTCCTCCTCATTGATTAGTGTACGAATCGTTAGTGTACGTACCGCTGTCCCCTGCTCGATCCGAACACTGCGAACGTGAGACGGCCGGCAGGCAGAATGTGCGCATGACCGAACTCCCGTCCGACTACCACCGCAGGCTTCCGTACGGCGAACGCATGTCAGCCGAGCCGTTGCAGGGCGGACCGTTCTTCCCGTTCGAGGGCGACATCCAGGTGGTGCCGCTGGCCGACCCGGTGCTCCCCGAGCCGCCGCGGCGCGGTGAGCCCGGCGGGGACGCGTGCCCGAAGTGTGCGGATCCGGACGGGTTCGTGATCTGGCGGGACGACCAGTGGGCTCTCAAGGCCGGGTTCCAGCTGAGCGGCCTGCCGATGGTCGCACTGCTCGAACCGCGTGAGCACTACCGGCTCGACAACCTGCCGCCGGAGCTGACCGCCACGCTCGGGCCGATGATCCAGCGCGTGGCCGGCGCGATCCAGCGGATCGACAGCGTGGGGCGGACGCATTTCAACCGGTGGGGCGACGGGAGCGAGCACTTCCACGTCTGGTTCCTCGCGCGGCCGGCCGGGATGATGCAGCTGCGTGGAGCCATGATCGCGGCCTGGGACGACATGTTGCCGAAGCTGCCCGCTGAGGAGTTCGCAGCGAACGCACGGCTGGTCGCCGCCGCCCTCGCGGAGGACGGCGGCGAGGCGATCGGCCTCGGGCGGCACTGACGCCCGAGCCCGATCGGTTCGCGCCTGTGGGGAAACTATTCGGCGCCTGGTGCAAGTTTATTTCCCCACTCGAGTGGGCTCGGCCGGTCGCCAGCGTGAAGATGCGGAGCCTGACTCCCTGCCTCAAGCCCCTCCCGGCCCGGGCTGGGTCAGCGGCGAGGGTTCTGACGGTAGTAGTCGCGCCAGACGAGCCGGTGGATCGGTACCCAGCGCGGGATCGAGCGGATCCCGGGGATGAACGGCACGAGCACCAGCCCGAGGGACAGCACCATCATCAGCGCCCAGACCTGGGCGTCGGCGTTGTCGGAGGTCGAGAACGGCTTGACCTGGTACCAGAATGTGTAGAGCCACATCCAGGGCTGGCCCGGGTAGTTCCCGGTCTCGTTCATCATGCCCCACTGGTCGCCACCGAGATTCCGCGCCCGCGCCTGGTCCTCGAGGTAGGCGCCGTCGGACAGCAGCAGCAGGCCACGCGTCGCATCGCCCTTGTAGAAGTTGCCCTTGGCATCTAGTGCGCCTTCGAGTCCGCCGCTCCGGGCCAACCGCAGGAAGCTCGCCGCCAGGATCGGAACCGGGCCTTCGGCGGGCACGGCCGGGACAGCGGAGGCGTTGGTGTCCGGTGCCGCGGCGAGCGCGTCGGCATAGGTCGCGGCCCAGGCCTGCCGCTGCTCAGGGGTCGCCGCATTCCAGCGGGCCAGTGCGCTTGTCAGCGCGGGGTCGCCACTCACACCGCTCAGCGGTGCGATGACCAGATCCTGCGCGGAGTCGACCGGAATCCGCACCCCTGCCCACCGCTGCAGCGCGAGCGGACCCAGGACCTGTCCGTCCCCGGCGGTGTTGTACGGCGCGCCGTACTCGGCACTCGTGGTCGTGCCGGCCAGCTCACCGGCGGCAGTCGCCACAACGTCGTTCGGTGCATTGTTGGCCCAGTCCGCCAGGCTGATCGACTTCTCGTCGGGTGACGAGAACACCACCGCCAGGAGAACCGTCAGGACAACCACGACGGCCAGCGCCAGGACGAACTCCTTGACCAGGTCGTAGGAGCGGGTGGGAAAGTCGTGCGCATCCGGGGTCCGGTCGCGTCGCGCGGCCCGGTGCGGTGTGGAGGTCGCGTTCATCGCAGGCCCTCCTCGTCGGACTCGTCAGGCTTCACCGCGGTCGGCGACTCCGCGTCGAGCGGCGGGACGACACCGTGCCGGCGGACCAGCACGACATGCGCGACCACCAGGATCCCCAGCAACCCGGGAAGCAGAGCGACGTGCCACAGCAGCATCTGACCCGGATTGAGCACATTGAACCAAGCACCGATGCCGACCGAGTTGAGGCCGTCCTTCGCCTGACCACCGATCCACTGCGCGTCGAAATTCGACTGCGACAGGTATCCGGTGAACGCGGTGCCGATGGAACCCAGGAACGCGACGACCCCGGTCATCCAGGTCAGCGCCCGCCGCCCGCGCCATGCGGCCATGAAGAACTTCCCCCACAGGTGGATCACCATGAAGGCGAAGAACAACTCCACGCTCCACAGATGCAGCGAGTTCACGAAGTGTCCGACTGAGGACGTGTGCCACCAGGCCGCACCGCCCAGCGTCAGCACCACCCCGGAGGCCAGCACCGTCAGCAAAGCAGCCAGCGTCAGCGCGCCGAAGACATAGATCCAGGAATTGACGTACGCCGGTTGCCGGTCCGGCAACAGCTGACCAGGTGGGACGGTTCGTCCGAGCCGGGCGCGGAGACGGGCTGTCCAGTTCCGTGACTCCGGCTGCGATTGTCCCCCGGCCGCCGCGCGGCTCGCGATCGAGGTCATGATCCGGCCTCGTCGTCATCGTCCGAACGGCCCGTCGGGAACGGGACGACGAGGGCCAGTCCGAAGACGACGATCATCGCCACGATAATCACCAGGTTTGTCACCGAGATCTGGATGACGCCCCAGTGGATGTAGCTGCCCTTCATCTGGTCACCTCCGCGGAACCCGCTGTTGCTCCCAGAGTCCGCGCGGGCGGGACCGTTGGGCAGGGACCTAGGCCTCTACCGCACGGGACCAAAGTCGTGCTCTAGCGGTCCTTGGCAGGCCAGGGTGAGTCGGCGGGGCGGAGGGATTCGAAGCCGGGGCCGTTGAGGGCCGTCCAGGCGGCGAGGGAGCCCATCACGAGGATGGGGTTCTGGAGGTGGCCGGCCAGGACGGCGCCGACGACGTCGATCAGGGGGGCCCAGACGGTTTCCATGTCGGCCTCCTCGTGGAGGCGGTCGTAGGACTCGTCGTCGGGTGACAGGTCGCGGGCCAGGAAGATGCGGATCGCTTCGGTGGTCATGCCCGGCGAGGTGAACGCGTCGACCAGGATGCGCCAGTCGGCGGCCTTGGTCGCGGTCTCCTCCCACAGCTCGCGCTCACCGCCCAGGCGGTACTGCTCCCCGTGCACGTCGAGCAGTCCGGCCGGTGGCTCGAGCAGCCGGTAGCCGACCGGATGCCGGTACTGGCGCACCAGCAGCATCCGGTTGTCCTCGTCCAGGGCAACCACACCCACCGCACCGGGGTGTACGACGACATCCCGCACGAACGAGTCCTGACCCGGTGGGGCGACGGTGTCGCGCCGTACCGAGATCACTCGACCGGTCGTGTGCACGACCTCCGACGAGGAGACCGGCCACTGCTCACGGACGTCGGCCAGACCGGCACCGAATCGCAGTTCTGGGTGGTCCTTCATCGAGTCTTGACCGCGGTCTTGCCGGCCGCGGCCTTCTTCGTGACGGCAGGCTCCTCGACCGGGAGCCGGGACTCGCGCTGGCGGACCAGGGCGGCCGCGATCAACCCGGAGAACAGCGGGTGCGGCTTGGTCGGCCGGGATCGCAGCTCCGGGTGCGCCTGGGTGGCGACGAAGTACGGGTGCAGCGAGCGGTCCAGCTCGATGAACTCGACCAGCTCGTTGTCCGGCGACAGTCCGCTGAACACCAGTCCGGCGGTCTCCAGCTTGTCCCGGTACGCGTTGTTGACCTCGTAGCGGTGCCGGTGCCGCTCCTGCACGGACGGAGCGCCGTAAAGGCCGCGGACGATCGAGCCGTCGGCCAGGTTCGCCGGATAGAGGCCGAGCCGCATGGTGCCGCCCAGGTCGCCGGAGCCGGACACGATGTCCTTCTGCTCTTCCATCGTCGCGATCACCGGCTGTTCGGCATCCGGGTCGAACTCGCTGGAGTTCGCGTCCACCAGGCCGGCCAGGTCGCGGGCCACCTCGATCACCATGCACTGCAGGCCGAGGCACAGACCGAGGATCGGGATTCCCTGCTCGCGGGCGAACCGGATCGCGCCGATCTTGCCCTCGATGCCGCGGACGCCGAACCCGCCCGGGATGCAGATCGCGTCGACGTCACCTAGCAGCCGCGCGGCCGCCTCCGGCGTGGCGCACTCGTCGGAGGCGATCCAGCGCAGGTTCACCCGCGCGTCGTTGTCGAAGCCGCCGGCCCGCAGCGCCTCCGCGACCGACAGGTACGCGTCCGGAAGGTCGATGTACTTGCCGACCAGCGCGACCGTGACGTCGTCCTTCGGGTGGTGCACGACCCGGAGCAGCTCGTCCCAGCGGGTCCAGTCGACGTCGCGGAACGGCAGGTTCAGGCGGCGGACGACGTACGCGTCGAGGCCCTCGGTGTGCAGCACCTTGGGGATGTCGTAGATGCTCGGCGAGTCGACGGCGGCCACCACGGCCTCCTGGTCGACGTCGCACATCAGCGAGATCTTCCGCTTGACCCCGTCCGGGATCGGCCGGTCGGCGCGGCAGACGACCGCGTCCGGTGCGATACCGATCGAGCGCAGCGCGGCGACCGAGTGCTGGGTCGGCTTGGTCTTCAGCTCGCCGCTCGGGGCGAGGTACGGGACCAGCGAGATGTGCAGGAAGAACACGTTGTCGCGGCCGACGTCGTGCCGGACCTGCCGGGCCGCCTCCAGGAACGGCAGCGACTCGATGTCGCCGACCGTGCCGCCGATCTCGTGGAGTACGACGTCCACGTCCGGGCCGGCCATCGCCAGCATCCGTTCCTTGATCTCGTTGGTGATGTGCGGGATCACCTGGACGGTGTCACCGAGATACTCGCCGCGCCGCTCCTTGGCGATCACGCTCGAGTAGACCTGTCCGGTGGTCACGTTGGCGACCTGGGAGAGGTCCCGGTCGAGGAAGCGCTCGTAGTGCCCGATGTCCAGGTCGGTCTCGGCGCCGTCGTTGGTGACGAACACCTCGCCGTGCTGGAACGGGTTCATGGTGCCGGGATCCACATTGAGATACGGATCCAGCTTCTGCATGGTCACCCGGATGCCCCGTGCCGTCAGCAGACTGCCGAGGCTTGACGCTGTCAGCCCCTTGCCGAGGCTGGACGCCACACCACCGGTGACGAAAACGTGCTTGGTCTGCTGGAAGTTCGAAGCCCTGTCCACGGGCCTTCAGCCTACCTCTTGTCAACCCCTGGTCGCGACGAGACCCGCATAGATGTCCAGCAGATTCTTCGCCACCGCGTCCTCGTCCGGCCATCTGGCGGCCAACTCCCGGCCTCGCGTCCGCATACCGTTCGCAGTCTCGGGCTCCGCCAGCACCGCCCGAACGCCGTCGGCCAACCCATCCGCGTCACCGGGAAACGCCAGGACAGCGCTGCCCTCGACCAGCTCGGGGATGCCGCCGACCGCGGTCGCCACCACCGGTACGCCGACCTGCATCGCCTCCTGGATCACCAGAGCCCGGGCCTCCCAGTGCGATGTGAGCAAGAACACATCGGCCGCACCCAAGAGGTCGGCGACATCGGACCGATGTCCGAGCAGACGCACCGGCAGTTGTTCGGCGTCGATCCGGGCCTGCAGGTTCTCGCGCAGCGGGCCGTCACCGACAACCACGAACACAGCATCCGGAGTCGACTCGTGCACCCGGGCAGCGACGGACAGCAGGGTCGGATAGTCCTTCTGCGGAGCCAACCGACCCACTGTGAGGACCAGGGGCTGTTGGCCCACGCCCAGTGCCTGGCGCAGGTCGGCAGCCGGCGTGCGGGCCTGAGGGATCGCAGGAGCCGCAACAGGCGCCAGACGGGCATCCCGGGCGCCCAGGCTCTTCGCCAGGTCCACGAGGTCGCTGGAGGCGCCCAGAGTCAGGTCCGCGCCCCTGGCGACCAGGCGCTGGCCCAACCGCATCACGAGCCCACGCGGTCCGGGTGCGATCACCGCGTTGTGCCAGCTGACCACGAGCGGCCGCAACCTCGACCGGTCCCGCAGTGCGGCCATGCCGGCGCGATAGCCGTGCGCGTGGATCACATCGGACCCACGCAGCGCCGGCGCCTGCGTGACGATCGTCGCGGCGCCGAAGTCGAAGTGCTCCGCGGTGCCTGGCGGCGCACACACGACCACCTCGTGCCCGGCGTCGATGAAGCGGGGCACGAGCGAGGCGACGTGCTGCCCGATCCCGCCGCGCGACTCCGCGAGCAGCAGCCCGATCCTCATTGCTTCTCCTCCACCAGACGCCGACGGAACAGTGCGCGGGCATCCGCGCGATCCAGGACCACCGCGACCGCGGCGTACACGATGACAACCGCCAGACCCGATAGCACGCCGAACACGAGTGCCTCGCCCACTCCGGCGTCGTCGGCCGGCAGGGCGACCGCCCAGCCTGCAGCACCGGCCAGCGCGGCGCCGACCACTGCGGCAAGGGTGGCACGGGTCAGTCCGGACAGCACACCAGGCCCGGCTTCACGCTGCAGGACGACGAGTAGGACAACAGCGCCTGCCACCATGCCTACCGACATGGCTGCTGCCAACGCCGGCACCGCGTCCCACTCGGCTGTCAGCACCACTCCGGCAACGGCGACCAGCACCCAGGCCGCCGACGTCACCATAGCCATCTGGCGACCGGAGTGCCGCGCGTAGAGCACGCGACCGACATGCATCAGGACGGCGAAACCGATGGCGGCAGGTGCGAAGGCGACCAGCGCGTGAGCCAGCGAAGACGCAGTGGCCTCGTGCACCGTGCCGTCGTCGTACGCGAAGATGCGTGCCACCGGGACAGCGGTCCCGACCAGCAAGGCTGCTCCCGCACCGCCGGCCAGCATCACCGCGCGCGTTGAGCCCGACGCGTAGAAGTCGAAGCGCTCCCTTGACTCATGCGTCGCAGCGAGTCGCGGGAACACCGCCGTGGTGATCGGCACCGCGAGTACGGCGTACGGGAGCAGGTAAATCGCGTTGGCCCAGGTGTAGACGGCAATGCTGCCCGCAACACCCCTGTGGTTGGCCAGGTAGGTGGTGACGACGAAGGTGAGCTGCTGTGCGATCAGGACCGCCAGGCCGGCCAGTGCGAGCCTTCGAAGCACCGGCCCGACGCCAGGGTCCAGTCGCAGTGTGGGTCTGATCGGCAGGCGCAGGAAAAGCATCGGCACGAGGACCGTGAGCGCCAGTGCGGCCACTCCGGCCGTCGTACCCCAGGCCAGCAGGCCGGCGGCACTCCGTGAGGCGGCGTCGGCGTCAGGCGCCGCGGCTGCGAACAGGAAGTAGGTGGCAATGACCACCAGGCTCGAAATCAGTGGCGCCAACGCACCGGCCGCGAAACGCCTGTGGGATTGGAGAACCGCGGTCGCGATCACGGCGATCGCGTAGCCGAACACCTGCGGCACGAAGATCGCCAGCATCCGCGTCGCAGTCGCCACCGAACCACCGCACTCCGCGCCGGGGTCCAGCATCGCGTCCGAGTACCTACCTGCAAGAACCCAAGCCAGCAAGGCGAACGGCGCCAGCAGGAGGAAGGACCACGAGAAGAGTGCGCCGATGATGCGCCCCTGCGCGGCTCGGTCGCCCCGCGCCACCGGGCCGGCCAGCACCGGGATGACCACACCGGCCAGCGCTCCGCCGGCGACCACCTCGAACAGGATGTTCGGCAGCTGATTCGCTGTGGTGTAGGCCTCGGCGAGACAACCGGCCCCGACGGTCTTCGAGAAGACGAGCCAGCGGCCGAAGCCGGCCACTCGGGCGAGCACGGTGATCCCGGCAATGAGCAGAGCCGCCTGCGCTACGCGCGCTCCCGCGCTCGGCCGGCCGGCCGAGCCGTCTTCGCTCACCTGGGTCGTCGGCCCCACTGGTCGATCTTGTCCAGGACCGGGTTGCCTGCGATGACCTTGGTGAAGCTGACCTTCTCGCTCGCCAGGTTCAGCGCGACGACCGCGCCCAGCACCAGCGTCTTGAGTGGCCGCGGGAGCGATGCGGCGAGCGCCGTACCGGTGATGGCGCCGAGGCCGTTCGCGCCGCAGTCGCCCAGCATCGAACGCTCGCCGAGGTCGGACGGGGCAGAGGCCACGGCCGCTCCGACGACCGCGCCGGCCGGGCCGTTCACGACCGCGAGCGGCGCGTTCACCGCGGCGACCGCCTTCAGCGCACGGCCGGGACGCAGGTCGAGCAGGTTGGTCAGGTTGGCGGTGCCGGCGATCAAGGCGCCGTCGGCAACGATTCCGGCGACCGCCTTCACGCCACTGGACCTGCGCGGCAGCAGCGCCGCGGCGGCCAGGCCGACCGCACCGACGCCGAGGATCTTCACCGCGCCGCTGGTCACTTCGCCACGCTTCAACGCGCCGAAGTGGCCGCGGAAACCCTTGGCCTGCGCGGTGCCGCGCAGATCGTCGTACGCACCGACCGCACCCGACACCGAGCCCGCGAGCAGCGCGGCCGCCTTGACCTTGCCGTCGGACTTCGACGCCGCGACCCCGGCCAGCGCGCCGAGGACCGCGATCGGTCCCTCCAGCAACGTGACCGGCTCACCGCGATGGTTCGTCCGCTCGAACGGCTCCCGGTTCTCCTTCGGCAGCTTGTCCGCGGCGCGTTCGAGCGCGGCGGTGGCGGCTGCCGCGACGGCAGCGCTGAGAATTCCCACGTCAGTTGTCCTTCGTCTGTACGGCCGACGGCGCGACGCCGTTCTTCGCGTCGATGGCGCCGTAGTGCCCCGCCTTGCCACTCGCCTGCTCGACCAGCGCGAAGACGACTGTCATCTGCCCGGAGGGGAGATCGGCCACGTCCACCGAGGAAACGATCTTGGACGCCTCGGAGTCACTCCGCAAGGCCTTGATCAGACCGCCGTTCTGTGCGGTCTCCGGCGTACCGGCCACGACGACACCGCCGCTGCCCTCATCCAGACCCTGGATGAAGTCGACGGAGTCGTTGTACGTCGAGTTGTCCGGCGTCGGCGTCGGCGGCTTGGCGGCCACGACGACGAACAAGGTGGCCCGGTCCTTGATCTGCGACGGCTTCAGCGACAACAGCTTCGCGCCGGTCAGTCCGCTGAGGATCTTGGTCGAGTCGGCGTCGGCCGTCCTGCCTTCCTCCTTGGCCGCGACCCCCCGGGCCAGGATCAGTCCGGCCCGCTGGTACGTCGTACTGTCGGCCGGGAACTGGATGTCCGCGGTGACGAGCTGGGTGACCAGCGACTCGACCAGCTGACGCTGACCGGGGTCGAAGAGCTTGGCGTCCAGCGCCACCTTCGTGGTCACCTGGCCGCCGGCCTTCTCCAGCTCGTCCTGGATCGACGTGGTCAGGTCGCCGTCGGCGTTCGGCATCGTCACGACCACGATCTTCTTGCCGGTCAGCTTGCCGTCGGTCAGCCCGGTGGTGACCTTGGCGACGAAGTCGTCGCGGTACTTGTCCAGGGCCTTCACCTGCACCAGCTCGGCCCGCGCGTCGGCCAGCTGCTGCCGGTCCTTCTCGGCCTGGGCCTGGACGAGCTCGTTGCCGGCGCCCTTCAGCGGGCCGGAACCGAGCACCACACCGGCGCCCAGGGCGAAGAAGATCGCCACGATCGAGACGATGTGGTAGCGAAAGTCGATCACGTGAACAGCTCCCGGATCCAGTAGACGAAGTCGCTCCAGCGCGCCCGCAGGATCGACCAGAGCACGTCGTCGGCGCCGATCGCGACCAACGCCATGCCGAGTGCGAACAGGCCGGCCACGGCCAGCGCGACCACCTGGAAGGTCGACACACGGCTGCGGTACAGCCGGCCGACACCCTTGGCATCCACCAGCTTGGCACCGACCCGCAGCCGGGTGATGAAGGTGCTCGCCATCCCGGAGCGCCCCTTGTCGAGGAACTCCACCAGCGAGTTGTGCGTGCCGACCGCGACGATCAGCGAGGCACCCTTGGAGTCGGCCAGCAGCATCGCGACATCCTCGCTGGTGCCGGTGGCCGGGAACTCGATCGAGTCGACCCCGAGCCGCTCCAGCCGCTCCGAGCCGGGCGCGCGGCCGTCGCGGTACGCGTGCACGACCACCTCGGCGCCGCTCTTCAGCGTGTCGTCCCGCACCGAGTCCATGTCGCCGACGATCAGGTCCGGGGCGTACCCGTTCTCCACCAGGGCGTCGGCGCCGCCGTCGACCCCGATCAGCACCGGCCGGTACTCGCGGATGTACGACCGCAGGGCGACCAGGTCCTCGCGGTAGTCGTACCCGCGGACCACGATCAGCACGTGCTTGCCGTCCATCGGCGTGTGGATCTCGGGGACGCCGACACCGTCGAGCAGCAGGTCGCGTTCGCGCCGCAGGTACTCGAGGGTGTTGGCGGTGAAGGCCTCGAGCTGGCTGGACAGCCCGGACCGGGCCTCGTCCATCAGCTCCGCGACGGTCTGGCTGTCCTGGGTGACGCCCTTGGCGACGACTTCCTCGCCGCGGTAGAGCGAGCCCTCGTGCAGCCGCACCCGCTCGCCCTCGTGCAGGATCGAGAACACCTCGCGGCCGACCCCGTCGACCAGCGGGATCCCGGCCTCGACGAGGATCTCCGGACCGAGGTTCGGATAGCGGCCGCTGATCGAGTCGGCGACGTTCACCACCGCGGCGACCTTGCAGTCGACCAGCGCCTCGGCGCTGACCCGGTCCAGATCGACATGGTCGATGACCGCGATCTCGCCCGGCTTCAGCCGTTTCGTGAGATTCTTGGTACGCCGATCGAGCCGGACCACTCCGGCGGTCCCGGGCAGTTCAGTAGGTCGCGCTCTCCGCAGGCTGGGCAGTTTCATCGCGCTCTCATCCTGCCATGTCAAGAGCCCCTTCCCTGGTCATTTACCCGGGCAGGCCCTTGTTCACGCACTGAAATAACAGTAACGCTGCGTCAAAATCGTCCTTTCGAACGAAATGCGGCGGGGTTCAGCGCTTCTTCCGCCGGGGTTTGTGGCGTTCCGCCGCGAGGGCGAGGAGTTCCTCCGCATGGGCCTGAGCGGCGTCGGAATTCTCCAGGCCGGCCATCATCCGCGACAGTTCCTTCAGCCGGGCATCGTCGTCGAGCGCGACCAGACCACTCGTCGTGACCGAGCCGTCGTCGCTCTTCAGCACCATGGCGTGACGGTCCGCGAACGCGGCCACCTGCGGCAGGTGCGTCACCACGATCACCTGGGTCTTCTCCGCCAGCCGGGCCAGCCGCTTGCCCACCTCGACCGCGGCGCGGCCGCCGATCCCGGCGTCGATCTCGTCGAACACTAGCGTCGGCACCGGGTGCGTGTCGGACAGGATCACCTCGAGCGCGAGCATCACCCGGGAGAGTTCACCGCCCGACGCGGCCTTCTGGAGTGGGCGCGCCGGGCTCCCCGGGTTCGCCGCGAAGCAGAACTCGACCTCGTCGATCCCGTACGGTCCGGCCGTGGTCTCGTGCACCACGACCGACAGCTTCGCGTGCGGCATCGCCAGGCCGGTCAGCTCCTCGGACACCAGAACGCCGAGCCGCTCCGCGGCCTCGATCCGGGCCTCGCGCATCTGCCGGCCCAGGTCGGCGAGCCTCGCGTCCAGCTCTGCCAGCTCAGCGGTGAGCAACTCCACTCGCTCATCGCTACCGTCCAGCTCGGCCAGGCGAGTCGCGGACCGCCTCGTCCACTCGAGGACCTCGTCCACGGTGCCCTGCTCGGCGCCGTACTTGCGAACCAGACCGGTCAGCAAGGAGCGCCGCTCGCTCACCACCGCCAGCCGAGCCGGGTCGGTGTCGACATCAGCGGCGTACGACGACAGTTCGCCGACCAGATCGGCGGCCAGGTACCCGAGTTCGCCGGCCCGGTCCGCCAGCTCGGCCAGCTTGGGGTCGTGCCGGCGCTCCGCATCCAGGACCTGCTTGGTCAGAGCGAGCAGCCCGATCACGTCGTTCGGCCGGGTGGAGTCCATGTCCTCGGTGGCGAGGGCGTCGGCTGCCGTGGTGGCCGCGGTCCGCAGGCCGTCGGCGTACGCGAGGCGGTCCTCCTCGGCGGCGAGCTCGATGTCCTCGCCCGGCAAGGGCTCGGCCTTCGCGACCTCGTCCAGGCCGAAGCGGAGCAGGTCGGCCTCGGCGAGGCGATCGCGCTGCCGGGTGGTCAGCTCGGTCAGCTCGGCCTCGACCTCGCGGTGCCGCTTGTAGGCCGCGGCGTACTCCTGCAGGGGCACGAGCAGGGGCTTGCCGGCGAACGTGTCCAGGGTTTCGCGTTGCCGCGCGGGCTGCAGCAGACGCCACTGGTCGGCCTGGCCGTGGATCGCGACCAGATCGCCGGAGACCTCACCCAGCACGGACACCGGGACGGACGCGCCGCCGAGGAACGCCCGGGACCGGCCCTCCGCGGAGAGCTCGCGGGCGATCAGCAACTCGTCGTCGTCCAGCTCACCGCCACGGTCCTCGGCCTGCTGCACGATCGACTTCGGTACGCCGCTGGCCCGGCCCTCGACCCGCGCCCGGCGGGTGCCGTGCCGCACCAGGCCGCTGTCCGCCCGGCCGCCGAGCAGCATGTTCACCCCGGTCACGACCATCGTCTTGCCGGCCCCGGTCTCGCCGGTGACCGCGGTGAACCCCGGATCGAGGTCCAGCGTGGCGTCCTCGATCACGCCCAATCCGGTGATGCGGATTTCGGAGAGCATCAGGTCTTCTCCTGTTGGCTGTTGCCGTTGCGTTTGCGTTCGGCGGCGCCACGCCAGCCGAGCACCGGGAGATCGAACTTCGCCACCAGCCGGTCGGTGAAGGGCGCCTCGTGCGCCCGGGCCAACCGGACCGGGGTGGTGCCGCGCCGCACCTCGATCTCGGCGCCCGGCGGCACCTCGACCATCCGGCGGCCGTCACACCACAGCACACCGCGCCCGTGCCAGGACGGGATCAGCTCGATCGACAGCCGCGACGTCGGCGCCACCACGATCGGCCGCGAGAACAGTGCGTGCGCGCTGAGCGGCACCATCAGGATCGCCTCGACCTCGGGCCAGACGATCGGACCACCCGCGGAGAACGCGTACGCCGTACTCCCGGTGGGGGTCGCCACCACGACGCCGTCGCAGCCCCAGCGGGACAGCGGGCGGTCGTCGACCTCCACCAGCACCTCGAGCATCCGCTCGCGGGCCGCCTTCTCCACACTCGCCTCGTTCAGCGCCCAGGTGTCGAAGATCAGCTCGCCGGCCAGCCGGACCTCGACGGCCAGCGTCATCCGCTCCTCGACCGTGTAGCTGCGGTCCACCACCACCTGGACGATCCGCTCCAGGTCGTCCACCTCGGCCTCCGCCAGGAACCCGACGTGACCGAGGTTCACCCCGAGCACCGGCGTACCGTGCGGGCGGGCCAGCTCGGCGCCGCGCAGGATCGAGCCGTCGCCGCCGAGCACCATGATCAGCTCGACGTCCAGCGCCGCCTTCTCGTGGTCGTCGACGATCTCCACCGGGTCGAGCTTGAGCGCCTCGGCCTCGTCGCCGAGCAGCCGGACCTGCATCCCGGCGCCGGTCAGCAGCCGGTGTGCCTCGCGCGCCACCTCCACCGCCAGTTCCCGCCCGGTGTGCGTCACCAGCAGCACGCGCCGCGGCTCGCGCTCACCCACCAACGACCCCACCTCTCACTGTGGACCGCTCCGAACAGCGGTCTGGAGCATCGTCTCATCGAGCGCCGACGCTGACCGGCGTATCCACAGGAAGTATTCGACATTTCCTGACGGACCAGGCAACGGGCTGGCCGCGACGCCCGCGATTCCCCAGCCGAGCTCGACAGCCCTGGCCGCCACTCCGCGTACGGCGTCCGCGCGCAACTCGGGGTCGCGGACGACGCCGCCTTTACCGAGCCGCTCCTTACCGACCTCGAACTGCGGTTTCACCATCAGCACCAGGTCACCGTCCGGCTTCGCGACGCCGATCAGCGCCGGGAGCACGAGCGTGAGCGAGATGAAGCTGAGGTCGCTGACGACGAGATCGACCGGTTCACCACCGATGGTGTCGAGGGTCAGCGTGCGGACGTTGGTCCGGTCCATCACCGTGACGCGCTCGTCGGTCTGCAACGACCACACCAGCTGGCCGTAGCCGACGTCGACCGCGATCACGTGAGCTGCTTCGTTGCGGAGCAGTACGTCGGTGAATCCGCCGGTGGACGCGCCCGCGTCGAGGCATCGGCGGCCCTTGACCTGCACCTGGTCGAAGGCTTCGAGGGCACCGATCAGCTTGTGCGCACCACGGCTCGCATAGCCGGGGTCGTCCGTCCCGGACGTGTCGACGAGAATCGGTGCGTCGGCGCCGACACCGGTCGCGGGCTTGGTGGCCACAGTCCCGGACACCTTCACCTTGCCGGCCGCGATCAGGTCGCTCGCGTGCTCACGAGACCGCGCGAGACCGCGTCGTACCAACTCGGCGTCGAGCCGCGATCGCTTGACTCCCTTGGCCACTCAGACCGTCTGGCCTCGGTCACCGTGCTCGGCGTCGGCCTCGACCAGGGCGCTCTGCAGTCGCTCGTGCAGGTCGGCGTACACCTCGGCGTGCTCACTCACCGGCCGGTCGCGCAACTCGTCAAGCCGGGACATCGTCTCCTCCACGAGAGGATGACCCTGCTCGCGCGGAGCGGGATCCTCGGCGGACTCGGCCAGGAAGGAGTGTTCGTGTTCCTGGCCCGGGGACCGCGCGAACTCGGGACCGAACTCCACCTCGGCCGGGTCCACATGCGCGTGCTCCTCAGCCGTCTCACCGGCGGCTGATTCGTCCGGCGACGCTTCGAAGGCTGCTTCGGTGTCGACCTCGGCCTCGGCGTACGCGTGGTTCTGCGGGCCCGGTTCGGTGTCGTAGTCGGGGAGCGCGGGCGCTTCCTCGGACGGGTCCGGTGCGAAGCCCGGCTCGACGTCGGGGTCCACGTCCGGCGGGAATTGCTCGCCTGGATGCTCGGTCATGTCACGCCTTCTCCGCCGGCTTCTCCGCCGGCTTCTTGGCCGCCTTCTTCGCGGCCGGTGCCTTCCTCGCGGCCGCCTTCTTGGCTACCTTCTTCGGCACCGGTGCCGACCAGTCGTCGTCCTCCAGCTCGTCACCGGCCGGCGCGGCAGCGGCGGGCGCGGTGCCGCGGGTCTCGGCCAGCTCGCCCTCGAGCGCCCGCACCCGGCGGGTCAGCGCCGCGACCTCCTCGGCGCGGACGAACCCGAGCCGCGCGACCGCGCCCTCGACCTCGTTCGACACGATCGCCTGCAGGAGCTGACGGTTACTCTTGCTGGTGGCAACGATCTCGTCGGTCAGCTCGCTCACCTTGCTGGTCAGCCCGGTCGTCAGCGAATCCGCGCCGGTCTGCTGCAACAGCGCCTTCGCGGCCGCCTGGGCCTTCTGCCGGGTGACCTCGGTCAGCCCGCTCGCCAGCTGTACGTAGCCGCGCAGTGCGTCCAACACCATGACTGCCTCCTCGCTCGTCCCCAGCAACGGTATCGCCTCACCCCCGCAATACCACCCAGCCCCGCCCCCCAACTGCCCAACCCCCCAACCGAACGGGCAGCCCCTCAGCTGGAGGGTTGCCCCCTGGAAATCTCAGCGGGCAACCCTCGAGGTGAGGGGGCATGCGTCTATTTGTCCAGGCCGACCCGGTGCAGGGCGGCGTCGATGGCGATCGTGCCGGGGGCCGGCGCGGGCTTCGGGAGCGGGCGACGGGTGCGACCGGCCGTCTTGGCCGGCTTCGGGCCCGGTTTCGCCGGTGCGTCGACCGCGGCCCACACCGCGGACAGGATCGCCCGCAGACCGTCGTACGGCGCGCCCTCGCCCTTCACCGACACCGCGTTGTTCACGACCTCGGCGGTCCAGCCCGCACACGCGTGCCGCGCACCGTCGACCGTCACGCCGGCCTGCTTCTCCGCAAGCGCGCCCAGCCCGGCCGCGATGTACGTCGGCCGCTGGTCCTTCGACGCCCGGGCCAGATCATGCGCGTCGTTCACGCCCGTCGCGACCCACAGACTCGCGATCCCGACCGCGTGCGCCCCGGCGATATCCGAGTCCAGCCGGTCCCCGATCATCAACGGACGCTGGGCTTTGAGCCGCTCGATGCTTGTCTCCAGCAGCGGCGGCTCGGGCTTTCCGGCGACGACCGGATCCACATCGACGGCGGCGCGAATCGCCCGCACCAGCGTCCCGTTCCCCGGCGCCTTCCCGGCCGCGGTCGGAATCGTCAGATCCAGATTGGTCGCGAACCACTTCGCGCCCTCGTGAATCGCGTGCGCGCCGTCCGCGAGCATCACCCAGTTCACATCCGGGTGAAATCCCTGGACGACGGCGACCGGCCGCGCGTCGCTGCTCCGGACCGGACTCAGCCCGTACTCCTCAAGGGCCGTGTACAGCCCCTCACCACCGACCACTAGCACCGGCGAACCCTTGGGGAACTCGCTGGCGATCAACTTCGCCGCCGCCTGCGCGGACGTCACCACGTCGTCGGCGATCACATCCAGCCCGAACGACGCCAGGTGCTCGGCGACGACCCGCGCCGGCCGGCTCGCGTTGTTGGTGATGTAGCCGATCCGCATGCCTTCCTTGGCAGCTTTCCGCAGGTTCTCGGGCGCGTCCGGGACCGGATCCGGGCCGACGTACACGACCCCGTCCAGGTCGAGCAGGGCCACGTCGTACCGGCTGGCGAGGGGTTCATCACACGCCGAGAGCGGCGCGGGCGCTTTCCGTTCCGTGGTCATGCTTCCCCCCGTACGATTCCGCCCATGCCATCAAGCGGGCCGGACTCGAGGGGCGCCCTGCGGCTCGACCCGCTGCGCGCGTGGCGGTTCGTCGCCGGCAAGGTGAGCGCGCTCGGCGCCGTCACGTCACCGCCGTACGACGTACTGGAACCCGCCCTGGTCCGGCGGCTGACTGACTCTGATCTGCACAACATGGTGAGGCTCATCCTTCCACGCGATCCGGACCTCGGCCCCGGCCGGTACGACGAACCCGCGCGACGGCTGACCGGGTGGCAACGCGACGGTGTGGTCGTGCAGGACCCGCGGCCCGCGCTGTACGTGTACGAGCAGCAACTGGGGAGCGCCGTACTGTGCGGACTGGTCGGTTCACTCGGCCTGGATCCGGCGGCGCGAGTGGTGCTGCCCCATGAGGATGTCATGCCGCACTGGGTGGACGACCGGCTCGAACTGATGGAAGCGACCGACGCCGACCTGGAGCCCATCCTGCTCGCATACGGCGATGGTGGCGCGGCGAGTGATGCGGTGGACAACGCCCGCTCTGGTGATCCATGGGTCGTCGCTGACACCTACAACGGCGCACATCACCGGATCTGGCGGATCGAGGACCCTTCCACGCTGGCGATGATCGCAGCGGAGCTGGCTCAGCACGAGGCGCTCATCGCGGACGGCCACCACCGCTATGCGGCGTACCTGGAACGCCAGCGGCGTGAACCGACCCGCCCGAGTGCGGAGTTCGGTCTGGCGATGCTGGTCGACTACAACCGCCACCCACTCACGCTGGATCCGATCCACCGCGTCGTACCGGGGCTCGACCTCGCCACAGTCCAGACGCGTACCCCGGAGGGCTGGCAGGTGCTGCCCGGTCGAGTGGAACGTGTGCCGGACCGGATCGCCGTGACCGATGGGTCGAGCTGGGTGACTCTGCGCTCCACGCGCGGACAGGAAGCTCCAACTGTCTCGATGCTTCACGACCTGTTGCTGCCGGCCTGGGGAGTGGTTGAGGCGGACATCAGCTTCCACCACACCCTTCAGGACGCGGTGGCGCTGGCTGGGCCTCAGCAGGCGGCTGTGGAGCTCGTCGCGCCTCGGATGGATCAGGTACTACGGTCGGCCGTGCGGGGCGCCGTACTGCCGCAGAAAGCGACGTCGTTCGGTCCTAAGCCGCGGGTGGGGTTGCTGTTCCGGACGCTGTGAGCTGTCAGGGCCGGTGGTACAGGCTGAGGAACTCCTCGCGGAGTGGCCTGCGAGCCGCCCGGTGGCGCTCTGTCAGGCGTCCAAGGGTGAAGGACAGCTCTGGGTCGTCCTGAGCGGCTGCGTCCTCGGCCATGGCGGTCAGAGCGTCGGCCGCGGCGCAGTGGTCCTGGTGCTGGCCCAATAGCTCTTGATATTTGGCTGCTTGGGTGGCGGTGGCTTTGGCTTCGTCACCGAGCACGGACGCACTGGTGTCGGCGGCGTATCGGACGCGCTTCGCCAACAGCCTCACCTCGTGCCAGTCGTCGTCCGGAGTCCAGGGCTTCAGCTTGTTGGCCTCTTGGGTGAACTTGAGGTTGGCGGCATCGAGGAGCTCGGGCAGGACCTCGCCGCACGGCTTGGCGGCCGTGGGTTTGAGGTCCGGCGCCGCGGCGACGGCTTCGAGTGTCTCGAGCAGTTCCGCGGTGGTCGCCCCCAGCACCACCTCGGCCGATCGTGCCGAGGCCCGGTCCAGCCCGACGGTGAGCGTCGTCAGGATCGTCTCGACGTGCTCTTCGTCGTCCTCGCTGTTCGCGGTCTCGCGCACCAGCGCGGCGATCACTTCCAGATCCCGGGTTTCACCGCACGCCTGGGCCAGGGCGGCCAGGTCGCTGCGCAACTCGCCGGCCCAGTCGCCCGCCAGCAGCTTCCGGAACAGCTTCAGGTCGCTCCGCAATCGCCGGCACGACACCCGCACCTGGTGGATGGCGTCGTCCTGGCCCTTCTCCACCATCAGCACGGCGCCCTGCAGCCGGGTAGCGCCCTTCGCAAGCGCGCTACCCACCAGCACCCGAACCGGAGCCTCGGCCCCCAGCGGCTCGCCCGCCCCACCCACGCTCTCCGTCATCGCCCCATTCTCCCCCGCTCGAGCTGAACGCGGCTGTGCGTCGAGCGCGCTGTCTTATTCCTCCGGCTTGTCGTCTTCCGCAGGCGTGTCCACCAGACCCTCGTCCGCAGCCTCTTCCAGCTCGGCTACGGCGTCTTCCTGCTCGTCCGCAGCATCGTCCAGCTCGTCCGCCGCGTCGTCCAGCTCGTCCGCGGCGTCTTCCAGCTCGTCCGCGGCGTCTTCCAGCTCGTCCGCTGCGTCTTCCTGCTCGGCCAGGTCGTCTTCCTGCTCGAAGTACTCGTCGTCCACGACGGTGTCGTCTTCGTCGAGGTCGGTGAACTCGAGGCCTTCGAGCCGGGCAGCGCGTTCGGCAGCGCCGGTGACACCGTCCCCGTCGACGCCGGCCGCCCGGTGGAACCAGATGAGCGCGTCCTCGGTGCGCCCAGCCGCCTCGAGCGCGTCGGCGTACGCATAGCGCAGCCGCGGCAACCACTCGGCCCGCGTCCGCTTGGTCAGCTCCGGCACCTCGAGCGTCTGGATCGCCGCCGCCGTCTGCCCCATGTCGCGCCGCGCACCGGCCGCCACGATCAGCAGCTCGATCTGCGTACCCTCCGACAGTTCGCGGACGTGCTTGTCCTTCGTCAGCGCCAGCGCCTTGTCCGGCCGCCCGAGCGCTCGCTCGCAGTCAGCCATCATCGCGAGGACCTCGTGGTTCCCGGTCATCCGCCGGACCGCCCGGAACTCCGTCAGCGCCTCGTCATAATGCTCCGCCAGGTACGCCGTGATCGCCACAGCCTCCCGTACGCCGCCAAGCCGCGCAGCCAATCGCCGCGCCGTCCGGGCATGCTGATACGCCAGCTCCGGATCGTCGTCGAGGAACCGCCCCGACGCGACCAGATGCTGGGCGACCAGATCCGCCAGACTCCGCGGCAGTGACCGCAGCTCGGCCTTCACCGAACGATCGAGCTCAGCCCCGGTGATCCCTTCCGGAATGGCCGGATCGTCCCGGCGAGGCCCAACCCTCTCCTCGCCCCGATCATCCCGCCGAGGCCCACCACGGCGCTCGTCCCGGTCGTCCCGTCGGGGCCCCGAACGCCCACGCGAGTCGCCACCACGCTCATCCCGCCGGAACGCGCCACGCTCACCCCGAGCCGGCCCGCTCCCCCGCGCCGCACCACGGTACCCATCCCGAGCCGGCCGCTCATCCCGACCACCCCGGTCATCCCGCTGATACCCACTACGCTCATCGCGCCCACCACGCTCGTCCCGCCCGGCCCGCGGATAACCGCCGCCAGAACGCTCGTTCCGGTAGCCGCCACGGTCCCCACCTGCGGAACGCTCGTCACGCCGGTATCCACCGCGATCGCCACCACCCGAGCGCTCGTCACGCCGGTAGCCGCCGCGATCGCCACCACCGGATCGGTCATCGCTCCGGTAGCCGCCGCGATCGCCACTCCCGGAACGCTCGCTGCTCCGGTAGCCGCCGCGGTCGCCACCTGCGGAGCGGTCATCGCGGCGGTAGCCGCCGCGGTCGCCGGCGCGCTCGTCGCGGCGGGGACCGCCGCGGTCGTCGCGTCCAGACCGGTCGTCCCTGCGGTAGGTACCGCGATCAGCCGGCCGCTCGTCCCGCCGGAAGCCGCTCTCGTCCCGTCGGGGACCACCACGGCCCGCACTCCCACGGTCGTCACGTCCCTCGGGACGGCGGTAACCACCGGCCCGGTCATCACGACCGGCGCCACGAGCACCGGCACCCCGGTCATCGCGCTGCTCACGATCGGACAACTGCCCACGGAACGGATCCCGCTCAGCCTTGTCATCACCCCGCGCCCCGGCATACCCGCGCCGGTTGTCGTACCGGTTGTCGTCACGATCCCCGGAACGCCCGTCCCGTGATCCACCACGCGGCCCACTCGTCCGCGGTCCGTCCCCACGGCCGGACGGTCCCCGATACCCACCGGAAGACTGCCCACCGCCAGAACCACCGCGCCCGCCGGTACCACCAGACCGCCCAGCGCCAGAACCGCCGGCACCACCCGATCGTCCGGAGCCACCGGCACCAGGTCGCCCGGAGCCGCCCGCGCCACCAGATCGTCCGGCACCGCCAGAACCACCTGACCGCCCGGCACCACCAGAACCGCCGGATCGGCCGGCGCCCGCACCGGATCGCCCGCTGCTTCCACCGGACCGGCCGCCTCCAGAGCGACCGGAACCTCCGGCGCCACCGGACGAACCACGACGATCCCCCGAGCCGGAGTGAGAATTGCGAGGTGGCGTAGCCACGGTGACTCCTAACGATGCTGTGCAAACGATGCAGTGGTGCGGTAACCGCACAAACCTACCGCCACCCACGCCGGGGAGCCCCATCGAGGGCTCCCGTGGACCTGGCGGTGCGGGCCGAGAAGATCCGGACATGTGTTAAGGGCCACCCCTTACGGGGTGGCCCTTAACAGTGTGAATGTCCGGCGGCGTCCTACTCTCCCACGATCTCCCGATCGCAGTACCATCGGCGCTGTCGGGCTTAACTTCCAGGTTCGGAATGGAGACTGGGTGTTTCCCCGACGCTATGGCCACCGAAACTCTATAGAAATATCAACCAACCATCCTGCCAAGCCACAAACCCCGTGTGGGGTTTGGTGGGCTGGGGGTTGACCGTATTTCGGGAACCGTACAGTGGACGCGAATGCTTCTCTCAGTTACGTAGCGCAGTGTCTGTTGGGGGTTTGCTACCCACCATGGGTGGGTGTGTGTGACAAGCCCTCGGCCTATTAGTACCAGTCAGCTCCACATCTTGCGATGCTTCCACTTCTGGCCTATCAACCCAGTGGTCTACTGGGGGCCTTACCCGGTTAACCCGGTGGGAGACCTCATCTTGAAGCGTGCTTCCCGCTTAGATGCTTTCAGCGGTTATCACTCCCGAACGTAGCCAACCAGCCGTGCTCCTGGCGGAACAACTGGCACACCAGAGGTTCGTCCACCCCGGTCCTCTCGTACTAGGGGCAGCCCTTCTCAAGTCTCCTGCGCGCGCAGCGGATAGGGACCGAACTGTCTCACGACGTTCTAAACCCAGCTCGCGTGCCGCTTTAATGGGCGAACAGCCCAACCCTTGGGACCTACTCCAGCCCCAGGATGCGACGAGCCGACATCGAGGTGCCAAACCATCCCGTCGATATGGACTCTTGGGGAAGATCAGCCTGTTATCCCCGGGGTACCTTTTATCCGTTGAGCGACGGTGCTCCCACATGCCACCGCCGGATCACTAGTTCCGACTTTCGTCCCTGCTCGACATGTCTGTCTCACAGTCAAGCTCCCTTGTGCACTTACACTCGACACCTGATTGCCAACCAGGCTGAGGGAACCTTTGAGCGCCTCCGTTACCTTTTAGGAGGCGACCGCCCCAGTCAAACTACCCACCAGGCACTGTCCCTGATCCGGATAACGGACCAAAGTTAGACAGCCAGAACAACCAGAGTGGTATTTCAACGATGACTCCACCCGAACTGGCGTCCGAGTTTCACAGTCTCCCACCTATCCTACACAAGTTGTACCGACCACCAATACCAAGTTGTAGTAAAGGTCCCGGGGTCTTTCCGTCCTGCTGCGCGTAACGAGCATCTTTACTCGTAATGCAATTTCGCCGAGTCCACGGTTGAGACAGCGCCCAAGTCGTTACGCCATTCGTGCAGGTCGGAACTTACCCGACAAGGAATTTCGCTACCTTAGGATGGTTATAGTTACCACCGCCGTTTACTGGCGCTTAAGTTCAAAGCTTCGCCGGCCTAAGCCGACTAACCTGTCCCCTTAACGTTCCAGCACCGGGCAGGCGTCAGTCCGTATACATCGAATTACTTCTTCGCACGGACCTGTGTTTTTAGTAAACAGTCGCTTGGGCCTGGTCTCTGCGGCCATCACCGCGTCGGTGAGCAAGTCACCTAACGGATCCGGCCCCCCTTCTCCCGAAGTTACGGGGGCATTTTGCCGAGTTCCTTAACCATGGTTCACTCGATCGCCTTGGTATTCTCTACCTGATCACCTGTGTCGGTTTGGGGTACGGGCGGCTCTAACACTCACTGCGAAGTTTTTCTCGGCAGCATGGGATCATCCACTTCCCCTAAACGGGTCCGCCTCGGCTCTCAGGCTATGTGAGACACGGATTTGCCTATGCCTCGCCCTACCACCTTGCCCGCGGATCAGCTTGCGCCTACCATCGCCGCGGTTGGACTACCCTCCTGCGTCACTCCTCAATGCACCTACTACCACCTCGGGTCAAACCGTCCACCACTCAGCCCGAAGGCGTCATGGATTCTGGTCCTTAGCATCAGCGGGTTCGGTCGGGTCGTGTTAATGCCGGTACGGGAATATCAACCCGTTGTCCATCGACTACGCCTGTCGGCCTCGCCTTAGGTCCCGACTTACCCAGGGCAGATTAGCTTGACCCTGGAACCCTTGATCATCCGGCGGACGGGTTTCTCACCCGTCATTCGCTACTCATGCCTGCATTCTCACTCGTGCAGCATCCACAACTCCATCACTAGGCTGCTTCACACGCTGCACGACGCTCCCCTACCCATCCACACACCTGGATGCCGTCCGAAGACAACACCTGGTACGAGTGTGAATGCCACAGCTTCGGCGGATTGCTTGAGCCCCGCTACATTGTCGGCGCGGAATCACTTGACCAGTGAGCTATTACGCACTCTTTCAAGGGTGGCTGCTTCTAAGCCAACCTCCTGGTTGTCTGGGCAACTCCACATCCTTTTCCACTTAGCAATCGCTTAGGGGCCTTAGCTGGTGATCTGGGCTGTTTCCCTCTCGACTACGGAGCTTATCCCCCGCAGTCTCACTGCCGCGCTCTCACTTACCGGCATTCGGAGTTTGGCTGATTTCGGTAAGCCGGTAAGCCCCCTAGACCATCCAGTGCTCTACCTCCGGTAAGAAACACGCGACGCTGCACCTATATGCATTTCGGGGAGAACCAGCTATCACGGAGTTTGATTGGCCTTTCACCCCTATCCACAGGTCATCCCCCAGGTTTTCAACCCTGGTGGGTTCGGTCCTCCACGCGGTCTTACCCACGCTTCAACCTGCCCATGGATAGATCACTCCGCTTCGGGTCTAGAGCATGCGACTAAAGCGCCCTATTCAGACTCGCTTTCGCTACGGCTACCCCACACGGGTTAACCTCGCCACACACCACTAACTCGCAGGCTCATTCTTCAAAAGGCACGCCGTCACACCCCACAAGGAGATGCTCCGACGGATTGTAGGCAATCGGTTTCAGGTACTATTTCACTCCCCTCCCGGGGTACTTTTCATCTTTCCCTCACGGTACTAGTCCGCTATCGGTCACCAAGAAGTATTTAGGCTTAGCGGGTGGTCCCGCCAGATTCACACGGGATTTCAAGAGTCCCGTGCTACTTGGGAAAACACTCGAGAGTCACTGTCTTACGCCTACAGGGCTATAACCCACTACGGCTCGACATTCCAGAAGATTCGACTTCAACAGCGATTTATAACTCTCTGGTCTCACGGCATTAAGACCCGAATGCTCCCACAACCCCATATACGCAACGCACGCCGGCTATCACACGCACATGGTTTAGCCTCATCCGCTTTCGCTCGCCACTACTCACGGAATCACTATTGTTTTCTCTTCCTGCGGGTACTGAGATGTTTCACTTCCCCGCGTTCCCTCCAGAACCCTATGTGTTCAGGCACTGGTAACTGGCTTTAGAATGCCAGCTGGGTTTCCCCATTCGGACACCCCCGGATCACAGCTCGGTTGCCAACTCCCCGGGGCTTATCGCAGGCTCCAACGTCCTTCATCGGCTCTTGGTACCAAGACATCCACCGATTGCCCTTAGTAGCTTGTCACAAAAACAAACAACAAAAGACAAAATTACGCTACAAAGAGATGCTCGCGTCCACTATACAGTTCTCAAAATACGGGCAGGAACACCAACCCTTAAACCACCACACACATGATCGAGCACACCATCCAGGGAAACAACACACCCATCAAGCGAACCCACCAGCAGTTTGGTGAGAGCCGGCCCCAGCCACCCACCACACCAAAACCATCCAGTGTGGCTGTGACCCAGAAAAACCAGTCCACGTCCCCCCAGACATCACGTCCAGTGAGCCGGGCCCGATTCCTCAGGACCCAACAGCGCGCCTCGGCCCTTCACTCTTCACCGCTCCACGTTCCACACCCACAAGTGGGTAGTACTAGCCTCGCAGCTCGAGATCCGAGCCTAATGGTCAATGTTCCACATTCCGAAGCACCGTCGCCCTGGAACGGACGTCCAGGAAACGACGAGTAGACACCAGACCCTTAACGGAACCTGGCGTCAATGCTCCTTAGAAAGGAGGTGATCCAGCCGCACCTTCCGGTACGGCTACCTTGTTACGACTTCGTCCTAATCGCCAGCCCCACCTTCGACGGCTCCCTCCACAAGGGTTAGGCCACCGGCTTCGGGTGTTGCCGACTTTCATGACGTGACGGGCGGTGTGTACAAGGCCCGGGAACGTATTCACCGCAGCGTTGCTGATCTGCGATTACTAGCGACTCCGACTTCATGGGGTCGAGTTGCAGACCCCAATCCGAACTGAGACCGGCTTTTTGGGATTCGCTCCACTTTGCAGTTTCGCAGCCCTTTGTACCGGCCATTGTAGCATGCGTGAAGCCCTGGACATAAGGGGCATGATGACTTGACGTCATCCCCACCTTCCTCCGAGTTGACCCCGGCAGTCTCCTATGAGTCCCCACCATAACGTGCTGGCAACATAGGACGAGGGTTGCGCTCGTTGCGGGACTTAACCCAACATCTCACGACACGAGCTGACGACAGCCATGCACCACCTGTATAGGACCCTTACGGACCCCGCATCTCTGCGAGATTTCCCTATATGTCAAACCCAGGTAAGGTTCTTCGCGTTGCATCGAATTAATCCGCATGCTCCGCCGCTTGTGCGGGCCCCCGTCAATTCCTTTGAGTTTTAGCCTTGCGGCCGTACTCCCCAGGCGGGGCGCTTAATGCGTTAGCTGCGGCACGGAGGACGTGGAATGTCCCCCACACCTAGCGCCCAACGTTTACGGCGTGGACTACCAGGGTATCTAATCCTGTTCGCTACCCACGCTTTCGCTCCTCAGCGTCAGGTAAGGCCCAGAGAGCCGCCTTCGCCACCGGTGTTCTTCCTGATATCTGCGCATTCCACCGCTACACCAGGAGTTCCGCTCTCCCCTGCCTACCTCTAGTCTGCCCGTATCGGAAGCAGGCTCGGAGTTAAGCTCCGAGTTTTCACTCCCGACGTGACGAACCGCCTACGAGCCCTTTACGCCCAATAATTCCGGACAACGCTCGGACCCTACGTATTACCGCGGCTGCTGGCACGTAGTTGGCCGGTCCTTCTTCTGCAGGTACCGTCACTCTCGCTTCGTCCCTGCTGAAAGAGGTTTACAACCCGAAGGCCGTCATCCCTCACGCGGCGTTGCTGCGTCAGACTTTCGTCCATTGCGCAATATTCCCCACTGCTGCCTCCCGTAGGAGTCTGGGCCGTGTCTCAGTCCCAGTGTGGCCGGTCGCCCTCTCAGGCCGGCTACCCGTCGAAGCCTTGGTAGGCCATTACCCCACCAACAAGCTGATAGGCCGCGAGCCCATCCCCAACCGCCAGAACTTTCAACCCCCACCCATGAAGGCGGAAGTCATATCCGGTATTAGACCCCGTTTCCGAGGCTTATCCCAAAGTTGAGGGTAGGTTGCTCACGTGTTACTCACCCGTTCGCCGCTCGTGTACCCCCGAAGGGGCCTTACCGCTCGACTTGCATGTGTTAAGCACGCCGCCAGCGTTCGTCCTGAGCCAGGATCAAACTCTCCGTTGAAAAATATGACAAACCGGAAAACCGGTGAGCCGACACATCGAGTGATCCTCTGAACATCAGAAACAAATCAAACTGACTTGAATCCAGAAAATATTTCAAAGGAATCCGACACAGACAACAAACAACCCCCACCAAAAACCACAAAGATCCCTGGCAGAACATCATCCGAAGCCCATGTACGGGGATAATACAATTTCGGCATTGACTTTCGGCACGCTGTTGAGTTCTCAAGAATCGGACGCACACCGCGTCCCAGCCTTGCAGCTGAGGACCCCGGGGCAACCTGCGTTACTCTACCGGAGCAGATCCACCGAGTCAAGTCCCAGTTTTTCCGCTCACCCGCCGCGTCTGAGCTGCCGACCCGAGTCCGAGGACGCGTTTCGACTGAGCTAGCCTTGGGGGGTTCGGAGCGACCGGCCGCTTTCGCGTCCCGCGCCTCGCTCCAACAAGAAGAACATTACGTGGCTCGCAGGTAGCCGGTCAAATCGGTTCCCGGTGGGCAGGATCACACGGTTGTAATTTGCTCTCGGCAACCCAGATGTGGGAGTGGAGCCGACCGCCGTCAGTCCTGCGGCCGCGAGGCCAGAACGCCTGCAAACGAACGCTTCCCGCGGCGCAGCACCAGCACTCCCCCGGGCAGCAGATCGTCCGTGCCAGGCACGTACTCGGCGTCCTTCACCTTCTCGTTGTTGAGGTATCCACCGCCTTCGGCGACCGTCCGCCGCGCAGCCGATTTGCTGGCGACCAGTCCCGCCTTCACCAGCAGATCGCCGTACGTCGGCATCGGTTCGCCGGCGCCTAGTTCGACATGGGGTGCTTCGCGTAGTGCGGCGACGAGTGTGGAGCCGTCGAGGGACGCCAGCTCCCCCTGGCCGAAGAGCGCCCTGGATGCCTCCTGCACTCTCCTCGTCTCCTCAGCGCCGTGCACCAGCGTTGTGACGTCCTCCGCGAGTACACGCTGCGCCTCACGGGCCTGTGGACGTTCCATCGTCGCCTGCTCGAGGGCTGCGATCTCATCCACCGTGCGGAACGTGTAGAACCGCACCAGCTGCATCACGTCGCGGTCGTCGCTGTTGAACCAGAACTGGTAGAAGGCGTACGGCGACGTCAGCTCCCGATCCAGCCACACCGATCCGGACTCCGTCTTCCCGAACTTGGTCCCGTCGGCCTTGGTCACCAGTGGCGTAGCCAGGGCGTGCGCTTTGCCGGCGTCAGTACGGCGGATCAGCTCGACTCCGGCAGTCAGGTTCCCCCACTGGTCGCTACCGCCAGTCTGCAGCGTGCAGTTGAAGCGCCGGTACAGCTCCAGGTAGTCCAGTGACTGCAGCAGCACGTAGCTGAACTCCGTGTAGCTGATCCCCTGCTCCAACCGGGCCTTCACCACCTCACGGCCGAGCATCCGGTTCACCGGGAAGTGCTTGCCGATGTCCCGCAGGAAGTCGAGCGTGTTGAGGTCCTTGGTCCAGTCGTAGTTGTTGACGATCCGGGCCGGGTTCGGCAGTGCCGGGTCGAAGTCGACGAACTTCTCCACCTGACTGCGGACCCGCTCGACCCACTGGTGGACGACGTCCTTCGGGTTCAGCACCCGCTCGGAGCTCTCCTTGGGGTCGCCGATCAGACCGGTGGCGCCACCGACGAGGCCGATGGGGTTGTGGCCGGCCAGCTGGAGCCGTCGAAGCGTCAGCAGCTGCAGCAGGTTGCCCATGTGCAGGCTGGGTGCGGTGGGGTCGAAGCCGACATAGGAGGTGATCGGTCCCGCCGCCATCGAGGCCCGCAGGGCGTCCGGGTCGGTGGAGTGGGCGATCAGGCCACGGCTGTCCAGGTCATCCAGCACCTGGGTGCGGCGTGCGGTCCCGCTGTCGGTCACTTGGCTCTCCTCGAGTACGTCGGTCAGCTACAAGTGTCCTGTACTCGAGCCGACGAGCCTCAGGTGGGCTCGGGACGCGTCAGTACGTCGCGGAGCTGCGGACGGAGCGCATGGCCGTCAGGCCCCTGGACCGTGGCAGCCGTCGGCCGCTGTGGATCGTGGGCACCCGGGTCCGGGTTGGGAACGGGAAGACCGTGGGACAGCACCTGCTCGGCCGGGGTGAGCTGACGGATGCCGATGGCGCGGACGTGATCCGGGTGCGTCTGCGCGAAGTCGCCGTACAACTGGGGGTCGTGCTGGCCGTCGTCGCCGACCAGGACCCAGCGGACGTTCGGGAACTCCTTCGCCAGCCGGCGCAGTGCGGTCCGCTTGTGCTCCTGCCCGCTGCGGAACCAGCCGGTGTTGGTCGGCCCCCAGTCCGTCAGCAGCAACGGTCCGACCGGGTACCCGTGCCGGGCCAGGAAGCGGGTCAGCGTCGGAGCCGTGTTCCACGCACCGGTGGACAGGTAGAAGATCGGCGCACCCGCGTGGTCCGCCAGGAGCTCGTCGTACAGCTCTGCCATCCCTGGTACGACGCGACGCGCCTGCTCATCGCGGACGAACGTGTTCCAGGCGGCGATCATCGGCCGCGGCAGCATGGTCAGCATGACCGTGTCGTCGATGTCGCTGACCAGTCCGAAGGTCGCATCCGGGTCAGGGACGTAGACCCGGGCCCTGGCCTGCCGCTCGCCGTGCACGCCGAGGTTGATCTCGTGCCAGCCCGGCGGGAGCACCACCGGAACGGTGAGATCGATGAACCCACCCCGGTCGCTGATCGCCTCGAACGTCTGCCCGCCGACCGTGACCGAGACCGGCACCTTCGTCGCCGGCGCGGTGACGAACACCTTCCAGCCCCGCACCACCTGGTCCTCGTCGAACCGCGGCTGGTTGCGCGGGTCCCGGCCGAGGACGACGCGGGCCAGCACCCGGACGAACTCCGAGGTCCCGTAGCCGACATGCGGGATGATCCGCTCCCGCCAGCCGCGACGCCGGAGGATCGCCTGCACCCCGATGTTGAACCAGTCCTCGAGACGGGAGGCGTAGTGCGGACGGGCCATACCGGAAACCTACCCGGAGCGAGGTCACCTACGCTCGCTCCCCCGCCACCCGTGGGAAGACCTTTACCGACTCCTCGGCGAACTGTCGGCGCCTGCCTCTACCGTCTTCGCATGACCGCTCTCGGAATGTGCTTCCCGCGCACCTACCCCGCCGCCCTCGTCACCGACGTGGCCCGCCGTCTGGACCAAGGCGGGGCCGACGAACTGTGGATCATCGAGGACTGCTTCTTCACCGCCGGACCGTCGTTGGTGTCGGCCGCTCTGACGTCGACCGAGCGTCTCAAGATCGGCCTCGGCATCGTGCCCGCGGTCGCCCGCACCGCCGCGGTGACCGCGATGGAGTTCGCGACGCTGGAGGCGCTCGGGCCGGGGCGGTTCCTGCCCGGCATCGGCCATGGCGTGCAGGAGTGGATGGGCCAGATGGGCGTCCGGCCGAAGTCGCCGCTCACCACGCTCGAAGAGGTCACCACGACCGTCACCCGGCTGCTCGCCGGGGAGAACGTGAGCTTCGAGGGCAAGGCCGTCTACCTGAAGGATGTGAAGCTGGACGCGCCGCCGGTCGAGCCGCCGCCGATCCTGCTCGGCGTGATGGGACCGAAGTCGATGGCACTGGCCGGCCGGGTCGCGGGAGGCGTCGTACTCGCGGAGCCCGCGACGCCGCCGTACGTGCGTCAGTCGGTCGAGTACGCCGGATCACCTGAGGGGTTCGTGGTCGCCGTGTTCACTGCGATGTGTGTGCGGAGTGACCGCAAGACGGCGTACGAGTGGACGGCGCCGTGGCTGGGATGGCGGATCGGGGACAAGCACCCGGGTGTGACCGCGCTGCCGTTCTTCGACGACATGAAGAAGCTGTTCGACGAGTCGGGCGTCGAAGGGCTCGTGGGGATGCCGGTCGACTGGTGGACGCAGATCGGGGCGATCGGCACGCTGGACGACGCGGCCACGCACCTCGACGCACTGGAGGCGGCCGGGGTGCATCACATCGGGCTGTTCCCGGATCCGGAGGTGGAGCACGGTCTTCCGCAGCTCGACTACGTCCTCGAGCTGGCCAAGCGTTAGGCGCGGCGCTTCGGGACGTGCGGGCGGTACGGCGAGACCGTCGGATCGCCCGGGATCCAGAAGCGCCAGGCCCAGTCGGCCGCTTCGCGGAGACCTACCCGGGGACCGGTGGACGGTTCGCCGTCGAAGCCGGGGCCGGGGAGAAGCTGGATGGGCGAGTCCTTGGCGAGCAGGTCTGCGCCGTTGCCGTCCCGTCCGATGCCGAGGGCAACACACAGCCGGGCCGGGCCGCGTGCGAGGTCGCGGTCCGGATTGCCGTTGGGCCGTTTGACGACCGGTCCGGCTCGGACACCGGCACGTGCCTGGTTGACGACGACCTTCTGGGCGTCGGGTTGGCCGCGGCGGGCGCGGGCCAGGTCGAGGCCTTCGATGATCTCGCCGGCCCGGAGCAGGACCGCTGAGGGCCGGCCTTCCGGGCCGACGACCACGTTCATGCAGTAATGCATGCCGTAGGTGAAGTAGACGTAGAGGAATCCGGGTGGGCCGAACATCACCGCGTTCCGCGGTGTTTCGCCGCGGTAGGCGTGCGAGCCGGGGTCGTTCGGGCCGTCGTACGCCTCGACCTCGGTGAGGCGGACGGCGACCGTCCCCTCGTCGGTGGTGCTGCGCAGGACCATGCCGAGGAGCTTCGGGGCCACGTCGAGGACGGGACCCGCGAGCAGCGAGCGGCGTACGGGCATGCGCAGCACCCTAGACGAGCGTCAGGCGAGGCGTTCGGTGAGAGCGGTGGCGCGGGTGCGGAGTTCGGCCAGTTGCTCGGTGACCCGTTCGGCCGCCGTACCGCCGCGGGTGTTCCGGGAGGCGAGCGAGCCCTCCACCGTCAGCACCGAGCGGACGTCCGGGGTGAGCGAGGGTGAGATGGCGGCCAGGTCCTCGTCGGTGAGGTCCCAGAGCTCGATGCCGCGCTTCTCGCACTCCTGCACGCAGGCCCCGGCGACCTCGTGGGCGACCCGGAACGGGACCTTCTGCCGGACCAGCCACTCGGCGATGTCCGTCGCGAGCGAGAAGCCCTGCGGCGCGAGCTCTTCCAGCCGCGAGGTGTTGAAGCGCAGCGTCCGGATCATCCCGGTGAAGGCGGGCAGCAGCACCTCGAGCGTGTCGATGGAGTCGAAGACCGGCTCCTTGTCCTCCTGCAAGTCTCGGTTGTACGCCAGCGGCTGCGCCTTCAGTGTCGCGAGCAGGCCGCTGAGGTTACCGATCAGCCGGCCGGCCTTGCCGCGGGCGAGCTCGGCGATGTCCGGATTCTTCTTCTGCGGCATGATGCTCGACCCGGTCGAGAACGCGTCGTCCAGCTCGACGAAGCCGAACTCCTTCGTCGCCCAGATGATCACCTCCTCCGCCTGCCGGGACAGGTCGACCCCGATCTGCGCGGTGACGAACGCGAACTCGGCCACGAAGTCGCGCGACGAGGTCCCGTCGATCGAGTTCGCCGAGGAGTTGGTGAAGCCGAGCTCGGTCGCGACGAACTGCGGGTCCAGCCCCAGCGAGCTGCCCGCCAGCGCGCCCGATCCGTACGGCGAGTCCGCGGCGACGCGGGCGTCCCAGTCGGCCAGCCGGTCGAGGTCGCGGATCAGCGGCCAGGCGTGCGCGAGCAGGTGGTGCGAGAGCAGGACCGGCTGCGCGTGCTGCAAGTGAGTCCGGCCCGGCATCGCGACCCCGAGGTGCTTCTCGGCCTGCTCGGCGAGCGTGCTCACCTGCTCCAGCAGCAGCCGGCTGATGATTCGGCCGTGCTCGCGCAGGTAGCCCTTGAACAGCGTGGCGACCTGGTCGTTCCGCGACCGCCCGGCACGCAACCGCCCACCCAGCTCGGCCCCCAGCAGGTCCAGCAGCCCGCGCTCGAGCGCCGTGTGCACGTCCTCATCGCCCTCGGCAGGCAGGAAGCGCCCCGCGAGTACGTCAGCCAGCAGCTCATCCAGCCCGGCGAGCATCTTCTCCAGATCCTCGTCTGTCAGCAGTCCAGCTCGGTGGAGCACCTTCGCATGCGCCTTCGACCCCGCGACGTCGTACGGCGCCAGCCGCCAGTCGAACTGGGTCGACTTGCTCAACGCCGCCAACGCATCCGCCGGCCCGCCCGCAAACCGCCCACCCCACAGGGCAGCGCTTTCTCCCGTACTCATCTCACATTTCCTTTACTTGGCTTCGGAGTGGGCGGCTGACGGCGGGTGGCCAGGTCGGGCTGCCAGTCAGTCGTCGGTCAGGTGTTTGAGGGGTACGACCGTGTGGTCCGGCTTGGTGTCGGCGCGTTCGGCCAGGCCCAGGAAGCGGGCCGCGAGGGCCTCGCCGCCGGTGGGGTTGCGGGAGACGACCATGACCGTGTCGTCGCCGGCGATGGTGCCGAGGACGTCGTCCAGTCCCACGTGGTCGATCGCCGACGCGAAGTACTGAGCCGCCCCCGGCGGGGTTCGCAGGATGACCAGGTTGGCGCTGCCCTCGGCGCTCACGAGCAGTTCCGACGCCACTCGGCCCAGCCGGGCTTCGAAGGCGGCCGCCTCGCCGGCTCGCGGCGTACGGTCGCCGCCTTCACCCGGTACGGCGTACAGGAGCTGGCCGGACGAGTCGCGGACCTTCACCGCCCCGATCTCGACCAGGTCGCGGGACAGCGTGGCCTGGCCGACGACGAGGCCGGACGCCGCGAGCAGGTCGGCCAGCTCGGTCTGCGAGCGCACCGGCTGCCGCCCGAGCAGATCGACGATCCGCTGCTGACGCGCAGTCTTGGTCGTCGGCACTGCCACGTTCATGCTGCGAAGCTCCTTGCCAGCAGCCAGGACAGCAGCGCCTTCTGCGCGTGCAGGCGGTTCTCGGCCTCGTCCCAGACGACCGACTGCGGTCCGTCGATCACGGCCGCCTCGATCTCCTTGCCGCGGTAGGCGGGCAGACAGTGCAGCACGATCGCGTCGGAGCTTGCCTTCGCCATCAGTTCCTCGGTCACCGCGTAGGGGACGAACGGCTCCGCCCGCTCGGCGACCTGGGCTTCGTGCCCCATCGACACCCATGCGTCCGTGGCCACCACGTCGGCGGCGTCGGCCGCCGCCACCGGATCCGCCGTCCAAGCGACCGAGCCTCCGGTCGACGCCGCGATCTCGGCCGCACGAGCCAGGATGGCCGGATCGGGCTGGTAGGCGGCCGGCGAGGCGATGACCACATGCATCCCGGCCGTCGCACCACCGAGCAGATAGGAGTGCGACATGTTGTTGGCACCATCACCCAGGTAGACCAGCTTCAGCCCGGCGGTCGATCCCTTGTGCTGCCGCACGGTCTGCAGGTCGGCGAGGATCTGGCACGGGTGGAACTCATCGGTCAGCCCGTTGATCACCGGCACCCGCGAGGCTCCCGCCATTTCCTCGATGCGGGTCTGCCCGGACGTCCGCCAGACGATTGCCGCTACCTGCCGCTCCAGCACCCGCGCGGTGTCCGCGATCGGCTCACCGCGCCCCAGATGCGAACTCTGCGCGTCGATGACCATGGGTAGGCCGCCCAGCTCGGTGATGCCGACCGTGAACGAGATCCGGGTCCGGGTGGAGTTCTTGTCGAAGATCACCGCGACCGTCTTCGGGCCGGCCAGCGGCTGGTGTCCGTACCGGTCCGTCGTCATCTGCTCAGCCAGCGTCAGCACCTCGTCCTGCTCGACCGGACTGAGGTCATCATCACGTAAGAAGTGCCTGACGGTCATCGGGTCTCCACCTGGTCCAGCAGCCCGGGCAGGGCCGCGACGAAACTATCAGCGTCAGCCTTGCTCAGGATGTACGGCGGCGCCAGCCGCAACGCGTCCGGAATCGGGTTGTTGATCACGAACCCGGCGGCCAGCGCCAGCGCGGCGACCTGGTCCGACACCGGCCGGGTCAGCTCGATCGCCAGCAGCAGCCCGCGACCGCGCACGCCCGCGATCAGCGGATGGTCGAGCGCGATGATCGACGACGCGAGGTGGTTGCCGACGGCATTCACCTGGGCGAGCAGCCCGTCCCGCTCGATCACCGTCAGGACGGCGAGACCCGCGATCGCCGCGACAGGGTTGCCGCCGAAAGTCGTCCCGTGGTTGCCCGGCTGCAACAAGTCCGCGGCCGCGCCCAGCCCGATACACGCACCGATCGGGATCCCCGCGCCGAGGCCCTTCGCGACGGTCACCAGGTCCGGTGTGATCCCCTCGGGCTCGAACGCGAACCACGTCCCGGTCCGGCCGATCCCGGTCTGGATCTCGTCGAGCCACAGCAGCGCGCCGTGCTCCGAGGTGATCCGCCGCGCCGCCTGCAGGTATCCGGCCGGCGGTACGACGACGCCGTTCTCCCCCTGCATCGGCTCGAGCACGACGGCCGCGGTCTCGTCGTCGACAGCCGCGGCCAGCGCGTCCACATCGCCGTACGGGACGAACTCCACGTCGCCGGGCAGTGGCGCGAAGGCCTCCCGGTACGCCGGCTTCCAGGTCACCGCGAGCGCGCCCATGGTCCGCCCGTGGAAGGCACCGACGGTCGAGACGATCTTGGTCCGCCCGGTGCGACGGGTGATCTTGAACGCCGCCTCGTTCGCCTCGGTGCCGGAGTTGGTGAAGAACACCTTGCCGGGGGCATCGAACAGGCCGAGCAGCTTCTCGGCCAGCGCGATCTGCGGTGCCGACGCGAAGAAGTTCGAGACATGGCCGAGGGTGGCGAGTTGCGACGTCACGGCGGACACCACGAACGGGTGCGCGTGGCCGAGGCAGTTCACCGCGAGTCCGCCGAGCAGGTCGAGGTACTTGTTGCCGTCGGCATCCCACAGGTACGCGCCCTCGCCGCGGACCAACACCCGTTTCGGCGCACCGAAGGTGTTCATGAGCGCACTGGTGTACCGCTCGGTGAGAGCATTCTGCGTGCCGTCGACGGTCAGCAGTTCGGTCATGACGGAATCACCTGGGTTCCACTTCCGGCGTCGGTGAAGATTTCCAGCAGCAGGGAGTGCGGCACCCGCCCGTCGATCACGGTCGCCCGGGAGACGCCCGACTCGACCGCGCGCAAGCAGGCCTCCATCTTGGGCACCATGCCGGACGCGAGCGACGGCAGCAACTCGGCCAGCTCGGCCGCGTCGATCTGGGTGATGATCTCGTCGCTGTCCGGCCAGTTCCGGTACAACCCGGCCACGTCGGTCAGCACGACCAGCTTCTCGGCGCCGAGCGCGACCGCCAGCGCGGCGGCCGCGGTGTCGGCGTTCACGTTGTGCGCCTGGCCGTCCTCGTCCGGCGCGATCGTCGACACGACCGGGATCCGGCCGGCGTCGATCAGATCGATCACCGCCTCCGGCCGTACGTCGACCACGTCCCCGACCAGCCCGATGTCGACCGACTCGCCGTCGACGATCGCCGTCCGACGCTCCGCGGTGAACAAGCCGGCATCCTCACCAGACATGCCGACGGCGAACGGACCGTGTGCGTTGAGCAGACCGACCAACTCACGGCCGACCTTGCCGACCAGGACCATGCCGACGACGTCCATCGCCTCCGGCGTGGTGACTCGCAAGCCGCCGCGGAACTCGCTGTCGATGCCGAGCCGGCCGAGCATGTCGCTGATCTGCGGGCCGCCGCCGTGGACCACGACGACCCGGACGCCGCTGTACCGGAGGAACACGATGTCCTCGGCGAACGCGCGCTTGAGTTCCTCGTCCACCATGGCGTTCCCGCCGTACTTCACCACAACCGTCTTGCCGTGGAACTCCTTCAGCCACGGCAGAGCCTCGGTCAGGACCGCGGCCTTCTCGACCGCCTGTGCGTGCGTCGTCGTCAGACTCATGACGCGTACGCCGAGTTCTCTTCGACGTACGCGTGCGACAAGTCGGTGGTGAGCACCGTGGCCGACGCCGGGCCGGCGTGCAGGTCGATCAGTACGTCGATCTCCAGGCCGCTCAGGTCCGCCTCGGACCGGTCGACGCCCTTGTCACCGGCAACGCAGACCGGCGCGCCGTTCAAGGTGATGTCGAGCAACGACGGGTCGAACGCGGTCGGGGCGTTGCCCACCGCCATCGCGATCCGTCCCCAGTTCGGATCGGAGGCGAAGAACGCCGTCTTGCAGAGGTTGTCCTCAGCAACGACCTTCGCGGCGGCCAGCGCCTCCGCCTCGGTCGCCGCGCCCTGCACGGTGATGCTGATGTGCTTGGTGACGCCCTCGGCATCCGCCTGAAGTTGCTTCACCAGGTCGCCGGCCAGCATCGCCAGAGCGGCCTCGAACTCCTCCGGACTGACGCTCACCCCGGACGCGCCCGAGCTCAACAGCAGGACGGTGTCGTTGGTCGACGTTCCCCCGTCGACGTCGAGCCGGTTGAAGGTCTTGCCGACGGCGTTCCGCAGCGCGTGGTCCAGGTGCGGCTGGTCGAGTACGGCGTCGGTCGTGATGACGCTGAGCATCGTCGCCATGTTCGGCGCGCACATCCCGGCGCCCTTCGCGAACCCGCCGATGCTCCAGCCGTCCGCGTGCTTCAGCACAGCCTGCTTCGGCACGTTGTCGGTCGTCATCACCGCAGTTGCCGCGGCCAGCCCGTGCTCGGGACCGTTGCCCAGCGCATCCACGGCCGCATCGATGCCGGGGATGAGTTTGTCCATCGGCAGCCGCTCGCCGATCAGGCCGGTCGAGCAGACCCCGATCTCGGCCGCGCCGAGACCGAGCACCTCGGCCAGCTTCTCCGCGGTCTGGTGCGTGTCCTGGAAGCCTTCGGGTCCGGTGCAGGCGTTGGCGCCGCCGGAGTTCAGGACGACGGCCTTCAGCTTGCCGGCGGTCAGGACCTGCTGGGACCAGAGCACGGGCGCGGCCTTCACCTTGTTGGTGGTGAAGACTCCGGCGGCCACATCGTGCGGGCCCTCGTTGACCACGACGGTGAGGTCCGGCGTGCCTGCCGGTTTGATCCCGGCGATCACCCCGGCCGCACGGAAGCCGGCCGGCGCTGTGACCCCGGCGCTCCGATCGACTTGGGTGTCCGGGGTGACGGCTACGGTCACGGGGCTACTCCTACGAGGGGAAGGGCCAGGGTCTCGTCGAGACCGACGGCCAGGTTCATGCACTGCACGGCTCCGCCGGCGGTGCCCTTGGTGAGGTTGTCCATCGCGGCCACGATGACGGCGCGGCCGGTGCGCGGGTCGAGGGCGAGCTGCAGCTGCACGGTGTTCGCGCCGAGGGTGGCCTGCGTCTGCGGCCACTGTCCCTCGGGCAGCACGTGCACGAACGGCTCGTTGCGGTAGGCATCCTCGTAGGCCTGCCGCAGCGTCGCCACATCGGTGCCGTCGGCAACCGGTGCGCTGCAGGTGGCAAGGATGCCGCGGGACATCGGCACGAGCACCGGGGTGAAGGAGACGCTCACCGGCTGCTCGGCGTACGGCGTGAGGTTCTGCTCGATCTCCGGGGTATGCCGGTGGACCCCGCCGACGCCGTACGCGGAGGCCGACCCCATCACCTCGGCGCCGAGCAGGTGCGGCTTCGGCGCCTTGCCCGCGCCGGACGTCCCGCTGACCGCGACCACCACCAGCTGGCCGGGATCGACGAGGCCGTTCTGTACGGCGGGCAGCAGGGCGAGCGTGGAGACCGTCGGATAACACCCCGGTACGGCGACACGGTGCGAACCGCGGAGCTTGTCCCGCTGCCCCGGGAGCTCCGGAAGTCCGTACGGCCAGGAGCCGGCGTGCTCACCGCCGTAGAACTCGACCCACGCCTCGGCCTCGGTCAGCCGGAAGTCCGCGCCGCAGTCGATCACGGTGACGTCCTCGCCGAGTTGCTCGGCGATTCCGGCGGACTGTCCGTGCGGCAGGGCGAGGAACACCACGTCGTGACCGGCCAGCGTCTCCGCCGTGGTCTCGACCAGGGTGCGCCCGGCCAGCGGCACGAGGTGCGGGTGGTGCGCGCCGAGCGCCGTACCGGCACTCGCTGCGGCGGTCAGTGCGCCGATCTCGACCTGCGGGTGGCCGCTCAGCAACCGCAGCAACTCACCGCCCGCATATCCACTGGCCCCGGCCACCGCCACCTTCACACTCATATGAATGAGTATGCCATGCTCCGGAAGAATATCCAACAGACACCGGCTGTGCACTCCGACAGGACGTACCCATCTACGTACAGCATCCCGCACGCCTGCCGGTTCGTTCACCACCTCGCTCGACGAGGACTACATCCTGTCGAGCTGCACAGCTGTGACCCAGCTCATGTCACAGGCGGCCGGTGGGGCGTGTCCGGGAGGGGACGACGACCTGGAGGTGGGTTTGATGGCTCGGATCGGGCTGGAGCATGAGCGGACCTGGTTTGTGCGGTTGGCGGAGTGGGGCAGCCGGCGGAAGTACGGGAAGGTGCCGGATCCCGGGAAGGTCGCACTGCACAACCGCAGGGTGCTGGTGTCGACCCTGCTGCTGGAGGGGACGGCGGCGCGCTGGAAGGCGCTGGATCCCGGGCTCAAGGCACTGGCGGTGATGGTGGTGTCGGCGCGGATCGGGTGCAGTTGGTGCATGGACTTCGGCTACTGGGAGTTCCACCACCAGGGTGTCGACCCGGTCAAGCTGCGCGATGTGCCAGGGTGGCGGGACAGCGACGTCTACACGGATCTGGAGCGCGCGGTGATGGACTACGCCGAGGCGATGACAGCGACCCCGCCGGAGGTCACCGACGAGCAGGTCGAGCGGCTGCGCCAGGACCTGACCGACGAGCAGCTGGTCGAGCTGACCGCGATGGTTTCGCTGGAGAACTACCGCTCCCGCGTCAACGCCGCGCTCGGCCTGACCAGCCAGGGCTTCAAGGAGTTCTGCGAGCTGAGGCCGGTCCGGTGAACGACGAGCAGCTGGCCCGGGAGTTCGACGAACACCGGGCCGTCCTGGTCGGAGCGGCGTACCGGGTGGTCAGCAGTGTCAGCGACGCGGAGGATGTGGTCCAGGAGGCCTGGCTGCGCTGGGCCGCGATCGACCACGACGACATCCGCGACGTACGCGCGTACCTGATCCGCATCACCACACGGCTCGCGCTCAACCGGCTGCGCGAGCAGAAGGCGCGGCGGGAGCAGTACGTCGGCCCGTGGCTGCCCGAGCCGATAGGTCCGGCCCTCGCGTCGAACGACGACCCGGCGGCCGCCGTCGAGATGGCCGACTCCGTCAGCATGGCGATGCTGGTCGTCCTCGAGACGCTCTCGCCGCTCGAGCGCGCCACGTTCGTCCTGCGTGAGGTGTTCGATCTCCCGTACGACGAGATCGCGGACACCCTCGGCCGGTCGGAGAGCGCGGTCCGGCAGCTCGCGCACCGGGCCCGCGAGCACGTGCACGCGCGCCAGCCGCGGCACCACGTCGACAAGGCGCGGCACAACGAGCTCACGATGCGATTCATGGCGGCGGCCGGCTCCGGCGACTTCGACCAGGTCGTGTCGCTGCTCGCGCCGGACGCCGTACTGATCAGCGACGGCGGCGGCAAGAAGCGGGCCGCGCTGCGCCCGATCCACGGCCCGGAGAAGATCGCCCGCTGGCTGTTCGCGGTGATCGCGGAGAACCCGAACTTCGAGATCCGGATGGCCACGCTGAACGACGACACCGCGTTCATCGCGTACTTCGACGACGAGCCGGACACGGTCGCGTTCCTCGAAACCACCGACGAACTGATCACCGAGCTCTACCTGATCCGCAACCCGGAGAAGTTGGGTCATCTCAGGTGATCCAGCGCCGTAGCGAGCAGGTGCTCGGTGCGGTGCATCGGCGTGCTGGAGCGAAGGTCTCGATGCGGAGCATCGTGGCCTTTGCGCCAGTGCGGCGAGGTGCCGTACCGAGTGCCGCGCAGTAGGCGATGGATCACCTGAGATGACCCGAGCACGGTCCCGCCTCTGCGTGACCTGGGGCCTTAGACTATCTGCAACTCAGTCGCAGATGGAGGTGCCGTGAAGTACCTGGTGGTGGAACCGGACGACGCGCTGGATCCGGGCTTGCGGGGGGATCTGCTGGACACCTGGATCGCGGCCACCGATGCCGGCGGCGCGGTCGGGTTCACACCACCCGCCCCGGTCGAGCTGGTCGCGGAGACGCTCGACGAGGCGCTCGGCCGGGTCGCGGCCGGTCTCGACCTGCTCGGCGTGCTGCACACCGGCGAGCGGTACGCCGGGATGGGCCTGCTGGTGGATCGCGGCAGCGCACTACAGGCGCATTGGCGCACGGTGCTGCGGGTCATGGTCCATCCGCAGCACCAGGGCAACGGCGCCGGCCGCGTGCTGATGGAGGGCCTACGCGGCTCGGCCGTGGACCTCGGCCTGGAACAACTCCAGCTGACCATCCGCGACGGCCTCGGCCTCGAGCAGTTCTACGAGCCCCTCGGCTACCGTGTCGTCGGCCGCCACCCACGCGCGGTCCGCGTCGTCGAGGACGACTACCGCGACGAGATCCTGCTCGTCCTGGACCTGTAGCCCCAGCCCTCACCTCCGCCGTCCGTGGGATCTCCTGTCGGCCGCCCGTAGCCGACCCGCCTGACTTTGTGCACCGAGTCCGCACCGAGCCCCCTTGGCGACGACGCGTCAACGGTGCACAAAGTCGGCTGCCGACCACCAAGTGGCGCGTACGAGTCGGCCGCGACGGCGCCGTACGGCGGCCGGGGCGAGGCGGCGACACGGCGGCCAGGACGGGCGGCGGTACGGCGGGCGTACGGGGACCTCGGGGAGGCGGCGCACGGCAGCCGCGGGGAGGCGGCACACGGCAGCCGCGGGGAGGCGGCGTACGTCGGCGAGGACTTCGGGCAGGCGTGGGGGCTTGGGACAGGTTGTCGGGGCCTGGGACAGGTCGTGGGGTGTTCAAGGCCCGACGTGGTGTTCGCGGGCCCGCCCGTCAGACGACGGCGCCGCAGGCCGCGCCACCACCCCTGACGCTGTCCGGATATCCGGGCGCGTGCTGCGTTCTCCACCGGCGTCCGAGGAGAGAAGGCATCAATCGTGGGGATATCTGGCGCTCCGGTCGGTTCCGTGGGTGTAGCCCGTGCCGTCGACCGGATCGCCAGGCCATCACAACGAGGCGGGGACAATGGCCTCCCGCGGGCGGTCCCGGCGTCTCGGTGATTGTGATGGCCTGGGAGTCCGCCACACCCCGCCCGCCCCGTGGCGGTGGCGGGTGTGGCGATGCCGCGCCGCTGACCGGACCTGCACCACTCATCAACCAGCGCGACGCCAGAGATGCCCCGGCTCGGCCGCGAGCAGTCGACGGCTGACGACCGGGTTAGTGAATGCGCCACGTCCGCCCAGGTCGAGACCCGTAGGCGGGGAACCCGGGCCAGGCTGGGGAGGATCTCCCACCCGATCTCCACACCCGATCCGGGACGAGATTCTCCCCACCTCGGCGGCAACCGGCAGGACGAGGCCGACTGCCGGGGACGCGAAGGAGGCGATCGAACCACCCACGGATGCGTCAGACGGATACCCCTCGAGTTGGTCGGAGGCGGTGGGCGACGGGCGGGCCTGCGTAGAGGTAACGGTCTACGCGGACCCAATGTTACGGGACAATCACTCTCCGAGTTCGTAGATCTTGATCTTGCCGACGCTGTGTCGCAGCACGGCCAGCCGGTCGAGTGCAGGTGACACGGTCCCGTCGCGGGAGTCGGCGTACACCCAGCGAACGCCGTACTCGTCGCGCAGCCGCCGCAGCACGTCCGCGGTCGGCGCGGCCAGGGTCTGGTTGGTGAGCGCGACCCGCTCGGGCCATGGCGACGGCTGCTCGGTGTAGCGGCGGCCGCCGACGCCCTGCGCGGCCATGGCCTGGTTCGTGTACGCCCAGCCCTCGATCACCGTCCGCCGGCCCGCCATCCCGCTGACGAGGTACCCCCGCGCGTCACACCCCGGCGTCTGCGGTCCGGCCGGCCGGCACCACGTGTTGGTGGCGACCACATCCGTCGGCGCCGAGTGCGAACCCAGCCACAACGCCGCCGAGGCCTCATCCGGATACACCACCCACCGCGGCGCCCGATACGTCGGCGACTTCTCGGTGTCCCCATGCACCGCGCTCTGGATGAACGAGCTGATCGGCGCGATCGCCAGCAACATCAGTACGACGAACAACCCGCTACCCGCCTGCCGCAAGAACCGCCGCCACACGACCAGCAGCACGACCGTCAACGCGAGTACGACGAGCAGCAGCCGCGTACTCGCCCACAATTGACGGCTCGGCGGACCGGCCGGCACCCCCCTTGCCCACACGAAAAGACCGGCGTAGATCACCGAGAGGCCGAACGCCGCGACCGCCACCCAGACCGGCCTGCGCGCCGCGCGGGCACTGGTCGCCGCGAACCAGCCCGCTCCCGCCAGACTGAACGGCGCGGCCGTGTAGATGAAATAGGACTCGCTCACGGACGGATGGTCGATCAAGAGGTAACCCGCCCAGCCGGCGATCATCGCACCCAGCAGGAACCACGCCACCGGATCCCGCCGGCCGACGACCCCGAAGCCGACCAGCGCCATCGCCTGCAGCGTGAGCAGCAACCCCAACAGCAGCGTCAGCGTCCCGACCACCGCACCATGTGCCAGCGCCGGCACAATCAGACCGCCCGCCCCGGGCTGCGTCGTATCACCGGTCGCGGCCGTGTAGACGGGAAGCGACTTCAGCACGGCGAGGAACTGCACCCCGGAACCATTGGTGCTCCCGGCAACCGTCAGCATGGTCCCCACACCCACCGCCACCAGCGCGGTCCCAGCGATGACGATCCGCGCAGGCACGCGCCGGGTCGTCACCAGCAAGAACACCGCGGCCAGCCCGACCCCCGCGACCAGCAGCGGCAGCACCGCGGGCTTCGACCCACCGCCGACGATCGCGACGGCGACCGCGACCACCCACAACCAGCCCCCGGCGTTGCGGAACAGCAACTCGATCAGGAACACCGCCACCGTCACACCGGCGACCATCCCGAACGTCTGCGACGGACTGAGGAAGCTGACCGGCGCGGCGAGATTCACACTCGTGTCGACGAGCAAGTACAACTGCGGCGCGGCCAGAGCGAGAGCCGCGAGTACGCCGGTCCACCAGGTGCGACTCACCGTCCGCGCCAACGTCGCGCACACGAGCAGGGCGACGACCAGCCAGGGCAGCAGCCACAGCCGGAAGACCACGACGATCGGTGCGAGGCGGGTGATGTCCACGGCCCCGGCCATGTCGGCGTTCGCGAACCAGTGGTACTCCAGCCGCTCCCCCGCGACCTGTGGCAACTCCGGCGGCACCGACCGCATCAGCTCGTGCACCATCGACAGGTGATAGAGCAGGTCCGGGTAGTACGCCGTACCGCCCGGAGGCATCGGGTGATACGCCATCACGCCGACTGTTGACGCGCCGAGCACGACCGCTGACGACACGGCCAGTCCCCAGGTCCACGCGACCGGCAACGGCTTCGGGTCGGCGATCCGCCAGAACCTCCGTCCGAACGCCGCGAAGGCGACCAGTACCAAAGCCGGCCAGACGATCAACCAGCGTTGCCAGCCGAGGGCGGTGAACAATGCCCAGCCGATCAGCTGCCAGGTCGCTCCGACGACAGACCCGAGGCCGACGTCCTCCGCCCAGTTGCCGGTACTACGCCACGCGGCGCGGAGCAGGAGAGTCCCGGGGAGTGCGATCGCCAGCGCGAAGTACACGGCGTACTTGACGATCGGGCCGGGACCGACGTCGACCGACGCGAGCCCGAGGACCGCTACCAGCAATGGCAGCAGCCACGGGAGCAACCGCCTCATCTGTGCTGGACCGGTTCCTGATGCCCTTGGTCTTCGAGGCTGTCGTACCCGACGAGGAACTGCGGGCGCCGCTGGCTGGACTGGAACAACCGGGCCACATACTCACCCAGCAGGCCGAGGCAGAGCAACTGGATCGCGCCGATCACGCTGACCGCGAGCACGGTCGATGTCCAACCGGGAATGCTGTGGCCGCTCACCTTGATCGCCAGCGCGCCGACCACGAACAGCGCGGACATCAGGCCGCCGAGCAGGCCGAGCCAGGTCGCCAGCCGCAGCGGCGCCGCCGAGAACGCGGTCACGCTGTCGAACGCGAGCCGAAGCATCTTGGACAGGCTGTACTTCGTCGTCCCGGCGGCTCGCTCGGCACGGACGTACCGGACCTCGGCGCTCGGGAACCCGAGCCACGGGATCACCAACCGGAACACCCGGCCGTCCTCGGGGAGTGCGTTGACCGCGTCGACCACCCGGCGCGACACCAGCCGGAAGTCGGCCGCATCGAACGGGATGTCCTTGCCGACCAGCCGGCACATCAGCCGGTAATACAGCCGGGCCGTCGTCCGCTTCGCCCAGGAATCACTCGAGCGGTCCGCGCGAACGCCGTACACGACGTCGACGTCCTGCTCGCGGACGGCCGACAGGAACTCGGCGATCACTTCCGGCGGGTCCTGCAGGTCGGCGTCGATGGTGACGACGTACCGGCCGCGGGCGCGGCGGAAGCCGGCCGACTGCGCGGCCTGGTGACCACTGTTCCGGAGCAGGCGGACGACGCGGAGCTGGGCCCAGTCCTGCACGGCCTCGAGCAGCAGTGCGGCCGTCTTGTCCCGGCTGCCGTCGTCGACGACGAGCACCTCGTAGCTGATGCCGAGGCTGTCGAGCAACGGATGCATCCGGTCGAAGAAGATCGGCAGCACGTCCTCCTCGTCGTACATCGGTACGACGACGGAGAGCTCGGGGTCCTCGGTGTCCCGCATCGGCTGCCTCCCAGCTCAGTTGTCAGAGGGTTGACCTTACTGGCCCGGCGAGATGGCGACTGCCCCGGTACGGCGGGGGTCGCCGACCGCGAGCAGGCCGTCGGCCGGATCCCAGAACGCGGCCGCGACGCCACCGAAGTACATCGAGTGCGGTGGCATCGGCCGGGTCGGCAGCGCGGTCGAACCGGACACAGGCAGGTCGTCTTCATAGTCGACGACCACGTCTTCACGGACGCGGACGTGCAGCCGCGGATGGTCGACCGCCTCGCGCAGCGGCAACCCACCGTGCGTATAGAGCGCGTAGACCTGCGCCAGCGCGGTCGGGATCCGGTCGGAGCCGGGCGAGCTGATCGCAAGCACCGCGCCGTCGCTGTCCCTGCGCGCGACGCTGGGGGCCATGTTCGAGGTGAGCCGCGTGCCGGGCGCGAGGCTGTGCGGACCGCCGTGCAGCAGCTCTTGCTCGCCGAGGGCGTTGTTTAGCCAGATGCCGGTGCCTGGGGTGAGTACGCCGGAGCCGTAGCCGGACGACACGGTGATCGCGCAGGCGTCGCCCTCGTCGTCGACCACCGAGACAGTCGCCGTACTGGGTGAGGACAGGGCGCGGAGATCACCGGCCGCCGCGAGGTCCAGCAGCTTGTTGGCCTCGAGCTGCCGCCTGTCCTCCTCGTCCAGCTCGGCCAGCCGCCGTCCGAGTACGGCGTGCTGCACCTCGACGAGCCGTTCGAGCTCGGACTGCCTCCAGCTGCCGTCGGCCGGTACGCCGTCGAGCAGCGCGAGCATCGCGGCGACCGCGACACCACCGACGGCCGGCGGCGGGTTCGTCGCCAGGCGCCAGCCGTTCTGCCGGACCATCAGCGCCGGCCGTACGACGGCCTCGTACGCCGCAAGGTCTTCCGCGGTGAGGATGCCGTCGTTCTCGGCCATGTCGTGGATGAGTAGCTGGGCGAGCTCACCGGTGTACATGGTCTCGGCGCCGTCGCGGGCGATCAGTTCGAGCGCCTCGGCGAGCTCGGGGATCACGACGGTGGTGCCGGCCTTGATCACCGAACCGTCGTCCTCGTGCACGACCTGATGGCTCGGCTGGTGCCAGCCGAAGATGATCTCGTGGGTGAAGCCGAGGTAGTAGCCCGAGGTCCGGCTCAGCGCGAACCCGTTCCGGGCGACGTCGATCGCGGGCTGGACCACCTCACGCCAGGGCGCCTTCCCGGATCGCTGGTGGGCCAGGTCGAGCGCCTTCATCCCGCCGGGGGTCGCGACGGATCCGTGGCCGACGGTGGTCGTCGTACCGCCGCCGTAGTCGGTGGTGATGTCCCAGACGCCGCGGCCGAACCGGTCGGTGGACGCGCCGCGGCCCGGCATCTCCACCCAGCCGTCGATGGTGACCGCGTCGCCGCCGGCGACCTGCAGGGTGACGAAGCCGCCCGAGGCCGGCGAGACCACGCCGATCTCGTTCACCATCGTCACCAACGTGGCCGCGATCGCCGCGTCCACCGCGTTCCCGCCCTCGGCGGCCACCCGCACGCCGGCCTCAGCAGCTGCCGCGTTCGGCGCCGCCACTGCCACCCTCGGATGACTGCCGCTCATGATGGCTAGCCGACCCGTTGGACGGCGCCGAAGCGGTCGACGGCGACCTGGACCGCGGCCTGCCGGACGTCGGCGACCTCGTTCTCCTTCAGCGTGCGATCCGGCGCCCGGAACCGGAGCGCGAACGCCAGCGACTTCTTCCCCGCGCCGATCTGCTCACCGGTGTACAGGTCGAAGAGCCGGATCGACTCCAGCAACGCCCCCGCACCCTCGACCAGCGCCGCCTCCACGTCCGCCGCCGCCACCTCGGCCGGGACGATCAACGCCACGTCCTCCTTGGCCACCGGGTACGACGAGAACGGTGTCGCCGTGATCGACTCCGGACCGGCCGCCATCAACGCGTCCAGGTCGAGCTCGACCGCGCTCGACCGCGCCGGCAGACCGAACGCCTGGCAGACCTTCGGATGCAGCTCACCGGCGTGACCGACGACCTTGCCGTCGACGGAGAACTCCGCGCACCGGCCCGGATGCCACGGCGCGAGCTCCACGTTCTTCACGACCGGCTCGACACCGACCACCGACGCGATCATCCGGGCGAACTGGACGGCATCCGCCCATTCGGTCGGGCGACCCTTGCCCCACCAACCGGTCGGCGTGCGTGAACCGGTCAGCACCACTGCGACGTGCAGCGGCTGCTCGGGCAGAGCGTCGTACAGGGACTGGATCTCGGCGTCGCTCGGGCGGTGCGCGACGGACGGCAGTGGTGCGGGCTTCGCGTCCGGCTTCGGCAGGAAGACCAGGCCGGTCTGGAAGATCGCCAGATCGGTGGCGCCGCGGCCGACGTTGCGCTCGGCGGTCCGGAGCAGGGTCGCGAGCAGCGTGGTCTGCATCGACGGCTCTTCGTCGGACAACGGGTTGACCAGCTTGACCGTCGTACGGCGGGAGTCGTCGGCGGGCAGGCCCATCGCGTCGAAGTCGGCGTCCCCGGCGAACGGGTACGACACGACCTCGGTCAGGCCCGCGCCGACCAGCGCGGTCGCGATCCGGCGGCGCCGCCGCTGCGACACCGTCAGCCCCTGCCCACCCGGCGCGGGCGGCAGAACCGATGGCACGTTGACGAACCCGAACAGCCGAATAACCTCTTCGGCAAAGTCATTGGGATCCCGCAGGTCGGGCCGCCACGAAGGCGGAGTCACCGTCAGCAAGTCATCACCAGCAAGCCCAGCTGCGAGGCCAGCCGGGGCCGAGGGTGCGGCGACAACCAGCGCCGGGGCATGCACACCCGCCGCGAGCGGTGCCGGCACCGCGTCGGCGACGGCGCGCTCGACCGCGCACCCGACGGACTGCAGGTGCAGGACGGTCTCGGCGATGGAGATCGGTGCTCCCGCGACCCGGGCGGCGTGATCGGCGCGGAGGGTAACCGGCTCGGGGAGGGCGTGGGTGTCGACGACGGTCTCGTCCGGCCGGATGGTGCCACCGGCCAAATCGGCGAGGAGGTCGGCGACGCGCTGGGCGGCGTACCGCGGCAGCAGCGGGTCGACCTCGCGCTCGAACCGCCGCGACGCCTCCGACGACAACTTGTGCCGCCGCGACGCGCGGGCGATCACGATCGGGTCGAAGTGCGCGGCCTCGATCACCACGTCGGTGGTCGCGTCGGAGATCTCGGTCGACGCGCCACCCATCACACCGGCGATGCCGATCGGGCCGGAGTCGTCGGTGATCAGGAGGTCCTCGGCGTCCAGCTCACGGGTCTGGTCGTCCAGCGTCATCAGCTTCTCGCCGGCGTAGGCCCGCCGGACCACGATCTCGCCGGACAGCCGATCCTTGTCGTAGCCGTGGATCGGCTGGCCGAGCTCGAGCATCACGTAGTTGGTGATGTCGACGCCGATCGAGATCGGGCGCATCCCGGCCGCCAGCAGCCGCTTCTGCAGCCACCGCGGCGAGAGCGCCTTCGCGTCGATGCCGGTCACCGTCCGGGTGACGAAGACGCCGCAGCCTTCGGCATCATCGACCCGCACCGGATAGCCGCCCAAGCCAGAACCGTCGAGCGCCAGGTCGGCCGGATCCTTCAGCGGAACGCCGTACGCCGTAGCCGCCTCGCGAGCCACACCACGGATCGACAGGCAGTAGCCGCGGTCCGGGGTGACCGCGATGTCGAGCACGTCGTCGCGCAGCGCGAGCAGCTCGATCGCGTCGTCACCCGGCTCGGCCTCACCCGGCTCGAGTACGACGATGCCGTGCGTACCGTCGTCACCCAGGCCGAGCTCCGAGCTCGAGCAGATCATGCCGTTGGAGACATGCCCGTACGTCTTCCGCGCCGAGATCGCGAACCCACCCGGCAGCACGGCGCCCGGGAGTACGACGATCACGAGGTCACCGACCGCGAAGTTGTTCGCACCGCAGACCACCCACTGCGGCTCGTCCTTGCCGATGTCGAGCGAGCACCAGCGGACGGTCTTGCCGTTCTTCTGCGGCTCGTCCTCGTAGGTGAGGACCTTGCCGACCACGAGCGGCCCGGTCAGGTCGGACTCCTCGACGGTCTCCACCTCGAGGCCGGCCCGGATCAGCTTCTCCGCGACGCCGCGACCCGTGACCCCGGCCGGGAGGTCGACGTACTCACGAAGCCATGACAGTGGGACCCGCATCAGATCTCCATCCCGAACTGGCGGCTGAACCGCACATCACCCTCGACCATGTCCCGCATGTCCTCGACGCCGTTGCGGAACATGAGCGTCCGCTCCAGGCCCATCCCGAACGCGAAGCCGGAGTACCGGTCGGTGTCGATGCCGCAGGCCTGCAGGACCCGTGGGTTCACCACGCCGCAGCCGCCCCACTCGATCCAGCCCTCGCTGCCACAGGTGCGGCACGGGCGGTCCGGGTTGCCGACGGAGGCTCCGCGGCAGACGAAGCACTTCAGGTCCACCTCGGCCGACGGCTCGGTGAACGGGAAGAAGTTCGGCCGCAGGCGCGCCTCGAGGCCCTCGCCGAACATCGAGACGACGAAGTGGTCGAGCGTGCCCTTCAGGTGCGCGAGCGTGATGCCTTCGTCCACCACGAGGCCCTCGACCTGGTAGAAGACCGGCGTGTGGGTCGCGTCCAGCTCGTCGGTGCGGAACACGCGGCCCGGGCAGATCACGTAGATCGGCGGCTTGCGGGTCAGCATCGACCGGGCCTGCACCGGGGACGTGTGGGTCCGCAGCACCTTGCCGGATCCGGCCGGCTCGACGAAGAAGGTGTCCTGCATCTGCCGGGCCGGGTGGTCGGGCTGGAAGTTCAGGGCGTCGAAGTTGAGCCACTCGGCCTCGACCTCGGGGCCTTCGGCGACGTCCCAGCCGAGCGCGGTGAAGACGTCCGCGACCTGCTCGGAGATCAGCGAGAGCGGGTGCCGCGCGCCGAGCTCGGGGGTGTGCCACGGCAGCGTCACGTCGACGCGCTCGGTGGCCAGCATCCGCTCCTCGTGCTCGGCCTCGAGGACCGCGAGCCGGGCCGCGAAGGCCTCATTGATCGCCTTCCGGGCCGCGCCGATCCGCTGACCGGCCTCCTTACGGCCCTGCGGCGGCAGCGCGCCGATCTCCCGGTTGGCCAGCGCGATCGGCGACTTCTCGCCGAGATGCGCGCCCTTCGCCTCCTGCAGGGCGGCCAGGTCGGCCGCCTCGGTAAAGGCCTTCAGTGCCTCGTCGCGGGTCCGCTCCACCTCTTCGGCATGCAGCGGCGTCACTTCGACCGGGTCGTAATCAGTGTTGGGACCGGACATGGCTCGCTCTCGGTTTCGGAACTTCTGCGGATTGCAGTCTAGGAACCTCTCGCCCCGGAGCGTGAATCGCCTGTCCACAGCCCGCGCCCCAAGCCCCCAGCACGCGCTTTGTGGAACATCCCGGTCACCTAGCGCAATTTAGTTACCGCAAAGCCGACAACGCTGCGCCGCGTCAGGTCAGTGCACCGTGTCGTCCACCGCCGGGACGGCTTCCTGCGTCGCCTGCTTGGCCTGCCGGCGCGGCAGCACCACGAGAGCGACCAGCGCGCCGGCCAGTGCACCGATCAAGCCGACTGTCATCGAGATCGACATGGCGTCGGTGAAGGCGGTCCGGGCCGCGGCGACGAAGTCCGGGCCGAGGGCGAGCGTGTCCGCGATCGACGTGCGCGCCGGTTCGGGAACCGAGTCCGGCAGCGACGAGGAGTACGCCGCAGCCAGCACGCTGCCCAGTACGGCGACCGACAGCGCGGCACCGGTTTGCTGGACGGTGTCGTTCATCGCCGATCCGACACCGCGGTGGTCCGGCGGAACCGCCTGCATGAGCAGCGTGTACGCCGCGGGCCCGGCCAGACCGCCGCCGACGCCCATCACCATCAGACCGATGATCAGCAGGCCGTAACCGGTCGGGTCGGAGACCTGGGTCAGGATGCCGAAGCTGCCGGCGATGATCACCAGCCCCAGCACGATCAGCGTGCGATCCGCCATCTTCTTGCCGAGCGTCGCCCCGAGAGCGTTGAACACCGTCGCGGCCACGGCGTACGGGATCAACGCCAGGCCGGCCTTGAGCGGCGTGTACCCGAGCACGAACTGCAGGTACTGCGTCAGCGCCAGCAGCAGCCCTCCGGCGGTGAACGACAGCAACACGATCGAGAAGCTCGTCCCACTGAAGTTCCGATCCCGGAACAGCGCGAGCGGCACCATCGGGTGCTCACTCCGCATCTCCCACAGCGCGAACCCGGTCAGCGCCGCCACCCCGACGGCCAGCCCGCCGAGCACCTTCGCGGAACCGAACCCGTCGGCCGGGATCGAGATGATCGCCCACACGACCGCCGCCATCCCGATGATCGACAGCACCGCGCCGGCCGGGTCGACGTCGCGCGCCGGCCCCTTCGACTCCGGGATCAGGGCCAGCGTGCCGATGATCGCGAGGACGGCGATCGGCACGTTCAGCCAGAAGATCGAGCCCCACCAGAAGTGGTTCAGCAGTACACCGCCCACGGTCGGACCGGCGACCACGCCGACCATCGCGACCATCGACCAGCCGGCCATCGCCTTGCGCTGCTCCTGCGGCGGGAACACCGTGAACAGCAGCGACAGCGTGCTCGGCATCAGCAGCGCGCCGCCGACACCCATCAGCCCGCGGCACGCGATCAACTGCCCTGGGTTCTGGGCCAGCGTCGCCAGCAGCGAGGCCACCCCGAAGATGACCAGCCCGAGGAGCAGCATCTTCCGGCGCCCGAACCGGTCGGACAGGCTGCCCGCGGTCAGCAACAGCCCGGCGAACGCCAGGATGTACGCGTCGATCACCCACTGAATGTCCGCGGGTGTCGCGTCCAGGTCGCGCATCAGCGAGGGGATCGCCAGGTTGAGCACGGTGTTGTCGACGACCAGCACCATCAGGCTCAGGCACAGGATCAGCAGGATCCACCAGCGTCGCGGATGGCCGGTCGCCGAAGAATCAGAGGAGGACTCGAACGGTGTACTAGTCACTCGCACACTGTACGACAAACTCGTACAGTGTTCCAGAGGTTATTAGGATGGCGTCATGAAGGAATCGATCTGGACCCGGCAGCGGGCCGCCGCACCGGCCCGAGAGGCGCTCAGCCGGGAGCAGATCGTGCAGACGGCGATGGCGACCCTCGACGCGGAGGGCCTGGCCGGGCTCAGCATCCGGAAGCTGGCCGCCAAGCTCGGTGCGGGCGCGACCAGCCTCTACTGGCACGTGCCGACCAAGGACGACCTGATCGACCTGCTCATCGACGAGATCTGGAGCGAGGTCGACGTACCGGATCCTGAGCTGGTCGGCTGGCGGAACGGTGCGCTGCTGTTGGGCCACAGCCTGCGGGCCACCGTGCTCCGCCATCCGTGGCTCCCCGAGATCATGTACGTCCGGCCCAGCATCGGGCCGAACGCCATGACGCTCGGTTCGCGCGGCCTGGTGCTGTTCGGCGCGGCCGGCTTCTCCGGCCCGGACGTCGATTTCGCGATGGGCAGCGTGATGTCCTACGTCCTCGGCACCGCGAGTTCCGAGGTCGCGACCCGCGAGATGGCACGGAGGGCCGGCCAGTCCTTGGAGCAGATGAGCGGGGACCTTCTGCAGCAGGCCGAAGTCCTCTCCACCGACCTGCCCGGCATGCAGGAGTCGGTCCGGCGACGCGCCGACCAGGATGTGAACGCGCTGTTCACCGAGTCCTTCGCCTTCGGCCTCGACGCCTTGCTCGACGGGCTCGAGGCTCGCCTCAGGAAGTGAGGCCGAACCACGGCTCCTTGCCGAGCTCGGTCAGCAGTACTTCGCGGTCTCTGGGATCCGCGACCAGTGCCGTGAGTTCCTCCGCCCGGCGGAGTTCGGCTCGCGCCTGGTCGGGCGAGCCGGTCGCCGCGAGCGCGCGGGCGAGTGCCTCACGGGCGAACGGTTCGTCCCAGTCGCCCATCTGATCCGGGTGGTTCTGGATGAGCTGCAGACAACGCCGCGCGTGGCCGAGGCCGAGCTCGACGCAGCCGATCCGCAGTGCGACCCGGGCGATCAGGTGCTCGCCACGGGCATGGTTCGCTTCGTTGCCGGCTTCGAGCCAGTGCAGGCAGGCGGCGTACGCGCCGTACAGGACGCGCTCCTGGTCGAGGAGCGGACTGGTCTCGTCGATCTGCTCGAGCAGGTCCCAGGTCTCGTTGTTGAGCTCGACGCCGAAGTAGCGGTGCAGTTCGCGGCCCTCGACGAGCTCGGTGGCCACCTTCGCCATCAGCTCGGGCCAACTGGCCAGCCCGTACTCACGGGCGATGGTCAGCTGCGCGTCCCGCAGGGTAAAACCATTTGTGTAGTTGGGGTGTTGGGCCCGGACCCGCTCGATCGCGTCCGGACGTCCCTTGGTCACAGCCTTGCGGAGGTCCTTCGCCTGCATGCGCAGCTGGCTGAGGCTGGCTTTGGCGGGCAGCGGTGTGGTCGACATCGATGGTCCTTCCAGGGCAGCCCGCTCCGCTGAAACAGGCCGTCCCGAAGGGTTCACCGGCCGTCATGAGTCCTGCTGTTCGATCCAGGTGCACTCGGTGCTTGCCGCGGAGAGGAGGCGCCCTGGCACGCGCTGCGCCAACGCTGACACGGCCGCCGCGTCGGCGTCAACCGGTACGGCGCTGGGCCCGGGCCGACGCGTACAGGCAGATGGCGGCGGCGGTGGCGAGGTTGAGGGACTCGGCGCGGCCGTAGATCGGGACCTTCACCGAGCGGTCGACGATGGCGTCGAAGCCGTCGGGGAGACCGTGGGCCTCGTTGCCGAACAGCCAGACGGTCGGCCGGGTCAGGGTGCCGTCCTCGATGCAGCTGTCCAGGTCGGAGGAGCCGTACCCGTCGGCGGCGAGGACCTGCAGTCCCTGGTCCCGCCAGGACTTGGCGGCCGCGGCGATGTCCACGTCGACGGCGATCGGCACGTGGAAGATGCTGCCCACACTGGCCCGGACCGCCTTCGGGTTGTGTGGGTCGACGGACTCCGACGACAGGACGACCGCATCCGCGCCGGCGGCATCCGCCGTACGGATCAAGGTGCCGACGTTGCCGGGATCCCGGACCTGCACGCCGGCGGCCACCAACTTGGCGGTACAACGGACCGCCTGGTCCAACGGTGTGTCGACGAGGGAGCAGACGGCGACCACGCCTTGCGAAGTGACGGTCTCGCTGAGCGCCTCGGCGGCGGCGCGGTTGACCTCGAACCAGGGCACACCGGCGGCCTCGGCCAGGTCGCGGAGGTCACGGTGACGGGTGGCGACGGCGGGTTCGGCGTACACCTCGAGGACGAGTTCGCGGTGCTCGAGGGCTTCGCGGACCGCCTGCGGTCCCTCGACCAGGAAGCGGCCGGTCTTGCGCCGGAACGCACGAGTGGCGAGCCGCCGGGCCTGCTTGATCCGCACGGACTGTGCGGTCAGCAGACCAGGGCTCGCCACTGCAGTGCTGTTCGGGGTGTTGCTCAGGCCGCGGCGTCGGACTTCGGCGCGTTCACGTCGGCCGGCAGGGCGGCCTTGGCCACCTGCACCAGCGCGGAGAACGCGGCCGGGTCGTTGACGGCCAGGTCGGCGAGGATCTTCCGGTCGACCTCGACCTCGGCCAGCCGCAGACCCTGGATGAACCGGTTGTAGGTCAGGTCCTCGGCGCGGACCGCGGCGTTGATCCGCTGGATCCACAGCTTGCGGAAGTCGCCCTTGCGCGCCTTGCGGTCCCGGTAGGCGTAGACGAGCGAGTGGGTGACCTGCTCCTTGGCCTTGCGGTACAGACGCGAGCGCTGGCCGCGGTAGCCGCTGGCCTGCTCCAGGACGACCCGGCGCTTCTTGTGGGCGTTGACTGCCCGCTTCACGCGTGCCATGAGGTGTTACTCCTTGTACTTCTGCGCCAGAGCCGGACTGGGCCCACTCGGCGGGGATGTTCGGGGGGAAGGGCGGTGCTCAGATGCCGAGAAGCTTCTTGGCCTTCTTCGCGTACGACGGCGCGACCTCGACGGTGCCGCTCAGGCGACGCTTGCGCTGGGACGACTTCGCCTCGGCGAGGTGGCGGATACCGGTCTGCTCGCGGCGGACCTTGCCCGTGCCCGTGATCCGGACGCGCTTCTTCATCCCCGAGTGGGTCTTCATCTTCGGCATGGCTATGTACTCCTGTTGTTCTTTCGTTGACTCGAACTCGGTGCGGTGCTCCGGCTGTCCTCGCGGCCGGCCGGAGCAATCACGTCACTCCGGGTCGAGGTTGTCTGCCGGACCCTTCGGCTTCTTCGTGGAGCCGGCGGCTCGCTCGGCCTCGTGCGCCTGAACCTGCTCGGCGCGCTCGGCGCGCTCCGCCTCGTGCTCAGCGTCACGCTCGGCCTGCTTCTTCGCCTTCTCGGCCTCCACGTCCACGCGCGCCTCGGACTTCTTCTTGTGCGGTCCGAGCACCATGATCATGTTCCGGCCGTCCTGCCGCGGCGAGGACTCGACGAAGCCGAGCTCGCTCACGTCCTCGGCCAGCCGCTGCAACAGCCGGAAGCCGAGCTCCGGGCGGGACTGCTCACGTCCGCGGAACATGATGGTGATCTTGACCTTGTCCCCGGCACGCAGGAACCGGACGACGTGACCCTTCTTGGTCTCGTAGTCGTGCGGGTCGATCTTCGGCCGCAGCTTCATCTCTTTGATGACCGTGTTGGTCTGGTTCCGGCGGGACTCGCGCGCCTTCTGCGCAGTCTCGTACTTGTACTTGCCGAAATCCATCAGCTTGCAGACGGGAGGCCGGGCTGTTGCCGCGACCTCGACGAGGTCGAGATCGGCCTCCTGTGCCAGCCGAAGTGCGTCCTCGATCCGGACGATGCCTACCTGCTCACCGTTCGGTCCGACCAGTCGCACCTCGGGAACGCGGATGCGCTCGTTGACGCGCAGTTCAATGGTGATGGGTCCTCCTGGGTTGTGCTCGTACTGGTGCCACCTCGTGATCACCGAAAGCCCCTGGAAAACACCAAGGCCTCCGTGCGATCACACGAAGGCCCAATTCCCAGATCGACGACGTCCCAACCCCTCCGGGTGGTACGCCGTACGACCGCTGTGATTCTCCGGATATCCTCCAGAACCTCTCAGCGTGACCGGGACCCGCCGACTCTGCATCGACTGGGTGGGAGGTGGCCCTCCGCTTAGACTCGAACCACCGGAGGCCCTCGAGTATTCCGCTCAGGGGTCACCAACGGACCGGGTCGGTCGCCATGTAAGAGTAGCAGCATGACCGACTCAGGTGCCACTTCGCAGCCGGACGACGCTCAGCCGGCGGCCGCGGACGACAGCCGCCCGGATCCGCTGTCCACAGTGTCTCGCGACATCGCCGACGTACCCAGCGTGGAGATCATCTCGACCGCCGCCCTCCACCTGATGAGCGCCGCCGCCGTCCACCTCGGCCTGGCCGAAGACCTCCCCGACCACCAGGACCTCGACGAGGCCCGCTCCCTGATCGACGCGCTCGCCGGCCTCCTCGACGCCTCCGCCCCGTCCCTCGGCCACCACCACGCCGCCCCCCTCCGCGACGGCCTCCGCTCTCTGCAGCTGGCCTTCAAGGAGTCCTCCACCATCCCAGACGAGCCCGGCGCCGGGCCTGGCGAGAAGTACACCGGCCCCGTCCACCCCACCGCCGCCCGCAGGTAACCCCGTCTGCGGGACCTCGGGGGTGAGGATGAAGAGGCCGGCGATCCTTTACAGCGTCAGGCGTTCTGTTCGTCGCGCCAGGCGATCCAGCGGCGGATGGTGTCGAGGTCGTAGTCGGGTCCGCTCGTGGAGACCGTGAACAGGCTGACACCGAGCTCGCGAAGGGCCGGACCGTTCTGCCAGGGATCGCCTCCGACGTGGACGGAGCGTTCGATCGTCGACGGGTCACGGCCGATCTCGGCGCAGTGCCGATCGAGCACGCCGAGCTTTCGGACCAGGTCCTCGCCCTCGGCGAAGGTGTTCCAGATGTCGGCATGCCGGGCGACCACGCGGAGCATCTTCTGCTCGCCACCGCCGGCGATCAGGATCGGCATCGGGCCGATCGGCGGCGGGTTCAGCGCGGCGAGGCGCTTCTCGATCCGCGGCAGGGCCTCGGCGAGCTCGGCCACCCGGCGGCCGGGCGAGGGGAACTCGTACCCGTACTCGAGGAACTCGCGTTCCTTGAAGCCGGCGCCGATCCCGAACACGACCCGCCCACCGCTGATGTGGTCGACGGTCCTCGCCATGTCCGCCAGCAGGTCGGGGTTGCGGTAACTGTTGCAGCTGACCAGGACCCCGAGGTCGATGCGGGAGGTCTGTTCGGCCCACGCGGCGAGAATCGTCCAGCCCTCGAAGTGCTTGCCCTCGGCCATCTTGCCCAGTGGGAAGAAGTGGTCCCAGGTGAAGAGGATGTCCGCGCCCAGGTCCTCGACCTCGGCGGCGGCCCGGCGGATCGCGGCGTACTCGGCGCGCTGCGGCGCCAGCTGGGCACCGATGCGGACTGGTCTCATGACAGTGCTCCCTCAGATGCGGTACGTCCTACCCAATCGTGCTGAAGAAGTTCAGCAGGCTGATGGGGGCATCGGGGCGAAACAGAGGTCGAGGGTGGCGGCGGATTCGGCCGCGGACTGTTCGGCGCGGGGGAAGAGGTCGGACTCGTACGCCGCCAGCGCCGCCTCGGTGTCCCCGGCCTCACACGCGCCAACGTCGCAGTCCTCAAGAACGGCCGAGCCAAAGCCGTCCGCTTCAGCACCCTCGAAGCCATCTGCCGAACCCTCAACTGCCAACCCGGCGATCTCCTCCAATGGATCCCCGACGAGCAGCACGAACAAGAAGCGGTGGCCTTGAACAAGAAATAACCTGTCCAAACCCCCCGCACCCAGTCCAAGACCCCGACGAGTGCCCGAGGTCTGTCGGCGAACTCGATGAAGCTCGCAGCCCGGGCGGAACGACAACCACCACCGGCCGGCGCCGGCGGTCGGCGGCGGTCGGCGGCGGAAGACGGCGGGCGCGGGCGGCGACGAGCGGTGGGCGGGGATTTCGGGCCGGAGCAGGGAGCTGGGACAAGGTGTCGGGACCTGGGACAGGTCATGAGTTGTCCCAGGCCCCAACTTGGTGTCCGCACGGCCGGTCGTGCGTCGTCCAGGCCGCTCCACGCCCGCCGCGACGCCCGCAGCGGACCCGACCCCCGCCGTCAAACGGCGCCTCGGAGGGTGGAGCCGATATCCGAACGCGTGCTGGCTTTCTCTTCGTTTACGAGGGGAGAACTCCCCGAGCCGAGGCGTTGTCCGAGCCGTTGTGGCGTCTCGGTGGCTACCCGACCTTGGCGGTGTCGACGCCGCTGCTGCGGGGATCGGCACGGACCTGAGACACTCACCAACCCCACCGTCAGCTCACCGCCGCCCCGGATCGGAGCGTGACCGAGGCAGGACCGCGTTGCTCGGTGAGTATGCCAGCACCGCGGAAGCGAGCCCGGACCCTGGCCGAACCGGTGCCGGCCACAGCAGAGATCGACTTTGTGCACCAGATCCGTACCCGGAGGGCCGGCACCGTACGGATCTGGTGCACAAAGTGACCGACCAAGCCACCGCGCGGGGTAGCGAGGCGGGGCTGTCGGGCGGGGTAGCGAGGCGGGGCTGTCGGGCGGGGTAGCGAGGCGGGGCTGTCGGGCGGCCGGGCGGCCGGGCGGGGCAGTCGGGCAGCCGGCGCGGGGCAGTCGGGTAGCCGGGCGGGGCGAGTGGCGGCGACCAGCGACCGGGGCTGGCGCAGTGTTGTCCGCTGGGATGTCCAAGGTCGGCCGGTGTTCTCGACGAAGCGCGGCAGCGCGCACCCCCGGGCGGGCCGGGAGCGCGCGCAGCGGACGCGACGGTGGGGTGGCCGTGGGTGCACCCGTGCGGGTCAGCCCTTGACGGCGCCTTCTTCGACGCCTTTGAAGAAGAAGCGTTGGAGGGTGGCGAAGACGATCACGATCGGGATGAAGGCGATCATCGTGCCCGCGGCGATCAGGCGGGGGTTGTTGCTGAAGGTGCCGGACAGGTACTGCAGGCCGACGGTCAGCGTGTACTTGTTCGGGTCGGTGAGCACGATCAGCGGCCAGAGGAAGTCGTCCCACGCGCCGATGAACGCGAAGATCGCGACCACGCTGATGGTCCCCCGGACCGACGGCAGCCCGATGTACACGAACCGCTGCCACGCGTTCGCGCCGTCCACGATCGCCGCCTGGTCGACCTCGATCGGCAGCGACCGGAACGCGTTGTACATCAGCAGCACGTTCAGCGCCCCGATCATGCCGGGCAGCGCGACCCCGAACAGCGTGTTCGCCAGCCCGAACTCCCGCACCGTCACGTACTGCGAGATGATCGTCACCTCACCGGGCAACACCAGCGTGGCCAGGAACAGCCCGAGCACCAGCCGGCGCCCGCGGAACTGCAACCGCGACAACGCGAACCCGGCCAGCGACGCCCCAATAACGTTGCCTCCAACAACGAGTACGGCGACCACCAGCGAGTTCCGCGCATAATCCCAGACGGGGATCGTGTCGGTCACGGACTTGTAGTGGTCGATCGTCGGCTGGGCCGGCAGCAACCGCGGGATCCGGGTGTAGATGTCCTCCCCGGATCCCTTCAGCGACGTGGACAACTGCCACAGGAACGGCCCGATCGTGATCAGTAGCACGAACACCAGCAGCAGGTAGCGGACCACCTTCTCGCGCGGCGAGACGGTGTTGAATCCGAAGGTTCCACGCCGACGCTTCGAACCCCCCGGCGTATCAGGAGCTTCGACAACAGCCGGCCGCGCCGAATCGGTGACAACACTCATGCTTCGGCTCCTTGGCGGTTCAGGCGGGCCAGCACCAGCATCGGTACGACGGTGACCAAGAACAGCACGATCGACAACGCGGACGCGTACCCGAGGTTGCCCTCGAAGCCCTGGCTGTACTGCTGGATCAGCATCACCACCGAGTTGTCCCGGCCACCCGGACCACCCTTGCCACCGCTCAGGATGAACAGCTCGGAGAACACCCGCAGCGCCGACACCGAGATCAGGATCGAGATCAGGATCATCGTCCCGCGCACCCCGGGGATGGTGATGTGGACGAACCGCCGGAACGACCCGGCGCCGTCGACCGCTGCGGCCTCGTGCAGCTCACGTCCGACGTTCCCGAGGGCGGCCAGGTAGATGATCATGTAGTACCCGAGCCCCTTCCAGATCGTCAGACTGATTGCACTCAGCAACAACAGCCACTGGTCGGACAGGAACGGCAGCGGCCCGGAGATGACACCGAGCTTCTCGGCCAGTCCGTTGACCAGACCGCGATCGTCGAGGATCCACTGCCAGATCAGCGCCACCACGACCGCCGAGGCCACCACCGGGGTGTAGAAGGCGGTCCGGAAGAACGTGATCCCGGGCAGCTTCTTCTCCACCAGTACGGCGAGCAGCAGCGGCAGGACGGTCAGGAACGGCAGGCAGACCACCATATAGATGACGCTGTTCAGCAGCGCCCAGCGCAACTGCTCGTCGTGCAGGAGGGTCTCGAAGTTCTTCAGCCCGACGAAGGTGCCGCCGCCGATCGGCCTGGCGTTGGTGAACGACAGGATGACGGTGTTGATCGACGGCCAGAGGTTGAACACCAGCAACCAGGCGAGTGCCGGGATCACCAGCACCCACGGTGTGAACCAGCGGTGATACCGCATTACTGCGTGAGGAGCTGGTTGGCCTTCGCCACCGCCGCGTCGAGGGCTGCCTGGGACGAGATCTTGCCGGCGATCGCGAGCGAGATCTGCTGCCCGATGAAGTCGTTGGTGGCGCCACTGATCACCGGCGGCTGCAGCACCTTCGCCTTGGCCAGCGACTGGAATGCGAGCACCTTGGCGTCGCTCTCCGGCGTACCGTCGCTCTTCGAGAAGTACGGGTCCGAGGCGGACGCCTTCGTGGACGGGAAGATGTTCACGATCTTGGCGAACGCGGCCTGGTTCTCCGCGTTGGTGACGAACCGGGCCAGCGCGATCGCGGCCGCCTGGTTCTTGGTCTTGGCCGACACCGACAGGCCCTGCACGTACAGCGGCGGGGTGTCGAGCGCGGGCGACGGGACGACCTTGCCCTTCAGTGACGGGTTGTCCTTCTGGAAGTCCTGGATCGCGTTGCCGCCACCGGTGGTCCAGGCGACCTTGCCCTGGGTGAAGAGCTTGGAGTTGCCCAGGTACTCCTGGGTCAGGATGTCGCGCGGCAGGTAGCCGGCCTTGTAGGCGTCGCGGTACTTGTCCAGCAGCGCGGCGGCCTCAGGGGTGTTGAAGACGAACTTCTTGCCGTCGTCGGACAGGATCTTCACGCCGGCGTTGGTGAAGTCACCGATGCCGGGCAGCCGGCTCATCAGGTACTCCTTGCCGCCGGTCTTGTCGTGCATGACCTTGGCGGCCGCGAGCAGTTCGTCGAACGTCTTCGGCGGGTTCTTCACGTCGAGTCCGGCCGCGGCGAACTTGGTCGCGTTCCAGTAGTCGATGTCGGTGTTCAGGTACCAGGGGTAGCCGAAGGTGCCGTTCATGCCCTGGTACTGGTACGCCTGGACGCCGCCCTCGACGTACTCGTCGTTGATCTTCGGGTCGGCGGCGCCGACGTCGAGGAGCATGTCCTGCTTGGCCAGCGAGAGGGCGAAGTCCGGCGGCAGGTTGGTCACGTCCGGCAGCTGGCCGGCCGAGGCCTGGCTCAGCACCTTCTTGTCGTAGCCGTCGCCCGGCTGGTCCAGCCAGGTGACCTTGGTGCCCGGGTACTTCGTCTCGAAGGCCTTGATCACACCTTCGACGTACGTCGTGAACTTCGGCTTCAGGGCCCAGGTCTGGAAGCTGACCTCACCGGTCACCTGGGCGTTCGCGTCGACGGTCGGCTTGGCGGCGGCACTGCCGGAATCGCCGGATCCGAGGCCGCAACCAGCCAGAGTGAGAGCGGCGGCGGCGAGGGCTGCCACCGGCGCCAGACGGCGTCTACGCATGGAAATCTCCTGGGTTTGATAAACCGGTATAGCTCCTGCACTATCCACATCGTAGAATCCGCTGTCAAGGGGCGAGAGGGTGCCGAGACACCCTCGAAGGGAGGTGCCGGATGGCGAGACCGACGATCGCCGACATCGCGAACCGGGCCGGGGTGTCCAAGGGCGCGGTGTCGTTCGCGCTGAACGGGCGGCCGGGGGTCAGCGACGCGACCCGGGAGCGGATCCTGAAGATCGCCGAGCAGATGAGCTGGCGGCCGCATAGCGCGGCCCGGGCGCTGGGTGAGGGCCGGGTCGACTCGGTCGGCATGGTGATCGCCCGGCCGGCTCGCACGCTCGGGGTGGAACCGTTCTTCGCGCACCTGCTGTCCGGCGTGCAATCGGGGCTGTCCGCGCGGTCGATCTCGCTGCAGTTGCTGATCGTCGAGGACACCGCGACCGAGCTCGAGGTGTACCGCCGGTGGGCCTCGGAGCACCGCGTCGACGGCGTGATCCTCGTCGACCTGACGGTGAAGGACCCGCGGATCGAGGAGCTCAAGACGCTCGAACTACCGGCCGTCGTGATCGGCGGCCGCGGCGGCAAGGGCGCGCTCTCCTCCGTCTGGGCCGACGACCGGGACGCGATGCTGTCGATCGTGGAGTACCTGGCGGCCCTCGGTCACCGCCGGATCGCGCACGTCGCCGGTACGCCGGTCTTCCAGCACACCCAGCGCCGGATCCGGGCCCTCCGCGACGCCGCGCCGCGACTCGGGTTGATCGATGCACCGTCGATCACCACCGACTTCAGCGACGCCGAGGGCGCGGCGACCACGCGCAAGCTGCTCTCCCAGGCGGCCCGGCCGACCGCGATCGTCTACGACAGCGACGTGATGGCGGTGGCCGGCCTGGGTGTCGCGATGGAGATGGGCGTCTCGGTGCCGGGCGACCTGTCGATCGTGGCCTTCGACGACTCGATCCTGACCCAGCTGATGCATCCCGCCCTGACCGCGCTGTCCCGCGACACCTTCGACTTCGGCCGGCAGGCGGCCGAGGTGCTGCTCGAGGTGATCGCCGACCCCACCCAGATGATCAACCGCCGCACCGCCGACCCGATCCTCACCGTCCGCGAGTCCACCGCTCCCCCGCCCTCGGTTGCCCGGGTGCCCTAAACCGTTTTAGCATCCTCCGCATGCCCCTGGATCCCGTCACGTGCCGGTTCGGCGCGAACCACGTCCCCTCGGCCGGCTGGTTCTACAGCTGGCTCGACTACGACGGCGACGCGGTACGGCGGGACTTCGCGGACCTGGCCGGGATCGGCCTGGACCACGTCCGGGTGTTCCCGGTCTGGCCCTGGATCCAGCCGAACCGGGCGATCATCCGCGAGCGCGCGATCGACGACCTGCTCGACACCATCGACGCCGCCGCCGAGCATGGACTGACGGTCGCGGTCGACCTGATCCAGGGCCATCTGTCCAGCTTCGACTTCCTACCGTCGTGGGTGCTGACCTGGCACAAGACCAGCCTGTTCGAGGATCCGGCGGTCCGCGACGGGCTCACGGCGTACGTCGACACCGTGGCGCGCGCGGTCGCGACGCGGCCGAACGTCGTCGCGATCACGCTCGGGAACGAGGTCAACAACCTCTGGCCGGACAGCGCGACCGGCTTCGAGAGCTCGACCGCCTGGGCGCTGGATCTGCTGACCACGGTGAAGAAGGCCGCACCCGACGTCCTTGCCCTGCACTCGCTGTTCGACGACGCCTGGTACAAGGCCGACCACCCGTTCCACCCCGTTGATGTCGTGGAACTGGGTGAGCTGAGCACTGTCCACTCGTGGGTTTTCAACGGGGTCTCACGAGTGGACGGTCCCCTCGGGCCGGCGACGCTCACCCACGCCGACTACCTGGTCGAGCTCGCCAAAGCGACCTCGCTCGATCCGGCCCGACCCGTGTGGTTGCAGGAGATCGGCGTACCGGGGCCGGACATTCCGGTGAAACTGCAGGCCGAGTTCACCCGGCGGACGGTCGAGTCGGTGCTGCCGAATCCCGCGCTGTGGGGTGTGACCTGGTGGTCGTCGCACGACATCGACCGGCGACTGCTGGACTTCCCGGATCGGGAGTACGACCTGGGCCTGTTCACCGTCGACCATCAGCGGAAGCCGGCCGCGCAAGCGCTCGCGGACGTGATCGCGGAGGTCCGGGCGAACGGCGTACCGCCGCAACCGGCGCCCACCACCCTGACCTCTCCGGTCAACCTCCGCACCCAGCCGCACCGGCGGCCGGAAGTTGCCCCCGGCAGCCAATTCCACCGCCAGTGGGTCGCCGCCCGCGCCAACGGCCCGGTCCGCATCGTCCTCCCCTGACTCTCTTGCGTCCGAAGATCCGAGGGTCAGGACCCACACTTCTTCGGACGCAACGAATCAATGGGTGTCGATCAGGATCTGGATGCCGTCGAGGATGCGGGTCAGGCCGAATTCGAGGTCGTCGTTGAGACCGTCTTCGTACTCCTGGTTCGTGTACAGCGCGGTCAGCATCGGATAGCCGCCCGCGATCAGCCGCGGCACGAGGAACCGGCCGACCTGCTCGGCCTGCACGGGCGTGTTGTCACTGGCCCCGAGCTGCCGCGCCAGGTTCGCGTAGTTGCGCGCGAATCCGTCCAGGAGCATCAGGCAACCAAGGTTGTCGTGCTGACTGAGCCCGGTCCCGGCCATCGCCTCGAGGATCACCTCGATCCAGCGCAACACGTTCGGCGTCACGGGTGCACCCCGGATCGGGACCTCGAGCAGCCAGGGGCGTACGGCGTACAACTCGACCTGGGCGTGGACCCACGCGGTCGCCGCCGGCCGCCAACCGGACGGGAGCTCCGGCGGTAGTCCGACCGCGGTGTCGTGGACCAGCACGATCAGCTCGTCCTTGGACCGGACGTACCGGTACATCGCGTTCGTGCTGACGCCGAAGTGCGCCGCGATCTTCTGCAGCGAGATCGCCTCGAACCCGTGCCGGTCGCCGAACTCGATCCCGGTCGCCACGATCCGCTCGACCGACAGCGCCGGCTTCGGCCCGCGCCGCTGCACCGGCTGCACACCCCAGGACAGCGCCAGCCCCGGCGGCAGGTCCTCGGTCATGACCACCATTCTCAGGGGTGCTGGCACCACCCCGAACTGGGATCCCAAGACCCTGGGACCCGAATTGTTCAATCCCTACGCTTTTTATCAGTAAACCTCACGAAAGCGCAGGTACTCCCGATGAACACCGTTCTCGATCCGCTCCTGCTGCCCGACCAGGTGGCGCTGTCCGCGACCGACCGGCAGGCCGCGTCCGACAAGCTCGACAGCGCTGTCCGGCAGGGCAGGCTGACCCCGCCGCAGGCGCTCGACCGGCACGATCTCCTCGATGCGTCCCACACCCGCGGCGAGCTCCACCAGGTCCTCGACGGCCTGGACGACGCAATCCCGCCGCGTCGACTCACGACCGCACTGCGCGTGACCACCGCTGTCTGGCTGATCACCTGCGTCGTGCAGTTCGTGGTCTGGCTGTCACTGGCCTTCTTCGGCCGCTTCGACTGGCCGTGGTGGCTGTACTCCGACCTCGGCCTCGGCGCGGTGGTCGGCATCCTCTGGTGGACCCACGAGTCGTACCACCGCAAGAGCGCCGTACTTCTCAATCGATGACAGGCCCCGGCTCGATCCACGCGTAGCCGCCGTCTTCCAGGCGAACCACCTGGAGGCCGGCGGCCAGGCGCCGTACGTCGTCGGTCTCGATCACGCCGGTCGCCGGGCCGGCGATGTCGAGGACGATCGCGGCGGCGCCCTCCTGGATGGCCGCGGTCGCGGCCAGCTTGGTCTGCGCCGGCATCGGGCGGGCGTCAGGGCTCCAGCGGGCCAGGCTCTCGGTTCCGGTGAAGGCCAGTAAGGCGTTGCGGCCGTCCTGGCCCTGGAGCAGCGCGACCGCCATGTCCGACGTCTTGTCGTGCGCCAGGCCGTTCTCGTCGTACTCGACCTCGCCGAGCATCGCGACCACCGGCACCAGCAGCCGCGCCCTGGTCAGCGCCGCCAGCATCGCGCCGTGGTCACCCTCCGCGAGCGCCCTGGCCAGCGCGGGGTCGGCCGACCCGTCGTCGTTGTCGAACCCGGTGAAAGCCAGTCGGCGTTGTGGTTGCACGCACACATTGTCTCCCCCGGACCGCCCGACCATCACAACGGCAATACATCGAGCGGTGCCACGCTCGGGCGGTCGGTCCGGGGCCCGATGTGATGGCCTGGGGATCCGGAGCGGGGTTTCAGGGTGGCGTCAGGGCTCTTCCCCTCTTGGTTCCGGCGCGGACTGTGCGAGCCTGGGTATGTGCCCAACTTCAACGATTTGACGCTGCTGCCGTTCTGCGTAGGCCTCACGCTGCTCGGCCTGATCGGCTCGTGGGCCGCGTGGCGGCGCCGCGGGGTCGCGGCCGGCACGCGCGGCGTGGCCTGGTCCCTGCTCCCGGTCTCGCTCTACCTGACCGGGCTGCTGGAGCTGGTCTGGGACATCGTCAGGTCATCGGTGAGCTGGGTCACCCACCTGATCTTCTCGCCGACCGTGTGGGCCGGGGTCGCGCTGTTCGGCGTCTCGGTGGTGCTGTACGTCGTCTCCGGCGTGGCCCGCGGGCGGCGTGGCGACACCCCGAAGGTACAGAAGAAACCCGCCTCGCCCGCGGGCGAGCTGACCGCCACGGGTCCCGCACCCGCGTCGGCCGCTCCCGCCAAAGCTGCCAAGCCGGCCAAGGGGTCCAAGGCCAAGCAGCAGGAATCGTCGGAGTTCGACGAGATCGAGGACATCTTGAAGCGCCATGGAATCAACTGATATCGCCGCTGACCACGGCACTCTCGCCCCCCTGACCATTGACTCCCTGCTCGGCAACGTCCAGTCCGGCCCGCCGCGCCTCGGCCGGACCCGGCTGATCGGCATCGACGGACCGGCCGGCTCCGGCAAGTCCTGCCTCGCGGCGAACGTCGCGGCCCGGGCCGAGGCTCGCGGACTGCACACCGCCGTCATCCACATGGACGACCTGTACGACGGCTGGTCCGGAGCCGAGCGTGGTTTCGGCCTGCTGCGCGACCACGTCCTGCAGCGGATCGCGGACGGCCGCGAAGGCCGGTACCGGCGCTACGACTGGCACCTCGGCGCGTACGCCGAGCTGCACGTCGTACCAGCCACGATCGAGCTGCTCATCGTCGAGGGCGTCACCTCGTGCGACCGCGACGCCGGCCACTGGCAGTCCCTGCGGCTGTGGATCGAGACGTCCAACGAGGTCCGCCTGGACCGCGGCATCGAACGCGACGGCGAGGCCCAGCGCGACCACTGGCTGGAGTGGATGCGGTGGGAGCGCGATCATTTCGCCGACCAGGCCACCCGCTCCCGCGCCCACGTGATCGTCGACGGCAATCCGTCGATCCCGCACGACCCGGCGCTGGAGATCATCACCAAGTCGGTGGCACTACCGCCTCACGACTCAGCCGCTTCCTGAAGGCCGTCCCAGGACCACTGCGGGATGACCAGGCCGGACGGCACGTCGTCGGCCGAGCCGTGGTACTGCGCCATCGGCACAGTGGTCGCCCACGCGAAGTAGTCGTGCAGCACCGCACGCAGCCGGTCGTCGGCCAGTCCGATATCGGCGAGCGCCTCGTCGAAGCACGCGATCGCCCGGCGATCCATCTCCTCGTGCTGACCGTTCCCGCTGTGCAGCCGGACGACGGACGTCTCGTCCCCGTAGGTCCCGGAGTACGCGACCGGTCCGCCGAGCGCCTCACCCCAGTACGCCGCCAGCCGCTCACTGTGGTCCGGCCGGAACCCGTGGCTGAACGCGTGACTCACGATCTCGTCGGCCATCACCCGCTCATGCCACGCGTGCGCCAGCCGCAGCATCCCGTCAGCCCCACCCGCCGCTTCGTACACCGTCTGCATGGAGTCAGTCTGCCCTCGTCAGCTTCCGGACCGCGAGCAGCCTGGCGTGCGGATGATGGATCCACTCTCCCGCGGGCGCCTGGTCGACGTACTGCTGGCGCAGTTCAGCGATGAAGGTGTCGCCCCGGGCGAGCGCGAGCGCCCGCAGCGGTCCGGCCCGGTCCGCGGCGTCGAAGTACGCCGCCGCGCTCGGATGGGTCATCGGATAGGCCACTAGCTCGTCTCGCTCGACAACCGCGTCGGCGAGGGCATCGACGAGTCCGTCCTCCCACGAGCGGTCCGCGTGGTCTTCGAGGACTTCGTCGAGGAGGGCGAACGGCCCGGTCTCCTCGGCGACTTCAGGCCAGTAGACAACGCACATCCGGCCGCCCGGCCGGAGCGCACCGAACCACGAGCTGATGGCCGCCGCCGGGGCCGGTAGCTGCTGCAGGCCGAACACCGACAGAACCGCCGCGCAGGTGCCGGACCATCGTGGATCAAGCGCCGCGGCATCACCCTGGAAGACGTCGACGTCCGGCAGCCGGCTTGCCCGTTCCCGGGCCAGCCGCACCATCTCCGCCGACAGGTCGATGCCGACGATCGCCCGCCCGGGGAACCGTGGTGCGAGCAGGTCGAGCTCGGGGAAGGTCCCGCAGCACGGCACCAGGATGGGACCGTCGGGCACCTCGGCCACCGCCTCGACAGCAGCCTTCACCCAGGGCGCGAAGCGGGGCACGAAGTACGCCTGATAGCCATCGGCCGCCTCGTCCCATCCGCGCGCCGTCCGGCTGAGACGCTCGTCGGGCTCGGTCATCGGATCTCCTCCGTCGACATCGTGATCGCCGCAAGCCGGCGGCGGACATGGTCTCGTTCCGGTTCGGCGCCGGCCAGGTGCAACGCCCGCTCGTACGCCGCGGTTGCCTCGGGCAAGCGTCCGAGCCGGTGCAGCAGGTCGGCGCGGGCGAGGGCGAACGGGTGGTAGTTGCGCAGGCGGGGTTCGCCGGCGAGCTCGTCCAGCAGCGCCAGCCCGGCCTCGGGTCCGTCGCGCATCGCGGTCGCGGCGGCGCGGTTGAGCGCGATCACCGGAGACGGGTCGATCGCGAGCAGGACGTCGTACAGCGTGACGATCTGCGGCCAGTCGGTGCCGGCGAAGTCGGCGGCCTCGTCGTGGAGGGCGGCGATCGCGGCCTGGACGGCGTACGGGCCGGCCGAGCCGCCGGTGAGGGCGGCGACCACCAGGTCCCGGCCTTCGGTGATCATGGCGCGGTCCCAGCGTTCGCGGTCCTGGTCTTCGAGCAGGATGATCTCGCCGTCGGGTCCGCTGCGAGCGTCGCGGCGGGCGTGGATCAGCAGCATCAAGGAGAGCAGCCCGGTGACCTCGCGCTCCTTCGGGAGCAGCCGGTGCAGGATCCGGGCCAGCCGGATCGCCTCCTCGGCGAGGTCGAGGCGTTGCAGGTACGGGCCGGAGCTGGCGGCGTACCCCTCGGTGAAGACCGAGTAGATCACCTGCAGTACGCCGGGCAGGCGCTCCGGCAGCTCGTCCGGGCCGGGGACGCGGAACGGGATCCGCGCTTCCCGGATCTTCGTCTTCGCCCGGACGATCCGCTTCGCCATCGTCGCGGTCGGGACCAGGAACGCCCGCGCCACCTCCGGCGTGGTCAGCCCGGCCAGGCAGCGCAGGGTCAGCGCACCCCGGTCCTCGGGCGCGAGCGCCGGATGCGCGCAGGTGAAGAACAGTTCCAACCGCTCGTCCGGCAGCTGGCCGTCCACGGATGGCGGCGCGGCCCGGTCCGCCTCGACCTGCAGTACGGCGAGTTTGGCGGCGTACACCTGGTCACGCCGCAACCGGTCGACCGCCTTCCGCCGCGCTGTGGTCATCAGCCAGCCGCCCGGGTTCGGCGGTACGCCGTCGACCGGCCAGCGCACCAGCGCCGCCTCGATCGCCTCCGAGGCGACCTCCTCGGCCAGGTCGAGGTCGCCGAACCGCCGGACGAGCGCGGCCAGCAGCCGGCCGCGCTCCTCCCGGAAGACCTCCTCGACCTGGTCCACGTCAGAACTCCGCGACCGGGCGGACCACCACCGAGCCTCCGGCCCGCGATCCCGGGCATCTGGCCGCCCAGTCGAGCGCGACGTCGAGATCGGGTACGTCGATCACGAAGAACCCACCGAGCACCTCCCGGGTCTCGGCGAACGGCCCGTCGGTGACGGTCCGCTTCCCGTCGTTGGCGACCTGCACCCGGGTGGCGGTGACCAGGTCGGCCAGCGATTCCGACGCCACGACGACGCCCGAATCGTTGATCTCCTTGTCGAACCGCATCCAGTCCTCCGGCTCACACCCGACCGCTCCCCCACTCGCGTCGAGCTCACCGGCGTTGATCAAGAGCATGTACTTCATCAGAACCTCCTGTCAGCGTGTCTACAGCATCACCACGAACGGGGTCCCCTCCGATGGACAAAGATGTACCGAAGAACGGGTAGTAGTCACCCCGAGCCGCCCTCCGTCGGCCCGGCCCAGCGGAAGCAGCGCGAGCGAACCGAACTACTACCCGTTCTTCGGTACGCAATAGGCGAGGATGGGGTCCATGAGCGTCTTGCCTTCGGGAGAGCAGTGGAGCGTCCAGGCCGGCGGGTACGCCGCGACCGTGGTGAGTGTCGGCGGCGGGGTGCGCGGGCTCACGTACGACGGGCGGCCGGTGCTGCTCGGGTACGGCGAGGACGAGCCGGCGCACGCGGGGATCGGCCAGCACCTGTTCCCGTGGCCGAACCGGATCTCCGACGGCAAGTACACCTTCCAGGGCGTCGACCAGCAGCTCGCTCTGACCGAGCCCACCCGGCAGAACGCGATCCACGGCCTGACTCGCTGGGCGAACTGGGAGCGCGCGGACGACGGGACCGACCCGGCGGTGGTCGAGGTCGGCCACCGGTTGCACGGGCAGCCCGGGTACCCGCACCAGCTCGACCTCCGGCTCACCTATCGGCTGGGCGACGACGGGCTGACTGTCGACGCCACCGCCACGAACGTCGGGGCGAGCGACACACCGTACGGGTACGGCACCCATCCCTATCTGAGCGTGGGCCGTCGGATCGACGAGTGCGTGCTGGAGTTCAGTGCGGCTGAGTGGCTGGAGGTGTCACCCGAGCGGATGACACCGATCGGACTCACCCCGGTCGCCGGCTCGCCTTTCGACTTCGCCGCCGGCCGGGTGCTCGGAGAGTTGGACATCGACAACGCGTTCACCGGTCTGGGCGGCGGCTCGTGGTCGGTCACGCTGACCGATCCGGATACCGGCGCCAACGCGGTCCTGACCAGTGACACGCCGTGGCTGCAGCTCTACACCGGCGCCGCGATCGGACGTACGGCGCTCGCCGTCGAGCCGATGACCTGTCCGCCGAACGCGTTCATCACCGGGCAGGACCTGATCGTCCTGAAGCCCGGTGAGTCGCACACCACGACGTTGCGGGTGTCGGCCTAGATCTCCGGGTGCCTGGTGGCCGGGCCGGCGCCGTGTTCGCGGGCCACCGCCGCCAGCTCTTTTGCCGCCCGGCTCGCCCGGGATCCTTCGGCGGCCTGGACCGCGAGGATCCCGAGCCGGTTGCCGTCGGCATCGAACAGCTGGAGCCAGGCGTCGCCGGAGCGGAACCGCAGCGCCGAGATGTCGCCCCACGGCACCGTGTACGACTTGAACACGTTGCGCACCCGCAGCCGGTCCGGGTACGCCGTGACCCGCAGCGTGGTCATCCGGTACAGGATCCACAGCACGGCGCCGAAGAACGCCAGCAGCGTGAGCCGCTGGAACCAGCTGAACGACTCCCGCGCGTCGGCCGGCAGCCGGAACCAGATGACCCCGAACACGGCGATCAGCGACAGACCCATCAGACCGGCCATCAGCGCCACGATCCGCGGATGGAAGGTGAACAGCCGGTCGGTCATGTCAGATCCTGCAGGCGTGGATGTCGGTGGTGAGGATGGCACGTGCGCCCACCTCCCACAGTTGATCCATCAGCCGCTGCGCGTCGGCCCGCTGGACCATCACCCGGACGGCGACCCAGCCCTGCCGGTGCAGCGGCGAGACCGTCGGCGACTCGAGGCCGGGCGCGACCGCGGTCGCCGCGTCGACGTCCTCGGCGCGGATGTCGTAGTCCATCATCACGTAGTTGCGCGCGATCAGGACGCCCTCGAGCCGGCGGACCAGCTGCTGGATCCCGTTCGGCGGGGTCTCCACGCCGTGCCGTTTGATCAGCACGGCCTCGGACTTCAGGATCGGGTCGCCGAACACCTCCAGTCCGGCCTGGCGCAGCGTCGTACCCGTTTCGACGACGTCGGCGATCACGTCCGCGACGCCCAACTGGACGGCCGACTCGACCGCGCCGTCGAGGCGGACCACGGCGGCGTCCACACCGTTCTCGGCCAGGTGATCCTGCAGGACCCCGGCGTACGACGTGGCGATCCGCTTGCCGGCCAGGTCCTTGATGGTGTCGGCGACGCCGGGCCGGCCGGCGAACCGGAAGGTGGACGAGCCGAAGCCGAGTTCCATGATCACGTCCGCGTCCGCGTGCGAGTCGAGCACCAGGTCGCGGCCGGAGATGCCGACGTCGAGTGTGCCCTCGCCGACGTACACGGCGATGTCCCGCGGGCGCAGGTAGTAGAACTCGACCTCGTTGGCCGTGTCGGTGAGGGTGAGGTCCTTGGTGGTCCGGCGCTGTTTGTAGCCGGCCTCGGTGAGCATCTCGATGGCGGCTTCGCTCAACGAGCCCTTGTTGGGTACTGCGACGCGCAGCATGGCACTGCCCTTTCGATGGTGAGGTGAACCGGTGGGTCTGTGGGGCGTCTCCTACAGATGTCGGTACACGTCGTCGAGATCCAGGCCGAGCGCGTGCATCATCACCTGGGCGTGGTAGAGCAGCTGTGACAGCTCTTCCGCGGCCCGGTCCTTGCTCTCGTACTCGGCAGCCATCCAGGATTCGGCGGCCTCTTCGACCAGCTTCTTGCCGATCGCGTGCACGCCGGCATCCAGCGCCGCCACGGTCCCGGAACCCTCCGGCCGCGTCGCCGCCTTCTCACCCAGCTCGGCAAACAGCTCCTCAAATCTCTTCATCGCCCGCCCAGCCTACGGGGCGGGTGCGGCGGGATCGTCCCCAGGTCCGGTAGGCGGACCCGATCTGTGGGTTACTGGAGTCGTGGACGAACAAGTGCAGATCTCGGTGATGCTGGCGGTGCCGGACGCACCGGCCGCGGCAGAGTGGTACGCGCGGGCGCTCGGCGCCGTGGAGCTGTGGAACCTGGGCAGCGTGATCGGCCTTAGCGTCGGCGGCGCTGCCTTCTTCCTCGGCGAGCCAGGCAACAACGGCTGGGCCACACCTGAGGCCGTCGGCCTCCCGACGGTGCGGGTCGAGGTCTTCGTGGACCACCCGGACACCTTCATCCAGCGCGCCGTCGACGCCGGCGCTGACCCGAGGAAGGACCCGGTGCGCACCCACGCGATGCCCTGGGGCCCACACCGGCAGGGCACCTTCTTGGACCCCTTCGGCCACCTGTGGTTCGTCGGCGACAAGTCGCCGCTACTGCCCCACCAGGGCGGCTGACAGGGTGCGCGGGGGCGAGTGGGCGTCGACGTAGTAGGAGTGGCGCTCGGACAGGAACTGCTTGACCATCGCGTAGTCGAGGGTGTCGTCAGGCGTGCGCAGGTGGAACGGCGGTGGGTAGAAGGCGTCGCCGAGCAGCATGACGCCGGAATCGATCGCCACCAGGGAGTCCGGCGCGTGGTTGCCACCGACATGACGCAGTACGACGCCTGTCGGCAGCGTGAGCGTGTCGTCGAAGGTCTGGTGCGGGAGGACGATGCGGAAGTCCGCCCAGTCGGGGATCGCGAGGGCGCGGGCGCGGAAGCTGGGCCCAAGTTTGGGGTTGGCTTTGACCTGGTCGTAGAGGTAGCGATGGCTCCACGGGCGATCGGCCTCGGCGCGGAGAAGCTCGACGGACGCGGCGTGGGCGACCACGGTCAGGTCGCCCGGCCAGGCGCAGGCACCCCAGGTGTGGTCCCAGTGGTGGTGGGTGTAGACGAGCCACTTCGGCGCGGGCAGCCCGGCGGTCGCGATGGCTGACTGGATGTCGCGGGCATGTTCGGGGCTGTTGCCGGCGTCGATCAGGACGCTGCCACGGTCGTCGGCGATGACGGCTACGGACGGGCGGACCGCGTCGGGGTCAGGGTCGTGGGGGTAGAGCCAGACCCGGCCGGTCAAGTGTTCGAGCACCTGGCCGACGATAGTGCGCATGCACACTCCCCGCAGAGTCCGTGACCTCGGCGTCGTCGTCGGCACCCTGCCTCCCGGTGCGCTCAACGCGATCACCGACGTACCTGGGGTGCGGGTCGGGCAGACGACGATCTCCGGTGGCGATCTCAACACCGGGGTGACGGCGATCCTGCCGGACGGGTACGCCGACGGGCTGCCGGCGGCGGTTGCGGTCGGCAACGGGTACGGCAAACTCGTCGGCTCCACCCAGGTCGACGAACTCGGGGTGATCGAGACCCCGATCCTGCTCACCGGGACGTTGAGTGTCTTCCGCGTTGCCGACGCCTTCCTCACCTGGCTCCTCGACCGCGACCCGAACGCCACCAGCCTCAACCCGATCGTCGGCGAAACCAACGACGGCCACCTCTCTGCCATCCGCCGCCGCCCGATCACCCCAGCACACGTCCACGCCGCCCTGGACTCGGCCTCCCCCGACCTCCCCGCAGAGGGGTGCGTAGGAGCCGGCACCGGTACGGCGGCCCTCGGCTTCAAGGCCGGAATCGGCACTGCCTCCCGCACCCTCGCCTCCCTCGCAGCTGGCGTGGGCACGGTCGGTGCTCTGGTTCAGTCCAACTTCTCCGGTCTGCTCACCGTCCTCGGCACTCCGATCCCGGCTCAGCCGCTCGACGCCGACGGCAACTCCTGCATGATCGTCGTCGCCACCGACCTCCCCCTCGACGCCCGCCAACTCGGCCGCCTGGCCCGGCGCGCGATCTTCGCGCTCGCCCGCGTCGGCTCCGACTACTCCCCCGGCGGCGGCGACTACGCCATCGCCTTCACCACCAACCGCACCCCCGGCTTTGCCGACCGCGACCTCCGCGGCCCGTTCCAAGCCGTCACCGAGTCCGTCGAGGAAGCCCTCCTCAACTCCCTGACGATGGCCCGCACCACCACCGGCCACGGCGGCAACAGCGCCCGAGCCGTCCCCCACGACCTCATCATCGAGCGGCTGAGGTCGGCCGGCGTACTTCGCTGATCCGCCCCGCGGCTCGACCTTGAGAACCCACCAACCACTCTCGGCGCCTGGAAGTGGTTGGTGGGTGCTCAAAGTCGAATCGGCACGTGGGGTGGAGGTGTTCCGGCTCTACCAGCCGATGATCGGCGCGATGGACGACGTCCTGGCCGGCTACAGCGAGGCCGAGCTCGACCTGATCGCCGGCTTTCTCCGCCGCAGCAGCGAGGCGGGCGAGCGGGCCAACGACCAGCTGGCTCAGGAGTAGAGGTCGGACAGCGTGCGGCCGAGCCTCGCCAGCTCGGTCCGCAGCTCCGGCGGCTCCAGCACCTCCACGGCATCGCCGAACCGGCAGAACGCAGCAGCCGCGTTCGGCACCGACTCGATCGGCAGTGTGACCGTCACACTGCCGTCCTCCGCCGGCTCAGCCGCCGCGACCGCCTTCACCAACTGGGGGAACGAGACGTCATGCATGCGCCCGACCAACCGCGCCGACACCCGCAGTACGGCGTACCCGGTGAAGCGGACCTGGTCGAACTGATCGAGATGCTCCTGCCAGTACCGCGAGAGGTCGAACCCTTCGGTCCGCTCGAACTCCTCCTCGGTCGGCGTCAGCTCGAGGATGTTGGAGACCCGGTACGTGCGCATCCCGTTGGCGGTCGCGGCAACGACGTACCAACTGCCGTTCTTGAGCACCAGCCCGTACGGCGCCAGCACGCGCTCGACCTCGCGCGGCTCCTCCCACCGGCGGTAGAGCACCGTGATCCGGCGGTCGTGCAGTACGGCGTCGGCGACGGCGGCGAGATGCGGTGAGTTCTCGGCGTCCTGGTACCAGGCGGGCAGGTCGAGGTGGAAGCGGTTCTTCAGCCGACCGGCGCGATCCCGCTGGTCCGGCGCCAGCGCGGCCAGCAGCTTCAGCTCGGCCCCGCTCGTCTCCGCGGTCAACCCGAACGCCGCGGCCGCGCCCGGCAGGCCGACCAGGAACAGCGCGGCCGCCTCCTGCTCGGTGAGTCCGGTCAGCCTGGTCCGGTACCCCTCGACCAGCCGATAGCCGCCGGCCCGCCCCTGATCGGCGTACACCGGAACGCCGGCCGCCGCGAGCGCCTCGACGTCGCGGTAGATGGTCCGCAGCGACACCTCGAGTTCGTCGGCGAGCTCACGCGCGGTCAACTGCCGCCGCGTCTGCAGCAACAGCAGGATCGACAGCAACCGACTCGAACGCATGCTCCGAGGTTAGCTGCAAACACTGCCATGACCTGTCAGGTATGGCGGCGAAGCTTGGCTGCATGACGACATGGACCAAGGTGACCGGCGACTTCGACTTCCTCAACGGGTACTTCGACGTCCGGCACCGAACCTTGAAGCAAGCCTTCGCCGGCAGCGACGAGTGGCTGGAGTACGACGGGACGACGACGGCACACACGTACTTCGACGGGGCGATCAGCATCGACGAGATGCGCTTCCCGACGAAAGGGTCGTACGGCCTGTCGGTGCGGTTGTTCGACCCGGTCGCCAAGGAGTGGAGCATCTGGTGGATCAACAGCACCACGATGCAGCTCTATCCCCCGGTGCGCGGCGGCTGGTCGGAGGACGGCTCGACCTGCCGGCTGGTCGGTGAGGACGAGCTCGACGGGAAGCCGATCCTCTGCAGCTACGAATGGTCGGACATCACCGCGGAGACCGCGCACTGGGAGCAGGCGTACTCCAACGACGGCGGCGAGACCTGGGAAACCAACTGGATGATGGACTTCACCCGCCGGTCCACGCCGCCACCCGCTCTCGACATCCCCAAGGTGACCGGTGACTTCGACTTCCTCGTCGGTCGCTGGGACATGCACAACAGCCGCCGCAAGCCTGTGTTGGGCGAGCCGGCCGAGTGGTACGACATGGAGTCCGAGATGGAAGTCACTACGTACTTCGACGGAGCGATCAGCTTCGACGAGGGCTGGTTCCCGACCGAGGGCTTCCGCGGCGCAACCCTGCGCATCTACAACCCCGAGTCGAAGACCTGGGCCATCCACTGGATCAACAGCCTCCGCGGCCAACTGGAGACCCCCGTCATCGGCTCCTTCGCCGAGGACGGCATCGGGACCTTCGAGGGTCCGGACGTCTGGGACGGTCAGCCCATCGACGTCCGCTTCCTCTGGACCCCAGGTGTCGACAAAGCCGCCTGGGAGCAATCCTTCTCCATCGACGGCGGCAAAACCTGGCTCCCCAACTGGAAAATGCAACACACCCGGATCAAGTAGCGGGTGGCCGTTCCCACGCGCTGCCCGCCCAACTGCGCATCCGTTCAGCCATCGAGTCGTGGATCGGGGTCGGCGAGGACCTCATCGCAAGCACCGATTCACGACTCGACGCCGTCCGCGAGCCCTACATGCGTAGCGCGCGTGGGGGGCAAACAGTTACAGCTCGCGGATTGCGACCAGGGTGGAGAGGGCTGCCTGCGTTGCCTCGTATCCTTTGTCTTCGCGGCTGTCGGGGAGGCCGGCTCGGTCCAGGGCCTGGGGGTCGTTGTCGCAGGTGAGTACGCCGAAGCCGATCGGGATGCCCGTGCTCACGCCGACCTGCATGAGGCCCTCGGTCGCCGCCTGGCAGACGTACTCGAAGTGCGGAGTGTCACCTCGGATCACCACGCCCAGCGCCACCACAGCGTCGTACCCGTTCTTCGCCGCGTGCAGCGACGCGACCGGGAGCTCGAAGGACCCCGGGACCCGGATCACCGTGTAGTCGGTGACGCCGGAGTCGTCGAGCGCGCGGATCGCACCCGCGACCAGAGCGTCGGTGACCTTCGGGTGCCACTGGGCCGCGACGATCGCGACCCGGGCCCCGTCCGCGCGCGGGACCTCGAGGCTTGGTGCTCCACTGCCCGACATCAGCCGGCTCCGTTCTCTTCCGTGAGTACGCCGCCGGGCAGGTGATGACCCATCCGGTCGCGCTTCGTCCGCAGATACCGCAGGTTGTGTTCGGTCGGGTCGATCGAGATGCCGCGGCGCTCGACCACGTCGATGCCGTACCCCTGGACCCCGGCGAGCTTGTCCGGGTTGTTGGTCAGCAACCGCACCTCTTTCACACCCAGATCCGCGAGGATCTGCGCGCCGGTGCCGTAGTCGCGCGCATCCGCCGGCAACCCGAGATCCAGGTTCGCGTCAACCGTGTCCCGGCCCGCGTCCTGCAACTCATAAGCCTGCAGCTTGTGCAACAACCCGATCCCACGCCCCTCATGCCCGCGCAGATACACGACAACACCGCCCTCAGCCGCAACCTGCCGCATCGCCTCGTCGAGCTGCGGACCACAGTCACACCGCAGCGAGCCGAACACATCACCGGTCAGGCACTCCGAGTGCAACCGCACCAGCGTCGGTCCGTCGCCGATCTCGCCGCGAACCAGCGCCAGCTGCTCCGACCCGTCCACCGTGTTCCGGTAGCCGTGGGCAACGAAATCGCCGTACTGCGTCGGTAGCGTGGTCGTCGCGACGCGCTGGATCTGCGACTCGGTACGGCGCCGGTAGCGGATCAGATCGTCAATCGACACCAGCACCAGCCCGTGTTCGTCGGCGAACGTCCGCAGCTGCGGACCGCGCTTCATCGTGCCGTCGTCGTTCACCAGCTCGGAGATGACCGCGGCCGGCGTCAGCCCGGCCATCCGGGCCAGGTCGATCGACGCCTCGGTGTGCCCGGGCCTGACCAGTACGCCGCCCTCGCGCCCACGCAACGGGAACACGTGGCCGGGCTGGACCAGGTCGTACGGCTCCGAGGCCGAGTCGGTCAGCACCCGGATCGTCCGGGCCCGGTCGGCCGCCGAGATCCCGGTGCTGATGCTGTCACGGGCGTCGACCGAGATCGTGTACGCCGTCCGCATCCGCTCCCGGTTGTGCGGGGTCATCAGCGGGATGCCGAGCCGGTCGAGCTCGGCGCCCTCCATCGGTACGCAGACCACGCCGGAGCTGTACCGGATCAGGAACGCCAGCAGCTCCGGGGTCGCCTTGGAGGCGGCGAAGATCAGATCGCCCTCGTTCTCGCGGTCCTCGTCGTCGACCACGATCACCGGCCGTCCGGCCCGGATCTCGTCGATCGCATGCTCGATCGTGTCGAGCTTCAGCACGTCACCCATGTCATCCCACCACCACTGGTTCGGGCGTGCCGACGCGTTCGCGGTTCTGGATCTTCCACCAGGACGCGAAGCCGAGCACGCAGAACAGTCCGTAGACGACGTACATGGTCGCCGACGGGTAGAACTTCGCCTGCACCAGCAGCGGCACGCCCACCACGTCCACTGCGATCCAGATCAGCCAGAACTCCACGAATCCGCGAGCCATCCCGTACGTCGCCAGGATCGAGCCGGTCAGGATCCACGCGTCCCACTGCGGACCCCACGAGCCCAGTTCGCGGAGGACGACGTACGCGATCGCGTAGAGGACCACCGCGATGCCGAGCAGCTCGAGCCGCTCCCGCGTCGTCGCCCAGCGCGGCTGCACGCCCGTGGTCGCGCCGTGGTGCCGGGTCTGGTACCAGCGATACCAGCCGTAGACGCTGATGATCGCGAAGAACACCTGGCGGCCGGCCTGACCCCAGAGGTCCTTGTCCTGCGGGGTGTCGAAGACCCCGCCGACGAAGACGGTGAACAGCAAGACGTTGCCGACGATGCCGATCGGCCAGGCCGCGACCCGACGGCGCATGCCGAACAGAGCGCTGGCGAGACCGAAGCCGTTGCCGACGATCTCCCGCACCAGGACCGCCGAACCGGCGATCACCACCTGCGAATGCAGCAGCCAGTCGATCGGGTTCACTTGGTGCCTCCGGTGAGCAGTCGTTCGACGTACTTGGCGATCACGTCGACCTCGAGGTTGACGGTGTCACCGACCTGGTTGGAGCCCAGCACGGTGAGTTCGAGCGTGGTGGGGATCAGGCTGACCCCGAACGTCCCGGTCGCGTCGTCCACGTCGGTGACGGTCAGCGAGACCCCGTCGATCGCGATCGAGCCCTTCTCGGCGACGTACTTGAGGATGTTCGCGGGTGCGGCGATCCGGACGTCTTCCCAGTGCTCGGAGGGCGTCCGGCTCGCGATCGTGCCGACGCCGTCGACATGGCCCTGGACGATGTGCCCGCCGAGCCGGGCGTGTGCGGAGACGGCCCGCTCCAGGTTGACGCGCGAACCCTTGGCGGCCTGTCCGAGGCTGGTGCGCTGCAGCGTCTCGCGCATCACGTCGGCCGTGAAGGTGCCGTCGCCGGTCTCGACGACGGTCAGGCAGCAGCCGTTGACCGCGATGGAGTCGCCGTGGCCGGCGTCCTCGGTGACCAACGGGCCGCGGATGGTGAGCCGGGCGGCGTCACCTTCGAGCAGGTCGAGGGCTTCGACGGTGCCGAGCTCCTCGACGATTCCGGTGAACATTCAGGGTGTCCTTTGCGGTTCGAGCGGCGTCAGGATCAGCCGGACGTCGTCGCCGAGGCGGGTGACGTCCGCTAACTTGAACCGCCGCAGGTGGTCGATCGATTCCGCGCCCAGGTCCCCGATCGCGGCGTACCCGGAGCCCAGCACCGCCGGGGCGATGTAGGCGACGATCTGGTCGACGAGCTGGGCGCGCAGGAACGCGGCGGCCAGCGTCGGGCCGCCTTCGAGCCAGAGGTGCCGGATCTGCCGGTCGTCCAGCTGCCGGAGCACCTCGGCGGGATCGTGGGTGGGCAGGAGCAGGGTCTCCGCGCGGTCGTTGCGGACCTTTGCGGTCGGCGGGATCTCGCGGTCACCGACCACAACGCGGAGCGGCTGCCGAGCTGCCGGTACGTCGTTCTCGTCACGGACCGTGAGTTCGGGGTCGTCGTCCAGCACGGTCTGGGTGCCGACGACGATGGCGTCGCACTCGGCCCGGTGCCGGTGCACGTCGGCGCGCGCGATCGGGCCGGTGATCCACCGGCTGGTCCGGTCCGGCGCCGCACTGCGCCCGTCGAGTGTGGTGGCGAACTTCCAGGTGACGAACGGCCGCCCCATCCGCACGCTGTGCAACCAGACGTGGTTGACCGCCTCGGCCTCGGCCTCCAGCACGCCCTGCTCGACCTGGATGTTCTTACGTCGCAGCTTCTCGGCGCCCCCGGCGGCCTCGTTGTTCGGGTCGGGTACGGCGTACACCACGCGGGTGATCCCGGCCTCGATCAGCGCATCGGCACACGGCCCGGTCCGGCCGGTGTGATTACAGGGCTCCAAGGTCACGTACGCCGTACCGCCGCGGGCTCGTGGTCCCGCCATCCGGAGCGCCTCGACCTCGGCATGGGGGCCGCCGGCAACGGCATGGAACCCCTCACCGACCGGATGCCCGTCCGGGCCCGTGATGACGCAGCCCACCACCGGGTTCGGGTGGGTACTGCCGATACCTTTCGCGGCCAACTCGATCGCACGCCGCATCCAGGCGACGTCAATCGGCGAAGTCTTGCTCACCACGGCCCCTCGTCGTCACGGACGCACTCCGGGGCCATGACAACCGGCGCTCACGCACTGCCGTCCGGGGTCCTCGGATTCGCCGCCTATCGCGGGCCCGCGTTGCCGGACGTCAGAGCGCACCCGCCGATCGCGTGCGCCTCCCATCCGGACTTTCACCGTCGGTCCTGGAATTCCACCAGGTCAACCGGCCGCCATACCGCAGCGGCCGGGTCGCGGACTGTCACCGCCGGCTCGGAATTACACCGACCCCGGAGCACGCGAGTGGGTTCACTCGTGATTCAAGTATGCCCTCCCCGGCAAGTCCCACTACGACCTAGGTCACATCCTGGTCTCCCGCACGAGCGCGACGGCTCACATCCTGGTCTCCCGCCGGGGCGTGAGCCGCCGGGTGAGCGCGAGCGCGACGGCCGCGACGACGCACCCGCCGGCGACCGTCAGGATCAGCGGGCGGTACCCGAACGCGTTCGCCAGCCCTGCGCCACCGAGCGGCCCGAGCGCCTTCGCGATGGTGGTCGGCGTCGTGAGCAGCCCAGAGATGGTGCCGAACCCGGTGGCGCCGTACCGGTCCAGCAGGATCGCCGGCATCGCGATCGACGACACCCCGAACCCGAGCCCGAACAGCGCCAGACACCCAACCGCCCCCGCCACCTGCCGCCCGACCACCGGCAACAGCGAGATCGCCACCCCCTGCACGAACAGAATCCCCGCCGTAATCGTCGCCATCGGCAACCACCGGGCCGACAAACTCGTCACCAACCGCCCGGTCACCGACAACAGCCCGAGTAGCCCGGCCAGCGCAGCCGCCCGCGCCGGCGGATGCCCGAGACTCACCAGGTAAAGGACCAGGTGCACCGAGATCACGGCAAGTGCCGCACTGTGCACGACAAACGCCCCCGCAAGCAGCCAAAACCCCGGATCACGCAGCACCCTGGCAGGTGCCCCCCTCCTCTCGGCCGATTCCGTCCGCTGGGGCTTGATCCGTCGTACGGCGACCGCGTGCAGCGGGATCGTGGTCACGGCGAGCACACTGGCCAGCAGGACGAGGGTGGTACGCCAGCCATACCCGTCGACAAGCCGACCGGTCGTTGGCAGGAAGATCGAGCTGGCCAGACCACCGACCAGCGTGATGCTGAGAATGGCGTTCGTTCGCGATGCCGGAGCAGCGGCCGCAACCACCACCGCGAACGCCGGCGGGTACAGCACCATCGCCGACGCGATCCCGATCGCCACGAAGACGCCGTACAACTGGACACTGTTCTGCACCTGCGACCAGCCCAGTACGGCGACGGACGCCAGCACCGAACCCGACGCCATCAGCCCACGCCCACCCCGCACATCGAGCCACCGCCCGACCGGGATCGACATCAGACCACTCATCAGTACGGCGGTCGTCGACGCACCGACCGCGGTCGTGGTGGAGATCCCTAGCTCACGACTCATCGGCCCGAGCAACACGCTGAACGCATAGGTGAGTACGCCGTACCCAACCGTCGTCGTCACCGCGAGCGCCGCAACCAGCCGCCGAACCCGAACCCGATCGCCACCCGCCACCCGCGCGCTGACCGTCGTCGAATTCATCACCCGCAGTCTTTCACTCCACCCACCGACCGCAACTGGAATTCGACGCTCACCGCAGAAGCAGCCAAGCAGCGGCCCCGAGCAACCCGGCCGCGCCAACAAAACTCACACCGGCCGTCCACCGAAGCACCCACCCCGCCCGGCCATCTGACCCCACATCCCCGCCAGCCCCGAGTGCCGCCCGCCCGCCGGACGGTGCCGAGTGTCGACGGGAGACAGGTGCCTGTCCGCCAAAGGCGGATGCTGCCTCGACCCCGAATGGGGTTGCCGCCTCCACGCCGGGGGTGGGTGTTGCCTGCGCTCCGGAAGCGAGTGCCGCCCGCCCGCCGGGAGCCGCCGCCGACTCCCCGCCAAAGGTGGGTGATGCCTGTACGCCGGAGGCAGGTGATCTCTGCGAGGCGGAGGCAGGTGATCCCTGCACGCCGGAGGCAGGTGATCCCTGCGAGGCGGATGCAGGTGATCCCTGCGAGGCGGATGCAGGTGACGCCTGCGCGGCAGGGGCGGGTGATGTGTGCGCGGCGGAGACGGGCTTTGTGTGCACGGCGGGGGCCGGGTGGGCGGCTTCGGTGGCGGGTCGGGTGGGCCGTGGGGTTGCGGGGCGGGATGGCGTCGGGTGTGGGGCTGGGCCTGTTGGGGTCCACGCGGGTGGAAGGGGTGGGAGTTGGTCGAAGACTTCGGGTGAGTCGGGGTCGGAGGTCCAGGGAGTGGTGCCGGCCGGTGGGAGTACGCCGGTGGCGGCGAGTAGGCGGCCGGCGGTGGTCGCGGAGTCGGGGCGGTCGGACGGGTCCGTCGCCGTACTCCGGCGGATGAAGTCGGCGAGCGGACCGTCTACGGGCGGAAGCTTGCCGTCCGTGCCGGGGCGTTCGCCGGTGAGGAGTTCGGCTGCGACGGCGCCGACGGCGTACAGGTCTTGGCGTGGGTCCGGGTCGGCACCGGCCAGCTGTTCGGGTGCGAGGTAGCCCGGGGTGCCGAGGACTGTGCTGTGCCGGGTCATCCGCGGTTCGTCGAGCAGGCCCGCGACGCCGAAGTCGGACAGCCGGAGATGCGGTCGCCCCTTACCCGTCACGTCGAGCAGGAGGTTGGCGGGTTTCACATCACGGTGTACGACGCCCGCGGCGTGAACTGCGGAGAGCCCATGCAGGAGTTGATCGAGCAGGACAGCGACGTACGACGGTGGAAGAGGACCGTGATCACCAAGCAACGTGGCGACCGACCCGCCACGCACCAAATCCATCGCGAACACGACCTTGTCGTCGTCAGCAGCCCAGCCGTGGGGCGCGACAAGATGCGGGTGCTCGATCCGCAACGACTGCTCCCGGACAAACCGCAGCAACGTCACCGCATCATGCTGACCGAGAACCTTCGCAGCCACGTACGCCGACCGCCGCAGATCCCACGCCCGCCAGACCGACCCCATCCCACCGGTCCCGATCAGGTCGATCAGCCGATACCTTCCCGCAAACGCCTCCACCAGCCAGAACCTACCGCCCCACCCGCCCACCACCCCCAGCCCACCGCCCCGCCGCGATGAGTAGATGGAGCTCCAGCGGCCGGTCAGCGGGGCGGCCGCAGTCCAGCCTTCGCCGCGTCTGCGGCGGCCATCGCCGGTGCGCCGATGTGGTGGGCGACGGTGGAGTGGGGCGGCGGTGGGTGGGGCGGGCGGGTGGTCGTTCTGGTTTGGAGATGGCACGGCCCGGATCACTGGGGGTGTGATCCGGGCCGTGTGCGGGTGTTAGTGGTGCGGCGGTTGCTGGCCGCCCTGGTTCGGGTATTGCGGCGGGGCTTGGTTCGGGTACTGGGGCGGGGGCTGGTTCGGGTAGGGCTGTTGGGCGGGCTGCCAGGGTGCAGCCGGCCGGGCGGTGGCCGGCTTTTTGCGGAGTCGGAGTACTGCGAACGCCCCGAGCAGCAGGAGGAGTAGGCCGCCTCCGCCGAGGCCCGCGATCAGGCCGACCGGAGTGCCGTCGCCCGAGTCGGCGCTGCCCTGGACCGGGCCGCCGGCCTCGGTGTTGTTGCCGTCACCAGAGCCGTTGCTCGGGGTCTCTGAGGGGGATGCGGTGGGCGACGGGGTGATCGAGTCACCGGAGACAGGCGTTGCGCCGTCGACGTACTCCGGTTTACCGGTGCCGGCGGTGCCCTGCAGGCCGACGGTCAGAGTCAGCGGGATCGCGAAGGCCTTGTCGTCGGTCTTCCGGGTCAGCGAGACCGCGATGTAGTACTCGCCCGGGGTCGAGGTGCCGGTGTCCTGGTTGTTGGCTCCGTTCCGGTTCAGGTAGCGGACCTCCTTGGTCGTCACTGCCTTCACGAGACCACGCTTGGTGAGCACAGCCTTCGTGTACGAACCACCGGGCACCTTCTTGGCGAAGACGGCGTACACGTCCTCACCGATCGGCGAGATCAGCGCGGTGTCCAAGTAGCGGATCCCATCGATGGCCTCAGCCATGGCTCCGGCCATCTCCGGCACAGTGATCTGCGCCTGGATCCGCTGACCCCAGTCGGCCTTGACCTTGTAGAGCTGCAACTCCCCCGGCATCAACGTCGTCTTGTAGCTACCGGGCTGGAGCAGCGGTGCATCCGGGAAGCTGGAGCCGGGGACGATCTCGCGCGGGGTCGAACCGGCCATCGGAACCCAGACCGGGTCGGCGGCCGGCGCCGGGAGGCTGGTGGTCGAATCCACCGGCGGCTCCTCGTCGATCCGCAGTTCGTACGGCACTCCCTTGATCTCCCGGAAGTCCTTGCCCGGATTCACGGTGAGCACCAACTGGTCGGACTCGGCGCACTCGTCGTTCTTCTTCTTGTACTTCGACCAGCTTGCGGCCGTGCCCGTGGCGAGGCCCTGGTCACCGTCGAACGCTCTCGGGTAGCTCCAGCCGCATTGCTCACCGGTGAGCGTGTTGAGCTTCACCTCGGTCTGGATGACGAAGCTGCCACCCGACGGACGCCGGAAGCTCACCCCGGCCCGCAGCGTCGAACCGGTCATGGTCCGCTTGATCAGGTAATGCTTCGAGGTGTCGTCCACCCCGAACGTGTCGGAATAGTGGCCCGGGGCAAGCACCGGGGCACCTTCCTGCTGCGGCGCACCCTGGACCGGCGTACCGGAGATCCGGAACGGGCGGAAGGCTCGGGTGGACAGGCGATCCAGCCCGGCCTCGAGGTCGATGGTCGAGTCGGCGTCGTAGTAGTCACCCCGGCCTTCGCGAGCGACGCACTGCAGCTGGGTCCGGGCCTTCCCGCCGACGCGGAACCCAACCACATCGATCTTCAGGTCGATGCCTTGCTTGGCGATCGACTGCGCCACTACACAGGGATCCGGCGCGCAGGTGGCCTCGCCGTCGGAGACCAGCACGATGGTGCGCTGGCCGCTCGGGCCGAGGTCCTTGGCCGCCTGCTGAAGCGCGTAGCCGATCGGCGTCTCGCCGTACGGCTTGTACTTCGTGATCGCGGCCTGCAGCTGCGGCCGGTTGCTCGTGCCGATCGGGACCGTCAGTTGCGTGTCGGTGCACGCGCCGGGCTGGGTGCGCTTGAACACGGTCGCGCCGTACACCCGCAGGCCCACCTCCGCGGTCGGCGGCAGCTTGGTCACCACCTGCGTCAGCGCGGTCCGAGCCGCGGCGATCTTCGTCTGCCCGTCGCCGGCCGGCTCCTTCATCGAGCCGGACGAGTCGAGCACCAGGACGAGCTTGCCGCTGGCTGGATCGGGGTCGGCCAGGGCGGTCCCGGTCGTCAGACCGGTCAGTATGGCGGTCAGTGTGATGGCGAGGAGCGCCCACACCGCGGGGCGGCGGTGTCCCTGCAGAGCCGTCATCGTTTCCTCCAGTGAGATTCGCTGCCGCAAACCTTGGCAGTTTGCGATCGCAAATGTCAAACCGACTGTCTGGCGCTCGAAATCCACAACTGCAAACGCCAGGACTGGAAATTTGCGTTCGCAACTGCGAAGATGTTTGCAGTCGACCACGGACGGCGGCCGGCGAGAGGGGAGCTCACCGATGGACCAGACAGCACACAACATCCAGCAGCAGATCGATCTGTACGGCGAACCGCTCGGTGAGGTCGTACGGCGGGTGGCCGGGCCGCTCGGGTTGAACCAGAGCGCCCTCGCCCAGGTGATCGGACTGTCCGCGCCGATGCTGTCGCAGCTGATGAGCGCGCAGCGGGTGAAGATCGGCAACCCCGCGGTGGTGTCGCGCCTTCGCGCCGTTTCGCAGCTCGCCGACCTGGCGGTGGCCGGTGAGATCGATCCCGAAGACATTCCCGGCGACCTGGACCGGATCCGCGCCGCCACCGGCGCCTACGACCCCACCACCACACATCTGCCGCGATCGTCCGCCCACCTGCCAGGACAGGTCACGGACTCGGCGACACCATTCGCGGCGCCCGCCGGATTGCCGGCACCGACGAGTCAGTCCGCGCCGGCTGTCCGGCACGATCTGACCGCGAACACGTCCCAGCCCGCGCGGGCTGTCGTGCGCGAGATCCAGGACCTCTTCCGTGCGGTCGCTTCCGCCGAGGAGATCCAAGCGGCGGCCGCTGCGGCCGCGGAGCATTCGCCGGCCGTGGCCGAGCTGCTGCTGGCCTACGGAACCGGACGCACAGCCGATGCCCTCGCCCACTATGAGAAACACCACGGTTGAGGGGCCTAGGCAACGGCTTCCAGGCGCAAGCCAGGCGTTGATATAGCACAAGCCGGGTGGACATTGTGGTGGTGTCTCAGTGGGTGTCGGGGTGGAATGCCGGGTTCGCGGGTGGTGTTGGGTTGCGTCGGCGGGGTGGATTGCCCTGCGTTCGTTGACGTTGTGAGGAGAAGCTTGTGCGCGCGTTGGGCGCCGTTCGGCGGGTTGTTGCGGTTGGGATCGCGGTCACGTTGGCTGTCTCGATGGTTGCCTGTGGCAGCAATGCGGACTCGGCCGCGGGTGGTGGCCCGGATCTCGGGCTGATGAAGGCCGGCACGTTGCGGATCGGCACGCTGACCGACGCGCCTCCGAACGTGTACGTGAAGGACGGCAAGTTCACCGGGTTCGACAACGACCTGATCACCGCGGTGGCGGCGAAGCTGAACCTGAAGCCCGAGTTCGTCGGGACCGACTTCTCCGCGCTGCTGTCGCAGGTCAACGGCGGTCAGTTCGACCTCGGCAGCTCGTCGATCACGGTCACCGAGGCGCGCAAGAAGACGGTTGCCTTTAGCAACGGGTACGACTTCGGCTACCTCGGCCTCAACACCACCAAGGACTCCGGGATCACGTCGTTCGACCAGCTCCAGGGCAAGCGCGTGGTCGTGGTCCAGGGCACCGTCCAGGACGACTACGCCACGACCAAGAACCTGAACCCGGTCCGGGTGCCGAACTACAACGCCGCGCTCGGTCAGCTCAAGGCCGGTACGGCCGACGCCTGGGTGAGCCCGGCCGAGATCGGCGAGAAGATGGCCAAGGAGCAGGGCGGCGGCACGGTTATCCTGGCCGCCAAGCAGCTGAGCGACGCGCCGATGGCGTTCGCCGTCGCCAAGAGCAACGACAAGCTGCGCGACGCGGTGAACAAGGCGCTCGACGAGGTGATCGCCGACGGCACCTGGACCAAGCTGGTCGCGCAGTACTACCCGGGTCGCGCCGTACCGCCGAACTTCAAGCCGGGTAGCGGAAACGTCGCCGCGCCCAAGGCGAGCACCACCCCAGCAGCCGGCTGATGGACATCTGGTCCACGCTGAACGACACCTTCCTCGACTGGGGGTCGATGAAGGACGTCCTGCCCGAGATGCTCAAGGTGGGACTGGTCAACACCCTCATCCTGGCGGCCGCCTCGGTCGTGCTGGGCACTCTGCTCGGCATGATCGTGGCGGTCCTCGCCCTGTCCACCAAGCGCCGGCTGCGCTGGCCCGCGAAGATCTACACCGACATCTTCCGTGGCCTGCCCGCGATCCTCACGATCCTGTTGATCGGCCAGGGCCTGTCCCCGATCACCCGGCACTGGTGGGGCCCGAACCCGTACCCGCTCGGCATCCTCGCCCTCTCCCTGATCGCCGCCGCGTACATCGGCGAGATCTTCCGCTCCGGCATCCAGAGCGTGGAGAAGGGCCAGCTCGAGGCGACGCGCGCATTGGGGTTCAGCTACCCGGACGGCATGCGGCTGGTCGTCATTCCGCAAGGCGTACGACGGGTTCTGCCCGCGCTGGTGAATCAGTTCATCGCCCTGGTGAAGGACTCGAGCCTGGTCTACTTCCTCGGCCTGCTCGCCAGTCAGCGCGAGCTGTTCCGGATCGGCCAGGACGCCGCCGCGACCAACGGCAACCTGTCTCCGTTGCTGCTCGCGGGCATCTTCTACCTGGTGATCACGGTGCCGCTGACCCATCTCGTGAACTACTTCGACAACCGTCTCCGGGAAGGCCGTCCGACCGACGAGTCCCGCGCGGACGATGTCGTACTGGAGGAGCTGGCGCATGCCAACCACCGTTGAGGTCAACACCGCCGCCAGTCTCGAGGTGGCCGGAGTCGAGTTGGCGTTCGGCAGCAACAAGGTGCTGCGCGGCGTCGATCTCGCCGTACCGACCGGGCGTACGGCGTGTGTGATCGGCCCGTCGGGATCCGGGAAGTCGACACTGCTCCGGGTGATCAACCGGCTACTCGAACCACAAGCCGGGGACATCAGGCTGGCCGGTGAGTCCGTGCTGAAGGGCAATCCGGACGAACTGAGGCGCCGGATCGGGATGGTGTTCCAGCACTTCAACCTCTTCCCGCACAAGTCCGTGCTCGAGAACATCACCCTCCCCCTGCGCAAGCTCAAGAAGCTCGACGCCGAGCAGGCGCGGGCCAGGGCCCTGGAGCAGTTGGAGCTCGTCGGGCTCAGCCACAAGGCGGAAGCGCGCCCAGGGAACCTGTCCGGCGGTCAGCAGCAACGGGTCGCGATTGCCCGCGCGCTCGCGATGAATCCCGAGGTAATGCTGTTCGACGAGGCGACCTCGGCGCTCGATCCGGAGCTGGTCAAGGGCGTGCTCGGGTTGATGGCCGACCTCGCCCAGGCCGGGATGACGATGGTCGTCGTCACGCATGAGATGGGGTTCGCCCGCGAGGTCGCCGACCAGGTCGCGTTCATGGACCACGGGGTCGTGGTCGAGTCCGGCGTACCGGAGCAGATCTTCAGCGCGGCGGAGTCGCCGCGGCTGCGGCAGTTCCTGTCACAGGTGCTCTGAGGCCCTGGCCCAAAGCCCTGCCGGGAGCGCACGATGGAGAACGGCCCCGTTCGGGGTGCAGCTACACACGGGGGGTAGCCATGTCTCTGTTCCGTCGATCGCCGGCCCAGGCTCGCTGGCCGCGCCAGCTCATGATCACCGCAGTCGCCATCGGATTGGTCACGACGCTTGGGCTCACGGCGACTGCCAAACCCCGGGTCACCACGACCCGAGCCACGACCACCCGAGCCACCACGACCGCCACCAGCCAGGCCGATGCCGCGGCCAAGTACGTCTATCTCACCTTCGACGACGGCCCGAGTCCGCGGTACACCGCACAGATCCTGAAGATCCTTCGCGCTTACGGGGCGAGGGCAACCTTCTTCGAGATCGGCCAGAACGTCGCTCGCTACCCGAGCCTGACCCGGCGCGTCTACCAACAGGGCAACAGCGTGCAGAACCACACCTGGTCGCACCCGGATCTCCGCCACGTCTCGGCGACGTCCTTCAGGTACCAGGTCCAGAAGACGGACCGCTACATCCGGGCCCAGACGGGCTACACCCCACGCTGTCTGCGGCCGCCGTACGGCGGGACGAACAAACTCGTCTCCCGGCGGGCAGCCGCCCTCGGCAAGAAGATCCGCGTGTGGACCATCGACACGCGCGACTGGTCGCGTCCGGGAACGCCGGTGATCGTGCGCCGGGCGCTGGCGAAGGTGCACAGCGGGTCGGTGATCCTGATGCACGACGGCGGCGGGAATCGCAGCCAGACGGTTGCCGCGCTGCCGACGATCCTGAGAACCCTGAAGGCACGCGGCTACGGCTTCACCGCGATGTCCTGTACCTGAGCGTCCGGTATTCGTGGTTTGTTGACGCGGAAGCGGCGTGGGCGCTGGCTTTCGGCGGCGGTGTGCCCATGGTGGACGGGTGAGGAAGTGAGCCACCCACCGCCCTGGGGGACGCATGGATGTTCGCTTGACGCGCGCCGGCAACCGGATGATCGGGCTGGCCATGATGATGGTGGTCAGCGCGGTGATCGGCTCTGTCGTTGTCGCGGCCGCCCGCACACCCAGCCAACCGCCGGCGCCCAAGCCGCCCGCGCCCGCAGCGGCGGCGCCGACGCCGGCCAAGGTCGCGCTGCCGACCAAGTACGTCGTACTGACCTTCGACGACGGGCCCGACCCGACGTACACACCGCAGATCCTGGCGATCCTGGCGCAATACGACGCCAAGGCCACCTTCTTCGAGGTGGGCAAGAACGTCGCGAAGCACCCGGAGCTGACCAAGACCATCCACGCCGCCGGGCACAGCGTGGAGAACCACACCTGGGACCACGCCGACCTCCGCAAGCTGGGCGCGCCGGCGTTCCGGCAGGAGGTCGCGTCGACGGATCAGGCCATCCGGGCGGCGACCGGGAGTACGCCGGCCTGCCTGCGACCGCCGTACGGCGGAATGAACCCCACCGTGACGCAACGGGCAAGGGCGCTCGGCAAGGACCTGGTGGTGTGGACCGTCGACTCCCGTGACTGGACCAAGCCCGGTGCACCGGCGATCGTGCAGCGCGTGCTCAAGAACGTCCACAACGGGTCGGTGATCCTGATGCACGACGGCGGCGGGAACCGCACTCAGACCGCGGCCGCGCTGCCCACCATCCTGAAGTCGCTCAAGGCGCAGGGCTACGGTTTCCGCACGCTGACCTGCTAGGACATCGCGGCGACGAGCGGTACGACGTCGGCGATCGACTCGACGATCCGCGTCGGACGGTAAGGGAAGCGGTTCACCTCGTGTTCGCCGGTGGAGCCGGAGAGCACCAGCACGCTGCGGAGGCCGGCCTCGAGACCGCTGACGATGTCGGTGTCCATCCGGTCACCGATCATCACGGTCGTCTCGGAATGCGCCTCGATCCGGTTCAGCGCGCTGCGCATCATCAGCGGGTTGGGTTTGCCGACGAAGTACGGCGCGACGCCCGTGGCCCGGGTGATGAGCGCGGCCACCGAACCGGTCGCGGGGAGTGGACCCTCCTGCGACGGGCCGGTCGGGTCGGGGTTGGTCGCGATGAACCGCGCGCCGTCGGAGATCAACCGGATCGCCCTGGTGATCGCTTCGAAGGAATAGGTGCGGGTCTCCCCGAGGACGACATAGTCCGGATCCCGCTCGGTCAGCACATAGCCGACCTCGTGCAGCGCCGTGGTCAGGCCGGCCTCGCCGATCACGTACGCCGTACCGCCCGGACGCTGGTCGTCCAGGAACTGGGCCGTAGCCAGCGCGCTGGTCCAGATCGCCGTCTCGGGGATGTCGATGCCCGCCACCAGCAGCCGGGCCCGCAGGTCGCGGGGAGTGAAGATCGAGTTGTTGGTGAGCACCAGGAACTTCTTCCCGGACGCTTGCAGCGACGCGATGAACTCACTGGCCCCGGGGATGGCACGCTCCTCGTGCACCAGCACGCCATCCATATCCGTGAGCCAGCTCTCCACCGGCTTGTGCTCGGTCATTGGCCCATCGTAGGTGGGCCGGTTCCGTCGGCGAGGTAATCCATCGCAAAGTGTCGGTGGGGAGAGCGAGAATGCCGTGCATGGAGTTTTCCGGGTATCGCGAGCTGTGGCGGACGCACGGCGTGATGGCGCTGCTGGTGTCCTCCCTGCTGGCGCGCTTGCCCGTCCTCGCCACGATGGTCCCGATCGCGTTCCTCGCGAAGGACCTGAGCGGTTCGTTCCGCTGGGCTGGCGTGGTCGCAGGTGCGTACTCCGTCGGTATGGCGATCGCCGGGCCGCTGTGGTCCCGCGCGGCCGATCGGCGCGGTCCACGCGGCGTGCTGCTACTCACCGGGATCACCTGGAGCGTGGCCCAGCTCGGGATCGCTCTGCTGCCGGCCGGTTGGTCTCGGCTGATGCCACTGGCTGCCCTGATCAGCGGTGCGTTCGTGCCGCCGGTGATGCAGACGCTGCGCGCTGCCTGGCCCCGCGTAGTCAAGGGTCCGGCACTGCGGACGGCGTACGCGGTGGATGCGACGGCTCAGGAGTTGCTGTTCATTGTCGGGCCGATGCTCGGGGCAACGGCCGTCAGCGTTGCCAGCCCGCGGCTGGGTGTCCTGCTCGCGGCGTCGATGTCTGCGCTCTTCATCTGGTGGTACGCGCTCCGACAACCCAAGCCGCTGCACCGGGATCATCACGGCGAGGTGCGCTTGACCGCGCGTCAGTTGCTCTGGCACCGGTATCGGTTGCCGTTGATCCTCTCCTTCGGCCTGTGGGTGATGGCGTTCAACGGCATCTCGCTCGGCATCGTGGCGTTCGCGGACGAGCACGGTGAGCGGCTGATCGCGGGCATCTTCGAAGCCGTCTGGGCCTTCGGAAGTCTGGTCGGTGGCGCGGTGGCAGGCGCGTTGCCTGGCCGGCGTACGTCGTACCTCTGGCGGCGGGCCGCCTTGGTCACGGCGGGGATGCTGCTCTGCGTGTTCGCAACGTGGTCACCGGTGTCGCTCGGGATTGCGCTGACGTTGTCGGGGCTCACGTTGGCTCCGGCGATCGGTGCGCTGTACGAGCGCCTGGGTGCGCTGACGCCGGACACGGTCCGGACCGAGGTGTTCGGGTGGATGGGCAGCGCGGCAATGGGTGGAGCGGCGATCGGAGCCGCTGTGTCGGGCGCGGTGATCGAGAGCTTCGGAGTGCGGTACGTCTGGCTGGTGGCCGCCGTACTCGCGGGAGTCTCAATGGTGCTGTTGTTGCGGGTGCCGGCGCAGTCGCCGACTGAGTCCGCGCTACCGGCCGGCAGCCTGCTCGGCGAGACCGCGTAGCTGCTCGACCATCGCGTTCGGGTTGTCGGCGGCGTAGACGGCCGAGCCGGCCACGAACACGTCGGCGCCCGCCTCAGCGCACCGCTCGATGGTGTCGACGGAGACTCCGCCGTCGATCTCGATCCACAGCTCGAGACCGTGCTTCTTCATGAGTTCGCGGGTTCGGCGGATCTTCGGCACGCAGACGTCGAGGAACTTCTGGCCACCGAAGCCGGGCTCGACGGTCATGATCAGGATCATGTCGAGCTCGGACAGCAGATCCTCGTACGGCTCGATCGGCGTCGCCGGCTTCAGCGCCATCGCGGCCCGGGCGCCCTTGGCGCGGATCTCGCGTGCGGTGCGGATCGGCGCCTTGCACGCCTCGACGTGGAAGGTGACGCTGGACGCACCGGCCTCGACGTACCCAGGTGCCCAGCGGTCCGGGTCTTCGATCATCAGGTGACAGTCGAGCGGGGTGTCGGTCGCCTTCGCCAGCGACTCCACCACCGGCAGGCCGAGGGTGAGGTTCGGGACGAAATGGTTGTCCATCACGTCGACGTGCAGCCAGTCCGCATTCGGCACAGCAGCCGCCTCATCGGCCAGCCGCGCGAAGTCGGCGGACAGGATGCTCGGCGCGATCTGAATCCCCATGGGCGTCAATCTACCGAGCCCCCGCGGATCCGCCGTCAGGTGGTCAGCTCAGCGACCAGGGATCGCCGTCAGGTGGTGAGCTCGGCGGCCAGAACTTCCCGGATCGTGGTGGGCCGGCGGCGGACGAAGAGCTCCAGGTGGATCGGTGGTGTATTCGAGGGCTTCCGGATCAACGGGTGAAGTTGTCCGCGAGCCACTTGGCTGCCTGGGCGACGGAGTCCACCACGGCGACCCCGGACGGCAGCGGCGGGCGGCGGATGACGACCACGGGGATGCGTAGCCGACGCGCGGCTTCCAGCTTTGCGGAAGTTGCTGGGCCGCCGCTGTCCTTGCTGACCACGACGTCGATCCGGTGCTCGCGCAGCAGACTGAGCTCACCGTCGACGTCGTACGGGCCGCGGGCGAGGACCAGCGTGCACCACGACGGCCGGGGTTCGGGCGCGTCGACACAGCGGGCGACAGTCCAGAGGCCGGTGGTCGCGAAGGCGTCAAGACCTTGGCGGCCGATCGTGAGGAACACACGGGATCCCAAGGAGGGCAGCAACCCGGCAGCTTCGGCCGGCGAGTCGACCCAGTGCCACGTGTCGCCGGGCTCGGCGCTCCAGCCCGGACGCCGGAGGACGAGTAGCGGTACGCCGACCTGACGCGCGGCAGTCACTGCATGCGACGTCATCGTGGCCGCGAAGGGATGCGTCGCATCGACGACGGCGTCGACCGGGTTCGTCTGGAGCCAGCGCGCCAACCCGGCCGCACCACCGAAGCCACCTGAGCGGACCTCGCCGACGGGTAGCCGCGCGTCAGTAGTGCGCCCGGCGAGCGAGGACACCACCCCACAACCAGATGCGACCAGCACGTCGGCCAACTCCCGAGCCTCGCCGGTCCCGCCGAGCAAGAGAACCTTCATCGCACCCGCGCGGCCGAGTACAGATGACTGTCGCGGAAGGTCGTTGCCGAGAGCACCTTTCCGGCGATGATCACGGCAGTACGGCGGATGTCCGCGGCCCGCACCTGATCCGCGATATCGGCCAGCGTCCCACGCAGGACCACCTCGTCGTCGCGCGAGGCCCGGGCAACCACCGCGACCGGGCAGTCGGCGCCGTAGTTCGGCACGAGCTCGGCCACGACCCGGTCGATCTGCTGGACGGCGAGGTGCAGTACGAGCGTCGCCCGGCTCGCACCAAGCACCGCCAGTTCCTCGCCCGCCGGCATCGCGCTGGCCCGGCCACCGATGCGGGTCAGGATCACCGTCTGGCCGACCTCGGGCACGGTCAGCTCGCGGCCGAGCGTCGCCGCGGCAGCCGCGTAGGCGGGTACGCCGGGTGTCACGTCGTACGGTATGCCCAGGGCGTCGAGGCGGCGCATCTGCTCGGCCATCGCGCTGAACACGGACGGGTCGCCGGAGTGGAGGCGGGCGACGTCGAGTCCGTCGGCGTGGGCGGCGGAGAGCTCGGCGATGATCTCGTCGAGGGTGAGCGAGGCGGTGTCGACCTTGCGCGCGCCGAGTGGGCAGTAGTCGAGGAGCTCGTCCGGGACGAGGGCGCCGGCGTACAGGCAGACCGGTGCGGCGGCGATCAGGTCTCGGCCGCGGACCGTGATCAGGTCGGCGGCTCCCGGACCGGCCCCGATGAAGTGCACGGTCACTTGGTCACGCTCCAGATCGTGACCGGCATCGCGGGACGCCAGCCGGTCATGGTTCCGACGGGTGACGCGCGCTGCACGTCGAGCCGGATGAGGTCGCCGCCGACCGCGCCGTACCACTGGGCGATGAGGGACTCGGTCTCCAGGGTCACGCCGTTCACGACGAGGCGGCCGCCGGGCCGGAGCGCGTTCCAGCAGACGTCGAAAATGCCGGCCGCGGTCGCTCCCCCGCCGATGAAGATCGCGTCGGGTGACTGCAGCCCGTCGAGGGCCGCAGGAGCCGCGCCGTGCACCACAGCTAGTTCCACCCCGAGCGCAGTGGCGTTGCGGTCCAGCCGCTTCGCCCGGTCCGGATCGCGTTCGATGGCGATCGCCCGGCAGGTGGGGTGATGGCGCGACCACTCGATCGCGATACTGCCGGCGCCGCCGCCTACGTCCCAGAGCAACTGGCCCGGCACCGGTGCGAGCCGGGAGAGCGTCACCGCCCGCACCTCCCGCTTGGTCAACTGTCCGTCGCTCTCGTACGCGTCGTCCGGCAGACCGGGCACCGTGGGCAGCAGGACTGCGTCCGCGTCGGACTGGCAGAGCACACCGATCACGTTGAGCGCATTGGTGTCATCCGACCACTCCGAGGCTCGTGTCGTCCGCACACGCTCCGACGGGCCGCCGAGTTGTTCGAGGACGGTGAGTTGGCTGGAGCCGTAGCCGCGCGCAACCAACAGCTCCGCGACCTCTGCAGGGGTGTGAGCACCCCAACTCAGCACCAGAAGCTGACGACCGGGCTGGATGTGCGGGTGGATTCGCTCGACGGGGTGGCCGACCAGACTCACTACCTGCACCTGGTCCTGGGGCCAACCCAGCCGAGCACAGGCCAACGACACGCTCGACGGGTGTGGGATGACCCGTACGGCGTCTGGGCCGAGCAACCGCGTCAGTGTCGTGCCGATGCCGTGGAACGTCGGGTCGCCGCTGGCCAGCACACAGATCCGGCGACCGCGGTGCTCCTGCAGCAAGCCAGGCAAGGCCTCAGAAAGCGGAGACGGCCAAGCAACCCGCACCCGGCCCACGACCTCGCTGGGAACGTCCGTGGGCGACGCAGCTCCGACGTCGCCAGAGTCGTCCGCCACGCCGAGGTCTGGCGGGACGAGGGCCAGTTGTCTGGGGCTGCCCATCAGGACCTCGGCAGACTCGACGGCGGCACGGGCAGCCGGGGACAGGCCGTGCCAGCCGTCGGCACCGACTCCCACCACCGTGACCAGGTCAGCCGGCATTGCCGAGCACCTTCGTGATGGTGATCTCGATGACCACGCGGCGTGGGTTCTCCCGCGGCTCGCGGTACCTCTTCGCGTACCGCCGTACCGCCTCCTCGACGCGCTTCGGGTCGTCACTCACCACCGCACGCCCCTCGAGCGTGCTCCACCGCCGTCCGTCCACCTGAGTCACGGCCACCGCAGCACCCTCGGCACCCGCCTTCCGGATCGTCCGCGCCTTGTGCGACGTCCCCGAGCAGATCACCCGAGCGATCCCCGCCTCGACATCCAGCGTCGCCCCCACCGGCGTCGCATGCACAGTCCCGTCCGCTCGAACGGTACTCAGCACACACAGATGCCGCTCGGTCCAGAATCCCGCAAGTCGCTCGCTCAACACCTAGCGATCGTAGACAAGCGGCCCGCCCGGTGAGGTGCCGGGCGGGCCGTTGGCGCTGGACCCCTCAGACCAGCGCGGCTCGGGTCAGCCGATGTCTCGGCGACGGAAGGTGGCGAAGCCGGCCAGGGTCAGAGCGGCGGCTATGGCTGTCAACCAGATGACCGGGGTCACGGAGAAGTCGCCGCCGGGGAGGCGAGGAGTGTGGCCGTACGGGCTGAGGTTGATGACGGACTGCGGCAGGTTGAAGACCGATCCGAACTGGCCGATCAGCAGGAACACGCCGTACAGGACCCATCCGCCGGTGACCAGCTTGGGGGCGGAGCCGAACAGGATCACGACCAGTGCGGTGACCAGCCAGATCGCGGGCAGTTGTACGGCGGCCGCGGCCAGCATCCGTGGCACCTGGCGACCCATGTTGCCCAGCGACGCACCACTGGAGATCCCGGAGCCCAGTCCGGCAACGAGAATCAGCGCACCGGTGCCGAGCAGCGCCATCAGCACGTGACTGGCCAGCCACCGACTCCGAGTGACATCGGTTGCCAGCAGTGGCTCGGCGCGGAGCGCGGTCTCCTCGGAGCGGAGCCGGAGTGCCGCTTGGATCCCGAAGGCTGAGGCGAGCAGACCCATGACGCCCATCTCGGTCGCCAGGAAGGCATCGGTGATGCCATTGACCCCACCGAGCTTCTCCACCATCTCCTTGGCGCTGTCACTGGTGACGAAGCCGTCCACGTTGCTCGCGATGTTGCCAACCAGCAGGCCGAGCAGCAGGAACGCGAAGAGCCAGCCGTAGAACGCTCCACGGTGCAGGCGCCAGGCCAGCGCCAGCGGCGACCGCAGCGAAGGCGCAGCAGTCGGCGGGCCCGGACGCGGCCGCACCAGGCCGGCCCCGACGTCACGCCGCCGGATCAGCGCCATCGCACCGGCGACGGTCAGCGCCATGAATGCCAGCGGCACCAGTACGACGACGAACCGGTCGCCGGCGTACGCCCGCACCTGCTGCGACCACCCGATCGGCGACAACCACGAAACCCACTGCGTGCTGCCGTTCGACGCGGAGTCGCCGACCGCACGCAAGACGTACGCAACACCCAGCACGACCGCGGTGAGCCCGTTGGCTGCCCGCGCGCCCTCGGTGACCTGTGCCGTCAGCGCACCGACGCCTGCGAACGACAGACCGGCCGCGGCCCACATCGCTCCGAAGGCGAACGAACCAGTAGCAGGCAGACCGCTCCCGATCAGCGACAAAGCCGTCAACAGGCCCAGCAGTACGACGGTCCCCGACGACACGATCAGCGCGGCGGTCAAAGCGGCGTACCGGCCGACCACTCCGGCGCTGAGCAACTCGAGGCGACCGCTCTCCTCCTCGGTCCGGGTGTGCCGTACGACGAGCATGGCGGCCAGCAACCCGACCAGCAGGGCACCGAACGCGGTGAACTTGAACAGCGAGACCTCACCGAGCGAGGACTCGTCGAAGATCCGGCCGTACAGGGAGACGAGCGCGGGGGACGCGTTCGACGTCCGTGCGGCCTCGGCCAGGGACTTCGGGTCCGAATAGAGGTCGATCGACGCCTTCGCGGACCCGGCCGCCGAGATCACGAACACCACGATCCACACCGGGATCAGGATCCGGTCCCGGCGCAGCGCGAGCCGCACCAGGGTGCCGGTACCGACGAAGTCGTTCATCGCGCGGCCGCCACGGGCTCGGTGCTGGTGTCGTCGTCCTCGTAGTGCCGCAGGAACAGCTCCTCCAGCGTCGGCGGCTGCGCGACCAGGCTCTTGATCCCGCTCGCGGACAGCTGCCGCATCACCGCGTCCAGCTGGGCCGTGTCCACCTCGCAGCGGACCCGGTTGCCTTCGACATCGAGGTCGTGGACGCCGGGCAGCTGGGCCAGGCCGTTCGGGGACGCGGCCAGCTCGGCGTGGATCGACGTACGCGTGAGGTGGCGCAGGTCGGACAGCGTGCCGGTCTCGACCACCTTGCCGCGGCGGATGATGCTGATCCGGTCACACAGCGCCTCGACCTCGGACAGGATGTGGCTCGACAGCAGCACGGTCCGGTCGCGCTGACGGTCTTCCTCGATGACCTGCCGGAACACCTCCTCCATCAGCGGGTCCAGACCGGACGTCGGCTCGTCCAGGATCAGCAGCTCGACGTCCGACGCCAGCGCTGCGACCAAGGCGACCTTCTGCCGGTTGCCCTTCGAGTACGTGCGGCCCTTCTTGGTCGGGTCGAGGTCGAACCGGCGGAGCAGGTCGTCGCGCTTCTTCTCGTCCAGCCCGCCGCGGAGCCGGCCGAGCAGGTCGATCACCTCGCCGCCGGTCAGGTTCGGCCACAGGTTCACGTCGCCGGGAACGTAGGCGAGCCGCCGGTGCAGCTTCGCCGCGTCGTGCCACGGGTCGCCACCGAGCAGCGAGACATCGCCGGCGTCACCCCGCAGCAGCCCCAGCAGGACCCGGATGGTGGTGGACTTCCCGGCGCCGTTCGGCCCGAGGAATCCGTGCACCTCTCCGGTCGCGACGTCCAGGTCGAGACCGTCGAGGGCGTGCGTACTCCCGTACGACTTGTGCAGTCCAGAGACCACGATGGCTGATGTCATGATTCATAACGTACACTTCATTCAGAAGATTGTGAATCTTTCTAACATGTCGTTCACGTGTCAGGTTTCCGAGTGACCTAGAGGGGATGATGGGGCGGTGAGTGCACAGCGAGACGACGACGCCGTGAGGCGGTACACCGAACAGTTCGGCAACCTGCTGGCCGAGACCGGCTGGCCGCGGATGGCCGGCCGGGTGTTCGCCGCCATCTTGTCGAGTGTGGACGGACGGATGACCGCCGCCGACCTGTCCGACCAGCTGCAGGCGAGTCCGGCCGCGGTCTCCGGTGCGGTCAACTACCTGCTCCAGCTGCGCCTGGCCACCCGCGAGCGCGAGCCCGGCACCCGTCGCGATGTGTACGTCGTCCAGGACGACGCCTGGTACCAGACGATGATGAGCGAGGACCAGGCCCTGGTCCGCTGGGCCGACTCGCTGCGCAAGGTCCTCGACGCCTCCGGCGAAGGCACCGCCGCCCACCGCCGCATCCGCGTATCCCTCGGCTTCATCGACTTCATCGGCGAAGAGGTCAAAGGCCTCAGCGAACGCTGGATCAAACGCAAAGCCGAACTGGACGCCGAAATCGACGCGGAACTGGACTCCGGCCTCTGACCAAGCGTCGGGGGCTTGAACAGGGCGTCGGGGGCTTGAACAGGGCGTCGGGGCTTGAGCAGGGCGTCGGGGCTTGACCAGGGCGTCGGGGCTTGACCAGGGCGTCGGGGGCTTGACCACGGCGACGGAGGTTGACCCGGGCGTCGGGGGCTTGAACACGGCGTCGGGGGCTTGAACAGGTTGTCGGGGGCTTGACCACGGCGTCGGGGGCTTGAACAGGTTGTCGGGGGCTTGACCACGGCGTCGGGGGCTTGAACAGGTTATTGCTTGTTCAAGCCCCCCGGTTGGGGTCCAAGGCCCCGGGTCGTGGTTGTCCACAGGTAGCAAATCGGGGCACGTCCGGGGACCGGATCAACGGCATGTTGCCGGTATGAACCCGAAATTGAGTGTGCTGACCACTGCCCGGCGCGGCTGGTTCAGCCGAGCAGACGCGATCGAATCCGGCTACAGCGACAGCGAGCTCCGCCGACGGCTGCGCGCCGGACAGTGGTCGCGCCTGTCCCGCGATGTGTACGTCGAACCGGGGATGTGGCCCAGCGAGGAACCTTCATGGGAGCGGGCGAGACGCCTGCACCTGCTGAGGACTCGAGCAGTCGTAGATCGGATGGGCGCCGGCGTGGTCGTCAGCCATCAATCCGCTGCCGTGCTGCACGGGCTGCCGACCTGGGGTCTCGATCTGAGCAAGGTCCACCTGACCAAACCGTCCGGCCGAGCCCGGTCCGACGCCGTCGCGGACGTCCACCGCTCCCGGTTCGACCCCGGCGAAATCACAGTGGTCGACGGCCTGCGGGTCGTCACACCTGCCCGTGCGGTCACCGAGACGGCCTGCGGCTCGTCGTACGCGGTAGGAGTCGTACTCGCGGACGCGGCTCTGCATCAGGGACTTGTCACGGCGGAGGCACTGCTGGCTACGGCGGATCGCCACAGGTTCTGGACCGGATCACCAGCGGCACTGGCAGCGGCACGATTCGCCGACGGGTTGAGTGAGTCGGTCGGCGAGTCGCGGCTGCGGGTGCTGATGGCGAACCACGGGTTGCCGGTGCCGACGCTGCAGGTCGAGATTCGCGATGCGGATGGTCGGCTGGTCGGTCGGGTCGACTTCCTGTTGTTCGGTCGGGTGGTCGTCGAGTTCGATGGCGCACTGAAGTACGGCGAGGCCGCGGATGCCGTGTTGGCGGAGAAGTGGCGCGAAGATCGGCTCCGTGCCTGCGGGTACCGGGTTGTGCGCGCGAGCTGGGCCGACCTCGATCAGCCGCGAGCCACCGCGGACCGGATTCGGGCAGCAGCGTGAGGCATTGCGCTGCTGTCCAGGTCTGGGGGCCTGCACCACTGGGCGGTGGCCGTGAACAAGTTATTCCTTGTCCAACCCCACCAGATCCTGTCCACACCCCCACCTTCTGGCCGGCGGGCGGCCAGGGGTGGGGCGGGGCACGGGGCTGACGCGCGGCGCGGGGCTGAGGCGCGGCACGGGGCTGACGCGCGGCACGGGGCTGACGCGCGGCACGGGGCTGGGGCGCGGCGACGGGGCTGGGGCGCGGCACGGGGCTGGGGGGCGGCGAGGGGGTGGGGCGGGCCTAGAGCTCGTAGACGGTGAAGATGGTGCAGTACATGGGTGGGGACTCCAGGCCTGGGTAGTAAAGGCGGCCGGCTTCGTCGGTGATTTTGAAGTAGGCGGTCGAGGCGCCGATCTGGGATGGGGCCTGCAGGGTCATCGCGACCGTCACGATGTGACCCGGCTCGGCGTCGGGCAGGCGTTCGCGTAAGGGTGACCGTAGCCAGCCGGGGGCGCCGGCGGCGCCTTGGCGGGTCAGCCAGCGGTTGTGCCAGGGGCGTTCGCCGCTGTTGCGAACCTCCCAGGTCTTGTCGAATGACTGATCCCGGCAGACACGCGTGCCGTCGGGCACGGACTCCCCCACCAGTTCGGCGCGGTCCTCCGGGTGGTGGTCGATCGGCACGGAGCCGCCGAGGAGTACTGGCTGCACGTGGCGGCGGAGGTCGCGTTGGGACATGTCCCGGCCGGCGCGGACGGCGGCATCCAGCTCGATCAATTGGTTGACCAAGGCCTGGCCGGCTCCGAACGAGGCGTCGTACCACTCGATCAGCTCGCGGCTGGGCTTGGTGTGGCCGCGCTCGACCCGGGACAGGTGGCCCTTGTCCCAGCCGGACTCCGCGGCCGCGCGGCTGAGCGGCACGCCGGCCGCTTCCCGGAGCTCGCGCATCCGGCAGCCGATCACAAAGCGAGCCTGCGCTGGCCTCACGACGCACTCCCCGGTCGATCGTTGCCCACTGCGACAACACCGTAACCCTCTGATTCTCTGTAAGTCAGTGCCACTTCGCCACTGCTTGAGCGAAAAGGACAAACACCATGCGTACCGCCCTAATGCGCATCACCGCCCGAGTAGCCGCCACCGCCCTACTCGGTGGGGCCGCTGCCCTGAGCACCCTGCCCGCGAACGCCGCCACCGGCACGGTGGTCACCGACAGCGGCCTCGGCGTGACCATCCGATCCGGCAACGCCACCGACTTCGGCGCGGTCGGCACCCAACCCAACGGCTCCGTCGAGATCGACTGCCAGACCTACGGCGAGCCGGTCACCGGCAAGTTCGGCCGCAGCCTGGTCTGGGACCACGTTCCCGGCAAGGGCTTCATCTCCGACGCCTACGTCAACACCGGCAGCTCCGGCCTGGTCGCGCCGCTGTGCGCCAGCAACCCGCGCGCTGATCGCGCCATCAACTGGTACGCCGCCCGCAACGGGTCGACGGCGTACCAGGGGTACTGCGAGAAGGCCGCCGAGAACTCGTACAACAAGGACCTGATCTGGGGCTCGGCCAAGATCGACTGGAACGACGCCGTCGCCCGCGGGGTCGCGCACAAGGGCGACCTGAACCCGCCGAAGGGCGCCCTGGTGTTCTGGGATCTCGCCGCACCGTACGGTCACGTCGGAGTGGCCCGCGGCGACGGCTACTTCTGGGCCACCAGCGTCAACGGCAAGATCGGCCTGGCAAAACTCCCCTACTTCTCCAGCTACCTCGGCTGGGCCTGGCCGAACTTCTGACCAGTCCCCTCACTGGAGAGCACCTGGACGCGCGTTCCGCCCCTCACGCGTCCAGGTGCTCCTCCACGCGATCCAGCCAGTCGTCCACCAGCGCCCGGTACGCCGTGAGTCGCCGGACCGGAAGCCCGTGGTCCTGCTGATCGAGGACGGCGTACGTCGCGCGCGGGTAGTCGTCGAGGATCGACCAGGCATCGGCGTATCCGGTGATGGTGTCCTGGCGACCGGTGACGATCAACGTCGGGCCCTCGAACCGGGTCGCCGGGTCCTCGCTCAGCCCATAGGTGCTGACGTCGGCCTGGATCCGGCCGAGGAAGTCGAGATCGGCGATGGAGTCGACGGCGTCGTAGTACCGGCGATCCTTGTCGTCCCATTCGGGAGTCCGGACCAGATACTCGTCGGTGGGTAGCGTGCGTTTGGTGCGGTCGACCACGATGCCGGGCACGCGCAGCAGGAGACCGAGGACGCGGGACGGGTCGCGCCTGACGATGCCGCGGCCGTGCAGGGCGCCGGCCGACGTACCCGCCAGCGCGAAGCGCTCGTCGCCGACCAGTTCGTCGATCAGCGTGAGGATCGCCGCGAGCATGCCGTCCTGGTCCGTGATCGACGGGTCAGCCGGAGACTTGCCGGTGCCCGGCGGGTCGACGTAGATCCGCCGCCACCCGGGACGCCGTTCGAACACGGGCTCGTGGATGTCGCGGCCTTCGCCGTTGTCGCCACCCCAGCCGGGCAGGAAGATGATCGGCCGTCCCTCGCCGAAGGACTCGTAGTACATGTCTCGACCCTAGCCACCGCGTGCACGGCTCACTGAGGATTTCTCTTCGGAGCAGAATCCGGTGCGCGCTCGCCGGAGCCGCGCTGGATCAGGGCGCAGGGCAACACGATCCGCTGCGGTGGTCGAGTGTCCGCACCCGACGCCCGGTCCAGCAGCAGCCGCGCCGCGCTGCGGCCGAGCTCGGCGATGTCGGAGGCAACAACCGTGACCGGAGTCGGCAACATGTCGGCCAGCCGGAAGTCGTCGAAACCCACCACCGCGGGCTCCCGGCCGAGCTGGCGCAGAGCCCGCAACACACCCTCGGTGAGGAAGTTGGTCGAGGCAAAGATCGCGGTCGGCGGATCGGGCCGCAGCATCACCTCGCGGGTCGCCTTGGCGGCGGCTTCGGCGTTGCCTTCGGGCAGCTGGACGACCAGCGACTCGTCGACGTCGATCCCGGCCGCCCGATGCGCTCGCCGGAAGCCGCGCAGCCGTCGCCCGGTCGTGTAGTACGACGGCGCCAGCAGGATCGCGATCCGCTCGTGGCCCTGCCCCAGCAGGTGTTCGGCGGCCAGCCGGCCGCCGCCCTCGTTGTCGACCATCACGATGTCGGCGTCGATCCCGGTGGCGGGCCGGTCCACGAACACCACCGGTACGCCGGCGCCCACCAGGAACGAGTGATCCCCCTGGTCCGGCACGATCATCAGCCCGGCGACCTGCCGGCTGACCAGTTCCTGGATGGCCCGCTTCTCGCCCTCCGGATCCTCGTCCACACTGCCCAGGACGACGGCGAACCCCGACTGCCCGGCGACCTCGAGCGAGGCCTTCGCGATCGTCGCGTAGAACGGGTTGGTCAGGTCGCCCAGCACCAGCGCGAGGCTCGACGACTTCTTGCCCGGCCGGAGTGCGCGAGCCACCTCGTTGCGCTGGAACCCGAGCTGCTCGATCGCGGTCCGGACCCGCTGCGCGGTCTCGTCCCGGACACCGTGCCCGCCGTTGACCACCCGGGACACCGTGCCGAGCCCGACGCCGGCCCGCCGGGCGACGTCGATCATCGTCGGCCGGGCGGCCTCTGGTCTGTTTGGAAACGTTTCGGACACGGGGTTGACTTCCTTTTCACGACACGGCATCGTCACCCAACAGTAAGACGTTGGAAACGTTACCGTCCAGGAGGCAGGATGAGTTCTTCCTCGAGCGCAGCGAGGGAAGAATGAGCAGGGTCTCTCCCCTCAGAAGCGGCGTCCGGCGGCCCGGCCGGCCCAGCGGCGGGATGAGCCGGAACGCCGGTTCCGACGTGAAGGCGGCGTACCTGTTCATCGCCCCGGCGATCATCGGGTTCGTTGTCTTCGTCGCGTACCCGCTGATCCGTTCGTTCTACCTCGCGCTGACCAAGTACAACGGTCTGGTCGACCCCGTGTTCATTGGCCTGGGCAACTTTCGCCGGTTGTTCACGGTCGACCCCGCGTTCTGGCCGGCGCTGCGCGCGACCGGGTATCTCGTGCTCCTCTACGTGCCGCTGTCGCTGGTCATCGGGCTGGCGCTGGCGCTGTTCTGCAACCAGCGGTTCGCCGGCGTTCGCGTCGTACGGACGCTGGCGTATCTGCCCGTCGTACTCCCGGCGGTCGCGACGATCACGTTGTGGAAGTTCATCCTCGATCCGCAGGTCGGGTTGCTGAACACGGTCCTGGATCGGTTGGGACTGCCGACCAGCCTGTGGTTGCAGAGCCCGGCGATGTCGATGCCCTCGGTAGTACTGGTGATGCTGTGGGGCGTCGGCAGCACGATGATCATCTTCCTGGCCGCGTTGCAGTCGGTGCCGAACGAGTTGTACGAGGCGGCCCGGGTGGACGGCGCCGGGCCGTGGTCGGTGTTCTTCCGGATCACGTTGCCGATGATCAGCCCGATCATGCTGCTGCAGGTGATCCTGCAGACCACAGCGGCGCTGCAGACGTTCAACCAGCCGAAGATCCTGACCAACGGCGGGCCGGGATTCAGCACCAACGTACTGATGCTGTCGATCTACAAGAACGGCTTCCCGAACCTGGGCCAGATTCCCCAACTGGGCTACGCGTCGGCGCAGGTGTGGGTGCTGTTCGTGATCATCATCGCCGTGATCGCCCTGACCGCGAAGTTCTCCTCGCTCTGGACGTACAGTGACAACACTCCCGACTGAAACCGCTGTCCTGACCGACGTCGAACAGCCCGCTCCCAGCCCGATCGCGCCGCCGGCGAAGAAGAAGCCCCGCCTCGTCGGTACGACGTCCTGGTACGTGGTCGCGTTGTTCGTCTGCGCGGTGATGATCGTCCCGCTGCTGTGGATGATCACGATCGGCCTGAAGAGCCGGACCGCCGTGTTCGACATCCCGCCGAAGCTCCTGCCGCACGAGTGGACCTGGAGCAACTTCGTCAACGGGCCGAAGGCGATCCACTTCCCACGGCTGCTGCTGAACTCGGTCATCATCACCGCGCTCAGCGTGCTCGGCGGAGTGATGACCGCGATGATGGCCGGCTACGCGTTGGCCCGGTTGCGATTCCCGGGCCGGAAGGTGTGGTTCTACCTGTTCGTCGGGAGCATGCTGCTGCCCGGTGTGGTCGGACTGATCCCGCTGTTCCAGCTGTACAAGAGCATCGGCTGGTACGACACCTGGCTGCCGCTGATCGTGCCGGCGTTCCTGGGCGGGAACCCGCTCTTCATCTTCCTGGCCCGGCAGTACTTCCTGGCCATCCCGTACTCGATCGACGAGGCGGCCAAGATCGACGGCGCCGGGCACTTCCGGATCTTCACCCAGGTGATGCTGCCGCTGACCCGGCCGGCCTGGTTGACGATGGCGATCCTGGCCTTCCAGGCGTCCTGGAACGACTACCTCAACCCGCTGGTCTACCTGTACTCGTCCGGCAAGTGGCCGTTGTCGGTGGGGATGGCGTCATTCATCTCGCCGTTCGCCGGGAAGACGCCGGACTGGAGCTTCTACATGGCCACGAACCTGCTCTACATGCTGCCGCCGCTGATCGTCTTCTTCGCCGCGCAGCGCTACTTCATCCAGGGTCTCGGCGCGCTCGGCAGCACGACCCAGAAATAGAGGGGAAGTTCGAAGTGAAACGCACCTTCATCATCACATCGTTGGCTTGCGCCGGGTTGCTGGCGGCAACGGCCTGCAGCGGCTCGGACTCCGGCGGCGGCTCGAGCAGTGGCCCGGTCACCGTGACCGTGATGACCTGGGAGTCGGCCCAGACCAATGCCGCGATCAAGAAGGCACTGGCCGACTTCAAGGACGACAACATCACCGTCCAACTGCTCGACACACCGGCCGGCAACTTCGGCGACAAGCTCGCGTCGCTGACCCAGGCGAAGAAGCTGCCGGATCTGTTCTGGTGCGGCAACGACACCGAGCAGCAGTACACCTCGCAGGGGCTGCTGGTCGACTGGAGCAGCAAGATCAAGGACGGCGACGGAGACTTCAAGGCCGACAAGTTCGTCGGTTCCGCAATGGAGAACTGGAAGACCGCCGACGGCCAGATGGGCGGCCTGCCGTCGCTGATGAACACGTACGGCGTCTGGTACAACGAGGACGCGTTCACCGCTGCCGGCCTGGCGGTCCCGAAGGCCGGCTGGACCTGGGACGAGATGTACGCCGCGGCCGCGAAGCTGGCGAACAAGAACGGCGCGAAGTACGGCCTGGTCGCCGACAACCTCACCTCCGCCGACGGCCCGTTCACGATGGGCCTGTACTCCGTCTCGGCCGGGGGCGCGCCGTTCACCGACAACGTGAACCATCCGACCAAGGCCGAGGCCGACGCCAAGTACACCGAGGGTGTGCAGAAGCTGGCCGACGCGATCAAGAGCGGCTCGGTCTCGCCGCCCGGGTACGACGTCGCGAACGTGCAGTCGCTGTTCGCCGCGGGCAAGGTGCCGATGATGTTCGGCGGGCAGTGGCTGGCCGCCGGGTTCCAGACCGACAAGCCGAAGGTGAAGTACGGATTCGCTCCGTTCCCGCAGGTCGACACCCCGACGACTCTGTACGACTCGGTCGGCATCTGCACCCCGCAGTACACGAAGGATCAGGACGCCACGTTCAAGGTGCTGGAGTACCTGAACACGAACGTGTGGAACGCCGTCCTGCCGGCCTCGCCGGTCGCGCCGCCCGCGTACACCCCGGCGCAGGCGAGCTACTTCGACGCGTTGACGAAGGCACAGCAGGCGACGGTGGTGGACACGGTCAAGGCGGACCTGGGCGCGGAGAAGACGGTCGGCGTGCGGTTCACCACGCAGTGGGCCCAGCAGGTCGGTGACCTGACGACGGCCAACTACCAGCCCATCCTGAGCGGTAAGAAGCCGATCACCGACCTGCCTGCCTATATCGACAAGATCAACGGCCTGATCAAGTCAGCCGGCTGACGTCAGACGGCTTGCCAGAGCGACAGGGCGAAGCGGGCTTCGGAGTCGGTCCACCACGCGGCCGATGTGAAGCCCGCTTTGTCCAGTTCTGCCTCCACGCCGTGGCGGTGGAACTTGGCGGAGATCTCGGTGTGGAGCTCTTCGCCTTCGGCGAACTCGATCTCGAGGTGCACCTCGGGGATGAGAACCCTGACGGCGCGGTCGGCGCGCAGCCGCATCTCGATCCACTCGTTCTCGGGATCCCAGATCGCCACATGGCTGAAGGCGTCGACGTCGAAGTCCGCGCCGAGTTGACGGTTGATCACTCGCAGGACGTTCTTGTTGAACTCGGCGGTGACGGCTGCGCTGTCGTCGTACGCGGCGACGAGAGTGGCTGGGTCCTTCACCAGGTCGGTGCCCAGGAGGAGCCACTCCCCTGGTTCGAGGACTTCGCGGATCGAGGTGTAGAAGGTCTCGCGCTCGGCCGGGAGCAGGTTGCCGATGGTGCCGCCGAGGAAGGCGACGATGCGCGGCGGGTCGCCGGGGAGCTTGTCGAGGTGGGCGGTGAAGTCGCCGACGACGCCGTGGACGTCGAGCGCCGGGTAGTCGGCGTTGATCGCATCAGCCGCCTCCCGCAGCGCGGACTCCGAGACGTCCAGCGGTACGAACGTCGTCAGCGTGCCGCGGTCCCGCAACCCGTCGAGCAGCAGCCGGGTCTTCTCCGACGATCCGGAGCCGAGCTCGACCAGCGTGTGCGCCTTGGTGATGGCGGCGATCTCGCCGGACCGGGCCTGCAGGATCTCGCGCTCGGCGCGGGTCGGGTAGTACTCCGGCAGCCGCGTGATCTCCTCGAAGAGCTCACTCCCGCGGGCGTCGTAGAACCACTTCGGCGGCAGCCACTTCGGGTCGGCGGTAAGCCCCGCCCGGACGTCGTCCCGCAACGCGCGGGCCGCATAGTCCGGAGTCAGATGTACGTCGATGAGGGTCACTCTTGTCCTTCCAGCGGGGTGATGTGCAGCGTTGTGGCGGTGGCCACGAGCAGCGAGCGGTCCGGTATGTCGTCCCAGTCGCCGGCACCGAACGGCTCCGAGCTGACGGTCACCGAGTCGGCGGTCCGGCGTACTTTCAGCGAATGGGTCCAGGTGGTCGCGACCAACTGCTCGCCGTCGGTGAGCAGGATGTTCAGCCGCGATCCCGGCGCCACCGCCTCCACCTCCGGTACGACGGCCGCCACCGCATCGGCCGGCGGGATCCCGCCGAACAGTTGGTTGGCGATGAGCGCCCACAGCAGCGCCGAGTCCACCGGCGCGTCGAGCCGGAGCAGCTCGGCGACCGGGAGTCGCTCGGCCAGCTTCAGCGTCGACTCCGGCCAGCCGGGAATCAGTCCGTTGTGACTGAACAACCAGTCCCCGGCCATGAACGGCGCGACCGCCGCCTGGCCGTACGGCATCCCGACGGTCCCGTTCCGGAGGGCGGCGACGACGGCACCGGACCGGATCGAGCCGGCCAGGCCGGGGAGGTTCTCGTCGGTCCAGATCGGCACCTGCCGCCGGTACCGGACCGGGCCGCCGGACACGGTGGCATCGCCCTCGGGATACCAGCCGAGGCCGAAGCCGTCGGCGTTGACGGAACCGCCGCCGCGCATGTCCTGCGGCGACCAGCTTTGTTCGAACAGTGAGTGCGACGGCTCCAGGACCAGCGAGGCCAGCGTGACCGGCGGGCCCAGATAGGCGAGGTGACGGCACATCAGGCGTTCAGCTCCTCGGGCCGGGGGTCGCGGGCGCAGCGGAAGCCGGCGAAGATCTGCCGGCGGATCGGGTAGTCCCAGTTCCGGAAGGTGCCTCGAGCAACGACCTCGTCGGTGCCGAACGAGCCGCCGCGGAGGATCTTGTAGTCAGGCCCGAAGAACACCAGCGAGTACTCGTCGTACGGCCACGCGCGGAACCCTGGGTACGGCGTGAAGTCGCTCGACGTCCACTCCCAGACATCGCCGATCAGCTGCTCGACTCCCAGCGGCGACGCACCGGCCGGGTACGCCCCGATCGGCGCCGGCGCGAGATGCCGTTGGCCCAGGTTCGCGTGCTGCGGGCCTGGGCTGTCGTCACCCCACGGAAAGCGCCGAGTCCGGCCGCTCGACGGGTCGAACCGCGCCGCGAACTCCCACTCCTCCTCGGTCGGCAGCCGCTTCCCGGCCCACTTCGCGTACGCCTCGGCCTCGTAGAAGCACACATGCATCACCGGCTGGTCCAACGGCAACCGCTCTCGATGGCCGAACCGCAGCCGCCACCACTCACCGTCGGCGAGCTCCCAGAACCGCGGCGCGACCAGCGACGCCTTCCGCACGTGCGCCCACCCGGCCTCGGACCACCACTGCAGATCCTCGTAGCCACCGGCGACCACGAACCGCAGATAGTCCCCATTGCTCACCGGCGCCGTGTCGATCACGTACGGCGCCACCCGGACAGCGTGCGCCGGTCGCTCGTTGTCCAGAGCCCACGGCTCGATCGACGTACCCATCTCGAAGACGCCACCGGGCACCAGCACCTCGGCGGCAGCCAGCTTGCGACCGGGAGGAGGCGGCGGCGCATCGAGCACCGGCGCACCGACACGCAGCTGGTGCGTCGCGAGCATCGTCTCGTCGTGTTGCTGCTCGTGCTGGGTGATCATCCCGAACGCGAAGGCGTTGTCCACCAGCTCGCGGCCGCCGTCGAACTTCACGTGGTCCAGGACGTCCATGACCTTGTCCCGGACCTCGGTCACATAGGACCGCGTCTCCGCCGGACCGAGCAGCGGCAGCGCCGGCCGATCCGCCCGCGGATGCATGAACGCGTCGTACAGCTCGTCGATGTCCTGGCGGAGCGGCTCACGGCCGCCGACGTCGCGGACCAGCCAGAGCTCCTCCTGGTTGCCGACGTGGGCGTAGTCCCAGACCAGCGGCGACATCAGTTTGGAGTGCTGCTTGACCAGGTCGTCGGTGTCGACCGCGTCGGTCAGCTGCACCGTCCGGGCCCGGGACCGCTCGAGCTGCTCGGCGACGAACGCGCGCAAGCCCTCCGGGGAGAGCTCGGACAGTTGGTGATTCATGAGGCTCGCCTTCCTTGGGTGTCGTCGACGATGCGATGCAGCCGGGTTGCGACCGCATCGGTGAGTTCGTGGTCCGCGCCGGTGCGGGTCAGCACCTCGGTGCCCAGGTCGACCACGTCGCGGGCGGCCTGCAGGACCAACTTGTCCTCCAGCCCCTCCCGGGCCGCGGGGAACCAGCGACCCGCGGCGGGCTCGGCCGCGGCCAGCACGCGGTCGATCACGGCCGGGTCGGACATCAGCGCGGTGAGCAGCAGGGTCGGGGCGATCCACCCGTCGCCGGACTGCGCGTCGAGGTAGCGCACCTCGAGATACCCGCGCGGGCGAACCGGCGGGAACAGCGTGGACAGGTGATAGTCCAGATCGTCGTACGTCGGCCTGTCGCCGGGCAGCTGTCCGTCCGCCCAGGCGCCGAAGGTCAGTCCGTCCGGCGCGTCCCAGCTGTCGCCCCGGCGGAAGCACAGCACCGGCGCCTCCATCGCCGTCCGCGCCCAGGCGGCGGCGGGATCGCCATCGAGTGGTGGCGGCTCGGTGAATGGTGCGCAGGTGCCGAAGGTCGCCTCGGTCCGGGCGGAGGCCCAGCCGGTGTCCGCGCCGGCCCGGCGGCGGGAGTTCGCGAACAGGGCGACCAGCGCGGGACCGAGATCGTGCAGCGCGCGCCAGCGCTGTGCGGTCTGGTCCGTTTCGCCGGCGTCCAGGCAGACCTGGAGACCGGCCGTGCTGCACATCATCCGCGGGCCGTGCGGGCCGAGGCGCTGGAAGGCGTGTTCCATCGCGGCGTAGCGCGGGACGGTGAGGATGCGGCGAGGTGTGCGGAAGGGGTCCAGGCCGTGGTCGCCCGGAACGAGGTCCGCATCGAGAAGGAGAGAGGTGAGCTCGGCCGCGTCGGCGGCGGTGTCATCGATCAGCTGCGGGATCGAGTCCGACGCGGGGCCGGAGATCTCTACCTGACCACCGGGCTCCACGGTGACCAGGGCGCCCCGGCCGAGCGGCAGTTGCGGGCTGCCTCTGACCAGGGTCGGGGGCGCGTGCACGCCCAGGGCCTTGCGCAAGTGGCCGGCGTCGAGCGGCCGGTGCGGATCTTCCGCGTGATGCACGGTCCACTCGAGTTCGACGCCGTACAGCCGAGGAGGACCGTGCTTGAAACAGACCATCGCGACATAACCCTCCGCCTCGGCCCGGGAGCCGATCGGAGTCGTCGCCGGAGAACCACCGGACGAGGTCACGTCAGCGAACCTAACCCCGGACCCGGGGCCGGACAACCGACGTGGGATTACCCGCCGGTGACACCTGGGACAGTTGACGATTCATGTCCGCGATGCTTCCCGGTAGCACCGACAGTTTTCCGGCCGGATCCGGACGGGCGGGGGTCGTTTCGCTCTCAGCGAAATTCAGCGGAAGCGCGGGCAGGTGGTGCAGGCGTTCACCTTCGGCAGCACGTAGAAGTAGCAGCAGGAGGTCCGCAGCTTCTGCTCCAGCGACACCCCGAACGCCTTGGCGGCCTGCTCGGCGTACGGCGCGTCGTCCGGCAACCGGATCGCGGCCCGCACCTCGTCGTCGACGGCACCGAAGCGCTGCCGCGAGCCAAGCTTCACACCGGGCTCGTACGACTCCAGGAAGGTCGTGGTGTGTGCTTTGAGTTGCTCTGCGGCTGCGGCGAGTGGCACGACCTCTGTCGACAGCAATGCGACCTCGGTCGGGTAGTGCGCGGTCGGGTGTCGCCTGAACGCCAGAGCGGACGGCGACACCTCGGGTGAGACACCAGTCGCCGCGGCCGTCACTCCCGCCACCAGTGCGGGCACCTGGACGTACCACATCAGCGTGAACATCGCGGCGACCTGCTCAGGCGGATCTATGGCGTAGTCCCGCGCATAGTCATCCGCTGCGGCTTGGCGCCAGCCGTACGTCGGATCACCTCCGGCCAACTGCTCCGCGACCAGCTCCGCACACGACACCCACTCCGGTCCGGGCACGGAGTCCGCCGTACGCACGGACATCCAGGGCACCGAATCCGCGAGGATGTCCGCGAGTCCGCTGACGGAGTGGGTCACCCAGCCAGCCTACGATCCGGTACGACGACGGGCGCTCCCCCGACCTCGACCACGGTGGCTCGCAACCCGAAAACGTCGTGGAGCAGGTCCTCGGTCAGTACGTCGACCGGACGGCCCTCGGCTGCGAGCCGGCCGCTCCCCATCACCACCAGGTGATCGGCGTACTGCGCGGCGAGGGTGAGGTCGTGCAGCACCGCGACCACGGTCCGGCCCGAGGTCGCGGCGGCGTGGACCACGTTCATCACGTCGACGGCATGCGCCAGGTCCAGGTACGTCGTGGGCTCGTCCAGCAGCAGGTGTTGCGTGCCCTGGGCCAGCACCATGGCGATCCACACTCGCTGCCGCTGACCACCGGACAACTGGTCGACCGGCCGGTCCCGCAGTTCGGTCAGCTCGACAGCCTCGAGGGCCTCGTCGATAGCTTCGTCGTCCTCGGCGGTCAGCCGCCCGAAGAGTCCGCGGTGGGGATGGCGCCCCCGCGATACCAACTCGGCTGCAGTGATCCCCTCCGGTGTGACCGGACCTTGCGGCAGCACACCGAGCTGCCGGGCCAGTTCACGCGCCGGCAGCTTGTGAATGTCCTTGCCGTCCAGCAGCACCTGACCGCTCTGCGGAATCAGCAGTCTGCTCATCCCACGCAGCAGGGTCGACTTGCCGGACCCATTCGGTCCGACCACAGCAGTCAGCTGACCGGTCGGCACCTCCAGTGTCAATCCGGACACGACCGGCGCATCAGCGCCGTACGCGAGGGTCAGGTCCTCCACGTGCACGGTTCAGCGTCCCTTCTGCTGACGGCCGATCAGATGAAGCAGGTACGGCGCTCCGCAGGCCGCCGTGACCACGCCGACGGGCAACTCGTACGGCCCGACCCGCAACCATTGCAAACCGTTTCGCGCCAGCAGATCGGCCAGTACGACGAACAGCGCACCGAGCATCGCGGTCGTGAGCAGGGGTGGTCGCTCCATCCGGGTCAGCCGCTGGGCGATCTGCGGCGCGACGAGTGCGACGAACGCGATCGGCCCGGCGCCCGCGGTCGCCATCGCGGCCAGCACGGTCGCGATGACCAGCAATCCGAGCCGGATCCGGGCCACCCGGACGCCGAGCGAGGACGCGACATCGTCACCCAGCACCAGCGCGGACAGGTCCCGGTTGAACATCATTGCCACCGGCAACAAGAACACGACAGCGATCAGCACCGGGATCGCGTCGCTCCAGGCGCGGGCGTTGAGCGAACCGGCCAGCCAGGCGGCCGCCCGGCCCGCGTCGTTGACGTCGCCGATCACCAGCATCCAGGCGACCAGCGAGTTCGCCGCGGCCGCGACCCCGACCCCGATCAGGACGACCCGACCGGCGTCGACCACGCCACGCCGTACCGACAACGCGCCGACGATCAGCGTCGCAATCAGTCCGCCTAGGACGGCGGCCAGCGGGATGCCGACCTTCGCGGCGGCGCCGGAGATGTTCCCGCCGCCGGTGCCGGCCAGCACGATCACCGCGACGGCACCGGCGGACGCGCCGGAGTTCACGCCGACGATGTCGGGGCTGGCGAGAGGGTTGCGGGACAAGGTCTGCAGGAGTGCGCCGGAGACGCCGAACGCGATGCCGACGAGCAGTCCGGTGGCGACCCGGGGCAGTCGCAACTCGAGGACGACCAGACGCGTACCGCGGCGGCCGCCGCCGAGCAGCACCTCGACCACATCGGCGATCGGGAGTTTCGTCGTACCGACGCTCAAGGAGATCAGGGCGATCACGACCGCCAGGGCCGCGAAGAGAATGCTCAGGGCAACGGTCCGCGACTTCACAGGACCACCGCCCGGCGTCGTACGACGAGCACGAACAAGGGCGCGCCGACGATGCCGAGGACGACGCCGGCCTGGACCTCGCCCGCACCACCGACCAGCCGCCCGACGAGATCCGCGAGGACCAGGGCGGTCGCGCCGATCAGTCCGGCCGACGGGATCAGCCAGGTGTTGCGGGCGCCGAAGATCTGGCGGGCGACGTGGCCGGCGAGCAACCCGAGGAAGCCGATCGGTCCGCAGGCTGCGACTCCGGCGGCGGTGAGCAGGCCGATCGCACCCAGCCCGACCAGCCGGGCCCGGCGGATCGACAGGCCCAGGCCGGCGGCCACATCGTCGCCCAAGGCAAGCAAATCCAGGTCCCGGGCGTTGACCGCGGCCAGCAGTAGTCCGACGACAGCGAACGGCAGCACCTGACCGGCGACATCCAGCCCGCGCCCGGCCACGGAACCGACCGCCCAGAAGCGATAACTGTCCAGCGTGTCCGCGTCGAGCAGCACGATCGCGGACGTCAGCGCACCGAGCATCGCGGCCACCGCGGCACCCGTCAGCGCGAGCCCGACCGGCGTCGCGCCACTCCCCCGCGACGCCAACCGCTGCACCCCGAACGTGGCGATGAGTGCCCCGATCAGCGCGAACCACACCGTTGCTCCGACCGAGTCGGCAACGCCGAACTGCAGACCGAGTACGACGGCGAACGCGGCGCCCGAGCTCACGCCGAAGATGCCCGGCTCGGCCAAGGCGTTGCGCGTGTGGCCCTGCATCAACGCCCCGGCGATGCCCAGGCAGGCACCGATCAGCACGGCCACGACCGTGCGCGGGAACCGCAGGCTGCGGACGATCACGTCGGCATCGGAGCCGTCGTTCGCGGTGAGGGCATGCCACAACGCACCCGGTCCCAACCAGCGGGAGCCAAGCGCGAGGCCGGCCGCGAACGCCAGCACCAGGATCACGACGAGAGCGAGCAGCGCGGCAGTACGCCGTACGGACGCAGTCGCACTGGGACGAACTGGGGACGGCGGCGCGGCGGGGCGTGCGGACGACACGGACATGCGGTTAGGGTTGCCTTACCTTTGAGGTGGTGAGCCACCTTAACCTGCGACCCGTCCTGACCAGGAGACACCCGTGCGCCTGCCTCGCTTCACCGCCCTGCTCGCTGTCGCCGCGCTCGCTCTGAGCGCGTGCGGTTCCTCGGACTCCGGCGACGCGCCGGACGCCGCCGGGGCTTCCGCGGCGGGCTTCCCGCGGACCGTCGAGCACGCGATGGGCAAGACCGAGATCAAGACCAAGCCGAAGCGCGTGGTCGCGCTGGACGCGAGCTTCGTCGACGCGACGCTGATCCTGGACACGCCGGTGGTCGGGTACACCGACTACCGCAGCATCAACGGGAAGCTGCCGGACTACCTCGGCGACGACCGGACGACGTACGGCTCCGAGGCACAGGCGGTCGGCACGCTGGCCGAGCCGAACCTGGAGAAGATCGCCGAACTGAACCCGGACCTGATCATCACCGCGAAGGTCCGGCACGAGAAGCTCTACGACCAACTGTCCGCGATCGCGCCGACGATCATGTCGGAGACCACCGGGCCGACCTGGAAGGACAACATCCGGCTCGAGGCGAAGGCACTCGGCGAGGAAGACCTGGCGGAGAAGGAACTCTCGTCGTACGAGAACGCGGCCAAGACCGTCGGCGACGCGATCAACGCGAAGGCCGGAAACCCGACCATCTCGGTCGTGAGGTTCGTCGACGGGCCGACCCGGCTCTACCAGAACGCCAGCTTCTCCGGCATCGTGCTGAAGGACGCCGGCCTGAAGCGCCCGGCGCCGCAGGACGTCAACGGCTTCGCCCTCGAGATCAGCCCCGAGCGGATCAAGGACGCCGACGCCGACGCGATCTTCGTCGCCACCTACGCCGACGAGAAGGGCCTGAGCGCCAAGACCGCCGCCCAGTTCAAGTCCAACCCCCTCTGGAAGCCCCTGGCCGCGAAGGTCCACGAGGTCCCCGATCTCACCTGGATGACCGCGGTCGGCCTCCAGGGCGCCTGGTCGATCCTCACCGACCTGGCCAAAACCTTCGACGTACCGGCCCCAGCCAAGTCCGCCTGACCGGTCGGTAGGGTCGGAGGTATGGCGGCTCTGACCAGGTGGCACGTGGGTGCGTGGACTACGCGGGGGACGCGGGTGGGTGAGCCGCTCGAGGCGGGGCGGAAGCGGACGCCGGATGAGTTGAACTTCGACGTGGTAGGGCTGGCGCGGATTCTTGGGCGACGGTTGTCGGGGCGGGAGGAGCTGCAGGTCCGGCTGTGGCAGAACGAACTCCGGCCGACGCATACGCGGCTCTGTGGCGTGCATACGCTGGCGGATCCGGACAACGCGCGGCTCTTGCGGGCGACGGCCGAGGAGGCGCTGGCTTGGCTGGGTGAGCGCGCTCCGGCCGGATATGAGTTCGTGCTGACGGATGCGGTGGAACTGCAGCCGATCCTCGACCTCGACGCCGAGGTGGTCGCGGTCGACGCCGTCATCCAGCTCGCCGGCACCAACCTCCCCGCGGCCCGTCTCGCCGCCTCGCACGTACGACGCTCGGCCGCCGGCGACTGGTATGCCGGTGACGCGACCTGCAACTGGTCGGGTCCCCACGAAACCGCGGACGCCGCGGTCGCCGTCGTACAGACAGCCCGGGAAGAACTGGCCGACCAACTGCTGGCTGCTGGACGACCTGATCTGGCGGCGACCGCGCCGAGGTGGCCCGCCGTCCCCGTCGAGCCGCCGGCGCCGCACGGGTAACCGGGAACCGCCGGCGCCGCACAGGTAACCGGGAACCGCCGGCGCCGCACAGGTAACCGGGAACCGCAGGTGGCCTACGGGGTAGCCAGGGGCCGCGGCGCCGCACCTGAAACCGGGGGCCGCTGGCGCCGCACCTGTAATCGCGGACCACTGGCGGCGTACGGCGACCGGGGACTTCGACAGCCGCAGGGGGCTAAGACAACGTATCGGGACCTGGGACAAGTTATGAGCTGTCGCAAGTCCCGACAAGGTGTCCGCGCCCCCGTCCGCCGTACAGCGCCCGGACGGTGGAGCGGATCTTCGTGCGGATGCTGGGTCTGCTGGTGTACGAGACCAGAGGACACGAATCGGAGGGATGCCCCCCGAGTTCGGGGGTTGCCCCCTCGGAATCTGAGTGGGCAACCCTCCAGCTGAGGGGATATCCGGCCCTTCTGACGCGTCTGTGGGTGGTTCGTTCGCCTCCGTCGCATCCCGGCAGTTGGCCCTGCTCTGTCGGTTGCCGCCGGGGCGGGGACGATCTCGTCCCGGATCGGATCCCGGATCGGGTGGGAGATCCTCCCCAGCCTGGCCCCGGCCGCCCGCGGGTCGCGACCTGGGCGGACGTGGCACACTCACCAACCCGGTCCGGCAACCGCCGACTGCCCCCAGTCGAGCGGGGCATCTCGGCATCGCGCTGCTGTGAGTGGTGCACGTCCGGTCAGCGGCGCGGCATCACCAGACCCGCCACCGCCGCGCGGCGGGGTGTGGCGGACCTGCAGGCCATCACAATCGCCGAGACGCTGCGGTCATCCGTGGGAGACCTTCGTCCGCGCCTCGTTGTGATGGCCTGGCGATCCGGTCGACGGCACGGGCAACACCCACAGAACCGACCGGAGCCCCGGATCGCCCCTGAGCTGGATGGTTGCCCACTCAGAATCGGAGCGGGCAAGCATCCGGCTCGGGCGTTTCCCCTGCAATGTCCACGCGGTTGGGCGTGGCGGGCAGGCGGGCGGCCAGGCGGGCACCTGGGCAGGTGGGCCGGTGATGTCACGCGGGCACCTGGGCAGGTGGGCCGGTGGCGCCACGCGGGCACCCGGACAGGTGGGCCGGTGGTGCCACGCGGACACCCGGACAGGTAGGCCGGCGGTGCCACGCGGACACCCGGACAGGTAGGCCGACGGTGCCACGCGGACACCCGGACAGGTAGGCCGACGGTGCCACGCGGACACCCGGACAGGTAGCGGCGTCAGGCGGAGTGGTGGAGGGGGGATTCGGCCGGAGCGGGGTGGGTGGTTAGGTGGCGGTTGAGGAAGGTCAGTTCGGCTTCGACTGCGGTTTCGTGGGCGTCGAGGAAGGGGGCGTAGTGGCCGCCGGGGACGCGGAGGACTTCGGCGGTGGGGGCCTGGGCGGCGGCTGCGAGGGCCGGCGCGGCGAGGGCTGATTGGTCGTCGTCGCAGACCACGAAGAGCAGTGGGCAGCGGACCTGACTCGCGTACTTGGCGGGGCGGTAGACGGCGGCGGCGAAGACTGAGCGCGCCGCGATGGCTTGCTGCCAGTCGTACTGGTTTTCGGGGTCGAGCGCCTCGTTGGTGAACTGGGCATCCGGTGTGTTGAGCAGCGCGACCGTGCCGGGCGGTCCGGCCAGGGCGACCAGCTTCGGCGGCCGACCGACGAGGCCGCCGAGCGTGTCGAGGATGCAGCGTCCGATCATCCGCAGTGCCGTGAGCGGCGTCTGGTAGCGGGACGCGTTGCGGCTCGCGGCCGGGCCGTCCACGTTGGCCGACTGCGCGATCGCGGCCGTCACGTCCGGATGCTCCGCCGCCAGCTGCAGGACGTAGCCGCCGGACAGCGAGAACGACCAGATGCCCACGCGTTCCACCCCTGGAAGCGTCGCTGCGAACGCGATCGCGGCCCGCCAATCGTCCAACTGGTCGGCGATCCTGGCGACCTGGCGCGGCTCGCCGCCGCTCTCACCGAGGTTGCGGTAGTCGAACGCCAGTACGTCGAACCCGGCCGCCGCGAACCGCTCTGCGAACCGGTCCGTGCCCGGTTCCTTCGTCACGCCGAATCCGCCGGCCATGATCACGCAGCCGCCGTTCGACCCTGGATAGTGCCAGGCCGCGCACTCGACGCCGGCACTGGGGAAGCTCACCTTCTCACGCATACCAAAAGTGAACCACGCGGTTCGCAAACTGTCCATAGGGGTACGCCGCCGGGGCCGACCCACGCCCCTTCAGTCGCCGGCGGACTCCTCGCGCTCGAGTGCTCGCACCATCGCGGCGAACCCGGCGTCGATGCCGTCGGCATCACCACTCGTCCGCCACTCGATCAGGAACCCCCGCAAGGTGGCCAGGATCAGCTCGGCGACCTCACGTTTGCGCTGCTCAGGCCAGTCCGCGGGACAGATCGACAGCAATGCGGGCATGTACTGTCTCGAGGCCGAGCGCGCGAGGTCCGCGTACCGCGCCGCGTCGTACATCGCGAGGCCGATGGCCTGGTCCAGGACCCACGACTCCTCGCCGATCAGCGCCGGCCACATCGATCGGACCCGGTCCGCGAGCGATCGATCGGCCGGGCCCGCGGTCGCGGCTGCCATTCCGCGGGTGATCCGGCGTTCGCGGAGTTGGAGAACGGCTTGCGTGAGCAGGTCCTCCGGTCCGTCGAAGTGATACAGCAGCACCTTGTGCGTCGTACCGGCCGCGCGCGCCGCCCGCCGGAGGGAGAAGTCGACCAGCCCGTTGACGCCGAGTTCGTCGGCGACGCGGTCGAGCAGCTCCCGCCGCCGCGCCTCACCGCGCGGCGACTTCGCCGACCGCCGATACCCCGCGCGCTCCTCAGCCACTCGGACAGTATCCAGTCAGGTGAAGCTTGCGACGAAGTAGCCGACACCGTACGGCGCGGCGTGGTAGGTCAGGTCGCCCGTCAAGGTGGTCGCCGTGAGCGCGCCTGCGAGTACCTGCCAGGGGGCTCGGCCGGCGGCCTGCAGCTCGGCGGCGAGGTCCGGGTCGAGGGCATTCAGTACGTCGAGATCCCTGTACTGCAAGGCGGTTGCGACCGTGGTGTCGAAGATCTCGGCTCTCGGGTGGAGGTGGACCGGCGAGTGCTCACTCCGTCGGGCCGAGCCGTCACCCATCACCAGCAGGCCGATCCGATCGTTGCCGTCAGCAATTTCTTGCCCCAGTTGCCGGCACTCGGCCGGGGTGGCGTCCATGGGCACGGCCAGGTACGCGCGGGGCAGTTGAGCAGCCTTGGTCTGCTCGAGCAACCAACCCCCGACCGCCAACGACAACGGCAGGACTGGGTCGCCGGTGCCGATGCGCACGCCGGGTGCGCCGTACGGTCCGAACGAGCCGCCCGCGGTGGCTGAGTAGGTGGCGCGGGCGGCCGCGGCGCCGACGACCAGCACGCTGGACGCGGTGGACAGTTGGTCGATTGCGGCGAGGCAGGCGGCTCGGAGGTCGTCGAGGTCGGGGGCGGCTCCGGACGCCACCTCGGGGACGAGGAGGGGTGGGTGCGGGCAGACCGCGGCGGCGACGACGGGCACGGCTATGCCTCCCGCAGGTAGCGGAAGAAGAGGTAGTCGTCAGCCGCGGACAGCGTCGACGTCAGCTTCATCTGCCGGGTCAGCGTCGTCGCCGGCCCTGCGGTGATGCGACCGGAACCGGGCCCGGCGAGGAGAGGCGCGAGCGCGAGACACATCTCGTCGACCAGGTCGGCGTGAGTCAGCGCCCCGAGCAGATGCGGCCCGCCCTCGCACAGGATCTGCGGCATCGCCCGCGCCGCCAACTCGTCGACCAGCGCCTTCAGATCGACCTCGGCCGCACCCAGGACCAGCACCTCTGCCACCTCGCCGAGGGCCTCGCGCCGCTCCGGCGGCGAGGCAGCGTGGGTGACCACGAGCGGCCGAACCGCCGACTGGAACACCGGGTTCACCGGGCTCAGCTCCAACCGCGACGACACGATCACCAACGTCGGATTCTCGGCCAGCCCCTGGGCCGTCCGCCACTCCCGGGCCGCCTTGGACAACCGCAGCGGCGTGTATCCCTCGTCGCGGATCGTGCCGGCGCCGACCAGCACCACATCAGCCAGCCTCCGGACCATGCTGAACACCCGGCTGTCGGAGTCACTCGACAACGCCTTGGACCGGCCGTCGATCTCGACCGCGCCGTCGAGGCTGCTGACGAAGTTCGCCCGCAGGTGCGCGACCGACCGATCCTCCGGTTGGTAGACCGCGGCCAGTTCCGGGTCGGAGAGGTCTTCCAGGCGACGCATCAGGCCAGGCTCCTTCGGGTTCCGGCGGGCTGGGCGGTGCCACGCAGTACGGCGATCAGGTCGAGCGCCTGTCGAGCCGCGGGTACGTTGTGGACGCGGAACACCCGGGCACCCAGCCAGGCCGAGATGCTGAGCGCGGCGAGTGTCCCGTTGCCACGCTGTCCCGGCGGGAGCTCGAGGGTCTCGCCGATGAAGTCCTTGTTCGACACCGCGACCAGGACCGGCCAGCCGGTCGCCGCCAGCTCGTCCAGGCGACGGGTCAGCTCGAGTGACTGCAGGGTGTTCTTGCCGAAGTCGTGGGTCGGGTCGATCAGGATCCCGTCCGGCCGGACCCCGGCTGCGACCGCCCGGTCCGCGAGGCCGGTCGTCGTCCGGATCACGTCCGCGACCACGTCGTCGTACGCCATCCGGTGCGGATCCGTGCGCGGCGAGAGGCCACCGACGTGACTGCAGACTAGCCCCGCCCCGGCTTCGGCGGCGGCGTGGACCAGGTCGAGATCTGCGCCGGCCCAGGTGTCGTTGAGGAGGTCGGCGCCGGCCTCGGCAACCCGGCGGGCGACGCCGCTGCGGTAGGTGTCGACGCTGATCACCAGACCGGGATGCCGGGCCCGGATGCCGGCCACGAAGTCCACGGTCCGGCGGAGCTCCTCGTCCTCGCTGACGGGTTCGCCGTAGCCGGCCTTGACGCCGCCGATGTCGACCAGGTCGGCACCGTCCGCGACCGCCTGGTCGATCGCCGCGTAGGCCGCGTCGGTCGCGTACGTCGCGCCGCGGTCGAAGAACGAGTCCGGGGTGCGGTTGATGATCGCCATCAGGGCGAATTCGCCCACGCCGAACGACCGGCTCCCCAACCGCAGTACGCCGTCGCCCTCGTCCGCCACGGCACCGACTCTAACCGGCGGATCCCCAGGCCATCACCATCGGCGTCCGGCTGTTCCGCCAGGCACGAGCGCCGGCGACGCGGCCAGTTGTGATGGCCTGGCGATCCGCCCTACGGCTGCCCAAATCGCCACATATCCTATAGGATTCCTGGCGACAGTCCGCCCACCGCCGCAGATCGGGTCCTGATGCCACGATTCACCGAGTTAGAGACGTACGACGTCCGCTTCCCCACGTCGCTGGACCTGGACGGCTCCGACGCGATGAACACCGACCCGGACTACTCCGCGGCGTACCTGATCCTGCGGACCGACGCGGCCGACGGGCTGGAGGGGCACGGATTCGCGTTCACGATCGGCCGTGGCAACGACGTACAGACCGCGGCGATCGAGGCGCTCCGCGACCACGTGATCGGCCTCGACCTGGACGCGACGCTGAACGATCTCGGTGGGTTCTGGAGGTCGCTCGTGCACGACTCGCAGCTGCGCTGGCTCGGCCCGGAGAAGGGCGTCATGCACATGGCGATCGGCGCGGTCGTCAACGCAGTTTGGGACCTGGCCGCCAAGCGGGCCGGCGTACCGCTGTGGAAGCTGCTGTCCGACCTGACGCCGGAGCAGATCGTCGATCTCGTCGACTTCCGCTACCTGACCGACGCACTGACGCCGTCGGAAGCACTCGAGATCCTGCGCGCCGCGAAGGCGCGTCGCTCCGAGCGGGAGACACTGCTGCGGGAGCGGGGCTACCCGGCGTACACGACGACGCCCGGCTGGCTCGGGTACGACGATGCCAAGCTGGTGCGGTTGTGTCACGAAGCGGTCGCCGAGGGCTTCACCCAGATCAAGCTGAAGGTCGGCGCGGACCTGGACGACGACATCCGCCGGATGCGGCTGGCCCGCGAGGCGGTCGGCCCGGACATCCGGATCGCGATCGACGCCAACCAGCGCTGGGACGTGGCCGACGCGATCCGGTGGGTCGAGGCCCTGGCGCCGTACGACGTCTGGTGGGTGGAGGAACCGACGAGCCCGGACGACATCCTCGGGCACGCGGCCATCGCGAAGGCGATCGCGCCGATCCGCGTGGCGACCGGTGAGCACGTGCAGAACCGGGTGGTGTTCAAGCAGATGTTGCAGGCCGAGGCGCTGTCGGTACTGCAGCTCGACTCGGCCCGGGTCGCGGGGGTGAACGAGAACGTCGCGATCCTGCTGCTGGCGGCGAAGTTCGGCGTACCGGTCTGTCCGCACGCCGGTGGGGTCGGGCTGTGCGAACTGGTCCAGCACCTGTCGATGTTCGACTACGTCGCGGTGAGCGGGTCGCTGGAGGATCGTGTGATCGAATACGTCGACCACCTGCACGAGCACTTCCTGGACCCGGTGGTGATCCGGGACGGGCACTACGTGGCGCCGGAGCGGCCCGGGTTCGGCGCCGAGATGGATGCTGAGACGCTGACCGACTTCCGGTACCCGAGTGGCAAGATCTGGACCGACCTGACTGATTCGAAGGAGAGCGGGAAGTGACGGACTTCGCCGGCCTGCGGGCCGTGGTGACCGGAGGCGCCCAAGGCATCGGACTTGCGGCCGCCTCGCTGCTGGCGTCCCGGGGTGCGCGGGTAGTCGTGTTCGACCTCAAGCCTGACGTGTCCGAGCCGCTGACCGGGATCGCCGCGGACGTCACCGACGACGGTTCGGTCCGGGACGCGGTCGCCGCGGCGGCGCTGCAACTCGGCGGGATCGACATTGTGGTGAACAACGCCGGCATCGGCGCGCAGGGCACGGTCGCCGGGAACGACGACGACGAGTGGCACCGCGTCCTCGACGTCAACGTGGTCGGCATCGCTCGCGTGACCCGGGCCGCGCTGCCGTACCTGCGGAAGTCGTCGGCCGCCGCGATCGTCAACACCTGCTCGATCGCCGCGACCGCGGGCCTGCCGAATCGTGCGTTGTACTCGGCGAGCAAAGGCGCCGTACTCGCGTTGACGATGGCGATGGCCGCGGACCACGTACGCGAAGGGATCCGCATCAACTGCGTGAACCCTGGTACGGCGGACACGCCGTGGGTCGGCCGATTGCTCGACGTGGCCGAGGACCCGGCCGCCGAACGAGCCGCCCTGGAATCGCGTCAGCCGATGGGCCGGCTGGTGTCGGCGGACGAGGTCGCGCACGCGATCGCCTACCTGGCCAGCCCGTTGTCGGGCTCGACGACCGCTACGGCGCTCGCCGTCGACGGCGGGATGCAGAACCTGCGGCTTCCGGCGGCCCAGAATCGAGCCCAGTGATGAAGATCTTTCCGAACGGTCAGCGGGTCGGACTGGGCGGTGCGCCGCTGGGGAATCTGCTCGGCTCGGTGAGCGAAGCGGACGCGGTCGCGACGGTGAACGCTGCCTGGGACGAGGGGTGGCGGTACTTCGACACCGCTCCGCACTACGGGCTCGGGCTCGCCGAGGAACGGCTCGGGGGTGGGCTGCGCGGCAAGCCGCGGGACGAGTTCGTGCTGTCGAGCAAGGTCGGGCGGATCATCTACGAGGCCGACGGCGCGGCGACCGACGACGAGGGCTTCGAGATCAACACGAACCGGCGGCGGCGCTGGGACTTCTCGCGGGACGGCGTGTTGCAGAGCATCGAGGACTCGTTGCGGCGGATCGGCACCGACCGGCTCGACGTGGTTTTCGTGCACGACCCCGACGACCACTATGACGAAGCCGTCGCGACCGCCTTCCCGACGTTGATCGAGCTGCGCGACCAGGGCGTGATCGGCGCGATCGGCTCCGGCATGAACCAGACCGCGATGCTCACCCGGTTCGTCACCGAGATCGACATCGACGCGATCATGCTAGCCGGCCGCTACACCCTGATCGACCCCGACGGCCTCGACGACGTCCTCCCCGCCTGCCTCGCCAACGACGTCCAGGTAGTTGCCGTAGGCATCTTCAACTCCGGCCTGCTCTCCCAGCCGCGCCCCGCCCCCGGCGCCACCTTCAACTACGCACCCGCCGCGGATTCCCTGGTAGCCAAGGCCAACCAGCTCGCCGACATCTGCGAGTCCCACGGGGTCACCCTCCCCGCCGCCGCGCTCGCCTTCCCGCTGGCCCACCCCGCCGTAGCCGGCATCGCGGTGGGTTGCCGCACCCCTGACGAGGTCCACACCAACGCAACCCTCGCCCGTGCCGAGGTCCCCGCAGCCCTCTGGTCAGACCTGAAGTCAGCAGGCCTCCTCCGCGAGGACGCGCCCACGCCATAACTCCACCGCGGCCGCAGCGCTCGGGGCACATGTCGGGGGCTGCCGCGACCTTTGGTGGGCGTGAACAGGTTATTGCCTGTCCCCACGCACCAGTTCCTGTCCCAGCCCCCAACTTCTGGCCGGGGGTGAGGTTAGGTTCTGGTGGTTCTGGAGGCGAGGTGGAGGGCCAGACGTTCGTCCGGGTTGGCCAGGTCTACGCCTAGGAGGTGCTGGATCTTGGTGATGCGGGCGGCGGCCGTGTTGCGGTGGATGCCCAGGACGGCGGCGGTTTCGGCTAGCGAGGACTCGGTGTCCAGGTAGACGGCGAGGGTCGTGACCAGGTCGCCGGGCTGGTCTTCGATGGGGGCTAGGAGGGCGCGGGCGGCCGGCTGGAAGGTGTCGGTGCGGGTCCAGGCGAGGAGGAGCTGGGCCAGGCCGAGGCGGTCGACGTGGAGGAAGCGGCCGGTTTCGGCGCGGCCCCGGGCCAGACCGGCCGCATCACCTGCTTCGGCCAGGGAAGTGGCGATCCCGCTCGGACCAGGTGCAACCCGGCCGACACCGACGTACGCATCGACGGTCAGCAGGCGACGCTGCACCCGTCTGATCGCCGCCGCTTGCTGCTGAACCTCAGTTGACGTCGGCTCGCGCGCAGCGGTGATCCATGCGGACCATCCGTCACCCTGCTCGACCACGACCGCCTGCAGACCCTCGGCGTCAAAAGCTTCCACCACGTCGGCCCGCCGCCCTGCGACGTCCACCTGCCCGTCGGTCCCGATCCGGATCCCCGTGTGCCACCCGTCCAGCTGCCACCCGAGATCCACGGCCCGCCGCCGCGTCGCCTCCGACGGCTCACCGTGCAGCAGCTCACCGAGCAACGACGTACGCTGCCGCGCGTCCCGCTCCAACTCCAGCCGCCGCAACGCCAACCGCTCTCCCACCGCGGGCGCCACCACCGTCAACACAGCGGGTACGGCGGCAACCTCAGCCGGCACGACTCCGGGCAACCGAGCCACCAGCCAGCACACGGGCCCAGCACCGAGCACTGCCACAGCGATCAGCACCGCACCACTCCGCAGATCCACCCGGTACGGCGCCGCCCACGGAACCGGCACTGCCGGAAGCGCACCAACCAGCGCAGACCGCTCCTCAGCCTCCAACGGCTCCCCCGCCAAAGTCCCACCGTCAGAGCCGGCCAGCGTCACCGGCCTGTCCAGTACGGCGGACGTCGTCCGCAGCACCGAGGTCAGGTCACGGTCCGAACGCCGCAATGCGGTGACAGCATGCAGGACGAGATCTGCTCGGACCAGGTCGGGCTCGGAAGCCACCTTGTTCAGGTGCTCGTGAGCTGCCAGCGGATCCGGACTGCCCAGCACCGGCAGCTGCAACCGCTCGGCCAGCAGCTGAGCGCCACGTCCGAGTGGCTCGGCACCGGCGAGCAGCAGGGCCGCTGCGCCTGCTGCCGAGGCTCGGCTGATCAGTGCGTCGATCCGCCAGTCGGCGTGGTCGGTTGCCAGCAGTACGACCAATAGTTCGCCGGTCATCGGCTCCGGGTGGCCGGCAACGTTCATGAGCACACGAGAGCCGATCAGCGTGGGACCAGGTTCCTGTCCACCGCCCAGAACGACGACATCCCGCCAGCCGGGTGAGGTCAGCATCGCCGCCAGCGAAGGCGCGATCATGAGGCCTCCAGCAGTTGCGGGTCGCACCCGAGTCCGAACGCCCGGGGTCCGACGTACCCGATCCGATCGCCGCGCCGCCACCATTCCGGTCCGGGCAGCGCGAGTACCAGTACCTCGTCGCCGGTCCGGATCGCCTCGACCGCGATCGGCTGCAGTGTGCGTCGATCCAGCACACAGACGAGGTCCGGCGTACTCACGAGCGGCTCTCCGTCGACCATGGCGAGCAGATACTCGTTCTCCGTCTCGATCCGCACCACCGCACGGCTGGCGGAATCGACCACACAGACACTGCCGCGCCCGAAGGCAGCACCGCCGTTCGCTATGGCATGCCGCGCGACCTCTTCGACCCGTCCGCCACCCAGTAGCCGGCCGCCGAGAGCCGACGCGACCGTCGCCGGCGCGGCGCCGGTGTCGAGCCCGGCATGCGCCCGGCCCAGCGCCAGAGCTCGAGTCAAACTGCCATTGACCGCATCGGACGTCGCAGCCTCGACTGGGGTTGGTGCCAGCGCCAGAACAGCCCAACCACCGGTGTGGGCGACGAAGCTCCGCACCGCGCGTTCCAGACCGGACGCATCGACGTGATCCACCACGATCACCTGCCCGCTCGGCTCACTGAGCGCACAGGGTGTCAGCGAACGCCCCGCCACCGCCCAGGAGAACTGGTCGAGCCGAGGCATCGCCCGGCCCATCAGATCGGCGTCGACGAACGGCAGTCCGAGGTCCAGCGCGGCGATGAGCGGACTGAGGCCATTCAGCCCACCTGCCTCGAGCGACATCAGCCCGGTGACCGCCTGCCCGGTCCAGCGGCTCACCGCCCTAACTGCAGTCTCGAACTCACCACCGCTGGGCAACTTCTCCGCCAGCACGCTGGTCGCACCCACCACGCCGATGGGGCTCAGGTACGCACCAGGTGTGTCCGAGGCGTCCCGCAGTACGAGCTCACCAGCCCCTAGCCGCCGACGCAGCATCCGCCCGAACGCACCCGTGTCGCCGCCGCCACCGGACCCCAGCAGGGTGACGCCGACGACCAGCGCCCCCAGATCCTGCTCACGGATGACCGTCGTCATGAGCCGATGATGTCACCGAGTGTTCCGCCCCGGCGGAGTGGAACACTCGGCCCGCCGCAGAGGGGTATCGAGCACGGCGGGCCGAGAGTCAGTGGGCGACGGGCAGAGCCTCGACACGGCGTTCGACCGGACTGAACTCCACGTCGAGCCCGAAACAGGCTGGGCCGAACACCGCCAGCGCCTCAGGTGTGCGCATCAGGTCGGGCGTGGAGATCCCGACCACGGTGACCCGTTGGCCGTAGCGCAGGCCCTCTGTGGTGATCGGCTCTGCGGTGTCGGCCTCGAGCACGCAGATCAGGTCCGGCACCGTGCAGACCACCTCGCCGTCGACTTCTGCGACCAGGTTCTCGTTCTGGAAGCGCAACTCCAGTTCGGACCTGCCGTCGTACGCGGTGAAGCGGGCGCGGCCGCGGGCGAAGCCCTCGACGGTACGGCGTTCCACGTCGACGACCTTGCCGCGGAAGAGCACCCGGAGGTGGTTGTAAAGCGTCGGCGCGAGCGCTTCCCGGATGGCCTCGATCGGATCGTCATGCGCAGCCCTGGCTTCGCGGACCGCGCGCCCGATCGACAGGCCGAGGCTGAGTGTTCTGGGTACGGCGGTGCGCTTCACCTCGGCGCCCGTCATCGAGTACTCCGCGATGTGCGCGACGCCGCCCAGCCGGATCGTGATCCCGCGGGCCAGCCACTCCATCTGCTGGTTGTCCGTGCCGGTGTCGATGACGACCGTCTCGTCGTGTTCCCCGGCGATTGCCATCGGCGACCCGGGTACGCCGTACACCGAGAACGTCTCCATCTGGAGTTCGGGGAACGCGCGGCCCATGCCGTCGGCATCGACCACCGGCAGACCGGTCCGGGCAGCGACGAGCAGCGGGATCATCGAGTTGATGCCGCCGCATTCGATCGGCATGGTCGCATCCGCGGTGCGGCCGAGATGGCGCTCGAGGGCGCGCAACGCGCCGACCGGCTCGCTGCCGCGCGGGATCTTCTCCACGATGACCGTCGGCGCGCCCATCTGCGCGGTCGGGATGACGAAGGCGTCGTCGTCGAGCTCATCCGGGTCGAGGACCGTGACCGGCCCGTGCTCGCGGATCGCCTGCTCCACCAGCAAGCGCCCGATCAGCGGATCGCCACCACCGCCGGTGCCGAGAATCGCAGCACCCCTGGCAAGGTCTCTCAGGTGCTCGATGTCGAGCTGCCAGCTCATACCGTCTCCAGTGCGCGGATCGGGTCGAGGTCGTAGCCGAAGTAGCGCGGGCCGACCAGCTCGATGCCCTCCGGTGAGTGCCACCGTTCGTCGGCGGGCGCTGCGAGCACGCTCACGCGATGGCCGTAGCGCAACGCCTCGGTGGTGATGGGTTCGCCGGACTCGGTGTCGAGCACGATGATCAGGTCGGGCGTGGTCGCGACCGCGGTGCCGTCGATCTCGGCCACCAGGTGCTCGTTCTGGAAGTGCAGCGCCAGCAATCGCCCGAGCGATGCGTCCAGTCCGTCGATCGCGGCATCACCCCGGGCGAACCCGGTCGTCGTACGGCGTTGGACGTCGACCACCTTGCCGACATGTAGCAACCGGCCGCCGAGCTGATCGACCACGGCCGCGACCGGATCGCTGTGCTGTTGCTGCGCACGCTCGATCGCGTGACCGATCGCGAGGCACTGGCTGAGAGTTCCGGGGACGAACGCCTCGCGGATCTCGGTGCCGGTCATCGCGTACAGCGAGACGATCGCCGAGCAGCCCATGTCGACGGTCGCGGACCGGGCCAGCCGCTCGGCCCAGGGGTTGTCGATCGTGTCGAAGACGCCGCGGTTGCCCTTCTCGTCGACAATCGACATCGGGGTCGCCTCGATGCCGGCCAGCGTCGGCAGCACCATCTGCAGTTCGGGGAACGCGCGGCCCATCCCGTCACCGTCCACCAACGGCAGCCCGAGCTGCGCGGCGGCGATCACCGGGACGGTCGAGTTCACACCGCCCGCTTCGATGCACGCGATGTGAGTCGGCGTCTTGCCGACATACCGAGCCAGGGTCTGGACGGCGACCGAGATCTGATCCGCCGACGGGAGCTTCTCGACCATGACGGTCGGCGCGCCCATCATCGCCACCGGCAACACGCACGCGTCGTCCGGAAGGTCGTCGACGGCAACCATTTCGACCGGCCCGTACTCCCGGACCGCCTGCTGCGCGAGCAGCCGGCCGATGTGCGGATCCCCGCCACCACCGGTGCCCAGCACGGCCGCCCCACGGGCAAGCGCGGCGAGATCGTCGGCACCCAGCCTCATCGCGTTCCCCCCACCTGGGCTCACGACGCCCCCAGCCGGAGATCGCCGACGGCCTTGCAGCGGATGCGGGTGGCATTGCCTGGCAAATACGGAATGGGGACTTCGTCGAAGTCGACGATCCGGACCTGCGCCGGATCAGCGCCCGCGGCGACGGCTCGGTCGACCGCCTCCTGCCGCGCCTCGTCCACCACTGCGTCCCGGCGACCCGGATCGATCGCGTACACCCGGTCCACCTCGCCGCCGACCTGGGCGATCGCCGCACCGATCGCGTTCGCCACCGCGAAGTGATCCGGCCGATGCACCGCGAGACTGCCCGGCAGATCGTCCGGCAGGAGGATCGAACCACCGCCGACCGCGACCACCGGCAGCGGGTCGGGCGAGGTACGCATCCGCTCCACCGCGTCCGCGATGTCCGCCGCCACCCGCGCCAGCGCCGCCTTCACCAGCGTCGGATCGAGCTCGGCCACGGCCGCCGGGTCACCGATCTCGGCCCGGCCCGCCGCCACCGCGATATCCGTCGCGGTGAGCGTCGTACCGCCGAAGACCAGCGCCTCCTCGGTCAGCCGATAGCCGACCGACCGCGGGCCGACCGTCACCAGGTCGTTGCCCTCAGCCACCAAACTGCCGCCGCCGATGCCGATGCTGAGCACATCCGGCATCCGGAAGTTGGTCCGGACGCCGGCCACGTCCACTTCCGTGGTCGCCTCCCGCGGGAAGCCGTGCGTGAGTACGCCGACGTCGGTCGTCGTACCGCCGACGTCGACGACCGCGCAGGTGTCCAGGCCGGACAGCAGCGCCGCGCCGCGCATCGAGTTGGTCGGGCCGGACGCGAACGTGGCGACCGGGTAGCGGCGGGCGAAGTCGACATCCATCAGCGTGCCGTCGTTCTGGCTGAGGTACAGCGGCGCCGCGATGCCGTGGCCCGCGACCGCGCCGGCCAGACCGTCCACGATGCTCGCGGCCAGCTCACGCAGCGCCGCGTTGATGATGGTCGCGTTCTCCCGCTCGAGCAGACCGATCCGGCCGATCTCGTGGGACAGCGAGATCGCCACGTCGTCGCCGAGTTCGGAGCGCAGGATCTCGGCCGCGCGCAGCTCGAACTCGTTGCTCACCGGCGAGAACACCGACGAGATCGCCACCGACCGGACGCCGTGCGACACCATGTCCGCGGCGTGCCGGCGCAGTTCGTCCTCGTCCAGCTCGGCGATGTGCCGGCCGTCGAACTCGTGCCCGCCATGGGCCAGGTAGCTGCGCCCGCTGATCGCCTCGACGAGTCGCTCCGGCCAGTCGACCAGCGGCGGCAGCGACGCGGTGGCCGGCAGTCCGAGCCGCAGCGCCGCCGTCGGGGCGAGCCGGCGCGCCTCGATCAGGGCGTTGATGAAGTGCGTGGTGCCGATCATCACCGCCTGGATCTGCGCCGGGTCGAAGGACCGCTCGGCCTGCAACCGGTCCAGGGTGTCGATGATGCCCGCGGTGACGTCCGCACTGGTGGCCGACTTGTTGGCGGCCAGCACGCTGATGCCGGTTCCCTCGCCCTCCAGCAGTACGGCGTCGGTGTTGGTACCACCGACATCGATCCCGATACGCATTCCAGATCCTCCCGTTGTGCCTAGCTGGTCGCCGGTACGGCGTTGATGGCGGTCTGCTCACTGTCCATGGTGCGACTCGTCCCGACGCCCCGGATCAGGCCGAGCCGGCCGGCGACGACGTACGCCGCGAAGCCGACCACCAGCGAGTTGATGCTGGGCAGACCCCAGGTGACGTACTTGCCGATCAGGGCGGCGGCGACCCAGATCACGATCGTGGCCGGTACCCAGGTCGGCGCGGTGGCGGGCAGCTTGCCGTCGGCCCGGGTCGCGTCCAGCTCGGGGCGCCAGCGCTTCACCACGAAGTACTCGGCGACCATGATCCCGGCGATCGGCGGGAACGCGACGCCGAGCACGATCAGGAACTCGGTGAACTTTTCCAGGATCCCGCCGGCCGCGAGCACACTGCCGAGGATGCCGACCACGAGCGTGACGACGCCCCGGTTGACGTGCCGGCCGAAGACGGTGCCGATGAAGTTCACCACGCCGAGGCCGGAGCTGTAGAGATTCCAGTCGTTGATCTTGATCGTGCCCAGGATGATCACCAGTGTGCCGACCCAGCCGACCGACGAGGTGACGATGGTGATCACGTTCGCCGAGCCGACCGCGTGCGCGAGCAGTACGCCGCACAGGCCGATCACGTACTCGCCGAGGGTGATGCCGAGAACGGTCTGCTTGACCACGTCCCCGACCGTCCGGTTGAAGCGGGTCATGTCCGGGGTGATCACCGCGCCGACGATGAATCCGCCGGCGACGAGCGTCGTACCCTCCAGCAGGCTCAGCGGCGGACCCGGCGGCGCGGAGCTGACCAGTGCGCTGAGGCTGTGGTCGGACAGCTCGCTGATGATCGACCAGCCGACCAGGACGAGGAACGCGGGCACGGTCACATACGCGACCCACGCCATCGAGTGGAAGCCACGGAGCACGACCAGCGTGACCGCGAGACCGAAGACGAGCGACCAGCCCCACGCCGGCAGTACGCCGATCAGCTGGCTCAAACCGGCCGCCGACACCGCGGACTGGATCCCGAACCAGCCGATCAAGCTGATCCCGATCGCCAGCCCGATCAGTGCCGACCCGGCCTGACCGAACCCGGTCCAGCGGGCGATCACCGAGGTCTGCAAGCCCTCGCGAGCCCCGATGATTCCGATCAGGATCGCCACCAGTTCGAGGATCACCGCGCCGAGCGTCAGCGCCCAGAACGCGGTCCAGAAGTCCATGCCGAACCCGAGCGTCGCCCCGAGCAGAAACTGACTGAGCGCCGAGATCTGCCCGAACCGCTGCGTCGCGACAGACCACCACGAATATCGGGCGCTCTGCGGAACCCGAGCGAGCGCATAGTCGTCCGTACCAACAGATGAACCGGCCATGAGAACCTCCAGCCTGGGGATTTCATCGAACGTACGGCGCTGGGCGGGCCTGTTCACCGTCCATCGTGCACACCAGGCGTCCGCAGACTGTGCAATCAGCCCATGTCCCTGCTCTTGCTCACTCCGGGTCTTGGGGTCGCCAGTGGACCTGAAGGCCGTCGCGTCGGCCGATCTGTTCGATGCGGGCGGCGACGTGGGCGCTCAGTTCGTCCAGGCGGGCGGTGTCGGCTGCCTCGACCTGGAGGATCAGCTCGTCCACGGCGCTGCGGATCGTCCACGTTCCCTCGCCCAGGTCGATGACCAGCTCACCCGGACTACTCGCCAGCACCTTCATCCCGCCGGGCTGGTGACCGAAGTGGCTGGTCAGTTGTTCGACATACCGTGCCGCTCGCGGAGTCCCGACGTACGCCTGCAGAACTGCCATTCCCACACACTCCTTTTTCAAGACAGAGTGTCTCGAATACGGACAGTCTGTCAAGGTAGGCTGATGGTCGTGCCGAAGTTGTGGGATGACAGCATTGCCACGCATCGCGAGGCGGTGCGGGGAGCTGTGCTCGATGCCGCCGCCGCGCTGGTGGCTGAGCGCGGCGTGACCGGGGTGACGATGTCGGAGGTTGCCCAGCGGGCCGGGGTCGGGCGGGCGACGCTGTACAAGTACTTCCCGGACGTCGAGTCGGTCCTGGCCGCGTGGCATGAGCGACAGGTGGGTGAGCATCTCCGGCAGGTCGAGGACATCTGGGAGCGGAGCGGGCAGCTCAGCGACGTGCTGGAGGCCTATGCGTTCATCTGCTACGAGCACCCGCAGTCGGAGCCGGCGGCGTCGCTGCATCGGTCGGAGCATGTGGCCACGGCTCGTGAGCACCTCGTCGAGTTCCTCGCGGGCCTGATGACAGACGTGCGGGACGACGTTCCACCCAGAGAGTTGGCGGCGTACTGCGTGCATGCGCTCGGCGCGGCGGGCGCCGTACCGTCGAAGGCGGCGGTACGGCGCCTGGTCGCGGTCACGCTGACCGGGTTACGCGGCGAGTCGAGCGGGTGAGAGGTCGAGGCGGCGCAGTAGCTGGGCGTTGAGGGCGACCACGATGGTCGAGATCGACATCAGGATCGCGCCGACGGCCGGCGAGACGACCACGCCGGCGAAGGCGAGTACGCCGGCCGCGAGCGGGACCGTGATGACGTTGTAGCCGGTGGCCCAGGCCAGGTTCTGCCACATCTTGCGATAGCTGGCCTTCGACAGGGTGATCACCGAGAGGACGGCGCGGGGGTCGTTCGCGGCCAGGACCACGCCGGCCGATTCGATTGCGACGTCGGTGCCGGCGCCAATCGCGATGCCGACCTCGGCGCGGGCCAAAGCGGGGGCATCGTTCACGCCGTCGCCGACCATGGCGACCTTCAGGCCGCGCGACTGCAGTTCGGCGACCTTCGCATCCTTGTCCTGCGGAAGCACTTCCGCGAAGACCTCGTCGATGTCGAGTTCCTTCGCGACCGCGTCGGCGACCTGGTGTGCGTCGCCGGTGATCATCGCGACCTTCACGCCACGCCTATGCAGCGCATCCACCGCCTGCCTCGACTCCTCGCGAACCTCGTCCTCCAACGCGACCGCCCCGACCACCTGCCCGTCCCGAACCACATGCAGCACGGCGGCCCCACGCCCCTTCCAGGTCGCGACGTCCGTCTCCAGCTCCGCCGGCTCGGGTACGCCGTACTCCCGCAAGAACGCTGGTCCACCGACAGCAACCTCGGAACCGTCCACAACAGCCTGTACGCCGCGACCGGTGAGGGACTGGAATTCCGATGCCACCACACCTCGTCCGTGACCGACCGGCACCCGATCGGAGTGTGCTCGGACGATGGCCTTGGCCAGCGGGTGTTCGCTGTCGGCCTCGACCGCGGCGGCCAGCTCCAGCAGTTCCTCGTCGGTGATCGGTCCGACCGTGGCGACGCCGGTCACCGCCGGCTCGCCCTTGGTCAGCGTGCCGGTCTTGTCGAACAGGACGACGTCGATCGTGCGCATCCGCTCCAGTGCCAGCCGGTCCTTCACCAGGACGCCGGCCTTCGCGGCGCGTTCGGTGGAGATCGCGATCACCAGCGGGATGGCCAGGCCGAGGGCGTGCGGGCAGGCGATCACCAGGACGGTCACGGTCCGCGTGACGGCCTCGTTCACCTCACCCAGCAGCGTCCACACCACGAACGTGATCAGCCCCGCGATCGACGCGAAGTAGAAGAGGAACCCCGCGGCCCGATCGGCAAGGGCTTGCGCGCGGGACGACGACGCCTGCGCCTCGGCGACCAGCCGCTGGATCCCGGCCAGCGCGGTGTCGTCCCCGACCGCCGTGACCTCGACCCGCAGAGCGTTGTCGGTGGCAACGGTCCCGGCGACGACGGAATCCCCGGCCGCCCGCAGGACCGGCCGCGACTCACCGGTGATCATCGACTCGTCGACCTCGGCCTGCCCGTCGATCACGGTCCCGTCCGCCGGCACGCGCCCGCCGGAGCGGACCAGTACGACGTCTCCCGCCAGCAACTCGCCGAGCGGCACCTCGACCACACCGTCGGCCGTCACCTTCTCCGCCGAGTCGGGCAGCAGTGCGGCCAACGCGTCGAGCGCACCGGACGCGGCGCCGAGCGCACGCATCTCCAGCCAGTGCCCGAGCAGCATGATCACGATCAGCAGCGCGAGCTCCCACCAGAAGTCCAGGTCGAACCCGCCGATGCCGAGCGTCGTCACCCAGGACGCCACGAACGCGACCGTGATCGCCATCGAGATCAGCAGCATCATCCCGGGCCGACGGGACCTCAGTTCGCCCCAACCTCCGGTCAGGAACGGCTGCCCGCCGTACACGAAGATCACCGTCCCGAGGACCGGGGCGATCAGCCCCGACCCCGGGAACTCCGGCCGGGTGTACCCGAGCAGGTCGGCGAACATCGCACTGAAGAACACCACCGGCACCGCCAACCCGAGGCTGATCCAGAACCGATCCTTGAACTGCGCCGCATGATCCCCGTGACCCGCGTGCCCACCGTGGTCTGCGTGCCCACCGTGGTCAGCGTGGTCGGCATGCGCGGTGTGGTCGTGATGCTCATCCATGCTCGAAACATACCCCCGAGGGGTATTAACCGCAACCAGCGAGACCGCCCCGCCGTCCAGCACGGACGACGGGGCGACGGAGGTACGCCTGCACCTGGACAGGAGCTGGTGGCGGCGGCCGGCTGATCAGCTGGGATCTTCGGAAACAACTGGCCGCCAGGTGACCGGATTCCTCCGGAAAGCGACCTGCCCCCTGGCGCCCGGACAGCCGACTCCCGGGGGCTGGGACACCTTCTGGTGGGCTGCGACAGGGAATGACCTGTCCCAGCCCACCACTACCTGTCTCAACCCCCGACGACAGCCCGTCCTCTGAGAGTCGCACCCCGGCCAACCTCCTGGCCTGAGTCCGACTACAGCGGATCGATGTCGGTCAGCGTGTCCGGGGTCAGTTCGACCCAGCGGGTGATGCCGATCTCGCGCAGGAACGGGAGGTCGTGGCTGGCGATGATCAGGGCACCGTTGTACGACGCGAGGGCGTCGCGGAGCTGGGCGACGCTGGCCAGGTCCAGGTTATTGGTCGGCTCGTCCAGCATCAGCAACTGCGGTGGGGGCTCCGCCAGCAGCAGCGCCGCCAGCGTCGCCCGGAAGCGCTCGCCACCGGACAGCGTGCTGACCAGCTGATCGGCCGCGCGCCCGCGGAAGAGGAAGCGGGCCATCCGCGACCGCCGCTCCTGGTTCTCCGTGCTCGGGGCCAGCAACGCGAGGTTGTCGACAATCGACAGGTCGTCCCGGAGCAGATCCAGCCGCTGCGGCAGGTACCGGAACGGCACCTCCGGCAACCCGCCGCTCGTGATCGACTGCAGCAGCGTCGTCTTGCCCGCGCCATTCGGCCCGGTCAGCGCGATCCGCTCCGGCCCGCGGATCTCCAGGTCCACCTGCGCCCCGGTCCGCAGCACGTGATCCTCGAGCCGCAGCACCACCCGGCCCGCGGGTACGGCGGTCTTCGGCAGGTCGACGCGGATCGTGTCGTCGTCGTGGACGAGCTCCTCCGCGTCGGCCAGCGCCTCCCGCGCCGAGTCGAGCCGCTCGGACTGCATCCCGAGGTGCTTCCCGGCCGACACCTGCGCCGCCCGCTTCAGCCCACCCGCGACGATCTTCGGGATCCCGCCCTGCTCGAACGCCCGCTGTCCGCGAGCCCGGCGCTGGTCCATCTTCATCCGCGCCTCGATCAGGTCACGCCGCTGCTTGCGGACGTCGGCCTCGGCCGACCGCAGCATCCGCTCGGCCGCCTCCTGCTCGATCGCCACCGCCTCCTCGTAGGCGGTGAGGTTCCCGCCGTACCAGGCGACGTCGCCCTTGCGCAGCTCGCCGATCTGGTCGACCCGGTCCAGCAACTCGCGGTCGTGGCTGACGATGACCAACGCACCACGGAACTGCTCGACCGCGTCGTACAGATGCCTCCGCGCCCGCAGGTCGAGGTTGTTGGTCGGCTCGTCGAGCAGCAGTACGTCGGGACGCCGCAGCAGCTCAGCGGCCAGGCCGAGCAGGATCGTCTCGCCGCCGGACAGCTCACCGACGCTCCGGTCGAGGTCGATCGCGCCGAGGCCGAGCTTGCCGAGCAGCGCCTCGGCCCGTTCGTCGACATCCCAGTCGTCGCCGACGATCGCGAAGTTCTCCTCCGAGGCGTCACCGGACTCGATCGCGGTGATGGCGCGGCGGACGGCCTCGATGCCGAGCGCCTGATCGACCCGCAGGCCGGTGTCGAGGGTCAGATCCTGCGGCAGGTACCCGAGCTCACCGCTGACCCGGATCGACCCGCGCTGCGGAGTGAGCCGCCCGGCGATGAGCCGGAGCAACGTCGACTTGCCGGCGCCGTTGCGGCCGACCAGCCCGGACCGCACGGGTCCGGCGACGAAGGTGAGCCCGTCGAACAGGACGTCGCCGTCCGGCCAGGCGAAGAAGAGGTCCGTACAGGACAGGGAAAAACTCATGTGCGTGAACTCCAGAAGAGGTCTCGGACGAGATCGCACACCAGGACGGGTGGCGATCGATCGGCTGAAGAGAAGACCTCGGAGCTACAACGCGGACCCCTGACGTCGGGAATGGGACATCACCAAGGGTAGGCGGCACTCCCGGCCGGGTTCAACCGTTTTCCCGGCGCTTGCGCCAGGCAACGATCAGCAGGTCGACCAGCGCGACCACCGCGAGCGCACCGAACGCGACCACCCAGCCGACCGGCAGGTCGAAGACGACGGCCAGCACGGCCGCCGCGATCCACAGCGCCAGACCGAACGACGCGAGGACCAGGCGCAGCGTCAGCGCACTGCGGGGCGGCGCCGGTTCGAAGGCCATGCCACCGGAGTACCTCAGGGTGCTTTGCGGAGCCAGGTCTCGACGCCGGCGATGTGCGCGGTCATCCAGGCCCGGGCCGCCTCGGCGTCACCGATCTCGATCGCGTCCAGGATCGCGGCGTGCTCCGACAGCGTCCGCTCGACCGCGCCGGCCTGGGTGACCCCGCGCCAGATCCGGGCCCGCTGGGTCGCACCGGAGATGCCGTCGAGCAGCGAGCACACGACCTGGTTCCCGGTCGCCTCGGCGATCGCGCGATGGAACCGCAGGTCGTTGGCGACCAGATCCTCGACCGGCGAGTCCGCCGTCAGGTCGCTGCAGAGCAGCCGCAGCTCGGTCAGCTGCTCGTGGGTGATCCGGACCGCGGCCAGCGCCGCGACCCCGGGCTCGAGCAGCCGCCGGACCTCGAAGAACTGCAGCACCGAGTCGTCGCGATGCAGGTCGACCATGAAGTTCAGCGCGTCCAGCAGGTGCGCCGAGTCGAGACTGCTGACGAACGTGCCGTCGCCGTGCCGGACGTCCAGGACGTTCACCAGCGTCAGCGCCTTGACCGCCTCGCGCAGCGAGTTCCGCGACAGGCCGAGCCGCGCCGCGAGATCCGCCTCCTTCGGCAGTCGATCCCCTGGACCCAATTCCCCCGAGGTGATCATCCCTTTGATCTTGACGATCGCCTCATCCGTCAACGCCATCTCGTCAGTATGCCGCCCTACGATCCGTTCATGACCACACCGGGCTACTCGGGCAAACCGCTCGCGGCGAAGCTGGGCATCAAGCGGGAGCACGTCGTACTGCTGGACAACGCGCCGGACGGTTTCGCGATCGAGGGCCTGCCCGCCGGTACGACGGTCGTCCGCCGAGCCGGCCGGACGTCGTACGAGGTGGTGCTGGCCTTCTGCCCGGACCGGAGCCGGCTGACCAGACGCCTGCCGGTGCTGCTCGGCAAGACGGTGCCCGCGGGGATGATCTGGATCGCCTGGCCGAAGCGGTCGTCCGGCGTACCGACCGACCTGGACGAGAACGGGATCCGCGAGCTGGCCCTGCCGCTCGGCGTGGTCGACGTGAAGGTGGCCGCGATCGACGCGACCTGGTCCGGCCTGAAGCTGGTCCGGCGGCTGAGTCACCGGTGAGCCCAGTCGCGGCGAACTGGACTGATCCAGAGGGTGACGTTGACCACATATCTGCGCAGTCCTGATCATCACCACCGGCAAGCGCACAACTGCATACAGTGGGCACCTGCGCTCAAATGCTCTACTCAGCGTCACCTCGGCGAGCGGCCGAAATCCCACCTCTGCAAGGGGTCCCGCAGTTCCGTCGGCTCCGGACCGTGCCGTCGGCTCCGGAGCCTCCGGCCGATGAGCTGAAACACCTGCCTGCACGGTGTTTCAGGCCTCGATCGATCAAGCCGCCAGAGCCTGACCACTCGCCGCACTGGTCCGGTGATCCCGGGCTGTGGAAGTGGTCGGCGTGCTATTAGCCTTGCCCTGGGACACCACCCATAACATCAGCAGTAACAACCGCGGTACCGGACCCGATCGGAAGAGGCGAACTGCCCAGTGGCCACCGAGCCATCAGACACCAATCCCCTAGCAGCCTTCGGTGCGAACGAATGGCTGGTCGACGAGCTGTACGAGAAGTACCAGCAGGACCCGAATTCGGTGGATCCGGCGTGGTTGGACTTCTTCAAGACCTACAAGCCTGGTGACGACGCGACGCCGGTGAACACCACCCCGGCCGACGCTCCCCGGCCCGACGCGGTGTCCGACAACAAGACCCCTGAGGCGCCGAGCCGCGGTACGACGCCGTCCGCGCCCGCCTCCAGCGCACCCGCGGCCACCACCGCGGCCGCTCAGCCCACGCCGGCCGCTGCGCAGGCCGCCGTACCGCAGACTCAACCCGCAGCGAAGCAAGCGCCGGCCCGGACCGGCGCCCCAACCGGAGGCACGGTGAACCAGCCGCCCAGCGTCCAGCCCAAGCCGGCTCCCGCGACCAACTCCGACGGCGAGCGGCAGATCATGCGCGGCGCGCCCGCGCGGACCGCGCAGAACATGGAGACCAGCCTCACGGTCCCCACCGCGACCAGCGTCCGGCAGGTCCCGGTCAAGCTGCTGATCGACAACCGCATCGTCATCAACAACCACCTCAAGCGCGCCCGCGGCGGCAAGGTCTCCTTCACCCACCTGATCGGCTGGGCGCTGGTGAAGGCGCTGAAGACGCTGCCCGAGATGAACGCGTCGTACGACGAGACCGACGGCAAGCCGACGCACGTCCAGCCGGCCCACATCAACCTCGGCCTGGCCATCGACATGCAGAAGCCGGACGGCACCCGGCAACTGCTGGTGCCGTCGATCAAGGCCGCCGAGACGATGACGTTCGCCGACTTCTGGATGGCCTACGAGGACATCGTCCGGCGGGCCCGGGACAACAAGCTGGCGCTGCCCGACTTCCAGGGCACCACGATCAGCCTGACCAACCCCGGCACCATCGGCACGCAGCACTCGGTCCCGCGGCTGATGACCGGCCAGGGCTGCATCATCGGCGTCGGCGCGATGGAGTACCCGCCGGAGTACCAGGGCGCGGCCGACGAGACGATGGCCAAGCTCGCGGTCAGCAAGGTGATGACGCTGACCTCGACGTACGACCACCGGATCATCCAGGGCGCCCAGTCGGGTGAGTACCTGCGCCGCCTGCACCAGCTGCTGCTCGGCGCGGAGGGCTTCTACGACGAGATCTTCCAGTCGCTGCGGATCCCCTACGAGCCGATCCGCTGGGCCGCCGACCTCCCGCACAGCCACGAGGAGGACGTCTCCAAGCAGGCGCGCATCCTCGAGATGATCCACGCCTATCGGGTGCGCGGCCACATCATGGCCGACACCGACCCGCTGGAGTACAAGCAGCGCAGCCACCCGGACCTGGACGTGGCCACCCACGGCCTGACCCTGTGGGACCTGGACCGCGAGTTCGCCACCGGCTCGTTCGGCGGCGGCGACCGGAGGTTCATGAAACTGCGCGAGATCCTCGGCATCCTGCGCGACTCGTACTGCCGGACCACCGGTGTCGAGTACATGCACATCCAGGACCCCGAGCAGCGCAAGTGGATCCAGGAGCGGGTCGAGCGGCCGCACACCAAGCCGCCGCGCGAGGAGCAGTTGCGGATCCTGGCCAAGCTGAACGAGGCCGAGGCGTTCGAGACCTTCCTGCAGACCAAGTACGTCGGCCAGCGCCGGTTCTCGCTGGAGGGCGCCGAGACCACCATCCCGCTGCTCGACGAGCTCTGCGAGGAGGCGGCCGGCGCCGGTCTGTCCGAGGTCGCGATCGGGATGGCGCACCGCGGCCGGCTGAACGTCCTGGCCAACATCGTCGGCAAGTCGTACGGCCAGATCTTCCGCGAGTTCGAGGGCAACATCGACCCGCGGACCGTCCAGGGCTCCGGTGACGTCAAGTACCACCTGGGCGCCGAGGGCGAGTTCGTCTCCGAGTTCGGCGACAAGATCAAGGTCTCGGTCGCGGCGAACCCGTCCCACCTGGAGACGGTCGACCCGGTGCTCGAGGGCATCGTCCGGGCCAAGCAGGACCTGCTGGACCGCGGCGCCGCGTTCCCGGTGCTGCCGTTGCTCGTCCACGGCGACGCGGCATTCGCCGGCCAGGGCGTGGTGGCGGAGACGCTGAACCTGTCGCAGCTGCGCGGCTACCGCACCGGCGGCACGATCCACGTGATCGTGAACAACCAGGTCGGCTTCACCACCTCACCGGCGTCGTCCCGTTCGTCGATGTACTCCACCGACGTGGCCCGGATGGTGCAGGCGCCGATCTTCCATGTGAACGGCGACGACCCCGAGGCGTGCATCCGGGTGGCCGACCTGGCCTTCGAGTACCGCCAGGCGTTCAACAAGGACGTCGTCATCGACCTGGTCTGCTACCGCCGCCGCGGCCACAACGAGGGCGACGACCCGAGCTTCACCCAGCCGTTGATGTACGACCTGATCGAGCAGAAGCGGTCCGTCCGCAAGCTCTACACCGAGGCCCTGATCGGCCGTGGCGACATCACGATCGAAGAGGCCGAGCAGGCCATGCAGGACTTCCAGCATCGCCTCGAGCGGGTCTTCGCCGAGGTCCGCGAGGCGAAGAGCCAGCCCGACACCCCGGCGCCGTACGTGACCGTCCCGATCTACCCGGACAAGCCGGAGGGCCCGGACGCGACCGCGACGACGCCCGAGGTGCTGAAGAAGATCGCCGACGCGCACACCACGCTGCCCGAGGGCTTCACCGTGCACCCGAAGGTGATGCCGCAGCTGCAGCGCCGGGCGCACGCGATCACCCAGGGCCCGATCGACTGGGCCAGCGCGGAGATCACCGCGTTCGGCTCGCTGTTGCTGGACGGGCGCCCGGTCCGGCTGGCCGGTCAGGACAGCCGCCGCGGCACCTTCGTGCAGCGGTTCGCCGCGGTCATCGACCGGGTCAACGCGCAGGACTACGTCCCGTTGCAGAACCTCGACGAGAACCAGGCGAACTTCTACGTCTACGACTCGCTGCTGAGTGAGTACGCCGCGCTCGGCTTCGAGTACGGGTACTCCGTGGCCCGGCCGGAGGCGCTGACGCTGTGGGAGGCGCAGTTCGGCGACTTCGTCAACGGCGCGCAGTCGGTCATCGACGAGTACATCTCGTCCGGTGAGGCGAAGTGGGGCCAGAAGTCCGGTGTCGTGCTGCTGCTGCCGCACGGCTACGAGGGCCAGGGCCCGGACCACACCTCGGCCCGGATCGAGCGGTTCCTCCAGCTCTGCGCCGAGAACGCGATGACGGTGGCGCAGCCGTCGACGCCGGCGTCGTACTTCCACCTGCTCCGCCGGCACACGCTCGGCGAGGAGCACAACCCGATGATCGTCTTCACGCCGAAGCAGCTGCTGCGGCGCAAGGAGGCGGTGTCGCAGCCGGAGGACCTGACCCATGGCACCTTCCGGCCGGTGATCAACGACGCCGAGGCCGAGGCGAACCCGGCGACCGTCGAGCGCGTCATCCTGGCCTCCGGCCGGATCGTGTACGACCTGCTGGCGGAGCGGAAGAAGGTCGAGCCGGACAAGATCAGCACCGCGATCCTCCGGGTCGAGCAGCTCTACCCGCTGGCGGCCGAGGAGGTCGTCGCCGAGCTGGCGAAGTACCCGAACGCGACCGAGATCCGCTGGGTCCAGGACGAGCCCGCGAACCAGGGCCCGTGGCCGTTCATGGCGCTGAACCTGACCGAGCACCTCGGCGGCAAGCCGTTCTACCGGGTCTCCCGGCCGGCCATGTCCGCCCCGGCGGTCGGTTCGCACGGCGTCCACGGCACCGAGCAGGCGACCCTGCTCAAGCAGGCCTTCAGCTGACGTGTACTTCACCGACCGAGGGATCGAGGAACTCGAGGGCCGGCGTGGCGAGGAGGACGTCACGCTGGCCTGGGTGGCCGAGCGGCTGCGCGAGTTCGTCGACCTGAACCCCGAGTTCGAAACCCCGATCGAGCGCTTCGCCACCTGGCTGGCCCGATTGGACGACGAGGACGACTAACCTGAGCCAATGCCCTTCGCCGATCACCCAGTACGCCGGGTGACCGCGGCGAAGGGCATTCGCCCGTCCACCCACTGGCCACACACCATCCCGGCCGTCCGCCAGCTACTGACCGACGGCTTGGAGCTCCAACCGGGCGTCACCTTCCTGGTCGGCGAGAACGGCACCGGCAAGTCCACCCTCGTCGAGGCGATCGCCGTCGCGTTCGGTCTGTCTCCCGAGGGCGGTTCCACCGGCGCGCGCCTGACCACCCGTGCCACCGAGTCGCCACTGGCCGACGACCTGCTCCTGACCCGCGGCGTCGGCGCCAAGCGGGCCGGGTTCTTCCTCCGCGCCGAGACGATGCACGGCTTCTACACGTACCTGGAGCAGAACCCGGGCGCCCGTGCCGAGCCCGTCTTCCACGAGATGAGCCACGGCGAGAGCTTCCTCAGCCTCATCAACGACCGCTTCACCCGGCAGGGCTTCTACTGCCTGGACGAGCCCGAGTCGGCCCTGTCGTTCTCCAGCAGCCTCGCGGTGGTCGGTGTACTCGGCCGGCTCGCCGAGTCGGGCTCCCAGGTCCTTTGCGCCACCCACTCCCCCGTGATCGCGGCGCTCCCCGGCGCCACCATCCTCGAGGTCGGCGATTGGGGCATCCGCAAAACCAGGTGGGATGACCTCCAACTCGTCCAGAACTGGAAGTCCTACTTGCAAGCACCGGAGCGGTACTTGCGACACGTCCTGTAGGTGACTCGGCCGGCGGGTTGGTGGCGGCCGAGTCGACCGGCCCGGCAACGAAACAGGACCAGTGGGTACGCCGGGAGCCTCTGGTCCAGCCGGCGTGGCTTGGGCCAGGAACTGGTGGGCTCGGACAGGCTATTTGTTGTTCCTATCCCCCAGAAGACGTCCGATCCCTCGAGAACCGGCCATCTGGAACACCGGCCACCGTCCACTGGCGTCCGCCCACCGCCCACAGCCCACCGGCCACAACGCTCGGCGGGGAACATTCCAGTCACCTGGCGCACATTTGTTACCCCGCCGGGACGACGACCAACCGAAGGGCAGACGCCGGCAACTGACCAACGAACCCCGGTCAAGTCCCTTGTGGTGGTGTAGCGCTGCGCGATCCTTGGGCGGTTGTTAGGCGGTGAGTGCGGGCAGGTCGTCGGCTCCGATCTCGGGGTTGGTGGTGGGGATGGTGGTGAGGCGGCAGCGGGCCAAGATCTCGAGGCCGAGGTAGCGGCGTCCTTCGGCCCATTCGTCGGTCTGTTCGGCCAGGACGGCGCCGACGAGGCGGACGATGGCGTCGCGGTTGGGGAAGATCCCGACGGCGTCGGTGCGGCGGCGGATCTCCTTGTTGAGTCGTTCGGCGGGGTTGTTGGACCAGATCTGGGTCCATACGTCCTTGGGGAAGGCGGTGAAGGCGAGGACGTCCTCGCGGGCGGCGGCGAGGTGGTCGGCGACGGCGGGGAGTTTCTCGGCGACGTAGTCGAGCAGTCGGTCGAACTGGGCGTGCACGGCGGTCGCGTCGGGCTGGTCGTAGACCGAGTGCAGCATCGCTTTCACCGCCGGCCACATGCTCTTGGGGCAGATCGACATGAGGTTGGCGGCGTAGTGGGTGCGGCACCGCTGCCAGCTGGCGCCGGGCAGGTTGGCTGCGATCGCCTCCCGCAGGCCGGCGTGGGCGTCGGAGGTGACGAGCCGGACACCGGCCAGGCCGCGGGCGACCAGATCGGCGAAGAACTCGTTCCACGCCGGCCCGGTTTCGCTGGTGGCAACGCGCATGCCGAGCACTTCGCGGTGCCCGTCGCCGTTGACTCCGGTCGCCAGCAGGACCACGGCGTTGACCACGCGGCCGCCCTCGCGGACCTTCATGGTCAGTGCGTCGGCGGCCACGAACGTGAACGGCCCGGACGCGTCGAGGGGACGGTGGCGGAAGTCGTCCACGATCGCGTCCAGGTCGGCAGCCATCCGCGACACCTGGGACTTCGACAGCGAGTCGATGCCGAGGGTCTTGACCAGCTTGTCCATCCGCCGGGTGCTCACCCCGGCGAGGTAGCAGTCAGCCACGACCGTGATCAGGGCCGCTTCGGCGCGTTTACGGCGCTCGAGCAGCCACTCGGGGAAGTAGGTGCCCTTGCGCAGCTTGGGGATCGCGACGTCGATGGTGCCGACGCGGGTGTCCAGGTCGCGGTGGCGGTAGCCGTTGCGCTGAGCTGCACGGCCCGGGCTGGGACGGCCCCACTCGGCGCCGGCGACGGCATCGGCATCAGCCGACAGCAGGGCGTTGATGATCGACTGCAGCAGGCTGCGCATCAGATCGGGCGAGGCCTCGGCGAGCGCTTCGCCAAGCAGGCCGGCAGGGTCGACAATATGTGGTGCGGTCATCGTGGTTGGTCCTCGAGGATTCTGTGGAAGGTTGACTCGAAGGATCACGCGGTGGCCGCTTCTTCGTCCGACGTACACGCCGGTGACGAACTCGGCGACCGCGCTACACCACTATCGGGGACTCAACTCGAACCCCGGCCACCACACGCTGCACCGCCCCACAGGCGCCCCGCGTTCACCCGCCTGCACCCGGCTGCGACCAACCTCATGGCCGGATCCAGGCCTACCCGTCAGCAGATCCGTTACGGTCGGTCACAGGCAATGGGCCGGCTGCGAGAGCGGTGTGTGGTACGGCGTGTCTGGGCCGGAGCACACGCCGCCCGGCGGGCGAGTGCTCGGGTAGCGGCCCTTCGGGTAGCGGCCGCTCGGGTAGCGGCCGCTCGGGTAGCGGCCGCTCGGGTAGCGGCCGCTCGGGTAGCGGCCGCTCGGGTAGCGGCCGCTCGGGGGATCGGACATCTTCTGGGGGATGGGAACAACAAATAGCCTGTCCAAGCCCACCAGTTCTTGTCTCAGCCCGCCGTTCTGGCCTGGGTCCCGACGCTTGGACCACGGGCTCCGGATGCCAATGGGTTGATCGCTGGCGTTGTTCGCGCGGTGGAGCCGTTGACTCGGCGGCTTACTGATCTCACGGCCAACCACCCATCACCCGACTGCAACCGACCTCACGGCCGACTACACCTAGTCGGTGTGCGGAGGCCGGGTCCGTCGGGGTGGGTCGGGGGCCAGGGTGCCGTCGGGGGCGATGTGCTCGAAGATCTGGTCGACCAGATTCAGCACGTGCGGGTCGTCGACGGTGTAGATGTGCCGGCGGCCTTCGCGGCGGGCGGTGATGATGCCGGCCAGCCGGAGCTTGCCGAGATGCTGGCTGGCGGTGGCGATACTCACGCCGACCCGCTCCGCCAGCGTGCCGACGTCGTACTCGCCCTGGGCCGCCAGTGACACCAGGTGCAGCCGCACCGGGGCAGAGAGCATCGCGAAGGTGCCGGCGGCGGAGTCCAGCTGTGCCTTCGTCGGTTCAGGGGATCTGGTCATCGCGCAGTCATTGTGACCGGTGGACGGGCCGGACGGCAGTCCGCCGAGCCGTCGTGAGCACGGTCTCATACTTTCGCAATTGCGAAAGTATCAAAACGGTGGCAGGCTGGAACCATGTTCCGAGCCCTCCGCCCTGTGCTCCTACTGCTCGTGGTGGCGATCCCCGCGGTCGCCCTCCGGCTGACCGGCACCCACCCGCCGGCGCTCGCGTCGATCCTCGTCTTCGGCCTCGCCGTCGTCGCCGCGTCGTTCGTGCTGGCCTGGGCCGCGGAGGCCGCAGAGGTGGACATCTCGGGCGGTCTGGCGATCGCGCTGCTGGCGGTCATCGCCGTACTCCCGGAGTACGCCGTCGACCTCTACTTCGCGCACACCGCCGGCTCGAACCCTGACTATGTGCAGTTCGCCGCGGCCAACATGACCGGCTCGAACCGGCTGCTCCTCGGCCTCGGCTGGTCCAGCGTCGTCCTCGTCAGCCTGTACGTCGCCTCCCGGCGCAGCGGGCAGACGGTCAAGGCGCTGGTGCTCGAGTCCGGCTACCGCCGCGAGCTCGGCTTCCTCGCGATCGCCGGCCTGGTCGCGTTCGTCATCCCGGTCACCGGCGAGATCCACCTGGTGCTCGGCATCCTGCTGCTCGCGTTCTTCGCCTACTACCTGTACCGCGCGGCGATCTCCGAGCACGACGCCGAGCCCGACCTGATCGGGCCGGCGGCGACGATCGGCGGCCTGCCGACGGTGCAGCGGCGGATCACGGTGATCGGGATGTTCCTGGCGTCGGCGGCGGTGATCCTGGCATCGGCGGAGCCGTTCGCGGACTCGCTGGTCGAGGGCGGCCGGGCGCTCGGGATCGACCAGTTCCTGCTGGTCCAGTGGCTGGCTCCGCTGGCCTCGGAGGCGCCGGAGTTCATCGTCGCCCTGCTGTTCGCCTGGCGGGGCAAGGGCGCGGCCGCGCTGGGTCTGCTGATCTCGGCCAAGGTGAACCAGTGGACCCTGCTGATCGGCAGCCTCCCGATCGCGTACGGCGTCGGCGGTGGACCGATCGCGCTGCACCTGGACGGACGGCAGATCGAGGAGTTCCTGCTGACCGCCACGCAGACCCTGCTCGGGCTCGCCGTACTGCTGAGTCTTCGCTTCCCGCGGTGGGCGGCCTGGACGCTGCTCGGTCTGTTCGCTGTCCAGTTCGCCGTACCGGGTCAGACCGGGCGGTATGTGCTGAGTGCGATCTACCTGGTGCTGGCGACCGTCGCGGTCGTCCACAACCGCCAGTACGTCGTCGCGACGCTGAGGTCGCCGTTCCGGCGGACAGGAAAGCCCGCCGACGCGGACCGCGCCGACGAGCTCCTCAACGCCTGATCAGCTGGCCTGCTGCTCTTCGACCTCGACCATCGGGTTGGTGCGGCGGCGCTCCTGCGGGCCCGGGCGGCCGCGACGGCGGCCGTAGAGGAACTTCTCGCCGGCAGCCGTACCGGTGAACTTGGTCCGGCGGGCCCACTCACGGCATTCCTCCAGCACCGGGCACGACGTCAGGCAGACCGCCTGGGCCTTGCGCTGCTCCCACTGGCTGGCGGTCTCGTCGTACGCCGGCGCCTGGCCGACGCAGGCGGCCTGGGTCATCCAACGGTCGGCGGGGTCGGCGATCACCGTCAAGGTCGGCCTCATGGGCACTCCTGCTCCTCATCGATCGGGCGGATCGAAACCGCGGGGGTTTCTCGCGGTAGGACCAGACTGAGCCAGCCTCGTTGCCCCGGTGCGACGCCCATGTTTCAGCCATGAAACGTCGTACGCCGCCTGTGTCACAGCTGTGCCGGTGACGCTAGGCCCCTCGGCGGACCATCCGGAGCTCGGTGACGTCGAAGAACGGCTCGTCGGCGACCGTCCCGTCCGCGACGAAACCCTTGCGGCGGTAGAACGCCTGGGCCCGCTCGTTCCCGTCCAGCACCCACAGGCTGGCGGGCGCGTTGCCAATCGCAACCTCCATCAGCCGGCTGCCGAGCCCAGTGCTCCACCAGGCCTTCCTGGTGTAGATCGCCTGCACCTCGATCGGGACCGGCGCGTCCTCGTCCTGGGTCGGCCGGATCGCGATGAATCCGACCACCCGGTCCCGCACCGGCGCCTCGGGGTCCGGGTTCAGCGCGACCCAGCGTGGCCGGCCTTCCTTCGCGGCGGTCGTCCAGCGCTCGATCCGGGTGTCGATGTCGGCGGTCCGCTCGGCCAGCTTGGCGGGATCGACGAGATCGGCGTACGCCTCCAGCCAGCACTGCAGATGACACCATGCGCCGGCTTCGGCGTCCTCGACTCCAGCCGGCCTGATCTCTGGTTGCACTCAGACAGTAAAGACGATCTTGCCGAACACGTCGCCCTCGTTCAGCTTCGCGAAGCCTTTGCGGGCGTCGGCGAGCGGGAGCATCGAGTCGATGTGCGGCGAGATGCCGGCGGTCGCCATGAACTGCATGAGCTCGGCCAGCTCGGTCCTGGTGCCCATCGTCGAGCCCTGGACCCGCAACTGCAGGAAAAAGATCCGGTTCAGCTCAGCCGACTTCGGCGCCTGGCCGCTGGTCGCGCCGGAGATGACCAGGGTGCCACCCTGCTTGAGCGACTTGAGCGAGTGCGACCAGGTCGCCTGACCGACCGTCTCCATCACCGCGTCGACCCGCTCCGGCATCCGCGCCCCTGACTCGAACGCGTCATGCGCGCCGATCTCCAGCGCCTTGGCCCGCTTCCCCTCGTCCCGGCTGGTCGCCCACACCCGCATCCCCGCGGCCCGCGCCAGCGTGATCAACGCGGTCGCCACACCGCCACCCGCGCCCTGCACCAGGACGGTGTCGCCCGGCTTGAGCCCCGACTGCGTGAACAGCATCCGGTACGCCGTCAGCCACGCGGTCGGCAGACACGCGGCCTGCTCGAAGCTCAGCCCGGCCGGCTTCGGTACGACGTTCCGCGCTGGTACGGCGACCTTCTCCGCAAGGGTGCCCTGGTAGCGCTCACTCAGCAGCGACCGCTTCGGGTCGAGCGTCTCGTCACCCTTCCAGGCCGGGTCCGAGATCACCGCGTGCACGACGACCTCGTTGCCGTCCGGGTCGACCCCGGCCGCGTCGCAGCCGAGGATCATCGGCAGGCTCTGCTCGGCCAGCCCGACCCCCTTGAGCGACCAGAGGTCGTGGTGATTGAGCGCCGTCGCCCGCACGTCAATCGTCATCCAGCCCTCGGGCACCGTCGGATCGGGGCGCTCCCCCACCTCCAGAGCGGCGATCGGGTCGTCGGCGTCGAACTTGGCAGCGTAGGCAGCAAGCATGCGGACCACCTTAGGCGGTGGTACGCACCAAGTCAGTTACCGAACTCACCACCCATCCCCAGTCAAGGGGTTATCCGGCTCTTCTGACTGACGTGTGGGTGTGGGCGGGTGCGGTCGCGGTACCGCGGACTTTTCGACAGGACGTGTTCGCGGTCAGCTGGCCGACCTCGGCTCACGCAATCGTCCATCACCTGGTCGGTGGGGTTCGGTGGGGTCTGTGTCTGGTCCGAGGAGGGTTTTAGCCCGGTCCGGGAGGAAAACCCTCCCCAAACCGGCAGGAAAACCCCCACCCGAACAGAACGGGGCGCATCCCGGGCCGGTGTCTCCGTGCCCACACCCTCCAGCGCCACGGACCCGTGGCCAGCCCTCTCCCCCGCTCCGATCGGGGTCGGGGGAGTCTGGCCCGCCGAGGTGGGTAACGCTCCCCCCAGGACAAACCCCCGCCGACCAACAGCGGCCGACCGTCGACTGGCCGCACTCACTAAGCCGGTCCGCTCGGGCGCCGAGTGCACGCCGCCGAGCGGGGCATGTCTGGCATCGCGCTCTTGGCGAGTGGTGCAGGTCCGGTCCAGGCGCGGCATCGCCCAACCCGCCACCACCGCCGGGGCGGGGGGTGGGCGGACGTCCCGGCCATCACAATCATCGACACGCCGCGATCGTCGGTGGGAGGCGTTCGTCCTCGCCTCGTTGTGATGGCCTGGCGATCCGATCGACGGCGCGGCGACACCCACGGAACCGACCGGAGCGCCGGATATCCCTGCGACTGCTGGGTTCTCCCCCCTGGTGTACCGAGGGAGAACCACAAACCGAGGGGATATCCGGCCGTCCTGCCCGCCTGACCTGCCCGGCCGTCCGGCTGCCACCACCCGTCGTCGCGATCGGTCACTTTGTGCACGAGATCCGTACGGCGACGACCTCGGCGTACGTATCTGGTGCACAAAGTCGCCCCCGACTGGCCCGAATTGGGCACCCACGGAAACGACACAAGAGCCGGATATCCCACTGAGCGGGTGCGGTGGAGTGACCGCGGGAGCCGTGCCTCAGGCGCGGGCGACGCCGTCGGTGTGGGCGGCGGTGGCGACCGCGCCTGCGACTGCGGGGGCGACGCGCTCGTCGAAGGGCGACGGGATGATGTAGTCGGGGCGCAGGTCGGCTTCCGCGATCAGGTTCGCGAGCGCGTCGGCCGCGGCCAGTTTCATGCCCTCGGTGATGCGGGACGCGTTGGCGTCGAAGGCCCCGCGGAAGATGCCGGGGAACGCGAGGACGTTGTTGATCTGGTTCGGGAAGTCCGAGCGGCCGGTCGCGACCACGGCGGCGTGCCGGTGCGCGATGTCCGGGTGCACCTCGGGGTTCGGGTTCGCCAGCGCGAAGATCATCGCCCCGTCGGCCATCCGCGCGATCGCGTCCTCGGGCACGGTCCCACCGGACACTCCGAGGAAAAGGTCCGCACCTTCCAGCGCGTCGACCAGCCGGCCGGACAGCCCGCCGGTGTTGGTGTCGCGGGCCAGCGAGAGCTTCACCGGGTTCAGGTCGGCGCGATCCTCGTGCAGCACGCCCTTGCTGTCGACGACGGCCAGGTCGCCAACCCCTGCCTGCAAAAGGATCCTGGCGCACGCCACCCCGGCCGCACCGGCGCCGGAGATCACCACGCGGATGTCTTCGATCGACTTCCCGGTGACCCGGAGCGCGTTCCGCAGAGCCGCGAGTACGACGACGGCCGTGCCGTGCTGGTCGTCGTGGAAGACCGGGATGTCCAGCCGCTCCTTCAGCCGCCGCTCGATCTCGAAGCAGCGGGGTGCGGAGATGTCCTCCAGGTTGATGCCGCCGAACGTCGGAGCCATCCGGGCCACGGTCTCGACGAACTCGTCCACGTCGGTGCAGTCCAGCGCGATCGGCACCGAGTCGACGCCGCCGAACTCCTTGAACAGCAGGGCCTTGCCCTCCATCACCGGCAGCGACGCGGCCGGCCCGATGTCGCCGAGGCCGAGTACGGCGGTGCCGTCGGTGACGACCGCGACCACGTTGGACTTCCAGGTGTAGCGGCGTACCAGGGACGGGTCCTCGGCGATCGCGGTGCAGACCCGGGCGACGCCCGGCGTGTAGGCCTTGGACAGGTCGTCGGCGTCGCGGACATGGACCGAGGACGTCACCTCGATCTTCCCGCCGCGGTGCAGCTCGAAGACGGCGTCACCCGCGAACGGGTCGGAAACCTCAGGTGAAAATGGCTGGGCGACCATCAGAGCCCTTTCGGAAAACTTGGAGGAAGTGTTCGACAGCAGGGGATCGCCCGTGCGTACGAGTAAACCACAGGGGTAACTGGTCTGCTGTGAGGGGTCCCACAGCGGGTGACGATCCCGTTTCGCTGCGGGAGGAACGCACCCGCACCTTCCTCCGCCGGGTTCTGGACCCGACCCACGTCGAGCCGGGCTGAGACGCCGTACGTCGTCACGCTGCGTGCCCGGGTGGTCGACGGGCCGCACGCGACGACTACGAATCGGTCTCCATTCCGGGTTGGTCCGTGCATCCCACGCCTGCGGCTGTGTCAAGATGCGGACACATGGCGCCGGGCCTGCCGGTGCCCAGGTTTGGAGGGCTAGATGTCTGTCCTGCGTAGGACGCTGGTGTTGTCCGGCGTCCTGGTTCTGGCCGCGGCCGGCTGCGGTTCGAACTCGCTCGAAGGCGGTTCGACCAGTGCGCCGACCAGCGCCCCGTCGAGTGCGCCCTCCAGTGGCGGCCCGGACCTGAGCGGGTCCCTGCCGCCGAAGGTCAAGAGCGCCGGCAAGATCGTCGTCGGCGTCGACGCCAGCTACCCGCCCAACGAGTTCCTGCAGGGCGGCAAGACCGTCGTCGGTATGGACGTCGACCTGTTCAACGCGGTGGCGCAGAAGTTCGGCGTCACGGTCGACTGGCAGCCGGCCGGGTTCGACACCATCATCACCGGTGTCCAGGGCGGCAAGTACGACGTCGGCGTCTCGTCGTTCACGATCAACGACAAGCGCAAGGCGCAGGTCAACATGGTGAGCTACTTCAACGCCGGCACACTGTGGGCGACCGCGAAGGGCAACCCGAAGGGCGTCAACCCCGACGACGCGTGCGGCAAGACCGTCGCGGTCCAGAAGGGTACGACGCAACTCGAGGACGACATCCCGAAGCGGCAGGCCAAGTGCAAGGCCGACGGCAAGCCGGAGATCAAGCTCGTGGTCCGGGAGAAGCAGGACCAGGCGACCGCGGACCTGGTCGGCGGCAAGGCCGACGCGATGCTGGCCGACTCCCCCGTCGTGCTGTACGCGATCAGCCAGACCAACGGTCAGCTCGAGAAGCTCGGCGACATCTACGACGCCGCGCCGTACGGCTACGTGGTCCCGAAGGCGCAGACCGCGTTCGCGCAGGCGATCGTCGAGGCGCTGAAGGCGATGAACGCCGATGGCTCGTACAAGTCCACGCTGGCCAAGTGGAACAACGACTCGGGTGCGATCACCGACTTCGCCGTGAACCCGTGAGCTGACCATGAGCACTGACACCGAAGCCCGCCCGGCCGCGTCGGATGCCGACCGGCCGGGCCGGATCGATGCCGTACCGGTCCGGCATCCCGGCCGCTGGGTCGCGATCGCGGTCATCGCCGTCCTGTTCGCGATGCTGGTGCACCTGCTGGTGACCAACAAGGCGTTCGACTGGCGCTTCGTCTTCCAGGCGATGAGCCAGCAGCCGGTGATCAACGGCTTCATCAAGGGCACCCTGCTGGTCACCGTGCTGTCGATGATCGTCGGCGTGGTGGGCGGCGTCATCCTGGCGGTGATGCGGCTGTCCGACAACCCGATCCTGGCCGGCGTGGCCTGGGTGTTCACGTGGTTCTTCCGCAGCATCCCGCGCTACATCCTGCTGTTCACGATGGGCACGCTGGGCATCCTGTTCCAGCAGGGTGTCTCCTTAGGGGTGCCCTTCGACTGGAAGATCATGGAGTGGCTGGGACTGTCCGGCGACTGGCGGTTCTACACCCTGGACGCGAACCAGATCTTCACCGGTCTGGTCGCCGGTGTGATCGGGCTCGGGCTGTCGGAGGCGGCGTACATGGCCGAGATCGCCCGGGCCGGCATCCTCAGCGTCGACAAGGGCCAGGCCGAGGCGGCCGAGGCGCTCGGGATGGGCAGTGGCAAGGTGATGCGACGTGTCGTGCTGCCGCAGGCGATGCGGGTGATCGTGCCGCCGACCGGGAACGAGACGATCGCGATGCTGAAGGACACCTCGCTGCTGCTGGCGGTTCCGGTCCTCGGCGAGTTGTTCTACCAGCTGCAGTCGATCGGGAGCACGTACTACAAGACGTTCCCGATCGCCGTCGCGGCGACGCTGTACTACCTGGCCGCGACGAGCGTGCTGATGATCGGCCAGTACTTCCTCGAGCGGCACTTCGGCCGGGGCTTCGGAACCCAGGCGCCGCGGGCCACCCGCCCAGCCGGCGCAGGGGGTGTGTGATGACCGCCGCGGCAGCCGCTGAGCCGGCCGAGTCCCTGACCCAACCGCTCGTGCACGCGGTGAACGTGACCAAGTCCTTCCACCACGTCGAGGTGCTGAAGGGCATCGACCTCGACGTCGAACGCGGTCAGGTGGTCTGCCTGCTCGGCCCGTCGGGATCCGGAAAGACGACGTTCCTGCGCTGTATCAACCAGCTCGAGACGATCGACGGCGGCCGGATCTGGGTGGACGGCGACCTGATGGGGTACACCGATCGCGGCGGGCGGCTGTATCGCCTGAAGAACAAGGAGATCGCGGCCCAGCGGCGCGAGATCGGGATGGTGTTCCAGCGGTTCAACCTGTTCCCGCACAAGACCGCGCTGCAGAACATCATCGAGGCGCCGACCCAGGTCCGGGGCGAGTCGAAGAAGAGCGCCCGGGAGCGGGCGATGAAACTGCTCGACCGGGTCGGACTCGCGGAGCGCTGCAACGCCTACCCGGCGCAGCTGTCCGGCGGCCAGCAACAACGCATCGCGATCGCCCGTGCGCTGGCGATGCAACCGAAGCTGATGCTGTTCGACGAGCCGACGTCCGCCCTCGACCCGGAACTCGTCGGCGAGGTCCTCGCGGTGATGCGTGAGCTGGCCGACGACGGGATGACGATGATCGCGGTGACGCACGAGATGGAGTTCGCCCGTGAGGTCGCCGACACGGTCATGTTCATGGACGGCGGCGTGGTGGTCGAGTCCGGGCCGCCACGCGAGGTGCTCAACAACCCGCAGCACCAGCGCACGAAGACGTTCCTGACCCGGCTGCGCTCCGCGCACGAACACCCGTGAAGCCTCGCGAGAGGGCCGGTCCCGTCGACGGGACCGGCCCTCTCGCCGTGCATATCAAGCCGGCAGAGTGGAAGGATGTACGACGTGGTGGTCCGATCGGCCGCCCGACTCGAGGGAGGCAGTGTGAGCAGCACCGGACGTTCCGCCGAGGTCCGCCTGAGCATTCCGGCGGACAGCGCCTACATCGCGGTACCGCGGTCGGTGGTCGGCAACCTGGCTGCTCGCAACGACTTCACCCTGGACGCGATCGACGACCTGCGGATCGCCGTCGACGAGGCCTGCGCGCTGCTGCTGCCGCAAGCCTCGGACGGCGTGCTGGAGTGCGTGTTCGAGATCGAGCCGCCGCAGCTGACCGTGCGCACGAGCGCCGTCGTACCGCACGGCTGGCGGCCGGACACCAGCGCGTTCGGCTGGACCGTGCTGACCGCGCTGGTCGAGTCGGCGGCCGCCGAAACCATCGATGGCCGGCTCACCATCACCGTGACGGCAACCGCCACCGCCACGGAGAAGGCGTGATCGACGACCGAGCCCTGGGCGAGCCCCAGGAAACCCCAGATCTGCGTACCCGGACGGCTGCACTGTTCTCGGCGATGGCTGCTACCGGCGCGGGCGATCCGCGGCACACGGCGGCCCGCGACGGCCTGGTCGCGCTGCACATGCCGCTGGTCGAGCACCTGGCCCGCCGCTTCCGCAACCGCGGCGAGCCGTACGACGACCTCGTCCAGGTGGCCACCATCGGTTTGATCAAAGCGATCGATCGCTTCGACTCCGACCGTGGCGTCGAGTTCTCGACGTACGCGACACCGACGATCCTGGGCGAGATCAAGCGGTACTTCCGGGACAAGGGCTGGGCGATCCGGGTGCCGCGGCGGCTGCAGGAGCTCCGGTTGTCGCTGACCGCGGCGACGGCCGAGCTGACCCAGGAGCTGGGCCGGGCGCCGACGGTGGCCGAGCTGTCGGACCGACTGGGACTCTCACCGGATCTGGTGATCGAGGGGCTCGAGTCCGCCAACGCTTACAACACGTTGTCCCTGGACGCCCCGGATCAGAACGAGGCCGACGCGACCACAGTCCTGGACGGACTCGGCGGCGAGGACGAAGCGTTGGAGAGCGTGGAGTACCGGGAGTCCCTGAAGCCGCTGCTGGCCCAGCTGGACACCCGGGAGAAGCGGATCCTGACACTGCGCTTCTTCCGCGGCATGACGCAGTCCCAGATCGCCGAGGAGATCGGGATCTCGCAGATGCACGTCTCCCGGCTGCTGGCCCGCACGCTGACCGAGCTGCGGACCGGGCTTCTGAAGGAGTAGCCGCCTAGAGGACCGGGTGGTCCTTGGTCGGGTTGTCGGCCAGGGCCTCGGTGGAGACCTTCTGGAAGACGCAGATCAGGACGCCGACGGACGCGACCGCGAGCGCGATCGAGACGGCCTTGGTGGCCCCGCCCCAGAAGCTGTAGGCGACCAGGAGCTGGATCAGCTGGGCGAACACGGTCGGGCCCCGGCTCCAGGTCGACGCCCGGGACAGCCCACGGGCGACGAATCCGAGGCCGACGCCGTACGCGACGAAGAACGCGGCGGTGGTCAGACCGAGCACCAAACGGGATCGATCGAGGGTAAATGCTTCGGCAATTCCCAAAACGATGAGCACAAGCCCTTCCGCAGCGACCACAGCCGCGGCTACTTTGAGCGGTCTCGGTACGGCGGCAGCTGGGGAGTCGGTCGGCACTTCGCCAGCTTAGTGCCCCCTGCCGGGTGTACTTCGGGCGCAAGGGACGACCACCTGCTCTTTCCGCGAGCCCGACCGGTCGCGGAACCCAGGCCCCACAAGGGATTTGAGGTTGTGCGTAACCAAAAGGTGGTTGGAACGGTTACCTGCAGTGAACGGGTGAGCGCAGCCGGAGCCCTCTGTCCGATATTCGGATGGGGAGAACCGCTGTGCGCCGGTTCGTAGTGTTAAGGAAGTGTTGTGATCTGATCGACAACTCCAGAACCCTTGTTTCACCCAGCTGAGATTGGGAACATGGTCTCGTTCGTGAAAACGTTCACAACACGCTTCACGCACGAACCCCCCGTGCGAGACGAATCACGAGTACAGCACCGCTGATCGGGCACAGACCTACCCGACAGGCTACGACAACTACTGAGAGAGATGGGATCCGCCATGGATTGGCGCCACCGGGCCGTATGCCTCGACGAGGACCCGGAACTGTTCTTCCCCATCGGCAACACCGGGCCCGCGATCATGCAGATCGAGGAGGCCAAGCAGGTGTGCCGTCGCTGCGACGTGCGTGAGCAGTGCCTCGCCTGGGCGCTGGAAGCCGGCCAGGACCACGGTGTCTGGGGTGGCCTGAGCGAGGACGAGCGCCGCGCCCTGAAGCGCCGCAACGCTCGCGCCCGCATCCGCACCGCCTGACCACATTCTCCGAGGCCCCGCGGATCAGCCCGCGGGGCCTTTCGCTTTCCGGACGCGTTGCGTCCGAAGATGTGAGGGTTCCGACCCTCGGATGTTCGGACGTAACGAGTCAGTCCTTGACCGGCAGGTCCAGGGTGACCTGGGTGCCGGCTTTGCCGTCGTGGCGGGGCCCGAACTGCAGGGTGCCGTCCAGTTCGCCGATGACGAGCGTACGGACGATGGACAGGCCGAGGTTCCCGGACAGCTCCGAATCGAAGTTCGCCGGTAGGCCCTGGCCGTCGTCCACCACGGTGACGTGCAGCCGGCCGACCGAGCGATCCGCGGCCAGCTCGATCGTGCCGCTCGCCGCTCCGCCCTCGCGCGTACCGAACGCATGCTCCACCGAGTTCTGCATGAGCTCCGTGAGCACCATCGCCAACGGGGTCGCGATCTCGGAGTCGAGAACGCCGAAGCTCCCACTCCGCTTGGTCTCGACGGAGGTGTTGACGGTCGACACATCGGCCACCATCAGCGCGATCCGGTCCGCGACGTCGTCGAAGTCCACATGCTCGTCGAAGGATTCCGACAGCGTCTCGTGCACGATCGCGATCGACCCGACCCGCCGGACCGCCTCGGCCAGCGCGGCCTGGCCCTCCGGCACGGTGATCCGCCGTCCTTGCATCCGCAGTAACGCGGCGACGGTCTGCAAGTTGTTCTTGACGCGATGATGAATCTCCCGGATGGTCGCCTCCTTGGTGACCAGCTCCCGCTCCCGGCTCCGCAGCTCCGTCACGTCCCGGAGCAGGATCAGCGCCCCCACGTGCTGCCCGTCCGCGCGCAGCGGGATCGCGCGCAGGAACAGCGTGGCGTCGGAGTTCTCGATCTCGATCTCCTTGGCCGCCCGCCCGGTCAGCACCGAGGCCAGCACATCGTCCACCTTGTGCCCACTGTGCAGCAGCTCACCGGTGACGTCCTTCAGCCTGCTCCCGACCAGGTCGGTGACGAGTCCCATCCGCCGGTACGCCGACAACGCGTTCGGGCTGGCGAACGTCACCATTCCGTGCCGATCGACCCGGATGCACCCGTCACCCACGCGCGGGGTGGTGGACAGCAGCCGTTCCCCGCCGTACGGGAAGATGCCGTCGGTGATCATCCGGGCCAGGTCGGTCGCGCTCTGCAGATAGGCGATCTCCAGCCGCGACGGCGTCCGGACGCCGAGCAGGTTGGTGTTGCGCGCGATCACCGCGATCACGCGCGTGCCGCGGCGTACCGGGATCGTCTCGACGCGGACGGGGACGTCGTCGCGCCACTCCGGGTCGCCCTCGCGACAGATCCGGCCGCCGTCGTACGCCTGGTCGAGCAGGTGCCGGCGGCCGCGCGGGATGAAGCTGCCGACGATGTCGTCCAGGTACGCCGTGGGCCCGGTGGTGGGCCGCATCTGCGCCCCGGCCCAGAACCCGAGCCCCTCGGTGTCGGGCAGCCAGAGCACCAGGTCGGCGAACGACAGGTCGGCCAGCATCTGCCAGTCGGAGACGAGCAACTGCAGGCGATCCAGGTCGGCCTGGTCCAGGGTCGTGTGGTTACGGGCCACGTCGGTCAGAGACGGCACGGTTCGATGCTACCGATGGCGTATACCAGTACCTGCGGTGGTCCGCTCGACAAGTAGGTGCGGGTAGGTGTTGATTGATCAGGGCCGGATGAAAGGATGCTCGGGTGGAGTCGACGTACTGGCAGGACGTGATGGCCGCGGACTACGCGGTACCGGGCGACCGTGCGCTGGCCGACCTCACCGAGGAGCTCGTCCGCGGCCTCGCCAGCACCAACCCGCAGGTCCGCGACGCGCTGGCCTACCCGACGCTGGCGACCTGGCTGGAGCGCGGGGTGTACGACGATCTCCTGCCCGGGTTCGGGGACGGTCTGTGCGCCGGCCTGAACTACGGGCTGGGTGAGGACGGCACCGACACGGTGTTCCGCCGCTCGTTCACCGCGCTGACGCTCGCGGAGGTGATCCACCGCGACAACGCCGAGTTCCTGGTGCACGACGAGGTGGTGATGCGGTGGGGCGACCGGCTGGCCACCTGGCTGCTGCGGGAGCGCGACCTGCGCGGGTTCGTGCCGGACTGCGGCTGGGCGCATGCCGTTGCCCACGGCGCCGATGCGATCGGCGCGCTGGCCCGCTCCCGGCACTGCGACGCCGGGGTCCTCCGCGCGCTGCTCGACGTACTCGCGGACCGGATCGTCAAGGACACGCAGTACCGCTGGGTGCACGAGGAGCACGACCGCGTCGCGCATGCGGTGATGACGATCCTGCACCGGAACATGCTGACCAGCGACGAGCTCGAGCGCTGGCTGAAGCCGATCGCGGCGACCGCGGCGCAGCAGCCGTTGATGCACGAGACCCTGCCGGAGTGGCCGACACCGTCGGTGTTCAACGCCCGCGGCGTGCTGCACGTGCTGCTGAGCCAGCTCGCGATCGGCGTGAAGGGCTTCCCGATCCCGGGCGACGACGAGCTCTTCGGCCGGCCGATCGAGGCCCGCGCCGACCTGCTGCTGATGGTGACCGAATCGGTCCAGGCGTCGCAGCCCTACATCTACCGTCCCGCGACTAACCCGCAGTCATAGGTGCGGCGACGGTCGCGACGACCGCACGGTGATCGGTGCCCGGGATCGCGTACGTCGTGAACCGCTCCGGCTGGAATTGCCGGGTCACCACCACGTGGTCGATCTGGGCCCGCACGACGGCCGGTTGATCCGCCGGCCAGGTCCCCACCAGCCCACCGCCCACCGCCGGCGCCACGCTCCGGCAGTTGCCGCCCAGCGCGTGCCGGAAGTCCGCGTGATCGAGCGTCGCGTTGAAGTCGCCGGCCACGATCGTCGGCGGATCCTCCGAGCACCAGCGCCGGAGCACCTGGAGGTCCTGCTTCCAGGTCGTCACCGCGTCCGGCAGCGGCGGGAAGCCGTGGTAGGCGATCAGCCGGATCTCCCCGAGATTGCCGCCGGTCACGATGATGTGGCCGAAGGCCGTCCCCGGCTCGGCCCGGAAGGCCACCGGACCGAGCGACGGCGAGACCAGCACACTCGTCGCACTCTCCACCGCCTTGCTCGGCTGCGCCGTATATCCCCTGTACTGCAGGTCTTGCAGCTGCGCGCGGATCTCCTCACGGACGTCGACCGGTGCCTCGGGCAACGAAACCAGATCGGGCCTCCGCGCCCGGATGACCTCGGCGACGGCGCCCGCGTCCGCCCCGCCGCCGAGCAGATTGGCCACCATGATCGTCAGCACCCGGGACCCGGCCGGTGCAGGTCGTGCGTCCGAGAACTGCCGCGGTGCGGTCAACGCGGCTCCGGTCAGGGCCAGTACGGCGACAAGGGCTGCCGCGAGGCGCCAGCCCCGCCGTACGAGCATCACCAGGGCCAGCACCAGCGCCACGGCAAGCCCCTGCGGCCGGAAGGCGACGAGCTGGGCGAACGGCGTCACTTCGTCCAGCCCGAACAGCTCCGGATACAGCGGCACGGCAACGACCACCAGGAACAACACGGACAGCACGACCCGCCGGACCAACCATGCGCGTTCGTTATCCATGAACCACCCTGAAGATCTAGTCGGTCATGCGGACGAACGGTAGCGTGCTCCGTTGCGCCTGCTACGTCCCGAGGAGGTTTGCAGTGTCCCGATTGTCCGCGGTCAAACCCGCGTACTGGATCTCCGGCGTCCTGCTGGCGATCGCGATCGTCATACCGCTCCTGGTCTCGACCTACGCCAAGGACAAGCCCAGGCTGTGGGGCTTCCCGTTCTTCTACTGGTACCAGCTCATGTGGGTCTTCCTGTCCGCGATCCTGGTGAGCATCTGCTACCGCCTGGTGAGCGCCGAGGAGCGCAAGCGGCGGGCCGCTCAGGGGCTTGGTGACCCTGAGCGTCCCGACTCCGCCGGCACCGCGAAGGAGGCGGGCCGGTGAACACGAGTGTCGACTGGGTCCAGCTGATCATCGTCGTGGTGATCTTCGGCGCCGTCACCGTGATGGGCTTCATGGCCGCGCGCTGGCGCAGCGAGGGACGGCTCGAGAACCTGGACGAGTGGGGTCTGGGCGGCCGCGGGTTCGGGACCTTCATCACCTGGTTCCTGCTCGGTGGCGACCTCTACACGGCATACACGTTCATCGCCGTACCGGCCGCGATGTACGCGACCGGTGCGATCAGCGGGTTCTTCGCGGTGCCGTACACGATCGTGGTCTACCCGATCATCTTCATCTTCATGTCCCGGCTGTGGTCGGTGTCCCACCGCAACGGCTATGTGACCCCGGCGGACTTCGTCGGCGGCCGGTACGGCAGCAAGGCGCTGTCGCTGGCCGTGGCGGTCACCGGCATTCTCGCCACCATGCCCTACATCGCCCTGCAGCTGGTCGGTATGCAGGCCGTGTTCGAGACGATGGGGCTCGGCGGCACCAACACGCTGGCCAAGGACCTGCCGTTGCTGATCGCGTTCGCGGTGCTGGCGGCGTACACCTACTCCTCGGGTCTGCGGGCGCCGGCGATGATCGCGTTCGTCAAGGACGGCCTGATCTACCTGGTGATCGCGGTGGCGATCTTCTACCTGCCGCACGTGCTCGGCGGGTGGGATGCGATCTTCGGCGCCGCGGAGAAGAAGCTGACCGCGACCAGCCCGGTCACCGGCAAGCCGGTCGGCGCGTTCATCCCCGGTGAGGCGGGCTTCTCGGCGTACTGGACGCTGGCGCTGGGATCGGCGATGGCGCTGTTCATGTACCCGCACTCGGTGACCGCGGTGCTGTCCACGAAGAACCGCAACATCGTCCGGCGGAACGCCGCGATCCTGCCGGCGTACTCGCTGCTGCTCGGCCTGCTCGCGCTGCTCGGCTTCATGGCGATCAAGGCGAACGTGAACACGAAGGGCCTGGACGGCCTGACGAACCCGCAGCTGGCGATCCCGCGGCTGTTCGACCAGGAGTTCCCGTCCTGGTTCGCCGGGATCGCGTTCGCGGCGATCACGGTCGGCGCGCTGGTACCGGCGGCGATCATGTCGATCGCGGCGGCGAACCTGTTCACCCGCAACATCTACCGCGACTTCATCAAGCCGTCCGCGACGCCCGCCCAGGAGGCCAAGGTCTCCAAGCTCGCTTCGCTGCTGGTGAAGGTGGGCGCGCTGGTGTTCGTGCTCGGGATGGACAAGACGATCGCGCTGAACCTGCAGCTGCTGGGCGGGATCTGGATCCTGCAGACCTTCCCGGCGATCGTGGTCGGCCTGTACACCCGGTGGTTCCACCGCTGGGCGCTGCTGGCCGGCTGGGCGGTGGCGATGGTGTTCGGGACGATCGAGGCCCGCAACGTGATCAACCCGGCGACGAAGAAGCACTTCGGCGGTTCGCTGGCGAACATCCCGTTCACCCACACGCAGGTCTACATCGCGCTGACGGCCTTCGTGATCAACCTGATCGTGGTGATCGTGCTGACGGTGCTGTTCCGGGCGCTCAAGGTGCCGGACGGCGTCGACAGCACGCATCACACGGACTACGTCGCGGACAAGGGCGACCCGGGAGTGCAGGACCTGCCGGAGTTCCTGGACGAGGGCGGCGCGGCGACAGCCAAGTCGTAATCGCTGGTGGCGGCGACCCTTCCGCTGAAGGGTCGCCGTCACGTTTTGCCGCCATATCGACACGCTGCGGGGTCTGCTTGCCCGGATTCGGGCCGCCGGCGCGGCAGAATCGCCAGGGTGTTGCTGGTCCTCCTCGTCATGGTGCTCGCCGCCGCCGCGGCACTCGCGACCGGTGGACAGTTCGGACGACTGGCCGACAACTCCCTGACCGGCGTGCACTGGCTGGCCGCGGCCGCCATCGGCCAGCTCCTCGGCTCGTTCTTCGGAGGTACGGCGTACCCGGTCGGACTGATCGGGTCCGCGGTCTGCATCGCCGTCTTCCTGCGGCTGAACCTCCGCCACCCCGGCGTCGGCCTACTGGCGCTGGGGTTCTTTTCCAACGCCCTGGTAGTGGCTCTGAACGGCGCCATGCCGGTATCGCTCGCTGCCCTGTCCCGCGCGGGCGTGGGCGCTGCTGTCCTGGGCGACCCGCGGCATGAGCTGTCCGACGCCGCAACCCGGTTGCCTTGGCTGGGAGACGTCGTACCAGTGGCTCTCCCGGGCTTCGGTCAGGGGGTCAGTCCAGGCGACGTACTGATTGCGGCCGGAGCCGGACTGCTCCTGTACGCCGGGATGGGCGGATCGGGCCGGGTCCCGGCCGAGACCGCGCCGGTGTGGGACGAGCTGGAACCCTGCGCCGGCACTCCCGCGCTGCTGCGCCTGTCCTCAGAAGCGGAAGCCGCGGCCGATCACGCGCCGGAGTGATTCGACCACGAGCGGGTCGTACTCCGCTCCGATTCCCAGGCCGATCGACTCCATCGCCTTGTCCGGCGACTGTCCGGTCCCCTCACCCACCAGTTGTTCGTAAGCCAGGGCGACATTGACGATCCCGCTTTCGACCGGGATGTCGGAGTTGTTCGCCCGCCCGTGCCGGTACGGATCGTTGGAGTGCCGCACGATCTCCGCCACATGATCCAGCGCCCCCGACCGCTCGATCACCGCAGCCCCGATCGCCGCCGCCCGCTGCCGCTCCTCCCGGGTCCGCAACAACGAAGCCCCACCAGGACTGGGATCCGCCAACGCCAACTGCCCCACCCCGGACAACAACGCTGCATACTCCAACGCCTCCATCCGCGCCAGAGTCAGCCCCAGATCGTTGCCCAGAGCCACCGCCAACTGGGCCGTCCGCGCGTTCTGCCCCGGACTACTGAACCCGGCGATCTCCGTGCTCCGGGCCATCGACCGCACCGTGGTCCGATAAGTCCGCTGTGCCGAAGCAAACCGCCGAAACGCAAACTGCGTCAGCAGCAGCGGCACCATCACCACCGGCGGCGCCCACAGGCCGATCAGCGACGTGCCCGTGGCGAGCAGGATCGCCGTGATGCCCATGGCCATGCCGATCCTGGTCATCACCGTGAGCTCGTCCCGCAAGGCCGCGGGAAAGGGTCTGTTGTAGCGCTCGGTCGCTTGTCCGGCACCGATCACCGCGTCGCTGATGCCGGCGCTCAGGACCGCGGCCAGCATCGCTCCGCCGATCCAGATCGCGTCCGCCCAGTGCCCCGTCCAGATGAGATCCCGGGGCGTCAGTGCGGCGAAGACCGCGGCAGCGCAGGCGACGGAGATCCCACGGCGGCACGAGACGACGACATCCGACGGGAGGCCGGCGATCGCCCGCGGCAGGATCCCGCCGACCGTCGCGATGGCGGTGACCGCCGCGACCTGGGCGACGTCCGGCGGCAGCCCGAGCGAAGGCCCGCGCAGCATCGCGTACCCGAGCGCCGCGCTGGTGGCGATCGGAGCCCGGTTGCGGATGCGATCGACGCGGAACTGCACCATCTCGCCGATCGTGATCAGGGCACCGAAGGTCAGCGCGTACGCCCATTCCGTGACGCCGTAGCGAGCCGTCACGACGATCGCTATGGCGGCCAGGATCACACCGGCCGCGACGATGACCACGCCGCTGCCCATCCGGCGCAGCTCCTGCCCTTCGGTGAACCCGGCGGCCATCAGTCCGGCCCTGCCGCGCTGCCGCTCGCTCCGCCACCACTACCGAGGCTGAGGTCGTCGTGATCGATCGTGGCCAGTACCGTGCCGTCCGGCGCCGGCTGGTCGGCCGCCGTCGTCCAGCCGTCCTTCCGGATCACTTCGACGAACGCGTCCACCAAGCGCGGATCGAAGTGGCTGAACCGATCCTGGACGAGGATGGCAAGCGTCTCCTCGACGCCCCGCGCCGGACGATAGGAACGCGTCGACGTCAGGGAGTCGAAGGCATCCACGATGCCGATGATCCGGGCGAAGTACGGAATGTTCTCGCCACTCAGTCCGGCCGGGTAGCCGGAGCCGTCGTACTTCTCGTGATGGTGCAGCACGGCGGACTTGACCTCTTCGAGAAACGGGATGTTGCCGATCAGCTCGACCCCGCGGGCCGGGTGAAGCCTGATCGCGTCCATCTCCGAATCGTCCAGCCGGCCGGACTTCTGGATGATGCTGGTCGGCACACCGACCTTGCCGACGTCGTGCAGGAGGCCGGCATGCTCGAGGGCCGTCTGCCGGTCGTCGGCCAGCCCCAACTGGCGACCGAGCATGCCCACTCCCTCGCTGACCCGTTCGGAATGTCCCCGGGTGTAGAGGTCCTTGGTCTCGATCACCTGGATGAAGGCCCGCATGGTCGCAGCCTGCGCCCGTCGCTCGGCCTCGTACTGCGTGAGCGCCCAACGGCTGACGTACAGCGGCACGAAGATGAGCACGATCGAGAGAAAACTCAGACCGGACAGCCAGGCGACCGCGAGCAGAAGGCCGAGCAGCCCGTAGCCGAGCAGGGACGGCAACGTCGGCAGCGCGACCTTCCGCAGGAACGCGAGCGGAGTCGGATCTCCCGGTTCGAGCGACAGCACCACGCACAGCAGCAACGCGTTGATGATCAGCCAGGCCAGATTGGCCGCGGTGGTGGTCCAGATCGCGTCCCACGGATTGCGCAGTACGGCGACACCCGTCGGACCTCCGGCGACGTGGAAGACCAAGCCGCCGGCTGCCGCACAGATCACCGACTGTGCGCCGTTGAACACCTTCTTGACCAGCGGGTGGCGCCGGTCCTGGGACAGCGCACCGACCGCGCCGACCAGGATTGCCGACGCCACTCCGGACAACAGGTAGAGCGCGATGACAACCACATAGTCGAGCGAGGTCCGATAGATCTGTCCCACTCGGGGCCGGAGCACAGTTCCGGCCAGCATCAACAGTCCGAGGCAGACGGTGGGCGCGTCAAACGTCGCGTGCGCTGCGGCGAATCCGAGAATGACCGCAGCCGTGGCAGTCGCGACGACCACCACGAGCCTAAGCAGCACCCGCCGGTTCACGCGCGCAACGCTACCCGGACGGACTCGATCGGACTACCAGTCCCAGCCGTCGGCAAACATGTCGCACCTCCGTTCAGCGGTTGCAGTCTTACGTCCCGAGGGGGGACCGGGGCGTAGGGGGGCAGACAGCACATCACTGACTAATCAGTATTTTTCTCATTCTCGCTGCGCCGAAACACTGTAAGCCAGACCCGTGACCCGCCGCACGGGAGGAAGAGCCCGCCAGGGTATGAGAGACTGTGACTCTTTGCAGTTGTTTCAAGGAGGCTTAGAAATGGGCAAGACCGGCCGCAAGCGCCGCGCACGCAAGAAGAAGGGCGCGAACCACGGTAAGCGCCCCAACGCCTGACTGCAGGCGGCTACGCAAAGCGAGGACCCCGGCGAAATCCGGGGTCCTTGCAATTTGGTCACAGGTTTACACCAGACCACCTTTCTCAGAGGTTCCGCATTCGGAGAGTCCTCGCGCGCATACTGAATGCTAGCTTCAAACGAGTGTTGGGTATTGCGGCCGATCCGCCGACTGCCCCTTCGCATACCGCCGCAGGAACGCCTCCGGGTCCCCTGTCCTGAACCGGTCCAGGTGACGGTGTGGATAACTTCGGCGGACAGTCGGCGGATGCTCCTAGAGTTAGGGCCGGATGTCCTGGCACCGTACGTAGCGGAGTGGCGACCAACGAGTGAGGGAGGTGGGTGGGCTGTCCACTGTGAGCCTGAGCGAACTCCTGCGCGGGTTCCGGGCCAGGGCCCGGCTCACCCAAGCAGCCCTGGCCGAGGAGGCCGGTCTGAGCGAGCAGGCCATCAGCGTGCTCGAACGCGGCACCCGCAGCCGACCCCGGATGGACACCATTCGGTCACTGACCGCAGCCCTCGGACTCGACGCCGACGAGGCCGAACAGTTCCTGGCCGTTGCCCGCGGCAAGCGTCACGAACCTCGCAGTCACGCACCAGAAGCGGAGATCCCGGTGGCGAGCGACGCATTACCGGTGCCGTGGCAACTACCGCCGGCAGTGCCGGACTTCGCCGGCCGCGCTGCCCAGGTCGAGGCGATTCTGTCGGTTCTGCGAGCTCCCGCCGGCCTACGCAGCGATGCCGTCGGCCTGGTCACGGTCACCGGTATGGGCGGTATCGGCAAGACGGCCTTGGCGGTTCAGGCCGCGCACAGACTGGCCGACAGTTACCCCGACGGCCATCTCTATCTCAACCTGCGCGGCTACGGGCCGGGTCAGCCGATGAGCGCCGCCGACGCCTTGCGCCAGTTGCTTCGTTCGCTCGGCGTGGACACCCAGCTGATCCCGGAAGCCGTCGAGGAAGCGGCTGCCCTGCTGCGATCGCAGCTCGCCGGGCGCCGGATGCTGATGCTGCTCGACAACGCTGCCGACGGACGGCAGGTGATGCCACTGCTCCCCGGCAGCCCGGGGTCGGCGGCGATCATCACCAGCCGTGGTTCGCTTGCAGCGCTGCCTGGTGCACGCCAGATCCGGCTCGACGCGTTGTCGGAGTCGGAGTCCATCGAGCTCCTCAGCGGAGTCATCGGCCGGTCCCGCGTCGCTGCCGAGCCGGACGCGGCGGAGATGCTCATCTCGTTCACCGGTCGCCTGCCACTGGCCGTGCGGCTGATCGGCGGCCGGCTCGCCGCCCGCCCGGCCTGGCCGATCCAGCACCTGGTCGATCTCCTCCACGACGAAGAACGCCGGCTCGACAGCCTCGGCTCCGACGAGACCGGCGTCCGCGCGAGCATTGCCAGTTCCGTGCGCTTCCTTGAGTCCAGCGATCGCGACCTCGACCGCGAAGCCGCTCGGGCGCTGCCACTGCTCAGCATCCCCGACGGAGCAGACCTGCTCACGGTCGTCGCGGCTCATCTGCTCGACGTTCCCGTCCGCCGCGCCGATGCCATCCTCGAACGCCTCGTCGACCTCAACCTGCTCGAGTCCGTCGCGCCCGAGCACTACCGCTTCCACGACCTCATCCGCGCTTACGCCCGCGAGCTCGCCGACCAAGCCCTCACGCCGCCAGTACGCGACGCCGGCCTCGAACGCATCCTCCGCTTCTACACCGGATTCGCCTGGGCCTGCCAGTCTCTGACGCACGAAGCCAGCCCGCGCCTCAGGCTCGCAACGATCCACATCAAGCCAATCGCCGCGCTGGCCGACACCGTCCCAGCCCTCGCCTGGCTCGACGACGAACAACGCAACGTCATGGACAGGTTCCGCCAAGCATCCGTCTCCTCGTTGGTGCGGTCGGACCTATTACCCGAGTTGACGCTCGCACTGTTCGGCTATCACGAATCCCGCTCGCGCTGGCACGAGATGCGCGACCTCTCCGCCGGAATGGTCGAGCTCGCCGAGCAACGGGGGCTGGCTGCCGTCGCCGCATGGCTGGAGCACGACAGAGCCATCCCGGAGGCGGAGAACGGCGATCTCGACATCGCCCTGGCTCATCTCGCGAACGCGCTCCAGAGGTTCCGTCGGCTCTCCGACCTTACTGGCCAGGCTCGCTGCTGCACGTCGCTGGGTCATGTGCTCGAGCAACTCGGCCGACTCGACGAGGCACTGGATTTCACTCGCCAGGCACTCGCCCTCAGCCTGCAGATCGGCGACGCGACCATCGAAGGTGTCTCGTTCGTCGCGCTCGGCGTACTGCACAACAGACTCGGCCAGCTGGCCGAAGCAGAGGATGCGTTCGCCCAGAGCATCCGGCTCGCCGAGGACTCCGGCGACCACCGATCCCTCGCCAAGCGGTACCTCAACATCGCCAAGTCGCATGTCGCCACCGGCCAAATCGAGCGGGCGCTGCCGTCGGTGTTCTCGAGCATCGAGGTCGCCGAGCGATCCGGTAACTCAAATGCCGAGTCCGAGGCACGGGAGCTGGCTGCTGTCGTTTACGCGAGACTGGGCGAATTCGCCACCGCGGCCCAGCACGCCCGTTCCTCTCTGCAATTGACCAGGACGGTCAGAAACCGCTTGAGAGAAGGCCGGGTGCTCTTTCAGCTCGGTCGAATCATGGCTCTGGAGGGCAAGCACACCGAGGCCATCGACGTACTCAGCCAAGCCACTGAGGTCCTGCGCGACGCCTCGCCGAAAATCCAGCGCGAGGCGGTAGAGCTCATCGGGCAGATCCAACGCGCTGAGGCGATCACATTCGGCCCCACCCTTTTCTGAGGACGGATTCGCCCTGAGCGCCTGGTTCCCGCGCCGACAGCCATCTCGGGCTTGCCGGACCGGCTTGGGCCCTGACCGGAACAGGGATCGAGGGGACGGTGAGGCTACTGCGGCCCGCACTACGGGGTCCGAGCCAGACCTCTGCTGTCGATCAGTCCGTGGTGGAGATGGTGGTTTCTACTTGGATCTGGGTCAGCCGGAGGAGGATTTTCTGGCGGAGGGCGTCGGGGGCGTGGTCGGAGCCGCAGGAGCGGTGGACCAGTTTCTTGACGCAGCGTTCCAGGTCGTATTCGTCCAGGCAGGGGGCGCACTCTTCGAGGTGCTGCCGGATCTCGTCGGTGCTGGCGTCCTCGAGTTCGTTGTCGATGAAGACGTAGACCCGCTGCAGGATCTCACTGCAGTCGACGTCGTGGTGCTCGCCGCAGCTCACGACTCCTCCTTCTCCGCGGTCGCGTCAGTGCTCGCGGCCGGCGTCGTCTCGTCGGAGTCCGACGTCGGGATCAGACCGCGGTCCCGGGCGTAGTCCCCCAGCAGCTCACGCAGCTGGCGCCGGCCACGGTGCAGCCGGGACATCACGGTGCCGACCGGCGTTCCCATGATGTCGGCGATCTCCTTGTAGGCAAAGCCCTCGACATCGGCCAGGTACACGGCCAGCCGGAAGTCCTCCGGGATGGTCTGCAGGGCTTCCTTGACGTCGGAGTCGGGCAAGTGCTCGAGGGCGACCGCCTCCGCCGACTTCAGGCCGCCGGGAGTGTGCGACTCGGCGGCGGTGAGCTGCCAGTCCTCGATCTCCTCGGTCGGCGACTGCGTCGGCTGACGCTGCCGCTTCCGGTATCCGTTGATGAACGTGTTCGTCAGGATCCGGTACAGCCACGCCTTCAGGTTGGTGCCCGGCGTGAACTGATGGAACGAGCTGTACGCCTTCGCGAAAGTGTCCTGCACCAGGTCTTCGGCGTCCGACGGATTACGGGTCATCCGCATCGCCGCGGCGTACATCTGGTCCAGGAAAGGCAGCGCCTCGCGCTCGAAGCGCGCGGTCCGCTGCTCGGGTGTCTCGGTCGTGGTGGGAGTCGGCATCGTGATCGAGAATACCGGGGTCTGCCCAGGTGTCCTCGCCGGAGCCTCTCTCGTCGCCATCATGTTGGTCACAACACGCCCGGTCGCGGGGCCATTCCCGCCTGCAGGACCGGTCAGCGGCTGACCACTATCCGGACACTTCGCGGCTCACCCATTCGAACACGGCTTCGACCAGCAGGTCGTAGGCCTCCTGCTGATCCAGCTCCGCCCGCTTCGGCACCTTGAAGGAGTGGTCGGCGTCCGGTACGACGGCCATCTCGGTCAGCGGAGGGAATTCCTCGGGCGTCCCGAACGGATCCCGCTCCCCCTGCACGACCAGCGTCGGCAGCCCGGCGGCCTGCAACTCGTCGACGCGCGACTTCTCCGGCTTCCCCGGTGCGTGCAGCGGAAACGACAGCGCGAGTACGCCGGACGCCCCCAGACCGCTCGCGGTCCGGCAGGCCACCCGGGCCCCCGCGCTGCGGCCACCGATCACCAGCGGGGTGCGCACCCGGAGCTGGCCGATGATCGCGATCCAGGCCTCGTCGAGGATCTTCGGCGCCGGCGCGAGCTTCTTCCCGGCCCGGCGCCAGGGCTGCTCGATCAGGAACACGTTGATGTCCTGCTTCGGCAGCCGGGCGGCCAGCGAGGCCAGGTCACCGGACTCGATCCCGGCCCCGGCGCCATGACCGAGGGCCAGCGTCGCCACCGGCCGCCGGGCCCGATGCGCCACGATCCGGGCGTCCCCGTGCGGCGTCCGCACAATCCGTTCGTCGGTCACCCGGCCCATCCTGTCATCACGACCTGGAATGAGTGGACACGAAACGTCAGAAGAGGGTGGTCTCCTCCGGCGCGGCCGGCTTGTCGATCGGATCGATGCCGTCAGGCGGCAGTGGGTCGAGCAGGTGGGGTCCGTTGTTCTTCACCGAGCTGACCGCCCTCGAGACGGCGTACGCCTCCAACCGTCCGGGCGCGGCGGGCACCAATAGCTCGAGCAGATCGTCGGGATCCGACGACAGTGGGTCGAGCCACGCGTCGTACCGCTCCCGCTCGACCAGCAGCGGCATCCGGTCGTGGATGCGGCCGAGGTCGTCGGTGGCCGTGGTGGTCAGGACCGTGCAGGTCCACAGCCAGGCCTCGTCCTTGTCCGGGTCCTCGACCGACTTGTCCCGCCAGATCTCGTACAGCCCGGCCATCGCCAGCACGCCGCCATCGGCCGGGTGGATGAAGTACGGCTGCTTGACGGGCTTGCCGTTCACCTTCTCCTCGGCCGTGTACCACTCGTAGTAGCCGTCCGCCGGCAGGATGCAGCGCCGGGTGGCGAACGCCTTCTTGAAGGCCGGCTTCTCGGCGACCGTCTCCATCCGCGCGTTGATCAGCCGGTTCCCGATCGAGGTGTCCTTCGCCCAGGACGGGACCAGCCCCCACTTGACCGTCGTCAGCTTGCGGATCGTGTCGTCGGGGACCTCACGGTTCTTCCGCTCGACCACCGCGATCACCTGATCGGTCGGCGCCACGTTGTAGTTGTCCGGCAACTCCTGCACGGCCTCGCGGACGTTGCCCGCCTCGATCTCGAACTCCACGACAAGATCGGACGGGTCCCGGCTGGACGCATACCTACCGCACATACGGACCAGCCTAGCGACGCCGCCGGACAGTTCCTGCCGTTGCGTCGCATCACGGCAGGGGCGGGTGGGCCGGGAGGTGCGGATCGGCCGGCGCGTGACGTGCGGGGCTCGGTCGGTGGGGAGAGAAGTTTGCGTCTGGTGACGAATTCTTTCCCCACCCGGCCCGCAGGCTCAGTCGATCGTCGCCGGCCCGCTGGACGATCCGGCAATGCGCAGCAGGCGCAACTCGTCACGCAACGCGGGATCGGACATCACCAGGTAGACGAGAGAGCAGTCCTGTGGCCCGGTCGCACCTGGCACACAGAGTGAGCAGGGTTCTCCGAGCCGGATCGGACAGCGTGCTTGGGGTTGCTTCCCGCCGTTGGCCATCGCTCACCGTCCTGGCCTCCAACTTACCGTCGGCCGACCAGCGCGACGACGGGCTTCCGGCCGCTACCACCAGGGCCTTTCGCCCCCATCCGGTGTCCGCTCGACCATCGCGATCACCTGGTCGGTCGGCGCCCTTCCACCAGGGCCTGGTCATCGTGTTCGCGGTCGCCATCGGCATGTCGCTGGTCGGTGCTGCCGACTCGCTCTTCCGCGGGCCTCGGTACATCCACACCGAACCAGGCGGGACACTCCGGCCGCAGCCCTCGGCGATGCCGGGCGAGCGCCGTACCTAGGCGATCAGGACAAGCGGCGGCGGATCGCCCACCCCGTGTCGGGCGATCCGCCGCCGGCCTTTGCGTCCGGGCACCCCCCTGTTGGCGTCCGGACGCAGGTCCTAAGGTCTGGCGAGTTCGTCGAGCACCCTCCCTGCCATGGCGTCGGTGTTCGGCAGTCCTTCGATCCAGACCCGGGCGAGCTGGGGTACGTCGGTGTCCAGCCGCCACTGGGTGATCAGGGCTCGAGCCGTCGCGACCTGCTCCGGCAGGTTCGGCTCGCGGCCGACGAGCGCCGCCGCGCGGTGTGAGCCGACGCGGCCCAGTACGTCACCGCCGCAGAAGACGATCCGCAGGCACTCCGCCACGTCGACCAGCCGGAGCTCGCGATCGAACGGCGACGTCCCCGGCGGATTGAGCGGCTCGACAACCACCAGTGCGTGGGATCGCGATACGGAGGTGCCACGGAGTTCCGCCTCTCGATAGAGCTCGCCGAGCCGGGACCGCAGGTGCGCCAGGCTGGACAGCCCGGTCAGCGGGTCCTCGCAGGACAGCGAGTGCAGATAGACGAGCGAGGCCTCGGCCCAGCTGGAACTGAGTGCGCGTACCGCGTCGAAAGCCGGCTCGCCCCCGGCGATCGAGCGGTACAACGCACTCAGCCCATCAAGTGCCTCCACCAGCGAGACTCCGTCGGTCGCCAGTTGGCGCCCGACCTCGTCCGATGCAGGCACGACATCGGCCCCGTCCCGCAGCGCCTCGGCGATCGCGAGATAGGCGCTGTGGTCGGTGCTGTCTGTGCCGTGTGGCTCCCCCCAACCCCACGGTTGCTCGGTTGGGGACGACGCCTCCGGCCGGTTCCGGGCGGGCGACCCCGCCAGGTTCAGGGACTTGTGCGGGCGCAGGTCGAACCGCCTGCGGATGTCCGCGAACAGCGACATGGCCCTCCTCAAGAATCCCGTCAGTCTCCCGACCGGGCGGCCGGAAGCGTCGTTCGGAGGTGAGACAGGCGGCGGCGGAGTTCATGACGCGGATTCGCAGAACTTTTTTCGCGTAACTTCCGGGCTGGTGCTCTCGTCAGGAAAGGTGCACGATTCCGCGTCAGGAAACGTGCACGGATCCGTCCCACGTGGGAACCTTGTTCCCGGCAACTATGTGACGGACCGTTACATCGCCGTACGGACAGTCGTGACACACCCACGGGGAGCTGGATGGAGACGCCGGAAGGACCGAGCGACGCCGAACTGATCGCGCGCGTCCGCACCGGCGATCTCGAGGCGTACGGCGAGCTCTTCGGCCGCCACCACCACGCGGCCGAGCGGATGGCGCGCCAGCTGGTCCCGGCCAACGACGCCGACGACCTGGCCAGTGACGCGTTCGCCAAGGTGCTGGACGCGCTGCGCTCCGGCGGCGGCCCGGACATCTCCTTCCGCGCGTACCTGCTGACGACGGTACGGCGGGTGCACGTCGACCGGATCCGGTCCGGCCGGAAGGTGACGGCCACCGACGACATCGCGGCGTACGAGCGGGAGTCGGAGACCTTCGACGACCCGACCGTGACCGGGTTCGAGAGCGGTGCGGCGGCCAAGGCCTTCGCGAGCCTGCCCGAGCGGTGGCAGGCCGTCCTCTGGCACACCGAGGTCGAGGGCGAGAAGCCGGCCGCGATCGCTCCCCTGCTCGGCCTGACCGCGAACGGCGTGTCCGCGCTCGCCTATCGCGCCCGCGAGGGTCTGCGGCAGGCCTACCTTCAGCAGCACCTGGCCGACGTCGCCGGCGATCGCTGCCGCTGGACCACCGAGCGACTCGGCGCGTATGTCCGGGGCGGCCTGACCAAGCGGGAGAACCGCAACGTCCGCGAGCATCTGGACGGCTGCGCGAAGTGCACCGCGGTCTACCTCGAGCTGGTCGAGATCAACAGCGCACTGCCCGCGCTGCTCGCCCCGGCCCTGCTGGGCACCGCGGGTCTCGGCTACCTGGCCGCCGCCTCGGGCGCGAAGGTCGGCCTGGTCGGCTTCGTCGTCACCGGCTGGAAGAAGGCCACGGAGAACAGCACCCGTACGGCGGTCGGCGCCGGTGCGGTCGTGGTCGTCGCGGTTGCCGCCGTACTCGCGGCGATGGCGCTGACCGGTAACGACACTCCCCCGGCCGCGATCAGCAAGCCGCCGGCACAGCAACCGACCCAGCCGCCGGGGAATCCGCCGACCGTGCCCCCGGTCAAGCCACCGACGGTCAAGCCGACGTCGACGCAGCCGACCACCGCACCGACCACAGCGCCCACCACAGCGCCCACCACCGTGCCGACGACCCAGCCGACCCAGCCCGCGACGACGCCGACCCCCGCGCCGACGTCCCCGACCGCGACGACGACGAGTCCGACCCCACCGTTGCCGACGACACCGATCCTGGACGAGGGCCTGCTGACGATCAGCATGCCGAGCGGAGGCGGCGGTCCCGCTGACCGGGCCGGCGGCACGCAGGCCGAGGCCGGCGTGCGGTTCATCCTCACGATCAAAGCCCCGGCGAACAACACCGACCCGGTGATGATCGGCCTCAAGCGCGGCGGCGCCCTGGACTGGCCGCTGGCCGGCAACCCGGCCGGCTGGACCTGCAACAAGGCGGCCGGCACCTGTACGGCGCTCAACCGGGCCACCCCCGCGTCGATGCCGGTGACGTTCACCGCCCCGGCCGGAGGATCGGCAGTCGATCGCACCTTCACCGTCTCGGCCAAGACCGGCCGGTTGTACGACGACGACTCGGCGACGCTGCAGGCTCCCGCTCCCCCGCGGACCGACGAGAACCTGCTGAAGATCCTCGACGGCAAGGCCGATCCCGACGTCCACCACCGGATCCTGACCGTTGCCCCCGGCACGGACCGGACCAGTGTGACGCTGAAGATCAGCTACGGCTCCTCGCTGGAGTGGCCGATCGCCGCGAACCCGGCCGGCTGGAAGTGCTCGGCCACGACCAAGACGTGTACGGCGCTCACCCCGGCGCGACCGGCTCCGCTCCCGGCGGACTTCGCCGTACCCCAGGACGGGTCCGCGGCGGCGCGGACGTTCACCGTGGCCGCGACGGCGGGCCTGGTGAGCGACACCGACTCCGAAGTGCTGCCGGGGGTCCAGGCGGACGAGTCGCTGCTGCAGATCGTGACACCGACGCCGCAGACCGACCCCAACCCGTTCGTCTACAACCGGTTCCTCAAGGTCAACGGGGCCGGCAACCAGCGGGTCACGCTGGACATCTTGTGGGGCCGCAACCTGGCGTTCCTGAACTCCCAGGAGCCGGGCTGGACCTGCTCGCGATCGAGCGACATCCACCGCGCCACCTGCTGGACCGACAACTACCTCAAGCCGTTCAACTCCGAGTGGACCGCGTGGCTGCCGGGCACCGGCACGAACAACCTGCTCACCGTGCACGCCCGGGTCGGCGGCCGCGAGGACACCGACACCGTGCAGATCCCGCCGTCACCGTCGCGGCGGTAACCCACTTGGTGGTCGGTGACCTGGGTCGCTACGCTGGTCGTGTTCGCGCTGACGGAACCGAGTAGCGCCGTACGCCACGTCCGAGAGAGTCGCCGGTAGCTGTGAAGGCGATACGTGGAGCGGTGGCGAAGACACTCCCGAGCGACTGCAAGGCAAAGAGGCCGGGTCGTCCCGATCCGGTGAAGGTGTGGTGGCACCGCGAGATCCCCTTCGCCCACACCTCCGGGGTACGAGAAACGACCTGGAGGTGAAACAGCGATGCGCATTCTCAGCCATGAGATCCCCTCAGCAGTAGGCCAGACCGTCACGGTGGCCGGCTGGGTGCACCGAAGACGACGGCTCGCCGCCGTCAGTTTCCTGATTCTGCGCGACCGATCCGGCCTGAGCCAGATCGTCGTGAAGGCGCCGGAAGCCCAAGCACAGCTGGACGAACTCGGTGAGGAGACCGTGGTCCAGGTGACCGGCACGGTCGCCGCCAACCCACAGGCGCCGGGCGGCGCGGAGATCGTCGACCCGGTGATCGAGCCGCTGACCGAGCCGGCCGCGACGCCGCCGATCGAGCTGTGGCGACCCACGGTGGGCGCCGGGCTGCCCGTCGTACTGGACAACGCGCCGGTCGCCTTGCGGCACCCGGTCGTGCGGGCCGGGTGGGAGATCGCCGCGGCGGCGTTGCACGGGTTCCGTTCGGCTCTGGACGGGCAGGGCTTCACCGAGATCCAGACGCCGAAGATCGTCGGTACGGCGACGGAGTCCGGGGCCAACGTGTTCGCGCTGGACTACTTCGGCGGCCCGGCGTACCTGGCGCAGTCGCCGCAGTTCTACAAGCAGACGATGGTCGGGGTGTTCGAGCGGGTGTTCGAGGTCGGGCCGGTGTTCCGGGCCGAGCCGCACGACACGGTCCGGCACCTGGCCGAGTACGTCTCGCTGGACGCGGAGTTCGGGTTCATCCAGGACCATCGCGACGTGCTCGCCGTCCTGCGGTCCACCGTCGCCGGGATGCTGGCCGCGGTCGGCGAGCGGGCCGGCGGGGCGCTGGAGCGGCTCGGGGCGGAGTTGCCCGAGATCCCGGTCGACGTACCGATCGTGCACTTCAGCGAGGCGCTGAAGATCGCCGGTGCGGACCCGGACGAGCCGGACCTCGCGCCGGCCGACGAGCGGGCCCTGGGTGAGTGGGCGCTGCGGGAACACGGCAGCGACTTCGTCGCGGTCGAGGGCTATCCGATGGTGAAGCGGCCGTTCTACACGCATCCGCAGCCGTCGGACCCGCGCTGGTCGAACTCGTTCGACCTGCTGTTCCGCGGGATGGAGCTGGTCACCGGCGGGCAACGGCTGCACCGGTACAGCGACTACGTCGCGGCACTGGAGGCGAAGGGTGAGTCGGCGGAGTCACCGGCGTACCGCTCGTACCTGCAGGCGTTCAAGCACGGGATGCCGCCGCACGGCGGGTTCGCGATCGGGCTCGAGCGCTTCGTGGCCCGGTTGACCGGGGTGGAGAACGTCCGCGAGGTCACGCTGTTCCCCCGCGACCTGCACCGCCTCACCCCCTGATGGAGACCACCGAGTCAGTTGTCGCCGAGCTGAACGTTGCCCTGGGCACCGATTATCGGCTCGTGCGGCAACTGGCCGGTGGGCTGCAGTCGGGCGCGTACGAGCTCACCGACGGCGAGACCGCGGTCGTCCTGAAGTGGACGGCCGCCCCGGGCTGGGCGCCGCGGGTCCGGCGGGCGCACGAGCTGGTCCGCCGGGCTCGCACGGTCGGCTACCCGACACCGGCGTGGCTGACCGTGGGCGAGACCGCGGCGGGCTCGCCGTACCAGCTGCAAGAGTTCGTCGCCGGCGAGCCGCTTCGCGACGCGTCGGTGCTGGACAGGCGGCTCGCCCAGGAGCTGATCGCGATCTGTGAACTGCAGCGCGACCTCGTCCCCGAGGACGGTGTGAGCTGGTCGGGGTGGTCGAGCGGCGTCGTCTTCGACGACTGGGACGGTGTGTGGGGCCGGGTGCACGAGTACGGCGGTGAGGTCGCCGAACTGCTCGACCGCTACACCGAGTTGTGCCGGCCGTACCGTGGCAAGGTTCTGCCCGACGACGATCTCGTGCACGGGGATCTCAATGTCGGCAACTTGATTGTCGACAATGGGCGGATCGCCGGGATCATCGATATCGAGGCGGCGGGCGGTGGGTCGCGGGCCTATGACCTGGTCTCGCTGGCGACGTCGGCGGCACGCGACGGTGCGCCGGCCGGAGTCGACGAACTGTTCCTGGAGGCGGCGCTGCGGGCCGGTGGACGGGCGGCGGTCGCGGTGTCCGCGGCGTCGGCGTACGTGACGATCGCCGAGTTCGTTCACGAACGCTCGAAGGTCTCGCAGGATCTGATCCAGCAGGGTGCACAGCGGGTGCTCGAACTGCTCGAGGCCTGACCCGCGCGGGGCATGATGTGCGCATGCTGAGTGAGGTGGAGCAGCGGGTGCTGGCCGCGGTCGACGACGCGCGGGTGATCGAGGATCTGCGTGACCTGGTGCGGATCCCGAGTGTCGACGGGACTCCGGCCGAGAGCGACGTACAGGCGTGGTGTGCGGAGCGGTTGGCGGCGTTTGGTCTGATTGTCGACAAGTGGCCGATCGACATGCCTACGTTGACCGCCGATCCGGAATTCCCGGGGATGGAGGTCGAGCGGAGCGAGGCGTGGGGCTGTGTCGGCGTGCTCGGCGAGGACGGGACGCCGGGGCTGATCCTCAACGGGCATGTGGATGTGGTGCCGGGAGACGCCTTCGACGGGCGGATCGAGGACGGCGTGATGTGGGGTCGCGGCACCTGCGACATGAAGGGCGGCGTCGCGGCGATCCTCGGCGCGACGGCGGCGGTTGTTGCCGCCGGCATCACTTTGCGGAGGCCACTGGCGGTCCATACGGTCATCGGCGAGGAGGACGGCGGCGTCGGCGCGTTCGCGACCCTGCGCCGCGGTCATCGCGGCGAGGCCTGCCTGATCGCGGAGCCGACCGCCGGATCCGTGATCCCGGCCAACGCCGGCTCGCTGACCTTCCGGCTGGAGGTACCGGGCCTGGCCACCCACGGGTCGACCCGCAGCCGCGGGGTGAGCGCGATCGAGAAGTTCACCGTGATCCAGGCCGCGCTACAGGAACTCGAGGCCGCGCGCAACCGGGACCCACATCCGCTCCTCGCCCACCTCGACCTCGCCAACCCACTGTCCGTCGGCACGATCGCGGCCGGAGACTGGGCGAGCACCGTGCCCGACCACCTGGTCGCGGAGGGCAGGTACGGCGTACGCCTCGGTGAACCGCTCGCGGACGCCCGGGCCGCCTTCGAGACGGCGATCGCGGAGACCTGTCTGAAGGACGACTGGCTCCGCGACCATCCGGTCAAGGTCAGCTGGCCCGGCGGCGAGTTCGCGTCCGGCCTCCTCCGGGACGACGACCCGCTCCTCGCCGACACCCGCCAGGCGGTGACGGACGCCGGCAGCCCGCCTCCAGAAGTCAGGGGCGCGCCGTACGGCTCCGATCTCCGTCAGTACGCGGCAGCGGGCATCCCCACCCTGCAGTACGGACCTGGTGACGTCAGGTACGCGCATGCGGCGGACGAACACGTGATCCTCGCGGAGGTTCTGCAAGCAGCCCGCGCTTACGCCCTCCTCGTCGTCCGCCGCTGTGCATCAGTCGCCGAGTGACTGGTAGACGGTGGTCCAGAAGTCGTGCATGAGCTGCACCGAGTACGGCGCGGACGTGCCGACCTGGGTGAGCAGGATTCCGACGAGCTGGTTGCTCGGGTCGGCGTAGGTCGACGTACCGGCTCCGCCGTCCCAACCGAACTGGCCGATGGGCGCGTAGTCGCCGCGATAGGTGCGCACGGCCATGCCGAAGCCCCAGCCACCGTGCTGTCCCTGGCCGAACGAGATGTGGACGTTGTCGCGGGCCAAGGCCTCCCGGGCCGCCAACTGCTCGGCTGTCAGGCGGTTGGTGGTCATCAGCTCCACGGCCGGTCGGGACAGGATCCGCTCGCCCTGATGCGTTCCGTGGTTCAAGAGCATCCGGAGGTACGCGTGGTAGTCGTCGGCGGTGGAGTTCAGCCCACCGCCACCGCCCTGGAACGCCGGCGGACTGCTGTGCCGACCGCCCTCGGCCTCGTCCCACACGTGGAACTCCCCGGTCTGCGGGTCCGGCGCGTACAGCGGAGGCAGCCGGTCGATCTGGTCGGCGGGTACGGAGAAGCCGGTGTCCTTCATGCCCAGCGGCTCGAAGACGCGTTCGCGGAGGAACGCGTCGTACGACTGTCCCGAGACCCTGGAGACGAGCACGCCGAGCAGATCGCTGCTGATCTGGTACTGCCAACGCTCTCCGGGCTGGTACATCAACGGAAGCGTGCCGAGGCGGGCCATCCACTCGTCCTGCTCGGGCATCGGCACCGGCAGGTTCGGCGTGATGCCCTGCTCGAAGACCGCGGCCATGATCGGCGTGCCGAGGACCGTCATGTCCATGCCGAGCCCGAACGTGGACGTGAGCACGTCCCGGACGGTGATCGGCCGCCGGGCCGGCACGGTGTCGTCCAGCGAGCTGTCGATGCGCTTCAGCACCTGGCGGTTCGCGAGCTCGGGCAGCCAGGGCTCCACCGGGTCGTCCAGTCGCAGCCGGCACTCGTCGAGCAGCACCATCGCCGCCGAGACCGAGACCGGCTTGGACGTCGAGGCCATCCGGAAGATCGTGTCCCGGCGCATCGCCGGCCCACCGTCGTGACGCATCGTCCCGATCGTCTCGACGTGCGGCTCACCGTCGCCCCGGCTGACCAGGGCGACCAGCCCGGGAATCTTCCCGGAGTCGACATGCCGGGACAGTACGTCGTGCAGCCTGCGCAACCCTGCCGCGGAGAAGCCGGTAGCAGTGGTGGACATCGTGTTGCACTCCTTCGATTGAACGGACGAACGGTGGTCAGGAGCCGGTGAGGTAGGCCACCGGATGGTGTTTCTCAGAGCGAGCGGGCGACGATGTCGCCGACGCTGGTGGTCGCGCGGATGGTGAGCGGGGCGGCGGCGCCTTCGGTGTTGTTGAGCGCGTTCTGGATCCGGCCGGTGGCGGTACCGGCATCCAGGGTGGCCGAGACTCCGGCGGCGGCGCCGACCTCGATCCCGCCGGCGTCGGTGCGCAGTACGACCGCGCCGCGCACGGCCTCGGCGATCCGGATGTCGCCCTTGCTGGTGCGAATCTCCGCAGGCCCGTTGAGGCGGCCGACAGAGACGTCACCGGCGGCGGTGGTGATGCGGGCGCCCGCTACGTCCTCGAGATCGATCGAGCCGTGGTCGCTCTTGATGGCGACGTCGCCGAGCCGTCCGACGGCCCGCAGTTCGGCACTGGCCGCGTTCACCTCGACCGCCGAGCCGGCAGGCAGCTGCACTGTGACCGCGACGGCGCCGGACGGCCCGAAGTACTGGTTCTTCGCCGAGACCTCGATCCGCAGGACGCCATCGCCGTACGCGACCTTGGCCTCCTCCGCCACGGTCACGTCGCGGCCCTTCGAGGGATCCGCGGGCAGGATCTCGACTGCGGTGTCGGCCCGGTCGGCGGCGATGAACTGGATGCGTCCTGCTGGGATGTCCAGAACTGCGGAAATCGGCTCTGGGGTGTTGAAAGTCGGCATGTCGTACCTTCCTGATTCGCTAGTGATGAACTTGGTGAGTGACACCACGATCGAAGGCCGCCCTGACACCGGACAGCCGCCGTGCTGACATGTCGTCTGACACGCCACCATGGAAGAGCGGTTGTCAGCAGCCGAGGTGGTCGGCGATCACACCCAGCACTTGGTGCAGATCACGTGCCATCCGGGCACGCAGGCCGAGGTCGGCGATCCCGGGCGCGAACCCAGGGTGGTCGGGGAGGACGCGATGGACGCTGTGGGTCACCCGGGTCCCTTCGGGACAGGCGGTGACGGCGTGCACGCCGGCGTACCAGCTCTGTACGGCGAGTCTGGAACCGTCGACCTGGATCTCCACCGGCTCGACCTGCCCGGCCAGCTCAGCACGGTAGGTGCCGGCCTCCGCGGACCCCGCCACGACGGTCATCGCGCCCTGGCGTGCCGCCGAAGCCCTGGCCAGGACCATTAGGTTGTCATCGCCGACCCGGCCCTCGGCGAGCGCGAGCAGGAGCCCGACGACTGCTTCGACGGGCGCGGCGACCGTCCCGTGCACTTCCCACTGAGCGGGCAGCGCGTCCAGTCCGGTGAGCAGCGAAGGGGTTGTGTGCATGACCGAAGCCTCAGTGTCGCGGTCTGTCCGACACAATCCACGCCGAGCCCTCCGGGACACGGGACGACCCACCGATCCAGGGCTGACCTGCGCAGTCACCGTCGCGGACGGCTGGTGGGAACGTGTCCCGGGACGGGACGGGACGGGACAGGCGGGCCAGCCCCGAACGCGCCGCCGGAACCAGGTAGCCGAAACCGTGAGCAGTGGCGAGTTCCACTGCGGCCTGGAAGTGCCGTGCCGCGGCGTCCCGATCGCCAGTGTCCAAGCACGCCTCGGCGTACTGGAGGTGGACGCGCGCCACCTGATCTGGCTCATCGGCCTGTTCGAGAATTCCGATGGCCTCGGCCTGCCTGGCTGCCGCCTCCGCCGTGCGACCGAGGTGGAGTAGTGCGACGGCTACGTCGTTGAGGCTGATCGCCTCGAAGATCGCGTGATGGGTCGCGTGGCTGACGGCAACGGCCTGTTCGGCGTAGTCGAGCGCAGCTTTCACATCCCCGAGGCCCAGCGCGGCTCGGCCGAGCACGTCCAGGCACATCCGCACCGTCTGGCGGTCTGTCTCTCGGGTCGTCTCCATCACGTCCGTGGCGATCTCACGGGCCGCGGCATATTTCCGCAGGCTCACCAGAGCATGACTGAGACTGCTGCGTACCCGGGCTCCCACCGCGGCCTCGTGCGGTGGTAGCAGAGCGGCTGCCCGCTCCAGGATCTCGACGGCGCCTTCGGCGTCGGCGACTTGCTCCCGGAGCTCCCCCAGTTGGAAGAGCGCCATGGCCTCGCCGACGATGTCTCCTTCCACAGCCATCAGCACGGCGGCCTCCTCGAGCTCCGGCATCGCGTCGTCCAGCCGGCCCATGCGCAACAGCAGGACGCCCAGCAGGTAGCGGTGCGAGGCGAGCACGCGGCGGTCACCGAGCCTTTCGGCGGCGGGCAGGGTGACCTCGAGACCGTCGCGCAGCTGCGCCGAACCACCGCGTCGCGCATGGGCGATCGTGGCGAGCTGTCCGAGCCCCACCGCCGCCAGGTCGATGCGCAGCTGCACAGTGAGCGCAAACGTCGCGGTGAGGTTGCCCCACTCGGTGTCCATCCAGTTGACAGCGCTGTCGTGGTCGGAGAGGTCGGGAAGGGCCGACGGTGGCTGTGACACGGTGACCGGGAGTGGGATCAGGATCAGGATCAGCTTCTTCACGGCCAGTAGGCCGCTCAGGTAGTAGTCGGCCAACCGGGCGATCGCCGGCACCGGATCAGCTGCGGGGTCGTCGGCGCGGGCGGCCTGCCGGAGTAGGTCATGCATCCGGTAGCGGCCGGCTGCGGGCTCCTGGACCAGATGGACATCCACCAGGTCCTCCAGGAGAGTGCGGGCGTTGGCCAGTGGGATCCCGGCCAGCGCGGCCGCGCCGTACGCGTCGATGTCCTCGCCCGGCACCAGCCCGAGCAGCCGGAACATCCGCCGCTGCGCGGGGTCGAGCTGCCGCAGCGACATCTCGAACACGTCCGACGCCACCAGGTCGCCATCGCGCAGCCGTTCGACCAGTGTGTCGAGCGTCCACGCGGGCCGGTGCCGGAGCCGGGCGGCGGCCACCCGGATGGCCAGCGGCAGGTTGCCGCAGTGGCGCAGTACCGCGTCGACGTCGCCAGGCCGCACCCCGCCCGCGGATTCGACGAACAGCTGTGCCGCCTCCTCGCTTGGCAGGACGTCCAGCGAGACGGGCTGGGCATCCAGCTCCACCATCCGCCGGCGGCTGGTGATCACGACGAAGGTCTGGCCGGCGCCGGGCAGCAGTTCACGCACCTGCTCGGCATCCGCGGCGTTGTCCAGCAGTACGATCGCACGCCGCGTCGCCAGCTCCGACCGCCACAGCGCAGCCCGCTCGGCGAGCCCGTCAGGAATCCTGCCGGCAGGCACGCCGAGCGCGGACAGCAGGACGCGCAGCGCCTCTCCAGGCTCGAGCCGCTTCCGGCCCGGAGTGAACCCGTGCAGGTCCAGGTAGAGCTGCCCATCGGGGAAGTCCGCGGTCAGTAGATGCGCTGCGTGCACGGCCAGCGCCGACTTCCCTACCCCGCCCATGCCGTCGATCGCCACCACCGACGTGGTCCGCGCGGCGTCGAGGAGGGCGTCCAGCTCCGCCCGGCGACCGGTGAACGCAGTGATGTCGTGCGGCAGATCATTGCGTACCGGCGGAGCCGTAGCCGGGCTCGCCTGAGGCCGGTCCTTGGCGCCCTCCCACACCTCACGCAGCGGCCTCGGGTCGCGACCGGCTGCCTTGCAGAGCGCCACCACCGTCGGCCAGGGTGGAACGGCCTGGCCGGAGAAGTACCGCGACAGCGAGGAGCTGCTGGCGTTGATGTCACGGGCGAGCTCACGAAGGCTCCGGCCGGTCAGATCACGCAGCTGCGACAACTGCCTCGCCAACTCATCGCGCACCCTTGCCAGCCCTCCTCCGGTTTCAGCGCGCCGAGTCTAGATGGCCCGCCCAACGGGGCCCGCGATCAGAGCAGACGCTCGAGGGCCTGCAGCCCGATCGGTCCCCAGTGCGGCTTGCCGCCGGGCAGGCCCTTGTCGCCGTTGATCCCCATCGCGATCAGGAACAGCGCCCGCTGCACGGCCCAGCCGCGAGCTCGCCGTACCGTGGCGTCGTCCGCCGGGTAGCGCTCGAAGAACCGGTCGGCGGCGCCGGTCGGGAGCAGGATCCAGGCGGCCGCGAGGTCGGTCGCCGGATCACCGGCGCACACCTCGCCGAGGTCGATGACACCGGCAAGCGCGCCGTCGGCAACGACCACGTTCGCCGGGTGCAGGTCACCGTGCAGCCAGACCGGCGGCCCGTCCCACGCCGGTGCGGCGATCGCGTCCGCCCACACCGCACGCATCTCCTCACCACGGCCGACGTACTCGTGCACCTCGGTGAACCCCAGGCTCCGCGGCAGACTGCTTCGGTCGTTCGCCGGCGCTTCGGCCGGCGCCTCAATGTGCAGGGCCAGCAGGAAGTCGGCCAGCACGTCCGCTGCCGCAGGGTCTGTGATCGGTGCGTGGTCAGCTGGTTCGCCGGCTACCCAGGTGGTCACCAACCAGGTTCGCGGGAACCGGTCCGACGGTTTGCCGAGGCGGACAGGGGTCTGGACGGGCAGCGGAACGCGGGCGGCGATGTCAGGGACCCAGCGGTGCTCGTTGAGAAGCAGCTCCGTTCCCTCCTCGGTCCGGGGCATCCGGACTGCCAGGTCCGCACCGAGCCGCCACATCTGGTTGCCCCAGCCGCCGACGACCTCCTTCAGCTCCAGGTCGGCCAGGTCCGGATGCTGCTCTTGCAAGAGGGTTCGTACGAGTTCGTCGTCCATGGAGCGTCAGACGCGTCACAACCGGATCGGGTTCGGAATAGTGCTGGAACAACCCGGGTTGGCAACAACTATGCGCATTGATGTGTGGTCCGACGTTGTCTGCCCGTGGTGCTACATCGGGAAGCGTCGGCTCGAAGAGGCTCTGGCCGGCAGCGGTGACACCGCGACGATCGTCTGGCACAGCTTCCAGCTGGATCCGTCGTCCACCAACGACGACCCGCGGGACCTGGCGACCCGGCTGGGTGAGAAGTACGGTCGCGGCCGCGAGTGGGGTCTGCAGGCCAACGCTCACGTGACCGAGATCGCGGCCGAGCTGGGCCTCGAGTACAACCTCGAGCAGGCGAAGTCGGCCAACACCGTCGACGCCCACCGCCTGCTGCACCTGGCCCGCGAGCTCGTCGACGCGGGGCAGGTGCCCGCCGACACCCAGGACCGCCTCAAGGAGCGCCTCCTCAAGGCGTACTTCACCGACGGCCTCCCCGTGGGCGCCCACGCCACGCTGACCGAGCTGGCGACAGAGGCCGGCCTCCCGTCCGACCGTGTCCACGAGGTCCTCGCGAGTACGACGTACACCGAAGAGGTCGCCGCGGATCAGGCACAGGCCCTCGCGTACGGCGCGAACGGTGTGCCGTTCTTCGTCATCGACGAGAAGTACGGCGTCAGCGGCGCCCAACCGGTCGAGGTGTTCCAGGAGGCACTGCGCCGGGCGAACGCGGACCGCAAGCCGGTCACGCTGATCACCGGCCCCGGCGCGACCGACGATCCCACCTGCGGCCCGGACGGCTGCCCCATCTGAGCCTGAGTGCTTGAGCGTTGGGTACCGGAAGTATGACAAGACGTGGTGTATGAAGGAGGCATGACTGTCGTGCGCGCACTGGCCAGGCCGCTGCTGTCCGTCATTTTCATCGTTCAGGGTGCGAACGCGATTCGCAACCCCGAGCCGCTCGTGCCGAAGGCGCAGCCGGTGACCGACCGGCTGGTGCCGCTGGTGAAGCGGGCGGCTCCGGCGCAGGTCGGCGACCGCATCCCCGACACCACGGTCAACCTCGTCCGGCTGAACGGCGCGGTCCACGTGGTCGGCGGGCTCGCGCTGGCCAGCGGCAAGGGCCGGCGGCTGGCTGCGAGCGTTCTCGCGGCGTCGCTGGTGCCGACCACGATCGCGGGTCACCCGTTCTGGCTGGAGAAGGACAAGACGGTCCGGAACACCCAGCGGATCCAGTTCATGAAGAACCTCAGCCTGCTCGGCGGCCTGCTGCTCGCGGCGGTCGACACCGAGGGCAAGCCGGGTGTCGCCTGGCGCGCCAGCCACGGCGCAAAGGCCGCCAAGCGCGAGACCAAGCGCGGTGTGAAGGCAGCCAAGCGCGAGACGACGCGCAGCGCCAAGGCGGCCAAGCGGGAGGCGAAGCAGCAGGCCCACGAGGTCCGGCAGGCCGCGAAGCTCGCGAAGGCGCAGCTCGACCTCGGCTGAAACCGGACGGCACGGTGGCGCCCATGCCCTAGGCTCAGAGTCGGAAACGACGAGCCGAAGGAGTGGGATGAGCACGGAGCAGGGCTGGGCGGCGCCGCGGGCGGAAGGACCGGTCACCGGCCGGATCACGGTGCCCGGATCGAAGTCGATCAGTAATCGTGCACTCATCCTCGCCGCGATCGCCGACGGCCCGTCCCACCTGAGCGGCCTGCTCGCCGCCCGCGACACCGCCCTGATGCGGTCCGCCCTGGTCTCCCTCGGCGTCGGAATCAGCGACAGCGACAGCGGTACGACGGTCACCGTCACCCCCGGCTCGCTCAAGGGCCCGGCGAACGTCGACTGCGGCCTGGCCGGCACCGTGATGCGCTTCGTCCCACCGGTCGCCGCGCTGGCCGACGGTGTGGTCGCGTTCGACGGCGATCCGTACGCCCGGGAGCGCCCGATGGGTGTCATCCTCGGCGCCCTGCGGACCCTCGGCGTACAGATCGACGACGCCGGCACCGGCCGGATGCCGTACACGGTCTCCGGCACTGGCTCGGTCCGCGGCGGGAAGGTGACCCTGGATGCGTCCGGTTCGAGCCAGTTCGTGTCCGCGCTGCTGCTGGCCGGAGCCCGGTACGACGAGGGCGTCGACCTCCGGCACGACGGGAAGCCGGTGCCGTCCCAGCCGCACCTGGACATGTCGGTGGCGATGTTGCGCGAACGCGGCGTGTGCGTCGACGACGGCGAGCCGAACCGCTGGGTCGTTGCCCCCGGCCCCATTCGCGCGCTGGACACCGTCATCGAGCCGGACCTGTCCAACGCCGCGCCGTTCCTGGCCGCGGCCGTGATCACCGGTGGCGAGGTCACCGTGACCGGTTGGCCTTCGCAGACCACGCAGCCCGGCGACCAGTTGCGCGACATCTTCACTCGCTTCGGCGCGGAGGTCTCCCGCACCGACGACGGCCTGACCGTCCGTGGCACCGGTCGTGTACAGGGTGTGGACCTCGACCTGAGCGAGGTCGGCGAGCTCAGCCCGGTCATCGCGGCGGTGGCTGCGTTCGCGGACGGACCGTCGTACCTGCGTGGGATCGCGCATCTGCGCAACCACGAGACGGATCGGCTGGCGGCGCTCGAGACCGAGTTCAACGCGCTCGGCGGAGAATTGACGCAGACGGCCGACGGGCTGGAGATCCGGCCGAAGCCCTTGCGTGGTGGGCTTTTCGGGACCTACAACGACCACCGGATGGCGCACGCCGCCGCCGTCCTCGGGCTGCTCGTGGACGGGCTGGAGATCGAGAACATCGGGACCACGGCGAAGACGCTGCCGGAGTTCCCCGAGCTCTGGTCGGGGCTCGCGGGCTGATGTCGCGGTACGACGAGGAGGCCCGGTACGACCGTCCGAAGCGCCGGACCCGGCCCCGGACCAAGGACCGCCCGTCGTACGACGACGCCACCACGGGCTTCGTCTTCACCCGCGACCGCGGCCGCTACGCGTGCTGGGTCGAGGACTCCCACGGAGGCCACGAGGTGACCGCGATGAAGGCGCGCCAGCTCGGCCGCACGAGTGTGATCGTCGGCGACCGGGTCAAGCTCGACGGCGACGCGACCGGCGACGAGGGCACGCTGGCCCGGATCGTCGAGGTCCTTCCGCGGACGACGCTGCTGCGCCGGTCGGCCGATGACGACGACCCGGTCGAACGACCGCTGGTCGCGAACGCGGATCAGCTCGTCATCGTCGTCGCGGTCGCGAACCCGGAGCCGCGGACCGGACTGATCGACCGCTTCCTGGTGGCGGCGTACGACGCCGGGATGCGGCCGCTGCTCTGTCTGACGAAGACCGACCTGGCCGATCCGGATCCGCTGCTGTCGATCTACCGCCCGCTCGGGGTCGAGTCCGTCGCGACGTACCAAGGTGGCGACCTCAGCGGACTGCGCGAGCAACTCGACGACCGCACGAGCGTCCTCGTCGGCCACTCCGGTGTCGGCAAGTCAACGCTGGTGAACGGGTTGATCCCCGGCGCGGACCGCGCGATCGGCGTGGTCAACTTGGTGACCGGCCGAGGGCGTCATACGTCGACGAACACCCTGGTGCTGCGCCTGCCCCACGGCGGGTGGCTCATCGACACCCCCGGCATCCGCACCTTCGGCCTGGCTCACGTCGAGCCGGACCAGCTGATCAATGCCTTCCCCGACCTGGCCGAGATCGCCGAGACCTGTCCCCGCGGCTGCACCCACACCGAGACCGCTCCCGACTGCGCCCTGGACGAGGCAGTCGCCGAAGGCCGCGCCGACGCCGACCGCGTCGCCTCCTTCCGCCGCCTCCTGGCCAGCCGCGAAGGCCGCGACACCCGCCAGGACGCCGTACCGGAGCAGGACGTCACTTAGGCAGGATGCCGGTCCAGAGGGCTCTGGCGCCGGCGTCGCCGGTGCGGATGGTCTGGTAGATCACGACGACTCCCAGCACCACGACGGCCGCGGTGACGACCAGCTCGAGCGGACGGCTCTTGGTTGCCTTCGCACCCTTTCCGCTCGCCAGCGCCGTCGGTCCGCTCAGCAGCAGGAAGGCGATGACGATCAGCACGGCGAACGCCAGGACCAACCACAGCAGCAGATTCCCCCGCGACCGATGCACGGCGACCAGCTTCTGCAGCTGCGGGACCGCGGCGACGAACGCGTCCCCGCTCTTCTTCGCCACGAACGCACACACCAGCGCACCCAGCCCGAGCACAAGCGCCGGCCAGCGCAGCAGCCAGCGCCACTTCGGCAGCACCGCGAAGGCGATCGCGGTGAGCGCGGCCACCGGCAGCACCACCACCGCGAGATGAATCACCAGCACGTGCAGCGGCAGGTCCCCGAAGCGCTCGAACATTGACGCCTCCATGGCGTTCATAGACTTGGTCCGACACTTACCGCACGTTCAACGACCGCATTCGGTTCACTCCGCGCCGCAACCGATCCGCAACGTTGGCCGCGGCGTGGCGCGCTGAGCAGGGGATCAGGCTAGCCTTCCGGCATGCCTTCGCATACGGATGACCTGCGGCTCGCCCACATCCTGGCCGACGACGCGGACTCGACCACGATGGACCGCTACAAGGCGCTCGACCTGCACGTGGCCACCAAGCCGGACCTGACGCCGGTGAGCGAGTCGGACAAAAAGGTCGAGGACGTGATGCGCAAGACTCTGTCCCGGGCCCGGCCCCGGGACGCGTTCGTCGGCGAAGAGGACGGCACCAGCGGCTGGGGCGTCCGCCGCTGGGTCGTCGACCCGATCGACGGCACCAAGAACTACATCCGTGGCGTCCCGGTCTGGGCCACCCTGATCAGCCTGATGATCGAGGACCAGGTGGTCGTCGGCGTGGTCTCCGCCCCGGCCCTCGGCAAGCGCTGGTGGGCGTCGTACGGCGACGGCGCCTGGACGGGCCGCGCCCTGCACTCGTCGCAGCCGTGCCGGGTCAGCGACGTGAGCAAGATCGAGGACGCCTCGCTGTCGTACGCGTCGCTCAAGGGCTGGGAGAAGATCGGCAAGAAGGACCAGTGGGCCGACCTGATGGATTCGGTCTGGCGCACCCGCGCGTACGGCGATTTCTGGTCCTACATGCTGGTCGCCGAGGGCGCGGTCGACATCGCCGCCGAGCCCGAGCTGAACCTGTACGACATGGCCGCACTGGCGATCATCGTCGACGAGGCCGGCGGCAAGTTCACCTCCGTCGAGGGGGCTCCCGGCCCGAACGGTCCGAACGCCATCGCAACCAACGGCCGCCTGCACGACGAGGTGCTCAAGCGCCTCGAGTGAGCCGCCGGACCAGGAAGTCCGCCTCGACCGCGTTGCTGGTGAACGCCAGCGCCTCCTCGTACGCCGCCTTCGCCTCAGCGTCTCGCCCAGTACGCCGAAGCAGTTCGGCGCGCGTGGACGCGAGGTACGGATAAGTGGCGAGAGCCGGATCGCCGGCCAGCTCCTGGAGTTCGGTCAACGCCACCTCGGGCCCGGAGACATAGCTCAAGGCGACCACCCGGTTCAAGGCGACCACCGGAGACGGCCAGCGCTCCACGAGAAGATCGTAGAGGCCGAGGATCTCTGCCCAGTCCGTGTCCTCCCACCGCTCCGCCTCGGCATGGACGGCGGCAATGGCCGCCATCACGCCGAACCGCCCGACGCGCCCTCGTGGGGTCGCTGGTTGTCCGGCCAGCGCCTCGTGCACCAGTTCCAGCCCCTCGGCGATCTGCCCCCGGGCCCACAACCTCCGGTCCTGGTCTTCCATCAGCACCAACCGACCGGCGTCGTCGACGCGCGCAGCCTGCCGCGCCTGCGTCAGCAAGAGCAGTCCGAGCAGACCAGCCGCCTCTCCGCTGTCCGGCAAGAGCATGCGCACCATCCGGGCCAGCTCGATCCCTCGTCGCGCCAGATCCGGCCGGGTCAGTCCGTCCCCGTCCGCCGCCGTGTGTCCGGCCGTGTAGACCAGGTGTACGACGTCCAGCACCGCGTCGATGCGCTCCGGCAGATCCTCCAGCCGCGGGATCCGGTAGGCGATCCCGGACCGCGAGATCTTGTGCTTGGCCCGGGTGATCCGCGCCTGCATCGTGGCTTCCTTCACCAGGAACGCCTTCGCGATCTCCGTCGACGACAGCCCGCAGACGAGCCGCAGCGTCAGCGCGATCTGGGCCTCCTGCGCGAGCGCCGGGTGACAGCAGGTGAACACCAACCGCAGCCGGTCGTCCGGGAACACCCCGGCCGCAAGATCCTCGTCGTCGACCGGATCCGGCATCAGCAACGGCAGCTTCCGCGCCGCCACCCCGGCCCGCCGCCGATGCTCCAGCGCCCGCCGGGTGGCGACTGTCGTCAACCACGCGCCGGGCCGCCGCGGCACGCCCTGCTCACGCCAGTGCACCAGCGCCTTGGCATACGCGTCCTGCACACAGTCCTCGGCCAGGTCGAGATCGGCCGCGACCCGTGCCGTAGCGGCCAGGACGAAGGCCCACTCGGTCGAGTGGGCCTCCGCCACGGCTTCGGCGACGGTGTCAGCCACCGTTGATGAGGGGCCGCACCTCGACGCCGCCCATCGGCGACGGGACCTGCTTGGCGATCGCGAGCGCCTCGTCCAGGTCGGCCGCCTCGATGATGTAGTACCCGCCCATCACCTCCTTGGTCTCCGCGAACGTCCCGTCGGTGACCACGAACCCGCCGTCGCCGTCGGACCGGATCGACGTGGCGGTGGTGCTCCCGTCCAACTGCCCGCCGCCGCGCAGGGCGGGGCCGTTCGCGTCCGCGAAGGCCTGGTGGTTCTTGTGGTTCTGCTCCATCACCGACGGATCAGCCGCGTCCCACTTGGCTTCGTCGTCGTAGATCATCACCAGGTACTTGCCCACTGATGTCACCTCTCCTGTCCATGTCTGATGCATGGCCGGTTCCAGCATCCACCACTCCGATGCGCGACCTGCGGCGAGATCGACATCTCACCCGAACAATTTCCGGACCACGTAGGGTGGCAGGCATGCCCTTGACGTACCCCATCGCGGAGCAGACGCTCGACAACGGCCTGCGGGTCGTCGTCAGCTCCGACCGCGCCGTCCCGATCGTCTCCGTGAACCTCTGGTACGACGTCGGATCGCGCCACGAGCCCGACGGGCTGACCGGGTTCGCGCACCTGTTCGAGCACTTGATGTTCCAGGGATCGCGCAACGTCGCCTCCGGTCAGCACTTCAGCCTGCTCGAGAACGCCGGCGCCAGCCTGAACGCGAGCACCTTCTTCGACCGCACGAACTACTTCGAGTCACTGCCCAGCGGCGGCCTCGACCTCGCGCTCTGGCTCGAGGCGGACCGGATGGGCTACCTGCTCGACGCGGTCAACCAGGAGAACCTGGACAACCAGCGCGACGTGGTCAAGGAGGAGAAGCGGCAGAGCTACGACAACCGCCCGTACGGCGACTCGTACGAGCGGCTGGTCAGGCTCGCCTTCCCCGCGGACCACCCGTACGCGCACATGACGATCGGCTCGATGGCCGACCTCGACGCGGCGTCCGTGGAGGACGTGCACGCGTTCTTCCGCACGTACTACGGCCCGAACAACGCCGTCCTCACGATCGTCGGGGACGTCAGCGTGGCGGACGCGTTCGACGCCGCCAAGCGGTACTTCGGCCACCTGCCCGCGATCCCGCAGCCGCCGGCCGCCGCGGACGGCACGATCGGCCCGCTGACCGGCGTACAGCGCGACGACGTGGTGTCCGACGTACCGTCGGACCTGATCACGATGATGTTCCGGCTGCCCGTCGACGGGACGCCGGAGCTGGACGCGGCCGGTCTCGCCCTGGACATCCTGGCCGCCGGCCAGAGCGGTCGGTTGAATCGCCGGCTGGTCCGCGACGAGCAGATCGCGCAGTCGGTGTCCGGCGGCGCGCTGCCGCTGATCGGCGGGGTCTCGTTCGGCACGCTGACCGGGATCGCGTCCGACGGTATCGACCTGCAGAAGGTCGAGGACGCGCTGCTCGAGGAGATCGAGAAGCTGGCCGAGAGCGGCGTCACCGACGACGAGCTGGCCACCGTGCAGGCGCAGGCCGAGCGGGACTGGCTGGAGCAGCTGGCGACGTGCGCCGGCCGCGCCGACGAGATCTCCCACCACGCCCTGCTGTTCGGCGACCCGAACCGGATCAACACCCGGATCGACCAGGTCCGCGCGGTGACCGTCGAGCAGGTGCAGGCGGCCGCGGCGCAGTGGATCCGTGCCGACAGGCGCGTCCAGGTGAGCTACCGCCGGGCCGAGACAGCTGCTGAAACCATGGGAGAGCAGGAATGAACCAGGTGCTGACCACCCCACCGGCCGTCGGCGCTCCCCGCCCGTGGAAGTTCCCGGCCGCGACGACCACGATCACCAGCGTCGGCGCCCCGGTGCACGTCTTCGACCGCCCGGGTCAGTACGTCGCCACCGTCCGGGTCACGATCGCGATGCCGCTGATCGCCGAACCGCGGGACATCGAGGGCGTCGCCACGATCATGTCCCGCACCCTCGACGAGGGCACCGAGCTGCACTCGGCCAACGAGTTCGCGGCGGCCCTGGAGCGGCACGGAGCGGCGTACGGCGTCGACGTCAGCTCGGACGCACTGCACGTCGAGATCTCGGTACCGGTGTCGCATCTGGCGCCGGCCGTGCAGCTGCTCGCGGAGGCGATCACCCGGCCCGCGTTCAATCAGGCCGACGTCGGCCGGCACGTGACGATCCGCCTCGGCGAGATCAACCAGGAGCGGGCGAACGCGGGATACCGGGCGCGGGAGGCGTTCGCGGCCCATCTGTTCGACCCGTCGACGCGACGGGCCCGGCCGACCGCGGGGACGCCGGACACGATCCGCCCGCTGACGAACGTGCAGGTCGCCGACTTCTACCGGAACAACATCGGCCCGGAGCGGGCGGAGATCCTGTTCGCGGGCGACGCGACCGGGGTGGACGTCGCCGGGATCATCGACGAGGCCTTCGGCGGCTGGACCTCCACCGCGAGTACGGCGCTCGAGACGCCGGAACCGCTGTACCTCCCGGGCAACCGCGTCGTTCTGGTCGACCGGCCGGGCTCGGTGCAGAGCCAGTTGCTGATCGGCTGCGCCGGTCCGGACCGGCGGGACCCGGCCTGGGGTGCCGCCGCGGTCGCGAACCACGTGGTGGGCGGGACCATCACCTCGCGGGTGGACACGGTGCTGCGCGAGGAGAAGGGCTACACGTACGGCACGCGGACCAGCTTCGCCGCGCCTCGCAGGGGCGGCACGTTCAGCCTGGGTGGCGCCGTACGCACCGAGGTGACCGGCGCCGCGATCGGCGACGCGCTGCGGATCCTGCGGGAGGCCCGCGACGGCCTGACCGAGCAGGAGGTCCAGGAGGCGAAGGACAGCCTGATCCGGACCGCGCCGCTGCGCTACGAGCAGGCCGACTCGGTGGCCCAGCAGGTCGGCAGCAACATCGCGAATGGCGTACCGATCGACTTCGCCGACACCTACCTGGCCCAGATCGCCGCCACCACCGCCGCCGAGGCCACCGACGCCTACCGCCGGTATGTGGGAACCAACGGCCTACTGGTCGTCGTCGTAGGGGAAGCCAAGGACGTCCGCCCCCAGCTCGCGGAGCTGGGCGCAGACGTCGTGGGCGAACTGGTCGATCTCACGCCCTAGGAGCACAGGATGTCGTTCGTCGGACGGCCTACGGATGCCACGGACCGGACTCACACGTTCTACCCGCTCCAGCCCGGCTTCCCGGACCAACCGGCGTACGGCGTCCTGCGCGACCACTCCCAGGCCACGGTCGCTCTGGTCCTGGGCGTGATCGCGCTGTGCACCGGACTGCTGTTCGTGTCTCCGGTCGCCTGGTGGCTCGGCTCCCAGGCGACCGCGGAGATCGACGCCACGCCCGGCGTCTACAACAACCGGGGCATGGCTCAGGCCGGGCAGATCTGTGGCCTGATCGGCACAGTCCTGCTCGGAGCCGGCCTGTTGTTCCTGCTGCTGATCGTGCTGGTCTTCGCGTCCGCCTAGCTGCTGATGCCTAGCTGCTGATGTAGTTGGAGAGCTGTTCGCGTTCGAACTCGAGCTCGCCGATCCGGGACTTGACCACGTCACCGATGCTGACCAGCCCGGCCAGGCTGCCGTCGACCACGACCGGCACGTGCCGGATCCGGTGCTCGGTCATCAGCCGCATCAGGTTGTCGATCAGGTCGTCCGGGGTGGCGGTCCGGACCTCGGCGGTCATGATCGCGCTCACCCGGACCTCGCCGGCCTCCGGCGTACCGTTCCAGAGCCGGACGATGTCGCGCTCGGACACGATGCCGTCCACCGACGACCCGTCCGCGCTGACCACCACCGCGCCGATGTTGTGTTCGGCCAGCAGTGCGAGCAGTTCGGTGACAGTGGCTTCTGGGGAGATGGTGACGACCTGGTTGCCCTTGCCGCGCAGTACGTCCTTGATCTTCACGGAGCCTCCTGCAGTTCGAGGACCAATACCCCAAGGTAGCGAAATCCACCCCAATCCGGCAGTCCCCGCAGGTCACCAAGCGTGACAACGAAGGACAACCCGAACCAGTTGCCCCCGGCACCGATCAACCCCCAACTCCTGCAAAATGAAGGTTCTTTCCGAAGCCGACCCAGGTCACCCACCCTGGTTCTGGCACCGGAAGTAGAGGAGCCCGGGGACTGACTGCCAGACCGGGCGATCGCCGACCGGCTCGATCATCCGGACGACGGGCAGGCCTGCCGTCACCAAGGTGTTGACGTACGTCGACAGCATCCGGTGGTACGCGACGCGCGGCAGGATGTTCCACCGCGTGACGCTGTTGAAGGGACCCTCCTCGAAGTAGCGACCGGTGACGCGCCGGGTCGAGCCATCGACGTGATCGATGAGCTCACCGGCGACGGGCGTCTTGTAGCACGGGTGCACGATCGACGCCGCGAACCAGCCGCCAGGCTTGAGGATCCGCGCGATCGACCGCACCGCCGGCTCGAGTTCGGGGATGTCCATCAGCGCCATGTGGCACACCACCGCGTCGAACGCGGCGTCGGGGATCCGGCCGAGATCCTGCGCGTCGCCATGGACGTACTCGATGCCGCGCGGCGTCTGCTGCTCGAGCCTCCGCGCGTGGGCCACGAGCGATTCCGAGGCATCGATGCCGACCACCTCGGCGCCGAGATCGGCCAGACGTCGCGCGTCGCGGCCCTGTCCGCAAGCGACCGCGGCCACCCGCAGACCGCGCACGTCACCCACCAGTTCGTCGAACGTCGGATCGTCCAGGCCGGCGCCGTCGGGATCGACGGTCGCGTGGTAGGCATCGGCCAGCTCTTCGTACGCACTCGTCAGGTTCGTCATGTGTCTACCAACGGCAGCCGTGGTGCCGACGTTCCTTTTCTGCTCTGAGCCAACCGCACCACGCCGTCTGTGAACTACGTTGAGGCTGCCCCTGGGGCAGGCCCGATGCTGGGGAGCGAGACTGAGGAGGCCCACATGGAGTTGCTCGAACCGCCTCGGGTTGTCGAGCGGCCGGAGGCGGACTATCTCGGCATTCGGGTGGTCACGCCGTTCCGGGGCATGTTGAGCGTGCGGAACGAGCTGATCGACGAGCTCAGTGACTGGCTGGTTCGGGAGGGCGTAGACGACGCCGGACTGTTCTTCCTTCGGCTGCATGTGATCGACATGAACGGCCCGATGGACTTGGAGGTCGGCGTGACCACGCCTGGCCCGTTGAGCGGTGATGCTCGGGTGCGGCCGGACGTACTCCCGGCGGGCCGTTACGTGACGCTGACCTATCGCAACCACTCCCTCCGCGCGAACCGTGCCCTCCTCGACTTTGCCGGCGCAGCAGACCTCACGCTCGACCGTCGCGAGGTCGCCGACGGCGACCTGTTCGGCTGCCGGTACGAGTTGTTCCGCACGGATCCCCGCAAAGAGCCTCGCAAGACGAAGTGGGAGGTCGAACTCAACATCCGCCTCGCCGAACCGCCCGGCACCGGGGACTGACGCACCACACCCGCACCGCGGCTCCTGGGTCCGGGCTCTGCCCTGCGAAAACACCAGGCCCTTCGGCCCCGGCACCTCATAGGATCGGCGGGTTCGGGAGAGGGGTTTGGGTGAGCTGGCGGCAGGATCTCGCCGTACTGCGGCATCGGGACGTGCGGATCTTCGTGTCGGCCCGGTTCGTGTCGTTGCTCGGCTCGGCGATCGCGCCGATCGCCTTGGTGTTCGCCGTACTGGACGTGTCCGACAAGGCCGGCGCCGTCGGCACGGTGCTCGCCGCGCGCAGCATCCCGAACATCGTCTTCCTGCTCGCCGGTGGGGTGATCTCTGACCGGCTCCCCCGCAACCTGGTCCTGGTCGTCGCGAACTCGGTCAGCGGACTCACCCAGGGCCTCGCCGCCGCGCTGGTGCTGTCCGGTCACGCGACGATCTGGCAACTGGCCGCGATCGAGGCGGTGAACGGCGCCGCCGCCGCGTTCGTGATGCCGGCACTGACCGGCATCCTGCCGTCGATCGTGGACCGCGCCGAACTCCCCCAGGCGAACGCCGTGTCCGGTTTCGCCCGCTCGGTCGCGATGATCGGCGGTGGCGCGGTGGCCGGCGTGATCGTCGGCTTCACCGGACCAGGTGTCGGCCTGGCGGTCGATGCGGTCACATTCCTGCTCGGGGCGTACCTGCTCGCCCGCCTGTCGATCCCCAGAATCGCTCGGTCCACGAGCTCGGTACTGACCGATCTGCGGGTCGGCTGGGCCGAGTTCGTCTCGCGGCAGTGGGTCTGGACGGTCGTGCTGGGCTTCTGCCTGCTGAACGTGATCTTCGTGGCCTGCTACCGCACCCTCGGCCCGGTGATCGCGGACAACACCTTCGGCCGGACCGGCTGGGGTATCGCCAGCGCCTGCTTCGGAGTCGGACTGATCGTGGGCGGCGTGCTGATGATCCGGGTCAAACCCCGCTACCCGCTGCGGATCGGCATGTTCGGCATCCTGCTCGGCGCACCGATCATGGTCGTGCTGGCGCTGTCACCGAACACCGTCATGGTCGCGGCGATGTCGTTCCTGGTCGGCGTCAGCTACGAGATCTTCGGCATCGGCTGGGAGACCGCGCTCGGCCAGCACATCCCGATCGACAAGCTCTCCCGGGTCTCGTCGTACGACATGCTCGGCTCGATCATCGCCGTACCCATCGGCCAGTTGTCGGTCGGCGCCGTCGCAGCCGCCGCCGGCATCACCGCGGTCGAGCTGTACGGCGCCGGCCTGTACGTCGCGATCACCGCGGCAACCCTCGTCGTCCCGTCCGTCTGGCACCTGAGGCGAACCGAGTAGCCACGTAAGGTTGTGGTGTGAGCTTCATCGTGCCGGGGCAGGGGAAGAAGAACGAAGAGGTCATCGGCACGCGCGCCGGTGCCAAGCCGTTGACTCCCGAATCCACCACGCCGGCACCGGTCGAGGAGCCGCCGGTGGTGGAGTTCGCCGGGTGGTCGCCGGCGTTGCAGAAGGTGGTGCAGGACGACTTCCGGCGTACGAGCGCTCTCGCCGGATACCGCTGGAAGGCCGCCGACGCGGCTCTGGTCGACCTCGTCGGCGGGCTGGACGACCTCCTCGACCTGGCCGCCGACCGCATCCAGGACACAGAGCCAGGGCGGTCAGGGCGTCAGACCCGGAAGGCCTCTCCATCGACGGTCGAGGTCTCGTTCGACGAGGTGGCGGATCTGCTCGGCATACCGGCCGACGAGCTCGACGGGGCGATCGACGACGCCGGCCGTCCGGTCCGCCGGTCCCGGGCTGACCGTCGTACGGCGCAGCGAGCGATCAAGCAGCTCCGCATTCAGCTGCAACAGGTCGAAGTCACGATGGATCACACCCGCCTCACCCCACTGACCGGCTTCATCGTGAGACTCGTACTCGCCCTCGGCACCGCCGTCGACTCACAGTCCGCGTCCCAACTGGCCACGGGCAACGAGCACCTGGACACCCTGATTCCGCCGGCGGTCGGCGCGCTCGCCGCGTTCGCCCTCGAACGCAAGACAGCGGCGCTCGCAGACGCCTGGCACGAACACGAGCCGGCCACCCTCGCAGTCCAAACCCACAAGGACCTCCTCGAGTCCCTGACCGAAGCCAAGCCGACCATCGACACGGCCGCCGCCTTCCGCCTCCTCGTCCGCTCCGCCCGCGCCTGGGTCGCCTGCTTCCAACTGGACCGCCCCGCCACCGACAAACTCCAGTACTGGCAAGCCCTGGACGAACTCCCCGACGCCAGCCGAGACGATTCCCTCCAAGCCCTCCGCGACCGCCTGGAGGCCTTGGCCCCACCACGCTGAACTTGGTCGTTCCCAGCCCGCCGCCTCGACCGAGGCGTCGGGCTGTTTTCTGTGCGATGTGTGCAGCTCGACAGGAAGTATCCCTCGTAAAGCGCGTGCCGAGGAGCGTCCTCAGCGTGGCGGGAAGCCGGCGCGCCGAGGACCTCCTGTCGACCTTGCACACCCGACCACCGTTGCCACGGGCAACTGTCAGCGCCGGCCCCGACCCACAAGACACAACAAACCGCGCTACTCGTCTCCCACACGCGACGCGCGCGGATCGCCCGACCACGCACTCGAGTCGTGAGAGATGGTCGGCGAACGTCGATCTCTACGACCGAATCCCACGGTTCGCGTCACACGACGCGGAGCGGTGCCATTCAGCCCTTGATTGCGCCGCCCAGGGCGAAGGCGCCGCCGAGCTTCTTGCTGAGGAGGAGATAGAGGAGGAGGACGGGCATCGTGTAGATCAGGGAGTACGCCGCCAGTTGGCCGTAGTTCGGTTCGCCGTACTGGCTGAAGAAGGTGAAGATGCTGACCGAGGCCGGCAGGCGTTCGGGGGACAGCAGCAGCATGAACGGGACGAAGAAGTTTCCCCACATGCCGATGAAGGTGAAGATCAGCACCACCGCGATCCCCGGCCACATCAGCGGCAGGACGATCCTGCGCAGCGCCTGCATGTTGCCGGCACCGTCCACCCAGGCGGCTTCCTCGAGCGAGATCGGTACACCGTCCATGAACGTCTTCGTCAGCCAGATCGCGAACGGCAGCGAGGCGGTCGCCATGAACATGATCGTGCCGCCGAGGGTGTCGATCAGGTTCAGCTGCACGAACAGCCCGTACACCGGCACCATGACAGCGGTGATCGGCAGCCCGGTGCAGAACAGCACGGTCAGCAGGAACGGCCGGTTGAACTTCGACCTGAAGCGCGACAGCGGGTACGCCGCCAGCACTGCACACACCATGGTCAGCAGGGCGGCCCCACCACACAGCACGATGCCGTTGAACACCGGCCGGTAGGTCGTGTCGGTATTGAGCACCGCCTTGAAGTTCCCGAGTGTCGGATGCGTCGGGAACTCGACCCGCAGGCCGGCGGTCCGGTTGATCGACGCGAACAACACCCAGAGCAGCGGCAGCACGAACAGCACGCCGATCGCCAGCAGAACGAGGTTGGCGGTCAGTTTGCTGATCCGGTCGCGTGCGATCATGGGGCCTCCCGGCCTGGACTGAGGAGCGTAGGGAGCGAAGCGACTGGAGCGACGAGGGAAGGACGGGAGTCAAAGCCCCATGATCCGCCGCGCCGGAGGCGTGGCAATGACACTGTCACGCTGCCTCCGAGTTGAGTCCACGCAGGTAGATCAGCGAGAAGATCGCACCGATCGCCAGCATCACCAGGGCGATCGCCGTACCGTAGCCGATCTGGGAGAAGCTGAACGCCTGCTCGTACATGTACAGCGGCAACGTCTGACTCTTGGTCCCCGGGCCGCCACGGGTCATCGCGTAGATCAGGCCGAACACGCTCAGCGTCTGCAGCGTGATCAGCATCAGGTTGGTCATGATCGCCCGGCTGATCATCGGCAGCGTGACGAACACCAGCCGCCGCAGACCGGAGGCGCCGTCCATCTCGGCCGACTCCTCGATCTCCTTCGGTACTTCGCTCAGCGCGGCGGAGTACACCAGCATCGAGAACGCCGTACCGCGCCAGATGTTGGCCAGCGACACCGCGATGATCGGTGCCGCGTACAACCAGTCCTGGCCGGGCAGGCCGACGGCGTGCAGCATCACGTTCAGCGTGCCGTCGTCGTTGAAGAACGCGCTCAGCAGGTACGCCGCCACCACTTCCGGCAGCACCCACGCACCGATGACCGCCGTACCGACGAAGTTGCGGACCACCCTGGTGGACCTGCGCATCAGCAGCGACAGGCCGAGCCCGAGGGTGTTCTGCCCGATGATCGCGGAGATCAGCGTGAACACCAGCGTCAGCCAGATCGAGTTGGTGAACGCGCCGCTGCCGAAGGCCTTGCGGAAGTTGTCCAGCCCGACGAACTTCACGTTCGCCGCGCCGGTGCCGGTGAGCGCCATGTTGGTGAACGCGGCGTACAGGCAGTAGAGGATCGGGCCGGCCAGGAAGACCAGCATCAGCCCGATCGCCGGGCTCAGCGGCAGCATCCGGACCAGCTTGGCGGCCCGCGGCTTCCCGCTCTTTCCGGAGGACTTACCGGAAGGAGCGGGGGCCGCCGCCGTTGGAGCAATTGTCGTCGTCACAGGGGAGGGTTCCTTCGTGGGACGAGGGTTACTGACTTGTGGTCGTCTTGTCCTTGCCGACGATCCCTTCGACCGCTTCGTCGTAGTTCTTCGCCGCCTTGTCCGGCGTGGACTGCCCGGTCATCACCGACTCCATCGCGGTGATGATCTCGTTCGAGACCTTCGGGTACTCCGGCAGCGCCGGGCGGTACACGGTGACCGAGACCAGGTCGGTGAAGAACTGCGTGCTCTTCGAGGACTCCTTGTAGCCGGCGTCGGAGGCGACGTCCTTGCGGACCGCGATCTGCGCGCCGTTCGTGGCGTACTTGGCCGCGTTCTGCTGCGTCTGCAGGGTCTTGATGAAGTCCCAGGCCGCGTCGGGTGACTTCGACTTCGCCGGGATCGCCCAGGTCCAGCCACCGGAGAGGCTGACCTTGCCCTTGCCGCCACCGTCCTGCGTCGGCATCGCGGTCTGGCCGAGCACCTCACTCCACTGCGGCCACGGCTTCGGGCCGGTGCTCTGCCAGTTGTTGTAGAGCCACGAGCCGTCCAGCGCGATGGCCAGCTTGCCGCCCGGCAGCAGTTCGCTGCCGACGCGCGAGCCCATATTCGGGTCGAGCGCTTCCTTCGGCGACGGGCCGATGCCCTCGGTGTAGACGGTCTTGACGAAGTTCAGCGCGTCCTTGAAGCCCTGGCTGCCGACGACCCACTTCTGCTGGTCGTAGTTGTAGAGCGTGTCCTTGGTGCCGTAGAGCAGCATCTCGAAGCCCTGCATGGCCGAGGCTTCACCCATCGGCTTGCCGGAGTACACGTTCAGCGGGGTGACGCCGGGCACCTTCTGCTTGATGGTGCGCGCGGTGTTCAGGACGTCGTCCCAGGTCTTCGGCGCCCACTCGGCGGGCAGGCCGGCCTTCTGGAAGATCTGCTTGTTGTACCAGAGCGCCCGGGTGTCGGTGCCGTCCGGAATGCCGTACGTCTTGCCGTCCTGGCCCTTCGCGGCGCCCTTGGCGGTCTCCTCGAACTGACCCCAGTCCGACCAGCCCTTGATGTAGTCGTCCAGCGGCTTCAGGTACCCCGCGGTGATGTCGGAGTTGATCAGGAAGGTGTCCTCGTAGACGATGTCCGGCGCGGTGTTCGGCGACCGCATCATCAGCTGCAGCTTGGTGTAGTAGTCGTTCTCGCTCGCCACGATCGGCACGATCTCGACCTTCGAGCCCGGGTGCGCCGACTCGTACTCGGTCTTCACCCCGGTGAGGAAGGTCTTCATCACCGTTCCCGGGCCCCATTGCTGATAGGCGATCTTGATGTTCGCCGGGCCGGCGCTCTGCGAGCTTCCCGCCTCCGGCTGCTTGGTCGTCGAGCCCTGGCTGCAGGCCGTCACCGCCAGCAGCACCGCGCTCACAGCGGCCGCTACCTTGAAACGTTTCCTAGTCATCACGTCCACCTTCGGGCAATCGTTGTCATCCCGGTACCACGGCCCAAACCCAGCGGGCTTTCCGCGACCGTAGGAGTCCCGAGCGACCGAAGTCAATGCTTGACAGACAACGTTGTCCCCGCTTCCACGCGGTCACGCGGTGACCGGGAGGTAACAATCCGGTCACCGCGTTGTCATGACATTCAGACGGTCACGGGTTTTGCCTCGTGGCGCGGGTGTACGGCGCGCTGCGACCTCATCGCTCCGAGTGCACAAAGGGCGAGGCCGGCGACCAGCCAGCACGTCAGTACGACGAGTGGCCGGGCGGCTCCCGCACCGTCGAAGAAGCTCACCGAACGAAGCGCCGTACCTGCGGCTCCCGGCGGCAGCAGTTGACCCAGGGCACCCCAGCCGCTCGGCAGCATCTCGGGCGCACTCGTCATCCCGGACAGCGGGTTTCCCAGCAGCATCATCACCGCGCCACCCAGCGCCAGACCCGCCGTACCGAGCAACCACTCCAGACCGAGCAGCGTCAGGCTGATCGCCGCGATCGACATCGCGATCACGCCCGCGTTGCCCAAGTAGCTGCCTTCGAACGAACCCAGCCAGTACTGCAGTCCGGCGGCCAACGCGAGCCCACCCGTGATCGCGAACGCGACGGCGCCGATCATCCGCCTCGAACCGGACCGCACCAGTTGCGTCAGCGCGCCGGCGGCGATGATGCCACCGAGCACCAGCGGCAGCGCGCCGGCGGCCAGACCGGCACCGCGCGGATCATCCTTGGGAAGCGGCACGATATCCGTGACCTTCGCCGGGCTCTGCGGAGAGAGCCGGGTCGACAACTGCGTCAGCAGTTGCGCGACGACGGGACCACCGGCGGACGCGGTCAGCACCTCGGGCTGCGCCGAGTCGAGCACGATCGCGCCGTACGCGTCCCGGTCCTGGATCAGCTGAACCGCCGCGGCCCGATCGGGTACGGCGGTGACGTCGAAGCCGCCGGGCATCGCCTGATCGAGACCCGCCTTGACCTGCGCGACGGCTGGGCCGGGACCCGCGACGGCGAGCGGCACGTCCCGCGGTTCGGAGCGCGCGGCCGGCCAGGCGAAGGCGATCAGCAGCACGGTGAGCAGGGCGGTCAGCAGCGTGATGACTGCGACCAGCGGCGGGCGGCGGCGTTCGGCCGCGTGCACCTCAGCGGACATGAGGAGACTCCTTATAAAACCGAATGACCGTTCTTTATCAGTTCCGAGCCTGGAACATCGGTGGCGACTTGTCAAGAACGGACATTCGTTTTATGTTCCGGGTATGCCGAAAGTCACCGAGGAGCATCGTCTGGCCCGCCGTACGCAGATCGTCGACGCGGCCCGCCGCTGCGTGCTCGAGGAGGGCTTCCACAAGACGACGATGGCCGACGTGATCCGGGAGTCCGGCCTGTCCGCGGGCGCGGTGTACGGCTACTTCAAGAGCAAGGAGGAGATCGTCGCCGCAATCGCCGAGGACGCCCTCAGCGCAGTCGACGAACTCTTCCAGAAGATCCTCGCCACGGAACAGGTGCTGACTCCGCTGATGGCCCTCGAAGCCGCGCTCGACAACGTCGTCGCGGTCTCGGAGCGGCCCGGCGGCGACGTGACCCAGATCGCGGTCCAGGCCTGGGCGGAGGCGCTGCGCAACCCGGCGATCATGGCGACCGCGTCCGGCAAGTACAACCAGCTCCGGGACAACTTCGAGGCGGTCGCCCGCCGCGCGCAGGCCGACGGCACCGTCGACCCGGACACCGATCCCCGCTACATCGCCCAGGTCCTGTTCGGCATGGTGCCCGGCTTCGTCCTTCAACGCCTGCTGATCGGCGACGTCACCCCGGAAACCTACTCCGCCGGACTGCGGGCCTTGCTCCGGTCGTAGGTGGGGTTTTACCCACCCCGTACGGTGGTCCAGCACCCTGGGGAGGTGCGTCCGCGCTCCGTAGCGTCAAGCGCATGACGAAGAAGCGACGGTTGCAGGAAGCAGTCGGCGGGACCGAGTACTCGGTCGTCCTGCACGACGTACGACGGGTCTACGGCCGCGGCACCAACGCCGTCACCGCCCTCAACGGCATCAGCATGAACTTCGCCCCCGGCACCTTCACCGCGGTGATGGGTCCGTCCGGGTCGGGCAAGAGCACGTTCCTGCACTGTGCAGCCGGCCTCGACCGGCCCACGTCCGGCAGCGTGTTCATCGACGGCCAGGCGCTGGCCGGCCTGAGCGAGCGGAGGCTGACCGAGCTCCGCCGCGAGCGGATCGGGTTCGTGTTCCAGTCCTTCAACCTGCTGCCCGCGCTGACCGTCTGGCAGAACGTGACCCTGCCGCAGGAACTCGACGGCCGCCGGGTCAACCGCGCCGCGGTGCGTGAGGTCCTGGACCGCGTCGGGCTCGCGGACAAGCGCAAGAACCGCCCCGGCGAACTGTCCGGCGGCCAGCAGCAGCGCGTCGCCATCGCCCGCGCCCTGGTCGCGCGGCCGGCGGTGATCTTCGCCGACGAGCCGACCGGTGCCCTCGACACCCAGACCGCCGCCGACGTTCTCGAACTGCTCCGCGAGCCGGTCCGCACCCAGGGCCAGACCGTCGTCATGGTCACCCACGACCCGGTCGCCGCGTCGTACGCCGACCAGGTCGTGTTCCTCGCCGACGGCGTACTGGCCGGCAGCCTCACCGCTCCGACGGCCGAGCAGGTTGCCGACCGAATGACCCACCTCGGCGCGCGTTCGCAGCGAGGCTTCCAGGCGGTGACACGATGATGCGCCTGGCCGTCCGCACCTTGCGGCACCGCAAGAGCGGCTTCATCGCCACCTTCGTCGCGGTCGTCTTCGGCACCGGGATCGTGATGGCCTGCGGCGGCCTGATGGAGACGGGCATCCGCTCCAATGTCGAACCTCAGCGGCTCGCCGCCAGCTCACTTGTTGTCACCGGCAAGCAGTCGCATCTCCGCCCGGGCGCCGAGGACGCGACACCACTGCCCGAGCGGGTCGGCGTACCGGCCGATCTGGTCGCCAAGATCCGTTCTGTGCAAGGCGTTTCGGACGCTATCGGCGACCTCACTTTCCCGGCGGTCGGTACGGCGGTTGCCGAAGGCCACAACTGGTCCTCGGCGGTGCTGGCGCCGTACAAGTTGACATCCGGTCACGCCCCGCGCTCCGGCCAGGTCGTCATGCCGGGCGCCAAGGTCGGCAGCCAGGTCACCCTCGTGATCGACGGCGAGCCGAAGACCTTCACCGTCAGCGGCTCGGCCTCCGGCCCGGCCGGTCACGCATTCTTCGCCGACCGGGAAGCGGCCCGCCTGGCCGGCCGCCCGGCCCGGTTCGCGGACATCGGCGTACTGGTTGCCCCCGGCACCAATATCGACGACGTGCGAGACCGGATCAAGGCGCTGGACGGCAACATCACCGTCCGCGCCGGGATCGACCGTGGCCTGGCCGAGCAACCGGACGCCGAGTCGCACCGAACCGCGTTGATCTCGGTCGCCGGCTCCTTCGGCGGGATCGCGGCGATGACGATGATGTTCGTGGTCGCGTCCACGCTCGCGTTGTCCGCACAGCACCGCGAGCGCGAGTTCGCCCTGCTCCGCGGCATCGGTACGACGCCTGGTCAGGTCCGCCGGATGATCCTCGGCGAGGCGCTGCTCGTCTCGCTCCCGGCGGTCGCACTGGGTGCCGTGCCCGGGATCTTCCTCGGCCGCTTCCTGTTCGACCAGCTCGGTTCGCATGGCGTCGCATCGCCGGTCGTCGAGTTCTCGCAAGGCCTGATCCCGTTCGCGGCCGGTGCGGGTGCCGCCGTACTCGCGGCCATCGGCGCCGCACTGATCGCGGCCCGCAAGTCGGCGAAGATCCGGCCGGTCGAGGCGTTGATGGAGGCGTCGCTGCAGCGGAAGTGGTTCAGCTGGGTGCGCCTGCTCTTCGGCCTGGCGTTCCTCGGTGGTGGACTCGCGCTCCTGATCGTCACCGCGACCGTGATGACCGGTCCGCTCGCCGGCGCGACCGCGGGTCCGTCGATCCTCTGCTGGGCGATCGGTGTCGCACTACTCGGCCCGTTCTGGACCAAGGCGGTCCTCGCGGTGTGGCGCTGGCCGGTGCAGGCGCTGACCCGGGTCAACGGCCGCCTCGCGATCCGCAATGTCACGGCTCGCTCGGTGGCGATGTCGGCCGCGGTGATGCCGGTGATGCTTGCCGTCGGCATCTCGACCGCCAACCTCTACATGCAGACGACCCAGGTACACGCGGCCTCCGCGGCGTTCACGCGAGACTTGCGGGCGGACGCCGTACTGGTCTCGGATGCCGGCCTGTCCGCCACGATCGCGGACCAGGTTCGGGCGGTGCCGGGTGTGGCGAGTGCCTCCGCGTTCGTCCGCAGTACGGGAACCATCGACGAGCCGCGCAACGCACCCTTCGACGAGGACGGCGCTCCGTTGCTCGGCGTGGACGCGCAAGGCGCGGACGGTACGGCGCCGGTGCGGCTGACGAGTGGATCTCTGGCCGGCCTGAACGGGTCGACGGTGGCGTTGCCGGAGTACGTGGCCGGGAAGATCCACCGCGGGGTTGGCTCGACGATCAGCATGACGCTGGGCGACGGGACCCCGGTGACGCTGCGGGTGGTCGCGACCTTCGCCGCCGAACGCGGCTACGAGAACATCATCCTGCCCGCGTCGCTGCTCGCCCCGCACACCACGGACGGACTGACCAAGCAGCTCCTGGTCCGCACCGCGCCCGGCGCCGACGTCGGACCGGCCCTTGCCAAACTCGCCGCCGCGCATCCCGGCGTCCAGGTCGCCGACCGCGACTCTCTGGTCGCCACCAACGCGGAAGACCTGCAGACACAGGCGTGGGTCAACTACATGCTCGTCGGCATGCTGATCGCGTACACCGCCGTCTCGGTCGTCAACACCCTCGTCTCCTCGACGCTGCGCCGCCGCCGCGAGTTCGCCCTGCAGCGCCTCACCGGGTCGACCCGCATGCAGGTCCTCCGCATGCTGTGGACGGAAAGCACCCTGGTCACTCTGGCCGGCATCACCCTGGGCACCCTGGTAGCCCTGGCCTGCCTCATCCCCTTCTCCGCCAAAGTCTCCACCAGCGCCATCCCCACCGGCCCACTCTGGATCTATGGCGTGATCGTCGGAGCCGCCGCTTTCCTCACGTTCGGCTCGACTCTCCTCCCCGCCACCACAACCCTCCGCCACTCCCCCACCCAACCCACCCACACAGACTGAAGCCGGCCCGTTGAGTTGGAGGGTTGCCCACTCAGATTCTCAGGGGGCAAGCCTCCACCTCCGTGGGTGCCCACTGAAATGGAGGGTTCGCCCCGCGCGGGCGCGCAGCGACCGGGCTGGACCGAGGTCAGCGAGCCTAAGTGGGTCAGCGAGCCGGACCCGGGTCAGCGAGCCGAAGTGGGTCAGCGAGCCGGACCCGGGTCAGCGAGCCGGAGTGGGTCAGCGAGCCGAAGTGGGTCGGTGAGCCGGAGTGGGTCAGTGAGCCGGGGTAGGTTCGGCGACTGGTTGGAGGGCGATCGTGGTGGCCTGGACGATGCCGGCGTTGTCGCGGATCCAGCCGGACAGAACCACCTGCAGATCCTCGAGATCCCGTTCCTCCAGGATCACCCCGGGGACCGGCACACTCGCACCGAGCTCGGCCAGCACCGGCCGCAGATGCTGATCCGCCAGCAGCTTGTGACTCGGCGCCGCGGAGACCGTCACCGGCACCACGACCGCGCCCGCCAGCGCCTGCGGCCGCAAGACGTCCAGGAAGCTCTTCAGCAAACCGGTGTAGCTGCCCTTGTACACAGGCGTCGCGACCACGATCACCGACGCCGACGACACCAGATCGACCGCACTCTCCAGCGCCGCCCGCTCCTCGTCCGCGGCCCGCTCCCCCTGGAAGATCGCCGGCGCGAACGTCACCAAGTCGACCAGCTCATCGATCCGGTACGGCGTACCGAGCTCGGAGGCGAGCAACTCCGCAACGGACGCCGCAGCGGCCGCGGTCCGCGATCCCGGCCGCGGGTTGCCGACCACAGTGACGACAGACTGCGGCCACACCGGCGGATCCGGCACAACCTGCGGTTCGAAAGCGACTGAGGGCATCTGACCCATCTCCTGAGCTCGGCAAGTGATGGATCGAGCGTAGTCAAAGTCGAGCTGGCTACTTGACTTTCTCAGGATCCGAACGCCGGGCCCGGATCTTCACCGCCACGAACCACACCACGGCCGCCACCGCACCCGCGATCACGAGCTTCTGGAAGACGCCCACCGAGGACTCCACCACGTGCCAGCGCTCGCCGAGTTGATAGCCGGCGACGATCAGCAACGAGTTCCAGACCAGGCTGCCGATCGCCGTCAGCGGCAGGAACAGCCCCACCGGCATCCGCTCGACTCCGGCTGGAACCGAGATCAGGCTGCGCACGACCGGCACCAGGCGGCCGATCAGCACCGCCTTCGGCCCATGCCGGTTGAACCAGTCCTCAGCCTTGTCGATGTCCCGCACCTTCACCAACGGCAACTTCTCCGCGATCGCCCTGGTGCGATCCCGGCCGAGCCCCGCGCCCACGCCGTACAAGGCAAGTGCGCCGACGATCGAACCGAGCGTGGTGAAGACGATCGCGCTGACCAGCCCCAGCTCACCACGACTGGCCGCGAACCCGGCCAGCGGCAGGATGACCTCGCTGGGCGTGGCGGGAACAGATTCTCCAGCGCGACCGCTAGCCCGGCACCCGGCGCCCCCATCCGCTCCATCAGGTCGATGGCCCAGCCGGCCACTCCTCCGGTCGGCTCCTGTGTCGCCTGCAGCGCGGTCATCATCACCTGATTCGTCGTGAACATGGCGACGACGCTAGGCCCGCGCACACCACCCGCACACTGAGGCCAACCGCCGTCTCCGGGTCGGGCCACCCACCGTACCGACCGGGGGAAAACCCCACGTGCTCAGGCGATCCGAGGTCCGAGGAACAGGCCGCCGGTGGCATCCACGACCTGGCCGGTGATCCAGCGCGCGTCCTCCGAGGCGAGGAACGCGACGATGTCGGCCACGTCCTCGCCACGACCGAGCCGGCCCAGTGCGGTGTGGTGAGTGACGAAGTCAGCCAGCCCCGGCGTCTCGAAGAACGCGCCGTTCGCCTCGGTCCGGGTCGCGCCGGGAGAGACCGCGTTGACGGTGATGTTCCGCGGGCCCAACTCCTGGGCGAGCGTCAGGCTCATCGTCTCCAGCGCGGCCTTGGTCATCGCGAACGAGGTCTGGGTCGGGTTCGCGAAACGGGTCGCAGCCGACGAGAGCGAGACGATCCGGCCACCGTCGCGCATCATCGGCAGCAGCCGCTGGATCAAGAAGTACGGCGCTCGCACATTGACCGCGAACAGCCGATCGAACGCAGTCACGGTGTCGGTCTCGATCGGGCCGGCCGGAGCCGCCGCCGCGTTGTTGACCAGGATGTCCAGTGGCCGACCGGCCAGTCCTTCCGACAACTGCCCGGCCACCTCATCCACGTCACCCGGGGCTCCGAGTTCGGCGCCGATCAGGAAGCCACGCCCACCGATGCGTTCGAGCGTCTCGCCTGCTCCGGCCTTGTCGCTGTTGTAGTGCACCGCGACCTCGGCCCCGTCCGCCGCGAGCCGCGCCGCGATCGCCCGCCCGATCCCGCGCGAGGCGCCCGTCACCAAGGCGACCTTGTCGTTCATGTTAGATACTCTCATGATGTTAGTATCTACCACGTGAGCCTGAGGCAGCGCCAGCGCGCGGAGACGAAGCAACGGATCCAGCGGCAGGCGATCCGGCTGTTCGCCGAGCAGGGGTACGACGCCACCACGGTCAACGAGGTGGCGGCCGCGGCCGGCGTCGCCGCGATGACCGTGTACCGGAACTTCCCCACCAAGGAAGACCTCGTTCTGTACGACGACTTCGATCAGGTGGCCGCGGCGACGATCACCGCACTCCCCGCGAAAGGATCACTGGCGGACCGGATCGCGCGCACCATGCTGGCGACGTTCGATCTGGCGATCGCCCACGATCGGGACTTCCTGCTCACCCGGCTGCGGCTGATGATCTCGACACCGGCCCTCCAGGCCCGCCACCTCGACAGCCAGTACCGGCTGCAGGAGGCTTTCGTGACCGCGATCCGCGCCGGCTCCACCGACGCGGCGCTGGAGTTCCAGGCCCGCGCCGCCGCCAGCGCCTGCCTCGGCGTCGCCCACATCGCCTTACTCCGCTGGGCCTCCGAGGACGGCGAGACCAGCCTCCCCGACCTCTTCCGCGACGCCTTCACGGCAACTTTCGGGCACGCTGTCTGAGCCGTCGCGAACGACCCTGACGGCGTATATTCCTGATATGGAAAGTGCGTTCGAGGTGCTGGCGGAGGGGCGGCGGCGGGAGATCCTGGACCTGCTGCGCGCCGGTGAGCGGCCGGTCGGCGAGCTGGTCGACGAGCTCCACCTGAGTCAGCCCGCGGTGTCGAAGCACCTCAAGGTGCTCCGCGACGCCGGCCTGGTCGAGGTCCGCCGCGACGCACAGCGCCGCTGGTACCGTCTCCGGCCGGCACCGCTCGCCGAGATCGACGCCTGGCTCGCGCCCTACCGAGACCTCTGGCGCAACCGCCTGGACGCCTTGGAAGCCCACCTCGACACGATGGACTGAGCAACGGCAACTCAGCAACCGGGGACTGGGCAAGCGGCGGCTGAGCAATGACAACTCAGCAACCGGGGACTGAGCAACCGCCGACGGAGCAACGGCAGCTCAGCAACCGGGGCTGAGCGAGCCGCGGCTGAGCGAGCGCCGACTGAGCAACCGGCGGCTGAGCAACGGCCCGGAGTTGGGTCCGGGCCGCGCTGGTCGGGTCGGACGCGATCAGGTGCGCTCGGGGACGCGGAGGTGCGCGAGGACCAGCTCGAACTCGCCGACGTCGAGCACCTGGGACCCGGCGTCCTTCGTGGTCGCCGACCGCATCGACGCGGCCGCCTCCCGGTTCGCGTCCATCGCCTCCTGGCTGTCGTACGTCACCGACGAAACCCCACGGCCGGTGGTGCGGTCGACCAGCAGACTCGCGCTGCAGAAGCCGGCCAGGTCCTCGAGACGCGGCAGCGACGCCAGCTTGTAGACGTCGATCGCCCGCTCGAGGTTCGCGAGGTCAACAGTCACCCAGGTCGCCCGGACACAGGCGCCGGCAACGGAACGGTGATCGCGGTGCAGTACGGCGATCTCCCACTCCTGCACCTTCGGACTGCCACCGATCATCGCCGCGAGCCGGTCCCGGACCGGCCGGAGCTGTTCGTCGGTGGCCCGCATCGCGTCCGCCGACCGCCAGGCGCTGGTGGTGATGCACCGGCCCGACTCCCGGTCGGCCATCATCGACACGCCGATACAGCCGTCCAGCTCCAGCAGCATGGGCATCACCTCGTCGCGCACCTGCGCGATACCGGCGTCGAGCGATCCCGGTGCGGCGTGGATCGTGGTGGAACGCGCGTACACGACCCACCCCCTTACCCTCAGGGCAGCACCCCGCCGGCGCCGCCGGTCTATGCCCACCCTCCTCCGGCCGCCGCACCGGCGCAAGACACATCTCGCGTGCCGTACCAAGAACGTCGGCGTGTCAACAAGCTGCCCGAGTCCATCAGCTGTCCCCACGCCGGACCCGCTCTGATAGGTCAGCCCACCAGCGTGTGGGTCGACCTACCTGGTTCCGGCTGGTCAACCCGCCATCTCGTGGGCTCACCCACCACACGGCGGGTTCACCCACCGGGCTCCGGCTGAACAACCCGCCATCTCGTGGGCTCACCCACCACACGGCGGGGTTCGCCTACCCCGCTCCGGCTGAACAACCCGCCATCTCGTGGGCTGACCCACCAGACGGTGGGTTGGCCTGCCCGGTTTCGGTTGGTTAACCCGCCATCTCGTGGGCTCACCCATCAGAGGGGGTTCGACGGGGGTGCCGGCACGATCACAGCCCCCCACCGTTCTGGGGACATTGTTAGCGGAGCTCGGCCAGGTCGAAGACGTTGCCTTCGGGGTCGGCGAGGGTGATCCAGTGGGTGCCGTACTCGTCGTGTTCGTCGAGGCGCTTGGCGCCGAGGCCGATCAGGCGATCGAGTTCGGCCGACCAGTCGGCGCTGGCGAGGTCGACGTGCAGGCGGTTCTTGCCGGTGCGCGGCTCGGGGACCTGGACGAACATCAGTGTCGGCCCGTCGGCGGACCTGTTCACGGTGGCGAAGAACTGGTTGCTGTCAGCATCGACCTGGGTAACGAACACGTCGGCCCAGAAGGTCGCGAGGGCGCCCGCGTCGGCGCAGTCGAAGACGACGTTCTCGAGGGTGATGGACATGGATCAGCCTTTCAGTGCGGGGATCCGCTGGATCGGCCAGCAGATCTCGGTTCGATAGGTGGTGGGATCGGGGTCGTCCCCCGGCCCGACGACGTACAGCTCGCGGATCGGGCCCGGCGCGACCTCGCAGTGCTCGGCGACGTGCGAGCCGAGCGCGCCGTAGCTGCGGTCGAAGTCGGTCAGTGGCCCGCTGTGGACGGCGATCGCGAAGAACCCACCGGGCAGGTCGACGAGCTCGACCCCGTCGGCCGGCGCCTGGTCCGGCGCGACCGGCAGGAACGCGACGACCTGACCGGCCTCCTCGGTGAAGAACTCGTCGCTGTACGTCGCTCCCGCCCTGGCCTTGATGTCACCGGCGACCGCGTCGAGCTTGCCGAAGGCGTATTCGCACCACGGGCCGATGTCCTCGCGGTCCACCCGACCCTGGACGCCGTACGCCCGGAACGGGGGAATGAACCGGTATTCGACATCCAGCACGGGCTGCCCAGGCGTGAGCAGTTCACGTAGGGATGTGACGACCTCGCGGGTGTGTGCGAGCTCCTTCTCCATCCGCTCGAGATGCGTCCGCAGCGTCTCCTCACGCTTGACACCATCGGTCGACTCGACCAGGTCCCGGACCTCGGGCAACGGCATCCGCAGTTCGCGGAGCCGTCGGATCAGCAGCGCGGTCTCCACCTGAGTGGTGCCGTAGCGGCGGTAGCCGGACGACGGGTCGACCGACGCGGGCGCGAGCAGCCCGATCTCGTGGTAGTGGTGCAACGTCTTCACGCTCAGATGCGTGAGACGGGAGAACTCGCCGACCGTCACCGTTGCCGTCATGCGACAAGCTTCCACCCTCCGGTAACCGGAGGGTCAAACAGAACTCCTGCCGCAGGAGGAGAAGAAGATGAAGAAGAGGGGTGAGCAGGCCGGAACCTGCCCACCCCTCTGCGGCTCAGCCGCGTCAGCGGATCACCTAGCTCAGCCGCGTCAGCGGATCACCTAGCTCAGCCGCGTCAGCGGATCACCTGGCTCGGCCGCGTCAGCGGCGGACCTAGCTCAGCCGCGGTAGCGGCCGATGACCTTGGTGTAGTCCCAGGGCTGCTGGGAGACGCCACCGCAGGAGTCCGCCGGCCCGCCGGTGCACGGCCGGTCACGGTTCACCGACCAGAACGTGAAGCGCGCCAGGTGGTGCTCTGACGCGTACGACAGCATCGACTCGAAGTCGGACAGGTTGACCCGCTCGCCGGCCACATCGGTGATCCCGTTCATCGACGAGATGCCGATCTTCCGGTACGCCGCGTCGTCGCTCAGCCCGTACGCCGCCTTGACCTGGTTCTTCAGCCCGTCGGCCGCCTGCCGGGTCAGCGTGCCCATGTTGGTCGAGCCGCCGCCGAAGTCGAACGGCATGATCACCCAGCCGTCGAGGTTCAGCCCGGAGGCCGCGCCACGCTGGATCAGGTCCTGACCGTTCCCGTCCGGCCCGGAGGTCGTCGTGCCGAAGGTCAGGTAGGTGACGATCCCGGGGTTGTTCTGCTCGATGATCTTCAGCGCGTCGATCACCTTCTGCCGGACCGCCGCCTGGGCGATCTCCTGGTCCTCGATGTCGATGTCGATCGCCTTCAGCGACAGCGCGTTGATCACCTTCTGGTACGCGCCGGCCAGTTCACTCGCCGACCCACAGCTCTGCCCGAGCTTGTTGCCGGACCAGCCGCCGATCGACACCACTGCGTCTCCACCGTTGGCGCGGATCGTGCTCAGCGCTTGCTGATCGACTCCACCCGTGAGCGGCCGGCCGCCGTCCCACATCGGGTTGCAGTACCCGTTGGACAGAATGAAAGCCATCGTGAACCACTTCACCCCGGTCGCGTTCATCACGGTCGCCGGGTTGGGCGGGCTGCCCCAGCCCTGGTACAGGTACGGCGCTGCCGCCATCGGCGCGCCACCGGTCGGCGGTCCGTCATCGGCAGCCGGGACGTTCCATTTCTGGTTCGCCGTACCAGCGCAGGTCCACAGCTGCAACGGCGTACCGTTCGCGGAGTTGTTGCCGGTGACATCGAGACACTTGTTCGCCTGCGGGTTCACCAGATCCCGGCCGGCCGTGTAGGTCCACTGCTGCGCGGCGCTGCCGTTGCAGGTCCACAGCTGGATGCGAGCACCGTTCGCCACCGAGCCGGCGCTGACATCCAGGCACTTGCCGAGCGCCGTCAACGTGCCATTCGAGCTGCGGGTCCAGCTCTGCGCGCCCGTTCCGTTGCAGTCGTACAGCTGTACGACGGTCCCGTCGGCACTGTTGGCCGCGGCAACGTCGGCGCACTTCCCGGCCAACCCCGTGATCGTCCCGGTCGCCGCCTGCGCGGGTGCAGCCGTCATCAGCAGTCCCGCACCGAGCACCAGAGCCGCCGCGACCGCCGCCACCCGGCGCATCAGACGGTCCACTTCTGGTTCGCGGCGCCCGTGCAGGTCCAGAGCTGCAACGGGGTCGCGTTCGCGGAGTTGTTGCCGGTGACATCAAGACACTTGTTCGCCTGCGGATTCACCAGATCTCTCCCACTCGTATAAGTCCACTGTTGCGCCGCACTGCCGTTGCACGAGTACAGCTGGACGCGAGCGCCGTCGGCGGTCGAGCCGGCGTTCACATCGAGGCACTTGCCCAGAGCCCGGATCGTTCCGTCACCAGGCCGGGTCCACTGCTGCGCGGCCGTACCGTTGCAGTCGTAGAGCTGCACTGCCGTACCGTCCGCGCTGTTGGCTCCGGCAACATCGATGCACTTGCCGGCCAGCCCGGTGATCTGGGAGCCGCCACCACCGCCGCCCTGTGTGCCGGACCAGGTGAAGGTCGCGGACGTCTTGGTAGGCAGCGTGTAGACGAAGGACTGCGAACCCCAGTTCACCCGAACCGACTGCGAACTGCCGGTGGTGTTGAACGCGATCAGCGCCTTCGAGCCGTCCGGGTTCTTCCAGGCCACGTTCTTCACCGAGGCGTTCGCGGTCGAGTCGATCCGCAGCGCGCCCGGCTTCACGAACTTGGTCAGGTGGCCCATCGTGTAGTACTCGACCGTCTTGGTGACCTGACCGCGCTGGCCGTCGTTGCGGTGCACGGTGACCAGTCCGGTGCAGACGTTGCAGCCGGCACCGACGTACGGCAGGTGGGCCTCGTCCAGCGCGATGCCCCACTTCACCCACGACTTGTCCCAGTTGCGGGTGTAGTCGACCAGGTTGTTCATGTCCTCGACCTGCTGGTTCGGGATCCACGTGCCGCCCGAGTGCTCGGTCATGTAGGCGTTCACGTTCGGGTACTGGTTGTGGATCTGCGTCTGCAGGTTCACGTCACCGCCGTACCCGTGCCAGGCGATGCCGCCGAAGTTCGGGTCGTTGCGCAGTGCGGCGTCGGCGAGCGGGACCGAACCGAGGTCGTCGTAGTTGCCCCAGTTGTAGTCGAGGATCAGCACCTTGGTGCTCAGCCCGGCGGCGTGCAGCGCGGGCATCAGGTTGTTCTTGGTGAACTCCAGCAGCCCGGACCCGTTCCAGTTCATCGACGCGTAGCCGGTACTGTCTGTGCCGCAACAGGTCGGTTCGTTCTGCACCGAGACGTAGTCGATGTGGTTGCCCTGGGCCTCGTTCTGCTGGATGTACTTGACGAAGTACTGCGCGTACATCGGGTAGTACTCGGCCTTCAGCCAGCCGCGGTGGACGAAGTCGTTGTTGTCCTTCATCCAGGCCGGCGCGCTCCACGGCGAGCCCATCACCTTGACCGCCGGGTTGAGCTGCCGGGCCTGCTTGGTCAGCGGAACCACGTCGGCGAGGTCGTGGGAGATGCTGAAGTCGTTCAGGTCGCAGCAGGTGTCGTCGAAGGAGTAGTTGAACCGGGCCAGGTCAGAGGCGCCCATCGGGTTGCGGATGAAGGACAGGCCGATCCCGTTGACCGGGTCGAACAGGTCCTTCATCACCTGGTCGCGGGTGGCCGCGGAGATCGTGTTGCTGCTGTTCAGCAGCCAGGCGGAACTGTCGGCGAACGACGCGCCACCGCCCTCGAAGGACTGGTACGTCGTGTTCTCGTTGACCGTGATCGTCTGGTTGGCCGAGCCGCCGGCCGGGCCGAAGTTCACCGGCGTCTGCTGCTGCAGACCGCGGGTGACGTTCTGGCCGGCCGAGTCGTTGGTGGTGGTCAGCCAGATGTTGACCTGCTCACCGGCGGCCTGGGCGGATGGGGCGGTGCCGAAACCGAGTCCGGCGGCGGCCACGCACAAGGCGGCGACCGCAACCGGCAGGAAGCGTTTCGCGGGCATGGGGCGGTTCTCCCTTGTACTAAAGGGTTCTGGGACATCACAGGGGTTGTCGGCGTCTGCCCGCGCCGCAACAGGTGGTCAGCACGAGGTAACCATCCGTGCACAGCCGTGTCAACGGCGCGCCCGTACTTTTTTCAGGTCTTTTATTTAGTCACGACCTTGACGTGAAAGCGTTCTCACAGCAAGCTGCGGCCGAGCCCTGTCTCCCGACGCCCCCGTGAGAAATGAGGCATCCATGAAGCGTTCCCGTGTCGCGGCGCTCGTCGCGATCGGTGCCGCACTCGTCGGCACCACCCTCCTCCAAGCCCCCGCCCAGGCCGGTCAGCAAGCGCCCGCCGCGGCGACCGCGACGATCTGGGAGGAGACCTTCGACGGCCCGGCCGGCCAGGCCCCCGATCCCGCCAAGTGGCGGTACGACATCGGCGGCTCCGGCTGGGGCAACGACGAGCGCGAGTACTACACCAACAGCACCCGCAACTCCGCGCTCGACGGGCAAGGCAACCTGGTGATCACCGCCCGCCAGGAGAACGGTGGCTTCCAGTGCCACTACGGCCCCTGCCAGTACACCTCGGCCCGGTTGCTCACCGCGCAGACGTTCACCCAGACCTACGGCCGATTCGAGGCCCGGATCAAGATTCCCGGCACACAAGGGGTTTGGCCCGCGTTCTGGATGCTTGGTGGCGGCAACTGGCCGAACGACGGCGAGATCGACATCATGGAGAACATCGGCCGCGAGCCGAACACCGTGCACGGCACGATCCACGGCCCCGGCTACTCCGGCGCCGGCGGCATCCGGCGCGGCGTACAACTCTCCGGACGGACAGCCGTTCCGGAACGGGTTCCACACGTACCGGGTCGACTGGGAGCCGAACGCGATCACCTGGTTCGTCGACGGCGTCCAGTACCAGCGCCGTACGCCGGCCGACCTGAACGGCAACACCTGGGTCTACAACCACCCGTTCTTCCTGATCATGAACGTCGCGGTCGGCGGCTACTGGCCGGGCTACCCCGACGGCTCGACGGTGATGCCGCAGACGATGACGGTCGACTACGTCCGCGTGTCCAGCCTCGGCAGCAGCTCCGGCGGAACCCAGATCACCGGCCTGGCCGGCAAGTGCCTGGACGTCGCCGCCGCCAACTCCTCGGACGGTACGCCGGTCCAGCTCTACGACTGCAACGGCACCGGCGCCCAGCAATGGACCCGCCCCGGCGACGGCACGATCCGCGCCCTGGGCAAGTGTCTCGACGTGAACGCGGGATCCCTTGCCGACGGCGCGAAAGTCCAGCTCTGGACCTGCAACGGAACCGGCGCGCAACAATGGACCTACTCGGCCGGCCATGACCTGGTGAATCCACAGGCCAACAAGTGCCTCGATGTCACCGGCAACAACTCCGCCAACGCGACCCCGGTCCAGACCTGGACCTGCACCGGCGCCGCCAACCAGAAGTGGACCGTCTGACCGGCCCGGCGGGGAAACTTCTCGTCACCCAGCGCAAGTTTCTTTCCCCACCGCCCTAGCGGTTGCTCCGCAGCGGTACGACGCCACCGTCGCGGAGCAACCGCAGGACCGGAAGGGTTGCTGCGCCCAGCGCGACGGCGTCTCGGCCGAGCTCGCAGAGTTCGATGGAGACCTGGGAATACGGCAGGCGCAACGCATGCCGGCCGGCCACCTCGCGCAACTGCGGCAGGTAGCGCTCCCCCACCATGAGCCCCGCCCATCCGCCGAGCACGATGCGCTCCGGATTCACCAGGTTGACCAGGTTCGCGAAGCCGGCGGCCAGATAGCCGATCGTCTCGTCCACGATCGTTGCCGCGAGCTCCGACGTACGCACGGAGTCGAGTAACTCGACGAACGCCGCCTCCTCGTCCACCGCGGCCAACGTCCCACCAGCCTCGCGGTACCGCTCGAGCACGCCCTCCGCGCCGACGTACGCCTCGAGGCACCCGTCCGCGCCACACCGGCACCGGCGGCCGCCGTACGCGATCGTCATGTGGCCCCATTCGCCTGCACTGCTGCGGGTCCCGCGGTAGCTGGAGCCACCGGCAACCAGTGCGCACCCGACACCCGAGCCCACCAGCGCGACGACCGCGTCTGTCGCGCCGCGCCCGGCACCGAACCACATCTCCGCCTGGCCGAGCATGTTCGCGCCGTTGTCCACGTGGATCGGGATATCGATGCCCTCAGCAAGCATCTGCCCCAGCGGCACCCTGTCCCAGCCAAGCGTCTGCGCATCGACGACGGCGTTCCCCTCGACCACCCCGGAGACCGCGACACCCAGGCCGAGGATCTGCTCGGACCGGACCCCGGCCGACCCGATCACTACCGCCAGGCCTTCCAGCACGTGCTTGACCACTACCGCGGGCTCCGGCTCGTTGATCGGGTGATCCCAGGTGGCGAGCACGTTCATCGCCAGGTCGAACAGTTCGACGCGGATCCGGGTCTCGCCGACCTCGGCGCCGACGACGTACCGGAACGTCGGTGACACCCGCAGCAGGACGCGCGGCCGGCCGCCCTCGGACTCGACCGAGCCGGCCTCCTCGACCACGCCTTCGGCGATCAGTTCGCCGACCAGGTTGCTGACGCTCGCGGCGCTCAGCGATGTCCGGACGCTCAACTCCTGGCGACTGAGCGGACCGTCGCGGTAGATGCCGGTGAGGAGCACGGACCGGTTGGACCGACGCATGTCGCGCACAGTGGTCCGCCGTGCATCCATGCCCTCTGCCCCTGCCTGTCCGGCCTCCGGCAGGCCGCTCGCCCAGAGTCCATCACGTCGTACCGACAGGCCGGAAGGGGCACCTTCGTCCAGGTCATGAATTAAGCCGCGATTCGTTACCGCCCCGTGATTGACGACCCCTTGCTCACTCCGCTTCACTCTACGGAACCGCTTCCGAAACCGGTTCCGGCCCCCACCGGAACCCTCACCCGCCCGAGGGGAGCAGTGCAGTGTCGATCACCATCGCCGATGTCGCGGCGCGTGCCGGTGTCAGCAAGACGACCGTGTCGCGCGTGCTCAACGGCAAGGGTGAGCTCGACCTGCGCACCGCCGAACGGGTCCGTCAGGTCATCGACGAGCTCGGCTACGTACCGAGCGCCCGTGCGGTCGGCCTGGCCCGCGGCCGGACCCGGATCGTCGGCATGCTGGTCCCGTCGCTCACCTGGCCCTGGATGGGCGAGGTGCTGCAGGGCGCCGTCGACGTGGTCGAGAGCGAGGGCTACGGACTGCTGCTGTTCACCTTCAACCGGGGTGAGGAGTCGATGCACCAGTTCGCCTCGCAGGTCTCGGCCCAGTCGTTCGACGGCCTGCTGGTGATCGAGCCGGAAGGCACGCTCACCTACATCGAGCAACTCCACGCGCGCGGCCTTCCGGTCGTCCTGATCGACGACCGGGCCCGGCGCCCACAGTTCCCGTCCGTCGCCACCACCAACCGGGCCGGGGGCGAGTGCGCCGCCCGGCACCTGCTCGAACTCGGCCGCCGCCGGCCACTGGTGATCACCGGCGTCGAACGGTTCGGCTGCACCCACGAACGCCTGGACGGCTTCCGCGACACCTACGCCGAGGCCGGCTTCGAGCTCGACCCGAGACTCGTGTTCGAGGGCGATTTCACCCATGCGAGCGGACGCCGCGGCGTCCAGTACGCACTCGACCAGCGACTCGAGTTCGACGCGATCTTCGCCCACAACGATCTGTCGGCCGGCGGCGCCATCCAGGCCGTCCGGGAGACCGGACGGAACGTGCCGAACGACGTGTCGGTGGTCGGCTTCGACGACATTCCGTACGCCGAACACACCGAGCCGCCCCTGACCACGGTGCATCAGCCGATGCGCCAGATGGGTCAGGCCGCGGCCCGGATGCTGATGGGCTACTTCGGCGGCACGCCGCTGCCGGCCGAACCCCAAGTGCTGCCGACGACCCTGATCGTCCGCAGCTCCACCGCCCCGAAACCCGCCCCCTACCGACTACGTCCGAAGAAGTGAGGGCTATGACCCACAGATCTTCGGACGCGACGGCCAACTGAAGGCTCCGGCGGCGGGGCAGCTGCCCCTGTCCCGCCGCCGGCGAGAACCCCTTCGAGATCGATCCGTCAAGGCGTCCACTCTTCCCATGAGAGCGTTCTCACGCCACGATGCACCTGCTCACGCGGCTCAGGCGTGAGCATCCGCCAACAGATACACAGGAGGAACCGATGCGAGCACGACGCACTGTCGCGCTGGCCCTGACGGGCTTGCTCGCGGCAGCCGCACTGGCTGCCTGCAGTAACGGGGACGGGAACAATGCCGCCAACACGTCGAGCAGCACGGCCACCGTGCTGAACGTCGGCATGCCGAACGGCCCGCAGACCGAGAACCACAACCCGTTCCTCGGCTCCTCCTCGGGCGCCTCGCTGGGCTACCGCTGGATGATCTTCGAGCCGCTGGTGATGATCAACGGCATCAAGCCGACCGAGCCGGGCAAGCCGTGGCTGGCCACCGAGTGGAAGTGGGACGCGAACTTCACCAAGCTGTCGTTCACGATTCGCGACGGGGTGAAGTGGTCCGACGGCCAGCCGATGACGGCCGACGACGTCGCGTACTCGTTCCAGCTCCGCAAGGACCACGAGGGCCTGAACCAGGACGCGATCCCGTACGGCACCATCACCGCGTCCGGCAACAAGGTCGACCTGACCTTCACCCGGTCCCAGTTCACCAACCAGAACAAGATCCTGACCGTGTTCGTGGTCCCGAAGCACCAGTGGTCGACCCTGAAGGACCCGACCCAGGACACGCTGAAGAACCCGATCGGCACCGGTCCGTACACGGTGAAGTCGTTCACCCCGCAGACCACCACGCTGACGCTTCGGGACTCGTACTGGCAGGACCTGCCGAAGGTGAAGGAGCTGCGGTACACGTCGTACAACGACAACAACGCGCAGACCACCGCGCTGGCCAACGGCGCCTCGGAGTGGAGCTTCGTCTTCGTCCCGAACGTGAAGGCCGTCTACCAGGACAAGGACCCGAAGAACCACAAGCTCTGGTTCCCGGCGAACCTCGGCATCCACGGTCTGTGGATCAACACCACCCGCAAGCCCTTCGACAACCCGGCGCTGCGGCGGGCGATGGACAAGGTGATCAACCGCGACGACATCTTCCAGCAGGGTGAGGCCGGCTACTTCTACCCGAAGGTCGAGTCCGTCACGGGCATCCCGACGCCGGCCGGTGAGTCGTTCATCGCGCCGGACTACAAGGACAAGTCGCACTCGGTCGACGTCGACGGCGCGAAGAAGGACCTGACCGACGCCGGCTTCAAGCTCGAGGGCAACGTGCTGAAGGACCCGACCGGTAAGCCGGTGACGATCACGCTGACCGACCCGGCCGGCTGGTCCGACTACATCACCGACCTGGAGATCATCAAGGACAACCTGTCCACGATCGGGATCAAGGCCACCGTCGACAAGGCCAACCAGGACGCGTGGTTCAAGAACATCGACGAGGGCAACTTCGACGCGGCGATGCACTGGACCAACGGTGGCGCGACGCCGTTCGACATCTACCAGAACATCATGGACGGCAAGATCCTGAAGCCGGTCGGTAAGGGCGGCGTGAGCGGCAACTACGGCCGGTTCAACAGCCCCGAGGCGACCAAGGCGCTGGACGAGTACGCCAACGCCGCCGACGACGCGACCCGGAGCACGGCGCTGAACACGCTGCAGAAGATCATGGTCGAGCAGATGCCGATGATCCCCACCTCGGCGTCCAACGTCGGCGGTCTCTACAGCACCAAGAACTGGGTCGGCTGGCCGGACGAGCAGAACCAGTACGGGCCGGCCCAGCCGACCCAGCAGAACGCCCTGCAGATCGTCCTGAACCTGAAGCCCGCCGGCAGCCAGTGAGGCCGGACCGCGGCGCCGGGAGTTCACGCTCCCGGCGCCGCGGTGCCACGACAGGAGACCCGAATCCATGACGGTGACCGACACCGAGGTGGTCCTCGAGGCCGACGGCCTCACCAAGCATTTCCCAGTACGGCGGGGAGTCCGCGACCTGCTCAGCCGCGATCGCAAGGCAGTCCACGCGGTGGACGACATCAAGCTCACCCTGCGCCGGGGCCGCGTGACCGCACTGGTCGGCGAGTCCGGTTCGGGCAAGTCGACCGTCGCCCGGCTGATGGCCCAGTTGTACGGACGGACGTCCGGTGACATCCGGCTGCACGGCGAGTCCGTCACGGTCCACGGCGGCCGCAGGTTCCGCGCGTACTGCCGTCGGGTGCAGATGATCTTCCAGGACCCGTTCGCCTCGCTGAACCCGACGCACACCGTGCGGTACCACCTGACCCGGTCGCTGAAGATCCACGGCCGGGCGGGCGATCTCGAGGAGAACCTGCGCGACCTGCTGGTCCAGGTGCAGCTCACCCCGCCGGAGCGCTACCTCGACAAGTTCCCGCACGAACTGTCCGGCGGACAGCGTCAGCGCGTCTCGATCGCCCGTGCCCTCGGCGCCGACCCGGAGGCGCTGCTCGCGGACGAGCCGGTGTCGATGCTCGACGTGTCGATCCGGCTCGGCGTACTGAACCTGCTGCGCGACCTCAAGGAAAGGCTCAACCTGGCCATCCTCTACATCACCCACGACATCGCGTCGGCCCGGTACTTCGCCGACGAGACGCTGGTGATGTACGCCGGCCGGCTGGTCGAGGGCGGCGACTCGGAGACCGTCACCCAGAACCCGGCGCATCCGTACACCCGCCTGCTGATCGAGAGCGCCCCGGACCCCGATCGTCTGGACCGGGTCGGAGATCTGCGCGCACCGGAGGACCAGGGCAGCGGCGAGCCGCCGAGCCTGATCGCGCCGCCGTCCGGTTGCCGCTTCCACCCGCGGTGCGTGCACGCGATGCCGAAGTGCTCGACCGAACTCCCGCCCCGCTTCGACCTGCCGGCCAACCATGACAACACCCCGGGCCACTGGGCCGCGTGCTGGCTCTACGAGGAAGGAGCGGCCAAGTGAGGTTCCTCCTGCAACGGATCGCCTTCTACCTCTTCACCGCGTGGGCCGCGCTCACCATCAACTTCTTCATCCCGCGGCTGATCCCGGGCGACCCGGTCACCTCGCTGATCAACAAGTTCCAGGGCCAGATGAGCACCGAGGCGATCAACTCGCTGTACGTGCTGTTCGGCCTGGACAAGAATGCCTCGCTCTGGAGCCAGTACGTCGACTACTGGGGACAGGTGCTCCACGGCGACCTCGGGTTGTCGTTCACCTTCTTCCCCACCCCGGTCTCGGAGATCCTTCGGCAGAGCCTGCCGTGGACGATCGCGCTGGTCGGCATCACGACGTTCGCCAGCTTCATGATCGGTACGTCGCTCGGCGTCCTGGCGGGCTGGCGCCGCGGCTCCTGGCTGGACGGGCTGTTGCCCGCGACAACCTTCCTGTCGTCGATCCCGTACTTCTGGCTGGGCCTGCTGGCGATCACGCTGCTGGCCGGTCCGGGCAGCTTCTTCCCGTCGTCGGGCGGTTACGAGCCCGGCCTGGTGCCGTCCTGGGACAGCCAGTTCATCGGCAGCGCGATCCAGCACAGCCTGCTGCCGGCCGTCACGATCCTGATCTCGTCGGTCAGCGGCTGGATCCTCAGCATGCGGAACATGCTGGTGACCGTCGCATCCGAGGACTACATCACCGTTGCCCATGCCAAGGGTCTGCCCGAGCGCCGGGTGATGGTCGGCTACGCCGCCCGGAACGCGCTGCTGCCGAGCGTCTCCGGCTTCGCGCTGTCGCTCGGCTTCATCGTCGGCGGCACGCTGCTGGTGGAGATCGTCTTCTCCTACCCGGGCATCGGCTACAACCTGTTCCAGGCCGTCGGCGCGAAGGACTACCCGCTGATGCAAGGCGTGTTCCTGGTGATCACGCTGTCCGTGCTCGTCGCCAACCTGATGGCCGACATCACCTACCTGCTGCTCGACCCGCGCACCCGGAAGGAGGGCTGATCACAGTGTCAGCACCAGCCAGCACCATCACCGCGGTCACGCCGGGAGGTCCCGAGGTCGCCGCGGCACCGGCGAAGCGCCGCCGGTTGCGCTTCGTCGCCAACCCCAAGGCCGCCACCGGCCTGATCGTGCTCGCGTTCTTCTGCCTGATCGCGATCATCGGCCCGTGGATCGCGCCGTACGACCCGTCCGCCCGCAGCAGCGACCTGATCCAGCCGCCGTCCGGCAAGCACTGGTTCGGGACGACGCACCTCGGGCAGGACATCTTCAGCCAGGTCCTGGTCGGCACCCGCGGCGTGATGTTCGTCGGCCTGCTGGCCGGCATCGTGGCGACCGCGTTGTCGATCCTGATCGGTGTCAGCGCCGGCTTCCTCGGCGGTGCCGCTGACGAGAGCCTGTCGGCGCTGTCGAACGTCTTCCTGGTGATCCCGGCGTTGCCGCTGATCATCATCGTTGCCTCGACCATCCCTTCGGCCGGCGATCTCATGGTTGCCTTGGTCATCGGGTTCACCTCGTGGGCCTGGGGCGCGCGAGTGCTGCGCGCGCAGACGCTGTCGTTGCGACGGCGCGACTACGTCGAGGCCGCGCGGGCGACCGGTGAGAGCACCTGGCGGATCATCACCGCCGAGATCATGCCGAACCTGACCGCGATCATCGCCTCCGGCTTCGTCGGGACGGTCATCTTCGCGGTGATGTCCGAGATCACGCTGGCCTTCATCGGCATCTCGACGATCTCCGAATGGAACTGGGGAACGATCCTGTTCTGGGCGCAAAGCCAGCAGGCCCTGGCTCAGGGTGCCTGGTGGTGGTTCGTCCCGGCCGGTCTCGCGATCGCGATCCTCGGTACGGCGCTGTCGCTGATCAACTTCGGGATCGACGAGTTCGTCAGTCCGCGGTTGCGCAGCAGTGGCCACACCCGGGTGAAGACCACGGACGGCCACTCGGTCCGGATGCGGGTCGGGTTCACCCCGGTCCTGTCGTCCAAGGATGCGCCTGCGACTCCCGTCGTACGCCGGAAGGAGGACGCGGCATGAGGGAGCCGGTGCTGGAGATCAAGAACTTCCACGTCGACTACGGCCTCGGCGATCAGGCGGTGCAGGCGGTCCGTGATGTCACGCTGACGCTGCATCGCGGCGAAGTGCTCGGGTTGGCCGGCGAGAGCGGCAGCGGCAAGTCGACGCTGGCGTACGGCGTGACGCGACTGCTGCCACCACCTGGCGTGATCAGCGGGGGGTCGGTGATCTACCACCCGCCGAGCGGCGACGCGTACGACGTGATGGCGCTGACGGACCCGGAGTTGCGGAAGTTCCGCTGGGCCGAGACGTCGATCGTGTTCCAGGGCGCGATGAACTCGCTGAACCCGGTGCACAAGGTCTCGACCCAGATGCTCGACGTGATCAAGGCGCACGAACCGCAGTTGAGTCCGCAGGGACGAGTCGCGCGGGCCAAGGAGATGCTCAAGCTCGTCGGCATCTCCGCCGACCGGATGGACGCATACCCGCATCAGCTGTCCGGCGGCATGCGGCAGCGCGTGATGATCGGGATGGCGCTCGTCCTCGAACCGCAGATCGTCATCATGGACGAGCCGACCACCGCGCTTGACGTGGTCATGCAGCGGCAGATCCTGGCCCAACTGGTCGAGCTGCGCGAACGGCTCGGGTTCTCGGTTCTGTTCATCACGCACGACCTCTCGCTGCTGGTCGAGTTCTCCGACCGGATCGCGATCATGTACGGCGGCCGGATCGTCGAGGAGGCGCGCTCGGCGGACCTGTACAAGGACTCGTTGCATCCTTACAGCGAAGGGCTGCTCAAGTCCTTCCCAGCCCTGCGCGGTGCCCGCAAGGAGCTGGCCGGCATCCCGGGTTCGCCACCAGACCTGCGTGGGATGCCGTCCGGCTGTGCGTTCCACCCGCGCTGCCCGCACGCCTTCGACCGTTGCTCGACCGACATCCCGCTGCTGGGAATCCCGTCGGCGCGCAACGACCCCAGCCGATCCGTCGCCTGCTGGCTCCCCGGCCGCGTCGGCTGACCCCACCCCTTACGTCCGAAGATCCGTGGCCTATTGCCCTCGATTCTTCGGACGTAAGCTCTTATCACTTCTCGCAGGGAGATCGTTGAGTATGAGCACTGCATTTGTGGCGGGGCTGCCGGGTGGGTTTCGGTGGGGGGTCGCTACGTCGGCGTACCAGATCGAGGGCGCCATCGACGCCGACGGCCGGACGCCGTCGATCTGGGACACCTACTGCCGGGTGCCGGGCGCGATCGACAACGGCGACACCGGGGATGTCGCCTGCGACCACTACCACCGGATGCCGGCCGATGTCGCCCTGATCAAGGACCTCGGGTTCGACACCTACCGGTTCTCGGTGGCGTGGCCGCGGGTGCAGCCGCGCGGCAGGGGTCCGGTGAACCCGGCCGGGATCGCGTTCTACGACCGGCTCGTCGACGAGCTGCTTGCCCAGGGCATCGATCCGTGGGTGACGCTGTACCACTGGGATCTGCCGCAGGAGCTCGAGGACGCCGGCGGCTGGCCGGTGCGCGACACGGCGTACCGGTTCGCGGACTACTCGATGATGGTGTTCGACGCGCTCAAGGATCGGGTCGACACCTGGACCACGCTCAACGAACCCTGGTGCTCGGCGATGCTCGGCTACGCGTACGGCGCTCATGCGCCGGGGCGACGCGAGTACCCGGCGGCCCTGGCAGCCGTTCATCACCTGCTGCTCGGGCACGGATTGGCGACGTCCCGCATACGCGAGGCAGCGCCGCGCAAGCTCGACATCGGGATCACACTGAACGTGGCGACGGCGTACCCGGCTTCGGATGCGGAGCCGGATGTCGAGGCGGCGCGCCGTGCGGACGGGGTGGGACGACGCATCTACCTCGACCCGCTCGTCATCGGCCGCTACCCCGCCGACGTGGTCGCCGACCTGGCCCGCGAAGGTGTCGAGCTCCCGGTGCTCGACGGCGATCTGGACATCATCTCGGCGCCGATCGACGTACTCGGGGTGAACTACTACTTCAGCCAGAAGTTCACCGGCTACGCCGAGGACGGCAGCACGGTGGACGCGGACGGGCTGCCGATCAGCCGCACGCTCCCGTTGAACAAGCCCCGCACGGCGATGGACTGGGAGATCGTCCCCGAAGGCTTCACCGACCTCCTCGTCGGCATCGCCCGCGATTACCCGGGCCTCCCGATGGTCATCACCGAGAACGGCTCCGCCTTCGAGGACGTCCCCGACGCCACCGGTTTCGTCGACGACACCGACCGTACGGCGTACTTCGCCTCCCACCTCGCCGCCGTTGCCGAAGCCATCCGCCAGGGCGCCGACATCCGCGGCTACCTGGCCTGGTCCCTGATGGACAACTTCGAATGGGCCTACGGCTACGTCAAACGCTTCGGCATCGTCCGCGTCGACTACGACACCCAGACCCGCATCCCGAAAGCCAGCGCGCAGTACCTCAAACAACTCGCCGAACAACACCGCGCGCGCTAGTCCGGACCAAGGCGCGAACGCAGACTCGGCCGAGAACCGAGACCTCGGACAGGAACCGCGGACCTGGGCCCCCGCACGACCTGTCCCCGGTTCCCGGTTCCTGTCCGCGGTCCCCAAATCCTGTCCCCACTCCTCGGAACGTGCCGGAGCAGTGAGGACAGGATGCGGGCCGGCGCGATTTGCGGAAACTAATGTGCACTGGGCGACGATTTCTTTCCCCAAAGACGCACCGGCATCCTTAAGGGCGAGCAACTCCGAGAGCGGTGACGAGTGTGGCGAACATGTCGTCCCAATACCTGACGATCGTGGCGCCATGACCTTCGCCGGGCGGACGATCACGGTGGATCGAGGAATCCGCTCGGCCAACCATCGGCCGTGTGAGGGCGAGACCTCGGACAGGAACTGGAGACCTGGGACGCCGCACGACCTGTCCCAGGTCCCGGCAACCTGTCCTAGGGGCCGGCGGCCGGGCGGTGAAATGTGGAGAAGTCGTGGAGATTCGGCCTCCATCCGGACTCCACGTCCTCTCCAAGCTTCGGATGACCAACGCGGCGCAGAGTCGTCCCATCGGGGTGGAGATGGGGGCGGCAGATGTACGACGTTGTGGTGGTTGGGGCACGGTGTGCCGGGGCGGCGACCGCGAGGTTGCTGGCGGGGATGGGTCACGACGTCCTCATGGTCGACAAGACGCGACTGCCGAGCGACACGCTGTCGACGCACGGACTCATCCGTGGCGGCGTCGTCCAACTGTCCCGCTGGGGTCTGCTCGATCGCGTCCTCGACAGCGGCGCGCCGGCGGTCACGCAGGTGCGGTTCGACATCGAGGGCGAGTCGAAGGTACGGCGGATCAAGCAGCGCGCCGGCGTGGACATGCTGGTCGCACCCCGTCGTCACGTGCTCGACGGTCTGCTGGCCGACGCGGCGGTGGCGGCAGGCGCAGAGCTCCGGACCGGGGTGACCGCGACCGGTCTGCTGCGATCGGACGCTGGCCGGGTCGCCGGCATCGTCGGCCGGTCCGCGAACGGCGACCGCGTCGAACTGCCGGCCCGCGTGGTGGTCGGCGCGGACGGCCGCGGGTCGCGCATGGCGGGCTACTTCGGCGCCGAGACGCTCGAGCAGCACACCTCACCATGCGCGGTCTTCTACACCTATGTGACCGGTCTCCGATCGGACACCTACGAGTTCCACATCGCGCCCGATGCGTTCGCCGGCGTTTTCCCGACGCATGACGGTGCGGCGTGTGTCTGGCTGATCCGCCCGACCCCGCTGCTCGAACCGATCCGTACGGCGGGCTCCGGACGCGGCGCGGCGTTCGTCCAACAGCTCGAACTGCTGGTGCCCGACCTCGGCCACCGAGTCCGCGCCGGCCGTATCACGGCACGACTGCGTGGAACCGCGGATCTTCCGAACTACCTTCGCCGATCCCACGGACCGGGGTGGGCCCTCGTCGGCGATGCCGGCTATCACCGCGATCCGATCACCGGGCACGGCATCACCGACGCGTTCCGCGATGCGGAGCTGCTGGCGACCGCCATCGACCGGTGCCTCGACGACCCCACGGCCGAGCGGACCGCGATGACGTCGTACCAGCAGACGCGGGACGCCATGGCGCGCGAGGTCTTCGACCTGACCTGCGCGTTGACCGCCTTCCCACCGCCGAACCGCTTCGTGGAGCTGCAACTCCAGCTCAGCGACGCACTCGAACGCGAGGCCGACGCGTTGGCCTCGTTTCCCGGACTCACAGCAAACCTTGCTGCCTGAAAGGAAGAGCATCATGACCGCAACCACGACCGACAGCCATCGGAACGGAGTCGACACCGCCACGTTGTTCGCGACGCTCGACGCCGTCAAGGCCCAGCCGGAGATCGCCCGCTTCCAGTTCCGCGCCACCAACCGGTGGATCAGCGGCACGCACAACCGCGGCACGATCAACGGGTTCTACGGAGCCGGACAGGAGAACACCCGTCCCGCCGACTTCACCTTCGACGCCGACCACCCGCCGGTACTGGTCGGCGGCGACAACGGCCCGACGCCGGCCGAGCACCTGCTGCACGCCCTGGCAGCCTGCCTCACCAGCGGGCTGGCGAACATCGCCGCCGCCCGGGGGATCGACCTCGATGAGGTCACGTCCACGGTCGAGGGCGACATCAACCTGCTCGGCATCCTCGGCCTCGACCCAGACGTCCGCAACGGGTACGAAGCGATCCGGGTCGTCTTCCACGTCAAGGGCGACGCCGAGGCGCAGAAGCTGAAGGCCCTGGTCGAGCAGTCCATGAACCGCTCGGCCGTGTACGACGTGATCACGCACGGTGTCCCGGTGTCGATCGACGTCGCGACCGCCTGATCACAGCGCCCAAAACACCGCCTGTGGCTCGACCCCACCGATCACGTGCTCGCCGGCGTACTCCGTCACGACACCGGAGCCGGCGAGCAGGTCGCGCACCGCCGACGTCAGCCACACCGATCCCGGCGCCGCCTGGTCGGCCATGGCGATCGCGGTCAGTACGCCGTACGCGTCGAGCTCGGTCTCGTCACGCGGAACCTCGGCGATGGCGACACCAAGCCTGGCCACTGCGTGAAGCTGAGCGAGGCCGGCCCGCACCGCCGTCGCCGGACCGTCGAACAGCACCACGACCCGGCCGTCCGGACCCGAGCACCGACGACCGCCCGCCGCGACCAGACCGTCCGCGACCTCGTCGGCGCGTGGCCCGGCCGGCGCGACGACGGCGGCGAGGGCCGACGGGCGAGGCTCAGCTGCGGGGAGCTCGTGCAGGAACCGCTCGATCGCGTCGAGGATCTGATCGGGATCGCCGGAGACGAAGTGGTCCTCGCCCTCGATGAGTTCGAGCCGGGCACCGGGAATGCGCTCCGCGAGGTACCGGGCGCCGGCGGGATCGATGAGCGCGTCGCCCAGCCGATGGAGGACCAGGGTCGGGACCCGTACGGCGGGCAGCGCGTCCCGGACGTCCACGAGTGCGTTCATGTTCATCAGCGCCCGGACCGTCGACGGCGTCGCCGCGGCCCGCATGCGTTGCCCCCACCACCGCTGCATCGGCTCGTCCGCGGATGGGCAGCGCATCCGCATGTCCGCCTCCCAATCCCAGCGGCTGACGAGTTCCTCGGCGTAAGCGGCCCAGACTTCCTCCTTCTGCGCGCAGGGATAGTCCTCCGACCAGGCTCGCTTGGCATACGTCCCGTACAGCACGAGCCCGGCGACGCGTTCGGGGTGGGCTGCGGCGCACAGGATCGCCATCGGCCCGCCCTCCGAGTACCCGACGAGCACCGCGCGCTCCGAACCGACGGCATCCATCACGGACAGGACGTCGTGCATCCGGGTCTCGACGTCCGGCAGACCGGACGGCCGGTCCGACATCCCGGTGCCGCGCTTGTCGAACCGGATCAACCGGCCGAACGACCCCAGCCGATGCAGGAAGTGCGCGTGCCGCGGGTCGCCCCAGTCCAGCTCGAGGTGGGACACGAACCCCGAGATCAGCACGATGTCGAGCGGACCGCCACCGGTCACCTGGTAGGCGATGTGGAGCCCGTCGCTGACGGTGTACCGGATCGGCTCGGCCGCCCGGAGCACCGTCCGCGCCTCGACCGGCGCGACGAACCGGTAGCCCCGGCCGTGCTGGGTCCGGATCATCCGCTGACTGTGGCCGTCGTCGCCGAGCGCCCGCCGGACCTGCTTGATCCGGCTGGTGACGGCCGTCTCGCTGACGAAACGGCCGCCCCAGACCCCGTCCATCAGTTCCTCTTTCGGAACGACCCGATCACGGTGCGAAACGAGATAGGCCAGCACATCGAACGCCTGGGGCTCCAACGGCACCGGAACACCACCCCGCCGCACCTCGAACAGGGCCGGGTCGAACTCCAGATCGCCGCCGAACGCGAGCACCACACATCGACTATGACGCGTCAGCCCTTCTGCGTCACCCGGTTGAGCGGTGCCGGCGTCACGGTCTTGTGGGCCTTCAGGTACGCCGCGAACGTCTCATGGTCGGTGTTGTTGCGGACCGGGTCGGTGTAGGCCTTGAAGGCCGAGTAGCCGTCGGCGCCGATCACTGTGTAGGCGAGGGCGGCGACGCGGTAGGTCTTGGCCGGGTCGAGTGCGGTGCCGTCGATCTCCACGTCGGCGGGATCGATGCGGTCGCCGACCGGCCGGCTTGCGTCGAAGGCGTAGGTGACATTGCCGGAGAGCGCGAGCGGCGCGAACTTCACCGTCCCGTTGGTCTGCGTTTGCCACTGCTGCTCCAGTACGGCGTCCAATTGGGCGCCGGTGAGGCTCACGGTCAGCACCGGGTTGCCGTAGCCGTACGCGTCCCACGACTCACCGAGCATGACTCGTCCGTCGGCGTCGCCCGGCTTGTTGCTGTTGGCAACCAGAAGGTCGCCGCGCAGTGCGGTGGATCCGACGGAGGGCTTGGCCGCGATCAGGCCGAGGTCCGCGCTGCCGTTCTGCCGGGCGGTCCACAGGTGTACGTCGGCGGCCAGGTCGGCCAGGGTGCTTTCGCCAGCCGCATTGGCGGTCCGAGTGAAATCACCGGTGATCGTCGCAACCGGCTCGGCGTACTTCCGGTCGCCGGCAGCCGCCCAGTAGTCGACGATCTGCTGGATCTTCGGGTCCGGCGTGACGTCGCGGGTGACGGCGTGGTTGGTCGACGTGGTCTGGTCGCGCAGTACCTCACCGGTCCGGCCGTCGAGCTGCAGGTTGATCTCGTTGATCAGCCGGCCGTGGTTCGCGGCCTCGACCACCGGGCGCGGGTTGCCGTCCGGGTCCGGGATGCTGCAGTTGAACGCGGCGTGCCAGTGGCCGGTGACGATCGCGTCGATCTGCGGCGTCACCTTGCGAGCCAGGTCGATCGCGGGACCACTCGGGTTGATGCAGTTGTCGTACGTCGCCGACGCGTCGGTGCCACCGTCGTGCATGTTCAGCACGATCGCCTTCACACCCAGCTTGGTCAGCTCGGCCGCCGCGCGGTTCGCCGACTCGACCGGGTCGAGCGCCTTCAGGTCCGGCTGGTACGACGTGGAGCCGACCGGCGTGTCCGGGACCGTCATCCCGATGAAGCCGATCGGGTACGCGCGACCGTGATCGCGGACCCAGCGGATCGTGTACGGCGCGACGATCGTGCGGCCCTTGGCGTCGACGATGTTGGCCGACTGGAACTCGAAGTTCGCCCCGTGGAACCGGTGGCCGGTCGAGTCGGTGAAGCAGCTGTCCACGCCGATCGTGCCGAAGCACTTGCCCTTGGTCATGTGGTCGACCAGGAAGCTCTTCGACACGTCCAGCTCGTGATTGCCGACGCTGGAGAACTCGACCCCGAGCGCGTTCAGCACCTCGATCGTCGGCTCGTCCGCGTGCGCGTCGACCTCGAACGGCCAGCCAGAGAAGTTGTCCCCGTCGGCGAAGAAGATCGAGTTCTGGTGACCGGCCCGGATGTCGTTCAGATGGGTCGCCAGGTACGCCGCTCCGCCGACGACCTGGGTGGTCCCGTCGGGCCCGGCGATGGTCCCGCCGTCGGCCGGCGACGGCGGCCGCAGGTATCCGTGGAAATCGGTGATCGACACCAGCTGCACCGGCACCGAGGTGGTTGCGGCCGCACTGTCCGGCTGCGACGGGTTGGCGGCCTGAGCGGTCGCTGGGGCCAGGCCGGCCGCTGGTGCCAGGGTGGCTGTCAGTAGGGCCGCGAGACCGGCGGCGAGGGCGCGGGGGCGGCGAACTTTGCGCACAATTGTCTCCTCAGCTGTCCAAACAAGCAGTTCTCGACAGGATGAGAGTGCCCGACAATGAACGAGATGTCACTATCAAACGGCGAGTCGGAAAAGTCAGAAAGAATCCGCCCGGCGGTACCCCGATGCGCTCCGCTGCCGCAAACTCTCCTCATGACCCTTCCCGTAATCCCTGCACCCGCGACCGAAACCAGTCCGGATGGGACCTTCGTCATCCGCGACGATGTCGCCGTCGTCGCGCAGTCGGCCGAGCTCATCGAGGTGGCCGCACGCTTCGTCGACGACGTCCAGGCCGACGCCGGGTTCACGCTGGCCGGCAATCCCGGTATCACCGTCATGATCGACACGGCCGGCCTCGAGGAGGTCGCGCCCGTCGCCGGCCTGCGGGCCGACGGCAACGAGGACGCCGACGAACGCTACGGGCTCGAGGTCGCCGGCGACGGCGTACGCGTCTGGGGTGCTACGGCGGAGGGCGTGCATCGCGGGCTGACCACGCTCCGGCAGCTCATCGCTGCGCACGCACACGACGGTACGGCGGTTCTGCCGGCCACCCGCATCATCGACGGGCCCCGGTTTGCGTGGCGCGGGTTGTCGCTGGACGTCGTACGAACGTTCCACGCACCCGACGAGGTTCGCCGGGTCATCGACATGCTCTCGCTGTACAAGCTCAACGTGCTGCACCTGCACCTCACCGACGACCAGGGGTGGCGGGTCGAGGTGCCGTCGCGACCGATGCTGACCGAGGTCGGCGCGAAGGGCGCCGTTGGCGACCGGGCGGGCGGCTACTACACGCGGGACGAGCTCGCCGAGCTGGTTGCGTACGCCGCCGAGCGGTTCGTGACGGTGGTCCCGGAGATCGATATGCCCGGGCACACGACCGCGGTGTTCAGCGCGTACCCCGAGCTGGCGCCGGCCGAGCTGCGGTCGGTCGATCTCGGCGATGGAACCAGCATCCCGCTCAACACCTTCGAGCCGGAGCGGCCGGAGATCTGGGCGTTCGTCGAGGATGTGCTGGATGCGGTCATCCCGCAGTTCCCGCAGAGCGCGTATGTGCACATCGGTGGGGACGAGGCGTGGGGTATGCCGGATGAGGCGCACGCGGCGTTCGTGGAGCGGGCCGCCGCACTCGTCCGCGAGCGCGGGAAGCGGGTGGTGGGGTGGCAGGAGATCGCCCGCGCTGCCATCAGCTCCGACGAGGTCGTGCAGTACTGGCTGGAGCCGCGCCAGCTCGAGTCGCTCGACGGTGACGCCAGCTCGATGGTGCCGTCGGACCTGTTGCCGGTGCTGGTCGAGCACATGAAGAAGGCTGCACAGGATGTCCCGCGGGCGATCGCCCACGGATCCCGCCTGATCATGTCGCCCACGAGTCGCCTCTACTTCGACTGCCCACACGCGGAGCCGTCCTCCGACCCCGCTCAGGAAGAGCTGCGACAGCGCGTCGGTCTCCCCTTCTACACGCCGGTGTCCATCCGCGGCGGCATCGACTGGGACCCACTCGAGGTCACCCCGGAAGTCACTTCCGACACCCAGATCGCCGGTGTAGAAGCCGCCATCTGGTGCGAGACCATCACCAGCCAAGAAGACCTGGAGTTCATGCTCCTCCCCCGCCTCCCCGGCGCCGCCGAGAAAGCCTGGTCCCCGAACCCCACCGACTGGCCGGACTACGCCACCCGCCTGTCGCACCAGTCCCCCACCTGGCGCAGCCGCGAATGGACCTGGTTCAAGTCGGTCGAGATCGACTGGAAGTAGCTCTGTGAGGGGCAGACCGATCGCCGGCCTGCCCCTCCTCAGCAGACTCAGCAGGTCGCGGTCGGTGCCGCCCAGTCCGCACGGTCGTTGTAGCCGCCGTCGCCCGCGTCGCCGACGACGAGGTCGAGGACGCGTACGCCGGTCAGGTCCACGTCGACCTGCTTCGGGGTGAACCGGTCGACGACACCGCTGTCGAACAACACCTTGCCGTCACCGACGACCTGGAATGTCGAGGTCCCGCCTTCCGGCCCGACGTTGCTCACCACGTCGTCGATCCCGACGGTCCCGGTCAGCCGCGAGCACGACTTCCCCAGGTAGTAGCGAATGAGCGACGGCGAGGCGACCCCGATGCCGGTCGGGTAGGTCTGCCCGACGAGCTTGATCGGGTTGCCGCCGCCGACGCTCTCGTCCACGGTCGGCGACATCCAGCCGCTGGTCGCGCTGATCCACTGGTGATGCGAGAGCGGGACGGTCCCGACCGGTGGCGCCGGCGCGACGACGACCGGTGACACAGTCGTCTGCCGCTGCACGCCGTACCCGATCGTCTGGTACGACGTCGACGCGGTGAGGCTCGCGGATCCGGGCGCGGCCCCGGCCGGCAGCTTCACGGTGAAGGCGAAGGTCGCCTGCTTGCCACTGGCAATGAGAGCTGGGGCGTTCGACAACGGCTTCACGGTCCACCCAGTGCCACCGGCAACCGTCACGGTCGGCTCGAACACAGGTGTCGTTCCGTCGTTGCGGACGGCAACCTGAACAGTGAGCTCGTCGCCACCGGCGACGACCGGCGCGACGCCGACAGGCTGAGCGTCGGTTCCGACCTTCGTCACCTGCGGAATCCCGGCGGTGACGTGCGGGATCCCCGGCACGCCGGTAGCGGGCTGGACCCGGAAGAGCGCGGTTCCGTGGGCCGGGACCGCCGCACTGATCGTGCCGGCGCTCTCGGTCACCTTGTCGGTCCACGCGTTCTTCAGGGTGAACCGCGATCCGCTCAGACCGACCGCGGCCGCGGTCGTGGTGAGCGTCTTCGCGCTGTCGCCACGGTTCAGCAGCACGACGGCACGGCTGCCGTCGGCGAGCCGCTTCACCCAGGTCTCCGTCGTCCCCGCGGCACCGACCCGGACAGCCTGAACCGCGGCCCGGTCCTGGTTGATCGCGAGTACGTCGGGATCGGTCAGCATGCCGATGGTCGTCGCACTGAGCTTGCGGATGTCGCTGCCGACCACGAGCGGTGCCGCCGCGACCGCCCACAGCGTGAACTGCGTGCGGAACTCCTCGTCGGTCATCCCGAGCTCGGGCGCCAGGTAGTCCGGGTCGCTGAACGCACCCGGCTTGACCACCTCGGGGTGCCGCGCGTTCGCGTCGTAGTTCCGCAGTACGTCCTTGAACTTGATGTCGCCCTGGAAGCCGACGTCGGTGTAGGTCCGCCACGACTGCGCGATGTCCGGCGCGTAGGTCCAGGAGTTGATCGACTGCTGCGACTCCGGGTAGTTGCCCCAGTCGGGCGAGGTGACCGGGTTGCACAGGTTGAAGATCATCGGCCGGTGGCTCGCGTTGTTGCGCAGCGCGTGCGCGAACTCGGTGAACACGGTCTTCGGGTCCAGGTTGGCAGCGATACCGCACAGGTAGTCGACCTTGACCGCGTCGAAGCCCCACGCGGCGAACTGGTCCGCGTCGCGCTGGTAGTAGCCGCCGCTGCCGAGACCGCACCTGCCCGGGATGTACGGACCGGCGTCGGTGTAGATGCCGGCCTTCAGACCCTTGCTGTGGATGTAGTCGACGACCGGCTTGAGCCCGTCCGGGAACTTGGCCGGGTTGGGCTGCAGGTCACCGGCGTCGCTGCGCGACTGGTCGGCCTGCCAGCCACCGTCGAGCCAGACGATGTCGTAGCCGGCCTTCGCCAGTCCGCGACTCACCAGCGAGTCGGCGACCGACTTGATCGTGTCCGCGGTGAAGTCGCCGCCGAGACCGTAGTACGTGTTCCAGCCCATGTACGGCGTCGGGCTGAGCACGGGCGTCGCGGCAGGGGCTGCCGTGGCTGAGGTGGTGGCGGTCGCGAGCGAAGCGGTCACCAGGACCGCCGCGATCACCCCACCGAGGAGTCGCTTCATCTGTTGTCCTTTGCTGCCGTTGAGCGGAGCGGTCAGTCGAGTGCTTCGACGACCAGGCAGTTCGAGTCGGTCGAGCCGTCCCAGCGGATGCCGACCTGCAGCAGATAGCTGCCCGGGTGGACCTCGTCCCCCACCCGGTAGTTCTTCGCGGGATCCAGCTGGACGAGCGGCACGCGTCGCGGCCTGGTCGGCAACGTCCCGCGCACGTTGCCGTCACCCGTCTCCCACAGGAACACCACGGATCGCGTCGTACCGACGTACTGGACACCGGCCGGCAGTCCGTAGACCTTGCTATCGGCAACCAAGTCGCGGATGCCCTTGTACTGCTCGATGTGCCGCGCGGCGGTCGCCAGCTGCTCGTTGTTCCAGCGCGACAGGTCGGCGCCGATGCCGAGTACGCCGGCCATCGCGACGTGGAAGCGGAAGTCGAGGGACCGTTCGCGGCCGTCATGGGTGCCGACGGCATCGGTCACCCAGGAGCTCATCAGATGGGGCGCGAAGCCGGTCCGGAACCCCTGCTGGATCCTGAGCCGATCCAGCGGGGCCGTGTTGTCGCTCGGCCAGAGCGTGTCGACCCGCGCGGCCATCCCGAGGTCGACGCGGGCGCCGCCGCCCGCGCATCCCTCGACGTACACGTCCGGATGCTCGGCTCGGAGCCGGTCGAGGATCGCGTACAGGTTCGCGACGACGCGTCCGTCGAGATCGCGCCGCTGGTCGCCGGCGTCGAGCCGCGGCCGGTTGGCGTCCCACTTCAGATACGTGATCCGGTACGACGACAGCAGCCGGTCGAGCGTGGTCCAGATGAAGTCGGCGACGTCGTCACGGCTGAGGTCGAGCAGGAGCTGGTTGCGGATGAGGACGGGATCGCGGCCGGGAGCGCGCAAGATCCATTCGGGATGCTTCGCGGCCAGCTCGGACGTCGGACTCACCGACTCGGGCTCCACCCAGAGCCCGAAGTCGAGCCCGATCTCCTTCAACTGCGCGATGAAAGTGTCGAGCCCATCCGGGAACTTGGCCGGGTCGACGTCCCAGTCCCCGAGCCCGCCGGTGTCATCCGACCGCCCGACGAACCACCCGTCGTCCACCACGAACGTCTCGACCCCGATACTCGCGGCACACCGCGCCAGCTCGAGCTGATGCTCGGCGCGAATGTCGAACTCGGTCGCGAACCACGAGTTGTAGAGCACCTTCGGCGTGAGCTTCCGCGACAGCGATCGCTCGTAGTCGTGGAAGACGCGCGCAAGCCCGTCGGTCCCCTCCGCGCTACACGCGCCCACCGCCTTCGGCGACACCCAGGTCTCCCCGGGCGCCAGCCTGATCCCCAGACTCGACGAGACCCGACCGGCCTGAATCCGCAGCAGTCCGGTCGTGTCCACGTCCGTGCTCATCTCCCATGACCCGGACCACGCCAGTTGTACGCCGTACGCCGTACTGCCGTCGTCGACTGCCATGAACGGTGAGTAGGAATGCCCCGTGATCCCCTGCGCGCTCCCGATTGTGAATCGCCCTCGCTCGAGCGACACCTCACTCTGCTGGAACTCGCTGTTCCACTCGCCCCACAAGTACTTCACCGTTGCCCCGCCGGACGTCGGAACCACAAACCCCGCGGAGTCGTGCCGGTGCAGCGTCAGCTCGTCAGCGCCGTCGTTGTGCACCGAAACCCAGCGCTCGACCACGTCCAGCCCGGCCGGGACACGGTAGTGCAAAACCAACCGGAGCCCGCGCAGCGCGTCCACGAACGTAAGCTCCAGCCCACTCACCCCGTCCCCAGCCCCATCCCCGCCCTCGCCATTTGAAGGGAGAGCCTGTCGAGTTGTCGGTTCTCCCCCCGAAATACCAGCGGATAACGGGCGAGTCCGAGGGTTGTCCCATGAAATGGCCGAGCGGTTGGCGGTGGTGAAGGTGGGTCGGAGTTCGTCGGAGCCGTCAGGGCCGCTCACCACCAGGTCGACCGGCGCTGCATAGCGGACACCGCGCACGGCGTACTCCAAGGGCTCCACGTCGGCGCGCGGCAGAAAGTGTTCGGTGCCTACCGGAGCAACAACTGACGGGCCGTCGGCAACCGCATGGGGGCCCCAGGCAATCAGCTGCGCCCACTGGCCGTGGTCCGGGACGCCCACCACATAGGAGGTGGTTGCGCCGCGGAGGGTCCAGGTCTTCACTTGACCGCCCCGATCGCCAGCCCGCCGACGAAGTGCTTCTGGAAGCGGAGGAAGACGGCGACCGTGGGGACGGCCGCGATGACGGTGCCGGCGGCGATCACGTTCCAGGACGAGACGAAGAGCCCTTGGAGACCGAGCAACGCCGGCGTGACAGGCATCTTCTCGCCGGAGCGGATCACGGTGATCGACCACAGCAGATCGTTGAAGATCCATGTGAAGGACAGCGCACCAAGGGCAGCCAGAGCGGGTTGGGTCAGTGGGAGGATCACGCTCGCGTAGATCTTCCCCGGCCCGGCCCCGTCGATCGTCGCCGCCTCCTGGATCTCCCGCGGCAGATCCCGCATGAACCCGTGCAGCACGAACGTGTAGAACCCGAGCCCGAAGCCGACATGCACGGCGATCAGCGCGATCAGCGTGTCGTAGTACCCGATCAGCTCCACGAACCGCGAGATCGGGATCAGCAGGATCTGCGGCGGCAGCAGGTTCCCCATCAACATCAGCAACAGGATCGTCCGCCGGAACGGGATGCTGTACCGCGCCAGCCCGTACGCCGCGATCGACGCCAGCCCCAGACTCAGGATCACCGCCGGAATCGTCACCAGCAGACTATTGATCAGGGCCCGGAACTCGTCCGCGTCCTCCCACGCCGACTTGTACGTCGAGAACGTGAACGAATGCGGGAGCGACCCCAGCCCGTTCGCCGCGACATCGTCGAAGCTGCGGAACGAGATCACGATCACCCACAGGATGGGCGCGATCCACAGGAACGACACGAGCCCCATCGCGACGTGGTATCCCGAGGTCCGCAGGCGGTTCATGTTTCCTCCCGGAAGGCGCGGATCAGGTAGCCGAGGATCACGGCCAGTGCGAGTACGAAGATCACCACGGCCAGCGCGGACGCGTAGCCCAGCTGGGTGGATTGGAACGCGGTCGAGTACATGTAGGTGCTCAGCAGTTCGGACGAGTGATACGGACCGCCCCTCGTCATCGACCAGACGATGTCGAAGGACCGCAGTGAGTCGATCACGATCACCGACAGGACCACGGAGTTCACGCCCTTGAGCTGCGGGATCGTGACGTACCTGGTCCGCTGCCACGCCGACGCGCCGTCCACCTTCGCGGCCTCGTACAACGCGGGGTCGACCGCCTTCAGTCCGGCCAGGTACAGCACCATCACGTACCCGATCTGACGCCACAGCGCCGGCACGATCACGGCGTACAACGCAGTGTCGGGATCGGCGAGCCACGGCCGGATGAAGTTGCCCAGGCCAACGGTCCGCAGCACGGTGTCGACCAGTCCGTCCGGCTGGTAGAACACCCGCCAGATCAGCGCGGTGACGACCAGCGAGAACACGACCGGAGTGAACAGCGCGGCCCGGTAGATGCCGACGCCGCGGCGCTCGCGCTGCAACAGCAGCGCCATCCCGAAGCCGCCGATCACACTCAGCCCACCGAACAGCACCAGCCAGATCGCCGTGTTCTTCAACGCGGTCCGGAAGATCGGATCCGACACCATGTCGCCAAAGTTGCCGAACCCAACGAACCGGGGAGCCGACAACCCGTCCCAGTTCGTCAATGACAACCAGAACCCCTGCAACGCCGGCCAGAACACCCAGACAGCCTCAACCGCAAACGGCACGAGCACGAAGGCCAGGATCAACGGCGAGACCCTACGCGGCCCGGAGCGCTTGGGACGGCGGGCTCCCCCGCCGGCCCGTTGTGCGGACCGGCCGGGAACCGTCTCTGTCAGAGTGGAAGTCACGCCTTGAAGACCTTTTGTGCGGCTGCCTGCCAGTCCTTCAGGATCTGGTCGATCTGGTCCGGCTTGTCGAGGAACTTGGTCAGGGCGGCGTCGGCGGTCGGCTGCAACGCGTCGCTGGAGTCCCGGTTGAAGAACTGGGTCAGCTCCGCCGCGCTCTCGATCATCGCCTTGCCCTTCTTCACCAGCGCGGTGTCGGCCGACTTCCCGTCCGGGTTCGCGGGGATCGCCGTACCCGACGAGCTCTGCACGTAGATCTCCTGCGCCTCGGTCGTCGCCAGCCAGGTCATGAACTTCTTCACGCCGTCCGGGTCCTTCGCCTTCTTCGACGCGAAGTACCCGTCCGTCGGCGCCTCTTCGGCCACCGGCACGGCGGGATCGATGATCGGGAACTGGAAGAAGTCGATGTCGTCCAGCGCGTCCTTCGGCGCCGAGTCGGCGAAGAACGTGCCGATCAGGAACATCCCGGTCTTGCCGGCCAGCAGCGCCGACGTCGCCTCCTGGAACGGGAACGACTTGCCCTTCGGGTCGAAGTACGGCAGCGCCTCGCGCCACTTGGTGAAGACCGCCTTGACCTTCGGGTCGGTGAAGTCGCCCTGGCCGGCCAGCAACTGCCGGTGGAACGGCGCGCCGTTGATCCGGATGTTCAGGTAGTCGAACCACGCGGACGCGACCCACGGGGTGTCGCCGAGACCGATGCCGATCGGCGGGATGCCCTTGCCCTGGATCGTCTTGCAGACCTGGAGGAACTCGGCCCAGGTCTTCGGCGGCGTCACGCCCCACTTGGCGAAGTTCGACTTCCGGTAGAACATGCCCCACCAGTAGTAGCTGGTCGGCACGAAGATCTTCTGGCCGGCGCTGCTGGTGGACAGCGTCTGCATCGACTTCGGGTAGTTACCCATGCTGTCCCACACGCTCGAGACGTCGAGCAGCAGGTCCTTCTTCGCGTACGAGTCCGCGACCGAGCCGGCGTACCAGGTGTAGACGTCGGGCGGGTTGGCCGAGGTCAGGTACGTCGGCAGCTGGGTCCGGAAGATCTCCGATGCGACCGTGTTCAGCTTGACCTGGGAACCGCCGGTTTTGTTGTACGCGGCAACGAGCTTCTCCATCGCGGCCTTGGCCTGTTCACTGGAAAGGTTCGACTGCAGCGAGAGCTCACCGGTCGCCGCGCCGCTGCTGCCCGAACTCTTCGTCGAGGTAGCGCACCCCGGCACCAGGGCCGCTGCCCCGAGCAGTCCGAGTCCCTTGAGGAAAGTCCGTCGATCTGCTGCCAGACCCGTCATGCCCAAACTCCTGACATCTGCTCGACCAGCGTGCCAGTCGAGTGAGTGGTGTGTTGCCGACGATCTTGCGGCGGAGGATCGCAGGTGTCAATATTAATTCGTAAATTACGACAAATCGCTTGACGAGACGGCGGCCTCACGGTCAACTGGTGCCTCGTTCATCGTTGGAATGCTCCGCCTTGCGTGCTTGGGTGGGAGTGGGAGGAGGCTCGGGTGCGGCTGGGTGGGCGGGTGATCGTGGTGACCGGGGCTGCGTCCGGGATCGGTGCCGCATGCGTGCAGCGGTTCCTGACCGAGGGCGCCTCGGTGGTGCAGGTCGACGTCCAACCGTGCAAGGAGGTCGCCGGCCGGGCGATCGCCGTACTGGGTGATGTGTCGGCGCAGGACACCTGGGCCGAGGTGCGGTCGCGCGGTCGCGACGAGCTCGGCCCGATCGACGGACTCGTCAGCAACGCGGGCTTCGCCGATGTGAGACCGGCCCACGAGCTGCCGCCTCAGTCCTGGCAACGGCAGCTCGACGTCAACCTGACCGCCGCGTTCCTCGGGTTCCAGGCGTTGTACGACGACCTGGCGGCCGGCGCGGGGTCCGTCGTACTGATGTCGTCGGTGCACGCTCTCGCCGGTCTGCCGGGACATCCGGCGTACGCGGCGACCAAGGGCGCCCTGGTCGCCCTCGGCCGCCAGCTGGCCGTCGAGTACGGCGGCTCGATCCGGGTGAACACCGTGCTTCCGGGTCCGATCGAGACCGCGATGTGGGATCGCGTCGACGCCGAGGGCCGGGAGCAGAGTGCACGGGCGACGGCGATCGGGCGGCTCGGGCAGCCGGACGAGGTGGCCCAGGTGGTGGCGTTCCTGCTGTCGGCGGAAGCGTCGTACGTGACGGCGGCCAGCCTGGTGGTCGACGGCGGATGGTCCGCGGCCAAGGACTCGGCATGAGGGAGAACGGTGTGACGGGGATCCAACGCGGCACGCGGGGACTGCACGGGCAGATCGTCGAGGTGATGGCGCAGCGCATCCTGTCCGGGCAGATCCCGGAGGGCGCGACCATCAACGTGCCCGATCTGCAGGCCGACCTCGGCGTCAGCCTGACCGCGGTCCGGGAGGCGTTGAAGGTGCTGACCGCGAAGGGGCTCGTCGACGCGCGGCAGAAGCGCGGCACGTTCGTCCGGCCGCGCTCGGACTGGAACCTGCTGGACGCGGACATGATCCGCTGGCACTTCGACGACGACGTACGCCCGGAACTGCTCGAGGAACTGCACGAGGTGCGTGGGATCGTCGAGCCGGCCGCGGCCCGGCTGGCCGCGCTGCGGGCCGAGGAGTCGCACCTGGAGGCGCTGGACATCGCGATGGCTTCGATGGAGTCGGCCACGGACGACCGTGCCGCCGTCGCCGCGGACCTCGCCTTCCACCGGGCGTTGCTGGCGGCAACGGGGAACGAACTACTGACCAAGATGGAAGTGATCATGGAGACCGGCCTGGCCGATCGTGACCGCCTGGTGCACAAGGTGAAGCCGTCCGACGACCCGGTGCCGAGCCACCGGCGCGTGCTGGACGCCATCCGGGCGCACGATCCGGTCGCCGCCGAGGAAGCGATGCGGAAGCTGCTGGCGAAGGCGGCCGAGGACCTCACCGAGGTTCGCGGCTCTTCGCGTGGACGGCGGCGCCGGTGAAGATCGAGCGGATCGAGACATTCCTGGTCCCGCCACGCTGGCTGTTCTGCCGCGTCGAGACGAGTGACGGCGTCGTCGGCTGGGGCGAACCCGTGGTGGAGGGACGGGCCGAGGTCGTCCGGACCGCGATCGACACGTTGTCGGAGTATCTGATCGGCCAGGACCCCCTGCAGATCGAGCGGCATTGGCAGATGCTGACCAAGGGCGGCTTCTACCGCGGCGGCCCGGTGCTGAGCAGCGCGGTCGCCGGGCTCGACCACGCGCTGTGGGACATCGCCGGCAAGGTGTACGGCGCTCCCGTCGCGGCACTGCTCGGTGGACGGGTGCGCGATCGGGTCCGCGTGTACGCGTGGGTCGGCGGCGACGAGCCGGCCGCCATCGGTGACGCGGTCGCCGAACAGGTCGCGGCCGGAATGACCGCGGTGAAGATGAACGGCAGCGGCCGGATCCAGCCGTCGCCATCCGTTGCCGAGATCAACGACATCCTGACTCGGCTGGCGGCGGCACGGGAGGCCATCGGCGACCACCGCGACGTGGCGATCGACCTGCACGGCCGCGTCGGCGTGGCCGGCGCGCGCCGGATCCTGCACGCCGTCGAGGACCTGCAGCCGTTCTTCGTCGAGGAGCCGGTGCTGCCGGAGCACATGACCCACCTGTCCGAGATCGTCAGCACGTCGACGGTCCCGGTGGCGCTGGGCGAGCGGCTCTACCATCGCGCGGAGTTCGTCGCGCCGCTGAACGCTGGTGTCGCGGTCGTCCAGCCTGATGTGTCCCATGCCGGCGGGATCTCCGAGCTCCGGCGGATCGCGGTGCTGGCGGACACTCATGGCGCGATGCTGGCCCCGCACTGTCCGCTCGGGCCGATCTCGCTGGCCGCGAGCCTGCAGGTGTCGTTCGCGACACCGAACTTCCTGATCCAGGAACAGAGCCGCGGCATCCACTACAACGAGTCGAGCGACCTGACGTCCTACCTGGTCGACCCGACGCCCTTCACCTGGGTCAACGGCCACGCCGAGTGGAATCCCTTGCCAGGCTTGGGAATCTCCATCGACGAGACGGCGGTCCGCGCTGCCGACAAGACCGGGCACACCTGGCGCAACCCGGTCTGGACCCACGAAGACGGCTCCTTCGCCGAATGGTGACCGAACAAGCCGCGGCCGGCCGGCAGGTGGCGATCGACCCGACCGACGGCGGCCGCTGGACGTCCCTACACCTGGCCGGCCGCGAATGGCTCTGGTCCGGTCCGGGTCTGCTCTCCGGCCCTCGCGCCGGCCTCGCCACCTTCGTCGACGCCGGAGGTCTCGACGAATGCTTCCCGACTGTTCGCGGCACCCCTGACCACGGCGGCCTCTGGAACCAGCCCTGGGAAGGCACGGTCACCTATGGTGACGCCATCCTGACGCGGGCGTTCACCTCGGGCCCCGACACCGTCACCGCCGGCTACAACCTGCAGGCACCGCCGGGCTACCGCTTCATCTGGGCAGCTCACGCATTGCTGGACTGCGCTTCCGGCGCCGTCATCACAGCGCCCGCCGGGACCGAGTGCCGCCTCTACCCCGAGGCTGCACAGCTTTTGCCCGCTTGGCCCGACCACGCTCCTTGGGTCACAGCCGACTGGCCGACACCGCTCGACCTGACGGTCTACGGCCCGTCCGACGGGACCGCCGTCGGCGCCGTCCTGGTCGACTGCCCGACGGTCTCCGTCCGCGACCGCAGTGCCGAGCTCACGCTGACCTTGAGTTGCCCCGGGCAACCAGTGTCCACCGCGTTGTGGCGCAACCAGGCCGGCTTCCCGGCCGAGGCGCCGTACCGGAGTCTCGGGGTGGAGCCGATGCTGGGGCGCGCGTTCGACCTGGCTGCCGCAGGACCGGACGACGCCGCGGTGGTGCCCGCGAGCGGTGAGCTGGCCTGGCGGTTGACCGTGTCCGCCAGGCCAGTGTCGATCAAATAGGTTGGAGCCATGGATCTGCTTGCCGAACTGCGCGACCGCAAGATGCTCGCCATCATCCGCGCCGACGGGCCCGACACCGCGCTGGCGTGTGTCCGCACCCTCGTCGACGCAGGGATCACCGCGCTCGAGATCTCGCTGACCACGCCCGGTGCGGTGGACGCGATCGCCAAGGCGCGTGCCGAATACGACCCCAGCATCCTGATCGGCGCCGGCACCGTCATCACCGCTGCGCAAGCCGACGACGTCGCGGCAGCCCGCGCCGGCTTCGTCGTCACCCCAGCCATCACCCGCGGCGCGCACCGCAGCGTCGAACTCGGCCTGCCCCTCCTCTGCGGCGCCCTCACCCCCACCGAGGTCGTCGCCGCCCTCGACCTGGGCGCCACTGCGGTGAAGATCTTCCCCGCCAAGGTCTACGGCCCCGGCTACTTCCGCGAACTCCGCGCTCCCCTGCCCGACGCCCCGCTCATCGCGGTCGGCGGAGTCGACGCCGCAAGCGCCCCTGAGTACTTGGCTGCCGGAGCGCTGGCCGTCGGCGTAGGCTCGCCCCTCCTCGGCGACGCCGGCACCGGCGGATCACTCTCCGAGCTGGCCAGCCGCGCCGCCACCTTCCGCACCACCCTCGGCATCTGACTCCCACACTCAACCTCGCCGCATCTCCTCACGCGCCCGCACCCCCAGCCGACCCAGCGCCTCCCCGCACAGCCCCACCCGACGCATCGCCACCCCGCCCGGCGGCCCGCAGCGCCGCCTGATCACCAGGAGTCCGAAGATGACCGATCTCCTCACGCTCGGCGAGACGATGGTTTCTGTGCGGACCGCGCGCCCGATGCGGCTCGGCGGAGAGGCTCAGCTGTCGATCGCCGGCTCGGAGACCAATGTGGCGATCGGGCTGTCCCGGCTCGGGCATCAGGCCACGTGGGTAGGTGCTGTAGGCAACGATGAGCCCGGTCGCCTGATCCAGCGGACGTTGCGCGCCGAGGGGGTCGACACGAACTACCTGCGGTTCTCCGACGACTCGTTCACCGGGTTCATCGCGTTCGACCAGCCGTCGCACGACATCACCCGCGTCAGTTACCACCGCCGCGGTTCGGCTGGGTCGACCCTCACCCCCGACGAGTCCATCGCCGCGATCGATGCAACCCAACCCCGCCTGCTCCACGTCACCGGCATCACCCCCGCCCTCTCCGACACCACGCGCGCTGCCACGCTGGCCGCCGTACGCACAGCTTCGGCCGCAGGCGTCCAGGTCTCCCTCGACGTCAACTACCGCGCCCGCCTCTGGTCTCGCCCTGACGCCGCGACCGCGATCCGCGAACTCCTCCCATACGTGCACGCCGTCTTCGCCTCGGACGACGAACTCGACCTCCTCACCGACGCCCCCGACGCGGTCTCCGACCTCCTGGCCCACACCACTGTCGACCACGTCATCGTCACCGCCGGCGGCAAGGGCGCCTGGGCGCACTCGTCCGACAGCACCATCCACCGCCCCGCCCTCCCCGTCACCGTTGTCGACAGCATCGGCGCCGGCGACGCCTTCGTGTCCGGCTACCTGTCCGCCACTCTCGACAACCTGTCCCCCGAAGCCCGCCTGGACCGCGCCACCACCTCCGGCGCCTTCTGCGTCACCGCCCTCGGCGACTGGGAATCCCTCCCCACCCGCGACGACCTCCACCTCCTCTCCCACACCCACGGCACCGCCCTCCGCTGACCACCCACCCATGGCACCGCCCTGACTGCGTACCTAAGAACAGGACGTAGTCGTCTACGTATAGCCCCGGCTGAGCGTGAACCTGGCTGACTTTTCGCCCGAATCCGCACTACTTCCTGTTCTTAGGTACGCCAACACCCCGCACGGCTACACAATCCGCGCGGCTGGGATCAGAGTGGGTGGATCGGAGGGAGATGGGCGTGCCGAGCTTCGCATCCAACACCGAGCTGTACGCCGACCCCGCGCTGAACGAAGGCGTCGACTACTCGCGGCGGTTCCGGCGGCATGAGTGGTTCGACGACGACCTCACCCAACGGGTCGACGTCCAGCGCACGGTGATCCTGGCTCCCCACGGCGGCGGCATCGAATCCGGTACGTCGGAGCTCTGCCTGGCGATCGCGGGCTACCACCCGGCCGACCTCACTCCGACCCCGGCGGACGGTCCGCTCCACGACTACTGGATGTTCGAGGGCCTGCGCGCCTCCGGCAACGGCGAACTCCACGTCACCTCGACCAAGTGCGACGACCACGTCGCCCGCGCCCTCGCCGGCGGTTCACTCAACGCCGTCGGCCTCCACGGCTGTACGACATCTCAGGCCGGACTGCCGAACGACACCCGAGCGGTCCTCGTCGGCGGCCGCAACCCCAGCTTCAAGTCCCACCTCCTCACCAGACTGACCGCGGCGGGCATCCACGCGATCGACGCCGCCGCGGTCCCCGAACTCAACGGCGACGAACCCACCAACATCGCCAACGGCACCCTCCTCGCAGCCGGCGCCCAACTCGAACTCACGAACCCGTTGCGGCGCGCGATGTTCCGCATCAACACCCGCGCCGACCGTAAGAACACCACCCGCCGACTCTTCTGGACCTTCACCACTGCAACCCGCACCGCCATAGCCGACCTAGAAGCCGACCAGCCCATCCCCTGACCCCGGCCCACCGCGCAACATCCTGCCGCCTTCGGCACCCCGCGCCCCATCCCCACCCAACGCCAGCACCACCACTCGGCGCCCGCATCTAGGCCCGGCCCTCGCATCCCTGCTCCGACTACGCACCCCTGCCCTGACTGCGTACCCAAGAACAGGACGTAGTCGTCTACGTAGAGCCTCGGCTGAGCGTGACCCCGGGCTGACCTGTCCTCAGAATCCGCGCTACCACCCGTTCTTAGGTACGCAGGCAGCGCCCGGCCGGCGTCAGCGGTCGGCGACTACCTCGCCATTGACAGCTGTGGAGTCCGACGTCAGCGACCAGGCGGCGGCTGCCTCGGGGCTCTGGGCCAGCGGGAACGCCGCAGCCATCGCCGGCATCGATTCCCACGACCACGTATCGGTGTAGCTGCCGTCCTCGAGCCGGACCAATCGGGTGGCGACGAGGCCCGGGTGAGCAGCGCGGATCAGGTCGATCACGGCAGACCGACGGGTGAGGAACTCAGCGAGATTCTTGGGCTCCACGACATACGTATGAACCCGCACAACCGCACCGGTCGACTGCATCAGCTTCTCCTTGTATTGGGTAGGTACGTCGATTTGACGTAGTCACGCCAGGAGATGTGACACCTCAGCCGTCGCCTGGATCCTCGACCGGGAACAGGATCGGACTCAGCAGATAGCGCTTCCGGTCGGGCGTCGCCTCGTTGGCCAGCACCGGCAGGATCGCCGTACGCATCCCCTCGATCAGCTGCAACAACTCGTCCTGGCTCAGCCAGATCCCGTGCTGCCGGTAGCCGACGAGATCGGCGAGCGGATCGGCGTCCTCGTGATCGAGATACGCACTGAACTCTGCCACCAGCGCTGCCATCGCGGCAGCGAACCCCCGCCGATGATCGTCAACCGTCAACTGCTCCAACTGCTCAGCACTGATCGAGGCCCGCTCCTGCCGCAGCCGGAAGCGCCGCTCGACCGCACCGCGCACCCGCCGCTCCTCCGCGACCTCGAGGATCCCGCCCTCGGCCAAGAGCTCGACGTGCCGGTACAGCGTCGCCTTCGAGACATCCGCGAACCGTTCGCCGAGCTCGCCCGTCGTCAGCTCCCGCCCACCCCGCAGCGCATGCACGACACGCAAGCGGACCGGATGCCCGAGCAGCTCCAACGGACCCATGGCGCAACAATCTCACGTCATGCTACCTTTCTCAAACCATGAGAAAGGTACGTCGATGACCGAGTGGACCCACCCGCCGTACGCCGACCCTGCCCGCTTCACCGAGCAAGAGACAGCACTGAATGCCGACGGGCGCGCGGTGCCGGGGACCGTCACGCTCCCCGAACGTCCCAACGGAATCGGCGTCGTACTGCTGAGCGGCGGCGGTCCCTTCGACCGCGACGAGACGAGCGGCCCCAACAAGCCGCTCAAGGATCTGGCGTGGGGGTTGGCGAGCTGGGGTGTCACCGTCCTGCGGTTCGACAAGGTCAGCTTTGCCCGGCCCGCGCTGATGACCGAGCCTGGCTTCACGATGACGGCGGACTACGTGCCGCACGCCATCGCAGCCGTACACAAACTGCGCGAGTACGTCGAACACGTGTTTCTGATCGGTCACAGCATGGGCGGCAAGGTCGCGCCGAAGATCGCGGCCGAGGAGCCGTCGGTCGCCGGGCTGATCATCATGGCCGGGGACACCCAGCCCATGCAGCACGCCGCCGTACGCGTGATGAGCTACCTCGCGACGACCAGCCCCGAAGCAGTTCCGCTTGAGGTTGTCGAGCGGTTCAAGCGCCAGTCCGCGGTGGTCGACAGCCCCGATCTGTCACCGGATACACCGTCGACCGACCTGCCCTTCGGCATGCCGGCCTCGTTCTGGCTCGACCTCCGCGACTACGACCCCGTCGCCACCGCGGCGAAGCTCGACGTACCGATCCTCATCCTCCAAGGCGGCCGCGACTACCAGGTCACTGTCGCCGACGACCTACCCGCCTGGCGAGACGGTCTTCCCGACGCAACCATCAAGATCCTCGAAGCCGACAACCACCTATTCTTCCCGGGCACCGGCCCCTCCACGCCCGCCGACTACGCAACCGCGCAGCATGTCGACCCGGAAGCCCTCATCACCATCGCCAGGTGGATGCTCCGAACAACCAGGAGCTAATGGGCCCAATGCCCTTGGCAAGTGGGCCGATTGGCACTCGTCGGCATCGCCTAGTAGGCCGGACACTGATGCTGGGGGTGTGCGATGTCTGGACGGTTCACGGTGCGAGCATCGAAATCGCAGGTGGGGAAGAAGACTGACGGGTCTGTTGTGTGCGCCTGGCTGTCGTTGGCGTTCTATCCGCTCAGCTTCGTGGTCGCGTTCGTGGTCGGTCAGGCGTTGCTGTCCTGGTACGGCTACTCCGCCGAGCTGATCGTTCCGGTCTGGATCGCGGCCGCAGCGGCCGGCCCGGCGCTGATCGTCTTCTCGGTGCCGGGGATCCTCGCGGTCCGCTACGGGCGTCAGGCGATGCGGCGGGGCAATCACCGCGGCCATGCGCCGGCCGTCGCCGGCGCCGCGATCGCGCTCGGCATGATCGCGCTGAACCTGCTCTCAGGCATCGCACAGATCTTCTTCGCCTGACGCTGTCACCCGCCGCGGGTTGACGCTGTCGCACAGAGCGGGTGGTCGTGTCGCCAACTGCGGCTGACGTCGTCGCCCTCAGCACCGGGCGGGTGGTTCGAGGAACCACCCGCCCGCGTGACTCAGGACAGCAGCGCCGGGTCGGACTCCAGTTCCTTCTCGGGGTCCAACGGCAGCACGATCTTGAAGCGGGTATTACCGGGCTCGGACTCGACGCGAAGGTCGCCGTGGTGCTTCTTGACCACGATGCGCCAGGAGATGTCGAGGCCGAGACCGGTGCCTTCGCCGATGGGCTTGGTGGTGAAGAACGGCTCGAAGATACGGCGGCGGATCTCCGCCGGGATGCCGGGACCGGTGTCACCGATCTCGACGATCGCGTACGCGCCGTCCTTCTTGGTGCGGATGGTCAGCGTCCCGGATCCGCCCATCGCGCTGACCGCGTTGTCGATGATGTTCGTCCACACCTGGTTGAGCTCGGCGGCGTACGCCGGGATCGGCGGCAGCTCGGGATCGAAGTCCTTCACCACGTCGAAGCCCTGCAACTTGCCGGACATCATCACCAGCGTGGACTTCAGCAGCTCACGCAGATCGACGATCTGGTACGGCGCCCTGTCGATCTGGGAGTACTGTTTCGCGGCGCCGACGAGGGTCGAGATCCGGGTGACGGAGTCGTCGATCTCGTTCATCAGCGATTCTGTGTCGACCGTGTACATCAACCACCGGACCGCGCCTTCGAGGTACTTCGGCCCGACCGCGGTCAGTACGTTCTCCATCCACGGCACATCCAGACCGGCCGCGGCGAGCACCGGCGCGACGTCCCAGCTGGCCTGGACGTCGTGGTCGTCCAGCCAGTCGGTCAACGAGTCCTCGGCGTCGGACAGCTCCATCGGCGGGATGTCCTTGTCCTTGGTCTTCTCCAGCCGCTCGACGGCATCATCCTGCAGCGCGACGATCTGGTGCAGCTTGGTCGCGTCGAGGGTGCCGTCGGCCAGCATCGCCAGCTTCGACCGCATCCCGGAGACGCGCTGCCGCAGCGTCGCCGCAGCCCGGACCGCTGCCGCGGCAGGGTTGTTCAGCTCGTGGGTCAGCCCCGCGGACAAGGAGCCGAGGGCAAGCAACCGTTCCCGCTCGCCCAGCGTCTCGTTGGTCCGGCGCATGCCCATCACGAAGCCCTCGATCAGGTGCACCGCCATCGGGAACCAGGTGTTCATCATCGTGGCCATCTCATTGGCACCGATGACGAAGAACTCCGACGGCTCGGTCACGCGCATCGTCGCCGTGTAGGACTTGTGGTCGTCGGCGCCGAAGAAGGCGTTGAAGGCACCGGCGTACACCCCGCGCTGGCCGGTCCGGTTGATCTCGATCTCCTCGCCGTGGGACAGCTTGCAGAGCCGGATCTCACCGGACAGCAGGACGTAGCAGCAGGTCGCCTCGTCCCCCTCGTTGAACACGATCCCGTCGTGCGCGGACTCGACGTACCCGGACTCGGACAGCCATTGCAGCTGCTCGCCGGTCAGGCTCTCGAAGAGGAACAGCGTGCGCAACTCGTCCGGGCTCAGCCGCCGCACTTCGGTGTGGTCACTCATCAGAGCATCTCCAGGTATCGGTGCACCAGTGTTACGGCCATCGCTCCGTCGCCGACCGCGGAGGCGACCCGCTTCACCGACTCGGCTCGTACGTCGCCGGCGGCGAACACGCCCGGCATGCTCGTCTCCAGGTGGTACGGCTCCCGCTCCAGGATCCAGCCCGGCGGTTTGCCGTGCAGGTCCGGACCGGTGAGCACGAAGCCGCGCTCGTCACGAAGCAGGTCTCCCGGCAGCCAGTCCGTCCGGGGCGCCGCGCCGATGAACACGAACATCCACTCCGTGCTCACTTCGCGGCTCTCGCCGGTCTGGCTGTTCAGCAGGGTCAACACCTCGAGGTGCTCCGAGCCCTTACAGGAAACGACCTGCGTGCAGGTGTGCACCTCGATGTTGTCGATGTCGTCGATCTGGTCGATCAGATACGACGACATCGTCGCCGTGAGCGATGGTCCTCTCACCAGCATATGCACGCGTTTGGCATACCTCGAGAAATAGACCGCGGCCTGGCCGGCCGAGTTCGCCCCGCCGATGATGTAGACCTCCTGTGCGGCGCAGGACGGGCCCTCGGTCGTCGCCGAGCCGTAGTAGATCCCGCGGCCGCACAGGTCGTCGACCCCCGGCGCCTCGAGGGTCCGGTAGGACACCCCGGTCGCCAGGATCACCGAGTGCGACGAGATCTCGCTGCCGTCCGAGAACATCAGCCGCCGGGCGTTGCCGAGGGTCTCCAGCCCGACCACCTGACGAGCGGTCAGCAGCTCGGCCCCGAACCGGACCGCCTGCCGCCGGGCTCGATCGGTCAGCTGGGCACCGGACACTCCGTCCGGGAAGCCCAGGTAGTTCTCGATCCGGCTGGACTGGCCAGCCTGTCCGCCGGTCGCCAACTGCTCGACCAAGACAGTCCGCAGTCCCTCGCTGGCGCCGTACACAGCGGCGCCGAGCCCGGCCGGGCCGCCGCCGACGACGACCAGGTCGTAGAAGTCCTTCGCCGGCGAGGTCGACAACCCGACCTTGTCGGCCAGCTCGGCCTCGGACGGCGCGACCATGACCGTGCCGTCGGGAGTGATCACGACCGGCAGGGTGGCGCCATCGATCCCGGCCGCATCGAGCAGCCGCTTGCTCTCCTCGTCGTCGACGCCGAGCCAGCGGTACGGGACGGCGTTGCGCGCGAGGAAGTCGCGGGCCGCGAACGACGGCGCCGACCAGCGGTGCCCGATCACCCGGGTCTCGTCGGTGGACGGCTCCGGGGTCGCCTTCCACAGGTCGAGCATCGCGTCGACCACCGGGTAGAGCTTCTCCTCCGGCGGGTTCCACGGCTTCAGCAGGTAGTGGTCGAGGTCGACCACGTTGATGGCCTGGATCGCCGCGTCGGTATCGGCGTACGCCGTCAGCAGCACGCGGCGGGCGAGCGGGAACAGGTCCATCGCGGCCTCGAGGAACTCGATGCCGGACATCTGGGGCATCCGGTAGTCGGCCAGCAGCAGGGCCACCGGCTCACCCCGGAGCTTGAGCTCCTTGAGGGCGTCCAGCGCCTGGGCCGGGCTCTCGGCCCGGACGATGCGGTTCTCCTCGGCGTACCGGCGGCGGAGGTCACGGGCGATCGACCGGGAAACGCCGGGGTCGTCGTCCACGGTGAGGATCACCGGGCGGGTCGTTGACGCTGTCATGCCTCCTTCATACCAGCGGAAAGCCACAAACCGGGATCGGTAATCCACAGGCCTTGGCCCGGTCCGCGGGGGCTGGGCGCGGACCGGGCCGGCCGGGCGGGCTCTGTGGCGCCCGAGGACCCGGCCCTCAGGGCAGGGCCGCGAGGTACGGCGCGTGGCTGTTCTGGAACTCCCAGTTGTAGTACCGGTCCCAATTGATCGACCACGTCATCAGCCCGCGGAACGCCGGCGAAGCGCCACCACGGAGGGTGATGGACCAGATCGTCGGCATCGTGGCCACGGCCGTCCGCGAAGTCACCGGCGGCAGCGAGGCCACGGACGGCCAGATCGACTGGCACGACCCCAAGGTCCTGTCGGAGCTGTTCGGCGCGCACGGCTTCGAGGTCTCGACCACGGCCAAGGACCTCGCCGTCACCGCGGCCTCGCCGGAGACTACTGGGAGACCCGCATCGCCAACCACCCGCTGGGCATCGCCACGTTCCCACTGCTCGAGGAGGCCGGCCGCCTGGCTGCGGTCCGTACCCGCATGCTCGACATCATCGCGACTGACTGGACCACGCCGTCCGGGGAGGTCCGCCTCCCCGCGCAGTACCTGCTGGTGACCGCCACGCGCTGAGTGGCAGGTTTTCGCCAGCGGCTAGTTGAAGCCAATGCGGTGTAGTCGGGGCATTGGCTTGGCAGGCTCTTCGGCGTCCGAGCTCGGGGGCGGGCGGCCGGGGCTACAGCCCACGGTCAGGACAACTGGGACGCAGCGTCCCCCGTGGAGGCATCACGTGAACCATCCCAATCTGCGCCGGCGCGCCGCCCTGCTCGCCGGTGCCGTGCTGATCACCACCGCCTTGGTGGCTCCACCAGGCTCCGCACAACCGCCCACTGGGCCGACGGCCACCTCGCTGGGGTTGCCGACCTTCGCACCAGGCCGGTACGTCGTCACACTGGCCGACAAGCCGGTGGCGACGTACCAGGGTGGCGTGAGCGGTCTCAAGGCCACCAAGCCCACCGCCGGTCGCAAGGTAGAGGTGAACAGCGCCGACGCCAAGCGCTATCGCACCTTCCTCTCCGGTAAGCACGCTGAGGTCGCGGCGCGCGTCGGCGCCAAGGTAACTCACGACTACTCGACCGCACTGAACGCCTTTGCCGCCTCGCTGACCTCCAAGCAGGTCAACGAGCTCAGCAAGACGGCGGGTGTGGTTTCCGTCGTCCCGGACCAAATGCGGGTCGCACTGGACGATCGCAAGTCCACTGACTTCCTCAAGCTGTCCGGCAACTCCGGAGTCTGGAAAGCACTCGGCGGTACGGCGTCAGCCGGCAAGGGCGTCGTGGTCGGCGTAGTCGACACCGGCATCTGGCCCGAGAGCGCGTCCTTCGCCGGACCCGCGCTCGGCACGAGCCCCCCGACCGCAGCGGACCCCTACCGGCCGTACCGCTCCGGCTCGGAGACCGTGATGCAGAAGGCCGACGGCGACACATTCACCGGCAGCTGTGAGGCCGGCGAGCAGTTCACCGCGGACCTGTGTAACACCAAGCTGATCAGCGCCAAGTACTTCGGCGACGGCTGGCTCAGCTTCGTCCCGCCGGAGGCGCGCGCGGACTACGTGTCTCCGCGCGACGGTGAAGGCCATGGCAGCCACACCGCGTCGACTGCGGCCGGCAACCCCGGTGTCGACGTCGCCGTCGACGGTGTCGACTTCGGCACCGTCTCCGGCTTCCACCGGCGGCCAAGATCGCCGTCTACAAGGCCCTCTGGGAAGGCAAGGACGGCCAGAACTCCGGCGGCTTCACCTCCGACATCCTGGCCGCGATCGACCAGGCCGTGGCGGACGGCGTCGACGTCATCAACTACTCGGTAGGCTCGATCTTCGAGTCCGCACACACCGACCCGGTCCAGCTCGCGTTCTTGTCCGCGGCATCGGCGGGCATCTTCGTGTCCGCGGCCGGCGGCAACTCCGGACCGGACCCGGCCACCCTCGACAACACCTCGCCCTGGGTGACCACGGTCGGCGCCAGCACGGTCGCGCCGTACGCCGGAACTGTTGTGCTGGGCAACGGACAGAAGTACGCCGGGATCAGCACGAGCATCGCTGTCCGGACCGGTAGCCACCCGCTCGTCAACGGGCCGGAGGTGAAGGTGTCCGGGGCCAGCGACTCCGATGCGCTCGGGTGTCTGCCCGGGACGCTCGACCCGGCCAAGACCGCGGGCACGATCGTCGTCTGTGAGCGTGGTGTGGGTGCTCGGGTCGACAAGTCGGCCGAGGTGAAGCGGGCCGGCGGTGTCGGCCTGGTGCTGATCAACCTGTTCGACCAGGATGCGCTCGGCGACTCGCACGTCGTACCGACTGTGCACCTCAACGTGCCGGCCGCTCTGACAGTGAAGGCTTACGCGGCTGCGGCCGGTGGGACCGCGGAGCTCGTGCCGGGCAACACGAGCGGTCTCAGTGAGCCCTACCCGCAGATGGCCGACTTCTCGTCGCGTGGGCCGTCTACGTCGAGTCATGGCGATTTGTTGAAGCCGGATCTGGCCGCACCGGGCGTCAACGTGCTGGCTGCGGTCGCACCGCCGACGAACGCCGGCCAGAGCTACGCGTTCTACTCGGGTACGTCGATGGCCGCGCCGCATGTGGCCGGTCTCGCGGCGCTGTACCTTGCGAAGCACCCGGACTGGTCGCCGATGGCGGTCAAGTCGGCCCTGATGACGACGGCCGGCGACGTACTGACTTCTACTGGCGCTGTCGACAGCAACCCGTTCGACCGGGGCGCCGGAGAGGTGCAGCCGTCGAAGATGCTGGACCCGGGTCTGGTCTACGACTCCGGCGACGCTGACTGGCTCGGCTACCTGGAAGGCACTGGCGTCGACACTGGTACCGGGGCGCCGGCGATCGACCCGAGTGACTACAACGCTCCTTCGATCGCCGTCGGGCAACTGCTAGGGACGCAGACAATCACTCGACGAGTGACCGCGGTGACACCGGGCCTGTACCGGGCGACTGTCTCCGTGCCCGGCATGAAGGCCGTGGTGACGCCATCGATCCTCAACTTCACCGCAGCGGGCCAGACGAAGACGTTCAAGGTGAAGCTCACCCAGGACACCGCCCCGTCGGCTGAGACGACTAGCGGCTGGCTGACCTGGCAGGGCGCCGGCAAGACGGTCCGCAGCCCGATCGCCGTCGTACCGACGTCTGTCCTCGCACCCACCGAGGTGGCCGGCTCGGGTACGTCCGGCACTGCGTCGTTCGAGGCCACCGCCGGCAAGGCAGGCATCCCGATCCGGTCCTATGGCCTCGTGTCGGCGCCGCTGGTGCCAGGCGCCGTACCGGCCGGGGCCGCGGATCTGCCGAACTACCCGGTGACCGTGACCGCCCAGACCAAGGCCGTGCAGTGGAACATCAAGACGGTGGACCCGGCGGGCAGCATCTGGCTGGTGCTCTACAAGGTCGTCAACGGTCAGACGCAGCTGTTGTCTTTCGTGGGCGACGGCTCCAACCAGGCGTCGGCAACCGTGGCGGCACCGGCTCCGGGCGTGTGGGGTGTCCTAGCCATCACCCTGACCAACCCGCCGGGTGCGGACACCACGCAGTACACGATGCAGACCAACGTGGTGACGACGTCCTCGGGCCGAGCGCTGCAGGTCAGCCCGCCGGTCGCACCGGCCGCCTTCAAGCCCTTCCAGGTCACGGCCTCCTGGTCGGGTCTGCCGACTGACAAGCGCTCGACTGGGTTCGTCGAGTTCCCGAACCGGGCCGGGACTGTGGTGACGATCAACTAGCAACAGGAGTGCGGCGGACCCGTCTGTGACGGGTCCGCCGTACGGTCTGGTCAGCGCCAGGTACTGCGATCCGCGGGACCACCCGCGACAGGCTCGAAGACCACGTCCTCGTCGGGGACCGCGTCGCCGTCCTTGCCGACGAAGCCGACGTCGACCAGGCCCTTGGACCGGGAGTCCCGCCGGAGCACGGTCGGTCCGTCCGCACGCGGTACGTGCACGTCGCCCCACTGCTGCAGGGCCGCCAGCACGAGCTTCAGGTCCACACCGGCCGGTGTCAGGTGGTACGACGATCGCGTCCGCTCGCCGGCCTCCTGGTACTCGCGCTTCTCCAGCAGACCGGCGTCGACCAGCGCGGCCAACCGGTTCGTCAGGATGTTCGGCGCGATGTGGAGGTTGTCGCGGAAATCCGCGAACCGGGTGGTCCCGAGGTGGGCCTCGCGCAGGATCAGGAAGGACCAGCGGTCGCTGACCAGATCGAGCGTCCGGGCGATCGAGCAGTTCGGCGGGGTCGCCGTTCGCGTGGTCATCGCGCCTCCTCCACCAACTGGCCACCGCCCCGCGCTGCCAGGGCTCCCGCGGCAGCGATCACGAGCACCGCCAGGCTACCGATCACGATCACGCCCAGCAGCAGTGCGGTGCCGAGGCCGGACGCGGTCGCGACCAGGCCGAGCGTCAGCGCGATCGAGCCCTGCAGGACGTAAGCGACGAGATACACAGCCGCGACGGTGCCGCCGCGGTGGTGAGCCGGCGCGTGCGCGGTGATCAGTCCCAGACCGCCGGAGAAGAGCAGACCGTAGCTGATGCCTCCCAGCACCGTGGCGGCCATGAACAGCGGCAGCGAGTGCGTCTGTGCCGAGGTCTCGAGGAGGGCGAGGTCGACCAGCGTGGCGACCGCGCCGGCCGCGACCAGCCGTCCGGCCGGAAAGCGGCGGCCGGCCATCGCGGTGACGCCGATCGTGACCGACATGATCGCGAGGATCAGACCGATGACGAAGATGTTCTCGGTCCCGATCAGCTGCCGGGCGACCTGCGCGCCGAGTGCGAGGAACACCGAGCCGAACGCGTACGCCGCGGTCACTGCGACTGCAGATGCGACATACAGCACGCGGATGCCCTTGGCCACGGTGATCGGGCGCGGCCGCCAGGCGCCTTGGCTCTCGTCCTTCGTATGCCGCGGCATCTGCCAGACGAAGCCGAAGACGATGGCGATCACCGCCAGCAGCACCCAGAAGTCCAGGTGAAGCGGCGCTGGTGCGTACTCGATCAGGCCGCCGCCGACAATCGTCGCCAGTGCGAGACCGGCCGCGGTCGCAGCGGTCGTGATGGACGAGGCGCGCGATGCCTTGCCCGGCGCGCTGTACTCGACCACTGCGGCCGTTGCAGCAGTCAGTGCGAGGCCGACACCCGCTCCCATCAGCGCACGTCCGGCGTATACCCAGCCCACGGACGGCGCGATCGCGAAGAGCAGGACACCGGCGAGCAGGGCGCCGACGCCGTACAGCATCGTGGCGCGGCGGCCGATGTAGTCGGACAGCTGTCCGAAGATCAGCAAGAAGACGACCAGCACGACCGGGTAGACGGCGAAGATCGCCGTCGTCGCGGTCGGAGTGAGGTGCCAGGTCGAGGCGTAGAGCGGGTACGCCGTCGTCGGGGCCGCGCTGGTCCACAGGCTGATGCCCGCGACCGCGGCGGCAGTCCAGAAACTAGCCCGACGGCTCAGGGTGCGATGTGGCTGCGCGGTGGCCGTGGCGGGCAGTTCGAAGGTGGTCATGGGTTCCTTCCGGAGATTCCCTGAGTTGCACAATGAAACCCAGAACACCTGAGTTGTCCGATGCAATCCAGATCGGCGGAGTGATCCCCGTCACACCCGGGTCAGATCCAGCGGCGTCGGGCGGCCTGGACCCCCGCCTGGAACCGGGTCTGCGCGCCGAGTGCCTCCATCAGCGCGCGGACGCGGCGCTGCGTCGTCCGGGGGCTGATCCTGAGGCGCCGGCTGATCATGTCGTCGGTCGCCCCACCCGCCAGCAACAGCAGGATGTCCCGGTCCGGCGACCGCAGCGCCGGGACGTCGCCGTTCGCCAGCAAGGCCGGCATCGGGATCGCCAGCGCCCACAACATCTCGAAGGTCGCGATCAACCCGTCCAGCAGCCCCGACGACCGGATGAGCAGGTTGGACTCGGCCGGCGCCCGCTTCGTCAGCCCGATCAGCGCCGTGTCGTCGTCCCCCACCGCCATCTTCATCGGCACCTGAGCCAGCACCCGGCCCACCTCTCCGGCCGCCTGCAGCTCCGGCAATACGCCCATGATGTCCTCGGACTCGAAGATCTCGGTGCCGTAGATCGCCCGATACTCGATCCCGTCGGCGAGCCGGTCCAGCTCCAGCTTCTGCTGCGTCGACGGCGGCGTCACATACGGCGGCCGATCCAGCACTCGCACCTGGCGCCGGGCCCCGAGCTGCAACTCCTCGTACGCCCGCAGCAGTGTCGGCCCGTCCTCGATCAACTCGACCTGGTTACCTTCCAGCACAGGCCGTCCGCGGGCGCCTCGCAGCTCGTCCGCGACGCCCCGCAACCGCGCCAACTGCGCATCCAACTCGTCCAGCGGATCCACAACCGCACCGTCCGCCACCCACCCCACCTCCCGCGTCCGGCCAAAACCCCCTCACACTAAACCGCATCAGCCGCCTCCGACCGCGTCGTCTCAACCCTGGCGACGCCGGCTACGGGCCGCAGCTGAGGCACGGCCACAGCTGACCGCAGCGGGAACACAGTCCGTCCGCGCCCGGCGCCGGCAGCCACACGCCGGCCACTGTGCCGGCCGGTCGCGCTGGTGGCTTCGTGACCGTCCTGCTCACGGTGGTGGGCGCACCGGGGAGCCAGTGGATTTGGGTGCGGCCGCCGGTGCCGTGCACAGCCAGCAGAGACTCGACCCCGCCGTCCCAGGTCGACGTGCTCGGCGCAGGACCACGCCAGCGCACCGCGACTGTCCCGTCGGACCACTCCACGCCTTCGGCCAGGGTGCCTGTGCCGCGCACGCCGGAGACGGCGGTGTGGCGTACCAACCGGAAGAGGCGAGCCTGTCGCTGCATCGTGTTCACCTCTGCACTCTCGCCCAGCACGCGCTGCGCACAACAGGTGTGGTCTGTGGGCTGTGAGAACAGCCCACAGACCACATGGCCTTGCCTACAAGGGTTCTGGGACAGTTTTGTCGGCGAGGGCTTGTACTGTCCTCCGCACGGACCACGTGAGTTCGAAGCGCAAACGGGGGTGATCCTGTGGCTGAGGCAGCGTTCGGCGCGCAGTTGAGGCACAGCAGGCAGTCAGTTGGCCTCAGCCTGCGGCAACTGGCAACGCGAGTCGGCTACGACCACAGCTACCTGTCGCAGGTGGAGCGAGGCCAGCGCCCGGGCTCTGCCGACCTGGCCCGGCTCTGCGACCGCGAGCTCGGCACCGGGGACGAGCTGACCACCACTTTCGAGCAGAGGCAGCCACAGTCGATCCGGTCCACCTCGGCAGCGTTGCCGCCGGCTGGTCCGTTGGAGGTGGCGTTGCCGACGGCCGGTCCGTTGGAGGCAGCCGTGCCGACAGCTGATGCGTTGGAGGCGGCTTGGCACGGTCTCATCACGGCCTTCGGCTGCACCGATGTGGCTGCTGACCTCGGAGACTTCCGGAGTGTTCCGCCTGCTCACCTGCTGCCGGACCTGACGACGTATCTCCAGGTGGTGCAGGCAAGGGGGTCAACCGGCTCCTCTGTCCAGGCAGCGGAGCTAAGCGTGCTCACCGCAGTGACGTTGACTGGCTGCGGGGAGCTGCGCGCGGCCAGGCGTTGGTGGCAGGTAGCTCGGTCTGCCGCGGACAGCTCGGCCAACGCGTCGGTGCGGAGTTCTGCGCGTGCTCGGGAGGCGATGAGCGGACTGGCCGAGCCTCGACCGCTGATGCAACTGCTGGCGACAGCGGAGGAAGCACTGGCGCTCGCGAGACAGGCGCAAGGTAGTTGCGTAGTAGAGGCTCACGCCGCCCGGGCCCGGGTCCTGGCGGAGCTGGGGCGGCGGCAGGACGAGGCGCATTGGGCGCTGCAGGAGCTGATCGGCGTTGCCGATGAGTTGCCGTCGGCAAGTACGACGTCCGGGCCGCTTGGTGACTGGGCGGCGTACGAGGTGCATGGCGCCGAGGGGCGGGTGTGCGCGAGTCTCGGGTACGGCGCTGCCGGATGCGTCCTGCTGGCCCGCGCACTGGAGTTGTGTCCGGTCGATCGACTCGGCGAGCGCGCCGGACTGGAGTTGTGGCTGGCGCAGTGTCTGGCCGTCGACGGAGAGGTCGCAGCTGGTGTTGCGCTGGCTCTGCGCGTGCTGGTCGAGCTGCCGCACGAGTGGCACACGTATTACTTGTATGACGACGCCGGGCGAGTGGTGACTGCTGCTCGGGAGCGTGCGCCCGGGCTGGCCGCGGTGCGGGATCTCGAGGTGCTACTGGAGCGCAAGGTGTACGCGAAGGGCCGGAGTGTGGGCAGCGGGTCGTGGTCGGGTCAGTGGCGGGGGTAGCGTGCGCAGAGTGACAGCTGAAACGACGGTGACAGAAGCGTGGGATTTCGCGGTCGAATTGCGGAGTGATCCGGCCACTGCGGAGGCTCGGGCGAAGGTGCTGGCCAAGCCCTCGTTCGGGCAGTCGTTCACGGACCACATGGTGGTGGCCAATTGGACGGCCGGCCGTGGATGGCATGACGCGAGGGTCACGGCGTACGCACCGATCAGGGTGAGTCCGGCTGCCGCCGTACTGCACTACTCGCAGGAGATCTTCGAAGGCCTCAAGGCGTTTCGGCACGCGGATGGGTCTGTCTGGGCGTTTCGGCCTGATCGCAATGCCGCTCGGTTCACGGCGAGTGCTGAGCGGCTTGCGCTGCCACACGTGCCGGAGGACGCGTTTGTCGCGGCCCTGCGTGCGTTGGTGACAGTGGACGAGCCATGGGTGCCGTCGGCCGAGCACGGCGAGACCAGTCTGTACCTGCGTCCGTACATGATCGCCACCGAGGCCGCACTGAGCGTGCGGCCGGCTCGCGAGGTGCTGTTTGGCGTTATCGCATCTCCCGCGGGGCCGTACTTCGACACCGGACCCAAGCCGGTGTCGATCTGGCTGACGACCTCAACCATCCGCGCTACACCAGGTGGCACGGGTGCGGCCAAGTGCGGCGGGAACTACGCGGCCAGCCTCGCCGGTCTGGCCGAGGCGGTCGCCAACGGGTGCGAGCAGGTCGCCTTTGTCGACGCGGTCGAGCACAAGTGGCTCGAGGAGATCGGCAGCATGAACATGTTCTTCGTGTACGCCGATGGCCGCATCGCGACACCCGAGTTGTCCGGCTCGATCCTCGAGGGCGTCACTCGGGCCTCGGTCGTCGACCTCGCGAAGGACCTCGGGCACACCGTCGAGGAGCGGCGGATCCCGGCGGACGAATGGAAGGACGGCGTCCGTAGCGGCGAGATCACCGAGGTGTTCGCGTCCGGGACGGCCGCGGTCATCACCCCGATCGGCCGCGTCGCCTGGCCCGACGGCGACCTGACCATCGGCGACCACTCCGTCGATCACGGCGTCGGCCCCGTCACCCAGTCCATCCGCAGCGCCCTGCTTGACCTCCAATACGGCCGCACCCCCGACCCCCGAGGCTGGCTCACCCGCCTGGCTTAGTGCGGTTTGTCCCCCGCGGCGGTTAGGTTGAACGACATGGCCGAGTCCAAGGGGAAGGCGAAGTCTCCGGCGATCGAGCTGGAGGTGGGCGAGCGAACGGTGCGGATCTCGAATCCGGATCGGGTGTACTTTCCTGCGCGCGGGGAGACCAAGCTGGACCTGGTCAAGTACTACCTGTCCGTGGCGGACGGGATCGTCAACGCGTTGCGCGAGCGGCCCTGCATGATGCACCGGTTCCCGGAGGGGGTCGCGGGCGAGAAGGTGCACCAGAAGCGGCTGCCGCATGGGGCGCCACCGTGGATGGAGACCGTGCAGGTGAAGTTCCCGCGCTACAACCGGACCGCCGACGAGCTGTGCGTCACCGAGATCGCCCACGTCGCGTGGGCGGTGCAGATGTCGACAGTCGAGTTCCACCCGTGGAACTCTCGCCGCGCCGACACCGAGAAGCCGGACGAATGGCGGATCGACCTCGACCCGATGCCGGACTGCCCGTTCGATCGGGTACGCCGGGTCGCCCATGTCGCCCACGAGGTCCTGGAAGAACTCGGCGCGGTCGGGTATCCGAAGACGTCCGGCGGTTCCGGGATCCACATCTACGTCCGGGTCGAGCCGTCGTACGGATTCTCCGACGTACGGCGTGCCGCCCTGGCGTTCGCGCGGGAAGTCGAGCGCCGTGCACCGGATGACGTGACGACGACGTGGTGGCGCAAGGACCGCGACCCGAAGAAACTCTTCGTGGACTACAACCAGAACGCCCGCGACCACACCATCGCGTCCGCCTACTCGGTTCGCGGAAATCCGGAAGGCACCGTCTCGACGCCGATCCGCTGGGACGAGGTCGACGACGTCGACCCGAAGGACTTCACCATCGAGACGGTCCCCGCCCGCTTCGCCGAGCTGGGCGACCTCCACGCGTCGATCGACGACAACGTCTACTCCCTCGACACACTCATGGAGTGGGCCGCCCGCGACGAACGCGACGGCGCCGAGGAGCCACCACCAGAGGACTAGCCCGCCGTGTGGTGGCAGGCCACGAAGCCCGTCGCCGGGTTTGTCGGCATGCGCTGCGGCCGGTCCGACGATCGCCGTAGACCCGGACCTGCCCCACTCCAACCTCCTCCGACTGACCGCCTCGGCTCCCGGCTCAGCCTGACCTGACCCGGAGCCGACGTACTTGGTGAGTGCCACAGGTCCGGGCTGCCCCCGACGCACCCTCGGTGCTGAGCGCCGGACATCCAGGCCATCACAATCGCGGCGCTCGGAGACCCGCCCGCGGAGGGGCGCCGGCTCGCACCGTTTGTGATGGCCCGGCCGTCCGCCCACAACGGCTGCTGCCCTTCTCCCCCACCACTCCGTCGACCCACCCGCACGCCATCGACATCAACCGCAACGGCGGCAACACGTACACCTCACCCGAGGCCTTCGCTCACTACCACGCCCAGGACGGCGACGAGATCCTCATCCGCCCGGACGGTTACCTCGGCTGACTAGGATCGACGGGTGCTGACTCTGGACCCGGCCACCGCGTATGACGGTGCCGTCGACCTCGCCACCCGCCAACGGCGATCCATCCTGGGGATCACCGGAGCGCCGGCGGCGGGGAAGTCGACGTACGCCGAGCAACTCACCGCGAAGCTGATCGCGGACGGGCACAAAGCCGCGCTGGTGCCGATGGACGGGTATCACCTGGCGCAGTCGGCGCTGGAGGAGCTGGGCCTGGCGGCAGTGAAGGGCGCGCCGCACACGTTCGACGGCTACGGGTTCGTCGCTTTGCTCAGGAGATTGAAGGAGACGCCGAACGAGCAGATCTGGGCGCCGCGCTTCGACCGCGGGCTGGAGGACTCGATCGCCGCGAGCATCGGAGTCGCACCCGAGGTCACGCTGATCGTGACCGAAGGCAACTACCTGCTCTTCGACGAGATGCCGTGGGCAACCATCCGCACACTGGTCGACCAGTGCTGGTACGTCGAAGTGCCCGAGCAACTGCGGCACGAACGACTGGAAGCCCGGCACCGCCGCTACGGCAGATCCCCCGAGGAAGCGCACGAACGCACCTACGGGTCCGACGAACGCAACGCCCGGCTCATCGCTGCGACGTCCCGATCGGCCGACGCGATCATTCAGCTGGACTGACGGACCCGGTCGATGAACGCGGCGACGCCGTCCAGGTAGAGCTGCAGGCCGAAGTCGAAATCGGCCTCGTTGTCCTCCTCGAAGCTTCCGACCTCGTCGAAGACACCGGCCTCGACGAGGCGGAACACCGCCGGATACACCCGCGGATCCACGACGCGCGCGAGGGTCGTGCCGAACTGCTGGAAGGCGGCCGGGTTCGCCTCGTACCCCGCGGCCAGGTCGAACGCGACCCGGATCTCGCCCTGGACATAGGTGATCAGACCCATCACCACGCCGACCTTGGCCGCCTCCGGCAGGCCGGTGTCCTTCATCGCACCGAGAGCGGAGTCGAACCAGGCAAGGTTGTTCGGACCGGCCGGCGGTCCGGTGATCGGGAGCTTCGCGTACCACCGGTGCTTGCGGATCGCGGTCAGTACGCCGTCCGCCCAGAAGGTCAGACCGGTCCGCCAGTCGATGTCCTCCGGCAGCGGCTCTGGACGCTCGAGCGCGGCGTCCGACATCATCACCAGCAGTTCGTCCTTGCTCTTCACGTGCCGGTAGAGCGCCATCGTCGAGTTGCCCAGCCGCTCGGCCACCCGCGCCATCGAGACGGCGGCCAGATCCTCCGCGTCGGCGATCTCGATCGCGGCCCGGACGATGTCGTCGAGGGTCAGTGACGGCTTCGGCCCGCGCCGCGGCGCCTCCCGCAACCGCCACATCGCCGCCACGTCGGCCGGCAGCTCGTTGTTCTCCACCGCCTCAGTTTAGGGGTTGCCAACCCGCACTGCGTACCTGCTACGCTATTTAGCGTATCTAATACGCAGTAAGGAGGGACCGATGATCGTCGAGGCAGCCGAGCTCCGGAAGTCGTACGGCGCGACCGAGGTGCTGGCCGGGGTCGACCTGCGGGTGCCGGAGGGTTCCGTGCTCGCACTGCTCGGCCCGAACGGCGCCGGCAAGACCACCACCGTGCGCATCCTGACCACGCTGACCAGGCCGGATGCCGGCCACGCGACCATCGCCGGGTACGACGTACTCCGGCAGCCGGCGCGGGTCCGGGGTGTGATCAGCCTGACCGGGCAATCCGCAGCGGTCGACGAGAACCAGACCGGCCGGGAGAACCTCGTGATGGTCGGCCGGCTGATGCATCTGGGCAGGCCCGCGGCACGCCGCCGGACCGGCGAACTGCTGGAGCAGTTCGGGCTGACCGACGCGATGGACCGGCGGGTGAAGACCTACTCCGGTGGGATGCGCCGGCGGCTCGATCTGGCGATGAGCCTGATCGCGCGGCCGCGGGTGATCTTCCTGGACGAACCGACCACCGGGCTCGACCCGGCCAGCCGGTCGATGATGTGGGACACGATCGGCGAGCTCGTCCGGGACGGCACCACGATCGTGCTGACCACGCAGTACCTGGAGGAGGCGGACCGGCTCGCCGACCGGATCGTGCTGCTCGACCACGGCCGGATCGTTGCCACCGGCACCGCCGACGCACTCAAGTCGCAGGTCGGCGGCGAGCGCATCGAGCTGCGCTTCAGGTCCGATCCCGAGTTGCTCAAGGCAACCGGTGTACTGGACGGGGCGGTCGATCAGGACGTGCTGAGCATTCCGTCCGACGGTACGGCGGCGCACCTGCATCACGTCCTCGACACGCTGCGCGACAACGGGCTGCAGCCGGAGCGAGTGTCGTCGCACCGGCCGACGCTCGACGACGTCTTCCTCGCACTCACCGCCTAGGAGTTCACTGATGTCACACCAAGGGATCGCGGCCGCGTTCGAGGACGTGGCGACAATGGCGGATCGCAGTGTCCGGCTCGCGCGACGCAACGTCGACTCGTTGTTCGCGTCGATCCTGATGCCGCTGCTGATGATGGCCCTGTTCGTGTACGTGTTCGGCGGCGCGATCAGCACCGGGACGGAGTACATCAACTACGTCGTACCGGGGATCCTGCTGCTCACCACCGGGTACGGCGCGGCGTCGACGGCGATGGTGGTCGCGGACGACATGCACACCGGGATGATCGACCGGCTGCGCTCACTGCCGATCCGCGGCTTCGCCGTCCTCGCCGGGCACGTCACCGGCAGCGTGGCGCGGAACGCGGCAGCGACGGCGATCGTCATCCTCGCCTCGCTGGCGATGGGGTTCCGGCCGGGCGGCGGCGTGCTCGACTGGCTCGCCACGATCGGCCTGCTGTTGCTCTACGTACTCGCGCTCTCGTGGCTCGCGGCCGGTCTGGGTGTGATCGCGAAGTCGGTCGAGTCGGCCAGCACGCTGAGCTTCTTCATGCTGTTCCTGCCGTACCTGAGCAGCGCGTTCGTCCGGCCGGAGACGATGCCGTCCTGGTTGCGGCCGGTCAGCGAGCACCAGCCGATCACGCCGGTGATCGAGACCGTCCGCAGCCTGCTGATCGGGACGCCGATGGGGAACAACGGCTGGATCGCACTGGCGTGGTGTTGTGGTCTGCTCCTGTTCTCGTTCCTGCTGGCGACGTCGTTGTACCGACGGCGAACGAGCCGTTGAGCGCAGGTTTGGCACTGTTCGACGCACCGGGGGTTACACCATGACCCCCTGGTCGGGTTAACGTAAAAGTCCCCCCCAACGTGTGGTGGTCCCACTCCCCCCGGGACTCACACGGACAAGCGCCCCGGTCATTGATCGGGGCGCTCTGTTTTCCGGTCTGTACCTGTCACCACCGGGAGCGCGACCAGCCCGCGGGTGCGGATGGTGTCGCGCCACGTGAGCTCGGTTCGCGGTACGGCGAGCGCCAACTCAGGCGTGTGATCGAGCAGCGCCTCCAGGGCGATCGCGATCTCGAGCCGGGCCAGCGGTGCGCCAACGCAGTAGTGGATGCCGTGACCAAGGGCGAGATGTCCGCCTGCGGTGCGATCGAAGTCGACCCGGTCCGCATCCGGGAACCGGTCCGCGTCCCGGTTCGCCGACGCCAGCCCGAGCAGCACGGTCTCCCCCGCCGGGATCACCACGCCGCCGATCTCCACGTCCGCGACCGGGAACCGCCTGATCGCGAGCGGCGCGGGACCGTCGTACCGCATCAGCTCATCGACCGCCGACGGCAGCAAGGACCGATCCCGGAGCAGCTGCTCCCAGAGCGCCGGTTCGTCGAGGAGTGCGAGGGTAGCGTTGCCGATCAGGTGGACGACGTTCTCGTAGCCGGCGAACAGGATCAGGAAGACGAGCGAGGTCAGCTCGTCGTCGGTCAGCCGGTCGTCGTGATCCCGCGCGGCGATCAGATCACTGACCAGGTCGTCGCCGGGGTCCGATCGCTTGCTCTCGATCAGTCCGGCGAAGAACTTCAGCATTGCCCCTATCGCGGCCCGCGCCGCGTCCGGACCGGGCGGCGCGAGCACCGTGTCCGTCCATGCCCGGAAGTCGGTCCGGATCTCGTCGGGGACGCCGAGCAGGTCGCAGATCACGGTGATCGGCAGCGGTGCGGCGTACTCCGCGACCAGGTCGCCGTGGCCTCGTCGTACGACGGGTTCGAGCAGGGCGCCCGCCGTACGACGGATCGGACCGGCCAACTCGACGACGCGGCTCGGCGTGAAGGCACGGGTGACCAGAGTCCGGATCCGGGTGTGGTCGGGCGGATCCATGTTGAGCAGGTTGGCGTCGAGGGCCGGCGGGAGGCTCAGGCCGCGGTAGTTGCCGGGCAGTGCGTTGCGCTTATCGACGGACAGTCGTGGATCGGCGAGTGCCTGGCGGACGTCGTCGTACCGAGTCACGAGCCAGGACGGGCTTCCGTCGGGTCCGGGGATGCGGTGGACCGGACCGGACGTACGGAGGGCGGAGTAGGCGGCGTACGGATCGCTCGGGGTGATCGTCACCGCGCCCAAAATACTGTGTCGAGGTGTGTCGAATTCGGCTGCCCTGGTCCGACGTATCAGTAAGAGCGACAAACTGCTCCGAAGTATCAGTAGGAGCGACCAAAGGAGAGGGTCAGGATGAACACCACCACCGACAGCACCGTCAACTCGATGATCGTCACCATGCTGGCCGAGGGAAGCCCGGTCTGGTACGTCGCGGGCATGGTCAACATGCGCAGCCACGACGTGTACGTGATCGGCCTTGCCGCCGGCTATCCGGATCAGGCCAAGCTGCGCCGGGCCGTCTGGGCCGCGCAGAACCGCACCCGCGTCCCGCAAGCCGCCTGAAACTCGTCCAGGTCGCTCCGAAGCAAACGTCAGCCGCTGCTGCCCACCCCGGGCACAGCGGCTGACGTCTGTTCAGAGCACCCGCCGTAGAAGTGTCGTGTTGTGCGGCATGGCTTCGACGCTAGAAACCGTGCGTACGGCGCGGTATGCGGCTGGGCCCCCGGTTGGGGGGGCTAGCCCTACTTCGGCGACGATCTGGCCGAATTCGCCGTCCGGTTGGTGCAGAGTGAAGTCACCAACCGTTGCGAGGAAGAGGTTCTGATGTCGTGGGTAGCGAGTGCCTGCGTCGGGTTCGTCCGGGCGTGCGTCGTACTGGTCGTCAGCGTGCTGGTGCCGGCCGTCTGGGCTTCCGCTGTGGCCGTTGCGATCTGGTGGGGGAACCCATGGACGTGGATCGCGCCGCTCGTGTGGGCCTGCGTCGGCACCCTCCTGCTTCTCCGGCCGGTGTGCCGGATGGTCCGCTCACTCGTCGTCCGGTGGACCGGCACTGTCATCCCGGCCGGTTATCGGGAGCTCGGACCGGTGACGCAGCTGTCCACCGGCTATTGGTGGAACGGGTACTCGTACGAGCGGAGTCGCCGGGATGCCGAGAAGGATCTGGCCATGCGGGTGCGGTGGATGGACCCGGCGAACTGGCGTGATCTGAGGTTCGCGGCGGTCCTGGTGGTCACCGCCGGCCTGACTGCCGCGGTTCCGCCGGTCGGCGTTGTGGCAGCGGTCCTCGGGTCCGCTCGGTCGATGCCGCTGCTCGGAGTGGCCGGTTTGGTGGTGGCGGGCGTGAGTGCGCCGTACGCCTGGCGGGTTTTCGCGCCGGTAGCCGTACGGTTCCTGCGCCCGACGCCGGCGATGGCCCTGTCGGATCGGGTCGACGAGCTGACCGCACAGCGTGCCGATGCGACGATCGCGCAGGCCGCCGAGATCCGCCGGATCGAGCGGGATCTGCACGATGGAGCGCAGGCACGGCTGGTCGCGCTCGGCCTTTCGCTCGCGACAGCGGAGAAGCTGATGGAGACCGACCCACGCCAGGCCAAGGCGCTGTTGAAGGAAGCGCGGGTCGGCGCGGCAACCTCCCTGTCCGAGCTGCGCGAACTTGTGCGTGGGATCAACCCGCCGGTGCTGAACGAGCGCGGCTTGGTCGATGCCGTGCGTGCGCTGGCGATGGACAGCCCGCTCGAAACTTCCGTTGTGGCTGACGCTGAGCTGAGGCTGGATCCGCCGATCGAGTCCGCTCTGTACTTCGGAATCGCCGAGCTGCTGACCAACGCCGTGAAGCACTCCCGGGCCACCGACGCTCAGATCACGATCGGCCGCGAGGAGATTGCCCTTGTAGTGCTGGTGGAGGACAACGGCCGGGGCGGCGCGGACGGGGATGCGGGAGGCGGAATCGCGGGCCTACGCCGGAGGCTTTCCGCCTTCGACGGCACCTTGGAGATCAGCAGCCCGGCAGGCGGTCCGACGCGTGCGAGGATGACGGTGCCATGCGAATCCTTGTAGCCGAAGACCTCTACCTGCTGCGGGACGGAATGGTGCGCCTGCTCGAGGCCTACGGGCACGAGGTGGTGGCGACCGCGACCACCGGGCCCGAGACACTCGGCGCACTCCTCAAGTGGCGGCCGGACGTCTCCGTCATCGACGTCCGGATGCCACCGACACAGTCCGACGAAGGTCTGCGCGCGGCACTCGCCGCTCGCCGCGAAGTGCCCGGCCTGCCGGTCCTGATCCTCTCCCAGCACGTCGAGCAGCTGTACGCCCGCGAACTCCTGACCGACGGCGCGGCCGGGGTCGGGTATCTGCTCAAGGAGAGCGTGTTCGAGGCTGACCAGTTCATCGACGCACTGGAGCGAGTCGCCGCCGGCGGGACCGCGATGGACCCGGCCGTGATCTCCAAACTGCTCTCCAGCGGTACGTCGACCAAGCGGCTCGACCGGCTCACCGAACGCGAACGCGACGTGCTCGGCTTGATGGCGGAAGGACTCTCCAACCAGGCCATCCGCGAACGGCTGTTCCTCAGCGAGAGCGCCATCAGCAAGCACACCACCTCGCTGTTCGGGAAGCTCGGCATTGTCGACGACGACACGAGCAACCGCCGGGTGCTCGCCGTACTGACGTACTTAGGGCTTACCGGTTCTTGAGCCGGCCGACGTTCTCGGGCCCTACCGGTTCTTGAGCTGGTCGGTGAAGAAGCGTTCGACGGAGGGGAGGATCTTGCGGCCGGAGTGGGCGGCGCCCTCGACCACGTCGAAGGTGATGTCGAGGCCGTGGGAGCGGTAGTTCGCCTCGAGGGTGCGGAGGCGTTCGATCCGGGTGGTGCCGGTGAGTTCGGCGCCGTCTATCCAGTTGGACTCGCCGCGATTCATGATCTCCCAGGTCTCGACGTCCTCGGAGCCGACCACGAGCTGGATCGGCACCCGGCGCAACGCGTCGAAGTCGATCGACTGACCGAACTTCTCCTCGAAGCCCTTCGTCCCCAGCCACCACGGCAGCGTGTCGTCCAGCTGGGTGATCCGGCCCGGCGCGCCGATCGACGCGGCGGCGAGACGTTCCGGATGCAGGTAGAGGAACCGGTGCGTGAACTGCCCGCCGCCGGAGAAGCCGTGCATATAGAACCGCTCCGCCGCCACCGGGAACCGGGCCGCGACCTCGTCCACGATCGCCAGCAGCATCCGGTCGAAGCGGATCCCTTCGTACTCGATGAACTTGAAGTTGTGCAGGTCGTCCGGATCGACCAGCCCGGCCGGGAAGATCGGCGTCAGGATCACCACGCCCTGGTCCTCGGCGAACTCCTTCAGCTGGGTGCGATAGTTCGCGGCCGACCGGGCGGTGCCGTGCTGGATCACGACCAGCGGCGCCTGCTCGTCGTCGGTCAGTCGCGGCGGCACGTACAGGCAGTAGTGCAGCCGCGGATCCGCCTGGGAGGCGAAGATCGGAGTCGCGCCACGCTGATAAACGGTGGAGGTGTGGGTCATCGGCTTCTCTCGTCTGCGATGCTGTTACAGAACTCAAATTCCTGGACTACTCGTTACACGCGCGATGAGATCGGATGATACACAGATGGCCGATGATGTAACAGGGATTACGAAGAATCCCGCGATCGCCGAGCTCCGTTCCCGGATCCGGGAGCACTGGGACGAATTCACCCCGGCAGCCCGGACGGTCTGTCGTTCACTGTCGGAGATCTCCCCCGAGGAACTGCTGTACCTGTCCGCCCAGGAACTCGGTACGGCGACCAAGACCAGCAACGCCACGGTGATCCGGACCTTGCAGGCGCTCGGCTATGCCGGCCTGGCCGAACTGAAGGACCAGGTCGCGGCACCGTTCACGACCACGCACCGGCAGGAGCGGCTGCGGAACCGGATCGAGGCGACCGGCGGCGACCCGAAGCACGTCTGGGACCGGGTGATCGCCGAGGCGATCGAGCGGATCCAGTACCTCGACGAGCATCTGTCGATGGACGCGTACACCGAGGCCATCCGGCTGATGGCCGACGCGCGCGAGATCGTCACCTACGGATTCGGCGCGAACTTCGTGGCCGCCGAGCACCTCACCCTGAAGCTCCGCCGGCTCGGCCGCCGCAGCCGCTGCATCGAGACGGCCGGCTTCCGGCTGGCCGACGACCTGCTGCCGGTCGGCCGCGACGACGTGGTCATCGTGATCGCCCCCGGCCGGCTCACCACCGACGCGGAGACCGTGATCGAGCGGGCCCAGGCGGTCGGCGCCGCCATCATCCTGCTCAGCGAGCCGCTGGTCGCCGAACGGCTCGCGAACGACGTGACCGTGGCGATCCACGTGCCGAACACGGTCACCGGCATCACCGCTGAGGTTCTGACGATCATCCTCACCACCGACGCCCTGGCCCAGGCGCTCGCCGCCGTCGACACCGAGCGAACTCTCGAGACCGCACACACCTTGGAGACCATCCGGCAGCAGCTCGGATTCTAGGTATCAATCATTACGGAGTTTCAAAGCTGTGTAACATGTACTACGGTCGTCGTCAGTCGCTCGTCCGAGAGGTACATGCCATGGATCGCCATCAGCTCGTGTTCGTCGGAGGGGGCAACCTGGGCACCGCCCTGTTGTCCGGACTGCTCGGCGGTGAGTCACCGCGGTACACACCCGACCAGATCCAGGTCGTCGAGTCGTCCGCCGAACGAGCGGCGTACCTGCGAGATCGGTTCGGGATCGCGACACCTCCGCTGGCCGAGGCGGTGCGTACGGCGGGCACCGTGCTGATCGCGGTCAAGCCGCACCACGTCGGCGGTCTCCTCGCCGACCTGGCCGGCGAGGTCACCGACGACCAGCTGCTGATCTCGGCCGCGGGTGGAGTCCGGATCGGTCAGATCGAGCAGGCGTTGAGCACGAAGACGGCCGTGGTCCGCTGCATGCCCAACACTCCAGCTGCCGTCGGCGCGGGCATGATCGCCCTGGCCGGCGGGACGCATGCGACCCCGGCTCACCTGGCCGAGGTCGAGGCACTACTGCAGACGGTCGGGCGAGTGGTGCAGGTGCCGGAGCAGCAGCTCGACGCCATCACAGCGATCTCCGGCAGCGGACCGGCGTACTTCTTCTATCTCGCCGAAGCGCTGATCGACGCGGCCGTCCTAGTCGGGTTGCCCCGTCCGTTCGCCGAGGAGCTTGTCATCCAGACCGCGGTCGGCGCGGCGATGATGCTGCGGGAGCCGGGTGCCGACCCGGTGCACCTGCGCGCCGCGGTGAGCAGTCCCGGGGGCATGACGATCGCCGCGGTGCGCGAGTTCGAGAATCGCGCCGTACGCTCGGCGGTGATGGCGGCGGCCGAAGCCGCGCGGGACCGATCGATCGCACTCGCGGAGGCATCTCGATGACCGACGTCGTTGACTACCACACGGCCGGCGAGCCGTTCCGGATCGTGACGTCCGTCGAGGTCCCCGGCGCTACGGTGCCGGACCGGCGGGTGTTCGCCCAGACCTCGTCCGAGGTCGACGCGATCCGCCAACTACTGGTGAACGAGCCGCGCGGACATGCGGACATGTACGGCGGCTTCGTTGTCCCAGGCAACGATGACGGTGCGGACTTCGGCGTACTGTTCTGGCACAAGGACGGCTACTCGACCGCCTGTGGACACGGGACGATCGCGCTGGGCACCTGGGCGGTGGAGACCGGCCTGGTTTCCGCCGCACCGGACGGCGTGACCGACGTGGTGATCGACGTACCGTCCGGGCGGGTCGTTGCCCGGGTCACCTGTTCGGGCGGGGCCGTGACCAGCGTTGCCTTTCGCAACGTTCCGTCGTACGTCGTGGATCGTGCGGTGCCGGTGAAGACGTCGCGGGGTGACGTCGTGGCAGACATCAGCTTCGGCGGTGCCTTCTACGCCTCGGTGCCGGCCTCGTCGGTCGGGCTCTCGGTGACACCACCGTCGTACGCCGAACTGGTGGCGATCGGCCGCGAGATCAAATGGGCGCTCGACTCGGTCGCCGTTCATCCCACGGATCACCGGCTCAGCGGTCTCTACGGGACCATCCTGTACGACGATCTCGGCACGCTGGACGCCGGACCGCACCAGCGCAACCTGACCATCTTCGCCGACGGCGAGGCCGACCGCTCCCCCTGTGGTTCCGGTACGTCGGCCCGCCTGGCCCTGCTGCACGACGACGGCCGGCTGGGTCCGGGGCAGGTGCTGCGGCACGACTCCATCGTCGGCACCAGGTTCCTCGGGCGCGTGGTCGAGGAAGCCGCTGACGGGGTCATCACCGAGGTGGAGGGGGCGGCGTACCGAACCGGCACCGCCACCTTCACCCTCGACCCGCGCGATCCCATCGGCACCGGCTTCACCCTGCGCTAGGTTGTTGGTCATGATCTTCATCACTGCCAAGTTCCGCGTGAAGCCGGAGCATGCCGAGAACTGGGCGTCCATCACCGCAGACTTCACCGCGGCGACCCGGGCCGAATCGGGCTGCCTGTGGTTCGACTGGTCCCAGTCCCTGGACGACCCCGCGGAGTACGTGCTGGTCGAAGCCTTCGCCGACGACGACGCGGCCACCGCCCACGTCACCTCGGCCCACTTCAAGGCTGCCCAGCAACACCTCCCCCAGCACCTGGTGGAGACTCCCCGCATCGTCAACTTCAAAGTCCCCCAGGACGACTGGTCCGAGCTGGGCGAGCTCGCGGTCAGGTAACGCAGACCTCTCGCGCGAGTGCGGCTGGCGGCCAGGTGAGACCGGCGTCGCGGGCCCGGATGATCCCTCGACGGTAGCGGCCGCCACTTTCCTATGCAAGCGATGAATCTACTATCCGACACGATCCGACTTTCGCACCCCGCCCGGCGCTGATTGACGAAGCGCCCGGCTCGTGTGAGCCGGGCGCCTGGTCGATCAGCAGTTGTCAGCGGCGCCGGCCCCAGCGGCGTGAGGTGCCGACGCCGGCCAGGTGGAGTGCGACGCACAGCAGACCGGCGGTGAGCAGTGTTTGTGGTGTGAACGCGTCGCTGGCTCGGACGTTGGCCCAGTCGAGGATGAGCGAAAGACCGAAGATGACGGCAGCGATGATCGCGAACATCGGGTGCTCCTTAGCGGAAGTCGGGCAGATACCCACCCAGTACCCACCGCAACTCCCCAACCCCGCAAAGCGAAGGCCCGGACCTATCGGTCCGGGCCTCTTCCGTAGTTCTGGGTCGAACTGAAACCTCAACCCCGTGTGCTCGCTCCCTCAAGGCCGAGGGGCGTTCCGGTACGACGACAGGGTCAGCGCCGCTTGTGATGAGCGCTGAGCAAGCCCGGCGCCGTGCCGGTCAGGCGCTGAAGGTGCCGAGGTACTGGCCGAGAGACGGGCGACCCAGGTGACCGGCCTCCTGAAGGATGCCCGGAGTCTCCGGGTCGGTGGCGAACGCCGTCCAACCGTCGTCGTCCCAGTCGAAGATGGCCCACACCCGGTCCTCCTCGATCGGGTCGCGGTAGACGGTCGAGCCCTTCGAGCCATGCGATCCACGCTTGTCGGCGCCCTTTGTGCCGTACACCTCGAGGAAGTGGTCGAGGTCCTTCACCTTCGTCGTCGCCAGGATCATTGTCGTTCTCCTCAGTTGGCCGGGATCTCGATCGGATCCCTCGAACTCCCAGCGCTTTCGGCTGGCTTGATGAGAATCCTCTGCCGTCGTGGCATTCATCGCATGGGGAGATCTCCTCATTTCGGGTCCCCAACTCGCGGCAGCTCGTCGTACCTCGACGCTCAACTCACCCGGGGTTGGTCTCCGTGGCCCGGACGACCACCTCACGGTCGAGGGCCCATCTGGTGGCTGCGGCACGGTTGGTGACCCCGAGCTTTGTATAGATGTGCTGGATGTGGTTGTCGGCCGTCTTCGCCGAGATGAACAACCGTTCGGAGATCTCGCGGGTGGTCGCCCCGTCGGCGATAAGCCGCAGTACCTGTGTCTCGCGAGCTGTCAACCGATCCACCCCGTGCTGGCTGGTCGCTGTGAGCGCACGCCGGGCGAGGTCGATCTGGTGAACCGCGTAGGCAGCGGCGTCGTGGAGGTCCATCGCACCGCCGGCGGAGGCGAACCGTGCCGCCGGCTCGTCGCCGAGCTGGTCGTCGAGTCGCCGGCCCAGATCGGCGACCGTGGGCACGTGATGGAGGCTGGCCGGTTGGTTGGCCATCGCGCCGAGCATTGTGCGCGCGACACTGGGACGGTCGAGCCGCTCGAACAGGGCGGGCAGGCTGGCCAGTGTGATGACGAGCTGTGCCACTGCTCCGGAGCGCACGAAGGCCCCGATTGACGTGTCGAAGAGGATCAGCGCCGCCTCCAACTGGCCGTCGGAGGTGTGCAAGAGAGCCGCGTCACGGGCCAGGAAGCCCTCGAAGAAGCGAATGTCGTGCTCGCCGAGCTGCGCGACGCCGATGTCCCACATCTCCAGCGCGTGCTGCGGGTCCGTTTTCGAGTGGGCAAGCCCGACGATCCACAGGGTGTAGACCAGCCAGAACGGATTGCCGACCTCTCGTGCAGCCGCAACGGCATCCCCCGTGAGTTCCAGCGCCTCCTCGACTCGTCCGGCAGACTGCAGACCGTCGATGTACGCGGCGATCCCGTACGCCCGGCCGGCGCCCGCCAGTGCCGCGACGCCCCGGGTCAGCTCGATGTAGCGATCCAGGTTCCCGCTGTAGACCTGTCCAAGCGCTTCGATGAACGTCGCGTAGCCGGGCTCGCACGATTCGTAGCCCGGTCGACTCTCCAGCACGGTCGCCTGATGGGCGTTCTCGGTCGCGACCGCGGCACGTCCGACGAAGCACGCATACCCCGCCGCGGCGTACAGCCTGGGAAGCCGCCGGACGTCGGCCCGGGTCGCCGCCTCGAGCAGAGACTCTGCCCATGCAACGGTCTCGAACAGCTCGACCGAGAACCCCATCAAAGCGGCGTGCGCGGCGATATCGGTGGCCACCTCGGTGTGATCGCGATCGACGCTCCAGTGGAACGCGACCCGTAGGTTCGCCAGCTCCGTTTGCACCCAGTCGACCTGGATGCGCCACTCGAGGCTGTTCCACAGCGTCCATCGTCGAGCCGCCTCGCAGGCGAAGTACGCCGCGTGCCGATCGCGGACCGCGTCGCGTTCGGCGGTCTCGGCCAACCGCTCGTCGGCGAATGCGCGAATCGTCTCGAACAAGCTGTACCGCGTCTGTGCGGAACTGTGGTGGGCGCTCACCACAGACTTGCGCACCAACGAGTCGACGAGCCGCAGCACCTCGATGTCGTCGCTCGCCTGCGCGACGGCACAAAGTGCCGGCAGATCGAAACCTCCGGCGAAAACCGACGCTGCCCGCAGGGCTGCGCGCTCGTCGTCGTTCAACAGGTCGTAGGACCAGCCCACCGCGTGCCGCAGCGTCGCTTGGCGATCGGGACCGAGTTCGGGTCCGGTCAGCAGCCGGAACCGGTCACCAAGCCGGTCGCGCACCTCGACTGCACTCATCGCGGCCATTCGCGCGGCGGCCAGTTCGATGCCGAGAGGGAGCCCGTCGAGCGTCTCGCAGATCTCGATCACCGCGTCCGCGGTCTGCTTGTCGAAGATCCCGAAACCTTGCCGGACAGCGCCGGCACGCTCGGCGAACAGGGTCACCGCGTCGGAGGTCACGGTGCCATCCACAGTCAACGGAGACACGGACCGGACCGTTTCCCCCGGCACTGAAAGGTGCTCTCGCGACGTCACCAGGATCCGGGGCACGGCGGAGCGGGCGAGGATCTCCCCGATCGCCGCCGCGGCTGCCGTACGGACATGCTCGCAGTTGTCTACCAGTATGAGCAGCCGACGACCGGCCAATGCCTCAGCGACCGTCTCGATGACGCGAGCATCTCCTTGTGGAGGGATGCCCAGGGCGGTGGCGATCGCGTCGGGGACCGCGTCGGGGTTACTCACCGGGGCCAGCTCGACGAGCCACGTGCCGTCAGGGAACTCATCGGCAAGGTTCGCGCCGACCGCGAGGGCGAGTCGGGTCTTGCCGACGCCTCCCACGCCGGTGAGGGTGACGAGTTGACGGGAGCGGACCAGCGCGACCAGCTCGGCTACCACCTCGGCGCGCCCGACGAGTGTGGTGGTGGAACGCGGCAGGTTGCCGCGCCTCGGCCCGGGGCTCATGGCTCAGTCTGCACCGACAATCTCGGGTGTGGTGCATCAAGTCGTTTGCGGACCCTATTCTGGGTTCGCTCGGGCGCGCCCGGTTCCGGTGAGCTGCCCGAGCCGATCGGGGGGGACGCGATGGACCATCTGACGCTGCTGGAGTACGCCGCGGACGAGCTGAAGCGGGTGATCACCGGGCTCGACGAGGGTGAGCTGGACGTTGCCACCAACTGCCCACCCTGGACGGTCCGCCGGCTGGCGAGCCACGCCTTGAAGAACCAACTGTTCTGGGCAGGTACTGTCACCGGCCAGAGCCTCATGACATCGGACGAGGCCATGGCCGCGGTGCCCTACGAGGGCGACCTCGCCCCGATTGCCGCGGAGGTCATCGCCCTGGCTCTGCGGTTATGGCGCAGCGACGGCGTGATGACCGCGCAGCACGACACGCCCTTTGGTGTCCTGCCTGGCACCGTCGTCGTGGACTTCGCGGTCATCGACAATGCTGCGCATGCCTGGGACCTGTCGGCGAGCCTAGGGCGCGCGATCGAGCTCTCCCCGGAGTCGATCCCGGCCATGACGGACGTCGTCGCGCTCACCTGCAACGACCAAGCCATAGAGCTGGGTCTGATCAAGCCGCCGACGGTGCCGCCCGTCGATGCCACCGACACCGAACGACTCATGGCGGCGGCCGGCCGCACCATCACACGGCCTGCCTAGGACATGACTGGCGCTCGACCATCACGATCAGGCGAACGTCCGCAGCGCACAGCGGATCCCACAAGGCAAAAGCGACGGCCCGGACCAATGCGCGGGCCTTCTTTCGTGGCGCGGGGTTTCCTACAGATGGTGTGAGTCGAGACGCCGCCCGGCGGTGTGCGAGCGGCGGGCGGGGCCGCTCGCAGCCACGTCAGTTTCCCGTCAGGTCATCCTTTCATTGGAGCCGGCGCGGCCCCGTTTCACCGCTCCAATCAACACCTGGATACCGAACCCCACCACCACGAGATCCAGCAGCATCTGGGCGGTGACGATCAGGCGAGTTGTCTCGGCCTTTGCGGAGATGTCGCCGAACCCGACGGTCGTGAAGACGGTGACCGTGAAGTAGAGCCCGTCCGATCGGGTCAGGGGCTCGGTGAAATTCGCGGCGTCGTCGAGGCTCAGGATGAAGTAGGTGGATGCGAAGAAGAGCAGAAACAGCGGAGTCGTCATGGCGAGGGACTGGATGGCCCGGATGCCCGGATAGCTCGAACGGACGATGGCCCGCAGCTGCCAAACGATCATCGCGGCGAGCAGCGCGACGCCGATCGCGACCTGGGCGAGCACGTAATTGTCCGACCTGTGACTGAAGGGCAGCAGGTAGTAGAGGGCGATCATTCCCGCCGATGTCAGCATGGCCCGCAGCAGCCCACGCGGGATGAGCCGCCGGCGCTGCCCGGGAGGTCAGGGGCTCCACGAGCGCACCCCGCCGATCGTCTCGGCCCGGCCTGCTCGACCAGCAGGTCTTGGGCTTGCTTGATGTCGGACCTGCGCACCGTGCTGAGCCATTCTGGGGTCCTTAGCGTCCATGAACCAGTGGATCAATCGTGAACCTCGGCGGCCAGACGGTGTGGGTGCCGCGCTCGCCGACAGCCCGGCGAGAACCCGAAGACCATTCCGGATGGGCCTGGCACGCTCACCGGGTCGCCCATGGCCGAGCCTCGCGCTTGAGCGGCTCCGCAGCAGGTGCTCGCAGACGGTTCCGGACGTGGCCACATCGGCCCCAGTAGATCCGTTTCGACGGCAGGTGGAACTGGCAGTCGCCGGAAGGCCGTTCACAGTCCGACTCGCCGGGCGAGAAGCTAGCGTTTTGACCGCGTCGTTGCGATGGTGACTTTGTGAATTGTTGGGTACGCGGCGCTCACGGGCGGCGCGTGCCCTCGTGTCTGGGAGGGAATGGCCATGGACGCAATGACGAATGACTTCGGGGAAGTGCTCCTGTGGAGCTTCTGGTTCTTCATCTGGATCGCCGCACTGATGGTGTGGTTCCGATGCCTGTGGGACCTGTTCAGCGACCACTCGCTCAGCGGTTGGGCAAAGGCCGGATGGGCGATCCTGCTCATCTTCGTACCGTGGCTGGGGGCACTGATCTACCTCATCGTTCGAGGCCGGAGCATGAGCGATCGGCAGCAGAAGGCGTTCGCGCAGCAGAAGGCCGCGCAGGACAAGTACATCCAGGAGGTCGCAAGCACTTCCAAGAGCCCGGCCGACGAGATTGCACGCGCCAAAGACCTGCTCGATTCCGGAACGATCACACAGGAGGAGTACGACTCCCTGAAAACCAAGGCGCTGGCCTGACCACGTCAGACACAGCAAGGCGAAGGCCCGGACCTGATGGTCCGGGCCTTCTTCCGTAGCGGGGGCAGGATATGAACCTGCGAACTCTGCGGTGTCTCAGGCTCGACTGGGCGACGTCATACGCACAGCTTTTCGGCGCTGCTTGGCGTCCGCGACTGCTGACGTCAGCACCCTGAAGTGTGATCGAGGAACTCACCGCCCTGTGGCTCGCCTGGTGCCGTGCCCGCCCTACGCCTCGACGTAGACCGTCATGGGCATGATGACCCCATGTGACTCCGCCTGGGCGGCCATCTCTGGGGGAAGCGAGGACAGCAACGCCTTGAGGGGCTCCAGGTCATCGATGTCGAACATCAAGGCGGCGTGTCTGGTCCCGTCCAGGGCGACCAGGTCGGTGACCTCCGTGGCACCCGGCAGGGCCGCGGCGCGCTCGGCCTTTCCCCCAAGCCAGCGGTCGACATCCTGGACGGCGTGGGTAATGACGATTCTCGGCACTGGATCTTCTCCTCTCGAATGGCGACAGACAAGCTCCGGGCAACCCACCCTGAGCCGGCCGCTGCTACGCCGGAGCGCCTGTGGGGACGACGCCGAGCTGCTGCATGAGCGACAGCATGTCCGCGACACCCCAGTGCTCGCAGAGCAGACCGGCTCCGTCGAACCGCATGATGTCGATGAGCTCCACGTCGACACCCGTACCGGTCGGCGGCACTCCCATGAATTCACCCCGGTGGGTCCCCGTGGCCCTGACCCGGGCCACGGTCTTGTCCCCGTCGGAGATCAGGTCCTCGACGTTCATCCGAAAGTCGGGAAACGAGGTCAGCAGCGCTCGGAAGAAGTCGAGCATCCCCTCCTTCGTGGTGGGAAAGCCCAGCCCACCCTGGTGCTCGACGAAATCGTCCGCGACCAGGTCGGCGAACCTGGCGATGTCTCCCGCAGTGATCAGCTCGTAGGTACTCCGCATCGTCGCAGCGTGGTCCACCGTGACACCCCTTGTCCGTGGTTGCAGCGCGAGTCGCTGCCTGCGTTGATTCTGTGAGCCGCGAGCGGCGAAGACATCACTCGACCGCGTGATGTACGACGGCGGCGAGCCCGACCCGGTTCGACACGCCCAGCTTGGTGAACACGTGCCGGAGGTGGGTGTTCACGGTGTGCGGCGAGATGTAGAGCCGCCTGGCCACGGCACCGTTCGTGAGTCCCTCTGCCACCAGCCGCGACACCGCCTGCTCGGTCGTGGTCAGGCTCTCCCAGCCCGCCACCGGCCGCTGTCTCGATCCACGCGAGCCACGCCGGACGCCGAGTGCGCGCAACCGCCCCCGGACGCGGCCTGCCCAGGCATCGGCGCCCGCCTGCTCGTAGCGCTCCAGTGCCTCCGTCAGCAGCGCCGCCGACTCGTCGCGCCGCCCACCCTGTGCCAGCAGCCTCGCCGCGTCCTCGCACGCGCCGGCGTGCTCGACGAGGAGCGGCGCCTGGCGCGCGAGCGAGACCGCCTGGAGCATCGGCTCCACCTCGCCGTCGACCATTCCCTGGCAGCGCAGCGCCAGGGACTGCACCGTCGGCACCTCCGGTGCAAGGGCCACCCCCTCCGCGACGGCGCCCGCCACCTCGGCCGCGATGTCACGATGACCCAGCGCCAGGCCCAGGCGCACGAGGTCGGGCGCGAGACAGCGATGGTAGAAACGGCTCTCCCGTGCCGCGTCGAACCGCCAGCACCGCAGGAGCAGGTCGTACGCAGCCTGATGGTCGCCCTCGGCCGCCCGCAGCCCGGCCACCGCGAAGGCGAGGACTCCAGCGTTGTAGCTCAGCTGGTCGCCATCCAGCGAGGTGGCGATTCCGGCGGTCAGCTCGTTAGCGGCCCGGTGATCTCCCACGGCCGTCGCGATGATCGCCCGATAGGCGAGCGACTGAGACACCAGGAGTGGGTTGCCCTTCTCCTGCGCGGCCTGGCCGCCGGCGATGAGGCCGGGTACAGCGTCGTCCCACTCCCCGATGGCGAAGGACGCCTGGGCGTCGGCCATGAGCGTCTCGCTGAGCCACCACCCCGCGCCGAACTCGTCGTCCAGAGCAGCTCGGTACGCCGCTCGCGCCTCGCCGACAAGGTCGCAGTCGAACAGCGCCAGACCGAGGAAGAACTTCGGCTGCAGCGGCAGCGATCTCGTGTCGGGCGAGTCGGCTGCCAGCAGAGCTGCCCGCCGGGCGTGGGTCAGCGCTTCACCGAAGCGGCCCTGCCGGCCCACCGCCACCATCAACGCCGTCAGTGCCCACACCGTCATCGCCGGATCGCTCGCCTGCTCGGCGATGGCGAGTCCCTCGCCGGCGGACACTTCACCCGCCCGCGGGTCGCCCGTGTAGGTCAGAGCCCAGCTCTGCTGGGCCAGCATCAGCACCTGGTCGGACGGCTGAAGCCGGATAGAGCCGGCGAGGCTGGCCTGGACGACGGCGACCAGCTCGGCAGTGCGGTTCTGGAGGGCCAGTGCACTGACAAGCGCAACGCGCAACGGTGTGTCCACATCTGTGGCGTGGTGCCGGGCGAGCACTGTTTGCGCGCGGTCCGACGCCTCGGCCACTTTCCCGGCGCGCAGCAGCGCCTGGACCAGTTCCGCCGACACCAGATCCGCCTCGCGATGACCGCCGGGCAGCAACGCCTCGGCGCGGCGCATGAGCTCGAGGGTGACCGACGGCGCCCGACCCGACGCCTCCCGGGCGGCATCCCGCAGCCAGGCAACCGCCTGCTCGTCACCCCGCTCCGCGCCGAGGATCAGATGGTCCGCCACCTCCAGTCGATCAGCGCCTCCGGCCATGAGCACGACCGCTGCCTCACGATGCAGGAGGCGGCGGACCGGGGACGGCACGTGCTGGTAGATCGCGTCATGCACGAGCTGGTGCCGGAACACGATGCGTTCGTCCGCCTCGTCCAGGAGCTGAGCATCGAACGCGGGGCTGAGCTGCCCGACCACCTGGGCCGGCGCCCGGCCGGTGACAGCGGCGACGTCGCGAAGCGAAACGGCATCGCCCAGAACAGCCGTGACCTGCAGCAGTTCCAGCGTTGCCGGGGGCAGGTCGCGAAGCCGCCGAACCACGAGGTCACCCAGCGAGGCCGGCAGCTCCGAGGTCGTCACGTCGATGATGTCCCCGGTGCGTCGCAGCAGTCCTTCATCGGCCAGTGAGCGCACGATGGCCACGGCCCACAGCGGGTTCCCACTGGCCTTGGCCAGCATGGCGGTCAGGGCGGGGCCAGGAGATCCTTCGAGCACGTCGCGGGCGAGCTCGGCCACCTCGTCGGACGACAACGGCTGAAGCCGCAGGGTGCGCGCGCCTCCGGCCGCCAGATCAGCGAGCAGCCGTTCCACCTGAGCCGGCTGCGGCGAGGACCGGGCCGTCACCACGACAAGCAACGCGGCCAGGGGAAGCTGGCGTGCCACCGACAGGATCGTCAGGAGGCTTGCGTTGTCGGCCCAGTGGATGTCCTCGGCCACGAGCAGCATCGGGCTCTCGGAGTACGTGCTCTCGACCAGGTCCACGATTTCCTCGACGACCCGGTACTGGATATCGCCGGCGGCGAGCGCAGGCTCCCCCGAGCCCCGGCCGCCCAGCAGCTCGCCGATCGCAGCCCTCCGGGGATCAGGCGACCGCCGGCTCAGACCAAGAGCCGCAGCGACCACACCGAACGGGCGGGTGCGCTCGAAGGGATGTGCCTGGCCGCCGTACACGGCAAGTCCACGAGAACGCGCGGCATCGACGACGCACTCCACCAGGCGGGTCTTGCCGATGCCGGCTTCCCCCTCGATCACCAGCACCGACGCCCTGCCCTCGCTGAGATCGCGCACGGCAGCCGCAGCCAGGGCAAGCTCGGCCTCCCGACCCACCAGTCCCCCCGCCGAAGACATGTTCAAAGGCTCTCCCACGCCAGCAGCAGAGTCCAGCTGTCGAAGTCGGGCGAGCACTCTGCGGCCGCGCGGTCATTCTGGGTAGTGTGCGGGGGCAGGATTTGAACGTGCGACCTCTGGGTCATGAGTGCGGCTTACTTCACCAACCGCCGTCGCGGACACCTCGCACAGCGGGTCGCCGTACCCGACCCCACCAACGAGGCAGTGCGCACAGCATGGCCGGCGCCGTACCCCACCGTCGAGGCCAAATCCCAGCGAATGCCGGCGCTTCAGCGGCGTAGTCTGAGAGGGCGTGGGTGGGAGAATCCGATGAGCACGCTGATCCGCACTGATGAAGTACCCGTGGCCGATCGCCTCGACTACGCGGGAGATGACCGCCGCCACCTGGGTGCCGATGGAGTGCCGCGCGGATACAGGCGGCGCGTACTGGGGTGTGTTCCGCGCCAGCGGCATCGGACCGCTGCAGGTCGTGGTGATGGACGTCATGCCGATCACGGTGATCCGCACGCCCAAGTTGATCGAGCAGCAGGATCCGGACTTGCTCAAGATGCTCTTGGTGTGCGGAGAAGGCTCGAGTGTCGTCACGCAGGATGGCCGGCAGGCGCGGATATCCACAGGCGATTTCGCCCTCTACGACACCCGCCGGCCCTACCAGGTGGCCTGCGCGGTCGACCGGGATGCGCCGAGCCGCTTGTTGACGTTCATGTTCCCGCCGTCGCTGCTGCCGCTGTCGCGGAATCAACTGCCGAGCCTCACCGCTACGCGTTTCGGGGCTACCACCGGTCTCGGTAATCTGACATCGCAGTTCCTGCTTCAACTGGCCAGCAACGTGGACCACTACAGCCCAGCGGAGGCGGCGCGGCTGTCCACGGCCGCGCTCGAGGTCCTGGCGACACGATTGGCGCACGAGCTGGAGCTCGACAGGTGGGGCGCGCCCGAGGCCCGCCGGCACGCCTTGCTCACCGCCGTGCAGGCCTTCATTCACCAACACCTGGGAGATTCACTGCTGACCCCGAGCGCCGTGGCCGCGGCCCATCACATATCCCTGCGATCGCTGCACCAGCTCTTCCACGACCAGGGCCTGACAGTGGCCGGCTACATCAGGCAGCGACGGCTGGAGCAGTGTCGCCGTGATCTCGCCGATCCTGCATTGGCGTCCCGCTCGGTCGCAGCCATCGCGACCTCCTGGGGGTTCACCAACGGTGCGGACTTCAGCCGGGCATTCCGCTCCGCCCATGGCATGCCTCCTGCGGAGTACCGCAGATCTGCACGCCTTGCCAACACGTCTGCGCGCTAGCCCAACGACAGGGCGCTGGTTCGCGTCGATCCTGACAGCCATGAGTACCTATGTGTTCGACCAGGCATGGCAAAAGGAACGCGATCGGCTGACCGCGCTGCAGTCGCTTTATGACGGCGCTTCCCGCCGGTTGCTGGACGGTCTCGGCCTCACGACCGGATGGCGGTGCCTGGAGGTCGGCTCTGGCGCGGGCGGCATCGCGATATGGCTGGCCGATCGAGTCGGCGAGGCGGGCCACGTGCTCGCCACCGACCTGGACACGCGATTCCTCGATGTGCACGGCCGGGCCAACCTCGAGGTGCGAACCCACAACATCGTCAGCGATCCACTCGATGAGGCCGCTTTCGACCTGATCCATGCCCGGGCCGTGGTCGAGCACCTGGCCGACCGAGAACAGGTTGTGAAGCGCCTGGCAGCCGCTTTGCGTCCCGGCGGCTGGCTGCTCATCGAGGAGGTGGACTTCGGTGGTGCGACGGCGGGCATGCTAGTGCCTCGTCAAGAAACGTTGGGGTTGTAACCGTGTCGGGTTGACCGGTCTGGTGGTGAGTCTGGAGGCTTGCTGGCGGAGGTGGTGATGGCTCGACAGCCTGAGGTGTTCGTGCGCTCGCTGGAACCTGAGGAGGCGCAGCGTCTGGTGCGGATCACTCGGACGACGAGGGATCGGGTTCGGCTTCGCCGGGCGGGGATCGTGCTGGCGTCGGCCCAAGGGCGGAGTGCTGTGGAGGCGGCGGGCATGTTCGCGATGAAGCCGCAGTACGCGCGGGAGGTGATCCACGCGTTCAACGAGCAGGGGTTCGCGGCGTTGGACCCAAAATGGAGCGGGGGCCGACCGAAGAGGTTCGGCCCCCCAGTTCGTGAGACCGTCTGCCGGGTCGCGAAGACCCCGCCGCAGCAACTGGGGCTCCCGTTCACGACGTGGAGCCTGTCGAAGCTGGTCGAATACCTGGCCGACTACAAGCACATCAGCATCAGCGGGGAGTCTGTGCGCCAGATCCTCCGTGCGGCGGGGATCAGGTGGCAGGCGACCAAGACGTGGAAGGCCAGCAAGGACCCGGACTTCGCCCAGAAGATGGCCCGCGTTCTTAACCTGTACGACGATCCACCAGCCGATGGGCACGTGATCTGTGCCGACGAGTTCGGCCCGCTGAACCTTCAGCCCAGGCCGGGCCGGGGCTGGTTCCCCGCCACTGGTCCGGCGCGGCTGCGGGCCACCTATAACCGCACCGGCGGGGTGCGGCACATGTTCGCCGCGCTGGACCTGGCCACCGGGCAGATGTTCTACCGGTTCCGCGACCGCAAGCGGTGGCGGGAGTTCCTCGGGTTCCTCAAGCAACTCCGGGACCGGTTCCCGGCCGGGAAGCTGTATGTCGTGTGTGACAACTACGGGCCGCACAAGAAGGCCGAGGTCGTCGACTGGTGCGGTCTGAACGACGTCGAGTTGGTGTTCACCCCGAGCAACGCGTCGTGGTTGAACTGGATCGAGTGCGAGTTCACCGCGCTGCGGTACTTCACCCTCGACGGCAGCGACTACCCCAGCCACACCGCCCAGGAAACCGCGATCGCCGGCTACGTCCGCTGGCGCAACAAGCACGCCCAACCCAAACGACACTTCGCCATCGACTCCAAGATCCGCCGCCCCGATTACCTACCCAACGTTGCTTGACGAGGCACTAGCCAGCCGACTGCGGCCACAACGAGCCTTGCGGCCAGCGGCGGAGGAAGTGCACCGGGCGTGCGCAATTTTGGTCGGTGCCGGCCTCTATCGTGTTGCGGGAACGACCTGCGCCTGGAGGCATGCATGACCGATGGACCGAACGAACCTGCGTACGAAGACAACCGGATCGATCTGAGCGAGACGCGCAAGAGCGCGGACTTGTTCAACGTCGAGCCCGCCCAACCAGACGACGGACAGTTCATGTCCATGATGAGCGTCTACGAGCCTGCTCCAGAGCCGTCAACGCCGTCTGCTCCGTCGGCCGCGTCGACCGAGGAGTAGCACAACAGTGCTGCCGACCAGCTGGTTGACGCTGGTCCTGTTCCTGCTGTTGGTAGCGCCTGGACTGCTCTTCGATCTGCTGGCGAGCAGCCGGCGGGTTGGCGCGTCTGAGTCAGCTTTTCGCGAGATCAGCCGGGTTGCTCTCGGTTCGCTGGGGTTCAGCATCATCGGCCTAGCTGCGGTAACGGTGCTCCACTTGAGGTGGGGACGGGCATTCGTGGCGCTGGACAGGGCCGTCACAGACAAGCAGTACCTCACCAGCCAGCTTCGCCATGTCGTGGTGACGGCTCTCGTCGCGACCGGTATCGCCATGCTGGCCGCTTGGGTGCTGGACCTCATCTTGAAGTCGCCTCACGACACCCCGAACCTCACGAGCCGCTCGCTATGGGTGCAAACCTTCCGGAAGGATCAACCTGAGGGCACGTACACGGCGCTGTGGGTGAAGCTGACCAGCGGCCCGCGATTCATCGGCCAGGTCCGTGGCTACACCGCCGACTCCGAAGTCGCCGACCGCGAGATCATCCTTGTGCCACCGCTCTACATGGAGTTGCCGGGTCACCCCGAACTGATCCCGCTCGCGGATCGCGGCTGGCAGCGCGTCGTGATCCCCAGCCACGCAATCGAGATGATCGGTGTGCGGTACCCACGCAAGCCCGCGAAGAACGCTAGTGCCCCGGCGCCCGATCCGGATCCAGACCCTGGATCATGAGGCCGCCTACCAGGCTAGCAGTGAATCATTCCACGGGTGCCCGGGTGGTAGGCCAACTCGGTCCAGCAACACCCTTTCACGCACCCAGGACGGGAACAGCACAGGGACCCTAGAAGTCGACATCTCGAGCGGGCCTTACCCCCGGTTCGTGGACACGGGTGGTGGATTACGCCGCTGACGGGAGCGTAGCGGGGTAGAGGGTTTCGTAGGTGTTCGGGGACTGGTAGCGGCACCAGGAGTGGCGTCTGCGGGTGTTGTACCTGGCCAGCCAGCGGAAGACCTGGCGACGGCAGGTGGCCTGGTTGGGCCAGGAGTTGTGGTCTTGGAGGACTTCCCGTTTGAGAGTGGCGTTGAACGATTCGGCGAGGCTGTTGTCGGCGCTGGTCCCGACGGCGCCCATCGACTGGGTGCCCCCGAGCCGGTTGCACAAGGCGGCGAAGTCTTTCGAGGTGTACTGGGCGACCCGGCGTCGGAGTGGTGAATCGTCTTGTTTTGCAGGAGATTTCCCTGCCTGGTGCGAAGTGCCGCGGCCTGGGCGATGGCCCGTTCGACGAACGCGGTGTGCTTGGACGTCGAGCACTCCCAGCCGACGATCGACCCGGCGAAGGCGTCGATGACGAACGCGGTATAGCAGAACCCGGTCGACGTCCGGACGTAGGTGAAGTCCGCGACCAGCAGCCGGTTCGGCGCCTCGACGGCGAACTGCCGGTTGACCAGGTCCGGCGCCCGGGTCGCGGCCGGGTCCGCGATCGTGGTGCGGACCTTCTTCGCCCTGGTCGCCCCACGCCACCCGTTGACGCGCATCAGCCGCTCCACCGTGCAGCGCGCCACCTGAACGCCGTCGCGTTGCAGGTGAGCTCACATCTTCAGGCTTCCGTACAGCGACTCCGGCGGGCGCCGGCCGTGCTCGTCGGGCTCGTAGTACCCGGCCAGCAACTCGGTCACGGCCAGGTCCCACAGGGCACGTTTCGACGGCGCCCGCCTGGCCCAGGCGTGGTAGGTCCTCGGGGCGATCTGGCAGCCATGCGCGGACAGCGCGGCACAGATCGAAGCGACCCCGAACCGAGCCTTGTGCTCGGCGATGAACCGGCAGATCACCGCTGTCGCGGGTCGCTGTCCCGCGCGAAGAAACTCGTCGCCGCCTTCAGGATCTCGATCGTGCGCTCCAGCTCGGCGTTCTTCCGCTTCAACTCACGGATCTCCCGCGCCGACCCCGACGTCACCCCATTGGCCTGACCGGTGTCGATCTGCGCCTGTCGCACCCAGCGGCGCAACGTCTCAGACGTCATCCCCAGCCGCGCCGACACCGCCTTGACCGCCGCCCACTCAGAGTCGTAATCATCAACATGCTCGATGACCAGACGAACCGCCTTGGCCCGGGTCTGCTCGTCGTACTTGCTCGGCATGAATGCCACCTTCCCAACGAAGGAGGTGTGCATCAAACCCGGCGTGGTTCACAAAGCTCGATGCGGCACGCGAGGCGGTACGCCGATACAAGCGTGGACGTATCCCGGCCGACTACTCCCCTGGCCTCAGCATCAAGTCGGTGCGGAACGTACACGTCGTTGTCCAACTCGCGCTGAAGGACGCCGTGCGGTGGGACTACTTGCACGCCAATCCGGCGGTACACGCCGCTCTGCCACGGGAGCGCGGCAGGCGTTCGGCAAAGAAGCAGCACACCATCTGGACGCCGCCACAGCTCGGCGCGTTTCTACGTGTCGGCTTCCGGGATCGCTACAACGGAGTGTGGGTGCTCGCGGCAACTACGGGAATGCGCCGATCCGAGCTGGCCGGCGTCGAGCGAAAGATGGTCGATCTGGACAACGGCACATTGACCATCGAGGACACACGGGTGGTGGTTCGTGGAAGGGCGCAGGCGTCGGACGGAAAGTCCGAAGCGAGTCAGCGCTATATCTCGCCCGACAGCTTCACCGTTCGCCACCTGCGGAGCTACATCGACCGAATGAACGAAGAACGGGAGGCATTTGGGGAGAGCTATCCGAACCATGACTACCTGATGGTCGGTCCGGAAGGACGGCCGCTGCATCCCGACACGATCACCGCACGGTTCAACCGCCTCGTGGATCAGGCGGGCGTGCCACGAATTCGACTGCACGATGTACGCCACACCTACGCCACGATCGCCCAGGACGCCGGCCACAACATCAAGACGCTCAGCGAGCGGATCGGCCACGCGGACGTGACGGTCACGGGCAAGATCTACACCCACAAGTCGCGGGGCACGGACCGCGCAATGGCGGACGCGATGGGTGAACTGATCGAAATGGCAGCCAGGGCCGACGGACTACTTGACTAACGCCGCGAGGGCCCGCGCCCTATAGGGGCCTCAGACTGCAGGTGTTCCAATCGCCCCGGGCACATTGGGCTGTCGGCGCATGTGCGCACCCGGGGGAAAGGCCGATGTCTGGTTTGGAGGAAACCGACTGCCAACAGCTTCGCCCAGCCGGACGTCGACTCGTGCGGCTCGGCGGTAGGCGAGACCAGCGTCAATCGAGCTGCGACGGTACGGACCAGTGCGGTGCAGAGAGCGCCTGTGTCGGCCGCTCCAGGGCCGCCTGTGTCGGCTGCTCCGGGGCGGCGTGAGCCAGCGCCGGTAGCTCCAGGGTCGGCTGCTTCGGAGCAGGCCAGTGCAGCATTCGCCGGACAGCGCGGAGCGGGCGACGACGAGACGGCGCGGCACGTGCGCGACGAGCGCGTTCGGGCATCGCCGAGTGGGTCTGCTCGTGGATCGACTTGATCACTGAGAAAGGGATGTATTGCACGGTGCTTCCTTTCGAGTCTTCGACTCGGGGTCATGGGCCGCTGGGCCAGAGGCGCGCGGCGAGGTTGCGGGTGGCGAGGCCGAGCCGGGTCTTCGGGACGAGCAGGGCCGCGGACCGGTTGACAGCGCGCTGTTTCGGCTTGACGCGCGGTGGACGGTCTCGTACCGGCCGAAGGCGGCGGTGTGGCCGACCGGTGCTCGGTGAGCGCGGTGGGCAGGGTGTGCGCGCCTGTGATGGCGAGGCTAGAGCCGTCGCCGAGCAGCGACACGCAGGAGGCGGCTGACACTTCAGCATTCGCTCGCCCCACCGCAGCGCTCCAACAGGCCAAGCAACATCCGCCAACTACTTTGGGGCCATTGCACAAGGGGATCGATGACCGGGCAGCCCACGGGCCTCGGGGCGGCCCGGTCATCTTGATCGGCTATCTCACTTGCTGGCTTGCACGAGGAATCGCCGGCTGCGTACTTCGAACCCGCCGGTATCGACTATCTGATCGTGCATCTGCCGCAGCTCGGAGCGGTGACGATCAGGGTCGAAGCCGGGCGCATGCCAGGAAACGATGCGCAGTTGGTAGATCACTGCTCCAATGTCGAGGTAGCGCGTAGTGATGGCTGCCTCTCGGGCATCGTCGACCACAAGCCCGACGTGCTGGAGATCATCGACCAACTGCCCCAGCGTGGACGGAATGGTTGGATCGACGTCGGGTGGAATTCCGAGCGCTTGGTTGAACTCGACGTCATTGATGGCGCAAACCTGTTGGGTCAGGAGCCGGCCACCGGCTTCGAGTGCGCGGTGCATTTCTGCGGGGTTCAGGTAGCCGTGGCGGTTCAGCACGAGATCAAAGGCGCCGTCGTCCACTGGCAGCCTCGGGGTTTCGCGCTCGATCACCCGGATGCCATGTGGTTCCAGTCGACCGGAGGCGACGGCTACATTCGGGCGGTAGGGCTCGACCGCCACACTGCCCGCCGGCGGGCGTAGCGAGCCGAAGATCTCACCGCCTCCGGTATCTACGTCAAGAACACGGGATGCCTGTGCGACCAGATTGCCGGCGACGTCTTGATAGATCCAGGGCAGTGGTTGATCCTCTACGCGGCCCCGGTGGAAGGAAAAGTCCCAGCCTTCGATCGGCACGGACACTGCTTCCTCGATCAGTTCTTCGAACGATCGAGAGGGTGATGCTGACAAGATCAAGTCCTTTCGCGTGATTGAGAGCGCGCTGAACTGGACCTCACCGTCACAGGGAGGTCGGGCCCGACGTGCGCAAACACGCGAAATCGGTTGGCCCGCAGCGCGACAGAGCAAGTAGGCGTGCGGGCTAGCTATCTCGGTGCATCACAAGGTCTTTCATAGCATCGAACACCCCGTAACGACCACCGAATTCTGGCCACTAGTACTCCAGCCGTAGTTCGTGATGTCGCGGTGTGGCGGTCCGGGATGTAGCGCAGCCACCGGTTGATGATCTCGGGTTGTGTGGACTCAAGACGGTCGCGCGGTGGCTGCGTACCATAGCGTAGACCCTGATCGTTGGCAGCGTAGTTTCGACGAACTGGTTGAGCGGATCGCGTGCCGTTTAGCGCGGGTCGAACCGCGTCGGCGAGTCGGGTTGTTCCTGCTGGGGTTGCTGGCCGGGCTGCCGCGGGTGAACTGCTGGACGATCGCCGAGCACGCCGGTGAGGCGTCGCCGGATGGTATGCAGCACCTGCTGGCTCGCGCGGCCTGGGATGCCGATGCCGTGCGTGATGACCTGCGGAGTTATGTCGTCGATCACCTGGCCGACCCGGGTGCGGTGCTAGTGGTGGATGAGACCGGCGACCTGAAGAAGGGCACTCACACCGTTGGGGTGCAGCGTCAGTACACCGGGACCGCGGGGCCGGATCGAGAACGCCCAGGTCGATCGCGGATCTCGCGCAGGACTCTGACACCCTCACCGCGGACGTCCTTTAGACCGGCCAGGACAAGTTCATAATCCGAGGCGCGACCTGGCGATTGTGCGGCCGCTCCAAACGCCGCGCCCATCGCCTCGAGCAGCGGTCCCTGGCCTGTCATCGCTGCCTGATAGAGGAGGCGCGTCACGAGTGGGACGAGCTCCGGTTGGTCTGCGATCCGTTGAGCGAGGTCCTCTCGGCTTAGTCCGGAGGTTGTCACCGCCGCCTTCAGCGGTTGCGACCGGTTCCTGCTCAATTCGCCAGCCACTGCTCCCCACATGCGGGACACAAGCGGCCCTGCCCCAGGCAGCAAAGACGAGACAACGTCACCAGCAAGGTCACCGGGCAGGGACTCGTTTGCATGCATGGTTCAAGCGTAGGCGCCGAGCCGCCTCTGGTGTCGAGATCAGGACAGCACACCGGGCCACCCATCGAGGTAGAGGACGCAGATGCGCGTCAGGTGAGCAGCAGACACCTCTCCAGTCCGGCTCTGGGTACGAATCGGGGTACGAATCCCTCCTGATCAGCCCGCGCTACGTCCGGCGGGCGGATGTTGACTCGCTGTCGGGGGCCACGCCACGAAGGTCTCATGTGCGGCAAACGCGCAGGTCAGACCCCATATAGCAAAACGAAGGCCCGGACCTGTTGGTCCGGGCCTTCTTTCGTAGCGGGGGCAGGATTTGAACCTGCGACCTCTGGGTTATGAGCCCAGCGAGCTACCGAGCTGCTCCACCCCGCGTCGTTGTGTCTTTAGTTTAGAGGATCGGGGCTGAGCAACCAAATCGGGTCCCGGTGTGGCTCCGGCACGGTGAAAAACGCGTGTCAGCGGCGGCCGGGCGGCGTACCGTCCGGGTATGTCGAGACACGTCATCCGGCCGTTCGAAGAGGCGGATCTGCGTGCGGCCGCCGGTCTGCTCGCGCAGCGGCACAAGGACCACCGCAAGCGTCACCCTCTGCTCCCCGCCGAGTATGAGGACGAGCAGCTCGCCCTGGTCGAGGTCACCGCCGTGTGGGAGAGCGAGAGCGCATCCGGTGCGGTGCTGACCAAAGGCGACGAGGTGACCGGCTATCTGCTGGCCGCTCCCAAGACGTCACCCGTGTGGGGTCCGAACATCTGGGTGGAGTCCGCGGGCCACGCCGTACGTGAGCCTGAACACATCCGCGATCTGTACGCCGCTGCGGCCACCAAGTGGGTGGACGACGGCCGTATCGCGCACTACGTGCTCGTGCCCGACGACGCGGAGCTGATCGACGCGTGGTTCCGGCTGGGTTTCGGCTCGCAGCATGCCCACGCGATCCAGCCGGCGCTGACCACACCACTTCCGCCGCGGGATCTCGTCGTACGACGGGCGGTGCGCGAGGACATCGCCGTACTCGCGGAGCTGGATCTCGTACTGCCTCAGCACCAGGGGCTCTCGCCTGTGTTCTCCGCCGGGGGCATGCCCACGCTCGAGGAGGCGCTGGCGGACTGGGAGGAGTCGATCGACGACCAGGACTATGCGACCTTCGTTGCCGAGTACAACGGTCAGGTGATCGGGTCGTCGATCGGGTGTTCGTTGGAGAAGTCCAGTAGCCACACCGGGCTGGCTCGGCCGGACAACGCCGGCTTCCTCGGGTTCGCCGCCGTGCTGCCGGCCGCTCGAGGGCTGGGCGCGGGGCGGGCGTTGGGTGAGGCTGTGCTGCAGTGGTCGGCCGATACCGGGTACACATCTGTGGTGACCGACTGGCGGGTGACGAACCTGCTGTCGTCTCGCACGTGGCCGAGGTTGGGGTTCCGGCAGACGTTCCATCGGCTGCATCGACTGATCGGGTACTGATCGGGCCGGGTTGTCCACAGGTTCGAATTCGTCGGCCGGGCGGCGTGGTGATCGCTGCATCTTCTTGGGCAAGAAGGCGTTTCGCAGCAGGCGGGGCGTCGCGGTTCCCAGGAGGCAACCATGTCGCGTTCTTCCCTTCGTTCCCGAGTCGTGCCGTCGACCCGTCGTATCGTGATCGGGAGCGCGGTCGTCCTCGCCACACTGGGCGCCTGGACGACCACCGCGACGGCGGCGAGCGCGATCGAGCCGGCGTACTCCGTCGCACCTCCATCGACTGAGCAAAGGGCATGCACCTTGGACGGCTTCGTGATCGAGCACCTACCCGACGGCATCGGTACGCCGAGCGACTTCGAGTACGAGTGGGAGGACGTCAGCTTCCACAGCCGGGTCTGGGAGACCGGCCCGGATCCGGAGGGTGCGTTCAAGGTCGATCTGACCGTGAAGACGCTCCGCGGGGAGAAGCTCACCGACCTCGAGGCGCTGAAGACCTTCCTGATCGAGTACGAGGAGAAGGATCCGGACAGCTGGGAGCTGACCCCGGTCAAGGTCGGTGGGTACGACGGCCTGTTCACGGGGGACGAGGTGTTCTACTTCGTCGCGCCGGGGGTAGCGGCCGAGGTCACGATCGACCACGACCGCTTCACCGACGAGGACGTTCTCGACACGGCTGCCGGCTTCCATCCGGAGACGTGATGTCGTAGGCAACCTGCACGACACCGGTGCTCTAGGCAACGAAATGGGGCGGCGACGCCGACTGGTGTCGGTGTCGCCGCCCCGGGAGCAGCCTGTGGATCAGCCGGTCGGTGACGTCGACGGACTCGGTGGCGCCGGGGTTCCGGACGGTGTCGTCGTCGGTGTCCCGGTCGGCGCCGGGGTGGTGGGTGCAGCGCCGGCTGCCACCGCCCTGTCGATCGCGGCCTTCATGTTGTTGACCTGAATCTGGTATTCGGCCAGGTTGCTCGCCTTCAGGGCAGCCTGGGCAGCCGTGTACGCGGCTTGTGCCTCGGCCAGCGCCTGCTTGACTGTCGGGTTCACCGGCGAGGTCGGCGTCTTCGAACCGGGGGGTTGCTCACCGGTATCGACGCTGGTGTTGAACACCTTGTTCAACGCTTCGGTCAGCGTCGCGCCGAAGGCGACCCGATCACCGAAGGAGACCAGCACGTACCGGAGCACCGGATAACTACCGGGTCCACTGGTCCGGACCGAGTACACGGGCTGGACATAGAGCAGGCCACCACCGAGCGGCAGCGTCAGCAAGTTGCCGAACTGGGCTCTAGCGCCGCTGGTCGGCTGGTTGATCGGCAGCAGCGCCGTTCTGATGCCGTCGTCGGTCTGGAACTTGTTGAAGACCTGTCCTGGACCGGGTATCTGCAGGTTCCCTGGCAATCGGAGAATCCGGAATTGGCCATAGTCCGGCGACGAGGCCTCGGAGTCGACGGCCATGAACGCCGTGAGGTTCTCGCGTTCGGCGTTCGGCACGTACACCGACGTCAGGGAGAACTTCGGATCGGTCTGACCGGGCATCCGCAACGAGAGATAGAAGGGCGGTTGTTTGATTTGAGTGGACGAGTCGCTGCCGGACGTCACCGCAGTGGGGTCGGCCGGGACGCGCCACAGGTCGCTGTTCTGGTACCAGGTGCCGGCATCCGTCACGTGGTACTTGGCCAGCAGGTCGCGCTGGACCTTGAACATGTCCTCCGGGTAGCGCAGGTGCAACATCAGCTGCGGCGAGATGTCCGCGCGCGGCTTCACCGTGCCGGGGAACGCCTTCATCCAGGTCTTCAGGACGGGGTCGCTCTCGTCCCAGGCGTACAGCTGGACCGATCCGTCGTACGCGTTGACGACGGCCTTGACCGAGTTGCGGATGTAGTTGATCTGCTCGCTCGGCTGCTGCGCGATGGTGCCGCGGCCGGTCGTGGTGTCCCGGGTGCTGTCGTCCAGGGCGACCTTCTCGGAGTACGGGTAGTTCGCCGAGGTGGTGTAGCCGTCGACGATCCAGACGACCTGACCGTCCACGATCGCCGGGTACGGGTCGCCGTCCGGTGTCAGCCACGGCGCCGCCTTCTCGACCCGCTCCCGCGGACTGCGGTCGTAGAGGATCTTCGAGTCGGTGTTCACCCGGCTGGACAGCAGGAGGTTCGCGTCCCGGAACTTCGTTGCGTAGAGCAACCGGTTGCCGAACGAGCCGATCGGGACACCGCCCTTGCCCTGGTAGGTGTTGAGTGTCGGGTCCCCGCCGTTCTTGCCCTCCGGGGTGTCGAGCTCGACCGCTTGGCCACCCTTCGGGCCGCCGACGATCGAATAATCCGGCGACTGCTCGCCGAAGTAGATCCGCGGTTCATAATCACCGAGGTCGCCGGTCGGCGGCAGGTCCTTCTCCGACCACACCGGCGTACCGTCCGCGGCGCGCTGGTTGCCGTTGGCAGCGACGACGCCGTAACCGTGGGTGTAGACGGTGTGGTCGTTGTTCCAGTTGCGCTGGCCGGCCGGCAACCTATCGACCTGCACCTCGCGGACCGCGATCACGGTGTCGTTGACCTTGTCGCCGATCTTGTACCGGTCGACGTCGAGATCGGTCGGGAACGAGTAGAAGCCACGCACCTGCTGGAGCTGCTCGAAGGTCGGACCGACCACGGTCGGGTCGATCAGCCGGATCCCGGGCAGCACCTCGGTGTCAGCGAGCAGCTCGGACGGCGTCGCCGTCGTCTTCGCCGCATAGTTGATGACCTGGGTCTTCTCCAGGCCGTACGCCTGGCGGGTCGCCTCGATGTTCTTGGTGATGTACGGCGCCTCGCGCACCGGCTCGCTCGGACGGACCCGCAACTGCTGCAGCGCGGCCGGCCACAGGGCACCGAGCAGGATCGCCGACAGGATCAGCACGACCGTGCCCACGCCGGGCAGCAACCAGGTCTTGCGGACCACGTTGGCAAAGAACAGGCCGGCGCACAGCACCGCGATGACGGCCAGGATCTCCTTGCTGGGCAGGACAGCGTTATCGCCGGTGTAGGAGATACCGGTGAACAGTCTGCTGTCCGAGGTCGTCAGGCCGAACCGGTCCAGCCAGTAGCTGAAGGCCTTGAGCAGGACGAGCAGACCGAGCAGCACCGAGAACTGCACCTGCGCCGCGCCGGAGGCCTTCTGGCCCTTCGCGGACGGACGGAAACCGCCGTACAGGTAGTGGGTGATGATCGCGGCGACCAGCGAGAGCAGCACGATCGAGTAGCCGAAGCCGAGCAGCACGCGCAGCCACGGGTAGTCGAAGACGAAGAACGCGATGTCCTTGTTGAAGTGCTTGTCGGTGACGCCGAACGGAGTCCGGTTCCGCCAGGCCAGGAAGACCTTCCACTCCCCCGACGCGGCCGAGCCGCCGAACACCAGCATGAGGGTCGCGACCACGCCGATGGCGATCTTCCCGCGCTGCTGCAGCAGATCGCCGTACCGCTCGAAGCCGGGGCTGGGCGACGGAGCGAGGGCGACCCGCGGCCGGGTGCGGAAGGCGATCACGATGTTCGCAACGACCGCGGTCGCCATCAGCAGACCGACCACGAAGAACAGCAGCACCCGGGTCCCGAGCACGGTGCTGAACACGGAGCCAAGACCGACCGAGCGGTACCAGAGCCGCTGGGTCCAGACATCGGTGAAGACGCTGAAGAGGATCAGCAGGACGATCAGCGTGGCGATCGTCGGCAGGAGGGCCCGGGGACGTCCTCCAGATGTTCGCCGCGGCCGCCGCGGCTCCTCCGGCATGTCGTAGACGCCGTCACTCATCGTCGGTTCTCCTCGTCGTCACTCATGCCGTCGACCCCAGGACCCCGGCCCGGCCGGCTACCGACCGAAGGTTCGAATGTCAATGACAGTACTTCGCAAAGCGTGGGGACCAAGTCCGTGCCGGTCAGCACGGCGCTGTCCTCGTCGTGGGAGCGCAGCCGGACGGCGCCGAAGCGGTCGCCCTCGCGGAGCACCGCAGCGATCATGCGGACCTCGTGCCGGCGCGGGTCGCTGCCGGCCATCCGGGCGAGTTCGGCGTCGGACTCGACGCTGGACAGGCCCGCCTCGGCGGAGGCCGGCAGGACGATCCGCTCGATCGCGAGCGCACAACCGGTCACGCCGTCGGGCCATTCAATCCGGGCCAGCGCGTCGGCCAGGTGCTCGTCCTCGAGAACGCCGGGCAGCTCACCCTGGGCAACCGGGGTCAGCGGCTGGGACGCATCCTCGGTGCCGAGTTCCGCCGCCAGCTGGGGCTCGGCGCGGAGCAGTTCCTCGGTCGGGACCAGCGCGAACAACTGCGCGGGCTGGTCCCAGCCCGCGCTGCTCACGTGCTTCTCGATCTCGATCACTGCGCGACTGAGCGCGTCAGGAGGAAGAGTGCCTACGGAATCCATGCCGGCAGATCTCCACTTCGGCTGGCCGGTGCGTACACGTGGCTCAGGATGTGCATGCGGGGACATCCCCCTTTCCGCCGGTGACCGCCTGCAATGCGGCGATCGCGTCGCTCAGGGTGGTGATCTTCACCAACTGGATGCCCTTCACATCGGCGTGCAGTGCCGCCGCGCAGTTCGGAGCGGGGACCAGGAACACCGTGGCACCGTCGTTCTTGGCGCCGGCGATCTTCTGCTGAATGCCGCCGATCGCGCCGACCTGGCCGAGCGCGTCGATCGTGCCGGTGCCGGCGACATGTTTGCCGTCCAGCAGCGGGCCCGGTGTCAGTTTGTCGTAGATGGCCAGTGCGAACGCCGTACCCGCGCTCGGGCCGCCGATGTCCTGGCCGAGGTTGATCGTCACCTTGACCGGCGAGTCGACGCCGATGGTGATACCGACCATCGGACGGGTCGGCTCGCCCGGGGTGGCCGCGGTCTTCAGTTGCACGGTCTGCTCGGCCCCACCGCGTTGGATCAGGAAGACGACGTTCTCGCCGACCTTGTGCTGGCGGACGAAGTCGCCGACCTGCGGGACCTGCGTCACCGTCTGGCCGTCGACGGCCAGCACGATGTCACCGGGCTTCAGCTTGCCGTCCGCCGGAGTGTCCTTCGCGACCGTCGTGACCTTCGCGTGGTACGGGACCTTCGCCGCCTGCAGAGCGGCCGCGATCGCGCTGTCCTGCGAGCCGGTCATCTCGGCGGTGTTCTGCTGCTCGACCTGGTCCGCGCTCTGGTCCGGCGGATAGATGATGTCGCGGGGGAACAGGTCGTGGTGCGGGTCGAGCCAGTTCCGCATCGCCTGCGGCAGGGTCAGCTGCCGGTCCGGCGAGGTAACCGACACCGTGGTCAGGTCGAGCTGCCCGGTCGTCGGAAAGGTCTGGTGGTTGCTGATCTCGATGACCGGCTTGTTCTTCGTCGAACCCAGGGTGTCCTTGACCGGCCCAGGGCTGAACGAGACGAACGGCACCGGGAAGGCGGTGACCAGTCCGAGCGAGATGACAAGCACGACGATCGAGGCGACCAATGTGGCGGTACGACGTGTCACGAACCCTGCCCTGCGATCTTGGTGGACGGTGTGTCAGCCCGGCGGCCGAGGCCGCGGCGGCGTTCAGGCGTCGCGCGGGGTCCGGGAGCGGCGATTGCCTCGTTGAAACGACGGAAGTCTTCGACCGACGCGAAGGCGCCACCGGACCGGCGCGGACCACGGCTCCGCCCACGCCACGCCGCCCAGCACATTGCCAGCAGCGTGGCGACCAGCGGGAACGCCAGCCACGCCAAAACCTTCATCCGGCCACCTTCATGCGCCCAGCGTACGTGTCAGTGAGCGCCGACCCACTCGCTGGCACCGTCGGCGAAGTGCTGGTGTTTCCAAATCGGGACCTCGGCCTTGAGATCGTCGATCAACCGGCGGCACGCGGCGAACGCCACATCACGGTGCGCGGCGGCCACAGCCACGATCACCGCGGTGTCCCCGATCTTCAGGTCTCCGGTCCGGTGTACGGCGGCCAGAGCGGTCACCGCGGGGTCCGCACAGATACGCTCCGCGACCGTCCGCAGGTGGTCCAGCGCGTCCGGGTGAGCCTCATAGCTGAGGCGATCGACCGGCTTGGCCTGATCGTGGTTGCGCACGGTCCCGATGAAGAGAGCGGTCCCACCAGCGGTCGGGTCGGCGACAGCCGCCAGCACCTCGTCGCTGGACAACGCATCCTCGCGGATGTCCAGCAGCCTGATCGTGTCGCTCATCCAATCCTCATTCCCAGCAGTCCCCCGCCCGCACACCTACCCCGAACCATCCCTCACCCACCCGATTCTCCCTCCCGCCCGTCCAGACCCGCACATCCCCTCCCATTTCCACCTATTCGGCCGCCTGCCGGCGTACCCGCGCCAGACCACGCCGCGACGTACCTCGGGACTGCTGTCCGTGTCGTGATGCGCACCCCGGGAGACTGTTGCCTCGCTCACCTACCGACGCCCCACGCCGCCTGCGGGCGGGCGGCGGCTCTGCCCGGGGCGAACTGGAACGGTAAAGCGTTCGCCGGGGGCGGAACTGATGGGTGGAACCAGTACGTTGGAGTTGTACGCCCCACCCGCACAGGAAGGCCCACTCCGATGAGCGACGAACCGGACAACCCGTTCAAGGGAACTCCGTTCGAGGCCATGTTCCAGCAGTTCTCCGGTGCGGCCGGCGCGGGCGGCACCCCGGACCTGAACGCGATCTTCGCCCAGGTCCAGCAGCTGCTGAGCGGTTCCACCGACGGAAAGCCGGTGAACTGGGACCTGGCCAAGGACATCGCCCGCAAGACCGTCTCCGCCGCCGGAGACCGGTCGATCACGCCTGCGGACACCGATCGGGTATCGGACGCCGTCCGACTGGCCGAGCACTGGCTCGACGAGGCGACCACGCTGCCGGAAGTGTCTGCCACCTCCGCGGCGTGGAGCCGCGCGGAATGGGTCGAGAACACGCTGCCCGTGTGGCAGACGATCGTCGACCCGGTCGCCGAGCACGTCGCCGGAGCGATGGGCAACGCGCTCCCCGCCGAGGCTCAGCAGTTCGCGGGGCCGATGGCCGGCATGTTGCGCCAGCTAGGCGGTTCAGTCTTCGGCGCGCAGGTCGGTCAGGCGCTTGGCGAGCTGGCCGGCGAGGTCGTGAGCTCGTCCGACATCGGCCTGCCGCTCGGTCCCACCGGTCAGGCCATCCTGCTCCCGGACAACGTCGCCAAGTTCGCCGAGGGCCTCGGGCTGACCGACGAGGACGTGCGGCTCTACCTGGCTCTGCGCGAGGTCGCGCACCAGCGGCTGTACGCGGGCGTGCCGTGGCTGCGGCAGCACGTGCTGGCCGCGGTGGCGGACTACGCCGCGGGCATCGAGGTGGACACCTCCAAGATCGAGAGCGCGATGGCCGACATCGACCCGCAGAACCCGGAGGCCATGCAGGAGGCGCTCGCGGGCGGCCTGTTCGAGCCCGAGGATTCGGAGCAGCAGAAGGCAGCCCTGGTCCGGCTCGAGACCGCCCTCGCACTGGTCGAGGGCTGGGTGGACGACGTCGTACGGCAGGCGACCAAGGACCGGATGCCGTCCGCCGTTCAGCTCGCCGAGACAGTACGACGGCGTCGTGCCGCTGGTGGGCCGGCGGAGCAGACGTTCGCCACGCTGGTCGGCCTCCAGCTGCGGCCGCGCCGGCTCCGTGACGCGGCGAACCTGTGGGCCGCGGTGCGCGACGCCCGGGGTGTCGAGGGACGCGACGAACTGTGGTCGCACCCCGATCTCCTGCCCAGCGCTGCCGACCTCGATGACCCGATCGGCTTCGCCCAGCACGCCGGCGAGCTGGCCGACATCGACATCACCGACTTCCTCCCGGACGAGGGCCCGTCGGACCAGCCGCCCACCCAGGGCGACGACGGCAAGTAGAACGCACCACCCCGGCCCGAGCGACGGATGGTGGAGACTTGCCGGGTGCTTCATGGTGATGCGGTAGAGACGCTGGAGAACTGGACTGCGCCCGATGCTGAACAGGAGAAGCTGCGACAGCACTACCTGCAGCATCTGGCGCAGCACCCGGACGGCATGTGGCGAAGCTGCCGCCCGGAGCACATCACGGCGAGCGCTCTAGTAGTCGACGCGTCGGGCAGTCGCATCCTTCTGACCCTGCACAAGACAGTCGGCCGCTGGCTCCAACTCGGCGGCCACTGCGAACAAGGCGACACCACCCTGGCCGGCGCCGCCCTCCGCGAATCCACCGAGGAATCAGGACTACCCGACCTGACGATCGCCCCGGCCCCACTCCAACTCTCCCGCCACCAGATCCTGGCAGGCGGCTGCGCCGGCACATTCCACCTAGACGTCCAGTTCCTCGTCACCGCAACCGCAGCCACCAAATATGTCGTCAGCGAGGAATCCCACGACCTAGCCTGGTTCCCCATCGACGCCCTACCCACCGACACGGACCCCACAGTCCAACACCTAGCCACCAAAGCCCGCCACCACCTCACCACCACGGCTCGGCCCAGCTAGCGCCAGACATGTAGAACTGTGCGACCTATCTAGAGCCCGACACCTGGGACTACCCAGCCGGCACAACGGCCCGAGTGGGCAGGCCTGCCCGCTCGGCCCGAAGGCCTGTACGTACCCCGCAGGGTCGGATGAGTGGCAGGACGCTGCCGGAGAAGTTCGTGGCGGACGGTCGGCGGGAGGTCGTACGCTCGTTGTCAGTCGTCGGATTGCGACCATCCGGTCGCCTTAGTGTGCCGAAGGATGTCCGTGAGCTTCGACATCGATCACTACGCCCAGACTTCGACCCGCATCCGCTGGGACGACCTCGACATGTCCACGTTCGAAACCCAGCCGCTGTCCAATGACGCGCTCCGTTGCCTCAGCTACATGAGCGACGTGGAGACCCACACCGTCTGCTACCTGCGCGATCTGCTCGTCACGCCGTCGCACGCCGACCCCGAGGTGACCGTCTTCCTGACGATGTGGAACCTCGAGGAGTACTGGCACGGCGAAGTGCTCGACGAGGTTCTCGAGAGGCACGGCGTCCCCACCGGCCCCGAACACACCCGCGCGGTCCGCTCCCGCCTCGGCTGGCGGGACCGCCTGGCGCCGATCCGGCAATCATTGCTGGCGAACATCATCGGCGAGGACTTCGTCGCAACCCACATGGCGTGGGGTGCGATCAACGAGTGGTGCGCCCATTCGGCGTACACCCGCCTGATCCAGGCCGAGCGCCACCCGGTCCTGACCGAGATCCTCAAGCGGATCGTCAAACAAGAGACCCGCCACGTCGCCTTCTACAACAGCCAAGCCCGCGACCGACTCCTGCGCAGCAAGAAGGCCCAGAAGATCGCCCGCTTCGCCCTCTCAAAGGGCTGGGGAATCGTCGGCTCGACAATCATGCCGCCCACCGAAGTCAAACACATGCTGGGCTACCTGTACGGCGGCGAGCAGGGCCTGGCCGAAGTCCGCAAGGTCGACGCCAAGATCGACGCCCTCCCCGGCCAGCAAGACCTCCACCTGGTCGAAAAAGAACTCATCAAGTACGGCGTACTCCCCGGCTAACAGAACGCGCCACCTCGCGGACCAGGGTGCGGGGCCGGTAGCCGGTCGTCCCTTCGCCGGGCCCAGGAAGTCTGCTTACTACGAGGCCTCTATCGCGGCGCCGCGGCCGAGGGTCTGCGGGCCGACTCGACAAGCCGACCCGCTCCCCCGCCAAGAGTTCCCGTGGGACCCCACCCCCGCGGAGCCCCATTCCCCCCGTGAACTCCCATCCCACCGCGGACCCCGTTCCCCGTTCCCCGTGGACCAAGCTCCCCGTACGCGCAGTCCCCACCAACCCACACTTCCCCCGCAGGCCCGTACCCCATGGAGCCTGGTCCCCGACCACCGTTGATCCCCCGTGGGCCAAGCTCCCCGTACGCGCAGTTCAGCCATCAACTCAGCAAACCCGACCTCTACTTGCTCAACGGTCGGGCTCACCCATTGGTTCAACCACAGTTCCCCGTAGGCCCCGTTCCTCCACAGACCCCGTCGCCGCGCTCCCCGTCCCCCGTTGGTCGAGCTCCGTCTGGGTCTGTCCCCCACCAACCCGCATGTGCCGCAGGCTCCGTTCCGTGTGGGTCTGGTGCCCGTGAGCCCCAGATTCGCCGCAGGTCCCGCTCCCCCAACCCCCGTTTCGCCGCGGGGCCCGTTCCCCGTGGCCTACCGCTGCGCTGCTGGTGGAGCCTCCCCGCTTCCGTTGTGATGCCGCGGAGCTTCCCCCGTTCCCCGCACCACCTGCGCCCTTCCTTGTGGCGTACTGCAGTTCCCCGTTGTCTTTTGTTCCCCCGTTGTGTTGCGCTGTTCTTGTTGCGTCGCTGGTGCCCGTGCGTCCCCGTGCACGGTTGCCCGATGGCCGGTTGGGGTTCGTTCCGCGAGGGAGCCGAGTGCCCCGGGGTCCAGAGGGCTGTGGTGGCCGGTGTCGATTTCCGCCCCTGAACGGAATCGGCAGGCCGGCAATGCGGCGGGCGAGCTTCCCCCAGAAGTTGTCCGCTGCCTGGTGAACGAGCGGGAAGCCAGAAGGTGACGGGTCAGGCGTGACGAAGTATGGAACGGGTCGCATCCCAGCCTTCCAAGCCGGGGTCGAGGCTGGCGAGGTCGGCGGGTGAGCGGAGGCGGTGCCAGCCTGGGCCGACGGCTACGGCGTGGCGGCGGGGTTTGGCTTGGTCGAGTTCCCCGAGAGTGAGGTCGAGGCTCAGTTCGAGGGAATCGGTCAGCCAGTTGGCGATGGGGAGGTTGACGCCGAGGGCCACCTGGGAGCCGTCCTCGGCGGGGCAGACGGCGATGTCGGCGGTGGAGAGGGCGCGGAAGAGTTTGCCGATCAGGAGACCTGGGAGGTCCGGAGCGTCGTACGCGACAGCAACCACAGCCGCCACTCGGCCGGTCCCACTGGTGGACACGCCGACCTCGGCCGGGGTGAGGGTGGCGGCTTGGGTTAGGGCTTGGTGGAGGGTGGGGGCGGTGTAGACGGGGGTGCCGGGCCAGGTGAGGTTGGTGGCTTCTTGGAGGGATGCTTCGGTGCCGTTGAGGACGGCTACTGCTACCTCGACGCGGTCCAGGGCGGCCAGGACCTCGTAGGTGTCTTCGGCTAGGGCTAGGCGCCAGGCTTCGGGGGAACGACCGGGTGGGGCCCAGGTGGGGTTGGAAGGCAGGACCAGTACGACGATTCGTCGGTCGTTCGCGCTGGCGGAGCGGGCTGGCTCGCTCACCGTGTCTCCTTGCCGGAAGCCGGATTGATCAAAGGGCGGGTAGCTGTCAGGTATTTGGTTCTATCAGGCCGTGTTAGTAGAGGCGCTCGACGTATGTCTTGGCGGTGGAGACGCTGACCCGGCCGACACCTGTCGGCCGATCACCCGACAGCCGCGCCGACGTCGTACGCGGTCCGGGCGGCGTTGACCTCGGTCATATGAGTCTCGGCCCAGGACTTGATGGCGGAGATCAGCGGCATCAGATTCTGGCCGAGTGGCGACAGTTCGTAGTCCACACGGACCGGCACCGACGGCGTCACCGAGCGCGTGAGCAAGCCGTCGCGTTCGAGCGAGCGCAGTGTCTGGGTCAGCATCTTCTGGCTGACGCCGGCGATCCGGCGGGACAGGTCGGAGTACCGCTGCGGGCCTTCGGCGAGCGCGGTGAGGATGAGCGTCACCCACTTGTCGCTGATCCGGTCCAGCAGTTGCCGGGCCGGGCAGCTGGCCAGGAATGCGTCGTACTCGCGGGCTGCCTCTTCCCGGCGCTGAGCGGCGGTGCGCGTGGGCATGACTCTCCTCGCCGTACGGTACGCACTTCAAAGTACGTACTTCCCGATAGAGAGTAACTCTCCGACAGTGGTGTCACCAACAGGGTATCGACACAAGGAGAGACACGTTATGCGCGCACTCGTGGCCCGGCGGCTGGAAGGACCGGACACCCTCGAGCTGATCGAGACGCCGATTCCGGAGCCTGCGGCCGGGCAAGTCCGGATCAAAGTGGCCGCCGCCGCGGTCAACCCGGTGGATCTGGCGGTGAGCGCGGGGCTGGCTGTGCAGTTCGGTCTGACTGCGCCGAGAGAACAGTTCGGCCTCGGCTGGGACGTGGCCGGCACCGTCGACGCGGTCGGGTCCGGTGTGGACCTCACACCAGGTACGGCGGTCATCGGTCTGGCCGATCTGCTCGGGCGATCCCTCAAGACGCACGCGGAGTACGTCGTACTGGATGCGCACGCCGTCGCGCCGACCACCATGGACCCTGTCGCCGCATCGACCATCCCACTGAACGCAATCACCGCACTGCAAGCACTGCGCGCCATCTCGGGGCAGACCGTCCTGGTGACTGGCGCCGCCGGCGGCGTCGGTGGGTATGCGGTCGAACTGGCCAAGCACCAAGGCCTCACCGTCATCGCCACCGCCGGCGACCAGGACGAGGACCTGGTACGACGTCTCGGCGCGGATCACTTCGTACGACGCTCGGCCGACCTGGCCACCGCAGTCCGCGAGATCGTCCCGGCCGGCGTGGATGCTCTGGTGGATGCGGCGATCGTCGGGGTCGGTGCACAGGAGGCGGTCCGCAACGGGGGCCAACACGTCCATCTGCAGGCCGGGCCACGGCCGCCGCACCTCCGCAACATCACCGTCGAGCAGCTCTTCCTGCACGCCAACCGGCGCGACCTGACTGAGCTGGTCGAGCTGGTCGAGGCAGGTGCAATCTCGACGCGGGTTGCCGAGACCTATCCCCTGCAGGATGCGGCAACGGCGTACCGGCGCCTCGCCAAGGGCGGCGTGCGCGGACGGCTCGTGCTCATCCCCTGATGGCTTGCTGCAGCCGGAGCGCGACCTGGATGTCCAGGGCGCGTTCCGGTGACTGCCAGCCGTCGCCAAGCAGGGCAGCGATGCGGTCCAGGCGTTGCTGAACGGTGTTCGGGTGGATGTGTAGCGACGTCGCCGCTCTCGTCGGACTCTGGCCGGCTGCGAAGTACGCGTGCAGGGTGCCGACCAGATCGGTGCCACGCTGGTCGTCATAGTCGAGTACTGCGCCCAGGACGTGCCGCACATGCGCCCGTACGTCGACGTCCGCGGCACCAACCAGACCGGCGACTCCGAGGTCGTCAGGCGTCGCGGACTCGCCACTGCGCCCGAGTCGCAGCATGGTCGCTGCTAGCCGCGCAGCCTGACGATGCGCGTCGACCAGCGAGCTCCAACCCGCCGGACCGGTCACGGCGATCGTCACTGCAGCCCGTTTGGCAACGTCAGCCAACTCTCGCGCAGCCGACGCAGGGTCGGTGCGGGCGAGCAACAGCACCAGGTCTCCGCCAAACGGACCAGAGAGCACCAGCTTCTCTTCCAGTGGTGCCGACAGCCGAGCCCGTACGGCGGAGTGGTCCCCGCGCACCACTGCTACGACCAGGCGGTCGTGGCGGTGGTTCGGCGCGAGTAGACGGAGTCGATCGGTCAGTGTCCTCGGATCAGCGCTGCCACTGAGCACATCGGCCAGCAGATCCGCCTGTGCACGTTGGGATTGCTCGGCGGCCTGACGGCGGAACAGCAGCACCAGTGCGGTGACCACAGCGGCGCGTTCGACGATGCGCTGGTCCGCGCCGGACAGATCGTCGACACCGCCGATCACCAGAGCGCCGAGGCGCTCGCCCTTCGCGGTCGCGGCGACCACCCAGCAGTCACCGATCCGGGTCAACCGGCCGGACTCGGACTCCTGCCAGGGCACCGCGGCACGGTGCGTGTCCCCCGCCACGGCCAACTCGTTGCCGACGGCATCGACGAGCACGACCCACACGTCGAGCAACTCGGCCACCGCCGCCGCGATCGCGTCCACGTCACCGCCCGACAGGACGATCTCGGCGAACCGGTCGTGCGCCGCGGCCGCGTGTTCGACGCCGGCGTGGGCCGCTGACACCTGGTCCAGTGCCGCCGCTGTTTCCGTGGCCGCCCGGACCTGCACGATCGTCACGGCCGCCAGGGCCGCGAGCGAGCCGAGCAGCGAGACCTCCTCGCGGCTGAACGGCCGGCGCGTCCGGTTGGAGGCGAACAGCACTCCGACGAAGGCTCCGTCGACGATGAGCGGCGTACCGCAGATGGCGACCAGCCCCTCCTCGCCGACCGCGTGGTCGATCGACGTGGTGTGCCGGAAGCGCCGGTCCGATGGGTAGTCGGCGGTCCAGTAGGGCTTGTGGGTCTCCGCGACCAGTCCGCCGAGTCCGGCGCCCAGCGGCAGCCGGACCTGCTGGAAGGCCGCTGACACGGATCCGTCGGTCGCCCGCATGTATGTGTCGCCGCGGCCGTCGTCGTACAAGGTCAGGTAGGCCACGTCCGCGCCGATCAGGGTGCGGGCCCGGTGCACGATGGTGTCGAGTACGCCGCCCGGGTCGCGCGCCGAGGCGAGTTCGCGGGCGACGTCGACCAGGGCGGACAGCTCGGCCTCACGCTTCTTGCTGGCGTCGATGCCGGCCCGGATGCGCAGGGCGAGGTCGCGGGCCACCGCGTCCTCGCCCGCCGCCCGGGCCAGCTCGCTCCCGGGCGCATCCTCGGCCAGCAGCCGCAGAAGCTCTTCCATCCCGGCGATGATGCCACCTCTGCTGTCTTCAGCGTCCCGTCATCCCCTGGTCATGAGAGAAGAAGAGAGTTAGAGGGTGGTGAGGTCCCGGCGACGCGTTTCGGTGTACGACGTCACCGCGACTATGGAGATCACCGCACAGACTGCGACGTACACAGCGATCGCATAGCCGGAGTCGTACGCCTTGAGCAGCGCTACCGCGATGAACGGGGCCAGACCGCCCGCAATGATCGAGGCGAGCTGGTAGCCGATCGACACACCCGAATAGCGGACGCGGGTGCCGAACAACTCGGTGAAGAACGAGGCCTGTGGTCCGTACATCGCGCCATGCAGCACCAGTCCGACGGTGACGGCCAGTGCGGCGAGGGCGAAGTTCTTCGTGTCCAGGAGGGCCACGAAGAGGAAGCCCCAGACACCCACACCCACCGCACCGATCAGATACACCGGTCGCCGGCCGATCCGGTCGGACAGCGCACCCCACATCGGGATCGCGAAGAAGTGCACGGCCGCACCGATCAGGACGGCGTTCAGTGCGAAGGACTTGCCCATGCCCAGGTGTTCCTTGGCGTACGTCGCGATGACGATGGTGAAGATGTAGTAGCTGACGTTCTCCGCCATCCGGGCGCCCATGGCCGTGAGCACCTCCCGCGGATAGCGCGTGATCACCTCGATGATCGGCAGCTTGTCCACCGGCTCCTGCTTCGCCCGCGCCTCCTGGAACACCGGTGACTCTTCGATCCGCAACCGCACCCACAGCCCGACCAGCACCAGTACTGCGGACAGCAGGAATGGAATGCGCCACCCCCACGCGTTGAAGGCAGCATCCGACTGGAACGCCGCCAGCCCAGCCAGTACGCCGTTGGCGATCAACTGACCCGCGGGAGCACCGGCCTGCGGCCAGGACGCCCAGAAGCCACGCCGCGCGGGGTCACCGTGCTCAGACACAATCAGTACGGCGCCACCCCACTCACCACCGAGTGCGAAGCCCTGCACGAGTCGCAGCACGGTCAGCAGGATTGGAGCGAGCGCACCAACCTGCGCATAGGTCGGGAGAAGGCCGATCGCGAAGGTGGCGACGCCCATCATCAGCAGCGACAGCACGAGCAGTTGCTTGCGGCCCAACCGGTCACCGAAGTGGCCGAACACCACCCCACCGATCGGACGGGCGAAGAACCCCACTGCGAACGTCGCGAAGCTCAGGAGCGTCCCGGTGAGCTGTTCGCCCTTGGGGAAGAAAAGGTCTCCGAACACCACCGACGCGGCAACGCCGTAGAGGAAGAAGTCGTACCACTCGACCGTCGTACCGACGAGACTCGCGCCGACCACCCGGACGATCGACGTCCGGGTGCGGACCGGTTCTGTAGTTGTCATGGGCGGGCTCTCTCCTGAGCTAGTGGGCGGTCCAGCCGCCGTCGAGTACGAACGAGCTCCCCGTGATGGAGGCGGACGCCGGGCCGCACAGCAGCGCGACCAGCTCCGCCACTTCGGCCGGCTCGATCAGCCGCTTCACCGCGACCGGCTCGAGCAGGACCTTGTCCAGTACCTCTGCCTCGGACAGGCCGTGGGTGGCCGCCTGATCGGCCAGCTGGGCGGTGACCAGCGGCGTCCGGACGTAGGCCGGGTTCACACAGTTGCTGGTCACTCCGTGCGCCGCACCCTCCAGGGCGACGACCTTGCTGAGTCCCTCCAGTCCGTGCTTGGCAGCGACGTACGCCGCCTTGAACGGGCTGGCCCGGAGACCGTGCACCGAGCTGATGTTGACCACGCGACCCCAGCCGGCGCCGTACATGTGTGGAAGCGTCTGCCGGATCAGGCGGAACGGCGACTCGAGCATGAGCCGCAGGATGTAGCTGAACCGCTCCGGCGGGAACTGCTCTACCGGTGCGACCTGCTGGACCCCGGCGTTGTTCACCAGGATGTCCACGTCCGTCGGCAGGTCCTCCAGCCGCTCCAGGTCGGCCAGATCGGCGACAACCGTCTCCACACCCTCCAGCGCCTCGAGTCCGGTGGCGTCGTAGTCGACTGCGATGACATGTACGCCGTCGGCCGCGAGGCGCCGCGCACACGCGGCGCCGATGCCGGACGCAGCGCCGGTGACGAGGGCTCGACGGGTCTCCATGGCCGACGACTGTAGAAATCCACGCCTCGCCGCACTATGGGATGCGATAACACATCCAGGCGGCGCCCCATGGTGCCGAGCGCCACTTGTCCACAACCTCGCCTAGCGAAGCAGCGCGTGACGATAGCTGGACCTATTGTTGAAACATGGTCGATATCGAACAGCCGAAGAAGAAGGCCGCCGGCGTCCCCGCCGTGCTGTCGTCGTTCAAGTTCGGTTTCCGTGAGATGGGCCCGGCCCGGACCGGCAAGGTCTTCCTGAAGATGAACCAGGACGGCGGCTTCGACTGCCCGTCCTGTGCCTGGCCGGACCCCGACCACAAGCGCAAACACGCGGCCGAGTTCTGCGAGAGCGGCGCCAAGGCGGTGGCCTGGGAGGCGACCCGCAAGCGGGTGCCGCGCGCCTTCTTCGCCGAGCACACCGTCGAGGCGATGAGCGAGATCTCCGAGTTCGAGCTCGGCAAGCTCGGCCGGATCACCGAGCCGATGCTGCTGCGGGCGGGGGCGACGCGCTACGAGCCGGTCGGCTGGGAAGAGGCGTTCCAGGTCGTCGCGCGGCACCTGAAGGCCCTCGTCGACCCGAACGACGCCGTCTTCTACACCTCCGGCCGGACCAGCAACGAGGCCGCCTTCCTCTACCAGCTCTTCGTCCGGGCTTACGGCACCAACAACCTGCCCGACTGCTCGAACATGTGCCACGAGTCGTCCGGTACGGCGCTGTCCCGGGTGATCGGCAGCGGCAAGGGCGCCGTCACGCTGGAGATGCTGGAGGAGGCCGAGCTGATCGTCGTCGTCGGCCAGAACCCGGGCACCAACGCGCCCCGGATGCTCAGCCACCTCGAGATCGCCAAGCGCAACGGCGCCGACATCGTCTCGGTGAACCCGCTGCCCGAGCCCGGCCTGATGAACTTCAAGAACCCGCAGCGCCCGCGCGGCTGGGTCGGCAAGGGTACGCCGCTGGCCGACCAGCTCCTGCAGATCCGGATCGGCGGCGACCAGGCGCTGTTCCTTGCCGTCGGCCACCTTCTGCTCGAGGCCGAGGCGGCGAGCCCCGGGACCGTGCTCGACACGTCCTTCATCGAGAGCCACACCAGCGGTTACGAGGTCTACACCAAGCACAACGCCGAGCTCGACTGGGCTGCCGTCGAGCTCGCGACCGGGCTGCGCCGGGCGGAGATCGAGGAGTTCACCCAGCGGTTCATCAAGTCCAAGGCGACGGTGATCTGCTGGGCGATGGGCCTGACCCAGCACCGGGAGGCCGTCGCGACGATCAGCGAGATCGTCAACGTGCTGCTCCTGCAGGGAAACATCGGCAAGCCCGGCGCCGGCCCGTGCCCGGTGCGCGGCCACTCGAACGTCCAGGGCGACCGCAGCATGGGCATCTGGGAGAAGGTGCCGGACACGTTCCTGGACAAGCTGGACGCCGAGTTCTCGTTCACCGCACCCCGCGAGCACGGCATCGACGCGGCCGAGACGGTGAAACGGCTGCGTGACGGTGCGGTCCGGGTCTTCTTCGCCATGGGTGGCAACTTCGCCTCCGCGACACCTGACACCGAGGTCGTGCACCGAGGGCTGCGGGAGTGCGACCTGACCGTGCACGTCTCGACCAAGCTCAACCGGTCGCACACCATCACCGGGCGCGAGGCGTTGATCCTGCCGACGCTCGGGCGGACCGATCACGACCACACCGCGGCCGGACCGCAGTCGGTGACGGTCGAGGACTCGCAAGGCGCGGTGCATTTGTCCACGGGCAATCTGACGCCGCCGGGTCCGGAGCTGAAGTCGGAGATCGGCATCATCTGCGGGCTCGCGCGGACCGTCGTACCGGATATCGGGCAGATCCCGTGGGCCGACTTCGCCGAGGACTACAGCCTGATCCGGCAGCGGATCGGCCGGGTGGCCGACGGGTACGAGGACTTCGAGGATCGGCTGCGGGCCAACGAGGGCGGGTTCTTGCTGGCACACGCCGCCCGGGACAGGCGCGAGTTCCGGACGTCCGACGCGCGGGCGCAGTTCACCGCGAACGATCTCAGTTGGTTGCCGACCGCCCCTGGCCGGCTGCTGCTGCAGACGATGCGCAGTCACGACCAGTTCAACACCACGATCTACGGGCTCGAGGACCGCTACCGCGGCATCAACGGCACCCGCGAGGTCGTCTTCGTGAACCCGGACGACCTGGCCGAGCTGGGGCTGAAGGACGGTGCGTACGTCGATATCGTGAGCGAGTTCCAGGGCGTCGAGCGGCGGGCCTCCGGGTTCCGGCTGGTGTCGTACCCGACCGCGCGCGGCTGCGTGGCGGCGTACTACCCGGAGACCAATGTCCTGATGTCCGCCGACGACGTCGCCAAGGGCAGCAATACCCCGGTCGCCAAGGGCCTGACGGTCAGGCTGGAGCCAGTCGCTTCCTGAGCCACGGTTGGACGAGAGCCAGCGCGGCGGCCACCGCCGCGCTGGTGAGCCATAGACCCTTCGGGCCCGCTGCGTCGAGGAGTTGGGTGACGGTCAGTGGGGCGATGGTGGTCGCGATGCCCCAGCTCAGGCCGAAGACGGCGAGGTAGCGGCCGCGAGCGTGCTCGGGTGCGAGGCCGGATGCCTGCGTGAGGTAGCGGGTCAGGAGGAAGAGGTCACCCAAGCTCCAGAGCACTGCGGCGAGCAGGAAGATCGCGAGGCTGTGGGCGATAGCGATGACGATGAGCCCCGCGCCGAGCAGGACGTAGCCGACTGTCATCGCCCGGAAGTCGTCGAGCTGCTGCAACCGGAGCAGGCGTTGAGCGATGATCAAGGTCACCGCAGAGACCGCCAAGATGAAGCCAGTGCCGGACTTCGGCAGGCCCTGCTCGAGCAGCGTCAGCGGCACACCGATCACCAGTTGCATATAGATGGTGGCGAACACGGTCCCGCTGGCAAGCAGAAGCAACAGCCGCCGGTCCCGCCACACCGAGGCTTCCTTGGACCTGACGACGACCTCTTCCGTCTCCCGCCGTACGTCACCTGGAAGGGCGAGTGCGACGAGGACGGCGCAGGCCAGGCAGGTGAGGGCGTCGGCGACGAAGAGCCAGCGCAGGTCGACGTGGCTGATCGCCGCGGCGAGCAGGCCGGCCAGGACGCCGGCCGCGGCCAGCGCCGCGCTGTACAACCCGTACGCCGCCGGCCGATCGGACGGACTGGTCACGTCGGCGATCATCGCCTGACTTGGCGGCTCGTAGATCTCGAAAGCGAGGCCGAGGAGCACGGTCGCGAGGACGGCCGACCACAGCGCGTGACTCAACGCGATCCCGGTCTGGGCGACGGCGCAGCCGGTCAGGCCGAGGACGATCGTACGGCGACGGCCGAGCCGGTCGGCCAGGTGTCCGCCGAGCAACCGGGACGGGATCGTGGCCGCGCCGAAGAGCGCCAGGATCACGCCGGTCTGGCTGAGCGAGGTGCCGAACTCGACGGTGAGCACGACGCCGAGGAACGGCAGCGTGAACGCGCCGATCCGGTTGACCGCGCGGGCCGTGACCAGGATCCAGACCGCCGGAGACAACCCGCGCCACGGCGAGGTCAAGGTCGCTACCGCACTCATCTCCGGCTCCCATGACTGTCTAAGTGGCTATGATCGGTCACGCGAGAGCCTACGGAGAGGACCCATGACCGGTCAAGTGTCTTTTGATAGTCACGCCCGCAACGTGCTGGCGGCCTCCGTCGAGTACGTGAACCGGCTGACGCCCGGCTACTCCGGTGGCACGCCGTACCCCGCGCCGGCCAACGAGGCGCAGGCCGTCTCCGACGCCTTGGCAGCCATCGGCTACCCGCGGCCGTCCGTCGAGCCGGACGACGCGCGGCGGTTGGCCGTGCTCGCGGGGCGGATGCGCATCGTCTTCGAAGCCGCGCATGCGGGCGACGTCGATCGCGCGGCGGACGAGGTGAACGCGCTGCTCGTGGACACCAACTCCCGACCGCAGCTGGACCGGCGGAACGACGGCTGGAGCCTGCACTTCCACGGCCCGGACGACGGACTCGTCAACGGCTGGGCGGCCGGCTGTGCGGCCGGCCTCGCGCTCGCCCTGGGCACCGGGCTCGCCGGCCGCCTAGGCGTGTGCGCGGCCCCGCAGTGCGACCGCGTCTTCGTCGACGTCTCCCGCAACGGCCAACGCCGCTTCTGCTCTCCCCAATGCCAAAGCCGCGTCAAAGCCGCCGCCCACCGCGCCCGGCAAGCTAGTTGAAGGTGAGCGTGGGGCTGGCCGGGTCCTCGTTGCCCACGACAACTTGTGCACGGTCTCGCGGGCTGATCTGATCGACGTACAGCCGCTCACCCGGAATGTACTTGCTGAGATAGCGCTGCTCGGCGGCGGCAGCGCCTCACCCGATTTTCACCGGGTGAGGCGCTGAAGGAACCGTCAGCCGACCGGGGTGAGCTCGCGCTCCTCCTCCGGGGCCGGCGGCTGGATCGCGTGCTTGCCGGGCTTGCCACGGAGCCACTTCGGGGCCCACCAGTTGGCGTCGCCGAGCAGGGTCATCACGCTCGGGAGGACGACCGCACGGATGATCGTCGCGTCGATCAGGATCGCGACCGCCAGGCCGACGCCGAGTTGCTTCATGTCCAGCGTGCTCAGCGTCGCGAAGACCGCGAACACCCCGATCATCACGGCCGCCGCGCTGGTGACCACGCCGGCCGAGCCGGTGATGCCCTCGGCCACCGCCTGCTTGGTCGGTACGCCGCGCAGCACCGCCTCGCGGATCCGGCTGACCACGAACACGTGGTAGTCCATCGACAGCCCGAACAGCACCACGAAGAGGAACAGCGGCAACCAACTGACCACGGCCCCGTTCGACCGGAAGTGCAGCAACCCTTCGGCCCAGGTGTTCTGGAACACCGCGGTGACGACGCCGTACGCCGCTCCCGCGCTCAGCAGGTTCAGCCCGATCGCGGTGATCGCGACCACCACGGACCGGAACGTCACCATCATCACGATCATCGTCAGCAGCAGCACGAACCCGATCACCAGCGGCAACTTGGCCCGCGTGTGGGCCGCATAGTCGACGTCCGCGGCCACGAACCCACCGACGGCGTACTCGACTCCCGGCACCTTGCCGACCGTCGCCGGCATCAGTTCCTTGCGCAGCTTGGTCAGCGAGTCACGCGCTTCCTGGCTGCCACCCGCGTACGGCGTGGCGACCTCGAGGGTCGTGACGGTGCCGTCCTTGGAGAACCGCGGCTCCTCGAGACCGTCCTGCGCGAAGAGCTTGTCCTGCTGCGTGCGCTGCACCAACTCGGCGAGAGCGGCCTTGACCGCCGGCGCCTGGTTGGCCGGTGCGCGGACGGCGACCTCGTGGCTGGTGCCCGTGCTCGGGAAGGCCGCGGTCAGCCGGTCGTACGCCTTCATCACCGACGTGGTCCGCGGCAGATCCTCGGTGCCCGGGAACTTCAGCGTCATCCCCAGCGCCGGCGACGCGACGGCCAGCAGTGCGGTGACGGAGACCAGCAGCGTGGCGACCGGGTGCTTCAGGGCCGGCCTCAGCACGGTCGGCCAGAAGCGCGGCTTGCCCTTGTTCGCAGTCAGTCGCCACACCAGCGGGATCCGCGGACGGTCCACCCAGCGACCCAGCTTCGCGAGTACGGCGGGGAGCACGGTCAGCGAACCGGCGACGGCCACCGCGACGACCAGGATCGAGCCGACCGCGAAGGACGAGAACACCGCGTCCCGAGCCAGGAACAACCCGGCCATCGAGATGATCACCGCCGTACCGGAGACGACGACCGCGTGGCCGGAGGTGGCGGCGGCGATCTCGACCGCGTCGACGTGACCGCGACCCTTCGCGCGTTCCTCGCGTTCACGGCGCAGGTAGAAGAGTGAGTAGTCGACGCCGACCGCCATACCGATCAGCAGGATCACGCTGTTCACCGCGTCGACCGCGGGGATGAGCTGCGACGCCGCCGCGGACAAGCCGATCGCGGCTGCGACTGCGGACAGCGCCAGTACCAACGGCACCGAGGCAGCGATCAGCGCGCCGAACGCGATCAGGAGGATCGCGAGCGTCACCGGCAGGCTGAACATCTCCGCCCGCTTGAAGTCCTTGCCGAGGGTCTCGTTGAGGGCCTTGTCGATCGACAGTCCTCCGACCTCCTCGATCCGGAGATTCGGGTACTGCTGCTGAAGCTGAGCTGTGGTGTCGAGCAGCGGCTGCACACGGTCGTCGCCCTCGCCGTCCTTCAGGGTGACCCTGACGATCACCGCGTCCTTCGTCGCCGACGCGATCGGCTGGGCGACCTCCGCGACCCCACCGAGGGCGCGCATCTTCTGGATCACCACGCCGGCCGCCTGGTCGGCCGCCTTCTGGTCGAGCGTCCCGGACGGAGCCGTGATCAGCACGCTCTCCACGTCCGGGTCGGCGAAGTTGCCGGACTTGACGATGTTGTCGGCCCGGGTCACCTCGCCGATGTCGCCCTCGTTCTCGGACTGCTTGGTCCCGGTCACCGAGCCGAGTGCGAAACAGGCGATCACGACCGCCACCCACATCGCGATCGCCCGCCACGGATGGGTGGCGCTCCAGCGCGCCGCCCGCACCGTGATCTGTCCCCTGGCCATACCTTCCCTGCCCCTCTGCGCCCCCTCAGGCGCCCCACCCAGCGCACCTGGCGCGGCGCTGGCTATGGATCACAGCCTGGCTGGCGGGAGCAGGCGGCGACCATGCAGGAAGCCACCCAGTCCACCCTGGGGCTAACCCCACCCCACCCTTTCTCGTACGCCGTACGTCCCCCCACCGCCCGCCCGCACTTTGGGCACCCCTCGACCGTTTCGGCGCCGCGCAAAGGGTTGGCCGGTGCTCAAAGTCGCCGCGGCGGCGGTGAGGGGGGTGGGTGGGGGTGGGGTCAGAAGTCGTCGAGGTTGAGGGACGAGGCGGCGGATATGCCTTCGAGATAGCCCTCGGCACGCTCGGCTTTGGGGTAGCGGTGGACCAGGGCCCAGAAGGCGGCGTTGTGGGCCGGCTCGACCAGATGGGCGAGCTCGTGGATGAGCACGTAGTCGACCACCCAGGCGGGCATCGACTGCAAACGGGTGCTCAAACGGATGGATCGGTCCGCCGGAGTGCAGGATCCCCACCGTCTGTTTTGGTTCGAAACCCACCTGACTGACGCAGGTTCGGGCACTTCGGGGAGATGCCGACACGCGAGTTCGTGTGCTCTGGCCAACAATTTTTCGTCCGACACGCGCGATCGGCTGCGCTGCTTGTCCAGCCGCGCCAGCATGGTCTCGACCCAGCGCGCCTCCTCCGCGGCGGACAGCCGGTCGGGCATCAGCACGACCACGCGCTCGCCGTCCCGGTAGGCGCTGACGGTCCGCTTGCGCCGCTTGCTGCGGCGGATGTCCACGAACGGCGGGATCGGTCGCGGTGGAGAATCGGCCATGGGTCAAAAAGTACCCTGAGAATCTGACAACTTTCTTCCGTCCACATCCTGTGAATCCGCGTTTCCGCAGGTCAGACGCCAGATTTTGGGGTCACCGATTCCGGTTGTTCACATCCTGTTCCCCCGCCCGTCCACAGTGCCGCGCGGCGCGCCCCACAGGTTGCCCACAGGGTTATCCACAGGCGTGGACAACGCGGCCTTGCCAGCGCCACGCCCGCCTCTTAGCGTCAGGTGCAACAGGCTCCCGGACCGCTTCCGGGGCCGCTCGGAGGGGAAGCCGAGCGGTTCCGGAGGCGGATCACCGGGAGCTTGTTCCTTTTGGGAGAAGCTCTCAGAAAGGGCTTTCCCAGGCGGCGTTGAGCGGCGCGCGGGCCGGGAGGTGCGCTTGAGCCTGCGCCAGGCTGCCGTAGGGTGAATCCCGATTGGGCCGAACGGCCTACGGCAGGACGGTCTGCCGTTAGCATCCACGACTGCCCGGGGTGGGAACCCCGGGCTGGTACAGAAGCAAGGAGAGGGCCCTCATGGCAGAGACCTGGAGCGGCGAGTTCTACTGCGTCAAGTGCAAGGCCAAGCGCACCGCCGACGGCGAGGTCAAGGTCAACGACAAGGGCACGCGCATGGCCAAGGCCAAGTGCCCCGAGTGCGGTACGAACCTGAACCGAATCCTCGGCAAGGCCTGACGCACCAAGTCGTAGGGGCGGGGTCCGACACGCAGAAGGTGTCGGACACCGCCCCTCCGTCGTCCGGCTTGGGTGACCGGACAGAATGGGTGCGTGTCGGATCTCCCTCGTAAGGCGCTGAGCCGGACCGCCAAACTAGCCAGCCTGCCGCTCGGTGCCGCCGGGCGGGCGACGCTCGGCCTGGGCAAGCGGATCGGTGGTGCGCCGGCCGAGACTGTGCTCGCCGAGTTCCAGCGCCGCACAGCCGACCAGTTGTTCGCCGTTCTCGGCGAGCTCAAGGGCGGCGCGATGAAGTTCGGGCAGATGCTCAGCCTGATGGAGTCCGCGATGCCCGAGGAGCTCGCGGCGCCGTACCGGGCCGCCCTGACCAAGCTGCAGGACTCCGCCCCGCCGATGCCGGCCTCGACCGTACACACGATCCTGTCGCGCGAGCTGGGCAAGCGCTGGCGGGACCGGTTCGAAGAGTTCGACGACGTGCCCGCGGCGGCCGCGTCGATCGGCCAGGTGCACCGCGGCATCCTCACCGATGGCCGCGAGGTCGCGATCAAGCTGCAGTACCCGGGCGCCGCCGATGCCCTGCGCGCGGACCTGCGCCAGCTCGGCCGGTTCGCCCGGACCTTCGGAACGTTCGTCCCCGGCCTGGACATGAAGCCGCTGGTCACCGAGCTGCAGGAGCGGATCGGCGAGGAGCTCGACTACGATCGCGAGGCCCAGGCGCAGCAGCAGTACGCCGACGCCTTCAAGGATCACGACGAGTTCGTGGTGCCACGCGTCATCAAGCACTCCCCCAGCGTCATCGTGTCCGAGTGGATCGAGGGCCGGCCGCTGTCGTCGATCATCACCGACGGCACCCAGCAGGAGCGCGACGAGATCGGGCTGAAGTACGTCCGGTTCATGTTCAGCGGACCGAAGTACGCCGGTCTGCTGCACTCGGACCCGCATCCGGGGAACTTCCGGGTGATGCCCGACGGCCGGCTCGGCGTGGTCGACTTCGGCCTGTGCGCGCGGCTGCCGGAGGGATTGCCGCCGGCCATCGGGCGGTTGCTGCGGATCTCACTGGAAGGCGACGCCACGGCCGTCCTGGCCGGGCTGCGCGAGGAGGGCTTCATCAAGCCGCGGATGGAGATCGACCCTGACCAGCTGATGGATTACCTCTCGCCGTTCGCCGAGCCGGCCCGGGCCGAGAAGTTCCAGTTCAGCCGGGCCTGGATGCGTGCCCAGGCGAACCGGACCGGTGACTTCCGGTCCCCCAGCGCGTCGATGGCGCTCAAGATCAACCTGCCGCCGTCGTACCTGCTGATCCACCGCGTCTGGATCGGCGGCATCGCCGTACTCTCGCAGCTCGAGGCCGAAGCCCCGTTCCGGGCCGTCCTGGAGGAGTTCCTGCCCGGTTTCACCGACTGAGCGGCGGCACCGAGCGAAGGGTGACGGCCAGCAGGACGGCGATGGCGGTCAGGGCCAGGGCGGTGATGCCGGCGGCCAGGTGGAAGCCGGTCGTGAAGGCGTCGTGGGCGTCGGCGAGGACGTCGTTCGGGACGCCCTGGGTGATCGCCTCGCCCAGCGAGTTGCCGCCGCGACCGCCCATCTGGCTGCGGTACGCCGCGGTGACCACGCTGCCGAGGATCGCAATGCCCAGTGCGTAGCCGAACTCGTTGCTGGTCTGGGTCAGCGCTCCGGCGGACCCGGCCTTCTCCGGCGGGACCGAGCCGATGACCAGGTTCGTCCCCAGCGTGACCAGCGGCGCGGCGCCGACGGCCTCGACCGCGAACGCGATCACCAGGACGGTCGTCGAGGTCGCCTGCGTCATGACGGCCATCCCGACGATCGTGAACGCGATGCCGGCCGGGATCAGCACGCCCGGCCGGATCCGCTGGGCCAGCCGCGGCGCCAGCTGGAAGGCGAGGGTGGACGTGAGCATGCCCGGGACCAGCGCGATCCCGGCGGTCAGCGGGGTCATGCCCTGCACCAGCTGGAAGTACTGCGCGACGAACACCATCACGCCGCCGGACAGCATCGAGTACGTCATCATGCTGCCGAGCGACACGCTGAAGGTGAGCCGGGTGAACAGCCGTACGTCGACCAACGGGTCGGCCAGGCGACGCTGACGCCGTACGAAGATCCAGCCGAAGACTCCGCCGATCACCAGGGCGGCGACGGACTCGGCGCCGACGCCGTGCGCGGCCAGGTGCTTCAGGCCGTGGATCGCCGGCAGGATCGCGGCCAGCGACAGCACCACACTCGGTACGTCGATCCGCCCGGCCTGTTCGTTCCGGTACTCCGGCAGCAGGATCGGACCGACCACCAGCAGCACGACCATCGCCGGTACGCCGATCAGGAAAGCCGAGCCCCACCAGAAGTGCTCGAGCAGAACGCCACCGACGATCGGACCGACCACGGCACCGATGGTGAAGCATCCGGCCCAGATGCCCAGCGCGGTCGCCCGCTGACGTGTGTTCGGGAACAGCGTCGAGATCAGCGACAGCGTGCACGGCGCGATCGCGGCGCCGGCGATACCCAGCACCGCCCGGGCGCCGATCAGCATGCCGGGACTGACCGAGTACGCCGCGACGATCGACGCGACACCGAAGACGGCAGCGGCGGTCAGCAGCAGCCGGCGGCGGCCGATCCGGTCGCCCAGATTGCCCATGGTGATCATCAGACCGGCCACCATGAACCCGTACACGTCCAGGATCCACAGCTGCTGACTGCTGGACGCCCCGAGCGCCTCGGTCACCGCCGGCACGGCCAGCAGCATCACGAACAGATCCAGCGACACCAGCAGCGTGGCGAGGCAGAGAACGCCCAGTGCGATCCACTGCCGCCGGCCGGTCACCACGGTCTCGCCGTCGGTGGTGAGAGTCATATCCGGTTCCTTCCACGGGAGGGCCGTCACGAAATGACGGCGTACTCCTGCGTCGGGCGGATTACGCCGGAATCGACAGCCCGATTCAGAACTTTCTCACCAGTAGACGGAGTCGAGCTTCCCCTCGATGCTGCGGACGTTCTCCCGGGCACACCGGTCGCAGTACAGCAGCTTGCGGCCGTCCTCCATCGAGGTCACCCAGGTCAGCGGCGCGTCCTCCGACTCCGCCTGCTGACCACACAACGCACAGGTAGCTCTAACCATGGGTAGTAGTCTGCACTGCGTGCGCTGGCTGATCCACGGAGAGCAGGAAGTCTGGGCCAGTCCGTGGCTCAGCGTACGGCGGCTGGACGTCGAGCAACCCGATGGGCACCGCGTCGACTACCACGCGATCAGGCTGAGTGACGTGGCGGCGGTCGTGGTCACCGACGCCGAGGATCGCGTGTTGCTGATGTGGCGGCACCGCTTCCTGACCGACACCTGGGCGTGGGAGCTCCCGATGGGCATCGTCGAGTCCGGCGAGGCCCCGATCGAGGCCGCCGCCCGCGAACTCGAGGAGGAGACCGGCTGGCGGTCCGGCCCGCTGACCGAGCTGATCCGCTCCCAGCCGGGCGCCGGGATCATCGACTCGACGCACTACGTGTTCCGGGCGACGTCCGCGTCGTACGCCGGTCCGCCGACGGAACGGAACGAGTCCGACCGGATCGAGTGGGTCCCACTGGCCGAGGTACCCGGGATGATCGCCCGCCACGAGGTCCTCAGCGGCATCACCCTCCTCGGCCTCCAGCAAACCCTCCTCACCCAGCCGCCCCCACCCAGCGCCGTTTGAGGGGTTCTCCCCCGAGGTTGCCCCTTCTCCCCCCGTATCCAGGCCGAGAAGGGGCCATTTGGGGGGATCTCCCCTCAAATGGCCCTGGGGCGACGGGCCGGGGCGACCGGCCGGGGCGACCGGCCGGGGCGACCGGCCGGGGCGACCGGCCGGGGCGCGCGACTCGGTGCCGGTGCCGGAGCGACCGCGGGGCGCCGGGGCGCGGGGGTTGGGGCCGACGGGTCGGGGGCCGCGGGGTTAGCCCGTGGCAGGGCGCTGGGACTGGGGGCGCGAGGCCAGGGCAGGCGCTGGGACTGGCGCCGGGGCAGGCGCTGGGACTGGGGCCGGGGCGCGCGCTGGGACTGGGGGGCCCGGGCAGGCGCTGGGACTGGGGGGCCCGGGCAGGCGACGGGACTGGGGGGCCCGGGCAGGCGACGGGACTGGGGGGCCCGGGCAGGCGACGGGACTGGGGGGCCCGGGCAGGCGACGGGACTGGGGGGCCCGGGCAGGCGACGGGACTGGGGGGCCCGGGCAGGCGACGGGATCGGGGGCTGGGCCGGCCGCGGACCGGTGGCACTACACAACCGCCGTCGCGGGGTCTCGCCTGAGCGTGGGGGATGGCGGTCGGGTGCGATTGATGAGTGCTGGACGTCCGGTTCCAGCATGGCCGAGGGGCGGCATCCGGGTGGATGCCGCCCCTCGGTGATTCAGCTGGTCAGGCTGTGGTGCCTGCCGGGGCGGTCCTCCCTTTCGGACCGCCCGGCGGGCTGTGTGTTACGGGTGGATCAGACGAGGCGGGCGAGTGCGAGGCGCGCGCGTGCGCTGGCCCTCTCAGCTCGCCGGCCGGCCCGCTCGGCCTGCTTCTGCGCCTTCTCGATCTGGTGAGCGAGGCGGAAGCGCCGGTTCTGCTCGGCGTCGTGCAAGGTAGAACGACAATGAGCACGGGCGAGATCTTCGTGAAGTAAATGCATCTGAATTCTCCTGTGCGAAGTCTGGTTGGTCATGGTTCGGAGTCTCGATTCGGATTGGTTTCGTTCAGGCCGCGGTTACGGTGTCGCTCTTGCGAGGGCGTCCACGTGGCCGCTTGCGCGGAACCACCACACCCTGGACGAACAGCTCGCCACCCCACACTCCCCACGGCTCGGAACGCTCGAGCGCTCCGGCCAGGCACTCGGCCTTCAGCGGGCAGGTCGTGCAGAGAGACTTCGCGTACTCGACATCCGCCGGCGATTCGGCGAAGAAGAGTTCTGGCGCGTAGGACCGACAGGGCAGGTCCTGCGACGTTGCCACCTCGGTGAAGACATCGAGGAAGCTCACGCTCATTCCGGTCACCTCCCAGTGACTTTTGTGCTGATCTCTTGTCGTCCGTGATGACCGCCGGTTGACGGCCACCAAAACTGTGTTGACAAACAAAAGGGCCGCGGGACCCTTTTCGGGTTCCGCGGCCTTGGAGGTGCCGGCTGACGTCATGTCAGACCGGTGGACTCCATGCTCGAGAACCCGAACCGCCGTACTTCACATCGCCGACAGCTCCGCCCCGGAACGGGGTGGCGCCAGAGGCCATGAGCACAACGGTCGCGACGTGCAGACGCGGCGAGGCACCCTGAATCGGGGCGCACGGCAGCGCGGCCATGTCGCTGAACGGCTTCTTGACCGTGTTGATGTTCATCCAGGGCACCTCCTCTCGTTGTGGCGAAGCGGGCGGTTAGCTCGATCGCTATGGTTGTTTGAAGTTTTCGGCCAGGCTTCGACCGCAGAAAGAACAGTACGCCGCCGGAGTCGGAGCCCGCAAACTATTTATCGCCAGTTCGCGAACTTGGCCGGAAGTTGCCGCCCCGACGACCGGATCTGGCTGCCAGGACAGGCTTCCGGCACGCTCCGGGACGCCATCCGCACGCTCCGGGATCGTTGCCTCTGTCACCTAATTGCCACGTCTGCCGTCAGCAGAACGCGGCACGTCCTTCAGGATGCGCCTCACAACCCGTGCCTGGCAACAGATTTCCACCAGATTGCCCGGAAGGGCAGGCGCGGCCGCCCGACCTGCGGGTAACTAGCGGGTGCAGAGGTTGAGGATGTGCTCGCCGTACTTGGTCAGCTTGGTGTGGCCGATGCCGGGGATCTTGCGGAGGGACTGTTCGTCGGTCGGGCGGGTCTCGGCGATGGCGGTCAGGGTGGCGTCGGTGAGGATGACGAAGGCGGGCATGCGCTCGGTCTCCGCCTGTTCGGTGCGCCAGGTGAGCAGGGCGTCGTACAGCTTCTGGTCGATGTTCGAGGGGCAGTCCTCGCAGCGGCCGAGCTTGCGGGCGCCAGGGTCGAGCAGGCCGCGGCCGCACACCCGGCACTTGGGGATGGGACGACCACTGCGGGCGGCGGACCGTGACTCCGCGGACGGACGCTCATAGCCCACAGACGGGCTCCACTCGGTGCGCGCCGTCCGGACGCCGATCGGGTCGAGGAAGCGGGTCGGGCCGCGCTGACCGCGCCCGCCGGGCGAACGCGACGTCGACCAGCTGACGAAAAGCTGCTGCTTGGCCCGCGTGACACCGACGTAGAACAGCCGCCGCTCCTCCTCGACCTGCGCCGGTGTCTGGGCATAGGCGATCGGCAACGTCCCCTCGTGGGCGCCGACGATGAACACGCAGTCCCACTCCAGCCCCTTGGCCGCGTGCAGTGTCGCCAGCGTCACTCCCTCGGCCAGCGGCGCGTGCTGGATCGACGCCCGCCGGTCCAGCTCGGCCATCAGCTCCGGCAACCGAGCCTCGGGCTGCGCGGCCGCGAAGTCGGACGTCATCGTCACCAGCGCCATCAGCGACTCCCACCGGTCCCGGACCGCACCCGTCCCGGTCGGCGGCTCCGGCGTCCACCCGGCCCCACCCAGCACGCCCCGGACCACCTCGACCAGGTCGTCCGACACGTCGCCGGCCTTCGCCTGACCCCGCAGCAGTACGGCGGCCTGCCGGATCTCGGCCCGCTCGAAGAACCGCTCCGCCCCCTTCAGCACGGTCGGGATCTTCCGCTCCGCCAGCGCCTGCTCGAAGTTCTCCGACTGTGCGTTGGTCCGGAACAGTACGGCGATGTCCCGCAGCGCGACGCCCTCGTCACGGAGCCTCGCGACCGCCCGCCCCACCGCATCCGCCTCCGCGACCTCATCGGAGTACTCGCGGTAGACCGGCGCCGGACCGGGGTCACGCTGCGACCGCAGCGTCACCCGGCCGGGCAGCCCGGCCGGGCCGGCCGCATCAAGGATCTTGTTCGCGACGTCGACGATCTGCGGCGTCGATCGGTAGTCCCGGACCAGCTTGATCACCGTCGCCGACGGGTGCCGGGACGCGAAGCGCACCAGGTTCTCCGGCTCGGCGCCGGCCCAGGAGTAGATAGTCTGCGCCGGGTCGCCGACCACGCAGACGTCCTCACGACCGCCGAGCCACAGGTCGAGCAGACTCTGCTGCAGCGGCGAAACGTCCTGGTACTCGTCCACGACGAAGGTCCGGTACTGCCGCCGGATCTCGGCCGCGACGCGCTCATCCTCCGCGAGCAGCGCGGTCGCACACAGCAGCACATCCTCCAGGTCGATCCGCCCACGCTCCAGCTTCACGTCCTCGTACGCCGCGAAGATCCGCGCGATCGTGGCCGGGTCGAACGCGGCCAGCGTCCGGCCCGAGCGAGGCGCGACCTTCGCGTAGTCGTCCGGCCGGACGTTGCTCACCTTGGCCCACTCGACCTCGCCGGCCAGGTCGCGCAGTGCGGGAGTGTCCACCCGGACCCGGCAGCGCGACGCCGCCTCGGTCAGCAGTGGGAACTTGCGGTCCACGATCGGCGGCAGCTCCCCGCCGTACACCTTGGGCCAGAACCATCGCGCCTGCCGGAGCGCCGCGGAGTGGAAGGTGCGCGCCTGCACGCCTTCGACCCCGAGCTGCGCGAGCCGCCCGCGCATCTCCCCCGCCGCCCGCTGGGTGAAGGTCACCGCGAGCACGCGCACTGGGTCGAAGGTCCCGGTCCTCACGCCGTACGCGATCCGATGGGTGATCGCCCGGGTCTTCCCGGTCCCCGCGCCGGCCATCACCACGACCGGTCCGTGCAGGGTCGTCGCGACCGCCCGCTGCTCCGGATCGAGCGCCTCGAGCAGGCCGTCCGCGGACGCGGACTGTGTGAGATCGCTCACGGACGGGGACATCGGGGAACAGCACCACCTGCGGCTGGGTTCGGATACGTCGAAGGCAACCCTAGACGGGCCGCCGGACAGAATCCCCTCCCACTCCATAGGAGTCAGCCGATGTCGCCCGACTCGATGAACACGGTCACGATGTACTCGACGCCCTGGTGCGGTTACTGCCACCGCCTGAAGGGCCAGCTGAAGCGAGCCGGCATCGAGTTCACCGAGGTCGACATCGAGCAGCAGCCGGAGGCGGCGCAGCTGGTCGAGAAGATCAACAACGGCAACCAGACCGTGCCGACCGTCGTGTTCCCCGACGGCACCGCGATGACCAACCCGTCGCTCGCGCAGGTCGCCGAGAAGCTCGTCGCCTGATCTTTCCGGAACGCGGGCGGGTCATATCGCCTGAGTTATGGACATTACGGTCATGACCGTTATACCTTCCTGGGACCAACGTCGCAGGGAGCCCGCCCATGATTCCGCGCCGTCATGTTCGCTCTGCCTTGTCTCGCGCCGTCGCGACCCTGGCCGTCACGCTGGGCCTGCTGGCCGGCGGCGGCCCGGCCGCGACCGCCGGGCCGCCTGATCCGGTCAGACCAGGGCTGCCATTTCCGTTCCCCTCGGAGAACGGACCGATCCAGCCGCCGACGACCCCGTTCGGCCCGGCGGACGACGTCATCCGCGACCTCGGTTCGCCGGTCAGCTCGCTCACCGTCATGGAGGGCGCAATCGGCAAGCTTCCGGACGGACGCGACGTCGTGTACGCCGTACCCGCCGGTGAGAACGCACGTCTCAACGTTGTGGACCTGCACACCCGCCAGCTGATCAGCGCCACGCCGCTCCCGGGCGCCGCGGGCGGGTGGGCGATCGTGGTGGCGCCGGACGGCAGTGTGTACGCCGGCACCTACCCGAACGCGCACCTCTACCGCTACAGCCCTGACACCGGCACGGTGACCGACCTGGGTCAGCCGATCCCGGGTGAGTCCCAGATCTACGGCCTCACCGCCGACCAGGACGGCAACGTGTACGCCGGGACCTATCCGACCGCGCACGCCTTCAAGTACGACCCGTCGAACGGTCAGGTCACCGACTACGGCTCACTCGACCCGGTGCAGCAGTACGCGCGGTCGACGGTCTACGACCCGGACCACCACAAGCTCTTCGTCGGCGTCTCCACTCCGAATGCCCGGCTCTTGCGGATCGACGTGGAGACCAAGGCGGTCGAGGACATCACTCCCCCGGGTACGACGGCCAAGGACTTCATCGACCTCGACTACGCGGGCGGACGGGTGTTCGCGAACGCCAGTAGCCGCCTGGTCGTGGTCGACGCGGTGACCGGTGAGCAGGTCAAGTTCACCGACTCCGCAACCGGCACCCAGGTGATGGACTACCCGATCGCCGCCCGTGGCGTCTCCGCGGCCGGTCCGGGTGGCGTGTACTTCACCAACAACACGCTGGCCCTCACTCACTACGATCTCGACACCAACACCGTCGGTCCGGTCTCACCGCCGCGGACACTCACGCGTGGCGCCTCGATCGGCTACGGCTGGGTGACGGAGAACGGCGTACCCGTGCTGTACGGACTGGCCGGGAACTACTCCGGCGGAACGTTCCGCTACAACCCTCAGGACGGCACGCTCGCGCAGTGGAGCTCGCCGTTCCAGTACGCGCCGTCCCCACTGATGCACGAGCTCGCGGACCCCGTGACGGGCAAGGTCTTCGTCAACGTCTACCTGAACGGCTCCACCGGCATCTACGACCCGGCCACGGGCAAGACGACCATCACCACGCGGCAGGGTCAGGTCGAGGCCTGGGGCTGGGACGGCACCGGCAAGATGTACGTCGGTATCTACCCCTATGGCCGCCTGTCCCTCTGGGACCCGACCGCTCCGGACAGTCCGACCAACCCGAAGGAACTGTTCAGCCTGGTCGACAGCCACCACCAGAACCGACCCGTGTCGGTCGTCCCGGCCGGCAACCGCGTGTACGTCGGCACCACTCCGGCGTACGGCGAGTACGGCGGAGCCCTGACCGTGTTCGACGTACCGACCGGAGCCTTCACGGTGTACCGCAACCTGGTGCCCGATCAGACGATCGCATCCGTCCTGCCACTCGGTGCGGACGTTTGGGCCGGCTCCGGCATCGAGGGCGGCCAAGGCACCGAGCCGAAGGCCTCAGAGGCCCACCTGATCAAGGTCGACCCGTCGACCGGTCAGGTGCTGTCCGACATCGTGCCGGTGTCCGGCGCGGCCAGTATCAACGAGCTGATCGCCGGACCGGACGGCAATCTGTGGGGCCTGGCCGACGGCATCGTCTTCGTCGTCGATCCGTCCACGGGCCAGGTGGTCCGCCAGATCCCGGTGTTCGGCGGAGTCACCGGCGCCAACGACGGAGCACTGTCCTGGCGGGACGGCTACCTGTACGGCGTTACCGGCGGACGGCTGTTCGTCCTGGACATCCTCAGCGGCGAAGCGACCATCTTGCGCGACCACGGCCTCAACCGACTCACCCAAACGCCCGACGGCACGTACTACACGCTGCTGCGACCGGACGGCTACACGAGCCCGACCAACCTGGCCTCGTACAGCCCACCGGTCGACGGGTGTCCGCAGTCGGACGTCCGGTCGACGGTGTGGACGGGGAACATCGACAGCCACGTGGTGAACCGCTTCCCGACCTACGGCTGCACGCTGACCGACGAACTTCCGGATGCGAAGTCGGACTGGCCCAGCCACGCCGCCTACGTCAGCGCGGTCAACAAGAGGGTCAGAGAACTCGAGGACGACGGCACAGTGGAAAGCTGGGAGGGAATCCTGATCCGCGTTGCCGCGGCGAGGTCGGACGTCGGCAAGTGATCACCAGCTTCCGGTGAGCTCCTCGCCGTACCAGCCCTCGATCAGGCGGCGGGAGATGGAGATGTTGCCGGGGAGGGCCATCGTGCCGGCTTCGACCAGCGCACGAAGGTCCTCCCGGGTGAACCACCTGGCCTCGGCGATCTCGTCGGCGTCCACCTCGATGTCGAAGTTCGACGCCTTGGCGAAGAAGCCGAGCATCAGGCTGGACGGCAGCGGCCACGGCTGACTGCCGGCGTACTCGATCTCAGGCCCCACGACCACACCGGTCTCCTCCAGGACCTCACGCCGTACGGCGGCCTCCAGAGACTCACCGGGCTCGACGAAGCCGGCAAGCGTCGAGTAGCGGCCCTCCGGCCAGGCCTCGTTGCGGCCGAGCAGAGCACGGTCCTGGTCGTCGGTGACGAGCACGATGATCGCCGGATCACTGCGCGGGAAGTGCGACAGCCCGCACACCGGGCACTGCCGGACATGTCCTGCGTCGATGACCTCGGTGTGCGCGCCACAGTTCGCGCAGTGCGTGTGGACGGCGTGCCAGTTGGACAGACCGATCACGTTGACCGCGATACCGGCCTCCCGGTCGCTCAGCACCGCGCCCATCTCGCGGAGTCCGGCATACGACTCGTCCGCCTCGGTGCCCGCGAGTACGGCGAAGACAGCACGACCGTCCGCGGTCTGGCCCGCACCGGACTCGCGGTCGATGCCCAGGAAGACGCGGATGCCGTCCGGCGCCTCGGATGGGGGCAGCAACCGCAGTGCGGCGCGGTCAGCGGTCACCAGCAACTTGTCGCCGGCCACCAAGGCCACCTGGGTGTCCGGCGCCGCCCACGCCTTGTCCAGCCACTCTTCGTCACGCCTGCGATCGGCGGCGCGGTCGAGCACGGACCGGGACAGGGCTAGCGAACCTGGAGCGATGGAGTAGGCCACGTGCCTCAACCTACCCCGGCACCGTGAGAGCATCCCCGCATGAGTATTCACATCGCCGCCGAGAAGGGGCAGATCGCACCGCGGGTGCTGTTCCCCGGCGACCCACTGCGGGCCAAGTGGATCGCGGAGACCTACCTGTCGGACGTGACCTGCTACACCGAGATCCGGAACATGTTCGGGTTCACCGGCACCTACAAGGGTGAGCGGATCTCCGTGCAGGGTTCCGGCATGGGCCAGCCGTCGGCTTCCATCTACGCGCACGAGCTGTTCGCGGAGTACGACGTACAGACCCTGATCCGGGTCGGGACGTGTGGCGCGCTGACCGAGGCCGTCCGGGTCCGCGACGTGATCGTGGCGATGTCCGCGAGCACCGACTCGCAGATGAACCGGCTGCGCTTCCACGGCATCGACTACGCGCCGACCGCGGACTACCAGCTGCTCCGCGCGGCGGTGGACGCGGCCGAGGCGGCCGGGCTGAACGTGCACGTCGGCCAGGTGTTCTCCGGCGACCTGTTCTACAACGACCGGCCTGACCTGGTGTCGCGGACGGCGGAGTACGGCGTACTCGGCATCGAGATGGAAGCCTCGGCGCTCTATACGCTGGCGGCCAAGTTCGGCCGTCGCGCGCTCGGCATCATGACGGTCTCCGATCACCTGATCACCAAGGAGGAGACGACCGCCGAGGAACGCCAGACGACGTTCTCCGAGATGATCACGATCGCCCTCGACGCGGCGATCGAGGTGCCGGTCTGAACCCCCGGCAGGGCGCGGCCGTCCTGGCGTGCGCCGCGATCCTCATCGGTACGGCGGCCTGCTCCGGCAAGTCCGACGACAGCAAGTCCGACGACAGCAAGTCGGCTGCGACCACCTCCAGCACTCCGACGTCCGGTAGCCCGACGGCCTCCTCGAGCGCGAGCACCACTGCGGAGAAGCTGCCGGACCTGACAGCCGCACAGGTGGTCGCGGCCTTCGCCGGCAAGAAGTACCAGTGCAGCACCGACGAGGCGTACCAGACGTGTAGCCAGGGCACCACGTCGATCCAGGTGCTGATCGGGACGCACCCACGGCCGCCGGTGCTCTCACTGCAGGCGACCGGGGTAGCCGCGGAGGCGACGACGAAGCTGTCCGACTTCGCACCGCAGGCGCTGGAGATGGCCCACGTGAATCCCCGCGGTCAGATCGCCGACTGGCTGAAACAGCAGCAGGGCAAGGCGTCGGCGCAGACCACGGCCGGCAACTGGACCGTCGAGTTCTCGACCGAGGTCGACTCCGACCAGCCCGGAGCGATCCTCACGCTGACCGACAAGCTCTGCAAAGCGAACTGCGGAGCCGAGTAGTTAGGCCGCGACGAGTTTGGGGAGGACCTGCTTGACCCGATCGGCCAGCAGGTCCGCCACCTTCTCCGGGTCCTCGGCGTAGCCGACCACGGCCTGCTCGAACAGGCCGTCGACCAGTGCGTACGCCGTCGGGGCGTCGACGGTCGGAGTGCCGCCGGCCAGGTCGGCGTAGCGGCTGAGGATCCGCCAGATCATCTGCTCCAGCAGCTGATCGATCGCCACGACATCCGGCCGGAGCTGCTCCTCGAACATGCTCTGCGCCCGCAGGTCGTACCAGAGCCGGTGCATCGGGGTCTCCTCGACCAGCGTCCGGGTCATCTTGCCCAGGAAGCCGACGGCCAGTTCGTCGGCCGAGGTCGCGGTCTCGACGACCTCGTCGTACCGCTGTGCGCACTTGGTCTTGTAGTACCGCACGCAGTAGCTGATCAGGTCGATCTTGTCGCGGAAGTAGTAGTGCACGACGCCGTGGGTGAACTCGGAGTTGTTCGCGATCTCCCGCAGGCTGGTCCGCGCGTACCCGAGCTCGCCGAGCGTCTTCAGCGCCGACTCGGCCAGCGCGATCCGGCGGCGCTCGATCTTGTCGATCCTCGAGACCCGGGCCGGCCGGTCCGGGTCAGGGGCGTTCGCCGAGATCGCGGTCATCGCACACTCCCCAGTCGTCCGGCGGGTTCGTTCGCGTCAGCGTACCCCGCCGCGGGCCAGGCGCGTCCCACGGCGGGGAGATTTTCTTGACAAGTGTCCAACAAAGTCTTGACGAGTGTCAAAACCCTGACCAGAGTGTGAATCGAACCCGGTGTCCTTCGAGGCAGTGTTCTTCGAGTAAAGGAGCTTCAGATGGGCGGACTCGATCTCTCTGGCCGCAAGGCCCTCGTCACCGGCGGGGCCCAGGGGCTCGGCGAGGGGATGGCGAAGGCGCTCGCCGCGGCCGGCGCCAAGGTAGTGGTCAGCGATCTGCAGAAGGACGCCGGCGAGGCCGTCGCCGACGCCCTCGACGCCGAGTACGGCGGCGGCAACGGCTTCGTCGCCCACGACATCACCGACGAAGGCAGCTGGGAGAACGCCGTCGTCGCGGCCAACGACATCCTCGGCGGCCTGGACATCCTGGTGAACAACGCGGGCATCGAGATCACCAGCCTGCTCACCGAGGTGACCGCCGACCAGATCCGCAAGATGCTCGACGTCAACGTGCTCGGCACCACGCTCGGGATCAAGTGGGGCCTGCGGACCATGCGTCCGGACGGATTGGCCGGCCAGGGTGGCGCGATCATCAACGTCTCGTCGGTCGCCGCGACCATCGCGTTCCCAGGCATCGCGGTCTACTCCGCGACCAAGTCCGCGGTCGACCGGCTCACCCGGGTCGCCGCGATGGAGTCCGGCAAGCTCGGGTACGGCGTACGTGTCAACTGCATCTACCCCGGCCTGGTGCCGACCGCGATGGGCGCCGGTCTGGCCAACGACTGCGCCGAGCTCGGACTGTTCGAGTCGCCCGAGGCCGCGGTCGCCGCGGTGATCGGCCTGACGCCGGCCGGACGGCTCGGTGAGGTCGCCGACATCGCCGACGCCGTCGTCTTCCTGGCCTCGGACGAATCACGGTTCATCACCGGCATCGGTCTGCCGGTCGACGGTGGCATGGGGATGTGAGGGGATGAGTAACAAGCCTGTCGTCGTGTACGGCGCGTCCGGCTACACCGGACGGCTCGTGTGTGAGTACCTCCGTCATTACCACGTCCCGTTCGTGGCCGCCGGTCGCGACGAGGCCAAGCTGAAGGCGTCGATGGATTCCCACGTTCCGGGAATCGAGACCGCCGACTACGAGATCGCGACTGTCGAACATGACGTCGCCGCCCTGACCGATCTGTTCAAGGGCGCGTCAGTCGTGCTCAACACGGTGGGACCGTTCAGCGAGCTCGGCCCAGCCGCTGTCGAGGCGGCTCTTGCGGCCGGTGCGCACTACACCGACACCACCGGCGAGCAGGACTGGCTGATGACCTGCGACGAGAAGTACGGTCCGCAGTTCGCCGAGGCAGGACTGTTGCTGGCTCCGGGAATCGCACAGATGTACACCACCAGCGAGATCGCGGCCCAACTGTGCCTGGACGAGCCCGGCCTGGACACCCTGGACATCGCGGTGTTCTGGGGCGGCAGTCCGACCATCGCGTCGACCCGGACCATCCTGGTCAACGCGGCGACGTCCAAGGCGCACTTCCTGGAGCACAACGAGTTCGTCGAGTTTCCCGAGCAGGGCCTCGTGCCTCTGGTGGTGCCAGGGCAGCACGAACTCGCCCTGTCCCTGCCCTGGGGCGGCATGTCGCACCCGGTCTGGTTCAAGCGCGATCCGCGCGTGGCCAACTGCAAGGCGCAGGGCGGTGTCTTCAACGCCGCACTGATGAACGGCGTACCGCAGATCGTCGCCGCAGCACTGGAAGCCACCAAGGACATGGCTCCCGACGAGCGCGACGCAGCTCTGACCGCGACGGCCCGGCAGGTGATGAACCAGATGCCGCCCCGGGAGAACCGGCGGGTGAACAAGACACTGGACTCCGTCCACGCCTCCGGTCCACTCGGCCGGGCGCACTGTGTCATCCACGGCAACAGCAACTACCAGCAGACCGGTCTGCTCCAGGCGTATGCGGCGTACTCACTGCTGCAGACACCGCCGAAGCGTGTGGGCTTCGCGAGTGGTTGCCAGGCGTTCGGTCACCATGAGCTGCTCGGCGTACTGCGCAGCTTCGGACTGGTGTCCGAGCCACAGCTGACCAGGCTCCACTGAGGGGAGTCACAGTGCGACTGGTCGACTACCTCGACAAGGGCGCCTCGCTCGGTCCGGACGCAGCCTGCCTGACCACCGACGGCGAGACACTCTCGTACGCCGAGGTGCAGCAGCTGTCGTTCCGGATCGCGGCCGGCCTCGCGGCGACCGGCGTACGACCGGGTGGCAAGGTCGCGATCCTGGCGGCGAACGATCCGATCGCGTTCAGCTGCGTGTTCGGGATCAGCCGCGCCGGGGCGGTCTGGTGCCCGATCAACCCGCGCAACGAGGCGGCCGAGAACCGCGAGGTACTCGACCAGTTCGACTGTGAAGTACTGATCTACCAGGCGGCCTTCGAGCCCCTGGTGAACAGGATCCGGGACGAGCTGCCGAAGGTTCACACCTTCGTCTGCCTGGACCGGGATCCCGGCTCCGGCCCAACCCCCCACCTCCAGGGCCGGACCGTCGGTTGGGACGCGTTCTTCGGGGGCGTGTCCCAGCCGGCACCCGATCTCACCGGTCCCGACGAGTTGGCGTTGATCGTCGGGACCGGTGGGACCACGGGGCGGCCGAAGGGCGTGATGCTGAGCAACGGCAACCTGGAGACGATGACGGCGCTGACCCTGATGGGATATCCGTTCGGCGATCGGCCGGTCTACCTCGCGCTCGCTCCGCTGACCCACGCGGCCGGCGTGCTGTGCTTCCCCGTGCTCGCGTCCGGTGGCGAGATCGTCATCATGCGGACGCCCGACGTCCACGGGTTCCTGGAGCTGATCCCGCGGCATCGCGTGACGCACACGTTCCTGCCGCCGACGGTGATCTACATGGTGCTCGCGGCGCCGGAGCTCGACAGCACGGACCTCTCGTCGCTGCGCTGCTTCTGGTACGGCGCCGCGCCGATGTCGGTGTCGCGACTCGAGGAGGCGCTGCTGCGGATCGGCCCGGTGATGGCTCAGTTCTTCGGGCAGACCGAGGCGCCGATGATGATCTCGATCCTGCCGCCGGCCGAGCATTTCGATGCCTCCGGCAACATTGCACGAGGACGCCTGGCATCGGCCGGACGGCCGGCTCCGCTGGTCACGACCGCGATCATGGCCGCGGACGGGTCCCTGCTCCCACGGGGGGAGCGGGGCGAGATCGTGGTCCGCGGTTCGCTGGTGATGAAGGGGTACTACCGCAATCCCGAAGCCACCGCGGAAGCCTCGGCGTACGGATGGCACCACACGGGTGACATCGGCTACCTGGACGACGAGAACTACCTGTACATCGTCGACCGGGCCAAGGACATGATCATCACCGGCGGCTTCAACGTGTACTCCACCGAGGTCGAGCAGGCGCTGATGGCGCACACCGCGGTCCAGGACTGTGCGGTGATCGGTCTGCCGGACGACAAGTGGGGCGAGCGGGTGGTGGCCGTCGTCCAACTCCAGCCCGGCGCGTCGGTCGAGGCCGCAGAGCTGATCGCCTTCGCCAAGGAACGCATCGGCAGCGTCAAGGCACCGAAGGACGTCCTGGTCTGGCCCGACCTACCGCGCTCCAAGGTCGGCAAGGTTCTGAAGCCGGACATCAAGGCCCGGCTGGCGGCCTCAACTACTCCCTGACGCGGCAGCCGTAGAGCTGGCGACGACGATCGCCGCGGTGACTGCGGCCTGCATCTCGGTGACGGCCTTCCGCACCGCGTCCGCGGCCCAGTCCGACTCGGCGATCTGCTTCGCCCGCTGCTTGAGCGCCTTCTTGTCCACCGCATCGGTGACAACCTTCGCTACGACGTTCAGCGCGCTCAGCAACGCGATCAGCGCACCGGTGCGCTCGTCCGGCGTGGTGCCCACCTTCAGCACGGCCTCGAGCTTGGAACGCACCTCAGCTTCGTGCCGAGCATCCTTGGCCGGCCAGCGGGTCACCGGGAACAGCCCGAGCACCTTGTCCTCGTCCGCCTCCAGCACCCCGCGGTCGGCGAGCCGGGTGAGCAGTTGGTCGCGCAACTTCTTCGAGAGCCGGCCGATCTGATCCTTCGGCCGCTTGCCAGGCTTGCCCACCACGAACGCCAGCCGCTCGTCCAGGATCGGATCACCGGTCGGCGCGGCATCCAGCACCTTCAGCCGACCGGGCTTGACCCCGTCCCCGGCAGCGGTGATGTCGGTCTTCCCGAGCAGCGTCAGCTCGATCAGCACCGCACCCGCCAGCGCGTAGTCCAGGCCTGGCGACCCGGCGATCGGCTTCCCACTCTCGTCGTCGTACAACAGCAACAAGAGATCCTCGGCAATCAACATGCCTCCACCGTAGGCAGCCCGGGTGCCGCCACGCATCCACCACGCGGCCTACGTCGAACATCCGCCTTCAGTAGTGGTGACCGTTGAGCTCCACGGGCTCGCCGAGCTCGGCGGCGACCTCGGTGAGGAAGTCGGGCGAGAAGTAGTACCAGCGGATCGAGCGGACCCTGCCATCCTCGGTGGTGAGGCGCATCAGGTCGTTCACGGCGGCCTTGCCGTCCTTGACGATGCGGATGACCAGCACTGGCTCGTCCCACAGGTCCACAACCTGGGCTGTGTAGCGGTACGGCTTCGCCGGGTCCAGGGTGTGCTCGATCGAGCCCCGCCGGATCTGGTCGGCGCCGTACTCGGTCAAGACACCCAGGATCTCGCTGTCCGCGTCAGCGAGGAGGAGTGCGGTCAGCCGCGGCACGTCGTACGCCGTGAACGCCTCGGCGACCGCATCGAGCAAGCGGCGGTCCGGGGCCTCGCGGGTCTTCAGGGACCGCTCGCGTCCGGGCGAGTCCAGCCGGCCGCGTCCACGGTGCAGTGCGGCTTTGACAGCACCCAAGGAGGTCCGCAGTACGTCGGCGACCTCGGCGAGCGTGAAACCGAACAGGTCCTTCAGGGCGAGCGCTGCCCGCTCCTGCGGCGGCAACAGCGTCACGAGCTCAGCCCAGGCGTCCCGAACCTCCGCTGGATCCGTACCGGCAGGTGCGGCCTGTTCCAGTGACTCCACGAGGACGGGCATCTGCTTGCGGTAGCTGTCGACGTACGCGTTGGTCGCCACCCGAAAGAGCCAGGCACGCGGGTTCGCGATGGGGCTGTGCGCCTGCGCGGCCTGGGTGAACGCGCGGGCAAGCGACTCCTGGACCAGGTCCTCGGCGTCGAAGGCATTACCGGTCAGGCGGCGGCAGTACGCGTACAAGTCGGAGCGCAGCGGCTCCAGTCGGTCGAGGAACTGCTTGCGCGCGTCCCAGGCGGCTCGGAGCTCCGGCAGGTCGAGTGCGTCGGTCATGGTCATACCAGTCTGGACGGCTGCGGGGGCCGTCAGGATACGGGCCGGTTTCGACTGCATCTTCCGCTTCCTGTCGCCGTTACTGGACCGGGAGGGTCTGCTGGCGCCTTCACTGTGGATAACTTCCGCGGCGTGTCACCGGAATCGGTCAAGCTGTTCGGGTGATCAGCGAACAGACCGTCCAGAGGCGGCCAGGCATCGCGGAGCCTGACCAGCCACCCGTGCCCCGAGACGGCAGACGGTACGAGGTCGTGGATGGAAGCCTGCTCGTCACGGGCGCCCAACCACCGGTCCACCACGCAGCGGTCGTAGCGCTCATGATCCAGCTGAAACACGCCTGCCCACCGAACCTCCTCGTCTCCGTAGGCTCCCTCGACTTCCGTCCCACCCGCAGCATCTCCCTCCGCCCCGACCTCCTCGTCTGCCACCGCCCAGACGCCGGCCGCAACCTCCTACAAGCCCCACCCCTCCTGACCGTCGAGGTCCTCTCCCCCTCCACCCGCACCACCGACATAGTCCTCAAACGCACCCTTTACGAACGCCACGAAGTCCCGTCGTACTGGCTGCTGGACCCCACCCACCACGAACTAACAGTCCTGCAACTGACCGACACGGGCTACATCTGCCAAGCCGTGGTCCAAGCCGAACAAACCTTCCACGCCACCCAGCCGTTCCCCATTGCCCTCACCCCCGCGGACCTGACGAGATGACCGCCGTGCGGGGCACCAGGGGCAGATACCGGGGCAACCCGGGGCAGATCACCGAAACGGCACCGACCACCTCTCCGACCCCGCCATGCTGGTCCAGTGACCGAGAAGGAGGCACCATTGTGTCCGTGGAAACCCTTGAGTCAGGGCCCTACACGTTGGCCTACCTCGACATCGCACCCGACGACGGGAGACGGCGCGAAATCATCGACGGTGGCCTGTACGTGACGCCGTCACCTTCGAGGATCCATCAGAGAGCTGTGGTCCAGCTCAGCTCCACGCTCAATGTCGCGCGCCCAGCCGGGTTCGAGGTCCTCGTCGCACCATTCGACTACCGGCCGACGTCCAAGCGCTCGCTCCAGCCCGACGTGCTGGTGTGCAACCCCGACGAGCATGGTGCGAAGCACGCAAAGAAGCCGCTGGCCCTTGCGGTCGAAATCCTGTCGCCGAGCACCAAGATGCTCGACCTCCTTCTGAAGCGCGGGGTGTACGAGCAGGCCGGCGTACGCTCCTACTGGATTCTGGATCCGGACAAGGAAACTCTGACCGTGCTCGAGCTCGTGGATGGCGCCTACCTCGAGCGAGACGTAGTCGCCGGTGAGAAAGTCTTCGAGGCGACGCTTCCGTTCCCTGTGCAGGTCATCCCGGCTGAGCTGCTCCGCGCGCCCTAACCGATCGCGCTGTTGGGCAACGGATCGAGAAGCAGTTGCTGCTCGCCGTTGAGATCCTGGCGTCAGCGACCCACACAGTCGACCGAGTACTCAAGCGCCACCTGTACGAGCGGGCCGGTGTCACGTCCTACTGGATGCTCGACCCCACCAAGGAGCAGTTGACTGTGCTTGAGCTTGTCAGCGGGGTGTACGTCGAGCGAGCGGTTGTCGTCGGCAAGGATGTGTTCGAGGCGGAGCTCCCGTTCCCGGTGCGGGTCGTGCCGGCGGACCTCGTCTGCTAGCCGTTCAGGAGTTGGACCAGTTCCGCCTTCTCCGGGAGGTTCTCGGGGCGGACTATGTCGGCGGTGCGGACGTAGTAGAAGGCGGCGGTTATCTGGTGGAGGGGGATGTTCATGAGTTCGGACCAGGCGACTCGGTAGATGGCTAGTTGGAGGGGGTCGGCGGATTCGGTGCGGGTGGTCTTCCAGTCGATGACGTCGTAGCCGCGGGAGCCGTCCGGGCGGACGACCTGGTAGACGGCGTCGATGCGGCCGCGGATGACTCGGCCGCCGAGGGCGAGGGCGAACGGGGCCTCGATCTCGTACGGCGTGGTTTCGCCGTACGGGCCGATGCGGAAGGCGTCCATGAGTTCGGTCAGGTCGGTGTCGTCGACGATGTCCTCGTCCGCGGCGCCAGGCAGGTCGTCGGGGTCGAGCAGGAGTTGCTGACCGAAGTAGCTCTCGACCCAGGCGTGGAAGCGGGTGCCGAAGCGGGCCGCGCGATTGGGTTTGCGGGGCATCGGTCGTGCCAGCTCGGACGCCAAGCCGTCCGGGTCCTTGGCCAGGCGCATCACCTGGGTCGCGGACAGGGCCGCCGGCAGCGTCACGTCGTACGCCTTCCGACTCCGGCTTTCCCTTGCCTCGGACAACAATCGCTCGATCTCGGAGTCCCACCGCGCGACCGTCGCCTGCTCGTCCAGCAGCAGCGACTCCTCGGCCTCCATCGACGGCCCTTCGACCCGCGCCTGCTGCACCAGCGCCGCCGAATCCAACCGCCGCTGGTACGACTCCACGTCGTACGGCGTCGGCCACGGAGCCTGCGTCTGCTCGGCGAGCTCCGGATTCTCCGCGGTCAACTCGGGCTGCTCGGCCCACTCGACGACCCGCTCGCCGGCGTGCTTCTTCAGCATCGAAAGGTACGACGACGGTCCGCGCGGGCGCTTCTGCGTCGGACCCCACCAGTGCCCGGTGGCGACGAGGATCTCCTTCGCCCGGGTGAAAGCGACGTACCCGAGCCGCCGCTCCTCCAGCGCGTTCACGTCCTTGCACTCGTCCGCGAACGACTTCAGCCCGGCGTTGGACAGGTCGTGGATGTCGGGCAGCGTGTCGGCGTCACCGCGCAGCGGCCACGGCAGCACCTTCGCGTTCGTGGTCCATTTGTCCCGGCCGCGATCCGACGGAAACACCTTCTGGACCAGCGTCGGCACGAAGACGATCGGCCACTCCAGACCCTTCGACCGGTGCGTGGTGAGCAGCTTCACCGAGTCGGCTTCACTCGGTACGGCGAGATCGAGCCCGGCGGCGTATTCCTCCTCGGCGGCCAGATACGCCAGCAGACCGTCGAGCGAACCGTCCGACTCGGTGGACACGAAGTTGCCGACGGCATCCAAGAAGGCGGCGAGGTGGTCACGGCGGCCGGCGTCGACGTGGCCGGGCGTGGCGGTGAGCTCGACGTCCAAGCCGATCGTACTGATCACGCGCCGGACCAGGTCGAGCAGTGGCTCCCCCGCGTGCGCACGCAGCTCGCGCAACTCGGTCGAGAGTTCCTTGAAGCGGACCAGGGCCTCCGGTGCGTAACCCCACGCGTTCGGCCCCGGGTCGTCGACCGCCTCGGCCAGAGAGATGACCTCGGTGGAGTCCATCCCGGCGACGGCGGCGTCGAGTGCGGCGACCAGGTCGTCGGCGGCGGGGCGTTCGCCGGCATCGGCGAGGGTGCGCGCCCGGTTGGCCAGCAGGGCGAGGTCGCGATGGCCGATCCGGAAGCGCGGACCGGTCAGGATCCGCAGCATGGCCGCGTTGGCGGTGAGGTCGTTGACCGCTTGCAGTGTCGCGACGACGTCGACGACCTCGGGGAGCGCAAGCAGTCCGCCGAGGCCGACCACCTCGACCGGGACCTTGCGCGCAATCAGGGCTTCGTGGACCGCGCTGAGGTCGACGTTCGTCCGCATCAGGATGCCGATGTCCTTCCACCGGCGGTTCGGGGTGCGGTGCGCGGCCACGATCGCGTCGGCGACCCACTCGATCTCCTGCGAGCGTGTCTCGAACAGGCCGACGGTGATGGCGCCCTCGGGTGCGTTGTCGGGGGCTTCGAGCGGGATCACGCCGGGGTGCTGTTCGTACAGCTCGGCCGCGTGCTGGTTCGCAGCGGCGAGGATCCGGCTGCCGCAGCGGCGGTTGACGCTCAGTACATAGCGGCGGGCCGGCGAACCGTCCGCGTTGGGGAAATGTGACGGGAACTCGTCCAGGTTCGCGACGGACGCGCCGCGCCAGCCGTAGATCGCCTGGCACGGGTCGCCGACCGCGGTCACGGGATGCCCGCGGCCGTCGCCCCCGGCGAACAGGGCGGTCAGCATGCGGCGCTGCGACACCGAAGTGTCCTGGTATTCGTCGAGCAGCACGACCTTGTACCGCGACCGCTCGACCGCCGCGACCTCCGGGCACTCCTCGGCCAGTCGCGCACCGAGCGCCATCTGGTCGGCGAAGTCGACGACCCCGCGCTCTCCCTTGTACGCCTGGTATTCCTCGACGAGTTGCAGGATCTCGCCACGCTTCAACGCGGTCTCGGCGAGCTTGCGCACCTCGACCGTCTGCTTGCGTGCCGCGGCGACCTCTCGTCGCACCGCCTCGTCGTGGTCGCGTACGTCGTCCGCCCGGAGCAGGTGGTCCGCGAGCTCACCGTCGAGCGCGAGCAGGCTGTTGACCAGCGTCGGCACGTGGTGCGACGCGAACCGGATCGGCCCGGCGGATCGCCGTACGACGCGACCCGCGAGCTGGAACCGGGTCGCGTCGGCGAGGACGCGGGCGTCGGGCTCGAGACCGAGGCGGAGGCCGTGCTCGACGATCAGCGTCCCCGCGAACGCGTGGTACGTCGAGACGACGGGCTCGCCGGGCTCCTCCGGTTCCCAGTTCGGGATGTTGCTGCGGAGGTGGGCGGCGAGGATCGGGTGCTGGTCCTTCGGCAGGGTCGAGCCGAGTACGCCGGCCCTCGTCAGGTCCTCGCGGATCCGCACGTCCAGCTCGTTGGCCGCCTTCTTCGTGAACGTCAGCCCGAGCACTTCCTCCGGCTTCACCTGCCCGGTGCAGATCAACCACACCACCCGAGCCGCCATCGCCGTCGTCTTCCCGGACCCGGCGCCCGCCACAATCACCCCAGGCGCCAACGGGGCCGTAATGGCCGCCAATTGCTGATCACTGAACGGAATCCCCAGCAGATCACACAGTTCGGCCGTGGTGCTGAGCTGCGCACGCATCAGCAGGACTCCTCTCCGGCAGGCAAACTGTGGGGACCTGAACCAAGAACTGGGGAGCTGAGACAGGTTATTTCAGGTCCCCAACCCCCAGATGGTGTCTCCGGCCCCCACAGCCGTCCCGCCGGTGCCCACCGGGCCGCGGGTGCCCACCGGGTCGCCGGTGCCCACCGGGCCGCGGGTGTCCACCGGGTCGCCGGTGTTTGCTCGGGCCTGGTGGGACAGGCGGCGGGGTGGGCGTCGGTGGTGGACGACGAGCAGGTGGCTCCACTGCGTCCCGGGCGGAGGCCCGTGGTTGACGAGGCGTCGATGGCCTCACTGCGTGCTGGGTGGAGGTAGGTGGTGGGCGAAACGAGGTGGTGAGGCAAGGTCCCGAGGGGTGGGCGGCAGGCGGCGGTGGGTGCGCGCATCAGACGATTTCTCGGCCTTCGGGTTGGATGGGGCAGAGGGCGCGGGCTTCGCAGCGGGTGCAGCCGTCGTTGCGTTGGGCGGTGAATTCTTCGGTGCGGACCATGGACTCGGCGTTGTCGACCGCTTCGTCCAGCCAGGTCTTGCCGTCCTCGTCGGTCTCGAGTGGGCCCTGGTGCTGGACCTTGGGGAAGCCGCCGTTGTCGTCGTGGCGGAGCTGGACGAGCTCGGCGCCGCCGGCGACCGGCTCGTCGCCGAGGACCTTCAGCTGGCGGGACGCGATCGCGCGCTGATAGATCGCGAGCTGAACGTGCCGCGCCACCGCCGGCTTGGTCGGCAGCGACCGGCCCGTCTTCAGGTCGACCACCCGGATCGTCCCCTCGGGGTCCTGCTCGACGCGGTCCATCCGGCCCTTGACCCGAACCGCCGGCTTCTCGGTGTCCGGGAGCAGTACGTCGAACTCGACCTCCGTCCCGACCAGCGTCCGATCCGGCCGGCCCTGGTGCCACGCGACGAACCGTCGCAACGCGGCCTCTGCCTCGACGCGCTCCCGGTCCGAGATCCACGCGGACTCGAACTCCAACTGCGTCCACACCTTGTCGAGCCAGCCGTTCAGCTCGTCCACGGACGGCGGCAACGTCCCGGTCGCGACCGCGTCGGCCAGCGTGTGCAACACCATGCCGAACCCGATCGCCGACGTACTGGGCGTTTCCCCGCCGGCCCGCCGGGTCAGGAACCACCGCAGTGGACAGTCCACGATCGTCGTCAGCGCGCTCCCCGACAACGGCACCGGCAGATCGGGATCCGCGATCGGCCGCTCCGAGCGAGTGCGCTCCCGCACACCCCACCACCGCGACGGATCGGCCGTAGGTACCAGGGGATGCTCCCGGCCGTCCACGGCGTCGGCCAGCTGGGCCAGCCGATCAGCCGCCACCCGCTTCAACGCGGGCGACGACGCAGGATCCGCGAGCACACACCGCAGATCAGCAACCAGACCGTGCAACGACAACGGCCGCCGCGGCCGTCCGGCAACCAGCTTCAAAGGAATGTCGAGCTCGGCAAGGAATCTGGACGGTTGGTCGCCGTCCGCCTCGGGCGCCTGCACCGCCGTCACGATCAACCGCTCCCGGGCCCGCGTGATCGCGACGTAGAACAACCGTCTCTCCTCGGCCAGCAACGCACCGGCCGACAACGGATCGACAAGTCCGTCAGGCCCCAGCCGGTCGGGCTCGAGCAGCGAACCCCGTCGCCGCAGATCCGGCCACTGGCCTTCCTGCACACCGGCAACGACGACCAGCCGCCACTGCAACCCCTTCGACCGGTGCGCCGTCATCAGCTGGACGCCGGCCTCGCGATACGTCCCGTCGAACCGGTTGTCCGCGGCGATGTCGAGCGATTCGAGCTCCGAAAGGAACGCCGACACCCCCTTGAACCCGACCTGCTCCTCGGCCCGGCTCGCCGCGTCGAACAACGCGCACAGGGAATCCAGATCCCGGTTCGCCGCCCGCGCCGTCTCCCCACCGGAGTGCGCCTGACCGCGCAACCGCCGCAACCACGGCGAGTCCGACCACAGCGACCACATCACCTCGTCCGGCGCGGCCCCCGCGGTCACGATATTCCTTGCCTTGAGCAACCTCTCGCCCAGGGCCGCGAACCGCGCCTCGGCCGGCGACGCCTCCTCGTCGAGCAGCAGCGGATTCACCAACGCCTCGCGCAGCAACTCGTCCGACGACCGCGGCAACCGCTGCCCACCGGCCGCCTCGCGATCCCGCCGCCGCAACACCCGCGCCAGCCGCCGCAACTGTCCGGCATCCATAGCCCCCAACGGCGACAACGCCAGCACCCGTACGACGTCAACCGTCAGCGTCGACGGATCCGCAACAGCCCGCAAAGCCAACAGCATCGGACGTACGGCGGGCTCCCGGGACAACGGCAGTTCGTCACCGGCGACATCGACCGGGATCCCGGCGGCCGCGAGCGCACGACGCAACGGCGGGATCGAACGACTGCCGGACCGGACCAGCACCGCCATCTCGCTCCAGCCGACCCCGTCCTGCACATGCGCGCGACGCAGCAGATCCGCGATGTGTTCGAGCTCGGCACCGCTGGTCGAGTACAGGTTCGCCTCGACCTTGCCGGCGCCGTAGACGCATCCGCCGGCGTCTGGATTCCGGAAGCGCTCGAACGTGTCGCGGTCCAGTGTCCCCGGCACGCCCAACCTACTGACGACATTGCGAGACACCCGCTGCAGCGTCGTACCGAAGCGTCGTGTCGTGCCCAAAGCGATCTGCGCAGCCTCCGCACCACCAGACGTTCGGAACTCGTCGGTGAAGCGCAGCAGGCCACGGACGTCGGCGCCGCGGAACGTGTAGATCGACTGGTCCGGATCGCCCACGACGACCAGGTCGCGGCCGTCGCCGGCAATCGCCTGGAGCAGCTTGATCTGACCGGGATCGGTGTCCTGGTACTCGTCGACGAAGACGGCCTTGAACTCGGTCCGCAGCTTGGCCTGGACGAGCGGCTGCTGGGCCAGGATCACTGCGCGGTGGATCAGCTCGGAGTAGTCCAGCACCTGCTCGTGGTCGAGGATCTGCAGGTACTCCTCGAAGAAGTCGCCGACCGCGACCCACTCGGCCCGGTCCGCCGAGCGCCCGATCGCGGACAGGTCCTCCGGGTCGAGCCCGAGCTGCCGTGCCTTGCCGATCACCGCCTGCACCTCGTCGGTGAACCCGCGCGTCTTCAACGCCGGATGCAGACTCCCCGGCCAGGACACCGCACCGACCTCACGACTGCCGGACAGCGCCTCACTCAACCGCAGGGACTGCTCCGGCCCGGACGGCAGCCGCAGCGGTACGTCGAACGCGTCGGCCGGTGTGAACCGTCGCAGCAACGCGTAACAGAAGGAATGGAAGGTCATCGACGGCATCACCCGGGTCGTCCGCCCGAGCCGGCCGGTGATCCGGTCGCGCAGCTCGGTCGCCGCCTTGCGCCCGAACGTCAGCACCAGCACCTGGTCGGGACTCAGCCCGCGAATCCGCACCCGGTCGACGACCGCCTCGACCAACGTCGTGGTCTTCCCGGTCCCCGGCCCGGCCAGCACCAGCAGGGGTCCGCCGGCATGATCAACGACCGCTTGCTGATCCGCATCCAGGACCGGCGCCTCCGCGCTGCGACCCTCGGCTCGGACCAGCCGATACCGGGACCCCTGTCTGCTGACCATCGCCCCATCCCAGCAGACCCCACCGACAATCCCGATCGCCCACTCCGAGCACCGACTTCACTAGCCGGAAAGCGGACAGATCAGTCGTCGTCGACGTCCGGATCCCAGCGGACCTCGCGGAGGTCGACGCGCCCGTTGGTGACACGGACGCCGTCGGAGCGGAGGTTGTGCAGTTGCTCGTCGCCGACCTCGTCCGCGGCTACGCCGGAGGCCCGGATCACCCGCCACCACGGCACGCCACCGCCGTACTCGCGCATGATCGCGCCGACCTGACGCGGCCCACCCTGACCGACGTACTCCGCGATGTCGCCGTACGTCGCGACGCTGCCCGGCGGGATCGACTCGACGGCACGCAGCACCGCCTCGACGTACTCCTCCCTGTCCACGAACCCAAACCTAGCGGGGACCGCGGACAGTTCAGGCGAGCGGGGCGAGCGCCTTCGCGAGCGGCTCGAGGACGGACGGCGGGGCGTCGAGCGGGAGGTTCATCACGGCCAGGTCGACGCCCGCTTCGGCGTACGCCGCCGCAGCGGCGACCGCGGTGTCGAGCGGCACGTCCGGGTCGATGCGGACGTTGACCGAGCAGGTGATCTCGTTGACGTCGCGACCGGCCTCCTCGCAGCGCTGGACCAGCACGTCCTTGAGCTGCTTCCACTCCTCCGGGCTCTGGACGATGACGTTCCACTGCTGGGCCCACCGGGCGACCGCTCGCAACGTGCGCTTCGGGCCCTTGCCGCCGATGGTGATCGGCGGGTGCGGGGTCTGCACGGCCTTCGGCTCGCAGTACGCGTCGGTGAGCTTGATGTACTTGCCGTCGAAGTTCGCGACCTTCTCGGTGAGCAGCGCGATGATTGCCTGCGTGCCCTCGTCGAACCGGTCGAAGCGTTCCTTGAGCGGGTAGAGGTCGATGCCGTAGGCGGTGGTCTCCATCTCGTTCCAGCCGGCGCCGATGCCGAGCTCGAGCCGGCCGTTGGAGATGATGTCGGTGGTCGCGGCCATGTTCGCCAGTACGGCGGGATGCCGGTAGATCATCCCGGTCACCTGGCAGCCGAGCCGGATCCGCTCGGTCGCCTGCGCCAGCGCAGCCAGCGTGGTCCACGCCTCGAGGTTCGGGCCGGCCATGTCACCGCTGAGCGGGTAGAAGTGATCCCAGTGCCAGGCGGATTCGAAGATCTCGAACTGATCCGCGGCGACCCACACGTCCCGCAGCTGCTGCCAGGTGGTGTGCTCCGGCCTGGTCTTGATCGCGAACCGCATACCAGCGCCTCCCTAGGTGACCGTTTCCCCCGAGTGACCTTACCCCCGGGCGCTAACCGAAGCAGAGGGACTGGATCGGGCTGCCGTCCTGGAAGGCGGTGACCACGGCGAAGACCTCGAAGACGACGGCGGCGGCCGCGGTGGCGAAGAGGACTAGGGCGAGCGGCTGGCGGCTGCGGTGGAACCACAGCACCAGGAGGAAGAGCGCGATCACACCGACGATCAGCCCGGCGAACCCGAGCACGTACGCGGCCGCCGGCAACGCCAACGTGCCGTCGCAGGTGTCCTGACGCCGGCGCACCAACTCGGTCTGCGCGTTGGAGTTCGTCAGCGCGAGCAGCACCCCGACGACCATCAGCGTGAACACCACCCCCTGGCGCCGCCGGCCGGTGCGAGCCTCCTCCCCCATGGGAAGGCTCTAGTCGAGACCGAGCCGGGCACGCACCTCGGGACGCCGCAGCGGCGGCACCGTCTGCGGCGGGACCCGGCGCTCCGGCATCTCCGCCAGCAACTGCTCGGTGATCTTCGCGACCTCGGTCGCGGCCCGCTCGATCGGGCCGCGGGTGGTCGCACTCAGCGAGCCGACGCCGCTCACCTTGCGCGCGTACTGCAGCGCGGCCGCGTAGATCTCCTCAGAGGTCGCGGCCGGCTCGAGTCCCCTCAGAACCGTGATGTTTCTGCACATGCCAAGACACTACGTGCCCGCGGGGACAAACCCACTCGAAACCTACGGGGTATTGACTTCCCTAATGGTCTTAGGTTTTCCTCAGTGTATGAGCACAGCTGGGCTGGACCGCCGTGCCCGCCGTCGCCAGGAGACCATCGCGGAGATCCTGGACGTCGCCATCGAACTGATGGAGACCGAGGGTGTCGCCGCGCTCAGCCTGTCCGCGGTGGCCCGCCGGCTCGGTATGCAACCGCCGTCGCTGTACCAGTACTTCCCGTCGAAGATGGCGATCTACGACGCGCTCTTCCAGCGCGGCGCCGAGAAGCTGCGGGACGCCTACCGAGCGCCCCGGGACGCGGCGCGCAGCACCGATCCACTGGAGCTCAACCTGATCGCAGCTACCGCGTTCAGCCGTTGGTGCCTGGGTCACCAGGTCTACTGCCAGTTGCTGTTCTGGCGGACGATCCCCGGCTTCGAGCCAAGCCCAGCGGCGTACGCACCGGCGCAGGAGGCCCTGAACGATCTCCGGGACCATCTCCAGGCGACGGTGGACGCGGGTTACCTGCGCCCGGATGCGACGAGCGACGAGGCCCTCGCCCTCTACACCTCGATGACCGCCGGTCTGCTGTCCCAGCAGATGGCCAACGAGCCCGATGTGTCACACGAGGAAGGACGGTTCAGCCGGCTGCTGCCCGTCGTCCTCGAGATGTTCTACCAGCGCTACGCACCGACCAGGGGGAAATGATGACCGCTGTACTCGCTCAGCAGATCGGCCGGGCCGACCGGCAACGCTGCACGGTCCACCGCGACGCGGAGATTCACGCGTGGCACGACCTGCTCGCGTCACTCGAGGGAGCCGAGTGGCACCGCCGTACCGTCTGCGACGCGTGGGATGTCGCGGACGTCGCCGGGCACCTGATCGGCCAGGCAGAGGACGTGCTCCGGCCGTGGTTGTTCCCACTGCGCGACCTCAAGGCGAAGCGGAAGTACCCGCAGGCGGTACTGCTCGACGCGCACATGATGATCCAGGCCGACGAACACCGGGGTACGCCGCCGGCCGAGGTGCGGGCGTCGTTCGACAAGGTGTGGGCGAAGGCCTCGCGCAGGATCGCCCGGAACCCGGCGCTCGTCCGGCGGATCCGGGTGAAGCTCGAAGGCGTACCGGGCTTCGAGTCGATCGATCTCGGCTATATCCAGGACATCCTGCTCGCCCGTGATCTGTGGATGCATCGCGACGACGTCTGCCAAGCACTCGGCCGCGAGTTCGACGCGGGACTGTACGCCGAGGAGATCGTCGCGCAGGTCATGTACGACGTCGACAGCGGACCGTTCTGGGGTGACCGTCCGGCCGTTCTGCTCGAACTCACCGGGCAGGGAGGTGGGACCTACCGGCTGGGGAGGGGCGAGCCGGTCGGCCGCGCCGCTCTGGATGCCGTCGGCTACATGCGGACGCTGTCCGGCCGGGACGACCATCCCGTCGTCACCGGCGATCCGGTCGCCGTCGAAGCGGTCAGCAGCTGCCGGATGGCCTTCTAGACGTCAGGGGCTGCTAGACATCAGGGGGCTGGAGTGATCCAGCCCCCTGAGCAGTTCTAGTACGACGGCTGACTCGGGTCGATCTGGTCGACCCAGGCGACCACGCCGCCACCGACGTGGACAGCGTCGGAGAAGCCCGCGCCCTTCGCGATCGCCAGGACCTCGGCGGAGCGGACGCCGGACTTGCAGTGGAAGACCAGCTGCTTGTCCTGCGGCAGGTTCTCCAGCGCCACACCGGTCTGGAAGTCGGCCTTCGGGATCAGCACCGAGCCCGGGATCCGGTTGATCTCGTACTCGTTCGGCTCGCGGACGTCGATCAGTACGAAGTCCTTCTCGCCGTTGTCCTTCAGCTTGATCCACTCGCTCAGCTGCTTCACCGAGATGGTCGAGCCGACGGCCGCGTCGGCCGCCTCCTCGGTGATCGCGCCGCAGAAGTCCTCGTAGTCGATCAGCTCGGTGACGGTCGGGTTCTCACCGCAGATGGCGCAGTTCGGGTCCTTGCGGACCTTCAGCGAGCGCCAGTTCAGGTCGAGCGCCTCGTAGATGTTCAGCCGGCCGAGCGACGGGTCGCCGATGCCGGTGAGCAGCTTGATCGCCTCGGTCACCTGCGCCGCGCCGACGGACGCGCAGAGCACGCCCAGTACGCCGCCTTCCGCGCAGGACGGGACCATGCCGGGTGGCGGCGGCTCCGGGTACAGGCAGCGGTAGCACGGGCCGTGCTCGGCCCAGAACACGCTGATCTGGCCGTCGAAGCGGAAGATCGAGCCCCAGACGTACGGCTTGCCGAGCAGCACCGCGGCGTCGTTCACCAGGTACCGGGTGGCGAAGTTGTCGGTGCCGTCGACGATCAGGTCGTACTGCTCGAAGATCTCGAACACGTTGTCGTTGTCCAGCCGGGTCTCGTGCAGGACGACGTTCGTGTTCGGGTTGGTCTCGAGAATCGACTCCTTGGCCGACTGGGCCTTGGACTTGCCCACGTCGGACTGGCCGTGGATGATCTGGCGCTGCAGGTTGGACTCGTCGACGGTGTCGAACTCGACGATGCCGAGCGTGCCGACACCGGCCGCGGCCAGGTACAACAGCGCCGGGCTGCCGAGACCACCGGCGCCGATCACCAGCACCTTGGAGTTCTTCAGCCGCTTCTGCCCTGCCATCCCGACCTCGGGGATGATCAGGTGCCGCGAGTACCGGCGCACCTCGTCGATGGTCAGCTCGTCGGCCGGTTCGACCAGCGGTGGCAGTGACACGTGTCGGCTCCTCAGGAAGACGTCGGACGGGATCTCCGGTTTTCAACCATCTGTCCCTCCCCCATGTTCCCGCACATCCCAAACCACCCCGCGCCCAGTCCACATCCCGGTCCCCTCGTCTCACTCCCCCACCGCCTCTTTGAGCACCCACCAACCAGAATCCGCGGCGGAAAACGGTCGGTGGGTGCTCAAAGTCGGGTCAGTCGTTGTCGGTGGGGGGGAGGTGGGGGTGGGGGGTGGGGGTGGCGGTGAACGTCTCGGGGGGTTCCTTGAGGTTGTCGTCGAGGATTCTGACCGAGAGGTCGCCGGTGGTCTGCCGGGCTCGATGGAGCGGATGGCCGGGCCGGTGCCGTCGTCGTTCGGGACGGTGTAGTCCTTGCGGATCAGCGCCGTACCGTCCTTGACCATCGGCGCCGGCGCGTCGAGGCGCACGGTCAGTCGGTAGCCGCCGGCTACCGGTTCAACGTTCCAGTTGTTGCCTTTAGCAATGGATGGCGGCGCGGGCGGGGCGGCCACAGCGGTCAACGTCCCCACACCCAGCAGTGCGACCATCCCCAGCGACAGCGTCCTCATGGCGTGGGCGATCACTCGCACAGTGGTCCTCTCGTTGTCGACGAGCAGGTTGTTCGTCGGACTTGTCAAGCGAGAGGAAAGTTGACCGGATCCGCCGCTCAGTCATGTCTCGGTCCGGCGGCGGATTCGACTCGATCAGGAGATCAGCTGACGGACGGCGCGCTCGACCAGTTCGGGGTGTTCCATCTGGGCGACGTGACCGGACTGCGGCAGGTAGAGCAGCCGTGCGTTCGGGAAGGTGCGCTGGGCCTTGGTGCGGATCCGGGCGTCGACGAGTCGGTCCTTGCCGCCGTACACCAGCAGCACCGGGCACTCCACCTTCGCCGCATCCGCCCACAACGACCGGCGCGGCGGAGCCAGCGACGACCTCAGGATGCTCCGGGCGCCGTCCAGTGTCGCCCGCGTCACCCACGGGTCGGTGTCGCGCCGCCGCAGCTCTTCCTCGTACGCCGCCAGCACCTCGGGCGCAAGCGACCGCGGATCGCCGAACACCATCGCCAGCGACGCCCGGAACCGCCGATCGAACGGCAACCGCCGGCTCCGCTCCAGTACGACGGGGCCCAGCCGGGGCGTCGCGAGCGCGGTGAACCACATCGCACTGGCGGACACCCGCGGATGCGGCAGGGCGGGAGAGATCAGAGTCAGCGAAGCGATCAGGTCCGGGCGCTGTGCTGCGAGCGTCACCGCGACGGCGCCACCCATCGAGTTCCCGAACAGGTGCACCGGCTGATCGACCTCACGCTCCAGCAGCTCGATCAGTACGGCGGCCTGCTCGGTGATGCCCGCGGCTCCGGCGAGCGGCGTACGTCCGAAGCCGGGCAGATCGGGGGCGATACCGCGGATCGTGTCGTTGAGCAGCAGCCCGAGGGCGGTCCAATTCAGCGAGGACCCGCCAAGGCCGTGCACGAACAGTGCGGGCGGTAGGTCCGCCGCCGCGCCCGGCACGTCTCTGACCAGCAGATCCACCCCAGCGACCGGCACCCGGCGTGCCGGCCATTCCTGCGCTCCCAACGGCACGCCAGTGCCGGTTACTGCCCCGTAACTCTCCACGAAACCCATGTTAAGACGCTCTCAAGCTGGACACTGGGACACATGGCAAGCGCGCCGCAGCAGCTGACGACCGAGGTCGACGGGCAGACGATGAAGCTCACCAACCTCGGCAAGGTGCTGTATCCACAGACCGGCTTCACCAAGGCCGAGGTGATCGACTACTACCACCAGGTCGCGCACCTGCTGCTGCCGCATCTGTCCGACCGCCCCCTGACCCGCAAGCGGTGGCCTGACGGCACCGAAGCGCCGTACTTCTTCGAGAAGAACGCCCCGCGAGGTACGCCGGCCTGGGTGCGGACCGTGACACTCCCGACGCCCGGCAGCTCGACCGGCCGCGACGAAGCGGACTTCGTGGTCGCCGACGACATCCAGACCGTGGTCTGGCTGGCCAACCTGGCCGCGCTCGAACTGCACGTGCCGCAGTGGCGGATCGGCCTGTCTGACCACGGCAAGAAGCCAGAGGCCGACCTGATCGTGTTCGACCTCGACCCGGGGCCGGGGGCGACCATCGTGGAGTGCTGCGATGTCGCGCTGGCCCTGCGCGAGCTGTTGAGTCACTACGGGCTGGAGGGCTGGCCGAAGACGTCGGGCAACAAAGGCATGCACCTGTACGTGCCGATCGAGCCGGCGTCGTCCAGGAAGACCAGTGCGTTCGCCAAACAACTGGCCGAGCAGTTGGCCGAGGCCCTGCCCGAGAACGTCACCGCGAACATGACCAAGGCACTGCGTCCCGGCAAGGTCTTCATCGACTGGAGCCAGAACGCCAGCGCCAAGACCACACTGGCGCCGTACTCCCTCCGCGGGTCCGACGAGCCGCGGGTGTCCACCCCGATCGACTGGGACGAGGTGGCGTCGGCGACCACGCCCGAGGAGCTCAGATTCCTCCCCCACGACGTCCTCGCCCGGATCGAGGAGTACGGCGATGTCCTGGAGGGGCTCTACGACGACCCGAAGCCGCTACCGTCGTAAGGGTCAGAACCGTCGAACACCGAGAGGAGAGGCAGTCGCATGACCAGTGAACCCGACTACGAGGGTCCTGCCGTCGGCAGTGTCCCGGATGACGCTCCCGAGGCCGACGTACTGGAGCAACGCCAGAGCTCCACCGTGGTGGACGACCGCCCCGAGGATTCCGGCGTACTGCTGGAGGCCGACCCGGTCGACGTGGCGGAGCAGCGCCGCGCAGTGGGCGACGCGGACGAGGACGACTACCGCTGAGCGGTACCACGATGGAACCCGGTTCGGCGGGGAAGCTACTGGCCGGGACAACCGCTGGGTAGGATTCGGGCTACGACCCGGCAGTCGAGCCCGAGCCGCCGGTGCCGCACCACCGAAGGAGCCGACGTGTCGACGACACCCGAGACCGCGCCCAAGCGCGGCAGCCGCCTGCCGCGGCTGGCCCGCCGCGCGCAACTGCTCGAGGCGGCCCAGGAGGTTTTTGTCGCGAACGGCTACCACGCCGCCGCGATGGACGACATCGCCGATCGCGCCGGCGTCTCCAAGCCGGTGCTCTACCAGCACTTCCCCGGCAAGCTGGAGCTGTACCTGGCGCTGCTGGACACCTCCTGCGACGCGATCATCGCGTCCGTCCGGGACGCGCTGAAGTCGACCGACGACAACAAGCTCCGGGTCGCGGCCACGATGCACGCGTTCTTCGAGTACGTGGCGAACGCGCAGGGCGCCTTCCGGCTGGTGTTCGAGTCGGACCTGACCAACGAGACGGCCGTCCGCGAACGGGTGGACCGCGTCACCCACGCCTGCGCCGAGGCGGTCTCCGAGGTGATCAGCGCCGACGCCGGCCTGAGCCGGGAGCAGTCGATGGTGCTGGCCGTCAGCCTGGTCGGCATGGCGCAGGTCAGCGCCCGGTACTGGCTGGCCTCCGACGACCCGACGCTGGCCCAGCAGCAGGCCGCCGACCTGGTCGCCTCGCTGGCCTGGCGGGGCATCCGCGGCTTCCCCCGCACCGACGGCTGAGGTTCTGCTCTCGGCGGACGGGTGAGGGCCGACGGCTCGCAGCGGATAGGCTCGAAGCGTCACCGGCGAGAGCCGCCGGTCGGAACGTGCCCGGAGGGTTTCGTGGAGGTCAAGATCGGCGTGCAGCACGCCAATCGTGAATTGGTGCTGGAGAGCGAGCAGACCCCGGAAGAGGTCCAGGAGGCGGTCGCCGCGGCGCTCAGCGGCAAGGCGAACCTGTTGCAGCTGACCGACGACAAGGGCCGCCGGGTGATCATCCCGGCCGACCGGCTCGCGTACGTGGAGATCGGCGAGGTCTCGATCCGCAAGGTCGGCTTCGGCGCGATCTGATCGCGGTCCGGACACAGTCGCGCGTGTCCCGGTTGCGGAGTGCCACGGAAGGGGCACGATGGCGGTGAGACCTGCGTTGCAGTGGTCTGGTAGCTACGGGGCGCCGGCCCAGGCGCAGGTCAGCCATCCCTCAAAGGAGGAACCGTGTATTGGGTCTGGATGCTCATCGTCAGCCTGATCGCAGGCGTCATCTTCGGGCCGCTGGCCCGGCTGGTGCTCCCCGGCAAGCAGGACATCGGCCTCGGCTGGACCATCCTCGGAGGCGGTATCGGCGCCTTCATCGGTGGTCTGATCGCCTACTTCCTCGGCGTCAAGGACACGTCCGGCCCGGACTGGATCCAGTACCTGATCCAGATCATCTGCGCCGCGATCGTCATCGCGTTCATCTCGTCGCGCAAAGCCAAGACCGCCTGACCACACCGGCCCGCGGGGCGAGTTCCCCGCGCATCCCGACGGCCGCCGCCCTTCCGGGCAGGCGGCCGTTGTGCATCCCACCCCCGGCCATTTGAGCGGAGAACCCCCGAAGGTGCCCCTTCTCCCCCTCTGATACGACGAGAGAACCGGCAATTCGAGGGGTGAACCGTCTCCTGTCGTTCCGTGGGACGCCGGCCCGCCTGACCTTGTGCACCGATCAAGCATCGACCCGCCGCGACGCCCGAGTGGTGGACAACCCGTGCGGAACGACAACCACCACCAGCCGGCCGGCGGCAGGGCGGCCGGTGGCAGGGCGGCCGGCGGCAGGCCGGTGGCAGGCCGGTGGGCGGTGAGCGGTGAGCGGGGATTTCGGGCAGGAGCAGGGAGCTGGGACAAGGTGTAGGGACCTTGGACAGGTCATGGGTTGTCCCAAGCCCCGACCTGATGTTCGCACCCCCGCCCGCCAAACGCCGCCCCGGCCGGGACCGCGCCTGCTTGGTGCGTGCGCCAGCACCGCGGAACCGAGCCCCGACCCTGGCCAACCGGTCTCAGCCACCGCAGAGATCGACTTTGTGCATCAGATCCGTACCCGGCCCCCCGGCGCCCTACGGATCTGGTGCACAAAGTGACCGACCAAGCCAGCCGGACGGGGCAGCCGGGCTACCGGCCACCCCTCCCCGCCGCCACTAACCCACGGAAACGGCACACGAGCCGGTTAACCCTCAAATGGGGGTAGGCGGGGTGGGTCGGGTCTGGAGGCTGGTGGGTGGGGTCAGGCCTGTAGGCCGAGGGCGGTCATCCGGGCGGTGTGGGCCTCGGTGAGGCGGGTGAACATGCGGCCGATCGCGGCCAGGTCGAGGCCGGGACGGTCGACCGATCCGGCCAGCAGCGCGGCCAGTGAGTCCCGGTCCGCGGCGATCCGCTGCGCCTGGCTGAGCGCCTCGCCGACCAGGCGGCGTCCCCACAGCGCCAGCCGGCCACCGAGCTTCGGGTCCTCCTCGATCGCGGCCCGGACCCGGTCGACCACGAACTCGGCCTGCCCGGAGTCCGCGAACACCTCGAGCACCAGGCCCCGGGTCTCCGCGTCCACGAACGACGCGATCTCGCGGTAGAAGTCGTTGGCCAGGCCGTCCCCGACGTACGCCTTGACCAGGCCCTCCAGCCAGTCCGACGGCGCGGTGTGGTCGTGGAACGCGTCCAGCGGGGTGACGAACGGCGTCATCGCCGCCATCGGGTCCACGCCGAGCGCGACCAGCCGGTCCCGCAGTTGCTGGAAGTGGCCGAACTCGGTCGTCGCCAGCGCCGCCAGCTCCGCCTTGTCGTTCAGCGTCGGCGCCAGTTTGGCGTCCTCCGCCATTCGCTCGAACGCCGTCAGCTCGCCGTACGCGAGCACTCCCAGCAGATCCACCGCCGCGGCCCGGTAGGCGGGATCATCAAAGGCCGTCTGCTCCATGCCCGGCACCCTATCTGGACCGGAGCGCGAGTGGCGCAAACCACACGAGGCGGGCTTGACGGCGGTTGCGGCTACACTGGAGGGCGATTCGCCGGTGACGCGCCCAGATGGGCAAGCTGGTGCGAGGTGCTTGCACAGTGTCCCCGCGCCTCACGATCGGGGCTGAGAAGCCCCAGGCGCCCGGCCACTGAGCACACCTGTCCGTACAAGCATGTGAGAGGCGATCAGCCTGACCACCTTCCGAGAGCTCGGCGTGCTGCCCGAGATCTGCGACGCGCTCGACCGCGTCAACATCGTGGAGCCGTTTCCGATCCAGGAAATGACACTCCCCGTCGCCCTGATGGGCACCGACCTGATCGGCCAGGCCCGCACGGGCACCGGCAAGACGCTCGGCTTCGGCATCCCGTTGCTGCAGCGCACCATCTCCCCCGGCGAGGCCGACTACGAGGAGCTCGCCGCTCCCGGCAAGCCGCAGGCGCTGGTCGTCACCCCGACCCGCGAGCTGACCATCCAGGTCGCCAAGGACCTGGAGACCGCGTCCACCGTCCGCACGGTGCGCGTGCTGACCATCTACGGCGGCGTCGCGTACGAGCCGCAGCTGGACGCACTGAAGAAGGGCGTCGACGTCGTCGTCGGTACGCCGGGACGCCTGCTGGACCTGGCGAACCGGGGCGTCCTCGACCTCGGCCACATCAAGGTGCTGGTGCTGGACGAGGCCGACGAGATGCTCGACCTCGGCTTCCTGCCCGACGTGGAACGCATTCTGCGCAAGACCCCCGAGCTGCGGCAGACAATGTTGTTCTCGGCAACGATGCCGTCTGCGGTGATCGCGCTGGCCCGCACCCACATGCGGCACCCGCTGAACATCCGCGCGGAGTCGCACGAGGACACCGAGATGGTGCCGACCACGGCACAGTTCGTCTACCGGGCGCACGATCTGGACAAGCCCGAGGTGGTCGCGCGGATCCTGCAGGCCGAGGACCGCGGCCGGGTGATGATCTTCTGCCGGACCAAGCGGGAGGCCTCCCGGCTGACCGACGACCTGCAGGACCGGGGCTTCAAGGCCGCCGCGATCCACGGCGACCTGAACCAGCAGGCCCGTGAGCGCGCGCTGACCCGGTTCCGCGGCGACAAGATCGACGTACTGATCTGCACCGACGTCGCAGCCCGGGGCATCGACGTCGAGGGCGTGACGCACGTCATCAACAACACCTGCCCCGAGGACGAGAAGGCCTACATCCACCGGATCGGCCGGACCGGACGGGCCGGTGCGAGCGGGATCGCCGTCACCTTCGTCGACTGGCCGGACGTGACCCGGTGGAAGACGATCAACAAGGCGCTCGACCTGCCGTACGACGAGCCGCAGGAGATCTACTCGACGTCGCCGGAGCTGTACCACGATCTGGGTATCCCGACCGACGCGAAGGGCCGGATCAAGCCGGCCCGTGAGCCGCGCGAGACCGCCGAGGCTCGCGACGAGCGGCCGGCGCGGAGCCGTCGCGGTGGCGAGGCACGCACCGAGGGTGACGGCGAGCGGACCGCGCGCAAGCGCAGCCGGACCCGCAAGCGCACTCGCTCCGGCCAGGTGTTCGACGAGAAGTCCGAGGCCGACGTCACCAGCAAGACCCAGGTGCCGCCGACCGAGGAGTCCTCGACCGAGGCCGCCGAGGCCCCGCAACAGGAGCGGAAGCCGCGCAAGCGCACCCGCAAGACTGCGGAGACCAAGCCTGAGGTCCAGGCCGAGGTCACGACTGCGGACGCGGCCGTCGAGGCACCTGCTGAGGCGCCGGTCAAGCGGACCCGCGCGCGCACCCGGAAGACTGCCGAGCCGAAGCCGACCGAGACCGCTGAGTCGAAGCCGGCCGAGACCGCTGAGTCGGGGACGCCTCCGACGATGCCGCTGTTCACCGCCCCGGAGTGACCCGCACCGTTTCCGAATGGTGATCTGAGCCTGCAACACCCTGCCCCTCGGGGACCGTCCTAGGACGGAAACCACCAGAGAGGGGCAAGGGTGATGAGGCCGATCAGCGGTGTGGTGATGGCGGCGTTGGGGTTGGCGCTGCTGGCGGGGTGTGGGGCCAGTGGCAACGACAGCGCCGGCACGAGCGAAGCGGCGCCGGTCCAGAAGCAGGACTCCGGTACGGCGGCCGGCGGCAAGTCATCGAACGCGGAACCTCAGGTTCCCGGGCAGCCACCGGCCCAGACCCAGCCGACCATCACGCGCGCGATCATCAAGACCGGTTCGCTCACCGTCGAGTCGGACGACGTCGCCGCCACCCGGCAGAAGGCGATCACCGCGATCGCCGGCCTCGACGGGCAGGTAGCGTCCGAGGACACCGGCAGCGACGCCGACGGCAAGATCACCCAGGCCAACCTCGTGCTCAAGGTGCCGACGAAGTCGTACGACGCCGCGATCCAGCGACTGTCCGACCTGGGCAAGCAGCTGCAGATCCACCAGGAGTCCAGCGACGTCACCGAGCAGGTGGTCGACGTGGCCAGCCGGATCGAGACCCAGCGCGCCAGCCTCGACCGGATGCGCGCCTTGATGGCGAAGGCGAACACCATCGGCGAGATCGTCTCGGTCGAGAGCGAACTCACCCGGCGCGAGTCGGACCTCGAATCCCTGCTGGCGAAACAGAAGAACCTCGCCCTGCAGACCGATCTCGCCACCCTCACGCTGACCGTCACCGCGAAGGGTCAGCCGCCGGCACCGGCAGAGGACTCGGACCGCGGCTTCCTGGCGGGTCTGAAGGGTGGCTGGAACGCGTTCACCGCCGTATTCTCCGCGCTGGCGACAGCGCTCGGGGCGGTCCTCCCGTTCCTGGTGCTGCTCGCGCTGATCGGCGCACCGCTGTGGCGGTTCCGGCACCGGATCCGCCGTCAGCCTGCCGCCCTCCCGCCGACTCCGGACAGCGCGCAGTAGCTCAGAGCAGCGCGGCGGCCAACGCCCGGTAGGCCTTCGCACCGGGCGAGGCCGGCGCCGTGCTGAGAATGGTCTCCCCGACTGCCGGCGCCTCCGCGAACCGGATCGACTTCGGGATCGCCGGCTCCAGCACGTCCAGAGAATACGTGTCCGCGATCGTCTCCAGCACCGCCCGGGCATGGATCGTGCGGCCGTCGTACAACGTCGGCAGCACCCCGAGCACGTGCAGCTCCGGGTTGGTCAGCACCTGGACGTCGTGAATCGTGTCAAGTAGTTGCCCTACGCCACGATGTGCCAACGTCTCGCACTGCAAGGGAATCAGGACATCGGACGCCGCCGACAACCCGTTCACAGTCAGCAGCCCCAGGGTTGGCGGGCAGTCCACGATGATCCAGTCGTACGACGCCAGCAGCGGGCGCAACGCGGTCCGCAGTACCTGCTCCGGGCCACCCTCCTGAGCGAGCCGCACCTCCATGGTGGCCAGCTCGATCGTCGCCGGCAGCAGGTCGGGCGCGTCCTCGAACTCGATCAGCACCTCCTGCGCCGTCACACCGCCGAGCATGACGTGATGGATCGACTTCTCCAGGTCCTCGGGGTCGATGCCGACCGAGAACGTCAGGCACGCCTGCGGGTCGAGATCGACCAGCAGCACCCGTTGACCGAGCTCGGCCAGGGCAGCGCCGAGCGTCGCGACGGTGGTCGTCTTGGCCACGCCGCCTTTCTGATTGGCAACCGCAAGGGTGCGAGGCACGCCGCCATTGTGCCGCACCGGGGCCCGCGCGCCCCGTACCCCGTGCGCAACGCCGGGCGGGCAGAGTGGATACTCTCTTTACTTGTGAGTACGCCGCGCACGTTGACGCTGCCCGACGGGGTGCACCCCGCGACCCTCGAGACCGACCGTGGCTCGTTCGCCACGCTGATGGCGGTGCCGCAGATCGGTACGCCGCTCGGCACGGTGCTGCTCGTGCCGGGGTGGACCGGCAGCAAGGAGGACTTCACTCCGCTGGTGGACCACCTGTGCCGCTACGGGTGGCGCACTGTGGCGGTGGACCTGCGCGGTCAGTACGAAACCGCCGGGCCGGCCGACCCCTCGGCGTACACACTGGCGGAGCTCGGTGCCGACGTGGTGGCGATGAGCAAGGCGCTGGGCGGCTACAGCCAGCTGGTCGGGCACTCGTTCGGCGGGCTGGTCACGCGGGAGGCGGTGCTGACCGATCCGTCGGTGTTCTCGACGATCACGTTGCTGTGCTCGGGGCCGGCCGCGTTCACGGACGAAGAGACGCTGCAGGGTCTGCAGATGCTCGCGTTCGGGCTGGACAACCTGCCGATCGAGCAGGTCTACGACCTGAAGCTCCAGCACGACGTCAAGAACCCTGGGTACGTCGCTCCGCCGGAAGACATCGCGGCGTTCCTGCGGAAGCGCTTCACCAGCAACGTCCCGGTCAGCCTCGCGGAGATCACCCGGCGCCTGACCGATGCCGAGGACAAGACCGACCGGCTGGCCAAGGCCGGCGTCCGTACCCAGGTCTTGTACGGCGCCTCCGACGACGGCTGGCCGATCACGACGCAACGCGCGATGGCCGAGGCTCTCGGCGTGGAGCCCCAGAGCGTGCCCGACGCCGGTCACTCCCCCGCCATCGACCAGCCCGCGGCCACCGCCCGTCTCCTGGTCGACTTCATCCACGACAGGGACAACGTCCCTACGGTCTGAGCGCGGTGGTCGCCTCAGCGCACCGGCTTCACAGCGACCTCGAGCTTGAGGTCGTCCAGGCCGATCGGCGTCAGGGCGGTCTTCAGCGCCTCGTCGTACACGAGGGCCGAGACGCCCACCTTGTCTTCCTCGAATGAGCCGCCGCCCATGTACACCCCGACTCCCTTCGGGATCAGGTTGCCGACCGCCGTCGCGCGCTGCATGAGCTCGGCCTCGCTGAACTTGACCTGATGCACGCACAGGTTGCCGGCGTACACCTTCTCGAACGCGCTGCGGAACGTGGCGAGATCACCGTGCGCGACGCCGATGGTATAGACCTCGGGCGCGCCGGGTCCCCGGCCGTTCGGGTAGTGCACGCGCGGATCGGTGGCCTGGTCCTGGCGGGTCTCGAGGAACCTGCTGATCGCGACCTTGTCGTAGTTGTTCGGCGCGGTCTTCCAGCCGCCCGCCGGCGCCGGACACGGCACCTGGTCCGGCGGGATCTGCGGCGCCGTGGTCGAGTGCGTCGGCACCGTCTGATCCCGGACGTCGATCGTCCGCGCGGCCCAGGTGCCGGTCAGTACGGCGTACCCGGTCCGGACACCCTCGATCGTCTTGGCATCGGCGAGCCTGGCCGGGTCGAGGTCCTTCAGCGTCACCGCGTACTGCGGTTCGCAGGTCGGTGCGGGCTCCTTGCCGCCCGTGAAGCCGACGTCGGTCATCGGCAGCCTTGCACAGAACACCGGCTCCCGGCCCGGCGCGACGATCACCCGGCCGGTCGCCGTCACCTGGTCGCCGTCGCGGACGAGGAGATCGTCGTACGGCGCCCTGTTGCCTTGAGCGAACGACTGGGAGGTGCCGTTGGGGGGCGCCGGCTGCTTGCCACCGTCCGGGAGAACGGTCAGTGCGGCGGCGGCGATCGCCGCGACGGACGCGGCGGCGAGGGCGGGAACCCAGCGGCGGGGGCGGCGGCCGCCGCCGAGGATGTGGTCCAGGTCGGGCTCGGGAGGTGACGGCTGGTCCGCGCGCCAGCGCGCGCCGGCTCGCGTCAGCAGGTCGTCGACCTCGTCGGTCGGGTTCATTCGCTGACCTCCAGCAGGGTGCGCAGGCGGGCCCGCGCGTCGGACAGGGTGGACTTGACGGTGCCTTCGGAGCAGCCCATCACCGCGGCCGTGTCGGCGATCGACAGGTCGGCGAAGTAGTAGCAGTCCACGGCGAGGCGCTGTCGTGCCGACAAGGAGGTGAGCGCGAGGTCGACGTCCATCCGGGCGTCCAGATCCGGCCGCGACACCGGGCCCTCGTGCTCGTCGAACTCGCCGGCCGGCCGCAGCCGCCGGGCCGCCTTCCGGGCCTGGTCCGCGGTGATCGCGAGCAACCAGGCCGACGCGGTCCCGCGGGTGGCGTCGTACTGCCCCCGCTTCGACCATGCCCGCGCGAGCGACTCGTGCACGATGTCGTCCCGGTCCGCCCCCACCGCGAGCCGCCCGGCCAACCGGGCCATCGCGGTTAGATGCGGCCGCACCCACTCGACGAACCCAGCCCCGTCCGCCGGCGGACCCACCGCCGCCGTCGCAGGCTCATCCGTCATCGTCGGCATACCCTGTCTACCCCCGAATCCCGGTTCCGGTTGGGTCCCTACCCGCATTTCAACGACCCCAGTACCCCCAAGTCACACCCCCACCCCCATTCGTAACCCACCCGAGTTATCCACAAATCCCAGAATCCGCCCCACAGCCTCCCTGCACTTGTCTACGGTCAAAAAGACCGAACGACCTGGGGAGAGAGATGCCAACCGGTCTGAACGACCTGCCCGAACCAGCGGATCTGCACGCCCGGCTCTCCGGGCGGCGCCCGCTCGACTGGGGTGACCCGATCCCGTCCAAGGCGGAGCTCGCCGCCGAGTACGGCGTACGCAAGGCCACTGAAAGCCTTCATTTGCTGACCAAAGCCGCCGCCGTCGAGGAACGCATCACGGACGCCATGATCACGTCCATCGGCGACGAGGCAGCGCCGTACCACCTCGCGAACCGGGTGAAGTCACCGCACTCCCTCGCCCGCAAGCTGGCCACGCTCGAGGACTATTACCGCCGCACTCAGCAGGTCCCGGAGGACGTCCTGCGCTACACCGCCGCGGTGAAACATCCGGACGAGCTCACCGAGGCCGCGGTCCGGACCATCGATCGGCTGAACGATCGGGGGGACTGGCGGATGGAGTCTGCCCACCATTCGTACGTCGATGGCAGCCGCTACAAGGGATTGCACACCTTCCTGCACAGCCACGGTGAACGCATCGAGCTTCAGGTGCACTCGGGCGAGTCCATCGACGTGAAGGAGCGCACGACTCCGCTGTACGAGATCGAACGCGACCGTCGTCAGGATCCAGCGGCGCGTGATGCGGCGCGCCGGGAGTGCATAGCGTTGTCCGACCAGATGATCCAGCCTGCCGGGATCGACGAACTGCGGGAGCTCGGCGGCGCGCCAGTACAGGCGATTAGCTACGGTAAGCAACGTCAGGCGCACCGCTCCGAAGCAGTTCAGACCGGCAACGGCGCGGCCGGCTCCGCACCACGGCTGACTCACCAGCCGATTCAGAATCGACAGAACGGGGTTGCACGATGACGCGGTTGTTCTTGGTCAAGGACGGCGAGCGAGAGCTGTGGGTGGCGGCGTTGGTGGATGAGGATGTGTGGACGTACGTTGCGGAGACCGGGAAGTTCCATCGCAACGAAGGCGCCCGGCACGACTACTACTTCTTGAACGAACTGGAGTACGTCGAAATCGGCATCGCGGAGGCGCAAGGCCGCATCCGCGACGGAGTCGGAACGGTCGACGCAGAAGAGTTCCCGGACTCGGCCCAGCGCTGGCGTGAAGACACCGAGGCCATGGACCCCGAGATCGTCTTCGCCTCCCTGGCCGCGGACCTCGCCTGAACGCCGATGCAGCTCTACGTGGTCAAAGAGGGACGAGCGGCTGGTGTGGGTTGCGGCGTTGGCGCACGAGACGATGTACTCCTACGTTGCCAACACCGGCAAGTTCCATGACAACAATGCCTTGCGCAACGATTACTACATCGATCGCTGGTTCACGTACGAGGAGATCGGACCGGCCGAGGCTCGGCGCCTGATCGACGACGGCGTCGGCACACTCGACGAGGACGATTACTCGGATGCCCTGGCTGGGTGGTGCGCAGACCCCAAGCCTTTGGATCCGGCGGACGTCCTGTCCATCGCAGCCGGCTACAACCGGTAGGGGCCCCGATGACGCGGCTGTACTTGGTGAAGGACGGGGAGCGGGAACTGCGGGTGGCTGCGTTGTCGATGAGGATGTCTGGACGTACGTCGGGAACACCGGGAAGTTCCACCGGAACGAGGGGGCCCGGCACGACTTCTACTTCGTGAACGAGTTGGAGTACGTCGAGATCGGGATCGCGGAGGCCCAGCGGCTGATTCGCGCTGGGGTGGGGACTGTCGATCGAGAGGAGTTCCGGGGCTCGGCTCAGCGGTGGGGCGATGACACGAATGGCATGGATCCCGAGGTGGTCTTCGCCTCGATGGCCGCCGACCTCGCCTGAACCGCGGTGCTCGGTTGCCCGATGTCTTCGCGGGACTCAGAGCTGGTTCTACGACGAGAGCGTGCCAGCTGAGGCTCGCCGGACGATGCCTCGCACCTTGCGGGCCGCGATCCGGGCGCTCGACGAAGGGATCGGGCGGCCTGTCATGTCGAAGCGGCCGCGGACCTTGCCATCTGGAAGGCCGACACCTGCATCCTCGAGCTGGCAGACGCCTCGCCCGATCCGATCCCAGACACGTGATCGGTCCAGACACCCGATTGAGCGTCACGACCTTGACGACGTGCTCCATCGCGGCCGGCTACAACCGCTGAGGTCGTGTTCGCACTGACTGTTGCGGACGACGGCACACGACTCTGTGATGGTTGAGCAGGCCGACAGATCGTCGTGGGCGATGGGCTGCTCACAGGCGGCGTTTGTCTCCTCGGGAGGCGAACTGACCGCACCATCGAGTGCCGAGCCCATGGTGGAGTGCCCAGTGGAGTGCCCGTGGCGGGGCAGTGCCGGGCGGCGCAATGGTGCTGGGCCGTGGTGGCATGGAGCGAGTGGCCGAGGTACCGAGCGCGCGTCGTGGGGTGCCGGCACAGCGGGTGGCGGCGTCAGGTGGGTGGGCGGCCCATGGCTGGGGTGGTGGGTGTTCCGGCGGTGGCGGTGGTGATTGGGGTGGTTGTCGGCGTGGCGGTGGTGGGTTGGGGTTGGCCCAGGTGGGGCGGGTGGCGTGGGGGTGGCCGTTGACTATCTGGATGGTCAGGTGGCCGTTGTGGACGGCGATGTGGTCGCGTTTGCAGAGGAGGGCGAAGTTGTCGAGGCGGGTGGTGCCGCCGTCGGCCCAGTGGATGATGTGGTGGGCCTCGCAGATGGCCGGGGGTGCGCCGCAGACGATGCAGCCGTGGTCGCGGGCGTTCAGGGCGTGGCGGATGGCGCGGGTGACGAAGCGGTGTTCGGTGCCGACATCGAGTGGTTCGGAGTTCGAGCCGAGGACCAGGGGATGATGCCGGCGTCGCAGGCGAGGCGGCGGACGGCGGCCGCTGACAGGGTGTCGCCGTGGATCAGGCGACCGGTGCCGGTGCGACTCTTGAGGTCTTCCAGGTCGATGGTGACGGTGATGTGGGGCTTGATGTCGCCGTGGCCGGGCACGGCGGTGCCGGTACCTGCCGCGGTCGCCAGGATCGCGGTCAGGGCGTCAGCCTGCCGTTTGCCGCGGGGGCGCGGGTCACGGTGGCCGTCGTAGGTCTTGTGCGGTTTGGCGCCGGCGAAGATCAGGGTCTGGAGGAGTTCGGCGTTCTGGGCGGCGAGGTAGCCGCCGAACCGGACGCCGTGGTCGGCTTGTTTGAGCCACAGTGCCTCCTGCGACGAGGTGTCCTCGTCGCCGGTGGGTTCGGGGCCGTCGGTGTCGAGGCGATTGCGGACTTCGACGCCGAGTTTGCGCAGTTCGCCGGGAGCCAGGAACTCGGCGGCTTTCACCATCTGATCCTCGGCGACTCGCAGGTCCTCGACCGGCACCTGCGCGGATGCGGGCACTTTTTCTAGCGCGGCCACGATCGCCTGCGCCTGGGCGGTGTTCAGCGGCGTCGCCTGGCGGTCGGCGTGCGCAGGGTCCTGCGTGTCGTCGTCGGACCGTGGGTGGCCGGGTTGTGCGTCGTCGGTGAGGGCTGCGGTGACGGTCGGGTATTTCGGCAGCGCGGTGGCGAGGCGGAGGTCGCGGCGGACGTCGGCGGGGTCGAGGTTGTGGCGCATGGACAGCAGGTGGATCGTGTTGCCGGCGCCGAGGTCTTGGGCGTGGCCGTTGGCGTCGAGGGCGGCCAGGAGTTCGAGGCGGCGTACCTGGCGGCGGGTGAGATCGGCCTGCAACTGGTCGAGGGCAGTCAGCATCTCGGCGCCGCTCATCGACCAGACCGGTCGCTCGTCCAGGAGTTCCATACCGTCGACTCTAGCCAGGCCCGTGGACAGTTTTCGTACCGGAATGGCCTTATCTGTAAGGGATCCCGAGATCGACACCTTCCTGCCAACTTATCCACAATCGTCAGCTCGCGCCTGGACGAGGCCCCTGCGAGTTGTAGCCTCTGGGTCGCCTGCCTATCGGATGTTGACGGAGTTGGAGCGGTTGAACGACCTTCTCGTCTACCGACCCGCGTACGATCACCACCCGCCGGTCCGGCGAGATCGCGCGCTGACGGCTCGCCCTAGTGGGTGGGGGCGTAGAGCTGGGTTATTACCGATTCGATAGTGGGTTCGGCGACCGAGACGTCGACCAAGGGGTAGTTGGCGGCTATTTGGGAGAGAAGGGGTGCGGCGCTGGTGGTGGTGGGGAAGGTGAGGTGCTGGCGGGGGCCGTCGACCTTGGTGACGGTTGCGCCGTGGATTTCGATGGGTGGCAGGGAGGTGGCCAGGTCGACGACGAGGGTGCGTGGGGCGGACTGGCTGGCTCGCAGGCCGGCCAGGGTGCCGTCGTAGATCTGGTGGCCGTGGTCGATGACCATGACGCGGGTGCAGAGCGCCTCGATGTCGTCGAGGTCGTGGGTGGTGAGGATGACGGTGGTACGGCGCTCAGCGTTGACCTCGGCCAGGAACTCGCGGAGCCGGGCCTTGCTGATCACGTCGAGACCGATCGTCGGCTCGTCGAGGTAGACGATCTCCGGGTCGTGGAGGAGGGCGGCCGCGATGTCGCCGCGCATCCGCTGCCCCAGCGACAGTTGCCGGACCGGTACGTCGAGCAGGTCGCCGAGGTCCAGCAGTTCCACGAAGGTCGCGAGGTTCTCCCGGTGCCTGGCCATCGGGACGTCGTACATCTTCTGCAGTACGGCGAACGAGTCCTTCAACGGCAGGTCCCACCACAGCGTCGTCCGTTGACCGAAGACGACCCCGATGCGCTTCGCCAACTTCAGCCGATGGCGGGACGGATCGACGCCGGCCACGCGGATCGAGCCGCTCGACGGGACCAGGATCCCGGTCAGCATCTTGATCGTCGTCGACTTCCCGGCCCCGTTCGGACCGATGTACCCCATCACCTCCCCCGGCTCGACGGCGAACGACAGGCCGTCCACCGCCCGGACCTCGCGACGGGTACGACGCCACCCGTTCCGCGTCGTCACGGTGAACGCGCGGGACACGTTCGACAACTCGATGACTGCCACTGCTCAGCTCCCTGTACTGCGGTAACGACGGAGACCGCCCCGCCACGCCAGTGACGCCAGCGCGACCATCGCGACGGCGACCAGCGGCGACAACAGGCCGATCCAGGACGGCAGGCCCAGTGGGGCCGGCTTACCCAGCACGTACAGCACCGGGTAGTAGTTGACGAAGGCAAGCGGTACGACGAACGTGACCGCCCGGACGATCTCCTTGCCGAAGACCGACAGCGGGTACTGCGTCAGCGTCTGACCGCCGTACGTGAACGAGTTGGCCAGCTCGGCGGAGTCGATCGAGACGAACTGCACCGCGGCACCGAGGACGAAGATCGCCCCGAAGATGACCGACCCGGCGATCACCGACACCACCAGCATGAGGCCCTTGGCAACGGTCCAGTCGAGCTCGAGCCGACTGAGCGCGAACCCGAGCACGATGCCGGCCTGCAACGGCCGGCCGATCCGGCGCAGCGCGAACTCGTCCGCGGCGGTCTGGACGAACGTCGGCACCGGCCTGATCAGGTAGACGTCCAGCGACCCGGTCCGGATCCGCTGCCCGATCCGCTCGATCGACCCGATCACCAGGTCGGCCAGCCCCAGCGTCATCGAGGCCGTTGCGTAGAGCAACGCCATCTGCGCGAGGGTGAACCCGCCGAAGCTGTCGATGTGGCTGAACATCAGCACGATCGCAACGAAGTCCAGGACCGTGAGCATGATCCCGGTGAACAGCATCAGCAGGAACGACGCCGGGTACGCCAGCGCCGACCGGATCCACATCACGACCAGCATCCAGTACTGCGCCGGAGCCAGGCGGAGCCGCTCAACCACCTTGGATCACCACCTTCCGGGTCGCGACCAGGGTGGCGAGCTGACAGCTCAGCAGCAGGATCAGGATCCAGCCGAGCTGGAACACCAGCGCGGCCCCGGTCCCGCCGGGATTCCGCCCGAGCCAGATGTCGATCGGCACCTGCAGCGTCGCGGCCCACGGTGTCGCCCGGGCGACCTCGCCGAGCCAGCCGGGGAAGACCACCAGCGGCAGGATCATGCCGCTGAAGAAACACGACAGCATCAGCGCGAGGGCCTCCATGCCCCGCGAGTCGGTGATCCAGAAGCCGGACAACGCCACCAGGTAACGGAGTCCGAAGCTCACCAGGATCGCGAACACCAGCCCGGCCGCGACCGCGCACCAGGTGAGCGCACCGGAAGGGAACTTGAGGTCGAACACCAGCGCACCGACGAGCAGCGGAGCGACGCCCCGCACGAGCAACTGGAAGATCGCGCGACCGAAGTCGACGGACAACCACCACAGCAACAGCTGCGTCGGCCGATACAGGTCGACGGCGATCTCACCGCTGCGGACCCGCTCGCCCAGCTCGACCGTCGTGGTCGCGCCGAAGATCCCGATCGGCATGAGCAACCCCTGCTGCAACCACACGAACGTCAGCGCGTCGGATACGTCGTACCCGCCGAGGCCGGGCCGCTCGTGCCACAAGGTCAGGTAGATACCGCACAGGATGAACCCGAACACGGTGTTGGTGAACGCGCCGGACGCGGTGGCGATCCGGTACGTCGAGAAGCGCCGGAACGACCGTACGCCGATCGCCCAGTAGACGCCCACGGCAACCTCCTCTCCTACTCGAGAGCGGTGTCCGCCGGGTCAGTGGCACGCAGAACCGCCCCGAATCCGACAGGACCCGGGGGTTCGGACACCACTGTGAAGGCATGGGTGATCCACGCCGGTTTGTCAAGGCAGAAGACGGACGGTACGCCGCACCACGCGCGGGCGTCAACCGTAATTAGCCGGTCCGGGCGCGGGACCCCTCAGACCCGCGCCCGGACAGGTGACCTTGGTCAGACCGCGTCGGCCTTCAGCAGAGCGGTGAGGTGCGTGGCGAACGGACCCGGATGACTGGCGTAGCCCGCGTGCGCGCCGGGGAAGGTGACCACCGGCCAGTCGAGGTGCTCGGCGATCAGCTGGATCGGCCGCCCGGGCAGGTGGTCGATCGACTCCAGGCCGGCGGCGGGAACGATCCGGTCCGCGACCGTCTTCAGCGTGTCGAGGTCGGGCTCGTACCGGGTGAACGGCAGCAGCTTGTGCTCGTAGAAGTTGACCGCGTTGGCCTGCATCCGCTCGGCCAGCTCGCGGTACTCCGGCAGCAGGTCCTCCATCGGCGGCATCGCGTCGGCGTCCATCCCGGTGCCGACCATGAACAGCACGTCGGCGGCCGCGAGCCCCTCGGCCTTGTAGGTGTCGTATACGTCTTGGAAGAACGCCCGCGCGTCGGCGGCGTCCGGCAGCACCTCGCTGCACGGCGGCTCGTGCGCGACCAGCATCCGCACCCGCTCCGGGTGGCGGGTGATCAGCTCGAGCCCGGTGATCGCGCCCGAACTGCTGCCGAGCACGTACGCCGATTCGCCGCCCGCCACCTCGTCGATCAGCGCGAGCGCGTCCTCGGCCGACTGCTCGATCCGCTCGTCGGCGGGCTCACCGTCGTACCGGCTCCTGGAATTGCCGCGCGGGTCGTAGGCCACCACGGTGTACTCGGCCGCGAGCTGCCCGACGATCCCGTCGTACACCGCCGCGTCGGTCCCGCCGCCCGCGATCAGCAGGAGCATCGGACCGGATCCGGTCACCTCGTAGTGCAGCGTCGCCCCCGCCACCGCCAGCTTGTTCACAACCTTCGCGCCCATCAGGCAACCCCTCTCTGTCGCCTCCACTCTGCAGCCCCCCGCTGGCACCCCACGCACATGGCGCTGGTACGACGACTCAGCCGGCGTCCTCGACCGGGATGGGGGCGGTGTCGTCGAGGCCGGCCCAGGGGTCGCGGGGTGGGGATTCGCGGCGGCCCTGCGGGCAGATGCGGACGAAATCGCACCAGCCGCACAGTGCGGAGGGCTCAGGTGGGAAGGCTTCGTCGGCCTCGGCCGGGGTCAGGCCCTCGCGCCAGCGGGCCTCGGCCGCGGCGGCGTCGTCGGCCATCGACTCGGCCCGGCGCTGGTGGCGGGCGAGGGATTCGTCGTCGTGGTCGGCCGCCGCGATCGTGTTGGTCGGGAGGTGGTGCAACTCGACGCGGGTGCACGGCTTGTGCAGGACTCGGCGAGCGCCCAGGACATACAGCGCCATCGCGAGTGACGACCGTGCGTCCACCGGCGTCAACGGGCGGCGACCGGTCTTGTAGTCGACGATCGCAAGCTCGGTGCCGCCGCTCCCGTCGCGGGCGGCACGCTCGTCGATCCGGTCCACCCGTCCCCGCAACGAGGCCCGCTCGGTGGTGAAGGCGACCGTACGCTCCACTCCGCGGGGTGCGTAGTACGGATCGGAATCGCGCAGGTAGCCCAGCACCATGTCGGTCGACCGGTCCCGCCAGTCCAGCGACTGCTGCTCGTCCCGGAACCCCTCGCTGCGCCAGCTCGACCGCATCTTGGCCACGACTTCGTCCGGCGTACGGCGGGCAGCCGGCCAGCGACCGAAGAAGTCGGCGAGCACCTCGTGGACGATCGCGCCGACCGTGTTGTGCGCCCACGGCGGACCCTTCGGCGGCCGCGGCGTCTCCAGGTAGGTGTAGCGGTACTTGCGCTTGCAGTCCGCGAACGTGAGCAGCTTGGTCGGCGTCGCGACGAACAACCGCGTCGGCATCCCGGGCAGCATGTCGTCCACGTCAGCCCGCCTTGATGAACTCTCTGACCGCGTTGGCGATCAACTGGACCGCGATCGCGCTCAGCAGCAGGCCGGCGATCCGGGTGACCAGGAGTACGCCGTTCTCCCCCAGGATCCGCATGATCACCCCGGAGAACCGCAGCGTCAGCCACATCACCAGGTGGATCGCGATGATGCCGAGCGAGATCGCGACCACATCCGGCAGCGAGCCGTTGGCGCGCTGGACGAACACCATCGTGGCGACGATCGCGCCCGGTCCGGCGAGCAACGGCGTACCGAGCGGGACGAAGGCGATGTTCACGTCCTTGGTCTGGACCGGGTCCTCGGCGGTGTCGGTCAGCAACTGCAGCGCGATCAGCAGAAGCAGCAGGCCGCCCGCGCACTGCAGCGCCGGCAGCGTGATGCCGAGGTGGTTCAGGATCTGCTGACCGAACGCCGCGAACACGACGATCACCCCGAACGCGACCAGCACCGCCTGCCACGCGGCCTTCTTCCGGACCGCGCGGGACTGGCCCGCGGTGAGTGAGATGAACACCGGCACGGTGCCCGGTGGGTCCATGATCACGAAGAGCGTCACCAGGACCTCGGTGAACAGCCCGATGTTGATGACACTGTTCACGGCAGGTAGGCCTCGGGGACCTGTGCGTCGGGGGCGGCGGTCGCGTTCTCCTTGGCGACCTCGAGCAGTCGCTCGAACTGCTCCGGGTCGGTGGTGTTCACGCCGAGGTCGTGGTCGATCTTGCCGGCGCCGTGGTGGTCGCTGGAGCCGGTGGCGATGATGCCGAGGTCGTCGGCGATCGCGTGCAGCGCCGTACGGGATGGTCCGGAATGGTCCTGGTGGTCGATCTCGATACCGGCCAGGCCGTGGTCCTGCACCAGGCGGGCGATGGTGTCCTGATTCATCACCTTGTAGCTGGAGCGTCCCCACGGGTGGGCGATGATCGGTACGCCGCCGGCCGCGCGGACCAGGTCGATGGCCCGGCCCGGCTCGATCGCGTAGTGCGGCACATGCCCGGCGCGGCCGTCCGCGAGGAATCGGTCGAAGGCCTCGCTGCGGTTCGCGACGGTGCCGTTGGCGACCAGCGCGTCGGCCACGTGCGGCCGACCGACCGACGGCGTACCGGTCGCCTGGGCGAGCACCTCGTCGACGGTCAGCGGGACGCCGACGCTGTTCAGCCGGGCGACGATCGACGGGATCCGGTCGGTGCGGCCCTCGCGCACGATCCGCAGCTCCTCGGCGAGCGCCGGGTAGGAGGGGTCGAGCAGGTAGCTGAGCAGGTGGACGCTGACGCCGTTGAGCTTGCAGGAGATCTCGATGCCGGGGACGAACCCGATCCCTAGCTCTTCCGCCGCGATCCGGCCCTCGGTCCACCCGTCGGCGGTGTCGTGATCCGTGAGCGCGATCACGTCGAGACCGCTCTCCTGCGCGTGCGCGAGGAGGACGGCCACCGGGTCGGTGCCGTCCGAGCGGTTCGAGTGAGTGTGCAGATCGATGCGCACGAGCGGTCCGGATCCCTTCGAAGGCCTTCTGTCACCGCAGATGCTATCCGCGTTCACCCCCGACACCTTGCAGTTATCCCCAGGGTGCCTATTCTGCGGTGGCATGGATGCGCGGCGGGTCGACTGTGTCGGAGCTCTCGTGTACGACGAGCAGCACCGGCTGCTCGTGGTCCGCAGGGCGAACGAGCCCGGACGGGGACTGTGGTCGCTCCCAGGCGGCCGGGTGGAGCCCGGTGAGGACGATCCGGCGGCGGTGGCCCGGGAAGTCGCGGAGGAGACCGGGCTCGTCGTCGAGGTCGGGGAACTGGTCGGCGAGGTCGAACGCGAGGCTCCGGAGGGCAAGCTCTACGTGATCCGTGACTACGAGGCGACCGCGATCGGTGGCACCCTCACTCCGGGTGACGACGCAAGCGACGCGAAGTTCGTCACGCGCTCGGAGTTCCTGTCGCTGGCCACCACCACATTGCTGGTGTCGACGTTGGAACAGTGGAGCGCCCTGCCCGGCTGATCAGCCAGACTGAGGCGGTGGAGGACGCTGAGCTGGTTCGCGCGATCGAGGACAACGCCGCCGAGTTGCTGATGGCGATGGGCGCGGCGGGTGGTGGCGAGCAGCGGGACGACGCCGGGGCGCGCTGGACGATCGGTGGTTCGCCGATCGACTATCACAACGCTGTAGTCGCCGCGTCCAGCGATGATGCCGTGGCGGAATCCCTTGTGCTGTTGAAGAAACACAACGTCCCGGGAAGCTGGCACGTCGGCCCGTCGATGCGAGACGACCTTGGTGACCGACTGATCGCGGCCGGGTTCGCAGCGGGTGGGAGTGAGCCGGGGATGGCTGTCCGGATCTCCGAGCTGGTCGCGCCGAGCGCCGTACCCGGGCTGGAGATCACCCGCGTCGACCACGATGACGCTCTGGCGATCTGGGAGGCGACGCTCGGGCGCGGGTTCGGCGAGGGCGAGAAGGAAGCGCGGTGGGTCGCGTCGGTCTACCGGAAGCTCGGGTACCGCGATCCGTGGCGGCACTACCTGGGCCTGCTCGACGGTACGCCGGTCGCGACGACGACGGTGTTTCTTTCTGCCGGCGTGGCCGGGGTCTACTTCGTGATGACGGTCCCGGAGGCGCGGCGGCGCGGGATCGGGGCCGCGATCACGTACGCCGCACTCCGTGAGGCCGAGGCGGTCGCGGAGTACGGCGTACTGGGGTCGTCGCCCGCCGGTCGGTCGGTGTACGCCGGGCTCGGGTTCCGCGAGTACTGCACGATCGAGCTCTACGAGTGGACGCCCACCGGCTGAGCGAGGTCCGCCGTACGGCGCTCGCGGAGGAGCAGCCAGGCGTCGAAAAGGACGATCACGGCGGTCAGTCCGTGGATGCCGAGCGCGGTCGCGACGGAGCCGCCGTGGGTGAGCACGATGACCATGTCGGCGATCGGGATCATCGCGGCGATCGCCATCAGTACGCCGGTCGCGCGGCGCTGGCCGAGCGCGAACAGCGCCAGCAGGTTGAGTCCGATGACGATGTCGCGGATTCCCTTCACCGCGAAGTAACCGGCCGCTGCGCCGGTCGGCCACGGGTCGATGCCGAACCCGGCGGCGGCGCCGTGCGGGTCGAGCAGGAAGCGCAGTCCGAACGAGAGCGGGAACAGGCCGAGCAGGATGGTCAGGACAGTGGTGAAGCGGCGCATCTCAGGTCTCCAGTGTTCTAGCAGTGCTGACATTGCCGTTGCTAGTTTGTCTAGCGGTGCTAATATCCGGTCTATGCCGACTCAGCCACGCCGGGAGCGCGCCCGCGAGGAACGCCGCGACCTGATCGTCCGCACCGCCCGCGACCTCGCCGAGACCGAAGGCTGGGAATCCGTCACCACCCGCCGCCTCGCCGAAGCCGTCGACTACAGCCAGCCCGTCCTCTACGGCCACTTCAAAAACATGGACGCCATCGCCGCCGCCGTAGCCCTCGAAGGCTTCGTGGAGCTGGCAGCCGCCCTCCGCGCGGCGCGGCTGAGTGGGGAGAGCGGCGGCGGGGCGAGCGGGCCGGCCGCGGGCCGGAGCGGCTCGGATCGGGATGGCGCAGTGGCGGCAGACGCTGCTGGGTTGCGGGCGGTGGCGGAGGCCTATCTGGGCTATGCGGAGGAGCATCCGGCTGTGTATGAGGCGATGTTTGTGCGGCGTACGGATCTGGCGTTCGGGGGTGCCGAGAGCCCGGCGGCCCTCAAGGCCGCGTTCGGCGAGATCCAGGCCGGCGTGACGCCGTTCGCCGGCGGGGACGCGGAGACGTTGACCGAGGTCTTCTGGAGCGCCCTCCACGGCCAGGCAACTCTCAACCAGGGAGCGCGCCTCCGCCCCAGCCACCGCCAAGCCCGCGCGGATCTCCTAGCCACCCTCCTCACCTCGGGCTCGTCTTTCCGGAAACAAACGGTCACCTGACGCCAGCTATGTTCCGGAAACCTGCGCCTTCGCGGTTGTCCACAGGGGGTCGGCGGGGATCGGGGGATTCGGTCAGGCTTGGGGGATGGACTGGTGGTGGAAGCCGCAGCTTGCCAACGACGGGCTCCAGGGGCTGATCCACGACCAAGGGCGGATCGTGTCACGCTCCCAACTGTTCGCCGCGGGCTGGACCGAGTCCCAGATCAGGCAGCCGATGCGGAGTAGGCGCTGGCAAACTGTTCACCCAGGCGTGTACGCGACGCACACCGGACCCATCGGGTACGACGAGCACCTGCTGGCGGCATTGCTCTATGCCGGTCCCGAAGCAGCCTGGAGCCACTACACCGCCGCGGAGCAGCTTGGCCTGCTCAACCGGACAGCAACCGTCCCGTGTACGTGACGATTCCGGAGCGCCGGCGGGTTCGCCCGCGGCCCAACGTCGTCATCCACCGCGACCAGCGCTGGGCCGACCGTCTCGCCCCGGTCGTACCACCGCGCCGGACACCCGCGGACGCCGTACTGGACATCGTCGGACTCAGCCGCTCGGTGGACCAGGCAGCCGCCGTGATCGCCGAGGCATGTCAGAGCGGCCGGGTCCGTCCCGTCGACATCGCGACTGCGCTGGCCGACCGTCCGCGGCTGCGCCATCGGCGGCTGCTACGGCCGATCCTCACCGATGTCGCGGCCGGGTCACACTCGTTGCTCGAGCTCCGTTACCTGCGGGACGTGGAGCGTCGGCACGGACTGCCGACCGGCGTTCGGCAACGGGCGGTGGAAGGCGAGTTCACCGACGTCTTCTATGCCGGCTTCGAGCTCGTGGTCGAGCTCGACGGCCGCTTCCACCTCGTCCCGAACCGGCGGTGGCGCGACCTCGACCGGGACAACCGCGCGACTCTGCGCGCCGAGGCGACCCTGCGCTACGGATGGATCGACATCACCGGCCGACCGTGCGAGGCCGCCCTACAGGTGCTTCGGGTCCTCCGCCGCACCCAGCCCGACCTAAAGGCCAAGCCCTGCGGCCCGTCCTGCCCGGTGCGCTGATGGTTTCCGGAACATCACTGCCACCCTGTGCAAACTTTGTTCCGGAAAGCGGCTAGGCGTTCCAGTGGTGGATGGCGGGGGAGCCTCGTTCCCAGCCGAGGACTGAGATGGTGGCGGTGTTGAGGACGAAGTGGCGGCCCTCGGTGACGTCCAGTTCCAGCCAGCGGGCGGTCAGGGCGCGGAGGGCGTGCGAGTGGCCGAAGACGAGGACGTCGCCGGGTACGGCGGCGATGCGGGCGTTGACGCGGTCGATGCGGGCGGCGACCTCGGTGGGGGTTTCGCCGTTGGGTACTGGGTCGGCCCAGACCGTCCAGCCGGGCACGGTCTTGCGGATGTCCGCGGTGGTGATGCCCTCGTAGTCCCCGTAGTCCCACTCGACCAGGTCGTCGTCGACCTCCGCGTCCGGGTAGCCGGCGAGTTCCGCCGTACGCCGGGCCCGTTGCCGGGGTGACGTCAGCACCAGGTCGAACTTCTCCCCCGCCAGCCGCTGCTTCAAACCCGTCGCGACGCGCTCCCCTTCCGGGGTCAGCGGCAGGTCGGTGACGGACGTGTGCCGGCCCGACCTGCTCCACTCGGTCTCGCCGTGCCGGACGAGAAAGAGCTGGTCCTCGCGTTCGTGTGTGGTCACCGCTTCATCGTCGCAGATCGGCTCCGAGGTCTTGACCGATGCACCTCGGACAGGGCAGGGTCGGAAACTGTAAGCGCTTCCACTCTGACCTCCAGGAGCGACACGTGGCATCCGGAACCACCGGCCGGCCGGCGACGATCTACGATGTCGCGGCCCGGGCGAAGCTGTCGATCGCGACGGTTTCGCGTGTCCTGCAAGGGACTGGACCGGTTTCGGAGAAGGCCAGGGCCCGGGTCGACCAGGCGGCCCAGGAGCTCAACTACGTACCGCTGCGCGCCGCCCGCAGCCTGGCGGTACAGCGGCATGAGGCGCATGGGCTCGTACTGCCCGACCTGGCCGGCCCGTTCTACGGCGATCTGTTGATGGGGTACGAACGCTGGGCCGGCGAGCACGGCCAGAGTGTCGTCATCACGGTCACGCACGGCAACCCCGATCCCCGCCGCAGCGTCCGCGACCTGGCCGGGCGGGTCGACGGAATCGTTGTCCATGGCAACGCTCTCGACCTGGCCACGATCCAGGGGCTGCGCAAGGCCGGAGTACCGCTGGTGCTGATCGCGCATCCGCCGATCACCGGGTGCGACTCGGTCCGCAGCGAGAGCTCCGCGAGTGCCGAGCAACTCACCACGCGGCTGCTCGACCACGGCCGGACCAACCTGCTCTTCGTCGGCGACCCCGCCAGTTCGTACGACGTCTCCGAGCGGTACGCCGGTTTCGGCAAGGCGCTCGAGCGACGCGGCCTCGAGGTGCCGAAGCCCGAGCGGGTGCCGTTGACCGAGGACGCCGGTGTCGAGGTCGCCCAACAGATGCTCAAGGCAACCAAGAACCGGCCCGACGGGCTGGTGTGCGCGAACGACGAGCTCGCGTTGGCCGCGCTGGCCACGTTGCGCGCGGCGGGGGTCGGCGTACCGGGGGACATCGTGGTGACGGGGTGGGACGACGTGATGGCGGCGCGGTACGTGTCGCCGGGGCTGACCACTGTGCGGCAGCCGATGGCCGAGTTGGGCCGGATGGCGGCGCAGCGGTTGCACGAGCGCGTGTCCGGAGATCGGTCGCGGGCGCGGAACGACGTACTGGCGACACAACTCGTGCTGCGGGACAGCTGCGGCACGAAACCGGGGGATGCGGAAGTAACCGAGTGAGGAGACAACACATGTTCACCCACAGCATCCGCCGCCGACTGGTGATCGGCAGTGCTGCGCTCACCGCCACAGCGCTCGCGCTGGCCGGTTGTGGCCGATCGGCGGACACGCCGAGCGGCGGGGCCCAGGCGACGACCACGGTCAGCGAAGGACCCGCCACCGGCAACCTGACCGTCTGGGCGATGGGCACCGAGGGCGAGAACCTGCCCAAGCTGATGGAGCAGTTCCAGCAGGCCAACCCGGGCGTGAAGGTGACCGTCACCCCGATCCCGTGGGACGCCGCGCACAACAAGTTCACCACCGCGATCACGGCGCAGTCGCTGCCGGACGCAGCGATGGTCGGCACCACCTGGATGGGCGAGTTCGCCGACCTCGGCGCACTCGACCCGACCCCGCAGGGCTTCGACAACTCCGGCTTCTACCCGGGCGCGCTCGACACCACCAAGGTCGGCGGCACCCAGTACGGCGTTCCCTGGTACGTCGAGACGCGGTTGGTGTTCTACCGCAAGGACCTGGCCGCGAAGGCCGGGTTCAGCACGCCGCCGACCGACTGGGACGGGCTGAAGGCGATGGCCAAGGCGATGCAGGAGAAGGCCGGCGCCAAGTACGGGATCAACCTGCAGCCGGGCGGCGCGGGCTCCTGGCAGACCGTGATGCCGTTCGCCTGGTCGGCCGGCGCGAACATCACCGGTGACGACCAGAAGGAGTTCACCTTCGACACCCCGGAGATGCAGGAGGGGCTGAAGTACTACCAGAGCTTCTTCACCGACAAGCTGGCCGGCACCGACCTGCCGCCGAACCAGACCGAGGCGCAGTTCGTCAACGGGCAGGTGCCGATGTTCATCTCCGGCCCGTGGATGGCCGGGTCGGTGGCGAAGGCCGGCGGTGAGGCGATCAAGCCGAACATCGGCGTGTTCCAGATCCCGAAGAACAAGACCTCGACGTCGTTCGTCGGCGGCTCCGACTTCGTCGTGTTCAAGTCGTCGAAGAACAAGGACAGCGCCTGGAAGCTGGTCAAGTTCCTGTCCGACCAGAAGACGCAGGCCTCCTGGTTCAAGCTGTCGTCCGACCTGCCGGCGGTGAAGAGCGCGTGGCAGGACCCGAGCATCGCGGCCGACCCGCTGCTGCCGGTGTTCGGCAAGCAGCTCGAGGACGCCAAGGCGCCGCCGGCGATCGTGAACTGGGAGCAGGTCGCGACCGCGTTCGACGCCGAGGTCGAGAAGATGGCGAAGGCCGGCCAGTCCCCCGCCGACACGGCCAAGGCCATCCAGACCAAGGCGACGGCGATCGGCACCGGCGGTAGCTGAGCCGATGTCTACTCTGACTGAGTCGCGGCCCCGGGCGGAACGGCGTACGCCGTCGCCCGGGCGCCCGCGGCGAAGGATCACCCGCGAGACCGCGGCCGCGTGGATTCTGGTGTTGCCGTTCGTCGTGCTCTTCCTCGGGTTCACGGCCGGGCCGGTGCTCGGGTCGTTGGGGATGAGCTTCACCGACATGCGGCAGCGGGATCTGCGGACGCCGTTCGCCGTCAACGGGGTCGGGCTCGACAACTACGTGAAGGCGTTGTCGGACGAGACCTTCCGGAAGGCCGCGTTCAACACGGCGTACTTCGTGATCCTCGGCGTACCGCTGACACTGGTCGTCGCGCTGGCGGCCGCGGTGTTGCTGGACCGGGGCGTGAAGCGGTTCCAGGCCCTGTTCAAGGTCGGGTACTACCTGCCGGTGGTGACGTCGATCGTCGCGATCGCGGTGATCTGGCGGTTCGTGCTGGCGCCGGACTCCGGGTTGCTGAACACCGCGCTCGGCTGGGTCGGCATCGACGGGCCGAACTGGCTGGCCTCGAAGACCTGGGCGATGCCCTCGCTGATCGCGATGGCGGTCTGGCGGAACTTCGGCGCGGCGATGATCATCCTCCTGGCCGGGCTGCAAGGCATCCCGCAGTCCGTCGAGGAGGCCGGCCACATCGACGGTGCGGGCCCCTGGCAACGGTTCCGGTACCTGATCCTGCCGTTGCTGCGGCCAACGATCCTCTTCACCAGCGTGGTCACCGGCATCGGCTACCTGCAGTTCTTCGAGGAGCCGTTCGTGATGACCCAGGGCGGGCCGCTGAACAGCACGATCTCGGTGTCGATGTACACCTACCAGCAGTTCGGCTTCGGCAACTACGGCCTGGCCACGTCGATGGCGTACATCCTGTTCGTCGTCATCGCGGTGATCACGTTCATCCAGTTCCGGCTGCTGAGGGAGAAGTGATGCGCCGCACCTGGTGGATCTACCTGATCGGGGTGCTCGGTCTGGTCGCCGTCGCGGCGCCGTTCCTCTGGATGGTGCTGGGCAGCTTCAAGACGCAGGGCGAACTGCTCCGCGTCCCGCCGACCTGGTGGCCGGAGAACGCCACCACCGAGAACTACGACGCCCTGTTCAGCAAGGCGAACTTCCCGCGCTACTTCCTCAACTCAGCGATCGTCGCGCTGGTCGTCACGGCCGGGAACCTGACCTTCTGCTCGATGATCGGCTACGCGCTGGCCAAGCTGCGGTTCAAGGGCCGCAACGCGCTCTTCGTGCTGGTACTGGCCACGCTGATGATCCCGGGCATGGTCACGTTCGTGCCGCTGTTCGTGCTCGTCACCAACGCCGGGCTGGCGAACACCTACCCGGGCCTGATCCTGCCGTTCCTGGTCTCGCCGTTCGGCGTGTTCCTGATGCGGCAGTTCTTCCTCGGGCTGCCGGACGACCTGATGGACGCCGGCCGGGTGGACGGCACCAGCGAGCTGGGCATCTTCGCCCGGATCATGCTGCCGCTGACCCGGCCCGCGCTCGCCACGCTCGGCATCCTCACCTTCCTCGGTTCCTGGAACAACTTCCTCTGGCCGCTCGTGATCGCCCAGACCGAGGACAAGTACACCCTTCCCGTCGCCCTGGCGCTGTACTCGACCGGACAGAACGCGCAGAACTTCGGCCTGCTGATGGCCGGCGCGGTCGTGGTCGTCCTGCCGGTGCTGGTGATGTTCCTGGTCTTCCAGCGCCACGTCACCAAGGGCATTGCCATTACTGGCCTCAAATAGACCGTCTGGAGACAAGATGACCGCCACCATCAGTCGCCGCACCCTGCTCACCGCCGCCGGTTCCGCCGCTCTCATCGGCGCCACGGCCTCCTCGACCAGTACGTCGTACGCCGCGAGCCCCGCCCAGCTTCTCAAGGGCGGCTGGAAGCCGACCACGTCCGACCGTGCCCTGGTCGGACGCTGGGCGCGGGACACCTGGCGCAGCCTGGTCGCGATGACCGACGAGACGACCGGCCTGCCCGCCGACAACATCGGCGAGTCCGTGACGAGCCCGATCCGCAGCAACTACACGTCTCCCACCAACATCGGCGGCTACCTGTGGAGCACCATCGTCGCCCGTGAGTTCGGCATCATCTCCCCTGGCGAGTCCCTGCGCCGGATCAGGCAGACGCTCACCACGATGTCGCGGGTCGACCACCATGAGCCGAGTGGCATGTACTTCAACTGGTACGACGAGGCGACCGGCGAGGTCCGGTACGTCGACCCGGACGGGACGAGGCCGATCACGCCGTTCGTGTCGAGTGTCGACAACGGCTGGCTCGCCTGCGCCCTGATGGTGGTCCGCAACGCCGAGCCGGGCGCCCGAGCCCTCGCGGACTCCCTGCTGAACAAGATGAACTTCGCCTACTACTACAACCCCGCGGCCCGGCCCGGCGGACTGATGCGCGGCGGCTTCTTCGAGACCCCACCGCCGGACGAGGAGACCGACAAGGGCAACCACGCCGGCACCGGTCCGGACGTGTACTACCGCAAGTTCCACTACGACACCTGCAACACCGAGGCCCGGATCGCCGGATACATCGGCTTCGCGCTCGGCCAGGTCCCACACACGCAGTACTTCGCCACCTACCGGACCTTCCCGGACAGCTGCGACTGGTCGTGGGTGGAGCAGCGCCCCAAGGGTGTGCACCGGACGTATCTCGGCCTCGACGTCTTCGAAGGCACCTACACCTACCGTGGCATGCGGCTCGTTCCGTCCTGGGGCGGTGACATGTTCGAGTCCCTGATGCCCGACCTGTTCATCCCCGAGGCGACCTGGGCGCCACGCAGCTGGGGCATCAACCACCCGCTGACCGTCCGTGCGCACATCGAGCACGGGCTGGACGACGCCAAGTACGGCTACTGGGGCTTCTCCCCCGCCTCGAACCCGAAGGGCGGGTACTCCGTCTACGGTGTCGAGGCGATCGGGATGGACCCCGGCGGCTACCCGTCCGACCTGGAGGCGACGAACTACGACGCCGGCTTCGAGGGGTGTCGTGAAGGCACCAATCCCAACCCGACGTACGGCGATGGCGTGGTCACCCCGCACGCGGCGTTCCTCGCGATGCAGTACGCACCCCGGCAGGCGATCGACAACCTGAGCCGGATCGAGACGAATCTGCACGCCTACAGCCGCGGTGGCTTCTACGACTCGGTCGCGGTGAAGTCCGGCCTGATCGCCAAGCGCTACCTCGCCCTCGACCAGGCGATGGTGATGGGTGCCATCGGCAACGTCTTTGCCAACGACCTGGTCCGGCGCAACTTCAGCAGCCCCCAGGTCGAGCAGCGGATCCGGCCGCTGATCGCGATGGAGCAGTTCGAATCCGGCCTCGCCTGACCCTGTCCACCCCGTTGCGTCCGAAGATTCGTGCCCTATAGCCCTCGGTTCTTCGGACGTAACGACCAGAGAGAGATTGATGCATGCAGCAGGACGCCAAGACCGACTGGGACGAGCGGATCGCGCTCCGCAGTGACGAGGAGCGCACGTTCTCCTTCCCGGACCTCGATCCGCCGAAGGAGGTCTCAGCGGTCGGTGGCGTCGGCCAGGTGACGATCGACTGGTCACCCGTCGACGGCGCGGCCGGCTACCTGATCCTGCGAGCGGCCGGCGAGCACGGGAAGCTCGAGCCGGTCGATCACCACAGTGGAGACGTCCTCTCCGTCCCGGCGCCGCCGTACGTCGACACGACCTGTACCCCGGGCACGCCGTACCGCTATGCCGTCGCAAGCGTGCCCGAGGTGACGATCAGCGGACGGCCGAGCCACACCGTCGGCGCCGTCCCCCTGGTTGCCGCTGACACGGGTCCCCAGGTCGACGTGACCGTCGATGCCGTTGCCCAGGGCATCGAGTTGGCGAAGCCGTGGGTCCCGATGGTCGGCAGTGAGCGGCTGAGTCAGCTGCTCTGCACCGACCGCACCGGCGGGCACGAGATCGGTGCCGAACTCGAGCAGGCGCTCCGGCGGATGCACGACGAGATCGGCGTACGCACGGTCCGGGCGCACGCGATCTTCCACGACGACACCCGGGTCTACACCGAGGTCGACGGCGAACCGTCGTACGACTTCGAGGTCGTGGACGCGATCTACGACAAGCTGCTCGCGACCGGGCTCCGGCCGGTGGTCGAGCTCGGCTTCATCCCGCGCGACCTGGCGAGCGATCCAACCAAGACGGTGTTCGCGTACGGCGCGATCATCTCGCCACCGAAGTCGTACGAGCGATGGCACGACCTGGTTCGCGCACTGGTCCAGCACCTCCTCGACCGGTACGGCCCCGACGAGGTGCTGACCTGGGACTTCGAGGTCTGGAACGAGGCCAACCTCGAGGTGTTCTGGTCCGGCACGAAGGCCGAGTGGTTGCACCTGTACGACGTGACCGCGGCGGCCGTGAAGTCCGTCGACGAACGGCTCGCGGTCGGTGGGCCGTCCTCGGCCGCGGCGGGCTGGGTGGACGATCTGCTCGCTCACGCCGCCGCCGAAGGGACGGCGGTGGACTTCGTGTCGACCCACACCTACGGTTCGCCGCCGCTCGACGTCCGGGCGTCGCTGGAGCGGCACGGGTTCGGTGACGCGCGGATCCTCTGGACCGAGTGGGGTGTGACGCCGACGCACTTCAACCCGATCAACGACTCGGTGTTCTCCGGGGTGTTCCTGCTGCGCGGGATGCGGTCGGCGGCCGGACGCGTCGACGCGCTCGCGTACTGGGTCGCGTCGGACCACTTCGAGGAGCTGGGTCGTCCGCCGCGTCTGCTGCACGGCGGGTTCGGGCTGCAAACCGTTGGTGGACTGGCGAAACCGCGCTATCACGCGATGACGATGCTCAGCCGGCTGGGGCCGGTCGAGCTGCCGGTGTCCGTGACCGGCGACGGCGGCGGCAGCCTGGTCGAGGCCTGGGCATCACGGGACCGCGACCGGATCGCCGTACTGCTGTGGAATCTCACCCTCGACCAGACCAAGGCCGCGGGTGCTCCAGAACTGTCCAGGACGGTCCACGTGCAGCTGCCCGGCGTGGATCCGTCCTGGCAGGCCACCGCCACCACGCTGGCCGCCGGTGCCGGCGACATCGCCTCGGCCGCGACGGATCTCGGCGACTGGCCGACCGATGAGCAACTCGCCGAGCTGGCCGAGCGGAGCAAGCTGGTCAGTACTCCACTGGAGTGGACCGGCTCAGGTCTCGACCTGACCTTGCCGATGCCCTCGGCAGTCCTCTTGGAGCTCGCTCCTCGTCGAGATTGACCGCCTCCTGGATCCAGCGCTCCACGCCGGCGATGTGCACCGTCGCCCAGGACCTGGCCACCTCGGGCTCGTGGCCCTCGATCGCGTCGAGGATGGCCCGATGCTCGGCCAGTGTCCGGGCGACGGCGTCGTCCTGGGTCAGGCCGCGCCAGATCCGGGCCCGGTAGGTGGGCTGGCGCAGGCTGTCGATGATCGAGGCGAGCGCCCGGTTGCCGCTGCCGACCGCGACCAGCCGGTGGAACTCCACATCGCTCGAGAGCAGGTCCTCCACGGACGGCTCCGGGCCTAGCTCGTCGAGCAGTTTGCGCAGCGCGGCGATGTCCTCGTCCGCCATCCGCAGCGCGGCCCGGGCGGCCGCGGCCGGCTCGAGGATCCGACGTACCTCGAAGAACTCCAGCACCGACGCGTCCTGATGCAGGTCCAGGACGAAGCCCATCGTCTCCATCAGCAGCGACGGGTCGAGACTGGTCACGTACGTCCCGTCGCCTTGGCGGACCTCCAGGACCCGGATCAGCGCGAGCGCCTTGACCGCCTCCCGCAGTGAGCTCCGGGACAGACCGAGGCGCGCGGCCAGGTCCGGCTCGCGGGGCAAGCGGTCGCCAGGTTGCAGTTCGCCGGTCACGATCATCTGCTTGATCCGGTCGATCGCTTCGTCGGTGACCCGCACACACACCCCCTCGTTCTCCCGGAAACATCCGATGTTCGTCGCAGAGACATCGGATGTCTGAGCGATTCTTCAGGCTCAAGCGTGAGTTTCGACCCTGAATTAAGGACACGAACTGTTGACTCATGTCAAGAGTTCGTCATATAGATCGGATGAATAGCACATCCCCTGGAGGTCAGCGATGAAAGCAACACCAGCGCGGGCACGCCGCTGGGCCACCGCCGCCCTGTCGGCGCTGGCTCTCACGGCTGTGGCCGCTTGTGGGGGCGGCAACGGCGGCAGCAGCGCCGGATCCGGTTCGGCCGATCAGGCCGACCTCACCTGGCAGTTCTGGATCGGAGGCACCGAGGACCAGGCCGCCTGGCAGAAGGTCGCCGACCAGGCCCACACCGACCACTCCGGCATCACCGTCAAGCTCCAGGGCACGGACTGGAACAGCTACTGGTCCAAGATCGGCACCCTGCTGGCGAGTGGGAAGGCGCCGTGCATCATCGGCATGCAGAGCCTGCGGACCGCGTCGTACGCGAGTGCGATGCTGCCGCTGGACGACCTGATGAAGAAGTACAACCTGAAGGCCGAGGACTTCGACAAGCCGATCATGGACGGCCTCAAGGTGGACGGGAAGCAGATCGCGATCCCGTACGACTCGGGCCCGATGGTGATCTTCTACAACAAGGACATGTTCAAGGCCGCAGGCGTCGCCGACCCGAAGCCGGGCTGGACGATGGACGACTTCAACGCGGCGGCGAAGAAGCTCACCGCCGCCGGGCGGACCGGCCTGGTGACGGCACCCGGCGACCTGGGTGTGACGTCGTGGGTGCGGACCTTCACCGGTGCCGAGCCGCTCGCCGACGGCAAGCTCGCCCTCACCGACCCGAAGTTCGAGCAGGGCTTCCAGAGCTACACCGACTTCGTCCGCACGGACAAGATCGCCCCGCAGGTGCCGTCCGGCAACACCGACTTCGAGACCACGCAGTTCACGTCCGGCAAGGCCGCGATGCAGCTGAACGGTCCGTGGTCGCTGATCGACACCAAGGGCAAGGTCAAGTTCCAGCTCGGCATCGCGCCCATCCCGGCCGGTCCGGACGGCTCCAAGACCTACACCGCCGGCTCGGGCTTCGGCATCTCCCGGTCCTGCAAGACGCCGGACGCCGCCTTCCAGGCCATCATGTCGATGACGAGTGAGAAGCCGCTGACCACGCTGGCCTCGGCCGGCCGCGCGTACCCGGCCCGCACCGCCGCGCACCCGGCCTGGTTCACGGCCGCGGGGATCGACGGCGCGAAGGAGACGCTGGACTACGCCTCCGAGAACTCGGTCCCGCTGGTCACGTCGAAGAACTGGGTCCAGGTGGCCGACCTGCTCGGCCGGTTCGGCACCCAGGCGCTGAACGGCGAGATCCCGCCCGACCAGGCGCTCAAGACCATCCAGGACCAGGCGGGCGCTGGGTCCTGATGGCGACTGCGCTCATGGCCGGGCCTCCGGCGCCGGCAGGGTCATGGGGCCTTGGCTCCCGGCCTTCCCTCGTCGCTCCAGTCGCTTCGCTCCTTGCGCTCCTCAGTCCAGGCCGGGAGGCCCCATGACCACGACCACCACCGCCGCCCCGCCCGGGGCACCGCCCGGTACTACCCGGGCGGGGCGGCGGCCCGCGCTGCGAAGGGACGCCCGGCACGCCGGGGTCTTCCTGGCTCCGAGCCTTGCCGGGCTGGCCCTGTTCACGCTGTTCCCCACCGCGATGGCGCTGGGGATCAGCCTGTTCGACTGGCCGGTGTTCGGCCAGCGCACGTTCCTCGGCATCGACAACTACACCCACCTGCTGCACGACCCGGTGTTCCGGCGGGTCGTGCTGAACACGGTGCTGTTCGTGGTGCTGTACGTGCCGCTGAACCTGGTCGTCTCGCTCGGGCTCGCGCTCTGGATCGGCCCGCATATCAAGGGCCGGCAGGCGTTCCGGGTGCTGTTCTTCATCCCGGTGATGACGCCGATGGTGGCCAACGCGATGGTCTGGCGGCTGCTGTTCCAGCCGGGCGGCCTGATCGACAGCGTGCTGCAGAGCTGGTTCGGCATCAGCGCACCGAACTTCCTCGGCTCGTCGACCTGGGCGATGCCGGCGATCGTGGCGATGTCGGTCTGGCAGGGCTTCGGCTACAACTTCCTGGTCTTCTCCGCCGCCATCGACCAGGTGCCGCAGTCGCAACTGGAGTCGGCGCAGATCGACGGCGCCGGCGTCCTGCAGCGGTTCCGGTACGTCACCTGGCCGATGATCACGCCGTCGATCTTCTTCGCCACCACGCTGACGCTGATCACCTCGTTCCAGGTGTTCGCGCAGCCGTTCATCCTGACCCAGGGCGGTCCGGGCGTGTCCACCCAGACGATCGTGATGTACGTCTACAACCAGGGCTGGCAGTTCCTGACCATGGGCCTGGCGTCGGCGGCCGGCTGGGTGCTGTTCGTGATCATCATGGGCATCACCGCGATCCAGTTCGTCGGGCAGCGCAAGTGGGTGAACTATGACGTCTGAACTCGCTACCGCAGACACCGGCCGGCGCATCCGCAGCAGTGTGTCCCACATCCTGCTGGTGCTCGTCGCGCTCGCGTTCCTCGCGCCGTTGGTGTACGCCGTGTCCACCTCGCTGAAGCCCGCGGACGAGGTGTTCACGCCGACCCCGCACCTGTTCGGCACCGAGATCCGCTGGCAGAACTACGCCGACGCGTTCACGTTCGCGCCGTTCGGCCGCTACTTCGCGAACAGCCTGTTCGTCGCGATCGCCGGGACGCTGGTCGTGGTGGTCGCCTCGAGCATGTCGGCGTACGCGTTCGCCCGGCTGAAATTCAGGGGCCGTGAGCAACTGTTCGTGCTGTTCCTGGGCACCCTGATGGTGCCGCAGGAAGTGCTGATCGTGCCGATGTACTGGCTGATGCAGTCGCTCGGCTGGGTGGACAGCTACTGGGCGCTGATCCTGCCCTGGGCGTTCACCGCGTTCGGCACCTTCCTGCTGCGGCAGTTCTTCCTGACCGTCCCGGCCGAGCTGGAGGAAGCGGCCCGGGTGGACGGGTGCGGGCCGTTCCGCACCTTCCTGCGGATCATGCTGCCGCTGGCCCGGCCGGCGATCGCCGTCCTGACCGTCTTCACCTTCATCAGCTTCTGGGGCAGCTTCCTGTGGCCGCTGATCATCATCAACAGCGTCGAGACCAAGGGCACCGTGCCGCTCGGCCTGGCGCAGTTCAGCGGGCAGCAGGGCACCCAGTGGAACCTGATGATGGCGGCGTCGATCATGGCGATGATCCCGACCGTGCTGCTCGTCATCCTGCTGCAGAAACACCTTGTCCGTGGCCTGCTCGTCACAGGTCTGGGCGGCCGTTAACTCTTAAGGAGATCTGAGATGACCGACGCGCCTCCCGCGCACTCTGTCGAGAAGTTCCGTGACTGGCGGTTCGGCCTGTTCGTCCACTGGGGCCTGTACTCGCTGCCGGCCCGGCACGAGTGGGTGAAGAACCGCGAGCGGCTGACCGACGAGGACTACCAACCGTACTTCGACCACTTCGAGCCCGACCTGTACGACCCGGCCAAGTGGGCCAAGGCGGCTCGCGAGGCCGGCATGAAGTACGCCGTACTCACGACCAAGCACCATGAGGGCTTCTGTCTGTGGGACTCCGAGGTGTCGGACTACACAGTCGCGAAGACAGCGTGGGGCAAGGACCTGGTCGGCCCGTTCGTCGAGGCGTGCCGGGCCGAAGGGCTCGGTGTCGGCTTCTACCACTCGCTGATCGACTGGCACCACCCGGAGTTCCCGATCGACCTCGTGCACCCGCAGCGCGACGACGAGGAGGCGATCGCGAAGGCGGCCGGCCGGGACATCGAGGTGTACGCCGACTACCTGCACGCGCAGACGCGTGAGCTGCTGACGAACTACGGTCCGATCGACATCATGTGGTTCGACTTCTCCTACCCGGGCCGCACGTACGACGACGGCCGGGACGGCCACGGGAAGGGCCGCGACGACTGGCGGTCCGAGGAACTGATGGCGATGGTCCGGGAGCTGCAGCCGGACATCCTGATCAACGACCGGCTGGACATCCCGGGCGACTTCGTGACGCCGGAGCAGTACCAGCCGGACGGTCCGATGCAGCGTGACGGGCAGCCGGTGCTGTGGGAGGCCTGCCAGACACTAAACGGCAGCTGGGGCTACGACCGCGACAACCTGGATTGGAAGTCACCGGAGCTGCTGGTGAAGATGCTGGTCGACTCTGTGTCCAAGGACGGCAACCTGCTGCTGAACGTCGGCCCGACCGGGCGGGGCGAGTTCGACCCGCGGGCGCTGGCCACGCTGGCGTCGATCGGCGAGTGGATGCGGCTGCACGAGCGCTCCGTCCGCGGCGCCCGCCCGGCCGAGTACACCGCTCCCCCGGACTGCCGCTTCACCCAGAAGGGCAACCGGCTCTACCTGCACCTGTTCTCCTGGCCGATGGGCCACATCCACCTGCCTGGCATGGCCGGCAAGGTGAAGTACGCCCAGTTGCTGAACGACGCGTCCGAGATCAAGCGCATCGTCAACGACCCGCACCAGACCGCTCAGAACACCACGATGGGTGGCGTCTCGGCCGACGTACTCACACTGAAACTCCCTATCCAGAAGCCGAACGTCCTCGTCCCCGTCATCGAGCTCTTCCTCTGAACCATCGGTCGTCGGTCATTCGAGAGGAGGACCCTCCAACCACGGGGTTGACGCCTCAAGTAGTGGGTTGCCCCCTCAGCATCCGAGGGGGCAACCCACCAGCTCAGGGGCTGACCGCTGAAACGGCGGGCAAGGCGGGAGTTCGGGCGGGGCAGTGCGCCACCCGGGGCGGGTCAGGAAGTGGGGGTGGGGCGGCCGGGTTGTTCGCCGCCACGAGCTTCGAGGTAGCTGTTCTTCGGGACCATCACCTTGCGGCGGAACAGGCAGACGACGGTGCCGTCCTGCTTGTAGCCCTTGGTCTCGACGTAGACCACGCCGCGGTCGTCCTTCGACTTCGACTCCCATTTGTCCAGCACCACGGTCTCGCCGTAGATCGTGTCACCGTGGAAGGTGGGCGCGACGTGGCGGAGTGATTCGATCTCCAGGTTCGCGATCGCCTTGCCACTCACGTCCGGCACCGACATGCCGAGCAGGATCGAGTAGATGTAGTTGCCCACCACAACGTTCTTGCCGAACTGGGTGGACTCTTCCGCGTAGTGCGTGTCCAGGTGCAGCGGATGGTGGTTCATCGTGAGCAGGCAGAACAGGTGGTCGTCGTACTCCGTCACCGTCTTGCCCGGCCAGTGCTTGTAGACGGCACCGACCTCGAACTCCTCGTAGCTACGCCCGAACTGCATCTCGGCTCCTCCTCCGCGGTGGATACCCATGCTGCCGAATCCGGGCGCATCCGGACCGTGGTGTGGCTCTCACCGGCAGGAGAGATAGGTCACCTCCCGCCAACAGCCGGGGTCAGTCGGTCGGGCGCTGCATCTGCTGCTGGACCGGCTGCTGGATCGGCTGCTCCGGCACGCGCGGGTTCACCTCACCCTTGAGCGCCAGCTTGGCCAGGTGGTTGCGCGCCTCTTCGGCGAACTTGAAGTCGCACAGTACGTCGTACGTCGTCGCCACCACCGCGGTCCGGGAAGTGAAGTCGCGGCGACCGGCCGACTGGGAGTAGCTGAGGCCACCGAACACCAGTCCGAAGAAGGCGCCCAGCACCACGCCGGTGAGCAGGGCCGCGAGCCAGTTACCAGTCGTGAACAGGCCCAGCAGCAGGCCCACGAACAGACCGAACCAGGCTCCGCTGGCCAGACCCGCGGTCAGTGCACGGCCCCAGGTGAGCCGGCCGGTGATCTTCTCCACCTGACGAAGGTTGTTGCCGACGATGGTCGTGTGCTCGACCGGGAACTTCTCGTCCGAGAGGTAGTCGACAGCTCGCTGCGCCTCCCGGTAGGTGTCGTACGTCCCGATCGTCAGCCCGCTAGGCCGGGGGTCCATCGAGGGCATGCCCTGCGTGGTCATCGTCGTTCCTCTCCACGTGCGTCCACCCCCATCATTGCCGACGCCTGGTTACCGCGTCTTGATAGCCTCGCCGTGATGGCCGGGCGACGGTGGGACACGGGCGCGACACGCCGGATGGGACGAGTCTTCGCCCGGCGTGCGGCCGGTGACGGCCCGGCCCAGGCAGACCTGGTCGCCAGCGGCAAGCTGGACGGCGCCCTCGTCGACTGGGGCTTCTACCGCGACGGACACCGCGACGACCGGATCAACTCCTACACCGAGGCGCTGGCTCGGGCCCGGCGCGGCCAGGGGTTCGTGTGGATCGGCCTCTTCCAGCCGAACGATCGCCAGCTGGCCATCATCGGTAAAGAGTTCGGTCTGCACGCACTGGCTCTGGAGGACGCGTCCGAGGCGCACCAGCGCCCCAAGCTCGAGCGGTACGACGACACGCTGTTCGCCGTACTGAAGACGGTCCGGTACGTCCCGCACGAGGATCTGACCGCCACCAGCGAGGTGGTCGAGACCGGCGAGGTGATGGTGTTCTGCGGGCCGGGCTTCGTCGTCACGGTCCGCCATGGTGAGCACAGCGAGCTGGCCGGCCTGCGGCAGGACCTGGAGACGCAGCCGGGACGCCTGTCCCTCGGCCCCGGCGCCGTACTGCATGCCATCGCGGACCATGTGGTGGACCGGTACCTGGAGGTCGCGGACGCCGTACAGGCCGATATCGACACGATCGAGACAGCCATGTTCACCCCACGTGGCTGGCGGAGCATCGACCGGGTCTACCAGCTCAAGCGCGAGGTGCTCGAGCTGAAGCGCGCGGTGGCGCCGCTGACCGGGCCGATGCGGACGCTGTCGACGCTGCGGCACCCCTTGATCGCGGACGAGACCAGGAACTACTTCCGCGACGTCGACGACCATCTGCTGCGGGTCAAGGAGCAGGTGATCTCGTTCGACGAGCTGCTCAGCTCGATCCTGCAGGCCGGGCTGGCCCAGGTGCAGGTGGCCGAGAACGAGGACATGCGGCGGATCTCTGCCTGGGTGGCGATTCTGGCGGTGCCGACGGTGATCGCCGGGATCTACGGGATGAACTTCGACTACATGCCGGAGTTGCGCATCAAGTACGCGTACTTCGTGATCCTCGGCGTGATGCTGACCGCGTGCACTGTGCTTTACCGGCTGTTCAAGCGAAACCACTGGCTCTGAGCCCGGACGTCCACTACCGCCTGATGGGTCGGTTGGCAACCTTATGCCATGGCCGCGAGTCCCGCTCGTTTGGAATGTTCCAACGGTTGTGGACCGAACAGCGCCCTTGATTGAATGCCGCCATCGCGTTCGGTCAGCAGTCCGCCACATTCTGCGACCGACGGCACTGGGGATGTCGTGGGCGGTTCGTAGATGAGGGAGGGCCGGATCGTGCTCCGTATTCATTTCACTCCCCGTGATCTGGCCCGGGTCACGGTCGCCACCGCACTGCACCCGCGGGTCCGGTGGGTGGCCCCAGTGCTGCAGGTGCTCGATATGAACGACCGAGATCTGTACCTCGATGGCAGGGGGATCGAGTTACAGCCGTCGGCGTTCTGCCGGCAGGTGCCGACGAAGCTGAGGGACCCAGAGCTCAAACCGGTTCTGGTGTACCCGATCCAGCACGCGCCGGGCATCCTGCGGCAGGCGTCGATGGAGTCCGCGCCGAGGAGTGACCCGCTGGGGTCACTGCTCGGCTCGACCCGGGCCGTGGCGCTGGAGGCCGCGGTGTCCGGGTGTACGACGACGGAGCTGGCCAAGCGCTGCAACATCTCCCCGGCCGCGGCCAGCCATCAGGCGACCGTGCTGCGCGAGGCCGGGCTGATCACCACCCGCCGCGCCGCGCCTCCGTCCGCCACGAGATCACCCAACTGGGGATCTGGCTGTTGTCCGGTTACGGCTCCGGCAACACCCGCCAGACTCCCGCCCGGGTGACGGCCTAGACCCTGCCCCGCCGCACGCTGGACGCCGACTGGCACCGCCCCGCCCGTCGGCCCAGCGTGCCGGCCGGTCTAGCGTCCTGAGGACACTAGAGCTTGTAGTCCTCGAGCAGCCGGCGGCCGATGATCATCCGCTGGATGTCCGCCGTACCCTCGCCGATCAGCAGCATCGGCGCCTCCCGGTACAGCCGCTCGATCTCGTACTCCTTGGAGAACCCGTAGCCCCCATGGATCCGGAACGAGTCCTCCACCACCTGCGAGCAGTACTCGCTGGCCAGGTACTTCGCGACGCCGGCCTCGAAGTCGTTGCGCGAGCCGCTGTCCTTCTTCCGCGCCGCCTTCACCATCAGCTCGTGCGCCGCCTCGACCTTCACCGCCATGTCGGCCAGCCGGAACAGCACCGCCTGGTGCTCGGCGATCTTCTTGCCGAACGTCTCCCGCTGCTGCGCGTACGAGATCCCCAGCTCGAACGCCCGCCGCGCCACCCCACACCCGCGGGCGGCGACGTTCACCCGGCCGACCTCGACACCGTCCATCATCTGGTAGAAGCCCTTGCCCGGTACGCCGCCGAGGATCTGGCCGGCGTCGATCCGGTAGCCGTCGAAGATCAGCTCGGTGGTGTCGACGCCCTTGTAACCCATCTTCTCGATCTTGCCGGGGATCGTGAGGCCCTTGTCCACCTCACCGAACCCGGGCTCCTTCTCGACCAGGAACGTGGTCATGTTCCTGTAGACCGAGTCCTGCCCCTCGTCGGTCTTCACGAGTACGGCGACCAGGTTCGACGAGCCGCCGTTCGTCAGCCACATCTTCTGGCCGTTGACGACGTACGCGTCACCGTCCTTGACCGCCTTGGTCTTGATCGCGGCCACGTCCGAGCCGCAACCGGGCTCGGACATCGAGAACGCGCCGCGGACCTCGCCGGTCGCCATCCGGGGCAGGTACTTCTGCTTCTGCTCGTCGGTGCCGTGCTGGAGCAGCATGTACGCGACGATGAAGTGGGTGTTGATGATGCCGGACACGCTCATCCAGCCGCGGGCGATCTCCTCGACGCACAGTGCGTAGGTGAGCAGCGATTCGCCGAGGCCGCCGTACTCCTCCGGGATCATCAGGCCGAACAGGCCGAGTTCCTTGAGGCCCTCGACGATCTCGGTCGGGTACTCGTCGCGGTGCTCGAGCTCGGTGGCGACCGGGAGGATCTCCGCCTCGACGAACGCGCGGACCGTCTTCAGGATCTCCTCCTGGATGTCGGTCAGCCCGTCGGTCTGCTGCAACCTGCTCATCCCGGCTCCTTCGGTCAGCCTGCGTCGATTGGGGTTGGCCTTACCCGCGAGTATCGCGGTTCTCAGCATCCCGGCACGAGGGTGACACCCGCTGTGACACCGGCCACCTACCGAAGGTCGCGTGGCTCACTCGTTGTTGTTGCCGTCCGGCCGGGGCAACGCGCTGCTGACGACGGAGAACAGAGCGGCGATCTGCGGGGTGGCCTGCCACCGGTGGTGCTGTTGCGCCTCGATCAGCCGCTGCCGGGCGGAGTAGAAGTGCTTGGCCGCTGAGGCGGTGTCACCGTGGTCCAGCGCCTCCGCGGCCTGGTCGAGCTCGCGTGCGGCGTCCCGCGGAGCCCTGCTCCGGCTCCCCTGCTGGGTCGCCCGCACTTGCGCGGCCAGTGTCCGCAACGACTGCACCAGCGCGGCCTGCGGGTTCTGCTGCTGCGTTTCCTTCGGAGTCGGCTTCGGCTTCTTGGACGGAGTCTTCGACGGCGTCGGTGTCGGCTTCGGCGTGGTCTTGGGCAAGGCCGAGACCTTCTGCACCGGTGCGGACGGTGTCCCACCGGCCTGCGCCGGCGGGTCGTTCGTCACACTCTCACGCAACAGCAGTCCCCCGGAGATCGCAGCGAGCACGACCGCCGCGGCCACACCCACCTTGACCAACGGGAACTGTCGCCGCGGCGCCCGGTGCGTGCCGGTCTCGGCCGGCTCGTCTTCCCAGGTGCCCACGCCGATCACGTCTTCCGGCGCTGCGGCGGGTGTGAAGGCCAGCACCTGCGTTTGGGCGGACGGAGTGAGCAGCCGGGCCACATCGGCCGCGGACGACGGGCGGTCCGCCGGCTCCTTGGCCAGCAGGTGAGTGATGAGGTTGGCCAGCTCCGGCGGTACGTCGGTACGCGTCACAGGCGGTGGGGGTGCGTCGAGGTGCTGGCGCATCACCGCGTCGGCGGTTGGGCCCGTGAAGGGCGGCGTACCGGCGAGGAGCTCATGGAGGACGCAGCCGAAGGAGTACCAGTCACTGGCGGGGGTGGCGGCCTGGCCACGGACCTGCTCCGGCGACACGTACGACGCCGTACCGAGCAGGACGCCCAGTGCGGTCGTCTCGTTGCCCGCGCGCTTGGCGATGCCGAAGTCGGTGATCTTGAGCGTGCCGTCCGGGGCCAGCAGCAGGTTCGCCGGCTTCACGTCGCGGTGGACGATCCCGGCAGCGTGAGCCGCGTCCAGAGCCCGCGCACCCTGGGTGGCGATGTCGGTGACCAGCTCTGCCGTCGGCAGGCCCGCAGTACGCATCAGCTGGGCCAGATCCGGCCCGGAAACGAGTTCCATCACCAGGAACACGTGTTCGCCCTCGTTGCCGACGTCGTACGTCGCAACGACGTTCGGGTGCGTCAGCCGTGCGGCCGACTGGGCCTCGGCCCGGAACCGCTCGACCGCGTCCATCGGGTCGCCTTCGAGCCGGCGCAGCAGCTTGACCGCCACCTGGCGGGCGAGAACCGTGTCCTCGGCCTGCCAGACCTCACCGGCACCACCCCTGCCCAGCAGGGTCACCAAGCGGTAGCGCCCTGCCAGTATCTCGCCGTTCACACACCACACCTTCCGCAGCGGACCGCAACACCTTAGGCAACGCATGCGTTTGAGAGCGAGTTCTGGACCGAAAGCTTGCACAACCTCTGCACAGAGCGATCGGCGTACTACCGTGTGCGCATGAAGCGATCACTCACCGCCCTGATCGCGGCCACCCTGGTCGCCGCGACGCTGACCACGACCACCGCCTCGGCCGCGCCCACCGGTCACCCGCGGCCGGTGACGAAGTGCGAGTTCACCCCGACGCCGGAGAACCCGGCGGCCAAGCCGGTCCGGATCCCGTCCGCGACGGCTCGCGCGAAGGGCACGGTCGACGTGTACTTCCTGACCAACTACGGACCGTTCGTGGTCCGGATGGACCGCGCCAACGCGCCCTGCGGCGTACACAACTTCGTCCACCTGGTGAAGAGCCGGTTCTACGACCGCACCCAGTGCTTCCGGCTGACGAACTCGTCCCGGCTGGGCGTCCTGCAGTGCGGTGACATCTACCGCCAGGAGGAAGGCGGCCCGGGGTACAAGTTCCCCGACGAGGTCACCGGCCAGGAGACCTACCCGCGCGGCACTGTTGCCTACGGCAACCAAGGACCGGGGACCAACGGGTCCGAGTTCTTCGTGGTGCACTCGTTCGCCAACATCGCCCCGAACTACACCGTCCTCGGCCACGTGATCGCCGGGATGTCCACCTTCGACCGGATGGTCGCGGCCGGCATCGCCGACCCCGACCAGGACGGGCCGCCGGTCAAGCCGATCCGGATCTACAAGGTCTGGACCTTCTGAGGGGGAGGGTAATTCGGCGTCTTCGGCGCTAGCTTGAGGTCGTGGGTACACGTGGACGGCCGCGGCATCCCGACGTACTGACGCCCGCCGAGTGGCAGGTGGTGGACGCGGTGCGGCACGGGATGCCGAACCGGGAGATCGCGCGGCGGCGGGGAGTCAGCGTCGACGCGGTGAAGTTCCACGTCGCCAACGCGCTGATGAAGCTCGGCCTGGAGCGCCGGGCCGAGCTCCGGACCTGGCGCGGCGTACCCGCCGACAGCGCCCTGCGACGACAAGGAGTGCCGGACATGGCTGTGCAGCTAGGTGCGATCGGGCAGATCGCGCGCCCGGTGAGCGACATTCAGACCGCGGTCGACTTCTACGGGAAGGTCCTGGGGCTGCCGCATCTCTACACGTTCGGGGATCTGGCGTTCTTCGACTGCGGTGGAACGCGGTTGTTCCTCAGCGCGAACGACGGGCCGGCCGGCGACCCGTCGATCCTCTACTTCCAGGTGGACGACATCCAGACGGCGTACGACGAACTGCGCGGACGCGGCGTGGAATTCGAGAACGCGCCGCACCTGATCCACAAGCACGACAACGGGGTCGAGGAATGGATGGCGTTCTTCCCCGACCCCGACGGTCACCTGCTGGCGATCATGGCGCAGGTGGGTTAGTCCGCCGGTGGTTGCCAGACGTCGGTGCGGGTCATGCCGGCGGCGCGGCCCTTGGCGGAGATGACGAGCGCCATCTTGCGGGACGCCTCGTCGATCATCTCGTCGCCGAGCATCACCGCGCCGCGGGCACCCCCTGCCGCGGAGGTGTAGTGGTCGTAGGCGTCGAGGATGTTCTCGGAGTGGTCGTAGTCCTCCTGGCGTGGGGAGTAGACCTCGTTGGCGGCGGCGATCTGGTCGGGGTGCAGGACCCACTTGCCGTCGAAGCCGAGCGCGGCCGAGCGGCCCGCGACGCGTCGGAACCCGTCCACGTCCTTGATCTGCAGGTACGGACCGTCGATCGCCTGCTTCCCGTGTGCGCGGGCGGCCATCAGGATCTGCATCAGGATGTAGTGGTACGCGTCGCCGACGTCGTACCCGGGCGGTTGCTCGCCGACCACCAGCGACTTCATGTTGATCGACGCCATGAAGTCGGCCGGCCCGAAGATGATCGTCTCCACCCGCGGCGACGCGGTGGCGATCGCGTTCACGTTGGTCAGGCCGAGCGCGTTCTCGATCTGCGCCTCGATGCCGATCCGGCCCGGCTCGTAGCCGTGCACCTTCTCCAGCTGGGTCAGCAGGAGGTCGAGCGCGACCACCTGCTCGGCGGTCTGCACCTTCGGCAGCATGATGCAGTCCAGGTGCGCGCCCGCGCCGGCGACAACCTCGATCACGTCCGCGTAGGTCCACTCGGTGGTCCAGTCGTTCACCCGGACGACGCGGACCTTGCTCCCCCAGCCGCCCTCGTTCAGAGCGGCGACGATGTTCTTGCGCGCGTCCACCTTGGCGATCGGGGCGACCGAGTCCTCCAGATCGAGGAACACCTGGTCGGCATCGAGTCCCTTCGCCTTGGCCAGGAACCGCGGGTTCGACCCGGGAGTCGCCAGACACGACCGCCTGCTGCGCAAGACCTGCTCCGCCATCACCGTGTCCCTCTCGTCGGTTACTCACCGGTCACCGGCAGCGTACGGCGAAAGCCTCGCGCCGCGCCCGGTGACATCGCTCACTGTGACACCCTGGTGCCGTGACGACCGAGGACGCTGTGACCGAGATCGCGGCCGTGATGAAGAAGGCCGGACTGGTCTGGCTGTCGTGGAACGGCGGTCGGCCGGCTCCCGCGTGGTTCGCCACGGTCGACGGCCGGTACGTCGTACTCGCGGACGCGGCCGACAGCGCCGAGCAGCCGCTGCCCGGACTGGCCACGGCCGGCTCGGCGGAGGTCGTCGTACCGGCCAAGCCGGCCACCAACCGGCTGGCGAGCTGGCAGGCGACGGTACGACGGCTGGACCCGGGCAGCGAGGAGTGGACGGCCGCGGCCCAGGTGCTGCGGACAGAGCGGCTGAACGCGGCCGGTCTGGACACTCAGCTCGAGCGCTGGAAGACCGAGGCCGACCTGCTCGTCCTGGAGCCGACCGGGGAGATCACCGAGGCAGCCGGACGGTACGACGACCGTCCGCGGGCCGAGGCACCAGTGGGCACTACGGCGACAACCAAGGGCAAGGCGCCGATCACTCTGCACCGCCGCATCCGCCGCCGCCCTCGCCTCAGCTGAGTTCAGGGTGCGGCGGGTTAGCCTTCGAGCATGAACGAGCGCAGCGAGTTCATCATCAAGCACAGTGCGGCTTTCCGCTCATCCGCGCCCGCAGCGAAGCGAGGACGTGGATGAGCGGATCACCGTCGCGCGTCTACGTGGCCCGGCTGGCTGGTCTCCCGGTGTACGACCCGAACGGGGATCAGGTCGGCAAGGTCCGCGACGTCGTGGCGATGATGCGTCAGGGCAACCAACCGCCACGGGTGCTCGGGCTGGTGATCGAGGTGTTCACCAGGCGCCGGATCTTCCTGCCGATGACCCGGGTGACGTCTGTGGACGTCGGACACGTGGTCACGACCGGTCTGGTCAACATGCGGCGCTTCGAGCAGCGTCAGACCGAGGTGCTGGTGCTCGGCGAACTGCTGGACCGCACTGTCACCATCCGCGAGACCGGTACGACCGCAGTGGTGTTCGACATGGCCATGGAGCAGTGGCGGACGCGGGACTGGGTGCTGTCGAAGGTTGCGGTGCGGGAGGGCGCCAAACGGTTCCGGCGGCGCGGACAGACGCATGTGCTCGACTGGAGTGACGTGGATGGCTTCGCGCTGGTCGAGGAGGGTCAGGGCGCGATGCACATTCTGGCCGCGTTCGAGTCGATGAAGGCGGCCGACCTGGCCGGCGTACTGCACGACCTGTCCCCCAAGCGACGCAAGGAGATCGCGGCCGCGCTGAACGACGAGCGCCTGGCCGACGTACTGGAGGAGCTGCCCGACGACGACCAGGTGGAGATCCTGGCCGGTCTGGACACCGAGCGCGCCGCGGACGTGCTCGAGGAGATGTCACCGGACGACGCTGCCGACCTGATCGCCGAACTGCCGACCGAAACCGCGGAGCGGCTGCTGACGCTGATGGAGCCGGACGAAGCCGAGGACGTACGGCGACTGCTGACCTATGAGGAGCGCACGGCCGGCGGACTGATGACCTCGGAGCCGGTCATCCTGTCGGCCGACTCCACAGTGGCGGACGCACTCGCCCATGTGCGGAACGCCGAGCTCAGTCCGGCGCTGGCCGCGATGATCTATGTCTGCAGGCCACCGCTGGAGACTCCGACCGGACGGTTCATCGGTGTCGGCCATATCCAGCGGCTGCTCCGCGAACGACCGTCCGAGCTGGTGACCGCCGTACTGGACACCGATCTGGACGGACTGCGGCCGGACGACAGCCTGACGGCGGTCAGCAAGTACCTGGCGACGTACAACCTGGTCGCGGCACCGGTGCTCGACGACGAGGGCCGGCTGCTCGGCGCGGTCACCGTCGACGACGTGCTCGACCATCTGCTGCCCGAGGACTGGCGCGACGAACCGGACCGTGAGCAAGAACAGCAGGAGGTGGACCACGATGCCCCGTGACGACCGTAGCTCCGACGACCGCCGCCTGCTCCGGAACACCAACCGCCTGGACATCCCCCGCGAGCTGCGCCGCACGATCGTCCGGCGCAACGCCTACGACGCGGATGCGTTCGGGCGGTTCGCGGAGCGGATCGCCCGCTTCCTCGGCACCGGGCGGTTCCTGGTCTACATGACCGCGACGATCCTGTTCTGGGTCGTGTGGAACATCTTCGCGCCGGCGAACTGGCGGTTCGACGAGTACCCGTTCATCTTCCTCACGCTGGCGCTCAGCCTGCAGGCGTCGTACGCCGCTCCGCTCATCCTGCTCGCGCAGAACCGGCAGGAGGCGCGCGACCGGGTCCAGTACGAGCGCGACCGCGACGTCGACGCCCGGACCCGCGCCGACATGGAGTTCCTGGCCCGGGAGATGGCGTCGCTGCGGATGGCCGTCGGCGAGGTCGCGACCCGGGACTTCCTCCGCTCCGAGCTCCGCTCGCTGCTGGCCGATCTGGACCTGAAGAGCCGTGAGGACGACCGGGTTTGAGCCCTTCGGACCCGAGCTACGCTCGTTGTCAGGTAAGGAAGGACGTGGGATGAAGACTCGATTCGCGCCTGATCGTGGGCTGTCCAGCCGGATGATCATCACGAGCTTTTTGCTCGGCTTGCTGTACGTCGGTTTCGTGGCGCTGCTGATCGCGCTGACGAAGAGCGCCGTACTGGCGATCGTGATCGCGGGCGGCGCACTGTTCGCGCAGTACTGGTTCTCCGACCGGATCGCTCTGTATGCGATGCACGGACGGATCGTCACTCCGGAGGAGGCTCCGCAGCTGCACGGCGCGATCGACCGGCTGTGCGCGCTGGCGGACATGCCGAAGCCGCGGGTCGCCATCGCCGACGTCGACCTGCCGAACGCGTTCGCCACCGGCCGCAACCCGAACAAGGCGGTCGTCTGCGTGACGACCGGCATCATGCGCCGCCTGGACGCCGACGAACTGGAGGGCGTGCTGTCGCACGAGCTCTCGCACGTCGCGCACCGGGACGTCGCCGTGATGACGATCGCGTCGTTCCTCGGCGTACTGGCCGGACTGATCACCCGCTTCGGCCTGTACGGCGGCCTCGGCCGGGGCAACCGGGACCAGAACGCCGCGCTGGTCATGCTGACCATCATCGCGGTGTCGATCGCCGTCTACGCGATCTCGTTCGTGCTCACCCGGGCGCTCTCGCGGTACCGGGAGCTCGCGGCGGACCGAGCCGGCGCGATGCTGACCGGGAGACCGTCCGCACTGGCGTCCGCGCTGACGAAGATCAGTGGGGACATCGCGCGGATACCGTCGCGGGACCTGCGGCAGGCGGAGGCGTTCAACGCGTTCTTCTTCGCGCCGGCGATCTCCGGCAAGGCCGGGAGCCTGTCGTCGCTGTTCTCCACGCACCCGCCGCTCGAGAAGCGACTCGACCGGCTCGGTGTGCTGTCGCGTGAGCTGGGCGAGCAGGCCTAGAGACATACCCTCGACCTATGGGCCTTCTCGACATCCTGCTCGGCCGGAGCAAAGCCGTCCCGCCGAACCTCGATCAGCTGTTCTCGCTTCCGTCGGCCGCGATCACCCTGGAGACCGCGGCCGGCTTCCGTCCGACCGGAAGCGGTTCGGTCTGCTTCAAGGCGGCCGAAGGCGGTGGCTTCTCGACGCTGCGCGAGGAGGTCGACAAGCTGCTCGCCCTCGACGACGGCAAGTTCACCAGCCACACGGACTCCTACGGCTTCACGTGGCTGGTCCGCGAGACCACTCCCGACAACATCGAAGGCCTCGTCACCGACCTGCACGGCGTGAACACCTCCCTGGTCGACGCCGGCTTCGGCTCCGCCCTGCTCTGCACCCTGGTCGCCTTCACCAACGGCAGCCAGTCACTCGGCCTGGTCTACCTGTACAAACGCGGCTCCTGGTACCCGTTCGCCCCCACCGGCCAGGACCGCCGCGACAACGCCACCGAACTCCAGATCAAGTCCCTCCTGGCCACCGATCTCCGCCTCGAACAAGACCTGGCCCGCTGGTTCCCCGTCTACGGCGCCCCCGGCCTGTGAGGTAAGGGTTGCCTTCCTGGAGGTACGTCACACGGACCGTGGTCGGGTGGGTTCGGGGGAGCACGTAGCCTTGGGGTATGGCTCCCACTGCTGATCAGGTGACCACGGCGCTCGGTGGTGTGCTGGATCCGGAGATCAAAAAGCCGATCACCGATCTGGGCATGGTCGAGTCCGTCGTCGTGCGAGAAGACGGCGTGGTCGCCGTACGGATCCTGCTGACCGTCGCCGGCTGTCCGATGAAGGACACGCTCCGGCGTGACACCACGGCCGCGGTCAGCAAACTCGAGGGCGTCACCGGGGTCGAGATCGACCTGGGCGTGATGTCGGCCGAGCAGCGGGCGGCCCTGCAGACACAGTTGCGCGGCGGCGTGGCGGAGAAGGAGATCCCGTTCTCCCGGCCGGACTCGCTGACCAAGGTGTTCGCGATCGCGTCCGGCAAGGGCGGCGTGGGCAAGTCGTCGGTGACGGTCAACCTCGCGGTCGCGATGGCCCAGCAGGGACTCTCGGTCGGCGTTCTCGACGCCGACATCTACGGGCACTCGGTGCCGGCCATGTTCGGTGTCGCGGACGAGCGGCCGACCGCGGTGGACGACATGATCATGCCGGTGCCCGCGCACGGCGTGAAGGTGATCTCGATCGGCATGCTGAAGCCGAAGCGGGACCAGGTGGTCGCGTGGCGCGGCCCGATCCTGGACCGCGCGCTGGTGCAGATGCTGGCGGACGTGTACTGGGGCGACCTCGACGTACTCCTGCTCGACCTGCCGCCGGGCACCGGCGACATCGCCATCTCGGTCGGCCAGCGGCTGACCAGCGCCGAGGTGATTGTGGTGACGACGCCGCAGGAGGCCGCCGCCGAGGTTGCCGAGCGGGCCGGAACGATGGCGCAGATGGTGCACCAGCGGGTCGCGGGCGTCGTCGAGAACATGTCGTACCTGCCCTGCCCGCACTGTGGTCCCGAGCACCGGATCGAGATCTTCGGCTCCGGCGGCGGGACGCGGGTCGCGGAGACACTGACGGCGCGGCTTGGCTACAACATCCCGCTGCTCGGGGAGATCCCGCTGGACGAGCGCCTGCGCAGTGGTGGCGACCTGGGCAACCCGCTGGTCGCTACTGATCCGGAGGCCCCGGCAGCGCAGATCCTGGACCAGATCGCCGCGAAGCTCGGCGGCCGCCCCCGCGGCCTGCTCGGCCGCCAACTCGGCCTGTCCCCCGTCGGCCGCTGACCCTTGCCTGGTTGGTGAGACCCTGCGGGGTTGTTGACTGGCCGGGTGCCGATTCCTGCTGAGCATCCGGTCCTGACCGACGGCGTGGTCACGCTGCGGGCTCCCCGACCCGACGACCTACAAGGCCAGATCGACCGCCAACGCGAGGACCCGGGCCGCGGCTTCGACGAGGACGACGCGCGGCGCTGGATCGGCTACGGCATCGTCGAAGCCTGGGCGAAGCGCGAGCGGCTCCTCTTCATCGTCGAGTACAAGGGCCGGTACGCCGGTTCCGCCGCGCTGGAGCCGGACGGCAACGGCAACGCACGCATCCACTACAGCCTGTCGGAATGGGCTCGAGGCGCCGGCGTGGCGAGCCGGGCGGTGCGGCTGCTGCTGGAGTTCGGCTTCACCACCTGCGGGTTTCACGTCGTCCACTGGTGGGCGCGGGTCGGCAACTGGCCGTCGCGGCGGGTCGCCTGGGCGACCGGGTTCCACCTCGGTGAGACGATCCCCGCGCTGGCCGAGGAAAGCGGCCGCCGGGTCGACGCATGGACGGCCTGGATCGGGCCGCCCGATCCCCGCAGGCCGCGCCAGCCGTGGTACGAGCACCCGATCCTGGAGACACCACGCTTGCGGTTGCGCACCTGGCGTGCGGACGAGATCCCGCGGATCACGACCGCTCGCACCAACCAGGCGACCGCTCACTTCCTGCTGTTCATCCCGCAGCCGTTCACCGCGGAGGACGCGCGGTTCTGGTTGAGGGACATGGCCGAGCAGGCCGCCGCCGGCCGCAGGTTCAACTGGTGTGTGGCCGATGCCGAGACGGACCAAGGGCTGGGAAACCTCACCCTGTTCGGGATCCATCGCGACCAGGTGCGCGACGGCGAGCTCGGCTACTGGTTGCATCCCGACGCGCAGGGCCGGGGCGTGATGGCCGAGGCTGTCGAGCGGGTTGCGCAGTGGTACTTCGCCGCGGAGGACGCCGGCGGCTTCGGCGGTCGGAGGCTGTTCATCCGCACGGCCGCCAGCAACACAGCCGCCCGCCACACCGCCGAGAAGGCGGGCTTCCAACTGACCGGCACCGAACGCGAAGCCTTCCCCCTCTCCACCCACCTCGACGGCAAAGTCACCTACGACCTACTGGCCGCCGACCTCTCCGGCTGAAGACCAGATGGTGCGTAGGGGTGTCAGCCCGTCTTCGACATAGTCGGCGATCGGGTGGTCGCCGCCCTCGACGTACCACTGCTCCAGGGCGGCGAAGTAGCCGAAGACCAAGGCGTTGGCGGCCACGCGGGCCTGGGTCTCGGTGAACTCGCCGGTGCGCGCCATCAGAGGGGCGATGCGTTGGCCGGCGCGGTCCAGGGCGGCGCAGGCGGCCATCCGGACCGATGGCTCCTGGAAGAAGTAGCGCACCCGGCGCCAGGGGCTCCGCTCGGCCCGTGAGGTCTCACTGTCGTCGGGTGCCGCTTCGTACCTGAGCACGATCTGCACCAGGCTGCCGACGGGATCGTTGAGATCGAGGATCTCCTCCAGCGCCTCCTGGCTCATGTTGTCGAACTCGTCGGCGACCAGGATCCCCTCCTTGGTACCGAAGTAGCGGTAGACCGACGACGGCGAGACCTCGGCCGCGGCGGCGATCTCCTCGATGGTGACCGCGGCGAAACCCCGCTCGTCGAACAGGTCGAGCGCGCACTCCTGGATGGTGCGCCGCGCCTTCACACGCCAGCGTTCCCGCAGTCCGGTAGCCATAGCGGCACCCTAAGAGACAGCCCCACGCTTCAGCAAGTCACTGTCTAAAACTCTTGACGTTGAGGGCGGCGCGTTCGTACAGTCACTGGCATGAGACAGTCACTATCTGAAAATCCCCGAGTCGAGACGCAGGCAAGAGGAGGCCGGCGTACGGCGTTGCTCGCCGTGGTGCTCTCGATCGTCCTGGCCGCAGCCGCGATCGCAGACCAGACCGGCAGCCGCACCCTCATCGACCACGCCACCACCGCCTACGCGTCGTACGGCAAGCAGCCGTCCGCGGGCTTGCTCTACGGCCTCGTGTACGGCGTTGCCGTGGTCGACGCGTTGCTGTGGTTGCTGGTGGTGGGCGTCGCCCGCGCGAACCGGCGGGTCGCCGCGACCCTGGGCGTGCTGGTCGTCCTGCTCACCGCAGGCCTCGCCGCGCTCCTGCTGGCGTCCTCCGAGTACGGAGTCCGCATCTTCCCGCCGCTCTGGGGCACTCTCGCGCTGCTACCAGCCGTCGCGGGCGTCGCCGCCGTCGCGCTGCTCTTCCGGCGCGATCAGGGCGTGTCTGCTGGACCATCAGACACGCCCTAGCCGGTCAGGTCGACTCGGGGTCGTACGGCGGCTTCTGGCCGGCCGGGAGGCGTTGCGGGGCGGAATCGCTGAAGTCGGCGACCGCCTTGTCGTCGAGGTCATCGGAGCCCTCGAGCAGGTGCTTGCGGACGAAGTTCTTCGGGTTCAGGTCCTGCAGGTCGAGGTCGGCGAACTCCGGGCCGAGCTCGTTGCGCAGGTCGTTCTGCGCGGTGGTGACCATCTGGCGGACCTGACGCAACAGCCGGCCCGCGGTCCGGGCGAACTCCGGCAGCCGGTCCGGGCCGAAGACGAGTACGGCGACGATCGCGATCACGACCAGCTCCAGCGGCCCGATGCCGAACATGTCCCCACCTCTCTGTACATCGTCGTTCCAGCCCACATTCCCAACGCCGACAAGGGTATCCGCAGTCCGGTCACGCCGCCTGCCGGGTCAGCCTCACGCGTCTCGCCGTACCAGTGAAGCTCAGCCGATCTGCTGAGCCAAGGTGAGGTTCACCTGCCGGGCCTTCCCGCCGCGCTCATAGATGATCCGGACGCTCTCTCCCGGCTGATGCGTCCGGATGGCGACGATCAGCACCTCGGCGGAGTCCACTGTCTGACTGTTGATCGACGTGATCACGTCACCGACCCGCAACCCGGCCTTCGCCGCCGGGGAACCCGCGCTCACCGCGCTCACCCGGGCCCCGCCTTCGAACGTCATGTCCACACTCGCCCCGATCACCGGGTACGACGCCTTGCCGGTCGCGATCAACTGCTGCGCGGTCCGCCGGGCCTGGTCGATCGGGATCGCGAACCCGAGCCCGATGTTCCCACTCTGCTCCTCCGAACCACGCACGGTCGCGATCGCGGAGTTCACCCCGATCACCCGCGCGTTCATGTCGACCAGCGGGCCGCCGGAGTTGCCCGGGTTGATCGCCGCGTCGGTCTGCAGCGCGTTGATGTACGACGTCTGGTCCACGCTGTCGCCCGTGGTCACCGGGCGGTTCTTCGCCGAGATGATCCCCGACGTGACCGTGCCGGCCAGCCCGAGCGGCGAGCCGATCGCGACCACGTCCTGCCCGACGATGGCCTGGTCCGACCGGCCGAACTGCACCGACGGCGCGTCCAGGCCAACAACCTGGACGACGGCCAGGTCGTACGCCGGCGACCGGCCGACCAGCCGTGCGGTCGAGTTCTTGCCGCTCTGGGTCACGACCTGGATCGAGCCGCCGCTCGCCGCGGCCGCGACGACGTGGTTGTTGGTCAGGATGTGCCCGAGGTTGTCGATCACGAAGCCGGACCCGGTGGCATCGGAGCCATCGGCGCCCTGGACCTTCAACTGGACGACACTCGGCAGCAGGGTGGCGGCGACCGCGGAGACGGATCCGGTCCGGATCTTCGGGTCGGTGCCGGTGCCGACCGGCGTGTTGGGCTGATCGGCGACCGGGGTGCCGTGGTTGTCGAGCGTGACGACGGTCGCGGCCGCACCGGCGCCGGCGATCACCCCGATCACCAGCGCGACCACCGCCGCGATGATGATCACCCGGTTGGCCTTCGGCGGCGGGGCCGGCGTGTACGCACGGGCCTGCTGCTGGTGCCAGTCGAGCGGTGGCGGCGGGGTGTACGTCGGCCGGTACGCCGGTTGCTGCGTCGGCCACGCCTGACCCGGGTACACCGGCCGGAAGGTCGGCTCCTGCGCTCGTACGTTCTGGGACAGCTCATCGCGTCCGGGTGGCTTGCCGAAGCTGCGCTGCGTCACGGAGCGTCCGTTGGTCTGCCGATACGCCGCGTCACTGCCCGGCGGCGGGATCGGTGCGTTGCCCGCAGCCGGCGTCGGCGGCGTGAGTGCGGTCAGGGGTGATGAACCGGCAGGAGGACCAGCGGGGGGCGTGCCGTTGGTGGGCAGGATCGCGGTCGGCTCCGCGGTCGCGGGGTTCGGAACTGTCGGCTCGGCGTCGTCGCTGGTCACGGTCCCCGCCTCACGTCATCGTCGTGGTCGTCGGTCGGAGGCCCCTGCTCGGGGTGACCGAGAGGCACTTCCAGATTCGATTATCCCAGTTTCCCGGACAGAGCACCCATCGGAGTGAGCCAGGTCGCGATTTTGGCCAGCCCGGTGCCCATTCGCTGGATGGCGGTGAGCTTCACGGGCACGTCGTGCGGGAACGCGCGGACCACCTGGCCGAGCATGTCCGGCGGCAGATCCCCGATCAGCGTGTAGACGATTCCTCCGGACGACCAGACGACGTACGACGGCATCCCGTAGCGGAGGTAGACACCCGGGCTCTCGGTGCTGCTGAACCCGGTGACCGCGGCCGGATCCAGCGCTCCCCGCTGCTCGAAGAGCGAGACATTGAACAGCCCGTCGGAGTACGAGAACTGCAGTGACCCGTTGCTGGTGTCCTTGTGGACGTCGTACAGCGTGAGCGACGCGGGCAGCTCCGGGGCGCAGACCCAGCCGGCCGAGCGCAGGTCGCCGACCTTTCCCATGCCCATCGACTCGACCCCGTTGGGCATCATCGGCGGCAGGTGCCCGAGGAACTCCGAGTCCTCGATCTCCAGCTCGGTGAACACCGTCGCCCGGACCATCGTCGTGCCGTCCACGCTGAACAGCTGCCGCTGCAGCAGCAGTCCGGTCGCCGTGTCGATCCAGAACCTGGCCGCCAGCGTCTGGTCGTCCCGCAAGGCCTCCACCAGTACGGCGGTCCGCCCGATGGTGTCCGTGCAGCATTTGTAGACGAGCTGGTACGTCGCCTGCAGCAGAGTCAGCGGCCCACCGTCGATCGCCGCCCCCGTGGTCGTCGCGCGCTGCACGAACGCTTTGGCGCCCGGTGCGGACGACGAGCCGACCACGCTGATCTCGGAGCCCTGCGAGGCCGCGTGCACGATGTCGAGCATGGCCGAGCTCGCGCCGTGTGGTCCCCACGCGGTGATGATCTGCGTGCCGTGGTACGAGACCCGGTTGGGCGCCGCGGCGGCCTTCTTGAGCCAGCTGATCGCCGTCGGCGAGTCCGCACGCGAGACACCAGGCGTCGCGAAGGCGGGCGTGGGCAGGCCGAAGCCGATCAGAGCTGTGCTGACCAGTACGGCGAGCCGGGAGAGGCTCACGGGTCAGCGTCCTGTCAGGGCCACCGGCTGGAGCGTCGGGCTCAGCCCTGCGTACCCAGTCCCGTTGTAGGAGTTCAGCAGCGCGACCGGGTCGGCGAACGGCGCTCCGCCCGTCATGCTCGCGTGGTCGGACGAGAAGCTCGCGACCGGTGGCTGCAGCGCGGGCGGCTGCTCCGAGCGGGCCGGGTCTCCGACGACGAACGCCGTACCGAGCAGGGATGCGACGGCGGCAGCGGAGCCGGCCGCACCCAGTACGCCGGTGCGCCGCCGGGAGCGCGTGGTCCGGGGTGCGCCCGGCCGGGTGCCACCTGAGCGCCCGGACGGGAACGCGGACCGCTGCGGGAAGAGCGTGACCGCCGGCGTGAGCACCGGACGGACCTCCTCACGCGGCTCTGGGGAGAACGACGAGACGCCCATCAAGCGCTGCATCAGGTCGGTGGACGGGTCCGGCGACTCCAGGGCCGCCATCCGGGCCTTGAGCCGGCGCTGCGCGTCCACCTCGGCGCGGCAGGTGTCGCAGCCGACCAGGTGGCTCAGCACCTTGTCCCGGGAGTCGTGGTCGAGTTCGCCGTCGACGACGGCGCTGAGCTTGTCCAACGGGTGTTGCAGGGTCATCGGTGCTCACCTCCACCGATCAACGGTCCGTCGGCGGGCGGACCGCCGACCCGGGTCTGCCCGGATCGCGGGGCCCGGTGCTCGAGGTGCTTGCGCAGCATCGACCGGCCGCGGTGGATCCGGCTGCGGACGGTGCCGAGCTTCACATCCAGCACGTCGGCGATCTCGTCGTACGTCATGCCCTCGATGTCGCAGAGCACGACGGCGGCGCGGAAGTCCTCCGGCAGCGCGTCCAGCGCGTCCTGCACATCGTGGTCGAACAGGTCCGAGTCGAGCTTCTCGGCCGGGCCCTCGCCCTTGGCCGGAAGCCGGTCGTGGGCGTCGTCGGGCAGGCCGTCGAAGCGGATCCGCTGCCGGCGGCGGGCGCCGTCCAGGAACAGGTTCGTGGTGATCCGGTAGAGCCAGCCCTCGAAGGTCCCCGGGGTGTACGACGACAGCGAGCGGAAGACCCGGACGAAGACCTCCTGGGTCAGGTCCTCGGCGTCGTGCTTGTTGCCGGTCAGCCGGTACGCGAGCCGGTAGACGCGGGCGGAGTGGGTGCGGACGATCTCGTCCCACGACGGCAGCGCGTCCGGAACGGGCTCGAACGCAGGCACCGTCGGGGTGTCGAGCGGCTTCACCGCAACGCCTCCCAGGGTCCTCTCGGCAATAAGCGTGAAGGCCATGGTGCCGCGGTCACCGTCCTCTGCGCACGTCGGGAGAACCCGGGTTGGACCCTGAATTCGTCGTACGACGGCTCAACGCGACGCCCTGGCCGGAAGTTCCCGGCCAGTGCCCTCATAGGTAAAGACGCGTGGGCGGCCATTTCGGTTGAATCACTTCTCTTCTATTACCGCGATCGGGTCGCCGTCGCGGACGACTTCGCCCTCGACGACCCTCAGCTCCACGATGGTGCCGGCCACCTCGGCCAGCACCGGGATCTCCATCTTCATCGACTCCAGGATGACCAGAGTGTCCTCCGGCCCCACCGTGTCGCCGGCCTTGGCTGTGACCTTCAGCACATTGGCCACCAGCTCGGCCACCACGGTGTGACTCAACTCGTACTCCTCCGGTCGGATGTCCCGCCCCGATCCTAGGCGCGCCACCCCGGACCGGCCTCATCCGGCGCAGTTGATTGCTGGGTAGTTGACGGTCAGGCGGGTGTATTGCGGTGAGCCGTTGTTCCAGCGGTACGCCGCTGTCGTCAGCGACCCGGCGACCAAAGAGCCACCGGCGGGGAAGGCGTAGTAAGCGCCCTCGCCGGCGCCGACGGACGAGATCTTCTGTTCGCCGAGCGGAGTGGTGAAGCGGACGTCCATCGGAGCGGAGCCCGCGTTGTAGGCGTAGACCGGTAGCACTGCCGCGCCGCTCCAGCACTGCGGCCGCGCGGTCGTGGTGATGCCGAACGTCGCATCCGTCGCGCCGGCTGGTGCCGCGGGTGTCGCGTCCAGCCGGATGGCGTTGAAGCCGGCTGGATTCTTTGCCTCCGCGACGCCGGTCCCCCAGGTCAGCCAGCCACGGCGGCCGGTGCCGTCGTTCTCGTTGACCACGACGGTCGCCGACAGCAGCCGATCACCGGACGCGAACTCCAGCGTGCTCCAAGGGACTGCGACCTCGTAGGTCGTGGTGTGGGCCGACGCGTCCCGGACGACCTTCGCCTGGACGCCGGGCGGTGTCCCGGCCAGCTCCACCGGAGACCACCGCCACGTGTCCACAGTGCCCGCGTCGGTCAGCGCAGCACCGATCTCCTGCGTCCTGGTCGCTTCGCCCGGTGCACCGGCCGTCATGCCGATCTGGAGGCCGTCCCCGCCCCAGATGTTGCCGTTGCGGTTCGGCTGCGAGAACACGTCGTCGATGATCCGGGCGGACAGGTACAGGTTCTGGCTGTCATGCGTCAGCCACAGCGACCCGGACAGGTCGCTGGGTCCACCCCATCCGGTCACCGGTGGCGTCCCGGTGCCGGCCAAGGAGATCGGCGGGACCTGGCTCAGCTCCGGATCGATCACCCCGTCGAGTGTCACGGTGTGCTCGGTCGCGACTGTCGGCGTACCGACGGGCCGGAGTTGGCCTGATGCCTTGAAGAAGGCGACACCCGCGATCCGCAAGCTGGCCGCCCAGTCCGAGGCTGCCGTGACCGTCAGCGGTACGTCGGCCGACGCCGTACCGTGGGCTGCGATCGTGGTGCCGCCCAGCAGCGTCCCGGATCCGCTCCCGGACGCCCAGTCGAGTCCGGCGACCGTGTACGAGTGCGACGAGGCATTGGTGACTCGTAGCCGCAGCAGGTCCTGTCCGCTGCTGCTGAGTACGTGTGACCCGGTGACCGTCAGCGGTGCGGTCGCCGTACCGCTCGTGGTCAGGAGTGCGGCTGGAGCGCCGTCCACAGTGACCCTGGCGGAGTAGGTTCGGGCGCCGGCCGAGTTCTGCGCCGGGTAGGTGACCGGCACGGACGCCGTACCGGCCGCAGGGACGTTGCCGCTCGTCTGGCTGCCGCCGGCCTCGACAGTGAAGGCGTGTGCGGTCGAGTCCGGGTTCGTGAAGGTCAGACTGCCGCTGACCGGGTCACCGGCGATCTCCGGCGAGACCGACAGGGCAAAGCGGTTCGACGGGGCGACGCCGCTGATGGCGCCGCGTAGGTACACCGGCTCAGGCCCGGCGCTCACCCAGATGTGGCCGCCCGCATCCGCGGTCAGCGTGGTCACAGCGCCGTACATGTTCGTCACCTGGACGGTTGAGCCGGCAGGTGCCGCAGCGTTCACCAGACCGGGGGTGGCCGACCAGACCGCGTGCACACTCTGACCGCCGCCGGCGTTGAAGGCGACGTCGTACCCGTTGGTGCCGAACTTCGTCTGGCCGATCAGCGGCAGTTCGTCGATCTGCCGGGCCAGTACGGCGGTCGCGACGTACGACGGCTTGGGCGCCAGCGCACCCCGCGTGTCCTGCGTGTTGCGCACCAGACCGAACCGGTGCTCGACGTTGGCCGGGTCGGTGCCCGAGTCCATGAAGTTGTAGCCGCTGTACCGGGCCACACCGTTGCCGAAGGCAAGCAGCTCGCCGCGGACCAGGTCGCGCGCCTGGACCGGCTCGCTGACCGCCATCGGGTTGGTGCCGGTCGCCCAGCCCTGCTCGCTGATGTAGATCGGCTTGGTCGAGCCGTGCGCCGCCATGATGCTGCGGATGGTGTTGACGTAGGCGACCGACGCCTCCGGGTCGTTCGGCTGGACGTACGGGTGGATGGTGACCGCGTCGACGTAGTCCAGGCCGCCGAGGTCGGCGAACCGGGTGAACCAGGCCTGCCAGTCCGAGATGACCGCGAGCGACGGACCGGTGAGCTTGACGTCGGGATGCGCGGCCCGGACCGCCGGGCTGACCGTCTTCAGGAGCGCGATGTACTGGTCGGCCGTACCACCAGCAGGGCCGTCCAGGTCACGCCAGTTCCACTCGTTCCACAGCTCGTACGTCGTGTGCGCCGTACCGAACTCGTTGACCGCGGCCACGGCGTACCGGGTGAAGGCCTGTCGCTGCTCGTCGGTCGACGGCGCCTCGTCCGGGTAGTAGAGCGGGTTGCCGTAGTCGAGGATGTTGAGGAAGTCGACGTTGTTCGCATCCAGCGCGGCCTTGTAGTCCTTCACCTTCTGCTGGAACTGGATCACGCCGGGCGTGGTCTCGGCGCTGGCCCAGAACGCCTCGTCGCGCGCGGTCGAGATGCCGCTCATCGCCAGCAGTGGCACCGACCCGAGGCCCGGATTGGCGCCGCTGCTGAAGCCGAGCCCGGTGGCGACGCCGATCCGGGTGTCGGTCGAGGTCGAGAAGTCGTGCGGCGTGAGTACGGAGAAGTCCGTGCCGCCGTTCGTCACCCAGCCGTCGGAGGCCGTCGCGGTGAGGTCGGCCTGGTACCAGCCCGGCGTACTGATCGAGAGCGGGAGCTGGCCGTTGAGCGAGGCGGCCGAGGCCGAGCCTTTGGCAACCTCGGTGCCGGCCGAGTCCCGCACGGTCCAGCCGATGGTGGCGGCGTTGGTGGTGAAGCCGAGCTTGACCTGCTGGCCGACGGTGAACGCGTTGCCGACCGTGCTCGGCACGATGGTCAGCGTCGGCGCCGCGGCGGCGGCCGGCAGGGCCGTGGGGATCTGCAGTACGGCGGCCAGCAACAGGCCGGCCGTGAGAAGACTGATCGCGCCGGAGCGGCGACGGATCATGGAGCTCTCATCCCAGGATGCGAAAGCGATTTCGCACATCACACCTTGGCTTTCGGTGAGCCCGCTGTCAACGGCTCATCACTGACTACGATGAGGAGATGGCCGACCAGCTGATCACCCTGTCCGACGTGGCCGCTGCCGCGGGGGTGTCGCTGTCGACCGCGTCGAAGGCACTCAACGGCACCGACCGGATCTCGGCGGCGACCCGTGAGCACGTCCGCGTCACCGCGGACCGGCTCGGCTTCCGGCACAACGCACTGGCCCGGTCGTTCGCCCGCGGCCGGAGCCAGACCATCGGTGTGCTCACCCACCGCGCCTCGAACCCGTTCACCCGGGTCGTGCTGGCCACCGCCGCCACCGAGCTCGGCGCCAAGGAGCAGGCCATCCTGCTCTACGACGCGCGGATCGACGAGCAGGACGTCACCGAGAGCATCCTGCAACTGCGGGCCCGCCGGATCGACGGCGTGATCGTGATCGGCACCGGCACGTCGTTCCCGACCCCGTCGCTCACCAGCCGGTTCGACGTACCGGTGATCTACGCCTTCACCTTCACGGAGGACCCGGACGACGTCACGATCACCTCGGACGACACCGCGATCGGACGGCTCGCGGCGACCCATCTGCTGTCGACCGGCCGCCGCCGGATCGCCCACATCACCGCCGAGCCGCACGACAACGCCGCGCAGCGCCGGGCCGTGGGCGCCGGCCAGGTCCTCGCCGACGCCGGACTCGACTGGGTGACGCCGGTCCGCTTCGGCCGCTGGCGGGAGAGCTGGGGCGAGGAAGCCGCCCGCGAGGTCCTGGCCGCGGCACCCGACGTCGACGCGATCTTCTGTGGCAGTGACGCGATCGCCCGGGGCACCGAGCGCGTCGTCCGGGCGAGTGGCCGGCAGGTCCCTGGTGACGTGGCGCTGATCGGCGTCGACAACTGGGAGCAGTTGATGCACGACCAGCGCGTCAGCCGGCACCTGACCACGATCGAGGTCGGACTCGAGGAGATCGGCCGCCAGGTCGCGGCCCGCCTCCTCGAACCCGACCCCGAGCCCGGCATCCAGTACGTCGCACCTCAACTGGTCATCGCCGAGACCGTCTGACCCCCACCTCCCTCACCCGAGCCAGTTCAGGGGGTTGACCCCTGACGTGGTGGGTTGCCGCCTCAGATTCCGAGGGGGCAACCCACCCACTCAGGGGTCAACCGCTCAAATGGGGCTCTGCTGCTGGTTGTGTGGGTGATGTGGGAGGGGGTCTGGGATGCGGCTTGGCTGGTGGGGCTCGGGTGGCTGGCGTGCAGGTCGACAGGATGGTCGGTTCGGTGGTGGTGGTCGGGGCAGGCATTCCCGCGTGAACCCGGCCGGCCCGGGCAGGGCCTGGCCGACACGTCCTGTCGACCTGCACCACACCAGGCCACACCACCGGCTGCCCCAGGTCACCGGATCTGGGTCCGTCCTCCGACCAACACGCGCATACCGCCACCACCCACACCGTGAGCAGGCGAGCGCCATCTCCGGCTTGCCTGATGTGTGGGTGCTGGTGTGGTTGTGGGTGCTGGTGTGGTTGTGGGTGCTGGTCGGGGGTCAGCGGGTAGGTCCGGTGGGGGCCGTCGGTCCGGGTTTGGAGGTGGGCGAGGGGGTGGGTCACTCAGTGGGGACTGCGGACATCGGGTCCGGTGTCCGTGGTCTCGATGAGGTGTCCGAGGTTCGGGGCTGGTTGATTGGGTTGGCCGGTGTACTGACGAACGGGTAGTAGTCGGCGTCGCCCCCGCCGAACCGGCCCGCTTCCAGTCTGAACACCTCCGCCATGTCCCCGCGCAGCTGACGACTACCCGTTCGTCAGTACACCGGCCCTCCTCCGTGCCCGCGCCCCACACGCCCACGGCTCACGGGCCGCCTGCTCGAACCCGACCCCGAGCCCGGCATCCAGTACGTCGTACCTCAACTGGTCATCGCCGACACCGTTTGAGCGCCCGCTGCTTTCCCCCGAACCATTTGGGGGGTTACCGCCTGAAATAGTGGGTTGCCCACTCAGATTCCGTGGGGGCAACCCACCAACTCGGGGGTTGACCCTCTCAAATGGCGTGAGTGTCGTGGTGGTTCTCGTGGGTGGAGTGGATCGAGTGGCGCGGGGTGAACCCGAGCAGTTCCCGGGCCCGTGACGTGTCGACCAATGCGTCCCGTCCCGCGATCGGCCGCCGTACCGGAACCGTCGGGGCGTACTCGCGCAACAGTTCATCTGTGGGACGGTCGATCAGGATGTCGTCGGCGGCCAGCCCGACCACGTGGGCTCCGGTCACCGGTGACTCGAGCGCCGCGATGATCGCCCGGACGCCGTCCCGCAGATCCAGATACGCCCAGCCCTCGCGGGCCATCGTCGATGGGTCACGTTCGGCATTGGCCGCGAATCGCAGTAGTTGCTCGCGGGTCTTCACCAGTGGGAAGCGCAGGGCGATCACGTTGGTGCCCCAGCACCGCCACGCCATCCGGGCGCTCTGCTCGTCGACACTCTTCGACAGCGAGTACGGATCCGAGATGTCGGCCCGGACCTCCTCGTCGAGCGGGTAGTACGCCGGCACCACCGGATGCACGTTCATCGGTATGCCGAACGCGTTGATACTGCTCGCGATCACCACCCGGCCGATCCCCCGCTGCCCGGCCTGCGAGAGCACGTTGAACGTCGCCGCGACGTTGTTCTCGAACACCTCCTCCGGCGTACCGAGACTCGGATGCGGGATCGCGGCCAGATGCAGTACGGCGTCCACGCCGTCGAGCGCGGCCGAGACGTCGACCGGTGAGCGCGCGTCCCCGACCAGCGGGCGGTCCGCCGTACTCGGGTGGTCGTAGCGCAGAGACAGACCGGTCACGTCGTACCCGGCTGTCCCCAGACCGGCGACCGCGGCCCGGCCGATCGATCCATCCGCCCCGGTGACGAGAACATGCCTCACGCCTTGATTCCCCCGGACAGGCCCACGCCACGCAGGAACGCTCGCTGGAAGACCAGGAACAGCGCCACCGGGATCAGCAGGGCCAGGAACAGACCCGCCAACTGGATGTTGAGCTCCGTCACCTTGGCGATCTTCGGCAACGCCACCGAGACCGGTTGCAGATCGGGATTCGTCAGCACCAGCAGAGGCCACAGATAGTCCTTCCAGGAAGAGATGATGCTGAGCAGCAGGACCACACCGAGGATCGGACGCGACAGCGGCAGCACGAGTGAGGTGAACACCCGCAGCGAACCGGCACCGTCGATCCGGGCCGCCTCGAAGTACTCCCGCGGGATGCCGTCGAAGAATCGCTTCACGATCAGCACGTTGAACGCACTGGCCGCGGGTGGGAGCCAGACCGCCCAGAACGTGTTGGTAAGGTTGCTGTGCACCACTGGGAGCTTCAGCACGGTCAGATACAGCGGGACGAGCGAGACGATGTGCGGCACGAACAGCGTCACCAGGATCGCCGCGGACAACACCGGTCCCCAGCGCGGCCGGAGCACGCTCAGCACGTAGCCCGCCGTCGTACAGATGATGAGCGACGCCAGCGCCGTACCGGCCGCGATGATGGCGGTGTTGCCGAGGTAGTAGCCGATGTGACCCTGTTGCCAGGCAGTGGCGAGGTTCTGCCACTGCACCTTGCCGGACGGGAAGAACGCGAGTGGCTGCCGAATGCTGTCCTGGGTCGGTGAGATCGCTGCCTTGAGCAACCACAGGAACGGGCCGAGGCCTGCCACCAGCAGACCGGCGAACACCACGACCTGACCGATGACGAACGGCAGGCGGATGCGGGTCTGCCGGCGGTCCGAGTCCGACAGCGCGCCGCGCTCGCCGCTCACTCGGAACTCCAGCCACGCGTCGCGAACTGGAAGACAGCCGACAGTGCGGCGAGTGCCAGCGCCAACAGCACGCTCAACGCGGTAGCGGCGCCGTAGTCACCGTTGACGAAGGCGTAGTTGTAGATCAGCAGCAGGATGGTGGTCGTCGCTCCCTGCGGTCCTCCCCCGGTGAACAGCAGCGGCTCGGTGAACAGCTGCATGGTGCCGATCACCTGCAGGAGCAGCATCAGCAGCAGTACGCCGCGCAGATGCGGCAACATCACGTGCCACACCCGGCGGACCACGCCGGCGCCGTCCAGTTCGGCCGCCTCGTACAGATCGGCCCGCACCGAGGTCAGAGCGGCGAGGTAGATGATCACCGCGTTGCCGGCCCCGGCCCAGGTCGCCTCCAGCACGATCGAGGGCATCGCCGACGACGGACTGTCCAGCCAGAGGAACGGTCCCAGCCCGAACACCCCGAGGATGCTGTTGAACATCCCGTTCGGCGACGGGTCGTAGAAGAAGCGCCACAACAGGATCGCCACCACCGGCGGAGTGATCACCGGCAGGTACGCGAGTGTCGTGTGGGCCCAGGACCGGCCGCGCAGCTCGGACAGGAACATCGCCAGCAGGATCGGCAGCGGGAAGCCGAACAGCAGCGCCAGCAGGGTGAACCAGACCGTGTTCATGGTGGCCTGACCGACCGCGGGGTCGGTCAGGACGTACCGGAAGTTCTCCAGTCCGACCCAGCGCACCGGATCGATCAGGTTGGTCTGCTGCAGGCTCATCACGAGCCCGCGGACGATCGGGCCCCAGGAGAAGACCAGGAAGATCAGCACAACCGGCAGCGCGAACACCACTGCCGGGACGCCGTTCCGGGCCCGTCGCAGCAGCCCCCGGTTCAGGCGCCGCCGCACCCCGGTGTCCCGGGCAGGCGCCGAGACACCGGTCGGGCGAGTGGTGGTTGCGGTAGGCAACTCAGCGCCCGAGTTTGGCGTTCACCGTGCCGGCGGCCTTGGTCAGCAGCGCCGGGATGTCGGCCTTCTCGTTGCCCAGCACGGTCTGCACCACCGGGTCGAGCGCGGCGTACACCTCTTGGGCCTTCACCGGCGGCTCGGGCACGATCTTCTGGTCGGCCGCGACCTTCGTGTACGGCGCGAAGTTCGCCAGCGGCACGTTCACGTACGGCTTGATCCACGACTGGTACGTCGCGTACTGGTCGGCCGCCACCACCGGGAGACCCGGGACGCCGACCGGCTGCTTGGCCGCCACGCCGTTCTTGGCGCTGGTGACCGCCAGGTCCTGGTTCACGTACTTGTTCAGGTAAGCGAACTTGATCCACTTGATCGCGGCCGCCTTCTCGGCGTCCGTCGCGGTCGGGCTGACGATCTGGACGCTGCCGCCGCTGAGGGTGCCGTGGTCGCCGCCCTGCTGCGGCATCGGGCCGATCCCGAAGGCCGAGGCCTTGAGCCCGTTGGTGGTGACCAGGGTGCGGTAGGCGTCCGGCGCGGACATGTACATGCCGATCTTGCCGGCCGCGAACACCTTGGAGATGCCGTCGATGTCGTAGAGCACGGCCTGGCCCATCAACTTGTCGACCCACTTCATGTCGTGCAACGCCTGCAGCGCGGCCCGGGACGGCGCGTCGTCGAAGGTCGCCTTGCTGCCGTCGGTGGTCTCGATCGTGCCGCCGAACGCGTAGGTCTGGGTGGTGAACATCCAGCCGCCGGTGTTGTTCGTGGTCATCTGCGCGTACCCGGCCTGGCCGGTCGCGGCGGTGATCTTCTTCGCGTCCGCGCGGACCTCGTCCCAGGTCGCCGGCGGCTTGTCCGGATCGAGCCCGGCCTTGGTGAACAGGTCGCGGTTGTAGATCAGGCCGACCGAGTACGCCGCAGTCGGGACGGCGAACACGTTGCCGGACTGGTCCTGGGCGATCTTCAGCACCGACGGGTTCAGCTCGTCCAGCAGGCCGTCGTCCTTGAGCGCCTTGGTCAGGTCCGCGACCTGCTTGCGGGCGATCATCCCCTGCGGCTCGGTGAACGGCACATTCAGTACGTCGGGCAACTGCCCGCCGGCCGCCTGGGCCTGGAACGTGGTCGGATCCCAGAGCGTCTCGACCGGATTGAGCTTGATGTCCGGGTTCGCCTTCTGGAAGTCGGCCACCTTCTGGTCGTACTGGGCCCGGTTGGCCGGATCGGAACTCGTCGGGCGGTCACCGACCGTGATCGTCACCTGTCCACCGGCGCCGGATTCACCGGCCGAGGACGGGCTGCTGGAGCAGGCCACCAGCCCCGCCAGCAGGAGAGCGGAGGTCGAAAGCGCTGCGGTGGAACGGATTGCGGTTCTGGTCATCGGAACTCCTCAGCGGGGATGGCGGTCAGCGAGCCGACCGTTCCGCAGAGTAGCGCAAGCGCTTTCGCAAATACTAGACCTCAAGCGCGACGAGCTCGATACGTTGCGACTCTGGTGCGGCTCGCGCAGGTTGGGGTGCAGTACTTGCGCGGCCGTCGCTCGGCCGGATTGACGAAGACCCGCTCGCAGTCCACGGCCGCACACGAGCCGATCGCGGCGAACCCACGGCCGGCCGCGAAACTCGCCAGCCCGAGCGCCGCTGTCGCCGCCAGCCACTCGGCCCAGGTCGCGTCCGGCTTCGCCACATGCAGATGCCACGGCGCCCCGTCATGCTCGGACAGATACGGCCGTACGGCGTACTCCGTGAGCAACTCGTTGAGCGTGCTGGCCGCATCCGCCGGATCGGCATGGAAGACCGGCCGGATCTGCTCACGGACCGCGCGGACTGCGGCCAGGTCGCCTTCGTCCAGCTCGATCGGGTCGGACTCGCCATGCGCGAGCAGGAAGTCGCGGACCGCATCCGGTGTCGTCAGTTTCTCCGGGTCACGGGTGCGGGTGTTGACCAAGTCGACCGCGAGCCGCACCAACCGGTCCGGTGTCTGAATCTCCACTGACCTCTCCCATCGGTAACGCCTTTGATAGCGTAACGCGTAACTGCCACTATTGCGTTACAGGAGGATGGCGTGCCCAGCTACTACCTGGCAGCGACCCTGGCGAGGTTTGCCGACGAGATGGTCGCGTTCACGCTGGTGCTGCTCGTCCTGGACCGCACGGACAGTCCCGCGCTGGCTGGGATCACCGGAGCCGCTTACGCGCTGCCCGCGGTGGTGACCGGCCCGCTCCTCGGTGCGTGGCTCGACAGGACGCCGTACCGCCGGAGTGCGCTCGTACTCAACCAGGCGGTGCTGGGCGTGGTCATGCTCAGTCTGCTGGGCGTGGTCGGCCATAGCGCGCACTGGATCACTCCAGCGCTCGCAGCGGTCGCCGGCGCGACGCTGCCGATGGTGAGCGGCGGCTTCACCAGCATGCTGCCGAGTCTGGTCTCTCGAGCTCGGCTAGCTCGGGCCAACTCGCTGGAAGCCGCGAGCTTCGGCGCCGCCACCATCACCGGTCCGGCGACGGCCGCCACGATCGCAGCGACCGTGTCGGTGGAGGCCGCGGTCCTGGTCATCGCGGCGGCCGCAGTACTCAGCATCTGCGCCATCACCCGGCTGCCTGCGCTCCCGCCCGCCGGGACCAGCGGCGAGCCCTTCATGGCATCGGTGATCGGCGGTCTCACCCACCTCGCGCGCACACCGCGGCTCAGGGCGTCCACTGTGACCACAACACTGCTCATGGGCGTGACCGGCTTCCTGCTGATCACTCTGCCGCTGCACATGGCGGCACTCGGCATGCCGCGGTCCGCTGCGGGCTATCTGTGGACCGCACTGGAGATCGGCAGCATCACGACCGCTCTGCTGCTCGGACGGCTCCAGACTCGCTGGCGTCCGGAGCACGTCGTCATGGTGTCCGTCGCGGCCTATGGCCTCACTCTGACCACCTGGCCGCTTGCCGCGAGTTTCCCCGTACTCCTGCTGTTGGCTGCGCTGTCCGGGTTGCTGGAGGGGCCGACGCTGCCCGCCATGTTCGCGGCCCGGCAGCGCTACAGCCCCGAGTCACTCCAGGGCCGCGTCAGCACCACAGCCGCCAGCCTCCGCGTCGGCGCAGCCGCCTTGGGCCAAGCTGCCGGCGGCCTCCTCGTCCCAGCCATCGGCACCCACAAAGCCCTGCTGGTTGTAGCCTCCGGCCTCGTCGCGGCGGCAGTCCTCGGCCGCGTCGCCGCGATCTCGAGGACGGCCGCCGCGCCCGCCCTCAGTCGAGGATGACGGAGCGGGTGAGGCTGCGGGGCTGGTCCGGGTTCAGGCCGAGGGCGAGGGACTTGGCGACGGCGACTCGTTGGGCCACCACCAACGACGCCATCGGGTCGAGGTCCGGGTGGTGTACGACGGTCGCGCCGGTAGCGGCGACGTCGTCGAGCAGACCGGCCGGAGCCTCGCCGAAGACCCAGACGCCACGCCCGGCCTGGGCGATCGCGATCGGGCCGTGCCGGTAGTCCATCGCCGGGTAGGCCTCGGTCCACGCCGACGCAGCCTCACGCTGCTTCAGGGCGGCCTCGTGGGCCAGACCGACGGTCCACCGGGTGCCGACGTACGTGACCTGCTCGAGCTTCGCGAGATCGTCCACGTCGATGGTCAGCGCGGTCTGAGCGTCCGCGCTAGCCTGCGTGAGGTCCTCGCCCAGCGACGCGCGCAGCAACGCCAGCGTCGTGGTCGCGAAGCGGGTCTGCACGACGGACTGCTCGTCGGCGAAGTCGAGCATGATGGTCTGGTCGGCCAGCTCGACGATCGGCGAGCCGGGGGTCGCGGTGATCGCGACCGTCGGCAGGTCCGTGGCCCGGATCAGGTCCAGCACCTCGGTCGTCGTACCCGACCGGCTGATCACGACCACCACGTCGTACGCGCGGCCGGCCGGGAACTCCGATCCCGCGAACGCGTCGGTCTCACCCTGGCCGAGGTCCTCGCGCCGGGCGGCGTACGCCATCGCCATGAACCACGACGTGCCGCAGCCGACGGCCGCGACCCGCTGACCGGGCTTCGGCAACGAACCGCCGTACTGCGCGAAACCGTCCGCGACCTGTCGCCAGAGGTCTGGTTGAGTGGCGATCTCAGTGCTCACAAAAGGCATCTGCGTCATGTCGTCTCCGCACTTGTCATGGTCGAAACTGCTCGAACGTGATCGAATGGTGCCAACCAGCCGCCACCCGGCTGACCGATTGTGTGAAGGAGGAGCCCCGGGTGAAGCGTTATGAACGCCTGAACACCTTGCTCGAGTCGCTCGCCGAGAAGGGCGCCATCGACGTCGACGAGCTCGCCGAGCAGTTGCACGTGTCCGCGGCGACGATCCGGCGCGATCTCGACCACCTCGGCAAGCAGCAGCTCCTCACCCGGACCCGCGGCGGCGCGGTCGCCAACGCAGTGTCGTACGACCTCCCGCTGCGCTACAAGACTGCGCGTTTCGCGTCCGAGAAGCAGCGGATCGCGCAGGCCGCGGCCACGCTGGTGCGGCGCGGCATGGTGATCGGGATGAACGGCGGCACCACCATCTCCGAGGTGGCGCGCACGCTGGCGACCCGGCCGGAGCTGTCCGCCGAGCACGGCGAGCCGGCGTTCACCCTCGTCACCAACGCGCTGAACATCGCCAACGAGCTGATCGTCCGGCCGCACGTGAAGATGGTGCTCACCGGCGGCGTCGCGCGGCCGCAGTCCTACGAGATGATCGGGCCGCTGTCGCACCGGATCCTGTCCGACCTGTCCCTGGACATCGCCTTCATCGGCGTCGACGGGATCGACGAGACCGGCGCCACCGCCCATCACGAGGGCGAGGCGAACATCAACCAGCTGATCGTCAGCCGGGCCGCGAAGGTGGTCGTGGTGGCCGACTCCTCCAAGCTCGGACAGCGCGCGTTCGCCCGGATCTGCGAGCTGAGCGAGATCGACACGCTCGTCACCGACGCGCAGGCCGACGAATCCCAGCTGACCGTCTTCAAGGAAGCCGGCATCGACGTCATCCGCGCCTGACCGCACTCCGCACCTCCCTCACTGGGCCCGGTCTTGTCTCGTGTGACGATCATATCTGATTCAAGGCCGCGTGTAATGAGCAAGAGTGCGCAGTCTCCGCGCGGGAGACACGGAATGCGGACCTCTTGCCGCTAGGCTTCGGATCAGCATGAGGAGCGCAGCGGCAGAATCTTGGGAGGGCATCATCGCCACCGGCATCGACCCGACGTCCTGGGCGTACGCCGAGGACTACACCGGTGAGGACGAAGTCGTCACCGGTGCGCGGGCGCGCGCCGACGAGAGCGGGATCACCGCGATCGGCCCCGGCGCGGCCGCCGCGCTGAGCCTGCTCGCCGCCGGCGTGGGCGCCAAGGCGGTAGTGGAGATCGGCACCGGCACCGGCGTCTCCGGGCTGGCCTTGCTGCGCGGGATGCGCACCGACGGCACCCTCACCACGGTCGACATCGACGCCGAGAACCAGCGGCTGGCCCGCAAGACGTTCCTCAGCGCCGGCGTCCCGTCGAACCGGTTCCGCCTGATCGCCGGCGCCGGGCTGGACGTGGTCACCCGGCTCACCGACGGCCACTATGACCTGGTCTTCTGCGACGCCGACCGGCGCGAGAACACGGCGTACCTGCACGAGGCCCTGCGCCTGCTCCGCCCCGGCGGCATCGTCGCCTTCGCCGGCATCCTCACCGGCGGCCGCGTCGCCGACCCGGCCCGCCGGGACCCCGACACCACCGCCCTCCGCGACCTGATCCGCGCCGTCCGCGACGACGACGACCTCGTCTCGGCCCTCCTCCCCACCTCCGAAGGCCTCCTCACCGCCGCCAAACGCCTCAGCTGAACCAGAACAACGAGTGAGCGGGCGGCACTGAGTGTGACGACATGGAGGTAGAAACATGCTAAAGAAACCGACAATCATACTAAGATGGACAGTGATTAGTATGTTTGTTGGTTTCTTTGGAGGATTCGGGTGCGCTCGTTCGCAGACCTTGACCGCCTGATCGGCCAGGTCCCGGCTGACGTCGTCATGCGGCTCCGATCGATCGACACCGGTAGGGGCAGCGAGGCGCTGTACCGGCATCAGTTGCCGGCGCTGCTGACCGAGCTCGCCAACCGTGCCCGGATCCAGAGCATCACTGCCTCCTCGGCCATCGAGGGGGTCGTGGTCCCCGACGCCGAGCGGGCAGAGCGCGTCATTGACGGCAGTGCTGGGGTCTTGCGGAGCAGAAGCGAGCAGGAGCTCGTCGGCTACCGCAAGGCGCTCGACTACCTGTTCCAGGAGGACTGGCACCCGCTGACCATCGGGCTGCTGCTGCACCTGCACCGGCTGCTCTGGTCCGAGACGGCGCACCCCGGTGGTCAGCTCAAGACCGACGACAACCTTGTCGTGGATCGGTCGCCCGACGGGAGCACGACCGTGCGGTTCGTGCCCGTTCCGGCGGCGAGGACGGCTGAGTACCTCACGGATCTCATCGCTCGCTACCGGGATGCTCAGGCTGATGCCAGGCACCACCCGGTCCTGCTGGTCGGCTTGATGATCCTCGACCTGCTCGTCATCCGTCCGTTCGCAGACGGGAACGGCCGAGTCGCCCGCGCGTTGACCAATGCACTTCTGGTCGACGCCGGGTACGAGGTCTGCCGGTGGGTCTCCCTGGAGCAGCTCATCGCGGACTCCGCCGACGAGTACTACACGGCACTCCTTCGCTCGACCGATGACTGGCACGACGATCAGGCGAATCCCTGGCCATGGCTGTCGTACTTCGTCACCGTGCTGGCTTCCGCGTACCGGACCTTCGCGCGCCGTGCGGCTGCCGATCGGAGCGGCGGCACGAAGCAGGACCGGGTGCGTGCCCACGTGCTGAAGCATGCGGCCCCGGTATTCCGCCTTGCGGATGTCCGTACGGCGCTGCCGGGAGTCAGCGACCAGACCATTCGGCTCGTCCTGGAAGAGCTCAAGAACGAGCAGAAGGTCAGCCCCGAAGGCGCTGGACGAGGCGCCGTGTGGCGGCGTATCCCCGATGAGGACTGACCTCCTCAGCCGGTGAGGCGGGTCAGTTCGGCGGTTACGTCGTGGAAGGGCTCGGTCAAGGGATCTATCAGCTGGTAGTGGCCGCAGTCCTGGGCGCGGATGAAGTGGGCGGTGGGGTGGGCGGTGAAGTAGGACTCGGTGACGCTGATCGGGACGATCGTGTCGCCGGTGCCGTGGATGAGGCTGACCGGGGCGATCGACGCCGGGAGGTGGACGGGGTCGAGGTCGTTGCGGACGCCGGTGCCGATGAAGGCCTGGACCGCGCCGCCGTCGAGATCCATCCGGTCGGCCATCAGGAGGTCGGCGACGGGGGCGAGGGCGATCAGGCCGCGGAGCCGGACCGGGTTGAGGGTTGCAGCCGCCCAGAGGGCCAACTGGCCGCCGGCGGAGTGGCCCATCAGCACGTAGCCCGCGTGGACGTCGACAAGGTCGGGTAAGGCCTCGAGCGCCGTACGGACGTCTGTCGTGGTGACATCGGGATCACCGGGCTCGCGGCGGTACTCCAGGGACAGCACCGGCCAGCCGAGATCGGAGAGCGCCTCACCGAGAGGGCGGGCGTGCGTCCGGTCGTACTTCGGCCGCCAGAAACCACCGTGCACGAACACGACCAGCGGCCGGTACTCCTTCGCGTGCCAGTAGTCGATCACCTGGTCCGCGTCGTCGCCGTAGCGGAGCTCCTCGTCGGGCCCGCGCGCCGCGCGGGACAGAACCGATCGGTCTTCACTCATTCAGACCTCCCGAAACTGCGTTGAATTCCAAGGAAGTGCAAAGCGTTCGTGGACAGCAGCTTGTGCTGCTGCTCCGCGGTCAGGAAACCGGCCGTCCGTACCACCTCCCCGACCGGCCGCTCACCCAGTGGATAGGGATAATCACTGCCGACCAGAACGTGGTCTTCCCCCAAGGTATCGACAAGAAGCCGCAAAGGCGCTGATTCGAACACCACCGTGTCGACCAGGATCCGGTCCAGGTAGTACGACGGTGGGTGCTGCGAGCAACCACGGACGATGTCGCCGCGCCGGTGCCAGGCGTTCTCCAGCCGCCCGAGCCAGAACGCGAAACTCCCGCCACCATGGGCGAAGCAGATCCGCAGGTACGGCGGGAGCGCGTCGAACGCACCGCCCAGGATCATCGCCAGCAGGGACAGATGGGTCTCGGCCGGCATCCCGGTCAGCCAGCGGGCCATCCAGCGGTCCAGGCGCGGACCACCGGGCATGTCCCACGGATGCACCAGCACCGGCGTCCCGGTCTCGGCGCAGTGGTTGAGGAAGGCAACGATCCCCGCGTCGTCGAGGTCCTTGTCGCCGACGTGGTTGCCGATCTCGACCCCGACATGACCGGCGGCCCGGCAGCGATCGAGCTCCGCGCAGGCCGCGTCCGGATCCTGCAGCGGCACCTGACAGAACGGGACGAACCGGTCGTCGCCGGCAAGCGTCTCCAGCGTGAGATCGTTGAAGATCCTGGCCAGCTTGACCGCCTGATCCGCCGGCCGGTCGTAGCCGAAGAACACCGGCGTCGGCGAGACCACTTGCAGGTCGATGCCATCGGCATCCATATCGCCCCGCCGGACGTCCCGATCCCAGGCCTGCGGGCCGATCGGCCGGAACTCGGTCGAGTCGACCATGATCATCGCGGCCCGCTCGGAGTCGATCCGCAACCACGGCCAGCCGTCGCCGCCGCACGCTACCGAGAGATCCGGCCAGCCCTTCGGCACCAGGTGAGTGTGGACATCGACAGTCATCAGCCTCTACCGGGGTGCACGGTGCCGCACTGCGGGCAGGTCCGGGCGTCCTCGCTCTCGTAGAACGCGTTGAAGACCGGCGGCAGGTCGGCCACGATGTCCGTCACCTGGAGCTCGACCTCGTGCACGATCCCGTTGCAGTTCGCGCAGTACCAGCGGAACTTTTCCAGCGTGCCCGGCTCGCGGACGCGCTCCATCACCAGGCCGATCGAGTCCGCCTCGCGCTGCGGCGAGTGCGGCATGCTCCGCGGCAGCACCCACATCTCGCCCTCGTTGATGTCGACCCGGGCGGGGCCGTCGTCGGTCATCACGTCGACGTGCATGGTGCCCTTGATCTGGTAGAAGAACTCCTCGTACGGGTCGACGTGGAAGTCGGTGCGCTGGTTCGGCCCGCCGACCACCATCGTGATGAAGTCGTCCCCGGTCGGGAACATCTGCTTGTTGCCGACCGGCGGCTTCAGCAGGTGCTTGTTCTCCTCGATCCACTGCGGAAAGTTCGTCGACTCCAGATTGACCATGCCTACTCCTCCTTGTGCGGGCTGTGTCCTTGTGGGATGGCCGCAACAGCGGATATCTCGATCAGCAGCTGGGGATGCGGCAGCTGATGAACTGCGACGGTCGTCCGGGCCGGCCCGGACTCGTCGAAGAATTCGCCGTACACCTCGTTGTACCCCCCGAAGTCGTTCATCGACACCAGGTACGTCGTCACACTCACGAGATCCCCGAGTCCCGCCCCGACGGCCGCCAGGATGTCCCGGATGTTCTCCAGCACCGCCCGCGTCTGCTCCCGGATGTCCAGCGACACCGTCCCCAACGAGTCGACCGACGCCCCGGCGATGGTGTTGTCCGGCCGCCGGCTCGACGTCCCAGCCACGAAGGCGAACCCGCCGGACACCTTGACGTGCGGGAACCGCCCCCGCGGCGTCGCCTTGCCCGGCACGACGGTCCCGCTCATGACTTATCCACAGGCAACAGCGAACCACCAGCAGAGACGACCGACCATGCGTAGGCTGCACCGCTATGCGTGTCGGGGTCTACGTCGATGGTTACAACCTGTACTACGGAGGTCGGCATCAGCTCGGGAAAGCGCCCGGCTGGCGCTGGCTCGATCTCCGTGCCCTGGTAACGACATTGATCGCGGAACAACGGTGCTGGTCCGCGCCGGCGCTGCAACGGATCGCTTACTGCACCGCGCGGATCGACCAACGTCTGAACCCGTCCGGTTTCATCGAACAGGACGCCTACCTGAAGGCGCTGGTGACGACAGCCAGCGTCGACCTGGTGGAGTACGGGAAGTACGTGACCGGCATTCGCAATCGGCCGCTCGCGGTGAAGGGTCCTCGACCGCGCAGTGCGCCGCAGGTGGTGACGTCGCAGTGGCCGGTGATGGTCCAGTCGACACTCGGCTCGCCCCTTCCAGGCGCGGTGTTCATGGTCTCGACCCTGCACCAAGAGGAGAAGGGCACCGATGTCAACCTGGCGACCCATCTCCTGACCGATGTGCTGAGCAGGTCGGTGGACGCCGCAGTAGTGATCTCGAACGACTCGGATCTGAAGCTGCCGGTCCGGCGTGCACGGCAGGTCGTGCCGGTCGGCCATGTGAACCCCCGGGGCGGCTACTTCGCCGGTGACTTGACCGGTGAGCCGACCGAGGGCGCTGGCGGCCACTGGTGGCGGAAGCTCACGCCGGCCGACTTCCTCGACCATCAACTCCCTGACCCTGCAGGTAACTACACGCGGCCACCAGGCTGGTGAGATGCTGTAGACTGCTCTGCATAATGCACCCGGTCCCTCGTGGGCCGGGTCTTTCTTTTCCCGGCTCATGTCAGCTCCACGCAGACGTTGGTGGGCTCGGAGTAGAAGTCGAGCGAGTGCCTGCCGCCTTCGCGGCCGACCCCGGACAGCTTCATCCCGCCGAACGGCGTACGCAGGTCGCGGAGGAACCACGTGTTGACCCAGACGATGCCGACGTCCAGCGCCGGACCCGCGCGGTGGGCGCGGCCGACGTCCCGGGTCCAGACCGTTGCCGCGAGACCGTAGTCGCTGTCGTTAGCCAGCCCGTACGCCTCTTCCTCGGTGTCGAACGGCGCGATGTGGCAGATCGGGCCGAAGATCTCCTCCGTGTTCGTCCGCGCGTCCGGCGGCAGCCCCGCAACCACGGTTGGTTGCACGTAGCAACCACCATCGCGGGCGTCGCCGAACGACGGTACGCCGCCACCTGCGAGGACTTCCGCGCCCTCGGCCCGCGCGAGGTCGTAGTACGACAGGACCTTGTCGCGGTGCTGCTTCGAGATCAACGGCATGTTCATCGTCGCCTCGTCGGCGGGCCAGCCGTAGGTCAACTCGGAGGCTCGCTGAGCCAGGCGTGAGCAGAACTCGTCGAAGATCGGCCGTTCGACATACAACCGCTCGGTGCACAGGCAGACCTGCCCACCGTTGGTGAAGACCGACCGCACCGACCCCTCGACCGCGGCATCCAGCGAAGCGTCGGCGAAGATCAGCCCGGCGTTCTTCCCGCCGAGCTCGAACGACACCGCCTTGACCCGATCCGCGGCGACCTTGGCGATCGCCGTACCGGTCGCGGACTCGCCGGTGAACGTGATCGCGTCGACGCCGGGATGCCGGGTCAGGTACTCCCCCGCCGACGACGGACCGAATCCGTGCACGAGGTTGAAGACACCGGGCGGTACGCCGGCCGCCGCCATCACCTCGGCCAGCACGGTCGCCGACGCCGGCGTCTCCTCGGAGGGCTTCACCACCACCGCGTTGCCACAGGCAAGCGCCGGCGCGACCTTCCAGGTGAGCAGCAGCAACGGCAGATTCCACGGTACGACGATCGCCACCACACCGACCGGTTTCCGTACGGCGTAGTTCAACGCCCGCCGCCCGTCCGGCAGCACGGTGGTGTAGGACTCGGTTGCCGCCGTGGTCGCGAAGTCGGCGAACGCCCGGAAGTTGGCCGCGCCGCGCGGGATGTCGAGCGTCCGCGCCTGGCTGATCGACTTCCCGGTGTCCCCCACCTCGGCCGCGACCAGATCCTCGAACCGCCGCTCCAACTCGTCCGCGACCCGCCGCAGCACCGCCGCCCGTTCCTGCTCGCTCATGCGTCCCCACGGGCCACGCAGCGCCGCCCGGGCAGCGTTCACCGCCGCGTCGACAGTCTCGGAGTCCGCCTCGCACACGTCGAAGATCTGCTTACCTGTCACCGGGCTGATCTTCGCGAACGTCGACGGACTCTCCACGAACGCGCCGTCGATGAAGTGCCGCAGGAGCCCGACCGAACTGGGCTGCCCGGTCAGCAACTCGGATGTCCACAGGCTCATCGCCGGCCCCTCCTTCGCAAGAGCCCCATCAGTACGCCCGCCGCGGCGACCGCACCCAGCCCGAGCACCTGGTGCTGACGACGTACCCGCTGCTGGACCTCGGCGTACGGCGTGGTCGAGAAGGAGACGAGTTCGTAGCGGGAGACGTAGGTGCCGGGGAGGAGGCGCTCCAGCGCGTGCTCGACGCGTTTGGTCAGCCGGAAGACCGGAGACGACACCTTGTCGCGCATCTCGACGAAGTTGTCGAGGGCCATGTCGGCGATCGCCTCGGTGTTCTCACGGCGGCGCGCCTCGAACAGCGGGAGCGCCCGGGCCCATGAGCCGCCGGTGTCGTCCAGGCAACGGTCCAGCTCGACCACGTCCTCGAAGGCACAGTTGGCCCCCTGACCGTAGAACGGGACGATGGCGTGGGCGGCGTCGCCGAGCAGCGCCGTACGCCCGTGAGCCTGCCAGGGCAGCGTGTGCACTGTGCCGAGTACGCCGACCGGGTTGTGCAGGTAGTCGTCCACCAGGTCCGGCGCCAACGGCAACAGATCCGGATAGTTCTCCCGGAAATGCGCTTCGATCCCCGAAGGATCGGTCAGCGCGTCGAAGGATCCGGCCGGCCAGAAGAGTGTGCAGGTGAAGGACCGATCCGGATTCGGCAGCGCGATCATCATCGACGTCCCGCGCGGCCAGATGTGCAGCGCCCCGGCATCCAGCGCGAAGTCACCGGAGACCGCCGGGATCGACAGCTCCTTGTAGCCGTAGTCGAGGAAGTCCACGTCCTCCGCAACGATGCCCTCGGCAAGCAACTGCTCGCGCACCGCGGACCCGGCCCCGTCGGCCCCCAGCACCACGTCCGCCGCGGCCGACACCTTCCCGGCAGGCGTCGCGAACACCATCCGCCCCGCCTGCGAGTCCAGCTCCACCAACCGGTGCTCGAACTCGACCGTCACCCCCGGAGCATCCGCAGCCGCAGACAGCAGAGCGTTGTTCAACGCGCCCCGGCTGATCGAGTTGATCGCCCGATCACCCGACGCCGAGTAGGCCTGAAAATCCAGCGGCCCGGAGACCGGATGGATCATCCGGCCCTTCATCGGCAACGCGTCCGCCATCACCTGATCGACCAGCCCGATCCGGCGCAGCGCGTCCAGCCCACGCTCGGAGATCGCCAGGTTGATCGACCGCCCGCGTTCGGCCTGACCGGCCCGCGGATCCGGGCGCCGCTCGTACAACGTCACCGGCAACCCACGTCGTGCCAGGAAACACGCCAGCAGACTCCCCGTCAGCCCCGCTCCGACTATCGCGACCCTCATGCCGGCACCACCCCGGCCAGTGCGGACACGGCCCGCCAGCAGTCGTGATAGGTCGAGTACAGCGGCACCGGTGCCAGCCGCAGTACGTCGGGCTCCCGCGAGTCCGCGATGACGCCGTACTCGAACCGCAGCCGCCGCGCGAGCTCACCCGCCCGCATCCCGTCGACCCGCAAGGACAGCTGCGCGCCGCGCCGGGCCGGGTCAGCCGGTGTGATCACGCGCAGCGGCCGTCCATCTGTCACCGACGCCAAGAGCTCCTCCAGGTACGCCGTCAGCCGGAGACTGCGCTCACGCAGCGCCCCGATGCCGATCTTGTCGAAGATCTCCAGCGAGGTCCGGACCGGGCTCATCGAGAAGATCGGCGGGTTCGACACCTGCCAGGCGTCCGCGGAGGCGGGCGGTCGCGATTCCGGCGTCATCTCGAACCGGGTCGACGCCTCCGTGCTCCACCACCCCTCGAACCGCGGCAGGTCACCGCCCAGATGCCGCTCGTGCACAAAGGCGCCCGCGAGCGCACCAGGGCCCGCGTTCAGGTACTTGTACGAACACCACGCAGCGAAGTCCACACCCCAATCGTGCAACGCCAACGGGACATTCCCGGCGGCATGCGCGAGATCCCACCCGACGATCGCACCGGCCGCATGACCGGCCTTGGTGATCATCGGGATGTCCATCAGTTCACCGGTCAGGTAGTTCACCCCACCGAGCAGCACCAGGGCCACATCGCCACCCAGTTGCTCGACGACATCCGCCGTACGCAGGCTGTCCTCACCCGGCCGGGGCCGCAGGCGGATGATCGTGTCGTCGGCGTCGTACCCATGGAACCGAGCCTGCGAGCGGACGGCGTAGCTGTCCGAGGGGAAGGCCGAGTCCTCGATGACGATCCGGTGCCGCGAGCGGGTCGGGCGGTAGAACGAGACCATCAGCAGGTGCAGGTTGACGGTGAGCGAGTTCATCACCACGGTCTCGCTCGGCAACGCGCCGACCAGGCGGGAGGCGGGACCGGTCAGCAGTTCGTGGTACGGCAGCCACGGGCGGGCTGCGTCGAGATGCCCCTCGACCCCGAGCGCTGCCCAGGCGTCGAGATCCTCGAGCAGCTCGACCCGGGTCGCTCGCGGCCGCAGACCGAGCGAGTTGCCGGCGAAGTACGCCACGTCCGGGTAGTCGCCACCCTGGGCCGGGGGTACGTCGAAGAGGTCGCGGTGCCCGGGATCCGCGACATCCAGCTCCAGCGCGTCATCCTCCGCGGTCACGCCTCGGCAACCTCGTCCGACGTCGCCGGCGCGGCGTGCTCCGGCTTGGCGGCCACCGCCGGCGGCTCGATCACCTGCCCCTTGCCGAGCACGCTCACCCCGCCCTTGGACACCGTGAACCCCCGCTCCCGGTCGAGATCCGGGTCGACGCCGATCTCGACGCCGTCGGGGACGACCACGTTCTTGTCCAGGATGACGTTCTTCAGCACGACGTTCGCGCCGATCTTGCAGTTGTCCATGATGACGGCTCGCTCGATATTCGCACCGGCGCTGACGATCACGTTGGCCCCCAGCACCGAGTGCTCCACGATCGCACCGGACACGATCGAGCCCTGGCAGACGATCGACTCGCCGACGGTCGCGTCGTCGGTGAACTTCGCGCCCGGCAACTGCGGGTGCGAGGTGAAGATCGGCCAGTCCGAGTTGTACAGGTTGAACACCGGCTGGATCGAGACCAGGTCCATGTGTGCCTCGTGGTACGAATCGAGTGACCCGACGTCGCGCCAGTACGAGCGATCCCGGTCCAGCGCGCCCGGGACGTCGTTCTCCTGGAAGTCGTAGACTCCCGCCTTGCCCTCGGCAACCATCATCGGGACGATGTCGCCGCCCATGTCGTGCCGCGACGCCGGGTTCGCGGCGTCCTTGCGCAGCGCCTCGACCAGGACGCCGGCGCTGAACACGTAGTTGCCCATCGAGGCGAACGTCTCGTCCGGCGAATCCGGCAGGCCCGGCGGATCGGCCGGCTTCTCCAGGAACTCGTCGATGGTGTGCCCGTCCGCGCCGGTCTTGATCACGCCGAACTCCGACGCCTCGGCCCGCGGCACCCGGATCCCGGCCACGGTGACGCCGTTCCCGCGCTGGATGTGCGCGGCGACCATCTGGGAGGCATCCATCCGGTAGACGTGGTCGGCGCCGAACACCACGATGATGTCGGGCTGGAAGTCGTCGATCAGGTTCATCGACTGGTAGATCGCGTCCGCGCTGCCCTGGTACCACTGCGGGCCGAGCCGCTGCTGGGCCGGCACACAGCTGACGAAGTTGCCCAGCAGCGTCGACATCCGCCAGGTGACGGTGACGTGCCGGTCCAGCGAGTGCGACTTGTACTGCGTCAGGACGAACAGGTTCCGGATGCCGGCGTTCACCAGGTTCGACAGCACGAAGTCGATCAGGCGATAACTGCCCCCGAACGGGACGGCCGGTTTGGCCCGGTCCGCCGTCAGCGGCATCAGCCGCTTGCCCTCACCACCGGCCAGCACGATTCCGAGAACTCTGGGCGCCTTTGCCATGTCCGCACCTTAGCTCCGAGAAACCCTCGTGCATATGCGCTTGCGAGTGTCGCCACACTGTGAAGATGCCGATCCTCGTCGTACCGACTGCTGCCGTTCACCGTTCGTTCCTGGCTGCCTGGGACGAAGCGGGGCCGCAGGAGGAGCGGTGGATGGGAGCCCGGTCGGTGGCCGGCGCGGAGGAGGAGTGGAGCCGCGGTCAGGCGGCCGATCCGGCCGAGTTCGCCCGGATGATCGAGGCGATCCGGGCGGAGGCGGACCCGGAGACCGCGCTGCCGCCGGGCATCGTGCACCAGACCGTGCTCTGGTTCGTCGACGGCGTCGACTGGCTCGGCCGGTTGTCGATCCGGCACGACCTGACCCCTGCCCTGACCGAGCTCGGCGGCCACATCGGGTACTACGTCCGCCCGTCGGCCCGGCGCCAGGGGCACGCGACCCAGATGCTGACTCAGTCACTGCCGATCGCGGCCGCCCTCGAAATCGATCCCGCACTGGTCACCTGCGACCTGGACAACGAGGGCTCGCGCCGCGTGATCGAGTCGGCCGGTGGCGAATTGGAAGACGAACGACACGGAAAGCTCCGCTTCTGGGTACCGACACGGATGACCTGATGTCCTATCGTCGGGCTCATGAAGGTCGCCATCCTGACGCGTGAGTTCCCTCCGGATGTGTACGGCGGGGCGGGGGTGCACGTGGACTTCCTGGTCCGCGAGCTCCGTCGCCTGATCGACGTGGACGTGCACTGCATGGGCGAGCCACGGCTCGGCGCGACCGCGCACTCCGAGGACGACCCGCGGATGCCGGAGGCGAACGCGGCCCTGCGCATCCTGTCCACCGACCTCACCATGACTGCCGGGGTCGGCGACGCGGACCTCGTGCACTCCCACACCTGGTACGCGAACATGGCCGGTCACTGGGCGAAGCTCCTGTACGACGTACCGCACGTGGTGACCGCTCACTCGCTGGAGCCGCGCCGTCCGTGGAAGGCCGAGCAGCTCGGCGGTGGCTACCGGCTGTCCAGCTGGGCCGAGCAGACGGCGTACGAGGCGGCCGATGCCGTGGTCGCGGTGAGCCGCGGGATGCGCGACGACGTCCTGGCCTGCTACCCGGCGATCGACCCGGCCAAGGTGCACGTGATCTCGAACGGGATCGACGCCGACTTCTACCAGCCGGACCCGGCGACCCACGTGCTCGAGCGGCTCGGCGTCGACCCGGGCCGCCCGTACGTGACGTTCGTCGGCCGGATCACCCGGCAGAAGGGCGTGCCGCACCTGCTCCGGGCCGGCCTGCGCCTCGACCCGTCCGTGCAGCTCGTCCTGCTCGCCGGCGCGGCCGACACGGTCGAGCTGAAGGCGGAGACCGACGCGTTGATCGACGACCTCAAGCTGGCCCGGGACGGCGTGTTCGTGGTCTCCGAGATGCTGCCGCGCGAGGAGGTCCGGCAGGTCCTGACGCACGCGCTGGCGTTCTGCTGCCCGTCGATCTACGAGCCGCTCGGCATCGTCAACCTGGAGGCGATGGCGTGCGAGACGGCCGTCGTGGCCAGCGCGGTCGGCGGGATCCCCGAGGTGGTCGACGATGGCGTGACCGGCATCCTCGTCCCGTACGACGAGAACGACATCGACACGTTCGAGCGCGGTCTGGCCGCGGGCATCAACGAGCTGGTCGACAACCCGGCGAAGGCCGAGGCGATGGGCAAGGCCGGTCGTGAGCGCGCGGTGTCGGAGTTCGGCTGGGACGCCGTCGCGGACCGGACCGTGCGGCTCTACAACAGCCTGCTCGGGTAGGGGAAACCCCACCCCGGAGCCGGGTGTGAGCACCATGGCCGGGGAGGTCACGCGACGGTTGGGTTGAGGTATGACATCTCGCCTGGTCAAGACCGTCGCGGCGACGCTCGCCGGCGCTGCTCTGCTCACCTTCCCACTGTCGGCATACGCCTCCGTCAACCAACCGACGCTGTCCGAGGCTGCCGTCACCAGGGTCCACGCCCTCCGCGGCGCGCTCGTCTCCGCCGTCCCGATCGCCACCCTGACGGCGGCTCAACTGGACGCCGCCGCGGCCGATTTCCCGGACACACCACCGGCCAAGTACGGCGTCACGGCGTACCGCTTGATCTATCGGACGGTCGATCACAATGGCCGGCCGACGACCGCAAGCGGCATCGTCGTGCTGCCGGACGGGCGCCGGGGTGCATTGACCGCGGTGGAGTACCTGCACGGCACGAATGCGACCAAGGCCTACGCGGCCTCGGTCGACGACACCTCGACCGACCGGCTCGTCACCGCGCTGTTCGCCGGCGCTGGACTCGTCGGCGTCGCGCCGGACTACCTCGGGCTGGGGCTCGGCCCGGGTCCGCACCCATACATCGACACCAAGACCGAGACCACCGCCTCGGCGGACATGTTGCTCGCGGCCCGGACCTTCGCGGCGCGGCACGGTGTCGCGCTGAAGCGGGACGTCCTGGTCACCGGCTTCTCGCAGGGCGGCCGGGCCTCGATCGCGCTCGGGCGGGCGCTGAGCCGGGGTGAGGCCGGGCCGTTCCGGCTCGGCGCGCTGCAGGCCGTCGCCGGACCGTACGACCTGCTCGGCAGCGAACTGCCCGCGACCTTCGACGGCGGCGTCGCGCCCGCGACCGCCGCGTTCTACCTCGCGTACTTCGTCACGGCCTGGAACCGGACCGTCGGGTTGTACAACGATCCGCGCGAGGCGTTCCAGGCGCCGTACGCGAAGACCGTGGAGGGGCTGTTCGACGGTTCACACCCCGACGAGGAGATCGCCGCCGCGCTACCGGACTCGCCGGACAAGCTGTTCACGCCAGAGTTCGCCCAACGGCTGCAGCACCCGACCGGCCGTTTCCTGCGGGCCCTCCAGGCAGCCGACCAGATCTGCCACGACTGGACCCCGCGCGTCCCGATCCACCTCTACAGCGGCACCAAGGACACGGACGTCGTAGCCGCGAACGCGGATGCCTGCGCCACCGGGCTCCGGGCTCGCGGCGCGCAGGTCACCGTGCACTCGATGGGCGCCGTCGACCACTTCGGTACGGCGTTCGCGGCGTACCCGCAGATCGTCCGCACCTTCAGTCACTGGGCCTAGCGCTGCGGTCGTCCCGCTGCGGCGCCTCATCACTGGACGCGGTGAGGCTTCCCAGTAGGGCGAGCAGTTCGGCGTCACGGCTGCCCGGCGTGGCGTGGAAAACGACCAGCGTCATGCTGTCGGTGCCGCCGATGGTCAGCTTGTCGCTCTGCAGCGCGATGTCACCCACCTCTGGATGGGGCAGCAAGCTGACCCGGCCACGCCGCGGCCGGACGTCATGCCGGGCCCACAGCTGCCGGAATCGCTCGCTGCGGACCGACAGCTCGCCGACCAGCTCCATCAGGCGCGGGTCGTCGACGTCCGACCCGAGCTCGGACCGCAGGATGCCGACCCCGTCCTCGGTCAGGTCGTCCCAGTCCCGCCGCAGCGCCCGCTCCGCCGGGTCGAGGAGGACCGACGTCAGCAGGTTGACCCCGACCGCATAGTTCGGCGACAACGCGGCGCACAGTGCGTTGACCGCGAGTACGTCGGTGTACTTGTTCTGCACGTACGCCGGGTCGTTCGGCCACCCGTCGATCAGTTCGACGATGCTCGGCGGGACCGGCTCGGTCTTCGCCCGCTGGCGCGGTGCCGGGACAGCGCGCGGACGCTCCTGGGCGAGGCCGATGAGGTACGCCGTCGCGTCCGCGTCCAGCCGAAGTACGTCGGCCAGTGCCCCGAGGACCTGCACAGACGGGTTGCGGTCGCGGCCGCGGCGACGACGGGAGCTGGATCCACTCGGAGGAGCCGGCCTCGTTGAAGGCGCAGGTCCACGAGAACTGGAGCACCTCGGCCTGGACGTCCTCGATGTCGTCAACCTGCGGACGGCCGCGCACGACGGCGGCAGCGAGGACTCGATCGCCGAGTCGTTCACCGTGCTGGCCGAACTGCAGCAGGAGGGCCTGATCCGGCACCTCGGCCTGAGTGGCGTGACGATCACCCAGATCCACGAGGCGCAGACCATCGCCCCGGTCGTCACTGTGCAGAACCTCTACAACCTCGTCCGCCGCCACGATGATGACGTCGCCGACTACTGCGCCGACCAGAACATCGCTTTCGCCCCGTTCTTCCCCCTCGGCGGCTTCACACCACTCCAATCCGAAACTCTGGCAAAGGTAGCCACCCGTCTGAACGCCACACCGCAACAGGTCGCCCTGGCCTGGCTCCTCCAGCGCTCGTCGACGAGCATCGTCATCCCGGGCACGTCCTCAGTCGGGCACCTGCGCGAGAACGTCGCCGCCGCCGACCTACTCCTCCCGGCCGACGCCGTCGCCGACCTGGACACAATCAGCACCTGACCCAGCACCGCCCCAGACTCCGCCACCACCCTCCGATGGCCGACCCAGCGCCGCCCCGACTCCCCCACCATCTGATGGGCTGACCCAGAAGAGGGTGGCTTGGCCAGCCGGAACCCAAGCCGCCAACCCACCACCTGATGGGCTGACCCTGGGCTGACCCAACAGAAGGTGGCTCGGCCAGCCGGAACCCAAGCGGCCAACCCACCACCTGATGGGTCAACCTGCGAGCTGGGTACGGCGGGAGCGGGTGAACGCCTCGCGGATGCGCAGGGCGGTACGGCCCGGGTGATCGAGATCGGGCCACGTGGTCCGGACAATCTCCAGGCCGAGTGCGCGGAGACGGTCTTCCCGGCGCTTCTCCCGGATCAGGATCTCTCGCCGTCCGTCGACATACTTCAGCATGCCGTCGAACTCGACGATCGTGTCCAGCTCCGGAAACCAGAAATCGGTCCGCCCGATCACCCCTGCGTCGTCCACGAACACCGCTTGGAGAACTGGCGCCGGAATCCCTTCGTTGCGCATCAGCACCCGGAGCCGGGACTCACCCACCGACTCGGCAAGCGGATCGGCGAAGTCCAGGGCCGATCGGATCGCCGGACCGCCTGGCCAGAACTCGACCACCTCCCGAAGGCGCTTGAGGTCCTCGACGCTGACGTCCGTACGGCGCAACGCCGCATCCGCACTCACGACGGCGGCCTCGAACGTGGCCCGGCCGGCGGTCTCGACCAGTGCACGAGCGACCGACGTCACCGCCATGCCGGCGGTCTCGGTCAGATCCAGGTGATCGAGCACCCCGCGATGGTGCCGTACTCCGGCCGTGAGACCGCTGCGACCGCTGGTCCGCGTCAACTGAACCTCGGCGAGATCGGCGTTCCAGACGGGTACGCCGTGCATGACCAGGGCGGAGTGATGACTGACGACCGCCGTTCCCGGCTGCATCGAGTTCATTGCGGCGTGCACGAGTTTCCCGGTGGCGGAACACCTGCCGATCCCAGGACTCCATCGCAACGAGGTCTGCGCGCTCGGCGTACTGCCCGTACCGGATTCGCACCCACCGGCCGTCCGCCAGACGTTCACGAATCTGCTCGCGGGTGTATCCGGCATCGACCGCCTGACGCGTGCTGACAACGCCGCCTTGGCCGGCCGCAATCCGCTTCAACTCTGGATTCACCCGGCCAGCATCCAGCAACTACAACCCCGTGCCCACCCCACTTTCCATCCCTGTGGACAACTCACTCCGCAGCGGACCGATCCCCCTCTGATGGGCTGACCCATCACAGGGTGGGTTAGCCAATCGGATTCCCATGGGCCAACCCACCCTCCGGTGGGTCAGCCCATCAGAGGGGGGCGCGCGGGGGCGGGGCGGAGGACGGACCGGTGGGTCAGCCCATCAGACGGGCCACGGTCCGCGGCGGCGAGGCGGAGGGCGGAGGGTGGGTCAGCCGATGCCGGAGGTTGGGGTGTCGGAGGTCAGCCAGGTGGTGAGGAGGCGGGCGCCGGCGCCGGTGGCGCCGGTTGAGTACTCGAAGCGGTCGGCCGGGGACTCCGCGATCGACGACAGGTCCAGGTGGGCCCAGGGGATGCCGCCGGTGAAGGCCTTCAGGAAGAGGGCGGCGGTGATCGAACCCGGGCCTTTCGAGCTGTTGACCGAGTCGGCGATCGGGGTCGCGATCAGCTCCTCGTACTCGGCCGGCAGCGGCATCCGCCACAGTTCCTCACCGGAGACCCGGCCCGCGTCGGCGAGGTTGTCGGCGAGGGCGTCATCGGTCGCGAACATTCCGCCGTACAGCATCGATCCGAGCGACACCTTGATCGCGCCGGTCAGCGTGGCGATGTCGACGACCACATCGGGCTTCAGCTCCTTGACGGCGTACGCGAGCCCGTCGGCCATCACCAGCCGGCCCTCGGCGTCGGTGTTCTTCACCTCGGTCGTGCGGCCGCCGTAGTGCCGGATCACGTCATCGGGCCGGTACGCCGATCCCGACGGCATGTTCTCGGCCGCGCAGATCAGTCCCGTCACCTTGACCTGCGCTCCGAGCTCACGCAGTGCGGACAGGGTGGCGATCACCGAGCCGCCGCCGGTCATGTCGCGCTTCATCGAGACCATGCCCTCGCGCGGCTTCAGCGACAGGCCGCCGGTGTCGTAGGTGATGCCCTTGCCGACCAGGACGACGTACGGCGTGTCCTTCGTGGCACCGTCCGGCACATAGTCCAGCCGGATGAACCGCGGCGGCCGGGTCGATCCCTGGCCGACCGCGAGGATGCCGCCGAACCCGTCCGCGGCGAGCTTCTTCTCGTCCCAGACCGTCACCTGCAGCCCCGTCGACGCGGCCAGCTCGGTCGCGCGTCCGGCCAGCCAGGCCGGGTCCTTCTCGTTCGACGGGGTGATCGCGAGCTGCCGCGCCAGCCAGCCGGTACGCCCGATCACCACGCCGCGGTCGAGCACGGGCTGCCGCGCGGTCGCCGAACCGTCGGTCAGGACGAGCCGGGTCAGCACGGGCTTGCCCGCGTCGACCGTCTTCAGCGTGTACGTGAACGATCCCAGCACGACGCCCTCGGCGAACGCCTGCAGTGCCGCATCATCGATGCCCTCGGCAACGACCGCGGTGAGCTCGTCCTTGCCGCGACCGAACCGGGCGATGGCCGCACCGGCGTGTCGCAGGTCCTTGGCACTGCCGTCACCGGCACCGACCAGCAGGATCTCGGTCACCTCACCGGACAGCAGTGGGTACGCCGCGGTCGCGCCGGCGGATGGCGTGAAGCCGGTCGCCTGCTGGGCTTCGAGCAATCGGCCGAGGTCGACGCCGAGGCGCTCACCGGCCTCCTTCCCGGCGGCCGGCAGGCCGCCCTCGCCGACCACGATCACCCAGGTCGGGGCGCCGTGCACCGGCAGACCGGGCTGCCAGGTCACGGCCGGAAGAGTCGGGAACGGAGGAGTGATGCTGCGGCGAGCCACTAGGACGACCTCACTGGTTTGATCAAAAGGTGGTATTTGGCCGGGCCAACCGTAACGACCCCGGCCGGTGCCGAAAAGGGCACCCACCGGGGTCGAAGTGATTGGCTGAGGTGCGAGGGCACCCCCGGAGGATTCGGTCAGCCGACGACTGCTTTGAGCGCGTTGCCGAGCTCGGTGGCCTCGTCCGCGTTCAGCTCGACGACGAGCCGGCCGCCGCCCTCGAGCGGAACCCGCATCACGATCCCCCGACCCTCCTTGGTGACCTCGAGCGGACCATCGCCCGTCCGCGGCTTCATCGCCGCCATGCGCGCACCCCTTCCCAGTCTCGGTGTTGAGCGACGACACCGCGCGGGGAACCGTCGCCGGCGCCGTTGCGGTGATGCGCCGTCGGCGCGTATCGCAGTGTGTATCGGACCCCATTATTCCCGATCGCAGGCCAGAGCCGTGCACCATACGGCAGACTCAAGTCTTGTGCACGCCCGTTCAGCCCTTTTCGACCTGTACGGCGACCACCTGCGCGCGCGTGGTGCGCGCGCCCCGGTCGCGGCCCTGGTCCGGCTGCTCGCGCCGCTCGGCGTCCATCCGCCGGCGGTCCGGACCGCGGTGTCCCGGATGGTCCGGCAGGGCTGGCTGGAGCCGGTCCGGCTCGACGGCCAGCCCGGTTATGCGCTGACCTCCCGGGCGCGTCGCAGGCTCGACGACGCGGCCGCCCGGATCTACCGCACCGCCCCCGACGGCACCCCGGTCGGCGCCGGTGCGGAGGGCTCCGGCGACTGGGATCGGCACTGGCATCTGGGCATCCTCCGCGAGGTCCCGAACGCGCGCCGCCGCGAACAGCTGGCGAGCCAACTCGCCTTCCTGGGTTGGGCTCCGCTGTCCGACGGCGCCTGGGTCGGGCTGCGCAACGACGCCGAGGTGGACCAGATCCTCGGTGTGGAAGGAATCGCCGCGGACCGGTTCCGCGCCCCGGTGGACGACGGTGCCGTCGAGTTCGCTCGCCGGGTCTGGCGGCTGGACGAGCTCGGCGCGTCGTACGACGCCTGGCTGATCGAGGCCAAGGCCTTGGTGGACGGCGCCGGCCACGAACCCACCTCGGACACGACCGACGAGCAGGCCTTCGCGGTCCGGTCCGAGCTCGTGCACGAATGGCGCAAATTCCTGTTCCGGGATCCGGGGCTGCCGGCCGAGCTGCTGCCGGACGACTGGGCCGGCACGCGGGCCGCGGCGTTCTTCGATTTCCACGCCGAACGACTGAGCCCCGCGGCCGGGCGTTTCGTCGACGACTGCCTGACACTGCACTGAAATTCTCACCGACTGTCAAGGAGCTGACCACGATGAGTGACTCCGTCACCTACGCCGTCGCCGAGGGCGTGGCCACCATCACACTGAACCGGCCGGACGCGATGAACTCGCTCGACATCGCGACCAAGGTCCTGCTCCGCGACACCGTCCAGGCCGCCGCCGAGGACGACGCCGTACGCGTGGTCGTGCTGACCGGGACCGGGCGGGCGTTCTGCGTCGGCCAGGACCTGAAGGAGCACATCGGGCTGCTCGAGGCGAACGACACGGCCGCGCTGTGGAGCACGGTGCCGGACCACTACGCGCCGATCGCGCTCGCGCTGGCGGAGATGCCCAAGCCGGTGATCGCGGCGGTGAACGGGGTCGCGGCCGGCGCCGGCGCGTCAATGGCGTTCGCGTGCGACTTCCGGGTGGTCGCGGACACGGCTGGGTTCAATCTCGCCTTTACCGGGATCGCACTGTCCTGCGACACCGGGATCTCGTGGACGCTCCCCCGGCTGATCGGACACGCCAGGGCCCTCGAAATGCTGTACTTCCCCCGCACCGTCCCGGCCGCCGAGGCCCTCGACCTCGGCCTTGCCACGTCGGTCGTCCCGGTCGCTGATTTCGAAAGCGCCGTCGCCGACCTGGCCGGCAAGCTCGCCGCCGGACCCACCGTCGCGTACGGCGCCGTCCGCCAGTCGCTCGGGTATTCGGCGACCCACACGCTGGCCGAGTCGCTGGCGTTCGAGGCCGGCAAGATGCAGCTCACCGGCGACACCGACGACCACCGCAACGCGGTCGCCTCCTTCGTCGCCAAGCAGAAGCCCACCTTCGAAGGCCGGTGACCTCCGTACCGACGGACGGGTAGTAGTCCCCTCCACCGCGCCGTCCACGCCGCCGGTACGCCGCGGCGTCAGTCTCGGCGCCGAGGACTACCCGTTCTTCGGTACATACTCGATCTTGTAATCGTTTACGTAAGCGATTACAAAGCTGCTGTGAGGAAACTGCTGCTGCCTGCCGCCCTGACCGTCGCCACGCTGGTTGGGAGTCTTGTCGTGCCTGGTTCGAGTGCTCAACCGACCGCCTCGCCCGGAGTGATCACCCCCGCCGCCGTGCGGTCGGCAACCCTGGGCGAGGACATCGACTACAACGTCTACCTGCCGGCCGGGTACGCCGACTCGACGCAGCGCTACCCGGTGCTGTATCTGCTGCACGGTCGCGGCGACTCGATGGCGGCCTGGACGCAGGTGAAGAGCCGGCTCGACGAGTTGATCGGCTCCGGCGAGATCCCGCCGACGATCGCGATCATGCCGGACGCACCGTGGAGCAGCCGCGCGAGCTGGTACGTCGACTCCGCGTATCGCGGCGCGGACCCGGGGCGGCCGGTCGAGACCGCGTTCTTCCGGGACCTGGTGCCGCACGTGGATGCGACGTACCGGACGATCGCGGACCGGAGCGGGCGCGCGGTGGCCGGGTACTCGATGGGCGGCGCGGGCGCACTGCGGTACTCGCTGGCGCATCCGGACGTGTTCGGTGCGTCGATCGTACTCAGCCCGGCGGTGTACGTCCCGTTGCCGCCGGCGGACTCGAGCACCCGGGACTTCGGTGCCTTCGGCAAGGGTACGGATCCGTTCTCGGAGTCGACGTACCTTCGGTTGAACTGGCCGGCGGCGTTGAAGTCGTTCGCATCGACTGGGCTGCAGTCGCATATGTACATCGCGGTCGGCGACGACGAGTACAAGAACCCGAAGGCGGTCGACGCGACACACGACCTCGACTTCGAGGCGCACATCCTGTTCAACCAGGCGGTCCGGGTGCCGAACCTTACGTCGGAGTTCCGGGTCGTCAACGGCGGGCACGACTGGGACGTTTGGGGGCCGTCCTTCGCGGACGGAGCGAAGTACATCTTCCAGTACATCGGGAAGCCGCCGGCGACGCCGATGCAGGCGACGATCACCGGTACGGCGGGTGAGGACCGGGCCGGCGGGATCGCGGCTGATGCCTCAGGCAATGTTTATCAGGCGGTCGCGGTGGAGGGGCCGCTGGATGGTCAGCCGTACGCCGGCGGGAAGGACGTCGCGCTGATCAAGTCGCGACCGGACGGGACGCGCGAGTGGACGCGATCACTCGGGACCAGTGGGACGGAACGCGCGTACGGCGTTGCCGTCGATGCCGACGGGCGTGTCGACGTGACTGGGTACACAACCGGTGATCTCGACGGCGCGCATGCGGGGAACGCCTCGGATGATGGGTTCGTGGTCCAGTTCGACGGTGACGGGAATCGCCGGTGGCTGACGCAGTTCGGCGTATCCGGGGTGGCCGATCGGAGCTACTCGGTGGCTGTCGACGGGACCGCGATCTACGTCGTTGGTTACACCAAGGGTTCGTTGGGTGGGGCGAACCAGGGCGACAAGGACGTGTTCGTCGCTCGGCTCGATGGTGACGGCCGGCAGGTCTGGTTGCGGCAGGTCGGGAGCACGGGCGAGGACAAGGGGATGGCGGTCGCGATCTCAGGTGGGGCTGTGTATGCGGCGGGGATGACGGCCGGCACCCTCGGTACGTCGGCGGGTGGGGTCGACGGCTTCGTCACGCGCTACTCGCCATCCGGTGAACCCCTGTGGATGCGGCAGTTCGGCACACCTGCTTCCGACGAGGCGTGGGGGCTGACGGCTGATCCTTCCGGCGGCGTCTACCTGACCGGCTATACCGCCGGCGACTTCTCCGGCACGTTGGCCGGCGACAAGGACTTCCTCGTCGCGCGCGCCGACGGGGACGGCGTACTCACCTGGCGGGATCAGTTCGGTACGCCGGGGAACGACAAGGGCGCCGCAGTTGCGGTAGACCCGTCAGGCAACCTCTACGTTGCCGGCTTCACGGACGGAGCGTTGGTAACTCCACTCGGCAAGTTCGACGCTGTACTCACGACGTACTCTCCCGACCGCACCCGGATGTGGACACGTCAGTTCGGCACGGCCGACGACGACGCGGCCGATCCGTTCGCTGAAGCAAACGTGTATCTGGCCGCGACGCCGACCCACGTCCACCTGTCCGGTCTGACCAACACCGACGTCTTCCACACCACCTTCACGCCGGCGGGTCAGAACGAGTCCCCGTAAACGTTGGTGGGCCCCCCGACCGCGTTCCGGCCGGGCGAGTCACGGCCGGACAACCACCTGACAGTCGGGGGTGCCCGCCGAACACTTCATCACGTTCAGTGCCCAAAGCACAACTCGTTCAGCCGTTTGTGTTTGGGCAATTTAGCGACTTCTCAGGGACGCTTGCAGATGCACAAATCACCTGCACGTGCAGGCGCTCGCGGCGCTCGAAGAGCACCCGTCTGCACGTGCGATCGACCACGAATCAGCGGGCGATGCAGGTCGAGAGGTGGTCGTTGACGATGCCCGTCGCCTGCATCAGCGCGTAGGCGGTGGTCGGGCCTACGAAGACGAAACCCTTCTTCTTGAGGGCCTTGGACATGGCCACCGATTCGGGCGTGGTGGCAGGCACGTCGCCGAGGGTCTTCGGGGCCTTGTGCTCGGCGGGCCGGAAGGACCAGAGGAAGTCGCTGAACTCGCCGTCGTCGAGCTCGAGCAAGGCGCGGGCGTTGGTGATCGTCGCGTTGATCTTCAGCCGGTTGCGGACTATGCCAGGGTCGGCCATCAGCCGGTCGAAATCGGCGGCGTCGTACTTGGCGATGATCGTCGGGTCGAAGTGCGCGAACGCGGCGCGGAAGTTCTCCCGCTTGCGCAGGATGGTGATCCACGAGAGGCCGGACTGGAACCCTTCCAGCGTCATCCGCTCGAACAACGCGAGGTCGTCGCGGATCTCCTTACCCCACTCGTTGTCGTGATACTCGACGTACTCCGGCGCCGACGTCGCCCACCCACATCGCGGCTGCCCATCCGGCCCGATCACCGTCATCCTTCTACCTCCCGCACCAACCGCCGCAACGAGACCCGCATCATCACCTCAAAAGCCGGCCGCACAACACGCCAGCCAAGCACCCCGATCCGCCCCAACGGCGGCACCACATCCTCAGCCCACGTAAACGTGCACCTGCCGGCCCCGCCAAACCCAGCCCTCGCTCCAGCCGCACCGGACCCAGAGGTCCCGGCGGACCCAGAGGTCCCGGCGGACCCAGAGGTCCCGGCGGACCCAGAGGTCCCGGCGGACCCAGAGGTCCCGGCGGATCCAGTGGTCGTCGCGGATCCAGAGGTCCCGGCGGACCCGGGGGTGGTGGCGGAATCGGGGGCCGTCGTGGATCCGTGGGGCGTGGTGGAGCTGGGGGTGATCGTAAAGGTGCCGGTGCCGCGGACGAGTTTGCCCAGGTGTTTCACCGTGCACTCGCGCGGTGGCTCCCAGTGTGTGATGACCATGTCGTCAGTGAACCCCAAGGCACCGACAGAAGTCCGCGCCGCGACGCCACCGCCCACCCCGGCGCCGCCCTGCTCAGTCGCCCAGACGCGCGTCAACAACATCCACCGCGACTGCCGCTCCCAATCCATCACCACGTCCCACGCAGCCTGCGGCTCCAGCCGCAGCTCGATCGACGCCTCCGCGTGACAGCTAGCCTCGGATCCCATCACCCGAGTAGATCAGTTGGGCCGCTGATAAGCACCTTCATCAGAAGCCCCACTGTGCCGACCCTGCGAACCCTCATCGCCCTCGTCCCCCGCCTGCCCATTCCCTGCCGCCTGAGGCCACACCGGCCCGCCCTGCTCCCCCGCCGGCGGCCAAAACTGCCACCCCTCCTGCTGCTGCCCCGCCTGCTGATAGCCGGCCTGCTCCTGCTCGGCCGCCACCTGCTGCTGGTAGTCAGACTGAGCCGCCTGCTGCTGATAGCTGGGCTGGGTTGCCTGCTGCTGATAGCTAGGCTGGGCCGCCTGCTGCTCGGCAGCCGGCGGTTCCTGCTGGTTGCTGGGCTGGGTTGCCTGCTGCGCAGGCGGCTGTGCGGCACGAGCCGACTGCTGTTGCTCCGGCGCCGTCGGTTGTCCCTGGTGATACTGGGCCGCCTGCTGTTGGTAGCCAGGCTGTCCTGCCTGCTGCTGCGTCGCTGGCTGCTCCTCCTGGTACACGGGCTGCGCAGCCTGCTGTTGCTGCTCCTGCTGGTAGCTGGGCTGGGCTGGCTGCTGCGCAGGCGGTTGTGCGTCCGGAGCTGACGGCTGCTGCCACTGCGGAGCCGGCGTGGGCAGCACCCAGTGCGGGGTCGGCGCAGGCTGCGCCTCGACCGGTGGCACAGAAGGCCTCGGCTGCTGAGCCTCAGCCGGAGGAGCCACCTGCTCCTGCACCGCCCGCGGCTCATCCCCGCGGAACCACGCCGCAGATTCCGCCGGATCTGCCACCGAAGTGGGTCCCTGCGGCTGCTGCGGTGAGTAGGCCTCCTGCTGCTGGGCACGAGCCTCAGGCTCCCGCGGGGTGTACGCCTCAGGCTGCTGATACGCCCCCGGCTGCTGCAGTGCGTTGGCCTCCGGCTGCTGAGTGCGCGGCTCAGGCTGCTGGCTCACGTAGGCCTCGGGCTGCTGTTGCGCGTACGCCTCCGGCTGCTGGGGAGTGTTGGTCTCTGGCTGCTGGGCACGAGTCTCGGGCTGTTGGAGTGGCGGGTCGGCGGGGGCGCGGCGGGGGGTGGTGGGGTGGGACTGGGCTTCGAGGAGGGCTCGGGCTTCGGCTTGCAGGCGCTCGTATTCGTCGGCGGCTGCGGCGTGACTGGTCTGTGGGACCTCTCGGGTGTCCTCGTCGTCGTCCTCGGCCGAGGCTTCGGCGGAGGGCTTGGCCGGCGCGGTGGTTGGCTGCCCGAGGGCGGACTGGCCGACGGCGGATTGCTCCGCGGTGAGCGGGTCAGCGGTCGGGTGTCCGAGCGTGGGCTGCCCGGCGGTTGATGGCCTGCCGGTGGATTCCCCGGCGGCTGGCTGTCCCGCGGCGGGCTGCTGGGCGGCGAACTGCTGTACGGACGCCTGCCCCGCGGCGGCCTGCTCGGCTGTGGACGGCTGCCCCGCGGTGGACTGCTCGGCAGTCGGCGGCTGAGCCGTGGTGGGCTGCTCGGCGGTGGGAGGCTGGGACGGGGTGGGCTGGTCTAGGGCGGGCTGTTCGGTGGTGATTGGGGCCGTGGGTGCCGGCTCGGCGGTGGCGGATTCGGGGAAGTCGCCGCCTACGAGGATGGGCGGTTGTACGCCGGTGTCGTCGAACTCGGCCGGGTCGTAGGTGCCGCGGGACGTGAAGCCGGCCCCGTCCGGCGCCTCCACGATCGGGGCGACCGCGCGTTCGAGGTCGGCGATCCGGCGGTCGCGTTCGGCGACCTCCTTGGCGACGCGTTCGAGGAGCGTGTCGACCTCGTCCATCCGGTAGCCGCGCAGCCCGACGCCGAACCGCGCCGACTCGATGTCGGTGGAGGTGAGCGCCTGCCGGGCCGGGACAGTCATGTCGGGCCGGTCGTCGTACGCCGTACTCATGGCACCCCAACGACCCGAGGCCACGACAGCGACAGCCCCGATCAACAGCACCACGATCAGCCCGAAGAACCACATCACGGGACCGATCGTGCCATGCCGCACCAGTCAACCGCACAGATGCCCGGGGATTCAGCTCCCGTCGGACCCGAGCCGGTGCGCCTCGCGCCGCGCCCGCGCCTCCGGGCTGTCCGCCTCGGCCACCTCGCGGGCGGCCGCCGCGGCAGCCTCCTCCGCGGCCGCGTCGGCGACCTCGCCGGCCTTGACGATGTAGCTGATCGCCTCGTCCACGTCGTCGGTGATGGTGAACATCTCCAGATCGGCCGACGAGATCTTCCCGTCCGCGAGCATCGTGTCCCGCAGCCAGGACGCCAGCCCACCCCAATACGACGTACCGAACAGCACGACCGGGAACGACGTGACCTTCCGCGTCTGAGCCAGCGTGAGCGCCTCGAACAGCTCGTCGAGCGTGCCGAACCCGCCCGGCATCACCACGAACCCCTGCGCGTACTTCACGAACATCGTCTTCCGGGTGAAGAAGTACCGGAAGTTCATGCCGATGTCGACCCACTCGTTCAGGCCGTTCTCGAAGGGCAGCTCGATGCCCAGCCCGACCGACACGCCGCCCGCCTCGGAGGCACCCTTGTTCGCCGCCTCCATCACGCCCGGCCCGCCACCGGTGATCACCGCGTACCCGGCCTCGACCAGCTTGCGACCGCACTCCTCCGCGGCGGCGTACATCGGGTCGTCGGGCTTGGTCCGGGCGGAGCCGAACACGCTGATCGCGGGGCCCAGCTCGGCCAGCATGCCGAATCCCTCGATGAACTCCGACTGGATCCGCAGCACTCGCCACGGGTCGGTGTGCACCCAGTCCGACGGCCCGCGGCTGTCCAGCAACCGCTGCTCGGACGTGGACTGCTGCACCTGCTTGCGCCGCATCACGACCGGCCCGCGCTGCTGCTGGCCGATCGGACGGTCGGGGTGGATCGAGGGTTCTGCCATGACTCCAGGTTATGACCTAGCCGGAGTCTGGACCTGTCTAGGCGCGATCCGTCAACCAAGTCCTCAAGCGCTGTTCACACAGCGCGATCTCCGCCTCCGGCACGAACTCGTCCTGCTTGTGCGCGTAGAGCGGGTCACCCGGCCCGTAGTTCACCGCCGGTACGCCGAGGAGCGTGAACCGGGCAACGTCGGTCCACCCGAACTTCGGCTTCGGCTCACCCCCGACCACCTGCAGGAACGCGGCCGCGGCCGGCCGCTCCAGCCCCGGCAGCCCACCCGCCGCGGAGTCGATCACGACGACGTCGTACCCCTCGAACACCTCGCGCAGATGCGCCTCGGCCTCCGCCTCCGACCGGTTCGGCGCGAATCGGTAGTTGATCGTCACCGTGCACATATCCGGTACGACGTTCCCCGCGACGCCGCCGCTGATCCCGACCGCGTTCAGCCCCTCGCGGTACTCGAGCCCGTCGATCGGCACCCGCCGCGGCTCGTACGCCGTCAGCCGCCCCAGGATCTCGCCCGCCGTATGGATGGCGTTGCTACCCATCCAGGACCGGGCCGAGTGCGCGCGCTCACCGCGGGCGGTGACCTCGATCCGCATGGTGCCCTGGCAGCCGGCCTCGACCACCGCGTTCGACGGCTCCATCACGACCGCGAACACGCCCTCGAGCAGCTCCGGGTTGGATCGGGTCAGCTTGAACAGGCCGTTCCGCGCGGCCTCGACCTCTTCGCAGTCGTAGAAGACGTAGGTGACATCCCGGTTCGGCTCGGCCAGCGTGGCCGCGAGCCGGAGCGCGACCGCGACGCCGCCCTTCATGTCGCAGGCGCCGAGCCCGTGGATCAGGCCGTCGGCGCGGCGGGCCGGCAGGTTGTCGTTCAGCGGGACGGTGTCGAGATGGCCCGCGAGGACGATCCGCTCGTCCAGGCCGAGGTCGGTGCGCGCCACCACGGTGTTGCCGTGCCGGAACACCTTCAGATGCGCGTACGCCGACAGCGCGGCCTCGACCTTGTCCGCGAGCTTCTCCTCGGTCCCGCTGACCGAGGAAATGTTCACCAGCGCCTCGGTCAGATCGGCGCCGGACAGGGTCAGGTCGAGCTTGCTCATCAGGCGTCCTCTGCCGGTGGTAGGAAAAGACAGAACTCGTTGCCCTCGGGGTCGGCGCAGACGTGCCAGCCGATTCCCTGGTCCTTGGGCCGCAGTAGTGTCGCACCCGCGTCGAGCACCGGCTGCAGGGCGGGCGCGGTAACGTCCCAGTGGATCCGGTTCTTGACCGTCTTGGGCTCCGGCACGGGTAAGAAGACCCAGTACGGGAACGGGACACCCGGCACGTTCTCCAGCCAGTACCAGGCGTTGTCCGGAGCCTTGCCGAGCTCCCCGCCGACGACACCCTGCCACCATCGCGCCTGCGCCTCCGGGTCGGCCGAGTCCACCACCAGCTCCATCAGCCGGTACGCCGGGACCGTGTCGCGGACGAGTCCGCAGAACTCACCGCCCTCCGGGTCCTCCATCACCGCCCAGGGCCGATCCGCGGAGATCGGGGATCGGACCGTTGCCCCTTCCCGCTCGAGGTCCGCGATCGCGCCGGTGTGGACGTCCAGGTGCACCCGCTGCTTCACCGTCCGCGGTTCGTCGACCTTGTTGATCCAGATCGTCTTCCCGGGCGTGTCCCCGACCAGCACGTTCGGGTTGTCGGCCGGCGAGGTCAGCCCGATCACCCGCCCCCAGAACGCCGTCATCGGACTCGGACACATCACATCCACACACAAGTCCTTGAAACGCGCGATGGTCATAACGGAAAGGCTATAGGCCGTGACGCTTGCGGTAGTGGCGGTTGACGCGCTCACGGTTACCGCAGGACGGCGAGCACCACAGCTGGCGCGGATCGTCCTGCAGGAAGTACTTGACGCACCGCGCCGCCGGACATGCGCGGAGCCGCACCCGGTCCGGGCCGGACAGGAAGTCGATCGTGGACCGCCCGACCGCAGCGACCAGCAGCGCGACCGGGTCTTCGGTCCGGCCGGCCCAGCGCGTGACGGGCGGGCTGTCGTCGGGCCAGTCCAGCTGCATCGTGCCGAGCCGGTCGGCGGCGCGATTGACCAACCGCAGCGCGGCGTCGGCGTCCATCAACCGATCCGCGTCCGCCTTACTCGGCGGTTCTGGCGCGACTGCTCGGGCGAAAAGCGCCCGCACCGCACGCCGAACGCGCACCAACTCATCGCGCACGACGGCCTGCGCATCCCGCGCATCCACGCCCTCGTCGTCCACGCCCGCGTCGTCCTCGGCCGCGTCGTCCAAGCCCCCGTCGTCCACGGCCGCGTCGTCCGAGCCCTTGTCGTCTACGGCTTCGAGGGGACGGCCGAGCACCTCGGTGACCAGGTCGTGGTGCTGGTCAAGCCAGGCAGTGGTCTCGGCGGGGGTCGCCAGCAGGTCGGCGACGCCGCCCTGACCGTCGTGCTTGATCGTCGCCGCGAGAGCGAAAGCCAACGTGCTCATGCGGACAGTCTAATGGGATACATGGTTGCTGCCATATGAGTTAGTGGCCTAGGGTCTCGATTCGTGACCGACCTCCGGACCAGGCTGCGCGCAGTCCCCACGCTGACTGGCACTCCGCCCCCGTTCGACCCCACGCGCGCGCCGGACTCGCCGTACGAACTGTTTGTCGACTGGCTGCTGACCGCGGTCGATCGGCAGATACCTGAGCCGTGCGCCGTGACCCTGTCGACAGTGAGTGCGGACGGGCGGCCCAACGGCCGGGTGTTGATCCTGAAGGACGTCACGGCGGACGGGCTGCAGTTCGCGTCGTCGGCGGCCAGCCGCAAGGGTGAAGAGCTCGCTGCCTGCCCGTACGCCGCGCTGACGTTCTACTGGATCCCGCTGGGTCGCCAGGTACGCGTGATGGGCAGTGTCACGCCCGCCGACCCTGTGGACTCCGCACGCGACTTCCTGGCTCGCCCGACGCCGGCTCGCGCCGAGGCGTTGGCTGCGCGGCAGAGCGGCGTACTGGAGGATCCCTCCGATCTCGCGACGGCGTACGCCGAGCAGGCCGAGCGCTTGGCTGCTGACCCCGGGCTCGTAGCGCCGAACTGGACGCTCTACACGCTGCGGGCCGACGAAATGGAGTTCTGGCAGGCGGATCCGGACCGCCGGCACCTTCGCCTCCGCTACCGCCTGGACGAACCGAATCACTGGATCAAGGAGCGCTTGTGGCCCTGACCGACGTCAAGACCGTTGTCGCCCGGCTGAACACCTTGCTCACTTACCTGGACGACGCCACCGCCCGCGCCGCGTCCGGCCTCCCCGGCTGGTCCCGCGGTCACGTGATCACCCACATCGCCAACTTCTCCGAGGCCATGACCCGCCAGGTCGAAGAGGCTCTGAAAGGCCGCGTTGTCGAGGTGTACGACGGCGGCCGACCGGCCCGCAACGCCGGTATCGAAGCCGGCGCCCACCGCCCCGCTGTCGAGCTGACCACCCACCTGGAGCGCGCGACCAGTGCCCTGGTCACCGCCTGGGACAAGGTCGGCCCCGACGACTGGACGCGCCCCATCCTGCACCGCAACAGCAACCTCTCCGCCGGCCTCGACTCCACCTGGCGCGAACTAGCCATCCACACCGTCGACCTGGACCTAGGCATTACCCCGGCCAGTTGGTCTCCCGCCTTCTGTCTCCACCTCCTGGACTTCCTACGCCCCCGCACCCCCGAAGCCATCCACCTCGTCCTGCACCCCGACGACGGCCCCACCTGGGAAACCGGCACCGGCGAGGACCGAGTCCTCACGGGCACCCTCACCGACCTCACCGCCTGGTACGCCGGCCGCACACCCCCCGGCCTGATCACGGGCCCCACCCCCGACCTACTCCCCTGGCCCTGAACCCCGACCGCTCTGCTCTGGATCGGGACTAGAGTGCGATCCGGACGACCATCGGACCTCCAGCGGGGAGCGGGCATGACGACGATCTACGACGTCGCGCGTAGATCCGGCGTCTCTCCGGCGACCGTCTCGCGGGTGCTGAGCGGTCGGCGCAACGTGGATCCGGAGCTGTCCGAGAAGGTCCGCGCCGTGGTTGCCGAGCTCGGCTACCGCCCGAACGGCGTGGCCCGCAACCTGCGGAAGTCCAGCACGAACCTGTGGGCAGTGGTCATCTCCGACATCGAGAACCCATTCTTCACCTCCCTCGTCCGTGGCCTGGAGGACGTCGCCCGGACCGAGGGCTACCACGTAGTCCTGTGCAACTCCGACGAGGACCCGGCGAAGGAAGCGGCGTACGCGTCGGCCGTGCTGACCGACCAGATGGCCGGTGTGGTGATCTCTCCAACCAGCACGGCGGAAGGCGTGCAACTGCTCGCGGACGCGAAGATCCCGCTCGTCCTGATCGACCGTCGCGTCGACGGCATCGAGGCGGACACCGTGCTGGTCGACAACGAGCACGGCGCGCGCGAGGGCGTCAAACACTTGATCGACGGCGGCTACCAGCGAATCGCCTGCATCACGGGTCCGCGCAAGGTCAGCACCGCGATGGACCGACTCGCCGGATACAGGTCGGCGCTCCGGGCCGGCGGCATCCGCTACGACAAGGACCTGGTCCGGCATGCCGACTTCCGCGAGGCCGGCGGGTACGCCGCGATGGAAAGCCTGCTGGAGTTGCCCGAACCGCCGGAAGCGCTGTTCGCCACCAACAACCTGATGACGGTCGGCGCGTTGGAGTGCCTGGCGAAGAAGGGCCTCCGCGCCCCCGACGACATCGCCATCGTCGGCTTCGACGACATCCCATGGGCGGACCTCGTCGTACCCAGCCTCACGACGGTGGCACAGCCGACGTACGAACTGGGCCGCACCGCCGGCCTGCTGCTGAAGGACCGGACCGCCTCCCCCGGCCGGCCGGCTTCGACGGTCACCCTCCGCACCGAGCTCCACATCCGAGCCACCTCAGCCCCACGCAAGAAGTAAGAACGACACCGCTCCACGGCGCCTGTCTCTGCGGCAGCGGCGTCACGCAACAAGGCGGTCGGCGCCAGGTGACCGCTGGCTGTACTCCGTCGTGAGGCTGGTGACCGACAGGGTCGGCCGACCTGTCCTATCCGAAGCCGAACCGAGGAGTGCCGGTGATGGGACGAACTGGGCAAAGTGGCGGGCCTGGGACAGGAGCACGTGGGTTGGCACACGTTACTTCGGCTCTTCTGCTGGATGTGTGGGTGATGCGAGTGTGCGTCGGTTGGGATGTGCAAGGTCGACAGGAGGTGCCGGTGCAGGAGTGCCGCTCGGGCGAGGCATTCACGCCTGAGATCGGCTGGCCCGGCCGAGCTGGGGCCGACACCTCCTGTCGACCTTGCACGTCCCAGCCTCCAGTTGCCCCCATCAGCCTCCGCCCGCACCCAACCGACCGCACCGAACCGAACCGACCGAACCGACCGCACTGCGGGGCCGGGCGGAGCGGGAGCCGGGCGGGTTCGTGGGGTCGACGGTGGGATCGGTGCGGATCTACGGGACCTGGGACACCAGCTGAGGCCGTCGGACAGGCTCTGCCGTGTCCGCGGCCCCTGATACCTGTCCGAGGTCGCAGCGAGTCCGCCGCGGCACGTCGGCCACCATCCACACATTGAGCAGGAGACGCGCTATTTCTTGTCCGAACCCACCAGGACGTATCCCATCCTCCGGGAGCTGGCCGGCCGTAGCGCGTTGGCTCAGCTGTCGGTGCGTAGGCGGCCGTGGAGGTGCCAGTCGTGCCAGCCGTCGGTGTGCTTGATCGCCTGCCGCAGCGTGCCCTCGAGCCTGTATCCGGTGCGCTCGGCGACCCCGCAGGACGCGGTGTTGCCGGTGGAGTGGTGGATGTTCAGCCGGTTGAACCCGATCTGCCCGAAAGCCCAGGCAGACAAGGCTTCCACTGATCTCGCGGCGATGGCTCGGCCCCGGGCCGCCGGGGTCACCCAGTAGGACAGGCTGGCCGAGCCCTCGGCCAGAGAGATGTTGCGCAGTCCGACCTGGCCGAGCGGCTGGTCGTAGCCATCGACGGCCGCCCAGCTCGCCGCTGTCTCGCTGTCCCAGCCATCGGCCCACTGCCCGACCCACTCACCCGCCTCCTCGAGAGTGTCGAATCGCCGGACGTGCCAACGCTGGATGTCGGAACAGGCGAACGCGGTCCGCACCGTGGCGGCATCACTCCCCCGCCACGGGCGCAGTACTAGTCCGTCGTTGGTCGTCAGCCGCGGCTGCGCGGCGTCCCGCAGTGTTCCTGGTGGCAAGGCCGGATCAACGAGCAGAGGCATGCGGTGATGCTAGTGCGCGTAATCAGTGCCTTGGGTGCCGGTGCCGATGGTCAGGTGAGTAGCTCGATCTCGCTGAGGCTGACGACGGAGGTCGACGCCGTGATCACCAAGCGGTAGTGCACGTACGAATCTGGTGCGGCGATCGTGAACGGGCGGGTTTGGCGGCGCCATACGAAGGACTGGTCGGTGCGCTCGTCGAGGACCGACCACGCCGTGCCGTCGGTGGAACCTTCGAGGCGCCAGGCCGTGGGGTCGCCTTCGGAGTGGCCCGAAGTAAGGGTGTAGAAGGCGCCGGTGGCGGGCTCGGGCAGGGACCAGGTGATGGTCGGAGTGCCCGTGTCGAAGTGGGTTTCGGTTGCGGAGTCGTCGTCGAAGAGCGGATCGGACCGGCGTGGGATCAGGTCGATCAAGGGGGTCGGGATCGCGTCGTCCGTCGTGACGGCCGGTGGGGTGTCCAGGGTGCCCCAGTCGGAAGGATTCGGCCCGAGGACGAAGTCGATCTGGCGAGCTCCGCGCAGTTCGGCGTCGGTGATCGATGCTGTGGGCAATGGTTTGCCGTCGACGTGGAGTTCGTGGACGTAGGGGTGCTCGGGGTTGGTCGCTGTGATGACGATCGGGTCGGCGCCCAGTGGCGTGACCACGACGCGGGAGAAGAGGGGTGAGCCGATGGCGTACTCCGGTGCGCCGACGCGGAGCGGGTAGAGGCCGAGGGCGCTGAAGAGGTACCACGCGGACATCTCGCCGTTGTCCTCGTCGCCGGGGTAGCCCTGGCCGATCTGCTCGCCGACGTACAGACGCTGCAGGACCTCGCGGACGATGGCCTGGGTCTTGTGAGGCGCGCCGGCGTAGTTGTACATCCAGGCGATGTGGTGCGCCGGCTGGTTGCTGAAGCCGAACTGGCCCATCCGGACGGCCTGGGCCTCGAGCATCTCGTGGATGACGATCGAGTAGGTGCCCTTCTTCGTCGCCAGTTCCGGCGTCGCGAAGAACTCGTCGAGCTTCGCCTCCAGACCGCGAGTACCGCCGTACAGATTGGCGAGACCGCGGCCGTCGTGGGCGACGTGGAAGGCGAAGTTCCACCCGTCGGTCTCGGTGAGGTCGCCGCCCCACTCGCACGGGTCAAACTCGGCCGGCGTCCTCGCGAACCGCCCGTCCGGCCGCCGGCCCTGGAAGAAGTTGATGTCCGGGTCGAACAGCAGCACGTAGTTCAACGACCGCCGTCGCAGGTACGACGCTTCCTCACGCAACCGGGCCCGTCGCTCCTCGGGAACCGTCGGATCGAGAGACAGCCGCTCGGCCATCGCCGCGAGCCCGAGGTCGTTGAGGTACGCCTCCAACGACCACGACACACTCTCCTCGGTGTCCGTGCTCACATAGCCCGCGAACAACCCCCTCGCGAAACCCTTCCGGCCGACCTCGGTCTCGGTCGGTGCGACGGTCGCGTTGCGCAGACCGGCGTCGTACGTCGCCAACGGGTCGGACAGCGCAACGCCCTTGAGATAGGCATCCGCGAACGACACGTCCGAGCTCGTCCCGGTCATGCAGTCCGCGTAGCCCGGCGACGACCAGCGGGCGATCCAGCCGCCGTCGCGGTACTGCTGCACGAAGCCGTCCACCAGTTCGGCGGTCAGCTCCGGGTAGAGGAACGCGTACGCCGGCCAAGCGGTGCGATACGTGTCCCAGAAGCCGCTGTTGACGTACATCTTGCCCGGCTTGACGACCGCATTGGTCTCGCGATCGGTCGCCGTTCCTTCGGTCGGCAGCACCGGGCTCGCGTAGCGGTGGTCGGGCTGGTCGTGGGTTCCGGCGTTCTCGAAGTGCGAGTTCGGGTAGAGGTTGAGGCGGTAGAGGTTGCCGTAGACCGTGCGCAGTTGCGGCTGGGTCGCGCCCTCGGGCCGGATCACCTGGAGGCGTTCATTCCAGGCCAGGTTCGCGGCGTGCCGGACGTCGTCGAAGCTACGGCCGTCGAGCTCGAGCTCCACGTTGTGCCGGGCCTGGTCGACGCCGATGAACGAGGTCGCGATCCGCAGCGTCACCTCCGGTACGTCGAACGTCGCCGCCCGGGCGTTGTCCCGGCCGCCGGTGGTTGGTCCGAAGTCGGTCGGGGCTGAGGAGAAGACGCCGTAGCAGTACATCCGGGTCCGGCCGAACTCCGAGCCGTTCTCGACCCAGCCGGTCAGCGCGGTCCCGTCGTACGCGAAGGCGCCGTTCTCGTCGATGGTGTCGAACACCAGGTGCCGGCCAGGTGCGTCGGCCGGGAAGGTGAACCGGAAGATCGCGCCGTGGTCGGTCGGTGCGAGCTCGGCGCGGACGCCAGTGGTCAGGTCGACCGAGTAGACATCGGGCCGGGCGATCTCGTCGTCGTGGCTGAACGCGGCGGCGCGTTCGGCCGGATCCCCGAGCGGCTCCGCGGCGGCGACCGGCATGATCGTCAACTGGTCGCGATCACCCATCCACGGACTCGGCTGATGCGAGAACGCCAGCCCCTGAAGCTCCGGGCGGTTGTCCGCGTTGTTGGCCCGGTGATACTCGTACGGCCATCGATGGGTCGACGCGTCCGTCACCGGCGTCAGGAAGTTGAACCCGTTCGGCCAGGCTGTGATCGGCAGCGTGTTCCCGCGTGAGAAGTCATGACTCGCGTTGGTCCCGCGCCGCGTGTCGACGTACGCCAGCAGGTCGCTCCCATCCGGCACCTCAGGCGCCGGACCAACCTCGACGTCATCAACCCACCCCTGGAACTCCACCCCGGAGCCAGGCGCCTCGACCACCACCAGCGCCCGCTCAACGGTCTTCCCGACAGCCGCGGTCAGGTCCACCTGCACGTCATTCCACTGATTCGCGTACAGAACCTTCGCGGCCCCCTGCCCAGCCGCGTCAAACGCCATCCCGTACTGATCCACGACCCCGAGCTCAGACAGCCTGCTCCCGTCCGCGAAGACGAGATCCACCACGACGTACGTCGCCGCGTAACTCAGCCGCTCATCAAGCTCCGGATAGACCATGTACCGCAACCGATCACCGGCCCGGACCACACCACCAGCAACCGGCACCCCACCCTCCTGCCGCCCACCGCTGGTCCCCGCATACCGGGTCCCCTCCACGCTGCTGAACCCGGCCTCCGGACTGGTCGGCCCACCCGGACCTCCACCTACCTCAATGATCACGGGCGCAATGTTACGTACCACGGCCGGGACGTCGGCGGCATGTTTCCATCCTGGACCGTTGTTCTTCTAACGGCCGCTTGCCAACTGATAAACTCGTACTCACGAGGCCTTCGATGGCCGCGGAGAGAACGCCAGGTCTGCTGCCAGACCCGCCTGCTCAGGTGCGGCGCTCCGGACCATCGAAGGCCTCGTGCCGTTCACAACCCATTCCGCGGCCACCATGGGTAGGCCTCCAGCGTGCCAGGCAGCGCGACGACCTCGAATCCACCCGGGCCGTCGTCAGAGCGCCGGATCTGATGCCGGACAGTCAGCAGGTGGTGCGCCTCGAAGCCACCGAACTCGTCGGGTTCGAGCGCTGCCCTCAGCATGCCGGCGTACTGGTCCGCAGCCTGGAGCCCGTCCAGTTGCCCGGGGCCGAGGAATCCCGGCCGCCCACGCAACAGCTCCCACGGCGAACGGTCGGCAGTGCGCACCCGCAACTTCTCGAACCAGGCGAGTGTCTCCTCATGCCGGAAGCCACGCACATGCCCGAAGGTGACCACCACATCCCGCCGCCCGCCCGGCCATTCGTCTGCCGTGTGCAGCACCTGCTCGAGCACCAGCCCGGCCACGGAGTTGTAGAACGCGACCTGATCGGAGATCGCCGGGTTGAGTAGCCCGACCGCAGCTTTCTCTACCAACACGAGATTGAGCACAACGCCCGGCACCGCAGCCAGTTGAGTCGCCACGAACTGCCGGCGGGGAAACCTCTTCACGTGCTCAGTCCAGTGCAGCGGCTTACTCGGCGGGACCGACAGCCGGTGTCGGCAGTGAGCGACAGCACGCCGAAGGCCGGCGTCGTCCTCGTCGGCGATGACGACCGCGACCATGCCGAAGTACCTCGACGCTCGGATAGACAAGCCCCGGTCGCCGGTCTCGTCGACGTACGCACGCACCAGCGGCCGTTCGAAGTACATGGAGGGAAACCCTACGAGCCGACAGCCACCTGGCGGCGCGATCGACCTGCGCCTGTGGATATCTGCCCCGTCATGCCCCAGGTTGCCCCGAGCTCAGTGGGGTGGGGGTGGTGGGGTGTTGCCCGCTTGGACCCAAGCCACGTAGTCGCGGGCGGCTTCCTCGTTGGCGCGTAGGCGGAGGCCCGCGGTGAGGGCGCGGGTGTTGTCCAGTTGGAAGGTGCCGTCGTTGGTGCCGTCGTGGGGGAGATGGAAGCGGTCGACGGTGGGGGACCAGTTCATGGGCGGTGGGTCGGGTACGACGGAGCGCCAGGAATCGGCCAGGTCCGCCATCGTGCGGGTGGGGCCGACGGCGTTGAAAGGACCGGGGAGACCGCAGACGGTGAGGTGGAGAAGGAAGGCGGCCAGGTCGCGGGCGTCGACGTACTGGATGGGTTGGGTCGGGCGGGCCGCGCATTCCATCGGGGTGTCGTGCGCCAGTGCCCAGCCCCAGTTGCCGAAGTCCGGGTTGTAGGGGCCGACGACGAAGCCGGAGCGTACGGCGGCGGTGCGGTCGCCGAAAGTGGCTGATAGCAACGACTCGCAGCGGACCTTGGACGGACCGTAGAGGTCCATGGTGAAGTGGTCTTCGGGGGCACCGTCCGGCCACGGCAGGAGAGGTGCGAACTCGGTCATACCCGGCGTGATCTTGCTGGCGTAGACGGCGATCGACGACATGTAGGTGTAGTGGCCGACGCGGTCCCGCAACACCTCCGCGCTCAGGCGTACGTCGCGGACCAGGAAGCCGGACATGTCGATGACACCGTCCCACTCCCCCGCGGCCAGTACGCCGGGATCCGCGCGCTCACCCGTCAAGCGGCGTACCGAAGGAAACAGCCCGGGATTCGTGACGCCGCGGTTGAACAGCGTCACCTCGTGGTCGTCGCGGAGGGCGGCTTCGACGACATGGCGGCCGAGGTTCTTGGTGCCGCCGAGGACGAGGAGTTTCACGGGAGTTGCTCCACGAGACCTTCGAGCTCGGCCAGCAGCGGGTCGATCCAGTCCTCGGAACCAGGAATCGTCCTGACACCTTCAGTAACCACGAAGTCCAGCGCCCGCAGGCAGAAGCACGCGCCGCCGACGGTCACCTGACGGTCGACCAGGAACGGATCCGCCCCGGCGGACTCGACGTACCGGGCCACGATCGGTTCGCGGTCGTGGCCGAGGGCAACGGCATCGCGGACCAGCGTGTAGAGATCGCTGAGGTGCGGCGCGAGGTACACGAGCGGCCAGTCGACCGCGGTCCATCGCGTGCCGTTCGTGACCAGATTCTTCGGCACGAAGTCACCATGGACCACGCGCAACGCGACATCGCGGTGGAGCGCGGCCAGCGCCTCCGTCAACGGGCCGACATCGAAGAAGATCCGGCCGATCCGGCCGGCCAGCTCCTTCACGTGCTCAGGTGGAAACCCACTCGTTCCCTCGACGGGCGTACGCCGGATAGCGGCCAGCACGTCGGCCGCGGCCAGGAACCCGTCCGCCGACGGCTCCTGTTCGAGCGTCACCCGTCCCACATCCGCCAGCACCAGTACGCCGTCCGCCGACGCGATCAACTCTGGAGCCGGCAGGCCCAACGGGATCACGTACCGCTCGTACGCCGTACCTTCACCGGACTGCGCGTCCGTCCCGCGCTTCACGATCACACTGCGCAACCCGTACGACAGCCGCCACACCTCCGACGATCCCCACTGCCGCAACAGCTCACCGCTCAACGCATCGACCGACGGTGCCTCGGTCGCCCGGAGAACTGGAACGCTCGGGAGCCAGGCGGGAAGCATTCGACGAGTAGATCACAACCGCCCGTACGCGCGCCGCCGAATTAGCCGGTCGCCCGGCAAGCCGTGAGGATGCGGTCCACGATGCGTCGCCCGACCCGGCCGGTGTCGAGATCGGCGACGATCCGGTGCGGCCCGTCGCCGGGGGTGAAGCGGGTGAGACCGGTCGGGTCGACCTCGATCCGGCCGGTCGCGAAGGTGAACAACTCCGGGTCCGTGAGCATCAGTACGGCGGCCGGGTCGTGCGGCACGTTGGAGTCCTCGGCGGTGAACTTCCAGAACTGCCGCATCTCCGCGGCGAGCAACTGGCCGAGCGGCCCGGCGGCCTCGATCTCCGCGACCACCGCGCCGCCGAGCCGGATCCGGGTCGTCTGATCCAGCCCGATCACAGTCGCCGGGACCCCGCTGGCGAACACCACCGCGGCCGCGTCGACATCACACTTGATGTTGTGCTCGACCTTGCTCAGCGAGAAGTCGCCGCCCATCAGGAACAACTGCCCGACAACCCGGCCGGGTTGCTCCACGGCTTCGGCCACGTTGGTGAGCGGACCGACCGCGACGACCGTCGGCGAGGTCGCGAGTACGTCGATCGGGTCGGCCTCGAGGTCGACCTTCTCCCGCTCGAGGTCGGGCAGCAGCGCGCCCTCGTGGCCCGCCCACCAGACCGCCCGGCCGGAGCGGGTCTCGGCGCGTCCGGCTACCACGAGCCCCGGTTCCCGGCCGGCCACGCCGGTCACCCGCGCGACCATCCTTGCCCTGAGCAACGTATCGCCGTACACCGTGGTCACGGCGGCCAGGTCGAGCTCGGGTGAGCCGAAGATCGTGGCCAGGGCCAGGACATCGTCGACGTCGGAGCCGATGTCGGTGTCCAGGGTCAGAGCGGTCGTCATCGGCGTCCTTCCGGTCGGTGGCGCCGGTCACCGAGCGTGCCGGCCGCTCGGACAGCGGTCGGGTTCGATGGCCCGGACAGCAGTCTGGCAGGCTGTGGGTATGACCGAGAACGCCACGCACGCCTGGGGCTTCGGCCTCGCCACCGTCACCGCCGCCGGCACCGTCCTCGACGTCTGGTACCCGGCGCCCGAGCTCGGCTCGCAGCCGGCCGGCGCGAAGGCGCCTGCCGAGCTGATCGCCGCCGAGGGCAACGACGAACTGCGGCAGGTACGGCGTGAGGTCGTGGCGGCCGAGATCACTCTGGATCAGGCGCCGGCCGGCACCGCGGACGCCTACCTGCGGCTGCACCTGCTGTCACACCGGCTGGTCCGCCCGCACGGCCTCAACCTGGACGGCATCTTCGCCGCCCTTCCGAACAACGCGTGGACGTCGGTCGGTCCGGTCCCGGTCGAAGAGATCGAGCAGGTCCGGCTCCGGGCCCGCGCGGCCGGTCAGCACTTGTCGGTGACGAGTGTCGACAAGTTCCCCCGGATGACGGACTACGTCGTACCGAGCGGGGTCCGGATCGGTGACGCCGACCGGGTCCGGCTGGGCGCGCACCTGGCCGCGGGGACAACGGTCATGCACGAGGGCTTCGTGAACTTCAACGCCGGCACGCTCGGGACGTCGATGGTCGAGGGCCGGATCGTGGCCGGCGTGGTGGTCGGCGACGGCAGCGACATCGGCGCGGGCGCGTCGATCATGGGCACCCTGTCCGGCGGCGGCACGCAGGTCGTCTCGATCGGCGAGCGTTGCCTGCTCGGCGCGAACGGCGGCACCGGCATCTCGCTCGGCGACGACTGCGTGGTGGAGGCGGGGCTGTACGTGACCGCCGGCACCAAGGTCACCCTCCCGGACGGCGGCGTGGTGAAGGCCCGCGACCTGTCAGGGCAGCCCGGTCTGCTGTACATCCGCAACTCGGTCACCGGAGCGGTCGAGGCGCGGCCACGCAAGGGTGAGGGCATCACGCTGAACGAAGCCCTGCACGCCAACGCGTGATCGGCGCCAACCAATGTGAGGTTGTGCACGTCAATCACTTCGTGACCGACAGATCGGAACCCGCCCACCGCCCCCGGACGTTGGGAGCGGTATGCCGATGAAGCGGGGCGTCGTGGTTGCCCTGGGCGCGATAGGCGCGCTCAGCCTGGCCATCGGCGTCGGGATCGCGTGGCTCGGCGGCAAGAACATCGCGTCGATCCTGCCTCCGCAGGAGCAGTGCGAGGCCACGGTCGACGGGCAGACCGTCGTACTGGATCTGGAGCAGGCCGAGTCGGCGGCCATCATCGCGGGTGTCGCCGTACGGCGGGGGCTGCCGGCGCGGGCGGCGACGATCGCACTGGCGACGGCGTATCAGGAGTCCGGACTACGGAACCTGGCGCACGGGGACCGGGACTCGCTGGGGCTGTTCCAGCAGCGGCCGTCGCAGGGCTGGGGCACCGTGGCGCAGGTGCGGGATCCGCACTACGCGGCCGGGAAGTTCTACGACGCGCTGGTGAAGATCAAGAACTACCAGAAGCTCTCCGTCACGGTCGCGGCCGACCGGGTCCAGCGCAGCGCGTTCCCGAACGCGTACGCCGATCACGAGGCGGACGCGCGCGTCCTGGCGTCGGCGTTGACCGGGCAGTCGAAGAGTGTCTTCAGTTGCACGGTGAACACAGACTCCGTGCCGGCCGAGACGATCGGCCGGAACGGGCTGACACCGCGGGCGGACGCCGTACGGAAGGACCTGATCCGGACCTTCGGCACGTTGCCGACCGGCGGGTACGCCGCGGGTGGTGTGCGGAGCGGACACATGGAGGGTTCGGCGCACTACGACGGCCGGGCGGTCGACGTGTTCGTGCGGCCGATCTCCGCGCCCAACACGACCAAGGGCTGGGCGATGGCGCAGTACCTGGTGGCCCGGGCCAAGATGCTCAACATCCAGACGGTCATCTTCAGCGACAAGATCTGGACCGCCGGGGGCCGCTCGGACAGCGGCTGGCGCGACTACACCCCACCCGAGCGGTCTGGCGACTCAGCCATCCTCCGCCACCTCGACCACGTCCATGTCGACGTCCTGGCCCAGTAATCCGCCTGTGCACACTGAGGCGGGGCGTCCGTGTGGACGCCCCGCCTCAGTGTGGAGTCAGGTGGTTACTCGTCGTGTTCCTGCGGGGGCAGGGCGGCGATGAAGGGGTGATCCTTGTCGATCTTGCCCATCTTCGACGCGCCGCCGGGCGAGCCCAGGTCGTTGAAGAAGTCGACGTTCGCGGTGTAGTAGTCCTTCCACTGCTCCGGAGTGTCGTCCTCGTAGTAGATCGCCTCCACCGGGCAGACCGGCTCGCACGCTCCGCAGTCGACGCACTCGTCGGGGTGGATGTACAGCATCCTGTTGCCCTCGTAGATGCAGTCGACGGGGCACTCCTCGACACACGCGAGGTCCTTCAGGTCAACACACGGCTGCGCGATGACGTAGGTCACTGCTACTCCTCCTATGGCAGGCAAGCGCAGCGTTCGACTTGGGGTGCTGCGATGCGGTGGTGCAAGGTCTCTAGTATCACGGTAGTACTTCGCCCACTCTGCCAGGAGTCCGCATCGTGTCAGGCCTGAGCGCCCGTGATATCGGCCACCGTGTAGTGGTCCGGCACCGGATTCCGGGCGGCCTGACCGATGTGATCGGCGTTCTGGAGTCCTGGGAGCCCGCCGGCCTGGTTGTTCGCCACGCCGATGCCAGTCTGCACCAGATCCAGGCCGGTGACGTGACAGCGGCCAAAACAATCCCCGAGATGCCGCTGCGGCCGGTGGACGTCGAACAGTTGTTCCTCACCACCGCACTGGGTCGCCCCTCGGTCGAGACGTCGTACGTCGGGCACTGGTTGCTCCGGGCCTCCTCAGGCTGGACCGGCCGGGGCAACTCGCTGCTGCCGGCCGGGAGTCCCGGGATGCCCGTGACCGAGGCGCTCAAGCACGCTGAGGCCTTCTACGACGAGCGGGGCCTGCCCCCACAGGCCCTGGTCCGGCTCGGCAGTCCCGAGGCGGAGGAGCTCCGTGCGTGCGGGTGGATCGACGCCCGCCCGCAGCAGTCCGACGTACTCGTCATGCACACCACGCTCGACCACGTGAACGCTGCGCCGCCGTACGACGTACTGGTCGCGGAGCACCCGGGTCACGCGTGGTACGCGGCCGCGTTCGACGGGCCGGTGCCCGAGTCGGCACCGGCCGTCTTGGAGGGCGCTCCGAAGGCCGTGTTCGCCTCCATCACGCTGGACGGCACGACGGTCGCGGTGGGACGCGGATCGATGACTGGCCACTGGCTGGGTGCCGACGCGATCCGCGTCGACGCCGCGTACCGCCGCCGAGGCCTGGGCACCGCGATCCTGCAGGCCTTGGCCCGCTGGTCCGGCCCGCTGGGCGGTCGCCGTACCTATCTGGAGGTGCTGGATGAGAACGCACCCGCCCTGGCCACCTACACCCGCTTGGGCTACCGCGAGGCGTATCGCTACCGCTATCTGACGAGCCGCTGAGCCGCACCGGCCCCTACAAGCGTCAGCACGATCAACCCAGCCAGTACGACGCCCAACGCGCGACCGGGGTCAGTAGCCAACGCGGCGTACGTGGAGCCGGCGAGAGCGACGCCAAGTGTGCCGGCGAGCTGTGCGTTGGTGGCGACCACCCCGGACAGGTCAGCGGCGTACTGCGGGGTCGTGCTCGAGGTGATCGCACCGATGAGGGTGTTGGAGCTGATCCCCAGGCCCAGGCCGCCGACGCCGAGCAGTGCGAAGAGGAGTGGCCCACTACGGCCGCCCAGCAGCAGATAGGCCAGCACGGACAGATAGCCGACCGCCAGGAGGAGGCAGCCGATGACCGGCATCCACCGCACTCCCCTGCGCAGTCTGGGGAGGATAGGCCCGGCCAGACCGAAGGCGGCGACCCAGACGACCATGGCGAAGCCTGAGTACGCAGGGCCCTTGTGGAGGCCATCCTGCAGGTAGAGGGCGAGCACGAAGAGCAGGGCGAAGTACGTGCCCGACGTGCAGCCGTGAGCGAGCAGGCCGGCCCGGACGGACGAGTTGCGGAGGACCTGTCGGGCGATCAGTGGGCGACCACCACGTGCCGCTGTACGGCGTTCGCCGTACTCGAAGAGCGCCAGGGCCGGGAGGCTCAGGATGAGGCAAAGCCAGGACCAGGTCGGCCAGCCGCGCTCGGAGCCCAACAGGAGCGGGACGATCACGAGCAGAACCGTTGTGGACAAGGTCAGTACGCCGAGAAGGTCCAGGCGATCGCGATGGCCGTCGGGGTCGGCGGGAAGCACCCGGCGGGCGGCGACGGCGAGTGCGATGCCGATCGGGACGTTGACCAGGAAGATCGGGCGCCAGCCGGTACCGAAGAGGTCGGCTGCGATCAGGACACCGCCGAGCACCTGCCCGGCGACCGCGCCACCGGAGAGGGCGATCGAGAAGTAGCCGAGAGCCTTCAGCCGGTCCCGGCCCTGGAAGTGCAACTGGATGCCGCTGAGTACCTGCGGGACCATCAGCGCGGCCCCGGCGCCCTGGACGAAGCGGGCGACGACGAGGGTGACGATGTTCGGAGCGAGGCCGCACGCCAGCGAGGCCGCGGTGAACACGGTCAGGCCGAGCAGGAACGTCGTCCGGTAGCCGAGCGACGAGCCGAGGCGGGCGCCGGTGATCAGCAGTACGGCGAAGGCGACGACGTACCCGGAGACGACCAGACCCACCGCGCCCGCGGAGGCGTGCAGATCCGCGCCGATCGACGGGCCGGCGATGTTCGCAACCGCGGTGTCGATGTTCGCCATGAACTGCCCGGTGAGCAGGACGGTCAGGATCGCGGCCCGGTTGGCTGGTCGGGTTTCCACGTGCACGGTGTTTTCCACGGAGTTGGAACGGTGTGAGGGCGCCGAGATGTGAGGGCGCTAACCTCGGGTGGCATGGCGGATCACGTGGTGGAGCGGCCGGAGTACGCCGGGGACTTCGAGGGGACGGTGCACGTCGAGTACACGCCGCACCCGGATGACGGGGTGGCGGATCCGGGCGAGATCGTCTGGACGTGGGTGCCGTTCGAGGAGGACTTCGCCCGCGGGAAGGACCGGCCCGTGCTGGTGGTCGGATCGGACGGACCGTGGTTGCTGGCGCTGATCCTGACCAGCAAGGACCACGACCGCGACGCCGCCGACGAGGCACGCTGGGGGCGGATCTGGATGGACATCGGCAGCGGCGCCTGGGACAAGGAAGGCCGCCGCAGCGAGGTCCGGCTCGACCGGGTCCTCCGGATCGACCCAGGTCACGTCCGCCGCGAGGGCGCCGCCATCGGCGAAGACCTCTTCAACCAGGTAGCCGCCGAGCTCCACCAGATCCACCGCAGCTGACCCTCGGCCATTTCAGCGGACATCCCCACGACTGGCGCCCTCCCCGTCGCACAGAACCAGACAACCCCAGCACGCACACGGCATCCGGTCCACCCTTCAACTGCCGCCTGGCTGGCTGGCGGGGGCGCGGACACCCCCTCGGGACCTCCAACGCCTCCCAGCGTGTCCCAGGTCCCGACACCTTGTCCCAGGTCCCCGCTCCTGCCTGAAGTCCCCCGGCCGCCGTACCCCCGACCGGCGGGCGGGGCCGTGGACACCATCTCGGGACTTGCAACACCTCACAACCTGTCCCAGGCCCCGACACCTTGTCCCCGGCACCACTCCTGTCCACAGTCTTCGGCCGCCGTACGCCGCCAGTCGTCCCCGGCCGCGATACGGCGCCGGACGGTGGTGGGTGTCGTACCGCCCGACTCTGTGCACCAGCGAAGCGTCACAGCGGCGGCGGCTCGGTGTCTCCTCGGCGCACAAAGTGGCGGGTCCGGCGACTCACGGCAACGACAAGAGAGCCGGATAACCCCTCAGATGGTCCCTTCTCCCCTCGTGATTCGAGGGGAGAAGGGACACCTTGAGGGGTTATCCCCGGCTCAAATGCCCTGGCGCCGGGCTGGCTCGGCGGATGGTGGTCAGCTGGGGGGCGGGCGGCGATTAGCTGAGGCGCGGCCGGTCAGCTGGGTGGGCGGACCGCGGTCAGCTGGTTTGGCGGGGCCGGTCAGCTGGGTGGGCGGACCGCGGTCAGCTGGTTCGGCGGGGCCGGTCAGCTGGGTGGGCGGGTGGTGGTGCTGGTGCTGGGTTTGCCGAGGCCGGGTGGCGTGTTGCCGGGCGGCGGGGGCGGGGTGGTGCCGGGCTTGGGGCCGCAGCGGATGTCGTCGGCGGCGTTGTACTTCGTGGTGAAGGACTCGGTCTTCACCCGGGTGCCGTTCTTCGCGAAGTAGCGGTAGACGGTGATGTCGAAGCCAGGAGTCGGCGCCTGGACCCGGCAGTCCGCCGCGGTGTTGTAGACGACCGCCGGCTGACGGGGATTGCTCTTCGCCGACTGCCCCGCGGTGATGTCCCAGGTCTTGGTGCCCCAGATGACCACCCGGATACTGCCCTGGTGGCCCGGCGTCGACGCCTTGAAGATCGTCTGGACCAGGACGCCCTTGCCCGAGTCGTTGAGGAACTTCAGGTCCACCGACGGCCACGCCACGGTCGCCTCACGGCCGACCGGGTAGCGGCTGATGTAGACGCTGTGCGCCTTGTGCTCGAGGATCTTCAGCCCGGCGAAGAAGGCCGCGTTGAAGGTGGTCGTCGCCGACTGCGAGACCCCGCCGCCGAGGTCCAGTACGAACTTCCCGCCGCTGATGATGTTGCCCTCGGTGAAGCCGTTCTCCTTGGTCCGCTCGCCGACGATCTTGTTCAGGCTGAACGTCTCGCCCGGCTTCAGCAGCGTGCCGTTGATCTTGGCCGCCGCGGTGCCGATGTTGGTGTTGCGGTACGGCGCGTGCGGGAACTGGGTGGTGAAATCGCCCATCTTCTCCGTGATCCCCAGCGCGGCCGCCTGCTCGGTGGTCAGCTTCGCCGGGGTGTGCGCGAGACCCACCACGGCCCGGCGCTCGCCGGTCGGCTTGGGCAGGATCGCCAGGATCGCCGGCACCACCTTGGTGCGGTCGACCACCATGCCGTCGACGGCCGGGATGACCTTCGGCCCGTTGCCGACGATCTGCACGGTCGCGTCCTTCGGCAACGTCTCCAGTGCCTTGAACCGCTTCTGGAACAACGGCTCCAGCTTCTTCGCGTCCAGCGTCGGGGTGACGTCGCCGTCCTTCGCGGTCAGCGTCAGCGCCGGCGCGATCTCGGCCGGAAGCAGCTCGACCGCCTTGGATCCGACGGTGAGCCGGACCGGACCGGACATCGCCGGCTCGGCGTAGTCCTTCAGCGCCTTGTCGATGGCCTCGGAACCGGCCTTCGGCTTGGTCACGCCGACCGGGAGGTCCTTGGGTTCGCCATCGGCCGGGTAGGCCTTGGCCACCGCGTCCACGGCCTTCGCGTTGTCCAGCTGCAGACCGTCGGCCGGCGCGTGGGTGACCGGCTTCGTGCCGTCGAACGTGATGGTGCCTTCGGTCGCCGACCGGTTCACCTGGGTGGCGAGCTTCTCGACGGCCGTCTTCAGCTTCGCGTCGTCCCTGGTGACGACGGGCTTGATCGCGTCGCCGCCGGTCAGGCCGTGCCAGATCCGGCCCGGGGCCAGGCTGCGGCCCGCGCCCGCGGCGGCCACGGTGGCGTCCAGGTCCACGGACAGGCCGGCGTCGGCCGGGTTGACCTCGAACTTGGACTCGCCCGCCTTCAGCGCGATCGGCTGCGCGATCTGGTCCTTGAGACCGGCCTCGAGCTTCGCCTTGGCGTCCTTCTGGGACAGACCACCGACCGGTACTCCGAGAACGGTGGTGTCACCGGGGATCTTGTCGCCGGCGAACGCGAACGCCGCGCCGTATCCCACTACGAGCACACCAAGCGCCGCGGCGGCAATGATCCCCGCGAGCTGCTTTCTCCCCACCGGAAAGAGTCCTCCTGCTCGAAGCCATGGACAGGCTGCACCAGACGGGCACGGCCCGGGGCACAAGGGCACATCCTACGGGACGGGGCAGGCCCCTCTCGCCGATGGGGCAGGCCCGGGTTGCTCCGATATGGCCCAACGATCACGCTCAGGCGTTGGGCAAATCCCGGTAGTGACTGGAGTAGTAGATCAGCGCGCTGGGATCGGTCGGCTCGCCCAGCCCCAGGCTGAGCACCTCGCCGACCACGATCGTGTGGTCGCCCCCGTCGTACGTCGCCCAGGTCCGGCACTCGAGCCACGACAGTGCGCCGGCGATCAGCGAACACCCGGTCTTCGGGCCGGCCGCCGTACCGATGCCGTCGAACTGGCTGTAGAGGTCGCGCCCCGACCGGGCGAAGCGGTCCGCGATCGACCGCTGGTCCCCGGCCAGGACCGAGATCGCCCAGTAGCCACAGTCCAGTACGGCGGCGTGCATCCGGACACCCTTGTCGACGCAGACGAGCACCAGCGGCGGATCCAGCGACAACGAGGTGAACGCGTTCGCGGTCATCGCGTGCGCCACACCGTCCTGCAGCGTGCTCATGATCGTGATCCCGGACGCGAACCGTCCCAGCGCCGCACGGAACTCCGCGGGCGCCACACTCCCGCTCGGCTCGGTCGAGGACACTCCAGCAGGTTATGCCCGCTGCAAGGTTGATGCCTCAACCGAGCATGTGGGAACGGTCACCTCTGGCTACAGACCGGCGAACAGATCGTGCTCCAGACCGTCCGGACCGGGCGCAGCCGTGCCCTTGACCAGGCGATACGGCTCCGAGCCCCAGATCTGGTTGCCGTTGTTGTTCGACAGGGCGAAGAACGGTCCGTCGACGGTGATCTGGGTGGCGTGCGCCTTCATCGCGTTCATCTTGCGATCCAGGTGGTCGTCGCCCTCGATCACACAGTCGATGAACCGGTCCGGCGTGACGAACGGGCCGAGCGGACCGTCCGGGTCCATCCCCTCGAACGTCGTCAGGTCGCCGGAGTCGCGCAACTCGCGCAGCTGCGACCGCATCCGGGACTCCGCCATCGCCGTCCAGTAGATCTTCGGGATGTCCCAGGCCTCGCCGAGGTCTTCGCGATACGACCGGGCACCCGCCAGGGCAGCGGCGTACGTCGCGACGCGGTGAGCCTTGATGTGGTCGGGATGGCCGTAGTTGCCGTACTGGTCGTAGGTCACCAGCACCTGCGGCCGGACCTCACGGATGACCGGGATCAGGTCGTCGGCCGCGGTCAGCAGGTCGGCCTGCCAGAAGCTGTCCTTCCGGGTCTCCGGTGGGACGTCCGCATTGCCGTCGTCGTTATAGATCATCCCCGTGTCGCGGTACTTGCCCGCGCCACCGAGGAAGCGGTGGTCGGTGACCCCGAGCTCGGCCATCGCGGCGGCGAGCTCGCCGATCCGGTGCTCGCCGAGCTGGTCGGTCTGGTCGGCGGCCAGGTGGGTGAGCTCGGGGACGAGCACCTCACCTTCCTCGCCGAGCGTGCAGGTGATGAGCGTGACCTGGGCTCCCTCGGCCACATAGCGCGCCATCGTCACGCCGTTGTTGATCGTCTCGTCGTCCGGGTGGGCGTGCACCAGCAGCAGCCGGCGCTCAGCAAGCTCAACCATGGCGAAAGCCTACGTCGGGCCTCGGACAGTTCTCCGGGCTCACCCGCGACGAGCCTCCCGGTCAGCCGAAGCGGCGGACCAGGAGGCAGCCGGCCTGGAAGCGGGACTTGGCACCGAGGCCTGCGATCAGGGCGCTGATCTCCGAGCGCACGGTGCGCAGCGACAACCCGAGGTCGCGCGCGATCGCGGCGTCCTTGGCCCCCGTCGACATCATCCGGCCGATCGCCACCTGACGGCTGGTCAGCTCGCCGACCGCGACCGGGGTCCGGCGCCGCGACCCCAGTTCGTAGACCTCGCACACCACCTCCGGTGCGAAGTCTTCTCTTCGCACCGCGGTAACGGCCGGAAACACCGACATACTTCACTCCTCCCCAAGAGCTTCAGGGAAGGATTGTCTCGGTGGTCTAATCCAGTTACCAGGTACAACCCATACAAACCACCCATACAGTTCCCCGGAGTGAGCTCCTCCATCGATGTGACTTCCGCCACTCAGAGCCGGGTCCGAAGTTCCCGGACGAACGGCCGATCCGGCACCAGCCAGTCCACTTCGTCCAGCTCCGCCGCGCCGAACCACCGGAGCTCGGCGTGCTCCCGCAGTACCGGTTCACCGTCGACGATCGACGCCAGGTAGACGTGCAGCCGATAGGCCGCGGAGATGTCGACGGCCGGCCCGAGCGACGCTCCGACCTTGATCTCCAGGTCGAGTTCCTCGCGGATCTCCCGCACCGCCGCCTGCTCCTCGGTCTCCCCCGGCTCGACCTTCCCGCCCGGGAACTCCCAGCCCCCGTCGGGCCCCGGCCGGTACGCCGCCAGCACCAGACCATCGCGCACGACGGCCACTCCCACCACAATCTGCACTGTCGCGACTCTGCCAGACATTGTCGGTCACCGTTGGCAGGATGAGCCGCATGCCGTTGCAGAACAGGGTTCTCCCCACGCAGGAGATCGTGGCCGACCCCGGCCGCGGCCTGCTGATGGGCAACCGCGGCAGCCTGCACGGCGCGGATCGCCGCCTGGGCACCGCCCGCTGGCGCTCGAAGGCGTGGATCTGCTGCGTCCTTGACTGGAAGGGTGTTCAGCGCGATCCGATGCCGCCCGGGCGCTGGACCGCGCTGTTCTTCTTCGACGAGGCCGTTGCCCTCGCCGCCGGTCATCGACCCTGCCATTACTGCCGCCGCAGGGATTTCCTGCTGTACGCCGGCGCCTGGGCCAAGGGCCGCGGTCTCGACGAACGGCCCCGCGCCCCCGCGATGGATGTCCAGCTCCACAGCGAGCGCGTCGTCCCACGCACCCGGCAGCAACGCACCACCGTCCAGGACCTCGCCGGCCTCCCGGACGGAGCGATGATCCGGCTCGACGGCCGCCCCGCCCTCGTCCTCGACCACCAGGTCCTGCCCTGGTCCTGGGGCGGGTACGGCGAACCTCGCCGGCCACCCGGACTGCGCGAGGTCGAGGTGCTCACCCCACCGGCGAATCTCGTTGTGCTGCAGGCCGGATTCGTTCCACTACTCCACCCGTCGGCACGGTCGCAACTGAGGTGACCCTAACTGGAAACACGCCGTACCGAGGGGTCTTCCGTTGGACGCCTGGCAGAGGCAAAGTGTGCCCATACTGACAGCTACATGACCATCACTGGAGTCGGCATGGGTGAAGGCAACAGCGGCGTTGCCGCAGTCGTCCGCGCGCTCGAGGGCCTACATGATGCCGTGGGCAAACTCAGCCAGGAGTACGGTGACACCCTCGGCATCCGCCGCCTGGTGTCCGATGTGGCTCGGCTGAACGACGATCTGGCTGAGCTCGGCCCGCCCGACCCCCGGCACAGACCCGGACCCGTTCCGGAGGAACTCGAGGAGATTCCCGACGTGGAGTATGACGCGTCCATGTGGACCGACGCGGAGCATGAAGGCTTCGGCGCGCCTGACAGGCACGCCCCGTGAGTGAGCGCAGCGAGAGAACCAATAAACAGAGCGGCCTTCGGACAGCAGAATCGCCCGCAGCGAAGCGAGGACGATTCTGATGGCCACCGGTGTAAGCGCTCCCGGTCGCGCACAGATCGGGCAGAAGACATTACGAACCGACCGCTGGTGGCTGGCGCCACTGCGGATCGGGGTGATCCTGCTCTTCTTCATCGTCTACGCGACGATCCGGATCTTCATGGGCAAGTGGTACTGGGTCGACGATTTCCACTACCTCACCCCGCTGTACTCGCCCTGCCTGAGCAGCTCGTGTGTCGAAGGCTCCAGCCACCTCGGCACCTGGTTCGGCGGATTCCCGCGCTGGCTGCCGTTGAGCCTCATCACCTTCGTGGTGCTGGCCGGCTTCCGCGGCACCTGCTACTACTACCGCAAAGCGGGCTACCGGTCGCTGTTCTTCGCGCCGGCCGCGTGCGCGGTCCCGGAGCCGCACAAGAAGTACACCGGTGAGACCAAGTTCCCGCTGATCACCCTGAACCTGCACCGGTACTTCTTCTACGGCGCGCTGGTCTTCGGCCTGCTCAACGTGTACGACGGCATCCAGGCCTTCCACGGCAAAGACGGTGGCTTCGGTATCGGCCTGGGCACGGTGATCATCTGGGTCAACCTGGTGATGCTCTGGCTCTACACGCTGTCCTGCCACGCCTGCCGGCACATCGTCGGCGGCCGGCTGAAGAACTTCTCCAAGCACCCGCTGCGCTACCGGTACTGGACCTTCGTGTCCAAGCTGAACCCCAAGCACGGCACGTTCGCGATGACGTCGCTGTTCACCGTGATCCTCACCGATGCCTACATCATGGGACTGTCGGCCGACTGGTTCTCCGATCTGCGCTTCTTCAACTGATACAGGATCTCTTCTCACATGACTGAGCTGGAACGACACTCCTACGACGTCGTCGTGATCGGGGCCGGCGGCGCCGGCCTACGCGCGGCGATCGAGGCTCGCGAGCAGGGCAAGCGCACCGCGATCATCTGCAAGTCCCTGTTCGGCAAGGCGCACACCGTGATGGCCGAGGGTGGCTGCGCGGCCGCGATGGGCAACGCGAACTCCAACGACAGCTGGCAGGTCCACTACCGCGACACCATGCGCGGCGGCAAGTTCCTGAACAACTGGCGGATGGCCGAACTGCACGCGCAGGAAGCCCCCGACCGGGTCTGGGAGCTGGAGTCGTACGGCGCGCTGTTCGACCGGACGCCCGACGGCCGGATCAGCCAGCGCAACTTCGGCGGCCACACCTACCCGCGGCTCGCGCACGTCGGCGACCGGACGGGTCTGGAACTGATCCGCACCCTGCAGCAGAAGATCGTCTCGCTGCAGCAGGAGGACTTCCAGGCGACCGGCGACTACGAGGCCAACCTCAAGGTGTACGCCGAGTGCACGGTCACCGAGCTCCTGAAGGACGGCGAGGCGATCTCCGGCGCCTTCGGGTACTGGCGCGAGTCCGGCCGGTTCATCCTGTTCGACGCGCCCGCGGTCATCCTGGCCACCGGCGGCGTCGGCAAGTCGTTCAAGGTCACCTCGAACTCGTGGGAGTACACCGGTGACGGTCACGCCCTCGCGATGCGGGCCGGCGCGACGCTGATCAACATGGAGTTCATCCAGTTCCACCCGACCGGCATGGTCTGGCCGCCATCGGTGAAGGGCATCCTGGTCACCGAGTCGGTCCGCGGTGACGGCGGCGTCCTGAAGAACTCCGAGGGCAAGCGGTTCATGTTCGAGTACGTGCCCGATGTGTTCCGGGCGCAGTACGCGGAGACCGAGGAAGAGGCCGACCGCTGGTACAAGGACGCCGACAACAACCGGCGCCCACCGGAGCTGCTGCCGCGGGACGAGGTCGCCCGGGCGATCAACTCCGAGGTGAAGGCCGGCCGGGGTACGCCGCACGGCGGTGTGTTCCTGGACGTGTCGTCGCGGCTCCCGGCCGAGGAGATCAAGCGCCGGCTGCCGTCGATGCACCACCAGTTCAAGGAGCTGGCCGACGTCGACATCACGGCCGAGCCGATGGAGGTCGGTCCGACCTGTCACTACGTGATGGGTGGCGTCGAGGTCGACCCGGACACCGCGCAGTCCGTCGTACCCGGTCTGTTCGCGGCCGGTGAGGTCGCCGGCGGCATGCACGGTTCGAACCGGCTGGGCGGCAACTCGCTGTCCGACCTGCTCGTCTTCGGGCGGCGGGCCGGCATGGGCGCGGCGACGTACATCGACCGGCTCGGTGGCAGCCGGCCGAAGATCTCCGAGGACGACGTCGACGCGGCGGCCGCGGAGGCGCTGGCGCCGTTCGAGCTCGAGGGGGGCGAGAACCCGTACTCGATCCACCAGGAACTGCAGCAGTCGATGAACGACCTGGTCGGCATCATCCGCAAGGCGGACGAGATGGAGCAGGCGCTCGGCCGGCTGGCCGACTACCGCGGCCGGATCGCGAAGATGACGGTGGAGGGTCACCGGCAGTTCAACCCGGGCTGGCACCTGGCGCTCGACCTGCGCAACATGCTGACCGTGTCGGAGTGCGTGGCGAAGGCGGCCCTGCAGCGGCAGGAGTCCCGCGGCGGTCACACCCGCGACGACTTCCCCGGCATGAACGCCGACTGGCGCAAGCTGCTCCTGGTCTGCTCGCTCGACGCCGACGGCGGGGTGAACGTGGTCCAGAAGGACCAGATCCCGATGCGCGAGGACCTGCTGGAACTGTTCGAACTCGACGAGCTGAAGAAGTACCTGACCGAAGAGGAGTTGCCGGCCACATGACCGAGCGAAGCGAGGGCATCAGAGAGCGCAGGGCGTCTCGTGCCTCATCGGCGCCCGGAGCGAAGCGAGGACGTCGATGAGTTACAAGGGCAAGTTCCGGGTTTGGCGCGGTGACTCCGAGGGCGGTGAGCTCAAGGACTACGAGGTCGAGGTGAACGAGGGCGAGGTCGTCCTCGACGTCATCCACCGGTTGCAGGCGACGCAGACGCCGGACATGGCGGTCCGGTGGAACTGCAAGGCCGGCAAGTGCGGCTCCTGCAGCGCCGAGATCAACGGCATGCCGAAGCTGATGTGCATGTGCCGGATGAACACGTTCGCCGAGGACGAGGTCGTCACGGTCACGCCGATGCGCACCTTCCCGGTGATCCGCGACCTCGTCACCGACGTGTCCTTCAACTACCAGAAGGCCCGCGAGATCCCCGCGTTCACGCCGCCGGCCGACCTGAAGCCGGGCGAGTACCGGATGCAGCAGGTCGACGTGGAGCGCTCGCAGGAGTTCCGCAAGTGCATCGAGTGCTTCCTGTGCCAGGACACCTGCCACGTGATCCGCGATCACGAGGAGAACAAGGAGTCCTTCTCGGGCCCGCGCTTCCTGATGCGGATCGCCGAGCTGGACATGCACCCGCTCGACGCCGCCGACCGTCAGCACGCGGCCCAGGAGCAGCACGGCCTGGGCTTCTGCAACATCACCAAGTGCTGCACCGAGGTGTGCCCCGAGCACATCAAGATCACCGACAACGCGCTGATCCCGATGAAGGAGCGCGTCGCGGACCGCAAGTACGACCCGATCGTCTGGCTCGGCAACAAGATCCGCCGCCGCCCCGCCTGATCCCACTACCACGAGCCCCTGGCCCCACCCCGGAGCCAGGGGCTCCTGGCTGCCCAGCCCACCCCTTCCCGCACAACCCTCCAACTCCGCGGTCCACCCCTCACCCGGTGGGTTGCCCCCTGAGAATCCGAGAGGGCAACCCTCCAACTCCGGGGTTCACCCCTGAGTTGGAGGGTTGTGGGTGGGGTCGGGCCCGGGGGTGGTCACTCGCATGGGTGAGCCGGTTGGGCTGATGAAACGCCTAGGGTTTCCCGTCATGGCCATCTTCATCGCCGGGCTGTTCAGTATCGCGGTCTTCATGGCGATCTTCGTCCCCTTCTCGCAGCGCCTGCTGGGCGTGCGTTTCGGCCTGATCCGGCTGGCCCTGGGCGCCGCGCTCACCCTCACGGTGTTCAGTCCGATCGCCAACGCACTGGTCGGCAAGCTGCCGTTCGAAGGGTCCAACGCCGCCGCTGTCGCCTTCCTGGCGTTGACCGCGGTCTGTTCGATGCTGGCCGGCCTGGTCTTCCTGGTGCTGTCCGAAGCCCTGGTGCCGACCGGATCGTTGCCCCGGGCCCGCGATCTCCGCCGCGACCTGAGCGGCCGGATCGCGCGCACCCGGCGCTACCTGCAGATCCTCCGGATCGCGATCAGGCACGGCCTCGGCCCGTACCTGCGCGGCCGCCGCCGACCCAGCCGCGAGAACGCCGCCGGCCAGGCCGAACTGGCCCGATCACTGCGCCTCGCGCTCGACGAGGCCGGCGTCACGTTCGTGAAGCTCGGCCAGGTACTGTCCACCCGCAGCGACATCATCCCGGCGTCCGTCGCCGAGGAGCTGAGTCGCCTGCACGACCAGGTCTCCCCGGCGCCCTGGCCCGAGATCGAGTACGTCCTCACCGAGGAGCTCGGCGCATCAGCACACCACCTGTACGCCGACTTCGACACCGAACCGCTCGCAGCCGCCTCGGTCGCGCAGGTCTACACCGCCCGCCTGCCTGATGGTCCGAGAGTCGTGGTCAAGGTGCAGCGGCCCGGCATCGCCGGCGTGGTCGACCGGGATCTCGACATCGTCAGCCGGCTCGCCCGGCTGCTCGAGCGCAACACCGACTGGGGCCGCTCGATGGGTGTCCGCGCCCTCGCCGACGGATTCGCGGACGCGATGCGGGAAGAGCTCGACTTCACCGTCGAGGCCGGCAACATGACCACTGTCGCGGCCGGCCGATCCGTTGCTGCGAGCAATGATCTGGTGGTGCCCGAGCTGTACCCGGGCCAGTCGACCCGCCGGGTGCTGACCATGCAGCGACTGGACGGCATCGGCCTCGGTGGCGCCGCGCAGGCGATCGCCGACCGCGGCCTGGACGCGGGCCGCCTCGGCCGGGCGCTGTTCGACTGCCTGCTCGGCCAGGTCGCGATCGACGGCGTCTTCCACGCCGACCCGCACCCCGGCAACTTCCTGCTGCTGGCCGACGGCCGGATCGGCATGCTCGACCTCGGCTCGGTCGGCCGGCTCGACCCGGCCACCCGGGAGGCGTTGCAGCGCTTCCTGCTCGCGATCGACCACGGCGACCCGGTCGCGGCGACCGACGCGCTGCTGGAGATCGTCTACCGCCCTGACGTGATCGACGAACGCGCCCTGGAGCGTGCCGTCGGCCAGTTCATGACCCGCCATCTGGCCGTCGGCGTGACGCTGGGACCGGCGATGTTCAACGACCTGTTCAGGATCATCACCTCGCACGACCTCGGCGTACCTCCGGAGGTGGCCGCGGTCTTCCGTGCACTGGCGACAATCGAAGGCACGATCACGCGGATCTCGCCTGGGTTCGACCTGGTCGCCGCGTCACGCCAGTTCGCCGCGGCGCATGTCACCGACCGGCTCGCCCCCGACGCGTTACGCCGTACGGCGACTGAAGAACTGGCGACGTTGTTGCCGATGTTGCGCCGGCTGCCGCGGCGGATCGACCGGATCGCGGCCGCGGCGGAGAGCGGCCGGCTCGGCCTGAACGTGCGGTTGTTCGCCGACGAACGCGATCGCCGGCACTTCACCGGCCTGCTCCACCAGGCGTTGCTGGCCGTCCTCGGCGCGACGGCCGGCATCATGGCCGTCCTGCTGCTCGGTACGCCGGGCGGCCCGAAGGTCACCGAATCGATGAGCCTGTTCCAGCTGTTCGGCTACAACCTGCTGGTGATCTCCACGGTCCTCGTGCTCCGCGTCCTCGTCCTGGTCTTCCGGCTACCCGACCACAGATCGTCTTGACTTCAACCTCACTTGAACTTCGACCATAGCGGGCATGACTGAACTTTTGGCCGGGCCTTCGGCGCCGGCGGGTCATGGGGCCTCGGCTCCCGGCCTTCCCTCGTCGCTCCAGTCGCTGCGCTCCCTCCGCTCCTCAGTCCAGGCCGGGAGGCCCCATGACCTCGACCGCTGAGCGCGTGACACGCCCTCGCCTGTTCAGTGGTCCGCATCTGCCGCTCGTGCTGGGCGTGATCGGTCTCGTCACGCTCAGCGCGTTCGAGAATCGGGCCGTGGGTACGGCGTTGCCGACGATGGTGCGCGAGTTCGACGCGCTGGGCAGCTTCGGCCTGGCGAGCGCGGCCCCGAACGCGAGCTACCTCATCTCGCTCGCGATCGCCGGACTGTGGTCCGACCGGCGCGGCCCGATCCCGACGCTGCGGGTCGGTGCGATCGCGTTCACCCTCGCGCAGTTGCTGGTCGGGACCGCCACGGGGATGCCGATGGTCGTGGCCGGGCGGTTGCTGAGCGGTTTGGCCGAAGGGCTGCTCGACGTTTCGCTGATGGTGCTGGTCGCCCGGGCGCTGCCCGCAGTACTACGGCCGCGGATGTTCTCGTTGTTCGCGGCGATGTGGATCCTGCCGTCGGTGATCGGTCCGGTGCTGACCGGTCTGGTGACCGAGCAGTTCGGATGGCGATGGGTGTTCCTCGGTGCGGTCATCCTGCTGGTGCCGAGCTGGATGCTGCTCGGGCCCGCAATGCGCCAGTCGCTGAACACCCCAGCGCCTGTGCGCAGCGCCGAGGACGCGGCCGAGTTGGAGGCCTGGCGGGCCGCGCTTCCGTGGGCGTTCGCCGCATCGGTCGCACTGTTCTCGATGACGCTGGCCGGTGGTCAGCTCGAGGCACACCCGGTGATCGGCGGCATCGCGATTCCGGTGGCATTGGTGACGCTCGGGCTGGCCGCCGTACGGGTGATGCCGAAGGGGACGTTCGTGGCCCGACGCGGCTTCCCGGCGGTGGTCGCCGTACGCGGGCTTGGTGGCGCCGCGTTCGCCGGGGTGGGTGCGTACCTGCCGCTGCTGCTGACGTTGCAACACGACTTCAGCCCGTCGCGAGCCGGCGTGACGCTGTCGATCACGGGCGTGTGCTGGGCCTACGGGTCCTGGCTGCAGGGGCGTGAACACGGGATCCAGCGGGTCAACGTCCTGCGGGCCGGGCTCGCGTTCATGACGGGTGGGCTGCTGGTCACGTCGCTGCTGGCGTGGACGGGTGCGACCACGTGGTTCGGGCTGATCGGCTGGGCCATCGCCGGGATCGGGATGGGGTTGAGTTCGTCGAGCCTGTCCGTGCTGACGCTGGATCTGTCCGACCACAACAACTCCGGGCGGAACAGCGGCGCGGCGCAGATGGCCGGGACCATGAGCATCTCGACCGCCCTGGCGATCAGCGGCACGCTGCTCGCCTTCAACTCCGACGATCCGCGGCCGTGGGTCTTCGGCGTCATCATCACCACCGGCGCGTTCGTCGCTCTCCTGGGCCTGCTGACCGCCGGCCGGGTGCGAAAGCCAGCCGATTTGCTTGGATGAGCTAGAGTTTGCTTGTGCGAGCAAAACGAACGCTTACCGAGCAGGCGCGTCGGGGTCAGATCGTCGCCGCGGCGATCGAGGTGATCGCCGAGAGTGGGGCGCAGGCCAGCTTCAAGGTGATTGCGGAGCGGGCCGCGCTGAGCAGCACCGGTCTGATCTCGTACCACTTCGCGAACCGGCAGGAGCTGATCGACGAGGTCGGACGACAGATCCTCGAGGCGTTCAGCGCGTTCGTGCGCGAGCGGACCGCCGGCGTCGACGAGCCGGCCGAGGTCCTGCAGGCCTTCGTCACAGCCAACATCGCGTTCCTGCAGACCCATCGCGCCCACGCGGCGGCCCTGGTTCGGATCCAGCAGGACACCGCTGAGATCGCGCGATCCGACCAGGCTCAGCTCGCCGACGTACTCCGGCGCGGTCAGGCCAGCGGCGTACTGCGGACGTTCGACCCGCAGCTGATGGCCGTGTTCGTCCTGTCCGTCCGCGACGGCATCATCCGCCAGTTGGAACTCGACCCCGAGCTCGACCTCGACGCAGCCGCCCGTGAGTTCGCTGCGCTCGTCGAGCACGCCACCAGGAAGGCATGACGTGAACGCGACAGTCCAGACCGACACCGGCACAGTCCGCGGCATCGTCCACCCCGATCGCCGCGTCTTCCAGGGCATCCCGTACGCCGCTCCCCCGGTCGGCGATCTCCGTTGGGCGCCCCCACAACCCGCCCGGCCGTGGGCCGGCGACCGCGATGCGACCAAACCCGGCAGCCCGGCCCCTCAGCTGAAGAACGCCATCGCCGATCTCGCCGGCACGAACGAGGACTGCCTGTTCCTCAACGTGACCACCCCGGCCACCGCGTCACCCGAGCATCGCAAGCCCGTGATGGTGTGGATCCACGGCGACGGCGCGATCGGTTCCGGCGACCAGTTCGACCCGACCCGGCTCGCGGTCGACGGCGACGTCGTGGTCATCACGTTCAACTTCCGCCTGGGCGTCTTCGGCGCCTTCGGCTACCCCGGTCTGCGGGACTCCGGCACGATCGGCCTGCAGGACCAGCGGGCCGTCCTGCAGTGGGTCCAGCGCAACGCGGCCGCGTTCGGCGGCGACCCCGGCAACGTCACCCTCTTCGGCGTCTCGTACGGCGCCACCGCGACCAGCGCACACCTGATGTCGAAGGAGTCGCGTGGCCTGTTCCACAAGGTGATCATGCAGAGCGGCTTCACCCTGATGGACATGCCGGCCGGTGTCGTCTACCCAGGCATCCCAGCCCTCCCCTGGTACGGCTGGACCACCACCTCGGCCGCCGAGGCCCAAGGCGCCGCGCTCGCGGAGCAACTCGGCTGCAAGGATCTCGCGAGCCTGCGCGCGATCCCGGTCGACGAGCTCCTCGCCGTACCGCAGGTGATGAACATCTTCCAGCCGTACGCCCTCGGCAACGATCAGCTTCCCGCGGATCCGGCGGAGGCACTCGGGGCCGGCGAGTTCGCCGACGTCCCGGTGCTCTCCGGTACGACGCGGGACGAGCACACCACGTTCGTCGCCTTCTTCCGGGAACTGGCCGGCAGTCCGGTGACCGCCACGAACTACCCCGAGCTGCTACAGACCGCCTTCGGCGACGAGGCCGCACGGATCGGCGCGGAGTATCCGTTGCAGGACTACCCGACACCGGCGCTGGCCTGGGCGTCCGTGGTCACCGACCGGATGTGGGCCCGCGCGCAACTACGGCAGAATCAGTTGCTCTCGGCAAAGAACCCGCTCTGGTTCTACGAGTTCGCGGACCGCGGCGCACCGTTGGACATCCCGTTCCCGCCGGGATTCCGGCCCGGCGCCTGGCACGCCGGCGATGTGCAATACGTGTTCCGCACGGACGAGAACGCCATGACAGAAGCGCAGGTCGCCCTGTCCGACACGATGATCCGCTACTGGGCCACGTTCGCCCGTCACGGAGATCCCAATGGCGCCGGACTGCCGGAATGGTCGAGGTTCACCACCCCTGACACCGTTCTGTCACTGGCGCCGGACGCTATCCACCCGGTCGATTACGCACAGGAGCACCGGCTGGCTTTCTGGACACAGATTGGGGTCTAGAGTGAGCTCATGGCTGAGCTGCTGACCGACGACCAGATCGATCTCGCGATCCGTGACCACCTGCCCGAGTGGAAGGTCGTGGACAAGGAACTGGTCCGCAGCGTCAAGAAGGACACGTTCCTGGACGGCATCCGCCTGGTCGCCACGGTCGCCCAGTTGGCCGAGTCGATGAACCACCACCCGGACATGGACATCCGCTACACGACCATCACGTTCCGGATCAGCAGCCACGACGCCGGCGGCATCACCGACGACGACCTGGTCCTGGCCCGCCACATCGACACCGCGGCCGGCTGACCCAAGGTCGTCTACGAGGAGCGCTGACGCAGGCCGATCAGCACGCCCTCGGTGTCGCGCAGATAGCAGGTCCGCCCGACACCTGGCAGCTCCTGCACTTCACCGACCGGCTCGCCACCGGCACCCCGCGCCGTGTCCAGGGTCGTCTCGATGTCGTCGACGTCGATCCAGGCGATCGTGGGCTGCGTCTGGTACCGGCTGCTCATGATCGCGCCGTCGATGCCTTCAGCTTCACCGGTGTGGGCGAGCAGGTACCCCTCCGGCACCGGCGCCGGCGTGACCTGCCAGCCGAAGACTTTGCTGTAGAACTCCGCCGCCCGGTCGTGGTCCGCGGCAACGATTTCGATGTGGATGATTCGTCCCATGCGACCGATCCTCACCCGTCGGCGGCCGCGTCGTCTTGGACGGATCTTCCATGCATCAACGCCGCGATCCCGTTCTGTACGGCGAGGAACGACGTCGCGCTGACACCGGTGTACCGCTTGAAGTCCCGGGCCGCATGCGCCTGGTCGTAGTACCCGTGCAACGCGGACAACGTCGCCTGAGCATCCGCGGGACCACCGAGCAGCCCGCCGACGAAGTGGTAGTAGCGGATGATCTCGGCGTACTGCTTCGGCCCGATCCCCAGGCTCAGCCGGAACAACCGATAGAGCGTGCTGTACGACGTCCCCGTCTGCTCGGCCACCTCGGCGACCGCCGTACCGCCGAACGCGTCGTCGATCACGCGTACCGCGGCCGCGACCACCGGCACAGCCCGGGCCGGATCCAGTCGCGGCGACAGGAAGGCGGCCAGCCGGTCCGCGCGGGACTGGCCGAACGGTTCCGCGCGCAGGTCGTCGACGAGTGCGGCCGTCGTACCCTCACCGACCCAGTCGGCGAACTGCAGCACCTCGTCGACGAGCAGGGTGGAGAGACCAAGCGCTGCGATCCCCCACGGCTTGAACTCCACGCCGGCGTAGCTGGACGCACCGGTCTGGCCGATCACCTGCGGGCGGGTCATGATCCCGAACACCGACGCCGCGTTCGGCCACTCGGTCCTCGTCACCGAATCGTGCCGCGTCCCCGGGTCGGCGAGTGCGACGGCCAGGCCGGGGCGCCCGTTCGGGATGAGGATGTCCCGGCGCAGTGACGGCAGCGGCGGAGACTCTACGAGCCAGACATGCTCGACCAGGTCGCGCAGGTGCTCGGGCGGCGAAAAGCGCTGGTAGCCCACGAGGTAGATCGTAAGTCTCTGGCGCGTCCGAATCGGCTACGGTTGACGAGTGACGACTGCCGATGAATACCGCCTGCTGGGTTTCGACGATGCCGACCGGGACGCGGCCGAGGCGTTCGCCGCGGATCCCGCGATCGTCAAGGACCTGGCCGATCAGATCCGGGCCGAGATCGGGAAGTTCGGCAGTGAGCCGGAGCTGCGGATGCCCGAGGATCCGCGCAACTCGGTGCAGGCGTTCCTGGACACCGTTCCCGACATCCGCCGGTTCCACTCCGAGCGCGGGATCCCGGACGAGATCAGCTGGGCCTCGCTTGCGGACCTCGGTCAGCAACTGAAGGTGAGTCGCCGGACGCACGGCGAGTACTCCCTGGAGACGCACTGGTGGCTGACGATCGCGTGGACCGGCCAGATCTACGCGCTCGGCCGGCTGCAGTTCCTGCTGCACCAGGTCCCGGCGGACAAGCCGGTGCCGGGGACCGAGCCGGGTGAATGGATCATCGGTGTCCACATCCCGGAGACCGGTCCGCTGACCCCCGAGGCGGTCGACGACAGCTTCGCGCAGGCCCGCGAGTTCTTCCCGCGGTACTTCCCCGAGTACCCGGTGAAGACCGCGAACCTGTGGTCCTGGCTGATCGATCCGTACCTGCTCGACAACCTGCCGCAGGACTCGAACATGGTCCGGTTCGGCCGCCGCTTCACGCCGTACGGCGAACCGACCGACAGCCAGGACGGCGCGATCTTCTTCACCTTCCGCACCCACGGCACCGACCACCTGGACGAGCTGCCGCAGGACACCACGCTGCAACGTCTCGTGGTCGGCCGGATCAAGGACGGCGGCACCTGGCAGAGCGCGTACGGGTACCTACGGCTCTAGGTCGGGCGGTTCCGCCCGGATGGTTCGCCGTACTTGGCGAGCCAGCTGACGAGCTCCATATTGCTGACGCAGCGGACGTCGGGCTGGGTGCAGGTCTCCTCGACGAAGGTGGTCAGCGCGTCCGAGTACACGCTGTTGTTCCAGCTGTTGAAGTGGTTGCCGAGGAACAGCGGCGGGTTGCCATTGGCGCGGGACTTCGCGAGCGCCTGCCGGTAGGTCGCGAGTACCTGCGCCTTCAGTGCGGGCGCCTGTGCGACCGGAGCCACCCGCGCACCGGTCTGGCTGAACCACAGGTTGTAGTCCATCGTCAGCGTGGGCTTGGTGGTGCCGGCCAGGGTGACCGACTGCAGCGGGAAGTTCCACAGGCCGTTGACCTTCTTCGGCCAGGCGATGTACCCGGGCGCGGAGGCGTCGTACAGCATGCCCCGCTGGACCATCGCCTGCCGGTACGCCGGTCGATTGCCCTCGAGGCACGGCGTCCGCATCCCCTTCACCGTCGCCGGGTCGAAGGGCGGTGCGACCGCCTTGCCCGCGGCCAGGGTCGGACCGGTCCGCACCATCTGGTCGAACGCGCTCAACTCCGCGGTCCACTGCGCCGTCGTCCAGCGGCCGATACCGGTCGTGCCGCAGAAGTGACCGTTCGCGTGCGTGCCGATCTCGTGGCCTTCGGCGATCGCCTGCCGCAGCACCGTCGTCCGCGCCAGCACGTTGCTCGCGTCGCCCCAGCCGATGTCTGAGGCGCCGGGCCGATGGTACGGCGGCTTGTAGTCGGCGCGATGGTCTCCGGGGTACAGGTAGGGGCCGGAGAGGAAGAACGTCATCCGGGCGTTGACCCGCTTGGCCACGGCCCGCCAGCGCGCCCAGAGCGCGAGATCACCCGCGCCGTCGAACGAGACGACGACGAACAGGGGTGGCTTGCCACTCGGCAGCCGGCCAGGAAACGAACGGGTGACCGGGGCCGCGGCCGCCAGGTGCGGCCCCGGCGGTGGTGTCGGCGTGACCGGTGGCGGTGTGCTCAGGCTGTTCGTCGGACCCGGCCCGTGAGTCGGGCTGCGGGTCGGTGTCGGCTTGGTCGGCGTACTGCTCGGGCTTGGAGCGCCTTCCAGAGGTACGTCGGCGCATCCGGCCAGCAGCGCCGCCAGTACGAGCGCGGCGCCCAAGAGGTTCGCCCCAGGCCTCACCACGTGACTACTGACGCATGCGGACCTGCTCAGGTCGGTCCGGGACACGCAGCCGGGTGGAAACCCGGGGGTGGATCGTTAGGCGCTCGTGACCTTGGCCGCGCGGCGCTTCACCGCGATCCGGCGGGATGTCTCGACCAGCAGACCGATCAGCGCCGCCAGGCTGAGGCTGAACGCCAGCGCCTTCAGAGAGTCGTGCGCGAACGCGTCGCCACCCAGGTAGCCGAGCAGGGCGACGTACGTGTAGGCGACCGTGACACCGAAGAACGTGAAGACGATGAACTTCTTGAACGAGTACCGGGTCGCGCCCGCGGTCAACGTCGCGACCATCCGCGCGCCGGGGATGTAGCGCACGGTCATCAGGATCAGCCCGCCGCGGGAGTGCAGCGCGGCCGACACCTTGTCGTACATCTGCTGCCGGCGCTCCTGCCGCTTCATCCAGCGGTGCAGCGCCGGGCCGGAGCCGCGGCCCATGAAGTAGCAGGTGGACTCGCCGATGACGGAACCGACCATCGCGACCGTGATCACGAGCAGCAGGTTCTGGTGGCCGGCGGCCGCGGCCATGCCCGCGGTGACGACCATGCCCTCACTCGGCACCACCGGGAAGACGGCGTCGATCGCGGCGGCCGCGAACAGGATGAGCAGCAACCAGTGCGAGGCCATCGCAACGCCTAGCAGGTGTCGCGCGATCTCCATCAGGTCTGTCACTCGGCCAAGGATGCCATCCCGCGCCAACAGGGCCGCAATCCCACCATTGTGATTCAGCAGGGGTTCATCGGACGTTCAGCCCGCACGCCGGGCTGTGGTCAGAGCAGTACGGGCAGTTCCCGGATCGCGTTCATCAGCAGGCCCGGGGTGCGGTCCGGATCGCGGTCGGGTTCGGCCAGCCGCAGCTCGGGGAACCGCTCGAACAGCATGCCGAGCGCGATCCGGCCTTCCAGCCGGGCCAGCGGCGCACCGAGGCAGTGGTGGATCCCGTGTCCGAACGCGAGGTGGGCGTTCTCCGTGCGGGTGATATCCAGCTCGTTCGGCCGGTCGATCTTGCGCGCGTCCCGGTTGGCCGGCAGCAACGCGAAGACGATCACCTCACCGGCCCCGATCCGGGAGCCGGCGATGTCGATCGGCGCCTGGGCGATGTACGGGATCGCCGCCTGGAGTGGGCCGTCGTACCGCAGGAGTTCCTCGACGGTGGCCGGGAGGCGATCCGGCTCGGCCCGCAGCAGGGCGAGCTGGTCCGGATGCCGAAGGAGCGCGAGGACGCCGTTCGTGATCAGGCTGACGGTGGTCTCGTGGCCGGCGGCCAGCAGCAGGAAGATCATCGAGGTCAGCTCGTCCTCGCTGAGCCGGTCGCCGCCGTCGCGGGCCGCGATCAGACCGGACAGCAGGTCGTCGGCCGGGGCGGTGCGCTTCTGCTCGATCAGCTCGTGGACGAAGCCGAGCATCAGCGTGGTCGCCTCGACGTACTCCTCGGCGGTGTGCATGGTCGCGTTCACGAACACCGAGGACCAGCGGCGGAAGTCCTCCCGGCGGACCGGCGGGATGCCGATCAGCTCGCAGATCACGGTGATCGGCAGCGGGTAGCTGTAGGCGTTCACCAGGTCGACGGGGCTGCCCGCGGCGGCCATCTCGTCCAGCAGTCCGGCGGCGATCTCGCGGATCCGCGGCTCGAGCGCCTCGATCCGGCGGCGGGTGAAGGCGGCCGTGACCAGCTTGCGCAGGCGGGTGTGGTCGGGCGGGTTGGCGCCGAGCATGTGCCGCTCGGTGCGGTTGATCAGCTCGTCCTCGACCGTGTCCCGGTGCGGGCCGTCCATCGGTGACCGGACCACGTCTGGGTGGGCGAGCAGCTCGCGGGTCTCGGCGTACCCGGTGACCAGCCAGACCGGGACACCGGTGAAGAGCGTGAGGTACTGCAGCGGTCCATTCTCCGCGAGGTCCTCGAAGCCCCAGTGCCGGGCGATCCCACTCGTTTCGGTGAACGGCTGCCTCATACCGGCCAGCCTACGTTCGCCGGCGGTCTTGACAGACACTTCACCATTTGGTGAAGTGTTGCGGGTGCTGACAACGACCTTCGGCGCGCTCGCGGACCCGACCCGGCTGGCGATCGTGAGCCGGCTGAGCCGGGGCGACGCGACCATGGGCGAGTTGGCCGGGCCGCACCGGATCACGCTGCCGGCGATGACCAAACACGTGGGCGTACTGGTCGACGCCGGGCTGGTGACCCGGCGGAAGGTCGGCCGGACCATGGTGTGCACGATCCGCCCGGAGGCGTTCGCGGAGGTCGAGCAGTGGCTCGGGGACATGTCGGCGTACTGGAACAGCACGGTGGAACGGTTGGAAGAACTGTTGCGAGGGGACGGGCATGGACACTGAGGTGCGGATCGACAGGGTGCTGCCGGCAACCATCGGGCAGGTGTACGACGCCTGGACGCGGGCCGACCTGCTCACCCGGTGGTACTGCCCGAACCCGGCCTGGGAGCTGAAGGTCAGCGCCGACGTCCGGGTCGGCGGGGACTACGTGGTCGAGATGGGGCCGCATGTCGTCCGCGGCACGTATCTCGAGGTCGAGCCGCCGTACCGGCTCGCGTTCAGCTGGAAGTGGGACGGCACCGACGACGAGCCGACCCGGGTCGACGTCGAACTGTCCGAGGCCGAGGGCGGCACCCGGATGCTGCTCACCCACACCGGCTTCGCGACCGCCGAAGACGCCGCAAACCACCTGATGGGCTGGGAGCCCGAGATCGGCCGGCTGGCCGGCCTGCTCACCGCTCACCACCCCGACCCCACACCCGACCGAGGCTGACCACCAGCACGACGGTTCCCACCAGCTCCCCCGCCTCGGCCGCGGCGGGGAGTCGGGAGCGCGGACAGGATCTCGGGACCTCGCACAGGAAATACCTTGTCCCAGGTCCCCAGACGAGGTCCGAGCCCCCGGCAAGTGGGCGGCCAGGACAGGAACCGTCGGCTGCCTCAGCGAGCCCGGTACCGGGAGCGCGGACAGGATCTGGGACCTTCGCACAGGAAATACCTTGTCCCAGGTCCCCAGACGGGGTCCGAGGCCCCCGGGAACTGGCGGGCCAGGACAGGAACCGTCGGCTGCCTCAGCGAGCCCGGTCCCGGGAGCTCGGACAGGATCTGGGACCTTCGGACAGGAAATACCTTGTCCCAGGTCCCCAGATGGGGTTCAAGGTCCCGGGAAGTGGCGGGCCGGCAGGTGGGGTCCGCGGCTGGGAGTGGGTGGCCGCTGGGTGGAGGTCGGGGTGGAAAAGATCGAGCCCTGGGCGGTAACCCAGGGCTCAGGCGGATGGATGGACAGTTGGCGGATCAGCTGCCGGACTTGCGCCGGAATTGGCGCTTCTGCTTGTCGTTGTGCGCCTCGCCGACGCCCTCACGCCGCGTCCCCGATCCCGGGTGCGCGTTGTGGTGGGCGTTCTTCTTCTCGAGTGCTTCACGGAACTTCTTCTGCAGATCGTCCGCCGGCTCGCTGGACTTGTCGCTCATACCGTCTCCTTCACAAACCGTCAGGCGTACGGACACCACGCTAGTTGAGTGTAAGGACAGACCGCGACTGGAATACCGTCACCCAGGCTCACCGGACGGACAGCCAGGCTGGCCACAGTCCTCGGATTCGGCCACCTCGCCGTTGAGATCGTGCTCATACGCGTAGTGGAAGCAGTCCCAGTGCATGCGCTCGAACACCTCGTAATCCTCGCGGCTGGACTCCACCTGCTCACCGCAACGCATGCACGTCTGGTCGCTCATCCGGGCAAGGTATCTCAGCCTGGGGAAAACCCCCTCGGACGGTCGCCGCCCGCTGTTAGGTTCGTGACGGAATCGAGGAAAGGGGACGAGGGTGCTGGTCAGTGGTGAGGCGATGCTCGGGATCGCGCTGGTCGAGCTGGGTCTAGTGATCGTCCCGGGGCCGAACATGATCTATCTGGTGTCGCGGTCGATCGCCCAGGGTCGCCGGGCCGGGCTGATCTCACTGGCGGGCGTGGGGATCGGCTTCCTGGTGTACCTCCTGGCGGCAAGTGTCGGTCTGGCGACGCTGTTCGCGCTGGTCCCGGAGATCTACCTGACTCTGAAGCTCGCCGGCGCCGCCTACCTGCTCTGGCTCGCCTGGAACGCGCTGCGCCCCGGCGGGAGCTCCGTCTTCGCGACCCAGGAGCTCGAGCCTGACCGTCCGCGGAAGCTGTTCGGTATGGGCCTGCTCACCTGCCTGCTGAACCCGAAGATCGCGATCCTCTACATCTCGCTGCTCCCCCAGTTCCTCGACCCGAGCCGCGGTCACCTCGGCGCGCAGAGTCTGGTCCTCGGCCTGACCCAGCTCACGGTCGGAGTCGTGATGAACGCGGTCTTCGTCATCACCGCCGGCACGATCGCCGTGTTCCTCGCCCGCCGCCCGACCTGGATGTACATCCATCGGTACGTTACCGGCACCGCCCTTGCTGTCTTCGCCATCCGCCTGGCCACCGACCGAACCCGCCCCCTCGCCACCCACTGAGGACTGTCGGCGGGGCTCACTAGCGTGGCGCAGGATGAACGCCTTCGTCGCCTCCGAGGTCGACCGGCTCGCCGCCAGCGGCTGGAGGTCGTGCGCGCCCATCGCCGCGCTCGTCCGCGACCGCGGTCTGCCGGCGATCACCCGCGAGTACCTGCTCTCCGAGTTCTCCCCTGACGAATGGCAGCGTGCCTCGAGGAAGCAACGCAGGCACCGACCCGCCACTTCGGCTCAGCATCACGGCATCGGATCAGCACGGATCACCCCGACTCCCCTCATCTGACCGCAGGCTAATTGACGTGCGGCAGTTTGAGGGCTCACGGATACTGCAGGGCGTGGCGATGCATGCTGGGCAGCTGGACGTGCCGACCGAGCTGGTGGAAGGGCTGATCCGCGAGCAGTTCCCGGAGTGGAGCGCTCTCGCGATCCGCGCCGTTCGTTCGCACGGCACCGTCAACGCGTTGTTCCGGATCGGCGACGAACTGGTCGCGCGGCTGCCGATCATGCCCGGCGACCAGGCTGCGACGCGCAAGGAGCTCGAGGACGAGGCCGACGCCGCACGCCGGCTCCGCGCCATGTCGCCGTACCCGACGCCGGAACCGATCGCGATCGGCGAGCCCGGTGATGGGTACCCGCTGCCCTGGGCCGTCTACAGGTGGCTGGACGGGACCATCGCGTACGACGCGGATGTCGCCGGATCGACCGCTTTCGCCGAGGATCTGGCCCGGTTCGTGCTGGCGCTGCGAGCGGCGCCGACCGAGGGCCGCGTGTTCACCGGCCCATGGCGGGGCGGCCTACTGACATCGCAGGACGAGGCTGTCGCCGACGGACTCGAGCGCAATCGCGGGATGATCGACGTCGACGCGCTCGCCCGCCTGTGGGCCGAGCTGCGCACCACCCCGCGCACCGAGCCGGATGCCTGGGCGCATCGCGACCTGATGCCGGGCAACCTCCTGGTCGCGGACGGCCGCCTAGCCGGCGTCATCGACGTGGGCACGCTCACCGTCGCGGACCCGGCGATCGATCTCCAGGCCGCCTGGAACCTCCTGGACGCGCGGGCCCGCTCGACCTTCCGTGCCGCGCTCGGCAGTGACGACGACGAGTGGCATCGCGGCATGGGGTGGGCCTTCGCCCAGGCTGTCAACTGCCTCTGGTACTACGTCGAGACCAACCCGGTCATGTCCCGCACCGCCCACCACACCTTGACCGCGCTCCTCACTGCCGCGTAGCCACGAACACGAACTCCTTGCCCGGCCGATCCGGAGCCTCCCGCACCTCGTCGATGCTGAACCCGGCCAACGACTTCTCCAGCTCACCCCGTTCGCGGAATCGCAGCGTCGAGTCCGACGTGAGTACGGCGCCATCCGACCCGAAGACGTACGTGCCCCGGAAGGACACGAACGGCAACTCCACGCCGATCAGGTCGGACCAACTCTCCACCGTCTCGCCGCCAGCGACCGACTTCTGCTGGTACGTGTTCTCGCGCGTCCACTCCTCCCACCCCCGCCGCGCCGGATCGCGGGTCTCGAACACGAACCGCCCGCCGGGCCGAAGTGCGTCCCGGACGCCGCTCACCGTCGCCGACCACTCCTCATCGGTCAGGAACACCTGCGCCACGTTCCCCGTCATCACCGCGAGATCGACCTGCAACGGCGGCAACCTCGTCGCGTCGCCGTGAATCCAGCGCACCCGATCGGCGAACTCCTTGCCCCGAGCAACCTCCAGTGACGCCGCCGCGGGATCGACCCCGACCACCTCGATGCCGTCCTTGGCCAGGAGACAAGCCAGCTCACCCGTCCCGCAGCCGACATCCAGCACCTGCCGCGCGCCGAACTCCGTCACCATCGCGGCGTAATGCTCCAGATCGCCGCGATCCGGATCCAGCGCGTCATACACCGCCACCAACCGAGGCACCCCGAACAACGCATCAACCATCCCGCGACGCTAACCCCAACATCCACTTCCCGGCGACCGAATTCCGAAGCACCACGTCGACAGGTTGTGCCGTTCGACAGGACATAGAGGTCTACGCATATGCTCCGTCCCGCCTGTCCAGTGGCCGGGGAACCGCTGCGAACCCTCTACCTCCTGTCGATCTGCACACCTATGAGGTGGCACCGGTGTAGCGGCGGAGGCCCGCGCGCCAGGCCAGCGCGGCCAGTGCAGCAGCACCTGCGGCCGCCGCTACCCCGCCTATCAGCACACCAAGTTGAGGACCGCCCAGCAAGGTGGCGGTTGGAATCGACGCGATCAGCGCCATCGGGAACACATACGTCAGCAGCACGCGGATCGGTCGGGCGAACACATCCATCGGATACCGCCCGAGCTGCCAAGCGGAGTGGTAGAACACGTCGAGCTGCAACTTCGGCGCCCAGAACGCCAAGCAGGCCAGCAGCACGCCGAGCGCCCACGTCACGACCAGTGCCGCCACGACCAGCACAACCCAGCTCACCACACCGCCCGGGCTGGGCGACACCTCGGCCGCACCGATTCCCCACCCGAGCACCCCGAGCCCCAGCAGGAACTGGATCAACGCCAACGGCGACGACAGCGACAGACTCGCCAGGAACAAAGTGGATGCCGGCTGCAACAAATACCCGTCGAGCCGGCCGTTGCGGATCCCGGTCTCCGGGAACCAGGACAGATTCGGATCGATGAACGTCCCCCGCAACCCGGTGATCAACTGATACGTCCCGATCAGCACCAGGAACTCCGCCTTCGACCAGCCCGCCAGACTGTCGGCCCGGGTGAACACGATCAGTACGGCGGCGATCGCCGTACCGAGACCGGTGAACGCCAGCAACACGTCGAAGACCAGGTTGATCCGGAACGCGACGCTGCGCCGCAACGACATGGAGAAGCCCGCACCCAGCAGGCGAAGCAGCTTCACGATCCCACCGCCGTGTACCGCCGTACGCCGGCTCGCCAGACCGCCGAGACAACGACGATCAACACCACCACCCAGAAGAGCTGATATCCGAGGGCGGCCGTCAGCGATCCGTCGTACGGCGTACCAGCCGCGATCTCGGCCGGGAGACCGTTCATGCCGTAGAACGGCGACGCCTGGGCGATCCGGCGCCAGAGGTCGGGCAGGAGGTCGATCGGCGCCGCAGTACCACCGAACAGGAAGATCAACTGACTGCCGAAGCCCACGACCGCATGGACGCGATCGGTCCAGAACGCGGTCGTCGACAAGAGGAATGTCCACAAGAAGACAAGCACCGCGGCGAGTGCCACGCACGGGACGCTCTGCAGCACCGACCGCCAGTCGAAGCCGGCCTGGAGCGAGATCCCGGTCAACAGCACGATGGGCGCACCGAGCAGGGTGAGCCAGGCACGGATGGCGAGATTCTCGCCGAGTACGCCGATCACGACCGGCTGCGGGCGGAGGAGTTCGTGGCTGAGTGTCCCGTCGTAGATCCGTTCGGAGAAGGTGTGCTGCTCGAACGACTCGGTCATCAGCGTGACGGGGATGATGGCGACGTAGTACCGCGCGATCCCCGGATCGTCCGGGTACACCGCCGACCAGACGAACAGCCCGATCAACGGCGCGACGACCGCTTGGACGACGAGAGTCAGCAGGAACCACCAGGCGCCGGACCAATCCAGCACCTGTTGACGGATGCGGAACCCGAGCAAGTGCCCGGTTCTCATCGCAGGCCTTCCCGATAGGCCCGGTCGATGACCTTCTCCAGCGGTGGTTCCTCGATCGACAGATCCACGACGTCGAGAGCTTGGAGCAGTCGAGAAGTCGTCTGCGCGACCTCATCCCGTGGGACCCGGAGCACCCATTGGCCCTCCGATGACTCGACCACTTCGCCGAACTCGTCCGGGTCGCCGTCACCGCGCGCCGCGATCCGGATCAGCTTGTACGGCGACAGTCGCGCGGACAGCTCCGCGAGTGGACCGTCGTACTCGACCCGGCCTCGATCGATCAGGATCAGGCGCGGGCACAACGACGCGACATCGGCCATGTAGTGGCTGGTCAGCAACACCGTGGCGCGCGTCTGCCGCACGTAGCCGGCGACGAACTCGCGGATCTGACTCGCCGCGGTGACGTCGAGCCCGATGGTCGGTTCGTCGAGGAACAGCACCTCGGGCCGGTAGACCAGCGCCATCGCGAGCCCGATCCGCATCCGCTCACCGAGGCTCAGCGCGCGCAACTGCCGCTCGAGCAGGGGCCCGAGTTTCAGGAGTTCTTCCAGGTCGCCGAGCGTACGGCGGAAGTCCGGGTGCGGGATGTCGTAGAGGAGGCGCTGGTACTCGAGCGAGTCCATCGCGGTCAGTTCCTGGGAACCGCCGACCGGCTGACTGCCACGGACGAATGCGATCCGCTTCAGGAAGGCTGAACGACGCTGCCACGGGACGGACTCGAGGACGCGAACCCGGCCGCCGGTCGGATGCAGGATGCCCGACAGGATCTTCATCGTGGTGGTCTTGCCGGCTCCGTTCGGACCGATGAACCCGACGACCTCACCTGGCTCGATCGTGAACGACACCTGGTCGAGTGCCTGGACTTCGCGATACTCACGCCGTACCAGGGAACCCAGCGCCGCGCGGAGGCCGCCTTTGCGGACCGGGGCTTTGTAGGACATGGACAGTTGGTCGACCTCGACAACAGTCATGCGCCGACCGTAGAGAGAAAACACGTCAGTTGATGGCTTGTTTTCCTGACATAGTCGAACCATGCGCGCCGAACGGCTCCTCCGACTGCTGCTGCACCTGCAGACCCGCGGTCAGTCGACAGTGGACCGGCTCGCGCAGTCTTTGGAAGTCTCGCCGCGGACCGTGCAGCGCGACCTCGACGCGCTCAGCTTGGCCGGCGTTCCCGTCTACTCGATCCGCGGCCGCGGTGGTGGGTGGGCACTGCTCCCCGACTACCGAAGCCGGCTCACCGGGCTCACGCCGTCCGAGGTGATGTCGGTCTTCGTCGGTGCGACCGCCCATGTGCTGGCCGATCTGGGTCTCGACGCGTCGAGCGATCAGGCGGTGTCGAAGCTGATCGCCTCGTTGCCCGAGGGCACGCGACGGGAGGCCGAGTTCGCCCGCCAGCGACTGCTGATCGATCACGCCGGCTGGGACGACCGGCGCGAGGTGCCGCGCTGGCTCGACCTGTGCCGCGAGGCGGTCTGGGAGGAACGCCGCATCACGATCACCTACGCCGACTGGACCGACCCCTTCACCGTCGCGCCCCTCGGCCTCGTCGCCAAAGCTCGCACCTGGTACCTGGTCGCCGCCCGCACCGACGGCCAACTCCGCACCTACCGCCTAGGCCGCCTGACCTCGGCAACTCTCACCGACGACACCTTCACCAGACCACCCGACTTCGACCTCGCCGGCCACTGGGCCGCCTCCCAACGCGAGTTCCGCGCCACCCGCCCGTCGTACCCCATCGTCCTCCGCGTCCGCGACCACGCCGTACGCCGCTTCCGCCCCACCGCCCCGATGCACCCGGAAACCGACGGCTGGTGGATCATCCACACCGACCTGGAAAACCCCCACGAAGCCTGCGCCGCCGTGCTCGCCCAAGCCGGCAACGCCCAAGTGCTAGCCCCACCAGAACTAACAGATCTAGTCCGCGACGCCTCAAACGCGATCTCCGTCCTCCATACTCCGGCGACTCGCCCAACTGTCCATGGCGACAACTAGCTTCAACAGGCATGAGCGCCTCATGGACCATGGTGTTGGCCGCCGTCGCCGAGCAACTGAACGGTGGCCGCATCGAGTGGATGCTCCTCGGCAGCGCAGCCACAGCCCTCCGCGGTGCTGCGATCGTTCCGGGTGACATCGACATCGCCGTCAGCACAGCCGGCGACATCACCCGGGCGGCGGCCCTCCTACCGACACCCGCCGCGCCGCAGCTTGATGATCCACATGTCTGGATCAGCACAGCAGCAGAGCCCGCGCTTCACTTCGGTGACGCCGGCGAACGCTGGACCTTCGGCCGATGGATCATCGACGGCGTCAAAGTCGAACTGGCCCACATCGACGCGCCCGCCGTCGCCCTGCTGATGATCGAGACCCGAGCACCGCTGGTCTGGCGAGAGCGCGAAACTCTGGAATGCCACGGACACCCCGTCCCGACCGTCCCCATCGAGGTGCAACTCGCCACCATGGCCGCCCGGCAGCAACACACCCGGATCGACGCAACCATCGCCGCCATGGCCGGAACGGCAGTCAACGCACAACTCCTCCGCCGCGCAATCTCGGACAAGCAAGCGGAAATCCCCGCCATGGCGGTTCCCGAGTCACTGCAGCGCCTTCTTGCATGACATGGACTTTCAGTCGGCCAGTTCGGCCATCGCGGATCGGAGACCTTCCATGGCCTCCTCGAATCGCGGCAGTTCTGTCGCCGGCACACCGTTGCTGAGAGCAACTTCTTGCCACCCTGCAACACCGGCCAGGACCTCGTGCAGGACCTGCCGGGATTCCTCCGCCGTCAATCGGAAGGACTCCGCGTAGGCCATCAGCCCAGTCAGCTCGTCGCCACGACCGTGGGCGCCGCCAATCCCGGTCAGTCGCTGGGCTCCGGCATCCGGGTTCGGGTTGATGTCGAACGCCGGCGCCAACCGCCAGCCTGAGGCCCCGTCCCGGAGAAAGCCATGGTTGCGCAGATGGTCGTCCGTGTTATGGATAGCGACCGAGAAAGCGATCCGCCGCCATAGCTGCCGTAGATCGACGCTGACCCGCGACCCGAACTCGGTCAAAGTCTCGGCCACCTCGAGGTAGTCGCCCGGGCTACCGTCCCGGCCCTGGACCAACGTCATCGCGCTCATGTACCCGATGCGCCGACCGTTCTCGAAGCGCTCTAAGCCGCATCAGCTTGGCGATCAGATTCGTCCCCCAGCGGTCTCGCTGAACGACCCCGGCAGACCGGCGAAGACGTGATTGCCCTGTGCCAGCGGGGCCGCGGGGTCGATGGCATACGCATCCGGCCGTGCGAGGTACAGCTCGGCGTAGCGGAGCGTCGTCGACAGCACGTTATGACGGCGGCTGAAGTACGCGACGCCGGCGTCGACGGGTCGACCGGCCAGCTCGACCGACACCAGTACAGCATCACTCATCGCCGAACCCGCTTCGGCAGAACCTGATCGGCGCGGGCGCGACCCAGGTCGGTCTCATACGGGTCGAGCGCATCGACGAGCCGATCCAGAGTGCCGAGCACCCGGGCGACGTTGAGGAACGCCTCGAGACCGACGGTCGTCTCACCGCGCTCGAGGTGACGCAGGGTGGTCCGCGAGATGCCGGCCCGGTCCGCGACCTGCTCGGCTGTGAGGCTCTGAAGTTTGCGCCACGCGGTCAGGTGCGCGCCGATCCGCTGGGCGGCGAGGCGCGTTCGCACCGGCACAGCCGATGGCGCCATGGCTATTACCTCTCCAATCGCCGGTAAGGGCAAGCACGCTGGCCATTATAGCCGCTAATGCGCAGCAGGGATGCCATTATCTGGTGGCCGCCACTCAAAGCCGCCGCGCAAGGCGGTAAGCGTTCGGGAAAGGTTCAGACGTTGCAGCGGAACTCCGCCACCGAGCGTTCGAACGTCAGGGCGGTGAACGCCGCTCCGGACGGTGCGGTCACGGTCTGGGGCTCGCCCACCTGACGGTAGCCGGCGCTGAGCAGGGTCCGTCGCGACGCTTGATTGTCTGGGGCGGTCCTGGCTTCCAGGAAGGTCAGCCCCTGGTGAGCCGCAATGCGCGCGGCCGCCGAAAGAGCGTCCCGGGCCGCGCCTCTCCCCCTGCCCCAAGGAGCCAACCAGAATCCGACCTCCGCACTGTCCGCCCTCACGTTGAACAGGACGATGCTGCCGAGGAATTCGTCAGAGCCGGCGTCGGCGATTGCGAGCACAGCCAAAGAACCGTCAGCGAGCCCGTCCGCGATGTCACCGTCAATCTGCTCCCGAACGACGTCCTCCGTGTAGTCGGAGAGCGGTAGGTGCCCGTTCCGCTTGACTGACTCATCGCTGGATCCCCGAGCGAAGAGGGCGGCATCGCCATACTCGAGAGTGCGGACGCGGATCTGACCTTCGGTACAGGGCAGCGCGTCAAGCATCGTCGCTTCTTCCCGTCAGACGTTGAAGCGGAACTCGACGACGTCCCCGTCTTGCATCACGTAGTCCTTGCCCTCCATGCGGACCTTGCCGGCGGAGCGGGCGGCGGTCATGGTGCCGGCGTCCATCAGGTCAGCGTAGGAGACGATCTCGGCCTTGATGAAGCCGCGCTGGAAGTCGGTGTGGATGACGCCGGCGGCCTCGGGGGCGGTGGCGCCGCGCTTGATCGTCCAGGCGCGGGATTCCTTCGGACCGGCGGTGAGGTAGGTCTGCAGGCCGAGGGTGTCGAAGCCGACCCGGGCCAGTACGTCGAGGCCGGGCTCGTCGATGCCCATCTCGGCGAGCATCTCGCGTGCCTCGTCCTCGTCGCCGAGCTCGACCAGCTCGGCCTCGAACTTCGCGTCCAGGAAGATCGCCTCGGCCGGCGCGACCAGATCCCGCATCTGCTGCTTGAGCGGCTCGTCGGTGAGTTCGTCGGCGTCGCAGTTGAAGACGAACAGGTACGGCTTGGCCGTCATCAGCATGAGTTCGCGGATCGCGTCGCGATCCACGTCGGTCGCGATGATCGGCGTACCGGCCTCGAGGTGCTTCTGCGCGGCCCGCACCGCCTCCAGTACGACGGCGCTCTCCTTCTTCAGCCGGGCTTCCTTCTCCAGCCGCGGGATCGCCTTCTCGACGGTCTGCAGGTCGGCCAGGATCAGCTCGGTCTGGATCGTGGAGATGTCGTCGGCCGGCGAGACCTTGCCGTCGACGTGGGTCACATCGTCGTCGCGGAACACCCGGGTGACCTGGCAGATCGCGTCCGATTCGCGGATGTGGCTGAGGAACTTGTTGCCTAGCCCCTCACCCTCGGACGCGCCGCGGACGATCCCGGCGATGTCGACGAACTGCACGGTGGCGGGGATCACCTTCGCGGAGTTGTAGAGCTCGGCCAGCTTGCCCAGCCGTGCGTCCGGCACGCCGACCACACCGACATTCGGCTCGATGGTCGCGAACGGGTAGTTCGCGGCGAGCACGTTGTTCTTGGTCAGCGCGTTGAACAGGGTGGACTTGCCCGCGTTGGGGAGCCCGACGATTCCAATGGTGAGTGCCACGGGCGTCAAGGTTACGCGGCCGGGGCCCTCGCACCCCAATCCGGAGGCTTTCAGAGCAGGAAGGCCTCCAGTTCGGCGCCGTACCAGCGGTTGGTGCGGCCGATCGAGCGCATGCCGAGGCGGCGGCAGACGGCGAGCGAGGCGGCGTTGTCCGGGCGGACCACCGCGTAGATCTCGCCGAGTCCGGCCTTGAAGCCGTGTGCGATCGCGCCGCGCGCCGCCTCCGTCGCCAGGCCCCGGCCCCACGCGTCCGGGTGAAAGTGCCAGCCGACTTCGATCTCGCCCTTGCTTGCGGTCCCGTCGGACGGCTGGGGCAGTGGCACGAGGAGGACGGTCCCCGCGACCGTGCCCGTCGACCGTTCCTCCACGGCCCAGACGCCGTACGTCGGGTCCTGGTTGCGCGCATTCCAGCGTTCGATCACCTTCGCGGCGGCGCCGCGATCGGCCATCACTCGCGGCTCGGCGCCGAGCCAGCGCGACACCTCCCAGCGGCGGTAGATGTCGAACACCCGGTCTTCATCGGTGTCCACCCAGTCCCGCACGACGAGCCGGTCTGTCTCGTAAACCACCTTGGGATCCATCGCGGCACCTCCCCATCGCTTGCCGAATCATCTATCCGTCCCAACCAGTCGAGGGCAAGCGACGTCTCCACTCTGTGACCAGTTGGAAGATCACCGGCCGAGTCCTCTCACGCTTCGTGTTCGGTTGCCTCCAATTCCTGCGGTTCGGGTGGCTCGAACTGGTGTCGTGCCTGTTCCCCGCGTGCCTGTTCGCCGGCCTCGCGATCTCGAAGTACGTCGATCTCCCGATTGCCCGCTACGACGCTCTGCTGCTCTACTGCCTCGGTCTGACACTCCTCTTCTGGGTGGTCGGGCTGGAGACATGGCGCGAGGTCGCGGTGATCTTCGCGTTCCACCTGATCGGCCTCGGGCTGGAACTGTTCAAGGTGCAGATCGGGTCATGGCAGTACCCGGGCGACGCGGTCACCAAGTTCGCCGGGGTGCCGCTGTTCGCCGGCTTCATGTATGCCGCGGTCGGCAGCTACCTCTGCCAGGCCTGGCGACGGTTCGACCTGCGGGTGAGCGGCTACCGCCCAGTGCTGACCACGATCCTCGCCGTGCTGATCTACACGAACTTCTTCACCCACCATTGGCTGCCCGACCTGCGCATCCCGATCGCACTCGGCCTCCTGATCGCGCTCCGCCGTACGTGGGTCTTCTACACGGTCGGCGTACGGCGACATCGCATGCCGCTCGCGGTGGCGTTCGGACTGATCGGCTTCTTCCTGTGGATCGCGGAGAACTTCGGCACCTTCCTGGACGCGTGGAACTACCCCGACCAGGTCAACGTCTGGCACCTCGTCCACCCGGCCAAGTTCGGCGCGTGGGCGTTGCTGGTCAGCATGAGCTTCGTCCTGGTCGCCAGTATCAAGTCCCTCGAAGGCCGCTTCTACCACCGCGGCACACCCGCGACGGTCGCGACCCCGCAGGCCACCACCATCACGCCCGCCGACCTCGGCGCGGCCGAAAGAGCGACGCGGAGCCCGGCGGAAGGCGCGGCGGAAAGCGCGCCAGGGAGCCCGGCGGAGAGCGCTGCAGAGACCACGGCAGAGCGCGCGGCGAAGAGCCCGGCGGAGACTGCGACGGTGGCTGAGACCTCACCGCAACATGACGGCGCCAACCGGAGCGGACAGTAGGGCGTCTCCTTCCATGTAAGGCTCCTGAGCGGGAGCGACTGGGGAACATCCGCCCGATCTGCAAGGGAGCATCATGTCCCGAAAGTTCGCCGCGTTCGTCGCGACCGGGGTGGCGCTGACCGTCGTCGTCGGATCGCTGCTGGTCCTGGCGCTCGGACATTCGCGGCCGCCGAAGCCGGCCGCCGCGACCACGCAGACCTCGCCCATCTCCCCGTCCGCGACACCGACCGAGACCCCCAGCGTCAACGCTCCGCCGTCGACGCCGCACCGGCCCGCCCCGAACCCGACCGCAGCGCTTGCCACAGGCAACAAAAGGGTCCTGTTCCTGAGCTTCGACGACGGTCCGGACCCGCTGTGGACACCGAAGGTCCTCCAGACGCTGGCGAAGCACGGCGCCCACGCGACCTTCTTCGAGCTCGGCGGTATCCAGACCGCGCACCCGGGTCTGCGCGAGCAGGTGCTTGCCGCCGGCAACACGATCGGCAGCCACTCGATCACGCACCCGCAGCTGACCGCGATCTCGCCGGCCAGGCGGCACCACGAGATCTTCGACGGACCGCGGTCGACCTGCTTCCGCCCGCCGTACGGCGCCTCGAACCCGAAGGTCCGCGCCGACATCAAGGCCGCCGGCATGGTCCAGGTCCTGTGGGACGTCGACCCCCGCGACTGGGCCCGCCCCGGCACCCGGGCGATCGTGCACAACATCCTGACTCACGCGCAGAACCACAACATCATCCTCCTTCACGACGGCGGCGGAGACCGCTCGGAGACGGTCGCCGCCCTGGACAGGGTCCTGCCCCTCCTCAAGGCCCAGGGCTACTCGTTCCCAGCCATGGACTGCTGACTTTCAGCTTGCCGATCGAACCCCGTCCACACCCGGCACCGAGGCGGCATTCTTCCGGCACTTTCCCGGCCCTCCGGCGTGATGCGCCGAAACTGTCGGTGGAGTTCGGCACTATCTGTGACATGACCGGTACGACGGTGTTGTTGGTGCTGCTTTTCCTCGTGGTGGGGTTGCTGCTCGGGGCGGTGTTCGGTGTGCTCTGGGTGCGCGGGCGCGACGGGGCTCAGCTGGCTCGGGTGACGGCTGAGCGGGATGCGGCCGAGGATCGAGTGGTGGAGCTGACCGGCGAGCGGACCGCGGTCGGACAGCAGATGTCCGGACAGGCGGTGGTGAAGGACGCGCTGGATCGCCTGCACGCACAGCTGAATCAGCTCGAGCAAGGTCGCGCGGCCTGGCAGAGCCAACTCCACCAACAAGTCAACGAAGTGCGGATCAGCGGCGAGGCGCTGCGGCGCGAGACGGCGTCGCTGTCGACCGCGCTGCGCAAGCCTCAGGTGCGCGGGCGTTGGGGTGAGCTGCATCTGCGCCGGACTGTCGAGCTGGCCGGGATGGTCGCGCACTGCGACTTCACCGAGCAGACGACGACGGTCGGCGAGGACGGGCTGCTGCGGCCGGACCTTGTCGTGAGGCTTGCCGAGGGCAAGAATCTCGTCGTCGACTCGAAGGTGCCGCTGGCAGCATTCCTGGAGGCGACCGAGTCGGACGACGCCGACTTCCGCGAGGACCGATTGCGGGCCCACGCCCGGCATCTGCGGATCCACGTCGATCAACTGTCGGCGAAGGCGTACTGGACGAGACTGTCGCCTTCACCGGAGTTCGTCATCCTGTTCGTGCCGGGCGAGTCGTTCCTGTCCGCGGCGCTCGACGTCGAGCCGTCCCTGCTCGAGTACGCCGCTGAGCGCCGGGTGATCCTGGCGACGCCGACGACGCTGATCGCCACCCTGCGCGCGGCGGCGTACGCGTGGAACCAGTCGGCGCTGACCGAGTCCGCCCAGCAGGTCTTCGAGCTCGGCCGCGAGCTGTACGAACGTCTTGGCACCATGGGCGATCACCTCGGCCGGGTCGGTCGCTCGCTGACCGCCGCTGTCGAGGCCTACAACGGCACCGTCGGCTCGTTCGAGCGACGCGTCTTCATCACCGCCCGCAAACTCCGCGACCTCCACGTCACCGAAGCCGAACTCACCGCGATGGAATCCATCGAAGCCTCCGTCCGACCACTCACCGCGCCCGAATTCGTCGCCCTGGAAGACCCCCACTCCACCCGACGCTGGCCCCCGACCCAGACCGGCTGACCGAGGCCGCGAGACCGAGCGGCTGAGGGAGAGCGAGCGGCTGAGGGAGAGCGAGCGGCTGAGGGAGAGCGAGCGGCTGAGAGGGGTCGAGGGGTTGAGAGAGAAGGGCAGGGCTCGGCATTCCGGCGGTCGACCGTCCGGAACCGCCGATAGCGTGCTCCGCATGGACACCAAGCCTCTCGAGGAACCGCCAATCGCCGGCACCGAAGTCGACACTCTGCTCGGTGCACTCGAGCGCAACCGCCGTACCTTCGCCTGGAAGTGTGGTGGTCTCGACGCGGCCGGTCTCACCAGGCAGCACCCGCCGTCGACCGTGACACTGGGCGGTCTGCTCAAGCATCTGGCGCTCGTGGAGGACGACTACTTCACCGGGCGACTGCACGACCGCGAGCTCGGCGCGCCGTGGGACGCCGTCGACTGGGACGCGAACCCCGGCTGGGACTGGGAAAGCGCAGCGGACGACTCCCCCGAGCAACTCGTGGCGCTCTGGCAGGCGTCCGTCGAGCGCTCGCGCAGTGCAGTCGCCGAAGCGCTGACCACCGGCGGCGTGGATCAGCTCGCCAAGCGGGTCTCGCGGGACGGGCGGGCACCGAGCCTGCGCTTCATCCTGGTCGACATGATCGAGGAGTACGCGCGGCATACCGGCCACGCCGACCTCATCCGCGAGTCGATCGACGGCCTCGTCGGCGAGGGCGCCCCGCGCGGAGACGCGCCGGCCTGACCACCGCTGCGCGCACCCCACGCCTGTCGGAAAGCCGACAGGTGTGGGGTGTTGACAGTGGGGGGCCGGGTTGCGGAACGATGAGAGCGCTCTCTCGGTCGTTCGGCGGTCTACCGTCCCTCGCCGTTCGGACCTGAGCGCCGGTTCGGATCCTGCTGCCGCCTGGTGGGTGCGGCAGGTCGGCCGGCGCGTCGCCTTCTCGTACGGGACTGACCTGAGGAGGAACTGTGCGGATCAGAATTCGCGTACTGGCGATCGTCGCGGTTGCGGCGAGCGTTGCCGGCGTCATCACCGCAAGCGTCGACCGGTCGGCAGAGGCGGCTGTGCCGGCGACCATTCCCTTGCAGATCACCAACAACTCCGGCCGCGGCGACGCGCTCTACGTCTACAACCTGGGCACCAACCTGGCCACCGGACAGCAAGGGTGGGCCGATGCCGCAGGCAACTTCCACACCTGGCCGGCCGGCGGCAACCCGCCGACTCCCGCCCCGGACGCGTCCATCGCCGGGCCTGCCAATGGGCAGTCGGTCACGATCCGGATGCCGAAGTTCTCCGGCCGCGTGTACTTCTCCTACGGACAGAAGCTGGTCTTCAAGCTGACCACAGGCGGCTTGGTCCAACCCGCCGTACAGAATCCGACCGATCCGAACCACAACATCCTGTTCAACTGGTCGGAGTACACGCTCAACGACTCGGGACTGTGGATCAACAGCACTCAGGTCGACATGTTCTCCGCCCCGTACGCCGTCGGAGTGCGGCTCGCTGACGGGAGCACGAAGACTACCGGTCACCTCGTTGCCGGCGGCTACAACAACTTCTACAACGCGCTGCGCGGTCAGCCGGGCGGCTGGGCCAACCTGATCCAGACGGCACCGGATGGTTCGGTACTGCGCGCGCTCTCGCCGACGTACGGCGTGGACACGGGTGCGCTCCCGGCGAACGTGATGGACGACTACGTGAACCGGGTCTGGACGAAGTACAGCAACGAGACCCTCACGGTCACTCCCTTCGGCGACCAGCCGAACACCAAGTACTTCGGTCGCGTCTCCGGCAACGTCCTGAATTTCACCAACAGCTCGGGAGCCGTCGTCACCTCGTTCCAGAAGCCGGACGCGGCCAGCATCTTCGGCTGCTTCAAGTTGCTCGACGCACCCAACGACCAGGTCCGCGGGCCGATCTCGCGCACCCTGTGCGCCGGCTACAACCGCTCCACCCTGCTCGTGAACCCGAACCAGCCCGATCCGAACAGCAGCAACTTCTACCAGGACACGGTCACCAACCACTACGCCCGCAAGATCCACGCACAGATGGCTGACGGCAACGCGTACGCGTTCGCCTTCGACGACGTCGGCAACCACGAGTCCCTCGTCCACGACGGCAACCCTCAGCAGGCCAACCTCACCCTCGATCCGTTCAACTGAGGGCTTGACTCCGGACTTGGTTAGTGGCAGCTTACCGTTCGTGGGAACTTACGGATTGCTGGAGGCGGCGGGCCCGGTGCTGGACGCATTGGGAGATCCGACGCGGCGGGTGATTCTGGAGACTTTGCGGCGGGGCGGGCCCAGCTCGGTCACTGCGTTGGCCGAGCGGGTGCCCGTCAGCAGGCCGGCGATCTCCCAGCATCTGAAGGTGCTGGGAGCCGTCGGACTGGTCGACCACGAGTCGCGCGGGACGCGGAACATCTACCGCGTCGACCGCGCCGGGCTCGACGAACTGCGCGAGTGGCTCGACCAGTTCTGGGGTGACGCACTGGATGCGTACGCCGACCACATCCGGCGGACCGAGATCCGTGCGGACGAGCCGCCCACGGCTGGGCGCCGTACCAAGGAGGAGCGGGGATGACTGTGGAGCAGGGGCTTGCGCCGTTGGTGAAGAAGGTTGTCGTGCCAGTGGGTGCGGAGCGGGCATTCGAGGCGTTCACGGCGGAGATATCCGCATGGTGGCCGTTGCCGTCGCACTCGGTCGGGGACGACCAGGCGCGCGAGGTGCGGGTCGAGGGAGCCGTGGGTGGGCGGATCGTCGAGTACGGCGACGACGGCGAGATCGCAACCTGGGGCACGGTGTCGGACTGGGATCCGCCGAAGTCGGTCAGTTTCACCTGGCACCCGGGCAGCGATCCGCGGCAGGCAGGGCAAGTGACCGTCACGTTCTCGCCGGTCGGCGACGACACCGAGGTCGAACTCGTGCACAGCGGCTGGGAGCGCCGTCCCGACGGCGTCCGCGCTCGCGCTGGCTACGACACCGGCTGGGACTACGTCCTGGGTCGGTACGTGACCTCCTGGCAGTAGGCCTCGACTTGGTCGCAGTACACGCCTGATAGTTGGCAGATGGCGAACGCTCCCGTTGATGCTCGCGCCCTGGAGGCCTCGCTGCGGCCGCATGGCGAGTCGGTCATGCTGCCGCGCGAGGCGTACACCGATCCCGCCGTACTGGCGTGGGAACGCCGGCACTTCTTCGCCGGAAGCTGGACGTGTCTCGGCCGACTCGACGAGTTGTCGGCCGGCACGACGCATCGCCAGGTGACCGTCGGCGACATCGCCGTGGTGTTGACGTTCGGGGATCGGCCGCGCGCGTTCGCCAACACCTGCAGGCATCGCGGGCACGAACTGCTCCAGCGGGACGAGACCAGCGACCGGCGCGCCTTGGTCTGCCCGTATCACGGCTGGTCGTACGAGCTCGACGGCGCGGTGAAGGCGGCACCCCGGATGGGCGAGGACTTCGACCCCACGCCGTACAACTTGGTCGAGTTGCCCGCCGAGGCGTGGCACGGCTGGCTGTTCGTCAATGCGACCGGTACGGCGGCGTCGTTCGCCGAGCATCTCGGCGGGATCACCGACCTGGTCGCGCCGTACGCGCCGGAAAGCCTGGTCCTGAAGGCGCGGCACGAGTACGACGTGGCGTCGAACTGGAAGACGATCGCCGAGAACTACCACGAGTGCTACCACTGTCCGCTGATTCACCCGGAGCTGTGCAAGGTCTCGCCGCCGACCTCGGGCGACAACTGGAACCTGCCCGGCGCGTGGATCGGTGGGCTGATGGACCTGCGCCCGGATGCCGAGACGATGTCGCTCGACGGGCGGTCGCGCGGGATCCCGTTGCCGGGCGTGGACCCGCGGCGGGTGAACTACCTCGGGCTGTTCCCCAACCTGCTGATCTCGCTGCACCCGGACTACGTGATGACGCACCGCCTCGAACCGCGCGCGCCGGGACTGACCGCGATCGAGTGCTCCTGGTACTTCCCCGCCGAGGTGACGGATCCGTCGTACGCCGTCGACTTCTGGGACGTCACGAATCGCGAGGACTGGGCTGCTTGCGAGTCCGTCCAGCGCGGCGCGGAGTCGCCGCACTTCCGCCCGGGCCCGCTGGCCCCCGCGGAGGACGCCGTCTACCAGTGGGTGACAATGATCGCCCGCGGATACCTGGGCAAGCCACTCAGCTGAGTCGGAAAGGTCACAACCTCCGCAGCGGCCGGTTGCGACTCAACCTTTTGTCCCCACCCGGTCATCACGTATCTGACCGAGATGGACGAGATGGGGGTTGGGATGGATCCAGGACGCGACCACGAGTTCGCCGAGTTCGTGGACGGGCGGTTCACCGCACTGCAACGGTTCGGGTATCTGCTGACCGGTGAATGGCATCTGGCCGAGGATCTGGTGCAGACCTCGCTCACCAAGGTGTGGTTCCACCGCAACTCGCTGCGCAGCAGCAACGCGCTCGAGAGCTACACCCGGACGGTGATGGTGAACACCAGCACTCAGTGGTGGAGGCGGAAGTGGCGGGGTGAGACTCCAACCGAACAACTGCCCGAGCCGCACGCCCGGGAGCAGTACGGCGCCGTCGACGACCGCGACCTGTTGCTGCGGGCACTCGCCGAACTCCCCCGCCGGACCCGCGCGACGCTGGTGCTGCGGTACTTCGAGGACCTGCCGGAAGCCGAGATCGCCCAGATCATGGGCTGCTCGATCGGCACGGTGAAGTCCACTGTCTCCCGCGGGCTGGCCAAGCTCCGCGAACACCACCTGCTCGATGCCGTTTCCGCTCCGGCCCAGAAGGAGGGCTGACCCATGACCGACGATCTCAAGGACAAGTTCGAGCGGCTCGTCGCCGATCCGCCGCCGCCGAGCGCGGTGCCGAGTGAGGCCGTGTTCGCGAAGGTCCGGACGGTACGGCGTCGCCGGACCGCCGGTGTGCTCACGCTGGCCGCGGCCGCGGTGGTCGCCATCGCCGTTGCCGCAGGCAACATGACCGACATCGACAGCAGCCCACCGGTGAGCCACACGCCCAGCGCACCGACCACCATCGTCACCGGCCCGCCGACCACCACGCCGACGACGACCCCGACGAAGACTCCCTCGGGGACTACGACGTCAAGTCAAGTGACAGGTGCCGTGCACACGCCGAAGAACAACACCCCACCGCCGTCTTCGCCGTCGACGTCGAACACGCCGGCCGCACCGGCGCTCGGGGTGCACGTCAGCCTGAAACCGACCGTCAAGGGGCGGCTCTTGACGATGAAAGTAACGCTGTCCGGGACCGCGCTGGTGCCGACGGCCGCGGGTGGCACGCCGCTGTCGACGGCGACCACGCCCTTCCTCGACCTGCTGGGCGGGACGCAGTACTTCTTCGGCGACGGCGGCCAGAGCGGCTCCGACGCCGGCGCGGTGAACTGCCTGAGCGGCACGAAACGAACCACCGGACATCAGACCTACACTCTGCAGGCCGATCCCGTAGGCACGCACACGTACGCGAAAGCCGGCACGTACAACTTCAGCTACACGGTCCGCTACTGCAGCACCAAGGGCTGGGTGCCGGTCACCAAGACCACGACAGTGACGGTCAAATAGTCCAGGCGTGGTCGGAGGTGCCGGTCGTGGGGAGGCCGGCGGCCTTGAGGTCACTGCGGAGCTCACGAGGCAGGGCGAACGTCAAGCTCTCCTCGGCCGTGGTGACCTCTTGGACGTCGGAGTACCCGCGCTCGGCCAGCCAGCGCAGTACGTCGCGGACCAGGATCTCCGGCACGCTCGCGCCGCTGGTGACGCCGACGGAGTCGACGCCTGCCAGCCAGGACTCGTCGATCTCGTCGGCGTAATCGACCAGGTAGCCGGCCTTGGCGCCGTGCTCGACGGCGACCTCGACCAGGCGCACCGAGTTCGAGGAGTTGCGGGAGCCGACGACGATCATCAGGTCGGCGTCGGCGGCCAGCTTCTTGACCGCGGCCTGGCGATTCTGCGTCGCGTAGCAGATGTCGTCACTCGGCGGGTCCTGCAACTTCGGGAACCGCTCGCGCAACCGCCGTACCGTCTCCATCGTCTCGTCGACCGACAGCGTGGTCTGGGACAGCCAGACCACCTTCTCGGGGTCGCGAACGGTCACATTCGGCACGTCGCGCGGCCCGTCGACGAGGTGGATGTGCTCCGGCGCCTCGCCGCTGGTCCCGATGACCTCCTCGTGACCCTCGTGGCCGATCAGCAGGATGTCGAAGTCGGTGGCCGCGAACCGCTTGGCCTCGTGATGCACCTTCGTCACCAGCGGGCAGGTCGCGTCGATCGTCTTCAGCTGCCGCGCGGCCGCCTCCTGGTGCACCACCGGGGCGACGCCGTGCGCGGAAAAGATCACCGTCTGGCCCTCGGGCACCTCGTCGGTCTCGTCGACGAAGATCGCGCCGCGCCCCTGCAGGGTCTGCACGACGTGCTTGTTGTGCACGATCTCCTTGCGCACGTAGACCGGCGGCCCGTACAGATCGAGCGCCTTCTCCACCGCCACGACAGCCCGGTCCACGCCGGCGCAGTACCCGCGTGGCGCAGCGAGCAGCACCCGCTTGGTCCGCACCGCGGTCGTCGTACCAGGGTCGTCAGGCTGGGCAGTCACGCTCCCCATGGTACGGGCCACGTGTGGCACCCCGATCCCCACCTTTGTGAGCAGCATCACGACGGACGGTGCGTCGAGGAGCCGTCCGCCCTGTCCGGACGGCTCCCCCGTGGGAGGTGTTACCTGTGTTCAAGGATGCGGCCCGAACGCCTTGCCCGCAAAGGATTTTCCGGCTGCCCTGTAGTTTCCGTGGATCCCCGGGGACCCGGCCTGGCTGCCTCGGTCGGTCACTTTGTGCACCAGATCCGCACATGTGCCCGCCTCCGCGTACGGATCTCGTGCCCAAAGTCGATCTCTGCTGTGGCCGAAGCCGGTTGGCCACGGTTCGGGCTCGATTCCGCGGTGCTGGGCCACTCACCAAGCAGACCCGGTCCTGGCCGGTCACGCTCCGATCCGGGGCCGGTGGTGAGCCGACGGCGGGGTTGGCGAGTGTCCCAGGTCCGCACCCGCAACCTGCTCGGGCTCGACCGTCGGTCACCAGGCAGACCAGGCTCGCCCTGGACGCTCCCCGCACCAGCGGCCTCGACACCGCCAAGGTCGGGCAGCCACCGAAACGACATAACACCGCCGGATAACCCCTCGGCTTGGGGGTTGTCCCCGCGTCCACCAGCAGACAACCCAACACGCGCACGGATATCCGGTCCACCGTCTCGAGGCGCGGTAAGGCGGGCGGGGGTGCGGACACCCTGTCGGAACCTGGGACACCTCACGACCAGTCCCAGGCCCCGACACCTTGTCCCAGCCCCCTGCTCCTGCCCGAAACCCCGCCCGACGACTGCACCTTCAACCTGCTGAAGGTGCCGCACGCTGCCCGCCCTACACCACCGCCCGCCCTACACCGACCGCCGCAGACCGCCGTCCGGCGGCGGCTGGCGGCGGCTGGTGGTGGTTGGCGTTCCGCCCGGGTTGTGCACCAGTCGAGCGTCGCAGCGGCCGCAGGTTCTAGGAGCTTGATCGGTGCCCGAAGGCAGGCGGGAACGACCCACGGATACGACAGGACAGCCGATTTTCCGTGTGCCAGGCGCGGATCGCGGCGAAGTCGTCAGGTGTGAGTCCGGTACTCGCGTCCACTCGAAGAACCAACTGGTGATCTTCGGCGAAGTACGTCACGTCGAAGTCGTCCACATCGTCGTCGACCCAGACGAACGGGCGGTCGCCGACCCAGTTCGCGACGTACGGCGTCTTGGCCCGGTGGGGGTTCAGCGGGCCGTCGAAGTCCAGTAGGAGGAGTGGACGCATCACTCAACGTTAGGTGCGCCGCGCGGGGTTTGTCGGTGCGGGGTCGTAGGGTCTGGGGGTGGCTTTGGAGACGTCGCCGGATGCACCCGCGGCCGTTCGCACGATTGCGAACGGGATCGCCAGCTGGATCAACCAGCTCGGCGCCGTGTGGGTCGAGGGGCAGCTGACGGACGTTTCGATCGGGCGCGGTACGACGACAGTGTTCGGGACCCTGCGCGACACGGACGCGGACATCTCGTTGCGGTTCACCTGCAATCGGAGGGTTTTCGAGGCGGTCGATCCGCCGGTGACCGACGGATCGCGCGTGGTGGTGAACGCGAAGCCGAACTTCTTCGCCCGGCGCGGCACGCTCGCGCTCGCGGTCAGCGAGATCCGGCACGTCGGCATCGGCGAACTGCTGGCCCGGATCGAGCGGTTGAAGCAACTCCTCGCGGCCGAGGGGCTGTTCGCGTCGTACCGGAAGCAGAAGCTGCCGTTCCTGCCGCACACGATCGGGCTGATCTGCGGGCGCGATTCGGCGGCGGAGCGTGACGTCCTGGAGAACGCGAAGCGGCGGTGGCCGGCGGTCGCGTTCCGGATCGAGTACGCGTCGGTGCAGGGGCCGGCGGCGGCCGGCGAGGTGATGACAGCGCTGCGGAAGCTGGACGCGGACGACACGGTCGAGGTGATCGTGATCGCGCGCGGCGGCGGGTCGCTGGAGGATCTGCTGCCATTCTCCGACGAGGGGCTGATCCGGGCTGTGTCGCAGACGAAGACCCCGGTGGTGAGCGCGATCGGGCACGAGCCGGACTCGCCGCTGCTCGACCTGGTCGCGGATCTGCGGGCGTCCACGCCGACGGATGCGGCGAAGCGGATCGTGCCGGATGTGCGCGAGGAGCTGGACGGCGTACGGCTGCTGCGGGAGCGCGGGCTGCGGGCGATCACTTCGTGGCTGGAGCGTGAGACGCACGCGCTGGCGGCTATCCGGAGCCGGCCCGCTCTGGCGGCGCCGGTGACGGATCTGCAACGGCGGTCCGATGAGATCGCAGCGCTGGTCGAGCGGAGTCGGCGGACGCTGACACACCGCCTGGATCGCGCGAGTGACGACATCACCCACCGGTTGGCGAGCGTACGGGCGCTGTCCCCGAAGGCGACGCTGGAGCGCGGGTACTCCGTGCTGCAGCTGGCGGACGGGAGCGCCGTACGGGAAGTGGCACAGGTGGCGCCCGGCGACCTGCTGCAGGCGCGGGTCAGTGACGGCCGGTTCGCGGTCGAAGTCAAGTCCGAGGAGAACACGTGAGCGGCGACCGACCGGAGATTTCCTACGAGCAGGCCCGCGAGGAGCTCGTCGAGGTGGTCCGCAAACTCGAGGCCGGCGGCACGTCCCTCGAGGAATCCCTCGCACTGTGGGAGCGCGGCGAGGAGCTGGCGTCAACCTGCCAACGCTGGCTCGACGGCGCCCGCGAGCGCCTTGCCAAAGCCCAGGCCGCCCACGAGGAGAAGCCCAGCTAGGAGCCCAGCAGGTTCGTGGCGATGGCCTGAAGACCCGCCTTCATGCGCTCGAGGTCGAAGCCCTGCGTGCGCAGCGCACTGTGGAGGTCCGCCGCCAGCGGGGCCAGGAAGACATGGGCCGTGTAGTCGGCGTCCAGGTCCGGGCGCGCGGCCTCGATCAGGTGGGACAGGTGGCGGTGCCAGAGGTGGTACGAGCCGATGCGGTAGCGCGCGCCGTCCGATGCGTTCTCGCTGTCCATGAAGAGCTCGACATGACGATCGAGTAGGTCCAGGTAGGCGTCGAGGAAGGCCATCACCCGGACGACCGGCGGCGCGCCTGGGCCTAGCGGCGGTGGGCCGGTCAGGATTTTGCCCTGCAGTTCCTGCTCGCGCTCGTCGAGCAGCGCGACCGCGAGGCCGGCGCGGTCGCCGAAGCGGCGGAAGACCGTGCCTTTGCCGACGCCGGCCGCGGCGGCAATCGCATCGAGCGACACGTTCTTCACGCCCTGCTCGGTGAACAGGCGGTCGGCCGCCTCCAGCACCCGGAGCCGATTGCGCCGGGCATCCGCGCGTTCCGGGCGTGGTTCGCCGACGAGCGGCAAACCCCGTTGTGAAGCGGACTGCGGTCCGGTACTGTCGTTCATAAGACGGACTGTAGTCCGCTAACGACGTGGGAGGAAGCACATGAGTAACACCCCCGCCCGGATTGCGATCGCTTTTCACTCCGGATACGGCCACACCGCGAAGCAGGCCGAGGCGGTCGCCGCCGGTGCCGAGTCCGTGCCGGGCACGGTGACCGACCTCGTCCTGCTCGACGAGCCGCTGACCGACGACGTGTGGGCGCGGCTGACCGCTGCGGACGCGATCATCTTCGGAACACCGACGTACATGGGCAGCCCGAGTTGGGTGTTCAAGAAGTTCGCCGAGGAGAGTGTGCGGATCTGGGCCGCCGACCTGGCCTGGCGGGACAAGATCGCCGCCGGGTTCACCAACTCGAAGGCGATGTCCGGTGACAAGCTGAACAGCCTGGTCGACCTCGCCGTGTTCGCCGCGCAGCACGGGATGATCTGGGTCGGGCTGGACATCTACCCCGGCTGGGCGGAGAGCACAGCGAGCATCGAGGACCTCAACCGGCTCGGCAGTTGGCTGGGTGCGATGGCGCAGTCCGATGCCGATCTGTCGGCCGAGAAGGCACCACCGGCGACGGACCTGCGGACCGCGGCGGCGCTCGGCGCTCGGGTCGCCACCGTCACGCAGCGGCACCTACGGGGAGCGCTGGCGGCCTGATGGCGTGGCTCGTACTTCTCGCTGCTGCGGCGTTCGAGATCGCGTTCGCACTCAGTCTGAAACCGAGCGAGGGCTTCAGCCGCCTCTGGCCGACGCTCGGCGTGCTCGTGTTCGGTGTCATCTCCGTCGTCCTGCTGGCCAGGACCCTGGACCGCCTCCCGGTCGGCACGGCGTACGCGGTGTGGACCGGCCTGGGCTCGGTCGGGGTGGTCACCCTCGGCATCGTCCTCTTCGACGAACCGCTGACCCCGGCCCGCCTCGCGTGCATCGCCCTGATCGTCAGCGGCGTCGTCGGCCTGCGGTTGGTCGGCGCCGACTAGACGGACCGCAGCACTCGGTGCGGGCCGGCGAGGGCTAGTGGGGGGTGCGGCGGCGGGGGCGGCTGCGGGTCGGGAGGGGGACGGGGTGGGTGTCGTCGAAGGCGCCGGGGGTGACGGTGCCCGGGGCGGGGCTGTAGCCGGAGACCAGGCGGCGGTAGGAGTCCCAGGTACTGGCGCGCAGCGGAACGTTGCCGATGGCATCTACCTGGGTGATCGGGTAGTGGCCGTCCTCGATCAGGGCCCAGAGGTCGCCGTCATGGCGCAGCTGCCGCAGTTCGCCGAACAGCTCCCGGCCGAACCAGCACGGGTACCCGTGGCCGTCGGCGTACCGGACGACTCCGATCGGCGTCGCGGGTCCGGCGACCTCGGCGACGAGCGACCACACGGCGGCCGGCGTCACGCCAGGCTGGTCGCCGATCAGTACGACGATGCCGTCGGAGCGGCGGTCGACCGCGTCCAGCGCCGGCACGATCGACGAACTGCCGGTGTCCGCATGCGGTGACTCGACCACGCGAACGCCGTCGAGGCTGACCCGCTCATGGATCTGCTCCGACGCGCTACCCAACGTCACGATCAACTGGTCGAACCCGCACTCCTGGGCCGTCTCCAGCGTCGCGCCGAGCAGGGTTTCGCCGTGATAGGCAAGCAATTGCCGCGGTACGCCGAGGTGCGGTGAACTCTCCGCGGCGAGTAGCAACCCCGTGACGAACATGGCCGCATCAACCCCCCGCCCGGGATGGCGCACTCACGTGAGGCTCCTTCGCGCTGTTTCCCCGAGCGTGGACAAGCCGAGCATTGATAGAAACCCGCGGCGGACAGTGGTGTCAACGTGCGTCCGATAAGTGGTCAGGAATGCCCGGAAATATGGTCACTCCGGCGGTGACAGTACGCAGCTGAATGTCAGCGCAACGTCAAAGCAAACGCTTCGAGCGCGGGATATCCGGCATTCCCGGTGACGATCGTCGTGACGCCGGAACCGACCAGCACCAAGGCGTTCTCCTGCGTGCGGTCGAGCAGAACCTTGCGCTGCCAGGTCACGCCGCCGACCGTCGAGGTCCCGTCGTCGGTGGTGCGGCCGAGCTTGTCGGCCGGGAATTCCCCGCCGGTGACATTGGACTGCTCGAGGCCGACATATTTCTTCGCGTCGGTGACGACGCCGAGGTGCCAGGTGATCGGCTGCTGCTCCGGGGCGCGGAATTCGACGCTGGTCGCCGCCCAGCCGGCCGGCATCGGCTCCGGCCCGCGAACCCAGGGGGCGACCTTTCGGGCGTCCTGCAGTTGGGCGGTGTACTCGACCGCGCGGACCTTCTCCTCCTTCGGCCGCCAGGTGACGATCATCAGGAACGCGACCACGACGAAACAGGCCAGCAGCGCCCAGACCATGTTGGTCAAGGTGCGCGCCTTGGCCCGGTCCTTCCGGTTCTGCTCGCGGTAAGTGATCGCCTCGGCCCGGGCCCGCGCCTTCTCCCGCGCCTCCGCCGCGACCCGCGGGTCCTCCGCCGCGGCCCTGGGGGCCTGGGTCCCGGCCCGCGGGTCCTCCGCCGCGGCCTGCGGCGCTTCCGTCGCCGCCCGCGGGTCGTCGGTCGGCGCGGGTGCGCTGTCGCCGGATGGGCCCTGACCTGTCGTACTCATGGCACCAGTGTCTCGCGACGCCCAATGCGCCCGAACAGCGCCCACACCGGTTGGCTACGATCCGTTGACATGAGCGACCCGACCACGCCACCTGCCCATCTGGAGGTCGACGCGCACGCGCCTGACCGCAACCTGGCCCTCGAGCTGGTCCGGGTCACCGAGGCCGCAGCGATGGCAGCGGGCCGCTGGGTCGGTCGCGGCGACAAGAACGGCGCCGACGGCGCGGCGGTGAACGCGATGCGCACGCTGATCGGCACGGTCGGGATGAACGGCGTGGTGGTGATCGGCGAGGGCGAGAAGGACAACGCGCCGATGCTCTACAACGGCGAGCAGGTCGGCGCCGGCGACGGCCCGGAGTGCGATGTCGCGGTCGATCCGGTCGACGGTACGACGCTGGTCGCCAAGGGCATGAACAACGGCATCGCCGTGATGGCAGTGTCCGCCCGCAACTCGATGTACGACCCGTCCGCGGTGTTCTACATGGAGAAGCTCGTGGTCGGCCCGGAGGCGGCCGACGTGGTCGACATCCGGCTCCCGGTCGCCGAGAACATCCGCCGGGTCGCGAAGGCGAAAGGCTCCTCGGTCGACGACGTCACGGTCGTCGTACTGGACCGGCCGCGGCACGAGGAACTGGCCCAGCAGATCCGGGCCACCGGCGCGCGGATCAAGTTCATCAGCGACGGCGACGTCGCCGGCGCCGTCGAGGCAGCTCGGCCGGATACCGGTCTGGACATGCTGCTCGGCATCGGCGGTACGCCGGAGGGCATCATCGCCGCCTGCGCGATGAAGTGCGTGGGTGGACTGATCCAGGGCCGGCTCTGGCCGCGCGACGACGAGGAACGGCAGAAGGCGATCGACGCCGGCCACGACCTCGACCGGGTGCTCAGCACCGACGACCTGGTCAGCGGTGACGACTGCTTCTTCGTCGCGACCGGGATCACTGACGGCGAACTGCTGCGCGGTGTCCGCTATGGCCGCTCCACCGCACGGACCCATTCGCTCGTGATGCGCTCGCGCAGTGGCACGATCCGCAGCATCGAGAGCGTGCACCAGCTCGAGAAGCTGCGCGCGTACTCCGCCATCGACTTCGAGCACGCCAGATGACGGTGTTGAGTTGCCGCGCCTCCGGCGCGGCGTGGTCATGGGGCCTTGGCTCCCGGCCTTCCCTCGTCGCTCCGGTCGCTTCGCTCCCTCCACTCCTCAGTCCAGGCCGGGAGGCCCCATGACCGCGCCCCTTCTCGTCATTGGCGAGGCGCTCGTGGACATCATTGCGCCCGCGCCGCGTACGACCCGCAACGGCAACGGGAAGGGCAAGGCGACCCCGGGTGGCTTCGCTGCGAATGTGGCGGTCGGTCTCGCGCGGCTCGGCGTACCGACCGAGCTGGTGGCACGCTTCGGGACCGACGCGTACGGCGATCAGCTCGGAGCACACCTGTTCGGGAACGGCGTCCAGCTCGCCCCTGGGTCGGTGGACCCCGGGTTCCGGACCAGCACCGCGACGGCGACGCTGGATGCGGCCGGCGTGGCGTCGTACCAGTTCGACATCACCTGGGATCCGCCGGCGTTGTCGTTGACGCGCGGGTGCCCGGCGATCCACACCGGTTCGATCGCAACCATGCTCGAGCCGGGGGCGACGGCGATCCGAAGCTTCCTGCAGTCGGTCGCGCCGCAACCGGTCACGGTGACTCTGGACCCCAACGCCCGGCCGTCGATCACCCCCGACCCAGTCGCGACGTGGGCCGCCGTACGGCAGCTGGCCGGGCTGGCCGATCTGGTCAAGCTGAGCGATGAGGACTGCGAGTTCCTGCGTCCCGGCGTGGCACCGGACGAGATCGCGGCCGAACTCCTGGCGGTCGAGCGGACCCAGTGCGTGGTGATCACGCGCGGTGGGGACGGTGCGCTCGGGATCAGCCGCGACGTACGGGTGGAGGTGCCGGCGCCGGCGATCGAGGTCGTCGACACGGTGGGCGCGGGCGACTCGTTCATGGCAGCGCTGCTGGCCGGGCTGAACGCGCGCGGCCTGCTCGGTGCGACGCGGCTGACCGGGCTGACCCCTGAAGACCTGCAGGATGTCGTCGACTACGCGGTGAAGGCGGCCGCGATCACCTGCACCCGGCCCGGCGCCGACCCGCCGACCGCCGCCGAGCACAAGGCGAAGTGGGGTTCCTGAGAGTGTCCGCCGAGACCTGGACGTCGGAACTGGAGTCCAAAGGCAGCGTGGTGTTCCGGCCGCGCCGGGGGCGACTCGCGCTCCGGCTGGCCGGGTTCGCCCTGCTGATGGCGCTGTCCGCGTGGTCGAACCTCGACCATCTCCGCGCGGATGACGTGTCGGGGATGCTCGGCGTACTGCGGATCACGGCGCTCGCCGCGTTCGTCTACGGCACCGGGCTGACGCTGTGGCAGCTGATCACCAATCGCCCGGTCGTCCGGGTCGATGCCGACGGCATCACCCGCGGCCGGAGCCTGCGGTGGTCCGGGATCACCAGCATCGACGACCCGGCCGGACTGCCGGGGTTCCGGAGCGTGCTGATCCGGCCGGTCGATCGGCGGACGCGGCCGATCAGCATCCCGCAGGACAACGTCGAGGATCTGGACACGCTGACGCCCTGGCTGCGCGCGCTGCTCGATCAGCACCAGCCTTAGGACACGCTGCTCCGGACCGCGCTCAGGTGTTCGCGGGCGCAGGCCGCGGCGAGGTCGGGATCGCGAGCCCGGATCGCCTCGGCGATCGCCTCGTGAGCCGCCTGGTCGTGACGATGCCGGTGCTGGTCGTCGAGCTTCAGCATGTCGAGCATCGCGCGCCGGATCCGCGGCACGAACGTGTCGAACAGTTCCGTCAGTACGGCGTTGTGCGCGGCCGTGACGACCGCACGATGGAAGGCCAGGTCGGCCTCGACGTACCAGTCGTCGGGTGACTTCTCGGACGCCCGTTTCCGGTCCGCCAGCGTGTAGCGGAAGTTCTTCAGGTCGGCCGGCGTACGGCGGGCAGCGGCGAGCCGGGCCGCCTCGGTCTCGATCGCAAGCCGGCCTTCCAGGACGTCGGTGATGTCGGCGCGGCGGAGGACTTTGTCCCAGTCCTCCGCGGCCTGGTGCGCGATCACGAACACACCGGCGCCCTGACGGCTCTCGAGCACCCGGCGACCGGCCAGCTCCCGGACCGCCTCGCGGATCGTCGACCGGCCGACGCCCAGCTGCGCGGCCAGCGTCGTCTCGCCGGGGAGCTTCTGGCCGAGCGCCCACTCACCACTGCCGATGCGGCGGAGCAGCTCCTCGGCGGCCTGCTCGGCGAGCGGGTGACGGCGAATCATGCGGGTCAGTCTAGTCGCCTGAAGTTCTCAGCTTGTCTGAGGAGTTGGTTTCGGGTTAGCGTGGTCGGCATGTCCTCGAACCTCTTGCTCGGCCTTCTCCTCCTCGGCCGCCACGGCGGGAGCTGATTCGATCGGCGCTCCCTCCGTGGAGTGCCGTCGTCCGCCGGTCTCACGCCAGCACACCGAAGGACAGCTCATGGACTGGAACCGCCAGCAGCACTCCCCCATGCCCAGCCACCGCTACCACGACATCTTCCGCAAGGTGCCGGTCGCCCCGGTCGACCGCGAGTGGCCGGACCGCCGGATCACCACCGCACCGCTCTGGGTGCCGGTCGACCTCCGCGACGGCAACCAGGCTCTCGCGGACCCGATGGATCCCGAGCGCAAGCGCCGCTTCTTCGAGCTGATGGTTGCCATCGGCTACAAAGAGATCGAGGTCGGCTACCCGTCCGCCTCGCAGCCGGACTTCGACTTCGTCCGGATGCTGGCGACCTCGGACCTGGTCCCGGACGACGTCACGATCGTCGTGTTCACGCCGGCCCGGCCCGACCTGATCGCACGGACCGTCGAGTCCGTGGCCGGGATGCGCGGTCAGGTGGTGATCCACATGTACGCCGCCACCGCGCCGGTGTGGCGGGACGTCGTACTGCGTCGTACCCGCGACGAACTGGCGTCGATGATCTACGCGGGGTCCGAGGAGATCCTGCGACTCACCGACGGGCAGCCGAATATCAGGTTCCAGTTCTCGCCCGAGGTGTTCAACCTGACCGAGCCGGACTACGTGCTGGAGTTGAGCGATCAGCTGACCAAGCAGTGGGATGCGACGCCGGAGCGGCCGGTGATCCTCAACCTGCCGGCCACGATCGAGGCCGCGACGCCGAACGTGTACGCCGACCAGATCGAGTACATGCACAAGAACCTGCCGCGGCGGGACGGCGTGATCCTGTCGGTGCACCCGCACAACGATCGCGGCACGGGCATCGGCTGCGCGGAGCTCGCCGTACTCGCCGGTGCTCAGCGCGTCGAGGGGTGCATCTTCGGCAACGGCGAGCGGACCGGGAACGTCGACATCGCCACGCTCGCGCTGAACCTGCACGCGCAGGGCGTCGACCCGATGATCGACTTCTCCGACATCGACGGGATCCGTGAGGTGGTCGAGTACTGCACGCGGATGCCGATCCATCCACGGCACCCGTACGTCGGGGAGCTCGTGTACACGGCGTTCTCGGGGACGCATCAGGACGCGATCCGGAAGGGATTCGCCGTCCAGGGGTCTGGTCCTTGGGAAGTGCCGTACCTGCCGATCGATCCGATGGATGTGGGTCGGGGCTACGAGGCCGTCGTACGCGTGAACAGTCAGTCGGGGAAGGGCGGGATCGCGCACGTGCTGGAGACTGCGTACGGCGTTCGGCTGTCAGCGTCGCAGGAGAGATCGTTCGCGCAGCACGTGCAGCGGCACACCGACCGGACGGGGCGGGAAGCGAGTGCGGAGGAGTTGAAGGCGTTGTACGAGGAGGTTTTCGGGTGCTCGAACTGAAGGACGTCGACTTCGTCCGGGACGGCAAGCTGCTGCTCGGTGGGGTGTCGCTGACGGTCGGCGAGGGTGAGCGATGGGCGCTGCTCGGGCCGAACGGCGCGGGGAAGAGCACGCTGCTCAACCTGTGCGGCGCGATCACCCACCCGACCCGCGGCACGGTCGAGATCCTCGGCCGCCGCCTCGGCACCGTCGACATCCGGGAGCTCCGCGAGTCGATCGGTCACGTCAACCCACGACACCCGCTGCGGTCGCCGCTGAACATTCTCGACGTCGTTCTCACCGGTCTGACCGGGACCATCGAACGCATGCCGCGCTGGGAGCCGACGTCGGCTCAGCGGGCGCGTGCTCTGAAGCTGATCGAACTGCTCGGCATCAGCGCCCTGTCCGCGGCGCCCTGGACGACGCTGTCCCAGGGCGAGCGCGGCCGGGCGTTGATCGCCCGCGCGCTGATCTCCGACCCTCGTCTCCTGCTCCTCGACGAGCCGTCGACCGGGCTCGACGTCGCGGCCCGCGAGCAACTCCTCGAGACCCTCGACCAGATCCACGCGTCGCATCCCTACCTGACCTGGGTCCTGGTCACCCACCACCTCGAAGAACTCCCGACCTGCACCACCCACGCCGCCCTCCTCCGCGACGGCCGGGTCCTCTCCGCCGGCCCCGCCGAAGAGGTCCTCACCACCGCCCGTATCTCAGAGACCTTCAACCACCCCATCCAGATCCACCACACCACCGGCCGCTGGACCGCCACCGCCCACCGCCACGCGCTACCGGGGGGAGTCGGTCGCGCGGGCGTGGAGTAACGATTGTTCGGCTGCGTTGGCGGTGAGTTCGGCTGCCCGGACGAACTCGGTATGGGCTTCTGTGCGGCGGCCGAGACGGACGAGTAGGTCGGCGCGGACGGCGTGCAGGAGGTGGTAGCTGTCAAGCACGCCGGACGCCGCGACAGCGTCGACGAGTTCGAGTCCGGCTGCGGGACCGAGCACCATGGTGAGGGCCACGGCTCGGTTGAGTTCGACAATCGGTGAGGGAAATCGGTCGGCCAGCAGTGCGTACAGGCCGGTGATGCGGCGCCAGTCGGTCTCCTCGGGTGTCGCGGCCATGGTGTGAACGGCGGCGATCGCCGCCTGGAGCGCGTACCGGCCGGACGGTGCGCAGCGTTGCCGCGCGAGGGCGTGCGCTCGCCCGAGCGCGGTGTAGCCGCGGCGGATGAACAGTTGGTCCCAGCGCGAGCGGTCCTGGTCCGGCAGCAGGATCAGACGCCGGGCGGTGTCGCTGCGAGCGTGTACGCGTGATGCCTGTAGTTCGAGCAGTGCGGTGAGTCCGTGTACCTCGGGTTCGGACGGCAGCAAGCCGGTGAGGATGCGGGCCAGGCGCAACGCGTCGTCGCAGAGTTCGGCGCGCATCCAGTCCTGACCCGACGTGGCGGCGTATCCCTCGTTGAAGATCAGGTAGATGACCTCCAGCACGGCGTCCAACCGCATGGCCAGTTCCGAGTTGTCGGGTACCTCGTAGGGGACGTGGTTGTCCTTGATGGTGCGTTTGGCACGCACGATCCTTTGTGCCACAGTCGATTTCGGCACCACATGGGCCCGTGCGATCTCTTCGGTCGTCAGGCCACCGACCATGCGCAGCGTCAACGTCACCTGCGCGAGCTGCGACAGTATGGGATGGCAAGTGGTGAACATCATCCGCAGCAGGTCATCGGATATACCGTTGTCGAGACTCTCGCCGGGAATCGGGGGCACCGATCGAGGTTCGGTGAGTAGTTCGTGTTCGAGCAAGCGGAGCTTGCCGGCCAACAAGGCGTCGCGCCGGATCCGGTCGATGGCTCGGTGTCGCGCGGTGAGCATGAGCCAGGCGCCTGGGTTCGGTGGCACACCGTCGCGGGGCCACTGTTGAAGGGCCGCCAGGTGGGCGTCCTGTGCGAGGTCCTCGGCGGTGTCGATGTCACCGACCAAGCGGGTCAGTCCGGCCACCAGTTGCGGCCACTCGATCCGCCACGCTGCCTCGACAGCGCGTACCGCCGGCTGCGCGGGCGCCTGGTCATGGCTCATCCGCGGGTCCGGCTTACGGTTGGTCCAGCTGCCGGATCTCGACTTCCATCGTCCACTCCGGTCCGTGCAGTCGGAGGAAACGCGAGCCCCATTCCACCGCCTCCTCCCGCGTGCGGGTCTGGACCAGACAATAGCCGCCGATGACCTCCCTCGCCTCGGTGAACGGACCGTCGAGGATGGTCGTCGCACCGTCCGCAAGGCGAATCCGCGTAGCCTCCTCGATGGGGCGCAGCCCGGCCGTGTCCAGCAGGACACCGGCCTTGGTCATCTCCTCGATCAGCCTGCCCATGTCCTCGGCCAGCGCCGGGTCCGGGCCGGCGGTGGGTGCGGTGGCGGGATCGGAGCGGATCAACATCAGATAGCGCATGTGCGGATCCTCGCCTAGCTGACCTGGTAGCGCACGTAGACGGCGCCGCCGTCGAACGACTTGGACTCGGACAACTTCAGGTCGAGCATTGATTTGTCGTGGAACAGCGGTGTTCCGGAGCCGATCACCACGGGGTGGATGAGCAGCCGGAACTCATCGATCAGCTTCAGGTCGATGAACGAGTGCACCAGCTTCGGGCTGGCGTAGATCGCGATCGTGCCGCCGTCCGGCCGGGCTTTGAGCTGAGTGAACTCTTCAGCGAGGTTTCCCCTGATCAGGCGCGTGTTGTGCCAGTCAGCCGATGCCAGGGTGGTCGAGCAGACGACTTTGTCCACGGCGTTCACCCATTCGGCATGTGCGCGTTCGTGCGCGGAGCTTTCCGGGGTGGGCTGGTTGCCCCAGTACCTGTACATCCCCAGATAGGTCTCACGTCCGTAGACCGCCATGTCGAAGTCGGCCTGGATGTTCTGGGCGTACGCGGCGAGCTCCTCGCTGTAGGCACGGAAGGTCCATTCGAAGCCCATGCCTTGTCCAGACGAGGCGAAGCCGTCCAACGTCACGTGTTCGAAGGCCACCAGTTTCCGCATTGTCCGGTCCTCCCGGTTACCGGGCCGCTGTTCGACCCCTTCACCTAGACCTTCGAACGAGCCGTCCCGAAATCGACATGGGCCGCTGAAGCGACCGTGCAACCCCTTGATTCGGCTGCGGTACGCCGGCTCGGCCCGGCCCGGGGGTTCGGATTGTGCCCGAGCCGGCGAGCCCACCCAATCCACCAATTGTCAGCGCCCGACGGGCCTTTCCTGCACTACAGTGACTCTGCTCCGGGGGCTTGAGAGCTGGGGGAACACGTGACGGTGATGGGTGAAGCGCCACCAGAGGTCTGGACGGACGAGCTCCGTCGGACCGGGCGGGTGGTCTTCCTGGTACGGCGGAAGCGGCTGGCGATCCAGCGTGGTTGCATCGCCGTGCTGCTCGGGCTGGACCCCGCCCTGTCGTTCGACGACTGGCTCGACGCCGGCGGCGTACGACTCGGGTTCGGCCTGCTGTCCGTCGTACTCGTCCTCACCCTGGTTGGCGGCAGCGCCTGGCAATTGATCACTCAGCGCCCCAGCCTGACGATCGACCGCGAAGGCATCCACTACCTGAGGGCGTTCCTACCGTGGAACGAGATCGGCACCATCGGCTCACCCCACGGCCCGCGCATCTTTCGCATCCTCCCCATCACTCCCACCAACCGCTGGTCGCGCCAGTTGACCCTGACCCAGGACAACGTGAAGGACCTGTCGGCCTTCGCCACCTGGCTCGCCGGACAGCAGGCAGATCGGCCGAGCGCTCCGGCTTAGGCGGCCGGGGAGCTCTCGTCGAAGACCACCAGTTCAGTGTGGAAAGCGTGAGCGACCCGCTCGAGCAGTGCGAGCGTCGGCACGATCCCGCTGGCCTCGAAGCGCGCGTCGACTGCGGCCACCAGGTCGCCGGCAATCGCTTACCAGCTGCACGGTTCTCGCAGTCGACTGCCCGCGCACGGTGGCTTCGGTCGCGATCGGACCAACTCCCGAGTTGGGTCAGGAGAGGCCGAGGCGTTTGGTGAGGCGGGGGCCTCGTTTGATTTTGATTTCGCCGAGGATGGCGGTGCCGCGGATGTGGAAGGTTTTGGGGTGGGCGGCGGGGGTGTTGGGGTCGGGGACGGCGCCGAGGCCGGCTTCCTGTTCGGAGACGGAGCCGAGGATGGGGTTGCTGTCGAGCATGACGATCGCGTTCTGGGGCACGCGGATCTTCACGTCGGCCAAGATCGACTTCACGTCGACGTGGACCTCGTCGAACGGGATCTGGGCCTCGGTGTAGTCCAGCGTGACGTCGCCGAGGACCGCGTTCACCTCCTGACGCTGCGGCACGTGCCAGCCGCCGAGGCGCTTGGTCTCCGACATGAACGCGTTGATGACCGGGCCGGACTCGACCATCGCTCCGCTGTACTGCGGGCTGACGGCCGGGACTCCCGGTGCGCGCGGGCCGTTCGGCAGGTCGGCGGTGAGCTCGACGAGTTCGCCGTACGTCTTGGAGGCGTACAGAGTCTCCAGGCGCTCCTCGAGCTCGGCGTACGACAATCGCCCTTCGCCCGCGGCATCGCGCAGTACGTCGGCGACCTCCTCCCGCTCGTGATCCGACACCCGCCGGCGCAATGCCAGCTCGTCACCGGTCGGTGCCTGCGCGGGCACGGCATCCTGCGGTCGATTCTCCTGGGGAACGTCATCCTGAGCCACGCCAAAACCATACGCGCGCCCCAGCCCCACCGCCGCCAGTTTCTTCCCCGATTCACCCCTGAGCGCATCCCTGATCCGGGGGTCCATACTGTCCGCCATGAACTGGGCTGGGGTACGCAACGGACGGCTAGTGGCCGGCCTTTATCTGATCGCCTTCGTGAGCCTGTACGGCGGGGTCGTCTGCGTGGTGCTCGGCAATTGGACCGGCCAGACCCGGCTGACCCTCGGCGGCTTCGCGTTCATCGGAGGACTGCTCGGCATCTTCGCCCTGTCGTGGGGACTCCAGAATCGGGTGCCTGACAAGCCGGGCAGATTCACGGCGAGGGCGAGCAACTCCACCCGCGCCTACCAGCGGCTCGCCTCGGGAGTCGAACTGCGAGGGGCGTGGCGGACGCTGACAGGCCGGGGTGCGAGCACGACCAGCCGAGGCTCGAACTAGGCTTGGAGAGCTCAGGCCACTTGTTTTGGAGGTATGTCGGTGTCCGCTGACTTCGATTACTCGGATCTGTTGCCGCTCGGGGCGGACGAGACGGAGTACCGGTTGCTGACGACCGAGGGTGTCAGCACGTTCACGGCCGGGGGCCGGACGTTCCTGCAGGTCGAGCCGCAGGTGCTGCAGGCGCTGACCGCGGAGGCGATGCACGACATCTCGCACTACCTGCGGACCGCGCACCTCGCGCAGTTGCGGCGGATCATCGACGACCCGGAGGCGTCCGGGAACGACCGGTTCGTCGCGCTCGACCTGCTGAAGAACGCCAACATCTCGGCCGGCGGCGTACTGCCGATGTGCCAGGACACCGGCACCGCGATCGTGATGGGCAAGAAGTCCGAGGGCGTGCTCACCGGCGCGGTCGACGAGGAGTGGATCAGCCGCGGCGTGTACGACGCCTACACCAAGCTGAATCTGCGCTACTCACAAATGGCCCCGTTGAACATGTGGGACGAGAAGAACACCGGCTCCAACCTGCCGGCCCAGATCGAGCTGTACTCGACCCCGGCCAAGGACGACCCGGCGTACAAGTTCCTGTTCATGGCCAAGGGCGGCGGCTCGGCGAACAAGTCGTTCCTGTTCCAGGAGACCAAGGCCGTGCTCAACCCGGCCGGGATGATGACGTTCCTGGACGAGAAGATCCGCTCCCTGGGTACGGCGGCCTGCCCGCCGTACCACCTCGCGGTCGTGGTCGGCGGCACGTCGGCGGAGTTCGCGCTGAAGACCGCAAAGTACGCCTCCGCGCACTACCTCGACTCGCTGCCGACGGCGGGATCGCCGGTGGGGCACGGGTTCCGGGACGTGGAGCTGGAGGAGGAAGTCTTCAAGCTGACGCAGCAGTTCGGGATCGGCGCGCAGTTCGGCGGCAAGTACTTCTGCCACGACGTCCGGGTGATCCGGCTGCCGCGGCACGGCGCGTCCTGCCCGGTCGCGATCGCGGTGTCGTGCTCCGCGGACCGGCAGGCGCTGGCGAAGATCACGCCGGAGGGTGTGTTCCTGGAGCAGCTCGAGCGCGACCCGGCCCGCTTCCTGCCGGACACGACCGACGAGCACCTCGCCGACGACACCAACGTCGTCCATGTTGATCTGAACCGGCCGATGAGCGAGATCCGGGCAGAGCTGTCCAAGCTGCCGGTGAAGACGCGGCTGTCACTCAGCGGGCCGCTCGTGGTGGCGCGCGACATCGCGCACGCGAAGATCAAGGAGCGGCTGGACGCGGGCGAGCCGATGCCTGACTACCTGCGCGATCACGCCGTGTACTACGCCGGTCCGGCCAAGACGCCCGAGGGGTACGCGTCGGGGTCGTTCGGGCCGACGACGGCGGGGCGGATGGACGCGTACGTCGATCAGTTCCAGGCGGCCGGTGGATCGTTCGTGATGCTTGCCAAGGGCAACCGGTCGGCCAAGGTGACCGCCGCGTGCAAGGAGCACGGTGGGTTCTACCTGGGCTCGATCGGTGGACCGGCGGCGCGGCTGGCGCAGGACTGCATCAAGTCCGTCGACGTGATCGAGTACGCCGAGCTCGGTATGGAAGCCGTCTGGAAGATCCAGGTCGAGGACTTCCCCGCGTTCATCGTCGTCGATGACAAGGGCAACGACTTCTTCACCGACACCGCCAAGCCGGTCCCGCTCACGGTCCGACCGCGCAGCTGACTTCTTGACGGCCCCGGTTGTTCGCAGGACCCTCGGAGTCGGGGGGGTGTGTGATGGGGCGGCGGATGCTGAGGTTCGGGAATCGGATCGGCGTGTGGATGTACCGCACCCTCGACGGGCGGCTGGCCAGCGGCAGCAAGGACGTCCACGTGCTGATGCTGACCACGCCCGGCCGTCGGACCGGCGTACCGCGCTCGACGTGCGTGCGCTACCTGGCAACGCCCGACGGCCTGATCGTCTGGGGCACCGGGTCGGGATCGCGCCAGGATCCCGACTGGTTCCGCAACCTGCGCGCCGCGGAGACCGCCGACGTGCAGATCGGCGCGAAGCACAGCCTCATGCACGCCCGCGAGCTGACCGGTCCGGAGCGGCACACCATGTGGACGAACGTCATCCTGCGCGAGGATCCCGGCATCGGCCGGTTCGCGACGAAGGCCACGCGCACGATCCCGGTGGCCGTCCTGGAGCCGGTCGAGAAGTGACGCTCAGCCGACCTTGATATCGACGGGCTCGGGCAACTTGAGAATGAGCGTCTTCGCAGCCTGAACCAGGTCGGCTTCGTTGTGCCCGAAGGCCTGAAGGTAGCTTCGCAGCGCGGATCGCAGCAGCTGGAGCTCCTCGCCCTGCAACTCGATGGTGTACATGTTTCCAAGGTAAGTCCGAACCCGCCGGATGGAAGTGCTCGTGACCCACCCGTTGTGCCGGGTTTTTCAGCCGGTGCGGAGGAGGACTTGCGGGGTCAACTGTGCAGCTCCTCGGCGATCAGGTCGGGTTGGTGGGTGGTGGGCGCCGTTGGGAGGCGCCAGTGGGGTGGTGGGGTCCAGGATTGCCAGCCGTCGGAGAACGGGGACGTCCAGGCGTCGATCTCGCCGACCGCGGCGTGGGCGTCGGCGATGATGCGGTCGGCCTCGGCGGTGGTGTAGCGCCCGGCGGTCACCGCGCCTTCCAGTTCGTCTTCGTCCTTCCACTCGATCGTCCGGTCCGGACGGATCCACAGATCGAGGACGTGGTCGACCGTGCTGGTCCGGAGACCCTCCCGGACGTGCGATGCCTCGAGGTTCACGTACCAGCCGCGGAACGTGCCGTCGTCGTCCCAGAAGTGCCAGACCGACCACGGCTTGCCCGGCGGCAGCACCTTGAGGATCCCGGTGCCGCGCCAGACGTCCAGCTTCAGCACCCGGTCCGCGGTGAACATCCCGATCGGACCGGCGTACCGGGTCTCCCGTCCGTCCACCAGCACCGGCTTGATCAGTGGCGTACCCGGCGCGAGCCAGGCGACCAGCCCGTCCGCGTCGTCACGCACCACCGTCATCGGCCGGACGTTCGGCTTGTCCGCATGCCGCCCGGTCCCCTGGTACACCCACTCGATCGTCGTCCCCGGCTCCCAGTACGCCGTCACGAGCCGGCCGGCCGGGTCATCGAGAGGACGTCGAGGGCCGCATCCAACTGTTCTTCGGTCAGGTCACCCTTCTCGACGTGCCCGTTCTCGATCACGACCTCGCGGACCGTTTTACCTTGTTTCAAGGCGCTCTTGGCCACCGCCGCGGCGTTCTCGTACCCGATGTAGCGGTTCAGCGGCGTCACGATCGACGGCGAGGACTCGGCCAGCTCGCGGGCATGTTCGACGTTCGCGGTGATGCCGTCGACGCAACGATCGGCCAGCAGGCGGGAGGTGTTGGCGAGCAGGGTGATGGACTCGAGCAGGTTGCGCGCGATCACCGGCAGCATCACGTTGAGCTCGAAGTTGCCTCCGGCACCGGCCACGGTGATCGCCGTGTCGTTGCCGATCACCTGGGCGGCGACCATCAGCGTCGCCTCGCAGATCACCGGATTCACCTTGCCGGGCATGATGCTCGACCCCGGCTGCAGGTCCGGCAGCGCGATCTCGCCCAGCCCGGCGCGTGGTCCGGACCCCATCCAGCGCAGGTCGTTGCAGATCTTCGTCAGGCTGACCGCGACCGTCTTCAGTTGCCCGGACAGCTCGACCAGGCCGTCCCGCGCACCCTGGGCCTCGAAGTGGTCCTCGGCCTCACTGAACTGGAGCCCGGTCCGCCGGTTCAGCTCGGCGATCACGGCCGCGGCGAACCCGGGCGGCGTGTTGATGCCCGTCCCGACCGCCGTCCCGCCGAGCGGGAGCTCAGCCACCCGCGACAAGGTCCCCCGGACCCGATCCGCCCCGCGCCCCACCTGCTGCGCGTACCCGTTGAACTCCTGCCCGAGCGTCACCGGCGTCGCGTCCATCAGGTGCGTCCGCCCCGACTTCACCACCTCGGCGAACTCGGATCCCTTCCGAGACAGGGAATCCGCCAGGTGCTCGAGGGCCGGCAACAACTCGTGGACGACGCCCGCCGTGGCCGCGACGTGGATCGCCGACGGGAAGGTGTCGTTGCTGGACTGGGACGCGTTCACGTGGTCGTTCGGATGCACGTCGGCGCCGTGCGACCGGGTGGCCAGTGTCGCGAGCACCTCGTTCGCATTCATGTTCGTCGAGGTGCCCGAGCCGGTCTGGAACACGTCGATCGGGAACTCCGCGTCGTACTCCCCCGCGGCCACCTGGCCCGCGGCGGCCACGATCGCGGCCGCCCGCTCCCCGTCCAGCACACCGAGCTCGGCGTTCACCACAGCCGCCGAGGCCTTGATCTGCGCGAGCGCGTGCACGAGCGCCGGCGCCAGCGGCCGCCCGGAGATCGGGAAGTTCTCCACCGCGCGCTGGGTCTGTGCCCGCCACAAGGCATCCCGAGGCACCTTGACCTCGCCCATCGTGTCGTGCTCGATCCTGAATTCCACGTTGTCACCCATACCTGCAGAGTACGTCGCTCCGCGTCGTCCCCGGCGACCGATCGTCAGCCTGTGGAAAACGAACCCTGGTACACGTAGTAGGTCTCGTCGCGTCCCTGCAGCGTCACCGGAACCGGCGTCACCTGACAGGTACCGAACACCGACGAGACGGCGGACTCCAGCGCGTCCGACGCCGACGACGACCAGACCGTGAGTACGCCGCCGGTCCGCAACTTGGACCGGCACACGGTCAGGAACGAAGACGAGTAGATCGCTGAGTTCTCGTTGTAGACAAGGAAGTCCGGGCCGTTGTCCACGTCCAGGAGAATCGCATCCAGGCACGCGTCCGGTGTTGCGGTGACCACATCTCGGACGTCACCGAGCGAGACAGACACCCGGGGATCGTCAAGGACCGACGGCACCAGGCCGGACCGCATCCACGCCACCAGGTCGGGCTCGATCTCGGCGACGACCACCGAACCCAAGCGGGCGTCGGCGAGCAGCGCACGAACGGTGTAGCCGAGGCCCAGACCACCCACGAGCACCCGGTCGGGCCGCCGTACCGAGGCCAGCACCGCCGACGCCAGCAGCTCCTCACTCGAGGTCTCGCGGTCGTCCATCACGAAGACGCCGTTCACCCGCAACTCCAGCGCCCCGTCATCCTCGCGCCGCCGCAGCACCAGCTCACCCCGCGCACTCGCCACCCGCGCCACCTCGCTCACCCGCCAATCTTCCCGCAGTCCCTTGCGTCCGAAGATCTGAGGGTTATTGCCCTCAGATCTTCGGACGTAAGGGACTGGGTCTTCCACAGGGAGAAGAGGTGGCGAGGGGTGGGGTGGGGATCGCGGCATGTTCTTTGGTGTGGGAGATCGAGGATGTGTAGGGCAACTGCGGTGTGGGCGGTGCCGGGACTGTGCTGCGCGGAGGCAACGGGTGCGACGACGCGAGCTCGCCCGGGAGCTTGCCGCTCGCCAAGGTGGCGTCGTTTCGCGCTCTCAACTCGTGGCGTTGGGTGTCACCCGATGGCAGGTCATGGCCGAGCTGAGGGCGCGGCGCTGGCGAGCGCACCACAGGCAGACGATCGCGATCCATACCGGCGACCTGTCTGGGCCGGCGACCTGGTGGTCGGCGGGCCGCCCTGTGGGCGCGGTCAGACCGGCAAGCCGCCCTCGTACTCGCGATGTCGGTGCAACAGCGCATCACCACGCCGCAGGCCCTGACCGAAGCGTTCTCGTCGATACGACGACATCGCCGCCGCAAGCTCATCGGGCTGATCCTGAACGACCTGTCGAACGGCGCGCAGTCCCTCGGTGAAATCGAGTTCGCGCAGCTCTGCCGGAGATTCGGGCTCCCGGAACCGGACCGGCAGGTCCGGCGGCGTGGGCCGGACGGTGTCTTCCACCTGGACTCGGCGTGGTCGGCGTACGACGCCGTGGTGGAGATCGAAGGGCTTCACCACCTGGAAGCGGCCCAGGCGATGGCCGACGCCAGCCGGCAGAACGAACTCACGATCGGCAACGACCGAGTCGTCCGGATTCCCGTCATCGGCCTGCGCGTCGACCCGGACCACTACATGACCCAAGTAGCCCGCCTCCTCCAGTCCGGAGGTTGGCGCCCATCGACACAACGTCCGAAGACCCGAGGGCTATCGGCCTCAGATCTTCGGACGTAACTGGAAGACGGTCAGCGTCAGTACCAGCCCTTGGCCTGGGAGTGGCCCCAGGCGGAGCAGGGGGAGCCGTAGGTGTTCTCGATGTAGTCGAGGCCCCACTTGATCTGGGTGACCGGGTTGGTGCGCCAGTCGGAGCCGTAGGCCGCCATCCGGTTGCCGGGGAGGGCCTGCGGGATGCCGTACGCCGAGGAGGACGGGTTGTCGGCGTCGACCCGCCAGCGGGACTCCTTGTTCCACAGCTTCTCGAGACAGCTGAACTGGCTCTCGCCCCAGCCGTGGTCGGGCAGGAGGTTCATCGCGACCTCCTTGGGCGTGCCCTCGAGCTTCTTCCGCTCGGCGTCGCGGCTGGCCCGCTCCTCCCGCGAGTTCGCGTCGGTCTTCTGCAGCGCCTCGTAGCGCTTGAGTACGGCGTTCTTGGCTGCCTGCTTCAGGTCGGACTGGTCCTGCGCGGCCTTCCGCGCGGCCTTCTGCGCGGCCGCGACAGCCTCGACCTGGTTCCGCATCCGGGCCACCTCCAGGGCCTGCTGCTTGGCGGTTTCCGGCTGGATCGACGGTGTGGCGGCGGTGTGGGCCTTCTCGCTGTTCAGCACGGCCATCTCGGCGCGGCCTGAGACCTGCTCCGAGGCGCTGCTGCTCCCGGGGGAGCTGAAGAGGTCGATACCGGCGACAACGGAGACGACGACGATCCCAGTCACTGAGAGAGCCGCGACGGAGCGCTTCGCTTTCATCTGTCCTTCCGAGAAACCCGACCCCCGTCGGCTGGCAACGAGACCATACTCTGGCGTAAACCGAGCGTGATCACAAGCAGGTCACGAACGAACGGTGCGGCCGCCTGTGTGGCGGCCGCACCGTCGGCCCGAAGTCTTACGCGTGCCTTACAGAATCAAATTACCTAAGACCCTACACACTCCTTACAACTGCAGGTCATCCAGCATCTCGGTGACCAGCGCGGCGATCGGCGAGCGCTCGGACCGTGTCAGCGTCACATGCGCGAACAGCGGGTGCCCCTTCAGTTGCTCGACCACGGCGACCACACCGTCGTGCCGGCCGACCCGCAGGTTGTCGCGCTGGGCGACGTCGTGCGTGAGCACGACCCGTGAGTTCGCGCCGACGCGGGACAGCACCGTGAGCAGCACGTTGCGCTCGAGCGACTGCGCCTCGTCCACGATTACGAACGCGTCGTGCAGCGACCGGCCACGGATGTGGGTCAGCGGCAGCACCTCGAGCATGCCGCGGTCCATCACCTCGTCGATCACGTCACCGCTGGTGAGCGCGCCGAGCGTGTCGTACACGGCCTGTGCCCACGGCTGCATCTTCTCCGACTCCGAGCCGGGCAGGTACCCGAGCTCCTGGCCGCCGACCGCGAACAACGGCCGGAACACCACCACCTTCTTGTGCTGCCGCCGCTCCATCACCGCTTCCAGCCCGGCGCAGAGCGCGAGCGCCGACTTACCCGTACCCGCCCGGCCACCGAGCGAGATGATCCCCACGTCCGGGTCCAGCAGCAGGTCGAGCGCGACCCGCTGTTCGGCCGACCGGCCACGGATACCGAACGCCTCGCGGTCGCCGCGGACCAGCCGGATCCGCTTGTCCGGCATCACCCGGCCGAGCGCACTGCCCCGGTCGGACAGCAGCACCAGCCCGGTGTGGGTCGGGAACTCACCGGCCTGCGGCAGCTCCAGTACGCCGTTCTCGTACAGGTCGTCCACATCGCGCGTCTCGACCTCGAGCTCGCTCATCCCGGTCCAGCCGGACTCCAGCGTCAGCTCGGCCCGGTACTCCTCGGCCATCAGGCCGCAGGCCGACGCCTTGACCCGCATCGGCAGGTCCTTCGAGACGAGCGTGACGTCCTTGCCCTCGGCCTTGAAGTTGCAGGCCACGGCCAGGATGCGGCTGTCGTTGTCGCCGAGCCGGAAGCCGGCCGGCAAGGTCTCCGGATCGGTGTGGTTCAGTTCGACCCGGAGGGTTCCACCCTTCTCTCCCACTGGCAGGGGCGCGTCCAGACGTCCATGAAGGATCCGGAGCTCGTCGAGCAGCCGCAGTGCGGTGCGAGCGAAGTAGCCGAGTTCCGGGTGATGCCGTTTGCCCTCCAATTCGGTGACGACGACCACCGGGACGACCACCTCGTGCTCGTCGAACCGCACCATCGCGTGCGGGTCGGACAGGAGTACGGAGGTGTCCAGCACAAAAGTGCGCTGGGCCGGTGTGGATGAGGTACTTGACGCCTTGGCGTGGGTGGCAGCCATGTCGCACGTCCTCTCGGGCCGCGACGTGCACCACGCCCGGCCCACCAGTGGTTAGGTGTTGGACCGGGAGCGGGGATGATCTGGTGCAGATCCCCCTCGGACCGCCGCACGAGCGGATCCGGGAACCAGTGAGATCGAGACCTGGGGTCTCGGGCACTCCGTTCTGCCCCTCATGGGGCAACCGGCTGGCGAACGATTCTCAAGCTGATCGGGCCTCCCGGACAGCCGGCTTCCCCTCCGACCGTCATAGTCAGGGTAGGAGGGTCCTGCAAACGCCGCAGCCCGACACGCCCGGCCACGGGGTTAACGGTGTGTTACACCTTCCACGCCCGCGAGGTGTGGACGCGGGGTCAGGTCCCGAACCGGCGCTCTCGCTGCGCATAGCTGCGCACCGCCCGCAGGAAGTCGACGTGCCGGAAGTCCGGCCACAGAGCTTCACAGAAGTAGAACTCGCTCAACGCGCTCTGCCACAGCAGGAAACCGCCCAGGCGCTGCTCACCCGACGTCCGGATGACCAGGTCCGGGTCCGGCTGGCCCTTCGTGTACAGGTGCCGGGCGATGTGCTCGACGTCGACCCGCTCGGCCAGCTCCTCGATCGAGATGCCCTGCGCGGCCTCCTCGAGCAGCAGCGAGCGGACGGCGTCGGCCAGCTCGCGGCGGCCGCCGTACCCGACCGCGACGTTGACCAGCATCCCTTCGATGCCCTGCGTGTCCGCCTCGGCCGTCTTCAGCGCCTCGGCGGTGGCTCCGGGTAACAGGTCCAGCGCGCCGACCGGGTGGATCCGCCAGCGGCCGATCGAGGTCAGCTCCTCGACCGTCTGCTCGATGATCCGCAGCAGCGGCTCCAGCTCGTCGGCCGGACGGCTCAGGTTGTCCGTGGACAGCATCCAGACCGTGACGACCTTGACGCCGACGTCGTCGCACCAGCCGAGGAACTCGACGATCTTGTTCGCCCCGGCCTCGTGGCCGCGCGACACCGGGTCGCCGACCGCCCGGGCCCAACGCCGGTTGCCGTCGATGATGACGCCGATGTGCCGCGGGATCCGGTCCGGCGACAAGGATCGCCGCAGCCGGCGCTCGTACAGGCCGTACACCGCATCGCGCAGTTTCTGCTTGCCAGGTGTCCGCATGGGCAGGGTGCTCCTCCAGTGCTCTCAGTCACGAGGCTAGCCCAGTTTCGCCCCGGAAAGAGAGGGCACAGAACAGCTTCGAGGAAGCTGCCAGGCAGATCGAACTTTCGCCGAAGTTCGTGCGTCGGACACGCGGGCGGCGGTGTGCCGGCAGGCGATCTCGCCTACATTTCATCCTTCTGAGCCATTTGGACCTACGGTTCCGTAGGTTACGGTTGCGTAGGTACTGAACCGCCCGGCACCCCTCGAAAGGACGGCGATGTCCGCTACCACCACCCAGCCCCAGGAAGTCGGTCACGGGCTGTCCGGCCGACTCGGCCCGCTCAAGCCGAAGCTCCGCGGCTGGCTGCATGCGGGCACCTTCCCGTTCGCAACCGCCGCCGGCATCGTGCTGATCTGCCTCGCTCCGCACCCCAACGCCCGCTGGGCCGCCGCCGTCTACACGATGGGCGCGATGCTGCTGTTCGGCATCTCCGCGCTGTACCACCGGTTCTACTGGGGCCCGACCGGTGAGGCGATCCTGCGCCGGCTCGACCACAGCAACATCTTCCTGCTGATCGCCGGCACCTACACCCCGCTCGGGATGGTGCTGCTGCACGGCAAGGACCGCGCGCTGATGCTCGGCCTGGTCTGGGGCGGTGCCCTGCTCGGCATCCTGTTCCGGATCTTCTGGGTGCACGCTCCGCGCTGGCTCTACACGCCGATCTACCTGGCGCTCGGCTGGGTCGCGATCTTCTGGATGGGTGACATCTACCACCAGGGCGGCGCCGCGGTGGTCACGCTGATCGCGATCGGCGGCGGCCTCTACTCGATCGGCGCGGTCGTTTACGGCACCAAGCGGCCGAACCCGTCACCGCGCTGGTTCGGCTTCCACGAGATCTTCCACGCGTTCACCGTGGCCGCGTTCGTCTGCCACTACATCGCCGTCAGCATCGCGACGTACCGGGTCGGCTAGGCCGGGTGTGGTGCTCCCGGCCTCAGGCCCCGATCACCCGCAGGATCTCCCGGAATTCCTCGTAGCGCTCTGGGCCCAGTTGGTCCGCCCAGAGCGCTTCGACGCGCTCGATCGCGGCCCGGCTGAACGCGACCGCCTCCTCCCCCCGGGCCGTACGCCGTACCAGCCGGACCCGGCGGTCGGCGCGGAGCCGGTCGGACTCGGTGTACCCGAGCCCCTGCAGGTAGTCCACGTGCTGCCCGAGCGCCTGCTTCGTCATCAACGCGACCTCTGCCAGATCGGTGATCCGCGCCCCGTCCGGCGGAATCAGCTCGAGCAGCCGGTAGTGCGAGACCCGCAGGCCCGGGAAGTCGTCCGACACCGCCAGGATCTCCTCCCGGAGCCGCCGCAGTGCTCCTCCGAGCAATCCGGCGATGTGGTCGGGCCACGGGCCCGACGGCCGGCCCGAAAGGTCATTGACGGAAGTCATAAGGCCACTTTACTATCTCGATAGTAAGGCTGCTTTACTTCCTTCTGAAGACTGGCAGAAGGTCGGGGCGGATGCTGGGCAGCCAGACCGCATGGGGGGAACGACATGATCACCGCACTCGAGCCACTTGGCCGCGACGCCTTGGCCGGCGACGACTTCACCGCGCTGGTCCGGACGATCACCGGCGATCCGGCCGCCACGCCTGGCGACGTACGGGTCGAACCGGTCGACTACCCGATCGGCACGCCGAGCACCGCGGCGCTGCTACGGCTTTTCGGTACGGCGACCACCACGGCCGGCGACACTGTCGGCTGGTCGTGTTTCGTGAAGAAGTTCCAGTCGCCGCGACACTGGGCGTACATCGACATGGTGCCCGAGCAGTTCCGGGCGGCGTTCATCCAGAACCTGCCCTGGCAGCTCGAGATCGCCGTACACCGCAGCGGCATCGCCGACGTCCTCCCGGACGGCATGCGCCTGCCCCAGGCCTACCGGATCGACGTGTACGACGACGACCGCGGCACCCTGTGGATGGAGAACATCGTCCAGGAGCCCGGTCCGTGGCCGATGGAGCGGTTCGAGCGAGCGGCGTACCTGCTCGGGCTGCTCTCCGCCCGGCGTCAGCCACATCTGGTCGAGCCGCTGCTCCCCCGCGGCAACGTCACCACCCCGGGCGTCGGACTGCGGTACTACACCGGCGGGCGCGTGCAGACGTCTGCACTGCCGGCGATCGCCGACCCCGAGACCTGGCGGCACCCGCTGCTCGCGGCGGCTGTCTGCAACGTCGGCGACCACCGGTTGCGTGACGATCTGCTCGAGCTGGGCGAACGGTTGCCCGCCGTACTGGACGCTCTCGACGCGCTGCCACAGTGCTACCAGCACGGGGATGCGAGTCCGCAGAATCTCCTGGTGCCGGAGGGGACGGACGAGTTCGTGGTGATCGACTGGGGGTTCGACTGCCCGCAGGCGGTCGGGTTCGATCTGGGGCAGTTGCTCGTTGGGCTGGCGCACGCCGGTGAGCTGGCGTCCGAGGCTCTGCCGGCCGTGCACAAGGTCATCCTGAAGGCGTTCGTCAAGGGCTTGGCCGAGGAGGGGATGCAGGTGACCGAGGAGCAGGTGCTGTACGGCTACCTCGGCTCGCTGTGCGCTCGCGCGACCTTCACCGCGCTGCCGTTGGAGGAGATCACCAAGATGAGCGACGGTGCCTCGCTCGCGCTGTTCGAGGATCGTGTCCTGCTCACCCGTGCGCTGGTCGACCTGGTGTCACCGGTCGTCTGACGATCAGGGCGTGCCTCCCAATATCTCAGTCGTGTCACAGCTGCAACGAACGGCACGTCTACGGGTATCCATGGTGCGTGAGGAACTTCAGCAGATACGCAGTGGCCGCCGCGGTCGCCGGTCTCGTCCTGAGCGGGTGCGGCAACGAGTCCGACGGCGGCGTGGGCAACCCCCCGCCCTCCCCGGCACCGAGTAGCGCACCGACTGTGACGCAGTCGACCCCGGTCGGGGCAGGGCTGCCGCTGACGGTGTCGAGGAAGGGTGGGTTCGCCGGCTTCGACGATCAGGTGCTGATCGGCACCGACGGTGTCGCCACGGTGAGCTCGCGCGGCAAGGACACGATCCGCTGCAAGCTCGACCCCACTCTGCTGGCGACCATCACCACGGCCGCTCAGCAGGTCGACTGGGCGAGCCTGGTCGCCACCAAGCCGACGATCAAGCACCCCGACGACATGATCCTGGCGGTCTCCGCGAACGGGAAGACCGCCCGGCTCGAGGACCCCAAGGTGAAGCCGCTGGCGGCCCCGGTGGGCAAACTGCTCACCGAAGCCGCCATCCCACCGGGCAAGCTGTGCAAGCCGGTCTAACTGGTCGTCAGTGCCACGTCATCGATGACGAAGCTGGTCTGCAGTGACGAGTCCTCCTGCCCGAGGAACCGCACGGTGACGGTTTTCCCCTTGTAGGCAAGGACGTTCAGCGTCTTCTGCACGTACGACGTGGTGCGGTCGACGTTCGAGTACGTCGCCAGCGTGGTCGGTGTCCCATTGTCGACAATCTGAACTTTGACCGTGTCGTAGACCGTCGACGTGGTCGTCTCGGCGGTGTCGATCCGGATCCACAACGACAGCGACGCCGCCGTCGCCGCGGCCGGGATCGCCACCGACTGGCCGATGTTCTCGGTGCTGCTCCGGCCGTTGCCCTGCAGCCACGCCTTGTACGACCCGCCGTGCGCGGGCCGGGACGTGCTGTTCGTGATCACGCCGGTGGTTCCGGTCCAGTTCGCCGCACCGGATTCGAAGCCGGGGTTGAGGATCAGGTTGTCACCGCCGGGTGGCGGACCACTGGTGTAGTCCTTCTGGGCGTAGTTCCAGATCATGTGGCCGATGGCGTCGATCTGCCGATCCAGTGAGGTCAGGTCCAGGTTGCTGATGGTGTCGCAGGACCGGTGATAGCAGGGGTCGAACGCCTGGTTCGCCTTACCACCCCACTTGGCCGCCTGGGCCGATGACTTGATCTCCTCGGCACCGGAGAAGATCCCGGCGGTCGGGATGCCGAGCGACCGGAACGCCGCGTGGTCGGAGCGGCCCTGGACGTCGATGAACTCGGTCTGGATGCTCTTGCTGGTGAAGTACGAAACCAGGTCGTCGCGAGCACCGTTGCCGGCCGGGTTGTCGTCGTACAGGAAGTAGCCCGGGTTCGGCGACGCGATCATGTCGAAGTTGAGGTACAACTCGATCTTGTCGCGCTCGGCCGCGGGCAGGTTGTTGACGTAGTACTTCGAGCCGAGCAGGCCGAGCTCCTCGGCACCCCAGAACCCGAACCTCAACCGGTTCCTGGGAGTCTGGCCACTGGCGGCGTAGGCGAGGGCGGTTTCGAGTACGCCGGCGCTGCCAGAACCGTTGTCGTTGATCCCCGGACCGGCGCTGACGCTGTCCAGGTGCGAGCCGGCCATCACCACGTGGTTCGCGTCGCCGTGCGGCCACTCCGCGATCACGTTGTACGACGTACCCGCCGAGGTGGAGAAGGACTGCAGAGTGGTGGTGTAGCCGGCCGCATCGAGCTTGGCCTTCACGTAGTCGGCCGAAGCCTTGTATCCGGCCCGGCCGGTGTAGCGGTTGCCACCGTTGCTGGTGGCAATCGATTGCAGCTGGTCGAGATGGGCCTTGGTGTTGGTGACGGAGATGTCCGGGGACTCGACCGCGGCGGCGACGTTGCTGCGGGCAATCGAAGGGGCAAGCAACGCGCCGGCCACGAGGACGGCGCCGAGTCCGGAGACGAGGGACTTGTGCATGGGCGGATCTCCTTTGGCCTCAATCAAAGAAGAAGAAGATCCGGGGCGCGCGGGCCAGCGGGCGGAGGGCCGCGCGCGCCCCGGACGGGTTACCGCGTCAGCTCGCGGTGAGCGAGGTGTCGTCGATGACGAAGCTGGTCTGCAGAGAGGAGTCCTCCTGGCCGACGAACTTCACCGTGACGGTCTTGCCCTTGTACTGCGACACGTTGAGCGTCTTCTGGACGTACGACGTGTTCTTGTTCAGGTTCGAGTACGTCGCCAGCGTGGTGGTGGTCGAACCGTCGACCACCTGCACCTTCGCCGTGTCGTACGCCGTCGAGGTGGTGGTCTCGGCGGAGTCGATCCGGATCCAGAACGACAGCGTGGCCGTGGTCGCCGAGGCCGGGATCGCGACCGACTGGCCGACGTTCTCGGTGGTGGCGCGGCCGTTGCCCTGCAGCCACAGCTTCCAGCTGCCGGTGCGCGCCGGACGGCCGGTGTCGTTGTTGATCGGGCCGGCGGTGCCGGTCCAGTTCACCGCGCCGGACTCGAAGCCCGGGTTCTGCAGCAGGTTGTCGCCGCTGGGCGGCGGCTCGGTGCCACCGCTGCACTTGGCCGCGCCGGCCGGGACCGAGATGCCGCTGAAGGCAGCCTCGATGCCCTTGCACTGGGCCGAGTCGGCGCCGTACAACTCGACCGCGGAGGTGATGGCACCCTCGCGGGCGTCCTTGTAGGTGCTGCCCGAGCTCAGCTTGGTGCTCAGCGTGCGGTACCAGACCTTGGCGGCGACGTCGTGGCCGACGCCGGTGATGGTGGCGCCGTTGCAGGCGGTGCTGCTGTGCGTCACACCGCCGATGACCTTGCTGCCGGTGCCCTCGGAGGCCAGGTAGAACCAGTGGTTCAGCGGACCGGAGGAGTAGTGCGGGTCGAGTCCGCCGGTGCTGGTCGACCAGCAGTCCACGCTGGCTCCGTCCTTCGACGGCTTGTCCATGTAGCGCAGCGGCGTTCCGTTGCCGTTGATGTTGATCTTCTCGCCGATCAGGTAGTCACCCGGGTCGGACGAGTTGTTGGCGGAGAACTCGACCATGGTGCCGAAGATGTCGGAGGTGGCCTCGTTCAGGCCGCCCGCGTCACCGGAGTAGTTCAGGTTGGCGGTCGCCTCGGTGACACCGTGGCTCATCTCGTGACCGGCCACGTCGATGGCGGTCAGCGGGTGGGTGTTGCCCGCGCCGTCGCCGTACGTCATCTGGGTGCCGTCCCAGAACGCGTTCACGTAGGCGTTGCCGTAGTGCGTCCGGGAACGGGCGCCCTGACCGTTGTTGAAGATGCCGTTCCGGCCGTGGACGTTCTTGTAGTAGTCCCAGGTCAGCTGGGCGCCGTAGTGCGCGTCCACACCGGCGGTCTGGCGGTTCGACGCTGCGCCGGTGCCCCAGGTGTCGTCGGCGTCGGTGAACGTGGTGCCGTTGCCGGACGTCGCGCCGTTGAGGTCAGTGGTGAAGTTGCCACCACGGCTCGGGTCGGTCATCGTGAAGCTGCCCGACGTACCGATGTTGACGGTGCCGGAGTACATCGAGTTGCCGGTGCCGGTCTTGATCTCGTCGTCCTGGTCCAGCAGGGCGCCGGTCTTGGCGTCGATGAACGAGTGCAGCACCGACGGGGTCTGGTCCGGCTTCACGCCGGTGGTGACGACCTCGTAGGCGAGCACGGGCTTACTCGGCGTCACGAAGACGACGAGCGATCCCTTGTTCGCGGTGGCCTTGAATTTCGCCGACTGCGCGCCCTTGGAGAGAGCGGCCGACTGGGACAGCGTCGGCTTGGTCGCGACCCCGACGGACTTGGCGCCGCGGTTGTAGGTGACTGTGATGGCACCGCCGACCGCCGCGCCCTTGCGCTTGACGATCAGATCACCGCCGACGACCTTCAGGCCGTTGTAGGTGCGGTCGTAGCGGACGTACTCGGTGCCGTCCGGGTGCTTGACCACGTCGCGGACCACGAGTTGTTCACCACTGGCGAGTCCGAGGGCTGCGGCCGTCTGCGCGGTCAGCGCCTGTTCGGCCTGGACGGCGGCGGGCTGGTCGAAACCCGACGCCGAGAGCGGAGCCGTTCGTTGCGCGGCACCCGCGGGTGAGCCGGTGAACACGCCGGCAAGACCCGCTGCCGCGACGATGGCCACCGCCCCTGCTGATGTCAGTCGTCTCAAGACAACATCTCCTCACGGTGTGGTCGCTGTTTGGGCGCAGCGACCGAATTCAGTTGGGGACGCCGGATGCTGACTCAGCAGTGCCACTGCCTCATTTGTGACACTGTGTGTCGGGGCGTGCGAGTTCTGTTACATCCGACTGAGGGAGGACTCTGGTCGCCAGCGGCGCGGGAGTCAAGGGATCTGGGCGAAACGACAGGGAAAACCCGCGCCCATGCCGGTGTCAGGCCTGGGGTTTCAGTTCCCGGCGAAGGTCTTCCGGCAACACGATCGGAAGCCGGCAGGTGAATTTCTGACAGACGTACGCCGCCGCCCGGCCGTCGACGAGATCCCGGCCCGCCATCAGCGGTACGGCGAGACCGGGGCCGCCGGCAACGATCGCCGTACCCCACGGCGCCTCGGTCAGCGCGGTCCGGCGCAGCTCGGGTGAATCCCCCGCGATCGCGATCTCCAGTGGACCGGCGGCGATCGTCTCGGCGACCGCGAGCGCGCGGCCGGCGAACCTCGGCGCGCGGTCCGCGATGGTGGCCGAGGCCTGTAGCGCCTGCTGTGCGGCGGTTTCGTAGCGGACCGATCCGGTCAGGCTCGCCAGCGTCGTGAAGGCCTCGGCGGCCAGGCTGACGCCGGACGGGCTGGCGTTGTCGGTCGGGTCCTGCGGACGCCAGACCAGCTCCTCGGCGTCGGCCGCCGTGTCGAAGTAGGAGCCATCGGCAACGAACTGCTCCAGGGTCCGGTCCAGCAGCCGCTCGGCCGTCTCGAACCACTCGATGTTGCCGGTGGCACCCAACAGCGTCAGACACCCTTGCGCGTACGCCGTGTAGTCCTCGAGCACACCGTGAGCCGTGCCGCGCACCCCGTCGCGGGAAGTGCGATGGAGCCGGCCGGTGTCGTGGTCGAGGTGCACGTTCCGGACCAATCTGGCCGCGTGCTCGGCGGCTTCGACGTACTCGGGCTTGTCGAGGACGATGCCGGCGCGGGTGAGGGCGGTGATGGCCAGGCCGTTCCAGGCGGCGACCACCTTGTCGTCGCGGCCGGGGTAGGTGCGGTGGCTGCGGGCATGCCGCAGGGTGGCCCGGATGCGCTGCCAGCGCTCGGGGTCGTCGGGGTCCGCGCGAAGCTGGAGGACCGAGGAGCCGTGCTCGAAAGTCCCGGTGACGTCGCAGACGTCGATCACCCAGCCGGCGTCGTCACCCAGCTCGTCACGCAGTTGCGCGGGGGTCCAGACGTAGTACTTGCCCTCCTCCCCTTCGGTGTCGGCGTCGAGGGCGGAGGCGAAACCACCGTCCGGCGTGCGGAGTTCCGTCAGGAGGAACTCGGCGGTCTCCTCGGCGACGCGCCGGGCGAGCGGGTCGCCACCGACCGTCCACCACTGCGTGTAGACGTCGAGCAGCAGGGCGTTGTCGTAGAGCATCTTCTCGAAGTGCGGGACGACCCACTGACCGTCGACCGAGTACCGCGCGAACCCTCCGGCGAGCTGGTCGTACATCCCACCCCGAGCCATCCGGTCGCAGGTCTGCGCGACCATCGCGAGCGCGTCGGCCGAACCGGTCCGGCGGTGGTGGCGGAGCAGGAAGTCGAGGACCATCGACGGCGGGAACTTCGGCGCCCGCCCGAACCCCGCGTCCACCGGATCGAAGTCGGTCCGCAGGAGCTGAGCAGCCTTCGCGGTGTCGAACTCTCCCGGGACCGGTTGCTGCTGGGCTCCGAGCTGCTTGACCACTCGCCGGCCGATCCCGTCGATCTGGTCCCGCTTGGTCTGCCACGCGTCGGCCAGCGACTCCAGCACCTGCCGGAACGACGCCATCCCGCCACGCGGATCGTTGGGAAAGTACGTGCCGCAGAAGAACGGCTCCGCGTCCGGTGTCAGGAACACCGACATCGGCCAGCCGCCCTGGCCGATCATCGCGACCGTCGCCGCCATATAGATCGCGTCGACGTCCGGCCGCTCCTCCCGATCCACCTTGATGCTGACGAAGTGCTCGTTCAGGTACGCCGCCGTCGCTTCGTCCTCGAACGACTCATGCGCCATCACGTGACACCAGTGACAAGCGGAGTACCCCACCGACAGGAACACCGGCACGTCCCGCTCCCGCGCCTCCTGGAAAGCCTTGTCCGACCACTCCCGCCACGCCACCGGGTTCTCCGCATGCTGCCGGAGATACGGGCTGGTACTCCGGCCGAGCTCGTTGACGGACGCCATGGCCCCACCGTATGCGCTCCGGTCGAGCGGAATGGACCGGGCCGGATCGGAGTTGCCCCTGGCATGCACGTTCATCCGTTGCTCGCGTCGCGGTTCAGCCCGCTTCGGTTCGATCCTGAGTGGACGATCACCGAGGACGACGTGGAGTTGTTACTGGAAGCCGCTCGTTGGGCGCCGTCGGCAGGCAACTCGCAGCCCTGGGCGTACTTCACGGCGCGGCGGGACGAGCCCGAGCACAAGCGGATCGTGCGGCATCTCGCGGCCAGCTCGGGACGGTGGGCGCCGAGCGCCGGCCTGCTCGTCGTGACGATGGCGCATCGCTACATCGAGGACACCGACTGGGCCTACTCGGACTTCGCGGACTACGACCTCGGCCAGTCGGTGGCCCATCTGACGCTGCAGGCTCAGGCGATGGGTCTGGCCTGCCGGCAGTTCCGGGCCTTCGATCTCGACGGGCTGACCGCGGACCTGGCGCCCGGCGCGGGATGGCACATCGTCTCGATGATCGCGGTCGGCCGGGCCGCCGAGGAACGCCCGCCGGACCGGGAGCGGCGCAGCGCGGCCGATCTGCGCACCGCGCCGTGGTCAGGCGGTCTGTGACAGGGCGACCGACAGGCCCAGGGTCAGGGCCATGACGAAGAGTTCGGTGCCGACGACCTGCCAGAACGGCGTGCCGCCGTCGAGGAGGTCGCCGACGGCTCGGCGGCGCTGAAGCCAGGCGAGGATGATCAGGAGCAGGAAGGCCCCGATCTTCGCGATCAGGAGCGCGCCGTACGCGTCCGAGGTGAGGGCATCCAGGACCGTACCCCAGCCGCCACCCATCGCGGCCAGGCGGCCGGCGGCGCTGATCAGGCCGCTGAGGAGGACGGCGATCGACGAGATCAGCGCGACCTGGTTGAACCGCTCGAGCACGATCGGGAGTCCGGTCCGGCTGGCCCGCCCGTAGCGGACGAGACCCGCCAGGCCGCCGATCCACGTGGTCGCGGCGATGACGTGCACGACCAGGGCCGCCCCGGCGAGGACGACGTACGACTCGTTGCGCGGGTACGCCGTGAGCGCGGTCGGGACAAGGGCCGCGACGGCGACCAGGACGCCGAGACCCGCGGCCGACGAGGTCTGCACCCGGCGGATGCCGACGGCCAGGGCAAGGACCAGGATGCCGGTGATCAGCAGGGCCTTCACCTCGGGGACGCCGAGGGCGTCGTCGAGGCGGAAGCGGAGCAGGTTCACCGGGGTGTCGAGCAGGATCGACGCGGTGACGATCGCGCCGGCGAAGGCGCAGACCGCCCAGATGAAGGCCGAGTTGCTGGCATCCCGGATGGCGCGGCGCCCCTGGACGCCGAGCGGACCGCCTTCGACCCGGAGCAGGACGACCGCGGCGAGCAGAGCGCCGGCGCAGCCGACGGTCGCGAGCGTGGCGATCAGCCGGAAGAACGGCAGCAGCCACGAGACGAACACGCTCGGCCCGCCGATCCCACCGAGGTAGCGGGGCTCACTGTCGGCCGCGAACAGGCCCACCACGAGGGCCACCGAGGCGATGACGATCGCACCCACGCCACCCGCGACCAGACGTCCGGGCATGCGATGCCGGGCGGCGCGGGTCGCGGTCACAGAGCGGACCCGGCTTCGGCACCATTCGACACCCGGCTCACTATAGGGTCAGCCGGAGGAGGGCCGCCCAGCCCGACACCATCTCGTGATCACCGTGTCGCGAAGCTGACCGAAATCAGTGCTGAGAGTGTTCCTTCGAATCACTCTGCGTCGGCTTCTCCGTCGTAGCGGCCGTATCCGTCGGCTCGGCATCGCCAGCCGGGGACGGCGAGCTGTCCGTGGTCGCTGGGCCGTCGGACGGTGCTGGGGCGTCCGCACCATCGCCGTCGAAGTCGATCTTCTTCAACTGCTTGCCCATGTTGCGCACCAGCAGCGCCGTGGCGGCACCGAGTGCGAGCACGATCAGCAGCGCGACCCATCCGGGGCGCACCGAGTTCGGATCGATCTCGGCCGTCAGAAGGGAGGTCGTCGCTATCACGCCACCAGTCTCTCACTGTCTATGCCCGCCGTCAGCGCAGCCCCGCGAACAGATCGTCCTCAGGTAGTTCCGGCTCGACCAGACTCCGGGCCAGCTCGTAGTCCTCGGTCGGCCAGGCCGCCTGGTGCACTTCCAGCGGTACGGCGAACCACGCGCCGTCGGGGTCGATCTGGGTGGCGTGCGCGAGCAGGGCCTTGTCCCGGGTGGCGAAGTACTCCGCGCACTCGACCCGGGTGGTGATCCGGCGCTCGTTCTCCGGGTCCGGCTTCCAGTCCTTGAGGCGCTCGGCGTACGGCGACTCCAGGCCGCGCGCGATCATCGCGTCGTGCAGCGCCTTCATCCGCTCGTAGTGGAAGGTGTGGTGGTAATACAGCTTGAGCGGCTGCCACGGCTCGCCGAGCTCCGGGTAGGCGTCCTTGTCGCCGGCCGCCTCGAACGCGGCCACGGTGATCGTGTGGCACATCACGTGGTCCGGGTGCGGGTAGCCGCCGTTCTCGTCGTACGTCGTGACGACCTGCGGGCGGAACTCGCGGATCAGCTTCACCAGCGGGGCGGCGGCGTCCTCGACCTTGAGCGCGGCGAAGCAGCCCTCCGGCAACGGCGGCAGCGGGTCACCCTCGGGAAATCCCGAGTCCACCCAGCCGAGCCACTCCTGCCGGATGCCGAGGATCTCCCGGGCCGCGTCCATCTCCTTGCGGCGGATCTCGGTGATGTTCGCCAGCACCTCCGGGCGGTCCATCTTCGGGTTCAGGATCGACCCGCGCTCACCACCGGTACACGTGGCCACCATGACCTCGACACCTTCGGCCACATACCGAGCCGTCGAAGCGGCTCCCTTACTCGACTCGTCATCCGGGTGGGCGTGCACATGCAACAACCGAAGATCTCCACTCACAAGACACAATGGTCCTCCAAGCCCAGCTCAAACCCACGACCGACCCCCTGGACCCCCGTTGACCGAGTCATCTGCCAGCAGCCCGACCACCGACCTCGACGCCCGGTACGGACGGGACCGGAGGTCGCGCCGGCCGGTGCTGATCGGCGTGCTGGCCGTCGTCGTGCTGGCCGGTCTGGGCTGGCTGACGTGGGCGGCGGTGATCGGATCGAATCCGCCGGTGACGTCGCGGCTGCTCGGTTTCGAGGTGATGTCGGCCACCAGCGCGAAGGCGACCATCCAGGTGGACCGGACCAAGTCCGTCGAGGCGAACTGCCGCCTGCAGGCGAAGGCCGCCGACTTCTCGATCGTCGGCGAGCTCACCCTCACCATCCCGGCCGATTCCGCCCGCCACCAGACCCTCCCCGCCACCCTGACAACCCAGCGCTCGGCCACCTCCGTCGTGCTGATCGGCTGCACGACGGCCGACTCCCACCATCCCCACTGACCCGTCGGCAACCGATTGCCATCCGATGGCCGAGACCCGGGAAAAACCTCCAGGCAAGCGATTTCCCAGCGTTTGAGAGGTCAAAGAACTGTGGGGTTCTCTGCCGGATCTTGCTACGCTGAGTGGATTGGTCGCCGTCGACGACGGCGGCCAGAAGCATTTCTGCCCATCCCCACCGACACAAGGAGCAGCCCGTGACGCAAAGGATCGAAGAGGACAGCGTTGTCTGGCTGACGCAGGACGGTTACGACCAGCTGAAGGCTGAGCTCGAGCACCTCAAGGGCCCCGCCCGTGCCGAGATCACCCAGCGCATCAGCGAGGCCAGGGACGAGGGCGACCTGAAGGAGAACGGCGGCTATCACGCCGCCAAGGACGAGCAGGGCAAGATCGAGGCGCGGATCCGGCAGCTGGAGGACATGCTCCGCCGCGCCCGGGTCGGCGAGACCCCGAAGAAGGGCGGCAAGGTCGAGCCCGGGATGAAGGTCTCGATCAAGTTCGCCGGTGACGACGACGTCGAGACGTTCCTGCTCGGCTCCCGCGAACTGCTCGCCCTCGACGCGTCGGTCGACATCGACGTGTATTCGCCACAGTCCCCGCTCGGTTCGGCGATCCTGGGTAAGAAGAAGGGCGAGAAGGCCACCTACGAGGCCCCGAACGGCAAGGACGTCACCGTCGAGATCGTCGCTGCCGAACCCTTCACCGGCTGACCCACCCAGCTCCGAGCGCCCCGGTGGACAACCACCGGGGCGCTTGCTTTTCGGCCTAGTGAGTGGCCGGCGCGAAGCGCATGTTGTCCTGATCGCGCGTCGACGAGCGGCGACGCCGACACTTTCGAGCGGGTTCAGACTTGAGTCTATCGGGCTCAATTTTGTTGATAGTTGAGTCGACACGGCTCAACTCGGCGCCTACGGTCGCCGCATGGGCATCCTCCGCCACCCCGACTTCCGGCGTCTGTGGACCGCAGACCTGCTCAGCCAGCTGGGCTCGCGCCTGAGCATGATCGCGATCCCACTGCTCGCCGTACTCACCCTGGACGCGTCCACCCTCCAGGTCTCGCTGCTGCGGACGTGCGAGACCGCGGCGTGGCTGTTGCTCGGTCTGTTCGCCGGTGCGTGGGTCGACCGGATCAGATGTCTCCCGGTGCTCGTGTACGCCGATCTGGGTCGCGCACTGCTCTTCGCGTCGATCCCGGTTGCCGCGTGGTTCGGCGTACTGAGTCTCACGCAGCTGTACGTCGTACTGGCGCTGACCGGGATCCTCACGGTGCTGTTCGACGTGGCGCACAGCACCTATCCACCCCGGCTGCTCGAGCCGGACCAGCTGTTGCCGGGCAACGCCAAGCTGGCCGCCAATCACTCCATCGGCGCGGTGATCGGCGCTGGTGCAGGCGGTGTACTTGTCCAGTGGCTCGGTGCGGCCGTGACGATCGGACTGGACGCCCTGAGCTTCCTGTGGTCCGCACTATGGCTTCGCTCGATCCGTACGCCGGAAGCCCGGCCGGCGAAGGCGGACCATCCCGACCTGCGCCGGGAGATCGCGGACGGCATGCGCTACGTCTTCACCCACCCACTACTGCGGCCGATCGCACTGAACACGGCAACGACCATGCTGTTCCAGGCAGCAGCCGGCGCGATCATGATCGTCTACCTGGTCCGCGAGGTTCACCTGCAGCCGGGGACCATCGGCGTACTCAGCATGATCGGTCTGCTCGGAGCCATCGTCGCGTCGGCGGTTACGGAGAGGATCAGCAACCGGTACGGCGATGCCCGCATGCTCCTGCTCTCGTCGACGGGCATCGGCGTCGCGTTCACACTGCAGGCGCTGACCGCACCGGGCTGGCAGGTGGGCTGGTACGTCGTCTCGATGCTGCTCGCCGGATTCTGCATCACCATCTGCTACATCCTGCAGGTGAGCATCCGGCAGCGCGTGTGCCCACCGGAGCTGCAGGGCCGGGTCAGCGCCACCATGAGCTTCGTCGGCTGGGGCGCCGCTCCGCTCGGCAGTCTGCTGGGCGGAGCGCTCGGCACTGTCTTCGGACTGCGCGCCACACTCTGGGTCGCCGGTCTGGCCGCACTGGCCGGCACGGTGTTCCTCTACCTCTCACCGTTCCGTACGTTGCGCACGGTCCCGGCGACCCAGCAGGCGGATCAGTCGGAGACGATCTGAGCGGTGCCGACCAAGACCTCGACGTCGAGGGCGGCGCGGCCGCGGCCGATCTCCACATCCTTGGACTGACCGGAGACCGCACCGGTCCAGGTGACGCGGCCGAGCTGTGCCTCGGTGTGGACGCGGACGTCGGAGCCGCGACGCAGCGACACGTTGGCCGTGCCGGACTCGACCCGGACACGGGAGCGACCCTTGGTGATCTGCGCGTCCAGGGTGGCCGAACCGGCCTGGACGAGCAGGTCGATCGGGCCGTCCACATCCGCGACCTTCGCCGTACCGGCGGTGACGCGGACCCGGGACAGCCCCGGCAGGCGCTCGGCGTTGACGCTGCCGCCGGTCACCTCGACCTCGACCTGGAGGCTCGGGTTCACCCGGATGGACAACTCCTTGGCCAGGCCGTTCACGTGTGACTTCAGATCGGTCGGGTTGCGCAGCATGCTGAACCCGTCGATCGAGACACCCATGTCACCTTCGCTGCTGATCGCCAGGGTGTCGCCGTCACGCTTGATCACGTGCGGCCCGTCCACGGCGACGCCGTTGATCGCGGGCTCGCCGATCAGCCGCACCCGCCGCCCGATGGCGCGCACGGTCACCCGCTGCACGCCGGCCGGCATCGGCACATTGCTGTGCTGTTCCTCGACCTCTTCTTCTTCGACAACTTCGTCGGAAGCCGCCGGCGCCTCGTCCACAACACTGTCCTGGACGCCAGTCACGACGGTTTCGGCGACCGGCGCGTCCACCGCATCCGGTGAGTCGACAACGTCCGCCCAGACCGAGGTCGACGGAGTCTCGTCAGGTACGACGTCTTCGGCAACCGGAGGCTGTGCTGCCGGCTCGTCGGCCTGGGCCGTGCCCGGGGTCGTGATGGCGGCGATCAAGGTGGTGGCCTCCTCGGTGGAGAGGTGGCCCTTCGCGACCCGGTCGAGGATGTCCTTGACCCTTTGGTCGTAGCTCTGGTTGCTCATGCCCCCAGTCCAGCACCCCACTGGGTCGAAACCAATCCGGGATCGCCCCCAAAGCAGCAGTGCGGGCCCCGGAGAGTAGCCCGGGACCCGCAACCGCGTCTCTATGTACACAGCCCACGACGGAGCTGGTTGTTGTCACGCGGCCGGGGTCATCTCCTCCTCGGCCAGTTCGTTCTGTACGGCGGCCAGCTCGGCGGTCTCGGCCGCCTCAGCCGCCCGCCGGGCCTTCAGCCCACGCAGACCGGTCAGCGCGATCACCAGACCGAGTGCCGCGATCCCGGTCACCACACCCAGCCCCGGCTTGTACGCCGACAGCATCCCGGCCGGCGTGGTCACACCGACCGACTGGCTGCTGATCACCGCGGTCACGATCGCCAGGACCACCGCGCCGCCGACCTGATTGGAGGTGTTGAACAGTCCGGACGCCAGCCCCTGCTCGTGGTCCGGGACACCCGACACCGCCTGGATGTTCAGCGCCGGGAACCCGATCGCGAACCCGAGGCCGAGCAGCATGATGGTCGGGAACACGGTCGAGAAGTACGCCGCCTCCGGGCCGATCCGCAGCGACAGGGCGTACCCGGCGACGAACAGCGCCATCGAGGTGACGATCATCGCCTCGGTGCCGAACCGGTCGGCCAGCTTGCCCGCGTTCGGCGACAGGGTGGCGACCAGCAGGCCGGCCGGCAGGAACGCCAGCGCGGTCTCGAACGACGACCAGCCGAGCAGGTTCTGCATGTACAAGGTGCCGATCAGCTGGAAGGCGACGTACGCACCGAACACGGTCAGGATGGCCAGGTTCGCCCGCCGGAGCGAGGCGTTGCGCAGGATGCCGAGCCGGACCAGCGGGTGCTTGGACCGCAGCTCGATCGCGACGAACGCGCCCAGCAGGACGATCGCCAGCGCGAACATCCCGAAGGTCTGCACCGACACCCAGCCGGCGTGCTCGGCGCCGACGACGGCGTAGACCAGGGACAGCATGCCGCCGGTGACGGTGATCGCACCGGGGACGTCGTACCCGCCGGAGGTGTTGTCGCGCGGGCTGTTCGGGATCAGCTTGAGCGCGAACAGCAGCACGATCAGGGCGACCGGGCCGGGCATCAGGAAGGTCCAGCGCCAGCCGACCTCGGTCAGCGCGCCGCCCAGGATCAGGCCCATCGAGAAGCCGCTGGCGGCGCAGGTGGTGAAGATGCTGAGGGCGCGGTTGCGGTCCGGGCCCTCGTGGAAGGTCGTGGTGATGATGGAGAGCGCGGCCGGTGCGGTGAACGCGGCGGCGACGCCCTTGACGAACCGCGCCGCGATGAGCAGTTCGGCGTTCGTGGCCAGCGAGCTCAGCATCGAGACCGCGGCGAACACGGCCAGCGCGATCAGGAAGACCCGGCGCCGGCCGAGCAGGTCGGCGGTCCGGCCGCCGAGCAGCAGCAGGCCGCCGTACCCGAGCACGTAGCCGGTCACGACCCACTGCAGGGACGAGAGGGAGACGCCCAGGTCGGCGCCGATGGACGGCAGGGACATGCCGACCATGGACACGTCCAGGCCGTCGAGGAAGATCACGCCGCAGACCACCAGAAGAGCGCCCCAGAGGCGCGCGTCCCAGGTCATGCGAGCCGGTGATGTGGTGTGCGTTGTCTGTGTCACGAGGGGAGACTATTCCATGCGTGTGCATCTAATGTCTAGGCATTAAATGCGTTTGCATTGAATGCGCGTGCATGCTATGGTCGGCCCCATGACCGCTACGAAGGTCAGTGCCGGTCCTGGTGAGACCAGCGCCGATGCCAGTGCCGATGTCCGCGAGTGGCGCGAGCTGCTGGCTCGTCACGCGGATCTGACCTGCGCCCTCGACCGGGCCCTGCAGGCCGGCCACGAGCTCGGCATGAGTGAGTACGAGGTGCTCGAGCGTCTGGCCGAGCTGCCCGAGCAGTCCGCCAAGGTCGCGACGATCGCGAAGTCGGTGCACCTGAGCCAGAGCGCGCTGTCCCGCGTGATCGGCCGCCTCGAGGTGGCCGGCCTGGTCGAGCGCCACATGTGCCCGGAGGACCGTCGCGCAGTCAATGTCCGACTGACCGACGAGGGCCTCCGGCGCCAGACCGAGGCCAAGCCCACTCAGCGCCAGGTTCTCGCCGAGCGGCTGCACGCACCGCTGGTGAAGAGCTGCACACCGCTCGACTGATCAGTTGAACGTGTACGTGTAGCCGTCGCTGGCCAGGGTGCTGAGGACCCGGCCCCGGTGGTCTTCGCCGCGGAGCTCGAGCTGCAGGGCCACCTCGACCTCGTCCAGCCGCAGTGTCTCCGAGATGCGCTCGTGCACGATCTCGATGATGTTCACGTCCAGGTCGGCGAGCTGCGCGAGCAGTGTGGCCAGACCGCCAGGCGTGTCCGGGATCCGCACCCGCAAGGACAGGTACCGGCCGGCTGCCGCCATGCCGTGCCGGATCACGCGCATCAGCAGCAACGGGTCGATGTTGCCGCCGGACAGCACCACCACGACCGGTGGCTTGAACCGCCGAGGCTCGTCGAGTACGGCGGCCACCGCGGCGGCGCCGGCTGGTTCGACCACGAGCTTCGCGCGCTCGAGCACCAGCAAGAGTGCCTTGGACAACGAATCCTCGCCGACCGTACGGACCTCCCCGACGTACCGCTCGACCGCCTCGAACGGCACCGCGCCCGGCAGCCCGACCGCGATCCCGTCGGCCATTGTTGCCATGTGAGCGAGCTGGACCGGCTCACCGGCCGCCAGTGAGGCCGGGTACGCCGCCGCACCCGCGGCCTGCACACCGACGACCTCGATCGGCATCCCGTCGCGCTGCATCGCGGACGCGATCCCGGCGAGCAGGCCACCACCACCGGTCGGTACGACGACCGTCCGGACCTGCGGGCACTGCTCGACGATCTCGAGTCCGGCGGTCGCCTGACCGGCCACGATGTCCGGATGGTCGAACGGGTGGATCAGCACCGCACCCGTCTCCGCCTCGAACGCGCGTGCCGCGGTCAGACAGTCGTCGATCGACGTACCGACGAACCGGACCTCGGCGCCGTACGCGCGGGTCGCCTTCTCCTTCGGGATCGGGGCCCCGTGCGGCATGAAGACGGTGGCCTTGACCCCGAGCAGCTGCGCCGCGAGCGCAACACCTTGGGCGTGGTTGCCCGCACTGGCCGCGACCACGCCACGCTTGCGCTCGGCCTTGGACAGCCGGGCCATCCGCACATAGGCGCCACGCAACTTGAACGACCCGGTGCGCTGCAGGTTCTCGCACTTCAGGAACACGTCACCGCCGACGAGCTCGCTCAACCAGCGCGAGTACTCCAGCGGCGTCGGCGCCACCACGTCATGCAGCAGATCCGCGGCCCGCACGATGTCCCTGGCATCGATCACGCCCTCACCCTACGCACGAAAAGCCGTTGCACCGGCCACATACGCTGCTGGTCATGGAAATCACAGCTGTCGTGGTCCGCGCGTCCGACGAGGCTGTCCTGATGTTGCCGTCGGGTCTGCCGCGGGCAGATGTCACCGAGAAGTTCTGGTTCCCGGACGTCGAGCCGGTGCTCCGAGCGCTGCCCGGTATCGACGCCGCTGTGCTCACCTGCCTCAGCGAAGAACCGATGGTCTACCTGATGCTCTCGACCGGCTCCGTACCGGAAGACGCTCACTGGGTGCACGACGTCGACGACCCGGCGGTCGTGGCCGCTCGGCGACACCTCGCCCTGCCGCCGGACTCCCCCGTCACCCCGGCGTGGACGATGCCGGACTGGTACGACGAAGCCCTGCCCTGGATCGCTGAGCACGTTCCGGGCTCGTGGACACAAGTGCGCTCGTGGGGTTTGTCGAACGTCTTGCGCGTCAGCGGCCCGGACGGGGACGTCTACTTCAAGGCACTCGCACACTCCAGCACGATCCGGCCGGCTCACGCCGACGCATTGCCGCTTCTCTTCGCGCATGAGCCGTTGCTCCTGAAGCACCTCTCGGACGACCGGCCCGGCGCGGTGCCGGCGCCGTTGGCCATCGACGAGAAGCGCGCTTGGATGCTGTTGCCCGACCTCGGTCGCCCGCTGGCCGACGAGGCTGACATCGCGGTGTGGATCGACGCGCTGCGAGGGCATGCCAGGTTGCAGCGCAGCTATGTGGATCAGATCGACCGGCTGTTGGAGTTCAGTTGCGTCGACCGCCGGCTCAATGTCCTGGCGGCGGAGCTCGACCGGCTCCTCGGACCGAATCCGGCAACCGAACTGCTCGAGCCCGCCGAGCGTGCGCGGCTGCCGCGGCGGGCCGAACAGTTGCACGAGGCAATCACCGAGCTGGCGGCGATCGGCGTACCGGAGACGCTGCTGCACGGCGACCTGCACCCGCGGAACCTTGCTGTGCGGGACGGGAAGGTGCTGGCCTTCGACTGGACCGACGGACTGGTCTCGCACCCGTTCCTCGACTTGGTGACCTTCGTCGAGGAGAAGTCACCGCTCTCGATGGATGCGCGGGTGCAGGATGCGTATCTGGCCGAGTGGGAGGAGTACGCCGCCCCCGCGGACCTGCGCCGGGCGCTCGAGCTGGCCAGGGAACTGGGCGCACTCCATCAGACGATGACCAGCCTGCACCTGCGGGACCACCTGTCCGAGCCGGACCGCGAATCCATGCTCCGCGGCGCGGTGTGGTGGTTGCGGCGGTTGCTCGAGCACTAGGTCATTTGCTGAGGATGGTGAGCTGGTTCCGCATACCTCGGCGTACTGGTGGGTCGAGGTGGCGGTCCCAGTCCGGGTGGCGCTCGCCGCGCAGGAGGGCGTAGTACGCGAGTGCGTCGGACAGCGCCGCCTCGCGCAGGTATCCCCGAGCCAGCGGCTGCTTGCCACGGCCGTTCGGCCGCGGACGACGTTCGTACGCCGCGTTGGCGGTGAAGATCCCGAGTCCGTAGAACACGGTCAGCAGGTCGGTCAACGACTCGTGGTCGGGCCGGCGCGCGAACGAGATCCGGTCGCCGCCGAGCAGCAACTCGTGTCCGGCCTCGTGGGCGTAGATCGCCGCCAAGGCGACCGGATCGGCGGCCAGCGCCGGCGCGAGTTGGATCTCGTTGCCGTCCGCACCGCGGAGCCACCGGCCGCCCTGCTCCTTCACCACTCCGCGGTACGCCGGTCGCCGTACGCCGTCACCGACGAGCCCGAAGCTGAGCGCGCACCGGCCCGACGGCAGCTCCATCCGATCGGCGACCCGCGCGCACAGCTCCTCGGCCGCGGCGAGGCTGCCGTCGTACCCGGTCGGGATCAGCTCGTCCGGCAGGACGATCGGCCGGAGCAGGACGTCCCGCCCGAACTCGGCGATCAGCCAGTTCATCGACGACCGAATCCACCGCCGCCGCCCACCTGGCAGCCGTTCGCGCGGTGCCTTCAGCTCGGCCCGGACCTGTTGGTTGCGCCGCAACACCCCGATCGGATTCCTCACCCGCCGGATCATGCCTATCCGACGGCGCTGTAAACCCTCCGGTTCCGACAGGTCGCACTCAGTGACTATTTCAGCAGCAGCTTGCCCAGCCGCCGGGAGGCGACGTACATGCCGAGGGTGCCCATGACGGCCAGGTAGGCGGCGTTGATCAGCAGGGACCAGCTCACGGTGCCGGTGGTGAAGGCGCGCTCGAGGACGACGCCCTGGTAGAGCGGGGTGATCTCGACCAGCCAGCGGATCGCGGCGGGGTAGGTCTCGACCGGGTAGAAGGTGGCCGAGAACAAGAACATCGGGATGATCGCCAGTTGCACGAACTCGAAGTCCTGCCAGCTGCGCATGAACGTGGTCAGCGCCATCCCGGCGCCGGCGAACGCGAACCCGATCAGCACCGACGTCGGCAGCGCGACCACCACCCACCACGACGACACCAGGCCCATGATCAGCATCACCACGATGAACATGGCCGAGTAGCAGGCGCCGCGCAGCAGCGCCCAGGTCACCTCGCCGGTGGCGACGTCCCACGGCCGCAGCGGCGTCGCCAGCATGGAGTCGTAGAGCTTGGCGTACTTCATCCGGAAGAAGATGTTGTACGTCGAGTCGAAGATCGCACCGTTCATCGCCGAGCTGGCCAGCATCGCCGGCGCGACGAAGGCGGCGTACCCGATGACGGTGCCGTCGGACAGCGTGAAGTCGCCGACCAACTGGGCGACCCCGATCCCGATCGACAGCAGGTAGAACACCGGCTCGAAGAAGCCGGACAAGAAGACGACCCAGGACCGCCGATAGAGCAGGAAGTTCCGCTCGACGATGTGCCGTCCCCCACCAACACGAACCGGAACAGGCACCACCCGGGCTGCGATGGTGGTCATGGGGCCTCCCGGCCTGGACTGAGGAGCGTAGGGAGCCCGGTCATGGGGCCTCCCGGCCTGGACTGAGGAGCGGAGGGAGCGAAGCGACTGGAGCGACGAGGGAAGGCCGGGAGGTAGAGCCCCATGACCCGCCGCGCCGCAGGCGTGGCCGAAAGCACAGCGACTGGAGCGACGAGGGAAGGCCGGGAGCCAAGGCCCCATGACCCCGCCGGCGCCGGAGGCCCGGCCAAAAGCACAGCCATCAGCCGATCAACCTCTTGGTGAAGCCGCGGACGGCGAGCCAGGTGCCGATGATGAACCAGGCCAGTAGATAGGCGACGTTGACGAGCGCGAGCCATGGATTGACCGAGCCCTCCGCCAGGGCCCGGGAGAGATGGACCCCGTGCCACAGCGGACTGACATAGGCGAGCCACTCGATCCAGTTGGGCAGCTGGGAGACCGGGAAGAACGCGCCGGAGAACAGGAAGGCCGGGACCACCCCGAACCGGAAGATCATCGCGAAGCCCGAGTCGTTCTCCAGCGTGGTGGCGTAGGCGGCGACCGGGCCGGCGACGGCCATTCCGACCAGCAGCGCAACCGGCAGAGCCAGCACGCCCAGCGGTGACTGCAGACTGCCGAACGCCGCGATCACCACCAGGAACACCGCACAGGTGCTGCCCACCCGGAAGGCGATGAACCCGAGCTGCCCGTAGACGACGTCCGCCGGGCGCAGTGGGGTCGCGATCATCGAGTAGTAGAACTTCTGCCATTTCAGCCCGCTCATCACCGGGTACGTCGACTCGCCGACGGCTACCTGCAACGCCGTGGCGGCGAGCAGCCCGGGCGCGATGTACTGCAGGTAGGTCATGCCACCGAGCGCGCCGGTCCCGTTGCTGTCCACGAACGAGCCGAGTCCGATCCCCATCGCGGCCAGGTAGAGCAGCGGCAGCAGGAAGCTGCTGATCAGCGTGCCCTTCCAGGTCCGCTTGTAGACGGTGAGCCAGTAGTCGAACTGGCGCCGCCCGTTCTCCACTGCGAGTGCCATGTCCTAATCCACCAACGTCCGGCCGGTCAGCCGGAGGAACACGTCCTCCAGGGTGGAGCGCCGTACCAGCACAGCGGCCGGCTCCAGACCACGCTCATGTACGGCGGCGACCGCGCGCTCACCGTCGTCCGTATAGAGCAGCAGGCGATCGGGCAGCACCTCGATGCGCTGGGCGAGGTCCTCCACCTTGCCGGCCAGCGCGTCGTGGTCGGACAGCATCACGTCCGGACCGAACCGCAGCTCGGTGACCTCGCGGGTCGAGTAGTCGCGGATCAGCTCGGCCGGGGAACCCTCGGCCGCGATCAGGCCGCCGTCCATCACCACGAGCCGATCGCACAGCTGCTCGGCCTCGTCCATGTAGTGGGTGGTGATGATGAGCGTCACGCCGGCCTGTTTGAGCCGGAACAACTTGTCCCACAACAGGTGCCGGGCCTGCGGGTCGAGGCCGGTGGTCGGCTCGTCGAGCAGCAGCAGGTCCGGCTTGCTGACCAGCGACCGCGCGATCGTCAGCCGCCGCTTCATCCCGCCGGAGAGCTCGTCGACCTTGACGTTCGCCTTCTCGGTCAGCGCGACGAACTCGAGCAACTCGTCCGCCCGGAGGCGGCACTCGGCCCGGCTGAGACCGAAGTACCGGCCGTAGATCGTCAGGTTCTCCCGGACGGTCAGCTCGGTGTCGAGTGTGTCGTCCTGCGGGCACACGCCGAGCCGGGCCCGGATCGAGGGGCCGTCGGTGGCCGGATCGAGGCCGAGGATCCGCAGCGTGCCGCCACTGGCCGGTGAGACCGCGCCGATCATCCGCATCGTCGACGACTTGCCCGCGCCGTTCGGCCCGAGGAACCCGAACGCCTCGCCCTTCCAGACGTCCAGGTCGATCCCGCGCACTGCCTCGAAGTCGCCGTACGACTTCCGCAGCCCGCGGACATGGACCAGGGACTCCCGCTGCTCACTCACGGACCGACCCTAGACGGACCGTCCGACATTTCTCTTGTCGTTTTGAGCGGCTCCATGCGCCGAAGGTAGAACCTCAACAGCGCTGGAGGTCAACCGCGACCGACGTACGGCATCCCGGCCGCCATCACGGTCAGCGTCGGTACGGCGACCGATGTCGGCAACTGGGCGATCCGGACCACGAAGTCCGCGACGATCTTCGGGTCGAACGTCGGCTCGATCGCGAACGACCCGTCCGGCTGCAGCACGCCCTGCCGCATCCGCTCGGTCATCTGGGTGGCGGCGTTCCCGATGTCGATCTGGCACGCGGTGATCCCGTGCGCGCGACCCTCCAGCTCGAGACCCTTCGTCAGGCCGGAGATCGCGTGCTTGCTCGCGGTGTAGGCGATACCCCGCGGCCGCGGCACGTGCGCCGAGATCGACCCGTTGCTGATGATCCGCCCGCCCTTCGGCTCCTGCCGCAGCATCAGCCCGAACGCGGCCTGCGCACACAGGAACGACCCGGTCAGGTTCGTATCCACCACCCGCCGCCAGTCCTCCTCCGCGACATCCGGTACGGCGGCCGCCGGCGCCCCGATCCCGGCGTTGTTCACCAGTACGTCGATCCGCTCCAGCCCACCGAAGAATGCGCGGACCGCTTCCCCGTCAGCCACGTCCAGCACCGCGAGGCGCACCCGCCCGCCCCCGTCAGCCACGGTCTCCCGAAGGGTCTCCTCGGTCCGGCCGGTCACGATCACGTCGAACCCGGCCGCCGCCAGAGCGAGCGCCATCTCCCGCCCCAGCCCGGAGCCGCCACCGGTCACCACCGCCACCTGCGTCACAGAACGCACCCCTCTGTCGTCGAATGATCGTCCGCTGATTCTCCTCTACTGCGGACAGTGACCAGCCCGGGACGGAGAGTAAATGAGTGGCGGCTCACTCGGCAATCTCGGAAACTCATTTGCGTGTATCACGCAAGCATGTATATGCTTGCAGCATGCAAGTAAACGACGCGTACACCCCGCAGACCCCCATCGAGGGCGTCATGCACGCGTTCACCCGGATCGGACGCCGGCTCAAGGCCAAGCAGCCCGGCGACACGATCGACCACAGCGCGCACGTGGCGCTGTTCGTGCTGCGCTGCAGTGGCGCACTGCGATTGTCCGACCTGGCCGCGCGGATGGAGCTCGACGCCTCGACCGCGAGCCGTCACGTTCGCGCGCTGGAGCAGCTGGGCCTGGTCCGCCGCTCCCCCGATCCCGACGACGGCCGCGCCTTCCGGGTCGAGCTGACCGAGCAGGGCATCGAGCAGTGGGAGTCCAGTGCCCGCCGCCGGATGGAGCTGCTGAGCACCGCGATGGACGGCTGGTCCGAGGAGGACATCCTGACGTTCGAGCGGCTGATGACCCGGTTCGCCGACGGAGTCGCCAATCTCACCGACACCCCGGCCGACGCTCGCTGGGCCGACAGGGGCTGGGCCGCGGTCGCCCCGCGACTACGCGCCGCCCCCGATCCTGAGCGCCGTACCGACGAAGACTTCGCGCCAGGCGGCGACCCCGCCACCCGCGAGAACACCGACAAGAACCTGGAGAGCACCAGATGAGCACCACTGAGCCCGCCACCGCCGGCGGCCCAGATAGCACCATCGCCGCCCCTGGCGGCGCCCCTAACTACCTGTCCCACAAGCAGATCCTGGTCATTCTCGGCGGTCTGATGGCCGGGATGTTCCTGGCCGCGCTGGACCAGAGCATCGTCGGTACGGCGCTGCCGCGGATCGTCAGCGAGTTCAACAGCCTGGACAAGCTGTCCTGGGTGGTCACGGCGTACCTGCTGACCTCGACCGCCTCCACTCCGCTGTGGGGCAAGATCTCCGACCTGTACGGACGCCGCCCGCTGTTCATCGCGGCGATCGTCATCTTCCTCGCCGGCTCCGTACTGTCGGCAATGTCGCAGAACATCGAGATGCTGATCGGCTTCCGGGCCGTCCAGGGTCTCGGCGCCGGTGGCCTGATGTCGCTGGCGTTCGCCACCATCGGCGACGTGATCCCGCCGCGCGAGCGCGGTAAGTACATGGGGTACTTCGGCGCCGTCTTCGGCCTGTCCTCGGTGGCCGGCCCGCTGCTCGGCGGTCTGCTCACCGACGGTCCGGGCTGGCGCTGGATCTTCTGGATCAACTTGCCGATCGGCCTCGTTGCCCTGGGCATCGTCGCCGCCGTGCTCAAGCTGCCGCACGTCAAGCGCTCGCACAAGATCGACTACCTCGGCGCCGCCACGGTCGCCGCCGCCGTCACCACGCTGCTGCTGGCCATCTCCTGGAGCGGCCCGAGCAACGGCTGGGGCAACGGGACCACGATCGGCCTGCTGGTCGCGGCCGTCGTACTGGCCGTCGCGTTCGTGTTCATCGAGCTGCGAGTGGCCGAGCCGATCATCCCGATGGACCTGTTCAAGGGCCGGATCTTCGCCGGGTACGCCGGCTACGCGTTCCTGCTCGGGTTCGCGATGTTCGGTGCGCTGATCTTCCTGCCGCTGTACCTGCAGGCGGTCAAGGACCTGTCGCCGACCCAGTCCGGCCTGGCGCTGCTGCCGATGATCGTCGGTATCTTCTCCGCCTCGATCCCGAGCGGTCAGCTGATGAGCAAGACCGGCCGCTACAAGGTGTACCCGATCATCTCCTCGGTCCTGGTCGGCAGCGCGATGGTGCTGCTGTCCACGCTGAGCCTGACCACGCCGTACTGGCAGATGGCGATCTACATGTTCGTGATGGGCGCCGGCCTGGGCCTGTCGATGCAGATCACCGTCACCGCCGCGCAGAACAGTGTGCCCCGCAAGCACATGGGCACCGCGACCTCGACGATGACCTTCTTCCGCTCGATGGGTGGCGCGATCGGTACGGCGGTCTACGGCGCCGTACTGACCATCCGGCTGAAGGACCACCTGACCGACATCGTTCCGAACGCCACGCAGGCCGCGGTCGACGGACTGGCCAAGGCGGCGAACAGTGTGCAGGCTCTGCACGGGCTGGCGCAGCCGATGAAGGGCTGGGCCCTGCACGGTCTGGTCGACGCGATGGACGACGTGTTCCTGGTCTCCCTGCCGTTCCTGGCGATCGCGCTGATCCTGGCGATCATCACCCCGGAGCAGCGGCTGGCCGGCCGTTCCGACGGCCCCAAGCCGGCAGGCGCGGAGCCGGAAGGCGAGGAGTCCGTCGAGGCCTCCGCGCCCGTGGCGATGCACTGACCGCGATTCGCCATCACAGCCGCCCCCGGGAGTTTCCCGGGGGCGGCTGTTCTGCTGCGTGAGACAAACCGCCGGCCTGACGGCCACACTGCTGACTGGCGCAGGGTTAGTCGTCTGCTGGGGCTGGGGTGGTGGGGTGGCGGCGTCTGGGGAATGGGGGTATGTGTCGCGGGGGTTCGGGGTCGACGTCGTTGCCGGCCAGGTAGTTGACGATGGTGTTGAGGACGGCGGCGGTCGGTACGGCGACCAGGGCGCCGACGATGCCGGCGATGATCACGCCGGTGGCGATCGAGAGGATGATGGCGAGCGGGTGGACGCTGACCGCGCGCCCGAGCAGGAACGGCTGCAGGACGTGCGCCTCGAGTTGCTGAACGCCGATCACCACCCCGAGCATGATGATCGCGACGATCGGGCCCTTGGCAACCAAGGCGACCAGTACGGCGACCACGCCGCTGACCAGCGCACCAACCACCGGCACGAACGCGCCGACGAACACCAGGATGCCGATCGCACTCACCAGCGGCAGACCGAGAATCGCCGCACCCAAAGCGATCCCGATCGAGTCCACGGCGGCCACGATGATGGTGGCTCGGACGAAAGCGGTCAGCGAGACCCAGGCCTTCCGCCCCGACGTGTCCGCCTTGACCCGGGCCCGGCGCGGGAACAGCCGGACCAGCCAGCGCCAGATCTGCTCGCCTTGGTAGAGGAAGAAGAACAGACAGAACAGCGAGATGAACAGACCCGCGACGACGTGGGTGGCCGTAGTACCGACGGCGGCTGCCTGCTGTCCGAGGAAACCTCCGGACGTGAACTGCTCGCGCAGTGACTTGATGGCGTTGGTGACGTCGGCGTCGGTGAGCCCGAAGTTGATCCGGCCGAGCTCCCGCAGCTTCTGCACACCCTCGCCGACCTGCGTCGACAGACTGTCGAACTGACTGGCGATCTGCGTCCCGACCAGCGTGAGCAGGCCGGCCACCACCACGATCGTGGCGATCACGGTCATCCCGGCGGCGGGACCACGCGGGATGCGGAGCCGCTGCAGGCCGTTCGTGATCGGGACGAGGAGTGCGGTGAGCAGTACGCCGACGATCACCGGGATGACCACTTCGGACAGGTACTGCACCGCGTAGCCGATCACCAGGACGGCGGCGACGACCACCAGGAACCGCCAGGCCCACGCACTGGCGATGTGCATCCCACGCGTCACCTCTGTGTCGCCCGGGCCGCCCGGGCCGCCCGCCGATGTTCGCTCGGCAGCCACGGCTCTCGACTTCTCCGCCGGCACACTGGACTCCTCGAGCACCTGGTTGTCCGCGACCGGACTCGGATCGTCGTTCCCCTCCGGTGGCCTCCCGGTCGCCGACGCGTCCGCGTCGTCCCTCCCCGCCTCGCTCATCACACCTCCGCAGCTAGCTTGCTGCTGAGACTAGTGCCCGGCCGCGGTAGTTCCATGAATCCGGGCGGCCAAGCCCTCGGCGGCCTTCGGGTCCTCGCCGGCCAGCAGACCGACACCGGCCAGCACGTAGTCGGTGTCCACACAGACCTCGGCGCGCTCCGGCACGAGCCATCCTTCCTCCCGCGCGTTCGTGCCGACCGAGCCCAGGATCCGCGCCGCCACCTCCGGCCCGTTGTGCCGCAGCACTCCCCCGGATCCGACCAGCAGATCCACTTCGCGCAGATCCTTCCCGGACCGCTCGATCACCCGGCCACCCGGCCCGAACACGACCCGCTGCCGCCCCGCGTGCCGTCTGAGCGCGACCGTCGCGGCCACCGTCGCCAGGGTCTCGTCGTACGACGCCTCGAGCGCGCTGTCCGGCAGGTACGACGGATCACGGTGCCGGCGCGCGGCCGCCGTACGGATCGTGTCGTCGTCCGCGACCAGGCCCGCCTCGACGCCCGCGGCGACCACCGGTACGGCGCTCCACCGCATGCCGAGGTCGCCTTCGACGGTCCGCGTCACCGGGTGGGTCGCGACCACCTCACGGCCGAGGTTCGCGTCCTCGGGGTCGAGTTCGATCACCGAGTGCACGTCGGTCGTCGCCCCACCGATGTCCACGACCGCCACGTCACCGTGCAACCCGGCCAGCACCTCGACACCCCGCAGTACGACGTCGGGCGTGGCGGCCCGGACCATCCGCGCGAACGCGGGATCGCGGGACAGGTTCTTCCCACCGATCACGTGCGCGAGAAACATCTCCCGGATCGCGGCCCGCGCGCTGTCCGGCGCGAACACCCCGATCTCCGGTACGACGTTGTCCGCGAGCACATGCGGCACGTCGGCGGCCGTCAGGATCTCGCCGACCTCGGCCCGCGCCTCGACGTTGCCCGCGACAACGACCGGTCGGCGCCACTTGTACTTCGCCAGCGTCTCGGTTGCCTTGAGCAACACCGCCGAGTTGCCTCCGTCCGTGCCGCCCAGCAGCAGCACGACATCGGGACGGTCCTTGCGGAGCCCCTTCTGACTGGTTGCCGTGAGCCCACCGTTGACCACGGCAACGACCCGGCCACCGCTGGACAGTGCGACGCGCCGGCCTGCTTCGGCCGTGACGAGCTCCTCGTTGCCCACGACACCGATCCGCAGACCGCCACCCGCACTCGAGCAGGCGAGGACCTCGGCGTTGTCGACGCCGCGGTCGACCTCCGCGAGGAGAGCCCGGCAGGCGTGCCAGCCGTCCATCACATCTGTGTCGATCGTGGTGCGATGCTCGGCTCGGGCGACCAGGTCACCCGAGCCGGAGTCCACCGCGATCGCCTTGGTGAAGGTCGACCCGAAGTCGACCGCGACCACGAGCCCCACGGATCAGGACATCGCGCGGTCGAGGTCCTGCAGCAGGTCGTCGACGGTCTCGATACCGACACTGAGCCGGATCAGGTCGGCCGGGACCTCGAGCGGCGTGCCGGCGACCGAGGCGTGGGTCATCTTGCCCGGGTGCTCGATCAGCGACTCGACGCCGCCGAGCGACTCACCCAGGGTGAAGACCTCGGCCTTGTTGCAGATGTCCAGCGCGTGCGGCTCTCCCCCGGTGACCCGGAACGACACGATCCCGCCGTACCGCTTCATCTGCTTCGCGGCGGTCTCGTGGCCGGGGTGGCCGTCGATGCCCGGGTACAGCACCTGGCTGACGGAGTTGTGCCGCTGCAGGAACTCGACGACCTTCTCGGCGTTGTCGCTGTGCCGGTCCATCCGGACGCCGAGCGTCTTGATGCCGCGCAGCACCAGCCAGGAGTCGAACGGGCCGGCGACCGCGCCGATCGCGTTCTGATGGAAGGCGATCTTGTCGGCCAGCTCGGCGTCGCGGACGATCAGTGCGCCGCCGACGACGTCGGAGTGACCACCCATGTACTTCGTCGTCGAGTGCACGACCACGTCCGCGCCGAGCTCCAGTGGCTGCTGCAGGTACGGCGAGGCGAAGGTGTTGTCGACCACCAGCAAGGCGCCGGCGTCGTGGGCGATCTGCGCGACGATGGCGATGTCGGCGACGTTCAGCAGGGGGTTGGTCGGCGTCTCCAGCCAGACCACCTTGGTCTTGCCCGGGCGGATCGCGGCCCGGATCGCCTCCGGGTGGGTGACCGCGGCCGGCGTCATCTCGACACCCCACGCGCCCAGCACCTTCGAGAACAGGCGGAACGTGCCGCCGTACGCGTCGTCGGGGAAGACCACGTGGTCACCCGGCACGCACAGCGACCGGATCAGGGTGTCCTCGGCTGCGAGACCACTGGCGAACGCGAACCCGCGGTTGCCAGACTCGATCGCGGCCAGACACTCCTCCAGCGCCGTCCGGGTCGGGTTCGCCGACCGGGAGTACTCGTAGCCGTTGCGCAGCCCGCCGACGCCGTCCTGCTTGTAGGTGCTGGTCGCGTAGATCGGCGGCACCACCGAACCGGTGGTGGGGTCGGGCTCGTTCCCGGCGTGGATGGCGAGCGTCTCGAAGCCGTAGTGGTGTTCCGTGTTCACCGGACCAGCGTACGGCCTGGTCTGCTGCCGCCACGCACGCCGTCCACAGCCGGGGCGATTCGATGGATCCGAGTTGTCCACAGCCGCGTCGGAGCCGGTGGCAACTGACCCGTACGGCAGCCTACCGTTGCGCTCAGTGGTTGCCCCCGGACCGCGGACGGAAGGACACAGCGCCGGATGAAGACGCAGGACAGGCCGCTCGACCAGGACGACCTGGCGATGGCGGACCTCGGCGAGATCCAGGACTGGACCAGCCTGGCCGGCCCCGACGGCGACGATTCCGGTCCGGAGGTCGTGCGGGCGCTGGTCCACCGCGTGATGGCAGAGACACCCTGGCAGCCGTGGCCGCTGCGGCAGGGTGAGGTGATCGCCGACGAGATGGTCTCCTGGGGATTCACCACTCCGCGCGGCTCCACCCTGATCGTGTTCGACGGCCTGGTCTTCGCCGACTGCCCCGACAGCGGCTGGTCGGCGTACGACATCGGCCCCGACGACATCGCCGCTGCAGAGGCCGGCCTGGACGCGCAATGGCCCGACCACTTCGCTCTGGCCACCCGCCACTGGGGCGAGCCCGACTACGTCGGCGACGACTCCGAGCCCGGCTTCGCCGACGACTGGGCTCCCGGCGCCGCCGCCGGCCACCGCCACCTGGCCGTCTGGCTGCGCCCGGGCGCCGAGCTCCACCTCTACAGCATCAAGCCCACCAAGGACCCCCTGACGAACGCCGTCGGCGTCAACTACGCCGTGTACATCGACTAGGAGACCCGATGAGCGACCAGTCCCCCGCCGCCCGTCCCGGTTTTCGCGAACGCCGCAGCGCCGCCAAGGCCGCGAAGCGGGACCGCAAGTCCCGCTGGAAAGCCGAAAAGCTGGGGGCGAAGTCAGCCAAGGCCGCCTTCGCCAACGCCCGCGCGGGCGTCCGGAGGATGAGCCGAGCCGAGCGTGGGGCAGTCGGCCGCGCCGGCCTGACCAGAGCCCACCTGGCCGAGATGGCGACGCAGCACGTCGCCGGTCACTTCAACGACACGGCCCGGACCGTCGGCCTGAGCTACGAGGGCACCGCGCGCCAACTCCTGGCGGACGCGGGAGGGCCCGACCGGATCCTGCAGTGGAACCCGGCCAAGATGGTGCGCAACGCCGCGTCCCGCTGGGCCGACGTCCGTCGGGGGACGAAGGAGCTCAAGGCCGGGTACGCAATGGCTCGCAACGCGGTCGACCGCATGGAACCGACTGACCTGCAGACCATCGGCGCCCAGCGAATGACCCCAGCCAGACTCCAGTACCTGGCGGAACAGGGCATGCGGCGAGTCGTCACCGGTGGCCCGTCAACCTTGGCGCCTGAGTTCCAGCAGCAGGCCTATGAGCAACTCGGAGCACAGCAGCCCGGAACACAGCAGGCCGCGCCGATCGGGCAGCAGCAGACCCAGCAGGTCCCGACCCCGCAGGAGGCGCTCCTGCGGGATCGGATCCAGCAGCTGGAAGTCGAGGTCGAGGCCCTCCGGAATCAGGTTGCCCAGCTCCAGGCACAGCAAACCCAGCTCGAGCAGCAGCTCCAGGTCGCCCAGCAACTCCAGCCGGAAGTCGCCCAACAGCAACCCGAGGCAGCGGAAGCGCAAACCGGTGCGGCACAGCAACAACCCGAAGGTGCCCCCGAGCGGACCGAGGGTGCGCCGGAGCGGGCCGAGGGTGCACAGCGGCAGCCTGAGGTGGTGCAACCGCGGGCCGGGGCCCTGCAGCAGCCGGAGATGACTGAGGGCCGGCACAATGTCGGAATCCACCAGGTCGTCGAGACCCAGCGGCCGGCAGCCCGGCAGGAGGGCGACCCGGAGAACGCCCAGCACTGGGTGGACGCGGCCGCGGGACAGACGCCCGGGCAACCCGCGGCAGCGGCAGCCGAAGCCGTGGGGCAACGGCCCGACGGGCAACAGACCGCACCGGGCGGCGCGGCCAGGAACTCAGGAAACCTGTCGGTGCGAGACATGCAAGAGGTCCACGCTGCCTTTGCCGGCAGGCCGCCGGCCGAACCCTCGAGCCCCGCGGGCGCCCGGGACACCGCCGTCGCGGCCGAGAAGGGACTGCACAAGACAAGTCAGGACATCGAGCGGAAGGGCGACTCGATCAACCGCTGACCCTGTGATCCCGTGACCTGACCGCAACCATTGGCCCGATGACGTGACCCTGACCGCGCCCTACGGTTGCGGCCGAAAGGCTTGACAGAGACGGAAGGAACAAGCCCGGATGAAGACGCAGGACAGGCCGCTCGACGAGGACGACCTGGCGATGGCCGACCTCGCCGACGTAGCGGACTGGACCAGGGTGGCAGGCCCGGACAGCGACGCGTCCGGCCCGGCAGTGGTCCGCGCACTCGTGCAGCGGGTCACGGCCGCCACCGACTGGCAGCCATGGCCCCTGGCGGCCGGCGAAGAGATCGACCCGCTGGTGGCGTCGTGGGGATTCACCACGCGGCGCGGCAGCACGATCATCGTGTTCGACGGGCTCGCCTTCTCCGACTGCCGCAACAGCGGCTGGATCGCGTACGAGATCGAGCCGGACGACATCCCGGCCGCCGAGGCCGGACTGGACAAGGCCTGGCCGGATCACCTCGAGCTCGCCCGCAAGCACTTCGGCGATCCCGACTACCTGGGTGACGAGAGCAGCCCGACGTTCCTCGACGAGTGGGCCCGGGGTGCGGGCGCGGACCGGCGTCACCTCGCCGTCTGGGTTCGCCCCGGCGCCCAGATCCACCTCTTCAGCGACAAGCCCACCAGGGACCCGCTGACCAGCTCGGTTTGTGTCAACTACGCGGTCTACATCGACTAGGAGCTCGAATATGACCACGCCGTACCAAGGCCCAGGGATGTGGGAGCCGGGCAACCGGGAACAATTCGTCCAGTGGGGCGCGAACCTCTCGGAGCCCGACCAGATCGCCCTCCGGCGCGCGATCCGCATCCAACGGGCACTCGCCCCGATCATCAACGCAGCCGTCCGCGTCGAGCAGGTGGCCGCCCAGACGTATCAACGGCTGAGCGAGGGCGCCAAGTCCTTGGCGTCTCAGACCGCTCAGTTCGGCCGGAACACCGCCACCCGGGCCGGCGAGGTCCGGGACAACGCCGTCAACCGGGTGACTGATTTCGGGCAGCGGGTGCAGGTCCAGGCGGACCTCGCCACCCAGGTCGTGAACGAGCGCCTGGACGCTGCCGGCCGGGCGATCACAGCCCAGGGCCGCGCCGCCGTCGAGGGTGCACAGAACCTCGGCCGCACCGCTGTCGAGGGTGCGCAGACTGCGGGCCGCAACGCCGTCCAGGCCGGTCGCAACGCCGTCGAAGGTGCACAGAACCTGGGCCGCAACGCTGTCAACGGTGCGCAGGCGGCGGGCCGCAACGCCGTCCAGGTCGGTCGCAACACGGTCGACCGGATGTCCCGCTGGGCGCAGGATCGGCGATCCAACGCGTCCAACCGCGCCAACGCCGCGCGGGCCGCCTTCGCCGCGTTCAAGAACCCGGCGTTGAACCAGGCCAACGTGGACGGCAAGGACATTCAGGCCCTGAGCGCCCACGCTCACGCTCTGGTCAGTGCGCAGACCCCCGAGGCGCGTGCGGCCGCCGCCCAGCAGTTGGTGCAGGCCGCCTCGTCCCTGCAGACGTCGAGCAACCAGCAAGGCCCGGGCCAGCACCGCGCCGGCGCCGACCGGGAGGGCAACCTCGCTCAGTTCGTCAGCGCCGGGCAGCCCTCCGCAGGTCAGATCCCGGCCCGGGCCGCCGCGCAGCCAACGAACCCGCAGGGCCAGCAGCAGGACCAAGGCGAAGCCCAGCGCATCGGCGGCCCAACAATCGACCCAAAGGGTCCCGCAATCACCAAGTAGCGCGCACCACCCCGAAGCACCCGAACGCCGCCGGCCACCCCGGCGGCGTTCGCCTTTCCACCCGCCCTTCCGGCAATCTCGAACTGGAGATCTTGACGCAACCTAGGGGTTGCAATAGATTGGGTTGCAACTAGATGGTTGCTATTCGCTGGAGGTTGTCATGGGGTTTCCCGATCGGATCGAACGGACGGTTGAGCTTGCTCACCCGCCGAAGAAGGTGTGGGCGGCGCTCACTACCGCGGAAGGGCTCGGCACCTGGTTCGGGCATCAGGCGACGATCGACCTGCGGCCGGGCGGGACCGGGCAGATGACCTGGAACAGCGGCGACAAGGCCGAGATGCGGATCGAGCGGATCGACGAGCCGACCATCTTCGGCTTCACCTGGCACATCTACGGCCTCCCCGCCGAGGACCCGCGCCGGACGTACGTCGAGTTCACGCTCGAACCCGTCGACACCGGCACCCGCCTCACCGTCGTCGAGTCCGGCTTCGCCCAGCTCCCCGACGAGGATTACCGCAAGGCCTTCAGCAGCAACACCGAAGGCTGGGCCTCCGAGCTCGGCGAACTGGTCGACTACCTCAACGCCGCCTGACCACACGGGCCGGCTGCCCCTGGCGTCGGCGGGCAGCCGGCTCGCGCAGGAGCTACAGGTCGGCCAGTTCGAGCTGGGTGTCGACCGGTGAGCCCTCGGTCAGGTGCTCGGCGATGCGCACCGGCTTCTTCACCGGCAGGAAGTAGCTGCCGGACTTGCCGGGAAAGACCGAGGTCTGCCACGTCGTACCGCCGACGGTGGCGGTGACCCGCACTGAGCCGAACCCTTTGCGCGTACCCGCGGTCAGGTCGGCGATGTCGTCACTGATCTCCTCCGGGACCGTGACGAAGTACCAACTCCCTTCGCCCGGGTACTGCCACAGCGGCGCGGAGAACCGGAACGTGCCGAGGCGACTCACCCCACAAACGCTAACTCCGACCACCGACAACCGAGATGCCCGTGCGCCGGGAGACGTTAGTTCACCTCCTTGAGGCGGACGGTGAAGATCGGGAGGAGGAAGTGGACCAAGGGGCCGATCGACAGGGCGTAGACGACGGTGCCTACTCCGACCGAGCCGCCGAGCAGGAAGCCGGTCGCGAGGACGGCGAGTTCGAGCGTGGTGCGGACCAGGCGGACGCTGAGACCGGTACGTCGCACCAGGCCGGTCATCAGCCCGTCGCGCGGACCCGGGCCGAACTGGGCGCCGATGTAGAGCGCACCGGCCAGCGCGTTGACCACGACGCCGGCGACCATGAAGACGATCCGCAGCCAGAGCGCGTCCGGCCGGTCGACCGTGGCCAGCGTCAGGTCCGTCACCAAGCCAATGACGATCGCGTTGCTGATCGTGCCGAACCCGGGCCACTGCCGCAGCGGGATCCACGCCAGCAGTACGACGAAGCTGACCGCGATCACGATGGTGCCGAAGCTCAGCGGCACGTGCTTGGTGATGCCGGAGTGGAAGACGTCCCACGGGTCCAGGCCGAGGTTGCCCTGGATCATCAGGCCCATCGAGGCGCCGTACAGGATCAGGCCGACGTACAACTGCACCAGGCGGCGCGGCAGGTGGCCCGCTTTCAGCTGCTGGAGCGGGTTCAGGGGCGCGAGCTGACGCGGCGGAGCATCGGAAGTGGCGGTCACCTGTCCAGTTTGTGCGGCAAGTGGCCTGGCGATCGATAGCCAATTGCGTAATAGTGGACTGCATGAAAGGGCAATATCTCCCCGCCAGCACTCTCACCGGCCTGCTCGGCGCCTGGGCCGACGGGACGGGTCCGGCGTACCGGGTCCTCGCCGAGCGGCTGCGACTGCTGATCGCGGACGGCCGGATCATGCCGAGTTCGCGGCTGCCGAGCGAGCGCGAGCTGACCGAGGCTCTCGGCGTCAGTCGTACGACGGTCGCCTCGGCGTACCGGGAGTTGCGCGACGGCGGGTACCTGATCAGCCGCCGCGGCTCGGGCAGTGTCACCGCCCTCCCCGGCCGGCTCGAGCCTGAGCTCGGACGGCACCACGCCCCCACGTTCGACACCGAGGCGCATTACGACTTCACCGCCGCGGCGCCCGCCGCGATCCCGGGCATCAGCGCCGCGGTCGCCGCCGCGACGCCCGATCTCCCGGCTCACCTCGCCACTCCCGGGTACCACCCGCAGGGCCTGCCGGAGCTGCGCGAGGAGGTCGCGGCCGTCTACACCGAACGCGGGCTGCCGACCTCGCCGGACCAGATCATCATCACCGCCGGCGCGCTGGCAGCGACGTCGATCGCGATCCGGGCGATGACCCAGATCGGCGACCGGGTACTGACCGAGAGCCCGACCCACCCGAACTCGGTCGACGCGATCCGGCACAGCGGCTGCCGGCTGGTGGCGGCGCCGATGGGGCCCACCGGCTGGGACCTTCCTTTGCTGGAGGCAACGATCAGGCAGACCGCTCCGCGGGCCGCCTGGATGGTGGTGGACTTCCAGAATCCGACCGGTTGGCTGATGTCGGCGGCGGACCGGCAGCGGCTGGCGATCGCGTTCGCGCGGACCCGGACGACGGCGATCATCGACGAGACGCTGTTCGGTCTGTCGCTGGACGGTCAGGAGATGCCGCCGCCGTTCGCGTCGTACCACCCGGAAGGCGTGATCACGGTCGGCTCGGCGAGCAAGCTGTTCTGGGGCGGGCTGCGGATCGGGTGGATGCGGGTGCCGGAGGCGCTCGTCGCCCAGGTCCTCGACGCGCGCGCTTCGCTCGATCTGGGGGCGCCGGTGCTGGAGCAGTTGGTCGTCGCCCGGCTGTTGCGGCAGCGCGCAGCACTCCTGCCGGAGCGGCGGGTGACGCTCGCCCGCCAGCGGGATGCGCTGGCGGAGGCAGTATCGGCGGAGTTGCCGTCGTGGCGGTTCCGGCTGCCGGGTGGCGGTTTGTCGCTGTGGTGCGAGCTGCCGGAGCCGGTCGGGTCGAGTCTGGTCGGGGTTGCGCAGCGGAACGGCGTACTGCTGGTGGCCGGGTCGCGCTTCTCACCGGATGGTGGGCTGGAGTCCTTTATCCGGTTGCCGTACACGCTGCCGGCGGATGCGCTGCGTGACGGAGTCCGTCGCCTGGCAGCGTCGTACGCCGCGCTGACCACCGGTCCCGCGCCCGCCAGACGCTCGGCCGCAATGATCGCCTGACGTCATCGCGCCGTAAGGGGTGCGGGGAAGGATCACCTCACCGGGAGCGTTGGGAGACTATGAGAGTCACACTGCGAGAGGCGTGAGATGTCGTTCTTCAAGCGCAACACAGCCCTGGTCGAGCCCGAGGCCGCACTGCCCGGCCGGCCCACCCCTGGCTTTGCCGTCCCGGCCGAGAATATCGTGCTCGGTACGCCGCAGACCGCCGCCGCACCCGAGGGGTTCGAGGAGGTCTGGTTCGGCACCGGGTGTTTCTGGGGGACCGAGGAGATCTTCTGGCAGCAGCCCGGCGTGTACACCACGGCCGTCGGCTATGCGGGCGGTTACACCCCCAACCCGACGTACGAGGAAGTCTGCAGCGGCCGCACCGGCCAGACCGAGGCCGTCCGGGTCGTGTACGACCCGACCAAGACCACCTTCACCGACCTGCTGAAGGTCTTCTGGGAGACCCACGACCCGACACAGGGCATGCGGCAGGGCAACGACCTCGGCTCCCAGTACCGCTCGGCCATCTACTACACCACCGACGCCCAGCGCGCCGAGGCCGAGCGCACCCGGGACCTCTACGCCCCGGTCATCAAGCCCCTCGGCTACGGCGACATCACCACCGAGATCGCCCCGGCGACGACGTTCTACTACGCCGAGGGCTACCACCAGCAGTACCTGTCCCCCTCGAAGAACCCGAACGGCTACAGGTGCCACAGCAACACCGGTGTCCCGTTCCCGGCTGACGCCTGACAGCCACCGAGCGCCGCCCAGACGTTGGCTGGGCGGCGCTCGCGACCGACCTGCGGCACTATCGCCTGAGGGCGCACCCGGCCTATCTCCGCTCTACTCGGATCGGATCGCCGAGCTGGTTCTCAACCGGGCGATTCCCAGCCAGATCATCAGGATCAGGAACATCAGTGGGGCGACGACGTCGAGGGCATGGAAGCCGAGCGGAGCCCGCTGCCACAGGAACGCCGGCGTGCCGTTCCCGGCAGACAAGGAGTGGCCGTGAGGGACTGTGAACATTGCTATCGTCCGGTTCAGTTGAGGCGAGGTGATTGGCCCGTGCGGAGTCAGGCGTTGACAGTCCGGGTGCGCACGCCGGGTGCGTGCGAGGAGGCGGTATGACGACCGGCCAGGCCCGGGCCAGCGCCGAGTGGCTGAGGTTGCGGGAGCCGGCCGACGCGGCAGCCCGGGCGCCCGAGCTCGTCGACGAGGTCCGGGCGTACCTGCCGACCGACGGTGGGGCGGCTATTCACGACCTCGGGTGCGGCACCGGGTCGATGGCCCGCTGGCTCGCCGTGCAGCTGAGCGGACCCCAGCACTGGGTTATGTATGACCGGGACGCCGAGCTGCTCACCCTCCCCGCCGCGGACCAACCGGGCGAGTCCTGCGACGGCGCCCCGGTGACCGTCGAAATCCGTCGGCGCGACATCACCCGGCTGAAAGCCGACGAGCTGGCGGGCGCAGCCCTCATCACTGCCTCGGCGCTGCTGGACATGATGACCGTGGAGGAGCTCCGACGATTCGTCGCCACCTGTGCCGGGCCGGGCTGCCCCGTGTTGATCGCCCTCAGCGTCACCGGTCGCGTCGAACTCACACCGAGCGATCCGTTCGACCTACGCGTCACCGAAGCGTTCAACGCCCATCAGCGACGCACAACCAGCGCCGGACTGCTCCTCGGTCCCGACGCGGTCGGCGCCGCGGTGGACGGCTTCTCCCGGCTGGGCCTCGATGTCCTGGTCCGCCCTAGCCCGTGGCGGCTCGGGCCCGATCAGGCCGCTCTAGCGGCTGAGTGGTTCACCGGCTGGCTGGCGGCGGCATGCGAGCAGCGACCGGAGCTGCGCGCCGAGGCCCCTTCGTATGCAAAGCGACGCTTGGCCGAGGCAGCGGCCGGTCGGCTGTCCGTCACTGTCGATCACCTCGATTTGCTGGTGCGGCCCAGCTGAGGTTCTGCGCGGCCGGTGAACCCTTGTGGCACCGGCAGCTACCAGTCCCTGGCCTGTGCCTCAGCGTCGAGCCGCTCGCCGAACGGGAGGTCGAGCGTGTGTGCGCCTCGTCGCGCCTTCGTGGCCAGGTAGCGGGCGTTGGTCGCGTTGAGATGCCGCGGATTGTCGTTGCGGACCGTGGCGGCGCCGACGAGGATCACGTCGCTGTAGGGGTGATCAGGCATCGACAACGCTCCCGACTTGCTCCGGCGGCGCCTCGGTCGGGCCGGGCGCACTGTCCTGGGGGCGCCGTCGCCCAGCCAGCACCACGACGGCTCCGGGCAGAGTGGCCACCAGCGCGAGTACGCCGTACACCACCGCGACGGTGACGCCCTGCGCCGCGCTCAGCCCGACCGAGCCGAACGCCCAAGCGGCCGCGCCCTCGCGCGGGCCCCAGCCGGCGATGTTTGCCGGTACCGCCGAGGCCATCAGCACGACCAGTGCCAGTGGCAGCAGCCGACCCAGCGACACGTGTATCCCGGTCGTCCGCACCGCGACCAGGAACACGGCGGCGTGGCCGAGCACGGCGACGACAGAGGCTAGCAGGATGCCCGGCCAGGCCCGCCGCGCGAGAACCGCGTCGCGGAGGTCCGTCGTGAAGGCGCGTGCGATCCGGGCTGGGAGGCGACTTGGACTCAGGCGGAGAGGTACGGCGACCAGCGCGACCCCGGCGACGATCGCGATCGCACAGGCGACCACGAGGAGCAACGAGCGTGAGCCCAAGGGCAGCAGGAGCAACACACCCAGTGTCAGCACCAGCTGTACCGCCTGTCCCGACGCCCGCTCCCACGCGACGGCCCGGAGGCTCAGGCCCAGGTGGCCGAGGTCGCGCCCGTGGCGCACGGCCCGGTGGACGTCGCCGACCACTCCGCCGGGCAATGTGGCGTTGAGAAACTGGGACCGGTAGTACGCGGCCACCGCGGTGCTCAGCGGCATCCCGACACCAAGCCCGCCCGCGACCAGCCTCCACCGCCACGCACAGCACAACGTGGTCAGCGCCGTGATCGCCAGGGCGGCGGCGAGCGCCCATCCGGTCGTCAATCGAAGCCCGTCCACCAACGGCCCGGTGCCCACCCGCCAAACGAGAACAGCCAGGATCGCGGCGCCGCCTGCCAGGCGGGCCCAGGTCCAGATGCTTCGGCCGATGGCGGTGGCTCCGATTCTGCTGGTCGGTCCCCTTGACTGTGATACGGCTGTCACCGGGTGCCGGTTCACCCGGCGATTTCCGTCAGCACGGCCGACAGTTCGCGCGAGGTCTGCGTCCAGTCCGACAGCGTCAGTCGCCGGGACCTGGCGGCGGCGCGGAGCCGCGTGCGCTCGCAGGCATCCCCCAGCCACCGAGACAGCGCCTGCGCGAGAGCCTGTGGGTCGCCCGGCGGGACCAGCAGGCCGGGCCGGCTGCCGTCGGCGGCGTGACCGAGCGCCTCCGACACTCCACCGACGTCCGTGGCCACGACCGGCAACCCGCGGGCGAGCGCCTCAGTGACCACCATGCCGTAGGTCTCGGCGTGCGAGGCCAGCACCAGCGCGTCCGCCTCCGCGTAGGCGCGCTCGAGTTCCGCGCCCGTGAGCGGGCCGGTGAAGCACACCCGGTCGCCGAGCCCCCTGTCCTCGGCCTGCTTGTGCAACAGGTCGACGTACTCCACGTCGAGGTCCAGCGAGCCGACGCATGCGCATCGCCAGGCCGGGTCGTCGAGCGTGGCCAAGGCATCGAGCAGGAGGTCGTAGCCCTTGACCGGGGTGATGGCTCCGACACAGAGGAGCCGCCCGCCGGACGGCGAAGGCGGTGCAACGTCGGCGACATCGACGCCCGGCGGCACGACGTACACACGTTCCTCCGGCAACGCGTAGTGGTCGAGCAGCCACCGTCGCGTCCAGTTGCTCGTGGCCACGATCGCGGACGCCGCCGAGAGCGCTGCGACCTCGGGCGGCTCGTCCCGCGGCATGTGCAGAAGTACGACGAGCCGCAGTCGGTCGACCTCCGGCTCCAGCACCTCCGGGACCACGGAAGCCAGCAGGCCGTCGACCAACACCTGCCCGCCGTCCGGCACGCGGGCCAGCGCCGCAGCCACGGCCGAGCGGGCCGCGGCGTCGGGTCGCGTCCACTGGCCGGCCACGGCGTACTCGTGGACCGACCATCCGAGCGCTACGAGCCCGCGACAGATCCGCCGGTCGTACACATTGCCACCGCTCGGCCGCCTCGGGTCGTCGATCCCGTCCGGGACGACGAAGTGCACCGCTGTCACAGCGACCGCTCGTAGGTCGCCGACGCGATGGTCGACTCGCCGAGCGTCACCCCGATCCGGGCCAGCCAGTCGCTCCGGCCGGGTTCTCGTATCCACAACGCGTGTGCTTCGATCGGCACCCGCGGCCTCCTTCTCCCGCCCGGATGAACCGAAGCGTCGCTGTTCTCGTATGGGTGTCGTACCCCTAGATACGGAGGCACTGTGCGTCTGGTTCAGGGTAGGATGCGCAGCCGTATCCTGACCGGCCCGCTCGCCGGCTTCGCTTGCCTGCTCGTGCTCCTCGGTGTACTAGCTGCGACCACCGGCCTCGATGCCGCCGGATGGGCGACCAGTATCGCCTGCGGAGCCGGCCTTGCCGCGCTGCTCGCCCGAGCGCTGGCGCGTCACCGTCGTGACGGGCTCGGGCCCGCGGACAGAGTGACACTGGCTCGCGCGGTCCTCGCCTGCGGGGTCGCGGCGCTCACGGTGGATTCGTTCGGCGGCCGGGCGCCGGTGGCGATCCTCGTGGCGCTCTCGACGGTGGCGCTAGTCCTCGACGGGGTGGACGGTCAGGTCGCTCGGCGTACCGGCACCGCTTCGGCGTTCGGGGCGCGCTTCGACATGGAAGTCGACGCGTTCCTGATCCTGATCCTGAGCGTGTACGTCGCACAGACGAGTGGCTGGTGGGTGCTCGCGATCGGTGCGGCCCGCTATGTGTTCGTGACCGCCGGCTGGGCGTTGCCGTGGCTGCGCGGTTCGCTCCCGCCCCGCTACTGGGCCAAGGTAGTCGCCGCGATCCAGGGCATCGCCCTGACCGTCGCGGCGGCCGGCATCCTGCCCGATGCCGTGACCACCGTGGTGGTCCTGGTCGCGCTGGGACTTCTGGCCGAGTCGTTCGGCCGTCACATCTGGGGGCTGTGGCGCCTGGCCGGAAGCCCGCCCGGCACTCGTGCCACCGTGACGTCGGCGCTGGCGGTGCTCCTGGTCTGGGCTGCGCTCCTCGTGCCGGACCACACCGGCGACCTGTCGCCGGCCGCCTTCCTCCGGATCCCGCTCGAGGGCCTGGTGTTCGTCGTCCTCGTAGCGGTGCTGCCGTCGAGACTCGCGCGGATCCTCGCAGTGATCGGCGGTCTCCTCGTCGGGGTGCTGATGATCCTGCGGCTGCTCGACAGAGGCTTCTACTTCGCCTTCGACCGCGCCTTCCACCCCGTCTACGACGCGGCGTACGCCGGCTCCGCGCTGGGCCTGCTCGGCGACTCGATCGGCCGCGTCGGCGCCCTCGCAGTCTTCATCGGAGCCGGAGTCCTCTGCGTGGCCCTGCTCGCCCTGCTGCCGCTGTCGGCAGTGCGGGTGACCCGGCTCGTGGCGAGACACCGGCGGCCGACGATCCGGATCGTAGCCGTCCTGGCCGCGATCTCGATCGTGCCCGCACTGACCGGCGCTGGGCCGGAGCCCGTACGACGGCTCGCCTCGACCTCCGCGGCTAGGCTCGCCACGCAGGTCCGTGACGACCTCCGCGACCAGCGGGAGTTCGTGCGGGCGCTCAAGCAGGATCCCTTCCGCGACACCCCGGGCAACGACTTGCTGACCGGTCTGCGGGGCAAGGACGTGCTCGTGGTCTTCGTCGAGAGCTACGGACGCACGGCGCTCGACTCTCCTGTCGTCGGGTCGGCGCTCCAGGCCGGGGACCGGCGGCTGCAGCAGGCCGGCTTCTCCTCGCGCAGCGGCTTCCTCACCTCGCCGACCTTCGGCGGCATCAGCTGGCTGGCGCACTCCACCCTGCAGTCCGGGCTGTGGGTGAACAACCAGCGGCGGTACGACCACCTCGTCACCCTCGACCGGCTCACTCTCACCGACGCGTTCGGTCGCGCCGGCTGGCGGACAGTCGCCGACGTACCGTCCAACGACGAGGACTGGTCGGTGGCGAAGACGTACTACCACTACGACAAGGTGTACGACCGCCGGAACGTGGGGTACGCCGGGCCGCCGTTCAGCTATGCCTCGATGCCTGACCAGTACACCCTGGCCGCGCTCCAGCGGCTGGAGTTGGACAAGCCGAACCGCGCCCCCGTCATGGCCGAGGTCGACCTGGTTTCCAGCCACACCCCCTGGGCACCGCTCCCCCGGCTCGTCGACTGGAGCCGGCTGGGCGACGGCTCGGTCTTCGACCCGATGCCGGCCGAGGGCGACTCGCCGGAATACGTGTGGCGACAGCCGGACCGTGTGAAGGCCGCCTACGCACAGTCCATCGCCTACTCGCTGGATGCCCTGACCTCGTTCGTACAGCAGCTCCACGACCGCAACCTGGTGCTCGTCGTCCTCGGCGACCATCAGCCGGCCAGCATCGTCTCGGGCAATGGGGCGAGCCACGACGTGCCGGTGAGTATCATCGCCGCCGACCCAGCCGTGACGGATCGGGTAGCGGACTGGGGCTGGCGGGACGGGCTGCGGCCGGACGCCGGCGCACCGGTCTGGCCGATGGATACCTTCCGGGACCGGTTCCTCACCGCCTACGGCCGCTAGCCCCGCCCACCTCCTCAGCACATCCGTGCGCGGAAGTGCGCATCGCTTCTTCGCCCTGGCGGTATTGCTACCACCAGCAGTACCTCCACAAGAACTACTCGGATCGGATCGCAGGACTGGTTCTCAAACGGGCGATTCCCAGCCAGATCATCAGGATCAGGAACATCAGTGGGGCGACGACGTCGAGGGCATGGAAGCCGAGCGGAGCCCCGACGCCGCGGAGCCCGCAAGCAACGGCGACGACGATGCACGACACTCGCAGGGCCGACGTCTGCATCCGCGTCGCGACAACGCCGACGAACAAAGCGATCGTGATGAACAACGCGTCGTCAGACCAGTCAGCCCAACGAGCGGCCGATATGGTGCCGGACGCACCGAGCCGGTCATCGAGAGCGAGCACCAGCACCGGCACCGCGGTCCCCAGGCTCGCGAGTGCGACGAGCCCGCCGCTGATCAGCAGCGGCCACCCACCACCGACCCAGCGCAGAAGGACCGCGAGCACCATCAGCAGTACGACGACCGCCGCCAGCCCGACGGCCTGCGTGATCACAACGGCGCTGCGGTGCACCTGATAGAACGACGAGATGGCCTCCGCCGGGCGATCGGACTCCGGCAGCGATACGACGGCCGAGCCGACGAAGACGAGTACGACGAACAGCACGAACCACAAGCCGTCGTACGACCGGCGCCCAGGCAATGCAACGAACACGGCACCTCCCCCGCACCCAATGCTCCGCACCACCGAGGGCGTGTCAACGTCCCAGCCAGTCTGTCCGGAGGTTGACCACCCTCGCCGGGGCTTGAGGTGTTGTGTGGTGGGGGTTGTGGGTGCAGTGTCGAGGCGTCCAGACGGGCCGGGAAACGGTCCCGGGCCGATGGTCGTTCCCGGGGAGGGATCATGGGCGCATCACGCCGCATCATCGCTTCCGTCGCTGCACTCGCAGCCGCTTTCGCCGGAGCCGCCGTCGCTGCTTCTGCCTCACCGGCGGATTCTGAGGTCACCGTCGGTAGCCCGTCGACGCCGTTCTCGCAGAACAAGCAGAACGAGCCGGCCGTCGCCATCGACGCACACGACCCTGGCGTCGTGGTCGCCGGGGCGAACGAGGAGATCGACATGGAGTCCTGCGCGGCAGGCGACCCGTCGACCTGCCCGTTCACCGGCGGGGTCGGTGTGTCCGGGGTGTACTTCTCGTTCAACGGTGGGGCTTGGACACAGCCGACGTACACCGGGTGGAGCGCCCGGCACTGCCTCGGTCCGGCGGTCTGCATTCCGCGCGTAGGCGCGATCGGCACACTGCCCCACTACTTCGAAGCCGGGCTGGTGTCCGACGGTGACCCGGCAGTGGCGTTCGGCCCCCGGCCTGGTGCCGGCGGCACCTTCTCGTGGAGCAACGGGTCGCGGCTGTACTACGCGAACCTGACCTCGAACTTCGGCGCCACCCGGCAACTCGAGACCTTCCGCGGCTTCGAGGCGATCGCGGTGTCGACCACCGACGACGTGCGTGGAGCGTCGGCGAACAACGCCTCCGCCTGGCGGGCGCCGGTGATCATCTCCAAGCAGTCCTCGACGACGTTCTCGGACAAGGAGCAGGTCTATGCCGACAACGCCTCGAGCAGCCCGTTCTTCGGCCACGTCTACGTGTGCTGGGCGTCGTTCCGCAGCCAAGAGAAGGGGCACGCGCTCCCGGTACCGTTGACCGTCGCGACATCCACTGACGGCGGAACCAGTTGGACCACTCGTCAGGTAGGACCGGCGACGAGCAACGGCATCAACAGCCAGCCCGACGGCTGCGTCGTACGTACGGACAGCACGGGCGCGGTCTACGTCTTCGGCGTCGGCACCCGACAGGGCACCAACTTCCAGATGATGTACCGGTCCACCGACGGCGGCGCGCACTTCAAGGGACCGTTCCTGGTCACGCCCGTTGTGAAGCCGGGTGTCTTCGACCCGGTCGAGGGACGTCCCGTGATGGACGGCATCGCCGGGGCCCGGGTCGACCTGGCCGGCGCTCCGAACGTCGACATCGCGAACGCCCGGCCCACTGGGACCGGTGGTACGAACGAGATCTTCATGACTTGGGCCGATGGCCGGCTGGGTCTCAACCAGGAGCAACTGATGCTGACCTGGTCGCGGAACGCCGGACAGGCCTGGGCCACGCCGCTCGCAGTGCCGATCGCTGCCGGCGACCGGCCGGTCTACAGTGCACCGGCGGTGTCTCCGGACGGGTCGGATCTGTACGTCGTCTACAACGCGTTCACCACGCCATATCGCAACGACACCACGAGTCCACGTGGGCTGGTCGGCGTCGTACTGCATGCGAACGTGGTGAACGGCGTACCCACCGGCTGGTCGGTGCTCGAACGGACTCCAGTCGGAGATCCGCGCGGCAGCAGCGCGAACGCCCTGATCTCGGAGTTCCTCGGTGACTACGTGTACGCCGCGGCGACGAACGACTTCGCGGTCGCGGTCTGGAACGACACCCGCGAAGCTGCTCCGTGCGACTCGATCAACGCCTACCGGGCCTCGCTGTACACGGCCAGCCCGGTGAGCCCGCCCAACGTGCTCGGCACCTGCCCAGCAACGTTCGGCAACAGCGACATCTTCGGAGGGCAGTACGCCGATCCGACGCCGTAACCACCCGCCGCGACTCGGAGAAGCACGCCCCTTCTCCGAGTCGCCGGCCGATGGCGCCAACGTTCTGAAGGCTCCGTGTTCTTGCGCCCGGCGCCTTTCAGGTCTCAAATGGCTGTGAAGCTTGGCGAACGGGCAACTCGGGGTGCGGCAAGCCGACCACTGCATCGCGGGGGTGCCGACGTGCTGACGTTCGGTCGTCACTCCAGTGGCACGCGATCAGCATGGAGGCAACCCATGAAGTTCACCTCTCAGATGACCCGCCGCAGAGCGGTGGGTCTGGCAACTGCGTCCCTGATCATCTCCGCCGGCCTGATCACCCCGACAACCTCGTTGGGTGCGGCCGCCGGAGGCACGCGCGCGATCCCCAGCGGCGGAACGACGAGCATCCAGACGCGTCCATTCGGAGTGGACGGTCTCCAGCAGCCGGAGCTGCGGCCTGGAGGCAGGGCAGAGGAGGAAGGCGCCGGCGAGGCCGGTCAGTTCACCCGTCCGCGCCCTGGTTTCAAGAACGGCAAGTTCCCGAAGAAGCCGCTCGACGCGCCGGTCGTCGCGTCCAGCGCCGTGGCCGGCTCCAACGCGGATGTCCAGGCGAGCGTGAACGGCCTGACCCACCGCGACCAGCGCCTCGCCAACGGCGGTAACCAGTTCTCGCTCGAGCCGCCCGACCAGGCGCTGTGTGTCGGCAACGGGTTCGTCGTCGAGGCTGTCAACAGCGTGCTGCGGGTCCACAGCTCCGCGAACGCCGCCGCGCTGAGCGGGGTCCAGGACCTCAACACGTTCTTCGGCTACCCGGCCGCAGTCAACCGCGCGACCGGCGTGATCGGGCCGCAGGTCATCGACCCGGTGTGCCTGTACGACCCGGACCACCAGCGCTTCATGGTGGCCCTCACCACCTTGGGCAGCCTGCCGAACGGCGACTTCACCGGCAAGAACACGATCGACCTCGCCGTGTCCAACACCGCGAACCCGCTCGGAACCTGGACCATCTACCACGTCCCGGCGCAGAACGACGGGACCGACGGCACACCCGACCACGGCTGCACCCTTGACGGTGTCGTCCACGGCCCGTGCTTCCAGGACTACCCGCACATCGGTCAGGACGCCAACGGCGTGTACGTGTCGACCAACGAGTACGACCTGTTCGGGCCGAACTTCAACGCCGCGCAGATCTTCGCGTTCTCGAAGGCCCAGCTCGCCGGCCACCCGGCCAGTGTGAACTTGACCCTGGTCGAGAACCTCGCCGTCGACGGCTCGCCGGGCTTCACCGTCTGGCCGGCCAACTCGCCGGCCGGGGAGTACTCCAGCGAACGGAACGGCACGGAGTACGCGTTGAGCACGATCGCCGGTGACGGCAGCGAGACCGGCAACCCGACCGGTACCGCGCGCCGGCTGGGCATCTGGGGTATCACCAACACCGCGTCGCTGAACACCGCGGCTCCGAACCTCGGCATCACGAGCCGACTGACGAACAGCCAGACGTACGTGGTCCCGCCGAAGTCGGACCAGAAGCCGGGCAACATCCCGTTGGGTGACTGCATCAACGACACGACGATGCCGACACCGTTCGGCCCCGGATGCTGGCAGGCCTTCTTCCTCCCCGCAGACGAACCCGCCCACAACGAGGTGGAGTCCACACCGGACTCGCTGGATTCGCGGATGCAGCAGACCTGGTACGTCAACGGGACCCTGTGGGGTTCCTCCGGTACCGCGGTCAGGGTGAATGGCGAACTCAAGGCGGGCATCGCCTGGTTCGCGGTGAGCCCGAAGATCAACGGCGCCGGCAAGATCGAGGGACGGGTGACCAAGCAGGGTTACATCGCCCTCGCGAACAACAACCTCACCATGCCGGCCATCGCCTTCACCCCGGCCGGCAAGGGTGCGATCGCGTTCTCGGTGCTCGGCGAGACCAACTTCCCGAGTGCGGGCTACGTCCGCATCGACGAAACCGGGTCGGTGGGGCCGATCCACCTCGTGGCCGCGGGCCTCGGGCCGGCTGACGGATTCACGTCGTACAAGGCGTTCGTCGGAGATCCGCCGCGGACCCGTTGGGGTGACTACGGCGCCGCCGTGACTGACGGTGGCAACATCTGGCTGGCGTCGGAGTACATCGGCCAGACGTGCACACTCGCGGAGTACTTCCCCTCGCCGACCCTGGCGAATTTCGGAAGCTGCGGAGGCACGCGCACCAGCCTCGGCAACTGGTACACCAGACTCACCAAACTGAGTCAGTGAACTGAGGAGCGGCGGAGGGCGTCACCTATGGGTGGCGCCCTTCGTGATTCGGCGGGGTTACTTGCCGGGGTCGAGTTGTTGGGCGAGGTATTGCTGGACGCCGATCCGCTCAATGGCGTCGAGTTGGCTTTCGAACCAGTCGACGTGTTTCTCCTCGTCGCGGACCATTTCCTCGAACACCGCGGCGGTGCCGTGGTCGCCGAGGTCGTGGCACTCCTTCGCGCCCGCGTTGAACTGCGCCACCGCGGCGAGCTCGCCCTCGAGTCCCAGCCGGAGCATCTCCTGGGCGTCCTCGCCGACTGTGACGGCACCGAGCTTCTGCAGGTTCGGGTGACCGTCGAACAGCAGGATGCGGCTGATCAGCTCGTCGGCATCCTTCATCTCGTCGATGGACAGGTCGTAGAAGGCCTTGCCCAGCCGGCCGAATCCCCAGTTGTCGAGCATCCTGGCTTCCAGGAAGTACCCGTTGATCACCGTGAGCTCGAGTGTCAGCGCCTCGTTGAGCAGTACGACGACGCGCGGGTCAACCGGTTGCACTTGCGACCTCCGTGAACGAGGGTGCCGAGACCGACCTCCCATGCTGGCACAGCAACCGCTTCAACGAGAAGACGCAGCCACCACAGTTCCGTCCCGCCCCGGTCGCCCCGCACACCTGCGCAACCGTCCGGGCGCCGTCGGCGATGCTCTCGCGGACGTCCCGGTCGCTGACGACCTCGCAGTGGCAGACGATCACACAGCTGAGGCTACCCTAACCATCTGGGTCCGTCACCGTCGTGTCCGTCACATGGGCAGCGTCCCCCGACCGAGTGATTTCAGCGAGTGGGACGCCGGTGTGAACCGACGTCCCGCTCAGCCGTGGAGGGACTTGGTGAACATCAGGTTGGCGGCGTCGTCGTTGCGGACCAGCTCACCCGGTGGGACCTGTTTGCCGTCGTACACCAGGCCGCGGCCGTCGGGTAGGTAGCCGCGGCGTACGTACATCCGTTGCGCGGTGCCGTAGTCGGCGTACAGCCCGACACCGATACCCACCACATCGGATCGCGCGGCAACCAGCGCCTCGGCCGCGTCCATCAGAGCGCTCCCGATCCCCCGCCGCCGGAACTTCGGCAGCACATTGAAGTCAGCGATCTCCGGGATCCCGTCGAACGGCTCGTACGGCGACTCCCACCGCACGGTGACATATCCGGCGAACTCGTCCGCAACGGTTGCCACCAGCACGTCACGCGATCCGGCCCGCTGCTCAGCCAGATACTTCTCGTACTGCGCCACCGGCTTGTCCCAGCCGAGCGCGGTGAACGCGGCCGAGATCACCTCCGGGTCGTCATCCCGCAGCGCCCTGATCGCGTACTCGTCCACGAAAGTCCTCCGGCTAGCCCATCGTCTTCTGGCCGTCGATCGTCTCCCGGATGATGTCGGCGTGGCCAGCATGCTGGGCGGTCTCGGCCGCGATGTGCAGGAGGACCCGGCGCACCGTCCAGAAGACACCCGGTGGCTGCCAAGGCGCGGCCGGGAGCTCGTAGCTGGCGTCGAGGTCGAGCGTACGGACCAGGTCGTCGGTGGCCGCGGCGACCTTCTCGTACTCCGCGAGTACGCCGGCCAGCGTCTCACCCTCGGCGAGCCGGAACTGGTTCTCCCACGCGGCGATCATCTCCGGGGTGTACTCGATCTCCTCGGAGACCTCCTTGCCGCCGCCTCCCTGGGTGAAGTCGGCCCAGGTCCGCTCGACCGCGGTGACGTGCTTGATCAGGCCGCCGACCGTCAGGGCGCTGACCGTACTGCGGGTGTTCGCCTGCTCGTCGGAGAGGCCCTGCGCGGTGTGGCGCAGGAAGTAGCGGTGCTTGGCGAGGAGGTCGAGGATGTCGACACGTTCACCGATCAGAGTCTGCTCGTTCGCTGTCATACCCCGAGCCTAAGAGGCATAGAGGACAGCATCTGACCTCTATTACGAAAGACGCTGGCTTCTGGAGTCCGGACGTACGAGCGTGGTCGTGAAGGGGTGGTGAGTGAGATGTTGCTCGTTGTCGGGGGAACCGGAGATCTGGGGCATCGGGTCGTACGGCGCCTGCGCGCACAAGGGAACGCCGTCCGGTGCCTGGTCCGCCCGGGCACCGACGACTCCGGCCTCCTCGAGATCGGCGTCGACGTCGTACGCGGTGATCTCACCCAGCCGGAGAGCCTCCGTGCCGCCTGCGCGGGAGTCGACACGGCCGTGGCGACAGCGACCGTGATCGGACGCCGACTCGCCGGAGCACGTACGCCGTCGATCTTCGAGGCCGACGAGGTGGGGATGGCGTCGTTGGTCGACGCGGCCGAGGCCGCCGGGGTGGAGCGGTTCGTGTACGTCTCGACACGAAGCGACGCTGGGTCGGCACCGACGACGTCGCCGCACTCGTCACCGCCATAGCGGTCGAGACCGATCCACCCGCCGTCGTCGAGTTCGGCGGCCCCGAGGCCATCAGTCGCAACGAAGCCGCCTCGATGGCGGAGGAACTCACCCATCGCCGGATGAAGGTGCAGCACCTGCCCCGGTCGGTCGCCCGGCTCGCGATCCGTCTGCTCGACAAGCGGAACGACGCTCTCGCCTCCATCTTCGGCGCGGGTCTTCTCCAGGACCTCCACGAGTCGCAGTGCGACGACGAGCCGTTGCGGCAGCGCGGCATCAAGCCGACGTCGGCCGGCGACTACCTCCGCGAGCAAGCCCGTCTACTCCACTGAGCCGTGTCCCAATAGCTACCGGCATCGGCGGTCGCGGGCTAAGGTGACGTGGGGGTGGTGAGGCCACCGAACCTGTTGCTGACAAAGGGTTTCGGGCCGATGACGATCGGTGCGAGGCCCAAGACGTCGGGCGTTTGCGACGCCTGCCCGACGTCCCATCGAGTCATGCCTGGATGACGCACTTCGAGGGGGCAACACACGTGGGAACGATCACGACCAGCGACGGCATCGACATCTTCTACAAGGACTGGGGCAGCGGTCAGCCGATCGTGTTCAGTCACGGCTGGCCACTGTCGGCCGACGACTGGGACAATCAGCTGCTGTTCTTCCTGCAGCAGGGGTATCGCGTCGTCGCTCACGACCGCCGCGGTCACGGGCGATCCACGCAGACCGCCGACGGTCACGACATGGACCACTACGCCGACGACCTGGCCGCGGTCGTCGAACATCTCGACCTGCACGACGCCATTCACGTCGGCCACTCGACCGGCGGCGGCGAAGTCACGCACTACCTCGCCCGGCACGGCGAAGGCCGCGCCGCCAAGGCCGCGCTGATCAGCGCGGTACCGCCTCTGATGGTGAAGACCGACGCCAACCCCGAGGGCCTGCCCAAGGACGTCTTCGACGACCTGCAGGCCCAACTCGCGGCGAACCGCTCCGAGTTCTACCGCGCACTGCCGACCGGACCGTTCTACGGCTTCAACCGGCCGGGCGTGGAGTCCTCGGAGGCGATCATCGCGAACTGGTGGCGCCAGGGGATGATGGGCGGCGCGAAAGCTCACTACGACGGCGTCGTCGCGTTCTCCCAGACCGACTTCACCGAAGACCTGAAGAAGATCACCATCCCGGTGCTGGTGATGCACAGCGAGGACGACCAGATCGTTCCGTACGTCGCATCCGGCCCGAAGTCGGCGGCGTTGCTGAAGAACGGGGTCCTCAAGACCTACAAGGACTTCCCGCACGGCATGCCGACCACCCAGGCCGACGTGATCAACGCCGACCTGCTCGAGTTCCTGCAGTCGTAATCCCTTGCTCGACCGCGGTACGGCGTACAACTGTGCGCCGTACCGCAATCACACACGGCTTCGTCATGCTCGACGCCCTCCCGGCGACAGTCGCCTGACGAAAGGACCTTTGGATGTACAGCGATCGACCGCGTGCAGCTCTCTTGCGGGTGTTCACCGTCCTGGCAGCAGTCCTGGCCGTCGTACTGACCGCCGTGACGCCCGCCGCGGCGTCCCACCCCAGCGGCCCGAAACCCACCATCGTGCTGGTGCACGGCGCCTGGGCCGACGGATCCAGCTGGGCCAAGATCACCAGCCGCCTCCTGGACGACGGCTACACAGTGCGCGTACCACCGAACCCACTGCGCAGCCTGCCCAACGACGCCGCGACCATCAAGGACTTCCTCTCCACCCTGTCCGGACCGATCGTCCTGGTCGGGCACTCGTACGGCGGGGCCGTCATCACCAACGCGGCGACCGGCAATCCGAACGTCAAGGCCCTGGTCTACGTCGACGCCTTCGCCCCCGCGGCAGACGAGTCGATCTTCCCGCTGGCCGGCGCGGACTCCGCCCTGGCCGTCCCTGATCCCAGCACCGTCTTCGACTTCGTCCCCTACCCGGGCGCGCCCGCCGGTGACGTCGACCTCTACCTCAAGCACGACACCTTCGTGAACTCGTTCGCGTCCGGGGTCCCCCGCCGCCAGGCCGAGAACCTCTATCCCGCGCAGCGACCCCTCACGCTCGCCGCCGGAAACGGCGTGTCAGGTACGCCGGCGTGGCTGACGATCCGGTCCTGGTATGTGCTCGGCACCAGCGACCTCATCATCACGCCGAAGGCCCAGCTGTTCATGGCCACCCGAGCCCACTCCGCCATCACCCGAATCCCCGACGGCCACCTCGGCCTGATCACCAACCCCCGTCCCATCACCAAGGTCATCGAACAAGCCGCCCGCGCCAGCCACTGAGTCACACGTCGCCGGGCCCAGGCTGCCTTCCGGCTCCCTGGGCCCACCGACGGGCGCGTCGTGCCTTCCCGTGTACTTCGTCGGAGTCAGATGCTCACTCCCCGAGCTGCGCCGACGAGAGCTTGCGCGCGGCAACCGCACAACAGCCTTCGACCAACTGCGATCCCGGGCGCCAGGGAGCAAAAATCGTTTGCGGCCCGGGAGAGGGTAGGACGGTGGGATATTCCGACGCGGACGCTGCCGAGCTCTACGATCTGCTCAACCGGTGGGGGAAGAGCGACGACTTCTACCTGACCTTCGTGATGGGTGCGGGCAGTGTGCTCGACGTGGGGTGTGGGACGGGCGTGCTGCTGGCGCGGGCGCGGGCGGAAGGTCACACCGGACGGCTCGCGGGGATCGATCCCGATGTGTCGATGCTCGAGCGGGCCCGGCGGCGGGTGCCGGATGCGGAATGGGTCGAGGGGAAGGCCGCGGACATCACCTGGCTGGGTGAGTTCGACAGAGCGATCATGGCGAGCAACGCGTTCCAGTTCCTGGTGACAGACCTGGAGGAGTCGCTGCACCGGATCCGGGAGGCGCTCGTCGACGGCGGCCGGTTCGTCTTCGGTACCCGCAACCCGGAGGTCCGCGAGTGGGAGTCGTGGAACCCCACCAACCCGTACGACGTCGTCGACCACAACGGACGCGAACTCCGGATGATCTACCACGTCGAGAAGGTCGAGGGCGACGTGGTCACGTTCACCGAGACGACCGCGCTCCGCGACGACACCCCGCTGCGCACCGACCGCGCCAGCCTCAACTTCCCCGGCGTCGACACGCTGAACGCCGTACTCACCAAGGCCGGCTTCACCATCGAAGCGCAGTACGGCGACTGGTCGCGAGGCCCACTCACCTCCGCCAGCGAGAACATCATCACCGTCGCCCGCCGTTAGCGGGCCTGGAAGACCCCCGACGCGCGGAATGCGGCGTACAACTCCAGCACCACCCGCGTCGGCGGATGCAGGTCCGCCGGTGGTTGATCGAAGAAGGCCGCATCCAGCACCTCGTCCGCCGCAGGACGCAGGTCGCCGGTCCAGCGGCGAGCCTCGAAGCACAGGGCGAAGCAGTGCAGGACGTCACCGTTGGGATAGGTCAGGGTGTGGACGTCGGCCTCCGACAGGCTGGCGAACGGGACCAGGTCCGCCTCCGCGACCACCAACCCGGTCTCCTCGAGGAGCTCACGTGCCGCCGCGGACCGGAAGCTGTCGCCCGGCTCGGCGGCCCCCGCGGGCAGCTCCCACAAGCCGGAGTCCCGACTCCGCTGCAGGAGGACGCGTTCGGCATCGTCGACGACCAGCACTTGTGCGCCCGGCATCAGCAGCGGACGGGAGCCGAGCTGCCGGCGGATGTCCCACAGGTAAGAACCCTCGTACGTCATCGATGAGAGGGTAGGGGCGTGGACTGGGCGAGGCGTCGGGCGGGGTCGTTGCTGGCTGTGGGGCTGTGTTTCGGGCTGGCGTGGACGGCCGCGGTGACGCTCTCGATGCCGAGCTGGTTCGATCCGACCGAGGCCTGCACGCACAAGTTTCCAGCGGCTGCCGACAGTGCGGACGTGACCGTGCGGACGCGGTGGTTCCCACCGGCGGCGAGCTGCGTCTTCGACGGCGACGTCCGTCAGTTCATGTCCCCGGCGCGGTCGGCGGTTCTGTCCGTGACCGGCGTACTGATCCTCGTCGTGCTGCTGACCGGCTTGGTCCTGACGGTACGGCGCCTGTCCGGCGACCCCGGCCCGATCCGGGCGGCCGGCGACGTCAACCTCGGACGACGCAAGTTCAACCAGCTGACCTTCGGCGCGCTCGACATCGCCGTCGTGGTCGCGGTGCTCACGTTCCTCAACGCGACCGCGATCGTCTTCGGCGGCATCGCCGGCGGCGTCCTCTTCATCGTCGTCACGATCACCGGTCTGAGTGGCCTCTGCGTCCTGCTCGATCAGCACATGGGCCCACTTCCCAGTACGGCGCTCGACGGCAGGCGGCGCGGGACGGTCGCCGGAGTCACCGTGTTCGGGGTGATCTTCGCGGCGACTGCGCTCACCGGCCAGCTGCCCTTCTTCCGTCTGTGGTCCGTCCCGCTGGGCGCGATCACCTACGCGGCGGTCGCCGCTGTGCAGTGGTCGCGGGTGCCTAAAGAGGCCAGCCCGGCTCAATATTCTGGTTGAGGTGGAAGACGTTCTCGGGGTCGTACTCGCACTTGACCCGGGACAGCCGGTCGTAGTTCTCCTGGCCGAAGCCCGCGATCACCCGGTTCTGTCCCTCGTTCCCGATGAAGTTCAGGTACACGTACCCCGTCGACCATTCCTGCAGGTCCGAGCAGACGTCCCGCGCCCACCTGATCCCCCGCGTGTCGCCGGCCGGATCCGACCACAGCCCGAACGGGTGGACCACCCACGCGGCCTGGCGATGCGGCTGCGGCCACTTCTCGGCGCTCCGCCGTACCGCACCGCCCCACGGCACGATCGCCTGCTGCGACGGTGACGGCGAGACCATGTCCTGCGCCCGGTCGGCGAACGCCGTGACCGCCGCATCCGGGAACGCGGACAGATGCTCCGCCGACCAGTAGTTGCGGAAGCCTGGCGGATCGTCGAGTGCCGACTGGATGTCCGCGTACGGCATCTCGGCGACCATCTCGGCCTCCGGGGCCAGCGCGAACAACGGCGCGAACACCTCACGGGTCTCCGCCTCGCTGCCGGCGTAGATCGCCGCCGCACCGACGATGAGCTCCCCGTGCAGATGCGTGGGCACGAACTCCTCCGGCGGTCCGGTCAGATAGATCACGCCGCCGCCGAGCTCGTCGGGTGCGCCCTGCTCGATCAGATCCCGGTACGCGCGGAGCACGTCAGGACCCATCGACGCCGGCCACATCAGCAACGCCAACGTTGTCGTGGGCAACTGCTTGAGGTGGAAGGTCAGCGAGGTCGCCACTCCGAAGTTCCCGCCGCCCCCGTGCAGCGCCCAGAACAGCTCGGCGTTCTTCGTCTCGTCCGCGATCAGCAACCGCCCGTCCGCCGTGACCAGCTCCACCGAGATCAGCGCGTCACACGCGAGCCCGAACTTCCGCTCCAGCCACCCGGATCCGCCCCCGAGGGTCAGCCCGGCGACCCCGGTCGTCGACGCCCGCCCACCGGTCGTCGCCAGCAGGTACTTCTGACCGGCCCGGTCGACATCACCCCAGGTCGCACCCCCGCCGACCCGCGCGATCCGGGCGAACGGGTCGACCTGGACGCTGTTCATCCGGCGCAGGTCCACGACCAGACCACCCTCGGTGACCGCCGTGCCCGCCACCCCGTGACCGCCGCCGCGGACCGCGACCTCCAGGCCCTGGCCGACGCCGTACCGCACCGCCGCCTGGACGTCGGCCGCCGACTCGCACTGCGCGATCATCGCCGGCCGCTTGTCGATCATCCCGTTGAAGACCGTCCGGGCGTCGTCGTACGCCGCGTCGCCGGCTCGCAGCAGCACGCCCCCGAAACCCTGCGGTCTCGACCACTCGATCGTCTCGGACATGGTGGAACTCCCCCTCGCGCACACTCCCCCAGGTGATCCACCGATGGTCCACCGCGACCCGGACCCGGTCAACGCCTGGACGCTTACCCCGCGATGACGGGATTCCCTTGCCTACCAAGGGCTCTCAGCCGGTCACAGCTGGAAACCAGGCACGCACCGGTCAACGACGGGACGAGAACGCCTAGGCTGACAGTCATGGTCGACGTACTAGGTGGTGCGGGTGGGGTCCTGACCGAGGACGAGGTGATCGGCTTCGTCCGTGGGTCGCTGGCCGGTGCGGGGCTCGAGGGGCGCAGCGTATGCGTGATCGTCCCGGACGCCACCCGCAGCTGCCCGCTGCCGCTGCTGCTGCGGGCCGTCCACGGCGCGCTCGACGGCCGCGTCTCCCGGCTCACCATCTTGGTTGCCCTGGGCACCCATGCGGAGATGACCCCCGAGCAGCTCCGCGAGCACCTCGGCGCCGACTACCCGAACGTGATCAATCACGAATGGTGGAAGCCCGACACCTTCACCGAGCTCGGCACGATCAGTTCGGACCGGGTCGGTGAGATCTCCGACGAGATGCTGCGCGACGAGGTCCCGGTGCGGCTCAACCGTGCCGTGGTCGAGCACGACGTCGCGCTCGTCGTCGGACCGGTGTTCCCGCACGAAGTCGTCGGCTTCTCCGGCGGCAACAAGTACTTCTTCCCGGGCGTCGCGGGCCAGGAGGTCATCGATCTGAGCCACTGGCTCGGCGCGCTGATCACCAGTGCCAGCATCATCGGTACGCCGGGCACTACGCCGGTCCGCGCGCTCATCGACGAGGCCGCCGCGATGATCCCGGCCGAGAAACTCGCGCTGTCCGTCGTCGCCCAGTCCGGCACCGACGCCCTGCACGCGATCGCCTTCGGCGACACGATCTCGTCGTGGCAGGCCGCCGCCGAGATCTCCGCGCAGACCCACGTCCGGTACGTCGACCACCCGGTCGAACGAGTCGTGTCGGTGATGCCGTCGAAGTACCAGGACATCTGGACCGCGGCCAAGGGCTTCTACAAGGTCGAGCCGATCGTCGCGGACGGCGGCGAGGTCATCCTCTACGCCCCGCACGTCACCCAACTGGCGGCGATGCACCCGGAGATCGAGGAGATCGGCTACCACTGCCGCGACTACTTCCTCGGCCAGTGGGACCAGTTCCGCGACCTGCACTGGGGCGTACTCGCGCACTCGACCCACCTGCGCGGCGCCGGCAGCTGGGATCCCGCCACCGGCGAGCATCTCCGCGTCCGGGTCACCCTCGCCACCGGCATCCCGGAGGACGTCGTCCGCCGGGCCAACCTCGGCTACCTGGATCCCGCGACCGTCGACCTGGCCGCGTACGACGAGGACCCCGGCACGCTCGTCATACCCAACGCCGGCGAGATCCTGCACCGGCTCGTCTGACCGGCGGACGCCAGACACTCACCAACGCCACCCAACCGGTCGCGAGGCAGCGGATTCACGCTCCGGCCCAGCAGCAGGGTCAGCGTTGGTGAGTGGCTCACGTCCGGCTGACCCTTCCGCCGTCGAGTGACCCGCCGGTAACCTCAGGCAGTATGGCTGAGGTTGTCATCGTGGGATCCGGGTTCGCCGGGTTGTGTATGGGCATCAAGTTGCAGCAGGCCGGCTGTGAGGACTTCGTCATCCTGGAGAAGGCGGACGACCTCGGCGGCACCTGGCGGGACAACACGTATCCCGGCTGCGCCTGCGACATCCCGTCGTACCTCTACTCGTTCTCGTTCGAGCAGAACCCGGGCTGGACGCGGATGTTCGCACCGTGGGACGAGATCCTCGCCTATCTGCGGCACTGCGCGGACAAGTACGGGATCGCGGACCGGATCCGGTACGGCGCGGAGGTCACCGAGGCGGTGTTCGACGACGCGACCGGCCGGTGGACCGTGACCGTGAACGGCTCGGAGACGATCGAGACCCAGGCCCTGGTCGCGGGCGTCGGCAGCCTGCACCGGCCCAAGCTGCCCGACATCCCCGGTCTCGACTCCTTCGGCGGTACGACGTTCCACTCGGCGCAGTGGGATCACTCCCACGACCTGCGCGGGCGGAACGTCGCGGTGATCGGGACCGGGGCGTCGGCGATCCAGTTCGTGCCGCAGATCGCCCCGGAGGTCGCCCAACTGGACGTCTACCAGCGGACGCCACCGTGGATCACCCCGAAGCCGGATCGCCCGATCGGCCCGCGGGAGCGCCGGCTGCACGAGCGGTTCCCGGCCGGGCAGCGGGCGATCCGGAACGCCGTCTACTGGGGACTCGAGGGCCGCGGCGCCGGCTTCGCGGGCAACCCGAAACTGATGAAAGGCCTTGAACTCCAGGCGAAACGGCACCTACGCAAGCAGGTCGCCGATCCCGAACTGCGCGCCAAGCTGACCCCGGACTACCAGATCGGCTGCAAGCGGATCCTGCTCTCGAACGACTACTACCCCGCGCTCACCCGGCCGAACGTCGACGTCGTCACCACCCCGATCGCGCGGGTCACGCCGACCGGCGTGGTCACGAGCAACGGGACCGAGCGGGCCTGCGACACGATCGTGTTCGGCACCGGCTTCGAGGTGTCGGCCAACCTGACCCGGATGCCGATCCTGGGCAAGGACGGCGTCGACCTGGCCGACCACTGGAAGCGCAACGGCATCGGCGCCCACCTCGGCATCACCGTTGCCGGCTACCCCAATCTCTTCCTGCTGGTCGGGCCGAACACCGTGCTCGGCCACTCCTCGATGGTCTTCATGATCGAGGCCCAGGTCCGCTACGTGATGCAGGCCCTGCACCTGCTGCGGCGCCGGGGAGCGTCGTACGTCGAGGTCCGCGAGGACGCCCAGGAGCGGTTCGTCGACGGGGTCCAGAGCGAGCTGGACGAGACCGTCTGGCACTCCGGCTGCAACAGCTGGTACCTGGACGCCGCCGGCCGCAACTCGACCACCTGGCCCGAGTTCACCTTCTCCTACTGGCGCCGCACCCGCCGCCTCGACCCGACCGACTTCGTGCTGGTCCACTAGGGGTTCCCCGCACTCCTGAAGGAGGAGGGGGCAGGGTTCGCCGTACGACCTTGGGATGAAGGAAAGACCGGTCCGAGGGCCGATGTCCGGAGCGCCTCGGCGAGGGATTCTTGAGGTATGGAAATCCTTGAGATCGCCGGAGTGGCGGCCGTCGTGATCGGCATCGTGGTCATGGCGCTGCTCGCCATCGTGCCTTCGGTCGTAGACCGATAAGTCTCCCGTCAGGGAGTCAGTCGGCGGACAAGTGGACCAAGAGGTCCTGCCGGGTCAGAACGCCCACCGGCTTGCCGTCGTCCAGCACCATCAGGGCGTCTCGGCCCTCGAGCAACTCGACCGCCTTGGTGACCGGTTCGCCGGCGCCCAGGGACGGCAGTGCCGGGTCCATGTGCAGCTCGACCATGTCGGCCAGCCGCGCCTTGCCGGAGTACAGGGCGTCCATCAACGTCCGCTCCGACACCGCGCCGGCCACCTCGGCCGCCATCACCGGCGGCTCGGCCCGGACGACCGGCATCTGCGAGACGCCGTACTCGCGCAGGATCTCGACCGCCTCGGCGATCGTCTCGTGCGGATGGGTGTGCACCAGCGGCGGCAGGCTGCCGTCCTTGCCGGCCAGGATCTCGCCGAGCGTGACCCCGTGCCGGGCGTGCGCGAGGAATCCGTACTGCGCCAGCCAATCGTCGTTGAAGACCTTGGTCAGATAACCGCGGCCGCCGTCCGGCAGCAGTACGACGATGACGGCTTCCGGGTCGTCGAGCTCATGCGCCAACCGGATCGCCGCCGCGGCCGCCATGCCCGCCGAACCGCCGACCAGCATGGCCTCCTCGCGGGCCAGCCGCCGGGTCAGCGCGAACGAGTCCGCGTCCGACACCTCGATCACCCGGTCGCAGATGGTCCGGTCGTACGTCTCCGGCCAGAAGTCCTCACCGACGCCCTCGACCAGGTACGGCCGGCCGGTGCCGCCGGAGTACACCGAGCCCTCCGGGTCGGCGCCGATGATCTGCACCTTCCCGCCGGAGACCTCCTTGAGGTACTTGCCGACGCCCGTGATCGTGCCGCCGGTGCCGATCCCGGCGACGAAGTGGGTGATCTTCCCGTCGGTCTGCTCCCACAGCTCCGGACCGGTGGTCTCGTAGTGCGAGCGCGGGTTGTTCTGGTTGGCGTACTGGTTCGGCTTCCAGGCGCCCTCGATCTCGCGGACCAGGCGGTCGGAGACGTTGTAGTAGGAGTCCGGGTGCTCCGGCGCGACCGCGGTCGGGCAGACCACGACCTCCGCGCCGTACGCCTTGAGCACGTTGCGCTTGTCCTCGCTGACCTTGTCCGGGCAGACGAAGACGCACTTGTAGCCCTTTTGCTGGGCGACCATCGCGAGCCCGACCCCGGTGTTGCCGGAGGTCGGCTCGACGATCGTGCCGCCGGGCTTGAGCTCGCCGGAGGCCTCCGCGGCCTCGATCATCCGGACCGCGATCCGGTCCTTCACCGAGCCGCCGGGATTGAAGTACTCGACCTTGGCGAGCACGAGCGGCTTGGCGCCGTCGGTCGTCTTTCCCAGCTTCACGAGCGGGGTGTTGCCGACCAGGGCCAGGAGAGATTCTGCGTAGCGCACAGCTTCACTGTAGTGATCTGCGCGTCGTTCCCCTATTTTCACTTGCATCGCTGTCACAGCGTGTAATCCTTGACTCATGAGTAGAGTCGGGGCCGCGAAGCGACTGGCCCAGGCCGCAGCTGTGGGGGGCGGGGGACTCGGGCTCATCGGTGCCACGTTGTACGGCGTACTGACCGCTGAGGCCGAGTATGCCAAGCGCGTGATCGGACCGATGCGCTACTACCCGACTCCGGGCGACGGCCTGTTCGGCCGGTATCCAGGACGTCCGATCACTTTCGCCATGATCGGCGATTCCAGTGCCGCCGGTTACGGCACGGACTCGCCGGACGAGACCCCGGGCGTGCTGCTGGCGTCCGGCCTCGCCGAGCTGGCCCAGCGTCCGGTGCGGCTGGCCGACGTGTCGAAGACCGGCGCGAAGTCGACCGATCTGGCGGCCCAGGTCGACGCCGCACTGCAGGCCGGACCGCATGTGGCCGTCATCCTGATCGGCGTCAACGACGTGAAGGCGAAGATGCCACCGTCAACCTCCGTGCGGCTGCTGTCGACCGCGGTCCGCAGGTTGCGGGCCGCGAACTGTGAGGTGGTGGTGGGTACCTGCCCGGACCTCGGCGTGATCCGGACGATCATGCCGCCGCTGCGGCAGGTCGCCCGGTCCTGGGGCCGCCGACTGGCCGCCGCTCAGACCATCGCAGTGGTCGAGGCAGGCGGCCGGTCCGTGTCTCTGGGCTCTCTGCTCGGCGAGGTGTTCCGGACCAACCCGTCGATGTGGGGGCGGGACAACTTCCACCCTTCCGCCACCGGGTACGCCGCCGCCTCCGCCGCACTGCTGCCGTCGGTGGCGGCAGCGATGGGGGTCGGGCCGGAGTCCTTCGTGCCACCGGAGACGTTCCGGGGCGAGGCGATCCTGCCGATCGCGGAGGCCGCGGTCCAGGCCGCCCGAACCGCGGGGACCGAGGTCGCGGCCACCGAGGTCGCCGGGCACGAGCGCGGTCCACGCGGACGCTGGGCCACCCTCCGCCATCGCCGCCGGCACCCGGAGACCGACGTGGAGCGCATCGACGAGGGGACCGCGGACACCGTACCGGTGGGGAACTGAACCGGGTCCCCGGATTCTTCAGGCTGTGCGTCCGCTGAGCGGCGACATACATGAAGAAGGTCTTGCCTGTGGGCGTCCTCGTGGTGCACAGTCGATAACTACGCGGTACCCCGATAAACGGGAGGCGAAGATGGGCTTGAGCCACTCCGAGGAGACGCACCAGCGTCTGGTGGAGAGGGTGCCCAGGTGCACCGGACGCGAGATGACCGAGTGGTTCGAGCTGATGAACGACGGACCGTCGTTCCTGCGCTTCGATGACAGAGTGAGATGGCTTTCCAGCGAGTACGCCCTCGCGCACGGGCACGCAACCGCCATCGTCCACGAGTACGACTTGGTCAAGGCGCACCGGCGAATGGGCTGACGAGCCGAACAGGAGTCTGAGAAAACAGAAGGCCTGCCCTTTCAGGTGGAGGGGCGGGTCTTCTTTGTGTGTGCCGCAGTGTGCGGAAAAGCCGAAGGGCCGGCCCAGGTGGGCCGGCCCTTCGGTTCGTTCGTCGGGGTCAGTCGCCACCGCGGAGGATGGCGAGGATGCGCAGGATGTTCCAGTAGAGCCAGACCAGGGTGACGGTCAGGGCGAACGCGGCCCGCCAGGCCTCGTTCTGCGGGGCGCCGTCGCGGACACCACGCTCGATCAGGTCGAAGTCGAGGATCAGGTTGAAGACCGCGAGTCCGGCACCGAGCGCGGCGAACACCAGGCCCATCACGCCGAAGCCGGCGATCCCGGTGTTGACGCCGAACAGGCTGACGATGAAGTTGATCAGGATCACGCCGGCGAAGCCCATCGTCGCGATGATCACCATCCTGGTGAACCGCGGCGTCACCTTGATCGCGAAGTACTTGTACGTCGCCAGCGTCAGACCGGCCGTCACCAGGGTGGCGAGCACCGCCTGCACGATGATGGCCGAGTCACCGACCCAGTTCGCGATGAACTTGCTGCCGATCCCGAGGAAGACGCCCTCGGCCGCGGCGTACACCATCACCAGTGCCGGGTTCACCTTGCGGGAGAACGACAGCACCATCGCGAGGATGAAGGCCAGCAGAGCACCGGCCAGGAACGCCGGGGTGACCAAGCTGACCGGGATCGTGTTCCAAGCGATCACGGCGACAACCGTCACGACGCCCAGAGTGGCTGCGGTCCGGACGATCACGTCGTCCATCGTCATCGGGCGGCTGCCGGCCGGAGCACCTTGGTACTGCTGCGACGGGACACCTGGCCCGCCGGAGCCGTACGGACCAGGCTGGCCGTACGGAGCGGCGCCCGGATACGCCTGGCCGTGGCCAGGCGCAAACGCACTCGACCGGTTCAGGACCGGGTTACTGCTCTGCATGTCATCCTCCTGGGGACCCACATCCGGGGCCGTAGCGAGATACTACGGTCCCAGCCTTAACAACATCTGAGAATCGACGCGTTGTTCCCCAACCGAAATCCCCCGAGGAAAACGGTTGCACGAGACAATCGATTCCCGATGCGAATGCCCTACCCCCGTACGTCGTATTCGGCGCGGGAGGCGTGAATTTGGTGGGCGTGGGTGACGGACCACTCGGCGATGGCGGTCGTGAGGTGACCGGCTTCGACGCCCAGTGGGGTGAGGGCGTACTCGACGCGGACGGGGACGGCCGGATAGAGGGTGCGGGTGACGAGGCCGTCGCGCTCGAGGGTGCGGAGGGTCTGCGTGAGCATCTTCTGGGTGACCCCGTCGAGCAGCCGCCGGAGCTCGTTGAAGCGCAGCGGGCGGTCGAACCGGCGCAGCGCGCCGAGCACGTAGAGGGCCCACTTGTTCGCCAGTACGTCGATGACCGTGCGGGACGGGCAGTCGCGCCCGTAGGTCTTCACCCAGTCATCGAATGCGGTATCCATGAGGTACCTAGATACCAAACAAGTGCCTTCTTCACAATGGATACCACCGACGCCGAGGATGGGGGCATGACGATGCGCGCCCTCACCCAGCACACGTTCGGCGGTCCGGAGGTCCTCGAGATCGCCGAGGTCGACCGACCCACCCCTGGCCCTGGCGAGGTCCTGATCCGGGTCCGCGCCGCTGGGGTGAACCCGAGTGACTGGAAGGTGCGCTCCGGTCTGCTCCCCCGCTTCGGTCCGCCGCCGTTCGTCCTTGGTCTCGACTTCGCAGGCATCCGCGAGGACACCGGCGAGGAGCTCTACGGCGTCGTCTACCCACCTCGAGGCGCGTACGCCGAGTTCACTGTCGCGAGCGTGGATCGCTTGGCCCGCAAGCCGTCCACGGCCGACTGGGTCCACACGGCGGCGCTTCCCACCGCGGGGTTGACGGCGTACCAGCCTTTGGTTGGCATCGCGAAGATCGGGCCGGGTGCTCGGGTACTGATCCACGCCGCGGCGGGCGGTGTCGGCCACCTCGCCGTCCAGATCGCCAAGGCCCGCGGTGCTTACGTGATCGGGACCGCTCGCGCGGTGAAGCATGACTTCCTGCGCGGGCTCGGCGCCGACGAATTGATCGACTACACCACGACCGACTTCACCACCGCGGTCCGCGACGTCGACGTCGTACTGGATCCGATCGGAGCCGAGTACGCCGTACGGTCGCTCGACGTACTGACGCCGGACGGCATCCTGCTCGATGTCCGCGGGACCGGGCCGGACCGCAGCGAGGTCCGTGCGAAGGCCGCGGCTCGTGGGCTCCGGTACGAGGAGTTCCGGATGGCTCCGGCGACGGACGACCTGGACGCGATCGCGCGGCTGGTGGATGACGGTGAGTTGCGGGTGGCGGTGGAGCAGGTGTTTCCGCTGGAGCATGCCGCGAAGGCTCATGAGCTCAGCGAGAGCGGCCGCGTCGCCGGGAAGATGGTGCTCACGGTCTGACGGCGTCGTGCCTGTATGGGCAGGCACGACGCCGGACCGGCGGCCACCCGGGACGTCTTGCTCCCGCAGGCCGGTCAGAGGGGACGGCGCAGTGCTGTCAGAGGTGCGGGTGCAGTGCCTCATGGCTGGAGAGGGCGGCGCCGACCTGGTCCGCCAGGGCGACAGCGACGAGGCGCTGCTCGAGGTCGGGGCGGACGATCCGGGCGGCCGCGGTGAGCAGGAAGCGGCCGCGCGTCTCGCCGGCGTGCTGGACGGCGAGCACGATCTCGGAGTTGGTCGGCAGACCGTCGCGTTCGACCTTCAGTTCGTGGCTGCCGCGCGTCACGGAGCCGTCCGCGTTCAGCCGCGGCGCCTGCGTTTGCTTGTCCCCGGCAACGAACTTGACCCCGTCGATCCCCAGTACGGCGGTCAGCTCGGCGCGCACCTGCTCGATCAGGTCGTCCGTGGACCCACCGGCCGCGACCGCCTGCGAGGTGGTGATCACGCCGTCCAGGTAGCCGAGATGCCGGGACGCCCGGGCTTGTTGCCTGCGGCCCCAGATCGCGATCTCGGTGACCGCGGTACCGATCAGCACCAGCAACACGGTCAGCTCGACGTCGGAGCTGCTGTTGATCGTGAAGGTGTTGTACGGCACGGTCAGGAAGAAGTCGAACCACACCGCGCTCGACACCGCCGCCAGCACCCCGGCGAGCCGGATGCCGAACGCCGCGACCGCGACGATCACCACCACCAGCAGCAGGGCGGCGTTCGCGTTGTCGAAGTTGTCGCGAAACGGGGTCAACAGCGCACAAACGGCCGGAGGCACGAGCAGCGAACCCGCCAGCACCAGATTGCGGTAACTCTCCACACTCCTATTCACTCTCGCAACACCCCGCCGATCAACCTTTCTCACAGAGCTCTGTCGCGCTTACCGTGGTCCGATGCCCGAGATCACCCGCGTCCGGCCCGCCGAGGACGCCGACGAACGCAGTACGCTCACCGGCCTGCTCGACTTCCTGCGCTCAACCGTCGAGCTCAAACTCACCGGTCTGACCGACGCCCAGGCGTTCGCCCGACCGGTCCATCCGTCCGCACTGACACCGGCGGGCATCGTCAAACATCTGACCGCGGTGGAGCGGTTCTGGTTCGCGATCGACTTCGCGGGTCTCGACATCGAGTGGCCGTGGACCGAGGAGGATCCGCACGGCGGTTTCCCGATCGCTCCCGACGACACGGTCGATAGCGTGCTGGCGGCGTACCGGGCTGAATGCGCCCGCTCGCGCGAGATCACGGCGGCGGCCGCCTTCGACGATCGCGCCCGCTCGGACGGCATGACCTTCACGCTTCGGTACGCCGTCGCCCACCTGATCGAGGAGACCGCTCGCCACCTCGGCCACCTCGACATCCTCAGAGAGTCGACCGACGGTCAGGTGGGCGAGTAAAACCTGTCGCGGGCGATGCAGCCGGTGCATAGGTTGGTCGGTCATGGCAGAGCCTTACCGCATTCGCCCGGCCTCGGCGGCCGACATCGCGTTCCTCACGCACGTGACCCTCGAAGCGACCCGCGCCCAGGGCCGCCTGGCCGCCGACGTCGACGAGGCGGAGTGGCACGCCGGTTTCGGCGCGTGGCACCGTGAGCTGCTCGAGGACGAGTCGTCCACGCTGAGCGTGATCGAGCTCGACGGCCGCCCGGTCGGCCGTCTCCGGGTCAGCCGGACCACGGAGTCCATCCAGCTCAACGGGATCCAGCTCCTGCCGGAGGTCCAGAACCGCGGGATCGGTACGGCGATCATCACCGGACTGCAGTCCGAGGCCGCGAGTACCGGCGTACCGCTGGATCTCGGCGTGGAACGGGACAACCCGGACGCTCGCCGGCTGTATGACCGCCTCGGCTTCCGCAAGATCGGCGAGGAAGCCGATGGGGACAAGCTCCGGTGGCTCTCACCCGCCGCGGCCCGGCAGAACGAGATCTGGAACGCCGACACAGCGCGGAGGTACGACACCCCGGGCAGTGGGATGTTCGCGGCCGACGTACTCGGGCCGACCGTGGATCGGCTGGCCGAATTGGCCGGCGATGGCCGGGCACTCGAGTTCGCGATCGGCACCGGGCGGGTCGCCGTACCGCTGGCGGAGCGCGGCGTGCCGGTCAGCGGGATCGAGCTGTCCACGGCGATGCTCGAGCAACTGCGGACGAAGGCCGATGAGGCCGCGATCCCGGTGACCGTCGGCGACATGTCCGCCGTCCGCGTGCCGGGCGAGTTCACCCTCGTCTATCTGGTCTACAACACGATCTCCAACCTGCTCACGCAGGAGGAGCAGGTCGCGTGCTTCCGGAACGCCGCCCGCCACCTCTCCCCCGGCGGCCGCTTCGTGATCGAGCTCTGGGTCCCCGAACTCCGCCGCCTCCCACCCGGCATCCCGGCCACGGTCGGGGTCGCCGACTCCGGGTACATCCTCTTGGACACGTACGACGTACTGCAGCAACACGTCGTCTCACACCACTTCCACTTCGGCGAAGGCACCCAGGCAGAGCTCTTCCGCAGCCCACACCGCTACATCTGGCCCGCCGAACTCGACCTGATGGCCCAACTAGCCGGCCTAACCCTCGAATCCCGCCACGCCAACTGGACCGGCACCGAGTTCACCGCCGACTCCCCCTCGCACGTTTCCGTCTACCGGCTGCCTGAGGAAGACACTGGTGGCCATGTCCACTGACCCGCTGTTCACCCGCCTGGCGCCCGTACTGAACGTGTCAGACCTCGCCGCGGAGCGCGCCTTCTACGAGAAGCTCGGGCTGCCGGTGATCTACGAGGGCGACGAGTACCCCGACTTCATCGCCTTCGGAACGGACACCATCAACTTCGGCATCCAGCAGGCCGACGCAGACAACGATCCACCCAGCGTCCTCACCTGGCAGATCGGCGTCTCCGACGTCGACGCCGCCGTCGAACTCTGCCGGACCGCGGGACTCGACTACGAGCTCGAGGTCAACGAGCCGGCCCCCGGCTGGCGGTACCGCCGCCTCCTCCTCCAAACCCCCAGCGGCTACCGCCTCGCCCTGGAAGGCGAGTCCGAGTAGATGGGGCCTCATCACCCGCGAGTACGAGGTGCGCTCACGCCGGCCACGTCCGGCGAACCGCGGCACCCGGCGCCAACCCCCGCTGGTTAGTGAACCCCGTCTGATGGGTCAGCCCACGAGACGGTGGGTCAGCCCACGAGACGGTGGGTTGGCCGACCGGACGGTGGGTTGGCCAACCGGACTCTGGTGGGGCAACCCGCACGCTGATGGGCTGACCCATCGGAGTGCGCTGGGTCAGTCGATTCCAGGACCAGGCAGCGCGCGGTGTGAACGCAGCGTTTCCTGGCTCGGCATCAAGGTCTTCGTCGGGCCGGCGAGGGGTGGCTTGCGGTTGTGTGTCGGTGCGGGTTGGCGCTGGTCGGGCGGGGGTACGGGCCTCACCATGAGGGGATGAGAGGTCACCCGGAGGGGGACTGTTCGGTGGGTGAGATCACCCGCGAGAGGGTTTGTGAAATCTTTCACGAGTGCTTAGCGTTGAAGTGAACATGAAGTCTGAAGACCACTCAGGGAGAGTGAACCGCATGACTGCCCAAGTGCCGCACATCCTCGTCGTCGGAGGCGGTTACGTCGGGATGTACACCGCGTACGGCCTGCGCCGGGCGGCTCGCAAGGGCCGGATCCGGGTGACCGTGGTCGACCCGCGGTCGGTGATGACCTACCAGCCGTTCCTGCCAGAGGCCGCGGCCGGCTCGGTGGAGCCGCGGCACGTCGTGGTGCCGCTGCGCAAGACCCTCAAGGGCTGCCGGGTGGTGACCGGCCGGGTGACCGGGATCGACCACGCCCACAAGGTCGCCAAGGTGATGCCCGAGGAGGGCCCGGAGTACGAGCTGGCCTACGACCAGATCGTGGTCGCGCTCGGCTCGATCGCCCGGACGCTGCCGATCCCCGGCCTGGCCGACGAGGCCACCGGGTTCAAGAACGTCGAAGAGGCGATCGCCCTGCGCAACAAGGTGCTGGACCGCCTCGACGTCGCGTCGTCCCAGCCGGACCCGGTGCTGCGCAAGTCCGCGTTGACCTTCGTCTTCATCGGCGGCGGGTACGCCGGTGTCGAGGCGTTCGCGGAGCTCGAGGACATGGTCCGCTACGCGACCCGGTACTACGACAACATCAAACCCGAGGACATGCACTGGGTGCTGGTCGAGGCCACCGACCGAATCCTGCCCGAGGTCGGCCCGGATCTCGGCAAGTACACCGTGGACCAGCTCCGCAAGCGCAACATGGACATCCGGCTGGAGACCCGGCTGGAGTCCTGCGAGAAGGGCCACGTCGTACTCAGCGACGGCGATGAGTTCGACGCCGACACGATCGTCTGGACGGCCGGCGTGAAGGCGAACCCGGCTTTGGCCGCGACCGACTTCCCGCTGGACGAGAAGGGCCGCGTCAAGGCGCTGGCCAACCTGCGGATCGAGGGTGTCGCTGACGCCTGGACCGCCGGCGACAACGCCGCCGTACCCGACCTGACGAGCGAGACCGGCGCGTACTGCGCTCCGAACGCCCAGCACGCCGTACGCCAGGCCCGCCAGCTCGCCGCGAACATCCTCCGGGTGGTCGACGGGCAGCCGCCGCAGGACTACGAGCACAAGTACGTCGGCTCGGTCGCGAGCCTCGGTCTGCACAAGGGCGTCGCCCAGCTGTACGGCGTGAAGGTCAAGGGCTGGCTGGCCTGGTTCCTGCACCGGACCTACCACGTGTCCCGTGTCCCCACCTTCAACCGCAAGGCACGCGTCATCCTCGACTGGACGCTGGCGCTGTTCTTCCGCCGCGAGGTCACCAGCCTCGGCAGCCTCCAGACCCCGAACGACGAGTTCCGCCGCGCGACCCAATCCTGAGTTGCTATCTGAGTCCTTACGTCCGAAGAAGTGTGGGCTGTAACCCACACTTCTTCGGACGTTACGGAGTGGTGGCGCGACGTTGCCTAGTGCAACAGATCGGCGTCGTGGACCAGGAGCGCGATCTGCACGCGGTTGTTCAGGTCGAGTTTGGTCAGGATGCGGGAGACGTGCGTCTTCACGGTCGGGACGCTGAGGTAGAGGGTCGCGCTGATCTCGGCGTTCGACTTGCCCTCGCCGACCGCGACGGCGATCCCCCGCTCACGGTCGTTCAGGCCGGCGAGACGGGCGACCGCCTTGGCCTTGCGGTTGTCCTGACCTGAGGCGGCGACCCTGGTGATCAGCCGCTTGGTGACGGCCGGCGAGAGTACGGGCTGGCCGGCGGCCACCCGCCGTACCGAATCGACGATCTCGGCCGGCGGGGTGTCCTTGAGCACGAAGCCGGCGGCCCCGGCACGGAGTGCGCGCAGCACGTGCTCGTCGGCGTCGAACGTGGTCAGGATGACGACCTCGGGCGCGCCCGGACGCCGCCGGACGGCCTCCGTCGCGGTCAGGCCGTCGGTGCCAGGCATCCGGATGTCCATCAGGATGACGTCCGGCGCCAACTGGTCGATCAGCCCCTGTACGCCGCTGCCGTCACCGGCCTCGCCGACCACGCGGATGTCGGGCGCGCCGCCGAGCATCAGCTTCAGCCCAGCGCGCAGCAGCGGATCGTCGTCGACAATCAGGACCCGAATACTCATCCACGTCCTCGGTTCGCTCCGGGCCCGGCCGAGGCACGAGATCGGCTGTGCTTGATGCTGAGCTCGCTCATGCCGGCCACGGTAGCCAGGCGAAGAGCCGGAACTCGCCGTCGGGGGTGCGGCCGTGCTCGATCCGTCCCTCCACCAGGGCGGCGCGCTCGGTCAATCCCTTCAAACCTTGCCCGTCCCCGCGTCTGCGGTTCGGCGCGGGGTTGCGGAGCTCCACCTCCAAGCCGTTGCCCGGGGCACCGGATACGGTGATCTGGACCGGCTCGCCTGGCGCGTGCTTGAGCGCGTTGGTGAGCCCCTCCTGCACGATCCGGTACGCCGTCCGCCCGACGTGCTCGGGTAGTGCGCCGGGCGCGTCCAGCACCAACTCCACCGGCAGCCCGGCCTTGCGCGAGCCCTCCACCAACACGGGCAGATCGGCGAACGTCGGCTGCGGCAGCTCCCCCACCGGGGCCCGCAGTACGCCGATCACCTCGCGAAGGTCCTGCAACGCCTGGTGCGCGCTGGCCCGGATGATCTCGGCAGCCCCGGCGACCTCCGCGGTGGACGCGTCCGGGCGATAGGCCAGCGCGCCGGCATGCACGCTCAGCAGGGACAGGCGATGGCCGAGTACGTCGTGCATCTCGCGGGCGATCTCCTCCCGAGCCCGCAGCTGGGCCTGCTCGGCCTCCAGCTTGGCGACGGTCTCGGCGCGTTCGGCGCGATCCCGCAGAGTCTGCAGGAGCTGGCGGCGCGATCGGATGTAGAAGCCCCAGCCGGCCACCGCGATGTAGATCGCGATGGCGGCGACCATCAGCGCTGTTCCATCGGCCTTGTGCCGGACCTGGATGTAGACGAGCAGGCTGACCGCGTTGGCCACGAAGATCAGTAGCGACGTACGCCAGGGCTTGTGGATCGCGACCGTCATGATCAGGACCAGCGCCGCCCCGCTGGCCGCCTCGGAGTAGATCGTGACCACGGCCGCCACCAGGGCCAGCTGGACCGGCCATCGGCGCCGGAACCAGAGCGTCAGGCACAGCGCCATCCCCGACACGAAGTCGAACGCGAGCAGGCCCCGGTGGACGGGGTCGCTCTCGCCCTCACTGAATGTCCAGATGCCGAACAGGATCGCGAGAACGAAGACGATGCTGTCCACGATCCAGTCCCGCCTGCTGCGACGGCGATGTGTGGACCCGGTCATGTCCCGAATCTAGCGGTGCGTAAGCGCTCTCCAGGGCAGTTGTGGCTGTCCGCATACCGAAGTCGCTTTCTTGAGCTACTTAGGTCGGCGGTAGGTTTCCGGGCATGAGTCAGCTCGCCGTCACCGTCATCGGCCCGGATCGCCCGGGCATCATCGCGGACGTCACCGAGGCCCTGGCCGGGACCGGGGTCAACCTCGAGGACTCCACCATGACGCTGCTGCGCGGTCATTTCGCCATGATGATCGTCTGCTCCGGACCGTACGACGAGGTGAAGTCCGCACTCGAGCCACTGCGCGGTGAGCTGGTGATCACGGTGCGCCGGGTCGGCCCCGAACACGAGCACGCGCCGATCGGAGCGCCGTACATGCTGAGCGTGCACGGCGCCGACCGGCCCGGGATCGTGGCCGCCGTGACGCGGATGATCGCGTCGGCGGGCGGAACGATCACGGACCTGGCGACCCGGCTGAGCGGGGAGCTGTACGTGCTGACCGCGGAGGTCGAGCTGCCGCCGTCCGCCGAGCTGGACATGCTCTACCGCGCACTCGACATCACCGCCGAAGAGCTCGGCGTCGGCGTCACCTTGCGGCCGGCCGAGAGCGACGACCTGTGACCGTGGCCGAACTGATTTCCGGCTGGACTCCTTCGCAGCTCGGCGTGGCCGGTGAGGTTCTGGACGTGGTCCGCGCCCCGCACCCCGTCCTGGCGACCGAGGGCGCGACCGTGGATCCGCTCGATCCGGCGATGATCCAGCTCGCGGCGGATCTGGTCGCAACCATGCGGGTGTCGCCGGGTTGCGTCGGTCTGGCGGCGCCCCAGGTCGGCGTGGCGGCGCAGATGTTCGCTCTCGACGTGACCAATCACCCGAAGGCGCGCACCCGCCACGGCGTCTTCGTGCTCTGCAACGCCGTCGTGGTCGAGGCAACCCGGCAGGAGAAGGGCCGCGAGGGCTGCATGTCCGTCCCCGACTTCACCGGCGACGTCAAACGCGCCACCCGCCTGACCGTCACCGGCGTCCTCCCCGGTACGACGGACGCCCTCACCATCACCACCGACGCCTTCGAGGCCCGCGCCCTCCAGCACGAGATCGACCACTGCAACGGCCAACTCTTCCTCGACCGCGTCGCCGGCGCCCACGCCGTCTACCCCCGCAAGGTCTACAAGTAACTTGTAACCTCAAGGCGAGCCGGCTGGCCCGGGTGGCGGAACGGCAGACGCAGCGAGCTTAAACCTCGCGGCCCTCACAGGCATACGGGTTCGAATCCCGTCCCGGGCACCATCCTCTGACCTGCGAAGATGCGTTGCGGGGAATATTAGCCAGGCTGAAAGAACACCCGCGATAGTTGCAACAGCGGTTGCAGTTGTCAGTGCAGTCCGAAGGCAGCCGATTTGGATGTGGGGATGTCTCCTGGACGTTTCCGGCTGCCCGGCACGCATGTCACAGCGGCTCCAACGGCGCATTCGGAAGGACTTCGTGGCGCGCCGAGGGCGGTCCGTCAGATGAAGGGACCCTTCATCCGACGTGCGTTGCCCGCTCCGAGGTTCGCTCGGCTGCGGAGCACGGACTCGAACGCGTCGGGCTTGTCGGGGGTGACGATCGGACTGACCCTGCGTCCGAGGTCGACGACAAAGCCGGCCGTCTTGTTCGGTCGCTTCCTGTCGAGGTTGGCCCAGTACCGCGGGTTGCCCGTTCCCCAGAAGCGCCACTTGCCGGACCAAACGCCCTTGATCTCGATGCGTTGGAGGCCTTGGATCCGCGCGTACGGAACGCGCTTGGTACCGAATGGGAAGTAGTAGGAGCGGATCTCCAGCCGGTCGGTGCCGCACACGATCATGCCGTCGTCGTAGGTGTCGGTCACACTCGAATTTTATCTCCGCTTCGAAGCGCGAACATGCCGCGATCCGTGCTTTCGACTGTCGCAGATCACCTGGCGGACGGCTGCCGGATGGCCGTCCGTGCACCTCAGCCGTCTCGGTTGCAGTTCGACCGCGTTCGGTCGCGTTCAGGCGGCGTGCACGGCCCGGGCGACCGAGGCGACACGAACCCGTGCGGATCGCCCCGAACACGGCCAGGTCGAACCTAAACCTCGCGGCTCTCACAGGCATACAGGTTCGAATGCCGTCCGGGGCAGTAGTAGTGGAACTGGTCCATGTCCTCGTCATCGATCCTGCGCAAAGGCCTTTCGATCGACAACTGCCGGACGAACGCCGACCCTGGGATTGCACGGCAACACACTCATCCAGGGAGCCGCGGTCCGCGATGTTGCGAGACTGATGGCAGACCGCCGGCACTCACCAACTTGCCGTTCCAGTCGAGCGCTTTCCTACGCGAGCGTGGCTGCAGGTCATCGATCGAGGTTGGTGAGCGGCAGCTGCCCGCGCCCGCACGCCAGTCCCGGGCGACCCCCACCGAAATCACGCCGCCGCCGGTACGCCGGGCAGCGGTCGCAGCGCGAGGCCGTGGACCCCGAACAGGGACCGTGAACAGGAAATAGCGTGTTCAAGGTCCCCACCGCGTGACCCAGCTCCCCACTCCAGGCCAGCGAGCACCTCGGCAACTCGTCGCCGCCGAAGCCACCATCACGGACTCCACCTGTCTACTAGTGCCTCGCCAGGAAACGTCGAGGTCGTTACCGCACTCGCCTTCCGCCCGGGGCAATTTCGGGGGAGAACCTCGCAGCTGCACCCTTCTACCCACCGCATACCCGGGGTGAAGGGACCAGATCAGGGGTGAACCCCGCACCTGGCCGCCAGGTCCGGCTTCGGGATGGTGGTCACTGCGGATTACCTCCCCAACCTTGCTTGACGCGGCGCTAGCACGATCCGTGCTTTCGACCGTCGCGCGTCACGTGTACACGGTGCACCCTTGAGTGTCGTGTGCCACCTGATGTCCTACGATTCCGTGCCTCCTGATGGGCCGATGCAGAGGTCCGCCATCCGGCTCACTCAGTCGTCGTTCCGTTTGTCGAGCGGAATGCGCACTACGGAATCTGCAAGGCCGGAAGGCCCTCCTGTCAGGCCTGCAATGAACTCCCGAGGCTCGGAATACATGTCACCATCGCACGGGCTGAGCACGCTCCTCGTGCCTGTCATTCAGCATCTTCGTGCGTTGCGTCCGTCGTCGCGGGGATGGTCTGTGCGGTCATCGCGCGGTCTTCCGCGGATGCACCCACGAGCTGCCAGCGCCGATATACGTCGACTGAACGGTGTTGCTCGACGTACCCGCCGTCCGTGCGCCGGACTACGCGGCCGGTCTCGACGCCGAGCACCGCGATCTGCGTATCCCGTTCCTGCAGCCCGGTGCAGATGCGGCGGGTGATCACCAGTGCGGCGGGCGGGCCCAGGACCACGAGGACCTGGAAGACGTGCAGGAGTGAGTTGACCGAGAGGTGGAACTGCACGGCTATGGTGTCGGCGCCGGCTGCGGCCCAGAGGATGCCATAGAAGGTGACGCCGGCGACTCCGATGCCGGTTCGGGTCGGGTTGTTGCGTGGCCGCTCGAGCAGGTGGTGATGCCTGCGGTCGCCGGTCAGCCGCTCCTCGATGAACGGGTAGACGGCGACGAGTGCAAGGAACAGCGTGCAGACCGTGACCGGCATCAGCACGGCCAAGCTGAACGTTTTGCCCCACCAGACGAATTCCCAGCCTGGCGCCAGCCGAAGCGAGCCGTCGAGGAAGGCGAGATACCACGCCGGGCCGACACCGGCCGAGGTGTTCGCCGGATCCGCAGGGCCGTACAGCCACACCGGATTGATGGTCGCCGTCGCGGCCATGAGGATCGTAACCCCCGCGACGAAGCAGAACAGGCCAACGCTCTTGACCGCGGCCACAGTCGCCGGACGGCCCACCACGTTGTCTTCCGTTCGCCCGGGTTCGGCGAGCTGCGCGGGCTTGTGCCTGAGCGCGAGGACCGCACCGACAACGAAGAGGACGACAAGTAGGGCGGGCAGGACGACGATGTGCAACGGGTAGAACCACGAGAGCACATCGCCCGGGAACTGCCCACCGAACAGCAGGGCCGAGAGGCCAGAGCCGACGAGCGGAGTCGCCTGCAGGACACCGTCGAGTACGGCGAGGCTCGTGCCGGACGCCATGTCGTCCGGGAGTGAAGTGCCGGTGAGGCTTGCGGCCAGCATGACGATGAGCAGCCCGACGACAACGAGCCAGTTCAGGCGCCGTGGCCGACGGAACCCGGCGGTGAAGAACAGCCGCAACAAGTGCAGCGTGATCGCCGCCATCATGATCAGCGTGGCCCAGTGATGGATCTGGCGGATCAGCAGCCCACCGCGGACCTCGAAGGTGATCGCCATGGTCGAATCCAGTGCCCGCGACATCTCTACGCCGTGCAGCGGTGCGTACGGTCCGTCGTACACGACGTGACCGACCGACGGTTCGTAGTACACCGTCAGGACCACGCCGCTGAGTACGATCACGACGAAGCTGTAGAAGGCGATCTGCCCGAACAGCAGCGACCAATGGTCGGGGAATACCCTTGCTCGCAGGTTGCTCCATGGGCGCTTCATGGCTCGACCCTCCTTGGTCATCCTCCACGCTCGGCCGCAATCCGCGGTCATCCATACGACGCCGCAGCCATCGCGCCTGTGACGTCCCGTGTCGCACATCACGCTCACGTCAGCGCTGGATCGGACAACGCCGGCTCTCCTTGAAGGCGTCTGGGAAATGTGACTGCCGGGCTGCGGGCGTGCTGACACGATTTCGGTCGTGATTGGTGTTGGGGCGTCGGACTGCTTGCTTGTGACGGGGATGCCTGGCGCCGGGAAGTCGACTGTGCAAGGCTGGTTGCCCAGCGGCTGGAGCGTTCCGCTCGGCTCGGCGGCGACGGGCTGAACGCGATGATTGTCAATGGCTTCGTCTGGGCGCTGGGCGAGCCTGCCGATGAAGCGGCGCGGCAGGTGGAGCTGTTGCACCGCAATCTGTGCGCGCTGGCGAACAACTTCTCCGACGCCGGGTTCACGCCCTTGATCGATGCGACGGTGCCGTCCCGCGAGAAGCTGGACTTCTTCCTTGATCTCCTCAGTGCCCGGCGGGGCTTGTTCGTTGTCCTCGCGCCGGGCATCGACGCTTGCCAATACCGCAACACCATCAGGGATCCCCGTGAGCGATTCGACTTCGACGACTACGAGACCCTCGACGCCGACATGAAGCGCGAGTTTGGCGATGTCGGCTGGTGGTTCGACACCGCGACCCTTACCCCCGATCAGACCGCCGATCGCATCGTCCGCGAAGCAAGCCGTCGCGCCCCTGTGAACTGACCGCGGACCCCATGCGGGAGGACTGCCCGGTCGCTGACACGGTACCCGTCAGGCGTTGGTCGGGTCGGCTGCTCTGGCGGCCTGCTCGATCTTTGCGCGCTGCTCCTTCCAGAAGGCCGCGTCGTGCCTTTGCACGGCCATGCTCTCCGCGTCCGTTCCCACCGCTCCGTCGAGTCCTTCGCGAAGGATGTCGGCGTGGCCGGCGTGCCGACTGGTCTCGGCGAGCATGTGGACCAGGATGTCGAACAGTTTCACCTCGGGGCGCGGCCACCACGCAACGTGGCCAGGGGCATCGATAGCGAGCGCTTTGATCGTCGCGTCGCTGTGGTCCCACACTCGCCGGTACCGGTCGATGATGTTGCTGCGGGACTCGTACTCGGTCGCCCACATGTCGGCGAGGCGCTCGGCCTCGACATCCCAGCGGGGCAACGGTTCGGGGAAGGGACGATCGAAGACCTCGCCGAAGTACCTGGCTTCCCAGGTCGCCAAGTGCTTGATCAAGCCCAGGAGGTTGGTCCCGGTAGTGGTCAGCGGGCGGCGGGCGTCGTACTCCGAGAGCCCATCTACCTTGGCGAGCATCGCCTCGCGGATATGTTGCAGGTAATCGTGCAGATATGCCTTCGCGAAGTCGTCGATCATGAGACAGGACCCTGCCACTCGCTCCCGGTGGGATCAACCGCCTCTTTGTGGAGATGGCACCGCCGCCGGCCCCCGAGCGCCGGCGGGCGGTGCGGCTCGTCAATTGCCGGTGTTGATCACCTCGGTGAGGGCACTCACATTGAGGGTTTCGGATCCGCCGCAGGTACCGCTTCGGCGGGTCAGAGAACCGCGCAGGTCGTAGACGCCGTCCGGGAATTCCATGACACCGTTGACCGTGCCGGTGTACCGACACGTTCCCTTGGACGTGGTGATGTTCAGGTCGACGCCGTCGATCGTGTAGCCGCGATCCTTCAGGAGGTCGAGGGTCCACGGCAGGGCGTTGGGCGTCACCCGGGTGCCGTCGTTGCAACTGACGATGAAGTTGTCGATGGCAGCCTTCACCTCGCCGCCGCCGTCGTCAGCTGTCACCCGACCGCTGAACTGGTTCCCGCATTCGGCCAGGACGCTGTTGTCCGAGTTGATGAACTCCATTCCGGTGCTGGTGAATCCATGGACCGACTTTGCCGCGGCGGATGCCGACGCCTGGGGCGCGGCCGCGAACGCCAGTGCGGCTGCCGCGGCTCCGGCGGCGATGCGGACCTTCACCAGACTCGTGCTGTCGATGGTCATGCCTCTCCTCTGCTCTGCTTTGTACTGGGTAGCTGGGCGCCAGGTTGCAGACGCGGCCACTCATACGCAGGGCACCGGTCAGATGGTTCAACCGTCAGAGGCCGGCGATCGACTTCGCGCGGGTGAGGACTGCATCGAGCATTGGTTCGGTGAGTTTGCCGGTGAAGGTGTTTTGTTGGCTGGGGTGATAGCAGCCCAGGACGGTGACTTCGCCGTACGGCGTTTCGATGGGGTGCTCTACGGCGTGGCCGAAGGGTGGGCGGGGTTTGGGGACGGTGCCTCCTACTGTGGCCAGGGCGGCGAGGAGGGCGTCGTAGCCGAATTTGCCGAGGCAGATGATGGCTTGCGTGGTGGGGAGGACGAGCTCGAGTTCGCGGCGGAACCAGGGAGCGCAGGTGTCGCGCTCTTCGGGGGTGGGCTTGTTGGCGGGTGGGGCGCAGCGGACGGCCGCGATCATGCGCGTGCCGATCAGGTGGAGGCCGTCGCCGGCGTGTTCGCTGGTGGGCTGGTTGGCCAGGCCGACGCGATGGAGGGCGGCGAACAGCCAGTCGCCGGAGCGGTCGCCGGTGAAGACGCGGCCGGTGCGGTTGCCGCCGTTGGCCGCTGGGGCGAGGCCGGCGATCAGGATCCGCGGATCGGCGGCACCCCAGCCCGGGATCGGGCGGCCCCAGTACGGCTGGTCGGCGAAGGACTTTCGCTTGCTGACGGCAACGTCTTCCCGCCACTCGACGAGACGCGGACAGGCGCGGCAGACGGACACGCGCGCCTCCAGCTCCCGCAACTCTGCGGTCGCCGCCAACCGCAGCACCCCGGACGCATCCTCCGCCACCGGAGTACGTCGTACGGCGGGATCCTCCGGCCACCCGGTCCCCGGCGGCACCGGACTCTCGAACAACTCCCCCGTCAACGGATGCGGCAGCTTCATCCCCTCAGACTAGGGACATGAGCGTCATCGGAGTGGTCGCGTCGGCAACCGGCGGCGTCGAGCAGTTGCGGGAGGGGCTGGTCAGGCCTCTGCTCGATCGGGAGCATCAGGTGGCGATCACCGTCACGCCGACGGCGGCCGCGTGGATCGCGCCGGCTGAGCGGTGGGAACTGGAACGGATCACCGGACTGCCGGTGCGGTCGCAGCCCCGGCGTCCCGGGGAGGCTCGGCCGCACCCACCGATCGACCTGTTCGTGGCGGCTCCGGCGAGCGCCAACACGGTTGCCAAGCTGGCCCTCGGGATCGGCGACAACCAGGCGTTGAGCGTGCTTTCGGAGGGACTCGGCAGTACGCCGATGGTCGTGTTCCCGAAAGTGAACGCGGCCCACGCGAGGCATCCCGCGTGGGCCGGTCATCTGGACACACTGCGCGAGGCAGGCGTCGTACTGGTGGAGTGGGAGTTGCTGGAGCCGCGGACCGAAGCCAAGCGGGAGTTGCCGTGGGACCGAGTCCTCGCGGCAGTCGACGGGTTAGCCGACCAGTTCTTCCAGGGCCGGCTCCGCGACCGTGGGGCGGGGGTGGCGGATGGTGGGGATGGCTAGGGCGAGGAGGACGGCGGCTGCGGCGAAGGTGGAGAGGAGGAGAAAGGTGTCGGTGAAGCCGGATTCGGCGGGGAGGCCGTTGGGCTGGAGGTGGCCGGTGATGATCGAGCTGGCGAGGGCTGTGCCGATCGAGCCGCCGATGGTGCGGATGTTGGCGTTCATGCCGGTGGCGACGCCGGTCTGCTCACGCGGGACGCTCTGAACGATCAGGCTGGTCATCGAGGCGTACGCAAGCCCGAGCCCGACGCCGAAGAGCGCGGTCGACAGCGCGACCTGCCACGGCTGGTCGTGGAACTCCGCGAACGCGAGCGCCGCGACCAGGATCAGCGCGGAACCCCAGACCACCTGGGCCTTCACGTGGAACCGCGGCGCCAACGGCCCACTGAGCGAACCGGTGATGGCCATCGTGACCAGCATCGGCAGCATCAACAGACCGGCCTGCGTGACACTCGAGCCGAAACCGAACCCGGCAGCCTTCGGGATCTGCATGAACTGCGGCACGAACGCGTACACCGCGAACATCGCCGCACCGAACAGCAGCGCCACCAGGTTCGTCGTCCAGACGGCCGGCAGCCGCATCATCCGCATGTCGATCAGCGGGTTCCGCGACCGCAGTTCCACGGTGATCCAGGAAATCAGCAGTACGACGGCGGCCGCGAACAATCCGATTGTCAACAATGAACCCCAACCCCAGGACCGGCCCGCACTCAGCGGCAACAGCAGCGCTACCAGCCAGCCGGACAGCAACGTGGCGGCCAGCCAGTCGATCCGGCCGGGCACCTTGTTCGGCGACTCGGGGACGTAGCGGCGGACCATCACCGCGGACACCGAGATCACGACCATCGGGATCCAGAACAGCCAGCGCCACCCGAGCGACTGCACGATCGGGCCGGCCAGGACGATGCCGAGACCGCCACCGGCGGCGATGATCGCCGACACCACGCCGACCACGGACGGCACCCGCTCCGACGGGAACTCGTCCCGGATGATGCCGAACGACAGCGGGAACACCGCTCCGCCGACACCTTGCAGCACGCGGGCTCCGATCAGTACGGCGATGTTCGGGGCCAGCGCGGCGAGCAGACAGCCGACCGCGAGCGCGATCAGCGCGATCAGGAGCGTGCGCTCCTTGCCGTGCATGTCGCCGATCCGGCCGAGCAGTGGGGTCGCCACCGAGACCGACAGGAGCAATGCGGTGAACACCCAGGTGACGGTGCTCGGAGTCGTGTGCAGGTCATGCTGAATAACGGGCAGCGCCGGGCTCACCAGCGACTGCAACATCGAGAACGAGGCCACGACCGTCGCCAGCACAGCCAGCGTCAGTCGCGGAGAAGTTGTGTTTCCAGGCATGCAAAAGTCCTTCGAAAGGGAGGTGTGCGCGCCGGACTAAAGCGCAGAAGTTCCCCGGCCTGGTAAAGTCGAGGTATGCCTCCACTATAACGGAGGGGTGCCTCCGGTTTCAACTGGTTAGGGTGAACGCGTGGTGAATGAGCAGTCCAGGCCGGCGTTGCAGGTCGACGTACGGCGGCCGACGCGGGCCGATGCGCGGCGGAACTTCGACGCGTTGCTGGGCGCTGCGCGGGACGCGTTCGCCGGCAAGGGAGCCGACGCGTCGCTGGAGGACATCGCCCGCCAGGCCGGCGTCGGGATCGGCACGCTGTACCGCAACTTCCCGACCCGGCAGGACCTCTTCAACGCCGTGTACTTCGGTGAGATCGAGGAGCTCTGCCAAGCGGCCGAGGACGTCGCCGACCTGCCGCCGTGGGAGGCCCTGACCACCTGGCTGCGCCGCTTCGTCCAGTACGCCGCGACCAAGCGCGCGATCTGGGAGTCGCTCAACCGCGACTCGGACCGGTTCAAGACGGCCCGGGAGGCGATGTACGCCGCCGGTGCGCCGCTGTTCGAGCGCGCGCAGGAGGCGGGGGAGGCGCGCAACGACGTCAGCTTCGACGACCTGCTGCGGATGGTCAGCGGACTGACCGCAGCCGGCTTCGTGGACGACGACCAGCGCGTCCGGGTGCTCGAGATCGCCCTCGACGGCGTCCGCGCCCGCTGATCACGACGGCGCGACGCCCACATTCCAGGCGTTCCCCGGGGTCTGGATCTTCCCGGCTTACGGGATCACCGCACTGGCGGGTCCGCCACCCGCCAGCAGGTCCAGGGCCCGGTCAGCCGAGCGAGAGCGCGACACCATCGAGGATGTCGTGCTCGGACACGATCACCTCGCCGACCGTCATCCGGTCGAAGAGCCGCTGCAGGATGAGCGCTCCGGCGCCGATCACATCCACGCGTCCGGGATGGATGGTGGGTACGGCGGAACGCTCAACGCGACTGGAGTTCGTCAACCAGGTGGTCGCGGCGCGAAGGTCAGCGCGGGCGAGTCGCGCGTGGTGGACCGCGGCCCGGTCGTACTCCGGAAGCCCAAGAGCGACCGCAGCGACGGTGGTGACAGTCCCGCCGACCCCGATCAGCGCGCGGGCATCCCCGAGCGGGACTGTGGTCGTGTCCAGGAATGCGTCCGCGTCCTTGGCGATGGCGTCGAGTTCGTCGGGCGTCGTGGGGTCTGATCTGACATGCCGCTCGGTCAACCGCACCGAACCGATGTCGAGCGACTCCGCCGCGATCACGCCGTCGGCGTCGCCCAGGACGAGTTCGGTCGAGCCGCCGCCGATGTCCGCGACGAGGTAGGGCCCGGGGAGACCGAGCGATGCCGTGGCGCCGCGGAAGCTGAGCTCGGCCTCCTCCGCACCCGAGATGATCTCCGGCTCCACACCGAACCGCTCCCGGATGCCGGCGAAGAACTCGTCCCGGTTGCTCGCATCCCGAGCCGCCGAGGTCGCCACGAATCGCGTCCGCGCGACGCCGGCCGCCCGGATCACGGCGGCGAAGTCGTCAGATGCCGTGAAGACGCGCTCCAGCGCTTCCGGAGCGAAGGATCCGGTCGCATCAACGCCTTGCCCGAGGCGGACGATCGTCATCCGCCGATCGACCTCGACGAGCCGACCGTCGACCAGGTCGGCAATCAGCAAGCGGATCGAGTTCGTCCCGCAGTCGACGGCCGCAACCCGTTCAGACACACGGACCTCGGCGGCCCCAGTCCTCCAGGGCTTCCAGGGCCTCGTCGCCGAGGGGATTGACTCCGGGGCCGGCGGCGAGTGAGTGACCGACCAGCACGTGCAGGCACTTCACGCGGTTGGGCATGCCGCCGGCGGTGATGCCGGCGATCTCCTCGACGTGCTGGATGGACTCGCGGTGGGCCAGGTAGGACTCGTGGGCCGCCCGATAGCGCGCGGCCAGGTCCGGATCACTGCCCAGGCGGTCGGTCATTTCCTTCATCATGCCCTCGGCCTCGAGCGTACCGATCGCGGACGCGAGTCGCGGGCAGGTCACGTAGTACGTGGTCGGGAACGGCGTACCGTCCGGCAGTCGCGGCTCGGTCTCCACCACATCCGGCAGGCCGCAGCTGCAGCGGTGCGCGATGGCGCGGATGCCCCGCGCGGTCCGGCCCAACTGCTTGCTGACCGCTTCCTCATCCGCGGGACTGACGCTCACCGGGTCGCCTTCGGTGACGGCGTGATGATCGGCTTCGGGGTCGGTTTGGCCGGAGTCGGCGTCGTCGCCGGGGCCGGCGGGTTGCCCGCTCCCTCGACACTCCCCCACAGCTTCGTGTACCAGGTCGGCTTCTGTGCGTCCGTCGTACCGTCTGTCGGGGCCGAAGGCTCGGGCGGCGCACCCAGCGGCTTCCCGTCCGCGCCGATCACGCGGTAGCCGACCTCGCCCGGCATCACCCAGCCGAGCCGCTGCCGCGCCTGCGCCTTCACGAACGCGTCGTCGTCCCAGCGGGCGATCTCGTCGTTCAGCTCGTTGACCCGCTTCTCCCGGTCCCGGATCTCCTGCTGCAGCGCGGTGACCTGCTGGTGCTGGTCGAACCACACCCGCAGGCTCTGCGCGTACGACACGATCAGCGCACCGAGCACGAGCAGTACGACGGCCGCCCGGCCGGTGAGGTTGCGGGAGCCCCGGGTCCGGACCGGGCCGGCCGGGGTCCCCGTCGTACGGCGTTTGGGCTGGTCGCCCCGACGCGCCGGTGGCCGCGACTGGGTCCGGCTCGACGGACGCGAGCCGGGGCGTGCACCGGATTCCCGGCGGGACGACGGCATCTCAGCCCTGGAACCGCGGGAAGGCCGAGCGACCGGCGTACGTCGCCGCGTCGTCCAGCTCCTCCTCGATCCGGAGCAGCTGGTTGTACTTCGCGGTCCGGTCGGACCGGGCCGGGGCGCCGGACTTGATCTGGCCACAGTTCGTCGCGACCGCGAGGTCGGCGATCGTGGTGTCCTCGGTCTCGCCGGAGCGGTGGCTCATCATGCAGGTGAAGCCGTTGCGGTGGGCGAGGTCGACCGCGTCCAGCGTCTCGGTCAGCGAGCCGATCTGGTTCACCTTCACCAGCAGGCTGTTCGCCGACTTCTCGGTGATGCCGCGCTGCAGCCGCTCCACGTTGGTGACGAACAGGTCGTCGCCGACGATCTGGGTCTTGTCGCCGAGCTGGGCGGTGAGGCTCTTCCAGCCCTCCCAGTCCTCCTCGTTCAGCGGGTCCTCGAGCGAGACGATCGGGTACGACGACACCAGGTCGGCGTAGTACGCGATCATCTCGTCGGCCGACTTCTTGCCGCCCTCGAACGCGTACACGCCGTCGGTGTGGAACTCGCTCGCGGCCACGTCCATCGCCAGGGCGATGTCCTTGCCCGGCTGCAGGCCGGCCTTCTCGATCGCGACCAGGATCAGGTCGAGCGCCTCGCGGTTGCTGGCCAGGTTCGGCGCGAAGCCGCCCTCGTCGCCGAGGCCGGTCGACAGGCCGCGCTCCTTCAGTACCGCCTTCAGCGCGTGGTAGACGCCGGCGCCCTGCATCAGGGCCTCGCCGTACGTCGCCGCGCCGATCGGGGCGACCATGAACTCCTGGACGTCGACATTGCTGTCCGCGTGCGCGCCGCCGTTCAGGATGTTCATCATCGGCACCGGCAGGACATGCGCGTTCGGGCCGCCGACGTAGCGGAACAGCGGCAGGCCGGCGCTGTCCGCGGCCGCCTTCGCCACCGCCAGGCTGACGCCGAGGATGGCGTTCGCGCCGAGCTTGGCCTTGTTCGGGGTGCCGTCGAGGTCGATCAGGGCCTGGTCGATCAGCCGCTGCTCGTGGACGTCGTACCCGACGATCTCCTTGTCGATGTCCTCCAGGATCGCGGTGATCGCCTTCTGGACGCCCTTGCCGCCGTACCGGGCCTTGTCGCCGTCGCGCAGTTCGACGGCCTCGAACTGGCCGGTGGACGCGCCCGAGGGCACGGCCGCCCGGGCGACGGTGTCGTCGTCGAGCAGAACCTCGACCTCGACAGTGGGGTTGCCGCGCGAGTCGAGGATCTCGCGGGCGCCGACGGCCTCGATGGTGGCCACATTGACTCCCAAGTTCTCGATGACGAATCGGTCCCGAGCCTAGCCTCCAGACCAGCTACCCCAGTGGACCGCGTCGGCCCTAACGATCGCATCCGCGGGGACCTCCCGCGTCAGCAACACCCCGTTGGGCGCCAGATAGACCTCGAGATTGCCGGAATCCACAGCCAGTAAGACTTCTACCGCCGTACGCCGGCCGACCGGGCTGTCCTCGGACGGCGCCAGATGGACGTGCGTACGCCGTCCCGCGCGTAAGCCTTCACGCCGGATCGCCGGCAGGGCGGCCCAGTTGGTCCCGTGCCAGAGCAGGTGATCGGGGTACACCCGTTCCCAACTGTTCTCCAAGGCTTCACGCGTCACCGGCATCCCGTCGAGCGAATGCCCCTGACACGCGCGGATCCGATCGCCGTCCACCTGCAACCGCTGCTTGTCGTTGTCCTCGACCGCGGCCGCGAGGTCGGCCGGCTCCATCCGAAGTTCGGCCCGTACGTCGGCGATCGCCGCCCAGCCGTCCGCACTCATGGTGAGCCCACGCTCACCTGCTGTATGCCTGAGCAGCCTGGAGATCCGCCGGCTGTCCCGGCTCACCTCAACAGCCTCTTCAGCTCGTCCACCCGCTCTCCGCGGTCCAGCCGGCTGATGACGTAGTACCGCACCGGCGGCAGGTCCGTGACCGGGATCTTCCGAACGGCGGCCGTCGTCCGCACGAAGCCGTTCACCACTGCCGGCCCGATCCCCAGGCGGACGAACTGGACCAGGAGTTCCCACCCTTCGGCCTCTACCGCGACGGACCACCGGACGCCGAGGTCGAGCATGCTCCGCTCCAGCTGCTGCCGATGCGGCCGATCCTTCGGCGGTACGACGAGAGCCTCGTCCTGCAGGTCCTTCAGCCTGATCGTCCGCCGGTCGGCCAGGCGATGGTCGGCACGGGTGATCAGGGTCTGCGGGAACTGCCCCAGCAACTCACAGTCGAGGTCGTCCGGCGGGATCCCCAGCGCGGTGACGCCGACATCGGCGGTCCCCTCCCGGACGGCCTCGAGGGTCCGGGTCGCGTTCCCGGTCAGCAACCGCAGCTCGTGTCCCTTCCGCAGGAACCGCCGGATCGGTTCGCCGAGAAGGTAGAGGTAGGCGCCGGAGCCGGCCATCAGCACGACCGGGCGCGGCGGGGCGGCCTCGATCGAGCTGAGAAAGTCCGAGGCCCGGTCCAGCGTGTCATTGGCGAACGCGGCCAGCCGCTCACCCACCTCGGTCAGCTGGAGTTGCCGCCCGTGCTTCAGGTAGAGCGGCGTACCCAGGCGACCTTCGAGCTTGCGGATGCGGGCATGCAGCGCGGGCTGGCTGACGTGCAGGTCCGCCGCGGCCCGGGTGAAGTTCCGGTGCTGCGCGAAGGCGGCGAACGCAGCGAGATCCTCCGCGACCAGTTCCATCGACAGAAACTATAGCTTGTCGACACATCGATAGTTCTGCTCAAGCACTCCAGCGCTCAGCCTGGAGACATGAACAGACTGGGAATCGACATCGGCCGGGTGATCATCGACGGGTCCTCGGGGTCCGGCGACACGTCGTTCTTCTCCGGCGACACTGCGGCGATGCTGCGGACTCCCGCCGTACCGGGCGCTTTCGCGGCGATCGCACGACTTGTGCCGTTGTTCGGAGAGGCCTGGTTGGTGTCGAAGTGTGGGCCGCGGGTGCAGCGGCGGTCGGTGGAATGGTTGCGGCATCATCGCTTCTTCGAGCTGACCGGGATTGCCGAGGGCAACGTCCGGTTCTGCCTGCGGCGGCCGGAGAAGGCGATCCACTGCGCCGACCTGGGCATCACCCATTTCGTGGACGACAAGGCGGACGTCATCGCGGCGATCACACCGGTGGTGCCGCATGGGTATCTGTTCACGAATTGGCCGACGACCGAAGCCTCGATCCTGCGAGACCTGTCCCTGCGCGTGACGGACGGGTAGTAGTGGCTCCGATCCGGCCGAGCCTTGTGCACCTGAGCGTGGCGCGCCGGAGCGGGCGGGACTACTACCCGTCGGTCCGCACACCAACTCGGTCGACGAGCGGCGACTCAACTACGCGGCCTGGATGCACCGGCGTCGGGCCGGCGATTGCTCGGGGTGAACCTGGAGGGAAATGCCACTCCACAAGGGCATAACCCGCCACCTTCCAGGCGAAATCCCTCCACAAACGGGACATGCTTCGGCGATCGATGGCCAGGTGGCGGAGGCCGGGTGCATCGTCCATCCATCAGGTTGGGCACAGCTGCTCGTCCCGAGGCCCCGTCCACGCAACGTCCCTGGTCACCGGTCCGCGGTTTCGAAGGCTTGTCCGGCATCGGCGAGACCTTTGAGGTTCTCGGCGGGGTCGGCGATACCGGTACGAACGTCATTCGCGCAGCGCCAGGCGAAGTACCCAGCCTGCACAGCCCAACGGACCCTGAGGAAGGTGTCGAGACCGGCGCTGATCTCATCCGCGAGCTCAGGGCGCTGGCCGAGGTACGCCGGTACGACGTGATCCGGGCGGCCGCCGGCGTACATGACGGCCGACGCGACGTCGTACAGGACCGGGCCGTGCATGGCGCTGCCCCAGTCGATCAGCGCTACCTGGCCGTCGGACTGCCGGAAGAACGCTTCCGCGGCGGGATCGCCGTGCAGCCAAGCCCACGAGATGTCGTCGAGCGAGCTTGCGGCGTCGAGTGCGCTCCGAACGGCCGGGCGGATCCAGTCCTCCAGGTCGAGGTACTGGTCGAACTGGGTGATCAGGTGGAGCCAGTCGTCGAGGTTGCCCGGCTCAGCGGCCGATACCTCGTGCACCCGCCCGAGCAGTTCGCCGACGGCCCGTTGGTCCTCAACCGTCCCAGTCAATGGCACCCCGCCGACGTACTCCAGCACCCCGACCTGCCGGTCCTCGACCTGCTCGACGAGCCGTCCCTGGGTGCTCGGTCGCGGGCGGCCGGTGATCAGGCCCGCATCGCCGAGTCGGGCCGCCAACCTCAGTCCGGGCTCGAACGCCCCGTCCCCGGCATCCACGGACTTGAGGACGACCTGCCACCCATCCGCGGCGGCGAGCCAGGCGGCCGAGTTCATCCCGCCGGTCAGCACCTCCAGGCGTACCGGCTTCAGCTCCCAGCGCTCCAGCAACAGTCGTTCGACGTCCACCGGCGCCACCATGCCAGTGGCGCCGGTGGACGTGCACCCGGTTTTAGTACAGCGAAGAGGTGGCGGCCGAGTGGTCCCACGGATGCGGCCGGACCTGTCGCAGCCGCAGCGTGACGTCCGCGAGCCTCACACGAAGAGCCGCGAGCCGGCGATCACGGTCGATCACGGGCTGCAGATTGACCGCCTCAGCGCCCGGGATCCTGTTGCTCAGCGGCGGACGGGACCCGGTCGCCACCTCCACCGCGCTCGACGGCACGGCCACCTGGCTCGACAGCCCACCGATCTGCAGCCGGAGGAAGTTGTACGGCGCCAACGCCTCGTCGACCACCTTCTGCACATCACTGAGGATCGCCGGCATGATCTTCTCGACCTGCTCGCGCTCCAGCCGCCGAGCAATCGCCAGGTCCGACTCGGCCTGCTCGACGAGTTCGTCGTACTGCTCCCGATCCTCGTCGAGGTCGTCCGTCAGCGCGTCCCGCTCGCGTGACACCTTGCTGCCGTCGAGCGCCTTGCCCAGGAACGCGAGCGTCGGCATCAACAATCCGGTCGTCACGGCCAGCATGATCATGACAACGGCCACTGCGGTCTGTGCCTGCCCGAGCGCGTCGAGACCTCGCTCGATCAACGCCGCCGTGATGCCGAGCGCGATCGTTGCCGTCACCAGCAAGTACCCCAACCGGTGCCGGCGGCTCGTCTCCGCGTGGTGCTTCTGCCCGTCCGCCTGCGCCTCGCGAGCGTGGTTGTGAGCACGCGCCGCGTGATCCACCAGCCAGGTCTGCCCGAGCATCACGTAGACGACCAGGATCAGGGCAAACGTCCATCCCATCCAGTCCCGCCACGGACTCACGATCGGCACGTTCAGGTAATAGGTGAGGAAGGCAAGGAATCCGAGCGCCTCGGCCCACGGCGCGACGCGCGAGATCGTCCGCAGCCAGGCCGGCGCCCGGTCGTGGTGCCGATGGCCGTCGGCCCGGTCCGCTTCCACACGGTCGGTCAGCTCCTCCACCCGATCGACGGCGTCGTGACCGCCGTACACCTTGTTGGTCTCCGGCGTACTGAGGTCCCTGGGATGTCTGCCGAGATCGTCGATCGTCGTCTCGACGTCGTCGCACAACCGGTCGATCGCGTCCAGCGCCGGGTCGACCTGGTTCTTCAGTCGCGTCGCGAGCAGGTCCTGCCCGTCACGCACGTACGGCGCGCTGAGCTGTCGGCCCACCACCGGCTGCGGCTCCCAGTCGCTCCGCGGAACGCCGGCATCCCGGTGGTGGCGTACGACGTACTCGTAATAGGTGGAGGCGATGCGGTACTCCTCCTTCGTGCACAGGCCCGCCCGGACGGCTTCCCGTCGCGTGTACTGCGGCCCCCGAATGGACTCGTGTCCGTTGTCCGGTAACGGAATCGCCTGAGTGGCCATCTCCGTCCCCCTTTACTTGGTACTGCTGAAGCGAACGATCACACAGCGATTTCTAGGGTCGCTGGGGTCCGGGTACGGCTGGTTCGCGTTGCCGTAGCCCTTGATGTCGATGCGGTTGCGCGCCACGCGGAGCTGAACCAGCAGACCGGCGACGACCTGCGCCCGCTGCGTGCTGAGCTCGAGCGCCACCGGGTTGTTCGGCCGCTTGACGGCCGAGGAAGTGTGTCCTTCGACCGACACCCGGCCGGTCGATCCGATCGTGGCGGCGCACGAGCCGATCGCCCGCAACGTCGCCTGGCGATCCAGCAGGACCGCTTGATCCGAAGCGAAGTATGTCGCCGCACTCAGCGTGCACGTCTTCTCTCCAGGCACCTTGGTGGGCTTGGCCGGCACCGGCGTACCCGGCGGCGGGGGGATCGGTACGACGGGCGCCGGCAGAGGCGACGTGGACGGTGCGCCGTCCGGGTACTCATACCGGACCGTCGGCGCACCGGCCGCCCGGAGCAGCGTGGTCCACACGGCTTCCCGATAGAAGATCTGCGGCTGCCGCAGAACCGGTTGCCGCCCGGACTCACCGAGCATGACGAACGTGATCGCCGCGCCCTGCAGTGCGGGTAACTCCCCCGCCTTGCGCAGCTCAGCCGCCAGAGTCGCCGGCGCCACATCGAACGCCAACTTCCGGAAGTCCACCGGATCGGTCGTATCCAGCCCTGAGGAGAAGATGAACACCGGCCTTGAGACATCGATCCGCGCCCGCGACAGCCCCGCGAACAACGCCTCCCCGCCGACAACTGAACTCTTCTCGTTGAGTTGCCCTTCCAGCGTCCCGATCAGGCGGTCGATCTCCTGTGTGGCCCGCTCGGCAACCTTGAGCGGCGCCCCGTCGGGCATCCCGTCGACTCGTGGCGTCATATCCGTTGTGCTGGTCGAGACGGCCCCATTGCCGTCGATCCGCACCACCCTCACGACCTGGTGGTGGGCTCCGGCCTGCTCGAGCATCTCCCGAGCGCTTCCAGCAATCCGGATCGCCGCCTGATTGGCCGTCGGCGCCGTGTAAACGATCGTCCCGCCCAGCATCGGCCCCGGCGTCTCCTGCCGGCGCGACGCCCACACCGCCGCCGACCCGAAGACGACCGCCACCAGCAGTCCGATCACGAACCCGAGAATCCATCGCCGGGAACCCCTCCGCCCCCGGCCACGCCTCCTCGATCTCCCACCAACCCGCATCGGCCGTCTCCGCCCGGTGCGATAGCGGGTCCTCCCGCGCCGCCGGCTTCTCATCACACACCGCCGGGCAGAAGGTGCTTCACCGCGTTGACGGACTGGACCGGAATGCTCGCAACCGTCGTATCGGGCGCAGATGTGCACATTGGCTTGCACATCGCACAGTTTGGGATAGGCTTTTGTTTCATCACTGATCAGACCCCTCACTTGCTAGGTCGTCGGGTTCTCGGTGATGTGGGGCGGCTCGGGTGCAGACCGAGCCGCCTCTTCGTGTAGCGGCCTCGGACTCAGCGTAAGCGCGCTCTATGCACAGGTCAATACAAATGTGCGCCCCCTCTATGCACAGGTGCGCACTTCGCGCACAATGTTAAACACATGATTGCGAGGGGGTCGTGGGAGCAGTCGCAGGGGGCAGGTCTAGGCTGCGTTGCACGTTGGTGAACGGGTCTGAACGCTCCGGCGAGTCGACCAGGCTTTCGGCGACTTCTGTGCTTGTAATGGCGCCACGGCGTCTCCTAGGCTCCGCGCGCGGAGCAGCCGACCTCGACCGACGACTCTCAGAAGGAGAAGGCGGTGAACGACACACCCGCTGGCCCGACCGCTGACGACTCGCGGGACACCCGCCGCACCATCGCCGGCCAGATCCGGATGGCGCGCAAGGAGGTCGGGCTGAGTCAAGCGACGCTCGGCTCCCGAGTCGGAGTGAGCCGCTATGTGATCAACCGGCTCGAGGGCGAGAACCAGGATCTGTCACTGGACCTCGCTCTCAAACTGGCCGAGGTGCTCGACCGGCCCGAGCTCGAGCAGCTCACCCGCGCCCAGCTGGCGTCCTCGTCTCAGCCGCTTCGGCACCCGAACACTCGCGACGCATTGCTCGAGGAACTGCTCGACTCTCCGGGACTCGCCCGCTTGGTGATCGTCGTCGCCGACGAACTGGACATCCTGGGCCTGCTGGAGCGCGCCCGGATCAACCTGCCGGAGGCGGTGACGATCGTCTTCCCCAGTCACGCCCGCCAACAGCAGCTCCGCGGACCGGCGGCCCCGAACTCCGCCACCTGGGACGTGCAGAGGCAGATCACCAGGATCTTCGAGGCCCTGGCTGTCGGCGGCCGGCTGCACCCGGACGAAGGGCCGCTCGACTACGACATCAAGCTCTACGAGTCGGATGACGTCCGGCAGTCCTTCGTCCTGGTCGGGGTCGCGGAGGGGAACCAGTGCGCCGTCTGGCCGGCCCTGCCGAACATCCAGCCCGACCAGCTCGAGACCGTTCCGGTCGCCGTGTCCGCGGATCCGTCGTTCATCCAGCTGATCGAGGCTCACTACCGCGATCTGGTCCGCGGCAGGAAGCCGCTGACCCACCTGAAGGCAGTCGTCGTCGTTGGCAAGGGCAACGGATCGACACCGGCCGGCCCAGTCGCCAGGCACCGACTCTCGAGCTACTTCCAGCTCGGTGTCGACTCCGAGCTTGACGAGGCGGCGACTGCCGGCAGGGCAAAAATGCGCTTCGGCTTCGGCGTCGCGCTGGTTCTCATCCATGGTTATGCCGAGCGGCTCGGGCGTCCGCTCGGCCGTAGGATCCTGCTGCAGCAGGATCCGAAGTCCGCTACGTACCAGCTCGTCAGCACCCACATCTCCGACGAGGACCTCGACGGCACCGGAGAGCGTGGGCCGCGGTCTACCTCGACCAGCCATAAGGCGCGACGAAAGCTGATCGCCGGCGATCGAGAGGCGAGCGTCGCCCCGGCCGCGTTCATCCGGGCGGCCCGGCACGGGCTTCTGGACGAATTCGGCGCAGATGTGCCGGACGACGCGCTCCAGGAGATTCCGTTGCCGGAGCCGCTGTGGATCGTTGAGAAATTCGACCAGCGGGGCAACCGCCTGATGCCGGTCGTGCCGCGGTTGTTCCATCTGGACCTGACTCCCCGCTACCGCGAGGACCTGTCGGCCCCGATCGAGTCGAGTGGGCTGGAGGGGGACTCGGCGCGGCTCGACAGCTGGCCGGCGTCCGTCGGCAGCCTCGAAGCTGCCCTGCTCGACACCGCTGGCACTATGGCCTTCGGCCAGCGGGATCTGCAGGATCCGGACGTCCCACTCAACGACTTCCTGGAGACCGCGCGGACGCAAGCGGGGGACTGGTTCTTATCCGTGCTTCAAGAATTGAAGATTGCGATGGATTGATGAACACAATTGACCATGACCTCAGGCGGGTTCCGCGCGAGTGGCTTGACGCGCTGGAGCTGACGCCGGGGTCTACTGAGCCGGTCGCGACGTACATGCCGGTCCTCGCGCTCACGATCACCCGCGAGGACATAGGTTCGCGACAGGTTCTGGGTTGCGTGCGGTCTCCTGAGGAGAACCGGACGCACCCGGGGGTGCTGAGTTCTCCGACCGTGCGGGTTCGTGGGGTGGAGGACTTTTCTGGTCTGCAGAGCGGGCCGGTGGTTGGGGATGTGCCGGCTTGGTTGACGGCGCACGTGGACCAGTTGCTGGGGGGCAAGCTGGCGGCTGACAGTGAGATGACAGCGGGGCTCAAGCCTGATTTCGTGCAGGTTTGGCAGGCTCACAGTGTGATCGGGAGCGCCGATGGGCGGCCAGTCACCGAGCCTTTGACGATGATCAACGTGCATGTGTCGGTACCTGCCGGCGTGGAGATCTTCCCGCACCGGACGCCGTCGTACTCGTGGATCGGGTTTGTGGACGAGGAGCGGCATGCCGTGGCCGTGGAGCGGCGGGACGCCGAGGTTCTGGGGGCGGACTTCGGCGGCGAGACGCCGATCGTTTACGGACTCTGCACTTTGAGTACGGCGGCCATGCTCAAGGCGACCGCGCTCAGCGCGGTGTCCTGAAGGAAATCAGCGCTGTTCCGCGGTGCGGATCTGGTCTGCCAGCGACCGGACCGCACCGCGGAGTGCTTGTTCGGGGTCGACGTCCAAGGTGCGGGCTGCGCGGACCAGCTCCAGTAGTTCCTGGCCGATGCGGTCGGCGTCGGTGGACGGCTCAGGGGTGGGCTCGTCGTCCGCGAGGAGCTTGGCTGCGCGGCTGAGGACCTTGTCCGCGAGTGCCAGCGCGGGGAGGGCCAGCGGAATACCCTCCAGGACGGAGCTGCGCTGCTTCTCCGCGGCTTTGATGGTCTCCCAGTTGGCCTCTACCGCGGCGAGGTCCTTGTTCGTCTCGTCGCCGAAGACGTGGGGGTGGCGGCGGATGAGCTTTTCGACGATGTCTGCGGAGACGTCGTCGATCGTGAAGCCCTCATCCGGGTTCTCCTCCGCGATGCGGGAGTGGAAGGCGACCTGCAACATGAGGTCGCCGAGTTCTTCGCGGAGGTGGGCGCGGTCGCCGGTGTCGATGGCTTCGAGGGTTTCGTAGGTTTCCTCGAGGAGGTACTTCGCGAGGCTCTCGTGGGTCTGTTCCTGGTCCCACGGGCAGTTGCGGCGGAGGCGGTCCATGACGCGGACGAGGTCGATCAGGCGCGCACCTGGTACGTCGTACGAGCCGTGCAGGATCTCCACCTCGAAGGGCGGTCGCGGGTCCCGGTTCAGCTGGTCGGCGACCACGCGAAGCAGGGCTGGTTCGCCGTCGTCGGCGACGAGCCAGGCAACCTGACGGCCTGCGGTGGCTGCGGCGGAGAGCCAGGTCCACGCCTCGGCGAAGCCGCCTTCGAGCTGGGTGACAACCAAGCCGGAGCCGATCACCGCCTGGACGTCCGGGCGGGACGGACCGGCCGAGGCGCCGATCTCATCGGCATCCTCGAACGCCTGCCAGGCGGCGCGAGTCATCAGGCCTGGCGCCACCCGAGGGCTGGTCAGGACGACCTTGATGCCGCCACGCTGTCCCCGGCTGGGACGACCGTCGTGCGTCAGCGGTCTCAGCCCTGGCCCTGTTGCTGCTGCTGGGCCTCGGCGGCTTCGCGCTTGGCCTTGGCTTGGTCGGACTCCTGCGACAGCGAGCCAGAGACCTTGCCGTCGATGGCGCCGTCGGTCCACTGGCCGAAGCGCGGCGCGATGCTGATCTTGATGTCCTTCGACGCGTCCTTGACGGCGGCGATGCCGGCCTGCTGCTTCTGCTGCGCCTGCGGGTCGGTGACGCCGGTGCCACCGCCGAGCTTGATGGTGGTGACGGCGGCCGCGGCGACCTGGTTCAGGAAGTCGCGGGTGAGCTCGTTCTCCTGGAACTTCTGGTACGACGCCTCGTCGCTGACCACGAGCTTCGCGGCCTCGGCGGTCTCGGCGTCGGAGACCGTGATGCCCTTCTGCTCACCGACCTGCGCGACCAGCGCGTTGTTCACCAGTTCGCTCAGCGTCACGCTGGTCGCGAAGTCCTGGCCGAGGGCCGTGGTGACCGCGCGCGAGGTCTGGTCGACGTCGCGGACAGTGATCTCGGTCGGACCGACCACGGCCGCCGCGCCCGGGTGCGTCCCCGCCGCGCAGCCACCGGCCAGCAGCACCATGGCCACCGCCGCTCCGATCGCCCCAAGCCGTCGCGATGTGCTCACCGAATCTCCTCGTGTCTTCCGTACAGGTTCACGCCGGGACCCCGATCGGTTCGGCGATCACGTCGTCGATCAACCGGGTGCACCACTGCAGCAGCTCCTGGTCGCGGAGCGGCTGACCGGCGACCGGCCGGGTGGCAGGTCTCGGCACCAGGATCGTACGCAGTTGCGGCTTGACCAGACTCTTCGGGTACAGCCTGTTCAGCCGCAGCACCTTCGAATCGGGTAGTTCGACCGGCCCGAACCGGATCAGGTTGCCCTGCAGCGTGACGTCGTGCAGACCGGCCCGGCGGGCGTGGTTGCGGAACTTCGCCACCTCGACCAGGTTCAGCACCGGCTGCGGGATGTCGCCGTACCGGTCGTGCAACTCCTCGACCAGCTCGGCAATGCCGTCCTCGTCGCGGACGGCGGCCAGCCGCTGGTACATCTCCAGCCGCAGCCGCTGCGACGGGATGTAGTCGTGCGGCAGGTGCGCGTCGATCGGCAGCTCGATCTTGACCTCAGGCTCCTCGGCCTGGGTGTCGCCGCGGTACTCCGCGACCGCCTCGCCGACCAGCCGGACGTACAGGTCGAAGCCGACGTCGGCGATGTGCCCGGACTGCTCGCCGCCGAGCAGATTCCCGGCGCCGCGGATCTCCAGGTCCTTCATCGCGACCGCCATGCCGCCGCCCAGATCCGCGTGCTGCGCGATCGTGGCGAGCCGGTCGTGCGCGGTCTCGGTCAGCGGCTTCTCCGGCGGGAAGAAGAAGTACGCGTACGCGCGCTCCCGGCCGCGACCGACCCGGCCGCGGAGCTGGTGCAGCTGGGACAGGCCGAGCAGGTCGGCGCGCTCCACGATCATCGTGTTCGCGTTCGAGATGTCGATGCCGGACTCGACGATCGTCGTACACACGATGACGTCGGACTGCTTCTCCCAGAAGCCCTGGATGACGTTCTCGAGGGTGTGCTCGTTCATCTGGCCGTGCGCGACGCTGACCCGGGCCTCGGGGACCAGCTGGCGGATCCGCGCGGCCGCCTTCTCGATCGTGTTCACCCGGTTGTGGACGACGAAGACCTGGCCCTCACGCAGCAGCTCGCGCCGGATCGCGGCGGTCACCTGGCCCTCCTCGTAGGCGCCGACGAACGTCAGCACCGGGTGCCGCTCCTCCGGCGGCGTGGCGATCGTCGACATCTCGCGGATCCCGGTGATCGACATCTCCAGGGTCCGCGGGATCGGCGTCGCGGACATCGTCAGTACGTCGACCGCAGTCCGCAACCGCTTCAGCTGCTCCTTGTGCTCGACGCCGAACCGCTGCTCCTCGTCGACCACGACCAGTCCGAGGTCCTTGAACGCGACCTCACCACTGAACAGCCGGTGCGTCCCGATCACCACATCGACCGACCCGTCAGCCAGGCCGTCGATGGTGGCCTTGGCCTCCTTGTCGGTCTGGAACCGCGACAGCGGCGCCACGTTCACCGGGAAGGCGGCGTACCGCTCGGCGAAGGTCGCGTAGTGCTGCTGCACGAGCAGCGTCGTCGGCACGAGTACGGCGACCTGCTTGCCGTCCTGCACTGCCTTGAAGGCGGCCCGGACGGCGATCTCCGTCTTGCCGTAGCCGACGTCACCACACACGATCCGGTCCATCGGCATGACACGTTCCATGTCGTGCTTCACGTCGTCGATCGTGGCCAGCTGGTCCGGCGTCTCCACGAAGGGGAACGCGTCCTCCAGCTCGGCCTGCCACGGGGTGTCCTTGGCGAAGGCATGGCCCTTGGTGGCCTGACGGGCGGCATACAGCTTGATCAGCTCGCCGGCGATCTGCCGGACCGCCTTACGGGCGCGGCCCTTGCGCTTGGCCCAGTCCCCGCCGCCCATCTTGTCCAGGCTCGGCTGCTCGCCACCGACGTACCGGGTGACCTGGTCGAGCTGGTCAGTCGGCACGTACAGCCGGTCGCCGGGTTGGCCCCGCTTGCTCGGGGCGAACTCGATCACGACGTATTCGCGGGTGGCCTTCTGTGCCCCCGTGCCGACGGTGCGCTGCATCATCTCGGCGTACCGGCCGACGCCGTGCTGCTCGTGCACGACGTAGTCGCCGGGCTGCAGCTCGAGCGGGTCGACCGCCTTCTTCCGCCGGCTCGGCATCCGTTGCTGGGAACGCCGTTCGGCCGCCGATCGCTGGCCGGCCAGGTCGTTCTCGGTGAGCACCGCGAACTTGATGCCGTCCGCAATGAATCCGTGGTCCAGCTGGCCCTGCGAGATCAGCACCACGCCCGGCTCGGGCACGGAGTCGATCCCGTCGACCGCGCGGGCCGGCAGCTCGGCCTCGGAGAAGACCTCCGCCAGGCGCTGCGCGGGACCGTGGCCCTCGGTGACGCAGACGACCCGCCAGCCGTCCCGCAGCCAGCCGCGGACGTCCTCGACCGCCGCCGCCGTCTCACCGCGGTACGGGTCCACCTCGTGCGCGGCGATCGCGCGGCTCCGGACCGCGCCCGCGTCCGGGTCGATGTCGAACGAGACCCGCGCGCCCATCGAGTCGCGCAACTCCGGCACATCAGTGGGCGCCGCGGTGAACGGCGACATGCTCCACCAGGCCAGGCCCTTGCCCAGGGCGTGCGACCGGACGTCGGCCAGCGACATGTACGCGGCCGCCCCCAGGTCGATCGGCGCCTCGCCACCACCGGCGGCCGCCGCCCACGACGCCTCCAGGAACTCCTGGCTGGTCGCGACCAGGTCGTGTGCCCGGGCCCGGACCCGCTCGGGGTCGCTGACGATGACGTGCGTACCGGCCGGCATGAGGTCGACCAGCAGTTCCATGTCGTCGACGAGCACGGGTGCCAGCGACTCCATGCCCTCGACCGCGTGGCCCTCGGCCAGCTTCTCGAACAGCTCGGCCAGCTCGGGGTGCTCCTTGGCCAGTACGGCGGCCCGCGCGCGGACCTCGTCGGTCAGCAGCAGCTCGCGGCACGGCGGTGCCCACAGCCCGTGCTCGGCGATCTCCAACGAGCGCTGGTCGGCGACCGCGAAGTACCGGATCTCTTCCACGTCGTCGCCGAAGAAGTCGACCCGCAGCGGGTGCTCCTCGGTCGGCGGGAACACGTCGATGATGCCGCCGCGGACCGCGAACTCACCGCGGCGCTCGACCAGATCGACCCGGTGGTACGCCGCTCCGGCCAGTGCCTCGACGACCTCCTCCAACTCGACCGTGTCGCCGACGTGCAACTGCACAGGCTTCAGGTCGGCCAGGCCGGCGACCTGCGGCTGCAGCACCGACCGCACCGGTGCGACCAGGATCTTGATCGGCCCGGTCGTCTCGTCCGACGGATCCGGGTGCGCCAGGCGACGCAGTACGGCGAGACGCCGCCCGACCGTGTCGGAGCGGGGCGAGAGGCGCTCGTGCGGGAGGGTCTCCCAGGCGGGGTAGTAAGCGACCGTGCTGGGCTCGACCATGCACTGCAGCGCCTCGGTCAGCTCCTCGGCTTCACGGAAGGTCGCCGTCACCGCGAGTACCGGGCGACCGGCGCCATTCTGCTCCGACGCGATCGCCGCGAGCAGGACCGGGCGGACCGGGGTCGGGGCGCTCAGGTCGAGGGTCGTGACGCCGTCAGCCTTGGCATCACGAACGGCCTCGGCCACCACCGGATCGGTGATCAGGGTGTCGACGAGACCGCTGAGTTTCACGAGTTGTACTTCCCTTGAGTGGCATCGAGGCCGTCGGTGAGCAGTGATTCCACCGCGTCCGCGGTCCGGTCGACGGCGAACGGAAGGTCCTTGCGTTCGGTCGAGGAGAACTCGTTCAGGACGAAGTCGGCGGGGTTCTGCCGGCCCGGCGGACGACCCACACCGAACCGAACTCGATAGTACTCACCGCTGCCAAGCGATTTCCGCAGTGACTTGAGCCCGTTGTGCCCGTTGTCGCCGCCCCCGAACTTGCACCGCAGTACGCCGAAGTCGATGTCGAGCTCGTCATGGACGACGAGCAGGTTGGCCGGCTCCAGCTTGAAGAACTTCAGTAGCCCGGACACCGGACCGCCGGACTCGTTCATGTAGGACCGGGGCTTGGCCAGCACCGTCCGGATCCCGGAGATCCGGGTCTCGATCACCTCGGCCTTGACCTGTTTGTGCTGCTTCCACTTGTCGCCGGTCCGGGCCGCGAGCTCATCGGCCACCAGGTGGCCGATGTTGTGCCGGGTGCGGGCATAGGAAGGGCCGGGATTCCCCAGTCCGACGACCAACCACACGTCGTCCGCCACGGATCCCGGCCCTCCTGCTGTGTCTGTGTACTGCGGCGCAGACAGACTACTCGGCGGCGGCGGCCACCGGCTCCTCGGCCGGAGCCTGCGGCTCGTCCCGCTCGATGCCGGCCTCGGCCTCGGCGTCGGCCAGCTCGGCCTCGACCTGCTCGGCGGTCTGGGCCTGGGTGATGTTCACGATCAGGGTGTCCGGCTCGATCGCCAGCGTGGTCCCGGTCGGCAGCTTGATGTCGGAGGCGTGGATCTGCGCGCCGACGTCGAGACCCTCGACGGAGACGGCGACGCCGTCCGGAATGTGGGTCGCCTCGGCCTCGACCAGGATGGTCGGGCTCTCCAGCACGACCAGCGTGTCGCTGATGGCCTCGCCCTCGAGGTGAACGGCGATGTCGACCTGGACCTTCTCACCGCGCCGGACCATGACCAGGTCGACGTGCTCGATGAAGCCCTTGATCGGGTCGCGCTGGACCTGCTTCGGCAGCGCGAGGTGGCTCTCGCCGCCCGCGACCTCGATCAGCAGCAGGGCGTTGGCGGTCTTCAGGGCCAGCATGGTGTCGTGACCGGGCAGCGTGATGTGCACCGGGTCACTACCGTGGCCGTACAGGACGGCGGGAACCTTGTTGTCCCGGCGGATTCGGCGGGCAGCACCCTTGCCGAACTCCGTACGCGATTCGGCTTGGATCTTGACCTCGGCCACGAGATGAACTCCTCAAGTGCGTTGCGGCGATCTGTTGACTAGGTGGAACTCGGCTGCGGCCTCAGCGGGCGCTTTGTGACCCCGGAGAAGGCGTCAGGCAACGAACCACCGCGTCGATCACGGAGCCGCGCCCAACAGTTCTCGGGGGGCGTCCCTCGCCGAGGCAACCAAAACAGTCTACCCATCACTGCGCCCAGACGGGAAATCCGATCTCCGGGCGCCGAGCACCCGCTCCGATCGCGCCCCGGTGAAGGCTTTCCACGCCTCTTTCCGGCCCAGTCCGGACCCGTTGCCGCGACGGGATCAGGTGAGCTTGGTCCAGACCTGGCGAAGGGCGCGGGCCGCGTCGCCCTCGAGACCGGCGACGTCCAGGGTCTCGGCCAGCTCGTCGAACTCCGGGCCCCAGCGCCAGGCGACGCTCCTCAGCTGCTCCGGCAAGCCGGGGTCCTTCAAAGATCCCGCGTCCGCACGGATCTGCTGGGCGGTGAGCGCATCCGTGACGCCGTGCTTCTCGGCCAGTTGGAAGGCCAGCACCGCCAGCGCCGCCTTGCCCTTGTTGTAGAGCGCGTACGACGACTTCGCCGCGCTGGCCGCACCCGGCTCGGCGCCGACCACCATCGGGGTGACCGCGGTGCCGGCCCAGAGCTCGGCGGCCTGATCGGCGGCGGCGCCGGACAGCATCAGATGCGTCGGACTCGGCCCACCGGTCGGCGGCGGACCGACCACACCGGCATCCACGAACGTCGCGGCCGGCACCGCCGACTGCGCCTCGCGCAACGACATCGGGGACAGCGGGTTCGCCTCGATGTACAGCCCGGCGAACCCGGCCTGGCCGACCTGCTTGGCGATGTCCACGGCTCCCTGGGGAGCGCACGAACACAGCACCGCCTCAACCACGCCGACCGCGTCGGCGAACGGCGTACCGATCAACCCGGCCTCCTCCGCGCGCGCCACCGAAGCCTCGCTGCGGCCGTCCGGCACCCAGTGCACCTCATGGCCTGCGGCAACCAACTGCGCGGCGAGCTTCGAGCCCATCGCCCCGGGGTGGAACACGGCAATCCGCATGCAACATCCTCTGGAGAGCGGTCAGTGCTCTCCAAGATAGGCCAGTACGGCGCGCACCCGGGCGGCGACTCCACGCGCGTGGAGTCGTACGGAATGGCCGACGAGTAGTACAGCGAGGAGGCGGAGTGCTACGCCTCGTCGTCGAGCGGGCCGAACCGTTGTCACGGCGTCGTACCGGGTGCAGCTTGGAGGAAACAACGGACTCCGGGGAGGGACTCCAATGAGTGAGAATGCAGTGGGGCGCCGCCAGGCGTTGAGGGGCGCGGGCATCGCAGCGGGTGGTGTGGCGATCGCCGGACTGGCGACGGCTACGCCGGCGATGGCGGGAAACGACAACGGGCTGCTCGGCAGCTGGATGTGCGTACGTCAGGACGACGGCACGACCGACAAGATCCGGCTGGTTCTGAGCTTCGCCGCGGGTAGCGTGATCATCGAGCACGACATCAGCCCGGCCGGACCGCCGTTCACCGGCACCTGGTCGCAGAAGGGCAAGTCGTTCCGGGCCACCTTCTGGACCGGGACCGCCGGGGACCAGGGCCCGGATTCGGTCGGCCCGACGATCCGCGTGCAACTGAGGGGCGCGCTGTCACACGGCATGATCTCGGCGAGCTACCGGTTCACCGTGTTCGCGCCGGGGAGTGAGACCCAGGTGGTGGAGTCCGGCACCGGGAAGCTGACGGGACGCCGGATCAGCGCCTGAAGACCGAAAGACCGAGGGAGGGCGTACGGCGCGTGACGTCGTACGCCCGGTGGTCAGGCGCGGCCCTCGAAGAGACTGGTGACCGAGCCGTCCTCGAAGACCTCGCGGATGGCCCGGCTGATCAGCGGCGCGATCGACAGCTCGGTGAGCTTGTCGAACCGGCGGTCCTCCGCGATCGGCAGCGTGTTGGTGACGATCACCTCGCTGGCCTGGCAGTTCTTCAGCCGGTCCACCGCCGGACCCGACAGGATCGCATGGGTCGCGGCGATCACCACGCCCGCGGCGCCCTCGGCGTACAGCGCGTCGGCCGCCTTGGTGATGGTGCCCGCGGTGTCGATCATGTCGTCGACCAGGATGCAGACCCGGCCCTTGACCTCACCGACGACGCGGTTCGCGACCGTCTCGTTCGGGCGCTCGATGTCGCGGGTCTTGTGGATGAAGGCCAGCGGCGCGTTGTTCAGCCGGGCCGACCATTGCTCGGCCACCTTGATCCGGCCGGCGTCCGGCGACACCACGGCCAGCTGCTCGTCGCCGTACTTGTTCCGGACGTACTCGCTCAGGATCGGCATCGCCATCAGGTGGTCCACGGGTCCGTCGAAGAAGCCCTGGATCTGCGAGGTGTGCAGGTCGACGCAGATCAGCCGGTTCGCGCCGGCGGTCTTGAACAGATCGGCCATCAGCCGGGCCGAGATCGGCTCCCGGCCACGGTGCTTCTTGTCCTGCCGCGCGTACCCGTAGAACGGGAGGACGACGGTGATCCGCTTGGCCGACGCCCGCTTCAGCGCGTCGACCATGATCAGCTGCTCCATGATCCACTCGTTGATCGGCGAGGTGTGGCTCTGGATCACGAACGCGTCGCTGCCCCGGACCGACTCCTCGAACCGGACGTAGATCTCACCGTTGGCGAAGTCGTAGGCCTGGGTCGGCACCAGGCCGGCGCCGAGTTGCTCGGCGACCTGCTCTGCCAGGACGGGGTGAGCCCGGCCGGAGAACACCATCAGGTTCTTCTCGGTGGTTCGCTTCATCCCGCTCATGGCCAGCCTCCCGTTACGCCTTCTCGCCAGTGTCGCCCAGTGCGGCCTGATCCGCCGCCTGAGCTTCTTCGGCCGCCTTGGCGGTCTTGGTCCCGGCCCGCTTGCGCGCGACCCAGCCCTTGATGTTGCGCTGCCGCGACCGGGCCACCGCGATCTCACCCGGTCCGACGTCCTCGGTCAGCGCGGTCCCGGCGGCCAGGTAGGCGCCGTCGGCGACCGTCCGCGGCGCGACCAGCACCGAGTTGCTGCCGATGAACGAGTGCTTGCCGATGTGCGTCGGGTGCTTCGCGACCCCGTCGTAGTTGGCGAAGATCGTGCCGGCGCCGATGTTCGCGCCCTCGCCGATCGTCGCGTCCCCGGCGTAGGTCAGGTGCGGGACCTTCGCGCCGTCGCCGATGGTCGTGTTCTTGGTCTCGACGAAGGTGCCGATCTTGCCCTTCACGCCGACCGACGTACCGGGGCGCAGGTAGGCGAACGGGCCAACGGAGGCTTGGGGACCGATCTCGGAGCTGGACCCGTGCGTCCGGATGATGGTCGCGCCCGCACCGACCGCGACGTCGGTGAGCGTGGTGTCCGGGCCGATCGTGGCGCCCTCGTCAACCGTGGTCGCGCCGTGCAGCTGGGTGTTTGGCAGCAGGGTGACGTCGCGGGCGAGCTGGACGGTCCGGTCGACCCAGGTGGTGTTCGGGTCGACGATCGTGACGCCGTCGCGCATCAGCTTGTCGAGGGTCCGGCGGTTCAGTTCGGCGCGGAGCGTGGCCAGCTGGACGCGGTCGTTCACGCCCTCGGTCTGCATCGCGTCGTCGGTGACGTGCGCGCCGACCCGCTTGCCGTCGTTGCGCGCGATCGCGAGGACGTCGGTCAGGTACAGCTCGCCCTGCGCGTTGTCCGTGGTCAACCGGCTCAGGCCGTCCCGCAGCGTGGCCGCGTCGAAGACGTAGATGCCGGCGTTGATCTCGTCGATCTCCCGCTGCTCCGGCGTCGCGTCCTTGTGCTCGACGATCCCGGCGACGGTGCCGTCCGGGCCCGCGATGATCCGCCCGTAGCCGGTCGGGTCCGGCACCCGCGCGGTCAGCACGGTGATCGCGTTGCCGTGCTTGTCGTGCTCGGCGATCAGCTCGTGCAGCGTCTCCGCCTCGAGCAGCGGTACGTCGCCCGACGTGACGATCACCGAGCCGTCGAAGTCGGCCGGTACGACGGTCAGCCCGGCCCGAACCGCGTCACCGGTGCCCCGCTGCTGTTCCTGGACGGCGGTCCTGGCTCCGGGGTCGACAACCTTGAGGTGGGCCTCGACCAGTTCGCGGCCGTTGCCGATCACGACGACCAGGTGTTCGGGGCTCAGTGCCCGGGCGGTGACCACGGCGTGCCCGACGAGACTGCGCCCGCCGATCTCGTGCAACACCTTCGGGATCGCCGATTTCATCCGGGTTCCCAGACCGGCGGCCATGATGACGACCGCCGCGGGACGATGGGAAGTCACGCGGTCTTCTCCTCGAGTTCCCTGCGAGTTTTCTGGAACAAGTATCAGCATGGGCACTCGCTGTGTGTACCGCTTGGGGTGCCCGCGCAAGCCTACTTGCTCAACCGAACGCCCTCGACCAGCTCTCCCCGCCACACCGTGACCGGTCTCACGTTCCCTTCGTGGTGACTCTCCGTGCTGGATCCGCCGGCGTGGTAATCATCTGCGGTGTACATCCGCTACCAGAGCCCGGAACCCGACCACCGTGGCCGGCGGATCGGCATCTTCGGCCTGGTCAACACGCTCGCCCACCGCGGCCTCCTCACCGAGGCCGAGGAAGCCTTCCGCCGCCGGAACAACGACTGGTACGACGCCGCCTACACCAACCCGTCCGACGTCGACCCCTCGATCTACGCCGGCAACCTGCTGGCCGCCGCCTGGTTCAAACCCACCGCCACCCACCTCTTCCCCCGCATCCCCGGCTACCTCGCCATCCTCACCGCCCACAACATCCCCTGCACCCGCCACACCTCCCCCGACCCCGGCCACCTCCTCTACGAAGACGACGTACAAATCGTCGTCATCCCCCACCCCCGTCCGGCCGCAGACTGAGCGCGTGCCGAAACTCAGAGCGCGAGCCGTCAGGTGGGCGTCCGACGAACCCATTCCAGGCTCGAGCTCGTCGTGATGGAAGAGCAACTGGTGCGTGACTGATCGCACCTGAACGACAGGAGTAGAAACGTGGGCCTCACGCTCGGAGCGATCGTGCTGAACACCAAGGACCTCGGCGTCGCCGCGGAGTTCTGGAAGCAGGCCTTGGGGTACGACGCCTCACCCGACAACCCCGACTTCCTCGTCCCGACGGCCGGACCCGCCACCCGCCTCCACCTCGACGAAACCGACCGCACCCACCTGGATCTGTGGGTCGACCGCACCACCTCGACCCTCGAATCCGAGGTGGACCGCCTGATCGGGTTGGGCGCCACACGCGTCGAAGACTGGACCTACCCACCGGGCGCGGACTTCGTCGTACTGGCCGCTCCCGACGGCACCATCTTCTGCGTCATCAACTGAAACCCCAGCCCCGCACTGCGTTGTCGGCGGCGGCTGACATGCTCGCCGCATGGGTGATGGGGCGCTGGTCGACGTCGGCGAGGTCACGCTGTTCGTGCGAGAGCTCGGGGAGCGGTCCGACAAGCCGTCGTTGGTCGTACTGCACGGCGGCCCGGACGTCGGCCACGGCTATCTGGTCCCCGGATTCGAGCCACTCGCCCGCGACCACCACATCGTCCTCTTCGACTTCCGCGGCTGCGGCCGCAGCACCCGGGGTCTCCCCGCGGACGCTCTTCAGCCGGAGTACGTCGTACACGACACGGACCTGTTGATCGACAAGCTCGGCCTCGGCCAGGTAGACCTGCTCGGCTTCTCCACCGGCGGCCGAGCGGCAATGCAGTTCGTGGACAAGCATCCAGACCAAGTACGACGCCTCGTCCTCGCGTCCACCTCGGCCTATGGCAGCGCTGACAATGCGGAGTATCTGGCCAACTGGGACGAGTATCAGCGGCGCCGCCGGGCCGAGGACGCCGCCGACGGAACACTGCGGAACTCGACGATCTTCGTCTGGGACCTCGACCTGGCGCCGGCCTACCTGGCGTTACTGGAAAGCCTCGGCCCAGACCTCGGCGACTGGAGCGAGGAACGAGCCATCAACGGCCTCATGCACCCCTGGTGCCCCGGCAACCCCGAACAAATCCTCCGCACCTTCGACAAACCCATCCTCATCCTCCACGGCGAAAAGGACATGGGCTTCCCCCTCCAACTAGCCCACCGCCTCCACAAAGCCCTCCCCACGAGCCACCTCGTCGTCATCCCCGAAACCGCCCACATGTGCCACTTCGAGAACCCAGAAGCCTGGTCCAACCACATCCGCCAGTTCCTCGACTGAGTGCGGTGCCCGGTTGTCGAGAGGAATGATCAGGACCTGTGGGTCGGCGTGTCTCACGCGGCGTGCTGAGCACCTCCTTGGGTTGTTGCAACCCCGCCCTGCCCCTGCTCGGGGTGAGTCAGTAGGCGGCGTCCAGCCGGGCCCGCTCCTCGGCCGTGAGTTCGGTGCCCGCCCCCGCCCACGCTTGTTCGATCTGCTCCGACCGGCTGCTGCCGACGATCGGCATCAGTTGCGGATCACCACCGGCCAGCCAGGCCAGAACGATCTGACCTCGGGACATTCCCCGCTCCTTCGCAACCTCGTCCAGCGCCGCGATCCGCCGGGTGTTGCCCGGGTGCTCGTACTCGCTGGACAGTGTCCAGTCGTCGCGGTCGTAGGCGCCGAGCAGCAAGGACGTATAGACCCAGCCCGTCAGGTCGTCGTTGCGGCGGAGTAGGTCCAGACCGTCCGCAGACAGCATGCCGAGCGGGATCGGCTGCCCTTCGACCGGGGCGCCCGGCGCTGGCTGCAGATAGGAGTAGCGCTGCTGATAGGCCGTCGGCATCGCCAGTCCGGCCTGGCCGGCCAGTAGCCGCGCTTCGGCCACGCGCCAGGACGGGTGGTTCGACAGGCCGTAGGCCCCGAGTTGGCCGTCGGCGACCAGTTGGCCGAACGTTCCGATCAGGTCAGCCAGCGGCACGTTGCGGTCCTCCACATGCGCCCAGTACAGGTCGACCTGGTCTCTGCCCAGCCGTTGCAGGCTTTCGGCCAACGAGCGACGCACAGTCGGTTCTGTCAGCCCTTCCAGGTGGTCAGGGAAGCCGCCGGGGTGAGTCGGCTGGGCTCCCACCTTGGTGCTGATCTTGACCGGCACGCCCGGGTTGGCGCGTAGCCAGCGGCCGATCACGGCCTCACTCTGGCCGCCGAAGCCGGACTGGTCCTCCCAGAACGAGTAGTTGTTCGAAGTGTCGATCCACCGGCCACCCAGTTCGACATAGCGGTCCAGCACAGCGAAGCTGTCCCGATCGTCCAGCCGGGTGCCCAGGTACATCGTGCCGAGGACGACCCGATCTGCAGTGACTTTGGTGTTCATGACGCCACTCTCGCTGCTGGAGCGCGCTCCAGGTCAAGTCCGAGCAACGAGGTCAGCTGCCGTGATGCTGAGCTGTGATCTGGACGCGCTGCGGTGCGGGTCGTTCGCTCGATCGTCCGCACACAGCCAGCTCCGCTGACCGAGGTCTGTCTCGACTCGCGCTCGCCGTACCAGGACCATCCGTCTTTCCCTTTCAAGGCGGCAGCGGGCGCGTACCCCCGGCGTGCCCCCGATAGCTAGCGCCGCGTCAAGCAAGGTTGGGGCGGCAATCCGGACCGACCACCACCCCGAAGCCCGTCCCGGCGGCCAGGTGCGGGGTTCACCCCTGATCTTGTCCCTTCACCCCGGGTATGCGGTGGGTAGAAGGGTGCAGCTGCGAGGTTCTCCCCCGAAATTGCCCGGGCGGAAGGCGAGTGCGGTAACGACCTCGACGTTTCCTGGCGAGGGACTAGCGCACAGGTTGTCCGGCGCACCGAATGCTCTTGTCGATTTCGGCGAGTGGTGCGCGTCGTCGTGATGACAGACCCGTTCAACCCGAGGAAGGAACCGATGACAAGGTTCTTGATCCTGATGGCCGAAGCGGACCACTTCGCCCGCTGGGACGCCGCCGACGACGCAACACAAGTACAGGTCTTCGCCGACCTCCGAGCCTTCACGGCAGCGGTCCGTACCCGCGGCCGTTTCCTCAGCGGTGAAGCCCTCGTCCACCCGAAAGACGCCCGGACGCTACGCCCCGACGGCCAGGGCCGCCGCCTGACCGAGGGCCCGTACGCCGAAACCGTCGAACAACTCGGCGGCTTCTACCTCGTGGGCCTGCCGGACCTGACCAGCGCTACCGAAGTCGCGTCCCTGCTCCCCCTCGACTACACCATCGAGATCCGCGAGTGCCTCGACGTCGGAGTACCAGACGAGTGACCCACGCGAAGACGCCAGCTTGATACCGAAGGACGAATGGCGAAGGACGACCAAGCAAACGCTGCCACCAACCGTGAGGAGACCTTCGCGCTGCGGGCAGCCGGCGAAACCCATCGGTGCCGAGCAGAGTTGGCGTGCTCAGAAGCGCATCGTTTTTCCGATCGGGTCCAGCTCGAACGTCAGCAGGCCCTGCTGAACAACGGGCAGTCCGTTCACGATCTCGGAGCCTTCGTCCGCGGAGTCGACCTCCATGAACACCACGATGCCAGGCACGTCACCGATCTTGAACGCATACTCGGTGACGACGCGGTGGCGCACCAGGTCCCAGGCCTGCGTCGAGACGGTGTTCTCGTCGAAGAACCGGGTGAGCTGCCCTGGCGTCACACCTTCTCCGATACGTGAATTCGCCATCAAGAGCATGCTTCCCCCTCAAGTTTCGCCGCAGGGATGCCTAGGACAGGCCGCTCGCCCGGGCGTGACTCATCGCATCGTCGCACCTGATCCGAGGCCGCACCAACGGATCGGGTCCGCGTTCACCCAAACTTCACCGCGGGTGCGACTCAGGCCGTCGGGGCCCCGCTCAGGCATAGTCGGTTTGGAAGGTCGGCCGATTCCGAGCTCCGCTTGGCCCCGAGCCTGAATCGGTGCCGACCGAGTGACCGCTCCTGATCCCGCGCAATCGCGGGACGCGCAGGCGTCCCAATCGGCCCTGGCGAAAATCCCGTAGCCCGAGCGAGACGGGGTTGCTAGGTTCCCGCGCGTGATCGTTCGAAGTAACGACGACCTCATCGATGCAGCCGCGACCGTGCTGCATCCTCACCATGTCCAGACCGTTTGTCAGCAAATGCGTTAGCAGGGAGAGGATGGTCGGCATGGCGGAGTGGACTGTGCGGGACTACGCCCCAGGAGACGAGACGCCATGGCTGCGGTGCCGCGTCCTGGCTTTTCTCGACACGACCTATTACGACGATGTCGCGACGATCAAGCCGAGGCGCGAAGCTGGTCTTGAGCTGGTGGCTGCCTTCGGTGATCAAGTTGTCGGGATACTGGACGCGAGTGTCACAGGTAGCGAATCGACCATCGAGACGATTGCGGTTCACCCTGACTACCGTCGGCTTGGTATTGCCCAGCGGCTGCTCAACGAGATCTGCGACCGGCTGCAAAGGCGAGGAGCTACGCAGGTCGATGCGTGGACCCGGGACGACGAGGGAACGCTGGCCTGGTACCGGTCACAGGGTTTCGAACAAAAGATGCGTTACCTGCACGTGTACGCGTCCGATCCGGACGAAGCTGTTTCGGCCTTCGGTTCGCAGCTGGACCTCATGCCCCGCGCCGGCTTCTTCCACGCCTGGCTTGACCACGAGGATGCCCTGCGCAATCGATTCAGCCGTGTGTACTCCTGCCGACAGTTCGTGAAGGCGCTAGGGGACTAACACTGGAAGAGGGGTCGATCCGTGCCTTGCCTTCACGGTCACACCCGGCCGCACGGCGGCTACGCGTCGCACTGTTCACGCACGTGATTCGGAAGCACGCGGACGGCGTCGCGGCCACCTTCGCCGCTGCGGTTGATGGAACTACTCCGGCGGTCACTGCTGAGTCTGACGATGCCCCTGCCTCAGTCGCTTGTTGGCAAGTCCGTTGGCAAAACGGCCCATGCATGGCAGAACCCCTGGGTCAGAAGCGCTCTGACCTAGGGGTTCTTGTTGCTCCCCCGCCAGGTTTCGATCCTGGTCTTCGAGATTCAAAGTCTCGCGGGCTGCCGATTACCCCACGGGGGATCGTGGTTGCCGGGATAGTTTGCCATGGAGTGGGGCGAGCGACACGCTGAGGGGTTCCTTACCTACGGGTCCGTAGGTTACGGTAGCGTAGGTAAGCCGTCCTCCACCTGAGGGATCACCAAAGATGACTCCACCCGCCGTAGCCGCACCGGAGGCGCCCACCAGCGCCCAGCAGGCCGACGATTTCGATGTCGACACCGGAACGCTCGGGGGTGAGCAGAAGCGTCCATGGGAGCAAGTCGCACTGGCGTTGTTCATCGGCATCCCGTTCCTCGCCGTACTGGCGGCCGTGCCGATCGCGTGGGGCGGCTTCCTCGGCTGGCGCGACATCGTGCTCGCGGTGGTGTTCTACACGATCGCGGGGCACGGCATCTCGATCGGATTCCACCGGCTGTTCACGCACAAGTCGTTCAAGCCGAACCGCCCGCTGAAGTACGTGCTCGCCATCGCCGGCTCGCTCGCGATCGAGGGCCCGGTGATCCGCTGGGTGGCGGACCACCGCAAGCACCACAAGTTCTCCGACCGCGACGGCGACCCGCACAGCCCGTGGAAGTACGGCAACACGGTGAGCGCGCTGACCAAGGGATTCGTGCACGCCCACGTCGGCTGGCTGTTCGACACCGAGCAGACTCCGCAGCGGCAGTACGCGCCGGATCTGCTGAAGGACAAGGACATCGTCAAGGTGTCGCGGATGTTCCCGCTGATGGTGACGATCTCGCTGCTCGCGCCGGCCGTCATCGGCGGACTGTGGTCCTGGTCGATCGAGGGCGCGCTGACCGCGTTCTTCTGGGCCAGCCTGGTCCGGATCGCCCTGCTGCACCACGTCACCTGGTCGATCAACTCGATCTGCCACACCATCGGCGACCGGCCGTTCAAGAGCCGGGACAAGTCCGGCAACGTGTGGTGGCTGGCGATCCTGAGTCAGGGCGAGTCGTGGCACAACCTGCACCACTCGGATCCGACCTGCGCGCGGCACGGCGTACTCAAGGGCCAGCTCGACACATCCGCCCGCTGCATCTGGTTCTTCGAGAAGATGGGCTGGGTCAGCGACGTCCGCTGGCCGGTGCGGGAGCGCCTGGAAGCCCGCCGCGTCGAGACCAGCACGAAGCCCCTGAAAGCGGCGGCCTGAGGCACCACCGGCGGTAAATCAACCACTGGCAACACCGAAGTACGGCATGATGCTGACGTGATCTCGACGTGACGGAACCCAAACCGCGGCGGTCCGGCCGAGTCCGGATGACCAGTGCCGAACGTCGCGAGCAACTCATCACCATCGCCCGCGGCCTGTTCGCGCAGAGGGGGTACGAGGCGACCTCGGTCGAGGAGATCGCGGCCCGCGCCGAGGTCTCCAAGCCGGTCGTCTACGAACACTTCGGCGGCAAGGAAGGCCTGTACGCCGTTGTCGTGGACCGCGAGGTCCGTGCCCTGCTCGACGGTGTCACCGGTGCGCTGACCGCCGGCCGTGCGCACGAGCTGGTCGAGCAGGCGGCGCTCGCGTTGCTGGACTACATCGAGAACAACTCCGACGGCTTCCGGATCCTGGTCCGCGACTCGCCGGTCGGGTCGTCCAGCGGCTCGTTCATCTCGATCCTGAGCGACGTCGGCACCCGGGTCGAGCACATCCTGGCCGAGGAGTTCAAGCGCCGCGGCCTGGACCCGAAGAACGCGCCGATGTACGCCCAGATGCTGGTCGGCATGGTCGCGCTCACCGGCCAGTGGTGGCTGGACGCCCGCAAGCCGAAGAAGCCCGACGTCGCCGCTCACCTAGTCAACCTCGCCTGGAACGGCCTCTCCGGCCTGGAAGCCAAACCGACGCTGTCGACCCGCCCCCACAAGTAACCTCGGACACCCTCTCGTGGCTCCGGACACGGCATAGCCTGTCCGCAGTCGCCGTCGCGTGTCCGCGGTGGGGCGACCGCGGTCGTACGGCGACATCCGCCCGTGGCATGACCTCTCACCTGGCTGATCGCCGTACCCTGGCCCGCATGACGGGGATCCTGACCGCGCGGCCCGTGCCTGCCCGCAGCAAGGCGTTCGACCTGCTGCTCGCCGGCGGGTTGAGCATGACCTTCGGCTTCCTGGCCATCGCCCAGACCGGGCTCGGCGGCGTCCTCGCGTTCGGCATGCTCGTCCCGCTGATCTGGCGCCGGACTCACCCCGAGCTCGTCTTCTTCGGCGTCTCTGCGGTCGCCGTGCTGCAGTGGCTGGCCGGCATCCACCTGATGGCCGGCAACATCGGCCTGCTGGTCGCGCTGTACGCCATCGCCGTGTACGGCGACCACCGGTTCAGCCGGATCGCCCTCGTCGTCGGCGGGCTCGGCGTCCTGATGGCGACGTCGCGCTACTACAACGGCGGCGACTGGAAGCAGCAGATCACGATGATGGGCGCCCTCGGCGCCGTCGTCTTCGGCGTCTGGGCGATCGGCGAACGCCGCCGCACCAGAGGCCTGTACGTCGCCCAGCTCGAGGAGCGGGCCGCTCAGTTGGAGCGTGACCGCGACCGGGAGGCAAAGCTGGCCGTGAGCAACGAGCGGACCCGGATCGCCCGCGAGATCCACGACGTGGTCGCGCACGGCCTGTCGATCATGATCGTCCAGGCCGACGGCGGTCTGTACGCCGCGGACCAGTCACCGGAGCAGGCGAAGAAGGCGCTCGCCACGATCGGCGACACCGGCCGTGCCTCGCTGACCGAGATGCGCAAGATGCTCGGTCTGCTCAAGCAGGACGAACAACCAGAGCTCGACCCGAACCAGCCGCGCCCGCAGCCCGGTGTCTCGAGCCTGCCCGAGCTGATCGACAACGTCCGCGACGCCGGGCTGACCGTCGACTACCAGGTGACCGGCGAGCCGCGCGATCTGCCCGCGCTGCTCGGACTGACGGCGTACCGGATCGTGCAGGAGGGTCTGACCAACACGCTGCGCCGGGCCGGGCGCGCGCACCTGCGTGAAGCTGGACTTCGGCCGCGAGATACTGACCGTGGTGGTCACCGACGACGGCCGGGGCGCCGGGGTCGCGCCGAGTTCGGATCCGGGTCACGGCCTGGTCGGGATGCGGCAGCGCGCCTCGATCTCGGGCGGTACGGTGAGCGCCGGACCGAAGGCGGGCGGCGGTTACGAGGTGATCGCCAAGCTCCCGTACCACCTGCCGACTGGAGGCGAACAGTGAGTGAAACCGACGCGATCAGGGTCTTCCTGGTGGACGACCAGGAACTGGTCAGAGCCGGATTCACCATGCTCGTGGACTCACAGGCGGACATGCGGGTGGTCGGCCAGGCCGGCGACGGCGGCGAGGCGGTCGAGAAGATCCAGGTGACCGGGTGCGACGTCGTCCTGATGGACGTCCGGATGCCCCGCCTGGACGGAGTGGAAGCCACCCGCCGGCTACAGTCGTTGCCGCAGGCACCGAAAGTGATCGTGCTGACGACCTTCGACCTGGACGAGTACGCGTTCGCCGCGATCAAGGCCGGCGCGGCCGGCTTCCTGCTCAAGAACACCCCGCCGGCCGACCTGCTGTCGGCGATCCGGCAGGTGCACTCCGGTGACGCGGTGGTCTCCCCCAGTACGACGAAGCGCCTGCTGGAGCATTTCGCCGGCGCACTGCCCGACACCGAGGCCGAGCGCCCCGATCTGGCCGACCTGACCGCCCGCGAACGCGAGGTCCTGGTCGAGGTCGCCCGCGGCCTGTCGAACACCGAGATCGCCCGGCTCTTCACGTTGTCCGAGGCAACGGTCAAGACCCACATCGGCCGGATCCTGGCCAAGACCGGCCTGCGCGACCGGGTCGCCCTGGTGGTCCTCGGCTACGAAACGGGACTGGTGCGACCCAACAAGTAATACCCAGGTACTACGCCAACTGCAGTCTGCGGTCCGACGAGATCATCGGCCGGGATCACTAACTTCTTGGACAACAACGAATCCAAGGAGTGACATGAGCTTGCAGACCGGGGAGCTTGCGGTCGGGCGGTTGCCGCAGGACGGGACGCCGCGGACCGCGATCCGGGCGCACGAGTTGCGCAAGGTGTACGGACAGGGCGACACCGCGGTCGCCGCGCTCGACGGGGTGTCGGTCGACTTCGGTGTCGGCCAGTTCACCGCGATCATGGGGCCGTCGGGCTCGGGCAAGTCGACGCTGATGCACTGCCTGGCCGGGCTGGACACCCCGACCGACGGTCAGGTGCTGCTCGGCGAGACCGAGCTGACCCGGCTCCCGGACGCCGAGCTGACCAGGATCCGCAGGGATCGGGTCGGCTTCGTGTTCCAGTCGTTCAACCTGCTCCCGATGCTGTCCGCGAACGACAACATCCTGCTCCCGCTCGAGCTCGGCAACCGCAAACCCGACCAGCAGTGGCTGAGCACGCTGATCGACGTACTCGGGCTGGGCGACCGGCTCACGCACCGGCCGGGCGAGCTGTCCGGCGGTCAGCAGCAGCGGGTCGCGGTCGCGCGCGCCCTGGCCGGCCGGCCAGAGGTCGTCTTCGCCGACGAGCCGACCGGCAACCTGGACTCGCGGTCCGGCGCCGAGGTGCTGGGATTCCTGCGCCGGTCGGTCCGGGAGTTCGGTCAGACGGTGGTCATGGTGACCCACGATCCGCTGGCCGCGTCGTACGCCGACCGCGTCGTGATGCTTGCCGACGGCAAGCTGGCCGGTGAACTGACCGACCCGACTCCGGAGACCGTGCTCGACGCGCTGCGGCAGCTGGGGGCCTGAAGTGCGACGCTCCATCCTCTCCTCGCTGCGTGCCCACCTGGGCCGCCTGATCGCCGCCTGCCTGGCGATCGTCCTCGGTGTCGGCTTCGGCACCCTGGCGATGACCGCGCACGCGTCCGCGTCGCACGGCATCGACGAGACGATCGGCGCGCAGTACCACGGCGTCGACGCGGTGGTCTCGCCGGAGAACGAGGCCATCACCGCCGCGGACATCGCCAAGGTGCAGAAGCTCCCGCAGGCCGTCTCGGTCGTCACGCTGACGACCGCCTACCTGAACGCGTCGTTCCCCGGTCTGGTCCGGCCGATCGGTCTGCCGGTCGACGCGCTCCACGACACCACCCACATCGCCGGCCCCGGTACGTCGTCCGGACGATTGCCGAACGCAACGAATGAGATCGCGCTGCCGGCCAAGCTGGCGGCGAAGCACAACGTCGCGATCGGTCAGACGCTCCGGCTCAGCTCGTACGACAAGGCGTGGAACGTGACCGTTGTCGGCCTGCTGGACGACTCGACGTCGGTCGGTCGGGGGTCCGCCGTGGCCACCGCGGCCGCGCTGAAGATCTTCGAGCCGGACGCCGCCGTCCGAGCGATCGGGATCGCGGCCAAGCCGGGCGTGACCCAGCAGCAGCTCGCCGCCGCGGCCCAGGCTGTCGTCGCCAAGGGCCTGCTGGCCTACACCGGTGAGGCCTGGATCCAGCACGAGGTGAAGGGCTACACGCACGGCATCGACGTCCTCGGCGGCGTGTTCGGCATGTTCGCCGTGATCGCGCTGTTCGTCGCCTGCCTGGTGATCGGCAACACCTTCACGATCGTGATCGCCCAGCGCACTCGCGAGATGGCGTTGCTGCGTTGCGTCGGCGCGTCCCGCCGGCAGGTGTTCTCCTCCGTACTCGCGGAGGCGTCGGTGGTCGGCGTGATCGCGTCGGCGATCGGTGTGGTCTTCGGCGTCGCGCTGTCCGCGCTGGCGCTGGCGCTGTCCCGCGAGTTCGACTGGGGAATCCCGCCGGTCCCGCTGCACCTCGACCTGTGGTCGGTGTTCCTGCCGCTGCTGCTCGGGACCGTGGCCACCATCGCGGCGGCCGTCGTACCGGCTCGCCGGGCGACCAAGGTCGCGCCGCTGGCCGCGCTTCGGCCCGAGGCTGCTCCGGCGGCCGCGTCCAAGGCCGGCGTACTGCGACTGATCCTCGGCTTCCTGCTCCTCGCCGGCGGCGGACTGCTGCTGGCGGCCGGAGCGTCGAGCCATCAGGTGCTGATCGGGGTCGCCGGCGGTGTGGTGTCGTTCCTCGGCATCCTGGCGATCGGGTCGCTGCTGGTGCCCGCGCTGATCCGGCTGATCGGCACGCTCCCGGCCCGGAGCGGTGGAGTCCCGGCCAGGATCGCCGTTGCGAACGCCATCCGCAATCCGAAGCGTACGGCGGCCACCACGTCGGCACTCCTGATCGGGGTAACGCTGATCAGCCTCACCTGTGTCGGGATCGCCTCGGTACGGAAGACGTTCGACGTGTCGATGGACGGGCAGTATCCGGTCGACCTGATGGTGACGACGTACAACGAGAAGATGCCGGCCGGCGCCGAGCAGCAACTGCGCGACATCAAGGGCATCACGCAGGTCGTCCCGGTCCATCAGGTGAATGTGAAGGCCGGTGGTCAGGAGCTGCCGGTGACCGGCATCGACCAGGCCGCGGCCGGTCGCGTCATCCACAACCCGGCGATCTCCGACCAACTGAAGCCGGGTACGGCGTTGATCGACTACAGCACCCTGCACATGCTGGGCCTCGATGACGGCGCTCCGCTGACCATCGTGTCGGGTCAGCACAAGCTGACGGTGACGGCTCGAGGCGCGACCGGGCTCGATCCGATCACCGTCACCTCCACCGATCTCGCGAAGCTCTCGTCGAGCGCCTCGGTGACCGGGTTCTGGCTGGCATCGGATCCGAAGGCGGACGGCTCGCAGGTGATCGACTCCGTGCAACAGTCGATCCCCTCGGTCAAGGAACTGTCGGTCGGCGGCGGCCTGGCCGAACGGACCAGCTACACGAAGATCTTCGACGTGCTGTTGATCGTCGGCGTCGGTCTGCTCGCAGTCTCGGTGCTGATCGCGCTGGTCGGTGTGGGCAACACGCTCAGCCTGTCTGTCCTGGAGCGAACGCGGGAGAACGCACTGCTCCGCGCCATGGGGCTGACCAGACGCCAGCTGCGCGGCATGCTCGCAGTCGAATCGTTGCTGATGGCACTGGTCGCGGCCGGGCTCGGGATCGCGCTCGGCCTGATCTACGGCTGGACCGGGACGAGCGCACTGATGGGTGGCCAGACGGTCGACGGCGGCGTCGAGTACGCCGTACCCGGGACGCTTCTCGTGGTGATCGCAGCGGTCGCCGCGGTCGCGGGCCTGCTCGCCTCGGTGCTCCCGGCCCGGCGCGCCGCCAAGGTCGCCCCAGCCGGAGCCCTGGCCACCGAGTAGCCACCCGCCACGTCAGCACGCGTTTGAGGGGATAGCCGGCTCTTCTGCTCGATGTGTGGGTGGTGGCCGGCCTGCCTGTCGTGGTCGGTGTGCGGACCCGGATCCGGTGACTCGAGACAGCCCGTGGTCCGGTCGCTGCCCCCGGCATCCGGCCGGCAGCATCCAGACGCCGGAGCCCTGAAATGCTTGCGCCGCCCGGAGTGTTGATCGGCGCGATTGCCGCGACCTCGGACAAGTACTAGGGGACCTCGGACACCGCACAGCCTGTCCGAGGCACCCAGATCATGTCCCAGGCCCCGGTGATCGCCACCGATCCCACCGCCGGCACGACGAACCCGCCCAGCCACTGCACCTGCCCGCCGGTGCGGGCTCCTGGTGGCGGACTGTCGTACGTCGCAGCGCCAGATCGCCACCACCACCGATCGTCGAGCCGGGCCGAGATCCCGGTGCCTCGCGGAGTCGCGCTCATCGCTCAACTGCGGTCCGTCGGCTGGTCGGGTGCGGACGGTGGCTTGCGGGGATGTGGCTGGGGGTGTGTCAGCTCGACAGGAGGTGTCCGTCCTGGCCCCGACCTGGCCGGCCGGGGCGACGCGTGAATGCCTCGCCCGACCAGCACCCAGGACCGACACCTCCTGTCGAGCTGGCACACCCAGCCGACTTCGCTCACTTCGCCCACACATCCAGCAGAAGAGCCGGATATCCGTTCGAGCGAAGGGTTCTCTGCTGGTCTGCCTGGGGAGAACCCACGCCACGGGGGGATATCCGCTGCCGTTGTGGGTTCTCCCGTCGTGCACCAGGGGAGAACCGACAACGGGATGGGAGATCCGGCGCTTCGGTTGGTTCCGTGGGTGTTTCCCGTGCCGTCGACCGGATCGCCAGGCCATCACAACGAGGCGACGACGATGGCCTCCCGCGGACGATCGCGGCGTCTGGGTGATTGTGATGGCTTGGAAGTCCACCCACACCCGCCCGGCGGCGGTGGCGGGTGGGGCGATGCCGGGCCGTCGACCGGACCTGCAGCACTCACCAAACAGCGCGATGCCAGACAGGCCCCGCTCGGCCCCGAGCACTCCGCGGCTGACGGACCGGGTTAGTGAGTGCCCCACGTCCGCCCAGGCCAAGACCCGCGAGCCGGCCGGGCCAGGCTGGGGAGGATCTCCCACCCGATCCGGGACGAGATCCTCCCCACCCCCGGCGCCAACCGACACAACACGGCCGACCGCCGAGACGCGAACGACGCGAACGACGCGAACGACGCGAACGACGCGAACGACGCGAAGGGACGCGAAGGGACGCGAACGAACCACCCACGGATACGTCAGAAGAGCCGGATATCCCCTCGAACGAGCGTCAGACGATCTCCACCCGGTTCCCGTGGCCGTCGGCGGTGTGGAAGCGCCGGCGGCCTGGGATCGTCTCGTTGTCCCACTTCACCGGATAGCCGAGCTCCGCGAGTCGCGAAGCCAGCGCATCCAGATCGTCGACGGCCAACGCGGGATGAGCCTTCTTCGCCGGGCGGAAGTCCTGCTCCACACCGATGTGCACTTCCGCGGTCCCGGCACGGAACCAGCAACCACCCCGGGCCTTCAGCAGCTCCGGCTTCTCCACCTCGGTCATCCCGAGCGCGTCCCGGTAGAACTCCCGCGCGACGTCCTCCCCACCGGGCGGGCACGACACCTGCACATGATCGAGCCGCATGGTCAGCCCCTCTTCTGCGCGACCGCGAAGATCCGGCGGAACGGCAGCAGCGTCCCGTAGTCCCGCTGCGGATACGCCTCCGCCAGCCGAGCGCCGTACTCCGCCTCGAACTGCGGCCGCAGGTCGTCCGGCAGCGACTGCAGCACCGGCCGCGCGCCGGTCCCCTTCACCCATTCCAGTACGGCGTTGTCGCCGTGCAGCAGGTGGAAGTACGTCGTCTCCCACGCGTCGACCACGCATCCCTCGGCACTGAGCGCGTCGACGTACTCGGCCGGACCCGGGACGTCGGGCCGCAGCGACGCGTCCTTCGCGTACTCCGCATAGGGCTCGGTGCCGGCGAGCTCGCGCAGGATCGCGTGCGACGGCGCGTTGCCGTTGCCGGGGATCTGGATCGCCAGCCAGCCGCCCGGCCGCAGCGCGCGGACGAAACCGGGCAGCAGGTCGAGCTGCTCAGGGACCCACTGCAGGGTCGCGTTGGTCACGATCACATCCAGCGAACCCGGCTCCACCGACCACTCGCGGACGTCGCCCAGCTCGAAGCTCAGGTGGTCGTCCGCGTACTGCTCCGCCGCCGCCAGCATCTGCGGCGAGTTGTCGACGCCGACGATGGTTGCCTCGGGCCAGACCTCCCGCAGGGTCACGGTCAGCCCGCCGGGACCACAGCCGAGGTCGACGACCGTGCGGACGTCCTCGGCCCTGACCCGGCCGACTAGATCCGCGTACGGGCGGCCGCGTTCGTCGGCGTATGTGCCGTACTGCTCCGGACTCCACACTGGTGACGTGCGCATGGCGAGTACCTCTCTGACGCATTTATCTTGACGTCGAGATACTCTAGTCGCTCGACTTGTCTTGATGTCAAGAGTCTTGATGACGTAGTCTCGAAGTATGGAAGACGAGGTCGACCGGCTGCTCGAGGCCTGGCGCCGCGAGCGCCCCGACCTCGACGTGGCGCCGATGGAGGTGCTGTCCCGGGTCAGCCGGCTGGCGCGACACCTCGATCGCGCCCGCAGCCAGGCGTTCGAGACGCACGGCCTGGAGTCCTGGGAGTTCGACGTACTCGCGGCCCTGCGCCGGGCCGGAGCGCCGTACCAACTCTCCCCCGGCAAGCTGCTGAAGGAAACCCTGGTCACCTCCGGCACGATGACGAACCGGGTCGACCGGCTGGCCGCGCGCGGCCTGGTCGAGCGCCTGCCAGATCCGGCCGACCGCCGTGGCGTGCTCGTCCAGCTGACCCCGGCCGGCCGCGACGCGGTCGACGCCGCGATGGCCGATCTGCTCGCGCACGAGCGCAAACTGCTGGCCACGATCAGCGAGCGCGACCAGGCCAAGATCGCCCGCGTACTGCGCGAGCTGGTCCGGCCGTTCGACCTGGAAAAACACTGACCCGGGAAAACATCCGCTTTGCCGACGCTGTGGACAAAGCCGCTCGGTAGTGCCGACAAAACGGCTCGGCAGGTCGGACAAACGCTCGTTTGGAATTGTGCCGGAATAATCCGAAAAGACGACCCGTCACTTCTGCCTGGTTTCGATCGTTGCTAGTTGCAACGAGATCGAGAGGCTGCTGTAGCGCACGACTGTCGACACTGAGTGAGGGGCCACACTAGGGTCCTCACTGTCGGTGGCTAACCGGCTACGAAACGTAGAGAACACGGTGACTTCGGTGGCAAGAGGTGGTCCACCGAAAGCGGCCGTGCGGTGTCCGGGGCTCGGGGCCCGAACAACGCCGGCCGGCACGGGGCCCGCTCACCCGGAGCCGCGGTACACCCTCCGAAGCACAGGGGATCGGAGGGTGTGCCGCGGCTCAGTTCTGTTGTTCCAGGAGCTCTGCGCCGCTGCGGATCATTCGGCCCGTTCGGCCGCGTCGAACCAGGCGGTCTCCAGCTCACCGCGTTCGTCGGCGAGCTTGCGCAGTTCGGCGTCCAGCTCGGCCAGCCGCGCGTAGTCGCTGGCGCTCACCGCCAGCTGGTCGTGCAGTTTCGCCTCCGCCTCGGTGAGCTTGGCGAGCTGGCGTTCGATCCGGTTCAGTTCCTTCTTCGCCGCCCGGGCCGCTGCCGCGTCAACCACCGGCGGATCATCAACCGTGGTATTTCCGGCCGGCGCCAAATCATTGGACACCGCCGCCGGCGACGTCGACGCATTCGACGCCGTACGGCGCGGAATTCCGGTCCCGAGCTCGTCGAGATACTGATCGACGCCGCGGGGCAGATGACGGACCCGGCCGTCGCCCATGATCGCGTAAACCATGTCGCTGATCCGCTCGAGGAAGTAGCGGTCGTGCGTGACGGCGACGACGACACCCGGCCAGCTGTCGAGGAAGTCCTCGAGCACGGTGAGCGTCTCGACATCGAGGTCGTTGGTTGGCTCGTCGAGGATCAGCACGTTCGGCTCGTCGAGCAGGATGCGCAGCAGTTGCAGCCGGCGCCGCTCACCACCGGACAGGTCCGAGATCCGGGTGGTCAGCTTGCCGCCGGTGAACCCGAACCGCTCGAGCAGTTGCGACGAGGTGAGTTCGCCACCGCGCCCGGCCAGGGCCGCCGTACGACGGATCCCGGTGATGTAGTCGAGGACCGTCACCGTTTCGTCGATCTCGTCGAGGGTCTGCGACAGGTTGGCGACCCGGACGGTCTTGCCCTGCTTGACCCGGCCGCGGTCCGGCGCGAGCTGACCCGTCAGGATCTTCAGGAACGTGGTCTTGCCGGCGCCGTTCGGCCCGAGCAGCCCGATCCGGTCGGGCGGCCCGAGCCGGAACGTGACGTGGTCGAGCATCACCCGGTCGCCGAAGGCCAGGCTCACGTCCTCGACGTCGAACACGTCCTTGCCGAGGCGGGCGGTGGCCAGCTGGGACAGCGCGAGCTTGTCGCGCGGCGCCGGCTCGTCCTCGATCAGCGCGTTGGCGGCCTCGATACGGAACTTGGGCTTGGTGCTGCGGGCGGGGGCGCCGCGACGCAGCCAGGCGAGCTCCTTCTTCAGCAGGTTCTGCCGCTTCGTCTCCGAGACCTGCGCGCTCCGGGCCCGCTCCGCCTTCGCGAGCACGTAGGCGGCGTACCCACCGTCGTACGACGTGACGCGGCCGCCCTGGACCTCCCACGTGTCGGTGCAGACCGCATCGAGGAACCAGCGGTCGTGGGTCACGACGATGAGCGCGCCGGCCCGGTCGACCACGTGCTCGGCGAGCCAGTTGACCGCCTCGATGTCGAGGTGGTTGGTGGGCTCGTCGAGGATCAGCAGGTCGACCTCGATCAGCAGCAACCTGGCCAGCGAGGCGCGCCGCCGCTCACCACCGCTCAACGTGCCGACGAGCGCCTGGTGATCGACGCCACCCAGCAAGTGCTCCATCACCGACCGCGTCCGCGGGTCGGCGGCCCACGTGTAGGTCTCCACCTCGCCGAGCACCGCGTGCAGCACGGTCTGCTCCGGGTCGAGGTCGTCGCTCTGGCCGAGGTACCCGAGCCGCAGGTCCCGGTTGTGGGTGATCCGTCCGCTGTCCGGTTCCTCCCGCCGGGCCAGCAGCCGCAACAGCGTCGATTTGCCGTCGCCGTTCCGCCCGACCACGCCGACGCGTTCACCCCGGCCGATGCCGAGGCTGACCGAGTCGAGGAGTGTCCGAGTCCCGAAGCCCTTGGAAACAGCTTCCAGGTTGACCAAGTTAGGTGTCGCCATATCGCGCCCCAGGGTAGCCGACACCGGCGGGCGTGCCAGGATCGTCCACGTGCTGACTCCTTCCTGGCTCGACGGCCTGGCCCTCGGTGACGCCGTGTCCGCCGAATCCGTGGAAGGCGGCTACGCCAGCAAGACCTTCCGCGTCCGTACGTCGCTCGGCCGGTCGGCGATCGTGAAGACGCAGACCGACCTGCCGCCCGACCTCTACGCGGTGGAAGCCGACGGCCTCGACGCACTCCGGGACCCGGGCGGGTTCGCCGTACCCGAAGTGCTCCGCGTCGCGCCCGACTTCATCGTCCTCACCGACCTCGGTGCGTCCGCACCCTCTCCCACCTACTGGGAAGACGCCGGCCGCGCCCTGGTCCTCCAGCACCAGCACACCTCCGACAAGTTCGGGTATCACCAGGACAACTACCTGGGCGTCCTTCCCCAGCGGAACCCGTGGACGACCGACGGTCACAGCTTCTTCGCCCAGCACCGGCTGCTCCGCTACCTGGAAGTCCCCAGCTGCTACAACGCCCTCTCGCCGGACGACCGCCACCGCCTCGAACGCGTCGCCGACCGCCTCCCCGAGCTCGTCCCGCCCCAACCGCCGGCGCTGCTCCACGGCGACCTCTGGCACGGCAATCTCATCCCGACACCCGCCGGCCGCCCGGCGTTGATCGACCCTGCGGTCTACTACGGCTGGCCCGAGGCCGAACTGTCCATGCTCATCGGCTGCGGCAACATCCCCGATGCCTTCTACCGCGCCTACGAAGAAGCTCATCCCTTGGCGCCGGGCTGGCGCGACCGGATGCCCCTCCTCCACCTCCGCGAACATCTCTGCGTCACCGCCCACTTCACCGACTCCGCCAACGCCGTCAAGCAGATCCACACCACCCTCGCGCGCTTCGCCTGACCGGCTCACGCCTGGTTGAGGTGGAGAAGGTACTGCTTCTGGTTGAGGGGATTGCCGTCGGTCCGGGACCGGGCGGGAGGTGTGCCAGGGACGGGGTGGTAGGTGGTGAAGGTCGGGGTGAGGATGCCTTCGCCATGAGTCTGGCCCGGCAGGTGGGCCTCGAAAGGATGGGTGGTGGCGGCGGGGATCGTGCCTTCGAGGTGGGCACGGTCCTGGTCCAGGGTGGTCGTGGTGACGAGGCCACGGGAGTCGGCCAGCAGGGACAGAACCCGGGAAACCGAGTCGGGTGGAATGTCGAGCTCGAAGTGGTTGAGGGGTTCGAGGACCGTGGTGCCGGCGAACGCAATGGCCTGCATCAGGACGAGTGGGACGAGGCGGCGGAAGTCTGCGGCGGACGTACCCACGCTGCTGTAGGCGGTGTGGGTCAGATCGATCCGGCAGTTCGGGATCTCCCAGCCGTAGAGGCCTTGGTGGAGGGTCTGCCTGACCGTCTCCTCGATCGCGGTATGGAACGCGCGCGGCAGTCCTCCGAGCTCGACCTCCAACCGGTAGTCAATGCCTTCGGCGACCGGTGACACGCGGAAGCCGACGCCCGCCGCCCAGAGGTTGTCCGGGGCACCCATCTCCCGGTGTGCGGCTCCCACGCCGGCCAACCGTTCGATGTGGATCGGCGTGGTCTCACTGAAGGAGACCGCCAGTCCGTACTCCGACTCCAGCAAGGACGCGATCACCTCCTTCTGCACCTCGCCGTACAGGCTGACTGTGATGTCGTCGGCCTTCCGGACGCGGATCAATGGGTCCTGTTCGGCGAGCTGGGTCAGCGCCTGGAAGAGCTTCACCCGATCCCGCGCACCCACGACGGTCTCGAGCGTCGGCGGCGCGAACAACCGGCCCGCACCAGGCGCCGGTACGCCGAGCTGATCGCCGATCCGGATGTCCTTCAACCCGCGCAACGCCACGATCTGCCCGGCCTCGGCTCGCTCGACTGTCCGCCGCGACCCGCGCTCGAAGAGCTCCACCGCCGTCGGACGCGCCTGGTACGACGGACCTGCCGCCGGGTGCACATCGACGTACGCGCGAGCCGACAGCGACCCGGCGAACACGCGCGCCGAGGCAACCTTTTGCCCAGCGGACGCACGCTCGACCTTGAAAACCCTTGCCTGCAAGGCCTCCGACGGCAATGCGGTTGCGCGTGGCAACCAGGACCGAATGCCGCCGATCAGGTCGGCGATACCGACGCCGGTCATCGCCGAGCCGAAGTACACCGGGTGGACCTGCGCGGCCGCCACCTGCCGACGCAGCTCAGCGGCGTAGTCGTCGGCCGACAACCCGTCATCCAGGTAGCGGGCCAGGAAGCCGTCGTTGCGCTCGGCAAGCAGTTCTCCGAGCGCCTTGCGCGGCAGCCCGAACGGTCCGAAGACGGCTCCGCGAGTACCGAGGTCCGACACCGATCCCATCGGCACGGCGGCGGGTGTCAGCAACCGCGCGATGTCCGCGAGCAGTTCGTCGTACCGGGCGCCGACACGGTCGATCTTGTTCACGAACAGGCAGGTCGGGATGCGCAGCCGGGTCAGCGTGCGCATCAGCAGGCGGGTCTGCACCTGGACGCCCTCGACCGCGGAGATCACCAGCACGGCGCCGTCCAGCACGGACAGCGCGCGCTCGACCTCGGCGATGAAGTCGGAGTGTCCCGGGGTGTCGATCAGATTGACGGTCAGGTCGCCCAGCTCGAACGACACCACCGCCGAGCGGATCGTGATACCGCGCTTCCGCTCGAGGTCCATCGAGTCGGTCTGGGTGTTCCCGTCGTCGACCCGGCCGACCCGGTCGATCACACCGGCGGCGTACAGCAGCCGCTCGGTCAGGCTGGTCTTACCGGCGTCGACATGCGCCACAATGCCCATCGTCAGAGAGTTCAAGAGTCCTCGCGAATGCGTCGAAGCGATCAGTACCGATGAGGTCGATCACCACGTGCCGCATCCCGTTCTCCTGCCACTCGATCGATGGACTCCTGCCCGGACCGTAGCAGCGGCCCGGCCGGGCCGCGACCGAATTACCCGGCGATTCAAACGCTCACTTGCTCAGTTGGGGCGAAATCCCTGTGTTTCAAGAGGTTTCGAGCGACCCGGACTGAGAGTATCGTCGCGGACTGCGACCGATCCGGTGTGCAGAGTAACCAGCCCGGTCGTGCTCGCCACCACCGCCGCCCCGGCGAGGAGCCTTCGCAATGAGCATCGCGACGTGTGCCGGTGCGACCGTTGTCGTGATGCCGCCGCCCGCGAAGACCGGCAGGCCGTTGCCCGTCGGTCAGCTCGCCGGGACGTACCGCGACTTCGAGACCTAGGTACGCCCGCTCCTCGACGGCGCCAGGTCCCCCACCGTGCCCGCCGAACTAGCCCAACCAGACCTCGAGCGCGCCACCGCAGCCCTCCACCCCGCCACCTTCACCCCATCCCAAGCCGTCCGCGCAGCCCTCACCATCCCCACCAACCAACTCGTGTCCATCCTCACCGGCAGATAACCCAGGATCCCTTGCAGGCTTAAGGAATCACGCCTTGATCATCGGTACGTCGTACCGATGGATCAGACCATCTCTGGTCACCAGTGTCAGCTTCTCGACGAGCGCCTGTGCGATGAGCATCCGATCGAACGGATCCCGGTGGATCGCCGGCAGCCGGCCCGCGAGGTCCGCATGCGCCATCCGGATCGGCAGCTCACTCAGACCGCTGCGCTCGATCCAGCCGGTGAGGTCGTCCGGCAGCTTCAGCTTCCCGGCAGCCGACTTGATCGAAAGCTCCCAGACTGTTGCCGCGCTGACGAAGACCTCGAGCTCGGTGTCGATCTGATCCTTCAGGTCATCGGACAGCTCAGGACTGTCCTCGAGCCACCAGAGCAGCACATGCGTGTCCAGCAGAAGCCGTGCCATCTCCTTCATGACGGAAGACCGAAGTCGTCGGCGATCTCTTCATTGGTTTCGGTCGAATCCCAATCGTCGGACCAGCCAATCTGTCCCGACAGCAATCCCCGCCCTGCCCGCCGGACCGAGCTGGGCAGCGGCACGACCTTGGCGACCGGCCGACCGGCACGACTGATGATGACCTCTTCGCCGTGCTCGACACGATCGATGATCCGCGAAAGCTGAGTCTTCGCCTCATGGATGTTGAACTGCACCGCCGGCTCGCCCATCACCCCTCCTTAGTCCACTTAGCTAAGTGTACCTCTACCGGGTGACGGTGGCGGGGAGGATTCGGGCGCCGGGGACGGGGGCTTCGGCTTGGCGGACCATGCGGCAGAGGCCGGATTCGGCGAGTTCGACGGCCAGGTCGACGGCGCTGCGGCTGTCCGCGGCGAGGAAGAGGCAGGTCGGGCCGGAGCCGGAGATCTGGGCGGCGAGGGCGCCCTGGTCGAGGCCGAACTGGAGGGTATCGCCGAGCTCGGGGCGCAGCGACAGCGCCGCGGCCTGGAGGTCGTTGCTGAGGGCAACCGCGAGGGCGCCGGGCTGACCGGAGAGCAGTGCGGACATCAGCTCGGGTCGCACCTGCGGCGCCTCGACCCGGCGGAGCGGACGCAGCCGGTCCAGTTCGCCGTAGACGGCCGGCGTGGACAGCCCGCTGTCTGCGATCGCGAACACCCAGTGGAAGGTCCCGCGCGACATCACCTCGGTGACCTGCTCGCCCCGCCCCTGGCCGAGCGCGGTGTGACCGACCAGGCAGAACGGCACGTCGCTGCCCAGCTCGGCCGCGTGGTTCCGCAACTCGGTCTGCGACAGTTGCAGCCCCCACAACCGATTGCACGCCACCAAAGTCGCTGCCGCGTCAGTGGATCCGCCCGCCAGCCCGCCCGCGACCGGGATCGTCTTGCGGATGGTCAGTGCGACGCCTTCCTCGACGTCGTACTCCGCCTGCAGCAGCAACGCCGCCCGCACCGCGAGGTTCGTGTCGTCGGTCGGTACGTCGTTCGCGAAGTCGCCGACCACCTCCACCGAGATCGAGGCGTCGTCGTCGCGCAGCACCGCGGTGACATCGTCGTACAGGGCAACGGCCTGGTAGACCGTGGCGACGGGGTGGAACCCGTCCGGGCGCGGCGGACCGACCGACAGACCCAGATTGATCTTGGCCGGCGACCGCACCGTGACCTCAGAGGAAGGTGGCACGGGCACAGGCTAGTGCCTTAGTCAGGCCGACCGGCGCCGGCGAGCGCGGCGAAGTCGGTGATCCCGAGCATCTCCCCGCGCAGCTTCGGGTCGATCCCCGTGACCCGGAACACCTCGTCGAGCCGCTCGCGGTCTGGCATCCAGCGGGCCAGCGCGGACCGCACGGTCTTCCGCCGCTGCGAGAACGCCGCCTCGATCACCGCGAACACCTCCTCCCGGCTCGCCGCCGTCTTCGGCGGGTCCCGGCGCTCGAACGCGACCAGCCCGGAGTCCACGTTCGGCGCCGGCCAGAACACGTTCCGCCCGATCGGCCCGGCCCGCCGCACCTCGGCGTACCAGGCCGCCTTCGCGGACGGTACGCCGTACGTCCGGGAACCGGGCGGGGCCGCGAGCCGGTCCGCGACCTCGGACTGCACCATCACCAGCCCGTGCCGCAACGACGGCGAGATGGCCAGGAGATGCAGCAGGACCGGTACGGCGACGTTGTACGGCAGGTTGGCCACACACGCCGACGGCGACCCGACCTGCTCCGGTCCGACCGTCATCGCGTCGGCCTCGACCACGGTCAGCATGCCCGCCTGATCCGGCGCGTACGTCGCGATCGTCGAGGGCAGTGCCTTCGCCAGCAGCGGGTCGATCTCGACCGCGGTCACCGGGTGCCCGTCAGCCAGCAGCGCCAGGGTCAGCGAGCCGAGACCCGGGCCGACCTCGAGCACGGTCTCGCCGTCGTCCAGCTCGGCCGCGCGGACGATCCGGCGGACGGTGTTCGGGTCGATGACGAAGTTCTGGCCGCGCTGCTTGGTCGGGCGGACCCCGAGCGCGGCGGCCAGTGAACGCACTTCCGCCGGACCGAGAAGTCTCGGTCCGGCGGAAGTGGATGAATCAGACGGGGTCACCCCGTCAGTCTTGCACTACGCCTTCTGGCCGCAGACAGGCCAGGCGCCGTAGCCACCGCGGTCGGCCTTGACCTTCTCCGCGATCGCGATCTGCTGCGCCTTGGACGCGCCGTTGGCATTGCTGGCGTACGCCGTCCCGCCGTAGGCCGCCCAGGTGCCGTGGTCGAACTGCAGGCCGCCGTAGTACCCGTTGCCGGTGTTGGCCGCCCAGTTGCCGCCCGACTCGCACGCGGCGATCCGGTCCCAGGCACTCGTGCCACCGGTGGACGGCGGCGTGGTGGGAGTGGGGGTGGTGTCGGTCGTCGGCGGCGCCGGCTTCGGCTTGGTGCCGACCAGGACCTTCTCGTCGACCGGCGCGGTGACCAGCGTCGACGTGAGCAGCTTGGTGGTCGTCAGCTTGCCGTCCAGGTAGGTGAGCACGTACGTCACCGACTTCGCGCCGTTGACGCCCTTCGCGGCGGTCTTCTTGGTGCCCACTTCCAGCGTCGCCGACTTGGTCTCGGCGGTGCCGTGGGCGATCGCCTCGGTCTTGGTGACCTTCTTGACGTCGACCTTCACGTACCCGACCCGGTTGACTCCCGGCTTGAGCACGGTGGCCGCCGCGGGGCTGATCCGGTCGTCCCGGTCCCAGACGATCTTGGCCGCGGTCAGCGCCTCGCCGACGGTCGCAGCCATCGACTTGATCGTCGCGACCTTGCCCTGTCGCACGATCTGGACGGTCTTCGGGGTCTTCACGACGAGCTCCAGGCCCTGGCGCCCGAGCGGCGCGCTGCGGCTGGTGGAGAAGACCGCGCCGGTGTCGTACCGCAGACCGAGGTCGGCGAGTGCCTCGCTGACAGTGTCGGCCGTGGTCCAGTAGGCCTTCTTGGTGCCGTCGGCGTCGACGGTCAGCTGGCGGCCGTACTGCACCGCGATCTCCTGACCGTCTTTCAGCTTCGAGTCCGGCGCGGGCGCGACGACGTCGTGCTCGCCGACCTGAACTTTCTCGGCCTTCAGGGCGTCTGCCACGGTGGAGCCGAAGGTGTGCACCTTCTGCACCTGGCCGTCGACGGAGACACTGACTGTCTTGCTCTTCGCGGCATATGCCACGGAGCCGCCCGCGACGGCGAACGCAGCCGTCGCACCGACGGCCACGATGATGGACTTACGCACTAACGCTCCCAGGTAGGGCTACCCGGGCACGGGGTGGGACAGCACAGGCACCGATCGCGAACGCCGGACTGGCTGCCCGGAATCCATTATCCCGCCGAGGGGTTGTGCTGCCCGGAATCTTCCCCGATCCCGGCCAACATCACGAGACAGTAACGAAGATGTCCCGGATATGCCAATCCCCTCGTCGGCGAGTCGTAAAAAGGTGTAATGGGGCCGTTACGCCAGGTGATGGCCCCATTGCCCTCGATGCACCACTTCCGCGGTGGTCCGGCGGCCGCGCCGCAGCGACGGCGACCGCCTGTCCGGGGCCCGGTAGCCGACCGACAGCAGCCCGATCAGGTCGAACCCCGCGGGGACGCCGAACTCCTTCAGCAACCGGCCCACTTTGTCCGCCCTAGGCCCGAAGAAGCACGCTCCCAGGCCTTCGTCGACCACCGTCTGGAGCATCAGCAGCACCGCCATCGCGGTGTCGATGTACCAGTACGGCGCGGTCCAGCGGGCCTCGTCACGGTCCGTCCAGCCCTTGTCCGCGGCGGCGTACCGATCGAGGTAGGCGTCCTTGTGCGCGAAGGCCAGGATCAGCAGCGGCGCGCGGCGCAGCCCTGTGAGCCATTCCACATACTTCTCGTCGGCGTCCTCGGCCGCGATCCGCCAGTACCGCTCCCGATCGTCGCCCTCGAGCGTCAGGAACGCCCACCCCTGCGTGAACCCGCCGGACGGTGCCCGCAACCCGTTCTCCAGGATGCGTTCCCGGAGCTCGTCCGGCACCGCCCGATCCGGGTCGTAGTTCCGCACCATCCGGCGTCGCCGGACCACCTCACTGAACTCCATGAGGTGTGTCTACCAGCGGTGTCACCCGACGTCGTCGCCGACCTCCAGGTGCCGCCAGAACTCGATGGCCGGCTCCGCGGTCACCCCGGCCGCCGCCATCATCTGCTGGATCTGCCCTCCGGAGTTCTCCATGAAGCCCTGGAACGACGCCTCGTCGGGCCACTCGTCGACGACGAGAAGCTCGGTGTCGTTGCCGTAGAAGTGATGCGAGATCAGGCCGCGACTGGACGCGTCGGCGACCACCCCTTCGAAGAGTGCGCCGTTGTCGGCGCCCAACTTCTCGATTGCCGTCGGATCCCCAGTCACCCGCAGCGTCATCAGAACGCTCATTGCCTTCTCCCCCATTGTGGACACCGGCCTCCGCTGAGGCCGACGCCCTCAGACTGCGCTTGTCCGTGGCCCCGCGCAACGGTCGACGGAAACGTTGACGGTCGGCGTCCGGCCGGTCACGAAACCAGCTTCGCCAACAGGTAAGCCTCGGTGCCTGCCAGGCCTACGGAGCAGAAGGCGGTGATCTGGTGCAGGGAGGTCCGGCCGGCGGCGTCGCCGGCGAGCACCGCGCCGAGGTTGATCAGCCGGTCGTGCTGCGGCGTGCCGACCAGCACGAACGGTGGGTCGTACGCGCGCGTCTGGTCGATCGAGTCCGTCACCGCGACATCCGCCCGGGCGATCAGGCCCGGGCCGAACTCGGCTCGCCCGATCAGCTTCGGCCCGAGCGTGGTCACGAACGCCCCCGGCGCGACCCAGTCGGCCTCGATCACGGGCACCGGGCTGTTGGTCGCGAGTACGACGATGTCCCGCCCGGCGACCGCCTCCTGGGCCGACGCGACGCCGGCCGTGGGCAGTCCGAACTCCTCGGAAACCCTTGCAGCAAAGGCATTCCGGCGGACCGGATCGCGACTGAAGACGGCGACGGAGGTCAGCGGGCGGACGGTGGCGATCGCCCACAGCTGGGTCCACGCCTGGGCGCCGGCGCCGACCAGCCCGAGCGTCGTGGCGTCCGCACGAGCCAGTGCGCCGACCGCGACCGCACCGATCGCCCCGACCCGGCGCGGTCCGAGCTCGTTGCCCACAGCAACACCACGCACCGTGCCGGTGTGCCAGTCGTGGACGACGACCAGCTGGCCGCCGGGATCGGTGGGGAAGGTGTCGTACGACCGGTAGCCGTACCACTCCCCGGTCAGCGCGCCGGTGGTGAAGACGAGATTCCCGCCACCCAGCTCGGTGTGCACCCGTGGCGGCGTGTGCAACCGCCCGGTGTGCGCGGCGAGGATCGCCTCCCGCGTCCACGCGACGGCGTCCTCGGCCGTCAACCGATCCCGGATGTCGGCATCGGTCAGGACCATCACCATGAGCCGCCGAAGGCGCGATTCGCGTTGTTGTTCAGAGCATCGCAGAGCTCGGCGACCGAGATGTTCAGGACGCCGGCCATCTTCCGGACCGTGTGCGGGATCAGATACGACGCGTTCGGCTGACCGCGATGCGGGGACGGCGTCAGGTACGGCGCGTCGGTCTCGACCAGCACCCGGTCGAGCGGCGTCACGGCCAGCGCGTCCCGCAGGGACTGGGCGTTCTTGAACGTCACCACGCCGGCGAAGCTCAGGAAGGCACCCCGGTTGACACACTCGCGGGCGAACTCGGTGTCGCCGGAGAAACAGTGCATGATCACCCGGTCCGGCATGCCCTCGCGGTCCAGGATCCGCAGGATGTCGTCGTGCGCGTCCCGGTCGTGGATCATCAGCGTCTTGTCCAGCCGCTTCGCCAGCTCGATGTGCGCGGCGAACGACTCGTGCTGCGCGGCGCGGCCGTCCTCGCCGGTGCGGAAGTAGTCCAGCCCGGTCTCACCGATCACCCGGACCTTGTCCGCGCCGGCCGCCAGCCGCTCGATCTCGGCCAGCGCGCTGTCGAGCTCGCCGGCGGCCTTCAGCCTCGGAGCCTCGTTCGGGTGCAGGGCCACGCCGGCGATCAGGTTCGGGTACTGCTCGGCGGCCTCGACCGCCCAGACCGCGCCCGGCAGGTCGCAACCGACCTGGACGATCCGGGTGACGCCGACGGACGAGGCCAGCTTGATCGCCTCGGCCGGGCTCAGCCAGGCACCGTCCTCGCCGTCGGCGATGTCGAGATGGCAGTGCGCGTCGACCACGCTCATCGGCAGCGGGTCGGGCAGCGCCGGCCGGGTCCGGTCCCGCGACCTGCCGTCCTCCCCGATCGCGGCCCGTTCCCGGGTCGGCCGGTCCACCTCCACACCATCAGCAGCCATAGGCCATAGGTTACTGACCCTCGGCAGCCTCCTTGACCTTGGCGACGAGCATCTCCCACATCCCCTGGGAGTGCTTGGCCTCCTCCTCGCTCGCGTTGTTGTCCTGCGTGAGCTTCAAGTGGGTCGCCGTACCATCGCCGTCCAGCGTGTAGATCAGCGTGTGGTAGTTCTCCGGTACGTCGGGTTGCCCGGTGAGCGGACTGTAGTGCGTCAGCTTCAGCAGCCGCCCGGGGTCGACCTCGAGGATCTCGCCCTTGTCCTGATAAGGCTTCCCCTCCCACTCGCCACTCCAGGTGATCGGACTCCCCTGCTGCCAGTCCGTCTTCACCTCGGCCCCGAACCACAACTCCTTCAGCTGCTCCGGATCGGTCAGCACATCCCACACCCGCTCGGGCGCTGCGGCGATATCGGTCTCGGCGGTCGCCAGGTAGTTTGTCATCGTCCTCAACTCCTCTCACCCCTGACCGTACGACCGCCGCCACTTACGCGCTTGTAAGAAAGCGTCAACCGAGCCGCGCCAGCTCCTCCTCGACCACATCCGGTGACAGCTTGGCGAAGATCGGGGTGGGGGGTCGTACCGGTGTGCCGGGTACGACGGGCTCGGACGCCCAGCGTGGTTGGGCGGTGTAGTCGCCGGTGATGATCGGGTACGGCGCGCCGCCGTCGAGGTCGTCGGCCTCGCGGACCTCGGGCTGTGGCAGGAACGTCCCGGTCCCACCGAGTGCCTCGTGCACGCGTTGGGCCGAGTGCGGCAGGAACGGTGCGAGCAGCCGGTTGCTATCGGCCACCACCTGAGCGGCGACGTGCAGGATCGTCGCCTTCCGCTCCGGGTCCGGCTCCTTCCACGGCGCCTGTTGGGACAGGTACTGGTTCGCGTCGACCGCGTTCCGCATCGCCGCCCCGATGGCGGTCCGCAGCCGCTGGTGCCGCAGGTGGTCGCCGACAGTGCCGAACGCCTCCTTGCTGCCGGCAAGCAGGTCACGATCGGCCGCGGTCAGCTCACCGGCCGCCGGGATCGCTCCGAAGTTCTTCGCGATCATCGACGCGGTCCGGTTGACCAGGTTGCCCCAGGTGCCGACGAGTTCGTCGTTGTTCCGCCGGACGAAGTCGGACCAGGTGAAATCGGCGTCGCGCGTCTCCGGCCCGGCGACCGACACCCAGTACCGCAACGCGTCCGGCCCGTACCGCTCCAGCACGTCGCGGACGAAGATCACCACCGACCGGGACGACGAGAACTTCTTGCCCTCCTGGGTCAGGAACTCGCTGCTCACCACTTCGGTCGGCAGATTGAGTACGCCGTACTGCCCGGGCGAGGCGTTGTAGCCGAGGAGTTCGGCCGGCCAGATCTGGGCGTGGAAGGTGATGTTGTCCTTGCCCATGAAGTAGTAAGACTGGGCCTCCGGATCGCACCACCACTTGCGCCAGGCGTCCGGGTCGCCAGACCGCCGGGCCCATTCGATGCTGGCGGACAGATAGCCGATGACCGCGTCGAACCAGACGTACAGCCGCTTGTTCGGGTTGTCCTCCCAGCCCGGCAGCGGCACCGGGATGCCCCAGTCGATGTCGCGCGTCATCGCCCGCGGCCGGACGTCGTCGAGGAGGTTGAGGGCGAACTTGAGCACGTTCGGCCGCCACCCGGTGCGGGTCTGCAGCCAGGCGCCCAGCTGATCGGCCAGCGCCGGCAGGTCCAGGAAGAACTGCTCCGACTCCGCGAACACCGGCGTCTCGCCGTTGATCCGGCTGTGCGGGTTGATCAGGTCGATCGCGTCCAGTTGGTTCCCGCAGTTGTCACATTGGTCTCCGCGGGCGCCGTCGTACCCGCAGATCGGGCAGGTGCCCTCGATGTAGCGGTCGGGGAGGGTACGGCCGGTGGACGGCGAGATCGCGCCCATCGTCGTCCTGGTGATGAGATATCCGTTGCGATAAAGGGTTCTGAAGAGTTCCTGGGCGACGGCGTAGTGGTTGCGGGTGGTGGTCCGGGTGAACAGGTCGTACGACAGGCCGAGGCCTTGCAGGTCCTCGACGATCACCCGGTTGTAGCGGTCGGCGAGCTCCCGCGGGCTCACACCTTCCTGCTCCGCCTGCACGAGAATCGGCGTACCGTGCTCGTCTGTCCCGGACACCATCAGCACGTCGTGACCAGCCATCCGCAGGTACCGGCTGAACACATCGGACGGTACGCCGAAGCCGGACACGTGGCCGATATGCCTGGGACCGTTCGCATAGGGCCAGGCCACGGCGGACAAGATGCTCGTCATGCGTCGACTGTAGAAGCCGGTCGGCCACCCGGGCGACGGGTTATCTGCTCAGTACAGCTCCAGCTCCGGGTTCCTGACTGCGGTGCGGTGGCTGGTCGGGGACATGCCGAAGCGGCGGCCGAACTGGCGGCTGAAGTAGTGCGGTGAGTCGAACCCGACCGCACGGGCGATCTGCGCGACGGACATGTCGGTCGCGCCGAGCAGTTCGGCCGCGCGCTGCAGCCGCAGCGCCACGACCACGTTCATGATCGAGTCGCCGACCTGCTCCTTGAAGAGGTGGGCGAGCCGGGAGACCGACACCTGCGCGAGCCCCGCCAGCGAGGTGAGGGTGTGCGGCCGCGCGGGATCGGCCGTGATCGCGTCGAGGACCAGCTGGACGCGGGCGTCGAGGTGCTGGGTGTTCCGGCGCAGGCTGGCGACCGCGGTCAGGAGCACTTCCTCGATCCCGTTCATGGTCAGCTCTACCGCGACGCTCTTCTCGAGTAGGTGCAGCTCGGTGTCACCGGTCGGTGAGAGGCCCGCCCGCTGCGCGTCGCGGTGCAAGCGGTCGAACGCCGACACCACCCGGTCCGTCTCCGACGATCTGGCCAGTCGCACGTACGAGAGGCCGGGCATTGCCTGCGGCAACGACAACCACGCGTGCCACTGCCGCCGGGGCTGGAAATGGGCCCACCAGGATTCCCAGAACGTCCCGACCGTGCCGTAGTCGTGTTCGGTGCCGGGGCTGACCAGCACGAGGTCCCCGTGGCCCAGTGTCAGTTTGTCTCCACCGATCTGGAACCGGCCGGTGCCGGCCGCGGTGTAGAGCAGGTACCAGCTGCCCACACCGTCCGGTCGGACGACCCGGTAGTCGCCGCCGCTGTGGAAGTGACCGGTGACCAGTTTGCTCGGCGGCGGGATCTCACTGTAGAGCTCGATCAGGATCTGGGTAGCAAGATCGTGCTCAGAGTCAGCAGGCTCCTTCATGGCCTCCCCTTCGCGGACGCCCCAAGATTACCTGCACGGCAGCAAGATCCTGCACACCCAGCGAATCGAGGTTCCCGTGGGCTTCAGTACCGTCGCCGAGCTCGGGCACGACGCCGCCACGCTGGTCTTCGAGCACGGCTGGCAGTCGTGGAGCCCGAGCGGCTGGTACCGGCTCGGCGCGAGTCCGCCCCGGCCGACCGCGCCGAACCACCACGTGATGGCGTACCGCCCGGGCGTGACGGCCGGCCGGTTCCAGGGCGAAGGACTGCTCGCGGTGGCGACCGGCGGCGAGGTGACTGTCGTTGCCGCGTCCAGTCCGGACGCGGTCCCGTCGATCCGCTGCGAGGTCGAGGCCGACCGGCTGGTGATCTCGGCCGACCGTGAGGTCGAGGTGACGACGAGCACCCACGCCAACCCGAACCAGGCCCTGGCCGACTGGGCCGACGCCTCCGCGGCCAGTACGGCGCACTCCGCGGTCCGGGTGTTCGGGCCGGCCTGGTGCAGCTGGTACGCGTACTGGGGCAAGGTCACCGAGCGAGACGTGATGACCGACGTCCGGCAGTTCGACCAGCACGACCTGAGCGTCGACCTGGTCCTGCTCGACGAGGGGTACCAAGCGGAGATCGGCGACTGGCTGACCCCACGCGAGGATTTCGGATCGACCGTGCGGCTGGCCGCCGACATCCGCTCGAGCGGCCGCCGGGCCGGGATCTGGGTGGCGCCGTTCCTGGTCGGCAGCAACAGCGAGACCGCCCGCCGGCATCCCGAGTGGCTTGTCCCCGGGATCACCGCGGGCACCAACTGGGGCCAGGAGCAACTGGTTCTGGACGTGACCCACCCCGGCGCCGCGCGGCACCTGCAGGACGTCTTCACCGAGCTGTGCCGGCAGGGCTACGACCACTTCAAGCTCGACTTCGTGTACGCCGGCGCGATCGAGGGCCCGCGACACGAGCAGCTCGACGGCATCGCGGCGTACCGGCACGGGATGCGGTTGCTGCGCGAAGCGGTCGGGCCCAACCGGATCCTGCACGGCTGCGGCGCCCCGATCCTGCCGAGTCTCGGGCTGGTCGACTGCATGCGGATCTCTCCCGACACCGATCCGCTGGTCGAGCCGCCGTCCGGCGACATCAGCCAACCGGGCCAGCGCGGCGCACGCTCCACCTCCGTGGCACGCGAGTTCCTGCACGGCCGATGGTGGGCGAACGACTCCGACTGCCTGATCGTGCGCCCCGACGTCCAGGACCGGGAGCGGTGGGCCGACCACATCGAGGCCGGCCCCGGGCTGCGGATGTCCAGCGACCCCATCGCCGAGCTCGATCGCTGGGGTCTCGATCGCACCCGCGAGCTGCTCACCCCGAGCTCGCCGCGGCCGCATCCGCTGAAGGATCCCGATGCTTAGGCCGGCGCCGCGCCGTACCCGTCGGCCCGGCCGGTACCGGCAGACGCTGGCCGCGTACACCCTGCTGGCACCGAGTCTGGTCGGCGTCATCGGCTTCCTGCTCGCGCCCGTGCTGATCGTGATCGCGCTCAGCCTGTTCGACTGGAAGTTGCTGTCGACCCCGGAGTTCGTTGGCCTGGCCAACTACCGCAAGCTGGTAGCCGACGGCGATGTCTGGCACTCGCTCCTCGTCACCCTGTACTACGTCCTGATCTGCGTGCCGGGGACCACGATCCTCTCGCTGCTACTGGCCTTGCTGGTCGACCGGAAACTGCGTTGGATGAAGTACTTCCGGGCGCTGCTGGTGATCCCATGGATGGCGACCCCGGTCGCGCTCGGCCTGGTCTGGACCTGGATCTTCGATCCCGCCCGGGGTGCCCTCAACCAGTTCATCGGCCTCTTCGGGATCGACGGTCCGGCCTGGCTGTCGTCACCGCTGCTGGCGATGCCGAGTGTCGCCGCCGTCCACATCTGGCAGTTCGCCGGCTACAACATGCTGTTCTTCCTGGCCGGCCTGCAGAACATTCCCCAGTCGTTGCGGGAGGCGTCCTCGCTCGACGGCGCTTCCCCGATCAAGCACTTCTTCGCCATCACGCTCCCGCTGCTGCGGCCGACGCTGTTGTTCGTGCTGATCACCAACGTGATCGGCTCGTTCCAGGCCTTCGACACGATCTTCGTGATGACCGAGGGCGGCCCGGGTGACAGCACCGAGGTGGCGACGTACCTGATCTATGACGAGGCCTTCCGCAAGTTCGACTTCGGCTACGCCTCGACGATCTCGGTGCTGCTGTTCGCGGTGGTGCTGATCGCCACGATCTCACAGTTCGTGTACTTCGAGCGCCGAACGACCTACGAGGTGTCCGGATGAAACTCCGCCTCTTCACGTACGCCGTCCTGGTGGCAGGCTGTGTGTTCGCGATCTTCCCGTACTTCCTGTCCGTGCTCACCGCGTTCAAGGGCCCTGGGCAACTGTCGGACACGATGCCCTGGGAACCGGGACTGCCGCCCAGCACGGCCGCGTTCCACCGGTTGTTCGCGTCCGGGTTCGGCGGCTACCTGGTGAACACCGTGCTGGTCACGGCCGGGATCACCGCCGGCCAGGTGGTGTTCGCGATCCTCGCGGCGTACGCGTTCGCGCGGTTGTCGTTCCCGGGCCGGGACGCCTTGTTCTGGGTGTATCTGTCCACGGTGATGGTGCCGCCGGTGGTCACAATGATCCCGCTGTACCTGATGATGCAGAAGCTCGGGCTGGTCGACACCTGGGCCGGCCTGATGCTGCCGACGATGCTCGGGACGCCGTACGCGATCTTCCTGCTCCGGCAATTCTTCCGCACCATCCCGGTGGATCTCGAGGACGCGGCCCGGATCGACGGCGCCGGCCGGGTCCGCACGCTGGTGTCGATCGTGCTGCCACTGTCGAAACCGATCCTGGTCACCGTCACCACCCTCGCGGTGGTCGCCAACTGGAACAGCTTCCTCTGGCCGCTGATCATCACCAGCAGCGAGGACAAGCGGCTGCTCTCGGTCGGCATCGCCTTGTTCAAGGGCGAGATCGGCGTCGACTACAACGCCGTGATGGCCGGCAGCCTGATCGCGCTGCTGCCACTGCTGGTGCTCTTCGTCGTCTTCCAGCGCTTCATCGTCCGCTCGGTCGCGGTCACCGGGCTCAAGTAACTTCGGAGGATCTGATGTCTCGAAAGCTTTCCCGGCGGACATTCCTGATCGGTGCCGGCAGTGTGCTCGCGCTGGCCGGCTGCGGTTCGACCGACGGCGCGAGCGGTGGCGGTGGCAGTGGCAAGGTCGAGCTCGTGTACCGGCTGTGGGACGAGCAGCAGGAGGTCGGCTACAAGACGGTGTTCGCCGCGTTCACCGCCGAGAACCCCGACATCACCGTCCGGATGGAGATCCTGCCGTACGACCAGTACTGGACCAAGCTGACCACCGAGCTGGCCGGCGGCAAGGCGCCGGACGTGTTCTGGCTGACGGTCGACAGCTTCCCCGACCTGGCCGGCAAGGGCGTGCTCGCACCCCTGGACGATCTGATCGCGAAGGCCGGGCTGAAGCTCGACTCGTACCATCCGAACGTCGTCCAGTCGTACAAGTTCGAGGACAAGCAACTGGGGATGCCGAAGGACCTCGGCATCGTCGGCCTGCTGTACAACAAGACGCTGTTCGCCAAAGCCGGGGTGACGATGCCGGACAAGCTCACCTGGGCTCCGGACGGCTCCGGGACCTTCGAGGAACTCGCGCGCAAGCTGACTGTCGGCAGCAAGCAATGGGGGTTCTGCTCCTGGAACCACAGCCAGACCCAGTGGCTGAACTGGATCGCGTCCAACGGCGGTCACGCGATGGACAAGCCGTACGGGACCTTCGACTTCGCCGGACCGAAATCGGTCGAGGCGCTGCAGTGGGCCCGCGACCTGATCTTCCAGTGGCACCTCTCCCCCGACGGCACCCGGACCAATCCGCCGACGGGTCAGGCGACCGAGATGTTCTACCGCGGCGAGGTGGCGATGTTCCCGGCCAACAACGCGCTGCTGCCGTTCGCACTGCCGGAGGTGAAGTTCCCGATCGGCGTCGCGGCGATGCCCGCCGGGCCGTCGGGCCGGACGGTCGTGATCAACGGGCTCGCGGAGGGGATGTTCGCCAAGACCAAGCACCCGGACCAGGCCGGCAAGCTGGTCGCGTTCCTCGGCTCGGAGAAGGCGCAGAAGCTGATGGGCGACGCGGGCTACATCATCCCGGCCCTGAACAACGCCGGCGCGGGCTACACGGCGTACTGGAAGAAGAAGGGCATCGACGTCCAGCCGTTCCTCGACTCGGCCGCCTCCAGCACGGTGAACATGCCGATCGCCGAGGGCTGGACGGGGAAGGTCGCCGACATCAACAAGACCGTGAACGACCTCTACCTGGACAAGACCGACGTCGCCGCCATCGCCGCAGCGATGGACAAGATCGGAAACGACAAGTGAAGGATCTGACCGACTCATCCGGCGCACTCAGCGATGCGGCGGTGCTGCGGGGGCGGCTGGCTGAGGATGGCTATCTGTTCTTTCGTGGGCTGCTGCCGGGCGACGTGATCGGCGACGTACGCGATCAGCTCGCCCGGATCCTGCACGACAGCAACTGGCTCGCGCCTGGCACCACCGCCGTCGACTTGATCGCGTCGGAGCGGGCCGTGGAGGAAGGATCGCCCGGGTTCTTCGGTGCGTACACCGCCATCCAGGGCACGCAGGCGTTCCACCAGTTGGCCGTGCGTCCCGAGCTACTGACTCTGGCGGCGCGGCTGCTGGGCGAGGAGGCGTTCGCGCATCCGGCGCATATCTGCCGGATCGCGCCGCCGTCGCCCGGGGCCAACCCGACCCCGATCCATCAGGACTACCGATTCATCCAGGGCTGCATCGACACCTTGACGACCTGGCTGCCACTCAGTGCGGCGCCGCCGGAGATCGGTGGGCTTCGTGTGTTCGCCGGCTCGCCGCGGCTCGGCGTACTGCCGGTCAGGGCGTCCGACGGGCCTGGGATGATGCGGGCCGAGGCGGACGAGAACCATCCGGAGTGGCGGACGACGTCGTACCAGCCGGGTGACGTGCTGCTGTTCGGGAGCCTCACTGTGCACGGCGCGATGCCCAACCGGACGAAGCAGCTGCGGTTGTCGGCCGACTTCCGGTACCAGGCCGTCAGCGCGCCGATGGCCCGCGACCTCCTCGGCACCGGCAAGCCGCACTACCACCCGGACGTCCCCGACTTCCCGACCCTCACCCGCGGCTGGACCTCGACGGCCTCCGTCGAGATCCCGCCCGGGGTGAACTTCGTCGACCGCTGGGACCCGCGAGTGGCCGACGTACCCACACCGTCCTCGCGGTTCGCCTACGGCTAGTGCGCTGCTGAACAGCAGTGTCATCTCGACGCAGGTAGCGGTACCGGCGGCCGGCGGCCGACGGAACGGCGTTGGCGCCCTGAAGCCCCCGTCCACGCATCCAACGAGCAGAGGTTCGCGGGTGTCGGATACCTGGATACGGCGGCCAGTCGTGGGGACCTGAGACAGGCTGTGGTGGGTCGCGACCTGATATTTCCTGTCTCGGCCCACCAGTGGGTGTCTGAACCCACGACGGCCGGTTCATTCGGTCCGGATGCCGGGACCTGCTGTCTCACCAGATGACGGACCTCCAGGCCGATGCCGTACCGATGGGCGGGTAGTAGTCGAAGCCACCCACCAACCCTGACCCGAGCCCCACGTGAACCACCCCGACCATGCCGAAGGCGACCGACTACTACCCGCCCGTCGGTACACCTCCTCCCCGGCGTCGTGAGCGGTCGTCCCGGTTACCTACCGAACGTTGCTTGGCGCGGCACTAGGGGAGTACGACGACCTTGCCGCGGGCGTGGCCGGATTCGCTGAGTTCTTGGGCTTTGGCGGCGTCGGCCAGGGCGAAGGTCTGGGCGATGCGGACCTGGAGATTACCGGCGGCGGCGGCCTGCAGCTGGTTGGTCAGGCCGGCGGCGATCTCCTCCGGGGTTCCGCTTGACCCCATGGAGGCCGCGACCCCGAGTTCCTGGGCGGCGAAGTCGGCGATCGTGATGATGCGGTCGGTGTCGCCGCGGAGTTCGATCGACTCCTTCAGGCCGCCCTGACCGGCGGTGTCGAACACCGCGTCGATGCCCTGCGGCGCGACCTCGCGGATCCGGTCGACCAGGCCCTCGCCGTACGCGACCGGGATCACGCCGAGCGAGCGCAGGAAGTCGTGGTTGGCGGGCGACGCCGTACCGATGACTGTGGCGCCCGTGGTCTTGGCGAGCTGGGCCGCGATCGAGCCGACCGCGCCGGCGGCGCCGTGCAGGAGCAGGGTCTCGCCGTCCTTCAGCTGCAGCTCGTCCAGGACACGCTGCGCCGTCTCACCCGCGACGGGCAGCCCGACCGCCTGCTCCCAGCTCACGCCGGATGGCTTGCGTACGACGTTGCCGACCAGCGCGTGCTCGGCGTACGACCCGGTCGTGGACCAGCCGACGACCTCGTCACCGACGGCGAACTCCGAGCCTTCACCGACCTCGTCCACCACCCCGGCGACCTCCAGCCCCGGCGTGGCCGGGAACGTCACGTCGATGAACCCCTTGGTCCAGCCGCGGCGGACCTTGAAGTCGATCGGGTTCACCCCGGCCGCGCGAACCCGGACCCGGGTCTGTCCGGGGCCGGCGTGCGGCTCGGTCACATCCTCGGTCCGCAGCACCTCGGGACCGCCGAACTCCTCGAAAACCACCGCTCGCATGCTGCGCCTCCATCGATTGGTTGATGCTTCAATCAAGCTTCGCGGGTGTCCGGGCATTCCCGACTGGCCGAACGGATGGTTGTCCACCGTCCGAAAGACGGGCTCGGGTGGACGCATCAACCGCCGTACCCTGAACGACATGGCAGACGAGGTGCTGGCGGCCGCGGCGCAGATCATCGACGGGCCTACCGATGAGCTGTTGGTCCGGCTCTCGGCCGCGACCGCCGAGCTGATCCCGCATCGTGCCGTTGCCCAGCTCGCCTCCCAGTGCGCATCCACCCCGATCACGACCCACGGCGAGCCCGTGCTGGCCAAGGCGATCACCGGCGCCGACCTGGCCGGCCTGCTCGGCACCGTGACCGCGGGTCACCCGTGGCAGGGCGTCGTACCGATCGCCGGCGCGCCCCACCCTGTCCTGGCCGTCGCCAGCGACCGGGCGCCGCGGGGATCAGTGGTCGTCTTCATCCGGTCCGACGAGACGCCGACGGACGCCGCCGCCACGCTCCAGCCGTTGTGGGACCTGATCACCGCGCACATGTACCAGCTGACCCTCGAACGCGAGCCCAGCGCGCTGGCGCAGAACCGGGCCGTGGCCAAGGCCCGCGCCGACCTCGCCGCCGAGCTCGGTGAGGCCCACGCGGCCACGCTCGCCACGCTTCTCGGCGTACTGCGGAACCAGCGGGTCGACGCTGATTCGGCCCGCTCGACGGCCGTGGAGCTCGCCCTGAACGGCCTGGCCGACCTGCGCACCGACACCCAGCGGGACCGGGTGTGGAGCGGCGAGGAACCGGCCGGCAAGGCGTTCGAGCGACTCGCCGACTCGCTCCGCGCCCTGCTCCGGCACGGGCCGGTCGACCTCGAACTGGATGCCCCCAGCAACGATCGGCTGATCCCGGCCGGGGTCGCCCACCGCGCCCGCGTCGCCGTCCGGTCCGTGGTCCTCGCGATGCTCACCCAGGAACGCGTACGGCGGATCCGCGTCGGCTGGCGGTGCACCGGGACGGATCTCCAGGCCACTGTCCGCGACGACGGCCCCGGCCGGCTGGAGGACGTGCTGGACCTGGGCCAACTGGCCGAGCGCCTCCGCCTGCACGAGGACGACCTGGATCTCGACGCCGTCCCCGGCTGGGGGCTGACCGCCCGGATCACCCTGCACGCGCACGAAACCGCGCAGGCCCAGACGATCACCTCGGACCCACTGGCCGCGCTGGGCACCCGCGAGCTCGAGGTCCTCGAACGCCTCTCCCAGGGTCAGCGCAACCGCTCGATCGCCGACGAGCTGCACATCAGCGAGTCGACGGTGAAGTTCCACGTGGCGAACATCCTGACGAAGCTCGCCGTGACCAGCCGGACCCAGGCCGCCGCGCTCTACCACGCGACGGCCGCGATCCAGGTCTAGGTCTAGGCCTCTTCGAGCCGCGGGAACAGCGCGGAGCCCTTGGTCAGCGTGGCGCCGGCCGGGAGCTGGCCCCACGTGCCGGCGTCCTGGACCCGCTGGTCCTTCAGCGAACCGAGCTTCTCCTCGGCGCCCAGCACGGTCCAGAGCTTCGCGGACGTCTTCGGCATCGTCGGGTTGTGCAGTACGGCGACCGCTCGCAGCGCCTCCGCCGCGCTGTAGAGGATCGTGGCCAGGCGGGCCTGCTGGGTCTCGTCCTTCGCCACCTTCCACGGCTCCTGCTCGGTGACGTACCCGTTGACCGCGCCGACCAGGTCGTTGATGGCGGCCAGCGCGTCCTGGAAGGCGAGCGTGTCGATCGCCTTGTCCGCGATCGCCACCGTCTGGGCGAGCTTGTCGGCGAGCGCCTGCTCGGCCGGTCCGTGGTCGGTCGGCTCCGGCAGCGCGCCGTCGAAGTACTTGCCGACCATCGCCGCGATCCGGCTGGCCAGGTTGCCCAGGCCGTTGGCGAGTTCGGAGGTGTAGACCGCGCTGAGGTGCTCCCAGGAGAACGAGCCGTCCGACCCGAACTGGATCGTCCGCAGGAAGTAGTACCGGAACGCGTCCGAGCCGAAGTGGTCGGTGATCTCGTGCGGCGCGATCGCGGTCAGCTTCGACTTGCTCATCTTCTCGCCGCCGACCAGCAGCCAGCCGTGCGCGAAGACCTGCCGCGGTACGGCGACCTCCGCGGCCATCAGCATGGCCGGCCAGATCACTGCGTGGAACCGGAGGATGTCCTTGCCGACCAGGTGCACGTCGACCGGCCACAGCTCCTCGAACCGCTCCGGGTCGGTGCCGTAGCCCGCGGCCGTCACGTAGTTCAGCAGCGCGTCGATCCAGACGTAGAGGACGTGGTCCTCGTCCCACGGCACCGGGATGCCCCAGTCGAAGGTCGAGCGGGTGATCGACAGGTCCTGCAGGCCCTGCTTGACGAACGCGACCACCTCGTTGCGGGCGCTGGCCGGGGCCACGAAGTCGGGCTGCGACTCGTACAGTTCCAGCAGCTTGTCGGCGTACGCCGAGAGCCGGAAGAAGTAGTTGGTCTCCGATACCGTCTCCAGCTCGGTGCCGTGGATCATGCACCGCTGGGTGCCGTCGGAGTCGGTGCGGATGTCGGCGGGGAGCTTGAACTCCTCGCAGCCGACGCAGTACAGGCCCTCGTACTCGCCCTTGTAGACGTCGCCCTTGTCGTACAGCGTCTGCCAGAACTCACGGACCCGCTCGGTGTGCCGCTGCTCGGTGGTCCGGATGAAGTCGTCGTACGCGATGTCGACGTCGACCCAGGCCGGCTTCCAGGCCTCCTCGACCAGCTTGTCCGTCCACGCCTGCGGGGACATGCCCTGCGCCTCGGCGCTGCGCATCACCTTCTCGCCGTGCTCGTCGGTACCGGTCAGGTACCACTTGCGCTCGCCGCGCTGGGCGTGCCAACGGGTCAGGACGTCCCCGGCCACCGTCGTGTAGGCGCTGCCGATGTGCGGCGGGGCCGTGACGTAGTAGATCGGGGTGGTGACGTAATAGGCCTTCTCGGACATGCCTTAAAGGGTAGTGCCGGACGCCAGTGCTATTTACCGGGGTCTCGGGCCGCCAGTACGGCGTCGTACACGGTCCGTTTCGGGACGTTGAAGCGCTTGGCGACGTCGGCGATGGCCTGTTTACGCGGCGTGCCCGCCTCCTCGTCGGTGGCGACCTCGGCGGCCAGGTCCTCCGGGGTGAGGATCTTGTGCGGGTCCGCACCGGCCACCACGACGGTGATCTCCCCGCGTACGCCGTCCTTGGACCAGGTCACCAGGTCGGCGACGGGCCCGCGTTTGACCTCCTCGTACGTCTTGGTGAGCTCGCGGCAGACCGCCGTACGACGGTCTGCACCGAAGGCCTCCGCCATCGCCTCGAGAGACGCGGTGAGCCGGTGTGGCGCCTCGAAGAACACCATCGTCCGCGGCTCGTCCGCCAGCTCGCCCAGCCGCCGCGCCCGCTCCCCCGGCTTCCGCGGCAGGAACCCCTCGAACGTGAACCGATCCACCGGCAGCCCGCTCAGCGCCAGCGCGGTCAGTACGGCGGACGGCCCCGGAACCGCCGTGATGTCGACCCCGGCCTCGATCGCCGCGGCCACCAGCCGATACCCGGGATCCGAAACACTCGGCATCCCCGCATCCGTCACCACGACCACGGTCTGCCCGGACGTCAGCGCCTCGAGCAGCTCCGGAGTCCGCTCCCGCTCGTTCCCCTCGAAGTAGCTGACCACCCGCCCACCGACCGCGATCCCCAGCTCGGAAGTCAGCCGCCGCAACCGCCGGGTGTCCTCCGCGGCCACCACATCAGCCTCCGCCAGCACCCTCCCCAACCGCGCCGAAGCATCCCCCACGTCCCCAATAGGAGTCCCCGCCAACACCAATCGCCCGGTCACCAGGCCATCATCCCAGCCGCCCGGAACCCACGCGGGGAGGCGGTGGTACCGGGGCGTCCGTACCATGGCGGGCGTGGCTGCTGTGATCGAGGACGGGACTGCGCGGCGGAGTGACGCTGCCGACGGGCTGGAGACGCTCGGGCGGGACGTGCTCGGGAGACGGCTGCCGCCGTTGAAGGACCGGTTGTACCCGCCGATGCCGAAGGACGTCGACGGCGGCTGGATCGCGACGCTGGCGATCACCGCGATGGCGGCGATCCTGCGGTTCTGGAACCTGGGCAACCCGGTGAAGTTCGTCTTCGACGAGACGTACTACGCCAAGGACGCGTTCAGCCTGCTCAAGTTCGGCTACGCCCGGCAGTTCATCGACCAGCCGGAAGGCGCCGCCGACAAGGCGATCCTGAGCGGCAATCTGGACGTCTTCAAGGCCACCCCGAGCCTGACCGTGCACCCCGAGGTCGGCAAGTGGATGATCGCCGCCGGTGAGCAGCTGTTCGGGATGAACACGTTCGGCTGGCGGTTCATGCCGGCCCTGTTCGGCACCCTGACCGTGCTGCTGGTGATCCGGACGGTACGCCGGATGGCGCGGTCGACCCTGATCGGCGCCATCGCGGGCCTGCTGCTCGCCGTAGACGGCCTGCACTTCGTGATGTCCCGGGTCGCTCTGCTCGACATCTTCCTGGCGTTCTGGATCGTCGCCGCGGTCTCCTGCCTGATCGCCGACCGGGACTGGACCCGCCGCCGGCACGCCGACACCCTCGACACCCCGGTTCCCGACGGCGAGCGCCGTACCGTCGGCCGCTGGCTGCTGTTCCGCCCGTGGCGGATCCTGGCCGGGATCTGCTTCGGTCTCGCCTGCGGGACCAAGTGGTCCGCGATCTGGGTGCTGGCCGGCTTCGGCATCCTGGTCTTCGCCTGGGACTTCGGTGCCCGGCGTGCGCTCGGCGTCCGGTTCGCGTTCGTGAAGTCGGTGCTGGTCGACGGCATCCCGGCGTTCTTCAGCATCGTGCTGGTCGCGCTCGTCACCTACCTCGCGACCTGGACCGGCTGGCTGCTGCACGACAACGCCTACGACCACGACTACGCGTCCAAGAATCCGGCGCACGGGGTGATGAAGGTCGTCCCCGACGACTTCCGCTCACTCCTGCACTACCACCAGGAAGTGCTCGCCTTCCACACCGGCGACTACATCAAGCACGCCACCCACCCCTACCAGTCGAACCCGGCCGGCTGGCCGATCATCGCCCGCCCGATCGGGTTCGACGCGGTCAACGACATCAAGGCCGGTACGCCGGGCTGCAACCCGCCGGCCGGGACGAACTGCCTGTCGGTGATCTCCGCCCTCGGGACCCCGATCCTCTGGTGGGGCGGCGCCCTCGCGCTGATCGCGGCCCTCGTGCTGTGGATCGGCTCGCGCGACTGGAGATTCGGCGTACCGATCGTCGGCTTCATCACCTGCTGGGTGCCGTGGTTCGCGTTCGACGACAGACCGATCTTCTTCTTCTACGCCGTGACGATGATCCCGTTCACGGTGATGGCGCTGGCGCTCGTGCTCGGCAAGATCCTCGGACCGGCCAGAGCCGCGCTGGGTACGGCGACGCCACGAAGACTCATCGGCAGTGCGGTGGTGGGCGCGTTCGTCGTACTCGTCGTGCTGAACTTCGCCTACATCTGGCCGATCCTGACCGACAAGGTCCTCCCACACCCCGACTGGCTCAGCCGAATGTGGTTCAAGTCCTGGATCTGAGTCACCGGGACGCGTAGTCGATCCTCGCGAACGGCCAGAACGTGGCCAGCCAGGTGCTGACGGATTCGTACAGAGCCACGTCCAACTCGGCCCGGTCGGCGCGGACCCACGATCGAACATCGGTGAGGTGTTCGTCGTTGCGGGACGGATAGATGTACACGCAACCGATCACGTCGTCGGTGCCGGCCTCGAGCACGGTGTAGGTGAATCCTCGGCGCTGGGCGAAATCGGCCGCGTGACGCTGCAGGTCGGCCAGGTTCGCGTCCGTGCTCATGCCGTCGACCGGCGGCCAGCTGCCCTGGAAGCCCGGGGTCGCGCGAATGTGGCCGATGCTGTTGGTCCACGCGGCGTAATCGGCGGCATTGTGCTCCGGGCCGAGTGGCTCCAGCCGGAACCGCGGCGTGATCAGCTCAGTGGGGACGACGAAGTCGGAGGGGACGAACGGCTGGCCGGTCATGGTCGAAGGCTATCCACCGCACCCGAATTCAATGCCCCAGGTGGCCGCGGCCCTTGTCCTTCTTCTTGTAGCGCTTGGCGGATGACTGGCCGCCGACGCCGCCGAAGAGGGCGAGGCCCTTCACCACGACGGTGGGTGCGTTCGGGTCCGGGTCCTCGCTGCCGCGGGCCGCGAATCCGCCGAAGATGCCGACGCCCTCGTTGCGGACGCTGACGCCCTCGGGGACGGTGATGTCGATCCCGCCGAACACCGCGAACGCCCAGATCGTCACCTCGCGGCCCTCGAACACCGCGTCGGTCATGTCCAGGTCGTGGCCGCCGAAGACCGCGACCGCGTTGGTCCGGCGCTTGACCCGCCAGCGGCCCTTCCGCTCACCGCCGCCGAAGATCGCCAGCATCGTGTCGAAGCTCTCCGCCGGGTTCGCCGGCTCCTCGATCGGCACCCGGCCGTTCGACGCGACCGGCACCGGCACCGCGGCCGACACCGGCGCGGCCTGACCGGGGAGGAGGAGGTCGCGGGTGATCGGCTCGAGTTCGCCCAGGGTCTTCGCCTGCAGCGTCAGCTCGAGCCGGTCGGCATGCTCGTCCTGTGACAACCGCCCCGACATCAGGGCATCCCGCAGTACGTCGACGACCTGGTCGCGATCGATGTCGGACGCGCGGAGATGCGCGTGCGGATGCGGGCGGTCGGGCAGGTTCTCCATAAGACTGAACGATATATCGACCAAGGCTCGGTGAGGACCCTGATAAAGCCCGGATCAAGCCCTGAGCGGAGGTCTTGAGCCAGACACTCGCAGGGTGCCCGAGGCGGCGTGCCGGGGTCGGCGGATCGGGAGCCTGGACGGGAAGCCGGGGGCGTGAACAGGCAATAACCTGTCCCAGCCCACCACTTCCTGTCCCAGGCCCCCGCCCGTTGCACCAGGCGCGCCGACCCGAACCGGCGGTCTGGTCACCCTGTCGCCGGTTGGCTTCGGACTCGTACGACTATCGCCGGGTTCTGAGTGCGGCTGCTCACAGATCCGTCCTGGAGTGGTAGCGGTACAGGCTCGTCGGGCGGGAGCTGAATTGGGAGAAGGGGAAGGGTTCGGCGGAGAGGGCGCTGACGCCGGAGCCGAGGAAGGCGCGGGCGACGGCGCTGCCGGTCTGAGCATAGATGGCGAGAGGCTTCTTTTGCTGACGGCAACGATCTAGGAGAACGTCGAAAGTTCCGTTGGACAAGGTCATTCCGGTGGCGACGACGGCGTCGGCGGAGTCGACCACCGCTGTCATGTCGCGCGAGACCAGGAGGCCGGAGGCGGTCTGCAGGAGGTTGAAGTCACACGGCAGGCAGATCCCGCCGCGCGCCGTGATCGCGTCGACGAGCGGGTTCACCACGCCGATCAGCGCGACTTTGGTGCCCTCGGCAACATCCAGGAGTCCGGCGACCGCCGCATCACGGGCCCGGGCGCGGATGTCCGGCGTACCGGCGGGAAGGACGACCTCCTCGGCGTCGGGCGACACGTGGTGCGGCTCGACCGAGGCCAGGTAGGCGTCGAGCGCCGCGATCCGCACCGGTGGGGGGTCGTCGGAACGCAGTACGTCGGCGAGCGTGCGGCCGGACGTGTCGGCGCAGTACGACGGGTCGAGCTCGCCGGCCTCGAAGGAGCAGGCGCCGAAGACCTCGCCGACCCGCAGGAGGACGTAGTAGTTGCGGTAGGTCACGTCGGCACCCGGCAGGCGCGTGGTGTGGTGGAGCCAGAAGGCGCTGGTGACGGCGAACGTGGATGGATCGGGTCCGACGGAGCCCGAGAGGACGGCGGCGACCAAGTCGTCGACGGAAGAGATTGCGGGTGCGGTCATGGCAGATCGGCCAGCCTTTCGGGGTCGTGCAGCAGGGCGGACAAACCCGTCACGGACGTCCGCCTAATGCGACGGGGTTGCAGATGGAAACTCCTCGCGGCGGACCCAGGCCGACTCCCGCCGGTCCCACGACATCGCCGACCACGGCACCGCCAGCTCGTCCAGCGAGTCGATCTCGCGCGGCTGCATCGACGCCATCGGCCGCGCCTCGGCATGCCGGGCGAACGCGGACTCGACGTACCGCGTCCCGGTGTCGGCGGCGAGAAACACATGCTTCCGGCTGCTGTCGCAGTTGTGCTCCCAGAGCGCGGACAGGTACGCCGCTCCCGCCGAGAGCCCGGCGAAGACACCGGACGTCCGCAGCAGGTCGACCGCGGCCGACATCGCATAGTCGAACGAGACCCAGTGCAGCCGGTCGTACAACTCGTGCCGGACATTGCGGAACTCGATCGAGCTGCCGATCCCCGCGATGATCATCTCCGGATCCTGCGTGTGCCCGGCCCCGAACGTGATGCTCCCGAACGGTTGCACGCCGACCAGGTTCACGTCCCGCCCGCGCTCCCGAAGGTACGCCGCGATCGCGCCGGTCGACGCTCCGGTCCCGACCCCGCCGACCAGACACAGCGGCCCGGCCGGCACCACTTCGGCCACGAGTTCGGCGATCGCGCCGTACCCGAGGTAGTGGATGTCGTCGTGATACTGCTGCATCCAGTGGTACGTCGGGTTGTCGCGAAGGATCTCGCCGATCCGGCGGACCCGGAGGTTCTGGTCGAGTTGCAGGTTGTTCGACGAAGGCACCTGTTCGACGGTCGCGCCGAGGATCTCGAGCTGGATCTTCAACGTCCGGTCGACGGTGGTGGAGCCGACGATGTGGCACTTCATCCCGTACCGGTGACAGGCAAGAGCGAGCGCGTGCGCATAAATGCCGCTCGAACTGTCGATCAGCGTGTCCCCCGGCCGGACCGTGCCGGTCTCCAGGAGATGGCGTACGGCGCCGAGCGCGGAGTACACCTTCATCGTCTCGAACCGCAAGCAGATCAGGTCGTCGCCGACCCGGATCGGATCCGGATCCTTGATCGCCTCCGCCAGGTGGTCGTGCAGTCGCGTCATCGGCGCGGTTCGCTCCTTGTGTCGGGGGTCAGCACGGGCGGAGATTGTGGGTGATCGGTGTGGGCGGCCGTGGCCGCGGGCCGCTGACAGGTTCATTGCCTGAAGCAACGGTCATCCGGCGGCAGTGGTTCCCGCCAGCGCGAAGCTTCGGCGCGATCGGGAGTACGTCGGGCCCGCCGGACGCGATCACCTGACCGACCGACAGCACCACGACCCGAGTCGCGAGCGCTCGCACCAGCTCCAGGTCATGACTCGGCAACAAGATCCCCAGCCCACTCGCCGCACGCTCCCGCAGCTCGTGCACAGACATCCCGCACATCCTCACCTTAGTGAAAACGATTGTCGAATTCAGCGCGCATCCGAACGAGACGACATCATTCTTTCGGCGCCGCTCTCCGGCTGCTCTGCGTGACGGCGTGTCACCCAACGCTTGCCTCCGGGCACGAGGAGTCACCGCTGCGGCGCGGGAGGTCAGGAAGGGGTCAGGACCGACTATTCGTCGCAGTCCGGGGTCGCGCAGGCATCGGCCGGGATGTTGGTCGCGATGCGGTCGAGGAGACCGGCAAGCTGGGTCTGCTCCGCCTCAGTCAGGTGGTCGAAGAAGTAGCCGCGGACCGCGGCGACGTGGTCCGGCGCGGCGGCGTCGATCGCCTTCCAACCGAGCTCGGTGAGGCGGACCATCGAGCCGCGGGCGTCCGACGCGCACTCCTCGCGGCAGACCAGCCCGCGCTTCTCCATCCGGCTGACCTGGTGGGACAGCCGGCTCCGCTCCCAGCCGACCGACTTGCCCAGGTCGCGAGTACGCAGGACGCCGTCCTCCGCCTCCGACAGCGGGTGCAGCAGCGCATAGTCGGCGCCGGACAGCCCGGAGTTGCCGATCAGCCGCGCCTCCAGGGCACGCATCAGCTCGCGATACGTGTCGCGGTACGACTGCCACAGCCGCGCCTCACGCGTATCGAGCCACTGCGCATCCACCATTCAGCCAGTGTACGGGGATCTGTTGACATGTCACCGAGTACGCGGGTCACGGTGTGCGCGAAAGGGCAACGGCCAGTCCGATCGTCGCGGCCATGATCAGCAACTCGACCACGGCCAGCCGCCGGAAGGCCACCGGATCCCCGGCCTCCAGTCGCGGGAGCGTCGTCCGCCGATGCCACCAGCCGGCCGCGACCAGGAGGGCGAACGCGACCGCCTTGGCGAACACGAGGGCGCCGTACCCGGTGGTCACCCACTGCGTGATCAGCGCCCAGCCTTCGTCGCGGCCGCCGAGGTGGATCTCCGCGGTCAGCAGCCCGGTGATCCCCATCGTCACCGCACACACCAGGGCGAGTCCGCTGAACAACTCGACTCCCTGACGCGAGCGGGCATACCGCAGTACGGCGGCCAGTCCGCCGACCCATGCCGTTGCCGCGAAGACGTGCACCACCAGCGACGAGGTCGCGAGCACCGACCAGACGTTGGTGCGGTCGAGCGCGCCGTGGCCGGTCAGCAGCGGCCCGACCAGCGCGGCCGCTGTGAGTACAGCGGCGAACAGGGCGCCGCGCAGCGTCCGGCAGCCGCTGAGTACGACAGCCAGGATCGCGGTGAGTACGACGGCGACCGCCAGGGCTCTGACTTGGGTGAGCTGGCCGGCGATGGACGCGTGCTCGGCGAGATGTGCGAGCGGGATGCCGAGGATCACCGCGGCCGTGGTGACGAGCCCGCCGATGCTCGCGACCGCCCAGATACCCGCGGCGAGCGCGGCGTCCTGGCAGGCGCGCAAGGCCTTCGCGCCGAGCCTCCCGTCGGTTGCCGGGAGGAAGAGTACGACGGCCAGCAGCGCGCCGCCCGTGGCGACCGCGGCCGCGTCCGCGACGAAGCGCAGGACCGGAACCGACCAGGACAAAGGCATTCCGGCACCGAGCAGTCCGGCCGGCAACGGTTTCGGAGCCCCGCCCGCGGCGAGTAGGGCAACCACCATCACCACGATGCCAACAGCAACCATCCCGGCCGCCACCATCCAGCCACCGCTGGGCGCCAAGCCCGCACCGCCCTCCCGCGCACCGGCCTCCCGCGCACCGGCCGCCGGGCCAGGCCCGGCCGCTCCCTCGGTGGGTGCCGGGCCAGGCCCGGCCGATTCCTCGGTCATGGGGAGGCTGGGCGGCGGCGGACGATGACTACGGCCAAGGCGATGACGACCAGCATGACCAGGCACATCGCGACGATGGTGACCGTGTTCGAGTTGCCGGACTGCTGTGCGGCCGGCGGGGCGCCGGGGTCGGTGGCGGGGTGACCGGCGTGGGTGACGGTGAAGGATCCGGTCACGGTGATCGGGTGGCCGTCGTCCGACACGATGCGGGCGTCGACCTGGTACCGGCCGGCCTCCACCATCGCACCGACCGGCTGGGTCACCGTGTTGTCGATCACCTGGACGTCGCCGCTGGCCACGTTCTTGCCGGTGGGCGACTTCACCTGCACCTGGGTGCCGTTGCTGCCGACCGGCTCGCTGAAGGTCAGCACGACCTTCGTCGGCGGCGCGGCCATCGTGGAACCGTCGGCAGGTGTCATCGACTCGAGTTTGGCGTGCGCCGCCGCCACTCCGGTGGAAACCACCAGAGCGAGCAGCGACGCCACCAGGACAGCGATCAATCGGCGCACGATTACGACTGTGCCTTTCCGGAGTCCGGCGTACCAGCCTCGCCCGAGGCGGCAACCGGAGCAACCTTGCGCGGCCGCAAGCCGAAGGCGAGACCGAGCAGGCCCACCAGCAGGCCGGCGCCAGCGAGCCAGCGAGCCAACGGGTCGGAGGAATCCTTCGCGTCCGAGGAGGTGGTCGCAGCGACCGGAGTGATAGCCGCGGCCAGTTTCAGCGTCGGCGCCGGGTGCTCCGGTTCGTCGGCGCCGTCCTTGGCGACGTCGGCCCACTTGGCGACCTCGCCGTCACTGTAGGTCTGGTCGGTCGGGAAGCTCAGCGCGTCCACACCTTCGGGGATCTTGCCGACCGACAGCGCGAACTCGTCGAAGTCGTTCGGCGGGATGCCGCCGGCCGTGGCGGTCCAGGTGATCGTGGTGATCGCCTGGGTCAGCGTGACGTCGCCGACCTTGACCGGCGCGGCCAGCTTCTCGGTCTTCTTCTCGACCTTCCACCCGTCCTTCACCTGCGCGCCGACGTGCGCGAACGGGAGGTCCTTGGGCAGCGAGACGACGAGCTTGGTGGTGCTGGTGTTGCCGGACTCGGTCGGCACGCGGAAGATCAGCTTCGCGTACCCGCCAGGCTTGGCGTCCGGCGACGACAGCGTGACGTGGGCCGACGCCGACGAGGCGGCACCGACGAGGACGAGTGCGGACGCCGCGACGATCGCGCCGGCCCGCAGGACGAATCTCTTGGGCATGAGAGAACCTTTCAGGGGCGTACGAGTAACCCGGCCGAAGCCGGTCAGCGAACTGGAATCACTCGTACGACGGGAGGTCCACGCCGGCAGACGTTCGAGGTGAGCCACGCACCGACGAGCCGTGGCGGTGACGTGCGCGCGAGCACTGCGGAGGCGATCCGCGGCACCACGTGCACAACCGGCAACCGCGGCAGGAAGCGGTCGAAGACCCGCAGAACCCGGTGAACCCATCGGTGGGCCCGGCTGATCGCCAGTACGCCGGCAAGCAGGACGCTCAGGTGAGCCGCGCTCATGAACAGACTGCCGCCAACCCCGCGTGGCATCGCCATCGCGTGATCCATCGGCCCGTGCGCGGCGTCCAGGGTCACATGGACGAAGAGCTGCACGCCGGCCAGGACGAGGACCGTCAGCAACCGTTCGCCGGCGAGATACTCGCCGAGCAGCCAGCACACTCCGGCCAGCGCGGCGAGCGGCACCAGTACCCCGAGCGGAACCGTCCCGCCGCCGACGAGCGCGTGACCGACCACCGCGAGCACGACGCTCAGCGCCGCGACCACGGACGTCGTACTGCTCTCGACCGGCATGACTATCCCCTCGTTCCAGTCACTCTACGGTCAGCGCCGCCCGCAGGTTCCCTCAGTAAGTGACCCGTACGGCGTCGACCATGAGTTGAGGCACGAAAAGGTGCCGTACCGATGCAACCGATCGGCTCGCCATCACGTTGGATCGACATGACTGGGGAAGGAAGCGGGTGAAGGACGAGACCGAGAGGGACTACATCGACTTCGTCACCCACCAGGCGAACGCTCTGTGCCGGACCGCTTACCTGCTGTGCGGGGACTGGCGGCGGGCCGAGGACGCGACCCAGGAGGCCCTGATCCGGCTGTACCGGGTCTGGGGCCGGATCCAGCGCAAGGGCGCGGTCGCCGCGTACGCCCGCAAGGTGGTGGTGTCGACCACCCTGGACGCGCTCCGCCGCAAGTCCAGCCAGGAACTCGTCGGCGGCGACGAGTACTTCACCGCCGAGGCCGACCCGGCCGATCCGCTCGGCGTCCTGGAGAACCGGCTCGTCATCACCCAGGCTCTGGCCGAACTCCCGCCCCGCCAGCGCGCCTGCGTCGTACTGCGCTATTTCGACGAGCTGTCCGTGGACGAGACGGCCGCCGCGCTCAACTGCCGCCCCGGGACGGTCAAGAGCCAGACCCTGCGGGCCCTCGACAAGCTCCGCACCCACCCCGCGCTCGCCGAACTCACGCTGGGGGTCCTGAAATGACGCGCGAGCTGAAGACTCTGATGGACCGCGCGACCGACCGGTCCGAGACATTCACTCCCGATCCGGCGACGCTGATCGCGGCCGGCCGCCGTCAGGTCCGGAAGCGCCGAATCACGGGGTCGCTGGCTGCCCTCGCCGCGGTCGTGGTTCTGGCGGCAGGTGCGGCGGTCACGGTCGATCTGCAGGAGCCGCGCAGCGTTGCGCCGGCGACCCAGGACCGCCGGCCGACACCATCCGTCGGGTCCGTCGAACTGTGCACCGCGTCGAACGGCGCGGTGCTCGGGACCGAACCCTGGGCGTGGCCGGAGGTCGTCTCGATCTCGGACCAGTACGGGTCCGCCAGCATCCGGCGCGAGCCCACGGCGACCCGCTACCGCTACACCGCGCGCTACGCCTTCTGCATCACTCAGCTGAGGAACGCACCGACGGTGCCGCTCGGAGGCCGCGGCGGCGTCCTGGTCCGCAAGTCCCCCATCGACGCCGTGAGCAGTGTGACCACCGTCTTCGGCCGCGCCTACGGCACGGACGTCAAGGTCCTCGTCCGAACCGGCGACGGGAAGATCGGTGCGGCGGTCGTCAAGTCGGAGTTCTATGTCTACCGGCACATCGACGCCGGGCCGTGGCCCGCGACGAAACCGATCGTCGTCGCCCAGACCTTCGACGCGCGCGGCACGCTCACCGCCGTTGTCAGGTGGTGACCACCGGGTCGTGGATGATGACCTGATGGACGTAGCGGTACTGGAGGTCGGGGGCAGCCACGTGACCGCGGCGGTGGTGTCGCCGGCTGGATGGAACGTGACCGTGGTCGACCGGGCGAAGCTCGAGTCGCAGCAGCCGGCCGAGGCGGTGGCCGGGCAACTCGCCGCGGCGGCCCGGAAGTTGCCACTGGCAAGCGGTCTGGCGGTGGCGTTGCCCGGGCCGTTCGACTTCGCCACCGGCGTGGCCTGGTATCGCGGCCAGGACAAGTTCGACCAGCTGTACGGGTTCAACCTGGGCGAGAGCCTGCGCGCCGAGCTCGCGCTCGACCGGCTGATGTTCATGAACGACGCGGAGGCCTTCGCGGTCGGCGAGTGGACCGCCGGCGAGGTCCGCGGCGTCGAACGCTGCGTCGGCGTCACCATCGGCACCGGAATCGGTACGGCGTTCCTCGCCGACGGCCGCGTGGTCCGCGACGGCGAGACCGTGCCGCCAGGCGGTGAGCTCTACAAGACGTCGTACGACGGGAGACCGCTGGAGGACTCGATTTCCGGCCGGGCGATCCTGCGCGAGTACGCGACCAGAACCGGCACGGACGAGCCTGGCGTCAAAGAGATCGCCGATCGGGCCAGGGCCGGTGACACCGTCGCTCACGAGGTCCTGCTGACCACCTTCGGCGTACTGGCCGCCGCTCTCGGGCCGTGGCTGGAGCGCTTCGGCGTGACGAAGACGGTCCTGGGTGGCTCGATCTCCGGCGCCTTCGACCTGGTCGCGACAGCCTTCGACTCCCCTGTCTCCGCCACGAAGGACACCGAGCACTCGGCCCTCATCGGGGCGGCCGCCCACTACCTTCGCTCCCAGTGAACTGTCGGAGGCTCTCGTTACGGTCAGTCGCATGAAGATCGCAGCACCACGGCTCAGGGCTCACCTCGATCCCGCGTCGCCGGATCCGGACGACATCGACGACGAGACCCGGTTGCTCGACCTCTCGCTGGAGGACGTGGATCTCAGCGATCTGGAGGCCGAGCACCTCGAGCTGAGCGGCTGCCGGCTGACCCGCTGCAAGCTGGCGGGTTCGGATCTGGACAAGCTGATCCTGGTCGACACCGAGCTGACCCAATGCGACCTCGCGAACGCACGCTGGGCCGACGCGGCGGTGACCCGGGTGGCGATCACGTCGTCCCGGCTGACCGGGTTCGCCGGTCCGGGGATGAGCCTGCAGCACGCCACGATCCGGGACAGCGTGCTCGACTTCGGCTCGTTCCGGTTCACCAGGTTCCTCAAGGTGGAGTTCGCCGACTGCCGGCTGCAGAACGCGGACTTCGTCTCCGCCGACCTGTCCGGCACGGTCTTCCGCGGCTGCGACTTCACCGGGGCGGAGTTCTCCCAGGTCAAGGCGACCGGCGCCGTCTTCGTCGACTGCACCTGGGACGCCGCCCGCGGCCTCACCTCACTGACCGGCGCGACCGTCGCCGCCTCCTCCCCGATCGACACCCTGACCTTCACCAGCGCGGTCACCACCGCGGCCGGGATCACCCTCGCTCACCCCGACGAGCTCGACGGAGCGTGAGCCTGCCCACGTGGCGGCGGGGGCGGCCGGAACGCCCATTAGGGTGGGGCTGTGACTGACTCGACGATCATCTACACCCACACCGACGAGGCTCCGGCGCTGGCCACGTACTCGTTCCTCCCCGTGATCCAGGCGTACGCCGGTCAGGCCGGTGTCGGGGTGGAGACCCGGGACATCTCACTGGCCGGCCGGATCATCGCGCTCTTCCCGGACTACCTGACCGAGGACCAGCGGATCGCGGACGCGCTGACCGAGCTCGGCGAGCTGGCCAAGACGCCCGAGGCGAACATCATCAAGCTGCCGAACGTCTCGGCCTCGATCCCGCAACTGAAGGCCGCGGTCGCGGAGCTGCAGGCCCAGGGTTACGCGCTGCCGGACTACCCGGACGAGCCGAAGACCGACGAGGAGCGGGAGATCCAGTCCCGCTACGACAAGGTCAAGGGCTCCGCGGTGAACCCGGTGCTGCGCGAGGGCAACTCGGACCGCCGCGCCCCCGCCTCGGTGAAGAAATACGCGAAGACCCACCCGCACCGGATGGGCGCCTGGTCGGCCGACTCGAAGACCAACGTCGCCACCATGGGCCAGAACGACTTCCGCACGACCGAGACGTCGGCTGTGATCGAGTCCGCCGGCTCGCTGCGGATCGAGCTGGCCGCCGCGGACGGCACCACCGCCGTGCTGCGCGAGTCGATCCCGGTGCTGGCCGGTGAGGTCGTCGACGCCTCCGTCATGCACGTCGCCGCGCTGCGCGAGTTCCTGACCGCTCAGATCGCCCGCGCGAAGGCCGAGGACGTGCTGTTCTCGGTGCACCTGAAGGCCACCATGATGAAGGTCTCCGACCCGATCGTGTTCGGCCACGTGGTGCGCGTCTTCTTCCCGAAGACCTTCGAGCAGTACGGCCAGACCCTCGCGAAGGCGGGCCTGTCCCCGAACGACGGACTGGGCGCGATCCTGAACGGCCTGTCCGCGCTCCCGGAGGGCGACGCGATCAAGGCGTCGTTCGACGCCGAGCTGGCCGACGGACCGGCGCTGGCGATGGTCGACTCGGACAAGGGCATCACCAACCTGCACGTGCCGTCCGACATCATCGTCGACGCATCGATGCCGGCCATGATCCGTACGTCTGGCCACATGTGGGGACCCGACGGCGCCGAGCACGACACTCTCGCTGTGCTGCCGGACAGCAGCTACGCGGGGATCTACCAGGTCGTCCTGGACGACTGCCGTGCCCACGGCGCCTTCGACCCGGCCACCATGGGCTCGGTGCCGAACGTCGGCCTGATGGCGCAGAAGGCCGAGGAGTACGGCTCGCACGACAAGACCTTCGAGATCGCGGTCGCCGGCACGGTGCGCCTGGTCGACACGGCGGGCACCGTCGTACTGGAGCAGGCTGTCGAGCCCGGTGACATCTTCCGTGCCTGCCAGACCAAGGACGACCCGATCCGCGACTGGGTGAAGCTGGCCGTCACCCGGGCCCGGGCGACCGGTGACCCGGCGGTGTTCTGGCTGGACGAGACCCGGGCGCACGATGCTCAGATCATCGCGAAGGTCAAGAAGTACCTGCAGGAGCACGACACCGAGGGCCTGGACATCCGGATCCTCGCGCCGGTGGACGCGATCAAGCTGTCGCTGGAGCGGATCCGCCGCGGTGAGAACACCATCTCGGTGACCGGCAACGTCCTGCGTGACTACCTGACCGACCTGTTCCCGATCCTCGAGCTCGGCACCAGCGCGAAGATGCTGTCGGTCGTCCCGCTGATGGCCGGCGGCGGCCTGTTCGAGACCGGCGCGGGCGGCTCGGCGCCGAAGCACGTGCAACAGCTGGTCAAGGAGAACTACCTGCGCTGGGACAGCCTGGGCGAGTTCTTCGCGCTGGCCGCGAGCTTCGAGCACCTGGCCCAGGCGACCGGCAACGCGCGGGCCCAGGTCCTCGCCGACACGCTCGACCGGGCGACCGCGACGTTCCTCAACGAGGACAAGTCGCCGACCCGTCGCGTCGGCGGGATCGACAACCGGGGCAGCCACTTCTACCTGTCGCTGTACTGGGCCCAGGAGCTGGCCAGGCAGACAGACGACGCCGAACTCGCGAAGGCCTTCGCCCCGCTCGCCGAGACCCTCGCGACGAACGAGCAGACCATCATCGACGAGCTGCTCGCCGTCCAGGGCAGCCCGGTCGACCTCGGCGGCTACTACCAGCCCGACCCGGCCAAGGCCGCCGCCGTCATGCGCCCGTCCAAGACCTGGAACGACGCACTCGCGTCCATCTGACCGAGGCGGGCCGAAGCGCCCGGTGACCCGCACGGGTCACCGGGCGCTTTTGCGTGTTCAGGAGGTGAAGGGGACCCGGGTCCAGGTCAGCGTGGCGGGGTTGCGGGGGTCGACGGTGACGCGGAGATAGTTGTTGACGCCGGTGGAGCCGTCGACCGTGATGCGGGAGAGGTTGGCGACCGGGGTGGTCACGCCGTACAGGCTGACCCACTTCGATCCGGCCGCGAGGGGCTTGTCGCTGTTGTAGACGTGGCTGTCGCCGTTGAAGAGGTAGACCGGGCCACGGAAGGACGCGGACTCACGGGCGATGGCCTGAACGATCGGCTGGAACGCGAAGTAGTCGGCGAACGCCGGCGCCGCCACGGTCGGATCGAACATGTCGGCCTGCGTCAGCAGTACGACGGCCCGGTTGTGCTGCTCGCGGGCCTGCGCGAAGGTGTCGCGGATGCTCTCGATCACCGCGGCCGTGCGCGCGAGCACCTCGGCCGACTGCTCCGGCGTGGGCCCGGTCTTTCCGGTCCACGGGGCCATGCTGTTGTTGCTGCCGACGATGTGCAGGGCCGCGAACGCGACGTCTGCCCGAGTGAACCGAACATCCTCGGGGATGCCCTGGTCAGCCTGGCTGCTGACCTTGGCCGGGTGCTCGCCGAGTGTCCGGCCGGGCTGCGAGAAGAACATCGACCGGATCTTCGCCAGTCGCTCCAGCGGGTTGTACCCGCCGTTGTTGGCCCGGTGGCAGTCGGTCCACTCGTTGTCCCCGATGGTGTAGACGAGCGGGTCGGCGAAGCGGTCGAACTGCGTCTTCACCTGCGCGAAGTACTCGTCGCTGCACACCGACGAGCCGTCCTTGATGTCGCCGAGATGGGTGACCAGCTTCACCTGCTTGTCCGCGTTGATCTCGTCGACCACCTTCGGGAACCCGGCGATCTGGGCCGGGCCGTAGGGGATGTCACCGATCACGGCGAACGAATACTTCTCCGGCCCACGATCCGCGGCAGCGGACGGGATCCCGACCGCCAGCCCGACCAGGGCCAGGCACACCGACAGCACAGGCGCACGACGAACTCTCACAGCTTTTCTCCACTTCCGAGAGGGATACAGGCCAACCTTTCGGTTCGGTGGTGAACTCCGGCTCACGCCCGCGTGAACATCCCCGCCCAGAATCCGCTGAGGCTCCCGCTGGGAATTGCGTGGCACCGGAGTCGGCCGCGTTCCTACACTGACCGGCATGGCTACGACCCGATCCGTACTCGCCTCACCGGCGGCGGACTTTCCCCGATGGTTCCAGGATGTGATTGCCAAAGCCGAGCTCGCCGACAACGGGCCGGTGCGGGGGACCATGGTCATCCGACCGTATGGGTACGCGATCTGGGAACTGCTGCAGGCAGACATGGACCGGCGGATCAAGGCGGCGGGCGCGGCCAACGCGTACTTCCCGTTGTTGATCCCGGAGAGCTATCTGCAGCGCGAGGCCGAGCATGTCGAGGGGTTCAGCCCCGAGCTGGCCGTCGTCACGCATGCGGGTGGCAAGGAACTCGAAGAGCCCGTCGTGGTCCGCCCGACGTCGGAGACGGTCGTCGGTGAGTACATGGCGAAGTGGATCCAGAGCTACCGCGACCTGCCGCTGCTGCTGAACCAGTGGGCCAACGTGGTCCGGTGGGAGCTCCGGCCGCGACTGTTCCTGCGGACGACCGAGTTCCTCTGGCAGGAGGGCCACACCGCCCACGCAACCGCGGAAGACGCCCGCGCCTACGCGACCAGGATTCTGTACGACGTCTATCGCGCGGTGATGGTGGACATGCTGGCGATCCCGGTCGTGACCGGCCGGAAGACCCGGCGGGAGCGGTTCGCCGGCGCGATCAACACGATGACGCTGGAAGCGATGACCGGTGACGGCAAGGCCCTGCAGATGGGGACGTCGCACGAGCTCGGGCAGAACTTCGCGCGGGCGTTCGACATCGGCTACCTGTCCACCGACGGGCAGCGCGAGCTCGCCTGGACCACCTCCTGGGGCAGCACCACGCGCATGGTCGGCGGCCTGATCATGGTGCACGGTGACGACGCCGGCCTCCGGGTCCCGCCGAGGGTCGCGCCCACGCAGGTGGTGGTGCTCGCGGTCAGGGACGAAACCGTCGAGGCCGCGCGGCAGATCGCCGTCGACCTCGGGGCCGCCGGGCTGCGAGTGAGTCTGGACGACCGGACCGACCAGCCGTTCGGCCGGCGGGCGGTGAACTGGGAGCTGAAGGGCGTCCCGGTCCGGATCGAGCTCGGCCCGCGTGACCTCGCCGGCAACGTCGCGACCGTGGTCCGCCGGCTGCGCGACTCCGGAAAGGAGGCCGTGGGCCTGGCTGACCTCACGTCGACTGTGGTTGCTGCGATCGACGCGGACCAGACGCACCTGCTCGAGGAAGCCACGAAGCGGCAGATAGCGCGGACGACGGCAGTTGCCACCGTCGACGAAGCCGTGGAGGCGGCCGCGTCCGGCTGGGCCAGCCTGCCGTACGACGTCGTCGGCGAAGAGGGCGAGGACCGCCTGGTCGCGTCCGGCATCTCCGTCCGCTGCCTCCAACGCCCCGACGGCACCCTCCCGATCGAGGACAACGAGCGCGGCCTGACTGCCTTCGTCGCCCGCTCCTATTAGTTGTGTGGCTCGGCCTCCAGCTTCAGGTTGGAGGCCGAGCCGCATCGCGAGAGCTCAGCGGGCCAGGTACCTGCGGACGTCGTCGGCGACCTGGGCGCGGTTGGGCATGCCGTACTTGCGCAGGATCGCGCTGAGGTGGGTCTTGACCGTGTTCAGGCTGACGCCGAGCTCGGCCGCGAGCTGGTCGTTGTCGAGGCCGTCGACGAGCAGGACCGCGATGCCCTGCTGAGCCTTGGTCAGGCTCGCGAACCGGCGCTCCGGACCCTCGTCGGTGTCCATCAGCATCTCGATCAGCTCGGACTGGATGTGCTCGGTCGCGTCGACGATCCGGGCCAGGTGACTCTCCACGGACGCGCTCACATCCGGCTCGTCCATCGCTTCCGCGACGATCTCGCGGATCGACGCGACCCGGTGGGACAGGTACTCCATCACGTGGTCCGACGTCAGCAGGTTCGGCCCGATGTCACCGGCCGGTAGCCGGCGCAGCGCCTCCCGATCCTCGCCCTCGCGGGTCAGCACCCGCTCGACCAGGCTGCACAACCACTCGAACGCCCGGACCGCGTTGTCGTCGTAGCTCTCCGGCGCATAGCTCTGCATCGACAACATGCCGAACAGTTGGTCCGGCCCGTCCTTCACCGGCCGGAAGATCGGCACAGTCACCACGTCCTCCGAGCGCCGTACCGCGTCACCGAGCGGGATGCCGGCGTGCAGCGCGAGGCCGCCGTCGTAGGCGAAGCGATACGTCTGGCGACGCTTGAGCAGCCAGGACGTCTGGCCGTTGGGGCCGAAGATGTGCGTGTCCGGGTCGACGTACCGGCCGTCGTCGTACGCGTAGGGATAGCGCACGCGGTTGCTGCCCTGCAGGAAGCCGACGAAGAACGCGTCGACACGGGCTACCTTGCCGGCCACCACCCGTACGTAGTCGTACAGACCGTAGTGGTCGGCGCGGTACAGCGCCTCGATCTTGTGGTACGCCTCCCGCAGGATGATCGCGGTTTCCGCGTCCACCCTCAGCGGGACAGCCTTGTCTCCCTCCACAACGCCGGCTCCCCACGAACCCCAAGCAGCTCATCGATCCCTCGACTATGCCGCCGGGCCGGGCAGATTGCCACCACCAGCGTGCTATTCGGACAGGCGAGTGCAGTCGCGGGTGGTGGGTCCGAGTTCCCGAGTCGCCCTCCCAAGCCTCGGTCGAACTCCACAACCACCACCCGCGACCAGTTCCGGACGCCTGTCCTGTCGCCCCCGCGTCGATCGATCCCACTCCCCCTGCGAGATCGGCGACCCCCCGACAGATCCTGTTGGCGTCCCTCCCCTCCACCCCGTGACTACACCGTGCCACCGATTCCGGATCGTGCCTATCGCCCGCCGTATGAGATTGTTGTGTCCTCAATCTCACCCCGGGGATGAGAACGGATGTCGTCGTTTACGCAAGCATCAAACGACGGAATTCGTTGTCAAGTAGGCCCTGCGGTCACCAACTCGTGTCCAGCGGCTTGCCCTCGGCGTACCCGGCGGCGGTCTGCAGGCCGACTACAGCGCGTGCATGGAACTCGGCCAGGTTGGCGGCGCCGACGTACGTGCAGGAGCTCCGGATCCCGGAGACGATGGAGTCCAGCACGTCCTCGACACTCGGGCGCTCGGGGTCGAGATACATCCGCGCGGTCGAGATCCCCTCGCCGAAGAAGCCCTTCCGGGCCCGCTGGAACGGCGTGTCGTCGGCCGTCCGCGACCGCACCGCCCGCGCCGACGCCATCCCGAAGCTCTCCTTGTAGATCCGCCCGTCACTGTCTCGATGCGGATCACCCGGCGATTCGTACGTCCCCGCGAACCACGACCCGATCATCACGCTGGACGCGCCCGCGGCGAGCGCCAGCGCGACATCCCGCGGATGCCGCACGCCGCCGTCCGCCCAGACGTGCTTGCCGAGCTCCTGGGCTCGCGTCGCGCACTCCAGTACGGCGGAGAACTGCGGACGACCCACCGCCGTCTGCATCCGCGTCGTACACATCGCGCCCGGACCGACGCCGACCTTGACGATGTCCGCGCCGGCCGCGACGAGGTCGCTGACACCTTCGGCGGTGACCACGTTGCCGGCGACGATCGGGACCTGGGGCTCGAGACCCCGGACGAGCTCGAGGACTTCGAGCATCCGCTCCTGGTGCCCGTGCGCGGTGTCGATCACCAGGACGTCGATGCCGACGTCGAGCAGCGCCTTCGCCTTCTGCTCGGCGTCGCCGTTGATCCCGATCGCAGCGGCCACCCGGAGCTTGCCGTTCGCATCAAGGGCCGGTTCGTACAGCGTGGCCCGCAAAGCTCGCTCGCGAGTGAGGATCCCGACGATGGTGCCGTCGGCGTCCACCACAGGCGCCAGCCGGTGCCGTCCGTCGTGCAACTGGTCGAAGGCCGTCTCGGCGTCGATCCCGGCCGGCACGGTCAGCAGCTCGCGCGACATGATCCCGTCCAGCTGGGTGAACCGGTCGACACCGGAGCAGTCCGCCTCGGTCACGACGCCGACCGGCCGGCCCTGGTCGACCACGATCACCGCGCCGTGACCGCGCTTGGGCAACAGGTTCAGCGCCTCCCCGACAGTCCCGGTCGGCGGCAACACCAGCGGAGTGTCGTGCACCGGGTCCCGCTCTTTGATCCAGGCAACCACCTCGGCGACCACGTCCACCGGAATGTCCTGCGGGATCACCGCCAGCCCACCACACCGGGCGATCGTCTCCGCCATCCGCCGCCCCGACACCGCTGTCATGTTCGCCGCGACGACGGGAATCGACGTACCACTCCCGTCACTCGTCGACAGATCCACATCCAGCCGCGAGACCACCCCGGACCGATTCGGCACCAGGAACACGTCACTGAAGGTCAAATCCCCCGCAGGCTCCCGATCATGATGAAACCGCATGGCACGACCCCTTCCGCCCGCTGGCAACCTCGCCAGCCTGACATGCCCCCGAGCCACTCACAAGCGAGCCTCGGTCCACATGCCCCCTCGGACCGGTCGCCCGCGGCTCACTGACCGCGTGCCTTTGACTGCCTATCGACTCGGTCGCGGGTTGCGAGGTGATGTCGCAAGTGAACTTCACGCTCGAAGGCGCGCTGTACCGCTGAAACACCAGCGCTCGCCATGGCGGCAATGCTGCTCAGTCGTTGAGCGCCCGCCCAGACTTCGTGACTCGTAGCCGTTGGGACCGAGAAGTAGGTGACACCGATGTCCCGCTCGTAGAACAGATCTGGTCGCAGGTAGTTTGCGCCGCCGGTGCCGCACAGGTAGGTCGTGGCACCGACCGCATGGGTGAGATCGGCCAGACGCGCCGATCGGTCGGCGGAGACGACGAAGTCGCTGCTGCGGACGACGGTGCCGGGCCAGTGGAGCAATTCGAGAAGCAACAGCGTGGAGGTGATCGCCACGTCCGCGAGTGACTCAGTCCTGCTGATCATCTCGGCCACCAGGCCGATGTCAGCCTCGACTGCTGACCAATGGCGTCCACGGCCGTGATGTTGCCTAGTCATTCTCAGGATGCGGCGGATTGATCGGTCTCGCTCCAAAATCATGATGTCGTTGATCAGACTTCTGCGGCCATTAGGCGATCGGACCGGTAGCGACATCCATTGCTGAGCGTTCGGGTCGTCGTGGCGCCCGAGACGGGCACGGTGCTGGTAATCACGGCGAGCGAACTGGACGTCGTCAAGTGCAATCCAGATGTCTGCGGTAAACAACTTGGCGAGCGTGGAAAGACGCGGAAACAGGTTCGGCTGGTGGATTGCGCAGAGCAGCCCACCCGATCGGGTCATGCCGTCATCAGCCGGCTCGTGTAGCCGGCGGCGACCAGGCGGTCATAGGAGGATTCCACCTCGGTCGGGATGTCTTGCTGTACGGCGAAGCCGAGTGCGGGGTACTCCATCACGCGTTGGAGATCGCCGACCAGCATGTCCAGTACGAGTTTGGTATCACCAATGCCGGCGAGGTAGTCATCGAAGCCGATGGGTTCTGAGGCGCAGATGGCTTGAACCTCGGGCCAGACCTTCTGACAAGTCGCGTATGCCCGCCTCTCCATATAGGGCTTCGCGATGAGCAACACAGTCTTGACCGGTATGTCGGCAGACGCCAGCAGATCCCTTGTGAAGGTGAGGTTCTGGCCTGTGTTGGTGGCGTTCGTCTCGACCCTGATCGCCGAGGAAGGCACACCGAGCTCGATGGCGTGTTCTCGATAGTGCACCGCCTCGCCGCGCGGGAATCGCGCTGCAGTGGTGCGGCTGCTGGCGCCGGTGAAGACGATCATCGGGAAGAATTGCTCGTGGTACAGCTTCGCAGTGAACGTCGCCACTCCGAGATCGTGACTGCCCAGCCCGATCCCTACGTCGACGGGCTCCAACCGGTGGTTCATCAGGTGGTAATCCCAGATCGTGCGGGCGTTGTGGAGATCTTTCGCCGAGACCTCGTCGGTCATCAACTCACCTTTCCTGGGTTTGCTTGATCTTGGATCGATCCGATGATCCGGTCGATGCTCGTCACCTGATGAAGCAATTGATGTGCACTGGCAAGCTCCCGACATAGCTCCAACGACGTCAACCCCTCGGAACGCGTCGCGCGATCGGACAGCAGGATGTGCCCGCGTGCCGTGTCGAGCTTTACCTTCTGAAGTGGTGTGCCGATTCCGCCGCTGGCCTGTGCGATATCGATGTGCCGGTGGGCATCGTCGCATTTGTCGAGTGCAAGGTAGGCAAGTGCCAGCTTCTGTTGTCCGACGTTCCACTCGTCCGGCTCGTCGAGTTCCTCGAAGTCGGAAACAGCAGAGGCGATCGCCCCGACCGCCGTCGTCTTGTCGATGCCGACCGATTCGGGCACCTTCGTCAACGCGGTTCCGACCCACATCCGGGCCCTGGCTTGATCCAGCGCGCTCAGCCGCGGGTCGGTAGAGAGTTCTCGATAGCGCGCCGCCGAACGTTCGAGTTCGCCTGACATCTCGAGTACGACGGTGAGGAGAAGTTCGACCTGCGCAGTACGACGCTCTGCTCGGACGTCACCGAAGGCCCGGAGAGCCTGGCGGTAGGTGGACACGGCCGAACCTGGCCCCGTTAGGCGGCCCTGGTCACGGGCGACGTCTCCAAGGAGCATCAACGTACGTCCTCGAAGGTGAAGATCTGCGTCGTCGAGGACGCTGGAATCGGTCCGGGCAAGCCATCGTGCAGCCAGGATGGAGGCGAGCGCGAAGTTCTGCTGTGACGCACTGAGGCGGGCACGATCCAGATCATCGATCCAGTCGTCTCTGCTCCACGGCCTCAGGGTGGTCCGGCCACGCTTGATCGCTGCCGAGCTCGCGGTCAGCTCCTCGAAACGAGCCTGCTCCCTGCCGTTGCCTGGGCCAAGACAGTATCCAGTGCCGCTTGCATCGCCGGCTGAGGGCGACGGACTCCGCCGTTCGACTCCCACTTCGACACCGTACGGATCCCAACACCGAGGTGCTCCGCGAACGCACGCACGCTGAACCGCCGGGCAAGCCTGAGAGCCCTTGCCTCTCTGCCGGTCCAGGTGTTCACCGTCCGCACAGCATTCCTCCCTCCCTGCAATCAAAGCAGCTCAGGCGGTACTTCGCAGCGAAAGTGCCACAGAGGTGCCACAGATGGCCATTGGTGAGCGATCGCCCCGACACCAGGCTGATCAAGCGCATCGATGAACAACTGCGATGGATACAACTGGGAGGTAGGTCGTGAACCAGGGATTCTGGCTGCTGAGCATCATCGCCTGTCTGCTGTACATCGGTCTCGTCCGCGACATCGACCGCGAGGTACGTGACCGATGAGCACCGCTCTGGAACCCCAGCCAGCCGACCACTGCGTCTGTGTCTGGTTCGGCCGACAGAAGCTCGTCGAACATGTCGCCGAGCCAATAGCTGCACGCTCCTTCGAGGCGGCGATGCGGCGACGCTTCGCCAGCCTGCGGATTACCAACGAGCCAGTGACGGCAGCGGATGCTGACGGCACATAGAGGGCGAAGGTCGCCGCGGTTGTCGAGCGATGGCCGCGGCCACGACACGCAACCGCTGCTGCTTGGATACCTGCATCGCGGACTGATGGTAACCGAGGACCAAGTAGAGGCCGGCAAGCAGGAACTGGCAATGTTTGCCAGGGCTGAGGGTTTCACTATGGGCGTCATCTTCGTTGAACACGCTGGCACCTGGCCGGCTGCGTTCGAGGCCCTCATCGAGGCAGTCAATCGCCAGAAGGTAACCGCTGTCGCGCTGCCGAGTCTGTTCCACTTCGCCGCGTTCGGCGTACCGACCGATATCCGGGACTCGTTCGAGCGAGCAACCGGTGCCCGCGTTCTCGTCATACGCCCAGTGCCCTGATGTGCCAGCGGCGGATGCCACCTCATCTCTCTCACTGCGGCTGCCACGCGTTCGGCCGCCGGGCGCTGACGCACACATCAATCGTCCATGTCTGACCCCGATTCCTGCTGCTTAGACAGGGACCTATCGCCGGCTGGCGCGGTGCAGTGCCGAGTCCTGCACTGCGCCAGCCGTTCCACTCTCCATGCTTCCCGCTGCCAGCCACCATGTGTTGAAAGGACCACCATTGAAACGTCTTCGCAAGCTGACCGCCTCCACCAGACCAGCTCTCGCGATGGTCGTCATGATCGTGCTCGCGGAATCACCTGACCGCTCCGGTATGACGGCACTTGCCGGCCGTTCTTCCTGACCGCGCCCGGAAACGAGCCGTGCGGCGCATAACACTTCAGCTCGAAGTTGCGCCGGGGGGTGGGACTACGCAGGCAGTCATTTCGAGGGGAACGTGTCGGGCTGATCAACAGGCCGCACCGTCCGAAGACCGGCTCCCTGGAGGAGGGAGCCGGTCTTCTGCCGCGTGACGGATCAGGCGAGGTCGAAGCGGTCCAGCTCCATCACCTTGGTCCACGCGGCGACGAAGTCCTGGACGAACTTCTCCTTGGCGTCGTCGGAGGCGTAGACCTCGGCGACCGCGCGCAGCTCGGAGTTCGAGCCGAAGACCAGGTCAGCCCGGGTGCCGGTCCACTTGACCGCGCCACTCGCGTCGCGGGCCTCGAAGAACTCCTGGCTGTCGTCCGTCGACTTCCACTCCGTGCCCAGGTCGAGCAGGTTCGCGAAGAAGTCGTTGGTGAGCGTGCCCGGGTTCTCGGTGAGGACACCGAGCTTCGAGCCGTCGTAGTTCGCGCCCAGGACGCGCAGACCGCCGACCAAGACGGTCAGCTCCGGCGCACTCAGGGTGAGCAGGTTCGCCTTGTCGAGCAGCAGGTACTCGGCCGGGAGCCGGTTGCCCTTGCCGTAGTAGTTGCGGAACCCGTCCGCGGACGGCTCGAGCGCGGCGAACGAGTCGACATCGGTCTGCTCGAGCGACGCGTCCGTACGACCAGGCGTGAACCGTACGACGACATCGTGGCCGGCGTTCTTCGCCGCGACCTCGACGCCGACACCACCGGCGAGCACGATCAGGTCGGCCAGCGAGACCGGCTTCCCGAACGACTGCTGGATGCCCTCGAGCGTCCGCAGCACCTGCGCCAGCTGGTCCGGGTTGTTGACCTCCCAGCCGCTCTGCGGCTGCAGCCGGATGCGCGCGCCGTTCGCGCCACCGCGCTTGTCACTGCCGCGGAAGCTCGAGGCCGAGGCCCACGCCGTCGAGACCAGCTGCGACACCGACAGCCCCGACGCCGCGATCTGCGCCTTCAGCGCGTTGACGTCGTCGGCGCCGATCAGCTCGTGGTCCACCGCCGGGACCGGGTCCTGCCAGATCAGCATCTCGGTCGGGACCTCCGGGCCGAGGTAGCGCACGATCGGGCCCATGTCGCGGTGGGTCAGCTTGAACCAGGCCCGCGCGAACGCGTCGGCGAACTCGTCCGGGTTGTCCTTGAAGCGACGCGAGATCGGCTCGTAGATCGGGTCGAAGCGCAGCGCCAGGTCCGTGGTCAGCATGGTCGGCTTGTGCTTCTTCGCCGCGTCGTAGGCGTCGGGGATGACCTCCTCGGCGTCCTTGGCGACCCACTGGTTCGCGCCGGCCGGGCTCTTGCTCAGCTCCCACTCGTGACCGAACAGGATCTCGAAGAAGTCGTTGCCCCACTGCGCCGGCGTCCGGGTCCAGGTGACCTCGAGGCCGCTGGTGATGGTGTCCGGGCCCTTGCCGGTGTTGTAGGTGTTCCGCCAGCCCAGGCCCTGGTGGTCGATCGGCGCGCCTTCCGGCTCGGCACCGACGTACTGCTCCGGGTCGGCCGCACCGTGCGTCTTGCCGAAGGTGTGGCCGCCTGCGATCAGCGCGACGGTCTCCTCGTCGTTCATCGCCATCCGGCCGAAGGTCTCGCGGATGTCGCGGGCCGACGCGATCGGGTCCGGGTTGCCGTTCGGGCCTTCCGGGTTCACGTAGATGAGGCCCATCTGGACCGCGCCGAGCGGCCTCTCCAGGTCGCGGTCACCGCTGTAGCGCTCGTCGCCCAGCCAGGTGGTCTCCGGGCCCCAGTAGACGTCGTCCTCCGGCTCCCACACGTCCGGACGGCCACCGGCGTACCCGAAGGTCTTGAAGCCCATGGTCTCCAGCGCGACGTTGCCGGTCAGGATCAGCAGGTCGGCCCAGGAGAGCTTCTGGCCGTACTTCTTCTTCACCGGCCAGAGCAGCCGGCGGGCCTTGTCCAGGTTGGCGTTGTCGGGCCAGCTGTTCAGCGGCGCGAACCGCTGCTGACCGGCGCCGGCGCCACCGCGGCCGTCGCTGATCCGGTAGGTGCCGGCGCTGTGCCAGGCCATCCGGATCATGAACGGGCCGTAGTGCCCGAAGTCGGCCGGCCACCAGTCCTGCGACGTGGTCAGCACCTCGGCGATGTCCGCCTTCACGGCGGGCAGGTCGAGGGTCTTGAACGCCGCGGCGTAGTCGAACTCCTCGCCCAGCGGGTTCGCCACTGCCGGGTTCTTGGCCAGGATCTTCAGGTTCAGCTGGTTCGGCCACCAGCCGCGGTTCGCGTTGCCGCTGGTCGGGTGGGTGCCCTGACCGTGCGCGACCGGGCAGCCGCCCGAGGCCTGCGCGGTCTCTTCGCCGCGGCTCTCCTCGCTACCTTCACCGGGCAGTGGCTCATGGATCTCGGACATCGGATTCCTTCCAGGACTGGAGGTTTTCAAAGGAAGTCAGGTACGGCGTGCGCAGTCGAAGCACAGGCCCCAGTAGATGACCTCGGCCTCGTCGACGACGAAACCGTGGTCCTCGGACGCGGTCAGGCAGGGCGCGTGCCCGACCGCACAGTCGACATCGGCGATGGCGCCGCACGACCGGCAGACGGCGTGATGATGGTTGTCTCCCACCCGCGACTCGTACCGGGCCACCGACCCCAACGGCTGGATCCGCCGAACCAGGCCCGCCGCCGACAACGTGTGCAGCGAGTCGTACACGGCCTGGTGCGAGACCTCCGGCAATTCGTTGCGCACGGCACCGATAATCGAGTCCGTGTCCGCATGCGGATGCGCGTACACCGCGGTCAGCACCGCCACTCGCGGCCGGGTCACCCGTAGCGCGGCCCCACGCAACAACTCCTGGAGCTCATCCATCGTCGGCACGTGTCGCAGTCTGTCGGGTTTTCTGGAATCAGTCAAGATTAGCTGCGGCGATTCTCACTTTGAGACATCCCCGGCGCAGATCCTTGCCTCAGGCACCTACCTGGCCGGGTAGCAGCGTACGTCGTGGGCGACCTGGACCCTAGCCATCGCCATCATGGTGCGCGCAGACGTCAACGCCCGCGCAACAGCCTCCGCAGCCCAATGCGAGGCCCCGGCCTCCAGGGGTACGATCTGCCGGGCCATGATTACGCGGCTGATCGTCGCCACCCTCAATACCCGTGGGCTCCCTCTGAAGGGCACCCGCATAGCCGAGCGATTCGCCGCGATTGCGGCCGAGTTCGACGCCGGCGACATCGACGTGGTCTGCCTGCAGGAGGTGTTCGTCTACCACCACCTGGCACACCTCCGGAAAGGGATGCCGTCCTTCCCGCATGTGGCCTATCGGCCGTCGGTGGCCGGCCCCGCCGGCGGCCTGGTCACGCTGTCGCGGCTGCGCCTGGCCGGGACGGCGTACGCACGCCTTCCGCGGTCGTCGCGCCACTCAGGCATACCCGCTCGAGCCCGGGTCAGCGCCTTCCACAGCGGGCTACTCACCGTTCGGCTGGCCGACAGCCGGGTCCGCGTGCTCAACATCCACCCGACGGCCAACACCGACGGCGACTGGTCGGAACACAATCGATTCCGTCAGCTGCAGCGGGACCAGTTCACTGCGCTCGCGCAGGCAGTCGCGACCGACAACTCACCGACGGTGGTGTGCGGAGACTTCAACGTCGCCCAGGCGAGCACCCTGCACCGCGAACTCCGGCGGCGATCCGGTCTGCGCGATGCGTTCGACGGCGAGTGCCCACCCACCTTCCATGCCGAGTACCTCCCACCAGGCAGCGAACCGCACTGCATCGACTTCATCCTCGTCACCGAGACGATCGAGGTCGAAGACACAGCTCTACTACTCACCGACAAGCGGCCCCTTCCCACCGGCCCCACCTACCTGTCAGACCACATCGGACTCCTGGCCCGCCTCCGCCTCCCCAACCCGCCCGCTTGAGCGGGCAGCGGCGAACAGCCATAGTTGCCGAGCGAAGCGACGGCACCACCGAACGCGGCGAGCAACCACAACCGCCGAGCGAAGCGACGGCGCCGGGGGGTGCGGGTGGCGGAGCCCCCGCTCGCGGCAAGCGAAGCGCAGCCGCACAACACGACGAAGGCGACCCGGTCCGCGCTTTCCGCGGACACGAGTCGCCTATCGACTTCGTGGAGCTGAGGGGATTCGAACCCCTGGCCTCTTCGTTGCGAACGAAGCGCGCTACCAACTGCGCCACAGCCCCGAGTCGGTCACCAGTTGCCTGGCGACCGCGAAACTCTAACACGCCTATGGTCGCCGGTTAAAACCGAGGTTGTCGAGCGGGTTTCAGTCGCCGACGGCGCGCTTGACCTCGGTCTCCTCGGGCTTCTCCGCCGGCTCGGGGAGCGGCCCGCGTTCGGCCGGATCCGTCGTACGCGCGGAGGAGAAGACCTCGTCGTCGGACAGCGAGATGGTGCGGACGGTGCGGTCCGGAGCCTTCTCCTTCATCACGTACGTCGGGAGCGTCACCGGCACCGGATCCCACAGGCCCTCGGCGGGCGGCGCGGGCTTCGCCACCTGAGGCTCCGCAGGGAGCTTGACCTCGATCGTCATCTCCTCGTCCGGAGAAGGCGCGGGCTTCCCAGCCGGACCGCGGTCGTGGCGGGCCTGCATCCGGGCGCGCCGCTCGGCCGCCAACCGAGCACGTGTGCGTGCCTGCCGCCGGAGCTGCACCCGGGTCAGTACGACGAATCCGACGATCAACGCGCCAGGAATGGCGACCGTCCACCACAGCAGCATCTCCAGACCGGCCAGGGCTACGACCGACAGGAGCGAAAGGGTCAGGATCGACAGCACCCGCCGGCGGCGCATCGCGGCCACCCGGCGGGCTCGATTGGGGACGTACCGCGTCGGAGGAGGCGGCAGATCACCTGCCGGCGTCGCGTCGTCCACAGCACCGGCCGGGCGTACGACGTACCGCGGCCGCGACGGGTCACGCGACAGTACCCGCGCGTCGGCCGACGACGACACCGGGCGGCGCCGCGCCTCGTCGTTCCGCTTCAGCAGCATCGGGACGAGGTAGGCGGCCCACGCGGCGACGATCGCCACATAGATCAGCCCTGTCGTCCCCATGCGACGACGCTAAGGCGCGGCGAGGGCCAGATGGGGTACGTGAGTCGGTGTGTCGCAAGAAGACTCGTGTGACTGATGTGAATAGCGACGCTGAGTGATCATCGCAGTCGCGCTACGAGACCGGGCCCGACCTCCTCGACGTTCAGCGCGAAGATGCGGTGGTCGCGCCAGTCGCCGTCGATGTGCAGGAACCGCGGCCGCTCGCCCTCGTACCGGAAGCCGAGCTTCTCGACCACCCGCAGACTCGCCTTGTTCTCGGGGCGGATCGCGACCTCGATCCTGTGCAGGCCAAGGGTGAACCAGCAGTGGTCCGCGGCCAGCGCGACCGCGGCCGGCACGATGCCGCGGCCGGCGTACTGCTCGTCGACCCAGTAGCCGAGGTTCGCCCAGCGGGCCGAGCCGTAGGTGATCCCGGACACCGTCAACTGCCCGACCAGCGGCCACTTCGCCCGCGCACCGGCACCTGCTGCGGCGCCGTATGTGATGACGAAAGGCAGCATCCGGCCATAGCGCGCCTGGCGGTTCCAGTCGCGCGCCATGGCTCGGAACGTCCGCGCACCGTCCTCCGCACCGGGCGGCTGGGTCGCGTCCCACGGGCGCAGCCAACTGACGTTGCGCTGGCGCGCTGCGGCCCACTCACCGCCGTCGCCGGCACGCAGCGGTCGGAGCGCGACCTGCCCGTGCTGAAGCTCCACGGGCCAATGCACGATCGCCATCAGTCGGTATCCGCCCGGACATGGTCACCGCCGTGCACCTGCTCGACGGCGTGCCGCAGCAACGGTTCCAGTACGGCGAGCCCGTCCTTCACGCCGCCGCGTGAACCGGGCAGGTTCACGATGACCGTCGTACCAGCCACTCCGGCCAGTCCACGAGACAGTGCGGCAGTCGGTACGCCGTTCGCCACGCCATAGGACCGGATGGCCTCAGCTATTCCCGGCACAAGCTTGTCGAGCACCGCAGCGGTTTGCTCCGGCGTCGCATCGGTCGGTGAGATCCCTGTGCCACCAGTCGTCAGCACAACGTCGTACGACGCCTCGACCGCAGCACGCAGTGCGTCACCGACGGGCGGACCGTCCGGCACGACCTGCGGGCCGGACACCTCGAAGTCCCACGACGTCAGGCGTTCGGCGATCAGTGGGCCGGTGGTGTCGGTGTAGACGCCCGCAGCCGCGCGGTTCGAGACACTGACCACGAGGGCTCTCACGGCCGCTCCCAGTGGCCGGTCTTCCCGCCCTCTTTGAGTTCCACGCGGACGTCGGACAGCACGGCGGCCGGATCGATCGCCTTCACCATGTCGATGACCGCGAGCCCGGCGACCGCGACGGCGGTGAGCGCCTCCATCTCGACACCGGTGCGGTCGGTGGTCTTCACCTGGGCCTGGATCAGGACGGCGTCGTCGGTGACCTCGAGATCGACCTTGGCGCCGGTGATCGCGATCGGGTGGCAGAGCGGGACCAGATCGGGCGTCCGCTTGGCGCCCATGATGCCGGCGATCCGGGCGACGCCGAGCGCGTCACCTTTCGGTACGCCGTCGCCGCGCAGCGCGGTCACCACCTCGGCCGAGACGAGAACCTTGCCGCTGGCAACAGCCCGGCGGCTGACCGCATCCTTGGCCGACACGTCCACCATCCGCGCCGCCCCGGTCTCGTCGACATGGGTCAGCCCAGGGTCCTGCGTCATCGGGTCTCCTCGTCCAGCAGCAACAGCTCGACCTGATCGCCGGCCCGGACCGCCGTCACGTCCTCGGGCACCACGATCAGTGCGTTCGCGCGGCTCAGCCCGCCGAGCAGGTGTGAGCCGTGCCCGCCGACTGTACTGGCCATCCAGCCCTCGTCGCCGGACCTGGCCGCGGCGCGGACGAACTGCCGTCGCCCGGAGGGCGAGCTGAACCCGTCCAGCGTCACGCCCGGCACAGTGGTCCGCCGGTACGGCATCTGGCCCATCAGCTTGCGCAGCGCCGGCCGGACGAACACTTCGAAGGACACGTACGCCGACACCGGGTTGCCCGGCAGCGTGAAGATCGGCACCTCGTCCTCACCGAGCACACCGAAGCCCTGCGGCTTGCCCGGCTGCATCGCGACCTGCGGGAAGTCGACCGTGCCGAGCTTGGAGAGCTCCTCCTTGACCACGTCGTACGCACCCATGCTGACGCCACCGGTGGTGATCATCAGATCCGCGCGGACCAACTGATCGGACAGCGTGTCCATGATCCGCTTCGGGTCGTCGTCGACGATGCCGACGCGGTACACCACGGCGCCGGCGTCCCGTGCGCACGCGGCCATGGTGTAGCTGTTCGAGTCGTAGATCTGTCCCTCGCCGAGCCGACTTCCAGGCTCCCGCAGCTCCGCACCGGTCGAGACCACAACCACGCGGGGGCGGGGGCGCGCTTTCACACGCGCTCGGCCGACAGCCGCGAGTACGGCGATCTGCCGCGGCCCGAGCACGGTGTCACGGTCCAGAACCTGGTCCCCCGCGTGCACGTCCTCACCGGCGCGTCGCACCGACGCTCCGAGGGCGGGCTGCTGAGCGATCCGCACGTTCACGGTGCCGCCGTCGGTCCACTCCACCGGTACGACGCTGTCCGCGCCCCGCGGCATCTCCGCCCCGGTCATGATCCGCACACACGTACCGGGGGTCACCACGATCGGCTCACTCCGCCCAGCCCGGAACTCCCCGACAACGGGCAGGGTGATGGGGTTGTCCTGCGACGCCCCGGCCAGGTCCGCGGCCTGGACGGCGTACCCGTCCATGGCCGAGTTGTCGAATCCCGGCAGGCTGACCCCGGAGACGACATCCTCACAGAGCACCAGCCCCAGCGCCTCCATCAGTGGCTGATCGAACGCCGGCAGCGCCGTCACCCGCCCGAGCACAACCTCCAAATGCTCATCCACAGTCCGTCTCACGAGCCCGACCCTAATCCGTGCAGATCGACAGGAGGTAGTTGGCGCGTCGGCGGGCCCTCAGGCTCGTGCCCACGCCCACCACGCACCGAGTCGGCACTACCTCCTAATCGACCTGCACACTTTCCGGGTGGTTGCCCCAGGTCATGCGGACGTCGGGGGCGCGCTCCTCGTTGGTGGCGCCGTTGGTGCGGCGTACTTCGGTGAAGCCGTGGGAGCGGTAGAAGGACTGGGCTCGGGTGTTGGTCTGGAAGGTCCAGAGGGCGAGACCGCCGGGGCGGAGGTCCTTGGCGAGGTCGACCAGGGTCGAGCCGACGCCCCGGCCGGCCGCGTCGGGGTCGACGTACAGCTGGTCGAGGTCGTCGCCGTCCAGGGTCAGTACGGCGACGATCCGGCCGTCATCCAGCGCAATCCAGGTCTGCGCGTCCGGCAGCAGCACCTCGGCGAACCAGGTCGCCACCTGCTCGGCGGTGTGGATCGCCGGCGGCAACTGCGCCCCATCCGCATGCCGCGACCGCCACCACACCGCAGCGGCCTCGTCCGTGTCGTACGGCTCCAACGGCCTGATCAGCAGGTCGTCCATTCACTCCCCCAGGGCTCGGTTCAGCCGCCGAGTACGGCGCCGTCCGGGATCTCCCGGCGCTCACCCGCCGGCGCCTGCAGCTCCACGTCGCCGACGATGACCACATCCTTGCCGAAGGCAACGTCACCGCGCACCTCGAGCCGGTCGGCCCGGACCAGCGACGGCGGCCCGACCGGGAACCGCGTGTCGAAGTCGGCCAGGATCTTGAAGTACTCCGGGTCCAGGTCGACGTACGGCTCGTCGCCCTCGTGCGTCGTGGTCAGGTCGCCGGCCTCGTCCAGCTCGTACACGTCCGAGCGCAGTACGAGCAGGTCGTTCGTCGTCTTCACCGGCTTGAACCGGCTGCGGTCGACCAGCACCGCCTGCGAGCCCTCGAAGGTCTCGATCGCGGTGCCCATCCCGGTCTCCAGCTGGATCACCTTGGGTGACGTGGGGTCGGCCGGGTCGACGGTCTTGCGGTTCACGATGATCGGCAGCCCGAGGATCCCGTCGTGCCCGTCCATCAGCTCGGCCAGCTGGTCCAGGTCGATCCACAGGTTGTTGGTGTTGAAGGTCCGGTGCCGCGCGATGTCCTGGAAGTACTTCGTATCCGTGTCCGCGACCTGCGCGCTGTCCCGCAGGATCAGCCGCCCGTCGGACTTGCGCACCGCGACGTGCCCGCCCTTGCGGTCGGACCGGGTCCGGCGGCAGACCTCCATCCCGAACGGTACGGCGTGCTCCGCCATCCAGGCGGCGATCCGCGGGTCCGGGGTCGCGCCGAGGTTGTCCGCGTTCGAGATGAACGCGTGCCGGAAACCGTGTTCCCGCAATGCGTCGAGGGTGCCGGAGGCAACCAACGCGGTGAACAGGTCGCCGTGGCCCGGCGGGCACCAGGCCAGCTCCGGGTCCGGCTCCCAGTCGGCCGGGGTGAGGTCCTCGGCGAGCAGCTTCGGCTCCATGTTCTGCATAAAGTCCAAGGGCAGGCCGTCGATCGCGAGACCGTCGTACTCGCTCAGGATCTGCAGGGACTCCGCCTTGGTGCGGAACGAGTTCATCAGCACCAGCGGCAGCGGTACGTCGTACTTGCGCCGCGTACTGAGGATCTGGCGGGCGATGATGTCGAGGAAGCTCAGCCCGTCCTTGACCTGCAGTGCGGACTTGGGGCCGGTGACGCCCATCGACGTACCGAGGCCGCCGTTGAGCTTGATCACGGCGGTCTCGGCCAGCGCGGCCCGCATCGCCTCGGGGTCGGTGTCCAGGTGGTCCAGGTGCGGCAGGTCGCCGACCGGCTCGATGTCGTCCTCGCGGATCGTGCCCTGCTGACCGGACTCGAGCAGCCGGTAATAATGCGTGAAGACGCGGATCGCGACGTCGGCAGCGCCGGCCGCGCGCATTTTCTCCTGCGCCTGTCTCAGACCTGCCTCACTCATGCACCAACCCTAGGGGACGTCCGGCAATCACAGTGTTAAGCGCGTCACGCTCCTACGATCGAGGGGTGTTCCAATCGAAGGCCGCGGCGCGGCAGTACTTGCTCAGTGCCCGCAGTGCCCGGTCTCATGCGGAAGATCTGCTGAGGAGTGCCCAGCAGGTCGTGTCTGACGCGCACCGGGTGGCTTTGTACGTATCAAGGGGTCCGGAGCCGCAGACGGGCGCTTTGATCGACTGGTTGCTTGCGGCCGGCCACGAGGTGCTGCTGCCGATCTTGTACGCCGACAACGACATCGGCTGGGGTGTCGCACCGGGTGCTGCCGATCTGGTGCCCGGCCGGCTGGGACTGTCCGAGCCGCCGTTCGATCTGGGCTCGGACGCTATCGCCACCGCCGATCTGGTCATCTGCCCGGCGCTGGCCGTCGCCCGCGACGGTGTGCGCCTGGGACGCGGCGGCGGCTCGTACGACCGGGCGCTCGCTCGCGTGAGACCCGGTACGCCGATCTGGGCCGCGGTGTACGACTCCGAGATCGTCGAAGCGCTTCCGGCCGACGCCCACGACCATCTGGTGGACGCAGCGCTCACCCCAAATCACTTGATCGCGCTGCGAAGATCAGTGGATGACTGAGACCGCGGTCCAAGCCGCAGCCACAGCCGCACGTGACCTCGGCCTGACGGTCACCGACCCGACAGTCCTGTACGACGCATTCTCCGTGGTCGTGCATCTCAAGCCGTCCCCGGTGGTCGCCCGGGTGCCGATGAACCTCCCGGACTACCTGACGGACGTCGAGGTCGCCGAACGACGCCAGCAGCGCGAACTGGACCTGGCCGCGTGGCTGCTCTCGAATGGCCATCCGGTCGTCGCGCCAAGCCCGCTCGTGCCGCTGAAGCCGGTGGAGCGAGATGGGTTCTCGATGACGTTCTGGCAGTACGTCGAGCAGTCCGGGCAGGTCGATTACCTCGCCGCGACCACCCGAGCCGCCGAGCTGCACGCCGTACTCGCGGACTACCCGGAGGAACTGCCCTGGCTGACTCCACTGCTCGCGGTGCCCTCTGGCCTCGCGACTCTGGAGGCTGTGCCGGGTCTGCTCGAGCAGGAGGACGTGGACCGGGCCCGGGCGGAGTGGGAGGTGCTGCGGCCGGTGCTGACGAGCAGGGCCGGGTTCGAGGCGGTCTTCCCGGCGGCGACGATCCAGACGATCCATGGCGATGCACCGGCGTACAACGTCATTCCGACGACAGGCGGCATGGTGTGGGCCGACTTCGAGGACGCGACGCTCGGTCCGATCGAGTGGGACATGGCCGGGTTCGGACCGGACCTCGGCAAGGTGTACGACGAGGCCGCGGCGGCCCTCGGACGACCACAGCTCGACGAGCGCGTGCAGCAGGTGATGGACACGGCTCGGGTGCTCCAGATCGCGGTGTGCACGCCACTGGTGCAACAGATGCCGGCGCTGGCCGACGGCATCCGGATGTTTGTCGGACAGTGGCGCGCGATGCCCTTCGCTGGTGGACTGGGCTGATGCTGAGCAAGTACGTCGATGACGGGGTCCTGGCCGGGCTCGTCTCCTTGGTGAGCCGTGGGGACGAGACGCGGGTCGAGGTCATCGGCAGGACGGCCTTCGATGGTCCGGAGCTGCACCGGGACAGCCTGTTCCGGGTTGCGTCGTTCACCAAGCCGATCGTCGCGGCGGCCGCCATGATCCTGGTCGACGAGCTCCGGCTCTCCATGGACACCCCTGTCGACGACCTGCTGCCGGAGCTGGCGAACCCGGCCGTACTGCGGCAGCCGGACGGCCCGATCGATGACACGGTCCGGGCGGCGCGGCCGATTACGCTGCGGGACCTGCTCACGTTCAGGCTCGGATTGGGCGAGTCGGACAACCCGGCTCTCCGGCAGCGTGAGGAGGAGCTGGAGCTGCGGACGTTCGGGCCGCCGGTGCCGCGGACGCCGTTGGATCCCGACGAGTGGATGCGGCGGCTGGGGACGCTGCCGCTGCAGTTCCAGCCCGGAGAGCGGTGGCTGTACTCGACCGGCTCGCATGTGCTCGGCGTACTGATCGCACGGGCGACCGGGCAGCCGTTGGGGGACTTCCTGCGGGAGCGGATCTTCGAACCACTGGGGATGCACGACACCGCCTTCACCGCATCGGATCCGGCGCGGCTGACGACTGCGTACGTCGGGAACGACGTACTCGACACGGCATTCGGCAGCCAATGGCTGTCGGAGCCTCCGTTCCCGGACGCGAGTGGTGGGCTGATCTCCACCGCCGACGACTTCCACGCTTTCGCGCGCATGCTGCTCGCCGGTGGAGACAGGGTGCTGTCGCCGGCCGCCGTAGCGGAGATGACGACCAATCAGCTCACCCCGGCGCAGCGCGTGGCGGCCGTCGACTTCCTCGGGCCGGAGACCGGTTGGGGCTACGGACTGTCCGTCGGCGGCGGACGGTACGGCTGGGCCGGTGGTCTGGGCGCGCTGTGGTCGACGACGCCGGCCGAGCAAACGATCTCGATCCTGCTGACCCAGCGGGCGCTCTGGACCTGGCCGGAGGAGCTGTTCGCCGAGGCCAACGCGCCCGCCTGGTGACCTAGCTAGCGGTCCGGCTTGGTGAACGTCAGGGCGTGCTTGCGGGCCGCCTCGACGGCACCCTTGGTGTAGGCCCACGGCAGCGTCTCGCCCCGAACCCACAGCTTGGTTTGATCGGTGTAGTTGGACGAGAACGCGTGCCCGGACACACCGGTCAGGTTCACCCAGCGAGACTTGTCGAAGTCGGACAGATCGACCACCATCCGCATCGACGGCGTCGCGGTGACCGTGTAGCCCTCGGACGCGTCCCAGGCGGTCGCGTCCACGATCGACGAACCGCCGCCGAGCTCGTACGGACCGCGGTTGAACAGTCTGTCGATCAGGCCGATCCCGGACTTGCCCAGCGTCTGGTTGGTCAGCGTGAGCTTGTGCAGCTTGCCCCACTGCCAGTTGGCGGGCTCACGAGCCATCTTCTGCGTGATCTCGGTCCGTGCGTCGACCAGGGCCTCGCGCAGGATGTCGTCCCGGTTCTCGTGCTGCGGCGTACCGATGTTGTCCCACCAGGTGCTGTTCGGCTGGCCGAGCAGCGTGTGGATCACCTCGAACCAGCGCGAGCCGCCGTCCGGCCAGGTGCCCTCGGGGAGCTGGTCATGGAAGGTGAGAGACAGCAGATTGCGCCAGACGACGTTGAAGTACGCCGCCGCCGCGGAGTCGGCGGGCTGGGTGAAGTCCCAGTTCCGCAGGGTGTCCTGGCCTTGTTTGTCGAACGCGTCGTCGATGCTGATCTGGAGCAGGTACGGCACCAGCATCTCGGCGGCCCGGTTCTTGGTGTCGAGCTGGATCGACGCCATCGCGTTCGCGTCCAGCTTCCCGGCGGACTTGATCCGGTCCAGGATCTGCTGCGACCGGTAGCCGTAGTCCCAGTCGTTGGTGAGGTAGTAGGTGTATCCATGCGGTACGACGGCCTGGTTCGCGGTGACGATGATCCCGTCCGGTGGATCGAACTCATTGGGTAACGCGTCGAACGGGATGTACCCGGTCCAGTAGTACTTCGGGTCCCAGCCAGGCACCGGCCAGTCGCCCCGGCCGGTCTTGCGGATCGGGATCAGTCCCGGCGCCTGATAGCCGATGTGCCCGTCGGTGTCGGCGTACACGAGGTTCTGCGAGGGGACCTGGAACTGCCGTGCGGCGGCACGGAACTCGGTCCAGTTCTGGGCCTGGTCGATCGCGAAGAGCGCGTCGGCGGTGCGGCCCGGATTCAACGCGGTCCACTGCAGTGCGACGCCGTACGCCTGCGGGTACTTCGCCTGTTTGGCGGCCGCATCACCGACCTGGCGCTCGTCGTCACCGACGTCGGAGATGAGCGGACCGTGCCGGGTCTCGCGGACTGTGATCTTCACCGGCTGGTCCTGGCCGGCGACCTTGAACGTCTCCTCGCGCGTCGCCATCGCGCGCCACTTGTTGTTGTAGAGGACGTTGTTGCCGTCGATCCGCTCCAGGTACAGGTCCTGGACATCCGGGTCGAGGTTGGTGAACCCCCAGGAGATCGCGTTGTTGTGGCCGATCACCACGCCGGGCAGACCGGAGAAGCTGAAGCCGGAGACGTCGAACGGGCAGCTCTTGCCGACGCTGTTGCAGTGCAGGCCGACCTGGGTCCAGATGCCTGGCATGGTCGCGCCCAGATGCGGGTCATTGGCCAGCAGCGGCTTGCCGGTGGTGGTGTGGTCGCCGGAGACGACCCACGAGTTCGAGCCGATCCCATCGCCCTGGCCGAGCAGCTCGGGCAGTCCCTTGGCGACTTTCTGGACGGTGTCGAGGGACTTCAGGAAGTCCTTCGACAGCATGCCGCGGTCCGCGGTGACCGGGGAGGTGGTGAACTTGCCGTCCTTGACCGCGCCGGTGGTCATGATCGGCTGGTTCCGGTCGTACGGGTACTGCGGGTAGAGGCTCTCGATGTTGCGGGCCGGGAACGTCGCGACCAGCTTGGTCCGGGTGATCTCCTCGTCCAGGTTGCCGCCGAGGTCCCACGCCATCGCCTTCAGCCAGGACAGCGAGTCCGCCGCGGTCCAGGGCTCTGGGTGGTAGTCGGTGCCCTTGAGTGACAGAACGGCGTACTCCAGGCTGAGGCCCGATCCGCTGTGAGTGGACAGGTACGCGTTCACTCCGCGGGCGTAGTCGTCGAGGTACTGCCGGGTGGTCGGGCTGAGCAGACCCAGCTCCTTCTCGGCGACCCGGCGCCAGCCGAGCGTGCGGACGAACTTGTCCGTCTCGAGTGCGTCCTTGCCGAACAGTTCGCTCAGCCGGCCGGCGGTGACGTGCCGGCGGAAGTCCATCTCGAAGAACCGGTCCTGTGCGTGCACGTAGCCCTGCGCGGCGAACAGGTCGGCCGGGGTGTCGGCGTAGATCTGCGGAATGCCGTTCGCGTCCCGGACCACATTGACGTCACCGTCCAGGCCGGACAGCTCGATCGTTCCGTCGTACGACGGGAACGAGTGGCGGACGACGAAAACGACGGTTCCCGCGATCACCAGGAGGACGGTGGTGAGGGCGATTCCGCTGATGATGACGACTCGAAGCAGGCGACGCACGGACCCAACCGTAGAGAATCCCCCGGCGCGCCCCAAATGGGGTCCCTCACAACTTTGCGTTGCTCTGCGTTCTGTGGACATGAACCCAGAGTTGGTGTACATCCCCGTCCCGTTCTCCGAGCTGGACCGGATCCGGTGCAACGGTCATGACGACTTCGGGAACGCCGTCGTTTCCCGGACCGCGGGCGGCGGCGAGCCGCTGCGTTGCTGCCTCACGCTGGCGCGGGCCGGCGACCAGATCGCCCTGGTGTCGCACCGGCCGATGACGGCCGGCGGTCCGTACGCCGAGGTCGGGCCGGTGTTCGTGCACACGACCGACTGTCCGGTGCCGGCGGCGGACGTCTTCCCGCTGGACTTCCGGGACCGGCAGGCGGTGCTACGCCCGTACGACGTCTCGGGCCAGATGCTGGACGGAGTCGTCGCGGAGCCTGGGACGAGCGAGGCGGAGCTCAAACGACTGTTCGAGGACGCGACCGTGGACTCGGTCCAGGTGCGGAACGTGATCGCCGGCTGCTGGAACTTCACAGTGCGGCGTCAGGGCTGAACAGTCCGTTCCGCGGGCTTGAGTTGGAATACTTCGGGCCGCTGGCGCATTATTAGCAGTCGAGTAGTAGGAGTGCCAGCGGCCTGAAGGGACCAATCGTGCCGACGTACCAGTACCAGTGCACCGACTGCGGCGAGGCCCTCGAGGTGCGCCAGAGCTTCACAGACGATGCGCTGACCGTGTGCCCGAACTGCCAGGGCACGCTGCGCAAGGTCTTCAACGCCGTGGGCGTCGTGTTCAAGGGCTCCGGCTTCTACCGCAACGACAGCCGCTCGTCCGGTAAGAGCTCGGTCCCGGCGAAGTCCGAGTCGACCGCCTCGTCCTCGTCGTCGGGCTCGTCGTCATCGTCGGACTCCTCCTCGTCTTCCTCGAAGTCTTCGTCGAACGGTTCGTCGTCGAGCGGCTCGTCGTCCAGCGGGTCCTCGTCTTCGGGCACCAATACGAGCGCGGCCTGACCTTCTCCTCCGCCGCCTGTGGATAACTGAGGGGCGGGTGTCGGCGAAACTCGTACTTTCTCTGGCATGAGAACCCCTTCCTTCCTTCGTGATCTGCTCCGGGCCGCCCGGTGGCATCGCCGGCTGCTGGCCGGCGTCGCCGCCGCGGCCGCCGTGTACTTCGGCCTCGTCGCCCTGTCCCCGCCACCTCCACCGACCGTCGCCGTGCTGGCCGCTGCGCGCGACCTGGCGGGCGGAGCTGTGCCCGCGGGCGCCGATCTCCGGACCGTCGACCTCCCTCCGGGCTCGGTGCCCGACGGCGTCCTCAGACCCGGCGCCGATCTGACCGCCCGCGTGCTGAGCGGCCCGGTCCGATCCGGCGAGCCACTCACCGACGCCCGCTTCCTGGCTCCTGCCGCAGTGCCGGCCGGATCGCTCGCCTATCCGTTCCGCATCGACGACGCCGACATCAGCGCACTCCTCCGCGTCGGCGACCACCTCAACCTGTACGCCGCGACCAGCACAGCGTCTGACGACGCAAGCCTTCTCGCCCGAGCGGTCCGCGTCATCGCCCTGCCAACCCCACGTACGACGAGCTCCGGCGCACTGATCGTGGTCGCGACAACCCCCGAGATCGCGACGCGGTTGGCCCAGGCAACCACGAACTCCAGAATCACCGTGGCACTGACGCCGGACACGAGTTGATTACCCAGCGACACGATGCGTCGCTGTCCGGCGCGGTCCCTCGCCCTCGCAGGTCTGCGGTCCTACCTTGTCTCGGGTACAACCACCGCTTCGTGGAGGCACCCATATGCTCAAGGGCTTCAAGGAATTCATCATGCGCGGGAACGTCGTCGACCTCGCGGTCGCCGTCGTCATCGGCGCCGCGTTCGGCAAGATCGTCAGCGCCCTCGTGGATGGGCTGATCAACCCGCTGATCGCCGCGATCTTCGGCAAGACGGATATCAGCGGCGTCTGGTTCTTCAAGATCAACGGCGCGGAGTTCCACATCGGCTGGATCCTGCAGGCGGCGTTGAACTTCCTGTTCGTCGCCGCGGCCATCTACTTCCTCATCGTGATGCCGCTCAACAAGCTCGCCGAACGCCGCGCCCGCGGCGAGGAGCCAGAGCCTGAGTCACTGACCACCGACCAGCAGCTCCTGACCGAGATCCGCGACGCCCTCCGGACGCGTCAGAGCTGACTCGGAGTGGGTAGGCGCACAACCTCAGCCCCTGAGCTCGCCGGCGCCTACCTGCTCCCGTGGGGTAGCTGCTCCGCGAGCCAGGTGGGCTCGCCGGCATAGCGCATCCAGCGGTAGGCCATGGGCTGGCCCTGGTTCCATTCGTCCATCAAGGCGGCCGGGACGTCGACGAAGCCGGTGCGGTGGTAGGTGCGGATCGCGACCTCGTTCTCCGGCCGGACCCGGAGGAAGACCTCCGAGTACCCGGCGGCCACCGCCGGCGGGAGCAAGGCGCGCACCAACTCCAGGCCGATCCCGCGACCGCGGACCTTGGGATCCACGATGATCCGCGCCAGCTCGACCTCGTCCTCCTCGTCGTCCAGCCACACCTCGCCGTACCCGACCGGCCGGTCACCGTCGAACAGCAGATAGGAGTGGATATCCGGGTCGACCTTCCGCCAGCTCGCCTTCAGTTCCTCCGGGAACGGGTACTCGACCTGCCCGGACAGCAACGCCACTTCCTTCGCGTCCACGGCCCACCCCGCGACCAGAACGGCGTACTCGTCGGAAAACCCCCGAAGCTCCACGGCCCTCTCCCCCTAGTTCACGAACTCGACGATCGTTCGCACCAGCTGATCCAGGTAGGGCGGGAAGGCGGGCGTCGGCGGTTCCGGACACCCGGCCAGCTCACGACTCCCCCGGATCGATCGCAACAGCGCGTCGACCGTCTTCCGCTGGTGAGCCGGATTCTCCGGCACCGAAGGCACCACCGCCACCGAAATACGCCCACGCGCCGCCCCGATTCCGACCTCGCCGGCGCCAAGCGACCCGGCCGCATCGGCGCCGACTGGCTCGGCCGTACCAAGGCCAGCCGGCCCGGCCGCATCAGGTCGAACTGGTTCGGCCGCATCAGCGCCAACCGGATCGATCGCGTCGGCGGCAACCGGATCGGCCGCGTCGGCGGCAACCGGATCGGCCGCGTCGGCCGCGACCGGATCGATGGCGTCGGTGGCCAGGCGGGCGAGGTTCGCTTCGGTGACGCCGCGGAGGGTCTCGCCGGCGAGTAGGGCGTCTGCGGCGTCCGGCGGGCAACCTCGCTCGATCAGGCCGGTGCGGGTCCGCGCGTCGAGGTCGGGATCGCCGGCGGTGGCCGGCCAGGCGAGCAGGAGGTGATCGACCAGGTGCGGAAGGTTCAAGGCCAGCAGGACGGCTACGGTGCACCCGTTGGATGCCCCAACGATCGTGAGCGGTTCATGGTGGTTCGCCAGGAGTTCACCCAGCGCTGCACGTTCGACGTCCCAGCCGCTCGGCCGCCGCGGGCGGTCGGGAGCGAGCACCTTCAGCCCGGCGGATGTGAGTCCCCCGGTGATGCCCGTCGTACCCCAGAAAGCTTCTGCGTCCATGGCGTCCCAGAGGCCGCCGTGGACGAGCACTACGGACTTACTCATCCGTGGTGGGGCGGAACCTCGTTCAGGATGCGTTCGTCGTCGTCGCCGGAGTCGTCGTCGCCCCAGGTCCGCGGGTCGTCGTCCCGGGTCTGCTCGGGGAGCAGCGGCTCGTCGTCTTCGTACGGGCTCGTCATGGTTCCAGATTACCGAGTCGCCGGGGCTCGCCGGGACCGATTTCGCCCTGGACTACACCCGGCGGCAACTGCCGGCCGGTGGCGGCCTCGATCAGCGGCGCGATCCCCGGTTCGCCTTGCCAGCGATCGCTTCCGAGCACACACCAGGAGGTCAGTACTGACAGTGTCGGCGTCGCCAGTCCGGCCAGCCGCAGCGGCTCCGCGTTCTGGAAGCCGAAAGTGATCATCCAGTTGGCCGGATCCGGATAGAACTCCTGCACGGCGCTGTAGTAGAAGCTCATCCAGCCGCTCCGGGGCAGGTGGCACAGCAACCGGTAGTTGGTCGCGATCGTCGGGACTTCCTGCAGGTCGCGCCACATCAGCTGCATGTCCCGCTTCGCCGCCGCCTTCCGGCTCGCGTTCACGGCGGCGTTCGCGGCCATCAGGCCCAGCACCAGTCCCGGCTTGCCGATGAACAGGCCGCCGCTGTGCGTGTAGCGACCGCTGCCGCCGTACAGGCGCGCGTACTGCAGGGGCGTGTTCACGTACGCGACCTCGCCCGGCTCGAGGACGAGGCCGTACATGGTCAGTACTTGCGGGGAGTTGCCCGCCATCAGCCACCGGGCCCAGTCGATCCCCAGCTGCCACTCGGCGCGCTCCCGCTCCGCGGCAGCCTTCTTGTCGTTGCGACCCACGGCACAGCATCGTAATCCGCGACCCGGTCGAGAGCCCGCGGACCAGCGGGTCGCGCCGAACAGCCGCACCACCGGGCCGATCGGACATCCGCCCAGCACGCGCACCCCGGCCGATCCCGACAACCGCCAGCACGCGCACCTCGGCCGATCCCGACAACCGCAGAGCACGCGGAGCACCCGGCCGATCCGGACCGAACAGCACGCGGACCAGCCGACCGATCCCGACAACCGCACAGCACGCGCACCACCCGGCCGATCCGGACGACCGAACTGTTCGGATTAGCGAGTGGACAAGGACGGGCGAACAGCGCGTGGACGTTACAGGTCGGCCTCGGTTGGCCTACGATCCGCCGGCGTGACCGGATAGACGCGCCGCCGTGATGTTCTGGCACGCGGGACGTGACTCCGGTCGACCATCATGGGTGACCTTGCCAACCCGGAAGGACCGAGTCGTGAGTGCATTACGGACACGGGGCCTGATCGGTGCGACGCTCGTCGTGGCTGTGCTCGGAGCTACCGCCGCCTGCGGTAACGAGAACACCACGTCCCCGCCCGCCGCCCAGCCCACTGATACGCCGACCACCCCCGGCACACCTACCCCGTCGCCCACCCCCAGCGGCACCCCGAGCATGGACTGTCCCGACACCATCGCGGCGGTCCGCGCCTCTACCGACAAGGTGGTCTGGGGCAAGGGCGCGGCGACCTCGTTGTTCCAGCCGGTCAGCGTGACCATCTGCCAGTTCGACACGGAGGCGTCCGGGCAGGACTACGCGACCGTGACAACCAGACGCAACGGCAGCCAGGCGACCGACCTGCTCGCTCTGGTGAACGCATCGAAGCCCGTTGCCAAGAAGCCGGCCATCTGCACCAAGGAGCTCGGCCCGACGTACGTGCTGCGGTTCACCGACAACGATCGTGGCGTGCTGTCGTACACAGCGGAGGCCTTCGGCTGCCGCCGCCTGGTGGCGACCTCCCTGGAAGGCCAGGGCAAGCCGGGCACGCTGCCGGCCCCACGCCAGGTGACCCCCGAGCTGATCAAGTCGCTCGGCCTGCGCTGACCCTGCGCCGGACGCGCCCCCCGAAGCCGTCCGGACCAGGGTCAACCCGCGCCTGCCTTGCGGGTCCCTTCCAAGGTCGACCCGCAAGGCAGGCAGCGGCTGGATCGGTCGTCAGGCGCAACTGCGCGTCACTGGCGTCTTCGGCCGGCATGGCGCGTGGAACGGTGCGGCCGCGGCCCGGACGGCGAGCATGGATCGGTGGGCTGGATTCCTCCTTTGCACAGGCAATCGCTGTGCACCTCCCCTATGTCCTCCCCAGACCGGCTTCGCGGGCTTTGACGATCGCCTGCGCGCGGTCGGCGACCTGCAGCTTGGTGAAGATGCTCGAGACGTGGTTCCGGACCGTCTTGTCCGCCACGACGAGCACCTGTGCGATCTCACGGTTCGAGCGCCCGGCCGCGATCAACGCAAGAACCTCCTCCTCCCGCTCGGTGAGCGCCGAGAAGGTTTGACCACGGCGACCGGAGCGCCGGTCGGTTCCCACCAGGTCGAGAATGTGGTCCGCGACAGTCGGCCCGAAGACCGCCTCCCCTGCGGCGACTGCTCGGATGGCAGCGAGGATCCTGTCGCCGGTGGCCCCTTTGACGAGATACCCGCGGGCTCCGGCCGCCATCGCGGCGAGCACGGACTCATCATCCTCCAGCATCGTCAACACCAGTACGGCGACCTTTGGCGCTTCGACCGCGAGTCGCCGAGTGGCATCGATTCCGCTGACGCTTGGCATGTGGACGTCGAGCAGCGCCACGTCCGGCATGTGCTCCACCGCAAGAGCAACGGCCTCGCCACCATCTGCCGCGACGCCCACCAGGTCGACGTCGTCGGCGTCGGTGACGACGGCCGCCAGCCCCTGGCGGTAGACCGGATGATCATCCGCGAGAACAACCCGGATCGCGCCGCCGGTCATCGTGCGGTCACGGGCAGCATGGCAACGACCTCGGTCCCTTGATCCTGGCGGAACCGCACGGTACAGGCGCCCCCGAGTTCTTCGGCGCGCGCCCGCATCGAAGCCAGGCCCGCGCCACGTACCGGCCCGACCGGAACAGCGCCGGTCCCGTCGTCGCGGATCGTGACGTGCAGACCGCTGTCCATCGTCAGGCGGACGTCGCAAGCCGCAGCATGGCTGTGCCGTACGACGTTCGTCAGCGCCTCGAGCGTGATCCGGTAGGCCGCTGCCTCGACCGCGGTAGGCAGCTCCGGCAACGGTTCCGCGACGACGCTGACGACGAGATCGCCCCGGGTCCTGGAGCTGATCAGTCCGGCGTGATGAACCAGAGCCGGCACCAGGCCGATCACGTCGAGCATCGTCGGGTGCAGATCCGCGACGATCCGCCGGATCTCGGTCACCGCCGCGGTGGTCTCGGCGCCGAGCGACTCGAGCAGCGCGCTGATCTCGGGATCGGCCCGGCGAGTCCGCTGCGCGGCCGACTCCAGGCCGAGGGAGATGCCGGCCAGCGTCGGCCCCAAACCGTCGTGCAGGTCCTGCCGGATCCGCCGCCGTTCTTCTTCGCGGGACGTGACCAGGGCTTCGCGCGACTGTCGCAGTTCCCTGGTGACCCTGACATCGTGGGCCGCAACACCGATCTGTGCAGCGAACGTCTCCAAGAGCCGGGTGTCCGCCGCACTCAACCCCACCTCGCCGCGGCGGACACCGACAACCAGAGTGCCGACCTGCTGGCCGGCGTGCTTCAGGTCGAACTCCACGGTCCGCGCCGGCGGTTCGCCCGACGTACATGCAGGTTCTGCATCGTTCTCCAACCGCACCGCGGCGTACGGCAATCGCAACGTCTGGCGGACGGTCTCTGCGACCACGGGCAGGACAGCGCCCGAGTCCAGAGCTGCACCTAATCGGTCCCCAAGGGTGGTCAGTGCGGACAGTGGGTCGCGGCGGTCGCCGTACAACAGCCGATCCACTGCTCGTTGGACGCGCTGCCGGATGGCGGCCAGCAGCAACACCGCGGCGGCCGCCGCGGCTGCCGGGAACAGACCGGCGTCGAGTTGGGCCCCTACCGCGACTGCCGCGACGCTGTAGACCGCCAGTGCGGCGGCAGTCAGGACCAGATAGGCGAGGGTGCGGGACAGCGCGATCTCGATGTCGAATGCTCCGTACCTGACGATGCCGACGCCAAGTGCGGCGATCGCGAGCACGGTGACCCCGAGCCCGACGGTCTCCGGCAGGTCGATCGGCAGCAGCATCGGGATCGCCAGCAGCAGGACGCTGGCGACGAACCATGCGTACTGCTGCCGCTCGGGCCCGTTGACGCGGCGCATCCGGATCGCGATACCGACAGTTGCCGACAAAGCCACTGCGAAGACCACCCCGATGCAGACCACCGCCAGGGCCATCTGCGGACCGTCCGGAAACGGCAGATCGAACGGAGTGCCGACCACGGACACACCCATCGTGTCGTCGACGATCACGTGCGTCGTACCGGCGGCAAGCGTTGCGATGACGATGGCGGCACCTGTCGCCCGTGCCGGCCAGCGCCAACCGGGCGACGAGAGGCGGCCGCTCGGGAACAGCAAGGTCAGCGACCCGAGGATCACCAAGAGCCCGGTCATCCAGAGCACACTGGCGCAGAGGGCCGCCAGGCTGATCAACGGCAGGGAACCGGGTCGAGTGTGCAGCGCGTAGTACACATAGGGATCCGCGGCACCCGAGATCGCGACCAGCAAGGCCCCAGCCGCGAGCAACGGTCCGAGGCGGTTCCCCGGCTGTCTCGACAACACCAGCACAGCGACCACGCCGAACGCCAGCGCGGAGATCCAACCGCTGGCCCCGTTGCTGTCGACGAACGCGGAAAGACTGGTTCCGTTCGCGACGGTCAGCGCGACTGTGGTCGCGGACAGCCCGGCGATGGCTGCGAGGACGAGCAGCGGCGCCGGTCTGAGCCTCGCTGATCTCATGGCGCCCTCCGGTGGCAACCCTGCTACGCGCCGGGGTCCCAGCCACAGTCTGCGCGCGAGTGTGCCGCTATGCACGGGACCGGAGTCCTGTCCTCGGCCCGGGACAACTGGAGCGCCGCAGCCGGGACAAGTCGGGGCACCGGCCCGATGTGTCCGGGACAGCGGCGCGCGCACGGTCAGGGAAACCAACGCGCTGCCAACCCGAAAGGACCCTGCCATGACCATCATCGACGCCGCTCAGGACAGCCTGGTACGACCGTCACGCCGAATCCGGACCTGGGCTGCGGTCCTGTTGCCGATCGGACCTCTGCTCACCGTCGCCGAAGCAGCGATCCCGCACGGGGCGACAGATGCCACCAGCCAGGGGTGGTCCATCCTCGCCGGCCTGGTCAGTACGCCGTTCCTGTTCGCCACTGTCGCGATTGCCGCCGCGGTGTCGTGGCGGTCCTCCCGACGGATGGCCGGCATCGCGTTCGTTGCGCTCACCGTCCAGCTGTTCGGTCTGGCCGCGCTGCACGGGATCGAGGCATTCCAGCTCGCCGCGACCAACGACGGCATCAGCCAGGCAGACCTCGACCACGCGATGGACGGCCTGCTGTCGATCCCTCCAGGTCCGGTGTTCCTGGTGATGTTCATGGGCGGTCTACTCGTCGGCTCCATCGCCCTGAGCTGGGCCGAGTTCCGGACCCGCTCGATCACGCCGGCCGTTCCCATCCTGATGGTGGTCACCTCCGTGCTGGACATGACGATTCCGGATGAAGCCCCCGCGGTGGTGAAGACCTGCGGCCTGGGCCTGTTCGCGGCTTGGAGCATCGTGCTTGCGGTATCCGTCCATCGCGGTGGCGGATTCGCCAAGGGGCTGCCGACCGCTTGACACTCGACGACACCGGCTGTTGCCCTGAACACCACAAGTCGTTTCGGGAGGGTGCATGCGGCGGGTACCACTGCTGTTCGTGCTGCTCCTCATCTGCACCGCCTGCTCCCCTCCCGACCATGACGCCTGCACAGAGGGCTTCACGTGTACGACGTTGCGCGTGCCGCTCGACCGTCAGCAGCCGAGCGGCCCGTCGCTGGACCTCGGGGTGATCGCAACCGACAACGTGGACGCGCCGCGTGGTGTGCTGCTGCTCCTCGCGGGTGGTCCTGGTCAGCCTGGTGTCTCGCTGCTGCCTCGCCTGCGCAACAACCTCCATCCGGACGTGTTACGCGAGTACAGGGTGGTGATGTTCGACCAGCGCGGCACCGGGCCGAAGGGGATCAATTGCCCTTCTTTACAAGAGACTGTGGGTGGTTCGGACTTTCTGACGCCGCCGACGGAGGCAGTGGACGACTGCGCGCAAAGGATCGGCGCTGGGGTCGGGTACTACGGCACGCCGGACACGGTCGAGGACATCGAGCAACTGCGTCAGGACCTCAAGGTCGATCGGCTGACACTGGACGGGACGTCGTACGGGAGCTTCACGGCGGCGCAGTACGGTCTGAAGTATCCGGATCGGGTGCAGGCGCTCGTGCTGGACTCGGTCGTGCCGCACAAGGGCTTCAACCCGATGGGCGTCGATCTGATGGCCGCGACCGGCGGAGTGCTCACGGCCGCGTGTCACCAAGACCCTGCGTGTACGACGGATCCCGTTGCCGACTTGGCGTGGTTGGTGCAGCACGGCGTCAGTGGCACGGATCTGATGGAGAGCCTGTCGGTCGCCAGCCTCAACTCGGTCAACCCATCACTGAAAGGGATCCCGGCGATCCTCCATGCCGCCCGCAATGGCGACGACACGGGTCTGAAAGAGCTCCTCCAGCAGACAACAAGCATGGGGCTCAGCTACGACACCTTGTCGGCCGGACTGCACATGGCCACCCTCTGCTCGGACCTTCGCTTCCCTTGGTCCGGCACAGCCAACCGCACTGCCGCGCTGGATGCCGCCGTACGACGGCTGGACCCGAAGCGGCTGTATCCGTACGACGTGCGGACCGCGCGCGACCAGCTCATGATCCAGGGCTGTGTCAGGTGGCCGGCTGCGCGAGTGTCGACGTACCCGGCCAGTCAGGAGTTGTTGCCGCGCACACTGATCCTGCACGGGAGCAACGACCTGTTCTGTCCGCTCGAATGGTCTCAGTGGGAGCAGGGACATGCACGGTCCGCCAAGTTGGTCGTCATACCGGGAAGCGGTCACAGTGTGCAGCGGGATCCGCGCGGTCAGCAGGCAGTCCGTGCGTTCTTGCTGGTCTAGTCCGCCTGGGTGAGATCCAACTGTGCGTGAACGGTTGCAGCACCTGGGTGACTCGATGCGTCTAATAGGTGTGAGGTGTTGTACGCCCAGCCGGGGAGTGGCGAGTGGAGTTCGAGGAGTATGTATCCGCCCGGGGACAGGAACTGGTGCGGCTCGGTTTCACCGTCTCCGGGGACTACCAGCGAGCGGAGGACCTGGCCCAGATCGCGCTGATGCAGGCGTTCCGGTCCTGGCGGAAGGTGCGGAAGGCGGACGATCCGCACCACTACGTCCGGCGGATCCTGATCAACGCCTACCTGTCGATGACGCGGCGGCGCTCGTTCAGCGAGGCTCCGACGGCCGAGCTCGATCCGCAACGGACAGTGCCCGACCACGCCACCAACATCGTGAACTCCGACGACCTCTGGCGAGCTCTCGCCGCGTTGTCGGCCCGGGAGAGAGTCGTGCTGGTCCTGCGCTACTACCAGGACCTGGACGACCGCACGATCGCCGACGTGCTCGGCATCAAACCGTCCTCCGTCCGTGCGACCGCGAGCAGAGCACTCGCGAATCTTCGGACGACCAGGCAGTCCCAGCGCATTGATGAGAGGTTGTCGTGAGCAACACCGATCTCGAGGATGACCTGCGGGGAACCTTCGATCGCGCCGCGGCCTCGGTGCCGCCGGCTACCGACCTGACCGGGCGGGCGACCACGGGCGCGCGGCGGGCTCAGCGCCGTACCTGGATCATCTCTGGAGCCGCCGCCGTCGCGGTCGCCGCCGTTGCCGTCGTGAGCTTCGGCCTGGCCGGTTCGAACAACAAGCCCGTCGAGCCGCCCGTAGCGGGTGGACAGACGCCGGCGGCCACCACGGCGGCGCCGGAGCCGCCCACGGCGCAGAGTGTGTCCGGGACGTGGCGGCCGGTCCAGATCGCCGAGCTCAAGTCGCTCAAGGCGACCCGGCCGGACGATCCGGTGCTGGTGTTCCGCCCCGACGGCACGTGGGGCGGCTCGGACGGCTGCAACGCGCTGCAGGGGACGTACTCCATCGGTCAGCGTGGCGAGTTCACCGCGACGGTCGGCCCGCAGCGCCTGATCGGCTGCGACAACGTGCCGCACACCGCCGTACTGCACGCCGCCAAGCGGATCGCGGCCGACGCCGACAGCCTTCAGTTCTTCGGCGCCGACGGGCGTGAACTTGCGAGATACGCTCGCGCAGGGTAGTCGAATTTGTTCGCGGACGGTGATCGGCTATTGACTGAGCGGAGCCCCTGACCGGACGATGTATGCGGCCGTCCACCGATTTGGGGAGCTACGTGCGACTCTCAGCCACCGTCCCGCTGCTCACACTCGGCTCAGTCTCACTCTTCGCAGTCGGCCTCTCGTCGGCCGGTGCGGTTGGCCCTTCGGCTGGCGCGGTTGGTTCTTCGGCTGACGCGGCGGCTTGCTCGCATGCCCAGCCGAGTGCGAGCTCGGTCGAGTCCAAGCGGCTGACGCAGCCCACGTCAGCAAAGGATCCGCGGCCGCTCGGCGAGACACTCGGCGACGGGATCAACGCCGCCGTCCGCTCGCTCGAGCCCCTGGACGCGACCGGCCGACCGAAGTCCGGACTGCCCTACGGTTTGAGCCAGGGCGTGATCGGCGTGGTCGGCTCCGCTTCGACCGGCTACAAGGTCGTGGTCGACGGCGCCAAGCTGGACGCGAAGAAGTACCAGTCCGCGATGGCCCGCAACGTCCCCGCCGCCGGCAAGCAGCTGGTCGGCATCGAGCGCAGCTGCCGTTCGGCCCAGTCGATCGCCGATGCCTGGACCTCGGTCGGCGCCCGCTCCTGGTCGGCCGACGCCGCCCGTACGACGTTCGCCGCGGATCTCGACCCGGTCAGCGAGGACATCGTGGTCGAGTACGACCAGGCGAGCACCTCCCCCGCGTCACTCGATGGCTTGCGCGGACTGTCCGACGTACAACTCGTCGCCAGCTCACTCGCACGGACGTCCCGGCTGAGCGACACACCGAACGGCGGCCACTGGGGTGGCGCCCGGATCACGTCGGCCCTGAAGAGCTGCACGGCCGGCTTCTCCGTCGTACGGCGTTCCACCGGCCAGCGCGGCTCCGTCACCGCCGGCCACTGCGGCGGGCCCGGGACGGTGTGGAAGTCCGGCACCAACTACTACGGCACCACCACGATCCGGACGAACTATCCCGACTACGACCAATCCCTGGTGACCGGCAGCAGCTACGGCCCAAAGATCTGGACCGACGGCCCCGGCGACACGCCCAACACCCGCACCGTCACCGGCGGCGCAGACCCCGGCGTCGGCACGGTCGTCTGCCAGTCCGGCAGCTTCAGTACGTCGCTGTGCGGCATCACGGTCCGTTCGACGTCGGCGAAGTACTGCGACACCGAGGGCTGCACGACGTACGTCATCCGCGCCACCCGCGGTGGCCTGATCGCGATCATCGGCGGCGACTCCGGCGGCCCCGTCTACACCCGCCCCGGCTCCTCCACCGCCACCATCCGCGGCATCACCTTCGCCGGCGCCGGCTGCGCCTCCTCCCGCTGCACCACCCTCTACGCCGAGCGCTACGCCTCCATCGCCGGCCACCTGGGCGTCTACGCCCTCACCGGCTGACACCCCACCCTCCGCTAAGCTGTCCCCGCGTGCGCCCCCGTAGCTCAGGGGATAGAGCGTCGGTTTCCTAAACCGTGCGTCACTTTCTCGAACTAGCTCCTAGAAAGTGGCTCTGACCAGCGAGAACTGTATACCTCAACTCGACGCTCGATGCGTCATGGGAACACAAATGGGAACACGCCGCCGCTACCGTGGTCACCGTGAGCAAACGATCGTCTAACCGCGGCCACATCGAGGCGCGGCCGAACGGAACGTTCCGCGCGGTCGTGTCCGCCGGCATCGACCCCCTTACCGGCAAGCGCCGTTTCCTCAGGGAAACTGCGCCCACGGAGAACCTTGCTCAGAAGGCCCTCACCAACCTGCTCCACCAGGTCGACCACCAGACGCACGCGCGGAGCGACCTGACGCTGCGTGAGGTCATCGAGAAGTGGCTAGTCATCAAGGAACCCGTCCACGCGAGGCGTACCAGGGTCCGCAACCGCCAACTAATCCGCGACTACATCGAACCGCGCTTTGGCTCGATGAAAGCCGCAAAGATCGACGCCGAACTCCTCGAGAACTACTACGCGCTGCTCCAGACCTGCAAGCACAACGGCATCCGCCTGGCTCCGCACAAGGATCATGAGTGCGAGCCCCTGGCGAACAGCTCGGTTCGTGCCATTCACTTCATCCTCCGAGCGGCTCTCGACCGCGCGGTGAAGTGGGGTTACCTCGGTAAGAACGCTGCAGCCCTGGCCGAACCTCCGTCCTTCGGAACGCCAGAGCCGGACCCCCCAACCCCTGAGGAGCTCGCGCCAGTCATCAACGAAGCATGGAGAGATCCGGCCTGGGGCCTGTTCCTGTGGCTGACGATGATCACGGGCAGCCGGCGCGGCGAAATTTGCGTGCTCCGATGGACCGATGTCGATCTGTCACGCTCGACCATCATGGTGGAACGGGCCGGCGATCAATACGACGGGGAAGTCGTAGAAGGTCCCACAAAGAGCCGGCAGAAACGACGGGTCAGGCTGGATGAGTACACCGTCGACCTCCTCCGCGCATACCGAGCCAGATGCCGGCACCAGTGCGACGAACTTGGCGCCGAGCTCGCGCGGAACGCCTTCGTCTTCTCTCTAGCGCCGGACTTCTCGCGCCCGCTGAAGCCCAACACGGCGACCCAGCGGTACCGGCGACTTGCAACCCGGAACGAGCTTCGAAGCACCCGCCTCCACTCGATCCGGCACTACTCCGCGACCGAGCTGCTCGCGGCCGGTATCGACCTGCGGTCGGTGGCCGGACGCCTCGGCCACGGCAGCGGCGGAGCAACGACACTGAAGTTCTACGCTGCCTGGGTCGAGAAGGCGGATACGGCAGCTGCCGAGGCACTGGCGCACTCAATCCCCCGCCCTGACTTCGGCCAGCGCAGACCACGGCACGCATTCGAAAAGCTCGCCGCCGAACTTCGGACCGCGATCGAATCAGGCCACTATCCGGTTGGCTCGGAACTGCCATACGCACGTGAGTTGGCCGCTACCCACAACGTCTCCGTAGGCACGGTCAGCCGAGCGATCGCTGATCTGAAAGTCCGCGGACTGGTCGACGCCCGACAGTACCAACGAGCCACAGTCGTCAGCAGGGAGGCGGCGCGGCCCGGCGCTCCCCTAGAAGGTGCTGGTTAGGCCGTCGCTGTGTTGGTGCCCCCGGCAGGATTCGAACCTGCGGCACATGGTTTAGGAAACCATTGCTCTATCCCCTGAGCTACGGGGGCAACGCGCGGAGCCTAGCGTAGCGGAGACCTCCGCGCAGAGAGGAGGGCGCCTGGTCCGGGGCCGATCGGGCACCTGCAGGCACGCCGATACACGGGATCGATCGGCTTCGTAGCCGGGCCACGGAGGTGATTTGACTGCACCTCATCCGATCGCCCAGGCCTCCCTTGTGGGGCCCTCGCGGCGCACAATGGGATCCGAGACAGTGACGAACGCGCTGAAGGCGATGATCATCATGCGCAAACTGCTCGTGATCGCCGCGGCGGCCTGTGCCGCCGTCGGAGCGAAGATCGGCATCGACAAGCTGCGACGATCCAGTCGAGCCGAGAGCACCATCGCGGACCTGCGCCGCCGAGGCCATCATCTCGCCGGCCAGGCGAAGGGCGTGGCCTACCACACGCTGCGGCGCCACCCGGACGCCAACGTCGACGACGCGACGTTGGCCGACCACGTGCGCTCCAGCATCGGGCCGTTGGAAAAGCGCTCCACGTGCCACGGGTGCACGTCACGGTCGAGAACGGCACGGTGATCCTGCACGGCGAAGTCCCCAACAACGAGGCGGAAGCCGAGATCGTCAAGGCCGTCGAGGGCATCGCCGGAGTCCGCGACGTGCGGTCGCACCTCACAACCACCTGACACCGCCGCGAGAGTCCTCAGCGCCCACACCGCCGGCGTCGTGAACAAGCACCGCGGCCTCAGCACTGTCGAGCAGGGCACATGAGCCGAGCCGAGGGGTGCCGTGGCGGGTCAAGAGTCGCGCTCCTCGATCGCTTGCGACGTCGGAGGCGCTGGCGACGCGCAAACACTCGGGCGGCCTTCCAACCGGCCTGCGTCTCGTGCTTGCCGATGTAGAACGCCATGCCGGTCGTGATCTCGCGCGGCGCATTCTTCTCCGCGTCGGCGTCGACCGATTTGCTCCGCTCGTTGCCGATCGCGCCAACGACGGTGACGCGGCCGCCTATCCCGAGGAAGGCGAGTATGCCCAGGACGATGAAGACGTTCCGCACCATGTGCTTTCTTCTTCGGCGGCGGCATCGTCGGCTGCATCGGCGCCTGGGCATGCTGCGGCGGAGGGTACTGCTGTGCCATGAATCCCGGCTACTAGTGAATGAGCCACTCCTGGCTCAGCGGGAGATCAGGGCCTGCGCAGATACTCTCTGTCCAATCGCTATTCGAGGCGCAGCGCCCGGAAGCTCTCCTCGTCCACGCCGCTCAGCAGCTCGCGGAGGCCCACGTCGAGAGCCTGGCAGAGGGCGATGGCGTCGGCCACGGTGACTCGCCGTGTGCCCGCTTCGAGGGCGCTGACGCTCTGCCTCACCCATCCGAGGTCGATGGCCAGATCCTCTTGGCGTTCCCGTCGCCTCGCTCGGAGGGCGCGCACGTTCGCTGCAATGGCCGCGTCGATCTCCTCTGGTGACACAGCGGCATCCTTCCCGCCATTGCCGCCTTCAGCATTTCGTGATAACTAGCATGACGCATCTATTCGCTGCGCAAAACATCTTGCAGTTGCGCACGTCATGTCATACGGTCGTCACGCAAGTGAATCCGACGTAGATCCATCTGGGGGCGCGCGGTGTCGACCGCACGGCAGTCTGATCGCAACACGAGTGGCTTCTGGAAGATCCAGCTCTGGCTCGGGGACCACCTGATCGAGGAGCACATCGCGCCGCCCGAGCTGGCGCAGGTCTACGCCGATGTCATCCGCAATCGGATCGCCGGCCTCTCGGATCGCCGACTGAAGTGCGTGCCACTGAGCATCAACGAGCTGGCCTACCCCGACACCCGACCGTACGACCCGCGCGACTGATGGCCGGCATCGAGCGCGATGCTCGGGTCCGTCATCCGGAGTACGGCGACGGCACGATCGAGGCTGTCGCCGACGAGGTGCTCATCTACTGGGATCAGCCGCTCCACGAGTCGGCCGGCCGACACCGGCTCTATCACACCAGGGCGTTCGTCGCCGGCCTGGAGACACTGTCCTCGCCCGAGGACCCATAGCGGCGGGGCGCGCTCCCCTGTTCGTCGCCGACGCGCCCCGCCCCCGCCTTGGTTCCCACGCACATACACGGCGGGGGCGAGCCATGTCCACTGTCGGCCGGCCATCATCGCAGCCTCCCCGCCGAGCGCGCCACGCCGGGTGAGGCCTTTCCTCGCGCGGGGTCGGTCCACGTCGGTCTGCGGTTCGTCTACCAAGACAAACTTCATGCAGCCAGCGGGCCAGGCTGAGTTCTATCGAACCGCCGACCTTCTCATTACGAGGAAGACCTACACCGTCGCATCCGCTCTCTACGAGCGCTTCTAGCAACACGACCGCCCCCAGGAAGCGCGAAATTCCCCATGCGTATCCCTCGTTTCGTGCCACGAGTCATGCCATGCATCTCGACCACGCCTCACTGTCTGCCGCACGTCAGGTCAGTCAGGAGGATCGAATGTCGCTTCGACAGCGCGGTACCGCTCCGTGCCAGTCTCCGGAGCGCTGTGGGTGAAACGTGTGCTCGATCCAAGACTTCGGCTCACCGAGCACACGATTCACGTCTCCGATCCCGCGACTGGTCATGCAAGTCAGAACATGTGTTCGATCAGTACGCAGAGGTGAAGTGCCCGACATGACATGAAGTGCCCGATAATCAAAGCGGCTCAGGCCGGCTCGGAGGGGGCTGCTGCGTCCGCCGGCTTGGTAGGGCAGCGGGTCAGCAGATCGTACGTGTCCAAAGCTGGGATGCATCGGGCACAACTCGTCGAATTGCTGATCTAGCGAAGACTCTAGTCCGGAGCGAGATTTGGTGTCACGCTCGGGACATGGGAACGACACGCGTGGACCCCGACCGCATTTTCGCGCTTGCGTCGCAGTATAGGTGGACGGCCAAGAGCAGCACTGAAGGTGCACGCAACGATCATCTGGACCGATTGCGGTGCGAATTGCTGGCGCGCAGCGATGCCACCGAAGCCGCTGTCATCGCTGATCTTCCACCCCCGCCGACGCCCGATCAGCATCGCGAAGTGCCGCGGTCGCGCGGAGCGGTTGACCTGACACGGCCAGCTTGACCACTCCGGATCCGCCCAGGTCTGGCAACCGTCGCCCTGATTCCCAGCACGGGCCCGTCGGTCGAGCATGCGGCCGACGCCGCATCTGCCAAATGTTCGGACTGTGCAATGTTCCCTCTATTGGTCATCGACTCCACTATCCGTGACTGTGGCGGAAAGAAGCGCCAAGAGGCCGAGCCCGGATGCGAAAGTGCTGCTCTTTCGCTTCTCGGAAGGATCGAATCCGTGGATCGCGACAAGGATGTTAGTTCCAGTATCGTCATTGAGACCGAGAACGTGAACGGTGTCACGCCGGGCAAGATCGGGCGTGGGACGTTCGAAGTGACATACGACGGCGCTGCGACCTATGCGCTTCCGTTGTGGGTGCCTCCGGGTAGGCTCGGCATTCAGCCTGAGCTTGCCGTGCACTATCACAGCCGGGGAGGTAATGGCCTCCTTGGAGTTGGCTGGTATCTCAGCGGCATTCCGCAGATTCGTCGCAGTCGCAAGACAATCGCTGACGATGGTTTCGAGGCGCCCGTTCGTTTCGACAGCAGCGATCCTTTCACTCTGGACGGGGAGCGGCTTGTTTTGGTGAACGGCACGCATGGGGTCGATGGCGCCGAGTATCGGACGAAGCGCGACACGTTCATGAAGATCATTCTCCACGACGTCGACTCGGCGCCCGATGGCCGTATCCTCGGACCAACCTGGTTCGAGGCGTTCCACAAGGATGGGCGTATCTTGACCTTCGGCGGTATCGGGAGCGGCGACCTGGGATCGCGCTTCGAGGGGATCGCGCAAGAATTCGACCCTGTGCCTATGCCGCGGCCGATTCCCGACCGAACGGTGCCATTGACCGGACAGAGGTGGGCGGAGTCGGTCGTTATCTCGAATCGGATGGTTCGTGATGCCTGGGGCCTTCAGAGCATGCGTGATCGGTCGGGAAACATGCTCATCGTGTACTACGAGGGGTATCCATTCCGGCCCGGTGCGCCTCCGGCTGCGCGGGATTTCATCCCGAATCGCATTGAGTACACCGGATCTTCAGGTGACAGGACACCGGCGCTCCGTTCCGTCGACTTCGTCTGGGAGGAGCGCTCGGATCGCGAGATGAAGTTTGTGTCGGGCCTTCGTGTGACGCAGAACAAGAGGCTAAAGGAGGTCCGTATGAGCGGGCCGGATCCGACCACGACGGATCCGTCCAATGTTTCACTCCTGCGTCGTTACGCATTTGCGTACAGAAACGACAGCGTGAGCGGCCGCAGCCTCCTCGTGAGCGTTCAGGAGCTCGACGGTTTCGGGGTCGCCAAAGGTGCCCACAGGTTCGACTGGGAGCTCGGACAGAGGACCTTCCACGAGATCCCGACCGGCATCTCGGACATCAAGACGACGCCAGCGGGTCGCAGCCCGCTTCCGGGCCGGATTCGCGTCGCCGATTTTGACGGCGACGGGCGGGACGACATCCTCTACGTACCCCGCAGCGATCTCAATCATTTCCACATCATCCGATCCGATCCTTCGTCGCCGACGGGCTTCACAGCCCCGTACAACACGAGGATCCCCGTGCCCGCCGCTGACAGCCAGGACGGCCGCGTCTACGTGTACCCGGATCCGGCGGGCGACTTCATGAACATATTCGTTCTCGACGACAGCGCGCAGCCCGGAACGATCGGTAGCCCTACCTACCGCGTCTATCATGCCGGGATCGATCGCTCCGGCGCGTCGGGCAGCATCGGCTCGTTCTGGGTATTTCCGGGCAGACCCATTTTTAATGGCGACTCGGTCGAAGGACCAATCCAGGTGGTTGACCTTGATGGCGACGGCCTGCCGGACTTGCTTCATGGTGACACGGACGCCGGCGGTCCAGAGCCGGTCTGGCACATGCGTGCAAACCTGGGCGGAAACCTGAATTTCGACGACGAGTATCAACCGCTCGGCGTGTTCGCGTCCGACTTCCTGACGGCAAACCTCGATGGAGGGACGGCTACGAGTCTTCTTATTAACGATGCGGGAAGGTTCGGTGGCGATCCGCGCTACTCAGAGTTGAGCGTGACGCGTCGGGGGACGAACGTGACAACCGCCGTGACCCTCGGAACGCTGTGGCGCGATCAGGACTATGTTTTCGGCGACTTCACGCGCGTTGGCCTGTCGTCGGCCTTCAGTCTCAGCAGCAATGGCGCGACGTCCGACCCGATACTCACCGAAAACACAGGTGGCGGCTTCGGGCCGCCTGTGCCATTCGTGCTGGCTCTGGAGCAACCCCCGAGTAACTTCCTGCCGGCGCTGCGCGTCTTTGATTGGAACCAGGATGGCCACGCCACGGTGCTGGCGCGAACCCGCACGGTGGCGGAGCTGAATGATCCGATGTTCGTCCTCCGATGGGAAGGGTCGGGATTTTCGCAGGTGCAGCTTCCCTTCACGAGTAGCTGGGACCAACGCGTCCCTGAGCAGTTCGATGTCTTCGAGGTGATGGACTATGACGGGAACGGCCTCGACGATGTTGTCATGGCGAGCGACGGCCAGTTGCGCGTGTTTGTTCGCGAAGGCAGCAAGGCCGATATGCTCACATCGGTCGTCGACGGGCTCGGCGCGCGGATTGCGATCACGTACGCGCCAATCTCGGATCCCAGTGTGCATACGCCGGAGTTTGGCTACGTGTATCCCCAGCGCGCGATCGCGGGAAAGGTATGGGTTGTCAAAGAGCACAGCGATGACGACGGTATCGGTGGCGTCAACACGTATGTATTCACATACCGCGGGGGAATAGAGGACGTCACCGGGCTGGGGTTCCTCGGGTTCCACGCGCGGGATGTGCTGCACTTGGAGACAGGCGTCACGGCGCACACCACTTACTTTCCGGAATTCGTCGGCTGGGGCGGCATCTACCCACTGCTTGGTTTGCCGATGAGCGAGGAAACGCACATCCCGCTTGCGAACGGCGTCGAGCGGGTGACGACGATGCATACTACGTATGCGACGCGGCCGGGCCTGGGTAAGGTCCCGTTTTTCAGTTTTCCATTATCGATCGTGGAGGAAAATGTTGAGAACGCGAACGGCGTCCCCACGATGCCCGTCCGACGGCGCACGATTACGCAGGATATGGACGCATACGGAAACGTGACGACCTTTAGCGAGGTATGGAGCGACGGCAATAAGCATACGTCCACGTCAAGGTATGCAAACAACCCGACCAGCTGGTTGATCGGTCTGCTTACCATGATCACGGAGCAGAGCAGCACGCCCAATGGGATGACTCAGACGCGGAAGCGGGCATACCAGTACGACACGCGGGGGCTACTCTGGCGCGAGATCATCGAGCCGGGCCCGCTCGAGCCACGCCCGCTGGGTACCACGGGTTACGCGCCACTCGGACCGCAACCGGACGGTGTACAGACCTTGTACCGGTCCATCGATCGCTACCCGAACGGTAACTTCTACCGGATCGTCGAGGAGGAGACGAACGCATCCACGGGCATGAAGCGTTCGAGAACAATCATCTACGATGATCTTGAGCAGCTCTTTCCCGTCGAGGTGGACAACCTCCTCGGTCATCGCGTTCGCGCCACCTATCATCCAGGCCTAGGGGTGATCGCAACACTTGAGGATCCCAACGGTGTGCGTCGTGTTCGGCAGTACGACGGCTTCGGACGGTTCCGGCATGAAGCGTCGCCTGATGGTGACGACGTCACCGCGGACTACGTCGAGGCTGACGGCACAACGCGAGTCACCATCACGCGAGCCTCGGGGGCCCAGGTGCAGACGGACTATGACCTGCTTGGCCGTGTGGTCCGGGAAACCGTCAATGCGCGAGACGACGGGGCCGCCACAGTCCGCGAAATCCGCTACGATGGGCTCGGCCGGGTGGCACAATCGTCCCGTTCGCATTTCATCGGCGCACCGCCGGTTTTCGACACCTTCTCATACGACACCCTCTCACGACCGACGGGCTGGGTCGGCCCCGACGGAAGCACAAGATCCGCCGAATACCGCGGCGAATGGGTCATTAGGACTGACGCAAACAAGAATCCGACGGCGGTTCGAGTCGACGACCTCGACCGCGTCATATTCTCCACTGATCGCGATGCCGCACTCGTGGCGAGTGCCACGGGTCCGCAGGGCACGGCATATGAGCATGGGCCGTTCGACACCGTCGTGTCCGTCACTGATATCGCGGGCCACAGGACTGTCGCGAGAAGTGATCGCTTGGGGCGGATGATTGATCTGAAGGACCCCGACCGCGGCCACCGCACGTTTGAATTCAACGTGTTTGGTGACTTGACGCAGTCGACCGCGGGAACACAGATCACAACCTATCACTACGATGATATCGGACGACCCTCGTTGATCCACGATACTGTCGATGGAGACGTCCAGTACACCTGGGACACCGCCGCGAATGGGATCGGAAAGATCGCCCAAGTCGAGGCGCCTGTTTCAGCCAAAAAGACCTATTCGTACGACACAGCGGGTCGCCTCGTCGGGAAGACATGGGACATCGCAGGTAACGGCTACACGGTGGGGTATGGGTACGACAGCGTCGGCCGACTGGCGAGCATCTCGTATCCGAAGGTCGGGTCGGCACGGCCGTTCGTGCTCGGCTATGAATACGGACGATTCGGGCAGCTCCTGCGAGCGGCCGACACAGGCCCCGGCGGGAACGTCTTCTGGAATTACGTGAACATGGATGCGGCCGGCCTCTTCGGGGAGGCGCTACTCGGCAACCAGCTCCGAGAGGTGTGGAACGAAGATCCCGCCCGACCAGGTGTGATGAAGTCCATCCTCACGCTCGACTCGCACGATAACACCATCAGAGCCCTCGCCTATGCGTTCGACGCGAACCTCAACCTTCGCACTCGCGAAGACCAGGTTCTGAAGACTAAGGAGACCTTCGAGTGCGACCCCCTCAATCGTCTGAACCGATGGACTTGGAAGCGCGGTGTGCGATCGCGAGGTGTTCGCTGGGAATACGACGACATCGGAAACATTCTGAAGCGCGCCGTGGACGTCGGGCCCGGCGCCGACCTTGTTTACACCTATGATCCTTCGGTCGCCGGCCCGCACGCCGTAATTTCGACGACGCGTGGCGCGTATACCTACGATGTGTGCGGCAACCAGACAGGTGCTCCTGGACGGACGGTCTCCTTCGGCCGCGGTGATCTTCCCACCCAAGTACGTCAGAGCGGCAAGAAACGTCCCGGGACGATCGACTTTATGTACGACGGCGAACTGGACCGTGTTCGGACCGTCGACTCCATTACGCAGATCACATCGGACACGGTGGACGGGCTCTACGAATACCGCCGCCCCACCGGCAAGCCAGGCCCGGATGGTGAACATATCTTCTTCATCTGGATAAATGGACGCGCGATCGCCTGCCGTATATGGATGATCGTACGCGGGTCCTTGAAGGCAGACCAAGTAGAATATCTCCACGCTGACCATCAGGGATCGATTGACCTCATCACCGACTCTAAAGGCAGAATCGTCGAGCGGCGTAAGTACGATCCCTTTGGACGACGCGTGGACCCAACCGACTCCGCAAAACCCGCTCCTTCTCTAAGGGGCGACCCCCATACCGGATTCACTGGCCACGATCACATAGACGACGGCTGGGACCTCATCGACATGAAGGGCCGGTTCTACGATCCCGTCGTAGGCAAATTCCTCACTCCTGATCCCTACACGCCGCGACCCCTGAACCCCCAGTCATGGAACCGTTACGCGTATGTGCTCAACAACCCGTTGACCCTTCGCGATCCCACCGGATTCGACGATCTAGACGGAGACGACGGTGTTGACATCAACCGTACGGACGATACCTCGGTATCGAAGTCGCCGGGTCCACGGTATTCCGACACGAAAGGAAACCCAAAGTACGAATCCTGGGTGTTCGGCCATCGGAGTGGCACGGCGGGAGTCGGTGGGCGGGAGCAAAATGCTGCACCTGGAATCACATCTCTAAAGGGCTCCCTCGCCGACACGAAATGTGCCGACGCACACACCATTGGGCGAACCGATGGACTGGGCCAAACCCCGCCCGAGAAAAACGGGGGAAACGAGAACGGTTTTGGTGACCCTGGCCAGGTTGGGCCTCCACCGAACGCTGGCATCGCACAGAGCCACGCCAACAACTCTGCACAGATCTATCTCAATCTGACAGCTAGGCTGGATCGAGATAGAGCGCGCGGATACATGGACAAGGCTCCCTTCGCAAATCCGACGCGCAACGTGGCGTACGGATTCATCACTGCGTCGTTGGGGCTCGGTTACGGGCTCATGTCTTTCGGTCCGCTCTTGGAGTTTGTAGGCGTGGGGGCGATGGGCGCGGAGGCTGTGGAGGCGACTGCCGCGGGACAGGCACCACGCATCATTTTGAGCCGGATCACGCCCTCGTGGGGATCATGTGCGGAGGCATACAAGAGGGTATTGCATATTTTGCTGAATCACGCGGAAGGTCTGGCTCCGGCCGGCAGGAGCTATTTCCTCCTGGGAACCAATGTGTTGAGACTGCTCGAATTGGCGGAGGAAGAGCTCCCATTACTGCAGAAGAACGACAGAATCGCCACTATCGTGAAGGCTCCGTTCATAATTGGGTTCGACGCGACCACTCGGACGCCAGTTGGGGGACCGGCGCCAACACAGTGGTATACCGTGATCACGGAAATGTCTGGTTGCCTCTACAATATATTCCCGGGCCTCCCGGGCAAGTCCAACTTCTAGAGTCCCTATTCCAGGCCGCGGATCTCGCGCACGACTTCCTCGACCTCTAACCAAGTCTTAGGATCTGTTGGAGCCCAAGCGGCGACGGCAGGTTCTGAGGAAACCCTGCCGCGAATGCGCGGCAATTCTGCGATCAATCAGTGCTCATGCAGGCAGAAGGAGCTTGGATGTCGGAGCCGCCAGCGAGAATAAGCCTTTGGTTCCTCGGATCTGTCTTCGGCGCAGTGCTAGTGACAGGGATCGTAGTGGCGATGATTGGCATCTCTAGAGATCACAATGCGCAGGACGCTGCGGCGCTAGTATCTGCGGTCTTGGCACCAGCTTCCGGCATCGTGGGGCTGCTCGTCGGACATCACGTTGGGAGCAGGCGTCCCTGACCGACGGGGCTTGCCAACTTCAGCTCGACTGGGCCGGTCCGGGTCACCGCTGCCACAGCTGCATCGGACCGGGCGTTCGAACCGGACATCAGACCGAGGGCACGCTTCCGAGGTTTCGACCTTGCCGATCCCTGGCGCTGCAGGATCCGCAGCGACGGCACCAGCACGCCCTCAGTGTCCTCGCTCGCCCACGGAGCGCTTGCGCGGCATCTCCATCCGGATCCGCTTCGGCACTCCCACCGCGAATACTCCCGACGCATCTCAGGGACGGGGGCCTCCACCTTGCTGCAGACCGCACGAACCGCGTCCAGGCGCCGTACTAGACGCGAATTTCCTCCTCGGTGCCCAGGATTTCGCACCACGACCGGCACCACGCCTCGCTGCTCCCGCCGAGCTTGCATAAGCGGCGCGCCGTCAGCCGCAGACATCTGCCTGACACGGCAAGATCGTGCCCGTGAATGTCCCCAAGGATGCAGACGGTCCAGCGCGCTTCTTAAGTGGGCCGAGTCTTGAGCTGGACTGGCCAACGCCCGTCCGAAGCGGGACAGAGCCCGGACAGGTGAACGGCCACAACCGGCCGCCCGACGCGATCGAGTCGGTGCGGTGGCTTGGATGGTGGGTGGATCCAGTCGACCTCGTCGCGTGGCACCCTGACGACTGGTCATACGGCGTGTACCTGACCGAACTCGCTGACGCTCGTCATGCACTGTTCATCGTGACGCACGTCGCGAGCCGCTACCACCATCCCGGTCCACTCGCTGGCGACCGGACCGCCCGCTGGCGGCTTTCGGTCGGCTTCACCGTGCTGCTCGACGAGGTCCTCGGTGTTCGCGAAGTCATGGCGCAATACCCGTACCGCGTGCCGACAGCCGCCGAGGTCCGACTGCGTCTCACACAGATCGCCGAACGAGTGGCCGCCGGCAAGGACAAACTCGACTGACACGCACCGCCCGGTCCCTTCGACAAGGCCAACCATCGGATCACCACCGCCTGGACCCGACCGCTGGCTTCGTCACCAAGGCGCCAATACGGTGACAGCGGAGTTGCACCTTCCAATCGCACGAGGCTCCCAGACCGGTAAGTTGACCCCATGCTCCCCAGTCGCCAATGTCAGACGGTGATGACCGAGTGGACCTCCAGCGACCGCGAGAGTCGACATATCTGGTTGAACGTCGTCGTCGCCAAGAAGGACCCTGACTGCCTGGAGCACATCGTCGCTCAGGAGATGAGGTGCAACCGCGGTGCGCGCTTGACGAAACTCATGAATCAGTCGACGCGCGACAGGCGGGGCCGACTAGGCGACGTACCGATTGCAGATGAGCAGTGGTCGAAGGGCACTGTCTGGTGAGCAACGCAGCCGAGTTCGATGCTCGTCAGAATGGTGTGATCAAGGCCTTGCAGGATCGAAGCCCCAAGCTCGCCGGCATATACAAGACTGCACTGCGCACGTTGCGTACCGACCCGGACGTAGATTGCGAAGCCGCCCGCGTTTCGAGCATATGCCATTGCATGCGAGAACTTATGGCGAATCTTCCAGGGCTCCTGGCCGACACTGCTATCCCGAGGCCCAAACCTTCGTCAAGCGCCCTAGTCGCCAAATTGCCGAACCTGCTCGCGAAACACCCTGATGTCGATCTTGGCGTTGATCAGGACGTCGTGCCAGTTCCGAAAGTTGTGGCCAGACAACTGGACGCCCTGATCAGGGCACGAATCCAGGAAGACGGTCGGAACCGAAGCAACGCCGCTGCACTCGTGACAGGAAGTAGCGACGCGGAGCACCCAGCGATCAAGCAGTGGCGGGACGCCTATGAGTTCTTCGTAGGATGGGCGCACCTCGACCGAAATCACGAGCGCGAGCGCGAGCTTCCTTCCGATGAGGAGATTCGCAGCACCATGCGCGTCGTCGAAGACGTCATCGAGGTTCGTACAGCCGTCTTTTTTGAGAATCTTCATTCTCTTGAGGACCTCCTCGCAGAGATTAACGGCCCGCTTGAAGAGGATGCGTGATGGCGAAGTACCAAGCACCTTCCGAAAATCAGGTCAAGGAAGCCCTGAGGAGGATCCCTTCGTTTCAATTGAGACGCGCATTCTTCGAAGGACTCAAGAACCCGCTATGGGTCGAGCCCCTAGCAAAGGAAGGCGCCTTCAAGGACCCACCCCAGCCCGAGAAGATGGATGATGGGCTCATTCGAGACATCTATTGGCCAGAGATGGGCTACCTGATTCGTGCTGCCCCAGAGGCGCCGGCAGCTGTCGTTGATGTGCTGCTGAAGCTCTCTAGGAGCAACAACGCCTGGGTGAGACGAGGGTTGTTCACGATTGGCGCGTCTATCCCGGCAGATCAGGCCGCACGCCTACAGCCGGTTATCAGGGCGTGGCAGTCGACTGGCTTTGGATGGCGAACCGACCCTCAGGATCTCGCTGCCTTTGCAGTGAATCTTCTCCAAGGAGGACGGTATGAAGCCGGCAAGTGGTTCGCGAATCTCATTTTCAACCCGTCCAAGAGAAAGCGAAACCAAAAGCCGGATCTTGCGCTTGAGGACTATTGGTACGAGACGGAACTCCCGAAAATTGTTGCTCATCTCGGGGACGACGGGCTGTCTCTGGTGTTGCCCTGGCTGGTGGCGTATGAACGCTATAATGGGCATCTAACCAAAAAGTTCGACATCACCTATTTCTTACGGGATTCGGTACGCGTCAGGACCGATTCGCACGATCGTATAGAACAAGTGCTCATCGATGCAGTTAGAGATCTGGCGATCAGAGCAATGCTTGTGGACGCCTCCGGGGCAAAGGAGGTGCTCCTCAAGACCGAAATGATCCTCGCTCGCAAGATTGCATTATTCGCGCTTTCAGAAGCGATCAGGCGCGTTACGGATGATACTTCCAAATTGGCACACATTGTCCCCGTTGCCACCGAACTCCTACTCGAGGAGAAGTCCGGCGACGCCGGCTGCCGCCTCGACTATGCAGAGTTGGCTCGAGCTGTGGCCGGTGTGGCGCCAGAATCGCTTGATGGACTTGATCAATTCATCGAGATCGGCCCGCGTGTTGAAGGCGACCGACTCCGCGAGTTGGTACGTCGAGACGGAGACGACGACGCGGACGTTGATGAACGAGTTCAGGAGTACCGCGAGCAGTGGCAGCACCGGTGGCTGTCTGCAATCGGGACGGAGGCCCTAACAGCGCGGTTGCAGACACGACTTGCAGAGCTTGACTCGAAGTACGGCGTCATTGAGGCACCGCTCGAACCGACACCTCGCATCACCGGTTGGACGGGGCCGAACAGTCCCTTAAGCCAAGACGAGATGGCGACTATGAGCCCCGCCCAGCTTGTCGCCCACCTCGAAAGCTGGCATGACACCGGAAACGGATTCGGACCGGAGCCATCGCATGAGGGCCAGGGGCGTGAGTTGACTGCGCTCGTTACCACGAACCCGAAGGCAATTGCCGGCATCGGCGACCTCCTCGTACGGCTCCGTCCTACCTACTTGAGGGCCATCCTGACGGGGTGGGAGGCGGCGGTGAAGGCCGACCTGCAGCTAGATTGGGGCCAGGTCGCCGACCTCATAAGCGGCGTTCTCGGCCACAGTGACGAGTCATCCTTCCCTGCAGAGGGCGGCCAGGGCGATGACGACGTCGACTTCCGCGGAGCAAAGCAAGCTGCCACAGGACTCCTCGAAGAGTTCGCCAAGAAGCGCACGCAGCCCACGATCCCGGCGGACGCCATGTCGCGCTTCGCCGACATGCTCATCAGTTCGGGGGCCGATGACACTGCCTGGAACGAGTACACCAACCATGACTACGACAGCTGGATGGATCCGCTCACTACCTCGCTGAACTGGCAGTGGCCGATCAGAGTCCGAGGGCTGATCTACCTGATGTCTCACGGCAAAGACACCGCTTGGTACGAAGCGGCGAGATCTGCGCTCGAAGCCGAACTTGCGCGAGAGGACTCGCACGGCGCATCGAGAGCTGTCATCGGTGAAGGTCTAGGCCGGCTGCTCACTGTCGACGAAGACTGGCTGAGGCCACGCGTTCCAGAGCTGTTCGGCTCGGAGGCCGGCCTGACCATTGAGCAACAGGTGGCACTTACAACGGCGATGGCAGTGCATCACTACCATCCAACACTCTATGAGTTGCTTGGCCCGTCTATGGTCGCCGCAATCCGCTCCAAGGTACCGATCAGCTCCGGCTGGAACTCGCAGACCGATCCTCTTCAAAGAATCGGCGAATGGGTCATCGACGCCATCATCCGTGGGCACAAAAACCTTGATGACCCTGTGGCTCACGAGTTCTTCACGAACGCACCAGCGAAGGTCCGCGGCGAAGCAGTTGGACACATCGCGTGGGCGTTCATGCACGCGGAGACAGTCGATGACGCACTCCGCGATCGGTTCGCTGATCTGTGGGATACACGGGTAGCCCACGTGCGAAGCCATCCGGACGAAAAGGAAGAACTCGATGGATTCTACTGGTTCGTGAAGAGCCACAAATTCGCGATCGAGTGGTGGCTTCCACGCCTGAAAGAGGCTGCAGAGCTCGATCCAAGTCTGAGCAGTGACCGCTACATGATCGGTAAGGAGATCGCCACGTCGGCAGACGTCGATCCGCGCACAGCGTTCGAGGTCTTAAAGCTGCTGCTTAAGGCCGGCGCGTCCGGTGCGACCAGTTACGACCTGACACGCAACGCGGTTCCGGTCGTGATCGCCCGAGCTATCTCGTCAGGCGACGACAGCCTTAAACAAGACGCGGCGGCGTACATGAACTACCTCGGGGAAGAGGGCAACATCTCGCTAAAGGGCGAGGTGGACAAGGTGCTAGAAGGCAAGATCACCCAGGCTGACGTCGATGACTAGCGTAGACGTCCGCGAGCGATAGATGGCCTAGTCAACTCGGTTGTAGGCACAGCTCACAACCTCCGTGGCCCCCGGCGCCGCTGTCATCACATGGCTACAGATTGGCTCCAATCACGCGCTCTGCGACGATCCGCTGCCGCTGGGTAGTTCTACTCAGCCGCCATGGCGTCGCCATAGCGTCCATGGCGTCGAGTCCATGCAGGCCACTAGAACATGCTTTCGAATGTGTGGCATCCTGGCGTCATGGTGGGACGGTTCAATGTGCGCGAGGGCTCGGGCGACGAGGACTGGTCGGTGTGGGACAACGCGGCGAACGGCAACCGGGGAGCGGGCCTGTCCGAACAGGCCGCCCATCGGCTCGCGGCGGACCTTGAGTTGCAGTACGACGTGTACGGTCCGCGGTCACCGGATCATGTCCGGCGGGTCGACCCGCCGGTGCCGGTGGAGAAGGCCTGGCAGCCGGCCGGGTTCCTGGACGCCTGGATCTTCGAGCAAGGAACCTGGCTCGGGCGGGTCAAGGGCAAAGATGACAAGGTCTCCTGGATTCCGCAGGCCGAACTGCGCCGGGCCGAGCAGTTCTGATGGCCGCCGCCGACCGGGGACCGGTCAACCGGCTGCAGGGCGGTCCCAGCGACAAGTGGCAGTACTGCGAGCAGGACTTCCTCGAATGCATCCGGGCCGCGCAACGGATGCATCGCAGGGTCGGCGATCCGGCGGGCTGGCCGCTGTCGTACGAGCGGCCGGTGTCGTGGCTCGTCTGGGTGTGGCGGGAGGGAAGGAACTGTCACCTGAACCCGATCGAATGACCTGATCCTTCACTGCGCGGTATCGCCGCGGCGGCGGAGCGGCCGGGCGATCACGCGGTCGCGGCGCGCCCGTCGCGCGCGGCGCGCGCGGCGGATCATTTCGATCCGGGCGGGGTCGAACCACCACTGCCGGTCCTGGAAGACGGCCGGCAGTTTCTCCGCCGCGGCCATCTGAGTCACGTAGATTGCGGTGAGCCCCAGGCGTTCTGCGGTCTGTTTGGTGTTGAGGTACCCGGGCGGGCCGGCGGGGCGCCGGATCGGCGGCTGGATTTTCGCGGCCGCGATGGCCGCGAGGTCGGCGGGGTAGACCATCGACTTCGTGCCGGGGACGAGCGGCAGGTGGCCAGTGTCCACGAGTTCGCGGATCGCCTTGAGCGATCGCCCAAGCATGGTCGCCGCGTCTTTCAGCGGGATCGGTTCGCCCTTGTCGCGCAGCGCCTCGACCTCCGACAGCAGCAGCGGGCGGCCGTTGTTCGGCGGCCCATGCCGGGGCAGCCGGCCCAGCGCGATGAACCGGTGGACCTGCGCGGGTTTCTTGCCCAGGACAACGGCTCCTTGCGCGATAGAGATCCGGGGATCGGCGACCATCCGGGGCTGCCCGAGCAGCGGATCGACGGGCAGCTCGCCGGGTTCTTCGTGCTGATCGGCCGCCATGCACCAAGCCTCACACGGATCCATGGCGCTGTGCGGACCGCGAAACGCCGTGCCGTCTCGGCGCCGGCACCTGGCCTCGGCGCGCCGCCGGTTCGGCGAACTCCGGCCGGCGAGCGAAGCGCGGACCGAGTTCGAGACCAGTTCCTGCCGCTAGAAAGTGTCGGTGCTCGGTGGGATCGTGGGGTGGCATGAAGCTGATGGGCCGGGATTTCGACCGCATCCAACGGGAACACCTGCGCGGTGTGAAGGTGACGGAGTTCGCTCATCTGTGGTGGCAGGCCGAGCAGCGCTGCGATGCTTTGCGTGCCGAAGACCAGGTCGATTGGTACCTGGTTGGGGTGCTTGCGGCGTGCCGGTGGATCGCTAACGCGTGGATTCCGTACGACGGCCCGATCGGCGGTCGCAACGGTGAGATGGCCAAGACGCCGCTGACCCTGAAAAGTGCGTGGGTGATCGAGGAGCTCATCGAGGAAGAGACGATGTGCGCTGAGCGGATGGTCGGGCGGTGGGAGTGGCCAGGTCGCCCGGGTTACGTCGAAGGAGTGGCCGCGACGTTCGCCTGGACGTGGCGACGTTCGGGTGTGCCACCGATCCAGGTGGAGCAAGCGCACGCGAGCTGACCAAACGCACATCGAGAAGGGGCCACACTAGATACCGGACGGTTCCGCCCGGCCGACTCGGCACTCGACCTGATGCGGCTGCGCCTGACTGCTGCACAAGACGACCAACGGCACGACAGCATCGCCGACAGATTGATCACGTACTGCGCACGTCGGACGCCCTCCGCGCGCCGGCGTCACAATGGCGTCGATCCTGCCGCGAATCGGGCTAGGCGCCAACACATCCTGGAGCAGCGACGCGTGCGACAACTGTTGCCTGAGAGGAATCACGCGATGTCCTGTTCATCCGGGGACCATTCGAAGAGCCTGTTCCCGGCGATCTCCAGGTCGGGAGTTACTGCTTCGCCGTTCACCACCGGCACGCGCATGAGCAACGCGAACTGTCCACCCGGGAAGCGATTGGCAAGGTAGGCCTCGTTGCGTTCGCGGATCGCGTCGTCGGTGAGAATCCGGACAGCCCCCAGCACACCGCGGCTGTAGACACCGTTGCAGATGGTGATCGTCCGGCTGTGGTTGTATGGATTGCGAAGCCGGGCGAAGAACGCGACGTCCTCGATCAAGTCACGGCGGGCGCCGTTACTCCAGGCGTCGTGCGCTTGAGACGCATCGAGTGAGGCTTTGCTCGGCTCGTCGTCCGCGGCGCCGCGCCGTTCTTCCCATAGCGGCAGGAAGTCCCGGCTGTCCCGGGTCCGGAAGATCTCGCCGTCCGCCACAGCAGGCACCGACAATTGCCGCACGGGCAGATCGTCGAGCATTGGCAGCAGCCGACTAGTGACCTGGTTCCAGGCGACGCCCCCGATCAGGATCAAGTGGCCGGAGAGATGGTCGGCGCTGATCTCCGAAGGCAGCCGGTGCCGGACCCGGAGCTCCGGGTTCGACGCACGCACATGACCCCACATCTCGATCAGCGCGTCGAGATCGGCGTACCGGTACAACCTCATGTAGTTCGGGTTGTCCACGTCGGCCAGCGGCGAGCGACCGTAGTCTGGTACCTCGGGGCAGACGATGGAGATCCGCCCGCTCTCGAAGTCGAAGGCGTACGGCGTGCTGAGCGGAAGCTTGACCTCCTGACGAACGGCATCCCGGAGACCGGCCAACTCACGGTGGAGTGTCCGAAATACTTCGCGCTCCGCGGGCGTCAGGTCGTGTTCTCGTGGTGGGAGGCCGTCACCGTCTGACGGCGGACGGGAGAAGAAGAGGGCGTAGGAACGCAGGCGCTCCTCGGGCGGCAGCTTGGGATTGGTCTGCGATTCCCACGAGCTGATAGTCGCGACGGCGACCCTCGATTCGCCACTGAGCGCACGAGCCAACTCTGATTGGGTGAGTCTCTCCGATTCTCGCAGATCTCGAAGTCTCCGGGCGAGCCTTACGGCTTCCGGTGAAGGGGCCACTGCTGCCTCCTGGGGTCAGCGCAGTTCGCGGAACAGGACGATGTCGCTGGTCTCGCTCGAACTGGCGGCGGTTCCGGTGCGGTGGTACGACACGATGCACTCGAACCCACGCGGGAACTCTCGGCTCAGGTCGGCCACGCGCTTGATCGCGTTGACAGCGACATAGGCAGCGGCCATGCAGCCATAGCCATAGACACCGGCCAGCACGATGACGTGCTTGCCCTTCTTGTACGGGCTGGGTGCTCTGACGATGATGCCGTAGTCCCAGATGTCGTTCTGGTCTTCGGTCATGACCCAGCGCTGCTTGTGGATCAGGTCCTCGACGAAGTTCCGGTCGGACTCGTCCCGGGCGATCGTGACAGTGCAGTTCAGCCGCTTGAGCAAGTCCTTCGTCACTTCGTTGACGTCGAGCCCACCGACCACGATCAGATTGTCATCCCGGCGATCGCCGAGCTTGTCATCCGCCCGCACGGTCACCATGTGCCTGCGGCCGGCCTTGGCCAGGCCAGCCTGTACTCGAACGATCGCCTCGTGGTCGCCGCGCCCCATCAGGCCGGTCGGCTCTTGCTCGGCCAGGTTCTTCACCACACAGGGAAGCAGCTTGGTCGCCTGCTCCTTGAGATCGTCCGGCACCCGATCCGGAAGGTCCTCCGACAGCATCTGCGCGCTCAAGCTGCCTTGGACGATGCACGCGTCCTCGCCCATGAATGGACCCCACATAGCGCGGACGTCCTTCGAGCCGGCTCTCTTCTGCGCAATTCGCCAGCCCCAGGCCAGCGCGGCTCCCACGGCCGCCGCCAGCAGATTTTGCGCAAGTCCCCCCAGTACTCCGAACACGAGCCTCCCCAAAGGACCTAAGTCATCGCGAGCGTCTTCTGGAACTCCGTCTCGACCGTCGGCCGATCGACGACGTCGATCCGCTGCGTCCGTCCGGACGCGGCGTACCCCAGGCCGAGATAGAAATCTGGCACCCTCGGGTTGTCTCCGGCGAACACCCACAGCCGCAACCGCTGCGCTCCCATCGCCGCCGCGGTCGTCTCCACCGCCGCGACCAAACGTGCCCCGACGCCACCGCGGCGCGCGTGCGGATCGACCCACATCGCCTCGAGGTGCATGCCGTCCTCGGGTGGCGCCGTGTGGTTCAGCTTCGCGATGCCGACCGTCTTGTCGCCGGCCGTGGCGAGGAACCAGGCATACATCTCCAACTCCCGTCGCCAGTCCGCCTCCTGCCACTTCCCCTCGGCCTCGGGATCACCCAGAAACGCCTTCGGAGACTCCCGCAACGCCTGGAGCCGCAAGTCTCGCAGCAGTTCCCAGTCATCCGCCCCCATGCGAAAAACCGAGATCTCCCCACGTGCCAACCCACGCAGCTCCCGCACAGGCGTCCCCTTCAGCACGACACAACGGAACAACCACCGTATCGGCCCATACCACTCACCTCAACTCGAACCCGCGCAGCAACTGCCGGTAAAAGCCGCAACAGCAAAGCGAGCCCCCTGCCCTACGGTTCCCACGTCAGAGGCACTTTCCTAGCTGGTGGCGGGTGCAGGGTTGGAACCTGCGCAGCTGCTCACGGGAAGGGCGGGCGACGCTCCACATGACCTGGTGATCACGCATGCGAGCCTGTCACTCAGTGGCAACGTCCCGCCGTGGCCTTCTATCTCATCCACTGGTACTGAGGCAGACGTCAAAAGGTCGACTCGCTGTTGCCGCCTGCAGTCAGTTGCGGAAGGGAAGGTCTCCCTTGCCATCGGTGCTCCTGAAGGTCCTTTCACGCCATACGCCAGATCTCTATCTCAGACAGTTCGTTGACGGGGGTGGCGTGCGCCGGCGGTGAGTCCTGAGGTGATGGTGCGGTCCGCTTCACGCCAGGGTAGACCGATGCGTGCGGCCGCGGAGACGAGTTCGTCGCGGATGGTTCCTTCCTCTAGAAGGTGGGCGCCGACGAGTTGGCCCAGTGCGAACGCGGCGCGGTTGAGGGTGTCGTTGCGCTGTCCTGGTGCGGCTGCGAGGACCTTGTCGAGCTCCCCGGAGAGCGCCGCGAGCGTGTAGGCGCTTGCGTTCCTCCGGTCGGGCGCGTTCCTCGGTGTGAGGTCTGGCTGCGGAATGAGGGCGGTGGCGATCCAGCCAGGGATGGTCGCGGGGCGGCGGATCACGTCGGCCCGGTACCGCTGCCCGTGGAGGACCGATCCGGCGCCGACGACATACCCGCCGTTTCCTCGAGTGTCGATCTTCCAGCCAAGTCGCCCGGCTGTGTTGCCGAGTTCGGCGCCGTCGGGGTGCCGGTAGTACAGGTGTTGTCCTCCGCTGGGGGTGCTGACGGTCCAGGTCCGGGGCATCATGTGGCCGGCGTTGGCGGCGAGCTGGTCGAGCACGTCGCGCCCGCATGTCGCACCGCGGGAGACCCATGGCTCCGGAACCACTTCGCCGTCTTTGGGCTGGTCCAAGTCGATCACCAGCAGCCCGGACGGACCGGTGGCGACGCCGATGTTGTACGGGGCTTCGCGCCACCAGCGCGTAATCTGCTCGGCGTCGGTCGTTGCTTCGTGTGGCCAGTCCTCGAGCGCTGGGGTCTTGGAGCCTGGCCGGAGGGGGAACACGGCCAGTCCCCGGGCGGCGTTCCAGTGCGCCGCCCTCGCGAGCCGGTCGGATCCGGTACCTCGAGCCCCAGGCCGCTTGATCCTCGCTCTCGGATCCGTTGTGGTGTTCACGGTTCGATCTCCTCGTGGCTCGGGTTCACGCGCTCACTGGGCACGCGCCGTTTAGGCGGCTGGTCGCCGCGGGGGCGGACTTCGAGGTAGACGCGCACGCCGAAGGATCCCCGGTTCGGGTAGGCGCGATCCCCGCCGGCCACCTCGAATCCTTCGCACAGGTGCGCGACCAGTTCCTCGATTTCGGCGGGTTCTCCGGACAGGCGGACCTTGATCGTCACCGGTCCACCTCGCCTCGGATGCCGTCCTGTACCTCGTCTTGGCGGCCGCCCAGTTCGTCCGGGATCGCCTGAATCACTTTCACGAGTGCCAGTTGGACCGCAACCATCCCGTGACCCTTCAATGACTCGTCCAGCACGTTCAATCCGTAGGCTTTCAGCACGAGGCATACGTCGTAGGCCATGCCGAACGGCAGGTCGCGAGCAGGTGTATCAGTCGTTCTGATCGTGAGCGTGATGGTGCTCGGTGTGTCGCTGGCGCGTTGCCGCCGTTGGCAGAGTCAGTCCGGAACTCGACTGGCTGCTCGGTGCTGGGCTCCGGTGACTGTGGTCCGGTCAGATGCGGGTTGTCGGGGTTCGGGGGCACTTCCTGCATCATCGGTCTCCTTGGCTGATTGACGGTTACGTGTCAGTGGCCGGGCGGCCGAGGGGCCGGACCTGTCGAGGTCCGGCCCGGCCGCGACCCGGTCAGGCGGCGTTCAGGTCGGTGAGGTCGTGGCCGAGGGATTCGGCGACGGCGGCGATCAGGTCGCGGGCGGCGGGTGGGGTGACGGCGTTGCCGAGTTGGCGGACCTTCTCGCGCTTGTTGCCCAGCACCACGTATCCGGGCGTGAAGGCCATTCCGGCGGCGACCTCGTGCGGCTCCAGCATCCGGAACAGGCAGTCCTCGACCGCGATGGTCTGCGGCTCCAGCAGGGACTGGTGCCCGGCCGTGGTGATCGTGCGCAGGATCTCGGTGGCGGGTGTGCACATCTCCGCGCCGGAGTAGCGGGAGCCGTTGTTGCGCATGATCAGCGCGTACCGATCCCGGGTCGTGAACGTCCCGTGCGGCTCAGCCGTGGTTCGGGTGGTGGCGTTGCCGTAGTAGGGCATCAGCAGTGCATGGTGGTTGCCTGCTGCCGCGAACGTGTCGAACGGCTCCGACACCTGCTTGGTCGTGTTGTTGTTGCGCAGCGGCACCACCAACGCCTCCGACTCCCGCGTAGTCCGGGTCCGCATCACCTCACTCAGCGGCGTCGCGGTCTCGTTCCAGGTCCCACCGGCCGGAACCAGCAGCCCGGTCTCGTTGCGGGTCGTCATGGTCCGCATCGGCTCGCCCAGCGGGGCGGCGGTCTTGCCGTCGCGTCCCTCAACCGGCACCAGCAATTCCGGGCGCACATAGCGGGCCAGACCGGCGCGGATGCGCTGCATGGTCTTGTCGGCCAGCGGCCTCGTCCGGTCCCCGATCCGCTCCCCCACCAGCGACCAGTCGATCGCGGCCGCGGCCTGGAGCCACCCGGGCTCGACGGTCTGGTTGCGGCAGGCAACGTTCGGGCAGCGCCACACATACTGCGCCCGGTACCGGCCCCAGGTCCGCTCGGGCTTCTTCCACGCCTGCATCGCCCGCACCATCGCGTCACATCCCGGGCAGTACGCCATCGGCCGGGTCCACCGGTTCAGGTCCGGACAGTTCGTCGTGCGCTGGTGTGCGACGACGTAGAGCCGGTCGCGCGATTGCGGCGCCGGCAGCCCGCTCGCCTGGGCGTGCATGCTGTTGAGGTAGACCACGTGCGTGCAGTAGCCGAGCGCGTCGAGCCCGGAGCGCCAGGCCGGCCAGAGCACCCACAGCGCGGCGTCGACCACGTTCTCCACGACGATCGCGGCGTACCTGTGGTGCTCGGCGAACCGGACCACGTCCCACATCGTCGCCCGCGACCGCTCGGCCGCCTCGTCCGGCAGCGTGTCGCCGAACAAGTCCGGCATCGCATCCACGTTGCGCTTGCGGCCCTTGGCCTGGGAATGGTTCGTGCACTCCGGCGACGCCCACAACACGTCCGTGCGCGGGTAGCGGCCCGGGTCGACCTGGGACAAGTCCGCGCAGTCATGGTCCGTGGCCGGGTGGTTGCTGTTGTGCGTCTCGACCGCCAACTGCCAGTGATTCGCCGCCATCCGCACCGTCACGCCCGGCACCTGGACAGCGCCGGTGCTCGATCCACCGGCACCGCAGAACAGATCAGTTACGGTCAACGTCATCGGTTCAGCTCCTCTCAAGGGGTGGTGCGGGGAGCGCCGTGGGTGCGTGGTCCGTCACCACGACGCTCCCCGTGCCGGTGGGTTAGTTGGCGGTCTCGGCGTCCGGGGCTGCGGTCTTGAGGGCGTTGTCGATGTGGTCGATCAGCTGCCAGTCGGCGTGGTCGGGGTCGATGCCGATGAACTTGCGGCCGCACGAGCAGATGCTTAGGACCTTGCCGTTGCGGATCGGCTGCGGGGCCGGGGTGACGTCGCGGTGGTCGGGCCACGCCAGGTCGCTGCCTGCGGCGGCCGGTGCGGTGATCGGCGGGGTGAGGAGGTAGTTCTGGTTCGTCACGGTGGTCTCCTTGCGACTGGTCCGTTGCCCGCTGGTGGGCTTGTGTTGCGGCAGCCCCGTCCTTTGGGCCCTGCCGGCTACTGCCGCCTACCGGACCGGCTAGAGGCTCCGCGCGAAGCGGTTACGGAAGATCTCGGTTGATGGACAAGGAAATAAGCGCAGCGCCGCCGTCCATCAGGCGAGAACTTCCGCAACCGGTTCGGGTGGAGGGGGCCGGTCTGGTAGCCGCCCACCAACCCCAGCCAGAGAAGGGATTTGACCGGCCGGAGGCCGGGGTGCTCTCCCGCCCGCCAAGGGCGGGAGAGCCTCGCGGCTACGCGCGGCTATTCGTGGTCGTAGCTGCCCAGTTCCAGCACCGGTCCGTTGTCCTCGCTCGCGGGCTCGGCTGCCTTCGCTGCCGTCTCGTGACGCTCGGCGCTCGTGTCGTCGGCATGCCAACGGGCGAGTTCTTCTTCCCGCGCTTCGTCTTCGGCGGCGGCGAACCGTTCTTCGGCCTCGCGGCGGTGCTGAATCTCGATCAGTGCCCGCTGCGCCCTGCGGACCGCCTCGGCGGTCTCGTCCGCAGACGGTACCCGCGGCGTGTCGGACTCGGTGACCCGCTCCTCGCCGTCCGCGATCTCGCGAATGTCGACCGGCGCCTGGCCTTCTTTCGCGGCCTGGCCGTCATCGGCCACGGGGCCTGCGGTCGACGCGCCCTCGAGGCTGGCGTTGTCGTCGGCAACGATCTGCGCGTCGTGGATCTCGTCCGCAGCGACGTCGGGTTCCGGGGCCTTACTGGGTAGCTGGTCGTTGACCAGTTCGGCCTCCACGAACTCGGCGCCGGGCACGGCTTCGATGGTGTCGGTGTCGCGCTGTTGCGCGATGTCGGCCAGTTCGTGTTCGTCGGTGACGGGCCGGTGCTGGTCGTCGGCTTGATCGCTGGCGCGGTGTCCGGCGAGCCATTCCTCGGGGGTGGTGCCTTCGTCGCTGTTGTCGATGCCGCGGTCCTTGAGTTCGTCGGCCGCGCGTAACGCTGCTTCACGGGTGGCGGCTGTGTGGGCGTACCACTCGGCGCGGGCTTGGTCGACGATCGCCAGCTCGGCCGCCCGGGCATCGAGGGCCTGCGCGAGAGCTTTCGCCTCGCCTGCTTCGCGGCGCAAGCGGGCCGCGGTTTCCGCGTCGCTGCTGGCGTCGGCCTCGTTGGCACGCAGTGTGGCTGTGCGCCGCTGATCCTGGGCCTGTTGCCGGGTTCCGGCGAGTTCTTCGGCAACCGATGGTGGCGCCCAGGCCTGTTCGCGTTCGTAGGCGCGGACCCGGACGCGGAGCTGGCCGTTGGACATCTCGACCTCCGCGCGGTCGGTTTCGGGGCGGCCGAGGGCGCGCCACGCGGCGCGCCATGATGCGTAGGCCTCGGCCTGGCCCGGCTTCGGCGCCGGTCCGAGCGCGGCGGCATCGTCGGTGACGCCGGCGAGTTCGCGGTGGGTGACGACCACGGCAGCTCGGTCGATCCATTCGGTGCGGGCCTGTCCAGCGGCGGGCGGCACACCGAACGCCTTGACCGCCCAAGGAGCCGGGTTGGCGGCAAGTTGCTCGGCCATGGTGGTGGCGCGGTGGTCGGCTTCGGTGGCGAGCTGGTGCAGGTAGGTCGACCAGGCCGGGTCCTCGAGTCGGGGCAGCCACGCGGTGTGGGTGTCTCCGATCGGGTCGAGCCGGGTGGTCTTGGTGATGCGGTCGTGCAAGACGTGGGTCAGGCGGCGGGCGTCGGTCAGCGTCCGGGCGGTTACCGCGTCGGTGAGCACCTGGCGTGGGTCGTGTCCGGCGAGCTCGGCGCGTCGCAGCAGGGTGGCCAGGGTGCCGGCGCCGTCCTCGGCGGCGAGTTTCGTTCGCTGTTTCTCGGTCAGCAGTCCTTGCTTGGTCAGTTCGTCGAGCCATTGTGAGCAGCGGCCGGCGGTGGCGACCGCGATGCCGTCGGTGAGTAGTTCGGCCGGGGTGCGGAGGTGGCCTGCTTCGGCGGCGGCCTCGGCCTGAGCTTGTAAGGCCGAGATTTGGGGCTGGTCGAGGTCGAAGGCTGCGCCGAGCACGGCCAGTGGTGATCGCTTCGCCGCCGATTTGGTCTCGCCGATCTCGGCTGAGGCCGCGATCGCTTGGGTGACGACGTGCGTGGTGTTCGCGACCCGGCCCCGGGTCATGGCCACGTACAGCGCGTATAGCGAGGTGTTCTGGGTGGTTACCGAGTGGACCGTGTCCACGGTGAGTCCCTGAGATGAGTGGACGGTCGCGGCGTAGCCGAGGGCGACGTGCTCGCGCACATAGCTCGCGGGCAGCTCCACCGTTTCCCCGGAGACGCGGCGCCGGGTGCCGCGCTCCAGTGGCGCGACGAGCAGGCCACCGTCAGGGTGGGTCTCGATCACCTCGAACTCGTCGCGGTTGAACACGGCCCGCCGATTGTCCTTGTAGGTGGCGAGCCGCCAGTCGTTACGACGTGCCTGAATCAGGTCACCGGCACCGGCGTGGGTACCCTGCGCCGCCAGCATCACGGTGGCGGTGTCGTCGACGCGGCCGTATTCCACGAGTTTGGCGCGCAGCTGCGCGCTGACCTGGGCGGCCTGGTCGTTGGTGTCCACGATCAGCAGCGAATGCAGACCGTTCACGTGGTCGGCCAGCCACGCGTCAGCGGCCGTGCGCTGGGCGCGCTCGATGGTGCCGCCGTCAAGGATGCGACCCTGTTTGTGGTACTCAGCCAAGACGCTCTGGTCACCGGCACGCAGCCGCAGCGACGCCGGACCTTCCCAGTCAGCGCCGAATCTGCGGGTCTCGGTCAGCTCGTGCGTGAGGGCGCCGGCGGCAACCAATTCCATCCCGCCGGCGGCACCGACCGCGGCGAGCTGGCGATGGTCACCGACCAGCAACAACTTGGCCCCGGCCTCATCGCACAGCCGGTTGATGACGGCCAGATCGCTCGTCGCGGCCATCGCGGACTCGTCGACAACGACCAGGTCGCCGTCGCGGACCGTCCACGCGAGTTCCCCGCGGCTGGCGGTGCCGTCGGCGATGCGCTGCTGCGTCATCAGCCACCGGCTGATGTTCATGGCGGTGACACCGTCAGCGGCCAGGACCTCGGTCGCGACCTGGGACGCGGCGAGCCCGATCATGCGGTGCTGCTGGCCGAACCACAGCGCCGGGTCCTCCCACGCCCTGGCCAAGGCGCCGATGACGCGGGACTTGCCGGTGCCGGCCGGGCCGATCAGCGTCTCCACCTTCGCGCCGGAGGTGAGGATGCCCCGCACGGCCGCCTCCTGGTCGGCGCCGAGCTTGAGACCAGCCGTGGCGAGCTGGCCGCAGAACGCCTCGGCCAAATGGGGCTGCATGAGCGCGGCACCGCGGGCGTAGCCGGCGCGGGCGAGCTGGCGCTCGGCATTGAGGTGGTCGCTCGTGGCGTAGCGGGTGCCGCCGGGTGCCCGGTACGCCGAGGTCCCGTTGGCCAGGCGCAGCTCGGCGGGCAGGATTGACTCGCCGGGCCGCTCGGCGGCCAGCACGACCGCCTTGCGCAGACCTTGCTCGGTGAGCTGGTCGAGCAGCTCCACGATCTGCTCCGGTGTGCGGTCGCCCAGATCGTCCGGCAGGGCGTTGCTGATCTCGCGGGTCAGGTCGGGTGCTTCCCACTCGGCCTGTTTGCGCTGCACCTCGGCCAGCGCCATGTCCAGCACCTTCGCCTCGTTGAACGTCTGCGGTTCCGGCGGCTGGCCGGTGGTCGCGAGGACGGTCTGGGCGACCTTGCCGAGTCCTCCGCGGACCTCGGCGCGCAGCTGCTGGTCCCACCGCTGGAGCCGTTCGGCGACGGTCTCGCCGTCGTGGGACTTGGCCTTGCGGGTCGCGAGCGTGGCGGTCTGCTGCAACCGTGCGAGCTCGAGGTTGTTCGGCGTCCGGCCGAACTGGGCCTCGAACTCGCGGACCAGGACGGCGGTCTTCTTCGTGATCGCCTTGCGGCGCGAGGAGAACAGGTCCATTACGGCCTGGTCGATGCCGACCACCTCACGGGCCTTGCCGTCGGGGCGCATCACGAACCGGACGCCGAGTGACTTCGCCAGGTGGTGCTCCATCACCCGCTCACCGACCGCGCCGGCGGCGGGCTGGTAGCGGTGCAGCGCTTCGCCGTCGACGGTGCGCCACTTGCCGTCGGATCCCTGAACCCGGTTCAGGATCGCGTTGTGGATGTGCAGCTGCGGGTCGTGGTCGCGGGAGTCGTGCTGGAAGAAGGACGCGATCGTCCAGTCGTGGGCGTCGTCCCACCGCCCCGCGGCGCCGCCCCAGTGGCCGATCCGGGTGTACCCGGCCTTGTCCTGCAGGTAGGTCAGCGCGGCGTTGTTGCCCGCCCAGATCGCGTCCTCGACGGCTTGGCGGTACTGCCCCCACGACGCGGCCTCGGTCTCGGCTCGGTGCACCGCCTGCGTGCACCGGTGCACTGCTGCCGCGTCACCGGTGCGGTGCGCCTCGGCCAGTGCACCGCGGGCCGCCTCGGCCGCACCAAGCGCCTGCACCTCCTGGGCCTCGAATGCCGTGTGCAGCACCGTCACCGACTTCTGCACCGAGAACGTCGCGTCATGGAACGCGACGTTCTTGCGCACCGACTTGGCCGCCAGTGCACGCAGTTCGGCGCGCCGCTCCGCGTCCGCACCGGGCTCCTTGGCCAGTGCGTCGGCGTACACCCGCTCCTCGCTCTTGTACGCCCGACCGGTGTGGCCGAGGGTCTCGGCCTCGTCCCACCGCGCCGGATCCCGGAACGCGTCGTCGCGCGGGTCGATGAACCGCTCGTACAGCGCGGTCATGTCCTGGCTGTCGACCTCGCCGGACAGGCCGAGCGCTTCGGCGCCCTTTCCGGACCAGCGCCCGGGCGGCTCGCCGGCCGCGACCGCGCCGGTGTAGTAGTTCTCCCGGCCGGTCGCGACCGCGCCGGTCAGGTAGTCGGCCCGGTGACCGCTGTGCACGCTCAGCACGGAGCACCTCCGCAGACTCCGGCCGGGCCGCGCCCGGCACCGGCACGCAGGGCGAAGCCCGCGCACCGCCTGCGACGCGAAGCGGAGCGACGGCTCCATTTGATCGTGATGCATAGGTGTGATCTGAGTTCTTTGGTCTTGCACTTGCCTGCTGGCGGCTGCTGGATTGTCGGTTGGCTCATCGTCGCTGCGGATCCGTTGCTGTCTTGGTAACTGGCTGCTGATCTGGTGCTCATCGGTTGCTGCTCGTTTCGAGTTCGCGGTTTGTTGTGCTGTCCTCGTCGGTTCCGCTGGCGGTGTTGTCGTCGGCGTTTTCGCCGTGCTCGGTGACGAGTTGGAGCTGTCCACGAACCTCCGGCATGCCGGAGGTGTCGTCCTGTGAGGCTTCGGTGGGCTCGGCCCACCCGGCCAGTTCCGCGAGCCGCCGGGCGCGTGGAGTTCCGGCGCCGGTAACGCGACGGATCGCGCGCTGGCTGATCGGGCGACCGCCGTGCTCGGTCGCGGAGTGGTGGCGCACCAGGGCCAGGAGCTCATCGTCGGTGCGCTCGTCACTGCCGTGAGCCGGCGCCGTCTCTGTACGGGTGGCGGTGCGCTGCGGCGGATGCACTGGTGCGGGTGCACTGTCCGGGGTCCCGGTGCGGGCCGGTTGGTGCACTGGTGCGGGTGGTGCGGTGCGGGTGCCGGGCTGCACTGGTGCACCAGTGGATGCGGCGCGGAGTGCACCGAGCAGGTAGGCGACCACCCAAACCGGTGCACCCAGCGGGTCTGCCGCCGCCGACCGCTGAACGGCGTTCCTGTCATTCGCCACGTTTTCGGGCTCGCCGGGGCTGGGCGGGGCGAGTGCTGCGGAGTCGACCAGCGCGAGCAACTCCCCCGGCGTCAACGCCCCGGTGGCCGGCAACAGCGAGGCCAGGTCGGTTGCCGACAGCAGTCCATCGCGGATCGTCTGCAAGGCCGCGGTCCGCGCGGCCCGAGCGGCGTCGAACGGCCAGGCCTTGTGGCTCGGGCACAGCGTCGCCAGCCGCGACGCCATCCGGACAACCTGCTGGACCAGCGCCCGCGCAGCGGCCGGGTCATCGGCGCCGGTGCGCGACAGGTGCAGCCACACGCGGATCGTGATCACTGGCGAGGTCAGCCAGGTCAGCGCCGACAACCGCGGCTTCGCGGGCTGGGCCAGCCGCAGATGCAGGCGCAAGAGATGCGCGAGCATCTCGACCAGCACGGCGTAGGCGAGCGGGGCGAGCGCGTGCGCGAGGGCGTCGGCGATCCCGTGGGCGGTGTCGATGTTCAGCCAGACCGTGCCGCCGATGAACACATACGTCGTGACCAGGGCCCCCGGGATCCGCCACCCGCGCGTCAACGCCGCAAGACGCAGCGCGGTGCAGGCCACGATCATGCCGTCGGCAACCAACGGCACGAGCGGGCTGTCGAACTTGACGGAGACCGCGGCGAACGAGCGGGCGCCGCCGATGCCTGCGACGCCCAGCGCGGCCACGACTGCCACCGTGATCAGCACCCGGCGGGTGGTGAGCCGACCGGCGGCGACCGCGGCCAGGACAGCGCGGATGCCGCGGCGGATCGTCCAGGCCAGCGCGGTCAACAGGCCGCCCAGGATCAGCAGACCGGCCAGGCCGGCGGCGATCACCGGCCACGTGAGTGTGCCGGCGTCGGCCCAGCTGGGCAGGTCGATCGCGTGGGTGAGGATCTGGGGGGTCATCGCTGGCCTCCAGCGGTCGTGTGAGGTACAGCGGTGAGGCCGCCGCGGCGACCGGCCTTGATCTGCTCGGGCGTCGGGGCGGGGCCGAAGGTGTCGCGGCTGGTGGCCCACCAGGTGACGAACGGGTCGGCGCCGGCCGCGAGCGGCACCGTGACCGCTGTCTGTGCGGCGGTGTCTCGGTGTGCGAGGACGTCGCAGGCCGGGGCGTACTCGCCGATGCGGCGGGTCACGCCGGGGCGCTGGCGGTCGTGCCAGTCACCGACGAGCTTGTTCGACGCCTCGTCGCCTTCGTAGGCGCTGGTCCAGGCGTCCATCAGCCACAGCAGTTCCTCGACGATCTCGGGGTGCCACAGCCAGCACGGCGGCAGCGTCTCCCGCGCGGTCGCGTACCGCAGGTAGGTGCTCTCCATCCAGGGCAGCAACTGGCTCAGCACCGTCTGCACGGCGGTTTCGTCGTTCTCGGGCAGCCGAAGCCATGACCGCTCCGGCTCGACATCGTTGGCGTCGCGGCTGGTGTTGCGTGCGGGCTTGGCCGCGATCCGGGTCAGCAGGTCCTCGAACGAGGCCACGGTGTCGCCGAGCGAGGTGACGGTCCTGGTCAGCGACGCCACCGCGGTCTTGGACGCGGTCCGCTGCAACCCGGTCTTCATGGCGGCCACGTCTCGGGTCAGGGCCTCGACCGAGCGGGCCAGGCCGGCGACCGCCGCGAGAGCGGCGGTGCCGGGATCCTTGTCGTCGTCGTAGCGCATCAGTCGCCGTCTTCCTGGTAGAGGTCGTCGAGCCAGTCGCAGAACGCATCGGCGTCGATCGCGACCTGTCCGGTCGGCTGGCCGTGCTCGTCGGAGGCGGGCACCGCCCGCAGGCCCCGTGCCTCCAGGTCGCGGCAGCCGTAGTACGCGCGCAGCTCGGCCGCGGCCGTGTTCGGCGACGTGCCTGGTGTCGTGGTCGGTGTCGTCATGCCACTCCCCTCTCGCTCCACGAGGTGTCGTGCAGGTTGTCGGTTCCGGTCTGCGCGGCGACTATCCGTGCGGTTTCGTCGTCGGTGCCAGCGGGTCAGCTCCTCATCGCGCCCGGTCTGGTGCGTCCGCGTGTGGCGGCTGTCGATCCGGTCGGTGGCGCGGGTCAGCGCCGTGGCGGCTCGCTTGGCCGCGGCCGACGCGTCGGTGTGTGCGTTGTGTTCGGCCCCGTCGCCGGCGTTTTCGTCCTGCCAGGCTTGGACGGCGCGCCACCCGGCGGTTCCGCCATCGGTGGGTGTGACGCCGGCGGCGTGGCACTCACCGCACAGCCGGTCGGTGGTGCGGACGAAGTGATCGACCGGGCCGCACTCGGCGCACACCTTCCGCGCGGCCAGGGCCTTGTTGACCGCGGCGAGCTGCTTGTCGCTCGGGGTCCGCTTGGTCCGGGCGCGCTCATCCACGTACAGCCACGCGAACCGCTGGTCCCGTTTCCAGGTCAACCGGGCGAACGGCTCTTGCCCGCCGCGGGACAGGCCACGCTCGCGCTGCTGGCGTCGCGTGGACAGCCCGGGCGGCGCTTGCCCGAACCGGAACTCGGGCAACCCGCCACGGATTCGTCCCGGCCAGCGGCGCCCGTCCCACAGCTGCACCCACTCCACGCCATGGCGGTGGTCGCCGCTGTTGTGGGCGCTCATGAGCGGTCACCGTCCGGGTTGTCAGAGGCAACGAGTTCCCGAGCATCGCGGTCGGTGTGGCGGGTTGCGAGAGCCGCGCGGGCCTTACGCATCGCGGCGACCAGACGAAGCCGGGCCAGGAACTCTCGGACCGGGTCGGTGGCCTCAAGCCAAGTCACCGCAGCATCGAGGCGACCGACGATGCCTCGCAGCATTGGCACGGTCAGGCGACGCCGAACGTTCGCCATCTGCTCGAACCCGGCCAAAGCCTGGTCGCGCAGCCAAGCGGTGTCGGTGAGCAGCCGCGCACCTGCCCGGTTCTCGAGCACAGCCAAATGGCGGCTGGTCCATTGGACGCGGTGGTGGTTGTGGAAACGCTCGAGGCGCAGGTCGCGGCGGTTCCAGGCCATCTTCACGCGCCCGATCGCGGGCGGCATGCCGCGGGTGATGATCAACGCCTGACCGGTGCGCAGTTGCGCGACCTGGCCCGGGGTGAGGACCGGGACCCGGCGGTCGCTGATCGACACGCCACCGGTGGTGCGGTCGCGGGTGGTGACCTGCTCCAGCCGCTCCCCGCACAGCGTGGACCAGAACTGCAGATCGTCGTCGTCGGCGGTGCCGGCCAGCAGCACCTTCGTCGTCACGTTGGTCATCAACGCGCCCGCGGCGGCCTCGCCGAACCGGTCCCGCAACTGCGCGCGGGACTGCGCCGAGATGTGTAGGGTGATGCCGCGCGACCCGAAGTCGCCGGTCCACTTGTCCAGCGGGATCAGGCAGATCAGCGCGGCCTCGTCCAGCACCATCGTCAGCTGCGGATCCAACCGGCGCCCCGGCGTCCGCACTGCCAGCGTCTTGGCCTGGCGGGCGATGTGCGCCGTCAACGCGGTGACCAGTGGGGCGGTCTTCTTGTCGTCCGCGCCGAGCAGGTACACCGTGCCGGTCTCGGCCAGCAGCCGCTCCACGTCGAACGGAACCCCGCCCGGGGCTGCCGCCGCGGCGGCCGATGGCACCGACAACCAGGACAGGGCGGGCATGATCGTGGTGGAGATGCTGGAGCGGGTGCGTTCGTTGTTGGTGAAGAACTGGGTGGCCTGCTGCTCGAACCCCGTCGCGCCCGCGGCGCGCAGCTCCCACAACACGTCACCCTTGGCGTTGTCGTCGGGGTGTGCGATCCACCGCTGAACGTCGGCCATCGTGTAGCCGCCGAGTGCGGCGGCGTGCATCAGCGCCGTCAGTGCCTGGCGGGCCAGGTTGAGCCAGTGCTCGGCGTCGTCGCTCTTGGCGCCGACCCCATCGAGCAGGTCAGAGGCGCGGTCCATCACCACGCCCGGGTCGGTGCACCCGGTCAGCGGGTCGAAGGTGATCGTCGACCCGTCACTGGTGAGGCCGTCGGGGTCGAACACCCACACCGGGCCACGCTTGGATCGCAGGGTGCGGGTGATGTCGAGAATGTCGGTCTTGGTCGAGGTCGCGATCACCGCGCCCGGAGCGTCGAGCAGGATCCCCATCAGCGCGCCGGTCTTGCCCGCGCGCGGCCCGGCGAACCACGCGGTGTGGTCCTCCGCGCTCGAGCGGACCTTGACCCAGCCGACCGTCGCGACCGTCGCGCCCAGCTGGGCCAGGGGCACGAAGCGCCGCTTCCACGCCGGCACCGCGGCCAGCGAGGGACGGATGATGCGGGCCTTCTTGCGCAGGGTCCGCGCCGACGAGACCCGGTGCACGTCCCAGCCCGACGCCAGCCCATCAGTAACCCGGCCGGCCCGGCCGAGGCGGCGCAGCAGCCCACGGGAGCTGGACCGCGACCGCAACGTGAACCCGGCCGTCACCAGTACCGCGACAGCCGAGGCGACCAGTAGCTGCCACCAGCGCTGCGACGCCGGCACCGACTCGGGCAAGGCGTGCAGGACGAACCCGGCGTATGCCAGCCACAGCGCCGCCGCGATCCCGCCACCGACACTGCGATTCACGGCCACTAGGCCGAGCGACACGAGCAGCAACGCCCCGGCCGCGATCGTCCACCCCGCCGCACCACCCGGTGCGCCCAGACGAAGGCCGACCAGGCCAGCCAAGAGCACCCACAGCGGGGCCGCGATGAGCGCGCCGTGCATCAGACGCCAAAACAACAGGCCCGCGGTCACCAGACCAAGCACCCCGGTCGCACCAGCCCAGCAGCCAGCCTCGATCAGGGCGGGGGTCCGGCCCCAAACGAGCGCCGCGAGACCGGCGCCGGTCAGCGTCACCATCAGCGCCGTGAACCGCGGCACCATCACGCCCTCGGTCCGCGTCGGCCGGCGCATCATCGCGCACCCCCGACCAGCACACCCGCCACCGAAAACAGCACGCCCGCGGACGCCGCCGTCAACGAGATCCGCAGCCAATGGTGCTTGGACCAGGCGATATCAGCGAGCCGCTTGGCATGGTGGCTGACGGCCTCCCACGGCTCCGCGACCAACTCGCCATAAACCTCGGGGTCGATGTGCTGGCGCAGCTCGCGGATCGACCGCAGACGCACCGCACCGAAGTACAGGAACTCCCCCGGGACCAGCTTGAACCCCGGGTGATGCAGCCTCGGCACGACCACCAGCAACGCCGAACCCAGCGCCACCGCGAGCGCGGCCAGCGCGAGACCGAACAAGACCCGGACCGCCAGCGCGGCGCTGTGTGACTGCGACACCAGGGTCAGGACCACCGCGGCCAGCGCGGTCTCGACCGTGGCAGCGAAACCAGCCTTCGTATCGGCCTTGTCGATCGCCGCGGCGGCCGAATCATGCATCCGCCAGGCCAGATCCAGCCGTACATTGTCGCTCATCGCGCCACACCCGCCTCGGGTGCCGCGATCGGCTCGGGCTGTACGTTTTCCGCGTACGACATGTGTGCGGTGTGCGCGGCCATCGTCTCGCTCGAAATCGCGAACGACGTGATCTCGACGGGACCGAATTCCGTGCTCACGTCGTAGTGCCCGCCGCGCAACTCCGGCTGAACACCGAGCGCGGCACCGACCTGATCGACCTCGCTGCAAGCCGCCGAAAAATCCGTGTTCCGGCTCGACGGCCAGACCACGGCCCGCACTGCCGGCACCGGCAGCTCCGGGTGATCCGCCACCCACGCCGCCAACTCGAACAACCCACGGATCAGCTCCGCACGCTCTCGCGGAACCTCCAACATCCCGAACCGCGGCACCCACTCCATGCCGCCCTGTACTGCGTCAGTCATGCTGTAGACCTCTCGAACTCGTACCTGAGTGAAGGGAGAACCGGCCCTGTCCTGGTTGGCGCCTGTGCGGGGCCGGTCTTTGATGTCCTGATGAAGAGCTGATGGCTGGCAGCTCATCCGGCGACCTGCGTGGGTCGCCATTCGGCAGCGTCAACGACTCCCCCGCTGGCGATTGCCGCGGCGGCCATGTCATCCAGGGCCTGACTCGGGATGAACAACCTGCGACCGACCCGGACCGCGGGGAATGAGTTCGCCTGGATCACCCGGTAGAGAGTCATCTCAGACAGCCCGAGAACCTCGGCTGCCGCGGCGACACTAAGAAACTTCCGTACGACCTCGCTGGACATCACCTGTTCGCTCACTGCGGTTCTCCTATTCAAGAGTTCACTAGATTGACCTAGGTTAACCTAGGTCACTTTGTTGTACAAGACTTTGGGGTAGCAACTGATCTAGCTATCTAGGTCGACTACCTTGGATGCATGAAGGTGGAGACGAACGACCCCCGACCGCCGTACGTCCAGGTGGCAGACGGGCTTCGGCGAGCCATCCAGTCAGGCGAACTCGCCGCCGGTAGCAAGCTGCCGTCAGGTCGCGAGCTCGCCGCCGAATGGGGCGTCGCACTCATGACGCTCCAGAAGGCAGTGGACCAGCTGCGCGCGGAGGGCTTGGTGTATAGCCAGCAAGGCCGAGGCGTCTTCGTCGCGGCGGCCGGGGATCGCCCACCCGCCGAAGACTTGGCCACGTTGCGCAGCACGGTTGAGGAGCTGAGCCAACGACTCGCCGCTCTCGAAAGGCGACTCGACACCAATGATGGTCCCCGGACCTGACGGGGAAGTCTGACCAGTGTGGCTGCTGTGCCCATGGGAACCAGTGGACGCTGGAGTTGCTTTCTGAACCCGGACAAACTGTCCGGGTGGTTCTCGCTCGCTGAACTATCGTTGTAGTCATGCGAGGAGCGGGCGATCATCTCAGCATCGGCGAGCGCGTCGCCTTTTACCGCGCACGCCGCGGCCTCACCCAAGCTGTCCTCGCGAGTCTGGTCGGCCGCTCGGAGGACTGGCTGAGCAAGATCGAGCGTGGCGAGCGCGAAATACGGCGACTCGACATACTCGGCGAGGTTGCCTCTGCCCTTCGAGTCTCGCTCGCCGATCTGCTCGGCCAGCCCGTGCTCTTGGAAGACGACCACGAGCATGACGACATACCGGCCATCCGCGATGCTCTCATGGCGCCACGTCGGCTGTCAGGCGTTCTGTTCACGGACGACCCAGAGGCCTGGCCTGCGAACATCGAACACGTCTCCAGCCTCACCGAAGCGGCCTGGGATAGCTACCAACATGGCCGCATCGGTCGGACTGTCGTGTTGCTGCCTGAATTGATCCGGGCCACTCAATCACTCGAAGCTGACGCGACGAATGGGGGGCGTGGCGCTGCGCTCTCGGCCCGCATTCATCACTTGGCGACAACCACTCTCACCAAGATTGGCGAGTTCGACCTCACGTGGATCTCGGCAGAGCGAGCGATGAAAGCAGCCGACAGGTCGGACGACCCCCTCGTGCTCGCATCTGCCGCGAGAGCCGGCACACATGCACTGCTGGCAATTGGTCGGTATGACGCAGCGATTGAGCTCGGCCTTAATGCACGCTCCTGGCTCACGCCGCGCCTGCGCAGGAACGACCCAGCTGCACTTAGCCTCTTAGGGATGCTCAACCTTCGTATGGCAACCGCTGCCTCGCGGCGACACGATCGCGCTACGACTACCGAGCTGCTCGCCGAGGCCGATGCCGCCGCTCAGCAGCTCGGCGCCGACGCGAACTACTGGAATACCTCGTTCGGTCCGACGAACGTCATGCTGCATCGACTGACCGCGGCGCTAGACCTTGGTGACATCGGCTATGTGACGGAGCATGGTCCCCGAGTCGACTCGTCTGTCCTCCCCACCGTCCGCCAGGTCGCGCACGCCATCGATCTGGCGAAAGCCCACAGCTACGCAGCCCAGGATGACAAGGCCATCTCTGCATTGCTCGCGGCCGAAGCAAAATCTCCCCAACTCGTGCGTCACAATCCCGGCGTGCGCGAGGTCGTCCGCGACATCCACCGGCGCACTCCAAGCACCGGAGGCCGCGGCTCAGAGATCCTGGCTCTCGCCGAGCGCTGCAGGGCGGTTCAGTGACCGGGCGCACTCTCGGTCTCGTGTGCGCCGCCGCCGGTGGCATCGAGCAGGTTCGCGAACGGCTGATCGAACCGCTACTCGAGGACGGCTGGACAGTTGCCGTCACGCTCACCCCAACCGCAGCCGTGTGGCTGGAGACGAGCGGGGAGCGCGAGAAGATCGAAGCAGCTACGTCGCTCCCGGTCAGGAGCGAAACCCGCCTACCTGATGAACAAAGCCCTCACCCAGCTGTTGACTGCTACGCCGTCGTGCCGGCTACCTCGAACTTTGTCGCCAAGCTAGCCCTCGGTATCGCAGACAACCAGGCTCTGACCCAGGTCTGCGAAGCGATTGGCGCGCACACGCCGCCGGTGGTGGTGTTCCCACGGATCAACGCAGCGCATGCCGGTCAGCCCGCGTGGGATCAGCACATCGGCGCTCTGACCTCGGCCGGCGTGCACCTGATCTACGGCGAAGACGTATGGCCGCTCCATACCCCGCGGAGCGCTCCCGGCAAGCCACTCCCCTGGGCAGCGATTCGCGAGGCCATCGATAGCTCCATCGCCAAAGCCTCTCCTCGCTGAACTGAACCAGTCGCACCCTGGCTCCAGTCGCTAGAACACAGTGTCCGTGAGGCGTCAGCCTTTGTCAGTGTTCTCTGCGCGCGAATGCGCGCGTCGGATTCATCGATCCTCATGTCCCTGCCGCGATGTGGCGAGCCGTCCTCCAGACTCCTGGATCAGACCTGCGGGGATCGTCTTCGAGTAGGTCGACAGCATCGAGGAGCTGAACGAGTCCTTTAGGGGCGTCGGCGAGGAAGCCGGCGGCCTGATTCAGGGCACGTTCGCTCCAGGTGACCTCGTAGGTCACGCCCGGCTCATGCCGAGACGGCGCCTAACCTCGTCGTTTGGAACGGTGCGCAGCTGCCCGGTCGCCTTCTCGGCCAGGTCCTGGTCGTCCGCGCGTCACCCGCCACGACCAGCAGGCCCGCGTACAGCTCCAGTCAGCTCCAGCGGCAGCAGCCGGTGAGGATCCCCGGGGCTGGTCACGCCGAGCCACCGCATTGCCGACGTCGGTGCACCGCATCGCCAACGTCAGCGCACTGCATCGCCATCCGTCCCGCGGCATATGGGGCGGAGTTGCAGTTCATACGGGGTGGCTCAAGCGTGGTTCAGCTTGTGGATTAGAAGCAGCACGTCGTTCGTGGGATGGGTCTTCCGCCTCAGCGAGCGTGGTTGCTGGAGGCCGCGCCAGGCGATGGTTCTCGCGGAAGGTGACGGGCACGATCGGGCCGATGGGAAGTCCTGGGCTGGCCCCGAGGGCCTGGCCAACCGTTACACAAATGTCCCGCCCAATCTGTATCAGGTGCTCCGCTACACCGTTCTACTCATCACGTTCAACGAACGAGGAGGGAGCCAGGCGGTGTTACCGCCAAACTCCGCGGCACATCTTGGTCGAGAGGGCGAATCGGGTGAGCAGCGAGCGCTCGACACGCCGAATCCACTCTCTGCCGCAGAGGAGACAGTCATGGCACAGTCGGTAGCGGGGGTTAGGGATCTCTCTGAACGGGTCCGCTTTGCAGGACGTCGACTCGCCAGTTCATTGGGGGCGTGGGAGTGATGACGTATCCGCGATCAGCTAATGAATATGCCGCCGCCGAGAGTGCGGCGCTCAGCCGACATTGGTCCGCTAACGCGGTTTACGGCGGTTTCGGCGCAGCGCTGACTGCTGGTGGGTTGACTGCGATGTTCGTCTCCCTGGCAGCTGGGGTGGGCGTGGGCGATGGCGTGCGCTGGTTCTTATACGCGATCGCCGCGGCGGTAGTTGCGATAATCCTCGGTGTCATCTTCGGCGTGCCCCGGGAACGTACAGGATTCGTGCCCGGCTCCGGTGAGAGGTATACATCGAACTCCAATCTAGAGCAGATTTCAGATTGGTTGACGAAACTCCTCGTCGGTGCTGGCCTCGTCGAACTGACAAACTTGCCTGACGCAGCCGATTCGCTCGGCGCCTACCTCGGAGACGGGATGAAGATTCCCAACGCGGCGGCGTTCTCGCTCGCGGCCGTCTCCTTTGGAGGTGGCGTAGGATTCGTGTTTGGATATCTCTGGACCCGTCTGCGAATGCGCCTCTACCTTGAAGCCTCCGACCGGTTGGCTGCGGAGCAATCAAAGGCCCGGGGAATTGTCGAGAACCTCCGCAGGCAAAACGCGGCCCATGCGGAGACCGAAGCTGGGCGTGACCTGGACCGGGCAGCGCAAAGCGCCGTCGAGGCGCGCAAGGCCATAGGCCGAGGAAGCATTGCCCCGATTCTATGGGTTGACGACACGCCACAGAACAACTCCGCGCTGATCGCCGCAATGCGATCCCTCGACATCGAAGTAACGCTGGCCCGCTCGACCGGCGAGGCGCTCGAGTTGTTTGACGCTCGGAGCTTCGGGCTGATCATCACCGACCTTGGGCGTGCGGAAGGTGGCACCTACAACCCGAGCGCTGGCGTGGACCTCATCCGAGCGGTGCGGGCCAAGGATGCGATGGTGCCGATCTTCGTCTTTGGCACGCACCGCGCCGTTGGCATGCAGGAGGACCTACTTCGTGAGGGCGCCAATCTCGTGACCACCCGAGCCAGCGTGCTCCTGGAGGAGGCAACCCGGGCAGTAACCACACCACGGACCAAACCCCTGACCGTGACAGCGCCAGCTCCGAAATGACTCCCCCAGCGTGCCATGAAGCCAGAATCACAGAGACGCGATTCCCGCGGCCGGCGCCAAGTCACCGAGCGGTGAGTGGGAGTGTGTGATGCCGGTGGGTGCAGTGCCCAGGATGGGGTGCCAGTCCGCATTCTGCGGCAATGCCAAGGTTACTCGCCACGGACTGGGCCAGGTGTTTGCTCGGCATGCGCCCCGCGCCCCGAGGCTAGCACGGCCGTCGTCAAGAGCCAACTTGTCCAATCCCGCGCCTCCACCAGCTGTGCTCTCACCCACATGAGCTCGCCTGACGCGGGTGTCGCGATGCGCTATGCGAAATCGAAATTCTTGGGACCGTGATAGCGCGGGAGCACGTCGCCAACTGTAACGTCCGACGCTCAGGATCGATTAACGACTGTAAGAAGGTGTCGGATAATGGATGGGCGGCGCCGACTGACGACGGCGCAATAAGGGGCGGGTCGACTTATGGATAACCACGGAGCTGCAAGTTTGCCTCGCTCCTTCGCCAAGAGGTTTCTTGCTCCAATGCTGCGAGGGGAACTGCTCGTGTTCCTCGGAGCGGGAGCGTCTGCAACTACAGCTGATGCACCTACAGGCGCTCAACTTGCGGACCGGTTGGCTAGCGAACTCGACCCGAGCGAAGCCGAAGGCTGCTCGACATTAGGCGACATGGCCGGACGACTCGAGGCCAAGATAGGAAGATATGAACTAATTCAATTAGTAGGCCAAGCCTTCGAGTCAGCGCCAGCCACCACACCAGAGTTCCACATCGCGCTTTCTCGTTTACCCGTGAAGACCTTCGTGACCACCAACTATGATCTATTCATGGAAAGAGCACTGAGTGACGCCGGGGTGAATTTCCAGCGACTGTGCTCACCAACCGATATTTCACATATATCGTCCGACAAGACGGTGCTTTTGAAGCTCCACGGATCACTGGACGTTGAAGAGGCGCTCGCGCCATTGATAGTGACGACTCACGACTTCTACGAACACTTCGTAGCTGGCGGCTCGGTTGCACAGGATCTACTTAAAGCGTGGCTACTGAGCAAGACCAGCATCTTTATCGGCTTCGGGCTCCGGGATCCGAATTTCCTGCATCTCTTTTACTATGTACGCTCACTGATTTCGAGCGCGAATCTAAACTTCCAGGACCGCATGTTCGCGATCCAGCAGAATCCGAATCCGCTTGATGTGCAGTCATGGTCCCGGCGAGGCATATCAGTGATCAATTGCGACGCAGCCGAATTCGTGGACAGTCTATCTGAACTCCTCCTTGCGAAGCATATCGAGATTCATGGCGAGGAACGTCGCATCGTCATTAGACCCGAGTGTCCGCTGACAAGAGTGCCGATGGATCTCATACGTGAACTGCCTGGAAAGTTCGGTCACCATCATCGTTTCATCGTTCTTTCGCCGAGCCTCAAGAGACAATTCCCAGAAGCCCCGGAACGGACGTGGATCAGGCTTGTGACTGAACATCACTCCGAATACGTCCAAATCAGATATGACTCGCGTGTACCCTACGGAGTGGCTATGCCGAAGCAATTGCGGACCCTGCTCGACATCCCGTGGGACAACTCGGATATACCCCATCGCATTGAGGGTCGAGTAGCTCGGGATCATTTATGGAACAGATTCATCGTCTCCTCGGATGCTTACATCGGTCGACCCTCAATGAGTGAAGTGGATGACTACTATGACGGTGAAGGATCTCAGCAACTACCGATGCTCCAGCTGCGACCATACGAGTTTGCTAGACTGGGACTTGAGCAAGGGGATGTCGTCGAGGTGACATATGCCGACCTGTCCGTGAAGTGTGCGGTGCGAACAAAGATAGACGACTCTATAAACTCCGTTTTCATATCCAGCGCATCATTAGCGCTGCTTGGATTGGCTGACGTTAATCGTTCTCGAAACAAGCGCGCGGGTGATGTCATAATTAGGCGGATTGTCGACAATGAATAAGAAGCTCGATCTTCTCGTGCTGTCCAATGTGGCGCCAGGTGCGCGCCCGTTCGGTGCCCAAGGATACTTCTTTCGCGAGCTTGGTGCATTGGCGGAGCAGCAGGGACTGTCTGTTGGAGTGGCCGACGTCTTGTCCGGTGAGAACATCAGCGATATGCAGCTATACGACGTCCAAGGGACACCCCTCGGGCGGAACGATTCCGTTGGCGCGTACTACGACCGGCTTGCCGCCGGTTGGGACCGCGCAAGTTCTAAACCGACTAGGGTCGCTCTGGAGGATGAGGAGCGCGTCTTCAATCCCCTGCATGCCCTCGATCTTATGGGCGACAAATTGGCGACGTACGAACGCCTCACTGCCGTTAAATTGCCCTCCCCGCTAACTGTTTCCGTCGAGCAGGTGCTCGCTAGCTCCTCGACGCTAGATTTGCTGCCAGATGCGCTGGTCCTCAAGCCACGCAGCGGCAGCCAGGGATCGGGGGTGAAGTTTGTCAATCGATCAGGGCATAGCCTCGCGTGGGATGACGGTGGGAAAATCACGAATAGCGACCTCACCGGCAAACTATCTAACTACCTACTGCAAGAGGATGTCGGTCACCCGGAGATACTTGAAGTACGAACCCTGGTTCAACGTCGAGGTCGTACACTAACGGCGATTGGTTCCTATGCCAAAGTATCAAAGGAGGGCGCTCTCGGAAATATCAGCCTTGGCGCTCAGGCACGCTCGATTCAGGAAATTCCCGAATTCCCAGTCCAGATCCCTATTGACCTGATCGAAACTAACGCGGTGGCGGCGTGCCTTGCGATAGACGAATGCACGACCGGTGAGCTCTTCGAGGCGGGGGTCGATCAGGCTGTCACCCGCGAAGGTGCGTCATGGATCCTCGAAGTGAATGGCCGGCCGGCACGCTTTGGCTTCGAATTGATTGCACGGCACGCGTCTAGCTTCTTGGAGCGAAAGAGGTACGCGGCCATTCGCAGGGCGTCGGTCCAAAGCATCCTTGATTATGCGCTGGATCGGAACTAGTGGACCGTTTCTGAAGTCTGTGGACGGTTCGCTTTCTTGAGGATCTGGTCTGGTGTCTTGGTCCAGACGAAGGGGTGGCAGCGGTCGTTCCAGCCGGCGATGAAGGCCCGGATCTTGGCGTTGAGGTCTTTGACGGAGCCGAAGGTGCCGCGGTGGATGGCCTGTTTCTCGATGATCGAGAACCACACCTCGACCAGGTTCAGCCAGGAGCCCGACGTCGGGGTGAAGTGCACCTGGATCCTGGGGTTGGCCTCGAGCCAGCGACAGATCTCGACGCGCTTGTGCGCGGCGTAGTTGTCCATCACGAGGTGGAGTTCGTCGTGGGGGTAGGCCTTGGCGACCTGTTTGAGGAAGGCCAGGAACTCCTGGTGGCGGTGCCGGGGCTTGACCGCGGCGGTCACCGTGCCGGTGGCGATCTCCAGGGCCGCGAACAGTGTGGTGGTGCCGTGCCGGACGTAGTCATGGGTGCGCCGCTCGGCCAGCCCGGGCTGCATCGGCAGCGTCGGCTGGGTCCGGTCGAGCGCCTGGATCTGGGACTTCTCGTCCACACACAAAACGATCGCGTTCTCCGGCGGCGCCAGGTACAGGCCGACCACGTCGGTGACCTTGGCGACCAGCTCCGGGTCGGTGGAGAACTTGAACGTCTCACTGCGCCACGGCTGAACTCCGTAGTCCCGCCACGCCCTGGCCACCGTCGCATTGCCCACGCCCAGATGCGCAGCCAGCAACCGACTCGACCAGTGCGTCACGCCCAGCTTCTTCGGCGGCGACTTCAACGTCTCGGCCACGATCGCCCGATGATCCACCTCACGCGGCCGGCCCGCACGAGGCTCGTCGTCCAACCCGGCCAGACCCGACGAGCAGTACCGATCCCGCCAGGTGATCACCGTCTGCCGGGTCACACCGACCTTGTCCGCGATCGCGGTGTTGGACGTTCCCTCCGAGGCCAGCAAGACGATCCTCGCCCGTTGAGCCAAGCCCGCCCGCACACTCGAGCTCCGGGTCAACGAGACCAACCGCTCCCGATCACCATCTCGCAACGCCAACGCAGTAGCCGCACGGTTCGCCATACCTCATTCTGACCTCCACCCAACCGTCTAACAACTAATGGCACGCCCCACTAGTTAGCGGCCTCGAAGGCCTCCCGAATCTTGGCCGGCACCCGCCCGCGGTCATTGACCTCGTACCCGTTCGCCCGAGCCCACTCCTTGACTGTGCGAGCATCCGCAGCGATTTTGCTTCGGGTGACTTGCCGGCCGCGCCCGCTCCTGATCGGGCGGCCTGCATCGACGTAGGGCCGGAGTGCGGCGCGCAACACTGCCGCGTGCCTGGTGCGGAGGTCGATCTCATACGACGTGCCGTCGAGCGCGAAGTGCACCGTTTCACCCTTGCCGGTAGGGATCTTGCTGCCGTCGAGGTCATCCGTCAGCAGGATCTCGACTCTTTGGACCATGGGTCGCCTCCTGGCGGTAGATGCAGGTGTAGACAGCATCGCTCACCACAGCCACACCGAAGCGGCTTACCCGCCGGGAGAGGCCCCGGAGGCGACTACTTGGCTCTGCCAAAGACCTCGAGAGCGGGTGCGGGCGGTGAACGCCGCGGGCTCGCTCCTGCGCCTCGCGGCGATGGCACGCCTTGACCCGGGAGAGTCCGATTGGGAAGCTCGCATGGCTGGGCGGCGGGAGGCGCTGCATCGGCCGTGGGATCAATCGTGGTGCGAAATCGAGTCGGACACAGTCAGCTGGTGGGGGCAGAAGGTCTTCAAACTGGGGGCTCTGACGCCTAGAGAGGCTGGTTACTAGGGCATCATTGCCCCTTTTAATCCGCTCGCACGCTCCAACGCATCTGAGTCAGCCCGACGTCTGGCCTGCGCCGGAGTCCCGCGCAGCAAGAAGACCTGGGACAAGCGGCACGCTCTTGCCGAGCGCGAGTCGAGCCGGAAGGCCCGTCGTCGGTAATCTTCTCGGGGTCCAACGGCGAGCGTGCGGTCAGCCGCCGGCTGAAGGGCCGCCCGGACTGATTCAGCGGCGCGGATGGCTGCCACGCTCGACCCGCGCAACAGCGTCCACACCAGCGCAGTATCACCGACGGTTCGCACCACGAAGAGCGCCACACAACGACAGCTGTAGTCCGTACGAGTCGGCATGCACCAAGCCAGCCTGTGTCGAGGCATCGCCCCGCGACGCTGGGACGAACCCCAATCGTTGGAGATGGTCCACCACCGCCGTGCTGACTGGGTCGGTTGCCATCACGGCCAGTCTCGTCCAAGGAACACGCTCATCACGAACGTGATCCCAAGGAACACGAAGAAGGCGAAGAAGGCGATAGCAATCACACTGCACGCCACTACCTGCAGAACTGGGTGAGAATTGGAGTGAATTTTGGCGCCGGTCGTGAGGTTGTCCAGTTCATGGATCCGGAGCGTCCCCTGCGACCACCGCCCATTCACCCGAACCTCATCGCCGTTGCTAACGGTGCCGGAGAACGACGTTCCTCGCATCTCGACTGGCACAGGCGCAAGCCGGTCTCCGCTCGGATCGTAGCGCTCGATCCGAAAACTCCAGACTCTCTCCGCATTATTGGTGACCATCGCATCGTCGCGCTGCAGTTCCCTCACAACACCAGTGAAACCGGCACCATCACTTTGCGCCGGTCCTCTCCAGCCAGCTGGAGTCGCGGTTGTTGTCGCCGGCGGAGGGTCAATTGGAGGAGAAGGCACTGGCGCAGGGGGCACTACCGCACCAGATGGTGGTTCCTCATATGATCCTGGCCAAGCTAATGGCACCATACAAGACGAGCATGCTACCGCCCCAACAGACGCGGGTTCACCACAAGCAGGACAAGGCCGAGTCAACGCAGCTCCGCACCGTTCGCAGTAGGCTGCGCCTGCTCGGTTCACATAACCGCAAGATTGGCAGTGCACCACAACGCCTCTCGCCTGGAGACCGATGCGAGGCGACCGAGTAGCCCGGCATCCGGCAACCTAAGCCGCTTCCGCTTCGCGTGCGCGACCCTCCTTCCCAGTAGATCACGGCGCTTGGCGAGTGGATACGGCGCGGATCAGATCTTCAAATTGTGCAGGTCAAGGCATGAGAGCTTCAGACTTGTTGAGCGCTTGGTTGCTGGCAGACCTCGACCTATGAGGGTCACAATGAGATATAGGTTGCTATCCCAGTCGTCCTCGACCCGCGTTCCGTCGCAGAGCTTTGGTCGGCGTGAGCCAGTTCAACAAAATCATTCGCTTGTACAAGTGACCGAATCCCATGAAGTAGGAGAGGTGGAAGGCCCTCAGCGCAACGCGGCCCTGCCCGGCTCGCTTCTCTTCTACAATCACCACCGAGCCCACTTGTTCATCGGCGGCACGCCCCCAGCCAGCCGACCGACCGACGTCGTTGAACATCAGATCTAGCCGCTGAGTTGCGCAGCCTCTCTGCCGGGACGTTTCGAACACCTGGATCGGCTGCACCCATTGTCTGGCTTCAGCTACGGCGACCGTGGCGGTCGTCTTCACGCCGCTCGCGGCGATGAGTGGCTCGCCAGCAGTCCCCCAGTTATCTCGACGCAGTGCGCCGCCAAGATCCGGACAGGTTGGAACCGGGCGACATTCTCATTGCGAGAAGGTACGCCAACGCCTCATCCAGCCTCTAGCAGCAGCTTTGCCCTCATCCTGTTTGCACCACGTGCACATGCCTCGCATGGGTCGACACCACTTCGCACCAGGACCAGCAGCACGACCGCGAGCCAGGCCAACGCCGGCTCAGTGGCCTCCTGGCTCTCGCGTGTTGCGTATATCGCCACCGTCGCGAGCGGCGCAGCTGTTACCCCGGCGGCTACAGCAGCATCTGCTGGTTACATTGCTCTTCCTTCATGGCAGCCACGACTCCGCTGGTCGAGCGCTAGGAGCACGTTCTTGCGGCGCACCTGTGACTCGCCCTAGTTCAACACCTCGGAGACGACGACGAGAGTGCTGCCGCGCGGATCACGCTCATAGCTGATTGGATCCGCGTCCGGCTAGGGTGTCGAGTCTGTATGTGTCGCGCCAGACAGATGGCAGGTCCTAGTGTCGCGTAAACGATGTTCTTTGACCGGGTTTGCAGTGGTCGAGTAGGTCGTCTGCGGTTTTGGTCCAGACGAAGGGTTGGCAGCGGTCGTTCCAGCCGTCGATGAAGGTCCGGATGGCATCGACCAGGTCGCGGACTGAGGTGAAGGTGCCGCGCCGGATGGCCTGGCGGGTGATGATGCCGAAGAAGATCTCGACCATGTTGAGCCAGGAGCCGCTGGTCGGGGTGAAGTGCAGCTGGATCCGCGGGTTCTTCGCCAGCCACGCGCGGACCTTGGGGTGCTTGTGGCTGCCGTAGTTGTCGACCACGATGTGCAGCTTCTTGCGTGGGTAGGCCTTCGCGACCTGCTTGAGGAACCGCAGGAACTCCTGGTGGCGGTGCCTGGGCATGCACGCGTCGACGACTCTGCCGGTGGCGATCTCGAGCGCGGCGAACAGTGTGGTGGTGCCGTTGCGGCGGTAGTCGTGGCTGCGCTTCTCGGGTAGCCCCGGGCGCAGCGGCAGGATCGGCGCGGTCCGGTCCAATGCCTGGATCTGGGATTTCTCGTCGATAGACAACACGATCGCGTTGTCGGGCGGGCTCAGGTACAGACCAACGACATCGCGGACCTTGGCCTCCAATTCGGGGTCGGTGGAGAACTTGAACGTCTCGACCCGCCACGGCTGTAGGCCCCACCTCTTCCAGATCTTGCCGACCCACACATGCGAGACCCCGCCGAGGTGGTCGGCCAGCAGCCGCGACGACCAGTGCGTCACGCCGAGGCGTTCCGGCGGCGGCTCCAACGTCGCCAGCACCACCGCGACCTCGTCGACCGTGGCCGGCCGGCCCGGCTTCGGCCGGTCGTCCAGCCCACCCAGCCCCTCGGCCGCGTAACGCTTCTTCCACCCGATCACCGTCGGCTTGGACACCCCCACCCGCGCCACGATGTCCTTCACCGCCACCCCGTCGGCCGCCAGCAACACGATCCGCGCCCGCTGCGCCAGACCCGCCCGCATCGACGACGAACGCGTCCACGACTCCAACACCCTGCGATCCTCGACCGGAACATCCACGGTCACAGTCAACGCCATAACCGATGATCCCACGAGGTAAAGCTATTTCGTTACCGCGACACTAGTGGGTGCGCCCGTTAGTTCGTCGGTGGTTACGCGGCAAGGGGTAGTGGCGTATGGGGGTTGTGGTTGCCGAGGCGTGTGAGTAGGTCGTTGAGGTCGGTGCGGGTGAAGGTCCAGTCGAAGGGGTTGGCGGTGCGGTTGTAGTGGTCCTGGAAGGCCACCAGCCGTTGTTCCACGGCGTCGAGGTCGGTGAAGTTGTCGGGGGTAAGTGCTTTGCGTTGGACGACGGAGAAGTAGATCTCGACCTGGTTCAGCCAGGACGCGTGCACGGGCAGGTGGACCATGTGCGCGTTGGGGTAGGCGTCGTTGAGTCGTTGCGCCGCGGCCCAGTTGCGGTGGGAGGCACCGTTGTCGACGACCCAGAACACCCGCCGGGCGCTGGCATAGGGTTCGCTGGACATGACCTGGTCCACCAGTCGGGTGAACGGGACGATGCCGGTGGTGGGCTCGCACCGGCCGATGACGTGGGCGCGGTGCACGTCGTAGGCGGCGAAATAGGCCAGCGTGCCGTTGCGGGTGTACTCGGCTTCGACCCGCATCGGGCGGTGTGCGGCCGGCTCCAGGCTGGGATGTTTGCGGTGTCGGGCCTGGACGCCGGGTTTCTCGTCCGCACTCAACACGAAATCGTCCTTGCCGAGCGGCTCGCCGTCGAAGGTACGGGCGTAGAGGTCGAGCACCCTGGTGGCTTTGGACGCGAAATACGGGTCGCGGGGAAAGATCCAGGATCGGTGCTGCCAGGGCTTGATCGCGTCGGCGGCCAGCCACCGGCGCACCGTCGAGACCGAGATCTGCTCGACCACACCGCGGGTCACTACCTCACGCGCCAACTCGGGGCAGCTCCACCGGGTCATCGGCATCCCCGCCGTAGTAGGGAGTTCGCAGGCCAAGGCCTTGACCCCGGCAACCACCTCGGCGGTGAACTTGCGCGGCCGCCCGCTTCGCGGCAGATCGAGCAATCCTTCGATCCCGCTGAGGCAGAATCGCCTGCGCCACTTGCCGGCGGTGTCGGCATCGATCGCGAAGCGGCGCCCGATGGCGGCGTTGGATGCACCGTCGGCAGCGGCCAGCACAATCCGGGCTCGTAGTACTTGCCGATGCTCAGCGCAGGCTCTGCGCGTGATCGCTTCCAGTTCCGACCGCTGCGTAACGGTCAAGCACACGACATACCGACTGCGCATCGACACCGCGAATTCCCTTGTCCCCTTGCCCACTGCGAACAAGGAACTGTGCCCGACGATCTCGGCACGGTCGCGCAGACTCACCGCGTGTGGCCGTGGCAGGCTGACAGCCATGGCCACACCGCCGGACTCGACCAAGACCTCACTGCGACAACGGCTGCACACCCACGCAGCCGAACGTTGGCCCCAACTGGCCGGTCTGCACATCCGCCATCACGGAGCATTCGCCTACGTCGACGGCGAACTGCCCGACGGCACCACGATGCCACTACTCCGGCTCCGCTACGGCGGCTCCGCCACCACCTGGGGATTCGCCATCTACCAAGCCAGCAACAACACCTACCAGGACTCCATCCTGCCCAGCGGCCTCCCTGCCGGCACCCCAGCCGAGGCCCTCGATTGTGCCTGCGGCCTCTACCTCAACGACCCCACCGCCTGGCAACCACCGACGAACTAACGGGCGCACCCACTAGCGATACGAGCAGTGACTAACCATCCGTTCCGCATCCTTCTCTGATTGACCTCACATGTCAGCCCGCCACCTCCTCGGTTACATCGTCAACAGGTCGGGTCTCGTCTGTCAGTTGGGCGCTCGCTACGCGGTTGTCGGCGTGGGCTCGGTAGGCGGCCCCGGCGACGATGGTTCCGCGGGTGGGACGGGCGGCGGCTCCACATCGGGAGGCGGCGGTAGTGGGTCCGTCGGCGACGATTCGCTCGGCGGCTCAGGAGATGTCGGCGAGTCCGCTAGTTCGGGATCGGGTGCAGGGCCGGGTTCGGGGCCGGGTTCGGGGCCGGGTTCGGGGCCGGGTTCGGGGCCGGGTTCGGGGCCGGGTTCGGGGCCGGGTTCGGGGCCGGGTTCGGGGCCGGGTTCGGGGCCGGGTTCGGGGCCGGGTTCGGGGCCGGGTTCGGGGCCGGGTTCGGGGCCGGGTTCGGGGCCGGGTTCGGGGCCGGGTTCGGGGCCGGGTTCGGGGCCGGGTTCGGGGCCGGGTTCGGGGCCGGGTTCGGGGCCGGGTTCGGGGCCGGGTTCGGGATCGGGTGCAGGGCCGGGTTCGGGATCGGGTGCAGGGCCGGGTTCGGGATCGGGTGCAGGGCCGGGTTCGGGATCGGGTGCAGGGCCGGGTTCGGGGCCGGGTTCGGGATCGGGTGCAGGGCCGGGTTCGGGGCCGGGTTCGGGATCGGGTGCAGGGCCGGGTTCGGGGCCGGGATCGGGGCCGGGTTCGGGGCCGGGGTATGGGTTCGGGTCCACTGGGGGCGGCGGATGGAGCGGCGGAGGGTCAACCGGCGGGTTGCGGGGAAGTGGGGGCGTCGGCTCAGGTTCGGGGTCGGGACCGGGGTATGGGTTCGGGTCCACTGGGGGCGGCGGATGGAGCGGCGGAGGGTCAACCGGCGGGTTGCGGGGAAGTGGGGGCGTCGGCTCAGGTTCGGGGTCGGGACCGGGGTATGGGTTCGGGTCCACTGGGGGCGGCGGATGGAGCGGCGGAGGGTCAACCGGCGGGTTGCGGGGAAGTGGGGGCGTCGGCTCAGGTTCGGGGTCGGGACCGGGGTATGGGTTCGGGTCCACTGGGGGCGGCGGATGGAGCGGCGGAGGGTCAACCGGCGGGTTGCGGGGAAGTGGGGGCGTCGGCTCGGGATCCCTCAGCTCAGCGTCGCCGGCGGCGTTCACGTCGCCGAACTCCTGTCGGCCTCGTCAAGCACGCGATCGATTACCCAGCGCGCAGTACTGGGCACTTTGCGTTCGTCGGTCGCTGCCATCTGCTGTGCGAAACAAAGTGCAGCGCGACGGGCAGCGCCAGTCACTGACTCACGCTCAGCGGCGGACATACCCGCATGTGGAATCTCGACGAGCTCGTACGCGGTGCTCCATGCGGTGCGCCAGGTATTCTTCCGGCCGTGTTCCCCTGCCGCCTGTTCGTCGGCCGCCTCAGCCTGCCGCCAAGGTGCTTCGTACCGCCTAGACCGAACTAAGTCGTCCGCAGCCGATCGATAGAGGCACAGTTGAGCGTGGTCGCAGACCCGATCGCACGCTGGGTAGGGCGCGAAGGCGCGTCGGTGCATCTCCCGCATCTGTCGCTGGAAGCTCTCACGCGCTGGACTACCACCGCTGATGCCGGCGACCTTTTCGACCATCAATTCGCGCAGCGCGGCCGCTAGAGCCTCCGTCGACCGATAGGACCATCCACCTTGCGCTCCACGGCGCGCGGAATACCAGTCTGCTGCGTGACCAGCGAACGCCCGGAGCAGTACTTCCTCGTCAACGCGTGCCGGTCGCCGCGCCCGAAGTACCCATACCACCTCGGGCCACAAGCGGTCGGCCGCATCGGCGTGCTCGGCTGTTGAGAGCGCAAGTCTCGCCACGGCACCCTGCACGAGCTCGTCCTCTAGCAACCGGCGCGCCATCTTGCACGCCCAGTCCGCGTCGGCGCAGGTTTGGACGCAGAATGGCCGGGCGCGATAAAGCCCTTCAAGGTCACGCCCCAACCTCCACTGCGTCATCGCCTGAGCAATCCTGCCGTCATCCGGCCCCACTGCACCGTTCTTGACCCGCGGGACCGCGACGAGCACTGGCGCGTCGTCGCCTTCACTAAACGCTGCTGCGCGCCCGGACGCAAGAGTGCTGACATAGCGCGATTGCACGTCCGTCATCGCCATCGTGCCGCCGAGGACTGCGCGGTCGTCGGACGCCACGATCCTGTGCGCAATCTTAAGGTTCGTATTCTTTATCACGTCAGGCGCTAGCCGCATCGGCACTTGGTCGGCGATAAGGACACCCTGCCCGTACGCTCGGATCTCCGACAGCAGGTTTGTAAATGTGTCTACTGCCTGCCCGCGCGGATCGCCACCATACTCAGAGTCGCGCGTGACGTTGGTGAGCAGTCGGTGCGCCTCTTCGATGACGAGCAAGTGCGCCAACTCGACTGTTTGGCCCGCAGCACGTCGGTATTCGGCGAGGCGGATCAGCAGGAGTCCTATCAGGAAGGCCTTGTCATCGTCGTCGCCGACACCTTCGAGTTCGATTATCGTCGGGGCGTCGAGTAATTCTCGCATTGGGATCGACGCCAGGACGTCAAGCATCGCTCCTTTCCCGCCGCTACGGAGGGAGTCGAGCCGTGTCAGCAGCGCTGCACGAATGTCGTCGGTAACCCGCTGCTCGTAGCCCAAGCTCGGTACAACCTCCTTGACCTTCTGGCTAAGGTCCGTAAGCGTCGGGAATGCGCTCCAAATGGCTGCCTCTTCGCCCAGACGATGGTTGAGGTTGGTGCCAAGGTCCCAGCCGCGATCGAGATATATCTCGTTCAGGCAGCGCTCGAGGACGTGAGGTAAGGGTCCCCACATCGCGAAGCTCGCGCCGAATACGGCGCGGAGCAAGTCCAGGTGCGTGGCGACCTCGGCTCCCGGTGGGACCTCGAACGGGTTCAGGCGGAACGGAGCGACACGTTCTTTTCCTGGCGTGAACACGCGTACGCGGCGACCGATCGTGGGATGGTCAAGCAGCGTCCTGTATTCGGTCTTCGCTGGTTCGATTACAAGAAACGGCGTGCCATGGGCGGCCACCTCGGTCAGCAAGTGAAGGATCGTGTTCGTCTTACCGGAGCCGGTTACGCCAGCGACGAAGGCGTGACGCGTAAGGCTCCGCAGGGTCACCCCATAGGTGATGGCGGTCGGCTGTTCCCGATGGATGACGCTGCCCACTGCCACCGACGCAAGCCGCTCGACTGGAGGCGGAACAACGTCGAAGGAAGGCGCGATGCGGATGGCGAAACCTGGAAGCTCAGACCGCGGCAACTGGACCAATCCCGATAGTTCGCGCGAGGACAGAACTGTCTGGCAAGCATATGGGTGATGGAATTCGTCCGGGGCGGTACTGTCAGTGGCGGCGGATGGCATCGCCCAACGAGATGCCAGATCGACCGCTTCGCTGCCGTCAAACACGCGCACCGGCTCTGGCAGTGACCTCGATCCCGAGTGGATGGCGCGCCAGGCGCTCGCAAGGCACGGATAGCTCACCTCGTCGCCGAGGAGATAAACCGCGGTCCGCCACCCGCCCACCGACTGGCTCCTCGTAACAATGTCTAAGCCGGCGCGCAGCAGTTCGTCGTAATGGCGCGCAAGCGGGCTGGGAGCTCCCGCCGACTGTTCGAATGCTGCGACTCCCCGCATCTCGTTGATGAGCCGATTTGCGAGCGTAGCCAGGGACTTCTCGCGCAAGGGCTCTGCGAGGATGACGAGGCCCCATCGCATCCCAGTGAGGGCGCGTACGAGTCTGTCAATCGCGATCGTTCCGTCGAGCAGGTCGGGCGGGTCGACTGTTGGCACGCCGAGCGCCAGACCACCCATCGGCCAGCGGATCGGCATGTGCTCCATAGGGCTTGTGTCGATCGAGGGGTAGACACCCCGGATTGCGGCGGTGAGAACACGCATGCGGTAGTCGAGCGTCGCCGGACCGGTGGACTCGGCCTGCTCTGTCCACGTGCCCAACGAGAGCGCGACACCGACAGGTCCGCCTACGACAACGAACGCGACCGGCGCGCCAGAACCGGCCAGCGCGACGAGCATCTGCTCCGTTGGGATTTCAGCCTGGGTGTCGTCATGCGTGATACCCGGTCGGCTGGGGTAGGAGATTCCGTCCACACGGACGAGGCGCCGCAGCGCCAGAGGAACGATGGTGGTCGGCCCACTCACAGCATCTGCCATCGGAGCAGCGCCGAGTCGCTGAATGTGTTCGATAGATGCCGAGGACACCGACCGGCCTGCGTGCGGGTAGTTCATCGCACGACCGACGCGTTAGCCGGATCGTGGAGGGGAAACCCAACGGGGACCACCAGAGCACCGTAAGGCTCTCCGCCGGGCGGGATCATTGGCAGCGTCATCGGATTTCGCCTCCGCACGGCCGACTGCAACGGGACCGGTTCGTGTAGTAGCGTAGGCTGCACTTCTGCGCAATCACAGATGTCACGGGAGACTGTCTTTCTGCGGTTCGTCACTCGTCATCCACCGCCCGTCTCTGATCGCCGCTGGTGCAGACTGCCATCCATCAACTGCTGCAGCCGTTAGGTCACTGCGTTGCTCCCGACGAGACGCTCGCGGCACCGACCGAGACCTAGTCCCTCGATGCTGGGCAATCGGCATGTTCCCACTGAGGTACGCGGCGGCCACCGGCCAGCCGAGGCGCCGCGAAAGTCGCAGAGTGCTCGTGACACGGTTCGTGACGCGAACTGGCGTCAACCAGCGCTGGCAAAGGTGGTCATCGAGGGCTCAACCGAGACTGCGGACGCCTAAAGAGGGCAAGTGGGACCGGATCATGCAAGCCTTTTAATCCGCAGGTGGTGGGTTCCGGTTGGCCAGGTTTGGTGTGAGTCGCGCCTGCTGGCGTCCACATCCGGCTGGTCACTGTGATGCCGGCGGCCACATGTTGAACACCAGAGCTCCGCTAGAGGACCTGGCCCCCACTGACCAGACCCTGGAGTCAATCTGGGCGACGTCCGGTGCTCCGGAGCCACCTCCGCACCCGCTGGACGCCGATCACGTCTCGACCTCGGGTCGTTCCTCCGACAGTCCAGCTTTAGCGCCGTCTCATTGTCCTCCTTCGTGATAGGTCACGAACCACCGATCAGCGCCGGCCTAAGCGGTGGAAACGCGCAGACTGCCTTCGCGGTAGCTGCGCTGCGGCTTCCTTGAGAGTGTCGATAGCATCACGTCTGAGTTTTCGCGGAGCATCTTCATCACTCGCGACCCTTCTGACCAACCCGAAGGCGATCCGCCTTCGGTCAGGCTCAGCTGGCTCACCTGCTGACCGGTCAGGCCGACGTACAGCAGTGCAGCCCCGATCAGCACCAGACCCACCAAGCTGGCGAGTTGGCGAGGGCGGCCGGGAAGGGGATCTAGCCCGCCCAGCTCCCCACGGGCCGCCGACACAGCGCCGCTGGCCTCTCTGTCGTCCGAAGCTGGGGCCTCGTCAGGTTCCATGTTTCATCATCAAGCATTGGCATCGGCGGGGGCCACCGACGCCCCGGCGCGGTCGGGCTGACATTGTATGTCGTCGCGGGGCGTGCCTTGTCGGTCTGGGTGTAACCGGCCTCGATTCGGTTCGCGGCGAGCTTGGACCAAGACGCCGGGATCGGGCAGTTCAGCGTGGGAACGCCGTGGGAACAAAGAGGCGGCGATCCGAGTGAACTGGAGTCGAGAACTGCCGAACTGATGCTGGCTGGCGACGCCTGGAGGGGCCTATGTCGGTGGGGTGCGTCGGTTTCCTAAACCGTGCGTCGCAGGTTCGAATCCTGCCGGGGGCACTCATCGTCCGGGGCCGGGCACGTTGTGGTCCGGCGATGGTCACGGCGTCAGCTCACGCTGAGACGGGCGGACAGTTGGGCGCAACAGTGACGACATATCGCGCCGCTACCTCGGTTGCTGGAACGGGGCCGGCAGCCGCTCGAGCGCTTCGCAGGCGGTTGCGAGGTCTCGGTGGCACAGCTCTGCGGTTCTGACGAGCTCCAGGCGGTGTCGGTCGGACTCGCACCAGAGTTGGTGAAGGACTGCTCGACCGGCGTCGGTGAGTGAGATGAGTTCGGTGCGGGCGTGGTCAGGGTTCGGAAGCTTCTGTACGTGCGCCTGGGCAACGAGGTCGTCGACAACCCGATGGACAGCCTGACGCGGAAGGCCGAGGCGCCGAGCGATCGCGGCGACAGCCAGGTCGCCATCACTGATCGCGGACATCAAACGCATCACGATGCGAGGCGGACGCGGGACACGTCCAGACCGAGGACAGGGATCGGGACATCGCCGCGGAGCGTCAGGGTCGCTTCCGGTCCGGTCGGGTCGGTCACAGCACGTCGTTCAGTGGGCCGACGACGTGCTCGCCGAGACCGTTCACGAAGGCAACGGGATCGCCGGTGAACGGCATCACGTGAACCTCGTCGACGCCGACTTCGGCGTACGGCCGGAGTGCCTCGGCGAACGCCGTACCGCCGGCGGCTGTGACCTCCAGCGGACCGGTCCACAGGATCGACTTGCGGATGGAGTCGAAGTCGGTGCCCAGCCGCGCGCAGTGCGCTCGGAGGACCTTGAGCTTCGCGCCGACCTCGTCGGGCCCGGCGCCCGGGCCACCGGCGAACAGGTTGCAGGGTCGGCGTACTGCGCGACCAGCCGCAGGGTCTTCTTCTCCCCACCCCCGCCGACCATGATCGGGGGACGGGGTACGCGCAGCGGCTGGGGCGAGTTGATGGTCTCGGCGAGCCGGTAGTGCAGGCCGTGATAGGGGCCGTCGTCCTCGCTCCACATCTGGTGCACGATCTGCAGCGTCTCCTCGAGCCGTTCGAACCGTTCCCTGAGCGGCGGGAACGGCACGCCGAGAGCGGCGTGCTCACGCTCGTACCACGCTGCGCCGATCCCGAGCATGGCGCGGCCGCCTGACAGCACGTCCAGGGTCGAGACGATCTTGGCGAGCAGACCCGGATACCGGTAGGTGACGCCGGTTACAAGTAGTTGTAGCTCGACGGTGTTGGTGTGGGCGGCCAGGAAGCCGGGGTCGTGCAGCCCTCCATCATCGGCCGCCCGGCGCCGCCGGCCATGTCCAGCTGCAGGTAGTGGTCCATCACCGGCAGGTTGTCGACGCCCGCGTCCTCGGCGGCTCGTCCGACCCGTGCCAGCGTCGGGCCGATCGCCGCGGCCCCGCCGTCGACGTCGAAGCTGACCACATGTACGCCGAGCTTCATCCGCGCTCGCCTCTTCCGTCCAGCTGTTGTGGCCAGGTGCCGCCGGGGCCGACGAGGTCAGCGCTGACGTGCCACAACTGGGCCGCGGCCTGCGCGTCGTACGACGCCTTGCTGGATCGCTTGGGTCTGCGGTTGGCGAAGTACCGGCCGGTGACGCCCTCCGCCTCCGGCGATGACGCCAGGTAGACGGAGGTGGCCGCCCCCTGCTCCGGGGTCTTCATGAACAAGCGCGCCAGCGGCAACAGCACTCTGTACAACGGCGACGGATCTTCGGCACCGAACGACGTCCGCACCACGCCGGGGTGCAGCACGGTCGCGGTAACCCCGGTGCCCTCCAGCCGGCGGGCCAGCTCGTAGGTGAACATGACGTTGGCCAGCTTCGAGGCGTTGTACGCACGCTGGCCCGAGTACCGGCGCTCGCTCTGCAGGTCGTCGAAGTCGATCCGGCCCATCGCCTGGGCGCCGGACGAGACCGTGACCACCCGCGCGGGTGCGCTGGCCTGGAGCCGTTGCAACAGCAGGTTGGTCAGCAGGAACGGCGCCAGATGGTTCAGCGCGAAGGTGTGCTCCAGCCCGTCGGGCGTGACGTGCCGGTTGGCCCAGATCTTGCCGACGTTGTTGATCAGCACGTCCAGTCTCGGGTACGACGCGAGGACCTCGGCCGCCAGCCGGCGTACCTCGGCCTGGGCCGACAGGTCCGCGACGAACACATCTACGGCGGGGTTGCCGGTCTGGTCAGTGATCTGTGCCGCGGCCGCCTCGGCCCGGCCGCGGTCCCGGCCGGTGATCCCGACTCGGGCGCCCAGAGCGGCGAGGCCGGCGGCTGTGGCCTCGCCGATACCGCCGGTGCCGCCCGTCACCAGTACCGTCTTGCCGGCCATCGGCCGGGATGCCTGGTCAGCCATCGCCGTCTCCGGAGCGATTCAGCGGACGATCTTGAAGTTGAACATCGGCGTACCCAGCGCGCCCCACAGACGCAGCCAGATCGGCAGGATCATCTCGGTGCCGCGGGCCGTGGTGATGTCGCCCAGGTCGATCACGTCGGTGTGACCGAAGGACTCCAGCAGCACAGTGACAGTCTTCTTGGCATCGGGGTCGTTGCCGGAGACGAAGGCCGAGAAGTCAGCATCGGCGAGCTGCCGCGGATCGACCATCAGGTAGGCGTTCATGGTGTTGAGCGCCTTGACCACCCTGGCGTCGGGGAAGGTGCGCTGGATCTGCTCACCGAGGGAGTCGGTGTCTTTGACGAACAGGGTCGGCGGCATGCCGGCCGAGTGGTCGAGCGGGTTCGCGATGTCGAGAATGATCTTTCCGGCCAGGCCGGCGGCGTCGGCGGCCTCCAGTACGGCGATCGACGCGGATCCCGTGGTGGCGTTCACGACGAGCTCGGCTGGTGCCGCGGCGTCGGCGAAGGTGGCCAGCGTGACCGCGGTGTGCTCGGCCGCCCACTCCGGGAACGGCGAGTTGCCCATCGCGTCTGTATCGGTGCGCGCCATCGTGGCGGCCACGTCACGGGTGCCGACGGTGACCTCGTGACCCAGCTCGGTCAGCCGTGCCGCGAAGGTGCGGCCGACCATCCCGGTGCCCAGAACTGCGATTCTCATGATTGGTGCTCCCTGCGTATCGATCGTTGCAGCGAAAGCTAACAGACAGACCTGTCTACCCGCAAGCCGCGACCAGATCTCCCTATATGATGGCCATTGAGATCGGTCGATCTATGGAAGCGGAGTCATTAGGAGACAGATCTGTCTATACTATGGGCTCAGGATCACGTCGAAAGGTGCACCACATGAGCGGGGCCATGAACACGAAGCCGGCGCGCGAGCGCATCCTGGACACCGCGTTCCGGCTGTTCTACGCGCACGGTCCTCGCGGCGTCGGGGTAGACACAGTGATCGCCGAGTCCGGCGTGGCGAAGGCCACCCTGTACAAGCACTTCCCGCGCAAGGACGACCTCGTGCTGGCCTACCTCGACAAGGTCGACCAGGCCTGGTTCGGCCAGCTTCGCGCCGCGGCCCGGACCGCTGGCGAGGACCCGCGCGACCAGCTGGTCGGGATGTTCGACGGCCTGAGCTCGGCCTGCCTGCGCGAGGGCTACCACGGCTGCGCATTCATCAACGCAGCGGCAGAGTCCGAGGCCGGCACCGACGTGCACGGGCGCACCGTCGAGCACAAGAACGTCGTCCGCGCCTGGGTCACTGACCTGGCCCGCCGAGCCGGTGCCGCCGACCCCGACCTCCTCGCCCGGCAGCTGACCCTGCTGATCGACGGCGGGCTCTCGGGCGGCGTCCTCGACGCCGACCCCGCCACCCCGGACGCCGGGAAGGCCGCCGCCCGGGTTCTTGTCGACACCGCCTGCCCACCCGAAACAGCGTAGGACCGACACTCTGCGGCGCTTGACGAGCAGCCTGCCCCACAGTTCGGCGGGAACGGCTCTGCAATGACAACCGCACCACCGACAGCAGGGAGTGGGCGGGCCGAAACACCAGCCGTTGGCACGGAAACGCGTTCGCGCCTCGGCGCCGGCAGCTGCTCGCGGAAGCGGGCTCACGGAACATCGGTTCTTGCCGCCGACTGATTGTGGGCTATTGCTGGAGGACGCGGCGGCCGGTCAGACGGATCGGTGTGATCCGCACGAACTGGGTGCGCAGGCCGACCGCCCATGGCTTGGGCCCCTGTTCTCCCCATAGCTCCACGAGGGTGTCCTGGTCGTCGACGAGCTCTGCGTCACCGACGGCCACGACGCTCCACCCGCGCTGCAGGAACTCGTCGATGTCGTCGATCTCGAAGGCGACCCGGCTGTGGCGCATCGCGTTGGCCAGCGCGCTGTCGGCTGCTGTCCGAAAGAAGATGCTGCGCCGGTGGACGACGTAGTTGACGGGCAGCACCTGAACACCTTCCGGGCCGTTGAATCCCACCCGTCCCACGGACTTGGCGGCTAGGAGCTCTCGGCACTCCTCGGGCGGCAGGTGCTGGAAGAGCGCCGGCTCGAACCATCGGTTGCTGCTGTCGTCCCTGCTCATCTCTCAGATATACCGCGATCCTCCTGTCGGCGGACCGGCCGTAGGTCCCCGAAACGGTCGAAACGCAGTCCCCTTTAGTGGCGGCCGGTCTCGGTCCCTGCTTGCAGCCGAAGAGACCGAGGCTGGACGCCGGCACGAAGGGATAATCCGACTCGTGGGGACATTTCGCCGGATCCGCCTCGCGCTCCTGGCCCTTGGGGTCGTGGTCGGCGCTGGCACGCTCGGGTACGTCATCCTCGGGTTCGGCGTCCTCGATGCGTTGTACCAGACAGTCACCACCGTAACGACCGTTGGTTTCCGCGAGGTACATCCGTTCAACGCCGCCGGCAAGCTGTTCACGATTGTGCTCATCCTGGCGGGAGTCGGAACCGCGCTGTACACGTTGGGCGTCCTGCTCGAGGCCCTGATCGAAGGACACCTGCAGCAGCACCTGGAAAGGCGTCGAATGGACCGTGACATCAGCCGAATGACCGACCACTTCATAATCTGCGGGTGGGGCCGCGTCGGACGCGCGAGCGCACACTACCTCGCCGCCACTGGACAGCAAATCGTCGTCATCGATCGCAACCCTGACCGACTGGAAGGGCTTGAGCACGCGACTGTGCTCGGCGACGTCACAGATGACGACGTTCTCGCAGCCGCCGGTATCGCCCGCGCCCGCGCGCTCATCGCTGCAGTCGACACCGACGCCGACAACGTTTACGTCACGCTGTCCAGCCGCGCCATGCGGCCTGAGTTGGTCATCATCGCTCGTGCCCGCACCGAGGCCTCCAAGGCTAAGCTCGTCCGCGCGGGCGCCAATCGGGCCGTCAACCCGCAACTGATCGGCGGTCGGCGAATGGCGGCCTTTGCACAGCAGCCGCACGTCGCAGAATTCCTCGACGTGGTCATGCACGATGAGGCCCTCGATTTCCGGATCGAGGAGGTTGAGATTCCCTCCGCGTCGCGGCTAGCCGGCCGCTCTTTACGCGACGCAGCCCTGTTGGAGACCACTGGAGCCCTACTGCTCGCCGTCCGGCCCAGCAGCACCGGCATGTTCCTGCCCAACCCGACTCCCGATACTCGGCTCGAGCCCCAGACCATCCTGATCGTGTTCGGTACCCCCACCCAGATCGACGCGCTGCGCCTCCACTGCGGTGCAGCGTGAATCCGTCGCGCAAGGCCAACAGTCACCCGCCCTGTCCACACGAGGCTTAGCTTCGGGCAGGTCCAGGACGCGACCCGGGAATGAAAGGCACGGGGCATGGGACTGGTTAGGAACAAGTACTCTGCGCCAGTACGTCACAGAACAGCAGGCCCAGGCGGGTCGCGGCCGACGTCGAAATCCAGTAGGACGCCCACGCCTCCGCCCCGCTGCAGCTGTGCGTCGCGTCGCCGCGCTCATCAGTTCAGCGGGGGAACACCGTGGGAACAAAGAGGCGTCGATCAGGGTCGACTGGAGTCGAGGCCAGCCGAACTGGTGTGGGCTAGATACACCTGGAGGGGCGTAAGTCGGTGGGGTGCGTCGGTTTCCTAAACCCGTGCGTCGCAGGTTCGAATCCTGCCGGGGGCAACACTGCCGGGGCGCTGTGTGATGTCTCAAGGCATCGGCATGGCTCCGAACCGTCCTTGGGTTCGGGGCTTGTTGCTCTTGGGGCCTGGTGGGAGGCCGCCGAGGGTGCGCTGAGGTTGTGGCGAAGGGAGCTCAAATCAGTCCGAGCTCACGCGCCCGGCGGACCGCCTCGCGGCGACTGTGGACTGCGAGCTTGCGGTACACGCCCCGGGCATGTGCCTTCACGGTGTTGACGGATACGAAGAGTTCTGTGGCGATCTCGTCGTTGGTTTCGAGCGTCGCCAGATGGCTGAGGACAACGTATTCGCGATCTGTGAGGGGCTCGTCAAGAGGCGTGGGTTCGACAGCGATGCGGTCGGCCGAGCCGATGTCCTCGAGAAGGGCGTCAACGAATTGCCGGGCAGCCGGATCCGCACCGTCCCAGAGTCGTAGCCGATGCCTCAGCAGTGCCTCGGGGCGCCCGTTGCCGAGGGCGACGAATGGCCGGCGAATGTCCTCTGATTCGGCAATGGACAGCGCCTGGTCCACAGCAGCAAGGGCTCGATGGTCCTCCCGCTGACTGTCGGCCACCAGCGCGGTCACGAGCCAAGCCCGGGCCTTTATCACCGCACTCGGGCATTGCTCGCGCAGCGGCGACAAGATGTCCTCCGCCACTGTCAGATTGCCGAGAACCTGCTCGGCCCGCGCCAGGCACAGTCTGACCTCGTCGAGACCCGCGGTGCCACCAGGTGCGCTGGTCATCGCATCGTCGCCTGCAGTTGGCGCGGCGAGCAGTGAACGTAACCGATTCACGGCGGCGTCGTGACGTCCACGGGCCAGATCGATCTCGGCTTGGACGACTGTGACCCATCGACCGAGGAGCGGCGCCATCGCACGATCTTCCAGCTCAGAGCCCAGGACGACCATCAGGTCCTCGGCCCGATTGACTTCCCCCGCCGCGAGCCACAGCCGCGCCTGGGTCGCGCGCAGCGCCGGATAGGGGGTGCGGTCCGGGTCGTTGCGCTCGGCGGCCAGGGCGGCGTCGATGAACATCTGGGCGATCTCGCGGTGGTTTCGCTCCAACTCGATCCGGGCCAGGACCAGGTAGACCACAATGGCCTGGGCATGCTCGGTCCAACCCCGCTGCTCGATGATCTCCAGCGCCTGGGCCGCCAGGTCGTGCGCGGCCTGCAGGTGGCCCCGCTCCCACTCGATCAGTGCCAAGTAGCCAAGGCTGTTCACCACCGTGAGGTCAATTCTGGTGGTGGTGGCGACGCCCATCGACTCGCGCAGCGGCTGCTCGGCCTCGTCGGTGTGGGCCGACCAGACGAGCCCCACCCCTAGATTGCTCAACGCCGGTGCCTCGTACGTGGACGCGGCCGGCAGTCGCGCCACCTCGGGGTCGGACAGCCGCCGCAGCAGCTGCCTGGCAGCCACGATCAAGTCGGGCACGCTGCCCTGTACACGGCTCAGCACGAGGTCGGCTACGCCGAGGAACAGCTCGAGCGATCTGCGGGACGCCTCGTCGCGTTCGGTCAACAAGCCTCGTGCGTGCGCGATATGGTTGCTGAATCCCGCATAGTCACGGGCGATGAAGCAGGCGATCGCCGCGCTTGCCCTCAACTCTGCGCTGGAGTGCAACTCTGCGGCGGGAATCTCCGCCAGGAGTGCTCCGAACGCCTGCCGCTCCGCCGACAGGGCACGCATCGCGGCGCCATCGACCATCAGTTCGCCGACGAGTTGCCAGTCCTGCGCCCGAACCGCGTGGCGGACCGCTTCGATCGCCTCTCCGTGGCCGGCGAACCACCGCGCCGCCCGCCGGTGCAGTTCAGGCACGAGGTCCGGGTCGTCCAAGAGCAGCCGGTGACGGAGCAAGTCGACCAGGAGCGGGTGGTATCGGAACCAGCGGCGGTCTGTTCCGAGGGCCACCACGAAGGCGTTGGACCGCACCAAGCTCTCCAACTCCCTCTGACTCCCACTGCGATCGGTCAGCAGATCGGCCAGGTCGGCGCACATGCGGTCCGCGGCGCTCGTCCGCAGCAAGAAGCGGCGGCGCTCCGCGGGCAAGGCCGCGAGGACTTCGTCGAACAGATACTCGGCGACGCCCGCGTCGTTCCCGGTGAACTCCTCGATGCGGTCGAACTCTGCTCTGGTGGCCGCGAACATCGCCGCCAGCCGGAGCCCGGCGGCCCATCCATCGGTTCGATCCAGGATTCGACTGCTCAGCGCAGCCGGCAGGTCGACCCCTGATCGCACCAAGAGCTCGTGGGACTCCGCCTCGGTGAAGGCCAGGTCCTCCGCGCGTACCTCCGCGAGCGCGCCGTCGACGCGGAGCCGGTGGAGGTGCAGATTCGGGTCAGATCGGGTCACGATCACCAGGTGGAGTGGCAGGGGGTGGCGAAGCATCTCGGTGATCCCGTTCAGGATTTCCGGATTGTGGATCTCGCCGAAGTCGTCGAGAACGAGGGTCAGCGGACGTCGCAGCTGTGACAACTCGAAGATGATCCTTCGTACGACCTCTTGGCCAACCGGCGGTCTGATCATCAGCGATCCGAGCGCTCCGCCCGGGGCCACGCCGCTGCGGTGAGCCGCAGCCGCCAGGTACGACCAGAAGAGGACAGGGTCGTTGTCGAATGAGTCCAACGACAACCAGGCCACGGGCAGGGCCGCAGATCGCTGCGTGGCCCAGCCGGCGACGAGGATCGTCTTGCCCCAGCCAGCTCCCGCACTCACCAACGTCATCCGTCCGGAGGCCCCCGCCTCCAGCCGGTCCACGAGCCGCGAACGGACCACCAGCCCAGACGGAAGCTGCGGTGCAGTCAGCTTGCTGGTCAGCAAACTCGCCGCGGGCAGCGGCGTACCTTCGCCTTGAGCTGACCCGACGCCGGGCGACTCTCGTACTGTGCCCTCGGCGCTCTCAGGAGTGGGCATCACCCCCGTCAGTTCTCCGACCTCCGAAGTATCCACTTCAGCCCCCACCTCTGGGCCATCCCCCAGCGGCTCCATTCGGTCTCAGCCTAAGCGAAAATCGCCCCACAGCAACCCACCGCGGCCCGGATCATTTCGCAGCGGCCGACTACCCACTGCGGATAATGCGCTTGGCGCGGTGGCGCGGCGACGCTGGATGTCAAGAGTCTCCGACGCCGAGGTGGCAGCAATGACCAGTTGGGTCTACGAGGTCCAGATCGTCGGCCAACTCAGTCCCAGCGTCCTGTCCGAACTCGACGCCGAGGTCGGGAAGGTCTTCACGACGACTGTGCCGGTCACCACCCTGATCCGGGCAAGGACTCCTGACCAGTCCGCGCTGGTGGGGCTGCTGGACCTGCTCCACGCTCTCGGCCTCAAGGTCGTCGCGCTGCGTCAGGTGGCCGACGTCGACGAAGGCCGCGAAGCGGAGATCCAGGCATTGTCGCCGGGACCTCGACCCGTGCGGTCGACATGATCTGCGAGGCCCTGGTCACCGGTCGGATCGGACCACTCACGACCTCGGCGCTCCCCGATGGCGCCCTGACTACGGCCCGCCCCGCAACAACGTTGCTGTTGATCGTGAGCGCGGAGCCTCCGCGGGTCGCAGACCTCGCTCGTCGGCTCGACAGTCTCAACGTCGAGATCATTTCCCTACGCTGCCGCGAGATCACAGCCTGACGTCGGGCTTCGCACCCGGCCGGCCGGCGCAGCCACGGCGCCGCTCGCCCAATCGGCGCAGTGGCCTGTGCGGTCTGGCGTTGCCGGTCGTCCGCCCGTTGCTTGACCAAGCATCAGCCGCCGGCTTCGGCCATCTTGCGTTCGGCGTCGGCCAGGGCGCTCTTGAGGGCCTTCACGTGATGACCGTCCGCCTCGCCTACCACGTGTTTGATCGCTCGCGTCACCGCGGGCTCGACCATCCCTGCAGCCTTGTGCGGGTACGCCAGGATCAGACCGGCGCCGCCGATGGGAATCGTCTCCCCGGCCTGCTCTTCGATCTGTTTGCTCGACTTCTTGTGCAAGAGCTTTCCGCCGACTGCTCCCACGGCTGCTCCGATCGCGGTCGCCGCCAGCAGCGGCGGTGCGAAGAGACCGACTGCGAATCCCACGGCGGCCAGCCCGGCGGCGCCCTCCTCGACCATGTGGTCGGACTGCTCGACCGTGACGTTGCCCTCGAGGTCCTTGCTCACCACGACGGCGCCCCACAGGCGCTCGCCGCAGTTCAGGGCCGCCTCGTAATCCTCCTGTGCTGCATCAACCGACAGGTACCCCCCGATGAGCACATCGGTGGTCTCGTCATCGAACCCCATGGCAGTCCTCCTTGCGGTGCCGTGCGTCACCCGGACAGGCCGTGCGCGGCCTGTCCGTGCTGTTCAGAAGCGTGGATGTTCATCTCGTCATCGGCGGACAGATGCGGTTTGATGTCGAACACAACCTTCTTGACCGTCCCGGTGAACGCGAACGGCTTCTCGCTCTCGTAACTGAGGTCGACGACGCCGCCGTTGTCTCTGCCGATATCCATGCCCGAATAGCCGGAGAACCGGATCGGCACGGTGTGATCCATCCGTCCCTTGCCGACCGGTCGGCCGTCGACGAACAAGGTCACATCGCCGCCGGTCGCCGGCTGTGCACCGTCGGCCTCGAACTCCATCCGGACCGTCACCTCGCCGGTGGGCATTGCCTCGTCAGCGACCTGTTTGAAAACCGACACGCCCATCATCGAGTAGGTATGCGTGAGCTTGCCGTCCTTCACATAAAGGGTGAAGCCACCGAGGTGGTCCGCTTCAGCGACGATCACACCTTCGGCCCCACCCTCGGGCACGACCAGGTCGGCCTGGATCGCGTAGGAATGGTTGTAGATCCGCGGGATCATCCCGGACATCACGTTCTGCACGTCGCCCCGGAACTCGAACGTCGTCTGCTCCGGCAACGGTGGCAGCATCCCGAAGAAGGTCGACAGCGTCGCGAGCAGTGGCAGGACCTTGTACTGCTCGGCCTCCTGCCAGAACAGCTCCTTGAGCTCGCGCACCTTGTCCGGGTGCTCACCGGCCAGATCCTTCGCCTGGGTGAAGTCGTCCGGCAAGTAGTACAGCTCGGTGGGCCCCGCGTCCGGATCCCACACGTCGGGGGCGTAGGGCCTGAGCGCGTCGGGAGTGATCACCCACGGAATGCGCTCGGTTTTCATCGCCAGCCACCAGCCGTCCTTGTACATGGCCCGGTTGCCGATGGTTTCGAAGTACTGCTGCGATCGATGCTCAGGCGCAGCCTCGTCGGTCATCGACGCGGCGAACGAGGTCCCGTGCATCGGCGCCTGCTCGATCCCGTCAACGGTCCGCGGCAGCGGGATCCCCGTCACGTCGAGAACCAGCGGTGCGATGTCGATCACGTGAGCGAACTGCGAGCGCATGCCGCCACGATCGGTGATGCGGTCCGGCCAGTGCAGCACCAAGGGGTTGCGCGTCCCGCCCAGGTGTGAGCCGACCTGCTTACCCCACTTGAACGGCGTATTTCCCGCCCACGCCCAGGCCGCCGCGTAGTGCGGCGCCATCATCGACGTACTCCAGGCGTCGACTCCGCCGTATCGCTCGGACAGCTGCAGCTGCATCTCGTCAGTGAGCGGGATGCCGTTCTGCATCGTCAGCTCGTTGAACGAGCCGGTCACAGTCCCCTCCATGCTGGCGCCGTTGTCACCCCAGATCCAGATGATCAACGTGTTGTCGAGCTCGCCCAGTTCGTCGATCGCGTCGATCACCCGCCCGACGTTGTGGTCGGCGTTCTCCGAGTAGCCGGCGTACACCTCCATCTGGCGGGCGTAGAACGGCTTCAACTTGTCCGGTACGTCGTCCCACGCGGGGAACGCCGGGTCCCGGGGCGTCAGTTCGGCGTCGGGTGGAATGACCCCGAGTTCCTTCTGCCGCGCAAAGGTCTGCTCGCGCAACTGGTCCCAGCCTTGGTCGAACTGGCCCTTGTACCGGTCGGCCCACTCCTTCGCGACATGGTGTGGAGCGTGACTGCAGCCCGTCGAGAAATAAGCGAAGAAGGGCTTGGAAGCATCCTGACCGCGGACGGCGTGCAGCCACTCGATGGTCCTGTCCGCCATCGCGTCCGGGAAGTAGTACGGATTCTCCTCGTCGTAGAACTCGGGCGGCGTACCGATGATCTTCTGGTTCTCCGCCAAGCACGGGTCATACTGGCTGGCCCCGCCACCGAGGAACCCGTAGAAGTAGTCGAATCCCCAACCGTTCGGCCACCGGTCGAGCGGCCCGGCCGGGCCTTGTTGCCCGTCGGGCGTCAGGTGCCACTTGCCGAACGCCGCCGTGCTGTACCCGTTCTCCCGCAGGATCCGGGGCAACGGCGCGCAGTCACGAGGCAACGTGGCTGAGTAACCGGGAAAGCCGCCGGCGAACTCACCGACGGAACCGAACCCGACGGCGTGGTTGTTCCGCCCGGTCAGCAAGGCTGCCCGAGTGGGCGAGCACAGCGCCGTGACGTGCATCCGGTTGTAGCGCAAACCGCCGTCGGCCATGCGCGTGAAGTTCGGCGTCCGGATCGGGCCGCCGAACGTGCTCGGGTTGCCGAACCCGGCATCGTCGATCAGCACGAGCAGAACATTCGGGGCGTCGTCGGGTGCGGTCGGATGCCCGATCAGGTTCCAGTCCGGCTGGGAGCCGGCCAACGTCCGGTTGGCCACTCCCGCGAACGTCGGTCGCCTCATCGGAAGGCTGGTGCGATCTACTTCAGCCAATGTCCTCGCCGCCCTTGCTTTGTGTGGCTGCCGGAGCCACATTCGACCGTGACCCGCGCCTGCTGCTCCTTTTCACGATGGTGTCGGCCGCTTCGGTTGGCATTACCCTGAGTGGGTAATAGCGTCAGCGTCGGCTGACCTCCTCCGCGTCTCAGACGCCTTCGAGTGCCTGGAGTTTGCCGGACCGGATCGCGGTCACGAATTCGTCGTAGTCACGGTCGTTCTGGTCGGCGTAGCGCCGCGAGAAGTCGGTAATCGCCAGGTCGAACGCGTCCGAGTCGCCGAGGTACGCGTTGATGGCGATCGGGTCTCCGGATCGTGCATGTGCCCGGGCCAGCGTCCAACCGCAGGTTTGTGCGTAGAAGGCGAGGCCGGTCGGTGACATGGCCTCGACGTCTGCCGAGCCCTTCATGTCGCGCAACTGCCGCCAGTAGAAGTGGCGTGAAACGTCCGCTCCCTTCGTCCAGCCGAGGAAGATGTCGCTGGCGGCCTGCATCATCCGCTGCCCTTGCACGACCCGCTCACCGGGCTGCCTGAAGCGGCTCTTCGGCAGGTGGTCCTCCAGCACCGACGCGGTGGCCTCCTTGACCTGCAGGAACAGCGGGTCTTGTCCGTCCCTGCCCTGGAGCAGTCCGATAAACGCCCGGGTCCCGACACTGCCGACGCCGACGACCTTCCGGGCCAGATCGACCAGCTCGTACCGCTCCAGCAGCTGACGCCGGTCGTTCTGCAAGGTTTGCCGGTAGGCGCGGAACTGGTCATGGAGCGCCTTGCCCACTGACTCCGGCGCCAGCCCGTAGTCGGTGGCGGCCAGGTCGCGCAGTGGCACCACGATCGGCGGCTGGCTGACAATCCGGTACTTCCCGTCGACCAGCTCGGCGAGCTTGGACAACGCCTGCAAGCTGTCCCGGGTCCGGGCCTTGCCGAAGGTCTTCTTGGCGCGCTTGACGTCCTTCTTCGACTTCTTGCCCTTCTCCTGCAAGCGTGCGGACGCGAGGATATCCTCTTCGTCGAGGTGCGCGTACCAAATGTCCAGGGTGCGCATCTGCGCGAAGTCGGCCATCGCCTCGCGATACGCCGCCACCGACGCGACGGTCACATCCCGGACCTCCGCCTTCCGGAAGCCGTTGTTGCGGGCAGCGATGGTGAAGCTCGCCGCCATTCGCTTCACGTCGTACTCGAACGGCCCCGGCAGAGTCTCGTCGAAGTCGTTGACGTCGAACATCAGCCGGCGCTCGGGGGAAGCGAATCCTCCGAAGTTGGACAGGTGCGCGTCGCCGCACAGCTGTACGGTCAACCCGGCCCTCGGCGTGTCCTTCAGGTCGGCAGCCATGATCTTGGCCGCGCCACGGTAGAACGTGAACGGCGACACCATCATCCGGCCGTGGCGCACCGGCACCAGGTCCTGCTCACGCGTCAGGTTCTGGTCCTCCAGCAGGGCGACCGGGTCGGGGCGGTGCGCTGCCGGCTCCCATCCCGCATGGCTGGACGGAGGCGTCTGGTGGCCGGCATCCTTGCCCAGGGCCCGGCGATCGTCGACGCTCGGATGCTCGATCGTCGCGGTCATCGACCTCTCTCTTGTCGTGGTCATCGACCTCTCCTCCTCGAAGTGGGAAACTGTGGCGGCCCGGCCCCGCTGGTGGGCTCGGGCAATCGAATGGTTGACCCCCTACTCTCGAGAGCGTGCGTCAAGCCTGCGGGCGGCACCGCCTGGGCGCCTCGTCCTCAACGGGTAATCGCGCTCGCCCTCGCCGTCCCGGACACGCCGTGACCGCTGTCCGGCAGGCAGGGCTCGGGCCGGACTAGGCCAAACGGAGTAAGGGCATGCACCGACGCTCAGCCCGCGAGGCGGATGAGAGCCTGGGCGAGAAGCACCAGACCGATCACCATGAACAGTGCGCTCACCACGGCCCTGCTGTTCTGCTCCAGCCACTCCCGTAGGCCGTCCAGCGAGGGTCGGAGCCGGTCCCTCGCGACCAGGTAGGAGAGCACGGGGAGGGCCACGGTGCTGGTCCCGATGACGGTGAAGACGGCGATCGCGGCAACCTGCTCAACAGTCTTCCCTGACGTGCCGCCGATCATTGTCCCGGCCACCGCACAGATCGTCAGGTTCTTCGGATTCAACGCCGAGAGCACCACTCCCAAGCCCGCGGCCCTGACCCGGGACAAGGAGTCGAGCGCATTCATCCAACGGGGACGTGTCGTCACAGCCGGCGACCTCGCCCGCCGCAACCACCCGCGAATCCCCAGGAGCAGTAGGAGCAGACCCAACCACAAGAGAATCCAGTCGGTCGCCGGCGGAGACGTGTCCGAGCGTCCTTCCCCGGATGTCGAGGTGGCAAGGGTGAACACCGTCGTCACTCCGGCGATTCCGGCTGTCCAACCAAGCAAGAACCCCAGCCCGGTGTCCGTCGAACGCCGTGCCAGGAGCATCAACAACGTCGCGATGACCGGAACCGGGCTAAGCGCAACTGCAACCGCCAATGGAAACGGATCAACGACCAACCCGCCCACCCCCTCGACGACGACTGCCGCTCGCCGAGCCCCGCTGAGCCGCAGCCACAACTCCTCGGCGAACTACTGGTGGGTGGGCGAGCGCCGGCGCCGTCTGTTCCGCTCGTCAACATGTCACCCGGCGAGGTCTGGTGAAATCATCCCTCAGAACGGCCTTCGGACGGTGCCTTGGGGCGAAGATCGACGTCCCACGTGCCATGGTCTGAGGACCGGGTTCGGGAAGGCTGCCGACGCGATTCGCGACCGCTCCGAGAGGCCGGGGATCCGTGCCGGTCAGGTGGACGAGCTGGTCTATACCAACGAATCGGTAGATGTACGCGACAGGTCATCGAGGACGGCGGAGGCTTGAGCCCGCCGACCGGGTACGCCAAGACTCGCAGTATCAAACCGGCACGGCTCAGTCGTAAGGAGTCGCCTGAAGACCGCGCACGCTCACCAATTCAGCGTCGGAACAGCGTGGAAACAAGACAAAGAGGTGTTGATTCGAGTCGACTGCGGCCAAGACTGCCCTATTTGGGGGGCCGAAATCCCTCCCTGCCGGGAGGTGCCCTTTCCGCTGTTGAGGCCTAGGCTCGTGAAGCAGGGGTGCACAAGAAACGCAGTGCGTAGCGCCGGGTCCTGAGTGTGCGGGGGAGCGCTCGCCGCCTGGAGCGGGGCAGCGTGGGCGGTGAGCACGGAGGTGAGCCAAATGGTCGCAAGAAAGCTCGCGCATCCGAGCGTCGGCGAGCGCGAAGCCGAGGGCTTGGAGGCCCGGAACCGGGCGGAGCTGTCAAGCCACACCAAGTGGCGGCCCGCTACGGACCGCCCTGACCCGGTCGCCCTGCTGGAGGAGCAGGACACTACCCGCGAGCAGGACCTGGTGCCCGTCCGCCACGGCCGGATGATGGTCTCGCCGTTCACCTTCTACCGGGGCGCGGCCAAGATCATGGCGGCGGACCTGGCGGACACGCCGGTCGCCGGACTGGAGACCCAGCTGTGCGGCGACGCGCACCTGTCGAACTTCGGCCTGTTCGCCTCGCCCGAGCGGGTCCTGCTGTTCGACGTGAACGACTTCGACGAGACGCTGCCCGGGCCGTTCGAGTACGACGTGAAGCGGATGGCGGCCAGTTTCACCATCGCGGCCCGCAACAACGGGTTCGCCAAGACGGACGCACGCGACGCGACGCTGGCGTCGGTGCGGGCCTACCGGGAGGCAATGGCCTCCTTCGCTCAGATGGGCACGATGGACATCTGGTATGCCCACCTGGACGAGGACGAGCTCAGGGCCTCGATCCGCACCGCGGTGGCCGGGACGGTGAAGCAGAAGAAACAGGCGGCGAAGCAGGAAAAGGCGGACAAACGGGCGAAGGCGCCCAAGAAGGCCGAGAAACGGGCGGCGAAGCAGGAGAAGGCGGACAGGGAAGAGGAGAAGGCGGCGAAGCGCGCGGAGAAGCGGGCGGAGAAGACCGCCGCGAAGGCACACACCCGCGACAGCCTGCAGGCGCTGTCCAAGCTCTGTGAGCAGGTCGATGGCACCTACCGGATCGTCAGCCAGCCGCCCATCGTGGTCCCTGCGCGTGACCTGGCCGCCACCTACGGGCTGACCGCCGACCAGGTGATGCCGAAGTTCAGCGAGGAGTTCCGCGCCTACCGTGCCACGTTGCAGGATGACCGGCGCCATCTGCTGGAGCGCTTCGAGTTTGTGGACATGGCGCGGAAGGTCGTCGGGGTCGGCAGCGTCGGGACCCGGGCGTTCATCGTGCTGCTGCAGGGGCGCGACGCACAGGATCCGCTGTTCCTGCAGATCAAGGAGGCGACGGCCTCGGTTCTCGAGCCCTATGTGGGCAAAAGCCGGTACCGGCAGCACGGCGAGCGGGTGGTGCAGGGGCAGCGGATGATGCAGGCCGCCAGCGACATCTACCTGGGCTGGACCAAGGGGCTGGACGTGAGCCGCCACTTCTACTGGCGCCAGCTGCGCGACATGAAGGGCTCGGCCGTGGTCGAGGAGATGATACCGCTCGGGCTCACCTACTACGCGCGCATCTGCGGGTGGACGCTGGCCCGCGCCCACGCCCGGTCCGGGGACCCGGTCGCCATCGCCGCATACCTGGGCACCAGCGACGCGTTCGACAAGTCGATCACCGACTTCTCGCAGCGGTACGCCGACCAGAACGAGCGGGACTACACCGAGTTCGTCAACGCGGTCCGATCCGGGAGGCTGAAAGCGGTCGAGGGCGTCTGACGATCCGGTAGGTCCTGCTGCCTGCCGGCCGAAGCGAAGGAGGCGGTGCCGTGCCGGTCGACCCAGACACTCCGCGCGGACGCCGGGTCCTTGGCAAGGACCGGATGGAAGGATTCAGCGACGGCGTCTTCGGATTCGCCATCACGCTGCTCGTCCTGGATATCGCCCTCCGCCCACCGGGCACACCCCTGCAGCAGGTGGTTCACGCCTGGCCCGCCTACGTGGCCTACGTCGTCAGCTTCCTGACCATCGGCGGTGCGTGGCTACAGCACACCGCCTTGACCGATCAGCTCGCACAGACCGATCCGCTGTTCCTGCGCCTCAACCTGCTCGTCCTGCTCGTGGTCGTCTTCCTGCCCTTCCCGACGCAACTCGTCGCCGACGCCCTGCGTAACGCCAGCGGCGAACGGGTGTAGCCACCATGTACGGGCTCACGCTCCTGGCCATCCGCCTCCTGGGGGCCGCCCTGGACGCGCGCGGCACGAGCACCTCTACTCCCCGCCAAAAGAGGGCGAGGAGCTGCACACAAGCCAGCGGAAGTTCCTGCCCATCGTCATCGCGTATCTGATCACGATTCTCATCGGGCTCGTCGTGCCGATACTGGCGATAGCGCTCTACTTCTGCATAGCGGTGTACCTGGTGGTGCCGTTCCGGGAGGCCGCACGGGTGCTGACCCGGCGGCACAGCCCCCACCAATAACCCCGCTCCAGCAGGTGCCGGCGCGGACAGGACACAGGCCACTCTTGCGCTGAGTCACACCCTCCGGGTGACGCCGACGGACTCCGGTGCTGGCAACGTCGAAGTCATGTCCAGCCCCTGGTTGTCCGTGACGATCGCCGTCAGCGCTTCCGACGACCATGGCTGAGGGTTTGACGCCGTCCGAGGCGGCCAAAGAGCTCGAGCACCATCGGCATGGCGAGCAAGGGGCGCACGGCGAGCACCGACGGGAGGTCATTGCCATATTGGAGGCCGCACTCCTGTCGGTCGTCACCGTCGTGACTGCCTGGGCGGGCTACTCCGCGGCCAAATGGGGCACCGAGTCCCGCCTGGACCTCGCGCATGGATCCGCGCTGCGCATCGAGGCGAACCGAGCCTTTGCTGTTGCCGCCGAGAACCGCAACTTCGACGCGAGCGCCTTCAACGCCTGGTTCACCGCCTACACGCTCGACAACCGCGAGAAGATGACGATCGCCGAGCGCCGGTTCCAGCCGGGATTCCGGGTCGCGTTCGACGCCTGGCGGGCAACCGACCCCGACCACAATCCGTCAGCCCTGCCAGGTCCGACCTACATGCCGGTACCGGCAGCCGGAGAAGGACCAAGCCAACCAGCTCGATGGACGCGCCGACGCGGCCACCGCCAGTGGGTATCACTCAGCAACTGTTGCCGACAACTACGTCCGGATCACGGTGCTGCTGGCCACGGTGCTGTGCTTGGTGGGAATCGGCAGCACGTTCACGGTCAAGCAGGTCCGCGTGGTTCTGGCGTCGGTCGGTGCTGTGATGCTCGTGACGGCGGTGGTCCTCATTGCGCAGCAGCCCCGACCCCGCTGACGGCGGATGATCACAGTCGGGCACCCAGTTGTCTGATCCACGGTCGGTGCGGGCCTGGTGCCAGGCGTGTGAGCGGTAGGCGGCACCCTTGTCGGACGGCACCCGTTCGATGGTGACGTCGTACTGGGCGAACCCAGGCCACGGCACGGCGCAGGACGCCGATGACGCGGCCACTGCCGGTCCGGAGCCGGTGAGAGTAGCCTCGAAGGCGGGTCGCCGCGGAAGCGTGAGCGTCGGTCACGCCGGAGCGGTACGTGCCGGATCGGAGGGGTTCGAATGAGCGATGTGCTCGCGGATAACACCACCAAACTTCTGCGCGGAGCCGGACGGCACTGGGGCTGGCCGCTGGCCTATGGAATCATCACGCTGCTCCTCGGGGTCGTGGTCCTGGCGTGGCCGGACCGAACGATCAAGGTGGTCGCAATACTGTTCGGCATCCAACTGCTCGTGGCCGGAGTCTTCTACTTCGTCTCGGCCATTGCCGCCGACGGCGAGGGCGGCGGCACGCGGGTGTTGCTGGCGTTGTTGGGCGTGCTGTCGTTCATCGCCGGCTTGTACGCCCTGCGTCACCTGCTGGTGACCATCGCCGCATTGGCCGTCATCCTCGGGATCTTCTGGATCGTGAACGGAGCCATCGAGGTCTTCACAGCGCTCACAGACTCCAGAATGCACGGACGGGGTTGGACCGTGCTGATGGGGCTGCTCAGCGTCGCGGCCGGAATAGTGGTCCTGGTCTGGCCGGGGATCTCCCTGCTGACGCTCGCTGTCGTCCTCGGCGTGTGGCTGCTCGTGTTGGGCGTCATGGAGATCGTGTTTGCGTTCCAGCTTCGTTCGGCGGGCCGAACCGTCGGACAGATGGCCCCGGCGACGTAGGCCGCTCGCCGCAGCCGCCAGCACGTGGGGAGGCGGGTGGTGGCGGAAGGTAGTTCGCAGCCTCGGTCTATTCGTTGCCTTGCTCCTCGAGCGCGGCGACCTCGATGGCGACGTCGAGCGCGTCAACGATCTTCGCCGTCGCCGCGGCGATCCGCGCCGTACCCACGATCGGTGCGATCGCGACCAGCACGCCGCTGATCTGCTCGGCATCCGCGCCGACCTCACCGGCGGCACCGAGGTTCAGCAGATACGAGATCGGCGCTGCGTCGATCGCGACCAGGGCCGCGATCCGGACCAGCATCAGCGTTTGTGGATCGAGGCTCGACGCGTCGAGCGAATCTGCGGTCATCCGCGCGAGCAGGTCGAGGACCGGGCTCTCGGAAGTGGAATCGGTCATGGTGCATCCCCTCGTTCGCAGTGCGGGCGCTGGAGCGTTGCAGCTCCGATTCCACCCGGAAAGCGCAGCCGCCGCATCGTCCACATCGAATGAAAGCGGTCGGCACGCTCGACAACTTCGAGCGCGGGACCCGCAACTACATGGGCCCGGCGGCAGTGATGGCGTGCATCGGGGTGAGGTGGGTCTTGCCGATCCACGCCGTGGCGTACCCGTTCAATCGCAAGATCCCCAGCACCGTCGCGGCGCTGCGCGGGACCGAGGCGTTGTACCCCGGGAACCCGGCCGACGCCTCCGGCACGCTGCCCATCCCCACCGCATGCGCGTTGCGGCCGGTCAGCAACGCGGCACGCGACGCCGCACACACCGGAGTGGTGTGGAAGTTGGTGTAGCTCAGGCCATGCCGCGCCAGCCGATCGAACACCGGCGTACGCGCCGGCCCGCCGAACGCGTCGACCCGCCTCCCTACACGGACCACGGTGGCGCTGCCGCATTCACCCTTGGGGGGGTGAAACAGAGGTTTGAAGGAACAACGCTGGGCTGGCCACGCTCCTACTTCGTGAACGGAGAGGTCATGACGCAGCAAGGACTGAGTCCGGGGATTTCGGCAAAGCTGCGGGAATCGCTGGGCTCGCCACCGAAGATCGACACCCCGTCCGGTGCGATGGAGTTCTTCGACGGGGTGCCGACGGCTGCGACGGTCGAGCTCGGCTACGACGTTTTGGCTCTGTTGCGCGGGATCGACGTGTACCTGAACTGTGTACCGGGCGCCTCGATGCTGGCCATGCGCAACGGGCTGCGCAGCGTCGGTGCCCGATCGAATGTGATCGCCTGCACGGACCCGCGCAGTACCTCCGCGCCGGTCGTGCTGACGGCGAACACCGAGACGACCTACGGCACCACCTTTCTCGACCTCAAGAACGACGGGCCGACCGTGGTCGAGGCGCTACCGAACTCGTTGTGCTTCGTCGACGACCTGTGGCCGCGCTACGTCGCCGACATGGGCAACGCGGGACCGGACAGGGGTCGGGGCGGCAAGTACCTGTTCCTGCCGCCCGACCATGAAGGCGACGTACCGGACCGGTACTTCGTGTTCCGGTCGCCGACGTACTCCAACTGGCTGGTGATCCGTGCCCTGCTCGGTCCGGACTCGCTGCTGACGACGCGGATCTACCGGCCGACACGATCCTCACCTTCGGTCCGACCCCACCGGCACAACCCGACACGAACTGGCTGCAAGCCCTCCCCGGCAAGAGCTGGTTCCGCATCCTGCGCCTCTACGGCCCACTCGAACGGTGGTTCGACCAGACCTGGCGACTCGGAGAGATCCAACCCACCTGAGAGAGGCGCCCAGCCACCGCGACCACAACAGATGGGCGCCAAATGGAGGCCCACTGGCTCGCCTCCGAGTGGACTCCGGCGGCAGATCTGCCGATCGTCCCGAACCGGCGATCGGAGCGCCAGGGCGTCTACTCCTCCGCGTCAAGAGCTTGTTTCACCGGATCATCCGGCCAGGGTGACGCAGTCGCCTCAGTCGCGCTCTAGTTTGAGACAGCGACCACGGGCGCTGGGAGCGAGCAGCGCGGCAGACGTCACAGGCGATATGGACAGTGCGCGTGCCGCATCGCGCGGGAGGCGCCACCCGATCCGGATGAGGAGGACGTGCCGTCGGCAAGGGAGCAGGGGTAAGACATGAGCATGAGGTGGACTTCTCGACCACGTTGGTGAATGCCGGTGGCAGGAGGCGGGCCGGCGAACACTGGGCCAGACCACAAGGACCCGGGATGTCTCTACAGAAGGAGGCCCACGTGCGGACCGAGGAGCAGGAAGACACCTCATGAGCGCCCCACCCGGTTCGACGCCGGCACCGCCGTTCGCTCAGACGCCGCAGTTCTGGGTGCTGATGGTGAATGCGGTCGGGCTTGGCGTGTTCGGCGCAGTCGCTGCCCTGCTGTTCATGGGCCTGATCGGGCTCGGGGACAACTGGTACACGGCTTCGGATCCGGGGTGGTTCGGCGGCCAGTGGTGGTGGGTCGGGGTCACTGCTGCCGCGGGAGTCGTGGTCGGCCTGCTGCGCCGGTGGACGCACCTTCCAGCCAAGATCCCCAGCCTGATCGACGACCTCCAGCACGGACACGTCGACCGCCGATCGGTGCCGGGAATCGTGGCCGTCTCGGCCGCGTCGTTGATCGGAGGGGCCAGCCTAGGCCCGGAGCAGGCGCTCGGGTCGATGGGCGGCGGGGCTGCCGAGTGGGTCTCGCAGCGACGACGGCTCACCGACGAGGACAGCAAGGTGAACACGCACGCCGGGTTCGCCGGCGCCTACGGCGGGTTGTTCTCCAGCACGGTGATCGTGGTCATGCTGATCTTGGAGGTCGCCCGCCCGGGCGGACAGCGGATGGCCAAGACGCTGGCCGCCACCATCGTCTCCTCCAGCGTCTCGTTCGCGATCTACTTCATCGTCGCGGGCTCCTTCTTCCTCGACGCCTACCAGGTGCCCTCCTACACGTTCAAGGACTGGCAACTGCTGGCAGGTATCGGCCTGGGCCTGTTCGCGGCGGTCGTGGTGACGCTGCTGGCCACCGTGATGAAGCTGGCAGCAGGGATGTTCGGTCGACTCAAGGTTCCGGCCGTCGTTCGGTCAGTGATCGGCGGCCTGGCGTTCGGCGTCGTCGGCGTGATCCTGCCGCTGACGATGTTCACGGGCAGTGATCAGCTCAAAACCGTACTGGACACCGGCGGAACACTCGGCGCGGGCTTCCTGGCAGCCCTCGTAGTCGCCAAGATCCTCACCTTCGCCATCAGCGAAGCCAGCGGGTTCGTCGGCGGCCCGATCTTCCCAACGCTGTTCATCGGGGGCACAGCCGGAGTGCTCGTCCACCAGATAATCCCCGGCGTGCCCCTGGGCCTGGCGTTCACCTGCCTGCTCGCCGCGGTTCCCGGAGCCATGATCTCGGCGCCGTTCGCGCTGGTGCTACTTGCCGCGTTCATGACCCAACTGGGGGCACTCGAGACCGCCCCCGTCCTGATCGCCGTCATCACCGCATTCCTCGCAATGGAGTCGGTGAAGTACGTCATAACCACACGTCGGCGAACCAGCCCCTCAACGAATCGGGCGACCGGCTGACCGCGGTGACTGGACCGGTACGCGGACCGATGCCATTGCCGACGATCCTGGACAACCTGATTGACGTGCTCGGTGGCGAGCTATCAGGTGACCGCGGATCGCAGTGCTACCGGGTGTCGAGTGCGCGGATCCCGGGGCCGGTGGAGGGATCTCGGCCGGCGAGCCAGTTGTCGATCACCTGCGCCAGTTGGCGTGGGTGGCTGAAGTTGATGGCGTGTGCTGCGCGCTCGATCACCACCACGCTGACATGCGCCCGCCCACCGACATCTCGTACGCGATCGGGGCCTGGCATGAGCGGATCCCGGCCGCCCAGGACGGCGAGCGACGGAACAGGCGCGTTCAGCAGGCGCTCGAGGGATGGGAACCGGGTGAGTTCGTGGAACAGTCGCAGACCGTTCAAGGGCCCGAACCTCACATAGTCGGGCAAGGCGATCGGCACCATCCGCGGGCTCTCCCGGATCACATCGAGCCCGAGCTGGCCGAGCGCCCGCGGGAGTGGCTGATTCTGGATTCCGCCGGCCGGGGAGACGAGAACCAGGCGGTGCACCCGTTCGGGCGCGGCGTGGGCGATCTCGAGGCCGATGGGACAGCCCATGGAGTTGCCCACCAGGACCGCGGTGTCGATGTGCATCTCGTCGAGGACGGCGAGGAGCGTGTCGGCGAGCTCGGGGATGCCAAGCACGTGCTCGCCTCGTTCGCTGCGACCGTAGCCGGGCAGGTCGGGCACCAGGTTCACTCGACGCCCGGCCAGTAGCCGTGCGGTCGGCATCAAATAGCTGCCGGAGATGCCGAAGCCGTGCACATGAACGATGGGGACGTCAGGTGCATCGCCGAGACTGCGGCGGTAGTAGACCGACCGGCCGCGCACCCTGATGTACCCGGCAGTCCACCCGCCGTCTGTGAACGTGTCACGCACCGAGCGCACCCGGCTCACTCCTTCGACCGCTGTCCGACAAGTGTCGGATGGACGAGGAGAGCAGCCATCATCCGGGACGGATGATGGCACGCGTCGTCCGGGCGGCGTGCTCAGCCGCTCACCCCGACTCCGATGACGAAGCCGCCGATCAGGATCATCATCGTGGCACCGACCGTGGTGGAGTGCGCCGCGATCCACCCCTTCGCCGAGAGGAGGCGAGGTTCCATCCACCGCGGGAACAGGAGCGTCGCGACGATGGGAACACCTACGGTGCAGGTGGCGATCACGGTGTAGAAGACCACCAGGCCGAGGTCGTCGTGGAACACCAGGTTCACGCCGACGATCGCCAGGCCCGCCGCCACCGCCAGGAGAATCGCCTTCGGACGAAGGGTCAGCGCCAGGCCGATGCCGAACACGGGCAGGATGCCGAACGTGCCGATGCGCTTCAGCCAGCCCGGACTACTTCCGCTCCCGGCACGGGGCCGACGCGCGAGGGTCACCACGCCCAGCAGCACGAGGGCAATGCCGATCACCACCTCCAGCTTCCCGACGAGGGCCTCATGTTGGCGCGGTCGTCCGGGAAGTGCCTGGCCGGCCACTATCGCCAACACGACGGTGGCAAAGGTACCGAGCACCGTGCCGGCCAGAAAGGCCAGGCCGGAACGGCTGCGGCTGTCCGACAGCAGGATGAAGATGGTGGCGGTGATGGGGACGCTGCTCAGCGCCGCCGCGAGGGCCAGCGGTATCAACTGAAGCAGCGCCTGCCCCATCGCGTCTCCGATCTCCACCCCACGACGAGGATTTCGGCTTGGCGTACCAGGCCGTCCCGTCACCGGAAGTATCGCGCACCCGGCACCTAATGCCTCAGCGAGGAAGGCCGCGGCCGGCAAGTCGGCAGCACGAGTCGCGCCGGACGAGGCGGGCGGACGAGGCGGGGCGGGTTGGGCGCGCAGCCACTTCTTCCGCGTCTGCTGGAACCGCGCCACCTTCCGCACGTGGTCGTGATTGAGGGCCTAGCGGGGGGCGTCACGCCAACCGAAGGAGGTCAGGCACGGATCAGGAGGACGGGACGGGTGGGGGCTTGTACAGTTCCTGGACAGCAACGTCGATGTCCCCGCCGCCTACCTCGACGGGTTCCAGGTACAAACGCGCCGCGGCGACCAAGCCGTCACGCACGATCAGGATCGTGACACCGCGCATAGCGAAGAGTGAGCCGTCCACGTGGTGACCGCGCCAGTCCCACTCGCCCCACTCGGTCCCTCCGTCCACCGAAGCGGCAATCAGCTCCGAGACAAAGTCCGGCACACCCTCAAACACCGACGACCAGTTCTCCAGGACCTGCGCGCGCCCACCAAAAGCACGGCTCGGGTGAAGCGGTTGGACGCTTTGATAGTCCTCGGCGAACAGGGACGCTACTGCCCGGGCATCATGGGAGTTCGTCGCATCCTTGAGTCGTTCGAGCATGGTCGTCATACCAACGAAACCTAGTCCGCGACCACGGTCGACGTAAGGCCACGCACCTGAACCGCCACGCTTCACGCCACCTCCGTCGCCGGAGGCACAGGGTGCCGGGGCCGGGCACCTTGTGGTCCGGCGATGGCCGCAGCGTCAGGTCGAGAGTGGGGCGGGCTGGTGCCCGCCCCACTCAGCGCTTCGGTGTCAAGAGGTGGCGGCCAAGGCGTTCACCATGCCCGCGCCGAAGAAGGTGTTGCTCGACGGCCCGCCGGTGCACTGGCGGACGTCATCGGCCGGCCAGACGGCCGGGCAGGCCGTCGGCGTCGCAGTACGCCGAATCTGCGCTGCCACGGCACCTGGGCTCCAGTTGGGGTGGAGCTGACGGATCAGCGCTGCCACCCCGGCCACGTGAGGCGATGCCATGGACGTCCCACTGATCCAGACCCACCGGGCGCCGTTGGCGTCCTCGACCCCGCGCCCGGTGGCGGCCAAGGCCTCCCATTGGCCGGTGCCATCGGTGCTCGACCAGGCGGCAAGGACCCGGCCGAACGTCGTACCAGGAGTCTGCACCGCGTCGCCACCTGGCGCCGTCACGTCCACGGTCGGACCTCCGGTGTTGGAGTAACCGGCCAGCGTGGTCACGCCAGAGGCCGATACCGCGACCACACCGGGGAGTTCAGCAGGCGCCACTCGGCAGTTGTTGCGTACCTCGCGGGTCACGGCTGTGTCCGGCGGCCAGTCCGGGCTGATGGTGTCGGTGGTCGGGTGCCCCAGGTCCTGCGCCTCGTTGCCGGCCGCGGCCACGATCACGACGCCGCGCTGCTGTGCGTACCGAGAGGCATTCCGCAGGTCCGCGAGGATCGCTCGCTGCTCGGCGTCGTTGCCGCAGAAGTAGAGCCACGGGTCGGCGAACAGGCTGAGGTTGACGACGTCGAGGCGCTGGTCACCGGCGTACCGAAGCGCGGCAGCCACCGAGTCGGCGAAGCAGAAGCCCATGATGGTGCAGGCCTTGATGGCCACGATCTTGGCCCTGGGTGCCACACCGGCGATGCCGACGCCGTTGACCCGGCCGGCGATCGTGCTGGATACATGCGTGCCGTGGCCTTGCAGATCCTGTACTGCGGCCTTGTTACTGCAGTCACCGTTGGCGATCTCCCGCGGGTCGGCCGTCGGCGTGGTCGAGAAGATGAACGAGCACGACCGAGCGACGTCGATGCCGCCGGCAAGGTCGGGGTGGGTGAAGTCGACCCCGCCGTCAATCACCCCCACATTGACGCCGTTACCGGTCGCGTTGGCGTACGACGCCGCACCGACTCCGATCGCACGCATGTCCCACTGACAAGCGGACAGTGGCTCGGGTCCGGCTGGGACGCCGAAGAAGGCCTGGCAGTTGGCAGAGGCTGTCGCCGGGGTCAGTGCGCCGGGTGTCGCCGCTGACGCCGGGGTCAGCAACCCCAGCGTCAGCGTGAGCACGGCTCCCACGAGCAGCACGAACTTCCTCATCTGATTCCCCTTCCCCAGGGAGGTGCGGACGACTCGGATCGGAACCGGCGCACCGCCCAATCAATGCCTCATGATCGATCCGCACGGGGAGTCACGCAACGCCTCGACCAAGGTGGATCCCGCGGGAACTGCATCCCGGAGGAATGCTGGAGACAGCACCTCGCGGCGGTTCAAGCAAGCGTGTGACGCGAGGAGACCGGCCTCGCCCAACACGAGCCCGAGGACCAGAAGTCCGAGGACTGAGGCGCTCGCTTGTCGGTTACTTGACTTCGGACTTCATAACCAGGTGGAGGCCGAGGATGGCGGGCAAGACGAGCCAGGTTGAGGCTGTGACCGCGACGTTGGCCCACTGCTCGGTGGTGAGGGTGCCTTGGAAGAGGGCGGCTTGGGCGTAGTTGAGGTCGACCCATGGCTGCAGGTGCCGGAACCAGTCTTGGCTGGTGGCCAGGATGCCGGCGACGGTGGGCAGCAGGAGCGAGTAGACGAAGTACGTCACCAGGGCCGCCGCCGAGCTGCGGATCAGCATGCCCAGCATCGTGCCGGTCAGCAGACAGAGCAGGCTGCCCAGCACGATGTTCAGGCCCTCGGCGAGCGACACGTCCCACACCATGTCCGTCCCGGCGATCGCGGTTCCCACCACGTTGCCGATGGCTCCGATCACGAAGGCGAACACCATCGAGGCGACGGCCACGGCGACCGACGAGACGACCTTGGCCGCGATCACGCGGTTTCGTCGCGGGACCAGCGTGAACGTCGTCAGGCCGGTGCGTTGGCTCCATTCGCCGGTGATCGACAAGATCGCGATGATCGGCAGTACGACCGTCATCGGGAATCCGATCGCCTTGGCGAAGGTGTAATAGGTGAGGTCCGCGTCAGGGGCGAACGCGATCGTCCCGATCGTGGTCAGCAGGGCGGTGATGACGATGCTCGCCATCAGCCAGAAGCCGGAACGGGTGTCGAACATCTTGCGCAGCTCGACCGCGATGACTCTCGAGAGCGGCACCGGATGGATGTCGGCGCGCTGATCGCGGACGGGATTGACGACGATGGCGGTCATGCTGCTTTCCTTTCTCGTTGGGTGTCGGCGGTGAGCTGAAGGAACATCTCCTCCAGTCCGCCGTCGGCGGTGCGCAGCTCGACGAGAGCCACGCCTGCCTCGTGCGCCACTCGTCCGACCCGTGCCGGGTCCGCGTCGGTGCGCAGAGCCCCGTCGTCCGAGACGGTGGTGTGAAGACCGGACGTGTCGAGCGCCCGCTTGAGCGCATACAGGTCCACAGCGCGGACGACCGTGCCCGCAGACTGCAGGAGCTGCGTCTTCGAGCCCTGGCAGACGATCCTGCCCTTGCCGATCATCACGATGTCATCGGCAATGACCTCGATCTCCCGCAGCAGGTGCGACGACAGCAGGACGGTTCCGCCCTGATCCGCGTACTCGCGGAGCAGGTCCCGCATCCAGCGGATGCCGGCCGGGTCGAGCCCGTTGGCCGGCTCGTCGAGGATCAGCACGGCCGGGTGGCCGATGAGGGCGGTGGCGATGCCGAGTCGCTGGCGCATCCCGAGCGAGTAGTTGCGCACCCGGCGGTTCGCCTCGGTTTCGGTGAGGCTGACCAGCTCCAGCATCTCCGCGACCCGATGGCTGGGTAGCCCCATCGTCCGCTGGGCGATGGTGAGGATCTCGCGGCCGGTGCGGCCGGCATGCTGGGCCGAAGCGTCAAGCATCACGCCGACCTCCCGCCCTGGGTTGGGAAGGTCTGCGAACCTGCGACCGGAGATGGTGGCACTCCCCGAAGTGGGTGCGGTGAGGCCGACCATCATGCGCATCGAGGTGGACTTGCCGGCCCCGTTGGGACCCAGGAAGCCGGTCACGCGGCCTGCTGGCGCAACGAAACTGATGTCGTCCACGACGGTGCCGGCGCCGTACTTCTTGGACAGAGAGTCGATGGTGATCATGTCTCAAACGCTAGGAACCCGATCGCGTCAGCGCGTCGTCATGAGGTCGCGCTTCAGTCCGACCAGCCGATGAGCTGTGGGTCCTACTCAGGTACGACCCACAACGGTCAGCTTGGGTCGTCCGGTTGCGTCTCGGACGCGTCGAACAGGCCCGTCTGGTAGGCGAGGACGATCGCCTGTGCGCGGTCGCGCAGCGCGAGCTTTTGCAGCAGGCGGGTGACGTGTGTCTTGACCGTCGTGTCGCTGATGAACAGCTCGTGCCCGATCTCGGCGTTGGACAGACCGCGCGTGATCAGGCGGAACACCTCCGTCTCCCGGGTGGTCAAGGTGTCCACGGCCTTCGGCGGAGCCTGTCGTTGGAGTCGGGTGAAGTGCTGGATCACCCGTTTGGTGATAGCGGGCGAAAGGAGAGCATCTCCGGCGGCGACGGTTCGCACAGCGGCGATCAGCTGCTCGGGAGGGTCGTCCTTGAGGACGAATCCGCTCGCGCCGGCTCGCAGTGCTTGGTACACGTAGTCGTCGAGATCGAACGTGGTGAGGATCAGGATCCGCGCGGACGCATCGGCGGCGAGGATCCGCCGGGTCGCCTCGAGCCCGTCGAGCTCCGGCATGCGGATGTCCATCAAGACGACGGTCGGGTGGAAGCGGGCTGCCTGGGCGACCGCCTCGAGGCCGTTGCTCGCTTCCGCCACGACCTCCAGATCGGGTTCGTCGGCGAGCAGCAGCCGGAACCCTGCCCGCACCATCGATTGGTCGTCCACCACGAGGACACGGATGGTCATCGGGCACCGTGATCCAGCGGAAGCTGCGCGCGGAGCACGAAGCCGCCGGCCCGGGAGGTGCCCGCGCTCATGCCCCCACCGAAGATCCTGACGCGCTCGCGGATGCCGACCAGTCCGTGGCCGACACCGGCGTCGGTGGAAGGACCGCCGGGACCGTCGTCACGGACTTCGAGCCGAAGCTCTGTGGCGGTGTACTGCACCTCCACCTCCGCCTGGCTCGCCCGAGCGTGCTTCAGGGCATTGGTGAGCCCCTCCTGCAAGATCCGGTAGGCGGAGAGGTCGAGACCTGGCGGCAGCGCGACCGGCTCACCGCTGATCTGGAGCCGTACGGGCAGCCCCGCGGCTCGTACGTCGTCCACGAGTGCGTCGAGGTTGCCGAGTCCCGGATGCGGCAGGAGCTCGAGTTCGTCGTCGTCATGTCGCATGGCGTTGAGCAGGCGGCGCATCTCCGCGAGAGCGGTGCGTCCGGCTTGCTCGACGTTCGTGAGGGTCTCGCGATCCTCCGTGTCGGTCTCGGGCATCCGGTGGCGCACAGCCCCCACCTGCAGGACCATCACGCTGACGGCATGCGCGACGACATCATGGAGCTCTCGCGCGATCCGTCCGCGTTCCTCGGCCACCGCGACGCGAGCCGCCGCCTCCCGCTCTCTCTCGGCCCGGGTCGCGCGTTCCTCGGCGGCCTTGGTCTGCTCGGTTCGCTCCCTGAGCGCGTAGCCGACCAGCCAGCCGATCGCGAACAGCACCGGCGTGAAGATCACGTCGCCGCGCACGTGATTCGGGTCGTTGTAGATGACGATCGCCGCACCGCCGAGCACGATCGCCAGGCCGACCCGTGCCTGCCGGTCGCCGGGCAGGTTGCCGAGGAGTAGGGCAGCACCCATTCCGGCGAGGAAGAGCCCGGCCTTGTCGACGATGAGCAGGCCGTCCACGAAGGAGAGCGCCGCACTCCACAGCCAGGTGACCGCCGGTGCACCGAAGGGGAAGCGGCGTCGGGCGAGCAGGGTGAGAACGATCGCGGAGACCGCGAGCACTTCGAACAAGAGCAGGGGGCCGGTCGGGTGACCCGGGTCGTCGCGCCGCGCCGTACTGATCGCACTCTCGACCGCCGCGATCACAATCAGGACGTCGAGACCGTACTTCGAGAAGAACAGCCGCGCTCGGCTCACCCGGTCAACGTACGTCACCACGATCGTCGTCGCGTCCTACCAAGGTCGCACGGCCACTCATCGCTTGGTGCCCCCGTGAACAAGGCCTTCCGACGACGCGCTCCGGGGGGACCCGCCCATAGCGTCGTGAACACCAAGGATTGCTGAGGACGAGCCTCAGCCCGCGGAAACGAATGAGTGGGCGACATGACGACATCCGACACCGCCACCCGGGCAGTCCACATTCCGACCTGGTCCCGCGGCACTGTGCTGAAGGTGTGGGCAGCGGCGGCCCTTCCCATGGGAGTGCTCGCCTGGGTCGTCGCGCCCGCCCTGGCGCACGCTTTCTCGGGGCCGATGGCCCTTCCACAAGCACTCATCGTGTGCCTCGCGGCTGGATTGATCTGGCAGTTCGTCCTCGTTCTCATCGTCGTACGACGCGAACAGGGCACCTTGCGCTGGCCGGTCGTCAAGGCCGCACTGTGGCTCAACGCCCCGATCAGCCCGCGCACCGGCAGGCGCAGCAACCGGCTCTGGTGGATGGTAGTGCCGCTGACGGCTCTGCTGGCCCTCGAAGAAATGTTGCCGTCTCTCCCTACTCCGGTGTCCCGCGACCTCGGTCTGCTGCTCGGATCTGACAGCGGGCAGGCGTGGATGTCCGGCAACTGGATCTGGTTCGCCCTGCTCGTCATCGTGTTCATCTTCAACACCGCTCTCGGCGAAGAGCTGTTGTTCCGAGGTCTGCTGCTGCCTCGGATGGGGACGTTCGGCCGGGCCGACTGGCTCGTCAACGGCGTGCTCTTCGCCTGCTATCACCTGCACGAGCCGTGGGTGATCCCGCAGACGTTCCTGGTCGACACGTTCGCCGAGGCCCTGCCCTCGCGCCGCTGGCGCAGTTCTCTGATCGGCATCGCGGTCCACAGCTCACAAAGCGTCTTCTTCTTCGTGATCGCGCTCGCACTCGTCCTCCGCTGACGCTCGATGTCAAGAGACCCCGGTCTCGGGGTCGTGGCGTTGAGTCAGCCACTGCTGATAGGACTTGGATTCGTCGAGACCGGGCTTCGCACCACCGGGGAGGGGCCGGTCGAAGACGAGCCGGGCGGTGGCTTCGAGTGTGCTTTCGAGCAGATCGGAACGACCGCTCGCCTCGAATCCCAGGGTCCACCAGTCTTGGCCGATGCTGCTGACCTCGGTCAGTTCCACGTCGCACTGCGGCTCGTGGTCCAGCTCCGAGGGGCGCGCCACGATCTGTCCTCCGGCCAGTGAGAAATGGGCTATGCGCCGGCTCTTGCCAACCGGTCGCCACCCGAGCGGGCTGCCGCTGTCCTGGTCGGCCGCGCTGACCGGAAAGGACCACTTCTGCCAGGACTCCAGGCGGCCGCGGGCGCGGCCCGCCACCTCCAGGATTCCCAGGCTCCCGTGGTACATCTTGACCTCCAGTGCCCTGCCGCCGCGGATCTTCACCGAAAGCCCGGGCAACCGCGGGGCCAGCAGGTAGCTGTCCTCGCGTGACTCCGTCCCGATCGGGAACCGCCCGAACCACCCGGTCACCGTGGTCTCCAGCCGGCCCGGGAAGATCCAGCGCACCTCCAGGCTGCGCTCTCCCGCGCCGACCCGGACCTCGGGCGGTTCAGCCGTCATCGCCACACGCTCCTGACGCTGGCCGGAGGCCAACATGTCTGCGGGCCGGTCTACTCAGTGGCTTTCGCGTCTGTGGGGGTGGCGGTCATCGGCAGCGCGCCGCCCTCGGCGGCCGCGAGCTCGTCCGGGTCGGGCCGTCCGCGCACGGTTCCGATGATCGCCACGGCGATGGCGGCCCCGAGCACCGGGCCCGCGACATAGACCCACCAGCCCGTGTAGTCGTTGCCGACGATGTCGGGCCCGAGGGAGCGGGCCGGGTTCATGGACGCGCCGCTGATCGGGCTGGCGAACAAGCCGAGCAGGGCGACCGTCGAGCCGACCGCGATCGCCGCGTTGTGGCCGATGCTGCGGCCTCCGGTCGCAGTGTTGAGGATGATGCTGGCCAAGATCGCAGTCAGGATGGTTTCCATCACGAACGACTTCCACTCCCCGCCGGACGTGTTGATCGGGTAGTTCCCGCCCGCGCTGACGTCGCCGAACATCCCCTGCAGGAACAGCGCGGCACAGATGGCCCCGGCGAGCTGGACCACCCAGTACGGCACCACCCATTTGGTCGGAAACACTCCCCGGCCGGCAAAGGCGAAGGTCACAGCGGGGTTGATGTGGAGTCCCGACAGCGGGCCCCAGGCGTAGATCATGGCCATCACCACCGCACCGGGCGCGATCACCGCCGCGGTCCTGCTGATCGGTGCGTTGCCCACGTAATGGTTGATCACACCCGATCCAGCCGCCACCGTCACCAGGACGAAGGTGCCGAGAAACTCGATGATCAGCCGGATCCACAACGGCCGCTGCCGCAAGGTGTCTTCCTCGAACCGGACGAAGTACCGGCGCCCGAGTGACGCCCTGTGCTCCGCATCGGGATCGATGGCGGGCTCTGCCATGGCGCGATTTCCTTTCCTTCTCGGCTGTCCGGTCTGGACGGCCCAGGTTCGGTTTCAGATGTCGGTGGTCGCTGCGGCTCTGCCGTCATCGACGGCGCTCTGGAGCGCGGCGTAGTCGCGTTCGTTCTGGTCGGCGTAAGTTTCGGCGAAGTCCGCGATCGCCTGGTCGAAGACGTCCGAGCCGCCGAGGTAGGCAGCCAGGGCGACGCGGTCGCCTGAGCGAGCGTGAGCGCGGGCCAGGGTCCTTCCGCACACCTCGGCATAGACCACCATGCCCGGCGGGCCCGCCTGCTCGATCGGGAACGAGAACTTCCAGTCCTTGAGCTGGCGGACGTAATAGTCGCGGTCCACGCCGTCCGGGTCTGGCGTGTGGGTCCAGCCGAGGAAGATGTCGCTTTCGGCCTGCATCAGGTGCTGTCCGGCGACCACGCGCTCGCCCTGGTTGGTGTACTTGGTGCGCCCGCAGTAGTCCGCCAGGACCGACGGCTGCGCCTCCTTGGCCTGCAGGAACACCGGTTCGACTCCGCCTCCACTGTCCATCAGCACGATCCACGCGCGGGTGCCGACGCTGCCCACGCCGACGACCTTGCGGGCCGCCTGGACCAGCGTGAACTGCTCGAGCATGTGCCGCCGGTCGGACTGCAGGGTGCGCCGGTACTTGCCCAGCACCGTCTGTATCTGCTCATAGACCTGACTGGCCTGTACGTCGGGGAAGACCTCCTCGACGGGGACGACCATCGGGGGGTCACTGATGATCCGCCGACGGCCATCGACCACCGTGGTCAGCTTGCGCAGCGCCTGGGTGCTGTCGCGGGTGTGGGCCTTGGCCAGCATCTTCTCCGTGGCCTTGTAACCTCTGGGTTTCATCTGGGACCGGAACTGCTCAATGGCCTCTTCGATGTCCAGATGCGCGTACCACACCTCCAGGAAGGTCTGCGCCGCGAACTCGCGCATCGCCTTCCGGTACGCCTTCGCCGCCGCGAGGACGGACTTGCGGCGGTGCTTGCCTCCGAACCCGTTGTCCCGTCCCGCCACTGCCACGCTCGCCGCCAGCCGCTTGACATCCCATTCGAACGGGCCGGGCAGCGTCTCGTCGAAGTCGTTGACATCGAAGACCAGCTCCCGCTCCGGTGAGGCGTACGCACCGAAATTGGACAGGTGCGCGTCTCCGCACAACTGCAAGTGCAACCCCGACGTGGGAGTCGTGGCCAAGTCGGCCGCCATCGGCAGCGCGGCGCCCCGGTAGAACGTGAACGCCGATACCAGCATCCGCCCGTGCCGGATCGGCACCAGCTCCGGCACCCGCGACTTCGACTGCTCCAGCAGCAGCCCCACCGGATCCCGCGACTCGCCGGGCTCGAACTCCGCGTGCGACTCCCGCGGAGTGGCCCTCCGGGCGTCCTTTCCCAGGGCGACCCGGTCCGCACGGCTCAACTGCCCTCGGGCGTCGGCCCGCTTCGAGTCTCCACGGAACGCCCGCGCAGGGGTCGCCGATCTGCCACCCCCAGTCTTCTCGGCCATAGCTCCCCCTTCCACCCACCCCTACGGTGATACCGAGAGGGGTAGCACGGCATCACCCCTGCTGGGTGACGAGACCCGGAGAGTCCCGCCTAGAAGCTGCCGATCCCCTTGCCGATCACGACTACGCCGATCACGAGCAGCAGCACCGCCATCACGGTCGTGTTCTCGCGGACAAGCCAGGTGCGCAGAGCCTCGAGCGGTTGGGTCATCCGGTCGGCGGCGACGAGGTAGGCAATGACTGGTATTGCGACGGTCGAGGCGGCGATCGCCGTGTAGACGACGATCACGACCACGATCTGACCGGTACTGAGGTCGCTTTTCCCGATGACGACGCCCGCCCCTGCGGCCATGATGAGGTTCTTGGGGTTCAGAGCCGAGAGCAGTACTCCGAGCCCGAGCCCCTTGACCGGGGTCAGCGTGTCGATGGCCGACATCCATTTCGGCAACTCCGGCGGCGCACCACCGTGGGGCCGACCGCGCCACTGCTTGACGGCCAGGACGAGGAGGAGGGCGCCGAGGACCAGTTTGATCGTGCCCTGGACCGGCTTCGAGGCGTTCGGATCCTCCTCCAGCAGCAGGGACGACAGCAGGGTGAACGCAGTCACCGCGATGACGACGCCGGCGATCCAGCCGGCCAGGAACCCGATGCTGGTCGTCCTCGCGTTCGGTGACAGGAGCATGAGGATCGCCGCGATGACGGGGATCGGGCTGATCGCGACCCCCAACGCGAGCGGAAGGATGTCACCGATGACGCCGCCCATGCCTACCCCCGTCGGAGCCATCCCACTCGTCGGGCCTGCCGGTCCAGGCTCGAGCGTCAGGCAGGGGCCTTGGCAAGGCATCACCCCGTGGGGGCGATCTCACGGCAGGTGCCGGTCCGTTCACCCAGGGTCGCCGAACCGATGCAGCGGAGATCGTCCGGCCCGGACGATGCGGCCGTCGCCGACCACGTGGATGGTGGAGGCGGCTGAGAGGAGTCCGTCGTGTCGATCGGTGCACCGCCCTCGTCGCCGCCGGCGATGGACCCCTCGGCGGTCATCCGTTCGAAGCCGTACCTCATCGCGCTGGTCCTCGCCGCGCTCCTCGGGATTCCGATCTCAGCGGTCGCGTACGGTTTCCTGGCGCTGACCGGTGCGATCCAGGAGTCCTTGTTCGACGATCTCCCGAAGCAGATCTTCACCGGGGGCGCGCCCGCGTGGTGGCCGGTGCCCTGGTTGGCGCTGTGTGGACTGTTGACCGGGTTGACCATCCGGTACCTGCCCGGCAATGGCGGGCACTCACCCGCCTTCGGGTTCAAGACCGGCGGAGGTCCGCCGGTCGACCGGGACCTGCCCGCCATCGTCCTGGCCTCCCTGACCACCCTCAGTCTCGGTGCCGTCCTCGGGCCCGAGGCTCCCCTGATCGCCATCGGCGGCGGCCTTGCGGCGCTGACCGTGCACCTGATCAAGAAGGACGCGCCACCCATGGCCCTGACGGTCATGGCGGCGGCCGGCAGCTTCGCGGCGATCAGCACCCTCCTCGGCTCCCCTGTGCTCGGCGCATTCCTGATCATGGAGGCGGCCGGCATCGGGGGTGCGAGGCTGAGCTTGGTGACGTTGCCGGGGCTGCTGGCCTCCGGCGTCGGCGCTCTGGTCTTCATCGGTCTGGACAATTGGACGGGCCTCGGCAGCTTCTCGCTGGCTCTGACCTCAGTGCCGCCGGCTGTGGATCCGACCGTGGCCACAATGGCCTGGGCTCTGGTCATGGGCGCGGCCGGGGCCCTCCTGGGCTGGGTGATCCGCTGGATCGGGCTGTCGCTGCGTCCGGTCGTCCATGTGAACCGGGTGCTGGTGACCGCGGGCCTCGGCCTGGTCATCGGCCTCACCGCGATGGCCTACCAGCTGATCACCGATCACAGCTTCACCCAGGTGTTGTTCTCCGGCCAGGATGCTCTGCCCGAGCTGGTCGCAGACGCCACGGACTATTCGGTCGGTGTGCTGATCGTGCTCGCCGCCTGCAAGATGTTCGCCTACGGGCTCTCGCTGAGCGCATTCCGCGGCGGACCGGTCTTCCCCGCCATGTTCACCGGTGCGGTGATCGGCATCGCCGCGAGCGGGTTGCCCGGCATGAGTCTCGCGCCGGCGATCGGCATGGGCATCGGAGCCATGTGTAGCGCGATGTTGCGGCTGCCGATGACCTCCACGCTGTTGGCCACCCTGCTGCTGGGCAAGGACGGTGTGACGGTGACGCCGCAGGTCGTGGTGGCTGTGGCAGTCGCCTTCGTCATCACCACCATGCTCCCGACTCCGGGCAAGGAAGCCGAGGCACCTGTTGGCAGTACGCCGTGACCGAGAGGAGATACAGGTGAGTGAGACCGGGATGACAGCGACCGACGCAGAGCGTCCGCCGTACGTGCTCGCGGCGGACGAGGTCGTCGCCGCAGCCGGCTCCGATGCCGCTTCAGGGCTTGCCGGGAGTGAGGCAGCGAACCGGCTCTCGACGTACGGCGCGAACGAGATCGCCGCGGAGAAGCCGCCCTCGGCCTGGGCCATCGCGCTGCAGCAACTGCGCGACCCGATGAACATCATGCTGATCGCCGTCGTGATCGTGAGCCTGGTGATCGGGGAACTCTCGACCGGGATCATCGTCGCGTTGCTCATCCTGCTGAACGTCGGGCTGGGCACCCGCCAGGAGCTCACGGCACGGGCCAGCGTCAACGCCCTCGCCGACCTGCAGGTGCCGCAGGCGCGAGTGGTTCGCGACGGCGAGGTGACGATGATCGCGGCCACGCAGGTGGTCCCGGGCGACATCGTCCACGTCGAGGCCGGCGACATCGTGCCCGCCGACGGCCGGATCGTCCGGTCCGCGACCCTGGAGGCGCAGGAGGCCGCGCTCACCGGAGAGAGTGCGCCGATCGCCAAGGGCGCGAGCCCACTGGCCTCCGCGGACGTCGGTCTGGGCGACCAGACCAACATGCTGTTCCAAAGCACCTCGGTGACGCGGGGCACGGGCACGATCGTGGTCACGGCGACCGGCATGCAGACGCAGATGGGCCGGATCGCGACGATGCTCACCTCGGTGACACGCACCCGGTCACCGCTCCAGCGGGAGCTGGACTCACTGACGAAGGTCCTGGGGATCGTTGCCTGGGGATCGGTCGCGGTCATCGTCGTGGTCGGCCTGATCCGCGGGGTGGCGGGCAAGGACCTGCTGCTGCTCGGCACCGCCATGGCCATCTCGGCGATCCCGACCGGCATGCCGGCGTTCGTCTCTGGCCTGCTCTCGCTCGGCGCGAAGCAGCTGGCCGAGGCGAAGGCCGTGGTGAAGAACCTCACCGACGTCGAGACGCTCGGTGCGACGAGCGCGATCAACACCGACAAGACCGGGACGCTCACGCTGAACCAGATGATGGTCTCGACCTTGTACGCGAGCGGGTTGTGGTTCACCGTCGACGGGGAGGGTTACGCCAAGAGCGGCGCAATCCGTTCGGTGGCCGGCGCACCCGTGCCGGACTTCACCCGCCTCGGCCTCGGGCTGGCCCTCGACAGCGACGCGGTGGTCGGCGACGACGGATCGGTGATCGGCGACCCGACCGAGGCCGCGCTGGTGGTGCTGGCCGCGAAGCTCGGCATCGACGCCGAGGAGACAAGGCGTACCTACCCGCGGCTGTCAGAGGTTCCGTTCGATTCCGAGTACAAGTTCATGGCGACGTTCCACCGGGTGACCGTCGACGGCACCGAGCACGTCATCGAGCTGGTCAAGGGCGCGCCCGACGTCGTCGTCGCCCGCTGCAGCCAGGCAGGCGGTCCGCTCAGCGGCTCGCAGGTCCCGATCGCGGAGTCGCGGCAGGGCATCGACGAGGCCAACACACGGATGGGACAGAAGGGCCTGCGCGTCCTCGCGTTCGCGGCCCGGCTGGTCTCGGACGACGAGCTGGGCACGATGACCGGTGATCCGATGTCCTTGACCACAGGACTGTCGTTCGTCGGGCTGGCGGGCATCATCGACCCGCTGCGCACGGAGGCGAAGAGCGCGGTCGGTACGGCGCTCACCGCGGGCATCGACGTACGCATGATCACCGGTGACCACGCGGTCACCGCGCAGGCGATCGGCGAGGAACTGGGCCTTGGTCCCGGCGCGATCAGCGGCGCGGAACTGGTGGCGCTCAGCGACGAGGAACTGAAGCGGCGGATGCCCGAGCTGCACGTGTTCGGGCGGGTCACCCCGGAGGACAAGCTGCGGCTGGCCCGGACCATGCAGGAGCAGGGCCTGATCGTCGCGATGACCGGCGACGCCGTCAACGACGCGGCCGCCCTCAAACAGGCCGACATCGGGGTGGCGATGGGGAGCGGCAGCGAGGTGACCAAGCAGGCCGCGCGGATGGTCCTCACCGACGACAACTTCGGCACCCTCGTCCACGCCGTCGAGATCGGGCGGCGCGTCTACGACAAGGTCGTCTCGTACGTGCGTTACCAGATGACGCAACTGCTGTCGCTGGTCCTGCTCTTCCTCGCCGCCACCGTGTTCGACATCAACGACGGGGCGGCGATGACGCCGTCGATGGTGCTGTACCTGTTGTTCTTCGCCACCGCCGTCGGAGTGGTGATCATCGCCGTCGACCCCGGTGACCCCGACGTCATGCACCGTCCACCGCGCGACCCCGCCGTACCGATCACGAACCGGAGCGCTGTGGTGATGTGGATCGTCTACGCCTTCGTGCTCTTCCTGGCCGCGTTCGTACCCCTGGTGGCGGGACCGGACGACCCGAGTACGACGCAAGGCAGCGTGTCGATGACGATGACGTTCGTGGTGATGGGTCTGGGGACCATGTTCAACGCGGTGGTCAACCGGCGCGACCCTGCCAGCGGCCTGACCCCACCGATCGTGAAGGCGCTGGGGATCAGCCTGATCTCCGTCGTCCTGGTGTTCCTGGCCACCCAGCTCCCGACGATCCAGAGCGGGCTGCTCACCGTCGCGCTCAGTCCGCGTCAGTGGCTCACCTGCTTCGGCCTGGCCGCGCTGCTCCCGATCGTCGTCGAGTTGGACAAGCTGGTCAGGAGACGCCGGCAGCGGACGCCGGCGACGGTCAGCGCGGAGCAGGCCGTCGCGCCGGCTCGGGCCCGGCACACGCCCGCCGCGTAGGTTCCGGACTCGTCCGCAAGGGGGGATGCAGAACGTTCCGGTGAGCGGTCGACTGATGGTCGGGCGGTACCTGAGGAGGTAGGGGCAGAGAATGACATCTCGCGAGCAACAGATCGCCGACTTCATCGAGCCGTTCCGGGTCGAACCGGGCTCGAAGGTCAAGCTGGCGAGGGACTTCGCGCCAGACTTCAAGGGCACGATCCGGTCCAAGAAGCGCGGCCGCAAGATGCTCGACCGCGGAGTCGACCTGCTGGCCGAGTATCAGTCCCGGCTGTACGCGCAGCACACGCACGGCGTGCTGGTGGTGTTGCAGGCGCTCGATGCCGGCGGCAAGGACGGCACCATCCGCCACGTCATGACCGGGGTCAACCCACAAGGTGTGTCGGTGCACGGCTTCAAGGTCCCTTCCAGCGAGGAGCTGGATCACGACTACCTGTGGCGCTACGGGCTGCACCTGCCGGCCCGCGGTGAGATCGGCATTTTCAACCGTTCGCACTACGAGGAGGTCCTCGTCGTCCGCGTGCACCCGGAACTCCTCGACCGGCAGAAACTTCCGGCGGGCAGCCGCCAGGGGCTCTGGAAGCGGCGCTATCGCGAGATCAACGAATGGGAGCGGACCCTCAGCGACAACGGCATCAAGATCGTCAAGCTCTTCTTGAACCTCTCCAAGGAGGAGCAGCGGATCCGCTTCCTGCGGCGGATCGACCTGCGCGACCACAACTGGAAATTCTCCTCGGCCGACATCCGCGAGCGCGACTACTGGGATGACTACCAGCGCGCGTTTTCGCGGATGCTGTCCAACACGAGCACCGAGTGGGCGCCGTGGTACGTGATTCCCGCCGACCGCAAGTGGTACGCGCGGATCGCGGCCGGCGCGGTGATCGCCAACACGCTGATCGAGATCGATCCTCGCTATCCCAAGGTCGGCAGGGACGCACGAAGGGCGCTGCAAGAGGTCAAGAGCGTCCTCGAGGCACAGGCGCCGACCGGCGCGGCGGCCGATCCGTTCGCGGAAGAGTAGGCCGCGCGCATGACGACTCTGGCCCTTGACGGCGAGTGTGTCCGGACGGTCGGCTGACCACCATGACCGCGACCGCAAAAGAGCCGGATGTGCGATCTCCTGGGTGGCAGGACTACGTGCCTGGCGTGGGCGTGGCCAGGTCGTACCAGCGGTCGTGGCTGCCCAAGGACGTCGTCGCCGGCCTCGTGCTGTCAGCGCTGCTGGTGCCCCAGGGGATGGCGTACGCCGAACTCGCCGGACTGCCGCCCGTGACCGGGCTCTACACCTCGATCCTGTGTCTGATCGGCTATGCGGTGTTCGGACCGTCCAGAGTGCTGGTGCTCGGTCCCGACTCGTCCCTGGGCCCGATGATCGCGGCGACGATAGCGCCGCTCCTGCTCGCCAACGGTGATCCCGCTCGGGCCGTCGCGCTCGCGTCGATGCTGGCGGTGATGGTCGGCGTGGTGATGACGGTCGCCGGGTTGGCCCGGTTCGGATTCGTGGCCGACCTGCTGTCGAAGCCGACGCAGATCGGCTACATGAACGGGCTCGCGCTGACCATCGTGATCGGTCAGCTGGCCAAGCTGTTCGGGTTCAAGGTCGATGCCGACGGGCTGCTGGCCGAGCTGGGCGCCTTCGTGTCGGGGCTCGCGAACGGCGACGCCAACACGATCGCCGCGATCCTCGGGATCGGTTCGCTGGCCGGCATCCTGCTGCTGAATCGCTTCCTGCCCAAGCTGCCGAGCGTCCTCATCATCGTGGTGCTGGCCTCTGTCCTGGTCAGCGCGTTCGACCTGCAGTCCCACGACGTCGACACGGTCGGCAAGCTCCCCCAGGGCTTTCCGCCGTTCACGATCCCAGGGGTCAGCTGGGGCGACCTACCGCCACTGTTCGTCGGGGCGCTCGCCATCGCCGTCGTCGCGCTCGCCGACACGATGTCCACGGCATCGGCGTTCGCTGCCCGCCGGGGCGACCGCGTGCGCGGGAACCAGGAGATGGTCGGCATCGGTGCGGCCAACATCGCGGCCGGGTTCTTCCAGGGCTTTCCGGTCAGCACCAGCGGGTCCCGCACCGCCGTCGCCGAGCAGGCCGGTTCCAAGTCCCAGGTGACCGGCATCGTCGGCGCCGCGACGATCACCGTGGTCCTGGTCTTCGCCACCTCCCTGATGCAGTACGTGCCCCAGCCGACGCTGGCCGCGATCGTCATCGCCGCCGCGCTGTCGCTGGCCGACATTGCCGGGACGCGCCGGCTGTGGCGACAGCGCAAGACGGAGTTCACGCTGTCGATCATCGCGCTGCTCGGCGTGGCGCTCCTGGGTGTGCTGCCCGGCATCCTCATCGCCGTCGGGCTGTCCATCCTCAACGTCTTCCGCCGCGCGTGGTGGCCGCACCAGGCCGAGCTCGGCCGGGTCGAGGGGATCGATGGCCTGCACGACACCGAGAGCTACCCCGACGCCGAGCTTCTGCCCGGCCTGGTCGTCTACCGGTTCGACGCGCCCCTGATCTTCGCGAACTCGCGGATGTTCAGTGAGAAGGTCCGGGAGATCTCCGAGGATAGCCCGGACCTCCGCTGGATCATCGTGGCCGCCGAGCCCATCACCGACATCGACACCACCGCCTCGGACATGCTGCACGAGCTGGATGCCTGGCTCAACGCGCGCGGTGTGTCCCTGGTCTTCGCGGAGATGAAGGATCCGGTGCGCGAGAAGGTCGGGCGCTACGAGCTCACCCGCACGATCGATCCGGCGCACTTCCTCCCCACCCTCGACGAGGCTGTCGAGGAGTACGTCCGGCAGACCGGCGCGACCTGGCGCGCTCCGAGCCCGGAGAGCTGAGCGCCCTGTTTGTTGTCTGCTTGTCGGCGTAGGTTGTTGGTACCGAGGATCTCCTGTGCCCTGACCCCGCTGGGATCACCAACCACTGCCGACATCACGAAAGTAGAAGCAGATGGACTCTCAGGGCGTGTTCAGCACAGAAACGGTCGGATTGGCTGCTGTAGCGCCCACGGGCTTGGTGCGGCTGCATGACGGCGACCTGCTCGAGCTTGGCATCGGTGCGGTGCGCAAACGCATCGATGACGCCGAGCTGCGCATGCTTGCCTACAACGGGTCGATCCCAGGCCCGACCCTGCACGTGGACCAGGATTCGGAGATCACGGTGCAGGTGCGGAACGACGGTGACGTAGAGACGACCGTGCACTGGCACGGCCTGCGGTTGGAGAACCGGTACGACGGGGTCCCGCACGAGACGCAGAAGCCGATCGAGATCGGCGGATCGTTCACCTACAAGCTGCAGTTCCCCGACGCCGGCCTGTACTGGTACCACCCGCACATGCGGGAGGACTTCGCCCAGGAGATGGGCCTGTACGGCGCGATCGTCGTCGAGCCGTCGGACTCGTCGTACTGGCCCGCCGTCGACCGGCAGCTCACTCTCACGGTGGACGACCTGCTCGTCGAAGACGGACACATCGCGCCCTTCAACCGGTCCGGGCCGACCTTCACCGCCATGGGCCGGTTCGGCAACGTCATGCTGATCAACGGCGAGACCCAGTTCTCCGGCCAGGCAGTGCAGGGAGAGGTCGTGCGCCTCTACCTGGTCAACACGGCCAACACCCGCATCTTCAACGTGGCCGTCCGCGGAGCGCGGGCGAAGCTGGTAGGCGGCGACAGCGGCCGGTACGAGCGCGAGACGTTCATCGAGGCGGTATTGCTCGCCCCCTCCGAACGCGCGGTCGTCGACGTACTGTTCGACACCCCCGGCGAGGTGCGGCTGGAGAACCGCACCCCTGACCGGGTGTACGACCTCGGCGGTTTCACGGTCGCGGGCGGCGATGGCGGCGTTGCTGCTGCGTCGTTCGCCACGTTGCGCACCGACCCGGACCTCACCGCAATACACCAGTCGATCGGCCCCGATCTGGACCGAGAACCCGACAAGGTCCTCGCGTTCTTGTCCCAGATGCCACTCCTGTACGGCGGGGACGACGCACTCGCGTCCAGTTACGCCTGCCCGATGCATCCCGACGTCACTGCCACCGAGCCGTCGAAGTGCCCACAGTGCGGCATGAAGCTGGTTCCCTCCACCGCGATGCCCCAGGAGGCCGCAGCGCACGGCGGACACGATCACGGTGATGGCCTCGAGTGGGAGGACCTGATGCCGGAGATCAACCGCGCATCGGATCCCGGCAACATGATCTGGCAACTCGTCGACCGGGAGACCGGCGCCGAGAACGGAGCCATCACCTGGGCGTTCACCGTCGGCGACCGGGTGAAGATCCGGCTGGTCAACGAGATGGACTCCGACCACCCGATGCACCACCCGTTCCACATCCACGGCGCCGGTCGCTTCCTCATCCTGTCCAGGGACGACCAGCCGGAGACCAACCTCGTCTGGAAGGACACCGTCCTGGTGCGCGCCGGCGAAACGGTGGACATCCTGCTGGACGTGTCGAATCCCGGGCTGTGGATGGCGCACTGCCACATCGCCGAGCACACCGAGAGCGGCATGATGTTCAGCTTCAATGTCGCCCGGCGTCCCGAGGCGGTGTCGTCATGACGGACGTCCTGGACGTGCTGGTGATCGGCGGCGGCCAGGCCGGTCTGGTGATGGGCTACCACCTGGCCGAGCGCGGGCAGCGCTTCCTGATCCTGGACGCCGGCCCGGAGATCGGCCACGCGTGGCGCTCGCGATGGGATTCCCTGCAGCTCTTCACACCGGCGCAGTTCGACAACCTGCCAGGAATGCCGTTCCCCGCCGCGAAAGACACCTATCCCGGCAAGGACGACGTCGCGGACTTCCTGCAGGCGTACGCGGCGCGGTTCCAGCTACCGGTGCAGCTGAACACAACCGTCGAATCGTTGACCAGGAGCGACGACGGGTACGTCGTGACGACGGGCCGAGACACCTGGAAGGCACGGCAGGTGGTGGTTGCCACCGGGCCTTTCCATACCCCGTCGATCCCCCCGATCGCGAACGACCTCAGCGCAGAGGTGACCCAGATCCACAGCGTGGAATACCGGCGACCGCAAGACCTCGCGGGCGAAAAGGTCCTGGTCGTAGGAGCCGCGAACTCGGGCTGCCAGATCGCCCTGGAGCTCAGCGCCACCCATACCGTGGAGCTGGCGGCCGGCCAACGGATCCCGACGATCCCTCAGCGGCCCTTGGGCCGCGACGTGTGGTGGTGGGCGAGCGGGCTCGGACTGGACCGGGTCACGGTCGGCTCCCGGCTGGGAAACCGGCTGGCCGGACGTGACCAGGTGATCGGCAGCGGACCGCGACAGCTTGCGAAGCGCCACGGCATCCGGGTCCGTCCCCGCGTGACGGCGGCGACCGGCCGGACCGTGACCTTCGCCGACGGGACTGCGTCGGAGTACGACGCTGTCGTGTGGGCGACCGGGTTCACGACGGAATACGCCTGGATCGACGTGCCCGGCGTACAGGACGAACGGGGACGCATCCCGCACAACCGCGGCGTCACCTCGTCCCCCGGTCTGTACATGCTCGGCCTCACCTGGCAGCACACCAGGACCTCGGCCCTCCTCGGCTGGGTCGGTTCCGACGCGTCGTACCTCGCGGATCAGATCGCCGCCGCAGGCTCGGATCAGTCGATCCAGACCGTGCAGTCCCCACCGCGCTGATGTCGAGACTGTTCGCCAACGAGCGGGTCCCGCTCGCCTGGGGACTCGTCTGGGGCGTCATCCAGGCCACGGCGCCGCTCGGTTTCTGGTGGCTTGATGCAGCGACCGTCTACGCCCTCTCGGTGGTACTGATCGCCTCGGTCTACATCGGCTTCGCCGTCGCCGATGGACGACCGGCGGTCATCGCCGTCGAGATCACCGTCGCCGGCGCATTCGTCGTACTCGCCGCTGTGGGCATCACCGGATCGGTGTGGCTACTCGTCGTCGCCCTGATCGCCCACGGGTTCAAGGACCTCTGGCAACACCGCACGCACTATGTCGCGAACACCCGGTGGTGGCCCCCGTTCTGCCTCGCCGTCGACTGGCTCGCCGCCACGATCATCGCGATCGCGATCGTCGCCGGGGTCTCGCTCCACCAGTGACGGTCCTTCCGCGCACCACCGCGGTCCGGCGGCCGATGACGGCGCGAGTACGCTCGGAAAGACACCAGCGGCTTCGGGATCAGTGGAGGTAGCGATGACTGACGAACCCTTCGAAACGTCGGAGGATGTTCACCACGACCGCCGCGAGCACGGCGGCCTGCCACTGCACCCGGACGACGACGATCTCGCCCGCCGGACGGAGCAGGAGCGGGTCGAAGCCGGTGTCGACGCCTACGACCCCGACGACGTCCCGCCGGCCACCGATGTGCCCGCGGCGGACGATCCGACCGACACCGAGGAGTATCGGGAGGAAGAGGCGGAGATCAAACGCCAGACGGAGGAGAGCGAGCTCTACCCGCTAACCGATCGCCACCCGTTCCCGCCCTCCCACTACGACAGGTCCTGATAAGGCACCACCCCCCAGGCCGGCAACCGGGACCATCGGATGGGTAAGACTGGGCGCCGAGTCCTGTGAAAGGGGTGTCAGTGCACGTCGTCGTCGGCGCCGGTCCTGTCGGGTCTGCTACTGCTCGGCTACTCGCGGGTCAGGGAGAACAGGTTCGCGTGATCACCAGGTCCGGGAGCGGGCCTGAGGCGGCGGGATCGAACGCGTCGCGGCGGACGCGAGTGATGCGGAGGCGCTGGCGCGGCTCACCGAGGGCGCGACGGCGATCTACTCGTGTGCGGGACCGCCGTACCACCGGTGGTCGACGGACTGGCCTCCGCTGGGGGCAGCGCTCATCCGGGCGGCCGAAACGACAGGCGCCGTACTGGTGACAACCGGCAACCTCTACGGGTACGGCGCTGTCGACGGAGAGATGACCGAGGAGACGCCGCTGCTACCCAACTCGGTCAAGGGGCGGGTGCGCGCCAAACTGTGGACCGATGCGTTGGCCGCGCACGAGGCCGGTCGGATCCGGACCGCCGAGGTGCGGGGCTCGGACTACCTCGGCGCCGGCGCGGTGTCGGCGTTCAGCGTCATGGTGCTGCCCAAGGTGATCAAAGGCGGGCGCGGTCTGGCGCCGGCGGACCTCGACGCACCGCACAGCTGGACGTACGTCGGTGATGTCGCGAAGACCCTGGTCGCGGTCGCGGCCGACCCGAGCGCCTGGGGCCGCCCCTGGCACGTGCCGACCCCGGCCCCGGTGTCGGTCCGGGCCCTCGCCACCCGCGCCGCCGAACTCGCGGGAGCACCCCAGGCCCGCGTTGCCAGAATGCCCGCGATCGCGCTCCGACTCGCCGGCCTGTTCAGGCCGGACGCCCGCGAGATGCTCGAGACGCAATACCAGTGGCAGCGCCCGTTCATCGTCGACTCCACCGCCGCAACCGTTGCCTTCGGCATCAAGCCTGCCCGCACCGACGACGCCCTCCGGGAAATGATCGTCGCGTAACGACCCCTTAGGCTGTGCGGATCGACGGAAGGGCAGGGATGAGTTCCAGGAGACCGCGGCGCTGGTTGCGACGGCTGGTTGTCACGTTGGTGGTGCTCGGGGTGCTGGCGGTTGCCGTCGACCGGGCCGCCGCGTGGGTTGCGGAGAACCAGCTCGCGACGATGGCCGAGAAGGAGGCGGCGCAGTACGACGTACGCGCGGCCGACACGTCCGTCCAGATCGGCGGGTTCGGGTTCCTGCCGCAGCTGGCCAGGGAGAGGTTCTCGAAGGTCACGCTGACCATGAAGCAACCGACGTTCGACTCGATCCCGGCGGAGGATCTGAAGGTCGAGCTGCACGGCGTTCAGGTGCCTCGAGGTCTACTGACGCGGACGCCCGGTACGGCGGTCACGATCGACACCACCGACGTCCGGCTGCAGTTGTCACCGGCCGAACTCGCCAAGCTCGCGGTCCGCAGCACCGGCGTGCAGGGGCTGACACTCGATGCGGTCGACGGCAAGCTGAACGCGAAGTTGTCGATCCGCGGTGTCGAGGCCGAGGCGACGCTGCGCCCGCAGGTCGAGAAGGGCCGCATCGTCCTCACCGTCGACGAGCTGTCCGACGCGGTCCCGTCGTTCGTCCGGAACGCGGTGCGCAATCAGCTCTCCCGGGCGATCACCCTCCCCAAGCTCCCGTACGGCGCCACGCTGAAGCAGGTCAGCGTGGAAGGCAACTCCATCGTGCTCACCGCCACCGCTGCCGATCTGAAGTTCGCCGCCTGAATACCGGTACTGACAGGGTCTCCCACAACCGGCGGAGTCCTCGTAGCGTCGAGCCCAACGGAAAGAGGGTTCGACGTGGAGTATGTGCGGTTGGGGCAGACCGGCCTCAAGGTCAGCCGGCTCGCTTTGGGATGCATGAGTTTCGGCGAGCGCAACGAGTTCCATCAGTGGACGCTGGACGAGGAGAGCTCGCAGCCGTACTTCCGGCAGGCACTGGAGCTCGGGATCACCTTCTGGGACACGGCGAACACGTACGGCGGTGGTAGCTCCGAGGAGTTCGTCGGTCGCGCGATCAAGCAGTACACCCGGCGCGAGGACGTCGTACTGGCGACCAAGGTGTGGGGCAAGATGCACGACGGCCCGGGCGGATCGGGGCTGTCGCGCAAGGCGATCCTGGAGCAGATCGACGCTTCGCTGACCAGACTGGGCACGGAGTACGTCGACCTCTACCAGATCCACCGGTGGGACCCGGAGACGCCGGTCGAGGAGACGATGGAGGCGCTGCACGACGTCGTACGGGCGGGGAAGGTCCGCTATCTCGGTGCGTCGTCGATGTGGGCGTGGCAGTTCGCGAAGCTGCAGCACACCGCCGACCAGGGCGGGTGGACGCGGTTCGTCGCGATGCAGAACCAGTACAACCTGATCCGGCGTGACGACGAGCGGGAGCTGCTGCCGCTCTGCGCGGACCAGGGTGTCGGTTCCATTCCGTACTCGCCACTGGCCAAAGGCAAGCTCGGCAAGCCATGGGGTACGCAGACACTGCGTGCGGACACCGATCGAGTCTCCAGGGCCCTCGCCCGCGACAGCGACCAGCAGAGCGTCGATGCGCTGGAGGCCGTGGCAGCCGAGCGCGGTGTGCCGATGGCACAGGTCGCACTGGCCTGGTTGCTGACCAGACCGGTCGTCTCGGCGCCCATAGTCGGTGCTACGAAGCCACACCACCTCACGGACGCCGCTGCGGCGCTGGAGCTCGAGCTGACCGAGGCAGAGCTCAAGCGCCTGGAGGAGCCATATCCCGACCAGCCACGCAACTGGTTCTGACGCGTGCACCCCCGCGCTAGCCTCGAAAGCGTGGGCTGCCGGCCACCTCGAGATCGCTCTGTGAGTCCCTTGGGTTGCGATGGTTGGCGATATATCGTCGACGTATCGCAATCTCTTCGTGAGGGACGGTGGTCGTGATGACCGGATCGACGTACGCCGCGGGGTGGCCCTGGCAGCACTTCGCGCGGCACTGTTCAGCCTTCGACGACATCAAAGAGGAGTTGCGCGCCGCGATGACCGGGCGGCGTGTGCACCACGGGCACCAGGGATTCGGCCCGCCGTGGGGGATGTTCGGCGGTGGTCAGATGTTCGGGCCGCCGTGGGGTCCGCCGCCGCGCTGGCGTGGACCGAAGGCCCGGCGCGGTGACGTGCGGGCCGCCATCCTCGCGGTCCTCGCCGAGCAGCCGATGAACGGCTACCAGCTGATCCAGGAGATCGCCGAGCGCAGCGGCGGCGTGTGGAAGCCGAGCCCCGGCTCGATCTACCCCACCCTGCAGCAGCTCGAGGACGAGGGCCTGGTCACGGCGGATGCCGAGGTCGGTCGCCGTACGTTCACGCTGACCGACGAAGGACGCGCGTACGTCGCCGAGCACCAGGACGAGGTGTCCGCGCCGTGGGAGGCGATGAGCGCGCCGGCCGCGGACGACGAGAACGGGCTGAAGCCGATGCTCGGCCAGGTCGCGACGGCGATGTGGCAGATCCTCGCGACCGGTACGCCGGAGCAGCAGGCGAAGGCGCGGGAGGCACTCGGCGAACTGCGCCGGAAGCTGTACGGCATCCTGGCCGACGAGAGCACGGACGAGGACCGCTCATGAGTCTCCCGTTTCCCGAATGGCGCGACCCCGACCAACGCCGGGCTGAACGCCGGGGCTCGCTGCGGATCGGTGACGCCGAACGCGATCAAGCCGTCTCCATGCTCAGCGATCACTTCGTCGCGGGCCGGCTGACCCAGACCGAGTTCGAGGAACGCAGCGAACAGGCGACCCGAGCGCGCTATGTCGACGACCTCGCGCCGCTCTTCGACGACCTCCCGAGCCCGGCCGAGCTGCAACTCGCCCAGGGCCCGTGGTCGCCGCAGACCGCCCGTACCCGCCGCCGTCCCGGCCCACCGCCGCCGATCATGATGCTGGCGCCGTTCCTGATGATCGGCCTCGTCGTCGCGGCCATCACCCTGACCGCACCGTGGCTGCTGTGGGGCTTCTTCTGGATCATGCTGTTCAGCGGCATGGGCCATCGCCGCTGGGATCACAACAACCGCTACCGCCGCTGACTCAGGTACGCCGCCGCCCTCGAGCCCGCGGGATCTCCGCCGCGAACTCGACCACGAACCCGTCCGGGTCGGCCACATGCACCGTCCGATGTCCCCACGGACGGTCGGCCGGCCCGCTCAGCAGCGCCACGCCCAGCCCCGCCAGCCGCTCCGCGCACGCATCCGCGTCCGCAACCATCACCACCACTTCCCCACCGGCGCCCGGCGCCACATCCCGCCCGGTCAGCCACTCCGCCCGCCGCCGCTCATACAACGCGAACCGCACGCCACCGGCATCGAATTCCGCATACCCCGCATCCGTGAACTTGTACTCGAACCCCACCACATCCCGATAGAACCCCACCGACGCCGCCAAATCGCCGACGTACAAGATCACATAGCCAATCTCCACAACCCCACGCTAGCGTTGGCGGACACGGGGGTTGCATATATGCTACTCCTGTGAGTGCTGGAGAACTGGTTCGGCGAGCTCGGGAGGACGCCGGGCTGTCTCGCAGTGCGCTCGCCGCCAAGGCCGGCGTTCCGACGTCGACGGTGTCACGGATCGAAGCCGGGTCGAGCGATCCGACACTGACGATGCTCTCGCGGCTGATCGCGGCCAGCGGCCGCCACCTGTCGCTGACCCTCGACGCCATCCAGGATCGGCCGCATCGGATTGCCATCGAGACGCTGACCGAGGCCTACACACCCGACGCAAAGGTCCGCAAGGTCAACTGGGCCCAGGTGCGAGGATTCCTCGACCAGCTCACCGAACATCGTGAACTCACCGCAGAGGCGATCGAGTCTCCTCCGCACCGGACCGGCGACGCGGCGTACGACGCCCTGCTGGCCGGAATCGCGGAAAAACTCGCCGACGACGCCGGGATCCCACGACCTCGATGGACCCGTTCGGTGTCACCGTCACCCACGCCGTGGGAGGCGCCAGGCACGCCGGCACGAACTAAGCGAGCACGCGCGCAAGCTCCCACTCAGCTCGCCGCCCGCAACATCTGGCTCGCCGCCCACGACCTCTGGCGCAACGCCGCATGAACCAAGGCCCACCGGAGCCACCAGCCGTCCTCGACAAGCCGAGATCCTCACCCACCTCGCCGAGGTCGCCGACGAGCTCGCCGCCAGAGACCTGACCTGCTCTTTGGTTGTCGTCGGAGGCTCGTACATGGCCCTACACGACCTGCGCGAGTCGACCGCGGACGTCGACTCCTTGACAGTGCTCACCGCAGAGCTGAAGGCCGTCGTCCGGCAGGTCGGGGAGCGGCATGGCCTGCGCGCCACCTGGATCAATGACTCGGCCACCATGTTCGCGCCGGTCGGGTTGGCGCCCGATGCGTGTGAGCTGCTGTACGAGCACAGCCACCTGACAGTCCTCGGGCCGCCGCCTGGCCAGGTGTTCTTGATGAAGCTGCTGGCCGGCCGCGCACCGGATCACGACGACATGATCGCGTTGTGGCCGACGTGCGGGTTCGCCGACGCGCGCGCGGCGGTTGAGGCCTACTACTCGGCCTACCCGTTCGAAGAGCACGATCCTCACCTCGTTGCCTATGTCCAGCGGATCGCGGAGCTGGCTGTCGGTGGGGGTTCGTAGGCTGCGGAGCATGTACGAGGGTGCGTTGATTCTGGAGAGTTTGAAGGTTGGGACGGAGCTGGCGGGGATTCCGTTGGAGGTGCGGAAGATCAGTCGGTACGGCGTTTCCGGGACTACTGCTGAGCAGGGCTCGGTGTGGTCGGTTCTGGAGTTCGGGGTGGCGGACGAGCAGACGGAGGGGTTGGCGGAGTCGCTGGCGGGGGTGCTCGACGAGCCGGGGTGGTATGCCGACTTTCACGATGAGAGCGAGATCTTCGTGGTGTTTCCGGGGCGGGTCTTCCGGTATCGGCGGGGTGATGACGCGGAGCGGGCGGAGGCGCAGGCGTTCGGGCGAGCGCTAGGTATCCCGGAGGCGCAGCTGGACTGGGTGGAACAGGGCTTCTGGGGATGTCAAAAGGCTCGGGCTCGCTTCGACCAAGGGGTGAGAGTCGGAACTAGTCGAGGAGAAGGTCATGGCGAAGGTTCGGGTGGAGAACTTCACGGTGTCGGTGGATGGCTTCGGGGCCGGGGTCGGGCAGCGGTTGGACGCACCGTTCGGGGACGGGGTGGACGGGCTGCACGACTGGATGTTCGCGGCGTTCGAGGACAAGGCGGCCGGGAAGGGCGGGCTCGACGTCGAGCAGGTCGGGCGGCACGAGGAGGGCATCGGCGCGACCATCATGGGGCGCAACATGTTCGGGCCGATCCGCGGGCCGTGGGAGGACGAGTCGTGGACGGGCTGGTGGGGTGACAACCCGCCGTACCACACCGATGTCTTCGTGCACACGCACCACCTGCGCCCGTCGCTGCCGATGGAGGGCGGTACGACGTTCCACTTCACCGATGACCCGGTCGAGGTCGTACTGGAGCAGGCCCTCAAGGCCGCCGACGGGCAGGACGTGTTGATCGCGGGCGGTGCGTCGACAGTCCAGCAGTACCTGCGCGCCGGACTGATCGACGAGCTGCACATCGTCGTCGCACCGATCCTGGCCGGAGCCGGCGAACGCCTCTTCGACAACGTCGCCGACGCCCTGGGCAACTACAAGGTCACCAAGACCGCCACGTCCCCCAAGGCCACCCACATCGAGATCGTCCGCCGGTGATCACGGCACCCGGGTGAGCCACTCCTCGGTTCCGAACTTGCTCGCGACGAGGTCGACGGCGCGGTCCACGGTGCCGGCGTCGATCGTGCCCGGGCCGAGGCCGTAGCGGTTGCGGAACGAGTCGACCATCCGGTCGATCACGTCCACGCGGTCGAGGCCGGTCTGACTGCGCAACGGGTCGACGCGTTTGCCGGCGCTCGTGGTCCCCTTGTCGGACAGCTTCTCGCGGCCGATCCGCAGGACGTCCAGCATCTTCGCGGCGTCCATGTCGTACGCCATCGTGACGTGATGCAGTACGGCGCCACCCGCGAACCGCTTCTGCGCGGCGCCGGCGATCTTGCCGGCCGGTGAGGTGATGTCGTTGATCGGTTGGTACGTCGCCGCTATGCCGAGATCGTTGAGCGCGCCGATCACCCAGTCGTCGAGAAACGCGTACGACTCGACGAACGACAACCCGGACACCAGGGACTCGGGGACGTAGAGCGAGTACGTGATGGTGTTGCCTGGTTCAACGAACATGGCTCCGCCGCCGCTGATCCGGCGTACCACTGTCACGTCGTGCTTGGCGGCGCCCTCCAGGTCGACCTCGTTGCGCAGGGACTGGAAGCTGCCGATGATGACCGCGTTCGAGGCCCACTCCCACACTCGCAACGTCGGTGCGCGCTCGCCGGAACCGACCTGCTCGGCCAGCACCTCGTCGAGCGCCATCTGCAACGCGGGCTCCCGCGGTACGTCGTGCACGAACTCCCACTGGTGATCGCGCCAACCGGTCGCGCCGGTCAGAGCACGCCGTACGGCGACCGCGACAGCCTCCGGTGAGAATCCGAGCATCTCCACGCCATCACCCAGTACGGCGCGCACCCGCGCAGCGATCTGAGCAGCCGGAATCGCGATCGGCAGACCGGCAAGCGCGCCGTTGATCCGCTCCAACGCGTCGTCGGGCTCGAGGAAGAAGTCCCCACTGATCTGCGCCCGCCGCACGTGATCGCCGACCACGTCGAGGTCGGCAACGACAAGCTTCCCGCCCGGCACCTTGTACTCACCATGCATGTCGAGCAACAACCGGCGCCCACCTAAGGATGTTCCCGGCAACGAACTCGCCCTGCGTAGCGGTCCGAACACCCCACTTCAAGCCCGCTTCAGCCTAGACTCCGACGTATGGCGGAAATGAGCATGAACAAGGCGATTCACGCGGCGTTCCGGCGGGATCTGGGACGCTTCATTGACGCACTGGGGCGGTTTCCGGCGGGGAATCGGCAGCGGGCCGAGCAGCTGGCGACGGCATGGGCGAACTTCGACGACCAACTGACGCGGCATCACGAGGGCGAGCACGACATCGCCTGGCCCGCGCTGGAGAAGGTCGGGGTGAGCCACGACCTCCTCAAGCAGATGGACGCCGAGCACGACACGATGGCGGCCGCGCTGGCCGCGACGCGGACCGCGATGGCGACGCTGCACAGGTCCGCGAGCGCCGAGGACGCGGCAGCCGCACTGACCGCGATGCAGGAGCTGCAGCGGGTGACGATCCAGCACCTCGAGCACGAGGAGGCGGAGATCGAGCCGGTCTACCTCGCGAAGAAGGACACCCCGGAGATGAAGGCGATGGGCCGCGAGTTCGCCAAGGTCGGCCCGGTCCAGGGCGGCACGTTCTTCGCCTGGGCCCTCGACGGCGCCGCCCCCGACGAGTCCGCCGCCATCACCGGCACCGTCCCCAAGCCCGTCCTCACCGTCATCACCGGCGTCTTCGGGCGCTCCTACCGCAAGTCGGTCGCCCCCGTCTGGCGCAGCTGACGGTTGCTCCAGGCAACGGTTACGCGGCCGGCTGGAGCAGGCTGGCGACCTGGCGGACGTGGATCCGGACGGTGTCGATGTCAGCCGACGCGTCGATCTCGTGGCGGATGCCGCGGTTGCCGTACAGGCTGACCAGCGGGGAGGTCTGCGCGTCGTACACCTCGAAACGCCGGCGGATGACCTCCTCGGTGTCGTCGGAGCGGTGCTCGATCTCGGCCCGGCGGAGCAGCCGCTGGACCAGCTCTTCGGGGTCCACCTGGAGTACGACGGCCGCGTCGAGGGACCGGCCCTGCGCGGCCAGGATCTCGTCCAGTACGGCGGCCTGGTCGAGCGTGCGCGGATAGCCGTCGAGCAGGAAGCCGAAGTGGGCGTCGTCCGCGGCGAGCCGCTCGCGGACCATCGCGTTGGTGACCTCGTCGGGGACGTACTCACCGGCGTCGAGGAAACGCTGCGCGGTCCGGCCGAGCTCGGTGCCGTCGGCGACCTGCGCCCGGAAGATGTCGCCGGTGGAGATCACGGGCACACCGAGGTGTCCCGCGAGGTGATCGGCATGGGTTCCCTTGCCGGCCCCTGGCGGACCCATCAGCACGATCGTCGTCACAGCGCGCTCCCTTGCTCCCGGTAAGTCACACAGGATAGGGAAACCTCCGCCCGTGCGGTACGGCGTACGTCACTCCGTACCGCACGGACACCTGACACCCGCGCGTAACCGTCCGTACCTGGCCGGTATCGCTAATTCTCGAGCAAATCCCACGTCGACAGGCAGAACGGATGGCCGGCCGGATCGGCGAAGACCAGGCAGTGGCCGGCGTTCGGCTGGTGGTCGTACCTGGTCGCGCCGGCCGCCAGCACGGTCGCCTCGGCCGCCGCGAGGTCCTCGACGTAGAAGTCGAGGTGGAACTGGATCGGGACCGCCGGATCCGGCCAGGTCGGCGGCACGTGGGCGGGATCGGTCTGGAAGTCGATCCGCCCGCCCGGCCCGTCCACGGTCGCCCAGACCGGGTCGCTGTACGCGATCCGGCCGCCGGTGATCTGCGCATAGAACCCGGCCAGCGCCAGCGCGTCCGGGCAGTTGATCGTCGGCGAACTCAGCCTGATCCCGCCGGCCACGGTCACATCTCCGGGCGCAGTTCGATCGTGTCGCCGGGGCCGGCGAACTTGGCGGCGAGCTCCTCGGCGCGCTCCCGGGTGGCGCAGTCCAGGATGAAGAACCCGGCCAGGTGCTCCTTCGCCTCGGCGTACGGCCCATCGGTGCTGACCGGCCGTTTCCCCTCCCACCGGTAGATCCGCGCCGACTCCGGCGACCCCAGCGCGAGCCCGCTCACGAGCTCACCGGACGCGGACAGCTCGGTCAGCATCTCTTCGAACTCCTTGCCCATCGCCGCCCGCTCCTCGGCCGGGATCGCCCGGCCGATCTCGGTGAAGTCGATCGTCGGGTGATTCCACGGCTGCGGGTTGGAGTGGATCAGCACCACATACTTCATGACAACCTCCAGTGCTCTCAGCCGGTACGCCGTACTGCGCCCGGCACCCGAGACGTCGGACCCGGACGAAGGCTCTCGACACTTTACGCGGCCGGCATGCTGCACAATCGGCAGGCTTGTTCGCGACTGGGATCTCGAAGGTCGCAGGGCCCGGCCGGACGTGAGCCACTCACCAAGCTCTCACAGCTCGACCAACCCACGCTCAGCCGGCGGCTGACTCCGATGATCGACAGAGCTTGGTGAGTAGACCCGGCTCACGAACGACGGTGATCCGCGGAGACAACCTGGTGCCGCATCGCCGTCCCCGGCGCGCCGATCGCCCCGATTCGTGTTCGCGCTCCGGGTCCGCCGCCTGCCGTTCGCCGGGGTCGTTCAGCGCTCACGTCGGTCTATCGAGCATCGTAGTTGCCAATAGCAACGGTCCTGAACCCATCCGCTCAGAGTGGTAGCACAACACCTCACCTCCCGGGGCGCGTTGTCCACAACCCGGCGCCACTGTGGACAACCTCCTGTGAACGGAATCCCTTGAAAACAAGGGCATCCGGGTTTGAAAACTGTCGGCGAGGCTGTTTACAGTTTGTGTATGGAGATTCTCGGACAGCGACCGGTGTGGTCGATGAGCGGCAGCGACATGCTGTCCACTCTCGACGCCACCTACGCCGAGATCGCCCGCCTGGAAACCCTCGCCCTGCACCTCATCGCCGGCCTCGACACCACCGGCCACGCCCACGAACTCGGCGCCGGCACCACCGCCCGGCTACTCACCTTCCGCTACCGCATCGACCCCACCAAGGCCCGCCGCGACGTCCACCTCGCCACCACCCTGCCCAAATACCCCGCCGTCGCCGCCGCACTCCCCGACCCCCACTCGGCAGAAGCCGCCAACGACGACGAGCACGGCGCGGATGTGGATGGTGCGGGGGTGGATGGTGCGGGGGTGGATGGTGCGGGGGTGGGGGTGTTGTTGCATCCGGCGCAGGCCGAGGCGATCGTGTCCGCGCTGGACAAGGTCCCGGCCACCGTTCCAGCCGACGACCTGCGGATCGCCGAACAGCAACTGGTCGAACTCGGCCGCACCCACGGCCCCCTCGACCTGCGCAAGGCCGGCCGCCTCGTCCGCGACCGCCTCGACACCGACGGCCCCGAACCCGCCGAACAAAAAGCCTACGACCGCGAAACCCTCACCCTGAAGAACGCCGCCAACGGCGTCGCGTTCACCGGCTACCTGGCCAACGACAACGCCGAACTGTTCCGCACCCTCATCCACACCCACGCCAAACCCCACAAAACCATCGACGGCGCCCCCGACCCCCGCCCCCGCACCAAACGCCAAGCCGACGCCCTCACCACCCTCCTCACCACCACAAACCCCACAACGGGCACAGCCACCACCACCACCGCCGCCACCACACGCGCCACCGCGCCCGCAGACACCGCCACGGCCGCCTCCGCGAGCGCCTCCACGGGCGCCAGTGAGCCCACGGACACTGCCGCCACCACCGACAGCGCGGGCAGCGCGGGTAACCGTCAGGGACCCGGGTTCACTCCCGGGCACGGCCCGAAGCCCCACATCACCGTCACCATCGACTACAACGACCTCAAGGCCGCCACCGCCGACAAACTCGGCCACCTGATCTACGGCGACGCCCTGTCGGCGGCCACCATCCGGCGACTCGCCTGCGACGCCCACATCCTCCCGATCGTGCTCGGCTCGGACTCCCAACCCCTCGACGTCGGCACCACCGTGCGACTCGCGACCGGCCCGATCCGCAAAGCCCTCATCACCCGCGACAAGGGCTGCGTCTGCTGCGGCGCCCCACCCATCTACTGCGACGCCCACCACGTGAAGTCGTGGATCGACGGCGGCGCCACGAAGATCACCAACCTCGTGCTCCTATGTAAACGGTGTCACCGCGACCTCCACGCCGGGCACTGGACCATCCACATCACCAACGGCATCGTCGAGGTCGACCGCCCCGCCTGGGCCACCCCCAACCCCATCCCCCGCGACAGATACCGGCCACCAACCACCACACCCCACCCACCCCCGGCCACACCCACAACCAGCACCACCACCGGTCACCCACCCACAACCGACGCCACCACCGGTCGCGCATCCACGACCGGCGGAGCCGCGGGCGGCCCCGTCACCCGCGCCTGGCCACGCGACACCGACCCACCCTGGATCACCGCTGAGGACACCGCACGCCTCAACCCCTGGGGCGAAACCACCGACGAACGATCCGTGCGCCCGCAGAAACCCCCACCACCCGGCGGTGACTTCGCCCCCTGGGGAGACACCGCCGCCCAGCGACCGCCCCATACCCACATGCGAAAGCAGCAGGACCATCAGGAGCCATCACCGGAGGCGTCCCCGCCTCGACCGTCCTCGCCACCCGAGCCGCCGCTCCTATCCGCCGATGGGTTCGACCCCTGGGGCGAAGGACCGGACAGCAGGCATCGCAGCGTACCCAGCAAGCCGGCCCGCCCAGCGCAGACCGGCACAGGCCTCGACATCTGGGGCGACACCGCGGACCCGAACCCGGCCGTTGATCGCCGCAGCCAGCTCGGAACCGAAGTTGTCCTGCCCTTGGATCAGCGGCGCACGAATGCCACCCGCACGTTCGACCCATGGAACGACCTCGCTCCGGAGTCCGCTGACGAGCACAACCCTGCTGACGACGATCCGAAACCCAGCCCTCACTCCGCAGACCCCTTGGCCGACACCACAAACCCTCATAAGGCCTCGACCACCGCGGCGTAGGCCCGGCACTCGGTTCTGAATCAGTCGCAAGCAAGCCGCTCACGCCGGCCAGGCACATCTCAGACCCGGCCGGCGGCCGCCACCTGTGACGGGTGACTGCCAGAGTCGGACTCATCGGGGAGACGGTCGCCGTTCCGGTGTTCGGACTTTCCTTGCGGATGAAGGACTTGCGATCAACGTCCTCCGGCCTCTGCTGAATGCCGCCCCAGCACAACAACCCCGGCCCCACCACCAGCACCCCGACCCGCCGCAGCCACAGCCGGCGCCACCACCACCACCCCGACCCGCAACCACCACCAACCCCCAGCCCACCCCCGCCCCGGAACCACCACCAACCCCCAGCCCACCCCCGCCCCGGAACCACCACCAACCCCCAGCCCACCCCCGCCCCGGAACCACCACCAACCCCCAGCCCACCCCCGCCCCGGAACCACCACCAACCCCCAGCCCACCCCCGCCCCGGAACCACCACCAACCCCCAGCCCACCCCCGCCCCGGAACCACCACCAACCGCCCGGCCGACCAACCCCCGACCGCAACCACCACCAATCCCCGGCCCATCCCCCGGACCCGCAACCACAGCCACCACCAGGCCCCCGGCACAGCGCGACCGCCGCCACCACCGCCACCACCGGCGGTCGCTGTCACATCCGACTGTTGAGGTCCGTCAGAGCGGTGGGCTCCGGAGATCGGGTCCGCGGACGAGTGGAGGAAATCGTGGGGACGATGTTGGTGACTGGTGGCACGGGGACGTTGGGGCGGCAAGTTGTGCCGTTGGTGCAGGCGGCGGGGTGGAAGGTGCGGGTGCTGAGCCGGCACGCGCGGGAGGGCGGCGACGGGGTCGAGTACGTCGCGGCGGATCTGCTGAAGGGTGACGGGATCGACGAGGCGCTCGGCGGGGTCGAGGTAGTCGTCCATCTGGCCGGCGGCCCGAAGGGGGACGACATCGGGACGCGGAATCTTGTCCGGGCTGCGGAGCGGGCTGGGGTGCGGCATCTGGTGCACATCTCGGTGACGGCGGTGGACCAGCTGTCATTGACGTACTTCAAGTCGAAGCTGGGCGCCGAGGAGGCGGTGCTGGCGTCTTCGGTGCCGTCGACGGTCCTGCGGGCGGCGCAGTTCCACGACTTCGCCGTGAAGACGGTGGGAGCGATGGCCAAGCTTCCGGTGATGCCCGTTCCGAGTGGGTTGCGGCTCCAGCCGGTGGATGCGCGCGATGTGGCGGAGCGGCTGGTCGAGCTGGCGCTGGGCGAGCCGGCCGGGCTCGTGCCCGACCTTGTAGGCCCGAAGGTGTACACCATGGGCGAGCTATCCCGCGACTACCTACGGGCCACGGGCAAGCACCGGCTGTCGCTGCCGATCCACATCCCCGGTAAGACCGGCAAGGTCTACCGGGCCGGCGGGAATCTGACCCTGAGCGGTGCCACCGTCGGCACGCGCACCTGGGAGGACTACCTCGCCGAGCACATCTCCCAGCGCTGAGTGGGCTTCCGCTTCGGGTCGCCGGGCGCGATGCTTGGCGCATGGCGATGGTGGGGCGCCTGGGGGAACTGCGGGCGCTGCGGGGGTGGGTTGACGAGGCGCGCGCGGGCAGCGGGCGCCTCGTGGTGTGTACCGGCGAGGCAGGAATCGGCAAGACCCGGCTGGCGCAGGAACTCGCTGGATCGGCGCTTGCACAAGGCGCTGCCGTTGCCTGGGGCCGCTGCGCCGAGACCGATGGCGCGCCGGCCTACTGGCCCTGGCGGCAGGTCCTGCGATCCCTCGGCCTGGACGCGGATCAAGTGCTCTCCGGTGACGACCGCTTCCTGCTCTTCGAAGAAGTCACCGACGCGGTACGACGAGCCGCCGGCGACCGCGGCCTGGTCATCATCCTCGACGACGTCCACCGTGCTGACGAACCGTCCGTCCTGGTACTGCGTCACCTCGCCGAACAGCTCCCGGACATGCCGGTCCTGATCCTGGCGACCGCCCGCGACGCGACGAACCTCGGCGACCTCTCCACCGCCGAACGCCTTCAGCTGCACACCTTCGATCGCCCCGAGGTCGCCGAACAGTTGCTGACAGCAACCACAGACCCCACGGTGGTGTCGACGGTGCACCGCATCACCGGCGGCAACCCGCTCTTCGTCCGGGAGATCGCCCGCGCCATCGCCGACGGCTCCTGGCAGCCGGACCGGCCGCCGCGGTCGGTACTCGAGATCGTCACCGCCCGGCTCGGCCGCGCCTCGGACGACTGTCGCCGGCTGGTTCAGGCCAGCGCAATCGCCGGCCGGGAGGTCCGGCTGCGGACCATTGCCGCGATGCTGCAACGATCGGTAGACGAATGCCTGCCACTGGTCGACGAGGCGACCAGCCTCGGCTTCTTCGAGCACCTGGGCGACGGCTTCCGCTTCATCCATGCCCTGACCCGCGATGCCGTCGAGGCGTCCCTGTCCACCACCGAGCGCACAGCCCTGCACCGGGCGATCGCCGATGCGCTGGCAAAAGACCCCGGTGACCACCTGGCAGCGATCGCCGGCCACTACGCGGTCCTGGCTCAGTACGGCGACGGTACGACGGCACGCACCTGGCTGGTCCGCGCCGCGGAGGACGCCGTACGACGACTGGCCTATGAGGAAGGTGTTCGGCTGTATCGGCAGGCGCTGGCGACTCGGCCGCTCGATCCCGCGGAGTCGTGCGACCTCTTGGTTGCCCTGGGCAAGGCGGCGTACCTCGCGGGTGATCTGACCGCGTGCTGTGCGGCGGCGGTCGAAGCTGCTGCGGCAGCGCAGACTCCGGAGCAGTCCGCCGAGGCCGCGCTGGTCCTCGAGGCCGTACCCGATCCGACCATCAACGCGACCGCTGAGCGACTGTGCGAAGCAGCGCTTGCCCAAAGCATCGATCTCGCGCTGCGAGCCCGCTTGCTTGCCCTGCGCAGCCATCTCGCCTTCTACGCCGGCGAACAGGCACGACTCGACGCGCTGAGCGCGACCGCCCTCGAGCTGGCTCGATCCTCGGCGGACGATCGAGCCCTCGCCGATGCGCTCCGCGCCAGGCAGGAGGCGTGCCCGGGCCCGGACGGGCGAGCGGAAAGGCTGGATCTCGCGGCCGAAATGCTCGAACTCGCCCAGCGGACGAACAATCCCCGCGCCGAGATGTGGGGAGAGATCTGGCGGCTGGACGCGCTGATCGAGAGCGGCCGGCTCGCCGCCGCGGCCGAGGAACTCCCCCGGCTGCGGGTCGCGGCCGATCGCCTCGGTGGACCGGTCGCTGCCTGGCATCACGACCGCATCGCCGCGTGTATCGCCCAGGCTCGCGGGCAGTACACCGAGGCGGCGGCGGTCGCGCGGCGCGGGTTCGACCGGATGCGACCGGTCGAGAGAGCACCCGCGACCGGCGCGTACCTCGCGCTCCAGATCGCGTTGGCCGGTCATATCGGCGTCAGCGCGGAGATGCGTGAGTTCGCCGAGCAGCGGTTCGATCCACCACCGCGGTTCGCGACGATGTCGCTGCTGTCCCGGGCGCAGCTGTTGCTGTGCGCGGACGAACCCGAGCAGGCGGCGGCGTCGTACCGGCTGGCCGGCCCGATCGACGAGTGGTCGTTGCCCGCGTTCTTCGTGCTGCCGGCGTACGTGTACGCGACGCTCGCCTGTTGCGGCCTCGGCCGGTACGACGACCTCGGCGTCCTGCTGGACCGGTTGCAGCCGTTCCGTGGGGAGCATGCCGTTGGCAACGGTGTCGCGTACATGGGGCCGGCGGAGCTGGCGATCGGACGGGCCGGCGCCGCGCTCGGACGGTTGGACTCCGCAGTCGAGGATCTGACCATCGCGGTGGCGATGGCCGAGTCTGCCGGAGCCGCCGGGTTCGTCGCCGAGGCGCAGTTCCACCTCGCCCGCACCCTGTTCACCCGCGACCGGCCGGGTGACCGCGAACAAGCTCGGCCCCTCACCGTCGAGGCTGCCCGCCTGGTCGAGTCGCTGGGGATGGCGGCGTACGCCGATCAACTGAAGGTGCTGCTCGTCCGGCTGAACGGCGACCCCGAGCACAAGCTGAGTGGGCGCGAACTGGAGGTCGCCGGACTGGTCGCCGAAGGGCTGACCAACCGCCAGATCGCCGCCCGGCTGGTGATCTCGGAGCGGACCGCGCAGAACCACGTCCAGCACATCCTGACCAAGCTCGGCTTCGCCACCCGCAGTCAGATCGCGGCCTGGTCCAGCCGCAGATGAGTACCCCGGATGAGTGATCTGGCGGATTCCTGATCGCCGGCGGATTCCTACCGTGATGAACATCCGCATCATCAAGGAGGAATCATGCAGTGGATCGCAGTCGCCACCCCGCCGTTCGCGGCGATCGAACAGTTCGACCAGGTCATGGCGCAGCTCGGCGCCGACGAACCGGCCGGCCTGCAGGCCAGGTACGTCGGCAGCACCGGCGACGGACTCCGGGTCGTCACACTCTGGGAGTCCAAGGAGCACGCCGACCGGTTCTTCGCCGACCGCCTCGGACCGGCCTTCGCCAAGGTCCTCGGCCCCGAACCGGCCGGCCGCCCCGAGATCGTCGGTATCGCGGTGGCGCGCTCCTACACCCGCCAGCCGGTGGGCTGACCGTTCAGGTAGGGAGCGAGTAGCTCGGCCAGCTGGGGGGTGGCCGGCCGGGTGGTCAGGTGGCGGGCGATTCCAGCGAGGAGGTCCGCCACCTGCACGCGCGGGTCGGCCTTCGAGTCGACCTGCGTGAGCGTGAGCAGGGGCGGTGGTGCCGGGAACACCGCGTCGGCGAGGTACGTGCGCAATCGCGCCACCCGATGTCGCGTCAGCGCACTCTGCTCGTCGTGCACCACGGCGACCGACCGTTGTCCGGCACTCCAGAACAGCGTGGTCTCGGCGAGCGCGGGCACCAACGGCTCGAGCGGCGGCGGGATCGTCCGATCGTCGTTGATCAGCCGCAGCATCACGCCTTCCACCCGAGCACGCGTCACCTCACGCAAGGCGGGCACATCGGACGGCATCGTGGCGAAGAACCGGTCAACAGCGGCGTGGTCGACCAGCCGCAACCGCTTCGTCCGCGTCAGGTCGACGAACGCGGCCAGGAAGTCGGTCCGGTGCTGCAGCGCGAGCACGCCATCGCAGTGTTCCCGGGCCAGGCTCGTGCCATCGCCGTAGGACGGTTCGCCGGTGAACAGCTCGAAGACCCGGGCGGCGACGTACCGGGCCTTGTCGATGACGTGGACGTGCGCATGCCCGCGCAGAGTGGTGAGGAACCACTCGAGTTCGGCTCGCTGCGCGGGTCGCAGCAACTGGTTGGACTTGTACTCGGTGCGGTGGCGGAGCCGTGGTCGCAGGATGGCGACCAGGTCGGCGGCTGCGGGGATGGCGAGATCGACACTGGCGTGGGTGATCACGGGCGAGGCGGGATCCAGGAGGTTGGTCCCGGAGAATCCGGACTCGTCACACGCGATCTCGACCCACGACGACAGATTGGTCATGAGGAACGAACTCCAAGGCTGAGGAACTGCACGCTGCGGGGCCCGTCGTCGCGACGGGCATGATCAGGCGAGCCCGGAGACATCAGGCCGGGCGCGATCAGTGAGCGGCAGCAGCCTTGGCAGACATACGACCCATCATCGGCCGCGGACGGCCGGATCACCAGTGGTTTGTCAGGGCTTGCGGGCGAGTGCCACCAGCAGCAACTGGGCCGCACCGGTGGGGCTGAGGTGCTGATCAGCGCTCGGCCACCAGTCGGTCAGGTCGACCAGCCCGGGCTTGTCCAGGTCGAGGCCGGCAACGAACCCGGCGATCTCGTGCCGGGTCCGGAACATCACCTGCGGGAAGGCTTCCCGCACCTTGTCCTCGACCGCCGTCGAGAACTCGGCCAGCCGGCTGCCGTCGCGCGGGTTCAGCGGGTGGCTGAGCGCCAGGTACGACCCGGACGGTACGGCGGCCAGGTACTCCGCGATCACGCGCTCGATCCGATCGGTGTCCGGGATCGCGTGCAGCACGAGTCCGAGGATGATCCCGACCGGGCGGTTCAGGTCGAGCGCCGCGGTGACGACCGGGTGCCCGAGGACGGCGGCCGGGTCGGTCAGGTCGGCACCGGCGAAGAAGCTGGTGCGATCGTCGGCGAGCAGCGCCTGGCCGTGCGAGATCGCGGTCGGGTCGTTGTCGACGTACACGACGGTAGCCAGCGGGTCCGCCTCGGCGGCGATCTCGTGGGTGTTCCGCCGGGTCGGCAGCCCGGCGCCGAGGTCGAGGAACTGGCCGATGCCGCCGTCGGTGATCATCCGGCCGACCACCTCGGCCAGCCAACGCCGGTTCTCCAGGGCCAGCTCCGGCGCCTCGGGCGCGATCTTGACCAGCTCCTGGAACAGTTGGCGTTCCACCTCGAAGTTGTTCTTGCCGCCGAGGAACAGGTCGTACAACCGGGCCTGGGACGGCTGCTCGAGGTCGATCATCGCGTGCTCCGGCTCCGGCATCGCCCCGATCCACCTCGATTTCCGTATCCGAAAAGGCCGATTGCCGGGAAGGCTACCGCCAGCACGGACCGCAGTCGCACCGGGGCTCGTGATGCGAACGCCCAGGCCATCACAATCACGCCACCACTTCGTCCGCACGCGGCGGCACGGGCTTGGGCCCGCAGTCGTGATGGCCTGGCGGTCCGCGATGAGTTCTTTCGGGCTCGCTCGTCTCAACGAAGGACACCCGGACGAGCGACTCAGGAGGACTCGATGGCGAAGGTTCTGTATTCGGTGACGATGTCGGTGGACGGTTTCATCACCGGACCGGACGGTGACATGCAGTGGATGCGCCCGTACCTCGGGCCCGATCCGGAGGTCGAGCAACTCCTCCCCCGGATCGGGTCTGTCCTGGCCGGCCGCCGTTCCCACGACGGCGACGATCCGCACAAGGGCGAGGCCGGCGAAGGGCAGGCGTTCGGAGGTGGGTGGAGCGGGCCGCTGTTCGTGCTCACCCACCGCCCGCCGGACACTCCCGAGCCCGGCATCACGTACGTCGACGAGTTCGCGAAGGCACTCGCAGTCGCCAAGGAGGCAGCCGGCGACAAGTACGTCAACGTGATCGGCGCCAACATCGCCAAACAGTGCATCGAGGCCGGCGAACTGGACGAGGTCCTACTGCTCTTCGCCCCGGTCATGCTCGGCGAAGGCACCCGCCTCTTCGACCACCCCGGCGGCCACTCCGTCCGCCTCGACCGCCTGAGCGTGACACAGACCCCGCTCGCCACCCACCTCTGGTTCAGGGTCGCGGATTAGAAGTCGGCGGCGGTCGAGTGCATCACCGCGCGGACCTCGACGGATCGCCCGACTGTCCGGGCGTCCGGCAGCAATCGCGCGAGCTCGACCGCCCGCTCGCGACTCTCCACGTCGATCAGGTAGTAGGCGTCGATGGGCGTAGGAGCAGCCCGATCGGGCACGTGGACGGCCAGCTGCGGATCCGCGAGTACCTCACCGCCGACCAGTTCGCCCGTGTCGCAAGCGATCCGCTCGAAGTCGTCGCGGCCCGGGCACGGCTCGCCCTCGCCCTGCAGGATCAGTAGGTATTTCATCGGATCACCCCTCTCACTGACAGGTCGGAGTCGAGGCCCTGGTTTTGACATGATGGCTTGATGTTCGTGCGCACCGAACGGCTGACTCTGCGCCGCTTCACCGCCGCCGATGCGGAGGCGTTCGCGGCCTACCGGTCGGATCCCGACATCGCCCGGTACCAGTCGTGGGACGCCCCGCTGCCGCTGTCCAAGGCGGTGGAGAAGGTTGAAGAGTTCGCCCAGGGCGACCCGGCCGCGCCCGGCTGGTTCCAGTACGCCGTCGACCTCAACGACGTACTGATCGGGGATCTCGGCCTCAACCTGGACGAGAACCTCATGCAGGCCGAGCTCGGCTTCACGCTCGCATCGGCGTACCAGGGCAGGGGCTATGCGACCGAGGCCGTCCGCGGGTTGCTAGACAACGTCTTCATCGAGCGGAAGCTGCACCGGGTCTCCGCCGAGTGCGACGCCCGCAACACCGCGTCGGCCCGGCTGCTCGAACGGGTCGGCTTCAAGCAGGAAGGGCTGCGGCTGTCCAACAGCTGGTTCAAGGGCGAGTGGACCGACGACCTGCTCTTCGGCCTGCTACGCAGCGACTACCTCAGCTGACCGCCTTCGCAGCCCAGGCCTTCGCCTTCAACCGGATCGTCCCATCCGCTTCGATCGGCAGCCGCGAACGCACTGCTTCCCGCAACGCCAGCTGGTCCGACTCGCCCAAAGCACGCAGGTAGGCCGGCGCGACCCCCTGCCCACCCAGGAACGGCTGCCAATAGTCGTCGAACGACGCGAACTCCGTGGGTACGACGATCTCGCGCAGGTCGACCGTGGTGAACCCGCTCTCGCTGAACAGCCCCTCCAGACCGTGCGCCGTGCAGAACGCGAACCGGAGCCCCTCGTCCTGCTCGCGATCCTGCGGCCGGACCTCGATCATCGCGTCGAAGAAGTACCGCATCAGCTCCATGCCGTCCGAGTAGTCCCAGACGTAGACCGCGACCGTCGACCCGATCTCTCGCATCCGGCGGAGCGCCTCGACCCGCTCGGGGATGAAGTTGAGCACGAGCCCCGCGACGGCCGCGTCGTACGGGCCGTCGGGGAGTTCGGCCGCCGATCGGACCTCGAAGCTCGCCCGTTCGTCGGTGACGGTCTTCCGCGCGTACTCGACGAAGCCGGCCGACGGATCGACCCCGAGCACCGACGCGGGATCCGCCGTACGCAGGATCGTGCTGGTCAGAGCGCCCGTACCGCAGCCGACGTCAAGCCAACGCTGGCCGTTGGGCTGATCCAGCCAGGCCACGAACTCGGCCGCCACCAACCGGCTCCACCGACCCACGTAGGACTCGTAGATCTCCCCGCTCGACCATTCGCTCATTTGCGCAGGATAGGACCGGATGCGGGAAGTGAGACACCCGTCAGGCCCTCGGCGACCGACCACAGGCGGGCGTTGGTCTCCGGGTCCAGTGCGTTCTTCGGGGCCTTGACCAGCGTGGTGGGGCCTACCAGGCCGAGGCGGCCGGACGGGCCGTAGTACGCGCCGGGCTGGGCATCCGGGCTGGTCGCCGCGAACAGCAGCGGCTCGGTGCCGACCTCCACGCCCTGTGTCGGGAGCGGGTTGAACCGCAGGCCCCAGTGGGTGAGGCGCGACGGCCGCTCCCGGCCGAGCGAGGCGCCGGCGGTCTGCAGGTTCGTACGGGTGAAACCGGGGTGTGCGGCGACGCTGAGCAGGCCCCAGTCGCGGTCGGCGGACAGCTTGGCCAAGTGGTTGCTCATCATCAGGTCGGCGAGCTTCGACTGCGAGTACGCCGCCATCCGGCGATACCGGCGCTCCCACTGCAGATCGTCGAAGCGGATCCGGCCGAAGTTCGCGGCACCGCTGGCCATCGTCGCGATCCGCGGCGCGGGCGCGGCGAGGACGAGCGGCAGCAACCGCACGGTGAGCGCGAACGGGCCGAGGAAGTTCGAACCGAACTGCAGCTCGAAGCCGTCCTTCGTGGTGATCCGGGTCGGCGGGTGCATGACGCCGGCGTTGTTCACGAGCAGGTCGACGTGCGGCTCGTCCGCGGCCAGCCCGTCGGCGAACTCCTGCACCGATGCCAGGTCGGCGAGGTCGATCCGGCGTACCTCGAGCTGGGCGTCGGGGTGCTCGGCCAGGATCTCGGCCCGGGCAGCCTCTCCCTTGGCAGGAGTCCGGACCGCCATGATCACCCGCGCCCCGGCGGCGGCGAGGCGCTTGGTGGCCTCCTTGCCGGTGCCGCTGTTGGCGCCGGTGACGACGGCGAGCTTGCCGGTCTGGTCGGGGACGTCGTACATGGTCTGCTCCTCGTAAAAGACTGGTGGTCTGTTATGTCCTCGACGGTATCAGACCGCCGGTTTGATAACAACAGACCGCCGGTCTGTAGAATGTGAGCGTGACGACATTCCAGCGCGCGCGGAGCGCGGAGCAGCGGGCGGTCCGGCGGCGGGCGATCCTCGAGACGGCGGCGGCCATGCTGACCGAGATGCCGGTAGCGGACGTCAGCCTGAACGAGCTGAGCCGCCGCGTCGGCCTGGCGAAGTCGAACGTGCTGAACTACTTCGAGTCCCGCGAGGCGGTCCTGCTCGAGCTCTCCAGCACGGAGCTCACGGCCTGGGTGGAGGACCTGGCGGCCGCGCTCGCCGGCGTCGCACCGACGGCGCCGGTCGACGAGCGGGCGGAGCGGCTGGTGTCGGCCGTGGTCAGCACGCTGGCCGCGCGACCGGTGTTGTGCGATTTGATCAGCGCACAGGCGTCGGTGCTCGAGCGGAACATCTCGACCGAGACCGCGCTGGCCTTCAAGCGGGCGGCCGCGATCGCTTTCGAGCGGATGATCGCGGTGGTCGTCGGGGCGCTACCGGAGCTCGGCGCGGAGGGATCAGGCCGCTTCATCGCCGCCGCGAGCATGCTGGCAGGCGCGATCTGGACCCACTCCCATCCCGTCCCGGCCGTCGTCGCGGCCTACGAGGCGGACCTCTCGCTCGGCACGATCCGGATGGAGTTCGAGCCGGCCCTGCGCGACAACCTCTGGCTCCTCCTCCGCGGTGCGCTCCCCCGGCTCACGCAGTGATGGTCATCCGCCGAGTCGTGGATTCGGGTCGGGTTTGGCTGGGCGCCGACCACGATCCACGACTCGGTGGACGATCCAGCAGTTACGGCAGGTAGTAGTTCGGGTTCGGGAGCTTGAAGGTGCGGTCGGCGAAGCCGCCCTTGAGGTCGGAGAACTGGTCGCCGAAGTTCGCGACGATGTCGTAGCCGAGCGACTCGATGTGCGCGCGGGTGGCCGACTTGTAGTGGATCGTCGTACAGGAGCCGTTCGGGTCCGCGGCGCAGGCCTTCTTCAGGTAGTCCGGGTAGTCGGCGACGGCCGGCTTGGTGAACAGGCCGTCCTCACCGTTCCGCAGCGCGGTCGGCTTCGGGTAGCCGGCGTCGACGCCGATACCGTCCTCGGTCAGGTTGCCGAGGGTCGCCTGCTCCTGCGCGGCACCGCGCCCGGTCAGGAAGAAGATCGCATAACCCTCGCGCTCGGCGGTCTTCACCAGGTCGACCATGCCCGGCACGGCGGGGAACCTCTGGTTCAGCACGAAGTCCGCGTTGGTGGTGGGGTTGAACGCCCAGTTGCTGAAGATCTCGTAGTTCCACGTGGCCAGCGAGGTGTCGTCGACGTCCAGCAGGATCGCCTTGGTCTCCTTGGTGTGGTGCGGCGCGGAGATCCAGCGCGTCCCCGCGGCGGCGACCGAACTGGCCTCCTTGGCGTAGTTGCTGTCCGCCGCGAACGTGCCGCTGCCGAGCGGGTCGCCGTAGTAGTTGCGCAACTGCTGGCGCAACACGTCGATGTTGGTGACCTGCTTCTCACTCCGCGGCGTCGACGTCTGAATCGCCGGCTGCGGAGACGCGGCCCCGGCCGAGTACGCGACTCCGCCGACGACCGACGCCATCGCGACGGCCGCGACGCCGGTCAGAACCAGCCGACGGGACGGCCGGCGCCAGGAACGGATGACCATGGTGACCTCTCCAAGAACGGGAAACGTGCAAAAGCAAACTAACCCGGTCCCGCCGGATCACCCCGACCCGCGCAACAAATCCAGGGGAATCCTCCGCACGACGCCACGCCAGTTGACAGCCGGCTCTCCTGTCGTCTCCGTGGGTGCCCCCGGGGACCAACCCCACCCCAACCGACACCACCGCGCCAGTCCCGGTCGCTGGTAGCCGCCACTCGACCCCGCCCGGCCGCCCGACAGCCCCGCCTCGCTACCCCGCCCGGCTGCCTCGATCGGTCACTTTGTGCACCAGATCCGTACGGCGTCAGCCCTCGGGGTACGGAACTGGTGCACAAAGTCGATCTCTCCTGTGGCCGACACCAGTTGGGCCAGGCCACGCTCGAGTCCGCGGTGCTGACACACTCACCAAGCAGACGCGGTCCTGCCCGGCCACGCCCCGATCCCGGGCCGGCGGTGAGCCGACGGTGGGGTTGGCGAGTGTCTCAGGTCCGCACCCGCACCGATCCACGCAACCGCGGCGGCGACACCGCCAAGACTGGGCAGCCCCCGAGACGCCACACCAGCCCGGACAACCCCTCGGCTCGGGGTTTCCCCTCGGGCACCCACGAGGAAGCCGGCATGCGTTCGGATATCCGGTCCACCGTCCGGGACGCCAACGCGGTGGTCCTGCGCGAGCACGCGCTCGGCCGGCGGGCACCGTTTGCTGGGCCGGGGCGCGGACACCAGGTTGGGGCCTGGGACAACTCTTGGCCTGTCCCAGGGCCCGACGCCTTGTCCCAGCTCCCTGCTCCGGCCCGAAATCCACGCCCCCGTACGCCGCCGCCCACCGCCGACCACCAGTTGCCGACGAGCCGATTCCTGATGGCCACCGCCGCCGGCCGGTGCCGGCTGGTGGTGGTTGTCGTTCCGCCCGGGTTTGCGCACCAGTCGAGCGTCGCGGCGGCGCCCACGATCCGTTAGACCGCGCAGCTTTGTCCGTAGATCGCGGCAGCAGGATCCGTTAGACCGGCTTCACGTAGCGGTGGCACGGGACGGGCAAGGTGCCGGTGTCGACGTTCGCCGGGTAGTCGAACGGGCCGGTGTCGGTCCAGCCGCTGCGCTCGTAGAACCGGCGGGCCCGGGCGTTGCCGGTGGCGACCGCGAGCCACGCTTCGCTGTGTCCGTTGGCTTTCACCTGCCGCTCGGCTTCGCCGAGTAGCGTCCCAGCTACTCCGGATCCGCGGTGATCGCGCGACACGTACACCTGCTCGACCTCCTCCCCCACCACCATCACGAACCCGGCGACCTCGTCACCGACGACCGCGACCGTGGTGTCGGCGATCCGGTCCGCCGCCCGGGTCCAGAAGGACTCCTCCGTCCGGATCGCGACCAACTCGTCCGGCACGTGACCAAGGTGCCCATCGCCCCACCCGGCGTACCAGATCGCGGCGACGGCATCGACGTCAGCGGCAACCGCGGGCCGCACGTTCACAGTCATGCAGTCAGGGTAAGCAGGATGGCCCCGCCGTCAGGCAGTCAGGCTGACCACGAGCGAGGCGCACGCCATGGTTAGGAAGAAGACCGCGAGGAAGAACTGCGCGGTGTAATCCCCAGCCCGCACATGCGTGTACAACGCGCAGACGAAGAAGAGCACCAACCCCACCGCGGCCGCGATGATCAGCCCGGGACGCTGCACCAGCAGACCGGCGAAAAGCCCGGCCGCCCCCGCGGTCTTGAGCGTCCCGATCGGAAACGTCAACCACGACTCCGGCACCCCGGCCTTCACCATCCCGGGGAGGATCGGTTGCCAGTGCAGCAAAGCCGCGATCCCGGAGAAGGCGTTCAGGCCAACAGTCACCGCGACAACGACAACAGCGAAGGCAGTCACGTCAGCTCACCGCCACCCGAGCGAGCTTGTCCGGATTCGTGATCGCGAAGATGCCGGTCACCTGATCACCCTCGACCTCCAGCACGATCACCGCGAACGGCGTGTCCCCGGACAGCAGCAACGCCGACGGATCGCCGTTCACGGCCCGGTACCGGATGCCCAGCGACGGCACCGGCCGCCGCCGCCCGTCGCCCACGATGAGCGGCGCGATCTTGTCCCGCCCCAGCACCGGCCGCAGCCCGGCCGCCCGGGCCTTGCCGCCACCATCGGCCCAGAGCGTCACGTCGGGCGCGAGCACCTCCATCAACGCGTTCAGATCCCCACCGACCACCGCGTCGATGAACCGCTGCGTCACCTCGAGCCGCACCTGTGGATCCGCGGTGTAGCGCGGCCGCCGCGCCTGCACGTGCTCCTTGGCGCGGTGCGCGAGTTGCCGTACGGCGACCGGCGTACGGTCGACGATCTCCGCGATCTCCGGATGCGCGTAGCCGAAGACCTCGTGCAGGACGAACACCGCCCGCTCCAGCGGCGTCAGCGTCTCCAGCACGACCAGCATCGCCAGCGAAACCGCCTCGGCTCGCTCGACCGGATCGATCAGCGTGACCACGGGCTCCGGCAACCACGGCCCGACGTAGTCCTCCTTGCGCCGGTTGATCGTCGTACGGCGAGCAAGCGCAGCGTTCACCGCGATCCGCACGAGATATGCGCGCGGATTCTCCACACCGGACCGGCCGGACCACGCCAGCCAGGTCTCCTGCAACACATCCTCGGTATCCGCCACCGAACCGAGCACGTTGTAGACGATCGAGAACAACAACTCCCGATGCGCAACGAACTCCTCGGTCGAATTCACTTCATCGTGTGCCTTCACACCGGCTATGAGCGTTCCGGCCGCGGAAGTGTGACATCACTGCGGGTCGTAGGCCAGGTTCGGTCGCAACCAGCGCTCGACGTCCTGGACGGACATGCCTCGGCGTACGGCGTAGTCCTCGATCTGATCGCGGCCGAGGCGGCCGACACTGAAGTACCGGGCGGCCGGGCTGGCGAAGATCAGACCGCTGACGGCCGCGGCCGGCGTCATCGCGAACGACTCGGTCAGGCCCAGGCCGAGCTTGTCCGCCTCAAGGAGGTCGAACAGCTCCTGCTTCTCGGAGTGATCCGGGCTGGCCGGGTACCCGAGCGCGGGCCGGATCCCGCGGAAGCGCTCCGCGTGCAGATCCGCCAGCAAGGGCTGAGCGTCGGGCTCGAACCACGCCCGCCGCGCCTCCAGATGGATCCACTCGGCGAAGGCCTCCGCCAGCCGGTCGGCCAGCGCCTTGACCATGATCGCCCGGTAGTCGTCGTTGCGCGCCTCGTACGACGCGGCCAGCGCCTCGGCACCGTGGATCGCGACGCCGAACCCACCGAGGTGGTCACCCGACGGCGCGACGTAGTCGGCCAGGCAGCGGTTGTGCCGTCCGGCCGGCTTCTCGGTCTGCTGCCGCAGCATCGGGAACGACACGTCCAGCCCGTCCAGCAGGATGTCGTCACCCTCGCTGTGCGCCGGCCAGAACCCGTACACGCCCTCGGCCATGAAGGAGCCGTTGGCAATGATCTCGTCGAGCAGGGTATTCGCGTCGTCGAACAGTTCGCGCGCGACCGGCTGGTCCAGGATCGCCGGGTACTTGCCCTTCAGCTCCCAGGCCAGGAACAGGAACTGCCAGTCGATCATCGCCCGCAACGTCTCGATGCTCGGCGTCACCCGGCGCAGCCCGGTGAACGCGGGCACCGGGAGTTCGCCGTACTCGACCGGTTCGGCGTTGGCCCGGGCTTCGGCGATCGTCAGCAACGGGCTGCGCTGCTTGTTGGCGTGCTGTTCGCGCAACCGCTCCTGGTCAATACTGTTGCTCTTGGCAAGCGCTTCGGCACGGTCCTCGTCGAGCAGGTCGGACACCACGCCGACCACCCGGGACGCGTCCAGCACGTGCACGGTCGTCCGCTCGTACGCCGGGGCGATCCGGACCGCGGTGTGTTGTTTCGACGTGGTCGCGCCGCCGATCAGCAGCGGGAGTTTGAGCCCGCGCCGCTGCATTTCGGTGGCCACGGCAACCATCTCGTCCAGCGACGGCGTGATCAGCCCGGACAGGCCGACCACGTCCGCGCCCTCGGCCACCGCGGTGTCCAGGATCCTTGCCGCCGGCACCATCACGCCGAGGTCGATCACCTCGTAGTTGTTGCAGCCGAGCACGACGCCGACGATGTTCTTGCCGATGTCGTGGACGTCGCCCTTGACCGTGGCCAGCACGACCTTGCCCTGGCCGCGCACCATCTCGGCGCGTCCCTCCCGCCGGGCCTGCTCCTTCTCCGCCTCCATGAACGGCTCCAGGTAGGCGACCGAGCGCTTCATCACGCGAGCGCTCTTCACCACCTGCGGGAGGAACATCTTGCCGGCGCCGAAGAGGTCACCGACGATCTTCATCCCGTCCATCAAGGGGCCCTCGATCACCTCGAGCGGCCGCTTCCGGGTCAGCCGGGCCTCCTCGGTGTCGGCCTCGATGAAGTCCACGATGCCGTGCACGAGCGCGTGCGAGAGCCGCTCCTCGACGGTGCCCTCGCGCCAGGTCAGGTCGACCTCGCGCTGGGTGCCCTTGCCCTTCACGTTCTCGGCGAAGCTGACCAGGCGGTCGGTGGCGTCGTCGCGCCGGTCGAAGATGACGTCCTCGACGAGCTCCAGCAGGTCCGCCGGGATGTCCTGGTAGACGGCGAGCTGGCCGGCGTTGACGATGCCCATGTCCAGGCCGGCCTTGCCCGCGTGGTACAGGAAGGCCGAGTGCATCGCCTCCCGAACCGCGTCGTTGCCGCGGAACGAGAAGGACAGGTTCGAGATACCGCCGCTGAGGTGGACGCCCGGGCAGCGGGCCTTGATCAACGGCAAGGCGTCGATGAAGTTCTTGGCGTAGCCGTTGTGCTCGGACATACCGGTCGCGACGGCGAGCACGTTCGGGTCGAAGATGATGTCCCCGGGCGGGAAGCCGATCTTCTGCGTGAGCAGGTCGTACGCCCGGCCGCAGATCGCCACCTTGCGCTCGACCGTGTCGGCCTGGCCTTGCTCGTCGAAGGCCATCACCACCGCGCCGGCGCCGTAGTCGCGGATCCGCCGGGCGCGCTCGAGGAACTCCTCCTCGCCCTCCTTCAGGCTGATCGAGTTGACCACGCCCTTGCCCTGCACGCACTTCAGCCCGGCCTCCAGCACCGACCACTTCGAGCTGTCGATCATGATCGGGATCCGGGCCACCTCGGGCTCGGTCGCGATCAGGTTCAGGAACGTGGTCATCGCCTGCTCGCTGTCCAGCAGGTCGGCGTCCATGTTGACGTCCAGCAGGTTCGCGCCGCCGCGCACCTGCTCCAGCGCCACGTCGACCGCGGCCTGGTGGTTGTCCCCCTCGATCAACCGGCGGAACTTGGCCGACCCGGTCACATTGGTCCGCTCACCGATCATCACGAACCCGGTGTCCGGGGCGATCTTGAACGGCTCCAGGCCGGAGAACCTGGTGGTGTGATCAGTGGGTACGACGGTCCGCGGCGGCAGGTCCTGGACCGCCTGGGCGATCCGGTTGATGTGGGCGGGCGTCGTACCGCAGCAGCCGCCGACGATGTTCACGAGTCCGGACTCGACGAACTCCTCGAGCATCCCGGCCGTCTGCTCCGGCGTCTCGTCGTACCCACCGAAGGCGTTCGGGAGGCCGGCGTTCGGGTGCGAGGCGACGTACGTGTCGGCGAAGCGGGCCAGGTCGGCCACGTGTGGGCGCATCTCGGCGGCGCCGAGGGAACAGTTGACGCCGACAACGAGTGGCTTGGCGTGCTCGATCGAACTCCAGAACGCCTCGACCGTCTGACCCGACAGCGTCCGGCCGCTCAGGTCGACGATGGTCACCGAGATCCACAACGGCAGATGTGGCGCGACCTCGCGGGCCGCGGCGACGGCAGCCTTCGCGTTCAGGGTGTCGAAGATGGTCTCGATCAGGAGGAGGTCGACGCCGCCCTCGGCCAGCGCTGCGATCTGCTCGGCGTACGCGTCCCGCACCTGCTCGAACGTCACCGCGCGGTACGACGGGTCCTCGACGCGCGGGGACAACGACAGGGTGACGTTGAGCGGGCCGATCGAACCGGCCACGAACCGGCCGCCGACCTCGTCCGCGGCCTGGCGGGCCAGCCGGGCGCCGGCGATGTTCATCTCGCGCACGTAGTCCTGCAGGCCGTAGTCGGCCTGGCCGATGCTGGTCGCGGTGAAGGTGTTCGTGGTGGTGATGTCGGCGCCGGCCGCCAGGTACTGCCGGTGGACGTCGAGGATGACGTCCGGGCGGGTCAGATTGAGCAGGTCCGGGTCGCCGGTGACTTCGTGGGTGTGGTCGCCGAAGCGGTCGCCGAGGTAGTCCTCCGGCGTCAGCTTGGCGCCCTGGAGCATCGTCCCCCACGCACCGTCGAGCACCGCGACCCGCTGATCCAGCAGTTCCCGTAGCGCGGTTTCACTCATCTGCCGTCCCCTCCAGAAAAAGATTCCGGAGGCGCCCTTGCAGTCGGTGCACCAGGTCGAGCGTGGCGGACCTGGGTCCGTTGCAGCGCCTCTCGTCCTGGTTGCCCCATGTTAACGGCGTCACACCTCTGACCAAGCGCCTTGCCCACATACTAAGACGCCTGTTCAACCCGTGGCGCGGTCAGTGGATGAGGGTCTGGAGGGCTGGAGCGTAGAGGTCGGCGATCGCTTCCGGGTCGGTGGTGGCGATGGGGCCGGTCTTGCTGACGGAGATGGCGGCGCCGAGGCCGAGGAGCTGGGCGGTGATCAGTTCGGCGCGGAGGCCTGCGTCGGCGCCGGTCAGGCGGGCGGCGAAGGCGCGCGTCACCTGGTCGCGGAAGTGCTCGCGGATCAGCGCGCGTTCGTCGCCGCTGCCGGCCGCGAAGATGACCCGGACGAGCAGGTCCAGCCCGTGGTCGCGACGGTAGTTCACCAGCGTGAGTACGGCGTGCCGCCCGAGCTCCGCGTCCGGCGCGGCGAGCAGGAGCTCGGCGGCCTCGCTGAAGTCGGCGACCTGCTCGAACAGCGATTCCTTGCTGCCGAAGTGCTTCACGATCAGGGCCGCGCTGACGTTCGCGTCGGCGGCGATCCCGCGCAGGGTGACCACGTCGTACGGCTGCACGGCGAACGCCCGCCGCGCCGCCCGAAGGATCGCGATCCGCCCCGGGTCCGTCACGTCGTACCGACCTCGACAGGAACCGGCGCGGGCCGCCGGGCCGGGATCAGCAACACCAGGCCGGCCGCCACCACCGCCGCGAGCCCGGCGATGACGAAGACGATCAGGTACGCCGACAACGCGGGCGCGACCTGGCCGGCCCTGCTGATCGTCACACCGGCCAGCACGATCGCGACGATCGTGCTGCAGATCGCGGAGCCGATCGTGCGCATCAGGGTGTTGAGGCCGTTCGCCGCGGCCGTTTCGGTCACCGGCACAGCATGCATGATCAGGGCCGGAAGCGCCGAGTACGCCACCGCGGTTCCAGCCGACACCACGGTTGCCCCGGCCACGATCCCCGCGACGTTCCCGCTGGTGAACAGCCGGACGACGTACCCGGCCGCCATCAGCACCGACGCGATCGCCAGCGTGAACCGCGGCCCGCGGGCGGCCGAGATCCGGGCCGACACCGGCGACAGCAGCACCATCGCGACACCACCGGGCAACAGGCAGAGGCCACTCACGACGATCGACTCGCCCAGCCCGTACCCGGTCCACGTCGGCTCCTGCACCAACTGCGCGGTCGACAGCGAGTTGGCGTAGAACGAGAATCCGATCAGCAGCGCGGCCAGATTGGTGAACAGTACGGCGGGACGCGCCGACACTCGCAGATCGACGAGCGGGCTGGTGGTCCGCAGCTCGTACCAGCCCCACAACGGGACGATGGCCGCGGCAACGACGTACAGCCCGACGATCTCCGCCGTACCCCAGCTGTTGCCCTTCGAGACGGCGAGCAGCAGGCAGACGAGGAACGCACTCAGCCCGACAGCGCCGATGACGTCGAAGCGTCCGCTGGTCCGGACCGCGGACTCAGGCACGATCAGCAGCACCAGGACGATGTCGAGCAGCCCGAGACCGAGGGTGATCCAGAACATCGTGTGCCAGTTCGCGTACTGCACCACGAGCGTCGCGGCCGGGATCCCGAACGCCGCACCGACGCCGAGGGTCGAGCTCATCATCGCGATCGACGGGATCACCCGGCGCGGCGGCAACTCGTCGCGCAGGATGCTGATCCCGAGCGGTACGACGGCGACCGCGGCGCCCTGGAACGCGCGGCCGACGATCAGCACCGTCAGATCGTTGCTGCCGGCACAGAGGAACGACCCGATCACCATCGAGGACAGGGCGATCAGCAGGACGCGGCGTTTGCCGTACATGTCGCCGGCTCGTCCGAGCAGGGGGGTGAACACGGCGCCGGTGAGCAACGTCACCGTGATCAGCCAGCTGACGTCGGCGGCCGAGCTGTTGGTGATCCGCGGCAACTCGGGCAGCAGCGGTACGACGATGGTCTGGCTGATCGAGACGAGGACGCCGCAGAAGGCGAGCGCGGCCAGAATCAGGCGTGGATGAGCGGCAGGGCGAAGCGTCAAGCTGGGTTCCTCACACGGTGAACATCTGTTTACTCAGCTCCCAGCGTAAACGAGCGTTCACCCCCGCCGGAAGTGGCCCAGGAAATCGTTCACCAACTGGACCACGATCGTCGTAGGTGAGCTGCCTACCGTGATCCCATGAGGATCTTCGTCGCCGGCGCCACCGGCGTGATCGGCCGCCGTCTCGTTCCCCAATTGGTTGCTCAGGGCCACGAAGTGACCGCGCTCACCCGCCGGGACCACGCGGTCGCGGAGGGCGTCCGGACGGTCGTCGGGGATGTGTACGACGCTGCCGGGTTGCGCGAGGTGGTCGCGGCGGCCCGGCCGGAGGTGGTCTTCCACCAACTGACCGACCTGTCCTCGCAGGACTTCGCCGCCAACAGCCGCATCCGGCGTGAGGGCACCCGCAACCTGATCGACGCGGCGCTCTTCGCCGGCGTGGACCGCGTGATCTCCCAGAGCATCGCCTGGGCCTACGAGCCGGGTGACGCACCCGCGGTGGAATCAACACCGTTCGACCTGAATGCCGCGGACGACCGCCGCCGCGCATCAGTCCAAGCCGTCGCCGCCCTGGAAGACATCACTGCCGAAGCCTCCGAATGGGTCGTCCTCCGCTACGGCATGCTCTACGGCCCTGACACGTGGTACACGAAGGGCGGCGCGATGGCAGACCTCGCCGCCACCGGCAATCTCCCCACCGGCCCCGATATCACCAGCTTCCTCCACGTCGACGACGCCGCCTCGGCCGCAGCCGCAGCCCTCCACTGGCCAACCGGCCCAGTCAACATCGTCGACAACACCCCAGCCCCAGCCTCCGAGTGGACTCCAGCCTTCGCCGAGTCCGTCGGCGCACCCGCTCCCACCACCTCCGCCGGCCCACCTGGTCCCGCCACGTCCGCCGACGTACCTGCTTCACCCGCCTCGCCGGCGCCATCCGGGGCCGCTCCCGCCCGAACCCCCTGGGCCCGCGGCGCCTCCAGCATCCACGCCCGCACCAACCTCGACTGGACGCCCGCTCACCCAACCTGGCGCAGCGGGTTCTGGTCCTGAACATGGGGATCGGGCCCGGGCACTCCGAGGGGGAGAGAGTGCCGGGCCCGATCGTTCGGTCCGCTCAGCGACGGGAACCGCTGGTGCCAGCAGACCGGGTTCAGTTGTTGCCTGTCAGCGAACCGGTCCAGTGATCAGTTCGATGGTTGCCTTGTGGGTCTGGCCGGACTGGTCGACCCATCCGACCTCGACCTTGTCGCCGGGGTGCTGCTTGTTCAGGAGCGCCGACAGGGCGTCCGGCGAGTCCACGGCGTGACCGTCGAACGAGGTGATCACGTCACCGGCGGTGATGCCGGCGTCGTCCGCCTTGCCGTCCGCGACCACGTCGCCGACCACGGCGCCCGTCGTACCGGGGCTCGTCTCGACCGAGATCCCGAGCATCGCCGATGCTCCGATGTGCACGGTGTCCGACGCCTTGCCGTTCTCGATCTGCTTGGCGATGTTCAGCGCGTCGTTGATCGGGATCGCATAGCCCTCGGTCGTCGTCCCGCCGCCGTTGCCGGAGCCGTTCCCGTTGCCGGAGCCGTTGCCCGATCCGTCGCCGTTGCCGGAGCCGTCGCCGAACCCGTTGCCGTTGCCCGATCCGTCGCCGAACCCGTTGCCATTGCCCGATCCGTCGCCGAACCCGTTGCCATTGCCCGATCCGTTGCCGGAGCCGTCACCGAAGCCGGAGCCCGGGCCGAAGCCGGGGTTGCCGTCGCCGTTCCCGAGTCCGTTGCCGTCCGCCGTCAGGGTCGCGGTGGACGTGGAGCCGGTGGTGGCGGCGGTCTGGCCGAACTGGCCCTGCCCGCCGTTGTTGTTGCTGGATCCGGCGGTGTCGACGCCGATGACCTCGCCGGACGCGTTCGCCAGCGGACCACCGGAGTCGCCGGCCTGGATGTTCGCGTCGGTCTGGATCAGCCCGGTGAGGTTCTCCGGGTCCTGCCCGCCCTCGTCGGTCGCGGTGATCGCCTGGTTCAGTCCGGTCACCTGACCGGCCGCGAAGCTCGGCGTACCGCCGACGCCACCCGCGTTGCCGATCCCGACCACCTGATCCCCGAGCTTCACCTTGTCCGAGTTACCGGTGTTCGCGGTCTGCAGCCCGGACGCGTCCTTCAGCTTCAGTACGGCGATGTCGTGGGAGCCGTCGTACCCGACCACACTCGCGTTGTACGTCTTCCCGTTGCCGATGTCCGTCACTGTGATCGACGTCGCACCCGCGATCACGTGGTGGTTCGTCAGCACCTCGCCGTCGGAGGTGAGCACGATGCCGGTGCCGGCCGCCCGTGCACCTTGGTACCCGAGCACGGTGTTCACGTCGACCAGGCCGGGCGACACCTTCGCGGCGACCGACGCGGCATCGAACTGCTGCTGCGACAACTGCGAAGTGCTCCCGCCATTGTGCTGACCGATGCCCCAGGCAACCGATCCGGCGACGAGCGCCGCGGCCAGTCCCAGGCCGACAGTCCCGAACAGCCGTCGCCGCCCACGCTTGCGCGGAGACTGCTGCGGACCGAACGGGTAGTACTGCTGAGGTCCGCCGTACGGCCCGTACCACGGACCCGCCTGCAGCGCACCGCCGTACTGCACACCACTCTGCTGCTGACCGCCCTGCTGCGGCGCCTGCTGCGGCGCACCCGCCTGCTGCGGACCCGCGTACTGCGGTCCCGCCGGCTGCGCGCCGGACTGCTGCGGGGCCGCTTGCCACGGCCCCTGCTGCGGTGCACCCGCCTGCTGCGGACCCGCGTACTGCGGTCCGGTGGGCTGTGCGCCAGGCTGCTGCGGAGTCGGCTGGGGCACACCACCCTGCTGTGGGCCGGCGTACTGCGGCCCCGTCGGCTGCGCGCCGGATTGGTGTGCGGCGTGCTGCTGGTGTCCTGGATCCTGCACAGGCCCTTGTTCAGCGCCCTGCCGTCCCGTGCTGTCGTTCATTGCGGTTGCCCTCTCAGCCAGTTCCCTCTGCATTCGAGTAGACCTCGCAAGGCTGAGAACTCCATCGAGCCAGCCAATGAATCAGCTGAGAATCTTCCGGACCGCCATCACAACCGCCCGGCGCCGCACGGATTCGTTCGGTACAGCAGCGATGTACTCCGGGTTCATCGACGACCAACTGGTGGCGATCGCCTGGATCAGCGACAGCAGACTGACCGCTGTGAACTCCCGCGGCACCGCCCTCCGCCGCTGACCCCGCTGCAGCTCGTCGAGCCGGCTCTGGTTGACGGCGAGGATCGCTTCCAGCGACTGACCCTCCGGCCGCTCGAGCCGGTACCAGATCGACAGCCGCAGGTGATCGGGATGCGCCTCGAAGTAGTCGAACACCCGCCCCGCGTAAGCCGGCAGGTCTTCGGCGTCGAACCCCACCTCGTCCAGATAGGCGTCCACGGACGCGGTGAACACCGCATCGAACAGCCCGTCCTTGTTGCCGAAGTACGCATAGAGCATCGCCTTGTTGCACTCGGCGACCTCGGCGATCCGGCTCACCCGTGCGCCTGCGATCCCGCGCGCGGCGAACTCCTCGGTGGCGGCGGCGAGGATCCGCATCCTGGTCCGGTCGGCGTTCCGCTGCTGCATGCCGCCAGCTTAGCAACCAACCGGTTGGTTGATTTCCAACCAACCGGTTGGTTAGTTTGGTGGTGTATCCAACCGTTTGGTTAGTTAGGAATCCATCATGAGCAAGATCTGGCTGATCACCGGCAGTTCCCGTGGGCTCGGCCGCGCCCTCACCGAGGCGGCCCTGGCCGCCGGCGACCGGGTGGTCGCCACCGCACGCAAGCCTGAGCAGCTCGACGACCTGGTCGAGCGGTACGGCGAACGGGTCCGGGCGATCGCGCTTGACGTCACGGACGCGGGCGCCGCGCGAGCCGCCGTACAGACCGCGCTGGACGCGTTCGGCGGGCTTGATGTGGTTGCGAACAACGCCGGCTATGCGAACAGTGCGCCGATCGAGGAGACGACCGACGCTGACTTCCGGGCACAACTGGAGACGAATCTGTTCGGGGTCGTCAACGTCACGAAGGCTGCCCTTCCGGTGTTCCGGGAGCGGCGGGCCGGGCACTTTCTGCAGTTCTCGTCGATCGGTGGGCGGGTTGGCGGGACACCGGGGATGGGGGCGTATCAGACCGCGAAGTTCGCCGTCGAAGGGTTCTCGGAGGTGCTGAGCAACGAGGTGAAGCCGTTCGGGGTGAAGGTGACGATCGTCGAGCCGGGGGCGTTCCGGACCGACTGGGGCGGTTCGTCGATGACGATCGCCCCGGTACTCCCGGACTACGACTCGACCGTCGGCGCGATGAACCGCTACCGCCTCGAAGCCGACGGCAAGCAACCGGGTGACCCCGCCAGGGCGGCCGCCGCCATCCTCGAGGTCGTCTCCCTGGACGAGCCGCCCCGCCGGCTGCTGCTCGGCAAGGACGCGCTCACCCACGCCGAACGGTCCTCCCAGGCCCGTGCCGAAGAAGCCGCCGCGTGGGCTCACTTCAGCACCTCGACCGACTTCTCCTGAGCTCGAACGTATGTCTACACTGTAGATATGATCTACAGTGTAGACATTCCAGACGTGACGTTGCATGTCGAGCGGACCGGCACCGGGCCGGCTGTCGTCCTCGTGCCCGGCGGGGGTGGTGATGCAGCCATGTACCGGGATCTGGTGCGGGAGCTGGCCCAGCGGTTCACCGTGATCACCTTCGACCGCCGCGGCAACTCCCGAAGTCGCTGGAAGCACCCCCAGGACGGAGGTAGCCCGGGGGCTGCACCCGAGGAGCACCCGAGCGGCGGGCTCGAGGGGCACCCACGGGACGAGCGCCGGCGCGATGGAGCCGATGAGCACCGGCGGATTCGGCTCGCGGAGCAGGCTCGGGGTGGGCTGGCGGCGCAGGCTGGGGATGTGGTGGCGGTTATGGATGATGCGGGGGTGGGGCGGGCGTTCGTGTTCGGCAACAGTGCCGGGGCGCTCGTCACACTCAGCCTGCTAATCTCGCACACCGATCGGGTCGCCGGCGCGATCGTGCACGAGCCGCCGGTGATCCAGGTCCTGCCGGACGCGGCCGCGCGAGTGGCGTACTTCGACGACCTGGGCCGGATCACCCAGCGGGAGGGCGCACTGCCGGCGATGCTCAAGTTCGCCGCGGGCACGATGGACAAGCCGACCAGGTTGTTCGACGCGAAGATCGGCCGGACGATCGGTGCGGCCGGGGTCAAACTGGCGAAGCGGCTGACCCCCGGCAACGAGATGAACCGGTTGTTCGGCAACGCCGAGCTCTTGATGCGGTCCGAGATGCCCGAGTTCCTCCAGTACCAGCCGGACCTCGCGGCATTGCGGCAAACCGACGTACGTTGGGCCTTCGGCGTGGGCGTGGCCAGCGAGGGCCGGTACTACAGTCGGCCCGCACGGCAGCTCAGCGCCGAGCTCGGCGTACCGTGTCTGGAGTTCCCGGGCGGTCATCTCGGTTATCAGCGGCACGCCGCGGAGTTCGCCCGCCGACTGGAAGAGTTCATCGATGGCTGACCGCACCCCACCGACGCGGACCGTGCTCAACCGCGGCTACATCGCGACGGTCGCGCTCGAGCTGATCGACCGGATCGGGCTGGCCAAGTTCTCGATGCGCAAGCTCGGTGCCGAGCTCGGTGCGGACCCGATGGCCGCCTACCGGCACTTCACCGACCAGGAGGATCTGTACGACGGCATCGCCGAGCTGCTGTTCGACCGGCTGGACACCGACTCATTGCCCTGGGCAAAGGGATGGCGAGAGGTCTCGGCGGCGTACTGCGAAAGACTCCGCGACACGTTGCTCGGGCATCCGCACGCCGTCACGCTGTTCGCCTCCCGCCCGGTCCGCTCTCCCGCCGCCATTGCCACCGGCAACCGCATGATCGAGACCCTGACCGAGGATGGCTTCACGCCGGCCGACGCGCTCCGGATCAGCCGATCCCTTCGTGAGTTCACCATCGGCCACGCCCTCACCATGGCCGTCCTCACCCTGGGCGCCGACCGCCGCAGCCGCAGGCCGGCGCCCACCGATCCCGCCTACAACCTCCTCGCCGAGGCCGCCGACGGCTCCACACCAGGCGACCACTTCCACGCCGGCCTGCAGGCCATGATGGACGGATTCAGCGCAGGTCGCGGAAGAACTCGCGGACGTCGCTGATCAGCAGATCAGGCTCCTCGAGGGCGGCGAAGTGGCCGCCGTGGTCGACGTCGGTCCAGCGGGTGATGGTGTTGTCCTGTTCGGCGTAACGGCGGATGCAGACGTCGTGGGCGAAGGCCAGGACCGCGGTCGGCACGCCGGAGTTCTCGAGCCGGGTGCCCCACGGCTCCGTCTGGGCGTAGCCGACGTACGCCGCTGAGCCCGCGGTCCCCGTGAGCCAGTAGATCATCGCGTTGGTGAGCAGCCGGTCCTTGCTGATGATTGCCTCAGGCAAGGTTTCGAGAGGGTACGTCCAGGCCCGGAACTTGTCCATGATCCAGGCCAGCTGGCCGACCGGGGAGTCGACCAGGCCGTAGGCCACCGTCTGCGGCCTGGTGGACTGGATCGAGATGTAGCCGAACTCCTTCTGCAGGAATCCGCCGATCCGCGCGATCCGGTCCTGCTCGAGCGGCGTGAGCGTCGCGAGCTCCTCCTCCGGCAACGGGAACGGTGGCAGCGAAGGCCCACCGTTGGTGTGGACCCCGACGACCCGGTCCCGAGCCGCACGCGCCACCGCCGGCGACACGGCCCCACCGATGTCACCACCTTGTACGCCGTACCGCTCGTAGCCGAGCTGATCCATCAACACCGCCCAGACCTGACCGATCCGCTCCCGGCTCCAACCGCTGTCCGACACCGGCCCGGAGAACCCGAACCCAGGCAGCGACGGGATCACCAGATGGAACGCGTCCGCGGCGTCACCGCCGTGCGCGACCGGATCGGTGAGCGGACCGATCAGATCGAGGAACTCGACGATCGACCCCGGCCACCCGTGCGTCAGCACCAGCGGCAAGGCATCCGGCTCCGGTGACTTCACCTGCAGGAAGTGGATCCGCTGACCGTCGATCTCGGTGGTGAACTGCGGATACGCGTTGAGCTCCGCCTCCGCGGCCCGCCAGTCGTACTTGGCCCGCCAGTAGTCGACCAACTCGGCCAGCCAGGAGACCGGTACGCCGGTGTCCCAGTCGTCACCGGGCAGCGGGGCGGGGAGGCGGGTGGCGGCCAGCCTGGCCGCCAGGTCGTCGAGGGCGCTCTGCGGGATGTCGATGCTGTAGGGCTTGATCATGTCTCGACTCTTTCACCTGGTTAGGACAGCTTCGGTCCTAACCAGGTGGAAGAATCGAGGTCATGCTGGAAACCTCCGCGAGACTCCTCAAACTGCTGTCGCTCCTGCAGTCGCCGAGAGACTGGAGCGGCGCCGCGCTCGCCGCCGAGCTCGGCGTCGGGGTCCGCACGGTCCGCCGGGATGTCGAGAAGCTGCGCAACCTCGGCTACCCGGTCGACGCCCTTCCAGGAGTGGCCGGCTACCGGCTCGGGGCCGGAGCCGCGCTGCCGCCGCTGCTTCTGGACGACGAGGAGGCGGTGGCCGTCGCGATCGGCTTGCGCGCGGCCGCGACCGGCTCCGTGGCCGGGATCGAGGAGTCGTCGGTCCGCGCGCTGACCAAGCTCGAGCAGGTCCTGCCGTCCCGGCTGCGTCATCGGATCAAGCTCCTCCAGGCGGTCGCCGTCACCCCGTCGGGTAGCCCACCGGTCGATCCGGACGTCCTCCTCACAACAGCCGCGGCGTCGCGCGATCACCAGCGCCTGCGCTTCGACTACCGCAACCACGACGGTACGGCGACAACCCGTACGACGGAGCCGCATCGGCTCGTGCACACGGGCCGGCGCTGGTACCTGGTCGCGTGGGATCTGGACCGCTCCGACTGGCGCACGTTCCGGCTCGACCGGCTGGAGCCGCGGATCCCGACCGGGCCGCGATTCACTCCGCGCGAGATCCCGGACCTGGGCACCACCGCTCGTGGCATCGCCTCCGGTGGCTACCGGTACCAGGCCCGCTTCCTCGTCCAGGCGCCGGCCGAGCAGGTGGCGGATCGGTTCGCGCCCAGCGTCGCGACGGTGACTCCGGTCGACGCGACGACGACTCTGGTCGAGGCAGGCGCCAACTCTCTCGACGAGTTGGCTCTTCATCTCGGCCTGCTCGGACACCCGTTCGAGGTCCAGTCGCCGCCCGAGCTGATCGAGCATGTCCGAGGCCTGGCGACGCGCTTGGCAGCCTCGGTCGCGCCGCTATGAGCAGTAGAGCGAACAATCCGCTCAGCTCGCGGCGCTGGAGTCTCCCGCGGAGGTGAACGCCCTGATCGACGATTTTCTCGCCGACCAGGGCGGTTACTGACAATCAGTGGTTGCTGACGACGGCCCCGCTCTTCGGGTCCAGGATCAGCTTCTTGTTGCTCGGGTGCTGCCGGAAGTCGAACATGCCGGTCAGGCTGCCGGCGCGCTGGTCGAACGAGTGGTCGCCGATCCGGCCGGTCCGCCAGTTGTCCTCGATGAACTTCAGGATCGAGCTCTGGTCGGTCAGCGAGTGGTCGACGTGGTTGGTCTTCGCGTACGGGGAGACCACCAGCAGCGGCAGGCGCGGGCCGTAGCCGCAGCGGTCGGCGTACCCGCCGGACACCGGGGCCTTGCCACACGTTGCCGCCTGGTCGAGCGCCGCGTCCTTGGATCCGTTCACGGTCGGCGACTTCTGGTGGTCGTACCAGCCGTCGGAGTCGTCGTAGGCCAGGACGACCGCGGTCGACGCCCACTCCTTGGACTTCTGCAACTGGTTGATCTCCTTGACCACAAAGGCCTGCTCGTCCAGCGGGTCGGAGTATCCGGCGTGGCCGTCCTGGTACTCACCGGCCTTCAGGAAGCTGACTGCCGGCAGGTTGTTCGCCGCGACGGCCGCGTCGAAGTCCGACGTGTCGTACTGGTGGTTGGCCTGGTCGGTGTACCCGATGGCCTTCACCGAGCTCGGCGGCAGGTGCTTCGGGTTCGCCGTCGACTTGTAGTACTGGAAGGGCTCGTGGTGCGGGCTGTAGTCGTTCGCCGCGATGCCGCCGATGTTCGGGTGCGACGCGCCGCAGACGGCCATGCCGTTCGCGGTACCGGTCGGCTTGAAGCCGCCCTGGAACCAGCCCCAGGTGACGTTGCGCGCGTTCAGCAGGTCACCGATGTTCTGCCCGTGCATCCCGGCCAGATTGTTGGCGGACTTGCCGTTGTTGTTCGAGCAGTCGTCGTAGATCGGGTCGGGGTCGTTGGTGATCGTCCCGATGCCGTTCTTGTCCGGCGACTGCACGGCGTACGCGTCGGTGGTCGGCTGCCCCGTCTTCGGGTCGTACGCCTGGCCACCGTGGGTCTGCCCGGAGATCAGGTTCAGCGCGCCCGGGGTCGACGGTCCGTACACCGTGTTGAACGAGTTGTCGCTCAGCGAGTAGTGCTGCGCGTAGTTCCACAGCGCGGTGACGGTGTTGCCGTCGTAGTAGTCCATCACCAGTCCCGGCTCGCCGAACAGCACGGGCTGGCCGGTGCACTTGTCCGTCTCGGTGTTCTCGACGAACTTGTCCATCTTGCCGCCGTTGACAGCCTTCTGCTCCGGACCGTAGCCGTGGTTCTGGTCGCAGGTCAGGGCCTGCGACGGCGCCAGCCGCTTCGGGTCGTAGGCGTTCGGGTTGTGGGTCAGCAACTGCTGCGACAGGCCGTTCACCTTGGGCGTGTGCCGATCCGCCGTGAACGGCGTGCCGTTCTCGTTGGTGGCCTTCGGGTACGTGCCGAAGTAGTGGTCGAACGAGATGTTCTCGCCGAAGATCACCACCACATGCTGGATCGGCGTGGTCGGGTGGACCACCTTGTACGAATAGGCGGCGTTGGCCACCTGGTTGGTGTCGCCGCCGCTACAGCCGGCCAGCAACAAACCCGTCGCGGCCACAGCGGCCGTGGCTGCGACACGGACTCTTGCACGCATGCCTTCTCCTTCTGAGTGACTCATGCAAGCAACGACCGCCCAAGGTGGTCGCTGCCGTCCCGTACACCGGGAAGCGCAAAGAAGTAGCCGCCGCCGACCGGCCGGATGTAGTCGACGAGGGGCTCGTCGATCAGCCGGGTCTGCACGGCCTCGAACTGCCGGGCGATGGCCTGCTGGTAGGCGCAGAACAACAGCCCCAGGTCCAGGTCCCCGACCGAGTCGGTGCCCTTGTCGTAGTTGTAGCCGCGGCGCAGGAACTGGCTGGCCGCGGTCTCCGCGGTGCGCGGGTTCGCGACGCGGATGTGGCTGGTCAGCGGGATCGCCCCGCCGGTCGGGTCGGCCGGGTAGTCGGGGAGATCGGTCTCGCCGTTGCCGTCCAGCGGCGCGCCGGAGTCCCGCCGCCGGCCGAACATGTTCTCCTGCTCGCCGACCGACACCCGGTCCCAGAACTCGACCAGCATCCGGATCTGGCGCAGCACCTGGTAGCTGCCGCCCGCGGTCCACGCCGGCTCGCCGTTGCCCTGGCCGACCCACACGAGCTTGTCGTGGTCGGCCGGTGCCGGCTTGACGATGCCGTCCTTGAAGCCCATCAGGTTGCGCTGCGCGCCGGACGGCCGCGGCGGGTTCTGGAAGCCGTCGACACGCCAGCGCAGCTGCATCGCGCCGCGGGTGTGCCGGGCGATGTCGCGCAGCGCGTGCAGCACGGTGTCGGTCTCCGACGCGCACAGCTGCAGGCTCAGATCCCCGTGGCACTGGCTGTCGTCCAGGCTGTCGTTGGGGAATTCCTTCATCGCCGTCAGCTTCGCCGGCTTGCGGTCCTTGATGCCGTACCGGTCGTCGAACAGCGACGCGCCGACGCCGACGGTGACCGTCAGGTCGTCGCCGGGCATGTCCGGGCCGAGTACGCCGGAGTCGGCAGGCGGCGCGGTGATGCCCAGTGGCGGCAGCGCGCCGCCCGCGGTCAGCAGCCGGGCCCGGTCGGTCAGCGTCTTGAACAACTCGTTGAGCTCGCCCTTGTCCGCCGCGATCACGTCGAACGACGCGAAGATGGCCTGCTTCTGTGGGTCGGTGGTGATGCCGGCCTGGTGCACGCCGTGGAACGCCCCGGACGTCGACGTCGCCGCGTCGGCGGACACCGACAGCCCGGTCACCGCCGCCGCGCCCGCGCCGGCCAGCGCACCGCGCAGGAAGGACCGGCGCCCGACGCCACTCATGAGCTCCTCCGGACTTCGCAGATGGCGGCGACGGGGGCGAGCAGTTCCAGCAGTTGGCCGACCGCGCCGTTGAGCTGTTCCCGGGTCGTCCGGTCCAACTGGTCGACGGGGGTGTTCTGGTGCGCGGTCAGCAGCGCCCGCACCCGGTCTTCCCACTTCTGCACCTGGGCCAGGTCGGGGTAGCGCGGCTTGAGCACCGGGTTGAGGATGGCCAGCACCTTCGCCGTGCCATCCAGGTTGGCCAGCGCGGTGTTCAGCGACGTACCGCTGCCCTGGTCGTTCTCGCCGGTCAGCTCAAGCTGGAGGGCGTTCTCCATGATTTCGTGGGCGCGCAGCCCGAGATCGTTCGGGTCCACCTGGTCGTTGGGCAGGTCATGCTGCAAACCGTGCACGTCGACGGCCAACTGGTCCGCGATCGGCTTCAGCCCGGCGGCGGAAGCGTTGTGCCACAGGCCCTTCTCGAGCGGATGGAAGCCGGCATCGGATCCGTCGATCTTGTCGGCGAAGTCGCCGAACGCGTCGTAGGCCGCGCCGAGCGAGTTGTACGCCAGGTGCGCGGGGAGCCAGTCGGCCCGGGCGGCATCCAGGTTGCCCGCGTCCACATCGCGGCGCAGCTTGTCCGTCTTCGCGGCCAGGTCGGCGACGCCTGCGGCGACCCCGGCCTCATACTGCTTCACCAGCGGCAACATGTCGTTCTTGGTGACGGCGACCGCGGCCGGGCCACCCTTCGCGTCGCCCGCAACAGTGACACTCGGACCGGTGATGGCCTCGGTGTCCTCGATCAGGCAGCGGATCGCGTACCGGCCGGCGCCGAGCTGCACGTCCATCGGCGCGCTCGTGTTCGGGCCTAGGCCTTCCACCTCGCCGTACACCTTGTTGCTGCTGACCTCGACGAGGTCGACCTCGGCGGCCGCGTCGCCGGTGTTGTGCACGACGATCGTCTGCCGACCGGTCTTCGGGTCGGTCCAGCCCTGGCCGCACTGGCTGCGGGACACGGTGATCTGGGGTGGGCCACTGGCCGCATCGGCGGCGCCCGCCCAGGGCCGCCACACCGCTACCGCCACCAACGCGCCAACACCGGCCAGCGCGATCGCCGCCGGCAGCGGACTGGGAGTGCGCACGACAGGTCGCTCCTGATGATCGGCGATTTACATTCGTCGGTGATGTTAATTGGGCTGTGACGGAACTCGGGCACTGTTGGCCCACTCGTCACGCACTGTTCGTCTTAGCGGCGGGACGGGACCGGGGTACGGGTCAGGTCGGCGGCGACGACGATCTCGCCGGAGAACTCGGCGGCGGCTTCTTCGTGGAAGCGTTCGGGTTCGAGGTACCGCTGCGAGAAGTGGGTGAGGACGAGCTTGCGGACGCCGCATTCCTGGGCGACGCGGGCCGCCTGGCGGGCGGTCAGGTGGCCGAAGCGACGGGCCAACTCGGACTCCGGCGACAGGTACGTGGACTCGATCACGAGCAGGTCGGCGCCGGCTGCCAGGCGGAGCACGTTCTCGCACAGCCGGGTATCCATGACGAAGGCGAACCGCTGACCTGGACGAGGTTCGCTGACGTCCTCGATCCGCACCGTCCGGCCGTCGGCCTCGAGCGAGCCGGCCTGCTGGAGACGACCGATGGCCGGACCAACGATGCCGAGGGCAGCGAGTTTGTCCGGCAGCATCCGGCGGCCGTCGGGCTCGATCACCTGGTAGCCGAAGGACTCGATCGAGTGCTCCAGCCGACGCGCCCACAACTGACCGAAGGAGCCGACGGAGAGCAGACCGTCCTCCTCGACCGGCTCCTCGACCAACTCGGCACGCTCGAAGAACGACGCGGCGTACCGCAGGCGGGTGAAGTATTTCTGACCCGACGCCGGATAGTGCGCCCGGACGGGATGCGGTACGTCGTCCAGCGACAGGCGCTGCACGATCCCCGGTACTCCCAGGCAGTGGTCGCCGTGGAAGTGCGTCACGCACAGCCGGGTGATCGCCCCCGCCGCGACCCCGGCGTACAGCATCTGCCGTTGCGTGCCCTCACCCGGATCGAACAGGAACCCCTCGGTGTCCCACCGCAGGAAGTAGCCGTTCTGCGTGCGTTCCCGAGACGGCACCTGACTACCGGTGCCCAGCACAACGAGTTCACGCACGAACCTCAGGCTAGTCGAGAGTGCACAAGCCGCCCACCGAGATACGTCTGCTCGACCCTGGCGCGCAGCAGCACCGACGGATCGTCACCCCGGATGTCCTCACTGAGGACCACCAGATCGGCGAGCTTCCCGGGCGTGATGGTGCCCTTGACGTCCTCCTCGTGCGAGGAGAACGCGGGGTTGGCGGTGTACGCGCGCAGCGCCTCGTCAATGGTGATCGCCTGCTCCGGGTGGAAGCGCCCGTCCCCCTGCACCGTGCGGACGACGGTCGCGTTGCTGGTCTTCGTCTCCGCACCCAGCTCGGCGGCCGAGACGAAGACCAGCTGCTCGGCCGACCGCTCCGACAACGCCCGGCAGACCGACCGGGCGGCCGGGGAGAAGCCCTCCCAGTGCTCCCGGATGCGTCTGCGCAGCTCGCTGATGACCTCGGCGGAGGAATCTGCGGCGGTGTCGTGGCCTGCGGGTGTAACGCGATGTCCAGCCATGTAACGGATGATACGCAGGTACCTCAGGGCAGCGCGGCAGCGAACGCCGCCAGGAACCGCTCCACGTGCTCGCGCTCCCAGATCAGCGGCGGGCGGATCTTGAGCACGCTGCCCCCGGGACCCGTCGTCCCGACCAGGACGCCTTGGTCACGCAGTCGCTCCGCGAGCTCCGCCGCCGTCAGCGGTGCGTCCGCAGGAATCGCGACGCCGGCCATCAGCCCCTGACCGCGGACCCGCGCGGCTGGATGAAGCTTCGCCACGAGCGGCGCCAGCCCGACCGCGAGCTCGCTGCCGATCCGGCCGGATCGTTCGACCAGGCCGGCCTGCTCGATCACGTCGAGCACGGTCAGCGCGGCGACGCACGACACCGGGTTGCCCGCGAAGGTACTGAAGAACTCGTCGACCGCGGCGAACTGCTCGGCGATCTCGCGGCGCGTGATCAGCGCGGCGATCGGATGACCGTTGCCCATCGGCTTGCCCAGCGTGACGAAATCCGGCGTCAGCCCGAAATCGCTGAACCGCCACAGATTGCGGCCGCCGCGTCCGAAGCCGGCCTGTACTTCGTCCGCCAGGAAGAGACCGCCGAGCGCGTGGGTCTCGTCCTGCAGTCCGCGCATGAACTGTCCGGTGGGCGTGAGGATGCCGGCACTGCTGAACACCGAGTCGACCGCGAGCAGCGTCACGTCGTGGCCGGCTCGGCGCAGGTCGTCGTACGCGAACCGGACCCGCCGGCTCGCCTCCACTCCGCTTGGCTGCTGACCGTCCGCATCCAGCCGTGGGGCCTCGAACGTCGCGACGTGGGCTGGACGCTGCTCGGGTGGGTAGGTGTTGGTCGACCAGGCGGCGGTCGCCTCGCTGACCCCGTGATACGCGAGATCCGCGACGACGACACCGGAGCGACCCGTGACGACCCGCGCCATCCGCCAGGCCAGGTCGTTGGCCTCGCTACCGGAGTTGACGAACACACAGGTGTTCATGCCGGCGGGCATGGTGGCCGTGAGTCTCTCGGCCAGTTCGACCGCATGCGGATGCAAGTACCGCGAGTTGATGTTGAGCGTCGCGGCCTGTCGCGAGATCGCCTGGACCACCGCGGGATGCGCGTGTCCGACAACGGGAACGTTGTTATAGGCATCGAGATAGCGAGTGCCGTCGGCGGTGTGGACCCACGCCCCGGCAGCCCGCACGACCTGCAGCGGCTCGCGGTAGAACAAGGGCGAGAGTTGGCCACCCATCGCGGCCGATCGTCGATCGCCGATGGTCGGATCAGGGAGCTGGGACGACGCGACTCGCGACGTCCCGCATAGGCGGTGGAAGCGAGTCGCCAGCTCGGCGGGATCGAAACCGGCCAGCAGGTCGAGCCCGTGCCAGCTGCCCGCCACCAGACTGGTGAGGTAGTCCTCGTTGTCCGGATACAGCGGCGCCCGCCAGGCCGACATGAGCACACTCGCGGCGAGCCGGGCGAGCACGAGCTCACCGATCAACTCCACCTCGTCGGGCTCCAGCGGCAGCACTCGCTGGTACGCGTCCAGGAACGCGCCGGCCGCGGGCCACGGGTCGGCGGACTCTCGCAGCAACGAGGTCAGGCTGATCGCGAGGTCGCAGACCCGGGCGGTGTGGTGCATGTCGCCGAAGTCGATCACCCCCGAGATGCGCCCGGCCTCGATCAGGACGTTGCTCAAAGTCAGGTCACCATGCGCCACGAACGCGGGCAGCCGGCGGGTCGCCGCCGCCAACCCCTCGAAGCGATCGAGCAGCTTCTCCATCGGTTCCCGGCGGGCCGGGTCGGGCAACTGCTGCGCGAACGGCCGCAACGCGGTGACGAGCCGTGGGTCCCAGTCCAGCCGGCGATCGGCCGCCGGGTGGATAAACCCCTGCATCGCCCGCGTCAGTCGCGCGCACACCGCACCGAAGTCGGCCGGGAAGTGTTCGGGCAACGCCGTGAGATCACCGACCGCGCCCGGCATCACGGTCATCACCCGCACCTGGTGCACCCGGCCGTCCGCAGCCCGCAGCGTCACCGTCCGCGCGCCGTCGACCGCGTCGACGATGCGCGGAATCGGCAGCTCCGGGTCCACCTCGGCGACATGCCGCATCGCCGCGCTCTCCATCTCGATCTGCGCCGGATCGTCGCCGGAGTTCGACACCTTGACGACGAACTGGCGACCGTCGGCGGTCGCCAGGAAGTTCAGGTCGCGCTCGCTACGCGAGGCCTCGAGCTCGGCGGCGATCCCGTAGCGGCTGCGCAGGAAGTCTGTGGCCTCGCCCAGGTCGACCGTCGGTGGCTCCTCGACCAGGCTGGCCGTCTGTCCGGTGATCAGGTTCATCGCGACCTCTTCGCACGGGTGACCCGGAAGGACTTGTCATGACCAGGGTGAACGACATCGGCCAGCTCGGCGACCCGCTCGATCGAAGCCCGCGCGCGGGCCGAGTCGAACGCCCTGCCGAGCGGCTCACCGGCGAGCAGCACCCCTGCCGCGGGAACAGCGTCCCCGGTCAACAGAGCGGTCCCCTCATCGGTGTCGACCGCAAGGCCGATCGACCCCGGCGTGTGGCCCGGCAACTCGACCACACGCACCCCGGACGCGAGCTGCTCACCCTCGCTCGCCTCCCGTACGTCGAGCCCCTCGAGGACGGCCGACGTCCAAGGCGGCGTACCCAGGTCGCGGCGCGACGGTGCTTTGAGGTAGCGCAGTTCGTGCGGATGCATGACCACTCGCTGGAACAGGTCGACGTTCTGCAGGTGGTCCCAGTGCCCGTGCGACACCACGACGGTGGCGATGTCGCCCGGGCTCAGGCCGCGCTCGCACAGCGCGGCCAGCAACGCCTTGCGGCGACCGACGTGACCGCAGTCGAACACGATCCGGCCGTCGTCGCTCTCGATCAGATAGACGGCACAGAAGGCGGGATTGCCCTGGTCGGTCGGCATCAGGTAGCCGTTGAGCAGCGTGTGCACCGAGGGTGTGGCCATGATCTGCCTCGCTGGGGTGGAGCAGCAGCGCCCCGCGGCGGTGATGAGCACGCAATGCACGGGGCGCCGCTGGTTTCAGGGGAGGATGAGCGGACCGGCGTCGATCAGCAGTGACGGTACGACGACGCTCTCCATGAAGGTCTGGTCACACCGCTCCCGCACGGAGCCAACGCCCAGAATCGCGTTCATCACCTCGTCCATCCGGAACGTGAACCGCAGTTGCGGATGCCAGGAGACGAGCTTGCCGTCCTCGGCCCAGTACGTCGCGTCACGGGTGGTCCCGGTGACGAGCGTCTCCTTCGGGTGCAGCACCCGCAGGTAGTCGAGCCGATTCACCACCAGACCGCTCCCGCACTCGGCCAGCAACTCGTCCTCGGTGGACTCGCCGGCCTCTAGCAACAGGTGCGACGGAACCGGATCACCACCGAACCGCCACCCATCCGGTACGGCGTGACCGGTCGGCACCCCGCCCGTGACGCCGGCCCGGCGCTGGTCGGAGACGACACCGGTGAGCACACCGTGGTCGATCAAGGTGGTCCGCCGCCGAACGTTGCCCTCAGCATCGAATCCGCTGGGCAGTCCGTCCGCGTCGCAGCCGTCGTCGACCAGCGTGATCAGCTCGCTCGCGACCTTCTCGCCGAGCCGGCCGGCCACCGCGGACCGTCCGGTCGCATAGGCGTTCGCGCCGAGGACCGCGTAGCCGTAGGTGGCGATCAGCGCGTTGGCCGCCTGCGGCTTCAGCAGCACCCGGCAGGTGCCGTGGTGCGCCTCGCCCATCGGCAGCGGCGTCAGCGCCCCGCGGAGCCGGCCCGGGATCTCCTCGATCGGGATCTGGTCGGCGTCGCGGTGCATGAACCTGACACTGGCGGACCGGCCGTCCTGTTTCGCGATCGCCTGGATCGATGCCTTGGTCAACGTCTCGGACCGGAACAGTCCGGTGGAGTCCGCCACCACCCGGTCCAGCACGTCGTACCGGATCGCGCCGCCCAGCTTCATGTCGGGGTCGAGGCCGTCGCGGACGGTGGCGAACCAGCGGTGGCGGACCGCGGGGTCGGACTCGAGCACCGAGCCGGACGCGGGGATCACGGGCGTCTCGGCGGAGTGGTCAGCGGTCGGGACGGCGCTGCTCACCGGGCCGTCGGGCAGCTCGGTGAGGGCCGCGCTCAGCCGGTCGGCGAGGACGCGAACCGCCACCGGGTCGAGGGTCTCCAGCGAACCGGCGACCGCACGGCCGTCGCGGTTGATCCGGACCCGGACCCGCATCCGGCGCTCACTGTGCTGGGCGGTGATCTCGGACTCGGCGTACCGCAACAGGTCGGCGTTCTCGCCGAGGATGTCGAGCCGGGTACCGTCGCCGAGGATCTCCAGCGCCTGCTGGACCTCTGCCTGATTGATGCTCATCGTCCCACCTGCACATTCTGGAAACGTCCGGGCACGGTGCCGTGGCCGACGTGGGCCACCTGCAAGGGCTCGCCCTTGTTGCAGGACGGGACGCCGTGCAGCTTCCACTCGTCCGGTCCGCCGAGGGCGTCGAGGCTGCCCCAGAAGGTCGGGGTGTCGCTCTGGTAGGTGCAGTTCTTCAGCATCCGGCCGACCTTGCCGTCGCGGATCTCCCAGCCGATCTCGGTCTGGAAGCGGAAGTTCATCCGCTGGTCGTCGATCGAGAAGCCGCGGTTGGTGTCCACCAGGATGCCGCGCTTGGTGCCGGCGATCATCTCGGCCAGCGAGGACTCGCCCGGCTCGAGGCAGATGTTGGTCATCCGGACCAACGGCAGCCGCTGCCAGCCGTCCGCCCGGGAGGCCCCGCTCGGCTCGTCACCGAGGGCGGCCGCGGACTCGCGTCCGGACATGTAGCCGAGGAAGATGCCGTCCTTCACCAGCTGGGTGCGCTGCGCCGGCACGCCTTCGTCGTCGTACGCGAAGGAGCCGAGCCCACCGGGGATGGTCGCATCCGCGTACGCCGAGACGATCGGCGTACCCCAGCGGAAGTTGCCGCGCCGCTCCGGGGTGGCGTAGGTGCCACCGGCCAGGCTGGCTTCGGTGCCGAGCGCGCGGTCGGCCTCCATCGGGTGGCCCGCGCACTCGTGCAGGACCATCGCGAGTTGGTTGCTCCCAGCAACAAGAGTGGTGATCTCGTCGGGACACTGCGGCGCGGTCAGCAGCGCGACCGCCTCGGAGGCGACGCGGGCCGCGTTCTCCGGCAGGCCGAGCGACAGCACGTGCTCGAAGCCGGCCGTGGCGAAGTCGCCGCGCTGGCCGCGGATCTGCCGCGGCACACCCTGCGGGAAGGATCGCCGCTGGACGTCGTTCCCGTCGCCGGCGTTGACCATCAGGCCGCCGCCGCTCTCGGTCAGCGTCTGCTCGATCAGCGCGCCCTCGGTGTTCGCGAACACCTTCTCGTCGCGGTAGAAGTCAACGGAGGCTTCGATCTGCTGGACCAGTGGTCCCGCGGTCGTCGCCTCCTTGACGGTGGCCGACAGCAGGTCCAGCTTGGTGGACAGCGGGACCGTGAACGGGTCCACGTCCATCGGCGACGACCAGTTGTCGCGCGTCGTCACCGGCTGCCCGAGTGCGACGTGACCACCGCCGCCCGCGGCGCGGGCCTGACCGACCGCCTGGGCGATGACCGCGTCGATGCCGTCCGGGTCCAGCCGGTGGGTGGCCGCGAAACCCCAGTGGCCACCGATCACGACCCGCAGTCCGAGTCCCAGGGAGTCGTCGTAGTTCACCTCCCCCGGGCCGTCGAGCTCGACCAGGACCTGCTCGTGGGTCCGGCGGACCACGCGGATATCGCCGTACTGAACGTCGGACGGCAGGAGCGCGAGCACGGTTTCGGCGGTATCTCGCATCTGGATCCTCCGATTTCGTGGGGGTGGAAAGGTGCTTCGCCCAGCACTGTAGCAGATACTACGAGATCCTGAGAAGACGTGGTGTTTGCTACAGAGCGACACAAAGAGAACGGCCCCGCACAGCTGTGCGGGGCCGTTCCGTCAAGCAGGACAGGGGAATCCGGGCGTCACCGCCGCTTCGGGCGGACGTCGATGGCGAGGCTGATGCTGAACGCCACCACCACCAGCGCGCCGCCGAGCAGGGTCAGTCCGGTGTCGCCGAACAGTCCGACCGTCATCGCGGCGAACAGCACCACCAGCGCGAGGACGACCGCGACGGCGATCTTCCAGTCGTCGCCGATGATGAAGTCGTACCAGAACTGCCCGAAGGACTTGAGGAACTTCACTTCTTCACCTCCACAGGAACGCCGGCGGCGGCCGGCGCCGCGGCGACCGGCTTGCGCAGCACGGCGATGAAGATCCGGCTGAGCAGGAACCAGGCCGCCAGCAGGATCAGGATCATCAGGTCGTGGCCGGGCCAGTTCAGGCTCTCCCGGCCGTCGCGGAAGATGCCGATGCCCTCGATCGCCCAGTACGTCCCGAAGGACGCCAGCAGCAGGCCGACGCCGTACTTGAGCAGGTTCTCGTTGATCATCGACAGCGGCCGGCGCAGCGCGACGGCGATGCCGAGCACGATCACCACGGCGGCGATCGCGCCGAGGCTGGCGGCCGGGATGTTGTTCGCGTTCAGGCCGAAGGTCAGCACGATGAAGACGACCTCCATGCCCTCCAGGAAGACGCCCTTGAAGGAGACCATGAAGCCGAACATGTCCAGGCCCTGCTTGGCCTCACCGGCCGCCTTGGCCGCCTCGACCTCCTCCCGGTAGATCGCATCCTCGTCGTGCACCGCCTTGCGCCCGGACGATCTGAGGATCGCCTTGCGCAACCACTGCAGGCCGAAGATCAGCAGCAGACCGCCGATCGCGAGCTGCAGCGCCGACTCCGGCAGCCAGTTCGCCAGCGCGTAGCCGGCCGCCAGCGTGACCACCGCGAGCGCGCCCAGCGCCGCGACCGTACCGATCAGCGCCGACCGCCAGCCCCGGGTGTACCCCATCGCCATCACGATCGTCGTGGCTTCCACCATCTCCACGAAACACGCGACGAACGTCGCGATGATGAGTCCCCACGTTGCCGCGTCCATCTCTCACTTCCCTCACGTCAGATGAAACATATGCTGCACGAAACGATAGTTACACAGATCTCCGGGTGTCAATGACGGACGCACAACCGGTGAGACGGCCGGACGCGGGCATGCCGAGGCACCCGAGACGATCAGGGAGTCGCCTCGGGTGCCCCGGCCGCGGAGGGGGTCAGGCCAGCGCGGCCGCCAGTGTGCTCGACGAGATGTTGCCGCCACACGACACGACCACGACGCGTTGTCCTTCCAGTTCGGTCCGCCGGGCCCGTGCGGCCGCGAACGCCATCGCGGCGGATCCTTCGATCAATTGGTGCTCGGTGTCGATCACCATCCGTAGCGCGGCGCTGATCGCGTCCTCGCTGACCAGCACCCAGTCGTCGACCAGCTCGCGACACAGGTCGAAGGTGATGCTGCCCGGTTCGACGCTGCCCGCCGTACCGTCGGACAAGGTCTCCTGCGCGTCGATCTGGATGATTTCCCCGGCCCGCACCGAGGCGGCCATCGCGTCGTCGCGCACCGGTGAGGCGCCGTACACGCGGATCCCCGGCAGGTGCTGCTTGAGCACCGACGCGACCCCGCTGATCAGTCCACCGCCACCGACCGCGACGATCACCGCATCGAGCCGCTGACCATTGAGCTGCTCGAGGATCTCCACCCCGACCGTGCCCTGCCCGGCGATGATGTCCGGGTCGTTGTACGGCGGCACATAGGTCAGGTCGTGCTCAGCGGCGTACGCGCGGGCCTTCGGCTCCAGTACGCCGGAATCGTTGCCCTCGGCCCGTAGTTCGAGACCGAGCCGGCGCAGTGCCGCGACCTTGCTCGGCGACGCGTTCTCCGGCAGGTAGACGATGCCGTGACCACCCAGCGTGGCCAAGGCGTTGCCGACGCCCAGACCGTGGTTGCCGGTCGAGGCGGTCACGACGCCGCGCTCCCGTTGCTCGTCGGTCAGTGTGAGGATCTTCGCCATCGAGCCGCGCGCCTTGAACGAGCCGGTGCGCTGCAGGTGCTCGGACTTCACCAGCACCTCCGCGCCGAGCTCCTCACTGAACACGTCGTACTTCACCAGCGGGGTGAGGACGAGGTGCTCGCGCAGCTGTGGCGCGACCTGCTCCGAGCGGGCGGCACTCGCCGCCGGGGTGATCTGTTCGATCTGTGTCATGCGCGCCTCTTCGTCGGGTTCATCCGGTGGCCACCGCCAGGTTGGCACGGTCCAGCAGGCCGGCCCGCAGCGGGATGCACATCGGCTTGCCGCTGACCGGATGCGGGACGACCTTCGACTCCACCCCGAACACGTCCCGGATGATGTCGCAGGTGAACACGTCCTCCGGTGGGCCCTGGGTGACCAGGCTGCCGGACTTCATCACGAACACATGGTCGGCGTACTCGGCCGCCATGTTGAAGTCGTGCAGCACCATCGCGACCGTCTTGCCCTGCTCCTGGTTGAGCTGGTGCAACAGGTCGAGCACCTCGAGCTGGTAGGCCACGTCCAGGTACGTCGTGGGTTCGTCGAGCAGGATCAGATCGGTGCCCTGGGCCAGGCAGAGCGCGATCCATACCCGCTGGCGCTGGCCACCGGACAACTGGTCGACGTGCTGGTGCCGCAACTCCGCCGTACTCGTGACCTTCATCGCCCACTCGACGGCCTCCTTGTCGGCCGCACTCGGGGTCTTCAGCGACGTCCGGTGCGGATGCCGGCCGAACCAGACCAGATCCTCGACCGAGATCGACTCCGGCGTGACCAGGACCTGCGGCAGGATCGCCAGCAGCCGGGCCACCTCCTTGGTGGGCGTGTCCTGGATCGACTTCCCGTCCAGGATCACGCTGCCCTTGGCCGGTGGCAGCAACCGGGCGAGCGCGCGCAGCGCGGTGCTCTTGCCCGAGCCGTTCGGACCGATCAGCACGCTGACCTTGCCGTCCGGGATGGTCAGCGTCAGGTCCCTGGCGATGACGGTGCGGTCATAGGCCAGTTCGACAGCTTCTGCCTGCAGACGCATGGCTCTCCTACTTTCCGGTCTTCACGAGCAGGTACAGGAAGTACGGGCCTCCGACGACGGCTGTCACCAGGCCGGCGGGGATCTCGAGCGGCGGGGCGAGGCCGCGTCCGATCATGTCGGCGATCAGCATCAGGAGGACGCCGAAGAGGGCGGCGGCCGGGATCGAGGCCATGTGCTTGCCGCCGAACACCCGGCGTGCCATGTGCGGTGCGATCAGGCCGACGAAGCCGATCGTGCCGGCCACGGCCACCGCCGCGGCCGCCAGTGCGACAGAGAAGAACAACAGCAGTCTGCGGGTCTTCTCGACCGGTTCGCCGAGCCCCGCGGCCAAGTCGTCGCCGAGACCGAGGACGTCGAGCTTGCGGCTCCACACGACGATCAACGGGACCAGGACGAGGACCCAGGGCAGGATCTCCAGCACCGAGGTCATCGACCGGCCGAAGAGGCTGCCGGTGAGCCAGATCAGTGCGGCGCTGACGTCCAGCGGGTTGCGCACCAACAGGAACCGGATGCCCGCCTCGAAGGCCGCACTGACCGCGATACCGACCAGCGCGATGCGCACCGGTGTGGCCCCGCGGCGGTAAGCCAGCAGGTAGACGATCCCAGCCGCAGCCAGACCGCCCAGGAAAGCGGCGGGTACGACGGCCACCACGGGGAGACCGGGGATCGCGAGCAGCATCAACATCCCCGCGAAGCCCGCACCCTTGGTGACGCCAATGATGTCCGGCGCCGCCAGCGGGTTCCGGATCACGCCCTGCATGACCCCGCCCGACACCGCGAGAGCAGTGCCGACCAGCCAGCAGAGCAGGACTCGCGGCAACTGGAACTGGACCACGATCTGCGACGCCTGCGTCGAGGTGTCGCCGACCAGCGCCCGCAACACGTCGCCCAGGGACACGTCCGTGGCGCCGACGCTGAGACCGTAGAAGCTCAGCAGTACGGCAAGTGCTCCGAGCGACGCCATCAGGATCGCGGGATGCTTCTTGGCCAGCGAAGTACGCCCGACCTGCTGCGCGACAATCGTCGTACTCGTCATGAGGTCACCTTCTGTCGGCGCGCGAGGTAGACGAAGATCGGCGCACCGATCAGGGCCGTGACGACTCCGGCCGGCACCTCGAACGGCGGTTTGACGTACCGGGAGACGGTGTCCGCGTAGAGCACCAGGGCGCCGCCGCCCAGGGCACACAGTGGGAGCAGCACCACGTAGCTGGATCCCACCAGCCGCCGGACGATGTGCGGGATGATCAGCCCGATGAACGCGACCGGACCGGCCACGGACACCGCCGCACCGCAGAGCACGACCACCAGGGCCGACCCGAACAGCCGGGTGCGTTCGACGTTCTGGCCCAGACCGCGAGCCATGTCGTCACCGAGCGCGAGCAGGTTCAGCGGCCGGGCCATCGCGAACGCACCGGCTAGGCCGATCACCAGCCACGGCGCCAGATTCCGGACGTCGGTCCACCCGGCGTAGTTGACGCCGCCGACCAGCCAGAACAGCACGCTGTCGGTCGAGTTCTCGTCGAAGATGATCAGCACCTGGGTCAGCGAGATGAGCAGGCTGCTCGCGGTGACGCCGGCCAGTGCGAGGCGGACCGGACTGACCCGGCCACGCCCCGATCCGGCCAGCAACATCACCGAGACGCCGGCGGCTGCCGCGCCGCCGAAGGCCAGCAGGATCGTCGGCGCACCGGACAGCGACGGAACCACGGTGACCGCCAGGACGACGACCAGCACCGCACCCGCGTTGACGCCCATGATCTCGGGAGCGGCCAGCGGGTTCGCCGCGACCGCCTGCATCAGCGCACCGGCCACCGCCAGGGCGGCGCCGACGCAGAGCGCCAGCACCACCCGGGGCAGCCGGATCGAGTGCACGATCAACTCGTCGGTGGTCCGGGCGTGGAAGATCGCGGCCGGCAGATTGCTCAGATCGATGTGCTGACTGCCGATCGACAGACTCCAGGCGGTCCCGGCGGCGAGCAGCACCAGCATCGCCGCCGTCACCCAGGTGACGCGCTGCCGGTTGGTGGTGACCCGCGGACGCCGGTGGGCGGCGTCCGCGGTGTCAGCCGGTGGGGGCAGGGTGCCCGTGGAGAGCGACATGTCACTTCCCGTAGAGGTTCTCGATCGCCTGCTGGGCGATCAACTCGGAGGCGAGCAGCCCGCGCGACCTCGACCAGATGTTCTGGTCGACCTTGTACGTCGCGTTGTTCTTCACCGCGGGCACCTCTTTCCACAGTGGACTCTTGGCCCAGGTCTCGGCCAGCGTCTTGTCGGTCCAGCCGGCGATGAACATCGAGTCGGGCTTGGTGGCGACCAGCGTCTCCAAGGTGAGCGAGACCGAGGCGTCCCCGCCCTCGTCGGACAGCGGCGAGTCGATGCCGAGCAGCTTCAGTACGCCGGCGGTGTAGGACTTCGGCGGGAAGCCGGTGAAGCCCTTGTCCGACGTGACCACGAACATCGCCTTACGCTCGTCGTCGGTCGGCACCTTGGCCTTCAGTTCGGCCATCACCTTCTCGTGCTCGGCCAGCCGGGTCTTCATCTGGTCGCACTTGTTCAGCGCGATCGCCGTCGACATCTCGCTGTCGACCACCTGCTGGTAGTTGCCGTTCAGGCTGGGAAAGGCGACTGTCGGGGCGATCTTGGACAGCTGGTCGTAGATCGCCTTGTGCCGGCCGGTCTCGGCCAGGATCAGGTCCGGCTTCAGCGCGGTGATCACCTGGATGTTCGGCGTGGCCCGCAGGCCGACCGACTTGTACTCACCCATCTTGCTGCGGATCCCGGGAATGATCCGTTCGGGCTTGTCGTCGTCGGCGACGCCGACCGGAGACATCCCGACCGAGACGAGGGCGTCCACGAACGAGTACTCCAGCGCGACCACCCGGGTCGGGTTGCCGGTGATGGTGGTGGTGCCGAGGTCGTGCTTGATCGTGCGCGTCGCCTTGCCGCACTGATCGAGGTTGACGTCCGAGCTGACGCCCTGGGCGGCCGCGGCACGATCGGCGTTCGGGGCGGCACCAGTGGCCGGGGAGGCGGACGAACCGCAGCCGGCCAAGGCGACCGCGGCGAGGGTCAGGGCGAGAGCGGCGACGGAGCACCGCATTCTCGTGACGGAGACAGACATGGCATTCGCTCCTCGAGTCGAAGATGCCTTGCAGGGGTAGTGGGGATCACCTGGCGGCGGCGAGGGAGTGCGCCGGGCCGGGGACGTGCGGACGGTCCTCGGAACCGGGACCGTCGTACAAGTTCCAGGGGGCCCGCTGGTAGCTGTTGCTACACGGGAGGCCGGGAGTGAGCCGATACGTGCCGGTGGTCAGATCGACCAGGCTGGACACGATCGTGGAATAGCGGTCGAGCTCGTGCCGGCGCGGATCGACGTGCTGGCAGACGGCGTTGGGGTGGCCGAAGTGGTCGCTCATCGTGGTCCGCACGATGGTCTCGACCGCTTCCTCGGTGGTGCCGTCGACGCGGACCCGGGACAGGCCCTCCTCGACGCGCGGTGTCCGGTAGAGCGAGTCCACCGAGAAGGGCTTGTAGGACTGTTCGATCTGCGGCGGGACGAAGGACTGGAAGTGGTTGCCGTGCACCAGCAACCCCTCGGTCGGGTACATCCAGCCGTGCCGGCCGGGAGTGGTCTCGACATCGATGGCGAAACCGTCGGCATGGGTGAGCAACAGGTTGCTGGACAGGCTCTGCCGGACGCTGAAGATCGCGTCCAGCGCGTCGTGCATGTCCCAGCTCTCGAGCACCTTGCGGCGGACGAAGGTACCGGGAACCCCCAGTCCGGTACCGAATCCGGCGCCGAGACCGTTGGCGTTCAACGCGATCCCGGCGGAGTTGGCGCCGTGCCGGCCGACCTGGCCGGCCTCGACATGGCAGATGATGGTGGGCTTGCCGGGCTGGGCGATGCGGAGCACGAGGACGGTGTCGGCGATCGCGTCCCACAGGTCCCAGTTCTGGCCGGCCCAGACCCGGCCGAGCGCGTTCGCCTGCTGGAGCATCGCGAACGAGGTGCAGCCCTCGTCCTCGGACCGGCGATCAGCGCTGAACGGATTGCCCTTGGTGAGCTCGCCCCGGCTGTTCAGCGCGAGGATCTCCTCGAAGCTGTGGCCGGAACCCTCCGCGATGCCGCGCAACTCGTCGACGATGTCCGGCAGGTAGCCCTCGATCACCGGCACCCAGGCGGGCGCCCGGTCGAGGATCTCCGGCCAGGACAGGCCGGTCTTGCGGGCCGTCGACTCGGCGTAGAAGGCCACTGACCGGTCGATCGGCGCCCGCGCGGCCTCGCCGTACTGGCGGCCCCGCTCGCGCGGGTCGGCCGCGGTGAGGTCGATGCTGAGGAGCTCGGTCACGGGAATCTCCAGTGAAATCGGAGGGAAATCCAGGGTTCGTTGTGTTTGCTACGAAGTTTCAGACGACGGTAGTGACTGCTACAGTGGCTGTCAACGAGTCAGCCGATCGTTTACCTGCCGGTGATCTTGACCGGGCGGATGACATGATCGGCGGATACGGGTAGTAGTCCTGCGAGGCGAAGGAGCCGTCGTGACTGTTGCGGAACCCAAGCCGCCCAGCCTGCAGGAGCGCGTCGCCGCCCGGATCGGGACGCTGACCGCGACCGAGCGCAGGGTGGCCGAGTACCTGTCCACCCATCCTCAGGAAGCAGCCTTCTCCTCCGCCGAGGAGCTCGGCCGGGCCACCGGGACCAGCGACGCCAGCGTCGTCCGCACCGCCAAGGCCCTCGGCTTCGACGGTCTGCCCGGCCTGAAGCGGTCGCTGCAGGGCCACCTGCAGAGCCTGCTGACCCCCGCGAACCGGTTGAGCGCCAGCCTCGAGACGGTCGGCGACGGCCCGGAGGCCGTGCTGAGCGCGACCCTGCGCGACCACATCGAGCGCCTGACCCAGGCCGAGCGGTCCATCGACGCCGCCGAGTTCCGGCGGGCGGTCGAGCTGATCGACCAGGCCCGGGAGACGGTGATCTGCGGATTCGCCGGCCTCGACGGGGTCTCGGAGTACATCGCGACCCATCTGACCCGGATCGGGCACCGGGCCCGGGCCGCGTCCGACACCGGCTACCGGCTGGCCGACCGGCTGCTGCTGATCACCGCCGAGGACGTGGTGATCGTGATCGGGCACAACCGGATCACCCGTGAGACCCGCGTGATCCTGGATCACTGCACCGCGACCGGCGTACCGGTGATCCTGCTGACGGACACGCTCGGCGAGGCGTTGCGCGACGAGGTCGCCGTCGTGCTGTCCGCACCGATGAGCCGTCCGGGCACCTTCACCAGCCAGGCGACCGTGCTGATCCTGCTGGAGGCGCTGACGATCGCCGTGGCCGCCGGCGACCGCGAACACTCGCTCGACCACACCGAACGGATGAACCAGTTGCGCGAGGACCTGAACGGCTACTCGCTCGCGGATGAAGGACTGCTGACCCTGCCCAAGGCGAAGCGCACCACGCAACGCCGGACATAGTCTCCGGTCAGACGGTTCCCTCGGTCCGTTCGTACACATCGGCCTCGAACTCCTCCAGCAGCCGCTCACAGTCGGCTACCTTGGATCTCGCCAAATCCTTGCCGTCGGCACCCATCCAGTCCCGGTGCTCCACCTTGGCCAGCCAGCGGCGGAGCTTCTCCAGGTCCTGACGGATCTCCTCGGCTTCCTCGAAGGTGTAGTTCTCGCGGAAACGCTCGAACTCGATCTCCTTGACGAACTTGGTGTCGCACTCCTCGACGATCTCGGCGTACTCCTTGGCGGACTGACTCCGGAAGCCCTCGACGAACTGGTCACGGGCGTCGTCATCGACGTCGGTGAGGGTGAGGAAGACACTCGAGCCACCGAGTTCGGCGACCCGCTCCCGTACCTTCTCCATGCCGGTCCGCAGGTTGTCGCGATCCGGCAGCACGCACACGGCCTGCTGGACGTAGAACCCGCCGAGCCGCTTCAGCTCCCGCCAGACCGCCACCCGCGCCCGCGACGAGTCGCTCGGCACCTTGTAGATGAGTAGCAGCCAGGCCTCGGTCTCAGTGGTCTTCACCGCAGCCTTCGTCCGTCGGGTCGTCGCCATGCCGCACAGGTTATCTGCCGGTGCCCACCACGACGCGGAGTCGATCGACCAAGTGGGGCATCACCTCCCGCCAGTCCGCGACCAGACCGACGTCGCACTGCGCGAAGATCTCTGCCGCCGGGTCGGTGTTGATGGCCAGTACGGTCCCGGCCCGGCTCGCGCCGGCCAGGTGGTTCAAGTTGCCGGACAGGCCGACCGCGAGGTACATCCGCGGCGCGATGCTGCGTCCGGTGATGCCGACCTGGCGCCCGTGCGGTAACCAGCCCTCGTCGGTCACCTTGCGGGTGGCGGCCAGTTCGGCGCCCAGGAGTACGCGCATCGGCTCGAGTTCGGCGTACGTCTCGGGCTGCACGCCCCGGCCGATGCCGATCACCACCTCGGCCCGGTCCAGCGCGTCGCCGTCACTTCCGGTACGACGCTCCGCCCGGTGGATCGCCGGATCCGCAGGGACCTGCAGCAGGTGGTCGGTGAGTTCTCGGTCGGCACGCGGTTCGCGCAAAGGCAAGAGGCCGGTCCGGAGCGTGGCGATCTGTGGTGAGCCGTGGCTGACGATCTCCGCGAGCGTTCCACCGCCTGACGGTTTCAGTCCGGCGAGGCGCGGCGTCGTACCAGGCTTGACGCTCAGGCTGACCAGGTCCGACATCAGCCCGGCCCCTGAGGCGACGGCCAGCCGGGCCAGCACCTCGCGATCCCATGGCAAGGCGGCACCGAGCACGGCCCACGGCGACCGTTCGCGGATCCACTCGGCCAACACAGCGGCCACGGGACGCGGCTCGTCGGCACTCAACGTCACCACACTGTCGGCGCCCCACCGCGCGAGATCGTCGTCGCTCTGCACTGTTCTTACTGCGGTCACCGCACCGCCGACCTGGACCGCGAGCGCGGCGGCGGCTCCCAGTAGCGCCCGAGTGCCGGCCACTGGTCCTGGACCGACCAGCGCAACCACCTCGGTCCCCAGGGGATGCGGAGTGGGCACGACTTCCGCCGCTTGCGCTGTCGGCGCTTCGAAGCAGCCCCGGGCGAGCAGTTCGGTGACAGCCCGGCTGGCCTGGGTCTGGGGGCGACCGCGGAAGATGACCGGGTCGCGGGTCAACGGCGCCGGGTGGACCTGGGCGACCTTGGTCGGGCTCCCAGGCAGACCCCAGCGACCGGGGGCAAGGTCGGCAGTGGTGACGCGACGGACTGCACTGGCGGGTGGCCACGACTCGGCCGGAGCCTTGGCCGGCGGGCAGGAGCGTTCGGCGACCGCCACGACTGCGGGCAGGTCGACGACTACCTCCTCGGTGCCGGTGTCGTACTGAACCGTGGTCCGCAGCCTTCGGCCGGTCTCGTCCGGCTCCAGCGAGAGAACCGGCCCGGTGAACGGGACGCCGAGGAGCTCGGCGAGCATGGCACCGACCGCGCCCGTGCTGCCGTCGACCGAGCTGGCGCCGACCAGGATCAGGTCCGGGCGATCCTCCAGCAGTCCGATCGTCGACGCGAGCGCGCGGGCGGTGACGAGGCAGTCCGAGCCGGCCAGTGCGGGATCCGTCAGGTGGAGAGCATCGTCGACACCCCAGGCCAGCGCTTCTCGCAGTACGTCGGCAGCCGCGGGCGGACCCATGGTGATCGCCGTACTGCGACCTCCGGACTCCCCTGCCAGCCTGACCGCCTGAGCCACGGCCCGGCGGCACCACGGATTCATCTCGGCGATCGCGCCGGCCCGTTCGAGCCGGCCGTCCGCGTCGAGGCGTCCGCTGTGATCACCCTTGGGCACCTGCTTCACCAGGGCCGTGACGATGAGGTTCATGACAAACCGGTTCCTACGGCCAGGCCGATCACGAAGGTGACACCGGCCGACAGCCCACCGAGGAGCAGCTGTCGTCCGCCGCCGTACCAGAACGGGCGGGCGGTGATCTTGCCGACGATGCCGCCGGTGACGACCAGGCCGACCGCGCTGAGCAGCAACGCCGGCAGCACGCTCGCGGCGCCGAAGATGAACGGGATCAGCGGGATCAGCGCACCGATCGCGAACGCGGCGAACGACGAACCGGCCGCGACCCATGGCGACGGCAGGTCGTTGGGGTCGACACCGAGTTCTTCGCGCACGTGGACGTCGAGCGCGACCTCGGGGTTGACGGTCAGCTCACGGGCGACCTCGGCGGCGAGCTCGGGGCGCAGGCCCTTCGCCTCGTACATTCGGGCCAGCTCGCGTTCCTCTTCCTCGGGGTGGATCCGCAACTCGCGCCGCTCGACCTCGATCTCGGACTTCATCAGCTCGGTCTGGGACGAGACCGAGGTGAACTCTCCCGAGGCCATCGAGCAGGCGCCGGCGACCAGGCCGGCCAGCCCGGTCATGATCACGACCTTGCCGGTCGCGCCGCCGCCGACCACACCGGCGACCAGGGCGAAGTTCGACACCAGGCCGTCCATCACACCGAAGGTGGCGGGCCGCAGCCAGCCGCCGGTGACGTCGCGGTGCGAGTGATGGAGCTCGGGGTTTTGCTGTTCCGCAACTTCCGCGGTCATTCAGGGACTTCCCTTCCACAGTGAGGTGAGCGTAACCTAAGTTCTTTTGCATCACCTGTTACATCAGCTTACTCGTTACTTTCCTGACGCGGCAACGGCGCCGCGGTCCCCGGCCGAGAGGTGCGCCACGGTCACGCCGGTCGCGGTCATCGTCCGCGTCACCTCGCGCCCGCCGTACACCCAGTAGATGGTCAGTTCGCCGTCGCCGCGGTTGATGAACTGGTGCGGTACGCCGGCCGGAACCCAGGTCGCGTCACCCGCCTGCAGGTCGACCCGCTCGCCGTCGATCACCGCGGTCGCCTGGCCGGAGAACACCAGCACCGACTCCTCGACGTTGTGCGAGTGCAGCGGGATTTCGGTGCCGACGGCAAACACCGTCGTACCGGTGGTGACCCGGTTGGGTCCACAGTTCCAGGCGCCGACATAAGGAACGGTGCGTACGCCGCTGCCCCGGTCGAACACCTCGACCTCGTCCGGCCGGATCACCAAGCGCGGCGCCGGCTCGGCCGACCAGACGGTCTTGGTGTTCATGAACTCGCGCATCCCGTGTACGCCCAGCTCGCGGCCGTACCCGGACCGCTTGATCCCGCCGAAGGGCAGCCGCGGATCCGAGGCGACCATCGCGTTGACGAACACCGCCCCCGCGTCCAGCCGCCGGGTCAGCTCACGGGCGCGCTCCGGCCGCGTCCACAAGGATGCGGCCAGTCCGAACTCGGTCTGGTTCGCCAGCTGGATCGCCTCGTCGGCGTCGCGCACCCGCGTGATCGCCGCGACCGGTCCGAACGTCTCCTCGTCGAACGCGGCCATCCCCGGCAGTACGTGATCGAGCACGGTCGGCTGGTAGTAGAACCCGGGCCGGTCGACCACGTCGCCGCCACGGACGAGGGTCGCGCCGGCTCCGACCGTACGACGAACCTGAGCGTGCAACGTGTCACGCAGATTGGCCCGGGCCAGCGGGCCGATCGTGGTGGCACCGTCGACTGGATCACCGAGGACCAGCCGGTCGACCGCCGCACCGAAACGAGAGACGAAATCGTCGGCGACGGACTCCTCGACGATGAACCGCTTCGCGTTGACGCAGCTCTGTCCGGCGTTGAGGAACCGCGCGGTGACGGCGGTCCGCGCGGCCGCGTCCAGGTCGGCGTCGGCGAGGACGATGAACGGGTCCGAGCCACCGAGTTCGAGGACCTGTTTCTTCAGGGCCCGACCGGCCTGCGCGGCGATGACGCTACCGACCTCGGTGGAGCCGGTGAAGGTGACGGCCGCGATCCGGTCGTCCTCGATCAGGCCGGCGACCTGCTCGGTCTCGACCAGGACGACCCCGATCAACCCGGCCGGCATCCCAGCGTCCCGCAGGACGGCTTCGATCGCCAGCGCGCAGCGCGGGACCGAATTGGCGTGCTTGAGGATCGCGCCGTTGCCCGCGGCCAGGGCCGGCACGGCGAACCGGAAGAACTGCCAGAACGGGTAGTTCCAGGGCATCACCGCGAGGACGACACCGAGCGGTTCGAACTCGACCCGGCTGTCGGGCGTGACCGTCTCCGCGGCCAGAAAGCCTTCCGCGCGCGATGCGTAGTACTCACAGGTGATCGCGCACTTCTCGATCTCGGCGACCGACTCGGTCAGCGGCTTGCCCATCTCGCTGGTGATGAGCGCGGCGAGTTCGGGCTTCCGGCTCCGCAGCGTGTCGGCGAGTGCGGTGAGCAGGTCGGTCCGCTCCGACACCTCGGTCCAGCGCCAGTTGCCCTGGGCAACCGCTGCGGCGGTCAGCATCGCGTCGAGGCGGTCCGCGTCGTACGCGTCGAAGGTGACGAGTTCTTCCCCGCTGGCGGGGTTGATCGAGGCGATCACGAGGGCTGCCCTTCGCTCAGGCGGTGCAGCACGTAGGGCAGCACACCGCCGTGGTGGTAGTAGTCGACTTCGCGAGGTGTGTCGAGGCGGATCTTCAGCCGGTACGTCCGGCCCGCGGAGCACGCGGTGGCAAAGCCGTCCGTGCCGAGCCGGATGTCGATGGGCTCTGTTCCGGTGAGGTCGTCGCCTTCTCCGGGCAGGAACTCCAGCGGCAGGATGCCGAGGCCGACCAGGTTCGATCGATGGATCCGCTCGAACGACTGCGCGAGTACCGCCCGCACTCCGAGCAGCGCCGGGCCCTTGGCCGCCCAGTCGCGCGACGACCCGGTGCCGTATTCCTTGCCGGCGACAACGACGATCGGCACGCCGGCCGCGCGGTAGGCCTCGGCCGCGTCGTAGATCGAGGTCAGGACGCCGTCCGGGCCGGGTGTGACCGGGCCTTCGACGCCGTCCGCAAGCGCGTTGCGCAGCCGCAGGTTGGCGAAGGCGCCACGGACCATCACCTGATGGTTGCCGCGTCGCGACGCATACGTGTTCAGCTGGTCCGTCCCGGCGTCGCGCAGATAGCGACCGGCCACGCTGTCCGGCGGAATCGCGCCCGCGGGCGAGATGTGGTCCGTGGTGACCGAGTCGCCAAGCCGCACCAACGCGCGAGCGCCGACCAAGTCACCCGGTGTCGGCTGCACGTCGAAGTACGGCGGCCGGCGAAGGTACGTCGAGTCCTCCCAGGCGAAGGTCTCACCCGCCGGCGCAGCGAGTTGCTGCCAGCGGTCGTCGCCGGCGAACAGATCGTCGTACGCGCGATCGAACAACTCGGGCTTGAGCGTGCGGCCGATCACCGCTTCGATCTCGGCCGCCTCGGGCCAAAGGTCCTTCAGATAGACCGGTGGTCCCTCTGAGGTGAGCGGCTCGGAGAGCAGGTCGATGTCCATCCGGCCGGCGAGGGCGTAGGCGATCACCAGCGGCGGCGACGCGAGGTAGTTCAGCCGGACGTCCGCCTGGATCCTGCCCTCGAAGTTCCGGTTGCCCGACAGCACGGCCGCGACGGTGAGGTCCTGCGTCCGGACCGCCTCGGCGACCTCGTCGATCAACGCACCCGACGCCCCGATGCAGGTCATACAGCCGAACCCCGCCAGGTGAAAGCCGAGCTTCTCCAGATACGGCGTGAGTCCGGCGTCGCCGAGATAGTCCATCACCACGCGCGACCCGGGAGACAGCGTCGTCTTCACCCACGGCTTGCTGGCAAGACCGCGCTCGACGGCGTTGCGGGCGAGCAGACCGGCGGCGACCATCACCGCGGGGTTGGACGTGTTCGTGCAGGACGTGATGGCCGCGACGACGACCGCACCGTGCCCGACCGTGGTCGTGGTGCGCGGGCCGGCCGGCAACTCACGCTCGACTGCCTGCTTGGCGGTCGACAGTTGCGTGCGTTGCTGCGGCCGACGAGGTCCGGCAATGGAGGGGACCACTGTGGTCAGGTCGATGTCCAGGCACTCGTCGTAGGTCAGGTCGACGGACGGATCGTGCCACAGGCCCTGCTCTCGGGCATACGACTCGACCAGCGCGACCTTCTCCGGCGTGCGGCCGGTGAAGAGCAGGTACTCGAGCGTGCGCTCGTCGATCGGGAAGTACGCCGCGGTCGAGCCGAACTCCGGGCTCATGTTCGCGATCGTCGCCCGGTCCGGCACCGGCAGGTCTGCCAGCGCGGGGCCGGTGAACTCGACCAGCTTGCCGACCACACCGTGCGCCCGCAGCGTCTCGGTGATCGTCAGCACCAGGTCGGTCGCGGTCGTCCCGACCGGCAGCGCACCGGTCAGGCGTACGCCGACCACCGGCGGCAGCATCATCGACACTGACTGCCCGAGCATCGCCGCCTCGGCCTCGATCCCGCCGATCCCCCACCCGAGCACACCCAGGGCGTTGACCATCGTGGTGTGCGAGTCGGTGCCCAGGCAGAGATCCGGGAACACCCAGCCGTCGCGCTCCTCGACCACCCGGGCCAGGTGCTCCAGGTTGATCTGGTGCATGATCCCGGATCCCGGCGGCACCACCTCGAGCTGCCGGAACGTCCGCTGTCCCCAGCGCAGGAAGCGATACCGCTCGGCGTTGCGCTCGTACTCCAGCTCGACGTTGCGCCGCAACGCGTCCGGCCGGCCGAACACGTCCGCGATCACCGAGTGGTCGACCACCAGCTCCGCCGGGATCACCGGGTCGACCAGTCCGGGATCCTTGCCACGGGCAACCATGGCGTCGCGCATCGCGGCCAGGTCGGCCAGCACGGGTACGCCGTTCGTGTCGTGCAGGAAGACCCGCGACGGGTAGACCTCCAGCTCGCCGGTCGCGCCCGGCTTCCAGTCGCGCAGTACGTCGCTCGCCGTGCCGTGCCGCAGTGCGTTCTCCAGAAGGATCCGGAGGGTCCGCGGCAAGTGGTCGGGCGCGATGCCTCGCAGTGACTGGATGTTCATGCGAGTCCGTTGATCGACTCGACGACGGCCGCGGTGAACTCCGCCGTACCGGCGGTTCCGCCGAGGTCCGCCGTACGGACGCCTCCGGCCACCGCTGCCCGGAGACCACGATCGATCAGCTCGGCGGCGGGCTGGTTGCCGAGCCAGTCGAGCAGCATCGCGCCGGAGGAGATCATCGCCGTCGGGTTGGCCAGGCCGCGGCCAGCGATGTCCGGGGCGGAGCCATGCGCCGCCTGCGCCATCGCCCGCTCGTGCGAGGCGTTGATGGACGGCGCGATCCCGAGCGAGCCGGCCAGTTCGCCGGTCAGGTCGGACAGGATGTCGCCGAACATGTTCTCCGTGACCAGTACGTCGAAGTCCGCCCCGTGCCGGACCAGGTGGACGGTCATCGCGTCGATGTGGAAGTCGTCGACCGCGACGTCGGGGTACTCGGCGGCGATCTCCCGGCAGATCTCCAGGAAGAAGCCGGTCGTGGTCCGGAGCACGTTGGCCTTGTGGACGATGGTCAGACGCTTGCGGCGCTGGACCGCGAGCTCGAAGGCCTGCCGTGCGATCCGTTCGATCGCGGGACGGGTGAAGATGCCCATCGCGATCGCCACGTCCGCGGTCGGCATGAACTCACCGGTGCCGCGATAAGTACTGCGATCGGCGTAGAAGCCCTCGGTGTTCTCCCGGACCACGACCAGGTCGAGCCCGGGCCGCAGCGCGGGCGTCCCGTCGAAAGCCTTCGCCGGGCGGATGTTGGCGAACAGGTCGAAGTGCTTGCGGAGGAACCCGCTCGGGTTGAGCAGCGCGCGATGCTCCGCCGGGTACGACGCACTGTCATGCGGGCCGAGGAGCCAGCCGTCGAGCTTGTCGAGCGTCTCGACCGTGATCTCCGGGAGCGCGCTGCCGTGGGTGTCGATCGCCGCGGCGCCGACCGGGAGCGGCACCCACTCGACGGCGGGCGCACCGACGGCGGCGAGAGCGGAATCGAGCACCTGAACGGCGGCGGGCACGATCTCGGGCCCGACGCCGTCACCCAGCAGCACACCCAACCGGAAGTTGTCAGCCATGGTGAGGAGTGTGAGTCGTTATAACGACTCACGTCAAGTGTTCGGCAGATCTCGTATCAAGGCATGATCTCAAGGTATTCTGAGCCAGCCGGTCGTTATAACTAGCTGGAGGATCCCGTGACCAAGGCCGAGATCGCCTACGAACTCGTCCGCGACCAGGTGCTGCGCGGCGGGCTCGGACCCGGTGCGGTCATCCCGCAGGCCGACCTGGCCCGCGAGCTCGGCATCAGCACGACACCCCTGCGCGAGGCGTTGCGCCGGCTGATGACCGAGGGCCTGGTCGAGCTCGACGCGCATCGGGACGCGCGCGTCACCCGGTTGACCGCGGAGGAGGCGCGCGATCTGGTCGAGATCCGCCGCTCGCTCGACCCGCTGGCGGCCGGCCTGGCGGCGGAGCGGCGTACCCGAGAGGATCTCGCCCTGATCCGGGAGACGGCCGACGGGCTGCGACCGCTGCGGACCGACCCCGGCTCGGCCGAGTTGCTCACGCATCGGCGGTTCCACGTCGCGATCTACTCGGCCTCGCACAACGAGCTGCTCGTCCAGACCCTGGACGGGCTGTGGGACAAAGCCGACCGGTACCGCAGGCTTGCTCTCGAGGACGGCCGGACCGAGCAGGATCTGGACCGCACCCACACCGAGCACCTCGCACTGGTCGACGCGATCGCGGCCGGAGACTCCGGCACCGCCGCCGCGGTCATGCTCGCCCATGTGAACGCCAGCCTCGGTGCGCGCGCGGTCTCGCGCCTCACGTCCGCCGCCGCGCAACCCGTCGCCCGGTCACTCCGGGGCATCCGAGGAGGGCGAACGTGAGCGACGCCTTGTGGACCGGTTTCCAGCATCAGGAGGTCGATGCGGACGGCTGGACGACGTTCTGGCGACTCGATCCGCGTGGTCTCGATCCGCGTGGTAACGACTTCCACCTCACCGACTGGACCGGGTCCCCGGATCGCCCTGGCCACCGGCTCTGGGAGCGCGCCGCGACCCCCGCCGGTGTGCGCGGAGCCTGGCGTACGGCGGCCTCCTCGGTCGGACTGGAGATCCGGGCGGCGCGCGGTATCGCCAAAGCGATCGCGCCCGTGGACGTCCTGGTCGACGGCGAACTGCACGCGCGCTGCGCTGTCCGCGAGGGTCAGCAACGCCTGACCGTCGACCTGCCGGGTCGCTCGGTCGAGGTGGAGATCTGGCTACCTCAACTCGGCGTCATCGCGAGCCGCGGGCTCACGTTTGACGGCCCTGACCGGGGCGGTGGGGCGGAGAAGGAGCCAGCAAAAGCCGAGCCGCTGGCGCCGACCGGGCCGCGGTGGGTCACTTACGGCAGCTCGATCACCCAGTGCGGCGGCGCCTACGGCCCGTCCGAGACCTGGCCGGCGCTGGTCGCCCGGCAGCACGGCTGGAACTGTGTCTCGCTCGGCTTCGCCGGCGAATGCCACCTCGACCCGGTCGCCGCCCACACGATCCGCGACCTCCCGGCCCGTCTGATCTCGCTGTGCCTCGGCATCAACATCTACGGCGGCGAAACCTTCAGCGGCCGCACCTTGCCCGGCCAGATCGAGGCCTTCATCTCGACAGTCCGCGCAGGCCACCCCAAGACCCCGATCGTGGTGATCACGCCCCTGTTCGCGCCCAACCGCGAGGGCAAACCGAACGCGGTCGGGCTCACGCTGGACGACGTACGCGAGTGTGTGGAGCTCGGCGCGCGCAGGGATCCGGACATCCAGCTCATCGACGGGCGGACCGTGCTCAGCGTGGACGAAGCCCGGGCCCTGTATGCCGATGATGTGCATCCGGGGCCGGACGGCTACCGTTTGATCGGCGAACGCCTCACCACCCTCCTCGGCCCGCACATTCATTAGCCGCACGTCCGTTAGCCGCACGTCCGTTAGCCGCACGTCCGTTAGCCCGCACGTCCACCCCGCTCCCTATACGGCAGCGACGGCCGCCCTATTTGGGAGGCCAACCCATCAAACTGCGGGTTGGCGCCCCGAAACCACGGTGCAGAACCCACCACTCCGGACGCCCACCCACCAGATGGGGCTCTCCTGCTGGATGTGTGGGCGGAGTACACATCCTCAGGGCAGGCATCAGATCCTGAGGTATGCAACGCGTTCCGGCCGTGGGCGAGGTCGGCCGGTGTGCAAGCTCGACAGGACGTGTCGGTTCAGGGGTGGTGGTCTGGCGTGGCATGCACGGCTGGCCTCGGCCGGCCAGGCCATTGCCAGGACCGACACCTCCTGTCGAGCTTGCCCACCCGAGCCACCGCCCGCACCCCCGGACCCGGTCATCCAGGCCCGGTCATCCAGGCCCGGGTCCCCGGTCCCCGGGTTCCTGAGTCCCCGGGTTCCTGAGTTCCTGGGTCCCCGGGTTCCTGGGTTCCTGGGTCCCCGGGTTCCGCTGTATCCGGCCCGGCCGGCAGCAACCAGACGTCACGGCGCCGCAGTCGCGAACTGCTGGGTCGCAGGGGTGTTGACCGGTGGGATGACCCGCGACCTCGGACCGGCAGTGGCGCCTTCGGACACGGCACAGCCTGTCCGAGGTCCCCAGACGGTGTCCCAGGTCCCAGGTTCCAGGTGCCAGATCCCGGGAATCGGTCCAGGGGTCGCGGGGATCGGTGCCGGTCCCACGGCGGCCACGACGAGTGCGTCCAGTCACCGCACCCGCCCGCCGGTACGGCTGGCCGGGTGCGCACGGGTGGCAGCCCAGAGGGGGTGCGGACGACGACAGCCCGGGGTGCGACGCGTGGCAGCCCGGCCGGGGTGCAGACGATGACAGCCCGGGAGTGCGACGCGCGGCAGCCCAGAGGGTGCGACGCGTGGCAGTCAGGCGGGGGTGCAGACGATGACAGCCCCGGGGGCCGACGGTGGCTGGGGTGTGCAAGGTCGACAGACATCCCAGGAGTTTGGGTGTCAAGCTGCGAGGGTTTGGGTGGGGTGGGTCCAGGCGGTTGTTTCGTTGTAGTGGGTGTTGGTTTTGAGGCAGCCGTGGAGGATGCCGACGAGTCGGTTGGCGAGTTGGCGTAGGGCGGGGTTGTGGTCGGCTCCGCGGGCTCGTTGTTTGTCGTAGTAGGCGCGGGCTCCGGGCGAGGCGTTGAGTGCGGCGAAGGCTTGGCTCATGAGGGCGTCGATGAGCCGGTCGTTGTGGACGTAGCGGGCCAGGGCGACTTTCTTCTTGCCCGAGGCGCGGGTGATCGGGCTGGTCGCGGCGTAGTTCTTGCGGGCTTTGGCCGATGCGTAGCGGTCGGGGTCGTCGCCGAATTCTGCGAGCACCCGGGCGCCGAGGATCGGTCCCAGCCCGGGCTGGGACAAGATGATCTCAGCGGCCGGGTGCCGGCCAAAATGGGCCTCCACCTGCCCTTGCAGGCCGGTGACCTGCTCGTTGAGGACGGCCAGGACCGCGACCAGTGCGCGGGTCGAGGCGGCGTAGGCGGCGGTGACCACGGCGGGCTGGCCGAGGTACTCGGCGCGCAGCGCCGCCTGGATCGCCGCGGCCTTGTCGGCGATGCTGCGGCGACGGGCCCGTTTCAGCGCCGCGGTGATCTGGGCGGTGGTCAGCCGGGCCGCCGCGGCCGGGTCGGGGGCCTTGGTCAGCAGCTCGAGGGTGTCGGCGGCGTCCAGGTCCTCGAAGGCTTCCAGCGCGGCCGGGAAGTACTCGCGCAGCGCGTGCCGCAACCGCTGCGTGGTCCGGGTCCGTTCCCAGATCAGGGTCTTGTGCATCCGGGTGACGACCTTGATCGCCTCGGCCTCGGCGCTGTCACCGGCCACCGGGCGCAGCTGGTGGGAGTCGGTGCGGACCATGTCGGCCAGCACATGCGCGTCGGCCGCGTCGCTCTTGGCACCCGACACCGCGTGCCGTTTGCGGTACTGCGAGGCCTGCAACGGGTTCACCGCGAACACCAGGTACCCCGCGGCCACCAACGCGGCCACCCACGGGCCCCGATCGGTCTCGATCCCGACCACCACCTCGACCTCGTCAGGATCAGCCGCACCGAACTGCCCGGCCACCAGCGCATGCAACCGCGCCATCCCCGCCACCCCCTCGGGCAACCGCGCCTTGGCCAGCACCCGCCCCGCCGGGTCCATCACCTCCACATCGTGATGCGCCTCGGCCCAGTCATCTCCCACAAAGAACCTCAACACCGATCTCCCACACTCTCGACGCCATCCACACCACCAGCAAGCCGGTCGGGAGAACCATCAGCGACCTAATGAAGCAGTGCTCACGCCCCCCAACCACACCAAGGGCCGGGCACGACATCCCATCAGCGATCAAATCTCCCGGTCACCGGCAGGGGCACGATCTGTCGACAGGACTCAAACGGTCCAGGAGGTACAAGTGCTCACCCACCGGCGGCTCACCAGCCCCGAGTCTGCCCGACGGCGACCCGGTAACTCTCATTAGGAGGTATCCGCCCCGGGCCGGGCGAGGCCAGGCGTGAATGCCTCGCCCGACCACACCCCTGGACCGACACCTCCTGTCGAGCTTGCACACCAGCCGACCTCGCTCACTTCGCCCACACACCCAGCAGAAGAGGCCCAAATCGTGGATCGTGGTCGCGTCCCCCCAGGGCGGGGAGGGCGGTTACGTGGATGGGTTGAGGCTGGTGCCCAGGGCCTGCCAGTCGAGGACCGGGGCGGCCAGGGCGTTGATGGTGGCCAGCAGGCCGAGGCGGGCGGCGCGGATCTCCGGGTCCTCGGCCATCACCAGGATCTCGTCGAAGAAGGTGGTGACGGGCTCGACCAGGACCGAGGCGGCGCTGACGAAATCAGCCAGCGCGGTCGGTGCCTGGCCGACCTTCTGGACGGCCTCGTGCAGGACGACCTCGGCCGGCTCGGTCAGCTTGCTCGCGTCGTACGACGCCTCAGTGCCTTCCGGCACGATCCGCCGCACCCGCTGAAGGACGGCGACCAGGTCGGCGAACTCGGTGCCAGTGACCAGCTGCTGCAGCGACGCCAGCGTCTCGTCCGCGACCACCGGAGCCGTTGCCAACGGCAACACTGCGGCGACCTGGTGGTGGTCGTCGCCACGGTCGAGCAGCTGCTGCTCGTAGCGCCGGACGGTGAACTCGGCCACCTCGTCGAGCGACTCCGCCGGTACGTCGATGCCCTGGGCACCGATCTCCGCCGCGGCGGCCTGCAGACCGATGGGCAGCGTGATCGCCCGCAGCTCTGGGTGCTCGCGCAGGATCGCGACCACGCCGGCAGCAGCGCGACGAAGGGCGAACGGGTCGGAACTACCCGTCGGCTTCGCGCCGATGCCGAACAGCCCGGCCAGCAGGTCGAAGCGATCCGCCAGCGCCAGCAGCGCACCCGGAGTCGTCGATGGCACCGGGTCCCCGGCCGACCGGGGCAGCTCCATGTCGTACAGCGCCTGCGCGACCCCTTCGGTCTCACCGGCCCGGCGCGCGTACTCGCGGGCCATCGTGCCGGCCAGACTGGTCAGCTCGACCACCATCTGCGACCCGAGATCGAACTTCGCCAGCTCGGCCGCCCGCTTCAGCGTGGTCAGGTCGTCGTCACCCAACTCGACCGTCGACGCCAGCGACAGCGCGATCCGGCCGATCCGCCCGGCCCGGTCCGCCATCGAACCGAGCCGCTCCTCGAAGGCCAGCTTCTCCAGCTCGATCTTCATGTCCTCGAGCGACGTCTCCAGATCGGCCCGCCAGAAGAACGCGGCGTCCTCGTAGCGTGCCCGCAGCACGGCCTCGTTGCCGCCGCGGACCACGTCCTCGTCGACCGAACCGTTGGCCACGGCAACGAAGTGCGGCAGCAGCTTGCCGTCAGCGTCCCGCACCGGCAGGTACCGCTGGTGCTTGCGCATCACGGTGGTGAGGATCTCGCCGGGCAGCTCCAGGTAATCGGCGGAGAAACCACCGAGGATCGAGGCCGGTTCCTCGACCAGGTTGACGATCTGGTCGAGGAGTGCAGCCTCGCCCTCGACGTCGACCGTGCCGCCGGCGCCCACGGCCAGCTCGCGCGCCGCGGTCACGATCTGCTCGCGCCGCCGGGCCGGGTCGGCCTCGATGCCGTGGATCCGGAGCAGGTCCAGGTACCCCTCGGCCGCGGCGATCTCCACCTTCGGCTGCGCGGCGTTGCGGTGAACGCGGGTGATCCGGCCCGCGGCCAGCGTCGACACCGACACCGGGACGACCTGGTCGCCCAGCAGCGCGACCAGCCAGCGGATCGGCCGGGTGAACGACAGCTTGGCGTCGTTCCAGCGCATGTTCTTGTCCGACCGCAGTCCGCTGACGATCTCGCTCAGTACGCCGCTCAGCACCTCGGCGGCCCCGCGACCCGGGTCCGGCTTGGTCACCGCGACGTACTCGACGCCGTCGACGTCCAGATCGTGCAGCTCGCTGACGTCGACACCCTGACCACGGGCGAACCCGGCGGCGGCCTTGGTGACGTTGCCGTCGGCGTCGTACGCGGCCGACTTCCGCGGGCCGCGCACAACCCGCTCGGCGTCGGGCTCACCGGACTGCACACTGGCGACGAACGCGATCACCCGGCGCGGCGTCGCGTACGTCGTGATGTCGCCGTGGCCGAGCCGTGTCGCGGCCAGCTTCTCGGCGAGGGCGGTCTTCACGGCCTCGGCGGTCTTGGTGACCTCGGACGGCGGCATCTCCTCGGTGCCGATCTCGAAAGTCAGCTGCCGGGTCCCGCTGCTGGCAGGGAACTCAGTGGGCTCCGGCGCAGCGGCTGGCAGCTCCGCGATCCCCAGCGGGTACTCGAGCTCGGCGCGGCGCTCGGCCCACAGGCGCGAGACCTCGCGGGCCAGGGTCCGCATCCGGCCGAAGGCCTTGGCGCGTTCCGTCGTACTCACGGCGCCGCGGGCGTCGAGCACGTTGAACGTGTGCGAGCAGCGCAGCACCATGATGTGCGCGGGCACCGGGAGCCGGTCGTCGATCATCCGGCGGGCCTCGTTCGCGAACTCCTCGAACAGGCGCTTCTGCGACTCGACGTCGGCGTCGTCCAGGTAGTACCGGCTCATCTCGTACTCGGCCTGGCCGAACGCCTCGCCGTACGAGATGCCCGGGGCGTAGGAGATGTCCTTGAAGTGCGAGACGCCCTGCAGCGCCATCATGATCCGCTCGATGCCGTAAGTGATCTCCACCGACACCGGGTCCAGCGTCATGCCACCGGCCTGCTGGAAGTAGGTGAACTGGGTGATCTCCAGGCCGTCCAGCCAGACCTCCCACCCGAGACCCCACGAGCCCGTCGCCGGGTTCGCCCAGTTGTCCTCGACGAACCGGATGTCGTGCGCGTGGATGTCGATCCCGAGCACTTCCAGGCTGGCCAGGAACAGCTCCTGCGGGTTGCCCGGGTCCGGCTTGAGCACCACCTGGAACTGGGTGTGGGTCTGCAGGCGGTTCGGGTTCTCGCCGTAGCGGCTGTCGTCGGGCCGGACACTCGGCTCGACGTACGCGACCCGCCACGGCTCGGGACCGAGCACCCGCAGGATCGTCGCCGGGTTCAGCGTCCCGGCTCCGACCTCGGTGTTGAACGGCTGCACGATCATGCAGCCCCGGTCGGTCCAGTACTTCGTCAGCGCCAGCAGCGCGTCCTGCATGGTGAGCACAGCGAACCTCGAGCCATCTTCCGGAGGGGTTTCCGGGAACGAAGTCTATTCGCCCCGGCCGGATGCCACGCCCCGGATAACCAGGTCGAGCAGCCGGCCGGCCTGGGCGGTGTCCTGATCGCTCGCCAGCGAGATGCCGTTGACCAGTTTCAGCAGGTCGTCGACCGCCACGTCATCCGGCACCGCGCCGTCCTTCTGAGCCCGCACCAGCAGGCTCCGGCCGGCGTCGAGGATGCGGGCGTGACACTGCGAACCCCGCTCGGCAATCAGCTTCAACGCCGGCCCGAGACCGCGGCTCGTCGTGATGTGACGGACCAGGTCGTGCAGCCAGATCGTCAACGCCTGCAGGGGTTCCGGGTGATGCTGGAGTTCGTCGGCGCGTGCGCAAACCGCGTCGATGCTGGTGTCGAACACCGCCTCCAGCAGCGCGACCCGCCCGCCGAAGTGCCGGTGCAGGGTCGCCGATCCGACCCCGGCCCTTCTGCTGATCTCCTCCAGCGAGGCCTCGGCACCCTGTTCCGCGACGACCTCGGCGGCGACCGCGACCATCCGGTCGTAGTTCCGCTGCGCGTCAGCCCGCATGATCAAGTCCCTTGCTAACCGGGGTGGTCCCCCATATCGTACCAGCCATAACCGGGGACCTGCCCCGTTTATCTCTGGAGGCTTGGATGCAGATCGGACTGACGTACGGCGACGTTCGGGGACAACGCGACCCCGGAGTGATCGCCGAGCAGATCCAGGCGACGAGCGGCACCGCGTGGATCTCTCAAGGGCCGAACCTCGACGCCCTCACGACGCTCGCGGTTGTCGGCGAAGGTCCCGCCGAGCTCGGCACCGCGGTGGTGCCGTTTCCACAGCGGCATCCGTTGGTGCTGGCGAGCCAGGCGCTGACCGTGCAGGCGGCCACGGGCAATCGTTTGACCTTGGGGATCGGCGCGGGGATCTCGCTGATGGTCGGCGGGATGTTCGGTCTGCCGACTGACCGGCCGGCTCGCCGACTGCGCGAGTACCTGGAGGTACTGCGACCGTTGCTGCGCGGCGAGGCTGTCGACCATCATGGCGAGACACTAACCGCGGTTGGATCAGTCACCGTCGAAGATGCGAAGGCGCCGCCTGTACTGGTAGCCGCGCTCGGTCCGGCGATGCTGCGAGTGGCGGGTGAGCTCGCGGACGGGACCATCACCTGGATGACTGGGCCGCGCACTCTCGCCGATCATGTCGTCCCCTCGATCACCAAAGCCGCGGATACTCCACCGCGGATCGTGGCCGGCTTCGCGGTGTGCGTGACGGCCGAGGAGGACGCCGTACGCGCGCGGTTCGCAAGCGACTTCGCGCTGGCCGGACAGGTGCCGGAGTATCGGGCGATGCTCGACCGCGAGGGAGTCGACGGTCCGGCCGACGTACTGCTCGCTGGCGACGAGGACGCCGTCGCCCGGCAGATCGACCAGCTCCGCGACACCGGCCTCACCGACCTGATGCTCGCGCCGATCGGTACGCCGACCGAGCAGCAGCGGACTATGGAGTTCCTCAGCGGGTGTCCATCGGGGCGGGTGCCGTTCGTGGAGACGACATGAACAACACACTGGTGGTTCCCGAGGCGGAGTTGTACTACGAGGTGCGTGGGACCGGACCGTTGGTGGTCCTGGTCGGTGCGCCGATGGATGCGGACGCGTTCGCGCCCCTGGCCGACCTGCTGGCCGACGACTACACAGTCCTGACGACGGATCCGCGCGGCGTGAAGCGCAGTCGGCTTCACGCCGGCGGTACGTCGACACCGGAGCAGCGCGCCGACGACCTGGCCCGGTTGATCCGGCACGTCGATGCGGGCCCCGCGACGGTGCTCGGTTCGAGTGGTGGCGCGGTCACCGTGCTGGCGTTGGCCCAGGCCCACCCCGACGTCGTGAGCACGGTGATCGCGCATGAGCCGCCGCTCGACCGGCTCGTGGACGACGCTGACGAGCTGCTCGCCAGGTCCGAGCAGATGATGGCCGACTACCTCGCCGGGGATGTGATCGGCGCGTGGAAGCAGTTCTTCGCGCTGGCGAACATCCAGGTGCCCGACGGCATGATCGAGGGGATGTTCGGCGGCGAGCGGGATCCGCAGCAGGTGGCCGACGAGCGGTTCTGGTTCGCCCACGAGATGCGTGAGTCGATCACGTGGCTGCCGGACGTGGATCGGCTGCGGGACAGCGGCGTACGGATTGTGATCGGCATCGGTGAGGGGTCGACCGGTCAGCTGTGTGACCGGACCTCGACCGCGCTGGCTGAACGCCTCGGCATCACGCCGACGCGGTTCCCCGGTGACCACACCGGCTTCGTCGGCGTACCGGACGAGTTCGCGAAGGCGCTACGCGGTGAGCTGGTCCAGGTGGGTCTCGACCCACGTGCGTAACGCGGCGAGGGGCTTGGACACGCTGTGGCCGAGGTCGGTGAGTGAGTACTCCACGTGCAGCGGCACGGCGGGGTAGATCTCCCGATGCAGGAAGCCGTTCTCCTCGAGGCGGCGCAGAGTCTGGGTCAGCACCTTCGGGCTGATCCCCTGCAGCCGTCGCTGCAGCTCACCGAACCGCAGCGGGCCGTCCTCCAGCGCACCGATCGCGAGGGCGGCCCACTTGTTCGCGAGCAGATCAAGGATCTCCCGGCACGGACACTGCGCGGCGTACACGTCGTGCTTGTCGTGCATCCCGGTCGCACAGGTGGTCGACATACCTTCGTACTTCCCTATAGATAGTAGTGGTCCTCGCGGGATACTACCGTCCCAGAGATAGCTTGCGGGCCATGAGAGCCATCAGTCAAGACATCTTCGGCGGCCCTGAGGTCCTGCACCTCGTCGAGGCCGACCGCCCCACGCCGCTTCCCACCGAGGTGCTGGTCCGCGTCCACGCGGCCGGCGTGAACCCGGTCGATGCCAAGACCCGTGCGGGTCAGGGCGTCGCCGGCATCCTCGGAGATCCGCCGTTCATCCTCGGCTGGGACGTGTCGGGTGTCGTCGAGGAGATCGGCCACGGCGTCCACACCCTCGCGGTCGGCGACGAGGTCTACGGGATGCCGTGGTTCCCACGGGCAGCTTCGGCGTATGCGGAGTAAGTGACCGCGCCGTCGCGGCACTTCGCCCGCAAGCCGGCCAACCTCGGCCACACCGATGCAGCCGCGGTTCCGCTGGCCGGACTCACGGCGTACCAGATCCTGACCGCGCTGGCCGGCGTAGAGAAGGGTCAGCGGGTGCTGATCCACGCGGCCGCGGGTGGGGTCGGGCACCTGGCCGTGCAGTTCGCCAAGGAGCTCGGCGCGTACGTCGTCGGCACGGCGAGCGCCGGTAAGCACGAGTGGCTGCGGAGCCTCGGCGCGGACGAGGTGATCGACTACCACTCGGCGGACGTGGCCGAGGCGACCGGGGACATCGACGTCGCGGTCGACCTGGTCGGCAGTGAGACCACGCTGGTTCAGTCCGTGGCCGTCACCAGGCCGGGTGGCCTGGTGGTCGCCGTACCGTCCGGGACCTCGCCGGAGCTGCTCGCCCGCGCTGCGGAGTCCGGTGTCCGGGTGGCGTCGTACCTGGTCGAACCCGACGGTCACGCACTCGCCGAGATCGCAGCGCTGATCGAGTGCGGAGCGGTCCGGGCCGAGGTCGAGGAGGTGTTCCCGCTGGCGGCTGCGGCCGCTGCACACCGGCGGATGGAGGACGCCCGGACCCGGGGCAAGCTGGTGCTCGCGATCAGGTGAGACGCCGCCGTGGATCCTGCGGGGCAGTATGTGAAGCTGGGGGTGTTCGGTGCGTGCGCCGTGTGAACGGCGGTCGCACCGGGCACCGGTCGGAGGTGCTGCCTGGCCCGTCCCACAGCGTGGCGCCTTGACCTCAACCGTGGTTGAAGTTTCAAGCTGGTGCCGCTGAGACAGGACATCGCAGATATCGGCCCCCGCGGGCCCCGACGAAGGAGCAGAGTTGACCACGTACACGCTTCCCGACCTCCCCTACGACTACGGCGCACTGGCGCCGAGCATCGCCGGCGAGATCATGGAGCTGCATCACGACAAGCACCACGCCACCTACGTGAAGGGGCTGAACGACACCCTGGACAAGCTGGCCGAGGCCCGCGAGAAGGGTGACTTCGGCTCGATCGTCGGGCTGGAGAAGACGCTGGCCTTCAACCTCGGCGGGCACGTCAACCACTCGATCTTCTGGAAGAACCTGTCTCCGGACGGTGGCGACAAGCCGGACGGCGAGCTGGGCGCGGCGCTCGACGAGTCCTTCGGCTCGTTCGACGCCTTCCAGGCCAACTTCACCGCCAGCGCCACCACGATCCAGGGCTCGGGCTGGGCGATCCTCGGCTGGGACGCGCTGGGCGGCAACCTGCTGATCCACCAGCTGTACGACCAGCAGGGCAACCTGCCGGCCGGGCAGATCCCGATCGTGATGCTGGACATGTGGGAGCACGCCTTCTACCTGCAGTACAAGAACGTGAAGCCGGACTACGTGAAGGCCTGGTGGAACGTGGTGAACTGGGCCGACGCGCAAGCCCGCTTCGACGCCGCGCGCGCCGGCGCCGGCGCGCTGGTCACCGGCGCCTGACGCGAACAGTTGCTTGTGTCCGAAGAACCGAGGGTTGTAGCCCTCGGTTCTTCGGACGTAACGGTTCCATCAGCGCAAGAACTCGGTCACGACCGGGGCGATCGCGCCGGTCTTGATCATGTGGTTCTGGCCTGGCACCTCTTGGCACTCGGCACCGGGCACGGCGTCGGCCACCGCGCGTACGGCGGTCTTCATCCAGGCCGGGCTCTTCCCGCCGTAGACCGTCAGCACCGGGCTCTCGATTCCGGCCCACTGCGCCGCGTCCAGCGGCCGGCCGGCCACATTGGCGCCGACGACGCGGGCGTCGTACGGAAGGGTCGGGGCCATCGCCTTCAGGTGCTTCCAGGCCGGCATCAGCCTCAACATCGCGACGAACGGCCCGGGCAGGCCGATCACCTTCGTCATGAAGTACTTCACCGCGTCCGCCGGACCGCGGGACTCGAGGTCCTCGACCCAGGTCGCAGGCACCGGCTTGCGGCTGTCGTCGACGACGAACGGCGGCTCGAACGCGACCAGCTTCTCGATCGCCACCCCCGCCGCCGCGGCCCGCAGCGCCAGCGCCGCCCCGGACGACGAGCCGTACACGTACGCCGAACCACCCGCGGCCTCGATCACGGCAGCCAGGTCCTCGATCTCGCGATCCACTGCGTAGCTGTCCGCGTCGCCGGACTCGCCTCGGCCACGCCGGTCGTAGTTGTAGACCGTGAAGTGACTTGCCAGCTCCTCGGCGAGCTCGGGCATCGGCCCCTGGGCTCGCCCGCACAGCGCACCGTCGACCAGCACCATGGCCGGCCCCTCACCACGCCGGTCATAGGCGATCGTCGTACCGTCCTTGGAAAACACTGTGCTGGTCATGCGAAGAACTCCTTCAGGAACGGAGCCAGCGCGGCTGGGTCGACATTGTGCTGCTGATCGGGGACCACGCGGCCGGTCGCGCCCGGGATCACGTCCTGGACGGCCTGGTTGCCGAGCTTCATCCACTCCTCCGACGCGCCGCCGGTGAAGACCCGGGTCGGTACCGTCACCGTTGCCGCGGCGGCCGGGATCGAGTAGTCGCCCATCACGGTCGCGTCGTACGCGAGCGTGTGCGCGATCGCCTCCTGAGCCGGCCACCACGGCGACTCCTTCGCCATCGCGACGAAGTCGGCCGGCAGCCCGACTACCTCGGCCATGAAGTACTCGGCCGCCTTGTCGCGGCGACCCTCGGCGACGAAGGCCCTGTAGATCGACGCGGTGTCGGCCGGCGGCCGCTTCCGCGTGCCCTCGAGGATGTACGGCGGCTCCCAGAGCGCGAGCTTGGTCACCGGGCGACCGGCCGCGGTGGCGAGCAGGGCGAGCGCCGCACCGGACGAGGTCCCGTACAGGCAGGCCGGTGCGCCGACAGCCGCGAAGATCGCGTCCAGGTCCTCGAACTCGTGCTCGACCGTGTACTCCGGCGCATCGCCGGAGTCGCCGCGGCCACGGCGGTCGTAGTTGTAGACGGTGTGGTTCTGCGCCAGCAGCGCTGCCAGCGGGGCGTTCGACATCCGGTCCACCGAGCCGCCGCAGACGAGGACCACCGCGGGTCCCTCGCCGAGCCGGTCGTACGCGATGGCGGTGCCGTCCGCCGAAGTGACCTTCTCCATGATGTTCCTCCAGGTTCAGCGGGCCACTCAGCTGGCCTCACCTACCGCGTCGAACAACGCCACCCAGAATCGACACCCGCGTTGAGGTCGTTACCCCACTCGGCTCCCGCCCGGGGCAATTTCAGCGGAGAACCTCGCAGCTGGTCCCTTCTCCCACCGCATGCGCGGGGTGAAAGGACCAGATCAGGGGTGGACCCCGCACCTGGCCGCCGGGGCCGGCTTCGGGGTGGTGATCACGCCGGACTATCTTCCCAGCCTTGCTTGACGCGGCATCAGCAGGCGGCGGCGCGTTCGAGCAGGAGGGTGCGTTCGCGTTCGTTGCGGGTGAGGGCGGCAGCCTTCTCGAATTCCTGGCGGGCCTCGGCGAGGCGGCCCAGTTTGAACAGCAGGTCGCCGCGGACGCTCGGGAGCAGGTGGTAGTCCTTCAGGGACGGGTCGTCGGCGAGCGCGTCGACGGCTTCCAGCCCGCGTTGCGGGCCGAACGCCATGGAGATCGCGACCGCCTGGTTGAGCTCGACGACCGGTGACGGCGTGACTTGGGCGAGGATCGCGTACAGGCCGGCGATGCGGGCCCAGTCCGTGTCGTCGGGGTCGGCGGCGCGGGCGTGGCAGGCGGCGATCGCGGCCTGGAGAAGGTACGGGCCGGGCGGTTTCTCCAGGGCCCAGGCGTGGTCGAGACCTGCGAGGCCGCGGCGGATCAGCAGCCGATCCCAGCGGCGACGGTCCTGGTCGAGCAGGAGGACCGGCTCACCCTCGGGGCCGATCCGCGCGTTGGCACGCGACGCCTGCAGCTCCATCAGCGCGAGCAGACCGTGGACCTCGGGCTCGTCCGGCATCAGCTCGGCCAGCAGCCGGCCGAGGCGCATCGCCTCGTTGCACAGCGCCGGGCGCATCCAGTCGTCGCCGGCGGTCGCGGAGTAGCCCTCGTTGTAGATCAGGTAGACGACCTCGAGCACCGCCGACAGCCGCTCGAGCAGCTCGTCGCCGGCCGGCACCTCGAACTGCACGTTCGCCTTGGCGAGGTTGCGCTTGGCCCGGACGATCCGCTGGGCGATCGTCGGCTCCGGGGCGAGGAACGCGCGGGCGATCTCGTCGGTCTTCAGACCGCCGAGCAACCGCAGCGTCAGCGTGACCCGCGCATCCATCGTGAGCACCGGGTGGCAGGCCGTGAACACCAGCCGGAGGAGGTCGTCCTCGATGTGGTCCTCGAGAATCGCTTCGACGTCGTCCTCGACGCTGTCGCCGTCGATCTCCAGCTCGTGACCCATCTCGGCGAGCTTGCGCTGGTAGGTCTCCTTGCGCCGGATCAGGTCGATCGCGCGCCGCTTGGCGATCGCCATCAGCCAGGCGCCGGGATTGTTCGGTACGCCGGACTCCGGCCACTGCTCGAGCGCCGCCACGAGCGCGTCCTGCGCCAGCTCCTCGGCCAGCCCGACGTCGCGCACGATCCGGGCCACGCCCGCGATGATCCGGGCCGACTCGATCCGCCAGACCGCGTCAACCGCCCCGGCCGCCTCGATAACTGTCACCCGCCGATAGAACAACACCCCACGTCCAACATCAACCCACCCCTCCCCCGCAGCACGCCAACCCCCCCCCAGCTCAGGGGGCTGCCCCTCCAGCCGAAGGGTTGCCCACCCGGAATCTCAGGGGGCAACCCTCCAGCTCAGGGGCTGCCCCTCCAGCTGGAGGGTTGCCCAGTCGGAATCTCGGGGGGCAACCCTCCAGCTCAGGGGCTGCCCCTCCAGCTGGAGGGTTGCCCAGTCGGAATCTCGGGGGGCAACCCTCTGGCTGTGGGGGCAGGCTCAGGTGTAGAGGTCCGAGTTCGGATCGAAGTCGGCTTCTTCGACGACGCGGCGGACCTCGACCTCGTTGCCCAGGGCTTCGGCCAGGCGGGCGGCCCACTCGACGGCCTCGTCCCGGTTGCGGACCTCGACGACGATCACGCCGCCGATCAGTTCCTTGGTCTCGGCGAACGGGCCGTCGGTGACCGTGCGCCTGCCGTCCTCGACCTTCACCCGGGCGCCGAGCGAACTGCGGTGCACGCCCTCCGCGAACAGCAGTACGCCGGCCTTCGACAGGTCCTCGACGACCTTCCCGACCCCCTCGGCCACCTCCGGCGCCGGCAACCTCCCCGCCTCGCTGTCAGCGTCCGCCTTGTTGATGATCATGTAGCGCATTGCACCCGCTCCTCGTCGTGTCGGTCGACCACTTACTCTCACGTCGAGCGACCCACCACCAGATCGACAGCAGATCCGCAGCAATCAGTCGGTCGTTGCGTCGGCGATCGAGCGGGGTCGCCGGACGCGGGAGAACTGGAGGTTGCCGGCGGGCATCATCCACGTCATGACCTCGACCGCCAAGCGGCCGGCTCGGACCGCCGGATCGGCTTCGGCATGGTTGCGAGCTGTCGCGGCGTCCACCGACCAGATGGAGAAGCCACGGTAGCGCTCGTTGTCCTGGTCCACGAGCGGTCCCCGAGCCAGGACCAGCCCACGCTCCTGCATGTCCGCGCCGTGCGCCAGGTGCCGGTCCTGCCGTTCGTCTGCCTCTTCGTCCGTCATCGCAGGCGCGTCCGGCCGTAGCGTCAGCAGGATCACGGTGTAGCGGTCGAAACGCATGACGCCGAACCTACGCCCCTAGTTGGGCTGATCGCCGTTGGGCTGATAGGCGCAGGCGTCGACGAGGTTCTGCGTCGGGCCGGCCGGCGTCGGCGGCGGAGTGACGGGCCTGCGGGCCGACTTCGAGGGCGTCGGCGGGGTGGTCGGCGTAACGGCCGGCGCCGGGTCGGCTTCGAGAGCCTTCTCGACGGTGTCGCGCAGGGCGCCGTAGTCGGGGTGCAGGTACTTCAGCCGCAGCTTCGACGCGTCGAGGGTGACGTTGGAGACGGTCGCCGACTTCACCTTGAGTGCGAGCTCGACCAGTGCGGGCAAGAGCTCCTGCGGGATGTCGGTGCGCAGCAGGTGCTGACCGGCCTTGGCGATCGCCCGGTACTTCGTCACCAGTGTCTGCGGGTCCGCCGCGTCGACGATGCCTTTGATCGCGCACCGCTGGCGGACCTGCCGCTGGTCGTCGTCGGCGCCGTACCGGCCGCGGGCGAACCACAGCGCGTGCCGGCCGTCCAGATGCTGCCTCGGCCCACGCTCGATCCACTCGGACGGCGGGATGTGTGAGCTGCTGATCCCGCCCATCGCGACCCGCTCGTTGACGTTGACGGTGATCCCGCCGATCGCGTCCACCAGCTCCGGGAAGCCCTGCAGGTTGACCTGCAAGTAGTAGTCGAGCTTCAGCCCGGTCGCCTCGCCCACCGACTGCTTCAGCACGTCGGCGCCCTCGTTGTCGGACGGTCCGAGGATGCCGGGGTGCGCGTCGGGGATGTTCTGGTACATCGCGGTCAGCATCCACTCCAGCCGGCCGTCAAGGCTGAGGCCCTCCTTGCCGAAGCCCTCCGGGTAGATCCTGTGCAGCGGCGAGTCGCTCGGGAACGGCATGAAGGTGAGGTTGCGCGGCAACGAGATCAGCGCCGTGTTACCGGTCCTGGTGTCGATGCTCGCCACGATCACCGTGTCGGTCCGGACGCCGACCCGGCTCGGTGCGTCGTCACCGCCGATCAGCAGCAGGTTGAGCCGTGGCCGGTCCTCCCAGGGATCCTTGACGTTGACCACCGTCGGCCGGGTCGCGCTCTTGCTCTCCGCCTGCGCCTGGAACACGTCCTGCACGAGGGTGCGCTGCGCGAGCACGCTCTGTACGCCGAGGGCCGCCGGGGCCGCGATCGCGAAGCACAGCATGCCGACGAACACCGCGCCGATCGCCCGCCCGCCGCGCCCGCCCGTTGCCGGACGCAACGACCGGTGCGAGGCGACGATCACCATGATCCAGAGGAACGCCAGCACCCCGATCGCGACCGAGGTCATCAGCAGCCGGCTCGGTACGACGGCCGCCGCGAGGACCTGGTCCCGCCGGGTGAGACCGACGTACACGCCCAGGCCGACCAGCCCGAGGGTGAGGGTGAGGACGAACGCGCCGATCCGGCGGCGACCGCCGGCGATCAGTCCGAGCCCAGGCAACAGCGCGCCCAGTAGCGTCAGACTCAGCAGCTTCGGCACCGACCGTGGCCGGTTGGCTGCGGCGCGCGCACTTCTCCCCATGGCTCCCCTGTCGCCGTCCCCAGATCCAGTGTGCGTCAAGTACCCGCACCTGTACCTCCTCAGACGTATTACAGGGTCAATCGGTTGTCATACGGACAGATGGGCACCCGCGAAACCGTCGACCTCGACGAGGGTCCGGACGACGGTCGCGATGCGCGCCGGCGGGGTCCATTTGGTGGTGTCGGCCTTCGGCCTCTCGGCCCGGTTGGCGGGGGTGTCGATGGTGCCGGGGATGATCGTGTTCACCCGGATGCCATCGCGTGCATACTCCGCGTGCAGTGCGTCCGCGAACGCGATCACGCCGGCCTTCGCGGTGATGTATCCGGCCGCGCCGGAGAAGGGTCGCTGCGCCGCGCCACTCGACGTACAAACGATCGCTCCAGCACCCGCGGCAAGCAGATGCGGCAGCACGCCCTGAGTGATCAGGTACGTCGGGCGCAGGTTGAGCCGGAGTTGTTCCTCGAAGTCCTCGATCGGGGTCTCGTGCACCCGCGCGCCGGAGGCGAAGCCGCCGATCAGGTTGACCAGTGCGGTCAGTGGGGCGGCCTCGTCGGACGTGGCCAGCGCGACGACGTCCGCCGTACCGGCCGTGTCGAAGGGATCGGCGATCACCGGGTTGAGGGCCGGGTCGGTGCCGAGCCGGGCGAGGGATTCCTCGGTCCGCCCCGGGACCACGACGCGCCACCCGGCCCGGAGGAACTCCGCGGTCACCGCGACCCCGAGCGCACCGGTGCCACCAGCAACCACCACAGTGTTGGTCATGGCGAGAGCCTAATCCGGTCGCGTGGGCAGTAAGCCGGGACTAGGTTGGTCGGTCGTGCGGATTCTGATGCTGGGTGGGAACGGGTTTGTCGGTCGCGCGGTCGTCGAGGACGCGCTGGCACAAGGCGCGGACGTCGCGTCCTTCAGCCGCGGAAGGAGTGGTACGGCGCTGCCGCCGGAGGTCACACAGTTGGTCGGCGATCGGGAGACCGGCGACTACGAGGCGTTGCGGACCGGCGAGTGGGATGCGGTCGTCGACCTGAGTGGCTTCCAGACGAAGCAGGTCGACGAGACGATGGACGTGCTCGGCGATCGGGTCGGACGGTACGTGTTCATCTCGAGTCACGCGGTGTACGTGCGCGACCTGCCGGCCGGGACCGACGAGACGGCGCCACGGAGGCCGCCGATGCGGGCGGCCGACGTACTCACGAACGAGACCTACGGGCCGTGCAAGGTCGCCTGCGAGGACGACATACTCGCGCGGTACGGCGACCGCGCGACGATCGTGCGTCCCGGCCGGGTCACAGGTCCCGGTGACTCGTCGGGCACGGCCCTCTACTGGGTACGACGTGGTGCCCGCGGCGGTCGGGTCGCACTGCCGACGAAGCCCGAGGCGCCGCTGCAACTCGTGGACAGCCGCGACGTCGCCCGGCTCGTTGTCCGGTTGATCACGGACGAGCGCCCGGGCGCGTACAACGCGATCGGCCCCGACAGCACGATCGCCGAACTCATCACCACCGCCGCCGATCTCGCCGGCACCACGGTCGACATCGTCGAGGTCCCCTTCGACTCCGTCCCGCCCCGGTTCCCGCTCATCGACCCCGAGGCCGAATGGGGCGAACGCCGCCGCAACCCCGCCAAGGCACGAGCTGCCGGCATGCCGGTCACTCCCCTCCGCCGAACAGTCGCCGACGTCCTCACCTGGGACGATGCCCGCGGCAAACCCGAACTCGGAATCGGGCTGACACCCGAGGAAGAAGCCGATCTCCTGAGCAACTAAAGCGGTGACGACCAACGTTTATCAGGTAGGCACCAAGATCTGTCACAGGGGAGAGTTGGGTGAATCGGGATCATTCGTTCCTGGATAGCATCAGCGGGACCGTTGGCGCTCTCCTTGTCGGCCTTGGGCTGATAGGTGGTGCCGCAGCCCTCGTCGTGGCGGAGACCCCGAACGGCGCTCGCGACGTGCGCGCCTACGAGGCCGCACCGCGCTGTCTCGCCGCTCCGTCCACACGGGCCGAATGCCGCTGGACAGGCGAGTTCACCGTGTCCGACATCTACCTGAACCACTACATGAGGGACAAGAACAGCAGCGCGGTCCTGATCAGCGCGCACGGCGCCAGGTGGAACACGTTCTACGGAAACACTGGTCCCGTCCTGGACCACCTCGACGAGGGCGACCGCGTCACCGGCACCATCTGGCGCGGCCGGCTGACCGAGATCACGGCCAAGGGCGCCGTCCAGGAGACCACCAGGGCCCCGGCCGACATGCGCGCGCGGTCCTTCGAGGCGGCACTCTTCCTGGTCCCCAGCGGCCTGCTCATCACAGTCGCCTGCGTCTGGCGGCTACTGCGCCGCCGCGGCGACCCGACCCGGGGGATGGAAGCCACCGTGTTCGCGGGCATCGCGCTGCCGTTCCTAGGGCTCTTCTGCGCAGCCCTGGTCGGAGCCTTGCTCGAACTCCTGTCGCTGAGCATGGATGAGATCGTCTGGCCGTTCGCGGCCGTCCTTCTCCCCGCCGCCATCCTGGCCGTCTCGATCCGCCGGGACTCGAAGGAACCGGCGTACCACCGGGTCGATCTCACACACGTCCGGGGAACTTCAACCCCTCGCCGGAGTGCTACTCGGGGAGGGCGAGGGTTCTTCCGGCGTCGCGGGCGGCGTTGATGGTTCGGGTGAGGGTCTCCTTGAGGGCGGTGGCTTCGTCGGCGAAGCCTTGCACGAGCGAGGTGTCGCCGACCGGCTCGGTGCGGGCCAGGAGCTCGATGTAGCGATCGCCGTCGCCCAGCGCCGCCTCGGCGCGGAGGGCGGCGTCGGCGGAGCGGACCCGGTCGGCGTAGTGGTCGAGCAGATCGACCTTGCGTTTGATCGCGTCCACCGACAGCGCGAGGGCCCGGCGCTGCGGCCCGAGGACAGCCTCCAGCTCGGCGGTCGCCATCCCACGAGCTACGTCGCGCTGCCGGGCCCGCAGCACGGTGTGCTCCCGCAGCACCTGCGCGATGTCCCAGAGCTGCTCGGGCAGAACCAGCTCGTTCTTCATCTCGTCGAGCAGCCCGCGTTGGGTAACTGTTGCCTCGAGCACCGTTTTCACCGCGCGCTGGGCCCGGCCGAGCAGCCGCGCCGCGGGCGCGTCGAAGTCCTCCGGCAGCAGGTACTTCCCGTGCTGCAACCGGACCGCCTTGTGCCCGCGATCCTCCATCCCCGACTTCACCAGGATCCCGCCGGTCGCGACCACCGCGATCCCGGCGAGCGCCACCGCCGACCAGGCGGCGACCGCGACCGGCAGCGTCCCGGCCAGGAAGATCAGCGCCAGGATCCATCCGCCGACACAGACCGTGATCCACACCAGCAGCGTGCCGAACGTGTTCGCAGGAGCAACCGACCACGACGTCTCCCGCTTCGGCCGCGGCGCCGAGGCCGGGACGAACAACTCGGGCCGGTGTTCGTACAACCGCCGTACGCCGACCGGCACGTCAGGCGCGAACACAGGGTCCACAGTCACCTCCTCGAGACCGTCAGTACTCAGCGTAGCGGCGCGAGTCTCACTTCGAGTCCGTCCAGCACCAGTCCGAGACCGAACTCGAACAGCCGGTCCAGGTCGTAGTCGAAGTCGAAGCCGTCCGCGAGCAGCTCACGGAACCCGATCAGGTTCCCCTTGGCGACCAGCGCGGCCATCTGGCCGCTCTGCCGGTCGACCCATTCGTCGGCGGTCAGCCCGGTGTCCTGCTCGGCGTACGCCTCGGTCTCCATCGCCAGCGCCACCCCACGGACGAACGCGAACACAGAGATCGCGGCGTACAGCGCGTCGCTCTTGTCGACCCCGCGGAGCGCACGCAGGACGGCATCGGTGTGCGGCAGGAGGTTCGGCAGCAGTTGCGGGCGGCCGAGGCTGACCGCGCTCGCCAGCCACAGATGCCGCCGGTACGCCGCCCACTGCGACCGGGCCACCGCGGCGACCCCGTCCCGCCAACCGTCCGGCGCCTCGGTCAACGGGAACTCGCCCATGGCGGTGTCGACCATCTGCAGCACCAGCGCGTCCTTGCCGCCGACATACCGGTACAGCGCCATCGTCGACACCCCGAGCTCGGCCGCGATCCTGCGCATCGACAGCGCGCCGAGTCCCTCGGCGTCCGCGATCGCGATCCCCATCCGCACCACTTCGTCGCGATGGAGGTCCAGGCCGCCGTCCGCCGGTACGGCGCGACGAGCGCCGGCCTGCCGGGATCGCGTGGCCGAGCGTGGCGGCGGACCGACGACCGTCCCGACGCCCGGACTCGCATGCACCAGCCGCTCCTGCTGCAGCGCCTGCAACGCCTTCGTCGCGGTCGCCATCGCGACCCCGAAGTCGCGCACCAGCGCCCGCGTCGACGGCACCCGGTCCCCCGGCCTCAGCTCGCCCGACTCGATCCGCCGCCGGAGCTCCGCAGCGATCACCTGGTACGGCGCCGCACCCATCAACCCTCCCGAACTAGTACGCATACATCGTACGCGCACTAGCCCACCGAGCCACCGCTTCGTGTCAAGATGGGCGCCATGCTGCGCGAACTCCACCTGACCGGCAACCCGGACGCCGACAAGTTGCTCAACGACGACCCGTTCGCCCTGCTGGTCGGCATGCTCCTGGACCAGCAGTACCCGATGGAGCACGCCTTCTCGGGGCCGCTGAAGATCGCCAACCGGATGGACGGCTTCGACCTGCACAAGATCGCCGCCACCGACCTCGACACGTTCGTCGAGCTCTGCGTGACTCCACCGGCCATCCACCGGTACGGCGGATCGATGGCCCGGCGGGTGCATGCCCTGGCCGAACACATCATCGCGAAGTACGACGGTGACACCGCGGGCATCTGGACCGCCGGCCGCCCCAAGCCCGACGGGGCCGAGGTGCTGAAGCGACTGAAGGCGCTGCCCGGGTTCGGCGAGCAGAAGGCCAAGATCTTCCTCGCACTCCTCGGCAAGCAGCGCGGGGTCCAGCCCAAGGGCTGGCGGGAGGCGGCCGGCAGCTACGGCGACCGTGGTTCGCACCGCTCGATCGCCGACGTCACCGACGCCGCGTCCCTCAACGAGGTCCGCTCCTTCAAGAAGGCCGCCAAGGCAGCCGCCGCGGGAACCGCCTGACCGCAGCCACCTCTCCCGGCCCCGCCGCGCGGGTTGTCCCTTGTGCTCACGCGGGTTCCTGCCGAATCACCTTCGAGCAGCCTATGCTCGCTGAGGCGGCAGGCGACGGGAGGAGCACGGATGGACATCCGGGATCTGGATCGTAGGGCCGGCGCAGTACTCGGGGAAGTCGTGATGCAGGTGCGACCCGAGCAGCTCTGGTATCCCACTCCCTGCCCGGACTGGACCGTTCGCGGCCTGCTCCGTCACATCGTCAGCGAGAACGAGGGCTTCGCCGCCGCGGCCCTGAACGGCTCGGCCCCCGTACAGACCTGGAACGGCGGCCGGCTCGGCGACAACCCGGCCGGCGCGTACCGGCGGTCCAACGTGGGGGTCGCGGACGCGTTCGCCGACGGCGGCGCACTCGACCGGCTGATGGAGGTCCGCGAGTTCGGCACGTTCCCGCGCCGGGTCGCGCTGACCTTCCACCAGCTCGACTGCGTCGTGCACGCCTGGGACCTGGCCCGGGCCATCGACGTCACCTACGACGCGCCGCCGGACATGGTCGAGGTGGCGCTCGCCCTGGCCCGCCGGATCCCTGACACCAAGGCCACCCGCGGCCCGGGCGCCGCCTTCGAGCGCAGTGTCAAGGTCTCCGGCAACGCCTCCGACTTCGACCAGCTACTCGGCCTGCTCGGCCGCAATCCGGACTGGGTCTCCCCGCTCGACTGAGTAGTCGGGCAGGTCGATCGCATCCGGCTTCGCGATCGCCATCTTGGCCAGGAGACCAGAGAACGGGCGGGACGTCATCACTCGCGTCGAGGTGTCGCGCAGCCGGACACCGACTGAGGTCATCGGCATCGCCATCTTGATCCCACCGGGCGGCAGTTCCATCCGCTGGTCGACGTACGCCTGCATCCGGGCCTGGTACGCCGGGAACGCCCGCAGGTGATCGCCGTCCGCGGCGGCGAGCTCTCCCGCCAGAACATAGGCGCCGACGAGCGACAGCGCCGTACCGTGGCCGGCCAGCGGTGAGCCGCAGTACCCGGCATCCCCGGCGAGGGCGAACCGGCCGCGCGACCACTCCGGTACGACGACGCGGCTGACGCTGTCGAAGTAGAAGTCGTCCGCGTTGCGCAGCCCGGCCAGGATGCGCTCGGTGTGCCAGCCGAGGCCCTCGAACCGCTCTCGCACCAAGGCTTTCTGCGCCTCGGCGTCGCGGCGGTCGTAGCTGAGCACCGGCGATCGGAAAGCCAGCAGAGCCCTCGCGAAGCGCGGGTTGTGGTCGGGCCGCAGTCCGACCCAGCGACCGCCGGGTGCGGAGTAGATCTTCATCCAGTCGTTCAGCGGTTCCGGGGTCTCGATGGTGAAGTACGACATGTAGCCGCCGAGGTGCTGTACGAACCGCTCCTCCGGACCGAACGCGAGCCGGCGGACCCGCGAGTGCACGCCGTCGGCCCCGACCACCAGGTCGAACCGCCGCTGCGTACCGCCGGCGAACGTCACCTCGACACCGCTCGCATCCTCGTCCAACTTGGCGACCGAATCGCCGTACAGGTACTCGATGTCGCCGGTCGCGTCGGCCAGGATCCCGGCGAGATCTCCACGGAGGATCTCGATCTCGGCGACCGGGCCCGCGCCGTCGAACAACTCGGCCGGCATCGCGGCCGCGCGCCGCCCGTTGGCCCGCACGTACTCCAGCCCACGCTCATGCATCTGCCGCTCCCCGACCGCGGCCATCAGCCCCATCCGCTCGACGACCACCCGGGACACCCCGCGCAGGTCCACGGTCTGCCCGCCCGGCCGCGGTCCCGGCGCGACCTCGACGACCGTCGGCGCAAACCCGAACCGTCGCAACCAGAACGCGACCGCCGGCCCCGCGATCCCCCCACCGGAGATCAATACTCGCTTCGTCATCCTGTCTCCTCACCTAGTGCGCGTACGCCGTAAACGGTGCACTGCAGTCCCCGCCCGAGGCGAGCGCGTACTAGAGCGCTCAGGTCGATGCCCTAGTACGCGATCACAGGGTGAGGGCTAGGCGGGTGGCCTGGTCTATGGCGCGTTTGGCGTCTAGTTCGGCGGCTATGTCGGCGCCGCCGATGAGGTGGATGGGGCGGTTGGCCGGGGCGAGTGCGTCGGCGAGGTCGCGGACCGGTTCCTGGCCGGCGCAGATGACGATGGTGTCGACGGCCAGGACGCGGGGGTTCTCGTGGTGCGGGCCGAAGGTGAGATGGAGGCCTTCGTCGTCGATGCGTTCGTAGTTGACGCCGCGGAGTTGCTCGACCTGCTTGCTCTTCAGTGCGGCGCGGTGCACCCAGCCGGTGGTCTTGCCGAGGCCGGCGCCGATCTTCCCGGGCTTGCGCTGTAAGAGGTACACCTTCCGCGGCGACGGCTCCGGCCTCGGGGTGGTCAGCCCACCAGGCGCGACGGTCGGATCCGCGACACCCCACTCGGCCTTCCACGCAGCGAGGTCGAGCGCAGGCGACGCCTCCGTGGTCAGGAACTCGCTCACGTCCACACCGATCCCGCCCGCGCCGATCACGGCAACGGTCGCCCCGACGGGCTTGCCTTCCCGGACGACCTCGACGTACGACAGGACCTTCGGGTGATCGATGCCCGGGATCGCCGGCACCCGCGGTACGACGCCGGTCGCGAGCACGATCTCGTCGAAGCCGGCGAGGTCGTCGGCCGTCGCGCGCCGACCTAGGTGCAGCTTCACACCGGTGAGCTCGAGCCGGCGCCGGTAGTACCGGATCGTCTCCGCAAACTCTTCCTTCCCAGGGATCCGCCGAGCGATCCCGAACTGCCCACCGATCTCCGGATCCGTCTCGAACAGCTCGACCCGATGCCCACGCTCGGCCGCCGTCACCGCGGCGGCCAGCCCGGCCGGGCCGGCCCCGACGACCGCGATGTTCTTCGTACGACGGGTCGGCAGCAACCGCAATTCGGTCTCACGAGCGGCCCGCGGGTTGACCATGCAGCTCGCCTTCTGCTTGGCGAACACATGGTCCAGGCAGGCCTGATTACACGCGATGCACACGTTGATCTCGTCGGCTCGATCGGTCGTTGCCTTGAGCACCCAGTCCGGATCGGCCAAGAACGGCCGGGCCATGCTGACCAGGTCGGCGTCGCCGCGGGCCAGCACCTCCTCGGCGACCTGCGGCAGGTTGATCCGGTTCGAGGTGACCACCGGGATGCCGACGTGCGGCTTGAACGCGGCGGTCACAGACGTGAACGCCGCCCGCGGCACCGAGGTCACGATCGTCGGCACCCGGGCCTCGTGCCAGCCGATGCCGGTGTTGATGATCGACGCACCGGCCGCTTCGATCTCCTTGCCCAGCGCAACGACCTCGTCCCAGGCCTGGCCGCCTTCGACCAGGTCGGCCATGGAGAGGCGATAGATGATCAGGAAGTCGTCTCCGACGCGTTCACGCGTCTGGCGGACGATCTCCACGGCGAGGCGGCGGCGGTTCTCCGGGCTGCCGCCCCACCGGTCGGTGCGCTTGTTCGTTCGCTCGGACAGGAACTGGTTGATGAAGTACCCCTCGGAGCCCATGATCTCGACGCCGTCGTACCCGGCTTCACGCGCCAGCGCCGCGCAGTCGACGTACGCCTTCAGTTGCTTGCGGACTCCACCGTCGGAGAGCGCCCGCGGTTTGAACGGGTTGATCGGCGCCTTGAGAGCCGAGGCGGACACGCTGAACGGATGGTAGGCATAGCGACCGGCATGCAGGATCTGGAGCGCGATCCGGCCGCCTTCGGCATGGACGGCGTCGGTGAGCAGGCGATGCTTGCGGGCCTGGCGGCGACTGGTCAGCCTGGACCCGAACGGCGTGAGCCAGCCGGTGCGATTGGGGGCATATCCGCCGGTCACCATCAGCCCCACACCACCACGAGCCCGCTCGGCGAAGTACGCGGCCAGCTTCGGCAAATCCTTGAGCCTGTCCTCGAGGCCGGTGTGCATCGACCCCATGATCACCCGATTGGGCAGCACGACGTGACCGAGATCCAACGGCGCGGCGACGTGTGGATAGGCGGTCATGGGGCCTCCCAGCGTGGACTGAGGAGCGTAGGGAGCGAAGCGACTGGAGCGACGAGGGAAGGCCGGGAGCCAAGGCCCCATGACCACGCCGGCGCCGAAGGCCCGGCCAAAGGCACAGTCATCGGTGGTCCTTCCCGAGGGCTTCGATCACTTCGTCGCACCAGTCCACGAACGACTCCTCGGCCCGGATCCCGCCGCGGAGCACGAGGTACTGGTGCAAGGCCCGCTCGTGCAGCTTGGCCGGCTTCGGGAAGTCCCGCTGCTGGATCCCGCGATATTCCTCGAGCCGCGTCGCATGCTCGGCCCGATGCCGCTCGATCTCCTGCAGTACGACGCCTGGGTCGCCGAGCGAGGCACCACGCAACTTCACCCCGAGCCCATCCCGCAGTACGGCGGGGTCCTCCCGCTCGGCCAGCCAGCGCGAGAACTCGTCCCGGCCCGCCGCGGACACCCGATAGACCTTCTTGTCCGGACGCCCCTCCTGGGCGATCTCGGTGTGCGTCACCCAGCCGGCCTCGTCCATCCGGCGCAACACCCGGTAGATCTGCTGGTGCGTGGCCGGCCAGAAGTAGCCGATCGACCGGTCGAACCGCCGAGCCAATTCGTAGCCGGACCCGTCCCGCTCGCTCAGCGCCACCAGGATCGCGTGCTCCAACGCCATACCGGCAGGCTATCTATGCAACCAGTTGCACTGCACCTGATTGCAGCCCAGATCACACGATCTCGCCGCTCCCCCGTCCGATGGGCCAGCCCACCAGATGGCGGGTTGGCACCCGGGATTCTGGTGGGCCAACCCGCCATCTGGTACGTCGACCCATGAGATTGCGCCACGCCAGGCCGACGCGACCGGGATGGGAGAATGGTTGCAGACGCCAGCTATCGCGGATCGGAGCATCATGGACCACCAGGCCCACCCGACCAGAACGACGTTGCCAGGGATCGGCACCCGGTACGACCTCATCACCGAAGGCGGCAAGCATGTGTCGGTGGTGGTGCACAACGACGGCCGGCGGTTCCTGGGCTTCCACGACCCCGAGGACGACGACGCCTGCAAGGACTCCGTCCCGCTGGATCCCGGTGAGGCCGCGGCGCTGGCGCAGTTGCTGATCCCCGCGCCGCTCGACCCGGTCCGCGGCGAGATCGAGATCGACCTGGTCACCGAACACATCCCGGTCACGGCCAGGTCGCCGTACTCGGGTCGCACCCTCGGTGACACCCAGGCCCGCAGCCGGACCGGCGCGTCGATCGTCGCCGTACTGCGGCGTCTCGGCGCGACCCCGTCGCCGGCCCCGGACTTCCGGTTCGCGACCGGGGACACGCTGGTCGTCGTGGGCACGCGTGAAGGTGTGGACGCCGTCGCCGATCTGATCGCGGGAGGGTGACGTGCACGAGAACATCACCGCCCTGCTGATCGAGCTGGGCGCGGTCATCCTTGCCCTCGGCATCCTCGGCCGGATCGCCGGGCGGCTCGGGTTCTCGCCGATCCCGCTCTATCTGCTGGCCGGGCTCGCGTTCGGGCGCGGCGGTTTGTTGCCGTTGGCAGCCAGTGAGGAGTTCGTTGCCACCGGCGCCGAGATCGGCGTGATCCTGCTGCTGTTGCTGCTCGGACTGGAATACACGGCGTCGGATCTGGTCGGCACGCTCAAGACGCAGTACGTGTCGGGCGCGGTCGACTTCCTCCTGAACGCCTTGCCCGGTGCGGCCGTCGCGTTGCTGCTCGGCTGGGGGCCGGTCGCCGCGGTCGCGCTCGGAGGTGTCACCTGGATCTCGTCGTCCGGCGTGATCGCGAAGGTGGTCGGCGATCTCGGCCGGCTCGGCAACCGCGAAACCCCTGTGGTGCTGGGGATTCTGGTCCTCGAGGATCTGTCGATGGCCGTCTACCTGCCGATCCTGACCGCGATGCTAGCCGGTGTGGGGCTGGCCGGCGGGAGCGTGACGCTACTGATCTCGCTCGGTACGGTCAGCGTCGTACTGTTCATCGCGCTGCGCTACGGGCGAGTGATCAGCCGGGCGGTCTCCTCGGACAACCCGGAGATGTTGCTGCTCGTCGTCCTCGGGCTGACGCTGCTGGTCGCGGGCATCGCGCAGCATCTGCAGGTGTCGGCGGCGGTCGGCGCGTTCCTGGTCGGGATCGCGTTGTCGGGCGAGGTCGCGCACGGCGCGCGCAATCTGCTCAGCCCGCTGCGCGATCTGTTCGCCGCGGTCTTCTTCGTGTTCTTCGGGCTGAGCACCGTCCCCGCGGAGATCCCGCCGGTCCTCGCGATCGCTCTCGGCCTCGCCGTACTCACGGCCCTCACGAAGATCGCCACCGGCTGGTACGCCGCCCGCCGCGCCGGCATCAAGTCGGCCGGCCGCTGGCGGGCCGGCGGCACCCTCGTCGCCCGCGGCGAGTTCTCCATCGTCATCGCCGGACTGGCGGTCGGCGTCGAACCAAAACTCGGCCCTCTCGCCACCGCCTACGTCCTCATCCTCGTCATCCTCGGCCCGGTCGCCGCCCGCTACACCGAGCCGGTCGCCCGCCGCCTATCCAAGACCAAGCCCGGGACACCGGTCCAGGCACCCGCCGCCGAGCACTCGACACCCCAGCAAACACCCCCACCTGACCCCACCACTGACCACCCGCACACGCCCTCGGGCGCGCCATCTGTCGGGGCCTGACCCGCGCCACCGGGGCCTTGAACAGGCTATTTCCCGTGCCGGGCCCCCGGTTGCTGTTCAAGCCCCCGGCAACTGGCACGCGGACAGGGCGACTCGGGCGGGCGCCGACGGGGTGGGACCCACCGGATTGGCGCCACGTCTCGTGGGCTGCCCCACGGGCGGGACCCAGCTGGTCGGTGCCACGCCTGGTGGGCTGACTTATGCAAGCGGGGCCTTGAACAGGCTATTTCCTGTGCCAGCGCCCCAGTTGCTGTTCAAGCCCCCGGCGAGTGGCGCGTCGGCGGGTGGGCGGGTGGGCGCGGGCGGAGGTGGGGGCGCTGGCGGGGCGGCGCCCACGTGGTTCGTGCCACGTCTCGTGGGCTGACTTATGCAAGCGGGGCCTTGAACAGGCTATTTCCTGTGCCAGCGCCCCAGTTGCTGTTCAAGCCCTCGCCGAGTGGCACGTCGCCGAGTGGCACGTCGGCGGGTGGGCGCGGGCGGAGGTAGGGGCGCCGGCGGGTGGGCGCGGGCGGTCGTGTGGGGGTGGGCAGGGGCGTGGGCTCCGGTGGGTGGGTTGGGTGGGTTAGTGGGGGGTGTTGGCTCGGTGGTTTTGGGTTGCTTTGGTGATGGTTTGGGCGATGCGGGTGGCTCGGGTTTCCGGGCGTTTGGCCAGGGTGATCCACTCGAGGATCGTGCGGCGGGCGGAGGGTGGGAAGGCCTGGAAGTGCTTGTTTGCCTGGGGATTCGCGGCTAGTGCGGCGGCCAGGTCGGCGGGGACGATCAGGTTCTGGGCGTCGGCCAGGAGGTCCCAGGTGCCGGTGTGGTGGGCGTGGTCGATCAGTGCCTGGCCGGGTGGTTCCATCAGGCCGGCGGCGGTCAGGCGGTCGACACGGTCGCGGTTGACTTTGCTCCAGGTGCTGCGCGGGTTGCGTGGGGTGAAGCACTGGTACGTGCTGCGGTCGTCGCGCTTCACGGTCTTGCTGTCGATCCAGCCGAAGCACAGCGCTTGCTCGACCGCAGTCGCGAGATTCACCCCGCCCTCGTCACGGCGCACGATCAGCCAGATCGAGCGTTCCGTCCGCCCGTTCGCGGCCAACCACTCGCGCCACTCGGCCGCGGATCCACACTCCAGCGCTTCCTCGTCAACGATGCTCATACGACGAGCATGCTCCGGATAAGTGCTCATCGAGTGAGCACTTTCCTCAGAAGAGGGCGTCGCCTCGCTCGTGGTCCAGCAGTGCCTGCTTGCGTTCGAGGCCTCCGCCGTACCCGGTCAGGCTGCCGGTGGAACCGACGACGCGGTGGCAGGGGACGATGATGCTGATCGGGTTCTTGCCGTTGGCCAGCCCGACCGCGCGGGAGGCGCCCGGCACGAGGCCGAGCTCCCGCGCGAGATCGCCGTACGTCGTGGTCTCGCCGTACGGGATGTCCTGGAGCGCCGTCCAGACCTTTTGCTGGAACGGCGTCCCCGCGAGCTGCAGCGGTACGTCGAACGTGGTCCGGCCGTGCTCGAAATACTCGGTGAGTTGCGCGGCGACCGCGGGCAGGACCGAGTCGTCGCGGTCCCCGAAGGTCTCCATCGGCGGGCGATGCCGGTGCTCGGCCATGTACAGCCCGGCCAGCTCACCCGCGCCGGTCGCGACCAGCGTGAGTGGGCCGAGCGGGCTGTCCATGACGGCGTACGTCAACGCGTTGCCTCCCATTGCGCACGGTTGATCCGGTAGAGCACGTGCCGCTGCAACCGGTGGCCGGCCGGAATGCGGACGTGGTCGAAGTCCCCGGCCTCGTCGTGCGTCATCCCGATCCGCTGCATCACCCGCTGCGACGGCAGGTTGGTGGTCGTGGTGAAGGAGACGATCTCGTCCAGCCCCGCCGGGCCGAAGCCGTGCGCGAGTGTCGCCCGGGCCGCCTCGGTCGCATAACCGTTGCCCCAGGCACCCTTCATCAGGCGCCAGCCGATCTCGATCGCCGGCATGAAGTGGGCATCGAAGCTCGGCACCGACAACCCGGTGAAGCCGATGAACTCGCCCGTCTCGCGCACCTCGAGCGCCCACAGGCCCCAGCCGCGCCCGTCGATCTCAGGAATGTTCCGGTCGATGAGGGCGTCGCTCTGCTCGCGCGTCTGCGAGGCCGGGAAATGCTCCATCACGGCCGGGTCCGCGTTCAGCACCGCGAACGGCTCGCGGTCGGAGTCACGCCACTGGCGCAGTAGGAGACGATCGGTGGTCAGCGTGGTCATGGGGCCTCCCGGCCTGGACTGAGGAGCGTAGGGAGCCCGGTCGTGGGGCCTCCCGGCCTGGACTGAGGAGTGTAGGGAGCGAAGCGACTGGAGCGACGAGGGAAGGCCGGGAGCAAAAGCCCCATGACCCGCCTCGCCGGAGGCGAGGCATCAACACTGTCATGCTCACTCCGGGATCTTGTTGATGGCGTGGTCACCGGTGGCCCAGAGGTACTGCACCGCGTACGCACGCCAGGGCCGCCACGCACGTGCGTGGTCGGTCAACGGTTTAGGGGCTTCCGGCAATCCTAGATCACGCGCTGCGTATCGGACACCCAAATCACTGGCCACGAAGGCATCCGGGTCACCGAGCGCCCGCATCGCGATCGACTCCACTGTCCACGGCCCGATCCCCGGCAGCGCGGCCAATTGCTCCCGCGCGCGATCCCAGTCCGCGCCCGCACCCAGATCGATCTCGCCGGCGGCGAGCGTGGCGATCAACGTGGTGAGCGTCGTACGACGGGACTTCGGAAAGGCCAGCGTCTCCGGGTCGAGCCCCGCCAGCGCCTGCATCGTCGGGAAGAGATGTGTCAGTCCACCGGCCGCGTCCTCGATCGCCTCACCATGCTGAACCACCAGCCGATGCGCATGCGTCCGCGCCGCCGCCGTCGACACCTGCTGACCGAGCACCGCGCGTACGGCGAACTCCTCACCGTCGACCGTGTGCGGGACCCGGCGCCCCGGCGCCTTCGCGATCAGCGGAGCGAGCAACGGATCCATGCTGAGCAGATCGTCGACGGCGATCGGGTCGGCGTCGAGGTCGAGCATCCGGCGGCAGCGGCTGATCGCGATCGCCAGGTCGCGCTGGTCGGTGAGCGAGAGCTGGCAGGCGATGTGGTCGGGCATCGGCCGCAAGGCGACCACGCCATGACCGTGCGGCAGGCGGAGCGTGCGCCGGTAGTGGCCGTCGCGCCACTCCTCCACCCCTGGCACGCCGGTCGCGATCAGGTGACCGAAGAGGTTGTCCGGGGTGAGCGGCGCGCGGAACGGCAGCCGGAGTGAGATCGTCCCGGGCGCGGAGGTCGTCGTACCTCGTCGGGCCCGGCGGCGCAGCTCGGTCGGCGCGAGCGCGAAGACCTCCTGAACGGTCTCGTTGAAGGTCCGCACGCTGGAGAACCCCGCGGCGAACGCGACGTCGGCCATCTGCAGCTCGCTGGTCTCGATCAGGAGCCGAGCGATCTGTGCGCGCTGGGCGCGGGCGAGCGCGAGCGGCCCGGCGCCGAGCTCGGCGTGCAGTTGACGCTGCACCTGGCGGACGCTGTAGCCGAGGTGTCCGGCCAGGCCTGGTACACCGTCGCGGTCGACCACGCCGTCCGCGATCAGCCGCATCGCGCGGGCGACCACATCGGCCCGGTCGTTCCACTCCGGTGAGCCGGGGCTCGCGTCCGGCCGGCAGCGCTTGCAGGCGCGGAATCCGGCCTGCTGCGCGGCCGCGGCGCTCGGGTAGAACCGCATGTTCTCGACCTTCGGCGGCACCACCGGGCAACTCGGCCGGCAGTAGATCCTCGTGGTCAGCACCGCGGTGAAGAACCACCCGTCGAAGCGCGCGTCCTTGGACTGGACGGCGCGGATACATCGCTCCCGGCATTCGTACACGTGCTCCAGCATCCCTGCCGCCACCGACAGTTCGCTAGCGGTTTTGCGCCATCGAGGCATCGCGGGATTGCGACGCCAGGATCCGGGGTCCGATTTCCGCCAGCTTCGGTCCGCGCAGGTCGGTGGACTGGAGGCATGAACGAACTACTTGGCAAGAAGGCCCTGGTGACGGGCGGCAGCCGCGGGATCGGCGCCGCCACCTCGATCGCACTCGCGGAAGGTGGCGCCGACGTCGCCTTCACTTATAAGAGTTCCGCCGACGCAGCGGCCAAGGTGGTGAAGGAGATCGAGGCACTCGGGCGGCGGGCGTTCGCGCTCGAGGTCGACGCCGCGGACGCGGTGGCGGTCGCGGACGGCGTACAGGGGGCCGCGGACCGGCTCGGCGGGCTGGACATCCTGGTCAACAACGCCGGCGTCGGCGCGATCGCCCCGATCACCGAGCTCACCCTGGCCGATGTCGACCGGGTGCTCGCGATCAACGTCCGGGGCGCGTACGCCGCCGCGCAGGCCGCCGTACCGCGGTTGTCCGACGGCGGGCGGGTGATCCACCTCGGTAGCTGCGCCGCCGGGCGGGTCACCAGTCCGGGGATGACGCTGTACGCGATGAGCAAGGCCGCGCTGGTCGGGTTCAGCAAGGGACTCGCGCGCGAACTCGGCGCACGCGGCATCACGTCGAACGTCGTCCAGCCAGGCCCGATCGACACCGACATGAACCCGGCCGACGGCCCCTTCGCGCAAGCCCAGATCGGAGCCCTCGCCCTCGATCGCTTCGGCACCCCGGCCGAGGTGGCCGCCGCCGTCACCTACCTGGCCGGGCCGGCTGCCGCCTACATCACCGGCACCGAACTGACGATCGACGGCGGTCACCTGGCCTGACCGCTTTGCGGAAAGAATTCGTCACCAGCTGCCGATTTGTTTCCGTACAGGTGGAGCTGGGTGGGTGTCGGTGGGCCTGGCTAGGGTCGCTGCATGAGGTTCTCGGTGACGGTCGGGGCGGTCGGCGGGGGGCGGGATCCGCGGGGGCTCGCGGAGCTCGCGCGAGCCGTGGAGGACTCGGGTTGGGACGCGTTGTTCCTGGAGGACTATCTCGTCTACCAGGGGGATGCGTCCCAGCCGACGTACGACCCGTGGATCTGTCTGGCCGCGATGGCTGCGGCGACCTCGCGGATCAGGATCGGTACGACGGTGACACCGCTGCCCCGGCGTAGTCCGTGGAAGGTCGCGGCCGAGGCGGTCGCGCTGGATCACCTGTCGAACGGGCGCTTCGTGCTGGGGGTCGGGATCGGTGACTCTGGGGATCCGTTCATGCCTGCGCGCGCGCCGAGGGAACTGGCGGAGATGCTGGACGAAGGGCTCACCGTGATCGACCGGTTGTGGACCGGGCGTCCGGTGAGCTTTGCTGGCCGGCACTATCGGCTCGACGACGTGCAGCTGACGGCCCGGCCGGTGCAGGAGCCGCGGATTCCGATCTGGATCGGTGGGAACCTGCTCGTCCCGGCGGTCCGGCGCAGGATCCTTCGGTGGGACGGGAGCTGCGCCTACAAGGGCACGACCGACGCACCGCAGCAGATCACGCCGGACGACGCGCGGCAGTTGCTGGCGGAGCGTCAAGCAACCGCCGGGACCGCCGCCGGCTGGTTCGACGTGAAGGTGAGCGGGGGCGATCCGGCGGCCTTCGCCGCGGCGGGAGCGACTTGGTGGGGGCGATGGATCCCGCCGCTCCCGCCGGACGAGACGGCGGCGATCGTCAGGCCGGGACCGCCGACGCTCTGAGCCGTTGACACGACGAGGGTCGCGCGGGAGACTGCGGGTGTTTTTAACGTTCAAACCCCCGTGGGAGGTTGCCGTGGCCACGTTGAAGCAGGTCGCCGCCCACGCCGAGGTGTCGGTGCAGACGGTGTCCAACGCGCTCAACGCGCCGCAGCGGCTCCGCCCGGACACGCTCGAACGGGTCAACCGCTCGATCGAACTGCTCAACTACCGGCCGAATCGTAACGCCCGCAGCCTACGCACCAGCGCGGTCGAACTGATCGGGTACTGCGTGCCCAACTGGCCGAACCAGACTCATCTGGTGATGGACCAGTTCCTGCACGCCCTGTGCGCGGCGGCCGAGGGCAGCGGCCGCCACATCCTGCTGTTCACCGCGCCGGCCGGCGTCGACGGTATGGAGGTGTACGACGATCTGCACGCGCGCCGCATGGTCGACGGGTTCGTGCTCTCGCAGACCGAGACCCACGATCCGCGGCACGGCTGGCTGAAGGACCAGAAGATCCCGTTCGTGTCCTTCGGCCGGGTCTGGAAGGAGACCACCCAGCCCGGCCCGTGGGTCGACGTCGACGGCGCGGCCGGCACCGCCACAGCGGTCCGGCACCTGCACGAGACCGGCCGCCGGCGCATCGCCTTCATCGGCTGGCCGAAGTCGTCCGGCCTGGCCGAGGACCGTCTCGGCGGCTGGCGCAGCGAATGCAAGGCGCTCGGCCTGCCGACCGCGGGCCTGTCGGTGCGGTGCCGCGAGGACAGCCTCGACGAGGGCGCCCGCGCCACCGCGAATCTGCTCGACTCCGACCGGCCGCCGGACGGAATCGTTGCCCTGAGCGACATTCTCGCGCTGGGCGCGCTCCGCGAGTTCAGCCGCCGTGGCCTCACCCCCGGCCGGGACGTCGGCATCACCGGCTTCGACGACTCACCTCTCGCCGATGTCGTGTCCCCCGGCCTGACCAGCCTGCGGCAACCGATGGACCGGATCGCCGCCGAGCTGATCACGATCCTGATCGCCGCCGGCACCGACGCTGATTCCGGTGCCGATTCCGGTGCCGATTCCGGGGCACCGATCGAACGCCTGCTGCAACCCGAACTGGTGATCAGGGGCAGCTCAGCCCCTGGCTGATGCGGCGCAACCCCGAGCGCCGCGAGAAGGAGGAACCGCCATGACTCCCCATCCCAACCCCCGACGCAGTGCGTCCCCACCGCGCCGCAAACCGGTCCGCAAGACCGTCGGCATCGCCTTGCTGGCCACAGCCACCGTGCTGGCAAGCACAGCGTCCGCGATCGCCGGCCCGACCACCACCGGCGCAGCCGCCGGTCCGGCCACCGCGGGCTCGGCTGCCGGCGCCACGGCGGCCGCCGCTCAGACCGGCGCGTCGTCCGAGCTGTCCGAGACGACACGCCTGGCCGACCGCCGGTCGCTCGTCGTCGGCGATCGCGCCTACGCGATGGGCGACGAGAGCGGGCTGTACCCGGCCAGCGGCTGGCACATCCGCGGCGAGATGGGCGGGTTCTGGACCCAGCCGATCAAGCTGCTCGACGGGCTCTGGTTCGGCCTGGACGGCAACTGGCTCGGCAAGGACGTCGCCGCCGCGAAGTACACCAGCGGCCACGGCTACAGCCGGATCGACTACTCCGGTTCCGTCGACGTCCGTCGTACCGACTTCGTCCCCGACGGCGTCCGCGCCACGCTGGTCGGCCTGACGCTCAGCTCGAGTACGGCGAAGACGGTCAAGCTGGCCGTGGACGCGCACTCCGAGCTGATGCAGTCCTACCCGTGGGGCTGGACCGCACCCGGTGCGGCCGACGCGAACCTCCCGGACACGGGCGCGTACGCCGACGGTGCACTCCGCTTCCAGGAGCAGGGCACACCGTCGTACCCCAACGCGACCGCCCACGACTACGCCGCGTTCGTCGGATCGTCCCTGCGTCCGACGGCCCACGCACTCGGCCCGAACCACCGCGGTCCCCAGGACCCGGCGGTGATCTGCCCCGCCGACGGGACGACGCCAGCGCGGTGTGACGACTCGCTGGTCGGCAAGGGCACCGGCGGGCAACTGACGTACGACGTCAGCCTCGAACCCGGTCAACAGAAGACGATCTGGTTCGCGGTGGCCGGTTCCGACCAGGGTGCGTCGGCGGCGCAGCGCGAGTACGGCAAGGCACTGAGCAACCCGGAGAAGTTGCTCAAGGCAAAGGCTTCCGAGCGGAAGCAGATCGACGCCCAGTCCGCGGTGGACCTTCCTGGTGACCGGCTACTGCAGCAGAGCGTCGAGTGGAGCAAGCAGAACCTCGCCGACTCCGTCCAGGAGGCGCACAACCTCAAGATCCGCGATGTCAACGAAGGCAAGGACTACCCGGCGCCGGTCGGCACGGTCGACACCGCGCGCTGGTTCGGCGCGGGCTTCCCGGACTATCCGTGGCTGTTCGCGACCGACGGTGAGTACACCGCGTACGCCGCCGTCGCAGCCGGTCAGTTCGACACTGTGAAGCAGCACCTGCGCGCATTGCGCGATGTCAGCGACATCCTGAACAACCGCAGCGGCAAGGTCGCACACGAAGTGACCCCGACCGGTGACGTGTACTTCGGTTCCAACCAGAGTGCGGGTAACACCGACGAGACGGTGAAGTTCCCGAGCACCGTCGCGCTGCTGTGGCGGTGGACCGGCGACAACAGGTTCCGCGACGAGATGTACGACTTCAGCGTCCGCAACCTGCAGTACGTCTACCGCGAGCTCGACAAGGACGGCGACGGCTGGCCGGAAGGCCTGGCGAACGTCGAGCGGGCCGGGATGGGCGTGGAGAAACTCGACAGCACCGTCTACCTCGCCCGCGGTCTGCGCGACCTCGCGGATCTGGCCGCGTCCAAGCACGACACCACGGTCCAGCAGTGGGCGACCACCCGCGCGAACGACCTGGAGTCCCGCTTCGAGGCGCAGTGGTGGGTCCCGCAGGCAATGGGGTACGCCGACTCCGTCGACAGCCCGACCGACCCGGCGAACGACAATACGCCGATCTTCCAGCGGCACTGGATCGGTGTCACACCGATGGAAGCGGTGCTGGTGCGGCCGGGCCAGTCGAACGCCCCACTCGCGTCGGCGGATCACGCGAAGACTGCCCTCGACCAGCGTGAAACGTCTTGCTACACAGGGGAATTCGGGCTCTTCCATACCGGCACCGGGCCGACCTCCGACCCGGCCGGCAACAAGGGCGACGCGTGCGACTCGGTTGTCTCCCAGGTGCAGAGCGAGCGCGCCATCTTCAGCCTGAACACGTCGATCATGGCGGTTGCCGAAGGCAACTTCGGTCGGCTGGGCACGAAGCAGCAGCAGGTGTACACCACCGGCAACGCCCGGATCCAGCTCGACCCGACGGTGTGGGAGACGCCCGGCGCGATGCCGGAGATCGCTCCCTCGCCGGACTCCCCGGCGAACATCGGCCGGCCGTTCTACGACCGTTCGATGGCGCTGCAGGCCTGGGGCGCGTACGGCATCCTCTGGCCGGTGATCCACCAGCAGCTCGGCGTCGACCCCGATCTGGGGCACGGCCGGGTCTCCGTGATCCCGCAGTTGCCGCAGGGTCAGCAGAAGGTGGCCGGAAGCAACATCCGGGTCGGCCGCGGATCGGTCGATGTCTCGGCACGCCTTACAGGTAAGGAATTGCGGACCGACGTGACCGTCAAGGGTGTCGGCGCATCGGTCACGATCGGTGCGGTGCTGCCGTCCGGTGCGAAGGTCAAGAACGTGACCCTCGACGGCCGGACCGCGACGTACGAGCTGGTCACGACGACGCGGGGAGTGGAGGTGCAGGTGCCGGCGCGCGGTGCGTCCTCGGCACTGAAGATCACCCTCGCCTGAGACCGGGGGGGGGGCGTGGCCGGTACGGCACGACCCCCGGATCGCCGGCCGGCGCACAACCGTTCTGTGCGCCGGCCGGCTTTCTGTTGCCCGACCCACGGTTATCGATACCTGCTGGTGCCGTTACAGGACACAAGTGTCGTGCCGACGCGAGGCGGGGCCCCTCCGAGTATGAGTCGGAGGGGCCCCGCTAGCTGAAGGAAGGTGACGTCTCCAGCCTCCCGAACGGGTCCGTAGAGGCCGGCAGACCCCGTCACCGGTCTACCTCGGTGGGGATCCCCACCGTGAAGGTCCTCGGTTTCCGTTCGACCCGCCACCCCTTTTTCAGAAGTTGCGTGTCGACATTTCTACCGCCGCGGGCCAGGGTCGCACAACCCTTCCCTGCCAACAGATTGGACTACTTCGCGAGACGGTGCGTGTCATCCACAGTGACCGCCTGACCATCCACAGAAACCGGCCGACTTATACACACCCCCTGTGTATAACATCGCTCAGCCTTTCGCTTGTTTCATCGCCATCGGTCGCAGTACGAGATAGCCGGCGTACAGACCGAGAGCACTGACCACGAGGACGGAGGGTACGGCGACGGCGAGTGGTGGACGGTGATAGCCGAGACCGTTCAGCACGTCCGCGAGCCACTGCGCGACGAGCAGGAACTCGGCGGCCGCGGCCGGGATCAGTGCCAGCGGCAGGAGCAGCACGCCACGCCAGAAGCCGAACCGGACGAACGTGATCCCCAGCAACCACCCGGCCACCTCGTGCGACAGGATCAGCAGGAAGAACTCGGTGAAGATCAGGCCCACTTGCGAGGTCCTGGTGAACAGGTGCGGGTTGGCGAGCGTCTGGCTCCAGCCCTGCCAGCCGTAGAGCAGGTGCTCGACCTGGTAGACCAGCACCCAGAGCGCGGCGGTCGCGGCCGCGGCACCGGCAAGATAGATGCTCACGGCAACGGACATCATCCGCCGGGTGATGCCCTGGGCGATCAGCAGAGTCAGGTATGCCGGGGTGATGATGATGCCGACCGCCATCGAGAAGTACTTCGGCGACTGGGTGCCGTAATCCCAGGTGCTGTGGTCGATCCCGCCGGTCGCGGCCTTGATCCCGATACCGACGATCAGGAAGCCGACCAGCATCACGATCCAGTAGCCGACCAGCATCGGCCGCATCCCGACCCACATCGCGAGCAGGATCCGGCGCAGCCGATGGCCATTCGTCACACCACGCGGCAGGTTCGCACGAGCGACCGCCTGTTCGGCCGGACGCGTGCGGTTGTCGACTGTTGCGCTCATGAGCGGCCTCCCGTCGGGGCGGTCAGGTGGACGAAGAGCTCCTGCAGGCCGACGGGTCCGATCTCGAGACCGGATGAGGCGGCCTGCGCGAGCAGGGCCGGATCGAGGTCGCCGAGGACCGTCGTGGACTTGGTGCCGCCGAGCCGATCCTCGGCAAGCACCGTGAAGCCGGCGGTGAACTCGTCCACCGCCGCAGCCGGGCCGACGATCGAGGCGCCACGGCCGCGCAGCGCGTCCACCGGCGACTGGGTGACCAGGCGTCCGTTGTCGAGGATGACCACCTCCTCGAGCATCGTGCTGACCTCGCTGACCAGGTGGGTCGACAGCAGGACCGTGCGCGGCACCTCGGCGTAGTCGGCGAGCAGAGCGTCGTAGAACAGATTCCGGGACGGGACGTCCATGCCCAGGTAGCTCTCGTCGAAGATGGTCAGTGGCGCCCGGCTCGCCAGGCCGAGAACGACCCCGAGCGCGGACTTCTTACCGCGGGACAGCTTCTGCACCTTCTTGTTCAACGGGACCTCGAAGCGGTCCAGGAGGTCGCCGGCGAGCTCGTCGTCCCAGTACGGGCGCAGGCTCGCGGCGAGACCGATCGCATGCCGGACCAGCGCTGCGTCGATCAGGTCGCCGGACTCGCGGATCAGGCACACCCGGCTCGTCACGACCGCGTTCTCGTACGGCTCCTGCGCCGTACCGAGGTCGCCGCCCTCGATCCATACCCGGCCCGCGTCCGGCCGCCGGAAGCCGGCCAGCGTCGCGGCCAGCGTGCTCTTGCCGGATCCGTTCCGGCCGAGCAGTCCGTGGATCTTGCCGGGCGCGAGGCGCAGGTCCAGCCGGTCGAGCGCGGGCACCCCCGCGAACCGGACCGAAAGATCCTCGGTGCGCACAGTCAGGGCGGTTTCTTCCAGGGTCCTCATCACGAGTCTCCGTAGGTGCGGATGTGCTGGATGACGTCCTTGAGTGGTACGCCGATGGCCTTGGCCTCGCGGATCATCGGGTCGACGACGTCCGCGAAGAACGAGTCCCGCCGGCCGGTGCGGAGCAGGTCGCGGGCGTTCGGGCTGACGAACATCCCGATCCCGCGCTTCTTGTACAGCACGCCCTCGTCGACCAGCTGCGCGAATCCCTTGGCCGCGGTGGCCGGGTTGATCCGGTAGAAGGCGGCGTACTGGTTCGTCGACATCACCTGCTCGTCCTCGGCGAGGGCGCCGGTGACGATGTCGTTCTTGATCTGCTCCGCGATCTGCAGATAGATCGGACTCCGATCGTCGAACACCACGACCCCCTCCCCGGTTCCTGGGTTAGTTACTTGAGTAACGAACCGTAGCGCCCCTCGGGGTCAGCCGCCCGCGGAATACTGCGACTGCTGGAGCGACCTCTTCAGAGCGGGTACGACGGGACCGACGCGGACCGCCAACTGAGCCAGCCGGTCCTTGTGGCGGATGCGCTGCTCCTTCGTGACGACCGTCCGTAGGTCTGCCGTGGCCGCCAGGACGACGATCGCGGCGTCCCAGAGATCCACGCGGGTGACCAGGCGCGACGGTCGCAGGGTGTCGCGCGCGCTCTGCAGGATCTGGCGTCGTACCAGCGGGTGGCGCAGGGTGATGCGGTCGGCGGGGATCAGGCCGAGGATGCCATGCGGCTCGACCTTGATCATGCGGGCGCGCTCGAGGTCGTCGCGGACCTCGCGGACGATGGCGCGCTGCCGCCGGTCGACCCAGTGCCGCCACTTCCGCGGGCCGACGGCGCGGATGTCCTCGAGGACCAGGGCGAGCACCGGATCGGACGGTGCGGCCGCCATCGTCAGCCTGGCCCGGCCGTTGTCGTCGGCAAGGTTCCCGTTGAGCTGCAGGTCGGTCAGAGCCGCGGCCCGGAGCAACTTCCCGAGCTTCGATCGACCCACCAGCCGCCCGCGCTCCGGATCGTAGGCCAGCAGGAAAAGCCTTGCAGCCAAGGCATCCGGGGCCTTTGCGTTGCCCAGCGCAACTGCCTTCCGTCGGCGCGGCATACGCCTCGCCGGCGTCGGCGGCCGCCTCAGCGGAGTCACCAGTGTCCTACTCATCATCTTCCTCCTTGGCCGGACGGCCCGGGCGGCGGATCTTACCGACGCCTGTCGGCAGCCGGCCGGCGTCAGCCAGCGCCCGCCGGAGCAGGTACTCGATCTGAGCGTTGGTGCTGCGCAGGTCGTCGGCCGCCCAGCGGGCCAGCGCGTCGTGCACCACGGGATCCAGCCGGAGCAGGATCTTCTTGCGTTCGGCGGCCACGGCGGCCGCTTACTGGTAGAGCGTGCCGGCGTTGACCACCGGTTGGGCGTCACGATCGCCGCACAGCACCACCAGCAGGTTGCTGACCATGGTCGCCTTGCGCTCCTCGTCGAGCTCCACCACCTCGTGCTCGGACAGCCGGTCCAGCGCGAGCTCGACCATGCCGACCGCGCCCTCGACGATCCGCTGCCGGGCCGCCACGACCGCACCGGCCTGCTGGCGGCGCAGCATCGCCTGGGCGATCTCCGGGGCGTACGCGAGGTGGGTGATCCGCGACTCAATCACATGGACGCCGGCCGCCTGCACCCGGGCGCCGATCTCGGCGGACAGGGTCTCGGTGATCTCGTCGGTGCTGTCCCGCAACGACAGTACGTCGTCGTCGCTGTGCACGTCGTACGGATAACTGTTCGCGATGTGGCGGACCGCGGTCTCGGTCTGGATCGCGACGAACTCGACGAAGTCGTCCACCTCGAACATCGCCTGCGCCGTGTCCTCGACCTGCCAGACCACCACCGCGGCGATCTCGATCGGGTTGCCGTCGGCATCGTTGACCTTGGCAACGGCCGTCTCGTGGTTGCGGATCCGGGTGGACACCTCCTTGCGGGTGGCGATCGGGTTGACCCAGCGGAGACCGTCGATGCGGATCGTCCCGGCGTACCGCCCGAGGATCTGCAGCACCCGCGCCCGCCCCGGCGCCACCGGAGTCAGTCCGGCCGCGACGATCACGCCCGCGACGAACACCAGGATCCCGACCGTGATCAGCACGCCATTGCCCGACCCGGCGCCGGCGATGAACAGCACCACTCCACCCACCACCAGCACGAACGCCATCCCGGCCATCGGCCACCCATTGAGCTGCCAGGCCACCCGCTCGGTCACCTTGGGCTTCGGCATCTCCACCGCGACATCCACCATCACCAGCTCCTCTCGAATAGCTCAACGGTAGCAAAGTGATATCACATTAGCAAACACTCCCGGGCCTGTTCGGGGGTCAACCCCTGAGTTGGTGGGTCGCCCACTCGGATTCTCAGGGGGCAACCCACCAGGTGAGGGGTTGACCCTCAGCTGTGGGCGGAGGGCAAGTCGGTACGGCGATCAGGCGGGCCGGATGTCCGGACCACGCGGGCCCATTTCAGGGGTCAACCGGCTGCTCGATGTGTGGGTGGCCGGCCACGTCCTCGTCGGCGGGCGGACCCGGGTCCGGTGACTTGAGACAGCCCCTGGTGCGCGGGAATCAGAAATGCCAGGTCCCCGCGCACCCCGTCTGGTCGAGGCTCTCGGCCGGCGGCGCCCGACCCCGGTCGTCCAGGCCCGACCTCGGACAGGCAGTGGGGACCTCGGACACGGCACAGCCTGTCCGAGGCGCCCAAACGGTGTCCCAGCCCCGGGACCGGTAACGGTCCCGCCACCGGCAAGACGACCCCGTCCAGTCACCGCACTTGCCCGCCGGTGCCGGCTGGTCGGGTGCGGACGGTCGCAGCCCGGGAGTGTGTTGCGGGCACGGCATCCGGAGCTCACGGTCCGGGCGGACGTGCTGTGGGACGGTGGTTTGCGGGAGGGGTGGGCAGCTCGACAGGAGGTGTACGCCCCGGCCCCTGCCGGGCCGGGCGGGGCCAGGCGTGAATGCCTCGCCCGACCAGCAGCCTGGACCGACACCACCTGTCGAGCTGCACATCGGCCAGCCTGGCTCACCTCGCCCACATCCAGCAGAAGAGCCGGTCAACCCCCCGAGTTGGTGGGTTGCCCCCACGGATTCTCAGGGGGCAACCCACCGAGCGAGGGGTTGACCGCTCAGATGGCGACTTGGCGTCAGAGGGGTTGGGCGAGGGACTCCAGGTCGTGTTGCCAGGGGGTGGAGTGGGAGTTGGGGAGGGGGTCGATGGCCGAGTCGGACCAGGCGTGGATCGGGCGGATCCCGTGCAGGGCGTTCACCAGCCAGGCCTCCGTGGTGGCTTCGAGATCGCGCGGCGTGATGGGGTGCTCGGCGACCGGAACGCCTTGTGTGGTGGCGATCTGGCGGAGCAACGCGGCGGTGACGGACGGGAGGAGGGGGCGGTCGGAGGGCGGGAAGCAGAGGGTGTCGTCCTCCCACCAGGCGAGGGCGGAGTACGCCGCCTCGAGGACGGTGCCGTCCTGGTCGAGCAGGAGGATCTCGTCGGCGCGGTGCGCCGCGGACTCCTTCAGCTTGCCGAGCAGTTCGAGATCGGGGCCCTTCACGCGCGGACTGACCCGGGGGTCCGGACCTTCGTGGACGACCACGCGGACGCGGCCGCCGATCGGTGGTGCGGGGCGGAGCTGGACCGCCAGTTCGCCGGACGTGTGCAGCTCGAAGCGCGGGAACCAGCGGCCGAAGCCGGGCAGTCGCTGGACCTGCTCGTCCCAGAAGCCCGTGGCATCCACTCCCGCCGCGGCACACGACCGCACGAACCGCTCCCGGTGCAGCTCGATCCCGCGGACCGTGCCGTTGGCGACCAGGAACGAATCCGCCACCTGCAAACCACTCATCTCCCCCACCCTTCGGCCGCGGCGTTCCCGCCGACGGCTGCCGTTGCCTTCAGCACCATTTCGTCGTACTCCGCGACCGGCTCGGAGTCGAGCACGATCGCACCCCCCGCACCGATCATCGTCTCGTCCGGAGTCAGCACCGCTGTCCGGATCACCACACTCAGATCCGCGCGGCCGTCCACGGTGAGATAGCCGAGCGCACCCGAGTACACGCCGCGCGCGCTCCACTCCAGCTCGTCGAGGATCTCCATCGTGCGGATCTTCGGCGCACCCGTCATCGACCCCGGCGGGAAGCAGGCCCGCACCGCGTCGACCGCGGTCACCCCGGACCGCAGCCGGCCGCGCACCGTGGTGACGAGCTGGTGCAGCGAGCGAGTGGTGTCGACGTTCATCAGCCGCGGCACCTGCACCGTCCCGGGTTCGCTCACCCGGCCGAGATCGTTGCGGATCAGGTCCACGATGATCAGGTTCTCGGCCCGGGTCTTCTCGTCCTCGGCCAGTGTCTTCGCGGCCAGCCGGTCCAGCGCAGGGTCCGGGTCGCGTGGCACGGTGCCCTTGATCGGGCGGCACTCGGCCCACCCGTCCGCGTCCACGGTCAGGAAGCGTTCCGCTGACGAGCTCGCCACCGCGAGATCGCCGTACCGCAGGAACGCGGCGTACTGCGCCGGGTTGGCCGCCCGCTGCCAGCGGAAGAACTCGAACGGGTCGGGCACCGCCGGCAGCCGGACGCGGTTCGTCAGGCAGATCTCCCAGGTATCCCCCGCCTCCAGAGCGGCCTTGCACGCGGCGATACCGGCCAGGTACGTCGACCGGCCCTGCTCGAGATGTGCTTCCAGGTCGAGCGTCGCGATCGCGGGCACCTCGACGCTGCCCATCCACCAGTCGGCGGCCGCCCGCTCCGCCCGCGCCAGCCAGTCGTCGCCGGCACCGGGTTCGTCCACCGCGACGAGGTAGGTCACGTCGTTGTCGTGATCGATGACGACGAATCGGTTCGCCCAGATCCACAGCGCGTCCGGTGCCGGCGATTCGTGGGCCGCCGCTCCCCCGGTCAGCGCCTTCAACTCGTAGCCGAAATACCCGACGTACCCACCGCTAAAGAGCCCCGCCAGCTCAGCCGGTACGTCGGCGGACCGCCCCGCCAGCAACGCGTTCAGCTCGGCAAACACATCGCCATCGGCAACATCCCGGACGACGACCTCCGCGGCCGGGCCCAGCGTCGTACCGAGGACGGAGACGCGGCGCACGGCCCGGTCGGTCAGGCTGCCGTCGAGCCAGAACGCGACGGGTTCACCGGCCAGCAGCTCGCGGTAGATCGTCTCACCGTCGAGCGCCCGGTCGACCGTCCGGATGGACCAGCTCAGCGCACCCACAGGCACACCGTACAGACCGCGGGGCGCGGCGTAAGCCCTGGTTCAGGAACCGGTCAGTGCGAGCTTGGTGCGCATCGCGGTGATCCGGCGGATCGGGATCGCGACCTCGAGGCCGTCCTTGGACTCGGCCCGGTCCGCGAGCCACCCGGCCGCGGTGTCGCGGCGGACGTCCGGCGTACCGGGCAGGTAGAGCGCGTTCACCAGCCGGCGGGCGTCGTCGCGGCTGTGGATCGTGTACACGTACCGCTCGCGCTGGCTCTCCATCACGTCGAAACCGGCGTGGTGCAACTGGTCCTTGAGCTCGGTGATCTCGCCACCGGCCGGGAACTGTGGAGTCGACCGCAGCCGCGTGGTCAGACCGCTCAGGGTGCGGATGTCACCGCGCCGCAGCGGCCGCACCGCGGGCACGATCGCGGCCAGTACGCCGCCCCGCCGCAGGACCCGGCCGGCTTCGGCCAGCACCTCGGGCAGCGGCTGCAGGACCATCAGGCCCATCGAGCAGGTGACGACGTCGAAGACCTCGTTCGCGAACGGCAGGTGCAGCGCGTCCGCCTGCACCTTCGGGCCGGGCGCACCGGCCAGCTGGGCCGGGTTGTTGTCGACACCGACGACCCACCGGCCGTGGAGCTCGCGGGAGACCGGGCCGTTGCCGCAGGCGAGATCCAGCACGCGCTTGGCCTCGCCGGACACCGCGCGGACCAGCCAGCGGTACGGCGTGTGGTCCCCTGCCACCGCTCGGGACAACAGGGCCTCAGTGCTGCCCGGAGTCGCGGAGTGGAACTCTCGCAGATACTCGGGCCAGTCGATCTCGTTCTCAGACATTGCGGCTAGAGGCTACCTGCTGGACACCCGACGTACCGCATCGAGTGCTCAGCGTTAACAGAGCTTTGAATGTCAGACCAGGCTCACGAAGATGTGGCCGGCCGTCTCGTCGCTGATCACGCCACCGGCCTCGCGGCTGCCGACCAGCACGCCCTCGGCGTCCAGGGTCGAGTCCACCTCGCGGCCCGGCAGCGCGCCGGCCTTGCGCAGCACCGCCATCGCGTCGTCGTCGGTCTGCACCGGCTCGGCGATCCGCCGGACCAGCACCCGCACGCTGTCGCCGGTGGCCTGGTCGAGCACCTTGTCCAGCGGCTCGACGCCGATCCGGAACTCGCCGATGTCGCTCGCGATACCGCTGGTCTGGAGCTCCTCCAGGCCCGGGATCGGGTTCCCGTACGGGGACTCGGTCGGGTTGTCGAGGATCTTCAGTAGCCGCAGCTCGACCGCGTCGCTCATCACGTGCTCCCAGCGACACGCCTCCGTGTGCACGTCCTCCCACTCCAGGCCGATCACGTCGACCAGCAACCGCTCGGCCAGCCGGTGCTTGCGCATCACCCGGACCGCCTGCTTGCGGCCGACATCGGTGAGCTCCAGGTGCCGATCGCCCTCGACCTTGATCAGGCCGTCGCGCTCCATCCGAGCCACCGTCTGGCTGACCGTCGGACCGGACTGGTGCAGCCGTTCGGCGATCCGCGCCCGCAGCGGCAGGATCCCCTCTTCTTCCAGCTCGTAGACGGTCCGCAGGTACATCTCGGTGGTATCGATCAGCTCGCTCACGACACCCATTGTCACCTATGTAGGCAAGCCTTACCCAATTGGTGTGGGTACTGCTGAAGGATGCGAGACGTGACAGCGGTGATGTGGTTCCGGCGGGATCTCCGGCTCAGCGACAACCCGGCGTTGCTCGACGCCGTGGCCGCGGGTGACGGCCGGGTGCTCGGGGTCTTCGTCGTGGACTCGCGCCTGTGGGATCGCGCGGGCGATCCGCGGCGTGAGCACCTGGTGGCGTCTCTGCACCGCTTGTCCGATTCGCTCGAAGGTCGGCTCGTCGTACGGCGGGGTGATCCGGTGGACGTGATCCCGGCCCTAGGCGCGGAGGTCGGCGCGTCCAGCGTGCACGTCAGCGCGGATCACGGGCCTTATGGACAGACGCGGGACGCACAGGTTGAAGCCTCGTTGAAGTGTCCGCTGGTGGCGACGGGATCGCCGTACGCGATCGCGCCCGGGCGGATCCTCAACCAGCAAGGGCGGCCGTATCAGGTGTTCACGCCGTACTTCCGCGCGTGGCTCGAGCACGGGTGGCGGAAGCCCGTCGATGCCCCGGCGAAGGTCGAGTGGGTGAACGCGGCCGGCGAGGAGCTGCCGGACAGCAGGGGGGACGGCGCTGGTGAGCAGGCGGCTCTCGAGCAGTGGCAGGAGTACCTGAAGCGGGTTGCGCAGTACGACGACGAGCGGGACCGGCCCGATCTCGACAGCACCTCGCGGATGTCGATCCCCCTCAAGTACGGCGAGATCCACCCGCGGACGATGCTGGCCGATCTGGCCCGCAAGCGCAGCGCCGGCGCGGACGCGTATCGCCGCGAGCTCGCCTGGCGGGAGTTCTGTGCGGACCTGCTGGCGCGGCATCCCGAGGCCGCGTGGAAGCCGCTGCGCCCGGAGTTCGAGCGGATGGAGTACGACGAACCCGGCGCGTTGTTCGACGCCTGGTGTGCCGGCCGGACCGGGTTCCCGTTGATCGACGCCGGCATGCGTCAGCTCGCCTCGACCGGCTTCCTGCACAACCGGGTCCGGATGGTGGTCGCGTCGTTCCTGGTCAAGGACCTTCATGTGCACTGGAAGTTCGGCGCGCGCTGGTTCCTGCGGTCGCTGCGCGACGGCGACCTCGCGTCGAACTCGTTGAACTGGCAGTGGGTGGCCGGCTGCGGCGCGGACGCGGCGCCGTACTTCCGGATCTTCAACCCGGTCGGCCAGGGACTGAAGTTCGACCCCGCCGGCGAGTACGTCCGGCGCTGGGTGCCCGAGCTGCGGCACCTCGACGGCAAGACCGCCCACGAACCCTGGAAGCACGGCGGCGCCGACGGCTACCCGGACCCGATCGTCGACCACGCCGACGCGCGCAGCGAAGCCCTCCGGCGGTACGACGCCATCCGCTGACCGGACCTGCACCACTCACAGTGAGCCCACCATTCACCACCGCACGCTCGGCCGACCTCGCTACTCACGCTCCCGGCACTGTGAGTGCTGCACGTCCTCCTCCCTTGACCACCGGTCACCCAGTACATCTATAGTGCTAGGTAACTAGATGAATGGGGTTGGAGATGATCGAGTTCCATCTGGACGGGCGGTCGGGGGTGTCGCCGTACCAGCAGATCGTTCAGCAGGTCCGGAACGCGCTGCGGCTCGGCCTGCTGCGGGAGGGGGACCAGCTGCCGACCGTGAAGGACGTCGTCGCGGCGCTGGCGATCAACCCGAACACCGTGCTCAAGGCCTACCGCGAGCTGGAGCACGAAGGCCTGGTCCAGGCCCGGCCCGGGCGGGGCACGTTCGTCACCCGGACCCTGACCGACAACACGCTGGCCGCCCACGGCCCGCTGCGGCAGGACCTCCGCCGCTGGCTGACCAAGGCACGCAAGGCGGGCCTCGACGACGAGAGCATCGAGGCGCTGTTCCTGACAACGTTTCGGTCCGCCTCTGTGGAGGAGATAGCATGACCGCGGTTCTGCAAGCCCAGGGATTGGGCAAGAGATACGGGCGGCGCTGGGCGCTGACCGATTGTGATCTGGAAGTGCCGGCCGGGCATGTTGTCGGGCTGGTCGGGCCGAACGGTGCCGGTAAGAGCACCCTGCTCAACATGGCGGTCGGGATGTTGAACCCCACCACCGGTTCGGTCGAGGTGCTTGGTGCGCCGGCCGGGACGCAGCAGGCCAAGGTCGGGTACGTCGCGCAGGACACGCCGACGTACAGCCGGTTGAGTGTCGCCGAGCACCTGAAACTCGGCTCCAGGCTCAACCGCGCATGGGACGATTCCCTTGCCCAGCAACGGATTCAGCACCTCAAGCTCGATCCGAAGCAGCGCGCCGGCAAGCTGTCCGGCGGCCAGCGGGCCCAGCTCGCGCTCACGCTCGGCCTGGCCAAGCGCCCGGACCTGCTGATCCTCGACGAACCAGTCGCGGCGCTCGATCCTCTGGCACGGCGGGAGTTCCTGCAGGATCTGATGGAGGCGGTCGCCGAGCAGGAGCTGAGTGTCGTTCTCTCGTCGCATCTCGTCTCCGACGTCGAGCGCTCGTGCGACTACCTGATCGTGCTGGTCGACTCGCGCGTGCAGGTGAGCGGCGAGATCGACACGTTGCTGGCGACGCACCGCCGGTTGACCGGACCGCGACGCGACGCGAAGGACCTGCCGCGGGACCAGCACGTGGTGACCGAAAGCCACACCGACCGGCAGTCGACGTATCTGATCCGGACCGACCAGCCGATCCTCGATCCGGCCTGGAACGTCACCCAACTCACGCTCGAGGATCTGGTGCTGGCCTACATGGGCCGCGACGTCCAGCCCGAGCGTCCGGTCCTGGAGGTGCAGCGATGATCTGGCTGACCTGGCGGCAGTTCCGCGTGCAGTTCCTGGTGGTCGCGTCGGTGATCGTCGCGGCCGCGATCATCCTCGCCTTCACCGGACCCGGGCTCGCCGACGACTACCGGCGGCTGACGACCCAATTCATCCAGAACCTCGGGTTCCAGCGCCTCAACCCCCTGCTGTACATCGTCGGTCAGGTGTTGCTGTACGCCGCACCACCGGTGATCGGGGCGTTCTGGGGCGCACCGCTGATCTCGCGCGAGCTGGAAACCGGCACCCACCGGCTGGTGTGGAGCCAGAGCATCGGCCGGCGTCGCTGGCTCGCCACCAAGGTGGCGTTCACCGGCCTGACCGCGATCGCGATCACCGGTCTGCTGAGCCTGGCCGTGACCTGGTGGGCCGATCCGATCGACGACGCGATCAACGCCGGGCAGGACTCGAACACCTACCTGCCCCGGATGTTCCCGCCGATCTTCTCCGCGCGTGGGCTGGTCCCGGTCGGGTACGCCGCCTTCGCGTTCGCTCTCGGGGTCGCGGTGGGTCTGGTGGTTCGCCGTACCGTGGTCTCGCTCGCGATCACTCTGGCGGCCGTGATCCTGGTGCAGGTCGTCACTCCGACGCTGATCCGGCCACACCTGCTCGCGCCGACGGAGAAGTACATCGTCGCGACCGCCGACAACATCCGTGGCTTCGGGCTCAGCGGCGACGGTCCGAATCCACGGGTGATTCAGATGGAGGTCGCGTCCGGAGCAGTCGGCGCGTGGAAGCTGTCCGACAAGACCGTGGACAAGGCCGGCAAGACCGTGAGCTCCCTGCCGAGCTGGGTGATCGACTGTGCGCCGAGGCCTCCCGCGGCGGACGGCGCGACCGTGTCGAGCCAGGGCAGCGTGTCGGACAAGGCCGCCGCCTGCTACCAGCGGCTGGCCGACGAGGGGTACCGGCAGCACATCAAGTACTTCACCGCGGACCGGTTCTGGGCCCTGCAGTGGCGGGAGTTCGGGTTGTTTCTGCTGGCCGCGTTCGCGCTGATCGGGTTCAGCTTCTGGCGGATCCGGCGCGACCTGTCCTGACGGCTCGGACGAGCAGGGCGAGCGCGAGGAGTGCGGCGGCCGCCACCGCGGAGGTCCAGGGGAGGGTGACCGCGAGGACGACGCAACCGACCAGGCCGATCACGTTGAGGGCGCGGGGCCAGCGACGTTGATCGGCCGGTTGGGTGAAGGCGGAGGCATTGGCGATCGCGTAGTACAGCAGGACACCGAAGGACGAGAAGCCGATCACGCCCCGCAGATCGGTGGTCAGCACCAGGACGCCGACGACCACGGCGAGCGCGATCTCGGCGTGGTGCGGGACCTGGAAGCGCGGGTGTACGGCGGCCAGCCAGCCGGGCAGATCGTGGTTGCGGGCCATCGCGAGGGCGGTGCGGCCGATGCCGGCGATCAGCGCGAGCAGTGCGCCGAGGCTGGCGACGGCCGCGCCGACCCGGACGATCGGGGACGCCCAGGCCGCGCCGACGGTGTCGACCGCGGCGGCGAGGGGCGCTGCGGTCGACGCCGGGTCGAGGACTCGCAACAGCGCGACCCCCACCGCCAGGTAGATGCCGATAGCAACTAGTACGGCGATACTGATCGCGCGCGGGATGGTCCGCGCCGGGTCCCGGACCTCCTCACCCATCGTCGCGATCCGCGCGTACCCGGCGAATGCGAAGAACAACAGTCCGGCTGCCTGCAGAACGCCGTACGGCGAGGCGCCGGCGAGCGACGGCAGGTCACGGTGCGGCTCGCCGGTGGAGAGGACGATCAGCACCAGGGCAAGCACTGTCAGAGTGCAGGCGACGAGGATCCTGGTCAGCCGGGCGGTCCTGGTCACGCCGCGGTAGTTGACCGCGGCGAGGGCGATCACCGCCGCGAGCGCGAGAAGTCGTTGCAGCCATTCGGTGCCCGGTACGACGTAGGTGGCGAACGTCAGCGCCATCGCGGCACACGACGCCGTCTTCCCGGCCACGAAACACCAGCCGGCGGCGAACCCCCACCACTCCCCCAACCGCTCGCGCCCGTACACGTACGTCCCACCCGAGACGGGGTAGACCGCGGCGAGCTGCGCCGAGGACGCGGCGTTGCAGTAGGCAACGACCGCCGCGAGCGCCAGCCCGATCAGCAGTCCGGAGCCGGCGGCCTGAGCGGCCGGCGTCCAGACCGCGAACACTCCGGCGCCAACCATCGAGCCAAGCCCGATCACCACGGCATCGGTCACCCCAAGCCGCCGTATCAAACCGGGCTGAGCGCCGGAGGCCGGCCGTGGCTCGGGGCGCGGGCCGCGGGGGTCGGTCGAGCTCACCTCAGGCGTCCGCCGCCAGCGCCGCGGCGATCTTTCGCTCGGCATCGGCCAGGACCTCCTTGGGTGCTTCGGGCAGCAGGTCGGCCCATAGCGGCAGCATCTCCCGCTTGGCCTCGAGCATGCCCAGCGGGCGGGGGTAGAACCACACGTGGAAGTGGGCCAAGCCGTCGCCCCAACGATAGACATGCACCCGCGCGATGTCGCCCAGCGCCAGGATCGCCCGCTCGATCCGGGCGACGACCGGACCGTAGCTCGCGGCGACCGGGTCGGGCAGGTCGGCGAAGGAGTCGTGATGGCCCCGGCTGGCCAGCCAGACCACCCCGGGAATCGTGACGCCGGTGGCCCGGCACAAAGCCCAGTTCTCGTCGGCCCAGAGCGGCGACTCGTGCTCGGACTCGTCGTAGTTCGCCAGCCACTTGCACAGTCCGCACGGGTCGCCACTGGGCTCACCGACCCGGGGCGGCTCGGGGATCACGCGGGGCTGCGGCTCGAGCCGGGTCAGCGGTTCGGCGTAGGGAAGAGTCATGGCGGTCCTCCAAAACTTGTCGATGCCGCCAGTGAAACACGGTCGTTGCATCAAATGCAATTGATATGCTTCAGAAGCTCAGCACGCCACGGAGCACCAGGTCGAGGGTGAGCCGGCGGGACCGGGTCCGGGACCAGTGGTGCCGGCCGCGCATGTGCACGTAGGTCAAGGCGGCGGACACCATCAGCACCTCGGCGACGTCGCTGACCCGGCCGTGCGGATGCAGCGTGCCGTCCGCCTCACCCTCGCGCAGGAACCGCTCGAACGGATCGAGGAACGACACCGGGCCGTTGCGCGCCTGCTCCTGGTGGAAGACCAGGTCGGACGAGAGCATCAGGGGCAGATGCCGATCGATCACCTCGAACAAGGCTTCCACCGCCTTCACCAGGCCCTCGCGGCCCGAGCCGGACCCGGCCAGCACCGGCCACATGCTGTCCCGGTAGTCCTCGGCCAGCGCGTCGAGCAGCGCGTTCAGCAGCAACTCGACGGTCAGCCCCTGCCGCCACAGGGTGACGCGGGAGCGGCCGACCTTCTCTGCCACCCGCTCCAGCGTGACGCCGGACCAGCCGTGCTCGCCGAGTACGGCGATGGTCGCCGCGCGCAGCGTCTCGTCCACCGCGATCGTCATCGGCCTCACCCCGCACTCTTGTGCAACATGGTCGTTGCATTGCACCATGACCCTATCAAGCCGCGAGGAGGACGAGTGGACACGACGATCGAGATCCGGCTGCGGTTCACGGCCCAGGAGCAGGCCGGCCTGACCGCACTCGCCGCCGGGCTGCGCGGGGTCGCCGAGTCCGAGCTCACCGAGGAGGACGCGCTGGTGGCGGCGATGGAGCTGGCGCTCACCCGGTTGATGGAGGATTTCGAAGTACCGGACCCGGAAGCCCGCGAGCAGGTGCGGCTCGCCCGTGACAACCTGCGCGCCCACTGGGTGCGGGGCAGCGCATCGTTGGGGTAGTGCTCAGACCGCCCTGAGGACTCCGAGCAGCCGAGCGACCTCGGCGGCCACGGCGTCGCGGGCCGGGCCCAGGTACTTGCGAGTGTCGACCAGCTTCGGGTTGGCGGCCAGGGTCTGGCGGACCGAGGCGGTGAAGACGTTGTTGAGGTGGGTGGCGATGTTGACCTTGGTCATGCCGGACTCGACCGCCCGGGTCAGGTCGGCATCCGCTACACCCGAGGAGCCGTGCAGGACCAGCGGGACCGCGACGGCGGCCTTGAGGTCCGCGATGAGGTCGAAGTCGAGTTGCGCCGTACGTTCGGTCATCGCGTGCGAGGAGCCCACCGCGACCGCAAGTGCGTCGACGCCAGTGGCCTCGGCGAAGGCGACGGCCTCGTCGGGGCGTGTGCGGGCGCCGGGCGCGTGCACACCGTCCTTGCCCCCGACCTCGCCGATCTCGGCCTCGACGAAGACGCCGTGGTCGTGGCAGTACGCCGTGACCTCGGTCGTTGTCGCGACGTTGTCGGCGTACTCGAGTTTCGAGGCGTCGTACATCACCGAGGTGAAGCCCAGGGCGACCGCCTCGGTGACCAGGTCGCGGTCCATCGCGTGGTCGAGGTGCACGACCACCGGCACGGAGGCGGCGGCCGCGGCGGCCAGCGTCGCGACTCCGATCGGCTTGAGCGCGCCGTGGTACTTCACCGCGTTCTCACTGATCTGCAAGATGACCGGCGCGCCGGCCTGCTCAGCACCCGCGATCAGCGCGGTCGCGTGCTCGAGCTGGATCACGTTGAACGCACCGACCCCGCGACCGGCCTTGGCGGCAGCGAGCACGACCTCGGCCCCGGATACCAATGGCATTGAACTTCTCCCTAGCTAAGACGTGACCGGAGGTGCCCCGGAAGGCGAAGGTGATGGAGGTGCGGTGGGCGACGAGTTGACGGTGACCTGGGGTTGCCAGCGGCGGTACGCGGCGAGATCGATGTCCCCGGCAACGGGGGTCAGCACCGCGGCGGCGGATGCGGCGACGGCCGACTTGAGTACGACGGACCAGTCCGGCTCCGGCGATTCCGCGACGGCTGCCGCGACCACCGCCGTACACGCGTCGCCCGCGCCGGTCGGGTTCCCGCTGACCTGCTCCACCGGCAACGCCCGCCAGACACCCTTGTTGCTCGCAGCAACCATCCCGCGCGCGCCGTCGGTGATCACGGCCGCGGTCGCGCCCAGCCCGACCAGTTGCCGGGCGCCGTCCTCGACCGTCGTGTCCCCGAGTGCTTCCCGCAGCTCGGCCGCGTTCGATCGCACCACCGCACCGGCCTTCGCGGCCGCGGTCAGCGCCGCACCGCCCGCGTCGATCACGGTCAGTACGTCGTGATGCCGCGCGCGGACCGCGAGTTCGGCGTACGCGTCGGCCGGCAACCCGGGCGGGAGACTTCCCGAGCAGGCCAGCACACCCAGCCGTCCCCACGGCATCCGGTCGCCGAACGCGCGCCACTCGTCCCCACTCACCGACGGACCGGCTTCGTTGAAGATCGTCGCGTCCCCGTCGGCGCCGTTGACGATGGCAACGGTACGGCGGGTCTCGCCGGCGATCGGGGTCAGCAGGGCGGTGAGTCCGGCGTCGAACAGTTCCTCGGCCACCAGTTCCCCGGTGATCCCACCGACGAGCCCGAGCACGAGCACCTGATGGCCGAGCGTCGCCGCCACCCGCGCGACGTTCACACCCTTGCCACCGGCCCGCCGGCGGATCGCGGCGACGCGATGACTTCCGCCGACCACGAGCGAGTCGACCTCGTAGGTGACGTCCAGCGCGAGGTTGAGGGTGACGGTCCCGATCAGTCCAGCCACGAGCCGGCCCGCATCACCTTCTGAACGGCGTACGCGTCGTCCAGCAGCACCAGGTCCGCCCGCTTCCCGACCTCGATCGAGCCGACGTCGTACCAGCCGAACGTCTGCGCCGGGGTCGTCGAGGCCATCCGGGACGCGTCCACGAGCCAAACCCCGGCCCGCACCGCGTTGGCGTAGGCGACGTCCATCGTCAGGGTGCTGCCGGCAATCGAGTGCTTGCCGTGGGCCAGTGTCACCAGGCCCTCCTTGACGTCGACTTCGAGACCCCCGAGCTTGTACCGGCCGTCCGGCATCCCGGTCGCCTCCATCGCGTCGGTGATCAGCGCGATCCGGTTCACCCCAGCGGCCGCGAGGGCGACCCGGACCACCTGCGGATTCACGTGCAGGCCGTCGTTGATCACCTCGAGCAGCAACCGCTCGTCGTTGAGCGCCGCGCCGACCGGACCGGGGTCGCGGTGGTGGAACGGCCGCATCCCGTTGAACAGGTGCGTCGCCACCCTGGCACCGGCGTCGGCGCCGGCGATCATCTGCTCGTAGGTCGCGTCGGTATGCCCGAGCGCCGCTATAGCGCCCGCGTCGACCACCTGACGGATCGCTTCCAGGCCGTTCTCCAACTCCGGCGCGATCGTCACCATCTTGACCGCGTCGCTGAGCACCTTCGCGACGTCGTCCTTCAGCGGCGGCCGCAACAACGTGGGCTCGTGCGCGCCGCATCGGGCCTCGGACAGGAACGGACCTTCCAGGTGGACGCCGGCGATCACACCGTCCTCGATCAGCTCCGCCAGACAGGCCGTCTGCGAGACCAGGTCGTCGAGCGGCGACGTCACCAGGCTGGCGAGGGTGGTCGTCGTACCGTGCTTGGCGTGGAAGGCCGCGACCTTGCGCGCCTCCTCCGGATCGGTGGTCGAGTACGTCGACCCGCCGCCACCGTGGGTGTGGATGTCGACGAACCCCGGCACCACCGTCACGTCACCGAGGTCCTCGGGCCGCTTGCCGTCGGCAGGCATCCCGTCCGCGCGGCGGCCGAACGCGCGGATGTCCTCGTCGACCACCTGGATCCAGGCGTTCTCGAGAACGTCGTCCGGCGTAACCAGCCGGCCCACGCGATAGGTCGTCATTCGGTCTTCCCTTTCTCGTCCGCCTCGACGCGGTCCCAGGCCATCCGGGCAGCGCCGATGAAGCCTGCCTCCTCGCCCAGTACGGCGGCGACGATCTCCGGCTCGCGCTGGAACGTCAGCCGCGCGTGGATTCCGTCGCGCAGGGGCTGCAGCAGCGTCTCGCCCGCACCGACCAGTCCACCACCGATCGCGATCCGTGTGGGCGCGACCAGGGTCGTGTAGAGGACGAGGGCGTCGACCAGCACCCGCAGCGCGTCGTCCCAGACCTGCGCGGCGTCCGGGTCGCCGGCCGCGAGCAGTTCCAGCACCTCCCGGGCGCCGTCGACGGTCCGTCCGGTGCGGGCGCCGTACCGGCGGGCCAGGGCGGCCGCGGAGGCGACCGTCTCGAGGCAGCCCCACTGGCCGCACGCGCACAGCTCGGCGGCGTCGCCGTGGATGAACCTCGTGTGGCCGAGCTCGCCGGCGTACCCGTCGCCGCTGACCAGGGAACCGTCGATCACCATCGCCGCGGCGATGCCGGTGCCGAGCGGGAGGAACATCGAGTTCGTGGTGCCGACCAGGGCGCCCTGGCGGAGTTCGGCGTACCCCCCGCCCCGGACGTCGTGGGCGAGCACGATCGGTACGTCGTCCCCGACCGCGGCCATGATCTCGGCCAGCACCGGCATCCCGACCCAGGCCAGGTTCTCGGCGCCGACGGTGCCGGTCGCGGCGTCGATGACGCCGGGCACGACGACGCCGATCGCGCGCACGATATGGCCGTCGGCGGTCGCCTTCTGGCCGAGTTCGACGACGGTTTCCAGCAGCGCGTCGAGCACCGCGCGGCCCCCGGCCTCCCGGGGCGTAGGCCTGGTCTCGCGGTGCAGCACGGCACCGTCGGCGGCGACCAGGCCGCATTTCATCCGGGTTCCACCGAGATCGACGGCAACCACGACTTCACAGGGGTCCACGGAGCGCCATTATGCAGCGTTACCAGGCAGTCCGAACATCCATGAGCAATCTTCGGACAACTCCGACCAGACCACTGGCCCTTGTGGTTCAGTTGCGTCCGGAATCCGTGGGCAGGGTGCCACGGGTTTCGGACGCCTCCGGATCAGGACCGTAGGCCGTTGTCGAAGGCCGCCACGAGGAAGGTGATCAGGTTCTCGGCGAGCTTGCCGGGATCCTCGGTCTCCGTGACGCCAGGTGCTCGCGACAGCGCCTGCGACTGGTGCAGGGCGAGCAGACCGAGCATGTTCACGTACCCGAACGCGACCGCCTCGGGCGTCGCGTGCGGCAGCGCGGCCTGGAGCGCCGCCAGGTACCGCTTCTCGACGGGATCGGACTCCGCCGCGTACAACTCGCGAATCCGCTGGCTCGGATCGAAGGCGATCCGGCCGATGAACCGCGCTACCACCGGACCGCGCTCGCCGCGGCGCAGGACCAGTTCCAGGCCGGGCTCGATGAACGCCCGGATCAGCTGCTCCGGTGCCGGCAGCCCACTCGCCTCCAACTGGTCGAGCCGGCGCCGCCGTTCGGTGTTGATCGGCGCCATCGCACGAGCGACCGCCGCCCGCAGCAGTGCTTCCTTCGAACCGAAGTGATAGTTGACCGCGGCGATGTTCGCCGCCGCGGCGACCGTGATGGCGCGCAGCGATGTCCCCTCGTAACCCCCTTCTCCGAATCGTTGCTCGGCGACGTTGAGCAACCTCTCCCGGGTCGACTCGACCGGTGTCTCCACAGAGTTCTCCTTCCCCCCGGCCACTGCTTGCTCAGGCACCCCACCTGCTCACTCGCCGTAGCCTGCAGTCAGCATAGTTCAAGCGGTCGTTTGAACTGGAGGGCTCAGCCCGGTAATCTCCGAGAATTCCTCAGATTTCTCTGAAACTCCTTCCTTCCCACGGTTCTTGGCACTCACACTTCCTCTTCGTCAGCATCTTCGGCCGAAGATCGGCTCCGCCAGTCGCGATCACCGTCCGTCGCTGTGCGGTCGGCATGCGTGACTGGTACTAGGGTCGGGGCCTATGAATCTGGTGCGGGTCGAACGGCGGTTTCAAGGACCGGAGCGGTCGGGCAACGGCGGGTACGTCGCCGGTCTGGTGGGGACCGCATTGGCCGGGAAGATCGGGTCGGACGTGGTGCCGAAGGTGACGTTGCGGATGCCGCCGCCGTTGGAGAAGGAGCTCGAGCTGACCGCGGATGCCGACGGCGCGCGGCTGCTGGATGCGGACAGCCTGGTGGCCCAGGCCGTGCCGGTCGACGGCGACTTCCTGGCGGACGCGACGATCGACCCGGTCCTGCCGGAAGAGGCCCGGGTGGCGGAGGCGGCGTACCGCGGGCTCACGGATCATCCGTTTCCGACGTGCTTCGTATGCGGGCCGGCCAACTCACGCGGTCTGCAACTCAAGCCGGGGCCGGTCGGCGACGGGCGTACGGCGTGCACCTGGAAGCCGGCCGCCGACCTGGCGCGCCACGACGGGCTGGTCGACGAGATCTTCCTGTGGTCCGCCCTGGACTGTCCGGGCGGCTGGACGATCGACCTGGAGGGCCGCCCGTCGGTCCTCGGGCAGCTGACGGCCTGCATCGACGCGCGGCCGCAGGCCGGCGAGGAGTGTGTCGCGCTCGGCCGCTACCTCGGCGAGGACGGCCGCAAGACCTTCACCGCCAGCACCCTGTACGACGCCGACGGCCGGGTCCTCGCCCGCGCCCGGCACACCTGGATCACCGTCGACCCAGCGGCCTTCAACTAGCGGCACCTGGATCCATGGACCGACGGCTGTAGCCGCTCGCCTCGGGCGGCCGAACCGCTGTCCGCGGCGAGGGGATCTCCAGCTCTTCTGACGTATCCGTGGGTGGTTCGATCGCCTCCTTCGCGTCTCGGCCGTCGGCCTTGTCCTGTTCGGTTGCCGCCGGGGTGGGGAGGATCTCGTCCCGGATCGGGTGTGAAGATCCTCCCCAGCCCGGCCCGGCCTGTCCGCGGGTCTCGACCTGGGCGGGACGTGGCGCACTCACCAACCCCGTCCGTCAGCCGCCGAGTGTTCGCGGGCGAGCGGGGCCTGTCTGGCATCGTGCTGTGAGTGGTGCAGGTCCGGTCAGCGGCGCGGCATCGCCGAGACCGCCACCGCCGCAGGGCGGGGTGTGGGTGGACTTCCAGGCCATCACAATCACCGAGACGCCGCGATCCGTCCGCGGGAGGCCTCCGTCCCCGCCTCGTTGTGATGGCCTGGCGATCCGGTCGACGGCACGGGCAACACCCACGGAACCGACCGGAGAGCCGGATATCCGGCTCTTCTGCTCGATGTGTGGGTGGTGGCCCACCTGCCGCGTCGTGGTCGGCGGGCGGACCCAGGACCGGTGACCTCAGACGGCCCGTGGTCCGGTCGCGGCCCCCGGGTTCCCGGTATCCGGTCGGCAGCCTCCAGACGCGCAGATGTCGGGGTCCCGGCCTGCCGGCGCCGCCGGGGGTGTTGATCGGCGCGGTTGCCGCGACCCTGGACAGGTACCGGGGACCTTGGACACCGCACAGCCTGTCCGAGGCCACCAGATGGTGTCCCAGGCCGCGCAGATCGCCACCGGTCCCGGCCGCCGCCACGACGAACCCGTCCAGCACTGCACCTGCCCGCCCGTGGGCGGCGGCCGGTCCGGGCTGCGGACGCGGGCCCGGAGGCTGGGTGTGCCCGGGGCGACAGGAGGTGTCCGCCCTGGCCCCGGCCTGGCCGGCCGGAGCCAGGCGTGAATGCCTCCTCCGACCAGCACCCCTGGACCGACACCGCCTGTCGAGCTGACACGCCCAGCCGACCTGGCCCACACATCCAGCAGAAGAGCCGCTATTGCATGTCCCGCCCCCGCGCCCGCCTGCCGACGCAACCCGAACACCTCGTCGCAGCACCTCCGGGACACCCCGGCACCACCAGACCGCTAACCGGCCCGGTCGTTGCCCAGGGAGACGAGAGGCGTGCGCCGAGTCGTGGATCGCGGTCCCAGAAACCACCAATCCTCCCCCCGAATCCACGACTCGACGACTCGACGACCGCAGGATGTCGGGCAGGGTGCGGCCACACAGCCCGGACCGGCGCGCGACCCAAAGCCGCGCGGACCACCCACACATTGAGCAGGAGGGCCGGATCTCCCTTCAAGTTGCTCCTTCTACCTCCGAAGGATCACGGGAGAGGAGCAAGACCAGGGGAGATCGGGCAAACCTCCTCCCGCCACGTGGCCTGTGCAGATCGACAGGACGTATACCTCCACTGACGAGGCGCCGGCCGGTCGTGTGACCGTACGTCGTCCTGCCAGATGCAGACACGTCCTGTCGAAATGTCCGCAGACCTTAGCGGGTACGCGCGGCGTGGGCGCGGACCTTGGCGCGGTTGCCGCAGGTGGCCATCGAGCACCAGCGACGGCGTCCGCGCGGATCGAGGAACAGCCAGCCGCACGACTCCCCCGGGCACACGCGCACGTGTGCCCGGGACGGACCGGTGAGCAGCTCACCCGCGAGCAGCGCGAGGTGGTCGAGCGGCTGGGCGAGATCCTCCGGCAGCTCCCAGCCGGCACCCTCGTCGGTCGGCACCAGACGCCGCCGCCCGGATGCCCGCTCGATCACCCGCGCCACCGCCTCGAACGACCCATCGGCCGCCTCGCCGGTCAGGACGTCGTACAGGTCGACCCGGAACTCCAGCGTCTCGTTCAGTCGCCGCGCCGCCTCGGTCGGCTTGCCGCCGGCCTGCTCGATCAGCCGGAAGACGGTCGCCGGCCGCAACAGGCCGACGTACGACGTCCAGATCAGGAACGCCTCGTACGACGTCAGCCACTCGGTCCGGGCCGGGCCACGGGTGGTCCAGTCGGACCGGGTGTTGACGAAGTCGAGCACCGGGTCCATGCCGACCGGCCTGGGCAGCACGACGCCCTGCACGAGCTCGAGATGTGACGGCAGGCCATTCATGGGTCAGCGCGGTTGTTCGGTCGTGGTCGGTGTGGTTGGCGTGGTCGGCACCGGGATGCTGACGTTGCCGTTCTGCGGGATGACCATGAACTGGATCTTGCCCGACTCGATCGCGGTCTTCAGCAGGTAGCCCTGCGCGCCCAGCATCGCGACCTGCTGCTTGACCGACTGCAGCTCGACGTTGACCTGCTGGTTCTTCTGCTCCTGGGTGGCCTTGGCCAGCTCGGCGCGCTGCTTGGCCTCCAGTCCGTCGATGATGCCTTTGTCCAGCGGCGTCGGCTTCTGGATCGTGAACGACAGCTCGCCGCAGTCGTTGCTGCCGTTGTACGACGGCCCGCAGAAGTAGTCACCGCCGACGGCGGCCGGCAGCAACCGGGTGAACTCCTGGGCCGCCGCGGTCTGGAAGGTGGCCTTCTTCGACTCGTTGTTGTAGAGCTCGGCCCAGCCGTAGTTCGTCGCGACCGCGGCCAGCGCCCGGTCGATCTGCGGGCGGAAGTAGCTCTGCAGCATGTCGTTCCAGCCGCGCTCCTCGTACGCCTCGGTCTTCAGGCCGATCCGCTCGTGGAAGGACTTGATCACGTCCTTGTCCCGGTTCAGCGTGAAGTAGACCTGGACCCGGACGCCGAGCCGGACGTTGTCCTTGCTGACCACGGTGACCTCGTCGGCCGCGTCGGTGTCGGCGGCGTCACCGCCGATGATGTACGAGCGCTGGTCGATCGGGTAGGTGTACAACGTGTCGCCCGGGCCGATCAGCTTGTTCGTCGAGCCGGGCGGGATGATCGACTTGAACTTCTTGGCCTCGACCACGCCGCCGCCGTAGTGCAGGCCGATCCGGTTCGTGTCGGTGCTGGCGAAGTTGAAGATGTTGAACAGCACGATGATCACGATCACCGCGACGATCAGGCCACCGATCACCTTGGCCTTCACGCTGCCACCGCCCTTGGGCCTGATCGCGGCAGCAGCGTTCCCCAGTTTTGCCATTACTCGTCCAGCTCCTTGCGTTCCACCATGCGCCGGATGTCGGCGAGGGTCAGGTCTGCGGTGACCGCGACGTCCCGCGGCACCGACGGATGCGAGCTGAGCGTACGCAGGCCCTGCTCGGCAGCCGCGACCGCCCGTTCCAGCGTCCTGACCTCGTGCATCAGCGCCCGATGCTCGGCGTTGACCTCGGCCAGGGCCTGCTCTGCCAGGGCGGCCCGGCGGTACGACGCCCACGCGAACCAGCCGGTTCCGACCAACAGCACGATCACCGGGAGGCCAAGTCTGATCATGGCTCCGATTGTCGTTCATCCCTGGGCGAAAACCGGTTGAACCGTGGACCGCCGGACAGTAAGTTCGCAGTACACGCGAAGGGAGGTGGTCCAACGCATGAATTGCTATCGGACTCGTGAGGTGGCGGCGGGTTGACCGCCAACCACTAGTTAAGTGGGACAGCGCTTTATTGCGTTGAACCGGGGTCGGCCAATTCAACGCCAGCCACCGGGCCCGCGGGCAGTCAGGTCAGTCCGCCTGACCCAGAGTTTCGGCCACCCGGTCGCGTTCTGGAAGCGCCCGCGGGCTTTTTACTGCCCTCCTACTGCTCAGGTGGCGGGCAGTCGAGACCCAGGGCCTGCCCGATCTCGAAGAGCTGCGCCTCGAAGTAGGCGGCGGCATCCGGCAGCACCCAGTCCAGCTGACCGAACACCTCCATGCAGATCAGGCCGTACAGCCTGGTCCAGTAGGTCAGCGACAGGTAGATCGCTCCGGGCGGCATGCCATGGAAGTGCTCCGACTCCTGTGTGAGCTGGGCGACCAGCGCCGGGCCGAGCGCCTCGTCGGGCGGGTACGGGAACGGCTTCCAGTACCAGATCTGCGCCACCAGCTCCTTGAACACGGCACCGAACCGCATCGCCGCCTGATGCCCGGGGGTGTCCGCGTGATCCTCGTCGTACGGGTTCGGGATCGCGGTGCCGAACAGCAGCGCGAACTCGGACGGGTGCGCCAGTGCCCAGTCCCGCAGCCCGTTGGCCAGCAGATACAGCCGGGCGCCCAGATCGATGTCCTCATCGGTGCTCTGCAACTCCACCAGTGCCGTCGTCAGTTCGTCGTACAGGTCGGCGATCAGCGCGCCGATGAGGGCCTCGTGGCTCGGGAAGTACCGGTAGAGGGCCGGCGGGGTGAGGCCGAGCTCGCGGGCGACCGCGCGCAGGCCGACCGCGGCCGCGCCACCGCTGACCAGCAACCGGCGGGCGGCCGCCTTGATGTCCGCCAGCGTCGCCGCCCGCTGCCGGTCCCGCCGGCTCGCACCGAACTCCACCCGAAAACTCTCCTTGACATAGCCGTAGGGCAGGTGTCTAGAGTTAACACCGTTAACAGTTAACGCTGTTCACTCAGGCCCCGACCGCTCAAATCTACGCCCTGGGGGAGATTTTCGTGTTCGAGACGCTCGGCCACTTCACGTATCGGCACCGCCGGCTGGTGCTCGCCCTGACCGGCGTCTTCGTCGCCCTCGGGCTGGCGTGGGGCACCGGTGTGTTCGGCTCGCTGGCCAACGGCGGCTTCGACGCGCCGGACACCGAGGCCGCCCACGCGGTCGCCACGATCGAGCAGAACATCGGCCGCACCGGCACCGATGTGATCGTGCTGTACGACGGTGGCGCGAAGACGGTGGCCGATCCCGCCTTCCGGCAGTCGGTCGAGAGTCACCTGTCCGGGTTGCCGGCCGCCGACGTGACCGGCACCAAGACGTACTGGAACACCAAGTCCCCGGTGTTCGTGTCCAAGGACCAGCACAGCACGTACGCCGTACTCACGCTGGCCGGAGCGGATCAGGAGGCCCGGCTGGCGACGTTCCACCGGATCGCCGAAAAGGTCGGGACGGCGCCGCCGGGCCTGGACGCCAAGGTCGGCGGGGAGATCGCGGTGTTCGACGAGGTGAACACGCAGACCGAGCACGACATCGTGCGGGCCGAGACGATCTCGACGCCGATCGTGCTGGTGCTCCTGGTGGTCGTCTTCGGCGGTCTGGTCGCCGCGTCGTTGCCGCTGTTCGTCGGCGCGCTCGCGATCCTGGGCGCGTTCGTGCTGCTGCGCGGGCTGTCGGCAGTCACCGACGTCTCGATCTTCTCGATCAACATCGTCACGATGATCGGGCTCGGGCTGGCGATCGACTACGCACTGTTCATCATCACCCGGTTCCGTGAGGAACTTGCCAAGGGCAATGATGTGGAGACGGCGCTGACGGCGACGATGGCGACGGCGGGGCGGACGGTCGCGTTCTCCGGCGTGACGGTCGGGGTCGCGATCAGCAGCCTGGTGCTGTTCCCGGTGATGTTCCTGCGCTCGATGGCGTACGGCGGTGCCGCCGCGGTCGTGGTTGCGATGATCGCGGCGTTGACCGCACTGCCCGCGCTGCTCGCCGTACTGGGGCATCGGGTGAACAACCTGCGGATCTTCAAGCAGCGGAGGACTGCCACCGAGCATGGTGCGTGGTATCGCCTGGCGCACAACGTGATGCGGCGGCCGGTGCGGTATGTGGTCGTGCTCGTCCCGGTGCTGCTGGTACTCGGGATTCCCTTCCTGTCGGCGCAACTGGGTGGCGTCGACCATCGAGCGCTGCCGTCCGGCGCGACCTCTCGAACGGTGACCGAGACGCTGCAGCGCGACTTCGCCGGGGCCGGTGGGTCGGACATCTTCGTTGCGGTGCGGTTCTCGTCGCCGCCTGCCGATCCGGCTGCTTCGTTGTCGCCGTACCTGGAGTCGCTGCGGCAGATCGGCGAGGTCGACAACGTCCGGATCGGTGGCTATCAGAACGGTGTCGCCTCGGTCGTCGTGCACACGCACTACACCGGACAGGAGCTGCCGGCGCGAGCTGTCGTGCACAGTATTCGGGCGGTCGCGCCGCCGGGCGGGACGCAGGCCGAGGTCGGTGGTGAGACGGCAGCGGTGATCGATCTGCTCCATGTGCTGAGGGAGCGCGCGCCGTACATGGCCGGGTTCATCGTGCTGGTCACGTTCGTCCTGCTGTTCGTTGCCTTCGGCTCCTTCGTACTCCCGGCCAAGGCGCTGGTGATGAACGTGCTGTCGCTGTCGGCGGCGTTCGGGGCGATGGTGTGGATCTTCCAGGAGGGGCATCTGTCCGGGGTGCTCGGCTTCACCTCGGCCGGGTTCCTCGACGCGACCAATCCGGTGCTGCTGTTCGCCGTACTGTTCGGGCTCTCGATGGACTACGAGGTGTTCCTGCTCAGCCGGATCCGGGAGGAGTACGACCGGACCAGGGACAACACCCACGCGGTCGCGCTGGGGCTGCAGCGGACCGGCGGGATCATCACCAGCGCCGCCTTGCTGCTCATCATCGTGGTGGCCGCGTTCTCCACGTCGGGCATCGTGTTCGTGAAGATGATCGGGGTCGGGCTGGTGATCGCGATCGCGCTGGACGCGACCATCGTGCGGGCGCTGCTGGTGCCGGCGACGATGCGGCTGCTCGGGCGGGTCAACTGGTGGGCGCCGAAGCCGCTGGTCCAGTGGTGGTCGCGGTACGGGTTCCGCGAGACCTCAGAAGCTCCTCAGGGTTGGAGCCTGAGCAACTCCCAGCCGGACGGGTTGGTCCGCCGGTAGGCCAGGCGGTCGTGAAGGCGGCCGGTGCGGCCCTGCCAGAACTCGAACGCCAGCGGCTCGACGAGATAGCCGCCCCAGAAGTACGGCGTCGCGATGTCCGTGCCCTCCGGCCACTGTCGCTCGTACGACGTGTACTGCAGGTCGAGCTCCTCGCGAGACTCGACCGGCTGGCTCTGCTGCGAGGCCCACGCGCCGAGCTGCGACCCGCGCGGACGACTGGCGAAGTACTCGTCGACCTGGTCGGTGGGGAGCTTGGTGACGGTTCCTTCGACGCGGACCTGCCGCTCCATCGCGTGCCACGGGAAGACCAGCGCACAGTGGGGGTTCGCGGCCAGGTCGTCGGCCTTGCGGGACTGCTGGTTGGTGTAGAACACGAGACCACGTGCGTCGACCCGCTTCAGCAACACGGTCCTCGCCGACGGGCGCCCATCGGCGTCCGCGGTCGCGAGCACCATCGCGTTGGGCTCAGGCAGCCCGGCCTCGGTCGCCTGCGCCAGCCAGGTCTGGAACTGCACGACCGGATCGGCATCCACCTGACTCTCGAGCAGCTCCCCTAGCCCGTACGCCCGCCGCATCTCCGCAAGATCCACACCCTGAGCCTACTTACGTCCGAACCTGCTGCGGCGGTAGGCCCGCCACAGCCTGGTGCGAGCCAAGGCGCGGACCAGCGGGCTGCGGGTACGGCGTCGTACGGGTGGTTTCGGCGCGGGTGTCTCGACTCGGACGATCGGTGGCGGGCCGGCCGGAAGATGGTGGTTGACCTCCGCGAGGTGGTCGTCGAAGGTGGCACGCCAGAGAGCTTGGCGAAGGGTGGCTTCGGCGGCGGCTGAGCTTGCACCGGCTGCGGATGCGGCCCACAAGGTGTTGAGCGCGTGGGCGTCGAAGCCCTCGACGTCGGTGAGGAGCGTTTCGATGAGTTCACTGTCGGCTGCCTCGGCGAGGCCGCAGACTCTGGCCGGGGCTCGGCGCGGTGTGGCCGCGGTCGGCTTGAAGAAGGGGATGTCGGCCCACTCGGGGACGAGGCGGCGGACCAGCGCGCCGTGTAGCGCGTTGTCGACGCGGTGCGCCGGATCGAGCGCGAAGGCGGCCCGGACGAACGCCGGGATCAGCAGTGGCGACACGACTCCGCTCCGCTCCCCCGTCGTACCCCACCTGCGCAGCCGTTCGACGACGTAGAAGTAGTCGAGCATCGTCGCGTTCTGGATCCCGCCGTGCACCGCGGTCAGCAGGACACGCTCGATCTGCTCGCCCACCGCGGCCCGGGCCGGTTCGGCCGGCCCCGCGGTCGGCGTCAGCCGGGTCTGCAGGCGGTTGCCGAAGGCATGCAGTTTCCGTTGCAGCGGGAGCTCGTCGAGCTGCAGTACGTCGGCCGGATAGAAGTGGCCGTGAGCGACTTCACCACCGGCTCCGCCGATCGCGAGGTGATCGACCGCGGTGAGATTCTTCGGCGGCGCGTGGAACAGGTAGCTCGCGGGCCGCAGCCCTTCCGCGTACCGGTGCCAGCGCCGCGCGCGCTCCACCAGCTCGAGCGGCTGCGGCTTGACCGGCTGTGGCCGCACCGGCCCGCCCGGGGGCTTGCGGCTGACGACATGCTCGACCGTGCCAGGCAACGCCCGGACGAGCGACTCCGCCACCTCGACCTCACCCGGCACCGCGTCGTGGCTGTTCAGTTTGAGATCCACACCGGCGGCCAGGAACGCCGCGGCCACCACTCTGGAGTCGCGACCACCACTGAGGTCGACAGTAGGTCTGCCGGGCCACAGTCGACCCACCGACCGCGCCACGTCCTGCAGTGCCTCGGCGGTCTCCTCCACCGTGTCCGGACTGTCCGTCGACCACACACTGGTCGTCTCGATCCGGCTGACCGTACGTTGCCGACGGCTGCCGTCGGCAACGATGTGTGTCGCCCCGGGCACAGCCAGCACACCGTCGTACGGCGTGCTGTCGTCCATGAACCAGCCGCACGCCGCAGCGAAGCTCCAACCGCGTGGAGCCGCCATAGCCGGCACACCAGCGAAGAGCAGGGCCGCGACGGGGCGGTTGCTCCACACCCAGCCGTCGGACAGCCGCAACTGGAAGAGACGGCCGACGCCGATGGAATCGGTGAACAGCTCGAGCCGTTCCTCGGCCGGGTCCAGCACCGCCATGGTGAACGGTGGCGCCAATTCCAGGAAGCTGGCCGGAGTACGCCGTACCGCTTCAGCCAGCCGACCAGGAGCGTCGTACGGCGAGACGTCGCCGACGACACGTTGATAGCCGAGTGGGGTGTGCAGGCTGGCGACGCGGAGGTCACCGGTGTCGTGCCAGGACGGCCAGAAGCAGTGGCCGTCGAACCGGTCCCAGATGTGCAGCCCGAGCGTGCTGCCGTCGTACCCCTGGTGTTTGGCCTCGTGGTTCCACAGGTCGCCGTAGTACGCCTCGACGCGGGCGCGGCCCGCGGCGGCCCTCACCACACTGTCGTGAGAGAAGGTGTAGGCGATCAGCGTTTCCATGCAGAGCCTGATGCTGGCTCCGCGGAGAAAGTTATCGCGGCGGCTGACTCGGGTACTGCTGCGGTTGCTGCTGGCCCGGGTACGGCGGTTGTTGCTGCTGGCCTGGGTACCCACCCCACTGCTGCGGTTGCTGCTGCACGGGGTAGCCCGACTGGGAACCGCCGCTCTGCAGCAGTCTGGCCACCTTGGCGTCGGAGGCCCAGCGCCCGACGCCGGCGACGAGCAGGACGACTCCGATGAACAGCACCGAGCTGTCCATCAGCAGGTACGGCGGGATGCTGGAGCCGGGGACCTGGAAGAGCTTGAGCAGGTCGGACACCCGGTTGATCGGCGCCACCTGGACGAACAGCCCGGCCAGGGCCATCACGGCGCCGGCTCCGACCATCACTCCGGCGCCGATCGTGCGGCCCGCCATCAGCAGGCCGAGCACGGAGGCGATCAGGAGCAACAGCACGAGCCATTGCAGACCGTGCCGGACGATGCTGTCGAACGTGACCTGGCGGGTGAGCTGTATCCGGGCGCCGGCGTAGGACGCACCGACGACAGCGGCGTAACCGGCGATGATCCCGAGCACGAGCCCGAGGGCGGGATTGGGCTTGGCGGCCATGGCGTCGAGAGTAGACCCGCGACCGGTCCACGGCGCCGACGTGCCGAGCTCGTCACAGATCTGTCCGGAGGTTACCGGCGAGAACTATGCTGCCTGGGCGCCTATCGGTGCGCGCGGTCTCTGGTGGGCCGGGTGCGCCGCCACGAGGACGAGGGAGTCGCATGTCAGATCCGAGGACCGAGGTGCAGCACGGACTGGAAGGCGTGGTCGCGTTCGACACGCAGATCGCCGAGCCGGACAAGGAAGGTTCGGCGCTGCGCTATCGCGGCGTGGACATCGAGGACCTGGTCGGCCGGGTGCCGTTCGGAGCGGTCTGGGGCCTGCTGGTCGACGGTGCGTTCACCCCGGGCCTGCCGCCGGCCGAGCCGTTCCCGCTGCCTGTCCATACCGGTGACATCCGCGTCGACGTGCAGTCCGCGCTGGCCATGCTCGCACCCGCCTGGGGTCTGCGGCCGCTCTACGACATCGACGACGTACAGGCTCGCGACGACCTGTCCCGGGCCGCGGTGATGGCCCTGTCGTACGTCGCCCAGGCGGCTCGTGGCATCGGGCATCCGATGGTGCCGCAACGCGAGGTGGACAAGGCGAAGACGATCACCGAGCGGTTCATGATCCGCTGGCGCGGTGAGCCGGATCCCAAGCACGTGCAGGCAGTGGACGCGTACTGGACGTCCGCGGCCGAGCACGGCATGAACGCGTCGACGTTCACCGCACGCGTGATCGCATCGACCGGTGCGGACGTCGCTGCCGCGTTGTCCGGAGCGGTCGGCGCGATGTCCGGGCCGTTGCACGGTGGGGCGCCGGCGCGGGTACTGACGATGATCGAGGGCGTGGAGCGCAGTGGCGACGCCCGTGCGTACGTGAAGGGTCTGCTGGACGCGGGCGAGCGCCTGATGGGCTTCGGGCACCGCGTGTACCGGGCGGAGGACCCGCGCGCCCGAGTGCTTCGCCGTACGGCGCGAGAGCTGGCGGCACCGCGTTACGAGGTGGCGCAGGCGTTGGAGCAGGCCGCGCTGGCAGAGCTGCGCGAGCGGCGTCCGGATCGGGTGCTGGAGACCAATGTGGAGTTCTGGGCGGCGATCGTCCTGGACTTCGCAGAGGTGCCGCCGCCGATGTTCACGTCGATGTTCACTTGTGCCCGGACCGCCGGGTGGAGCGCCCACGTGCTGGAGCAGAAGCGCACCGGCCGCCTGATCCGTCCGTCCGCGATCTACTCCGGTCCCGCCAGCCGCCCAGCCACCTCCATCGAGGGCTGGAACCCGGACTGGGCCTGATCAGTCCCCCTGCGTCCGAAGAAGTGTGGGTTATGGGCCACCGTCATTCGGACGTAAGGTCTTTGGTCGTGAAGCCGGACGACCTGCTGGTCATCTCGCCAGTGAAAGAGTTCACCTGCGCGGACTGTGGAACGACCGAGACAGATCTGATGCGTCTGGAGAACGACGCGCCGCACTGTCTCGGTTGTGCGGATCTCGACCACCTGGTGTTCCTGCCGTCGGGCAACACCGCGCTGACCCGGCGCGCGCGGAAGGCGAGCACGCTGTCGGCGGTCGTGGTCCGGTGGAGCCGGGCGCGGAAACGGTACGAGCGCCAAGGCGTCCTGGTTGAGCAAGCCGCGCTGGAGATCGCCGAGGAGCAGTGCCTCGCCGACGAGGACCTCCGGGCGCGGCAGCGCGAACGGTCGCGGGAGCGGCGTGCGATCGAGGACGTCGACTTCCAGCACCGGCTGGCCATCGAGATCCGGCGTCTGTTCCCCGCCTGCCCGGCGTCGCGCGCCACAGCGATCGCCCTGCACGCCGGCACCCGCAGCAGTGGACGGGTCGGCAGATCGGCGGCCGGCCGAGCCCTCGATGAGCACGCGGTCACGCTCGCGGTGGTTGCCTCCATTCGCCACGAGGACACGCCCTACGACAGGCTCCTGATGACCGGCATCAGTCGGCAGGACGCCCGCGATCAGATCCGCTCGCAACTCGACGACGTGCTGACTCGCTGGCGGTCCTAGTCACCGATCCTGGCTTGGTGACCGGCCGGTGCGTTGCTTGTACTGGCGGCTGAAGTACGGGACGTCGGTGTAGCCGAGCGCGGCGGCTGTCTGGGTCACCGTCATCCCTGAATCGGTCAGTAGCTGGTGAGCGCGGTCGATCCTGGACTGGATCAGGTACTGCGCGGGCGACATCCCGAGCTGTGCGACGAACCTCCGGGTGAACTGCGCCCTGGAGAGTGCGGCCCGGCGAGCCATCTCCGTGACGGTCCAGTCGTGGCTGGGATCCTGCCGGATCTGCCGCGCCACCTCGTCCACAGCCGTGTCGGTCACGCTCCGCCCGGGGTTGTGGACCGCGTCCCAGATCACCCCGAGCAGTTGCTCCAGACACAGCTCCGCCTGCCTCCGGCCCAACGCGTCCTGCCGCCGGTACGACGCGTCGCAGGTGCGCGCGAGTACGCCGAGCAACTCGCGATCCATCACCTCGCCCCACCGCGGATCCTGAGCCACCCTCGGGCGGTCGACCTCGAAATGCATGCCGAACACCAGCAAGCGCCGGCGCGGATCATGGGTCGCTCGCGGGGCGTCGCCCGGTGCGAAGACTGCACAGACACCAGGGTGCAACTCCCGCAGGTCGCCGCCGAGCTCCAGCCGGCCACGTCCATCCAGCACACACCACAACAGATGGTCCGGGAGCGGACGCGACGTCCAGGACCAGCTCGGCTCGCAGCGCCAGAACGTCGGCGGTGACAGCAGAGTGATCCGCAAGGGCGCGTGCACTGCCGGGCGATGCGACAAAAGTTCAACACCTCGCGTGAATCGTCCGTGGTCGGCCGGCGGCGATTGGTCGGAGAATTGCTGTGTCAGGGACAGAGTAGGCGGTCCTTGCGTGAGTGGCGGATCGAGTGCGGGAGTTGTGGATGAGCGTTTCGTACAACATCGATGAGCAGACCGGCGCGGCGTACAAGGCGGAGTTCGACGAGACCGGGTACACGCTGGTGCGCGGACTGTGGAGCGAGGACGAGGTCGATCGGCTGCGGGACCACTACATGGAGGTGCGCCGCCGTGGGACCAACCCCCACGACTTCGCCGGGCACACCGCGACCGACCGGGATCCGCTCAAGCGGTACCCGCGGATGGCGCAGATGCACCGCTGGGACGACGCCTCGCTGCAGTGGATGATCGACCCGCGGATCGATCGGGTGATGACCGCGCTGCTCGGCAGGTCGCCGTACGCGGTGCAGACGATGATCTACTTCAAGCCGCCGGGTTCGCGGGGGCAGGCGCTGCACCAGGACAACTTCTATCTGAAGGCCGACCCCGGCACCTGCGTCGCGGCGTGGATGGCGCTCGACCGGGTCGACCGCGCGAACGGCTGCCTCGAGGTCGTGCCCGGTAGCCACCGCTGGCCGATCCTGTGCACCGAGAAGGCGGACACCACGGTCAGCTTCACCGACATCACCGTCCCGCTGCCTGAGGCGGGCGCCGCCGTACCCGTCGAGATGGAACCGGGCGATGTCCTGTTCTTCCACGGCGCCCTGGTCCACGGCAGCGCTCCCAACATCACCGCCGACCGCTTCCGCCGAGCCCTCATCGGCCACTACATCCAAGGCGAAGCCGAGAAGGTCGCGCAGTACTACCACCCGGCGCTGCGGATGGACGGGTCCGAGCTGACACTCGACATCGCCGAGGGTGGCGGCGCGTGCGGCGAGTGGACCGACACCCCGGACGGCCCCGTCGCCCTCCTGACCGGCACCCAAACAATCACCCGCAAACACGAGTGACCCCAACTCCCCACCGCACTCCGGCCCCCGAGCGGCGTGGCTGGGATGAGACCCGGGGGTGGGGGTTGCGGTGGGTGTGGGAGGATGGGGTGCGCTGACAGCGTCGTCGGCTTTCTGAACGCAGACGACGAAGGGAAACGCTGGTGACCAGCGAGATTCTGATTCCTGCAGAGCTCAAGCCCGCTGACGGACGCTTCGGGGCCGGGCCGTCGAAGGTGCGGCCGGAGGCTGTGGCCGCGCTGGCGACCGAGGGCGCCAAGCTGCTCGGTACGTCGCACCGGCAGGCGCCGGTGAAGAACCTGGTGGCCCGGGTCCAACAGGGTGTGTCCGACCTGTTCCAGCTGCCCGACGGGTACCAGGTGGTGCTCGGCAACGGCGGCTCGACCGCGTTCTGGGACATCGCGACGTTCGGGCTGATCCGGGAGAAGAGCCAGCACCTGAGCTTCGGTGAGTTCTCGTCGAAGTTCGCCAAGGCCGCACAGCTCGCGCCGCATCTCGCCGACCCGACCATCGTGAAGTCCGACCCCGGCACGCGCCCGGTCGCGGTCGCCGAGGCCGGCGTCGACCTGTACGCATGGCCGCACAACGAGACCTCCACCGGCGTGATGGCACCGGTCAAGCGGGTCGAGGGCGCCGACGAGGGCGCGCTGGTCGCGATCGACGCCACCTCGGGCGCCGGCGGCCTGCCGGTCGACATCAACGAGGTCGACGTCTACTACTTCGCGCCGCAGAAGTGTTTCGCCTCGGACGGCGGTCTGTGGATCGCGCTGATGAGCCCGGCCGCGCTGGCGCGGGTCGAGGAGATCACCGCGTCCGGCCGGTGGATCCCGGCGTTCCTGGACCTGGCCACCGCGATCGACAACTCGAGCAAGCACCAGACCTACAACACTCCGTCGCTGGCCACGCTGTTCCTGATGGCGGAGCAGACCGACTGGATCAACACCCAGGGCGGCCTGGAGTGGAGCGTCGCCCGGACGACCGACTCGAGCACCCGGCTCTACACCTGGGCCGAGAAGTCCGACTACGCGACGCCGTACGTCGAGGACCCGGACGCTCGCTCGCTCGTCATCGGCACCGTCGACCTGGACGACGCGATCGACGCCGCGGCGGTCGCGAAGACGCTGCGCGCCAACGGAATCGTCGACACCGAGCCCTACCGCAAACTCGGCCGCAACCAGCTGCGCGTCGCGATGTTCCCCGCGGTGGACCCCGACGACGTCGAAAAGCTCACCCAAGCCATCGACTTCGTCGTCGACCGCCTGAAGTAACCCGCCGCACCCCACAGCCGCCGACCCCAGCCCGGGGCCGGCGGCTGTTTGTCTCCCCAGCACCTGCCGCTGCCGCAGCCATCGCTCGTCCGTGCAGGTAGCTCCCGGCCGATGCTTTGCAGGTTGCTTCCCGCCTGACCGCGGTGGCCAGGCAAAGCACCGCCTGTGAGCGGCTGTGGCTCAGCGCCGCGGACCAGGGTGGGTGGTGCGTGGTGCCGGGGGGTTAGGAGTGGGAGCGGCGGTGGGGGGTGCGGGGGGTTTGGCCGGTTAGGCGGGCGTTTTCGGCCATGCGGTCGAGGCGTTCGCGGCGGCCTGGAGGGAAGGTGACGATGGTGATGATGAGGGCGAAGAGCGCGGCGCCGATGAGGATCCAGCGGAGGTTGTGGTTCTTGCCGGTATCGCTGTTGGCGTCGGCGCTGCCGGTGGGCTTGGGGGTCGCGGAGGCCGCGGGGGGTGTGGCGGCGGCGGCCTTCGCAGGGATCTGGACCTGGTAGACGGCCGAGTTGGTGCCCTCGGTCCCGACGAGGACCGTGGTGTCGGTCGGGCCGACGGCGACGCTCTCGCCTTCGCCGAACGCGACCGGGGTGCGGGCGATCGCCGTGGGGGTGTCGCCCCACGCGACGGTGGCGACGTCGCGGTTCGTTCGCAGCACGACGCGCTGACCGTCCGGCAGGAACGTGCCGTCGGTGATCACGCCGGACGGGGCCGGGGCGAGCTTGGAGAGCTCGTTCGTGCCCTGGCGGGTCGGTGCTGGTGGCGCCGCGTAGATCGCGCCGGTGCCCTTCGTCGACTTCGTGACGATGTAGAGCTGGTTCGTCCCGGGCTCGACCAGCAGGGTCTCGGCGTCGTGCGGACCATCAGGGTAAGTGAAGTCGAACCGGTGGTACTTGACGCTGTCGGAGTCCTTCAGCGAGGCCGGCTCCGGGATCGTGTAGATCTCGATCATGTCCCGGTTGACCTTGTTGTCGCCGATGTCCGCGATGTAGATCGTGCCGTCGCGGTCCACCCCGACCGCCTCGATGTCCTGCGCCTGCGCCTTGAACCCCAGCTCCACCTTCAACCTGCCGGTGGTGTCGAGGCCGAACACCCGGACACTGTCAGTCGTCGCGTTCGCCGTCCAGTAGAGGTCATCGTAATTCTGGCTCTTCGCCAGCCCCGACGGGTCCTTGATCCGGTCGTCCTTGATCGTGAACAGCTTCTTCGGCGGCGTCGGGTCCGCGGTGGTGGTGGCCGACGCGGAGGTGGGCAGGGCGGCGCCGGCGAGCGTGAACAGGGCTGCGGCGGTCAGGGCAAGTGCCGTCCGGAGCTGTCTCACGGCATCACCTCGGAGCCGACTGCCTGTTCTGCTCCGGCCTCGGCTGCCGGCGGGAGCAGGAGCTGGGCCAGGCGCGGTGTGACCTGCCAGTCGGCGATCAAGGTCTGGTATTCGGACTGCACATCGGCGGTCGGCTTGGCGCCGGTCCGGGCGGCGCGGAGCAGCAGGTTGCGCGGGGTGTGCTGACTGTCCACGAACTGCACGACCTCCACTCGATATCCGACCTGCCTCAGCACCGCCGCCCGCAGCGAATCCGTCAGGACGTCGGCGAACCGCTCACGAACGATGCCATATCTCGTCATCAGCGCATAAGGCGCCGGTGGTGAGACGCTCTTGAGCTGCTTTTGGATGTCGTGATGACAGCACGGAGCCGCGAGCACCAGCGGAGCCTCCCAGCCGACCGCCCGGGCCAGCGCGTCGTCGGTCGCCGTGTCGCACGCGTGCAGCGCCAGTACGACGTCCGGACGTACGTCGAGCTCGGCGGCCTGGATGGTCGCGTCGACGAAGCGCAGGTGATCCTGCCAGCCGAGCGCCTCGACCACCCGGGTGTTCCGCTTCCGGGCGGCCGGGTTGTGATCGATGCCGGTCATCCGGACGTCGTGGCCGGCCGCGGACAGCAGGTGATACGCGGCCAGGGTGAGGTAGGCGTTGCCACAGCCGAGGTCGACGACCTGCAATGGCCGGCCGGTCGTGATCCGGCCGGCCGAGACAGCCTCGTCGAGGGCAGGCGCGAGCAGCTTGCAGAACTCCTCGATCTGCTTGTACTTCGCCTGCCGCGACGGCTTCACCCGGCCCTGGTGGTCGCTGATGCCGAGCTCGATCAGGAACGGCGCGGCCGGGTCGAGCACGCGCTGCTTCACCCGGTCGTGGCCGGTCTTCTGCTCGCGGCTGTCCTCCTGCCGGTGGAGCAGCTCCTTGCCCTTCTTGGTGTAGCGCAGCCGCAGTGTCTCGGTGGTCGTCTCGACATGCCACGTCCCGTACGGCAGGTCGAGCAGTTCGTCGACGGCCTTCTCGCTGTCCGACGCCGCGACGTTGCGGGTGTGGGCCTGGCGTTCGTCGTACTCGGTGATCTGCAGGTGGCGCTGCCCTTTCAGGTCGACGTACCTGAGCTCGATCCGGAGGTAGTGCGGTGCCTCGGCGCCGCGGCGACGGCCGGAGGCGAGCGCGCGGACCAGACCGGTCTGGTCCAGTAGCGCCGCCCGGATCACCTCCCACGCGCCGGGCTCCGGCTGTGACGCCGGGGCCGGATCGCCGGACGTGGCCCGCGGATCCAGGGCCGGGCCGCTGGGATCCGGGTGCACCTCTGCCTGCATCGCGCCATTGTCGCCGACCGCTCCGCCGGATCACAAAGAGGTCTCGCCCACAGCTGGTTGTGGAGGGAGGGCTCATCGCAGTTTCTCGTCCTCCGGGAGGAGGCCGAGGCCGCGCAGGCGGGTGGCGATGCCGCCCTCCTGGCGGCCGAGGGCATCGATCAGCTGGTCCTTGGTCGCGCCGTTGCGATACATCTCGGTCAGGGTCTCCTCGTCGGCGGCGGACCACGGGCGGAACGCGTTCGGATGGTTCTTGCGGGCGGCCTTGATCTTGCGGGTCATCGAGCGGGTGTCCATCAGCTCCAGGGAGCGGATCCGGGCCTGGCGGTGCCGGCCGACCTCCTCGCCCTCGCGCCAGAACACCACCGCCCCGTCGTCGAACGTCATCAGGTCGGCGGGGACGTCGCAGTAGTCGGCGTCCTCGAGCATCACTCGCAGCATGGGTTGATCTCCGTTTCATGGTGCGGACCGGGCGGCCTCGAGGGGCGCGCCCGGTCCCTGTCTCACCGGAGAAGATGCCGCGATTCCACCCCGCCCCGGCGACCGATTCGCGACCTGTGGACAACCGATCGCACAACTCGTTTGCAAAAACTCTTTGCAAACTGTCTTTGCAGTCCTACGATCGACAGCATGAGCGAGACGCCCGGCGACGAGAACCCCCACGACAAGACCGCGCAGGACGAGAAGGCGCAGGACGCCAAGACCGTCCGGCTGGATCGGCACCTGGTCCGTGCGCTGGCGCACCCGATGCGGAACCGGATGCTCGGCCTGCTGCGGGTCTACGGGCCACAGACGGCCACCACGCTGGCGAGCCGGCTCGGGGTGAACACCGGCGCGACCAGCTATCACCTTCGCCAGCTGGCCGAGGCGGGCCTCGTGGTGGAGGACGACAGCCGGGGCAACGCGCGCGACCGCTGGTGGAAGGCCGCGCACCAGGGGACCGAGTTCGACGCGGCCGAACTGCTGGACCAGGAGCCTGAGCTGGCGCTGGGGTTCTTGCACGGGATCGGACAGACGTACGCCGAGAACATGTTCGGCTTCATCGACGCGATGCAGACGATGCCGCCCGAGTGGCAGGAAGCGAGTTTGCTGTCGGACGTCCTCTTCCACCTGCGGCCCGACGAGCTGGCCGCGATGATGCGCGAGGTCGTGGCGGTGTTCGAGAAGTACAAGACACCGGATCTGACGGCTCCGCTGCCCGAGGGGGCCGAGCACGTGACGGTGCAGATCCAGGCGTATCCGCGCGAGACCCACTGAGTGAGGTGAGGGACGTGGGTGCGGAGAAGCGGTACCGGGCGCCACTGGTTGCCTTCCTGGTGGCGAATGTGGTGTCGATCTGTGGCACTCGGGTCAGTGCGATCGCCATCCCGTGGTTCGTCCTGGTCACGACCGGTTCCCCGGTGAAGACCGGGATCGTGGCGCTCGCGGAGATGGGGCCGCTCGTCCTCGTCAAGGCCGTCGGCGGCCCGCTGATCGATCGGGTAGGAGCACGACGGGTCAGTGTGATCGCGGACGCGTCCAGTACGGGCGTCGTCGGTCTGGTGCCACTGCTCCACATGATGGGCGCGTTGTCGTTTCCCGTACTCCTCATCCTGGTAGCCATCGCAGGAGCGCTTCGCGGTCCGGGTGATGCGGCCAAGGCGACACTGATCCCCGACATCGCCCGGGCGGCACAGGTCCCGTTGGAGCGGGTGACCGGGCTCGAGAGTACGACGGAGCGCCTGGCCAGCTTCTTCGCCTATGCACTGGCCGGCGGCCTGATCACGCTCGTCGGCACGGTCAACGCCCTCTGGATCGACGCCGCGTCCTTCGGCGTCTGCGCCGTACTGATCTACCGCTGGATCCCCAAGCACCACGAGAAGACAGTCATGACCGAGGACGGCTACGGCCGGCGCCTCCTGGAGGGCTGGCGGTTCCTCCGCAAGGACAAGCTGATGATGCCGCTGGTCCTGATGATCGCGGTGACGAACCTGCTCGACGCGGCGGTCGGCGCCGTACTGCTGCCGGTCTGGATCAAGGAGCACGGCTTCGGCCCCGGGCACACCAGCCTGATCCTCACATCGTTCGGTGTGACCGCGACGCTGTTCGCATTGCTGGCGTCGGCCGTCGGCGAGCGCATCCCGCGCAAGCTGGTCTTCACGCTGGCGTTCCTGATCTGTGGCGCGCCGCGCTTCGTGGTGATGGCGTACGACGCTCCCGTCTGGGCACTCATGGCCGTCTATGCCGTCGGAGGCGTCGGAGCCGGCTTCATCAACCCGGTGCTCGGTGCACTGTTCATCGAGCGGATCCCGCGACAGATGCTCGGCCGAGTCAACTCATTGGCCGAAGCGGTCTGCTGGACCGGTGTGCCACTCGGCGGAATCATCGCGGGTGCTGCGATCGCCGGCATCGGCCTGGCGCCCGCACTGCTCGCGGCCGGGGCGGTCTACCTCGTCGCGACCATGTCACCGGTGCTGATCGGCCGCCACGAGAACTGGAAGGCTACACCGGAGCCGACGGATCCTGGGGGAACGGAGGCTGATCAGGATCCGGTGGCAGTCGCTGCGTCTTAGCCCTCGTCACCTCGGTCGCCTGGCGCCGCATCCGGTCGCGCTCGGCCTTCAGCAGCCCGAGCAGCACCAGGTCGAGCAACATCCCGCCGACCGCCGCGAACTGCGTCCCGGCGAACTGGAACACCTGGGTCATCAGCAAGGACACCAGCACCGCGAGCTCGAACAGCCGGACCGCACGGACCCGGTTCCCCTTCCGCAGCTGCCACGCACCGCGCGCCGTGAACGTTGCCGACAGCAAGCTCCCGGCCGCCACCCCGAGCACCGGGATGTCGGCGACCAGCCCGTTGTCGAACCGGATCCCGGCCGCGATCGCGGGCGCGCCGATCGCCTGGACGATCAGGACGAAGACCGCGATCGTGGGCGCGAGCGGATGCGTGGCCAGCCGGTCGAACCCACGCAGGACGGTCCGCCGCAGGGCGTCCACCGGAGCGGCCAGCTCCACCTCGTCAGCCGGGCAGGCGATCAGCAGCTCCCGCGTCTCGCGGCGACCGGCCACCTCCGGACCCACCTGGCGGAGCTCCTCCGAGGCCTGCGCCAGCCGGCGCCGGGACAGACCGCCCGCCACGCCCTCCACCGCGTGATCGATCACGTTCGCCAGCTGCTCGCGTGGGTCGATCGGCCGCCGCGTGGTGAGGAACCGGGTCGCGAGCACGATCAGCACGAAGACGATGTACACGATCGCCGCGGCCGGTTGGTAGAAGTAGTTGTTGTCCGAGGTGATGAACTTCCCGACCTCGTCGATGAACAGGCCGAACCCGATCCCGCCGACCAGTGCGGCCGCGGGCCGTACGACGGGACCGACGTACCCGAGCAACAGCGAGATCGCGACCAGCATCAGCAGGCCGCCCGGGAGCACATGGGCGATGTGCAGGCCTTTCCCGCCGATCTGCGGGTAGCCGCTCAGGCTGAGGATCAGGCGGGTGACCAGCACCGTCGCCACGCCGGCCACCACGAAGGTGGTCAGATGCTCCCCCGACCGCACGTTGCGGACCAGGCCGGCCCTCATCAGGTACGACGACCGCGCATTGGAGCTCATGCGCGAGAACCTTAGCGGGCGACGGCTGTTTCAGGCTTATGAATACGAATGCACTCCGCTCTTGCGCATCGTCCGACGGCGCCCTAACCTCTCGCGTAGTGGAACACCATTTCCACCAAGCGGTAAACCCCGCCCACCGGCCGGAGTCCTTCACGTCACCCGATCCGAAGGCTCCGGCACTTTTCCGACACGCTTCTACATCGGTGAAGAAGGCCCCTGAGAGGAGGCCACCATGAGCATGAGGACCGAGATCTCTGCTCCGGCAGGCCGCGAATCGACGGCCGGCGTCCCGGCCGGCGGCACCCCGGCAGCACGGCCCAAACCCAGCAGGCGACGTGACCGGGTCGCCTATCTCTTCCTGGCCCCGTGGTTCGTCGGTCTGCTGCTGCTCACGGCCGGGCCCCTGCTCGGGTCCCTGTACCTGTCGTTCACCAAGTTCAACCTGCTGCAGCCACCCGCCTGGAACGGCTTCGGCAACTACGTGAAGATGTTCACCGACGACCCCCGCTACCTGCAGTCGTTGAAGGTCACCTTCATCTACGTCGCGCTGACAGTCCCCCTGCAGCTGGGATTCGCACTAGCGGTCGCCGTGATGCTGAACCGCCCGCTGCGTGGGATGGCGTGGTACCGGTCGATCTACTACATCCCGTCCCTGCTCGGCGGCAGCGTCGCGATCGCGGTGATCTGGGGCCAGCTGTTCGACGACGACGGCGTCCTGAACAGCTTCCTCGCCTTCTTCGGCGTCGCCGGCCGCAGCTGGATCTCCAACCCCGACACGGCTCTCTACACGCTGGTCCTGCTGAACATCTGGCAGTTCGGCTCGCCGATGGTGATCTTCCTGGCCGGGCTCAAACAGATCCCGCAGGAGCTGTACGACGCGGCTTCGGTGGACGGTGCGAGCGCCTGGCGACGGTTCTGGTCGGTCACCGTGCCGCTGCTGACACCGATCATCTTCTTCAACGTGGTGCTGCAGATCATCCAGGCGTTCCAGGCCTTCACCCCGGCGTACGTCGTGAGCGGCGGCAGCGGTGGACCGTCGGACTCGACGTTGTTCTACACGCTTTACCTGTACCAGCAGGGTTTCACGAACCTGAACATGGGCTACGCCTCCGCGATGGCGTGGGCGCTGCTGCTGATCATCGCCACCTTCACGCTGATCAACTTCGGGCTCGCCCGCCGCTGGGTCTACTACGAGGACCGCTGATGACAACTCTTCTGCAAAGCCCGGTACGCCGGGGTCGCGGGCGGCGGTGGCTGACCCACCTCGCGTTGATCGCCGGCACCGTGGTGATGGTCTATCCGCTGCTCTGGATGGTCGGCGGATCCTTCAAGGACGAGCGCGACATCTTCTCCCAGCTCAACCCGTTCCCGAGCTCGCTGGACCCGCGCAACTACATCGCCGGCTGGACCGCGACCGATCCCACCTTCACCCGGTTCTACTTCAACTCGCTGCTGATCGCGGTGCTCGCGGTGGCCGGCAACGTGATCGCCTGCACGCTCACGGCGTACGCGTTCGCCCGGCTGGAGTTCCGCGGCAAGAAGGTGTTCTTCGGCATCATGCTCGGCTCGATCATGCTGCCCGCGCACGCGCTGCTGATCCCGCAGTACGTGCTGTTCTTCCACCTCGGCTGGGTGAACACCTATCTCCCGCTGGTGGTGCCGAAGTTCCTGGCCACCGACGCGTTCTTCATCTTCTTGATGGTCCAGTTCATCCGCACCATCCCGCGCACGCTGGACGAGGCCGCGATGATCGACGGCTGCGGCAAGGTCCGCATCTTCAGCCGGATCATCCTGCCGCTGACCGGCCCGGTGCTGATCACCACCATGATCTTCACCTTCATCTGGACGTACAACGACTTCTTCGCCCAGCTGATCTATCTGTCCTACCCCAGCAGCGAGACCGTACCGGTCGCTCTGCGGCGATTCGTCGACGCGACCGGCGACTCGTCGTACGGGCAACTGCTGGCCATGTCGGTGCTGTCGCTGGTGCCGACCTTCATCGTCTTCCTCCTCGCCCAGCGCCGGATCGTCGAGGGCATCGCCACGACCGGCCTGAAGGGCTAGCCCGAAAGGAACCCAGTCATGACCACACCGCTCAGCCGTCGGCGCTTCCTGCAGGCCGGACTCGCGGCCGGCGTTCTCGCACCGTTGCTGTCGGCCTGCAACCTCGACCCCGCGGCCAAGGAGGCGAAGGGATCGGTCCGGTTCAGCAGCTATGGCGACCCGACCAAGCTCGGCCTGCGCAGCAAGCTCGCGGACAAGTACACCTCGAGCCATCCGAACGTGAAGATGGTCTTCGAGGGTACCGCGACCGCGGAGTACTGGGACAAGCTCGCCACCCAGATGGCCGGCGGGAACGCCCCCGACGTGATCAACATCGACGCCCCGCGGATCGGCCAGTACGGCGCAGCCGGAGCGCTGCAGTCCCTGAAGAAGTACATCCCGGACACCATCGACACCAAGCCGATCGACCAGAACCTGCTCGTCCAAGGCCAGCTGAAGGGCGAGCAGTTCGGCATCCCGGTCGCGATGAGCACCTTCAGCTTGGGGTACGACGTGACCGTGCTCGACCAGCTCGGCCTGGAGCACCCGAAGGAGACGTGGACCTGGTCCGACTTCGCGAACCTGGCCAACGAGATCCGGCAGAAGTCCGGAAAGAAGATCTACGGCGCGGAGGACCCCAGTGGGGACACAGCGTCGCTGCAGATCTTCCTGCGCGGCAAGGGCGAAGACCTGTACAAGGACGGCACGCTCGCCTTCACCGATGCCTCGCTGATCGAGTGGTTCGAGTACTGGGCCGCGCTGCGAGCCACCGGCGGCACGATCCCGGCCGACATCGCGGCTCAGGCCAAGTACGGCGACTGGCCGACCGGGCCGCTGGTCAAGAAGCAGGCGGCACTCGCGCACATCCAGACGCCCAACCTCAAGGGCGGGTTCCAGGACCTCACTGACCACACCATCGACATCACCCTGCCGCCGCGGAACACGAAGGACGGCAAGTGTGGGACGTTCCCGGCACCGAGCAGCTTCCTGTCGCTGAACGCCAAGAGCCAGCGCGCGGACGACGCCGCCGCGTTCATCAACTGGTTCGCCAACGGCGAGGAGGCCGCGAAGACCCTGCGGCTGATCAGCGGACCGCCTGCCTCGGCCGAAGGCCGCGACGTGCTGTTGAAGGGCAGTGACCTGTCGGCGAGCGAGAAGCAGGTGCTGGCCTACACCGACCTGGCGCTGAAGAACTCGTCCGCCCCGCCGGAGGCCAGCCCGGCCGCCTCGACCGCCGTCGCCGACCTGTTGCTGAAGACCAGCCAGGACATCGCGTTCAACAAGATCTCGATCAAGCAGGGCGTCCCGAAGTTCATGGCCGACGCCCGCAAGACCCTCGACGGCAAGTGATTGGAGCCCTATGAACGAGCAGAACCCCGTCACCACCGGCCGCACCGCCACCTGGGCGATCGAGCAGCTGGTGCAAGCCCTGGCCGAGCGGGGGATCGCCGCCGACGACCCGCCGGTCCGGCTGGCCACCCCCGACGAGGTCCCCGCCGCGGCCCTCGCAGCTGTGCCCGAGTCGTACGCCGTACTCCGTGCCGACGACGAGATCGTTGTTGTCAGCAACGATGAGCCCGGCCTCCGGTGCGGTGTGCTCGAACTCGCGGACCGAGTCGCCGCGGGCGAAGATCTCGCCTGTACGACGCCGTTCGCCGAGCAGCCCGCCGTACCCGTCCGGGGCGTGGTGCGGTCGTTCTCCAGCGTGGACGAGGACTCGTCCTGGTTCCACGACAAGCAGTTCTGGACCGACTACCTGACCTGGCTGGCCGCGTCCCGGTTCAACCGGTTCCACCTCGCGCTCGGCATGCAGTACAACTACGGCGCTGATCGGCACGGCGCCACCGACAACTACCTGTGCTTCGCCTATCCGTTCCTGTTCGACGTGGACGGCTACGACGTACGGGCCGAGGGCGTCGGAGCGGACGAGCAGAAGCGCAACCTGGAGATGCTGCGCTTCATCGCCGCCGAGAGCAAGCGGCGAGGGCTGAAGTTCCAGCTGGGCCTGTGGAACCACGCGTACGACTACGGCCGGGACTCGGTCCACCGCTACCCGATCACGGGCATCGGCCCGGACAACCACGCGGCGTACTGCAAGGCCGGCATCGCCCAGCTGCTCGCCGAGTGCCCCGACATCGACGGGCTGACGTTCCGGGTGCACTACGAGGGCGGCATCCCCGACGATCGGCACGAGATCTTCTGGCGGGCGGTGTTCGAGGGGGCGAACTCGGCCGGCCGACAGTTGGAGATCGACATGCACGCCAAGGGTGTCGACCAGGCCCTGCTCGATGCCGTCGACCTGCCGAACCTGTCCCCGGTGCTGTCCGCGAAGTACTGGGCCGAGCACGTCGGACTGCCGTACCACCAGGCCTCGATCCGGGCCAAGGAGGCGGCCAAGCCGATCCCCGCCGGGCATGAGATGAAGGGCATCACCGAGTTCTCCCGCCGGTTCACCCGCTACGGCTACGGCGACTTCCTGCGCGAGGACCGGACCGTCGACCTGATGTTCCGGGTCTGGCCGGGCACCCAGAAGCTCTTGGCCTGGGGCGATCCCGCGATCGCCGCGGGGTACGGGCGGTTGTCGACATTCGGCGGATCTCGCGGTGTCGACCTGTGTGAACCGCTGTTCTTCAAAGGACGCCACGGCAGCGGCGAACCCGGCATGCGCGACCCGTACATCCGCGAAGACCTCAAGCTGCCCGGCAGCCGGGAGTGGACCAAGTACCGCTACGGCTACCTGCTGTGGGGGCGGCTCCTCTACAACCCCGATGCCGAGCCCGAGACCTGGCGCCGCCATCTCCGGTCGACGTACGGCGAGGCCGCGGCGGACGTGGAGGACGCCCTGAGCCCGCTCAGCCGGATCCTCCCGCTGGTGACCGTGGTCCACGGCGTCGGCGGATCGAACAACGGCTACTGGCCCGAGGTGTACCTCAACCTCCCGATCTCGTCGCAGGTGCACTCCGATCACTACGCCGGCGACACCGACCCGCCGGCCAACTGGGGTGGCGTCAGCCCGTTCGACCCGACCACCTTCTACGCCATCGACGAGTACGTCGCGGCGCTGGCCGGCGGTGAACTCTCGGCGAAGTACACGCCGCTGGAGGTGGCCGCGTGGATCGAGCAACTGGTCGCCGACGGAGCGCGGGCCCTCGACCGCGCCAAGCAGACCGCAGACCAGTCGGACGCGCAGGTTCGTAGGGTCCTCATCGATCTCGAGGTCCTGGTCCGGCTGGGCAGGTTCTTCGCCGGCAAGTTCCGGGCCGCGGTCGACTACTCGACCTATCGGACGACCGGGGAGGTCGGTTCGCTGGAGTCGGCGCTGCGACGCTACCGGACAGCCCGGGACGCGTACGCCGAGATCCCGGTGATCGTGGACGGCGTGTATCAGCCGGATCTGCGGTTCGGGATCGAGGCCTCCGAGCACGGTCACTGGGCGGATCGGGTCCCGGCCATCGACGCCGACCTGGCGGCCCTCGCCGAGGAACTGCAGGAGGCGGCAGACCCGCGAGCAGCAGCGGCCTTGCCCGCGGCACCCGCCCGGCCGGCCACGCCGGGAGTGGACCACTCGGTGCCGACGAGCTTCGAACGGGGCGAACCGGTCACGCTCTCGCTGCAGGTGGTGGATCCGGCCGTGGTCGGCGCGACGCTGCACTACCGGCACGTGGACCAGTCGGAGTCCTGGCGGCAGGTCCCGATGGAACTGTCCGGGCAGACCTTGTCGGGCACGATCGACGGTGACTACACGGCCTCGACGTACCCGCTGATGTACTTCTTCAGCGTGCTGCACCAAGACGGCGGGCAAGCGCTCCACCCCGGGCTGGCCGCCGACCTGTCGAACCAGCCGTATGTCGTCCTGGGCTCCGCGACCGTCAGCGAATGAACGCCGCGATCACCACGATCGCGACAAGCGCCGCCAGGACAACAGAGGTGACGAGTCGACGCGTGCGGGGGTCCACTCCTTCAGGCTAGTGGACCCCTGCACACCGCCGGTCAGGGCAGGGGGTATCACCGTGCCGGCCGCATCGGTCAGGAGATCGATGCGGCCGGGGTTCAGCGCGGGCCGACCAGCGGTTCGGGGCGGTGGACGCCTCGGGGACGGTAGCCGACGGCGTCGGACAGGCCGAGGTAGTCGGAGAGCAGCCAGATGATGGCGAGCCACATTTCGGTGCCTTGCAGACCCGGGATCGAGCGGTCGTCGGTGCCGTCCGGCGCGAACGCGAAGCCGGCGCCGTCGACCCAGCGGTCGAGGATGCGGCTGAGTTGGTCCTCGGCCCAGCGCAGGGCGTCCTGCTCGCCGTACGTCGTCTGCTTACGCGCCAGCCAGAGTGGGTGGATCACGTCGAGGACGTTGCAGGAGTTGTAGTTGTCGCCGGTGAACATGCGACGGTCGTTGCTGTGGGCAAGAACTGTCTTGACGGCCTGCTCGGGGTGCGGCAACGGGAGACCGAACTGGGCGTAGGTGCCGCGGGTCAGGCGATAGAAGCCGTTGACGACCTGCAGCCAGCCGTCGTCGGGGTGCGGCCGGCCCCAGGCGCCGGTGGACGGGTCGACTCTGGTGACGAGCCAGCCCATCAGTTGCTCGAGCGGGCCGGATTCCTTGTGTTCGTGGAGGTTTCGGGCGATCGCGGTGCCGAGGGCATCGATCGCGGAGCCAGCCGACCAGGCTCGCCTTGCCCAGGGCAAGTTGTCGAGTTCGTCGAGGGTGAAGTCGGTCCGGATCGGGTGTTCGAAGCTGCTGTCCAGGACTTGGAGTGCGTAGCCGACGCAGAGGATGTGGTAGCTCGCGGGGCCGTCCAGGACGGAGAGCTTCGCGTCGGACGGGAGGGCGAGGCCGGCGTCGGAGAGGTCTCCGGGTGAGACCAGTCCGGTCGCTGGGTCCTGGCGGGCGCGGAGGCGGCGGACGAGGTCGTCACAGGTGTGGCCGGCCGGCGTACGCCGGAGCAGCAGGTCGGCGATCTCGACCGCGTCACACCACGGCCGGATCGCCGGTTCGTGGTCGAGCCCCGGCCGGTCGATGAAGCGGACGCCGTCCCAGCAGCGCAGCAGAAGGTCGTCGACCTGATCCCGCGCCTTGGCGGCAAACGCGCTCAGCCGCTCGGGCAGATCGGCCGCGTTAGCCGGCCGACTCACGCTGACCAAGCCGGCGGGGGAAGAGGCCGCCAGAGCCGGGGATGAACCGCCGGCGGGAACCGGAGAGGGGGCGCTGTCCGGGACCGGGGACGAGACGGCGGCCGGCGCCGGCGACCAGGTGGCGGTCGGGGCCTGAGACGAGGCGACCGACTCTTCTCCCACTTCGCGCGTGCGAAGCACTCGAGCGGGGTTGCCGGCGGCGATGGTGTTGGCTGGGACGTCCTTCGTGACTACTGCGCCGGCGCCGATGATGGTGTGGGGGCCGATGGTGACGCCATCGAGGATGGTGACGTTGGAGCCGATCCAGACGTCGTCGCCGATCGTGATGCCGAGGGCGGTGTGGGGCTGCTGGAAGATCGGCTGTCCCGGGGCCGTGCCGTGGTTGAACGCGATCAGCGACGTGTGCGCGCCGATCCGGACCCCGTCGCCGATCGTGATCCGGCCGCGGACCGCCGCGAACGGGTTGATGGTCGAGTCGGATCCGAGCACGATCTGCCCGGTGACGTAGGCGTGCGCCGCGATATACGACCGCTCCCCCATCCGGAGCTCGTCGCAGTACACCGCGGCCGACTCCGCGACGTACACATCCTCGGCGAGCTCGATCGACCCGCCGAGCCGTGCCTGCCGCTCGGCCTGCCGCTCCCGCTCCTCCTCCGACGCCTTCCGCTTGTACTCCCAGGGCAGGAAATCCAGTCGCAGCGGCTCGTCAGGCGTCATGGGAAAACGCTATCCAAAACGTGGGACAACCGCTAGTCCCACGAACCCGCTGCTAATCTCGCGTCTGTGCGGGGTGGCAGGCAGACATGACGACAACCGGATCCGGGGCGGGCAGTGAGAACGCCGACGACGGTCCGGCGAGCACCAGTGGGCGCCGGCGAGTCACGATCAGCGATCTCGCGCGCCGTCTGCAGATCTCCAAGGCCTCGGTCTCGTACGCGCTGAACGGTCGCGCCGGCGTCAGCGAGGAGACCCGGCAACGCGTCCTCGCCCTCGCCGAGGAGCTCGGATTCCACCCGAACTCCGCCGCCGTCGCCCTCTCGGCCAGCCGGACCCGGACGATCGGCATCGTGATCGCCCGCGACCCGGCGCTGATCTCGACCGAAGCGTTCTACATGCGCACCCTGGTCGGCATCGAGCAGTACCTGAACGAGGTCGACTCGTCCCTGCTGCTCCGGCTGACGGGCGAGCACGGCGACGATCTCGCCGTACTGCGGCGATGGTCCCGGCAGGGGCGGGTCGACGGGTTCATCCTGTTCGACGAGCACAACGACGACCCGCGGATCCCGCTGCTCAAGGAGCTCGGGGTGCCCTGCGTGGTGGTGAGTTCGAACGACCCGGGCGACGAGGTCGGCCGGCTGATCAGCTCGCCGGAGGAGACCGTCACGCTGCTGCTCGACCACCTGGTCGAACTCGGCCATCGCGACGTCGCCCACATCAGCGGTCCGTTCACGTTCATCCACGAGCAGTTGCGGATGCGGATGCTGCAGGAGCACGCCGTGCGGCGCGGCATCACGGTGCGCCACATCGAGGGCACCTACCGGTACGACGACGGCGCCGAGCTGACCCGGCAGCTGCTGACCGGGCCCAACCCACCGACCGCGATCGTGCTCGGCAACGACCTGATGGCCGTGGCCGCGCTCCGGGTGGCGATGGATCTCGGTACGGCGGTGCCCGGTGAGGTCTCGATCCTGGCCTGGGAGGACTCGCCGTTGTGCGAACTGGCCCGCCCCGGGATCACCGCGGTCGACCAGAAGACGATGGAACGCGGCCGCGCGGCCGCCGACCTCCTGCTCCGGATCGTCGCCGGCGACCCCGAGCTCCACGAAGAGGCACCTCCCGGCGAACTCCACCGCCGCGGCTCCTCCGGTCCGGTCGCCTGACCTTCGAGGGGATATCCCCTGGAACGGAGCCTTCTCCCCTGGTGTGGGAGGGGAGAACCGACGTCCCGAGGGGATATCCCTTCGCGCGACGGGAAGAGGCCGGAGTACGGCCGAGTTAAGACTCTTTGAAATCGCGTGGTTCCGGAGTGTGTCGGATTGCGTTTGCCGGAGGCCCACGAGAGGTTGGATGAGTCACGAGGCAGTAACGAACTACCGCCAACTGAACCGGTTAGGGTTTCGAAACTTAACCGGTTAGGCCACTATGGGGGCCGATCCGCCTTCGCAGGTCTGTGGAGGCTCGACGGGACGAGGGAGTCCGACGTGAGACTGCGTTCGTTTGTAGCCGCGGTGGCGGCGACCGCCATGGGAATCAGCCTCGCCGCGTGTGGTGGTGGCGACAAGAATGATTCCTCCGGCGGCGGTTCGGGTGGTGACCAGACGCTGACCTACTGGGCCAGCAACCAGGGCACCAGCCTGGACAACGACAAGGAGGTGCTGACCCCGGTCCTGCAGAAGTTCACCGCCGACACCGGGATCAAGGTCAACCTCGAAGTGATCGGCTGGAACGACCTGCAGACCCGGATCCAGACCGCGACCACCTCGGGTCAGGGCCCGGACGTGGTCAACATCGGCAACACCTGGGCGGCCTCGCTGCAGGCCACCGACGCGTTCCTGCCGTTCGACGGCGACGCGATGACCGCGATCGGGGGGAAGGACAAGTTCGTGCCGACGGCGCTGGCGACCGGCGGCAAGGAAGGCACCGACCCGACCTCGGTCCCGCTCTACGGTCTGGCCTACGGCCTGTACTACAACAAGGCGATGTTCGCCGCGGCCGGCCTGCAGCCGCCGAAGACCTGGGAAGAGATGGTCACCGACGCGCAGAAGCTGACCGACCCCGCGAAGAAGCAGTGGGGCATGTCGCTGGCGGCGGGCAGCTACACCGAGAACGTGCACTTCGCGTTCATCAACGCCGCGCAGAACGGCGCGGACTGGTTCGACAAGGACGGCAAGCCGACCTTCACCGGTGACGGCAACGTCCAGGGCGTGCTGCGGTACCTCGACCTGATGCAGAAGGACAAGGTCGCGAACCCGTCCAACGCGCAGTACGACAACGGCACCAAGTCGGTGAACGACTTCGCCACCAAGAAGGTGGCGATGGTGATCAACCAGAACAACGCCGACAACTCGATCGTTGCCAACGGCATGAAGGCCGGCGAGTACGGCGTCGTACCGTTCCCCGCACCGCAGGGCGCGGCGGCGCCGGTCGCCAGCCACGTGGCCGGGATCAACCTGTCGATCTTCAAGAACACCAAGCACAAGGACGCGGCGCTGAAGTTCGTCAAGTACATGACGGACGCGACCACCCAGACCACGCTGGGCAAGCCGTTCTCCTCGCTGCCGGTGCTGAAGGACGCCAAGCCGGTGTTCACCACCGACGCGGCCGAGGCGGCGACCTTCGCCGACGTGTACAACACCAAGTCCAAGCCGCTGCCGCTGGTGCCGGCCGAGGACCAGTTCGAGAGCACTGTCGGCAAGGCGATGAACACCATGTTCGCCAAGATCGCCACCGGTGGAACGGTGACGGCCGATGACGTGAAGGCGGCCCTCAAGACCGCCGAGGACCAGGTCGCCGCAGGCAGCTGACCACCGGCGCTTGCGTCCGAAGATGTGTGGCCTCTGACCCACACTTCTTCGGACGCAACGCACGTCTCAGCACTTCGAGGGAGAGGAGGCGACCGCCAGGATGTCCGTCGCCACAACCGAAGCGACATCGCCGGCCACGACCGAGCCGGCGAAGAAGGCCGGGCGCGGCCCCGAACACCGGCCAGGTCTGAGCCGGTGGCTGCCGTATCTGCTGCTGGCTCCGGCGGTGCTGCTGGAACTGTTCATCCACATCATCCCGATGCTGACCGGCATCTGGATGAGCTTCGTCAAACTGACCAAGTTCTTCATCGCGAACTGGTCCGCCGCGCCCTGGGCGGGGTTCGACAACTACAAGGTGGCGCTCGACTTCAACAACGCCGTCGGCCAGGGCCTGCTGAAGTCGTTCGGTGTCACCGTCGCCTTCTCCCTCGTCACGGTCGCGCTGTCGTGGGTGTTCGGGATGGCCGCGGCCGTCGCGCTGCAGCCGTCGTTCCGGGGCCGGAGCTTCGTCCGCACGTTGTTCCTGGTGCCGTACGCGCTTCCGGCGTACGCCGGGATCCTGACCTGGAACTTCATGTTGCAACGGGACACCGGTGTGGTGAACCACGTGATCGTCGACAACCTGCATCTCACCTCGGACCGGCCGTTCTGGCTGATCGGTGGCAACGCGCTGGTCTCGCTGATCACGGTCGCGACCTGGAAGCTGTGGACGTTCGCGTTCCTCACGCTGATGGCCGGGCTGCAGAGCATCCCGCGCGACATCTACGAGGCAGCCTCGGTGGACGGCGCCGGCAACCTGCGGCAGTGGCGCAACATCACGCTGCCGTCGCTGCGGCCGGTCAACCTGGTGCTGGTGCTGGTCCTGTTCCTGTGGACGTTCAGCGACTTCAACACGCCGTACGTGCTGTTCGGTACGGCGCAGCCGCCGGCCGGTGACCTGATCACGTTCCACATCTACAACGCGTCGTTCCTGACCTGGAACTTCGGCACCGGTTCGGCGATGTCCGTGCTGCTGCTGATCTTCCTGATGATCGTCACCGGCACCTACCTGCTCGTCACCGGAAGGAAGTCGCGTCGTGCGTGAGACCAGAGGCTTCAAGCTCTACCGCGGCGTCGTGCTGGTCGTGCTCGGCCTGTTCGTGCTGATCCCGCTCTACGTGATGGCGACGTCGTCGCTCAAGCCGCTGAAGGACGTGCAGGGCGCGTTCACCTGGTGGCCGTCGAACCTGACGCTGGCGCCGTTCGTGGACATGTGGAAGACGGTGCCGCTGGCGCGGTACTTCGTGAACAGCACGATCGTGTCGGTGGCCGCGACGGTGTTCTCGGTGGCGATCGCGATCCTGGCCGCGTTCGCGGTGTCGCGGTTCCGGTTCCGCGGGCGGTCGGTGTTCACCACCACGGTGCTGTCGACGCAGATGTTCCCGGGTGTGCTGTTCCTGCTGCCGTTGTTCCTGATCTTCGTGAACATCAACAACCAGTTCGGCATTCAGTTGGTCGGGACGCGACTCGGGCTGATCATCACGTACCTGACCTTCAGCCTGCCGTTCTCGATCTGGATGCTGGCCGGGTACTTCGAGAGCATCCCGCGCGAGCTCGACGAGGCGGCGCTCGTGGACGGCTGCGGCCCGATGGGCGCGCTCTGGCGAGTGGTCCTGCCGGCGGCCCGGCCGGGTGTCATCGCGGTCGCGATCTACTCGTTCATGACCGCCTGGGGTGAGGTCCTCTTCGCCTCGGTGATGACGACCGAGGCCAACCACACCCTGTCCGTCGGACTGCGCCAGTACTCCACCCAGACCAACATCTACTGGAACCAGATCATGGCCGCGGCGCTGGTCGTCAGCGTCCCCGTGGTGATCGGCTTCCTCCTCGCCCAACGCCACTTCGTCGCCGGCGTCACCGCCGGAGCTGTCAAGTAGTCCAACCAGCCACGCTCCACCACGTCTGATGGGCTGACCCATCCGTCGGCGGGTTGGCCCACCCGATTCCGGTGGGCCAACCCGCAAGCACGTGGGTCAGCCCATCAGCGGGTGGCAGACTCAGGTGAAGAGCTTCTCGCCCCAGTAGGTGCCGGGGGTTACGCCGGCGGGGCAGGCGAAGATGCCGGAGCCTACGTGGTGGATGTATTCGTTCATGGTGTCGTTCTTGGCCAGCTGGTTCTGGATCGGGATGAACTGTTTGCGCGGGTCGCGTTGGTAGGCGAGGAAGAACAGACCCGCGTCCAGGCGGCCGAGACCGTCGGAGCCGTCGACGAAGTTGTAGCCGCGGCGGAGCAGTTCGGCGCCCTTGTTGAACTGCGGGTGCGCCAGCCGGACGTGCGAGTCCATCGCGACCTTCGGCTCACCGTCGGCGTTCTTCGCGGTGAAGTCGATCGTGTCGAACTCATCCGCCTTGCCCAGCGGCGCGCCGGTGCCCTTGCCCCGGCCGATGATGGCTTCCTGTTCGCCGAGCGACGTACGGTCCCAGATCTCGATGTTCATCCGGACCCGCCGCGACACCAGGTAGGAGCCGCCGACCATCCAGTCCGGGCCGTCCTCGGGCTGCACCCAGAGCTGCTGCTCGAGCTTGTCCGCGTCCTCGAGCTTGAGGTTGTTCGTGCCGTCCTTGAAGCCGAACAGGTTCCGCGGGGTGGTCTGCGCCTTCGACGTCGACGACGTCCGGCCGAAGCCGAGCTGGGAGTAGCGGACCGCGACCCGGCCGAAGCCGATCCGGGCCAGGTTGCGGATCGCGTGCACCGCGACCTGCGGGTCGTCCGAGCAGGCCTGTACGGCGATGTCACCGCCGGACCGGGCCGGGTCGAGATCGTCGCCGATGAAGTGCGGCAGGTCCACCAGGGCCTTGGGCCGCTTCGACGCCAGGCCGAAGCGCTTGTCGAAGAGGCCCGGACCGAACCCGATCGTCAGGGTCAACCGGGCCGGCGGCAGGCCGACGGCTTCACCGGTGTCCTCCGGCGGCGCCTCGCCCGGCCCGTTCACCGCGCCGTACTGACCGATGTCGCGGCCGGCCGTGAGCAGCGCGGCCGCGGCGGTCCATTCCTTCAGCAGCGCGATCAGGTCGTTCCGGTTCGTCGTCGTCACGTCGAACGCGGCGAAGTGCAGCCGGTCCTGCGCCGGAGTGGTGATCCCGGCCTGGTGCGGACCGTGGAACTCGACCGGACCGGTGTTGTCCGCGGCCTGCGACGGCTCACTGGACAGCACCGAGTGGGCGGCGTACCCCGCGACGCCGGTCGCGACCGCGGCTCCGGCCGCGCCGAACAGGCTCCGGCGGGAGAGGCCCCGCCGGGCTGGGGCGGAAGCAGCTGTGTCGTCGGTCATTTCTGCGCAATCACTCCGGCGACCTTGCTGACCGGTTCGGCCAGTCCGTCGACCACCGCGCCGAGCTGCTTCTTCTCCGCCTCGGTGGCCGTGTAGGTCTTGAAGCCGTCACCCTCGCGGTACTTGTCCAGCGCGGCGAAGACCGCCTTGAAGTTCGTGTCCAGCTGGGTGACCAGCGCCGCGTCCCGGGTCTGCAGGGCCGGCCGGAGCGCCTGGACCGCGGCCTGCGAACCCTCGACGTTGGCCTGGAAGTCCCACAGGTCGGTGTGCGAGTAGCGGTCCTCCTCGCCGGTGACCTTGCCGGTGGCAACCTCGTCGAGCAGTTCCTTGGCGCCGTTGGCCAGCTGCAGCGGGTTGAGCTTCACGACCTTGGCCTTCGCCACCACCGTCTTCACGTCGACCAGCAGCTGGTCGGCGTACTTCTCCACGCCCTTGGTGGTGTTGGAGACCCAGAGCGCCTGCTCGATCCGGTGGTAGCCGGTCCACTCGGTGCCCGGCTCGACGTCGTTGACCCGGGCGTCGATCTTCGGGTCGAGGTCGCCGAACGACTCCGCGACCGGCTCGATCCGCTCCCAGTACGTGCGCGACACCGGGAACAGCGCCTTGGCCTTGGCGACGTCGCCGGCCTTCACCGCGGTGACGAACTCGGTGGTCTTCTGCTCCAGCGCGACCGCCTGTGAGTTCACGTACCGCTGATAGCTGTCGGTGGCCTGCTTCAGCAGGGTGTCCTCGTCGGTCTGCGCGGGCGCGTCACCGGTCACGGTCAGGTCGCCGCGAATGCCGTCGCCGGCCATGCCCGGCTTGCAGACCGCCTGGTACTTGCCGGTCGGCAGCTCCACGATCAGGTCGCGCTTCAGGCCCGGGCCGACGTTCTCGACCTCACCCATCACCCGGTCGCCGTCGGCGTACACGTAGAACTCGGTCACCTTGCTGCCACCGTTGGAGACGGAGAAGGTGCTGGTGCCGGACTTGACGTCGCGGCGGCTGAGCGAGCACTCGGAGTCGGTCGCCTTGACGGACACCGGGCCGGTGCCGTCGTCCTTCGCGGCCGGTGTGTCCTTGGCGCACGCGGTGAGCGAGGCGAGGCCGAGGACGACACCGAGGACGGAGACCCGGCGGGCCGTGGACGTGAACATGATTCTCCTGGACAGGTGAGGGTGGATCAGATCGCTTCTTCGGCGGTCTTCGCCGGTACGGCGGGCGGCGCCGGGGTCCTGACCGGGCGGAAGTACAGGATCAGCACGGGGACGAGGTAGGCGAGCCAGGCGATCGACTCGAGGACGGTCGGCGCCGGGTTGAAGTTGAAGATGCCCTTGAGCAATACGCCGTACCAGCTGTCCGGCGGGACGACGTGCGAGATGTCGAAGGCGAGATGCTGCAGGCCGGGCAGGACGCCGGCCTCCTGCAGGTCGTGGAAGCCGTACGCGAAGATGCCGGCCGCGACCAGGATCAGCACCGCACCGGTCCACTTGAAGAACACGGCCAGGTTGACCTTGACGGCGCCCCGGTAGATCGCGATGCCGAGCAGCACCGACGTGGCCAGCCCGAGCAGGACGCCGATCAGCGGTACGGCGGTGGTCGCGAGGGCAGCGGACGCGTACACGATGAACGCGGTCTCGATGCTCTCCCGGAACACCGCCAGGAACGCCAGGATCACCACCGCCCGGGAGCCGATCTCCAGGGCCTGGCCCATCCGTTCGCGCAGCTCCTTGGCGATGCCCCGGGAGGCCTTGCGCATCCAGAAGATCATCCAGGTGACGAAGCCGACCGCGAGGATCGACATCACCCCGCCGATGGTCTCCTGCGCGGTGAACGAGCGCGCGGTCAGCGCGGTGACGAACTGCAGCAGTCCCCAGGCGGCGGCAGCGACCGCGAGGGCCGCGCCGACACCGATCCACACCAGTTTGAGGCGATCACGATGCCCGGACTTGACCAGGAAGGTGGCGAGGATGCTGACGACCAGCGAGGCCTCGAGTCCTTCTCGGAGTCCGATCAGGTAGTTGGCGAGCATGGCGGAACTCTCTCACGACATTAGGTACGGCTAACCTTCCTGAGGTTAACCTAAGAAGTCCCATTCGCCCACTGTGGCGTACGCCGCACTGTGTCCCGGGCCCTCACCCAGCCGGGACTCGATGAGTTGCACGCTGCCCGCGGTCCAGACGGGACCGTCGTACGTGTCGAAGACCCTGACCCACTTGGTGACATCGACCTGACGCCGCAACCGCGCCAACGTGAGATGCGGCGTGAACTTCCGTCCCTCGACGGTGACTCCGGCCCGATTCGCCGCCGCCCGCGTCGTCATCGACAGGTGCTTGAGTGACTCGGTCTCGTCGCGCACCCCGGCGTACAGCACGCGGGCGTCGGGCACGCCCGGGAACGCGCCGGCGCCGGTCAGCTGCAGCTCGAACGGCTTCTGCCGCTTCGCGGCCCGCTCGAGCCGCTCCCCCAGTTCTTCGGTCTTCCAGTCCGGCACGTCGCCGAGGAACGCCAGCGTGATGTGCCAGTGCTCGTCCGCGGCCCACCGGATGTCGTCATCCGGATGCTCCCGCCGCGGCTCCACGAACTCGCTCAGATCCTCCACTACCTCGATGGGTGGCACCACGGCCACGAACAATCGCATCCCAAAACTCTATCCGTGGTGGAAACTGCTTTTGTGGATGAACTGAAGCTGCCGTCGCCCTGTGTGGTGGTGCTGGTCGGGCCGGGGGCGTCCGGGAAGTCGTCGTGGGCGGCGGAGCGGTTCGGGGCGGAGTTGATCGTGTCCAGTGATCGGCTGCGGGCGTTGGTGGGGGCCGGTGAGGACGACATCACGGCCAGTGCGGACGCGTTCGCGTTGCTGGAAGAGGTGGTGCGGCAACGGATCGGTCGCCGGCTGACGACGGTGATCGACACGCTCGGGCTGGATCGGGAGCGGCGGTTGCGGTGGCTCGGGCTGGCGCGCGCGGCCGGGATGCCTTGTGTGGCAGTCGGTTTCGACACTCCTGCGGACGAGTGCCGGCGGCGGAATCGATCCCGGCCGAAGCGGATCCCTGCCGATGTGTTGACCGCCCAACTGCGGTCCTGGAACGCGGTGAAGAAGGAGTTGCCGGAGGAGGGGTACGACGACGTGCTGCAGCCGACCGTGCTGCGCGTCGTACCGGAGGCGTTCGTGGCGGCCGGGGCGGCTGCGACGCGGCAGGTGGAGGCGCCGGCAAGGTTGCGGTTCGGGTTGCAGTTGAGCAGCTACACGCACCCGGCCGGACGGACGGGAACGGCCGCGTGGATCCGTGAGGTCGGAGAGAAGGCCGAGGCGGCGGGGTTCGACGCGATCTACGTGATGGATCACTTCCGGCAGATCCCGCAGGTCGGGCGGGCCTGGGAGGACTTCCTGGAGAGCTGGACGACGCTGGGGTATCTGGCCGCGTGTACGACGCGGGTGCGGCTGGGGACCCTGGTCTCCGGGATCACCTACCGGAACGTCGCGCATCTCGGGAAGATCGCCGCGACTCTCGACGTACTGAGTGGTGGGCGGGCCGTCTGCGGCGTCGGGCTGGCGTGGTTCGAGGCGGAGCACAAGGCTTACGGCTGGTCCTTCCCACCGGTTGGTAAACGCTATGCGCTGCTCGAGGACGCGTTACAGCTGTTGCCGGTTTTATGGGGACCAGGCAACAAACCGTTCCACGGCAAGGTCCTCGAGGTGCCGGACACGACGTGCTATCCGCGACCTTTGCAGGAGCATCTGCCGGTGCTGGTCGGCGGCAGCGGTCCACGGACGTTGCGCTTGGCCGCCCGGTACGCCGACGCGGTCAACGTCTTCGGTGACGTCGCTCAGGTGCGCAAGCTGGCTTCCTACCTCTCTGGGAAGGTCGAGCTCACGCATCTGTCCACAACCCTTGTGGGTAAGGATTCCCGGGCTGTGGACGAGCTGGTCGACCGGCTCCGCCCGCGCAATCTGAACCCGGCCCGGTACGCCGCCTCGGTCAACGCGGGCACGGTCGACGACCAGATCGGCCGCTTCCGCGAGCTGTCCGAGGCGGGCGTGGCCGAGGTGATGATCAGCCTGCCCGACCTCGACACCCTGGACGCGGTCGGCGATGTGATCTCAGCCTTCCGGGTCTAGCTTCAGCTTGAGCAGCGCGTTCTCGATCAGCTCCGACATCGCCGGGTGGATCCAGTACTGGTTGCGCGCCATCGAGTACGCGTCGAGGCCGAAGCTCATCGCCTGGATGACCGGCTGGATCACCGCGGACGCCTGCGGGCCGAGGATGTGGCAACCGATGATCTGGCCGGTCTTCGGGTCGGCGAGGATCTTCGCGAAGCCGGTCGTGTCCTCCATCGCCCAGCCGTACGCGATGTCGGCGTACTTCTCGACGCCTGCGACATAAGGGATCCCGCGGTCGCGGGCCTCCTGCTCGGTGAGGCCGACCGCGGCGACCTGTGGTGAGCTGAAGACGGCGTGCGGGACGAAGCGGTGATCGGCCTTGATCCGGTCGGCCGGGTTCAGCAGGTTGTGCTTCACCACCCGGGCTTCGTGGTTCGCGACGTGCTTCAGCTGGTGCGGTGAGGTCACGTCGCCGAGCGCGTAGATGCCGTCGACATTGGTCTGCTGGTAGTCGTCGACCACCACGCGCCCCTGGTCGTCGACCTCGACGCCGGTGGCGTCCAGGTTCAGCAGGTCCGAGTTGGGGGTGCGGCCGACGGCGACCAGGAGCTCGTCGACCTCGACCTCGTCCGCGCCGTCCGGGTAGAGCATGCCGATCAGGATCGATCCGTTCTCCCGTCGGGACACCCGGATCGTCTCGTGATCGAGGCGGACGTCGTACCGGCTGAGGGCGAGCTGAGTGAACCGCTCGGCGATGTCGGTGTCCTCGTGCCGCAGCAGCAGCTCCGACCGCGCGATCAGCGTGACCTCGACGCCGTACGACGAGAAGATGTGGGCGAACTCGGCGGCGACGAAGCCACTGCCGATGATGCCCAGCCGCCGCGGCAGCTGCTCGAGCCGCATGATCGTGTTCGAGGTGTGGTATCCGGTCTCCTCGAGGCCGGGGATGAACGGCACGATCGGGCGGCTGCCGGTCGCCAGGACGAACTGGTCCGCGCTGAACACGCTGGTCGTCCCGTCCTTGTTGTCGACAGTCAGCTCCTTGACGCCGGTGAACCGGCCGGTGCCGTCGTACACGGTGACGTTGGCGTTGTCGACGTGGTGGTGCCGGTACTCCGAGCCACTGGCCGCGATCGGATCGATCCGGCCGAAGATCCGGTCCCGGATGGCCGGCCAGTCGACGCCGAGCCGCTGCTCGTCGACGCCGTACCGGGAGCTCACCGACGGCGTGTAGGCCAGGTCGGCGGTGTACGCGAACATCTTGGTCGGGATGCAGCCGACGTTCAGGCAGGTGCCGCCGAACGTGCCGCGCTCGACGATCGCCACCTTCCGGTCCGCGAACCGGCGGTTCACGATCGTGTTCCCGGAGCCGGTCCCGATGACGACGAGTTCGTAATGAGTCACACCCCATTGTGACCGTGACGGCAAGCTGTGCGCATGAACCCGCCGACCGAGGATGATGGGAAGGGTGGCGGGTGGTGAACTGAAGAGCGCGAACGGAACGGTCGACTGGGACGGGGCAGGCACGCTCAGGATCCGGTACGACGCGTCGGCCGGCGAGCTGGGCACGTTGACCGATTCGTTGCGGACCCGGCTGGGCGAGCGGATCGTTCCGGTCGAGGCGCTGCAGGCGGTCGAGGTGAGCCAGGATGCTCCGGTGCTCCGGCTGATCCTGCGTGAGCAGGCGGATCCACTGCAGTCGGTCACCGGTGGGTACTTCGACGCACTGATCGATCCGTACACCTTCCCATTCACCGATCGCGCGCTCGCCGAGCGGCTGGCGACCGAGATCCGGGTGACACTCGCCCGGCGCGATGTCCCGACGACTTCCGCCGTACGCTGGCTGGTCGCGCCGCCGGTCGCACCCGACGAGATCGAGGGCCGCGACGCGACCTTGTCCGTGGCGAACGGACGGCTTGTGTTCGCGTACAAGCGGATGGCGGGGCGGAAGAAGCGGGCGAACGGAGACCCGTGGCCGGTGCCGCTCGCCGACATCATCGATGTCGAGTGGAGGCCGAACGAGGGCCGCTTCGGCGTCGAGGGCTTCCTCCGGGTCAGCACGGCCCGGACGCCGCTCGAGCGCCCGAAGCCGCGGCACGACCCGGCAGCGATGCGCACCGAACGCCGGACCGACGTCGACGCGCTGTTCTTCGCCGCCCGCCTGCTGACCCGAATCCGGCCCTAAGCGACCCGAGGCCCGATGTCCTTGCCGGCGAGAACCTCCGTCTGCGGGGCGGCGTCGACCACGGCCTTCTCGCCGAGGAGCTCGGTCTGCGGCAGCACCTCGAGCCGGGGACGCGGCAGCAGCCGCGGCCGGATCGCGAGGCCGCGCCGGCGGGAGAAGTACAGCACCGAACCGACGGTGCCGATGATCGTCATGCCGCCACCGACGATCAGCGAGTAGCGGGCGCCGAACTCCTGCCCGATCCAGCCGATGAACGGCGACCCGATCGGCGTACCGCCCATCAGGACCGTCATGTAGAGCGCCATCACCCGGCCGCGCATGGTCGGCGCGATACTCAGCTGCATGGTCGCGTTGGCCGAGGTCAGCATGGTCAGCGAGGCCAGCCCGACGAGCGGCAGCACCAGCGCGAAGGTCAGGTACGTCGGCATCAAGGCACTGATGATCTCGAACACACCGAACGCCAGAGCCGCGCCGATCACCAGGCGAGCGCGGATCCGGACCCGGCGGGCCGCCAGCAGCGCACCGGCCAGCGAGCCGATCGCGAGCACCGAGCCGAGGATGCCGTACTCCCCCGCGCCCTTGTGGAACACACTCGTCGCCATCAGCGCCGAGGTCAGCTGGAAGTTCAGCCCGAAGGTGCCCGCGAAGAACACCGCGACGAGCACCATCATCAGATCCGGCCGGCGCCACAGGTAGCGCATGCCGTCGCGGATCATCCCCTTGTCGCGGGCCGCGGGCTTCGGCGTGTGCAGCTCCGAGACCCGCATCAACCGCAGCGACAGGATCACGGCGGCATAGGTGAACCCGTTGATCAGGATCACCGGGCCGGTGCCGATCCAGTTGATCAGCAGACCGGCCAGCGCCGGGCCGAGCAGCCGGGCGGCGTTGAAGGACGCCGAGTTCAGCCCGACGGCATTGGACAACTCCTCGCGGCCGACCATCTCGACGACGAAGGACTGCCGGGTCGGCGCGTCGAAGGCGGTGCCCACGCCGAACAGCAGGGCCAGCAGGTAGACGTGCCAGGGCTGGACCACACCGGCGATCGTCAGACCACCGAGCACCAGGGCGACGGTGGCCATCGCGATCTGCGTGCAGGTCAGCACCAGCCGCTTCGGGAAGCGGTCGGCGACGAGACCGGCGTACGGACCGAGCAGGAGGGCGGGCAGGAACTGCAGTCCGGTGACGATGCCGAGCGCCGTACCGGAATGGGTCAGCTCGAGGACCAGCCAGTCCTGGGCGACCCGCTGCATCCAGGTGCCGACGTTGGAGACGATCGCACCGGAGGCGTAGAGACGGAAGTTACGGACCTTGAACGCGCGGAAGGTCGGGCTCATCTGGCCGCCAGGCGTTCGAGAACGGGGGCTGCTTTGCGCAGGATGTCGCGCTCCTCATGAGTGAGTTGCTTGAGTTTGGTTTGCAGCCACTCGTCGCGACGCCGGCGGTTGGCGTGGATCAGCTCGTCCGCGCGCGGGGTCAGCTCGACCATGATCTGGCGCTTGTCGGTCTGATTCGGGCGGCGGACGACCAGGCCCGCCTCCTCCATGTTGGTGATGATCCGCGTCATCGACGGCGGCTTCACCTGCTCGTGAGCGGCCAGCTCGCCGATCGTCATCGCCTCGTGCTTGGACAGCGCGCCGAGCACGCTGAGCTGGTTCGCGGTCAGGTCGTGACCTGGCTCACGTTGCCGCCGGAGCTGCCGGGACAACCGCAAGGTGGACGACCTCAGGGCACTCGCCAGCCCGACGTCACTCTTCACCTGCTGCGCTACGACTTCGGGCATACCTTTACCTTAACTCATTACCTTTGCTAAAGAAAACGCATAACCGGCCCGCGGCATTCCCGGTGACTCGGCTACGACGGCGGCGTACCAGGGTTCGGGCCGGTGTACCGACGGACGGGTAGTGGTCAGCCCGCGCTCGCACCTGGATGAGGCGGTCGGCCTGAATGCCGGCCGGTCGGGTGAGGCGTCGCCGACTACTACCCGTTCGTCGGTACGCCGGGTCTTCCCGGGGACTCGATCCAGCAACTCTCCGGACCTCGGACACCTGATCGGGACCGCGGACACCACACCCGATGTCCGCACTCCCCAACGGGTGACCCCGCAGCCCCCCGGACCCACCGACCGCACCGCAGACCCCCGGCCCTTATCACCCACACACCCAGCACAAGAGCCGTAATTTGTTGCCTTCGGCATGCTCGCGATCAGCGCGACCTGTGGGGCATCAGCCGCGGTGGCCGGTCGTACGACATCACGCTGCTGAACCCACCCGATGCTGATCAGCGCGTCCCTGCTGAAGGTTGACGTGGGCACCGCCAACTTCACCGGGCTCGCGCCGGTACCTCCGGCTCAGGTGAGCCAGTCGCGGAGCGGGTGGATGGCGAAGTAGAGGACGAAGAGCAGGGACACGACCCACAGCAGCGGGTGCACCTCGCGGCTCTTGCCACGGACGGCCTTGAGTACGGCGTACGAGACGAAGCCGGCCCCGATCCCGGCCGAGATCGAGTATGTGAACGGCATCAGGATGATCGTCAGGAACGCCGGGAAGGCGACCTCGATGTCGTCGAAGTTGATCCCCTTCACCTGCGTCATCATCAGGAAACCGACCAGGATCAACGCCGGCGTCGCAGCCTCGTACGGCACCAGGGTGACCAGCGGCGCGACCACCATCGAGATCAGGAAGCAGATCCCGGTGACCACACTCGCCAGCCCCGTCCGGGCGCCCTCGCCGACACCCGACGCGGACTCGATGTACGACGTGTTGCTCGAGACCGACGCGGCACCACCGGCCGCGGCCGCGACGCTGTCCACGACCAGGATCCGCTGCGAGTTCGGCGGGATGCCGTCCTTGTCCAGCAGGCCGGCCTCGGCGCCGATCGCGGTCATCGTCCCCATGGTGTCGAAGAAGTCGGCCAGCATCAGCGTGAAGATGATCAGCAGCGCCGCGATCACCCCGATGCGCTCGAACGACCCGAACAGGTTGAACTCACCGAGGAGATCCAGATTCGGCTTCGAGAACCACTTGTCCGGCAGCTCCGGCACCTGCAGGCCCCAGCCGCCTGGGTTGTCCTTGCGCAGCCCGAGGTTGAATGCCGCCTGGAAGATCATCGCCAGCACGGTCGAGGCGACGATGCCGATCAGGATCGCACCCTTCACCTTGCGGGCGTACAACGTGACCATCAGCAGCAGGCCGAAGACGAAGACCAGGACCGGCCAGCCCCGCAGCTCCCCGGCACTCCCCAGCTCGACCGGTGGCCCGTCCGGCGCGGCGGGCCGGCGCACGAGGCCCGCGTCGACCAACCCGATGAACGCGATGAACAGGCCGATGCCGACACTGATCGCGATCTTCAGCTGCAGCGGCACCGCCTCGAACACGGCCTTCCGGAACCCGGTGAGCACCAGCACCAGGATGACCAGACCTTCCAGCACGACCAGGCCCATCGCGTCGGCCCAGGTCATCTTGGTCGCGATCGAGAACGCGACGAACGCGTTCAGCCCCAACCCGGTCGCCAGCGCGAGCGGGAAGTTCGCCAGGACGCCCATGAGGATGGTGACCACGCCGGCCACCAGCGCCGTGGCGACCGCTACCTTCGCGATCGACACATCCGGGTTGGTGCCACCACCGACCAGTTGCCCGTCGCCGTCCTTGACGGTGCCGATGATCAGCGGGTTCAGCACGACGATGTAGGCCATCGTGAAGAACGTGACCAGCCCGCCGCGAACCTCCCGGCTGAGGGAGGACCCACGTTCACTGATCTTGAAGTAGGACTCGAGGAAACCTGACCTGGAGCGGGCCGTCGTGGCCTGGGGCGAGCTCATGACGGCATCGTGCCAGTTCTCACCGCCAGGTTGCGAGCACTAACGGCAAGCCGTTCTCAGCTGTGCCTTAAGGTTGAGCCTGTGACGGAGGAGGAGGCGGCAGCGCCGAAGAAGCGCAACGACCCGACGAGTCAGCTCGCCCGCGGCGAACTGGTGCACGCCGAGGTCAAGCCGCTCGACCTGTCCGGCATCCCCAGCGTGATCGCCGGCATCATCGCCTGGGCGGTCGCGTTCGTCGTCGTCCTGATCTTCCGCGCCGATCTGGAGAAGAACGGCCACGGCTGGTGGCTCTGGGTCACCGTCGCCGGCTTCGGCCTCGGCCTGATCGGCCTCTGGTACTGCCGCCGCCGCTGGGCCGCCATCCAAGCCGGCCACCGCAGCGAGGTCGAAGACTGACGGTTGGGGAATCACCCGGAACAACAGTCGGTGGCTCGGCCAGTTCCGGTTATTGCTGGGTTAGTTCGTCGTCGGATTCTGGCTCGGCGGCTGCTTCCACCTCGGCCTGGACGGCGTCTACCTCGGCGAGTTCTTCCGCGGCGGCTTCGGTGAGATCCACCTCGGGCTCTACGGCGTCGGCCTCGAGGGCATCGGCTTTGGCGGCGGCCTCGAGTTCGAGGGCGTCGTAGCCGGTGGTGTCGAAGGCGTGTTCGGCGATCGGCTGGTCGGGGATGTCGATAACGGCGTCGGAGTGGGCGCCGCAGCCGTAGTCGTACGCGACGACGCGGCCCTCGCCCGGAGCCATCTCGTTGGCGCAGACGCCGAACGCCTGTCCGAGGCTGTCGGCCAGGCGGATCCAGTACCCGCACGAGTGGCACTTGTACGGGACGGCCTGCGCGATCGCGGACGTCGGCCCGAAGTCTCCGCCGTACCAGCGGTCGGCTGCGTCTTCCCGACCGTACGGCGAGAGGACGCGCTCGCGACCGAGTCCGAGCTCCTCGACGACCGTCAGTACGTCCTCGGGAGCACCCGCGGTGTCGGTGAACCCGGGCTCGAGGCGCGGGTCGTCGGGGAGGGTCGGGAACAGGTCGCCGGGACGCAGGTCGCCGGGCTGAACCCGGTCCGACCACGGGACCCACTCCGGTGCGACGATCGCCTCGTCGCCGGGCAGCATGACGACCTCGTTGACGGTGACCGTCTTCGCCCGGGAGGCGCGGGTCAGCGTGACCGCCCAGCGCCAGCCGCGGTACCCGGGGTGGGTGGACGCGAAGTAGTGGGTGACGAGGCGCTCACCCTCGACCCGATGACCGAGGTGCTCCCCGACCACCGCGGCGCCGGCCTCGATGATCGCGGCCTCGCGGGCCGGTTCGACGGCCGCGACACAGATGGCGTCGGGCTTGGCACGCACCGGTTCCGGAGTTCTGACGGGAGTCACAATCGCCCATTCTCGCATGCTCCGGAAGCTGACCCGAACGTGCCGTGACTCCGGTCTGTCCCCGGCAGGAGGCAGGATAGTTCCATGCACACCCCAGACCCCGCCGACCCGAAGGCGACGCCCGGTGGCAAGCCCGCCGGCGCGCAGCCTGCCGGGGGGCGGCCGGCGGGTGGGCAGCCGGCGGGTGGGCAGCCAACCGATGAGAGTCCGGCCGGGAAGTCTGCGGGCGAGCGGTTCAGCGACGCCCGGGACAAGTTGGGCAGTGCCAGTAAGAAGGTGGGCCACGCGTCGAAGGTCGGCGCGGACGGGGTCGCGGCCGCCTCGAAGAAGACCGCTTCGGTCAGCGGCAAGGTCGGACGCGCCACCGGTCGGCGGATCCGCGGGCTGACCAGTGCACAAGGTGCCGGCGAGTCGGGGCTCTCCCGGCTGATCGAGCTGGGCGCGGTGAACGCCGCGGGTGACACCGCCTTCGCCGTCTCCCTGGCCGGGACCGTGTTCTTCACCGTGCCGAGCGACCAGGCCCGGGACCGGGTCGCGCTGTTCCTCGTGCTGACGATGGCGCCGTTCGCGCTGATGGCACCGCTGATCGGCCCGATCCTCGACCGCTTCCGGCACGGCCGCCGCTGGGCGATCGGTGCGACGCTCGCGGTGCGCGGGTTCCTGGTCTGGAGCCTCGCCGCCTCGATGAACGGGAGCACGTCCAGCTGGCTGTACCCGGCCGCCCTCGGCTGCCTGGTCGCCTCCAAGGCGTACGGCGTCACCCGGGCGTCCGCCGTACCGCGCCTGCTCCCCAAGGAGATCACCCTCGTCACAGCCAACTCCCGGATCTCGCTGGCCGGTGTCGCCGGCGCGACGATCGGCGCCGGAATCGCGGCCGCGTTCGCCGCGATCGGCCCGCAGTGGTCGCTGCGCTGGGCCGCGGTGGTCTACACGATCGGCCTGATCCTCGCGATCCGGCTGCCGAGCGCGGTCGACTCGCCGGCCGGCGAGGAGATCACGGGTACGGCGGGACGAGACGCGAGACGGCGCGCGATCACGGCGGCCGTGGCACGCGGGATCCGGTGCAATCTCGGGCTGCGGTTCGTGTCCGGGTTCCTGACCATGTACCTGGCGTTCCTGCTCCGGGACAAGCCGATCAGCGGGATCGACGGCGCGCTCGCGGCGGGCGCGGTGATCGCGGCGGCCGGGATCGGCAACAGCCTCGGCACCGTGCTCGGATCGTTGCTCAAGGCCCGTAAACCCGAGACGGTCGTGCTGGTCGTCCTGATCGCGGACGCGACGGTCGCGCTCGGAGTGGCGGTGTTCTACGGCTTCGTGTTCCTGATCGCGCTCGGCTTCATCGCCGGCCTGTGCAGCTCACTCGGCAAGCTGTCGCTGGACGCGATGATCCAGCGTGACGTGCCGGAGTCCGTGCGTACGTCGGTCTTCGCCCGCTCGGAGACCGTGCTGCAACTGGCATGGGTCATCGGCGGCGGCTTCGGCATCATCCTCCCCCTGCTCCCCCGGCTGGGTTTCGGCTTCCTGGCCGCCGTACTGCTGATCGTCGTGTTCCTGGTACTGCGCTTCCGCCCGGCGCCGGCCCCACCACTCCGCGCGCCGCACCCGCCGAAGCCGGCCGGCCCGCACCCCAGCCGGCCTGGCCCGACGGAGCATCAGGCGACGTCCACGAGTCGGACGATCCTCACGACCAGCGTCGCCGAGCAACGCGCCAACCGGGCCCAACGCTCCGGCCGCCACGACGAGCCGACGGTCGAGTTCCGCACCGACCAGGACGATCGGCAGCCGGACGCCCGGCAGCCGGACGCCCGCAAACCCCCGGACCAGCCGATCGGCCGTTGGTGGAGCGGCCAACCAGAAGACGATGCCGACGACACCGTCGAAGACCAGGCCCCCTGGTCCGAGGAGCCAACCGTCGAACACGACCGCGACCGCGGCCTCTTCAGACGCCGCCCCGGCGGCGACACCCCCCGCCGCCCCCCGCGCTAGCCCAGACAACCGCCAACCCCGGCGCCGACCACAGCCCTCCCGGGCTGCCCTCCTCCGAAACCTCCCCGCCGGCACCTGTACCGCTGACACACTCACCACCCACCGGGACCTAGGACACAACCTGGGGACCTGGTCACCACCCGCGGAACCTATTCGCCCCCAGGACCCGACCACTCCAAGGCGGGCATCTGGCGGGTCCTGGAACAGGTTGTGGGGTCCTCGGACAAGTTGTGCCATGTCCGGAGACCCAGTTCTTGTCCAAGGCCCGGCCAAAAAGCGCCGAGCGACCCGTCGCGACCTCTCTCACCAGCGGGGTCCAGGTCACGCCCAGGACCTGATCACCTTGGGACCGGGGCACCTCCGGGGATCTCGTGCCGCGTCAAGCAAGGTTGGGGAGGTAATCCGCAGTGACCACCACCCCGAAGCCCGCCCCGGCGGCCAGGTGCGGGGTTCACCCCTGATCTGGTCCCTTCACCCTGGGAATGCGTAGGTAGAAGGGTGCAGCTGCGAGGTTCTCCCCTGAACTGACCGCGCGGAAGGCAAGTGCCGTAACGACCTCGACGTTTCCTGGCGAGGCACTAGTCATCCCCTGGGGACCGTGCATCTGGAGGGACCTGGGACAGATTGTGGGGTGCTTGGACAGGTTGTGCCATGTCCGGGGACCCCATTTCTTGTCCAGGGCCCCGACCAAAGGCAGCGCCAAGCAGCCCGTCGGTACCTCCCGCACCCCAAGGCACGGGGATCGGGGCCGGGGACAGGTTCTGGGGTGCACGGACAGGTTGTGCCATGTCCGAGGACCCCACTTCTTGTCCAAGGCCCCGACCAAAGGCAGCGCCAAGCAGCCCGTCGGTACCTCCCGCACCCCGGGCACGGGGACCGGGGACAGGTTCTGGGGACCGGGGACAGGGTTGTGGGCCCGTCGGGCAGGTTGTGCCATGTCCGAGGACCCCACTTCGTGTCCAAAGCCCCGACCGAAGGCAGCGCCGAGGAGCTTGTCGCGTCCTCCCGTACCCCGGGCACCGGGGAGGAGACAGGTTCTGGGGACCGGGGACCGGGGACAGGGTTCTGGGCCCGTCGGGCAGGTTGTGGCTTGTCCGGCGGGCCCAGTTGGTGTTGGGGGTTAGGCGGTTAGGTGGAGTTCGGGGGTGGAGATGGGGTCGGGGGTGGGGGTGGGGGTGGCGGGGTCGGTGGGGGTGGGATGTTGGGGGGTGGTGCCGCGGAGGGTGAGGGTGGCGGCCAGTGCGGTGGTGAGGAGGAGTAGGCAGCCGACGAGGGAGACGACGTTCATGCTGTGGGTGAAGGCGTGGCGGGCCGTGGTGAGGATGGTGTCGGCCACGTCGGCCGGGAGGTGGGCGGCCGCGGCGGTGGCGGCGGGGAGGCCTTCGCGGACCGGGTCCGCCACGTCGGACGGGAGGTCCGACGGGAGATCGGCGCGGTAGGCCGCCGTACCGATGGAGCCGAGGATCGCGATGCCCAGCGCGCCGCCGAACTCGGAGCAGGTCTCCATCACCGCCGACGCCGAGCCGGCGCGTTCGGGGGCGACGGAGCCGACGACGGCCTCGGTGACCAGGGACATCACCATGACGAGCCCGGCCGCGAGCAGACCAGCGCCGGTCAGCGGCACCGCCAGCGACGAGTCCGCGTCCAGCTGAGTCAGTACGCCGTACCCGGTCGCAGCGAGGACGAAGGCACCACCGATCACGTACGCGCGGTCCATCTTGCCCGCGAGCACCGTGGCGAGCGGAGCAGCACCACCGACCAGGATGGACGGGGCAAGCGACCACAGCGCCGCCTTGAACGGGCTCAGACCGTGCACGAGCTGTAGGTACTGCGTCAGGAAGACCGCGTTGCCCACCAGCGCCAGCGTGCCGATCGTGTTGGCGGCGAGCGAACCGCTGAAGGCGCGGTTCCGGAACATCGACAGGTCGAGCATCGGGTACGCCGCGGTCCGCTGCCGCTGCACGAACAGCACCCCGAAGACCAACCCGGCCACGATCGACACCACCGGCAACGCGGACGCACCATTGGCCGCGAGCTCCTTGATCCCCCAGATCACCGGCAGTACGGCGGCCAACGACAGCACCGACCCGATCAGGTCGAAACGGCCGGCCCGAGGTGTCTTGAACTCCGGCAGCAGCATCGGCGCCAGCACCAGCAGCAACACCATCGCCGGGGTGTTGATCAGGAACACCGAGCCCCACCAGAAGTGCTCCAGCAGGAAGCCGCCGAGCACCGGGCCGAGCGTGATCCCGCCCATCATCACCGCGCTCCAGAACGCGATCGCCTTCGACCGCTGGGCCGGGTCGTGGAACATGTTCCGGATCAGCGCCAGGGTCGACGGCATCAGGGTCGCGCCGCCGATACCGAGCACCGCGCGGGCCGCGATCAGCTGCTCCGGGCTCTGCGCGTACGCCGCTGCGACCGACGCCAGCCCGAACCCGATCGCACCGAACACCAGCAGCCGGCGCCGCCCGATCCGGTCGCCGAGCGAGCCCATCGTGATCAGCAGACCGGCCAGCACGAATCCGTAGATGTCGAAGATCCACAGCTGCTCGGTCGCCGAGACGCCCAGGTCCGCGCTGATGAACGGGACCGCGAAGTACAGCACCGAGACGTCCATCGAGACCAGCAGCAGCGGCAGTGCGAGCACGCCGAGCGCGATCCACTCCTTGCGTCCCGCCCGTTCCGTCGTACCCATGACACCCTCCGGGTTATCTGTCTACGCCGCACACTGTGTGCGCCATACACAGACCATATCCAAGACTGTCTATGCTGTAAACAGATAGGGTGGAGGGACGGAGCAGAGGAGAGTCATGGACGAGGAACTGCCGCGGGTGCTGCAGCAGCTGTGGGGGATCGAGGGCCGCCAGCGGCCGGGGCCGAAGCCGGCGTTTCACATCAGCGACATCGCCCGCGCGGCGGTCAAGCTGGCCGACGCGGGCGGGCTGGCCGCGGTCTCGATGAGCAAGGTGGCGGCCGAGCTCGGCTTCACCACGATGTCGCTCTACCGGTACGTCGACGCCAAGGACGACCTGTACGTCGTGATGCTGGAGCACGCGTTCGGCACGCCCCCGGACCTGGACGCGCACACCGGCTGGCGGGACCGGATCACCGCCTGGGCCTTGGCGTTCCGCGACGGATTGCGGCAGCATCCGTGGATCCTGCAGATCCCGGTCACCGAGCCGCCGCTGTCACCCAACCAGCTGACCTGGATGGAGTCAGCGTTGCAGGCGTTCGACGGTACGCCGCTGTCGCCGCCGGACCGGTTGTCGTCGATGCTGCTGGTGAACATCTATGTCCGGGGTACGGCGCAGCTCACCGCGGGCATGCACACCGAGCCGGACGCCGCCCGCGAGGCCGACCTGCGCTACACCCGGCGACTCGCGATGCTCGCCACCCCGGACCGCTTCCCCGGGATCGCGGCCACCCTCGAGCAGCCACCGTCCGAGGGGTACGCCGGCGACTTCGACACCGCCGAGTTCACCTTCGGCCTGGACACCGTCCTCGACGGCATCCAGGCCCTGATCGACCGCCGAGGCTAGACGTCGAGCTTGTCGGCGACGCCGCGGAGGACGGTGGCGACCTGGCGGGCGGCCTTGCCGTCGGGGTGGCGGCCGCGGCGGTACTGCTCGCCGACGTTGTCGAGGAGCTTGATCAGGTCCTCGATGACGAGCTGCATCTCCTCCGGCTTCGGCCGCATCGCCTTCGCCACCGACGGCGGCGGGTCGATCAGCCGGACCTGGAGAGCCTGCTCGCCCTTGCGTCCCTCGACGACGCCGAACTCGACCTTCTGGCCCGGCTTCAGGCTGGTCACTCCCGTGGGCAGCGCCTCGGCGCGGACGTACACGTCCCCGCCTTCCTCCTTGCTGAGGAAGCCGAACCCCTTGTCGGAGTCATACCACTTCACCTTGCCAACGGGCACGGGAACCTCTTCAGTCGTCAATCGTCGGAACAAGACCGGACACGCGGCCCGGCCGGAAACCCAGCGTACGTGAACCGGCGCCGCGGCGCCTCCGGGAAACTACCTGAACCGGCAGGCTTCCCGCATCTGTCCAAGCCCACACCTCAGCGGTACTTGTCCGGATCCTTCAACCGTTCGTTCATCGATCCGGACCGGAAGCCCCGCGGGTCGACCTGAGCGGCCGGGAACCCCTCGGCGACCACCGCGTCGACGAGCACCTGGTGATCGACCTGATCCAGCAACGCGGCGTCGATCTCGATACTTGCCGTCTCCCCGACATCACGGACGCGGACGTTCTCGACGCCGTACGACGAGAGCCGCGAGCGGACCGCCTGTTCGGCGCGGTCGACCCGGGCCAGCAGGTTCGGCGTGATCCGGATGCCGTACGCGATCCGGCTGGACAGGCACGCGGCGGCCGGCTTGTCCGAGGTCTCGAGTCCCCAACTGCGGGACGCCTCGCGGATCTGCGCCTTGGTCAGCCGCGCGTCCTTCAGCGGCGTGATCGCGCCCCGCTCGAACGCGGCCCGGATGCCCGGCCGGAACCCGGCGATCGCGTCGTCGGCGTTCGTCCCGGTCGCGATCGCGGTGATGCCGAACTTGTCCGCGATCGGCTGCAGCGTCTCGACCAGCTCGGCCTTGCAGAAGTAACACCGGGCGCCCGAGTTGGCTTGGTACCCCTCGCGCTCCATCTCGTGCGTGTGCGGGGTGAGATGACGTACGCCGATCCCGTCCGCGAACCGCGCTGCGGGCTCGAGCTCCGCCGTCGGCAGCGAGGGCGAGATCGCCGTCGCCGCGACCACGTTCGCCGGACCGATCGCCCGGGCCGCGGCCGCGAGCAGGAACGCCGAGTCCGCGCCGCCGCTGAACGCGACCACCAGCTTGTCGTAGCTCGACAGCCGCCGCATCAACGCGTCCAGCCGCTGCTCCAGCACGTACGCATCCAGCCAGGCCGGGAACTCGGTGAGATCGTTCAGTACGACATCCGCGCCGTACGCCCGGAGCTCGTCGGCGGTGAACGGACCGGTTGCGACGGACACCGCCACCGCACCGGCCGCACGGGCTCCGTCGATGTCCGCGGTGTGGTCGCCGACGTAGATCGTCGCCTTGTGCTCGCAGAGCGCCGTACCCTTCTCGGCTCCGTGCAGGTCACCGACCGGCTCGTCGACGTCCAGGCCGAGGTGCTCGAGGTGCAGCCGCACCGACGGGGTGTACTTCGCCGACACCACCATCGTCCGCCCGCGCAGCGCCCGGATCGCGGCCAGCGACTCGGCGACTCCCGGCAGCGGCAGGCTTCCGGTGATCGCGTACGACGGGTAGTGCTCCCGGTACCGGGACACCATCGCGTCGACCTGCTCCGGCGGGAACCAGTTCGCCATCTCCCAGATCAGCGGTGGCCCGAGCCGGCTGACCACCAGCTCGGAGTCGATCGGTACGCCGGTCTCCGCGGCGAGCAGGTCCCAGACTGCCTGGATCCCCGGCCGCGAATCGATCAGCGTCATGTCCAGGTCGAATCCGACCACCAACTCCGGCACATCGGCGGTCGCGGAAGCAGGCTGGATCTCGGCGGTTGACACGTCCCCAACCCTACGTGGTCCACCCGTTCCTCGAATCTCGCATCCCGAAACGAGAGCTATGTCTACTAATTAAGTAGGAAAATACACATTAACCAACACTCACCCCCGCCTCGCTCGGAGCGAGGGGAGTGAAACCCTGAGGGAGCCCACCCATGACCACTCAGCTCGAAGCACCGGAGATCACCGTCACCAAGGCCGGTGGCGCGATCGGCGCCGTCATCGGCAACGTCACGCTCGGCGGGGACCTGAGCCCGCAGACCGTCGCCGCGATCCGGCAGGCCCTGCTCGACCACAAGGTCGTCTTCTTCCGCGAGCAGCACCACCTGGACGATGCCGGTCAGCTCGCGTTCGCCCAACTGCTCGGTACGCCGACACTCGCCCATCCGACCTCGAAGAGCATCGAAGGCGCTGCGAACGTGCTGCCGATCGACTCCGACTACGGCAAGGCGAACAGCTGGCACACCGACGTCACCTTCGTCGACCGGATCCCCGCGATCAGCATCCTCCGTGCCGTCACGTTGCCCACGTACGGCGGCGCGACCACGTGGGCCAACACGGTCGCGGCGTACGCGAAGCTGCCGGTCGCTCTGCAAGCGCTGGTCGACCGGCTGTGGGCGGTGCACAGCAACGTGTACGACTACGCCGGCGCAGCAGACGAGGTCCGGATCGGCGGTGTGGACGTGAAGGTCGAGAAGCACCGCGAGCAGTTCGTGTCGACGCTGTTCGAGACCGAGCACCCGGTCGTCCGCGTCCACCCCGAGACCGGCGAGCGCTCACTCGTGCTCGGCCATTTCGTCCGGCGCTTCGTCGGCTTCACCTCCGCCGAGACGACCGCGTTGTTCGAGCTGCTGCAGAACCGGATCACGAATCTCGACAACACGGTCCGCTGGCAGTGGCAGCCGGGCGACTTGGCGATCTGGGACAACCGGGCCACCCAGCACTACGGCGTCGCCGACTACGACGACCAGCCGCGCCGCCTGCACCGGGTCACCCTGGCCGGCGACGTCCCGGTCAGCATCGACGGCGTCCGGAGTACGCCGCGGACCGGCGACGCGGCGCACTTCTCGTCACTTGACAACTGAGGACACTCTGTCCGGACTCTTGACATCCAGGAGGTTCTTGTAAACCCTCGTCGTCATGGACTCGTTCGCCGACCGGACCAAGCGCCGTCTCCGGGACGAACTGCTGGACGCCGCGTACGACGCGGTCGTCGCCGGCGGGTACGACGGACTCCGGATGGCCGACGTGGGCCGCCGGACCGGCGTGTCCCGGCAGACCGTCTACAACGAGTTCGGCGACAAATGGGGCGTGCTGGAAGCGGTGGCAGCACGTGAGACCGAGCGGTTCGTCCTGGACGTGAACGCCGCGCTCGCCGAGCAGTCCGATCCGATCGACGGCCTGCGGGCCGCGGTCGAGCGCGCGCTCACGCTGGCCGGCGAGAACCCGCTGATCCGGGCTGCGCTGAGCCAGCCGGGATCCGACCAGGCCAGTCAGCTGCTGACCACACGGGGGCAGCAGGTGCTGGAGCTGGCTCACCTCCGGCTGGACGCGCATGTCAGGGAGCACTGGCCGGAGGTTCCGTCCGAGGACGCGACCAGCTGCGTGGACGTCGCCTTGCGCGTCGTCATGAGCCACATCGTCACGCCGGGCCCTCCCCCGGCGGCCGTGGCCGCGCAGCTGGCTCGCGTCCTCTCCCCGTTTCTTTTGGCCGGGCCTTCGGCGCCAGCAGGGTCATGGGGCACTGACTCCCGGCCTTCCCTCGTCGCTCCAGTCGCTTCGCTCCCTCCGCTCCTCAGTCCAGGCCGGGAGGCCCCATGACCACCACGAATCCCCTTCACCGGCAGGGATTCAGCTCACTGCGGTCGGGTGGTTTCAACTGGGACGCGCTGCCGCTGCGGCTGTTCGACAAGGGCAACCGGAAGTTCTGGAACCCGCGGGACATCGACTTCGGTCAGGATGCGAAGGACTGGCAGGAGCTCGGCGACAACGACAAGGACAACGCGTTGCTGCTGTGCTCGCAGTTCATCGCCGGGGAGGAGGCAGTGACCGAGGACCTGCAGCCGTTCCTGCAGGCAATGGCGGCCGAGGGACGGTTCGGCGACGAGATGTACCTGACCCAGTTCTGCTTCGAGGAGGCCAAGCACACCGCGGTCTTCCGGCTCTGGCTGGACGCGGTCGGCGTCACCGAGGACCTGCACCACTACGTCGAGAACAACCCCGGCTACCGCGCGATCTTCTACGAGGCGCTGCCGGTCGCACTCAAGTCGCTGGCGGACGACCCGTCGCCGGCCAACCAGGTCCGGGCGAGTGTCACCTACAACCACGTAGTCGAAGGCACGCTGGCCCTGACCGGCTACCACGCGTGGAACCTGCTTTGTACGGCGCGCGGCGTACTGCCCGGCATGCAGGAACTGATCCGCCGGATCGGCGACGACGAGCGCCGGCACATGGCCTGGGGCACGTTCACCTGCCGCCGGCACGTCGCCGCCGACGCGTCGAACTGGACGGTCGTCACCGACACCATGGAGGAGTTGCTGCCGCACGCACTCACCCAGATCCAGTGGGCTCTCGAGAACTCCGCGGAGCTTCCCCCGGAGATCAACCCGACAGCGTTGATGACGTACGCCGGTGACCGCGCGACCCGGCGCCTCGGCGCGATCGAGTCGGCCGTCGGCGCGGATGTCGCCGGCATCGACCTCGACTACTCCCCGGAGAAACTCGAGGATGATTTCGGCGACGAGGACTCAGCGGCGCTGGCCGCGGTCCGCTAGCCTGGTCCCGTGGCAGACCGAGGAGGGTTTTACCCCCGGATCGGGCAGAAACCCTCCACAGTCGGCGCCGAGGACGGGTGGGCTGGCAGACTGGGCGCTCCGCTGGCTCGTGTTCAGAACTCGCGCATAGAACTCCAGGTGAGCGGCCGCCGCGGCCGGCCAGGTGTAGGTCGCGGCGAGTGCGCGGCTGCGAGCGGAGCGATCGGTTCGAGGTGCCGCACGCAGTTGGCGCGCGAGGTCCGCCGGACCGATCGCGTACGACGCGGCGTCGCGGAAGATCTCCCGGAAGACCGGTAGGTCGGAGACCACCAGCGGCACGCCGGCGGCCAGCGCCTCCAGTGGGGCCAGGCCGAAACCTTCTTTGACAGAAGGGAAGGCGAAGACCTCGGCCCCCGCGACCAGTGCTGGGAGCTGCGTGTCGTCGACCGGACCGAGCACGACCGGCGCGACGCTGAGCTCCGCGGCACGCTCGTCCCACGCGGCACGGTACGCGCGGTAGTCGAAGAGCGTCTCGCCACCGGCGATCACCAACCGCACGTCCGGGTCGCCGAGAAGGGCGTACGCCTCGACCAGATCGAGCGAGCCCTTTCGGGGCTCGATCCCGCCGACGGTGAGAACGTAGCGCCCGAGCCGGCCAACGCCACCTCTCCCGATCCGCCGTGGCGACAGGCTGCGGACCGGCTGCCGCCGCGAAGCGAGCGGCGTCCACGCCGTTCGGGATGACTGTTGCCTTGAGCCCCCATCCGGCCAGTAGCTCGTCGGCGACGGCGGTGGAGACGCAGACATGTGCGTACGGATCGACGATCGCCGCGTCGACGTCGTCGAACTCGTCGATTCCCTTGCTGTAGTAGCCCATCCGGTCCAGCCACGCGACCACGTCGAGCCCGCGGTAGAGCCGCGCGACGCGCGGGGCACTGCCGGTGGCCAGATGCACCGTACGCCCGGCCAGGTGCAGGTCCTCGGCGATCTGGCAGCCGGACTGACCGGTGCCGACGACGAGGATCTCGCCGGGTGGCAACAGGTCCGGATTCTTGTACCTCCGACGAATGCAGCTGAGGTACGGCGAGCCGCTCAGCGATCCGTGGAATGCGCGGGAGCTGGTACGGACCGGTCGCAACCACCACCTGGTCGGCGGTCAGCGTCCCCGCGGTCGTGGCGATCCGGAACCCGTGGTCGAGCCGCGTCGCCCGGACACCTTCCACGATCGGGACGTCGTACGACTCCTTGTAGGCTTCCAGGTAGTCGACGATCTCGTCGCGGACCATGAAGCCGTCCGGGTCCGGTCCGTCGTACGGGAATCCCGGCAGCCTGCACTGCCAGTTCGGCGTCACCAGGCAGAACGAGTCCCACCGCCGGTTGCGCCACTCGCTGCCGACCCGATCCGCCTCCAGGACAAGGTGATCCAGGCCCTGCGCGGTGAGGTGCCAACTCGTCGCGAGCCCGGCCTGGCCGCCGCCGACCACGACGACGGGGACGTGCGCACCGTCGGTGAGTTGCATGCCGGCTCCCGGGGATTCGGTCCGTTCTGGATGACATCCAGTGAAGGACCGCCCGATTGCCGCGCAATTGCCCCCGGAACAAACTCAGGTTTCCAAACCGCCCCCGCGGGTTTCGCGTGTGTAGCCAGGAAGTCAGCCGAGTTCGAGGATTTCGACGGACTTCTCGCGCATCTCGATCTTGCGGATCTTGCCGGTGACGGTCATCGGGAAGTCGTCGACCAGGAGGACGTACTTGGGGATCTTGAAGTGGGCCAGTTTGCCGTCGGCGAAGGCTTTGACGGCTTCCGCGTCGAGGGGGTCGGCGCCGGGCTTGAGCTTGATCCAGGCGCAGAGTTCCTCGCCGTACTTCTCGTCGGGCACACCAATGACCTGGACGTCGGCGATCGACGGGTGGGTGTACAGGAACTCCTCGATCTCTCGTGGATAGACGTTCTCGCCGCCGCGGATGACCATGTCCTTGATCCGGCCGACGATGTTGACGTACCCGTCGGCGCGCATCGTCGCCAGGTCGCCGGTGTGCATCCAGCGGGCCTGGTCGATCGCCTCCGCGGTCTTCTCCGGCTCGTCCCAGTAGCCGAGCATCACGGAGTACCCACGGGTGCACAGCTCGCCCGGCTCACCTGTCGGTACGACGAGACCCGTTGCCGGATCGACCAGTTTGACCTCGACGTGCGGCATCACCCGGCCGACGGTCGACGTGCGCCGGTCCAGATCGTCGTCACGCCGCGTCTGGGTCGACACCGGCGACGTCTCGGTCATGCCGTAGCAGATCGCCACCTCGGCCATGTGCATGTCCGCGACGCAGCGCTTCATCACCTCGATCGGGCACGGCGATCCCGCCATCACGCCGGTCCGCAAGCTCGTGAGGTCGTAGTCCGAGAAGTCCGTCAGCCCGAGCTCGGCGATGAACATCGTCGGTACGCCGTACAACGCCGTACACCGCTCGTCCTGGACGGCCTCGAGCGTCGCGGCCGGATCGAACGCCTCGCTGGGAATCACCATGCAGGCGCCGTGGGTGGTGCAGCCGAGGTTCCCCATCACCATGCCGAAGCAGTGGTAGAAGGGTACCGGGATGCAGAGCCGGTCGTCGGCGGTGAACGCGATCGTCTCGGTGACGAAGAAGCCGTTGTTCAGGATGTTGTGGTGGCTGAGCGTCGCGCCCTTCGGGAAGCCCGTGGTGCCGCTGGTGTACTGGATGTTGATCGGGTCGTCGAAGGACAGCTCCGCCTCGCGCTGGTGGATCTCGTCCAGGCTGATGCGGCCGGCGGCGTCCCTGAGCTCGTCCCAGTCGCCGGAGCCGAGGTAGACCGTCTCCTCGAGCGCCTGGCAGTTCGGCCGCACCTCGTCGACCATCGCGCGATAGTCGCTGCTCTTGAACTCGGTCGCCGAGATCAGCAGCCGGACACCGGACTGGTTCAGCGCGTACGCCAGTTCGTGCGTCCGGTACGCCGGGTTGATGTTCACCAGGATCGCGCCGACCAGCGCGGTCGCGTACTGCGTGATCGTCCACTCGGCGCGGTTCGGGGCCCAGATGCCGACCCGGTCACCCTTCGCGATCCCCCGCGCCAGCAAGCCTCGTGCGACCAGCTCCACCTCGGCGCCGAACTCGTCGTACGACCAGCGCCTTCCGGTCTGGACCTCCACCAGCGCGTCGCGGTCGCCGTACTCCCGGATCGTCCGTCTCAGGTTGGCCCCGATCGTCTCGCCCAGCAACGGAACCTCGGACACCCCGGACGCGTACGAAGGCAGGCTCATGATTGTCATCGTCACCTTCGTCCGATGCATCGGCAAGGGCACGTGCGGCGGGAGGCGCGGGCGGCGGCCGGCAGGAAACAGGGGGTAGACGGCAAGCAATGTCATGACCAACTCTCCGTCACGACAGTCGCGCAGAGTGGTTGGACCGTTACATTGGTGTAGAGAGGTGTGAGGCGATGGGCCGATCCATTGAAGGACGTGCCCGCAGCGACCGTCCGCCCGGGCGAACCGCCGAGGCGGCACAACGTACCGCTGCGGTGGAGGAGCGCGTCCGGGTCCTGGGCGACATCCTGGCCGGCGCCCTCGCGATCGATGTCCACGGCACCGATCTGCGGACCCTCAAACGCACACCCCGGCGGGCCCCGCCGACCGTGTCGCCGGGCGATCTCGAGGCGCGTCCCGGACCCGTCTGGGATGCGTTCGTGCCCCATCCGCCGGGACGGTTCCGCTGGTGGGGAGCCGAGCGGAGGTTCGCGCGTCGACTCGCCGACGCGGAGGACCGGTTCGCGGAGGCGATCGAGCGGCACCGGGCCGCCGAGGACACCCGTCGCGAGCGGGTCACCCGGGCACTGCGGGACCAGGTCGAGCAACAACGCCGGCTCGACGAGGCGACCGCGGAGCAGCACGCGCGGATCGACGCGTACGAACGCGCGGTCGAGAACCGCGATCGCGCCGCGGTCACGCGGTACTTCCAGAAGGCGCTGGACCGGGTGGCGGAGCCGCTCGACTTCCCGCGCCGCCGGCGGGTCGGATACGTGCCCGAGTCGACGTTGCTGGCGCTCGAGTGGGATCTTCCGGACGTCAGCGTCGTACCGGCTGAGGCGTCGTACCGCTATGACCGGTCAGTTGATGCGGTGCTCGCGGTGCCGCGGGAGGCACCCGAGTTGCGGCGGTTGTATCAGCAACTGGTGGCCCAGTTGGCCTTGCGGGCTTTGCATCTGGTGTTCGGCAGTGATCGGTACGGCGTGGTCGACACGGTGGTGTTCAACGGGATGGTCGAGTCCGTGGACCTGACCACTGGGCAGACGGTGCGACCATGCTTGATCACGCTGCGGGCGACGCGGGAGCAGTTCCAGGCGCTGGTGCTGGATCAGTTGGATCCGGTCGCGTGCGTGCGGCACTACTTCGCGGCGGAGGTGTCGCGGCATCCAGAGGAACTGCAGCCGGTGGAGCCAGTGCTGGAGTTCGATCTCGCGGATCCGCGCACGATCGAGGCGGTCGACGTGATCAGCGAGATCGACAGCCGGCCGAACCTGCTGGAGCTGAGTCCCGAGTCCTTCGAGCACCTCGTCCAGAACCTGCTGACCCGGATGGGCCTGGAAACGCGGCTGTTCCGCAGCGGCAACGACGGCGGGATCGACTGTGTCGCTTACGATCCACGACCCATCACCGGTGGCAAGTTCGTCGTCCAGGCCAAGCTCTGGACCCGCACCGTCCCCCCATCCGCCGTCCGCGACCTCTTCGGCACCGTCCTCGACGCCGGCGCCACCAAGGGCATCCTCATCACCACCAGCGGCTTCGGCCCCACCAGCTACCAGTTCGCCACCGGCAAACCCCTCCAGTTGATCGACGGCACAGCCCTCTTGTCCTTGTGCCACACCCACAACATCCCCGCCCGAATAATCCACCGCGCTAGCTGACTATGCTCTGAAAACTGGGCATATGGCCGAAATAGTGCGCAAAGTGAGCTCCCAGGGTCTGCGTCAGTCCAGACCGGCCGAACGCCGCCGGTTGGGACATCTTGTGGCGGCCTGGGACAGGTAGTGACATGTCCCAGGCCGCGGTTTCTTGTCCGAAGTCCCGCCTGGAGCCACGTCACGGACCGGACGTGATCGGCTCGAGCCGGGTTCGCGCCGGGCGCGGGGCGAACGCTGCGCGATCTCCTGTTGTTCGGTACGGCAGGCTCAACCGAGCGGTGCCTCGTAGATCTGGAGTTCGGTGCCCTGGGGGTCTTCGCCGTCGTCGGGGGCGGTGGAAGAGGCGGAGTTTGGTGGGGGTGGTTTCGAGGGCTACGGGGTTGCGGGTGGCGGAGTGGTTGGTGGTTGGGGAGAAGGCGGGGAAGGGGATCTCGTGAAGGATGCGGTTGGACTTGAGGTCCAGGAGGGCTAGGCCGCCCGGGTCGTAGGTGGTGTTGTGAGGTGCGGCGGGGAGGGTGGTGACGCCGCCTCCGATGGTCGGGGGAAGTGTCAGACTGGCCGCTATGGAGACTGGGGTGCGGGTTGTCGGGTCAGGACAGGTCACTGCGGCGCCGGACGTACTGCGGGTGTCGTTCAGCGTCGAGCACGTCGCACCGGACGTCGCGGCCGCGGTCGCGCGGGTCGGCGAACGCACGGACGCGGTCATCGCCGCGCTGCGCGAGCAGGGCGTCGACCCATCGGCGATCGGGACCACGACGGTGAACATCTACCAGGAGTACCGCGAGCCGGACACTTCGCCGGGTTACCGCGGGTCGCACATGCTGACGGTGACGACGAAGGACCTGACCAGCTTCGGCCGGCTGCTCAATGCGGCCGTGGATGCCGGAGGCAACAGCCTGGGGCTGCAGGCGCTCGAGTTCGACATCGAGGACAAGACCGAGCTGCTGACCCGCGCCCGCGGGCTCGCGTTCCGTCAGGCGCGGACGAAAGCCGAGGAACTCGCCGGCCTGGCCGGCTACTCGCTCGGATCGGTCAGCCTGATCTCCGAGACCCACGGCTTCACCCCCATCCGGGAAACCGCAATGCTCGCGGCCGGCAAGGCCTTCGACTCGGCGGTCAACGTCATCCCCGGCGGCCAGGACGTCCAGGTCACGCTCGAGGTCCACTTCTCCTGGGCCTGAGTTCCGGTCTACCGGTCGTTGCCCGAAAGTTACTCGCCGCCGACGCGATCGGCCGGTAGCCTCCTGCCTAGGTGCGCCGGGAAGTCTGGTCGGCAGATCGTTGCACTGCGCCTGATTCCTGGGGAGGACCTGTTATGCGAACCTTCGTTTCTGCTGCCATCACCGCCGGTCTCGCGTTGAGCCTGGCCGCCTGCGGCGGCTCCAAGGGCGACACCGCCGCGGCTCCGGGCACCACCCAGTCGTCGACACCGACACCGACGCCCACTCCGGTCCCGACCACGAGCGCCACGCCGAGTGTCGCGCCCACGACACCGGCCGCTCCGGCGCCGCGGACGAAAGCGTCGCTGACCAAGGCCCTGCTGGCGCTCGACGACCTGCAGCCCGGGTTCGCGATCGATCCCGACGCCGAGGGCGACGACGGCACGAAACTGACCTCGACGAACGCGAAGTGCGCCAAGCTGGTCAAGCTGTTCAACGCCGACACCTCGCCCGGAGCGAAGGTCGTGGTGACCCGAGGGTTCTCCGGTGGTCAGGACGGTCCGTTCGTGCAGGAGACACTCGAAGCGATGCCGTCGGCCAAGGCGACCACCGCCCACCTCGCCACGATCAAGGCGGCGGTGAAGTCCTGCACCAAGGCCAAGCTGACGATCTCCGGCGCCGGGACCTCGACGGTCGCGATCACCGAGGTCGCCGCGCCCAAGGCCGGCGCCGCTCCGGTGGCGGTCCGGTTCGCGGCGGACGGCGGGCCACTGGACGGCCTCGAGGTGACGTTCGCGTTCGCCGGTCTCGACGACGTCCTGCTGAGCATGAACTTCGACTTCGCGGACATCGAACTCCCCGCACTCGCGGCGTCGAAGAAGGCGAAGACGGTGCTGGGCTCGACCACCGGCGGTGCCTGAGCTGTAACGCCTGTCTCAATCGCAGAACAGGGGTTGCGTTGTCGGTCGCGTCATGGAGACTGCTTTCATGTACGCACCGGCGCCGCTGCGGCGGCAACTCAACCGGTCCGGGCTCTTGCTGCTCGGGCCGGCGTTCGTCGCCGCCGTGGCGTATGTGGACCCGGGAAACTTCGCGACCAACATCGCGGCGGGGGCGACGTACGGCTATCTGCTCTGCTGGGTGGTCGTCGGGGCGAACCTGATGGCCGTCCTGGTGCAGTATCTGGCCGCCAAGGCGAGTATCGCGACCGGGCGAACGCTTCCCCAGCTGTGCCGTGACCACTTCAAGCGGTCCACGTCGACCGGGTTGTGGGCGCAGGCCGAGCTGGTGGCGGTCGCGACCGACCTGGCCGAGGTGGTCGGTGGAGCGATCGCGCTGAACCTGCTGTTCGGGATCCCGCTGCTGCTCGGCGGGGTGATCACCGGTGCCGTGTCGTTCGCGTTGCTGATCTATCAGTCGAAGCGCGGGCAGCGACCGTTCGAGGCCGCGATCATCGGGTTACTCGCGGTCGTCCTGGTCGGCTTCGTGGTGTCGACGGTGAAGTCGGATCCGTCCGCGAGCGGTGTGGTCGGCGGCCTGGTGCCGCGACTCGACGGGACCGAGTCGCTGGTGCTGGCGGCCGGCATGCTCGGCGCGACCGTGATGCCGCACGCGATCTGGCTGCACGGCGCCCTCGTCACCGACCGGCACTGGAAGAGCATTCGCTCGGACAGCGGCAAATCCCGCGTACTCCGCGCCACCCGCATCGACGTGGCCGTCGCGATGGCCCTGGCCGGCGCGGTCAACCTGGCGATGGTCGTGGTCGCCGCGGCGTCACTGAGCGGCACCGGCGCCGACTCGCTCGACGCCGCCCACGCCGCGATCGGCGACCGGCTCGGTCAGCTTCCGGCGCTGTTGTTCGCGCTCGCCCTGCTGGCCAGCGGATTCGCGTCCTCCTCTGTCGGGACGTACGCCGGTTCCGTCATCCTGGAGGGATTCTGGCACCGGCACATCCCGCTGGCCGTTCGCCGCCTGGTGACCTTGGTGCCGGCCCTGGTGGTTCTTGCGATCGGCATCGACCCGAGCCGGGCGCTGGTGGTCTCCCAGGTGGTGCTGAGCTTCGGCATCCCCTGCGTACTGTGGCCGCTGGTCCGATTGACCGCCTCCCGGCGCGTCATGGGCAGCCTTGTCAACCGCCGGGCGACTACTCTCGCCGCATGCCTGGTAGCCACCGCCGTCACGGCGCTCAACGTCGTACTGATCGTTTTGACCGTGCGGGGATGACATGACCCGGGTGTACGCCGTGAGCGACGTCCACGGCCACCCGGAGAAACTCAAGGCCTCACTGCACGAGGCCGGGCTGACCGATGCCGAGGGCAACTGGTCGGGCCAGGACGCCCGGCTGTGGTTCCTCGGCGACTTCTTCGACCGCGGCCCGGACGGGATCGGCGTACTGCGCTATGTCCGCGAGCTGATCGACCAGGCGCCGGACGACGCGATCCGGATGCTGCTCGGCAACCACGAGATCCTCGCGCTCGGAATGTGGAAGTTCGGCGACACCTTCGTCCCGCACGACGGCCTCAGCGCGCGCAGCTTCGAGCGATCCTGGGCGCTGAACGGCGGCCAGGACCGCGACCAGGAGCTGCTCACCGGCGACGAGGTCGCCTGGCTGCTCGACCGGCCGATGCTCGGGCTGGATGCGGGGCACCTGCTGATGCACTCCGACACCGCGGAGTACGTCGAATGGGGCGACACCATCGATCGGATCAACGCGGCGGCCCAGGCCGAGCTGCACTCCGACGACATCGAGGTGTGGTGGGAGATCTGGCGCCGGATGACGGCGCGGTACGCGTTCCGCGGCCCGAGCGGTCCGGAGGTGGCGCGCATCATGTTGCACCACCTCGGCGGCGACCGGATCGTGCACGGCCACAGCATCGTTGCCGACCAGCTCGGCATCGACCCGGAGTTCCTGACCGGCCCGCACCTGTACGCCGACGGTCTGGCCCTCGGCATCGACGGCGGCGCCTTCGACGGCGGCCCCTGCCTGGTCGTCGAGCTCGAGGACGCCGCCGCGGACTGACGCGACTGCCGCCGTCGCGGCGGGGGTGTCTTCCTCTTCGACTAACTACTTGTCGGCGGTGAGGGTGCCGCCGACGGCCCAGCTCTCTGGCGGGGTCTCCTGGATCCAGACCTGCACGCTCTGAGCCGGTACGCCGAGGCTGTCGACGAACGCGTCGGTGATCCGCTGGACCAGCTCGCGCTTGAGCTCCGGGGTCCGCGGGCCTTGCAGAACGGTGACGACGGGCATCGGATGTTCCTTTCTCTCCGTGGGGCTGTTGAACCCATTCCAGTCGCCGCCGCGCCCGTGAACGAGACGCAGCTTCGATGCGCAGCCATCACTCGAATCGATCGGACGCCTTCCGGCACGCCTCCAGCAGTACGGCGAGTTCGCCGCCGACCGTGGTCCCGGCCGGGACGGCGAGGCTCGTGGTCAGGGCGAGACGTGGCTGCGGCCGGCGGAAGACCACGCGTCCCTCGCGAAGGAGCTGCGCGTGCGACTCGTAGATCACCGTCCAGCTGGGCGTCCCCGCGCCGATGGCGGCGTGCGTGTCCTGCAGGCTGTTCGACTGCGGCCCGAGCACGGGCTCGAACCCTTCGGCCGCACAGGCGGTCATCACCAGGTCGACGAGCGGCGGGTTGTTCCGGCGCGAGGTGATCCGCAGCGGCAACGCACTCAGCTCCTTCAACGCGATGTCGCCGACCGGCGCGACCGAGGCCGGTAGGGCGATCAGCAGGGCGTCCTCCCAGACCGGGACGAACTCCAGACCGGCTGTCTCGTTCGGTCCTCGGACGAACGCCGCGTCGAGTTGGCCGCCCCTGACCCGGTCAAGCCGGGCGCGGGTCGACGTACTGACCAGCTCGACCTGCACACCCTTCGCGGCGAGCTCGGCGACCACCGTCTCCAGCCGCTCGCCCAGCCCGGTGCTGGTGCCGAGGCGCACCGCGTGACCTGACCGGCCGGTGGCGGCCGCGCGCGCCTGGTCGACCGAGACGAGTACCGCGCGAGCGGCCGGCAGGAAGCGCTGGCCGGCCTCGGTCAGCCGGATCGCGCGGGCTGAGCGGTCGAACAGCTGCACACCCAGCTCCCGCTCCAGGCGCGCGATCTGCTGACTCACGCCCGGCTGTCCCATCCCGAGCTGCTCCGCCGCCCGCCCGAAGTTGAGTACCTCGGCGACCGTCACGAAGTACTGGATCTGCCGCAGTTCCATCCCACGATGATCGCGGATAGGCGGGAATGCCGCCGGGCCGCCGCCGGTTGGTGAAAGGTTGAACGACACCCCGACAGAGAGCTGACGGCAATGGCGGACAAGACCGTGAAGATTCCTGGCCCGGACCACCCGATCACGGTCGGGAAGAATCCGGACCGCGTGGTGGTGAAGGTCGGCGACCAGGTGATCGCGGACACCCGGGACGCACTGTCGCTGCAGGAGGCGAGCTACGCCGCCGTGCAGTACATCCCGCGCAAGGACGTCGATCTCACGCTGCTCGAGCGCACCGACCACGAGAGCTACTGCCCGTACAAGGGCGACGCGTCGTACTACAGCGTCCTCCCCGCCGGGGCGGACGGGGTGAACGCGGTGTGGACCTACGAGCAGCCGTACGACGCGGTCGCGGACATCCGCGAGCACGTCGCGTTCTACCCCAATAAGGTATCGATCGAGATCATCGCCGACTAGGGCGTGTCTGATGGTCCCGCGCCGTAGCGAGCAGGTGCTCGGTGCGGTGCGTCGGCGTGCTGGAGCGAAGGTCTCGATGCGGAGCATCGTGGCCTTTGCGCCAGTGCGGCGAGGTGCCGTGCCGAGTGCCGCGCAGTAGGCGGGGGGCCATCAGACACGCCCTATAGAAAGTCGGTCAGTACTGGGGCGAGGAGCTCCGGTGGTACGACGTGATCCTGGTCGGCGAGTTCGGCGTACCGGGCCGTGGGCAGCAGCGCCACGATCCGGTGCGCGGCATCGACCATGAACGGCGGTGACGCGGTCCCGGCGACCACGAGCGTCGGCTGCGTGATCTTGGCGAGCAGTTCAGCCGGGGTCCGCCCGCCGGGTGCGCCGTGGTCCATGACGGCGAAGTCGTAGGCCAGCGTCTGGGCGAGGTCGGCCACACCGGGAGCCGCCGCGGTCTCGAGCGCCGCATGCTTCGGCATGCCCGCCATCATCAGGAACAACTCGACCGCCTCTTGCCGGCGGTCCTCGCGCAGCAACTCGAGCACCTGAGCGCCGTCCTCCTCCGAGTCGACGTCGTCCGGTCCGTACGGCGGCTCGTGCAGCACCACCTTCGTGAACGGCAGACCGGTGCTCGCCGCGATCGCCACCAGCCCGGCGCCGGAGGAGTGTCCATAGATCGCCGCGCTACTACCGACGGCCGTAAGCAGCGCCGCGATGTCGTCTACCTCGCGTTCCACGGCGTACGCCGTACTGTCGCCGGAGTCACCGCGCCCGCGCCTGTCGTAGGTCACCACATCGAAGTTGCGGGACAGTTCGGTCGCCAGGGGCTTGAGTGCGTTGCGGTTACAGAGCGCGCCTCCGACCAGGATCACCTGAGGTCCGCTGCCGAGCCGCTCGTAGGCGATGGTCGTACCGTCCGTCGACGTCACTTTCTCCATTGCGTCCTCCAGGTCTTGGTTGAACACTCTGGACGTCGGAGCCGGTTCACGAACTTCGACATGTTCCTGCTGGGTTCTCCCCTCGTGAGCCAAGCGAGAAGCAGACAGTCCAGGGGATATCCGGCGCTTCGGTCGGTTCCGTGGGTGTTGCCCGTGCCGTCGACCGGGTCGCCAGGCCATCACAACGAGGCGAGTACGAAGACCTTCCGCGGGCGGTCGCGGCGTCTCGCTGATTGTGATGGCCTGCAAGTCCGCCGGCCGGGCCAGGCTGTCCGGTTGGCCTGTCCGGCGCGGAAACGACACGAGAGCCGGATATTCCCTGGCGTGGACCCCGCCGGGGTGGTTCACTGCGTCGCGATGATCAGCAGAGTCGACGACTACCTTCATGCGGTCCCGCTGTCCGGCTCGGTGGCCGAGCAGGTCGGGCCGTTCACACTGTTCCGCAGTACGACGATCTGGCCGTACTACGCGCGGCCGGTGCCGGGCTCGGGGACCACCGTCGAGCCGGCCGACGTCGAGCTGGTCCGGGCCCGTTGCGCGGAGCTGGGCATCCCGCTGAGCTTCGAGTGGGTCGTCGAGACCTGCCCGTCGCTGGGTCCGGCGGCGGCCGCGGCCGGGCTGACCGTGGTCGAACACCCGCTGCTTGTGCTCGAGCGCGACGACTTCCGCGCGGTGACGGTGGACGCACGCTGCGAGATCCTGCCCGCCGAGGACGCCGTACTGCGGCAGGCCCGGGCGGTCGCGGGACTCGCCTTCAGCGACCCCGGTACGTCGGTGGGCGCAGCCGGACCGGTGGAGCGCGACGCCCACGCGGCCGAGGTGGCGGACGACATGATCGCGGGCCTGCGGGACCGGGCGCTCAGGGGCGTGACGGTGAACGCGGGTGCGTTCACCGACGAAGGCATGGTCGCCAGTGGGGCGCACCAGCCGGTCGGGCCCACCACCGAGATCGTCGGCGTCGGGACTCTGCCGTCCATGCGCCGCCGCGGCCTGGCCGCGGCCCTCACCTCCGTGCTGGTCGAGCACGCCTTCGCGAACGGGGTCGATCTCGTCCTGCTGTCGGCGGAGTCCGACGCGGTCGCCGCCGTCTACGAACGCGTCGGCTTCCGCCGGATCGGCAGCGCCGGCGCAGCCGAGTGACAGGCAGTCCGTCCTCCCGTCTCGTCGTACTGCGCGGCAACTCAGGCTCCGGCAAGTCGACCACCGCACGAGTCCTGCGCGAGCGCCTCGGCCGCGGCACGGCGTGGGTCGAGCAGGACCAGATCCGCCGCGTCCTGCTGTGGGAGAAGGACCTCCCGGGCGCGGTCAACATCGGCCTGATCGACGCGAACGTCCGCTACGCCCTCGACCACGGGTACGACGTGATCCTCGAGGGCATCATGGACGCCGGCCGGTACGGCGACATGCTGCGCAAGCTGACCGTGGACCATCAGGGGCTGACCCGGCACTACTACTTCGACCTGCCCTTCGAGGAGACCGTCGTACGGCATGTGACCCGGCCGCTGGCGCACACGGTGAGCGTTGACCTGATGCGGAGCTGGTACCAGGCCCACGACGTGCTGGACGGCGTCGGCGAGGTGGTGATCGGCGTGGAGAGCACCTTGGAGGAGACGATCGCTCGGATCCTGAGTGATCTGGGGGAACGGTTAGTGGTGTTTGGGGATGGGGCCGTACCGTTGGAGGGATGAGCACATCCGAGCGGAACCGCCCACGTACCCTCGCCGAGGCGCTGCGTGGGTGGGACGACGCCGCGCTCGGCCAACTGCTCCAGAAGCGCCCCGATCTGGCGATGCCGATCCCCGCCGACACCGGTCAGCTGGCAGCCCGGGCGACCACCAACGCGTCCGCGGCGCGGGCGATCAACCGGCTGGACGAGTTCGGGGTGGATCTGCTCGAGTCTTTGTCGGCCCTGCCTGAGCCGGTGGATCTGGCCGCGCTGGCGGCCGGTGTGGATCAGCCTGTCGAGGTGGTCCGGCCGCGGGTGGCCGAACTGCTGGATCTGGCGCTCGTGTGGGGCACCGAGGACGACCTGCGGCCGATCCGCGCGGTCCACGAGCTGCTCGGGCCGACACCGGCTGGGCTCGGTCCTGTCACGACCAGGCATTTCGGCGATCTGGACAAGTTGATCGAAGAGGCCGGCCCGGACGCACGTGCGGTGCTCGACAAGCTGACGTGGGGTCCGCCGACCGGTTCGGTAGAGAAGGCCGAGCGTCCGGTGACGATCGCCTCGGCGCGTACGCCGGTCGAGCGGTTGCTCGCGCGCGGTCTCGTCGTACCCAAGGACGCGAACACTGTGGTGTTGCCGCGGCAGATCGGTCTGCATCTGCGGGGCGGGCGAGTGCTGGCGTCGACGCGGCCGACGCCGCCGCCGTTGGACGGGAAGAAGGTATCGGCGGCGATCGCCGACCGGGCCGCGGCTGGGGCAGCGCTTGACCTGGTGCGGCTCGTTGATCGTGCGCTGGAGCAGCTTGGGTCCGAGCCGCCGCCAGTGCTGCGTACGGGTGGAATTGGCGTGCGTGACCTCCGCAGTCTGGCCGGCAAGATCGGCGCGGAGGAGCAGACGACCGCAGCCGTGCTGGAGATCGCGTACGCCGGTGGGTTGCTAGCGGCCGTGGAAGTCGGCACCACTGAGATGTGGCTGCCTACCAGCGTGTACGACGACTGGCTGGAGCTTGACCTGGCGCATCGGTGGGCCCAGCTGGTGTTTGCGTGGTTCGGTGGGCTCAGGGCGATCGGACTGATCGGCAGACGCGACAGTGGTGGTGCTACGGCCGCTGCACGTGAGCGGTTGATCAACGCGCTCGCCCCGGATCTGGAGCGGTTGCTGGCGCCGGAGGTCCGGGTGCTGACGTTGCAGGCGTTGGCCGAGGCTGGTCCGGGTACGGCGCCGTCCACGGAGTCTGTGGTGACTTGGGTCGCGTGGCATCGGCCGCGGCGTGGCGGGCAGTTCCGCGACGATCTGGTCGAGTGGAGCGTCACTGAGGCCGCACTGCTCGGGCTGACTGGTCTAGGCGCGTTGGCGGAGCATGCGCGGCCCCTGCTGCAGCCGGAGCCGACGGTGGACGATCTGGCCGAGGCGATCAACCCGCTGGTGCCGGAGCCGGTGTCTGAGGTCCTGTTGCAGGCTGACCTGACTGCTGTTGCGCCCGGCCCCCTGGTGCGGGTTGTGCAGGAAGAGCTGTCTGCGATGGCCGATGTCGAGTCGCACGGTGGCGCGGCGGTCTATCGCTTCAGTGAAGGCTCAGTGCGGCGTGCCTTCGACCTCGGGCGGACCGCTGATCAGTTGCACAAGTGGTTGGCCGAGCACTCTCGGACTCCGGTCCCCCAGCCGCTGACTTACCTGATCGATGACGTTGCACGGCGGCACGGCGTACTCCGGATCGGCACGGCGTCGACGTACCTGCGCTGTGATGACGAGACTGTGCTGACCCAGCTGGTGAACTCGAACCTGCCGGGTATTCGTTTCCGCCGGCTGGCGCCGACCGTGGTCGTTTCGCCGTCGCCGCCGGACATGGTGCTGAGCCGATTGCGTGAGGCGGGTCTCGCGCCGCTGGCGGAGACCTTCGACGGCGTGGTCCATGTGACCGGTGGTGCGGCGCGACGCGGTGAGGCGCCACGGCGTCGTACCAGCCGGGACTTCGTGGACAACCCGGTCGACCTCACCGACGACCAGGTGAAGGCTGTGATCGAGAAGGTCCGCGCCGGCGACCGCATCGCCGCCGAGCGCCCCGCCGACGACGGCTTGCTCGACCCCACCGCCCCCGCCGAGACCATCGCGGTCCTGACCAACGCCGCCGAGTCCCACACCCGCACCTGGATCTCGTACGTCGACCACAACGGCACCGCCTCCGAACGCATCGTCGAGCCGGTCCGGGTAGCCGACGGCTGGCTCACCGCCTACGAAGACGCCACCGACCAACCCCGCACCTACGCCCTCCACCGCATCTCCACTGCCCGGCCTGTCCTTTGACCGCCTGAGGCACAATGGAAGGTCGGGGCGACGATAGGGAGCGGTAGTGACAGACGGTCCACTGATTGTGCAGTCGGACAAGACGCTTTTGCTGGAGACTGCGCATGCGGAGGCGAACGAGTGCCGGAAGGCTATTGCGCCGTTTGCTGAGTTGGAGCGGGCGCCGGAGCATGTGCACACCTACCGGTTGACGCCGCTGGGGTTGTGGAACGCTCGGGCGGCGGGGCATGACGCCGAGCAGGTGATTGATGTCTTGCTGCGTTACAGCCGCTACCCGGTGCCGCACTCGCTGCTCGTCGACATCGCGGAGACGCTGGACCGGTACGGGCGACTGCGGCTCGAGAAGCACCCGCAGCACGGTCTGGTTCTGGTGACGACCGACCGGCCGGTGCTTGAGGAGGTGCTGCGGAGCGCCAAGGTGAAGCCGATGCTGGGGGCGCGGATCGACGACGACACGGTGCTGGTGCACCCGTCGGAGCGTGGTCACCTCAAGCAGACGCTGCTGAAGCTCGGCTGGCCCGCGGAGGACCTCGCCGGGTACGTCGACGGCGAGACGCACGCGATCGAGCTGGTCCGGGACGGCTGGGACATGCGCCCGTACCAGCAGCAAGCGGTGGACTCGTTCTGGCACGGCGGCTCCGGCGTCGTCGTACTGCCCTGTGGGGCCGGCAAGACGATCGTCGGCGCGGCCGCCATGGCGCAGGCGTCCGCGACCACGCTGATCCTGGTGACGAACACGGTGTCCGCGCGGCAGTGGAAGGACGAGCTGCTCAAGCGCACCAGCCTGACCGAGGAGGAGATCGGCGAGTACTCCGGTGCCCGCAAGGAGATCCGGCCGGTGACGATCGCGACGTACCAGGTGATGACCACGCGCCGGAAGGGCGTCTACTCCCACTTGGAGCTGTTCGACGCGCGGGACTGGGGCCTGATCGTGTACGACGAGGTGCACCTGCTGCCGGCGCCGATCTTCCGGATGACCGCGGACCTGCAGACCCGGCGCCGGATCGGCCTGACCGCGACGCTGGTCCGGGAGGACGGCCGCGAGGGTGACGTGTTCTCGCTGATCGGCCCGAAGCGGTACGACGCGCCGTGGAAGGACATCGAGGCCCAGGGCTGGATCGCTCCGGCCGACTGTATCGAGGTGCGGGTGGACCTGGAGCAGAGCGAGCGGTTCGTGTACGCGACCGCGGAGCCCGAGGACCGCTACCGGCTGGCCGCGTCGACCCCGGCGAAGTCCCGGCTGGTACAGCAGATCGCCGAGCACCACGCGGACGAGCCGCTGCTGGTGATCGGTCAGTACATCGACCAGCTGGACGAGCTCGGCGAACGACTGGAGTGCCCGGTGATCAAGGGCGAGACTACGGTGAAGGAACGGCAGCGGCTGTTCCAGGCGTTCCGCACCGGCGAGATCAAGCGGCTGGTGGTGTCGAAGGTCGCCAACTTCTCCATCGACCTGCCAGAGGCATCCGTGGCCATCCAGGTCTCCGGCACCTTCGGCTCCCGCCAGGAAGAAGCTCAGCGCCTGGGCCGGGTCCTTCGCCCCAAGGGCGACGGCCGCACCGCGCGGTTCTACTCGATCGTCGCCCGAGACACCGTCGACGCCGAGTTCGCCGCTCACCGCCAGCGTTTCCTGGCCGAGCAGGGCTACGCCTACACGATTGTGGACGCGGAGAACCTCTTCGCCTGACCCGATGTGCAATCTCGACAGGAGGTGTCGGGCTCAGCCGGTGATCGCCACGCTCAGCGACTGCGCTACCAGCCGACGCTCCAGGAACACCTCCTAATGAGAGTTACCGGGTCGCCGTCGGGCAGACTCGGGGCTGGTAAGCCGCCGGTGGGTGAGCACTTGTACCTCCTGGACCGTTTGAGTCCTGTCGACAGATCGTGCCCCTGCCGGTGACCGGGAGATTTGATCGCTGATGGGATGTCGTGCCCGGCCCTTGGTGTGGTTGGGGGCGTGAGCACTGCTTCATTAGGTCGCTGATGGTTCTCCCGACCGGCTTGCTGGTGGTGTGGATGGCGTCGAGAGTGTGGGAGATCGGTGTTGAAGTTCTTTGTGGGAGATGACTGGGCCGAGGCGCATCACGATGTGGAGGTGATGGACCCGGCGGGGCGGGTGCTGGCCAAGGCGCGGTTGCCCGAGGGGGTGGCGGGGATGGCGCGGTTGCATGCGCTGGTGGCCGAGCAGTTCGGTGCGGCTGATCCTGACGAGGTCGAGGTGGTGGTCGGGATCGAGACCGATCGGGGCCCGTGGGTGGCCGCGCTGGTGGCCGCGGGGTACCTGGTGTTCGCGGTGAACCCGTTGCAGGCCTCGCAGTACCGCAAACGGCACGCGGTGTCGGGTGCCAAGAGCGACGCGGCCGACGCGCATGTGCTGGCCGACATGGTCCGCACCGACTCCCACCAGCTGCGCCCGGTGGCCGGTGACAGCGCCGAGGCCGAGGCGATCAAGGTCGTCACCCGGATGCACAAGACCCTGATCTGGGAACGGACCCGGACCACGCAGCGGTTGCGGCACGCGCTGCGCGAGTACTTCCCGGCCGCGCTGGAAGCCTTCGAGGACCTGGACGCCGCCGACACCCTCGAGCTGCTGACCAAGGCCCCCGACCCGGCCGCGGCGGCCCGGCTGACCACCGCCCAGATCACCGCGGCGCTGAAACGGGCCCGTCGCCGCAGCATCGCCGACAAGGCCGCGGCGATCCAGGCGGCGCTGCGCGCCGAGCACCTCGGCCAGCCCGCGGTGGTCACCGCCGCCTACGCCGCCTCGACCCGCGCACTGGTCGCGGTCCTGGCCGTCCTCAACGAGCAGGTCACCGGCCTGCAAGGGCAGGTGGAGGCCCATTTTGGCCGGCACCCGGCCGCTGAGATCATCTTGTCCCAGCCCGGGCTGGGACCGATCCTCGGCGCCCGGGTGCTCGCAGAATTCGGCGACGACCCCGACCGCTACGCATCGGCCAAAGCCCGCAAGAACTACGCCGCGACCAGCCCGATCACCCGCGCCTCGGGCAAGAAGAAAGTCGCCCTGGCCCGCTACGTCCACAACGACCGGCTCATCGACGCCCTCATGAGCCAAGCCTTCGCCGCACTCAACGCCTCGCCCGGAGCCCGCGCCTACTACGACAAACAACGAGCCCGCGGAGCCGACCACAACCCCGCCCTACGCCAACTCGCCAACCGACTCGTCGGCATCCTCCACGGCTGCCTCAAAACCAACACCCACTACAACGAAACAACCGCCTGGACCCACCCCACCCAAACCCTCGCAGCTTGACACCCAAACTCCTGGGATGTCTGTCGAGGTGCACTTTGTCAGCCGGCGAGACGCGACGCCAACGCGGCACGGACGGTCGCCACGACCCAGGCCGGGTCACCGAGCACCTGCTCGTAGGTGAATCGGAGTACCAGCCACCCCGCAGCAACCAGCTCGTCATAGCGCTGACAGTCGGCGGCGAAGTCCCGCCGGGATCCGTGGAATTCGAATCCGTCCGCCTCGAGCGCCAACCGGGCTTGCCGGTGCCCCAGATCAACACGAGCCCGAAACCAACCGTGGGTCACTAAGACCTGTGGTTCGAAGCCAGTGATGCCCGCGCTGATGAGAAGGGCCCGGAGGATGGACTCGAGGATGCCGGAGCGGCGGCTCGCGGCTGCCGCTGTTCTGCGAGCGTTCGGGCAGCCGGGACCACGCATCGCGGCACTGGCGGCCAGGAGTTCGTCCTGGCTGAGCCGGCCGGTGGCGAGGGCTGCGTCCGCAACGGCCAGGGCCTCGGCGAACGGGAGGATGCGGGAGCAATCGACGACGGTCCGAAGCAGTGAGGTGGTCCGGTCCCGGCGCTCGCCGGAGGTGGTGTCGGCCCAATGCAGAACAGCGGGTGGTCCCGGACGCGGGCGGCGCTTGGGCGGGATCGTGATGTGCGGCTTCTCCGGTGTCAGCAGTAGCGGAAGCCCCAGCGCCTCTGCGGCACTCACATGCGAAAGGACTCCGTCGTACGCGAGCACGGCCATCTTGCCGGCCGGGAGGCCCGGCAGCGCGTAGATGCCGAGAGCGATCCGCTGCACCTCACCTCGCTCGACCGCAGCCACGACGGCGTGGCGGGAAGTCGCGCGGATCAGCTCGGAGCGGGTCGCCCACCCACCATGGCGCGCGAGGACCTCGCCGACCGATTCCATCCAAGGATGGTGCCCGAAGTCGGTCGACTCGTGAGTTGGTTTATCCACAAGGGACGGCTCGACAGGACGTGTCCGGGTCCGAGGGTGCACCGCACGCTCAGCTCACCGGCCGTTGCCACTTCAGTGGACCTATACGTCCTGTCGAGCTGCACGCGCCTATTCGCCGAGGCGGGTGTGGATGCCGTTGAAGTGTTTCTTCATGGAGCGGGCGAAGGCCTCGGGATCTCCTGTCCGCAGGGTGTTCAGGAGATCCCGGTGCCACGCGGCCGCGTCGGCGGGGGTGTAGCGGGCGCCGGGGAGGCGAGCGTCGACCTGGGAGAAGGTCCGCCAGAAGACGCTGAGCAGATCGATGACGAGGGCATTGCCGAGCGGCTCGTAGAGCGCCTGGTGGAAGGCCCAGTCCTCGTCGGGGAAGTACTTCCCGTCGGCTGCCTTGGCTTCCATGCGTTCGACGATCGGCTCCAGGGTGTCGTCCCCGTGCCGGCTGAAGAACTCCACCACGTCCTCGGCCATGCCGACCTCGATGGCCTGGCGGACCTCGAGGACGTTCTGCACGTCGCGGAGGTCGCCGGCCATCGACTGCGACATCCGGAACGCGAGCCCGTCCTCCAGCGACTGCAGTGACACCTCGCCGACGTACGTCCCGTACCCGTGCCGGATCTCGATGATCCCGACCGCCTGCAGGGCCTTCATCGCCTCGCGCAACGGGTGCCGTCCGACGCCGAGCTGAGCCATCAGCTCCTGCTCGTTGGGCAGCGGATCACCCGCCTTCAGCCCGCGCTCAAGGATGTACGACTTCATCTGGTCGCGAATGAAGGACTGATTTCCCGCCGCACCACGCGCCCGGCCGAGCCCACCCGTTGTCACCCGGTCCTCCTTGAGACTAGGACCGCTCAGTGTAATCCGGCGCGGTCCAGTAAGGGCCGGATCCCGGCGATCTCCTGCTCGTTCAAGGGGATGCACGGGTACGCCGTCACCGGGCAGTCGATCACGCCCAGCAGATACAACCCCGCCTTGAACGCACCGAGCGCCGCCGAACTCGCGCCCATCCGCGAACGATCCGCCACGTCGATGATCTCGAACAACCGGAACAACCGATCCTGCTCCGCCCGCGCCGCGGCCGCGTCACCGGCGACCGACGCATCGAACAACCGCACGTAGCCGGCCGGATCCACGTTCCCCAACCCAGGTACGACGCCATCGACACCAAAGGCCAGCGCGGAGTCGACGGTGACCTCCGACCCGGTCATGACCGCGAAGCCGTCCAACCCGGCCTCTCGTCGCGAGAGCACCAACTGCCGCAGGCTCGTCTCCTGACCGCTCGAGTCCTTCACGCCGGCGATGATGCCCTGCTGCCCGAGCGAGATCATCAACGACGCCGGCAGCTTCGTCCCGACTCGCGACGGGATGTCATACGCATAGAGCGGCGTATCCCCAGTCGATGAGGCGAGCCGCGTGAAGTGCCGCTCGATCTCCGCCGGATGGGTGGCGGCATAGAACGGCGCCGTCGCGACCAGACCGTCCACACCGGCCTTCAAGGCAGCAGACACGTGCGCACTCACGCGAGAGGTCGACGTGTCGATGACACCTGCCAGCACCGGCACCTGCCCCGACACCTCCGCCACGGCCGTCTCCAGCACGACCTGCCGCTGCTCGTCGGTCAGGAACGTGCCTTCGCCGGAGGTGCCGAGCACGAACACCCCGTCCACACCCCCGGTCAGCTGGTACTGGATCAACCGGGCCAGCGATGCGGTGTCGACGTCGTACTCGGGGGTGAGCGGGGTGACGAGTGGCGGCACCACGCCGGTCAACTGGGCGGAGTCGGTCAAGGGGTCTCCCAACGTCAAAGGGCGAATGTGGCGAAGCGGAGGGTCGCGAACGAAGAGGTCTCGCCGGCCTCGTAGAAGATGCCGACCGAGCCGTCGGGCCGGAGGACGAGATCGGAGTAACCGGCCATGCCCGGATGCACGACCACTGCGGCCCGCCAGGACTGACCGGAGTCGTCGCTGACGAACACGGTCAGCTCCCGGCGGCTCGACGGCTTGACCGGCGTCGACAGCAGCAGGCGGCCGTCGGGCAGGGTGAGCACACTCCCCTGGATGCCCGGCGCGGTGATCTCGGGGATCCCGGCGTACGGCGCATCGAGCGTGGCACCGCCGTCCGAGGACCAGGCGTGCACCCGCGCCGGCCCGGTCCCTTGGTGGTTGCGGGCGTTGAAGTACAACCGTCCGTCGGGCAACTCGGCGACGGTGGTCTCGTTCGCGTTGATCTCCGCGCCGTCGTTGCGATCGACGAAGCCGACCGACCAGGTGATCCCGCCGTCGTCGCTGACGATGCAGTGCCCGCCGTTCAGCCGGATCAGGTCGTCGACCGGCTCCGGCGGCACGAACGAGTGGTTCGCCGGTACGACGAGCCGACCGCTCGTGAGCGCGATCCCGTGACAGGGCCCGGTCGCATACCAACCCCAGTCGGACGGCTTCACCTGCGCGGTGATCTCCACCGTCGGGCTCCAGGACACGCCGTCGTCGGCGGACCGCTGCACGAACACCCGCCGGCCGGACTCCGGATCGGTGCCGCGGGCAAGCGACATCTCGACGGCGTCGGCGCCGTTGTGCACCGTGACCAGCACGATGTCGCCGCTCGCGGAGTCGATCACCGGCACCGGATTCCCACAGGTCTTGCCGGGCACGGCCGACACCACCTGCAGCGGCAACCAGGTCTGCCCGCCGTCGAGCGAGCGCCGGAGGACGACCTCGATCTCACCCGCGTCGCCGGACCCGTGCAGCCGACCCTCGCAGAAGGCGAGCACCAGCTCACCTCGCGCCAGCACGGACGGGATGCGGAACGTGTGATAGCCGCTGCCCGCCGGGTCGAAGACCACGGCCGCAGCGATTTCCACGGCGCCGACTCTTGAAGACATAGGACGTACTATGTCATGGTGTGGCCCTCCGATGGAAGTGAGGCCTCATGCCAGTCAGCAGAAGAACTTTCCTCGGCGGCGGCCTGGCCGCCGCCGCTGTCGCGGTCACGGGTACGCCGCTGCTGGCGGGGTGCGCGTCGGACAAGAAGAACACCGCGGCCGCCAACGCGGCGGTGAAACTGCCGACGTACACCAGGTACGGCGAGATCAAGCCCGACCTGCCCGGCACCGACGTGGTGCTGGACGGCTTCCTCAAGTACCCGGCCAACCCCGCCAAGGTGATCACCGACGTCCCCGGCGACGGCAAGCCGATCACGTTCCTGACCAACATCCCGGGCGCGATCCCGCCGGCCGCGGACAAGAACCCGTTCTGGCAGGCCGTGAACCAGCGGCTCGGCTCCGAACTGCAGATCAGCATGGCCTCGAACGACGAGTACAAGGACAAGTTCGCCACCCGGATCGCCGGCGGCGACCTGCCCGACATCCTGAACATCCCGGTCGACACCGTGCAGATCCCCGGCCTGGTGAAGGCCAAGTGCATGGATCTGACCGAGCACCTGTCCGGTGACGCGGTCAGCAAGTACCCGTTCCTGGCGAACATCCCGACCGAGTACTGGAAGGGTTGCGTCTTCAACGGCGCGATCTACGGCGTCCCGGTGCCGCGCGGGATGTCGCGGACCTCACTGGCCCTGTACCGCGAGGACCTGCTGGCCGCCAAGGGCATCAAGGACCCGGCCCCGAAGAACTTCCAGGAGTTCTTCGACCTGGCCAAGGAGATGACCGCGGCCAAGCAGAACAAGTGGGCCTGGACCAGGGTGCCGCTGTCGACCATCCGGCAGATGCTCGGCGTCCCGAACGTCTGGAAGGAGGACGGCGGCAAGTTCACCTCGATGTACGAGCACGAGGCGCAACTCGAGGCGCTCGAGGCGGCCCGCAAGATGGTCGCCGCCGGCGTGATCAACCCGGACGCGTTCAACGACAAGGCGAGCGCGCGCAAGCAGTGGTTCAACGGCGGTACCGCCGCGTTCGACTACGACAGCTTCGTGGCGTGGAACCAGTACTACTCCGACAACACCGCCGGCGACGCGTTCGCGGTGAACATGCTCGACGTGCCCGGCTTCGACGGTGGCGAGGGCAGCCCGTGGATGGGCTCGGCGCTGAACAACGTCACCTCGTTCAGCAAGGACAGCAAGCACACGGCCGAGACGCTGCTGAAGATCGCGAACTGGATGGCCGCGCCCTTCGGCACCGAGGAGTACCTGTTCCGCAAGTACGGCGTCGCGGGCCGGCACTACACCCTGCAGGGCACGGATCCGGTGCCGACCAAGGTCGGAGTGGTGGAGACCGGTATCGGCCTGCAGTACATCAGCGACAGCACCCTGGCGCTGTACTGGGCCGGCAAGCCGGACGTACCGCAGAAGCAGCAGGCGATCCAGGAGAAGGTCGCGAAACGGCTCGTGTACGACGCGTCGTACGGGCTGTACTCCGACACCCAGTCGAAGAAGCAGCCGCAGCTCGCGAAGACGATGACCGACCTGGAAGGCCAGATCGCGCAGGGCAAGAAGCCGGTGTCCGACTGGACCGCGGCGGTGCAGACCTGGAAGTCCGCGGGCGGCGACAAGATGCGGACCGAGCTCGAGCAAGCGCTCGCCGACACGGCAGGGAAGTAGATGCTCCAACGTTCGAAGACGCGATCGCGGCAGCGGCTGAGCCTGGGGCGGCGACTGCTCCGGGACCGGGTGCTGCTGCTGTTCGCGCTGCCCGGGACGGCGCTGATCATCGCGTTCCACTACGTGCCGCTGCTCGGCAACGTGATCGCGTTCAAGGACTACCAGCCGTTCCTGGGCATCGGCGGCAGCGACTGGTCCGGCTGGGCGAACTTCAGCGTGATCTTCAACGGCGACCCGGCGTTCCTGCGGGCGTTGAAGAACACGCTGATCCTGACCAGCCTGCAGTCGGTCTTCGTGTTCCCTGCGCCGATCCTGCTGGCCCTGCTGCTGAACTCGCTGTTCTCCGAGCGGATCAAGCGGATCGCGCAGAGCATCCTCTACCTGCCGCACTTCATGTCCTGGGTGATCGTGGTCGCGCTGTTCCAGCAGATGCTCGGTGGCAGCGGGTTGCTGAACAACTACCTGCGCTCGCACGACCTCGCCACGCTCGACATCATCGGGAACTCGGACCTGTTCCACGTCCTGCTGACGTCGCAGATCATCTGGAAGGACACCGGCTGGGCGACGATCCTGTTCCTGGCCGCCCTGTCCCAGATCGACTCGCAGCTGTACGAGGCGGCCGGCGTGGACGGTGCGAGCCGGATGAAACAGCTGTGGCACGTCACCCTGCCCGGGCTGCGCGGGATCATCATCCTGCTGTTCATCCTGCGGCTCGGCGACTCGCTGACCGTCGGCTTCGAGCAGATCATCCTGCAGCAGCCGGCGGTCGGCCGGGACGTCAGTGAGGTCCTCGACACCTACGTCTACAACAACGGCGTGCTCGGTGGCGCCTGGGGCGTGGCGGCCGCGGTCGGCCTGGTGAAGGGCATCGTCGGGGTCATCCTCGTGCTCACCGCGAACAAGGTCGCCCACATCTTCGGGGAGCAAGGGGTGTACAACCGATGACGCAGACGATCGTGGCCCGCAGAGTCGCGCCTCGCCGGAAGATCGTCCAGGGCGTGCCGATGCCCTCCTGGCCGATGCGGGTCTTCAAGGGACTGGTCCTGCTGGTGTTCTGCGCGGTGGTGATCGTCCCGTTCGTCGGGGTGATCTCGACCAGCGTGGCGCCGAACAAGCAGATCAACGAGTCCGGCGGGCTGGTGCTGTTCCCGAAGTCGGTCAACTTCGCCGCGTACGAGTCATTGTTCTCCGGCGGGGTGGTGACGCAGGCGCTGTTCGTCAGCATCTTCGTGACCGTGGTCGGCACATTGCTCAGCCTGACCGTGTCGTGCCTGCTCGCCTACGCGTTGTCCCGGCCTGGGTTCGTCGCCGGGCGGCCGATCCTGCTGGTCATCCTGTTCAGCATGCTGTTCTCCCCCGGCATCATCCCGCTGTACCTGACCGTCAAGGGCGTCGGGTTGCTGGACAGCATCTGGGCGCTGATCGTGCCGACGATGGTGAGCGCGTTCAACGTCGTCGTACTGCGGGCGTTCTTCATGAACCTGCCGACCGAGATCACCGAGAGCGCCCGGATCGACGGCGCGGGTGAGCTGGAGACGTTCACCTACATCGTGCTGCCGCTGTCCAAGGCCGTGCTCTCGGTGATCGGGCTGTTCTACGCGGTGGCCTACTGGAACGCGTTCTTCTCCGCGCTGCTGTACCTCAACGACTCCAGACTGTCGCCGTTGCAGCTGGTGCTGCGCACCTACGTGATCAACGACGCCCAGCTGGGCAGCGCGGAGCTCGGCACCGAGCGGCTGCCACCGCAGGCGTCGATCCAGATGGCGATCCTGGTCGTCTCGATCGTGCCGATCCTGCTCGTCTACCCGTTCCTGCAGCGGTACTTCGCCAAGGGCGTGCTGACCGGTGCCGTCAAGGGATGATCGCAACGGCGTGACGAGCACGTCACGAACGGTGCCCCTGAGCGCGGCCAGGGGTTGCCCAGGGCAACGCCAGGGTTGCGCCTGGGCAAATCCTCGGGGTATGGCAGGTACCGTCGAGGAGTATGGGGATAGAGGCGCTGGAGCGGGTGGGGCAGGGTGGGGAAGAGCAGGGACAGCGCGGGGCGCAGGTCTTCTGGCGGGTGGTCAGGGAGGCGGTCCTGTTGGCCACCCTCTTCCTCGTCTACAGTGCGGGCCGGCAGATCGCCGCGCGACATACCGGGTCCGCGTTCAGCAACGCCCATGAGGTGCTGTCCTTCCAGAGCTGGCTGCACCTGCCGAACGAGGCCTCGGTCCAGCACGCGGCACTGAAGTTCCCGCACCTGGTCGAGGGAGCGAACCTCTACTACGCCAGCGTGCATGCTCCACTGACCGCCGCCGTACTGCTCTGGCTGAGCATCTGGCGGCCGAAGGCCTACCCACACGTCCGGTGGACGATGGTGTCGGTGACCGGGCTGGCACTGGTCGGGCACATCGCGTTCCCGCTGGCACCGCCGCGGATGATGCCCGGGTTCGTCGACACCGGGCTGCGGTTCGGCCAGTCGGTCTACGGCGCGGAGCACTCCGGCGGCCCGGTGAACCAGTTCGCGGCCATGCCCAGCCTGCACGTCGGGTGGGCGTCGCTGATCGCCCTGTCGATGATCCTGATCACCCGGTCCAAGTGGCGCTGGCTGTGGCTGCTGCACCCGATCATCACGTTCACCGTGGTCGTGGTGACGGCGAACCACTACTGGCTGGACGGCATCGTCGTACTGCTCCTGCTGGGCGTCAGCCTGCCGCTGCTGCTCCGCCCCGGCCTGCACGACGACCGGCCGCGGACGCGTAATTCGGTTTCCCCGCGGCAGGTGCTCAAGTAACGTGGCGAGGCTCCCCCTGACTCCCGCCGGAGGTCCCGCATGCCCCCCGATACGACCGACATCCTCCAGGCCGAGAAGGATTACCTGAAGAGCTCGCGAGCCGCGCTGGCGGTGATGCGGGACAAGACCGGCGCGCTGGAGGTCCACAGCGCCGACCGGGTCAACCAGGAGTACCTGCAGGCCGCGATCTGGCGGCGGATGAAGGAGCTCGAGGACGACCCGGACGTGCCGCTGTTCTTCGGCCGGCTGGACTACCTCGAGGCCACCGACGAGACGTTCCACATCGGCCGGCGGCACGTGAACGACGACCAGGGCGAGCCGCTGGTGGTGGACTGGCGGGCGGACATCTCCGTGCCGTTCTACCGGGCCAGCCGGACCGAGCCGATGGGCGTGGGGGTACGCCGCCGGTTCGGCTTCACGCATGGCGAGATGACGGCCTTCGAGGACGAGGACCTCACCTCGAGCGCGCCGGCCGACGAACACAGCGACATCCTCGACGCGGAGATCGAGCGACCGCGTTCCGGCCCCATGCGCGACATCGTGGCGACCATCCAGCCGGAGCAGGACGTGATCGTCCGGGCTGGGGTCGACGACACCATCTGCGTCCAAGGCGCCCCCGGGACCGGGAAGACCGCGGTCGGTCTGCACCGCGCGGCGTACCTGCTCTATGCGTATCGCGACCAGCTCAGCCGGGCCGGAGTGCTCGTGGTCGGGCCGAACGCGAGCTTCCTGCGCTACATCGGCGACGTGCTGCCCGCGTTGGGTGAGATCGAGGCGAAGCAGACCACGGTCGAGGAGCTGGTCGCCCGGGTGCGGGTGGCGGGGCCGGGTCCGGCGGCGGTCGACGTACTCAAGGGCGATGCGCGGATGGCCGGCGTACTGCATCGGGCTGTGTGGTCGCAGGTGCGGATGCCGACGGAGGCGCTGGTGGTGCCGCGGGGATCACACCGGTGGCGGGTCCCGACGTACCAGGCCGAGGAGCTGGTCGCCGAGCTTGAGACGCGTGGAGTCCGGTACGGCGCCGGCCGGTCGATGTTGCCGCAGCGATTGGCGCACGCCGTTCTGCTGCGGATGGAGGCGGCCGGTGACTCACCGGACGACCGGGTGCAGGACTCGGTGGCCCGGAGCCGCCCGGTCAAGCAGTACGCCGAAGCACTCTGGCCCGCTGTGGATCCGGCGAAGCTGCTCTTCCGCCTCTTCACCGACCCGGGACTGCTGGCCGAGCACGCCGACGGGCTCCTCACTGCTGAAGAGCAGGCGCTCCTGATCTGGGACAAGGTGCCGCGGTCGGCCGGAGCCGCCAAGTGGTCGGTCGCCGATGCCACTCTGATCGACGAGATCGCCGATCTGGTCGACCGGACGCCGTCATTGGGTCACGTGGTGCTGGACGAGGCACAGGATCTGTCCGCGATGCAGCTGCGCGCAGTCGGTCGGCGGTGCTCGACCGGCTCGATGACAGTGCTCGGCGACATCGCCCAGGGCACCACTCCGTGGGCCACACCGTCGTGGGACGAGGCATTGAAGCACCTGGGCAAGACCGGCGCCCACACCGAGGAGCTGACCGCGGGCTTCCGCGTCCCCGGCCAGGTGATCGAGTACGCCGCCCGCCTGCTCCCCCTGATCGCACCACATCTCACCCCGCCGACCGCCGTACGACGGGCGCGCGGTGAGCTGATCATCGACCGGGTGCCGGACAGCCTGGCCGCCGCGGTGACGACCGTCGACGAGGTGTCGGCGCGGCTCGGCTCGATCGGTCTGATCGTCCCGGATGCCTTGGTTCCGGCGACCCGGCAGGCCTTGCAGGACAAGGGAATCGCCTTCTCCGTGCTGGGTGACGAGGACGACGTCGACGCGCACCTGGACGTCGTACCCGCCTCACTGGCGAAGGGCCTCGAGTTCGACCACGTCGTCCTGGTGGAGCCGGCCGGCATCGTGGCCGGTGAGGCCGACGAGCGGACCGGCCTCCGCCGCCTCTACGTCTGCCTCACCCGTGCGGTCACGTCGCTGGCCGTCCTGCACAGCAAAGACCTGCCTGACGTACTAGAAGCCACGCGAGCCGCCTGATCGCCGCGACGAGCGCCGCGACGAACCTCCGCCGCTCGACCGGGTGCGGGAGGACCAGGAGCTGCGACGGCGGGAGCCACTGGACCAGCCGCTGCCGCCGTCCGAGCCGGTGCCGGAGGACGCCGACCAGCTGCTCATAGAGGACCCGACGTCAGAGCTCCACCGGCTGAACCGCGCACCGAGGCGCCGGGAGCGCCACCGCGCCCGCATCCGCTCGCCAGTCCGGCGCGCGTCGTCGTCGGGGAACCACCAGCGCCGGCCGTCGCCCTGCGACCAGTAGCCGTCGATGTACGCGGACATGCCCTCGCCGACCATCCAGTACGGCCGCAGGTGGTCGCTCCACTCCTCGACCATCCGGACCTGCGGTTCCTCGCCGGCCACCGCCCGCTGCTTGCAGGCCGCACACACGCTGACCTCGCGGACGCTCCCCCGCTCCGGCTGCCACTCGACGGTGTCCGTGCTGGGCCCGTGGCGCGGGTCGAAGAAGCAGGGTGCCGTCGGCTCGGGGATCGGCTTGCCGGCACGTACGGCGTCCAGGCAGACCAGCCCGTAGCGGGCTGATCCCAGCAGCGACGTCACCGCCTCGACGTCCGCGTCACCCTTGGCCGCGTCGAGTCTGTGCCGGGCCTTCTCGACTGTGTCGAGCACATCCTTGGAGAGCTTGGACTGCTGCGGGTCGGACGTCGTCGGCAGCGCTGAGACCTGCTGCGACAGCGCGATGATCTCCTCGTTCAGCAGCGGCCGCGTGACCTCCAGGTGCTCCTTCTCGTCCTTCCGGCGTCCCCGGCGAGCGTCCAGCGCGGTCACGCCGAACAAGAGCCCGATCAGTCCGGCGACACCACCGGCGTACGGCGCTGCGTCGACGTAGAACGGCTTGTCGACCTGCTGAGCTCGTTGGATGAACCTGACCAGCATGTCCTGGTAGTCCGGCGCACAGCAGTCGACCGCCTGGTCCACCGCGTCCCCCACGTGGTACGTCGGCCCGTGGTCGGCTCGCTGGACGGCGTGGAAACCACGTCCGTCGGACTCCGAGTCCGCATCGACCAGTACGGCGTACACACCCTCGACGCCGACGCGGTCGTAGAGCTGGTCCGCGATCTCCTCGCCCTCCCAGGCGAGGTTCACGAAGTAGTCGCTGTCCGAGGTGTTGATCTTGGCCGCGGGGATCACCGCGATCCGGATCGGCGCCGCGGCACTCTTCGCCGCGGCGTCCAGCTCCGCGACCTCGGCCGGTGTCAGCTCCTTGACGTCCGGGTCGACCCAGACACCAGGGTCGCCGAGGTTGCCGGCCACGGCGTTCAGGTAGACGTCGGGGTCGGTGGCCGCGTGCGCCGGTACCCCCGGCAGCATCGAGGCCGCGACCAGTGCGAGCGCACCGAGCAGTCGTTTCATCGTGTTCCTCCCGAGAGCCCGTCGCGACAGGCACCACAGACCGGGACTTCCCGGGGCCGCCCGCCGGTTGGCGTGTACATCCAATCCGTCACGGACGTGCCGTGAGCGGGGTCGAAGAAGCAGGCCGCCCGTCGTGCCGGCTTGGGCGTTCCCGCGACGAGTGCCTGGGCGCAGGCGAGCCGCCAGCGCCCGTACTCGACAGTGGTCCGGACCTCGCGCAGCTTGTCGTCATCGGGCTCGCCGTCGACCAGGCGGCCGGCGTCGGCGTACGCATCCATCGCCGCCTGCACGTCTGCCGCAGTGTTCACGCCGTCCAGACGCACGTCCGCGGTATCCAGTTCCTCGCCGAACCGCGTCACGTCCTCGCGCGCCAGCGCCCTCCGCTCCGACAGACTGTCGGCCTCATCCGGCAGGACGGCGTACGACGGTCGATAGAGCGCAGGGCCTTCGTCCTTACCGGGCCGCGACTTCCACCAGCGCAGGGCCAGGCCGCCGGCGACCAGGAGAATGAGCACGATCAGAGCCGGCCACAGCCAGCCAGGCGGGCCGCTCGAAGCTTTGGGTACGTCGAGTTGGTCCAGCACTCCGTTGAGCGTGCCGACCGGATCGGAGCGGCTGTGCTTGTCCAGCTCGTCGGTCAGAATGCCGGCGATCGGGGTGTCGACCCCGACCGCGCTCCCCCAGGTGATCGCCCCGCCGAACACGACCAGATAGATGCCATCGGCCCGCTGCAGGTCCACCAGCTTGTCGACGTACGCACGGGCGGCGGCGCTGTTGTCACCACTCCCGTTCAAGGCCGCCACCGGGACCACTGCGATCCGGATGGCCGGATCCTGATCGCGCACCCGCCCGGCCAACTCGGCGGCGTCCTTGTCGGGGACCAGGGGGCGCTGCGACGGGTCGACGTACACCGACGAGGTCTTCCAGCCACCCACAACGGACGCCGGATCCGGACCGGGCACGGCCGCCGTCGGTGCGAGCACGGTCGACACGAAGAGGACCCCGGCGAGCAGACACATGGGCGCTAGCCTGCCCTAGCCGGGGTACCACTCAGTGATCAGTCGGCTGCAGCTGTGAGATAGATGTCCTCTTCGCGCTCCAGCTCCTCGACTCGCTGGAGAGCCGAGTCGCGCCAGAGCGCGAACAGCAGGCCGAGCACCGCCAGCGAGAGCACGGCGGACAGCAGCGGCAGGTAGCTCACACCGAATGCTTGGATGACCAGACCGCCCACCACAGCGGACAGTCCTGCGCCCAGGTAGATCGCGGACGCGTTGAGCGAGATCAGCAGGCCACCGCCGAGCTCCAGCAGGAGGTTCTGGATCGGCGGGTTGAAGGCCCACGTGAACATGCCCCAGATGAACAAGGCCGCAGCCGCGCCGACCTCGGTGGTCATCGTGAGGTCCAGCGTGCCGACGACGGCAGTGAGGCCGGTCAGCAGGACCAGGAGCGTGCGCAGGCTGCCGAATCGGTCCGTGGCGCGTCCTCCGACCAGGTTCCCGACCACGGCGCCCACGCCGTACACGAGAAGCAGGATGCCGGTGACACTGCCGGTCAAACCGGCGGAGTGCTTCAGCAGCGGCACGATGTAGATGTAGACGCTGAAGGCGCCGAGCACTCCGAGGACGGTCATCGCCAGAACGATCTGCACCCGCCGATCGGTCACACCGGCGAACCGCTCGCGCAGACTGACCACAGGAGGCGCGTCCACCCTCGGAAGCGCGGCCCGCTCGACGATGGCGACCAGTACGGCGATGACCGTGATCAGGGCGAAGACACCCTTGTAGCCGAGCGTCGGACCGAGCAGGCTGCCGGCCGGCACACCGAGCACCAGAGCGAAGGTCAGACCGCCGAACACGATGGCAACGGCCCTACCGCGTTCCTCGGGTGGCAGCAGTCCTGTCGCGAAGAGAGTGGCGGCGGGGGTGTAGACGGCGGCACCGAAGGCGGCCACCACACGACCGACGATCAGCACTGGGTAGTCGGTGGCGACCGCGGCGATGAGGTTGCCCAGCGCGGCCAGAACGAGTGCGGCGATGAGGAGGGTACGACGCTCCCACCGGCCGGTCAGTGTGGACAGGATCGGCGCGCCGACGGCGTACGACAGGGAGAACGCGGTGGCGAGCTGGCCCGCGGCGGTCAGCGAGACGTGGAGCTCGGAGCTGACGTCGGGCAGTACGCCGGACACGACGTACGCGCTGGTGCCGACCGCGAACGCGCCGGCGCCGAGCAGGTAGATCCGTGCGGACATCGGAGACCTTCCGGACGAGGTTCAATAGTTCGACCGTCATCGTACTACGAAGATCATCGAACTTCGACGTGCGTCGTATCATGGACATATGAGTAGTAAGGAACTCCCGCAGCCTGAGCGCGATGCCATCCGCGTCGAGACGGTGCTTCAGGCCCTCGGCGAACCGGTCCGGCTGCAGATCGTCCGCGCCCTCGCCGACGTGCCCCAGGGCATCGCCTGCGGCGAGATCGACCTCCCCGTCACCGCCTCGACCCGGGCGCACCACCTCCGCATCCTCCGCGAGGCCGGCGTCCTGTCCACCCACACCGAAGGCACCCGGCGGATCAGCAAGCTCCGCCGCACCGACCTCGAGTCCCTCTACCCCGGCCTCCTCTCCGGCGTCCTCGCCGCCCGCCGGTAGCCCTGTGCGAGCCTCGCACCGCAACCGCAAGCTGCCGGTCGGGTGATCGAGCGTTCGTTGTAGGGGTCGGACTGGCAAACTGGGGCAGTGGTCGAGCTGCGTGGGCGGTGGGGCGAGCTGGTGCCCGGCTCCGCCTCGCTCGCGGATGAACTGGTGGCGAGGTACGTAGAACGGACGCGCCGGGCCTACCGCGACCAGTACCTGGAGATCGTGCTGACGGCGCTGGACTCACTGATCCAGCTGTCCACCGACCCGACGTCGGTCCGGCTCGCGGCCTGGTTCCACCGGGCGGTCCATGAGCCGGGCGGCACACCGGCCGAGGACGCCGAGGCATCCGCCCGGCTGGCCCAGCAGATCCTCCCGCAGTACGGCGTACCACCGATCCGGATCGCGGAAGTCGCCCGCCTGATCCGCCTCACCGGCGAGCTCGCCGCACCCCCACCCGACTCCTACGCACCACCCCGGCGCGACGCGAACGGCGACGTACTCCTCGACGCCGTCAACGCGATCCTCTCCGCCGACCCCAGCCGGTACGCCGTCCACACCGCCGAAGTACGGCGGGACACGGGCGACCGCAAGGCCGCACTCGAGCAGCGGTACGACGAGGTCCGCGAACTGCTCGACGGCCACCTCTACCGCACCCAACTGGCCCGCCAACGACTCGGCCCGGTCGCCCGGGTCAACCTCGAGTCAGAGCTCGCCGGGCTGGACAGCCAACTCCCAGCACCCTGGCGTGGTTGGCAACAAGCCGCCCTGACCGCCACCGCCATCTTCAGCGCGATCGCCGCCGCCGTGGTCTCCATCGCCGCATCCGGTGCCTCATGGCAGGTCCCGACCGCCCAGAACGAGGCCGGCTGGCCTCCCGTCGTGCTGGCCGTCGTCGCGTTCTTCAGCGCACCGCTGCTGTTCCGCTGCGCCCGCAGTGCCAGCCAACGCTCTCGACTCATCGCAGGTGCGGTGGTCGCGATTGCTGTCACCGGACTGCTCGTCGCCTGGGCTCGGGTCCCGAGGATCAACCCAGCCGTCGGCGTGGGCCTGCGCGTTCCGCTGCTCATCGCTGCCCTGCTCCTGCTCCTGCTGGCCGGCTCCGCAGCACTGGTCGCCTCGCTATTGCGCACGAGAACTGCCCGCTTCCTCCCCGCCCGCAACCCCGGTCAGCAACTCGCCTGGCTGGCAGTGCCGGCCACGGTGGCACTCATCCTGCTGTTGATCATCCAGCCCGTGGCCCGCAACTACGTGCTGAGCTCCAACGAGCGAGTGGAAGGCACACCGAACGAGGCAGGCAAGGCGTCCCCGTCCGTCCTCGACGGCACGGTCGCCTGGGTCAGCAAGTCACTGCCGGGCTCCGGGGCCGAGCAGGCGATCGGCACCAGGTACGGCATCGCCGTCCCCCGGCAGAGCGGCGTGATCGAGATGCTCGACGCCGCGACCGGCGTACTGCGCTGGCGCTACAGCCGGTCCGATTCCGACGAGCAGCCGAACATCGTGGCGACCGGCGACGGTGACTACGTGCTCGCAGAGTTCGCCGACGTCGGCTACCTGCTGCTCGACGCGAGGACCGGTCACCGCAAGGCCGCGTGGCCCGGCCACACCCGCGACCGCCTGATCCAGCAGGCGCAACCACTACTGACCGGCGGGCCGGCGCCGGGCGGCTCCAGCAAACTGCACGGCGTCGACCCGGATGGACACGAGCGCTGGACGTTCGAGCCGGGCGGCTGCACGGATCTGGGCGCGGTCGCGACCGCTGAGACCGTGGTCGCGTTCGTGGGGCACAGCTGCAACGACGAGCCCGACGAGATGACCGCACTGGATCTGAAGTCCGGGAAGAGGCTGTGGACCAAGGCCTCCGCCGACGCCTACCGCCGACCCGTCGTTGTGGCCGGCCTGGTGGTCGTGGCCGAGCCTGGCGACGATTCCGACGCACCTGTCGCCCTCGCTGCCATCGATCCGCGGACAGGTGACGTCCGCTGGCGCTGGCCGGTGCCGCGGACCTGGGCGTGCCGGACGCTGCTCAACGCGGCCGGCAAGTACCTGGTCGTCGTGGACTGCCCAGGTCCCAGCACCTTGGAGAACCGCAAGACCGTGGTCACGGCCATCGACGCCAACACCGGCCTGACCGCCTGGCAGACGACCGCACCGGTCAGCCCGCGCATGAAGGTGACCGTCACCGCCGACGCCCGCGTGATCTCGCTCGGCCGCGGCACGACCGGGTGCGTCGCCAACGTGATCGGCAGCACCGGCTTCCGTCAGGTCCCGCTCCCCACCGGCATCTCCTGCGGCCGCGACCCTCGCGCCATCGGCAACCTCGTCCTCACCTCTGGCACCGACACCGTCATCGCACTGCGCTGATCCAGCAGCGGCTGATTCAGAAGCGATAGTGCAGTACGACGTTCCCGCGCCGGGACAACGACTCACTCCGGGCCGACAGCCGGTTGGCCCACCGCAGTCCTGCCGGGAACCGCTCGATCTCGGGCTCCCGGGTCAGCAGGATCTCCCGCACCAGCCGAAGCTTCGGGTTCCAGCTCTCCGGGGTGTGCGGATCGTCGAAACCCTCCGAGCGCATGATCGCCCGCACCGCCTTCGCGCCGGGATACACCTTCGCGGCCTTGACGGCGAAGGTCGAGTATCCGTTGAAGGCGATCTCGCCGCTCGGGAAATGCTCGATGATCCGGTTCAGGATCGCGCTCCACTCCGCCAGCGGGAAGAACGCGAGCAGCCCGTCCGCGACGATGACGGCCGGCCGGTCCGTGGGGATCCGGTCCAGCCAACCGGGCTCGGCGAGATCAGCCGCGTGGTTGTGCACGTGCGGGCGCGCCGGGACCAGCTGCTGCCGCGCGGTGATCACGTCGGGGAAGTCGACGTCGTACCAGTCCACCGTCGGTGGTACGTCGATCCGCGTCGCGCGCGAGTCCAGCCCGGCACCGAGGTCGAGCCCGATCGCGTCCGGATGACGGGTGACGAAGTCGCGGGCGATCTCGTCCAGCTTCAGCGCCCGGTGCGCGATGTAGATCACGCTGCTCGGGCTGATCTTGAGCTTGCCGTAGTCGTAATCGACCGTACGGACGATCTGGTCCGCCAGCTCGTCACGCAGCAACGGGTCTTCGCGCCGGTTGTCCAGCGCCCGGCCGCACAACGTCAGCCAGAGACTGTCCTCCAGCTGGTCGAAGACCGGGAGCGTGATCGTCATGATTGGCTCATCTCCTCATCTGCCGCGGCTGCCGTCCGCAGCGCGGTGTCGTCGGTGTAGAGGCCGTACGTGTAGAGCTCGAGCGTCGGCACCGCCAGCCGGCGCAGCACGTCCGGCCCGAACTCCTCCTGGCCGAGCGCTCGCGCGAGGGCCGGCGGCATCGTCAACGTGGCCAGGCTGAGCAGCACGTTCAGCACTGCGAGCGCCCGCGGATCCGATGACTCGCGCATGCGGCCGGCGTCCACCCCCGCCCGGTGCACCGCCTCCGACTCGCCGACGATGCGGTCGACGAAGGTCTGCGCGGCCGGCGAGTCCTCCGCCATCGCCCGCGTCATGTACTGCACCTGCCGCCGATAGCCGTCCGGATCCGCCAGGTACTCGCCCAGCAGATCCGGTGTCCCGGCCGCCCGGGCCCGGCGGGTCAGCACCTGGAGCACGAACTCGTCGCAGGCCGCCCGCAACCCGTCCTTGCTGCCGAAGTGGTGAATGACCAGGCCGGCACTGACGCCCGCGGCCGCCGCGATCGCCCGCAGGTTGGTCTTCTCGAAGCCGTCCCGGGCGAACAGCTCGACCGCCGCATTGCGGATCCTGGCCCGCGCGGTGAGGTCTTCTGAACGCATGTTCAATAGACTAAACACATGTTCAACGCCGCGCAAGCTGATCGAGGTGTACGGCGCTCCGGACGTCAGGCGAGCTGCAGCTCGGCAGCGGCGAGGAGCTCGACGATGCGCGTGCCGAAGGCGACGTCGACGGGGTGCGACTCGCCCGACTCGGCCGCGGCGACCAACTCCTCAGCAGCGAGTCGCAACGCATCGATCGCGGACGTCTCGGCGGCCGGCAGGAGCGCCGTACCGGTCTCTCCCCAGACGCCGGTCTCGAAGTTGCTGCCCAGGGGCGGAGCAGAAAGCGAGATGCTGGCGGTGCTGGTGGCTCCGGACTCGTGGGTGAGGACGAGGTGGACCAGGCCGCCGGCACCGCCGACGGCGGCCAGCTCGACGATCGGGCCGAGCATCGCGGTCAGGTTGGCCAGGGCGTGCGGGCCGACGTCCCAGATGGCACCACGCCGCTCGCGTCGCCAGGGTGAGTCGATGAGCGGCTTGCCCGGTTCGTCGAGGGCGGCGAGCATGCGGGTCCAGCCGCCTTTCCAGCCTCCCCGCGCCCGGATCTCCGCGAAGAACGACCGCAGCGGTTGCTGGAACCGGCTGGTGAAGAACACCACCGACGCGATGCCCTCGTCCGCGGCCTCGTCCGCCAACGCCCGGGCGTCGTCCAGCGAGTCCGCGACCGGCTTGTCCAGCAGCAGATGCTTGCCCACGGCGGCGGCCTCCAGCGCCATCGACGCCTGCACCTTCGGCGGTACGGCGAACGCGACCGCATCCACCGACTCCAGTAACTCCGCGTAGTCGCCGTATGGCGCAACATCCAGCTCCCCCGCGAGCGCCCTGGTTTTGTCGGCGTGTCGCCCCCACACGCCCACCAGTTCCACGCCGGATGCGGCGTTCAACCCCGGTCCATGCGTCCGCCGAGCCCAGGAACCCGTGCCGACCAACCCGAATCGCATGCACTTCTCCTCGCGCCGGAACTGTGACCTGCACCGCAATTTCACCGCTGGAATTCGGTGCCTGGTGCACCCATCGAAGCGGCTAGGTGACGAGCCGATATCGCTTTGGCCACGACCCTATCCGGGAGCCCCGGATCGGTCGGTACAGGCTCCCGGGGAGTGCGAGACTCCCAGCCATGGACTTGCGCGACCAGTGGAATCGCCTGCTGCCGCACGCGCAACCGTTGGGCGAAGACCTGCTGGCTCGCTACGCAGAGCAACAGCGGCACTATCACGACCAGCGGCACCTGACCGAGGTCCTGGAGACCATCGACGAGCTGGCCGACGCCGCCGACGACGCGGACACGGTCCGGCTGGCGGCGTGGTTCCACGACGCGATCTACGACCCTCAGGCCGACCCCGGCGAGAACGAGGAGGTCTCGGCCCAGCTGGCCGAGCTCGAGCTGGCGGCGTACGGCGTCGAGGCCGGGCGGGTCGAGGAGATCGGCCGGCTGGTCCGCCTGACCGCCAAGCACGACTGCGAGCCGGACGACCGCAACGGCGCCGTCCTGTGCGACGCCGATCTGCGCATCCTGAGCGCGGTACCGCAGCGGTACGACGAGTACTCCGCCGGCATCCGGCAGGAGTACGGGCACATCGCCGACCGGGACTTCGCCCGCGGCCGGATCTCGTTCCTGCAGAGCCTGGCCGGGACCCGGCTGTACGCGACCACCCGAGGTCATGACCATTGGGAGCGAGCAGCCCGCGACAACATCGCCCGGGAGGTCGGCACCTTAGGCCCTAAGGCCGCCCGGCCGATCGGCGGGCTGATCCCGGTCATCTACTTCGGTGCGGCGCTCGGTGTGGTCATCGCCTCCTCGGTCCTGCTCGGCCGCGGCCTCGGCGCGGCCGCCAAGTGGCCCGCCGGCCCGGACGACGTCAGCGGCTTCCCGGTCTGGACGCCGATCGCTGGTACGGCGCTGTCGGCCGGACTGGCCTGCGCATGGTTCCGCCGAACCCAACCGCGGCTGTTGAGCATCCCTGCACTTGTGTTCGCAGTGGTCGGAGTGGTCGCTGTCGGCATCTGCTGGTGGAGCTGGCCGGCCGCACAGCCCGGTGCGGCCATGTCCGAGCGCTGGCCGTACCTGATGCTCGCGTCCGTCGCCTTGGTGCTGGCTGGTGCGCTCTTGTCTCTGGCGAGACGGCTGCGGCTCGCACCGCCGTACGCGCAGGCTCCGCCGCGGACGCTGGGTCTCGGCGCCACTGTGGCGTGCGCAGCGCTACTGGCCTGGATCGTGGTGTCGGCCGGTGAGCCGTTCGTACAGGCCCGGCTGGAGACCGCCAACACGGTGAGTACGACGACCACCATCGCCCCCAACCAGATGCCGGTGCAGCTCGACGGGACGCTCGCCTGGAGCCGCGAAGTGCCCGCCACGGGCGCTATCGCTGGTACGGCGGGCGGCGTGGCCGAATTGCGCTCCGACGGCGTGGTCATGTCCGACGCGACCACCGGCCAGATCCGCTGGCGGTACTCGCGCTCCGACGTCCAGGACGCCGCGTCCAGTGGCTCCAAGGGCCTCCTGGTCTCCGCTGACGGCCGGACCATCGCCGCGCACCTCCCGTCCGCGGACTATCGCGATCCGGCGGGCATCGACCTGCCGACGTACGCAGTACTCGATGCGGTGAGCGGAAAGGTGCTGACCGAGGTCCACACCGACGGGACCGCCCTGGCCGTCGACCAAGACCAGTTGCTGGTGGCGGAGGACAACTACGTCGTGGCCCACGGCGTGAGCAGTCCGACGCACTGGCGCACGCAACTGCGCTGCAACGTGACACAGGGCGAGCTGATCGGCGACCAGGCGGTCGTCGTCGACGCGTGCGGTGGCAACAGTGCCGTCGTACGCGGTCTGGATGTCAAGACCGGTGACCAGCGCTGGGAGGTCGATCTGGGGAGCAGGTTCGACCTGAGTGCCGAGCTGGAGCCGTCCACCTGGGTCGGCGACCTGGTCGCCGTACCTGACACCCGGGAGGTCTCCGGACTGATCTGGACCGGCGCCGCGGGTGGAACGCTCTTCCAGTGGTCTGTCGATGTCGGCGAGGGCCGCATCATCTGGACAACCCCGGTGCCGGGCACACCGCGGCCCCGACTCGGGTCCGCGTCGTGCGACGCACAGCTCGCCGCCACCCACGCATCTCTCGTCCTGATCACCTGCCGGAACGCCAGCGACGTCGGACAGCCGCAGACGTACGACGTCTCCGCGTCGAGCCCCGCAGACGGCACACCGCAGTGGCACCACCTGCTGGAGGTGCCACCGAAGCTGCAGCAGCCGGAGTACCCGCGGGACGGGTTCGGACTGCTGCCGGACGGGCGGGTCGTCACGCTGATGCCGCAGCCGAACGGAAGCTGCTCACCGGTGATGATCGGCGCCACCGGCGTCCAGCCCCGCCCGATCCTGGCCGGCACCACCGCGAAGCCGGTCGCAGTGTCCGAAGTGGTCACCTGCAACAAGCCGGCCGTCACCGTCGCCGGCGCCCGCCCCATCTTCTCCGACGGCAGCAGGCTCTTCGCCCTCAACTGACCTCGCCTCCCGCTCCGGCGCGGCGCGGGAATTTCTGTTGCCGTCGGCAGCGTTCCTACCTACCGTGATCCGCATGTCCCGCGTGGTTTTCGAGTCCGACCTGTCAGGCACCGGCCTGACGGGCGCTCCCACGTGGGCGTCAGCTGATTCAGCAACCTTCACCGGCGCGCGAATCCGACCCTCCTCCTGCTGAGCAGGACCCGCGGAGGAGGGTGGTCGCTCACCGGCCCCCTCCGCGCGGTGACAGCGCTGCGGAAGGCAGCCCGGAGGGTCCTGGCTCGCATCGAATCTTCTGACAGCAAAGGGAAATCTTCATGGCCAAGAGCCAGTTCGTGCGGACCAAGCCGCACCTCAACATCGGGACGATGGGTCACGTCGACCACGGCAAGACCACCCTGACGGCCGCGATCACCAAGGTGCTCGCCGACCGCGACCCGAGCGTCAACCACTTCGTGGCGTTCGACGGCATCGACCGGGCGCCCGAGGAGGTCCAGCGCGGGATCACCATCAACATCTCGCACGTCGAGTACGAGACCGCGACCCGGCACTACGCGCACGTCGACATGCCCGGGCACGCCGACTACGTGAAGAACATGATCACCGGCGCCGCGCAGGTGGACGCCGCGATCCTGGTCGTCTCCGCACAGGACGGCGCCATGCCGCAGACGCGGGAGCACGTGCTGCTCGCGCGCCGGGTGGGCGTGCCGTACCTGGTGGTCGCGCTGAACAAGGCGGACACCGTCGACGACCCCGAGCTGCTCGACCTGGTCGAGCTGGAGGTCCGTGAACTCCTGTCGGAGTACGGCTTCCCGGGCGACGACGTACCGGTCGTCCGCGTCTCCGGACTGCGGGCGCTGGAAGGTGACCCGCAGTGGACCGCCGCGATCGGTGAGCTGCTGGACGCGGTCGACTCCTACGTACCGGTGCCGGACCGCGTGCTGGGCGAGCCGTTCCTGATGCCGATCGAGAACGTGCTCACCATCAGCGGCCGCGGCACGGTGGTCACCGGTGCGGTCGAGCGCGGTTCGCTGAAGCTCGGCGACGCGGTCGAGGTGGTCGGGCTCGGCCCGACTGTCACCAGTACGGCGATCGGGATGGAGACGTTCGGCAAGACGCTGGCGTCCGCGGAGGCGGGCGACAACGCGGCAGTGCTGCTGCGTGGCGTGAAGCGCGACGAGGTCCGTCGCGGCCAGGTGGTGGCGTTGCCGGGCAGTGTGCACCCGCACCGGACGTTCCGGGCGACCCTGCACGCACTGTCCACGGCCGAGGGTGGCCGGCACACCCCCTTCGCCGCGGACTACCGCCCGCAGTTCTACTTCCGTACGACGGATGTCTCCGGTGGCATCGACCTGGGTGAGATCACCCTGGTCATGCCGGGCGACACCATCGAGCTCGGCGTGGAACTGGAGAAGCCGGTCGCCATGACCGTCGGCCTCGGCTTCGCCGTCCGCGAAGGCGGCCACACCGTCGCCGCGGGCACAGTCACCGAGCTGCTCGACTGACCCAACGGCCCTCAACCTCAATCGGTTGGGGGCCGTTGTCTTTTCCGGTGACGCAAACCGGAAGCAATCAATCGACGAACCACTTCCCGACTGGACACCGGGACCGCACCGGCAGCGACCAGGTCGTCGTACCGCTCGCTTGGTACGTCGTAATGGTCCCGGTCGAAGCCGCGGGCGGGGATGCCGGCGGCCTTCGCGAAGGCGTGGAGCTCCTCGTAGGACTCGTCGCTGACGAGGTGGGACCAGAGACGGTTCCAGGCCGGCCAGGCCGGTGGGTCGATGAGGATCATTCGCGCGCGTCCTGGGCGTCGAGCAGGTTGCGCCAGGAACGCACGAAGCGGGAGTTCACGTACGCCTTGGTCCACGATCCGTCCTGACGGACCGACGAGCCGACATGGAAACGCCGTACGCCGCTCTGGTACAGCCACGGCACGTGCTCCGGCTGGAGTCCACCGCCCGCCATCATCACGCCGGCGATCGCGGCGTCCTCCTTGGCCAGTTTGCACAGATCGTCCAGCCCATGTGCGACACCGATCGACGACCCGGCCGTCAGCACGCAGTCCAGCCCGGCCAGCGAGCGGAGTGCTCGCCACGCCGGCCCCTGCTCCAGTACGGCGTCGATCGCACGATGGAACGTCCACGGCGTACCGGCGAAGGTGCTGGCCAAGGCGGCCACCGACTCGACATCCACCTGGTTGTCGGGTGTCAGGAACCCCAGGACGAAGCCGTCCGCGCCGGCCGAGAGGTAGGACTGCGCCATCGCGGTCAACCTGTTCTGCTCGGCGCCGCTGAGCGTGAAGGAGTCCGACAGCCGCAGCATCACCCGCAACGGCAGGTCGGTCGACCGCCGGATCGCACTGACCGTCGACACCGACGGCGACAACCCGTCCGCCTCCATCGACGCGCACAGCTCCAGCCGGTCCGCCCCACCCTCCTGCGCCGCCTCCGCATCGGCGGGATGCAGCGCAATCACCTCCAGCAACGAACCCATGAGGGTCATCATCTCGCACCGCCGGTCAGACCTCGCGGAAATAGGTGTTGCACTCCCCCGGGGTCTTCTGTATCGTTTTTCTAGAACGATTTAGTAGAACGATGTAGAAAGGAGTCGGACGATGGCTGGGGTCACCCTGAAAACCGTGGCGAAGGCCGTGGGAGTGTCGCCGTCGACCGTCTCCAACGCCTACAACAAGCCCGACCAACTGTCCGCCGCGCTCCGCGAGCGGATCCTGAGCACCGCCCACGAGCTCGGGTACTCCGGTCCGGACGCATCCGCCCGGGCTCTGCGCAGCGGCAAGGCCGGTGCGATCGGGGTCCTGTTCACCGACAAGCTGTCCTACGCCTTCTCGGATCCGTACGCGGTCGGCTTCCTGGCCGGCCTGGCCGAGGTCGCGGAGGAATTCAGCACCAGCCTGCTGCTGATGCCACTCAGCTCGACCGACATCGCCGGCGGCAGCAACGCCGTCCAGCAGGCCTCCATCGACGGTGCGGCGATCTTCTGTGTGCCGGGTGGTCATCCGGCGCTCGAGATCCTCGCCAACCGTGGCATCGCGGCGGTGTCCACCGACCGCGGCGACCACCCGGACCTGTCCTGGGTCGCCATCGACGAGGTGGAGGCGGCCGCGCAACTGGGCGAGCACCTGGCCCGGCTCGGTCACCGCGACGTCGTCGTACTGGTCGACAACGCCCAGGCGGCCGGGGGCCGTCCGGTGGAGCTGACGCCGGACGAGGTCGGCTACACCGACTGCGAGCTGCGGATTCGCGGCCTGCAGAAGACGATGCCGGACGCGCGGCTGCGGATCGTCTCCGGCGGCCACAACGCGTTCAGCTCCGGGCTCGCCGGCGCGGAGTGGGTGCTCGACTCGCAGGACCGGCCGACCGCGATCGTCGGCCTGAGCGACGTCCAGGCACTCGGCGCGATGGAGGCGATGAAGGTCCGCGGCCTGACCCCAGGCCGGGATCTGACCGTGGCCGGCTTCGACGACATCCCGGCCGCGGGACCGGCCGGACTGACCACGGTCCACCAGCCGATCAAGGACAAGGGCCGCGCGGTCGGCCGGATGCTGCTGGACCCGGTCACCACCGAGCGACAGCTCCTGATGCCGACCGAGCTCGTCGTCCGTAAGAGCAGCGGACCGGCACCTCGACGCTGACAATTCCACACCACACCTAGGCCCCACTTCCGGGTTCCTGGGTTGATACCGCACGACTTCTTCCGACGGCCGGACCGGCCGCCGGCCGACCCACCACGCTCTCGGGAGGGAGCAGAACCATGACGTACTTCATCGCCGGCAACACCGCAGTCGAGAACGCTCGCGCAGTCGCGCAGTCGGCGCTCCCGAACGCTCCCCAGCAGCCGTACCACGAGCCGGCCCCGCGCCGTACTCTCGCGGCCCGCACCCGGCTCAGCGCCGTACTGCGCTCCGCCGCCGAACGCGAGCTCCGCCTCGCCGACCGCCTCGACCCCGCCTGCCCCACCGCCGGCTGACCCCGGCCGGCTGACCCCGCCCCACGCCGACCGGCCCTCGCCGGCTGACCACGCGAGCGGATAACCCCTCGCGGTGCCGGTTCTCCCGCCTTCATACGGTGGGAGAACCGGCTACTCCGGGGAATCTCCCCTGGAGTGACCGGTGGGTGGGCGGCGAGGGAGGCGTGGGGTTTTGTCGGTTCGGTCTGGCACTCTGAAGGGCGATGAGTGAGCCAAGGGTGTTGCTGACCGCCCGAGCCATGGTCCTGCACGACCTGGCCGCGCGGGGATTCGACGACGCGGTGATGGTGTCGTTGCTCGAGGACGCGGTGGCCGGCCGGCAGTGGTGGCTGGACCAGTGGCCGGACGGCGCGGAGCACATCGCCGGGCTGGTTGCGCAGGACGTTCAGGACCGCCTGGTCGACTCCGGCGTCCGCTGGCCGCGCTGTACGGCGTGCGACGACCTCAACGACCACGAGCTGCGGATCGAGCCCGAGCTCGGCCCCGATCCGCACTGGGTCTGCGAACGCGCTGGGATCGAGGTCGCCCCACTCGGCCACCTCACCTGACAAACCCCCGGACGACGGTTCGGGGAATACCTGATTGATCTACATGTAGCCAGGCTACTATTGTCTGTCTACATGAAGTCCTTCACCGCCCTCAGACTGGTCGCCGGCGTCCATGCCGTCGCGATCTGCCTGCAGCCTGTCTTCGCGGGGATCTACCTGAACGGATCCGGCGCCGCGATGCGGATGCACGAGCCGACCGGCCTGGCGCTCACCTTCACCGGGCTCCTCCAGTTGCTCATAGCAACGATCTGGTGGCGGTCCGGCGGTCGGCTGCTCGCCCCGGCGGCGACGCTGCTGATCACGCTGGGCGAAGGCTTCCAGGTCGCGATGGGCTACACCCGCCAACTGGCGATCCACATCCCGCTCGGCGTCGCCCTGGTCGCCGGCGCGGTCGCCTTCGCCGTCTGGACCACTCGCCAGCGCGTGGCGGTGCCGGTATGACGACGCACACCGCCGAACCGGTCGAGAAGTCGGTACGCCGGCCGCGCGCGAGCCTGGTGTCCCTCCGGATCGTGCTCGTTCTCCACGCCGCACTCATCGTCGCGCAGCCGATCCTGGCCGGCTACTTCCTGTCCGGCAATGTCGACGCGATGAACATCCACAGCCCGATCGGCTCGTCGGTGTGGCTGGTCGCGCTGATCCAGTTCGTCGTCGCGGCGATCTACTGGCTGGTCGGCGGCGGCCGGAGCTGGCCGACCGTCCTCACCGCCGTGCTGTTCGTCGCCGAGTTCGTCCAGCTCGTCTTCGGCTACCAGCGGAACTTCGCCGTCCATATCCCGCTCGGAACGGCGATCGTGATCACCGTCGTCTGGACGACCGTCTGGTCCTTCCGTCCCACTGCACGCCTGAGTCGCCGGGAGGCAAAGCGATGAAGCTGTCCCGCCGCGGGTTCCTGGCCGTTGCCGGAGGCACCGGCGCCGCCCTGACCTTGACGAACTGCGGCAGCGAGGCCAAGCCTGCGCAAGCCGGTGAACTGCTCCGCAGCAAGGCGCCACTTCCCGAGCCCTTCAAGGTGCCACTCCCGATCCCACCGGTGAAGAAGCCGATCCGCACCGACACGAGTGCCGACTACTACCGCGTCGTACAAGGCAAGGCCAGCTTGGAGATCCTCCCCGGCCTCAAGACCGAGGTCATGGGGTACGACGGCCTCCTGCCGGGACCCACCTTCGATGTCCGGAGTGGGCGGACAACGGTCGTCGAGCAGGTCAACGAGCTCGACGTGTCGACCGTCGTACACCTGCACGGTGGTCACACCCCAGCCTCGAGTGACGGCTGGCCGTTGGATCTGCTGATGCCGGCCGATGGAGATCACTCGGGACACCACATGATGGCCGGCGGTGACATGAAGATGGGCAGCCGGACCTACACCTACCCGAACACGCAGCGGGCCGCGATGCTCTGGTACCACGATCACACGATGGACTACACCGCACCACAGGTCTATCGCGGTCTGTTCGGTCTGCACATCATTCGCGACGACGAAGAGGATCGTTTGCCTTTGCCGGCGGGCGATCGGGAGATCCCGTTGGTCATCGCGGACCGTGCGTTCGCCGCGGACGGCTCGTTCCTGTATCCGGCCGCGAAGGACGGTCCCGGCGTCGAAACGTCATACATGGAAGGGGTTGTCGCCGACGTCACCCTGGTGAACGGCGCACCGTGGCCGGTGCACGAGGTGGACGCGGTCCGCTATCGCCTGCGGTTCCTCAATGCGAGCAACGCCCGCCGCTACGAACTCGCCTTCGACAAAGGCCCGGCGACATTCGTCCAGATCGGCAGCGATGGCGGACTGCTGGACGCACCGGTCGAGCTCAGGACGTTGGTGATCGCCCCGGCCGAGCGCTTCGACGTGATCGTCGACTTCTCGCAGTACCAGCCGGGCGACGAGGTCACGCTCGTCAACAAGCTGGACAACAACGCGAATGTGCTGCGCTTCAAGGTCGCCCGCAAGGCCACCGACGACAGCAGTATCCCGGCCAAGCTCTCGTCGTGCGCCGTACTCCCCGAGCCGGCCGGTGTCGTCCGGCGGAAGTGGCTGTTCCACCGCGGCAACGCGAACGGGCATCAGGGGTGGACGATCAACGGGAAGGCGTTCGACCCGGCGGTGATGCAGGCCCAGGTGAAGCTGGATCAGTTCGAGATCTGGTCGTTCGTCACCGATGTCCATCATCCGGTGCACGTCCACCTCGCACCGTTCCAGGTGCTCAGCCGCGGCGGTGGCAAGCCCGGCGGGTACGACGCGGGCTGGAAGGACACCGTGGCTATCCGGCCGGCCGAGGTGGTCGACGTACTGGTCAGGTTCAGCGCGCACAAAGGCAAGTACCTGATCCACTGCCACAACCTCGAGCACGAGGACATGGCCATGATGGCGGCGTTCGAAACGATCTAGTGGACGCCCTGAGCCAGGGCCGCGGCGGCCTTGGCGCGCAGGGCGGTGCGGTCGACGCCGGCGACCTGCAGGGCGCGGGCGACGCGGCCACGGTCGGTGTCGAGGAGGCCGACCAGGATCCGGGTCGGGCCGATCCGGCCGGCGCCGATCTTCGGCGGCGCGTCCATCGCGCGCTTGAGCAACAGCTTGGTCGACTCTCCCATCTGCGGATCGCGGCCACGCTCTGGTGTTGCCATCGGCAACAACCCGATCCGGACCGCGATCCCGGCGACGGTGAGGCTGTGCTCCCACTCGCGCCCGAGCGCGGCCCGGATCGCGTCCTCGGTCAGGCCGGCCTCGGCCAGCATCCGCGCGGCGGACGTGGTCCGGGTAGCGGCCAGCGCGAGCAGCACATGCTCGGCCTCGATCGTCCGGGATCCGTCCCGGCGTGCCTCGTCCCGCGCGCCACGCACCAGCAGCGCACGGACGTCCTTTGCGTCCGTCGGCATCAACGCCTCCTCAGGGCGACGCCGGCGGCGACGAGCCGCCGGGCGTGTTTCTTGTGCACGGCCTGCCGGGTGACCCCCAGCACCTCGGCCACCTCGGACCAGCTCCAGCCGGCCCGCATCGCCTGCTCCACCTGGCTGTCCTCCAGCCGGTCGGCCAGCCGGCGCAGCGCGACCACCGCGGCCAGTCCGGCCGCCGGGTCCTCGGGATCCACCAACTCGGTCATATAAGCAACTTAGGTTGACACGATCGATCTGTCAACCAAAGTTGCTAACAGCTCATGGGTCAGCCCATGAGCTGGTGGGTTGGCCAGCGGTATTCCGGTGGGCGAACCCACCCTGTCGCGGGTGGACCCACCAGAGGGTTGACGGCGAGGCGGCCCGTGGCTATTGTCAACCTGTCGGTTGATCAAGGGAGTGGTTGATAAACATGCCAGTTGACGACGACCAGCTCGACCGGGCGTTCACCGCGCTCGGCGACCCGGTCCGGCGAGCGATGATCGCGCGACTGTCCCGCGGGCCGGCCACCGTGAACGAGCTGGCCGAACCGTTCCCGATCACCAAGCAGGCGGTGTCGCGGCACATCCAGGTGCTCGAGGCCGCCGGGCTGATCACCCGGACCAGGGACGGGCAACGCCGCCCCTGCCACCTGGTCCCGGCCGCCCTCGAAGCATTGACGAGCTGGATCGACGAGTACCGGCTCGAGACCGAACGCCGGTTCCGCCGGATGGACGCAGTAATCAAAACCGTGAAGGAGCAGGAGCAATGAGCGACACGATCATCAACACCCCCGCCGGTACGCCGTTCGTCGAGGTGACACGCGAGTTCGACGCCACCCCGGCCCAGCTGTTCAGGATCTGCACCGACCCCGACCTGGTCGCCGCCTGGCTCGGCCCGCGTGACCTCGACGCCACCATCGAGAAGTACGACGTACGCCCGGGTGGGACGTACCGCTACATCCACCGCGACGACTCCGGCGAGTACGCCTTCCGCGGGGTCTTCCACACCGTCGAACAGGACAAGCTGATCATCCAGACCTTCGAGTGGGAAGGCGCTCCGGGCGAGGTCTGCCTGGAGAAGATGACCCTCGAACCGACCGAGACCGGCGTCCGCCTGCACCAGCAGTCGGTGTTCTCCTCGGTGGAGAGCCGCGACCAGTCGATCGAGTACGGCATGGAGCACGGCATCCGCGAGTCGATGGACCGCCTCGCCGAGCTCGTCGCGAAGGAGGGCTGACCGATGAGCGACGTCGTCATCGACATCTCCCTGTCGCTGGACGGGTACGTCACCGGGCCGAACGTCGGTCTCGGCAACGGCCTAGGCGACGGCGGCATGGCCCTGCACGACTGGGTCTTCCACGGCAACGACGCGGATCGCGCCGTACTGGACGCCGCCTTCGAGGCCACCGGCGCTGTCGTCCAGGGCCGGAACCTGTTCGACATCATCGACGCCCCGGGCGGCTGGAGCGACGAGATGGGGTACGGCGCCAAGCCGACCGGCGAGGTGAATCCACCGGTCTTTGTCGTCACCCACTCCGTGCCCGCGAATCCCCGGCTCGGCGATCGCTTCCACTTCGTCACCGACGGCGTGGAGAGCGCGGTCCGCCAGGCCGCGAAGGTTGCCGGAGGCAAGGAAGTGGTCGTGATGGGTGGCGGGCAGATCTGCCACGAGGTCCTCGCCGCCGGGCTGGCCGACGTCCTGCGGTTGCACGTAGCAACCGTCGTACTCGGCGACGGCACCCGGCTGTTCCCGGCCGAGGCCGGGCCGGCGGTCGGGCTGGAGCTGGTCGAGTGCATCTCGACGCCGGCCGCGCAGCACCTCACCTATCGAGTCGTGAAGGAAAAGTAGCCATGGGCAACGTCATCGCCGCCGCCGTGGTCTCGCTGGACGGCTTCGTCGCGGATACCGAGGACGGTGTCGGACCGCTGTTCGACTGGTACAACAACGGCCCGGTCGAGCTGTACGGGACCGACCCGGGGCGGCCGTTCCACGTCAGTCCGGCGAGTGCGGACTACGTCAACACGGCTTGGAGGAAGGTCGGCGTGGTGTTGTGCGGGCGGCGCCTGTTCGATATCACCAACGGCTGGGAAGGCGTCCCGCCGTTCGGGCAGCATGTCGTCGTCGTCACCCACGAGCCGCCTACCGACTGGCCGTTCCCCGATGCGCCGTTCACCTTCGTCAGCGGGATCGAGGAGGCCGTCGCGAAGGCCAAGGAGCTCGCTGGTGATCAGGACATCTCGCTCGCCGCCGGGAACCTGACCGGCCAGGCGCTACGAGCCGGCCTGATCGACGAGCTCTCGTACAACCTCGTCCCGGTGATCTTCGGCACCGGCAAGAAGTTCTTCGGTGACTACGCCGGCGAGCAGATCCTGCTCGACGACCCGGAGATCATCGAGGGTGACCGGGTCACCCACCTGCACTACCGGGTCAGCAAAGGATGAGCCGCGATCACGGTCCGGGACCCGGGCGCCACCTCGGTGAAGCCCGCGTCCTGGACCACCGGCAGACCGCTGGTCAACAGCCGCCGCCACTGCGCAGGGCTCGCCGTCCGAACTGCCAGTGCGAACTCACTCGCCATCCAGTCCTTGCGGGCCTCCGCTGACAACTCCCACCAGGCGAGCTGCGCCGCATGGCCACACTGCGCCATCGCCTTCCCGCTCGACATCTCCAGCTCCGGATTGATCCACAACACCGGTACGCCGGGCTCGGGCGGCGGCACTTCGCCGAAGTCTGTGAAATCGGTCCCGCTGACCTGCAGGTTGGCGAACTCCGCCGGTACGTCGTCCATCGGCGTCGGCGGAAACACCCGAACCTCCGCCACAACCGCCGGCTCCTCGGCATCCACCGGGGCCTCGGCACCCGCTCCAGTTCCGGTGACCGTGATCCCGGGTATCCCCTCGGCGCGGCGCCACTCGGCGCCGCGAGCGCGTTTGACGATCTTCCGGATCCGGTCGTCCTGCCAGGCATGCATCGCCCCGGCCCACTCCCCCTCGCCGGTCGACCGCTCGTCGGCCAGGATCGCGAGCACCGCCCGCGCCGCTGTCTCCAGTGCATCGGTCTGCGCCGGCCGCGCGCCCTTCTCGACCCGCACCACCAGCGTCAGCACGTACTCGTCCACCCCGCGAGTCTGCCAGCCCGGAACTCCAGGCCATCACAACGGCCCGGTCCGGCCGCTCTCTCCGCGTAGACACGACGCGCGATCGCGATTGTGATGGCCTGGACGTCCGCACCAGGTAGCGTTGCCGGCATGCAGCAGTACCTGGACCTCGTACGGCACGTGCTGGACAACGGGGTGGAGAAGGGGGACCGCACCGGGACGGGCACGCTGAGTGTGTTCGGGCACCAGTCGCGGTACGACCTCCGGGCCGGGTTCCCGGCGGTGACGACGAAGAAGCTGCATCTGCGGTCGGTGATCGGGGAGCTGATCTGGTTCCTCAGCGGCTCGACGAACATCAAGTGGCTGCACGAGAACAACATCTCGATCTGGGACGAGTGGGCCGACGCGGACGGTGAGCTCGGCCCGGTGTACGGCTACCAGTGGCGGTCCTGGCCGACGCCGGACGGCCGGCACGTGGACCAGATCGCGGGCGTGATCGAGTCGATCAAGAACAACCCGGACTCGCGCCGGCACATCGTGAACGCGTGGAACGTCGCGGACGTGGACGGCATGGCGTTGCCGCCGTGTCACACCATGTTCCAGTTCTACGTCGCCGAGGGCCGGCTGTCCTGCCAGCTGTACCAGCGGTCGGCCGACATCTTCCTCGGAGTCCCGTTCAACATCGCGTCGTACGCGCTGCTCACCCACATGGTCGCGCAGCAGACCGGGCTCGAGGTCGGCGACTTCGTCCACACGCTCGGTGACGCGCACCTGTACGTGAACCACCTGGACCAGGCCCGCCTGCAGCTCACCCGCGAGCCCCGGCTGCTGCCGACGCTCCAACTGACGCAGCGTGACTCGATCGACTCCTACGAGATCGCGGACGTCCAGCTGATCGGCTACGACCCGCACCCCGGGATCAAGGCGCCCATCGCCGTATGACCGTGATCCTCATCGCCGCGGTTGGCCGGAACGGGGTGATCGGGCGGGACAACGATCTGCCCTGGCGCATCCGCGAGGACCTGCAGCACTTCAAGGCGCTCACGCTCGGCCACACGCTGGTGATGGGCCGCAAGACCTACGACTCGATCGGCCGACCGCTGCCCGGCCGCCGTACCGTCGTCGTCACCCGCCAGCCCGCCTGGTCCGCCGACGGCGTCGACGTCGCCCACACCCTCGAAGAGGCCCTCAAGTACGACGGTGACCTCTACGTAGCCGGCGGCGGCGAGATCTACCGCCAGGCCCTCCCGTACGCCGACCGCCTGGAACTCACCGAGGTCGACCAGTCCCCCACCGGCGACGTCACCTTCCCGTCCCTCGACCACGCCGCCTGGACCGAAACCAGCCGAGACCCCCACGACGGCTTCACCTTCGTTGGCTACCGTCGCAGCTAACAACGAGTAGGCAACGGGGACTCCATGGGGACCTGGAACCGACTAGATTGGCTGCGCGTCACGGAGGTGACAGCGCGCGGGCGAGGGGATGCCTCGCGGAGGCCACCGGAGGGGAACGACGATGACCGAAGCAGACAACACAGCAGGCGCACCGGCCGCTGCGCAGCCGGCGATCGCGCCGTTGCAGCCGCCGACGGCTACGGCTCCTGGACTGATACTGACCGCGCCGCCGCCGTCACAGCCGGTCGCCGCGACGGCTGCCCCGAGCCTGGCGCCCGCCGTGGATGCGGCCGCGCTGCCCGGGCTCGACGCGAAGGTCGACATGTTCCTCACCTCGTTGATGGCAGCCGAGCCGCGGTCGCCGGAGTTCGCGGCCAAGGCCACTGACGTCCGGAGCATGGGCGACGTCGACATCCGCGCCGCCGCCGACAGCTCGAACCGCCTGCTCCAGTCGCCGGTCCGCGCGTTGCAGAGCGGCGGACTGTCCGAGGGTTCGACCGTCGGCCAGACGCTGCTGGACCTTCGTCGTACGGTCGAGGACCTGGACCCGAAGGCAGCCACCGGCTCGAAGAAGCTGCTCGGGCTGATCCCTTTCGGGGACAAGATCGAGGACTACTTCCGCAAGTACCAGAGCGCGCAGAATCACCTCGAGGGCATCCTGCACGCGCTGCGCAACGGCCAGGACGAGCTCGGCAAGGACAACGCCGCGCTGAACCTGGAGAAGCAGCAGCTCTGGGACGCGATGGGCCGGCTGAACCAGTACGTGTACGTCGCCGAGCGCCTGGACGCCCGGTTGGCCGCGGCGATCGCCGACCTGTCGGCGACGAACCCGGACAAGGCGAAGGCGTTCCGCGAGGACGTGCTGTTCTACGTCCGGCAGAAGCACCAGGACCTGCTCACCCAGCTGGCCGTGTCGATCCAGAACTACCTGGCCATCGACATCGTGATCAAGAACAACATCGAGCTGATCAAGGGCGTCGACCGCGCGTCGACGACCACCGTCTCGGCCTTGCGTACAGCGGTCATCGTGGCGCAGGCGCTGAGCAACCAGAAGCTGGTGCTGGACCAGATCACCGCACTGAACACGACCACCAGCGGGATGATCGAGCGGACCTCGGAGATGCTGCGCGACAACTCGGTGGCGATCCAGCAGCAGGCCGCGTCGGCGACGATCGGGCTGCCGCAACTGCAGGCCGCGTTCGCGAACATCTACGCGACCATGGACGCGATCGACACGTTCAAGGTGGAGGCGCTGGACAACATGGCCGCCACCATCGGCACGCTGGAGACCGAAGTGACGAAGTCCCGCAGCTACCTGGAGCGGGTCGAAAAGCAGGACCAGCGGGTCGTCCACGGCAGTCTCGACCTCGACCTCGGTCGCTGACGCAGAGTCAACTGGGGGACAGGGAACTGCATGACACTCGGTGACTTCTTGGCGCGGCTGACCGGCCGCAAGCAGGAGCCCGAGCCTGCCCCGTCTCCCCGCGCACCGACGAATGACGACCTGCTGGCGGCGCTCGTGCGCGTCGAGCAGTTGGTCGCGGACGGCGCCGTACCGGCGGTGGTCGCATCACGGGTCGGCCGGGTGGTCCGGACCGTGCGGGACACGATCCCGCGGCTCGGCAATCTCGGTGGGAGTGCGCAGGCGTACTCCGTGATGGCGACGGCGACGGACTATCTGCCGGAAGCGATCGGTGGGTATCTGCGGCTGCCGCGGCAGTGGGCGGACACGCGGCCGGTGGACCGGGGCAAGACGTCACTGATGATCCTGATCGACCAGTTGGACCTCTTGGCCGCGACGATGGACAAGGTGTTCGACGCGGTGAACCGGGCCGACGCGGCGGCGCTGATCGCCCACGGCCGGTTCCTGCAGGAGAAGTTCGGCACCGGTTCGACCGGCGGAGGCCTGGCCATCGGCCCGACGGCGTCGACACCACCACCGGACATCGGCCCGGCGGGACCACTGGCACCACCACCTGGACGGGGAGGGTCATGAGCGGCGCGGGGGGAAGGTCACTCTCGGAAGCAGTGTCGGAGCTGCTTGCCGTGGCTGCTCGTGCGGGTGTCGCCGAGCGGACGGCCCAGGCGGAGGGGCTGTCGCTGGCCGCCGCGTTGGCGGAGTCAGCTCCGGGTGCGCCCGCGGACTGGGCCAAGGCCAGCCCGGGTGCGACGACACAGGACTTCTTCGATGCCGCCGTACGCGGTCGTCGCTGGCGTGGTGCGCCGACCGCCGTGCTGACCGAGCTGATCGCCGAAGGCTCGACAGAGAAGGCTGCTTACGCCGAGGCGCTGGCCGAGGTGGCCTCGGCGGCCTGCACGCTGGGCGAACCCACCATGCGGGTCGTAGGTAACGCGTCGGTGGCAGCAGCGGCGCAACTGCAGGCTGCGGACGCCCGCCCGCTGCAGGTCGCTACGACGCCGACAGTCCAGAGCACACCGCAGACTCCTGTCGAAGAGAAGCCTGAAGAACCTGCCAAATCGGTTGAAGAGTTGCTGGCGGAGCTCGACGAGCTGACCGGGTTGGCTCGGGTGAAGCGGGAGGTGCACCGGCAGGTCGCCGTACTGCGGGTGGAGAAGCTGCGGGCCGAAGCGGGGCTGAAGAGTCCGACGATCACGCGGCATCTCGTGTTCGTGGGGAATCCCGGCACGGGCAAGACCACGGTGGCGCGGCTGGTGAGCGGGATCTACAAGGCACTCGGGCTGTTGTCGAAGGGGCAGTTGGTCGAGGTCGACCGGTCCGAGCTGGTCGCCGGGTATCTCGGCCAGACCGCGACGAAGACGGCCGAGGTGGTCGCGTCCGCGGCCGGCGGGGTGCTGTTCATCGACGAGGCGTACAGCCTGACCTCGGGTGACACGGGCGCCGACCAGTACGGGCGGGAAGCGGTCGATACGCTGGTCAAGGAGATGGAGGACCGGCGCGACGACCTGGTCGTGATCGTTGCCGGGTACCCCGAGCCGATGGAGGCGTTCATCGCGGCGAACCCGGGGCTGGCCAGCCGGTTCCGGACCACGATCGCGTTCGACGACTACAGCGACGACGAGCTGACCGACATCCTCACCGGGCTCGCCGAAGCCGCCGACTACGAGCTGGTGCCGGAGGCGTTGGACAGGTTCCGGGAGATCCTGGGCGTCACGCCACGGGACGACTCGTTCGGTAACGGGAGGTTCGCGCGCAACGTGCTGGAGGCCGCCATCGGCCGGCACGCCTGGAGGCTTCGCGACGTGACGGCACCGACGAAGGACCAACTGCGTCAGATCCTCGCCGAGGACCTCACCGAGGAGCCAGTCGACTCCGTTACGTCCGAAGAACCGAGGGCTGTAGACCTCACTTCCTCGGACGCAACGGAGCACGAGCAAGGAGGAGAGGCGTGACCCAGACTCAGAGTGCGCCGCCCGCGACCCGGTCGCCGTCGGCCCCGCCGTCCAGCAGCACCACATTGGCGGCCCCCAGCGCCCGGAAGCCCGGCGTGCGGGGTCTGGTCGCCGCGTGGTTCGAGGGCACACCGGGCCGGATGCGCGCCTTCCTCGTCCTGGCTGCGGCTGTCAGCGTCGTCTTCGGCCTGGCCGCGGCGCAGGGTTTCCGTCAGTCCGACGGTGCCCTCGACCGCGCCAAGGCCAACGCCGCCCAGGTTGTCCGCATCCAGGCGATCCACACCAACCTGGTCAGCGCCAACGCCGACGCCACCAACGCGTTCCTCGTCGGCGGTCTCGAACCGCCGGATCAGCGCCAGCACTACGTTGACTCGATGGCGTCGGCGGCCCGCCTGATCTCGGCAGCCGCGTCGGCCCAGCCGGCCGACCAGAAGGCACTGGGCGAGCTGAACACCACGCTGGTCACGTACGAAGGCCTGATCGAGCAAGCCCGGGCGAACAACCGCCAGGGCCTGCCGATCGGATCGCAGTACCTGCGCGACGCGAACGCCGTACTGCAGAACGACTCCCTGCCGCTGGTGAACGCGCTGGTGGACGCCAACGAGAAGCGCGTCGACACCGAGTTCGACGGCGTCAGGTACGGCACGATCTGGGTTGTCGCCGGCGGCGTGGTCGCGCTGGTGGTCTTCGTGATCACGCTGCGCTGGCTGGCCCGCCGTACGCACCGCTACATCAACATCCCGATCGCTGCCGGGGGCCTGCTCATTCTGCTGACCACCATCGTCGGCGGCGTCTCGCTGTCCAGTGCGTCCGGCAATGCATCGAGCACCCGCGACGACGCCTACGCCAAGACCCTGGCCTTGTCTCGCGCCCGGATCGCGGCGTACGACGCCCGCTCCAACGAGAGCCTCACCCTGATCGCCCGCGGCTCCGGCGACGCCTTCGACAAGGCCTACAACACCGCGTCCGCCACCGTCGACGACGAACTGAAGAAGTCCTCCGGCACGGCCATCGACCTGACCACCCGCTGGAACGAGTACAAGAGAATCCACGGCGAGGTCCGCAAGGCCGACACCAATGGCAACTGGGACAACGCCGTCGCGATGGCCGTGGGTACGACGAAGGACAACAACTCCGTCGAAGCGTTCAAGTCCTTCGACCAGAGCTCCACCGACGAACTGCAGTCGACGAGCGACACGGTCTCGTCCGAGCTGTCGAACACCCGCGGCGGCCTGCCGCCCATCGGCTGGCTCGGCTTGCCGCTCGGCATCGTGGCTGCACTGCTCGTCGTCTGGGGCATGTCGCAGCGACTGGAGGAATACCGATGAAGAAGCTCATCCCGATCGCGGCAGCCGCCGCCCTCCTCCTCACCGCCTGCAGCTCCGGCAACTACGCCGCCACCGAAATCCCGGCGAAGCCCTCCGCGACAACGGCACCGCCCGCGACGCCGGCCCCCCAGGACTGCACCAACGCGTTGCAGTCGTACGCGCCCGAAGGACCGTTGCCGCCGCCCGGCCAGATGCCGGCGGACAGCACGATGCGCAAGATCCAGGACTACGGTCGCCTGGTCGCCGGTGTCTCCGCGGACAGCCTCAACCTTGGCTCCCGGAACCCGCTGACCGGCAAGATCGAGGGCTTCGACATCGACATGGTCAACGCCGTCGCGGAGGCGATCTTCCCCGACGCCAAGACGAACCCGAACCGGGTCGAGCTGCGGGTGATCTCGACCCCGCAGCGCCTGCCCGTACTGACGGCGCCGCGGAAGCCGGGGGCGGTCGACATCGTCGCCCGGAACATGACGATCACCTGCGCCCGCTGGAAGGACATCGCCTTCTCCGCCGAGTACTACCACTCGGGCCAGAAACTGCTGGTCCGGACCGATCTGAAGAATGCGAACGGCAAGCCGGTGCAGAGCCTGGACGAGCTCTCCGGCCAGACGGTCTGTGCGCCGGCCGGCTCGACCAGCCTGGACAACCTGCGCACGAAGTACCCGAAGGTGATCCCGATCACGGCGGACACCGCCACCGGTTGCCTCGTGCTCTTCCAGCAAGGCAAGGCCGTCGGCATCACCGGTGACGACACCGTCCTCGCCGGTCAGGTCGCGCAAGACCCGTACGCGCGGGTCACCACGGCACCCGCGTTCAGCGCCGAGCCGTACGGGCTCGGCATGAACGCCGGCCAGGTGGACTTCGTCCGGTTCGTGAACGGCGTGCTCGAGCAGATGAAGAAGGACGGCCGCTGGCAGCAGTCCTACAACAAGTGGTTCGGCTCTCTGGGCACCGCGACTCCCCCGGCGCCGGCTTACGGTCGGGTCCCACCGTCATGACTGTTCGTACGCCGACTGTGAGCGCGCCGGCGCCGCCGGGGAGGATGGGGAGCAGTGTTCCGGCTGCGGAGCTGCTGTCCTTCCTGGATGCGCTGGGGACCTGGCGGGATCGGCGGAAGGCCGAGTTGGAGGAGCTGGATCAGGCTGCTCTGCATTCGGCGGACGCGGATGCCTTGAGTGCGGATGTCGTGCTCAGCATGGCGGTGTGGAAGGCCGTGTCGGATCGGTACGAGCTGATCCTGGTGACGTGGGATTCCGGGCGGGTCGGAGTCAAGGAGACCGAGCGGATCTCGACGCTGATCTGGGGCGGTCTGGACACCGGCGGCGCCGGCGGATCGCTCGCGGTTTCGTTGCCTGAGGCATGCAAGTTGTCGGATGCGCTGGCGTCCAGCCTGCGGGCCAAGCTGGCGCTGGAGCCGGGCGACGGGGACCTGGCCGCCCACCTGCGGCAGCTGCGCGCGCAGGTCGAACGGATCAACGACCTCGTCAAACTGGAGCCGGCGACCGTTCGCAACGCGGCGATCGCCGAGCACCACGACCTCGACCGCCGCGTCACCGACCTGACCGAGCGCAGCAAGCGGGGCGCGGACATCGGCGGACTGATCGGCCCGCTCGAGATCGACGCGGCCCGGGCCGAGCGCGACCTGATCGTCGGCGCGGCGACCCGCAAGGAGCGGGCCGCCGACGTCGCGCGGGCGCGTTCGCTGCGCAGTGAACTGGAAGCGCAGGGCACCGCGGTCCGAGCCCTCGCCGACAAGGCGGTCGCCACCGTCACACCGGCTCCGCGGCTCGCCGTACCCGATGTGACCGCGCTCGGCCAGGTGCCGAACACCCCGGCCGAGCTGGAGAAGTACCTGAGCCGGCTGGACGCCGTGCGACGGGCGCTGGGTCAGGCGCAGGCGGCGTACGGCGCGGCACTGGCGCACCGTGACGAGCTGGCGGCGTTGCTGGACGCCTACCAGGTGAAGGCGAGCAGCGTTGCCCCAGGCAACGAAGATCTCGCGGAGCTGTACCGGCGCGCCCGCGCGGTGATCGAGCAGGAGCCGGTCGAGCTGACCCGCCTGGGCGCACTCGTGACGGCCTACCAGGCCTACCTGGAAGCCACCGGAGGGACGAAATGACGACGACCATCGCGTGCACCCAGCCCGGCTGCACCGGCAGCATCGTGGACGGGTACTGCGACATCTGCGGCTCCCCCGCGACCGACGGCACCACGAGCCCTTCCGCCGTCTCCGGCGCACCGGCCGTGACCAGCGACCCCGACCCGATCAGTACGCCGTCGACCGTGTCGCGCGCATCCAACCGGCTCGCGTCGACACCACTCGGCTCGGCCCGTGCCGCCCAGGCGGGCTCGAAGCTGACCCGCAAGCTCGGTACGTCGTCCACCCGTCTGCGCGGAGCGCGGCTCGGTGCCGGGCTGACGCACGTACCGTCGATCCCCGCGATCGACGCGAGCAAAGCGATCCTGGTCAACCCGCAGGTGCCGGAGGACCGCCGGAACTGCCCGAACTGTGGCAACCCGGTCGGCCGGTCCCGCGCCGGCCAGCCCGGCCGGACCGAGGGCTTCTGCCCGAAGTGCCGCAACCGCTTCTCGTTCTCGCCGAAGCTGCAGGCGGGCGACCTGGTCGGCGGTCAGTACCAGGTGGCCGGCTGCCTGGCGCACGGTGGTTTCGGCTGGATCTACCTGGCCCGGGACAAGAACGTGTCGGACCGCTGGGTGGTGCTGAAGGGCCTGCTCAACTCCGAGGACCCGGACGCCGTCGCGGCCGCGATCGCCGAGCAGCAGTTCCTGGCCCGGGTCGAGCACCCGCTGATCGTGGAGATCTACAACTTCGTCACCCACGACGGCGCCGGCTACATCGTGATGGAGTACGTCGGCGGCACGTCGCTGAAGACGTTGCTCAAGCAACGGATGGCGGCCAACAACGGCCGGTACGACGCGCTGCCGATCGACCAGGCGATCGCCTACCTGCTGGAGATCCTGCCGGCGTTCTCGTACCTGCACGACCTCGGCCTGGTGTACTGCGACTTCAAGCCGGACAACATCATCCAGGTCGGCGACGCGGTCAAGCTGATCGACCTCGGCGGTGTCCGCCGGATCGACGACATGGACTCCGCGATCTACGGCACCGTCGGCTTCCAGGCGCCGGAGGTCGCCGAGGTCGGCCCATCCGTTGCCTCCGACATCTACACGCTCGGCCGGACGCTGTGCGTGCTCGCGATGGAGTTCCGCGGCTACCAGTCCCGGTACGTCACCTCGCTGCCGCCTGTGGGCGAGGTGCCGCTGTTCCAGCAGTACGACTCGGTGTACCGGCTGCTGCTCAAGGCGTGCGCCCAGGATCCGGCGGACCGGTTCCAGTCGGCCGACGAGTTCCGCGTGCAGCTGCTCGGCGTACTGCGGGAGATCGTCGCGGACAAACAGGGCGACAAGGCGGCGCAGCACTCGGCGTCGTCGCTGCTGTTCGGCACTCCTGGCGACAAGGCGCTGGGCCTGGGTGACACGGCCGCACCGTGGCAGCAGCTGCCCTCGCTGGCGCCGGACGACAGCGACAAGATGGCGGGCTGGCTCAAGACGGTCAGCGTGCCGGACCCGGGCAAGCGGCTCGAGTTGCTCGTGGACGCGCCGGAGTCGTCCCCGCAGATCCTGCTGGAGATCGCCGAGGCTGCGCTCGAGGTGGGCGAGGACCGCTACGACATGGTCGACACCGCGGTCTCGGACCTACTGGCCGAGGATCCGTGGGAGTGGCGGGCAGTCTGGATGGCCGGACTGGTCGCACTGGCTCGCGGGGACGCGGCCGCGGCCCAGTCGGCGTTCAACGCCGTCTACGGCCAGGTGCCGGGTGAGCTCGGGCCGAAGCTCGCGCTGGCGATCGCCTGCGAGCAGAGCGGCGAGTACGACGTTGCCGAGGGCCTCTACCTCACCTGTGCGCGGACCGACGCCAACTACATCGCCCCCTCGGCGTTCGGCCTGGCCGACATCCGCACCCGGCGGAACGACCTCGACGGCGCCCTCGCCGCACTCGACCTGGTGCCCCGCACCAGCGGCTCGTACGTCCGGGCCCGTCGCCAGCGGGCCGGACTACTGGCAGGATCGGGCCGTGGCCTTCCCGCGCTCGCCCAGGCGATGGACAGCATCGACGCGCTGACCATCGACCCGGTCGACCGGGCCAACCTGGCCGCGGACGTGTTCCGGACCGCGCTGGCCGAGGTCCAGCAGTCCGGTCCGCAGGAAGGACTGCGGATCGACGGCCGGGAGGCCACCGAGCCGGCCCTGCGGGACGGGCTCGAGGCCACCTACCGGCAACTGGCCGACCAGGCGCAGAGCCGGCCGGAACGGATCGCCCTGGTCGACCAGGCCAACGAGGTTCGAGGATGGACGTTGCGATGACGAGTACGACCCAGACGGTCTGCCCCAGCTGCGGCGGGCCGGTGTCCGAGGCCGATCGCTTCTGCGAGGCCTGCGGCGCCGAGCTCAGCCCCAGCACCCCGAGCACGCCCGCCTTGGACACCGACACCGAGCCGACAGTCGAGATCATGACAGGGACCAGTCCGGTAGGTCCGTGCCAGTCCTGCGGTGGCGTCATCGGTGCGGAGGGCTACTGCGAGACGTGCGGCACCAAGGCCGCCAAGGTCCGGGACCACTACACCGAGCAGCCCAGCCCGTGGGTGGCCGGCGTGTGCGACCGCGGCATCCGGCACAGCCGCAACGAGGACGCGCTGGCCATCGCTGCCGACCCCGAACCGGGCAGCCGGGCGCTGCTGGTCGTCTGTGACGGTGTCAGCTCGTCACTCGACTCGGATGTCGCGTCACTGGCCGCGTCCCGCGCTGCTCGCGACGTACTGACGGCCGGGCACGCGCAAGGCCTGGGCACCGAGTCGTCCCGGAGCAGTGCGATGGTGGCCCGGCTCGAGGCGGCTGCCGATGCGGCCAATGACGCCGTACTGGACAACACGAGTCCGGACAGTCCCAACCCGGCGTCGTGTACGTTCGTGGCGACGATCCTGGAGGACGGTGTGCTGGTGGCCGGCAACGTCGGGGACAGTCGCGCGTACTGGTTCCCGGACGAGGCCGAGGCGGTCGCGCTCACTGTGGACGACTCGTGGGCCGCCGAGCTCATCGCCACCGGCATCTCGCGTGAGGAGGCGGAGTCCGGTCCACACGCGCATGCGATCACCCGCTGGCTCGGCAAGGACGCGCCGGACCACACTCCACGGACGACGACGCTCCGGGTGACCGGGCCGGGCTGGATCCTGGTTTGCTCGGACGGACTGTGGAACTACTGCTCCGAGGCGGCACCGCTGGCCGATCTCGTACGTCAGACCGCTGCGGCGAGCGGTGGCGACCCGATGGCCACCGCGTCCGCCTTGGTCGACTGGGCCAATGCCCAGGGTGGCCAGGACAACATCACCGTCGCGCTGGCGCGGCTCTAGGAAAGGGACCCGAGATGGCCGAGTTCTCCGCCACCGTCTACCAGAACGAGTTCCTGCCCGACGGCGGAACCGATGTGCACGCCATCGTCACGGTGAACTGCAGTGGCGCCGGCTCGGCCGGGCAGTCCGGCAGCGGTGACGCAGGCGAGATCATCATCGTCGACACCTCCGGCTCGATGGGCCGCGAAGGTGTCCAGGCCGCCGCGTACGCCGCGCAGACCGCGCTCGACCAGATCCTCGACGGGGTCTGGTTCGCGGTGATCTCCGGCAACGACCGGGCCCAGCTGGCGTTCCCGCCGTCGCCGGAGCCGGTGATGGTGCGGATGGACCAGTTCACCCGGCAGGCGGCCAAGGACGCGGTGTCCCGCTTCTACGCCGACGGCGGGACCGCGATGGGCACCTGGCTGCGGCTGGCCTCGCGGGTGTTCGCGACCGTGCCGTCGCTGACCCAGAAGCACGCCATCCTGCTCACCGACGGCGAGAACCAGCACGAGACGCCCGAGGTGCTGACCCAGACGATCCAGGCCGTCACCGGCCAGTTCCAGTGCGACTGCCGCGGTGTCGGCGTCGCCTGGCAGGTCGACGAGGTACGGCGGATCGCCCAGGCGCTCCTGGGCACGGTCGACATCATCCCGGCCCGGGAACAGCTGGCGGCCGAGTTCTCCAAGCTGATCCAGAACGCGATGAGCCGCGGCATCGCCCAGGCCGATCTGCGGGTCTGGGCTCCGCAGGGCGCCGAGGTGCTGTTCGTCCGGCAGGTCGCGCCCACGGTCGAGGACCTGACCTCACGCCGTACGGCGATCAACCCGCTGACCGGCTCGTACCCGACCGGCTCGTGGGGAGACGAGTCCCGCGACTACCACGTGGCGATCCGGCTGGCCGCGAAGGGAATCGGGCAGGAGCAGCTCGCCGCGCGGGTGCAGCTCGTGATCGGCGACGACGTGGTCGCGCAGGGCCTGGTCAAGGCACTGTGGTCGGCGGACGAGGCGCTGACCACCCGGATCAGCCCGGAGGTCGCGCACTACACCGGCCAGACCGAGCTGGCCGAGGCGATCCAGGACGGCCTGGCCGCGAAGGCCGCGGGGGACACCGCGACCGCGACCACAAAGCTCGGCCGCGCGGTCCAGCTCGCTGCCCAGACCGGCAACGAGGAGGCGACCACCCGGCTGCGCAAGGTCGTCGACATCGACGACCAGGAAGCGGGTACGGTGCGGCTGAAGCGGACGGTCGAGAAAGCCGACGAGATGGCACTCGACACGGCCTCCACCAAGACCACCCGGGTGAAGAAATGACGACAGTCAGCTGTCCGAGCGGGCACCCGTCCGTCTCGACCGACTACTGCGACGTCTGCGGCCTGCCGATCGGCGTCGCGGCCACACCGGCCGCCGCGCAGGTGCCGGCCCCCGCCGTCGCGGCGCCGGCGCCGGCCACCACGGCCACGGCTCCGGCTGCCCAGACCTGCCCGAACTGTTCGGAGCCGGCGGCCACGGATGCCCTGTTCTGCGAGAACTGCGGCTACGACTTCACCACCGGCACCATGCCGCGGCAGGCCTCGTCACTCGACCTGTCCGCCCCGCCGCCGGTGCCGCCCGCGCCCAAGGAGGTGGCCGAGTGGGTGGTCGAACGCTGGGTCGACCCCGACTGGTACGCCGTCCAGCAGAGCGACGACCCGTGTCCGTCGCCCGGCCTGCCGGTGGTGATCCCGCTGAACGAGAAGAGCGTGCTGATCGGCCGGCCGTCCCGGAGCCGCGGCATCTCGCCCGAGGTCGACTGCGGTGACGACACCGGGGTGAGCCGCCGTCAGGCCCAGCTCACCACCGACGGCCAGCGCTGGTGGGTCGAGGACCTGCAGTCCTCCAACGGCACGTACGTCGCTCCCGCCGCCGGACCGCTCCCCGAGGACCCGATCGTCCCGGGTCAGCGCCAGGAACTGGATCCGGACGACCGGATCTACGTCGGTGCCTGGACGCGTCTCGTCGTCCGCAAATCCACCCCGGAAGAGCAGGCCGGCCAGGCCTGACCGGCGAGAAGCGGCCGACAGGTCACGGGAGCAGGACGAGTTTGCCGCGGACGCCTCCGGCCTGGAGCAGGTCGAGGGCGTCCGCCGCGTCCGTCAGCGCGAGCGTCTTGGCGACGGTCGCGGTCAGGTGACCGGCTTCCGCGGCGCGGGCAAGACGGTCCAGCGTGCGGCCATCGGGCTCGGCGCGGACGATCCTGGGCTCGATGCCCCGGTCCGCGGTGAACTGACCACCCGGGACCCAGAACTCCGGCACGGTGGTGACATAGCTACCGCCGTCGTGCACCGCCGCAAAGGCCGCGCGAGCCCGCGGCCCGCCGACGACGTCGAGGGCAGCGTCAGCCGACCCCGAGGCCGGTCCTCCGGCCGAGTCCGCTGCCGGCGCCTCGCCCGGGTCCGGTGTGAGGACGGTGATGCCGCGCGCGACGGCGAGTTCGGTCGCGAATCGGCCGACCGCTCCCCGTGGTCCGTTGACCAGCAGCGTGCTGCCCGCTGCGAGGCCGAGGAGATCGAGCGCCTGGTAGGCGGTGAGCCCGGCGAGTGGCAGCGTGGCGGCCTCGGTCCAGTCGAGGTTCGCCGGTGCCGCGGCGACCTGTGCGACGGGAAGCGTCACGTACTCGGCAAAGCCACCGACCTGGGTCCGCGAGTGACCGGTACTGGCGATCACCGCCGCCCCGGCCTCCCAGTCGCCGCCCTCGACCACGCCGGCGACGTCGTACCCAGGCACGAGCGGCAGCCGGAGTTCGTCGTACCAGCGGTAGTTGCCGGCCAGCATGCCGAGGTCGGCGGGGTTGACCGCCGCGGCCATCACCCTGATCAGGACCTCGCCGTCAGCGGGTGCCTTCACCGGCAGGGTGTGCGGCCGCAGGACTGCTCCGGGGCCTACTCGATCGGTTGCCATCGCGCGCATCGTCGTCATGATCCTGACCGTAGGCAGCCGCGGGCCGGTCGTCGTTGATCGAGATCAATCGCCGCCGGATCCGGCTGAGCGCCTCCGGTGTGATCCCGACGTACGACGCGATCTGGCGTTGCGTGAGCCGGCCGGCGAGGTCCTCGTGGCCTTCGAGGAACAGCCGGTACCGCTCGGTCGCGTCGGCGAGGAGCAACTCGGTCTGGCGTTGCTCGACCCGCAGGTACAGCGCCTCGGTCAGCCGGGCGACGAGAGCCTGCCAGCCCAGGCTCACCCGGACCAACGCGTCGTACGTCGACCGTGGAGCGATCATCAGGTCGGCCGGCTCGAGGGCCTCGATGGTCAGCCTGGAGGGCTCCTGTCGCAGGGCCGCGCTGTAGGCGCAGACGAGCTCGCCCTCGGCGCGGAACGCGAGCGTACGCTCGGTCCCCGCCGCGTCGGTCTGGTAGAGCCGGAAGAGTCCGCGCTCGACGAACCCGACGCGCTCCGGCCGGTCCCCGGCCCGGACCAGCAACTCGCCGCGCTCGACCCGGGCCGGGCGGAACAGCGCGCGGCCACGCTGGGCATCGGCGGCGGGAAGCTGAGCCAGGAAGCGGTCGAAGTTGCTCGTCACCTGACCATTGTCGCGCGCAGATTCGTTATTCATTGCGGAAGGAAGCTCGCCGCAATCGTTTCTAGCCTGAAGGCATGACAACGAACACGGATATCAGGCCCTTCCGGATCGAGATCCCGCAGGCGGAGCTGGACGACCTCAAGTCGCGGCTGGCCGCGGCGCGGTGGCCGGCCACTCCGGCCGTCGACGACTGGAGCCGCGGGGTTCCGGTCTCCTACCTCAAGGAGCTCGCCGGATACTGGGCCGACGGCTACGACTGGCGGGCCGCGGAGGCCGCGCTGAACGAGATCCCGCAGTTCACGACCGAGATCAACGGTCAGCGCATCCACTTCTTCCACCAGCGGTCGGCGTCGCCGGACGCGTTGCCGCTGATTCTCACGCACGGGTGGCCGGGGTCGCCGGTGGAGTTCCAGCAGGTGATCGGCCGGCTGACCGATCCGGCGGCGTACGGCGGTGACCCGGCCGACGCGTTCCATGTCGTCGTACCGTCGCTGCCTGGGTACGGGTTCTCCACGCCGCTCGGGCCCGGTGGGTTCAACCTCTTCGGGACGGCGCAGATGTGGGCCGAGCTGATGAGCCGGCTCGGGTACGAGCGGTACGCCGCTCACGGCACGGACGCGGGGTCCGGGGTTGCCGGGATGCTGCCGATGGTGGATCCGGCGCACGTGGTCGGCGCACATCTGGCTGGGGTGAGCGCGGGCGCGCCGTTCGGAGGACCGCTCTCGGCGGAGGGCCTGTCGGAGTCGGATCGGGCGCGGGTGGAACGGTTCAACAAGTCGCTCGACGACGGCTTCGGGTACTTCGTGTTGCAGTCGACGCGGCCACAGACGCTGGCGTACTCGCTGAACGATTCGCCGATCGGGCAGCTGGCCTGGATCGTGGAGAAGTTCGCAGAGTGGACCGACCCGATCCACAAGTTGCCGGAAGAGGCCGTCGACCGGGACCAGTTGCTGACCAACGTCAGCCTGTACTGGTTCACCGGCTCCGGTGCGTCGTCGGCGCACGCGGTCTACGACGGAGTCCAGGCCTGGAAGGCGATGCTCGCCCATCAGGACTCAGGTGGCTGGGGTGACGTCCAGGGACCGCCGACCGGAGTCGCGGTGTTCGGTGCGGAGACGGCGATCAAGAGCCTGGCCGATCCGGCCGGCAAGATCGAGCACTGGAAGGAGTACGAGCGCGGCGGTCACTTCGCCGCGATGGAGGTGCCGGACCTGCTCGCCGGTGATCTGCGGACCTTCTTCCGGCCGCTGCGCTGACGGCTCAATGGCCGGGCTGGGCCTGATGGGTCCAGCCCGGCTGTGGCTTGAAGCAGAGCCACTCGATCACGGCGGAGCCGAGCACGATCGGGATCACCCACGACCACGGCTGGTGCGGCAGGCTCACCACCACGATCGCTGTCCACAAAGCGATCCAGCCGCCGCCGTAGCCGCGCAGTACGCCGCGGTACCACAACCCGCCGGGCGCTTCGGCGGCCCGCTGGCCGAGGTACACGAACAGGTACGACGCGATCGAGATCGGCCAGAAGAACCACAGCCCGCTCCAGTCGTACGGCACCATCACGAGTGCGGACACGCAGACCAGCGCGATGGCCCAGTGATAGACCTCGCCGGCCCAGTTCAACCCGTGCCGGCGCAGGGTGAGGACGATCGCCAACGGGCCGAACACGATCGCGACGACGCCGGCCACGACGTGCAGGATGAGCGCGATGTCACGCACCGCCGTGCCTCCCCTGCTCCCGACTCCCCCCGGAGCTCTCTGACATGTCAGGGAGCATAGGGGTCCGGAACGCCCGCCGTCTGCCCCTCGGCGCACCCAGTCGGGTACGCCGAGGGATAGCCTTCAGACCTCCGGGAAGGAGAGCACCCGGCGGACGGCGAAGTTCCGGTATCCCAGGCGTTCGAAGCTCTTGGCCATCGGGACGTTGCCGAAGTCGGTGTCGGCCCGGATGTGCTCGGCACCCGTCTCCGCGAGCAGGTGGGTGATCTCGGCCAGCAGGTCGTCGCTGTACCCGTGCCCGCGCTGCTCGGGCAGGACCCCGAGGTACCCGACCACCGGCCCGCCGGCGTTGGCGGACGGCATCGCGAACCCGATCAGTTTCCCGTCGGCGTCGTACCCGAGCCGCCACCAGGACCGGTCGCCCGGCATCGACTTGTACATGTCGAGTTCCTCGCGGGCCGCGCCCTCGACCCCGAGCCGCGCGATCTCCCGCGCGGTGGCCGCGTCCAGGCTGCCCTCGCTGACCCGCATGAGCACGTCCACGAAGGCCTCGTCGTCGGCCGGCTCGAACCGCAGCCGGGTGGACCGCGGCGGCAGTCCGTACGCCGGCTTCCACTCGTACCGCAGCCGGTCGGTGATCTCGGTCAGCCCGGCCGCCGCGGCCGCCTGGCTGCGTGGCTCGAGCGCGGCGACCACGTCGGGCTGGTCCCGCCAGTCGCTGTTCAGGAAGAAGTGGTACTCCGGCGGCTCGGCATCGGCCGGGCGGGCCTTCACGGCATGCTCGATCAGCGCCGTCCAGACCGGGACCGGGTCGCCGTCGCCGGCGTAGTACAGGCCGTCGATGCTGTACGGGTGGGCGTCATCGGGGGCGCCCCACCAGATGGCGAGAGCCAGGATCCGGCCGTCTTCCTCGACGACCCAGGTCCAGTCGTCGCGGTAGTAGCCGTCGGCAACGTACTCGCGGTAGCGGTCGAGCGTGACGGTGTTGACCGACTTCTGCTCGATCAGGGAAAGGATGGTGTCGAGATCGGCCTCGACGGTGGTGCGGATGGTCACGAATCCTCCAGCAGGAGGCGCGCTGCTCCGCTCAGTGCGAGCTGTGCGAGCGGATCGGTCGCGCCGGGAAACAAGTCAGAGTATTCATCGGTCGCTCCTTCCGCTGCGGTTCGGTCTCGCCGGGCCAGACTCTAGGGCGCGGCCGGGGTCATAGTCCAATTGTTATTCACACCTGGGATCCTCGGCTCCATCGCTTACGTCCGAAGAACTGTGGCCTGCAGCCCTCACATCTTCGGACGTAAGCGCGAGGGACAGCAAGAAGGCGGTCCCGGGATTGCTCCCGGGACCGCCTTTACTGCTTGTGCTGTTGGACCTCAGTGGATCAGAAGTCCATGCCGCCCATGTCGGGCGCGCCACCCTGAGCGGCCGAGGCCTTCTCCGGCTTGTCGGCGATGACGGCCTCGGTGGTGAGGAACAGGGCCGCGATGGACGCCGCGTTCTGCAGCGCCGAGCGCGTCACCTTGGCCGGGTCGATGATGCCGGTGGCGATCAGGTCGACGTACTCACCGGACGCGGCGTTGAGGCCCCAGCCCGGCTCGAGGTTGCGAACCTTCTCCACCACGACGCCACCCTCGAGGCCGGCGTTCACGGCGATCTGCTTCAACGGCGCCTCGACCGCGGACCGCACGATCGCGGCACCGGTGGCCTCGTCACCGTCGAGGTCCAGCTTCTCGAACGCGATCACCGACGCCTGCAGCAGCGCCACGCCACCACCGGCGACGATGCCCTCCTCGACGGCCGCCTTCGCGTTCCGAACGGCGTCCTCGATGCGGTGCTTGCGCTCCTTCAGCTCGACCTCGGTGGCCGCGCCGACCTTGATCACCGCAACGCCACCGGCCAGCTTGGCCAGCCGCTCCTGCAGCTTCTCGCGGTCGTAGTCGGAGTCCGACTTCTCGATCTCGGCGCGGATCTGGTTCACCCGGCCGCCGATCTGGTCGGCGTCACCCTCGCCCTCGACGATGGTCGTCTCGTCCTTGGTGACGACGATCTTGCGGGCCTGGCCGAGCAGCTCCAGGTCGACGGAGTCCAGCTTGAGGCCGACCTCCTCGGAGATCACCTCGCCGCCGGTGAGGACGGCGATGTCGACCAGCATGGCCTTGCGGCGGTCACCGAAGCCCGGCGCCTTGACGGCGACGGCCTTGAAGGTGCCCTTGATCTTGTTCACGACCAGGGTCGCCAGCGCCTCGCCCTCGATGTCCTCGGCGATGATCGCCAGCGACTTGCCGGTCTGCATGACCTTCTCCAGCACCGGGACCAGGTCCTTGATGCTCGAGATCTTGCTGTTGACGATCAGGATGTACGGGTCGTCGAGAACCGCTTCCATCCGCTCGGTGTCGGTCACGAAGTAGGGCGAGATGTAGCCCTTGTCGAAGCGCATACCCTCGGTGAGCTCGAGCTCGAGACCGAAGGTGTTGCTCTCCTCGACGGTGATGACACCTTCCTTGCCGACCTTGTCCATCGCCTCGGCGATGATCTGGCCGACCTGGTTGTCGGCGGCCGAGATGGACGCGGTCGCAGCGATCTGCTCCCGGGTCTCGACCGGCTTGGCCAGCGCGAGCAACTGCTCGCTGACCGCCTCGGTCGCCTTCTCGATGCCCTTCTTCAGGCTCATCGGGTTGGCGCCGGCCGCAACGTTGCGCAGCCCCTCGCGGACGAGGGCCTGGGCCAGCACGGTGGCGGTGGTGGTGCCGTCACCCGCGACGTCGTCGGTCTTCTTCGCAACTTCCTTGACGAGCTCGGCCCCGATCTTCTCGTACGGGTCCTCGAGCTCGATCTCCTTGGCGATGGAGACACCGTCGTTGGTGATGGTGGGGGCGCCCCACTTCTTCTCCAGGACGACGTTGCGGCCCTTGGGGCCGAGCGTCACCTTGACCGCATCGGCGAGGGTGTTCATCCCTCGCTCGAGGCCGCGGCGCGCCTCTTCATTGAAAGAAATCAGCTTGGGCATTCTCCGCGAGTCCTCCCGCGTCGAGTCTTTGTGTTCAGCCGGCCCGGATGCCCGCGACGGACGGCGCCGAGGTCGCGGCGCTCATGTCCCGCCACGCTCCGGCACCTCATCGAGGCCGTCTTCTGTCACACTCGCGGGGCAGGAGACTTATCACTCTCACCCTTCGAGTGCTAACCAAGTATTAGCACTCGACCCAAACGAGTGCAAGCCGGCCCCCCGCCCGGGGGCCGGCTCGCGATCAGCTCGCGGCGGGCGCCTCCGCCGGCCCGAAGACGATGATCCGGACACCGGTCTCGGTCCGCGGCTGGTGCCGGCTGCCGGCCTGGTAGTACAGATAGGTCCCCGCCGGGTAGGACCGGCCGTGGTCGAGCAGTTCGCCCGCCGCGACGTAGATCAGCTCGTCCCGGTCGTGCACGTCGACCTCCGGCCAGGCGATCCCGGCGTCGAGATCGAAGGCGCGGACCAGCACCTGCCCACTGGACGGCAGGGCCCGGCGGACGATGCCCGGCGCGACCGGGCTGGTTTCGGCGTCATCGAGAAGGACTGCTTGAGGTTCGTTCGACATGGCCCAAACCTCGCATCGCGGCCGGACCGGCGACAGTCTCGTCCCGGTCCCCCACCGGACGCATCCGGTCACGCCAGGCACAGTACGGTGACCGCATGCTGGAGGTGCGCCCGGCCGGGCCGGACTCGTGGGACGACGTGGCGGCGGTGATGGGCGAGCGTGGCGATCCGGCGCGGTGCTTCTGTCAGTACTTCCGGCTTCGCGGCCGGCAATGGTCCGACGCGACCCCGGACAGCCACCGGAAGGCGTTGCGATCCCAGGTCTGCGACGCGAAGCAGCCACTCGGTGTCCTCGCGTACGACGCGACCACGCCGGTCGGCTGGTGTGCGGTCGCCCCGCGGACGTCGTACCCACGGGTGGTCGCCTCACCCAACTGGCGCACCGATCGACCGGACGCGTGGGTCATCACGTGCTTCGTCGTACCGGTGGGCCACCGCCGCCAGGGCCTCGCACGCCAACTGGCCCGCGGAGCTGTCGATCTGGCCGACTCATACGGCGCCACCGTCATCGAGGGCTGTGCCGTCGACACCTCCGCTACCAACCGCGTTCCCTCGTCCGACCTCTATCGCGGGCCGCTGTCCGTCTTCCTCGACGCCGGCTTCACCGAGGTCAGCCGCACCAGCCCGCAATGGGTCCTGGTCCGCAGGACGCTCTAGGACGTCAGCTGGGAGATCAGGTACTTCGGTGCGGTCAGGCGCCAGGCCTCGGTGATCAGTTCACGAAGCTCTTCGTCGTCGGCCGCGGCGATGTCGATGTCTAGCCAGGCGAATCGGCCGGCCGCCCAGGACGGGGAGTACACGTCCGGATCCTCGGCCACCAGCGCCTCCTGCTCCTCCCGCAACGCCTTGAGCTGCAGCCTGGTCTCGTCCTCCGACATGTACGCGAAGCTCTTGTTCCGCACCTTGAAGACCGGCTGACCCGCCCAGCCCTCGTGTTCCTCCACTCCCGGCAGCCCGAACACGACCTTCTGCAGCACCTGGACGTCCATTCCTCCGACGGTAAGCACCCGCACCGACAGTTTCCGCCGTACGACGTCAGCGCCCCCGCGATCGTGGGCCGGGTTCAACCAAAGTCGTCAGGGGTGGGTGATCGGGGTTCCAGGGGTCGGATCAGGGGTCGGTCGGTACCGATCCTGATGTGGCGGAGGGGTGCTGGACGGGAGAGTGGAGCCATGACGAACTCCAACGCACCGTTCTCGAACCTGTCCGGCAAGGTCCTCCGTCGTTCCCGTGACCAGCGGATGCTGTCCGGTGTCTCCGGCGGTATCGCCGAGTACCTGAACATCGACGTCACCCTGGTCCGCCTGGGCATCGTCGGTCTGACCCTGATCACCGGTGGCACCGCTCTGCTCGGCTACGCGGTGGCCTGGATCGTGATTCCCGAGGCCGACGGCAAGGCGGTCTGGCAGAACGTCCAGCAGTCGGTGAACCAGCAGAACCACTCGCCCGAGGCCGACATCGCCTCCCGTATCTACGACGACACCAACAACAAGCCCCCGGCGGCATGATCCGCCCTGCGCCCCTCCCGGGCGCAGCCCACGACCACCCCGCGGCGGGGTGACGACACCGTTCGTCACCCCGCCGCGGCCGTCCCAGCCGCGCGGCCGACTCGCGCCATGACGGGTATCTGCCAGTCCGAGGGATTGCTCGCGACTGCGGCGGCTCGTACGTTCCCCGCGTGCCTCCTCGACGACTTACCGCCCTCGTCCTTGCTGGAACGCTGACCGCCGCGCTGCTGGCCACAGCCGGCACTGCCACGGCCCTGCCCCCGACCACTGCCGCACCAGTACAGTCCGGCACCGGCTCAACCACCGACCTGGTCACACTCGTGACCGGCGACGTCGTACGCCTCGACACGCAGGCGGATGGCACACAGCAGGCCACCGTCGTTGCGGGCGCACCCGGCGGCACCTACAGCTACGTCCGCGACGGCGACGTGTACGTCGAGCCGGCCTCGGCACAGGAACTGCTGGCCGCCGGCAAGCTCGATCCACGTCTCTTCGACGTCAGCGCCCTGGTCCGCCAGGGGTACGGCGACGCCGACCGGACCACGCTCCCCCTCATCGTCACCTACCGCAGCGGCGCGGCCGTCAGTCCCAAGGCGGCGCCCGCCGGAGTCCAGGTCCGCGCAGCCCTCGCCGGTGTCAGGGCGTTGGCCGTGACTCGGCCGAAGCAGGCCGGGACGACCTTCATCGCCGAGATCGAGCGGCGGACCGACGTGGCGAAGGTATGGCTCGACGCGCGCACCCGCGCAGTCCCCACCGACCGCACCACTGACACCGCCGCGGCCACTCCGAAGACCCAAGGGTCGTACGACGGAACCGGCTCCACGATCGCGATCCTCGACACCGGCATCGACGCCTCACATCCCGACTTCGCCGGCCGGATCGACGAGGCGCGAGACTTCACCGGCGCGAACGACCCCACCGACCGGCTGGGCAGCGGCACGCACACCGCGTCGGTCGCGGCCGGCAGCGGTGCCGCCTCCAACGGCCGGTACGTCGGCGCCGCGCCCGGTGCTCACCTGGCCGCCGGGAAGGTGTTCGACGACACCGGCATCGGCTACGAGTCCTGGGCGATCGCCGGCCTGCAGTGGGCCGCGGCCTCGGGTGCCGACGTCGTCGACGTCAACGTCGAGGGCGCCATCACTCGCGGCGACGATCCGCTGACGGAGGCGGTCGACAGTCTGAGCCGGAGCTCAGACGCGCTGTTCGTCGTGTCCACGGGCTCGAAGGGGCCGGGCCAGCCAGGCACGTCCGAGGTGGCCGCACCGGCAGCGGCTGCCGCGGCGCTCACGGTCGGCGGTACCCGGCAGGCGCGCTGGTGGGATCAGTCGCGGCACGGCGTCATGGCGGATCGCGGCGCCATCAAGCCTGAACTCGTCGCACCGGCCTTCGGGGTCGTCGGCGCCGTTCCAGGCGGCGGCTACGCGAGTGTCGTCGGTACCGCGCCGGCCGCGGCGTACAGCGCCGGCGCGGCAGCGGTCCTTCACCAGGTCCATCCCGACTGGTCTCCCAGTCTGCTCAAGGCAACGCTGACCTCCACCGCCGCACCGGTCTCCAGCGGCACCGCCTTCACAGCAGGGGGCGGGGCAGTCGAGCTCGCCCGGGCAACCGCCCAGCAGGTCACCGTCGATCAGGGGGTCGCGAGCTTCGGCGACATCACCCGCCCTTACCGCGCCGACCAGTTGCGGCAGCAGCGAACCCTGACCTATCACAACTACTCCAAGGCCGCGGTGAGCCTCGACCTGGCGACCGACCTCGCCGGAACCAGCGTCCACCCCAGCACTGTCACAATCGCGCCGGGTGGAGCAGCCGACGTCACGCTCGAACTGGACGCAACCGCGCTGACGGCCGACGACTACACCGGGCGGGTTACCGCGACCGGTCCCGACGGTGGGATCGCCACCGCGGTGGGCTTCGTCAAGCAGGACGACACCGTCGAGGTGACCTTCCGTGCCCTCGACCGCCACGGCAGCCCGGCGACGGCTCGGATCCGGGTCGCGCCGTACCGGCAGGTCGATGGGCGGTACTACCCCGAGGACTTCTTCTTCACTCCGGACCAGAAGGAGTGGACTCTGCGCCTACCCGAAGGCGATTACAACGTCTTCGGGCTCATCCGGACACCCGATGCCTCCGGTGCCGGACTCGCCGAGGTGAGCATCGTGGGCCTGCCGAAGCTGGCCGCCCAGGCGCCGAACTCCACCGTCACCCTGGACGCGCGAACGGCGCGACCGATGACGCTGACGACCCCGAAGCCGTCGGTATCTCGCAGCCTCTCGGTCCGCTGGGCCAGGGGTGACGCAGGCAGCTCTGCCGCCACCTATGACGAGTGGCAGGTCGATCTGACCCGTGGCACACCGCCGCTGCTGTCGATGTCGCCGACCGAGCGGGTCCAGGACGCCGGATTCGCGGTCACCTCGACCTGGGACGCCGGAGTACCGCTTCTGCAGGCCAAGGCCAGCCACGGCCGGACCGATGTCTGGTACGCCGGCGGTCCGCTCGCCGAGGGCAGACACCGCTACCGCTTGGTCGATGCCGACTCCGATCCCAAGGGCGTTGCGGGTGCGGTCGCAGTCGTCCAGCAACCCAGTGACATCTCGGTCGACACTCTGATCCAACGGCTCGCCGACGCAGGCGCTGCGGGGGTGGCCATCTACCCGGCCGACACCGGCCTGCTGGTCCCGCCGCCGGGGGATCCCGGGATCGTGACGATGACGACGACGCGATCCGACGGCCTCGCCTTGCGTGCCGCGGCCCACCGACCGCCGTCGGCGTGGATCGAGCTGACCGGCACACCGCGTTCGCCGTACGCCTATGACGTCAGCTTCGTCGAGAACGGACAGGTCGGCCGCGACCTCGCCTACCGGGCCACCGGCCTGGCCACCGTGGCGACCAAGATCTACAGCTCCGGAACCGGTGAGGCCGGGGGCGGCTGGATCCTCAATCAGCACCTGCGCCAGAGCTGCGGCTGTACGACGCAACCCGTCGCCGACTGGGTCCCGTCCACCGGCTACACCCGGACCCAGTACGTGACCGCAGGTCGCGACGTACAGGTGGCGACAGCCTGGGAGTACGGCGCTGGGCGGACCGTCGTCCGGCCTCGTGCGTTGCCCACCTACCGACCGGGAGAGCACGCCACCCTCGAGTTCCTCAAGGCTCCGTACTCCCCGGGTGTCGCCGGTGGGACCGAGCCCAACACCCAGGGCACGACCACACGGCGAGGGAACCGGATCAGCTTCGACTACGCGATGTTCACCGACTCCCGGGGCAACTGGTCACGGGCGCTGCCCGGCGCTTGGGCCGCCACTGCGTTGTTCGCCGGCGACACCGAGCTCTACACCTCGAGCTCCCCGGTCGGTGACGTGACTGTTCCCGCAGACGCCACTGACTACCGGCTCGTCTCCGACGTGTACAACCACGGTGCTGTCGTCGGATTGACGTCCGCAGCCCACACGGAGTGGACGTTCCGCTCCGCGACGGTCGCGGAGGGGACGAAGGCTGTGCTTCCGCTCCTCGATGTCGACTACACCGACATCGCCGACACCCACTCCGGCCGAAGCGCTCTCGATCTCGCCAACAGCGCGGCCCGGGGACAGCGTGTCGACCTCGATCTCGCAGTCGGCCACCAACCCGGATCGACGGCCGGACCAGTCAGCGCGGTGAAGGTCCTGGTCTCCTCCGACGACGGTGCGACCTGGCAGAAGACCGTGCTGAGCACACTGCAGGACGGCCGCTACCGGGCGACGTACACCCATCCGCGCGCGGGCGACTTCATCTCCCTGAAGGTGCTGTCCTCCGACACCGATGGCAACGCCGTCGACCAGACCCTGATCCACGCCTACCGCCTGCGCTGAGGCGTCTACAGGTTGAGCGCCGGCTTCCGGAGGGCGGCGACGGCCTGGTCGGGGTGGTCGGCGAACAGGCCCTGGATGCCGAGGGCGGCGAACCGGGTCAGTTCGGTGGGGAAGTCGATGCCGGTGGGCAGGAACCGGCGCTCGGCGCGGAAGGTCCAGACCTGGACGGCCAGGCCCGCACGGTGGGCCTGGTCGACCAGGCGGGTCGGCTCCCCCAAAGTCCCGGTCGCGGTGCGTGGGATGACCAGGTCCTTGTGCGGCGCCAGTACGTGCGCGTACGTCGAGATCTCGCGTAACCCGGCCGGCTCGATCAAGTCGGCGTACGTGCGGCCGTCGCCGGTGCGGAGGAAGTCGTTCGGAGCGCTCTCGGAGTCGACCAGCTGTACCAGCGGCACCCGCGTCATGACGGACAGCCGGCGCAGACTGGTCGGCTCGAACGACTGCACCATCACCTCGTCGTCGCGCAGCCCCAGGGCCAGGATCCGCTCGGTCAACAGCTCTTCCAGCGGCAGTCCGAGCCGGCGGAAGTACGTCGGGTACTTGATCTCCGGGATCACGCCGATCGGCCGTCCGAGCCGCAGCGCCTCCCGCCGGGCGAGGGCCACCACGTCGTCGAACGTGGGGATCTCCTCCAGCCCGTCGTACGCCGTGTTGCTCGCACGCAGACCGGGCATCCGCTCCCGGGTCCGCAGGGTCCGCAGTTCGGCGTAGGTGAAGTCCTCGACGAACCAGCCGGTGACCGCGGTGCCGTCGACGATCTTGGTGAGCTTCCGGTCCGCGAAGACCGGGTGGCCGGCGACGTCCGTCGTACCGGAGATCTCGTTCTCGTGCCGGCAGACCAGGACGCCGTCGAGGGTAGCGACCAGGTCGGGCTCCAGATAGTCGGCGCCCTGGGCCGCGGCCAGGCGGTACGCCGCCGGCGTGTGTTCCGGGCGGTAGCCACTCGCTCCCCGATGCGCGATCACCAGCATGGTCCCAGGACAGGGGCCGGACATGGCCCCGCGGGAACTCGTTGCCCAACGCAAGATGAAGCTCTTTTGATGCGCGGGGAGACGAAACCCGCACCGACCGTGACGGTCCCGAACGCGAGTAATTCGCATGCGGTTGTCGGTGGTCGCACCTAGCCTGAAGGCGCCATGAAACAACTTCCCTTCGCCGATCCCGGCGTTCCCGAGCACCGCTCGCCGGCCCGCTATCTGTGGTGGGTCGCGCGCGGTCAGAAGCGCACCCTGATCGGCGGGATGGCGTTCGGCATTCTGTGGATGGCCGCGCAGGCGTTCATCCCGGCGATCCTCGGCCTGGCGATCGACGAGGGCATCGCCGCGCGCGACGGCGAGCGGCTGCTGCAGTGGACCGCCGCGCTGTTCGCGGTCGGCGTGGTGCAGGCGATCGCCGGCATCATGCGGCACCGGTTCGCGGTGACGAACTGGCTGTCCGCGGCGTACCGCACGGTCCAGGTGGTGACCCGGAAGTCGGCCGACCTCGGCGCGACGCTGCCGAAGCACCTCGCCACCGGCGAGGTGGTCAGCGTCGGCGCCGGCGACCTGTCGTACGTCGGCAACCTGATGGAGATCTCGGCCCGGTTCGCCGGTGCGATCGTCGCGTTCGTCATCGTCGCGGCGATCCTGCTCACCCAGTCGACCACGCTCGGCCTGGTGGTGCTGATCGGCGTACCCGTGATGCTGCTCTGCCTCGGCCCGATGCTGCGTCCACTGCACAAGCGGCAGTCCGCGCAACGCGAGGCGGTCGGCGAGCTGAACTCGCTCGGCTCCGACATCGTCGGCGGTCTGCGGGTGCTCCGTGGGATCGGCGGCGAGGAGTCCTTCTCCCGGCGATACCGCAGCGAGTCGCAGCAGGTCCGGCAGGCCGGTGTCCGCGTCGCCGGGATCCAGTCCGTGCTGGATGCGGCCCAGGTGCTGCTGCCCGGCATCTTCGTGGTGCTCGTGGTCGGCCTGGGCGCGCACTTCGCACTGCAGGGCGACCTCAGCGCGGGCTCGCTGGTCGCCTTCTACGGCTATGCGACGTTCCTGGTGCTGCCGCTGCGCACGGCCACCGAGTTCGCCAACCAGCTGATGCGCGGTCTGGTCGCCGCGGGTCGAGTCGTCCGCGTCCTGGAGCTGGAGCCCGACATCACCGAGCCGGCCCGATCAGTGCGCCTCCCCGACGGCGGTGACCTGGTCGATCCGGTCTCGGGCATCCGTGCGCGCGACGGTCTGCTCACGGCGATCGTCTCCGCCGAGCCCGACAGCTATGCAGAGCTGGCAGACCGCCTGGGTCGGTACGACGACCTGAGCGAGGTCAGGTACGGCGGAGTGACGCTGGCCAGTGCGACACGTGTGGACGTCCGTGAGCGGATCCTGGTGAGCGACACCGGCTCCCAGCTGTTCACCGGCACCCTGCGCTCGGAGCTCGATCCGGACGGCCGTCGTACCGACGACGAGATCATGGCCGCGATGCGTACGGCGTCCGCCGACGACGTACTGGTCGCGTTGACGGACGGGCTCGACTCCGAGGTGGAGGAGAAGGGCCGGTCGTTCTCCGGCGGTCAGCGGCAGCGGCTGGTGCTGGTGCGGGCGCTGCTGGCGGACCCGTCCGTGCTCGTGCTGGTCGAGCCGACCTCTGCGGTCGACGCGCACACCGAGGCGCGGATCGCGGATCGGCTGCGGGCCTACCGGTCCGGCCGGAGCACCGTGGTCCTGACCGCGAGCCCGCTGCTGCTCGACCGCGTCGACGAGGTGATCTTCGTCGCCTCCGGCCACGTAGTTGCCTCGGGCAAGCACCGTGCGTTGCTCGACACCGAGCCCCGCTATCGCCGGACCGTCACCCGTGAGACCGAAGCCGAGGAGGTCCTCCGATGAGGCAGATCCTGCCCGTCGCCGGGCCTACCGAGATCCGGCGGCATGCCCGCCGGCTGGCTCGCCGGCACCCACGCACGCTGTCCGTCGCGCTGCTGCTGCACGGGCTGGCGGCGGTCACTGGGCTGGCCGCGCCGCGGCTCATCGGTGGCCTGGTCGAAGACGTCCAGAACGGGACGACCGCCGCCAAGGTCAACCAGGTGATCATCGTGATCGCAGTGTTCGTCGTGGCGCAGTCGCTGCTGACCCGGTGGGCGCGGTTCAAGTCGTTCGCGCTCGGCGAGCAGGTGCTGGCCGAGCTGCGGGAGGACTTCGTCGACAATGCGCTCGCCTTGCCGATCGGCACGGTCGAGCGGGCCGGCACCGGCGACCTGCTGTCCCGGACGTCGCGTGACGTCGACACCCTCTCGCGGACGGTGCGGTTCGCCGTACCCGAGACGATCATCGCGTTCGTCACGGTGCTGTTCACGGTCGTCGCCACTGTGCTGGTCGGCGTGTGGGTGCTCGTGCCGTTGGTCGCGATGGTGCCGGTGCTCTGGCTGAGCACGAAGTGGTACCTGCGCCGCGCGAAAGACGGTTACCTTCGCGAGAACGCGGCGTACGCCCAGATGACGAGTTCGCTGGCCGAGACGGTCGAGGGTGCGCGGACGGTCGAGGCCTTGCGGCGGTACGACGATCGAGTCCGCCGCGGCGATGCGGACATCCGGGGCTCCTACCTCGCTGAGCGGTACACGCTGTCCCTGCGGACGGTGTGGTTCCCGGTCGTCGAGGTCGGCTATCTGGTGCCGGTCGTCGGGACGCTGCTGTTCGGTGGCTGGCTGCACCTCGGCGAGCATGTCTCGCTCGGCGCCGTCACGGCCGGTGTGCTGTACGTCAACCAGCTGATCGATCCGGTCGACCGGTTGATCTCCTGGATGGACGAGCTCCAGTCTGGTGGTGCGGCCTTTGCACGGTTGCTGGGCATCAGCGACGTACCGGACGACCGGACGCCGTCGGGCCAGTCGCCGTCGAGTGAGCTGGTCGAGGCGCATGACGTGCGGTTCTCGTACGTCGACGGTCGCGACGTGCTGCACGGCGTCGAGCTGACCATCCAGCCGGGCGAGCGGATCGCGATGGTCGGTCCGTCCGGTGCGGGCAAGTCGACGCTGGGGCGGTTGGTCGCGGGTATCCATCCGCCCCGGACCGGTTCGGTGACGGTCGGCGGGGTCGGCATGACCGAGCTGCCGTTGGACGAGCTGCGCAAGCAGGTCGCGCTCGTGACCCAGGAGCATCACGTCTTCGTCGGGACGCTGCGCGACAACCTGTCGATGGCGCGGCCCGGGGCTTCGGACGAGGAACTGCTTGCGGCGCTCGCCGCGGTCGACGCGCAGGAGTGGGCGGAGGCGCTGCCGGACGGTCTGGATACTCGCGTCGGTTCTGGGCAGCTGGCGCTCACGCCGGCGCAGGCGCAGCAGTTGGCACTGGCCCGGCTGGTGCTCGCGGATCCGCACACGCTGGTGCTGGACGAGGCGACGTCGCTGATCGACCCGCGGGCGGCTCGGCACATGGAGCGCTCGCTGGCCGCGGTGCTGGAGGGCAGGACGGTCATCGCGATCGCCCACCGCCTCTACACGGCCCACGACGCGGACCGGGTCGCGGTGGTGGAGGACGGGCGGATCTCGGAGCTCGGCAGCCACGACGAACTGGTCGCCCGCCAGGGTTCGTACGCCGCGTTGTGGAACTCCTGGCACGGATAACAGTCAGACCCCCACCAGGCTGGTGGGGGTCTCCTGTTCCTTCTACCGTTTGCGCAGTACCAGGACTGCGGAGTCGACATGTGGAGGTGGGGTGAAAGCCTTGCGGGGAAGGCGAAGCCCGATCGACGGGTCGTAGTGCCGGAACCACCGGTTCGCCCCCGGCGCGTCACCGCGAGCCCACCGGTTCGCCACCTGCCGCTGCAGCACCAGATCCGCCGACACCAGGCGAGAACCCGGCGCCAGCAAGCGCTTCAGCAGTGCGGTGGAGATGTTGTACGGCGGACTCGACACCACCCGGAACGGCCGCGACGGCAACCGGAGATCCGCGGCATCGGCCCGGACCACCGTCACCGGCGCATCCGCGAACCGCCGACGCAACCGGTCGACCCGCTGCGGGTGGAGTTCGACGGCCACTACCTGGGCACCGGCCCGAACCAGCGGCGCGGTCAGCGCACCGAGTCCGGCCCCGACGTCGAGGACGAGTTCACCGGGTCTGACCCCGGCCGCGTCCACGACTCGCTGAGCCCAACGACTATCGAGCGGATGCCATCCCCAGGCACCCCGCGCCTGCCCGGAGCCGGGCACGACGGACCATCACGAAGTACGTAATCATGCGCCGACCATAGAACGCCGGACCTGCTGGGCTCAAAGCATTTTCGGGTTCGCACCCAGTGCCTTGACGGTCTCCGTCGTACGGCGCTGCGCCAGCTCGAGGCGGCTCTTCTTCGACGTGTCGGCCTTCGCGAGCTCACGTCGTACGTCGAGAACCCGGACAGGCAGGGCGTCGGTCATCAGGAGCGGTGTGTACTCAGCCTGTTCGGTCTTCCAGCGGTCACGGTCGCGGGTGAAGGTGAAGCGGACAGGAGACCTTCGGCCTTGGTGCTGTTGGGCTCGCGGTGAGCGGCAACCAGGTTGCCCAGGCCGTAGGCGACCCATTTGCCGTTGATCTGCTCCATCGGCTGCACCACGTGCGCGTGATGACCGACCACCAGGTCGATGTTGCTATCGGCAAGCAGTTGCGGTGCGAGCTCGCGCTGCTGGTCGTTGAGCCTGCTCGAGTACTCGGTCCCCCAGTGGCAGCTGACCACGACGATCTCAGCGCCTTGGTCGCGCGCCTCTTGCGCGTTCCGGATGATCGTGACCGCGTCCAGCTTGCCGGCGCGCCAGGTCTGGCCGTTCGGGTACGGCAGGCCGTTGAAGCCGAACGTGTACGACAGCGAGGCAATCTTGACACCGTTGACGTCGACGATGGTGGGAGTCTCGGCTTCGCTTCTCGAGCGCGCCGTACCCGCGTGGCGCAGTCCGGCCTTCTCGAGGGTGTCGAGGGTCCGATCGACACCGGTCGCACCACCGTCGAAGCTGTGGTTGCTGGCTGTGGTGCAGACACCGTACCCGGTCTGCTTGAGCGCGGTGGCGATCTGCGGCGGGCCTTGGAAGAGCGGGTAGCCGTGGTACGGGCCGCCTCGTGGTCCGAGGGGAGTCTCCAGGTGCGCGATCGCGAGGTCGGCCTGCTGTACCAGCGGCTTGACGCTGCTCATGAGTGGCGCGAAGTCCCAGGCGCCGTCGTCGCCGTCGCGCTTCGCGGTGGTCCACAGTCGCTCGTGCAGCAGGACGTCGCCGGTCGCTACCAGCGTGATCTTGTCGGGTCGATTCGCCTTACCTGCTTCGGATCTGGCGCCGGGCTGACCAGTCTGTTGCGCTCCCGGTGTCCGCCGCCGTGTCCGCGATGCACCCTGCAGTCGCCAGTACTCCGGCTCCGGCGAGCAATCCGCCGAGCACCGTACGTCGTCGTACCGCCATCCGACTCCCCCAAGCCTCAACCCCAGTCGCTCAGGAGACGCAGCAACCTCAGACTTAGTTGCCGCAGCAACCAAACAGTGTCCTTCGCGGGCCTTCAGGTAGAGGGTGTGCCCGATCGGTCATCGATCCCACCGCCACGACCTCGCCCCGGTCGGCCAGCAGGCTCAGCGTCGCGGACCGAACGCGCGTGCTTCTTCCAGGCGGCGGTCAGATCGCCGGGGACCGGCACGGTCCCGTGTAGAGGTCGGTCAGCGCGACGACCAGCTCTCTGTCGCGATCACCGGCACGGCGTACGACGTACCGCAGTACGGCGCGATAGTGGTCGCGGAAGAGCTGGTCGAGGTCAGCCGTTTCCGGCGTGGTCATTGGTTCCACACCGCGTTTGTTCCCGCTCGCCGCGAACCATTACAGGAGGTCTAGGCGATCAAGCCGGAGGAGTCCGGTGGGGCGTCGGCGACGTGGTTGTCCTGGCAGGCGGCAACCAGGGTGTCCAGGGAGAGGTCGAGGGTGGCGGCGACGGCGGCAACAGTGAACAGGGCTGGGGTGGGGATCCGACCCGTCTCGATCTTGCGAAGGGTGTCGACGGAGACCCCGCAGGCGGCCGCGACGTCCACCATGCTGCGCTCGCCGCGGGCCTCACGGAGCAGGCGGCCGAGCTGACGGCCGCGTTCGCGATCCCAGCTGGACAGGGGTGGTCTTACCATGAGCGTGATAATAGTACCGGTATAACTATCCCGTGAAGTTGAGGAAGCAGCCAATGGTCGAGTTGAAGACGCCGGCGGAGATCGAACAGATGCGCACGGCCGGCCGTGTCGTCGCCAGCGCCCTGCAGGCAGTGAAGAAGGAGGCCTCCGTCGGGGTCTCGTTGCGCGAGCTCGACGAGGTCGCCCGGGACGTCCTGCGTTCGGCCGGGGCGGTATCGCTGTTCGAGGGCTACCAGCCCGGGTTCGCGACCAGTCCGTTCAGCGGCGTCATCTGCACGTCGGTCAACGACGCGGTGCTGCACGGCCTGCCGACCGATCTGAAACTCGCGGACGGCGACCTGCTGAACGTCGACTGCGGCGCCTCCGTCGACGGATGGTGCGCAGACTCCGCGATCAGCTTCTGCATCGGTACGCCGCGCCCCGAAGACCTGGAGCTGATCGCGACCACCGAACGCGCACTCGCCGCCGGCATCGCCGCCGCGGTCGACGGCAACCGCCTCGGCGACATCAGTGCCGCGATCGGCCGCATCGGCCACGACGCCGGCCTCGGCACCAACCTCGACTTCGGCGGCCACGGTATCGGCCACCGCATGCACGAAGACCCCCACATCCCCAACGGCGGCCGCCCCGGCCGAGGCCTCAAACTCCGCGCCGGCCACGTCTTCGCCATCGAACCCTGGTTCTGGTCCGGCCCAGGCAGCACCTACCGCATCGACGAAGACGGCTGGACCCTCCGCTCCGCCGACGAAACCCGAGGCGCCCACGCCGAACACTCAGTAGCCATCACCCCGACAGGCCCCGAAATCCTCACCCTCCCTTAGAAACCCCACCGCACCCCCACGCACGCTCCCACCGCACCCGCCACGGGACACCTCCAACCACGCCCGCCACGGGCGCTCCCATCGTGACGCGCTACGCCGCCGCTCCCACCCCTGCGCGCAGCTACCGCCCGTATGTGGCTACAGCTCAACCGACCACAAGGTGAGTCCGCCAACCGTGATCACCCGACGCCGCCAAGCCCGCCCCTCCGTCGCGCACACGCGGCTTACTGCGACCACCGACCTGTCTCTGCGATGAATCGGATAGGACACGGACCTCCATCGCCTTGCCCGCACATACCTCGGGGATCCGATCGACGCCGAGCCGAGCGGCGACTCCCATCACCGCTCGGTCCGACCGCTCGCACAAGGTCGGCAGGCCATACCAATCCGTAGGACGTGGCGGTCGCCGGAGGGGCGATGACGGCGGCGATGTTCTCTAGCCATTCCGTGAGCTGACCGACCGTGAGGTCCGACAGGTCACGGAAGACGTCGTGCAGCTGCTCAGGCAGCATCGTTCGGTAGTTGTCCTCGTTAAGCGATAGGACCCCTTCGAGCTTCTCGACGTGCTCAGCAAGACTCTCGCGGCCTTCTTGAGCGTCGCGATCGGGACACGAATCTGGTCAGCACGGGCAACCTCCGGCGAGTTCACCGGATGCCGCAACGCGGTCGGCGGGTTCCTTCTTCTTGATCTGGTCCCGCATGCACGAATCTCCCGGGCAACGCCTCCCTTCAACGTGGCTGATCCAGCTTCCATTGGCTCAATCATCGGAGGGGGCCGAGGCCCAGATGAAGGCCTCGTTCACGTCGCCCTGGCTGCGCGGTTGGTTGCGGGCGGCGGCCTCAACCTGGGGTTCTACGGGACGACCTTGGCGCTGAGTGCGGCCTCCTGCCATGGATCTGACACCAGGTCGTCGTGGTGATCGTTTGGATGATCGCCCGTGGAGCTGGCTGGGTGCACGGGTCGATCGGTTGGCTCGGGAGCCTCACCCCAGATAGCCAAGCTTGCCGCCTCACGGAGCGACGACGACCCGACATCCCCAATGCGCTCACAACCGGCGAGCCACAGGCTGTGCAGCAGTCCTGCTCGCAGACCAGATACCGCAAGGCTCGACGGGCTGCCGGCATCAGATGCAGCAAACCCAACTCCGGATGGGTCCTGTGCCGTGTGCGGTGAGGCGATGCGGGATGGACTGGTCGGGCTTGGTCCGGTGGGCGGTGGCTGTTGGGCTGCCTGTTGCCGTGGTCGGCAGGGGTTGGGCTGCCGGGGTGGTCGGGTGGTGTGTTGTGGTGGTGGGTCGGCCCAGGTGGGGCGGGCGACGTGGACCTCGCCGTCGGTGATGGTGATGGTCCAGTCGCCGTGGTGCAGGTCGACGTGGTGGCGGCGGCACAGCAGGCACAGGTTGTGCACGGCGGTGGCGCCGCCGTCGATCCAGGACTGCAGGTGGTGGGCGTCGCACTGCACCGGCGGCGCACCGCACACGACGCAGCCTTTGTCGCGGGCGTTCAGGGCGCGTCGCATCGCGCCGGTGACGAGCCGCTCGGCCCGCCCGACGTCCAGCGGCTCCGACTTCGACCCCAGCACCAGCGGGATGACCTTCGCGTCACACGCCAGCCGCCGGATCGTGGCCGCCGACAGGCCGTCGCCGTACACGAGGTCGCCGATCGCGTCCGCGGCCGCCGACTTCAGGTCCTGCAGGTCGATGGTCACGGTGATGTTCGCCTTCGCACCGAACCCCGGAATCCGCCCAGACCCACCGGCCCCGCCCGCCCTACCGGTACCGGCCGGACCGGCACCAGTCGCCCTGGCACCGGCTGGTCCCGTCGTACCGGCGCCGGCCTCACCCACGTCCGCCAGGCCGGCACCCGCCGTATCAGCACCGGCCGTATCAGCACCGGCCGTATCAGCACCGGCCGCACCCGGCGTGCGGGCGCCCGTTGTACTGGCTCCGCCCGTGCGGGCAGCGGCTGTAGGGGCCGGGGTGGTGGCGGTGTCGTAGGCGGTGGCGGCGAGGGTGAGGGCGGTGGTGAGGGCGTCGGCTTGGCGTTTGTCGCGGGGGCGGGGGTCGAGGTCGCCGGTGAGGGTGCGGTGGGGGCGGGCGCCGGCGTGGATGAGGCAGCGGAGGAGTTCGGCGTTTTCGTTGGCCAGGTAGCCGCGGAACTTCACGCCCCGGTCGGCGCCGATCAGGGTCAGGGATTCGCGGGCGTAGGCCTGGTGTTCGTCGGGTTCGGGGCCGTCGGTGTCGAGGACGTCGCGGACGCGTTGGCCGGCCTTGCGTAGTTCGGCCGGGGACAGGTGGCGGCCAGGCCGACGAGTTCGCGTTCGGCCACGTCGAGGTCCTCGACCGCGACGGTGTCGGGGACTTTCTCGAGCGCGGTCACGATCGCCTCGGCCTGGGCCGGGCGCAGGAACCCCTCCGCCGCACCCGCACCCGCGCCATTCGCCTCGGCCGCCTCGGCCGCCTCGTCCGGCGCGTGCGGGTCGTCGGTCGGTTTGTCGGGGCTGTCTGCTGCGCGGTAGGGCGTCGGCAGGGCGGCCGACACGGCGGCGTACTTCGACAGCGTCTGGGCCAGGCGGACGTCGCGGCGGGCTTGGGGGCGGTCCAGGCGGTAGCGGAACGCGAGTAACTGGGTGGTGTCGTGGGCGCCGATTTCCTGGGCGTAGCCGTCTTGGTCGAGGCCGGCGATGAGGTGCAGGCGGTAGGTCTGTCGGCGGGCGAGCTCGGCCTCGAGGGCGTCGAGAGCCGCGAGCTTTTCGCTGCCGCTCATCGACCACACCGGTCGCTCGCCGAGAAGTTCCATGCCGTCAACTCTAGACACAGCCACCGACAGTTCTCAAACCCAGAACCCCTTGTTTTCAAAGGCTTTGACTATCCACAGGCGCCGATCACTGTGGACAACTTCGTGAACGTTGCCTTAGGCAAAATGTTTGCGGATCAAATGAGCGCGTGCGGCACCGGCGGGGTACCTGTAAGCCAGTCCCGTCGCCGGTCATTCCGGGATCTCCACAGTTTGTTGGGCCTTCGCTGAGCCCGCGACGAGAGGAGCCCGCGTGGTGGGAGGAGCGGCGCGGGGTGGGTGACGAAGGAGTGGACGTAGTTGCCGCGCGGGTTCCCAGCCTGCTTAGAAGAGGGGCTGTTGAGTTGGTGGTGCCGCTGGGCTGGCGGGCTTGGGGGATGGGGGGCGGCGGAAGCGGGTGGTGGGGTCGGGTTCGCCCCAACCGGTGGCGGAGTCGGAGGTGGCGGTGGGACCGGGGGCTTCGACGATGCCGCGAGGGTGGTTCGCGTTGGCGCGGGCCTGAGCGGACCCCGTGCCGGGCTGAGCGGACCTCGTGCCGGGCTGGGCGGACCCCGCGCCCGGTCGAGTGGACCTCGGGCTGGGTTGGGTCGGGGGGCCGGGCAGGGGGTCGGATCGGTGGCTGGAGCCTCGGCCGAAGCCGTGTTTGTCGAGCAGTGGGCGGGCCTTTTGTTCGAAGGCTTTGCGGTAGCTGGGGGAAGCGTAGGAGCCGTGCGCGTACAGGGATTGGTAGCGGGCCACCAGCTGGGGGTGGTCTCGGGCCAGCCACGTCATGAACCAGTCTTTGACGCCGGGGCGGAGGTGGAGGACGAGGGTGGTTACGCCGGTAGCTCCGGCTTCGGCCAGCTCACCAAAGAGGTGGTCCAGCTGGTCGGGTGAGTCCGTCAGCCAAGGGAGGACGGGGGCCACCATGACGCCGCACGGGAGGCCGGCTTCGCGGACGGCTCGGATGAGGTCGAGGCGGCCGCGGACGGAGGGGACGCCGGGTTCGACGTGCCGCCGGAGCTCTTCGTCGCCCAGGGCCAGCGAGATCCCGATGCCCACGGGGACCTGCTCGGAGGCGGCGGCGAGGAGCGGGAGGTCGCGGCGGAGCAAGGTGCCCTTGGTCAGCACGGACAAAGGCGTGCCGGAGCCGGCCAGGGCGTCGATGATGCCCGGCATCAGGCGGTAGCGGCCTTCGGCTCGCTGGTAGGGGTCGGTGTTGGTGCCTAGGGCAACTTGTTCGTGGTTCCAGGACGGGCGGGCGAGTTCGCGGCGGAGGACGTCGACCACGTTGGTCTTCACGACGATCTGCTGGTCGAAGTCCAGGCCTTGGTCGAGTTCGAGATAGCGATGGCTCGGGCGGGCGAAGCAGTAGCGGCAGGCATGGGTGCAGCCGCGGTACGGGTTGATGGTCCAGTTGAAGGGCAGCGACGTACCGGGCACCGAGTTCAGCGCGGATCGGGCGACGACCTCATGGAAGGTGATGCCCCGGAACTCCGGTGTCGTCACCGATCGGACCAGACCCGCGATCGACCCGAGACCTGGCAACGTCCCTGGAGTCTCGACATCGAGCTGCTGACCGGCCCATCTCATGCATCACAGTCGAACACATGTTCGGCACCAAATCAACCGAGGAAGGCACCAGCGTTCGCGACCGCCCACTCGCGATACGTCACCGCCGGCCGACCGAGAAGCGATGGCACCGTCGGCTCGGGCTTCATCGGATGCTCCGCCATCATCCGGAATCCGTCCAGCAACCACTGCGCCGTCTCGAGCCCGATCACCGGCGCGAGCAGATCGAGATAGCCGGCCGGCGTCAGTTCCTCGAAGCGAACGTCCCGCCCGATCGCCGCCGAGATGCACGCGACCTGCTCCGGCGCCGTCAGTCCGTCCGGCCCGCTCATCGTGAGCTTCTGCCCGCTGTAGTTCGAGGAGAGCAGGACGACCCGCGCGACCGCCGCGATGTCCCCCAGATCGATCGGCGTCTGCACGGCTCCGGCGTACGGCGCGCGCACGACGCCCTCGGCCTTGATCGACGCCGCCCAGTCCAGCGTGTTGTTCATGAACTGCCCGGGCCGCAGGAACGTCCAGTCGAACCCAGCTGCCTCGATCGCCAGCTCGATCCGGTAGTAGTGCCAGGTCGACGGATCCCCCTGCGCCTCGTAGTCCGCAGGTTCACCCGACAGTACGACGACCCGCCGCACGCCGGCCTCTTGAGCGCAGCGGACGAAGTCCTCCACGTACGCCGGAAGTGGCGCGAGGTACACCGTGTCGACACCGGCCAACGCGGCAGGCAGGGTCGCCGGCTTGCCCAGATACCCGCGTGCGACCTCGACACCGTCCGGCAGCGCGGCCCGGGTCGGGTTGTTGGTGAGCGCGCGTACGGGGCGCCTGCCGCCGCCAACTCGTCCACCAGGAGCCGCCCCACACTCCCGGTCGCGCCGGTCACCAGGATCGTCATGCCGTCTCCCTCACGCCAAAGCTAATTCCCGTAGGCTATACGAGAATTTGCCTCGGTGCCTATGAGTCCCTCGGTGACGGGCGACGTGCGACGCTTGCCGTGCGCGCCCGGAGGGGCAGGGTCGGGAGTGCTGGAGAGCGGAGGGGCTTTGACGGTTCGGCGGAGTGGTGAGGGGCAGCCGGAGCGGACGCTGGCGCTGCTGTGGCGCAACCACCGCAAGCGGGCCGCCGAGGCAGGGCGGGCGACGCCGGGCCGCGAGGCCCGAGGGGCTGGGCGGCGGCCTTCGTTGGATGTGGACGAGGTTGTCATGGCGGGGATCCGGTTGGCGGATGAGCAAGGGCTCGTCGCGGCCTCGATGGGTGGAGTGGCCAAGGAGTTGAGAGTCGGGACGATGACGCTCTACACCTATGTCCCGTCCAAGGAGGAGTTGCTCGACCTGATGGTGGATCAGGTGCTGGCCGAGCGCGACCTGCCCGGCGCCGGTGCGCCACGCCCCGACGACTGGCGCGAGCAGATCGAGGTCTACTCGGAGCAGACCCGAGCGATGTTCCAACGGCACCCTTGGCTCGCGCAAGTGTCGACGATCCGTCCGCCGGTCGGCCCCGGCATGCTGGCCGGCCGCGAGTACCTGCTGTCCGCGTTCCTCGGCCTGGGCCTCAGCCCAGCCGAGACCAACACGGCCGCGCTCGCGATCACGACGTACGTCGACTCCGCCGCCGGCCTGGAGGCGGAGAGCGAACTGATCGAGCGCGCGACCGATCAGAGCAACGACTCCTGGTGGTACGAGCGCAGCGACCTCTGGGGGACGTACTTCGACGTCGAAAGACATCCCGCGATGACAGCGATCTGGAACGCGAACGGCTACCAGTCGAGCACGCGCGAGGCCGCGGCCGAGTCCTACCGCTACGGCCTCGACCGTCTCCTCGACGGCATCCAGGCGATGGCTCCGGAAACCCTATAAATCAAGGGGAAGCGTTCACCACCGCCCGTCACCAACGCTAAGCGAACAGTCGCCGACCCTGGCATGCCGTAGGTTGCCGTGGTGCGCGAGAACTTCCAGGTCGACCTGCAAGGGATCGTCGACCTGCTGAGCAACCATCTGTACAGCAGTCCCCGGGTGTACCTGCGCGAGCTGCTGCAGAACGCCGTCGACGCGATCACGGCCCGCCAGGCCACCGATCCCGGTACGCCGCAGCGGATCGACGTACGCACGGCCGACGACGGGCTGAGCATCTCCGACACCGGGATCGGCCTCACGCCGGACGAGGTGCGGGAGCTGCTGGCAACGATCGGGCGGAGCTCGAAGCGGGACGAGATCGGATTCGCCCGGACCGAGTTCCTCGGCCAGTTCGGCATCGGTCTGCTGTCGGCGTTCATGGTCGCGGACGAGATCGAGATCGTCACCCAGCCGGCCGGCGGTCCGGCCACGCACTGGATCGGTACGGCGGACGGCCGCTACACGATCGCGGAGACGACGGATCGTCCCGAGCCGGGTACGACGGTCACGCTCAAGGCGCGGCGTGGTGCGGAGCAGTGGTACAAGAAGGCCACAGTTGTCGAACTGATCCGCCTGTTCGGTGCACTGCTGCCGATCGAGATCCTGGTCGACGGTGAGCAGGTCACCGACGGCACCGCACCCTGGGAGGGCTCACGGGCCGATCTGCTCGGCTATGCGCAGGACAAGCTCGGGTTCACACCGTTCGACGTGATCCACTTGAACAATCCGGCCGCCGGGCTGACCGGTGTCGCGTTCGTGCTGCCGTTCGCCGCGAACCCGGCAGAGCGGGCAACGCATCGCGTGTACCTGAAGCGGATGCTGCTCGCCGAGAACGTCGAAGGGCTGCTCCCCGACTGGGCGTTCTTCGTCCGCGCCGTCATCGACACGTCCGAGCTGCGTCCGACCGCGAGCCGCGAGGCGCTGTTCGACGACGGCAACCTCGAAGCCACCCGGGACGCGCTGGGCGCGCAGTTGCGTGGCTGGTTGGTCCGCCTCGGCAACACGGACCCGGCCAAGCTGGACCGGTTCCTCGCCATCCACCAGCTCGGCGTGAAGGCGCTCGCCCTGCACGACGACGAGATGCTCAAGCTGGTCCACCGCTGGCTGCGCTTCGAGACGAACCATGGCCGGATGACAACCGCTGAGCTGCAGGAGCGCAGCGGTGAGATCCGCTATGTCGCCACGGTCGAGGAGTTCCGTCAGCTGGCAGCGGTTGCGGCCGCACAGCAGATCACTGTGGTGAACGGCGGCTACACCTACGACAGCGAGCTCCTCGAGCGCCTCCCCGAGGTAGTGCCCGATCTGGTCACCACACGGTTCGATCCGACCGAGCTGAGCACGAGCTTCGACAGTCTGGACCCGGACACCGAGCTAGGGCTGCGCCCGTTCGTCGGGCTCGCGCAGGCCGCGCTGGACTCGGTCGGTTGCGAGGTAGTGGTCCGTGCGTTCGAGCCTGCCGGTCTGCCCGCGCTCTACCTCGTGGACCGGTCCGCACAGTTCGCCAGTGAGCTCAGAGCCACCAAGGATCGTGCGGACGCGCTATGGTCCGAGGTACTCGGTGCACTCGACACCCACGACGACAGCCGGCCGCAACTCGTTCTGAACTACCGCAGTCCTTTGGTACGGCGGATGGCGTCACTGAACGATCCTGAGCTCGCACAGCTCGCAGTCGAAGGGCTGTACGGACATGCGCTGATGCTCGGTTACCACCCGATCAGTCCGGCGGACTCTGCACTGGTGAACCGCTCCTTCCTCGGTCTGCTCGACCAGGCTGTCCCGACGCAGGAGGACCCGAACCGATGAATCAGGAACTCGTGGACCGACTCCAGCGCGCCGAGAGTGCGCCGTACGGGAAAGCGCGGTCGGCTTTGCTGGAGGACGTCGTACGGCGGGCCGATGCGGCCGGTGAGGAGGACCTGGCGTTCTACAGCCGCCTCTCGCTCGTGACGGCGTACGTGATGGGGGGCGAACCGCGGAAGTCACTGGTGCCGTTCGCGCGGTGCGTGGCGGACTGGGATGCGTCACCCGATCAGTACCGCGGTTACTCGCACACGTTCCTGTGGTGCTTCAAGTACGCGCCGAGCACGCTGACCAAGTTCCCCGAGGTGCCGCTGGATCGTGCGTACGCCGTGCTGGACGACATGGAACGGCGGTGGCGGCAGGGCGGCCACAGCATGCACGCCGTCCATCAGCACCGGTGGCTGGTCGCACACCACATCGGCGATGCGGACACGGCGGCCGAGCAGTTCCGGCTGTGGTCGACCGCGCCGCGCGACGACCTGTCGGACTGCGTCGGCTGCGACCCGACCTCAAAGGTGCACCACCTGACCAGCGTCGGGCGTACGGCGGACGCCGTCGCGCTGGCCGTGTCCGTGCTGGACGGGCAGCTCACCTGCGCGGAGCAGCCGCAGCAGATGCTGACCGCTCTGCTGCCGGCGTATGTCGCCGAGGGCATGTACTCCGAGGCGGTGGACGCACATCGGAAGGCGTACCGGATCCTGCGCGGGCGGGTCGGGGAACTGAGCGAGCACGCGGACCACGTGGTGTTCCTGGCTCGGACCGGCAACGAACTGAAGGCCGTCGAGCTGATCGAGCGGCACGCACCCGAGCTGGCCGATCCGCCGTCGCCGTACGCCGAGATGGTGTTCGCGGCGGGCGCGTCACTCGCCCTGAGCCGGGTCGACGCCGGACTGATGATCCGGCAACCGTCCGGCTCCACACCGGCTGCTGAGCTGGCGGAGCAACTGGCCGCGAGAGCTCTGGACCTGGCAGCCCAGTTCGACGCACGGAACGGGACGACGCATCGCAGCGACGAGATCCGCGCGACGCTGACCGCCGAGCCATGGGTGGAGTACCTGCCGCTCTCGGAGACCGCCCGGCGCGCCCAGCTCCGGAAGCAGGCCCAGCCGGCCGCCGAACCCTCGGACCAGCCGCCACTCGGTCCCGCTCGGCCGGAGCCCACCGGCCGCGGCTGGCTCGACGAGGCCGAGGACGCGTGGCAGCGCGGGCAGTCCGAGCAAGCGATCATGGCCTGGCAAGTGTTCGAGCAAGAGGTGCCGGAGACTGAGTGGACTGCACTCGACCGCGCCCGTGCCCTGGACGGGCGAGGGTTGCTGGCGTCCGACAAGCCGGAGCGCGCGCTGGAGTCCTGGCGCGAAGCACTCGCGCTGTACGCCGATCTTGGTGAAGAGATCCGCCTGCTCCGCGACCGCGGACGCATCGGCCGGCTGCTCTGCGAGCTGGGACAGGTCGAGGAGGGACTCGCGACCAGCGAGGAGCCGCTGCGCCGGCTGATCACCGAGGACGAGCCGCGACGTCAGGGCCACTGGCAGTACTCGCTGGCGACCGTGTACGCCCACGCCGGCCGCTACGACGACGCCGTACGCGAACTGCGTGAGCTGCGTGCACGTCCGGACGTCGAGGAGGAGCTCCTGGCGGGCGCAGCGATGATGCAGGGCGACCTCCTCGCGCAGCTGGGACGCTTCAGGGAAGCGGAAGAGGCCGCCACAGTGGCGTCGGGGGCTGCGAGTGAACTGGTGCGGTCCTTCGCGTACAGGCAGCGTGGGCGGATCCGCCTCGAGCTCGAACGCCCGGCCGAGGCGGCCGAGGACCTGACTGAGGCAGTCGCACTGCTGGCCGGCGTTCCGGGCATGGAGGTTCAGGTAGCGCTCGCCCGGTTGGAGCTGGCGCGTGCGTATCTGATGACCGGGCGGCCGCTGGAGGCGGCGGAGACGGGTGAGGAGGCGCTGCCGGTGCTGGGCGGTGACCCTGGCCTTGCCCAGCCGCTTGCCGACGCGCGCGGCGTACTCATCGAGGCCTACCGTTCGCTGGGCGAGCTGGAGTCCGCACTGACCAAGGTGCGCGAGTTGCAGGCGTCCGCGCCGGCCGATGCGCATCCGGCCTGGTTGGCGATGATCCGGCACGACGAGGGCTTGCTGCTGGAGAAGCTCGACCGCGACGAGGAGGCAGTCGAGGTGCTCCTGTCCGCAGCCTCGCAGTACGCCGCTGCCGAGCAGCCGATCGAACAGGTGCAAGCACTCCGGCTGGCGGCCCAGTCCGCCCGCTATACCGGCGACTTCGCCCAGGCGGTCGAGCTGATCGACAGTGCCCGCCCGCTGCTGACCGCTCTGCCGTCAGCCGACCAGCGAGTCATCTTCCAGACCGCCGGTGTGCATTGGGATCTGGCGCTGATCGCCCTACAGCGGGGCGACGCGGACACCGCCGTACAGCAGGCGTCACAAGCCGCCGACCACTACGAACGCGGCGGCTACGCGGACCAGCAACTCAACGCACATCTACTGGTCGCCGAGCACAGCGCCGACGAGACCTTGCTGGAGCAACTCTTCCCAACCCTGACCACCGGCACCGAACCCTGGTACCGCGCCGGCTGGCTCCTCGTCGACCGCCTCCGCTCCCAGGGCCGCACGACCGAAGCGACGTCCCTGGAGGCGCGCCTCAGCGAATAGCCGCCGTAGGGTGTGGACCCTCAGTGAAGTCCTGGGACACCTGGCCGGTGGAGACCAGACGCGTTGCCCCCTGAAAGGGGGGCTCCCGGCCAGCGGCATCGCCAAACCCGCCACCACCGCCGGGCGGGTGCGGGTGGACTCCCAGGCCATCACAATCACCTAGACGCCGCCACCGCCGCGGGCGGCCTTCGTCCTCGCCTCGTTGTGATGGCCTGGCGATCCGGTCGACGGCGCGCGCAACACCCACGCATCCAGCAGCAGCCGATGCCCCCACGGATCCAGGCTCCGGCCTTGTCGTCAGGGGTGAGTGATCACTCCCACTCGATGGTGCCGGGGGGCTTGCTGGTGATGTCGAGGGTTACGCGGTTGATTTCGTCGACCTCGTTGGTGATGCGGGTGGAGATGCGTTCGAGGACGTCGTACGGGAGGCGGGCCCAGTCGGCGGTCATGGCGTCCTCGCTGGTGACGGGCCGCAGTACGACGGGGTGGCCGTAGGTGCGGCCATCACCCTGGACGCCGACCGAGCGGACGTCGGCCAGCAGGACGACCGGGAACTGCCAGATGTCGCGGTCGAGACCGGCCGCGGTCAGCTCGGTGCGGGCGATCAGGTCGGCCTGGCGCAGGAGGTCCAGGCGCTGCTTGGTGACCTCGCCGATGATCCGGATGCTCAGCCCCGGGCCTGGGAACGGGTGCCGGTAGACCATCGCCTCGGGCAGGCCGACGGCCAGGCCGAGCTCGCGGACTTCGTCCTTGAACAGTGTCCGCAGCGGCTCGATCAGGCTGAACTGCAGGTCGTCCGGCAGGCCGCCGACGTTGTGGTGCGACTTGATGTTCGCCGTCCCGGTGCCGCCGCCGGACTCGACCACGTCCGGGTACAGCGTGCCCTGGACCAGGAACTCGATGTGCCGCTCGGCGTCCACCTTGCGCGCGGTCGCCTCGAAGGTCCGGATGAACTCGCGGCCGACGATCTTGCGCTTCTGCTCCGGGTCGGTCACGCCGGCCAGTGCGCCGAGGAACTGCTCCTCCGCGTCGACCATCTCGAGCCGGATCCCGGTCGCGGCGACGAAGTCCTTCTCGATCTGCTCCGACTCGCCCGCCCGCTGCAGGCCGTGGTCGACGTACACACAGGTCAGCTGGTCGCCGATCGCCTTGTGCACCAGGGCCGCCGCCACCGCGGAGTCGACGCCGCCGGACAGCGCGCACAGCACTTGCTTGTCACCGACCTGCCGACGAATCAGCTCGACCTGCTCGTCGACGACGTTCGTCGTGGTCCAGTCGCCTTTGCACCCGGCGATGTCGTAGAGGAAGTGCTCGAGCACTGCCTGCCCGGCCTGCGAGTGCAGGACCTCCGGGTGCCACTGCACGCCGGCCAGCCGCCGGTCCAGGTCCTCGAACGCCGCCACGGGCGCGCCTTCGGACGCCGCGAGTACGGCGAAACCGGCAGGCGGCGCGTGGACTGCGTCACCGTGGGACATCCACACGTTGAGGTTCTCAGGGATGTCGGCCAGCAACGTGCCGGCCGCGCTGACCGTCACCGGCGTGCGGCCGAACTCGCGCAGGCCGGTCCGGCGGACCTCGCCGCCCAGCGTCTGCGCCATCGCCTGGAAGCCGTAGCAGATCCCGAACGCCGGTACGCCCGCGTCGAACAGCGCGGTCTCGACCCGCGGCGCACCCTCGGCGTACACCGACTGCGGCCCGCCGGACAGGATGATCGCCTTCGGCTGCCGCGCCAGCATCTCCTCGACCGGCATCGAGTGCGGCACGATCTCGGAGTACACCTTGGCCTCACGGACCCGGCGCGCGATCAGCTGCGCGTACTGCGCCCCGAAGTCGACGACCAGAACCAACTCATGCTCAGTCACCTTGCAAAGCCTATCGGTGCAGGTCAGCGGGGTTGTAATCGAGCGCTCCGTGCATCGGGTCGTTGGTCATCGCCAGACCGGGAATCCGGCGCCGCGGAACCGAGTGGATTTTGCTCGCGGCGCACAGCGGCGGGGAAGCTTGTCCTCGGTCCTGGGTGCAGACGGTTCCGGTGTCGGCCAAGATCCCGAGCCGTGCTGGAAGACTAGGGCGCCCGATCACGAACATGCCGAGGGCCCGCCGGCGTACACCCGACGGGCCCTCAGGCGATCTTGTAACGGAGAGACCTGCCTCCGCCTTCATCGAGAAGTTTAGGATCATGCCCTCGGCAAATCAAACCGCTGCTCATCACATCGCGGTCGCTGCCAAGATCAGCGCTCCACGACTCGCGCCGTACCTGGCGGCAACCGGAGGCGACGTCCGCCGGGCGTTGAGCTTGTACCAGTGGAACGTCGAACTCTCTGGCGCCGTCTACGAGTGCTTGCATCGGTTCGAGGTGATCCTTCGCAACGCGCTCGATGAGCAACTCTGCGGCTGGAATGCCACCCAGCGTGACAGGCAGACCGGGCAGATGCACTCGTCGGACTGGCTGATGGACCCCGCCCGTTTGATCCGACGGCTTGTCGGCGACGACATTCGCAAAGCCACCCGCAGAGCCCAGTCCGCTGTGCGTGGTGCCGGCACCACGCACAGGACACCCCGACATCCTCGCTCAGCTCAACTTCGGCACATGGCGTTTCCTCCTGCCCGACAACGACCCCGGCCGGCGACTTCTCTGGAACAAGACACTGGCCAGTGCCTTCCCGAAGCTGACGGGGACATCCTCAGACCTCGGGGACCACGTCGACCACATCTACAAGCTGCGCAACCGAGTCGCGCATCTCGAACCGCTGCTCAACTCCGGCATGGTCGCAGACCGGCTCGCTCGAATGAGAACTGTTCTCCTCGCGATCGATCCCGCCCTCGAGACCTGGTTCGTCTCGCGGCAGCGCGTCACGGCGACCCTCAAGACCAAGCCTTAGGCCCGGCGGTCACCGCCACCGGGCGCGGAGCGACCGGCACCGGGTCGTTAGTCATCTCCAGTCCGGGGAAGCGGCGGCGCATGGCGGCCTCGTAGCGGGTGGCCGCGGCCGGCTCGCCGATGAAGTCCGCGAGCTGGTGCTGGCCGAACCACAGCCGCACCCGGCGGCGAGGTGGGAAGCTCACCCGGCGGACGCTATCGCCGCCGGTTGTCCGGGGTGTTACTCCGCGTTACGAACGGAAGTCACCACCAGCCGCTTCGGCGCTCTGAACGACAGCAGGTCGATCATCGGCGGTTCCTCCACCAGCCGTACGGCGCTCAGCAGGCCGGCCGCACACTCGAGCGCAACCCGCGCCTCCATCCGAGCCAGCCCGGCCCCCAGACACCGATGTACGCCGACCCCAAACGCCAGATCCGCCGGACCGCCATGCCCAGAGAGCCCGAGCAGCACAGAAGCGCCACCAGGCAGCTCGACATCCCCAACCACCGCGGGCCCAGCGGTGACCCGCCGCCACGTCGGCACCGACGAAGCCTCCCGCAACACGTCCTCGACAACTGCCGCGGGGTCGCCTCCTGCCAACAGAGTGTGGTGGAACGTGGTGGAGATGAGTTGAGTAGTGGTTTCCTGGCCGGCGATCAGGAGGAAGTAGCCGACCGCGCACACCTCTTCGTCGGTGAGCCCCAGTGCCACGAGCACCCCGAACAGGTCGTCTCCGGGAGCTTGGCGGGCGGCCGTCGTACGGGATCGGAGCCAGGCGTAGAACTCAGCCGCACTGTGCGCCAGCTCCAGTTGACGGTCCTCGTCCGGCCAACCCCAGAACAGCTCGAGCGAATCCAGACTCCACGCCTTCAACGCCGGTACGTCGACCTCCGTCAGCCCGAGCATGTCGAGTACGACGAGCGCCGGCGGCTCGGCCGCGACAGCCTGGACCAGGTCCACCTGCCCGTCGCGTTCCACCACCTTGGTCGCCTCGGCCACCCGAGCCGCCGTCAGGTCGCGAGCCAGCCGCTCCGCCGCCGCCACCCGCGCGGGACTGAAGAACCGCGCCACCACCGCCCGGATCGGCCGGTGCGACTCCCCCGCGTTGTTCGCCAACGTCGGCGGTAACGCGAACCCCACCCCCGACAGCACCCGCAACGCCTTCACCGACAACGGCGTGTGCGCCAGTACGGCGTTGTCCGGCCGGAACCTCGCCGGATCCAGCAGCACCTCGCGCGCCAGCGTGGGGTCGTCGACGACCCAGTACCCGAGCTCCTCGTCGTACCGCGCCGGACACCCCGTCATCGGAACCAGCCGGGCGCGTCCCTGATGAACGCGCTCCGATCAAGCCGCCCCGCGCCCGCCGGGATACGGCCGATCACCGGGACGCCGGTCGTCACCGGCAGGTCCTCCAGGTTGCACTCCTCAGCCAGCCCAGGCTTGGCCGGCCACGAGCCGATCACCAGCCCGTCGATGGGCAGGCCGCGAGCCCGCAGAGCCTCGACGGTCAGCCCCGTGTGGTTGAGCGTCCCGAGGCCCGAGCGCGTCACTACGACGAAGGTGAACGGCATGGTCAGGTGCGCGGCGAGGTCGGCCAGGTTGTTGCCCGCAGCATCCAGTCCGACCAGAAGCCCGCCGGCCCCTTCGACCAGCACGGTGTCATACCTACCCGCCAGATCGTCGATGAACTTGGCGTGCTCCTCGACGGTCGGCAACGGCACACCCTCACGCCGAGCAGCGGTGGTCGGCGCCAGCGGATCCCGCAACCGAACACCTTCCCGCAGCTCGGTGATCCCGGTCAGCCGCTGAACGTCGGCGAGATCCCCCGGCTCGTCGGCGGTGACGCCAGTCTGCGCAGGCTTGACAACAACAACCGGCCCACCACCGGCGTGGTGGACAGCCAACGCGGCGGTGGTGATGGTTTTGCCTACGCCGGTGTCGGTACCGGTGATCAGGATGATCATGAGACCTGGCCGATCGCGTCGACGATGACGGCGCAAGCGTGGTCGAGGTCGGCTGCCGTGAGGCCGGCGTTGGCGGTCAGCCGGAGGCGGGAGATGCCGTCGGGGACCGATGGTGGCCGGAAGCTACCGACGCGAACGCCCGCCGCCAGGCAGAGGTCTGCAGCGTGGACGGCCTCGCGGGGGCCTGGCATGGGAACGGAGACGACGGGTCCCGCGGCGGGCGGGACACCGCACGCGGTGGCGAGGCGGCTGGCTGCGACGTGGATGGCTTCGGGGCGAGTGGGTTCGGCTTGCAGGACTTGGAGAGCAGCCAGCGCGGCGGCGCAGGCGGCTGGGTTCAGGCCGGTGTCGAAGATGAAGGGACGGGCCCGGTTGACGAGGTGTTCGCGCAGGATGCGTGGGCCCAGGACGACACCCCCTTGGGATGCCATTGCCTTGGACAACGTCATGGTGACCAGCACATGGTCCTGACCGGCCAGGCCGGCGGCGTGCACGGAGCCACGGCCGCCGCCGGTGACGCCGAGGCCGTGAGCCTCGTCGACGAGCAGTACGGCGTCGTGCGCTCGGGCAACGGACGCGAGGTCGGCCAACGGCGCCGCATCGCTGAGCACGCTGAAGACCGACTCGGTCATCACCACCGCGTGCGGTTCGTTGCGTTCGGCAAGCACCTTGGTGACCGCGTCGACGTCGTTGTGCGGGACGATCTCGACCCGCGACCGGGACAACCGGCAGGCGTCGACGAGCGACGCGTGGATGTGGTCGTCGGACACCATCAGCGCGCCGGGTCCACCGAGTGCGGTGACCACGCCGAGATTGGCGAGGTATCCGGACGAGAACACCAGCGCCGACTCCTGGCCGACGTACGCCGCGAGCGCCGATTCCAGTTCCTCGTGCAGAGCCGTCGTACCGGTCACCAGACGGGACGCCGTCGATCCGGTGCCCCAGATGCAGACGGCCTCGGCCGCGGCCTCGATCACGCGCGGGTCGGACGCCAGGCCAAGGTAGTCGTTGCCCGCGAGATCGATCAGCTGATCGTCGGCCGCGCGGGCCCGGAGCCGGCGGGTCAGGCCGCGGGATTCCAGCGCCGCGGCCTTCGGAGCGAGCCAGTCCTCGAGCATCAGCCGGCCTCCTCGACCGCACCCGCGATCGCCGCCGCGATGGTGGCGATGTCGTCGTCGGTGCACACGTACGGCGGCATCGTGTAGACCAGATCGCGGAACGGCCGAACCCACACGCCGCGCCGCAGCGCCGCCTCGGTCATCCGGGGCAGATCCACCGGCCCACCGAGTTGTACGACGCCAACCGCGCCGAGCACCCGGACATCCTTGACCGCCGGCAGCGATGATGCGGGAGCCAGACCGGCCGACAGACCCGCCGAGATACGAGCGACCCGGTCGGCCCAGTCCTGGGACAGCAACAGGTCGATCGACGCGAGCGCGACCGAACAGGCCAGCGGGTTGGCCATGAAGGTCGGGCCGTGCATCAGCGCGCCGCCCGGTCCGTTCGAGACTGTCTGCGCGACGTCCGTCGTACACAGCATCGCGGCCAGTGTCAGGTAGCCCCCGGTCAAGGCCTTGCCGACGCAGAGGATGTCCGGATCGATGCCCGCGTGCTCGGAGGCGAAGAGGGTGCCGGTGCGGCCGAAGCCGGTGGCGATCTCGTCCAGGATCAGCAGGAATCCGTGTCGGTCCGCGAGGTCGCGCAGCACGCGCAGGCAGGCCGGGCTGTACGGGTACATACCACCCGCACCCTGGAGGATCGGCTCGACGATGATGCCGGCGATCTCGCCCGCGTGCCGCTCCGCCAGCTCGGTCACGGCGGCGGCCCAGGCGAGCAGCTCCGGATCGTCGTCCGGGCGATCGAACCCGGCCGGCGGCTGCGGCCCGAACACCTGCTCCTTCAACGCGCCCGTGAACAGCGAATGCATCCCGTTCACCGGGTCGCACACACTCATCGGCGCGAACGTGTCGCCGTGGTACCCGCCGCGGACGGTCAGCATCCGAGTCCGCCCGTTGTTGCCTCGGGCAACTTGGTACTGGAGCGCCAGCTTGATCGCGACCTCGACCGAGACCGAGCCGGAGTCACAGAAGAACACGTGCCGCAACGGTTCCGGAGTGATCTCGACCAGCCGCTCGGCCAGCCTGATGGCCGGCTCGTGGGTCAGCCCGCCGAACATCACGTGGCTGAAGTCGTCCACCTGGCTCTTCACCGCAGCGTCCAGCACGGGGTTGCGGTAGCCGTGGATCATGCACCACCAGGACGCCATCGCGTCGATCGCCTCGACCACCTCGCCGGCCCCGTCGTCCAGCTGCAGCCGTACGCCGGACGCACCTCGGACCAACCGGACCGGCGACGGCTCGGTCAGCGAGGAGTACGGATGCCAGAGAAGCTCCGAATCCTGCTGTAGCCACCGATTGACCGCCTGTGACACCGTGTCCCGCCTCCGTCCTGAGGACTCACCACGGTAATCGCTGCTCGCCACGACAGCAGGCGTGGGTGGCCAGGATGTGGCCTAGCTCTCCTACAGTTGGGTGCCGGCTGTTGCGATGTGCAACGTCACTGCGTCGGGGTGCAGCCGCGGCCGGGCCATCGCCGTCACCGTCTTGGCGCCTTCGAGCGATTCGTCCCGGATCCACTGCACCGGCGCGGCAAGCCCGATCCGGCCAACCACCGAGGCAGTCTCCAGGAAGTTCCGGGACTCCAGCACAGTCCAGGCGCGGTCTCGCTCCCAGGTGATCGCTTCGGCCGCCCGCGCGGGTTGCTGCCACTGACCGTCGGCGTCGCGCTGGTTGCCGTAGATGAGCTGCCCGTCCGGACGCAGTACGGCGATCCGGTCGGCCCACTCCCCTTGGTCGATCAGTTCGGCGGCTCGCAGCACACCGGCGTACCCGGCATCGTGGACGCTCTGCATCGCCAGCCTGCCGAAGCCGAAGCTCTCCAACGCGCGCATGTGCCGTTCGAGGACGCCGAAGCGGCTGCGTGCCTCGTGCATCGCCAGGATCGCGACCTCGATCTGGAATCCCGCCTCCTTGAATCGGCGGGCCGATGTCGCGAGGCTGTCGGGGTCGATGCACTCCGTCTCGACGATCGCGTCGTACCGCTCCTGGATCACCAGTTCCTCGGCCTGCGCCAGCCAGCGCCGGCCGTCGGCCGCGACGTACTTGCCGGCGGTTGTCGGTACGTCGGTGATCGGCTCGTGGAAGCGTGGATGGTACGGCTCGTAGGCGGTCGCGCTCAGTACGACGGGACGGCCGCGACGATGCAGAACGGCCTTGACCATCGCGGTGATCGTGGCCTTGCCGTCGCCCGGCTGACCACCGACGAACACCACGACCGGCTGCTCCTGCGCGGTGCCGGTCAACTGGTCGGGAACGATCCGGTCGCGGAAGATCCGCCCACTCTCCGCCTCGGCCAGCAGGTAGCGGTCGTCGTCACCGGCCGGCCCGGTCTCCCACACATCGGTCACGCTCGCCCCAGCACTTCGTTGCCGCCTGCGTCCTCATCGCCGGCCACGGCGTCGAAGTCGTCCTCGTCATCGCGCTTGCCGGCGTCGTCTTCATCATCGTCGTGCTCCTCGACGCTGAGGAGCTTGTCGGCGTCGAGGCGGATGCGCTTGATCGCGCGGGTGTCCAGCGGAGTGAGCTCCTGCCCCCGCGCGGCCCAGGCCTGCTGCTCGGCCCGCCAGCCCGCGATGGCGTCGGTATCCGGCTCGGTGGCCGTCTCGATCAACCGGGTGTAGTAGCCGATCGCCTGCCGGACACCCTCCTGCGCGGTCTCGTACGCGATCGCCTGCGGCCCCGTCCAGGTCGCCGTACCGAGCTCGGCCAGAACGTTGAAGGCGACGTTAACCACACCTGGACGATATCGGACATCCCGGGTCACGCACGGACCGGCGGGGCCGTGCTTGGCCGCTTCCAAGGCGGCTCGCACTCTGAGGTCTACCGTCGGCGCGAGCCGGGCGTTCCCTGCCGGGACCGGGCGTCGCCACCGGAGCGACCCGACCCTTCGGACCGCTTCCCGCCCGAGCGTTGGCCGCCCGGGCGACCGCCATCTGACCGATCCCCGCCTGAAGACTTGCCTCCCGGGGCGGTAGCCCTGACCGGACCGGCTGCGAGGGCGGCTGTCACGGCGGCGAACGCGTCGATGGCACCGCGGACCGGCTTGATGCCCGTGAGTTTCGGGATCGCCGCGCGCTGGCGCCGGGTGTGGGTGCGGATGCGCTCGACCACCCGATCGCGGACCTCGGCCAGGTCTTCCGCCGTGAGGTTCTCGACCGGTCGGCCGCGTTCCAGGGCGACGTCGAACCATTCGGTGTAGCCGTGGGTGTGGACGACCTGGTTCGGCGACTTCTGGCCGAGACGGCCGTACTGCGCCAGGACGTCGTACCGCTCGTCGAGGCCGAGGACCTCGTCCCGCAGCCCGCGGCGGACCTGCTCGTCGTACGTCGCCGCTACCCGACGATCGATGTCCGTGGCCGGACGGTCCACCGCGAGCACGACCTGCCGGGCTGCGACCGGCGACTCGGCGCGGTCGGGATCGTTGCCCATGGCATGCGCTAGTGCGTTGACGATGGCGTCGTAGTTGTTCGCGTGGATCTTCCCGGCTGCCTTCGGGTCCAGGCGGGACAGGACGGCGTACGCGTCCTCGGCCATGCTGCGCGGGAAGTCGCGGCGGACCGCGTTCCGCGCCTCGGCGACCGCGTCCACCTCCCAGCCCTCGAGCAGGGAACGCACGTAGACACTGGTGCCGCCGACGACCACCGGCACACCACCGGACGCCCAACTGGCGTCCATGTGCTGCCGTGCCTCGGCCACGAACGTCTCCAGCCCGAGCTTCCGCACCGGCTCGGTGACGTCGATCATCGTGTGGCGGATGCCGCGCATCTCCTCCGGCGTGGTCTTGCTGGTCCCGATGTCCATGTACCGGTACACCTGGCGCGAGTCGGCCGACACGACGATCGGCTCGAGTCCGAGTTCGTCCCGGATCCGCAGACACAGGTCGACCGACACCGCGGTCTTCCCGGCCGAGGTCGGTCCGTAGAGAGCGACCAGCAGGCGAGGTACGGCGTCGGACATGCCTCAAACCCTAGTCGAGGTCAGTGAGACGCCAGCTCACCGTGGACCGAGCAGCGGGCCGACCAGCCCATCGGATGGACCTGGACGACCATCCGGCGCCGGCACTCGGCGCAGTACCTCGGCGGCTCGAGCGCCAACGCCTGACGGCACCGGTCGTGATCGCCGTCGGCCAACTCCCGGCCGCAGTGGCCGCAGTAGACCTCGGTCACAACGTCTTCTGCAGCTCTTTGACCGGCATCTTCAACTCGGCCAGCAGGTCGAGGTCCGCGGTCGCCGGGCGCCCGAGTGTGGTGAGGTAGTTGCCGACGATGACGGCGTTGATCCCGCCGAGCAGGCCCTCGCGCGTGCCGAGGTCGCCCAGGGTCAGCTCGCGGCCGCCGGCGTACCGCAGGACGGTCCGGGGCATCGCGAGCCGGAACGCGGCGATGGTCCGCAGCGCGTCCTTGCCGGCCATGATCTCCAGGTCGCCGAACGGCGTACCCGGGCGTGGGTTGAGGAAGTTCAGCGGGACCTCGTGCGGGTCGAGCTCGGCCAGCTGCGCGGCCAGCTCGGCGCGCTGCTCCAGCGACTCGCCCATCCCGACCAGACCGCCGCAGCACAGTTCCATCCCGGAGTCGCGCACCATCAGGCAGGTGTCCCAGCGCTCCTCGAAAGAGTGCGTGGTGACGACGTCGCCGAAGTACGAGCGGGCCGACTCGAGGTTGTGGTTGTAGCGGTGCACGCCCATCGCCTTGAGCTCGTCGACCTGCTCCTGTGTGAGCATGCCGAGCGAGCAGGCGATGTTGATGTCGACCTCGGCGTTGATCGCCTCGATGCCGGCCTTCACCTGCGACATCAGCCGCTGGTCCGGACCGCGGACGGCGGCGACGATGCAGAACTCGGTCGCGCCGGTCTTCGCGGTCTCCTTGGCCGCCTCCACCAGCTCCGGGATGTTCAGCCAGACGGAGCGCACCGGCGAGGTGAACTGGCCGGACTGGGAGCAGAAGTGACAGTCCTCCGGGCAGCCGCCGGTCTTCAGCGAGATGATCCCCTCGACCTCGACCTCCTCGCCGCACCACTTCACCCGCACCTCGTGGGCGAGTGCGAGCAACTCGGGCAGCAACTCGTCGGGTGAACGGAGAACCTCGACCAGCTGCTCCTGGCTCAGGCCGACGCCCTGTTCCAGAACCTGCTCACGTGCCACGCCCAGGATGTCGCTCATGGTTCTCCTGCCTCATCGAACGGTCGGCTCACAGTAAGACAGCCGGGTACGGCGTCTCTGCGGCGGGCGTCACGTGAAACACCCGGGAGCGACCTGCTCCAGCGACTCTCTGCCACCCCCGGAGAAGTTTTGGATTTTCTCTGGAACCTCGTAACCCCCCGTAGATGGGCTCGTTGATGTGTGCAGAGGCGGTTACCGCAAGGAAGACCGCCACCCGGTTACAAGGAGCGACGAATAGCTGATCATTACGATCAGCACGCAGAGTGGTCACAACCACTCGCAAGGACTCGAAACTCCGGAAATCGGATGTAAGGTAGTAACCAAGAGCTCGGGTCGCCAGCCATGGTTGGTGACCCGATCCCAAAGCGCCGGGCGCCTCACCCCGGCTTGAGTGGGTCCCTCGGGAAGCGATTTGGGCGGAAACGCTCCCGAGGGACCTGCTCCCTTTTCCAGGCCTTTTGGAAGACCAGCGGTGCAAACCTCGACTCCGGCGCGGAGTTGAGGTTTTTTCATTTGCCACTACCGGTCTTAGTCACCACTGGAGGGTTGGGACACCCCCTGGGGAGCTGCGACAGGAAATAACGTGTTCCAGGTCCCGAGTTCCTGTCCAAGGCCACGAGAATGGCCCACTCGGGAAGCCGGTCAGGACGCGGCGGGATTACGCCGGCAGGTTGAGTGTCCTGGTTGTGTTACGGCTCCGTCACAGACTGTTTCGGGATGATCGGGATGATCGGGAGGCGGAGGGCTCCGGGCGCGTCGGCCGGTACGACGGGGTGCGCCGGCTTCACCGGCTGGATCCGCTGGTACGCCGATCCGAGCGCCGGGCGGACGTCGTCCGCACCCTTGTTCGGCCAGAACGCGAGCGCCCGCTCGGCCTGGGCCGTGATGGTCAGCGCCGGGTTGACGCCGAGGTTCGCCGAGATCGCGGACCCGTCCAGGATGTGCAGGCCGTCGTACCCGTAGACCCGGTGGTACGGATCGACAACGCCGGTCTCGGGTGAGTCGCCGATCGCGCAGCCGCCGATGAAGTGCGCCGTCATCGGCACGTTGAACGGCTCCCCGATCGTCCCGCCCGGGGTCCCGTTCATCAGCTTCGCCATCCGGCGGACCACCTGGTTCGCGACCGGGATCCAGGCCGGGTTCGGGGCGCCGTGGCCCTGCTTCGAGGTCAGCCGCCAGCGTCCGAGCCGGTCCCGCTTGCCGAACGTCGTGATCGAGTTGTCCGCGGTCTGCATCACCAGCGCGATCACGGTCCGCTCGGACCAGTGCTTCAGGTCGTACAAGCGGCGGATGTTCTTCCGCTGCACGCGGAGCTCACGCAACCAGGTCCGCCACCGCGGCTTGTCCCCTTCGCCGTCGGTCAGCACGGTCTGCAGCAGCGACATCACGTTGCTGCCCTTGCCGTACCGGACCGGCTCGATGTGGGTGATGTCGTCCGGGTGGAACGACGACGTGATCGCGACCCCACGGCTGTAGTCGACGTCGCGGTCTCGCGAGATCGCGCCCAGCAACGACTCCGAGTTCGTCCGGGTCAGCACGCCGAGCCGGTCGGACAGTCGGGGCAGTTTGCCCTCGTCCCGGAGCCGGTGCAGGAGCTTCGCCGTACCCAACGCCGAGGCAGCGAAGACGACCTGGCCTGCGGTGAACCGCCGCGTGCTCTTCCGATCCGAGGTACGCCGGGTGTCCACGGCGTACCCGCCGTCCCGCAGCGGCTCCACCGAGGTCACCGTGGTCATCGGGAAGACCTGTGCGCCGGCCTGCTCGGCCAGGAAGAGGTAGTTCTTCGTCAGCGTGTTCTTCGCGTTGTGCCGGCAGCCGGTCATGCACTCGCCGCAGTCGATACAGCCGGTACGACGCGGGCCCGCGCCACCGAAGTACGGATCGTCGGCCTCGACACCTGGCTCACCGAAGAAGACGCCGACCGGGGTCGGGTGGAACGTCTCCCCCACGCCCATGTCATCGGCGACCTGCTTCATCACCTGGTCCGCGGGCGTGAAGCCCGGGTACGTGGTGACGCCGAGCATCCGCTTCGCCTGGTCGTAGTACGGCGCGAGCTCGTCCTTCCAGTCGGTGATGTGCGCCCACTGGCGGTCGGTGTAGAACGCGGGCAGCGGCTCGTAGAGGGTGTTCGCGTAGACCAGACTGCCGCCGCCGACTCCGGCGCCCGACAGGATGATCACGTCGCGCAGCGCGCTGATCCGCTGGATGCCGTACCAGCCGAGCTTCGGCGCGAACAGGAACCGCTTGGTATCCCAGGAGTTCTTCGCGAACCCGGCGTCGTCGAACCGCGCGCCCGCCTCCAGGACAGCGACCTTGTAGCCCTTCTCGGTCAGCCGCAATGCGCTGACACTGCCACCGAAGCCAGAGCCGACGATCACGACGTCATAGTCGAAAATCATGCGCGGCCCAGCTTCTTGAGGATCCGCAGTGCGCCGGTCATCAGTTCGGCGTACGTCTCGTCGGACAGGCCGTGTGAGGCCGCGATCGGCAGTAGCCGCTGGGTCGCGATCGCCTGCGGATCGACGTACCGGCGGATGCCTTCGGCGCCCTGGCGGCGGCCGAGCCCGGACGCTCGCATGCCACCCATCGGGGTGTCGATCGATCCGAACGTCGCCCCGTAGCCCTCGTTGACGTTGACCGTGCCGGCCACCAGTTGCGCGGCGATCGCCCGGCCGCGGCGGCCGTCCCGGGTCCAGACGCTCGCGTTGAGGCCGTACTCGCCCTCGTTCGCCCGCTGGATCGCCTCGGACTCGTCGGAGAACCGGTAGATCGACACGACCGGCCCGAAGGTCTCGTTGTCGAAGCACTCCATCGCCGGCGTCACCCCGGACAGCACGGTCGGCTCGTAGAACAGCGGGCCGATGTCCGGCCGGGCCTTGCCGCCGACGAGCACTGTGGCGCCCTTCGCCCGCGCGTCGTCGACGTGCCGGGACACGGTCTCCAGCTGGGCCTTCGAGATCAGCGAACCCATGTCCACGTCCCAGCCGGTCCCGGCGGAGAGCCGGATCTTCTTCACCCGGTCCACGAACGCCGTGACGAACGCGTCGTACACCTGGTCGGCCACGTAGAGCCGCTCCATCGAGACGCACAGCTGGCCGGCGCTCGCGAAGCAGGCCCGGACAGCGCCCTCGGCGGCGCGGTGGATGTCGGCGTCGCGGAGGACGAGCATCGGGTTCTTGCCGCCGAGCTCGAGGCTGCAGCCGATCAGCCGCTCGCCGGCCTGCCTGGCGACCAGCCGGCCGGTCCTGGTCGAGCCGGTGAAGCAGATGTAGTCGGCGTTCTGGATCAGGGCGCCGCCGACGGTCGGGCCGTCGCCGTTCACCGGCTGCCACGCGTCCCGCGGCAGGCCCGCGTCGTACAGCAGCTCGATCGCCCGGAGCGCGGTCAGCGGGGTCTGGCTGTCCGGCTTGTGCACGATCGTGTTGCCGGCCAGCACCGCGGGCAGACCGTCGGCCATCGCCATGCTGAGCGGGTAGTTCCACGGCGAGATGACGCCGACGACGCCCTTCGGCACGAACCGCTGCTCGGCCCGGGTGAGGATCGGGAAGATGCCCAGCTTGCGCTGCGGCTCGAGCAGCTCGGCGGCCTTGCGGCCGTAGTAGCGGGCGGTCAGCGCGACGTGCGCGACCTCCTCGAACGCCTGCTTGCGGGCTTTGCCCGACTCCCGGATGACCAGGTCGACCAGCTCGTGGCGGTGATCCAGGACGAGGTCGTGGTAGCGCAGCAGGATCGCGGCCCGCTCGGCGAGCGGCACCCGGCGCCAGGTCTGCTGGGTCCTGCGGGCCGTCCGGATCGCGGCGATCACGTCGTCCGGGCTGGACACCGGCAGGTCCGCGATCGGCTGACCGGTCGCCGGCGCGTACGACGTCCGCGTGCCGGCCGTCGCCCGCAGCAGCCCCGAGAGCCGCCGGATGACCGACTGATCGGTCGCGTACGACGCGGTCGGATCGAGCTCGGGGTCAGCCGGAATCGAGGTCTGCTCGCTCATTCATCCAGGCTACCTGCCGGTAATAGCCATGTCAGCAGTGCAACTCGGTCGTGTCAGGACTGAGAGTTCCGAGCGTTTGACCACTAAGCTGATCGGCTGAACCTGCGAAGGGGTGGAACGTCGAGATGGTGGACAGCGGGGGGCTTTGGACGCCTCCTGAGGACGAGCTCGGTGAGGCGCTGCAAACAGCCCAGGTGCTGATCGAGGAAGGCCGTGCCGACGAGGCCGGGCCGTACCAGCAACGCGTGATCGAGCTGGCCAGGGAACGGGCCGAAGGGCACCCGAACCACTACGAGGCCAAGCACCTGATCGCCGCGACCCAGTACGAGCTGGCCGGCTCGCTGAACGCGTCCGGCCGGCACGAGGAAGCGCTGGCCGCGCTGCACGAGGCTCAACTCGCCTACACCGAGCTCAGTGACGCCGGCGTGCTCGTCGTGACCTCGTTCCTGGCCGACATCCGGGCCCGGCGGGCGATGACCCAGGCGCATCGCGGTCACGGCGCGACCGCCGTACTCGAGATGGACGGCGCGGTGATCGCGTACGGCCAGCTCGTCGGCGGCGTCGACGGATTGAAGCACCAACCGGATTTCGCCCGGGTGCTCGCGATGAATGCGCTCATCCTGCGGCGGTACGGCGATCCCGCGCTGGCGGTGGCGTCCGCGGACGCGGCGACCCAGCTGTTCCTGCAGCTGGCCGACCAGATCAACGAGAGCCCGCAGTCACTCTCGTACGCGCGCTATCTGTGTACGGCGACCGCCGTGTCGGCCGACGTCCATGCCGCCGAGGGCCGGCTCGACCTCGCGCTGGAAGCCGACGAGATCGGGCTGACGACGGCCGACACGCTCGCCGACTCGGACTCCGCGACCGACATGCGCACGCTGGTCGCGGCGCTGACCAGGAAGGGCAAGCACCTCGGCGTCGTCGGCCGGCTGATGGAGAGCGAGGCCTGCCTGCGGACGGCGTTCGACACCGACCCGGAGACGGCGACCCGGGTGACCGAGGAGCTGGACCGGGGTCTGCCACTCACATTGGTCGCTGCGCTGGAGAGCGCGGAGATCAAGCTCGGTCCGTTCGAGCAGTACCACCGGCTGCTGGCGCTGAGCGAGCCCGCGCCGGGGATGACGCTGGCGACCGTGTCCGGCCGGACCGACCCCGAGTCGGCGGCCGTCCGGGCGACCGAGCTGGCCGAGCTGATCCGGCCGTTGTTACTGCAGGACGTGGACACCGCGCTGACGCTGGGCCTGGAGGCGCACTACCTGTTCGCGATCTCGTCCGAGCGGGAGTCGCACCGGATGCGGTATGAGACGAGCACCTACGTGCCGATCTGGGCCCAGCTGCTGCTCGAGATCTCGGAGGCGTACTACCAGGCCGGGCGGACCGACATCGCCCTCGACCTGGGCGGCTGGTGCGCTGAGGTCGCGACCGCGCTGATCCCCTTCACCGACGACGACAAGGTGATGAAGGATCTGGCCGGGTCCTGCTACCGCCACCACGGCGACCTGCTTGCTGCCAGCGGTGACCTGACGGCCTCGCAGCAAGCGCACGAGGCCGCCGAGCAACTCCAGCTCGGCCGTTGACGCGCTGCCCCCGCGGGCGGACGCTGACGCTGAGAGGGGGAAGGTCATGGACGCGGTGGAACTGCACAACCGGACGGTCGGCAACTTCGCCCAGCTGGTCAGCGAGGTCGGCCCAGGCCAGTGGTCGGGCCGGACGCCGTGCGCGGACTGGGACGTCCGCACGCTGGTGAACCACGTGGTCGGCGAGGAACGCTGGACCGTGCCGCTGATGGCGGGCCGGACGATCGCGGAGGTCGGCACGTCGCTGGACGGGGATCTGCTCGGCGACGATCCCATCGGCGCGGCCACCGCGGCGGCAAGCGCCGCGCAGGCGGCGGCCGGCGAGCCGATCGCCACGGTGCATCTGTCGTACGGCGACGAGGACGCGAGCGAATATCTGCGGCAACTGTCCGCCGATCACCTCGTGCACGGGTGGGATCTGGCGGCCGCGATCGGCGCCGACCCCCGGATGGAGCCCGAACTGGTCAGCGAAGTGGCCGGCTGGTTCGCGCAACGCGAGGACACCTACCGGTCGTTCGGCATGATCGGCGACCGGCTCGGAGGGTTCGCCGACCCGGCGGACGCACTCCTCGGTGCCTTCGGCCGGGATCCGGCCTGGAAGCCCTAGGAGTCCTGCAGGTCGGTCCGCAGGGCACCGACGAACAGCCCCGCCTCGGCTTCGGTCATGCCGGTTTCGGAAACCACCAGGGCGGTCGCCTGGTGGAGTTCGCCGGCGGACTTGAGGGCCCGGGTGCGCTCGGCCAGGTTGGTGCCGGGTCGCCGGACCAGCGGCGTACCGGTGGTCGGCGGGACGTAGCGGCCGAGCCGGATGTCGTCGACGAGTTCCTTGGCCGGCTTGAGGGCGAGACCGGTGCGGTCGCGGATCAGCTTCACCGCGTGCACGGTCTTCTTGGTGGTGATCAGGAACCGCACCTGGTCCACGTCATCGGGGGACAGTCTGGCCCGCGCTGCGGCGAGGGCAACATTGTCCGTGTCCTGGCTGCTCTGTCGGCTGAACAATCCCATGCGGCAATCCTTCCAGAACCACTCAACCAGTGAGGACTCGACGCACGTCGTCCCACGCGAGCGCGCCCAGCTCACGATCGGCCTCGGGCGAACCACCGCGCGCCATCCGCTGCCCGGCGGTCTTGGGCTGCTCACCGGGGAGTACGACGCGGTGCCCGGCCTCGGGCAACGTCACCAGCTGGGTCTCCAGAGCACCGCGCGACGTGACGATCCGCTCGGCGAACTCCACCGCGGGCCAGACCTTGTCGTCACCGCCCGCCACCAGCAGCACCTGGCGGATGCGTTCCACCGGGATCCGGGCCAGCTCGGCGTACGCGTCGTCGTACACCTCGAGGCTCTGCCGGTACCACCCGGTGTAGCTCGGCGGGTCGTCGTCCGCCTGCCAGTCCGGGTCGAACGGCACGAACGGCAGCGGTTCGCCGTGCCACGTCCAGGCCGACCGCTGGCGCCCGTCCTCGACGAACCGGCCCCACACGTAGGCGCTCGGAGCGAAGGCGACCACCGCGTCCACGCGCTCGTCGAGCGCACCGAGCAACAGCGCGGCCTCAGCGCCCCACGAGCTGCCCATCACCACCAGACGATCGGTGCGCTCCGCGAGCTCGTCCAGCGGGAACGACTCCAGTGGCACCTCGCTGCCCACGGTCCACCGCGGCGCCAGTACGTCGTACCCCTCGGCCTCGAGGATCCGGGCGCGCTCGAAGTCCGGCGTACCGCTGGATCCGTGCAGGAGCAGGACGCCCGTCCTCACCCGACGACGACCTCGACCCGCTGGAACTCCTTGAGCTCCGTGTAGCCGGTGGTGGCCATCGCGCGCTTGAGGGCGCCGACCAGGTTCATCGTGCCGTCCGGGACCCAGGACGGGCCGAACAGGATCTGCTCGAGTGTCCCGGTGACGCCGACCTCGACCCGCTCACCGCGCGGTAGGTCCGCGTGCCAGGCCTCGGCACCCCAGTGGTACCCGCCGCCCGGCGCGTCGCTCGCGCGGGCCAGCGGCGAACCGACCATCACCGCGTCCGCGCCGCACGCGACCGCCTTCGCCACGTCGCCGGACCGCCCGACCGAGCCGTCCGCGATCACGTGCACATAGCGACCGCCGGACTCGTCCATGTAGTCCCGCCGCGCCGCAGCCACGTCGGCCACCGCCGACGCCATCGGCACCGCGACGCCGAGCACCTTCCGCGTCGTGTGCGCCGCGCCACCGCCGAAGCCGACGAGTACTCCCGCCGCACCGGTCCGCATCAGGTGCAGCGCGGCCTGGTGTGTCGCGCACCCGCCGACGATCACCGGTACGTCGAGGTCGTAGATGAACTGCTTCAGGTTCAGCGGCTCGGCCTGACCGGACACGTGCTCGGCGGAGACCGTCGTACCGCGGATGACGAACAGGTCGACGCCCGCGTCCACGACATGCTTGGCGAACTGCTTGGTCCGCTGGGGTGACAACGCACCGGCGACCGTGACACCGGAGTCGCGGATCTCCTGCACCCGCTGGGAGAGCAGCTCGGGCTTGATCGGCGCCGAGTAGATCTCCTGGAGCCGGTGCGTCGCCTGCTCGCGGGTGATCGAGGTGATCTCCTCGAGCAGGCTGGTCGGATCCTCGTACCGGGTCCAGAGACCTTCGAGGTTGAGCACGCCGAGACCGCCGGCCTTACCGATCGCGATCGCGGTGGCCGGTGACATCACCGAGTCCATCGGCGCGGCCAGGATCGGCAGCTCGAACCGGTACGCGTCGATCTGCCAGGCGACCGAGACCTCCTCGGGGTCACGCGTCCGGCGCGACGGCACGATCGCGATGTCGTCGAACGCGTACGCCTGCCGGCCCCGCTTGGCGCGGCCGATCTCGATCTCGGTCATCTGGTGTTCCTTACCGGTTACAGGCGGTGTCAGCGGCCGGAGTAGTTCGGCGCCTCGACCGTCATCTGGATGTCGTGCGGGTGGGACTCCTGCAGGCCGGCGGAGGTGATGCGGACGAACCGGCCCTTCTCCTGCAGTTCGGGGACGGTCCGGGAGCCGCAGTACCACATGGACTGGCGCAGACCGCCGATCAGTTGGTGCGCGACCGCGCTGAGCGGGCCCCGGTACGGGACCTGGCCCTCGACGCCCTCGGCGATGAGCTTCTCGTCGCTGCCGACGTCGCTCTGGAAGTAGCGGTCCTTGGAGTACGACTTGCGCAGGCCGCCGGACTGCATCGCGCCGAGCGAGCCCATCCCGCGATAGGCCTTGAACTGCTTGCCGTTGATGAACACGAGGTCGCCCGGCGACTCCTCGCAGCCGGCCAGCAGCGACCCGAGCATCACGGTGTCCGCACCGGCCACGAGCGCCTTGGCGATGTCACCGGAGTACTGCAGGCCGCCGTCGCCGATCACCGGCACACCGGCCGGCTTGCAGGCCAGGGACGCCTCGTAGATCGCGGTGACCTGCGGTACGCCGACGCCGGAGACGACCCGCGTCGTACAGATCGAGCCCGGGCCGACGCCGACCTTGACGCCGTCCGCGCCCGCGTCGACCAGTGCCTGGGCGCCGGCGCGGGTCCCGACGTTGCCGCCGACGACGTCGACGCCACGGGTGGCCGGGTCGGCCTTGAGCTTGCGGATGATCTCCAGCTGGGCCTGGGAGTGACCGTGTGCGGTATCCACCACGAGCACGTCGACGCCGGCCTCGACCAGCGTCATCGCCCGCTTGTAGGCCTCACCGAAGAAGCCGATCGCGCCACCCACCCGCAGCCGTCCGGTGCCGTCCTTGGTGGACAGCGGGAACTGGTCGCGCTTGACGAAGTCCTTCAGCGTGATCAGGCCGGTGAGCTTGCCGGCCTCGTCGACCAGCGGCAGCTTCTCGACCTTGTGCTTGCTCAGCAGTGCCATCGCGTCGTCGGCGGCGATGCCCTGCCTGCCGGTGATCAGCGGCTGCCTGGTCATCACTTCGCGCACCGGGCGGGACATGTCGTTCTCGAACCGCATGTCGCGGTTCGTCACGATGCCGACCAGGACGCCGGCGTTGTCGACTACGGGGACGCCGGAGATCCGGTACTGCGCGCAGAGCGCGTCGGCCTCGCCGATGCTGGCGTCCGGGCCGATGGTGATCGGCTGCGCGATCATGCCGGACTCCGACCGCTTGACCAGGTCGACCTGCTGGGCCTGGTCCTCGATCGAGAGGTTGCGGTGGAGGACGCCGAGGCCGCCCTGGCGGGCCATCGCGATCGCCATCCGGGCCTCGGTGACGGTATCCATCGCGCTGGACAGCAGCGGAATGTTCACCTCGATGTTGCGGCTGACCCGGGACCGCGTGTTGGCCTCGGACGGGATGACGTCGGATTCGTTCGGCTGCAGGAGAACGTCGTCGAAGGTGAGCCCGAGGACGGCGAACTTGTCCGGAACTCCAGTGGGTGTGATGTCCATGGGTAAAACAAGCACCTTTACACGGCGAGAACGGAACCCCATCCTATCCGCGCCCGCTCAGGCTCCCGAACCGCCCGTCCACAGGGCCGCTTCGGCCGGGCCTGTGTCCGGCCGGGACCCGGCGCGCCGGCTGGTGAGCCGGCGCGGCGGGGTCACTGGAGCGGCGCGTTGACGACGTCGAGGATCTGCAGTACGTCGGCGTCGGCGGTCGAGCCGTGCGCGCGGGCGATGGCCGCGTGCTTGCCCTCGGCGTACAGGCCGGTGGAGTGCTGGCCGGTCGGGTAGACCATCCGGACCGAACCGGTGGCGGTCTGCCCGCTCGAGTGCTTGCCGGCCGCCTGAACGCTGTCGCCGAAGGACTGCTCGGCGGTCTCGTTCTCGAGTGCAGCCCCGGTCGCTGACGGCAGGATCGGCGCGACGGCCTTCTCGACCAGGTCGGCCAGCGGGTTAGGAGCGTCGACCGACGGAGCGTCGACCGACGGCGCCTCGACCAACGGTGCACTGAGCGACGGCGCACCGAGCGACGGCAACTCAACCGACGGCACATCGACCGACGGCACATCGACCGGAGGCACGACGACTGGCGGCGTGTCATTCGGCTGCGTGGTGCCGGTTTCCGAGCCGGTGGTGTCGCCACTCGGTGTGGTCGTCGGGTTTCCGGTGCCGGTCTGGCCGTTGTCGGGGTTTGTCGGTGGCGCCGTGGTCGGGTCCTGGGTCGGGTCCGTAGGCGGCGCAGTCGTCGGGTCCGTGGTCGGCGGTTGGGTCGTCGGATCCGTCGTGGCCGGCGGCGCCGTCGGGTCAGTCGCCGGCGGGTCGGTCGGCTGGGTAGCCGGCGGATCGGTCGGGTTGGACGTCGTGGTGTCGTCGGTCTTCTCCGGCGCCTTGGTCGTCTCCGCGGCGGGCGGGTCGACCTGCGTCACCGTCGGCTGCTCGATGATCTTCGGGAGCGCCCGCTGCAGCACGTCCGGCGTATCCGTCGGCAGCACGGCGGCCGGCGGAATCGGCTCCTCCCGGACCACCCGGTCCTCGGCCGCGACCTTCGCTTCCTGCCGCTGCTTGTAGTCCTTGGCGACCTTGACGATCTTGGTCTTGTCGACCACCGGCATGCCGTCGAGCTGTTCCTTCGGGAAGCTGGTCTGCGGGCGGACCGCGTCGACCATCTTCTCGATGACCTTCTCGTACGGCGACAGCGGGTCGCCGTTGACCGCGGCGGCCACCCCGGAGACCGACAGCGCGGCCACCGCGGCGACACCCAGCGCCAGACCGCGCGCCGCCACCTTGCGGGCGAACGGGTCCGTGATCGGGTTCAGCGCGGCGCAACGCGCCAGGAAGCTCTCCGGATCGTCGATCGTCTCCACGGGGAGTTCGTCTTCGACCTCCACCGCCAGCCGCAGCTCGGCCAGCAGCGCAACGGCCGGGTCATGCTCCCCCGCGCTCCGCGCGGACTCCCCACCAGCGGCCAGCAGGTCGAGCAGTGCGTCATCGGCGTCGATCGCGTCCAGGTCGAAACGGTCAGCCATGATGCCCCTCCCCTGCTCCTCGTCCCTCATGCCCCACATACCCCCTGAGCGTGTTCAACGCTCGATGCTGTGCGACCCTCACCGCCCCCGGTGTCATCCCCAGTGCCCGGCCGGTCTCCTCGGCTGACATCCCAGCTACCACGCGAAGCCGCAGGATCTCCCGCAGCTTCTCGGGCAGTTTGTCCAGCAATCCCATGATGTGCTGGACCTCCGAGCTCCGGACCGCGTGCTCCTCCGGAGTCGGCGACTCGTCCGCGCCGTCCGGCAGGTCCGGCGTCGAAACGTCGGCCACTGCGAACGCACGCTGGGCATCGGCGACCTTGCGGGCCGCGATGCCGTAGACGAAAGCCTCGAAAGGCCTCCCCTCGTCACGGTATCGGCCCAGCGCGCCGAACACCGCGACACAGACTTCCTGCGCGACGTCGTCGACCATGTCCGCGCCGCCGGGATAGGTCCACAAACGGGACCGTACGTATCGGTGCGCGACGGCGCGCACCCTGGTGAGCAGGTCGTTGAGAGCTGTGCGGTCCCCGTCGCCGGCCAGCGCGGCAAGATCCCTGAGCTCGACCCGATCGTGGGTGTGCGGTACTTGGACCTCAGTCACCCCTCGCCCCCTCGTGTCGGACCGGTCAGCCTGAAAGATGATATGGCTCTCACCTCTCGTTGCCTAGTGGCAATTCGTGAGCATTTTCAGATTTTGATCACGATCTGTCACTACTCGCCCGTACGGTACTCGGACCGGAGAATCAAGGTCCGACTTTGAGATGGCGGGCCATCGCCCCGTGAGACGGTCAGCGCGGTGCGTCGAAGTGGAGGACCGCCGATGCGTGGTCGCCGCCCCAGTCGATCGGGGTCCGGCCGGTCTCCCGCCAGCCCGCACGCCGGTACATGGTGACGGCCGCACCGCGGTTGTCGACGACCTCGAGCGACAGCTTCCGCCCGAGCTCGGCGGCGGTCTTGACGCAGTGGTCCAGGAGTTGCCGGCCGATGCCCGCACAGGTCGCCTTCGGGTCCACGAACAGCCGCTCCACGGACGCTCCGTCAGCCCCGTTGGCCGTCAGTGCCACGTGCCCAGCGACCCGGCCGTTGCTCTCAGCAACCCAGCAGCCGAGCCCGTCATCCGGTGTCAGCCACTTGCGCGCGTCCTCAGGCCAATTGATCGGATACCCCGCCAGCTCGTGCACGTCCCACAGCAGGCCGGCGCAGACGTCCAGGTCCCCGTCAGCACGTTCACGAATCGTCGCCACGACATCATCCCACCAGATCGCCGCGGCGCCGCACCTACCGCCCCGAACAGAACACCGCCCGGCGGGTCCGAAGACCTGCCGGGCGGTGCTGTTCGTTCAGACCTGAGGATCAGTGGCCGTGACCGTGGCCGTGACCGGCTGCGGCGGGCTCCTCTTCCTCGGGCTTGTCGACCACCAGGGTCTCAGTGGTGAGCAGCAGCGCCGCGATCGAGCCGGCGTTGGCGAGCGCGGACCGGGTCACCTTGACCGGGTCCAGCACGCCCTGGGCCAGCAGGTCGCCGTACTCGCCGGTGGCGGCGTTGAATCCGCTGCCGACCTCCAGCTCCGCAACCTTCGCGGTCACCACGTAGCCCTCGTAGCCGCCGTTCTCGGCGATCCAGCGCAGCGGCTCGACGATGGCCTTGCGGACGATCCGGACTCCGGCGAGCTCGTCGCCGTCGAGGTCCAGGCCGTTCTCCAGCACCGAGGCGGCGTGGACGAGAGCGGAGCCGCCACCGGCGACGATGCCCTCCTCGATCGCCGCACGGGTCGCCGACACGGCGTCCTCGATGCGGTGCTTCTTCTCCTTCAGCTCGACCTCGGTGGCCGCGCCGACCTTGATCACGCAGACGCCACCGGCCAGCTTGGCCAGCCGCTCCTGCAGCTTCTCCCGGTCCCAGTCGGAATCGGTGCGCTCGATCTCGGCCTTGATCTGGTTCACCCGGGCCTCGATGTCGTCGGACTTGCCGGCGCCCTCGACCACGGTGGTGTTGTCCTTGGTGACCACGATCCGGCGGGCGGTGCCGAGCACCTCGAGACCGACCTGGTCCAGCTTGAGGCCGACCTCGGGGGCGACGACCTGCGCGCCGGTGAGCGCGGCCAGGTCCTCCAGCATCGCCTTGCGGCGGTCACCGAAGCCCGGCGCCTTGACGGCGACGGAGGTGAAGTTGCCGCGGATCTTGTTCACCACCAGGGTGGACAGCGCCTCGGCCTCGACGTCCTCGGAGATGATCAGCAGCGTCTTGCCGGACTGCACGACCTTCTCCAGCAGCGGCAGCAGGTCCGCGATCGCGGAGATCTTGCCCTGGTTGATCAGGATGTACGGGTCCTCCAGCACCGCTTCGCCGGCCTCGGCGTCGGTGATGAAGTACGGCGAGATGTAGCCCTTGTCGAACTGCATGCCCTCGGTGAACTCGAGTTCGGTACCGAAGGTGTTCGACTCCTCGACGGTGATCACACCGTCCTTGCCGACCTTGTCGAACGCGTCCGCGATCAGGGTGCCGATCTCGGCGTCCCGGGCGGAGATGGTGGCGACGTGGGCCATGTCGCCCTTGTCGTCCACCGGCCGGGCGGTCTCGATCAGCTTGGCCGACACGGCCTCGATGGCCGCCTCGATGCCCTTCTTCAGGCCCATCGGGTTGACCCCGGCGGCGACGGCCCGCAGGCCCTCGTGCACCAGTGCCTGCGCCAGCACCGTCGCGGTGGTGGTGCCGTCACCGGCGATGTCGTTGGTCTTGGTGGCGACCTCCTTGGCCAGCTGCGCACCAAGGTTCTCGAACGGGTCGTCCAGCTCGACCTCACGGGCGACGGTGACACCGTCGTTGGTGATGGTCGGGGCGCCCCACTTCTTGTCCAGGACGACGTAGCGGCCCTTGGGCCCCAGCGTCACCTTCACCGTGTTCGCGAGCTTGTCGACGCCACGCTCCAGCGCGCGCCGCGCGTTCTCGTCGAACTCGAGGATCTTCGGCATGGAAAAAACCAGTCCCTCTCTGAATGTCTTCGTTAGCAGTTCGGATCCGGTCCCGCTGTTTCAGACCGACTCCGCCCCGGCACCGGTCGTCGGCACCAGGGCGGTGTCAGTCAGGAACAGCGGGCAGGGCGTGGAACGTCCCGGCGGGTCCGCCGGGGCGCGGGCCCACGCCCTGGGGTCGTCACTTGCTGACGACTGCGAGGATGTCGCGGGCGCCCAGGATCAGGTAGTCCTGGCCGTCGTACTTGACCTCGGTGCCGCCGTACTTGGAGTAGATGACCTTGTCACCGACGGCGACGTCCAGCGGGACGCGGTTGCCGTTGTCGTCGATCCGGCCCGGGCCGACAGCGAGGATCTCGCCCTCCTGCGGCTTCTCCTTGGCGGTGTCCGGGATCACCAGGCCGGACTTCGTGGTCTGCTCGGCTTCGAGCGGCGCGACGAGGACACGGTCCTCGAGCGGCTTGATCGTGACCGACACTTGCTGACCTCCACGGTCGATTTGCTTGTCAGTGGTTCAGACTGGTCGCGCTCCCCTGCCGTCGCGGGGGTCAGAGGCCGGACCGCTGGCACCCTCGGGTGGAGAGTGCCAACACCGAATCTAGGCCGCGATTAGCACTCGGTCAACTCGAGTGCCAGACCTGATCCGGCAGCAACCTCCTGGCCGCATCCTGGCGGGTGACCGGTCAGGCACGGAATGTGGTCAAACGCTGGGCCTATCCGGGGTCGGCGTGCGACCGTTCTGTCAACGGCGCACCGCCCCGAGGAGAAGCCATGGCTATCAGCTTCCCGTCTCTGCCCAAGCTGTCCGGCCGTACTGTCGCGATCCTGGCCGGTCGGCGCGCTCGCTGTCGGAGTCGTCGCCGCCGGCGCCGCGAAGGACCAGCCCGCCAGCGCCGGTGCTCCAGCAGCCGGACCGGCACCACAGACTGCGGCAGACCAGGCGACGGATGCCGCCCGGACCTCCTCCGATACCGAAGCGAAGGCCGCGGCCGCCCTCCCGCAGTGCCGCGCGGCGCGGCTCGTACCGGTCAACCGCAGCTGGGGCATCCCGATGCCCTCGATCTACGGCAGCACCAGCACGACCTGCAACCTCATGTACGGCGACGACCCAAACCGCCGCTCGACCGTGTACGGCGACCCCGACACCGCAATCCGGGTCCTCCAGCGCAACCTGAACTTCTGCTACGGCTCCAAGCTCGCCGTCGACGGCATCTACGGCAGCAATACCCGCGCGGTGGTGAAACTCGTCCAGCGCAAGCACAAGCTCGTGGCGGACGGCATCTACGGCCCCAAGACCCGCTCCGCCATGAACTGGCGCCTCTATTCCTCCGCCACCCAAAGCTGGAGCAAAGGCTGCTCTAGCCCCCTCTAAGGTTGCGGGGTGACAGTCACCGCGTTGCTGGACGGGCCTGGCGCTGAGGTGCTCGCCGCTGCCTGCGCGGACTACCACCCCGGCCGCGAGCTCCAACTAGTCGAGAAGCTCCGGCGGCGGTACGACGCATCACTCGTGACTGCTGCCGTCACTCAGGCGTCGCTGCGCCACCGCGCCGTCGCCAAGTTCGGTGTCGATGCTGCGCGGATGTACTTCACGCCGGACGGTCTGGAGCAGGCGACCCGGACCACTGTCGGTTCACACCGTGCTGCACGCATCGCAATGACGTTGCCGGGTGCCAGCGTGGTCGACCTGGGCTGTGGCATCGGCGGCGATCTCATCAGCGCCGCCCGCGCCGGCCTACGAGTCACTGGTGTCGAACGCGATCCGGAGACCGCAGCCACGGCCCGCGCCAACCTGGCCGCTCTCGACCTGCCCGGTGAGGTTGTCCTCGGTGACGCCGAGTCGACTGAGCTCACGCCGTACGACGTGGTGTTCGCAGACCCGGCGCGGCGGGCGGATGGCCGGCGCGTATTCGACCACAACGCCTATTCGCCGCCATGGTCGTTTGTCACTGGGCTCCTGCAGCGGACTGCGTGTGTGAAGGTCGCACCGGGCATCCCGCATGACGCCGTACCCGATGGGGTCGAGGCGGAGTGGGTCAGCGACGCGGGTGAGGTGAAGGAGGCGGCGCTGTGGTCTGGCGCGCTGTACGCCGGGGTCGCGCGGCGGGCCACGCTTCTGCCCGCCGGCGTCAGCGTCAGCGAGGCACCAGACGCTGAGAGTGGTCCGGTGGGTCAGTACATCTACGAGCCCGACGGAGCCGTGGTGCGAGCTGGGCTGGTGACCGCTGTGGCTGCCGCGGTCGACGGGTGGTTGCTGGATCCGCGCATCGCCTACGTCACGGCACCGAAGCTCGTGCCGACCCCGCTGGCGTCGGTCTACGAGGTGGTGGAACAGCTGCCGTACAAGGAGAAGGCGCTGCGGTCGTGGGTTCGCGCACAGGACATCGGGACGCTGGAGATCAAGAAGCGCGGGGTGGATGTCGATCCGGCCCAGCTGCGGAAGAAGCTCGCTCCCAAGGGCTCCGCGACCGCGACGCTCATCATCACCCGGATCGGCCGGGACGCGGTCGCCTATTCCTGTCGTCGCATCGGACTTGCTTTCTGAGTGTATTCGAACATATGATCGACCTCGCGTGCGGGTCCCCGGATGACCTGCCGGTGGGCGAGGTGCTGCGTCCGCTGCCGCACTCGCCGGGGGCCCGCCACTAAGACTCGCCGTACGGAGTGAGGTGCCGTACGTCGACTGGGCGTCACGCGGGTGCAGTCAGGCGTTCATCTGGGTTTGGCAGGGTGGTGGGCAGAAACCGGTTGGCCGCTGACCGTTCACCTGGGGAGCAGGCGGCGCACAAGCCCCAGGTCTCTGCCCGCTGCCGTGCCCTTCCCCGCACTGCAGCCGCAGCACCGCGTTCGCAGCTCAGCCCGCCTGGAAGCGTGCCACCACCGGGAAGCGCAAGCGTGCTACCGCGATGGACCAGACCGCAGCCGGCACTGAAGACCTACGCCCGTACTCAGGCAGCGGCTCCGTATCCCCAGCAGCTGAAGGGGTTGTGGGCGACGGGGTGCTGAGAGCGCTTTGGGTGAACTCGGCTACCAGGGTGTTCCAGTCCGTGGGCCGGTGGAGCATGGTGTGGGTTTCTGCGGCGACCGAGTACACGGTGACCGCGGTGCCGGCGGCACGGAGACGGTTGGCGTATGCGGTGGTGGCGCGAGGGTCGGTGATGGTGTCGAGAGTGCCGTGGGCGAAGGTGACCGGCGCGCGGAGTGCGGTGAGTGGTTCGTCGTCGGGCAGCCACGGAGCCAAGGCCAGTACACCGGCGACCCGGGGATGATCGCCCGCGGCGACGACCGCGCGGCCGCCCATCGAGTGGCCGATCAGGACGACCCGCTGGATCACCGGAGGGAGCTCGTCGAGGACGGCCCGGAGATCCGCGGCGGAGTCGGCCGCGTCACCGTTCCAGCCCCGGTAGCGGTAGCGCAGCAGGCCGATCGCCGCAGTGGGGACGGCCGTGCGGGCCGCTGCCGCGAACGGCCACATGCGGATGAGGGCAGAATTCCAGAGGTACGGGCTCGCCTGTGAGTGCTCCATGCCGCCGTGCGCCAGTACGACGAGATCCGTCGCACCAGCCGGGTGCCACACCAGGTCCACCCCGGGGTGGATCACGGGTGGCCGTACAGGTCGGCGGCGTCGTGGCGGATGGCCATCATGCTGCTCGGGTCCGCGAGTTCGCTGAAGCCGTAGCTGCGGTACAGCTCGTGCGCATCCGCGGTCCCCAGCATGAAGCGCCGTACACCCTTCAGTTCCGGGTGGTCGACCAGCGTGGACACCACGAACCGGCCAAGTCCGCGCCCCCGCCACTCGTCCAGCACGAAGACGTCCGCGAGCCACGCGAACGTCGCCCGATCCGTCACCGCGCGAGCGAAGGCGACCATCGCGCCGTCGGCCGCGTACACACCCATGTTCAGCGAGCCCGCGATCGACCGCGCCACCACCTCACGCGGGATCCCCTTCGCCCAGTACGACGTACTCAGGAACCCCTGCACGACGTCGACGTCGATCCGCGAGACATCGTCGTCGGCCTCGAACCCGTCCGCCCCTGTCCACCTCACTTGTTCAGCACCTCCGTGATCGGCATCGACGAGTCGGCCGGCAGCCCCAGCGGCGACGGCGCCTTCCCGGCCCGGACGAGTTCCGAGCCGAGCGCCGCGACCATCGCGCCGTTGTCGGTGCACAACCCGGGCCGCGGCACGCGTACGGCGATACCCGCCGCAGTGCATCGCTCTTCGGCCATCGCGCGCAGCCGGGAGTTCGCCGCGACCCCGCCACCGATCAGCAAATGCTCGAACCCACGGTCCTTGCACGCGTCGATCGCCTTGCGGGTCAACACGTCACAGACCGCCTCCTGAAACGCCGCGGCGACGTGATTGACCGGCACGTCCTCACCGTCGCGACGCCGCGCCTCGACCCACCGCGCCACCGCCGTCTTCAGCCCGGAGAACGAGAAGTCGAACCGATGCCGTTCGAGATCCCGCTGCGACGTCAGCCCGCGCGGGAACGTCACGTACAGCCGGTCGCCGCCGTCCCGCGCCGCTTTGTCGACATAGGGACCGCCCGGGAACGGCAACCCCAGCACGCGAGCGACCTTGTCGAACGCCTCCCCCGCGGCGTCGTCGATGGTGCTCCCCATCGGCACCACGCCGTCGGTGATGTCCTCGACCGCGAGCAGCGACGAGTGCCCACCGGACACCAGCATCGCGACACAGCCCTTCGGCAGATCGCCGTGCTCCAAGGTGTCGACAGCCACGTGAGCGGCCAGGTGGTTCACGCCGTACAGAGGCTTGTCGAGCGACAGCGCGAGCCCCTTGGCCGCGGCCACTCCGACCAGCAACGCACCGGCGAGACCTGGTCCACTGGTGACCGCGACGGCGTCGACGTCGGCCGGCTTGATCCCCGCGGTCTCGCACGCCCGCCGGATGGTCGGGACCATCGCCTCGAGGTGCGCCCGGCTCGCCACCTCCGGTACGACGCCGCCGAACCGCGCGTGCTCCTCGACACTGGACGCGATCGCGTCGGCGAGCAGCGTCTGCCCGCGGACGATCCCGACCCCGGTCTCGTCACACGACGTCTCGATCCCCAGAATCAGGGGCTCCATGGTCACCGCATCTGAACTCACACCGTCTCCCGCCACCGCATGATCACCGCATCCTCGCCACCGGCGTAGTACCCACGCCGCCGGCTGATCTCCTCGAACCCGAAGCCCTCGTACAACCCCAGCGCCGAATCGTTGCCCGCAGCAACTTCCAGCAACACCGTCCGCCCGGCGCACCGTGCCAGCGCCGCGGTCATCAGCTGCCCGCCGATCCCGGTACGGCGCTCGGCCGGCGACACCGCGATCCGCAGCAACTCCACCACGTCCAGCGCGACCGGCGGCACCAGGAGTACGGCGTACCCGACCACGGAGCCCTCGTCCGCGACCAGGATCACCCGATCCTCGGACAGCCGGTCGAACTCGGTCGACCACGCGACCGTACTCCACGCCTCGGCGCCGAAGCACACCTCGTCCAACGCGACCAGCGCGGGCAGATCATCCGCCCCAGCCGCGCGAATTGCGGGTCTCACTTCGGCAGCACGCTCTTCGGGCCGGCGGACATCGTCACGTCCGGCCGGCGCAGGTACAGCGGGTCGGGCGCGACGACCTCGAGCGTCCCGGTCGCCACGCCGACGGCCAGCACCTCGGCCGACGGGTACTCGGCGACAGCGACATCGGAGACGCCGAGCGCGTCGGCGTACAGCACCGCACCGCGGCCGATCACCGGCAGGCCCGCCAGCACGTGCGCGACCTCGGCCGGACGATCCACCGCCGGCCCTTCGAGGCGACGACGGCTCCCGTCCGCGGCCGGGCCGTCGTACAACGCCCAGTAGATCTCCTTGCGCCGCGCGTCCGTCGCGACCGCCACGGGCAGGGTCAGCGACGACTGCCGCGCCAGGATGTCGAGGCTGCAGACCCCCGCGACCTCGATCCCGAGCACGTCGGCCATCGTCCGCGCGGTCACCAGCCCCACCCGCAATCCGGTGAACGGACCAGGCCCGACGCCGACCGCGATCCGGGTCAGGTCGCGCGGCGTCACGCCCGCGGTCGCGAAGGCGTCCGCGATCGCCGGGGCCAGCAACTCCCCGTGCCGCAAGGCATCGACGGTCGTGGACGAGGCGAGGATCTTGCCGTCGGGTGACGCCAGTGCGACGGTGACGGCAGCACTCGAGGTGTCGAAAGCAAGCAGCATCTCAGTTCTTCTCCAGCACAGATACGCGGACGCCGGACGCCGCCCAGCGCGGACCCACCGGGGTGATCCGCAGCTCGCGCGTCTCGTCGGTGTCGTCGTCGCCGCGGGTCACGACAATGTCCAGCCGGTCCGGCGCCAGCGCCTCGGCCAGGCCATGACCCCATTCGACCACGGTGACCGCGTCCTCCAGACTCGCGTCGAGGTCGAGGTCGTCCAGCTCGGCGAATCCACCGAGCCGATAGGCATCCACATGCACCAACGCCGGACCGCCGGCCAGTGACGGGTGCACCCGCGAGATCACGAACGTCGGCGACGTGATGGAACCGCGCACCTTCAGCCCCACGCCCAGCCCCTGCGTGAAGGTCGTCTTGCCGGCCCCCAGGTCACCGGACAGCACGAGTACGTCGCCCGCCCGCAACTGCCCCGCGAGCTCCTCGCCGATCGCCTGCATGTCGTCGGCAGTCGGCACGGTGAGCTCGAGCGGCATCGCCTTCGCGTAGATGAGGTTGTGGTCATGCTGCTCGACCACCGCGTACCCACGCCGCCGCCAGAACTCCACGGTGTCCGGCAACTCGACCCGCGCGATCAGGTTCACCCGGCTCACACCACGCCGTACGGCGGCCTCTTCGGCGCAACCCACCATCGCCGAGGCCACGCCGTGGCCCTGGTGGCGCGGGTCCACCGACACGCAGCGCAGGGTGAGTACGTCACCGGACTGCTTGAACAGCAACGCGCCGGCCGGCGCCCCGTCGATCAGCACGAGCAGTCCGCCGTGCTCCGCGATGGCGGCGGCCACCGTCGTGGGGTTCTCGGACAGTGCGGTGGCCGGCGGGTCGAGCACCCGGCGGGCGGAGAAGGCGTGGTGGATCACCGCCACGATCTGGTCGACGTGATCCGCCGTGGCGTCGACGACGTGCAGGTCGGTCATGTGTTTCCTAGGGATTGTTCGGCTCGTTCGATCATGCCGAGGAGGGCGGCGGTGTACTCGCGGTGGTGCTCGATCAGGCCCAGGTGGCCGCAGTTCTTCACCTCGACCAGCTCCGCGCCGGGCACCCGCCGGACGATCTCCTCCGCATGCGAGAACGGGGTCAGGTGGTCCTTGTCGCCCGCGATCACGACGCACTCCACCTTCTGCAGCGGCTCCAGGGAGTCGAACTTGTCGTGCAGCGCGAAGATCGGATAGAACTCCGCGATCACCTCGATCGGCGTGGCCGCGATCATCTCGTTGACGAACTCGGTGTACGCCGGCGGGACCTCGGAGCCGAACGAGTACTTCCGGGTCAGCAGGTAGCTGATGTCCGTCCCCGCCTTGCGGCTGCGCTCGACCACGTCCGGGATCCGCGCCAGCGCCGAGACCGTCGGGGTGGCGAGCGCCCGGGCCAGCATGCCCAGCTTGCCCGGGAACACGATCGGTACGTCGTCCAGCCCGCCCGCGCTGGTCGAGCACAGGCCGACGCCGATGACCCGGTCACCGAAGATCTCCGGATGCTGCTCGGCCAGCGCCATGATCGTCATACCGCCCATCGAGTGGCCGATCAGGATCACCGGCCCGGTCGGCGCGAACTCGGCCAGGATCCCGTACAGGTCCTGACCGAGTTGCTCGATGGTGACGTGGTCCTTGGGCGAGCGGCCGGACCGCCCGTGCGAGCGCTGGTCGTAGAACACCATCGTGCCGATGCCGGCCAGGTCGCGGCGCTCGAAGTGCCAGGAGTCCATGTTCAGCCCGTAGCCGTGGGCGAAGATCAGGGTCAGGTCCTCCGGCGGCAGCGGCAGCTTCTTGCCGAACCTGCGCTTCGGTGGAGGGGCCGGGCGGCGCGACCGCTTGAGCTCGTCGACCTCGACGTACAGCTCGACGCCGTCGTCGGCGGTGAAGACGTGCGGAGTGCCGCGCAGCGAACCGAACGGCTCGGCCTCCAACTGTGCACGCTGACCTGAACGCCGGCCGATCACCTGCCGCTCGACCGCGACCCCGGCCGCCGCTCCTGCGGCCAGCACGCCGACCGCGGCCCCGATCAGACCAGCAGTCCGTCCTGCTTTGGACATACCGGTCTACCTTTCGACGGGGGTGGTGTCAGAACTGTCGACGTACCGGCGGGGGATCCGGGCGCCCAGCCGGGTCACGATCTCGTAGTTGATGGTCCCGGCGACATCGGCCCAGTCGTCCGCCGTCGGCTCGCCGGTGGCCCCGGGGCCGAACAGCACCACCTCGTCGCCCGCGGCCGCCTGGTCGTCCTCGAGGTTGACCACACACTGATCCATGCAGATCCGTCCGACGATCGTCCGTCGCCTGCCACCCGCCTGGACCGGAGCACCATTGGACGCGTGCCGTGGCAGGCCGTCGCCGTACCCGAGCGGGATCAGCCCCAGCGTCGACGGCCGCGGCGCGGTCCAGGTCAGCCCGTAGGAGACGCCCGCCCCGGCCGGCACCCGCTTGACCATCGCGAACCGCGCCCGCAGCGTCATCGCCGGCCGCAACCCGAGCTCGGCCGAGGGCAGCGTGTGCCCGAACGGCGAGAGCCCGTACGTCGCCACCCCCGGGCGGACCAGGTTGAAGTGGGTCTCCGGCAGCGCCAGCGTGGCACCGGAGTTCGCCAGGTGCTTGAACTCGGCGTCGATGCCGAACGAGGCCGCAACGTCGATCGCCTCGGTGAACGTCGCGAGCTGGGATTCGTTGACCGGGCTCTTCGGCTCGTCCGACGACGCCAGATGCGACCAGATGCCCTTGACCTCGATCCGGCCGGTCGCCTGTGCCCGCGCCGCGGCCCGGATCAGCGCCGGCCACTCCTCGGGTACGGCGCCGCCGCGGCTCATCCCGGTGTCGATCTTCAGGTGCACCCGGGCCGGCCGGTCCGCCACGCCGGCGACCAGTTCGTCGATCTCCCAGGGCGCGCCCGCGGACAGATCGATGCCGGCGGCAATCGCGTCGGCCAGCGGCTCGCCGGGCGTGGTCAGCCAGCAGAAGATCGGCCCGGTGTCGCCCGCGTCACGCAGCGCGAGCGCCTCCTCGAGGACGGCGGCGCCGATCCAGTCGGCGCCGGCCTCGCGGGCGGCCCGGGCGACCGGGACCATTCCGTGCCCGTATCCGTCGGCCTTGACGACCGTCATCAGCTGCGCGCCGGCGGCACGGGCACGCAGCGTAGCCACGTTGTGCCGGATCGCGGCCAGGTCGACGACGGCCTCGGCGCGGACCGGGCGGTCGCCGCTAGGTGACTGGAGGGTAGACATAGCCCCTCCAGTGTCTCAGGCCGCGTCGATCAGGTCTGCCAGGGCGGTCATGTCGTGGAACACCGCATCCGCATCGCAGAGCTTCGCGGGGTCCGTCATCCCGGCGTACCCGAACACCTTCATGCCGGCCGCAACCGCCGCGGCGACACCCAGCGGGCTGTCCTCGACGACCAGGCAGTCGGCCGGTTTCACGCCCATCGAACCGGCCGCGTGCAGGAACAGATCGGGCGCGGGCTTGCCGTGGGCAACATCCTCGGCGCTGAAGATCCGGCCGTCGAACCGATCCAGGAACCCCACCGCGGTCAGCGCCGTACGGATCCTGCGGTGGGTGCCGGACGACGCGAGACAGTACGTTACGCCGCGCGCCTCCAGGTGATCGAGGACAGCCTCGACGCCCTCGATCGCCCGCAGGTGCGCGAACCCGTCGAAGAGCCGCTGGTGGTAGCGATCCTCGAGGTCCGCGGGCAGCGGCCGCCCGAGCCGGGCCTCGGCCTGCTGCCGCATCGACGCCATGCTGCCGCCCATGAAGTCACGCACGGTCTCCTCGAAGGTGTAGGGCAGCCCGGCCTCCGTGAGCAGCTCGGCCAGGATCGTGTTGGCCAGCCGCTCGGAGTCCACCAGTACGCCGTCGTTGTCGAAGATCACGAGTCCGATCACAACCGCACCCTATGCAATGCGGCCGCCGTGACCTGGGGGAGTCACGGCGGCCGCGGGTATCGCGAGAGCGCGAGGGGTCAGTTCTCCTGGATGGAGAAGTCGGTGAAGTTGAAGCGCTGCTTGGTGTTGCCGGTGGACACCACCTCGACGCCGAAGTCGACCTGCCACGTGGTGGCCTTCGGGGCCCAGCCGCGGGAGGACATGTCGTTGAAGAAGCTGGCCAGCGGCATCGTGCCGGACTTCTGCGTCACCTGGGACACGTACGCGGTGTAGCCGTTCTCGTGCCAGACGTCGTACGTGAAGCCGCCGAACGACACGGTGCCGACCTTGTTCCCAGCCGGGACCTGGCCCTTGTTGTCGGTCCAGATCATCAGCTCGTTGTTCAGACCGTCGCCGATCCAGGCGTCGAACGCGACGTCGTAGATGCAGGCGGAGCAGCTGGCGGGCGTGGTCGCCGCGAACTTGGCCGACTGGATCTTCGACAGCGCGACGTCGTTGTAGTCCTTGTGCACGTTCGGGTACGCCTGGACGCCCTTGTCACCCGGCAGCGGCTGGGTGACGTCGAGGAACCAGTTGTTGTAGTTGCAGGCACTCAGCGTGTACGTGCCGTTGTCGTTGTTCCACATGTTGTTGTGGACGTAGTAGGCGCCGAACGACTGGCCGTCACCCTGGTTGTTCGTCGACGTGGTGACGAACGACGGGTTGGTGCAGGTCTGGCTCGGGCTGCCCGTCGACGTGGGGGTCGTCGTGCTGGGCGTGGTCGTCGTCGGAGTCGACGTCGGCGGCTTGGTCGGCGTCGTCGTGGTCGTCGGCGTCTGGGACGGCGTCGGCGTGCTGGTCGTCGGCGGCTTGGTCGGCGTCGTCGTGGTGGTCGGCGCCGGAGTGGTGGGTTGCGCGGGCGCGGCCGTGAAGTCGTAGTGCGCCGTGTAGGTCAACTTGGTGCCGGCGGGGTACTTCTGGCCGTCGTAGCGCAAAGCGCGCAGCCGGTAGCTCTGGTCGGTGGTCTTGCTCGGGTCGATCGAGAGGATCGCCGGTCCGGAAGCGGTCGCGGTGATGGCGACCGGCTTCTGGGCGAAGCCGTGCAGGACGGTACAGCTGGAGTAGGCATCCAGGACGCAGGTCTCGACGCGTCCGACGCTCGGGAGGGCAGTCACCGTGCTGTCCGCGGCGTTCGCAGTTGACACCGGGGAGTCCTTGGCCGCGTGAACGACGATCGGCGCGGCGACGAGCGCGCCGACGGCAAGGAACACCGCCGGGATGATCTTGCGACTCCGGGCAGTTCGGATGGGGGGCATGGAAAACACATTCCTCGTCTGCTCGACGGGCCACTCTGCGTTGCCCCAGTGCTTCAGTGTGACCCAACAAATGTTGGTTTGGTCCCCAGTGGGGCCAGAAACAGGCGGCGGTCCCCAGAAACACCGATCCGATCCGGCAGACCGGCGTACCGGTCTTGTCCTTCTCGTTCGCTCTCGCGTACGCCGCGACGTTATCCAACCGTGATCTGACCTGCCAACTCGGGGGCCCGACTTAACCAAGCCTTCACACTGCAACGAAGGCCGGGCCGCCGGCGTCCGTAGGGTGTGAAGATGCGGACGATCGCCCTGGCCGCCGCCGGTTTGCTGCTGGTCCTGACCGCCTGTGGGAACGAGCCCGACACGGGTGCGTCACTGACCGGCAAGTCGTTCCTGTCCACTGCCGTGACCGAGAACGGGCAGCCCAAGCAGCTCGCGCCGAACACCCGGGTCCGCCTGGAGTTCACCGACGACGGCCGCCTGGTCGCGGATGCCGGCTGCAACTCGATGCAGTCGAAGGTGTCGACGAGTGGCGGCAAGCTGACGCTCGAGGGCGGGCTGGCGATGACCATGATGGGTTGCCCCGGTCTGCAGCAGGGTCAGGACTCCTGGCTGGCGAACATCCTCTCCGGCAAACCGGCCTGGAAGCTCGACGGTAGCAAGCTCGACCTCACCGCCGGCAGCACGACGATCTCGCTGGTGGACCGCGCCACCGCCGAGCCGGCCCGCGCTCTGGACGGCACGAAGTGGACCCTGACCACCGTCGTCACCGGCGACGCCGCCACCCACCAGGCCGGCTTCGAGAAGGCGTGGATGACCCTCGACGGCGAGCGCGTCACCGGATCGACCGGGTGCAACGACTTCCAGGGCATGGTGGCGCGTTCCACCGGCAAGCTCACCTTCGGCGAACTCGCCACCACCCGCCGCGCCTGCACCGGCGACGCGGCGACCCTCGAGACCACTCTCCTCAATGCCTTGAAGGGCGACGTCAGCTACGAGATCGACTCGTCCACGTTGAAGCTCCGGACAGCGGCCGGCGGACTCGACTTCACCGCCGGCTGAGCAGGACGTCGAACGCCTGGACCTCGTTCTGCGGGGTTTCGTAGGAGACGAGCAGCCGGCCGTCGGCACTCAGCGTGGCGCGTTGGGCCGCGGTGAGTGGGATGGACCAGTGCTGGACGCCGTGGTTGATCTGCTGGCTGGACTGTTGGACGAGATGACCGCTCATGTCCGGGGACCATGGCGGGATGCCGCCGTCGGTGACTGCGCAGGGTGTCAGACCGTAGTCGGGCGCTGGATCCGCAGCCGGTGAACAGCTGGTCGTCCAGACCGGGATCGCACCGAGCTGGCCGGTGGTCAGGAACGCCCGGGCCGTACCGGCTCCACTCGAACTGGTGACGATGTCCACGGCGTTTCCGCTGAGTCCGGCGGACAGGATCTTCAGGTCGCTGGTCGGGACGCGGCCGGAGATCGGTACGCCGTTGCGGGCGGACTGGGCGATGGTCTGGGGCGACAGGGCTCCGTTCAGGTTCGGGTTGGAGACGTTCGGCGGTGCCGGGGTGGTCGGGCGATCCGCCGGTGGCGTGTAGCCCGGCAGGGTCGCGAGGCCCCAGCGGTACGGGTCGGACTGGACCGAGCCGAGTGCCGACCAGGCCAGCCGCGTACTCATGTCGATGTGCCGCAGCGTCGTCGTACCGGCAGCCGAGGTGTCGTCGTTGTCGTACGGCGTGATGTTCAGGCCCAGCCGGGTCGGGTCGACGGCGGCGGGCAGGTCGGCCAGCGGGATCTTGACCTCGAGGTCGTACCCGCCACCGGCGTACGCGTGCGGGACCGTGGTCTCGTTGCTGCCGACCCACCGCGCGGTCGACGCGACCTGCACGCCCGGTGCGTTGCCGGTGTCGAGCGAACCGCTCGAGTAGCCCTGGCGGTTGTCCGCATCCCGCTCCCAGCAGGGCCCGCCGCTCTGGGTGAACGGGAAGATGCCGAGCTTGAACGTGTTCGCGGTGTCCTTCAGCGCCTCCGATGCGTTCCCACGCGGGTCGAGCAGGATCTCGACGGAGTCGGCCTGCCAGTGACCGACACACTCCGCCGGACTCACGGCGTACGACTGGTAGTCGTCGCGCACGTGGACGAAGAAGTAGAGCGCGTCGTCGGACCAGCTCACTTTCGCCGTACTGCCTTCTCCGGTTGACGAAACGCCGCAGTCGTCCACGCCGGTGCACGTGGCCGCGCCCTGCCAGATCCGGCCGAGGTCGAGCGTCGGGCCCGGGTACTCGCCCGGCCCCGCCTTGCCGTCGACCACCGGGGTCGCCTGCGGGATGACCGTCGTCGGCACCAGGGTCAGCGTCAGCGTCTCACTGCCCGTGGCGGTCCGGATCGGGATCGACACGTTCTGGTTCGCCGGCAGCGACGTGTCGGTGTTGGTCAGCTTGAACGTCACGGTGACGTCCGCGCCGGGCTGAAGGTCGTACGGCTTCGAGGGCGTGTCGACCGTGAAGTCGGCCGGCAGGTCGAGCGACACCGCACCACTCTGCTGCTGCGCCGACCAGTTGTGCACGACAACCGGCAGGTCGATCGTCTGGCCGATCCCCATCGACTGGATAGCCTGCGACCGGCCGAGACGGTTGGCCTGCGGCGCGGTGTTCTGCAGCCACTGGTCGTACTCCTGCCAGTTCCCCCACCGCTGGAAGCGACCTTCCGCCGCGGCCACGATCCGTACGACGTTGTCGGTGTAGCCGGACGCATGAGCGGTGGTGTAGCGGGCGGCGACCTTCGCGTTCTGGTCCACCGGTGCGTTGGCCGCCGCGGTCACCGTGAAGGTGATGTCGGCGGTCGACTTCGCCGGGACGGGCTTCGGTCCGTCCGTGGTCCACCCGGCCGGCACGGTCAGCTCGATGTTGCCTTCGGCAAGCTTCCCGGACGGCGCCTGGAGGTGCACGGTCGCCTGGAACGGCTCACCGGCGACGTTGTAGAACCGCGAGAAGGTCAGGTACTCCAACGTCCCCAGCGGGAGCCCACCGGGATCGGGCTTGGTCGCGCCGAACAGGATCGCCTCGTCGAGCCCGGCCTGCGGACTGCTGTTCGGCTGGAACGGCACGAACGACTCGGTCATGCCGAACCGCGAGCACGCCGGAACCGAAGTCCCCTTGAACATCACCCGGCTCTGCGTCGGGTACGCCGAGCGCCCCTCGTCCGCGATCTGCTGCCAGATCTTCGCGGTCCCGGCCGGCTGTCCCTGCACGTTCCCCGCCGGCCACTTGTACGGCGAGTCGTAGCCGGTCCACACGCCCGCCACGGTGTCCAGGCCGGTCGGGGTGAAGCCGGTGGTGCAGTTCGCGGCTGTCGTCGTACCGCCGGTGCCGGCGGTGGTGCCGCCGGAGAAGACCTTCTTCACCTGCCAGGTGCTGAGCGCGTGCGGACCCTTCAGCTGCTCGGGGAACCGGTTCGGGTCGGCGGCTGCGATGACGCCTTCCCAGATCAGCCGGCCGGCCTGCTGGTGGTTGCCGTGACCGGCGGCGAGGGTCGGCGTGAACCCGATGTAGATCTCCGGCTGCGTCTCGCGGATGACCCGGGTCACCCGGCGCAGCGTCTCCTCCTCGTCCCAGAAGTACTGCGTCAGCGGCGCGCTCTGGTTGTAGAAGAAGTCGATCCGATCGAGGTTGAAGATGTCGACGGTTCCGGACCGGTAGTGCGCGACGCGGTCCTCGTTCTCGCGGCGCAGACCGAGGTCGGGGCCGAGCTCGTTGCCGACCGCGTTGCCGCCGCCTTCACCGCGCGTCACCTGGATCACGCCACACTTCACGCCGTACCGCTGATGCCAGACCCCGCAGGGCCCGATGATGCTGGTGTCATCGTCGGGATGGGCCCACTCCCCCATCACGTCGATCTTCGTCTGCCGATCAGCCACATACGGCTTGGCCACACTCGCCGATGCGACCGGCACCGGCAGCACAGCAATCAGAGCAAGGACGACGAACCCCACGAATCGCTTCACGTGCACGCTCCAAAGGCGGTGGAGGCACTGGCAGATCCAGTCCTACGTCCACACACTCAGGCGCGCAACAGGTACCGCGTGGCTTCCGGCAGAGCGGCCGCCACCGAGAGGGCCGTGACCGGGGCACTCGACGAAGCGAGGTTGGCCGCGGCGGCGTGCAGATAGGCGCCGAGGGAAGCCGCATCGAGGGCCGGGAGACCGGACGCGAGCAGCGCGCCACAGAGACCGGCCAGGACGTCGCCGGCACCCGCGGTGGCCAGCCACGGGGTGGCGTTGGTGTTGACGCGGACGTGCCCGTCGGGGGTGGCGATGACGGTCGTCGAGCCCTTGAGGAGGACGGTGACGTCGAAGCGTTCGGCGGCGAGCCGGGCGTGCTCGAGGCGCTTGGCTTCGACCGTGGAGCGGTCGACGCCCAGCATGCGGGCCAACTCACCGGCGTGCGGAGTGACGAGTACGCCGGTGTGGTCGCCGGACTCGTCGAGCGCCTTCAGTCCGTCCGCATCGAGAACGACGGGCTCCTCGGCGTCGAGGAGTTCGCGGATCCGGTCGATGTCGAGTTCGTCGCCGAGACCGGAGCCGATGGTCCACGCCTGCACGCGTCCGTCGCCGGCCACGATCTCCGGGTGGGCTGCCCGGACTTCGGCTGCGACGGCGTCCGGGCCGACGTACCGGACCATGCCGACGGGGCCGCCGAGGGCGCCGGCGGTGGCGATGACGGCGGCGCCCGGGTACTGCGTGGAGCCGACCATCAGGCCGAGGACGCCGCGGGAGTACTTGTCGGACTCGCCGTGGGGGACGCGGTAGCGGGCGCGGACGTCGGCGGCCTGGAGGGACTCGACCGGTGCCGGTGGGAGGTCGAGGCCGATCTCGACGAGGTGGACCGGGCCGCAGGCGGTGGCGGCAGGATCGATGAAGTGGCAGATCTTGTGGGTGCCGAAGGTGACGGTGAGTGCTGCGCGGACGTGCGGCTCCGGGGTCTCGCCCGTGTCGACGTCGACGCCGGACGGGGTGTCGACGGCGACGATCGGTACGTCGTACTCGTCGGCCGACTCGACCGCGGCCAAGGCGTCCGGGCGGAGGCCGGGGCGACCGCCGATGCCGACGATGCCGTCGACCACCACGTCGGCCGTGCGGATGTCGTCGGTCGAGCCGACGCGGCCACCGGCTGCTTTCAAAGCCTCCAGACCGGCTGCGTGAGCGCTGGCGGAGAGCAGGACGGCGGTGACCTGGGCGCCGCGGCGGGCGAGCCGGGCACCGGCGTACAGGGCGTCGCCGCCGTTGTCGCCCGAGCCGATCAGCAGGACGACGCGGGTGCCGTACGTCCCGCCGAGGAAGTTGCTGATGGCAACTGCCAGGCCGGTCGCCGCCCGCTGCATCAAGGTGCCCTCAGGTAGCCGGGCCATCAGCTCGGCCTCGGCGGCCCGGACCTGTTCGACGGTGTGCGCGCGGCGCATGTTCAGCCCTCCAGGATGACCACGGCGGAGGCGATGCCGGCGTCGTGGCTCAGCGACAGATGCAGACTCTGGACACCGAGCCGCGAAGCCTGGGCAGCGACCGTGCCGGTGATCTCCAGCCACGGCCGGCCGGTTTCGTCGGTCTGCACCTCGGCGTCGTGCCACAGCATGCCCGCAGGTGCGCCGAGTGCCTTGGCCAGCGCTTCCTTCGCCGCGAAGCGAGCAGCCAGCGAAGCCGGCGGCCGGACCGCCTCGGTCGGCGTGAACACCCGATCCCGCAGACCGGGAGTTCGCTCGAGCGTCTTCATGAACCGCTCGACGTCGACCACATCGATGCCCACGCCGACGATCATGGTTCTCACCCTAACCGGACGCCTCCAGCGCAAGAGCACGCGCCGCTGGTGGCGCGGGGGTCAGCCCACCGGGGGCGCCGTCGACTGGCGGATCCGCATCTCCACAGCCAGGTCCATCCGGAGGGCGGCGGGGGTGACGCCGCGCGCGAGGTCGAGGACCAGGCGGGCGGCGAGTTCGGCCATCTGGTGCAGCGGCTGGTGGACGGTCGTCAGCGTCGGGCCGACCCACTGCGCCACCGGGAGGTCGTCGTACCCGACGACCGACAGGTCGCGCGGGATCTTCAGGCCGAGCTCGCGCGCTGCCTGGTAGACACCGAGCGCCTGCATGTCGCTGCCCGCGAAGATCGCCGTCGGCCGCTCAGGCAACCGGAGCAACGCGAGAGCTTCCCGGTGACCGCCGCTGACGCTGAAGTCACCCGCGCGGATCAGCTCGGGATCGACCGCGATCCCGGTCGAGCGCAACGCGTCCTGGTACCCGTCGACGCGCATCCGCGAGCAGAGCGTCTCGACCGGCCCGCCGATCATCCCGATCCGGGTATGCCCGAGCTTGCGCAGATGCAGCGTCGCCATCCGCCCGCCGTTCCAGTTCGCCGAGCCGATGGACGGTACGTCGTCCCCCTCGTCACCGATCGGGTCGACCACGACGAACGGGATCCGCCGCGCCTCCAGCTGCGCCCGCTGGTCCGGGTCGAGGTCGGAGAACACCATGATCACGCCGAGCGGCCGCCGGTTCAGGACGGACTCGATCCAGTCCTGCCGCGGCCGCCGGGCGTCGCCACACTCGGACAGCACCAGCTCGACGCCCGCCGCCCGGAGCACACCCTCGACCCCTCGGATCAGCTGGATCGCCCATTCCCCACTCAGCTCGGGAAACACCAGGTCGATCATCGGGCTGCTCGCCGTAGTCGCGGTCCGGCGCTGGTAGCCGTGCTCCTGGATGATGCCCTCGACCTTGGCCCGGGTGTCCGCGGCGACGTCGGCGCGACCGTTCAGCACCTTGGAGACGGTGGGGACCGAGACCCCGGCCTGCTCCGCGATCTTCGCGATCGTCATCCGCTGACCCACGAGCGCCTCCCCCTCGAAACTTTCGGCCAGCCTACCCGTAGATCGTGCGGCCCTCCGCGTCCCCTATCCCGCTGAGACGGTAGAAGTACGTGTTCACCTGATCCCGCCAGTCGGCGGCGTTGGCGAGCTGCGCCTCCAGCCGGGAGGTGATGTTCTCGCGCACCACGGGCTCGAAGCGGTCCGCGATGGCCTTCCAGCGGGTCAGCATCGCCGCCACCTCGTCGTACCCCTGGAAGTGGGTGTCGTAGATGTGCTGCAGGACCGTACGGCCGTTCTGCAGCACGTGGTCGTACCCGACGTGATGGAAGAACAGCAGGAGTTCGTCGGGGCAGGTGCTGACGTTCTCGTAGCGGCTCGCGAGGGGCTCGGGGTACTGCCCGGTGAAGCCTGAGCCGGTCGCGACCGTGCGGTCGACGCCGACGCCGTAGCGATCGGCGAAGTGGTACGTCCCGCGCGCCGAGTACTCGTACCCGTTCACGTTCGGGCCGTAGTGCGTCTCCGGCGCGACCATGAACCCGACCCCGAGCGGCGCGGTGTAGCGCTCGTACGTCTGCCAGGACTCGGCCATGACCGACACCAGCTCGGACCGGGTCCGATCGTCCATCGCGAAGGTCGCCGCGGCCCACTCGTGCAGCAGGCTGACCGGATCGGCACCCGGATCCCAGGCCAGCCGGCCGTAGGCATACAGGTTGCTCTGGGCAAGCTTGTGCCCGGTCCAGTTCGGATCGTCGCCTACGTTGGCGACGGCAACGATCGCATCGGTGCGCTCGGCAACGGTAGGCCCGCCCGATCCGGTCGTGTCGAACTGCAGGATCTCCCGCCACCACGGCCCGAGGTAGCACAGATCCTGCTGCTGCCCGGTGTACTCCTGCGTCACCTGCAACTCCACCGCGAACGCGGTCTCCTGCAACTCCCCCAGCAACGGCGACATCGCCTCGCGCGCCTGGAAGTCCAGCGGCCCGTGCTTCACCTGCAGTACGACGTTCTCGTCGAACCGCCCGTCCAGCGGGATGAAGTGGTCGTACGCCGCCCGCGCGCGATCCGTCCGCCGATCCCGCCAGTCCGGCCGGCCGCCGTACCCGCAAGACCGCCAGAACACACTCCCGCCGTACGGCGCCAACGCCCGGGCGAGCAGGTTCGCACCGTCCGCCGGCGACCACCCCTCGGAGTCCGCCGACACCACCAACCCACCGAGGTCGGGTACGGCGTCGTACAGGCGCCCGACCGCGGCCGACCACCACTGCGCCGCCCGCTCGTCCGGTGGATCGGTCATCTCGACCGCCAGGCTCAGCGCGATCCCGTACTCGCGGAACACCGCCGCCAGCCGGGACACATCCGGGAGATGGTCGGCGAGCAACCGGGTCTCGGCCATCGCGACCGCGTTGATCCCGATCGACGCCAGCATCCGGGCATACGCCCGTACCCGGGTCAGATCCTGGACCACCCGGCCGTCGCGGAAGAATATCGATCCACCTGAGTACCCGCGCTCGACGGAACCCGCCATGTTGTCCCAGTGATCGAGTATCCGGACCGGAATGGCCGGCCGCTCGACCACGGTGAAGTCACCGGTCATCCACTCGAAGTACCGCAGCAGGTAGAAGTACCCGTACAGCAAGCCACGGCCGCCTTCGGCGGCGACGACCAGTTGGTTGCCTCGTCGCACCACCACGAAGCCCTCGGCACCCAGCCCGTCGAGCGGCAGCGCGGCCTCGACCTCCTGCCACAACGGCGATTCCCGGACCCGGGTCAGCACGCACAGCGCGACTTCCACGCCGTTCCGGATCCGGCGGGTCTGCCGGAGCTCGGCCCGGATCGTCTGGGCCAGCGCCCCCGAGGCGTGCACGGTCACCTCGGGCAACCGCTGAGAGCCGAGCCAGCAGGGGTCGAACATCACGCCGGATCCTTGCACACGACCCCGGTCACTCCCGGGCGCCGCGGGTCCGAAAGTTTCGGCGTTGTCCGATTGAGACGAAGCCCACTGCCTCCCGGTGTGGGTGCACCCCCGGCGGATGGGAAGAATGGGGCTCATGCTGCAGCCGTCGCGGGAGGTGACTCCCTACACCGAGCTCGACCGCGCCGCCTGGGCGCAACTGGCCGAGACGACCGTCTCCCCGCTGACGGTGGACGAGATCGAGCGGCTGCGCGGCCTCGGTGACGAGATCGACATGGACGAGGTCCGCGAGGTCTACCTGCCGTTGTCGCGGATCCTCTCGCTCTACGTCCGGCACGCCCGCGCGCTGCACGCCGACACCGAGAGCTTCCTCGGCAAGCCGGCCGCGACCCGGACCCCGTTCGTGATCGGCATCGGCGGATCGGTTGCCGTCGGCAAGTCCACCACCGCCCGGTTGCTGCGCGAACTGCTGGCCCGCTGGCCCGAGCACCCGCGGGTCGCGCTCGTCACCACCGACGGCTTCCTCTGGCCGAACGCGGAGCTCGAGCGCCGGAGCCTGATGATGCGCAAGGGCTTCCCGGAGTCGTATGACCGCAAGTCGCTGCTGCGCTTCGTGGTCGAGGTGAAGTCCGGCATGGACGCGGTCGAGGCGCCGGTCTACTCCCACCTGCACTACGACCGGATGAACGGCGTACGGACGACGGTCGAGCAGCCCGACATCCTGCTGCTCGAGGGCCTGAACGTCCTGCAGCCCGCGCCCCGGCACGCGGACGGCAAGAGCGGCCTCGCGGTCAGCGACTTCTTCGACTTCTCCGTGTACGTCGACGCGGCCGCCGACGACATCCGGTCCTGGTACGTGCACCGCTTCCTCAAGCTGTGGGAGACGGCGTTCCGCAACCCGGAGTCGTACTTCGTCCGCTACGGCGAGCTGAGCCGGGAGGAGGCGGTCAAGAAGGCCGAGTCGCTCTGGGACGGCATCAACGGCCCCAACCTGCGCGAGAACATCCTCCCCACCCGCTCCCGCGCCACCTTGGTCCTCCGCAAGGGCCCCGACCACGCCGTCCGCTGGGTCAGGCTCCGCAAACTCTGACCCCACCCCACCACCCCGGTCAGGGGAAAGCTCTGACGCCCAGCAGCCCTCCGCACTATCGCCTTTCAACCAATTGCGGCTCTGGGCGTGTCCCGGGCCTGTGTGGGGGCGGTCTTCGCCGGTGCAGTTGTGGGCGGCCCGGATGTGCAGGTCGACAGGATGTGTCGGTCCTGGGGCGGCGCTCGCGCGGGGTGTTCAGGCGTGAGACCGGGCGACTGGGCGAGAGCAGGGCCGAGACCTCCTGTCGACCTGCACCCCCACCGGCCTCCACTTCCGCCCAGACCAGCCTCGATCCGCGCCACACAGTCTGGGCCGGTGGCCCGGACGTTCCGATGACCGGATCCGGGTCCACTCCTGCGACCAGCACACCCAGGGGCCAACCTCACACCGAGTAGAACGGCGCTCAGCTGGGTTGGAGGGCCTTGACGGCGGGTACGACAGCAGCCGCAACGACGAGTGCGGTCAGCCCGAAGGCGAGTGGGTAACCGGCCCCGGCGACAACAGCGCCGAAGATGATGGCGCCCATCCCCCATCCACCGTCGTACGCGAGGTTCCACAGCGCGCTGACCTGGCCGTAGCGGGAGTTCGGGACCCGGTGGTACATCATCGTCAGGGTGAGGTTCTGCGCGGCGCCGAAGCCGAGGCCGAACAGGGTCGAGCCCACCACGATGGCGATCGGGTTGCCGATCAGCACCAACGAGCCGGCACCCAGCGCGGCGAGGACCAGGGCCGGTGCCAGCAACTTCGCCGGGCCGACGCGGTCGCCGTACCGGCCGGCCAGCCAGCGTGCGCCGGGCGCGGTCGCGGCCTGCAGCAGCAGAGCGGTGGCGACGAGGGAGTGCTTGTCCGCGGCGACGGCCAGCGGCAGGAAGGTGACGCTGATCCCGGCGGCGACGGTCACGGCCGCGAAGACGAAGGTCGGCATCAGCAGACCGCTTCGCCGTACGCCACCGAGCACCTTCACGTGCTGCTCCTCGGCGGACACCCGAGCCGGCAGACCCACGAGAGTGACGAGTCCGGCGAGCGAACTGAACGCGGCGAGGACGAACAGGGCGTCGAAGCCGATCCGGTTGGTCAGGTAGACGCCGAGCGGCAGACCGATGACGGCCGGGACGCCGACAGCGATGCCGTAGATGCCCAGTCCCTCGCCGCGGCGGGCCGCGGGAGTGAGGTCGGCGACCAGGGCGACCGCGCCGACGACCAGGATCGCCAGGCCGGCGCCGCGGACGACGCAGACGGCGAGGACGGCCGGCAGCGACGCGGTGGTCAGGAGGACCAGCGAGGGAGCGCCGAGCAGGACCAGCCCGAGGCCGAGGACGACCTGGCAGCCCCAGCGGGCCAGCATCCGGGGCACGAGCAACTCGACGCCGACCGCGGACAGCATCATCGCGCCGGTCGACAGCCCGGCCCCGATCCCGCCTGAGCCGTTGGCGGCCAGGTAGAGCGGGACGACCGAGGTGAGCAGGTACATGCTCAGGCCGGACCCGAACACCATCACCAGCAACCGCCCGAACCGGCCGGTCACCAGGCGCTCGGCGGTGGCTACCTGGACGGTGGGGATCTCGCACGTGGTGGTCATGACTTCACGCTAGAAGTGGACCGGCACGCCCTACAGATCCAGTTCCGGCCCGTCCGGGAGGACCAGTTACGGCAGTTGGTCGGCGATGAGCGCGGCGAGACGGTTCAGGGCGGCGTCGATCTGGACCGGCGTGACCGCGCTGCAGGACAGGCGCAGGGCGTGGATCGGGGTGTCGCCCTCGTAGAAGTGGCTCATCGGGGTCCAGAGCACGCCGTACTCGTGGGCCGACCTCTCCAGCAGTACGTCGTCGACCGGGAAGGGCACGGTGACGACCACGAAGAAGCCACCGGACGGCACAGTCCAGGTGATCTCACCGCCGGGGAACCGGGCGGCCAGGCCGTCGGTGATCGCGCGGAGATTGGCGGCGTACACCGCGCGCTCGCGCCGGTTCGCGGCGACCAGGCTGCAGTCGTGCGCGAGCAGCTTGCCGCCGATCACCGCCTGCGCGACCGGCGAGGTGTTGACGGTGAGCATGCTCTTGAGCTTCGACAGTTCGTCGGCGAGAAGGTTGATGCTCCCGCCCGGGGCGGCGACGGTCTGGTCGGCGACGACGTACCCGACCCGCGCGCCGGGCAGGCCGGTCTTGGCGAACGAACCGAGGTAGATGACGCGACGCTCGGTGTCGAGGGCCTTCAGCGTCGGCACGCGAGCAACGCCCCAGGCCGGGAACAGTCCGTACGGGTTGTCCTCGAGCAGGAGCAATTCCTGCTCGGCCGCGACCTCCAGCAATCGCCGTCTGGCGTCCACATCGAGGCTGAGCCCGGAAGGGTTGGCGAAGTCCGGCATCACATAGCAAGCTCGCGGGCGCAGCCCGTCCGCGCGGGCCGCCTTCACCACCGCGGCGAGATCGTCGTCCTCGGTCACCGGCAGCACGGGGAAGTCGAGCAAGCGAGCCGCACCGGTGATTCCGACGTACGTCGGGGAGATCGCCAGCAGCACGTCGTCCGGGCCAGAGCGCAGTGCCCGCAGGGTGAGAACCATCGCCTCCTGGCAGCCGACCGTGACGACGATCGCCTCGGGATCGACGTGGATGTCCTCGTCGACCGCGAGGTTGCGGGCGACCAGGTCGTGGATGATGCCCTTGGTCCGGCCGTACTGGAAGATCGTCCGCCGCACCGCCGACTCGTCGTACCCCTTCGAGCGCAGGTGATCGGCGAACAGCTCAAGGTAGCGATGCAGGTCCTCGAGCGCGAAGTACTCCTCGGTCGGGCGCCCGGCTGCGAGCGAGATCGCGTCCGGGTAGTGGTGCGACACCTCGTTGAGGAAGTTCATCGAGTTCAGCGCGCGATCGGTGAGCGAGCCGTGCAGCTCGGTCAGCTCGAGATCAGCCATGGGGTCCTCCCCGTCGTCAGCCGCGCGACCGCGGCCAGGTCCGCACATCCGGCCAGCAGCATCGCATCGCCCAGCTCTTGTCTGAGGAGAGCCAGCGCTTCATCCACAGCATTCACAGCCAGTGCCCACAGCAACGGCCGTCCGATCAGTACGGCGGAAGCACCCAGCGCGAGTGCCTTCACCACATCGATGCCCCCTCGCATTCCACCATCCACCATCACAGTGCAGTGGTTGCCAATGGCATCGACGACCGGTCCGAGCGCGTCGATCGAGGCCGGTGCGCCGTCCAGCTGGCGTCCACCGTGGTTCGAGACCACCACCCCGTCCGCACCCAGGTCAGCGGCCCGCGTGGCGTCGCGCGGGTCCAGAATCCCCTTCACCACCAACGGAAGTTCACTTGAACTTCGAAGCCACTGCAGGTCGGACCAGCCGACAGCGGGTTCGAACGCGGACGCGGTGTGCACGGCGACTGCCGACAGCCCAGGCACGGCGGCATGTGCCTCTGTCGCCATGTCGACAATGTTGGCCGCAACGACCTCCGGCGGCAGTGCGAAGGAGTTGCGGACATCGCGCAGCCGGCGTCCCATCACCGGCACGTCGACGGTCACCATCAGCGCACCGCAACCCGCTGCGGTGGCACGCTCTACCAGAGTCCTGACCAGGCCGCGATCTCGTAACCAGTACAGCTGGAACCACGAGGGCGTCACCGCGGCGATCTTCTCCAACGGGACGCTGCTCAGAGTGCTGATGACATAGGGGATTCCGGCCGTCGCGGCCGCAGCCGCGAGGAGGAGTTCCCCTTCGGGGTGCAGGAGCCGCTGGTACGCCATGGGGGCGACTCCGACCGGCATCGTGAGCTGACTGCCGAGCAGCGTGCGGGACGGGTCGGGTTCGTCGATCCCGGCGAGCACGCGGGGCGTGAGCGTGATCGCCTCCAGAGCCGCACGGTTGCGGCGCAGCGTCAGCTCGGAACCGCTGCCACCGGCAACAAAGTCCCGGACTGCGGCCGGCAGAACCGCTGCCGCCAAGGACTCGTAGTCGGCGAGGCTGTCAGCCATCGTGGCTCGGCGATTCCTCAGGCATCGCGGAAGATCCCACTCAACCAGGCGGACGCCTCGGCCATCGCCTTCTTTCCGCCGTCGAGGATGCCGGACATCGCGAAGAAGCCGTGCACCATCCCGTCGTACCGGCTGAGGGTGATCGGGACGCCGGCGGCATGCAGCTTCTCGGCGTAGTACTCGCCTTCGTCGCGGAGCGGATCGTACTCCGCGGTGATCACCAGCGCGGGCGGGAGATCCGCGTGCGACTCGGCGAGCAGTGGTGACGCGAGCGGGTTGAGACCGTCGGCCGGGTCGGTCAGGTAGTGATCCCAGTACCAGCCGACCGAGGTCTTGTTGAAGAGGTACGGATCGTCGCCGGCCCGCATCGAGATGGTGTCCGAGCCGTAGCGAGTGTTCGGGTAGACGAGCAACTGCCCCGCCAGCGCCGGACCGTTGTCGCGGGCAAGCAACGTGGTCGCCGCCGCAAGGTTGCCGCCGGCACTGTCACCACCGACGACGAGCCGCGACGGATCGACCTGCAAGTCGCCGGCGTGCGCGGCGATCCACTGCGTGGCGTCGTGGCAGTCATGCACCGCGGCCGGGAACGGATGCTCCGGCGCCAGCCGATAGCCGACCGTGATCACCTGACAGGGAACGGCATTGGCGAGCTTGCGGCTGATGCCGTCGGCGGTCTCGATGCTGCCCAGCGTCCACCCGCCGCCGAAGAAGTAGATCACCGTCGGCAGTGGACCGGTCGGATCCGGCCGGTAAACCCGCAGCGGTACGCCGCCGTCGGTCGTGAGGTTCTCCACGTGGTGAACTGGCTCGACATCCCCACCCGCGGCCTGGATGGACGCGAGGTCGGCCGCCCTGGCCTCGGCCAGGTTCTGGGTGTAGAGCTGTGGCACCTGGTTGCCCTCACGCTCGGCGCGCATCGCCTCGACCTGCGGGTCCAACGGCATCGGTTCACCCCAATCGGATCGGCATGGAGCTGTGTCCACGCAACAGCAGGCTATGACTGCGCACGGGCTCTCCCTCGAACCGCAGGTTCGGGAACCGTTGGAACAGCTGCCCGAACGCCGCACGCCCTTCCATCCGGGCGAGCGCGGCCCCGACGCAGTAGAACGGACCCGCTCCGAACGACAGGTGCTGCAGATCATCGCGTCCCGGATCGAAGGTGTCCGCGTCCGCATGCTTGATCGGATCGCGGTTCGCCGCGCCGGGCAGGATGAGGACGAGACTCCCCGCGCTGATCGGCTCGCCGGCCAGCTCGAGGTCGACGGATGCCTTCCGGCTGATCAACTGCACCGAGCTCTGGTGCCGGAGGATCTCCTCGACGTAGTCCGCTGCCAGTCCGGGATCGTCGCGCACGGCCTCGACCAGCGCGGGCTGGGAGAGGAGCTGCTCGAGTCCGTTGGTGAGGAGGTTCATCGTGGTCACGAAGCTGGCGTTCACCAGCACGAGCAGGTTGTCGATCAGCTCCTGCTCGTCGATCCCCGATGTCCCCGAATCCAGCGCGTGCACGAGTGATCCGACCAGGTCGTCCCGGGGACGGATCCGGCGGTCGGCGATCATCCGGGCGTAGTAGTCGTTGAGTTCCTCGGCCGCCTGGTTCGCCGCCGCCAGCCGCTCGGGAGCCTTGCCACCGAGATCGAGGTAGTCGTCGATCCGCTGCGTCCGGTCCCGGAACCAACCGAAGTCCGAGCGCGGGATGCCCAGGAACGTGCCGATCACCGTGATCGGCAACCGGTACGCGAAGTCGACGAAATCGATCATCTGGCCGTTGGCACCGGCCTTGCCCAGGTCGTCCAGGAGCTCGGCGGCCAACGCGTCCACCACCGGTTCGAACCCGGTCAGCCGGCGTGGCGTGAGGACCGCCTGGAACACCTTGCGCATCCGCAGATGGTCCGGCTCGTTGCGGAACATCATCGACCCTCCGAGCCTTCGCAGTACCGGCTCCTTCGGGTTCGGATCCGCCGACAGCAACCGACGGAACCTGGTGTCCTTCAGCGCCTCCTGGGCGGCGTCGTACCCGTTGACGACGACCGCGTACGGCGAACTCCCGGGAGCGAGCCGGCAGACCGGGCCGATCCGATGCAGCTCGGCGAAGAGCGGCATCGGATCGCGGCGCCCGGCCTCGGATCCGAGCGCGGCAAGGATCTCGTTGGCGGTGCGCATCCCGGTCAGCGCACCAGGTTCAGCGGGACGGAGGCGGCCATCGCCTGGTAGCCCGTGTCGTTCGGGTGGATGTGGTCGCCGGAGTCCAGCGCCGCCAGCAGCTTCGAAGGCGCGGCCGGGTCGCGCAGCACCTTGTCGAAGTCGAGCACGCCGTCGAACTCGTGGCTCGAGCGCAGGTAGCTGTTCACCGCCTGCCGGGTGGCCTCCTTCGCCGGCGTCCAGCTGTCGGTGCCGGAGAGTCCCTCGAACGGCGTGATCGTGGTGACCAAGCTGCGCAGTCCGCGTTCCTTGGCCTGCGCGTTGACCTGCCGGAGCGCGCCGATGATCTCGGCCGCCGAGTCGTCGGACATCCAGATGTCGTTGATGCCCAGCTCGGTGATGACGGTGCGTACGTCGGTCTGCGCGAACACGTCCTCGTTCAGCCGGGCCAGCGAGTTCACCCCGACCTCACCGAACCCGGGGAACGCGCCGTTGTCGGACGGCTCGGTGCCCTCGTGGTTGAGCCGGCTCCCGGCCAGACCCGCGTTCAGCACGCTCGGGAACGGCTTGGTCCCGGCCGCCGCGGCCAACCGCTCGGCGAGCTGGTCGGGCCAGCGGTTGTTCGCGTTGAACGTGCTGTTGGTGCCGTCGGTGATCGAGTCGCCGAGCACGACGATCGAGCCGGCCGAGTCGTCGGTCTGCACGTCCACGCCGGACAGGAAGAACCAGCAGCAGCGCCGGGTCAGCGTGTACGCCGCCCCGCCGGGCTGGGTGACCAGGTTGGTCGGGCCGACGAAGTTGTCCTGGATCGACGAGCCGTGGAACGTGGTCGGCCCGGTGTTCTCCGGGAAGTAGAGGCTGATGACGAGGTCGTCGAGCGTGCCCAGCCGCAGATTCACCGGATCGCTCAGCAGTTCGCTGCCCTTCACCATCGATGCGCTGCCGGAGCCGTTGAACGTCAACGTACGCAGGGTGTTCGGGTCGATGTCGGCCAGCTCCGGCGTCGACTTGTTGGGCTTGGCAACGGTTGCCGCGCCGACGGTGACGGTCTTCTCGCCGTAGATGTTCGACAGCCGGATCCGGATCTTGTCGCCGCCGACAGTCGGCCGGACCACCAGCCGGACGCTCTGGTCGGTGAGGCCGGTGTTGGTCGAGCCGGTCGCGTCGCCGTGGGTGACCGCGGTCGCCCAGGTGCCGACCCACGCATCGTCGTGACGGCTCTGGCTGGAGCTCGCCCCGGCCAGGCCGGAGCCGGCCAGGGTCAGTGCGGCGGTCACCGCGACCGCACGCCAACTGCTGGAAATGTGCATGGACGGACCTCCTGGCGGAATCGGATGCGGACGGAACGTAATACGCGGCGAGGAATCCGGTCAATGCACAGCAAATGCATTTCCGAAATTCATCGGCCAGCGGTTAGCGGACCCCTTCCGGACCCGTTTCGCAGGGGTATTCCTTCACCCACGCGAGGATGTGATCACCCGACTGCGGAGCGCGACGGTCTGCCTACGGTAGAACGGTTTCCAGCCTCTGGCGGGTGCCCGGCGCTTCCAGTAGAGTCGCCCCGACGGCTGGGGGTGGCCGGAGTCGAGGGGAACCTTACGAAATGCCGCCTGAATTCGTCATGCCCAATTACGTGCTGCGGGTATTAACGCTCTTCGAGCAATTCTCGGAACGGCTCGCGCTGGTCCGCGGAGTTCGGCGGGCGACGTACGGCGAACTGACCGCCGACGTGCTGCGGATCGCGGCGGCGCTGCGCGACGCGGGCATCCGTCCCGGTGGCAAGGTACTGGTGATGGCGGCGAACTGCTTCGACGCCCCGGCGCTCCAACTGGCCCTGCACCTGCACGGCTGCCGCGTGCTCTGGAGCGCGCCGATCACGTCCCGCCGTGAGATCGACCGGTTCGCCGCGCTGTCCGACGCGGACGCGTTCGTCTACGACGCCGACGGCACAGGACACCTGGGTCGTGAGCTCGCCGCGTCACTGGCGCCGATGCCCGTGTTCCAGGTGGCCGAGCTCTTGACCGACGGAGCGCCGTACGTGATCGATCCGTCGGTGCCGGCACCCGACTCGGTGCTACAGACGAGTGGGACGACCGGCGATCCCAAGCTCGTCCACCACACGCAGAACTTCTACGAGCAGATCCTCGAACTGGCGGACGCGTTCGTCGCCAACGGGTTCCCGTTGCTGCGCCACTACTCGGGTTCGCCGCTGTGGCTGGCGAGCGGACAGATCACCAGCTTCTTCAATCTGTTCACGGGCGGCGTGCTGTTCCTGACCGACACCTGGTCGCCGGACGAGTTCTACCGGACTGTGTCGGCCGAGCGGATCACGTCGACGTACGTGACGCCGCCGATGCTGTACGAGGTGCTCGATCATCCAGGTGGAGAGGACGTCGACTGCAGCAGCCTGTTCATGCTCAATGTCGGCGCCGGACCGGCGACGCCCGCTCGGCTGCGACAGGGGATCGCCCGCTTCGGTCCGGTACTGCGGATCGTCTACGGGCTCAGCGAAGCGGTCGTCGTCACCGCACTCCCGGGCTTGACCGAGGACCCGGCCCATCCGGAGCGGCTGGCTTCAGCGGGTACGCCGTACGGCGATGTGCGGCTGGAGATCCGGGACGACGACGGGAAGGTGCTCGACGCGGGACAGACCGGGGAGGTGTGGGTGCAGAGCGAGCTCACCTTCGCCGGGTATCTGGGCCGGCCCGAGCTCACCGCCGAGACGCTCGTCGACGGCTGGCTCCGCACCCGGGATCTCGGCTACCTGGACTCCGACGGCTACCTGTTCCTGGTCGACCGCGTGCACGACATGATCGTCACCACCCGCCGCAACTGGGCCATCTTCTGCCGCCCGATCGAGGACATCCTCGCCAGCCATCCCGCAGTACGGACCGCTGCGGTCATCGGCGTACCGGATCCTGTGGTCGGCGAGGCAGTCCACGCCTTCGTCGTCACGCGCTCCCCGGTCACCGCGGACGACCTCCGGCAACTGGTCACCGACACGCTGAACGAGATGTGGACTCCAGCTGCCATCGACTTCGTGGACGAGCTGCCGCTGACCCGGATCGCGAAGGTCGACAAAGTTGCCCTCCGCAAGCTCTACCGGGAACTGCGTGTGGTCCGGCGACCGGATCACGCGGAGGCGGGTCCCGATGGCCCAGCACGCCACCCTGCCCGGCGCGGCGTCGGAGTCGGGGAGGCGGGATGAGCGCACGGCGGGGTCTGGTCATCCTGTTCGTCGCGGACGTTCTGTCGGCGGTGGGGAGCCGGATCTCGATGGTGGCGATCCCGTGGTTGGTGCTGGTGACCACGGGGAGCGCGGCGCGGATGGGTCTGGTGGCGGCGGTCGAGATGGTGCCGTACATCGTGGCCAGCATCATGGCCGGGCCGCTGATCGACAGTCTCGGGCCGCGGCGTACCTCGATCCTCGCGAACCTCTGCAGCGCAGTGGCGGTCGGGGCGATCGCCGCGACCACCCAACTGGGGTTCACCGCGCTACTCCTGCTGGTCGCACTGGCGGGTGCGCTGCGTGGCGCCGCAGACCGGTCCAAGGATCTGCTCGTCCGGCCGATGGCGGAGGCGGCCCAGGTCGAACTGATCCGGATCACGTCGTTGCACGAAGCCTTCGCGCGGGGTGCGACGTTGCTCGCCGCACCCCTGGCCGGCCTGTTGATCTACTGGACCGACGCGGCCTCCGTGCTGTGGATCGACGCGGCGACGTTCGCGGTCTGCGCGGTGCTGGTGGCCGCCTTCGTTTACCCACCTTCGGTGGTCGCCGCCGCGGTGCGGGAGAAGTACTTCCGGTCGCTCATGGCTGGCTTCGCGTTCGTCCGCCGTGACGCGTTGCTCACCACGATGCTGATCACCACGTTCACCTTGAACGTCTTCAGCAGCGCGAGCACCGCGGTCTTCATTCCCCTGTGGGTCAAGGAGGAGCTCGGCACGGCAGCCGGTCTCGGCCTGACCCTCGGCGCGTTCTCCGGCGGCGCCCTCCTGGGCAGCATCGGGTTCGCGATCCTCGCCACCAGACTGCCGCGCTACCTGACCTTCGCCGTCGGCGCTGTGATCGGCGGCAGTCCGCGCCTCCTGGTACTGGGGTTCAGCGACGACCTGATCCTGGTGATGGTGGTGACGTTCCTGTCCGGGATCGGCATGGCCGCGATCAACCCGGTGTTCGGCGCAGCTCTCTACGAACATGTCCCGAAAGACCTGCAGGCGCGGGTCATCGGCGTGGTCGCCGCCACCTCCTTCGCCGGACTACCACTCGGGGCACTGCTCGCCGGCGCACTCGTCAGCGGGCTCGGGCTGACCCCCTCACTGGTCCTGTCCGGCCTGGTGTGCCTGCTGATCAGTGTCTTCCCGCTCGCCCGGCGTGGTCCTGGAAAGGTTCTCGACGCTCCGAGCACGATGGAGGCGGCATGAATGAGGCAAACGATCCCTACTGCCTCCGACCAGGAGAGAGCGTCGAGTTGCTCGCCGGTCACCCCTGGCGGCGGTTTGTCGTGCTCGGCGACAGTGTCGCGGAGGGGATGTGCGAACCGGTCGACGGCTACAGCACCCTGCAGTGGGCCGACCGGATCGCCGGCGAACTCCGCGCGGTCCAACCCGAGCTGGTCTGCCGTAACCTCGGTGTCAGCGGCCTGCGTACGCGCGAGATCCTGGCCACCCAACTCGAGCCGGCGCTCGTGTTCGGTCCCGACCTCGCGCTCGTCGTCGGCGGCGGCAACGACGCCTTCCCGGCCACGTACGACGCCGACCGGGTCGATCGCGAACTCACGCTGATGATCACGACCCTGCAGGACGCCGGCGCGGACGTGATGACGCTGGGCATGTTCGACATCTCCTACAGCCCCGCCGTCGCGGACTGGCTCAGACCGGGCCTTCGGCAACGAATGCGAACCCTCTCGGACCGCACCGCCGCACTGGCCGACAAGCTCAACACCATCCACATCCATCTGACCGATCACCCCCTGTCCACCGACCCCACCCTTTACAGCAGCGACGGCCGCCACGGCAACGCCCGCAGCGACGCCGTCGCCACCGCCGAAACCGTCCGCGCTCTTGGCCGCCACCTCATAGCCGCGCCACATCAGGATTCACCTGGCTGAACGTCAGGGACTCGGTGGGTGCCGGTGGGGTCGACGTGGAATGTGAAGCCGTGGGGTGTGGTCCATTCCAGGGTCTGGTGGTCGAGGCGGTGGACGGTCCAGCCGTGGGCGTGGGTTTTGACCCGGTGGCCGTAGCGGCCGAGGGGTGCGAGGTTGGTGGTGTTGGTTTGGCCTGGTGGGCCGAGGGGGTCGTAGGGCCGGAGGTGGTCCAGGTCCATGCCGGGGTGGGTTTCTTGGGTGCCGAACGGGAACAGTTCGACGGGGTGGGTGAGTTTGACGCGTTCGCGGATCCGGTCGGGGATCTCGTAGGCGTCCACGCTGACCGCGTCGTTGAGGTCGATGACCGGCTTGACGGTGTACGGGCCGTGGCCGATGAGCTCGGCCAGCTGGTCGGCGAGCAGCGGGCCGATGGCTTCGGCGCGGAGTACGCCGGTGCCGGTGGCCAGGGTGTGGTCGGTGAGGTGAACGTAGATCTGGGTCTGGCCCGGACGGACTCGTCCGCGGGTACGGTCGGGACTATCGGCGCGGTCCTCGCCGGTTCGGGTGGGGTGGGTGGTGTAGGCGTCCTGTTTCATCTGGGCCAGGCGGGCGTGCAGGGCGCGGCGGGCGGCCGCGTCCATGGGCTGGCCGTCGTCGGGGTCGAGGTGTAGGCCGGGGTCGGCTGGGTCGAAGGGTTCGATCGGCACGGTGTCGGGGGTGTCGAGGGGGTCGGGCAGGTCGCTGGTGCTGGGGTGGGGTGCGTCGCGGTCGGCCTCGTCGTCCAGGCCGGGCTCGGTCGGCACGGTGTCGGGGCTGTCGAGGGGGTCGGGCAAATCACTGCCACTCGGGTGGGGTGCGTCGCGGTCGGCCTCGTCGTCCAGGCCGGGCTCGTCCTGGACGACGGTCCGGTTGCCGGTCCGGTCCTGATCACCCCACCGCGATGCCGAGCCCGCGCCGGGCATCCCGCTCGCCCCCGCGGCAGCGACGCCATGACCCGAGCCGACCTGATGGCCGACACGAGCCCGGGCCAGGTCGTCGGTGGTCGCGTGAGGACGATCGTCGTCACCGGCCTCGGGGCACCCGGCGCCCCGCCGGCCTCGACGTAGCGGTCCAGCTGCCCGGTCGCCCGCACCCGGACGGCTCGTGCTCACAAGCCCCGCGGCGTCCGGGGCCGTGGTATCCGGCCCCGCGGTGTCCCGGGCCGCGGTCTCCCGGGCCGCGGTCTCCCGGGTCGCGGTCTCCCGGGCCGTGGTCTCCCGGGCCGTGGTCTCCCGGGCCGTGGTGTCCGGGGCCGGGGTGTCCTGTGCTGGGGTGTCCTGGGCTGGGGTGGTGAGGTGGTGGTGGCGGGCCTGGGTAAGGAGTTCTTGGGTGTAACGGGGGTCGGCCAGGATGCCGACGGCGTCGGCGCGGCGGTGTTGGACCGACCGGGTGTCGCCGAAGGTTTTGAGGGCGTCGGCGATCGCGTCGAGGGTCGCCTTGTTGCGGATGACTGCACCGGCGGCGGCCTTGATGTACATCGTCTTGGTGCCGTGCTCGGTGGATCGGCCGACGAACACGCCGCGTTCGCGGGCCTGCTCGGCGGCCTCGGCCCGTGCCAGGTCGGGATCGGTGTGCATCTTGGCGGCCTGGACGATCTTGTTCAGCCGGTACGGGGTGATCGAATCGATGAGTCGCGCGATCCGTTGGTCGACGTAGGCGGCGGCGTCCTGGGTCAGTTTCGCGCAGTCGGCGACGATGCGGCAGGCCTTCCAGGGTGTCGCGTCGCCGGCCTGGACCCTGGCCCAGGTGAAGGGGAACCGGTGCCGCAGCGCCAACGCCTGACCGATGCAGTTCGCCGCGACCCGCGGGGAGATCCCGAGGATCACTGCGAACTCGGCGACCGCGAACTCCAGGATCTCCGGGCACCCGTCACCACCCAGCACCACCGCGCGTTCGCGGCCCTCCCACGACCGACGGCCTGGCCGGGCCGGGCACGCGTCAGGATGGAAACGATCGGCATAGACCTGGGCATGTTCCAGGCGCCGCGCGTCGACCCGCCGGGCCTCGGCGTCGTGGTCGGCGGCCGAGGCCAGCAGGTCGGCCGTCGTCAGCGTCGCCAAGTCTCCTTCGAACATGTGTGCGATTCTACGCACCGCCATCGAGCTGCGGCAAATCCGGCGAGACCCCGAAAGCCCTTATCCACAAGGGAAAACATCACACTGCAGACGATGGATGCGGCTGATATACCAGCTACGGAACCAAGAGAAGACCGCTAGTCAGCGCACCCTGACCCACGTTGACCACCGGGCCGGCGCCGGGGACGGTGAAGCGGAGATAGGCGCCGCACGGGGTGCCGGCGAAGAGGTACGGCGCGATGCAGAACGGTACTGCGGCCTCGTGCGTGTCGCCGGTGGCGATCTCGACGAACTGCATGGTGAGCCGGTCGACCTCGACGTACGCCTGGAGGATGTAGCAGCCCTCGACGAGTGCGGCATCGACGGCGTCCTGCCAGGTCTGCGGGGTGACCTCCGGGCCCACCACGACACCGACTCCGCCGTACGAACCGGAGGGCTTCAGGACGAGGTGGTTCTGGTCGGTCATCGCCTCGTCGCGAAGGTCCGCGGACAACACCTCGGTGCGAGGGACGTGGCGGCGGACGACCTCGGCGTCCTCCCCAGATAGCAAGGGCAGGTCTTCCCAGAGCCACGCGAAGATCGTCTTGCTGGCCAGCAGCCAACTGGCCGTGTGCGTGAACATCCGCACTGCACCCATCCGGACCGCCGTGTGCAGAGCCTGCAACCCATCGCTCGGCTTCATACCTTGCGGGACGAACATCCGGAGTACGGCGTCGATCGGGCCGTCGTCGACGCAGAGCCGACCGGCGTCGTCCAGGGTGAGCCACTCGACCGGGTACACGCGCATGTCGAGACCGAGTTCGCGACCGCGGTCGCTGAACGGTTCGAGCACCTTGATCATCGCCAGCCCGTCCTGCGACCCCGGATACGTGCCGCCGGTGGTGAACACCATGGCGAGCCGATCCGACTCGGTCAGCTTCAACGCCGCCCGCACCGCCTCGTACCGCGCGTCAACAGCGGACGGCGGCGCCGCCAACCCGACCTCATCGAGCACCGGATCACCGGCGTACGCGTCGAGGAAGCGCCGGGCGACACCGTCGGAGTCGTGGGCGCCGCCGAGGGCGCTGTCGATGTTGGCCTCGACCACGTACGGCGTCCCGTCCGCGAGCAGGATGTCCGCCCGGACGCCACCGAGCAGCTCCTCGGTCAGCGGCAATTCCTCGTCGAGCAGGTCGATGTAGCCGACCGGCAGCCCGAGTGCGCGCCGCAACTCCCCGGCTGTCGTTGCCCTACGCAAACATGCGGCCAGGATCAGCCGGGCCACGGTCGCCGAGATGTCGGTCAACGATCGATAGGTCGCCGCCGCCATGATCGGCGGCCGGAGCGGTCGCCACTCCTTGTTGTGCGTGGCGACCCCGTCGTACACCCGCTGCCAGGACTCGCTCCCCCGCGCGACAAGCGCCTTGCGCGTTGCCTCGGGCAACTGGTGCCACAGATCGGTCATCGTTCCTCCAGTACGGCGTGAATCGCGGAGACGAGTTGGTCGCGGCCGGGTTGGACGGCGCGGTCCAGGGCCAGGGCGAACGGGAGCACGGCTCCGTCCGGGCGGGTCACTCGGCGCGGCCGCGCGGCGAGGGTGGAGCGTTCGGCGGCGATCGCGAGGACCTCGGCGGCGAAGCCACTGGTCCGGTTGGAGTCGTCGATCACCACCAGCCTGCGGGTCTTGGCCACCGACGCTGCCAGACCGTCCGTGTCGAGCGGGTAGACGGTCCGCGGGTCGAAGACCTCGATCGAGATTCCCAGCCCGGCCAGTTCGTCCGCGACCGCCACCGCATCCTGCACGAGGTGGCCGAGGGCAACGACTGTCACGTCGCTGCCAGCGCGTGCGACCCGGCCGACGCCGAGCGGTACCGGCGCGAGCGTGCTGAAGTCGACATCGTCACGGACACCGAGCGCACCGGACGGCGCGAACACCACGACCGGATCGTCGTCCCGGATTGCCGAGACCAGGAGTCCGTAGGCGTCGGCCGGAGTCGCGGGTACGACGGTCTTCACGCCGATGTGGGCGAACAGGGCGTACGGGTGGTCGGAGTGCTGGCCGGCCCATCCGGTCCGCGAGCCCGAACCGGGAACGACGTACGTGACCGGGACCTTGCACTGGCCGCCGGTCATCAGCGAGAACTTGTGGGCCTGGTTGGCGATCTGCTCGAAGACCAGGAACAGCAGCGACGGGATCTGGAACTCGATCACCGGCCGCATCCCGGCGAGTGCCGCGCCGGTCGCGAAGTTGGTGAAGGCCTGCTCGGACAGCGGAGTGTCGAGTACGCGGTCCGGGCCGAAGCGGGCGAACAGGCCGGCGGTCAGGTTGGACGCCGCGACCCGGATGTCCTCACCCAGCAAGAAGACCGACGGGTCCTCAGCCAGGGAGTCGCCGAGGGCGCGGTTGAGTGCCTTCAGGTATGAGAGTTTCGGCATCAGCGCAGCACCTCCGGCGAGGCGTACAGGTAGTCGAGAGCGGCCGCCGGATCCGGGTGAGCACTTCCCAAGGCGAATTCGGCCGCCGCGTCGAGCAGAACCTCGACCTCCCTGTCGACCGCCGCGCGTTCGTCGGCTGCCAGTCGGGCGCCTTGGATCTCCACCGGATCGCGCGACCGGCCGGCGGCGAGATCCTCGGGCGAGCGGTAAGTGAGCCGGGTCCGGTGCTCGAAGGTGTGGTGTGCGTCGAAGCGGTAGGTGACGCACTCCAGGAACGTAGGCCCCTTACCAGCCCTGGCCCGCTTCACGGCCGCCAAGGTTGCCTTCAGCACCGTCTCGGGATCCTGCCCGTCGATGCTGAAAGCCGGGATGCCGAACGCCCGCGCCCGGCCGGTGATGCTGCCGGCGACCGCCGACTCGACCGGCATCGTCGTCGCATACCCGTTGTTCTCGCAGACGAAGATCACCGGCACCTGCCAGAGCGCGGCCAGGTTGAATGCTTCGAGCAACATTCCCTCGTTCATCGCGCCGTCACCGAAGAACGTGACGGCGACCGAGTGACGACCGCGCTGCCGCAAAGCCCACGCCGCACCGGTCGCGATCGATCCGGCCGCGCCGACGATCGCATTCGCACCAAGGATCCCGAGGCTGAAGTCGGCCGCGTGCATAGACCCGCCACGACCCTTGTTCAGCCCGCTCTCCCGGCCCATCAACTCGGCGAACAACCGCGCCGGGTCCACACCGCGGGCCAGCACATGGCCGTGCCCGCGGTGCGTACTGGTGATCACGTCGGCGTCCGTCAACGCTGCACACACGCCGACCGCGATCGCCTCCTGCCCGACGTACGGATGAATCCCGCCGACGATCTCCCCGGACCGCACGAACTCGATCGCCCGCTCCTCGAAACGACGGATCAACCGCACGGTCCGGTAGAGATCGACAGACCTCATGGGTCAGTCCTTCACCGCGGCGAGGATGGCGTCCCACAGCCGGGCGCGGGCGGCCAGCGCGGTGTTGATCGTGTCCGCACAGGCTTCCCACTTGGCCTGGTCGTCACCGCAGAGATCGGTGACCATCTGCATCGCCATCGGCGTGTGCTGTTCGCCGTCCACCTCGATGTGCCGCTCCAGATAGTCGACGAACGTGTTGAGCTTGTTCGACCGCTCGTTCACCGCGACCACCTGAGTGAACATGTCCGGGATCAGGTCCTCCCGGCCGAACGCGAAGGCGGCCGCCTGGCAGTGGATCGGGGCGTTCTCGATGATGTCCCAGGTCGTCCCGGCGAAGTCGATCGACGGCTGCGGTACGCCGGCCTCCCGCAGCGACTCGACCACCGAGCCGCCGTTCCGGAGCAGGTCGATCAGCCTTTCGATGGCGGCCACGTCCGCTCCGGCCTCGCGCATTCCGTTGACGTACAGCTCGAAGTGGCTGATGAAACCGTCGCCGAGTTCGTCGCTCTCCTCGACCATCACGATGTCGTTGATCAGCCTGCGGCTCCCGGAGTGCGCGGTCGGGATCCAGGGCACGGTCACACAGGTGAGTTCGCGCTGCAGCGATTTCAACAGGGACATGAAGTCCCAGACCGCGAACACGTGGTGCTCCATGAAGGTGACCAGCGCCTCGTGGGTATCCAGGTTCGCGTAGAGCGGGTGCTGGACGACCTTGTCGCGGGCCGGGGTGACGGCCTTCTCCAGTTGTTCGATGCCGGGGTGGGTCTGACCCCAGTCGTAACGGGACATGGGCGGTTCTCCTGTCAGCGGTCGGCCCAGAGGATTGGGCAGTAGTCGGGGTCGGCGTAGTCGGGGTGGCCGGCGGGAGTGCGGCGTACGAGGACGTCGTGGTTGTAGGCGGCCAGGGTTCCGTCGGACAACGGGAACTCGCGGTAGTGGTTGGCACCGTCCTGGAGGTGCAGGGAGATCGCGCGGCGGGGGCGGTCGCTGACGTTGGCTCCGCTGCCGTGGTACGTGCGGCAGTGGTGGAAGTTCATATGACCGCGTGGGATCGTGATCGGGATTTTGGTCACCTCGGCGTGGTTGTACGCCGCGTTCTCGGCCAGCATCTGGTCGAGTTGCGACCTGTCCCGGTCGGCGAAGTGGCGTACGACGGTGTCGTCGGAGCCGTTCTCCTGCCAGCGATGACTGCCGTCGACCATGGTGATCGTGCCCATCTCCGGCGGACAGTCGTGGAACGGGATGAACGCGGTCAGCATCCGGTCCGATGCCGACGACGACCAGTAGTGCTTGTCGAAGTGCCAGGGCACGATGTTCGACGGCTCGCCCTTGATCGGCGGCTTGTAGATCAGCGTGGATTGGAAGATCCGGATCTCGTCGGTCTGTGCGAGCCGGGCCGCGACCGCGCCGATCAGCGGCTTGCGGAGGATCTTGGCCAGGCCGTCGTGCTCGTAGTGCACATAGTCGTTGTGCCGCTGGACGTCGCCCTTCGACGGATCCCAGTAGGCCAGCTTCGGCGGGGCCGTCGGGAGGCTGCGATCGCGTTCGCCGGCGTAGTAACGCTCGCTGGCGTTGACGAGCTCGTCGGTCTCGTCGTCGGTGAGCAGCTTCTTGGACAGGTACCAGCCATGCTCGTTGTAGAAGGCAACCTCTTCGTCAGTGGGCAGGAGCTCGATCTCTTCTTCGGAAAGCTTGAATTCGAGGGTCATGAGGCCGCCAACTCGCGTTCCTTGGCCTCGTAGAGTGCCTTGATGTTGCCGCTGCCGAACGTCATCGCGCCGCGCCGCTCGATGATCTCCAGGAACAGCGTGCGCCGGACGTGCATCGACTCGGTGAAGATCTGCAGCAGCTGACCCCAGTGGTCCCGGTCGACCAGGATGCCGAGCTTCTCCAGGTCCTCGATCGGCGTCTCCACCTCACCGACGCGTTCCGGCAGCGCCCGGTAGTACGCCGACGGCGAGGCGAGGAAGTTGACGCCCCGGCCGGCCAGCGTTCCGACCGCCTCGACGATGTCGCTGGTCCGCAACGCGATGTGCTGCACGCCGGCGCCGGCGTGCCAGGTGAGGAAGTCGTTGATCTGTCCCGGCCGGCGGTTCGGATCCGGCTCGATCAACGTGAAGGTGACGTGCTTCGACGTACTCTGCACGACCGTCGACTCCATCCCCTGCCCGGCCACCTCGATGTACTCGTCGAAGATCGGCAGGAACCCGAAGACCTTCTCGTAGAACTCCACCGTCGGCCTCAACTGCCCCGACGGCACGCAGATCGCCAGGTGGTCGATCTCGCTGAACAGCTTCTCGTCGGGGCCACTCGCCGGCTCGGTGATCTGGAACGCGCCGGGCAGGAACTCGCGGCGCGGCCCGTGCCGCTCGACCAACCGGTGGATCACGTCGCCGAAGCCCGTCACCTCCGCGACCACCACGGTGGTCTCCTGCTCGTCGGTGTAGGTCACCGGTTCGGCGACCGACTCGGCGCCCCTGGCCAGCAGCTCGGTGTAGGCCACGGACGCGTTGTCCACCTCCAGCCCGACCACGGCGACACCGTCACCGTGGCGCTGGACGTAGAGGGCCGCGGCGTGGTCGGCGACCAGCCCGGACGTCAGCACGATCTGTACGGCGTCCTCGCGCAGCAGCAGCGACCGCTGGTCCGGTAGGCCGGTCTCCGGTCCGCCCTGTCCGTGCACCTGCAGGCCGAACGCGTGTCCCAGATAGAACGCGGCCTGGCGAGCGTCGCCCACGTACAGCTCGACGTGGTCGATCCCGTAGATCTCCATTTACAGGTTCTCCTCACTGTTGATGACTCGCCGCTCCGGCGTGGTGGCGGTGCCGAGGAGCAGGCTCACGTTCTGGCCGCCGAATCCGAACGAGTTCGACAGCGCGTACTCGACGTGGACTTCGCGGGGTTCCTTGCGGACGTGGTCCAGCGGGCAGGCCGGATCCGGATCGTCCAGGTGGTACGTCGGGGGCAGCAGACCGGTCGTGATCGCACAGGCGGCGGCCGCGGCCTCGACGACACCGGAGGTGCCCAGCATGTGCCCGGTCAACGCCTTGGTCGAGCTGACCGCGGGATGGTGCACACCGAACGCCAGCCCGATCGCGACCGACTCGGCCACATCACCGAGCTTGGTGCTGGTGCCGTGCGCGTTCACATAGCCGACCTTGCTGGGATCTATTGCCTCGAAGGCCTTTCGCATGCACTCGGCGGCCCCGGTCCCATCCGGACGGGGAGCGGTCGGGTGATGCGCATCCGAGTTGACGCCGTACCCGGCGACGTCCGCGTAGCCACGTGCACCTCGAGCGGCCGCATGCGTGGTGCTCTCCAGCACGAGGAGTGCGGCACCTTCACTCAGCACGAACCCGTTGCGCCGCAGATCGAACGGCCGGCTCGCCTCGGCCGGGTCATCCCACCCTCTGGCCAGCGCCCGCGCGTTGGCAAAGGTCTCCGCAAACGTCGGAAACAACGGCGCCTCACTCGCCCCGCACAACACCACGTCAGCCTCACCGCACCGGATCAACCGAGCAGCATCCGCAATCGCCTGGGCCCCGGACGCACACGCAGTACCAACCGCCGAGGTGTAGCCCCGCAACCCGAACCGAATCGCCACTCGGGCGGCGGGCATGTTCGGCAGGACACCCGTCAAGAGGTACGGACTGACGGCCGCCCGCCCACGCTCGGCCCGCGCGAGCACCTGCTGCTCGAGGGTCGCCATCCCTCCGACCCCACCGACAATCACACCGACGCGGTCGGCGTCGACGTTCTCCCCGATCGTCAGGCCGGCGTCCGCGAGTGCGTCCTCGGCAACCAACTGCGCGAGGATGACCGTCCTGTCCATCACCTTGCCGTCAGGACCGGAGGCGATCTTTCCCGCGTCGAAGGGCGGCAGGATCCCGGCCAGCTCGATCGAGTTGGCGATCGCGTGCTCGGGTGGCGGCTTCACGATCCCGGATCGCCCGTGCAGGAAGGCGCCGTACACCTCGTCGATGCCACGGCCGACCGGGGTGAGCAGACCCATTCCTGTGATGGTGACGCCGCCGACCGGGCTCATGCGTCGGCTCCGGTCAGGCGTTCCGCGCGGAGGGCGACCTTGCGGACCTTGCCGGTGACGGTGACCGGGACGTCGTCCGCTCCGACCACGCTCACTCGGCGAATGATCGCCGCGACCTCCTCGCCGACCGCCTTCTTCACCGCGTCCAACCGATCCACTTCCACGGCGTCCGGTGACAGCTCGAGCAGTACGTCGGCGACGTACTTGCCGCTGTCCGGCACGATGACGACAGTGCAGTCGGCAACCTCCGGAAGAGCCGCGAGGATGCGTTCCTCGGACATCGACGTGAAGAGTTGCGGGCCTTCGAAGCCGGCGACCGCGTCCGGGACTCGGTCCAGGTGGAAGTAGTGACCAGTGTCATCGCGGTAGACCAAGTCACCGGTCAGGAACCACCCGTTCAGCCGGAAGCGGTACGTGGTGACCGAGTCGTTCCAGTAGCCGGGTGACACCGACGGTGAGCGGAAGCCGAGCAGGCCGACCTTGCCGAGCGGCAGTTCCTCACCGGTCGACGTCAGTACGGCGGCCTCCGCGAACTGATACGGCTTCCCGATACACCGCCCGTAGTGATCACTGTCGATCGTGTGCGTGATGTGGAAGCCGTTGTGCCCCATCTCGCTCGACCCGAGACCGTCGACGAAGTGACTGCCCTTGACCGTCACTCGCCCTTCCCGCGTGACGGTCTCCCGGGTGCCGACGGCAACGAGTTTGCGGATGTGCGGCTCATGCGCACAGTCGCCCGTGTTGAACCACATCCGCACCGAGTCCAGATCGTGCTTGCCCAGCTCCTCGCGCGCCAACCCGGCCCACGTGACGGCAAACCCGTAGACGGCCCGCGGCTTCCACCGCTCGATGTGCCGCAGGACGTACGGCGCGTCCTGGCTGGACAACAGGAGCATCTCGGCGCGGTTCCCGAGCACCTGGTTGACCATCAGGATCGTCGCGGTGTGCGGGATCGGGAGCGCGTTGAGAATCCGATCCGTGCCTTGCGCCTGCGGCATGGTCAACAGGTGCTTGAGAGCGGCGTACAAGGTGGTGTGGGTGTGCAGAACAGCCTTGGGTACGCCGGTTGTGCCGCTGGTGTGGGTGATCACGATCGGGTCGTCGCGGTGGTGCCGGTAGTGCTCAGGCGCCTTCGCCGGATCACCGGTGCCGAGCTCCTTCGGCTCGGCGAGGACCTCGGTCTGCAGGAGCGGGCGATGGGCCACGTCGGCCAGGACCGCGGTGACCCGCAGTCGGCGGATGTATTCGTCCGCGATGGCCGGCGCCATCTTGCCGTTGAGCAGAGCGGGAATCGCGCCGACTCGGGTCAGCGCGAGGAAGCTGAGCACGATGTCCTGCGCCTCGGTGGCCCAGATCGCAACCACGTCCCGGCGGCCGATGCCGTGCTCGTGCAGCCACGCCGTACGGGCCTGGACCCGGTCGTCCAACTCGCCGAGCGTCAACGGGTGCTCGGCCGGGAAGTGGTCGACGGCTGTGTCGAAGGTCAGGCCTGGGCCGTCCGGGTCGGCGCCGTGCGCGATCACCCGGGCGAGGACGTTGCCGGCGCCGATCGCCGGATCCGCGGCGAGTCGGGCTCGCAGGTTCTTCATGTCGGGTCTCCCCCAGTCACGATCACGGCGGACGCCTGGTCGGCCCCCACCTGCACGATCAGCACCTGATCGGCATCCCCGTCACCGATCAGCAAGGCGGCCTCGTCGATCCCGCCGTCCGTCACACACACCACCGGGCCGCGCAGGTCCCACCGCGCGGCGATCCATCCCGCCACGCTGTTCGGCACCGACTGGAAGAAGAACAACGGCCCGAGTCTCTTGCCCTCAGCAACCGTTTGGCGCACATGCTCCGCGCTGACCCGGTCCCCGTCGCTCACCAGCACGATCCCGGTGCGCGCCGTACGCTCGCTCAGCCGCCCCAAGCACCGCTCCGCAACCACCGCCGCCAACGGACTGAACGCCGACAACACAAACCCAGGCAGCGCCGGCGGTTCACCCGCGTCATCCACGTCCGGCCAGTAGCCCTCGGCCAGCACCACCAGCTCATGAACTTCCAGCAGCCCGCTCATCCCACCCGCACCACCAACGCCGTATTGGCTCCCCCGAACGCCGAGTTCAGTGACATCCCGTACGGCGAGCCCGGCGGCCGCGGCGCATCCAGAATCAGATCCAGCCGACAGGCGGGATCCGACTCGAGGAACCCGGCGTTCACCGGCAACTTCCCCTCCCGCAACGCCTGGACGGTCACCACGAACTCGACCAACCCAGAAGCCTCCAACGCGTGCCCGTGCAAACCCTTCGTCGAACTCACCGCCACCCCACGCATCCCCCGCTCATGGGTTGGCCCACCAGACGGCGGGTTGACCAACCCGTCCCCGGTAGGCAAACCCACCGGCTTGTGGGCTGACCCATCGGCGGGGGTGGTGTGGGCGGGATTGAAGACTCGGGTGATGGCGGCGGCTTCGGCGGCGTCGCTGAAGACGGTGCCGGTCGCGTTCGCGTTCAGGTAGCCGATGGCTTCGGGTGGTAGGCCCGCTCGGGCGAGGGCACGCTCGATGGCGGCGGCTAGTCCTCGGCCGTCGGGGGACGGTTGGCAGGCGTGGTACGCGTCGCCGCTGCGGGACCAAGCGACCAGTTCGGCCAGGCCTTCGCCAGACTCCAGGACTACTGCGGCTACGCCGTCGCCCAGGAGGGTGCCTTGGCGGTGGCGGCTGAAGGGGCGGACGGCGGCGTCGGTGGACAGTGCTCGACCGGCGTCGAAGAGCGCGTACTGGTAGGGCTCGACGAGGTAGGCCGCGGCTACGACGATGCGGTCGACCCGGCCGGCGCGGATCAACGTTGCGGCGTCGGCCAGCGCCGTACTGGCTGAGACGCAGGCGCTGGTGTAGACGCGGCGCTGGCCGAAGTCGCTGGGCGGGGCGGTGTGGAGGGCGAGCAGGAGCGGTGTCGTGGTGCGGTCGACGCCGGCCTGCGCGCAGGCGGTCGCGATCGCCTGGTCCAGTTCTTCTTCCAGCGTGCCGGTTTCGGCTGCCGTCGCGGCGTGGTGCGCGCGACCGTTGCTGGTGTCGAAACGGCTGACCTCGGTGAAGGCCGGCGTACCGGTGAGCTGCGCCTCCGATCCGCGGCCGAGCGCGGTCAGGATCGAGAGGCCGGTGACGGCGACCGGTCGGGGCTCAGACATGGCTGGTCAGCACCTCGGCGATCACGGTCACGGCGTCGTCGATGGTGGCCATGCGTTCCAGCTGGTCGTCGGCGAGCTCGACGCCGTACCGCTGCTCGACCTGATGGACCAGCCACGCCAGTTCCATCGAGTCGAGCCGCTCGGCACCGGGTGGGCGCTCGCCGAGACCGGCCAGCCAGGTGAGGATCTCGTCCCGCGTAATCATCAGACCTGCTGGGCTACCCGGCCGGCCACCTCGGCGGTGAACTCGCCGACCGTCATCAGCGCCAGTTGCTCGGACTCGTCGTCGGAGAACCTGACCCCGAACCGGTCCTCGACCCGCACCGACAGATCCGCCAGCGCGAGCGACTCCAGGTCCACCCCGGCCGGGCCGAGCGTGGTGTCGTCGTCGATGCCTTCGGTGTCGTAGTTCATGTCCTGCAGTTGCGCGATGACGAACGCGCGAACCTCGTCCTTCATTCGGTTACCTTCTTTCGGTGGGTGATTCCGTACATGTCTGGTTGGCGCCGGCCGGCGCCGAGCCGCGTCTCACGGCCCACGAACTCCTGCTCGCCCTCGCGAGCACACTCGTCACCGGCCCGGTCCTCAGCCACGACCCGGCCGGCCGGCCGCACATTCCCGGCCTCGCGGTGAGCATCAGTCACACGCACCACCTGCTTGCCGTCGCCGCGTCGTACGCCGGCCCCCTCGGCGTGGACGTGGAGGAGGCGCACCCGCGGGAAGTGCGCGCCCTGGCCGAGCGCTGGTTCCACCCGGCCGAGCTGGCGTGGATGACTGACCAACCCGACGAGCTGACAGCTTTCCTTCACCTCTGGACCGCGAAGGAGGCAGTAGGCAAGGCGCTCGGCCAAGGCCTGCGCAACTCCGGCTTGCGCCGCCGAATGCCACTCCCCGCCTCCCCGGCTGCCGGCATGGTTACTGGCGAAGCCGGCCTCGCAGTTCTCCATGTGCCTGTGGAGCAGGCGGTTCTGGCGGTGGCTCTGGCCTCGACAGCTACCGAGGTGGTAGTGACTGTGCATCACGAGACGGCCTTGCGGAGGGTGGTCAGGTCGCGGACGAGTTTTCCGGTGGTTGTTCGGGGCAACTGATCGAGGAGGTGGAGGGTTCGAGGGCGTTTGTAGGGGGCGAGGAGTTGGGCCAGATCGCTCTCCAGCTGGGAGACCGTCTGTGGAGCACTGACCTGGACGTAGGCGGTGATGGCGCCGTCGAAGGCCACGACCGCCGCCTCGACGCCGCGGAGTGAGGCCAGCGTGTACTCGACCTCGGTGAGGTCGACCTTGAGGCCGCCGACGGAGACCTGGGAGTCGAGCCGTCCCTTGATGCTGACCAGTCCGGTCTTCTCGTCCACCACCCCGGCGTCGCGGGTGTGCAACCAGCCGTCGGACCAGCGGGTCGGGTCGGACAGGCCCAGGTACGGCGATTCCGGCCGGCGGACCTGCAGTTCGCCGTCGACCGCGCGGACCTCGATCCCGGGCGCGGGCCGGATCGCCGGCCGGTGTTCGCCGTACAGGTCGGTGCCGATCACCCCGACCTCGGTCATCCCGTACATGTTCCCGAGCGGTGCGCCGTACTTCTCCTCGAAGGACCGCGACACCGCCGCCGGCACCAGCTCGCCGCCGGTCGTCATCCGCTTGAACTGCGGCAACCGCGGCGGATCCTGTACCGACGCGAGCAGCCCGATGTGGAACGGCACCCCGAGCACCGTCGCCGGAGTGGTGGCCGACCCGATCGCCTGAACGATCGCATCCCCCGTCAGCCGGGCCGGCGGCACCAGCTCGACGCCCGCATGCAGGCCGTAGAGCAGACCGCCGACCAATCCGAGCACATGCACCATCGACGGCAGCAGGATCAACCGCTCCCCCCGCTGCGGTACGCCGTCGATCCGCGTGTACCGCAGTACCTCCTCGACCAGGTCCTCGGCACTCCGGCCGATCACCTTCGACGGCCCGGTCGACCCGGAACTGAGTTGTACGACGGCGTGCGTCGTACCGGCCGGATGACCCGAGTAGCTGGCCAGGTCGGCGTCGACCTCGACGAAGGTCCGCAGCCCCGCCGGCACCGGCCGCGCCGGTGACACCACCACCTGCGGGACCAGCCGTTCGGTCGCGCGCCGGACCTCGTAGTCGGTCAGTCGGTGATCCAGCAGGATCGCCTGGCCGCCACTGCGCCAGACCGCCAGCAAATGCGTGACGAAAGCCATCGACGGCGGCAACCGCAAGGCCACCGCACCACCCGGCCTGAAACCGGACCTAGCCAGTTCCGTTTGCCGATCGCGGACAAATCCGCGCAATTTGTCCCGGTCGATAGGATCGGGCAACCGAAAGCAAATGTCACCGGCCGGACCGGCCAGCAGGACATCGTCGACCCACTCCGCACCCTGGCTGGTTCCGGGCACCACGACAGTACCGTCCATGGTCATCCGAGCTCCAAAGTTTCTTTGCACACAAAGGATTCGAAGACCAGAACCCCCACCAAGGCCTGGCGATGACGCGACGATACGACACGATCACCCAACTGCGCTATGGACCAGAAGTAATGACTCCATTACCGCCCGCAGTCACGGCGCCGGCGCGTTTCCGGAGGCACAAAACACACCTGGACAAAGGCTTGCAGAGGTTAGTAATCGGTCCAGCCATTTCGCCCACCGCAGGTTTACCCGCGGACCAAACAAACGAAGAGATCCGATGCAAAAGGCGGACCCGCGATGAGGAATTTCGGTTGCGCTCGCGGAGGCCTCACCGCTTGACTGCCGGTCATGTCCGATGACGAGGCACCGCCAGGCCACGCTGCCCGAAACCAGACGATCTGGGATGACCGGTACAGCGCATGGTTCGGGAGCCGGGCAGCGCAGCAATGGGCCGCCGAGCCGCATTGGGGGATCTGGGCAACACCGGAATCCGACTTGCACGTGCTCCCGGAACTGAGCGGGAAGGACGTCATCGCGACCTGGGCTGCGGGACTGCCTACATCGGGGCATGGGTGATGCGGGCCGGCGGTCGTCCGGTAGGCATCGACAACTCGGCCGAGCAGCTCGCGACTGCCGAAGCACTCCAACAGGAGTTCGGCCTGGTGTTCCCACTGATCCACGGCAACGCGGAGCAGGTCCCGCTGCCGGACAACAGCTTCGACGTGGCGATCAGTGAGTACGGGGCCAGCAGCTGGTGTGACCCGACGCTGTGGATTCCAGAAGCCGCCCGGCTTGTCCGGTCCGGCGGCCAGCTGATCTTCCTGCGCAACTCCACCCTCGTGGAACTGTGCACGGCTCCTGATGCCGAAGCTGCAGGAGACCGCCTCAGCCGACCGTACGCAGACGTCGCACGGATCAACCGGCCCGATGGCGGCACCCACTTCCAGCTACCGACCGGCCCGATGATCAAGCTCCTCCGGCAATCCGGATTCCAGCTGGACGAACTCACCGAGTACATCGCCCCCGCCAACGCCCACTCCGACTACGGCTACGTCCCGCCCGAATGGGCCTCGACTTGGCCCAGCGTCGAGCTATGGAAGGCAACGCGCCAGTAGGACCGCCGGCAGTCGGGACCCGACCCAAATCGCTTGAGCTGCTGTGCAGCTCAAGCGATGCTGGGCGAGCCGATCCACCCACGGGAGGTTTGCAGTGCGACGACGAGATTTCGAAGGGCCTGACGACCTCCGGTTGATGCAGGACCTGGTCCAGCGGACCTGGAGTCCGGGGTCGCGGTTGCACATCGGCGACGTGGCCTGGCAACGCAGCGTGGACTCTGGCCGGCGCGGGGACACCTGGCGTACTGCGCTGTGGGAGGACGACGGCCAGGTGGTCGCGTGGGGATGGGCGGAGCCCCGACCGGCGACTTCGTCGCCACCGCGCTGATCTGGCACGATCGGGTGCACGGCATCGGCCTCGTGGAGCCGGTCGGCTGCGCCCCGGAGTACAGGCGTCGAGGGCTAGGCCAGGCGGTCAACCTAGCCGCACTGCACGCCTTGCGCGAGGCAGGTGGCACCGATGCATTAGTCTGCCCACGCGGTGACGACGGCTACCCGCAAGCGCGGGCGCTCTACCAATCCATCGGCTTCAAGCCAGGCGCAAGAACCAAGCTCTACGTCACGTGCCAACAACGTCGCCGCGCACGTCCGGTGACATGAGCGAGTGCGCGGACGCGTTCACCGAATCAACTGCCGCCCGGCAGCTCAGGGGCGCACGAGCTGCTCTTGTGTTCGGCACAACCGGGCACACATCCAGCGTGAATCGGTTGTGGTAGGACTGGCGGCCGTGACATCACCATTGCTCGAGACCGATCTCACCGAGCCCGGGGTGCTGGACCCCGCCGGCCTGCAGCCTCCGATCACCGGCCTGCCGAAGATCGCGGTGATGTGCTTCTTCCAGGAGGTCATCAGCCAGGCCGGCGCCAAACAATCCGCCAACCTCAGCGTGTACGGCGGCTGCCCGGTCCACGAAGACGACCGCCACGGCCCGCGCATCGCCTTCTTCTACCCCGGTCTGGGCGCTCCCGCAGCCGTCGCCACCATGGAAGAAATGATCGCTAACGGCTGTCACACCTTCATCGCGGTCGGGGGCGCCGGCGCACTCGTCCCAGAGCTCGCACTCGGCCACGCGATGGTCGTCGACCAGGCCCTTCGCGACGAAGGCACCTCACATCACTACCTGCCGCCATCCAGATTCGTCGAAGCCGATCGTGAGGTCTCCCAGGCAATCGTGTCGGCCTGCGAACGATCCGGTCTCGCTGTCGGCCGCGGAAACTCCTGGACCACCGACGCCATCTTCCGTGAGACCCGCAGCCGCATCGACCGCCGGGTCGAGGAAGGCTGCTCCATGGTCGAGATGGAAGCGTCGGCATTCTTTGCCGTCGGCAAGCACCGCGGCGTCCGAGTCGGGCAACTCCTGTACGCCGGCGACACCCTCGCCGCGGACGACTGGGACGGCCGCGACTGGACCAGCGCCACCCAGACCCGGCAAGCGCTGTTCGACATCTGCCTGGACGCCGCAGCCAGCCTCACCCGAGACTGAGGCGCGGACGTAGCGAAACTCGGCGCAATCCCAATCAGAGCGCGATCGAGTCCGCCGAGGAACGTCCCACCTTCGGCACGACCGCGCCTTGCAGTCTGCGGTATGTCAGGGTGTTGCAGTGACGCGGAACCGATTCGTGGTTGGCCCGAGGTCGTCGGACGGGTCGTTTCAACTCCTGCGGATGCCGGATGGTCTGGCACTGCGAGCTCGATCGTGGGACGACGTGTGGGCTGCATGTCCCGAGTTCAACGTTCCTTGGCAGGCCGTCAGCCGGGTGATCAGCGTAGGGTCGACGCATGACTTTGCATGATGGATACGTGTTGCTGGGTCATGGCCCGTCTGCCACGGGGTCCTCTGGTGGCTGGTCCATGCGGCCAGAGCTCTTCGCGGAATGTCCCCGCTGCCGCGAACTGATGGCCCTCGATCCCAACGAGACCGTGAGTTGCCCGTGCGGCAGTCTCTCCAAGGACGCCGACGCCGGCCGCTTCGGCAGTACGCTCGGAGACGAAAGCATCGCCATCTATCGCCAGAGCTGAGCGTGCATCCGTACTCCTCTAGGCTTCTGGGGTGACCAAGTCCGAACTGGACCTGCTCTCAGACGATTACGAGGGCGCAGAGATGCAGTTTCTTGCGGCTGTCCGCAACGACGCGGATCGCTCCCAGCTCGCCGTCAAGGCAAGGGCCGTCGCCACGGCCACCCACGGGTTCAATACGGAGGCCTATCGGTGCTTCCACAGTGGTGCGGAGAACGCCTGGATGCTCCTCGATCAGTTGACCGAGCGGACAGAGGTCTTGGCCGACTTGTGGGAGGACATCGCAAAGGCCTACGAGACGTAGGGAGACGTCCGCGATCCACTAAACGCGGCATGTCCGTGCGATTGCGATCCGGCGTGCCGGAGCCACTTTCGCCCGCTGCGTTCTTGCCGTACTCGACGCGGTAGCTCCAGGCTGCTACTGGCCAGGTGCGCTTAGGGTTGGCCCCCGACAGGTCTTCACGAGGCAGGGACGGCGGCAGAACATGGACAACGGCACCCGCGACGAGATGCTCAGTCGCTTGGCCGAGGCGGTCGGGTCCGTCACGGTCGCGCACCCGACGCGGGTTGCCGTCGACGGACCGCCCGCCGCCGGCAAAACCACGCTGGCCGACGAACTGGCCGTCGTCCTGCGCGCTCAGGGCCGCGACGTCATCCGCGCGACGATCGAGGGGTTCCTCTTCCCCAAGGCACAGCGCTACAGGCGCGGCGAGTACTCGCCCGAAGGCTGCTACCTCGACAACCACGACTACGACGCGCTGAACCGAGTCCTGCTAGATCCGCTCGGCCCGGGCGGCGACCGACGGTTCCAGCACGCGGTCTACGACCGCACCACGGACACCGCGCTGTCCCCGCAGGTCTCGACGGCCCCCGCCGACGCCGTGCTGGTCTTCGACGGCGTCTTCCTCCAGCGCCCGGAACTGATCGATCGGTGGGACCTGCGCATCTTCGTGTCGACTGCATTCGAGGAGACCGTGGATCGCGCCCTGATCCGGGAGCAGGGGGTGATGTCCGCCGCCGATGTCGAGCGCCGCTGGCGCGAGCGCTACATCCCCTCGCAACAGTTCTACTTCGCGACGGTCCGCCCGACCGATCACGCCGACATCGTCGTGCACAATGGCAACACCCAGCAGCCGGCATGGGAGGCCCGAACACCCTGACCGCACTCAATTCGGCATGAGCGCGCATCGCGGCACGAGCGGACGTTGGACGCGACGGCGATAGCCTCTACCAGTGGACGGCGACACAGTGCAACGCCTGAGGATGCTGGCGCACTCGCTATGGGGACGGGCCACCCATGACAGCGAGGCCGCATTGGGTGACTCCTTCGACGTGCGAGTCGCGGACTCTCTCGATCTGGTGGCCCACGGCGAACCCGGAGTTGCGTTCGAGAACCTGGCCCAGAACGTGTACGAGTTCGACGCGCCACTCACGGAGTCGGAGTACCGGGCGTTCGCGGAGATTGGAGGGTCGCAAGTTCGGGCTCGTGGCGTAGTGAGCGGATGAGGAGGGTTTGGGTTCAGCCTGGGGCGAGGAGGCAGAACTCGTTGCCTTCCGGGTCGGCGAAGACCGTCCACGTGACGTCGCTCTGGCCTAGGTCGATGGCGGTGGCGCCGAGAGTCCGCAGTCTGGCCGCCTCTGCCTCCAGGTCGTCACCTGGGTATGGGCGGAGGTCGAGATGGACTCGGTTCCACACGGTCTTCACGTCGGGTGTGCGGAGGAACTGCAGATATGGGCCGACGCCCTTGGCGGAGCGCAGTACCGCGTTGTTGTCGGTCACCTTGTGCAGGGTCCAGTCCATGGCCTTGCCCCAGAAGCGGGCCATGGCTCGCGGATCCGCGCAGTCGACCACTACCGTGGCGATTGGTCCGGTGTCTTGGTACAGCGAGTCCAGCACGCAGAACTCGTTGCCCTCTGGGTCGGCCATGACCGTCCATGGGACGTCGCCCTGGCCTACGTCGGCGGGTGTTGCGCCGAGATCCTTCAGGCGCGTGACCACCTCCGCCTGATGGGCCGCCGAGGTGGTGGCGAGGTCGACGTGCACGCGGTTCTTCACCGTCTTGGGTTCCGCGGAGGCAATGAGGTCGAGGCAGACGGCGACGGGGTCGGGGTAGACGAAGCCCTCGGGTTCGAGGTTGGTCACGCCGGGTCCCTCGCTGGAGACTCCCCAGCCGAGCGCCTCCGCCCAGAAACCGCCCAGCGCGGAGTCGTCGCGAGCCTTCATGTTGATTTGAACAAGCCGCGTTGCCATGCCGACGATGCTAGCGGCAGCAGCACAACAAGATCAGCCGTACTGATCTCGGCAGATCAGGACGTTCCTAATCGCCTGCTGGCCTCCAGTTTGTGACACCGTCTCGCCTTCGTGGCGATCGCGGCAGTCCGTTGGTCCGCAGCGCATGCTGCCACAGTCGCTGCCCCCTGACCGCTGCCCCTGTGATCTGCATCGATAGCATTCGGGCATCGAGGCGAGTGCCGGACGCTCTTGGACAGAGCGGCGGGCACTCGTCTTGACTTGGGGATCAGGGGTTGGGACTGGGGGTCGCACTTTCCGCCGGACCAGCCGTCCGCCGAAAGTGAGGAGCTTCTGTGAGGCTGTACAGACCCGGGGCGCTGATTGTCGCCCTTGGACTGGTCGCCGGGGTCGCCGCCGTGGTGACCATCAGCCGCCCGGCCGCCGCGGACGAGACCCAGAAGGTCTCGTACCGCGGCTACGAAGTCACTGTCCCAGCGAGTTGGCCGGTCGTCGACCTGGCCGCCAACCCCTCTACCTGCGTCCGTTTCGACCGTCCCGCCGTGTACCTGGGCCGTAGCACCGCTCAGGCCAACTGCCCGGCCCACCTGGTCGGCCGCAGCGAAGGACTCGTTCTCGAGCCGTTGACCAAGGAACAGCAGTCGGCACCTGGCCTGCTGCGTCGTGCCGTCAAGGATGCCGGCGTACTCGCGACGGCCTACTACGCTCCGGGCGACGAGCAGGCGGCGGACGACGTACTGGCCACCGGTCGCGTCGTCTCGAAGACCCAGTCCGCCCAGGTCGCTCAGCCGGCTGCTGTGGCGCCGTCGGTAGTCGCCACGGGCAACTTCACCGGTCAGGCGTTCGACGCTTGTACGGCGCCGAGCCAGTCGACGATGGACGCCTGGCTGCCGGACTACAAGGCCCTCGGCATCTACATCAGCGGTGGCTTGCGCGCCTGTGCGCAGCCGAACCTGACGCCTGACTGGGTGTCGGCCAACGCGAGCAAGGGCTGGCAGTTCCTGCTGATCGACGTCGGCATGCAGGCGCCCTGCACGAACTTCAGCAGCAAGATGTCTACTGACCCGGCCACCGCCCTGGCGCAGGGCAAGACCGCCGCTGCCAACGCCGTCGCTGCCGCGCAGGCGCTTGGGTTCGCGCAGCGGAGCGCGATCTACAGCGACGTCGAGGGCTACACCTCCACGGCCGCGTGCAAGGCCTCAGTGCTGTCCTACCTGAGCGGTTGGACTCAGGAGCTCAACGCCCGCGGCTACCTCGGTGGCGCCTACGTCGCCGCCGGTTCGGGTGGTGTCGACCTGAACAGCGCCTACACCAGTACGGCGTACACGCGTCCGGACAACCTTTGGTTCGCCCGCTGGAACAACGTGGCGGCTGTCACCGACGACAAGTACATCTCGAGCACGTACTGGACGAACCACCAGCGGGTGCACCAGTACGTCGGCAACGCCACCGAGACCCACGGCGGCGTGAGCATGAACATCGACAAGAACTGGGCGGACCTCACTCCACCGCCGCCACCTGTCAGCATCCTCAGCGTGACCGGTTCGGTGGGCTCTGCCACGCTGCGCTGGACCAGTCCGGCCGGTACGACACTCGGTCAGATCATCGTCCGCGGCGCAGCGGGCAATACCGCGCCGGCGCTGCCGTCGTCCGGTACGGCGATCTACAACGGCACCGCGAGCCTCTACACCGTGACCGGTTTGGCGAATTCCGCCAGCTACGCCTACCGGGCCTGGGTGAAGGACAGCACCGGAAAGATCGGGCCGGGCATCGGGGTGCGTCTGATCGGCACGAAGGCCACGATCACGGCCAGTGCCGCCTCGATCATGTACACCCGGGCGGTCACCGTGAGCACCACGGTGACGCGGATCAACGATGGCGGCAAGCTGTCCGGCGTACCGGTTTACCTGTACTCGAAGGCGAAGACCGCGACGAAGTGGTCGTTGGTGGGACAGTTCACGTCTGATGCCAATGGCGTGGTCAGTTCGGCGCAGAAGCCCGGAGTGTCGACGTACTACATGTGGGGCTACAACGGCACGACGGGTTTGCTGGGCACGCGGAGCACGACTGTGCTGGTCCAGGTCCAGCCGGCGATGTCGGCGTACCTGACCCCATCCTCGATTCTGCTTGGTCAGTCGTCGGTGCTGTACGGGTATCTGAACCCGCCGCACGCCGGGATGACCGTCTACTTGCAGCGCCGATCGGGAACCAGTTGGGTCGCAGTGACGACGGGAAAGCTGGCGACGAACGGAAAGTTTGCGTTCAGCATCAAGCCGACTGCACGCGGCACGTACACGTACCGCGTCGTATGGCTGGCAGACGCCGACCACCAGGGGACGCAGACAGCGTCGAAGGTCCTGACGGTTAACTGACCGCGGTCAGGCCGGCCGCCACACTTCGACTGTGTGCGGTCGGCCTGTCGTACCGCGTCGGCGTGATCACGGATCGAGGTTCACGAGGCGCTGCTGGCCGGCGTCGCGGCGTTGCTGCCCGCACATCGGCACCCGCGCCTTAACTGCCTGCGGCATGAGAGTGCGTTTCCTTCCTAGCGCGGCATGAAGCGCAGCATGGCATGCGCCCGCTGACGAAGGTCGTCCTCGCTTGCGGATCAGTCGCGGGAGCCCGCCATAAGGTCCACGAAAGTGTGCACGTACGCGCAATCGTGGAGAAGCCGAGCGACTCGTACAGACGAGGCGGTGCCGGGTAGCCGTCGTCTCCGCGTGGAGCGCTGGACCGGCTCAGTCGCGCGTGCTCGGGCCCACCTCGCGCATCATCACGCAGTTGCCCTGGCCCTTGGGCCGGTCGTAGGTGAAGCCCTCGCGCTCGTACATCGTGCGGGTGCCGTTGTAGAGGAACGACGAGTTCTTCTTCCGGACCCCGCCGGTGTCGTGCGGGTAGCCCTCGACCAGGCCACCGCCGGCCTGCGCGATCAGCTCGACGGCTCCGCGCAGCGCAATCGCCGCCAGGCCCTGACCGCGAAGGCCGCGCTCGACCAGGATGCAGGTGACCCGGTAGTCGGGCAGTCGCCCGGCAGTGGCGACGTACTCCTTGCGGTGCTGGATGTTGGGCAGCTCCTCGGGTGATCCGTACTCCGCCCAAGCGACGGCCCGGTCGCCGTCGTAGACCAGCGACGCGTGCGCGATCCCGTCGGCCACCAGACGTTGCTTGAGCGCCCGGTTCCCCTCGGCGCTCTGGCCCTTCTCCGCGCAGTCGGGATGGAAATGCGTGCACCAGCAGCTGGCGAACATGCCCTTGTTCCGCTCGACGAGAGCGGCGAAGTCGTCGAACGTCTCCGGCGTGAGCGCCTTGATCGTGAAGTCGGACATGCCAGCAACGTACCCCCGGTTCCGGACGTTCAGCGTCCGGTAACTCAGTTTCCGGGCAGCGTACGCACCGTCGCGGCCGAGGAGCACGGCCGGCCTGCCGAGCTCGACGAGCCTCGGTCGACGCCAACCCGCTGTCATCGACATGACCGCGCGCTTCCCTCTCGGCGGCATGAGAGTGCGTTCGCGTCTAGTGTGTCGCCATGGTCGCCCAGATTCCGATCTCAGTCGCGGCACTTGTGCGGGACGGTCTCGTGCTCCTGGTGCATCGCCATCCATCGCGTCGCTGGTATCCCGACTGCTGGGACCTCGTCGGCGGACATGTCGAGTCAGGCGAGTTGCCTCACCAGGCCGTCAGTCGGGAATGCCTCGAAGAACTCGGTGTCCACGTCCACGACCCCCAGCCCATTCCTATGACGGTCAGCGACCCCACCCTCGACATACACGCGTTCCTCGTCACGCGCTGGGAAGGGGAGCCTGTCAACGCCGCACCCGAGGAGCACGACGATCTTCGCTGGTTCCGGCCCAGCGATCTCGCAGACCTGAAGATGGCCCACCCGGCCAGCCTGTCGACCATCCTGAGCGCCGTCCAGGTCGCAACCGATTAGCCACAACGAACCCGTCCGCTCAGCCGACATCCGAGTCGGTCCCGTACACATGCACTTCGAAGGTGGCCGAAGAGCGCTCTTCAGCGGCAACGCGGACTGGACGTTCGATGTTGTCGGCACCAGAGCGGGCGACGAATCCTGGCTCGCACCGTTCCAGTACGACATCGACGGTGGGCGATGGACGATGCGAGACGCCGCCGACGAGCCACCGTTTGCGGGCTTCAGGGGTTCCCGGCTGGAGTCATGGACATCTCTGCGCAACGGAGATGGGCGAACAGGTAGGAGTAGACCTGGCGTTCGATCTCGGGAACATCTCGCTTAAGGTCCACAAGGGCGAGGTCACAACCTGAGCAGGTGCGCGCTGATCGGCATGTCCGCGCTGACAGCGGCATGAACGGACGTCTGTTAATCAGCCTGACGGTCCGCTACCTTTCGGAGGGTGGACGTCCTGAACGCCCCCGTGAGCGACTCGTCGAGCAACGCATGCGCCACCGCGCCATGAAGCGTTGGTTGCCCTTAGCGAAGGCGACTCGGACGTTCGTGGCGTCGGCGTAGGTGAGGTTCAGGGATGGAGCCGACGGAGAATCAGGGCCCTTATCAGCCACGCACGCCGCCGATGGCCGAGGACGATCCGGTTGTGCAGTGGCTGCTGCACGGCGATCCGGCGATCCGCTGGCAGGTGTTGCGCGACCTCGTCAACGCCTCGGAGACCGAGGTGGCGACCGAGCGAGCGCGGGTGGAGCACGAGGGCTGGGGTGCTCGGCTACTGGCGCTGCGGGCCCCTGATGGCCTGTGGGCGAACGGGGCCTACATTCCGGATACCGCGGCGTTCGCAGCGGCCACTGCGCGCGCTTTGGCTGCTGGTGAGCCACCGCCGCCTTTCCCATCGCCCGACCCGGAACCGGCCGAGTCACCGACCGACGGGTCGAGTGCCGAGCCGGGCCAGCCGTGGACCGCGACGTACCCGGTCCTGCTCGACCTATGCCACCTGGGCGTACCCCCGGACAGTCCGGTGATGCAAGAGACCGCGCACCTGGTGGCCCGCAACTGCCGCTGGGAGTACGACGGGCTGCCGTTCTTCGCCGGCGAGGTGGACTGCTGCATCAACGCCGGCACGATCCTGATCGGTACCTACCTGGGCGTCGACGTCGACCCGGTGGTGCAGCGGCTCGTGGCCGACCAGATGCCGGATGGTGGCTGGAACTGCTGGGCCGAGACGCGCCCAGCGCCGGCATCTTTCGCAAGCACCCTGGACGTGATCGACGCTCTGCTGGGGTGGGAGCGCCATACCGGCGGATCTGAGGAGGTCCGCCAGGCTCGCCGGAACGGAGAGGAGTACTTGCTCCGGCGCAACCTCTTCCGGTCGTTACGCACGGGCGAGGTGGTCAACCCGCAGTGGGCATTGTTCTCCTACCCCCCACGCTGGCACTACGACCTGCTCAAGGCCACGGAGTACTTCGCCCGGCGTGGGGGCACTCCGGATCCGCGGCTCGCCGAAGCGATCGAACACGTCCGCTCAAAGCGCCGACCCGACGGGCGTTGGCCGCTCGAGAACAGCCACCCCGGCGCGGTCCACTTCCGGTTCGAGGAACCCGACGGCACGCCTAGCCGGTGGAACACCTTGAGGGCGCTGCGAGTACTGCGCTGGTACCACGCGTCCGCCCACTCCGGCAACGCGAGCCAGACATCTTGACGACAGATGGCAACATCACGTCGACGGTGGCATAGGAGCTCGCCACGACCGCTCTGATCCGCCGTCGACCGAGCTCGCGGCAGTGTTGCCCCACGCCGCGAGGCTTGTGACGCAGAGCGCGAGCAGCGCGCGACTCAGCCTCGCAACGACGCGATCGCCCGGGCAGCTAGTCGTTCGGCGTGCTCGGGGCGCGCGAGCCAGCCGATCCACCCCTCGTCCATCGTCGGGGTGGACCCGCTGCGCGCCGACTGCCGGTAGTCGAGGCACGCCAGCCACAGCGGTCGCATAGCCAGTACGCCGGGCAGCCGCTCGAACTCCTCACCGGTGAGCTGAACGTGCTCGCGATACCCGCGCGCGACCGCGTCGATGCCCTCCCCATCGCCCTCCCCCGCGGTCGTCAGCAGCCAGGCGAGTGCGGGCAGGCGGGGTCCGCGCCCGGACCCTGCCCAGCCGACGATGGCGAGGTTGCCCGGCCTGCCGACGGCCGCCCATGCGTGGTAGTTCCCGTGGGTGAACGCCTCGGGCAGGCCCTCCGCGTCGTCGGCGTGCTCGACCTTGTCGCGGAGCCACTCGAACATCTCGCGACCCTCGGGAGCGACGGCGTCCTCGACGCTCACCAGAAAGCTCATCGCCGCCGCGAGATCCTGCTTCGGTCGTCCCGCGAAGAAGGCGCCGTCGTGCTCCTCCGACCCTCCGTCCCGCACGACCGCACCACCGGCCGCGGGCAGTTTGTGCAGGCGGCCGAGCAGGCTCGCCAGCTCGTGGAGCACCGCCGGCGACTGGGTCGGGCGTCCGCCCTCGACGTACTCGGTCACGATCACCCCGCTCCCCTCGAGCACCGACACCGGATCGTCGTGCGCGGGCCGTTCGGCGGGGAAGTCGTGTAAGGCCAGGAACCGCAGGATCTCCGCATCGCCCTCGACGCGGCCGACCGTGTCCGCTGCCGACGAGAAGACTCGAGCGATCCAGGGCGAGCCGTCCTCTCGCTTGACGACCAGCGTCCAGGGGTAGTGGCCCACCCAGGACCCGTGTGGCCGCGTCTCGGGGTCGTCGTCGATGGGCGCGATCGAGGTGATGCTAATGCCGTATCGCGTCTCGAGGTGCGCCCTCAGCTCCGCGAACTCGACGGGGCGAGTGCGAGCAAACGGCGACATGCGGCCCTTCTCCAGCGCGGCGCGGGCCTCGGTGTACCGCAATCCGGTCGCTTGTGCCCGCTGACGCACTGCGCGCTTGAAACTGCCCTCTTTGGTCATGACAAGCCTCCTCGACGTGCCCCATTCCCCCAGCGAAGCGGCACTCGAAACAGGCCTGGACAGCAGCAACCTTGAGGGCAGAATCCCCTTCGCCTTCTCGAGGGCCCGGCTGGGGCAGGTCCTCATGAGGCTGGGCGTCGGCCACGCCGTGCACCGATCCTGCCGGGGCTGGCCGGCCGTGTCAACGCCAACGGAGGTGCACGGCGACCGACTGTTGCGTCCGACGTCGCGACGACCCCATGCCAGACTCCCGACGTGAGTTACGAACTCGTTTTCTGGCAGCAGAACGCTTCCCAGACCGTCGACCCGGAATCGATCTATCAGGAGCTGATGGGCGAGAGAGGATCGGTCCCGGGTCTCAACGACATACCGGTGGATGCTTTCCTAGAGGCACTGGTGGCTTCATTTCCCGGGGCCTCGCGGGCGGCCAACGGCCCCGGTGAGTGGCTCACGTGGGTCAGCCCGAGTCAACGAGCGGGACTCGAAGTCACGTGGTCTAGGCAACACCTTCGAGCGGACTGTCGCGGCATGTCTGGCGACGACATGAACCGCATCGTGAATGTGGCGATCGGGCTCAGCTGTCCGCTCTATGACCCGCAGGCGGGTGAGCGCTTCGCGTTCGACGGACACTGACCCGCACGACCCCGGCACTCGCTCATCGCCATGATCGCGCGGATCGCGGCAGATGCGGATGTTCGAACGACGGGTAATCCGGTTGCTGTCTGCGCAGCCGACGTGCGAGGTTCGACCTGTGATCCGTCGGCCGGTGTGCGTTGAAGACACGGATGCGCTTGTTCGTCTGTTCCGTTCAGCCGATGTTGCAGAGATCGGGCGAGCTGAGACATCAAGAGCCGACATCGCTGATCTGCTGGCCGCCCCAGGGCTTGATCTTGCGAGGCGTAGCCAGGTCGCCATAGATGAGGGTGACATTCACGGGCTGGTGTTGCTGCATCCTGCGCCGCGGCCCGGCCAGCTCCGGGTCCAATTGCGCGTTGACTCGCGCGAGGGGGGTGGCGAGGTGGCACGCATGCTGCTCGCGCTGGTTGACCAGTGGATCTTGCAGGGTGCCGAGACGAAACCTGTTGAAGCCACGGTTTTCCAGCTTCCACAAGCCCTCGCCGTCCCGCAGTTGGTCGCGTCGGGTTGGACGATCGTGCACAGCTATACCCGAATGAAAGCGGACCTGACGAGGTTCTCCGAGGCACCGACGACAGGCGAAGCGGTAATCCGCCCCGCATCCTCTGAGGCTGAGATGGCAACCGTTCATGCCGTCCTCGAAGAGGCCAACGACGGACACTGGAACCACCAACGACAAAGCTTCGACGATTTCCTTTCCGACCAACAACACCGCGACGGCCACGACCCGTCGCTATGGCTCCTTGCCTTCGTCGCAGACCAACCGGCCGCAGCGCTCATCGCCCGCGCACCCGCCGACCGAGCCTGGATCGCCTGGCTCGGAACACTCCCGCAATACCGAGGCAAGGGGCTGGCAACCGAGCTTCTCACGACAGCGTTCACCGAGCTCCACAGGCGCGGACACAGCAGCGTGGGCGTCGACGTCGACACCTACAACGAAACCCACGCCGGTGACGTGTACCAGCGCGCAGGCATGACGATCCTCGGTACCGCAGACCAATGGCGGAAAACATACTGCTGATACGCCACTTCCTATTTCCGCACATCGGCAGATCCGTGCTTCGGTTGTTGCTTGAGGGTTCCGCTTCGGATTAATGCCCGGATCGCGCCATGAGCGATCGTTTCGGTTCAAATCCAGGCTGGTCCCAGTCGCCTGGCCCTACGATCGTTGCATGTCCCAGGCAAGCTCGACGGCGGTACGTATGGCAGTCGGCTCAGCTCGGTCCAAATACGCCTCGACTTTGTGATGGGCCTCGAATCGAGGTGGCACACCGAAGCTGGTCGGGTAGGTGGCGAGCAAGGAGTCTCGTTTGCCCAGCGGTACCCGAATGAGCAGTGTGGTTGGGTCGAGAAGACGGGCGACAAGGCGGTCGTTGACGTACCACGCTGGAAGCGCCGCGGTGCCCTTACGCTTCACTTGCGGCAGGGACTCCACGAATTCGCCGACCTCTTCGGGGGTCACGTTCGAACAGTACGTGGTCCCATTGGGCGGGTCACCCCTGACATGGCACATGCCTCGGCGGCCGGTGCTGTGCTCGATCGGCGGCAGATCCGGGCGGACCGCGGGTCAGGCCAACTGGTCGGGAACGGCTCGTCCGCCCAACGCCACCAGGCTTCGCCCCCGGCCATGTGAAGCAGGTACTCCGAGACAAGGTTGCCGGCTGGATCCTTCAAGGATGCTGAGTCCACGCGTCAGTCTCCTCGTCCAGCGACGAGTTGAGATGTCTGAGCTCGTCTTCGAAGAGCGGCTCGACGAACTCGAAACCCCTGACGGCGCACGACTTGTGCGTTGAGCCACGGGAAGTCGGCGGACGTCACGTGAAGCTCTGCAACGACCTCGCCGACGTGCAACAACCGCCCGACTTCAGACACTTTCGCAACGTGCAGGACGCTACCGAGTTCTACTCGCACATCGGCACGACCGGAAGGTTCTGTCAGGTTGCGGAGGCCATACACGCGGCGAGGATGCAGTTGGGGTGGCGGTCGAGGTTGGTGCTGGCGCGGTCGTAGCGCATGGTGGTTCGGATTGGGCCGGTCCGTGCGGGCGCACGTATTCGGCTGGGGAGTGCTCGAGGACGCCGTCTATCACGCAGGTCCGGCAGAAGCCCGCGACGACCTGAGCGACCGTCGATGGCTGGTACCGGCGCACCTCCTGTAACCAACGGATATAGAGCTCAATGTGTGGCCGACCGGCCGCCAGCGGGTCCAGGCCCGCCGCTCGCACCACACCAGATAGCCCCGCAGGTCGGGGTCGGTGCACGCCAGGTCGCGTCAACCACACACACGCTCACCATGTGCGGCATGTGAGTGAGCTCGGATCGCGGCACGTCCGGGCGTGGAGCCGTTCTCCTTGAGCTGGACGGGATCCTCGGCCGCCGGAAGAAAGCCGCAGCCCGCGAGGTTGGGCCCGGTATGACCACACTTGTCGACCGCGCCGTCGCAGCGCTGCGTGCCAACCACGACACCCTCGCCGCACTTGTGCCGACCTTGACCGAACAACAGCTGAGGGGCCGCAGTGGGGCGGCGGAGTGGACCGTCGCGCAGGCGCTCTCGCACCTCGGAAGCGGTGCCGAGATCTCCCGCAAGCCGATCGCGATCGCCGCAGGCGAGCAGGTCGAGACCGAGGACAACCAGTCGATCTGGGCCCGGTGGAACGCCGCGTCTCCGGCCGACCAAGCGGCCGCGTTCGTCAAACACGACGCGGCGTACCTCGACACCGTCCAGGCGCTCAGCGCCGAGCAGCGCGATCGTCAGATCGACCTGGGCATCCTGCCCCAGCCGGTGCCGCTGGTCGTCGCGCTCGGCATGCGGCTCACCGAGGTCGCCAACCACTCCTGGGACGTGCGCGTCGGCGTCGACCCGTCGGCGACCGTGGATCCGGAATCGGCCGAGCTACTCGTCGAGCTCTTCGGCGGGCCGCTGGCCTTCCTTCTGGGCTTTGCCGGCAAGGCCGATCGGGTCGAGCGGGAGGTCCGCCTGGCGATCCCGGGCGGCGGCATCCAGATCACCGACACCGTCACCGTGACCGACGTGGTCGATGACCCGACGGCCACATTCGACGGTCCAGCAGAGGCCGTGGTGCGGCTGCTGAGCGGACGCCTCGGCGCCGAGCACGCCGTCGGCGTGAGCGTGACCGGCAACGTCACGCTGGACGAACTCCGGAAGGTCTTCCCAGGCTACTAGGCCGCGAGGCCCTTGAGGCCGCGCCAGACCTCGGACTGTTCCGGAGTCCGCGATGCCTCGGGCCACACCCACGTCCTCTCATCGGCAGTTCAGGCCTCGCCAGGTTTACCGGATCTCGGCGCGACCGCGCGATCAGCGGCAGGTGCGTGCGTTTACGGGCTCTGCGTGTGGCGCGGTAGCCAGGTCAACAGTTCCGCCCCGAGGGTGCGCACCAGCTCTTCGCCCCAGACGGTCAGCGACTGCTGCCACGGGTGGGCGAACGTGCCCCAACGCAAGTCCGACGTGGTGTGGACGTAGTAGTCGCCGTTCGGGAACACCGGGACGGGCCATCCGAGGTCCGCGAGAGCGTGCGCGGCCGGCGAGTAGCGGTATGGAGTGTGCTGCCAGTCCAGCGCCGTCAACTCTTCCTCGTCGATGAGCCATACAAAGTTCCGGAGAGCAGCTGCAGTCATCGCCGCTTCGGCGGCCGCGAACCGAGCGCCCTCGTGGGCAAAGACAGGAGCGAGGTCGATCACAACACAGACGTCAGGCAGCCGGATGGCAGGCACAGCGCGCTCGTAGTAGTCAGGTTTGAAGTCGAAGCGAGCGTCGAACGCCGCCCACGCTTTGGCGTACTCAATCGGCCGCCAGACTTCTTCGGCCCGGAAGGCTTCGCTCATGGGCAGAGACTAGTTTGGTGCGACCTCAGACGCCTCAACTTTCCTGTCGGCGGCAGATGAGTGCGCCTGCGTCCGGGGATTTGCCGTGTACCCAGCTCAGCTTGAGAGCACCGAGACGATCTGATCTGCGGTGCGCGCCGTTGGCTTGCGGCTGAGAAGCCCTTCCTTGCCGTACGCCCGCACCGTCGTCCCACTCGCTCCGGGCGAATCTGCGCCACTCGGCGCGATATCCACGACGACTTGTTGCAGGCCGGTCATGCCGATCGGGATAGCGATTCGCAGCACCAACTCGGAGCTGGGTAAGGCGATGTACTTCGGGAACGCCACCGCAATGCGGGCGAGCGCGTCGGGCCCGACGTATGGACGTGGGAGCGTCCGATCTTCAACGACGGTTCTCATCCGAGCCGCACGTGTGGCACCGCGCGCTCCGCCTCGGCCACCGCCGGCCGATCCAGGAATGCCTCCCCCGACGGCGCCGCCGATCGAGCCGCCCAACTGCCCAGCCTGCCCGTACAAACCGATGAGGTAGTCCTCAACAGCAGCGGGAACTCTGTCGTCTTGTGGGCGCACCCGCTGAGGATAGGGCCCCCTGCGTGCTCTGGTCACGCGAGGCGTCAGGCGTGCATGTGGTGTTCGTCGGTTCGGCATTGGGCGCAACCTGCGAAGCGAACCACTCGCCTGACTCTGTCGTTGCCCGGAGGGTAGGTACTGGGTCCACAGGCACACGCTGGCACGTCCGCCTTCTGCCGTCATGGCAGCGCCCTACTATCCGCGGCATGTGAGTGCGTTCGAGTGGCTACGGTCGAGACATGACCGACTCGACGGCGGCGAACTACCTACGCGACCTTGGGCCCCCTCCTGCTCGATCTGGCGACGAGCGCGAAGACGAACGCCGACCAGACCGGCGATGCGTACGACCGCGGTCGCCAGATGGGCCTCTATGAGGCCGTGAGCCTGGTCGTTCAGCAGGCTGACGCCTTCGGCCTCGACCGTCGTGACATTGGGTTCGAAGGGGGCGACGACGCTGATAGCGACCTGCTCTGAGTCCTCCTGGAGCGAACCCGGAACGAGCGGATCGCGCATGTGCGGGAAGGCCGGTCACGGAAGAATCTCGAGGTCCTCAGCAGTCGGAAGATGGCCCTGATTAGGCGTGTAGATGTCGAGGTACTTCAACCTGCCGTCTGAACCCAGGAGGAGTCCCAGCGTGGTCACGCCGTCAACCGACCTCGCGTCCACCCACGACTGCAGGTGATGATCCTGTTCGGGGAAGCGGGGGTCGCGCACGCCGAAACTGTCACACCCGCAGTCGCATTCATCGTCGACGACGAGGTAGTTCAGGGACGCCCGCACGTCGGGAGCCTCGGGTTTATCGACAGCAGTGAGCCTTCGCAGCACTTCCATCTCGTGGTCGGTCAGAGGCCGCTCCATGTGAGCACTCTGGCAGACGCCAGCCACGCAGGCTTCCTACGGAACTGATGCAGTCACATCGGCATGACCGCGCATCACCCTGTGCGGCAGAAGTGGTCGCGATAGCAGGGGCGGTGTGCGGGGCTAACTGCACTAACGGCATTACTGAGTTGGTTGGGCGGGCAGCCCCCGAATGTCCGAAGACCCCACAGGCGTGGATGACCTAACAACGCGTTCCCCAGCTGGCGAGATCGCCAGCCGACATACTGATTAGCCTCTCATCGGCGCTGGAGTTTCACCATGCGGCGTATGCCTGGGTCACCGCCGGCGGCGAAGACGACGTCAGCCCGGACGGCGTCCTGGTAGTGCGCCAACGAGACGTTGACGGAACCCAGCCAGCGCTCCCAGGGGCCGTCAGCGGCGAGGAACCGGCGGGCGTGGTCGGTGCCGAGCTGCTGGTCGAGGTACATGAGCGTGGCAAGAGCCTCAGGCTGGCACTGGATGGCGAACCCGTCCTCCTCAGGCGCGAGCGACAGGGCCCGGTCCAGGTAGGCGACGAGGATCCGGGCGTCGTCCTCGGTGCCCAGGCAGGCCAACGCCGGACAGTAGCTCCAGCGGTCCCCGGACGGGACGTCGCCGAGCAGGCCCCGTTCTATCACCGGCCGCAGCTCCGCTCGCCGGCCGGCGGCGACGAGCCAGGTCGCGGCCAGCCGCTCCCGCCACCCCCCTTCCAGTAGCGCAGCCAGATCTTCCGCCGGCGCCCGACGGCCTGCCCTCCGCAACCGCCACTGGAACCAGCGTTGCCGAAACCTTGGCATCACGAACGCCCCGGCCATCAGGTGCCGATAGCGCCGCCCCCGCAGAACCCACCGCCTTGACGCTCTCAGGAGCTGGGCCTCTTCGTCGTCGGACCTCTCGCTCATCCTCGCCCCGCCTCCGCAATGGGTCCGGCCGATGGCACCATCGCCAGCGCGACACGATCGAGCACGGGAGAACTCCACCACGGCGAGGTCCTTCGATGCAGCCGAGACATTCACGCCGTTGAGCATGGCACCACCCGCGCGCTCGCTGGCAATCCTGGACGTTCACTATTCGCGGCAATTGCGGTCAGTTTGAGGCACTTATGGCGGCGCAATGCCGGCGGCTGCGGGTCGTGCCGAGCCCATCCCGTGCGACAAGAGGGACCATGGATTCATGGCGGCCAGGGCTTTGGTGTTCGCGGCAGGGGATCGAGTCCGGACCTGGGGTCGATACGTGGCGCGTTCGGACGGTGAATGGCTGGACCTGGCCCGCATCTACACTCCGATCTCCAGACCGGCGGGCTGGAAGTCGGATCGGTCGATCCGGCTGATCGGGGCCGACGCCGAGGCAGTCCCGACCAACTGGGCAGCGAACCGAGTCCCGGGCCATCTTTCGGTGGTCGGGATATGGCGCGACGAGAGCATCGAGGTCGAGGAGCAGTCGTCGGAGCTCCCTGCTCGGGAGCGGTTCGCGGCCCGGACGGATCCACCATGCCCGCCGCCACCCGGTGGCTGGCGACACGACGCGCTGCCCTGGGACCCGGATTTCGGCGACCTGAGATCGTCCGAGGTGATCGTCCACCCGGTGGTCTTCCGTCCCTCCGCCGACCAGGAAGTCCTCGTCATCGCCGCCACCGACCTCGACGCGGCGACCCGGCAGTTGTCCAAGTACCTGCCAGATCAGCTCTGCGTGGTGCCCAGCCGGTTCACCCGCGCTCAACTCGACGAAGTCCGCGACGCCCTGCGGGCCCACTGGCGGGAGTGGCGCCTGGAATCGTTCGGCACCAGCTCGGACGCGCAAGCCCAACCATTCATCACGACCGAGCTGTTCCGGGTCACCGCCGAGATGGCCGAATGGGCCGACAGCCTGCCCGAGGGACTGCTCCTCCTACGCCCGTCGATCAGCCCGGCCTGAGCAACCTGTCCGGCAGCTTGCACGAGATGCCACCGAAGTGCATCGAGCAGCATCCCATCATCGGAAGATCCCTGCTTTTCACCGACAGCGGCACGTCAGTGCGTCGAAGACCCGACGTCTTTGTACGGATCAATCGCCGCCGAGGGCTCGGCTTGTACGACAGGCTGCGGCGCGGACTCGGGCAGACGGGTCACTGAGGAGGTCATCGACTTGTTCGGAGGCTGCCTGCAGACGATGGCGGGCAACCACCTTCAGGGCCATCTCCCGCACCCGCCACGCGTCATCATGAAGCGCCTTCAAAACTGCTGGGCGGGCCGAGTCGTCCCAGGCGTACAACAGTCCGCGGGCGGCCCATACCCGCAGCCAGTACGGCGGACCGGAAGGTTCGCCGGTACGGACCCAGTCCGCAGGGGGTCCGCCGAGTGCCAGGACCAGGTCGTCGTCTGCCGGCTTTCCGTTCAGCAGGTCGACGCAACCGGCGACGACTGACGCCACGCCGCGCCGAGTGCATTCCTCGTGGACGCTCTGCTGTGGCGTCTTGGCCCAATGAGATGACCCACCCATCTCACCAATCTACGGCGAGGTGACTGACCGGCACGGCACATCGGCGCGAGCGGATCGCGGCAGATCCGGTAAGGGTGGCTGTGGGTGCGTGGCATGAGTTGCGCGACGCTCAGTTGGTCAGCGGGCGGCGCGGTTGGGCGTCGTATGCGGCGTCGTTATAGTCCGCTGGTACTCATTACATTTGCTGGGCGACGTTGCCCGGCACCTGAAAGGCTGAGACCGTGACATCGGGCTTGGAGCTGTTGCTGGACGCGAGAGTGATGTCGGACGCCGACGTTGCTCGGGCCTTCGGGCATGGCGGATCGAGCACCGCCGACGGGGTGGACCGCCCGGCACTGGTTGCCGCGCTGCTGTCGAGCTTCACTCCGTCGGACGCGCCCCTGATCCGTGAGCTGACCCGCCAAGAGATCGCCGCGGTTGGTGATGCGGACTCAGGCGGCGGCGATGTGCTGTTGGCGTGTTGCTGGCTGCTGTTCATGATTGGCCACGTCGAGGACGCTGCACTGGTCTGGCGCGCGAAGAACGTCAACTTCGATGCGCACTGCTACATCGACTCGGTCTTTCTGATCCCGCAGGGGGTCGCCGTGACGGCCGAGTTCGCTCGGTCCCGGGACCTAATGGATCTGGTCGAGTGGGTCGAAGGCGAGTGGATAGGCGACCCGGAGACCGGCGCGCGGGAGTGGCGGTCCGGATCGTTTTTCGCCCGAGTGCCGCCTGCTGCAGCGTCTGTAGAGGACCTGGCGACATGGATGCGCCAGTGACTCCAGCGGCCCGGCAGGTGCGCGCGGTATTCGACGCCGAATCGGTCCTCGTCTACCAGGCATACGGCCACGAGATCGCCGACGCCGCCCTGGCCGCTGGCACGTTCGTGGCACCGTTCAGCATGAAGCGGATGACGTGGATCAAGCCGTCGTTCCTGTGGATGATGTACCGCTGTGGCTGGTCGTCGAAACTGGGTCAGGAGCGCGTGCTCGCAATTCGGATGAGCCGGACCGGGTTCGAGGACGCGTTGGCTGAGTCGTGCCTGAGCCACTTCGACCCCACGCTCTACCCGGACCGGGAAACCTGGCGGCGCGCGCTCGCGGACTGCCCGGTGCGCGTCCAGTGGGATCCCGAGCGCACATTGAGCGGCCAACCCCTGCCCTACCGGTCGCTGCAGGTCGGGTTGTCTGGGTCGGCCGTCACCCGCTACGCCACCAAGTGGGTCCGCAGCATCGAGGACATCACCGACACGCTAGAACGTCGCCGCCACGGCCTCGACCACCTTCCTGACGAACGCCCCTATCCGCTACCGGTCACCGTCGCGGAGCGCATCTCGGCGACCGCGTAGAGGACGTACGCTGCGGCCGCACTGACGCCCTGTCATCGGCATGTGAGTGAGCTCGGATCGGCATGAGCGCGCGTTTGATCTGAGACCCGTGCGATCATCGCGCCGTGCTCTGCGTGTCTGGGGACGGCTCGCCGGTCGCTCTGCGATGGAGCAGCGGGGATCGAGAGGCGCGGATCGAGTTCGTATCCCCACGGTTCCGCTATCGCGACCCCGCGGATCCCTACCTGGCAGCGGATGACATGGTCGAGTACACAGTCCGTCTGTCGGGCAACGGGCTGACAGCAGAGGCGTTGGTGCTGAGTCTCGACACCGCTGGTAGCGGATTGCCTGCGTTCATTGAGTATCTGGCCGAGGACTTCCGCGGCTGGGACGGCATCCGCACCTGGGAGAGCGCGGATCATGACCTCTGCGTTGAGGCCACATGGACCACACGCGGACACGTCGACCTCCGCTGGTGGATCACGCCCAGCATCTACGACAAGTGGAGGGCCTCGGTTGCCGTCGAGGTCGAAGCTGGTGCCGAGATGTCAGCCCTTGCTCGCGAACTGTCGGCGTTCTTCGCAATCTGAACTCCCTCTCGTACGGCGCGCACATCGGCCACGAGCGCGCGAATCGCAGCTGAGCGGACGGCGCCGATCCCGGGGCAGCGCGTCACCGTGGGATGCTTGCGGTCGTGACCGATCTGGGCAGTCGGTTCATCGAGTCGCACGGTGAGCCGATCGAACTCGACGGCCGGCTGGTGCACCCGTCTTATCTGATGACTCCGCTGCCTGCTGGTGTTCTGAAGCTGAGGATGCGACCGACACGCGACCTTGAGCAGGGCGTCGGTATCAGCGCAGATGGCGGCTGGCTGCTCGTCAAGGGCGAGAAGTCGAAGCTCTTTGCACTCTGGACATCGACCGCTCCCGAATGTGTCGAGATTGCCGTCAAGCCGCTTCGCGGACGCGAGCACCTGTCAGTGCGCGTCTGGAACATCTGGAAGCACAACCGCTGGGGCTTCACGATGGCGGGGATATCGAACGCCGTTCTACTCGTCGAACCCAAAGGCGATACCGCGGTCACCCTCCATGCCAGCGCCGGCCCAGGTGGCCCGACCTTCGACGACCTGATCATCGACCTGGCGTTTGAGCCAGGCTAAGAACCGAGGTGACGGCATAGGACCACTCGAGTCGGGCCGTGCGCCGACCGCGAGCGTCGATATCCTGGTCGGCATGGCCATCGCTCGCTTGCCTCTCATCGCTATCGACTGTCCCGATCCTGGTGCGCTCGCCAGGTTCTACGGCGCGATGCTGGATTGGAAGATCGACGTCTTCACCGACCGGGCTTCGGTTTGCCCTGAGGACGGCCAGTGCATCGCCTTCCACCGGGTGGCTGATTACACGCCGCCGACGTGGCCGACCCAGGAGCGGCCCAAGCAGATGCACCTCGACATGCTCGTTGACGACCTCGACGCAGCCGAGGCGGCAGTGATCGATCTCGGTGCAACCAAACATCCGGACCAGCCCGGTACGTCCTACAGGGTCTTCCTGGACCCTGCAGGTCACCCCTTCTGCCTTTGTCTGGAATGATCCAGAAGGGAGCCCTCGGCGTAGCGTTCGCACTCATCGGCTGCGCGGATCGTGGGGATGTGCCCCAAGGGGTTCTTCGACGGGCCTTTCCGGGTGGCGTAATCGGGTTGTGCGGGATGTCGAGGGCTGCTTCGCTGTTGCCCGTGACCGAACTTCGTACGCCGCGACTGTGCTTGCACCCCATCGATGCAGCAGAGGGTGAACGCATCGTTGGACGGCACGCCGGAGCCGGGGATGCCTGGGCCGAGGACTATCCGTTCGACGGCGACGTCATCGGCGTCATGGCTTTTCTCGCAGCAACGGCCGCCCACGGTGACCAACGCCCTTTCGGGCACTACCGGATCACCCGGACCGCCGACGGGAAGGCCATCGGCGGAATCGGCTTCAAGGGTCAGCCGGACGACGGATGTGTCGAGGTCGGGTACGGCCTCTCCCCATCGGCCCGTGGTCACGGCTATGCAGCGGAGGCACTCGTCGCCCTGCTGACCGTCGCGGCCGATCACGGATTGTCCCGAGTTGTCGCCGACACAACCAGGGACAACGTCGCTTCCCAGCGGACCCTCGAACGCGCCGGGTTCCGCCAAACCGGAACCGACGGTGACCTCTACCTCTACGAGGTACTCGTCGACGCCCCGTCGCGACCGGCTCAGGCGCAGTAGCCCGAATAGCACGTTCGGCGGCCCGGACCTCCCGCGGCACGTATCACCGGACGCGGGTGAGCAGTTCGCGCCCCAAGGCGCCGACAAGCAACAGCCGCCGAAGGCGGTGTCCTTTGGGCGGCGGTGGGGTGGGTCTATGCGGGGGTGCCGAGGGCGGTTAGGGCTGTGGCTACTCGGCCGTGGGCCGCTTCTAGGGCGGCTCGGGCAGCGGGGATGGGGGTGCCGGTGAGGAGGTGAACCAGGGCCGGTTTGAGTTCGCCGTCGGCTTCGGCGAGGGCGGCTTCGCAGGCGTCGGGGTCGGCGCCGGTGGCTTCGGCGAGGATGCGGAGCATGCGGCCGCGGAGTTTCTTGTTGGTCGCGACCAGGTCGACCATCAGGTTCGACCAGGTGCGGCCGAGTTTGATCATCAGCGTGGTCGAGAACGCGTTCAGGATCAGCTTCTGCGCGGTGCCGGCCTTCAGCCGGGTCGACCCGGCGATCACCTCAGGGCCCGTGTCCGCGGCGATCACGATGTCGGCCAACGGCGCGAGCGGGGCGGACGGGTTCGACGTCACCAGCACGGTGATCGCCCCGGCAGCTCGCGCGGCCTTCAGGGCGCCGGCGACGTACGGCGTACTCCCGGAGGCGGCGAGGCCGATCACGAGGTCCCGGCCGGTGACGGTGGCCGCGTCGGCGGCGCCGCCCTCCTCGGAGTCCTCGACGTTCTCGACCGCGCGGAGCAGCGCCTCCATGCCACCGGCGTGGTGGGCGACCACCAGACCGTCGGGCACGTGGAACGTGGGCAGCAGTTCGGCGGCGTCCAGGACCGCGAGGCGGCCGGACGTCCCGGCGCCGAAGTAGTGCACCCGGCCGCCGCCGCGGATCGCCTCGACGCCGGCGTCGACCGCACGCGCCAGCTCGGGGATCACGACCTCGACCGCACCGGCCACCCGAGCGTCCTCGGAGTTGACCATCCGGAGGATCTCGGTCGTGCCCACGGCATCGATGGCGAGCGTCCTGGGGTTGCGCTGCTCCGTCGGTGTGGTCACAGGTCCGATGTTAGTTTTCTACTGAAGGATTTTCAATTCCGTTCATCGTTGACGGAAACGTTTGACATCATTCGGAGCCCTTGAGCCGGTGCCCGCGGACCGCGCTGGCGGTCTCCTCGAGCGCCTTCCGGGCGTCCGGCAGCACCTGCTGGGCGACCCCGATGAACAGGCAGTCGATCACGGTCAGCTGAGCGATCCGCGAGGCCATCGCCCCGGACCGGTACGTCGTCTCCCGGGCGGCCGTGGTCAGCACCAGATCGGCCGTCTTGGCCAGCGGCGAGCGCGGGAAGTTCGTCACAGCGACCGTGGTAGCGCCATGCTTGGCCGCCTCCTCCAGCGCCTCGACGACCTCGACCGTCGTACCGGTGTGGGAGATACCGATCGCGACGTCGCCCTCACCGAGCAGCGCGGCACTCGTCAGTGCGATGTGCACGTCCGACCAGGCGAACGCGACCCGGCGGATCCGGTGCAGCTTCTGCTGCAGGTCCAGCGCGACGAACGCGCTCGCGGCGAACCCGTAGATGTCCACCCGCGGCGCCTTCACGACCGCGTCGACGACCTTGGCCAGCGCGTCGACGTCGACCTGCTGCGCGGTCTCGCGGACCGCCCGCTCGTCGGCGAAGGCGACCTTGCTGACCACATCGGCCAGCGAGTCGCCCGGCTCGATGTCACCGCCCACCTCCGGGCGGATGCTCTCCTGCGCCGACTGGGCCGCCAGCTGCAGGCGGAGCTGCGGATAGCCGGGGACGCCGATCTGCTTGCAGAACCGGATGACCGTGGTCTCCGAGGTGGAGGCCACCTCGGCCAGTTCGGAGATCGTCATCGCAGCCACTCCGCCCGGGTCCGCGAGGACCGCGTTCGCCACCCGCTGCTCGGCCGGCGCCAGCGCGGGCATCACCGCGCGGACCCGGACCAGCAGCGGCCCCGTGGGTTCTGGAGAGGTTGTTGAATTCATGACAGCCACGGTACGGCGACTATGCACGAAGTGGGGTCACCGACGCGAAAGTCTCCAACCTGTTGCGGTAAATGATTCAGGCGTTCGTTCACCGTCGAGAAGTTCACCAGTCCCGCTGGTGATTTTCACACCGTCGACGTAGACACCGCGGCCCTGATACAGCGGATCGGAGGTATAACGCCACCGGATCGTCTGTTCACCCGCCCCGAGTTCGGCCGTCACCTGGTGCCAGTGCCGATCGCCGGAGCCGCTGATCGACCCGTCATGGTCGATCACCGATCCACGGTCCCGGACGGTGAACGGCACCTTCGTCCAGGTCGTCCCGTCGGCGGACGTCTCCAGATACAGCAGGTCCGTGTCCTCGGTGTCGACGAACAGGTCGAACGCCAGCTTGGCACCATCCGCCGGTACGGCGACCTTCGTCGAGAGGGTCGTGGTCGCGTTGTCCGTCGTACCGGAGAACCAGGCGTCCTTCCCGTGCCGCGGTCCGACGCCGAGCGCCAGGGCGAGGCCTTGCACGACCGCCCGACGGGCCGGGTTGTTGCTGCCCCAGTCGCGACTCGGGTGGACCCGGTTGGTCAGCAGGATCGCGAACGACCGGGAGTCGAAGTCGATCACGATCGACGTCCCGGTGTAGCCGGTGTGACCGGCGGTGCGCGGCCCGGACAGACCACCCATGTACCAGCGCTGGTTCAGCTCGAAGCCGAGGCCGTGGTCGTTGCCCGGGAAGGCCTGGTTGAAGTTGGTGATCATCGCGGTCACCGAGGATTCCTTGAGGATCCGCGCGCCGCGGTAGCTCCCGCCGTTCAGGAACGTCTGGGCCAGTACGGCGAGGTCGTCCGCGGTGCTGAAGACACCCGCGTGCCCGGCGACGCCGCCGAGCGACCAGGCGTTCTCGTCGTGGACCGAACCCCACACCATGCCGCGCGGCGGCGAGGTCTGGAACTCGGTCGCGGCGATCCGCGGCTTCTTCTTCGGGTCCGGGTTGTAACCGGTGTCGCGCATCTGCAGCGGCTTGGTGATGCCGTCGGCGACCAGCTTGTCGAGCGTCTTGCCGGTCACCCGGTGCGCGACCTCGCCGAGGGAGATCAGGTTCAGGTCGCTGTACAGGTAGGTGCTGCCGGGTGGGTTCTGCAGCTTCGCGGTGAGCGCGAGCTGGAGCCGCTCCTCCGGCGTCTTGCCGGTGCTCCACAGCGGCAGCCAGGCGGGGAACCCGGTGGTGTGGGTGAGCGCCTGCCGGACCGTGATGGCCTGCTTGCCGTTCGCCGCGAACTCCGGCACGTAGGTGGCGATCGGCGTGTCCAGGCCGACCTTGCCCTTCTCGATCAGCTGCATCACCACGATCGAGGTGAACAGCTTCGACACCGACGCCATGTCGAAGATCGTGTCGGTGCGCATCGGGATCTGCTGGTCCGCAGGAAGTTCTTCAGGCCCGCTCCCGGCTGAATTCACTGTGTACTTGAGCGCCAGCCCGGTCGCCGTGCGGGTGACGATCTTCCCGTCGTGGCCGAGCAGCGTGACCGCGCCGGCGTAGAGGGGTTTCGCCGTACCGCTGGGCCGGGTCCACGCGTCCACCTGGGCCAGCGCGGCGTCGATCGGCGCGGGGTCGAGGCCGGCCTTCGCCGGGGTCGTGTCACGCAACAGCGTCCCCTTCGGTGCATAGCCGTCGTACGGCTGGTCGAACCGTCCAGATCTGTTGCCATTGGCAACTGCAGGGCTTGCCATCGTCAGCATCACCGCAGAGGCTATCGTGATCGTCGCCCACCTTCTCACTGGTGCGCTCCCTTGTAGAGAAGGTACTTCGCCCGGCGGGCCGTCCAGGCGTCGGTCTCGGACTTCCAGGCCGCGACGATCTCCTCGGCGGTGGCGCCGGCGGTGAGCATGGTGCGGAACCGGTCGGACCCGGTGAGCAGGTCGATCCACCGGCCGGGTGGGGTCTCGGCGCGCCAGGCGAAGTCCGGGTAGAGCCGGCGAGCCTCGACGATCATGTGAGTGGCCGCGGTGATCGCCTCGACCCGGTGTGGATCGGTGATCTGCACCTGGACACCGCCGCAGAGCAGGTTGGCGTTCTTGCTGATCGACGGCGTGAAGTACGCCTCCCGGAACTCGACGCCCGGGATCGTCTTCGTCTGCAGCGCCTCCGCCCACTTGTAGTCGACGTACGGCGCTCCGATCAGCTCGAACGGCCTCGTCGTACCGCGACCCTCGGACATGTTGGTCGCCTCGAACAGGCACAGTCCCGGGTAGAGCAGCGCGGTGTCCGGGGTCGGCATGTTCGGGCTCGGCATCACCCAGGTCAGGCCGGTGTCGTCGTACAACTGGTCGCGTCTCCAGTTCTTCACCGGGATGACCTGGAGCTCCTCCAAGCGGGCGCCATCCGCGTCGAGCGGCAGGTACTCGGCGTTGAACAGCCGGGCCAGCTCGCCCACGGTCATGCCGTGCTGCTGGATGATCTCCTCCTTGCCGACGCCCGAGGTGTAACCAGGCTTCAGCATCGGGCCGCGCGCGTACCCGCCGACGGGGTTCGGACGATCCAGTACGACGAAGCGCGCGCCGGTGCGGACCGCGGCCAGCATCGCCTCGTACATCGTCCAGATGTAGGTGTAGAACCGCGCGCCGACGTCCTGGATGTCGAAGACCACGGTCTCCACGCCGGACTTGGTGTAGAGGCTCACCAGCTTGTCCGCGTTCGCGCCGTACGCGTCGTAGACCATGATCCCGGTGCGCGGGTCGACGTGGTCCTGCTCCGATCCGCCGGCCTGCGCCGTACCGCGGAAGCCGTGCTCGGGGCCGAACACCGCGACGATGTCGACCTTCCCGGACGCGTGCATCGTGTCGACGATGTGGGACAGGTCGGGCAGGATGCCGGTCGGGTTGCTGATCACGCCGACCTTCTGGCCGGCCAGCGCCCGCCAGTCGTCGTCCGCCAGCACCATCGCAGCGGTCATCACCTTCCGATGATCCGTCGCGTGGGCGGCCGGTACGTCGATCAGCGGGGCGGCGGCGAGCACACCGGCACCCGCGAGCAAACTGCGGCGCTTCATCAGATCTCTCCTTCGGGCAGGGATGTCAGGGACGGAACGACAGGTCGGCGACCACGGGACGGTGGTCACTGGCGGCAAGCTCCGCAGGTACGGCGAACCGCCGCACGTGCAGGCCCGTGCCGACGGCGACGACGTCGATCCGCTTGACCGGATCGACCGCCGGATAGGTGTTCGGACCGCCGGAGGTGGACTCGGCGACGGCCCAGGAATCGGTGAGCCGGGTCCACAGCCCGGCGAGCTCCGGCGCGGCCGGATCCGCGTTGAAGTCGCCGACCAGGATCTGCAGGTCCTTGCGAGGGTCCCGGGCCAGAATCTTGGTCGTGTCGCCGACCTGGAGCGCCCGGACCGACGGGTCCGCGCGGTAGTCCAGGTGCGTGCAGTACACGTGCACCCGGCGGCCGCGGACCTCGATCTCGGCCTCGAGGAAGCCCGGCGCGAGGGCCGGCACCGGATTCGGGTCCTGGGTGGACAGCCGGGTGATCGGATGGTTCTCGGTCCGCACCAGCGGGAACCGGGACAGTACGCCGACGCCGTACTGCCGGCGTGGTTGCCCGGCGGCCGGCGGGTCGAAGTCGTAGATCGGGGCGAACCCGGCGAACATCCCGAGCTTCGCGGCCAGCTCGGCGATGGTGTCGCGCCACTCGCTGCGGGCATCCCAGTGGACGTCGACCTCCTGCAGCCCGATCACGTCGGCGTCGAGGGCCTTCAGCGCCTGGGCGGTCCGGTCGAGGTCGAACACGTTGTCCTCGCCGGCGCCGGCATGAATGTTGTACGAGGCAACGGTTATCCGGGTCTGCCGCGGATCGAAGGTCAGCCCGTGGCCGAACGGGTGCAGAGTCTGCGCCGGGTCCGGCTGGGCGGGGATCGCCACCGGTAGCTTGCCGGCCGGTGCGATCTCGCCGTACAGCACCTTGGCCAGTGCCTCCACCGACACCGCCGCGGTGCCGTAGGTGACCAGCGTGGTCGGTGCCGCCGGGAAGTATGCGACGTCGTAGGGATCGCGGACGGGGATCACGATCACGGGCCGGCCGGTGTCCAGCAGGGCGTTGACGAGCTTCTGCTGCTTCGCCTGCTTGTCGGTGACCTCGGTGTCCCAGGCCTTGTTCGTCAGGACGACGGTCAGATCAGCGTCCCCAGCGGCCGCCAGCGCGTCGGCGATCTTCGCATCGGTCGGCGTCGTACCGGTGTCCTTGACGACCGCGGTCGCTCCGCGGTTCTGCAACGCAGTACCGAGAGCCGCCGGGCTGAAGCCGGCGACGAGGATCTTCCGGGGCGCCGGAGACAGCGGCAGCAGGCCGGCGTCGTTCTTCAGCAGGGTCGTACTGCGGTCGGCGATCCGCTGGGCGTCCGCGTAGTTCGCTGCCGTGCCGACGACCTTGGCGACGCGGGCCAGGTCGACGTACGGGTGGTCGACGACTCCGGTCTCGAGCTTCAGCTTCAGGATCCGCTCGACACTCTGGTCGATCCGGGCCTCGCTGATCCGGCCGCCGCGGACCGCGGACAGCACCGAGTTGTAGGCCAGACCGGGGTCCACGGGCATCAGCAACTGGTCGACACCGGCCTCGATCGCCCGGAGCGGGATCTCGGCGTCGCCGTACTTGTCCCGGACGCCCTGCATGCCCAGCGAATCGGTGATGACGACACCGTCGAAGCGCAGTTGCTCACGCAGGATCCCGGTCAGGATCGGCCTGCTGAGCGTCGCCGGGTCGCCGGAGGGGTCGAGCGCCGGGACCACGATATGCGCGGTCATGATCGCATGGATGCCGGCCTTGATCGCGGCCTCGAACGGCGGCCGGTCGATCCGCGTCCACTCCTCCAGCGAGTGATCGATCACCGGGATGCCGGTGTGGCTGTCGGTCGCAGTGTCGCCGTGTCCCGGGAAGTGCTTGGCGGTCGAGACGATCCGCCCGTCCCGCTGGTAGCCCTTGACCTGCTCGGCAGTGAGCTCCGCGACCAGCCCGGGGTCGGACGAGAAGGAGCGGACGCCGATCACCGGGTTCAGCGGGTTGACGTTGACGTCGGCGACCGGCGCGAAGTCGGTGCTGATCCCGACCGCCTTCAGTTCCCGGCCGCCGATCGCGGCCGCCAGCCGTGCGTACTGCGCCGACCTGGTCGCGCCGAGCGCCATCGCGCCCGGGAACTGCGTCGCGGGCGGTCCGACGCGGAACACGACGCCGTACTCCTGATCGGTGCTGATCTGCAGTGGGATGCCACTGTCGGCCAGGGCGGCGCCCTGCAGTCCGTTGGACAGCCGGGCGATCTGCTGCGGGTCTTTCACCGAGTCGGTCCAGGCGAAGTAGATCACCCCGCCGAGGTGGAACTTGCGCACCACCTCGGCCGGCGTCGCGACGCCGTACAGGCTGGTGTTGCGCGCGTCGGCGGTGTCCGCCGTCGGCCCGTAGGCGTAGCAGACGAACAGCTGGCCGACCTTCTGCTCCAGCGACATCCGCCGCAGGGTCTCGCGGACCCAGCGATCGGTGCCGGCGTGTGCGGTCGTCGTACCCGCGATCGTGGTCCCGGCGACGGCGGCCGCCGCGAGTCCGAGGGATTGGCGTCGGGTGAGTTCCATCGGCGGACCCCCATCGGTAATTGAATTACAGGCGCTCCCCCGAACGCGAAAGTTACCCACACCGCCACGGTGGGTCAAGTGCTAACTACTAAGTGACGCTGCGCAGCCGGCTCCGCAGGGGTCGAGGCGCGCGTCTACGCCAGGACCCAGCCCACGACTGACATCCCACAATCGGCCGGATTCACCGCTTCGGTGTCGGGGATGGTCAGCTGTGGGGAAACAAACTTGCACCAGGCGACGAAAACTTTCCCCACAGCAGCAGAGGACCTTGGCTGCGGATTGAGTCAGGGGTGGCTGCCTGCGGATGGTGGCTGGCGCGGACGGCTAGGCCATCACATTCGCAGCACTCGAGTGCCGTCGCAGCGGAGCCGGCGCGGTCAAGCCCCGATGTGATGGCCTGGCCGTCCACCCGGGGGTGCGACGGTTCCGCCGGGGATGAGTTTGGCCGGGATCAGTTGCGGTGGCAGGGGGTCGGCGTTCTCCAGTTGGCGGATGAGGGCCTCGGTGCCGAGCTGGCCGAGCTCCGGGCCCGGCGTACGCATGATGGTCAGCTCGGGGTCGCTCATGGCCGCGGTCTCCGGCACCATCAGGAGCGGCAGGACCGAGAACTCTCCCGGTACGTCGCGACCCAGCCGCCGCAGGCCGCTGACGACACCCAGGGCGGCGTACTCGTTCAGGACCAGGATCGCGGTGGTCTCCGGATGCTCGTGGATGAGACGTTCGGCCGCTTCCTGGCCGGCGCGCGTGGTGTCACTGCACGGCATGACGACGGTCCGCAGGCCGTACTCGGCCACGATCCGCCGGTACGCATCCTCGGTCCGGACCCAGGGACCGTACGCGTGGAAGCGCGGGTCGGCCAGATCGCCGGACACCAGTACCAGCTCGCGGTGGCCGAGGTCGTACAGGTGCCCGATCGCATCCTGGACCGTCGTGTCGAAGTCGATGTCCACGTGGGACAGCCCTTCGAGCTCCGTGGTCCGGCCGATCAGCGCGAACGGCGTACCGGTCTCGCGCAGGACGTCGACGCGCGGATCGTCCAGCTGGACCTCCATCAGGACGACGCCGTCGACCAGGCCCTGCCCGAGCAGCTCGCGCAACTCGAGGCCGTCGTTGCCGACCGGCCACAGCACCAGGTGGTACGACTCCTTGCGGGCCGCTTCGGCCGCGCCGGTGAAGAACTCCGCGGTCGACATCCCGAACCGGTGCTCGAGCGCCGGGTAGGCCATCGCGATGATGTGCGTCTTCCGGCTGGCCAGCGCCCGGGCCACCGCGTTGCGGCGGTAGCCGAGCTCGGCCATCGCCTGCTCGACCCGCGCCCGCGTCGCCGCGGTCACCGGCTTCGTGTCGTTCAGCAGGAAGGACACGGTCGCGATCGACACGCCCGCTCGGTCGGCAACGTCCCGCATGGTCACCATCGGATCCCGCCCCCTCTGAACTCTTGACAACAGTGTGACCTAAGGAACATAGTCCTGAGACATCTCAGTTAAGCGGTTTACCACCCCTTAGAGCAAGCGACCGGCGATCTTCCACAGCCCGTGGTTAAACGCTTTGATCGAAGGAGCCCGATGTCATGATCAGCAAGCGGATCACCGCTGCACTGGCGGGTACGGCGACGCTGTCGCTCGTGCTGGCCGCCTGCGGTGGCAACGGTGGCGACGCGCCGTCATCCTCGTCCGGTGACAGCGTCAAGAGTCTGACCATCCTCGACTACTACAACAACGACCCGGACAAGTCGCTCGTGCAGAAGGGTCTCGACACCTGCGCGAGCCAGCTCGGCATCAGCATCCAGCGGGAGACGGTGCCTGGTGACACCTTGATCCAGAAGGTGCTGCAGCAGGCGTCGTCCAAGACGCTGCCCGACGTCCTGATGCTCGACAACCCCGATGTCCAGCAGATCGCCGCGACCGGTGCGCTGGCGCCCTTGAACGACATGGGTCTGACCGGGGACGGAGTCATCCAGGGCATGGTCGACGCGACGTCGTACCAGGGCAAGCTCTACGGACTGGCGCCGGTGACGAACACGATCGCGCTGTTCTACAACACGCAGATGTTGCAGGAGGCCGGCATACAGCCGCCGAAGACGTGGGAGGAGCTGAAGGCAGCGGCCAAGAAGCTGACCAAGCCCGGCCGGTACGGGATCGCGTTCAACGCCAACGCGACGTACGAAGGCTCCTGGCAGTTCCTGCCCGCGATGTGGACCAACGGCGGTGACGAGACCGACCTGACCAGCCCGCAGGTGGCCGAAGCCCTGCAGTTGTGGACGGATCTGGTGAAGTCGGGATCGGCGTCGAAGAGCGTGATCAACTGGACCCAGGGTGACGCGAAGGACCAGTTCGTGGCCGGCAAGGCCGCGATGATGGTGAACGGCCCGTGGCAGATCCCGGCGCTGGCGAAGTTCCCGAACATCAAGTGGGACGTGGTCAAGTTCCCGGTGAACAAGCCGGACCAGACCCCGGTCGCACCGCTCGGTGGTGAGGCCTGGACGGTCCCGCTGAACAAGGACCAGGCCAAGCAGCAGAAGGCCGCCGACTTCGTGAAGTGCCTGAACTCGGACGAGAACGAGCTGGCCTGGGCGAAGGCCCGGTTCACGGTGCCGACCAAGACCGCGCTGCTCGACCAGTACGTCAAGGACGTGCCGTCGATGAAGGCCTTCACCGAGCAGGTCAAGACCGCCCGCTCGCGGACCGGCAAGCTCGGCGACAAGTGGCCGGACGCGGCGAAGGTGATCTACCAGGCGATCCAGCTGGCACTGACCGGTAAGGCCTCGCCCCAGGACGCCTTCAAGCAGGCGTCCGGCGGCTGATCGCGATGGCGGCATCGACCTTGATGCAAGACGACACCAAGGTGGCCGGCCCGAAGCCTGCTCGCAGGCCTCGTGGCCGGCGCCACCGGGGGGAGGATCTGACCAAGCTCCTGTTCGTCCTGCCGGCCGCGGTCGCGATGATCGCGCTGTTCGGCTACCCCGTGGTGAAGAACCTGCTGATGAGCCTGCAGGACTACGGCCTGCGGACGTTCTTCACCGGGGACGCCCCGTGGGTCGGACTGAAGAACTACAGCACGGTCGTGACGGACAAGCTGTTCTCGGACGCGATGCTGAACACCGCGCTGTTCACCATCGGGTCGATCGCGTTCCAGTTCGTGATCGGACTCGGGCTGGCGCTGTTCTTCCGGAAACGCTTCCCGCTCGGCGGCCTGCTGCGCTCGCTGCTGCTGCTGCCGTGGCTGCTGCCGCTGATCGTGTCGAGTGCGACCTGGCGATCGATCCTCGAGCAGGACAGCGGCATCCTGAACCGGACGTTGTCCTGGCTGCATCTGATCAACGAACCGGTGCCGTGGCTGAACTCGCCGTCGGTCGCGCTGATCGCGGTGATCGGGGTGAACATCTGGATCGGCATTCCGTTCAACGTGACGCTGCTGTACTCCGGTCTCAGCGAGATCCCGGACGAGCTCTACGAGGCCGGTCAGCTCGACGGCGCGACCGGGTGGCGTGCGTTCCGGTACATCACCTGGCCGAACCTGCGACCGGTGGCGGGCGTGGTGCTGATGCTCGGGGTCGTCTACACGATCAAGGTCCTGGACATCATCCTCGGCCTGACCGGCGGTGGCCCGGCGAATGCGACGCAGACGCTCGCGACCCAGTCGTACGAGCGGTCCTTCATCGACTTCAAGTTCGGTGAAGGCGCGGCGCTGAGCAACATCCTGATCGCGATCTCGTTCCTGTTCGCGATCTTCTACCTGCGCAGCACCCGCCGCGCTGTCGACGAGTAGGGAGGCCACGATGCGACGTACGGCGTACACCGTGATCGGTGTCCTGATCCTGTGCGTGATGCTGTTCCCGGTGTACTGGATGGTGAACGCTTCGCTGCAACCCTCCGGGAACACGTTGACCGCGGGCTTCCTGCCGTTGCACCCGACGTTCGCCGGCTACAAACGTGCCCTCGACGAGCAGGGCGGCAACCTGGTCACCAGCATGATGATCGCGGCCGGGACCGTCGTACTCAGCCTGGCGATCGCGACACCGTGTGCCTACGCGCTCTCGCAGTTCCGGTCGCGCTGGGTGTCGGTCGGGCTGCTGGCGATCCTGATCTCACAGATGATCCCGGGGATCGTGATCGCCAACGCGCTCTACACGGCGTACGAGCGGATCGGGTTGCTGAACTCGATCCCGGGCCTGATCGTGGCCAACTGCAGCAGCGGGATCCCGTTCGCGATCCTGATCCTGCGCTCGTTCATGATGTCGCTGCCGCCGTCACTGGTGGAGGCCGCGCGGGTGGACGGCGCCGGGCTGTTCCGGGCCTTCGTCGCGATCGTGTTGCCGATCAGCAAGAACTCCCTCATCACCGCCGGGTTGTTCAGTTTCCTCTTCTCCTGGAGCGATTTCCTGTTCGCGCTGACGCTGACCACCAAGGGCGGCGTGCGGCCGGTGACGCTGGGGATCTACCAGTACCTGGGCACCCAGGTGCAGAACTGGAACGCGGTGATGGCGACCGCGGTGCTCTCGGCGATCCCGGCCATCGTGCTGCTGGTCGCCGCGCAGAAGTACATCGCCGCCGGTGCCATCGGCGGAGCCGTCAAGTAAACCTAAGGACTGAAGATGACGATTCGCGTACTCGTCTGGGGCGAGAACCGGCACGAGCAGGTCGAGCCGCATGTCGCCGAGATCTACCCGGACGGCATGCACACCACCATTGCCGCCGGCATCAGCGAGAATCTGGGCGACGAGGCCAAGGTCGCCACGACGACCCTCGAGGAGCCCGAGCACGGACTCACCGAGGAGGTGCTGGCCGACACCGACGTACTCGTCTGGTGGGGTCACGCCGCGCACGGCGAGGTCGAGGACAAGGTGGTCGAGCGCGTGTACCAGCACGTGCTGTCCGGGATGGGCCTCGTCGTCCTGCACTCCGGTCACTGGTCGAAGATCTTCGGCAAGCTGATGGGTACGTCTTGCACGCTGCGCTGGCGCAGTGAGCGCGACCGCGAGCTGGTCTGGACGGTGAACCCGACGCATCCGATCGCGCAGGGCGTGCCGCACCCGATCGAGATCGAGCAGCAGGAGATGTACGGCGAGTTCTTCGACATCCCGGTGCCGGACGAACTGATCTTCGTGTCGTCCTTCTCCGGCGGCGAGGTGTTCCGGTCCGGGTGCACGTTCCGCCGTGGGCACGGGAAGATCTTCTACTTCTCGCCCGGCGACCAGGACTTCCCGGTCTACCACCACAAGGACGTCCGCAAGGTGATCGCGAACGGCGTCGCGTGGGCCAGGTCCGACCGTCCGGAGCGGGCGGTGCCGACGCTGCTGCGGTACGAGACCGGCGACTTCTTCAACGGCCACGGCTACCAGGGCCCGATCGAGGAGCCGGCGGATGCCTGACCCTTTGCGCCTCCTCCAGGTCGGCGCCGGCGGGATGGGCCGCGCGTGGCTTCGTACGATTGCCGACAATCCTGATGTCGACCTGATCGGCTTGGTCGACCTCGACGTGGACGTCGCCCGGGCGGCCGCCGACGAGCACGGGTACGGCGACGTGCCGGTGGCGGCCTCGATCGACGAACTGGCCGGCAACGCCGACGCGGTCATCGACGTCACCGTGCCGGCCGCGCATCCCAAGATCAGCGTGGATGCCTTGCTGCGTGGGCTTCCGGTGCTCTGCGAGAAGCCGCTGGCCGAGACCGTGCGCGAGTGCCTGGCGATGGTCGCGGCGTCGGAGGTGAGCGGGAAGCTGTTGATGGTCTCGCAGTCCCGCCGCTACTTCCGGGCCGGCGCCGCGTTCGGGCGGCAGCTCGCCGAGCTCGGCACGATCGGGTCGCTGTCGTGCGAGTTCTTCAAAGCCCCGCATTTCAGTGGGTTCCGGGAACGGATGGCCGAGCCGCTGCTGGTCGACATGGCGATCCATCAGTTCGACCTGAGCCGCAAGCTGATCGGCTCCGAGCCGGTGTCGGTCTACTGCGAGTCGTACAACCCGGACTGGAGCTGGTTCGACGGCAGCGCGGCGGCCAACGCGGTGTTCACCTTTGCCGACGGCACTCGCTTCGCCTTCACCGGGAGCTGGTGCGCACCGGGTCTGGAGACGTCCTGGAACGGCCGCTGGCGGGCCAGCGCATCCGGCGGTACGGCGACCTGGGACGGGGACAACCCGCCCGTCGCGGAACTCGCTTCCGGCGAAGCCCTGCCGGCCGTCATGGTCGACGACCCCGAGCAGATCGCCGGCTCGCTGGTCGAGTTCGTCGCCGCGGTCCGCGAGTCGACCGTCCCGCAGTCCGAGGTCCACTCCAACGTCATCAGCGTCGCGATGGTCGAGGCCGCCGTACGCTCGGCATCCTCGGGTACGCCGGTCCGCATCGCCGACGTCATCACCGACGCCCACACCGAAGCCCTGGCCACCGTTCAGGACCCAACCCTGCATGGTGTCCTGGAGTCCTGGCCGAGCCCTCTCAAAGCAGTGGGTCTGCAACCCTGAGCGCCTCGGGCGCAAGCGGGGCCTGGGACATGGAATGGGGGCCTGGGACATGGAATTCCATGTCCCAGGCCCCAGAAGGTGTCCCAGGTTCAGAGTTTCAGCGAGGTGGCGACCACATCGGCAAGGGAGTGGGCGATCTCGTGGGCCGTGTCGGAGGACTCCGCTTCGACCATGACGCGGACGAGTGGCTCGGTGCCGGAGGGGCGGAGCAGGACGCGGCCGGTGTCGCCGAGGCGGGTGGTCGCTTCGGCGACGGCGGACTGGACCGCCGGGTCGTCGCCGGCCCGGGACTTGTCGACGTTCTTCACGTTGACCAGGACCTGCGGGAGGCGGGTCATCGCGCTGGCCAGGTCGCTCAGGCTCTTGCCGGTCTGGGCGACCCGGGCGAGCAGCATGACCGCGGTCAGCGTGCCGTCGCCGGTGGTGGCGTGGTCGGACAGGATCACGTGCCCGGACTGCTCACCGCCGAGCTTGTGACCGCCGGCCTTCATTGCCTCGAGCACGTAGCGGTCGCCGACCTTGGTCTGCTCGACCGCGATCCGCTCCCGGACCATCGCCTGGACGAAGCCCAGGTTGCTCATCACGGTCGCGACCACGGTGTCGTTGGACAGCCGGCCGCTGTCGCGCATGGCCAGTGCAAGGATCGCGAGGATCTGGTCGCCGTCCACGAGCTCGCCGTTGGCATCCACGGCCAGGCAGCGGTCCGCGTCGCCGTCGAGCGCGATGCCGACATCCGCTCGGTGGCCGATCACCTCGCGCTGCAGACCCTCCAGGTGGGTGGATCCACAGTTCAGGTTGATGTTCAGGCCGTCGGGTGCGGCGGCGTACGTGATCACCTCGGCACCCAGCCGGCGTAGGGCCTCGGGCGCGGTCTCGGAGGCGGCGCCGTTGGCGCAGTCGATCACGACCTTCAGACCGTCGAACCGGTTCGGCGCGGAGCGGACCAGGTGCGAGACGTACGTCTCGAAGCCCCGCCCGTCCTCGAGCACACGGCCCACGGCCGCACCGGTCGGACGCTGCCACTCCTCGCCCATCCGGGCCTCGATCGCGTCCTCGATCACGTCGTCGAGCTTGATCCCGCCACGGGCCAGGAACTTGACGCCGTTGTCCGGCATCGGGTTGTGGCTGGCGGACAGCATCACGCCGAGGTCGGCGCCGGTCGAGCCGGTCAGGTAGGCCACGGCCGGCGTCGGCAGTACGCCGAGCTTGACCACATCGACGCCGGCGCTGGCCAGACCGGCCACCACGGCGGCTTCCAGGAACTCACCACTGGCGCGTGGATCCCGCCCTACAACGGCGCGTGGCCGGTGCCCTTCGAAGGCACCGGCCTCGCCGAGTACGTGAGCTGCCGCGACCGAGAGGTCGAGCGCCAGCTCCGCGGTCAGGTCCACGTTCGCCAGGCCACGGACTCCGTCCGTACCGAACAAACGCCCCATCAGGTGATCAGCGCTTGCTGTACTGCGGCGCCTTGCGGGCCTTCTTGAGACCGGCCTTCTTCCGCTCCTTGATCCGCGCGTCGCGGGTGAGCAGACCGGCCTTCTTCAGACCCGGGCGGTTCGCCTCCTCGTCGGCGGCGTTCAGGCACCGGGCCACACCGAGCTGCAGCGCACCGGCCTGGCCGGTGATGCCGCCGCCGTTGATCCGGGCGATCACGTCGTACGAGCCCTCCAGGCCCGCGACGACGAACGGCTCGTTCACGTGCTGCTGGTGCACCTTGTTCGGGAAGTAGACGTCCAGCGGCTTGCCGTTGACGGTCCACTGGCCGGTGCCGGGCACCAGGCGGACGCGGGCGACAGCCTCCTTGCGGCGGCCAGTGGCGCCGGCCGGGTTGATGACCGCGACACGACCCGTCTCGGCGCGCTGCTCCGGAGTCGGGTTCGTCTCGGAGGTGTAGGCGACCGGGCCCTCGGTGTCGATGGGGACCTCGGTGTCGAACTCTTCGGTCTCGGTGGTGATGTCGCTCACGCTGTGAATCCTCGTTTACCTGGCTCGTCGATCGCTTACTGGGCGATCTGGGTGATCTCGAACGGCTTCGGCTGCTGGGCGGTGTGCGGGTGCTCCGGACCGGCGTACACCTTCAGCTTGTTCAGCAGCTTCCGGCTCAGGCGGTTCTTCGGGAGCATGCCCCAGACAGCCTTCTCGACGGCCTTGCGAGGGTCCTTGTCGAGGATCTCGCCGATCGGCGTGGCCGTCAGACCACCCGGGTGACCCGAGTGGCGGTACGCCAGCTTGTCCGTCCGCTTGGTCCCGGACAGGGCGACCTTGGAGGCGTTGACGACGACGACGAAGTCACCGCCGTCCACGTGGGGAGCGAACGTCGGCTTGTGCTTGCCGCGCAGCAGGGTGGCGATCTGGACGGCGAGCCGACCGAGCGTGACGTCGGTGGCGTCGATCACGTGCCACTCACGGGTGACGTCAGCAGGCTTCGGGCTGTACGTGCGCACGGTCGTTGACCTTCGTTTCTCAGAGGTTGACAAAACTGGTACGTCGGCGAGCGGTCCGCCGACGTGGCTGTGCTGATGCCAGACCTGGAACGCACAACAGCAGCCCAGAATACCGGCGTCGGCACCCCGGGGTCAAAGCGAGCCCAGGCGGTTCGGGGACCCCAGCTTGGAAGGAGCTGAGGACAGCACTAGTTTAGCGGTGAAGATTGCAGTCCGAACCGCGTCCCGCCGGCTGACGATAACCCTCACTCACCAGGCGATGACGCCAGCTTCCGAAGAGGGCATTGTGACCGAACAGTCGCTCACCGTCCGGGACAACCGGACCGGCAAGGACTTCGACCTTGCCATCACCGATGGCACGATCCGTGCCGCCGATCTCAAACAGATCAGCGCCGAAGACGGCGACGGTGGCCTGGCCACCTACGACCCCGGCTTCGTCAACACCGCCTCCTGCCGCTCGTCGGTCACCTTCATCGATGGCGACAAGGGCATCCTGGAGTATCGCGGCTACCCGATCGAGCAGCTCGCCGAGCAGTCGAACTACCTCGAGGTGGCCTACCTGCTCGTCAACGGCAAGCTGCCGAACAAGGCGGAGTACGAGGCCTGGGCGCACGACGTGACGTATCACACGTTCGTGCACGAGAACCTCAAGACCTTCATGCAGGGCTTCCGGTACGACGCGCACCCGATGGGGATGCTGCTCGCGTCGGTCGGGGCGCTGTCCACCTTCTATCCCGAGTCGCGCAACGTCTTCGACGAGGAGTCCCGGGCGCTGCAGATCCGGCGGCTGATCGCGAAGATGCCGACGCTCGGCGCGTTCGCGTTCCGGCACGCCCAGGGCAAGCCGTACGTGTACCCGGACAACGAGCTCAGCTACACGGCGAACTTCCTGTCGATGCTGTTCAAGATGAGCGAGCCCAAGTACGCCTCCGACGATCGCCTGGTGCGGGCGCTGGAGATCCTGTTCATCCTGCACGCCGACCACGAGCAGAACGCCTCCACCAACGCGGTCCGGGCGATCGGCTCCACCCAGGTCGACCCGTACACGGCGGTGGCCGGCGGCATCGGTGCGCTCTACGGCCCGCTGCACGGCGGCGCCAACGAGGCGGTGCTGAAGATGCTCCGCCGGATCGGCTCGGTCGACCACGTGCCGTCGTTCATCGAGGGCGTGAAGGCCGGCGAGGAGCGGCTGATGGGCTTCGGCCACCGGGTCTACAAGAACTACGACCCGCGGGCCAAGATCATCAAGAAGGCCGCCGACGACGTGTTCGAGGTGACCGGGATCAACCCGCTGCTGAAGATCGCCGTCGAGCTGGAGAAGATCGCGCTGGAGGACGAGTACTTCGTCTCCCGCAAGCTCTACCCGAACGTCGACTTCTACTCCGGCCTGATCTACGAGGCGCTGTCGTTCCCGCCGGAGATGTTCACCGTCCTGTTCGCGATCCCGCGCACCTCGGGCTGGCTGGCCCAGTGGCTGGAGATGCTCGGCGACGGCGACCAGAAGATCGCCCGCCCCAAGCAGATCTACACCGGCGCCCGCGGCGTCCAGTACGTCCCCATGGGCGACCGCTGACCTCTTCGCATCAGCGCACAGCCTCCGACCTCCGGGTCGGGGGCTGTCGTGTTTTGGCCACGGCCTCCACTGTTCAGCCTCTACTCCCCCGGGCCTCAGGGTTCTCCCTGAGACGTACCGCGGACGGCGTAGCGAAAGTGCCGTCACCTGACCGACGCGGTAGAGGAGGCCGGACGGCGACGCTGTTTGTGACATCGATCGCAACAGGGAGACCATCATGAATGCCTTGATCTACAGGGGGAATCGGGTTGCCGACTGGTTCGGGCGGCGCAGCGTCGACATCCTGCGGGTCAGCCTCGGGCTGATCTTTCTCGGGTTCGGCGTACTCAAGTTCTTCCCCGGAGCCAGCCCGGCGGAGGCGCTGGTGATGCGGACTGTCGACACACTCACCTTCGGAATCATCCACGGGCGGCCGGCGGTCTTGCTGACCGCGGTGATGGAGTGCTTCATCGGGATCACGCTGATCTCCGGCCGGTTGCTGCGGACCGGACTGCTGGTGCTCGGGTTCTCGCTGGTCGGGATCCTGTCGCCGCTGGTGCTGTTCTTCGGCGATCTGTTCCCGGGGGCTCCGACGCTGGAGGCGCAGTACGTGCTGAAGGACGTCGTGCTCGCCGCGGCCGGGCTGGTGGTCGCGGTGAAGGCACTGACCGCGATGCCGGCACGGATTGGAGATGGCCCCGGGCGGGCTTGATGCCTCGGTCCGGGGCCATCCGGCGCCTCTGCCGATTTACGACGCGGCGGGGGCGCCGGCCGGTTCCCGCAGGGCAGTGATCAATTGCTCGGTCAGGCCGCGGGCGCGGGTCATCGCGACGTGGTCGATGTAGTCACGGGACTCGACGATCTGGCCGTCCCGGACCCGCAGCACGATGACGTTCGACGCGGAGAAGGGCTCGCCGGTCGCGATCACCGTGCCGACATAGTCGAACTCGGCCACGATCACCTCGGGATCGGCGGTCCGGTGGATCCGGATGTTCTCCGGCTGGAACCTGATCACCTCGGTCACCCGCGCGCCGGTGCCGCCGAAGTGCTCGCGGAGCGCGTCCCGGGACAGCAGCGGGTGGTCGCCGTACGGGTTCATCGGATGGCGTACGTCGGTCCGCTCGGCGTACAACTCGGGCAACGCGGCGAGCTCGCGGTCGCCGATGCCGCGGACGAGCTTCAGAAAGACCTCTTCGGGAGTCATCGGATTCCTCACAGGAGTTAAATGGAGTAGCGACTCCGAATATACGGAGTCACAACTTCGTTTACAACCCCCGGGGCTCGCGGAGCGTCTCCTAGGCTGAGGGGCGACGAAGGGACCAGGGGTGCGAGCAGACGCGCGGGACAACCGGGCCAGGATCATGACCGCGGCGGACGAGGTGTTCGGGCGCACGCCCGGTGCGTCCACCGACGATGTGGCCCGGCTGGCCGGTGTCGGGATCGCGACCGTGTTCCGGCACTTCCCGACCAAGACCGAGCTGCTCGAGGCGGTCCTGACACTGCGCTTGGAGCGGCTCCGCGACCGCGCTCTGGAGCTGGCTGACAGCGACGACCCGGGTACGGCGTTCTATGCGTTCTTCACCCAGGTCGTGTCGGAGTCCGCGTCGAAGCTGGCGATCGCCGAGGCGCTGGCCGCGGCCGGCACGGCGATCGGCGCGGACACGCAGAAGGCGGGCCAGGGCATGCGGGAGGCGTTCGACGGGCTCCTCACCCGGGCCCAGCAGGCCGGCGCCGTACGGGCGGATGCTCAGTTCCCCGAGACCTACGCGCTGCTGATCGGTGCCTCGCGGGGTGCGACCGCGGCCGCGCTCGAGCCACACGTCCGGGACCGGATGCTGGCGCTGATCTACGACGGCCTGAAGCCGCGTTCGTGAGGCGGCGCCGGCGGACGTGGTCGCGCCGCCGCCGCGTCGTGACGGCTCTCGCGCTGGTCTTCGTACTGCTGCTGTCGGCGTACCCGATCTCACTCTGGCTGGCGTATGCCGGCGAGCCCTCGGCGGAGGCACGGACGCGCAACCACGACGCGTTGTGGCTGGGCCATGCCTGGGTGGACGGGCGGAAGACGACGGCTGACGTGGCTGCACTGGCCAAGCAGCTGGATGGCACGGGGATCCGAGATCTGTACGTGCATGCAGGCCCGTTGGAGCACGACGGATCGTTGCCGTTGGCAAAGGTCTCGCCCAGGGCCCGGTGGTTCGTCACGTCCATGCGAGCCGCGGCGCCCGACGTCCGCGTGCAGGCATGGCTGGGTGACGTCGTCCAGCCCGCGAAGAACCCGGGCATGGATCTGGACGATCCAGCCGTCCGGAGCCGAGTGGTCGCCTCGTCGGCCGCCGTACTCGACCAGGGGTTCCAAGGCATCCACTTCGACTTCGAGCCGGTGCACTCCGGGTCGGCCGGCTTCCTCGCCGTACTGGACGAAACACATGCGCTCACGGCTGCGCACGGCGCACCCCTGTCCGTCGCGGCCGCGCAGATCGACCCGCTCTGGCGTTTGAACGTCCTGGGCAAGTGGTGGTCGCAGGACTACTTCGGTGAGGTCGCCCGACGCGTCGAGCAGATCGCGGTCATGTCCTACGACACCGCGATGCCCCTGGAGTCCTTGTACGGCGGCTACGTCGCCAAGCAGACCGAGCTCGCTCTGAAGGTCACTCCCGCGTCGACGGACCTCCTCATGGGCCTACCGGCGTACTGGGAGAGCAACCCGTCCCACTGGGGCCGCGCTGAGACTGTGTCGGCCGCAGTCCGAGGCGCACGCCTCGGACTGGGCACCTCGAATCGCCAGAACTTCGGCCTGGCCCTGTACGTCGACTTCACCGCCACCCCGGCCCACTGGGCGGCGTACCGCGACGGCTGGTGCGTGGCGCCCTAGCGAGAGCGCTCGACGCGGCCCTCGTCCCAGACCGGCTCGTCGGACTCGTAGACGGAGCCGTCGGCGCCGAAGACCAGGTGACGGTCGAAGCCGCGGGCGAACCAGCGGTCGTGAGTGACCGCCAGGACAGTGCCGTCGAAGGAGTCGAGACCATCCTCCAGCGCCTCGGCCGACTCGACGTCGAGGTTGTCGGTGGGCTCGTCGAGCAGGAGCAGCGTGGCGCCGGACAGCTCGAGCAGCAGGATCTGGAACCGCGCCTGCTGCCCACCGGACAGACTGTCGAAGGTCTGCTCGGCCGCATGGGCCAACTCGTACCGGTCCAGCTTCCGCGACGCCAGCTCGCGGCCCATGCCCTCACGGTGGTCGTCACCGCGGTGCAGGATCTCCAGCAGCGTGCGGCCGACCAATTCCGGGTGCTCGTGCGTCTGCGCGAACCACCCCGGCCGGACCCGTGCGCCAAGCTTGGCGTTACCCGTGTGTGCCACCGGAGTGATCTGTACGTCGCCTACCGGCTGGTGCTCGACATCCGGATCGGAGCCGCCGTTGGCGAGCATCCGGAGGAAGTGCGACTTCCCGGAGCCGTTGGACCCGAGTACTGCGACGCGTTCGCCGTACCAGACCTCCAGGTCGAAGGGCTTCATCAGACCCGTCAGCTCCAGGCCGGTGCACACCACCGCACGCTTGCCGGTGCGGCCGCCGGTGAGGCGCATGCTGACCTTCTGCTCGCGCGGCAGCGCCTGCGGCGGCCCGGCCTCCTCGAACTTGCGCAGCCGGGTCTGCGACGCCCGGTAGCGCGACGCCATGTCGGAGTTGTACGCCGCCTTCTGCTTGTACATCAGCATCTGCGCCCGGAGCTTCGCGTGCTCTTCGTCCCAGCGCTTGCGCAGCTCCTCGAACCGCTCGAAGCGATGCCGGCGGGCCTCGTGATACGTCCGGAAGCCGCCGCCGTGCGTCCACGCGGTGTTGCCTGCGGCACCTAATTCGACCGTGACGATCCGGGTGGCGGTGTTGGCCAGCAGCTCGCGGTCGTGGCTGATGTAGAGCACGGTCTTGTCGGTGCTGCGGAGCTGGTCCTCCAGCCACCGCTTCCCCGGTACGTCGAGGTAGTTGTCCGGCTCGTCGAGCATCAGGACCTCGTCCGGGCCGCGCAGCAGGGCCTCCAGGACCAGGCGCTTCTGCTCACCGCCGGACAGCGTCTTCACCTCGCGCCAGCGACAGCGGTCGAACGGTATGCCGAGGGCGGACGTCGTACAGACATCCCAGAGAACCTCCGCGTCGTACCCGCCGACCTCGCCCCAGTCCGCCACCGCCTGCGCGTACTTGAGCTGGGTCTTCTCGTCGTCGGCCTCCATCATCTTCAGCTCGGCCTTGTCGAGCTTGGCCGCGGCCTGCTGGATCGCCTCCGGCGCGACCCCGAGCAGCAGGTCGCGCACGGTCGAGGAGTCCCGCACCGAGCCGACGAACTGGCGCATCACGCCCAGGCCGCCGGACCGCGAGATGCTGCCGCTGTGCGGCTTCACGTCACCCGCGATGATCCTGGTCAGCGTGGTCTTGCCGGACCCGTTCGCCCCGACCAGCGCGACCTTGGCCCCGTCCCCGACCCGGAAGGTGATGTCGTCCAGCAACACCCGCCCGTCCGGCAGCTCGTACCCCACCCCGGCGACATCCACGTGACCCATCCCCTCAGTCTGACCCCCCAACCCCCACCATGCGAACCGTTATCGAGGGCCACGGCGGTGAGCTACCAGTCCTTGAGGGCGTCGAGGTAGGTGCTGCCGGGTGGGCGGACCGAGCCGGTCATGAAGAGTTTGAGGGGGGCGGCGTACAGGCCGTAGGTGTGGGTGCCGGTGAAGAAGCCGGCCGAGTCGCAGCCGTCGTACTGGACCCAGACTTCGCGGATGCCGGCCGCGGTGTCGAAGCGCAGCACGATCGCCTCCGACGGTTGTGCGGTCTGTGGCGCACACTTGAACACCGGCAGCGCCGGGTTCCGCTCCGGCAGCACCTTGATCGCATCGACCACCTGCTGCGCGACCTCGGGGCCGAACCGCTCCTGGCCGAGCAGCGCCGTGGATCCCGGAGTGAGCTGGTAGCGGCACGCCTGCAGCCCGGTCACCGGTGTGTTCAGGTCCAGCCCCGTCCCAGCCGGTACGGCGTTGGGCCCGTCGGCCTGGAGAATCGGATGATCCGGAGGACAACTCACCGCGGCTTTCGGCTGCGCCATGCCCTCGGTCGACTTGTCCGGAGCCGATGCCTGGCTGTGCCCGCTGCTGTCACTGGCGGTCGACGCGACCGGAGACTCACCGCTCGCCAGATTCCACACTCCGCCGATGGCCGCCGCCACCACGACAGCCGCTGCGGCGATGGTCAGGTTCTGACGCCGCTTGCGCACTCGCCGGCGCGCCTCTCGCGCCAGACCGTCGTCCCGCAGTCCGGTCTGGGCATCGGCCTGGCTCTGGAACGCCGAGGCGATCTTGGGGCCGAGCTCTTGCTCAGGGTCGTGCTCAGGCATCCTCGGCTCCTTCCTTGCTCAGCGTGGTCTTCAGTGCGGCCAAAGCTCTGTGGACGTGTGATCGGGCGGTCGCCTCCGCGCAGTGCAGCAGCACACCGATCTCGGCGTACGAGAGCTCCTCGTAGAAGCGCAGTACGACGGCTGCCCGCTGCTTGTCCGGCAGCGTCGAGCACAGCGCCCAGACCGCGTCCGACTCAGCCCGGGCGGCCGCACCGTCCGGGGCGGCCGGTGCGCTCCGGACCGGGTCCGGAGCCGGTGCCTCGCGGCGGCGGAACCGGCGCCACCAGGAGATGTGTGCGTTCACCACCATCCGCTTCACGTAGGCCTCGGGGTCGTCGGCCCGGCTCACTCGGCTCCAGCGCGCACAGGCCGTGGTCAGGGCGTCCTGAACGGCGTCCTCGGCCAGGTTTCCGTCCCCGGTGAGGACGTAGGCGAACCGCAGCAGCGCATCTGCCTTCTCGGTCACCCATTGCTCGAAGTCGAGCGCGTCGGTCTGTGCCTCTGCTGCCGCCAAGGCTGCCTCCATACCCTCAGGACGGCGATGGACCCGGGTTCGTTGCACACAGGACCCGGAATCCCTTCGCGCTGCCGATCCGCCGGCACGGGTAGCCCTGCTCGGTCAGCCAGCGCTGCAGCGAATCGCCGCCGAGGTTCTTGCCGACGACGAACCATGCCACGCCGCCGGGGGCAAGCCGGGCCAGCCAGTGCAGCAGCATCTTGTGCAGCTCGGCCTTGCCGATGTGGATTGCCGGGTTCGACCAGATCTGGTCGAAGAGCACGTCAGCGGGTACGTCGTCCGGCAGCGCCGGGTGCACGCGATCACTCACGCCGGCCTTACCCGCGTTCTCCCCGGTCAGCTCCAGGGCCCGAGTGTTCACGTCCACTGCCCAAACCACGGCCTCGGGCGCTTCCACGGCCAGTGCACAGGCGATCGGGCCGTAGCCGGTCCCCAGGTCGAGAAACGTGCCAGTGCCGGCTGGCGGATCCACCTCGCGCAGCAACACCGCCGTACCGATGTCCAACCGGTCTCTGGAGAACACTCCGGTCGCGGTGGTGAACGTGTACTCGCGTCCCCAGATCCGGGCCTCGACAGTACGGCGTACGTCCGCGGAACCGGGCTCCGCCGAGAAGTAGTGGTCAGCCACGCTGGTGTACCTCTCCCCTGACCTGACGGGCCTGCAGTGCCCGCGCGGCCAGCTCGTCATCGGCCGGGTAGCGCACTTCCTCCAGTGTGAGGCCGTGCGCGGGCAGCACCGACACAGCCGAGTCCCGGAGCTTGCCGGCCAGTACGGCGGCCGGCCAGTCGACGTCACGTCGTCCGTCACCCACCGGGATCATCGAACCCACCAGGGCCCGGACCATCGAGTGACAGAAGGCATCCGCGATCACTGTGCCCTCCAGCAGCCCGGGAGCCGTCCGCAGCCACGAGAACTCCAGGAGGGCCCGCACTGTGCTCGCACCCTCACGCTTCTTGCAGAACGCCGCGAAGTCGTGCTCTCCGAGCAGACCGGCCGCGGCTGCGTTCATCCGAACCGCATCCAGAGGGCGGCCTACTCGGAGTACGTGCCCACGGGTGAGCGGGTCCCAGCCGGCCGGGTCGTCGCAGAGGCGGTAGACGTAGCGACGGGCCAGCGCGGAGAAGCGGGCGTCAAAGCCCTCTGGAGCCGCCGTGACAGCCGTGACAGCCACATCCTCGGGCAGGACGCCGTTCAGGCTTCTCAGGAGCCTCAGCGGCTCTACAGCGCCTTCGACGTCCACATGGGTGACCTGACCGCGAGCGTGTACGCCGGTGTCCGTGCGGCCGGCGCAGGTCACCACAGGAGTCTCCGGCAGCCGCAGTACGACGCGGAGGGTCTCCTCCAGCACACCCTGCACGGTCCGGAGGCCCTCCTGACGGGCCCAGCCATGGAAGGCCGTTCCGTCGTACCTCAGGTCTATCCGCCAACGCACACGGCAATCTAACGCAACAGCGCCCCCTCACCGTGAAGTGAGGGGGCGCTGTCCAACAGCTGCTGTTACTTGTCCTCGGTCTTGGCGTCCTCGACGACGTCCTGGACGTCCTCCGTCGCGACGACGTCCTCGACCTTCTCGTCCTGAACGTCCTGGACCTTCTCGTCCTCGACGTCCTCGACGTCGTCGGCCTCGGCGACCGCCGGCTTCTCGGCAGCCTTCTTGGCCGGAGCCTTCTTGGCGGCGGTCTTCTTCGCCTTCGGCGAGTCGGCCAGTGCCTCGACCAGCTCGATCTTCACCATCGGCGCGTTGTCACCCTTGCGCGGGCCGAGCTTGGTGATCCGGGTGTAGCCGCCCGGACGGTCGGCGTACCGCTCGCCGATCTCGGTGAAGAGCACGTGCACGACGCTCTTGTCCTTGATCCGCTTCATCACCTGGCGGCGCGAGTTCAGGTCACCACGCTTCGCCTTGGTGATCATCGACTCCGCCAGCGGCTGCAAGCGCTTGGCCTTGGCCGCGGTGGTGGTGATGGCGCCGTGCTCGAACAGCGACGTCGCGAGGTTGCTGAGGATCAGCTTCTCGTGCGCCGGGCTGCCGCCCAGCCGGGCACCCTTGGTGGGGGTAGGCATCTCTTACTCCAGAAGGATTCAGGCCGATGGTGGCCCGGGGTGGGTGTCAGTACTGCTCGGTCTCGGCGAAGCTCTCGTCCTCGTCCTCGGCCTCGGTGCCGTAGGCCTCGGCGGCCGCACGCAGGTCGAAGCCAGGAGGCGAGTCCTTCAGCGACAGGCCCATCTCGGCCAGCTTCAGCTTGACCTCGTCGATCGACTTGGAGCCGAAGTTGCGGATGTCCAGCAGGTCCTGCTCGCTGCGCGAGATCAGCTCACCCACGGTGTGGATGCCCTCACGCTTGAGGCAGTTGTAGGAACGGACGGTCAGCTGCAGGTCCTCGACCGGCAGGGCCAGATCGGCGGCCATCTGCTCGTCCACCGGCGACGGGCCGATGTCGATGCCCTCGGCCTCGACGTTCAGCTCGCGGGCCAGGCCGAACAGCTCGACCAGCGTCTTACCGGCCGACGCGACGGCGTCGCGGGGCAGCATCGACGGCTTGGTCTCGACGTCGACCACGAGGCGGTCGAAGTCGGTGCGCTGCTCGACACGGGTCGCCTCGACCTTGTAGGTGACCTTGAGGACCGGCGAGTAGATCGAGTCGACCGGCATCCGGCCGATCTCGGCGTCGGCGGACTTGTTCTGGATCGCCGACACGTAACCGCGGCCCCGCTCGACGACCAGCTCCATCTCGAGCCGGCCCTTCTCGTTCAGGGTGGCGATCTTCAGGTCCGGGTTGTGCACCTCGACACCGGCCGGCGGCGCGATGTCGGCGGCGGTGACGTCACCGGGGCCCTGCTTGCGCAGGTACATGGTGACCGGCTCGTCGTGCTCGGAGGAGACGACCAGGTCCTTCAGGTTCAGGATCAGCTGGGTGGCGTCTTCCTTGACCCCGGCAACCGTCGAGAACTCGTGCAGCACGCCGTCGACCTTGATGCTGGTCACGGCGGCGCCCGGGATGGACGACAGCAGGGTACGGCGGATGGAGTTGCCGAGGGTGTAGCCGAAGCCCGGCTCGAGCGGCTCGATCACGAACCGCGAGCGGTGCTCGCCGACAACCTCTTCGGTCAGGGTGGGGCGCTGCGCAATAAGCACTTCGTTCTTCTTTCTGGTTCCGCGACGACCACTATTTGAGGTCGCGAAGGCCCGAAGGACCGACCGTTTCCGGCCGGTGACCACAGGCCACCGGCCGGAGCAGGATCAGTTCTTCGAGTAGAGCTCGACGATCAGGTGCTCGGCGACCTGGGTGTCGATCTGCTGCCGGGTCGGCAGCTGGTGGACGAGGATGCGAAGCCGCTCGGGCATCACCTCGAGCCAGGCCGGGACGACGCGCTCGGAGTGCGCCTCCCGGGCGATGATGAACGGGGTCGTCTCGACCGACTTCGCCTTGACATCGATGATGTCGTGGGCGGCCACCCGGTACGACGGGATGTTCACCTTGACGCCGTTCACGGTGAAGTGACCGTGGACGACGAGCTGACGGGCCTGCCGACGGGTCCGGGCCAGGCCGCTGCGGTACACCACATTGTCCAGCCGGGACTCCAGGATGATCAGCAGGTTGTCACCGGTCTTGCCGGAGCGCCGCGAGGCCTCCTCGTAGTACCGGCGGAACTGCTTCTCCAGCACGCCGTACGAGAAGCGGGCCTTCTGCTTCTCACGGAGCTGGAGCAGGTACTCGCTCTCCTTCGGGCGGCCGCGGCCGTGCATACCCGGCGGGTACGGACGGCGCTCGAACGCCTTGTCGCCACCGACGAGGTCGACCCCGAGACGGCGCGACTTCTTGGTCATCGGTCCGGTGTAACGGGCCATGGTTCGCTACCTTCCTCTCTCTGGGATCAGACCCGGCGCCGCTTCGGCGGGCGGCATCCGTTGTGTGCGGTCGGGGTGACGTCCTGGATGGTGCCGACCTCGAGGCCGACGGCACCCAGCGAACGGATCGCGGTCTCACGGCCGGAGCCGGGACCCTTCACGAACACGTCGATCTTGCGCATGCCGTGCTCCATCGCCCGGCGCCCAGCGGCCTCGGCGGCCATCTGCGCGGCGAACGGGGTGGACTTGCGCGAACCCTTGAAGCCGACGGTTCCCGCGGAAGCCCACGAGATGACCGCGCCGGTCGGGTCGGTGATCGTCACGATCGTGTTGTTGAACGTGCTCTTGATGTGCGCGTGGCCGGCGGCCACGTTCTTCTTCTCCTTGCGGCGCACCTTCTTCGCGCCGGCCGCGGTGCGGCTCTTGGGAGGCATAGGTCAGCTGCTCCTGGGGTGGTCGACGGTCATCCGGGTCATCACTTCTTCTTCTTGCCGGCGATCGCCTTGCGACGACCCTTGCGGCTACGGGCGTTGGTCCGCGTGCGCTGACCACGCACCGGGAGGCCGCTGCGGTGCCGGCGACCCTGGTACGACCCGATCTCGATCTTGCGGCGGATGTCCGCGGTCACCTCGCGACGGAGGTCACCTTCGATCTTGTAGTTGCCTTCGATGAAGTCCCGGAGCTTGACCAGTTCTTCGTCGCCCAGTTCGTGGACGCGCTTGTCACCGGAGATCCCGGTGGCTTCGAGCGTCTTCAGGGCGCGAGTACGACCTACACCGAAGATGTAGGTGAGAGCGACCTCGATGCGCTTGTCGCGCGGCAGGTCGACCCCTACGAGGCGTGCCATGTGGCGGTGTTCCTTTCGTCGGCAGAGGTGTGGTGGCGCGCCGCGTCCCCGCCCGCCTCGGTGAATTGCTCACCGGCAGGGCCCCGGCCTCTGTTCCGGGGGCGACGTCCAGCAGCGGTACATCCTGCTGCTGGACGAGCGTGCGCGCTGTGTGATGCGAAAGTGCTGTGTACTGCTCGAAAAGGCTTGGTCAGCCCTGCCGCTGCTTGTGCCGCGGGTTCTCGCAGATCACCATGACCCGGCCGTGACGGCGGATCACCTTGCACTTGTCGCAGATCTTCTTGACGCTCGGATTGACCTTCATCGAGCTACTTTCTTCGACAGGTGTTGGTGGTGGTCCTACTTGTACCGATAGACGATGCGACCCCGGGTGAGGTCGTACGGCGACAGCTCCACGACGACCCGGTCCTCGGGGAGGATCCGGATGTAGTGCTGCCTCATCTTGCCGCTGATGTGCGCGAGCACCTTGTGCCCATTGGACAGCTCAACACGGAACATCGCGTTCGGCAGGGCCTCCACGATGGTGCCCTCGAGTTCGATGACTCCCTCTTTTTTGGGCATGTCCTCGCACTTCTGTAGACGACGTACTGAAAAGGTGGGTACTACCGGCTCAGACCCAGGCTCGAATGCCCTCCTGACACGAGGTCAGGCAGCCGCGGGCACAACGAGACAGAGGCTACAAAGAGCCAAGGAATGAGTGTACGCCACTCCCCCACGCGAAACCCAATCGAGACTCCGTAGGCCGCCTTGGCAGCGCAACGGTGGTCACTGAGAGTGCATAGCGGCCCACTGTTCGCCTTCGCGCCAGAGTTGTTCGGGCATCAGGTCGAGCAGGTCGCAGGCCGCGTCGAGCTGGGCCAGGGCGGTGGTGGTGTCGCGGTAGGCCGGGAGGATCGCGACGAACCGCCGCCCTTCGCAGCTGAAGCCGAACGGCGCGACCTGGGCCAGCGCTTCGACAGCGCGCGGATGCAGCACCACCATCGCGTGGTCCTCGCGACCGTTGAACAGGCAGTAGCGACCGGGCAGGCCGTCGATGGTCATCGTCAGCGGCAGCAGGCTCGCCGCCGCGACCTTGGCCAGCGACGCCGGCAGCACCTGCAGCGGTGGAAGCGGCCGGTCCACCTGCAGATCGAGGAAGTCGAAACCGAGCTCGCGACGTCCGACCTTGTGCTGGAACCGACCGGTCCAGAACTCACGCCCGCGGTGCCGGCCGGTGGTCACCTCCGTCACCTCGGCGGACGGGTCGGTGGAGAACGGCGGGAACGGCCAGTGCTCCTGCAACTCCGGCTCGGTGGCCTTGATCCGCCAGCCCATCTGGGTGGCCGCGTCGGCCCACGACTTCCGCAGCCGGCCATCGGCGATCCGCATCGAGACCGTGAACAGGATCAGTACCAGGAACCAGCCGAGCATCATCCAGCCGACCCAGCGCGGCTCCAGCAGCAGACCCACAACCACCAGCGGGATCGCCACGGCGAACCAGATCAGGTACACGAGAGCCGAGCCCCGCCGCAGCTGCCACGCCAGATCTGGGCGTAGACGCGGATCCGCGGGGCGACGGGTGACCGGGGCCGCTGTCAACGGCGCCTACCGAGGCCGCCCAGGGCGAAGATCGCCCACGGGATCAGCAGCCAGACCGGCCAGAAGTGTGGCCAGTGACCGCCGTTGCCGAGACCGATCACGAACCAGATCACCACGTTGATCATGACGACACCGGTGAAACCGCCGCCCAGCGCAGCGATCCCGTGCCGATGCGGACGGGCGTCCCTCTTCCGCTCCGGGAAGTCGCCCGGCTCGGGCGCCGGCTTGCTGTCCTGCACCATCGCGGGCGTCTGGTACGTCCGCACCGGAGGCAGGTCCCGCACCAGCGGCTCCAGCTCGCCGTACGTCTGGACGGCGTACAGCTGGTCGAGGCGGGAGGAGAACTCGGGCTGATCCAGCCGGCCGTCCGCGAACGCGTCCCGCAGCCGGCCGGCGATCTTGTCCCGGTCGGCTTCGGTGAACCGCTGGTGCGGCTGGTACTGAGGCATGTCTCAAGTGTGCCTCAGCTGCGGTTCGCCCGCGTCCCCCGACGGGTGGACCCCCACTGTCCGTCGATCAGCTGGCGCACCGTCAGTCGGTCAGCGCGCCGCACTTGACGCCGAGCTCCGCCAGCTTCGCCTCGCCGCCGTCGAGCGCGGTCAGCACCCAGGGACCCTGCGGAGTGAGAGTGAACGTGTGCTCGGTGTGCGCGGCGGCCAGACCGTCGTCGGTGACGACCGTCCAGTCGTCCTCGAGCGTGTGGTTCTCCTGCTTGCCGAGCGTGAGCATCGGCTCGACCGCCAGCGCCATCCCCTCGACCAGTTTGGGGCCGCGGCCCGGGCGGCCGAAGTTCGGCACGTTCGGCGGCTGGTGCATCGCCGAGCCGATCCCGTGCCCGACGAAGTCCTCGACGATCCCGTACGACGAGGTCGCCCGGACGTGGGCCTCGACAGCGTGGGAGATGTCGGTGAGCCGGCCGCCGAGCTTCGCGGCGGCGAACCCACGCCACATCGACTCCTCGCAGATCCGGGCCAGCTCGAGCAGCTCGGCGCCGACCTCGCCGACCGGCACCGTGATCGCCGCGTCGCCGTGCCAGCCGTCGACGATCGCACCGCAGTCGATCGAGATCAGGTCGCCGTCGGCCAGCACCCGGCCACCGGGGATGCCGTGCACGATCTCGTCGTTCACCGACGCGCAGATCGAGCCGGTGAAGCCGTGGTAGCCCTTGAACGACGGGACCGCGCCGGAGGACCGGATGTGGTCCTCGGCGATCGCGTCCAGTTCGCCGGTGCTGATACCGGCCCGGACCTCGCGGCGCAGCAGTTCGAGCGTGCGGCCGACGACCAGGCCGGCCGCCCGCATCGAAAGGATCTGTTCGCGGGTCTTGATCTCGATCCCGCGGTCTCTGAACATCACAGCCCGCGCTTACTCCGTGATCGTCTTCAGGGCGGCGAGCACGCGCTCGCTCACCTCGTCGATCTCGCCGACTCCGTCCACCTCGACCAGCAGGCCGCGCTGGGCGTACACCCGCAGCAGCGGCTTGGTCTCGGCGGTGTAGACGTCCTGCCGGTGCCGGACGACCTCTTCGGAGTCGTCCGTCCGGCCGTCGGTCTGGGCGCGCTTGAGCATCCGGCTGACCAGCACGTCGATGTCGGCGACCAGCGCCACCACCGCGTCCAGCTTGTGGCCGTGGTCGGCCACGATGTCGTCCAGCGTGCCCACCTGGGCCAGCGTCCGCGGGTAGCCGTCGAGCAGGAAACCCTCGCCCGCGTCGGCCTCGGACAACCGGTCCCGCACCATTGCGTTGGTGACCTCGTCCGGGACGTAGTCACCGGCGTCCATGTAGCGCTTCGCCTCGAGCCCGAGCGGCGTCTCGTCCTTGACGTTCGCACGGAAGATGTCGCCGGTGGACACGGCCGGGATATTCAGGCGTTCCGCAAGCACCTTTGCCTGCGTGCCCTTGCCCGCCCCGGGCGGACCCATCAGCAACATTCTCATCAGCGCAGGAACCCTTCGTAGTTTCGCTGCTGCAGCTGACTCTCGATCTGCTTCACCGTGTCCAGTCCGACGCCGACCATGATCAGGATCGACGTACCACCGAACGGGAAGTTCTGGTTCGCGTTCAGCAGGACGAGCGCGACCAGCGGGATCATCGAGATCGCCGCGAGGTAGAGCGCTCCTGGCAGCGTGATACGGGACAGCACGTAGCCCAGGTACTCCTCGGTCGGCCGTCCCGCCCGGATCCCGGGGATGAAGCCGCCGTACTTCTTCATGTTGTCTGCAACTTCCTTCGGATTGAAGGTAATCGAGACGTAGAAATACGTGAAGAAGATGATCAGGGCGACGTACGTCACCATGTAGATCGGGTGGTCACCCTTGACCAGGTTGCCCTGGATCCAGTTCGCCCAGCCCTTGCCTTGCTGGAACTGGCTCAGCAACACCGGTAGATAGAGCAGGCTCGAGGCGAAGATCACCGGGATCACACCGGCCTGGTTGACCTTCAGCGGGATGTACGTCGAGGTGCCGCCGAACATCTTCCGGCCGACCATCCGTTTGGCGTACTGCACCGGGATCCGGCGCTGCGCCTGTTCGATGAAGATGACCGCGGCCATGATCACCAGGCCGATGATGATCACCACCAGGAAGGTGGCGATGCCCTTCTGCTTGCGGATGTTCCACAGCTGGGTCGGGAAGGTGGCGACGATCTGGGTGAAGATCAGGATCGACATGCCGTTGCCGACGCCACGGTCGGTGATCAGCTCGCCTAGCCACATGATCACGCCGGTACCGGCGGTCATGGTGAGCACGATCACCATGACCGTGAACCAGTCGTCCTTGTACAGCAGCGGCTCGTTGCAGCCCTGGAACAGCCGGCCCGGCGTCCGGGCCAGCGCCACGAACGCGGTCGACTGCAGGATCGCCAGCCCGACGGTGAGGAACCGGGTGTACTGGGTGATCTTGGCCTGCCCCGCCTGGCCTTCCTTCTTCAGCGACTCCAGCCGCGGGATCACCACGGTGAGTAGCTGCAGGATGATGCTGGCGGTGATGTACGGCATGATGCCGAGCGCGAAGATCGCGAGCTGCAGCAGCGCGCCGCCGGAGAACAGGTTGATCAGGTTGTAGAGGTTCGCGTTCGCACCGCCCTGGGACACCTTGATACAGGTGTGCAGCGACTGGACGTTCACGCCCGGTGCCGGCACGACCGAGCCGAGCCGAAAGATCACGACAATGAAGAGCACGAACAAGATCTTCCGGCGCAGGTCCGGAGTCTTGAACGCGTTGGCAAAGGCGCCTAACACCCTGTCCTCCCACATGTTTCCTCTGCCCCGGGCAGGGCAGGGGCCTAGCAAAGCAGCTGGGCAAGAGACGAACCAGGGCTCGTCCGACCGGCGCAGGATATCAAGCGCCGTACCGGTCGAGCCCTGGACCTCGTCACACCTCGGTGATGGTCCCCCCGGCCGCCTGGATCTTGTCCTGGGCGGACTTGGAGAACTTGTGCACCGAAACCTGCAGTGCCACGGTCAGTTCGCCGTCACCCAGCACCTTCACCGGCTGACCACGACGGACCGCACCCTTGGCGACCAGTTCGGCTACGCCGACTTCGCCACCGTCGGGGAACAGTTGTCCGAGCTTGTCCAGGTTAACGACCTGGAACTCCACCCGGTTCCTGCTCTTGAAGCCCTTCAGCTTCGGGAGCCGCATGTGCAGCGGCATCTGGCCACCCTCGAACCACTCGGGGATGTTGTTGCGCGCCTTGCTGCCCTTGGTACCGCGGCCGGCCGTCTTGCCCTTGCTGCCCTCACCACGACCCACGCGGGTCTTGGCGGTCTTGGCACCGGGCGCCGGACGCAGGTGATGAACCTTCAGCGCCATGTCAGTCGACCTCCTCGACGGTGATGAGGTGGCGAACCGCACGCACCATGCCGCGAACCTCGGGCTTGTCCTCGTGGACGGCGGTGTCGCCGATCCGCTTGACGCCCAGGGTGCGCAGCGTGTCGCGCTGGTTCTGCTTGCCACTGATGCCGGAACGGGTCTGGGTCACCTTCAGGCGTGCCATCAGGAGGCCACCTCCGCCCGCGCCTTCAGCAGTGCCGCCGGGGCGACCTGCTCGACCGTCAGGCCACGGCGCGCGGCCACAGCCTCCGGGGTCTCCAGGCTGCGCAGCGCCGCCACCGTGGCGTGCACCACGTTGATGGCGTTGGACGAACCCAGCGACTTGCTGAGGATGTCGTGGATCCCGGCGCACTCCAGTACGGCGCGCGCCGAGCCACCCGCGATCACACCGGTACCGGGAGCGGCCGGACGCAGCATGACAACGCCTGCGGCCTTCTCGCCCTGGACCGGGTGCGGGATGGTGCCCTGGATCCGCGGCACCTTGAAGAACGCCTTCTTGGCCTCCTCGACACCCTTGGCGATCGCCGCGGGCACCTCCTTGGCCTTGCCGTAACCCACACCGACGGTGCCTTCACCGTCGCCGACGACCACGAGGGCGGTGAAGCTGAAGCGACGACCACCCTTCACGACCTTGGCGACACGGTTGATGGCTACCACACGCTCGATGTAGGCGGTCTTGTCGGCTGCCGCACCACGACCACCGTCGCGGTTACGGCGCTCACCACCGGCGCCGCCTCCGCGACGCTGCTGGCCTCCGCTCATTTCGAGTTACCTTCTTCCCTTGTCGCCATCAGAAGCCGAGCCCGCCCTCGCGAGCGGCGTCGGCCAGGGCCGCGATGCGGCCGTGGTACTTGTTCCCGGCCCGGTCGAAGACGACCGAGTCGATGCCGGCGGCCTTGGCCCGGTCGGCGATCAGGCCGCCCACCGTCTTGGCCTTGTCGGTCTTGTTCGCCTCCGCGCCACGCAGGTCGGCCTCCATGGTGGAGGCGGACGCCAGCGTCTTGCCGGCCACGTCGTCGATGACCTGAACGAACAGGTGCCGCGACGACTTGGTGACCACCAGCCGCGGCCGGTCGGCCGTGCCGTTGATCTTCTTCCGGACCCGGATCTGGCGACGCAGCCGCGACGCCGTCTTCTTGGCGGAGTGCTTGTGCGGACGCAGTCCGATCGCCATGGTTACTTACCAGCCTTTCCGACCTTGCGGCGCACCTGCTCGCCGGCGTACCGCACACCCTTGCCCTTGTACGGCTCGGGCTTGCGCAGCTTGCGGATGTTGGCGGCGACCTCGCCGACCGACTGCTTGTCGATGCCCTGCACCGAGAAGCGGGTCGGCGCCTCGACCACGAAGGTGATGCCCTCGGGGGCGTCGACCGTGATCGTGTGGCTGTACCCGAGCGAGAACTCCAGCTGGGTCGGTCCCTTGGACAGGACGCGGTACCCGACGCCGACGATCTCGAGCTTCTTCTCGTAGCCGTCCGTCACGCCGGTCACCAGGTTGGCGATCAGGGTGCGGGACAAGCCGTGCAGTTCCTTGCTCTTGCGCTGGTCGTCGGGGCGGGACACCGCGATGGTGCCGTCCTCGTCCCGGTTGACCGCGATGGGCTCAGCCACGACGTGCGAGAGCTGACCCTTGGGACCCTTCACGGTGACCGTCTGGCCGTCGATCGTGACGTCGACGCCGGACGGGACCGAGATCGGGAGCTTACCGATGCGAGACATGAGAGTGGTCCTCCTTCCGGTTCTTCGTCACCAGACGTAGGCGAGGACTTCCCCGCCGACGCCCTTGTTCTTGGCCTGACGGTCGGTCAGCAGTCCCTGGGACGTCGAGATGATCGCGACACCCAGTCCGCCGAGGACCTTGGGCAGGTTGGTCGACTTCGCGTAGACCCGCAGGCCCGGCTTGCTGATCCGGCGAACACCCGCGATGGAGCGCTCCCGGCTCGGGCCGAACTTGAGGTCGACGACCAGGGTCTTGCCGACGGCGCCCTCTTTGGGCTCCTCGACCTTGTAGGAGGAGATGTAACCCTCCTGCTGGAGAATGTCGGCGATGCCCTGCTTGATCTTGCTGTACGGCATCGTGGTCGACTCGTGGTACGCCTGGTTGGCGTTCCGCAGACGCGTCAACATGTCTGCGATCGGGTCGGTCATCGTCATGGCCTGGGGCCTCTTTCCCGCCGTGGTTTCGCCGGCCGGCGACCTACGGTGACTAGATGGTGAGTAGGGAGAAGTTCGGAGGTGGAGACGGTCACCAGCTGGACTTGGTCACGCCGGGCAGCTCGCCCCGGTGCGCCATCTCCCGCAGGCAGATCCGGCACAGGCCGAACTTGCGGAAGACCGCCTTCGGCCGGCCGCAGCGCTGGCAGCGGGTGTAACCGCGCACCGCGAACTTCGGCTTCCGGGCCTGCTTGACCTTGAGTGCTGTCTTCGCCACGTCAGTTCTCCTTGAACGGGAAACCGAGCTGCCGCAGCAGGGCCCGGCCCTCGTCGTCGTTCTTCGCGGTGGTCACCACGGTGATGTCCATGCCCCGGACCCGGTCGATGCGGTCCTGGTTGATCTCGTGGAACATCACCTGCTCGGTCAGACCGAAGGTGTAGTTCCCAGTGCCGTCGAACTGCTTCGGGGACAGGCCGCGGAAGTCGCGGATCCGGGGCAGCGCGAGCGCCAGCAGCCGGTCCAGGAACTCCCACATCCGGTCGCCGCGCAGCGTCACGTGGGCGCCGATCGGCATCCCCTCGCGCAGCTTGAACTGCGCGATCGACTTGCGGGCCTTGGTCACCTGCGGCTTCTGCCCGGTGATCGCGGCCAGGTCCTTGACCGCGCCCTCGATCAGCTTCGAGTCGCGCGCCGCCTCGCCGACGCCCATGTTCACCACGATCTTGGTGAGGCCGGGCACCTGCATGACGTTGTCGAACTGGAACTGCTCCTGCAGCTTGCCGACGATCTCCTCGCGGTACTTCGTCTTCAGCCGCGGCTGGATCCTGGTCTCGCTCACTGCGGTGGTCATCAGATCTCCTCGCCGGTACGCCGCGCGATCCGGACGCTCCGGAAACCGGTGTACGTCGAGCCGTCGGGGCGCCGCTTCTGCACCTCGACGCGGTTGTAGCCGACGCGGGTGGTCACCTTCTGCTTCTTGCCGTCCTTGTCGACCTCGACCAGAAGCATCACGTTCGAGACGTGGATCGGGGCTTCCTGGGTGACGATGCCACCGGTGGTGCCGCCGCGCTGGGCCTGCTGCACCTTGGTGTGCTTCTTGACCCGGTTCACGCCCTCGACGATGACCTTCTCGGCGTCGGGTAGGACCTGGATGATCTTGCCCTCGAGGCCCTTGGACTTACCGGCGATCACGCGGACCTGATCGCCCTTCTTCACGTGCAGTTTCCTCTGCGCCATCTCAGAGCACCTCCGGGGCGAGCGAGATGATCTTCATGAAGCGCTTCTCCCGCAGCTCCCGGCCGACCGGCCCGAAGATACGGGTGCCCCGGGGCTCGCCGTCGGCCTTCAGGATCACCGCGGCGTTCTCGTCGAAGCGGATGTAGGAGCCGTCCGGACGCCGGCGCTCCTTCACGGTCCGCACGACGACCGCCTTGACGACGTCACCCTTCTTCACACCACCGCCGGGGATCGCGTCCTTGACGGTGGCGACGATCGTGTCACCGACACCGGCGTAGCGCCGACCGGAGCCACCGAGAACGCGGATGCACAAGATCTCCTTGGCACCCGTGTTGTCGGCGACCTTCAGTCGCGACTCCTGCTGGATCATCTGTTGATCTCCTGGTTGTCTCGCTGGTTCTCACAAGCTGTGAGCCTTGCGGAACGAATGATTTCGATTGGTTGCCGGTCTGGGACCGGAACTACTACTTGGCCTTCTCGAGGATCTCGACGACGCGCCAGCGCTTGGTCGCCGACAGCGGCCGGGTCTCCATCAGGAGGACGCGGTCGCCGATACCGGCGGCGTTCTGCTCGTCGTGCGCCTTCAGCTTGCTGGTGCGCCGGATGACCTTGCCGTAGAGCTTGTGCTTGACCCGGTCCTCGACCTCGACCGTGACGGTCTTGTCCATCTTGTCGCTCAGCACCAGGCCCTCTTTGGTCTTCCGGCGGCCTCGCGTCTCGGTGGTGGTCGTGCTCACGGTCTCGTCCTTCGCGTTCTCGGTCATGCCTTCGCCTCGGCCTTCTCGCTGTCGTCCGCCTCGTCGGTCTCGACCTCGGGCGTGGCGTCAGCCGCCTCGACCGTTTCCTCGACCTCGTCGGTGATGCCGAGCGCCCGCTCGGTCAGCACCGTGTAGATGCGGGCGATGTCCTTGCGAACGGCGCGCAGCCGGCCGTGGGACTCCAGCTGACCCGTAGCAGCCTGGAACCGGAGGTTGAACAGCTCCTCCTTGGCTTCACCGAGCTTCGACATCAGCTCGTCCTTGCCGAGATTGCGCAGTTCGGCTGCGGTCACGGTGGTAGCCATCAGTTCTCACCTGCCTCTCGGGAGATGAAGCGGCACTTCATCGGCAACTTGTGAATCGCGCGGCGCATGGCCTCGCGAGCGATGTCCTCCGGTACGCCGGAGAGCTCGAACAGCACGCGGCCGGCCTTCACGTTGGCGATCCACCACTCCGGCGAACCCTTACCGGAACCCATCCGGGTCTCCGCCGGCTTCTTGGTCAGCGGACGGTCCGGGTAGATGTTGATCCACACCTTGCCGCCACGCTTGATGTGCCGGGTCATCGCGATACGCGCGGCCTCGATCTGCCGGTTGGTGACGTAGTGGTTCTCCAGCGCCTGGATACCGAAGTCACCGAACGCCAGCGTGGTACCGCCCTTGGCCGCGCCGGAGCGCTTCGGGTGGTGCTGCTTGCGGTGCTTGACCTTGCGGGGGATGAGCACGGTTCAGCTCTCCGTTCCGGTCGTCTCGGCCGGCTTCTCGGCCGCCGGAGCGGCCTCGGCCTTCGGGGCCTCGTTCCGGGCGCCGCCGTCGCGACGGTCGTCACGACGACCGCCACGGTCACCACCGCGACCACCACGGTCGCCGCGGTCGCCACCGTCACGGCGGGCCGGACGGCCACGCTGCTGGGTAGCGGCGCGGGCAGCGGCCTGCGCCTCGCGCTCGGCGCGGGTGCCGGCGACGTCGCCCTTGTAGATCCAGACCTTCACGCCGATCCGGCCGAAGGTCGTGCGGGCCTCGTAGAAGCCGTAGTCGATGTCCGCGCGGAGCGTGTGCAGCGGCACCCGGCCCTCGCGGTAGAACTCGGACCGCGACATCTCCGCGCCACCGAGCCGGCCAGAGCACTGGATCCGGATGCCCAGGGCGCCGCCACGCATGGTGGTCTGCATCGCCTTGCGCATCGCGCGGCGGAACGCCACGCGGCCGGACAGCTGCTCGGCCACGCCCTGCGCGACCAGCTGGGCGTCGACCTCGGCGTTCTTCACCTCGAGGATGTTCAGCTGCACCTGCTTGCCGGTGAGCTCCTCCAGGCTGCCCCGGATCCGGTCCGCCTCGGCGCCGCGGCGACCGATGACGATGCCCGGACGGGCGGTGTGGATGTCGACCCGGACCCGGTCACGGGTGCGCTCGATCTCCACGCGGGAGATGCCGGCGCGCTCCATGCCCTTGCTCAGCAGGCGGCGGATCTTGACGTCCTCGCCCACGTAGTCCTTGTACAGCTTGTCGGCGTACCAGCGGCTCTTGTGATCGGTGCTGATGCCGAGACGGAACCCGTGCGGGTTTACCTTCTGTCCCACAGTCAGGACTCCTTCTTCTCAGCGGTGGCCTTCTTGGCGGCCGACTTCTTGGCGGTCGCCTTCTTGGCCGGCTTCTCGGCGGCCTCGGCCTGGTCGGCCGCGGCCTTCTTCGCCGGCGCCTTCTTGGCCGTGTCCGCCTTCTTGGCGGACTTCTTCGCCGGAGCCGGGTTCTTCTCGACCGGCTCGTCCTCGACCCGCGGCGCGACCACGACGGTGATGTGGCTGGTCCGCTTGTCGATCCGGGTGGCCCGGCCCTGGGCACGCGGGCGGTGACGCTTCAGCGTCGGACCCTCGTCCACCAGGACCTTCGCCACGACCAGGTCGGCCCGGCTCAGGTGCTCGGTGCCCTCGGCGTTCGCCGCGGCGCTGTCGACGACCTTGTACACGGTCGCGGCAGCGGCCTGCGGGGCGAACTTCAGAGTGGCGAGTGCGTCGTCGACGCCCAGACCGCGCACCAGGTCGCCCACGCGGCGCGCCTTCATCGGCGTCACGCGGACGAAGCGCGCGACCGCGAAGGCCCCGGGCTCGTCGCCCAGCAGGCTCTCGCGACGGGCACTGACGGCCCTACGCTCTTGAACGCTCATGATGTTCGAATCTCTCCGTAGGTTGCTATCGCTTCGTCACTGACACGCGGTCAGCGACGCCGTGACTTCCGGTCGTCCTTCTCGTGACCCTTGAACGTCCGGGTCGGGGCGAACTCGCCGAGCTTGTGCCCGACCATCGCGTCCGTCACGAACACCGGCACGTGCTTGCGGCCGTCGTGCACCGCAATCGTGTGGCCGATCATGTCCGGCACGATCATCGATCGGCGGGACCAGGTCTTGATGACGTTCTTGGTGCCCTTCTCGTTCTGCACCTCCACCTTCTTGGCCAGGTGGTGGTCGACGAACGGGCCCTTCTTCAGGCTGCGTGGCATTCTGGCCGGCTCCTATCAGCGCTTCTTGCCGGCCTTGCGGCGCCGGACGATCATGCGGTCGCTTTCCTTGCGGGTGCGGGTGCGGCCCTCAGGCTGACCCCACGGGGACACCGGGTGGCGACCACCCGAGGTCTTGCCCTCACCACCACCGTGCGGGTGGTCGACCGGGTTCATCGCGACACCACGGACGGTCGGGCGCTTGCCCTTCCAGCGCATCCGGCCCGCCTTGCCCCAGTTGATGTTCGACTGCTCGCCGTTGCCGACCTCACCGAGGGTGGCGCGGCAGCGCACGTCGACCATCCGGACCTCGCCGGACGGCATCCGCAGGGTGGCCATCCGGCCTTCCTTCGCGACCAGCTGGATGCTGGCACCGGCCGAGCGGCCCATCTTCGCGCCGCCGCCCGGGCGCAGCTCGACGGCGTGCACCGTGGAGCCGACCGGGATGTTGCGCAGCGGCAGGTTGTTGCCGATCTTGATGTCGGCGGCCGGGCCGTTCTCGACGATCGTGCCCTGCTTCAGGTTCGACGGGGCGAGGATGTAGCGCTTCTCGCCGTCGACGTAGTGCAGCAGCGCGATCCGCGCGGTGCGGTTCGGGTCGTACTCGATCTCGGCGACCTTGGCCGGCACGCCGTCCTTGTCGTACCGCTTGAAGTCGATCAGCCGGTACGCCCGCTTGTGACCGCCACCGTGGTGCCGGGTGGTGATCTTGCCGGTGTTGTTCCGGCCGCCCTTCTTCGGCAGCGGGCGCAGCAGCGACTTCTCGGGGGTCGAACGGGTGAGCTCGACGAAGTCGGCCACGCTCGAGCCACGGCGGCCCGGCGTCGTCGGCTTGTACTTGCGGATTCCCATTACGACTGGCCTCCGAAGATGTCGATGCGGTCGTCGCCCTTGAGGGTCACGATCGCTCGCTTGGTGTCCGGGCGCTTGCCCCAGCCGGCACGAGTGCGGCGGCGCTTGCCCTTGCGGTTGAGGGTGTTGACGTCGTTGACCTTGACCTTGAACACCTTCTCGACCGCGAGCTTGATCTCGGTCTTGTTGGCATCCGGTGCGACCTCGAACGTGTACTTCTGCTCGTCCAGCAGGCCGTAGCTCTTCTCGCTCACGACCGGCCGGAGCAGCACGTCGCGGGGGTCCTTGTTGACTCCGTGGCTCATGCCTCTACCTCCTCGGCCTCAGTCGACGTGGCGACGGCCTTGACGGACTTGCCCTTCGGCGCACCGGCCACGAAGGCCTCCAGCGCCGGCTGGGTGAACACGACCGCGTCGCTGACCAGAACGTCGTACGCGTTCAGCTGGTCGGCGGCGATCAGGTGCACGTGCTGCACGTTGCGCAGGCTGAGCCAGGTGAGCTCGTCGGCACGCTCGACCACGACCAGGACCTTGCCCGGCTCGGCGGCCTCGGCCAGCACGTTCAGCGCGGCCTTGGTGGACGGCTTGTCGCCGGCGACGAACTTCTCCACGACGTGCACGCGGCCGTCGCGGGCCCGGTCGGACAGCGCACCGCGGAGCGCGGCGGCGATCATCTTCTTCGGGGTCCGCTGGCTGTAGTCGCGCGGCACCGGGCCGTGGACGACGCCACCACCGGTGAACTGCGGCGCGCGGGTCGAGCCCTGGCGGGCGCGACCGGTGCCCTTCTGGCGGTACGGCTTGGCGCCACCGCCGGACACCTCGCCCCGGCTCTTGGCCTTCGCCGTGCCCTGGCGGGCCGCGGCCAGCTGGGCCACCACGACCTGGTGGATCAGCGGGATGTTGACCTGGACGTCGAACAGCTCGGCCGGAAGCTCGGCGGAGCCCTTCTTGCTGACCTTGTCGCCCTTCACGACGACGACGTCGACGGTGCTCACTTGGCAGCTCCCTTCGCGGCGTTGCGGATCAGCACGAGGCCGCCCTTGGGGCCGGGAACGGCACCCTTGAGCAGGATCAGGCCGCGCTCGGTGTCGATCGCGTGCACGCTGATGTTCTGCGTGGTGATCTGCTCGGCGCCCATCCGGCCCGCCATCCGCAGGCCCTTGAAGACGCGACCGGGGGTGGCGCAGCCACCGATGGAGCCCGGCGAGCGGTGCTTCTTGTGCACACCGTGGGTGGCGCGCAGGCCGTGGAAGCCGTGCCGCTTCATCACACCGGCGAAACCCTTGCCCTTGCTGGTGGCGGAAACGTCGACCCGCTCACCGGCCTCGAAGGCCTCGGCCTTGATCTCCTGGCCCAGCGTGTACTCGCTGGCGTCGGCGGTGCGCAGCTCCAGCAGGTGGCGCCGCGGCGTCACGCCGGCCTTGTCGAAGTGACCGCGCATCGGCTTGGTCACCTTGCGGGGGTCGATGTCGCCGAAGGCGATCTGGACACCGTCGTACCCGTGGCTGTCCGAGGTGCGAACCTCGGTCACGACGCAGGGGCCGGCCTGGATCACGGTGACGGGGACGACACGGTTGTTCTCGTCCCAGGTCTGGGTCATGCCGAGCTTGGTGCCCAGCAGACCGCGCGTGTTCTTGGAAGTGTTCACAGTGGGGCTCATTGGTTGTTCGCGTCCCTCAGAGCTTGATCTCGATGTCGACGCCGGCCGGCAGGTCGAGCCGCATCAGCGAGTCGACGGTCTTCGGCGTGGGGTCGATGATGTCGATGAGCCGCTTGTGGGTGCGCATCTCGAAGTGCTCGCGGCTGTCCTTGTACTTGTGCGGCGAGCGGATGACGCAGAACACGTTCTTTTCCGTCGGCAACGGCACCGGGCCAGCAACCTTCGCACCAGTACGCGTCACCGTGTCGACAATCTTGCGCGCCGAGCTGTCGATGACCTCGTGGTCGTAGGCCTTCAGCCGGATGCGGATCTTTTGTCCCGCCATCGCTTCGCTTCGTCCTTCTCTATCGTCTTCGTTGCGTTGCTCCGACCCCCGCGGTCGGGTGTGTCGCGTGCGCGGCACGCGCGTGACCCACCGCTTCATCGACCTGGATTGGTGATCGGGGCCCGGTCTCGGACCGGAACCTCGGCATGGTCTCCGGTCCGGCGCACCCGCCAGACATAGTCTGGGGCGCGCCCCGGCGGCCTCGCCTGAGCAACCTGAACATTGTGCCAGAGATCGGCGCCGGAACGCCAATCGGGTGGCCTCACGCCTGATCCGGCCCCACCTGAGCGCCGGATCAGGCGCAAAGCAGAGGTCCGCGGGGGCTCAGCGTGCGAGCCCTCGCGGACCTCGTGAGATCACTTGATGATCTTGGTGACCCGGCCGGCGCCGACGGTGCGGCCACCTTCGCGGATCGCGAACTTCAGACCCTCTTCCATGGCGATCGGCTGGATCAGCTCGACCGACATGTCGGTGTTGTCGCCCGGCATGACCATCTCGGTGCCCTCGGGCAGCGTGACGACGCCGGTGACGTCCGTGGTGCGGAAGTAGAACTGCGGGCGGTAGTTCTGGAAGAACGGCGTGTGACGGCCGCCCTCCTCCTTCGACAGGATGTAGACCGAGGCGTCGAAGTTGGTGTGCGGGGTCGTGGTGCCCGGCTTGATGACGACCATGCCGCGCTCGACGTCCTCGCGCTTGGTGCCACGCAGCAGCAGACCGACGTTCTCACCGGCCTGACCCTCGTCCAGCAGCTTGCGGAACATCTCGATGCCGGTGACCGTGGTGGTCTGCTTCTCCGGACGGATGCCGACGATGTCGACGGTCTCGTTGATCTTGACGACACCGCGCTCGATCCGGCCGGTGATGACCGTGCCGCGACCGGTGATGGTGAAGACGTCCTCCACCGGCATCAGGAACGGCTTGTCGACCTCGCGGACCGGCTGCGGGATGTAGGAGTCGACCGCGTCCATCAGCTCGAGGATCGACTCGCCCCACTTCGCGTCACCCTGCAGTGCCGGGTGCGCCGCGACCTTGATGACCGGGGCGTTGTCGCCGTCGAACTCCTGCTCCGAGAGCAGCTCGCGGACCTCGAGCTCGACGAGCTCCAGGATCTCCTCGTCGTCGACCATGTCGCACTTGTTCAGCGCCACGACCATGGCCGGCACGCCGACCTGGCGGGCGAGCAGCACGTGCTCACGCGTCTGCGGCATCGGGCCGTCGGTGGCGGCGACGACCAGGATCGCGCCGTCCATCTGGGCCGCACCGGTGATCATGTTCTTGATGTAGTCCGCGTGCCCCGGGCAGTCAACGTGGGCGTAGTGCCGGGCCTCGGTCTGGTACTCGACGTGCGCGATCGAGATGGTGATACCGCGCTGACGCTCTTCGGGCGCCTTGTCGATCTGGTCGAAGGCCGACGCCTCGTTGAGGGTCGGGTACTTGTCGTGCAGCACCTTGGTGATCGCCGCGGTAAGAGTGGTCTTACCGTGGTCGATGTGACCGATGGTGCCGATGTTGACGTGCGGCTTAGTCCGCTCGAACTTCGCCTTCGCCACTGGGGCCCTCCTAGTAAATGTTGACTACGCCGTACGCCGACGCGCTGTGGGTGGTTGGTCCGGATGCGAGAGACTACTCGCCCCGGGCCTTCTTGATGATCTCTTCCGCCACGTTCTTCGGAACCTCGGCGTAGGAATCGAACTGCATCGAGTAGGACGCGCGGCCCTGGGTCTTGGACCGCAGGTCACCGACATACCCGAACATCTCGGACAACGGCACCAGGGCCTTGATGGCCCGGCTGCCACCGGGGCCCTCGTCCATCGACTGGATCTGGCCGCGGCGTGAGTTGAGGTCGCCGATCACTTCACCCATGTAGTCCTCGGGCGTGATGACCTCGACCGCGAACATCGGCTCCAGGATGACCGGGGTCGCCCTGCGGGCGGCATCCTTGAAGGCCATCGAACCGGCGATCTTGAACGCGAGCTCGGAGGAGTCGACGTCGTGGTAGGCGCCGTCTCGCAGCGTCACCTTGACGTCCACCATCGGGTAGCCGGCCAGTACGCCGAACTCCATCGCCTCCTGGGCGCCCTCGTCGACCGACGGGATGTACTCCCGGGGGATGCGGCCACCGGTGACGGCGTTGACGAACTCGTACCCGCCCTCACCACCGGCCTCGACGCTGGTCGGCTCGATGTCGATGATCACGCGCGCGAACTGACCCGAACCACCGGTCTGCTTCTTGTGCGTGTAGTCGACCTTCTCGACCTTCTTCTTGATGGTCTCGCGGTAGGCGACCTGCGGCTTGCCGACGTTGGCCTCGACCCGGAACTCGCGCTTCATCCGGTCGACCAGCACCTCGAGGTGCAGCTCGCCCATACCGGCGATGATGGTCTGGCCGGTGTCCTCGTCGGTCCGGACCTGGAAGGTCGGGTCCTCCTCGGCGAGCCGCTGGATCGCGACGCCCAGCTTCTCCTGGTCGCCCTTCGACTTGGGCTCGATGGCGACCGAGATGACCGGGGCCGGGAACTGCATCGACTCCAGCACGACGGGCTTGGCCGGGTCGGCCAGCGTCTCACCGGTGGTGGTGTCCTTCAGACCCATCACGGCGACGATGTGGCCGGCGCCGATCGACGCGATCTCCTCACGCTTGTTCGCGTGCATGCGGTAGATCTTGCCGATCCGCTCCTTGCGCCCCTTGGTGGGGTTCAGGACCTGGGTGCCGGTCTCCAGCTTGCCGGAGTAGACCCGGATGAAGGTCAGCTTGCCCAGGTGCGGGTCCGCCGCGATCTTGAACGCCAGCGCCGAGAACGGCTCGCTGTCGTCCGGCTTGCGCAGGACGACCTTGTCGCTGTCCTTGACGTCGTGGCCCTCGATGGCCGGAACGTCGAGCGGGCTCGGCAGGAACGCGTTGATCGCGTCGAGCAGCGGCTGGACGCCCTTGTTCTTGAACGCCGTACCAGTCAGCACCGGGGTCAGCTTGCTGGCGATGGTCGCCCGCCGGATGGCCGCAACGATCTGCTCCTGGCTCGGCTCGTCGCCCTCCAGGTACATCTCCATGATCTCGTCGTCGGCCTCGGCCAGCGTCTCGATCAGCTTGTCGCGCCACTCGGCGGCGATCTCGGTGTGGCTGGCCGGGATCTCCTCGACGGTGTAGTCCTCACCCATCGTGGTCTCGCCGCGCCAGGTCAGCGCGCGCATCCCGATCAGGTCGACGACGCCGATGAAGTCCGCCTCCGCACCGATCGGCAGCTGCAGCACCAGCGGCACCGCGGCCAGCCGGTCGACGATCATGTCGACGCAGCGCATGAACTCCGCGCCGGTCCGGTCCAGCTTGTTCACGAAGCAGATCCGCGGTACGCCGTACCGGTCCGCCTGGCGCCATACGGTCTCCGACTGCGGCTCCACGCCGGCGACACCGTCGAACACCGCGACGGCACCGTCGAGGACGCGCAGCGAACGCTCCACCTCGACGGTGAAGTCGACGTGGCCCGGGGTGTCGATGATGTTGATGGTGTGGTCTTTCCAGGTGCAGGTCGTCGCGGCGGACGTGATCGTGATGCCGCGCTCCTGCTCCTGCTCCATCCAGTCCATCGTGGCGGCGCCGTCGTGGACCTCACCGATCTTGTAGGTGATACCGGTGTAGAAGAGGATCCGCTCGGTCGTCGTCGTCTTGCCGGCGTCGATGTGAGCCATGATCCCGATGTTGCGGACCTTGGCCAGGTCGGTGGTGATTTGTACGGCCACCTCGGTGGTCTACCTCTCGATTCTGTACTGCGTCAAAGGGGTGAGCGCTGGGGTCCGGATCGGACCCCGGATCACCAGCGGTAGTGGGCGAAAGCCTTGTTGGCTTCGGCCATCTTGTGCGTGTCCTCGCGGCGCTTCACCGAGGCTCCCAGGCCGTTGGAGGCATCCAGGATCTCGTTCATCAGTCGCTCGGACATGGTCTTCTCGCGACGCGCACGGGAGTACGACGTCAGCCAGCGCAGGGCGAGCGTGGTCGAGCGACCGGGCTTGACCTCGATCGGCACCTGGTAGGTGGCGCCACCGACGCGGCGGCTCTTCACCTCGATGCTCGGCTTCACGTTGTCCAGCGCACGCTTCAGCGTGATCACCGGGTCCGTGCCGGTCTTGGTGCGGGTGCCCTCGAGCGCGTTGTAGACGATGCTCTGCGCGATCTGCTTCTTGCCGTCGACCAGGATCTTGGAGATCAACTGGGTGACGAGCGGCGAACTGTAGACCGGGTCGATGATGACCGGGCGCTTCGGGGCGGGGCCCTTGCGCGGCATTAGCTCTTCTCCTTCTTCGCGCCGTAGTGGCTGCGGGCCTGCTTGCGGTTCTTCACACCCTGGGTGTCGAGCGAACCGCGGATGATCTTGTACCGGACACCGGGCAGGTCCTTCACACGACCGCCGCGGACGAGCACGATCGAGTGCTCCTGCAGGTTGTGGCCGACGCCGGGGATGTACGCGGTGACCTCGATGCCGCTGGTCAGGCGGACACGCGCGACCTTCCGAAGCGCCGAGTTCGGCTTCTTCGGCGTAGTCGTGTAGACGCGCGTGCACACACCGCGACGCTGAGGGGAACCCTTCAGGGCGGGCGTCTTGTTCTTGGACACCTTGTCCTGGCGGCCCTTGCGGACCAGCTGCTGAATGGTGGGCACCGCGTAGGTCTCTTTCTGTCGTCCGGCTATCTCTCTGCTGTTGCTTGCCTGACCCCCGCGGTCGGGTGTGTCGCGTGCGCACGGGCGTACCGAAGCCGTAATCTTCCAGACTGTCGGCAGGAGTCCCGTGCCACGCGCGCAGACCCGGTTCGACGAGGGGCACGCATGACGGCCCAGGATGACCCGGGCACGATCGTTAAGACTAGCGGCTGCCTCAAGCACGGTCAAAATGACTACCCGACCGGCGCAGAGGCCATTCCGCTTCTTCAGTCTACAGGCTCTACGGAGTGGTCTTACCAGCCAGGAAAGCGGCTGCCACCGAGTGGTCCCCCTCGACCTCCAGAACGTCCGCGGGCAAGCGCTTCCAGAGGCAGAGGTCCAGCCCTGCCGCGGTCCCCGAGAGGACCGCCTCGCCGGCTGCCTTCCCCCGCTTCACCTGCGGCCGATCCCCTTCAGACACAGGCGTCAGCGTCCATTCGTCGCCCGTGTCGATCGCGCGTACGCCGACCTGGCGGGTGACCGCCGGCTTCGCACCGCGGGCCAGCATCCGGGGCAGGAACACCCCGAACACCTCGTCCACCCCGTCGGCCGCGATCTCGGCAGGTATCACGTCCAGACCAGTGGCCTCCCGGGCTTCAGCCTGTACGGCGTCCACGAGATGGATGACCGTCTCATGCATGCGCCGACGGGACCAGAATCCCGCCCGCTGATCCACCGGCGCGAAGTTCCAGCACGGTTCGTCCGGATCGACCGCCCGGAGCGCGGCGGCCAGTGCGGCGGTCGTACCGGCATACCAGTCGGACCAGGAGATCGTCGTACGCAGGACTTCCGGGCGCTTCTGGGAGATGCCGCTGAGCACGATCGACGCGGCCCAGCGCTGCCCCGAACCGAGGTGCATGGCCAGGTCGGCGAGCGTCCAGCCCGGGCAGTTCGGCACCATAGCGGCCGGGTCCACCCGGTCGAGCACGGCCGCGACCTCCGCGGCCGTCCGCTCGAACTCGGAGAGATGGTCGATCGGTTCAGGCACGGAACTCGACTTCGGTGATCAATCCGTCGGCGACGCGGTAGAGCGCGAGCTGGGCGGCCGGTTCGCCGGTGTCGTAGGCCAGGACGTGCTCGACCACCCAATCGCCGAGCATCAGCTTCTGCACCACCTCGGTCTTGCAGCGTCCGGCGTCGAACCGCGGCCGGTAGTGCTCGCGCAGGAACCGGCGGCCCTTCAGCTCGGTCCCGTCCACGAGCTGGATCCGCGCGGTCGGCGAGTACATCGCCAGGAACGCCTCCAGGTCGTGAGCGGCGTACGCGGCGTGCTCGCGCCCGACGACGCGCGCGGCGGGCGTATCCGCCGTGACAGCGGCGATGGTGGCGGCGCCCACGTCGGCCAGCGGGGCCATGGTCGCGGCAGGGGTGGGAGTAGGAGTGGGCACCTGCTGACTGGCGGGTTCAGCAACTGCCGGTGCTTCCTTGACCGCCGCGGCGGGCTTGGCGGCAGGTGTCCTGCGGCGGGTGGTCGTGGTCTTCTTGGCCGGCGGCGGGGGTGGGACGAGCAACTTCTCCTCGCCGCCGGGCTCCTCGCCCAGGTGGGCGATCGCCCAGTCCAGAGCCTTGGTGACGGCGGCGCGTGACTCTTCGGTGTGGTCGAGCATGTCGAACCCGTGGTGCCCTTTCGGTACGTCGATGATGTCCAGCGAGCTGCCACCCGCGGAAACGAACTCCGCGACCGGGCCGGCGAGCTCCTCGCGCTCGAGCCCGGCTCTGGTCAGCAGCACCGGCAGATCCTTGTGTTTGCCGATCACTTCGGCGGCGTTTACCAGATCGTCGACACCGGGCGGGGTGGCGAGCAGGGGATAGGACAGGGCGACGAACCGCAGCCAGTCGGGGCGGCTGTCCAGCCACTCCCCCGCCAGCAGGCCGGCGCCGGAGAAGAACCACAGGCCGACCCGATCGGGGTCGACGCGTGGATCGGAACGCAGGACGCCGACCGCGGCCTCCACCTCGTCCGCGGCGGTGACCAGGCGGTCGAGGCCGTGGATCAGGCTGTGGTCGACGACAGCGGCCACCAGGCCTCGCCTGGCGGCTGCGGTCGCGTACCCCCGGTAGACCGGCCAGTCCCGCGGCATCACCTCGAGGCCGGCTGGCCCAGGACCCCCGTGCACGAACAGCACCGCCCCGGTCCGGGCAGTCCCGGCCGGGCGATAGAAGTCGATCTCTCCCAGTCTGTCCACCCGCACGTCGGGCCCGTCCAAAACTCCCAGGACAAAGGGCCGCAGATAGGCCGGGAGATCCGTCATGCCCCAATCTTGGCGCATCCGCCGGACACTTTCAGCCGCCACCCCGAGTGTCTTCGGCAGACCGCCGTACGAGCTCGCCCAGAACGCCGGAATCCCCTGTCAGCCAAGCGTTTGAACCCCGGAACGCCGCGAGGGCGGCACCCCCTATGGGAGTGCCGCCCTCGGTATTGCTTCTTCCCCGCCCCACCGCCCCGGTCAGGGGGTGACTTGGCTCAGTTCTGGTAGGAACCGAGGTCGAAGTCGTCGAGCGGGACCGACTGACCGGTGGACGGGCCGAAGTCGTAGTCGTACGACTCGTAGCCGACCATCGAGTACATCGCGGCCTTCGCCTCCTCGGTGGGCTCCACCCGGATGTTGCGGTACCGGTCCATGCCCGTACCGGCCGGGATCAGCTTGCCGATGATGACGTTCTCCTTCAGACCGACCAGCGAGTCGGACTTGCCGTGGATCGCGGCCTCGGTGAGGACGCGGGTCGTCTCCTGGAAGGAGGCGGCCGACAGCCACGACTCGGTCGCCAGCGAGGCCTTGGTGATACCCATCAGCACCGGACGACCGGAGGCCGGCGTACCGCCCTCAGCCACGACGCGACGGTTCTCCGCCTCGAACATGATCCGGTCCGCGAGCTCACCCGGCAGCAGCTGGGCGTCGCCCGACTCGATCACCGTGACCCGGCGCAGCATCTGCCGGACGATGATCTCGATGTGCTTGTCGTGGATGGCCACACCCTGCGACCGGTACACCTCCTGGACCTCGTCCACCAGGTGCTCCTGCGCCTTGCGTACGCCGAGGATCCGCAGCACCTCCTGCGGGTCCGGCGTACCCTGCGTCAACTGCTGGCCGACCTCGACGTGCTGACCCTCTTCGATCAGCAGGCGGCCACGCTTCGACACCGGGTAGGCGACCTCCTCGGAACCGTCGTCCGGGGTGAGCACCAGCTTCCGGGTCTTGTCGGTGTCCTCGATCGCGATCCGGCCCGCGGCCTCGGCGATCGGCGCCTTGCCCTTGGGCTGACGGGCCTCGAAGAGCTCGACCACACGCGGCAGACCGTGGGTGATGTCATCACCCGCGACACCACCGGTGTGGAAGGTACGCATCGTCAGCTGCGTACCCGGCTCACCGATGGACTGGGCCGCGATGATGCCGACGGCCTCGCCGATGTCGACCGGCTTGCCGGTCGCCAGCGAACGGCCGTAGCACTTCGCGCAGGTCCCGGTCTTGGCGTCACAGGTGAGCACCGAGCGGACCTTGACCTCTTCGATCCCGGCCGCGACCAGCTTGGCGATCGACACGTCGCCCAGGTCGGCGCCGGACTCGAGGACGAGGTTGCCGTCGGCGTCGCTGACGTCGCCGGCCAGGGTCCGTGCGTAGGCGCTGGTCTCCACGTTCTCGGCGTGCACGACCTTGCCCGACGGGTCCTTCTCGCCGATCTTCTTCGGCAGACCCCGCTCGGTCCCGCAGTCCTCCTCGCGGATGATCACGTCCTGCGACACGTCCACCAGACGACGGGTCAGGTACCCCGAGTCGGCGGTCCGCAGCGCGGTGTCGGCCAGACCCTTCCGGGCACCGTGGGTGGCGATGAAGTACTCGACCACCGACAGACCCTCGCGGAAGTTGGACTTGATCGGCCGGGCGATGATCTCGCCCTTCGGGTTGGCCACCAGGCCACGCATACCGGCGATCTGCCGGATCTGCATCATGTTGCCTCGGGCACCCGAGTGGACCATCATCCAGATCGGGTTGGCCTTCTCGAAGTTCTCCTCCATGGCCTTGCCGACCTCGGCGTTGGCGCCGGTCCAGATCTCGATCAGCTCCTGGCGCCGCTCGGACGAGGTGATCAGACCTCGCTCGAACTGCTTCTGGACCTTCTCGGCCTGCGACTCGTAGCGAGCCATGATCTCCGGCTTGCTCGGCGGCGTGCTGAAGTCGTCGATCGACACCGTGACACCCGAGCGGGTGGCCCAGCGGAAACCGAGGTCCTTCAGCGCGTCGAGGGCGTTGGCGACCTCGACCTTGGAGTACCGCTCGGCCAGGTCGTTGACGATCCCGCCCAGCTGCTTCTTGCCGACCTCGACGTCCACGAACGGGTAGTCCTGCGGCAGCGCCTCGTTGAACAGCGCCCGGCCCAGCGTGGTCTCCAGCGCGAACCCGCCGTCGGCACGCTCGGCGGCACCGGCCGGTACGCCGGACTCGTCCAGCCGCAGCGTGACCTTGGCCTGCAGCGACAGCTCGTTGCGGTCGAACGCCATCAGCGCCTCGGCCACCGAGCTGAACGCCCGGCCCTCGCCGAGTGCGCCCTCCTTCAGCATGGTCAGGAAGTAGATGCCGATGATCATGTCCTGCGTCGGCATCGTGACCGGACGGCCGTCGGCCGGCTTCAGGATGTTGTTCGTCGACAGCATCAGGATCCGGGCCTCGGCCTGCGCCTCGGCCGACAGCGGCAGGTGCACCGCCATCTGGTCACCGTCGAAGTCCGCGTTGAACGCGGAGCAGACGAGCGGATGGATCTGGATCGCCTTGCCCTCGATCAGCTGCGGCTCGAACGCCTGGATGCCCAGCCGGTGCAGGGTTGGTGCACGGTTGAGCAGGACCGGGTGCTCGGTGATGACCTCTTCCAGCACGTCCCAGACCTGGGCGCGCTGACGCTCGACCATCCGCTTGGCGGACTTGATGTTCTGCGCGTGGTTGAGGTCGACCAGCCGCTTCATCACGAACGGCTTGAACAGCTCCAGCGCCATCGCCTTCGGCAGACCGCACTGGTGCAGCTTCAGCTGCGGGCCGACCACGATGACCGAACGGCCCGAGTAGTCGACGCGCTTGCCCAGCAGGTTCTGACGGAAGCGACCCTGCTTGCCCTTGAGCATGTCGGACAGCGACTTCAGCGGCCGGTTGCCCGGGCCGGTGACCGGACGACCACGGCGGCCGTTGTCGAACAGCGCGTCGACGGCCTCCTGCAGCATCCGCTTCTCGTTGTTGACGATGATCTCCGGCGCGCCCAGGTCGAGCAGTCGCTTGAGCCGGTTGTTCCGGTTGATCACCCGGCGGTACAGGTCGTTCAGGTCCGAGGTGGCGAACCGGCCACCGTCGAGCTGGACCATCGGCCGCAGGTCCGGCGGGATCACCGGAACGCAGTCGAGCACCATGCCCATCGGGCTGTTGTTGGTGGCCAAGAACGCGGTGACGACCTTGAGCCGCTTCAGGGCGCGGGTCTTGCGCTGGCCCTTGCCGGTCTTGATCGTCTCGCGCAGGTTGTCCGCCTCGGCCTTCAGGTCGAAGGTCTCCAGCCGGCGCTGGATCGCGGCGGCACCCATGGCGCCCTCGAAGTACTTGCCGAACCGCTCCTTCATGGCGCGGTAGAGGATCTCGTCGCCCTCCAGGTCCTGGACCTTCAGGTTCTTGAACCGGGTCCAGACCTCGTCGAGGCGGTCGATCTCGCGCTGCGCACGGTCGCGCAGCTGCTTGACCTCACGCTCGGCGCCTTCCTTGACCTTGCGCCGTACGTCGGCCTTGGCGCCCTCGGCCTCGAGCTGCGCCAGGTCCTCCTCGAGCTTCTTCATCCGCTGCTCGATGTCGTTGTCGCGCCGGTTCTCGAGCTGCTTGCGCTCGACGTCGGTGCGACCCTCCAGCGACGAGAGGTCGCGGTGCCGCGCCTCCTCGTCGACGTCGGTGATCATGTACGCCGCGAAGTAGATGACCTTCTCGAGGTCCTTCGGGGCGAGGTCGAGCAGGTAGCCGAGCCGCGACGGGACACCCTTGAAGTACCAGATGTGGGTGACCGGGGCGGCCAGCTCGATGTGGCCCATCCGCTCACGGCGCACCTTGGAGCGGGTGACCTCGACGCCACACCGCTCGCAGATGATGCCCTTGAAGCGAACGCGCTTGTACTTGCCGCAGTAGCACTCCCAGTCCCGGGTGGGACCGAAGATCTTCTCGCAGAAAAGGCCGTCACGCTCGGGCTTGAGCGTCCGGTAGTTGATCGTCTCGGGCTTCTTGACCTCGCCGTGCGACCACTGGCGGATCTCATCCGCGGTCGCCAGGCCGATCCGAAGCTCGTCGAAGAAGTTCACGTCGAGCACGATGTGTTATCTCCCGTTGCTAAAAATGGTCTGAGTGAGTTGGTTGTTGATCTCAAGCGGCAACCCGCTCAGACCTCCTCGACGCTGTTCGGCTCACGCCGGGACAGATCGATGCCCAGTTCCTCCGCTGCACGGAAGACGTCCTCCTCGCTGTCGCGCATCTCGACCCGGCTTCCGTCGGACGAGAGCACTTCCACGTTCAGACACAGGGACTGCATTTCCTTGACCAGAACCTTGAAGGACTCCGGGATACCCGGCTCCGGGATGTTCTCGCCCTTGACGATCGCTTCGTACACCTTGACGCGACCGACCACGTCGTCCGACTTGATCGTGAGCAGCTCCTGCAGCGCGAAGGCGGCACCGTAGGCCTCCAGGGCCCACACCTCCATCTCGCCGAACCGCTGGCCGCCGAACTGGGCCTTACCGCCCAGCGGCTGCTGCGTGATCATCGAGTACGGACCGGTCGACCGTGCGTGGATCTTGTCGTCGACCAGGTGGTGCAGCTTCAGCATGTACATGTAGCCGACGCCGACCGGCTCCGGGAACGGCTCACCCGAACGGCCGTCGAACAGCCGGGCCTTGCCCGAGCCGTCGACCATCCGGACACCGTCGCGGTTCGGCAGCGTGGAGCCGAGCAGGCCGGTGACCTCCTCCTCCTTGGCGCCGTCGAAGACCGGGGTGGCGACATTGGTCATCGGAGCCGCGGATCCGGCGCCGATCTTGATCAGCCGCTGGGCCCACTCCTCGGTGTTCTCCGGGTCGACCTCCCAGCCGCGGCTGGCGATCCAGCCGAGGTGGGTCTCCAGCACCTGACCGACGTTCATCCGGCCGGGCACGCCCAGCGGGTTCAGGATGATGTCGACCTGGGTGCCGTCCTCGAGGAACGGCATGTCCTCGACCGGCAGGATCTTGGAGATGACGCCCTTGTTGCCGTGCCTGCCGGCCAGCTTGTCGCCGACCGAGATCTTGCGCTTCTGGGCGACGTACACCCGGACCAGCTGGTTGACGCCCGGCGGCAGTTCGTCGCCGTTGTCGCGGTCGAAGACCCGGACACCGATGACGGTGCCCTCCTCGCCGTGCGGCACCTTCAGCGAGGTGTCGCGGACCTCCCGCGCCTTCTCACCGAAGATCGCCCGGAGCAGCCGCTCCTCCGGGGTCAGCTCGGTCTCACCCTTGGGCGTGACCTTGCCGACCAGGATGTCGCCGGTGGTGACCTCGGCGCCGATCCGGATGATGCCGCGCTCGTCCAGGTCGGCCAGCATCTCGTCGGAGACGTTCGGGATGTCCCGGGTGATCTCCTCCGGGCCCAGCTTGGTGTCGCGAGCGTCGACCTCGTGCTCCTCGATGTGGATCGAGGTCAGCAGGTCCTGCTGGACGACGCGCTGGGAGAGGATGATCGCGTCCTCGTAGTTGTGGCCCTCCCACGGCATGAAGGCGACCAGCATGTTGCGGCCGAGCGCCATCTCACCCTCGTCGGTGCACGGACCGTCGGCCAGCGGCGTGCCGACCTCGACCCGCTGCCCGGCGTCGACCAGCGGGCGCTGGTTGATGCAGGTGCCCTGGTTCGAGCGGCGGAACTTCGCCAGCCGGTAGGTCTGGTACGTACCGTCGTCGGCGGCGACCTCGATCAGGTCGGCCGACACCTCCTTGATCACGCCGGCCTTGTCGGCCACCACCACGTCACCGGCGTCGACCGCACCGCGGAACTCCATGCCGGTACCGACCAGGGGGGCGTCCGCGGTGATCAGCGGAACGGCCTGGCGCTGCATGTTGGAGCCCATCAGGGCGCGGTTGGCGTCGTCGTGCTCGAGGAACGGGATCATCGCGGTCGCCACCGACACCATCTGGCGCGGCGAGACGTCCATGTAGTCCACGTCCTCGACCAGCACGAGCTCGACCTCACCGTGGCGCCGGCGGACCAGCACCCGGTCCTCGGCGAACCGGTCGTCGTCGGTCAGCGCGGCGTTCGCCTGCGCGATGACGAACCGGTCCTCCTCGTCCGCGGTCAGGTAGTCCACCTGGTCGGTGACCTGGCCGTCGACGACCTTGCGGTACGGCGTCTCGACGAAGCCGAACGGGTTCACCCGGCCGTACGTCGCGAGCGAGCCGATCAGACCGATGTTCGGGCCTTCCGGGGTCTCGATCGGGCACATCCGGCCGTAGTGGGACGGGTGCACGTCGCGAACCTCGAAGCCGGCCCGCTCGCGGCTCAGACCACCCGGGCCAAGGGCCGACAGGCGGCGCTTGTGGGTCAGACCCGCGATCGGGTTGGTCTGGTCCATGAACTGGGACAGCTGGGAGGTGCCGAAGAACTCCTTCAGCGCCGCCACCACCGGACGGATGTTGATCAGGGTCTGCGGCGTGATCGCCTCGACGTCCTGGGTCGTCATCCGCTCCCGGACCACGCGCTCCATCCGGGCCAGGCCGGTGCGCAGCTGGTTCTGGATCAGCTCGCCGACGGTGCGCAGCCGGCGGTTGCCGAAGTGGTCGATGTCGTCTTCCTCGACGACGATCTCACCGGTCGGCGCGGGCAGCTCGGTCTTGCCCTCGTGCAGTGCCACCAGGTACTTGATCGTGGCGACGATGTCGTCGATCGTCAGCACCGCGGTGTCGTGGGCCTCGTCGCGGCCGAGCTTCTTGTTGATCTTGTAGCGGCCGACCTTGGCCAGGTCGTAGCGCTTGCCGTTGAAGTAGTAGTTGTCCAGCAGCGCCTGCGCGGCCTCCCGCGTCGGCGGCTCGCCCGGCCGCAGCTTGCGGTAGATGTCCAGCAGCGCGTCGTCCTGCCCGGAGGTGTGGTCCTTCTCCAGGGTGAGCCGGATCGACTCGTAGTCGCCGAACTCCTCCAGGATCTGCGCGTCGGTCCAGCCGAGCGCCTTGAGCAGCACGGTGACGTTCTGCTTGCGCTTGCGGTCCAGCCGCACGCCCACCATGTCGCGCTTGTCGACCTCGAACTCCAGCCACGCGCCGCGCGACGGGATGATCTTGGCGGTGAAGATGTCCTTGTCCGACGTCTTGTCCGGCGTGCGCTCGAAGTACACACCGGGCGAGCGGACGAGCTGGGACACCACGACACGCTCGGTGCCGTTGATGACGAAGGTGCCCTTGCGCGTCATCAGCGGGAAGTCACCCATGAAGACGGTCTGGCTCTTGATCTCGCCGGTCTCGTTGTTCATGAACTCGGCGGTGACGAACAGCGGCGCGGAGTAGGTGACATCCCGCTCCTTGCACTCGTCGACCGTGTTCTTCGGAGGCTCGAAGCGGTGGTCGCGGAACGACAGCGACATGGTGCCGCTGAAGTCCTCGATCGGGGAGATCTCCTCGAAAATCTCTTCCAGGCCGGACGGGCCGGACAGTTCGGTCCGTCCCTCGGCCTCGGCGGCGGCCACACGGGCCTGCCACGTTTCGTTGCCGACCAGCCAGTCGAAACTGTCCACCTGCAGCGCAAGCAGATCCGGAACCTCGAGAGGTTCGGAGATCTTTGCGAAGGAGATGCGGCGTGGTGAGCCGGAAACGTCGGAAATGCTGTCGGACTGGGGGTTGCGCGAGGCGACCAAGGGGCGTCCTTCCACGGGCTCGCAGAAATCACTTCGGTGCTGGGAGCGCACGCCGAACCACCCTAGTCAAGTCGAGACCCGAGCCAGGGTGTAAGTAAAGGCAGCGCAAAGCAATAGGTTACATGTTCCAGGCAAGCCTGTCCAATGGGGTCCAACACTATGCCGTCGGACCACCCTCTCCGTCAAGGACCGACCCGGGGTCTCCAGCGGGTAGATCACCCGCGAGCCGCCCGGCGTCCTGCTGGTGCGGAGTCACAAAGAGACTACAGTCCGGCGATCTCCTGGACCAGCCATTGGCCGTCCTTTCGGACCATCGTGAACCGGGTCCGGTTCAGATCCACCCGGGGCTTACCCTGCGTGATCGTGCTGGTGGTGGTCTGGTTCACGAAGATGATCAGCGTGACCCGGTCGGCGTCGCCGTCGCGGACCCCGACCTCGCGGACGTCGGCCTTGACCGTCGCCTTGGTCTTGGTGGCCAGCTCGCCGGCCACCTTCGCGGTCTCGTCGAACTTGCCGGCGAACTCCGGGGTCATCGTCGCCCGGGCCGCGGCGAAGCTCTTGTCCAGGTCCCGGTAGTCGTAGCTGAGCGCGGTCTCGGCCGCCTTCCGACCGGCCGCGGCGGCCTGGTCGCGGGCGTCCTCGGCCTGCTTGCCCTGCCATGCCTTGATCCCGAGCACCACCGCGACGGTCAGCACCAGGACGACGGCCACCCCGAGGGCCACGGTCAGCATCCGGCCCAGACCGCGCTTCGTGTCACCGTCCGTAACCGTCGGCGCCTCGGAAATCTCCTCCGCGGGGGCCTCCGGAGGCGTCGATGTGGCTGGGGTCACATCCTCCGAAGCCGGTGCGAACGCCTCTTCGGTCGTTTCGGTGTCGTTCGTTGTCACTTCGTCGAGCGCCGTACCCGAGGTACGGCGCTGACCGGCGATGCGCGGGCGGTTGCGGGAGCGGTCCGGCATCAGCCCACCACCTGGAGGTCGGCGGTCAGCCAGCGGTCCTTCTCGCGGACCATGTCCAGCTTGATCCGGTAGCGGCGCTCGACACCGTCGGCCGAGGCCGTGTTCGTCACGACCGCGTTCACGATCACCAGCACCTGAGCGGAGTCCTTGTCGTTCGAGACCACCGCGGCCTCCTTCACGTCACCCTTGGACGTCGCCTTGTTGGTCACCACGTCGGTCTTCACCGCGTCGATGCCGGACTGGAACTCCTGCTTGAACTGCCCGGTCGAGTCGTCCAGCACCCGTTTCGAGTCGGCGTCCCAGGTGTTGTAGTCGTAGGTGGTGAAGTCGAGGGCCAGTTGCCGGCCGGCCTTCATCGCACCCTCCCGCTCGGAGTCGTCCGCGCTCTGCTTCCGCAGCGCGATCACCGCGAGCGTCGCTCCGGCCAGTGCGATGACGAGCAGGACGCTGAGCGCCCACGCCAGAATCATGGGGCCACGCTTGGAAGTCACTTGCCGGTCACCGGTCCGAGAATCAGGGCTTTCCAGGAGTCGCTGCCGAGCAGGTCGGCCTGGCCGCCGGTGGAGCCGAGGACGATCTCCGGCATCCCGCCGGACCCGCCGGCGTCGCCGGTGGCCGGGTCGTACCCGATGCCGTATCCGGTCCGGTTCAGCTCGCGGGACGACGGGCTCGGCTTGTTCTGCGCGCCGCGGACGTTGACGCCGGTCGACGAGTTCGCGGTGCAGCTCGCCTTCGTGTTGGCCTTGGTGATCGACGTGTCCTGCGGGACCCGCTTGTCGGTCCCGCCGTACCCGGGCCGGCAGGCGGGCGGGGTGAGCCCGAGCACCAGGCCGAAGTGCGCGTCGTAGTGCCCGGTCCCGGGGTCCTTCGCGGGCACGATGTACCCGCCCATCACCGCCGCCGGGTACACCACCAGCAGCTGTTCGACGGCGTCCAGCCGGACCGCGGTTATCTCGTTCACCGTCAGCAGGTTACCGAGCAGCACTGCGATGTCCGCACGGTTGTCCTCGATCAGGCCGGTGACCTGCGACGAGGCGGCCGAGCCCTGGTCGATCACCTGGCGCAGGTTCGCGTCCGAGCTGACCAGGGTGTCGGACAGCAGCGCGAGGTTCTTCGCCCAGGTCTTGATCGCGTCGCCGCTGGCCACCTGGGTGGCGAGCACGGTGTCGCCGTCGTTGATCAGCTTGATCGTCTGCAGCACGTTCGCGTCCGCGTCGTCGATCAGCTTGCCGGAGCTGTCGATGATCTTCTGCAGGTCGGTGCCCTTGCCCTTCAGCGCGGTCCCGAGCTCGCGGACCGTGGTGCGCAGGCTCTCCTTGTCGACCGAATTGACCAGTTGGTCGAGGTTCAGCAGCAGTTCTGTCGTGTCGATCGGGATCGCGGTGTCCTGGCGGGCGATCTTCGAGTTGTTCTGCAGGTACGGACCGGTGTCGCGCCGCGGCTGCAGGTCGACGTACTGCTCGCCGATCGCGGACCGGTTCGCGACCACCGCGAGCAGGTCGTTCGGGATCTTCTGCTTCTTGTCGATGTCGAGGTTCACCTCGACACCGTCGGACAGCAGCTTGAGCTGACCGACCCGACCGACCGGCTGGCCGCGGTACGTCACCTCGGCGCCGGTGAAGATGCCGCCGGACTCGGCGAAGCTGGCGCTGACCGTGTAGTCCTCGTCGAAGAACAGCTTGTCCACCTGGGCGTACTTCGCGCCCACGAAGGCGACTCCGACGACGGTGATCAGGAGGAACACCATCAACTGGATCCGGACCGCTCTGGTGATCACTTGGCCACCCCCGGCATCAGCGCCCTGGCCAGGTCGGGATCGAACCCGGACCGGTTGAGCTTCGGCGAACAGACCGGCAACCCGAGCAGCGTGATGCAGGTCGTCGCCGTACCGGTCGGCACCGGCAACGTCGGCAAGCCGCCGCCGGTCGGGTTGTGCAGCGGGACGCTGAGCCGGTTGGTCGGCAGCGCCGTCGGACCGACGGTCGGCAGGTTCAGCCCGAGGATGCCCTTCAGCGCCTTCTGGGTGTTCACGTCGAGGGTGATGCCCAGGTTGGTGAAGTCACCGCCGACCGCCTTGGCGGCCCCATCCGGGAACGGGTAGGTGAACAGCAACTCGAGCGACTTCGGCAGGTCCTCCCCCGCCTCGGCCAGCTTGGTCAGGATCGGGTACAGCGACTGCAGGTTCGCGACCAGGTCCTTCTGCGCGGATGTGATCACCCTCGTCGCGGTGTTGCCCAGGGTCGCCAGCGCCTGCAGTGTCTTGACCAGGGCCGCGCGCTGCTTGTCCAGGGTGGCGATCGACTTCGGCAGCGAGTCGATCGCGGTCGCCAGGGTGGCCTTCTGCGCGTTCAGCTTCTTGGCCAGCGCGTCGACCGCGGTGATCGCGGTGATGATCTGCTGCTTGTTCTGGTCCAGGGTGCCGACGAAGGTGTTCAGCTGGGTCAGCACGCTGCGGATGGCCGGCTCGTTGCCGGTCAGGGCCTTGTTCAGCTCCTGAGTGATGATCTGCAACTGGGCCACGCCGCCGCCGTTCAGCAGCAGCGAGAGCGCGGACAGGACTTCCTCGACCTCGACGTTGCTGGTGGTCCGGGACAACGGGATGACCTCGCCGTTGTCCAGCTTGCCGCGCGGCTCCTCCGATCCGGTCGGCCGGGACAGCGACACGAACTTCTCGCCGAGCAGGCTGGTCTGGCGGATCGTCGCGTGCGCGTTGTCCGGCAGGTCGAGGCTCTTCGGCAGCTTGATCCGGACCTTCGCGACGTACCCGTCCAGCCAGACCTTCTCGACCGTGCCGACGGTGACGTCGTCCACCTTCACCGACGACTTCGGCACCAGGTCCAGCACGTCGGCGAACTCGACCGTCACCGTGTACGACGGCCCCTTGATCTTCGCGCCACCGGGCAACGGCAACGAGTACACGCTGAAATCACACCCGGTCAGCAGCGTCGCGAACGCCACGGCCGCGGCCACGATCGTCGTACGGCGCCTCATCGGACCAGCCCCCCGAGGGTTGGGTCGACCGGGTCGGGGCTGTTCAGCGGCGCCTTCGGGAGCGGGGCCCACGGCGTACCGGCCGGGCCGCCGCTGGCCGGGGCGCTGCCGGTCAGCTGGCTCAGCAGCGGCAGCTTCGGCAGGGCGTCGAGCACCGGCTTCAGCGCCGAGCAGGTCGAGATCGGCTGGTTCACCTGCAGCAGGAGTGAGCAGATGAACGTCGCCGGGTCGTCCAGCTGGGCCGCGTTGATCCGCTGATCCAGCGTCCCGTACTGCGGGTTGTAGATGCGGGCCAGGTTGCCCAGGCCGAGCGGGGCCGTGTCGAGCACCTCGGTCAGCGCGGCCTTCTCGTTGACCAGGATCTGCGACAGCGCGGTGGCGCTGGAGACCGTGGTCTTCACCAGCGTCCGGTTGTCCTTGACGAACGTCGCGACCTCGCCGAGCGCGGTCGCCAGCAGCGACAGCGCCGACGAAAGGTCCTTGCGCTCACCAGCCAGCGTGGACGAGGTGGCGGCGAAGTTGTTGTTGAACTGGCGGACCAGTGCATCGTTGGCGGCCAGTGCGGACACGAACGTCTGCAACTGCCGGATCGTGCTGAACAGGCTCTGCGAGTTGCCCGCCAGCGTGCCGGTCAGCTTCGACACGTCCGTGATCGTCTGGTTCAGCTTCTGGCCCTGGCCGTTCAGGTTCCTCGCCGAGACGTCCAGCAGCCGGGACAGCGCGCCCTGGTCGTTGGCGCCCTTCGGGCCGAGGGCGACCGACAGGTCGTTCAGGCTCTGGTAGATCTGGTCCAGCTCGAGCGGTACGGCGGTTCGCGTCAGCGGGATCTCGGCGCCGTCGGCCATCACGTCACCCTTGGAGTACGCCGGGGTGAGCTGGATGTACCGGTCGGCGACGATCGACGGGGACGCGATCACCGCCTTGGCGTTGGCCGGCACCTTGTGCTTGGACTCCCACCAGAACTTCACCCGCACGCTCCGGCCGGCCGGGGTGACGCTCTCCACCTCGCCGACCTTGATACCGAGGATCCGGACGTCGGAGCCCGGGTACACCGACACCGCACGCGGGAAGTACGCCGTCGCCGTCACCCGCGCGGGCTTCGGCCACAGCGTCACCACGCTGACCGCGAGGATCACCAGGACCACCGCGACCGCGATCAACCGGGATACGGAGGCGAGCCGCATCAGCCGCCACCTCCCAGGATCGCGGGCAGCCCGGGTATCCCTGCCTTCGGCAGCGGGATCTCCGGGACGGGCGCCAGGTTCTGCAGGTAGACGTCGAACCACGGGCCGGTACCGAGCGTGTTGGTGAACAGCCGGACGAACGGCGCCAGCCCCTTGATGCTGGCGTCCAGATCGTTCTGGTTCTTCAGCAGGACCGCGAGGACGGCGTTCACCTTCGTCAGCGTCGGGCTGAGGTCCTTGCGGTTCTCCCGAACCAGCGCGGTGATCTGCGCGGACAGCTTCTGGGTCGACACCAGCAACTGGTGGATCAGCGCCCGCCGGGCCTGCACGGCTTGGAAGACGGAGTTGCCGTCCTTCATCAGCTTGATCAGCTGTTGGTTGCGGTCGGCAAGGACCTTGGTGACCACGTTCGAGTGCTGCAGCAGGAGCTTGAGCTGCTCGTCGCGTTTGGCCACGTTCCGGGACAGGCGGGACAGGCCGGTCAGCGACGCCTGCACCTCTTCCGGGGTGTTCTTGAACGTCGCCGACAGCGTGTCCAGCGCCTTGGCCAGCTGCGCCGTGTCGATCCGCTCGGTCGTGTTGGCGAGATCGGTGAAGGCGTCCACGACGTCGTACGCCGAAACCGTCCGGGCCAGCGGGATCTCGGAGCCGGCCTTGAGCTGACCGGAGCCGGCCGGGTTCAGCTTCAGGTACTTCTGGCCGAGCAGGGTCTTGATCTTCATCTCGGCGCCGGTCTGATCGCCGAGCTTCACGCCCTTGTCCACCACGAAGTCGACCCGGACGTGGGTGCCCTCGAGCTCGACCTTCCGCACCTGCCCGATGCGTACGCCGGCCACCCGGATCTCGTCGTTCGGCTTGAGCCCGCCGGCCTCGGAGAACTGCGCGGAGTACTTCGTCCCGCCGCCGATCAGCGGCAGGTCCTGCGCCTTGAACGCGGCCAGCATGATCAGCCCGATCACCGTCAGGCCGATCACGCCCACGGTCACCTGGTTCTGCTCGCGGAAAGGCTTCACGGTTTCTTGCACCTCGCCGAGTTGTTGTCGTAGGCGACCGGGATGCGAGTGCCGGTGGGCAGGGTGACGTTGCCGTCGAAGTTGCACAGGTAGAAGTTGAACCAGGAGCCGTACGACGCGGTCCGGCTCATCGTGTTCAGCTTCTCCGGCATGTACTGCAACGTCTTCACCCAGATCGCCTGCGTGTCATCGAGCGTGGTCGCGACCGTGCGGAGCCGGTCCAGGTCCGCCTTGATCGGCACCCGGGTCTGCTGCAGCAGGCCGGCCGTCTTGGTGTTCAGCGAGTTGATCGAGCCGAGCGAGTTCAGGATCGGGTTGATGTCCTGGCTCAGCCCGGTGATGAACTGCTGCAGGTTCACCAGCAGCTGGGAGAAGTTCTGCTGCCGCTGGGAGACGATCTGCAGGGTCGCGGTCAGGTTGGTGATCAGGTCGCCGATCACCTGGTCCGCGTCGGCCAGCGTGGTGGTCAGCGACGCCGTCTTGGCCAGCAGCGACTCGATCGTGCCGCCCTCGCCCTGCAGCACCTTGATCACCTCGAAGGCGAACTGGTTCACGTCCGCCGGGGTGAGCGCGGTGAACAACGGCTTGAACCCGTTGAACAGCACCGACAGGTCCAGCGCCGGCGCGGTCCGCTCCTTCGGGATGATGCCGTTCTTCTTCAGCCGCTCGCCGCCGCCCACGCCGTCGGTCAGCGCGATGTAGCGGTTGCCGACCAGGTTCCGGTAGCGCAGCGTGGCGTGGGTGGAGGCGTCGAGGATCTGGTCGGAGTCGACGCTGAACGTCACCATCGCCAAGGTGTCGTGGTAGAGCGCGATCTTGTCGACCTGGCCGACCTTCACACCGGCGATCCGGATGTCGTCGCCCTTGTTCAGCCCGACCGCGTCGGTGAACACGGCCCGGTACTTCGTGGTCGCGTTGAAGGTGATGTTGCCGATCGTCACCGCCAGCAGCGCGGTCGCGACCGTGGTGACGACCACGAAGATCGCCAGCCGCACGGTGTCGAGCGAGGTCTTCTTGTCCAGGAGCTTCATTTCAGGTTCACCTGCCCGCCGCGAAGGAGGGGCCCGACCAGCAAGGTGGTCAGATCGGGGACGTCGGTGGCGGGGATACCCATCTCCGGCGCGACGATCGAATCGACGACCTTCTGCTCGGCCGGCGTACCGACGCCCTGGGTGTCCAGGCCGAAGCCGGGCATCGCGCGGTTCAGCTGCAGGTTCAGCGGGAAGCGCTGGCTCTTGTTGTGATCCCCGATCACGCCGTCGTCACCGGTGACGTACGGCCCCGGGTTCTCCTGCGTGTACGGACCGGGCTTCGACCCCGGGTGACTGTAGTTCTTTCCGACACAGGTCGGCCCGCGGTGGTCCTTGTAGGCCGGCAACTCGTTCGGTTCGTACGGCGTCGGCTGGTTGGTGATCAGCTCGAGGTTGATGTTCAGCCGGCCGTTCCGGAACGTGTCGTTCAGGATCGGCGTGGTGTCCGTCATCACCTTGAGGAAGCACGGCATCTCAGGTGAGTACCGCTCCAGCAGATCCAGCACCGGCCGGCTCACCTCGCCGAGCCGGATCACCCGGTCCTCGTTCTCCTTCAGGAACGTGTTCCCGCTCGTGGACAGCTTCTGCACGTCGACGAAGAACGTCTGCAGCTGCACCTGTTTCTCCACCACCGTGTTGCCGGTGATGGTCAGGTTGCGCAGCGCACGGACGAGATCCGGCGTCGCGTCGCCGTACAGCTGGGCGACCTGGGTGAGCTTGGTCAGCGCGTCCATCAGCTTCGGGACGCTCGGGTTCAGCTTCTTCAGATAGCCGTCGAGCTGGGTCAGCGTGCCGGCGATCTCGGCGCCGCGGCCCTCCAGTGCGGTGGCCAGCGTGTTCAGGGTGGCGTTCAGGTCGGCCGGATCGACCGCCTGCAACAGCGGGAGCGCGTCGTTCAGCACCTTCTCGATCTCGATGCCGACCGCGGTCTTGTCCCGCGCGATGACGTCGCCGGCCTTGATGTGCCGTCCCTCCGCGCCGGTCGGCGGCACCAGGGCGACGTACTTCTCGCCGAACAGGGTCTTCGGCAGGATCCGGGCGCTGACCGCGCTGGAGATCTCGGCCACCTGGTCGGGTTTGAGCGCCAGGTTGACGGTCGCCTCGTCGCCGTCGGTGGAGACCCCGGTGACCTCGCCGACGATGATGCCGCGCAGCTTCACGTCGGCGTGCTCGTTCAGCTGCAGGCCGATGTGGCTGGTCTCGAGCTCGACGTTCACGGTCTCGGTGAAGACCTTGGCGTAGAAGGCGTACGTCAGCCAGAGCAGGAAGCACAGTACGCCGATGAAGGCGACACCCAGGATCTTGTGCGAGATCACTTTCCTCATCGCGTCACCCGGCCAGCCTGACAGTGGTCGTCGTACCCCAGATCGCCATCGAGAGCAGCAGGTCGACGACGTTGATCACGACAATGGACGTCCGTACGGCGCGACCGACTGCGACGCCGACTCCGGCCGGGCCGCCGGTCGCGTGGTAGCCGTGGTAGCAGTGCACCAGGATCACCAGGACGGAGAAGACGAGCACCTTCCCGAACGACCAGAGCACGTCGCCGGGTGGCAGGAACAGATGGAAATAATGGTCGTACGTGCCCGTGCTCTGTCCGTAGAACGTGGTCACGGTGAGTCTCGTCGCGAAGTACGACGCCAGCAGGCCGACGACGTACAGCGGGATGACCGCGACCAGCCCGGCGATGATCCGCGTGGTGACCAGGAACGGCAGCGACGGGATCGCCATCACCTCGAGGGCGTCGATCTCCTCGCTGATCCGCATCGCGCCGAGCTGCGCGGTGAACCCGCAGCCGACCGTCGCGGCGAGCGCGATCCCGGCGATCAGCGGGCCGATCTCGCGGGTGTTGATGTACGCGCTGACGAATCCGGCGAAGGCCGACGTACCGATCTGGTTCAGCGCCGAGTAGCCCTGCAGGCCGACCTCGGTGCCGGTGAAGAAGGCCAGGAACGTGATCACGCCGACGGTGCCACCGATCACCGCGAGCGCGCCGGTGCCCAGCGTCACCTCGGCCAGCAGCCGGAGGATCTCCTTGCGGTACCGAGTGATCGACTTGCCGGACCAGGCCAGCGCCTTGATGTAGAAGGCGAGCTGCTCACCCAGCCGATCGAGGGAGTTGAGCGGCTTCTTGACCAGGGTGTCCATCAGGGCCGACACGTCAGGCCCCCTTCGGCGGGACGAGCTGGAAGTAGATCGCCGTCATCGAGAAGTTCGCGACGAACAGCAGCATGAAGGTGATCACGACGGACTGGTTCACCGCGTCGCCGACCCCCTTCGGGCCGCCGCCCGCATTGACACCCTTGTACGACGCGACCACCGCGGCGATGAAGCCGAACACCAGCGCCTTCGCCTGGCCTTGCCACAGGTCGGGCAGGTGGGCGAGCGCGGTGAACGAGGCGATGTAGCTGCCCGGTGTGCCGTCCTGCAGGACGACGTTGAAGACGTAGCCGCCCATCACGCCGACCACGCTGACGAAACCGTTCAGGAAGAAGGCGACCAGCATCGTGGCCAGCACCCGCGGCACCACCAGCCGCTGGATCGGGTCGATGCCGAGCACCATCATCGCGTCGAGCTCCTCGCGGATCTTGCGCGAACCCAGGTCGGCGCAGATCGCGGAGCCGCCGGCGCCGGCGATCAGCAGCGCGGTCGCGATCGGCGACGCCTCCCGGACCACGGCCAGAACGGCGGCCGAGCCGGTGAACGCCTGCGCGCCGAACTGCTTGATCAGGCCGCCGACCTGCAGCGCGATCACCGCGCCGAACGGGATGGCGACCAGCGCGGTCGGGATGATCGTCACGCTGGCAACGAACCAGGCCTGCTGCAGAAACTCGCGCACCTGGAACGGGCGCCGGACCGAGGCCCGGGCAGTGTCGAGAGCGAAGGAGAACAGGTTGCCTGCGTGCTTCAGCGGGGCGGTCGCAGAAACGGTCACGTGGCCCCCACCGTCGCGGTGGCGAAGGAGCCCGGCGGCGGGGTCACGCCGTTCTCCCGGCACCATTCGCCGGGCGGGCGCTGCGTCGGCCGGAGCATGCCGCTGCTGGGCAGCTGCTGGATCGGGATCGGCGGCAGCGGGGGCAGCTCCTGGCCGGCCTCGGCGGCGAGCTCGTCGGCGTCCTTCTCCTCCGACATGCCGATCGGGCCGATCATCTGCGCGTTGAGGAACTGCCGGACCACGGGCTCCTCGCTGGACAGCAGCATCTCGCGCGGGCCGAACATCGCCAGGTGCTTGTGGTAGAGCATGCCGATGTTGTCCGGCACCGTCCGCGCGGTGTTCACGTCGTGGGTGACGATCAGGAACGTCGGTCCGAAGGCCTCGTTGAGATCGATCATCACCTGGTTCAGGAACGACGTACGCACGGGGTCCAGACCGGAGTCGGGTTCGTCGACGAGCAAGATCTCGGGGTCGAGCACCAGCGCCCGGGCCAGCCCGGCCCGCTTGCGCATCCCGCCGGAGATCTCGCCCGGCAGCTTCCGCTCCGCGCCGACCAGGCCGACCATCTCCATCTTCTCCATCACGATGGAGCGGATCTCGGACTCGGACTTCTTGGTGTGCTCGCGGAGGGGGAAGGCGACGTTGTCGTACAGGTTCATCGAGCCGAACATCGCGCCGTCCTGGAACAGCACGCCGAACAGCCGCCGGATCTCGTAGAGCTCGCGCTCGGAGCAGGTGGCGATGTCGGTGCCCTCGATGAACACGTGGCCCTTGTCGGGCTTGAGCAGACCGATCAGCGTCTTGAGGAAGACGGACTTGCCGGTGCCGGACGGGCCGAGCATCACGCAGATCTCACCGGCCGGCAGAGTCAGGGACACGTCGCCCCAGATCAGCTGGCTACCGAAGGACTTGGTGAGACCCTCGACGCGGACTTCGACGCCCACCTGGCCCTCCTGAATCGGTCTGCATCACGGCATCTGTACGGCCCCCGACCGACGACGTTCTGCCGTCCCAACGACGGGGCAGTGGCCTAGGTTACGCACGAGTACGGTCTTGCGTAACCCCCGCGTGTCCAGCAATCGTGATCGGGCGGTCACGCTCCGGTCATCCTCGTCACGCTGTGCTGATGGCACACGGCTGCAAGTGATCCTAGCGAGCCGGAATGTCAGAAGGGCGGCCCCCCACGGGGGACCGCCCTTCTCCACACATTCGTTACGTCCTTCTTGCATTGGGCTCTAGCGAGCCCGGGTCCGGACGCAACCCGTGGTCACTTCAGGGTGACGGTGGCGCCGGCGCCCTCGAGGGCCTCCTTGGCCTTCTCCGCGGCAGCCTTGTCGACCTTCTCCAGAATCGCCTTCGGGGCCGACTCGACCAGGTCCTTGGCCTCCTTCAGACCAAGGCTGGTGAGACCGCGCACCTCCTTGATGACCTGGATCTTCTTCTCGCCGGCGGCCTCGAGAACGACGTCGAACTCGTCCTGCTCCGCGGCCTCTTCGGCAGCGGCGGCCGGGGCGCCCGGGGCGGCGGCCACGGCGACCGGGGCGGCGGCGGTGACGCCGAACTCCTCCTCGAACGCCTTAACGAACTCCGACAGCTCCAGCAGGGTCAGTTCCTTGAACTGGCCGAGGAGCTCTTCGGTGCTGAGCTTCGCCATGGTGGCGGTCCTTCCTTAAAGGGTGATGCTTGGTGATCACTGATGGGTTTGTTGCGGATGAGGTCTGCCTCAGCTCTCGGCCGGGGCGGTCTCCTCGGTGCTCGCCTCGGCAGGTGCCTCGACCGTGTCCTGCACGGCCGGCGCCTCGTCCGCCACGGCTGTGGCGTCCGCGGCCGGCAGCTTGTCCTGCAGCGCCGCGAACAGGCGCGCGGCCTGCGACAGCGGAGCAGCGAACAGCGACACCGCTTGCTGCGGAGCCGCCTTCATCGCACCTGCGAGCTTCGCGAGGAGAACCTCACGCGACTCCAGGTCAGCGAGTTTGTTGATCTCGTCAGTGCCGAGTGCCTTGCCTTCCAGCACTCCGGCCTTGATGACGAGCAGGGGGTTCGCCTTGGCGAAGTCACGCAGGCTCTTGGCCGCGACCACCGGGTCGCCCTTGATGAAGGCGATGGCCGACGGACCCTCGAGCAGCGAGTCGAACGACTCGACACCCGCGTCCTTGGCCGCGATCTTGGTCAGCGTGTTCTTCACCACGGCGTAGTTCACGTCGTCACCGAGCGCAGTACGCAGTTGCCGCAGCTGCGCCACGGTGAGTCCGCGGTACTCGGTCAGCACGGCGCCGTTCGAGCTGCGGAACTCGTCCGTCAGCTCTGCGACAGCGGCTGCCTTGTCCGGCCTCGCCATGGGGGTCTCCTTCTTTCGGCTTCATGCCTCGACCCCGGGCCGGTTCCGTTCCATAAGAAAACGCCCCTGCGCAGGCGCAAGGGCGTGAACACAAACTGCTGTCACACTATCCAAGTCACCTACGCGGGCCGCCCACTCATCTGTGGGACCTTCAGTCACTCGAAAGTGACGACCAGCGGTCTTCGGCAACAGCCATTCTTACATCAGAGTTGAGTACGGCCAAATCGGCCGACCTCCTCAGCGTGAGCTCGGCACCGCACCCTCGGATGCGGGAGGAGCCGGCGTCCGAGTGGCTCCGGTTCGACCGCTCGGGCAAGTTCCCGCGTCGGCCGTACGCTGAGTCGGGTGATGGATACACCCGGCCACGACGAGCGGTCGACAACTCCGGTTGCTCAGGAGCTCAGCGAACTGCGAGCACTGGTCGCCGGACTGCGGAGCGAAAACACGCGCCTCCTGCGGCTCTTGAAGCTCAGTCCCGCCGAATTGGCGCCGCCCGGCCACGCGTAGACCGGCCGGCTCCCAGCTTGTTCCAGCTGCCGCAACTAGAACGGCGGTCGGCCGTCTGACGCTGGTTGGCTGCCGCCGGGTGATTCGCTCGAGGCCCCATTGATGGATTGCCCGACTCCGGGACCTGCACCCGGTCCTTCGAAAGCCGTTCTGATGGCGGGACCGGAATGGACTGGCTGGCTGATGGGGCCGCGGGCGGGAGGGACGGTCGTGTAGCGGTGGCCGGTGGGGGTCGTCAACGTGATTGAGCCGTCGGGATGGCTGATCGTGCTCCAGCCCCAGGCAGGGGTGTCCTTGATGACGTGGTGTTGCGCCGTGAGGCGCTGTTGATTCGAGTGGAGGTGGGAGACCTTCGCCTTCGTCTTGTCGCAGCAAGGCGGTGAAGCTGGGGGCAGCCTGATCCGGGTGGTGCCGGGGAGGGTGGGAGCAGCCCTGACAAAGCCGGGACGTGCCAGTACTGCCAGATGGTGCGGGTCCGGCGAGCGTGATGGAGAGGAGTACGCGAGGAACCGGCGTTGTTACGTCCTTCAACTCTCAGACCGGCTCGAATCTGGTGGATGTGGGCCGGGCGCGGTGCGTCCCGCTGGGTAAGTAGGCCGGCGGGAACTCCTGAAGGGGCATCACCATGCTGCTTCGGGAGGCCATGGGGAAGGTCTGCGGCGTACCTGTGGCGATGCCGCTGGGACACAGTCGGGCTCCTCCTTCGTCGAGCGAATCACAGTGAACACGGGAACCATCCGGTGATGGCTCCCGGCGCCGGGGATCCAGTCCGGGCTGCCGGGATAGGCGCACCGACCGCTGAACGGGCCGGGTGGGGCGGAGCCGTCGTAGTACTCCGAGGCCGGGAGAGCCGGTCACATGGGGAAGGGCGGCAGCGGGTTCGAGCAGGGAAGGATGCTGTAATGCCGAAAGATGCGCCACCGAATGGTGACGCCGCGCCCGAGGAGGACGTGCCGGGGACAGACTCGGTGGGTCCGCGTCGGCGGGTATCGGAGATGCAGGCCAAGCTGCATCGTTGGGCTGTGGCCGATCCGGGCCGCAGGTTCGATGACTTGTTCAACTTCGTGCATGACCCGGCGACGCTGCTTGTGGCGTTCGATCGGGTCGCGGGCAATACCGGGTCCCGCACGCCGGGCGTGGACGGCCTGACGGTCGCCGACGTGGAACAACGGCTTGGGGTTCCGGGGTTTCTGGACGATCTGCGGGCCCAGGTGAAGGCGGGCACGTTTCGTCCGTTGCCGGTGCGGGAGCGCAAGATCCCCAAGCCGGGTGGGTCGGGAAAGCTGCGAAGTCTCGGCATTCCTACCGTGGCGGACCGGGTCGTTCAGGCGGCGCTGAAGCTGGTGCTGGAGCCGATTTTCGAGGCCGACTTCGAGCCGGTTTCGTATGGGTTCCGGCCCAGGCGGCGTGCTCAGGACGCGGTCGCGGAGATCCACTATTTCGGCACTCGTGGCTATCGATGGGTGCTGGATGCAGATATCGAAGCGGCCTTTGACAACGTCTCGCACTCGACCGTGATGGATCGGGCGCGGGCCAGGGTCAAGGACAAGCGCGTGCTGGCGCTGGTGAAGGCGTTCCTCAAGGCCGGGGTCTTGACCGAGCTCGGCGAACACAGGGACACCCACACCGGCACGCCGCAGGGTGGCATCATCTCCCCGTTGATCTTCAACATTGCCATGTCGGTGCTCGATGAGCACCTGCACGGTCCGTGGAAGACCGGCGGGACGATGGCCACCGGCAAACGGCGCGCTGCCCGCCGTCGCAGGGGTCTGCCGAACTGGCGGGTCATCCGTTACGCGGATGACTTCGCGGTGGTGGTGCATGGCACCCGGCACGACACCGAGGCGCTGCGCGATGACATCGCCGGGGTGCTCGCCACCTTGGGATTGCGCCTGTCGGAGGCCAAGACCCGAGTGGTGCATCTCAGCGATGGGTTCCAGTTCTTGGGGTTCCGCCTCCAGTGGCGCCGCAAACGAGGGACCACCCAGTGGTACGTCTACACCTTCATCGATGACCGGCCCATCCGGTCGGTGAAGGCGAAGATTCGTGCCCTGACACGCAAGACATCGCAACTGGATCTGGGATACGTGCTGACCAAACTCAACCAGGTCATGCACGGCTGGGCCAACTACTTCAGGCACGCCGTGGCCAAGAACATCTTCAGCATGCTGGACGGCTTCGCCTGGTGGCGGGTCATCCGCATGCTGAGGCAACGGCATCACTGGAGATGGACGGACGTCCGCCGATGGCTGACCACGCCCACCGGGCACTGGCGGCCGATCACCGCGGGCGAGATCGAACTGCGGCGGATCGCCGCGATACCGGTCACCCGGTATCGCTATCGCGGCGGCAAGATCCCCAACCCCTGGACCCAACCCGTATAACGACAGGACCCGTGGAGAGCCCGTTGCGTTGAAAGGCGCACGGCGGGTTCGGCGAGCGGCCCGGGGAAACGGACCGGGAGCAATCCCGGCACCGCGCCCCGGGCCGACTCAGCGTACTCGCAGTACGGCGCGAGCCCAGTGAGGCTGGTGGTGCCGTTGCGGGCGAACGGGGTGAGGTGGTCGCGGTCGCAGTCGCGGGAGGTGCGGTTGCAGCCGGGCCAGGCGCAGACGGGGTGGCGGGCGAGCAACGTCTCGGTGACGAGGGTACTGGGATCGTGCCGGGTGGTGGCGGCTTCCAGTACGGCGCCATTGACCGGGTCGGTGAGGAGTCGCCGCCACGTCCCGTCGGCGGCGATGCGGCGGGCCATGTCGGCGGTGATCGGGCCGTAGCCGGTGAGTTCGGCGGGGTCGTCGTCAAGGCCGAGCAGGGTGGAGGCCGGGACGACGACCTCGATGTGGGGGCGGCGGCGGTGCTGGTCGGGTAGGCGACGGCCCAGCCAGTCCAGGCCCTTGTGGAGGATGTGCTCGAACAGGTCCGCGGCCACATCGGCGCGCCGCTGCTCGGCGGTCCGGGCATCCTTCACCACACCATCAGCCGAGCCGGCAGTGGCGGTGACCGTGGCGCTGCAGTCCTCGGTAGCCCGGTCCGCTCTGGCATCCGTGGACGCCATGGTGTCCGGTGGCACGGTGTCCGGTGGCACGGTGTCCGGTGGCACGGTGTCCGGTGGCACGGAGTCCGGTGGCACGGAGTCCGGTGGCACGGTGCCCGGTAGCACGGTGCCCGCGGGCGCGGTGGTTGCTGCGGTGTCCGGCGAGCAGTCCGTAGTGGCGTGCCGGTTCGCGGGGGCCGTCGCGGCGCCGACGCAGGGTCCGTTGCTGTCGTTCGGCGAGCAGCCGGGATCCGTGGTGGTCCCGGAGTCTGGCGAGGAGCCGGCGTCTGGGGTGGTGCCGTGGTCTGAGGTGGCGCCCCGGTCTGAGGTGGCGCCCTGGCCTTGGGTGGCGCCCTGGCCTTGGGTGGCGCCCTGGCCTTGGGTGGTGTCGGCGTTGGCCGAGATGGTGGTGCTGGACCCGATTGCAGGTTCGGTGGTGGTGGGGGTATCGCGTTTGGCGAGGGCGGCCATAGCTTGGATGGCGACCCAGATCTGCTGGATCTTGTCGGACGTGTGAACGATCCACAGGCCGGCCATGCCGTCCGCCAGCGGGACGATCTTGCAGGTGCGCTCCGCGACGGCGGCGCGGTGGCTGTCGGCCGCTTCACGACTAGTGTGTTTGGCTACTTGGCGGCGCAGCGACTCCTGCAGGTTCTTGTGGGTCTGCGCGGCGGCGCGTTTCAGGACGTGCGCCTCGACCGCCTGCGCCTCGCGGTCGGGCAGTTTGCTGGTTGCTTCGGAGATCGCGAGGGCCTTGCCCCAGGTGAGCGCCCCGCATTTCAGGGCCGCGTGCGTTGCCGACAGGGTCGAGGTGAGCCGCAAGGCGGTGTCGACCCGGCAACCGACGGTGTTGGGCGACAGGCCGAGCGCCAACGCGATTTCGCCGTACCAGGAACGTTCCGGGTCGATCGGGCGCCCCGTCGCATCGAGTTGGGTCGGACGAGGCGACTCACGGTGCTCGGCTTGGCGCTGCCGGTGGAACGATGCCATCGCGGCGGCCTTGATTGATTCCGCCCAGCTGGACAGGCGGTCCCCGGCCTTCATCAACTCGATCAGCGCCATCGGTGACATCGCCTGTGGTCGCGTCGATTCCAGCGCGGTCGCGAGGTAGCCGCCGGGCGGCAACAACACCCAGGCCGGTGCCTTGCGGCGCAGCATCTCGCGCTCCGCCTCGTCTTGGTCTACGCCGTCCCACAACTCCCATTCCAGCGCGTCCACCCGGGAGGATCTGTTACGGCCCAGGAACAGGTCGAGTTCGGCGTCCAACTCGTCTTGCTGACCGACGAAACGCGGACCGTCCGGGGCGTCGGAGTCCTCGGGGATGTCGAAGCCTTCCAGCACCGCGACGCCGTCCGGCCAGTCCACGTCCCCGGACACGAAGCCCGAACATCCACATCCTGCCACCGTCCGCAACGAACCATAGGCAGGGTCAGCGCCATCCCAGGACTGTGTGCCGCAATGTGCGCCGGACGGAATGCCGGGAACCGGGAGAGGACGGGACGACGAGTGAGTGCCGAGCACGGCCGTCTCGGCGCTGACCGAAAGGTCGGCGTCTTGGCGGCTGATCGCAATCCCTCGCATGCAGCTATATTAGAATATGTGTTCGATCAACTCAAATCGTCAAGCCTTCGGCATTGGAGTGGAAAGTTGTTACAGGCAGGCGATCCGATGGATTGTTTGCCCATGGCAATAATCCCGCCAGGATGCACGATGCAGTCTTCCAGGCAGTCGCAGTGTCTAGCTTCCGATCGCCGGCAGCCCCCAGCCGGGAGTCAGCACTCACCTCGATGAACCCGTCCCCGGCTCCTGTCCGCGGGCCACGCTGGTGAGGCCAGTCACTACACAGGGAAGCATTCGCGCTGCCGGCAGTATCGCGCTCAGCTGGTCACCTTGACCGTGGGATGCGGTGGAATCCACCGACTCATCGCGGCGGCCGCGGCCCAGCCGGTGCCGCCCATGATGACGATCGCTGGGCCGAGCCCGAGCAATGCGGTGGCGCCGGCCAGCAGGAGTGGGCCGACGCCATTGCCGGTGTCGGCGAACAACCGGAACGCCCCCAGGAACTGGGCTCTGCCGACGGATGGAGACGCGTCGGCGCCGAGCGTCATGATCACGCCGGCTCCTAGCCCGTTGCCGACGCCCATCAGCAACGCGACCGCGGTCAAGGTCGCGGTGGAGTGCGTGAGTGGCAGCAGCAGGTGTGCGAACCCGAGGACGAGCATCGACGGTACGGCGACCCATTTGCGGCCAAGGCGGTCCATCACCGAACCCGCCGGATAGAACAGCAGCATGTCGACCGCACCGGACAGCCCGAAGATGATGCTGGTGGTCTGCGCATCCAGACCGATGTGCAGCGCCCACAGCGGGATCACCACCTGCCGCGACGCGCGGACCGCGCCGACCAGCAATGCTCCGACGCCAAGGGTCCGCAACACCGGGAGGTGATCCCGGATCACGGCCCAGGTCGACTGTGCGGCGACCGGTCGGCTTCCGCGCGTACGCCGTACCGACTCGACGTCGGGCAGGCTGAGCAGGACCGCGCAGGCCAGCACCGCGCACACGAAGTGCACCCAGTAGGCGCCGTGGGTGCCGAGGAACTTCATCGCGGCAGCACCGAGGAACGGGCCGATGAAGGAGCCGATGCGCTGGACGCCGCCGAGAGTCGACAGGGCGCGGGCCCGTAGCTCGATCGGGACGGCTTCACTCAGGTACGCCTGCCGGGCCAGACCCCAGACTGCACCGGCCAGCCCGGTGCAGCCGATCGCGATGGCCAGGCCCCAGACCGTCGGCACCAGCAGACAGGCCAGCAGGGCCAACGAGACGAGGACAGTCGCCCCCAGCATCGCGCGTCGCTCACCGATCCGGTTGGTCAGCGCACCGGCGGGGATGTCGCCGATCACCTGCCCGAGCCCGGCGGCCGCGACGACCAGCCCGGCAACGGCCGCCGAGGCGCCGAGGTGTGTGGCCGACAACGCTACGACCGGTGCGATCGCGCCCTGGCCGATGCCGTAGAGCAACGCGGGCAGATAGATCGCGGGCGCGATCTTCAGCAGATCCTTGGCCTGGGACATCACCGGCTGCCGGCCAGCGCCGTACTGCGATCCCGGGCGGCTGGGGTGGCGCCGAGCAGCTCGGACACCGACCAGGCGGCCGCGACGATCCTCATTCCGAACTCCTCCATTCGCTCCACCGGCATCCGCATCTCGGGACCGGAGACACTCAGGCAGCCCGCCACCTGACCGGAGTGGTCGAAGACCGGCGCCGCGACACTGCGGATCCCCGGCGTGCGCTCCGCCATCGACAGCGCGAACCCGCGCTCACGGATCTCGGCGAACTGGGCGGCCAGCACGACCGGATCGGTGATGGTCTGCGGGAGCACCTGCTCGAGGTGACCGGCGAGAGCCTCCTGTTGCCGCTCCCACGACAGGAAGGCCAGCAACGCCTTCCCGGGCGCACCTTGCGGCAACGTGACCGGCAGGCCGAACTCGGTGTAAGTACGGCGCAACTGGTGCTGGCTCTCGACTTGGTCGAGCACAACGCGCTGGCCGGACGGCAGCAACTCGTGCACAGCCGCGGTCTCCCCGGTGTCGTCACGGAGCATCCGCAGTACTGGCATCGCAGCATCACGCAAGGACGCCGGGATCCCACCGCTGTGAGCCAACTGAGCCACCAGCGGACCGATCGCATACCTCCGGTGAGCGGTCTGCCGCACCAGTCCGTTCTCCTGCATCGCCAACAGCAGCCGATGCACCGTGCTGGTCGACAGACCGGTAGCCCGAGCCAGGTCACTGATCCCCAGCTCATGCGTCCGCGCGTCGAAGCACCGCAGGATCGCGACGGCTCGATCAATCGACTGCACCGATCCCCGTCGCTCCGACATTTCCTGCATTGCGAAATCGTATCCCGCGATGCGGGAAGCCTGGAAGGCGCATCCCACCACCCGGACCAGAGGTCCAGCAGGCGATGACCTTCTCGCTGCCGCTGGCCGCTACTGATTGGGCGGGCGGGTGACCCGAACCACGGTGAGGAGATCCTCGAGGCCCTTGAAGTCGTCGGGGTTGGTGGTGAACAGCGGAAGTTCCTCGGCGACCGCGATGCTGGCGATCATCAGGTCGGCGACGCGACGCCGTGGCGTCCGGCCCGCGGCGACGACGGCCGCGCAGATCCGTCCGTAGATCCTGGCAGCGTCGGCATCGAAGGGGATCGGGTCGAACTCGTTCTCGGCCCGCTGGAGAATGTCCATCCGGCGTGCCCGCTCCACGTGTTCGTCGTACCCACTGTCACGGCGCACCTGATGCGGGCCGGCGGAGAGCTCGGCCAGGGTGATCGAGGTGATGGCCATCTCGGCCGGCAACTCGCCCGGATCGATCCACCTGCGCAAGATCATGATGTTGGTGTCGAGTAGACCCTGCTCGTGTTCACCGGGCATACGGGTCGTCCGGCTCCTGATCGACGAGGGCATCCTGATCGGCCCGGAAGTCGTCCAGCGAGACGTCCGGCGCGGTCCGGGACATCGCGGCGAACTCGGCCCGCGGAACGAACCGCCGCCGGCGGCGCAGCGGAACCAGTTCGCCGATGCGATGTCCGTCCCGCGTGACGATGAAGACCTGGCCGCTCTGGACGGCGTCCATGATCTCCCTGGACCGCGTGCGCAGATCGCGTTGGGTGATCTCCGGAAGTCCGCTCATGCACCCAGGATAGCCACCTAGTAGCACCTGGTGCTACTAGGTGGCACCTGCCGTCTGCCGGACTCAGCTCAGGACGGCGAGGGCGTCGATTTCTACCAGCATGTCGGGGAGGGGAAGGCCGGTGAAGACGGTCGTGCGGGAGGGGAGGACGCCGCTCGGGGTGCGGCTGGACATGAACTCGGCGTACGCCTCGTTCATGGCGGTGAAGTTGTCGCGGGTGGTGAGGTAGACGCGCAGCATCAGCACGTCGTCGATGCTCGCACCGCCGGCCTTCAGGATCGCCTCGATGTTCTGCAGGACGCGGGTGGTCTGGCCCTTCACGTCGCCGGTGAAGACGAACTCACCGCTCGGGTCGACGGACCCCTGGCCGGACACCTGCAGGATGTTGCCCTTGCGCACTCCCTGCGAGAACACCGGCATCGGAGCGGGTGCGTCGGTGGTGGAGATGACGGTCTTGTCGGACATCGCGTCTGACACCTCTCAGTTGTAGTCGGCACTGATGGCTGCGGCGGTGGCGAGCAGGTCGGGCAGGAGCTCGAGCACCTGGTCATAGTTCAGCAGTACGTCGGGAACCGACAGGGACACGGCCCCGACGATCCGCCCGTCATGGTCCTTCACCGGCGCACCGATGCAGTTCATGAACGACTCGTGCTCGGCCCGGTCCTGCGCCCAGCCACGCGCCCGGACCTCGTCCAGCTCGTCCCGCAGTGTGTCCGGATCGGTGATCGTGTGCGGCGTGTAGGCGTGGTAGTCGATCGACGCCAGCAATGCCTCCCGCTGCCGCTCGGGCTGTGCAGCCAGCAGCACCTTCCCGACCGCGGTGCAGTGCAGTGCCGCCGGTACGCCGACCTGCGAGTACATCCGCACCGACCGCACACTGTCGAGCTTGTCGATGTAGACGACCTCACCGTTGTCCCACGCGGCCAGATGCACGGTCTGCCCGGTCTTCTGGTTCAGCTCGCGCAGATGCGGTGCCGCGACCTCTCGTACGACGTGTTGCTCGCGGGCAACGTCCGCAAGGGCGAACAGTCGCGACCCCAACCGATACCGGTGCGCCGCGTCACGCCGTACGAACCGCTCTGCCTCCATGGTCCGCAGCAGCCGCAGCACCGTCGTCTTGTGTACGCCGAGCTCCGTCGCCAACTGGTCGAGCGACCGCTCCCCCTCGCCCAGGTTGGCGAGGATCTGCAGGGCTCTCCCGAGGCTCTGACTCATGCCACGCCGACCTTCGTCGCCGCCCACTCCTCGTCGGAACAGGTCAACAAGCGCTCGCGAACACCGAGCTCCAGCGGCGCGGCGTGGTCCTCTGGCACAGTCAGCACCGCCGCAGCATTCAGATGCCCGAGCCGCAGCCGCTGCTTCATCGGCAGGCCCTGCAACGTCCCCGCCAGGAAGCCGGCCGCGAACGCGTCGCCCGCCCCCACCGGCTCGACCACATCGACCGTCAGCGCAGGAACCTCGGTGCGACGCCCGTCCGGCTCCAGCACGAGCGCAGTGTGCGCATCGTTCTTCACCACCAGCGTGCACCCCCTACCGAGGCGTTCGTGCAGCTCAGCGGGGTCATTGGTGCCCGCGAACACCAGAGCCTCGTCAGCACCGATCAGTACGACGTCAGCCGCGCGGAGCACTCGCCAGAGCGGCTCCGGGTCCTTGTCCCGCCACAACACGGGCCGCCAGTTGAGGTCGACGCTCAGCAGGTAGTTGCGAGGCTGCGCAGCCAACTGCTCGACCATCTGCGCCGCGCTGTCGGAGATGGCCACAGTGATACCGGTGGTGTGCACGAGCTCGGCGTTCGCCAGCCGCTTCTGCACCGCCGGCCGATCCAGGAACGCCGGATCCATAGCGGCAGCTGCCGAACCAGTGCGGTAGTAGTGCATCCGGGTGCGCCCGTCCCGGGACTCCTTCGCGTAGAGCGCCGTCGGCCGGTCCGGGTCCAGCTCGACCCCGCCGACCTCGACACCTCGCCCCTGCAGATCACGCAGTACGTGCGCGCCGAAGCCGTCGTCGCCGAGCCGCGAGATCCAGCCGGTCGCGATCCCCAGGGCCGCCAGGCCGCCGGCCACGTTGCACTCGGCGCCACCGACCGACCGCCGGAACGACTCCACATCCGCCAGCGGCACCCCGGTCTCCCCGGCGAGCATGATCATCGCCTCGCCGACGCAGACCGCGGCGGGCGTCTCAGGGAGCGGTTCGCGCATCGGCACTCCACAGGGGTGAGGTGATGGGATGGGTGTGAAACACCCGTCATTGACGCAACTTTGGGCGCGATGCTACAACCGTGAGGTCAGTATGCGCAACGCACGTTGCATATGCTGCAACTCCATCCCTCAGGAGAACAGATGCCTGCTTACGATGCCGACGCCGTCGCCGCTCTCGCCGACCAGCAGGTGAGCTGGCAGGACAAGGCCCTGCCACCCGCGTTCTGGGGCCGGACCGTCGCCGAGGTCCTCGCCGACAAGCCCCGCCTCTCCCAGCTGCCGACCCCGCTGATGACGCTGTCCGCGCCCGGCCTGCGGCACAACGTGGACACGCTCGCCCGCTGGAGCGCCCACCACGGCGTCGACCTCGCGCCCCACGGCAAGACGACGATGGCGCCCGCGCTCTGGGCCATGCAACTCGACGCCGGCGCCTGGGCGATCACCCTGGCCAACGTGTTCCAGCTCGGCGTCGCCCGCGCGTACGGCGTCCGCCGGGTGCTGATCGCGAACGCGGTGATCTCCCCGCTGCAACTGCGCTGGATCGCCGACGAGCTCGAGGCCGACCCGGACTTCGAGGTCCTGGTCTGGGCCGATTCGGTCCGGACCGTCGAACTCATGGAGGCGGCCCGTTCGGCGCATGTCGGTCCCGGTGCGCGGAAGCTCGACGTACTGGTCGAGGTCGGTGGTCTCGGCGGCCGGACCGGCGCGCGGGACGCCGACACCGCGCTGGCCGTCGGCGAGGCGATCGCGGACGCGCCATCACTGCGGCTCGCGGGGGTCGCCGGATACGAGGGCGCGATCGGGCACGGCGTGGCGGAGGCGGATCTCGAGGAGGTCCGCGCGTACCTCCGCACGCTGGCCGGGATCCACACCCGCTTGCTGCAGAGGCGTTGGTACGACGAGGACGTCGTACCGGTGGTGAGCGCCGGAGGCAGCCAGTACTTCGACGACGTCGCTCAGGTGCTCGCTCCGCTGGCCAAGGACGGTGCGCGGGTGGTGCTCCGGTCGGGCGCGTACATCGCGCACGACGACGGCATGTATCGCCGGATGTCGCCGCTCGGCGAGTCGCCCCGGACGGACGGCGATCGGCTGGTCGCCGCGATGCACGGGTGGGTCCGGATCACGTCCCAACCCGAGCCCGGGCTGGCGATCTTCGACGCGGGCCGGCGCGATCTGCCGTTCGACCAGGACCTGCCCGAGCCGCAGCTGATCCGGCCGCGCTCGGACGGCGAACCGGTCCTCGCGGCCGACGGCATGACCGTGACCAACCTCAACGACCAGCACGGCTTCCTGCACTTCGACGGCGTCCCGGTGGTGATCGGCGACGAGCTCCGGATCGGGCTGTCCCATCCGTGTACGGCGTTCGACAAGTGGGGGCTGATCCCGGTCGTGGACGACCCGGACGCGGCCGATCCGGTCGTGGTCGACCTGGTCCGGACGTTCTTCTGAGATGGCCGAGCTGCTGATCACGGGCGCCTCCGTCATCGACGGCTCCGGCGCTCCCGGCGTCCGCGCCGACGTCGCGGTCGAGGCCGGCCGGATCGTGGCCATCGGCAACGACCTGGCGACGTCGGCGGCCCGGTCGATCGACGCCGCGGGGCTGGTGCTGTCGCCCGGGTTCATCGACATGCACGCGCACTCCGACCTGCAGATCCTGGTGAATCCGGATCACACCGCGAAGGTCAGCCAGGGCGTCACCTTGGAGGTACTCGGCCAGGACGGCCTGTCGTTCGCGCCGATCGACGACCCGACCCGGTCTGCCGTACGTCGCCAGATCGCCGGCTGGAACGGTGAGCCGGACGACTTCGACTTCAGCTGGTCGACCGTCGCCGGATACCTCGACCGGCTCGACCAGGGCATCGCCTGCAACGCGGCGTACCTGGTCCCGCAGGGAACGCTACGGATGATGGTCGTCGGCACCTCGAACCGGCCGGCTACCCGCGCCGAACTGGACGCGATGAAAGCCTTGCTGGCCGAAGGACTGCAGCAGGGCGCGGTCGGGATGAGCAGCGGCCTCACCTACACGCCCGGCATGTTCGCGACCACCGACGAACTGGTCGAGCTCTGCGAGGTCGTCGCGCAGTACGGCGGCTACTACGGGCCACACCAACGGTCGTACGGCAAGGGCGCACTCGACGCGTACGGCGAAATGGTCGAGGTCGCCCGACGTTCCGGATGCGCGCTGCACCTGACGCACGCGGTGATGAACTTCGCGCCGAACGCCGGCCGCGGGGCCGACCTGGTCGCGATGATCGACAAGGCCCTCGCGGCCGGCATCGACGTCACCACCGACACCTATCCGTACTTGCCGGGGGCAACCACTCTGGCCGCGATCCTGCCGAGCTGGACCGCGGAGGGCGGCCCGGACGCCCAGCTCGCCCGGCTCCGGGATCCGGCCGCACGGGACCGGATCGCCTACGAGCTCGAGCAGGTCGGCTCGGACGGCTGCCACGGCTGCGTGGTGGAGTGGGAGACCATCGAGATCGGCGGCGTCCGCAACCCGGCTCTGAACGACGCCGTCGGCAGCACGATCGCCGCGATGGCCGCCTCGACCGGCCGACCGCCTGCGGACGTGTTCTTCGACCTGCTGATCGCCGACGACCTCGCCACGTCGATCCTGCAGCACGTCGGCCACGAGGAGAACGTACGGGCGATCATGCGGCATCCCAGCCACACGGGCGGCTCGGACGCGATCCTCGTCGGCGGCAAACCACATCCGCGCTCGTGGGGGACGTTCCCGCGCTACCTGGCCCGCTACGTCCGCGAGCTCGGCGTGCTCGATCTGCCCGACTGCATCCACCACCTGACCGGCCGTCCGGCTCGTCGTCTCCGTCTCCCCGACCGCGGACTCGTCCGCGTCGGCTACCGAGCCGATCTGGTCCTCTTCGATCCGGACACCGTCCAGGACACCGCCACGTTCGAGACCCCCCGCCAACAGGCCACCGGGATTCCGTACGTCTTCGTGAACGGCGTCCCCGTCATCGACGGCGGCCGGCGCACCGACGCGCTTCCGGGCCGCGCAGTCCGTCGTACCACCGTCCGAGAGGAAAGCTCATGACCACCACCCTGGACCTGCTCCGTGCCGACCGGGTGCTGACCGTCGTCCGGGCGTCGGAGATCTCCGACGCCCGGGACCTGTGCGCGGCGTTGGTTGCCGGTGGCATTCATGTCGTGGAGCTCACCTACACCACGCCCGACCTTCCCCGGCACCTCGAGCGCGCCGCTTCCACGGCCGCGGAGACCGGCGCGGTGGTCGGCGCCGGCACCGTCCAGACCGGGGCGCAGGCCAAGCAGGCGATCGACGCCGGCGCGCAGTTCCTCGTCACTCCCGGCCAGGGCCCGGACGCCGCCGCCATCGCCGAGACCGCCCGCAGCGCCGGCATCCCGGTCATCCTCGGCGCCTTCACGCCCTCCGAGGTGATGACGGCGCTCGCGCTCGGCTCCGACGCCGTGAAGATCTTCCCCGCCCACCAGCTGGGGCCGAAGTACTTCAAGGACCTCAACGGCCCTTTCCCCGGTGTGCCCCTGGTCCCCTCCGGCGGCATCAACGCGGGTAACGCGCGCGACTACCTCGCCGCCGGCGCCCTGGCGGTTTCCGCCGGCACCGACGTCGTCTCCCCCGCCGACATCGCCGCCGCGAACTGGGAAACCATCACCGCCAAGGCCCAGACGTTCTGCGCCGCCCTAGCTCTCTAGCAACTCGCTACTGCACGGTGATGCTGCCGTAGCTCGTCCGCAGGAAGAGGTGGTGGGTGGAGCCCGGGTCGTTGGGGAGGTCGAGCTGGTTGGAGCCTTGGGCCGCGACGGCATCGATCGCATAGGTCGCTGTCCGTGGGAGTTGAACGGTGAGAGAGCCATCACTGGCCGTCGCAGTCACCTGGTCCGGCGGACTGTCGAAGAACAGGTTGATCGAACCACGCCGGACGTCCACCGAGACCCGGGAAGTCCGCAACCGATTCATGTCGACCGATCCGTCGCTCACGTCCACAGTGAGCGGCGAAGACACCCCGGCCACGTCGAGCGACGCCCGCTCCACTTTCGCCTGGACCGCGGCCGCCGTCGGCACCTCCACCGTGAGGTCGACCGCGCAGTGTGGATCGGGACAACTCGTGTGCACGGTCAGGAATCCACCGATCGTCGTCACCTCGATCGCGGGCCGCGCGACCGCATACGACCCGTCCACGGTCACGTGCACCTCAGCATCCGCACTGGCCAGCAGTTGCGCCGGCACATCCGACACAACCTGCACCCCCTGCGACCCGGGGACGAACGAAGCCGAGTAGCTGTACGGCAACTTCCCCCGGATCAACGACACCGTCACCGCCGCCGCGGTAACGACAAGCACCAGCAACGGCACCAGCCCGATGATCAGCATCCTCCGCTGCGCGACCGTCATCACGACTCCAGGAACTTGAGTACGGCGAGCACCCGACGGTGCTCCCCGTCGGTCGGCGCAAGTCCGAGCTTCAGGAAGATGTTGCTGATGTGCTTCTCCACCGCTCCCTCGCCGACCACGAGAGCCTGCGCGATCCCGGCGTTCGACTTGCCCTCCGCCATCACCCGGAGAACGTCCTGTTCCCGTGGACTCAGCACGGCGAGCGGATCCACCCGGCGCGACCGCACCAGCAACTGCGAGATCACCTCCGGGTCGAGCGCGGCCCCACCATCGCCGACCCGGCGCAACCCGTCGATGAACTGATCCACGTCCGCGACCCGATCCTTGAGCAGATACCCGACCCCGCCGGGGTTGCCCCCGATCAACTCGCTGGCATATCGCTCCTCGACGTACTGCGAGAGCACCAGTACGCCGATCGCCGGGAACTGTTCGCGGATCACGAGTGCGGCGCGCAAACCCTCGTCGGTGAAGGTCGGTGGCATCCGCACGTCGACCACGCACACGTCCGGCCGGTGCTCGTCGACCGCTTTCAGGAGCGCGTCTCCATCACCGACCGCGGCGACCACCGTGCAGTCCTGCTCCAAGAGCAACCGCACGATGCCCTCTCGCAAGAGCACCGAGTCCTCGGCGATCACCACCCGCATTCCTTCTGCCTCCTCAGTCACAGGGCACCTCGGCGATCAGCAGGGTCCCGAGACCCCGTGGACTGGCGAGGGTGAGGATTCCATCGACACCCGAGATCCGGTCGGCCAATCCACGGATCCCGCCGCCGGCGGCCGCATTCGCACCACCCTGCCCGTCGTCACGCACCTCGATCTTGAGGAACCTGCCGACCCGCGTGATCGTGACCCACGCCTGGGCCGCGGCGGCGTGCTTGGCGACGTTGGTCAGCGCTTCGGTCACGACGAAGTACGCGATCGACTCGACCGTCAGCGACGGCCTGGGGTCCACGTCGACCGTCACCCGCACCGGTACCGGTGACCGAGCGGCGACCGCCGAGATCGCCGCGTCGAGACCGCGGTCCGACAGCACCGGCGGATGCAGTCCTCGCGTCAGATCGCGGATCTCCGCGATCGCCTGCATCGCCTCCGAATGCGCCTCCTCGATCAGCGAGCGCACTGCGGGATCCTTCCCGCCCAGCCGGTTCTTCGCCCGGCCGAGGGTCATCGCCAGCGAGACCAGCCGTTGCTGGGCTCCGTCGTGCAGGTCGCGTTCCATCCGCCGCCGCTCGGCCTCGACCGAGTCGACGACCTGCTGGCGGCTCGTCACGAGCTGCGTCACGCGCTCCGCCAGCGCACCGGTCTCGGACCGGCCGAGCAACGTCCGCGCCAGCTGTCCGTCCAGCGCCGACGCCTGGCGCATCAACAACGGCGACACCACCAGCAGAAAGATCCCACCGATCACTGCGGCCACCGAGGCCTTCGTCATCGTGTCGATCACGAACGGCCCGAGCTGCGCCTGCGACGCGGCGAACTGCCAGTAGTACGCCGGCAATCCGATCAGCACCGGCGGCACCGACCAGGCGAAGAAGATCGCCCCGAGCCATATTATTGCCATCGGCAACAGCAGGACGTAGTACAGGAACTGCCGCCACAAACCCCGATCGGTCAGCGCCGCCCGGGCGTCGGCGATCCGCGACCCGGTCGGCGCCGGTGGCACCAGCGGCGGAACCTCTTGCCCCCGCGTGATCCGCGCCCGCGTCCGCTCCCACCCGGCCACCGCGTACACGAGTCGATTCGCGCCGACGGTCAGCGGGATGCCGACGTACGCGAGTGGCCGCGCCAGGACGGCAACCGTCACCGCACCCAGCACCAGCAGACCGGACGTGAGCACGACGAACGCGTCGCCGAGCAGGTGGATCGTTGCCAACCACAAGTACGGCGACCGCCACAGCCGCCACGGCGCCCGGGGGACCGGACTCGCGATCTCCGTCACCCGATCACCTCCCTGTGTCAGCGCGCTGCTCGCACGACACAACCTACGTCGCCGACGCGGCGGCCCATATGAGGACATCCACCGATCTCGCCGGGGGTTAACCCCACCCCGGTTCGTGGGCTGACCGGACTGCGCCGGAAGTCCGCGGCCGGAATGCTCGAAGACATGACGACGACAGTTGCGGACACGGTGGAGGGCAGGCTCGGGGACGCGATCGACGACCGCGTGGCCGACGCGCTGGAGGACTACATCGCCGAAGGGCGGCTGGACGGGAGGATCCGTCCACTCCGCTCCCCCGGCGGCCTGGCCACCGCTGTCGTCGCCGGGGTCGCGGCGGTACTGCTCCCATGGTGCCTGATCCTCGCGGCCACGCTGCCGAGCACCTACCAGGCCGACCACTGGAAGCTCACCTGGATCGGCCTCGACTGCGGGACCGCGATCGCTGCCGGACTGACGGCGTACCTGCTGCACACTCGCAGCAGCTACGCCGCCCTGACTGCTATGGCCGCTGGAACGCTGCTGATCGCCGACGCCTGGTTCGACGTCAGCACAGCGGGTGGCTTCGACCGCAGCCTCTCCGTGGCCGAGGCCCTCTTGCTGGAGCTCCCACTCGCCCTGTGCGCGTTCCTCGTCGCCGCTCGCGAGCTACGGAAGCGCTAACCAATCAGCTCCAGCACCGGCCCCTCGTGCAGTGCCTGGTAGACCTTGTCCCGCAGGGCATTGGCCTCGGAGTCGGTGAGCGTGCGGTCCACCGGCCTGAGGATCAATCTGACCAGAAGGTTCCGCTGGCCCGGGGTCAGTTGGAGACGCTCACGGGCAGCCGCGGCCGGCAGGTCGTCGTACGACGTCTCGCCCAGCACCTCCAGCGACTCCGCGGCATCGGCGTCCACTCCGAGCGCGTCGCGCACCTTGTCACCGAGCACCTCCGCCGACACGTCGGTCGACGCGCCGACTACGACGGACAGGTCGCGGCGGACCGGCGGCATCGACGAGACCGGCTTGTACGGCGCCAGGTCTCGCATCTGACCCGCCACGCGCGGATCCGTTGACCTGAGCAACCGGATGTCCCGGATCCCCTTGCGGAGCATCAGAAGCCGGTCGAGGCCTGGTCCCATGGCCAGTCCGGTCCAGCTGTCGTCCAGACCGGCCCGCCGAAGCACATGCGGCGCGGCGACACCGCACTCACCGATCTCGATCCACTGATCGTCCAGCAGTACGTCGATCTGCCGGCCATGGATCGTGTACGGGTGCACCGCCGGGACCGTCCGGTAGGTCTGACCGGGCAGGACCGTGTCGACCAGGCGGGCGATCATGTCCTCCAGTTCGGGCTCTCCGAGCGCGACGTTGCGACTGATCCGCCACAGGTCGAGCTGATGCGGCGTACCGGTGTGCTGCCAGTCCACCGAGTCGCGGCGGTAGCAGATGCCCGCACAGATCATCAGTACGTCGGACGAGTCGGACTTCGCGAGGTCCCGCAGAGCCGGCGGGATCATCGCCGACGTATGGCTTCGCAGTACTTCGGTCTCCGACGCGTAGCGGGTGTAGCGGGCTTCCCGGGTCACCGCGTCACCGGCGTACCCGAGGTTGTCGTAGTTGTCGGCCAGCGTGACCACGGGATGGTCGCGGCGGGTCCAGATCTCGGTATAGGGCCAGGCCGTGCTGAGCGCCGTACGCAAGGAGTCGACGATCAGCTGGATCGCGTGGGGTCCCTGAGCCGGGTCCGCCAGGTCGCGCAGGGCGAGGGCAGCGTGCAGTTCTTCAGAAGTGAGGACAGACATGAGTTTCTCTCCGGAATGACGGTCTCGACGGGGGGAGACACCCCGGTCGGCCGCGGTCACCTCAGGAGAGAGCGCAGCAGCAGCTCACCCCGTCGGCACCGTCGTGCCGGCCGGGGCGAGGAAATCGCCGCCCGTACTGCGTCATGCCCACCACTGTACCTGTTGCCTCAACACCTCCGCCCCGGATTTCTCCCGGAACCGGACCGGCATTCTCCGCGCATTCTTCCGGAAACTCACCCCCAGGCAGGCGAAACGGGTGCAACGATGGGGCGCATGCGATGGATCGACACTCTCGAAGCCGCGGCTGCGGAGAAGCTGCCCGAGGCCGTGCATCGGTACTTCCGGCAGGGTTCGGCCGGCGGGGTCAGCGTCGGCGAGGCGACCGCGGCCTGGTCGGCGTACCGCTTCCGTCCCCGCGTGCTGAACGACGTCTCCAGGGTCAACCTGCGCACGACCGTGCTCGGCACCCCCGTCGACGCCCCGATCCTGGTCGCGCCGTCGACCCTGCATCGGATGGCCGATCCCGACGGCGAGGTCGCGACGGCAAGAGGCGTAGGTGCGGCCGGGTCGGTGCTCGGCGTCTCCAGCAACGCGGGGACCACGTTCGCCGATTTCGGCGCGACCGGAGTGCCGTGGTGGATGCAGGTCTACATCGTGCGCAATCGCGAGATCACCGAGCGCATGCTCGACGCCGCGGTCGCGGGCGGCGCACGAGCGATCGTGCTCACCGTCGACACCCCGGTAGTCGGCCGGAAGGAGGACGAGGGTGAGACAGTCTGGGATCTCGTCCAGCCTGGGCAACTGCTGGCCAACCTGCCTGAGGGTGAATGGACCGACGACGATCTGGAGAAGGCTGACGACCTGAGCCCGGATGCCATCGGCTGGCTCGCCGATCGCACCGGCCTTCCGGTGGTAGTGAAGGGCGTCCTGCGCGGCGACGACGCCAAGCGGTGCGCGGACGCGGGTGCCGCCGGTGTCATCGTGTCGAACCACGGAGGCCGCCAGCTCGACGGCTCCATCCCCACCGCCCAGGCTCTGCCCGAGGTGGCCGAAGCCCTGGCCGGCACGGGCACCGAGATCTACGTCGACGGCGGCATCCGCCGGGGCGAACACATCCTCACCGCTCTGGCCCTGGGCGCCCGCGCCGTCTTCGTCGGCCGTCCCGCCCTCTGGGCCCTGACCGTCGGCTCCGCCGCCGGCGTCACCCGCCTCCTCACGGACCTCGCCACCGAGCTGGATCACACCCTCCGCCTAGCCGGCCACCCTACGCCGGCCTCCTTGACCCCAGACCTCGTAACGACCCGCTTCACCAACTGATCGGAACCGTCTGATGAGCGTATCCAGCGGTGTGGAAGGTTTGCGGATCGTCAGTCTGAACGCGTTCCTGCCCGGACACCGGCTGGTGCACGACTTCGCGGCGCGCAACGGGCACGAGGTCGTGCTGGTAGTGACGTTGCCCGAGACCGGGCGGTACGGCGCTGCCGTGCAGCCGATGGTGGCGGGGCTGCCGGAAGAGACGAACGTGTTGATCACCCGGAAGCTACGGACGGTGGCCGCACCGGTGATCGATGCGCTGCGCCCGGATGTAGTCATCTCTGCGGCGTTCCCCCGGCTGATTCCGGCCGAGATCCTGGAGATCCCGAAGTACGGCGCGATCAACTGTCATCCGTCACCTCTGCCGGCCGGGCGGGGCCCGACGCCGCAGCGGTTGATCTATGAAGGCGACGAGCGGATCGGGGCGACTGTGCATCGGACGGCGGCCGAGTTCGACACGGGCGCGATCCTCGCCCAGCGGATCGCGCCGCTCCCGGACGACCTCAACGGCACTGGGATCATGCAGGTCTGGGGCGAGCTGCTCAGCCAGTGCCTGGACGAGGCTGTGCCCGGCCTGGTCGCCGGCGATCCAGGTGTACCGCAAGATCCCGCCGCGGCGAGCGAGGCTCCGCTCTTCACCGAGGAGGAGCTGCTCCTCGACCTGACCGAGCCGTCGGCCGTCGTGCGACGCAAGGCCGCCGCGCTCAATGTGACGTCGCCCCAGGCCCAGGTCCGCCTCGCCGGTACGACGTACGTCGTCACCCGGACCGACGTCGTACCGGCCGGGTCGGTCGGCACGGCCGAGCCAGGCGCCGTCCTCGCAGAACACGGCGACGGCTGGACCGTCCAAACCGCCGACCTACCCCTCCGCCTCACTCAGGCGCCCGGACCTGACAAACAGAAGGACCCCGCGTAGCGCCCGGGGTCCTTCTGGTGCTGGGTTCGAGGTCAGGCCTCGGCCGGCTCCTCGGTGAGGTTGCGGGTCAGGTTGGGGTCAACCTGGACGCCCGGTCCCATCGTGGTCGAGAAGACCGTCTTCTTGATGTAGCGGCCCTTGGAGCTGGCCGGCTTGAGCCGGAGGATCTCCTCGAGCGCGGCGCTGTAGTTCTCCACCAGCTGGGTCTCGTCGAACGAGACCTTGCCGATGATGAAGTGCAGGTTCGCGTGCCGGTCGACCCGGAACTCGATCTTGCCGCCCTTGATGTCGTTCACGGCCTTCACCACGTCCGGGGTGACCGTGCCGGTCTTCGGGTTCGGCATCAGACCACGCGGGCCGAGGACCCGGCCGAGACGGCCGACCTTGCCCATCAGGTCGGGGGTCGCGACGACGGCGTCGAAGTCGAGCCAGCCGTCGGTCACCTTCTTGATCATGTCGTCGTCGCCGACGAAGTCGGCGCCGGCGGCCTTCGCGGCCTCGGCCTTGTCACCGGTGGCGAAGACGAGGACCCGTGCCGTCTTGCCAGTACCGTGCGGAAGGTTGACGGTGCCGCGCACCATCTGGTCGGCCTTGCGGGGGTCGACCCCGAGGCGCATCGCGACGTCGATGGTGGAGTTGAACTTCTTGCCCGTCGCGCCCTGCTTGGCGAACTTGATCGCCTCGAGCGGGGTGTACAGGTGGTCGAAGTCGATCTGATCCGCGATCGAGCGGTAAGCCTTACTGCGCTGTGCCATGTCTGTTCCTCTCTGGGGTGTGGTCGATAGGGCGGCGCTTCGCCCTGCCACAACTGCTTCGATTACTACTCATTCCAACGCGCCACACGTACGACGGATTCCGCCGTACGCGGGCTGGAGCTACTACTTGTCGACGACGACGCCCATCGAGCGGGCGGTGCCCTCGATGATCTTCATCGCGGCGTCGATGTCGCGGGCGTTCAGGTCCGGCATCTTGGTGGTGGCGATCTCGCGGACCTGGTCCTTGGTGATCTTGCCGACCTTGTCCTTCTGCGGGACGGCCGAGCCCTTCTGCAGACCGGCGGCCTTCTTGATCATCTCCGGCGCCGGCGGCGTCTTGGTGACGAAGGTGAAGGAGCGGTCTTCGTAGATGGTGATCTCGACCGGCACGACGTTGCCACGCATGGATTCGGTCTGCGCGTTGTACGCCTTGCAGAACTCCATGATGTTGACGCCGTGCGGACCGAGCGCGGTACCGACCGGCGGGGCGGGCGTCGCGGCGCCGGCCTGGAGCTGCACCTTGACCAGGGCAGCGATCTTCTTCTTGGGAGGCATTCTGTCGGGTCCTTAGACTTTCTGGATCTGGTTGAAGCTGAGTTCCACCGGGGTCTCCCGGCCGAAGATCTCCACCAGGGCCTTGATCCGCTGGGCCTCGGCATTGATCTCCGTGACTGTGGCGTGCAGGGTCGCGAACGGCCCGTCGACCACCATGACCGAGTCGCCCACACCGAAGTCGGCGACCTCGACCTTCTTCTTGGCCGCGGTCTTGGCGGGTGCGGCGCCGGCTTCGGCAGCCGCCTGCTCCGCCGCCGCCACGACGGCCGGAGCGAGCATCTTCTCCACCTCTTCGAGGCTGAGCGGAACCGGCTTCTGGCTGTTCCCGACGAAGCCGGTCACCGACGGCGTGTGCCGAACGGTCGACCAGGACTCGTCGGTCAGGTCCATCCGGACCAGCACGTAGCCGGGGAGCACGGTGCGCTTCACCATCCGGCGCTGCCCGTTCTTGATCTCGGCGACCTCTTCGGTCGGCACGATGATCTCGAAGATGTAGTCCTCCATGTTCAGGGAGTTGATCCGGTTCTCCAGGTTGCCCTTGACCCGGTTCTCCATCCCTGAGTACGTGTGCACCACGTACCAGTCGCCGATCTGCGAGCGCAGCCGGCCGCGCAGCTCCTCGAGCGGGTCGCCCGGCTCTTCCGGCTCGGCGTCCTCGTCAGCAGCAGTCTCGTCGGCAGCGTCATCGTCGGCCTCGGCCGCGGCGGCCGCGACGGCGAGCGCTTCCACATCCGCGTCGTCGTCGGCTTCGTCCGCGTCCGGCGTCGTACCGGCGTCGTTGCTGGAGAAGACCAGCTCGTCGGCGGCGGCGGGCACCTCTTCGGTGCTCTCCGGCGCGGTCTCGGCGGTCTCTTCGGCCAGTTCCTCGGCCGCGTCCTCGACGTCGCCCTCGGTCACCACTTCGGCGTCCTCGGCGTCGTCGGCGGCGGCGACCACCACGACCGGCTCGTCCTCGGAGTCGTCCTCGTCCGCCGGCGGCTCTTCGGCCTCGTCATCGGCGGCGTACTCCTCGACGTCCTCGTCCCCCACCTCGACGTCGGCCTCGTCGTCATCGTCGTCGAGGTTCGCGAACAGGTCGTCGTCGTCCTCGTCGTCGGTGTCGTCCAGGTCGAGATCGAGGTCCAGGTCGATTTCGTCGTCGGAGTCAGCGGATACGTCGAACTCGTCCTCATGGTCGAGGATCTCGTCGTCGCGCTCGGACACGTTGTACTCCGTCATCTCTGCATCGGGTCTTGTCTGGCTTCGGGTCGGGCCGGGGCCCGGGACCTAGGGCGTTCGTGGGCTCGGCGGCCTCAGCCGAAGATCTTGAACATCGCCCAGCCGAAGGCGAGGTCGAGAACCGAGACGATCGCGATGACGAACACCACGAAGGTCAGGACGACCACGAAGTAGGTGGACAGCTGCTTGCGAGTCGGCCAGACGACCTTGCGGAGCTCGGCGACCACCTGGCGGTAGAAGCGGAGCAGGCCCCTGCCCTGCTTGCCTTCCGCAGGCTTGCCGGCGCCGGACGGTGCCGGGGTGCGCGTCTCCGTCACGACCTGACCTCTTTCGCTAGCGGCGGCCTGACCGGCCCTGCGCCGGTCAGGATTTGCAGGGCACGAGGGACTTGAACCCCCAACCTTCGGTTTTGGAGACCGATGCTCTGCCAGTTGAGCTAGTGCCCTCTGCAATCCCTCCGGACGCCGCGCGGGACCTGATCTCGGGCATGCCGGATCAGGGCCACCAACGCCCGGACTAGAAGAGTGTACGGGGTCCGAGCCACCTGGTCGAACTGAGGCTCCACCCGAACGACCCCCCACCGGGCGCCGTACCGCGACCAGAACCATACAGCCTCCACCCGGTCCCAACGGACCACACCCCCCGCGTGTTCCCGGGACCACAGTCCTTCGGGTACGACGTACGCCGAACCGCCAGGCCATCTCAATTCGCCCCCTCGCCGACGCTCCCGCCTGGAGCCGGCCGGATCGCGCGATTGCGATGGCCTGGCGGTCCGGCCCCGCGGAGGCGCCGCCGTGAGGCAGTGCCAGGATGGGCACATGGGTTCCAGGATCTCGGCGCGGATCGGCGCCATCAGTGAATCGGCGACGCTGGCGGTCGACGCCAAGGCGAAGGCGCTCAAGGCGGCCGGTCGACCGGTGATCGGGTTCGGGGCCGGCGAGCCGGACTTCCCGACGCCGGACTACATCGTCGAGGCCGCCGTGGCGGCGGCCCGGGATCCGAAGAACCACCGCTACAGCCCGGCCGGTGGCCTGCCGGAGCTCAAGCAAGCGATCGTCGAGAAGACCAGGCGCGACTCCGGCTACGAGATCGAGGCCGCCCAGGTCCTGGTCACGAACGGCGGCAAGCACGCGGTCTACAACACGTTCGCGACCCTGCTCGACCCCGGCGACGAGGTGCTGCTGCCGGCGCCGTACTGGACGACGTACCCGGAGACCATCCGGCTGGCCGGCGGGGTCCCGGTCGAGGTGCTCGCCGACGAGTCGCAGAACTACTGCGTCACCGTCGAGCAGTTGGAGGCGGCCCGGACCGAGAAGACCAAGGCCCTGCTGGTCTGCTCGCCGTCCAACCCGACCGGCGCGGTCGAAAGCCCGGAGGCGATCGAGGCGATCGGCCGCTGGGCGCTCGAGCACGACCTCTGGGTGATCACCGACGAGATCTACGAGCACCTGACCTACGGCGGCGCGAAGTCGACCTCGATCCCGGTCGCGGTGCCGGAGCTGGCCGACAAGACCGTCGTACTGAACGGTGTCGCCAAGACGTACGCGATGACCGGCTGGCGGGTCGGCTGGATGATCGCCCCGTTGGACGTGATCAAGGCCGCGACGAACCTGCAGTCGCACCAGACCTCGAACGTCTGCAACGTCGCCCAGCGGGCCGCGATCGCCGCGGTCTCCGGTGACCTGTCGGCGGTCGAGGAGATGAAGAAGGCCTTCGACCGGCGGCGGCAGACCATGGTCACGCTGCTGAACGAGATCCCGGGCGTCGAGTGCCCCGAACCGACCGGCGCGTTCTACGCCTACCCGTCGGTCAAGGGCGTCCTCGGCAAGGAGATCAACGGACGGACGCCGTCGACCTCGGCGGAGCTGGCCGAGATCATCCTGGACGAGGCCGAGGTCGCGGTGGTCCCCGGCGAGGCGTTCGGCGCGCCCGGCTACCTTCGCCTGTCCTACGCGCTCGGCGACGCCGACCTGGCCGAGGGTGTCGGCCGGATCGCCAAGCTGCTGAGCTGACCCGGATTTCTCCGGGACGGTACGGGATCGGTAACCTTCGGTAATGACGCAGCGGGATCTGCGGGTGCTGCCGAAGACACACCTGCATCTGCACTTCTCCGGGTCGATGCGGCACCTGACCCTGGTCGAGCTGGCGGACACGCACGGAGTCCGGCTGCCTGACGCGCTGCGCACCGACTGGCCGCCGGAGCTGTCGGCGGCCGACGAGCGCGGCTGGTTCCGGTTCCAGCGGCTGTACGACATCGCGCGCTCGGTGCTCCGCACGGAGGACGACGTACGGCGCCTGGTCCGCGAAGCGGCCGAGGACGACCGGGCCGACGGCTCCCGCTGGCTGGAGATCCAGGTCGACCCGTCCGGGTATGCGAACCGCTTCCACGGGATCACGCCGTTCACCGACCTCGTCCTGGACGCCGCCCGGGAGGCATCCGCCTCGACGGGCATCGCCGTACAGGTGATCATCGCGGCCAACCGCACCCGGCACCCCCTCGACGCCAGGACGCTGGCGCGGCTCGCGGCGCAGTACGTCGGGCGTGGCGTGGTCGGGTTCGGCCTGTCGAACGACGAGCGCCGCGGGACGACCTCCGAGTTCGCCCCGGCCTTCCGGATCGCGCGGAATGCCGGACTGCTCGCCGCACCGCATGGCGGTGAGCTGTGTGGGCCGGCCACGGTCCGCACCTGCCTGGACGAGCTGGGAGCCGGCCGCATCGGCCACGGCGTGCGCTCGATCGAGGACCGCGACCTGCTGAAGCGAGTCGTCGACGCCCAGGTCGCCCTGGAAGTCTGCCCGGCCTCCAACGTCTCGCTCGGCGTCTACCACCGCGCGGAGGACGTCCCGCTCCGCCAGCTCTACGAGGCCGGCGCCCGCATCGCTCTGGGCGCCGACGACCCCCTGCTCTTCGGCTCCCGCCTCGCCGAGCAGTACGAAACCGCCCGCACAGTCCACAACTTCACCGACCAAGAGCTCGCCGACCTGGCTCGCGGCTCGGTCCTGGCATCCACTGCCCCGCCCGAAGTCCAGAAGGCCCTCCTGACCGAGATCGACCACTGGCTCGGTGCTCCTGCCGCAGTTCCGGCGTACTAGGTGTACTTCGAAGCCGTCTACCTGGCCCGCCACGGCCAGACGGAGTGGAACGTCGCAGGGCGCCGCCAGGGCCGCCTTGACTCACCACTGACACCTCGAGGCCTCCGCCAAGCCCGCCGCAACGCGGACCTACTCAGCAGCCACCAGATCGACGCAATCTTCACCAGTCCACTCGGCCGTGCCCGCCGTACGGCGGAGATCGTCGGGGAGACGCTCGGTCTGCCGATCCAGGTGCTCGACGAGCTGGCCGAGATCGCACACGGTGCCTGGTCCGGGCTTACCTCCGCCGAGATCGACGCAGGCTGGCCCGGTCAGCGGGCAGCCCGGGAGCAGGACAAGTACGCCTTCCGCTTTCCCGACGGCGAAAGTTACGCGGACGCCGACGTCCGGGCCGGGCGGGCGCTGGCGGAGGTGGCTCGAAGCGGCGCGCGACGGCCGCTGCTGGTCTCGCACGAGATGATCGGACGGATGCTGTTGAGGCAACTGGGCGTAGCGGACTCGTTGCAGCTCCGGCAGTCGTCCGAGCTGATCTACCGGGTGCGCTCCGACGGCGAACTCGATGCGCTGACCGCGGCAGAATAAGTGCCGGCTCGGTTCCGAGGCAGGGCATTGTCCGGGCACCGGAGCGCGCCGTAGTTTTCAGGCATGACGCCGACCAAGATCCTGCTGCCAGAGGACGAACTGCCGACCCGTTGGTACAACGTGCTGCACGATCTGCCGACGCCTCCGCCGCCGGTGCTGCATCCGGGGACGGGGCAACCGATCGGTCCGGAGGATCTGGCTCCGCTGTTCCCAATGGATCTGATCCTGCAGGAGGTCTCGCAGGAGCAATACATCGACATCCCGGGCGACGTGCTCGACGTGTACCGGCTGTGGCGGCCCAGTCCGCTCTACCGGGCGCACCGGCTGGAAAAGGCACTCGATACGCCGGCGCGGATCTACTACAAGTACGAAGGCGTCTCGCCCGCGGGCTCGCACAAGCCCAACACCGCCGTACCGCAGGCCTACTACAACGCGAAGTCCGGTGTTCGGAAGCTCACCACCGAGACCGGCGCCGGGCAGTGGGGGACCGCACTGGCGTTCGCCTGCGCGCAGTACGGGCTGGAGTGCGAGGTCTGGCAGGTGCGAGCGTCGTACGACCAGAAGCCGTACCGCCGGACGATGATGCAGGTCTTCGGCGCGACCGTGCACCCGAGCCCGTCGGACCTGACCGAGGCCGGCCGGAAGATCCTGGCCGGGGACCCGGACTCCCCCGGCTCACTGGGGATCGCGATCAGCGAGGCGGTCGAGGCCGCCGTCCAGGATCCCGAGGTGCACTACGCGCTCGGCTCGGTGCTCAACCACGTGCTGCTGCACCAGACGATCATCGGTGAGGAAGCCCTGATCCAGCTCGCCATGGTCGGCGAGACACCGGACCTGTTGGTCGGCTGCACCGGCGGCGGGTCGAACTTCGGCGGTCTCGCGTTCCCGTTCCTGCGGGAGCGGTGGGCGGGCCGGATGTCCCCGGTCATCCGGGCGGTCGAGCCGGCCGCGTGCCCATCACTGACCCAGGGGACGTACGCATACGACTTCGGCGACACGATCGGGATGACGCCGCTGATGAAGATGCACACCCTCGGCCACGACTTCGTTCCCGACCCGATCCACGCCGGCGGCCTGCGCTACCACGGCATGAGCCCGCTGATCAGCCACCTCTACGAGACCGGTGAGATCGAGGCGATCGCCAAGCAGCAGTCCGAGTGTTTCGCGGCCGGCGTGCAGTTCGCCCGCACCGAGGGCATCGTCCCGGCGCCCGAGCCGACGCACGCCCTCGCCGCCGCGATCGAGGAAGCCCAACGCTGCAAGGAGTCCGGCGAGGAGAAGGTCATCCTCACCGCCCTCTGCGGCCACGGCCACCTGGACCTGGCCGCCTACGACGCCTACCTCACCGGCGCGATGACCGACCGCTCCTGGGACGACGCCGATATCCAATCCTCCGTAGCCCAGGCCTTGTCCCGCCTCCCCGTCCTCAGTTAGAAGGGCGACCGCTTCCACTATCTATTGCCCGCCGCGCTTCCACCACGGCTTGGGCCGCTTGGCCACGGCCGCCAGCCAGTCATCCGGAACGCCCCACCCCCGAGCGGTCAACGCCTGGAAGTACTCGGCCTTCAGACTGTCCGGCAACCAGTACGTCGCTCTGTGCTGCCCAACGACCTCGAAGTACGTCGTGCGGTGGCGTGCACTCCACACCGTCGCCTGGTTGGAGCTGTACGCCAGCCGCACGTAGTCCCATCGCGCCTGCGCATCCTCCATGTCGAAGCCACGCTCGACCACCCGGCCGCTCGCCCGCGGCTCACCCTCGATTCCCGCGATCAGCTCCTGGACGAGAGCCCGGTCGTCCGTCATCTCGTCCGGCAACCGCAAGCCCACCGGATCCAGCACCACAGCCCCCAACCGCGGCCGCGCCACCTCGAGAAACACCTCCAGCAAGGCGAATCCCTCTTCGGCCCGCTCGAAGCGGTCCAACTCGGCGCGCAGTGTGGTCACGGCTTCCTCGGGCACGCGGCCACTCTAATCTGACCGGGCCTGCCCCCATCTGCCCCGACCTGCCCCGGCCGATCACGCTCAGCTAGAGCACCGCAGCCACCCGGTGGCTGACGGGACGGCGCCCACACCCCCTGACCGATGCCCTGAAAGCCCTTACACCGTGGGAAATCCGGGGCAACCCGGGGCATTCCGGGGCATCGTGGGGCAGCTCGTCCACAGCGGCGATTTTCGTGGTCGCAGAGGGTGTGCGCACACCTACAGTTACCGCCATGTCAGAGGCCAACGAGTTGTTGCGCACCGCGCGGGAGCACACGCCGTCGCGCCGCGCGCCGGGTGCACACATGTCCCGGGCGGAGCTCGCCGAGACGGTTTGTGCCTGGTTGTGGGACACCACGGAAGTCAGGTACGAGCTGGACGGTCACTACATCGCCAAGCTGGAACGCGGCGCCGTTCGCTGGCCTGGCGCGGCGTACCGCTCTGGGCTGCGCTATGTCCTGAACGTTGCTTCAGACAACGAACTCGGCTTCAGTCCGCCGCCTGGAGTGGTGGTGACCGAGCCGGAGCTGACGCTGCCGTCGACCGTCGGGCTCGAGGACGACGTGAGCGACGCCGGTGACGAGTCGATCTCGTTCCTCACGTTCGCGGAGCAGTCCAATGTCGGCGACCTCACCGTCGAGCAGCTACATGCCGACATCCTCGGCATCGCCCAGAACTACCTCCGCGCACCGACCCGGCCGCTGTTCGTCCGCAGCCGCAGCGTCCGCGACCGTGCGTTCCGGCTCCTGGCCGGCCGACAATCGCCCAAGCAGTCCCGCGACCTCTACTCGGCCGCCGGTTGGGCGATCACCCTGCTGGCCTGGATGTCCGTCGACCTCGGCCGGCCGGACGTCGCCGAGCGCCACACCCGGACGGCCTGGGCCTGCGCCGAGGCCGCCGATCACGACGTACTGCGCGCCTGGATCCGCGCCACCCAGCACACCGCCGCCTTCTGGCAGGACGACTTCGCCGGCGCCGCGGCGTACGCACAGGACGGCCTGCGGTACGCCGCCGGCACGTCGGCCCTGTTCCTCGCCAGCGCAGCCGCGGTCGATCTCGCCCGCTGCGGACGGGCAGACGACGCCCGCGACGCGCTCGGCCAGGCCAAACGAATGCCCGCCACACCAGCCGACTCCGAACCACCCGGCCTGTTCATCTGTACGCCGGAACGCGCCGAAGGCATCTGGTCAGACGCATATCTCGCGCTGGGAGAAGCCCGCCACACCCTCGGTCACGCGGACCGCGCCGTCGCCATGTTCGAGGCAGCCCCACATCTAGTCCGGAACTTCGGCTCGGAACGGATGGTCCGCCTGCAACAGGCCAAGGCACGCCTGACCCTCGGTCAACTCGACGGCGCCACCGAGACCCTCGAGCCCGTCCTCAGCACACCCCTCGAATACCGGGTCCGCCCCTTGATCCATCGCATCAGCGAGGTCGCGGTCCTCACAGCGCCGTACGCCCGGACCCCGCAGGCCCGCCAACTCCGCGAGCAAATCCGCGACTTCACCCAGCACCCCGACCTCCCCGCCCGCCCAACCCGCACCCGCCGCCGCAAGCCGGGGTCGGAGCGCCCCGAAGCAGCAACCGCAGCCAAGGACCCGAAGCCGCTCGAGCCACCCAAACCCCAACAGCCAGGCTCCCAACGGACGGACGCACACCCGGCGGACGTGCACCCGACGGACGTGCAGGCTTCCGATCCGCGCGGATCCGATGACCACCGACCTGAACCGCAGCAGCCCGATGTTCAGCGGGCTCGTGCGGTGCCGCATAGCTGAGAGGAGCGGTCGCATGGTCGACCGAGTTCGCGATCATTGGTATTGGCGGCCGGGCTGGCGAGCCGGGCGCTCCTTCTATACCTGGCACATCACCTTCGAGAACGATCCGATCCTCAGCGATCTGCACGCGGCCTACCAGCCAGTGATCAGATCGCTTCCCGGTCTCACTCGTGTCCCGGTGCAATGGCTGCATCTGACCATGCAGGGCGTCGGGTTCGCCGACAAGGTCACGCAGGAGGACCTCGACCCGATCGTCGACGCCGCCCAGCGCAGGCTCGTACTCATCCCCCCGTTCGAGATCCGCATCGGGCCGGCGATCGTCGATGTGGAGAGCCTTCAGCTCCCGGCCCAGTCCGTCGACCGGCTCCGCTGGCTCCGCGCCCAACTCCGGGCGGCGATCACCGACGTCTGGGGCCCCGACACAGTCCCTGCGCTGCCCGAGCTCGAACCACACATCTCCCTCGGCTACTGGAATCAGGCCGCCGACACCGAGCCACTGAAGAAACGTGTGGCCGCCTTGGGAGGCGAGATCGCCAAGACGCACGTCACTCACGCCAGCTTGATCAACCTCAACCGAGACCACGACTGCTACGAGTGGACGACCTACGCCACAGTGCGCCTGGGCGTCCCCAGTCAGCTCTGACCAGGAGATGTCCGTGACAGACAAGACCTCTACGGCCCTGACCCACAGCTCGGCCGCCGGCGTGATCCGGGCGCTGCTCGACTTCCGCAGCGTCTGGACCACCCACGACCTGGTCGCCCTCAGCCGGGTCCCCGCACCCACGATCCACCGCGTCGTCACCTGCCTCGAACACGAGGACCTGGTGACGCGGACCGCCGGCGCGATCGTCGCCGTACCCGACTGGACTGCTCTCCTCCGCCGCTGGAGCCAGGACTTCCGCTTCGACCAGAAGAACACCGTCACCCACTGGCAATCCGTCGGAGGCCTGAGCGCCCTGCTCGACCGGATCCCGACCACCACCGTGCCGTACGTCGTCACCGGCACCTTCGCAGCGCACCACTGGGTCGGCGCAACTCCCGCCAACCCGCTGACCGTCTACACCTCCGACGCCCACGCCGCCGCCGAAGCCTGGAACCTCATCCCGAGCGCGACCGGCAACGTCGTACTCGCGACGCCGTCAACCGATGTCGTGTACTCGCGCCCCCGCAAAACCACCACCAGTCTTCGCCTGGCAGCGCCCACCCAAGTCCTCACCGACCTCCTCACCGGAGCCGCCCCGACCGCCACCGCAGCCCCTCTCCTCGCCTGGATGCAAGACCACGAACTGGAGTGGCGCTATTGACCGCCGCCGCGCCCGACATTCCGCCGGCCTTTTCAGGGCTGCGACCGAAGGACAGGTAGTAGTCCCCGCTCGACGCGTCGGAGCAGGCTTGGCCCCGCGTGACGAACCGCCGGACGGGGACCACTACCCGTTCTTCGGTACGTCAGAGGGTGCAGTTCACCAGGACTGGTTCGTTGACCAGGGTGATGTTGAAGGCTTGCTGGACCTGGGTGCGGACGTGGGCGGCCAGCGAGAGGAGTTCTTTGGCGGTGGCGGTGCCGCGGTTGGTGAGGGCGAGGGTGTGTTTGGTGGAGACGGCGGCGTTGCCGATGGTGAAGCCCTTGGAAACGCCGGCGTGTTCGATCAGCCACGCGGCGCTGGTTTTGACGCGGCCGTCGGGCTGGGGCCATTGGGGCGCGCCGGCGGGGACCTCGGCGGGGGTGTCGAGGATGGGGTTGGTGAAGAAGGAGCCGGCGCTCCAGGTGTCGTGGTCGGCCGGGTCCAGCACCATGCCCTTGCTGCGGCGCAGGCCGAGGACGGCTTCGCGTACGTCGGCCATCGGCGCCCGCGACCCCGGTTCGACATCGAGCACTCGCGCGAGTTCGGCATACCCGACCGGGGCGGACAGGTCGCCGAGCTTCAACTGGAAGGCGACCTCGAGTACGACGTACCGCGACGGGTCGGCCTTGAAGCGGGAGTTCCGGTAGCTGAATCCACAGTCGGCGGCGAAGACCGTGCGGACCTGGTTGTCGACCCGGTCCCATACCCGGACCGACGCGATCGTCTCCGCGACCTCGTGACCGTAGGCGCCGACGTTCTGGACCGGGGTGGAACCGGTGAGGCCCGGGATCCCGGACATCGACTCGAGACCGCTCCACTCCTCGGTGATCGCGCGCTGGACCACCGCGTCCCAGTCCTCACCGGCCTGAATGTGGACCATCGCCCCGGAGCACGCATCCGCATCGACCCGGATACCGGAAGTCGCGATCTTGACCACGGTGCCGCGGAAGCCGTCGTCGCCGATCACCACGTTGCTGCCGCCGGACAGCAGCAGCACCGGTTCCCCGGCGGCGTCGGCGTCGCGGACGGCGGTGATCAGGTCGTCTTCGCTGCTGACCTCGAGGAGTTTGTCGGCCGGCCCGCCGATCCGCAGGGTGGTGAATTCGGCCAGGGGTACCTGCGTTCTCACGAGACGCGCACGACCGCCCTGGCCCGGCCGAGCACCTTCTCCTCGCCGGCGATCGCGGTGATGTCGATCTCGGCCAGCCCGTCGGTGACCTTGTCGACCTTGGCCGAGAACGTCACGCTCGCACCCTTGTCGTCGTCCGGTACGACGACTGGCTTGGTGAACCGTACGCCGTACTCCACCAGGTCGGCCGGGTCGTCCAGCCAGTCGGTGACCACGCGGGCCGCGGACGCCATCGTGAGCATGCCGTGCGCGATCACACCGGGCAGCCCGAGTGCGGCGGCCATCCGGTCGCTCCAGTGGATCGGGTTGAAGTCCCCGCTGGCTCCGGCGTACCGGACCAGGTCCTCACGGCGGAGGGTGACGGTCAGCGGCGGGAGCTCGGTGCCTACCTCGATCATGCGTCCGCCCGGTTGTGGGAGATCGTGGAGGTCGAGGTGGCGATCGGTTCGCCGTCGACCGTGGTCAGGGCGGTCTCGTACATGATCACCTCGACGTCACCGGCCTTGCGCACGGTGGTGATGGCGGCGGTCGCGGCGATGTCGTCGCCGGCCTTGATCGGGCGGGTGTAGGTGAACTTCTGCGCGCCGTGCACGATCCGGTCCAGCCGCAGGCCGAGCTCCTCATCGGTCAGCAGTTGCTCCAGCGCGCGGCTCCCGAGCATGAACGCGAAGGTGGGCGGCGCGATCGCGTCGTCGCCCCGGTACGCCGGGTTCGGGTCGCCGATCGCGTCCGCGAACTCCCGGATCTTCTCCCGGCCGACCTGGTAGGACTCGGCGGCCGTGTAGCTCCGGCCGACCATCGTGGCGTCGATCGTCATATCGGAAGAGCCTACTGGCACACTGAGACCCCGAGTGCCGCCACCCACTCACCGGGAGACCCGACTGGGGAAGGTTGAACGTGACGGCAGTGACGGCGCTGGCCAGGTACGCGCCTCGGTACAGACTGGAGATCGGCGAACCTACGGGCTCCGAGTGCCTACGCGTGGACCGGATCCTGGAGCCGGACAGTCCCGAGCTGACAGAGCTCCTCAAGCGCGACCACGACGCCAGCGGCCACCGGACGGACCACGCCAACGCGCTGAGCCTGATGTCCTTCTACGCCGGTCGCGCCCCCGCGACCGCGCTGCTCCTGTGGGCGCTGGAGGGTCATGTCCTCGACATCCGCCCGCACAACCTCTGGGTGCGCCCCCATGACGGGCACGGACTGGCGGCGGTCGCCGTACGCTCCGCGAGCTTCCTCCCGGGCGGTCTGGAGACGCTGTACGACGTGGTTCTCCAGCAGCACCTATTACCTCTGTCCGCCGAACTGCACCGCCGTACGCGAGCCGGTCTGCGCCAGTTGCACGGTGGCGTGGCGGCGGGGTGCGCGATGGGGTTCTGCGCTGCGACCCGCGAGGAAGTGACAGTCGAGCCGGCGTACCTGCTGGAGCGTTGGCGGACCTTCGTAGCCAAGGCCCCGGGCGGTCTGGCGCGGCTCGGTGACGTGGAGATCGCGGCCGGGAAGCTCGTCTACCTCCGCAACACCTGCTGCCTCTACTACACGAGCGAGGTCGGCACCGGCACGCTCTGCGGATCCTGCTGCCTGACGCCGCGTGACGAGCGTCTCACCGCGTACGAAGGCGGCCGCCCGATCCTCACGGTCTAAGACACGCACAGTGCTCGTCGGGCACAGCGAAAGGGCCGCTTCGGTCAAACCGAAGCGGCCCTCGCGAAAGTGCTGAAGGTCAGCGGGTCTCGCGGTGGTCGGTGTGGTCGTTGCAGCGGGCGCAGTACTTCTTCAGCTCAAGACGATCCGGGTCGTTACGCCGGTTCTTCTTGGTGATGTAGTTGCGCTCCTTGCAGACGGTGCACGCCAGCGTGATCTTCGGGCGGATGTCGGTTGACTTGGCCACTGCTGCCTCTTCTTGTCAGGAGTGCGCAACTTGGGTGATCGCACTCTCAGGTACTGCGTTGATAGGTAGCGGGGGCGGGAGTCGAACCCGCGACACCACGATTATGAGCCGTGTGCTCTAACCACCTGAGCTACCCCGCCGGGAGAGTCCGTCACCCCACCCGGCGGACCGGGTGAGATGGCGTGCTCAGAGCCCCTTTACGGAATCGAACCGTAGACCTTCTCCTTACCATGGAGACGCTCTGCCGACTGAGCTAAAGGGGCGGGCCGAGGAGAGAGATTACACGGTCCGCCGCCCCGATGTGAAATCGAGCCGGGCGCACCTTGCGGGCCCCTCAGTCCGTCCCGGAAAGCATACCGGGTTCCAGAGAGTGCTTCTGACCAATTTTCACGCCAGTACGGCGTCATCCGCGGAGAAGTCGCCGGACGCATCGGCCGGCGGGTTCTCCAGGTACCACCGGACCGACGTGCGCAGGGTCTCCACCGGATCGACCGGCGACCAGCCGAGCACGGCACGAGCCTTCGACGAGTCCAGCAGGAGGTCCTGGCTGAGTGCCCCGGTGAGCGACAGATCGGCCGGCAGCAGGTCGTCCCGGACCTTCACCAGCTCCACGTCCGACGCATCCGCCGCCGCCAGGATCTGCTCGGCGAGCAGCCGGTACGGCGCCGTCGCCGGCTCCACCACGTTGATCGCCTCCCCGCGATGATCCCCGGACAGCGCCAACGACACCGCCGCGGCGACATCCCCGACGTACACGCGGCTGAACAAGAACTGCCCCGACCCGATCGGGATCCGCGACCGCCCGGCCCGCACGCGGCGCAGGACGAACTCGAACCGCTGCTGATAGTCGTGCTCGCCGTACACCGCCCCCAGCCGCAGCACCGTCGCCCCACGCGGCAGATACCGCTCCTCCATCTCCAGGTTCTCGTACTTCGGCCCGTCGACGAAGCGCCGTGTCCGCAACGGCGACTCCTCCGTCAGCGGCACGGCGTCCGTGGTCCGCTCCGAGTGCAGGCCGTCGTACGCGCGGTAGACGTCACAGCTGGAGATCGCCACCAGCTTCACCGACGAACCCACTGCCTCCAGAGCCGCGTCGGCCGCCACCGCGTTCATCCCGGAGATGTCGACGAGCGCCTCGGGATCGAACGGCTTCAGCGCCGCTGCCAACGCCGTGCCGTCGTTCCGGTCGACGTGCGCGTGCTCGACGTCCACCAGCCCGGCCGGCTCGTGTTCCCCGCGGTGCACCACCAGCAACTCATGTCCCTCCCCCGCCAGCCGTTCCAGCACTGCCCGACCGATGAACCGAGTGCCGCCCAAGATCGCAATCCGCATGCACCCAGTCCTACCCGTCGGCATCGCGGCGGTGAAGCACCGTCTGCGGTCAGCAGACGTGTGACGGTCGATGTCGAAACTCGGCCCCCGGCTTCGTCATACGGTCAGGACCAGACGAGAGGACGAACCATGACTGACAACAAGGCACTGCCTCCGGTCGTGTCGGCCGAGGAGTGGGAGAAGGCCCGGGCGGAGCTGCTCACCGCCGAGAAGGAGGCCACCCGGGCGCAGGACCGGATCGCGGCGCAACGGCGACGGCTGCCGATGGTGCGGTTCGGTGAGTACACGTTCGCGTCGACGGGCGGGCCGGTGACGCTGCGCGACCTGTTCGGAGAGCACCAGCAGCTCGCGCTCTACCAGTTCATGCACAACGGCCCGGACCACTTCTGCCCCGGCTGCACGCACTTCACCAAGCAGGTCACCGACCTCGACGGACTGGCCCGGAACGGCCTCGCCTGGGCGACCGTGTCGGACATGCCGCTCGACCAGATGGCCGGCTACTGGAAGCAGAAGGAGTGGACGGTGCCGTTCGCCTCCTCGGCCGGTACGACGTTCTCCGCCGACTGTGGAGCCGGCGGCGGCTTCCTCCTCAACCTGTTCCTCCGCGACGGCGAGGACGTCTACCGCACCTACTCCACCGGCCAGCGCGGCGTCGACCGCATCCTGTTCGTCAACAACATGCTGGACCTGGCGCCGTACGGCCGGCAGGAGGCGTGGGAGGACTCACCGGAGGGCTGGCCGCAATACCCGACGTACGGCTAAACCCAAACACGGCCGGGGTACGACGAGCGCAGTACCGGCATCACCTCCGTGACGAAGGCCTCCATCGAGGCCCGGTTCTCGTCTTCCGGGAGCCCGGCCACCTCCAGGGAGATGCCGGACAGCTCGTGCCCGAACGCGGCCTGGTACCGGCCGAACTTGTCGATCACCTGCTCCGGCGACCCCGGCGAGTTGTCGATCAGCGTGTACGTACAGAACTTCACCGGACCTTCTTCTCGCCGGCAGTCACGGGCAGGCCGAGTCGGTTGCCCGCGACCGGGGCCGGGCAGGTCCCGTACGCCGTGAACGCGAACGGCAGGTTGATGGTCCGGTTGAAGTCGATCAGCACCGACTGGTCACGCTCGACGATCCCCGTGGTCACAGTGCGCCAAGGAGCCGTCTCCTCGCCGTTCGTCTTGTCGTGGAAGGACAGCGCGAGCCGTCCACTCCCGGCTGCCGTCGCCACCAGCTCGTACGCCGACCCGCCGAGCGCCACGTGCACAGTCCCGACCGCAGTGACGTGCTGACGCAGGTCATCGCGCGCCGTGGAGACCTCTACCTTCTGTGGCGTCGCATAGGGCGTGTAGTACCCACGCACAATCCAGTCCGGGTCTACCGGGTACGTCGGTACGCCGGTGAAGTCCCGCCTGGTCGCCGTCCGTGGGTCGCGTTGGCGAACGGCGTACCGTCCGCCACGCAGTACGAGCTCGGCGAGGCGGTCGCCGTGCAGCAGCCAGCTCAGTGAGCCGGCCTCCGCGACGCTGGCCGCGGTCTCACCGTGCACCGGCTCACCGCCGAGCGTCAGCTCACCTTCGGCCCGCACATGCGCCCGTTCGGCGTCAGCCCACCACCTGCCGGGCAATCCGGGCAGGGCGGTCGGTGCCGAGGGCAACCAATCGAAGGCGGCAATGGACAGCCAGCCGTAGTCCGTGTCCAGATCCTGTTCGCGGGCCGCGTGCCAGGTCTGCCAGTCCTGCTCAAGATCAGAGACGACGGTCATGAGGCGACGTCCTTCCGGATGTTCTGCTCTCGGTGGGCGACTTCGGAGCGGACGAGCGGGATCACGTAGCGGCCGAAATCGATCGCGTCGTCGTAGATGTCGTAGCCGCGGGCGGAGAAGATCCGGATGCCGAGATCGTAGTAGTCGAGCAGGGCGGCCGCGACGGTGTCTGGCGTACCGACCAGGGCGGTCGAGTTCCCGCCGCCACCGGTCAGGCCGGTCGGTGCGGTCCAGAGTGCGCGGTCGTGCCGCTCGCCTTCCGCGACGGCCTTGAGCAACCGCTGCGATCCCGCATTCTCAGGATTCTTCGAGCGAAGGCGGGACGGGGCGCCGCCCGCCTGCACGTCCTTGATCCGGCCGAGGATGCTCTCGGCCTTCTCCCACGCCAGCTCCTCGGTCGGCGCGAGGATCGGGCGGAACGCGATCTGGATCGTCGGCCGATCCGCTCGTCCGGCGTCGGCAGCCGCCTTGTCGATTGTCGACAACTGCTCGCGGGTACCCGCCAGCGGTTCGCCCCAGAGCGCGAAGATGTCTGCCTCAGCGGCTCCGACCGCATACGCCGCGGCCGACGAGCCACCGAACGAGATCCGCGGCCGCGGCTGCTGCAGCGGCTTGATGTCGGCCACGAACTGGTCGAACCGAAAGTGCTCGCCATGGAAGTCGAAGCGTTCGTCCGACGTCCACGCCCGCTTGAGGATCTGGATGAACTCGCGGGTGCGCCCGTACCGATCGTCCTTGGCCAGGAAGTCACCCTCCGCGGCCTGATCCGCGGTCGACCCGCCGGTGATCACGTGCACCTCGAACCGGCCGCCGCTGATCTGGTCGAGCGTCGCGAACGTCTTCGCGGTCAGCGTCGGGTAGGCGACGTTCGGCCGGTGCGCGACCACCAGGTTGATGCGCTCGGTCCGGCCGGCGACGTACGCGGCGACCTGAGCCGGATCGGGTGAACCCGAGTGGTAGGCGAACAGGATGCGGTCCCAGCCGTTGTCTTCGTGCGCGCGGGCGAGCTTGGCGGTGTACTCCAGGTCCAGCGGGCCACCGGTTCGCGGTGTCACCTCGCTGGCCGGGTTGGTCCCGCCCATCCCCAGGAACTCAACTGGCATGACGTTCTTCCTTCCGTACGGTCGGTGCGAGCAGGCTGAGCAGGTGCCGGGCGACCGCGTCGTTCTGGCGGAAGCCGGGACCGTTGAAGTGCGGCCGGGAGAAGCCGGACGATCCGGCCGAGCCGGAGACAGAAGGCCCAAGCAGGAACAGGGCCGGGTGGACGGTGCCGTCAGCCTGGATCGCCCGGCAGTGCGAGTCCGCCTTGAGCTGACCGCCGCCGAGGCTGGTCCCGTCCGCGGCGAACAGTTCGTCGGCCGCGAGTACGCCGGACTCCAGCAGCCCCCGCAGCAGCGGATCGGTGGTGGCGAGGACGTCGGGACGTGGCAGCCGAGCCTCGACGAACGCGCGGGCGCGGATCTCCCCGGCCACCCCGGTGCTGCGGGCAACGAAGTGATCGTTGTCGATGTCAACTTCCAGGTCAGGCCCGGCGAAACGGACGATCCCCGCGCGATGCAACGCAAGCAACTCCTCGAGCCGGCGCGGGGGCGGACCACTCGCCACGAACGAGAAGAACCCGTGCCACTCCGTCTCCACCCGCCGCACCCGATCCTCATCAGACAACCGGCCCTCGGTGATCGCCTGCGACAGCACGCTGTAGATGCTCAGCAACGCGTTGAACACCGCCAGATCGGCCGAGTACGCCGGATCCGCCCGGCGCAGCAGATCCGTCTCGATCAGCCCGGTGAGAAACCGCTCGAACCGCTCCCGGTCCCCGAAGAACCGCCCACCCAGCGGCCGATCCACCTCGGATCGAACAAACCGATCCGCGGGATCCGGTACGGCGGCGCACACAGCCACCCCGAATGCGTCATCGGCTCCGGGGCCGCCGGGTCGCCAACTGTCGAGGGCCTCGGCGAACCGTTCCCATGGCCACCTGGTCCGCTCCGGGTGGGCGGTGAACAGTTGCTGGTAGTGGGCGAAGGCCAGTTCCTTGTCGATGAGCGGGGCGATCTGGCTTTGGAAGTCGAGCACGCCAGCACCGAACTCGGCCAGCGCCGCCTCGGTGAGATAGCGGGTCGGCACCGGCTTGGTTCCGGCGACCGTGTAGCCGAGTTTCGCGTGATACGGAACGCCTCGGCGGGAGCCGACGTACAGGACGGGCTCGTCACCGGACGGGTGATAGGTGAGCACGCCGTCGCACTCGTCGTACCAGCCGCCGCGACCCTCCGTCAGCAGGACCATCAGGTCGATGAAGGCCTGGCCGAACCCACGGACGATGACATTCTCGGCCGGCCACAACTCATCGAGGTCGACGTCCGCGGTATAGCCGGGTGGAATGTAGGTCAGACCAGCGTCCGCCGCCTGCGCGGCCCAGGCCGCTTCCGATGCTGTCGGCAACCGATCGAGATAGCCGAGCGCCAGCACCACGACGTCGGCGCGAATCTCCTTGCCCGAGGCAAGAATCACTCGATGGTCGGTGGTCAGCGCGACCGCCCGCTCCAGATGCGTGGTGACCGTCGCCGGCAGGTCTCGCACGACCCGCTCCCAGACCCAGGCCAGGTACTCCGCCTGCACCAGCCGCGGCGGAAAGTCCATCGGCCCCGGCAGGTCGAGCCCCGCCTTCTCCAGAACCACAGCCCCTTCCCCGGCCACCCAGGTCGCAAGATCAGGGCCGGGGGTGATCGGCCCCTCACACTCCACCGACTCGTCGGTGAAGATCGTCACGTCCGACGTCATCGAGTTCATCCACAACAACCGCGACTGCTCCCGCCGCCAGATCCGCCCCCCACCCGCCGGATACGGATCCACCACATGAACCTCCACCGGCCGCCCGCCCAGCAACTCCTCCGCACTCGCCGCAAACCGCTCCAACAACCCGACAGTCCGCGGCCCACCACCCACGAACACAACGGACGCCGCGTCGTTCCACTCGGGGTGGACGCGGAGCGTCGTGCCGGTCATGAATGGTGGGGTGGGGCGTAGCGGGTAAGGGCTTGCGGGCATGGGGACTCCTGGCTTGGGCAGGATCGCGGGCATGGCGGGGCGGGCGTCCGGAAGGACGCCGTGAAAAGGTGCGCGAGGTGAGCTCAGGTCAGCGCTGACAGAGGGCGCTGGAGACGCGGAGGAGGTCGACGTGGAGGCGGTAGTACGGCAGTTCGCGCGTCATCTCCGTCTCCTCTCGTCGCTCGTGTCATCCCAGTATGTGATGGCGTTGAAAGATTAGTAACTTGGTCGACAAAGCTCTCATTATGTGGACGGCTTATACAGGTCCGGAGGGGCGGCTCGGCGCCGTCAGTCGGGTGATCCGCATCACGCCCGCTTTCAATTACCCGGCAGTCGGGTTCACGCCTGAGCGCGTACGCGGCGGTAGGAAACCTTCACGGTGTGTGTGCGATTTCGTTCATCTGTTGGCAGTCTGCGTTTGAGGGCCTCGGACCGCCTCGTTATGGTCGATGAGGCTGTCGCACCCCCTCCCAGCGACGGCTGCCCCTCCCTGGAAGGTTTCTCGTGCCCTCTCACCTCGACGTGCCCGGAGCAGAACGGCCGGCACCGCGTCGTCCGGATGCACCGCGTCGGGCGGCCAAGCATCGTTCCTCCCGACTAAGCCGACTAAGCCGCAAACGCCGTACCCAGCTGATCGGCCTGACCGCCGCACTCGCTGCCGCGGCCGGCACCACCGCCGTCGGCCTCAGTTCCTCCGCGAGCGGACCGTCCGCCACCACGACCACCGGCCTGAACCCCTCACAGGCCGGCGATCTGACCGCGGCCCGGATCGAACGACGTGACCTCGGCTCCCGGGACGCGTCCAGGGTCGACCTGTCCGCGACCCGCAAGGCCCAGGCCGACCAGATCGCCAAGCAGCGCGCCGCCCGGCTGGCCGCGACCGCGACACTGACGCAGCGCCGGTCCCTGGCGCTGGCCGCGGCCAAGGCGGCCAACGCCAAGAAGGCGGGCGCCAAGGCGCGCGCGCTCGCCGCGGCGAAGGCCGCCGCGATCGCCAAGGCCAAGGCCGCCGCCGCTGCGGCCGCAGCCGCGCCGAAGGTCGTCCTCCCGACCACCGGCTACCACCTGACCGCCCGCTTCAACCAGGCCGGTGGCCGCTGGGCGCACAACCACACGGGTCTCGACTTCGCGGCTCCGATGGGTACGCCGGTGCGCTCGGTGATGGCCGGCGTGGTCATCCAGGCCGACTGGGAAGGTGCCTACGGTCGCCAGGTGAAGGTCCGGCACTCCGACGGCACGGTCACGTCGTACAGCCACATGTCCGAGTTCGACGTCTCGGTCGGTCAGCACGTCCAGGCCGGTACCAAGGTCGGCGCGATCGGCATGACCGGCAACACCACCGGCCCGCACGTCCACCTCGAGGTCCTCCCGGGTGGCGGCGCTCCGATCGACCCGGAGCCCTGGCTCCGCGAGCACGGCCTCAACCCGTAGTACCGAGGAACCTGCTCCTCCTGGCTTCTCGTCAGAGGGTCTTGGCCATGTCGACGCTGGCTGTGTAGGTGCCTTCGATCAGGAACTCGTTCGGGTGGGTGCCTTCGATGACGTAGCCGTGGCGTTCGTAGAGGCGGCGGGCGGCGGTGTTGGTGCTGTGGAGGTGAAGGCTGATCTTGCGCGCGTCGCGGAGTCTGCCCTCCGCGGCGGCCGCGGCCAGCAACGTGCTCGCCACACCCCGGCCGCGGGCTGACTGGGCGACGGCCAGGCCATTGATGGTGAGGACGCCGGCGCCTTCGGGGAACGGGTACTTGTCCTGGAGCCGGAGGTAGCCGACGACCTCGCCGTCGTACTCGGCGACCAGGTGTGCCTCCGGCCCGCAGCGGGCGAAGAAGGTGTCCTTGATGGTCTCCTGGTACGACGGGAATCCGGACGAGGCGTCCCAAGCGGTCCGGTCGATCGCGAGCAGCGCGGCGTCGTCGGCCTCGACCGCACGGCGAACGGTCAACGGCTGGTCGGTCGAGCGGTCAGCGGGCAGGCGGTGTTCACTCACCCCACCATCCTCGCCCGCCGACGAGGTCAGCCCACGCAGGGCCGTCAGCCGACCAGGTCGGCCGTCGGGAGGACGACGGTGACGGTCAGCCCGCCACCCGGGATCGGCGCCAGGTCGAGGCTCCCGTGGTGGGTCTCGACGATGCGGTCGACCAGCGCGAGCCCCAGTCCGTGGCCGGCGCCGTACCGGGCCTTGGCGAACGGCTCGGTAAAGGTGCGGATCCGCGCGGGGTGGAGCACCGATCCGGTGTTCCGTACGACGAGCCGCCCGGGCGCGACCGTGATCGCGACGGAGCCGCCGCCGTGCCGGATCCCGTTCTGCACCAGGTTCACGACCACCTGGTGCAGCAACACCTCGTTGCCCTCGACAACCGACTCCGCGAGATCGCAGGTGAGTTCGACCTCGGCGGCGCGCGCCTCCGAGGAGAGCGCCGGCAACGCGGACCGCACCACTGCCGCGAGATCCAGCGGATCCAGCTCGACCGACCGGTTGTTGAGTGCGGTCAGGCTCAGCAGCGCCTCGACGATGTCGATCCCGCGCTGATTCGTCTCCGCCAGCCGCTTCACCAGCTCCGGGACGTCCTGGTGATCGGGATCGGCGGCCGCCACCTCCAGCATCGTCTTCATCACCGCGTGCGGCGTCCGCAACTCGTGCGAGGCGTTCGCCGCGAACCGCCGGTACTGCTCGAAGGACCGCTGCAACCGACCCAGCATCTCGTCGAACGTGTCCGACAGGTCGGTGAACTCGTCCCGGATCCCGGTGAGCCCGATCCGGTGGTCGAGCGACCCACTGGCCGCCTTCCGCGCCGCCGCGGTGATCTCCTGCAGCGGCTTCAGCATCCGCCCCGCGAGGAACCACCCACCGACCAGTCCGGCGATCGCCAGGAACCCGAGCGCCCACCCGGACAGCGTCACCACCAGGTGGAGGATGTCCCCGCGCGACGGCGGAAGCACGCGCCGATCGCGCGGGTTGGCGCCGTTGAGTGGGTAGTTCGGCACGATCCTGAAGACCAGCCAGATGATGCACGAGACGACGGCACCGGCGATGACCAGCAGACCCGCGTAGCTCAGCGTCAGCCGCAACCGGACCGTCAACCGCGGCCGCCAACTCATCAACTGTTCGTCACTCACGCGTTCACCGCCTGTCGCTCACGCTTCGCCGACCCGGTAGCCGACGCCGGGGACGGTGTGGATGACCCACGGATCGCCGAGCCGTTTCCGCAGCGCCGAGATCGTGATCCGCACGGCGTTGCTGAACGGATCCGCGTTCTCGTCCCACGCCTTCTCCAGCAGTGTCTCGGCACTGATCACCCCACCGCGGGCGGCCATCAGCACCTCCAGTACGGCGAACTGCTTCCGCGTGAGCTTCACGTAGTGCCCGAACCGGTACACCTCCCGTCGATACGGATCCAGCCGGACCCCGGCGTACTCGAGCACGGTGGGCGCGGCCGCCGCCGGTCGCCGGACCAGGGCTCGCAGCCGGACGACGAGCTCCCGCAGCTCGAAGGGTTTGGTCAGGTAGTCGTCGGCGCCGAGCTCGAAGCCGATCACCTTGTCGTCGAGATCACCGGCCGCGGTCAGCATCAGCACCCGGCAGCTGATGCCCTGCGCAACGATCTGCCGGCAGACCTCGTCACCGCTCACTCCCGGCAGATCACGGTCCAGCACGACCACGTCGTACGCGTTCACCGTGACCGCCTCCAGCGCGGCATTCCCGTCGAAGGCCAGGTCGGCGGCGATCGCCTCCAGCCGCAGCCCGGCCTGGATCGCCTCGGCGAGATAGACCTCGTCCTCGACGACCAGCACCCGCATACCGACCATTGAACCAGGCCGGACGTATCGAAAACGTATGCCGAAACGCAGACGCTCCGGCAACATCGGTCCGGCTGGACTGGTGGCCATGCTGACCGATCAACTCGTAGCCACCCGCAAACGCGAATACCGGCTGACGGTCCTCACCGCCCTGGCGATCGTTGCCGCCGTCACCTGCCTGACCCTGTCCTCCTGTACTGCGGTCTCTGCGCAGGGCGACCCGGCACCGTCGACCGCCGACGCGCCGGCCGGCATCCCGAGCACCGCGACCCGCGGCGCGCGCAGCGGCCCGCCCGGCGCCGCCGACGGCGTCCTGCCGGACCATACCTCCGCCTTCGACACCAGCCTGCCCGGCGTCGCGAACCTCGCCCCGGCGCTGCGCAAAGCGGTCCAGCAGGCCGAGCAGACGATGAAGGAGGACGGCATCACGATGCAGGTCACCACTGGATGGCGGAGCAAGAAGTATCAGCAGGAGCTGCTGGACAAGGCGGTCCGCAAGTACCGCAGCAAGAAGAAGGCCCTCGAGTTCGTCTCCACGCCCGACGAGTCGCACCACGTCACCGGTCACGCGGTCGACATCGGCCCGACCGCCGCGGACGACTGGCTGATCCGTAAGGGCAACCGCTTCGGGCTCTGCCAGACCCAGTCCAACGAGAGGTGGCACTTCGAGCTCGTCACCACCCCGGACGGGACCTGCCCACCGATGACCAGGACGGCTTCCTAGCGGGTCTCCTCCGGCGGATCCGGGAGTACGGCGAGGGGACGCTGACGCCAGTGCACGTCGTGCCAGGCATCGAGCTTCCAGCCGATCTGCCGATAGGTCCCGATCGACTCGAACCCGAGCGCCTTGTGCAGCCCGACGCTGGCGTCGTTCGGCAGCGTCATACCTGCGATCGCCGTCCGGAACCCACGCTCGGCCAGCCGCTCGAACAGCGCCTCGTACAGCGCTCGCCCGCCGCCGGTCCGGCGGCGTCCGGGCTCGAGGTAGACGCTCACCTCACAGGACCAGCGGTACGCCGCTCGCGGCTTCATCGGACCGCCATACGCGTACCCGACGACGCGACCGTCGTCCTCCAGCACCATCCAGGCGTGGGTCGCCTGCGCAGTCGCGATCCGCGCCGCCATCTCCGCGGCGGACGGCGGCTCGATCTCGAAGGTGATCGCCGTATCGGTGACATAGGGCGTGTAGATCGCCACACAAGCCTCGGCATCGAGCTCGGAGGCGTCTCTGATCTTTGGCATGTCACGATAGTAGCCACAACTGACGCTATAGTGGCAAGCATGTTGGATGAGCTGTCCGCCTCACTCGCGGCGACCGTGCAGGCTGCCCGGGTCGCGCAGGACCTGTCGGTGAACGCGCTCGCCGAGCGTTCCGGGGTCTCCCGCGCGATGATCGGCAAGATCGAACGCGGTGAGGCTCAACCGACCGCCGTACTGCTCGGCCGGCTGTCCGGCGCGCTCGGCATGACGTTGTCCGAGCTGGTCGCCCGCGCCGAGAACACCGGTGAACTCCTCCGGCGGGCCGGCGACCAGCCGGTCTGGACGGACCCGGCCACCGGATACCGGCGGCGGGCCGTCTCACCGGTGACCGACAGCCCGCTCGAGCTGGTCGAGGTCGAGCTGCCGGCCGGTGCCTCGGTGTCGTATCCGGCCGACGCCTACATCTTCAAGTACCAGCAGCTCTGGATCCTCGACGGACACCTGCGCTTCCACGAGGGCCCGCTGGTCCACGACCTGCGCACCGGCGACTGCCTCCAGCTCGGCTCGCCGTCGGCCACCACATTTCACAATCCGGAGACGACCCCTTGCCGCTACCTCGTGGCGCTGGTCAAGGGCCGCTCCTGAGGTACGCCGAACCAGCGGGCCAACGCGTCCCGCAAGCCGTCCTGCTCCGCGACACCGTCCTGCTCCGCGGCCCAGGCGACGTAACCGTCCGGCCTGATCAGTAACGCGATCGGCGACTCACCGCGTCCGGCGACAACGTCGACCCGATCCCTGGCCACGGTCGCGGCGTACGACGCCTCCGATGTCACGCCCGCGGCGAAGGGCGCCTCCGGGGTCAGGTCGAGCAGCAGCGGACGGCCGGTGCGCATCAGCTCGGCCAGTCGAGTCCCGTCGACCATGAGATCCGGCGCCCAGCGGCCGATCAGCGGATGCGGGCCGTCGTGGTAGCAGATGTCCGCGCCGGTGATCAGGTCCGCGATCCGCTGCACGTTCCGCGGCTCGGTCAGCAGCTCACCGAACAGCTCCCGCAACCTGGTGACGTCGTTGCCTGGGGCAATGAGTGCCGACTGGGCCTGGGTCTGCATCACGACCCGCTGCCCGACCGGCCGGCGCTCCGACTCGTAGCTGTCGAGCAGGCCGTCAGGAGCCCAGCCCTGCAGCTCGGCGGCTAGCTTCCAGCCCAGGTTGACCGTGTCCTGCAGGCCGAGGTTCAGTCCCGGGCCGCCGATCGCGGAGTGCACGTGCGCGGCATCCCCGACGAGCAGCACCCTGCCTTCGCGGAACCGGTCAGCGAGGCGGCTGTTGCCTCCTACGACCCGGCGCAGCAGGTGCGGCCCGTCGCCGTCCGGCGGAGTCAGCGGGAGATGGACCCCGAGCACCCGGTCGACGCTGTCCTGCAACTCCTCCAGCGTCATCGGGCCTTCGGGCGGTACGTCGAACTCACCGGTGCTGACGACCGGCGGCCGGCCGGGCAGCTGGCCGTACAAGAACAGGCCGCGCTCGGTCCGGTGATGCATCAGGCCGGGGATCACGCCGTAGCCGGGGATCGACAGGGCTCCGGTGCCGGGATCGACGTACTCGAGTGGCACCTGCGCGTTCGCCGTACGGGAGACCATCGTGTCGTTGGTGATGCCGGGGAAGTCGATGCCGGCCAGTTTGCGGGTGAGGCTGCGGCCGCCGTCCGCGCCGACGAGATAGCGAGCCGTCACGTGGTACGGGCCATCCGGGCCGGAGATCTCGACCGTGACGGAGTCGGTGTCCTGGGCGAACCCGATCAGCTCATGGCCGCGGCGGATCTCGGCTCCGAGCTCGAGCGCCCGTTGCTGGAGGACTTCCTCGATCCGGCGCTGCGGCACCGGCAGCATGTACACCGGGTTCGGCTCGATCGTGCTGAGGTCGAGTGGGAACGCGCCGAACATGTAGCGCGGCTGCGGCTGCGGTGGACCCGGAGTACCGCTGAGGCGTTCGTACAGGCCGCGACGGTCAAGCATGCGGACGACCTGGCCGACCAGGCCGTTCGCCCGGGGCACCTCACTGGCCTCCGGCAACCGCTCCAGTACGATCGGCCGCACTCCGGCCAGCCGCAGTTCACAGGCGAGCATGAGGCCGTTCGGTCCGGCCCCGGCGATGACGACATCTGCATCCATGGCACGTGTCCTTCCAGTGAAAATGGGCGTGACTGACTGCCCCGGCGGCGCCGGGGTATCTGCTGGGGTGTGGGTTCTAGTCGGGTTCGGGGAGGCCGGCGGTGATCTGGTCGAGAGCCTCCGACAGCAGGGCGGTCATGGATCGAGGTGGATCGCCACGCAGCCATTCGGCGCTCGCGGCCGCCCTGGCCGCGCCCACGACCTCTGCGACGAGATGCGGATACAGCCCACGGGTCCCGGTCCGGTCCGCGACGGCGGCGGCGAATTCCTCGCTCGCGGCGGCATACGCCCGCGCCATCTCACCCTGCAACGACGGCTCGGTGACCATCAGCCGGATCCCGGCCAGCCACCGCTGGTCCGGCGGCTGGTCGCCGCCGTGGCCTTCCACACCGAGCGCCATCTGCGACTCGATCGACGCCCGGATCGCGGGCCACAGCGGCTCGTCGGCCGGCCGCGCCCGCAGTTCGGCGGCGATGGCCAGACTGCGGTCGACCTCCCGGGCGGCGATCGCCTCGGCCTTGCTGGAGAAGTAGTTCCGGAACGTGCGCAGCGAAACCCCGGCCTCGGCCGCGATGTCCTCGATCCGCACATTGGCCAGCCCGCGCTCGACCGTCAGCCGCACCGCCGCCCAGCTCAGCGCGATCCGCGTCTCCTGCTTCTTCCGCTCCCGCAACCCTTCGGTCATGTTCTTGACCGTAGCAAACTTTGCCTTCTAGGCAAAGATGCCTTTTGGGCAAATTTTTGATTCAGGGACAGACGCCCATCGGGCATGGTTGGGTTGGGCCCATGACCGTGTCCCCGGTGGTCTGGATCCTGACCCTGCTCGGCATCGTCGCGCTGCTGCTGTTCGACTACTTCTTCCACGTCCGGTCCGCACATGTCCCGACGCTGCGGGAGGCCGCGATCTGGTCCACGGTGTACGTCGGCATCGCCGTACTGTTCGGCCTCGGGACGCTCGTGTTCGGCGGGACGGCGATGGGCTCGGAGTACTTCGCCGGCTACATCACCGAGAAAGCGCTCTCGGTGGACAACCTGTTCGTGTTCCTGATCATCATGACGAGCTTCCGGGTGCCGCGGGAGAACCAGCAGAAGGTGTTGCTGATCGGCATCGTGGTCTCGCTGATCGCCCGGTCCGCGTTCATCTTCGTCGGCTCGGCGCTGCTGCACACGTTCTCCTGGGTGTTCTACCTGTTCGGGATGGCGCTGCTGCTGACCGCCGGCAACATGCTCAAGCCGGAGACCGAGGAGTCACACCAGGCGCAGAACATCGTGGTCCGGCTGAGCCGGCGGCTGTTCCGCACCAGCGAGGAGTACGACGGCGACCGGCTGACCACCGTGGTCGACGGGCGCCGGATGATGACGCCGATGCTGCTGGTGATGATCGCGATCGGCGGCACCGACGTGATGTTCGCGCTGGACTCGATCCCGGCCATCTTCGGCCTCACCCAGAACGTGTTCGTGGTGTTCACCGCGACCGCGTTCAGCCTGCTCGGCCTGCGGCAGCTGTACTTCCTGCTCGACGGGCTGCTGGACCGGCTGATCTACCTGTCCTTCGGGCTGGCCGCGATCCTGCTGTTCATCGGCACGAAGCTGATCCTGCACGCTCTGCACGAGAACAACCTGCCGTTCGTGAACGGCGGCGAGCCCGTCGACGTGGTCGAGATCAGCACCGGGCTGTCACTGCTCGTCATCCTGGTCGTGCTGCTGATCACGATCTTCGCGTCCCTGTTCAGCACCCGCGGCCGGACGCAGACCGCGATGGCCCACATCCGCCGCGACGCGACCGCCTACCTGGATGCCGAATACACCGACGACCCGCACGAGCGCGAGCGGGTCTTCCAGCGGCTGCTGCGAGCCCGCGACCACATCATCGACCTCGGCCCGGAGGCCAGGCGCCAGGTGAAGAACGAGACCGAACTGATGGCCCTGTGCCGCCAGGTTGCCGACGCCCACGCCGCCGCCCACCCCGACCACGAAGTCCGCCCCAGCCTCTAACTCCGCCGCTGCCACCCCGAGCCGGCAGCCCCCGGATTCACGACAGGCAACCCTCCAACTGAGGGGATGCCCCCCGAGCCGGCGGCTTGCCCCCTCCGATTCTGAATAGGCAACCCTCCAGCGGAGGGGATAACCCACGAGCTGAAGGGTTGCCTCGAGTTCGAGGGGTTACCCCGTGAGTTGGAGGGTTGCCCGCTCGGATTCTGAGTGGGTTCGCCCAAGGGGAGGAGCCTGGCTAGCCTTTGACCGCGCCGGAGGCGAGGCCTGTCACGTAGAAGCGTTGGAGGCCTGGACGTCGGGTTCGGCCAGGACCGAGCTACAGCCCGGTACGGCGCTCGCCGTGGTCGCCGCGGCCGCCAGGCCGAGGAACGTCCGCCGGGTGAGCATGATCAGGCCCTCGGCAGCCAGACGCGCATGGCGCCGATCTCGCGGTTGGCCCAGGCGTAGTACGGCACCGCGACCACGTCCACCTCGTCGCCGGTGTCGTCCTGGGCCGAGGGAGTGAACGACCAGCCGTCATGATGACCGGTGCCGATCCGTCCGCGCGTCCTGAGCACAGTGACGCCGTCCAGCAGGTCGTTGTCGTGGCTCGCGGCAACTGATGCCTCCGGCAACAGATGCAGGTCGTCGACGTTCTCGTCCTGGTCCACCTGTTCGACCGCGTAGACGAGTGGCCCGCGTTCCAGCGCGACACAACCGCGGACGGCGTCGACGCGTGGATCGGCGCCGACCACGCGAGTTGCCATCGGCAACTGCAGGTCGATCGCGTCAGCACTCACGTCGGCATAGGTGCCCGCTTGCACAGATTGACCGTTGACGGTGGCACCATCTGCCCAGGCCGGGATCCTCAATTGCACTGCCACTGGTTTGGTGGCCGTGATGCGAACTGCGCCGTCCCACGGGTAGGCGGTGTCCACGGTCAGCTCGGTGTCGCCGACGGTCAACGTGCCGGCGGCGTACTGGTGGATCTGGATCGCACCATCGCGTGTGGTCGCGAGGTAGCCGTCGAGGCTGGCGAGAGTACGCATGATGTTCGGCGGGCAGCAGGCGCAGTCGAACCAGCCGCGCCGGCCGTGCGCGGGGCTGCGGCCGTTATCCGCATGGGCGCCACCCCGCAACTGCAGCGGGTTGACGTAGAAGTACTCGGTCCCCTTCAGCGAGACCCCCGCGAGGAAGCCGTTGTAGAGCATCCGCTCGACGGCATCGGCGTACGACGCCTCACCAGTGGCGAGGAGCATCCGCCAAGCCCACTGGATGCCGCCGATCGCCGCACAGGTTTCGGCGTACGCGCGGTCCGCGGGCAGCTCGTACTCGTCGCCGAACGCCTCGCCCTCCCAACGCGCACCCAGACCGCCGGTGACATACGTCTTCGTCGACCACATGTGCTCGAACTGCCGTTTCAGCGCGTCGAGCAGGTCGGTGTCGCCGGTCTCGAGGGCGACGTCGGTCGCTCCGGCCGCGAGGTAGACCGCGCGCACCGCGTGCCCTTCCACCGACGTGGCCTCGCGGACCGGGACGCGATCGGAGAAGTACGCCGGCTCGTGACCGTGGTTCTTGATGATGCCGTGGCCACGGGCCTCGACGAACCACCTGGCCTGGTCGAGGTAGGCCGTCGTACCGGTTTCCCGATATAGCTCGACCAAGGCCATCTCGATCACCGGGTGGCCGTCGACGTCCACAGTCTTGTCGTCGCCGAAGGTCGCGACCAAGTGGTCGGCGAGCTTGACCGCGACGTCCAGGAGCGCACGGTCGCCGGTGCAACGGACCTGCGCGACGGCGGCCTGGATCAGGTGGCCGGCGCAGTAGTGCTCGTGGCTCCAGACGAGTTGCTGGTAGCGGCCCTCGTCGCCGTACCGGAGCTGGACGACCGAGTCGAGGTAACCGTCCTCGCGCTGCGCGGCGGCGACCACCGAGGTCAGGTCGCGGATGCGCTTGAGCAGGTCGTCGTTCGGATTGCGCCCGTACTCCCAGGCGGCGGCCTCGAGCCACTTGTAGACGTCGGAGTCGGCGAACACCGGGCCGATGGCCTCGCCCTCGCCCTCTGTCGTACGCAGCCCGGCCGCGAGGCGCAGGTTCTGTAGGTTGCCCGCCGTCTCCAACTGGTCCTGACCGCTGGGGATCGCGTCCTCGCCGTTGCGGGCCTGGCGCGGTGCCCAGAAGCCGCCGGTGATCTTCGCCTGGCCGAGTCCGAGGGGCCGCCAGCGGCCGTTGGTTGCGGCGGCCGGGCTGCGGGAGGTGGTGACTGCTTCCGTCATAGGACGTGACTCCTGGGGAAGGTTAGGAAAATCCGGAACACGTTTTCCTACACGAAGTTAGAGAGGTTCCAGGCCTCGGTCAACCCCTCGGACCTGTCGGACCTGGCAAGGTTCGGACAGAGCGGTCAGCCTGCGGTACTGTTTCCGGAAAGTTCGGAAAGGAGTTGCCGGATGCCGTCACGCGGTCCCTCGCTGCCCCGGATCACGGATGTGGCCGCGCTGGCGGGAGTCTCGACGAGCACCGCGTCGAAGGCCCTGAACGACACCGGCCAGCTCCGCGAGGAGACCAGAGAGCGGGTACGGCGGGCCGCCGAGCAGCTCGGATTCACCCCGGACAGCCGGGGCCGGGCGTTGTCGTCCGGCCGCAGCTTCACGGTCGGGCTGATCACCACCGACAGCTCCGGCCGGTTCAGCATCCCGATCATGCTCGGCGCGGAGGACGCGCTGAGCGCGGGCGAGATGGCGCTCGTGCTGTGCGACACGCGGGACGACCCACTGCGCGAGCAGCACTACCTGCGCTCCCTGGTGTCGCGGCGGGTGGACGGGATCATCGTGACCGGTCGCCGGACCGAGGCACGCGCGCCGATCGACGTACCGATTCCGGTGGTCTACGCCTTCAGCCCGTCGACCGATCCGGCCGACACCTCGGTGGTCGCCGACGATCACGGAGGGGCGCGGTCAACGGTGCGACATCTGCTCTCGCTCGGTCGGCAGCGGATCGCACACGTGACCGGACCGGCGACCCACCAGAGTGCGCGGGATCGCGCCGCGGCGACGGTCGAGGCGGCCGGCGACGCGCTGGCCGGTGAGCCGATGCATGGCGAGTGGACTGAGCGATGGGGGCGGCACGCGGTCGACGTACTGCTGCGCACGACACCTGATCTCGACGCGATCTCCTGCGGCAGCGACCAGATCGCGCGGGGTGTCTGCGATCGGCTCCGCGAGCTCGGCCGCTCGGTGCCCGACGACATCGCCGTCACGGGCTACGACAACTGGTCCGTGATGGCGCTGGCCAGCCGGCCGCCGCTGACCACTGTCGACCTCGAGCTCGAGGAGCTCGGCCGCCGTACCGCCAATCTGTTGCTGGACGCGATCGCCGGGTCGCCGCATCCCGGCCTGATGGAGTTGCCCACCCGCTTGGTCACCCGGGAGTCGACGCTCGGCACCTGACACCGGATGGTCGCCCGTTCGTCCGCCGTTGGTGCGGTCGAGACGGCGGCGAGCGCACGGTCGGCCGTAGGGTGGGGGGGTGCAGCGGATCTCGGCGCGGAATGCCCGGTTTCAGGTGTGGCAGGCGTGCCTGACCAATCGGACCAAGCGGCAGCGGGCCGGGGAGTTCCTGGTGCAAGGGGTGCGGCCGATTTCGCTTGGCGTAGACAACGGGTGGCCGGTGCGGACGGTCATCACCGATGCGTCGCGGCCGTTGTCGCGATGGGCCCAGGAGTTGTTGCAGCGGTTGCCCCGCGTCGAGCGCGTCGCGATGGCGCCGGAGCTGTTGGCCGAGCTCGGCGAGAAGGACGAGACGGCGCCGGAGATGATCGCTGTGCTCGAGCTGCCGCCGGACGATCTGGAGCGGATCGAGGTCGGACCCGAGTTTCTCGGGGTCGTGTTCGACCGGCCGACCGGACCGGGGAACATCGGATCGATCATCCGGTCCGCCGACGCGTTCGGCGCCCGCGGCGTGATCGTCACCGGGCACGCCGCCGACGTCTACGATCCGAAGGCGGTGCGCGCGACGACCGGGTCGCTCTTCGCGGTTCCCGCCGTACGTGTGCCGTCGCACCGTGAGGTGCTCGACTGGGTCCGGCGGTCCGCGATCCCGATCGTTGTCGTGGGCACCGATGAGCACGGGTCGGTCGACGTGTTCGACTTCGACTTCACCCAGCCGGCCCTGGTGCTGATCGGGAACGAGACGAGCGGGTTGAGCGCCGCGTGGAAGGAGGCCGCGGACCAGTTGGTGCGGATCCCGATCACCGGCTCAGCCAGCTCACTCAACGCGGCCAACGCAGCGACCGCCGTCCTGTACGAGGTCTCGCGGCAGCGTTCCCCTTCGTCCAAGACCCGGTAACCTCGCGGTCTTCGCATCTCCAGGCCATCACAATTGACAGTCAGGCGCACACCCACGTCAGGCCAGGCGGGAATCCTGCAGTTGTGATGGCCTGGCGGTCACGCGGTGCAGAGCAGTTCGCCATGCAGGATCGAGATCCAGCCGTCGGGCCGAGCTGCCCAGGTCTGCCAGGCCTTGGAGATGGCGCTGAGCGTCTCCTCGGGGACGCCGGCCGCGCGGGACTGCTCGGCGAGGGCGGACTTCAGGATGCGGTCCGCCCACATCCCACCCCACCAGGCGCGATCCTCGTCGTTGGCGAAGGTCCAGGTGGTCGCGGTCGCGTCGACCTGCTCGAAGCCGGCCGCCAGCGCCCAGGACAGCAGTCGCCGGCCGGCGTCCGGCTCGCCGCCGTTCGCGCGAGCCATCCGCTGGTACAGCGCCATCCACTCGTCCAGCTCGGGAAGCTCCGGATACCAGACGAAGCCGTGGTAGTCGGAGTCCCGGACCGCGACGATCCCGCCCGGCTTGCAGACGCGCCGCATCTCCTTCAGCGCCTGCACCGGATCCGCGACATGCTGCAGGACCTGGTGTGCGTGCACGACGTCGTACGTGTCGTCCGGAAGGTCGAGGGCGTGTCCGTCGCCGACCGCGAACTCCACCTGGACGTCGAGCGTGGCGAAGGTCGCTCGGGTGATGTCGAGCGCCGCCTCGCTCGCTTCCAGCGCGGTGGTCCGGCCGGGCTCGACCAGGCGGGCCAGGTCGGCGGTGATGGTGCCGGGACCCGCTCCGACGTCGAGCAACGACATGCCGGGCCGAAGATGGGGAAGCAGATAGCCGGCCGAGTTCCCGGCGGTGCGCCAGCTGTGCGAGCGCAGTACCGATTCGTGGTGGCCGTGCGTGTACACGTTGTTCATCCCAGGCTCCTTTGCCCCTTGCCGACAGGATCCACGCTAGCGCAGAATCTTGTTTTATGAGACACATCGTCTCGGATAATGGACTGCCGGAGATGGCCGAATATGGCCAGACCCGCGGTGGTCCCGCGCGGGAGTCTTGAGGGGCTGAAGACAGACCTCAGGAGGAATCAAGTGCTGGCAAAGGTGTTTCCGATCAAGTTGAAGGACGGCAACCAGGCGGCGGCCGAGGAACTCGTCCGGGAGTTCGCGCCGAAAGGCCCGGGCGGCGAGGAAGGGACGCTCTCGTTCCGCGTGTACCGCGACCCGAGGAACCCGGACTACCTGCTCTTCGTCGAGCACTTCGCGAACCAGGCGGCGTACGACGAACACACCGGATCGGCGGCGTACCAGGAGTTGATCGCGGGCAAGTTCGCGGACCTGATCGTGGAGTTCGTAGAGACCGACCACGAACTGGTGGTGAGCCTGTGACCACGCAGACCGATCTGGCCCGGCGGCTGCGCACGCTGCACGCCCAGCCGCCGCTGGTGCTGCCGAACGCCTGGGACGCCGGCTCGGCGCGAGCGATCGAGGCCGCCGGTGCCGCCGCGATCGCGACGACGAGCGCCGGCGTCTCCTGGGCCGCCGGGGTGGAAGACGCCGGCGGCCTGAACCGTACGACGGCGATCGCGGCACTCCGCGCGATCTGTGCGGCCGTGTCGGTCCCGGTCACCGCCGACATCGAGGCCGGGTACGACGACGTGGCGGCAACGGTCGCGGCTGCCCTCGAAGCCGGTGCCGTGGGCATCAACCTCGAGGACAGCACGGGCGGCGGGCTCGACGATCCCGCGGTTCACGCCGCCCGGATCGCGGCAGCGCGCGCCGCAGCAGTTGCTGCAGGCATCGATCTCGTGATCAACGCCCGCACCGACACGTACCTGTTCGGCGACGGCTCGGGCACGGCCGACCGAGCCAAGGCGTACGCCGAGGCCGGCGCGGACGTCCTGTTCGTGCCCGGCGTCGTCGACCCATCGACCATCGAACAGCTCGTGAAGGAGTCACCACTCCCTCTCAACGTGATGGTCGGCCCAGGCGCACCGACCGTCGCCGAACTGACCGCGCTGGGCGTGACCAGGATCAGCGTCGGCCCCGCCATCACCACTGCCGCGTACGGATTCGCGACCGCCGCGGCGAAGGAACTGCTGTCGAGCGGCACCTACGAGTCGCTGAGCACCCGGTGAACGGCGGCGAGCGAGCGCCACGGTCGTAGCCGCTCGGCGTCGTCGTCGAACGGCCAAGCGTCCCGAGCACCAAGCCGCATCGCCACCTGGTGTGCGGCCTTGGTGCTGACGCCGGGCACCGCTTCCAGCGAAGCGATCAGCGCCTCGGCGTCCTCTCCGCCGTCCAGCACGACGTTGCCTGCAGCAACTTCCTGCGCGAGCGGGCCGACCAGCTCTGCCTCGGTCAGGACCCGCGGACCCGGGAAGGCGTGGGTCAGGCTGTGGCCAAGACCGGGGACCGGCATCCCGTGAACTGCGACGAGCTTGTGGAGTACGTCGTACGCATCGTCGCCTGGGAGCTGGTCGCGGACGACTGCCTGGACGGCGACCTCGAACGGGCCCCACGCGCCGGGGACGCGGACGCCGGGGCGGGCCGCGATCAGTGGGCCGATCACCGGATCGCCGGACAGGAGAGTCTTCGCGAGGACCGGCTCGGCGTCGAGCCCGACCAAGCGGGCGGCGCGGTCGACGACATGGATGACGCCTTCCCAGTACGGCAGATGTGCACGCAGGAGCAGGTGATCGGACCCTCCCGGGCCGATCTCGAGCAGCCCAGGGTCGCCGTCCAGTGCGATCGTCCGCCGGTAGATACCGTCCTCTACCGACTCCACACCCGGGATCGCGCGCTCGGCGAGGAACGCGCTCATCGCGTCCCAGTCGTACGGCGGGGTATACGGCAAGCGCAGTACCAGACCGCCGTCGGCGACCAGGCGATCAGTCCGCCGCCGGCGGTCGCGCAACTCGCGCGGGCTGGCGCGGAACACCTCCTGCATGGCGCGGTTGAACTGCCGCAAGCTGCCGAAGCCGGCCGCGAACGCGATGTCCGCGATGCCGAGCTCGGAGTCGTCCAGGAGCCGCCGCGCGAAATGCGCCCGCCGGGAGCGGGCGAACTGATCAGGCGTGACGCCCAGGTGCTCGTGGAACATCCGGCGCAGGTGCCGCGCCGACAACCCCAGTCGCGCACTCAGCGCCGCCTCGCCCGACTCGTCCAGCACGCCGGCGATGATCAGCTGCACCGCCCGGCAGACCAGCTCGGGCGCGTCGTCCGCCACCGCCCCGGCCACCCGGTACGGCCGGCAGCGCAGGCAGGCGCGATACCCGGCGGCCTCCGCGGCGGCGGGCAGCTCGAAGGTCCGCACGTTCTCCGCGAGGGGTTTCGCGCCGCAGCCCGGGCGGCAGTAGATCCCCGTCGTACGCACGGCCGAATAGGTCGTCATCGATCCACTGTCACCTCCGCCCCACGGGGAGTCCGGCCACATCCGGACATCACGCTAACCATCTCCACCGACAGTTCCTGAACGCGCGCCTTACGTTCGGTGGAGATCGCGGGCCGGGGTCGCTAGGGTGCGGCGGTGCAGTCGAAACCGATGGTGGTTGTGGTGAGTGGTCCGCCGGGAACCGGGAAGACGACCCTGGCGCACCGGGTGGCGGCCGCGATCGGGTGCCCGGCGATCTGCCGGGACGAGATCAAGGAAGGCATGGTGCACGCGACCCCCGGGTTCGTGCCCGGTCCGGGCGATCCACTGACGATGCGGACGCTGTCGACGTTCTTCGACGTGATCGGTCTGCTGGTCGGCCGCGGTACGACGGTGGTCGCCGAGGCCGCGTTCCAGGACCGGCTGTGGAACCCAGGTCTGGCCCCACTCCTCGGTCGAGCCGACGTCCGCATCCTGCACTGCACGGTCCCGGCCGAGGTCGCGCTGGCCCGGATCAACGCCCGTACGACGACCGACCACCGCCGGACCGCCCACGAGGACGCGCAGATCAGCGCCGAGGCCCGGCTCCGGACCCACAACGCCTTCCAGTCGGTCGACTTGCCGGTCCCCGCGTTGACCATCGACACCACCGCCAATCCACCACTCGACGAGATCTTGGCCTTCTTGAATGCCTAACGACAGGAGGTAGTCGGCTCAAGGCTGCTGCGAGCGTGGTGCTTAAGCGGAGCGCGGCCGGGCATGGTGGACTACCTCCTGTCGTTAGAGAGGGGATCTGGATGCTGAACAGGTTTGAGGGACTGACCACGGCGCACATGGCGGACGCCTGTGTCCGGGCCGGGGTGCCGGTACGCACGGTGTCGTTGACGGCCGTGGCAGGCGGCCGGGTCGCCGGGCGGGTGCTGCCGGCGCAGCACGTGGGCAGTGTCGACGTGTTCCTGGAGGCCTTCGAGTCGGCCGCGGAGGGCGACGTACTGGTCGTGGACAACGGCGGCCGGCGGGACGAGGCGTGCGTGGGTGACCTGGTCGCCCTCGAAGCCAAGGCTGCCGGCGTCGCCGGCATCGTGATCTGGGGCCTGCATCGCGACACGGTCGACATCATCGCGATCGGCCTTCCCGTCTTCAGCCTCGGCGCGCTGCCGACCGGACCGCTCCGCCTCGACCCGCAGCCGGCCGATGCGTTGTCCACGGCAACGATCGGCGACTGGACGGTGACCCGCGAGGACGTCGTACTCGCGGACGAGGACGGCGCGATCTTCGTCCCGGCCGACCGTGTCGAGGAGTTGTTCGGGCTGGCCGAGTCGATCCGGGACACCGAGCACCAGCAGGCCGACGCGATCCGCGCCGGGCGGTCGCTGCGCGAGCAGGTCAGGTTCGCCGACTATCTGCTCGTGCGCGCCGCCGACCCGTCCCTGACCTTCCGCCAGCACCTGCGCCTAGTCCGAGGAGCGATCGAAGAATGAGTGCAGCCGCCGCCGGTACCTGGAAACTGGGCGACGTCACGGTCAACCGGATGGGCTTCGGTGCCATGCGGATCACCGCGAATCCCGATCGCTCGGTGGCGATCGGCGTACTGCGTCGCGCGGTGGAGCTCGGCGTCAATCACATCGACACGGCGGCGTTCTACGTGTCGCCGGGCGGAACGCTGCGGGTCGGCGAAGGGCCGGTGCGGTACGCGAACGAGCTGATCCGTGAGGCACTGGCGCCGTACCCAGAGGGTCTGGTCATCACCACCAAGGTCGGACCCGGCGAGGACTCTGACCGCGGTTTCTACCATGCGACGACCGCGGCCGAGCTGCGCACGCAGGTGGAGACGAACCTGCGCCAGCTCGGCGTCGACTGTCTCGACGTGGTCAACCTGCGCATCATGAAGAAGCCCGGAGCGGACTCGATCGCCGACCGGTTCGGCGCGCTCGCGGACATGCGCGACGCCGGGCTGATCCGTCAGCTCGGCGTGTCGAACATCCGCGCCGACCACGTCGACGAGGCGCTCGCGATCGCGCCGGTCGTGTGCGTCCAGAACAGCTACGCGATCGACCTGCGCGGCGATGAGGACGCCCTGATCAAGCTGTGCGCGGAGCGGGACATCGCCTACGTGCCCTTCTTCGCGATCGCCGGCGGTTCCCGCGAAGACGGAGCCGCGACCAACCACTCCGACGCCATCCAGGCGATCGCCGACAAGCACGGCGCCACAGCCCAACAGGTCCGCCTCGCCTGGACCCTGCACCAGTCCCCCAACGTCCTCGCCATCCCCGGCACCGGCAACCCCGCCCACCTCGAAGAGAACATCGCCGCCGGCACCCTCCACCTGTCCCCTGAAGAACTCGCCACCTTGACCTGACCCCGCCGTACGCTGAGTGACCAGCTGGTGTCGGGGGGAACTCATGCGGAAGCGCATCATCATCGGCGGTATCGTCGTCGCCGTCCTGTTCTTTGCCTGGTTTGCAGACAACCGGCACGGCGGCGCACTCGAGACCGGCGGCACTTACCCGGAGAGCGGCGCGCCGATGGTGGGCACGGATGTCTACTTCATGACGTTCGGCCTGACCAATAGGAGTGGCGGCCCGCTGACGGTAGTCACCATCGACTCGGACGTCATCACCGACGGCCTGGAGTTCGTCGAGGCGCGGATCTACACCTGGGACGACTTCATCGGCGGCGTCCCGGCCACCTGGACGCCGGGCGACGGGGGCCTGTGGACCCCGGAGACCGTCGCCTCCGTTCCGGCGATCGGCTACCGGATATCGGGACACCGTGGCCTCGACGGCAAGGTCATGTTCGCGCACTTCCGGGTGACCACCGGCCGGCGCCCACTGACGGCGTCCGGACTGCGTGTGACCTACCGGCATGGCTTCCGGGAGCACATGCAGACCGTGCCTGGCGTCTACTCGCTCACGAAACCGGGCTCGGCTGGCTGATTGCGGCGCGGATGGCGGGGACTACTTCCTCGGACCAGCGGGCCAGTTGGGTCTCGTACGGGTCGGAGCCGCGGGGGAAGAGGGTGAAGCCGGCGGCGTTGTGGTTGAGGATGGCGTCGGTGAGTTCCTCGATCCACTGGGCCGGGGAGCCGCCGATCCAGCGGCCTTCGGCGTCGCGGGTACGGCGTACCGGGGTTGCGGTGATCGCACCAGGGAAGTTGTAGATGGTGGCGACGTCGGCGGGTTTGCGGCCGACCGAGAGCGCGGCCTCGTCGATGATCGGGCGGGACCAGCGGAAGCTGTCACTCAGCCAGTCCGCGGCGTGGCCGGGGATCCAGCCGTCCGCCTGGCGGCCGGTCGCGGCGAGCGACTTCGGGCCCTTCGAGCCGGTCCAGATGAGCGGCGCGGCGACGGCAGCCGGTCGGAGGTCGCCGATCGGGTAGTGCTTGGTCGGGGCCGGGCGGCCGCCGTCGGACATCGAACGGACCAGCTGCATCGCCTCCTCGAAGGCCTCGACCGCCTCGGCCGGGCTCAGCTCCGGGACGCCCATCGTGGTGATCCGGTCCCACGCGCCGCCGGCGCCGAGGCCGAGGACGAATCGCCCACCCGACAACGCCGACAGGGCGGACGCCGTACGTGCGAGCACCGGGGCCGGACGCAACGGCAGATTGGTCACGTTGACGAAGGCCGACAGCCGCTCGGTCCGGCCGAGGATGAAGGCAATCGCCGCATACCCGTCCAGCAGGTCGGCGACATAGGGGTGATCCGACAGGCTGACGTGGTCGAGCCCGTCGCGGTCGGCCCGCTCCGCGAGCCGCAGGATCGCGGGCACGTCGCCGAGCTTGTCGGGTGAGCCATATCCGAACTTCACAGTCATCGCAGTCCTCCAGATAGTTCGTACATCTAAATAGTAGTACCACGAACTGTTAGGCCTGCAAACTATCCGGCTGCCGGACTATCATGGCAGACATGGCGACGACGACGGCACGGGATCAGCAGCTGGCCGCGGCTCTGGTCCAGACGATGCATCGGCTGCAGGATCTGCACGCCGAGACCAGCCGGCCGCTCGGCCTCACGCCGCAGCAGGCGCACCTGCTCTGTGTTCTCCTCGGCGGCCCGCTCGGCATGACCGAGCTCAGCCGGATCCTCAGCATCGAGCGCTCGAGCCTCACCAGCATGGTCGACCGCCTGGAACGCCGCGACCTGGTCATCCGGACCGCCAACCCGGCCGACCGCCGCGCCAGCCACATCGAGCTCACCCCCGCCGGCCGCTCCCTGGCCCACGACGCCCACAACGCCGTCGTCGACCGCATCGAAGCCCTGACCTCCGACCTTCCAGCAACTGCCCGCCAGACGCTCACGACCACGCTGCAGACGATCCTCGCCCGAGCTTGACGCAGTACCAGTACGTCGCCTCGCACGACGCCCGGATCGCCTACCGGGTGAGTTGTACCGGCCCGGCGCTCGTGCTGATATGGAGAGTGAAGGTCTCGAAGGTTTAGCGCCGATCACAACCAGCCCTGGCTGCTCGGTCGCGAAGTGGGCTCTGCGGACGTCAGCGGGGTCGCCTGATCCCACAGCCGGTCGAAGACATAGAGCAGTACGTCGAGCAGGCTGCACGGGTGGACCACGATCGCGCTCGCGATGTCGCGCTGGTCCGCCGACTGGGGAATGAAGGCCACCTCGCGGTCGAAGGTGGCGAGCTTGAGCGGCAACTCTTCCCGGCGTCAAGACCGGCGAGCAGGCCGGTGGTCACCTTGGCCTGCCAAGGCTGTGGCGGTGTCTGCGTAGGTGTCGCTGTTGCGGCGACGGCCGGCGCCGGAACCAACTGCAACGCCAACAGCCCGGCAAGCACTGCCGGTACGGCGCCGCGCATCCAGCGCCGTCCCCGTCGCGAACCCGGCGAGCGAACCATCGAGCCTCGCCCTGACGACACAGCTCGCCCGGAAGCTGAGGACGGACGTGGCAGCGGAGCCGGCATGCGAAACCTCCAGGTCAGGATTCGCCCGGTGGACGTTAGCGGCCGGGCGCAACGTCCAGCAGTCTCGTCAGCGCCGGGACCGGGTGTCCAGGAACCTGCGCGGCCCCATCTGGCCACGGCCAGAACTGGCCGCAGCAGGCTTCTCAGTCCCGCCGGCCACCGAACTCCCACGGGTGCACGTCCGTGAGCTTGGCTGACAGCAGTACGGCGGCGTGCTGGGCGTCAGGTGCTTCGACGAGGGCTGCGCGGCCGAGGTGGGTGTCTTCGGTGAGGTCGAGCAGGTCGCCGTACATGATCAGGGTACGGCGACTCGACCGGCCGCGGCTCGTCCTGCGTGAGGACGAGGTAGCGGCGGGAGCCCTCGACGGCGCTGGTGAAGTCCCACATCGTGGTGCCGACGCGTTTGTCGAAGCGACAGAGCAGGATCTCGCCGAAGACGCCGGCACGGTAGTAGGGCTCGTCGTACGCGAAGGAGCGCGCCGCCGCGACGTCCGGCAGATCCACGATGTGGAGGCTGCCGGTCGTCTCCTCGCCGTCCTCGGTCAGGGTCGGGCCGCGGGCGATCAGGGCGTCGGCGTACCCGTCCATGAACGCCCAGTGCTCCTCGGTCAGGTTGACCTTGAGGCCGAACCCGCCGGGCCGGTCGCGTCCGTAGACGAAGTACTGCATCAGGTCGCGAGGTGGAGGCGCAGGATCGTGTCGTAGTCGACGATCTCCACGCCCGCGTCGGCGAACTCGCCGGCGGCGACAGTCTCCTGGGTCGGGATGATCAGGAGCTTGCGCGGGTCGCTGACCTCGACGGCGTACTTGGTCTGGGCGAACGCGCGGTTCTCGGCGGAGTCGAAGTACTCCGCGTACCGAGCGAGCTGAGCGGCGCCTTCCGGCACCGGCGCCTTGAAGGCACGGCGGCGCTTCTTGCCGTTGGTGGTGTCGGCGACCGGGAGCTTGAGGTCGCCGATGATGTGGCTGCCGTCCGCGCGCTCCAGGATGAAGTCGGGCTGCAGGTCGTCCAGGAAGGGCTGGCGGATCAGCCGGGTCGCGTCGAACGCCGACAGCAGGATGCTCTCGTTCGCGTCCAGGAACTGGTCGACGGTCGCATCCTGGAGACCGTGCGCGAGGTAGGTGCTGGCGAAGGCGTCGCTCTTCAGGTCAGCGGCGTCCGCCGGCACGCTCAGGGTGCCGATCGGGTCCAGGTGCGGTCGGGCCGCGGAGTAGTTCTGGAGGAAGGTCAGGTACTTGTCCGCGGGCTCGGACCGGTGGATCGCGATCGCGAAGAACGTCCAGTGCAACCGGATCGACTCGTTCGCCGTGTGCACGAGCAGGGTGCGGTCGAAGGTCGAGTAGTTGCCCGGCGCGAACTGCAGCAGCTGGTCGCCCGCCCCCACGAACTCCTGCCCCAGCATCGTCACCGCGCTCGGGAACCGGCCGTCCAGCTCCCGCCGGCCGGTCTCGGTCGCGATGGTCGCGTCCTTGAACAGGTTCTCCCCCGACAGCTTGACCACGGGCGAGCCGGTGCCGAGGCCGAAGTACTCCTCGACGCTCTGCGCCTTCTGCCGCCGGACCTCGAGCGAGCGGTACTCGCGGCTCACCCCGACGAGCTCGAGGATGTTCCAGTCCGGGGTCTCGGTCAGCACCATCATCCGCGGGAACAGCAGCGGCCCGGTCAGCTCATTGCGGTGACTCGTGGGCAGATGCTCACTCACGCTCCGCAGGTGATCCCCCCAGAACTGCCCATTCACCTTCACGAACTCAGTGGGTTTCATCGCTCTCCTCGGTCACGAACCTGGTCAATCAATAGCAAACCGCTCGCTGTCCCAACGCTATTCCCCACCTAGCGGCGGCGTGGGTTGCGTACCGCCCGACCAGGTCGTCGGCCAACGGCCCCGCGTCCGGGACGGCGTCGGTCCACAGCTCTCGCAGTCCAGCCACCCGCCAATCCTGACAGACGGCAGTTTCGGGGAGGATGAGCCCATGAACGAGGACGAGGACTTCCTGGCTGAAGCACATCAGATGGAAGCCGAGGCCGAACGCATCCGGCAGGAAGCCGAGGACGTCACCTCGGACCCTGCCGCCGTGCAGGAATGGATCCGTCAGTCCAACCTGATCTACGGCGGGCTGGCGGCCGCCGGCCTGGTCGTGGTCCAGCCGTTCCTGTCCGAGACCTCACTCGACCCGTCGGCGCTGGTGTGCGTGATCGCGTTCGCCGTCTCGATACCGCTACTCGCCGCGCTCCTGGTGCTGAACCGGCAGGAGGAGTTCCGTCGCCGGACCAGCAAGTCGCCACTCGTCAGCGTGGCCAAGGCGATCGCCCAAGGCTCCGCGTTCGCCGGCATCGCCGCAGCTTTCTGGCACATCTCCTTCATTGCCGGGATCGTCTTCCTGGCCGTCGGCTGCGTCGCGGTAGGCGTCCACTCCTCGGGCTACGTGCACCTGGAGTACGACTCGAAGTTCCGCTCCAGATTCCGCCCCCGCAACCCACCCGAGGCATGACACCACAAATCGGCAGGCTGACTCCCGAAATGCAGATGTCAGGCGCCTGCGGTCGGGGTCCCCGGACCCTTGGGTGCGATCTTGACCGCCTGAACGAACACCCTGACCACGGCACCGAGCAGGACCAGGTCGAGGATCATCTGGGTAGTTACTATCGCGCGGGCGTTCTGGCTGGTGGCGACGATGTCGCCGAAGCCCACCGTCGAAAAGACCGTGACCGTGAAGTAGAGACTGTCGCCGCGGGTGAGCGCTGTCAGGTTGAAGCTCCCCGGGCTGGCCTGCGACATCATGTAGTAGGTCGAGGCGAACAGCAACAGGAACGTCGGTCCGATCACGGCCAGTGCCTGAATCGCCTTGGCCGCGGGGTGGGCAGCCCGGATGATCGAGCGCACCTCGAGCACAGTCACGGCGGAAAGAATGACGATACCGCCGGCGACAATCACGCCGAACGGCAGCTTCGCCACCTCGTCGAGCGGCAGAAGGAAGTACGCCACCAGGAGGACGGTCAGGGTGCTCAGGCCCTGGACAAGAGCGACCGCGAACACCCGACGCCGGTCAGCCGGCATCGGCGTCTGGATCTCCGCAGGGTCGGGCATGCCGCCTCCTTTGCTCGGGGATCACTGTCCACCAGTGTCCTCGTAGACCACGATGCGGACGATCTCCTGGTGACAACGAGTTTCCGCGCATCCCGTGTCGACCGCCCACAAGCACAGGTCGGACTGCGTGAGGCTCTGACTCAGCTCCGGCGTGCCGGGGGAACGTTCGCCGTTCCGGTCGGCCTCGACTTCAAGGGCGCCGCCACGCGAACCTGCGCAACTGGATCGCCGCGCTCTCCTGAGAACGCAGAGCCAGACCTTCAACTCGGTGTTGCCCAGGGCTCAGCGTGTTCGCTACACACCGGCAGTTTCAAGCGCAGTACCGCGCCGCTTTGACACGGCACGACTTCGGCCGTCCCGCCATGCGCCTCGGCAACCTGTCGGACGATGGCCAGGCCCAGTCCGGATCCGGGATGCGCGCGGGCAGCGGGTGAGCGGTAGAAGCGGTCGAAGACGAACTCGAGGTCGCTGTCAGGGATCCCGGGGCCGGTGTCCGCGACGTCGAGAGTGCCCTCCTTGACGCTGATCAGGACCCGGCCGCCGGACGGGCTCCATTTCACGGCGTTGTCGACCAGGTTCGCAACGGCGCGTTCCAGCGCGTCGGGGTCTCCGTGGACGAGGGTGGGCGCGCAGGTCAGGTCGAATCCGATCTGCGCTGCCCGACGTGTCGCGCGGGCCGCGACGCGCTCGGCGACGAGGTCCAGGCGGACGTCTTCAGTGTGGAAAGCGGGCTGGCCGTAGCGGGCCAGGTCGACCAGGTCGTTGATCAGTGTCTTGAGTTCGCCGGCCTGGTCGAGCGCTTCGGCGGCGAGGTGTGGGGCCTGCGTGTCGGCCAGATCTTCCGCCAGCAGTTCGAGGTTCACGGTCAGGCTCGTCAGTGGCGTGCGCAGTTCGTGCGAGGCGTCGGCCACCAGGCGGCGCTGAGCGCCGACGGACTCGTCCAGGGCGGCGGTCATCCCGGCGAACGCAGAGCCGAGCCGGCCAATCTCGTCCTGGCTGTCGGCGGGGATCGGGATGGCCAGGTCGCCGGTCGTGCGGATCAGTTCGACGGTCTCGGTGAGCCCGCGGACGGGTCGTAGGACGCGGCGTGCGGCCAGGCGTGAGGCAAGCGCTGCCAGGAGTCCGGCGGCCACCGTCGATGCGGCGAGCAGCCAGGCGAGTCGGCGCAGGTTGGGTGCGGGATCGGATTGCGGGATTGCGGTGCGCACCAGCGTGCCGGGTGCTCCTGGGAACGGGGCGGTGTAGATGCGGTAGGCGACGCCGCCGTAGACCGCGTTACGGAAGTAGGCAGCGGCGGTTCCGTTCGCGACCCCGACGTCGCGGACGGTGAGGTCGACGAACTGCGCCGACGGCCCGGCCTGGACCGGGCCCGGCACGATTTGCAGCTGGGTGCTCCCGATCCCCAGCGGAACAGCTGGGAAGACCGACTCGTTGGACGTCCCCCGGAATTTCTCCTTGATGGCTTTCGCCACGTCCGGTGCCTGGCCGGCCGCCGCCACCAGGGAGCTGTCGATCTGGCCGCGGAGATTGGCCTCCACGGCCGGATAGAGAACCACCGATACGAGCAGCATCGCACCAGCGGCTATGGACCCTCCGGCGATGGCCAGCCGGGTGCGCAGGTTCATGGCTCCTCGCGCAGGACGTACCCCAGGCCGCGCACCGTCTGGATCAGTCGGCTGCCGCCGTCCGCTTCGAGCTTGCTTCGCAGGTAGCTGATGTAGACCCACAGCGCGTTCGACTCCGGGCCGAAGTCGTAGCCCCAGACGGACTCGAAGATCTGGGTCCGGCTCAGGACGCGGCGGGGATTGCGCAGGAACAACTCCAGCAGGGACAGCTCCGTCTTGGTCAGCTCCAGGCGCCGGCCGGCGCGTTCGGCCCGGCGGCCGCTCAAGTCCAGTTCGACGTCGGTGAAGTGCAGCACCTCGTCTCTTGCGCCGCTGCGCCGCAGCAGGGCTCGAAGTCGGGCCCGCAGCTCCTCCAGAGCGAAGGGCTTGGCCAGGTAGTCGTCAGCCCCCCGCATCGAGCCCGGCGACCCGGTCGGTGACCAGGTCCCGGGCCGTCAGCATCAGGATCGGCGTGTCGTACCCGCCCGAACGCAGCGTCCGGCATACCTCGAGCCCGTTCGGTTCGGGCATGAGGACGTCGAGCACCACCGCGTCCGGGCGGAACACGCCGTGCTCGGCGAGTGCGGACGCCCCATCAGCGGCGGATGCCACGTCGTAGCCGTCGCGGCCCAACGCATGCTCCAAGGACCGCCGCACACCCGGGTCATCGTCCACGACAAGTATCCGCATGGTCGTCCATCCTCGCCGTCGATCATGAAGTTGTGATGATGTGAGACTAGGCCGCTGTCAGCCGTTGGCCAGTGACTGCTTCAGATCCCCCAACGCGGTCTTCAAACGGTCGGCGCTGACCCCGAGCGAGTGGGCGACATCACGGAAGGCCTTGGACGTCGGAACGATTCCGTCGGGAGCCGAGACCAGAGCGACCAGGGCGGCCTTGGCCTTGGCTTGACTGACGCCGAGGGCCGCGGCCAACCGTGCCGCTGCGGCGTTGCTCGCGAACGGCGAGTTCCGCGGGTCGTCCGCCCCCTTCTTGCCCTTGCCGTCGTTCTTGTGTTTGTCGTCGGCACGAGGGCGCCCAGGCTTGAGAAACAGCGGTTCCACGGCGGCCTTGACCCGCGAGGCCGGCAGCCCCAGGTTCGCCGCGACCGCCCTGACGAATGCCTCCGGCGTAACGGTGGTCGAGCCGGCCAGCGACTTCTTGGCCGCGACCAGCGCGGCGTCGAGCCGGGCGGTCGTCACCCCGAGCTTCGCCGCGGCCGCGGCGATGTCGGCATTCCCGGTCGGCTTGGACTTACCCTCCACCTCCACCTTCACGGCGGCACCGGACTTCGCGGCGCCGGCTTTCGGATCCGAACCGGACGTCGCCGCCGACGCAGTACCGGTTGTGGCCAGTGCGACGAGCGTTGCCGCGGCCGCGACCAGCCGTGTGCGTTTCATCATCGTGATTCCTTTCGTCCACGAGCGCGCCGGACGAGAACCGGCGCCGTGGCAACAACACAAACAGCGCGGCCTCAGGTGTGGTTTCAGCCAGCTTTAGAGCTTCCTTAGAGGAGGCCCGCAGACGTCAGTGGAGGCTCACGCGACCAAGAAACGAGCTGAGTTGTCCTAGGCCGCACGAGCTCGGTCCGTCAGCGAGCAGACGCCCGTAGATCGCCGCTGTCAGCCGGACACGACGAAGCAGCCCCTGGTCTGCGTTTCCGCAGGTCAGAGGCTGGTTTGGTGCTGGTGGCATCCCGCCGGACACCATCAACCGCGGCTCAGCTATGGAGAAGAGGCTGTCCGAGCGGAAGCGCTTTACCGCCTGTCGCCTGCGAGGCCGAGCTGAAGAACAGGTAGACACCCACCGCGGCGAAGACGAACACCACCACACCGGCGACCTTCAGCGTGCCGGCTGATTGCTGCAACGTGCCGATCAAGACCAGCACCAAGGCAATTTCGATGAGCACGAAGAGCACCGTGTAGGCAATCGGCAGCCGGAGTGTGGCGAGAGTCAGCATCCCGATCACCACCAGCCACGAGATCAGGAAAACGCCCTGCGTATGGAGGGCGTCCGCAGCGACAATGGCGAACCAGTTGTGCGTCAGGCCCAGTACGAGCATTCCGTAGCTCAGCCAGAAACCGGCGAAGATGCCGAAAACCCCGGCGACCGCGCTCTGGCCGACAGCTGCCGCCCAGACGGCCGCGATCACCAGGCCCAGGCCGGTGGCCGCGACGATCACGGGGATCGACGCCCCCACCGCCGCCGCAGGCACGTAGCCGACAAGGACGAGGCCGAGCGCGACCGATCCCACGATGAAACTGGGGAGACCGATCAGGGATGGGTCTCCGGTCACCGCTGGGACCGCGGCCTCAGCGGCAGGTTGGGAGCGTACCTCTGGCGCACCTTGGGCATCGGCGTCGATAGTCGTCATGGCAAGCTCCTTTCGGGCGCATCCCGACGCTGGAACTTTATGCCGCTGCGCGCCCGGCACATGTCTCGATTTGAGGCACCGCTCGGCCCGGCACTCACGCAGTACTCAAGGGGCACGCCACGCTGCTCCAGAAGGCGTACTGCAACCCCGTCCACCCCAACACATCAACGCGGTTCTGAGCGGGGGCTCGGCGCCTCACAACTGGACACGGGCCTAGGACCCTTTGACCGCCTTGGTGGCGAAGTAGCCAGGCAGCCAACCGGCCGTTACCTCCGACTGGTGTGGCGCGTCGGCGAAGCCGGTGATGGCGAACCCCGCGGCGGTCTGCCCGCCGATCTGCTCGGTGAGCGTGTGGCTGTACTCCAGCGGCGAGTCGGCGCCCCACAGCCGCTCCCGCTCGCCTGGCTCCAGATGGGTGACGTCGCTGTACGGCAGGCGGTGCCGCACGACCAGCTCGCCGCGCGTGTCCATCGCGTCCGCGTCGAATAGGTAGACGTCCGGGTTGACGAAGCCGGACAGCAGCGTGCCGCCCGGCCGCAGCACGCGGTGGCACTCCCGCCAGACCGGGGCTAGCTCGGGGATGAAGAGGTTGGAGACCGGGTGTACGACCAGGTCGAACGAGGCGTCCGGGAACGCGCTCAGGTCGCGCGCGTCGCCGAGTACGGCACGCACGTCGAGCCCCTCCCGCGCGGCGACCATCTCGTCCTGCGCGAGCTGGCCGGGCGAGTTGTCGAAGACGGTCACCCGCGCGCCGGCCGCGGCGAGCACCGGCCCCTGCTGCCCGCCACCGGAGGCGAGGCAGAGCACGTCGCAGGCGGCGATGTCCGGAGGAAACCAGGTCGGGTCGACTGGCTCGTACCCCATGAGGACGATGGACCACTCACCGGCCCGCGCCTTCGCGACCACCTCGGGTGTCACCGGCCGCGACCACTCGTTGCCCTTCTCCACCTCGCGGTCCCAGGCGCGGCGGTTGTGGGCGACAGGATCTGTGTGCGGCTCGTTCATGCGCCGAATGCTAGCCGCGCCGGGCTCGTTGCGGCGGCTGATGGCTGCTGTGGACGAGGACGAGGGCGAGGCGGCGTAGGTCCAGAAAACCAGGGCAGGAATAGGGCACAGACATCCCTAGATCGCCGGTGCTGGCCGGACACAGTCGGACATGGCAAGAGAGCCTCTGAGCTGCGTTTCCGCAGGTCAGAGGCTCTTTTGGTGCTGGTGGCGGGTGCAGGGTTCGAACCTGCGTAGGCATACACCGACAGATTTACAGACTGGGCCAAGACCTGCCCTGACCTGCAGTGTCGGGGGCTACGCCGACCCGATTGACAAGCCATCGACAGAGGAGCGCGCTGGCTCTCTCCGGAGGCGCGACAGGTCTCGAAACCTGCCAACCAATGACGGATGCGCCAACGCACGGATCTGCCGATGAGCGGGCGTCTGTGCAAGGCTGGCTCGTACCCGGACGCGCATGGAGGAACAGTGCGGTATCACCTCAATCGCACGACCGAGGGGCTCGTCGAGATTGCTCTGGAGGATGACCTCCCCTTGATGCGCGACGCGTTGCAGGACAGCCTCGACAGCCGACCGCCGCGGGGTGCACCTCAGGACGGCCCTTCAACCTATTGGATCGACATGGCCATCGCCGGTCTGCGAAGTCGCTTGGAGGACGGGAGCTCTGAGCCATTCGCATCTGGAAACTTGACGTATCTCCAGTTGCAGGGGACTCAGGTGGAGGCGCGATATGACTTCGACCCTGTCGACAGCGACTCGGTGGACCGTGTACCTGCTGAGGAGTTCATAGTGCTGCTGGAGGAATGGCGCCAGCGCGTGCTGGATGAGTCGCCCGATGCTGCCCGCCGAATGCCTCCGCCGAGACCTGCGCGTCCGATGCCCCCTGCCTAACGCGCGCATCTGCCGCCGAGAGTGAAACACGACCATGCCGATGATGGTCCTCGGCTGCTCGATGTGCTCAGGGCGCATATCGCTCCGGTGCCGGACCGGGTTGTCAGGCAGGGCTCAGCGCTGGGCGGAGGCGGAGCAGTCCATCGGGCAGACTGTCGGCCCAGTCGGCCATCTCGGCCGTGACCCGGAATAGTTCAGCCCTGATGAATGGCTGAGCTTGCGCGTCCGCTCTGGTGTCGAACGTTTCTATGCGCCACTCCCTCCAACGGGCCAGCAGGACGTCGCGGACCTCGTCGAGTTGAGCGCGGGTGAACCGGCTGGGTACCACGCAGAGCTGATTTTGCAGTTGCGGGGATAGCTGCTGGGTCACCGCGTCGACATCGGTGGTGGCGACGACGAGGACTTCCTGGCCTGCGGAGGGACGGAAGATCACCCGGGTGACCATCGCCCCGGACGATGCCAGGTCGCCGTAATCCAGGCCAAAGACCAAGGCGTCATGCCGCCAGCCGCCGGGTGGCGGCGGGCACGGTGGGTCCGTAAAATCCGCACGCGGCTCCCGAGCAGGGATGTCCGGTGACTGTTCCTCGACCTCGATGCTCTCGTCGCGCCATGTCCCGACCACCGAGACATAGCCCGGGCCTCGGTTCGTTGCGAACTCGGTAAGTACCGCCTCGGCGTCGGCCCAGATCAGCCGGATCGACCGATCCGACTTCCAGCCCGGCGGTTTGAAGGTCAGAGCATGGACGCGGGCCAGGTCCAGCCAATCACCGTCCGGACCGGCCATGAACCGACCCCGGGTCCGGACTCGATCCCCTGCCTCGAACACCAAATCCCTGGCCGCCATGAATCCATGGTCCCTCTTCTCGCACCAGCTGGGTTCGGAACGACCCGAAGCCGCCAGGCCCGCCCCGCCTCTACTCGGCAAAGTGACCGCAATTGCCGCGGACACTGAACGCTCGGAACTGCCGATGTGCGGGCACTCGAAACGTTGCCGGGCCGCTGCCCTTAGGGGCAACAAACTCTGTCTGTTCGGTATGAGTCTGTTGGCGTAAAACAGGACTATGGGTCAACACGCACTCGAACCGCCCGCCGGGAAGGTCGCGCGAAGGCGCGACGTCGCGGTGCGCCCGCCGCCCCTCCGTCAGCCGTCCACCAAGGGACGCGCCGATCCCACCGGCTCGACGCCAGAGATCGCGGCGCAGCAGGCAGATGCTAACGGCACACTGTCGGCCAAGCACGTCCTCGCACTTCAGCGAGCGGCCGGCAACAGCGCGGTCAGCGGTGCCCTCCAGCGTGACGGCACCGCGTCGACGAAGCCGCGCGCGAAGATCAATCTCGATCTCGGCTGGTTGGACCTCAGCGGGGGCGGTATCCAGACCAACGAGCAGCTGGCCGCGGTCGCGCGGCTGGCCATCTCGTCGCTGGAGAGCGACCTGACCGACGTCGAGTCCGACCAGGTCAGGAACGACGTCAAGGAATGGATAGCCGCGATCCAGGCCTCCCTGCCCTACTTTGATCGGCACGGCGCCGAACAGATCGACGCAAGCATGGTGCCACTGGTCAATCACCAGATCGACCGGCTCACGGCGATTCGACGGGAGGTCCAGATAGACAAGAACACCCAGCTCGCGGACGCGCTTCGCGCGGAACTGCGCGCGGCGGAGAAAGCGGCTGCAGAAGTAGAGGCGATGCAACCAACGCTCGACGACGCCATGCGGGCCGCCTTCCGCAAGGGCGACAGCGGCACGGTCAAAGACGCCGTGAGTACGGTGAAGAGCGCGCTGAGCATCGGTCGCAACATACGGTCGCTAGCCGCCAGCATCACAACCGACCTGCTGGGCCTGCCGGTCCCGTCCGGGACCAAGATGATGGTCGATACCTGGTCGTCCCAGATCGGCAGGGTTAACGTCACGATCGTCAACGTCGGAAAGTACACCGCCATGCTCGGCACCTTGGGTCGCGGTTTGGCGACGATCAACATCGCGCTGACGATCGGCGACCGGAGCAAACGAGCCACTGAAGTCGAACAAGGCATGAAGGACCTGAACGACGTCGTAAACGTGTCCACGGACCTGGCGTCGCTGCCCGCCGTCGGCCTGCCCCCGCACATGAGCCTGATGACCACGTTGTACATCAAGCCTGCCCTCAAGGTGATCACGAAGCAGATCAGTGTGCTAGTCGAGCGGCTCAGCGACGTCAACCAGATCAGCGTCGCCGTCACCGGCGACCTCATGTACCCCGGGGCGGAGCCGGGCGGTCAGGCAATGTTCGACTTTATGGTCGCGGTGATGCACGCCACGGATCAGTCGGAGGTGCCGGCGATTCCTGGCGCGGTTGCGAGCTATCTGTACGACCACCGCGACAAACTCGAGGCCGGTGTGGAGGAGGAGGTACCGACCAGCGGCTGGTGGCTGTGGAAGGACTTGGACAGCACGCGGGCTCGGTCCTGGGTCTTCCTCCACCGCAAGCAGGTGTGGGCGATGTTCTATGGATCAATGCAGGTACCGAACCGACGTGGGCGGTGAACTTCACGCCGCTCACCGTCCTCGCTCACAGGGTGCGACACGCTCTGCCATTTTGCACAACGCCGGCTCCGACAGGCGGAGGATGCGTTTTCCGGTCGAGCCGAGGACGGCTTCCCATTCGAGGGGCGGGTCATGCATCAGGTTCGGCAACTCGGCGTCGATCGGGCACAGGTCGAGCAGCACCTCGTGGTAGGTGTCGTCATGATCGTCGTCGCCGGTCACGTGATCAGGCTGAGAGAAGGTCCGCCGCCGGTTGGGCGCCACGCGATCAGGGTCACGGAACGCACTCATCTGCCGCGTTGAGGGCGGCGCCCGGATCTAGCCGCGATCCGCGCTTTCGCACTGTCGCAGATAACCTCGCGGACGAGGGTCGCGCATCACCCGACGGAGGACACGCCTGATCCGCTCTGCTCTGCCGAGTTTGGCTCTTATGGATCAAGGGCGCGCCTTCGGCGCGCGGCCCCGGCTGCGGGCGGCGCTGGGGCGCCGTCCTCGCCGGAGCCCAGGAGCAGGACGCTTCCCGTCCACGCGATCCCAACTGCCACGAGCCGCGTCCTGGCGTCTGACCGCCGGTAAGCCCGTCCCCCTGGCCGCTCGATTGTCCGGCCACCACGACACATGTCAAGAGCGCTCCGCGTCCTACGGATCGGCAAGCCGACTCTTGACATGCGCCGCGCTGGCCTGGGTTTGGCAGCTATCAGGGAGACGAGGCAAGTGTGGCGTCAGGGCACATCGCCGCGAGACTTTGTGCGGCGTCTCGGCATCGTCCACGGCCGACCTCGTTCGCCAAGCCGCCAACTGACATGGATCACCAACGAAGCGACGAAGAGCACCGCCGCTGGTCCAGCGATGAGGTCGACTCCGACAAGGTCGAGGAGAGCCCACACAGCCAGGATCGCGACGGATGCCCAACGGGACCACCATGGTTCGCTGGGATAGCCAATGGCCCGTACGACGAGAACCAGTGAGAGCACCAGGACGATGAGCGTGCCTTCAGGCTCCACCGCTCCAGGGTAAGTTGTCCGGCCGCTCGGCGTGCCCTCCACGTGCCCTAAGCAGTGGTCGCTGGCGGTCACTCATGGGGCATTACAGGGGTGCATTTCAGGTGTGTGACCCCATCCACGCGGGCGATCGGCCGCACTTCCAAACTGGCTGGCCGGCGGCTGAGGCGAATTTACTGAAGGCAGCGACTGGCGCCCTGACCTGGTGCGGTGTCCCCAGCGACTGGTTCCACGCTGAGACGCCTGTGAACGCCGACGTAGCGCCCACGCTGCAAGCTGTTATGGATCTCATTAAGGTCGCGCGAGGAAGCTAGATAACGGGGCGCAATGAATGCGATCCGGTGGCCTTCCGGCGCCGCGCCCTCCCAATGCCTGTTGCCTGGGCCAGCGTCCTCGCCCGGTGGCCTCATCGGAGCTGAAATGGAGTCTGCCCCGTTTCGGGCCTGTGGCGTCGACGGTTATCTACAGGCTCCCTTCCGCCCGAGTGTCAGGAGGATCATCGGGATGCCGGCCGTTTGGAGAAGGCCTCGATCTCGTCGTGTGTGAGAGGTCGTAGCGCTGATGCGTGAGCCCATCGACCGGGGTCGAGCGGATGCCGTTCAAGGTAGGTCACGTAGCCATGCCAGCCGTCCTGCTCGCGCGCCCACATGTGCAGCAGGGCAACTTCTGTCGTGGTCGGCGAGATCGTCAGTTCGACGTGCACAGGCGGACCAACCCAGCGTGCGGCCTCGCCCAGACGCTCGGTGGATCGCTCGAAGCGCAGGCTCAAGACCGCAGCGTGCATGCCCGCGACCGGCCCGGTCAAGCTGCGCGCGACCCAATCGCGCTTGACCTCATCCCAGACGCCGTAGTGGAACGGAGCGCTCCCCTGCGGGGCATCCGGATCCCACCGCTCAACGTATCGGAACCGCCGCGATCGATCGCTCATATGTTCGAATTTAGCTACCAGGGCAGACGCTAGCAACTTCTGCCGCCACCGCCGACAGTCAGGCTGACGCGGCAGTTGCTCCGGCCGGAAGGATGTCGCGCGCCTGGATGAGCTGGCCGCGACCGATGAATCGGCCCGTCACGAGTAGCCCAGCTTCGTGCTCGACCTGGCCGGCGTGGCTGTATACCAGATCCTCGACGACCCACGGGACTAGCCCCAGCTCGAACGCGTCAACGGCCGTCTTGAGGACACAGGACTCGGTGTCGAGGCCGACGACGACCACGTGCTTCCAGCCGTTGCGAGTCACCAGTTCCGTGCCGTCGTCGTTGAAGAGTGAGTAGGTCGGCTTGTCCAGGACGGCAACCGCACCCGGCACCATGTCGGCAAGCTCATCGACGATCTCGGTCTCTGGCGTTCCCGGCATCATCGCGCTCCACCGGATGAGCTGCTCGAACAATGACTGCGGGTAGTTGATGAACCGCGTCATAACGTACGGCCGTCCGGCTGCGGCCCATTCCTGTGTGAACTTTGCGATGCGAGGGACAACATGTGCTGAGCGCGGCGACACAAAGCCGTTCTGCATGTCGATGAGGACGAGAACGCTATCGTCAGCAGAGATCACGTTGTTGCCTTTCTGAGGAATCCTTCAAGATTTCAAGGGTGGCATTAAGGTGATTCTGCAGCTCGCTGGACTGAAGGATCGTAATCCTCATGGCGACATGTTGAGCGGACTCGCGTGGCCGCGCATTTGTCAGCCTCGATGTCATGCCGCGAAGCCAGCGCCAATCGTACCCGTCGGAGACCTCAGGGTCGCGTCCAGCCTCGATCTGCGATCGAACGTGATGACAGAAGCACCACAGCGATTGCACGATGATTTCAAAGTCCACGATCGTTTGCTGCGGCAGTCCTCTGCGTCCCTCTAGCGGGTGGTATGCGACCGACGACCAGCTCGCGTATCCGAAAGATATTCCGCTGACGCCAAACTCTAAGATTCGCGGGTCCGAAAAGCCGTCTCGCATGAAGGCCTGCTCAACGAGTTCCGCGTGCGGTCGGGACGGCTCCTCGTCGCCGTGATCTAGCAAGGTCTTCTGCGCGCAGAGCAGTCTCATCGCTGTAACAAGCTGTTCGCCTTTCCACTTCGGCATATGCACCCAAAATGCGCTGAACACGTACTCAGGTCCCGAGCGGGATCCGCCGAGAAGCGATTTCACATGCTGATCAGTCCACTCGAGTTCCCGCGGATAGGAACCGTGTCGCCATACGGCGACATCGGCAACAGAGTCTTTACTGAGCGGTTCCTTAATGTGGTAAACGAGGCATCCCCAAGGGAAGCCATAGAGCGTGCATTCACCACGAGGGTGATCGACCCTAGTTGACCAGCATTCAACCTGTTCGACAATCGCAGGCTCGACTGGCAAGGTCGCAGCTAATCGCGCGACAACTTCCGGGCCAACGTAGACGGGTGAGAATTTGTTGCTGGTGAGATGAAACTCTGGCGCATCTGAGTCTGGAGACTCGGCCAGTCCGCCAAATAGCTCGTGCGGCGAGCATTCAAACGCTGCGCAGTAGAGGCGAACATAGATCGTGTCCGTGACATGACTTTCGCCGGTCTCGTGCCGATAGATCGCCTTTTCCATAGCACTCCGGGATGGAATGCTGAGGCCTAGATCGCGCCCAAGCCTCTCGAATTCAGCAGCAAGCCTGCCTCTTCCCCATCCCTTCGCCTGGCGCTGCTGAATGAGTACGCCGTTGCGTGCTGAGATCGGCTTTGGGGCGGTAGTGGACATCGATCACGTCCTCCCATGTCCAAGGACAGTGGTCATGTCCAGATCCGTCTGCCGCTGTCGACTACTGACAGTGCGCAGCCGGCGACAAGCTGGATGCCATGAACAGCAAGCATGCAACGTCATCGCGGCTCCGAGCTGACAGCCCGTCGCTTCGGGCCTGGCGGTGCCGGTGGGATGCCCTCAGCGCGGGCGAGTCGGCGCACGTATGCCGACGTGAACGGCGACAGCTCCGCCACCTCGTTCGGAGTGACGCCGGCTCGGAGGGCCGCGAGCGCAGCGGCGATGACTCCCTGTTGAGCGGCCTTGTGGGCGCTCTCCGTTTGTCGGTAGAGGCGGGTTGCGTCTGCGAGCTCATCCCGTATGTCAGCCACGGTCACATGGTATCGGACCACACTTGCGAAACTCAGATCCTTCGCGCTACCGTGATCCGAAACAGAGATCCGAAACTGAGATCTGAAACACAAAAGTGACGCCCCGGCGGGTGCAACCGCCGAGGCGTCTGGGTCGCGCTAGTCCAATGAAGAGGAGCACAACCCCAATGAGCATCATCCACCTTTCGGCGGTCGGTAGTGAGGGTCCGTCCCACGCCGAGCTGGCCGCCATCGACGCCGAGTGGCCGCTGATCGCGGCTGAGCTGGACCTGTTGGATGCCGAGATCGCGTTCATCAACGCGGGTCCGGAGCTGTCGGTGCTGGACCGTCGTCGCGTCCGCCGGGCGGAGCGGCGAGTGCTTGAGGTCAGCCGGGATCTGGCCGACCGTGACCCGCAGACCGAGGGCGCGGCATGAATCGCCGCGAGAGCTGCCGCCGGATGCTGGTGCTGAAGGATGCCTGGGCCGCTCGGCTGGGGATCGACAGCACGGACGGCATCGGGGACGAGCTGGCCGAGCGCTTCGAGCACCTGTCGCGGTATGTGCTGGCAGGCGCCGTGACCAAGCCGGGTGAGGCATCGGCTGAGGCGGCGGCCGCGTACGGCGAGCTGTGGGTGCTGGCCGGATTCCTGGCCGACGCCCGGCGCCTCCTGGTCGACGAGGAGGTGTCTCGATGACCACCGCCGAACTGGTTGCCCCGAGCAACCCCGACAAGAAGGCGTCGGCCGTCATCCGGCTGCGGACGGCCGCGGCTGAGGCGTCGCAGGTTCGGGCGCTATCGACGCACCCGGATGTCGTGGCGCTGCGGGTCGAGTCGGTCCGCACGCAGGTCGATCGGTGCATGTGGGTCGGGATCGTTCTCGGTCTGGCGTTCACGATGGTGAACGTTCAGGCGTTCGCCGCTCAGGGCGCGGTGTTGTGGTCGCTGCCGTGGTTTGCCGCGTGGCTGCTGGACCCGATGGTGTCTCTGGTGCTGATCGCGGTGCTACGCGCGGAGCAGATCACCGCGCGCTACCAGGTGAGCGACCACACTATGTGGATCGGCCGGACCAAGCGGTTCGCGTTCGCGGCGACGTACGCGATGAACACGTGGGCGTCGTTCCGGCACGGCGATGTGGCGGGGATCGTGTTGCACTCGGTGCCACCGGTGTTGGTGTTCTGCGCTGCCGAGACGGCGCCGGTGCTGCGGGATCGCTTGACTGAGGCGGTATTGCGGGCTGAGCAGGCTGCCGCGCTGGCCGACCCGCATAAGGCCGCTGAGCCGCTGGCCGCGCCGGTGGTGACCCAGGAGATGCCCCCCGCTCCGCAGGCTCTCGAATCGGCTCCCACTGCCGCGGGCGATGCATCTCCCCGAGCAACCGTCAGGACGGCGGGCACGCGGTCGCCGCGCAAGCCGCAGACCCGCAAGAAGACGGCCAAGGCTGGCCGGATGCTGCTGGCCGACTACGTCGCCGCCGGCCTGGCCGCTGTCGAGCCGGACACCGACGCCGACGCGCTCACTCCGGCATGGGCACGCAAGACGACAGGGTGCTCAGCGGGGCTGTCGGCCAAGGTCGCCGCCGGGGTCCGCGACCACCTCACCGCCCCCACGCCCGCGGTGGCACTGACCGAGAGGACGGCTGCCTGATGAGTTACGCGATGAGCTGGACGGACTTCTTCTGCGGGGCCGGCGGAACGACCACCGGCGCGATCCAGGTCCCCGGTGCACACGTGGTGCTCGCCGCGAACCACTGGCGGCTCGCGGTGGACAGCCACAACACCAACCACCCGACCACCGACCACGACTGTGCGGACCTGTCGCAGGTCGAGCCGCGCCGCTACCCGCGCACCGATGGCGCGTGGTTCTCCCCGGAGTGCACGAACCACTCCCAGGCCAAGGGCGTCAAGCGCAACCTGGACCGAACCCCGGACCTGTTCGGGGAGACGTTGCCGGACGAGGCGGCCGAGCGGTCGCGGGCGACGATGTGGGACGTGGTGCGGTTCGCCGAGTACCACCGCTACGCGGCCGTGATCGTGGAGAACGTCGTGGACGCGGCCAAATGGGTGCTGTGGCCGTCGTGGCGGGCGTCGCTGGAATCGCTCGGGTACTGCCTGCACGTCGTCTACCTGAACTCGATGCACGCCCAGGCCGGCGGGCGGCCCGCGCCACAATCGCGGGACCGGATGTACGTCGTGGCGCACCTGCACAAGACCCATTGCCCGGATCTGGACCGGTGGACCCGGCCGCTGGCCTACTGCCCCGGCTGTGACGAGCTGGTGGCCGCGATGCAGGCGTGGAAGAAGCCCGACAAGGTGTGGGGCCGCTACCGGGCGCAGTACGTGTGGCGCTGCCCGCGCGTCGCGTGCCGCAACGCCGTGGTCGAGCCGGGGTGGCTGCCTGCCGCGTCCGCGATCGACTGGACCCTGCCCGGGCAGCGGATCGGGGACAAGGCCCGCCCGCTGGCCGCCAAGACCATGCAGCGCATCGCCGCCGCCCTCGACCGCCAGGCCCGCGTCGGCGCGCCGCTGGTGGTGCCGATGGAGGGCCGCGACGGCAAGCAGCCGACCCCGGTGACGGCGGTGCTGCGAACCCAGACGACCCGCAACGAGTCCGCCTTGCTGGTCCCGGCCGGTGGGACCTGGAACGACGCCGCGACCGGTGTCGTGGAGGTGATGCGGACCCGGACCGCGAACGAGTCCGAAGCGCTGGTGGTGCCGCTGCGGGCGAACAACACCGCCAAGGGCGTCGGGCAGGTCTTCGACACCTTCGCCGCCGCAGGCAACCACCACGGCCTGCTGATGCCCTACTACGGCAACGCGACCTCCCGCAGCACCGACGACCCGCACGGCACCTTCACCGCGCATGACCGGTTCGCGCTGGTGATGCGCAACAACACCGCCAAGGGTGATGGCGCCGAGATGTCGACGCCTGTCGGTGAACCGCTGCGGACCCTGACGACCGCGGGGCACCAATCGCTACTCGAGTACTCGACCCCGGCCGTCGAGGACTGCCTGTTCCGAATGCTGGAGCCACACGAGATCGCCGCCGGGATGGCGTTCACCCCCGGCTATGTCGTGCTCGGCAACAAGCGCGAACGAGTCCGCCAGCTCGGCAACGCCGTCACCCCGCCCGCCGCCCGCGACCTGATCGCCGCCGTCGCCGAAGCACTCGGACACGACCTGGGCGACCTGACCGCCCGTCAGGCGGTGGCCGGATGAACACCGCAACCCCCAACGGACACGACCCGAAGGAGGCACCCGTGAACGACCACAACACCAACCGTGACAACGTCCACCGGCTACACGGCACCGATCACGAAACCGTTCAGGACAGCGTTCACGGCGACGTTCAGGACGGCGTTCAGGAGATCGTTCACGAGGACGCCGAGCGGGTCCCGGTCGACGACCCGACCGAGGTCCACGACGTGATCGAGGGTGAGGTTCTGACCGACGAGGAATCGGCCGAACTCGACCGCCGGTTGTCCTCGCGGAGTGCGTTGGTGGTGCGGCGCGCGATGGCACCTGCGCGGGTGGCGAGGTCGGCGGCTGTGGCGGTGAAGGGGCACGAGCCGACGATGACCGCGGGTAAGGCGGTTCTGCGGCACTCGTTCACTGTCGTGCAGGGGGTGGAGTCGTGGGCGAAGCGGGCGTGGGACGCGTCCACGATGGGTGTCTACCGGCGCCAGATCAAGGCCGCCGAGGCGGTCGGCGACAGGGAGACGTTGAAGGAGTGGGCCGACCGCAAGGAGATGGCCACCGAGCGACGCCACCGCAGGTTGATGGATCTCCCCCGGCTGTTCATCGGCCTGGTGAAGGTGCTCGCCGCCACATTCATCGGCATCCCGATGGCGGTCTTCGTGATCGCGGTCCTGACCAAGGCCACCGGCAACGGATCGTTCACCGGCGTATGGAGCGGGTTCTTCGCCGCGATCGGGTTCGTGATCGCCGCCGTCGCGTTCGTGTGGGGACTGTTCACGATCGGTTTGCCGTTCCTGCTGGTGCTGGCCGCGTGGCGCGAAGGCAAGCGCCGCGCCACGCCGCCCGCGTGGCTGGTCACGACTGGCGACACCGACTTCGACGTGGCGATCGATGAGAACACGATCGCCCAGGCGCTGAACGCGCTGCGGATCCCGTCGATCACGCAGTACCTGAAGCAGGGGCTGCTGTTGCAGTTCATCACCCCTGCCCGCGTGGACGGGCGCGGTACTCACGCGGTGGTGCGGCTGCCTGCCGGTGTCACGGCGGAGAAGATCGCCCGCCGCCGCGCGGAGCTGGCCACCGGCCTGCACCGGGCCACCAAGGAGGTGTGGCCGACCACTGGCTCAGAGGCCGGGATCCTGGACCTCTGGGTCGCTGACAAGGGCGCGTTGGCCGAGGGTGCGGGCGCGTATCCCCTGCTGGAAGGCGGTTTGGTCGACTTCTTCAAGGGCGTCCCGGCCGGCCGGACGCTGCGGGGTGAGCCGATGCTCGCGCCGATGGCCGAACGCAACACCATCACCGGCGGCATCCCCGGTCAGGGCAAGTCCGCCTCGGCGCGGGTACTGATGATCGGCGCCGCGCTCGACCCGACCGCCGAGCTGCGGATCTGGGTGCCGGACACCAACTACGACTTCGAGGTGTTCCGGCCGCGCTGCTCCCGGTACGTGATGGGCGCCGACGCCGAATCGATCGAGAAGATCCGCGACGACCTGAAAGCCATGTACGACGAGGTCCAGCGCCGCGGTGAACTCCTCGTGCGCTACGAAATCCCTTCTGTCACACGGGAAATCGCGAACAAGGGCGTCGGGCTGCACCCGCTGGTCGGGCTGCTCGAAGAGGCGCACGTCGCGCTGTACGACGACACGTTCGGCAAGGAGATCCAAAAGTACGTGATCGAGATCGTGAAACTCGGCCGCAAGCGCGGGATTCACCTGATCGTGTCCACCCAGGCGCCGACCGCCACGTCGATGCCGCGGGACGTGACCCGCAACTGCTCCAACGGCATCGCGTTCGCCGTGTCCGACCACGTCGCCAACGACGCCCTGCTCGGCCAGGGCGCCTACACCGCCGGGCACCGCGCGACCGAACTGATCCCCGGCACCGACCGCGGAACCTCGATCGTCAAGGGCTTCAGCGGCGAACGCTCCGAAATCCTCCAGTGGTACTTCCTCGACGTGGCCAAGGAGAACGACCAGGTGACACCGCTGATCGAACGCGCCCTCGCCGCGATCGAAGAACGCGACCAGCCGTTGCCCGGTGCCGCGCCGATCCAGATCGAGACCCGCGATCTCCTGGCCGACCTGGACGAGGTCCTCGGCACCGACCCGGTGCCGGTCGCGAACGTGCCCGCCCTGCTCAAGCGGCTCGCGCCGACCTGGACGCCGTACCAGGGCCTGACCGGCAAGGCGCTGCGCGAGATCCTCGACGCCGACCACGGCATCAAGGTCCCCGCGACCGGCAACCGCTACCCCCTCGACCCCGCTACCGTCCGTGACGCCATCGCCCACCGGTACCAGGCCGACGACGGCGATGAGAACGGCGCCGGCCAGCTCGCGAGTTAACCCGACGCCGGGGGCCGGAACACCGCCGCCAGCGGCTCCGACCAGGGCGTTCCGGCCCCCGGTTAACTCGGCTCACTCGCTAACTTCCCGCAGGTCAGGCCCACAATCGGCCCATCTGACCCGCTGAGTGAGAAACCTAACCCGATCACCGGCAGCTAACCACCCCGCCAATCGCCAGGGCGGCCACCGCCCACGGTGCCCGCGCAGGACCGACATGCCGTCAATCGACTACAGAAAGTGACTGGAATGACTGAGTCCATGCCGCCACTCCTGGCGCTCGTCACCGCCGGATCGGTCCTGCTGCTCGCCGCGCTGGCGCTGGTCCTGGTCGTCGGCTACCTGCTCGGCTGCCGGATCTGGCCCTACGCCAACTGCCCCCGCTGCTCAGGCTCCGGCAAGTCCGGCTCCCCGACCCGCAAATCGTTCCGAAACTGCCCCCGCTGCAAAGGCACCGGACGCCGGACCCGGATCGGACGCCGCCTCCTCGACCACCACGCCACCCGCAACCGCTGACCACCGCGCACTCAGGGAGACCCCAACCCCATGGCCCGCAAACCCCGCAAGACCAGCACCCGCAAGCCCGCCGACGACGAGGCGCTGACCCCGGCCGAGGAGTACCGGGCCGCGCTCGCCGACTTCAACACCTACTCGGCCGAGAACCAGACCACCGAAGCACTCGCGGCCCGCAACCGGCTCGACACCGCCGAACAGCGCCGCCGCTGGTGGCACTTCTGACGACCGCAGGCACCGCCCACTCAACAGCCGTCTAAGAACCGCGACTCGAGAGGACCTTCCCGTGACAGACCTGCTGACCGCCGCCCTGCAAGCCGCTGGACGTGGATGGCCGGTGTTCGTGCTCGGTCGCTCCAAGCGGCCCGTCGCCAACTGCGAACCCTGCCGTCAGGCTGCCGAGACCGGCAGCGATCACGACCCGGCGAGCTGTGGGCACCTGACCTGCCACGGCTTCTACGCCGCCACCACCGACCCGGACCGCGTCGCCGCGATCGTGGCCGCCGTCCCACGCGGACAGCTCGCGGTCCGCAGCGGGGCCGTGTCCGGCCTGGTGGTGGTCGATGTGGACCCCGCGCACGGCGGCGACAGCAGTCTGTCCGACCTGATGACCGCGCGGCTGGTGCCGCGCACGCTGCACGTCCACACCGGTTCCGGTGGCCTGCACCTGTACTACCGCCACCCCGGCCAGCACCTGCCGTCGCGGCCGATGCCGCACCGGGCCGGGATCGACATCAAGGCAGACGGCGGCTACGTCGTCCTGCCCCCGTCCATCCACCACCGCACCCACCGCCCGTACCAGTGGGGCACCACCGCCCGCGACCTGGTGGAGATGCCCCCCGCTCTCGTCACCGCGTGCCAGCCCGCTCCGGCCGTCAGCAGCCCGCTCGCCGGCCTGCCGACCATCCGGCAAGGCGGGGGCATCTCCCACCCCTCCAAGTTGCTGGCCGCCCACCTCGACGCCGTACGCCGCGCCCCCGAAGGCCGCCGCCGCAACACCCTCTACGGCGCCGCCAGGGGCGTCGCGCGACTCGTCGCGGCCGGGGCGATCGACCACACCGACGCCGTCGCCGCCCTGACCGACGTCGGCCACCTTGCACAGCAAAGCGACCGAGAAATCCGAGCTGCCATCACCGGAGGCTTCCGTGACGAAGGGATCGCTGCAGCATGAGCGCCGAGTACATCCCCGACTGGCTACCCCCACTGACCGAGCCACCCGAAGACCCATGGGAACCGACCCCGCCGACACCGATTCGAAACACCCAAAAACCTGAGCTCACACCTATGCATCACGATCATGAGGCCGCTGATGCGCTGGCGCCCACGGGGCCGGTGTGGGAAGGCGCTCCCGTGCCGCTGAAGACCGACCGGCTGCTCAGGCCGTTCCCGGTCGACGTGTTCCCCGGTTGGCTGGCCGACCAGGTCAACGCCGTCGCCGAAGCCACCCAGACCCCGACCGATCTGGCCGGGTCCGTCGCGCTGGCCTGCCTGTCCACCGCGGCCGGTGGCAAAGTCCTCGTGCAAGTCGATCGGTCCTGGCTGGAACAGGTCAACCTCTACACCGTAACCGCGCTCCCGCCCGGCTCCCGCAAGTCGCCGGTGTTCCGGGCCATGACCGCACCACTGTCCGACGCCGAAGTGGCCTTGCAAGAGGCCGCAGCAGAGCAACGGATCGAGACCGAGCTCGCCGCACGGATCGCCTACGCCCGCGCCGAGGACCTGGCCAAGAAGGCCGAACGTGCGACTGCGAATCCGCAGGAAGCCCTGGCCGACGCGACGGCCGCAGCCAAGGAGGCCGCCGAGATCGTCGTGCCCGAACTGGCCCGGCTGATGACCGACGACGTCACTCCCGAGTCGTGCATCTCGCTGCTCGCGACTCACGGTGGCCGGCTGGCCGTGCTGTCCGCCGAAGGTGACGTGTTCGCCACCCTCACCGGCACCCGCTACTCCGCAGCGCCCAACCTCGGTGTGTTCCTCAAAGGCCACGCAGGCGACAAGCTCCAAGTCGACCGCAAAGGCCGCGAGTCCGAATCGATCGACAGGCCCGCGCTGACGCTCGGAGTCACCACCCAGCCGGGAACCCTTCAGGGCCTGGCCGCACAGCCCGGATTCCGTGACCGGGGCGTGCTGGCCCGCATCCTCTACAGCCTGCCCGTCAACACCGTCGGTACCCGCAACAACCGAGCCGACTCCGTGCCCGAGCCCGTCGAAACCACCTACCGCGACGCGCTCCGCACCCTCGTCCTCCTCCTCGCCGACCACGACACCCCGCACACCCTCGACCTCGCCCCCGACGCGCGGCAGATCCTGCTCGACTTCCAAGACTGGATCGAACCCCGCCTCCACCCCCACACCGGGCAACTCGCACCCATCACCGACTGGGCCTCCAAGCTCGCCGGCGCCGTCGTCCGGCTCGCCGCCCTGCTCCACCTCGCCCACACCTTCACCACCGGCTACGCCCGACCCATCACCGCCGACACCATGCACGCCGCCGAACGCATCGGCCGCTACTACCTCGACCACGCCCTAGCCGTATACGACCTCATGGGCCAATCCCACCCCGACCTCGACGACGCCCGCGAACTCCTCGCCTGGATCACCAAACACGGCCACGACACCTTCAGCCGCAGAGATGCCCTCCGCTCCCTCCAAGGCCGCACACGATTCGCCACCGCCGCCGACCTCGACCCCGCCCTCAACGTCCTCACCGACCACGGCCACATCCGACCCAAGACCTCCGAGAAGTCCAGCAAGGGCGGCCGCCCGTCGACCGCCTACGAAGTCCACCCCACCGTCCTCACCACCCCATGACAAAACCGACAAAACCGACAAAACCCCCAGTTCTGTCAGTTTTGTCAGTTTTGTCAGGGCCTCGACCACCCGAAGGAGACACCTGCGTGACCACGCCAACCCCGATCCGGCGGGCGCACCTGACGATCGCTGACGTGTGTGCCGAGCTGGGCGTAGCCCGCTCGACCTTCTACGACTGGCGAGCGGCCAAGAAGGCGCCCCGCTGCATCAAGCTCCCCAACGGCGACATCCGCATTCGCCGGGTCGATTTCGAGAACTGGCTTCAGACTCTGGAGGATGCCGCGTGAGCGACACCAGCAGCAATGATCTCTCGTACGACGTCCGTCTCTACAAGCCAGACGAGTATGTCGGCAAGCGGAGAACGACCCACCGAGTCCGATGGGCTGTCGCAGGGAAGATGTTCGCTAAAACCCACGCGACAAAGAAGCTCGCTGAGTCGTTCCAGGCGAAGCTAACTACCGCTGCGCGCGAGGGGGTCCCGTTCGATGTCCGGTCGGGCCTGCCCGCTCCCATGGCTAAGCTGCTCAACCGCCGTAGCTGGTTCCAGCACGCCTGCGAGTACGTGGATATCAAGTGGCCGCACATCTCTCCTGGCCACCGCCGAGGCATCTCCGAAACCCTGACGCAGGCGACCCTTTCGCTCCTGGTCGGCGAGCGCGGCAAACCAGACGACGCGCTCATCCGTCGAGCACTGCACAGCTGGGCATTCAGCAAGACCGCCCGCGATGGGAGGGACGTTCGAAGCGCTACGCCGCCCAAGGATCTGGGGCATGTCATCCGGTGGCTCAACGACAACACCGTTGACCTGTCGGAGTTCGAAGCGGCCAGCGTCACGCGCCGAGTCCTCGATGCCCTGTCGATTCGCCAGGACGGCAAGGCGGCAGCAGCGAGCACCGTCGCCCGGCGGCGGGCGACCTTCCACGGTGCGCTTCAGTACGGAGTCGAGTTGCGATTCTTCGCTGCCAATCCCATCGACACCGTCAGCTGGTCGAGCCCTAAGCATGACGAAGAGGTTGACCGGCGCGTCGTGGTCAACCCGACGCAGGCTCGGGAGTTGCTCGCAGCAGTGCGAAAGATCTACCCGTCTCTGGAGGCCTACTACGGGTGCATGTACTTCGCCGCTCTTCGTCCCGCAGAAGTCCGACACCTGACCGAAGGGCATCTGAAGTTGCCGGATGAGGGGTGGGGTGAGTTGCTGTTGGTCGGGTCCACGCAGCAGACCGGGCAAGTCTGGAGCGACACAGGCGCATCCCGTGAGGACCGCCCGCTCAAGCACAGGTCGGCTCGGAGTACGCGTGTCGTGCCTGCCTGCCCGGAGCTCGTCGCGCTCCTGAGACGCCACCTCGAAAAGTTCGGCACCGGACCGGACGGGCGGCTGTTCGTGACCCGGACGGGTCCATTCGGTCGCGTGCCACTGAAGGCGTACTGCAACCCCGTTCACCCCAACACGTCGACGCGATTCTGGGCCAAAGCAAGGGAGAAGGCTCTGAGCGAAGCTCAGCGGCACTCACCGCTCGCCCGCCGGCCGTACGACCTGCGGCATGCATGCGTGAGCCTGTGGCTGAACGCGGGTGTGCCAGCCACACAGGTAGCCGAGTGGGCCGGGCACAGCGTCAACGTGCTGCTCCGGGTCTACGCGACATGCATCGACGGCCAGGACGAAGCAGCCAAGCGGCGGATCGAGGCAGCGCTCACCAGCAAGCCGGAGGCTGCGAGCTAACTTCGACACGTATTTGACACGGATACCCGTAGATCGCCGTAGCTAGCCGGACATGGCCGGACACAACGAAACCGCCCCTGACCTGCGTTTGCGCAGGTCAGGGGCGGTTTCAGTCCCTGTGGCGGGTGCAGGGTTCGAACCTGCGTAGGCATAAGCCGACAGATTTACAGTCTGCTCCCTTTGGCCACTCGGGCAACCCGCCAGGGTGGTGCCGGTTCGTGAACCGGCGTGGGAGACGATACAACAGAGAGTGCCCCTGACAGCAAATCGGAAAGGAACTGCCCATGGCTTCGGAGTCCTCCTTCGACATTGTGAACAAGGTCGACCGTCAGGAGGTGGACAACGCCGTGAACCAGGCGGCGAAGGAGATCAGCCAGCGGTTCGACTTCAAGAACGTGGACGCCGGGATCAAGCTGTCCGGCGAGGCGATCGACCTGCAGGCGAACACCGAGGAGCGGGTCAACGCCGTCCTCGACGTGCTCAAGGACAAGCTGGTCAAGCGGCAGATCTCGCTGAAGGGCCTGGAGGCCGACGATCCGAAGCTGTCCGGCAAGATCTACAAGATCAACGCCACGATCAGCGCCGGCATCACCCAGGAGAACGCGAAGAAGCTGTCCAAGCTGATCCGCGACGAGGGCCCGAAGGGCGTCAAGGCCCAGATCCAGGGCGAGGAGCTCCGCGTGTCCAGCAAGAGCCGCGACGACCTGCAGGCCGTCCAGTCCCTGATCAAGGGCCAGGACCTCGACTTCGCCGTCCAGTTCGTCAACTACCGCTGACCGCCGGGCCTGGTAATCGGGTCGCTTAAGCGGCCGGTTGCCGGGCATGCTGGCGGCGTGGGAGACACGTTGCTGCGGCGGTGGTTGCTCGACGACTTCGGGCTGGATGTGGTGGAACTCTCACCGGTGGCGCACGGGGCCGATCTGGCCGCGCAGGTGTGGAATGCGACGACGGCCACCAATAGGTACGCCGTGAAGTGGAGCGGCGCGGGTACCAACACCGGGCACCAGGTGGCCGCGTTCCTGGCGGACAGTGGTCTGTCGGGCGTCCCGGAGATGATCCGGACCACGGAGGGCGGGCTGTGGACCTTCCACGGGAAGAAGAAGCGGCTCACGATCACTCCGTGGATCGACGGCGTACGCGCGGCTGAGAGCGGACTGACCGACGAGCAGTGGACCGAGTACGGCGTACTCATCCGGCGGGTGCATGACGCGGAGCCGCCGCCGAGGCTGCGTGATGCGCTTCCGAAGCAAAGTCACATCGACGCGCGGGTCCCGGCGGTGGCGGAGAAACTGCAGACGCGGCTCAGCACTGAGGCGCCGGAGGACGAGGTCGAGGAGGAGTTGGCCGCGGTCTGGAAGCAGTACGACGCCACCATCACCCACCTGCTCAGGGCCCGTCCACCGGAACCGACCGGCCCCCGCGTGGTCTGCCACGGGGACCCGCATCTCGGCAACGTCCTCGTCGACGACCACCTGCACCTGATCGACTGGGACGACGTGATTCTCGCGCCGCGCGAACAGGACCTGATGTTCATGCTCGGCGGCATGGGCGACGTCGGCCCCACCACCTCCGAACAGCTCGACGCCTTCCTGACCGGCTACGGCCCGCACCCCATCGACCACGACGCGATCCGCTACTACCGCCACGTCCGGGCCCTCGAAGACGTCGTCATGTGGTCCGACCAGGTCATCACCGGTCCCGACAACGCCTATGCCCTCCAAGTAACCAAAGGCATCCTCACGAAGGGCCTCGCCGCACTGGCGGTCTCGTAGCCGCTCAGTGCCGAGCAGCGACCCCGCACCCACTCGGCCTGAACGAGCTAAGCGTGGCGCATCCAGATGTTCGGCTCGCGGTAGATGCCGCTGTCCGTCGAGTGATCGATCTCCAGCACGGTGAGGCCGTCGGGGATGACGTAGGAGCCTGAGGACGGCAGGGCCAGGCCGGTCCACTTCTCCCACTCGTCGACGGTTCCGGTCATGGTCTGAGAGACGGTTGCGGGGGCGATGATGGTCGCGCCGAGGCGGGCGTGCGTGCGCAGCCACGGGTCGAGCGGCAGGCCGTCGTCGCGGGTCCAGGTCATGAAGGTTTCGATCGGGGTCAGCGGATAGCGGGACTTCAGCGTCGGCCGGACCGGCGCGATCACCCGATCCAGGCCGCCCGCCACGGCACGCTCCCGGACAGCGGTGATGACGCGCGAGGCGTGGCCGCGGCCCTGTTCGTCGGAGCGTACGGCGGCCGCCATCAGGACGAAGGTGTTCGGCACGACGCCTTCTTCGTACGCCGTCACGGCTCGCGTGAGCGAGCCGGTGAATCCAGCGGGCAGATCGTCGACGGTCCCGTCCCAGGCGATCGGCACACCCCAGCAGCCGGCGATCAGCCGCTGGTCGTCGGAGACCAGGTAGAACTCCCAGTCCTGCTGGAAGAACTCCCTGCGCCGCTCGGAGTACTTCCGCACCTCGACGTCGTGGAAGATGAACTCCGGCCACTCCTCGGCGAACCGCTGCTCGGCTTCTTCGTCGTACTGCGGCGCCTGCACTACTGGAATGAGTTCGAACACGAGCGCACGTTAACCCGCGGCGACCGGACCGGCCACCGCATTACGGATCGCGCGGGGTGAGCCGCCGAGCTCGCGACGGCAGGTCTTGTTGAAGGCCTGGAGGTCGGGGACGCCGACCGACGCCGCGACGGCGGGGATAGAGAGGGTCGACGAGACGAGCAGGTGACGGGCGCGAGCCATTCGGCGACCCCGGATGTAGGCGATGACCGTCTGCCCGGTCTCGGTCTGGAAGAGGCGCGTCAGGTGGTTGTGGGAGACACCGGACAGGCGGGCCAGCGTGGGGATGGTGAGGGGTTGGGCCAGGTTGGCCTCGATATAGGCGATGGCGGTGGAGACCGCGGGGTGCCGCGAGTCGCCCTCGGTGGTGACCGCGTGGAGGTCCACGATCCGCCACAACGCCGTCCACACCTCGGCCGTCATCCGCGTGGACCCAGACGGCGAGGCCTCGACAGCCGAGCGCAACAGACCTGACAGCACCGGCGCGGCATCCCCGGCGTCCTGTACGACGGGGACGTACGACGGCTCGCCCGTCACCACCGGCCGGAAGTGGGCGTAGAGATGCTCGGACCGGCCGCGGTAGTCGAATTGCACCTGCGTCCCGGCCGGGGTCAGCGACACGTATCCCGGCGCCACCGAGTACGTCGTACCGGCGACTTTGAGATCGGCCGAATACGCGTACACATGCAGCTGCCACAGGTCCGGCAGCCGGAACACGTCCCGCAGGCTGCGGACGCCGTGAATCCCGACGCCGACGCTCACCACCTCCGGCGGAGCGGCCAAGTGCAGTTCGATCATGGTGAGAAATTACCACTAGTGGTGAACACAGCCCACGCGAGTAAGCGCTGTCCGAACTTAGCCTGGTGGAGTAGTAACCACCACCCCGAGAGGGAGTCTCATGCCCCATCCGCATCAGAAGAACCTGCTCACCTCGGTTCAGATGGCGCATTTCGTGGCCACCGGGTCGCTCCGGATGGACGCCGTCGTACCGGAGGAGATGAACCAGCAGGCGATCGAGGTCCTGAAGGCCGGCATTCCCGGCGTCCCCTACGGCACCCCGCTGTCGGAGGCGTTCGTGGACAGCGAGTTCGTCCAGCGGCTGGTGCAGCTGCCCGAGGTGGCCGGCGCGATCCACAGCCTGGTCGGGCCGGAGCCGACGGTCGACCACCACGCCGTGCACATCCGCAAGGCCAACGAGGGCGAGGCGCAGAACCTGCACGGTGACGCGATCATCGACGTCCGCCCGGACGCGTTCGACGTCCAGCTCATGTACTACCCGCAGGACGTGACGCTCGAGATGGGCGGCACTCTGAGCGTGCCCGGCAGCCACCTGCGCCGGACCAACGAGTCCGACACCGGCCGGTACCAGAACCTGCTCGGCCAGACCCGGCTGGTCTGCCCGGCCGGCACCGTGCAGCTCCTGCACCACGGCATCTGGCACGGCGGCCGGAAGAACGACAGCGCCATCGACCGCTACATGTTCAAGATCCGCTTCAACCCGACCGTCCGCCAGGTCCGGTTGTGGAACCTCGAGGACCTGTACGACGACGAGGTCGCGCGCGAGCTCGACCAATCGTTCCCCTGGTACGAGAACGCCACCGGCCGGCTGGAGAAGTACAACCGGATCAAGCTGTGGCAGGCACTCACCGGTGACGACACCTTCGACCCGGAGTACTGGGTCACCAGGGTTTCGAACCGCCCGCAGCGCGTGGTCACCCAGCGCAGCCTCAACCCGCACGCCGCGAAGAAGGAGATGGCATGACCGCCACCGCCCCCATCGGACAGCAGACGCTTCGCCAGCAGGTGCTCGTCCTCTACCTGGCCTCGTCCGCGCTCGACTCCCGCGTCGTGGGGTGGTCGGAGTACGACGGAACCGGCGAGACGCACCCGACCACGGGTGACAGCGACGAGCCGCCGTACGCGACCGGACTGGACGCGCTGAAGGACGGCTGGCGGTTGTTCCAGGCCGCGCAGCTGCTGCCGCCGCAGCCGGGTCACGAGTACGACGTGTCGTTCCTCAAGCACGAGTTCTTCTTCGAGAAGCTCGCCTGAGCTGACCAGGGCCCCGGCAGCGCGCCAGGGCCCTGGTGCGTCACACCGGGAGGATGCAGACCGGCTTCGGCCAGCTGACGGGGTCACCCTCCTGGGTGAGGCGGCCGTCGGCGATGGTGAAGGTAGCGATCTGGTCGGAGCGCTCGTTGGCGGCGTACAGCCGGGTGCCGTCGTTGCTGAAGGCAAGGTGCCGCGGCCAGTCGCCGCCCGCGCCGATGGTCTGCACCAGTTCGACCGACAGGCCGTCGGCGGCGGTCGAGAACACCGCGATCGTGTTGTCGCCGCGGTTCGAGCCGTACAGGTACCGGCCGTCGGCGGAGATCAGCAGCTCCGCCGGGAAGTTCTCACCGGGCGAGTCCGCCGGCCGGGTCGACGCGGTCTGCACGACCTGCAGCTTCCCGTCCGCGTAGCCGCACACGGTCAGCGTGGAGTCGAGTTCGTTGATCACGTACGCCGCTCCCGCGCGTGGGTGGAACACCATGTGCCGCGGACCGGCGCCCGGATGGATGTGCAGCCGGTCGACTTCCTTCAGCTGCCCGTCGTCGGTCAGCGTGGACGTGTAGACGGTGTCCGAGCCGAGGTCGATGTCGAACACGTACGCACCGGCGGGGTCGAACGCGATCTGGTGGGCGTGCGGCCCTTCCTGGCGCTCAGCGTTCGGCCCGGTCCCGGAGCGCTGGAGGAACTGGGTCGCCTGGCCGAGCGAGCCGTCGTCCTGAATCGGGTGGATCGCGACGGCGCCCGAGGTGTAGTTGGCCGACAGCAGGTACCGCCCGGACGGGTCGATGTCCAGGTGACACGGGTCCGCGCCGCCGCTCGGCTGCTCGTTGACGAACTCCAGCCCGCCGTCCGGCTGGACCGCGAACGCGCTGACCCGGCCACCGTGCACCTCGCCGGTCGCGTACAGGAACCGGCCGTCCGCGGACCTGACCAGGAACGACGGATCGGCAGTCGTCACCACCAGCTCGATCCCGTCGAGAGGCCCGAACCCGATCCCGTCCCCGGCACCCGGCTGACTGGTGTAGCTCCCGACATAGATCCGCTCAGAAGTCATGGGCCTACCCTGCCAGGTCAGTGGCCGAGTGGCACTCCCAGGTTCAATCCGTAGAGCGCGGAGTCCCAGCCCAGGTCGGGCACCAGCACCTTCCACCCCATCCGCCGGTAGAGCCTCGGCGCCGGACGGTCGTCGGCGAACGTGGTGAGCAGTGCTTTGCGGTTCGGCAGGTCGGTCATCAGCGCGGCCATCAACTCGGCGCCGACCCCCTGGCGTTGTGCCTCGACAACCACCGCAAGCTCGACCACCTCGAAGTGACCGCCGATCCACTCGTCCGCGAGCTCCGGACTCACCGCCGCCGCGACCCGGTCCGACCACCACTGTCCGCGATGCCCGGTGAACCCGTACGCGAACCCGGTCAGCTTGCCCGCGTCCCGGGCCACCACGAGTTTGAAGTCGTCGCGTTGGGAGTGCAGCGGGATCTGTTCGGTGGCGAACTCCTCGGCTCGCGCCGGCTCCTCGTCGTACCCCGGAGCGCCGAAGGCGGACAGGTAGACGGCGCCCAGCTCGGGGGCGGCGTGGATGGCTTCGGCTGGGGCGAGGACGTCGATCACCTGTCATAGCCTAGGCCGAATGGACACTGAGGCATTCCTGAAACGCATCGGAGTGACCGGGTACGACGGTCCGCCGCGGCTGGACGGTTTGTCCGAGCTGCACGCAGCCTTCGTGGACCAGGTGCCGTACGAGTCGGTGCAGTATCAGCTGGCGCCGGGCGGACCGCTCGACCCGGAGGAAACGGCGAAGCGGATCATCGCGTGGGAGACCGGGGGATACTGCTTCCAGCTGAACGGGACCTTCGCCCTGCTGCTCACCGAGCTCGGCTACCGCGTGACGATGCACCGCGGCGGGGCGGAGACCCCGACCCGCGCCGGCGATGTCGACGCCAGCCACCTGGTGCTCACCGTGAGCGGATTGGTCGAGGATCCGGACCGCGTCTGGCTGGTCGACGCCGGCCTCGGCGAGACGCTGCGCGAGCCACTGCCGCTGGAGCCGGGCACCGCCTATCAGGAGCCGTTCAACCTCCGCTTGCGTCCATCCGAGAAGACCGACGGATGGCGACTCGACCATGACCCGCGAGCCAACATGGTCGGCATGGACTTCGAGTCCGCCGCAGTGGGCCTCGACGCCTTCGCCGCTCAGCACGCGAACCTCTCGGCCAACCCGGACTCCCCCTTCCGCCGCCTGGCCTCCGCCTTCCGCCGCAAGCCAACCTCAGTGGTCGTCCTACGCTCCGTCGGCCTGATGGAGACGTACGCCGACCGCATCGACAACTCGATTATCGAGAACCCGACCGACTACTTCGCCGTACTCGCCGACGTCTTCCACCTCCCACTCCCCCACCTGGACACCCCTCAACGCAACGAGCTCTGGCGCCGCGTGTGGTCGCAGTACGAGGACTTCCTGGCCAAGCAGACCAGTTAGGTGGCCAGGGCGAAGAGGGTGCTGGGGAGGATGGAGAAGACGGCGGCGATGGCGGCGCAGATGGAGATCATGGTGACGGCAGGCGTCTCGATGTCGACGGAGAAGGGGTCGTCGGCGGGGAGGCGGAAGAGTTCGGCGACCCAGCGGAGGTAGACGGCCAGGCCGATCATCACGTTGACGGCCATCACGATCGCGAGCCAGCCGAGATGGGCGTCGATGACGGCCTGGAAGGCGGCGAACTTCGTGAACAGGCCGGCCAGACCCGGCGGCAGACCGGCGAGGACGACGAGGAAGAAGATCAACGCGGCGGCCAGTCCGGGCTCGGAGCGCACCATCCCGCGGTAGTCCGTCAGCAAGCCACCCGGCCGATGCCGCTGAACCACGGCGACCGATCCGAACGCGCCGAGTGTGACGACGACGTACGCCGCCAGATACCCGACGACCGCCTGGGCATCGCCGACCGCGAGCGGCGCCAGCAGGAACCCGACCTGACCGATCGACGACCACGCGAGCAGCCGGACCGCCTCGACCTGACGCAGGGCGGCCAGGTTCCCGACCGTCATCGTCACCGCGGCCAGGATGGCGATCACAGTCCGCAGGTTCGACCCGTCCGGTGCGATCCCGGCCGTGACGAGGACCAGCAGACCACCGACGCCGGCCGACTTCGACACCACCGCGAGGAACGCCGTGACCTCGACCGGCGCACCGACGTACGTGTCCGGCAGCCAGGCGTGGAACGGCACCGCCGCGATCTTGAACGCGAACCCGACGATCACGAACAGCCCGGCCGCGAACGCCACCCGGCTCAGGTCCGGATCGAGCCCGCTCAGCCGGTTCGCGATCGTGGTCAGATACAGCGACCCGGTCACGCCGTACAGATAGGAGACCCCGAACAGCATCACCGCTGTCGACAGCACCGACACCAGGAACGCCTTCAGTGCACCCTCGGATCCGCGGCGATCCCGGCGCAGCGCGACCATCGCGAAACTCGGCAGCGACACGACCTCGAGCGCGATCACCATCGTGGCGAGATCGCGCGCCCCGGCCAGCACGGTCGCACCGACCAGCACGCTCAGCAGCAGGAAGTGGTACTCCCCGATCGGGATATCCGAAGCCAGCAGCCGGTACGCCGACAACCCGACGACTCCGAGTCCGCCGACCAGCAACACCGCCCACAGCCCAGCAGTCAACGGCTCGAACACGAAGCTGCACTCGGCCGGCCCCTCGACCGCCGGATGGCAGAACGCCGGCTTGAAGTCGTCCCGCTGCGCCCAGGCGAACACGACCCCGAACAGAATCACCGCTGCCGTGAGCAACGTGACGACCGTGTGCCGGAGCTGCTGCGGGGCGCTGCGCCAGAAGCTGTCGACCAGCAGTACGGCGACCGCCCCGATCGCCAGCACCAGCGGTACGGCGATCGCCTGCCAATCGGTCCAGTGCAGGGTCACAGGGTCACCCACTGATGCAGAAGGAGTGCGGGCCATACGCCGAGGAGGACGGTCAGTGTGATCAGCGGGGCCCAGGTGATCAGCTCGATGCGACTGAGATCGACGGCGAACGCGGCCGGTGGGTTCTCGGCCGGGTCACCCTGGCAGAGGTCGCGGATCAGCCGGAGGAAGTACGCCGCGGTGAGCACGGTGCCGAGTCCTGCGATCACCATGAACACCAAATAAGTTGTCCGAGGCAACACCGGGGCCGGGTTGTAAGCGCCGAGCAGGACCAGCATCTCGCCCCAGAACCCGGCCAGCCCCGGCAGCCCGAGCGACGCCAGACAGGCGAAGGTGAGCAGCGCGCCGATCCGCGGCAGCCGCGCGTACAGCGCCCGGCCGATCGCCCGCAGATCGCTGGTGTCGTGCCGGTCCTTGATCGCACCCGCCAGGAAGAACAGCAGACCGGTGATGATGCCGTGCGCGATGTTCGCGAACAGCGCGCCGCGCAGCCCGGCCGGCGACAGCGTCGCGATCCCCAGCACGATGAAGCCCATGTGCCCGACGCTCGAGTACGCGATCAGCCGCTTCACGTCGGTCTGCGCCAGGCACGCCAGCGACCCGGCGATGATCGCCACGACGGCGAAGCCGGCCAGGTACGGCGCGATCGTCACGGTGGCGTCCGGCAGCACCGGGACCAGGATCCGGATCAGGCCGTACGTCCCCAGCTTCAGCAGCACGCCCGCAAGAATGACCGACCCGACCGTCGGCGCCTTCGCGTGCGCGTCCGGGAGCCAGATGTGCAACGGCCACAGCGGCACCTTCACCGCCAGGCCGACCGCGATCAGCAGCGCCGCGGCCAGGGGTACGCCGTGACCGCCGAGCACCGGCTGGTTGCTCAACTGGACGATGTCGAACGTCCCGGCCCGCCGGAAGACCAGCAGGAATCCCAGCAGCATCAGCGCCGACCCGAGCACGGTCATCAGCACGAACGTCAAGGCCGCCCGCTTCCGGCCGACCGGATCGTGGTCATCACCCCAGATGTCGATCACCAGCCACATCGGGATCAGCACGATCTCGAAACAGACGAAGAACAGGATCAGGTCCATCGCGGAGAACGTGCCGATCACACCGGCCTCGATCACCAGGAGCAAGGCGATCAGCGACCGGGTCCGGCCGATCCGCGGCGTGATCTTCAGCGAGTACAGGCAGCAGAGAAAGGTCAGCAGCGCGGTCAGCACGATCAGCGGCATCGAGATCGAGTCAACCCCGACGTGGAACCGCACTCCCAGCGCAGGAATCCACGGCACGTCGGTCACGGCCCGGAGCGGCCGGACGTCCTCGTTCTGCAACGGGGCGTAGGCGAACCATCCCCCGGTCCGCGGCCAGAGCACCACCGACCCGACCAGCACCAGCCCCGAGATCACCGACCCGTACGCCGCGGCAAGTCGATCACCGATGCCGGCCGGGATCGCCCACAACGCCAGCGCGGCCAGGATGGGCAGGAGCAGAATCGCCAGCAGAATCGCGTTCACGAGCCGATCACCCCAGCAAGCACCGCGAGCGCGACCACGCCGATCACGGCCGCGGTCAGATAGGTCTGCACGTTCCCGGTCTGCAACCGCCGGAGCCCCTGCGACAACAGCGTCCCGGTCCGCCCAGCCGCCCGCACATAGCCCCCGATCACGTCCCGGTCCCCCGCCACCGTCAGCTTCGCCAACCACCGCACGGGAACGACGAACAGACCGTGGTACGCCGTGTCCACGCCGAACTCACGTTCCAGCACCACCGGCCGCGGATCCGCACCCCGCGACCACAACGAGTACGCCGGGATCGCGCCGAGCACCACGAGTGCGGTCGACACCAACCCGACCACCCAGTTCAGCTGCAGGCCGTCGACGTACCCGAGGACGATCGAGGCGATCGCCAGCAGCACCATGGGCGCGAGCATCACCCACGGCGCGTCACGCAGCTTCGAGGTGTCGGGCTCGTCGAGATCGGCCATCGCGTCGTCGTCCTCGAAGGCGCCGTGCGCACCGGCGAGCGCCGGCGTCCGGAAGAACACCCACAACCACAACCGCACGCAATAGAAGGCAGTCAACGCCACCGTCAGGCACACCGACACGAGCACGATCCACCCGACGACCGAACCGTCGCGCGCGTGCTCCCAGGCCGCCTCGATGATCGCGTCCTTGGAGAAGAACCCGGCGAACCCGGGCACGCCGGCCAGCGCGGCGAGCCCGATCGTCATCGTCACGAACGTGACCCGCAGCGCCTTCCGCAACCGCCCGCGGCGCGTGTAGCGGCGCAGTACGACGAACGCCGCGCTGCCGACCTGATGCAGCAGCACACCGGCGCAGAGGAACAGCAATCCCTTGAACGCCGCATGCGTGACGAGTTGGAAGAGCGCTGCGTGCCGGCCGTCCGCCGTACCCAGGGAGAGCGCGGCGAACATGATCGCCAACTGGCTCACCGTGGACCACGCGAGCACGCGTTTCACCTCGACCGCGGCCATCGCACACAGGGCGGCGAACAGCATGGTCACGCAGGCGATCACGGCCAGCACGGTCAACGTGGTCTCGGAGGCGGAGAAGATGGTGTAGAGCCGGGCGATCAGGAAGACGCCGGCGGCAACCATCGTCGCCGCGTGGATCAGCGCGCTGACCGGGCTCGGGCCGGGCATCGCGTCCGGAAGCCAGGTCTGCAAGGGCACCTGGGCCGACTTGCCGACCACGCCGACCAGGAGCAGCAGGGTCCCGGTGGTGAGGACGCCGGACGAGATCGCGGCCGGGTCGAGCTCGGAGATCCGGAAGGTCCCGGCGCCGACGCCGAGCACGAAGATGCCGAACAGGAACCCGACGTCGCCGAGCCGGGTCATCAGGAACGCTTTGACCGCGCCGTACCGGGCGTCGCGCCGCTCCCAGTAGTGACCGATCAGCAGGTACGAGCAGGCGCCCATCATCTCCCAGCCGATCAGCAGGAGGAACAGGCTGTCCGAGATCACCACGGTCACCATCGCGGCGGTGAACAGCGTGACGAGCGCGTGGTACGACGCCGGGCGCTCGTGCAGGTAGCCGAGCGAGTAGACCTGGACGCAGGTCGCGATCACGCCGACGACCGCGAGCATGACGACCGTCAGGTCGTCGGTGCGGACCGCGAAGCCGATGGTGAGGTCGCCGACGGACGAGTTGAGGAACGCGGCCTGATCCGGACTGGCGCCGGACAGCAGGGCGGCGGCCAGGATGTCGAGCAGCGAGAAGCCAACCCCGACGACCCGCCAGACGGTCGCGATCACGAGGCCTTCTCCGGCTCGACCGCGGCATCCAGCTCGACCGAGGGGTCCTGTTCGGCCAGGTCACGCGCCGCGTCGGCGTCGACACTGCCGTGACCGCGGAACAGCAGCAGCACGATCGCCAGCCCGAGCCCGATCTCGGCCGCGGCCAGCGTGATCACGAAGACCGCCAGCGTCTGACCGGTGGCCAGGCCGTCGAGCCGCCAGGCGTCGAACGCGACCAGGTTGAGGTTGACCGCGTTGAGCATCAGCTCGAACGAGATCAGCAGCGTGATCGCATTGCGCCGGGCGAGCACGCCGTACACCCCGATGCAGAACAACGCGACCGCCAGCAGCAGGGGGAGGATCAGCGGCACGTCAGTCCTCCTTCTTGCGCTGGGACAGGGCGATCGCACCGACCAACGCAGCGAGCAGGAGCACCGAGAGCACCTCGAACGGCAGCACCCAGGTCTTGAAGATCGAGGTCCCGACGGCATCCGGCGATCCGTCCGGCACGGCCCTGACCTTCTCGTTGCCGAAGGCAAGCACCACGCCGGTACCCAGCAGGATCGCCAGCACCCCCGCGACCACCGCCGCGAACGGGCTGCGGCCGGAGGTCAGGCCGGGCAGCGGGTTCGTCGGCGCCTTGGTCAGCATCAGCGCGAAGAGCACGAGTACGACGATCGCGCCGACGTACACGAGGATCTGGACCAGCGCGACGAACTCGGCGTGCAACGCGCCGAAGCAACCGGCGACGGCGCCGAGGGCAACGACCAGCCAGAGCGCGGCGTGCACGATCCGGCGCGAGGTGACGACGAACACGGAAGCGACGAGTGCGACTGCTCCGGCGACGCTGAAGAGGGCAGTCGTCACGCCTCGTCCTCCGGCGCCGGAGTGACCGTGGGGCCGGGGTCGATCGGCTGCGGTGCGGGGACGGTCCACATCCAGTCGCGGAGGCGGTCCTTCTCGTGCGTGAGGTTGCGGATATCGGTCTCGGCGTACTCGAACTCCGGCGACCAGAACAGGGCGTCGAACGGGCAGGCCTCGATGCAGATCCCGCAGTACATGCACAGGCTGAAGTCGATCGCGAACCGGTCCAGCACGTTCCGGCTGCGCTCGCGGGCCTGCTCACCGACCGACGGCGCGGTCTCGGTATGCGAGTCGATGTAGATGCACCAGCTCGGGCACTCCCGGGCGCACAGCATGCAGGACGTGCAGTTCTCCTCGAACAGCGCGATCACGCCCCGGCTGCGCGGCGGCAGCTCCGGCTGGACGTCGGGGTACTGCTCGGTGACGGACCGGCGAGCCAACGTCTTCGCGGTGACCTTCAGCCCCTCGATCAACCCCTTGCCAGGGACACCCACCTTCCACCTCCCGTCGTAACCCGCTGCTAGCAGGACACTAGTCGGTTCCGGCTCATTCCGGTGCCACCCACCTCAGAGTTCCCGCTCGAGCCGGGCAGCAACCTGGCGGTAGCGGCTGACCGGTATCAGATGAACGCCGTCGAACGCCCCGGAGTCACGGATCTTCAGAATCTGCTCGCAGGCATGGTCGACACCGGCATCGCGATCCCGCTCGACGGCGTCGATCAGCGTCTCCGGGATCGAGAGCTGGGGCAGGGCCGCCAGGTTGTGGGCCATCTTCGCGCTCGCGAGCACCATCACCCCGGCGTACACGGGGATGTCGAGTACGACGCTGTCCCGCCAGCGCAGCAGCTCGTCCAGGTCGTAGCTGACCTGCACGTACAGGAAGTCCGCCTCCGCCTTCCACCCCGGCACCGGCCGCAGCCGCGTCGCCGCGCCGACCTGGAACGGACTGCAACCCGGGTACGACGTCGCACGCGCCTGCTCGATCATCGTCCGGACCGTCAGCTGGCTGGTCCGCGCGCCCTCGGCCGGGTCGTCGCCGTGCACGAACAGGAACTGCTCGACGCCGTACGCCGCCGCCGTCAGGAGATCTCGCCGGAAGCCCAGGAGGTTGCGATCCCGCGAGTTCAGGCAGGCGATGCCGCGCGAACCCATCGCCTGGACCTCGTTCGCCACCGCGACACTCGACACGGTCGCCCGGCCGATGTGGTTGTCCGGGATCAGGAAGGCGTCAGCGATCGGACTCATCACCCCGATCTGGTGCCGCACCTTCTTCAGATCCGGCCGCGTCGGCGGCTCCACCTCACACACCAGCTCGAATCCCCGCACACCTGAGACCCTACTGAATCCGGCGGCGCGCCCGGTCGGGATTCCACATCGCGGCGGCGCCCTTACCTTGGTGACATGGGCAGCCGTGAAGCGGTGTCGGGCGCGGTGTTCGGCGCGTTCGCGATGGTTGTCGTCAGCATCGCCTTCGCGTGGTTCGCCAGCGGCCCCGACCACCAGGACTGGAGCCACTCCGCCATCGCCCTGGCCCCCTTCGCAGCCCTCTTCGGCGCCGCCGCCGGCGCCATCGGTGGGTTGTTGCTCCGCGTGACCCGCCCACCGGCGCGGCGTTCGCCGTACACCACCCGCCGCGACCGCGAGAAGCGCAAGCACCGCTAGACCGCGCGGGTCGGTGGACCGCAGGTGATCTAGAGGGTGTCGAGGCGGGACTGGAGGAAGTTCTGCTCGGCCTGGTTGATGGTGAGCTCCAGGGCGGCGGCATAGGAGGTGCGGGCGTCGGCGGGCCGGTTCAGTTGAGTGAGCAGGTCCGCGCGGATCGCGTGGAAGAGGTAATAGGAGCCCAGGTCCAGGTCGTCGACAGCGGTGAGGGCCGCGGCGGGGCCGTGCACCTCGGCCACCGCGACGGCTCGGTTGAGGGCTACGACCGGGGTGGGGTCGAGGGTGAGCAGGTGGTCGTAGAGCTGGAGGATCTGGCGCCAGTCCGTGTCTTCGGCGGTGGCGGCGTCGGAGTGGACGGCGTTGATGGCGGCCTGGAGTTGGTACGGACCAGGGTGGTTGCGGCGGAGGCAACGGCGTACCAGGTCTTGGCCTTCGTCGATCAGCGCGCGGTCCCAGAGGTCGCGGTCCTGGTCGGAGAGGCGGATCAGCGAGCCGTCGCGGGCGACCCGCGCCGGGCGGCGGGACTGCTGCAGGAGCATGAGGGCGAGCAGACCGACGGCCTCGGGCTCGTCGGGCATCAGCTCGACCAGGAGTCGACCGAGACGCAGCGCCTCGGTGCTCAGTTCGTCGCGGACGAGGCTGTCGCCGGACGAAGCGGCGTACCCCTCGTTGAAGATCAGGTAGACGACGGCGAGTACGCCGCGGACGCGCTCGGGCAGATCGGCTTCGTACGGGACGCGGTACGGGATGCCGGCCGCGCGGATCTTCGCCTTGGCGCGGACCAGGCGCTGCGCCATGGTCGGCTCCGGGACCAGGAACGCATGGGCGATCTCGGCGGTCGTCAGCCCACCGAGCATCCGCAGGGTGAGTGCGACGCGGACGTTCAGCGCCAGCGCCGGGTGGCAGCACGTGAAGATCAGCCGGAGGCGGTCGTCGTGCACGGCGCCCTCCTCCACTGGTTCGTCCTGGGCATGCAACAGCGCCGCCTCGGCCTGCTTGTCCGCGCGCGCCGACTCCCGCCGCAGCCGGTCGATCGCCCGGTTCCGCGCGGTCGTGATGATCCACCCCGCCGGGCTGGGCGGTACGCCGATGTCCGGCCACTTCTCCACCGCCGCCGCGAACGCGTCCTGCACTGCGTCCTCGGCGATCTCGAGGTCCCCGAACACCCGGGCAAGCACAGCCACCGCCCGCCCGTGCTCAGCCCGAAACACCCCGGCGATGTCAGGAGTCACGACTGAAACGGCCTCACCTCGACCGACAGCGGACTCAGCACCTTGGCCAACCGCCGAGCCCAGCCCAGCGCCGCATCAAGGTCGTCGACATTGATGACCGTGAACCCGCCGAGGTGTTCCTTTCCCTCGGTGAACGGCCCATCAGTCACCAGCACCTCCCCCTGCGACGCCTTCAACACCGTCGCCGTCTCGGGCGGATGCAACCCGGCCGCGAACACCCAGACCCCCGCCGCCCGCATCTCCTCGTTCAGAGCCTGCAGATCCCGCAGGATCGGCCCCAGCACCTCAGGCCCGGGCGGCGGCCCATCCGGCTGGTAAATGCTAAGCAGGTACTGATTCATCCCAACCTCCTGGTGAGTGCTGTCACCACCTACACGAACTACGCCGTTCCAGATCGACACCCGCGAACACACTAGTTTCAGCGCCGGCCCCAGGGCTGGCGCCACCGGCCGCGCGACCCGTGGTTGTGCACGTGGGCAGTACTGGCGCGACCGAGGTCGTCGGCGCAGACGATCGGTGACATGACCACTTCAACTGTCCACATCGAACACGCGCCCGCGACCGGGGAGACGAGGCGGGGACGACTGAGCCGGTCCGCCGGCTTCTGGGCGATCGCCGCGAGCATGGCGATCCTGACCGCCTTCTCCACCGCGCCAAGCCCGCTCTACGGGCTCTACAGACGACAGGACCACCTGTCGTCGATCACCATCACCGTCGTGTACGCCGTCTTCGCCGCCGGGGTCGTGACAAGCCTGCTCCTCGTCGGCCATGTCTCGGACTGGTACGGGCGACGGACCGTGCTCCTCCCCGCTCTACTGACGGGCCTGGTGGCTGCGCTGATCTTCGCGACGTCCACCTCGCTTCCTGCCCTGTTCGCCGGGCGAGTGCTGACAGGACTGGCCCTGGGGGCGGCCACCGCCACCGCCGGCGCCTACCTCACCGACCTGGACTCGGGGCCGAACGGTGTCCCGACCCGGCGATCGCAGATCGTGTCCACGGTCGCGAACGTCGGCGGCCTGGCGGTCGGGCCCCTGGCGGCCGGGTTGCTCGCGACGTACGTACCCAGCCTCCCCCGGCTGATCTACTTCACCTTCGCGGCGCTGTTGGTGCTCGCACTGGCCGCCACCTGGCGGTCTCCTGAGGTCAGGTCGCTGCCTACGCCCCGGCCCCGCTACCGCCCGCAACGGCTGGCCATTCCTGGAACCGCCCGGGCCCAGTTCAGTGCGGCGCTCACCGGCGATTTCCTGGTGTTCACCGTGTACGGCGTGTTCGCGGGGCTGGCCTCCGCGTTCCTGTCCGGGCCGCTGCACCGCTCCTCGCCCGCACTGGCCGGCCTGACCGTCTTCATCGCCTTCGGCGTCGGCGCGCTCACTCAGGTCACGACCGCGACCTGGCCACTGCGCCGCCTGCTCGCGCTCGGCATTCCCGTGCTGATCGTCGGGCTGACCGTGATCGTGACCGCGGCGTGGGTGCACCCACCGAGCCTGGCCTTCTTCCTGACCGGCGCAGCCCTGGTGGGAGTCGGGAGCGGCAGCATCTTCCGGAGCATGCTGTCGGTGGTCATCTCGACCGCACCGCCCAACGAACGTGCCGCCGCCCTCGCCCTGTTCTTCGTCGTGGGCTACGTCGGCCTCTCGGTCCCCGTCGTCGGCGCCGGAATCGCACTGCAGTACGTGACCTTCAAGGTCATCCTCCTCACCTTCGCCATCCTCGTAGCCGCCGGCGTCCTCATCGCCTCGCCACTCTTACTACGCCTCTCCACAAAGAACTGAAATGGCAACTACCGACACGGCCAGTCAGTGGTGGTGGCAGTCCAGTCACCGTCAGCGGAGACCCGTCCATACGATCCGTTCGGCGAATCCGCCCCGCTGGCCGGCCTTGTCCTCGCGCACTCGCTCCAGTTGAGCCTTGTCGGTCCCCAGGTCGGTGGCGAGCGCGTACACGACCTCCAGCACGTCCGCGAGCTCCTCGATGGCATTCTCATCGTCGGCGGCGAGAAACTCGCCAACCTCCTCGGCCAACTTCTCCCGCAGCCGCAGGCGGTACTCGTTCGGCTCCGCCCGATAGGTGACCGGCTCCCCACCGCTCGCACGAATGATCTCGGGAATCCGATCCCTTACCAGCTTGGCGTCCGCACTCATCTCTTCCTCCGCACCGTCAAGGATCGATCGGCCGCGCGAGCCATCTCACGGGCGTGGACCAGTGCACCACACCGACAACGCCACTCCCAGCCTTACCGGATCACCGAACGCCGTAAGCCTGGGTCGACGACGTCGCCCGGCGATTCACCGCACTGCACATCGAGCCATCTCCAACCTGACGGTGCAGGTCGGTGGCGTGGCGAAGAGCGCTCAGCCGTGCCGACCGACCCCAGTGATGAGTTGTCGCGCCCACACCCGTCATACCTACGACGGGACACGACGAGACGGAAGGATGACTTGATGAGTGCGGACACATGGCTGGAGGAGCTGGGCGTGAGCGGGCTGGGCGGGAGTGGTCTGGGCGGGAGTGGTCTGGGCGAGGTCGACGAGCCGGCGTTCTCGGGGCTGGTGGAGCGGCACCGGCGGGAGCTGCACGTGCACTGCTACCGGATGCTCGGGTCGTTCGAGGATGCCGAGGACACCGTGCAGGAGACGTTCCTCCGTGCCTGGCGGCGGCGGGAGACCTTCGAGGGGCGGTCGACGTTCCGGGCCTGGCTGTACCGGATCGCCACCAACGCCTGCCTGGACCTGCTTGCCAAGTGCCGCCCGGAGCCTGCGACCGGCGGCGAGGTGCTGTGGCTGCAGCCCTATCCGGACCGGCTGCTCGACGAGCTGCCCGCGGGCGACGCGGACGAGCCGGAGACCGTCGCCGTGGCGCGAGAGACGATCGAGTTGGCCTACCTGGTCGCAGTCCAGCACCTCGCGCCGCGCCCGCGGGCCGTGCTGATCCTTCGGGACGTGCTCGGCTGGCCGGCGAAGGACGTCGCGGAGCTCCTCGGGGACTCCGTCAACTCCGTGAACAGCGCGCTGCAGCGGGCCCGCTCCGGCCTGCGGGAGCACCTGCCCTCCGAGCGGCAGGACTGGACCGGCGGCGGCGAGGAGGACGCCGGGACGCGCGAGCTGGTACGCCGGTACACCGACGCCAGCGTGGCCACGGACATCGACAGCATCGCCGCACTGCTCCGGGACGACGTCCGCTGCTCGATGCCGCCCACGCCTGGCCTGTACGTCGGCCGCGACGCGGTCGTGAACGACTGGGTCGAGAGCGGCTTCGAGGGCATGAAGCACCTGCGCGCCGTCCTCACCTCCGTGAACCGGCAGCCCGCCGTCGCCTTCTACCTCTGGCAGGAGCGGGAGGGCGCGTACCTGCCGCTGACGATCGACGTCCTGCGTATCACCGGCGGGGCGATCACCGAGATCGTCACGTTCCACGCCGACCAGTTCCCGCGACTCGGGCTGCCGGAACGCCTGCCGGCGGACTGCACGGAGTAGTCCCGGTGTGCACGCTCGCCAGTCACCGAACGATGGAGGAACAGCATGAATGACACCGGGGCCGTCGCAGGCCCGGCATCGGGCCAGACCAGCCACACCCACCGACTCCGCGGGCTCGCCGGTACCGGCTTGATTGCCACGCTCGCAGCGATTGCAGCCACCACTCTCGCCGCTGCGCTTGCCCAGGCCGTTGGCGTCGACTTCGAGGTCTCCGATGGTGGCGAGACGATCCCGTTGTCCGGGATCGCCGTGGTGACCGGCTTCTTCTCGGTCGTGGGCGTCGTCATCGCCGTCGCTCTTCTTCGTTGGAGCGCTAACCCGGCCAAGCGATTCGTGTGGACGGCAGTGTCGCTGACCGCGATCTCGTTCGTCCCACCCCTCCTCTCCGGGGCGAACACCGCCACCACTGCCGCCCTTCTCGGGCTACACCTCGTCGCTGCGACGGTGATGATCCCCACCCTGACGCGGAGCCTCCGCACCCGAACCGATTGACGATCCCGCAACGGCGTTCTTTGCCATTTGCCCGCGGGGCTTGCCTTAGAAGACGGTGACGCCGATGCCGGTGAGGGCGAGTTGGAGTAGCGCCACCGGCACCAGGCCCTGCCAGGCGAGCTTCTGCAGCTGGTCGGCGCGCATCCGCGGGAACGAGACCCGCACCCAGATCACCACGAGGGACACGAACGCCACCTTGACGATCGTCCAGATCCAGCCGATCGACTCCGGCCCCGGACCACTCCAGCCGCCGAGGAACAGCACCGTGGTCAGACCCGCGAGTACGACGATCCCGGCGTACTCGGCGAGCAGGAACATCGCGAACCGCAGCCCGGTGTACTCCGTGTACGGACCGAAGATCACCTCGGAGTCAGCGACCGGCATGTCGAACGGCGGCCGCTGCAACTCCGCCAGCCCCGCAATGAAGAACACGACCATGCCGGGCAGCTGCCAGAGCAACCACCACGGGTTCCACGCGTGCGCGATACCGGTCAGGTTGAGCGAGCCGGCCGCGACCGCGACGCTCGCCGCGGACAGCACGAACGGAAGCTCGTAGCTCATCAGCTGCGCCGCGACCCGGAGCCCGCCGAGCAGGCTGTACTTGTTGCCGCTCCCCCAGCCGGCCATCAGCGAGCCGAGTACGCCGATGCTCATCACCGCGAGCACGAAGAACAGGCCCGAGTCGAGGTCCGCGCCGACGATGCCGGGCGCGAGCGGGATGGCGGCGAGCGCGGCCAGGTACGGCAGCAGCGCGACGATCGGCGCCAACTCGAAGACCCGCCGGTCCGCGGCGGTCGGGACCACGCTCTCCTTCTGGACGAACTTCACGCCGTCCGCGACCAACTGCGCCCAGCCGTGGAACGCGCCGGCGTACATCGGGCCGAGCCGTGACTGCATGTGCGCCATCACCTTGTGCTCGGCCTGACCGACCAGCAAGGGCGCCACCAGGAAGGCGACCAGGACGCCCACCACCCGCACCACGAACTCCAGCATGACCGCACCCTATCGACTCCGACTTGACCTCAACCAGCGTTGAGGTCCAAGGGTGGGTCGCGTCAACCAGTTGAAGGAGACTCAGATGACCACAGTTCTTGTCACCGGAGCCACCGGGCGCGTCGGCCGCCACGTGGTCGCGGGCCTGCGCGCGGCGGGCGCGACCGTCCGGGCCCTCGTCCGTACGCCGGACCTCGCCGGGCTACCGCCGGACGTCGAACTCGTCCGCGGTGACCTCTACGACGAGGACGCCGTACGACGGGCTGCGGCCGACGTGGATGCGGCGTTCCTGCTGTGGCCGTCGTTCGACGCGTCCGGCGCGAAGGCCGTGGTCGGCCAGTTGCCGCGGCGAGTGGTGTACCTGTCCTCGCTCAACGCCTCGGACGGCGGCGTGTGGGGCGAGGTCGAGCAGTTGCTGCGGGACGCGGGCAAGGACTGGACGTTCGTGCGACCCGGCGGTTTCGCCGTGAACGCGCAGGCTTGGGCGCCGGAGTTCCGCACCAGCGACGTCATTCGGCTGCCCTACCCGGAGGCCGGTCGGTCGTTGATCCACGAGCGAGACATCGCGGCGGTCGCCGTACTCACGCTGCTGGACGACCACCACATCGGCAAGACCTACGAGCTCACCGGCCCAGAGGTCCTGACCCAGGCCGAACAGGTCGAGACCATCGCACGCGCCGTCGGCAAGACGATGCGCATCGAAGGGCTCACCGGCGACGAGGCGCGCCAGGCCATGCTCGACCAAGGCACCCCCGCCGCCATCGCCAACAGCGCCGTCACCTACTGGTCCACCCTCGTAGACAACCCCGAGCCCGTCACCACCACCGTCACCCAACTCACCGGCCGCCCAGCGCTGACCTTCGCCACCTGGGCCGACGAACACGCCGACGAGTTCCGCATCCTCTCCACCACCGAGGTCGCCGACCGCTACGTCAACGCCCTCTCCACCGGCCGGGTCGACGCGGCCCTGGCCCTGTCGGCTCCCGAGGTCGTCCGCGTAGCTCCCCTCGAGACCGGCGGCGAAGAGATCGAGCTCAAAGGCGCGGAAGCCATCCTCGAGAACACCCGCCGCCTCAACGCCGACATCGAGTACCTGGGCGTCCAGCTCCTCGGCCCTCTCGTCCTCGACGACCGCTTCGCCATCCGCTTCACCTTCGACCAACTCAACGTCCGCACCGGCACCCGCAGCCGCACCACCAAACTCTCCCTCTGCACGGTCGACTCCGGCCGAATCACCCGCGAGGAAGTCTTCTACTTCACCCCACCTCACTCCTGAGGTGGTGGGTCCGCCTGTTGGCGGGTACGGCGTTCTGCTCCGGCTCGGCGTGGTCGGGCCGGGGTGGCGGCTGCCTGAGCCGGCGCCAAGGGGTCCGGGTCGGGGGAGCCGGGTGGTCGGGGTCCCCAGGTTTCGGGGTCGGGGACGCCGGGTGGGAGGGTGCGGCGGCGGCTGGGGGCGCCGGCGGGAGCGTGGTCGGATTCGCCGGGTTCCTTGGCGCCGGGCCAGGGTTTGGCGACGCGGGAGGCGAGGATGAACTCCTTGCGGAGCGGGTTGCCCTCGAAGCCGTCGGGGAGCAGCAGCGGGATCAGGTTGGGGTGGCCCTCGAAGGTGACGCCGAACATCTCGAAGGTCTCGCGCTCGTGCCAGTTCGCACCGGCGTACACCTCCGAGAGCGTCGCCAGCACGGGCTTGTCGCGCGGGATCAGCGTACGGACCAGCACATGCTCGACATGCGAGCCGCCCCAGAAGTCCGCGAGATGCGACACCACCCGGAACCCGTCGGTCAGCTCGTCCGCAGCACTCAGGAAGTCGAAGAACGTGAACCCGACCGCGTCCCGCAACACCTCGTGCGCCGCCACCCAGGACGCCGCGGGTACGTCGATCGTCACCGGCCCGAAGCTGTCCGCAGCAGTCGCGGCGATCCCGGCGCTGGTCAGCGCATCCAGAGCGTCGTGGCTCAAGGCGTCACCAGGCCGCGGGTCAGCGCCGCGGCGGACGGTTCGTCGTACCGGCTCGTCATGTTCTCGCCGGCGATCTTCTCCTGCAGCTTGAGGATCCCCTGCAGCAACGCCTCCGGCCGCGGCGGGCAGCCGGGCACGTACACGTCGACCGGGATGATCTGGTCGACGCCCTTGGTCACGCAGTACGAGTCCCAGTACGGGCCGCCCGAGTTCGAGCAGGAGCCGAACGAGATCACGTACTTCGGCTCCGGCATCTGGTCGTAGAGCCGCTTGATCGCGGGCGCCATCTTGTCCGTCACGGTGCCCGACACCACCATCAGGTCGGCCTGCCGCGGCCCGGGCGCGAACGGGATCACGCCCAGCCGGATGAAGTCGTGCCGGCCCATCGACGCCGCGATGAACTCGATCGCGCAACAGGCCAGGCCGAAGTTGAACACCCAGAGCGAGTACTTGCGGCCCCAGTTCAGCAGGTACCGAACCGGCTCGGGCGCGAGCTTCGCCAGCGCACCGACTGCCGGCCGCACCGTCGGCATCCCCAGCTCGGTCTCGGACATATGGTCAGCCTAGTCCGACAATCTCCTCCGCGAGGATCTCCGGGTACTCCAGCGGCGCGTAATGTCCGGCCCCGTCGACGAACCGCAGCCGGACATCGCTGAAGAAGTCGTCCAGCCGGTCCGACCACGCCCGCGGGAACAGCGGGTCGAACTCCGGGCACAGCACCACCGTCGGTGCCGCGATCCGGTCGTACGACGCCGGCGCCGTCTCGGCCGCCGACATCGCGACCGACCCCGCACCCGCCCGGTACCACTGGATCGACGCCGTGAACGCGCCCGGCGCCGAGTAGACCTCGACCAGGTGATCCAGCTCCGGCTCGAACCCCGGCCCGGACCAGTGGGTCCAGAAGTGTCCCAGATAGGAACGGACCGCATCCGGGTTGCCGTCGATCAGTTCCTCGATCACCAGCAGCCGGTGAAAGGCCTGGTACCAGAACTCCGCCTGGGCGTGCTCGGAGAACACCCGCTTCCCGATCCCCGGCAACGGCGGCGCGACCACGAGGCCCTCGATCAGGTCGGGCCGGCTCCGGGCGATCCCCTGCGCGATCCGGCTGCCGACGTCGTACCCGGCGAGCACCGGACGGTCCAGTCCGAGCTCCTCGACCAGCCCGACCACGCTCCGACCCTGCGCGGCCACGCCGTACTGCGCAGGATCCAGCGACTGACTGTCCGACGAGCCGAATCCGCGCAGATCCGGGATCACCACCTCGAAGCCGCGCTCGGCCAGGATCGGCGCCAGCACCCGATAGTCGGTGCGGTCACCGGGCCACCCGTGCAGCAGAACCACCGCAGGACCGTCGCCGATCCGGTCGTACGCCAGCCGGAATCCGTCCACCACGTTGCTCAGCATGTCTTCATTCTTGACCACCCGAGGGACCGGGCTTACCGTGATTGAACAGGACTGAACAGGTCCATTCCGGTGGGGAGACACCATGGCTGACCGGCTCGAGGTGCAGGAGACCCGCGCGCTCTCCGTGGAGAGCAACGGGCTCAACGTGATCGCGGAGGCCGAACGGAAGGGCCGGCCGGCGCAGCTGTTCTGGCCGTGGTTCGCGGCGAATGTCTCCGTGCTCGGCATCAGCTACGGCGCGTTCACGCTCGCGTTCGGGATCTCGTTCTGGCAGGCGGTGATCGCCGGGCTGATCGGGATCGTCTTCTCGTTCCTGCTCTGCGGGCTGATCGCGCTGGCCGGCAAGCGCGGCTCGGCGCCGACCATGGTGCTCAGCCGGGCGGCGTTCGGTGTCCGCGGCAACAAACTGCCTTCGCTGGTCTCGTGGTTGCTGACCGTCGGCTGGGAGACCGTGCTGACGATCCTCGCGACGCTGGCGACCGCCACCGTCTTCGAGCGCCTCGGCTGGGGCGGCGGCGACCTGACGAAGCTGGTCGCGCTGATCGTGGTCGGCGTACTGATCGTGGCCTGCGGCGTGCTCGGGTTCGACCTGATCATGCGGGCGCAGACCGTGATCACCGTGGTCACCGGCGTACTCACGGTCGTCTACATCATCCTGGTCGCCGACCAGATCCACTGGAGCACCGTGTCGGCGCTGCCGAGCGGATCGGCACAGCAGGTCATCGGCGCGTTGGTCTTCCTGATGACGGGCTTCGGACTCGGCTGGGTGAACGCGGCCGCGGACTACTCCCGGTATCTTCCGCGCCGGTCGTCGAGCGCCGGCGTGGTCGGCTGGACGACGTTCGGTGGCGCGGTGGCCCCCGTCGTACTGCTCGTCTTCGGTCTGCTGCTCGCGGGCTCGTCGGAGGACCTGAGCAAAGCGATCGCAGCCGACCCGATCGGCGCGCTGGCGGAGGCCCTGCCGACCTGGTTCCTGGTGCCGTTCGTGATCGTCGCGGTGCTGGGCCTGGTCGGCGGCGCGGTGCTGGACATCTACTCGTCCGGCCTGGCTCTGCTGTCGCTCGGCCTGCCGGTGCCGCGGTACGTCGCCGCCTTCATCGACGGCCTGGTGATGATCGCCGGGACCATCTACGTGGTGTTCTACGGCGGTGAGTTCCTCGCCCAGTTCCAGGGCTTCCTGATCACGCTCGGCGTCCCGATCGCGGCCTGGTGCGGCATCATGCTCGCCGACATCGCGACCCGCCGCCGCGACTACACCGACGACGACCTCTACACCCCCATCGGCCGGTACGGCGACATCCGGTGGCTGCCGGTGCTCACCATGATCGTTGCCACCGGCATCGGTTGGGGTCTGGTCACGAACACCTTCGCGTCCTGGCTGACCTGGCAGGGCTACCTGCTCGGCCCGTTCGGTCTCGGCGGCAAGACCGGCGACTGGGCCTTCGCCAACCTCGGTGTCCTGGTCGCGCTGGTGGCCGGCTTCGTCGTGCAGCGGTTCGCCGGCGCGGCCGCCGTACGTCAGCAGGAGACGATCGCCTGATGGTCCTCGCGCTCATCGACCTGCAGCGGATCTTCGCCGACCCGGACTCCGGCTGGGCCACGCCGGACTTCGACCGGGTGATCGAGCCGACCAAGGCGCTGATCGAGCTCTTCGCACCGCACGTCGTCTTCACCCGCTTCGTGGCCCCGGAGAAACCGGCCGGTGCCTGGGTGCCGTACTACGAAGCGTTCCCGTTCGCCCTGCAGCCGCCGGACGCGGACGACTACCAGCTCGTCGACGAGTTCAAGGGCGCTCCGACGCTGGACAAGACCACGTTCAGCGCCTGGGGTCCCGAGCTGGCGGCCCGGTCGGACGGGCGGCTGGTCCTGGGTGGCGTGGCCACGGACTGCTGCGTGATCAGCACCGCCCTGGCCGCGGTCGACGCCGGCGTCCACGTGCAAGTGGTCGAAGAGGCGTGCGCCGGATCCACCGACGACAACCATCGCAAGGCGATCGACATCATGCGGCTGTACGCACCGATGCTGGAGATCGTCAGCGTCGACCAGTTGCGATGATGCGCCGGATCTCGTTGAAGCACGAGCGGGTGGCGGCGGTGCTGGCCCGGGAGATCCGGTCGGGCGTCGTACGGCGTGGTGCCCAACTGCCCGGGGAGGTCGAGCTGGCACGGCGGTTCTCGGTCAGCCGGAACACGGTCCGGGCCGCGCTCGCCGTACTGGCCGAGGACGACCTGATCACGACGCGCACCGGCAAGGGGTCGTTCGTGTTGTTCGACGGGCGGCCGCTGGACGGGCGGCTCGGCTGGACCCATGCACTGTCCGAGCAGGGCGTGGAGACCCGGATGCGGACCGTGCGGATCGCGCTCGCGCAGGATCCCGACCTGGCCGACCGGGCCGGACTCGAGTCCCCCGACGTGATCGTGATCGAGCGGGTCCGGCAACTCACCGACGGTACGGCGATCTCGCTCGAACGCAGCCGGATCCCGGCGCTGGACGCGCTGCGCGACCTGCCCGGACGCGGCCTGGACAACGGCTCGATCAGCACCACCCTGAACCGCGCCGGGCTCTACCTCGACCACTGTGAGCAACGTCTCCGTGGCCGCCCACTGAGCCCCGGTGAAGCCGAACTCCTCCGCCGTCCGGAGGGAGCCTGGTTCCTGCACACCACCCGCACCAGCTGGACCGCCGACGACCGCTTCGCCGAGTACGCCGACGAACTCCTGGACCCCGAACACTACGAACTAAGCCTCTCCTACGGCACCTAGCCCCCGCGTACTGCGCAGCCACCTCTGGTCGCTCCGCTCCTCTTCGCGGCAGCTACGCGCGCTCCCACCCGCCCCCGGCTTATCGCCGGTGCACCCTCGCCGGCTGCCGCGGGCACCATGCGGGCTACCGCCCGCGATCGACCGCCTCGTGGTGCCCCCTACTCGTTCATGAGGCCGTCCTGTCTTTTCCGTGGGTCTCGGGCCCGCCTGGCGTTGTCCACCGATCAAGCACCGAGCCGCCGCCGCGACGCTCGACTGATGCACACCCAGGCGGAACGACAACCACCACCAGCCCGACGCCGGCGATCGGCGGTGGACGGCGGACGGCGGCGGGCGGTGGACGGCGGACGGCGGCGGGCGGCGGGCGGGCGCGGGCGGCGGGTGGCGGGCGGGCGCGGGCGGCGGACGACGGCGGCGGGCGCGGGCGGCGGCGGGCGGGGATTTCGAGCCGGAGTAGGGAGCTGGGACCCGGTGTCGGGACCTGGGACAGGGCATGAGTTGTCCCAAGCCCCGACCTGATGGCCGCGCCCCCGCCCGCCCAACGCGCCTTGGACGGTGGAGCCGATATCCGAACGCGCGCCGGGTCGTTTGCGGGCGTCCGAGGGGAGAACCCTCCGAGCCGAGGGGTTGTCCGGGCGTTGTGGCGTCTCGGTGGCTGCCCGATCTTGGCGGTGTCGACGCCGCTGTTGCGGGGATCGGTGCGGGTGCGGACCTGAGACACTCACCAACCCGAACCGTCAGCTCACCGCCGGCCCGGATCGGGGCGTGACCGGGGCAGGACCGCGTTGCTTGGATGCTCCTATAGATGTCAAGCGGTGGCCGGTTGCTGGTTTGGTGTGGGCTGTGTTTGGCGGAGGGTGTAGTAGATCTCGCGGGCGATGAGTCGTTTGAGGCAGCGGATGGTGTCTTTCTTGGAGAGGCCGTCGGCGGTGCGTTTCGCGAGGTAGGTGTGGGTGCGGGGGTCCCAGCGGAGTCGGTTGATGACGATCATGTAGAGGGCTTTGTTGGCTTGGCGGTCGCCGCCGCGGTTGAGGCGGTGGCGCTGTGTTTGACCTGAGGACGCGGGGATGGGTGCGGCGCCGCAGAGCATCGCGAAGGCGCCTTCGGAGTGGATCCGTTCGGGGTTGTGGCCGGCGGTGACCAGGAGTTGGCCGGCGGTGTCGGGGCCGACTCCGGTGAGCTGGAGAAGGGCGGGGTTGATCGTTTCGATCAGGGTGGTGATGAGTGTGTCGAGTTCGGCGATCTCTTCTTGGGCGGTTGTGTAGCGGCGTGCCAGTGAACGCAGCGCCGTTTTGACGGCTTGTTCCGGGGTGCCGATCTGGGTGGAATCGGGCCTTAGGTTGTGGCAGGTGTGGATCAGGCGGGCGGTGGTGAGACCGCGCAGCTGGTCGCGCAGGGCGTGGGGTGCGGTCACGATCAAGGCTTTGATCTGGCGCATGCAGCCGGCACGTTGGTCGACGGCGCTGGTGCGGGCGACTCGCAGGTTCCGCAGCGCCTCGACCTGGCTGTCGCGGGATTTGGGGGTTCCGGTGCGTACTTTGCCCAGGGCGGCGCGGGCGGCGGCCTCGGCGTCGATCGGGTCGGATTTGCCGGCCCGGCGGCGGGTCTTGCGGTTCGGCCGATCGATCTCGACGACCGTGATGCCTTGTTCGCTCAGGTAGGTCGTGAGGCCGGCCCCGTAGGCGCCCGTGCCCTCCACTCCGGCCAGGACCAGCAGTCCGAACGACTGCAGCCAGGCCAGCAGCGCGGCATAGCCGGCCCGGGTGGTGGGAAACGTGGCATGGCCGAGCATCCGGCCGGTCTGATCGACCGCGGCCGCGGTGTGAGTATCCCGGTGGGTGTCGACACCACCGGTGATCTCGAGCTGAGGTTGGGCGCCTGCTCGTGGCATCGTGGTACTGCCGTCCTTCCACTGGCTAGGGATGAGGGCGGCACGCACCAGCCGAGGCGAGCGGACAAGACAGTGATGGGTGCCTGCTGGCACAGGCTCCTATGAAGTCACAGACCCTCGTCCGGTGAGTGCACGTGACCCCCGCAGCGGTCGACCGACATATCCAATTCAAGACCCGAAGTCAGTGAGTGGTCGAGTCAGGACGACCACTGCAGGGGACCACACCCATCATCCTCACTGTGAGTGTGCCAGCACCGCGGCATCGAGCCCGGACCCTGGCCGAACCGGTTTCGGCCACAGCAGAGATCGACTTTGTGCACCAGATCCGTACCCGGAGGGCCGGCGCCGTACGGATCTGGTGCACAAAGTGACCGACCAAGCCAGCCCGGCCGGGGCAGCCAGGCAGCCGGGCGGGGGCAGCCAGGCGGGACTGTCGGACAGCCGGGCGGGGCTGCCGGGCGGGGCAGCCGGGCGGGGCTGTCGGGCGGGGCTGTCGGGGGCTGTCGGGCGGGGCTGTCGGGCGGCCGGGTGGCGGCGACCGGCGACCGGGGCTGGCGCAGTGGTGTCCGCTGGGTTGGGTTGGTCCCGGGCACCCACGGAAACGACAGGAAAGCCGTTGATGAGTGAGGTCGCCCATGCACGGCACACCTCACTACGAGGCGGTCGTCGTGGGGTGGCAGCTCGCAAGTGCTGAGGCGGTAGCCCGGAAGGACCGTCGGGTGGGGTGGGAGCCGCGCGGAGTGGGGCTTGGGGTGGCCCGCAGGCGGTCTAAGGCGGTTGTTGCCGGGGGCATAGGGATAAGTGCCGATGTGGGGGTCCTCCTCAGGCGCGCACTGTCTTCTCATCGACAAGCTCCCGGAGGAGATCAGCATGTTCTTCCACTCGACCGACTCACTCCAGGCAGAGATCCGCTACCGGCAGGACCGTATCCGGCGCGATTTCCAGCGCCCGGCCTGGTTCCAGCGCAAGCCCAAGCCGCAGATCCCCGTGCCCTGCGCGCCCGAGCTCCGCGCACGTCCCGCGATGTGACCGCGCGAGCGCCCCCGCAGACCCCCCACCCCGCGGCGCGACCGGCTCCCCCGAGCCGGTCGCGCCGCCCTCATTTCCAGGCTCCCTAGACACCACTTACGCAGTACCTAGGGCACCTAAGGGCGGCTGAGGTCCGGGGATAGGGAGGAGTTCCGATGTGCGGGGCTACCTCAGACGAGCAGATTGAGGGTGTCAGCAGGAAGCCGGCGAGAGACCAGGAGGAACAGCAGATGTTCACCAACGAATCGGTCAAGGCAGAGGTCGACTACCGCAGGCAGCGCCTCGCCCGTGACTACCGGCAGCACCGGACCACCCGGACCCGCCGGAACCTCGTCCACCTGTTCGGCCGGAAAGCCTGAAGGGAGGCACACCATGTTCATGACACCCCAGTCGATCAAGGCGGAGACCGCCTACAAGCTCGAGCGGACCAAGCGCCAGTTCCGCACGACGAGCCGCCGGGCACGCGCGGCGCAGGCCGAGCGGCCTGAGCCGGGGCTCGCCCGCCCGGCCGACCGATACACCACGGCGGCATGACCGCCGGGACCGCCGTCCCTGATCCGGAAGTTGCGATCAGGGACGGCGTTTTCACGTCCGCGAAGGCTCACCGGACGGGATGCCGTCGATTTGTGTCGGCGCCAGGGGCGAAAATGGACGACGTGCCCTGGACTTCGACACCTCTCGTCGGCCGCTCGACCGAGCTCGCCGCACTGCTGAGCGCCGTGGACGACGCCAGAACGCGTCGCGCCGGCGCCGTTCTGCTGTCCGGTGACGCCGGCGTCGGCAAGACCCGGCTGCTGGACGAGGTGGCGACCGGCGCTCACGAGCGAGGCTTCGGCGTCCTGGTCGGGCACTGCACCGACTTCGGCGACGCCGGCTTGCCGTACCTGCCGTTCACCGAGATGTTCGGCCGCCTGGCCGGCGACCGGCCGGACCTGGTCGAGAGCGTGCTGACCAACTTCCCGGCGATCGGGCGGCTGCTGCCCACCCACCGCCTGATCGGCGCTCAGCGGGAGCCGCAGGAGGGCCAGCTCGACCGGGCCGCGCTGTTCGACGCCGTCCTCGGCGCGTTCACCGCGCTGTCCACCAGCGAGCCGCTCCTGGTGATCATCGAGGACGCCCACTGGGCCGACGACTCGACCCGGGACCTGATCGGTTTCCTGATCACCCGGCTCACCTCGCAGCGCCTGACCCTCGTGGTCTCGTACCGCAGCGACGACCTGCACCGCCGGCACCCGTTGCGCCGCCCGATCGCCGAGTGGTCCCGCAACCCCCGGGTGCGCCGGGTCAACCTGCTCCCCCTGGACGCCGACGAGTCCCGCGTCCTGCTGAACTCGCTGCTCAGCGAGCCGCTCTCGGAGACCGAAGTACGGCGCATCCTCGACCGCGCCGGTGGGAACGCGTTCTTCACCGAGGAGCTGGCCGCCGCGGCCTCGATGGGCGACGGCGACTGCGTACCGCCGGATCTGGCCGATCTGCTGCTGGTCCGGCTCGATCCGCTGTCCGACGACGCCCGGCAACTCGCAAAAGTGATCGCGGTCGCGGGCCGGCGCGTCCCGCACGATCTGCTCACCGCCGTCGCCGACCTGCCCGACCGCCAGCTCGACGACGCTCTGCGGGAGCTGATCGACGCTCACATCATCGACGTGCCGACCAGCGACCGCTACTACTTCCGCCACGCCCTGCTGGCCGAGGCCGTGTACGACGACCTCCTGCCGGGCGAGCGGGTCCGCCAGCACGCGGCGTACGTGCAGGCGCTGAAAGACCAGACCGTCGCGGGTACGGCGGCTGAGCTGGCCGGTCACGCCACCCGGTCGCACGACCTGGCGACCGCGTTCGAGGCGCGGGTGCGGGCCGGCCAGGAAGCCATCTCCGTCGCCGCCCCGCAGGAGGGGCTGAAGCACTACGAGATGGCCCTCGAGCTGTTCCCGAACGCCTCGCCGGACAACACCATCGACAAGACCTGGCTGATCGTCGACACCGCGCTGGCGGCCACGCTGTCCTCGCAGCACCTGCGGGCGCTCAAGCTGCTCCGGAAGGCGCTCGCGGACCTGCCCCCGGACGCGCCGAAGCTGCAACGAGCCCAGCTGTTGCTGCCGCTCGCGGACATCGCGTTGATCATCGACCAGGACCAGGAGGCCAACGAGGCGGTTTCGCAGGCGCTCAAGCTGGTGCACGACGAGCCGTCCACCGTCTTCAAAGCCCAGGTCGCCTCGCTGTACGCACGGGTGTCCGACGCGCTGGGCCGGCCGATGGAGGCCGAGCGCTGGGCCCACAAGGCGCTGGAGATCGCCCGGGAGGCCGGACAGGAGTCCGCGGCCGGCGACGCCGGCATCACACTCGCCCAGCTACGCCGCCGGGCCGGTGATCCGGAGACCGCCGCCAAGCAGTTGGAGGAGGCCGCGATCCGGGCGCAACTCGTCGGGGACCCGGCCGCCGAGGTGCGGAGCCGGTTCCTGCTCGGGTCGACGCATTACGAGCAGGGGGATCTGCTCAACGCGAAGTCCGTGCTGTCGTTCGCGATGAAGCGAGCCGGTGAGCTCGGGCGGCAATGGGCCGTGTACGGATTCGACGCGCGCCGGATGCTGGCGCTGACCCAGTTCATGCTCGGGGAATGGGACGAGGCGACCGCGACCGCTCGGACCGACTCGATGACACCTGCGGCCTCGACGGCGGCGCTGCGAGCGGTCGAGTTCGCCGTCCGGAGTGGGCGCGGCGACACGGCGGTCGCGGAGGAGCTCGAGCGGCTGCGCAAGTGGTGGGACCTCGACGTGATGCTGCCGATCATCGGGCTGCAGCCGGCCGTGGACGCCTACCTGCAGCTGGGTCACCCGGCCGAAGCGGGAAAGCTCATCGCGGACGTCTCCGCGCTGTGTGCCGACGTCTTCCAGGCGGAATGGTTCCTGGCGCGGATCCGGTTCGCCGCGCTCGGCATGCAGATCCTGTGCCATCGGGCCGTCGGCGAGCCATCGTCTGCCGCGGAGCTCGTCTCGCGCGGTGCCGCGTTGCTCGCCGATGGACAGACGACAGCGGAGAAGGGTCTGCCGCCGGGGCGGCTGATGGGCGTCGAAGGGCTGGCCTGGCTCGCGCGGCTCGAGTCGGAGTGGGAGCGACTGCGGTGGCTGGCCGGGGTCGATGCGCCGACGCCTGCGGACCATGTCTCCGCGTGGGAGCGGACCGTGGACGCCTTCGGGTACGGGTACACCTTCGAGCAGGCGTGGTCGCGGGTGCGGTTGTCGGCCGCGTTGCGCGCGGCCGGGCGGGTCGCGGAGGCGAACGAGCAGGCGGCGCTGGCCGCCGAGGTCGGGCGTGAACTGGGCGCCAAGCCGTTGCTGGACGAGATCGGTGGCGTCGACACCGGTGGCGCGGGTGCGCTGACGTCGCGGGAGACCGAAGTACTCGCGCTGCTTGCCGAGGGGCGGACCAACCGGCAGTTGGCCCGGGAGCTGTACATCAGCGAGAAGACGGTCAGCGTGCACGTCTCCAACATCCTCGCCAAGCTCGGCGTCCGCTCCCGCACCGAAGCCGCGGCGGTCGCCCGCCGCGACGGCCTTCTCGACAAGGACCAGTAGGCAGCCTGCCCGGCCGCGTCAACGGCCGGGCTGGTTGGCCTCGGGCCGCTCACGTTCGGCGCTGTGCGGGCCACCGAACATGAGCGGCTCTGGGCGGAACCCGGGTGGGGACCGGGCGATCTTGAGTCTGTCTAGCCGTGCTTCCGGCGCGTGCCGTGAGCCTGTTCATCGCCAGGATCGAGCCGACGGGCCCGGGCCTGCGCCAGCTCGTCGCCGGGCAACCCATTCCGGCCGGCCAGCGCGATCCGGCCGGCGAACCCAGGCCGGCCCGCAAGACCGGTCAAGCCGGCGAGGCCGGGTGGTCTCCCCGCGCCGGGCTGACTGCCGTGCGTCGACCCGTCGAGCCGAGTGATGTCATCGAAGACGTGGCGAGCGTGCCGCATTCGCGCGACGGCCAGCAGTACCAAACCGGTCGCCGCGAGTGCGATCAACACCCACAGTTGCCACGACATAGCCTCACCGCCCCGTACTCACTTCGTTCCCCCGTGTAATCACCATAGACCCGGACTGACCGCTTGGCGACCGGCTGTGCGCATTCCGTTATCCCGGGCGATTCAAACTCACGTTTGTTGCCAATTGCAATCACAAAGGGTGATCGGGCAACAAGTCCGGGAGAGCGACGCAACTACCTTCAGTCACCACGCGGCGTGAGGCGGCCGCCGCGAAACAGATACGCCGCGCGACCATCCTTTGGTTCCCTGAACGCCAGCACTTCATGTACTCCATTCCCGGGTTCGGCAGTGATCAACCGTGATTCGTCCAATGGCACGAGCCGGGTCCGCCGGGGTTCCGGTAGCAGTACCTTCGCCGCGTCGCTGACAGCCTCGTCCAGCAGCCAGAACTCACCGTCCTCGACGCTGACGGTAGCCCTGGCCAGGACGCCGTCATACCGACCGGTCACGAGGTCGGCCGAGATCTCGACCGGCTCGGTGGGCGGCACCGGCCGGGCCGGCAACTCGATCCCCGCGGTCTCCCGCAAGATGTGCCCGACCAGTTCGTCGTACAGCGCCGCGGTACTGCCGCCATTGGTGAGCAGCGCGACGGCCACGCCCTTGTCCGGGACGAGACGGAAGAACGCGGACTGGCCGATGGTGCCGCCGTCGTGACCGTAGACCGGTCCGCCGTCGAGCGTGAAGATCATCCAGCCGAGACCCCACTGATCGGCCATCTCGCCGGTCGGCGGCACGTCGACCTGCGGTTCCCACAGGCGATCGATGGCGGCCCGGTCGAGCAGCGTCGCATCCAGATAGGCACGGCCGAACGTGATCAGGTCGCGAGCGCTCATCGCCAGCAGTGAACCGGCCGGGGCCATCGCATGGACGAGACTCCACACCGGCGCGGCCTGCAGCGGCGCATCCGGAGTCGGCCTGACATGTCCGACCGCGGCACGGTAAAGCAATGCCTCGTCCGGGATCGTGGCCAGGCACTGCAACTCCAGAGGTACGCCGATGTGTTCGCGGACCAGCTCGTGAAACGGCTTCCCGCGCAGCACCTCGGCGATCCGCCCGAGGACGACGAAGCCCGAGTTGTTGTAGGAGAATCCGGCACCTGGCGGAACCTCCTGGGCCAGGCCGGGCAGCACGTCGCGGACGAACAGCTCGACAGCGTCGTCACCGCGGGACGTCGGCGTGAACGCGTCGCCCGAGAAGCCCGCCGTGTGCGTCAGCAGGTGCCGCGGCGTGATCGACGCGGCCGCCGCCTCGTCCGCGAGTTTGAACTCCGGCAGGTAGCCCCGGACCGGCCGGTCCAGCTCAATCTTGCCCTCGGCAACCAATTGCATGATCAGCGTGGTCGTCCACAACTTGGTGATCGAGCCGACCTGGAAGATCGCGTCGGTGGTCGCCTCGACGCCGGTGTTCAGGTTCAGGATCCCCGCGGCCGTCGCACTCACCTCGCCGTCGGCCAGGACGGCGATCGAGGCGGCCGGGACGCCATGCTTGTCGATCAACCGGGCGAGATTCTCGTCGAGCCAGCTCTGCACGATGTCACTCCTCGAGTGGTCGTTCATCGATCCCCGTGGCGCGACCCAGGGTAGCCTCGGGCCGATGAGAGTTCTGTCCGCAGAGGATGTCCGTCGTACCGTCTCGATGAGTACGGCGATCGACGCCGTACGGGACGCGTTCCGGGAGCTCGCGGCGGGGAACTTCGTGTTGCCGGCACGGCAGATCTTTGGTGACGGGAGGGTGCTGGTGATGTCGGCGTACCACACGCCGACCGGGACCGCGGTGGTGAAGAAGATCGGCATCGCACTCGACCAGGTGCCGGCGATCCGGGCGACCGTGATCTGGACCGGCGCCGGTGAGCAGCTCGTCGCTGACGGCGTCTCGATCACGACCTTGCGGACCGGCGCCGTCGTCGGTGTCGCCACCGACCTCCTCGCACCCGCGGACGCGACCCGCCTCACGCTGATCGGCACGGGCGCTCAGGCGCCCGACCAGGTCCGCGCGGTTCTCGCCGTACGACGGATCGCCGTCGTCACCGTCACCGGACGGTCGGCCGACCGTGCCGCCGCCCTCAGCCAGGAGCTGGCCGACGAGTTCCCGGACGTCAAGTTCACCCCGAGCACGAGCATCGACGACGCGATCGCGGACACCGACATCGTCTGCTGTGCCACGTCCTCAGCCACCCCACTCTTCACCGCCGACGCCCTCCCCGACCGCGTCCACGTCAACGCGATCGGCGCCTTCCGGCCTACCATGCGCGAACTCCCCCGCGACCTCCTCGCCACCGCGTCCACAGTCCTGGTCGACCAACGCGAAGCAGCCCTGGAAGAGTCCGGCGAGATCATCGACGCGGTCACGTCAGGCGCCTTGCAAACCACAGACCTGGTCGAGCTAGGCCCAGCCCTCGCCAACCCGCCGGTCCCAACCGGCCGCACAGTCTTCAAGTCCGTAGGCGTAGGGCCCCAGGACTGGGCCATCGCCGCAGCCCTCGCCCGGGATTAGCCCAGTCCCCGGGATCGAGGTGCAGCTCGACAGGACGTATATGCCCACAGCGGCCCACATCACGCCTCAACACCCCGGGAAACCGCCTCGACCACAGGAGACCTCCTGTCGAGCTGCACCGCACCCGCCCGCGGATCGACCGGAGGGTGCGCCCCACGTGAGTGGTTGACCCCTGAGACGGTGGGTTGCCCCCTGAGAATCTGAGGGGGCAACCCACCGGCCGAGGGGTCAACCACTCAAATGATCGGCCGGCATCCCCGACACGGATGACCGAGCGGGCGCAGCCTCGCTCGCGGTCAGGTCCAGCGGAGGACGCCCTTGCGGTAGGCGTAGAGGAGGCCGACCGCGACGAAGGCGATGAAGACGAACATCTCGATCAGGGTGGCGAAGCCGAGGGTGACGAAGATGGTGGCCCAGGGAAAGAGGTACACGGCGTCGACGGCGAAGATCACGTAGAGGTAGGCGAAGAGGTAGTAGCGGATGTGGACCTGCGCCCAGCCCTCGCCGACCGGGTCGACGCCCGACTCGTAGGTCTTGAGTTTGCCCTCGGTCGGATAGGTGACGGTGAGCGCCTTGTTCAGCGCGAAGGCGCCGATCAGCCCGACCAGGCCGAGCGCGACCACCGCGAGGACGACGCCATAGCTCTCCGACACGAGCAGCAGCTTAGTTGGTGCAGAGCATGATCGAGTCGACCGCGACGTACGGGCCGTAGCCCGAGCGGACGTCCGCGACCTGCAGGCGCAGCCGGGTCACGCCGAGGATCTGGTAGTTGAGCCAGGTCTCGGTCTCCTGCTTCATCAGCACCGAGGTCATCGCCTTGGCCCCGTTGTGCAGCGACACCCGCGCAGTGCCGTCGGTCAGGTTGCCCAGCCAGTTCCGCACGTAGCTGCAACCGGTCGAGTCCACGTCGCCCCAGACATAACCACCCTTGTCCGCGAGCACATCGGCCTCGGCCCGCCGGGGTCCTTCGTTCGGCGGGATGACGGTGAACTGCGGCTGCCCCTGCCCGCCCGTGGCCAGCAGCCCCTTCTTGAAGATCCCGCGCCATACGTAGTGCTTGAAGCCGATCATCGGCGAGAGGGCCGCCTGGTACGGCGCCTGTGCCCCGATCGCGATGCGATACGTCCGGACCGACCCCGGCTGCACCGTCTTGATCGTCACGCTGCCGCCGGACGAGTAGCCATGCGCGACTTCCTGCCATCGGCGAGCGGACGGGATCCACTGGTGCAGCGGGATCCGCGTGCCCGCCTTCGGCGCCGGCGACAGCGTGCCGATCACCGTGATCACGCCCTTGGTCGCGTCCGTCGTCCGGATGCTGGAGATCTTCGCGGTCCGCGCGGGGGCGGTCACCGACGCCGGCGCCACCGCGGACGCCGTACTGCCGAGACTCAGCGCGCTGCCTGCCGGTGCGATCGGAGCGGCACAGCCGACCACCGCGACGGTCAGCAGTCCGGCGAGAACACGGAAACGGCGACGGCCCATGGAGACTCCCAGCGGGTGGATCACAACGTGATGACGACACCCTGCCGGTTCTCACTGCGGATCGCAAACGAGCGGCTCCGCAGTGTGACACTGGAGGATTTCGCCGTACCCGACGGATGCGGTCCCCTAACACTGCGTCCCAGGCTGTGGACCACCGGGGCTTCCGCATGGTTCTGTTCTAAGGGCGAACTAATATTGGGGTTATCGCCCTGGACGGGGGGATCGACGTGCCGCCCACGAAGCGGTAGGCCGACCCAAGCTTCGACTTGGAGATGAACAGAACAGTGACCATCGAGGTCAAGCAGCTCGACCGCGTGGTGATCCGCTTCGCCGGCGACTCCGGCGACGGGATGCAGCTCACGGGGGACAGGTTCACAGCGGAAACGGCGTCGTTCGGCAATGACCTGTCGACGTTGCCCAACTTCCCAGCAGAGATCCGGGCACCAGCCGGAACCCTGCCGGGCGTGTCGTCGTTCCAGCTCCACTTCGCCGACCACGACATCCTGACGCCTGGTGATGCGCCCGATGTGCTGATCGCGATGAACCCCGCGGCCCTCAAGGCGAACCTGCGCGACGTCCCGCGCGGCGCCACCCTGATCGTCGACACCGCCGACTTCACCGCCCGCAACCTGAAGCGGATCGGGTACGACGAGAACCCGCTGGAGACCGGCGAGCTCGACGGCTACCACGTCGTACCGCTGAACCTGACCGGCATGACCGTGGAATCGGTCAAGGAGTTCGGTCTGACCCGCAAGGACGCGTCCCGGGCGAAGAACATGTACGCCCTCGGCCTGGTGTCCTGGCTGTTCCAGCGGCCGGTCGAGTCGACGATCACGTTCCTGGAGACCAAGTTCGCGTCGAAGCCGGCCATCCGGGACGCGAACATCGCGGCCTTCCGCGCGGGCTACAACTTCGGTGAGACCGCCGAGGAGTTCTCGGTCCGGTACGAGGTGAAGCCGGCCCACATGGCCACTGGCACCTACCGGAACATCTCCGGCAACCTCGCGCTGGCGTACGGCCTGGTGGCGGGCGCCCAGCGGGCCGGCCTGCCGCTCGTGCTCGGCGCCTACCCGATCACCCCGGCCTCCGACGTGCTGCACGAGCTGTCCAAGCTCAAGCGGTTCAACGTCACCACGATCCAGGCCGAGGACGAGATCGCCGGTGTCGGCGCGGCCCTGGGCGCGTCGTTCGGTGGTGCGCTCGGCGTGACCACGTCGTCCGGCCCGGGCATCAGCCTGAAGTCCGAGACGATCGGTCTCGGCGTGATGCTGGAGCTGCCGCTGGTCGTCTGCGACATCCAGCGCGCCGGTCCCTCGACCGGGATGCCGACCAAGACCGAGCAGGCCGACCTGCTGCAGGTGATGTTCGGCCGCAACGGCGAGGCGCCGCTGCCGGTCGTCGCGGCCCAGTCCCCCGCGGACTGCTTCGCGATCGCGATCGAGGCGGCCCGGATCGCAGTCACCTACCGCACGCCGGTGATCGTGCTGTCCGACGGCTATCTGGCCAACGGTTCCGAGCCGTGGAAGGTCCCGGTGATCGAGGACCTGCCGACGATCGACCCGAACTTCACCCTCGAGCCGAACTCGACCGATGCCAAGGGCGAGCCGGCGTACCTCCCCTACCTGCGCGACCCGGAGACCTTGGCCCGTGCCTGGGCGATCCCCGGTACGGCGGGCCTGGACCACCGGATCGGCGGTCTGGAGAAGGAGGACAAGACCGGCAACATCTCCTACGACCCGGCCAACCACGACCTGATGGTCCGCACCCGGCAGGCGAAGGTGGACGGCATCGCCCGCTCCATCCCGCCGATCGAGGTCGACGACCCCGACGGTACGGCGAAGGTGCTGGTGCTCGGGTGGGGTTCGACGTACGGCCCGATCGGTGCCGGTGTCCGCCGGGTCCGTAAGGTCGGCGGCAAGGTCGCGCAGGCCCATCTGCGGCACCTGAACCCGTTCCCGTCGAACCTCGGCGACCTGCTGAAGTCGTACGAGAAGGTCCTGGTGCCGGAGATGAACCTGGGCCAGCTGGCGATGCTGCTGCGGTCGAAGTACCTGGTCGACGTGGTCTCGTACGCGCAGGTCCGGGGTATGCCGCTCGGCGCGGCCGAGCTGGCCGAGGTCATCGGCAACCTGGTCGAGGAGACCGAGGGCATCGACGACGACGCCCGGCACCTGGGCGAGGCCGCGGCCAGCCTGACCCATGGCGAAGCGCTGCACACCGAGCCGAACGGCCGGTCCAACGGCCAGCTGCACCACCCGGAGGGAGCACGATGAGCACGGTCGATCTCGGTCTGCCGGGTCTGCCCGGAGGTCTGAAGGGCGTCCCGGCCGCGACCGAGCCGCAGAACCGCAAGGAGTACGTGTCGGACCAGGAGGTCCGCTGGTGCCCGGGCTGCGGGGACTACGCCGTACTCGCGGCCTTCCAGGGCTTCCTGCCCGAGCTGGGGATCAAGCGCGAGAACGTGGCGATGGTGTCCGGTATCGGCTGCTCGTCCCGGTTCCCGTATTACCTGTCGACGTACGGCATGCACTCGATCCACGGCCGCGCGCCGGCGATCGCGACCGGGCTGGCGGTGTCGCGGCCGGACCTCAGCGTGTGGGTCGTCACCGGTGACGGCGACGCGCTGTCGATCGGTGGCAACCACCTGATCCACACTCTGCGCCGCAACGTGAACATGAAGATCCTGCTGTTCAACAACCGGATCTACGGGCTGACCAAGGGCCAGTACTCGCCGACCTCCGAGCCGGGCAAGGTGACGAAGTCGACGCCGATGGGCTCGGTGGACAACCCGTTCAACCCGGTCTCGCTGGCGCTCGGCGCGGAGGCGACGTTCGTGGCCCGCACGGTCGACTCCGACCGCAAGCACCTCACGTCGGTGCTGCGGGCGGCCGCCGAACACCGCGGCACGTCGTTCGTGGAGATCTACCAGAACTGCCCGATCTTCAACGACAACGCATTCGAGGCGTTCAAGGACCCGGAGACCCGGGACGACGCGATCATCCCGCTCGTGCACGGCGAGCCGATCCGGTTCGGCAAGGACGGGCGGCTCGGCGTGGTCCGCGACGGTTTCGCCTCACTGGCCGTCCGCGAGGTCGCGGACCTGCCCGGTGGCGAGGCGGACCTCGTCATCCACGACGCCCACACCGAGGACCCGGCGTACGCGTTCGCCCTGTCCCGGCTGACCGACGCCGGTGTCCTGCACCGCGCGCCGATCGGCGTCTTCCGCTCGGTCGAGCGCCCGGCGTACGACGACCTGGTCCGCCAGCAGATCACCACCGCCCAGGAAGCCCAGGGCACCGGCGATCTGCAGGCTCTGGTCACCGGCGCCGATACCTGGACCGTCAACTGATGAAGGCTCGGACGACTTTCTGAAAGTCGTCCGGGTCTTCCACCCACGGGTAGTGCGCGACACCGTCGAGCACTACCCGTTCTGCGTTCGGCAGCGCTTCGAGGAGGCTGTCCGTGACGTACGGCGGACGGAGGTCCTCGGCGCCGTGGATCAGCAGCGTGGGTACGGCGATCCGCCGGCAGGCGGCTGCTCTGTCGGGTAGTGCGCGGAGCTCGGCGAGTACGGCGTCGGCGCACTCCTGGTTGGGCTCGAAGCGGGGGGTGTTGAGTTGGCGGGCGTGGTCGAGGGCGGTCTCGCGGTCGGCGAAACCCGTTGAAATACGGGCGATCCAGGGGTCGTCGGATGGGATGTGCGCGAGCATCTCGGCGACGCGGACGCGGTACGTCGGCGGTGTGCCGTCGAGGCCGGTGCTCGAGACCAGGATCAGATGGGTGAGGTGGTCGAGGTGCGCTGCGGCGTACTGGAGGGCGAGGGCGGCTCCCCAGGAGTGGCCGATGAGTGCGACCTGCTCGTGGCCGGTAGCGCGGCGGATTGTCTCGAGGTCGGCGACGAAACGGGCGAGGGTGTAGGGACCGCGGCGGTCTGAGCGGCCGGCGCCGCGCTGGTCCCAGCGGTGAAGAGTGAACCCAGGGAGTGCGAGGTCGTGGAACACATCCCACCAGCCGGGGCCGCCGTGGACGAGGACGACGGGTGGGCCGTCGCCGCTCACCTCGGACCAGAGCCGACAGCCGTCGTCAGTCCGCAAGTGAGGCATAGACGGCGGCTCTCAGTTCACGGCGAACGGGATAACTGGCAGACGGCCGCAACTGGGTCAGGAAGATGACGATCAGCTCATCCTCGGGTGACACGAAAAAGGCGGTCGAGGCCGCGCCACCCCAGAAGTACTCGCCGGGTGTACCGATCGTCTGCGCCACCACCGGATCGAGCAACACCCCGAAGCCGAGTCCGAACCCCTGACCCGCCCGCTTCGTCTCGCCGCCGAAGTCTGCGAACGCCGCGAGATCCTGACCGCCCGGCAAGTGGTTCATGGTCATGAAGCGCAGCGTCCGCGGCCCGATGATCCGGACCCCGTCGAGCGAACCGCCACCGGCCAGCATCCGGGCGAACCGCAGGTAGTCCCCCGCCGTCGACACCAGCCCGGCGACCCCGGACAGGAACGACCGCGGCCGGGTGTAGGCACTCGTCAGCGGATCATCAGCGAGCTTGAACCCACCGTCGTCGTACGCATAGCTCGCGGCGAACCGGGAGATGCTTGCCTCAGGCACCGAAAATCCGGTGTCCGTCATTCCGAGCGGCTCGAAGATCCTGGTCTGCAGATAGCGATCCAGCGGCAGCCCGCTGATCACCTCGCACAACAGTCCGACCAGATCGGTGGAGATCCCGTAGATCCAGCGCGACCCCGGATCCGCCTGCAGCGGCAGCCCGGCCAGTCGGGCCGGGAGCTCCGACAGCGCCGCGTCCGAATCCATGCCGGTCAGCCCGGCCTCCTGATACAGCAGGCTGACCGGATGCTTGCCGTTCGACGCCGCGAGCCCCGACATGTGCATCAACAGATCCCGCACCGTCATCTCGCGACCCGACTCCCGCAAGCCATCGTCGTCGTACACCTTCGGGCGACCGAGCGCGGGCAGGAACTTCACCACCGGATCGTCGAGCTGGAACAGCCCTTCCTCGTACAACTGCATCAGGCCGAGGCTGACGATCGGCTTGGTCATCGAGTAGATCCGGAAGATGGTGTCCGCTCGCATCGGCCGGTCCCGCTCCACGTCGGAACGCCCGTACGCGTCGAAGCAGACCACCTCGTCCCGCCGGGCGACCACCGTGATCGTCCCCGGGTACCGGCCCGCGTCGACGTACCGCCGGGCCACCGCTGTGACGCGCTCCATCGAACCTCCTTGTAACGTCTACTTCAGACAAGAAGATATCTGAAATGGTCGCTACACGACAACCCTTACCCCGGCATCCGCTCGCGCCAACCGCCTGATCCGTCTGCTCGTGGACGGCGTCAAAGCAACTGCAGGAGAGTGATCCCGGCCGGCCGATCGAGATGCCGCGCGGCCAGCCCCACGGCCCGCGCCGCCACGACATCGAGCTCGAGGTTGTCGCCGATCATCAGAGTGTCCGCGGGCTCGGCGCCGAGGGCCTCGCAGGTCTTCAGATACGCCTCGGGCGCCGGCTTGCCGGCGCCGAGCGACTCCGACGTACAGACCACGTCGACCAGCTCGGCCAGCCCGATCGCGGCCAGCTTCGCGTTCTGCTGCGTCGTACTCCTGTTGGTCAGCACGCCGATCCGCCAACCGTTGCTCCGGGCAACTTCCAGCGCGGGCCGCGCGTCCGGGAACGCGGTCCAGCTGCCCCGGTAGTGGCGCAGGTAGCCCGTGAACAGCTGATCCAGCTCCGCGTCGGTCGGCGGGACCGGATGGCCGAGGAGCGGCAGAAAGTCCCGCAGCCGGGCGCGCCGCTGGCCCTGGTGGGTGAGCGCACCGGCCAGCCACTGGGGGTAAACGCGGTCCTCGATCACGAACCACTGCGCGACCAGTTCGTCCGACGGGGTGCCACCGAGCTCGGGGATCCAGGTGCGGATCGCGTACGTCGCCGACGCGGTGTGGTCGAACAGCGTGTTGTCCAGGTCGAAGATGACCGCCTTCACGCCCGGACCACCGAGTCGCGGTTGAGCTCACGATGGTTCGCGTACCCGGCCAGCGCCAGCGTCAGGTCGAGCTCGGCCAGGAAGCATCGCAGTACATGCTCGACACCCGCCTGCCCGGCCAGCGCCAGGCCGTAGAGCAGCGGACGTCCGAGCAGCACCGCTTTGGCACCGAGCGCGAGCGCCTTGGCGGCATCGGCGCCAGTGCGTACGCCGGAGTCGAACAGGACCGTCAGTTGCTCGCCCACCGCATCCGCGATCGCGGGCAACGCATCCAGCGACGCGACTGCGCCGTCCACCTGGCGGCCACCGTGGTTCGAGACCACGATGCCGTCCACGCCGTGCTCGGCCGCGAGCTTGGCGTCCTCGACCGCGGTGATCCCCTTCAGCACGATCGGGCCGTCCCAGTTGTCGCGCAGGAACGACAGGTCGTCCCAGGCCAGGCCGACGTTCGGGAACATCTGCGCCCAGTGCATCACCGCGGCACCCGGGTCCTCGGCGACCGGCTTGACCAGCTTCGCCTGGAAGGCCGGGTCGCTGAAGTAGTTCGCCAGCCCTTCACCCTTCAGGAACGGCAGGAACCCGCGGTCCAGGTCGGACGGCCGCCACCCGATCGTTCCGGTGTCGAGCGTGACGACGAGTACGCCGTACCCGCCGGCCTTGGCACGCTGGAGGAAGCTGAGGCAGACGTCCCGGTCGGTCGGGTAGTAGAGCTGGAACCATTTGCTGCCGGCCTCGATCTGCTCGATCGCGTGACTCGCCTGGGTCGAGTGCGTGTAGGTCAGGCCGAGGGTGTCGGCGGCCCGGGCCGTCGCGAGTTCGCCGTCCGGATGCGCCAGCGTCTGGACGCCGATCGGTGCGACCACCACCGGGGCGGGCATCGCCGTACCGAGGATGGTGCAGGACAGGTCGCGTTCGGTGCTGCCACGGAGCATCCGGGGCACCAGCCGCCACCGATCGAACGCCACCTGGTTGGCTCGTGCCGTCGCGCCACTCCCCGCGCTCGGAACGATGTAGCCCATCGCCTCCACCGGCAGCTTCCCGGCCGCCTGCGACTCCAGCCGGGCCAGGTCGGTCGTGATCTCCGGCCGGATCCCCTGCAACATCCCCTGCAGGTAGATCTGCAACTGGTAGTCCCCAAAGTTGGCCATGCCGGATGCTCCCACGCCCACCTCGCGACCTCAACCACGCCATCCCGGCCAAGGCAACCAGACCGCACAGCCAGACGAACAACGTGCGCACAGCGCAACCGCGCCTATCTCATGGTGGCTGCGACGAGGTCATAGTCGGTGAAGACGACAGGGCCGGCCGTCAACTCGGGCGTGTAGACAGCCTCGAACGCGGCGACTGCGTCAGATCGACTGTGAGCCTCATGGGCCGCCTCGTCCTCGAAGATGAACAGATGAACGAACTTGGTCGGATCATCGACCTCCTGCCACGCCGCGTACAGGCGGCTGCCTGGCTCATTGTCCGTGACGTAGCGGACAAACTCGGTGATCGCAGCCTTGACACGATCAACGGCGTCGGCCCGGACCTCGTAGTGCGCGGTCTGGTAAATGGGCATCAGGATCTCCTTCGGATGGTGCGGGGTGCTACGTCGGTCCGGCGCTGGGGACGTAAGGTCGGCCGCGGCCGCGGGTGCACAGGAGCCGCAAGCTCTCGAGGTAGTAGCCCCAGTTGAAGTTGTAGATGCCGTAGTCGTCGTCGGAGAGCTCGGTTGCGTACTCCTGCCAGAACCGCAGCCGGGTGCGGTCGGACTCGAGTGGAACGAGTTGGAAGCGGAAGTCGTTGTCCTGCCAGTTGTCATGTCCACCGATGCACCGCCAGGACACCGCGGAACGCGGCACGATCTCAGTCACCTGCATGATGGGGTTGAAGTCGCCGCTGAACGTCCAGTGAGCCTGAACGCCGAGCGCTGCCGGCGCCGTCTCCACGCGCGTGGACCACCACGACGCGAGGCGCGGGCCTTCGGTGAGCGCACTCCACACCGAGTCCACCGGCCCATCGATGTCGAGTACGTGATGGATGGTCTTCATACGGCGGCTCCTGACGTGACGGCCGGGACTCCGCGACTGCGGGGATCCCTTGCGAGTTCAGCGTCTCGCTCCGACGCCGCCACGCCAATGTTTGAGCAGCCGCGATGGTTGTCCGATCGTCCGGGAATGCGGTTGGATGCGACAATCAGCCGTGAAAAACTCGGTGACTCCTGACACTCGCACGACTACCGCGCGCCACGTCGGTTTGGCGTTGTTCGCGCTGGCGACCGGTGGTTTCGCGATCGGAACCACCGAGTTCGTCACGATGGGGTTGCTGCCGCAGATCGCGGACGGCGTGCACATCTCGATCCCGACCGCCGGTCACGTCATCTCGGCGTACGCGCTGGGGGTCGTGGTCGGCGCACCGGTGATCGCGGCACTCGGCGCGCGGACCGGGCGGAAGCGGTTGCTGCTGGGACTGATGGCGGTGTTCGTGCTCGGCAACGTGCTCTCGGCTGTTGCCTCGAGCTACGAGTTCCTGATGGCCGCGCGCTTCCTGACCGGTCTGCCGCACGGCGCGTTCTTCGGGATCGGCGCGGTGGTCGGCACGACGCTGGTGCCGGCCAACCGGCGGGCCCGGGCGGTCTCGATGACGATGGTCGGACTCCCGGTCGCCAACATCATCGGCGTACCGCTCACCACTCTGATGGGCCAGCGGCTCGGCTGGCAGGCACCGTTCCTCGCGGTCGGCGGCCTCGGACTGCTCACGCTGGTGGCGGTCTGGTTCTGGGTCGCGGCGCAGCCGGTCGGCAGCGACGTCAACATCCGCAGCGAGCTCAGTGCGCTGGCCCGGCCGCAGGTGTGGATGGCCCTGCTGGTCGGCATGGTCGGCTTCGGCGGCATGTTCGCCACCTACTCCTACATCACCCCGACGATGACAGAGCTGGCCGGTTTCTCCGAGTCCGCGGTCACCGTCGTGCTGGCCGCGTACGGCGTGGGCATGACCTGCGGCACCGTGGTCGGCGGCCGCCTGGCCGACCGCGCCCTGATGCCGAGCCTGTACGGCGGCCTGATCGCGGTGGCCGTCGTCCTCGGAACGTTCGGCTGGCTGGCGCAGACCAAGCCGGGTGCGCTGATCGGGGTGTTCGCGATGGGCTTCTCCGCGAGCATCCTGGTCCCGGCGTTGCAGACCCGCTTGATGGATGTCGCGCACGGAGGCCAGTCGCTGGCCGCCTCACTCAACCACTCGACGCTCAACATCGCGAACGCACTCGGCGCCTGGCTCGGCGGCCTCGTGCTGGCCGCCGGATTCGGCTACGAGTGGCCGAGCCGGCTGGGCGCCGTACTGGCCGTCGCCGGGTTGGCGCTGGCGCTCATCTCGGGGCTGATGGATCGGCGGACCGTGCGTAATTCAGGGGTCGACCAGGCCGTCGCCTGACCACCTGATCACCGCCCACTTGGTTAGATCGGTGTATGGCGACAATGACGTTGAGCGCCGCTGACCAGGTTCGGCGGCGCGGGTTGCGGCAGATGCGATCGGTCGCGTTGGGGTTGTTGCTGCTGGCAGTCGCGATCTACGTGGCCACTCTGCACCTCGAGGGCGGATGGGGTTACGTGAACACCGCGGCCGAGGCGGCGATGGTGGGTGCGCTGGCGGACTGGTTCGCGGTCACCGCCCTGTTCCGGCATCCGCTCGGGCTGCCGATCCCGCACACCGCGATCGTGCCGACCCGCAAGGACAGCCTCGCCGAGAGCCTGGAGCAGTTCGTCACCGAGAACTTCCTCTCCGAAGAGGTGGTGGCGGAGAAGATGCGCACCGCCGAGGTGAGCCGCCGGGTCGGCGAGTGGCTTGCCGCCGGCAACCACGCCGAGCGGATCGTGGCCGAGGGAGCCCGGACGGTCGGCGCGGCGCTGCCGAGGCTGGGCGACGAGGACGTGACCGCGTTCGTGCGGGGATCGTTGCTACCGCGGTTCGTCCGAGAGCCGTTGAGCCCGATCGCCGGGCATTTCCTGCAGTCGGTGGTCGAGGACGGCGCCCACCACGCGTTGCTCGAGCTGGTTCTGGTCGAGGCGCACGACTGGCTGCGGGACAACCGGGACGTGGTCGCCGACATCGTCGGTTCGCGCGCGCCGAGCTGGTCGCCGCAATGGGTGGACCGGATCGTGATCGACCGGATCCACCGGGAGGCGCTGGCGTGGCTGGCCGACGTACGGGACAACCCTTCGCACCCGACTCGCCAGGCGCTCGACCGGCTCCTCGGCCAGCTCGCCGACGATCTGCAGAACGACCCCGACATGATGGGCCGCTTCGAGGCGTTCAAGGCCCGGATGCTAACGCACCCCGACATGGGCTCGAGCCTGACCGCTGTGTGGGACGCCGTACGCAAGGCGCTGATCGAGGCGATCAACGATCCGGCCAGCACGTTGCAGGTGCGCGCGACGACAGCCCTGCAGGAGCTGGGCAAACGACTGCAGGACGACGACGGACTCCGCGGCAGGGTCGACGCCCGCGCCGCCGAGGCGGTCGGGTACGTCGTTCGCACCTATGGCAACGAGATCGTCTCGATCATCTCCGACACGATCGAACGCTGGGACGGCCGCGAGGCCGCCGCCCGGATCGAACTGCACGTCGGCCGCGACCTGCAGTTCATCCGGATCAACGGAACCGTCGTCGGCGCCCTGGTCGGCCTCCTCATCCACGCATTCAGCCAACTCCTCTAGATCCCGCAGTTGGGCGGACCCGGATCTGCAACTGGCGCACAGCCGGGCAACCATCCGGATGGCCCAGCCGGTCGAGCACGATGTGAGCATCGAGAACGGCGCGTTGACCGCGCGCGAGACGGGGGTGGCGGTGCGGACCCTGGAGAGCTTCGACGCGTTCGTCGCGGCCCGCTCCCGGGCTCTGCTGCGGACGGCGTACCTGCTGACCCGCGACCACGCGCTCGCCGAGGACCTGGTCCAGACCGCGCTGGCCAAGGCCTGGTTCCACTGGTCCCGGATCCGCACGGACGACCCGGAGCCCTACGTACGGCGGATCCTCGTCACCACGTACTCGTCCTGGTGGCGCCGCCGCTGGACCGGCGAGATCCCGACCGACGAACTGCCGGAGTCGCCGGCCCCCGCCGGCGAGGACCGCGTCGACCTCTGGGACGCCCTCGGCCGCCTCCCCCGGCGCCAGCGCGCCGTCGTCGTACTCCGCTTCTACGAGGACCTCACCGAAGCCGAGACCGCACGCCTGATGGGCTGCGCCGTCGGCACCGTCAAAAGCCAAGCCGCGAAGGCGCTGGCCAAACTCCGCCTCGACCCAGCACTCGCCTCCGTCGCCTCCGCCGACCAGGAGCCCTCGCGATGAACCTCCAGAACCTCCGCGACGAACTGACCATGCGCGCCGCCACCGCAGACGACCGCCCTGCCGACCTTCTCCCCGGCGTCCGAACGAAGATCCGGCGCACCCGGCGCCGGCGCCTGATCGCCGCCGCGACCGCCGCAGCGGCTGCGGTCGCGATCTCCGTCGCGGTGCTGCCGGGTGCCCTGTCGACCTCCACGCCGGAGCCGACGGACCGAACGCAGCACCTCCAGAACGACCTGCCCATTCCCGGCGCCTTCCCCGGCAACACGCTGCTGCGGAGCGCGTCCGGCGAGCCCGGTCGGACCCACCTCGAGTTCGACTGGGCCGCGACCACGAAGGGGGTCGCCTTCGCCCCGATCTGCCGGATCGCGACGAAGGACCAGGTCTGGGTTCGGATCAACGGCTACACGGTTCTGGCTGGGTCTTGCCCGCCCCCCGGCACCACGTACCCCCTGAGCATCGCCGGCGAGACCGGGGTCTGGGCCGACGCTCCCGCTCCCCTGGGGCAGCCGGCCAAGGTCACCATGGACCTCGTCGCACCCCCGTCCGGCCCGCCGGCGCCGGACGACCCGGCCCAGCAGATCGGCCTGGGCATCTACGCCGAACGTGGCGGCCCGTTCCCCGCCGTCGTCCCCGCACAGCCCGGCGATTATGTGAAGAACGAGCTGATCATCCGGCGCAAGGTCGGACCTCAGACGCTCCTCGCGGCGACTATCGGGGATCGGGGCCAGGCACAGGTCACCACGACCTTCACCTCCACCGGCGGTCCGGTCGCGTTGCGCCTGCTCTCCACCACGAACGGCTACAAGTTCGGCGCGCCGTACCGGATCCAGCTCCGGCTGAGTGACGGGACCGTGATCAGCCGACGGCCGTTGGGTGGCTACCAGGCCGGGCCGGACCCGAGCGCGACGCTCACGCCGGCCGTCCCGAAGGGACAGCCGGTGACCGTGACCGCCACGCTCGTGTACGGCACCAACGGGCCGACGACCGAGCCCAGGGGGACGATCGGTGTCGGCGTCTACACGACCGACTGATCAGACCCAGGAGTGCAGGTCGGCGGCGTCCTTGGCGAACTGGTCCTGGGAGTCGTCGGCTACGAATTCCAGGAGGGCGTTGATTTCGCGGGGTTCGGCGCCGAGGCGGTCCAGGACGGGGCGCCAGAGGGATGCCCGGGCCGCTAGTGGCAGGCGGGTGTTGGACGGCCACCACGAGAAGACGTGGACAGTGCTGAGCCACGGCATCAGGGCCTCGAGTTGCTCGAGGCACTGGGCGTCGTCCAGATCGACCGGCGGTTGCCAGTAGGTCTTGAGGTTGGGCGCACCGACGTCGAGCAGCAGCGTGATCGTCGAGTCGACCTCGTCGGTGAGCGTGTTGCGGTGGAACTCCAGCGCGACCTCGATCCCGGCAGTCGCGGCAACGTCGGCCAACTCGGCCAGCCCGCGGGTCACCGCCATCCGGTCCCCCACGCCGGCTTCCGCCGTACTGACATTGCCGGCCCAGACCCTGATCCGGGGCGCGCCGAGCGCCTCGGCGGTGGCGACCGCCGAACGCATCTCCTCGCGGTCGACACTGCCGGCCCGCAGGTACGAGCCGTACGCCGCGATCTCGAGGCCGTGGACCTCGGACAGCGCCTTCACCCGCTGGGCGGCAACCAGATTGCCGAGCGGGACATGTACGTCACCACCCCACTCGATCGCCGCGAGCCCGGCCTTCGCCGCCACCTCCGCCACCTCGTCGGCCGGCAACTGGCGAAACGTCACCGAGACCAGACCGGTCCTCACACCCACTGGTGCCTCCTCATTTCCACCTCTCTATCCAACCCCATCGCACCAGCCCGTCTCACGTCATGAGCAAAGCAATTGGATGCCACTGTCGCGCGGGCTTAGGCTGACGGCGTGCCAGAACAGCGAAAAGGGTTCACCTACGGCTTCACCGCGTACCTGATCTGGGGCCTCTTTCCGCTGTACTGGAAGCTGCTGGACCACTCCGGCGCGATCGAACTGCTCGCCCACCGGGTCCTCTGGTCCCTGGTCACGATCGCCATCCTGGTCGTCGTACTGCGGAAGTTCGGCCAGGTGAAGGCGTTGCTGCGGGAGCCGCGGCGGCGGTGGCCGCTGATCGCCGCGGCGTTCCTGATCTCGGCGAACTGGGGCACGTACATCTGGGCGGTGAACCACGGCCGGGTGGTGGAGACGTCGCTGGGGTACTTCATCACCCCGCTGTTCACGGTGCTGCTCGGCGTCTTCGTCCTGAAGGAACGGCTGCGTACGGCGCAATGGGTGGCGCTGTCCATCGCGTTCGTCGCCGTCGTCGGGCTGACCATCGAGAACGGGCAGCCGCCGTGGGTGGCGATCATCCTGACGTTCTCGTTCGGTCTCTACGGCCTGGCGAAGAAGCAGGCCGGCGCCGGGGCGATCGAGGGGATGGCGATCGAGTCCGGAACTGCGTTCCCGCTCGCGCTCGCCGCGATCGCCGTACTCGGGCTCCACGGTGATTCGACGGTCACCCACCAGGGCGCCGGTTACCTGGTGCTGGTGTTGCTGACCGGCCCGATCACCGCCGTACCGCTCCTGCTCTTCGGAGCCGCCGCGACGCGGGTCTCGATGACGACGCTCGGCCTGCTGAACTACATCGCGCCGATCATGCAGTTCATCGTCGGCGTCCTGGTCTTCCACGAGGCCATGTCCACCATGCGCTGGGCCGGCTTCGGCCTGGTCTGGCTCGCCCTCGTCATCTTCACCTGGGACAGCATGAACCGCCGCCGCCAGAGCATCGCCCTCGAGCGGGCCGCGGTGACCGCCTCCGCAGTCTGAATTTTCGGCTTCCGCCGGGTCTCTTGACTCCTGCTATTCAGGACATTTAATATCCAGGTTATGAAGATGAACGAGGGCGTCGAATGGGCGATGCACAGCTGCGTGAACCTCGGCTGGCTGCCCGGTGAGGCGGTGACCGCCAAGCGACTCGCCGCCTTCTACGACCTTCCCACGGCGTACCTGAACAAGCAGTTGCAGGCGCTGACCCGGGCCGGCATTCTCTCCTCGGTCTCCGGGCCGAAGGGTGGCTTCCAACTGGCCCGCGACCCGCGCAACATCACGCTGCTCGACATCGTCGTCGCCATCGACGGCACCGACGACGCCTTCCGCTGCACCCAGATCCTGAAGTCCGGGCCTCGCGCAGACGCCCGCGCCGACTACCGGGAAGCCTGCCTGGTCTCCCAGGCAATGCGTGCGGCGGAGCTCACCTACCGCCGCGAGCTGGCCGGAACGACAATCGCCGACATCGCCACGCGCGTAGTGCAGCAGACGCCGGCCGCTCCGGAGAACACCCGCACCTGGTTCGCCAACCTCAAGTCCTGATCCACCACGCCTGTTCCTAGCCAGGAGTTGATTCAAGATGTCAAATATCCAGAACCCCGCGGCCGTCCTGACCCGTTCCATCGAGGCCGAGGTCCTGTCCGCCAGCGGCGTCACGCTGCTCGCCGACGTACCCGACACCAACGGACACCTCACCAGCCACCGCTCGATCTTCAAGCCCGGCAAGGAAGGCGCTCCCCCGCACCTCCACCATGAGGCCGCCGAACTCTTCTTCGTCCTGGACGGCTCCCTCCGCGTCCTCACCGGCGACAACATCACCACGCTGGAGCCAGGCGACTTCCTCGTCGTACCCCCGAACACTCCGCACGCCTTCGAAGCCGCCGGCGACCACGATACCGAGGTCCTCTTCGTCCTCACCCACGCCAAGCCTCGCTTCGGCTATTACCGCCTCCTGGAATCCGTGTACCGCGGTGAAACCGACCCGGCCGAGCTCGGGAGGACGAGCGACCGCTACGACAACCACTACGTCGAAAGTCCCACCTGGCAGAACCGCTAGCCCTCAGCGGTGGGGCTGCCGGCTCTCGATCTCACGAACCAGCTCGGCTGCCGTTGGACAAGGTGCGCTCGCTCACCCGAGGACCCTAGCGGCGAGCAGTTCCACCCGTTCAGATCCGTACCGGACCGGTGGGCTCACTGGCCTTTGGGGCACGGTGGATAGCGCGGGGTGTTTCGGCCCCAGAGCAGCGCTCCGAGAAATGATCCCCTGAATTCCAGCTGTGGTGCTTTCCGGAGCGCTCCACTGACCGCCGGCGGTCCGCTGCAAATAGCCCGAGATTTGACGTTGTCAGGATCAAGAAACTCGATAGATCGATCGGCTTCACTCATGAGCACCAATGCCCCTTGCGATTCGCCGAGTACGTAACCGACCCGGAGCTTTCCATCCGTCATGGTAATGGTCTGCACCGGTAGCCACGGTCTTTGCAAGATGATCGGAGTCATTGCGGCGACCACCAGCAGCACCGTGAGCTGAATTCTCAGCAGCCGGCTCGAGGCAACGGCTTCAGCGATATGAACCGTCCGCGAGTTTCGGCGAACATAGCGGCCGATGACGGCCACGACGACTACGACGGCCACCGTGGCGACCACGAGTGCGGTGGCCGTCAGGCAGAGCGTCGCACCCAGGGCCAGGCTGAAAAGAGTCCACGCCCACCCTGGACTCAGGTTGATCAGAGAAGGGTCGATCAGGACGACAACTGCCAGCAGGCAAGTTGCCACCATCAACGCAAAGGGCAGCAGAGTGAGCGTGGTCCCGGCGACCGCGGTTGCTGTTCCTGAGGTTTGCAGAATTGTTGCAGCGGTACTTACGTCAAAACGCGCGATGGACAGCAGTCGCGCGGCAATCAGCAGGGCAGAGAGTGCTGCCGTGACCAGCGCGGGATGGTCCTTGAAAAACACCCAGCACCTCCGTGAGGAGAGGTCGCTCTTGCTGCGCCGGTTCGCTCGGGCCTATCGTAAGCAGAGGGGGAGACATGAGCAATGCCGGACCGATGAGCGGGCGCGGCCTGAAAGTGTCACTTTCGGTTGGATTGCTGGCGCTCACGTTGCTTGTCGGGGCGGTCGGTTTGGGCCTGCTGAGTCAGTCCAGCGGCCCGGACACCGGCTCGGCGCCTCCTATCACGGTCAGCGGTCCTGCTCCCACCGGTAGTAGCCCCGAGCCCGAACCGTCGTCGTCCAGCAGTGTCAGGATCTTCTACACACTCGCAGCTCAGCAGATTGCCGGAGAGATCTCGGTGGTCATGGACGGCCGGCCCGCGGGTCTGCTGACCGTCAGTCTCAACGACCCGACAGCGGTGCTGGACGTGCCGGTGACCAGCGCGGGCAGCCACACCTACCGCCTTGCGGGGAGAACCACCTTCCGATCCGGCAACGGAGACGTCGAGGTCGCTGCCTACGGCCGGGGCGTTGTCGACGCCTCTCCGGGCGACGACTTGGCAGTCAGGTCGGAGCCTGGGGGGCAAGCCATCGTCCTGACGCTGGAGTGACCGCGCCGTGGGTCAGACGGAGCGGGTGGCTACCAGGTCGCAGAGGGCGTCTCGGGCGGGGGCCTGGTGGAGGTCGGTGGGGTGGCATCGAGTGTGTGCCGGGACTGGGAGGGCACTGGGGTGGGTATGACGTACGAGTGGTTTCTCAGCGCGGGCGAGCGTGGCAATGCGGCCACTGGCATCGACGAGGGTGGGGCGTGGACCGAGGGGAATCTGGTGCGGCCGTTGGTGCATGGAGCGACGTACTTCCGGCGGTTGTACGACGAGCTGTGCGGCCTGCGGTCCGGTGACCGGGTGTACTTCACCGACTGGCGCGGGGATCCGGACGAGGTGCTGTTCGAGGACGGCCCGAGCATCGGGTCGCTCCTCTGCGACCTCGCGCGCACCGGGGTGGAGATCCGGGCGCTGTTGTGGCGGTCCCACTCCGACCGCATGAACTTCAACTCGCAGCAGAACCAGCGGCTCGGGACCGAGTTGAACGAGGCCGGCGCCGAGGTGTTGCTCGACCAGCGGGTCCGCCGGCTGGCGTCGCACCACCAGAAGCTGTTCGTGATCCGGCATCGCGGCGATCCGGACGCCGATGTCGCCTTCGTCGGAGGTATCGACCTGTGTCACGGACGACGCGACGACGCACGGCACCTGGGCGATCCGCAAACCGCACCGATGGACCCGCGCTACGGGTCCCGGGCTCCCTGGCACGACGTCGTGCTCGAGATCCACGGTCCGGCGGTAGGCGAGCTCCTGCGCTGCTTCGTCGAACGCTGGGACGATCCGCATCCGCTGGACCGCCGGACGCCGTACCGGATGGTGGTCCAGCGGCTGGCCCGGATGCCGCGACACCCGTCGAAGTTGCCGGAGGCGTTCCCGGATCCGCCGCCGGCCGGGCCGCATCCGGTGCAGGTGCTGCGGACCTACGCGCACAAGCATCCGACTTTCCCGTTCGCGCCGCACGGTGAATACAGCGTGGCTCGCGGCTATCTGAAGGCGTTCGCGCGAGCGAAGACCCTGGTCTACGTCGAGGATCAGTACCTGTGGTCAGCGGAGGTGACGCATCGCCTGCGGGAGGCGCTGGACCGGTCGCCCGAGCTGCGGATCATCGCCGTCGTGCCACGGTATCCGGACCAGGACGGCCGGATCAGCGGCCCGCCGGCCCGCTACGCCCAGCTCGAGGCACTGAGATTGCTGGAGTCGGATCGCGTCGCGGTCTACAACCTGGAGAACGAGTACGGCGTACCGATCTATGTGCACGCGAAAGTCTGTATCGTCGACGACCAGTGGCTGACCTGCGGCTCGGACAACTTCAATCGCAGGTCCTGGACCAACGACAGCGAACTGACCTGCGCGATCGAGTCCGCGGACCTGGCCCGGTCGCTCCGCTCGGAGCTGTGGTCCGAACATCTCGCCACCGATGCCCCCGACCTCGACCCGATCAGCGGCTTCAAGCTCTGGCAGGAGCAGGCCGCCACTCTCGACGAGTGGATCGCGAATGGTTGCCTCGGGCCACGACCTCCCGGCCGGATCCGCCGGCACAGCCCGCACCCCGTGTCCCGCCTGCAGACTGCTTGGGCGAGCCGGCTGGCCCGTCACGTCTACGACCCGGACGGGCGGCCGCGCGCGATGCGGCGCCGCAACGCCTTCTAGACCGAGCGGGTGGCGACCAGGTCGCAGAGGGAGTCGAGGGCGTCGCGGGCGGTGCCTTCGGGAAGGTCGGCGAGGAGTTTGCGCGCGTCGGCGGCGCGTCGGCGTACGTCGTCCTCGGCCTGCCGGAAGGACGAGTGGGCCCGCAGGAGGTCGAGGGTCTCGGCCAGGCGGGTGTCGTCGGACAGGTCCGAGTCGAGCAGCTCGAGCAGGCGTGCGTCCGTCGGGTCCGACGGGTCGGCCTGAGCCCGGAAGATCAGGACCGGCAGGGTCGGGACGCCCTCGCGCAGATCGGTGCCGGGAGTCTTACCGGACTGGCCGGACTCCGAGGCGATGTCGAGGATGTCGTCGGCGAGCTGGAAGGCGACGCCGATCTCCTCGCCGAAGGCGCGCAGCGATTCCTGGATCTGCTCGGAGGCACCGGCGTACCGGGCTCCGAAGAGCACCGACGTCGCGATCAGCGAGCCGGTCTTGTCGGCGACCACCGAGAGGTAGTGCTTCAGCGGGTCCTGGCCCTCGCCGACCCCCAGGGTTTCGCGGATCTGGCCCTCGACGAGCCGGCCGAAGGTCCGGGCCTGGATCCGGACCGCCTCCGGCCCGAGGTCGGCGAGCAGGTAGGACGCCCGGGCGAACAGCCAGTCACCGGACAGGATGGCGACCGAGTTGTCCCAGCGGGCGTTCGCGGTGGACGAGCCCCGCCGCAGCGCGGCCTCGTCCATCACGTCGTCGTGGTGCAGGGTCGCGACATGGGTGAGCTCGACCACCGCGGCCGCCTTGACGACCTCCGAGGCGTCCGGAGCAGGCCCGAACTCGGCCGCCAGCAGTACCAGCAGCGGCCGGAACCGCTTGCCACCGGCAACCATGACGTGCTGCGCGGCCGCGGTGACGAACGGCGCCTCGGACTGGGTCGCGTCGCGCAGCGCCTGCTCGACGGTCTCCAGGCCGGCACGAACCCGGGATTCGAGCGCCTCGTCGGCGAACGCGAATCCCAGGCTCTCGGCCGGCAGCGGGGTCGGACTCAACGGATGAACTCACCTGCGCGGGCCGCCAGGTCGAGCACCGGTCCGGGGACCAGGCCGAGGACCACGGTGGCGGCGAGACCGAGGGCGACGGCGGTCGTGGTCTGCCAGCCGGGCAGGGCCACGTCCGGTGCGTCGGCCGGGAGGTCGGAGAAGAACATCAGCACGATCACGCGGACGTAGAAGAACGCGGCGATCAGGCTGCACAGTACGGCGACCACGACCAGCGGCCACGCGCCACCGCTCCACGCCGCGGTGAACACCGCCCACTTGCCGGTGAAGCCGGCGGTCAGCGGGATCCCGGCGAAGGAGATCAGGAAGAAGGCGAAGATGCCGGCCAGCAGCGGCGATTTCTTGCCCAGTCCGGCCCAGCGCGACAGGTGCGTCGCCTCGCCACCCGCGTCCCGCACCAGCGTCACGACGGCGAAGGCGCCGACGGTCGGGAAGCCGTAGCAGACCAGGTAGAACAGCACCGCCTGGGTCGAGGTGATCCCGTTGTGGTTGCCGCTACTTGCCTGCGAGAGCCCGACGAACGCGGTCAGCAGGAAGCCTGCGTGGGCGATCGACGAGTACGCCAGCATCCGCTTCACGTCGGACTGGGTGATCGCGACGATCGAGCCGACCACCATGGTGAGGATCGCGACGATCCACATCATCGGCGCCCAGTCCCAGCGCGTCCCGCCGAGGGCGACGTAGAAGACCCGCATCAGCCCGATGAACGCGGCGATCTTGGTGCAGGCCGCCATGAACCCGGTGACCGGCGTCGGGGCGCCCTGGTAGACGTCCGGCGTCCAGGAGTGGAACGGTACGGCACCGACCTTGAACAGCAGGCCGACCGCCACCAGGCCCGTCCCGGCCAGCAGGATCACGTCACCGCCGGTCTGGGTGGCCAGCACGTCCGAGATCCCGCCGAGCGACATCGTCCCGGCGTACCCGTAGAGCAGCGCGATGCCGAACAGCAGGAACGCCGAGGAGAAGGCACCGAGCAGGAAGTACTTCATCGCGGCTTCCTGCGAGATCAACCGGCGACGACGCGCCAGCCCGCACAGCAGGTACAGCGGCAGCGAGAAGACCTCGAGCGCGACGAACAGCACCAGCAGGTCGTTGGCCGAGGCGAACAGCATCATGCCGCCGACCGCGAACAGCGTCAGCGGGAAGACCTCGGTGTGCTCGACCCGCGCCGCGGTGCCCTCGCGCTCGGCCTCGGACCCCGGTACGGCGGCCGCCTGGCCGGCGAACGCGGACAGTCCACCGTCGACCGACCGCTCGGCGAACAGCAGCACGCTGATCAGCGTCAGCCCCAGCAGGAGGATCCAGGTGAACAGCGCCGGGCCGTCGACCGAGATCTCGCCCTGGGCCGCGATCACCTCCTTGTCGCCGCCCATCAGGATGGCGGTCAGCACGCCCGCGACGACCAGGGCTACCACCGTGATCGCCAGCTGCACCAGATGCCGCAACTGCCGGGGCAGGAACGCCTCGGCCACGACGCCGACACACGCCGCACCGAAGACCACGAGCAGCGGAGCCAGCTCGTTGTACTCGATCTTGGGCGCCGTGAAATCCGCCAGCGGCAGGATGTGCGCGATCACTTCTGTCCCTCCGTCACGGGGATCTGCGGAGCCTTGTCGGTCACGCCCACCCGCTGCATGGTCGACTGGACCGCGGGCTTGATGATGTCGACCACCGGCTTCGGGTAGATGCCGAAGCCGATGATCAGGATCACGAGCGGCGCGATCGCCAGTACCTCACGCGTGTTCAGGTCCTTCAGCTTCTCGATCCCGTCCCGGACCGGTCCGGTCATCGTGCGTTGGTACATCAGCAGGATGTACAGCGCGGCGAGCACGATACCGAACACCGCGATCACCGCGATCGTCTTGTGCCGGCTGAACGTCCCGGCCAGCACCATGAACTCGGAGATGAACGGCGACAGACCGGGCAGTGCCAGGCTGGCCAGGCCGGCGAACAGGAACGTGCCGGCCAGCACCGGCGCCACCTTCTCCACCCCGCCGTAGTCGGCGATCCGGGCGGATCCGCGCCGGGATATCAGGTACCCGGCGATCAGGAACAGTGCCGCGGTGGAGAGCCCGTGGTTGAACATGTACAGCGTCGATCCGGTCAGGCCCTGCGAGGTCAGCGCGAAGATGCCCATCACGATGAAGCCGAAGTGCGAGATCGAGGTGTACGCGATCAGCCGTTTGATGTCGGTCTGCCCGATCGCCAGCAGCGCGCCGTACAGGACCGAGATCAGGGCCAGCACCAGGACGACCGGGGTGGCCCACTCGGACGCGTTCGGGAACAGGCCCAGGCAGTACCGGATCATCCCGAAGGTGCCGATCTTGTCCAGGACGCCGACCAGTAGGACCGACGTACCCGGTGTCGCCTCGCCGGCCGCGTCCGGCAGCCAGGTGTGGAACGGCACCATCGGCGCCTTCACCGCAAAGGCGAAGAAGAAGCCGAGGAACAGCCAGCGTTCCGTGTTCTGGCTCATGTCGAGCTTCATCATGTCGGACAGCAGGTACGACGGATCGCCCTGGCGCGACGAAACGACGAACAGGCCGACCACCGAGGCCAGCATGAGCAGACCGCCGAGCAGCGAGTAGAGCAGGAACTTCACCGCGGCGTACGAGCGCTGCGGGCCGCCGAAGCCACCGATCAGGAAGTACATCGGGATCAGCGTGGCCTCGAACAGCACGTAGAAGAGGAACACGTCGGTGGCGGCGAACACGCCGAGCGACAGTGCCTCCAGGCCGAGGATCCAGGCGAAGAAGGCCTTCTCCGACCAGCGGCCGTTCTGCGCGTCGTTCCAGGACGCGATCAGCACGACCGGGGTGAGCAGCGCGGTCAGCACCAGCAGCACCACCCCGACCCCGTCGAGGCCGAGCGCGAAGTGCGCACCGAACGGCTTGATCCAGTTGTGGACCTCGGCGTAGTCCGCGGGGCCGTTGCGCTGGTAGCCGATCGTGATCACCGCCGTCAGTACCAGCGTGACGAGCGAGAACCCGAGCGCGACCTGCTTGGCCAGCAGCGCCTTCGCCTTGGGCACCAGCATCGTCGCGATGGCCCCGACGAACGGCAGGAGCAGTAGGAGGGTCAACCAACCGATGTTCACGACAACCTCACCGCGAGGAGGGCGACGACCACGAGTGCGGCGCCGAAAACCATGCTGAGTGCGTAGGAACGGACGAAGCCCGTCTGGACCCGCCGGAGCCTTCCGGACAGTCCACCGAACAGTGCGGCCAGCCCGTTCACCAGGCCGTCCACAACGCGGTTGTCGAACCAGACCAGCGTGCGGGTGAGGTACTGGCCCGGACGCATCAGGACCGCCTCGTTCAGCGCGTCGCCGTACAGGTCCCGGCGGGCGAAGGTGGTGACCGGCGAGACCTTCACCGGTGCCAGGCGCGGGATGTCCCGGCGGAACAGCACGACACCGATGGCAGCACCGACGATCACGACCGCGAGGATGATCAGCGACATCGCCAGCGCGCCGATCGGCGGTTCAGCCTCCTCGAAACCGGTGACCGGCTCCAGCCACTTCACGATCCAGTGGCCGACGAAGTAGAGCGCGCCGCCGACGAGCGAGAGGATCGCCAGGACGATCAGCGGACCGGTCATCACCTTGGGCGACTCGTGCGGATGCACGTCCTCCTCCCAGCGCTTCTCGCCGAAGAAGGTCATCATCATCAGCCGGGTCATGTAGAACGCGGTGATTCCGGCGCCGAGCAGCGCACACAGACCGACCACCGTGTTCTCCGCGAAGGCGACCTCGATGATGTGGTCCTTGCTGAAGAAGCCGGAGAACGGCGGGATGCCCAGGATCGCCAGGTAGCCGAAGGCGAACGTCACGTAGGTGACCCGCATGTACTTCCGCAGGGCGCCGTAACGGCGCATGTTCACGTCGTCGTTCATGCCGTGCATCACCGAACCGGCACCGAGGAACATGTCGGCCTTGAAGAAACCGTGCGTGAGCAGGTGGAAGATCGCGAAGACGTAGCCCACCGGACCGAGGCCGGCGGCAAGCATCATGTAGCCGATCTGGCTCATCGTGGAACCGGCCAGGACCTTCTTGATGTCGTCCTTGGCGCAACCGATGATCGCGCCAAACAGGACGGTCACCGTGCCGACGACCACCACCGCGGTGGACGCGGCGTCGGTGACGTTGTAGATCGCGCTCGAGCGGACCACCAGGTAGACGCCCGCGGTGACCATGGTCGCCGCGTGAATGAGGGCCGACACCGGGGTCGGCCCCTCCATCGCGTCCAGCAGCCAGGACTGCAGCGGCACCTGCGCGGACTTGCCGCACGCCGCCAGCAGCAGCATCAGCCCGAGCAGCGTGGCCCAGGTACCCGACAGTTTGTCCGCGCCGGCGTTCACGGTCGCGAAGGCCGAGGAGCCGAACAGCGCCCACATGCTCATCACCGCGAGCGACAGGCCCATGTCACCGACCCGGTTCACCACGAAGGCCTTCTTCGCGGCGACCGCGGCCGTGGTCTTGTACTGCCAGAACCCGATCAGCAGGTACGACGCCAGGCCGACACCCTCCCAGCCGACGAAGACCACCAGGTAGTCGGCCGCGAGAACCAGCAGCAACATCGACGCGATGAACAGGTTCAGATAACCGAAGAACCGGCGCCGGCGCTCGTCATGCTCCATGTAGCCGATCGAGTAGATGTGGATGAGCGAACCCACACCGGTGATCAGCAGCACGAACAGGATCGACAGCGGGTCGATCAGCAGGCTGAACTCCACCTTGATGTTGCCGACAGAGAACCACTCGAACAGCCGGACCGTCTCGGCCCGGTCGTCGCTCGGCTTGCCCTGCATCTGGACGAACAGAACGACGCCGAAGGCGAAGGAGATCAGCGGTGCCAGCGTGCCCAGCAGGTGACCCCACGCGTTGGTGGCCTTGCCACCGAGCAGCAGGATCGCCGCGGACACGGCCGGGACCGCGATCAGCAGCCACGTCAGCTCATGACTCATCGGTGCTTACCTCAGTACTTGAGCAGGTTGGCGTCGTCGACCGAGGCCGAGCGACGGGTGCGGAAGATGGCCATGATGATCGCCAGCCCGACGACCACCTCGGCCGCGGCCACCACCATCACGAAGAAGGCGGCGATCTGGCCGTCGAGGTTGCCGTGCTGGCGGGCGAAGGTGACGAACGCGAGGTTCGTTGCGTTCAGCATCAGTTCGACGCACATGAAGACGACGATGGCGTTGCGGCGCACCAGCACGCCGAGTGCGCCGATACTGAAAAGAATCGCCGCGAGCACGATGTACGGCTCGGTCGTCATGCCTTCGCTCCCTCGTCGGAGTCGTCGTAGTCGTCGCCCGAGTCGAGCTGGCGGACCTCGTCGATGTCGGCCCGCTCCTCGGCTTCGGGGAACACGGTGCCACGTGCCTGCAGCACACGCGAAACCGACGTCGGTGCGATCGACCCGTCCGGCAGCAGCGCCGGCGTGTCGACGGCGTTGTGCCGGGCCAGTACGCCGGGAGTCGGCAGCGGACCCGGATGGATCCCCTGCTCGGCGTACTTGCGGATCCGCTCCTCGGCGTGGTCGCGCTGGGTCCTCTTCTTGGTCAGCCGCTCACGGTGGGCCAGCATCATCGCGCCCATCGCCGCGGTGATCAGCAGCGCCGAGGTCACTTCGAAGGCGAACACGTACTTGCCGAACAGCAGCTGCGCGAGGCCCCTGACGTTCCCCTCCGGCTGCGCGTCGGCCAGGCCGAGCGGGTGCCCCCAGATCCCGTTGCCGACGGCGGCGACCAGCAGGATCCCGAAGCCGAGGAACGCCACCGCGGCCAGCAGTCGCTGCCCGCGGATCGTCTCGACCAGGGAGTCGGAGGCGTCCACACCGACCAGCATCAGCACGAAGAGGAACAGCATCAGGATCGCGCCGGTGTAGACGATGATCTGTACGGCGAACAGGAACGGCGCGTCCTGAGCGGCGTACTGCACCGCGAGGCAGATCATCACCGTCGCCAGCAACAGCGCAGAGTGCACCGCCTTGCGGACCAGGACCATCGCGATCGCGGCCAGGATCATGACCGGGGCCAGCATCCAGAACGCGAACTGCCCGCCGGTGACCATGCCGATCATTTGGCGTCACCACCCTCGGCCGGTACGGCGGCACCGGTCAGGCCGAGGTAGTAGTCCTTCTCGGTGCTGCCGAGCTGCATGTCGTGCGGCGGCTCCTGCATGCCCGGGAGCAGCGGCGCCAGCAGGTCCTTCTTCTCATAGATGAGGGACGCGCGGCTGGTGTCGGCGAGCTCGTACTCGTTGGTCATCGTGAGCGCCCGGGTCGGGCAGGCCTCGATGCACAGCCCGCAGAGGATGCAGCGCAGGTAGTTGATCTGGTACACCCGGCCGTACCGCTCACCAGGGGAGAACCGGCCTCCATCGGTGTTGTCCGCACCCTCGACGTAGATCGCGTCCGCGGGGCAGGCCCACGCGCACAGCTCGCAGCCGATGCACTTCTCCAGCCCGTCCGGCCAGCGGTTCAGCTGGTGCCGGCCGTGGAAGCGCGGGGCGGTCGGCTTCTTCTCGAACGGGTACTGCTCGGTGAACACCTTCCGGAACATCGTCCGGAAGGTGACCCCGAACCCGGCTACCGGATCCCAGAGGGACTCTTTGACTGTCTTTTTCTCAGCCACGGCTGACGTCCGCCTCATTTCGGCTCGGAGTCTTGACGAGCGGTGGTGGCACCGGGAAGCCGCCGGCGAAGGCATCGAACTCCTCGCCGTCGTCGACCTCGGTCTTGTCTTCCTTGGGCTTCCCCGGCACGAACAGGGTGATCACCGCGATCACCAGCACGACGGCGGCGGCGACCAGCAGCGTGCTGCGGCTGAAGGTGGTCTCCCGGCCGACCGCGCGGACGGTCGCGACCAGCAGGATCCAGGCCAGCGAGATCGGGATCAGGATCTTCCAGCCGAGTCGCATGAACTGGTCGTAGCGCAGTCGCGGCAGCGTGCCGCGCAGCCAGATGTAGAAGAAGATGAAGCACATCATCTTGCCGACGAACCACAGCACCGGCCAGTAGCCGGAGTTCGCGCCGTCCCAGAGCGAGATCGGCCACGGGGCCCGCCAGCCGCCCAGGAACAGCGTGGTGGCCAGCGCCGACACGGTCGCCATGTTGATGTACTCGGCCAGGAAGAACATCGCGTACTTCATCGACGAGTACTCGGTCAGGAAGCCGGCCACCAGCTCGCCCTCGGCCTCCGGCAGGTCGAACGGCGCCCGGTTCGTCTCGCCGACCATCGAGATCACGTAGATCACGAACGACGGGAACAGCAGGAACGCGTACCACCCGGGCAGCGAGATCGCCGTACCGAGCACGTGCACGGTCTGGTGCGACTGCGCCGCGACGATCTCCGAGGTGGACATCGAGCCGGCGAACAGGAACACGGTCACCAGCGCCAGGCCCATGGCGACCTCGTACGAGATCATCTGCGCGCTGGACCGCAGGCCACCGAGCAGCGAGTACGTCGAGTTGGACGACCAGCCGCCGAGCACGATGCCGTAGATGCCGATCGAGGCGACCGCCATCACGTACAGCACCGAGACCGGCAGGTCGGTGATCTGCAGCCGGGTGTAGGTGTCGGTGAACGGGATCCTCACCGTCGGACCGAACGGGATCACCGCGAAGGTCAGGAAGGCCGGGATCGACACGATCACCGGCGCCAGGACGTAGACGAGCCTGTCCACGCCCTTCGGCATCAGGTCTTCCTTGAACATCAGCTTCATTCCGTCGGCCAGCGACTGGAGCAGACCGAACGGGCCGTGCACGTTCGGTCCGATCCGGTGCTGCATCCGGGCCACGACCCGGCGCTCCCACCAGATGTTGAACAGCGTCAGCACGATCAGGAAGACGAAGACCAGCAGCACCTTGAGGCCGACGACCCACCAGTCGTCGTTCCCGACCCCTGCGTCCGGCACCGCGAGCGGGATGTTGGTCATGCGTTCCCTCCGGCGATCGTGACGATCGAGCCATGGTCGGCGTGCAGAGCCCGGCGGACATGGGAGTCGGCCGAGTTGGTCGGCAGCCAGACCACGTTGTCGGTCATGTCGGTGATCACCACCGGCAGCCGGATCGAGCCGGCGTCGGTGCTGACCGCCAACTCGTCCCCGTCGGCGACACCGAGCCGCCGCGCGGTGGTGAGCGAGATCCGTGCGACCGGCGTCCGCGCGGTGGCGGTCAGGTGCGGCTCACCGTCGTTCGCCCGGCTGTCGTCGATCAGCATCCGCCAGGTCGCCAGCCGGGTGGAGTCGAACGCGCCGAGCGACGGACCGGCCGGGTACGTCGGCTCCTGCGCGCGATCCCCGTCCCAGCGGCCGAGCTCGTCGTACTCCTTCTTCGCCCCGGCCGGAGTGGCGAACCCGAGCGACCGGTCCATCTCCTGCGCCAGCGCGGCCAGCGCCCGGACGTCGGGCATCGCGGCCGGGACCGGCAGCACCACCGGGAACGACCGCTCGCGGCCCTCCCAGTTGACGAAGGTGCCGTCCTTCTCCGCCGGCGGTACCACCGGGAAGACGACATCTGCGTGCTCGGTCACCTGCGAGTTGCGGACCTCGAAGCTGACCACGAACGGCGCGGCCTCGAGCGCGGCCAGAGCAGCCGCCGGGTCGGGCAGGTCGTCGATCTCGACCCCCGCGACCACCAGGGCGGCCAGGGATCCGGCCGAAGCCAGGATCTCGGTCAGGTCCTTGCCGACGTTCGCCGGCAGGTGCTCCACACCCCACGCGGCCTGCAGGTCGACGCGCGCCTGCGGGTCGGACACCAGCCGGCCACCGGGCAGCAGCCCCGGCAGGCAGCCGGCCTCGAGCGCGCTGCGGTCACCCGCACGCCGCGGGATCCAGGCCAGCTGCGCACCCGTGTCGAGCGCCAGCCGCAGCGCGGCCGAGTAACCACCCGGCGCGCTCGCGAGCCGCTCACCCACGATGATGATCGAGTCCGCACCGAGCGCGGCCCGCGCCGCGGCCCCGGCCGAACCGGCGGCACTGAGGTCGGCCAGTACGGCGGCCTCGGTGCCCGGCGATGCCGGTACGACGACGCCGTCCAGCTTCTCGATGCCGCGGGACCCGTAGGCCGCGACCGTGAAGACCTTGGTGCCGTGGGCCCGGACGCCCTTGCGCAGCCGGAGGAAGACCGACGGCGCTTCCTCTTCCGGCTCGAACCCGACGAGCAGCACGGATCCGGCCCGCTCGAGGTCGCCGAACGTCGTACCGAGACCGGTGCCGGCCACCGCGGCGGCGAGGAAGTCCGCCTCCTCCGCGGAGTGCGGCCGGGCCCGGAAGTCGATGTCGTTGGTGCCGAGGGCGACCCGGGCGAACTTCGAGTACGCGTAGGCGTCCTCGACGGTCAGCCGGCCGCCGGTCAGCACGGCCGCGTTGCCACGGGCCGCGGTCAGGTTCTCCGCCGCGAAGGACAGTGCCTCCGGCCAGGACGCCGGCCGCAGCTCGCCGTCCTCGCGGATCATCGGGTGGGTCAGCCGGTCGCCGGTGGTCGCGTAGTTGAACGCGAACCGGTCCTTGTCGGAGATCCACTCCTCGTTGACCTGCGGGTCGTCACCGGCGAGCCGGCGCATCACCTTGCCGCGCCGGTAGTCGACCCGGATCGCCGCACCGGAGGAGTCGTGCTCGGCCACCGACGGCACCGACACCAGGTCGAACGGCCGGGACCGGAACCGGTACGCCGCGCTCGTCAGCGCACCGACCGGGCAGATCTGGATCGTGTTGCCGGAGAAGTAGCTCTCGAACGGCTCCTTCTCGTAGATGCCGACCTGCTGCAGCGCGCCGCGCTCGATCAGCGCGATGAACGGGTCACCGGCGATCTGCTCGGAGAACCGGGTGCAGCGCGCGCAGAGGATGCAGCGCTCGCGGTCCAGCAGCACCTCGGCGGAGATGTTGATCGGCTTCGGGTAGGTCCGCTTGATCTCGTGGAACCGGCTCTCGCCGCCGCCGTTGCTCATCGCCTGGTTCTGCAGCGGGCACTCGCCGCCCTTGTCGCAGACCGGGCAGTCCAGCGGGTGGTTGATCAGCAGGAACTCCATGTTCCCGTGCTGGGCCTTGTCCGCCACCGGCGAGGACACCTGGGTCCGGACCACCATGCCGTCGGCGACGGTGATCGTGCAGGAGGCCTGCGGCTTCGGCATCCCCCGGCCGTTCCCGGCGTCGGTGATCTCGACCAGGCACTGCCGGCAGGCGCCGACCGGGTCGAGCAGCGGGTGGTCGCAGAACCGCGGGATCTGGATCCCGATCTGCTCCGCGGCGCGGATCAGCAGGGTGTTCTTCGGAACCTTCACCTCGATGTCGTCGATGGTGACCGTCACCAGATCGGTGCGCTCCACCTCCGACCCGGCCGGCGGGTTCGCTTGGATCGTCATGCGCTTGCTCCAGCGGTAGCGAAGACAGTGCTTGCCATCGGGTCGAACGGGCAGCCGCCGTTCTCGAAGTGCGCCAGGTACTCGTCCTTGAAGTACTGGATCGAGCTGGTGATCGGCGCGGTCGCACCGTCGGCCAGCGCGCAGAACGAACGGCCGGTGATGTTCTCGCACAGGTCGAGCAGGGTGACCAGGTCCTCCTCGGTGCCCTTGCCGTGCTCCAGCCGCTCGAGGATCTGCACCAGCCACCAGGTGCCCTCGCGGCAGGGCGTGCACTTGCCGCAGGACTCGTGCTTGTAGAACTCGGTCCAGCGGAGCACCGAGCGGACCACGCAGGTGCTGTCGTCGAAGATCTGCAGCGCCTTGGTGCCCAGCATCGAGCCGACCGAGCCGACGCCCTCGTAGTCCAGCGGTACGTCGAGGTGCTCCGAGGTCAGCAGTGGCGTGGACGAACCACCCGGCGTCCAGAACTTCAGCTCATGGCCCTGACGGACACCGCCGGCCAGATCGATCAGCTCCCGCAGCGTGATGCCCATCGGTGCCTCGTACTGCCCCGGGCGGGTGACATGCCCGGACAGCGAGTACAGCGTCATGCCCTTGGACTTCTCGGTGCCCATCGAGGAGAACCAGTCGGCGCCGTTCTTGAGGATGACGGGAACCGACGCGATCGACTCGACGTTGTTGATAACAGTGGGCGAGCCGTAGAGACCCGCCACCGCCGGGAACGGAGGACGCAGCCGAGGTTGACCGCGACGTCCTTCCAGCGAGTCCAGCAGCGCCGTCTCCTCGCCGCAGATGTAGGCGCCGGCGCCGGCGTGCACGATCACGTCCAGGTCGTAGCCGCTGCCGAGGATGTTCTGGCCGATGAAGCCGGCTTCCTTGGCCTCGGCAACCGCCTGCTGCAGCCGGCGGACCACGTGCAGGACCTCACCGCGGACGTAGATGAACGCAGCACTCGCGCGGATCGCGTAGGACGCGATGATGACGCCTTCGACCAGCGTGTGCGGCGAGGCGAGCATCAGCGGGATGTCCTTGCAGGTGCCCGGCTCGGACTCGTCCGCGTTCACCACCAGGTACTTCGGCTTCGGGTTGTCCTGCGGGATGAACGACCACTTCATCCCGGTCGGGAAGCCCGCGCCACCACGGCCGCGCAGACCGGAGTCCTTGACGGCGGTGACCACGTCGGCCGGCTGCATCTGCAGCGCCGTACGGAGGGCCTCGTACCCGCCGGACCGCTGGTACGACGAGAGCTGCCAGGAACGGATCTGGTCCCAGTTGTCGGACAGCACCGGGGTCAGCATGGTCAGTCCTCCTTCTGGGTCCGGTCGCGCCGGGACGGCTGCCCCGGGGCGGTCCAGTTGCGCTCGCGAGCCAGCCGGAGTCCGGCCAGCGTCGCCTTGCCGCCGGTCGGACCCTCGTCGGCACGGCCGTCGGGGAAGCCGGCCAGCACTCGCTCGGCCTCGCGCCAGGTGCAGATCGTCGCACCGCGCGGCGACTTCACCTCGTTGCCCTCGCGCAGGTCGTCGACCAGCTTGGTGGCCGACTCCGGCGTCATGTCGTCGAAGAACTCCCAGTTCACCATCATCACCGGCGCGTAGTCGCAGGCGGCGTTGCACTCGAGGTGCTCGAGGGTGATCTTGCCGTCCTCGGTGGTCTCGTCGTTGCCGACGTCGAGGTGCTGCTTGAGCCGGTCGAAGATCAGGTCGCCACCCATCACGGCGCAGAGCGTGTTGGTGCAGACCCCGACGTGGTAGTCGCCGACCGGGCGGCGCTTGTACATCGTGTAGAAGGTCGCCACCGCGGACACCTCGGCGCCGGTCAGCTCGAGCAGGTCGGCGCAGATCTCGATGCCCTCCGGGGTGACCCGGCCCTCCACCGACTGCACCAGGTGCAGCATCGGCAGCAGCGCCGACCGGGCCTGCGGGTACCGCGCCATGATCTCGCGCATCTCCGCGATCGTGGCGTCGGTGATCTTCGAGTCACCGGTGCTGTACGGCACCGGCTTGTCGGTTGCGGTCGCGTGGTTCTCGGCCATCTATCGGTCCACTCCACCCATCACCGGGTCAAGGCTGGCGACGGCGACGATCACGTCGGCGACCTGTGCGCCCTCGCACATGATCGGCATCGCCTGCAGGTTTGCGAAGGACGGGTCACGGAAGTGCGCCCGGTACGGCTTGGTGCCGCCGTCGGAGACCAGGTGGCAGCCGAGCTCACCACGCGGCGACTCGAGGGCGACGTACGCCTGGCCGGCCGGCACCCGGAAGCCCTCGGTGACCAGCTTGAAGTGATGGATCAGTGCTTCCATCGACTCGCCCATGATGTGCTTGATGTGGTCGAGGGAGTTGCCCATCCCGTCGGAGCCGACAGCCAGCTGGCTCGGCCAGCCGATCTTCTTGTCGGCCACCATCACCGGCTCGCCTTCCATCTTCGCCAGCCGGTCGGCGCACTGCTCGACGATCTTCAGCGACTCGTGCATCTCCTGCAGCCGGACCCGGAACCGCCCGTAGGAGTCCGCGGAGTCCCAGGTCGGTACGTCGAAGTCGTACGTCTCGTAGCCGCAGTACGGCTGGGACTTGCGCAGGTCCATCGCGTAGCCGGTCGAGCGCAGCGGCGGGCCGCTGATGCCGAGGGCCATGCAGCCGGCCAGATCCAGGTAGCCGACGTTCTGCAGCCGGGCCTTGAAGATCGGGTTCGCGTTGCAGAGCTCGGCGTACTCGGGCAGGTGCTTGTTCATCCAGGTGATGTACTCGCGGATCTTGTCCAGCGCACCCGGCGGCAGGTCCTGGGCGACACCGCCCGGCCGGATGAACGCGTGGTTCATTCGCAGGCCGGTGATCAGCTCGAACAGGTCGAGCGTCATCTCCCGCTCGCGGAAGCCGATCGTCATCACGGTCAGCGCGCCGATCTCCATGCCACCGGTGGCGATGCAGACCAGGTGGCTGCTGATCCGGTTGAGCTCCATCAGGAGCACCCGCATCACGTTCGCCTTCTCGGGGATCTGGTCCTCGATCCCGAGCAGCCGCTCGACCGCGAGGCTGTAGGCCGCCTCGTTGTAGAACGGCGACAGGTAGTCCATCCGGGTGCAGAACGTGACGCCCTGCACCCAGGAGCGGAACTCCATGTTCTTCTCGATACCGGTGTGCAGGTAGCCGATGCCGCAGCGGGCCTCGGTCACCGTCTCGCCCTCGATCTCGAGGATCAGCCGGAGTACGCCGTGGGTGGACGGGTGCTGCGGCCCCATGTTGACGACGATGCGCTCTTCGGGCTCGTCGCCGAGGCCGGCCACGACCGCGTCCCAGTCCTGACCGGTGACGGTGAAGACCTTGCCCTCGGTGGTGTCGCGAGTGGTCGCGTACGGGTCTGACGGTGTCGATTGTGTTTGGGTCATCAGTTGTACGACCTCCGCGTGTCGGGCGGTGGGATGACGGCGCCCTTGTACTCGACGTCGATCCCGCCGAGCGGGTAGTCCTTGCGTTGCGGGTGGCCCGGCCAGTCGTCGGGCATCTGGATCCGGGTCAGCGCCGGGTGACCGTCGAAGACGATGCCGAAGAAGTCCCAGGTCTCGCGCTCGTGCCAGTCGTTGGCCGGGTAGACCGAGACGACGGACGGGATGTGCGGGTCGCTGTCGGGCGCCGACACTTCCAGCCGGATCCGGCGGTTGTGGGTGATCGACAGCAGGTGGTAGACGGCGTGCAGTTCGCGGCCGGTCTCGTGGGGGTAGTGCACCCCGCTGACACCGGAGCAGAACTCGAACCGCAGCGCCTCGTCGTCGCGCAGGTGCCGGCAGACATCGACCAGATGTTCGCGCTTGATGTGCAGGGTCAGCTCGCTGCGGTCGACCACGACCTTCTCGATCGCGCCGTCGCCGGCCAGGCCCTCGAGCCGGTCGGTCGCGCCGTCGAACCACGAGCCGTAAGGCTTCGGCGTACCGCCGGGCAGTGCGACCTGGCGGCGCAGGCCGCCGAAGCCGGAGGTGTCACCGGTGCCGCGGACACCGAACATGCCCTCGCGCTGGTCCACCACCTCGGCCGCCGGGGTCTGAGCGTCACCGGCCGCCGACGTCGCCGGCAGGTTCTCGGGTTGCGTGTCGCTCACCGGAGAAGCCCCTTCATCTCGATCGTCGGGGCAGCGGCCAGCGCGGCCACCTCCCGCTCCTGCAGCTCCGCGCGCTTGTTGGCGCCGAGCTTGCTGTGCTGGATCTTGTCGTGCAGCTTCAGGAACGCGTCCAGCAGCATCTCCGGCCGCGGCGGGCAGCCGGGCAGGTACATGTCGACCGGTACGACGTGGTCCACGCCCTGCACGATCGCGTAGTTGTTGAACATGCCGCCGGACGACGCGCAGACACCCATCGCCAGCACCCACTTCGGGTTCGGCATCTGGTCGTAGATCTGGCGCAGTACCGGGGCCATCTTCTGGCTCACCCGGCCGGCCACGATCATCAGGTCGGCCTGCCGCGGCGACGCCCGGAAGACCTCCATGCCGAAGCGGGCGGCGTCGTACCGCGGCGCACCCGTCGTCATCATCTCGATCGCGCAGCAGGCGAGCCCGAAGGTTGCCGGCCACAACGACGCCTTCCGCATGTAGCCGGACAGGCCCTCGATGGTGGTCAGCAGTACGCCGGCCGGAAGCTGTTCCTCAACACCCATAGTTCAGTCCCACTCCAGTCCGCCCCGACGCCACACGTAGGCGTACGCGACGAAGACGGTGACGATGAAGATGACCATCTCGATCAGCCCGAACAGCGCCATCTGGTCGAAGGCGACCGCCCAGGGGTAGAGGAAGATGATCTCGATGTCGAACACGATGAAGAGCATCGCGGTGATGTAGTACTTGACCGGGAACCGCCCGCCACCGACCGGCTGCGGGGTCGGCTCGATCCCACACTCGTAGGAGTCGAGCTTGGCCCGGTTGTAGCGCTTGGGTCCGACCAGCGCGCTCGTCACCAGAGTGCCCGCCACGAAGATCGCCGCGAGCACACCGAGAACGAGGATCGGTACGTAAGGGTGCATCGTTCTCGTGCTCCCTCTCCTTCAGCCGGTGGTCTTGTCTGTCTGTGTTTCGGAACAGCACTGTGTTATCAGTACCGCTGTGGGTCAGCTCACCCGCCCCGCCGGTCAGGCCGCCGGTGCGAGCTTGGTGAGACCGTTGATGATCTTGTCCATCACGTCGCCGTCGCGCGGGTCGGTGAGGTTGGCCAGCAACTTCAAGGTGAACTTCATCAAAGTGGTGCGCGGCAGACCGTACTTCGTGCACAGCCGCATCACCTCCGGATTTCCGATCAGCTTCACGAAGATCCGGCCGAGCGTGTAGTAACCGCCGTACTCCTGCTTCAGCGCCTTCGGGTACGCCGACAACGCGCGCTCCCGCTGGTTCGGCTGCCGGTGCAGGGCCTGGGCGGCGACCTCGGCGGCGAACGCCCCGGACTCCATCGCGTACGGGATGCCTTCGCCATTGAACGGGTTGACCATGCCGCCGGCATCACCCAGCAGCATGAGTCCGCGGGTGTAGTGCGGCTGCCGGTTGAAGCCCATCGGCAGCGCCGCCCCGCGAATCGGGATGGTCTGGAACTCGTCGCGGAACTGCCACTCCTCCGGCGTGTTCTTCAGCCACTGCTTCAGCAGGTCGGCGTAGTCGACCTTGCCGAACGCGTCGGAGGTGTTCAGGATGCCGAGCCCGACGTTGACGGTGCCGTCGCCCATCCCGAAGATCCAGCCGTACCCGGGCAGCAGCACCCGCTGGCCCGGCTGCTTGGGGTCGTCGGCCCACAGCTCGAGCCACGACTCGAGGTAGTCGTCGTCGGTCCGCGGGCTGGTGAAGTACGTCCGTACGGCGACACCCATCGGCCGGTCGTCGCGCTTGTGCAGGCCCATCGCGATGCTGAGCCGCGACGAGTTGCCGTCGGCGGCCATCACCAGCGGCGCCCGGAACTCCACGTCGGCGCCCGCCCGCCGGCCGTTGTCGTCGACCGGCTTCGCGGTGACGCCGACGATGTGGCCCCGGTCGTCCAGGATCGGGCCGCTCACGTTGGTCCGCTCGCGCAGCCGCGCCCCGGCCTTCACGGCCTGCCGGGCGAGCATGTCGTCGAAGTCCATCCGGTTCCGGGTCAGGCCGTAGTTCGGGTGGCTGGCCAGGTCCGGCCAGTCGAGTTGCAGGACGTGCCCGGCGCCCTGGATCCGCAGACCGTAGTTGCGGATCCAGCCGGCCTCTTCGGAGATGTCGATGCCCATGTTGATGAGCTGCTTGGTGCCCCGCGGGGTGAGCCCGTCGCCGCAGACCTTCTCCCGCGGGAACGCGGTCTTCTCCAGCAACAGGACGTCGAGTCCGGCGTTGGCCAGGTGGTACGCCGCGGCCGAGCCGGCGGGTCCGGCGCCGACGACGATCACATCAGCGGTCTCCGCCTGCTGCCCGTTCGGCACGCTCTGGCTCATCTCGATCCCGGCCTGGAAGTTGGGGGGCTGTATCTTCCGACGCGCTCGTGAAGCGATTCACGAATGCTCGTCATCCGACAGTCTAGAACTGCCTGACTTCGACACGAAACCGGCCCGGAATCCCTTGGTAGCAACCGATTTACGCGCGGCTTTCCTTGCGAAAATTAGACCGGCTTCACCGCGCGGTGGATGGCGACCAGACCACCGGTCAGGTTGCGCCACTGGACGCGGGTCCAGCCGGCGTCCTCGATGGTGCGGGCCAGCGGTTCCTGGGCCGGCCAGGCGCGGACCGACTCGGCCAGGTACTCGTAGGCCTCGGGGTTCGTCGACACCGCCTTGGCGACTACCGGCACGGCACGCATCATGTACTCCAGGTAGGCGACCCGGAACGGCCTCCAGGTCGGATGCGAGTTCTCCAGTACGACGAGCCGCCCGCCGGGCCGGGTCACCCGGAGCATCTCGCACAGCGCGACCGTGACGTCGTTCACGTTCCGCAGCGCCCACGAGATCGTCACCACGTCGAACGTGTCGTCGGCGAACGGGAGCCGCAGCGCGTCCCCGGCGATCAGGTCGAGCTCGGGGTAGCGGCGTTTGCCGACCCGGAGCATGCCGACCGAGAAGTCGCACGACACCACCTCGGCGCCGGCCTCCCGCAACTTGATGCTGGACGCGCCGGTCCCGGCGGCCAGGTCGAGGATCTTCAGCCCCTTGTGCGGCGCGATCTCGGCCAGCGTGGCCGGCCGCCAGTGCAGCTTCTCCAGACCCATCGTCGCCACCGCGTTGGTCCGGTCGTACCCCTCGGCCACGTTGTCGAACATGGCCGCCACGGCATGCGGTTCCTTGCTGAGATCTGCGCGGGTCACATGTCTAGTTGATCACGGGGCCGAGAGGCACCGAAATTCGCTGGACATCGGACAGGCATACGCTTGCATCTCGTGAGTGCATCTCCAGGGTGTCGGCCGGCCATCGTGATCCGGGGCCGGAGCGCGAGCGAGGAGGGGTTCTGTGGCCTTGTCTGACCCGGTCCGATCCGGTCATCAGCCCGCTCCCCATCTAGTGATCCGCAGCCAGCCCGCCGACGGAGTGTCGGCGCAGCTGATGGACCACCTGCCGCCCGACGGCGGACTGGCCTGGGTACGACGTGGCGACGGTCAGGTCGGCTGGGGCGTCGCCGCCCGGCTCGACGTTGCCGGTGGCAACCGCTTCCAGGAAGCGGTGGACTGGTGGAACGAGCTGACCGCGGCTGCGGTGATCCGCGACGAGGTCGGCGTACCAGGCTCGGGACTGGTCTGCTTCGGGTCGTTCGGCTTCACCGATCAGGACCCGAGTGAGCTGGTCGTCCCGGAGGTGATCGTCGGCCGCCGGGGCGGCACCACCTGGGTGACCACGATCTCGCTCGCCAGCTCGTTACCCGCGCTTCCCGATCTGGTCACCAACGAGCCGTCGCCGGTGTACGACGTGACGTTCGCGGACGGGGCCCGGTCCGGCACGGACTGGTCGAGCATCGTCGCGGACGCGGTGCAGCGGATCACCGCCGGCGAGCTGGACAAGGTGGTGCTGGCCCGCGACCTGATCGCGATCGCCGCGCAGCCGATCGACCTGCGCTGGCCGTTGCGCCGGCTGTCGACGTCGTACCCGAACTGCTGGACGTTCTCCGTCGACGGGCTGATCGGCGCCACCCCGGAGCTGCTGGTCCGGCGGGAGAAGGGCCTGATCACGTCCCGCGTGCTGGCCGGGACCATCCGCCGTACCGGCGACGACGCGCACGACCTGGCGCTGGCCGCGTCGCTGGCCCGGTCCAGCAAGGACCTGGAGGAGCACGAGTACGCCGTACGGTCGGTGGCCGACGCGCTCAAGCCGCACTGCAAGTCGATGAACGTGCCCGAGACGCCGTTCGTGCTGCACCTGCCGAACGTGATGCATCTGGCCACCGACGTCGCCGGCGTCGCCGCGAACGGAGCGAACGCGCTCGGCCTGGCCGCCGCGCTGCACCCGTCCGCCGCGATCTGCGGTACGCCGACCTCCGTCGCGCGCGACCTGATCGGTGAGGTCGAGGGCATGCAGCGCGGCCGGTTCAGCGGACCGGTCGGCTGGATGGACGCGGCCGGGGACGGCGAATGGTGCATCGCGCTGCGCTGCGGTCAGGCCGACCCTGACGACCGACGCCGGATGCGGCTGTTCGCCGGCGCGGGGATCGTGGCGGGCTCCAACCCTGTGGCCGAGCTGGCCGAGACGAACGCCAAGCTGGTTCCGATGAGAGACGCGTTGGGAGACTGAGAGTGAAGCTCACGAAGTTCGCACATGCCTGTGTCCGGCTGGAGAAGGACGGCAAGGTCCTGCTGGTCGATCCGGGCACGTTCAGCGAGGCGGCCGCGTTCGAGCGCGCCGACGCGATCCTGGTCACGCATGAACACCAGGACCACCTGGACATCGAGCGGGTCCAGGCGCTCGACGTCCCCGTCTACACGAACGCCGGTGTCGCCGCGCAGCTGACCGAGCTGGGCGACCGGGTGCACGTGATCGCCGGCGGGCAGTCGTTCGAGACGGCCGGCTTCTCGATCAGTGCCTATGGCAAGGACCACGCGGTGATCCTGCCCGAGTGGGGTGTTCCGTGCGAGAACATCGGCTTCCTGATCGACGACGCCGTCTACCACCCCGGTGATTCCTTCACCCAGCCCGATCGCGCCGTCCACACCAACCTGGTCCCGATCTCCGGCCCGTGGTTCTCGCTCCCGCCGGCGGTCGAGTACGCGCGCTCGGTGAAGTCCGAGCAGCTCGTCGGCATTCACGACGCGCTGCTGAGCCCGATCGGGCTCGGCATGTTCCCCCGGTTCCTCAACTCCGACGAACGCCCCTTCGTCGGCCTCGCCCCCGGCGAGTCGACCGAGATCAACTGAAGGCGTAACCGACGAAGTCCTGGACCGCGCGGTAGCCGATCGCCGCGTAGATCTTGTTCGAGGTGGGATTGGCGAGGTCGGTGTGGAGGCAGACCTGATTGCCGGCTTCCTGCAGGCGGCGGGTCACCTCGGCGGTCAAGGCGCTGGCATAGCCGTGGCCGCGTCGGTCTGGCGGGGTGTAGACGGGACCGACGCGGACCACGCCGAAGACCGGGCTTTGGTGGCCGACCATGCTGACGATGCGGTCGTCGTCCTCCCACACCCACAGGCGTTCTCGCGTGATCCGTTGCTCCAGCCAGCGGCGGTCTTCGGCGACACCTTCGCCAGGGTGGCCGACGTCGGCGCGAAAGGCGCCGACCATCGGAGTGAGGACGGTCAGGTCGGCCTCGGTCGCCGGCCGCGGCGCGCCGTCGGCCTTCTGCTCGACGAACTCCTCGAGCTTGTGCAGGCGGACCCGCTCGGCCTCGAGGAAGCTTCGGCCGGTCCGCGCTGAGTACAGCTCGGCGAACAAGCGCGCGGCGTCCGCCGAGCCCGCGACTCCGCTGGCCCGGGGTGCGGCCTCGGCCAGTACATCGACCACGAGCGGCACCAGCCCGGCCGGCAGACTGCCCAGGTTGATACCGCGCAACGCCCTACTCAGAACTGTGCCGACCACCTCGTCACCGTCGTGCACCGAGACGAACACCGGTGGCTCCGGATCGTTCAGGATGCCGCGGATCCGGTCGGCGGTGTTGCTCAGGACGCCGGTGTTGAGCACCGGATCGCGTTGCAGGAAAGGGAAAGCGAGGTCCTTGAACGCGGCCGGATCACTGGTGGTTCGGACGATCATGCGGTGAACTCCACATCGACGAAGTCGGTCAGCGGGCGGTAACCGGCCTGGTGATAGATCTTGTTCGAGGTCGGGTTGGCGAGGTCGGTGTAGAGGCAGGCCTGGTTGCCCTGCGCAAGGATCTCGGCGGAGACGTGACTGGTCAGGGCTCCGGCGTACCCGTGCCGCCGCCGCTCGGGCGGGGTGTAGACCGGCCCGACCCGGCAGACCCCGAAGATCGGTAGGTGGTAGCCGACCATGCTCACCGGCTCGCCGTCGGCCGCCCAGATCCACATGGTCTGCTGCTGCAGCTGCCGTTCCGCCCACTCCCGGTAGCCGGTCCCCAGCTCCTCGGCGAACCCGTCGTTCCCCCAACCGCTGACCACGTCGACCTCGTCCGCGCGCATCGGCCGCGGACTGCCCCCGTCCGCTGACAGCGGCGTGAGTTCGCCCAGCTTGTGCAGCCGGGTGCCCTTGGTCTCGGTCGCCTGACCACCCCGCCGCTCGCACCACCGCGCCGCGAACCGCCGGGCGGCCGGGCGATCCCCCGCGACACCGCTCAGCTCCGGCAGTACGTCGACGTACGCATCGGCAATCACCTCCGCGAGGTCCTCCCGCAGCGCGCCGAGGTACACCCCGCGGCCCGGGGTCCGCATCGCGACGCCGACCACGTCGCCGTCGTGGACAGAGACGAAGTACGACGGCTCGTCCTCGGCGCGGGCGGTCCCGTTCGCGCGCTCATGGACGTTGCTCATGATGATCGTGTGCAGCACCGGATCCTGTTGCAGGAAAGGGAACACCGTCCGCTCGAAAGCCCCCGGGTCACTCGTCACACGCACGTCCATGCCCCCGGAGAGTACGCCTTCGACCTTGTTCGCGTCGCCCGGATTTACACTGCGAACATGTCCACCACGCGGTTGCTGTTGCTCGGGGTCGTGCGGATCTTCCAGCCGGCCTACGGCTACCAGCTGCGCCGCGAGCTGCTCACCTGGAACGTGCAGGACTGGGCGAACATCAACCCCGGCTCGGTCTACACCGGTCTCCGCACCCTGGCCAAACACGGCTACCTTCAGGAGCTCGAGCAGGACGGCGCCCACCGGCCCGGGCGTACGTCGTACAAGCTGACGACCGACGGTGAGACGGAGTACTTCTCGCTGCTGCGGCAGATGTTGTGGACCGTGGACGGCTTCCACCCGGACCGGATGCAGGCGGCGCTGGTCTTCCTGTGGTCGCTACGGCGGGACGAGGTGCTGGCCGCACTCGAGGCGCGGATCGTGCAGATGGAGCAACGCCTGAAGGCCGAGCCGTTCGCGGAACGCCAGATCGAGGAGGACCCCGGTACGCCGAACCACGTGGTGGAGATGTTCCGCATCAGCACCGCCCGCGACAACGGCGAACTCGAATGGACCCGCAGCTTCCGCCGCCGGGTCCTCGACGGCGCCTACGCCTTCGCCGGCGAACCAGCCGACTGGAAACCCTACCCCGGCATGGTCACCCACTGGGGCGAAATCCCCGACCCACCCACCGAGTGAGGTCGCGCCCCCCTCTCCGGGACAACCGAGCTGAGCCGGCCAGCCCTGATTCGTGGATCGTGGTTGCCGACACGCCGTCGACTCGCACCCGGATCCACGACTCGACGACGGATCTCCGGGGACGAGGGGACCTTGATGCACGACTCGGCGATCGGGCAGTTCGATTAATCAACATTGACTAGTCAAGGTTGAGTATTCCAGACTGGCCGGATGATGATCGAAGCTCGCGGACTTGTCCGCACCTTCAAGACCAAGCGCGGGCCGGTGCAGGCCGTGCAGGGGGTAGACCTGGATGTTGCCGACGGGGAGATCGTCGGTTTTCTCGGCCCGAACGGGGCCGGCAAGACCACCACGCTGCGGATGCTGGCGACCCTGATCACGCCGACCAGCGGGACCGCGACGGTGGCAGGCTGCGACCTGGCCAGGGATCCGGTCGGCGTTCGCCGCGGCATCGGTTACGTGCCGCAGAGCGGGTCGACGCTGCCCGAGGCGGTCGCCGGTGACGAGGTCGTCGACCACGCCCGCCTGTACGGCGTACCGAAGGCCAAGGCGATCGCGGACGGGCAACGGCTGTTCGAGGAGCTCGACCTGCCCGGCCTGTGGCGGCGGCAGTGCAAGACGTTGTCCGGCGGCCAGCGGCGCCGGCTGGACATCGTGATGGGCCTGGTCCACGATCCGAAGCTGATCTTCCTGGACGAGCCGACCACCGGCCTCGACCCGCAGGCGCGGGCGAACCTGTGGGAGCACATCCGTGGCCTGCGCGACCGCGGCGCGACGATCTTCCTCACCACGCACTACCTGGACGAGGCGGACGCGCTCTGCGACCGGATCCTGGTCATCGACCACGGCAAGATCGTTGCCTCCGGCACCCCGGAGGTACTGAAGCAGCAGGTCTCCGGCGACGCGGTCCGGCTCAGCCTGGCCGACGCCACCCAGGCTCCCGCGGTGAGCAAGATCGCGGCCGATCTCCAGGGCGCGGTCGAGGTCGAGACCGACGGCGACGTGGTCGGCTTCCGGATCCCCCAGGGTGGTTCGGTGCTGCCCGGCCTGCTCCGCTCGATCGATGCCCAGGGCATCGAACTGCACGGCGTCGAGGTGCACCGCCCGACCCTGGACGACGTGTTCCTGACCATGACCGGTCGCTCCCTGCGGGACGAGGACGCCCCCGCGCCCGCACCTGAGAAGGACGCAGAGAAGGAGGCCGTGGCATGACCGCGCCAGCCCTGACCCGATCCCACTACCCCGGCAACGTGCTCCGCGAGACCTGGATCGTGTTCCACCGGGCGATGCGGTTGTCGCTGCGCAACCCGATGTGGTCCATCCTGATGCTCAGCCAGCCGCTGATGTACCTGTTCCTGTTCGGCCCGCTGCTGAAGCCGATCACCGCGCAGATCAGCCAGGGCACGACCACGAACGCCTACCAGGTGTTCATCCCCGGCCTGATCGTCCAGCTCGGCATGTTCGGCGCGATGTTCGTCGGCTTCGGCCTGATCGCGGAGTACCGGGCCGGCGTGATCGAGGCCGACCGCGTCACCCCGGCGTCCCGGATCGCCCTGATGGCCGGGCGAGTACTGCGCGATGTCGTCGTACTCGTGGTCCAGTCGATCCTGCTGCTGCTCGCCGCTCTCCCGCTCGGCCTGCGCGCGCCGTGGGACGGCGTACTGCTGTCGCTGGTGGTCGTCGCCCTGCTCGGCGCGACGTTCGCCTCGCTGTCGTACTCGGTCGCGCTCATCACCAAGAGCGAGGACGCGTTGGCCCCGCTGCTGAACGGGATCGCCATGCCGTTGCTGCTGCTGTCCGGCATCCTGCTGCCGATGCAGATCGGCCCGACCTGGCTGCAGCGGCTGTCCGACATCAGCCCGCTCAAGCACGTCGTGACCGGCGTCCGGGCACTGTTCCGCGGCGACATCAGCAGCAGCGCGTCGCTGTGGGGCCTCTTCTGGGTGGTCCTGCTGACAGTCATCGGCCTGGCGGTCGGTGCGCGTACATTCCGGAAGGAATCCGCTTAGGTAAGCCGTTGTTCATCAGTGGGTTGCATGGCCGGGTTAGCGTCCGGCCATGCGCTCGCCGATGGTCCGTGGGCTCGTCGGCTCCGTCGTAGTCGCCCTGGCGAGTCTGGTGACGTCGGTGGTGCCGCCTTCCTCGTGGGTCGCCGCGCTGCCGATCACCGGCGACCTGCGGCACTCCTTGCCAGGCCGGATGGTCGGACTGACGTTCATGGTGGCCGGACTCGGCTTGATGGCCTGGGCCTGGCTGACCGTGGGCCGCCAGGTCATGACCGGGCAACGGGCGCCGCTGCTGCGGATGGCGGCGTACTGGAGTGCACCGCTGCTTCTCATCCCGCCACTGTTCAGCCGCGACGCCTGGAGCTACGCGGCGCAAGGCGCACTGGTCGCCGAGGGCTACAACCCGTACGACGTGGGCCCCGGCGTACTGTCCGGCCACATCGTCGAGGCAGTCGACCCGATGTGGATGCAGACACCCGCGCCGTACGGTCCACTGCCACTCGCGTACGGCGGTCTGGTCGCGCACCTGACCATGGACCCGTACCTCCTGATGCTGGCCCACAGACTCCTCGCCGTACTGGGCATCGTGCTCATCGCCTGGGCCGTACCGCGGCTCGCAACTGCCTGCCGCGTGGATCCGACCTTCGCGACCTGGCTGGTGGTGCTGAACCCGATGCTGATCACCCATGGCATCGGCGCCGCCCACAACGACGTACTGATGCTCGGACTGGCCAGCAGCGCGTTCGCTCTGGCCCTCACGGGCAGATGGGGTACGGCGGCCGTCGTAGCGGGTGCCGCGGCTGCGGTGAAACTGCCGGGCGGGCTAGTGGTGATAGCCATCGCCGCAGTGATGAGCCCGCTGGCCGGACGGGCGCTGCGGTTCGCCAGTCTGGTGATCGCAGGAGCCGTCTCGGTGCTCACCCTCGTCACCATCGGCGAACTGACCGGGGTGGGCTCGGGCTGGATGGGTGCGCTCGACGTACCCGGACTGGTCCGCTCGCCGTTCTCCATCGCCAACTTGATCGGCATGGCGGCGTCCGGCGTACTGCAGTGGTTGGGTGACGACTCAGCGGCTCAACAGGCGCTGCAGATCGTCCGCCTGGTCGGAATGGTGGTCGCGGTCAGTCTGATCGCCGCACTGAGTCTGCGCTCGTCCATCCACCACGCCGCCCGGGCTGTGGGCATCGCACTGCTGGCCGTGGTCCTGCTGGGTCCGAGCGCGCACGACTGGTACTTCCTGTGGTGTCTGCCGTTCCTGGCCGTCGCCCGGCCGGGCCGCCGGCTGATCACGACCATGACCGCGGTCAGCCTCATCTTCACCATCGCCGCGCCACTCAACTCATCCTTGCGCGGCGCGACGATCCCGATCCTCACCACGACAGCGCTCGTGATCGCCTCGGTCCTACCGCTGCTCAACCACCTCCGCACGCTGCATCCGGCGAGGAAAGTGGCGACGGCCGAGGTGCCGCCCAGCAGCCCGGTTACGGCTGGCTGAGGGCGGCCACAAGCGCCTCGTTCAGAGGCCGGTGGCTGCTCCGAGGAATGCGCGCTTCCACAACGTCCAGACCGGCGACCGTTGGCGAGAGCGCGGCTCGGAGCGCGTCGGGTGTCTCCACCAGCTGGTACGGCGTACCCGTGGCGGCGCAGAGCGCGGCGAGGTCCACGTTGTGCGGAGTGCCGAAGACGCGCTCGAAATGGGTGGAGTGGGTCGGGTCGCCCTGCTCGAGGGTGGAGAAGATGCCGCCACCGTTGTCGTTCACGACCACGATGCGCAGGTCGGGCCGGGCTTCGTCGGGACCGATGACGAGCCCATTGCCGTCGTGCAGGAACGCCAGGTCACCGATCAGCGCGTGCGTCGGGCCGGCGTTCGCCAGCGCGGCGCCGATCGCGGTCGAGATGGTGCCGTCGATCCCGGCCAGGCCGCGGTTGGCGATGGTCCGGATCGGGACGACCGGGGCGAGGTCGAGGTCGCGCACCGGGTTCGACGAGGCGACCACGAGCATGCCGTCGGCACCGACCGCCTCGCCGACGATCGCCGCGACGCGCGGTCCGCTCAGGGTGTCGGCGAGCACCTTGTCGATCGCCGGACGCGCCAGCTGGTCCGCCTGCTGCCATCTGTCCAACCAGTTGGTTGCATCGGCCGCGGTGACCTCCAGCCCGGTGACGACGGCCTTCGCCCGGCGGGCCGGATCCGGCCACAGCCCGGTCGGCGAGACCACGACCACCTCGACGTCCGGCCGCGCCAGCAACCTGGAGATCGGCCGCGACAGCGTCGGGTGCCCGAACACCAGCACCCGCTCGATCTCATCCGCCAGAGAGCTTGCCTGCAGCAACAAGCGGTACGCCGTGATCACCGACGGACCGATCCGGGCCCGGCTGGACGGCTCCGCGAACAACGGCCAGTGACCCGCCTCGGCCACCAACCGCGCGGCCTGCGAAGCGCCGTCCCCCGCGACCACCACGGTCTTCGGGCCTGGCGCCACCGCCGACGGCGGCCCGGCTGCGGCATGCACGGCGGTCCACGGCCCAGTGCTGCGTCCAGACAGCGACTCCGGCCACTCAGGCCCGTCCGTCGGCACCAGTGGCTCCGACAACGGGCAGTTGAGCTGCACCGGCCCCGGATCGGCGGACCGCGCGCCCACTGCGTTGGCCACGGCCCGCGCGACCTGCGAGCGCCAGTACGCGACCTGACCGATCTCGCGGACCGGCGTACCCATCTCGTGGAACAGCCGGACCGCGGAGCCGAACACCTTCAGCTGGTCCGTCGTCTGATTGGCACCGCTCCCCCGCAACGCCGGCGGCCGGTCCGCGCTCAGCACGATCAACGGCAGTCCACTGTGCGATGCCTCGAGCACAGCCGGGTGCAGGTTGGCCACCGCAGTACCGGAAGTTGTCACCACGGGCACTGGCAGTCCGGTCCCCCGGATCAGGCCGATGGCTAGGAATCCCGCCGTACGCTCATCGATCCGGACGTGTAGCCGGAGCCTGCCGGCCCGGTCCGCAGCGGCGAAGGCCAACGCCAGGGGGGCGCTCCGCGAGCCCGGAGCCACCACGGCCTCGCGGACGCCGTTCCGGATCAGCTCGTCGACGACCACCGTCGCGAACGCTGTGGACGGGTTCATCCGGCACTCCTCTTCTGCACTCGGGTCATCCGCTCTTCCCACACCGCGGTCCTGGACTCTGATGCGCGGGCCGCTTCCAGCAGTGCTGGGTCCGGCTGCACGCGCTTCACCGACAGCAAGCCGTCCACCGGCAGCAGCGGCTCAGCCACAACCTCTTGCGTGAACATCGACACCGTCGCGAGACCGCAGGCGTAGGGCAGTTCCGGCAGCGCAGCGGCGAGGGCGACGCCGGCGGCGATCCCTACTGAGGTCTCGAGCGCGGACGACACCACGACGGGCAGTCCGATCTGCTCAGCGATCTCCAAGCACGCACGCACTCCACCGATGGGCTGCACCTTCAGAACCGCGATGTCCGCCGCGTCCAGCTTCTTGACCAGCAAAGGGTCTTCGGCCCGGCGGATCGACTCGTCCGCCGCAACCAGCACGTCGGTGCGTCGCCGGACCGCGGCCAACTCCTCCACGGTCGCGCACGGCTGCTCGACGTATTCCAGGTCGAAGCGCTTGAGTTCCTTGAGGCACCGCACGGCCTCGTCGACCGACCACGCACCATTGGCGTCGATCCGCACCCGGCCCGATCCGATGGCGTCCCGGACCGCTTCGAGGCGGTCCACATCGTCCGCGAGTGTCTGGCCCGGCTCGGCCACCTTCACCTTCGCAGTGCTGCAGCCGGACGCTCTCACGATCTCCGCCGCCGTCACCGGGCCGACCGCCGGCACAGTGCAGTTCACCGGTACGACGTCCCGCACCGGTGCCGGCCACCCGTCGACAGCGGCCTCCCGCGCCGCCCGCAACCAGGCCACGCAGGTCGCGTCGTCGTACTCCAGGAAGGGGCTCCACTCGCCCCAGCCCGCAGGACCCTCGAACAACATGCCCTCGCGGACGGTGATGCCCCGGAACTTGTTCTTCAGCCCGATCGAGTAGGTGATCACCGCACGCCCTCCAGCAGCGCCTGGCGATCAACCTTGCCCGAGGCAAGCATCGGCAACGCGTCCAGCCGGATCACGTCCCGCGGCGCCCAGGTCCGCGGCAGCACCTCCGCCACGAAATCCCGCACCTCGTCCCGACCCGGACCGCCGGGCTTGGTGACCACGAACGCCACCACCCGCGTCCCCCACTCCGCGTCCGGAACCCCCAGCACCGCAGCCTCCGCCACCTGTGAATGCTCGAGCAACCGCGCCTGCACAGTCGTCAGCGTGACGTTCACCCCGCCCGAGATCACCACGTCATCGACCCGACCGACCACTCGCAGCCGGCCGTTCACGAACTCGCCGCGGTCCTGGGTCCGGAACCACCCGTCCCGCAGCACCTCCGCGGTGAGCTCCGGCCGCAGCCGGTACCCGGAGAACAGTGTGCTGCCCTTGATCAGGATCCGCCCGTCGTCCAAGTCGATCCACGTCCCGTCCAGCGGCTCCCCGGCGTACACACATCCGCTGCCCGTCTCGGTCATGCCGTACGCCGGGATCGCAGTGATGCCGGCCTCCGCCGCTCGGGCCTTCAGAGGTGCCGGTGTGGAGGCGCCACCGATGACGATCGCGTCGAACGATCGCAATGCGTCCAGGTCGGTGTCCAGATAGCGCGCCAGCTGGGTCGGCACCATCGCCGTGTAGCGCCGGGACCCGGTCATGACCTTGGCGCTCGCGGTGAAGCTCTCGCCGAGCATCACCGGTGCGAGGCCGGCCACCACCGAGCGAGTGAGGATCTGTAGGCCGCCGACGAAGTACGGCTTCATCGGGAGCAGCCACTGGCCCGGTCCGCCGAGGCGGTCGTGGGTGGCGACCGCGGACGCGAGCAAGGCGTCTCGGGAGAGCAGCACACCCTTGGGCTCGCCGGACGACCCGGAGGTGGTCAGCACCACCGCACAGTCGTCCTCCAGCGGCTCATCGGGCGCTGCAGCCTGCCGCACACGGGCGGCCGCCGCCGGATCGGACGGTACCGGTGCGAACGGCGTACCGCTGCCGTCCAGTACGCCGGTGAGCGCGGACAACACGGCATCCGGAGTACCGGGGACCAGGCGCAAGGTAGACATGTCAGTCCGAGCGTACGGCCCTCGTTGCGGGTGCCGACCGAGTGGCTGACACAATCGACGGTCATGGCTACCCCTGCCCAGTGGATCGAAGGCGCGCGCCCACGGACGCTGCCCGCCGCGATCTCCCCTGTCCTCGTCGGAACCGGTGCGGCGGCGTACCTGGACGGCTTCGTCTGGTGGAAGGCACTGCTCGCCCTCGGCGTCGCTCTGGCCCTCCAGATCGGGGTCAACTACGCCAACGACTACAGCGATGGCATCCGCGGCACGGACGAGAACCGGGTCGGCCCACTGCGTCTGGTCGGCTCCAAGGTCGCCACTCCGAGACAGGTGAAGACCGCAGCGTTCACCTGCTTCGGCGTGGGCGCCGTACTCGGAGTGATTCTGTGCGCCACCTCCAACTGGTGGCTACTGGTCGCCGGCGCGGCCTCACTGATCGGAGCGTGGTTCTACACCGGCGGCAAGCGGCCGTACGGGTACCGCGCACTGGGTGAGGTCAGCGTCTTCCTCTTCTTCGGACTGGTCGCCGTACTCGGCACCACCTACGTGCAGGCCGAGACGCTCAGCTGGACAGCCGTCGCCGGCGCGGTCGCCGTCGGCTCCATCGCCTGCGCCCTCCTGGTCGCCAACAACCTCCGCGACATCCCCACCGACACCACCACCGGCAAACGCACCCTGGCCGTAGTCCTCGGCGCTTCCCGCTCACGAAAGCTGTACGCCGCGCTCGTCGCACTCGCATTCGTCCTTGCGGCCGTCTCGGCGATCGCAACCCCATGGACACTGCTTGCCTTCATCGCGCTGCCTCTCGCCGTCAAGGCAGTCCGAGTAGTCCTGAGCGACGCCGTCGGCCCAGCCCTCATCCCAGTCCTCAAGAACACCGGCCTGACCGAACTCCTCTACGCCATCGGATTGGCCATCGGCCTCGCCCTCGGCGGCTAGCGTCTGCCACCCGAGGAGGCCTCGATCGGGCAGCGTGTCGCGCATTGTTCCGAGACCGCCCGGTTCCATTCCTACGGTGGGTAACGATTGCACACGCTTTGTCGATACCCGGGACGTGCACGCGTTGACGTGTTTGGGTCAGGAGCGCATCCTGGCATCACGTCTGTAGGGGGATCATGGGGTCGATTTGGGAGACCAGATTCAACAATCATCCGCTCTGGGCGCTGATCAATCAGATCACTGGCGAACTCAATGGCCTCGCGCTGCCGGATGATGTGGGCTTAGCGGATTCGCTGTCGCGCCTGCAGTGGCTGGTCGAGACAATTGATGCGCATCGGCAGGAAGACCCGCGACGCTACTCGACGCGCATGCTGGACAATGTCCACATTCATATCGCCGCACACGTGCAGCCGCACCTCTCTCAGTATGCGCGGGATCCCGACGGTTTCGCGTCGCACCTGCGGACTGCCGCTGACGGCATCGACGCTGTGCTCGAGCACCTGGGAACCTGGCCGCCGCTGAGTCCGAAAGGTGCCGGGCAAGCCGCGCGGAAGGCGCACTCACAGTACGAAGCCTCGATGAAGGTTTCGCTCGAAGCTCTCCAAGGAGATCGAGATCAGCTACTTCGCCAGGTGGAGGAAATTCGTCAGGCCGTCGCCGTCACGATCACGCAGTACAAGGAAGAGCTGGAGAAGGAGATCAAGGATTCGCTGGAGCTGCAGATCTCGGCTAGTACGCAGACTTATCGGGCGAACCTCGATGAGCTCGAGGAAACGCTCATGACGGCCGTACTCGGGGCAAGTCGAGACCTGGCCAGCTTGACGGAGATGCGATCCCAGGGTGCGAATGTCTTGACTGCGCTTACTCAACAGGCGGTCGCCGACAGCTACGGAGAGAATGCGCGCAACAAGGCGTTCGCCGGGTGGACCTGGGATTTGCTGGGACTTGCGGTCGGCGGGGTTCCGCTGGTCATCCTCCTGACCCACTACTTCAGCTCGGATTCAAATGTCCTGTCATCGACGACCATCACCTTGACCAGGCTCGGGATCGCCCTCACAGCAATCGGGCTCGCCTGTCTCTGCTTCCGCCGCGGGTCCGTCAATCATCGTGAATCACGAAGAGCCAAGCGAGCCGATCTCCGGCTGCGGACCGTCCATGGATTCATCGCCAATCAACCCGAAGAGGTCAGGGAGGCTGTGCTCGAGGGCATGGCGAACCGAATCTATCTCCAAGGCATTTTGGAGGGCGACGACGACCACGACGGCGGACGTGTGGAGTTGGGCACCTACCTCGCCCGGTCCCGAGCCCGACACCAGGCGGACTACCTGTAGGCACGCGTGGGTTACCCCCTACACCGGCCCGGGCTCGCTCCAGTGGCCGGTGGTTGCGAAGGCTTCGAGGGTTGTCATGTACGGCGTGATGTCGATGCCGCTCGTCCGTAGCCAGGCGTCGTCGTAGTACGTGTTGCCGTAGCGTTCGCCGCTGTCGCAGAGGAGTGTGACGATGCTGCCGCGGACCCCGGTACGGCGCATCTCCGCGGCCAGCCGCAACGACCCCCACAGGTTGGTGCCGGTCGAGCCACCCACCAGGCGGCCGGTGACGCGGGAGCAGAAGCGCATCGCGGCGATCGAGGCGGCGTCGGGGACCGAGATCATCCGGTCGACCACGCCGAGCACGAACGACGGCTCGACGCGGGGCCGGCCGATGCCTTCGATCCGGGACGGGCGACCGGTGGAGTAGTCGTCGTCACCGGCTTCGAAGGCGGGGAAGAAGGCCGAGTTCTCCGGGTCCACGACCGCGACCGACGTGTCGTAGCGCTGGTACCGGACGTAGCGGCCGATGGTGGCCGACGTGCCGCCGGTGCCGGCGCCGACCACGACCCAGGCCGGGATCGGGTGCTGCTCGAGCTTCAGCTGACCGAAGATCGACTCGGCGATGTTGTTGTTGCCCCGCCAGTCGGTGGCGCGCTCGGCGTACGTGAACTGGTCCATGTAGTGGCCGCCGGTCTCCTCGGCCAGCCGCTTGGCCTCGCCGTAGATCTGGCCGGAGCGCTCGACGAAGTGGCAGCGGCCGCCGTAGAACTCGATCAGCTCGACCTTCTCCGGGCTGGTCGAGCGCGGCATCACCGCGACGAACGGCAGGCCGAGCAGGCGGGCGAAGTACGCCTCGCTGACCGCGGTCGAGCCGCTGGACGCCTCGATCACCGTGGTGCCCTCGTGGATCCAGCCGTTGCACAACGCATACAGGAACAGCGAGCGAGCCAGCCGATGCTTGAGCGAGCCGGTCGGGTGCACGGACTCGTCTTTCAGGTACAGGTCCACGCCGGTGCCGTCCGGCATCGGGAACACGTGCAGGTGGGTGTCCGCGCTGCGGTTCGCGTCCGCGTCCACGATCCGGATCGCCTCCGAGACCCAGGCCCGCGCCTTGTCGTCCCGGCGATCCACCTCACGACACACCCCGTCAACCTCACTCATGCGGGCCAGGCTAGGGCGTACAGCGCGATTTGAGTATTCCTACGCTCAGCAATCACCGCTCCCGCCCGAAAGGATGGGACCCATGGTGCCCCTGGGATTCGAACCGCACTTCTCCACCGGTGACGTGGTGCTGATCGCGGTGGTCGTCATCGGCTTCGGCGTACTGACGGCTCTGCCTGCGACCGCCACGCTCGCCGCGGTCGGACACCGGCGCGGCGGGCAGCACCGCGGATGGAACGCGTTCTGGTACTGGTTATGGGGCACCGCCCTCACGCAGGGGAGCGTGGTCGCCTTCCTCTACCTGCACCTCTCATGGTGGTCGATCCCGCTGAGCTGGCCACTCCCGCTGCTGCTCGCGTGGGCACTCACTCCCAGGACGCGGCGACCCGGCGGCGAGCTAGGTTGGGGTGACATGACGACTGGGCAGGGGGAGCGATGAGCGAGAACGACGATCGGCCGACGCGGCATCGGACGACGCTGACCGATATCAGTTCGCGAGCGTGGGAGCACCCGGCGGACCGGGGCGCGCTGGTGGCCCTGCGGCAGCTGAAGGGCTTCGACTACGTCCTGCGGAAGATGTCCGGGATGATCAACGAGCGGGCCTTCCGGCTGCAGTTCCTCGGCGGGGCGATCCGGGTCGACGAGCGGCAGTTCCCGGACGTGCACCGGCTCTTCACCGAGGCAGGTACGACGCTCGACGTCCGGCAGCTGCCCGAGTTGTACGTGACCAACAGCCCGATCTGGAACGCCGTCACGATCGGCATGGACAGTCCGTTCATCGTGGTGAACAGCGCCCTGCTGCAGGGCCTGGACGAGGAGGAACTGCGGTTCATCCTCGGTCACGAGCTCGGCCACGCACAGAGCGGGCACGCGCTCTACCAGTCGCTGCTGCTGTGGCTGATGCGGCTGACCGGCGCGATCAACTGGATGCCGATCGGCGCGCTGGGCCTCCGCGCGATCATCGCCGCCCTGCACGAGTGGTCCCGCAAGGCCGAGCTGTCCGGCGACCGGGCCGGCCTGCTCGCGGTCCAGGACCCGGCGGTCGCGCTGCGCGTCCAGATGAAGCTGGCCAGCGGCGGTCAGCTCGGCGAGCTCGACACCACGACCTTCCTCGCGCAGGGGACGGAGTACGAGAGCGCCGGCGACCTGCGCGACAGCGTGCTGAAGCTGCTGCTGCTCGAGGCGCAGACGCACCCGATGGCCGTGATCCGCGCGCACGAGCTGCGGCGCTGGGTCGACGACGGCGAGTACACGACGATCGTCTCCGGCGACTATCCGAAGCGCCAGGACGACGCCACGGCGTCCATGTCCCAGGAGGCGAGGAACGCGGCCAAGTCGTACACCGACGCCTTCAACCGCTCCCAGGACCCGCTGGCCAAACTGGTGCGGGACATGGGCGACGGCCTGGGCGGCGTCCGCGACTGGGTCTCCTCCAAGTTCCCACCGCCGCGCGCCTGATGATCGAGCTACAAGACATCGGGCCGGACGACTGGAAGCTCTGGCGCGAACTCCGGCTGGCCGCGCTCACGGAAGCGCCGTACGCGTTCGGCTCTCAGCTCGCGGACTGGGCGGACGCGCCCGAGGACCGGTGGCGTGAGCGGCTCAGCGTGCCCGGCGCGTATCAGCTGATCGCTTCGCTCGACGGTACACCGGTCGGCATGGCCGGCGGACTCCTTGCCGAGGAGCCCGAGGCCGCCGAGCTCGTGTCGATGTGGATCGCCCCGGCCGGCCGCGGCCAGGGTGTCGGTGACGCACTGATGACCGCGATCGAGGACTGGGCCCGTGACGCCGGCGCCCGGGTCCTGAAGCTGTCGGTTGTCGACGGCAACGACCCGGCGCACAACCTCTACCTCCGAAGCGGTTTCGCCGACACCGACGAGCTGGGCGACCTGATGGCGGACGGTATCCACCGCGAGATCGTGATGCGCAAGCCGCTCTGACCCTCGAGTACGACGAAGGGCCCGCTTCCCCCCTCCCGGGAAGCGGGCCCTTCGGGTCTTCTTCGGAGCCTCAGCCCACGTGGACGGGTCCGTCAGCGTTGTCCGTGGCCAGATCCTCGTGCTTGATCGACAAGCCGATCAGCGTGATCACGGCCGCGCCCAGCGCCAGGAACGCGGACCAGACGAAGGCCCGGGTGAAGCCGTGGGTCGTCGCCAGCGCCGTGAACTGACCCTGCAACTGCTTGATCTGGTCCGGTGACTGCCCGGCCTCGGCGGCCTTCTGCAGGCCCGGGGCCAGCTCGGTGAACTTGTCCTTGATCGCGCTGGTGGAGATCGTGCCGAGCAGCGCCAGACCGATCGCACCACCGATCTGCTGGACCGTGTTCAGCACCGCGGAGCCGACACCGGAGTCCTCGTGCGCGACTCCACTGACCGCGGTCAGCGTGATCGGCACGAAGATCAGGCCCATCCCGAACGACAGCACCAGGATGTACGGCAGCAGATGGGTCAGGTACGTCGAGTCGATCTCGAGCCGGCTGAACCCGAACATGCCGACCGAAATCAGCACAGCACCGGTGCCGGCGATCCACCGCGGGTCGATCCGGGCCACCAGCGTCGAAGCGACCTGCGCCGCGACGATGATGCCGACACTGAACGGCAGGAACGAGATACCGGTCTTCAGCGCGCTGTAGCCCATGATGCTCTGCACGAAGATGCCCAGGAAGTAGAACATCGAGAACATCGCCGCACCGACGATCAGCATCACGAAGAAGCTGACCCCACGGGTCCGGTTCGCGAGGATCCGGAACGGCAGCAGTGCGTGCCGCGAGCGTGCCTCGATGGCGAGGAAGATCCCGATCAGGGCCAGACCGCCGAAGATGTAGGTCAGCGTGGCCGCGTCACCCCAGCCGTTCGAGGCAGCGTGAGTCAGGCCGTAGACCAAGGAGCTCAGCCCCAACGTGCCGGTGATCGCACCGGGCAGGTCGAACTTGCCGGTCTGCCGGGCCGACTCACCCAGGAACCGGAACGCCAGCACCGCCACGATCAGGCCGATCGGCGTGTTGATGAAGAAGGTCCACCGCCAGGATGCCTCGGTCAGCAGCCCGCCCAGGATCAGGCCGACGGCCGCACCGGCCCCGGACATCGCGGCGTACACGGCCATCGCGCGGTTGCGCTCCTTGCCGGCCGGGAAGGTGGTGGTGATGAGGGCGAGCGCGTTCGGCGCAGCAGCCGCCGCCGCGACGCCCTGCAGGATCCGGCTGACCAGCAGCACTTCCTCGCTCTGGGCGATACCGCCGACGAACGACGCGAGGCCGAACAGCACGACCCCGAAGACGAAGACCTTGCGGCGGCCGAGGATGTCCCCGATCCGGCCGCCGAGCAGCAGCAAGCCGCCGAACGCCAGCGCGTAGGCGTTGACCACCCACGGCAGCGACGCGTTGCTGAAGCCCAGATCGTCCTTGATGTGCGGCAACGCGATGTTGACGATGGTGCCGTCCAGGACCACCATCAGCTGCGCCATGCAGATCAGTGCGAGCGCGATGCCGAGGTTGCGGTGACCGTGGCCTGCCTCTGAATCGGACAGAGCTGGCTCGGTCACCGAGTCGACCGGCCGGTTCTCCGGCGGATCGGCGTTGATGACTTCTTCGGACATAAGAAAACTTCCCCTCTTGGGCAGACTGTCTTGCTTGTCGCGAACCGGCCCCTCACCGGTCAGCTCACCTGCGACCCCCGCGCCGCAGGCAGGATCACGTTGTCGATCACTCGGAGGATCAGGTCGTCCGTGGGCTCGACGCCGAGGATGTACGCGTGGTGGATGACGACCGCCGGCAGCGTCACCGACAGCAGCTCGATGTCGACGTCCGGTGCGATCTCGCCCCGCTCGACGGCCCGGGCGTAGACCGTGGCGACCACGTCCTGCCGGGGCGCGAGGAAGCGCTCCTGGAACGCCTTCTGCAGCTCCGGGTCGCGGTGCAGGGCGGTGAGCAGACCGGCGATCACCGACATCGGCAGTTCGTCGGTGAAGCCGCCGTCACCACACGACATCGAGATCAGGTCGCCCCGCAGGCTGCCGGTGTCGACGTCCTCGGGGATCGGGCAGCCCTTGGCCCGGCTGATCGCGTCGACGACCAGCTCGGCCTTGGTGGTCCAGCGCCGGTACAGCGTCGCCTTGCTGGCCTTCGCCGCCGTCGCCACCGCGTCCATGGTCAGCCGGTCGTAGCCCAGCTCGGCCACCACCGCGACGGTCGCGTCGAGGATCTCCTCCTCGCGACCACCCTCGACCCGCGGCCGCTGCCGCACTCCTGCTGTCTCGACCATGATCACCCTGCGTAAGCCATTAGTAGCTGATAGAACGAAACGGTTTCGTTTCATCAACCACACTACGACTGATGTGAAGGGATGCACAAAGGATTTTCCGGAGGAATCAAGAGTGGGCTACGTCACTCTGTGTACCAGTTGTTCCACTGGTACACCTGCCTGCCGCGCCACCAAGGTCCAGGGGGCTGAGACAACAACTGGTGGGCTGGGACAAGTTATTGCCTGTCCAAACCCACCAGTGGGTGGTCATGCCCCCGGCTTCTGCCCCGAGACGAGCTGCCGGTGGGGCAGGCGACGTACGCCGGTGAGCCCGGTCGGCTTCGGCAGCCGTGGGCTCAGTCGTCGGCGGCCGTGGGCTCAGTCGGCGGCCGTGGGGTCAGTCGGCGGCCGTGGGGTCAGTCGTCGTCTTCGGCGGTGCGGGCCTGCTCGATCCGGTGCGAGATCCTCTCGGCCCGGTGCTCGATCTTGCCGGCCAGCCGGTCGCGGGCGGCGCGGAGGACGAAGATCGACAGGATCGACGAGGCGATCAGCGCGAGCAGCAGCAGCGGGAACAGGCTCAGCCAGGTGTTCAGCGCGAACCACAGCACCGCGAAGCAGACGGCGAACAGCGCCGCCCGCAGGCCGGTGTAGATGGCGAACTCCTTCATCTCACACCCCAGCGTAGGAGTGCAGACCGGAGACCAACAGGTTGACCCCGACGAAATTGAAGATGAACACGAACCAGCCGACGATCGCGATCGTCGCGGCCCGGCGGCCCCGCCAGCCCGCGGTCGCCCGCGCGTGCAGGTAGGCGGCGTACACCACCCAGGTCACCAGCGACCAGACCTCCTTGGGGTCCCAGCCCCAGTACCGGCCCCAGGCGTACTCGGCCCAGATCGGCCCGGCCACCAGCACCCCGAAGGTCCACAGCGGGAACGCGAACGCCAACACCTTGTATGCCGTACTGTCCATCGACTCCGCACTCGGCAGCCGGCGCAGCGACGCCGACATCGTGCCGCCGGCCAGCACCTTCCGCTCGGCCCGGGCCTTGATCAGGTAGAGCACCGAGATGAGTCCGCCGACGGTGAAAGCACCACCGGAGATCGCGGCCGAGGACACGTGGATGACCAGCCAGTACGAGTGCAGCGCCGGCACGAGCGGACCGGCCGGCGTGTACAGCGCGAGCGTCGCGAGCCCCAGTACGGCGGCGACCACGAGGGTCACGCCGAGCCCCAGCCACTGGAGCTTGTAGCGCTGCACGAAGATCAGGTAGACGATCGCGACGGCCAGCGACGCCGTGATCGAGAACTCGTACATGTTGCCCCACGGCACCCGGCCGGCCGCCAGGCCGCGCGTGACCACGCCGCCGAGGTGGAAGACGAACGCCAGCCAGGTCAGCAGCAGCCCGATCCTGCTGGCTGCCTCAAGCCGCTCCATGCTCCCGGTGGCGTCAGGTACGTCAGTCGAGCCCGCGGTGACCTGCTCGCCGTCGGAGGCGACCAGGACCTCCTCCTTCACCGCGGCCGTGTTCGCCATCGCCGAGCGGCCGAGGGCCCACTCCATCGCGTGCGACATCATCGCCAGGGCATAGATCACGGTGGCGGTCGGGATCAGCAGGTTGGAGACGTGCGCGTAGGTCTCCGGGCTCATGATGTCTCCTGCGTGCTCGATCGATCAGGTCTGAGTACCGCACCGATGGCCCGGATCTCGTCCCCGAGGCCACGCTCGGGTCCGCGGTCCAGCCCTGCTACCTCGACCACCGTACGCCCGTCCTCGGTCCGGACCCGCACCCAGGTACGGCGCGGATGCACGAACAGCGAGCCCATCAGCCCGAGGATGGCCAGCAGGATGCCCGCGAGCGCGAGATCCGTGCCGGGAGTGTGGCTGACCTGCAGCTTCACCCAGCGGCTGTAGCCGTCGAAGGTGATCGTGCCGGCCTTGTCCGGTAGCGCCTGGGTCTGGCCCGGCGCGAGCTGGAAGCGCCACTTGTCGCCGTTCTGCTCGAACTGCGTGAGCTTGGTCTTGTCCAGCTGGTACACCGACTCCGGCTTCCCGGTCTCCGGCTGCGGGCGGCCGTAGTACCCGGTCATCACCAGCATCGGGTTCAGGTCGTCGGGGAACACCGAGGCGGGACCGCGCTGGTCGATCACCGCGGTCGGCAGGAAGAAGCCTTCGAAGCCCAGCGTCATCGGCCGGGCGTCCGGCGCCTTGATCACGCCGAACGACGAGAAGTTGCTGTCCTGCGGCAGGAACGGCGCCGGCCCGGAGAACGCGACCTGCCCGTTGCCGTCCCGCACGGTCACCCGCGGCGCGTAGCCGTGGCCGAGCAGGTAGAGGCTGCTGCCGTCGAGCTTGAGCGGGTGGTTGACCTGCAGCTCGTACGACTTCTCCGGCGCGTCCGGTGTCTCCTGGTACGACAGCTGGGCCTTGAACTCCCGCGCCGCACCGCGCTGCGGCCCGTCCTCCTGGAACTTGACCTGGAAGTCCTTCACCGTCAGGGAGAACGGCGGCAGATCCTGATCACCGCTGAACGCCCGCCCCGGCGTGAAGTCGTCGTACTGCGCGACCGTGTTGGAGAAACCGTTGCCCACGACAACCAGGACGGTGCCGCGGTAGCCGAACAGCGAACCCCACGCGACCCCGACCAGCGCCAGGATCAGCGAGAAGTGGAACAGCAGGTTGCCCGCCTCACGCAGGTAACCACGCTCCGCCCCGACGGCACCGTCGTACGCCTGGACGCGGAAGCGGCGGCGCTTCAGCTCCCGGGTCGCGAGCTCGAGGACGTCGCCCTCGGAGTCGACGGTGAAGCGCTCGTACCCGGGCAGCCGGTTGAGGTTGCGCGGCGGCTTCGGCGGCCTGGCCCGGATCGCCTTCAGGTACACGCCGAGCCGGGGCACCACGCACCCGATCAGCGAGATGAACAGCAGCAGGTAGATGGCCGAGAACCAGGGCGACTTGTAGACGTCGAAGAGCCCGAGCTTGTCGTAGAACGGCCCGAGCTTCGGGTGCGCCGTGAGGAAGTCCGACACCTTGATCGGGTCGATCGCCGTCTGCGGGATCAGCGAGCCCGGCACCGCGCCGAGCGCGAGCAGGAACAGCAGCACCAGCGCGGTCCGCATCGAGGTGAGCTGCCGCCAGGTCCAGCGCAGCCAGCCGACCAGGCCGAGGGCGGGCGGTTCGTTGCCGGAGCCCCCGGTCGGTGCGGTGATGTGGTCCTTGACCTCGGTCACGTCACACCGCCGACCCGAAGTTGGCGACCCACTGCCGCAGGTCCGCGGTCATCGCATCCCACACTCCCGTCAGCAGCAGTAGCCCCACCGCGATCATCAGTACGCCGCCGATCCGGATCACCAGCAGTTGGTGCCTGCGGACCCACGCCACCGCGCCCAGCATCCGCCGGAACGCCAGCGCCGCCACGATGAACGGGATACCGAGCCCGAGGCTGAACACCAGGGCCAGCATCGCACCCCGCGCGGTGCTGCCCTCGGTCGTGGCCAGCGTCATCACGGTCCCGAGCGTCGGCCCGATACACGGCGTCCAGCCGAATCCGAACAGTACGCCGAGCAGCGGCGCCGCCGCGATCCCGACTGCCGGCACCCGATGCACCCGCATGTCCTTCTGCAGGAAGCCGAACCCGCCGAGGAAGACCAGACCCAGTACGACGGTCAGCGCGCCGAGTACTCGCGTGATCGCGGTCTGGTGATCGATCAGCAGGTCGCCGGCCTTGCCGAACACCACCCCGGTCAGGATGAAGACCGCGGAGAACCCGGCCACGAACAAGGCCGTCCCGGCCAGCATCCGGCCGCGCTTGTCCGATCCGAGCTCGGCCGCGGACAGTCCGGTGACGTAGGAGAGGTAGCCGGGCAGCAGCGGTACGACGCAGGGCGAGAAGAACGAGATCGCACCGGCCAGCACCGCGATCGGCAATGCCACCAGCATCGAACCCGTCATCGACTCGGCGAACCACTCACCCACGGCGCTGATTCCTTCGGTCAGCCGGCGGCAGCATCATGGACCATGCCGAGCAAGGTGTCCTTGGAGACCTCGCCGACCACCCGCGCCGCGACCTTGCCGGACTTGTCGATCACCAGGGTGGTCGGGATCGCCTTCGGCGAGATCTGGCCGCGGAACCGCAGCAGCGCCTTGCCGTTCGGGTCGTAGATGCTCGGGTACTGCACGCCGAACTCCTGCACGAACTTGCGGGCCGGCGCGGGGTCCAGGTCACGGGTGTTCAGCCCGATGAACTGCACCGTCGGGCCGAGCTCCTTGGCGGCCGCGACCAGGTCCGGTGCTTCCTTGCGGCAGGGCGGGCACCACGAGCCCCAGACGTTCAGCACGACCACCTTGCCGGTCTGGTCGGCCAGGCTCCACGGCTTGCCGTCCAGCGTCGTACCGGTCAGCGCGGGCGCCGGCTTGCGATCCGCCCGGGCGAACAAGGAGACGTTCCCGGTGCCACTGACGAACCCGGCCTGCCCCTCCCGGTTCTGCGCGGCCTGCTGGCCGGAGCTGCAGCCTGCGATCAGCAACAGCCCGGCGACCAGGAGCGTCGTACGGCGGAACATCACGCGCCGCCCACGAACTTCTTCGGGTTCTTGACCGGGAGAAGATCCTTCGCCGGTTCTGAGTAGCCGACCGACACGATTGTCTCGCCGTGGAAGGTGAACGAGGTCAGGCTGGCCAGGCTGCACTGCCGCTTGCGCGGGTCGTGCAGCATCCGGCGGCCCTCGATCGCGGACCGGACGGTCCAGATCGGCAGTTGGTGCGACACGATCAGCGCCTCGTGCCCGGCGGCCTTCTGCCGAGCGGTCTCGATCGCGTCCCGCATCCGCCGCACGATCTGCTGGTAGGGCTCACCCCAGGACGGCTTCCACGGGTTCCGCAGCAGCCACCAGGCGCTCGGGTTCTTCAGCGCGCCGTCGCCGACGCCGAACTTCTTGCCCTCGAACAGATTCGCCGCCTCGATCACCCGCTCGTCGATGTCCGCGGTCAGCCCGAACGTCTTCGCGATCGGCTCCATCGTCTCCTGGGCCCGCTCCAGCGGCGAGCTGACCAGGTGGACGATGTCCCGGCCGGCCACGTGCTCGGCCACCCGGTCCGCCATCTTCCGGCCGAGCTCGGACAGGTGGAAATCGGGGATCCGGCCGTAGAGCACACCGGTCGGGTTGTGCACCTCGCCGTGACGCATCAGATGCACGACCGTCGTTTCGGTCACCGCTGCCGTTCCCTTCTCAGTTCTGTACTGCGGCTGCCGCACGAGCAGCCGGGGCGAGGGCGGACTCGAGCTCCGCCAGCGCGTCGTCATCGATCGCGGCGCTGACGAACCAGGCCTCGAACGCACTCGGTGGCAGGTAGACGCCAGCGTCCAGCATCGCATGGAAGAACGCCGCGAACCGGGGCAGCACCTGGGCGTTCGCACCGACGAAGTCCCGGATCTCGGCAGATCCCTCCGAGGACTCCACGAAGAAGACACTGAAGAGGTTCCCGGCGGCCTGGATGACGTGCGGCACACCTTCCTTGTCCAGCGCGGTCGCGACCAGGCGCTGGATGGTGACCGAGGTCTCGTCCAGCCGCGCGTAGACCTCGTCGGTGGCCAGCCGCAGCGTGGTCAGTCCGGCCGTGGTGGCGATCGGGTTCCCGGACAGGGTCCCGGCCTGGTAGACCGAGCCCTCCGGCGCCAGGTGGGCCATGATGTCGGCCCGCCCGCCGAACGCCGCGGCCGGGAAGCCACCGCCCATCACCTTGCCGAACGTCATCAGATCCGGCTGGACGCCGTCGACGCCGTACCAACCGGAGCGGGTGATCCGGAAGCCGGTCATCACCTCGTCGGAGATGAACAGTGCGCCGTTGTCCGTGCACGCCTTGGCGAGGAACGCGTTGAAGTTGTCGCGCGGCGGGACGACGCCCATGTTTCCGGGCGACGCCTCGGTGATCACGGCCGCGATCTGGTCGCCGTACTCGGCGAAGGCGGCGGTGACGGCGGGCTGGTCGTTGTACGGCAACACGATCGTGTCGGCCGTGGTCGCCTCGGTGACGCCCGGCGTACCGGGGATGCCGAGGGTGATCAGGCCGGAACCGGCCTGCGCCAGCAGCGCGTCCACATGCCCGTGATAGCAGCCGGCGAACTTGACGATCTTGGCGCGCCCGGTGAAGCCGCGGGCGAGCCGGAGCGCGGACATGGTCGCCTCGGTGCCGGACGACACCAGCCGGACCTTGTCCACCGGCGTCCGGCCGACGATCTCCTCACCGAGCAGGACTTCGGTCTCGGTCGGAGTCCCGTACGACGTCCCGCGGGCGACCGCGGCCTGGACGGCGGCGGTCACCTCCGGATGGGCGTGGCCGAGCAGCATAGGCCCCCAGGAGCAGACCAGATCGAGGTAGCGGTTCCCGTCGACGTCGGTGATGTGACATCGGTCACCCGATGCCATGAAGCGCGGCACGCCGCCGACGGCGCGGAACGCGCGGACGGGAGAGTTGACCCCGCCCGGAGTGACTGCGGAGGCTCTGTCGAAGAGCGCGGCGGACTGTTCTGTGTGGTCGGGCACGGCCGCTATTGTCCCCGACGGACCTACGGATCAGGTGGGCGGGCAGGGGCAAATGCCCCGCCGGGGGTTCACAAGCAGTGTTGTTACGCGCCAGTATGGGTACCTCGTCACCGCACGTAGATGGTCCGAGTCCGGCGCGTAACCCACGCACGGGGCGGACGTTAGACCAATTACGACGGCAACCGAGAACGACGAAATGACGTGTCCGCGGCGTGGGGCCGGGCAGGTCACTGAGTCACGGAGGGGATCATCGATGGCGAAGGGCAAGCGCCGCGCCACGAGTGGAGGCTGGCGTCAGGTGGCGCCGCTCATCCCGTTGGCGTTGTTCGCGAGCGCGTTCACCGTCAGTGCCACGGATGATCCGGCGATCGCCACGGCGTCGCTGGAGCAGGGCCTGTCCGGCAACAGTCCGGTCGTCGTACCGAAGCGGCCGATCGCCGAGCCGGCCAACGTGCCGGTGCCGGGTGTGGTCGGCCACGGCGTCGATCCCGGCGAGCAGCCGACCCAGGTGGTGTCCGGCCTGTCCCGCAACGGCATCCCCCACGCGGCGCTGAAGGCGTACTCGCGGGCCCAGCAGGTGCTGGCCCAAGTGGACCCGGGCTGTCATCTGCCCTGGACGCTGGTGGCCGCCATCGGCCGCGTCGAGTCGAACCACGGCCGCTTCGGCGGCAACGCGCTGAACTCGCAGGGCGTCGCCGTGCCGGGCATCTACGGCCCGCGGCTCGACGGTGTGAACACGGCCAAGATCGCCGACACCGACGCCGGTGCGTTCGACGGCGACGGCGCGTTCGACCGGGCGGTCGGCCCGATGCAGTTCATCCCGGGCACCTGGCGGTCGATGGGAGTGGACGGCGACGGCGACGGCGTGCGGAACCCACAGGACATCGACGACGCGGCCATGTCGACCGCTGTCTACCTGTGCTCCGGCAAGACGGACCTCTCCAAGGCGAGCGACCTGGACTCGGCCGTCCTGCGCTACAACCACTCCCAGCAGTACGTCGACCTGGTCGTGAGCATCGCCAAGGCGTACGCCGGCGGGAGCTGGATCGCGGTCGGCAACGGTACCGAGGACGACGAGCAGGGCGTCGACCGGGCCGGTGACCAGGTCGGCGATCCGACCATCGACGCCCCAGCCGACAACAACTTGCCGCAGGCGACGAACCAGGAGACCTACCCGTCGGTCAAGCCGACGCCGACGGTCGTGGACCAGTCCGGCAAGCCGACGACCGACCCGACCAAGCGGCCGCCGACCACCGGCAAGCCGTCGGACGATCCCACCACCAAGCCGCCGACGACGACCACGCCGCCCACGACCACCACGCCGCCGGCGCCGGGCCTCGCGACGCTGCAGACGGCGGCCGGCCTGATCGTCGGCACGGTCGGCAGCACGGTCGGTGAGCTGACCAAGGCGACGCAGTACTGCCAGTCCGAGATGGCGAGGGTGACGATCACCAAGCCGACCCAGGACCAGCTGCAGAAGTGTGTGACCGCCTACCAGACTGGCGGCACGAAGGCCGTCGACCAGGTCATCCGCAACCTGCTGTCCGTGCTCGGACTGCTGGGCATTCTCGGCGGAGGCCTGCTCGGGAACTGACCCTCCAAGACCGGCGCGCCAGCCCCCACCCCTCCCTTGGCGCGCCCCCGGCGACGCCACGGAGCACTCCCCCCGGCTTCGTGGCGTCGCCCTTTTTAACGTTCAGTTCAGTTCACGGCCCAGGCCTTCTCGATGGTCTGGCTGATCTTGTTGCCGATCAGATCCGTCGCGGTCACCCGGATGCTCGCGTACGACGCGTCCACCGGAGCGGCCGGCAACTGGGCCCGCACCGCGCCACCGGATCCCCGCAACGCCAGTTGCCGCCAGGTCGTCCCGTCGTACGAGATCTCGGCGGTGGTCCGGAAGACCCCGACGCCGCGGACGCCCGGCTGGTACGCCGGTTCGAGCTCGAGCAGCCCGTCCGCGTGCTGGTAGTCGACCTGCACGAGCGGCAGGACGGACCGCGTCTTCGTCGGCTTGGACAGGAAGTGCCACTCGGTGTGGGTGGCGGTCGACGTGGTCGCCCAGCTGTTCGGACCACGCTGCTGGTCGAGCGTCAGGTCGTACCAGGCCGCCTTCGCCGGGACCGCGAACTGACCAACGGACCAGGCCTCGCGGCCGAGTTCGACGCCGTTGCTGCTCAGCGTCATGCTCGTCACGTCGCCTCGATCGCCCCAGCCAAAGATGGTGCGATCGCCGTTCACGTACTGCGGGATCGCGATCCGCAGCGCATTCTCGAACCGGGCCGGCGGCCAGCCGCCCGCTTCTTCGGCGCTCGTCGCCACCGGAACAGCCGGCCGCGTCAGTGGCTCCCACCAACTGCGGCCGGCCTTCTCGTTCGGCCGGTAGCCGCGAGCCACCGTGGACGTGAAGCCGCTCTCGTTCCACTCGCCCGCGGCTGTCTTCTCGTCCCAGGTGACACCCTTGAGGTCCGTGACCAGATAGTCGGTGCGAGTGACCGGTCCGGTCACCCCGCGGGTCGACGACAGCCCGGTGGAGATCCCCGGCAGGTGCGCGATCCGCTGATCGTTGTGCAGCGGGAAGGCCTGGTTGCGTGCGAAGTCCATGGTCACCACGGCCGGCCGCATCTTCGCGACGTCGAACGTGAGCGGGCCGTTCACTATCGACGGCCCGACAGCCAGGTCGTAGCGGTAGGTGCTGTCCCGCAAGCCGTTCAGTTGCAGGGAAACCGGGCCCTCGGCCAGCAGGTCGAGAAGCTGCTTCCCCTGCTCGGACCGCAGCAGGTACAACGGGACGCCTTGCTCCGTCCCGGTCGACCAGTAGCCCGGCGCCTCCTTGTACAGGAAGACTGCCTTCGCGCCGGCGTCCTTCGCCGCCTTGACCTGTGGGGTGACCTGGTCGGACGAGACCCACCGGATCAGCGCGACCTTGTCCTTGACCCCGGTCAGCTCGGCCGGCGTACCGTCGCCGCCGCTCACCAGCGGGAGCTTCTCGTTGCCGACGTACACGGTCCGGCTGGAGCCGGAGCCCGGCGTCGGGAGCCGGAAGCTGCTGCCTGCGCCGCTGACGTCGACGGTCAGCATCGGCTGAGCGAGATCCCAGCGCTGCACGACCTGGAAGGTGCCATTGGCAACCTTCCCGAAATCCTGCACGTAGATGCCGTTGGCAACCCGGCCGTTGTACGCCCAGCCGGACACCGCGTCGCGGTCGCCGACCTTGCGATGCCACGCGATGCCGACGCTCTGCGCATCGGCCGGCCGCGGCGTCTTCACCGTCACCTTGTGTGCCTTGCGGGCGTCGAAGGTGTACGTCCGGTCGCCGTCGATCCACTCGTCCGGATCGCCGAGCAGGGTGACCGAGTTCGCCCAGTTGGCCTCGTCGCCGCCCATCGCGTACGCCATCACGCTGTACCGCCCGGTCGGCACCTCGAGGGTCCGGCTGCCGGTCTGGTCGAACGCGATCCCGTCCACGTCGCCGGTGTCCTGGTTCCACAGCTGCACACCGCTCGCCCCGGCCTTCGTGGTGGCGGGCTGACCATCACGGCCGATCGCCTTCACGGTCACCTGGTTCAGCCGCCCGCCGGCCGCGAACCCGAGCCCGGTCCGGTACGACGTACTGCCGGAACGTGCCGTGACGACACCGGAGTACTTGGCCGGCTGGGTCTTCGCGAGATCGAGGATGACGGCGGCCGACTCCACCCCGTGGGCCGGAACCGTGATCCGCGCCGGAGTCACCGTGATGGCCGCGTCGACCTTGCTCGGGGACTGTGCGGTGACGCTCAGGTCGAGGATCACCGGACGACCCGACGTGTTGCGGTAGGAGAACTTGCGGACGACCGGTGCCGGCGGCGTCGGCCCGGACCAGGAGACGTCACCGAAGTACAGGTTCGCGGTGTCGGGCAGGATCGTCGGGTCGAGCGCCTTCGGGATGTCGATCCGGCCAAGGCCCTGCTGAGCAGGAGTCGCGTCCTTGGCGGGCACTGCCGTCGCGGCCAGCGCGGCCTTCAGTTGCTGGCCGGTCCAGTCCGGGTGGCGCTGCGCGAGGATCGCGGCGGCGCCGGCGACATGCGGGGTCGCCATCGAGGTGCCGCTCATCGCCGTGTAGTACTGGCTGAGCACATGGCCCTGTTCGGTGCCGGCGGCACGGGCGGCCGGGATCTCTACGCCGGGCGCGGTCACCTCGGGCTTCATCGCACCGTCGCCGAGGCGCGGGCCACGGCTGGAGAAGTACGCGAGCTTGTCGTTGCCGTCGACCGCGCCCACAGTCAGCGCCTCGGACGCGGCACCGGGAGAACCGACAGTTTCCTCGGCCCCGGAGTTGCCGGCCGCGATCACGAACAGCGCGCCGCTCGACTTCGACAGGTCGTCGACGGCCTGGCTCATCGGGTCGGTACCGTCTGTCGGCCGGCCGCCGAAACTCATGCTGATGATCTTCGCACCCTGCTGGACGGCCCACTCCATCCCGGCGATCGCCTCGGAGTCGTACCCGCCGCCCTTGTTGTCGAGGACCTTGCCGATCAGCAGGCCGGCGCCGGGCGCGACGCCCTTCTCCTTCCCGCCGGACGCCGTACCGAGGCCGGCGACGATCGACGCGGTGTGCGTGCCGTGGCCGAACTGGTCCTGGACCGCCTCACCCGGGACGAAACTCTCCGACGCCACGACCTGCTTGGCGAGGTCGGGGTGCCCGGCGTCATACCCGGTGTCGAGCACGGCCACCTTGACGCCACGTCCGTCGTACCCGGCCTTCCACGCGGCCGGCGCACCGATCTGCCGGGTGGACTGGTCGAGGGTGGCGTGGGTACGGCCGTCGAGCCAGATCTTGCTGACCTGGCTACCGCTCTTGAAGGCCGCGGGACCGCTGATGCTGTCCCAGAAGGTCTTGGCGTCAGCCTTCCGCACGGTGACCGCGCTGCTGTCGACGCTGGGAAGCGTACGGCGCAGAGTCGCGGCCGCCGGCGTGGACGGGGCGCTGCGCAGAGTGGCCGGCGCGGTCAGGAGGAGGGGCAACTGGTCGCTACCGGCGTCGTCGTACCCCTGCGCGACGAGGTCGGTGAGGTTGAACAGCTGCTTGTCCAGGCGGCCGTCGCTCAGCAGCTGGTAGGCCTTGGCCGGGACCAGGCTGAGGTCACCGTCGAAGGTGCCGAAGTAGTACGGCTCGTCGCTCGTCAGCCGGGCCGAGACCTGGCCGTTCGAACTCGTGGTCAGCTCGGCGACGTCGCCGGTCACCAGCGTGATCCGGCGCGTGCTCGCGCCCGGGGTCGGCTGACCGGCCGCGGCCGCGCTGGAACCGCCGCCGCCGGAGGCCTGCGCGGAGGTGGTCGCCAGCAGCAGGGAACTGGCGACCACCGTCGCAAGCAGGCTCGTCGCGCAACGGGATGATCGGGCAAACACAGGCGGACACCTCCCGATGCCCCGACCCACGCGAGGCCATCTTCGGGAGCCTGACAGTCACCCTCAGCCCCGGTCCACCACTCCTACTGACCTACACCCGCCATGGCCGATACCGGTCACCCCACCGCGCCACGTACGCCCGCCACAACCTGCACTCCAACTCCACAGGCAACCGAGGACGACCACCACGAGCACCCATCACAACACCGCTTCAAACGAAAGTGTTGCAACCACCCCTTGAGCCCGCTGCTCCTGCTCCCTTCGAGGGGTTATCCCATCCAGTGCTCGGGCGCGGTCAGCCGGAAGCCTCGACCGTTCGGTGCACGGGCATTACGGGGCCGGGCACGGGTCGGTTCCGGGGGGGTGCTGCCCGCACCGTCGGCCGGACCGCCAGGCCATCACAACCAGGCGACGACGAAGACCTCCCACGGACGATCGCAGCGTCTGGGTGATTGTGATGGCCTGGGAGTCCGCCATACCCGGCCCCGGCGGTGGTGGCGGGTTGGGCGATGCCGGTGCCGCTGACCGGACCTGCACCACTCCAAGCAACGCGATGCCACAGATGCGACGCTCGACCGCGAGCACTCCGCGCCGGACGGACCGGGCTGTGAGTACGCCACGTCCGCCCAGGCCGAGACCGCGGGCCCGGGGTGTGATGGTGGCGATCGGTGTCGCGGCCGCGTGGTTCGTCCGCGCCGGCCGGGCTGCCCGGGCCAGGCTGGGGAGGATCACACACCCGATCCGGGACGAGATCCTCCCCACCCCCGTGCCGCAACCGACACAACACGGCCGACCGCCGGGACGCGAAGCAGGCGAACCAACCACCCACCGACGGATACATCAGACGAGCCGGATATCCCCTCGAATGGAGCCTGCCTGGCGAGGTGGTGGTCAGGCGAAGCGCTTGGCTACCTGCTCCACCCGGTCGACCAGGTCCAGGTCGTACGCGACGCCGGGGACGTAGAAGATGACGTAGTCGGCGCCGGCCTCCAGGGAGGCCTCGACCTTGTCCGCGATCTCGTCCTCGGTGCCGATCAGGTTGTCCCGGTCGAACTTCTCCCGGTCCATCGGGCCGAGGGCCTTCTCGGTGGCCCGCTGCGGGTCGTCACCCTTGTCGATCGGGAACACGTTGAACGACGTCGACTTGATGATCTCGTCGTAGTCGCGGCCGACCTTCTGGCAGTGCTCCCGGAGGATGTCGCACTTCTCCCTGATCACCTCGGGGTTACCGCCGCCGATGTTCGCGGCGTCGCCGTACTCCGCGACCAGCTTCAGCGTGACCTTCGGGCCGCCGCCGCCGATCCAGAAGCTCGGGTGCGGCTTGCGGACACCCTTCGGCTCGTTGATCGGCGCGTCGATCGAGTAGTACTTGCCGTTGTAGACCGGCTTGTCCTCGGTCCACATCTTGTAGATGATCTCGGTGGCCTCCCGGAACGCGGCCATCCGCGGCGGAATGTCGGTCCACTCGTAGCCGTACGCCTTCCACTCGTGCTCGTACCAGCCCGCGCCGATCCCGGCGTACAGGCGGCCGTGGCTGGCGACGTCGACGGTGGACGCGATCTTCGCGTACAGCGCCGGGTTGCGGTAGCCGTTGCAGCCGACCATCTGGCCGATGTTCACCCGCTCGGTGTCGCGGGCCAGCGCGGCCGTCGCGCTCCAGCACTCGAAGGTGGTGTTGTCACTGGGCTCCGGCACCGTGTGGAAGTGGTCGAAGAGCCAGATCGAGTTCCAGGACTGGTCGTCGGCCCGCTTGGCGACCGACGTCATCGCTTCCCACTGCTCTATCGGATCCGCGATCTGCGCGAGATCCATCTTCCAGCCCTGCGGAACGAAAATCCCGAAACGTGTAGTCATGCTGACATCCTTTCCGGCCGCGACCGGCAGGGTCCATCACTCCGACTACTGAATTCGTGCTTAATCGGACCACTAGAACTTCTGAATGCTGCTCCGGGTGCCTGCGGGAGGCAGCCGGAGCAGACCGTCAGCGCGCGCTCAGGACACCCGCTCCGAAGCCAGGTCCGGACCGGTCGACAGCCCGGTGCGCGAGGATCTGGTTCAGTGCGACCGGCGCCAACCGGCCGCCGAACTCCTGCCGCGTCAGGGCCGCGACACCGGCCGCGGTCGGCGCGGAGGCTGACGTACCGAAGAAGCGGCAGGCGCCTTGGACGGTGGTCGGGCAGGTTCCGGATCCGAAGCCGCCGGCACCACTGACGGAGACGCCGTCGGCGGCGGCCCAGTACGGGGCCGGGAAGCTCCGCGACGAACCACCGGGGACTCCCTTGCACGGACCGGGCTTCCCGCCCGGGCACCGGGTGGTGGAGAGGATCTGGGTCGGGCCGGCCGCGCTGTAGGGCTCGAGCGCGATCGTCGCCGGGTCGACCGACAGACTGGCGTTGACGGCGCCGGCACTGGTTGCGAAGCCCAGGTAGTTCGAGTCCGGGTTCATCGAGCCGGCGCGCTCCGGCGGGTCGATCGTCTGGACGCCGGCCGACAGTGCACGCCAGCGCAGATCCAGGATCGGGGCCTTGCGGGCCGTCGAGGTGCCCTGGACGTCGACGACCAGCTTGACGGGCTGCGCGACACCGGTCGTGTTCTCGTAGATGAACTGCTCGATGGTGTCGCCGACCCCGTTCGCCTGAACCGCGTTGCTGGCGGCGAGGCACGTCGTACCGGAGGCGTCCATCAAGTACAGGTTGAGGTCGGTGAATCCACCCTGCCCGGCGGTCGGGAACACCGCGCGCGGCTCACTCCACTGCAGGGTCGGCAGGATCGCCGCGCCGGGCAGCAGGTTGAGGTCGTACGTCGTGTCTGCGCCCCGGAGCTTCACCACGTTGTCGGGTGCGTTCGGGCAGCCGTTGAACGGACCCACGACGCCGTCCGGGCCCTTGCCGGTACCCGTCGCCGTCACCCTCGGCGCGTGCCGGCCACCGAGGTTCCCGGCCGAGGAGCTGACCCAGATGCCGTGCTTGGCCAGGCCCTCGGCGGTTGCCGCGCCGATGCCCTGCTGGAAGGCCGGCTCGTCGTCGAGCGCGATGTCCTCGGCGATCATCGTGACGCCGGCGTTGGCGAGCGTGTGGAATGCCTCGACGTACTGTGCGGTGGTGTCCTGCGTGCTGGCGAAGGCGAGCTTCGCGCCCGGCGCCATGTCGTGGATGATCTCCAGCATCGCGGTGCCTTCGTCATCGTCGTACGCCGCCTGTTGCAGCACCTGCACGTCCGCCGGCAGCTCGCCCGCGGCGATCGAGTCGGCGATGTGGTCGACGTCGCCGGAGATCGCGCCGACCTTCTGGCCGCGTCCGGTCAAGCCGCGCGCCTGGGCCTTGTCGGCCTGGTGCAGTTGGACGCCCTCGGCGGTGATCGCGCCGACGTCGACGGCCGGGCGCAGCGACGGTCGCAGGGCGGTCACCCAGCCGAGCGCGGCGACGGCGTCGAGTTTGTCGGACGGCACCGAGGCGGACACCAGGCCGGTGCTGGGCAGGTCGGCACCGGGGACAGCCTTGAAGTCCGCCGAATTCTTCAGGACCGTCACTCCGAGCGTCGACAGGTCGGCTTCCTGTGCCGCGGTCACGGGCGCCGCGGCGTACACCTGGACGCCGATCCGGCCGCTGGTGTCGACACCGAGCGAACGGGCTTCTGGACCGGACACCTTCGCCTTGGCGGACGCGGCGGCGGCCTTGGCCAGCTCCGCGCTCTGCCGCAGCAGGGTCGGGACCTTGGACGGAGCGCCCGACGCCGCGTCGGCGGCCGGCGCCGCTGTTGCGGGTTGGACGGCGGCGACGATCGCCAGCGGGACGATCAACGCCACACCACTCAGCAGACTGGCCAGCTTCCTCACAGTTCCTCCTCAGCCTCACACACCGGAGAACCCAGACACCACGGAAGCCAGCCCCCAAGCGCCAACCCGACCCCGCAGCCACACCCTCACCCACCAACTCCCCGCTGTCCAGCTTTTACCCAACCCACCGCGATGCCGCGGCGTCGTATCCAACCGACGCCCAGGGAGGGATTTTGCAGAAGTTCGACCAGCTGTTCGATCGAGCCGCCCCACTCATCGCCGCCGGCGACCACCAGCGCGACGCTCTCCCGCGAGACGGCGGCCGCTGGCCGGTCTCCGTCGCTCTCCGCCCACCGATGGACGACCTGCTCAGCCGCCATCTCGACGACCTGACCGCCGAGGCCGCGGACCTCGCCGGCCCGGATCACTGGCACACCGGCCGCCTCGGCTCCGCCCACCTCACCGTCCGCGCTCTGGAAGGCCATCGCGCGGTCATCGAGCCGCATGACCCCGCAATCCAGCGCTACCAGTCCGCTCTCGACCGCGCCGGGGCGGGCCCGACCCGTTTCCGCGTCGCCGGGCTCACGCTCACCCCAGGGACCGTGATGGCCTGCGCGTTCCCCCTCGACTCGAACGCCGACGACCTCATGGATCGTTTCGCCGTCGAGCTCGGGCCCGACGACTGGTTCGAGCGGCCGCACGGTCGCCGCGACATCTGGTACCTGAACCTCCTGCACTTCACCACCGCCATCACGCAGCCCGGGAAACTGATCGACTGGGTCGCCGCCCACCGTGAGACCGAGTTCGGCGCGGTCACCGTCCCGGCGCCTGAGCTGGTCCGGTTCCGGTACTGCGCCGGCCCGCGGCCGCACATGCGGCCCGAGGTGATGAGAGCGCTCTAGTTCCGGAACCGGCGAGGGGTTGACCTGGAGGTGGGGAGAGCTGAGAGTCGGGGCCGGACGTGGGTGTGAGGCTCGCGCGGAGCTGGGGAGTCGGCCATGCGTGGTTTTCGTCAGACAGCGCTCTTCGCGGCGGCAGCGCTGATCACCGGGCTGTTACCGTTGCAGGCGGCGGCCGATGATCCGGCGCCGATCGTGCTGGCGGCCTTCGAAGGGGCCGAGCCGTTCGCCTCGCCGCCGAACGCGGGGATCTTCGGCTGGGGCAGTGACGCCGACGACCCGCCGACGATGGAGCTGCAGACCCGCGCCGACGCCCCGTCCGGCGAGAAGGTGCTGCACGGCACCTACAACATCAGCGGGTACGGCGGTTTCAGCCACGACGTGACCTTCGACCAGAACCCCGGCGACTGGTCCGCACACAAGGGCATCCGGTTCTGGTGGTACGGCCAGAACACCGCACCACTCCCGCCCGGCTCCGGCAAGCGGATCTTCTTCGAGATCAAGGACGGCGGCGCCAACGCCGAGGCGTCGGAGCTGTGGAACACGAGCTTCACCGACGACTGGCAGGGCTGGCACCTGGTCGAGATCCCGTTCAGCGAACTGGTCTACCGCAGCGACTACCAGCCGGTCGGCGGCATCGACCAGGTGCTGAACCTGACCCAGATGTCGGGCTACGCGATCACCATGCCGGTCGGCTCCCCCGGCGAGTTCGCGATCGACCAGGTCGAGGTCTACGGCAAGGCCGATCCCGCGCTGAAGGCGAGCGTCGTCACCGACGCCGGCGTCTATCCGGTCAAGGAGGGCGGCACCGCACAGGTCAAGATCTCCGTCGCGACCACCGGCAGCACTCCGCTGGAGGAACCAGTCACCGTCGACTACCGCACCGGCACCGGAACCGCCGGCACGGACGACTACGACCCGGTCTCCGGCACGTTCACCTTCCCGGCCGGTACGGCGTCCGGCACCTCTCACACCGTGGCCGTCACCACCCGCAAGGACCACACCGCGGAGGCCGCCGAGACGATCCCGCTGGAACTCACCGTCACCGGCGCGAAGGCTCCCTCGACCCAGCCGGTCGTGGTGATCAACGCCCACGACCTCCCGTATCTCAACCCCAAGCTCCCGCTGAAGAAGCGGGTCGACGACCTGCTCGCCCGGATGAACCTGGCCGAGAAGGTCGGCCAGATGACCCAGGCCGAGCGCAACGCGCTCCGGTCCCGCAGCGACATCGCGTCGTACGCGCTCGGCTCGCTGCTGTCCGGCGGCGGCTCGGTGCCGACGCCGAACACGCCGGCCGCCTGGGCCGCGATGATCGACAACTTCCAGCTGAACGCGCAGGCGACCCGGCTGCAGATCCCGCTGATCTACGGCGTCGACGCCGTCCACGGACACAACAACGTGGTCGGCGCGACGATCCTGCCGCACAACATCGGCATGGGCGCGACCCGCGATCCCGACCTGGCCAAGCGGACCGGTGAGGTGACCGCGACCGAGGTCCGCGCGACCGGCATCCCGTGGGACTTCGCGCCGTGCGTGTGCGTGGTCCGCGACGACCGCTGGGGCCGGGCCTACGAGGGCTTCGGCGAGGATCCGGCGCTCGTCCAGTCGATGGCGACCGTGATCACCGGCCTGCAGGGCAAGGCGGACGGCAGCCAGCTCGGGCAGAACAACCACGTACTGGCGACCGCGAAGCACTTCGTCGGCGACGGCGGTACGACGTACGGCTCCTCGACCACGGGTTCGTACAAGATCGACCAGGGCATCACCGAGGTCACCCGGGCCCAGCTGGAGACACTGCACCTGGCGCCGTTCCAGACCGCCGTGGATCTCGGCGTCGGCACCGTGATGCCGTCGTACTCGAGTGTCGCGATCGACGGCGCGGCTCCGGTGAAGATGCACGGGAACGCCGAGCTGATCAACGGGGTGCTGAAGCAGCGGATGGGCTTCGGCGGCTTCGTGATCAGCGACTGGCAGGCGATCGACCAGCTGCCGGGCGACTACGCGAGCGACATCCGGACGTCGATCAACGCCGGCCTCGACATGATCATGGTGCCGACGAACTACCAGGGCTTCACCCAGGGTCTGACCGACGAGGTGACCGCGGGCCGGATCCCGATGACCCGGGTCGACGACGCCGTCCGGCGGATCCTGACCGAGAAGTTCAAGCTCGGCCTCTTCGAGCACCCGTACGCTGACACGTCGCGCAGCGCCGAGATCGGGTCGGCCGCCCACCGGGCGGTCGGCCGGGAGGCGGCCGCGAAGTCTCAGGTGCTGTTGAAGAACGACAGCAACCTGTTGCCCCTGGCACCCACCTCCAAGGTGTACGTCGCCGGCAGCAACGCCAATGACCTGGGCAACCAGATGGGCGGCTGGAGCATCACCTGGCAGGGCGGCTCCGGTGCGACGACGACCGGTACGACGATCCTGGACGGGATCAAGCAGGTGGTGCCGACGGCAACCTTCAGCGCCGACGCATCGGCACCGCTCGAGGGTCACGACGTCGGAGTCGTGGTGGTCGGCGAACGCCCGTACGCCGAAGGGATCGGTGACGTGGGCAACGGTCACGACCTGCTGCTGTCCGACGCCGACAAGGCGGCCGTGGACAAGGTGTGCGGCGCGATGAAGTGCGTCGTCCTGATCGTCTCCGGCCGGCCGCAGGCGGTCGCCGACCAACTCGGCAAGATCAACGCGCTGGTGGCGTCGTGGTTGCCCGGCACCGAGGGTGCCGGTGTTGCCGACGTCCTGTTCGGCAAGCGCCCGTTCAGTGGCCGGCTCCCGGTCAGCTGGCCGCGGTCGGAAGCTCAGCAGCCACTGAACGTCGGTGACGCTTCCTACGATCCGCAGTATCCGTTCGGGTGGGGTCTGACCACCCAGGCGGCAGCTAGGCAGAAGCTGACCGACGCCCGCAACACCTTGCTCCGCCAGCACGACCCGTACGCCCTGGCGGCCGGGATCGCCGCCGGAGTGGCACTCCAGGTCAAGGACTGGTCAGGGCCGCAGGCAACTATTGCCTTGGCTGCCGTGGCCCAGTCCGCCAAGTTCCTCGAGCGCACCACGGTGGACACGTTCGCCGAGGACGACGCGGTCGTCGGCACGGCCCGCTGGATCGCCCAGAACCACATCGGCCAGAACGTTACCGAGCCCACCTCGAAACTCACCTCGGACGCCGATCACCTGCTCCTGACCGGGAACCTGAGTGCCGCGGTCAGCAAGCTGACCGCGGCCTCCAAGCTCGGGTGACGGCTCAGACCGAGACCAGCTCCCGTTCCGCCTGCTCCGGCGTCTGCCGGTGCAGGCGGTTGGGCCACCAGGCCTTGCGACCCAGCAGGACCATGATCGACGGGAGCATCACGATGCGGACCAGCGTGGCGTCGATCAGGACGGCGATGGCCAGGCCGACGCCCATCTGCTTCATCTCGAGCATGCCGAGGGTGGCGAAGACGGCGAAGACCGACACCATCACCGCCGCCGCGCTGGTCACCACGCCGGCCGATTCGGTGATGCCCTTGCGGACCGCCTCCTGTGGGGTCAGCCCCTCGGCCACTCCTTCACGGATGCGACCGAGCACGAAGACGTGGTAGTCCATCGACAGCCCGACCAGGATCACGAACAGGAACAGGGGAATCCACGACACGACGAACCCGGCTGACGTGAAGCCCAGGATCCCTTCCGCCCACGAGTGCTGGAACACCAGCGCCAGCACCCCGAAGCAGGCACCCACCGAGGCGAGGTTGAGCAACGTCGTCACCAGCGCGATCGCCAGGCTCCGGAAGGTGAACGCCATCATCACCAGCGTCAACGCCAGCACGAACGCGATCACGTACGGCAGTTTGTCCCGCTGATTGTTGCCGTAGTCAACCGACTCGGCCGAGTCCCCACCGACCGCCCAGGTCGTCGATCCCAACGCGGCCGGCGCCAGCTCCCCACGCAACTGATGCAGCGCGGCTTCGCCGTTCGCACTGCTGTCCGGCAACACCGAGACCAACGTCAGCACAGCGGTTCCGCCCGCCTGCCGGATCGCGTCGCCTGCCGGTACGACGAACTTCCCGGTTCGTACGGCGGACTCCTGCAGCCCGGTCAACGCCGCGGCCGCACCGTCACCCTGCGCGACAACGTCGTACGAAAGACTGCCCTGGGACGGGAAGTTCTCCTGCAGTGCCTTCAGCGTGCGCACCTCGGGGATGCTCTGGGGCAGCGTGTTCAGATCGGCCGACTCGGTCTTCATCCCCAGTGCCGGTACGGCGAGCGCGACCACGGCGAGGGCCGAGATCGTCAGCGCGGCCCGCGGATAGCGCAGTACGGGCGCCAGGATGCGGCGGCTGATCCCGCCGGGACCGATGCGCCGGTTGAGCCGCCACAAGAGCGGGACACGCGGGCGGTCGACCCGGTGACCCAGCTTCGCCAGCAGCGCGGGCAACACGGTCAGCGAGCCGAGGACCGCCACCGCGACGACCACGATCGTTGCCGTTGCCATCGAGGCGAACGTCGCGTCCTGAGCGACGTACAGGCCGGCCATCGAGACGATCACGGCGAGGCCGGAGACGACCACGGAGTGACCGGACGTGGCCGCGGCGATCTCCACGGCGTCGAGGGTGCTGCGACCCTTGCGGCGTTCCTCGCGTTCGCGCTTGAGATAGAACAGCGAGTAGTCGACGCCGACCGCCATACCGATCAGCAGGACGACGTTGGCGACCGAGCCACCGTCGGGGAACAAGTAGGACAGCGGCGCGTAGAAGCCGAGGGCGGCGCCGACGGCCGAGAACGCCAGCAGGACCGGGATCCCGGCCGCGATCAAGGCCCCGAAGGCGATCAGCATCAGGGCGAAGGTGATCGGCAGGCTGAGCTTCTCGGCCTTCGCGAGATCGGAGCCGACCTGCTTCCAGACACCGGCGTTCACCGATGCGTTGCCCGCCTGGCCGATGGTCAGGCCGGGGTTCGCCTTCTGTACGTCGGCGGTGGCGGCGACGACCTTGTCGATCGAGTCGGCCGCGTCGTCCGCCGTACCCTTCAACTCGATCGGCACCAGGGCGGCCTTGCCGTTGTCCGACCAGACCGGTTGCCCGACGGCCTGGACCGGGTCGAGCGCCCTGAGCTTCTGCTGAAGCTGCGTGATCGCCGTAGTCGCGGCGGCCTTGTCGAGCGGACCGTCGGGGTCGGTCAGCAGGACTGTCTCGGTGGGCCGATCGCCGAGACCCGCCTTCTCGATCAGCTCCGCGGCCTGACCGGACTGGCCGACCCACTCGTCCTTGCTCTGTGTCTGCTGCTTCGGGATGGCCACCGACATCCCGACCGCGACGACGACGAGGAGCAGCCAGAGGCCGATCGCCCGCCATGGATGGACAGCACTCCAGCGCGCAACGCGCACGGTCACCGATCCCCTGGTCATTTGCCCCACCTCTCCAGCGACCGGACGCCCTGCCCGGTCAGGACGAGCCTGACCTGATCGGGAACGGATCTCAGGAGTCCTGGAACCCCCGCCGGGGTGGAGCTAGGCCTACCCGGCGACGGGCTCGATCGTCCGGGCGCGCAGGCGGCGGAGCATGCGGGCGTCCTCGAAGCCGACCGCGCGGGCGGCCGCCTCGATGGTGCTGCCGTGGCCGATCAGGTGTTCGGCGCGTTCGAGGCGGAGGAGCTGCTGGTAGCGCAGCGGGGTGAGACCGGTCGCGGTGGTGAAGATCCGGGTCAGGGTGCGTTCACTGACCCCGATCTCCCGGGCGAGGTCGGTCAGCAGCAGGCGGTCGGCGTACCGGGCGTCGATCACGTCCTGCACGCGATGGGCCAGATCGCTGAGGTGACCGCGGTGCCGCAGCATCGCGCTGTCCTGCAGTTCGTCTCCGTTGCGCCGCGCGTACACGACCATCTCCCGCGCGACCCGCGCCGCCGCCTCGGCACCACGCTCGACCGCGACCAGGTGCAGGGCCAGGTCGATCCCGCTCGCGATCCCGGCGGACGTGATCACCCGGTCGTCCACGACGTACAGGACGTCCCGCACGATCGTCGCCTTCGGATACCGCGCGGCGAGCTCGTCGGTCAGGTCGTGGTGGGTGGTGTACCGGTGCCCGTCGAGCAGCCCGGCCGCGCCGAGCGCGTCGGCGCCGGAACACACGCTCGCCACCGATCCACCGGCCGCATGGTGACTGCGCAGCCGCTGCTTGGTCTGCGGCCCGATCGGCGGCACCGGCGACAACCGCGGCGACCGCCACCCCGGTACGACGATCAGGTCGTCCGGACCGAGATCCGGCCACTCCAGCCGTGCCTTCACCGGCACACCCTGTGCGGTGGGAATCTCGTCGACCTCCGCCACATAGCTCAGCTCGTAGCCGTAGCCGAGGTCGTTCGCGGTGGAGAAGACCTGCGCCGGACCGGCCAGATCCAGCAGGTGCAGTTTCGGCACCAGCAGGAAGACGACCTTCGTAGGCATGATCCAGTCAGGATGGCACGGGTACGCCGGTGAGTTCGTCGAGTGTCCGGATGGTGGCGAACCGGCCGGCCAGGGCGTACTCGGTGCGCTCGGTGATCTGCTCGGGGCTCAGCGTCCGGGGATCGGCCAGGATCTCCTCGAGCGTCGCGTCCGCCGGCATCGTCCAGTGCGGGATCGGCTGCGTCGCGGTCGCCTCGGTGACGAACACGACGTCGTACCCGAAGTCCGACGCGACCCGGGTCGTGGTCTCGCAGCACTGCTCGGTGCGGATGCCGCTGATCACCAGCTCGGTGACGCCGTGCTGGGTCAGGAGCTGCTGCAGATTCGTCGTGGTGAAGGCGTTGTGAGACGTCTTGGTGATCAGGGGTTCGCCGGGCAGCGGCTCGAGTCCCTCGATCAGCCGGACGTGGCCCTCGGCCGGGTCGAACGCCCCGCCGGTACCCGGCTCACTGTGCAGGACCCAGACGACCAGATCACCCTTGTCCCGGGCCGCGCGGACGAGGCGATTGACCCGGTCGGCGATGTCGGGGTGGTTCACGGCCTTCCAGTTCGCGCGGACCCGGAACGATTCCTGGACGTCGATCACGATCAGTGCGGTGCGGCTCATACCGCTCATCCTGGCGGCGGAACGGCGCACCGGAGAAGTCCCGATCGAGGCTGGCACCGGACCGATCTGGTCAGGCCGCGGGGAGCCTTTCGATCCTGCTGCAGAGATCGGGGCCGCCACGCGGGCTGCCGGCACGCCGGATAAGTTGGCCCGCATGGGCGAACATCACGGCAAGCTCGAGATCCGCAAGGACCCGTTCGGCACCACCCCGGACGGTCAGCAGGTGGACGTCTACACGTTCACCAACGGCCGGATGACGATCTCGATGCTGACCTGGGGTGCCACCATCCAGCGGGTCGAGACCCCGGACCGGCGCGGCCGGACCACGAACATCAGCCTCGGCTTCGACAACCTGCCCGACTACGCGGCGCTCAGCCCGTACTTCGGTGCCACTATCGGCCGCTACGGCAACCGGATCGCGAAGGGCCGGTTCATGCTCGACGGGACGACGTACCAGATCCCGATCAACGATGGCGAGAACGCGTTGCACGGCGGCACCATCGGCTTCGACAAGTTGGTGTGGAAGGCGGTGGTCGTCCGCAGCGACAACGCCGTCGGCGTCGCCTTCACCTACGTCAGCCCGGACGGCGAGATGGGCTTCCCCGGTGAGCTGACCAGCACGGTGACGTACACGCTCGACCGGCGGGACAATCTGCGGATCGACTACCACGCGACCGTCAAGGGCAAGCCGACCATCGTCAACCTGACCAACCACGTGTACTTCAACCTGGCCGGTGAGGGCAGCGGCTCGATCGACGGCCACGTGCTGCAGCTGAACGCGCCGAAGTACACCCCGGTCGACGCCGGCCTGATCCCGACCGGCGAGCTCGCACCGACCGCCGGTACGCCGTTCGACTTCAGCAAGCCGACCGCGATCGGAGCCCGGCTTCGCCACGACCACCCGCAGCTGATCGTCGGCCGCGGCTACGACCACAACTTCGTCCTCGGCGGCGAGCCGGACGACGACGGCCTCCGCTTCGCCGCCCGCTTCACCGAACCCGAGCACGGCCGCACCGTCACGGTCCACACCGACCAGCCCGGCGCCCAGTTCTACAGCGGCAACTTCCTCGACGGCACGTTCCTCGGTATCGGCGACAAGGCCTACCGCCAGGGCGACGCCTTCGCCTTCGAAACCCAGCACTTCCCCGACTCCCCGAACCACCCCAACTTCCCGTCCACAGTCCTCCGCCCCGGTGAGACCTACCAATCCACCACCATCTACACCTTCGGCACCAACTAGCCGAACCGAAGAACGGGTAGTAGTCGACCCGCAGCCTTCAGTTGAGCGTGCCGGCGGAGTGGAGGTCCCGGCGAGACGGGACCACCACCCGTTCTTCGGTACACAGTTCCGGTCGCGACGCGCAGATGACGTGAGCGAAGGGTTACCTAACCACCTAGGTTTGGGATATGCCGGAAGAGCCTGTGCCGCAGATTCCGTTTGATGATGCGTTTCGGTTTGATCCTTCGCCGACGTTCGCCGAGCTACGGGAGACACGTCCCGTGGCTCGGGTGCGGACGTTGGCGGGGGCCGAGGTGTGGTTGGTGACGCGGTACGACGACGTACGGCTGGTGCTCGCGGATCCGCGGTTCTCGCGGGCCGCAGTGGTCAAGCAGGGCGCGCCGCGGGTCGCGTTGGCCAAGCCGATGCCGAACAGCCTGACCACGACCGACCCGCCCGAGCACACCCGGTTGCGCAAGCTGGTGTCGTCGACGTTCGCGCACCGGCGGATCGAGCGGACCCCACCGTGGGTCGCGGAGCTGTCCGCCCAGCTGGCCGAGGACGTGGCCCGCGCCGGTGACGGCGCCGACATCCGGCAGTTGGTGGCGTTGCCGCTGCCGATCCAGGTGATCTGCCAGCTGCTCGGCGTACCGTACGACGACCGCGCGCAGTTCCGGGAGTGGACCGAGCTGGGATACAGCATGGAGATGGCGGAGAAGGATCTGGTCGAGGACGCGATGACCAGCCTGACCGCGTACATCGAGGACCTGGTCACGAAGAAGCTGGCGAACACCGACAGGCCGAGGACCTGCTGGACGAACTCGTCCGCGCCCGCGAGGAAGGCGACCGGCTCAGTCAGGAGGAGCTGATCGCCTTCGGGGTGAACCTGCTGGTCGCCGGCCACGAGACCTCGGCGAACCAGATCTCGAGCTGCGTCGCGACCCTGCTGCGCCGGCTGGAGAACTGGGCGAGACTCGTCGACAACCCCGACCTGGTCCCGTCGGCGATCGAGGAGTTGCTGCGGTTCAACCGCTTCAGCGAGGTAGGTCAGCTCCGCGTCGCACTCGAGGACGTCGAGCTGCACGGCGTACAGATCAAAGCCGGCGAAGGCGTGATGGCCGCGCTCAACTCGGCCAACCGGGATCCGCGCGCGTACGACGCACCCGACGAGCTGCGGCTGGATCGGCCGGACAACAAGCACCTGTCGTTCGGCTTCGGTCCGCACTTCTGCCTCCGCGCGCAACTGGCCCGGATCGAGCTGCAGGAGTCGTTGCTGGCCCTGGTACGACGCTTCCCGCGCCTGCGCCTCGCGAAGCCGGCCGAGGACCTCGAATGGCGTCGCGTCCTGGTCAGCGGCCTGGCGGAACTCCCCGTCAACCTCACCTGAGAACCGTTGCGTCCGAAGAAGTGTGGGCGATAACCCTCACTTCTTCGGACGTAACGCGTCAGTTCTGTGAGCTGAAGGCCAGGCCGTGCTCGGCCTCGTACTGCTCGATGAAGCGCGCGGCCATCGGCTCGCTGGAGGCGATCGCGTCGGCCAGCTTCTTCGCCGTCCGCTCGTGACCCTCCGGCCAGTCGGACAGCAGCGCCCACGCCCGCATCCGCTTCTTCTCCAGCGCCGTCGGCTCGACGGCCGGCTCGTCGATCTTCACCGACTCCATCACCGGCTTGTCCACCACCGACTCGTCCACGACCGACTTCGGCGCGGCCGGCTCGGCCTTCGGTGTCGTGATGAGCGCCGGCGGCTGCGGGTCGGCCGGTCCGGCGAACGGCGACGGGCCCTGCGGCTTCTGCACCACCGGCTCGGCCTTCGGCTGCGGCGCCAGCGGCCGCAACTTGGCCGCCGAGGCCTTCACACCGTTGCTCTGGACACCGTTGCTCTGGGCTCCGTTCGGCTGGACGACGTGCTGCGGCTCGCTCTCGTCCTCGACGACGACCGCCTCGGCGACCGGTTCGTCGCTGTCGGGCTGCTGGTCGACGATGGCCATCAGCTCGCCGGTCCAGGCATCCTCGTCGCGGAGAGACATCCCGGCGCCGTCCGCCCGTCGCGGCTGCCCGCCCTCGAGCACCCAGACCGCCGCGCGCAGGTCACCGCGCTCCTCGATCTCCGCGGGCTCCGGGGGCGGCGAGATCGCCTTGGTGAGCTTGTTGGTGATGACCTCGTAGTTGATCCGCTCCTCGAGCATCCCGGCCAGCCGGTCCGGGTCGTACGTCGTCTCGGCGATCTTCGCCAGCCGCTCGTCCTGGTGCTCGGACCGGATGTACTCGGCAACGGTTCCGGCGATCGCCTCGCGGCGGCTCCGGTTCCGGATCTGGTGCTGGGCCGCGCGGAGGCTCTCGTACAGGCCGTAGCCGTGCTCGATCGCCAGCGACCGGGCCAGCCAGGTGACCCGTGGCTCGCGGGCCCACTGGATCACGCCCTACACCGGGCCGGTCTCGCGCATCTGCCCCGCCCGGCGCAGCGCGTCGCGGCGGCGGGCCGAGCTGTGGATCAGCCACAGCACATAGGCGAACGCGGACAGGCCGCCGAAGCCGAAGGCCAGGAACCGCTCCTCCGGCCGCCAGTGGCCGACCACGTTGAAGACGACCGCGACCAGAGCCGCGAAGAACGACATCGCGCGGTAGGCGTAGGCCTGCTCACCCTTGCGCCGGCGCAGGTCGGCGAGCGCGGCGGTGGCGACACCACCGAGCTCGAGCACGGCCACCGCCGGGGTGACGAGGATGATCTTGAGGAACGTCGAGAAGCCGGTGTCCGGCCAGGGGATGTGGGTCACGCCGGCCCAGACCTGGCCGACAAGTGCGGCCGCGGCCGCAGTGGCGTAGAAGGCGTAGGCGACCTTGTCCGCACCGGTAAGGGGTACGTTCGCCAGTTCGCCAGTACTGGGATTGCTGGTGTTCTCCTGCAAGACGTGGTCTCCTGACCGGTTTGGGCTCTCCGGCAGTTTCGTCGGGAATGGTGGTACGGCGGCCCCCTCCCCCTGAAGGGCGCTGCACGAGGCTACCGGTTTCCGGCCCCGATAGGGGAGGCGAATCCGGAAACGTCTCGAACCTCCCCACCGCGGCACCGTTTCACACCTGCCGATTCCAGCGACACTTAGGGTCGGTGTCATGATCCCGACGATGCGATCGCTGCCCGCCCCGCACGCTCTCAGCGCTCACCTGGCCGACCGCTACGGCCTCGGCTTCACGGGGTGCACGCTGCTTCGATCGCTCGTGAACGACGTCTACGAGCTCACCACCGGCGACGCCCGCTACGTCCTCAAGCTGTACCGCCACGACGGCCGCGATCCGGACGAAATCCGTTGGGAGGCAGGGCTTTGGGCGCATTTGCAGACGGCCGGATTACAAGTCCCGCCGGTCTTGTTGTCGGACGGAGAACCCGTCGGACTGCTCGAGACACCTGAAGGGCCCCGGCCGTTCATCGTGTCCGGTTTCGTCGAGGGCACCAAACCGCAGCCGCCTTTCGACGACGAGTTGTACGACGCATTCGGCCGGCAACTCGCGGCATTCCACGATGCCGCCGACAACTACCATTCGACGTACGCGCGACGCCCGGCCGAGATCGCCGATCGGCTTCACGAACCACTCGAACAGATCCTGGCCGTCGACCGCGCGGAGGAAAACCTGCTCCGCGACCTCGCGGCCGCGGTACGGAACAACCTCGCGGAGTACTCGAATACCGGCATCTGCCATGGCGACGTCAGCTTGGACAACATCTTATTGACGAAGCAGGGACTCCTCTTACTCGACTTCGACCTCACCGCGGTCGGTCCGCGGGCAGCAGACTTCGCCGGCGTCGCGACCACGCCGTACTGGGATGCCTTCAGGACCGGGTACACCACCCGACGCCCGGTCACCGACGCCGACCTCGCGGCGATCCCTTATCTCCAGATCGTCGGGCGGATCTTCAACCTGCGGTTCCACCTTGTCGACAAGCCGTTGTTCCGCGGCACCGAGTCCCGCGCCGAGGGGTGGGCCGCCGATGAGCTCGGCGCTCTCCGCCGGGCGGCCGGCGAACTGCTCTGACTCTCACAGCAAGGTGCCAGGAAAACCGGAGGGAGTCCCAGGGCTGGGTGCACATCCTGGGGTCATGAGGTCCTGGCGGGGATTCGCGGTGCGCTCGCTGAGCGTGCGCGTCGCGGCGGCGATGGTGCTGCTGGTCGCGGTGGTGAGTGTCGTGATCAGCGTGCTGACGACGGCCGCGATCAGTTCGTACCTGACCAAGCAGCTGGACAGCAAGGTGGCGGCCTCGCAGGGGCGGACGATCATGGCGCTGACCAAGGGCGACGGCAGCCGGCCACCGCCGGACACGCCGCACGGGCAGGACGCGGGCACGGTGACCGCCTATCTCACCTCGTCAGGTGCCACCGGCAACGTCATCACCCCGGACGGCGTACTCGCGACGCTCTCGGACCCGGCCGTCGCCGCACTCGACGAGGTCCCCGCCGGCGACGGGAACCGCACCGTCGACCTGCCAGGGCTGGGCCAGTACCGAGCACACGCGTCACAGATCGGCCCGATCACGGTGGTCACCGCGCTGCCGACGAAGGACATCGCCGACACCATCAACAGCCTGATCGGCTGGGAGGTGCTCTTCGGCGGGGTGGGTGTGCTGACCGCGGGTGGCGTGGCGGTGTTCGTCGTACGACGTCAGTTGCGGCCACTGCGCCGCGTCGCACAAACCGCCCGCGAGGTGGCCGGCCTCCCCCTGGACACCGGTGAGATCGGGATGACCGCGCGGGTGCCGGATCAGCTCACCGACGAACGGACCGAGGTCGGTCAGGTCGCGGTCGCACTCAACACCTTGCTGGGCCACATGGAGAACGCCCTGGACGCGCGGCACCGCAGTGAGCAACAGGTCCGCCAGTTCGTCGCCGACGCATCCCACGAACTGCGTACGCCGCTCACCACCATCCACGGCTACGCACAACTGAGCCTGCGGCAAGGCGACCACGAGTTGTTCAGCCACGCCATGGGCAAGGTGATGGTCGAGGCCACCCGAATGGCCGCCTTGGTCGAAGACCTGCTCTTGTTGGCCCGCCTCGACGCAGGCCGACCGCTCGACCTCAGGCCGGTCGATCTCACCCGGCTGGCGAGGGAGTCGGTCACCGACGCCCAGATCGTCAGCCCGGATCACCACTGGGCGTTGAGCCTGCCGCCTGAACCAGTGGTCGTCACGGGCGACGAGCAACGCCTGCACCAGGTCGTCACGAACCTGCTCAGCAACGCCCGCCGACACACGCCGGCCGGGACCACGGTGACCGTCGAGTTGATCGCGGACGACCGTCATACGGCCGTACTCACCATCCACGACAACGGCCCCGGCATCCCGGCCGACCTGCAACCGAACGTCTTCAAACGCTTCACCCGCGCGGACACCTCACGCACCCGCGACTCCGGCGGCTCGGGCCTCGGTCTGTCCCTCGCTCAATCCATCACCGAAGCCCACGGCGGCATCGTCACGGTCACGTCCCACCCGGGCGACACGTGCTTCACGCTGGCCCTGCCAAGGTAGTGCCGAACCGCCAGGCCATCGCAATCGCAATCGGCCGCACATCGCCGGCGCCCCGCTCGGCGTGGGTCCGGATGCCAAGTTGTGATGGCCTGGCGATCCGCTACCCAGCAGCCAAGGCCTTCTGGGCTTGGGCGGCCAGCGTCTTGGCACGTTGGTCGTCGGAGAGGCCGTCGGCGACCAGTACGGCGTACCTGAGGCGGAGGGTCTCGCCGGCGGTGAAGGCGAGTTCTTCGGAGAAGAAGGGGGCGGGGCAGACGGCCGCGAAGTCCTCGGAGCGGACGAACCACTCCGGTGGGTGGCGAACGTTGTCTCCTGCGTCGGCGACGATGATCGTGGAGGCGGTGTCGGTCTCGTCCTGTCGGGAGGTGAAGCCCATCCAGGGTGCGCGCTGGCCGCGGAGCTCGTCGCCGCCCTTGCCCTGCGGGGCGAGGATGGTGCCGTTGGTGAACTCCCGCGGGCCACGCCAGAACAGACCGCCGTAGCCGGCGTTCGGCCGGCCGGCAGTGGTCGGGCTGCCGATCTGGACCGTCGCGCCCGAGACGTTCGTCATCGCGGTCTCGAACACGAGCACCCAGCCGTCATCCGCAAGCCGCGTGGTCACCGTTCGCGACTCGTCGACGACGTGAGCGCCGGCCTGTGTGTGCCACGACAGGTGGTGGGCGAACCGGACCAGATCGTCCGACACGTCGAGAGCGTCGACCCGGTCATGATCCTGCGAGCCGTTGTTGTCCAGCGGCTTGTAGCCGTTCTCCTTCGTGAAGGTCGGTCCGCCCCAGAAGTTGTCGTGCCCGAAGTGCGGCAACGACCAGGCCAGGCCCTTGTGCCACAAGTGGTCCCACGGCCGGTACACGCTGATCAGGTCGCCGGTCAGCGTCCGGATCGGATGGAAGTACGGCCGCGGCGACTCGTACTGCGGATCGGTGGCCTTGTAGACATAGGTGAACAGCTCTGCGTCGCCCGCCGTCACCTGGATCGATCGGCCGACAGCATGATTGCAGCCGAGGTTCTGCGTCATGAATTCTCCCGTGTCGATTGAATACGCTGTGACATCCAGGGCGCCCCGATCTCGCTGAACAACGCCAGCTCGTCCGAGGCCCGGTCGATCCATCGCTCGACATTGAGCACGACCGGATGCCGTTCGAGTCCTTCGCCCTCCCACCGGATCAGCTCGTCCGGAATCCCGGCCGGATCCTTCGCCGTCCGCACCGCCTCGACGACCCGGGTGAACCCACCCGTCGCGGCCAGCGGGCAGTACAGCGGTACGGCGGGATCCGCGCGATGCGCGAGCAGATTCTCCAGCAGATCCTCTCGTTCGTACGTCGTGGTCCCCGAGTCGGTCTCGAGCGTGTCCGACGCATACCGCAGTACGGCGCGCCCCTCGGAGCCGTCCACGATCACAGCCGGTTCGAGATGTTCCGTCGCGCACAACGTGACCGCGATCAGGATCGTCGTACCGCGGGCGGTGACGATCCGGACCGTGGAGGTGTCGTCGGACTCGATCGGGTTCGCCCGGAAGAGCTCTGTCTCGACGGACCGTACGTCGCCCACCCCGGTCGACCCGTCCAGCAGCAACGCGGCAGCGGTCGCGTGAGCCAGCGGGTTCGTCACCGCACCGTCGACGACTGCCACACCGTCAAGCGTCCGGCGACCGGCCCACCGTGCGCGCTGAAAGTACCGCGCCGTCCGCACCCACTTGCCCACGGCACTGATCCCGCGGAGCTCGCCGAGCCGGCCGTCGGCCACCAGCTTCGCCAACGTCAGCGTGGCCTGGGAAGCCTGTGCCTGGAAGCCGACCTGACAGGCCCGCCCGGTTTCCGCGACGATCGCGGACAGCTGGTCGAACTCGGCCAGCGACGCGGTCGGCGGCTTCTCCAGCAGGACGTCGGCCCCGGCCCGCATCGCCAGCTCGGCCAGCGGTACGTGCGTCTGGATCGGCGTACTGATGATCACCACGTCGACCTCGGTCGCCGCGAGCAGCTCCGCCAGGCCGGCGAAGGCCGGGGCGGTCAGGTCCGCCGCCGGCTGGGGATCGGCCACGGCGACGAGCTCGGCCCGGCCGGCCGCGGCCAGCCGGGCGACGTTGCGGACATGGGAGGCCCCGTGGCCGTGGACACCAGCCACGGCCACCCGAGGCCCCGTCATCGGCAATCAGTTGCCGGTAGCAACACTATTTGAGCTCCCCGTTGACCTCGTCCAGGAAGGCCTTCGCCGCCGCGTCCGGTGCCTGCCGGCCGAACAGCACCTCGGTGGTGTAGCGCTGGATGATCTTCTCCACCTGACCACCACCGACCGGCGGGGCCGGCGACGGCTCGCCGAGCTCGGTGCCGATGTCCTTGATGAACTTCGCGGACGCGGCGTCGGCCGGCTGCAGCTTCGGCGTCACCGCGGCCTGGACCTCGGTGTTCGGCGGGACGCCCCGCTCGGCGAGCAGGATGTTGCCGGCCGCGGTGTTGTTGGCCAGGTAGTTGACGAACTCGGCGGCCTCCTTCTGGTGCTTCGACCGCGACGAGATCGACCAGAACATCGAGCCCTTGTAGTAGGAGCCGTTGTCCTTCGCGGTGCCGTCGGCGCTCGGGATCCGGAGCAGCTTCAGCGGCTGCCCGGACGCCTTGGTGAAGGCGACCAGCTGGTTGCTCCAGATGAAGCTCATCGCCAGCTTGCCGGTCGCCATCGCGGACTGGTCGAGCGGCGCGTTCATGTCCTGCGCGGTGAACTCGGCCGACGGGATCGACTTCGCGTCCCGCAGCTTCAGCACGTACTTGAAGAAGTCCGTGGTCTTCTCCGGCGAGACGCCGAGCTTGCCGTCCTTGGTCCAGAGCGACTCGCCGCGCTGCCGGGCCCACAGGTTCAGGCCGGCCTCGTTGGTACCGATGGCTCCGGTCCCCCAGGCCTTGCCGTTCATCTTCGCGGAGACCTCGGCGGAGATCCGGGCGAAGTCGTCCCAGGTCCACTTGGTGTCGTCCGGCATCGCGACGCCGGCGGCCTTGAACACGGCCGGGTTCGCGACCACGGCGAACGAGTTGATCCCGGCGTTCAGCCCGTACAGGCCGCCGTCGAACTCGCCGGCGCCGAGGGTGTCCGGCTCGAACTTGCCGGTGTCGAGACCGTCGGCCTTCTTCAGGTCGAGCAGCGCGCCGCGGTCGGCGTACTCCCGCAGGTACTTCTCGTCCATCTGGATGATGTCCGGGGCGTCGTTCGCCGCGACCGTGGTGGCGAGCTTGTCCCAGTAGCCGGCCCACTCACCGAACTCGCCCTTGATGGTGACGTTCGGATGGTCCTTCTGGTACGCGTCGATGACCTGCTGGGTCAGCTTGGTCCGGGTGTCGCTGCCCCACCAGGTGAAGCGGAGCGTCACCTTGCCGCCGTCGGCCGACGACGACGAGGGACCACCGGAGTTGCCGCCACAGGCGCTGGCGACCAGCAGACTGGCGGCGATAGCGGCTGCGGCGAATGCCCGCAGGCGCGGGCCCGCGGGACGGGGGATGTGCCTCATGCTGTGCACCTTTCAGGGGTTACTTGATGCCGGTGGTCGCGATGCCCTTGATCAGGAACCGCTGGCCGAGCAGGAATGCGAGGAAGACCGGGACGAGGGAGACGACCGACATCGCGAACATCGATCCCCACGACGAGCTGGAGGTCGAGTCGACGAAGCCCCGCAGTGCTACCGGGACGGTGTACATGTGCGGGTCGGTCAGGTAGATCAGCTGGCTGAAGAAGTCGTTCCAGGTCCAGATGAACGTGAAGATCGCAGTGGTCGCGAGCGCGGGCACCATCAGCGGCAGGATGATCCGGAGGAAGATCCCGGCCTTGCCGCAGCCGTCGATCCGGGCCGCCTCGTCCAGCTGGCGTGGAATGCCGCGGATGAACTGCACCATCAAGAAGACGAAGAACGCGTCGGTGGCCAGCAGCTTCGGCACGATCAGCGGCAGGAACGTGTTGATCCAGCCCATCTGCGAGAACAGGATGTACTGCGGCACGATCACGACGTGGATCGGCAGCATGATGCTGAGCAGCATGATCGCGAACCAGAACTTCTTCCCGTTGAACTCCAGCCGGGCGAACGCGTACGCCGCCATCGAGCAGGAGACCAGGTTGCCAAGGATCGCGCCGAGCACCACCACCGCCGAGTTCAGCAGGTAGCGGGTGAACGGCTCGGTCAGCGCGTGCCAGCCGACCCGGTAGTTGCTGATCTGCAGGTCCTTCACCAGGATGCCCGGGTCGCGGAAGATCTCGTTGCCCGGCCGCAGTGAGCTGACCACCATCCAGATCAGCGGGTAGAGCATCACCAGGGCCGACCCGGCCAGCACCACGTGGATCAGCACCGGCCGGACCCGGGACCAGCTGATGACGGCCGGCCGCCGCGCGGCCAGCGTGGTTCGGAGCGTTTCAGTCGTCATAGAACACCCAGTACTTCGAGGCGAAGAAGTTCGCCGCGGTGAAGACCCCGATGATCACGAGCAGGAACCACGCCATCGCGGACGCGTAGCCCATGTCGAAATTGCCGAAGCCCCGGTCGTAGAGGTAGAGCGTGAAGAACATGGTCGAGTCCGACGGCCCGCCGCTGCCCCCGGAGACGACGAACGCCTGCGTGAACGACTGGAACGCGTGGATGATCTGCAGCACCAGGTTGAAGAAGATGATCGGCGTGAGCAGCGGCAGCGTGATGCTGAAGAACCGGCGCAGCACGCCGGCGCCGTCGACCGACGCGGCCTCGTAGTACATCGTCGGGATCTGCCGCAGGCCGGCCAGGAAGATCACCATCGGCGACCCGAACGTCCACACGTTCAGCACCACCAGCGTGCCCAGCGCCGTACTCGGATCGGAGATCCAGCCCTTGCCGTCGATGCCGACCAGGGCGAGCACCTGGTTGAGCAGACCTTCGGTGCCGAACACCTGGCGCCACAAGACGGCGATCGCGACACTCGAGCCGAGCAGCGACGGCAGGTAGAAGACCGAGCGGTAGAACGCCATGCCGCGGACGCCGCGGTCCAGGACGACGGCCAGCAGCAGGGCGATCGACAGCTGGAGCGGGACCGAGACGAACACGTAGGTGAAGGTCACCCGGAGCGAGTTGTGCAGCCGCTCGTCGGACAGCATCCGGGTGAAGTTCTCGAGTCCGATCCACTTCGGGGCCTGGATCAGGTTGTAGTCAGTGAACGACAGGTACAGCGAGGCCAGCATCGGCCCGATCGTGATCAGGAACAGCCCCAGCAACCACGGCGTCAGGAACAGGTACGCAGCCAGGTTGTCCTTCTTGCCTGCTTTGCCCGCCCCACCGCCCCGGTCTGGCTTCTGGCCCGCCGGCTTCTTTCCCCGGAGGGTGCCGAGCTCGCCCAGCGCACTCATGTTTCATGACCTCCGGAGACTGGAAAGCGCTTGCCTTGGCCGGTCAAGTTAGTACGAGAAACCGGTTTATGCAAGGGTTCGGGCGGCCGCGGGCTGACCAGATGCGGACTCGTTGCGAGCTGTTGACAGGACAAAGTCACCCGGCGACAGTACTGGACATTTGGCAACCGCTTACCGAGTGGAGATCCCGATGCAGCGTCGTACCTTCCTGGCCGGCACACTGACCACGCTGACGGTCGGCGCGCTGTACCCGGCCGCCACCGCGCATGCTGAGGTAGCTGCTGTGGACGACGACTTCCTGACCGTGCTGACCAACGCGAACCAGACCCAGATCCCGCTGGTGCTGAGCTCGTACCAGAACGCCTCCGACAGCGTGCGCACCGTCGCCCGCAAGGCCCGGCGACTGATCTCCGGGTACGTCTGGGGCCGGTCCTCGTACCACCATGACGCGTCGCTGCTCGCGCCGCTGCGCTGGCTGGTCGAGCAGCTCGCCGCACGGCAGCACGAGGACGGGACGTACGACGTCGGCAACCTGCACTCGCCGCCGGACAGCGCCTTCGCGGTCCAGGATGTCTGCATGCTCTATGCCCTGCTCGACGCCGACGGCCGGCCGGACACTGAAGCGCATCGCGCGATCCTCGCGAGCGTGATCAAGAAGGCCGGACCGGCGCTAGCGGCCGGCGGAGTGCACACGCCGAACCATCGCTGGGAGGTCTCCGCCGCGCTGGCGCGCACCCATCACCTGTTTCCGGACCGCCGGTACGTCGCGCGGATCGACGACTGGCTCGACGAGGGCATCGACGCGACCCCGGACGGAATCTACAGCGAGCGGAGTTCGACGTACGCCGCGGAGGTGACGAACCCTTCGCTGCTGACGATCGCGTGGTTGCGCGGCAAGCCGGAGCTGCTCGAGGACGTCCGGCGCAACCTGGACGCGACGCTGTACTTCCTGGAGCCGAACGGCGAGGTCGACACGGTGGCGTCCCGGCGGCAGGATCAGAAGGGGATCCGCGAGGTCTGGTGGTACCTGACCCAGTTCCGCGAGCTTGCCCTGCACGGCAAGGACGGTCGGTTCACGACTGTTGCCAAGAGCATCGAACAGCGCGGGACCGGCGAGCTCGGCGACTTCCTCGCCGAGGTGCTCGAGCGACCCGAACTGGCCGCGGTACTCCCGGCCGCACAACCTGTGCCGACGGATTTCGTCCAGCCCTTCCCCTCGCAGGCGTCGGCCCGGATCCGGCGCGGTGCGCGGACGGCGACGGTCTTCGGCGGCACGGACTTCCACGACATCCCGGTGATCGCTTCCGGACTGTCCACCAACCCGACTTTCTTCAAGCTCCGGCAGGGTGCGGCGATCCTCGACTCCGTCCGGCTGTCCCCGCAGTTCTTCAGCACCGGCCACTTCCGCAGCGACGGGCTGCGGCGGACCGGACCGGGCACGTTCGAGCTCGCCGACGAGGTGAAGGTGCCGTATCACCTGCCGCTGCCGAAGCGGTACCGGCGGGCGGACGGCCGCTATGCGCTCACGCTGGAAGGCCGGTTCTACGCGTCGATGGACTTCCCGCACCGGCCGAAGCAGTACCGCTCGCTCCGGACCGAGATCACCGTGACCGAGGTCGGCAACGGGTTCGACCTGACCTTCGAGCTGGACGGTGACGAGACGGCGTACGCGATCGAGCTCTGCTTCCGTCCCGGCGGCACGCTCGCCGGCGTCGAGGCGTTGGATGCCCCCGGCAACTACCAACTGGTGTCCGGCACCGGGAGCTACACCGTCGGCACGGACCGGATCGAGTTCGGCCCGGGCAACGGCGCCACCCGGGTGACGATGGACCCGGGCGAACGGTTCACGTACCTGAACGGCAGCCTCACCCCCGACGGCCTCCGCGTCTATCTCACCGGCCGCACTCCGAACCGTCAGACCCTGACACTGCGCACCTCGTAGGACCGGACCCCCAGGCCATCACAATCGCGGTCGGCGACCGGGGTGCGCGCTCAGCCTCGCCACGTCAGCGCGATCGTGATGGCCTGCAGGTCCACCAGCGAGTCTGCCGGGCTCCTGGCGGCTGGCCGAACGTCACTGGCTACTGACCCGGCCGCGCGTGCTGTGGTCTACTGCGCTGGGAGAGGGGTGCCTGATGGCCACAGCACGTGAGTTGGGCGAGATCGAGATCGCGAACACATCGGGGCGTCCGCCGGTGGTGTTCGTGCACGGGCTGTGGTTGCTGGCGGGAAGTTGGCAGGTCTGGCAGGACAAGTTCGAAGCGGCCGGGTTCGCGACCGTCGCGCCGGGCTGGCCGGACGAACCGGAGTCCGTCGGCGAGGGACGGGCGAATCCTTCGGTGTTCGCGGGGAAGTCGGTCGGGGCGATTACGGCGTACTACGCCGACGTGATCGCACGGCTGGAGCGGAAGCCGGGCATCGTCGGGCACTCGTTCGGTGGACTGATCACGCAGAAGCTGGCCGGGATGGGCCTCGGGACGGTGTCGGTCCCGATCGACCCGGCGCCCGGTCGCGGCGTGCTGCCGTTGCCGCTGTCCGCGCTACGGGCATCCTTCCCGGCGCTGCGGAATCCGGCGAACCGGAAGAAGGCGGTGATGCTGACCTACGACCAGTTCCGGTTCGCTTTCGTGAACGCCGTACCGGAGGACGAGGCACGACGGCTGTACGACGAGTTCCCGGTGCCGGGCGCCGGGTTGCCGCTGTTCCAGGCCGCGGTCGCGAACTTCAATCCGAAGAGCGAGACCCTCGTGGACCGGGCGAATCCGGACCGCGGGCCGATGAAGTTCCTGTCCGGGGAGAAGGACCACACGGTCCCGTGGGCGATCACGAACGCGGCATACCAGAAGCAGCGCGGCAACGCGGCCGTCACCGAGATCGAGGAATTGCCCGGCCGCGGGCACTCACTGGTGATCGACTCCGGCTGGGAAGAGGTCGCCGACGCCGCGCTCACCTTCGTGCAGAAGTACCACGCCTGAACGTCCCGCGTGGAAAAATGGGCAGGTGAGCTTCCACGCGGCCGTATTCATCGCCACCAGTCTCGACGGTTACATCGCCCGGCCGGACGGATCGATCGACTGGCTCACCGAGCGCGGCGAGAAAGCGGGCGACACCGGGTACGACGAGTTCATGGCGTCGATCGACACCGTCGTACTCGGGCGCAAGACCTACGAACTGGTGCTGAGCTTCGACTTCTGGCCCTACGAGGGCAAGCAGGTCGAGGTGCTCAGTACGACGCTCGCCGCGGACGCCGACGAGCGCATCATCGTGCACCGGACCCTCGACGGGTTGGTCGAGACGCTGAACGACCGTGGCGCCCGGCGCGTCTACGCCGACGGCGGCGCGGTCATCCAGACCTTCCTCCGCGCCGGCCTCCTGAACGAGCTCACCATCACCACCGTCCCCGTCCTCCTCGGCGCCGGCATCCGCCTCTTCGGCGACCTCGACGCTGACATCCCCCTTACCCACAACGCCACCCGCACCCTGAAAGCCGGCTTCACCCAATCCGACTACACCATCCACCGCTAGGGCACTCGTCCGGCCGGGAGTGGATGGCTGAGACAGGAACTGGGGCCCTACGCCAGGAAATAACCTGTTGTAAGCCCCGAGCCCGTGTCCCAGCCAACGCCAACTAGCGATTGATGTCGCGCTCTTCGGACCAGGCGCGCCGTGGTGAGGACCTCAGCGGTGGTTGAGGAGGTGAACTGCGTCCGCGGCCCAGTAGGTGAGGATGGTGTCGGCGCCGGCTCGGCGGATGGAGGTCAGGGTCTCCAGGACGGCGCGGTCGCGGTCGATCCAGCCGTTGGCGGCGGCGGCCTCGACCATCGCGTACTCGCCGGAGATGTTGTACGCCGCGACCGGCACGTCCACGTGGTCGCGGACCTGGCGGATGATGTCGAGGTACGCCAGCGCCGGCTTCACCATCACGATGTCGGCACCCTCGGCCACGTCCAGATCGACCTCGCGCAAAGCCTCGCGGGCGTTCGCACCGTCCTCCTGGTACGTCTTCCGATCACCCTGCAGCGACGAGCCCACGGCCTCCCGGAAGGGACCGAAGAAGGCCGACGCGTACTTCACGGAGTACGCCAGGATCACCGTGTCCAGATGACCGGCAGCGTCCAACGCCGTACGCACGGCGCCGACCTGACCGTCCATCATCCCGGACGGACCGACGACATGCGCACCTGCCGAAGCCTGCGCGACGCCCATCTCGGCGTAGATCTTCAGTGTCGCGTCGTTGTCGACCCGGCCCTCGGAGTCGAGTACGCCGCAGTGCCCGTGCGAGGTGAACTCGTCGATGCACAGATCCGACATCACCAGCAACTCGTCGCCGACTTCGGAGACCGCGTCCCGGATAGCGACGTTCAGGATGCCGTCCGGATCGAGCGCACCGGATCCGACCTCGTCCTTCACCTCGGGTACGCCGAACAGCATGACGCCACCGAGTCCCAGCTGAGCGGCCTCGGCGATCGCCTTCCGCGCGGTGTCGCGGGTGTGCTGCACGACGCCTGGCATGGATTTGATCGCGATCGGCTCGCCGGCGCCTTCCCGGACGAACATCGGCAGGATCAGCTGCCGCGGCTCCAGGGTGGTCTCCGCGACCAGTCTGCGCATCGCCGCCGACGACCGAAGCCGCCGCGGCCTGACCTCCGGGAAACCACCAGACATGGACTAGCTCTTCCTGCGTGAGCCCGAGCGCCGCTCGGACGGGCGGGTGACCGGTTCACCGGCCTCGACCATGGTGTCACGCCGGTCCGCACCGAAGCGGGCCAGTGCGTCGGCGAGCTCCTCGGCGGACGGCGACTCGGCCATCGCGTCGACCCGCAGCCCGTGTTCCTCGGCCGTCTTCAGCGTGGCCGGGCCGATCACCGCGATCACCGTCGACGCGTGCGGCTTGCCGGCGATGCCGACCAGGTTGCGCACCGTCGAGGACGAGGTGAACACGACGGCGTCGAACTTGCCCGACTTGATCGCCTCGCGGGTCGGCGCCGGCGGCGGGGCGGCCCGCACGGTCCGGTACGCCGTGACGTCGTCGACCTCCCAGCCGAGATCGGTCAGCCCCGCGACCAGCGTCTCGGTCGCGATGTCGGCGCGCGGCAGGAACACCCGGTTGATCGGGTCGAGCACCTCGTCGAACGGCGGCCAGTCCTCGACCAGCCCGGCGGCGGACTGCTCACCGGACGGGACCAGGTCCGGACGGATGCCCCAGGCACCGATCGCCTCGGCGGTCTTGTCGCCGACCGCGGCGATCTTCAGCCCGGAGAACGCCCGCGCGTCCAGCCCGTACTCGTCGAACTTCTCCCGGACCGCCTTGACCGCGTTGACCGAGGTGAACGCGACCCACTCGTACCGGCCCTCGACCAGGCCGCGGATCGCCTTGTCCATCTGCTGCGGGTTGCGCGGCGGCTCGACCGAGATCGTGGGGACCTCTTCCGGCATCGCGCCGTACCGGCGGAGCCGGTCCATCAGTGGGCCGGCTTGGTCCTTGGTGCGCGGCACCAGGATCCGCCAGCCGAACAGCGGCTTGGTCTCGAACCAGGACAGCGCCTCGCGCTGCTCGACCACCGCGCCGACCACGATCACGGCCTCGCCGGTCACCTTGGCGGCGCGCAGGTCGGCGACGATCGTCTCGACCGTGCCGACCACACTCGTCTGCGCGGTCGTCGTACCACCGACCGTCGCGGCGACCGGAGTCGACGCGTCGAAGCCCGCCTCGAGCAGCGCGGCGACGGTATCCTTCAACACCTCGGTCGCGTTCAGCAGGACGAGCGTCTGCTTCGGGTGCAGCCGGGTCAGGTCGAGCTTGGCCTCGGCCAGGTCGACCACGGTGACCTCGCGGTCGCCCTTCATCGTCAGCGGGATCCCGGCGTACGTCGGAACCGCGGAGACCTCGCTGACACCGGGGACGACGTTGAAGCCGATGCCCGCCTTCTTGCACGCGGCCGCCTCCTCGGCGCCGCTGGAGAAGGTGAACGGGTCGCCCGTCAGCAGGCGGACGACGTTCGCCGCGGTCTTGGCCGTCTTCACCACGAGCCGGGCCCGGGCGGCGACCTTGAGCGCCCGGCTGCCCTCGGCGCCGGAGCCGTCGATCACCTCGACACCCGGCTTGCAGTACGCCAGGAACGGATCGTGCTCGGGGCCTTCGACCACGACGGCGTCGGCGTTGGCCAGCACGTCGCGGCCGGCCAGCGTCAGCAGGGCCGGGTCACCGGGGCCGACGCCGACGAACGTGACGTGGCCGAGTGGCCTGGTCTTGACGGTACTGGTGGCGGCGGCCTTCGCCGGCACCTTCTGAGGTGTCGTGGATGCTGCGGTGGCTGTCTTCGCGCTGCTCACGTCTGCCTTCGCCCTCGTCCTCGTCCTGCTCGTCTTGTGCGCCGTGTCATGGGCCGTCTTGTGGGCGGCCGTCGTTCCCCGTGCCGGTGTCATGTCCGCTCCAGCAACTCGTTCGCCAGCGCTTTGCCCAGGGACACCGGGTCGTCCACCGGCCCGTTCGCGGAGAGCCGCCGTACGCCGTCGTCCTGGCCGAGCGCGCCCCGCAGCCAGAGCTCAGGGCCGTCCTCGCCGTCGACCACCTCGGCGAGCGCGCCGACCGGAGCCGTGCACCCTGCCTCGAGCGTGGCCAGCAACTGCCGTTCCGCCGTCACCGCCGCACGCGTGGCCGGGTCGTCCAGCGGGGCCAGGGCGGCCAGCACCTCGGTGTCGTCCGCGCGGCACTCGATGCCCAGGGCACCTTGTCCCGGCGAGGGCAGCACCTGGATCGGATCCAGGGTCTCGGTCACCTCGGCGAGCCGTCCCAACCGGGACAACCCTGCCCTTGCCAGCACCACCGCGTCCAATTTGCCCTCGGCCACCATCGCGATCCTGGTGTCGACGTTGCCGCGGATCCCGGTGCATTCCAGGCCCAGGCCGAGCGCCTCGAGCTGCGCGACCCGGCGTGGCGCGCCGGTGCCGACCAGGGCGCCGGCCGGGAGCTCACCGAGGGTCAGGCCGTCCCGGGCGACGAGCACGTCGCGCGGGTCCTCGCGGACCGGGATCGCGCCGATGGCCAGGCCGTCGACCGGCCCGGTCGGCAGATCCTTGAGCGAGTGCACGGCGATGTCGATCTCGTCGGCCAGCAAGGCGTCGCGCAGCGCGCTGACGTAGATGCCGGTGCCACCGATCTGCTCCACCGGGGCGACCTTGTCGGCGTCGCCGGTGGTCATGATCGGGACCACCTCGACCTCGTGACCGAGATTGCGGAGCGCGTCGGCGACGAGCGTCGCCTGCGCGGTCGCCAGCGCTGACCGCCGGGTGCCCAGCCGGATCATGCGTGCTCACCTCCGGTCGCGTCGGCGCGGGTGTGGCTGGTCTCGGCCGGCGCCTTCGCGGCCGTGACGGCGTCCACCGTCGCCGGGTCGAGTGCGAACAGTTCGCGCAGGGCGTCGGCGTACGTCGGACCGCCCGGATCGGCCGCGAGTTCCTTCACCCGGACCGTCGGGTTGTGCAGCACCTTGTCGACCACGCGGCGGATCGTCCGCGCGACCTCGTGACGCTGGTTCTCGTCCAGGCCGGGCAGCCGGCGCTCCAGCCTCGCCAGCTCGGAGTCGACCAGTTCGGTCGCCATCGTCCGCAGCGCGACCACGGTCGGCGCGACCGACGCGGCCCGGCGGGTGGCCTCGAACGAACCCGTCTCCTCGCCGACGATCCGGCGTACCTCGTCGATGTCGTGCTCGCTGCCGCCGGCCGTCCCGGCCAGGTCGGCGAGGGTGACCAGCCTGACCCCGGGGATCCGGGCCACCTCGGGCGCCACGTCCCGCGGCAGGGCGACGTCCAGGACACCGAACGGTCGCCCGTCTGCCGCGTTCCGGATCATCTCCTCGGTCAGTACGACGCCGCGCGCGCCGGTGCAGGACACGACCAGATCGGCGTCGGCCAGGGCGTCCGGGACGGCCGCGAGCTGGATCGCCGTACCGCCGATCCGCTGGACCAGGGCGACCGCGCGGTCGTGGTTGCGGTTGGCGATGGTCACGCTCTGCGCGCCGCCGTTGAGCAGGGTCTGCGCGGCCAGCGACGCCATCGAGCCGGCGCCGACGACCAGCGCACGGCGGCCCTCGAAGCCGCCGACCGCCTCGAGTCCGGCCGACACGACCGAACGGCCGGCGGAGTCGATGCCGGTCTCGGCGCGGGCCCGCTTGCCGACCCGCAACGCGTGCTGGATCAGGGCGTTGAGGTCGGTGCCGATCGTCTCCAGGTCCTGGCCGACCCGCAGCGTCTCCTTCACCTGGCCGAGGATCTGGCTCTCCCCGACGATCATCGAGTCCAGCCCGACCGCGACCTGGAACAGGTGCGCGACGGCGCCTTCCTCGAAGTGCACGTAGAGATGCTCGGCCAGATCCAGCAGCGGTACGCCGGTGACGTCGGACAGGATCGCGGTGACCTCGTCCATGCCGGCGTGGAACCGTTCGACGGTCGCGTAGACCTCGGTCCGGTTGCAGGTCGCGATCACCGCGGACTCACCGACGGCCGGCGCGTGCTTCACGGCCAGGGCCAGCTTGGTCGCCGCGTCCGGGTCGAGTGCCACCCGCTCGAGGACGTTGATGTCCGCAGAACGGTGGGAGATCCCGACGACCAGGTAACTCATGCGCCGACACCCCCGCCGACGCTCGGCAGATCGGTCAGACCGTTCATCGCTGGTAGCTCGGGCACCTGGGGGAGCGCCGCCTCTCCGGACTTTCGTTGTTCGTGGTACGCCAGGATCTGCAACTCGATCGAGAGGTCCACCTTGCGGATGTCGACGCCGTCGGGCACGGACAGCACCACCGGCGCGAAGTTCAGGATGCTGGTCACCCCGGCGGCGACCAGCCGGTCGCACACCTCCTGGGCCGGACCGGCGGGAGTGGTGATGACCCCGATCGAGACCCGGTCGGCCTTCACGATGTCCTCGAGCTGGGCGAAGTCGCGGACCTCCATGTCGCCGATCCGCTCGCCGACCAGGTTCGGGTCGGCGTCGAGCAGGGCGACGATCCGGAAACCGCGCGTACCGAAGCCGGAGTAGTTCGCCAGCGCGTGACCCAGGTTTCCGATCCCGACGATGACCACGGCCCAGTCCTGGGTGACGCCGATCTCGCGGGCGATCTGGTAGCGCAGGTACTCCACGTCGTACCCGACGCCGCGGGTGCCGTAGGAGCCCAGGTACGACAGGTCCTTGCGCAGCTTCGCCGAGTTCACCCCGGCGGCGGTGGCCAGGTCCTCGCTCGACGCGGTGGCGATGCCGCTGTCCGACAGGGCGGTCAGGGCCCGCAGGTACACCGGCAAGCGCGCGACAGTCGCCTCGGGAATGCCGCGCTCGGTTCTCGTCGGCGGGCCGGGGCGACGGCTGCTGGCACGCGTCACAATTCTCCTGGGAACGGTAGTTCAGGCCGCGGTCTGACGGCCGGCGGCCGTTCTTACTCTAGGAGCTTGTGAACGTGAGAACAAAATCGGCGGACCACGGCGTGACCGAGAGCACTAACCGGCGAGGGCCTTCCGGAGCCTGACCGGGTCCACCCGCCAGAAATCGTGCTGCTTCCCGTCCACGAAGGTGACCGGGATCTGCTCGCCGTACTCCGTGAACAACCGGTCATCCTGTGTGATGTCGACCTCGGTCCACTCCACCCCGAGCTCGGCGCAGACCGTCTGGACGATCGCCCGGGCGTCGTCGCAGAGGTGACAGCCGGGCTTGCCGTACAGCGTGACCCGGCTGCTCATCGGTCCGCCCGGAGCCGGCCCTTGGCGACCTTGCCGGTGACCGAGTGCGGCAGGTGGTCGACGACCTCGATCTCCACCGGGCACTTGAACCGCGCCAGCCGGGTCCCGGCGTACTCGCGGACCGCCGCGGCCTCCACGGTCGCATCAGGACTGGGTACGACGAACGCCTTCACGGCCTCGCCGGTCTCCTCGGACGGTACGCCGATGACGGCGGCCTCCCGGACACCCGGAGCCGCGACGAGCACTTCCTCGACCTCGCTCGGGAAGACGTTGAAGCCGGACACGATGATCAGCTCGCGCAACCGGTCGACCAGGAAGAGATCGCCGTCGGAGTCGAGGTAGCCGACGTCGCCGGTCCGGTACCAGCCGTCCAGATCGGGGCCGTCGGCGCCATCCGGCCAATAGCCGGAGAACAGGTTGCGGCCGCGGATCAGGATCTCGCCGGGGTCGTCGCCCTCGACGTCCTCGCCTTGCTCGTCGGCGATCCGGAGCTCGACGTTCGGCAGTGCGCGCCCGACCGAACCGGGCTTCGGCTCGGCCTCACCGAGGGTCGCGGTGACTCCCGGGGACGCCTCGGTCAGGCCGTAGCCCTGGTGCACGAACAGGCCGCTGGCCTGCTCGAAGCGATCCGCGAGCGCCCGGTCCAGGGCCGACGCGCCGGTCAGGACGACCTTGACCGACTGCAGCGCCTCGCGCAGATTCGGCCGGGCCAGCAGTGCGTGCAGTGCCGGCGGGGCGAGCGGCAGGCGGGTGACGCCGTACTTGGCGATCAGGTCCAAGGTGTGCGCGGTGTCGAACCGCTGGTCGATGATCAGCGCCGCGCCGGTCGCGACGGTCCAGCCCAGGACGGCGTTCAGGCCGAAGGCGTGGAACATCGGGAGCACGCCCAGGACGACGTCCTCGGGGCCCATCCGGTCCTCGCCGAGCTCGGAAAGGTTCGTCACGTTCGCCGCGAGGGCCCGATGGGTGAGCATCGCGGCGCGCGGATCTCCACTCGTCCCGGACGTGTACAGCAGGACCGCGAGCATCTCCGGGTCGAGCTGCGGAAGTAACGGAGCGTGACCTTCGAGCTCATCCGGCGCAACCGTCCGCAGGCCCTCGATCTTGTCCGCGAGGTCGGCCCCGGCGACCGCGAGGCGGGCCCCGGAGTGCTGCACGACGGCCGCGATCTCGGGCTTCGTGAGCCCGGTGTTCAGCGGCACGGCGACCAGGCCGGCGCGGAGAATCCCCAGGTAGGACGTGACGAACTCGATGCTGTTGGCAACGAGTAGCATGACCCGGTACCCGGGCACGAGGCCGGCCGCGGCGAACCCCTGCGCGGTCCGGTCGACGGCCTGGTCGAGCTCGTCCCAGGTGAGCCGCCGATCCCCGTCGACCAGCGCGACACGTTCGCCGTGACGTTGCGCTGTGTCACGAAGAATGTCCGCGAAATTGAAGTTCACCAGGTGAGTCTGTCATGCGTGCGGAGGCACCAGGGATCGACCGGCTCGCTCGGAACGGTTGCAGCAGAGCGTGACGACATATATACAGGTGAACTCGTGGGCGACCTTCTGCCGAACCTCACACTGCAGAAACCGTCCGCGCCGGGGAGACCATGCGCGATATCCCCGACAGCAGGCTGCGCCGTTCGCGGAAGCAGCCCGCTGGCGCATTCGTGACCCATCGGACCGGACGGAAGGCGGCACGCCTCAGGCTGTTGACAGCGAGTGTTTCTCAGGTAACGCTCGGTGCTGCCTCAGCCGCTGTGGCCATTCGCGGATGTGTCAGAAGACGTGTCAGTTGAACGGGGAGAGAACTTGACGACGCCGGAGCCAAGCCCGGACGGGATGAGACGTGCGGAGCTCGTCGATCGCGCCCAGGCCGGGGACGTCGGTGCCTTCGGTGAGCTGTACGACGAGTACTCGCTCACCGTCTATCGCTACATCTACGCGCGGGTGTCGTCGTCGGCACTCGCGGAGGACCTGACCAGTGAGACGTTCGTCCGGGCGCTGCGCGCGCTGGACTCGTTCCGCTGGCAGGGCCGGGATTTCGGGGCCTGGCTGGTGACCATCGCCAGGAACCTGATCACCGATCACTACAAGTCCGGCCGGGTCCGGCTCGAGGTGGTCACGGACGAGATCGAGACGCACGACCGGCAGACCGAGGGGCCGGAGGTCGACGTACTGGCCGCCGCCACCGCCGAGGTGCTGCGGGACGCCGTCGCGAGCTTGCCCGACGAGCAACGCGACTGCCTGACGATGCGATTCTTCGCCGGTTTGTCGATCGCGGAAACGGCCAAAGCGCTGGAGAAGTCCGAAGGCGCCGTCAAGCAACTGCAACTGAGGGCCGTACGGCACTTGGCGAAGGTTATCCCCAAGGACTTGAGGTGAGGAGGATGACAACGAATGTCTTTCGTAACCCGTCAGGGAGTTTCCTCGTTTGCCTGGTGAGGACCTGTCGGTGACCCCGGCTGGCCATTGAGGAGAACGAGAACTCATGAGTGACCTACACAGGGCTCGAGCGCGCGCGGAGGCATTCGCGCACGCCGTCGATCACGGGCCCCGTCACTCTTCGCGACACAGCGATGACCCGGAGCTTGTGGAAGCTGTGGAACTGGTCGGACGGCTGAGGACCGCCGGCGCAGTGGCACCGCGTCCGGAGTTCAGTGCCGAGCTACGGCACCGCCTGCTGGAGCAGGCGGCCGCCCGCGCGGCGACGACGACTCCGACGATGGTGCGCAGCCTTCCGGACAGCTCCGACGACCCGCCGGGTGGCGAGGACGTCGACGCGTCCGTGACAGAGATCCGCCATCGTCACGGCCGCCGGATCCGGCTCGTGGCCTGCACCGCCGCGCTGGTCCTGCTCGGAGGTGGCATCGGTTCCGCCGCCGCCGCTCAGCAGGCGATGCCCGGCGACACGCTGTACGGGATGAAGCGCAGCATCGAGAACGTCTCCACCAACGTCGGCATCGGGGACGACTCCCGCGGCCGGCGCGATCTCGAGCACGCGATGACCCGGTTGTCCGAGGTCGACAAGCTGGCCGAGTCCGGCGGCGACGTGGCCACCATCAACGGCACGCTGGACGTGTTCTCGGTGCAGGCACGCAAGGGCGTGTCCCGCCTGGTCGCGTCGTACCAGCAGGACGGCGACGAGAGTTCGATCACGGCGATCACGACCTTCATCACGAACGCCCGCCAGGCTCTTGGTGAACTCGCGCCGAAACTCCCGCCGGAGTCCCTGAAGTCCGCCGTCGAGGCGCTGGCCACGGTCGAGCAGCTGGCCCAGCACACCACGGTCGCCTGCCCGAAGTGCGACGCACCGAAGCCGGCCAAGAGCGGCGGCAACCAGCCGAACCGTCCGGGTGTCGGCACCGAGCCGAGCGACGGACCGACGACGAAGCCGTCCACGGCGCCGACCCCCGGTGCGTCCGTGAGCGGACAGCCGACGACAGCGCCGACGAAGCTGCCGAACACCACGATCGTGGAGGAATCCAACACTCCCCCACCAAGCCTGAAGACCCCGCCGAAGCCGTCGTCCTCACAGCCGACGACAACGTCGACCGGGGTCCCGACCATCCCCACCCCAGGCACCACTTCGTGGCCCTGGCCGTTCCCGACCCTGAGCCTGCCGACGCCGATCATCAACATCCCCGGCGTCATCCAGACCCTTCTTCCACCCTGGAAGTAGGGCCCAGCCCCCCAAGCAGCCCGGCGCACACCCTGCGCCGGGCTTCTTGTTGCAGTTGACACGGTGTCAACCCGGACAGTGAGGGGGTCATGGTGAATATCGGAGAATTCGCTCGCCTCGGTGGTGTCTCGACGCGCATGTTGCGGCACTACGACGCCATCGGGGTCCTCAAGCCCGCCGACGTCGATCCGTTCAGCGGACGACGCTCGTACGACGTGGCGCAGTTGCCCATGCTCAACCGGCTGGTCGCCCTCAAGGGGCTCGGTTTCAGCCTGGACGAGGTCGGCGCACTGCTCAGCGAAGGCGTGGATCCGGCCGAGCTGCACGGCATGCTGCGCCTGCGGCAGGCCGAGTTCGAACGCCGGGTGCGGCAGGACCAGCACGCCCTCGGCCGGGTGCGAGCGCGTCTCCGACTGATCGAACAGGAGACCCAGGTGACCACCCACATCGAAACCAAGCAGGTCGACGCGTTGACCCTCGCCGTACTCTCGGCTGCCGCTCAGGACGCCAGTCGCCAGAGCACCGGCGCCGTCGTGCAGTCGTTGTTCGGCCAGGTGATCGACCGGATGGAGGCCGTCGCGGCCGATCGGACCACACCGGTGGCTCACTACGTGCCGAGCTCCGGCGACGAGATCCAGGTCGCGGCCGGCTTCGCCGTACCCGCCGATTCGGTGCCGGGCCTGCAGACCTACGACCTCCCCGCTGCCGCAGTGGCCTCGACTATTCACCAGGGTCCGATGTCGGGCATCGCCGCGGCCTACCAGACCCTCGCGCAATGGGCCGAAGCCGAGGGCCACCACGACGCCCTCGAGTCACCGCGCTGGCGAGAGCACTACTTAGAAGCACACGGAACCGACGAAACCCACTGGATCATCGAACTCCAGCTGGAACTCACCTGACCCACCCCAACGCCCCCCGGCGGGGATATCCGCTCGCACACGGCTCCGCCCGGGCGGAGCCCAGCCGACGTCCGAGGGGTTGTCCGGGGTGTGGGTTGGCGGTGGCCTGATTGGCGCAGGTTCTGCTGGGGGCGCCGTTGGCGTGCAGCTCGACAGGATGTGTCGGTCCGCGGGTGGTGGTGGTCGGCGTGCTCAGGCGTGAAACCGGCCGGCGGGGCCGGACCCGAGCCGACACCTCCTGTCTAGCTGCACCAGTTCCATCCCCACCGCGCGAGCACCCGCCTCCCCACGGTAGGGAATGCGGTGGCCGACTCGATTCAGTGGCAACCGGACCACCGAGTCCTGGCAGGAGCACACCCGGGCCGACGGCCGCCCCCACATCCAGTACCTAGAGGTGGTTATCCCGTGCGGCGTGGGCCGGCTGAACACGGTTGGCGCGACGAGAGCTCGGACACCCAAACCGGGACCTCGGACACCGCACCACGTGTCCGCGCTCCCCAGAACGTGTCCGAGGCGGTGCGGTCAGAAGAAGACGCTGCGGCGTTGCATGAGGAGGGTGTAGAGGGTCTGCTGGATGGTTTCGCGGACCTGGTCGGTGACGTTGAAGACGAGCATCGGGTCGTCGGCGGCGCCGTCGGGGAACTCGTCGGTGCGGATCGGCTCGCCGAACTCGATCAGCCACTTCGAGGGGAGCGGGATCAGGCCGAGGGGTCCGAGCAGCGGGAAGAACGGGGTGATCGGGATGTACGGGACGCCGAGCAGGCGGGCGAGGGAGGCGATGTTGCCGACCAGGGGGTAGATCTCCTCCGCGCCGACGATCGAGCACGGGACGATCGGTACGCCGGTCCGCATCGCGGCGCTGACGAAACCACCCCGGCCGAAGCGCTGGAGCTTGTACCGCTCGGCGAACGGCTTCCCGATCCCCTTGAACCCCTCCGGCCACACCCCGACCAGATCGCCCCGCCCGAGCAACCGCTCGGCGTCGTCGTTGCTCGCCAGCGTCGCCCCGCCCTTGCGGGCGAGCTCACCGACGAACGGCGTCTGGAACACCAGGTCCGCCGCCAGCGTCCGCAACGGCCGATGCGCGTGATCCGCGACGATCAGCTGCGTGACGAGCCCGTCGAGCGGCATCGTGCCCGAGTGGTTCGCGACGATCAGCGCACCGCCGCCGGACGGGATGTTCTCCGCCCCGCGCACCTCGACCCGGAACCACTTCTCCGCCAGCGGCCGCAGCACCGGCAGCAGCACCTGGTCGGTCAGATCCGGGTCGTACCCGAACTCGTCGACGTCGTAGCCCCCGCTCAACCGCCGCCGCAGGAACGCCAGCCACTGCGCGACCCGCCGCTCGCCGTCCTCGCCGAACAGCTCGCGCACCACCCGCTCGAACCCCGCGTAATCCAGACTGGCGGGAGCAGCGGGTACGTCGACCTCAGCGGCCACCACCTCGACCGGCTCCACCGGCGTCTCCACAGCCGGCTTGCCGGCCTTGGCTGTCTTCTTCGAGCGAGCACCAGGTCTGGCCAGCGCACGCGCCGCCGCGGAAGGCGTCGTACGGCGTCCTGATCCGCGACCCGGGCGACCGCCCGCACCGATCGGGATCACGTCGGCGTCAGCCACGCAGCGCTCCCAGCCCCGCCGACAGCAACCCCGACGCCCGCGTGACCGCACCCGGCCCGAGCGAGGTCTGGAAGTCGTCGAAGGCCGATGCCGTCGTGTACCCGGGCTCGAACCCGAACTCCGTCCGCATCCGCGTCGTGTCCACGGCCCGCCCGTACGTCAGGAAGGTGATCTGGTCCGGCGAGAAGTCCGCGAGCCGAGCCCGCCGTACGACGGCCGCCGTGCTGGCCGCGGTGAACGAGGGCAGCCGCAGCGTCGGCCGGCCGAGCCGGCGGATCGCCTGGGACAGCGTGAGTACGCCGTCGCCGGCCAGGTTGAAGGTCCCGGGCAGATCGTTCACGGTGGCGTGGCGGATCGCCTCGACGCCGTCGTCCTCGTGCAGGAACTGCAGGCGGGCGTCGAACCCGAACACAGTCGGTACGACGGGCATCGCGAAGTACCGGGTGATCGGGGAGTCGGTCTTGGGGCCGATCCAGTTCGCCATCCGGAGCGTGGTGACGCAGACATCGGGGCGGCGCCGGGCGAAGCCGCGCACGTACCCCTCGACCTCGACCGCGTCCTTGCTCAGCCCGGTCTGGTGGATCGCGCGGGGCGCCATCTCCTCGGTGAACATGGCCGGATCCCGCGGACCCGCGCCGTACACCGTGGTCGACGACTTCACCACCAGCTTGGCCACGCCGGGTGCCTTCTGGCAGGCGGCGAGCAGCTGCATGGTGCCGATGACGTTGATCTCCTTCATCGACGACCGGCCGCCGGCGCTGCCCGGGGTGGCCACGACGCCGGTGTGGACGACCGTGTCGACGTCCTCGGCGGCGATCACCTTGGCGATCACGGGGTTGCGGATGTCGGCCCGGACGAACCGGACCCGGCCCAGCTCGGCGCGCGGCGGCACCACGTCGATGCCGAGCACGGTGCCGATCGACGGATCGTCGGCCAGCCTGCGCGCACAGCGAGCGCCGGCGTCCCGGGAGACGCCGGTCACCATCACTACCTGTGCCACGAGAGACCCCCAGCCAGACAGCAACCCCACCGGAGGCCGCGCCGGGCGCCGGCGCGGCGGGAACTGCTTACTTGCCGAGCTTGCGGCGCTGCACCCGCGTCTTCTTCAGCAGCTTGCGGTGCTTCTTCTTCGCCATCCGCTTACGGCGCTTCTTGATAACAGAACCCACAGTTGGACCATCCAAACTCAAAGAGAACGTCGGCAAAGCTTACCCGCAGGTCACCGCGTGAACCTAAAGCAGGCCGCTCGGTCGGGTGGGGAACGACCTGGGGAGGCGCGCATGGCGACAAGTACGACGGCTCGGTACGACGGTCTGGCCGACTGGTACGACGCCCGCTACGTGGCCGGCGCCGAGCCGCACCAACCCGGCCTGCGCGAAGAACCGGACCCCGTCGGCGTCCCCTACTCCCTGGCAGTCCGCGCCCGTCGCAGCAGCTGAGCGAAGCTTGTCGGTGGCGGCTGATGGAATCTTCCGCATGGTGACGCTGGATCCGTGGCGCGAGCAGGACTTCTGGTTGCTTGAGCGTTGCAACACACCCGAGATGACCGCTCACCTGGGCGGTCCGGAGAGTCCCGAGAAGCTGCACGACCGGCACCGCCGGTACGTCGAGAACGCCTTTCCGGGGCAGATGTACGTGATCGTCACCGACGACGGCGAGCGCGCCGGCTCGGTCGGCTACTGGGAACACACCGAAGCCACCGAGACGGTCTGGGAGACCGGCTGGGCGATCCTGCCGGAGTTCCAGGGCCATGGGCTCGCGACCGCGGCGGTGCATGCGGTGGCGAAGATCGCCGCGACGACCGGCACCCACAGCAGCCTGCACGCTTATCCCGGCGTGACCAACGCCGCCTCCAACGCCCTCTGCCGCAAGGCCGGCTTCACACTCCTGGGTGAGCGCGACTTCGAATACCCCAAAGGCCACTGGATGCGCTGCAACGACTGGTCCCTCGACCTTTAGGTGTGTCGGTCAGCAACTTGGTGGCCGGGACCAACCTCACGCGGCCTTGCGGACTGGGATCTGGACGATGGGGTCGGTGAGGATGGCCAGGTGGGGGGTGGCGGTTCGGGCGGTGGGCTGAGTGGTGCTCGCGTAGGCGGCCGGGGTGAAGGCGGCGAGGCCGAGGCCGACAATGGTGCCGACGGCAACGGTCTTGACGATCTTCGTGCGCATGACGGGCTCCCTGGAAGTCTTTGGCCGGGGCTTGTTTCCCGGCGGTGACTCAATCCTCGACGCCCGCGCTGGAACCGTCCTGGGAGAAACCTGGGAGCCGGCTGGCAGTCAGAACGCCGTGACCTCCGGCACCGCGGCGGTCAGGATCCGCGCGGATTCCGGGGTCCACGGTCCGGTGCGGATCACGACGGCGTGATCGATTCCCCACGATGCTTGCTCTCGGCAACGTTCGACGAAACTGCCGACGGTGTCGTCCGGGGTGAGCCGGGTGGACAGCGTCTTCTCGATCTCGTCGTACGGACGACCGCTGTCCTCGCAGTGCTTGCGCAGTACGTCGAGTTTGTGGCGGACCGTCGTACCACCATCGGGCAGGTCGAACAGGTTGCACGCGTCCGCACGCCGCGCCACCATCCGCAACGTCTTCTGCTCCCCCGTGCCACCGATCAGCACCGGCGGACGGCTGGCCGGCCGCGGGCTGCAGATCGGCCCCTCGAGCTGGAAGTGCTGACCGACGTACGGCGAACTGTCGCCCGTGAACATGCGGTCCGCGATGTCCAGCAACTCCTCCAGTTGCTCGAACCGCGCCTTGGTCGGCCCGAGCGGGACGCCCATCGCCCGTGCCTCGTCACCCTCCCACCCGATCCCGACCCCGAACCATGCCCGCCCCCGGGTTAACGCATCCAGCGTCGCGATCGCCTTCACCTGGACGGCGGGCGGCCGGAACGGCACCGGCGACACCAGCATCCCGAGCCGCGCCCGGCTGGTGATCGCGGCCAGGAACCCGAGCATGCTGACGGCCTCGAACAGTTCGGCCTGGGGATGACTGGTCGGATCCGCCTGGAAGAGATGGTCCGGCACCCAGATCGTGTCCAGCCCACCCTCGTCCGCGATCGCCGCGATCCGCCGCAGCCCGTCCACACCATCGGCCCAGGCGTGATCCGTCACCGTCATGCTGACCTTCATCCGGCCACTCCAGATTTTAGGGTCACCCTATGTTTAGAGCCACTCTAAGCGCATTACGCTGACGCTGTGAAGGCAGTGGACGGGCTCCGGGCGCGGAAGAAGCGGGAGACGCGCGAGCGGATCGCGGCGGCCGCGCGGGAGTTGTTCGTGGCGCACGGGTTCGACGAGGTCACCGTGGTCGAGGTCGCGCGAGCCGCGCAGGTGTCCGAGGCCACCGTGTTCAACTACTTCCCGACCAAGGACGACCTGTTCTTCGGCGGTGGACTCGAACAGTTCCAGGCCGCGACGCTGGCCGCGGTCCGGGACCGCCCGCCCGGCGAGTCGGCAATCGCCGCCTTCCGCCGCTTCACCGTCGCGAACGTCGCCCACACCGCCGACCCGGGTGCGGTCGAGCTCATCACCACCGCGGCCCGGGTGGTCGACAGCAGCCCGTCGCTGCGCGCCCGCGAGCGCGAGATCGTCGCCGCAACCACCGACGCGCTCGCCGGCATGCTGCAGTCGGACGGCTCGGATCGGCTGGCGGCCTGGGCGATCGCGAACGCCCTCATCGGCGTCCAGCGAGCGATCGTCGCCGAGATCCGCACCGAGGTCCTGGCCGGCCACCACAGCCCGAAACTCGTTGCCCGCGTCCAGCGCGAGGCCGCCACCCTCCTCGCCCAACTCGAAACCGCCTTCAGCCGCTGACTTTGTGCACCAGATCCGCAAGCTGACGGCGTCGAGGTACGGATCTCGTGCACAAAGTCGGCTCTGGCGTGCGCCCCCGGGGCTTGCCGCTTTCCGGAACATTTCGGTCACCTGGCGCACTTTTGTTTCCGGAGACCAGCTGTGGCCCAGCGACGTGACGACCGAGTGCGTCTAGAGGTAGTTGGAGACCGGACCGAGGGTGAGCAAGCCGGAGGCGGCTCCTGCATGCTCCGTGGTTGCTGGAGCCAGGGCGGCTCGCGCTCGCTCGAGCACGTGAGGTTCCCCGAGTTGTCGTGCTGCATGGGCGATCAGAGCCCAGTGTGCCTCCAGGAGTAGCCCTGGTGGCGAGTCCGGTACGGCGTAGAGATCACTGAGAAGCAATGGGCGGATCCACGGTGTGTGGGGACCGTAGTCGGCCGGCGGGATCGGGCGGTCGTGGCGGATCGACCAGCACGCCAGCGCCAGCGGGAGTAGGCCTTGGTCGAGGCCTGGCATGCCGGCGTTGTCGAGGAGCACGGCTGCCGAGCGGTAGGCAGCGGGCGTGTCTTCGCGGAGTGCGGCGTACCAGCCGGTGAAGACGGCGACCAGCGGGAGCTCATGCCGCACGACCAACGCGTCGGCGGCAGCAGCGTGGTGGTCGGCAGCGGCGTAGTCGGCGAGGGCGCAGGCGGATTACAACCGGATCAGGTGGCCGAGGACCTCGTACGTGATGAGGGCGTTGCGTTGGGACAGCGTGACGAGCTCGGCGCCGATCGCGTCGCGCTCAGGGGCCAGGCCGGCCCGGTAGCAGGTCTGCATGAACTGACCGTTGAGCGCAAAGGCCAGGAGCACCGGATCATCCAGACCATCGCCTCGTTCCTCGGCTGCGGTGATGGCCGCGAGCCGATGCCGAGCATGCGCATGAAGAATCCCCTCAGTAGAAAGCTTTATAGAAAGCTATAACCAAAGACAGATAGGCTGTCAACCATGACCACGAGCGATCGGGTGGACGGGATCCTCGCGGCCTGGCAGCAGGAGCTGCCGGACGCGCTGCACCCGACCAGCGAGCTGACCAAGCGCCTGATGGTGCTGGCCGACGCCCTGGACCAGGCCACTCGGCCGGTGCTGCGGGAGCTCGGTCTGACCGCGGCTGAGTACGACGTGATCGTCGCGCTGCGTCGCTCGGGAGCGCCGTACCGGCAGAAGCCGTCGGACCTGAGCCGCAGTCTGCTGCTGTCCTCGGGCGGCACGAGCAATGTCGTCAACCAGCTGGTACGGCGTGGATTCGTGGCCCGCGAGCCCGACCCGGACGACGGGCGCGGCACCCAGATCCGGCTCACCGCCGAGGGCGTGGCGCTCGCCGAGGAGGCCGTGATCGCGAGTGCTGCAGCGCATCACAAGCTGTGGGACAGCCTGCCCGGCGACACTGTCCAGCGTGCCACCGCCGCACTGCGGGCACTCTCGGGACTGCCGGAGACATGACGAAGCGGCCGGTCCCCGGAGGGATCCGGCCGCTTCGGCTTCTCGTGGTTATCCGGCCTGGAAGAAGGCGCCCTTGAGGTAGTCGTGCACGGCGTCCTCCGACACCCGGAACGAACGACCCACCCGCACTGCGGGCAGCTCACCGGAGTGCACCAGGCGGTACACCGTCATCTTGGACACGCGCATGGCCGTGGCGACCTCCGCCACGGTCAGGAACTTCACCTCGGCGAGCGGCTGCTCACCACCGGACTTCTTTGATGCCATTGCGCACCGCACTTCCAGCACGGATCGTGCGCCGGCTTCCCCTCCGGCACCTCCGTCCGTGCATGCAACGAGCGTAGTGGCTGTTGGTACGAATGGGAAAGAGGGGGACTCGTGTGACTCAATAGGAGGGATCGAGACCCAGGAGCGGGAAGCTGGTGTCGCGGGTCGCCTTGATCGCGCGGTCCAGCCAGGTGTCGGGGTTGTAGCCGCTCGACCAGTCCACGTACGACGCGTCCCGGCCGTCCGTCATCCGCAGCGGCGCGACCCGCGCGAACCGGATCCGGACCTCCTCGCGCCACGACTCCGGCACCGGCGTCAGCGGGTCGATCGGGTTGCCCGCGACGATCGCGAGCAGGTGAGTCCAGGCCCGCGGTACGACGTCGACGATCGCGTACCCACCGCCACCGGTGGCGATCCACTTCCCGCCGGCCACCTCGTGCGCGAGGTCGTGCAGGGCCAGGTACGCCGCCCGCTGCCCGTCGATCGTTTTCGTCAGGTGGGCCAGGGGATCCTCGACATGCGAGTCGCAGCCGTGCTGCGTCACCAGCACCGTCGGCCGGAACGCCTTCACCACATCCGGCACGATCGCGTGGAACGCCCGCAACCAGCCGGCATCGCCCGTCCCCGGCGGCAGTGCCACGTTGACCGACGTACCCTCGGCGTCCGGCCCGCCCGTCTCCCCCGCGCTGCCGGTGCCGGGGAAGAGCGTGGTCGGCGACTCGTGCAGGCTGACCGTCAGTACGCGCGGATCGTTGTAGAACGCCGCCTGTACGCCGTCACCGTGGTGCACGTCGACGTCGACGTACGCGATCCGCTCGGCGCCGTGGTCGAGCAGCCACTGGATCGCGATGGCCGGATCGTTGTAGACGCAGAAACCGCTGGCCCGGTCCGGCATCGCGTGGTGCAGGCCGCCGGCGATGTTGGCGGCGTGCAGGACATCGCCCTCCCAGACCGCCCGCGCCGCCTCGACGCTCGCGCCGACGATGTGCGCGGAGACCTCGTGCATCCGCGGGAAACAGTACGTGTCGTGAGTGCCGAGCCCGTGCACCTCATCGGAGGTGTCGGGGTTCACGCCGGCCCGCTTGACCGCGGCGATGTACTCGGCGGTGTGCACGGTCTCGAGCAGTGCGTCGTCGGCCGTCGGCGCCGGCACGACCTTGAGCTCGTCGAGCACACCGAGCGCGCTCGCCAGCCGGATCGTCAACTGCACGCGGATCGGACTCATCGGATGCCCGCGGCCGAAGTCGTACTCGGTCAGTCCGTCGTCGAAGACCAGCATCGCCTCACCGCTCATCCGCGTCCTCGCTTCGCTCCGGGCGCGGATGAGCATTGCTGCTGTGTTTGATGATGAACTCGCTCCGCTCGTTCATGCTCCGACCTTAACCGTCAGACGTGAGGAAGTGGTTTGCCAAACCTGGCGCTCAATCGGTAAGCGCCGCGCTGCGCATGGAAGACGGTCATCGCCAGGATGCCGACAGCGGCCGCGATCAGTGCAGCCCACGGATGCGCGCCGACGTGCGCCCAGGCGGTCAGCGCGGCGGCGATCGCGAACGCGCCCAGGCCGCCGACCGCGTTCCTGGTCGGCGAGTTGCCGGTCAGGTTCGGATACTCGCGGGCGCTGATGCCCTGGACGAAGTGTGGGATGCCGTTCGTGCCCATCAACCCGGCCAGGAACGTCAGCACGATCGCTTGAATCATCTCTCCTCATTTCGGTCTACGTACGTTGACTGAAACCCTAGACCTCTCAGCGAGCTTCAGTCAACATGCGTAGACTGAGCCGATGACGACGAGGGTGGAGCAGCGGCGGCGGACGGAGGCGCGGATCCTGACGGCGGCGCGGCAGTTGTTCGGCGAGCACGGGTACGACCGGACGACGATCCGCGCGGTCGCGACCGCGGCCGGCAGCGATCCCGGCCTGGTGATGCGGTACTTCGGATCGAAGGAGCGACTGTTCGCCCAGGCGGCCGCGATGCCCGCGGACGGGCCGATCGTGGGATCGCCGGCGGAGATCGCCGCACAACTGACCAGCGCATTGTCGGAGAAGCTGGCGGACGAGCCGGCGGCGGCGCTGGCCGCGCTGCGGGCGATGTTCAGTCACCCCGAGGCGGCCGACGAGGTGCGGTCCGCGATGACCGGGCAGCAGCGTCAGGTGGCAGCACAGTTGCCCGGGGACGACGCCGTACTGCGTTCCGGCGTGATCGGCGCGTTGACACTCGGGCTCGTGATCGGGCGGCACCTGGTCCGATTGGACGGTCTGGATGCGCCACCGGAAGACGTGATGGCGGTGGCGGAGCCCCTCATCACCGCCCTGACGAAGGACACGAGCCGGCGCGACACCCCTCCAGAGCCGCGCCGACCCGTGTGACAACTGGTCCGACAGGTGCTTCATCGCTCAAAGACTGCAAGGCGTTACAGGATTTGCACGTAACTGCAAACCGGGGAGCGATTCGGTTGCGGAGGGTGACACAAGCCGGTCTAGTCCTGTACTCTGCCCGGCGTCCGGCCGCCGCGAACCGGAGTTGCGCCGATCGGTGGTCAGGCCGCACAGTTCCTTCCCGTGAGGAAGCGCTTGAGCTCGATCAGACCCAATCGGCGGCAGGTCTTCACGGCGGGAGCGGCCGTCGCCGCGTCGACCGTGGCCGCCTCGACTGTGCCGGCGACGGCCGCGACGCCCGGTGGCCTGTACGGCTCCGGCACGCTCGGCTCCTGGGCGAACGGGACCCGGGCCATCTCGACCGAGACGCAGACCAGGCGCGTGGTCGAGACCAACGGCGTGTACATGTTCGGGGACAGCATCTCGGTCCAGGACGGCAAGTCGCTGGCGATCCGGCTGCTGAACCGTGACGGCAGCCAGATGGCTGTGAACAACTGGGCCAGCCGGCCCACCTCGGGCGCGGTCGACGCGCTGCAGCAGTGGGCGTCGACGTACGGCCTGCCGCGGCGGATCCTGATGGCGAGCGGGTCGAACGACATCTTCGACCCGCCGAAGTTCGCGGCGCAGGTCGACCGGGCGATCAGCATCGTCGGCCAGAACCGGACGCTGTTCTGGGTCGACCTCCAGGTCGTCCGCACGGCCCAGACCGCGGCGGTGCAGCTTGCCGACCAGCGCAACAGCTCCTGGCTCAACATGCAGCTGTACGACGCCCAGAAGAAGTACCCGAACCTGCGGATCATCCGCTGGGCAGAGTGGCTCTGGGTCAAGCCGTACCGCCTGGCCAACTACCTCCGTGACGGCGTCCACCCCTCGGTGCCGCTCGGTCAGGACGCCCGCAACGAGCTGATCGTCCAGTCGCTCACACAGCGTTGAATTCCTTCCCCACCGCCCCGGTCGATGAGCTAGGCTTGATGCCGTGAACACGAACTTGCAGCTGTGGTGGGCCGCCTAGGGCGGTCCCCCGGCGTGTTCGCACGCATCCAAGAGGCCGCCTCGCCGAGGCGGCCTTTTTGATGCCCTCGGTGGGGCTCTCACACTCACCGAAAGGGCAATCATCATGACTTCGCTGTCCGGTATCACCCCGTCCGGCCGTCTGACGCTGGGCAACCACCTCGGCGCGCTGCGCCGGTTCACCGACCCCGACGGGTTCTACTTCGTCGCGAACCTGCACGCGATGACGACCAAGCACGATCCGCGCCGGCTCGCTGCGCTGACCCGCGAGTTCGCGACGCTGATGCTCGCGGCCGGCGTCCCCGAAGGGACCGTGTTCGTCCAGTCCGACGTCCCCGCGCACGCGCAGCTCGCGTATCTCCTCGAGTGCACGTCGTACGTCGGCGAACTGTCGCGGATGATCCAGTACAAGGAGAAGGGCAACGGGCGCCCGATGACGCGGGCCTCGCTGTTCACCTATCCGTGCCTGATGGCCGCGGACATCCTGCTGTACGGCGCCCAGCAGGTCCCGGTCGGCGGTGACCAGGACCAGCATGTCGAGCTGGCCCGCGACATCGCGATCCGGTTCAACCGCGAGTACGGCGAGACGTTCGTCGTACCGCAGTTGGCGAAGGCCGCGCTGGCGACGCGGGTCAAGGACCTGGCCAGTCCGACGACCAAGATGAGCAAGTCCGCTGCCGACGACGCGATCGGCGTGATCCGGCTGCTCGACCCGCCGGACGTGATCCGCCGGCAGGTCATGCGCGCGGTGACCGACTCCGGGAACGAGGTCCGCCACGACGAGGCGAACAAGCCCGGCGTCACCAACCTGCTCGAGATCCTGGCGGCGTGTACGGATGGCGATCCGGTCACGCTGGCCGCGTCGTACTCGTCGTACGGATCACTCAAGCAGGACGTCGCGGACGCCGTGCTGGCCGTGATCGAGCCGCTGCAGAAGGAGTACGCGCGGCTGACGGGCGACCCCGGTGCGATCGACCAGCTGCTCGCGCAAGGACGGGATCGGGCCATCGACGCGAGCACTCCCCGACTCCGAGCGGCGACGCGGGCGATGGGTTTGGCAGGATCGGCACCATGAAGATTCGCGCCGCCACGTTCAACATCCGCAACTCCTCCGCACCCGACGGCGACAACGCCTGGCCGGTCCGGCGGAACGCGACAGTGGCGGCGATCGAGCACCTGGACGCGGACGTGGTCGGGCTGCAGGAAGTGCTGCCCGACCAGCTCGACTACCTGCGCTGGCGATTCCCGAAGTACGAGATCGTCGGCGTCGGCCGGGACGACGGGATGAGCGCCGGCGAGCATTCCGTCGTCATGGTCCGGCCCGGCGACTGGCGCGTCGAGAAGCACGAGACCCGCTGGCTGTCCGACGATCCGGGCACGCCGGGTTCGGTCGGCTGGGACGCGGACCTGACCCGGATCGCGACGCTGGTCTGGCTGCGGCACCGCAACGGTACGACGATCGGCGTCGCGAACACGCACTACGACCACGCCGGCGAGATGGCCCAGCTGCAGTCGTCGCGGCTGATCGCGCGCTGGACCTCGGGCGAGCTGCCGTGGATCGTGATGGGCGATCTGAACGCGACGCCGGACTCCCCGCCGCTGAAGACGCTGACCGAGTCCGGCCTGCGCCTCGCCGTACCGATCGAAGCCGGTGGAAGCTGGAACGACTTCACCGGTGTGGAGGACGGCGACCGGATCGATCACATCCTGGTCAGCGCGGGGTGGACCGTGGTCGAGGCAGCCGTCTCCCACTACCGCCCGGACGGACGGCTGCCCAGCGACCACTGGCCGGTCATGGCCACGCTGTCCCTTTAGATCTTGGCGAAAACGTCTTCGCGCAGGCGCTCCAGCGCGTCGAACCGCCGGTTGCCGGAGCCGAGGAACGCGTCCGGCACGAGCAACTCGTCGATCCCCGCGGCCGGGTAGTGCGCGACCCTGTCGAGCACCTCCTGCGCCGACCCCATGATCACGTGCCCGCCACGGCTCTCGAGCCGTTCCTTCCGCTCGGCCGCCTCGGTGTCACCCGGTACGACGACCTCCAGCATCGTCTGGGCGGACCGGCGGACCGTCTTCGGGTCGCGGCCGAGGCGCTCGCAGTGCACGGCGAAGACCTCGCCCTTGTGCGCGGCCAGCGCCGGGTCACCCCAGTGGTTCCACTCGTCGGCGTACTTCGCAACGATGCCGAGGGCAACCTTCTCGCCGGCGGCGCCGATCAGGATCGGCAGGTGGGCCGGCTTCGGCTCCAAGGGGGCGCCCGTCAGCTGGTAGTAGGTCCCGTCGAAGGTCGTCCGCTCCTGGGTGAGCAGGCCCTTGATCACCTGGCAGGCCTCCTCGAACCGGGCCAGCCGTTCACGCACCGGCGGCAGCTCGATGCCGTAGACCTCGTGCTCGTTCACCTGCCAGCCGGCCCCGATCCCGAGGACGAACCGGCCGTTGCCCATCTGGTCGATCGTCGCCGCCGTGTTCGCGACGACGGCGGGATGCCGGTAGGTGTTGCCGAGCACCATCGAGCCGACCCGGACCCGCTCGGTCCGGGCGACGATCCCCGCCAGCAGGGCGAAGGCTTCGTTGACGGGAACGGACAGGTCGTCGCCGTTCTGCATGAAGTGATCGGCTATCCAGACCCCGTGCCAGCCGGTGCGTTCGGCGTACTCGGCTCCTTCGAGCACTTCCGACCAGGTCCTGGATGCCGCGGGCCACAAAGAGAAATCCATGCCGTCATCCTCCCTCCTGCGCCGCGAGGACCGCCTCCCCGTTCTCCTCCGCCCACATCGTGAGCATCCGGATCGGCCCCATCAGGGTCCGGCCGAGGTCGGTCAACCCGTACTCGACGCGGGGTGGGACGCCGCCGAAGTCCCGGCGGTCGACCAGGCCGTTCGCCTGCAGCCGCCGCAGGGTCTGGGTGAGAACTTTCTTCGAGATGCCGCCGATCAGCGCGATCAGCTCCGAGTGCCGCCGCGGTCCCTCGTTGAGACCCCACAGGACGACTACGGCCCACTTGTCGGCGATCACCTCGACCGCGAGCCGAGCCGGGCAGTCGGCCAGGAAGACATCGCCGGGATCCAATCCATCCACGACCGTCAAGGGTACTCAGAGGTTCCCACGGCGGTGCCTACCGTCTCCGGTATGAACGCTCTTCCCGAAAGCACCCACCGGCTCTTCACCGAACCCAAGGACGTCACCGTCATCACCGTCGACCCCGACGGCTCACCGCAGGCATCGCTGGTCTGGGCCGAGCGCGACGGCGAGGAGATCCTGCTCGGTCTCCAGGCCCCGCATCGCAAGACCCGCAACCTGTTCCGCGATCCCCGCGTGACACTGCTGATCCAGGACGACCAGGTGAGCTCTCGCGGCATCACGCAGTACCTGGTGATCCGCGGTACGGCGAAGGTCGAAGGCCCCGGGATTGCGGCGGACTACAAGGCGTTGATGGATCGCCAGTCCCAGCGCTACCTCGGCGTACCGGAATTCCCTTTCGGCGAAGGCATCTGGGACACCGGCGTGATCGCCCGGATCACCGTGGACCGGGTTGCCGGCGAAGGGCCGTGGACCGCCTAGGACACGCCCTGGTCAGACGACGATGTGCCAGCGGAGCAGGAAGGCGCCGACCGACAGGATCAAGTAGGCGAGGACGAGCAGGGCTCCGATCCCGGGACGCGGCCGATGGCGCCGCACCGGGCTGTCGGCCGCCTGGCCGCGGATGGCCTCCATCACCGCGCCGACCTCGGCCGTGCGGTCCTTCGGGATGCCGTTGATCTCGCTCTCGTCCTGGCCGCGACTCAGTACGACGTTGTCGTCGCCGATCTCGATCTTGTCGACGTCCTGCCAGGCGAGGCTGCGGATGAGCATGCTGGTGCGGGCCTTGAGGGCGGTGTCGGTCAGCACCACGCGGTAGAGCACCACGCCGCCGGCGACACGGACGACCGAGGCGCCGATGATCGTGAGCAGACCGACCGCGAGCATGTCGCGAGCGCCCATCCAGAGCCACGAGTTCAGCGCCGGCACGACGATGAACGGGGCGACGAACAGTGCCCAGGCCCACCAGGGCGCCGGATCCAATGGCACCTGCCACGGCAGCTGTGGCACCTCCTGCCGCTGCGCAGGCGCGGCGGCAGGATCGACCGAACGATTACCCATGGGCGGGACCATAGTCGACTCATCCCTCGAACAAGGCAGGAAACTGCGGCGCCAACAATAACGCCACCCGTCGGAGAGGTGTTATTCGGCAGCCAGCGCGCGCGACCGGTTGCGGGCCGCTTCGATCGCGGACAGGAACGCGGCCCGGACCTTGTGGTCCTCCAGTTCGCGGATGGCGGCGGCCGTCGTACCGCCCGGTGACGTCACCCGCTCCCGCAGCACGGTCGGGTGCTCACCGGTCTCCCGCAGCAGCTTCGCCGAGCCGACCACAGTCTGGACGACGAGGTCCGTCGAGGTGCTCCGCGGCAGGCCCATGTGGACGCCGGCCTCGATCATCGCCTCGACCACGAAGAACAGGTATGCCGGGCCCGACCCGGAGATCGCGGTCACCGCGTCCTGCTGCTTCTCCGGCACCCGGATGACCCGGCCGGTCGCGGCCAGCAGGCCCTCCGCCAACTCGAGGTGGCTCTCGTCGCAGTGCGCACCACGAGAGATCGCGGCCATCCCCTCGTCGACCAGGGCCGGCGTGTTCGGCATGACGCGGACGACGGCCACACCCTCGGGCAACCGGGACTCGATGAACCCGGTGGTGATGCCGGCGGCCAGCGAGACCACGGTCTGGGACGCACGGACCGCCGGCGCGATCTCGGCGAGCAGGTCGGGCATGTCCTGCGGCTTCACCACCAGAACCAGGGTGTCCGCCTTGACCGCCGCATCCACGTTGGACACGACGTCGACGCCGTACCGCTCGCGTAGTTCGGTGGCCCGCTCCTCCCGGCGCTCGGTGATCAGGAGCTCCTCCGGTCGCCGCCCGGCCCGAATCAGCCCGGACAGCAACGTCTCCCCCATCACACCGGCCCCGAGAATGGCCACCTGACTAGTCATGCCGACAGGTTACTTCTTGCTGATGAGGGACCTGGCGAAGAACTGGATGTTCGCGGGGCGCTCGGCCAGCCGGCGGACCAGGTAGCCGTACCAGTCCTCGCCGTACGGGATGTAGACACGCATGGTGTGACCCAGGCCGGCGAGCCGGAGCTGCTCCTCGGGACGGATGCCGTAGAGCATCTGGTACTCGTAGCTGCCCGGCCGACGGTTGGCGCGGTCGGCGAGCGAGCCGGCGATCGCGATCAGCCGCGGGTCGTGCGAGGCGATCATCGGGTAGCCGGTGCCGTTCATCAGGATCTTCATCGCGCGGACGTACGCCTTGTCGACCTGGCGCTTGTCCTGGAACGCGACCGACTCCGGCTCCTTGTACGCGCCCTTGCAGAGCCGGACGCGGGATCCGGCGTACGCCAGGTCTCGGCAGTCGCTCTCGGTCCGGCGCAGGTAGGCCTGCAACACCGCGCCGGTCTCCGGGAAGTCCTGGCGCAGCTCGCGCAGGATGCCCAGCGTGGAGTCGGTGGTGGTGTGATCCTCCATGTCGAGGGTGACCGTCGTCCCCGCGTTGCGGGCCGCGAGGCAGATGGTCCGGGCGTTCTCCAGCGCAATCTTCTCGCCGTCGCCGGGCAGCGCCTGGCCGACCGCGGACAGTTTGACCGAGACCTCGGCGTTGTTGGTCAGACCGGCGGCGGCGAGCTGCTTCAAGACCTCGAGGTAGGCGTCCGCGGTGGCAGTCGCGGCGGCCAGGTCGGTGACGTCCTCACCGAGGTGGTCGAGGGTGACGTCGAGACCGTTGCTGACCAGCTTCTCGGTGGCCAGCACGGCCTCCGGAGCGGTCTCGCCGGCGACGAACCGTGCGACGATGCCACTGGACACCGGGAGCGACGACACGGCCTTCTTGATCTGGGGGCTGCGGGACATGCCCAGCAGGACTCGCCGAAGCACTACGTGTTCCTCCTCATCGACCCACCCGGCCCCATATGCCAGTGGTGTCAGCAGGCTACGCGCCTGAACCAGACGCTCGCCAATCGTGTGGCGGGGACCACACCAGCCGGTCCACTGGTCCGATACTCGCACCCTTGGTCGGCAAGGATGCGGGCATGCCCATCTTCAAGCGTCGCAAGCGGACCGTCGTGGAGGCCGACCCCATCGGCGCGTTCTGGTCGTGGTGGACCGGGGCCGGCGCGGCACAGGTGGCAGACGCGATCGCCCGGAAGGAGCCGACCGAGACGAGCTCCGCGCTGACCGACCTGATCGGGCGGATCCACCAGGACCTCGAGTGGGAACTCGGTCCGGGACTGCACGCCAAGCACGCCCTGATCGTCACCGCGGCCGGCAACCCCACCCACCGCGCCGTCGCCCGCCGCTGGTTGCGCGCCGCGCCGCCGTCCGACGAGACCTGGGAGTACGCCGACCTGCGCCGGCCCGGGCCTGCGTTCACGATCCGCTTCGACGGGCTGCCGCCGATCCCGGTCGACGAGGCGGTCGTCTCGATCGAACCGGATGCGGCTTCGATCCATGTCGGCGTACATCACCCTGTCTTTCCTGATGTGCCGATCGATGTGCAGCGGCGGGTGACCTTCCTGATCCTCGACCTGGTGCTCGGCGAGGAGATGGTGGAGACCTGGGTCGGCGCGATCGAGACCCTCAGTTCCGCGCCGGCTGATGCGGTGGCGATCGATTCGCTGCTGCCGGCGGTGGCTGCGTTCGCGGCCGAGCACACCCTGGAGGACGGCAGTCCGGCGTGGAAGATGCTCGAGGGTACGCGCGACGGACACCGGCTGATCGCGACCGCGGAGTACCCGCTGCGCTCCATCCGCCGCCCACACCTCGACACCCACGTCGCGGTCTCGATCGGCTATCCCGTGGTGCGTGACGACGGGCTGCCCGAGTCCGACATGCTCGACGAACTCCGCGCCTTCGAAGACCACCTCACCGACCGCCTCGGCGGCTCCGGCAACCTCCTCGCCCACGAAACCTCGGCCGGCGTCCGCATCCTGCACTACTACACCGACGGCACCACCCCGGCCGGTGCCCAACTCCAAGCCGCCACCACGGGCTGGCCCCACGGCAAAGTCACCATTACCACCAACCCTGACCCCGCCTGGCACAACGTCTCCCACCTCGCCGGGTAGCTGCCCCGGTTGATGGGGTGTGATTGGGGTCACAAGCGGCAGAATGTCTAGTTCGGTGGGCGTCGGGCGACGCAAGGGTGACAGGACGGTAGGACTGACAAGGAGTTTGTGATGCGTACTTTGATCGCGACCGCGTTCGTTTCGCTCGATGGCGTTGTCGAGGCGCCTGGTGGAGAGGCGGGTTACCGGAGTTCGGGGTGGACGTTCAAGGACATCGAGTTCGACCCGGCCGCGTACGAGCTGAAGGGCCGCGAGCAGGAGGAGGCGGGGGCCATGATGATGGGCCGTGCGAGCTACGAGGCCTTCGCTCCGGTCTGGCCGGACATGCCCGAGTTCCCTGGCTACCGGGTGATGCCGAAGTACGTCGTGTCGACCACCCTGCAGGACGAGGACCTGGTGACGAACTGGGGCGACATCACGATCCTGCGATCCCTCGACGACGTCGCCGCGCTCAAGCAGACCGAGGGCGGGCCGATCATCATCCACGGCAGCGCCACCCTGGACCGCAACCTGTCCGACGCCGGCCTGATCGACCGATACCACCTGCTGGTCTTCCCGGTCCTCCTCGGAGCCGGCAAGCGCCTCTTCAGCGAGACCGACAAGGACAAACAACGCCTCGAGGTCGTCGAGAGCGAGTCCTACTCCAACGGCATCCAGAAGCTCGTGTACGACGTCGTCCGCTGACCTCCCGCCGGTCGCGGCAGATCGGGATGCAACCTGATCGCCCGGGGTTTCCGTCTTGAGGGGGAATTCGGAGAGAGTGGAGGCGGCGGCATGGCCGTGCGAGACCAAGACTTCGTGGAATTCGTCGAAACGACGAGTCCATCGCTGCGGCGGACGGCCTACCTGATCAGCGGCGACCGGCACAAGGCGGACGACATCGTCCAGGACGCGCTCTACAAGCTGTACCTGGCCTGGCCGAAGGTACGGCGGGTGGGCAACCCGTTCGCGTACGCACGGCGGATGGTCGTCAACGTGGCACACGACGGTGGCCGCCGGCCGTGGCGCCGGGAAGTGGCGACAGACGCCGTGCCGGATCGAACGGCGGCCGACTTCGCCACCGGGCACGCCGAGCGCGACGAGGTTCTCGACGTGCTTCGCGGTCTGCCGCCGCGTCAGCGCGCTTGTGTGGTGCTGCGGTACTACGAGGATCTGTCCGTCGAGCAGACCGCGGAGATCCTCGGTTGCTCGACCGGCACCGTGAAGAGCCAGGCGGCCCGCGGTCTCGACACTCTCCGGCAAGCCATCGACCGGCGACGGACGAGCCGAGCACTGTGAAGGAGAACCCCATGGAGGACGTACGTGAGGTCGGTGCCGAACTGCACCGCCTCGCCGATGCAGAGCAGTTCGACCCGCTGGACACCGCCCGACTGCTGGACCGCGGTCGCCGAGGGCGCCGCCGCCGCAGGATGCTCGCCGTCGGCGGCACTGTGGCCGGCTTGGCAGCGATCGCCGCCACCGCCGCGCTGCTGCCCAACCAGCTCCGCGCGAACGACGCCCCGGTGGCGGGCGATCAGCAGCAGCAGGAGGCGTACTTCGCGCCGGTGCAGGGCATACCGCGCGGCGACGATGTCGTCGGCGCGCCAGTCACCAACGCGGAGGCGCTGCGCCGTTGCCGGCTGCGACTTCCGGACATGAAGGGTCCGTTGGCGGACACCGTCGGCGGATACCGGATCGGAGACCAGGCGAGTATCGGTAAGGGTGCAAAAATCAAGGTCGGCGACAAGATGCTGCTGTGCACGGTCCCCGGTGCGGACAAGCCGACGGCCGCACTGATGGCGAAGCTCCGGAAGGATCCGGTTCCGACGGACCCTGCCATCCAGTTGCTGAACTGTTCCGCACAGACCTGGGTGGATGTCACCAAGTGGCGCATCGTCGCTTCGGCGCGGTCGAAGATCTGGCCGAGCGTGCTGCTGACCGCGGTGTCACCCAACGGGCGAACGGCGATCGCCTGCGAGATCGAGAAGAACTCGCTGGACGGCGGCATGGTGATGCGCGGGACCACCTTCCTGAACCCCGACTCGGTGCGGCAGGGGCATGACCCGATCCTCACCCCGGCGAAGGGTTCGCAACGCGCGGATCTCTATACCGGTAGGGATCTGAGCGGCCGGGAGTGCTCCGGAAAGCTCTGCTGGGAGGCTCGCGCCTGGGGACGGGTGGCGAGCACGGCAACCCGGATCCACCTGCAGATGGGCCCGTCGGCGGCTACCGACATTCCGGTCACCGACGGCTGGTTCGCCTACCTCTGGCTGAGCCCACCGACGACGGCGAAGGCGACCGATTTCAAGGCCACCGCCTACGACAAGGACGGAAGGGTCGTCAAGATCCTGGAGCCCCGGCAACCGGCCTGAGACAGGCTGCGGGACTCTCTGTCCGGCGTCACGCGGTACGACGTTTCAGTGTCGCCGCACCCAGGCCGAGAGCTGCCAGGATGAACGCCAGCACCACCAGAGCATCTCCGCCGGCGCCACTGGTGAACCCGTTGCCTTGGGCAACTCCGATGACCGCGTCGACCGCGTAGGACAACGGCAGTACGTCGCTCACCGCATGCAGGACTGCCGGCAGCTGATCCCGTGGAACGAGCAATCCACACAGCAAGATCTGCGGGATCATCACTGCCGGCATCATCTGCACGGCCTGGAACTCGGTCGCCGCAAAAGCACTGGCAAACAAGCCCAGCGCCATACCCAGCACACCGTCGAGAACGGCGACCACGCCGAGTTGCCAAGCCGGGCCTTCGATCTTGAGGTCGAGGGCGTACAGCGCGATCGACACGACCACGACGGCCTGGACGACGGCGATCAGGGCGAAGGCGAGCGCGTAGCCGAGGAGGAAGTCCAGCTTCGCCATCGGCATCGTGAACAGCCGGGACAGCGTGCCGCTCGAGCGTTCGCGCAGGGTCGCGACCGAGGTGACGACGAACATGACGATCGCCGGGAACACCGCGAGCAGCGGCCCGCCGAAGCGGTCGAAAGCGTTCGGTGAGTCGATGAACATCCACCACATCAGGGTGACCAGCGCCGTCGGCAGCACGATCAGCATCGCCACCGTGCGACGGTCGCGGCGCAGCTGGGCAAGGACCCGTGCAGCGACGGCAAAGGTGATCCGGGGCGTCATCGCGCACTTGCCTTTCGCTCGATCAGGGTGAGGAAGGCCTGCTCCATGTCGATGGTCCCGACGGAGTCGAGCAGCGTTTGCGGGGTGTCGTCGGCGAGCAGGTCGCCGTCGCGCATCAGCAGGAGGCGGTCGCAGCGCGAAGCCTCGTCCATCACGTGACTCGAGACCAGCAGCGTCGCGCCGGCGTCTGCCAAGGAGTGGAAGAGGTTCCACAGGTCGCGCCTCAACACCGGATCCAGGCCGACGGTCGGTTCGTCGAGGACGAGGAGTTCGGGATCCCCGAGCAGAGCCGCGGCCAGCGAGGCCCTCGACTGCTGCCCGCCGGACAGCCGATCGACGCGATCATCCGCGTGCGAGCGCAGGTCGACGGCGTCGATGACCCGATCCACGTCAGAGGTCGGGACTCCGAGCACCGCGGCGAAGAAGCGCAGGTTCTCGGTGACGGTGAGATCGCCGTACACGCTGGGCTCCTGGGTGACGTACCCGATCCGCCCGCGCAGCTTCGGCGCTCCGGCGGGCAACCCGAGCACGGAGACATCGCCAGTCACGCGGGCCTGGAGACCGACGATCGCCCGGATCAGCGTCGTCTTGCCGCAGCCGGACGGACCGAGCAGCCCGGTCACCGTCCCGGCCCGGAGGTCGAACCCGACCCCGTGCAGGACCTCCCGGTCGCCGCGCACCACCACGACGTCCCGGCAACTCACCGCATTTTTCATCATGTGATGAATTTAGCTCGCGCGGCACCCTCTGACAAGCCTTCAAATGACGGAGTAACCGGTGGATTCGCTGAGCGGGCCCAGGACGGGTTCGCCGTACTTCGCCCGCAGCGAAGCGAACGCCGTGACCTTGTCCTCGCCCCATCGCCCGACGGACGCGGCATAGGTGTCCCCGGTCAGGAACACCGGCGGAGTGCGCTTGCTGTGGAACTTGTCGGCGTACATCACCAACTCCTCCTCAGCGGAGGCCGGGATGTAGTCGTCGACCGGGATCGGCAGCGATTGGCGCAGTACGTCGTCCCGCGTGATGCCGACGCCCGTGTGCCGGGACGCGAAGCGGCAGATCGGTTCGGGGAAGCCGAGGCCGTCCAGCAGTTCATGACCGAGTACGCCGTGCCGCACGTAGTCGACCGTGTTGAGTTCGCCGGTCGGGCCGTACAGGCGATAGACGCCGATGTCGTGCAGCAGGGCGCCCGCCCGGATCAGGTCGGTGTCGACGTCGAGACCGTCGAACAGCTGCTCGGCGACCTGGCAAACCACCACGGAATGGGGATACACCGACTCGAAGGCTTCGCGAGTGGGCGCGTGATCGCGATGCAGGGCGTGGATCTCGCGGTCGGTGGGGATCCGCATCAGCCGGTCAGGTGGAGCTGGAGAACGGGCGCCAGCCGGTCGATCAGGGTCGCGAGGTCGACGGAGGCGACCGGTTCGAGCCCGACCAGGTAGCGGGCCATCGCGGCGCCGATCAGCTGGGTCGCGGCCAGGCTCACGCGCAGGTGCGCATCGGGTACGTCGAGCGTGCGCGAGATCGGCTGGATGATCATCTGGGTGATGCCCTCGCGCATCAAACGGGCCACCTCGTCGCTGGTCACCACGCTGCGGAAGATCGCCTTCATCCGCTGCTGTCCCTCGGGCGACTCCCAGATCCCGAGGAACACGGTCGCGATCCGCCGGCCGATCTCCTCCCGAGGTCCGTCCAGGATCTCCGCGGCGATCTGGCGCGGGTCGACCGGGATGGCCATCGCCTCGATGAACAGCTCGTCCTTGCTGTCGAAGTAGTGATGCACCAGCGCCGCGTCGACCCCGGCCTCGCGGGCGACCGCACGGATCGAGGTGGAGCTGAATCCCTTGTCCGCAAAGGCTTTCCGGGCCGCTCCCAGGATCTCACCGCGGGTATCCGGTCCGCCCGGACGACGGCCGGCCCGCCCACTCCCCGCCGTACGCTCGTTCACGGGATCAGTTCCGAGATCTCGCCTTCGGGGGTGACGGCGAACGACGTACGGCGTGATCCGCGGGCGAAATGCTTCCGGGTGAACTCGAGCGACTCGACCAGGTCGACCTCACGCTCGGACCGGCTGGTCGCACGCCGCGTGTTGATCTCGATGATGATGTGACCGCGGAAGTCCTGATTGGCCAACTCGGCGAGCAGATCCGCCGCGCGCTGCGTGCCGCGGCCGGGAACCAGATGCTCGTCCTTCGCCGAGCCGGTCCCGTCGGTCAGATGGATGTGCTTGAGAGTCCTGCCCATCGTCGCGGCGAGCTCGACGCAATCCTGCTCGGCGGTCGACGAGTGCGACAGGTCCAGCGTGGTGTGGGCGTAGGACTGCTCGGTCGGGTCCCAGCTCGGGGCGTACGCCTGCAGGCCCTTGCCGGGCGCGCGCCACGGGTACATGTTCTCGACCGCGAAGATCACGCCGGTCTCCGCCTCGAGCCGGGCGATCCCCTCGACGAACCCGCGCGCGTAGTCGCGCTGCCAGCGAAACGGCGGGTGGACGACGACCACGTCGGCGCCGAGGTCCTTCGCGGCCTCGGCGCTGCGCTCGAGCTTGCCCCACGGATCAGTCCCCCAGACCCGCTGCGTGATCAGCAGGCAGGGCGCGTGGATCGCGAGGACCGGGAGCTGGTGGTAGTCGACCAGCCGCTGGATCGCGTCGATCTGGGTGCTCAGGGGATCGATGCCGACCATCACCTCGACACCGTCGTACCCGAGCCGGCTGGCGAGCTCGAATCCGCTGGCGGTCGACTCGGGGTACACGGACGCAGTGGACAGGCCGATCCGCGCGGTCTTGCTGGTAGTCATCGGGAGCCTATCGGGGTTGCAGCTGGTCGAGCCGGGACAAGATGACGCCTTCGCGCAGTGCCCAGGGACAGACCTCGAGCGCGGGCAGGTCGAACAGGTCCATCACCGCGTCCGCGACCATCGCACCGGCGAGCAGCTGCGACGACCGTCCGGCCGAGACCCCGGGCAGGTCGGCCCGCTCGGCGGCGGACATCTTGGTCAGCTTCGGCATCCACTCGGTCAGGTCGTCCCTGTCCAGGACACGAGGCACGTACGGTCCGTCGTCCGACGGCGCCGCGCCACAGATCCGGGCCAGCGAGCGGAACGTCTTGCTGGTGGCGACCGAACGCTGCGGCTTGCCGGCCCGCAGTACCGGACCGGCCACGGCGGCCATCTCGATCCGGATCCGCTTCCGCAGCGCCCGGACCTCGTTCTTGTCCGGCGGGTCGGCGGTCAGGCCCTCCCGGTTCAGCCGGCCGGCGCCGAGCGGGACCGAGACGGCGATCGTCGCCTCCTCGTCGGACCCTGCCGCGATCTCCAGCGAACCGCCACCGATGTCGAACACCGCCAGGCGGCCCGAGGACCAGCCGAACCAGCGCCGTACCGCCAGGAAGGTCAGGCGGGCCTCGTCCTCGCCGCTCAGCACCTGCAGGTCGACCCCGGTCTCGGTGCGGACCCGGTCCAGCACCTTCTCGCCGTTCGGCGCCTCTCGCAGCGCCGAGGTGGCGAAGGAGAGCACCGACTCGCAGCCCTTGTCCTCGGCCAGCTCGACCGATTCCTTGACGAATGCGACCAACCCGTCGGACCCCGACTGCGCGATCTTGCCGTCCTTGTCCAGGTGTTCGGCCAGCCGCAGTTCCGTCTTGTGCGAGTACGCCGGAAGCGGCGCGGCACCGCGGTGTGCGTCCACCACGAGCAGGTGGACGGTGTTGGATCCCACGTCGAGTACGCCGAGCCGCATACCCTCACGCTACTGGACTATCGGAGTACCAGCGTGTTCCGGAGTCGTCGTTCACAGTTGTGCGGGTTTGGCGCGTACGCTTTCCAGGTGCCTGAGGTTTCTCTCGATTTTCCCCGCGCGTGGGTCGAGTTCACCGATCCCGACGATCCCGACCAGGTCTTCCGTTGCGACCTGACCTGGCTGGCGTCCAACTGGACCTGCATCTTCGGCGGTGGTTGCAAGGGCATCTACAAGGGCAGACCGAACGACGGCTGCTGCACCCTCGGCGCACACTTCTCCGACTCCGACGACGAGAAGCGGGTCAAGGCCTACGCCAAGGAGCTGACCAAGGACGAATGGCAGTTCCGCAAGGAGGGCCGGAAGGACGGCTGGGTCGAGACCGACGACGAGGGCGACCGTAAGACCCGGGTCTGGGAGGGCGCCTGCATCTTCCTGAACCGTCCGGGCTTCCCCGGCGGCGCCGGCTGCGCGCTGCACGGGCTGGCGCTCAAGCGCGGCGTGCACTTCGTCGAGACCAAGCCGGACGTCTGCTGGCAGCTGCCGATCCGCCGCACCTTCCGCGAGGTCGAGCGCCCGGACGGTACGACGTACACCGAGGTCGGCATCGGTGAGTACGACCGGCGCGGCTGGGGGCCGGGCGGTCACGACCTGGACTGGTACTGCACCGGCAACACCGAGGCGCACGTCGGCGTCGAGGCCGTCTTCGAGTCCAGCAAGGTCGAGCTCCAGACCCTGATGGGCCACAAGGCGTACGACGTACTCGCGGAACTGTGCCGTCAGCACCTGGAAACGGCCCGGCCGCTGCTGCCGCACCCAGCCTCTAAGTAGCGATCTCCCCGTTGTCGACGAGCCAGCCGATCGCTTCGAGGGTGGCTTCGAGCGCGGTGTAGCGCGGCCGGAAGCCGAGGAGCCGCGCCGCCTTGTCCATCGAGCAGTTCGGGCTGTGCTCGATGTGATCCCAGGTGGCGGCCGCGTCTCGTTCCGGCACCTTCTCCCGCCACTCGCCGTACGGCAGGAGTCCGAGCTGCGCCTCCTGACCGAACCAGTCGGCAACGGCGTGCGCATACCCACGCAGTGTCACCGCAGCATCGGCGACCGCGTGGAAGCTCTCGCCGATCGCCGTCGAGCGGCTCGCGATCGCGGCCAGGAAGACGCCCGCGACGTCGGCGGCGTGGACCGGATTGAGCGTCTCCAGACCGAGGTTCGGCAGCAGCACGTCATGGCCGTGGGCAAGCTTCTCGAACACGCCGAGGTCGAAGTTGCCGGCCGGGTTGACCGGCGTCCAACCGGGACCGCAGATGTGACCGGGGTGGACGATCGTGGCCGGCAGCCCGTCGCGGCGAGCCTTGCCGAGCAGGTAGGCCTCGATCGCCGCCTTCTGTACGCCGTAGTCGCCGAAAGGTTTGCGTGGTGCGTCCTCCCGGGTCGGCACCGTCATGCTCGGGCCGTGCACCCAGATCGTGCCGCAGTGCAGCAGGTGCTGGATCTTCCCTTCCACTGCCTCGACGAGCTGACGCGCACTGTCCTCGGTGAAGCAGATCAGGTCGATCACAACGTCCGGCCGCAGCTCGGCGACCCGCTGCCCGAACGTCCCGGCGGTATCCTCGGCCTGCCGGTCGACCTGGATCTGCTCGACTTTCCGCCAAGCCCTGTCGGACTGGTACGGCGAGTGCTCGCCGCGACTGAGCACCGTGACCTCATGCCCGAGACGCACCAGCGCCGGGACCAGGTAGGTGCCGATATGACCGGTGCCTCCGATAACGACCGTACGCATGCGCCGAGCCTAGCGGCGTGCAGCTCGACAGGACGTATACCCCCACTGAGCAGGCATATGGCGCTCGTCCGAGCGTGGGTTGCCCCGGCGGACACGGACACGTCCTGTCGAAAATGCACGCAAGCGACACCCCGGATGCGGCGACTGTCGGTGGGTGAGGACAGAATGACTGGCATGCGTCTGGATCATCTGTCGTACGCGTGCGGACCGGATGGGTGCCGCGCGACTGTCGAGCGGTTGTCCGCGCTGCTCGGAGCGGAGTTCGTCGACGGCGGTGTGCACCCGCGCTTCGGCACGGTGAACCACATCCTCCCGCTGGAGAACGATCGCTACATCGAGGTGGTCGACGTCCTCGACCACCCGGCCTCCGACAAGGCACCGTTCGGTCAGGCGGTCCGCGCCCGCAAGGAGCTCGGCGGCGGCTGGCTCGGCTGGGTGGTGGCGGTCCGCGACATGGAGCGGATGGAGAAGCGCCTCGGCCGGCCGGCGGTGCCCGGCAACCGGCACCGGCCCGACGGGGTGAACCTGACCTGGCGGCAGATCGGCGTGAAGGGGCTGATCGCCGACCCGCAGCTGCCGTTCTTCATCCACTGGGACGACTTGAGCGAGCACCCGTCGACCGGCGGGAAGGGCGTCAAGCTGACCGCGCTCGAGATCGCCGGCGACCCGGCTCGCGTCACCGACTGGATCGGCCACCCCGCCGACCACCTGCTCGACGACCTCGACGTCGCCTGGGTCGGCCCGAACGGCCAGCCCGGCCTCAACGCCGCCGTCTTCGACACCCCGAACGGGATCGTCCGGCTGTAGCCCTAATGGAGGCTCTCGAGGTCGGAGAGCGACGTCTCGAGGTGGGTCAGCAGCCGCTGCAGGTGTGGCACCGTACGGCGGCAGCCGACCAGCCCGAAGTGCAGCTGGTGGTCGTAGCTGGTGACGCTGATGTTCAGCGCCTGACCGTTGAGCACGATGCTCGCCGGATACATCCCGAGCAGCCGCGACCCGTTCCAGTACAGCGGACTCTCGCTCGGGCCCGGCACGTTGGAGATCACCACGTTGTACGGCGGCCTCGTCCGGCCGGCGACTCCGGGGAGGACCGCGGCGGGGCCGGCGACACCGAAGCCGAGGGCTCCGAGCAGCAGCCGCTGCAACGGGCTGAGCTCGGACAACACGCCCTTGGCATACGTGGTCGACGCCATGATCCGGCGGATCCGGCGCTCCGGATCCCGCTCGTCGGTGGCGAGGTCGGCGATCAGCGTGCTCAGCGAGTTGCCGCCACCGGGGGCGCCGGGCGTATCGCGCAGCGACACCGGGACCATGGCCGTCAACGCCCGGTCCGGAAGGGCGTTCAGCTCGAGCAGATAGTTGCGCAGGGCCCCTGAACACATCGCCAGCAGCACGTCGTTCAGCGTCGCGCCGGTGATCGCCCGCACCTTCTCCAACCGGTCGACCGGCCAGGACTGCGCCGCGAACCGCCGCGACCCGGTGATCGACTGGTTGAGGATCGTCCGCGGCGCCCGCAGCGGTACCGAGGAACGCACCAAGCTCTTCACCCCGAGGGGTGTGAGGCCGGCGACGTCGGCCAGCACTCTGCCCGCACTCCCTGGGATGCGGCCGACCGTCGTCAGCAACCCATCAGCGCTCTCCGCCGGCTCGGCCGCTGACTCCGGCAACGCGAAGGTCGCCGGCATCCCGGTCCGCGCCGGGTCCGAGGTCAGGGTGTCCTGCATCCAGCGGAGCGCTGTCACGCCGTCGATCAGCGAGTGGTGGATCTTGCTGTAGAGCGCGAACCGGCGGCCCTCCACTCCCTCGATCAGGTGCATCTCCCACAGCGGGCGGTGCCGGTCGAGCAGCGTGCCGTGCAGCCGGCTGGTGAGCTCGAACAGCTCCCGGACACGCCCCGGGCGCGGCAGGGCCGACAGCCGCACGTGGTAGTCGAGTTCGATGTCGTCGTCCTGCTCCCACGACCAGTAGCCGAGGTCGAACGGCCGGTGCCGCATCCGCCGGGCGAACAGCGGGTGGACCGACGGCGCCGCGACCATGTCGTGGTACAGCCCCGACACGTAGTCCCGCGACCCCTCCGGAATCACATGATCCCGCCCAGCGCCTTCCGGCAACTCGAACAGCATCAGCCCACCGACATGCATCGGTTGCTCGCGCGTCTCCCCCAGCAAGAACATCGCGTCCAGCGGCCCCACCGCGGTCACGACCCCTCCGCTCCCGACCTGGTCCCGGCACCCCATCGTCGCCGCCGTACCCCGGCCCGTCTACCCCCCGACCTCGAGCACCCCTCAACCACTTTCGCGCGCTGAAAATGGTTGGCCGGTGCCCAAAGTCGATAAGAGGGAGGGCGGGGGGATTAGTCGAGGGGGCGGTAGTTGACGCCGATCTTCTCGATGCGGGTCAGGTGGGGGCGCAGGCGGGTGAGGAATTCGTCGTACGACGTCCTGGGCGAACCCCAGGCACGCTCGGCGAAGGCGGACAGCCGCGGCAGCAGCATGTAGCCGACCTGCTGCTCGTCCGGCATGTACTCGGTCCAGATCTGGCACTGGGTGCCGACGATCAGCGCCGCCTCCTCCTCGGTGAGCGACGGCGGGATCACCTCGAAGTCGTAGACCTTCTCCAGCGGGATGAAGTTGCCGATCGCCAGCGGCTCGGTGGCCGGGTCGCCCTGGTAGTAGTCGAAGTACACCGACTCGCACGGCGCCATCACGGTCTGGTGACCGGCCTTCACCGCGACCTCGCCGCGGTGGGCGCTGCGCCAGGCCATGATCACGGCATCCTTCGGGCAGTCGGTCTCGACCATCTCGTCCCAGCCGACGAGCCGGCGGCCCTCCTCGGCCAGCACCGACGCGACCTGCTCGGTGAACCAGCCCTGCAGCTGCCCCGGCTCGGTCAGCCCGAGCTCGGCCTGCCGCTTCTGTGCCACCTCCGAGTCGCGCCACTGCACCGACGGGCACTCGTCACCGCCGAGGTGGATGTAGGGGCTGGGGAAGATCTCCAGCACCTCGCGCAACACGGTCCGGACGAACTCGACGGTCTCGTCGTTCACGTTCAGCACGTCTTCGCTGATACCCCAGTACTGACGGACGCTCAGCTGGGTGTCCGGGTTGTTGCCGAGCTCCGGGTACGCCGTGATCGCGGCCTGCATGTGCCCCGGCAGATCGATCTCCGGGACGACGGTGATCCCGCGCTCGGCGGCGTACGCGACGATCTCGCGCAGGTCGTCCTTGGTGTAGAAGCCGCCGTGCCGCTTGCCGTCGTACTCGAAGTCCTTCTGGCCGCGCGACATCTTGCCGACCATGGTCTCGTCGCGCCAGGCACCGATCTCGGTGAGCCGCGGGTAGGCCTCGATCTCGACCCGCCAGCCCTGGTCGTCGGTGAGGTGGAAGTGCAGCGTGTTCAGCCGGTGCAGGGCGAGCACGTCGATGACCTTGAGCACGAAGTCCTTCGGCATGAAGTGCCGGGCGACGTCGAGCATCATTCCGCGCCAGGCGAACCTCGGCGCGTCCGCGATCCGCACCGCCGGCACCGCGACCTTGCCGTCCGCGGCCGGCTCGGCAGCATCCAGCAACTGCGCGTACGTCGATTCCGCGTGCCGGAGCGCGTCCTCGGAGCCGGCCGACAGCCGGGCGCCGTCCGCGGTCACGTCGATGCGGTACTCGGTCTCACCGAGGTTCTCGACCACGTCCCGGATCGCCTCGGCGCCGGGATCCGCGCTGATCCACTGGCCCTCCTCGACGGTGAGTTCACGCGGGGCAGGGACGATCGCGATGTCAGGCATCCGGACTCCAAAGCAGGGTCGAATTACGTCAGGACAATCCTATAAGCGCGGATCGACGCACGTCCACGTTCGGAAATGCGTGCAACCCGGCTACTCAGAGCATCGCCGAACACACCAAATCGAGCTGCTTCCCGGTCAGGTTGATGAGAAGGTGAGCCCGTGACCGTCGACCAGAGACCCGCCGAGCTGCAGCGGACGACCTTGCGGGTGCTGGTGGCGAGCAATGTGCTCGGTGGCGTCGCGGTGGCGAGCGGGTTCGCGGTCGCCGGCTTGCTGGCCGAGAACATCTCCGGCTCGACGTCGATGGCCGGACTGGTCGCCACGTCGACCACACTGGGCGCCGCGATCCTCGCCGTACCCCTGGCTCGGCTCGCGCGGTCGCGTGGCCGGCGGGTGTCGTTGACAGTCGGTTATCTGCTCGCCACGATCGGTGCGGTGCTCAGCATCGTCGCCGCACAGGTGAACTCGCTCGCACTGCTCCTGGTCGCCGGCTGCCTGTTCGGCAGCGGCTCAGCGTCCAACCTGCAGTCCCGGTACGCCGCTACCGACTCAGCCGACCCGACACGCGTCGCCCGGTCGCTGTCGCTGGTCGTCTGGGCCACCACGATCGGTGTGGTCGTCGGACCCAACCTGACCGGTGTCGGCGGCTCGGTGGGCACGTCGATCGGAATCATGGCGCTCGCCGGCCCGTATGTCTTCTCCGTGGTCGCCTTCGGGCTCAGTCTGACCACGGTGTGGTTCGGACTGCGTCGGCTGCACCAATCCACACCCCAACACAAACTGGAGCGGCAGCCGCTGGCGCCCACCTTCCGGCGTGTGATGGCGATCCCTCATGCCCGCCTCGGACTGCTCTCGATCGCAGTCGCGCACGCGGTCATGGTCGGGGTCATGTCGATGACGTCCGTCCACCTAAGGCACCACGGAGCCTCGCTGATGATCGTCGGCTTCGTCATCAGCGGCCACGTGGCCGGCATGTACGCCCTGTCCCCAGTCATGGGCTGGCTGGCGGACCGCCTCGGCCGGATCCCCACTATCGGCATCGGCCTGGCAATCCTCGCCATGGCCATGACGGTGGCCGCGCTGGCTCCCGACGGCGCACACGGCCTGACCGCTGCCGCCCTGGCCTTGTTGGGCCTCGGCTGGTCGGCCTGCCTGGTCGCGGGTTCCACACTTCTCTCCCGCTCGGTCCCAGCAGACATCCGCACCTCGGCCCAAGGCCTGTCCGACCTGATGATGGGCGCACTCGCCTCCATCGCCGGCATCGCCGCCGGCCCGATCCTCGCCCACTTCGGCTTCCACTGGCTCGCCATCCTCTGCGGCCTGTTGCTCATCCCCGTCGCCCTCCTCGCCGCCGCCACGACCAGGCCGCTGCCGGTGGCAACTAAGGTCTAGCGCTGTGAGCATTGCGGAGGGTGGGATCCCGAGTCCCAACATCTGGCAGCACCCGAAGGTGTACGAGGTCGAGAACCGGGCGGTGGATCCGGACGGCGTGATCGAGCCGGCCATGCGGGCGATCCGGGACTGGGCCGGACTGACGGTGCTCGACATCGGCTGCGGGACCGGCTTCCACCTGCCGCGGTTCGCGGAGACCGCGGCCCGGGTGATCGGGGTCGAGCCGCACGGTGCGCTGGCCGACGCGGCCAGGCGTCGTACGCGCGAATTGCCCAACGTCGAGGTGCGGCAGGGTACGGCGCAGCGGTTGCCCGTGCCGGACTCCTCGATCGACGTGATGCACGCGCGCTGGGCGTACTTCTTCGGGCCGGGGTGTGAGCCCGGACTTGCCGAACTGGACCGGGTGATGCGGCGGGGCGGGACCGCGTTCGTGATCGACAACGACGCGAGCCGATCGACGTTCGGTGGCTGGTTCGGTGCTGCGTACCCGATGATCAAGCCTGCGGTCGTGGAGAAGTTCTTCACCGAGCGGGGGTGGACGCGGACGCCGCTGGACATCGGCTGGCGGTTCGAGCGACGGGAGGACCTCGAGGCGGTGATCCGGATCGAGTTCAAGCCGGCCGACGCGGACCGCATCATCGCGTCCCACTCCGGCGTCGAGGTCGACTACGCGATCAACCTCTGGAGTAAGACCTTCTGAACGTCTTCTGAAACGACACCCGGGACCGGCTGCGGGCGGACCTCCGGGGCCCATAGGGTTGACGAACCACTCGACGGGTCTTCTGGGGGAGGCGCCAGCCAGGGATGGACGGACTGCTGCTCGACCGCGTGCCGGGGTTGCCGGATCGACTTCGGATCGACGTAGGTCAGCAGCGAGCCGTGGTGATGCCCGCCGCGGTGGACCGCCGTCGGCTGGCCGACCTGGTGACCGGTGCCGAGGATCCGCCGGACGGCGCGGTGGTGAAGATCGGCGGCGCGGTCCGGCTGGTGCCCGCCGAGGGTGGCCTGCTTCCGCACCTGACTGTCCTCGACAACGTGATCCACGGGCACACTGTCGCGCATCCGGTCACCAAGCAGGCCGCGAAGGAACAGAGTCTGGTCAAAGCCGGCCGGTGCGGACTCGCGGACGTGCTCGACCGCTACCCGCACGAGATCACCCCAGGCCGTCGCCGGCTGGCCGGTGTGGCCCGAGCACTCGGCGCGTACCCGCGGGTGATCCTGCTGGAGGACGCGAACGGCCTACCAACCTGGGGATCCCTACTGCGCATCGAACACAACCCGGACCTCTCGTCCGCGGCGATCCTGCTCATCACAACCAGTTCAGCCCGTACGGCGGGTTTCCTCGATGCGGAGTAGTCGCCGAGCGTTCCTGGGAGCCGCCGCGACGCTAGTGGTCGCGGGCTGTTCGAGCGATGTGCTCGGACTGCGCCGTAGCGTGCGGGTCGCCGTGAGCTGGAGCGGTCAGGAGCTACGTGCCTTCCACAAGGTGCTCGACGGTCTCGGCCGGCTGGACTATCCCGTGGAGGTCGTACCGCTCGGCGACGACATCTCCACGGCGTTCGGCGCCCGATCCACGCGCCGGCCGGACATCGTGATGCTGCCGCAACCCGGTCTGGTCCCTCGTCATCTCCACGACCTCGAGCCGATCCCCGACGACCTCGCCGACCTCGGCCGGGCCCGCTTGTGGAAAGAGCAGTTGGTGCACGACGGAACTACGTACGGCGTGCCCTTCAAGACAGCGCACAAATCGGCGGTCTGGTATCGGCCGTCGGTGTTCCAGCAGGTCGGCGTACAACCTCCGCGACTGTGGGCGGACTGGCTGGACCTCAACCGGACCTTGACGCAGGCCGGGGTCACGCCGTTGTCCTTGGCTGCTGGTGATGGCTGGGTGCTGACCGACTTCTTGGAGAACGTGCTGCTGGGCATAGCGCCGGCCGTCTATGCAGGACTCGCGACGGCTGCTGATCCACGTCCGTCCCGGCAGCCGCAGTTCGCCGCTGCACTACGGTTGCTGGGGACGATGTGGTCGGCTCCTGGTGCGCTGGCCGGTGGAGTGAAGCGCTCGCTCGTGCAGCAGTTCCCAGATGCGGTTGTGGAGGTGTTCGGACACCGCAGAGCAGCCATGGTGCTCGCGTCCGACTTCGCCGAGCCGGTCGTACGGTCGTTTGCCGCAGACCCGGACGACACCGGTGTCTTCACCTTCCCACCCCTGGAACCCGGCGCGGCTGCGCCCGTGGTCGTCGGTGGGGACGTCATGGTGTTGCCGAAGCCGACCACCGAGGACGCGCGCGATCTGGTCCGTCGGCTGGCCGCTCCAACCGCCACGGACCCGTGGATCAAGGAGGGCGGGTTCCTGGTCGACGGACAGGTGTCGGGCTACTCCCCCGAGCTCACCCGGCTGGCCGAACAGCTGACCCGTCCGGGAGAGCAATTGCAGTTCGACCTGTCCGACCTGCTGGGACGGCTCGGTGACATCAACGGACTGTGGCGTGTCCTCACCGACTTCCTGACCCAGATCGGTGGCCGCGGGGCTGCCGTCGTACCCGAGGCTGTCGACGCGGCGATGAGCGAACTGCGGGAGGTGGAGGGCTGATGGGCCTGCAGACGAACGGCCTGTCGCTCGAGGTCGTCGGCCGGGAGGTGAGCGGACGGCCGGTACCGGGAAAGCCGCGCCGGCCGGCCGGACCGTACCTGCTGGGCTTGCCGGCGCTCCTGCTGAGCTGTCTGCTGCTGATACCGATCGGGGTGACGGTGGTCGCGGCGTTCCGGACGCCGGGCGGCCTCGGTTTCGGCAACTTCGCGGTGATGGGCGACCCCGGCGCATTGCGTGCCGTGGGCAACAGTCTGCTCTGGGTGCTGGTCGCCTTCGGACTCGTCGCAGTCGGGTTCTTCCTTGCCCTGTTGAGTTATCGGCTGCCCGGACTGGCGTCGTTCCTGCAGCCTGCACTGGTGATCCCGTTCGCGGTGTCGGTGCTGGTGTCCGGTGCGACGTTCCGGCTGATCTTCGACCCGACGCCGGAACGTGGGACCGTGACAGCGGTCTGGACGCGACTGTTCGGGTCGAGTCCGGTGTGGCTGGGCCCCGGTCTGTTCTGGCTCGTGCTGGTGTCCGCCTTCGGCTGGACCTGGCTCGGGTACGTCGTGTCGCTGTTCCGCGCCGGTCTGGACGCGATCCCCGACGACGTGACCCGGACCATCGCTGCCGAAGGGGTGACGGGGTGGCGGCGGCTACTGGCGCTGGAGATCCCGATGCTGCGGCCGATCACCGGTGTGGTCACGCTGACCCTGGTGATCGCGGCAGTCCGGGTGTTCGACCTGGTGCTGATCGTCGTACCGGGTTCGATGCAGCGGTCCGCTGATGTGCTCGGTCTGAACTGGTGGCGTGCGACCACGACTGGCGACGACTCCGGACGTACGGCGGCCCTCGGTGTGGTGCTCTTCGCCATCGTGGCCGCGGTCGGCGTGATCGGCGTCCGTGGACTGCGGCGGCGTCGGTGGGCCATGCCCGTCACGGTCGTGCCGCCCGACCCGTCGCTGGGTCGACCGAAGCCGAGCAAGCGGGTACGACGGATCGGGTGGACGGTCGGGTTCGCAGTGAGCCTGGTGTGGATCTTCCCCGCGGTGGTGCTCGTCGCAACTGCGCTGCACTCACCGCGGGAGGCCGGGCTGCGAGGTTGGTGGTCCCTTTCGGGACTGGGGTTCTCATCGTTCGCGGCGGCTGCGAATATCGGGCTGTTCCGGGCTCTGCTGTCCACAGCGCTCATCGCCGGTGCGGCCACGGTTGTCCTGCTGGTGATCGCCGTACCGACGGCTTATCTAGTCGCATGGGGCGGCTTGCCGCAGTGGCTGGGCCGGGTGGTGACGTCTGCCTTTGTAGTGCTGGCAGTGACTCCTGTGCAGATGTATGCCGCTCCGCTGCGGGATGCGATCGGTAGTGCTGGGTTGGCGGGATCGCGGATCGCACTGGCGCTTGTGCATGCGGCCGCCGGTCTGCCGTTCGCAGTGCTGTTGCTGCGGTCTGCTTTCGCATCAGCTCCACCGGCGTTGGTGTCTGAGGCATTGCAGGGTCCTGCGCGGCAGAGCGCCGTACTCGCGACTGTGCAGCGGACGTATCGGCCCGCACTGGTTGCTGTCGCGGTGCTGGAGTTTGCACTGGTGTGGAACGACTTCATCGTCGGCTTCCTGATCAGTGGCCCTGGTACGACGCCGTTGTCGCTGGTGTTGTGGGGTGAGGCGCGGCAGTTCTCGGCGTCGAGTGGAACCGTGGCCGCTGCAGCTGTGGTCGCGTCCGTCGTACCGGCTGTACTGATGTTGTCGTTCTGGCAGACCGTGGTGCGCGGGCTGACCGCTGGGAGCAGGCCATGAGCGCTGACGAGGATCGCGGGCCTTCTCCGGAGGAGAAGCCGCCGCGGACGGGGCGACGCGGACGCGTCTTCGGGATCAGTGGACTCGCATCCGGCCTGCTGACCGGGCTCCTGACCGACGGGTGGTCGCAGAGCTTCAGTGCGACCGGCTGGGTGCGCATCGTCGGCGTCGCCGTGGCCCTCATCCTCTTGCTGATCTGGGCGATCTACAACGCGCCGGCCGCACTCCAGGCCTATCGACGCCGGCGGTACGGCGTTCACGCGCCGATCGCCGCCCCCGAGCTTCATGCGGCGGCCGAAGAGGCCGAGCAGTGGATGATCGCACTCGGGTCCGATGCCGGCGGGATGGCCGCGGCCGAGTGGTACTCGATGAACGAACCGCAACTGCGCGAGGTACTGCTCACGGAGAAGCCGCGCGACGAGACGGCCGATGACCTGGCCCGGATCTGTGACGCACTCGAGGTCTGGTACCTCCGCCGCTCAGAGCCGGGTGCATTGCTGGAGTTGAGTGAGTTCCTGAGCGCTGTCGCGGACGCCTGTGGGCGCCGCGACCTGGCGGAACTCGCCGCCGCCCGCGCTGCAACGGCGTACCGGCTGATGGGTGATCTGGAAGCAGCGAGCACTCGGCTGGGCGTCTCGGACAATGTGGCGACGCACACTCGGACCGCGGCCGCTCTGACGACTCGCAGGCAGGTCGAGCGGGCACTCCTCCACCTGGCCCGAGCCGAACTGGCGCCAGCGGGCAACGACCGCGACGAGGCCGTCCTGAATGCCCGGGACCGGTTGGACGACGCGCGGCTGAGCCGCCCGGGTCCCGACCTTGCCGCCGAGGTCGCGATCTACATCAACCGCGCGATCGTGCAGCTGTATCACCAGGACCCGGAGGGCGCGCTGGATCAGCTTCGGCCGGCCGTGGCCCGTGCGACGGCGGCGGGCGACATCAGCGGTCAGGCGCATGCCCTCGAGCTCACTGGCGTGGCGGCGTGGATGCAGCGCAGTCCGCACGAGGCGAAGCGCTGGTGGCAGCACGCCGAACACCTCTACGCCGAGGTCGACGAACGCGAAGGCCGCGCGCGGTGTCTTCAGCACCTGGGCTCGGCCGAGGTAGCGGCCGGCCGGCTGCGCTCCGCGCGTGAGTTGCTCGAGCAGAGTGCGCTGTTGCGTACGTCGGAGAGCGAGATCCTGGCGAGATACCTCGAAGCCGCACGGGAGATCGCAGCCCCGCCGGTGATCGCCGAAGACGCCGGGCACCGCGTCGCCGTCAGCCGGCTCACTCGCGGCCTCGAGCGCATCCGCAACCACTTCACCCGTTGACAGGATTTGTCGGCGGTTTCGCTTAGGTTGTTGGGCATGGCGAAGACGGCGGGGCAGACCAAGAGCAAGGCAACGTCGTTCGCTTGTTCGGAGTGTGGCTGGACGACGGCGCGCTGGATCGGGCGGTGCGGTGAATGCCAGGCGTGGGGCACGGTCGCCGAGGTCGGAGCGCCCAAGGCCGCCCGGATCACCGCTGGTCCGGTCTCGTCGCCCGCAATGCCGATCGCCAAGGTGTCCGCGATCGAGGCCGAGTCCCGTCCGACCGGCATCGCCGAGCTCGACCGGGTCCTCGGCGGCGGCGTCGTACCAGGGGCGGTGATCCTGCTCGCGGGTGAGCCCGGCGTCGGGAAGTCCACGCTGTTGCTCGAGGTCGCGGCGCAGTCAGCCCGGCGCGGTCAACGCACGCTCTACGTCTCGGGTGAGGAGTCGGCCGCCCAGGTGCGGCTGCGCGCCGGGCGGACCGACGCGCTCGTCGACGAGCTGTATCTCGCGGCCGAGACCGACCTGGGCGCGGTCGTCGGGCAGGTCGACGCCGTGGACCCGTCGTTCCTGGTGATCGACTCGGTGCAGACCATGGCGCATCCGGAGGTCGACGGCGCGCCCGGTGGGGTGACGCAGGTCCGCGAGGTCACCGGTGCGCTGGTGCGGCTGGCCAAGGAGCGGCACATCGCCGTCGTACTGGTCGGGCACGTGACCAAGGACGGCGCGATCGCGGGGCCGCGGATGCTCGAGCACCTGGTCGACGTCGTGCTCGCGTTCGACGGCGACCGGCACTCCGGGTTCCGGATGGTGCGAGCGACCAAGAACCGATTCGGGCCGTCGGACGAGGTCGGGTGCTTCGACATGGTCGACACCGGCATCGTCGAGGTGTCGGACCCGACCGGGCTGTTCGTCTCCGAGCACGCCGAGCCGGTCGCCGGCACGTGCGTGACGGTGATGATGGAGGGCCGCCGGCCGCTGCTGGCCGAGGTCCAGGCGCTGGTCGGCCCGTCGGCCGCTCCCCAGCCGCGCCGGACCACGTCGGGGCTGGAGTCGTCCCGGGTCGCGATGGTCCTCGCCGTACTCGGCAATCGGGCCGGCCTCAAGCTGACCGATCAGGAGGTGTACGTCGCCACCGTCGGCGGCGTGAAGATCACCGAGCCGGTCGCGGACCTGGCCGTCGCGATCGCGGTCGCGTCGTCGGTGATGGACCGTCCGATCCATCCCGGCCTGATCGCGATCGGCGAGGTCGGCCTGGCCGGTGAGGTCCGCCGGGTCGGCGGCCTCGAGAAGCGCCTGGCCGAAGCCGCCCGGCTGGGCTTCACCAAGGCGATCGTGCCCGCCGACGTCCCCAACCGCGGCAAGGACCTGAAGCCGATGGACATGCAGGCCAAGTACGGTCTGCGCGTCTTCGCCGCCCCCGACCTCCCCTCGGCCCTGATGGCCGCCGGCCTCGCCTGATCTCGTCACCCAACCCTCCCGGCCACCCGGGTCGATGGTCGTGACGTTCACCGCCGGGCCTGGGGTGCTGTGACGGACGCAGGGCCGAGCGCCCGCTCGAGCCGGTCGAGGTCGTCGGCCAGCGCGTGCAGCCAGCTCCAGCCGTCGACGATCCGCAGCGTCGCGTCCTGCGCCCCGGACAGTGTCGGGGTGCCTGAGTCGTCGAGTCGTCGGCTCAGGGCAGCGCCCGCGCGGGCGGGAGGGGGGTCGCCTACGGCGATGGCGGCGGCCGCGGTCGCGTAGTCGGCGCTGACCTCACCCGCCGCGCCCTCCAGGGCTCCTGCGGCGTCCATCGGCGGATACGGCCCTCCGGCGTGACGGGCCTGCAGCACGGACGAGTAGTCGGCGAGCCGGTGCACGACCGACAGCACGATCAGCCAGTCCGGGCCGGGGTCGCCGGACGGCTCGGTGCGGAACTGCACGTACGCCTGGTCGAACAGCGCCGCCAGTCGGTTGAGGTCGGGCGGGGTCCCCGAGGAGACACCACGGGTCAGCCGCGTGACGGTGTCCCGGATGACGCGCGCACCCGCGTGCAGGCCGGCCGCAGCCGCCCGCCGGACCTCTCCGCCACCTCCACGCGGCCACACCGCCGCGCCGATGAGCGCGCCGACGAGGCCGCCGACGACGACGTCAGCGAGCCTGACTTCGGCCAACCGCCAGTTCGCCGGCGCGACCTGCGCGAACAGCAACGCAACGACGACGGTGAAGCAGGCCTGGCCGGCCGCGACACCGAACAGGGGGCCCGCCACGAACCCCACCATCATCACCAGCGGCAATGCCCAGGCCAACACGTCGACATCGGGACCGACGAGGGCGAGCAGGCCGGCCGCGACGAGCGCACCGCCGACCGTTCCGACGAAGCCGCGCAGAAAGACGGCTCGGTCCGCCACTGCCGACGTGCGCATCAGGCTCAGGGTCGCCAGCAGGACCCAGAAGCCGTGCGAGAGGTCCAGCACGCCGGCGACGACCCGGGCGGCGGCCAGGCCGACGGCGAGGCGCACCGCGTTCTGCAGATACACCGAGCGCGGCGTGAGATTCGCGCGGACGCGTTGCCACACCAGCTCCGCGGGCCGGGCGTGCAGGAACCACAGTTGCTGCGGCGTCGTGGCGGGATCGGGTGCCGGCGCCCTCAGGAAGCCGCCTCCGGCGAGCACGGCAGTGCGGGCGCTCTCGGCTACGGCCATCCCCGCGAGCCCGGCCCGGAGGCCCGCCGGGGTCCCCGCCTGGTTGGCAAGGCGCCGGCCCCGCTCGGCGACGTACCTCTCCAGCGCGCCGTCGACGCCGGTGGTGGCGATCGGGCTCGGGCTGCCGGCTCGCAGCGCCGCGGCGAGGGCGGCGAAGGCGTCGCCGGACGCGGCGACGAGATCGGCGGTACCGGGATGCCTGGTGCGCTGCGAGTCGGTCAGCAGGTCGGCCAGGTCGGCCAGGCGGCCCGCGGCCACCCGGGTCGCGGCGCTGGCGGCGAGCAGCGCACGGTCGCGGATGCCCGGGCCGAGGGGCCGTTGCGCCGGCGGGATGTCCGACAGCCGCAACCGGGCCACGGCATCGAGTGCAGCGCGGCGGGCGGCGAGCTCCGGGCCGATGGCCGCCGCCGGGCTCTGCAGTACCGGTCGCAGCGCCATCGCGTACGCGGCAACGGCGTCCGCCGCTTCGAGCAGCCGCTCACCGTGTGGTCGTGGAGCGGCTGCGGGCCAGACCAGCCGGTCGGCGAGTGTGAGCAACAGACCGCCCACCAGCAGGCCGACGAGCCGCTGGTCGAGGGTGTCCGGAGCGAACGGCGGGAAGCACGGCAGCACATAGAACAGCTGCAACCCGTTGGCCACCCCGGCGACCCGAGGGCCGCCCACTCCCGCGTAGGCCACGGTGAACCCGACGACGAGCATCCCCGCGGCGGCGACCGCGGTACTCACCGCAGCCAGGGTTCCCGCAGTGATGAGCACGGCGCCGATGGCGACTGCGGCGAGGTAGGTCCGTGTCCGCGTCGACGGCGCGCCCTGCAGGTCCGACAGCCCCCCGAGTGCGACCGCCGTGAAGAGGGCGTACACCGCCGTCGTCGGGTCCCCGACGACGTACTGCAACGGGTAGAAGCCCAGACAGGCCGCGACGGTGACCTGAACGGCCCGGCGTACCGCGGCCCGCCCGCCGTCGTCGAGCCGCCTGATACGCCCGAGGGTGGCGGCGGTCGATCCCCGGACGTCCGCCGTCATGTCATCCGGCTCCGTCCCTACCGAAGGTGCGGTTCTCGGTGGCCGACAGAACGGGCGTAGGTCTGCCCATCCCCCCGAGTTACCTTACGCCGCAATGCCTCCGCAGAGATCGCACCGAACTGCGGGTGTGGGGTGAGACGGGGATCTACACACGGTCGATGGGGAACGTACTCTGGGGGCGCCCCGTCGGGTTCAGTGGCGAACCCGGGAACCCGCCGGCACCCCCCGCCGGATGACTGCAGGAGCACGAGATGACCGGATCCAGAGTTGTCGCGCTCGGCCACTACCAACCCGAGCGGGTGCTCACCAACGCCGAGCTCGCCACCATGGTCGAGACCAACGACGAGTGGATCCAGAGCCGGGTCGGGATCCGGGAGCGCCGCATCGCGGCACCGGACGAATCGGTCGACGAGATGGCGTGGCGGGCCGCCGACAAGGCCGTCGCCAATGCCGGGATCGACAGCTCCGAGATCGACTACGTCGTCGTCGCGACCTGTACGGCGATCGACCGGTCACCGAACATCGCCGCCCGGGTCGCCGCGCGGCTCGGCCTCGGCAACCCGGCCGCGATCGACCTGAACACCGCGTGCTCGGGCTTCACCTACGCGCTGGCGACCGCCGACCAGGCGATCCGGGCCGGCGCCGCGTCGAAGGCCCTGGTCATCGGCGTGGAGAAGCTGAGCGACTGGACGGACTGGACCGACCGCACCACCTGCGTGCTGATCGGCGACGGCGCCGGCGCGGCCGTGGTGGTCGCGAGTGAGGAGCCCGAGGTCGGTCCGGTGGTGTGGGGCTCGGTGCCGGAGATGTCGGACGCGGTCCGGATCGAGGGCCGCGACGGCCCGTTCCAGCAGGAAGGACTCAGCGTCTTCCGCTGGGCCACCACGCAACTGCCGGAGATCGCGCAGCAGGTGTGCGAGAAGGCCGGCCTGAAGCCCGAGGAACTCGGCGGCGTGGTTCTGCACCAGGCCAACCTGCGCATCATCGAGCCGCTGGCCAAGCGGCTCGGCGCGGTCAACGCGGTGGTCGCCAAGGATGTGGTCGAGTCCGGCAACACGTCGGCCGCGAGCATCCCGATCGCGCTGTCGAAACTGGTCGAGAAGCGCGAGATCCCGTCCGGCGCGCCGGTGCTGTTGTTCGGGTTCGGCGGCGGTCTCTCGTATGCCGGTCAGGTCATCCGCTGCCCCTGACGCGACAGGCGCCGTCGCCGCGAGGGCTTGATTCACGCGGCAAACCACAACTGCACGGTCCGGATGCACGAGCGGCTGCACGCGCACGGGCAACCGCGACCGGCATCGCACCCCGCGAGCGGACGCCCACCGGGGACTTCGGCTCCATCGCATCCGCGTAACCGCATAGACTCAGGTTCCGTGGCTCCGAATTCCGACAAGAACAGCACCGGCGCCCGGATGCGCGCGACCCTCGCGGCGGTGGCACCCGGGACCGAACTGCGCGAAGGCCTGGAACGGATCCTGCGCGGGCGTACCGGCGCCCTGCTCGTCCTGGGCCACGACAAGACCGTCGACTCGATCTCGACCGGCGGCTTCGAGATCGAGGTCGAGTTCTCCGCGACCGGACTGCGTGAGCTGAGCAAGATGGACGGCGCGATCATCCTCGACCGCGACGTGAGCCGGCTGCTCCGCGCCGCCGTACACCTGATGCCGGACCCGTCGATCCACACCGAGGAGACCGGAACCCGGCACCGCACCGCCGACCGGGTCGCGCGGCAGACCGGGTTCCCGGTCATCTCGGTGTCGCAGTCGATGCACATCATCGCGCTGTACGTCGACGACCAGCGCTACGTCCTCGAGGACTCCGGCGCGATCCTGTCCCGCGCCAACCAGGCCCTCGCGACGCTCGAGCGGTACAAGCTCCGCCTCGACGAGGTGTCTGCCACGCTGTCCGCGCTGGAGATCGAGGACCTGGTCACGGTTCGCGACGTGGCCGCGGTCGCGCAGCGGCTGGAGATGGTCCGGCGGATCGCCACCGAGATCGACGGGTACGTCGTCGAGCTCGGCACCGACGGCCGCTTGCTCACCCTGCAGCTCAACGAGCTCGTCGCCGGGGTCGCCGGTGAACGCGAACTGGTCGTCCGCGACTACCTGCCACCGGCCACGGGTCGCAAGCCCAAGACGGCGGACGACGTACTGCTCGAGCTGGACGCGGTCAGCCCGACCGACCTGCTCGACATCGGTCAGGTCGCCCGGGCCCTGCAGCTCGGCGGCGCCGAGCAGCTCGACGCCGCGGTCACACCGCGGGGCTACCGGCTGCTGGCCAAGGTGCCGCGCCTGCCGGGTGCGGTGATCGACCGGCTGATCGACCACTTCGGCCACCTGCAGAAGTTGCTCGCGGCAAGCATCGACGACCTGCAGACGGTCGAGGGCGTCGGCGAGAACCGGGCCCGCACCGTCCGCGAGGGGCTCTCCCGGCTGGCCGAGTCGAGCATCCTCGAGCGGTACGTCTGACCCCGGCTCCCCCGATCACCCCAGACCCCCGGCCACCCGCCGGGGGTCTTGCGCGTCCGGCCGTCGGAGAGTAATACTCCGGATGGAACATTTCGCGTGGAACAATCCAGGTGGAGGATGATGGCCGAGCTCACGCCGTTGGCGATTTCGGTCCTGGCGCTGCTGCACGAGAACCCGATGCACGCCTACGAGATGTACCAACTGCTGGTCAGCCGCCAGAACGACCGGATCGTGAAGGTCCGGCCCGGCTCGCTCTACCACACGGTCGAGCGACTGGCCGGGCAGCAGTACGTCCGCGCGACCGGCACCGAACGGGCCGGCAACCGCCCCGAACGCACGACCTACGAGATCACCCCGGCGGGTGCCGAAGCGCTGCGGCGCCGGGTGGAGAGTGGGATCGAGAAGTACGTCTACGAATACCCGTTGTTCCCGGTGGTCCTCAGCGAGGCGCACAACCTCGACGCCGAGGATGCGCTGCTGCGGTTCCGCTGCCGGGTCGCGGACCTGGACGACTGGCTCAAGGATCTGGACGAGTCGCTCGGGCGGGCCCGCGAGGACGGCGTGCACGAGCCGTACTGGATCGGCGGCGCCTACATCCGCAACCAGATCGCCGCCGAACGGGACTGGCTCGCCACCACCATCGAACGTATCGAGAGCAAGGACTTGCCATGGCAACCCCGCAAGAACACGTGAGGCCTCCGGAGGTGCGGCCGTGGCCCGCGCTGTGGGCCCTCGTCATCGGCTTCTTCATGATCCTGGTCGACTCGACCATCGTGTCGGTCGCGACGCCCGCGATCCTGGAAGACCTGCACACCGATGTCGGCAGTGTCATCTGGGTGACCAGCGCCTACCTGCTCGCGTACGCCGTACCCCTGCTGGTGACCGGACGACTCGGTGACCGGGTCGGTCCGAAGAAGGTCTATCTGACCGGTCTGGCCCTGTTCACCCTGGCATCGCTCTGGTGCGGGTTCACCACCTCGATCGGCATGCTGATCCTGGCCCGGGTCTTCCAGGGTCTCGGCGCCGCGATGATGACACCGCAGACGATGGCCGTGATCACCCGGATCTTCCCGCCGGACCAGCGCGGCCGGGCGATGAGCCTGTGGGGCGCGACCGCCGGCGTGGCGACGCTGGTCGGCCCGATCCTCGGCGGCGTGCTGGTGGACGGGCTGGGCTGGCAGTGGATCTTCTTCATCAACGTGCCGGTCGGCGTGGTCGGATTCGTCCTGGCGATGCGACTGGTGCCCGACCTGCCGACGAACGAGCACAAGTTCGACATCCCGGGGGTGGTGCTGAGCTCGATCGGTTTGTTCTGCTTGGTGTTCGGCATCCAGGAAGGACAGAAGTACAACTGGGGCACGATCAAGGGACCGATCTCGGTCTGGTCGCTGATCATCACCGGTCTGGTCGTGCTGGCGATCTTCGTGGTCTGGCAGTCCCGCAACCGCGGCGAACCGCTGCTGCCGCTGGGCCTGTTCAAGGATCGCAACTTCTCGCTGGCCAACGTCGCGATCACCACGGTCGGCTTCGCGATCACCGCGATGACGTTCCCACTGTTTCTGTACGCGCAGGCCGTGCGCGGACTGAGCCCGACCAAGTCGGCGTTGCTGCTGGTCCCGATGGCCGTCATCACCGGCCTGCTGTCGCCGTTCGTCGGCCGGCTCACCGACCGGGCGCATCCGCGCTACCTGGCCGGCTTCGGACTCGCGTGCTGCTCGATCGCCCTGTTCTGGCTCAGCCAGGTGATCGAGCCCGACGTACCGATCTGGGAGCTGCTGCTGCCGATCGCGTTGCTTGGCGTGGCGAACGGCTTCATGTGGGCTCCGATCGGCAGTACGGCGACCCGCAACCTGCCGCTGAGTCAGGCGGGCGCCGGGGCGGGCGTCTACAACACGACGCGGCAGATCGGCGCGGTGCTCGGCAGCGCCGGCATCGCCGTACTGATGGAGTCGCTGCTGGCGCGCAACCTGCCGGTGGCATCGGCTGGTGCAGCGGCGGGTGAAGGCGCCTTCAGCGGGAGCTTGCCGGAGCCATTGCAGCAGGGCTTCAGTGACTCGATGGCGCAGGCGCTGATCCTACCGGCCTCGGTGCTGCTGATCGGTCTGGCGGCCGCGCTCATGTTCGCCAAGCCGGTGCGCACGCAGGGCAAGCCGTCAGACGACCTGGAAAGCCTGCACGGCTGACGAGCGGTCGTCGAAGTCGGCCTTCACCACATAGGTGCCAGGTTTGGCCACCGGCTGCCCGGGAAGGCAGCCGGGGCCGGACCGGTGCCCGTTCCAGGGCACCGTACTCGTCGCCTGCTTGCCTTTGGCAACAACCAGCGTGGCGCGCGGAATCGCTTGTCCACAATGGGTTGTCGTCCAGATCAGGTCCGTGCCGGACATCACCGTCACGGTCAGCGCGCTGGGATCGATCGTCGCCTTGCAGCCGTCCGACACCGCGTCGAGCCGGACCACGAAGTTCAGCGCGGACCCGGACGCGATCTTCCGGTTGGCCGGCAGCACCTCGACGCGCACATCGGACCCGGAACACTTCGTGTCCCGTGGAGTTGGCGGCGTGGTGGTTCTGGTAGGCGTCGCCGTAACCGTCGGAGTGGTGGTCGGCGCGGCAGGTGGGGCGCTACTGCTCGGGTCCGAGGCGGCCGTGTTGTGCGGGCTGTCACCGCCGCCACCGAACAATCGGACGATGAGAAGGAACAGCAGCACCAGTACGGCGAGCACCAGTCCCCGGCGGAACCAGTACACGCTGGCGGGCAGATGCCCGACCGGACGGAGCAGGCTGCTCATGTTCGCACCCTAATATCGGCTCTGTGCTCGACCAGTCAGGCTCGCCGCTCACCGCTGTGCCCATGCCGCGCCTGGGGCACGGCGGGTCATGGGGCTGCGACTCCCGGGAGGCCCCATGACCGGAGCTAGCACCTTTCACGAGCCGGTGCTGGAGTGGTACGACGCCAACGCGCGAGTACTGCCCTGGCGGGAGCCGGACGCGGGCCCGTGGGCAGTCATGGTGAGCGAGTTCATGCTGCAGCAGACACCGGTCAGTCGGGTGCTGCCGGCGTACCAGGTGTGGCTGGAGCGGTGGCCGAAGCCGGTGGACCTGGCCGTAGAGGCGCCAGGTGAGGCTGTGCGGGCCTGGGACCGGCTTGGGTACCCACGACGCGCCCTGCGACTGCACGCGGCGGCTCAGGCGATCGTGGAGCGCCATGGTGGTGAGGTGCCGGATGATCACGCCGCACTGCTCGCACTGCCCGGCGTAGGGACGTACACGGCGGCTGCGATCGCGTCCTTCGCGTTCGGCCGGCGGCACGCGGTCGTGGACACCAACGTGCGCCGAGTGCTCGCGCGAGCCCTCACCGGAGTCGCGCAGCCGAGCATCTCCCCCACTGCGGCCGACCAGCGGCTCGCGGTGACCGCACTCCCCGCTGACGAGCCGACAGCCGCCCGTTGGGCGGTTGCCTCGATGGAACTAGGAGCACTGGTCTGCACCGCACGTACGCCGAAGTGCGACGAGTGCCCGATTCGTGGCCGGTGTGCTTGGGTGCTGGCCGGGAGTCCGCCGTACGACGGGCCGCCTCGGAAGGGGCAGACGTACGAGGGCACCGATCGGCAGGTTCGTGGCCGGTTGCTGGCCGTGCTGCGGTCCGCAGAAGGCGCCGTACCCAAGACGGCGCTGGATGCCTGCTGGCACGACGTGGCTCAGCGGGAGCGCGCGCTGGACGGCCTGGTGGCCGACGGTCTGGTGGAGCCGCTTGCCCACAGCCACTATCGGCTACCGAGTTGAGGGCCGGCCCGGGATCCGGGCCGGCCTCGGGTCCTTCAGTTCTTCTTGCTGCCGGTGGTGGCTTGTTCGTCGTCGTCGGCCAGCAGGTCGAGCGGCATCGCCGGGCTGCCGGACAGCGTCGCCAGCATCTGGCGGACGTTGGTCAGCTGCGCGTTGATGCTGTCGCGACGCTGGGTCGCGGCGGCGAGCTCGCGCTCGGACTCGGCCCGGATCCGCTCCGACTTGTCCTTCGCGGCGGCAACGATCTCCTGCGCCTGACGGTTCGCGTCGGCCAGCTGCTGCTGGGCCAGGCGCTCGGCCTCGGAACGAGCCCGGTCGGCCTCGCGCTGCACCTGCGCGGCGCGGTCGGTGACGGCGGCCAGCTGCTGCTCGGCCAGTGCGGTCCGGGCGGCGAACTCCTGCTCGACCTTGCCCCGGCGCTCGGCCAGGGTGGTCTCGAAGGCGGCCGCGGCCTGGGCGGACTTGGCCCGCTCCTGCTCGTACAGCGCCTGGGCCTCGCTGCGCCGGGCGGTCGCGTCGCGCTCGGCCTCGTCACGCATGTCGTCGGCCTGGGTGCGGGCCTCCTCGAGGATGCGAGCCGCCTCCGCGTCGACCTCGCTCTTCCAGTCCAGGGAGTACTGCTCGGCCTCCTTGCGGACCTTCTTCGCGTGCGCCTCGGCGTCGGCGACGATCGCCTCGGCGTCGGTGCGGGCACGGGTGACCAGGTCACGGGCCTCGTCGTCGGCCAGCGACAGAATCTTCGCCACCCGCTCACCGAACTCGGTGAAGGTCGGGGTGCGGTCCTTGCTCTCCTCCTGGGCGGAGATGACGGCCGACTCCGCGGCGTCCGTGCGGGACTGCAGCTCCTGAACGTGCCGCTGCAGCTGCTCGGACTGCTGCTGCAGCGCGGTCAGCGAGGTGGTCAGCTCACGGATGTGCTGGTCCACCTGGGCAGGCTCGTAGCCACGCAGAACGGTGCGGAACGGGGTTGGGCTTTCACTGCTCATGTCTTCTGATGCTCACTTCGGTGGGTGGGTGGATCACACATTGTCACTGACAAGGATCTGACTGTCACGTCCTCATCCTGATTCCCCCGTGGAACCCTCGCTGGAGGACATTCCACCACCTGAGCGGAAGCCGGGTACAGCGAGTGCCTCGATCACACCCGAAAGCTGGGTGAGCTCCTTGGTGATCTCATCACGGCGCTGGTTCAGTGCCGCGACCCTCGCCTCGGCGTCGGCGAGAAGTTTTCGGGCCTGGGCACGCAGGTCGTCGGCGTGCTCGCGGGCCTGCGCCTCGATCTGCTGGGCCTCGGCGCGGGATCTACGGATCAGTTCGTGCGACTGGCGCTGCGCGTCGGCCAGATCGTTGGCCGCACGCTCGCGCAGGACCTGGGTACTGGCCTCGGCCTCGGCCTCGCGCCGGTTCGCCCGCTCGATGATCTCGGCGGCGTCCGACCCGGCGGACGCCTTCAGCCGGTCCACCCGGGCGTGTGCCCTGGCGGTGATCTTCTCGGCTTCCTGCTCGGCCGCGGCCAGCGTCGACTCGGCCTGCTCGGTTGCCGACGACAACCTCGTCTCCGCGAGCGTGGTCAGCTCGGCGTTCTCTCTGGCGATCGCGTCCTGGGTCTGCTTGAGCCGGCTGGTCGAACGGCCGACCACGCGGCGCAGATGCGCTCGCTTCTGCCGGAGGTAGTCGGTCGCTTCGGCCGTGGCCTGGTCGCGGATCGACTGCGCCTCGGACTCGGCCGCGCCGATCAGGTCGTCGACCGTCTTCTTGCTCCACAGCGTCTGCTTCTCGGCCTCGGCCAGCGCCGCCTCGGCGGCCCGGTTGGCGTCCTCGACGATCCGCTGCGCCTCGCCCGTCGCCGTCCGGCGATCCGCCTCGATGGAATCGACCACCAGCTTGGCCTGGGCCCGCGCGTCGGCCATCAGCCGCTCGTTACCGGCCTCGGTCTCGGCCTTGCGCTCGGCGATCTCGGCCACGGCCTCGGCCCGGAGCTTGTCGATCTCGAGCGAGATCGCGGCGAGCTTGGCCCGCTCGGTCTCCTCCAGCTCCGCGGTCCGGCGCTCCAGCTCGGACCGGTTCTCGCCGCGGAGCCGCTCGATCTCGGCGTGTGCCTCGGCGATCTGGATCCGGGACTTCTCCCGCGCGGCCTCGACCTCGCGCTCGACCGCCGCGCGCAGATCGCTCGCCTCGGTCTCGGCGCGGGCGATCAGGTCGGCCTCGTTGCGCACCGCGGCCTGGGAGACCAGCCTGGCCTGCTCACCGGCGTCCGCGACCAGCTGCTGCGCCTCGCGGCCGGCCCGGTCGACCATCGCCTGCGCCGACTCGCGGGCCAGCTGGGCGTCTTCGAGCAGTTCGTCGGACGCTTCCTTCAGCTGGGCCGCTTCGGCCTCGGCCGCGGCGATCCGGCGGTCCGCGGCGGCCTGCGACTCGGCCCGCAGCCGGTCGGCGGCCGCCTGGCTCTCGGTCCGGAGTTTCTCGGCCGCGGCCTCGGAGTCCGCCCTGCGCCTGGCCACCTCGTCGGCGACCGCGACCCGGAGCTGCTCGGCCGCAGCCTCGGAGTCGGCCTTCAGCCGCTCGGCGATCATCGTGGCCTCGGCCCGGACCCGCTCGGCCTCGGCGGTCGACTCTGTCCGCAGCTGATGCGCCGCGATGGCGGCATCGCGCCGTACCCGGTCGGCCTCGGCGGTGGATTCGGCTCGGAGCCGCTCGGCGGCCTCCTCGGCCTCGGAGCGGACCCGCTCGGCCTCGGTCTCGGCCTCGGTCCGGAGCTGGTCAGCGGCCCGCTCTGCGTCGTTCAGCAGTCGCTGGGCGGCAGCCATCGAGTCGGCCCGCAGCTTCTGCGAGGCGGCCTCGACCTCGGCCTTCAGGTGCTCGGTCTCGGACCGGATCCGGTCGGCGTCCTCACGGGCGAGGTCGTTCTCGTGCTCCGCCTGCTCCCGCAGGGTGTCGGCGATCCGCTGGGCCCGCTCGAGCACGCCACCCGCTTGCCGCACGCCAAAGGAACCGGTGTCGGCGACCGGTTCCTGGGTCAATGGCAGACGCGGAGCGTCCATGCGACGAGATGATTCCATCCCCGGCCCCCTTTCCGACAGTCCGGGTCCCATCAGCGTGGTCACAGCGTTACAACGCGGTACGTGGGCGGGAAGTAACAGGACGATACGGCCATCCGGGTCGCTCCGTGTAACTCACGCGTGTCTCCCTGTACGCACGCTACCGGCGCAGTACTCGCGCCAGTGGCCTGGACCAGTAGTCGTCCCCCCGACTGCCTGAAGCCTACGAAAAACAGCAGACCCCGCGCGACCGCGCGAGGCCTGCTGTTTTGTTGCTGTCGACTACGAGTCCTGCAGGCCCGAGCCACCGCCGGCGGCGAGGTCGGTCAGCTCCAGGTCCGGAGTCGACGACTTCGGGTTGCCGGTGAAGGTGAAGTACTCGGTCACGCCGTCGGCGTCGACCGTGCCTTCGGGGGCGACGTCGACCACCACGATCTGGCCGGGACGCAGCTCCCCGAACAGGATCTTCTCGGCCAGGATGTCCTCCACGTCGCGCTGCAGCGCGCGGCGCAGCGGGCGGGCGCCCAGGACCGGGTCGAAGCCCCGCTTGGCGACCAGCTCCTTCGCCGCCGGCGTGAGCTCGATACCCATGTCCTTGTCCTTCAGCCGCTCCTCCACCTGCGCGACCATCAGGTCGACGATCTTCACGATCGCCGCCATGTCGTGCTGGTGGAAGACCACGATCTCGTCGACGCGGTTCAGGAACTCCGGGCGGAAGTGCTGCTTGAGCTCCTCCGTCACCTTCGCCTTCATCTTCTCGTACGTGCCGCCGACGTCGCTGGCCTGCGAGAAGCCCAGGGAGACCGCCTTCGCGATGTCCTTGGTGCCCAGGTTCGTGGTCATGATGATCACGGTGTTCTTGAAGTCGACCACGCGGCCCTGGGCGTCGGTCAGACGACCCTCGTCCAGGATCTGCAGCAGCGAGTTGAAGATGTCCGGGTGGGCCTTCTCCACCTCGTCGAACAGCACCACGCTGAACGGCTTGCGGCGAACCTTCTCGGTCAGCTGGCCACCCTCTTCGTAGCCGACGTAACCAGGCGGCGAGCCGAAGAGCCGGGAGGCGGTGTGCTTCTCGGAGTACTCCGACATGTCGAGGCTGATCAGCGCGTTCTCGTCGCCGAACAGGAACTCGGTCAGCGCCTTGGACAGCTCGGTCTTACCGACACCGGACGGGCCGGCGAAGATGAACGAGCCGCTCGGGCGACGCGGGTCCTTCAGGCCGGCGCGAGTACGCCGGATCGAGCGGGACAGCGCCTTGACCGCGTCCTCCTGGCCGATGTAGCGCTTGGCCAGTTCCTTCTCCATGTCGAGCAGCCGGGAGGACTCCTCCTCGGTCAGCTTGAAGACGGGGATGCCGGTCGCGGTGCTCAGCACCTCGGCGATCAGCTCCTCGTCCACCTCGGCGACGACGTCCATGTCGCCGGCCTTCCACTGCTTCTCCCGCTCCGACTTGGCGTTGATCAGCTTCTTCTCGTCGTCGCGGAGACCGGCGGCGCGCTCGAAGTCCTGCGCGTCGATGGCCGACTCCTTCTCCCGGCGCACGGTCGCGATCTTCTCGTCGAACTCGCGCAGGTCCGGCGGAGCCGTCATCCGGCGGATCCGCAGCCGGGCCCCGGCCTCGTCGATCAGGTCGATCGCCTTGTCCGGCAGGAACCGGTCGGAGATGTACCGGTCGGCCATCTGCGCGGCGTTCACCAGCGCGGCGTCGGTGATGGTCACCCGGTGGTGCGCCTCGTACCGGTCCCGGAGGCCCTTGAGGATCTCGATCGTGTGCGCGATCGAGGGCTCGGCCACCTGGATCGGCTGGAACCGGCGCTCCAGCGCGGCGTCCTTCTCGACGTACTTGCGGTACTCGTCGAGCGTCGTGGCGCCGATGGTCTGCAGCTCACCACGGGCCAGCATCGGCTTCAGGATGCTCGCCGCGTCGATCGCGCCCTCGGCGGCGCCGGCCCCGACGAGGGTGTGGATCTCGTCGATGAACAGCACGATGTCGCCGCGGGTGCGGATCTCCTTGAGCACCTTCTTCAGGCGTTCCTCGAAGTCACCGCGGTAGCGCGAACCGGCCACCAGGGCGCCCAGGTCGAGGGAGTAGATCTGCTTGTCCTTGAGGGTCTCCGGGACGTCACCGCGGACGATCTGCTGGGCCAGACCCTCCACGATCGCGGTCTTCCCGACCCCCGGCTCACCGATCAGGACAGGGTTGTTCTTGGTCCGCCGGGACAGCACCTGCATGACCCGCTCGATCTCGGTCTCGCGCCCGATCACCGGGTCGAGCTTCGCCTCACGAGCGGACTGGGTGTAGTTCCGGCCGAACTGGTCCAGCACCAGAGAGCTGCTGGGCGCACCCTCGGTGGGCGTACCGGCGCTCGACGGCTCCTTGCCCTGGTACCCGCTCAGCAGCTGGATGACCTGCTGCCGGACCTTGTTCAGGTCCGCGCCGAGCTTGACCAGGACCTGCGCTGCGACACCCTCACCCTCGCGGATGAGGCCGAGCAGGATGTGCTCGGTGCCGATGTAGTTGTGGCCCAGTTGCAGGGCCTCGCGCAGGGAGAGCTCCAGCACCTTCTTGGCGCGGGGGGTGAACGGGATGTGCCCGCTCGGTGCCTGCTGCCCCTGGCCGATGATCTCCTCGACCTGGGAGCGGACGGCCTCGAGCGAGATACCCAGGCTCTCGAGAGCCTTGGCGGCGACCCCTTCACCCTCGTGGATCAGGCCGAGCAGGATGTGCTCGGTCCCGATGTAGTTGTGGCTGAGCATCCTGGCCTCTTCCTGAGCCAGGACGACTACCCGACGGGCGCGGTCCGTAAATCGTTCAAACATCGCCAAAGCGCTCCTTGCCTCAGAGGAGTCGGACGTACCGTGTGGGCCGACCCCCGTACATGCATGCTAGTCCCCGGTGCCGACAGGCTCGCTCTGGGCGAACACAACATCACTACATCGCCGACCGGCCGGGAGGCATCACAAGGGAACAACCCCGCGGATCTCCAGGGTGTTCCCGCGTGCGCACCTTCGGACAGCGTGTTCGCCACCAGCGAATTTCACCGAACTACTTGCCCGGTCAGTCATCCGCCCCGGATCGGGCTGTCCACACTGTGAAACAACCGGAATGCGGACGGTCCCGGCACCCTCACGGGGCCGGGACCGGCAGGCCTGCGGAATTACTTGGCTTCGTTGTACGCCGCCCGCACCTCGGCGGAGATCCGGCCCCGCTCGCTCACGTCGTAGCCGTTGTCCTTGGCCCAGGCCCGGATGTCGGCCGAGTCCGAAGCCGCCCGGCCCCGTCCCCGTGACCGGGCCGCTGCGCCGCGGCGACCGGACACCCGGCGTCCCGAACCGACGTACCCGGCCAGGGCATCGCGCAGTTTGGCGGCATTCTTCTTGGACAGGTCGATCTCGTACATCGTGCCGTCCAGCCCGAAGGTCACGGTCTCGTCGGCCTTACCGCCGTCGAGATCGTCCTCGAGAACCACCTGCACCCTTTGCGCCATCGATGACAACCTTTCCGCGCCCGCCATCGGGCACAATCCCTCTGCCGAATTGTTGCACCTGATTTGTACCGCACAAAGGGCCTTCGTGTCATTCACCTCCCGGAATGAGCCGGAAAGATGTGACCAAATCCGCCGGCTCAGGTGGTCGCGATCGACCCTGTGCATCCGAGGTCACCTTGAGTATTCACACCGGCCCGGCCGGGGTGAATCCGGCCAGACCAGAATGAAAAGGACCCCGGGAATTGCCGTGACCGTCCGTTGTGCTATGCAACGATCGCGGCAACCCCGGGGCCGGGTTTGCAGGAATCACTCCGGCCGGAGCAACGGGAACAGAATCGTCTCCCGGATACCGGTCCCGGTGAACAGCATGATCAGCCGGTCCAGGCCCATCCCCATCCCACCGGCCGGCGGCATCCCGAACTCCATCGCCCGGAGGAAGTCCTCGTCCAGGTCCATCGCCTCGGGATCACCGGCAGCGGCCAGCAATGACTGTGCCACCAGGCGTTCGCGCTGGATCACCGGGTCGTTCAGCTCCGAGTAGGCGACCCCGAGCTCGACGCCGTTGACGAACAGGTCCCAGGCCTCGACCAGTCCCGGGATCTCCCGGTGCGGCTTCGCCAGCGGCCGCGCCGACTCCGGATAGTCGCGGACAAACGTCGGCTGGATCAGGGTGTGCTCGGCCAGCTTCTCGAACAAGTCGACGGCGATCTCGCCGGCATTCCGGCCCGGCTGCAGCTCGACGTCGTGCTGCTCGGCCAACTTGGTCAGAGCGGCCAGGTCCGTGGTCACGTCGACGCTCTCGCCGACCGCTTCGGAGAGCAGCCCGAAAAGCGTGGCATGCCGGAACGGCTGCTCCAGATCGATGCTCGAACCGTCGCGCGCGGTGACCACGGTCTTCCCGATCGCCGCGCCCGCGTTCCGGATCAGCTCCTGGATCAGCTCGGCCATCGAGTCGTAATCGCCGTACGCCTGATAGGCCTCGATCATCGAGAATTCCGCGGCATGAGTGGAGTCGAGTCCCTCGTTGCGGAACGTCCGGCCGATCTCGTAGACCCGGTCGACGCCGCCGATCATCGCCCGCTTGAGATCGAGCTCGAGTGCGATCCGCAGCTTCATCTCCTGGTCGAACGCGTTCAGGTGGGTGCTGAACGGCCGGGCCGCCGCGCCACCGTTGGTGAGCTGCAGCACCGGTGTCTCGACCTCGATGAAGCCGTGCTCGTCGTAGGTAGCACGCAGTGACTTGAGTACGGCGGCCTTCGTCCGGACCATCTCGCGCGCCTCGGGGCGGACGATCAGGTCGACGTACCGGAGCCGGACCCGGGCCTCCTCGTTCAGCGGCTTGTACTCGTTCGGGAGCGGGCGGAGCGTCTTGGCGGCCATCTGCCAGCCGGTCGCCTGGACGGACAGCTCACCGCGGCGACTCGTCACCACCTCGCCCTGGACGGACAGCAGGTCGCCGATGTCGACGAGCTGCTTGAACCGGGCCAGCTCCTCGTCACCGAGGTCCGCCAGCGACAGCATCACCTGCAGCTCGGTCCCGTCCCCTTCCCGGAGCCGGACGAAGCACAGCTTGCCGGTGTTGCGCAGGAAGATCACCCGGCCGGTCACCGAGACCTGCTCGCCGGTCTTGGTGTCGGGCTCCAGCTCCTGTCCGTCGTACTTGGCCCGCAGGTCCTTCAGCAGGTGCGTCCGCGGCACCGAGATCGGGTAGGGCTGCACTCCCTCCGCCAGCAGGCGGTCACGCTTCTCCCGGCGAACCCGCATCTGCTCGGGCAGGTCGTCCTGCCCGCTGTCGGGGTTTACCGGGTCAACGTGTGCGTCAGTCATGCCTAAAGGCTAGTGACTGAGCACCTCCACAGCCGAATCCTTTGTCCGGACCACCAGGAAGGACGCGGCGACGGCAGCCACCGCGCACGCGACCCCGCAGGCCACGAACGTCGACCGGGCCCCGAGCACAGCGCCGAGGAGACCGCCCAGCAGGAGCGCCACCAGGCTGCAGCCCCGGACCGTGCCCATCAGCGCAGCGTTCACCCGGCCACGGACGGCCTCCGCGGAGCGGGTGACGACCAGCGTGCTGGTGCCGGCATTGAGCATCCCGCTGCCGAATCCGCACACAATGGCGCCGGCAACGACCGTGATGACATTGCCGGCCAGCCCCATCAGGACAGCGGAGGCGCCGATCGCGGCCATCCCACCCAGCACGGCCCGGGATCTGGACATCCCGGTGACCAGCCGTCCGGTGATCCACGCACCCACGATCGCGCCGCCTCCCTGGGCGGCCAGCACCCACCCGTACCCGGCCGCGTCGAGCCCGATGTCGTCGGTGATCAGGAACACCTCGACGATGTTCATCGCCTCGCCGACGAGCACCAGCACCCACAGGCACGGCACCAGGATCCGGAGCAGCGGATCGCCGAAGAGGCTGCGCAGGCCGGCCGACATCGCACCCTTCTCCCGTACGGCGCCGGGCGCGGGGCACCGCCGGGTCACCACCAGCCGTGCCACTGCGGCGAGAACCACGAAGGTGCCGGCGTCGACCAGCAGGGCTCCGCGGTCGCCGGACCACCCGACCAGGAGGCCGCCGACCGCGGAGCCGGCCAGGGTGGCCACTCCGACAAGGGCCTGGCTGGTGCCGGTGGCCCGGCCGACGAGGTCCTCGCCGACGATGCGCGGGATGAGCGCGCTCCACGCGGGTCCGGCGACGGCCTGGCCCAGCTGGAGGACGCAGACCAGGGCCAGGGTTTCGATCAGTCCGTGGGAGAAGGCCAGCCCGATCCCGGCGGCCGCCTGCAGCAAACCCGACCAGACCAGGACCGTGCGGGAGTCGTGGCCGTCCACGATCCGGCCGGCGAACGGGATCATCGCCACGGTCGGTACGGCGAACGCCAGCAAGAGCGCCGTGATCGCACCGGGTCCACCGTCGGCGGAGACGCGCAGCATCAGCGCGATGAGGGCGACCGAATCGCCCGCGTAGGACAGCGCCCGGGCCGGCAGCACCAGGCGGATGTCGCGGTAGGACCAGATCGAAGTCTGAAGTGTTTGCTTCACAACTATGAAGTTAATGCTTCATATTTACCGGCGTCAAGGGCTTCGCTACGCTGACCTCGTGGCCGCGAAGAAGACCCGGAACAAGCGCGTGGTGATCACAGACCCACGGGCGATCCGCGCCCTGGCCCATCCGGCCCGGCAGCGGATCATCGACGAGCTCTACAGCGGCCGGGTGCTGACCGCGACCGAATGCGCCGAGCTGGCCGGCCTGACCCCGTCCGCGACCAGCTACCACCTGCGCGCCCTGGAGCGTTGGGGCATCGTCGAACGGGCCGAGGCCTCGGCGGACGGCCGGGAGCGGCCCTGGCGCGCGCTCGGCACCGGGTTGCAGATCGCGTCCCAGTCGGCCGAATCCGGCCGGGTGGCCACCCACGCGATGATGCGCAGCAACGTCGACCGGGTGCTGGAACAGTTCGAAGAACTGTCGGCCGACGACCCGTGGGAGGACCTCAGCACCATGGGCCGGAACCGGCTGTGGCTGACCCGCGAGGAGACCGAGCAGCTCGCGAAGGACCTGAACGACGTGATCGACGGCTTCCGCAAGGGCCGGACGGCGACCTCGCATCCGGCCGGCAGCCGGTCGATCAGCACGCTGCTGGCCGTCGTACCGACCGGCAAGCCGCCGCAAGATAGCTGAACCGTTAGCTACGGATCTGCGTATCCCGGAGTACCTTCGAAAGAGAGGTACTTTCCGCCGCTAGGTGGTCGCTATGCAGTCCTGGGTTCTGTGGTTGATCATCGCAGGCATCCTCGGCACGGCCGAGTTGATGACCGCGACCTTCGATCTGCTCCTGCTCGCGATCGCCGCGCTGGCCGCGGCCACGATCGCCGGGCTGGGCCTCGGGATCGGGCTCCAACTGCTCGCGTTCGCCGTCACCGCCGCCGCGATGATCACACTGGTCCGCCCGGTCGCCCGCCGGCATCTGATGGGACACCCCCAGCTGCGCACCGGCGTGGCCGCGCTGATCGGCCGCGAGGCCGTCGTCCTGACCCCCTGCGGCCGCGAACCCGGCCGGGTCAAGATCGGCGGCGAGGAGTGGAGCGCCCGTTCGTACGACCCGGACCTGCTCATTCCCGCGGGCACCAGGGTCGACGTCTTCGCCATCGAGGGGGCTACCGCCCTCGTGCATCCTCAGGAGGATCCATGGCCGAACTGATCATCGGACTGGTCGTCGCCCTGCTCGCCATCGTGCTGGTCATCCGGACGGTCCGGATCGTGCCGCAGGCACGGGCCAGCAACGTCGAACGTCTGGGCCGCTACCTGCGCACCCTCGAACCCGGGCTGAACATCCTCATCCCGTTCGTCGACCGGCCCCGGCAACTGATCGACCTGCGCGAGCAGGTGATCTCGTTCGAGCCGCGCTCGGTGATCACCGAGGACAACCTGGTCGTCGACATCGACACGGTGCTCTATGTCCAGGTCACCGATCCCCGCGCGGCGGCGTACGAGATCGCCAACTTCGAGCAGGCGATCGAGCAGCTCACCGTCACCACACTGCGCAACGTGATCGGCAGCCTGGACCTGGAGAAGGTGCTGACGTCTCGCGAACACATCAACTCGCAGCTGCGGGGCGTGCTGGACGAGGCGTCGGGCAAATGGGGCATCCGGGTGAACCGGGTCGAGCTGAAGGCGATCGACCCGCCGCCGTCGATCAAGGAGTCGATGGAGAAGCAGATGCGGGCGGACCGGGAGAAGCGGGCCGCGATCCTCACCGCCGAGGGCGTGCGGCAGTCCCGGATCCTGACCGCCGAGGGCGAGCGGCAGGCGGCGATCCTGCGGGCCGAGGGCCAGGCGAAGGCGATCGACACGGTGTTCGAGGCGATCCACCGCAACGACCCGGACCCGAAGCTGCTCGCGTACCAGTACCTGCAGATGCTGCCCGAGCTCGCCAAAGGCCCCGGCAACACCTTCTGGGTGATCCCGTCCGAGGTCACCGCCGCGTTGCAGAGCGTCACCCAGGCATTCAACGGCCACATCCCCGGCCTCCCCGTCAGCCAGGTCCCCGAGGTCCCCAACGGCCTGGCCCCCGAGGTCCCCAACGGCCTGGCCCCTGAGGTCCCCAACGGCCATGTCCCGGAGATTCCCCCGAAATAGGTGCCCTGTCACCTAATCGGTTGTTCCCGAATGTCACTATGGGTGCATGGGGGAACCTTGGCTTGCGCTGGCGATCGCGATCCCGACCGGTGGGATGGCGATCCTGGCGTATCTGGTGGTCGGACTCGTCATCGGCATCGAGAGCATGGGGGTGCCGCTACCGGGTGAGACCACACTCGTCGCGGCGGCGCTGCTCGCCTCCCAGGGGCACCACCTGCACATCCAGTACGTGATCGGTGCGGCCGCGATCGGGGCGATCGTCGGCGACTCGATCGGCTACTTCATCGGCCGCAAGGCCGGCCGCGGCCTGTTCGAGCGGCTCGGCCGCCGGTCCCGCCATTTCTCCGAGGACCGGATCGTCCGCGCCGAGAAGTACTTCCAGAAGTACGGCGTCTGGACGGTGTTCTTCGGGCGCTTCGTGGCCCTGCTGCGGATCTTCGCCGGCCCGATGGCCGGCATGTTGCGGATGCCGTACCCGCGGTTCCTGGCCGCGAACGCGGCCGGCGGCATCGCCTGGTCGGCCACGATCGGCATCGTCGCGTACAAGGTCGGCGACAACGCCGACAAGATCTTCGGCCGGGTGTCGGTCTGGGCCCTGGTCGTGATCGGGGTGGCCGTGGTCGCGGCGTACGTCGTCCACAAGATCCGCAAGCGGCGGCGGCACGCCGTGCCGACCGTGCCGGAGCGCCAGTCAGCGGATGTGTAGCGCCAGCTGCGGCGTGATCGTCCCGCTCATCGACCGGCCGAACATCATCGCGCCGGGGATGACGAACCGGTAGACGAAGTCACCCGCCTGCCCGGCGGTGAAGGCCAGCGCGGTCTGCCCCCGGCGCATCGCCGTCGCCTTGACGTTGACCCACTTGCGGGTCTGCCGGTTCCAGGACTGCAGCATCGCGGTCGAGTTCATCGCCGGCTTGACCGTCGCGAAGACGGTGACGCTGGTGCCGCGCTTCTTGGCCGTCTCCCCGCCGATGAACCCGGCCGACGCGATCCGGACCACACTCCGGGTGTACGCCGGCTTGCTGGTCGACGGCCCGGTGATGATGCCGGCCTTGGTGTACGCCGGCACGGTGATCTTGTACGGCCGGCTTCCTCCGGTCGGTACGGCGATGTCGTAATGCCCACCGGCGGTCGTCTTACCGATGGCCGCCGGGGTCCAGCGCGAGCCCGGGGTGACCTGGGTCAGCACTACCACCGGCACGCCGGCCGGCGTCGCCCGCTGCTGCACACACGGCGTCTCCGCCTCGCAGCCGACCTGCTGCAGGACGACTCGCCCGCGAACCAGGATCGGCACGCTGAACTGGGCCAGAGCCGGCACGGCCGCGTTGATCGAGCTGGTCAGGCCGAGCACCTGCCCGCCCATCCGGGTGCTCCACTCGTTCTGGGTCCGGAGCTGGAACACGTACGGCGGCTTGATGCTCTTGATCACCTGCCGCGTCGACGTCGTACCTGGGCCGATATCCCGCAGCAACTGCCCGGGCCGCCCGATCATCGGCACGTACTTCTGGGTGTGTTTGCCTGTCACGTCGAGCGGGTCGTTCGGGGTGAAGTCCTGGGGCGCCACCGGCACCGACCACTTGATCAGCACACCCCGGCCCAACGGCGTCGCTCCGGCCGCACTCGGCTGCACCGGACCGTCGGTGTCGAACACGACCGAGCGGGCGAGCTTGCTGGTCACGCCACCCTGCGACGTTCCGGTGGCGACCGCCACCTTGTAGTTACCGTCCGGTGGGAACGCCGACGTCGGGATCTCCCAGCTGTTCGGCTCGCCGGCCGCGACGTACTTCACGTACGACGGACTCTCGCTGAGCACACCCTCGATCGTGATCCGGTTCGGCGCGTTGGCGTCCTTCCAGGTGACCAGGACGGCGTCCCGGCCCTGCGGCGCCCACGCGACCGCGACGTTCGTGGGCATCGGGTCCGACGCGCAGGCGGTGAGCGCGGTCGCAGCGACCAGCGCTGCCAGCGCAACGGCGAGGGTACGCCGCACTCGGATCACCTCGTCTCAGCTGCCTCACAACCGACCGGGTGAACCATACCCAGTAGCGGGCGCCTATCCCGAGGGACCGTTGCCGGATCGGTATGACGCTTCTACCGTGAGAAGAGCCACAAGGGGGGACCAAGATGGCATTCATCGACACACCGAAGGACCCGGAGTTCTTCGAGCAGAACCGGGCGCCGGCCGGCCACGTGCCCAACTTCGTCACCACGTTCGCGGCCCGTCCGGCCGTGTACGAGGCGTGGAAGCAACTCAACGGCGCGATCAAGGAATCGATGGACCTGCGCCGCTACGAGCTCGCCACGCTGGCTGCGGCGAGCGCACTGAAGTCCAGTTACTGCTGCCTCGCCCACGGCCAGGTCCTGGCCGACAAGTTCTACACGTCCGAAGAGGTCGCGGCCCTCGTCAGTGAGCCGGCGAACGACCCGGTCGACCGGGCGGTGATGGCCTTCGCCCGCAAGGTGGCGCTATCCGCCGACACCGTCACTCAGGATGACGTGGAAGCACTGAAGGCCCTCGGCCTGACCGACACCGACGTCCTCGACGTGGTCCTGGCCGCGGCCGCGCGATCCTTCTTCTCCAAGACCCTCGACGCGACCGGCACTCCCCCCGACGCGGCCTTCAACGGTCTGCCGGAGACGCTCCGTACGGCGCTCACGGTCGGACGGCCGATTCACTCGGGCTGATTGTCCGGCCCGCCGCCCAGGTGGAACTTCGTGGTGACCCCGGTGTACATGAGGTGCGTGACCAGGCCCTGCGCCGCGTGCGGCAGGTTGTGGCAGTGGTCCATCCAGATGCCCGGGTTGTTCGCGACGAAGGCGACCTCATAGGTCTCCTTGTCCTCGACATTGAGCGAATCGGTCCACCACGGACTGCCGGTCGCGGCCACACCGTTGCGACTCAGTACGACGACATGGTGCCCGTGCAGGTGCATCGGATGGACCTGCCCGGAGGTGTTCTTGACGGTCATCCGGACGATGTCGCCCTCGGTCACCACGAACATCGGCACATCCGGGTACTGATGCCCGTTGATCGTCCACCACAGTCCGGGCTTGCCGTCGAAGAACCCGATCCGCCGCCCGATGTTGTACTGGAACACCCGCGTCGCCTTCGCCGGATCGAACCCGAGCGCCTTCGGCGAGCCATAGGTCAACAGGTCGACCTGATCCCGCGGTTGCGTACCGGTCGGCGCGTTGCCCTCGCCGATCACCAGAGTGGTCGGCCCTCCGCCCAGACCGATCCGCACCGCCGATTCCTGCGGCATCGTCACCTGCAGGTCGATCCGGCCGCCCGCGGTGACGAGCACGGTCTTGCCACTCACCTCCGGCGGCGCGTCCACCTCGTTCCCGTCCACCGCGACGACCTTGTACGGCGCTCCGTCGACCCAGGTCGCCATCGGTCCGTTGTCCGTGTTGATCAGTCGCACCCGGACCGTCGGACCAGGTGCCGCCACCCGGCGTTCGCCGTACTCGCCGTTGACCGTTCGCACCTTGTCGTAGGTGTGGACCGCAGCGATCACGTCGCTGGGTGTGGGCTTGACGATCAGTACGCCGTACAGGCCCTTCTTCACCAGTTCGTGCGAGACCTGGTGGGAGTGGTACCAGTACGTGCCGGCGTCCTGCGCGACGAAGCGGTAGACGAACGACTGCCCGACTCCGACCGCGTCCTGGGTGACTCCGGCGACGCCGTCCTCAGCAGCCGGTACGTCGACGCCGTGCCAGTGCAGTGTGATCCCTTCGGGCACAGACTCGTTGTGCACGGTGACCTGGATCAGATCGCCTTGTTTTGCGACGATCCGTGGACCCGGTGACTTGTGGTTCAAGGTGTAGCCGTCCATCGACCCGCGGCCGGGGATGTCGAACTTCTCCTTGCGGGCCACCAGATCCACCGCCACGTCGACCGTTCGATTCGGCGGCCCGGTGAGCGTGCTGACGTCGACGCCGTGATGCACGTGCTCCGCCGGGCCACCGCCGAAGTCGGCGTACCCCATCGCCATTGGTGACAGGTTGTTGGGCACCAGGCTCCGCTGCCAGAAGAACGCGATCGGCGTCAGCACGACGAGAGTCGCGAGGATCGCGAGCACGACACGGCGGGGCGGCAGCCGCACCGTCACGGCCGCCGTCCGTCAGTTGCCAAAGGCATCTAAGCGGTCGCCTCGGTGGTGGTCTCCGTCGCGGTGGCCGGAGCCCCGGCGGCTCGCCGGGAGGCGATGGCCGCGACCGCGAGGAGCGCGAAGGCGTTCAGACCGTGCAGCAGCCCGAGCACAGGTGTTACGCCGAACGACAGGAACGCGAGCGCGATCTGCAGGACGACCAGGCCGAATACGTACAGCGCCCACCTGATTCCGCCCGGCACATGCGCGAAAAACGACACGATCAGCAGCAGCAACGCGAGGATCGGGATCACCATTGTCCCGAACTGGCCATGCAGTGTGTGACCGATGTTGCCGTCGTAGTTCTTGTCGATCACCAGACCGTCGTCCATGTCCTTGATCGCGGTGAACCAGCCGAGCGCGATGAACATCGCCTGCAGGACCACGCCAACCGCAACGAGTCCGGCAAGCACCCGATAAGTAGCTCTCATGATCTCCCCCCACGTAGCTGACCTCATGGTGATGCAGATCACCTGAAGGGCACAAGAGCTTCTGCCCGATGAGGCAGCTATTGGTGGTTGCGGGCGAACGCCTGCTGCAGACCGTGCAAAGTGAGCAACGGCTCGTGACGGATCGGGGTCGCCAGCTCGCCGGCGAGCAACGGAGCGAGGGCGCCGGTCAGCACCACCGGAGTCGCGGGATCAAGCGACTGCTCCACGCGGATCCGGTCGACCAGGCCGTCGACGAGGGCCGCAAAACCGTGGATCGCTCCGGATTGCAGGGCTTCGACCGTGTTCTTGGCGACTACGGAGCGCGGCCGCACCAATTCGACCCGGCGCAGCTGGGCGGCCGCGGTGCCCAACGCGTCGGTCGCGGTTTCGATGCCTGGGGCAATCACTCCGCCGATGAACGCGCCGGCCGGGCTGACCACGTCGATGGTGATCGCCGTCCCCACGTCGACGACCAGGCACGGAGCGCCGTACCGCTGGACCGCCGCGAGGGCGTTCGCGATCCGGTCGGTGCCGACCTCGCGCGGGTTGTCCACCAGCACTGGCAGCCCGGTCTTCACTCCCGGCTCGACCACGACGCTCGGCACGTCCGGGTAGTACCGCGCGACTACCTCCCGCAACTCGTGCAACACATGCGGTACGGCGGAACACACCGCGACCCCGGACACCGGGGACTCGCCGGTGAGCAGCCCCTGCAACAGGACCGCCCACTCGTCCGCCGTCCGGCGAGGGTCGGTGCCGACCCACCAATGCCGCTTGACCGTCCCCTCGAAGACCAGGCCGACCAGGGTCCGGGTGTTCTCGACGGCGACGGCGAGCAGCATCAGACGTCCTTGAAATTCAACTCAGTTCGCAGGTCCAGGGCGATGTCGAGCACCGGCGCGGAGTGGGTGAGCGCCCCGACCGCGAAGTAGTCGACGCCGGTCTCGGCCACGGCCCGGGCCTGGTCGAGGGTCAGGCCGCCGGAGGCCTCCAGCCGCGCCCGGCCGGCCACCTTCTCGACCGCCTCGCGCAGCGACGGAATGTCCATGTTGTCCAGCAGGATCAGGTCGGCGCCGGACTCCAGCGCGATCAGCGCGTCGCCGACCGTGTCCACCTCGACCTCGACCGCGATGTCCGGATACGCCTTCCGGACCAGCCGGAACGCCTCGGCCACCCCGCCCGCCGCGATCACGTGGTTGTCCTTGATCAGCGCCGCGTCGGACAGGCCCATCCGGTGGTTCTTCCCGCCACCGCACCGGACGGCGTACTTCTCCAGCGACCGGAGCAGCGGCATCGTCTTGCGGGTGTCGCGGATGACCACGCCGGTGCCGTCGACCGCGTCCACCCAGCGCCGGGTCAGCGTCGCCACGCCGGAGAGGTGGCAGAGCAGGTTGAGCGTGGTGCGCTCGGCGGTCAGCAACTGCCGGGTCTTGCCGCGGATCGTCATCAGGATGTCGCCCTTGCGCACCGAGGCACCGTCGCGGACCGAGTACTCGAGCTCGACCTCGTCCGGCGCGGCGACCTGCCGGATCACCAGTTCGGCGATCTCCAGGCCGGCGACCACGCCGTCGGCCCGGGCGACCAGCTCGGCGACCGAGATCTGGTCCGGATCGACCGTGGCCGTCGTGGTGACGTCGACGCCCCCGGCCAGGTCCTCCTCGATGGTGGCCCGCACGAGGTCGGCGACCCACTGCCTGTCGACCGTCTCATCCATGTTGTCTCTCCTCGGATCCGTGCGGCACGAACGTGCTGACCGGCCGCGCCGACTGACCCTCGGACGGGAGGGTCAGGTCAAGATTGCCCGACCAGTGCCGGTCGTCGCGATCCGGGTAGTCCTCACGCCAGTGTGAGCCGCGGCTCTCCTCGCGCGCGGTGGCGGCCTCGATCAGCGCGGACGCCACGGTGACCAGGTTGGTCGCCTCCCATCCCGGCGTACCCGGCTCGCCGGCGGGCTGCCCGATCAGCTTGCCGAGCGCCGCGCCGGCCTCCGACAGTCCGCTCGCACTCCGGATCACTCCGGCGCCGACCGTCATCGCCCGCTGCAGCTCGGGTACTACGTCCGCGTCGACCAGACCGGGGACACGGGTGTCCACGGCCGGCTCGCGCAGCTCGGGAAGACCGTTGGCCAGCTGGGCGGCGATGCGTCGGGCGAAGACGAGCCCTTCGAGCAGCGAGTTCGAGGCCAGGCGGTTCGCGCCGTGTACGCCGGTGCACGCGACCTCGCCGCACGCGTACAAACCAGGCACCGAGGTCTGTCCGTGCAGGTCGGTCCAGACCCCGCCGGACGAGTAGTGGCAGGCCGGCGCGACCGGGATCAGTTCCCGCACCGGGTCGATACCGTGCGACCGGCAGGCCGCCAGGATGGTCGGGAACCGGACCCGCCATTTCTCGTCGCCGAAGTGCCGTGCGTCCAGGTAGACGTGATCCTTGCCGGTGGCAAGCATCTGCCGCATGATCGCCTTCGCCACGATGTCGCGCGGGGCGAGATCGGCCAGCTCGTGCTGACCCTGCATGAAGCGATTGCCTTCGTGGTCGACCAGGAACGCGCCTTCGCCCCGGACCGCCTCGGACACCAGCGGCTGCTGGCCCTTCGCGCTCTTGCCCAGCCAGAGCACGGTCGGGTGGAACTGCACGAACTCCAGGTCCCGCACCTTCGCGCCGGCCCGCAACGCCAGCGCCATGCCGTCACCCGTCGACACGCTCGGGTTCGTGGTGGCGGCGTACAACTGACCGATGCCGCCGGAGGCGAGGATCACCACCCGGCTGCGGACCGCGCCGACACCGTCGAGCTGCCCCTCGCCCATCACGTGCAGGGTGACGCCGGCGATGGCGCCGTCCTCGGCGGTCAACAGGTCGATGACGAGGGCGTGCTCGATCAGCCGGATGTCGTCGGCCCGCTTGACCGCGGCGACGAGGGCCCGCTCGATCTCCGCGCCGGTCGCGTCGCCACCGGCGTGCGCGATGCGGTTGCGGTGATGCCCGCCTTCCCGGCCCAGCGAGAGGTCGCCGTCGACGGTGTCGAACCGCGCACCCAACTCGATCAGGTCCCGGACAGCGTCCGGGCCCTCCGTGACCAGGACGCGGACGGCCTCCGGATCGCTCAGCCCGGCGCCGGCGACGAGGGTGTCCTGGAGGTGCTCTTCGGGCGAGTCCTCCGGATCGAGGGCGGCCGCGATCCCGCCCTGGGCCCACTGGGTCGAGCCGGAGGCGACGACGTCCTTCGTCACCACGAGCACCGATCCCAGCTCACGAGCCTTCAGGGCGGCGGTCAGCCCGGCGATCCCGGACCCGATCACCACCACATCGACGGTATCGGTCCAGCCGGGTTCCGGCGCGGCCAGCCGTTGCGGGACTGCAGGTCCGGTCACGGGGCCTCCCGGCCTGGACCGAGGAGCGGAGGGAGCGCAGCGACTGGAGCGACGAGGGAAGGCCGGGAGTCAAAGCCCCGTGACCCCCGCGCCGGAGGCGCGGCATTCAACACGGTCATCCCGCGACGGTATCAATCGATTTCACCTGAGCGTGATGGAAATGTTGTCAATGAGACGGGTGGCTCCCACGCGGGCGGCGATCAGCATGCGGGCCTCGCCGGGGCCGATCACCGGGCCGAGGTCCGGTGCGCGCAGGGCGAGATAGTCGATCCGGACCGACGGGACCGCCTCGAGCTCGGCGTGGGCGGCGGCCATCACGGCGTCCGGGCCGTTCATCCCGGCCTTCGCTCCGGCGGTCAGTGCGCGGTAGAGCACCAGCGCCTCGTCACGCTCGGTCTCGTCGAGGTACCGATTGCGTGAGGACAACGCGAGTCCGTCAGGCTCCCGCACGGTCGGCACCGGCACGATGTCGACGTCCCAGTCGAGGTCACAGATCATCTCGCGGATCAGCGTGAGCTGCTGGTAGTCCTTCTCGCCGAACAGGGCCAGGTCGGGCGCGGTCAGGTGCAGCATCTTCGCCACCACCGTCAGCACGCCGGCGAAGTGGCCCGGCCGGACCATCCCCTCGAGCTCGTCGGCCAGTGGCCCGGGATGCACGGTGATGGACGGCTCGTTCGGGTAGAGCTCGTCGCGGGACGGGTTGAAGACCAGGTCGACGCCCTCGTTCTTGGCGATCGCCAGGTCACTGGCCAGCGTGCGCGGATAGCGGTCGAAGTCCTCGGAGGGCCCGAACTGCAACGGGTTCACGAAGATCGTCAGCACCACACTGCCGTCCGGTCCGACCCGCTCGCGGGCCTCGGCCAGGAGCGCGGCATGGCCGTCGTGCAGGGCGCCCATCGTCATCACGACCGCCCGCGGCCGGATCGCCGCGGCCGCTCGCAGTTCGGCCTTCGTCTGGGTGAGTCTCATCGCGGTGCCTCCCCTGTTCGATCCCGCTCGAGCACCTCGTCGAACCGTGCCACCGTGTCCGGGTCCAGTCGTCCGTCGGCCGCCGCCAGTTCCACCGTCGCGCGGGCCAGTTCGGCGTACGTGCTCGCCGTCCGGTCCCGCAGTACGGACAGATGTGCTGCCACCGTGTCGACATCGCCCCGGGCGATCGGCCCGGTGAGCGCATGATGACCGGATCGCAGCGTGTTGTCGAGGGTTGCGGCCAGCAGCGGACGGAGTGTCGCGGCCGGATCCGCCACGCCTGCTTCCCGCAGTACGCCGACCGCTTGGGTGAGCAACGTTGTCAGGTGGTTCGCGCCATGTGTGAGACCGGCGTGGTACCGCGCCCGCTGCTCGTCGGCCACCCACTGCAGCTGAGCCCCGAGAGACTTCACCAGACGCTCCACCATCGGCCGTGCCTCATCCGGCGCGGTCGCCGTGAACATGATGCCGTCCAGACGCACCGCGGCCCCGGGAAACGTCATCGACGGGTGCAGTGCCACCGGCATCGCGGCCAGCCCGGCCAGCGGTCCGAGTCCGTGGGCGCCGGACAGGTGGACGACGTACTGCGCACTGGTCAGCGGCAACGTGTGGGCCACGTCGTGGATCAGGTCGTCCGGTACGGCGACCAGGACGACGTCGGCACGAGTGGTGACCTCATCGGCGGGCAGCACGGGCACATGCGGAAGAAGACGGGCGGCGCGTTCGCGTGACGCGCCCGACCGTGCGGTGACACCGACCAGGGGATGTCCGGCTGCCGCCAAGGCTGCTCCCACGGCGGTTCCGGCCCGGCCGGCTCCGATCAAGCCGATCCGTTCCATCACTCAACTCTCTTCGTTCCAGTCCCGCGCGGGGTACCAGACGATCTCCCTGCCAGCGTAGGTGATGAGAGCATGCCTTGGTGAGCGATGCCTTGGCCGCGCGGAGTGGATTGACCGCGATTCTGATCACAGTCCCCGAACTTGCGGCGTACACCGAGCGCTGGCGCTCGGTGTCGCGGTCGACCGCGCGATCACACGTCCCACTGACCGAGCTGATCCCGCCACACGTCACTGTGCTGGTCCCGTGGGTCGCGGAACCCACGGAGGCCGACGTCCGGCGACTGGCGGATGCGGTGGCGTCGTTCGAGCCGTTCGAGCTCAGCTTCCCGACCGCGGGTCAGTTCCCGAACGGCACGGCGTGGCTGAAGCCCGAACCGTACGACGCCGTCGTCTCGTTGCTGTACTCGGTCTTCCAGGCTTTCCCTGAGCATCCTCCGTACGGCGGTGAGTTCCCGGACCCGCAGCCACACCTGACCATCTCGTCGTCCGAGCAGGGTGGTCCGGCGGTCGTCGCTGAGGCCCGTGAGGCTCTCGCCGCCGCGCCCGCGCCACGTCTTCAGCTCACCGAGCTCGGGCTGTGGCGGGAAGGCGAGGACGGCGTGTGGCGCCAGTTCGACGCCGTACCGCTGGGTGCGCGGTGACCACGTTCCGGGCGGCCTGGCAAACGGCGCTCTACGGCCCCGGCGGGTTCTACCGGCGGGAACGCCCAGCTGCCCACTTCCGTACGTCGGTGCACGCGTCGGCGCTGTTCGGTCAGGCCATCGCCCGGCTGGCGCGTGCGGTCGGTGCTGATCAGGTCGTGGACATCGGCGCGGGATCCGGCGAACTGGGCAAGGTGTTGCGCGACGAGGGTTTGCCGGTGGTGGAGATCGAGCTGGACGACGACATGCCGTCGGTTCTGACCGGTCTGGTGATCGCGAACGAGTGGCTCGACAACATTCCGTGTGAGCTGGTCGAGTGGGACGAGGACGGCGTACCGCGCTATCTGTCGGCCGACCTGACGGTAGGAGATGTTGTCGACGGCAACGATCTGGACTGGTTGCGGCGCTGGTGGCCCGGCGAACCCGGCGACCGCGCCGAGATCGGGCGGACCCGCGACGAGGCCTGGGCATCCGTGGTCGACCGGTTGGCGGATGGTGCGGTCGCGATCGCCATCGACTACGGACATCTGCGCACCGACCGGCCGCCGTACGGGACTGTGACCGGCTTCCGGGCCGGGCGGGAGTGCGAGCCGGTCCTGGACGGCTCGTGCGATGTGACCGCGCATGTGGCTTGGGACTCGCTGGGTGGGTCTCTCGTGCTCCAGCGGGACGCTTTGCGTGCTCTGGGCGTCACTGCGGCCCGTCCGAGGCTGGAGCTGGCTCAGACGGAGCCGTTGCGCTATGTGGCCGAGCTGTCGTCGGCCGGCGAGGCAGCCGAGCTACTGGACCCCTCTGGGCTCGGCGGGTTCGGCTGGGTGTGGACCGCGGTCGGAGCGGACGCCACCCGGCGTGCTTCGCGGGCTCTGTCTGCCTGAGCCTGGACCAGTTGCGCGGCCTCGAGTTGGTCGCGGTGAAGCGCGATGGCGTCCGTCGGGCCGAGTGGAGTGTCCACGTGGACGTTAGCCAGGCCTAGCCGCCGTTGGAGCGGGCCCTGCTCCAGCCGCACGGACTGTGTCTTGTGGTGCAGCACGATCGACGTACGGCGACTCACCCAGCCGCGGACTGTGACCAGCACCTGGTCGTCAGCGCCGTACGCGAGATAGCGCCAGCCGACGGGGCGCAGCCACTTGGCCCGCTCCGGCGCAACGTGCATCTGGATCCTCGCGAGGTCGAGTCCTGGGAGGATGCGGGCCAGCACGCCCGCGACCTCGCCACGGTCGCCGACCGGCAGGAGCTGGGCGCCCTGGCGCTCGTCGTCGCCGTCCTCCTTGTTGCCGGCCACACCGGCGATGTCCAGCTCGACCCGGGCCCAGCCGAGCAGACGCCAGATCAGCGGCTCGGTGATGAGCAGGCCTTGCACGCGGCCGGGCGGGATGGTCTGCCGCTGCACGTCGAACAGGCCGCGCTTGGTCCGCAGACCATGGCCGCTCTCCGACAGGGTGAAGCCGTGGTTGCCGACGACCTGTTTCCAGATCGGCTGCACCACACCGAACAGCAGCGGCAGAGCAGCGAACAGACCGATGTGGAAGTCGAGCCACTCCGTCGCGACGATCAACCAGATCACGGCCCCCGCACTACCGAGGACTGTGGACGACAGCAGGGTCGCACCGAGCAGGCGGGTCGTCGGGACGACCAGAAGCGGTGCCGACTCCACCTGCTGTTCCTGCTGCTCGGCGACGCGCTCGCCCTTGGCCCGGACCAGCAGGATCGTCCGGAGCTCGACGGCCTCGTCGTACCGGAAATAGCTCAGCTTGCCGTCGCTCTTGCCACCGCCGGCCACGTCCATCCGCAGCTCGGCCATCCCGAACAGGCGGGCGACGAACGGCTGGGCCACGTCGATCGCCTGGATCCGGTCGAACCGGATGATCCGCGTCCGCCGGAACAGGAATCCGCTGTCCACCCGGATCGCATCGTCGGTCAGCTGCCACTTGGTGAAATACCAGGACAGGGCGCCGAGCAGGCTGCCGCCGACGAGTACGGCGGCCAGACCGATGCCGGCGAACGTCAGATTGCTGCGCAGACCCTCGTTGTTGACCAGTGCGACGGCCGCGACGACGAAGTAGCCCCAGCCCTTCACGAACGGGGTCAGCGGATGCAGCCGCGCCCCGGTCTGCTCCACGACCGCGGTCTGCCCGGGCGGATGCTCGGTCACAGGCCCCACGCCTGGGCCTGACCGAGGGCGGAGAGACGGTCACGCAGCCGGCCGGCCTCGTCCGGGTGCAGGCCCGGGATCTTGGCGTCGGTCGCCGGTGTCGCGGTGTGCAGCTCCACGGTCGCGATCCCGTACGCGCGCTCCAGCGGCCCCGCGGCCACGTCGACGAACTGCATCCGCCCGTACGGCACGACGACAAGCTCGCGGAACATGATCCCGTGGCTGACCAGCAGCTCGTCGTCGCGTTCGGCGTACTTCCAGGACCTCTGGTTCCGGCCGATCAGGACCCACGACCAGCCGAGGGCGGCCAGGGCCACGAGCAGCGCCAGGCCGCCGTACACCCAGCCCAGGGTCAGTCCCAGCCCGAACAACGCCGCCAGCCCGAGCACGCCGGCCATGATCGCCGCGTTCAGCCGGCGGACCGCCGCCAGCTTCGGCGAGACCGGCGTCCAGCTGACATCCGAGGGTGCGAAGAGGTCATCCACAGGTCCAGCCTGTCACGATAGAGGGCATGAGCACTGAACGAGTTGTGGGAGTCGGCGCCGGAGCGGCCGGATTCGACCCCGCCTACGAGCGCGGCGGGACCGGGAGCGGCTCGGAACTGGCGACCACCGACATGGTGCTCAACATCGGTCCGCAGCACCCGGCGACGCACGGCGTACTGCGGCTGCGGCTGACGCTGGACGGCGAGCGGATCGTGGGGTGCGAGCCCATCATCGGCTACATGCACCGGGGCGCGGAGAAGCTGTTCGAGGTCCGCGACTACCGGCAGATCATCGTGCTGGCGAACCGGCACGACTGGCTGTCCGCGTTCGCCAACGAGCTCGGCGTCGTCCTCGCGGTCGAGCGGATGATGGGCCTGGAGGTACCGGTCCGTGCGGTCTGGCTGCGCACGCTGCTGGCCGAGCTGAACCGGATCCTGAACCACCTGATGTTCCTCGGCTCGTACCCGCTGGAGCTCGGCGCGATCACGCCGGTCTTCTACGCCTTTCGCGAGCGGGAGACGATCCAGGCCGTGATGGAGGAGCTCTCCGGCGGCCGGATGCACTACATGTTCAACCGGGTCGGCGGGCTGAAGGAGGACCTGCCGTACGGCTGGCTCGGTCGCGCGGCCGGCGCCTCGGCCGCGGTCCGCAAGCGGCTGCCCGACATCGAGGACATCGTGCTGGGCAACGAGATCTTCCGCGCCCGCACCGTCGGCGTCGGCAGACTCTCCCCCGAGCTCGTCTCGCAGTACGGCGTCTCCGGCCCGATCGCCCGCGCCTCCGGCGTCGACGCCGACCTCCGCCGCGACGAGCCCTACCTCGGGTACGACGAGTTGCTGCGCGACGGCGTACTCCGGGTGGTTACCCGGACCGACGGCGACTGCTTCTCCCGCTTCTCGGTGCTGCTGGAGCAGGTGAAGGTGTCGCTCGACCTGGTCGACGCCTGCCTGGACAAGCTGTCGGCGCTGCCGGCCGGGCCGATCAACGTCCGGCTGCCGAAGATCCTCAAGGTCCCCGAGGGCCAGACCTACGCCTGGACCGAGAGCCCGCTCGGCATCAACGGCTACTACCTGATCTCCCGCGGCGACAAGACCCCATGGCGCCTCAAGCTCCGCTCCGCCAGCTTCAACAACATCTCGGCCCTGCCCGCGCTGCTGCCCGGCACGATGATCCCCGACATGATCGCCATCCTCGGCAGCATGTTCTTCGTCGTCGGCGACATCGACAAGTAGCCGCACCCCGAAGCGCAGCGGCGACGCGCGTCGCCGGGCCGGGTCGGCGGGCAGGCGGCAGGGCGGGTCGGGGCGGCGGGGTGCCGGCAGGGCGGTCGGGTCGGTGGGGAAAGAGGCTTGCATCTGGCGACGAATTCCTTCCCCACCGACCCAACCCGACCCGCCACCGCCCCGCCGCCGTACCTGACCGTCCCCGACCCCGTCCCTCACAGCGGTGGGGAAAGAAATCTGCATCTGGCGACGAATTCTTTCCCCGCCGTCCCCTCTACCCGGCCCTGCCACTCAGCGGACCGGGCAGGTCGGGCTGCACGGGTGGGCCGGGAGGTTTGGATCATTACGGCGCAGGACGTGCAGGACCTGTACGGCGGCGTCGCACGGGCGGCTGGTGACGTCGAGCCAGCCATAGTGCAGGGAGACCTCCGAGCGCAGGGCCGCGCGGTTGTCACGCGCGAGATCCCGCCATCGCTGTCGCGGGGCGAAATGGAAGCGGCCGTCGAGTTCGACCACCAGATCGAACGGCAGATAGGCGACGTCGGTGAACTCGCCGTCCTCCGCGCGCTGCCGCTGCCCCGACGGCAACCCGTGGGCGCGCTCGACCTTGTGCAGGTAGTGGAGCTCGAGCAGGGAATGTGTGCCCTCGGCGACATCCGCAAGAATCGATCCCAATACGGCCCGATGACAAAGCTGCGGCCTGTCGGCGAGTGCGCGCAGAATCTGGTCAGGCGTCACACGGGCACTCTGACAGGCCTCGGCGATCACCGCTGCCGCGTCGTCCAGACCGGCGGAGATGCCGACGATGTCCAGCACCGCGTCCGCGGGCCGGCGTCGCGGTGGGACGACTGCCGCCAGTCGATCCTTCCATTGCCTGTCCCGCGTGATCACGAGGCCGGGGCGAGCGCGAACCCGCCGCCGCCAGGGGATGGTCACGTACACCGGACGCCGGTCATCGCACTTGATCAGGCCGAGCTGCTCCGCAGCGGTGTAGTGACTCCAGGCCGCCTCCGGCCCGGCGTAGAGCAGGGCGGCGACGAGCCGTTCGTCGTACCCGATCGGACCGGTGTGCGTCGCGTAGACCCCTGGATGAACCGTCCGCCACCGCCGGCCGCGCAGTCGTCGGCGGATGTCGGTGTCGGCCAAGCCCGCGGCCAGCGCCTGGGTGCGCGACACGATCTGGTGCTGGGCATGGATCAGGACCTGGAGGCCCTCGTCCTCGAGTTGTTGCCGCCACCACCATTCCACCCGGACCAGCGTGACGGATCTCCGCGACCGACGTCGGCGAGGCTGTGGACAACTCCTCGTCAGGCGGGAGTCGAGGCTTGCCGAACCAGTTCGAGGAGTGGGTCCGCAATGCCGGCAGCGACCGCGAAAGTTCCGCGGGAGTCTGGCGTGTGCTCGGAGCCGTCGAGGTCGAGCACCAGCAAGCCCGCCTCCCGGCAGATGCTGACGCCGGCCATGGTGTCCCAGGGCTTGTTGGAGAACATGATCGTGGCGTCGAAGTACCCGTTCGCGGTCCAGGTCAGCGCGGTGGCCGCCGTACCGATCATGCGGAGGCGCTGAGCGCGCGGGTAGAGCCGCTGGGTCAGGGCGAAGCGCTCGGCGTTCTGGGCTTCCGCGTCGGGGCCGACGGCATAGTCGCCCACGGCAACCAAGGCGTCGGTGAGGTCACTGCACTCGCTGCCCCGGATCGGCTTGTCGTTGCATGTGGCGCCGAGCCCTTCGGCAGCGGCGTACCTGGTCCCGAGCGCCGGGTGGTCGATCACGCCCGCCACCGCACGGCCCTCGTGGATCAGCCCGAGCGAGATCGCCCACAACGGAACACCGTGGATGAAGTTGACGGTCCCGTCGATCGGGTCCAGCACCCAGCGCGTCCCGTCGGTCGCGCCGCCTTCCTCCTCCCCGAGTACGCCGATGTCCGGCGTCTCGCGTTCGAGGAACGCCCGCACCTCCCGTTCCACCGCGAAGTCGACCTCGGACGCCATGTCCCGGTCACCCTTGGAGGTCAGCGCGCCCGGTCCCCGGGAGTCGGTGATCACCCGTCCGCGATCGACGGCGGCTTCGGCAACCTTCAGCAGCTTGGCGAGATCCACCCCCAAAACCTACGCGACCACGCCTCAGGCCGTGTCGAGCGCCCTGCGCTTGCGACGCCAGGCGGCCGCCGCGGCCACCGTGCCGATCGCCAGTACGCCCGCGGCAGCGGCCTGGCCGATCTTGATCGGGCAGCCGGACGCGCACTGCGGGATCGGGTACGGCTGCCCGGGATTCAGCTCGTGGGTCTCGTCGGCCGACACGTACGCCTCGTCCGCCGGGAACGGCCAGCCCTCCGGATTCAGCAGGCGGTACCAGTCGGCGTCTTCCCACGCCTTCCGCTTGCACGTCACGTTCACCGACGGCGACTCGAAGGGTGTCGGACCCAGCTGCCCGATCGGCAGGTGGTCCTGGTTGTAGACCGTGACGTGCCCGTTCGGGTCGTTCATCGTCACGGCCGGGTAGTTCGCGTCCAGCCCCATGCTGATCCCCTCCCCACCTCGCAGTATGGGGGCGGGACGGCGTACTCAGGAAGCGGCCAGGCCCCGGAGTTTGAGGTCGACGACGGTGGGGGCCTCGGCCTGGGAGTGTTTGTCGCCGGCGGCAACGACCGTGGCCACCTCCTGGTCGATCTTGTCCAGGCGGGCGTCGATCTTGTCCAGCCGGCGTTGCATCAGGTCGACGAACTCCGCGTTCTCGACCACGCGGGCGCTGGTGATCCGCGAGTACTCCTGGGCCACCTGGGCCCGCTCGTCGGAGTGGGCCAGGCGTTCGACCAGTAACTGGTGGCGGAACAGCACCGAGGCGGCGATCGCGATCACAACGGCGGCTACCGCGGCGGCCCGGAGAATCCAGGCGTTCTGCGAGAAGAGCGCGGCACTCACGCCCAGGCAGACAAAGATCAGCAGACCGTTGGCGACGGTGAGAACTGTGGTCCTGGTTCGACGGCGGCTACCCCTTGACCCCATGGACCGACATGTTAGGGGGTCTCGTCGGGGTCCTCGGGAATACGACACGCGCGTTCGAGCAACAATCCGGCCGTGACGACCAGCACTGAGATCACTGCCGCGGCACCGGCCATGATCACACGGTTACGAGGCCCGGAGGAGCCCATCGCCTCCAGGAAGGATAACGCGAACCCTGCGTAAACCCCGGCGCACAACGCGCCGACGAACGCGCTCGCCTTCCCGATCAGCAACAGGAACACCGCGCGGGACGGTTCCATCCGCTCCCGGCGGACCTGGATCCGCTGATGAGTGTTGCGGGCCGCGGCGAACAGCAGCGCGGCCAGGAAGCTCCAGGCGATCAGGGTCAGCCAGGAGACGGCCGGCGCGACACCGCCGCTGGACTCGATCGCCTGCACGATGGTCACGCCGATCGCCGCCCCGAGGACTGCGATCGCGATCAGCAGCCGGCGTGAGGTCGGCCGGACCGAGCCCGGACGCGGCGGTTCCTTGCCGGGCTCGTTACTGGGCGCCTGGCCTGGCTCGGGACCGCCGGACACCACTACTGCAGCTCGATGTCGAGCTTGGTCACGCCCTCGGTGCCGACCTTGGCGAGCAGTTCGGTGACCGGGCCATGACCCGGCAGCACCGCGTCCGGCTCGATGTCGAGCCAGGGCGCGAGGACGAACGCACGCTCGTGCGCCCGCGGGTGCGGCACGGTCAGTTCCTCGGACTCGATCGTCTTCTGGCCGTACGTGATCAGGTCGACGTCGAGGGTCCGCGGCGCGCCCGGCACGCTGCGCTCCCGGCCGAACGCCTGCTCGATCGCGTGCGCGCGGTCCAGCAGCAGGTCGACCGACAGCGTCGAGTCGGCCAGCAGAACGACGTTCAGGTACGGGCCGGACTCGTCCGGGCCGCCGACCGGCTGGGTCTCGTAGAGCGGTGAGACCTCGACCACCACGACGTCCGGGGTGTCCCGCAGCGCATCGACCGCGCCCTGCAGGTTCGCCTCACGATCGCCGAGATTGCTGCCGAGCGACAGGATGACCTGGCGGATCGGCTTCAGGCCACCGCTCAGGGTGTCCGCGTCGATGACGTGGGGACTAGGGGTCTCAGTCACGAGGATTCTCCGGCTCTGCGCTGCACGGTCAGGACAACGTCGTCGAACGGCACCGTGATCGGCGCCGAGGGTTTGTGGATGGTCACCGCGGTCGCTGTCACCCGCCGGTCGGCGAGGCACAGGTCGGCGATGCGCTGGGCGAGGGTCTCGATCAGATCCACCGGGTCGTTCTCGATCGCCTGGTGCACCTGCTCGGCCACCACCCCGTAGTTCACGGTGTCGGCCAGGTTGTCGGAGGCCGCGGCGGGCCTGGTGTCCAGCTCCAGCCGGACATCCACGACGAACTCCTGCCCGTCGGCTCGCTCGTGCTCGAACACTCCATGGCGCCCGAACCCACGGATACCACGGATCTCGATCACATCAGGAGTTAGCACGGGACCGCTCATTCCGCCTCCTCCTGTCGGCCCCCAGACGACAGTACCGGTGAGGCATGGTGGATCCACAACCGCCAGCCGGTAGAAGTTCGACGGAAAACGTTCGTGGCGAGCGCCTTGCCGCCCGCGAACCCCTCCTCGGGAGCACCTTCACCCGAGGACAGGACATTCTCCGTACACGTGACGTATGCCACGTCTTCATCCACGCGCACCTGCACATCGGTGAGGAAGAACTGGATGTACGGCGTGTTCGCGAAGATCATCGCCCAGGCGCGCATCATCTCGGCGTATCCGGAGATGGCCGCGTTCCCGGGGTGGATACAGACCGGGTCGGGCTCCGGCAGCCAGACCGCCGCCATCAGGTCCAGGTCGCCGGCCTCGAACGCGTTGTAGAACGCGGTGTTGGCGGTCAGCACGACGTCCTCCACCGAGGCACCGCGCGCGCCTTCGCCTCCTGCGCTCCGGCGCGGACTGCCCGGTCCGTCCGTCATACCGCTCCCCATCTCTTCGCCACCCGGACAGCGTCCGCGCTCGGCGCCACCGCGTGCGCCCGGACACACCAGGCTCCCGCTGCGGCGGCCAGGGCGGATACAGCCGCGCTCGCATCGTCTCGTCGTACGGCCGGTCTGGGTTCACCGGTCTGCTCGTCGGCGAGCAGCCTACCGAGGAACGCCTTCCGGGACGCACCGATCAACAACGGCCGATCCAGTACGGCGAATTCCCGCAACCTCCGCAGGATCTCCCAGTTGTGGTCCGCGTTCTTCGCGAAACCGAGTCCGGGGTCGAGCGCGACCCGGCCGAGATCGACGCCGGCCGCACGGATCGCGTCGATCCGCTCGGCGAGTTCCGCAATCACCTCGGCGACCACATCGACGTACTCCGCCTTGTTCTGCATGTCGATCGAGTGGCCACGCCAGTGCATACAGACATACGGCGTACGGCGCTCTGCCACCAGCGCAAGCATGTCCGGGTCGGCCTGGCCGCCGGACACGTCGTTGATCATCACCGCACCGGCGTCGAGGGCGAGTGCGGCGACGCCGGCTCGCATGGTGTCGACCGAGATCAGCGCGCCCTCGGCGGCGAGCGTCTCGATCACCGGGAGCACCCGGCGGATCTCCTCCTCGGGCGCGGGCCGCTCGGCGCCCGGCCGGGTCGACTCCCCGCCGACGTCGAGCAGATCGGCCCCGTCGGCCAGCAACTCCCGGCCGTGCTTGATCGCGGCGGCCGGCTCGAACCACTCACCGCCGTCGGAGAACGAGTCCGGTGTCACGTTGACGACGCCCATGACGAGACACCGGTCCAGCACCGGCAGCCCGTCGACGTGACCCCACGACCCATCGCTCACCCGACCACCGTAGTGGCCCCCACCCCCAACCCCACCAGGTGGGATCAGTTACTGAGGACCAACCGTGACTTGGTGGCTTGAAGCGCTTCTGCGATCGGCTGTGCGTAGGACTCGTTGGTCTGGCCGTACTTCTCCAGGCACTGCCCGTCGATCAGCGCGGCCCCACTGGTGATGCCCTGGGCGTAGTTGCCGGTCATGTTCGCGCCGCCGGAGTCGCCGGCCTCGACGCACGCGGTGTGCTGGAAGAGCCCGCGGACGACCTTGTTGCTGCCGTAGTTGACGGTCACGTTCCGGGCGACGATCCGGCCGCAGGTCCAGCCGGTGCTCTTGCCCGACTTGCAGAGCGTGGATCCGACGGTCGCGTTCGCGATCCCGCGGACCGCGATGTCGCCGGCTCCCCAGCCCTCGACGTACCCCTGCTGGTCCCAGCCCTCGATCACGCCGACCGTGCCGAAGTCGTTGCCCGGGAAACTCGACGTCCGGGTGTTGCCGAGGATGTAGCCGTTCCGCGAGAACGACGGTTTGCCGGCCGTGCAGTGCCCGGCGGTCAGGAAGATCCGGGTGCCCTTGGTGGTCCGGGCGTTGAAGCCGAGCGAGCAGACATACCCGGTGTTCTTGTCCACCTGGACCCCGCCGCGCAGGCTGAAGTCGTCGGCGGTCGTGGTCACCGTGCCGGCGACGGTGCGGACCGTGACCCGGTCGCCGTTCGCTTCGGCGCGGGACAGGAACCGCTCGGTGAGCTGGTCGTGCGCGCCCGCCGGCACGGTGACGACCACGGTGCCCGAGACGGGATCGACGTACCAGGACCGGACCTTGCCCGCGCTGGAGCCGGTGGCGAGCTGGTCCAGCTCGCGCTGCACGACGGTCAGCTGGCCGATCGTGAAGCGGACCAGCCGCGGGATGGCGCCGGCCTCGCGGACCAGCTCGGCGGCGGTCAGGTCGGACACCGCGACGACCAGGTCACCGGCGTCGTCGTAGTAGCTGCCGACCACGCCCGAGTCCGGCTCGAGGTGCTCCTCGAGTGCCTCCGCGACCGCCGGCGACCGCTCGGTCACCTTCCCGACCGGATCGGACTTCTGCCCGGTCGGCTTGGTCCGCGTCTCGGCGGTGGCCCAGTTCGCCGCGACCAGCCCACCGGCCGTCAGTACGACGACCCCGGCAAGAGCGGCGCCGACCCGGAAACGCCCCGACATCCTGTCCTCCTCACACCGGCACCTGGTCCCCGTTGGCCTAGCGCCACTACGGAAAGTAAACGCTCAGCGACAGAATGTCTACAGGTATCGGCTTCCAAACTCCAACGAATCAAGGCTGCCCGAGGCTACGGAGGGTGTTTCAGCCGACGATCAGGCTCATCGCCTCGGCGCGGGTGACGGGGTTGCGGAGCTGGCCGCGGACGGCGGAGGTGATGGTCTTGGCGCCGGGTTTGCGGACGCCGCGCATGGTCATGCAGAGGTGTTCGCACTCGATCACCACGATCACCCCGCGCGGCTCGAGGAGCTCGACCAGGGACTCGGCGACCTGGGTGGTCAGCCGTTCCTGGACCTGCGGTCGTTTCGCGTACAGGTCGACTAGCCGGGCGAGCTTCGACAGCCCGGTGATCCGGCCGTCCCGGCTGGGGATGTAGCCGACGTGGGCGACCCCGGTGAACGGCACCAGGTGGTGCTCGCACAGGCTCCAGACCTCGATGTCCTTCACCAGCACCATCTCGTCGTGGCCGATGTCGAAGGTCGTCGTCAGCACGTCCTCGGCCCGCTGACCCAGTCCGCCGGTCATCTCGGCGTACGAGCGGGCCACTCGAGCCGGCGTGTCCAGTAGGCCCTCGCGATCCGGGTCCTCCCCGATCGCGATCAGCAGTTCGCGGACGGCCCGCTCCGCCCGTGCATGGTCGAACTTCGGCGACGTCATCTCGCCACTGTAGACAGAACAACGCCGCCACCCGATCCGGGTGGCGGCGCTGTGTGTCAGCTCAGTCGTTGGGAGACGGCGGGGTTGGGCCGCTGCCGTAGGTCGGCGGGCGGACGGCCTCGTCGGGGCCGACCGAACCGCCCGGCAGGACATCGGACAGCGAGCCGTTCTGCTCGGCGCGGGTCGGCATCGGCATCACCGGCGGCTGGTCCGACGGCACCCGGGTGGACGAACCGGTCCAGGCCGGCCGCCGCTCCCGCTTGACCACCGGCGCGAAGACCCGGGCGATCTCGTTCTTGTCCAGGGTCTCCTTCTCCAGCAGTTCCTCGACCAGGTGGTCCAGGACCGCGCGGTTCTCGACCAGGATGTCGAAGGCCTCCTGGTGCGCGTTCAGGATCAGCTTGCCGACCTCCTCGTCGACCGCGGCCGCGATCTCCTCGGAGTAGTTGCGCTGGCTGCCGAAGTCGCGGCCCAGGAACGGCTCACTGCCGTCCGAGCCGAACTTGATCGCGCCGAGCCGCTCGGTCATGCCGTACTGCGTGACCATCGCCCGGGCCAGCGCGCTCGCCTTCTCGATGTCGTTGCTGGCGCCGGTGGTCGGGTCGTGGAAGACCATCTCCTCGGCCGCACGGCCACCGAGCATGTAGGCCAGCTTGTCCAGCATCTCGGACCGGGTGGTCGAGTACTTGTCCTCGTCCGGCATCACCATCGTGTAGCCGAGCGCCCGGCCCCGCGGCAGGATCGTCACCTTCTGCACCGGGTCGGAGTGCGGCAGCGCGGCCGCCACCAGGGCGTGGCCGCCCTCGTGGTACGCCGTCAGCACCTTCTCCTTGTCCGACATCAGCCGGCTGCGGCGCTGCGGACCGGCGATGACCCGGTCGATCGCCTCGTCCAGCCCGCGGTTGTCGATCACCTGCAGGTTGTTCCGCGCGGTGAGCAGGGCAGCCTCGTTCAGCACGTTGGCCAGGTCGGCACCGGTGAAGCCCGGCGTACGACGGGCGACCGCCCGCAGGTCCACGTCCGGCGCCATCGGCTTGCCCCGCGCGTGCACCTTGAGGATCTGCTCGCGACCGGGCAGGTCCGGCGCGTCGACGGCGATCTGCCGGTCGAACCGGCCGGGCCGCAGCAGCGCCGGGTCGAGCACGTCGGGCCGGTTGGTGGCCGCGATCAGGATCACACCGCCGCGGATGTCGAAGCCGTCCATCTCGACCAGCAGCTGGTTCAGCGTCTGCTCGCGCTCGTCGTGACCACCGCCGAGGCCCGCACCACGGTGCCGGCCGACGGCGTCGATCTCGTCGATGAACACGATCGCCGGGGCGTTCGTCTTGGCCTGCTCGAACAGGTCGCGGACCCGGGAGGCACCGACACCGACGAACATCTCGACGAAGTCCGAACCGGAGATCGAGTAGAACGGCACGCCCGCCTCACCGGCGACCGCGCGGGCCAGCAGGGTCTTACCGGTACCGGGCTGGCCGTAGAGCAGGACGCCCTTCGGGATCTTCGCGCCGACCGCCTGGAACTTCCCCGGTTCCTGCAGGAACTCCTTGATCTCGCCGAGCTCCTCGATCGCCTCGTCACAGCCGGCCACGTCCGCGAACGTGGTCTTCGGAGTGTCCTTGGTGATCAGCTTGGCCTTGGACTTGGCGAAGCTCATCACCCGCGATCCGCCGCCCTGCATGGAGTTCATCAAGAAGATGAAGACGACCGCGATCAGCAGGAACGGGATCAGCGTGGAGAACACCTGGCCGATGAAGCTCGGCTTCGGGTTCTCGACGTTGTACCGCTCGATCTTGCCGCTCTGGAACAGTGACTGCAGGTCGGCCCCGAGGGTGTCGGCCTGACCGTCGACCCAGTTCGCCTTGATCTTGGTGCCGTCGGTCTTCTCGACCCGGATCTCCTGGTCGGGGTCGATCAGCGTCACCGACTTGATCGTCTTGTCGCTCGACGACTTGGCCTGCTGGATCAGCTGCACGACCTGGCCGGTCGGCTCGGACTTGTACCCGGTCGAGCCGGTCAGGAGCTGTCCGATCACCAGTACACCCAGGAAGGCGATGACGATCCAGAACAGGGGTCCGCGGAAGATGCGCTTCACGTCCATGATCGAGGCCTACGCCCCGTCCCTCCTAGCTCGGCAGGCCCGGGTATGCGGGCTTGAGACGGTAACACCAGTCCAAGTGTCTCGTGTCGCACAAGACAACACACCACGAGGGTCACCAAAGACGGTACGACCTGTTGTACAGGCCGTCACCAAGTCCGCCCCGAGGGACCAGTTTAGGACTTTCCCCGCCCCACCGCCCCGGCGTCGTCAGGAATAGACGTGCGGCGCGAGCGTCGCCACGCTGCGCAGGTTCCGGTATTTCTCCGCGTAGTCGAGCCCGTACCCGACCACGAACTCGTCCGGCAGCTCCAGCCCGACGTACTTGACCGGGACCCGCATCTTGGCCGCGCCCGGCTTCACGAACGCGGTGCACAGCTCCAGCGAGGCCGGCTTCCGTGACTCCAGGTTGCTGACCAGCCAGCTCAGCGTCAGCCCGGTGTCGATGATGTCCTCGACGATCAGCACGTGCCGGTTGGTGATGTCGGTGTCCAGATCCTTCTGGATCCGGACCACACCGGACGACTTCGTCCCGGAGCCGTACGACGAGATGGCCATCCAGTCCATCTCCACGTGCCGGCTGAACGACCGGGCCAGGTCGGCCATCACCATCACCGCGCCCCGCAGGACGCCGACCATCAGGAGGTCCTTGCCCTCGTAGTCCTGCTCGATCCGCCCCGCCAGCTCCCGCAGCTTCGCCAGGATCTGGTCCTCGGTGTAATGGATCTTGGTCAGGTCCTTCTCGATGTCCGCCGCATCCACACGATCAGCCTGTCACACCCGGACCCAGGACGATGAACCCGCCCCGGCGGATCGCGCGGACCCCTTGCGGGAGATCGATCCATCGCTGTCCGCGCCAGTCCGTCACGAGTGCGTCGACGGCCGCGATGTGCCCGGCGGTGAGGTCGGTGGCCCGGCAACCGGCTTCGAGGGCCGCCTGCCGCAGCGCCCTGGTCCGCAGCGCGGCGGGCTCGTCCGCCAGCATCCCGACGTCGCACTGCACCTGATCGTCAGTACGCCGGACCGCCGTCTCCGCCAGGTCCGCGGCGAGCATGTCGAGTGCATCCGCATCCGCCCGAAGGAGTCCCGCCGTACGAGCCAGTGCCTCGAGCACTCCAGGCCCGAGCGCCTCCTCCAGCACCGGAAGCACCTCGTGGCGGACTCTGACCCGGGTGTACTGCGGATCGTCGTTGTGCGGGTCGTGCCACGGCCGGAGTCCGGACGCGATACACGCGGCCGCCGTGGTGGCGCGTGGGAGCTCGAGGAACGGCCGCCGGAGCAGTCCGGCCACCGGAGCCATCCCGGCCAGCGAACGCGCACCCGACCCTCTGGCCAGCCCCAGCAGCACGGTCTCAGCCTGATCGTCGCGAGTATGCGCCAGCAGTACGACGTCCGCCCCGAACTCGTCGGCCGCGTCGCGGAGGGCGTCGTACCGGGCCGACCGGGCCGCCGCCTCCGGGCCACCCTCGCTGCCCACCTCTACCGGGCGCACCAGGACCGGGTCGAGTCCGAGCCCCCGGCACTGCTCGGCGGCCGTCTCGGCGACATGGGCGGAGTCCGCCTGGAGACCGTGGTCGACGATGACTGCACCGGCGCGGAGCTTGAGCTTGGGCGCCTCGAAGGCGGTCGCCGCGGCCAGGGCGAGCGAGTCCGTGCCACCCGAGCACGCCACCAGGACCGTCGTACTGTGCGGCAGCTCGGACAGCATGGTCCGGACCGCCTCCCGGGTCCGCGCCACCGCGGGGTGCAGCTTCCCTCTCCGGTGCTCGACGAGCTCCTCGGCCGTGGACCGGCCCGGCGGCTCAGCCGTGGAGCCGGGCGACCCAGGCATCGGGGTTCGCGATCTCGTTCTTGGTCGGCAGCGTGTTGGGACCGGTCCACACCCGGTTGAACCCGTCCATGCCGACCTGTTCGACCACTCGGCGGACGAACGCGGCACCGTCCTTGTACTGCCGCAGCTTGGCGTCCAGTCCGAGCAGCCGCTTCAGCAGCTGGTCCACCGGGTTGCCACTCTGGCGGCGCGACGTGAACTTGGACCGGATGGTCTCCACGGTCGGGATCACCGACGGCCCGACCCCGTCCATCACGAAGTCCGCGTGGCCCTCGAGCAGCGACATCACCGCGGTCAGCCGATCCAGCACCGCCCGCTGCTCCGGCGACTGCATCAGATCCACCAGGCTCAGCTCGGTCTCACCCCGCATCGACCGGCCCAGCCGCTGCACAGCCTCCCGGAACATCGCCGCGTACGCCGATGCGTCCAGCTCGGCCTGGTCCAGGAACAGAGCGATCTCGGACCGCAGGTGATCCCGCAGCCACGGGACCGCGGTGAACTGCACCCGGTGCGTCTCCTCGTGCAGGCACACCCACAGCCGGAAGTCCCGCGGTACGACGCCCAGCTCGGACTCCACGTGCATCACGTTGGGCGCCACCAGCAGGAGCCGGCCGGTCAGATCGGGCCGCTCCGGGTCCGGCTCGGCCGGGAAGAACGGGTCGAACTGGCCAAGAACTCTAGAAGAGAGGAAGGCGAGCAGTGCGCCGGCCTCGATGGCCGTCACCCGGGAGCCGACCGCCGAGGACAGCCCGCCGGTCCGCTCCGCCTTCTCCCGCAGCTTGTCGGCCAGCGGCTGCAGCACGGTCCGGAAGCCGTCCGCGTTCGCCTGCACCCAGCCGGGCCGGTCCACGATCACGACCGGCGCGGTGGCCGACGTGGCCTGCAGTCCCGTGAACTCCCGGACGTGGTGCTCGGAGTCGGCCGCGAACTGACGCAACTCGGCCACTACCTGGTCCGCCTCCGCGCGGCTGACCGCCGGTCCGGGGCGCAGCAGCTTGCGCGCCACTCCGGTCGCCAGCTGCCAGTCGACCATCTCGGCCGTGGTCCCGCCTTCCGCCGTACTCATGTTCCGACCCTAGTCGTATGTCCCAAGACGCGCTTCCGATCAGACAGCGCAGCCGCAGTTGGCGAGGGCTGCGGCGGCCCGGTCGAGGGCGGCGCGGGCGTTGAGGGTCTGCGGGACCGCGACGCTGTCCGTGGCGATCGCGAACACCAGAAGCGTGCCCGTGCGGTCACGGGCCAGCCCGGCCAGGCTGTGCACGTTGGTGAGGGTTCCGGTCTTCGCATGGACCAGTCCGGTGCCGGTGCTCGTACCGGGCGCGACGAAGCGGTCTTCGAGGCTGCCGCTGAAGCCTGCGACGGGCAGACCGGTCAGCAGGTGCCGCAGCTCCGGGTGGTCCTCCGACGCCGCCACCCGGACCGCGCCGGCCAGAAGCTCGAGCGGCACCTTGTTGGCCCGCGTCAGGCCGCTGCCGTCGAAGATCCGCGCTTTGCTGACGTCCAGCCCGAGCTTGGTGAGCGTCTCCCGGACTCCCTTGACGCCACCGACGTACGAACCGCCGTTCTTGGTCGCCAGGCCGACCTGGCGCAGCAGCACCTCGGCCCCGTCGTTGTCGCTGTGCAGGTTGATGTACTCGACGATCTGGCCCAGCGTCGGCGACGCCACCTGCGCGAGGGGCTTCGCCGCGGCCGGAGCGACCGCGGCGCGGACAGCCGGCGCCACGGTGATCCCGTAACCGGTCAGGAGCCTCGCGAACGCGGCTGCGGCCGCCTGTGCCGGAGCGTCCGACCGCTTGGCCATGCCCGGAGAGAGCCGGCCCTCGTTCACCCACAGCGCCGAGGTGCGGGCCGCGATGCCTTCAGGCAGGTAGTTCGGCTCCCAGTTCGCGTTGGCAGCCGGACCGGTGAAGAGCGAGGCGTCATAGCCGAGAGTGACGCGCGTGACGCCTTGCGCCTTCAGTGCCTTGGCCGTACTCGCGGCCAGCGTCTGCAGGGTGGCACGGGCCGGGAAGTCGGAGCTCGCAGCGGGCTTCGTGGCGAGCAACGGGTCACCACCGCCGACCAGGACGATCGAACCATTGGCCGCGCTTACCACCTTCGTGGTGAAGGTGTGATCGGCTCCGAGGGTCTCCAGCGCCGAGACCGTCGTCAGCAGCTTCAGCGTGGACGCCGGGGTGAACGGAGTCGCCGTACCGGCGGAGAACACCGCTTGGCCGCGTGAGGCGTCGTACACGTAGATGCCCCGGTGCTTGCCGAGCGACGGGTCCTTGAGGATCGCGGCGAGCGCCTTCTGGACGCCGGCCGCCGTCGGTGCGACGCCCTCGCCCTTGGCCGGCGCCAGTACGACGGGAGCCTGCTGGGCGGACTGCACTGATCCGGGTACGGCGCGTGCACCGCTCACCAGGCCCACACAAAGGGCCGTGGCGAGCAGCGTGACGAACACCGCACGGGGAGGACGAGCCACCGGGCTGCTCCTGTCAGTCGGTCGGTCGGAACCGTGACAGTATCTGCCGTATGGAGTTCGACGTCTTCATCGAGATCCCCAAGGGCACTCGCAACAAGTACGAGCTGGACCACAAGACGAACCGGCTGCGCCTGGACCGCACCCTGTTCACGGCCACTCAGTACCCGTCCGACTACGGCTTCATCGAGGACACCCTGGGCCAGGACGGCGACCCGCTGGACGCGCTGGTGCTGCTGCCCGAGCCGACGTTCCCAGGCTGCCTGATCCGGGCCCGCGCCATCGGCATGTTCCGGATGACCGACGAGAAGGGGCCGGACGACAAGGTTCTCTGCGTCCCGGCCGGCGACCCGCGCCAGGAGCACCTGCGCGACATCCACCACGTGCCCGAGTTCGACCGGCTCGAGATCCAGCACTTCTTCGAGGTCTACAAGGACCTCGAGCCCGGCAAGTCCGTCGAAGGCGCCACCTGGGTGGGCCGCGCCGACGCCGAGGCCGAGATCACCGCCTCCTTCGCCCGCCTGAAGACCGAAGGCCACTGAACCGAAGGCCACTGAGCAGCCACGCCGCCGGCCCGCACTCGCGGCGCCGGCGGATTCACTCCGCGGTCAGCCGGCCCAGCAACTCCAGCAGAGTCTTTCGTTCACTCGCACTCAGCGGCTCGAGCAGCTCCGCCTCCGCCGCATAGATCAACTGGTCCATCGCGACCAACTGCTTCTTCCCCGTCGCCGTGATCGCGACGATCTTCCGCCGGCGGTCGGCCGGGTCGACCCGGCGTACGACGTAATCCAGCGCCTCCAGCTCGTCGAGCACGGTGACCAGGTCGCTGCGGTCCAGCACGATCCGGTCGGCCAGCGTCGCCTGGACGGCTTCGCCGTCGTCGGCCAGGCTCGCCAGTACGTGGTAGTGCAGCGTCCGCACACCGGCGTCCGTCATGTGCTGCCGGACCAGCCGCTGCGACTGCTGACTCGCCCGCCCCAGCGCCCACAGCACCCGGTCGGCCAGACGATGCGTCGGCGCCTTCTTCACCCAGCCACTCTATTGGCATCGGCCCTCCCTTGGCGTTATCGTGGGAATCTCCCATTATTTATAACTCCCACGATTTGGAGCAGCCCATGCGCGCAGTGCGCTTCCACCGGCACGGCAGCCCCGACGTCCTGCAGGTCGACGAGGTCGCCGTCCCCGAACCCGCGGCCGGCCAGGTCCTGATCGAGGTCGAGGCGATCGGCGCCAACGCCATCGACACCGTTCTCCGGGCCGGCGGCTCCCCCTGGGACCGCCCGCTGCCGGGCACCCTCACCGGCGACGTGGTCGGCCGGATCGCCAAGCTCGGCCCAGACACGCCACCCGGCGTCGCGGTCGGCCAACGGGTCGCCGCCCTGTCCGAGGACGCCTTCGCCGACTTCGCCGTCGCCGACGGAGCCTTCCTCGCCCCGATCCCCGCCGACGCCGACGCGGGCGAGGCCACGATGATGTCGATGACCGCGCCGCTCGCCCTCCGCCTCCTCGAGGCCGGCCGGATCCCCGCCGGCGGCACCGTGCTGATCCAGTCCGCGGCCGGCACCGTCGGCCACCTGGCCGTCCAACTGGCCCGATTCTTCGACCCGAAGACGATCATCGGTACGGCGTCGTCGGCCAAGCGGCTCGACTTCATCCGGGAACTCGGCGCCGAGGCCGTCGACCTGACCGACCCGGACTGGCCGGCCAAGGTCCGCGAGATCGCACCCGACGGCGTCGACACAGCCCTCGACGCGGTCGGCGGCACCGTGTTCGACCAGGGCTTCGACCTCGTCAAGCCACTCGGCACGATGGTCACGTACGGCGCCATCACGACCGAGCTCCCGATGATCCCCGGCCTCGGCCTCTTCGGCCGATCCGTCACGGGTGTCTCGATGATGGGCTGGCGCCAGGCCCGCCCGGACGAGGCCCGTGCCGACATCGCCGAGGTCACCCGCCGCTGGCAGTCCGGCGACCTGCGCCCGGTCGTCCACGCCACGTATCCGTTGACCGACGTCGTCCGCATCCACGAAACCCTCGACGCCCGCACCAACCTCGGACGCCTCATCGCCACCACCTGACCCACCCACCACCCCTGACCGGGCAACCTTGTGCACGGATCAACCGTCGGCGGGCGCTCTCGATGGTTGATCGGTGCACAAGGTCGAGGGCGAGGGAGATGAGAGCGGATAAGGTCGCCTGGTGGAGCTGCGGCAGATGCGGTACTTCGTGGGTGTCGCGGAAGAACTGCATTTCGGCCGGGCCGCCGAGCGGCTGTACATCTCCACTCCGACGCTGAGCCAGCAGATCAAACAACTCGAACGCGAGGTCGGCACCACCCTGCTGATCCGGCACAGCCGTGGCGTCGAGCTCACCCCGGCCGGGCAGGTCTTCCTGGCCCGGGCCCGGGAGACGATCCAGGCGGCCGGCCTGGCGCTGAAGGACACGCGCCGGGCGGCCGGCCTGGACGAACCGGTGCTGCGGCTCGGCCTGCTCAACGGCATCCCGGGATGGCTGCCCGCCGCCCTCGAACAGCTCGCCACCGAACGCTTCCCGAACAGCACCGTGACCCTGGCGGCCGGCACCACCACCGGCCAGCTCCGGATGCTCACCGCCGGCGAGATCGACCTCGGCCTGGTCCGGACCCCGCTGACGTTGCCGCCGGCAATCACTTCGGAGCACCTGGCCGCCGAGGAGCTCGGCGTACTGCTGGCCGCGACCCATCCACTGGCGGCGAGCAGCGTGCTCACCCTCGACGATCTGACCGGGCACGAGCTGATCTGGATCCCGCGTGCCGCGGCACCGGAGTTCTACGACGATGCGCTCAGCCGCCTCGGTGACGGGATCCGGCTCAGCGACATCAGCATGAGCCACTCCCAGCTCCGCTCCGCCCTGCTCGTCCGCCGCTCCGCGATCAGCCTCGGCTCCCGCCGCGCCGCAACCCCCGACATCGTCTGGCGCCCCTTGAAGGGACGCCCGCTGATCGCCAGGTACGCCGCCGTCTGGCGCACCGACTCGCACAACCCGGTCCTCCAGGCGCTGACCGTTAGCCCAGGCCTAACCGGCGTTAGGCAACAGGACGTGGTGGACTGAGTCCCACGGTGGTTGGCTCGAAACGTCAACCACCAAAGGGAGTTCTCAGTGCAAGAACACGTAGTGATCGTCGGCGGCAGTTCCGGCATGGGTCGCGCACTCGCCGCCGAACTCGTTGCCCAGGGCAGCGAAGTGACGATCGCCGGCCGCTCCGCCGGCAAGCTCGACACGGTCGGCCGCGAGCTCGGCGTGCGGACCGTGGCCATGGACATCGGGGTCGAGCGCGACATCGAGCGGTTGTTCGCGACCACCGGCAAGGTCAGTCACATCGTCACCACCGCCGCCGACGTCGGCGGCGCTTACCAGCCGATCAGCGAGTACGACGTGAACGCGGCGCGATCCGCGGTCGACTCCAAGCTCCTCGGCCCGTTGCTGCTCGCCAAGCACGGTGCGTCGATGCTCGAACCCGGTGGCTCGATCGTGTTCACGTCCGGGATCGCGGCGTACCGGCCGGGGCCGCGGGCATCGTTGCTCGCGGCACTCAACGGCGCACTCGCGTCACTCGCCGCGGCGCTCGCGATCGAGCTCGCACCGCTCCGGGTCAACGTGGTCTCGCCGGGCTGGGTGGACACTCCGATCTGGCAGCACGTCGCCGGCGACGCGACCGCGGACACGCTGGCCGCGATGGCCGCGCGCCTCCCGGTCGGCCGGATCGGCCGGACCAAGGACATTGCGGACGCGATCATCGCCCTGCTGCGCAATGGTTTCATCACAGGCACCGTCCTGCACGCCGACGGCGGACACCGGCTGATCTAGAAGGGGCCCCCGGCAACAGACTGCTGCCGGGTGCACGTTCTGATCATGGTTGACGGTGACCCGCGGGTAGGCAGTTCGGTCCGGTCGATCTGTCATCGGTTGTGCCTTCGGGTTGCCGTCAGGCGCCGGCGACCCCTCCGCAAGCCTGGCGTCTTGTGGTCGCTGTCTGGCTCGCCGGACAACTCCGCGGCTGGGATGAGGCTGAACGCGCCCTCGGTCTCCATGGCGTTGTGCAACCGGAGCACGGCGTACAGACCGTACAGCAGGCGACGGAGCTCGATGACGTCCTCAGGCCTGACGTCGGCGTGCAGGTCCCCGAGGAGCCGGCGCAACCGACCGATCTGATGCTCGATCTCGGCGTGGGTGCGGCTCAGGCCCGCGGTTGCCGCTGTGGTGCCGAGAGCGCGGGCGACGAGCGGTACGAGTACCTCCTCGTCGGCACGCTCGTGCGGCAGCAGTTCGGCCTCGAGCCGTCCCATCAGCGCGCGAGTTGGCGCAAGGTCGCGGCTTTGCGTCGACAGCCCGTCGGCCACCGTACGGATCTGCTCGACCACGGCGAGGGTGGCGTCGTGCTGCACCTTCAGCCGGCGAGCATGAGCCAGATCGGACGCGTCCACGGTCACCGTGTGCACCTTTCCGGGCAGCACGGCCCGAAGCGCGATGCCGATGGCCAGGACGTCGATGCCCTCCTGGAGGACCGCGCCGACGGCGGGTGGCAGTTGCCCGGCGGCGGCCGCGGCCATCGCCGCCAGTGAGAGCCCCATGCCGACGACGACAGCTTGCAGCGCGATGCGCTTGGACCGTTGCGCGATCAGGATCGCATCGGCGAGCGCGTCGATCCGATCCACCGTCAACACGACGTCGGCTGCCTCGGACGATGCCGTCGCCCCGCGCGCCGCCAGCGCCACGCCCACATCGGCCGCGGCCAGGGCCGGTGCGTCATTCACGCCGTCGCCGACCATGATCGTGGCGGCGGACCGGCGCTCGACCTGGATCGCGGCAAGCTTCTCGGCCGGATCGCGGTCGGCCAGCACGGCGTCGACTCCGACGATCCGGCCGACGGTCTCCGCGATGTCCGCACGGTCACCGGTGACGAGCACGATGCGGGAGATACCGGCCGCACGCAGGGCCCGGACCATGCGTGGAGCGTCGGGCCGGATCGAATCCTCCAGCAGGAACGCTCCGGCGGGCGCGCCGTCCACAGCGGCGAAGACGGTCACAGAACCGTCCAGATCCGCGCGCCGGCGTACCTGCCGCACCCAGGCGGGCGGCTCACCCGGCACGATCCAGGATGCTTTGCCCAGCTGGACTTCGTGCGGGCCGACCCGTCCCCGCACACCGTAGCCGTGCTCTTCCACGACGTCCTCGGGCATCTGCAGACCAAGTCCCCGGTTCACGGCCGCGGTCACGATCGCGGTGGCGAGGACGTGCGGAGACACCTGGTCCAGAGAAGCGGCCAGCCGCAGCAGGTCGTCGGGACCGATCTGGCTGTTGGCTGTCACGACGTTCGCCACCGCCGGCCTCCCCGCTGTGAGGGTGCCGGTCTTGTCGAACAGCATCACGCGCCCGACGGCCAGGCGCTCCAATGCGCCGCCGCCCTTGACGACGACACCGCGGCGCGCCGCCTGGGACAGACCTGACATGAACGCGATCGGGGCCGCGAGCAGCAGCGGGCAGGGCGTCGCGACCACGAGCACCGCCACCGCACGGACGGGATCGGCGCTCGCCACCCACGCCCCGATCGCGAGGAGGAGCGTGAGCGGGACGAAGTACACCGCGAGCCGGTCGGCGGTCCGCACGAACGGCGCGGACCGGGCCTGAGCCTGCTCGACCAGGCGGACCAGTCCCGCATACGTGGACTCGGCCGACGTCGCGGTAGCCACGAGGTCCAACGGCGCACCCGCGTTCACCACGCCACTGCGCACCTCCTCGCCGGGCCCGCGTTCCACTGGGAGCGGCTCGCCGGTCATCGCCGCCTCGTCCAGGAGCGCCTCGGTCACGAGGCGGCCGTCCACAGGGACAACCTCGCCCGAGCCCACTAGCACCAGGTCGCCGCGCGTGATCTCGTCGACCGCGACGTCCACGACGCCGCTCCCGGTCCGGCGGTGCGCAGTACGCGGGGCCAGTTCCAGCAACAGGCTGAGTTCGCGCCGGGCACGGGCCGCCGCCCGCGCCTCCAGGAGTTGGCCGGAGGCCAGCATCACCGTGACCATCGCACCGGCGAACGGTTCGTCGATCGCCAGGGCGCCGGCCAGAGCCAGGACCGCGATGATGTCGACGGTGGGCTGACGACGCCGAACCGCACCGGCCGTCCAGACCACCGACGCCACGAGACCGGCCACGGTGCCTACGTCCCAGCACAGGGCGGCGACCGACGGGAGATCGATCAACCACGCGACGCCGCCACCGAGCAGCAGCAGGGTCGAGGCGACGAACAGAATCAACTGCCGCCGTTCATACACGCGCTTCACCTGTCCATCCTGCGGCCGGCGGCCTCGATTCCGCCTGGGCCGAAAGACCTCCGTTCGACGGCGCACGGCGGGTCCACGCCACGTGTGCTGGTAGTGGGGCCCACCGAGCACACGGTGGTGCACCGGACGCCGACCGATTGGGGGCATCACGATGAAGGCTTCACCCGGTGACCTTCTGATCGTCGTCTTCCCCGGGCCGGAGCTCGCGTAGTGAGAATCAGGCCCGCGTCGGAGACGAGTTTCGAAGTTGGACCGATCGGCTGACTGTCACGGCCGGCCGAAGAAGTTCGGCGGGATCCAGTAGAAGACGCTGTCGATCTGCACCGGTTTGCCGGTCCGGGGCGCGTGGATCATCTGCCCGTTGCCGAGGTACATCGCGACGTGGTGGATGGTCCCCGGGTCGTCCGGGTTCAGCGCCCAGAAGATCAGGTCGCCCGGCCGCAGCTCGTCCTCGTTGATGTGCCGGATCTGCTCGTACTGCGCCACGCTGTAGTGCGGCAGCTGGACACCGGCCCGCTCCCACGCGCCCATCATCAGACCGGAGCAGTCCCAGCGAGACGGGCCGGTGCCGCCCCACAGATACATGTCGCCGAGCTGGGACATCGCGAAGTCGATCGCCGCCTGCGCTCCCCGGCGCGTGCTGTGGCTGTTGCCGTTGTCGTTGCCGTTGTCGTTGCTGGGCCGGTCCGGCGTGTGCTGCTTCGGCGGCTTCTTGCCGTGGTTCCGCTTCGCCTGCTCGCGGGCCTCCTTCTCCTCCCGCGCCTGCTCGGCCTTCTCGCGCGCCTGCTCGGCCTTCTCCCGGGCCCGCTCGGCGGCCTCCCGGGCGGCGATCCGCCGCTTCAGCTCGGCGGCCTTCCGCGCGGCGAGTGCGGCGGCGCGTTGCCGCGCAAGCTCCTCGAGCCCCCGCTGCCGCTGGGCGGCCACCCGGACCGACGTGTTCTGCAGTACGGCGAGCTGCGCGATCGACTGCGTCCGCTGCACGCCCATCGCGGTCACCGCGGCGGCCTGGGCGGCCTCCGCGTCCCCGGCCGCCTGCTTCGCCTTGGCGGCCTCGTCGGTCGCCTGCTTCACCTTGACGACGGCCTGGTCGGCCTGCACCTTGAACAGGTTCGTGACCACCTGGGTCGCCGTGTACCGCAGGTAGGACCCCTGCATCGCGGTCGACACCGAGCGCGCCGCGCCGGCCGAGTCGAGCAGCTGCTGTGGACCGTCGGCGGTGAACAGCGGCGCGATCTTCGCCACGTCGCCACCACCCTGGTACGACGCCGCCGCGAACCGGCCGATCTGCTGCCGCTGGATGGCCAGGGTCTGCTGCGCCTTCGCCGCCCGGGCCGCCGCGGCGGCCGCCTCCGCCTTGGCCTGCTGCAGTTTGTACACCGCGCCGTTGTACGCCTCGTCCGCGATCCCGGACTGGATGCCGAGTTGCTCGAGCCGCGCGTTCGCCGCGGCGAGCTGCCGCTCGATCGCGGCCACCTGGCCGGCCTTCGAGGCGGCGGCCTGCTTGGCCCGCTCGACCGCGGCCTTGGACGGAATGACCGGCGGCTTCGGCTTGGCGGCCTCGGCCGGGACCGTTTGGATGGCCATCGAGCCGGCCAGGCAGATCGCGAGCACCCCGGAGAGCAGCGCCCTACCGGTCTTCCCAGTGCTCCCGACCCGCCCGCCGGACGTGGCCCTCGAGGGCGTCCGCATCGGAATCGTTCCTTCCGCCAGTCACGAACCCCTTCCCCAGGGTTCGTGAACTTTTGGTCCTCATGGACCACATACGTGACACTAGTTGCCCGCAGCCCCATTGGGAACACCATTCACACAAGTATCTTTGTTGCACCTGCGTGTCGGCTTGACAAACTACAAGCTTGTAATTCGCGACGGCATGACAACGGCGCCCATCCGGAGGCCGGATGGGCGCCGCGAAGTGGGCTGTCAGTGCAGAGTGAACGTGGCGACGACGGGCAGGTGGTCGGAGGCCGGCGTGACCGGGACCTCGGCGTTGACCGGGCTCAGCCCGGCGCTGTGCAACTGGAAGTCGATCCGTTTGGTCGGGTTCTCGGCCTCGATGGTGTAGCCCGGGCCGACACCGACCTCGGTCCAGGTGTCGTCGAGGACGGCGGTCAGGGTCTTGATCTCCGGCTTTTCCGGCGTCGCGTTCAGGTCACCCACGAGCAGCGTCGGGACCTTCGACGTACCGAGGAGCTCGACCACCTTCTGCGCCTGCTCCAGCCGCTCGGCGTTGTTGTTGCTGGTCAGGTGCGTGTTCGCGAACCGCAGGTCGGCGCCGCGGACCTTGATGCTCGCCACCGCGAGCCCACGCTGCTCCCCGGTCGGGTAGCGCGGCAGGAGGGTGTTGGTGAAGTCCTTGATCGGGTACTTCGACAGGATCGCCGTACCGTACTGGCGCCGCGGCTCGCCCGGATTCACCGGCGGGAGGTCGAGGTTGGCGGCGTACGCGTAGTGCATCTGGAGCCGCTCGGCGAACCAGGCCGGCTGGTCGACCCAGTTGCTCCGGACGTCCCAGTGCCGGTCGACCTCCTGCAGCCCGACCACATCCGCACCGGACTTCTCGATCAGTGCGGCGATCCGCTCGAGGTCGAGGACGCCGTCGATCCCAGCGCCGTGGTGGATGTTGTAGGTCATCACGGTCAGCGGCCGCGCCGGACGCCCAGCGTCGGGCCGAGCCGCGGCAACGGTTGGAATCACCATCAAGAACCCCACGAGGACCGTTAGCAATTTACGCATGCGTTCATCTTTCCGGAAAACCGGCGACACCCGCACTACCGCCGAGTGTCGCCGGCCTGAACGTCAGCGCACGAGTCGCGCGACGGCGCCCTTGGCACCCGAGGCCCAGCAGCCCGCTTGGGACCCGTGGCCGGCGCATTCGACGCTGTCGAAGCTGCCGTCGTAGAACTGCTTCCAGCTGCGCCCGCCGTCAAAGCTCACGTCACTCCCCGATGGTCCGACCGCGACCACGGTCGACGGCGACCAGGGCACGAAGTGCGACCCGCTGCGGTAGCCCTTCGGCGCCTTGTCCGCCGGGACCAGCTTCCAGGTGCGGCCGCCGTCGTACGTGACCGACGCGGCCTTCACGGCCTCGGTCGGCTTGAGGAAGTCGCCACCGACCGCGACCCCGAACAGTGGCCCGCGGAACGCGAGACTGAAGATCCCGGCCGCCTCACCACTGGCCATCGGCGAGTCGGCGACCGTCCAGTGCTTGCCTCCGTCAACGGTCCGGAACACCCGCGGACGGTCGCCGCCGCCGGACGCGAACCACGCCGTCCGGCCGGGTCCGGCGACCAGGCAGGTCCCACTCGCCGCGAACGCGAACTCCCCCGTCAGCGCGGCCGGCATGCCGACGTTCGACTGGACCTTCCACGACTTGCCGCCGTCCGAGGTCGCCGCGATCCGGAACTTCCCGTCCACCGGGTCGCTCAACGCCAGCCCGTGCTTGTGGTCGTTGAAGGCGAAGCAGTCGTAGAAGGCGTTCCCATCCGTGTTCCGGAACGTCTCCGTCCATGTCTTGCCGCCGTTGACGGTTCGGTAGATCCGGGAGTCCTCGCCGGTGCCGATCGACAGGACCAGCGCCCGCTGCGCGTCGAACGCCTCGACATCGCGGAACTGCAGTGCGCCGGCGCCGGGCGGGCTGACGTTCTGCCAGTGCTTCCCGCCGTCGACGGTCCGCAGCACCTGCCCTTCGGTCCCGCCCACCCAGGCGACGTCCTTGCTGACCGCCGACAACCCGCGGAACTGCGCCGTACTCCCGGTCGGCGTCTGCTTCCACTGGTACGACGGTCCGCCGCTCGCCTGGGCGGGGACGAGCTGGGACATCAACAGCAGACCTCCTGCCGCCACAGCGGCCACACGCAGGATTCTCATGCGCGTGAACCTAGTCCATGGTCAGGCAATCGTCAGCTGGAAAGACTGTGCCGCGGTGCCGTTGCAGGTGAGTTGGACGAGTTGGGTGCTGTCGGCGGTGGAGCCGTTGGGGACGGTCAGGCACTTGGTGCTGAGGCGGCTGACGAAGTGGAAGTACCCGCTGCCTTCGGAGACGGCCTGCCACTGCTGGTTGTTGCCGTTGCTGTAGGTCCACAATTGCAGGCCGGCGTTGTCGGCGGCCGACACTCCGGTCACGTCGATGACCTTGGTCGCGTCGTTGCGGTTGTTCACCCGGGTGAAGCCGCCGGACGTGGGCTGGAACTGGAACTGCTGTGCCTGCGTGGAGTTGCAGCTGTACTGCTGGATCACGGTCCCGTTGGCGGTCGCGGCCGCGCGGGCGTCGATGCACTTTCCGTTGGCCTTGTTGGCGATCGTGTACCAAGCGGTCGGCGACGGCTGATCCGCCGGCGGCGGCGTACCGGCGCCACCCAGCCACTTCAGCGCGTCCATCATGAACTGGTTCTGGGCCGGGCTGTCGAAGGTCGACGAGAGCCGGGTGTTGGTCTCGTAGTTCATCGCATTGTGGCCGAAGTTCGCGTAGATCATCTTGTAGTTCTTGTTGGTCCAGATGATCGGGTAGTAGCCGCTGTACCAGGTCTGGTTCGGATCGGTGCCGACCGGGAAGCTGGACGGGTCGATCGACGCCAGGATCTGGATGTCGGGGTTGTTCCGCAGGTCGTTCTGCCACCTGTACCACTCACTCACCGACGACTGGAACGTCGCGCCGGTGTTCACCAGCGCCGGGTGCGATCGGTTCTCCGCCTTCAGCGTGACCGCGGTCGGTCCCCAGGTGTTCGACTGGAACCGCCCGGTCCCGAGCAGCGTGTTGTTGAACCACGGCCAGCCACCACTCGCATCGTTGTACGCCGACACGTGGAAGCCGAAGAACGCGCCACCGTTGTCCATGTAGCGCTGGAACCCGGTGCGCTGCGCGTCGGTGTGCGGCGAGTCGTCGAGGAACATCACCACTTGGTACTGCGAAGCGGTCAGGTTGTTGAGCTGGTCCCAGTTGTTCGTGGCGGTGTAGGTGAACCCGTTCTGCGCCCCGAACTGTGGGAAGCGCTGGTTCGCCTCCTTCTCGAAGTCGATGTGGGCGGCGTCCCAGGTGCCGCTGTAGAACGCGAGCACGTTGAAGTTCGCCTGGACCTGAGCAGTCGCGGGCGTGACGGAGAGGGTGCTGACCAGCAGCACGAAGGCGAGCAGGAACGCAGGCAGGCGGAAGCGATCGGAAAGCATGGGGGCGGCCCTTTCCGGTGCGGAACATCATGAAACTTCAGGACTTAAATTAACTCCGGATCAAAGTCCTGTCCAGAGCTCATCGACTGACTGCCCAAGACACCGAGCAGCCGCAGTTTGTCGGCGCTCTCGCTGCCGGGTTCCGCGGTGAAGACCACGAGCGTCTGCTGCTGGTCCCGGTTGTCGATCACCTCGCAGTACAGATCGAGCTCGCCGACCACCGGATGCCGGAAGTGCTTGGTCCGGCTGTGTGCGACACCGATCTCGTGCGCGTCCCAGATCTCGGCGAACTCCGGACTCAGCTTCTGCAGCGCGCGGACGATCGTCGCGGCGTACGACTTCGGCCCGTCGACGGTGGCGACCGAGCGCAGCATCGAGACCAGCATCCGGCTGTGGGTGGACAGCTCGGGCTCGAGATAGAGCACCCGCGACTCCGGATGCGCGAACCAGCGGTAGACCTCGCTGCGCTCCAGCCCTTCGAAGTTGGTCAGCTCCCCCGCGAACGCGACGTGCGCCGGCGTCTGCGCGAGAGTCTCGCCGCACCGGTTGAGGAGCATCGCGGGCGTGTCCTGCAGCCGGTCGAGGATCCGCAGCATCCCGGGGTCGACGTGACACGCCCGCGTCGTACGCGGCGGCGTACCGTGCCCGGCGAGCACGAACAGGTGGTCCCGCTCCTCCAGCGTCAGCCGCAGCGCGCGGGCGATCGACGTCAGCATCTCCACCGACGGCTGCGGGCCCCGGCCGCCTTCCAGCCGGCTGTAGTAGTCCGTCGACATCGACGCGAGTACGGCGATCTCCTCGCGCCGGAGTCCCGGCGTACGACGGCGCCGGCCGCGCGGCAACCCGACATCCTCGGGCTGCAGGGCCTCGCGGCGTTTGCGGAGGAAATCGGACAGTTCGGCGTACTCCATACATCCAGTGTCGCGAACGGGCGGCTGTTATCCACTGCTTGCCGAGCAGAGGCTGGGCCGACCCTGGTTGCCGTCGGCATCCGATCGCAGCCTGGAGACATGAAAACGACTGGCAACACGATCTTCTTCACCGGCGGTACGTCGGGACTCGGTCTCGGTCTGGCCCGCCGGTTCCGCGATCTCGGCAACACCGTGATCATCAGCGGCCGGCGTCAGGACCTCCTGGACCGGATCGCCGCCGAGGACAGCATCGAGGGGGTCGCGCTCGACGTCGCCGACCCGGCCTCGATCGCCCGGGCCTTCGAGCAGGTGACCAGCGCCCACGACGTGAACGTGCTGATGACGATGGCCGGCATCATGCAGGTCGAGGATCTGCACGACCCGGCTCACCTCGCGACCAGCGAGGAGACGATCGGCATCAATCTGCTCGGCACGATCCGCACCATCACCGCGTTCACGCCGTACCTGCTGAAGCAGGCGGACCCCGCGATCCTCACGGTCTCGTCCGGGCTGGCGTTCGTACCGCTGGCGATGACGCCGACGTACAGCGCGACCAAGGCCGCGGTGCACAGCTACACGCAGAGCTTGCGCGCGCAACTCGCGAACACTCCGCTTCAGGTGATCGAGGTGGTCCCGCCCGCCGTCCGGACCGCATTGCTGAACCAGGAGGACGACGAGCGGGCGATGCCGCTGGACGAGTACCTCGACGAGACGATGGAACTGCTCCAGACGCACCCGGACGCCGACGAGATCCTGGTCGACCGGGTCCGGATCCTGCGTGACGCGGAACGTGAGAACCGCTACGACCAGGTGATCGGCATCCTCAACTCAGTCGGCTAGTTCCTGCTCGATACGTTCGACCTTGGCGGTGAGCTGGCCGGTGTAGCCGGGGCGGATGTCCGCCTTCAGTACGAGACTCACCCGCGGCGAGGCCGCGGCAACGGCGTCGACGGCCTGCTTGACCACGGCCATCACCTCGTCCCACTCACCCTCGATGTTGGTGAACATCGCGTTGGTCTCGTTCGGCAGACCGGAGGCGCGGACCACGCGAACGGCCTCGGCCACCGCCTGGCTCACACCTCCGGTCTCGTCGCCGCCGGAAGGGCTGATGCTGAATGCAACGATCATGCATCCAGGATGTCAGGTTCCTCCTGAGCGCGGCGCTCGGCTCCGCTGGTGGTGAGGAGGGGCTTCTCCTTGATCAAGAGGACGGCGACGAGCGCCAGCACCGCGAAGGGCACCGACATCGTGAACAGGTCCGCGGTCGCCGCGCCGTACGCGTTCTCGACAACGGCTCGGGCCTGCTCCGGTAGTTCGGCGACGTTCGGCACCGCGCCGCTGCCGCCGGACGAGGCGCCGCCCGGGTTCAGCGTCTCGGTGACCTTGTTCGCCAGGATCGCACCAAGCACACTGACGCCGATGGTGCCGCCCATGCTGCGGAAGAAACTCACCGCTGAGGTGGCCGCGCCCAGCTCTCGCGCCGGTACGTCGTTCTGCGCGGCGAGCACCAGGTTCTGCATCACCAGGCCGATGCCGACCCCGAGGACGATCATGAACGCCCACAGCATGTACTTCGAGGTGTGCGCGTCGATCGTGCCGAACAGCGCCAGCCCGATCGGTAGTAGCACGCTGCCGACGACCAGGTAGACCTTCCATTTGCCGTACTTCGTGATCAGCCCACCGGCGATCGTGGACGCGACCATCATGCCCAGGATCATCGGCAGGCTCATCAGCCCAGCCTTGGTCGGGGTATAGCCCTGCGCGATCTGGAAGTACTGCGCCAGGAACACGGAGCCACCGAACATCGCCACGCCGACCAGCGCGCTGGCGACGATGGCCAGCGTCACCGTGCGGTTGCGGAACAGGTCCATCGGGATGATCGGCTCGGGGTGCCGGCGCTCGACCAGTACGGCGGCCACCAGCGCCACGAGCGCCACCGCGACCAGCAGGAAGCTCCAGCCGGACACCCATTCGAACTTGTTACCGGCGAACGACGACCAGACCAGCAGTGTGCTCACCCCGGCAGTGATCAGGAACGCGCCCCACCAGTCGATCTTCACCTCCCGGCGCACGGTCGGCAGCTTCAGCGTGCGCTGCAGCAGCACGATCGCCGCGAGCACGAACGGCACGCCGACCAGGAAGCAGGCCCGCCAGCCGAGCGGCGAGTCGACCAGGAACCCGCCGAGCAACGGTCCACCGACCGTCGCCGAGGCGAAGATCGCGCCGAAGATCCCGGAGTACCGGCCGAGCTCGCGCGGCGGGATGATCGCCGCCATCACGATCTGCACCAGTGCGGTCAGTCCGCCGGCGCCGAGGCCCTGCAGAACCCGGCTGCCCAGCAGTACTTCGATGTTCGGAGCGAAGCCGGCGACCAGCGAGCCGATCACGAAGAAGCCCAGCGACAGCTGGACCAGCAGCTTGTTGTTGTAGAGGTCGGCGAGCTTGCCCCACAACGGCACCGTGGCCGTCATCGTGAGCAGTTCGAGGGTGACGACCCAGGTGTAGGAGGACTGACTCGCCCCCAGGTCGTGAATGATCCGCGGCAGCGCGGTCGACACCACGGTGCCGGCCAGGATCGCCACGAACATGCCCATCATTAGGCCGGAGATGGCCTGTACGGTCTGCCGCGGAGTCAGGACGGCGGCCGGGTCAGTGGCAGTGACCTCACCCGGCACCGACTCGGGCGTGGGCGAAGAGGTCGTTGTCATGAGTGACCTTTCTGGTTGCGGTGATCCGGCCCGAAGGCAGGATCGATGCCTTGAGCAAGTAAGTGGAAAGCCTCGTCGACGAGCTCACGGACGGACCGGTCCGGGGCGTTCTTGTGCAGTTCCATCGCCACCCGGCAGGCCGCGCCGGCGGCGCCGACGATCAGCGCCACCCGGACCGAACCATCCGGTTCGCCCATCCGGTCGGCCAGGGCGGCGGTCAGCTGCCGCTCGTCGTCGAAGCTGGACATCATCAGCTGATAGACCACGGTCGGCGACTGCATGATCAGCTCACCGCGCCGCGACAACTCGCCGTCGCTCTCGAGATCACGCAGTACGTCGCGGACGACGAACCACATCGTGGTTCGGGCAAGAAGAGGGCGCAGCACCCGGGGTGCTGCGCCCTGAGGCCGAGTGCTCCGGTCAGCTGGGGCGGCGGACGAACTGTGGGAGGCGCAGGATGTTGTGCGGATACGGCAGCGGACCGTCGCCCGCCTCGGTCAGCCGGCGCAACTGCTCGTCGTCGAGGCTCCATCCCGTCGCGCCGAGATTGTCGGCGAGCTGGTCCGGGGTCCGCGCCCCGATGATCGGCGCGGTCAGTCCCGGCCGTTGCATCACCCACCGCAGGGCGACCTGGGCGGGCGTCCGATCGACCTCGGCCGCGACCGCGCGGAGGGCGTCGAGCACCCGCCAGGTCCGATCGTTGTCGTGGCTGTCCCAGTCAGCCTGGCTGCTGCGACTGCCGGCCGGCGGGCCACCCGCGTCCTTGGTGTACTTGCCGGACAGCCAGCCGCCGGCCAGTGGGCTCCAGGCAATCACGCCGGCGCCCTCGTTCTGACACACCGGGATCAGGTCGAGCTCGGCGTCGCGGTCGAGCAGGTTGTAGAGCGGCTGCAGGCAGACGTACGGCTCCAGGCCGTGGTGACGGGAGAGGTCGATCGCCTTCTGCAGTTGCCACCCGGTCAGGTTGCTGGCACCGATGAAGCGGACCTTCCCGCTGGTGACCAGGGTGTCGAGCGTGGTCAGCGTCTCTTCGAGCGGAGTCGCGTCATCGAAGACGTGGATCTGGTACAGGTCGATGAAGTCGGTCTGCAGCCGCCGCAGGCTCGCGTCCACGCCGGCGAGGATGTGCTTGCGTCCGGCCCCGCGGACCGGGAGTCCGGGGCCGGCCTCGCCGTACACCTTGGTCGCGATCACCAGGTCGTCGCGGTTCCTGGTCTTCAGCCAGCTGCCGATGATCTCCTCGGAGACACCGGCGGAGTACGTGTCCGCGGTGTCGATCATGGTGCCGCCCGCGGCGACGAAATCATCCAGGATCTTGTGGGCGGTCGACTGGTCGGTCTCGCTGCCGAAGGTCATCGTGCCAAGGCACAGCTCACTGACTTCCAGCCCGGTCCGACCGAGAAAGCGCTTGTCCATTGCGTCAACCTACAACGCCGTCGACGCACCATTCACCCGATCAATGAGGGAAAGCCTCCGGAGTTCTGCCCGGCCCGATCTCGCTCAGCCTCTTCCGAACCTGGGCACCCACGCGGGCACCGTCCGGCAGTACTCCTGGTACTGCCGGCCGTACCGCTCCCGCAGTACGGGCTCCTCGTAGAAGCGCACGAACGACGCCATCACGGCCCACGCGAGTACGCCGTACGCCAGCACCCACGGGTCGAGAAAGACCAGCGCCTGCCCGAGGATCGCGGTCACCACACCCACGTACATGGGGTTGCGGACGAAGCGATAGTCGCCGCCCACGACCAACTCCTCCGTCGGAGCCACCGGCGCCGGCGTGCCACGCCCTTCCCGGACGAACCGCACGAACGCCCGCAGTACGACGAACGCACCGGCCGCCACCACGACGAAGCCCGGCCAGAACCGCGGCGCCGCCCACCCACTCACCCACCACGGCACGACGCCGCCCACCACGCACGGCGCCGCGAAGAAGAACGCGGTGCTGCCCAGCGCCGCCTTAAGCATGGTTGACTCTGGCGATCACGCGGTCGGCGAGGTCGCAGAACGTTTCGAGCTCGGCCGGGCTCAGGTCCGCGAACCAGTCGTCGATCGCGGCGATGTCCCCCGCGTCCCGCTCCCGCCAGTACGAGGCACTGTTGTTAGTTGCCGACAGCAACTTGCGGCGCCGGTCCGCCGGATCCGGCTCGACCTGCAGCAACTCCTTGCGCTGCAGGGCCGCGACGATCTGGGCGACGTTCTGATGGGTGCTCCCGAGCGCGGTCGCGGCCTCCGCGAGCGACGGCTTCCCCATCGCCTTGACGGCGGTGATCAGCGCGGCCTGCTGCGTGGTGAGCCCGTCCGCACGCAGTCGCTCGTCCATCTGGTAGCGCAGTTTCTGCGCAAGCATCAGGGCGGTCCGGAACGCCCGCACCGACGGCGCCAGCTCCGAGCCCGCGCCGATCCCGAAGAGCTTCCGGCCCTTGCCCCCTGACGACATAGGCAATATATTACCTATCACTCTCCAAGGAGGCAACCGTGATCTGCCTACTGCCGCATTGCGCCTACCTGTCCGAGACCTCCCGGATGCTCGAGCTCCACCGCGCCCTCACCCAGCTCGGCATCGAGATCCGCGTCGCCACCCACGGCGGCCCCCACGAACGCCTGCTGGCCGAGGCCGGCATCGGGTACGACGTTCTCGGACCGGGACTCTCCGCCGCACGCGCGGCCGCCTTCGTCGGCTCGGCCGTCGGCCTCGGCGATCCCCGGCAGAGCATGTACGACGACGCCGAGATCCGGATGTACGTCGCGGCGGAGGCCGAGTACTTCCGGACCCAGGGGATCACGGTCGCCGTCACCGGATTCACCCTGACCACGTTGCTCTCGTCGCGATTGGCCGGCGTACGGCTGATCACGGAACACGCGGGCAGCTTCGTACCGCCGGTCTTCGAGCATCGCCTGCTACCGGCGCCGACCCGGCCGGTGGATCCACGGTTGAAGCATGCACCCGATTGGCTGGCCCGCTTCCTCGTCAATCGGACCCCCAACCGCATCACGGCGTACTGCGGCGGCTTCAACCGGGTCGCCGCGGAGCTCGGCGTAGAAGGAGTCCCGAGCCTGGCCGCTCTCCTGCTCGGCGACCTGTCCTTGGTCCCCGAGATCCCCGAAGTGCTCGGAATCTCCGCCGCCGAACTGGCCGCCTGGACACCCGGCAAGGGCAACCGAGCCGGCGCGCGTCTCGCGGCGGTCGGCCCGCTGTTCGCACAACTGGACCTCCCGATCCCAGCCAGGGTGCAGAAGTTCCTCGACCGCCCCGGCCCGACGATCTATCTCGCCATGACCTCGACCCCGCCCACCCAGGTCCGTACGGCGATCGCCGAGCTGAGCCGGCTCGACGTACGAATCCTGGTCGCCGGCACCATCCACGACCTCGGCGACCTGGCCACCGACCGAATCCTGATCGAGGGAGTCCTGCCCAGTCATCTGGTGATGCCACAGGTCGACCTGGCGATCACCACCGGCGGCCAGGGCAGCGTTCAAACTGCCATGGCCGGCGGCACCCCACTCCTCGGCATCCCCCTCCACATCGAACAGGACCTCAACGTCGCCCTGGTCGAACGCCTGGGCGCCGCCCGCCGCGCCCGCCCCGGCACGCTGGCCCCCCTGACGACCCAGATGCTCGACAACCCCACCCACGCCGAGGCCGCCGAACAAATCCAGAAGCTGTACGCCGCCGCGAACGGCCCCGCCGAAGCCGCCGCAACCATCGCCCAGGAGCTTTGAGGCCCAGGCACGTGCTGGGGCCGTCAGGCGGTCTTGTGGCGAGCACCGCCTTCGAGGTGGATCGTTTCGCCGGAGATGAAGCCGGCGCGGAGGAGCCACATCACCGTGTCGACGACATCCTCGGTCTCGCCGTGCCGTCCCACCAGAGTCCCGGCGGCGCTCTTGCTCAGCAGGCCGGCCTTCTTGTCGGCGAGCCGGTCCCACGCGCCGGAGTCCACGACCCCGGGCGAGATCGCGTTGACCCGCACCGGAGCGAGGTCCGCGGCGAGGTGGCGAGCGAGGTACTCGACCGCGCCGTTCGTCACACCCTTGACGAGCGAGCCCGGCCCCGGCCGCCACCCGACGACGCCGGAGAACAGCACGATCGACCCGGTGGGCCGCAGTACCTTCGCGAAGTGCTTCGCGACCAGCATCGGTCCGATCACCTTCGCCGTGACCGCTCCCACCAGCTTGTCGCGATCCAGTTCGACCGCACGAACATCGTGCGGCGCCGAACCGGTCGTCACGATGTGGTCGATTCCGTCGGCCAGCCGATCGGCCGCAGCCGCGATCGTCGTCTCGTCCTGCAGATCGATGTGGATCGCGGTCGCGCCGATCTCGCCGGCGAGCAACTGCGCCGCGGCCAGATCACGCGCCCCGATCACCACCTCGTACCCCTTCTCCGCCGCCCGCCGCGCCACGGCCGCCCCGAGCGCCCGTGCGCCGCCGATGACCAGGATCCGCTCCATGTGTGTCACTCCCTCTCGTAGGATCAGGTGCAACGGTATGGATTTGATACCGGTATCTTCAACGGAACTGGGGTCCCCACGGGCGTACAACGTGATGGCGGCGACCTGTCCGAGTCGCACAGTGCTCCACCGCATCGGCGCCCGGTGGACCGTGTTCGTGGTCAACGCGCTCGCCGACGGGCCGCGCCGCTTCACCGAACTGAGGTCCCACATCCAGGGCATCACTCCGAAGGTCCTGACCGAGACCCTCCGTTCCCTGGAAGCCGACGGATTGATCAGCCGGCACGAGTACGACGAGAACCCACCGCACGTCCAGTACGACCTGACGCCACTGGGTCACTCGCTCCTCGTACCGCTCCGCGCCGTACGGCTCTGGGCCGAGGAAAACGTCCCCGACATCGAAGCCCCCCGCGCCCGCCAGACCAGCCTCAGCACGAATCTCGACAGTGATGTGGTTCACCGTTCCAACGATGGAGATACATAGGTTTCCTATGTATGGAAGCCGCTGTCCCACCTGCGCATCCCGGCGAACCACTCCGCGGTCGAGGCGCAGGCACTCACCACCGCCGACGCCTGACCGATCGGTTACCCGACCCGCCGGAGATCGATTTCTCCGGCGGCCGCGGCGGTTAGGGTCGGGTCACATGACGACCTGGCCCCAGCTTCGTACGTACACCGGCCGCCACCTCCGCCGGATCGCGCTCCCGCTCGGTGGTATCGGCACCGGGACGGTCTCCCTCGGCGGCCGCGGCAACCTCCGCGACTGGGAGATCGTGAACCGCCCGGCCAAGGGCTTCCACCCCGGTACGGCGTTCTTCGCGATCCGCACCGAATCCGGCGACGGCAGCGTGACCACCCGCGCCGTCGAAGGCCCACTCGACCTGAGTGAGTACGAAGGCGCCCACGGCAGCGCCGCCCAGAACCACGGCCTCCCCCGCTTCCGCGAGGCCACCTTCAGTACGGCGTACCCGTTCGGCCGGCTCGAACTCCGCGACGACGACGTACCGGTCGAGGTGGACCTGGAGGCGTTCAACCCGCTCGTCCCCACCGACGTCGAGGCGAGCTCCTGGCCGGTCGCCGTACTGCGCTTCGTCGTGACGAACCGCGGAACCGAGCCGCTGACCGTGTCGCTGGCCGGATCGTTGCAGAACTTCATCGGCCGGGACGGCACCACAGACGTTGCTGCGGGCAACTACAACACCACCGTCACCGGCGGACCGGAAGTCCGCGCGGACGGTGTGCTGCTGCGCAGCCGCGAGGTCGATCCCGCCGCGGAGCAGTACGGCTCGATCGCGCTGGCAGTGCTCGACGGCCAGGATGTGAGCCGCCGGACCGGCTGGGCGGATCGCACCTGGGGCGCCAGCCTGCTCGACTTCTGGGACGACTTCAGCGCTGATGGCCGGCTCGACGAGCGTACGAGCGAGTCCGCGACCCCGATCGCGTCGGTGGCCGACCGCCGTACCGTCGCCGCGGGCGCGACCGAGCGCTTCACCTTCCTCCTGGGCTGGCACTTCCCGAACCGGCGCGCCTGGGAGAAACCCGCCATCGTCGGCAACTACTACACGACGCTGATCGACGACGTCTGGACCATGCTCTGCCGCTTCGCAGCGCAGCTCGACGAGCTGGAACGTCGTACCGTCGCCTTCGTCACGGACTTCCTCGGCAGCGACCTGCCCGCGCAGGTTCACGAGGCCGCGCTGTTCAACCTGAGCACGTTGCGGACCCAGACGGTCTTCCGGACCCCGGACGGGCGGTTCTTCGGATGGGAAGGATGTTCCGACCACGAAGGCAGCTGCTTCGGCAGTTGCACGCATGTGTGGAACTACGAGCAAGCCACACCCTTCCTCTTCGGTCAGATCGCGCGCTCGATGCGTGAGGTCGAGTTCGCCCACGCGACAGATGATCAAGGGCTGATGAGCTTCCGGGTCGGCCTCCCCCTCGAGACCAGCGCGACCGACTGGCGAGTCGCCGCCGCCGATGGTCAGCTCGGGTGCCTGATCAAGCTGTATCGCGACTGGCGGCTCAGCGGCGATGACGAGCTGCTGCGTTCGCTGTGGCCCGCGGCCCGGCGGGCGCTCGAGTTCTGCTGGATCCCCGGCGGGTGGGATGCCGACCGTGACGGCGTGATGGAGGGCTGCCAGCACAACACGATGGACGTCGAGTACTACGGACCCAACCCGCAGATGCAGTCCTGGTACCTGGCGGCCCTGCGCGCGGGTGAGGAGATGGCCGGCTACCTCGGCGTCGACGACCTCGCGACGGAGTGCCGCAAGCTCTTCGACAACGGCAGTGCGTGGATGGACGAGCACCTGTTCAACGGCGAGTACTACCGGCACGAGATCCGCCCGCCGGTGTCCGCGGACGACATCGCACCCGGCCTCCGCGAACGGATGGGCGCCGCGGATCCGACCCATCCCGTGCTGCAACTGGGCGACGGCTGCCTCGTCGATCAACTGGTCGGGCAGCACCTCGCTCGGCTGACCCAACTCGGCACCCTGCTCGATCCGGACCGGGTCGTGACGACGTTGCGCAGCATCCTGAAGCACAACGGGCTTTCCGGGTTCTCCGGGCATTTCAACCACATGCGCAGTTACGTGCTGGGCGACGAGTCCGCCGTCCTGATGTGCAGCTATCCGCGCGGCAACCGGCCCGAGCGGCCGTTCCCGTACTTCAGCGAGGTGATGACCGGGTTCGAGCACATCCTCGCGGTCGGCCTGATCGCGGAAGGCCTGGTCGACGAGGGGCTGACGGTGATCGCCGACATCCGGGCCCGGTACGACGGGGAGCGGCGCAACCCGTTCGACGAGGCGGAGTGCGGTCACCACTACGCGCGGGCGATGGCGAGCTGGGGTGCGGTGATCGCGCTGACCGGCTTCGACTACGACGGACGGACCGGGGTGATGCGGTTCGCGCCGCGGACTCCCGGCGTACGACGGATCTTCTGGTCGACGGGCGACGCGTTCGGCACCTTCGACACGGTCGAGCGAACGCTCCACGTCCGCGAAGGCGACCTGTACCTCACCTCGGTCGAACTCTTCGGCGAGAAGGTCACCCTGGATTGACCATACCAAACGGTATGGTATGTTTCCGGCATGGTGACCCGGACGGAATGGCTGGACGCCGGCCTCGAGCTGCTGGCGGACGAAGGTGCGCCGGCGGTGACGATCGAGCGGCTGACCGGGAAGCTCGGTGTCACCAAGGGCTCGTACTACCACCACTTCAAGGGCGCCGCCGGCTACCGGACGGCGCTCCTGGAGTACTTCGAGGCGCAGTTCACCACCCGGCTGATCGACGCGGTCGAGCGTCAGCCCGACGCGGAGCCGGCGGCGAAGCTGCAGCACCTCCTGCGCTTCGTGATGTCGGACCCGGACAGTGCCGGTCTCGAGATCGCCGTACGGGCGTGGGCCCTCCAGGATCCCGAAGTACGGGCTGCGCAGGAGCGGGTGGACCGGGCGCGGACGGCGTACCTGAAGGAGCTGTGCCACGGAGTGAAGGCCGACCTGGATCCGGACCGGTTCGCGCAACTGCTCTATCTGATCCTGATCGGCGCCGAGCAGGTGCTGCCGCCCATCGCCAAGGACGACCTGCGCGACATCTACGCACTGACCCTGCGTCTCGCGTCCATCGACTAGAGGAGTCGCCATGCCGACCCGCACCGACTTGCCTGAGCTGGATGACCTACTGCCCATCGTCGACGTGATCGATGTGAAGACCGCTCGCGGTGCCGTGTCACTGCGCGAGTTCACCGCCGGCGCACTCGGCCATGGACCGCTGTGGATCAAGGCATTGTTCGGTGTCCGGATACTGCTGGCCTGGGCGCTCCGGCTGGAGACCGCCGTCCCCGACTCGTTTCGACTGCGGCCGGAGACGGTGAGTTTCACCCCGGGTGATCCCGCCTCGTTCTTCACCGTCGTGCGCGGCGAGGAAGATCACTACTTGTTGCTGAAGGTCTCCGACAACCATCTGGTCGCCTGGCTGGCGATCATCACGGACAACGGACGGCCAGCGGAATTCAAGGTCGTCACGCTGGTCAAGTACCTGCGACCCGTCGGGCGCTTCTACTACAACCTGATCCGCCCGTTCCACCACCTGGTCCTGCTCAGCATGTGCCGGGCCGGCGAGACGTCATTCGCGAGCCGCTAGCAACGACACCGGCTGCGGCCTCGTCGCCTGGTGCGCGGTGAACGCCGCGGCCGCACCGACGACGATGAGCGCCGCGCCGAAGATCAGGCCGAGCAAGCGCCAGGGAATCGCCAACGCTGCAAGGCCGTACGGGCCAGCGGCGATGCCGGCCAGCGCGGCTGCGGCGACCAGAGATCCGAGGAGTACGCCGACGATCACGACGGTTGCAGACTCGATGAGAGCAACCGTGACGACCTGTGCGCGAGTCAGCCCGGCCATCCGGGCCAGCGCGAACTCCCGTCGCCGGTCGGCCGTCGACATCACCACCGCGTTGACCACGGCAACAGCCGCGAAGATCCCGGCCAGCCCCATCAGCGCGGCGAACAGACCGGAGTTGCTCCGCTGCTGCGCCGCGCCACGATCTTCGGCCCACTCTCCGACCGTCTGCACTTTGCCGTCGAACCCGGCCGCCACCCGGCTCGGTTCGATGCCCGGTGCAACCTTCACCAACGTCTCGGTCCGGCCGCCTGCGGGCAGCAGGGTCCTGGGGATGAAGAAGTTCTCGCTGACGTCGAGCGTCTCCGGCATGATCGCGACGACCTTGGCGACAACAGTTCTATTGCCTAAGGCAATCTTCAGCGTTGATCCGAGTTTGTAGCCCTCGGCCGCCATTCCGGGACCGATGGCAATCGTCCGGCCGGTCAGCCGATCCAGCGAGCCCGTGCGCGGCCGCAGCTTGTGGGTTTGCAGGTACGCCGCCGGATCGATCCCGATCCCCTCCGAGTACACCGTCGTCCTGCCCCGGGTGACAGTGATCGGTACGGCGGTCTGTCGCGACGCGACCGCAATGTCCGGCCCGCGTTGTATCGCGTGATCGACGACCAGGTCCGCGGTGATGAGTCGCTCCTGCTCCACCCCGACCGCCTTCGCCAACGATCCGAACGTCCCCCACAACCCGACCACGAGTCCGACCAGCACGATCAACGGCGCCGCCGTTGCCGAGCTTCGCCGTACCGCATGGAGGACTCCCGCCCGGGCGAGGTCGGCGATCAGGTTGCCGCGCAGGACGGCCGCGGGCAGGCGACCGGCCAGCGGTACGACGATCGGGCTGAGCTGACTGAGGGCGACCGATCCAGTGATCATCACGACCAGACCGATCATCAGCGCCGCGACCAGATCACGCGCGGCCTGCGCGGCGATCACCAGCATTACCGTGCAGAACCCGGCCGACAGCCCCCAGAACCATCGCCAGCCGGTCATCACCCGCTGCGCGGCACGGCTCTCGGTGAGCGCTTCGAGCGCGCTGATCCGAGACGCCCGCCAGGCTGCCGCGAGTACTCCGGCCAGCGCCGTGCTCACGCCGACGATCATCGCCGCCCACACCGCCCCCTGATCCCACGGCGCATCGAACCAGGACGGCAGCATCCCAAGCTTGATCAGCAGCCACGACTGCGCCCAGGTCCCCAGCAGTCCGAGCGGCGCACCGACCACAGTCCCGATCAGGCCCAGCAGTCCGGCCTCCGTCACCAGCATCAGACACAGGTAGCCACGCTGTGCGCCGACCAGCCGCAGCAGGCCCAGCTCCCGCCGCCGCTGCACGACCGTGAAGCCGAATGTCGTACTGACGATGAAGACTGTCAGAAACACCGCGAGCATCACCGACATCCCCAGCAGCGTCGCGGCTCCGACGTACCCTTCACGCACCCGGGCGCGGTCGTACGGCGACAGTCCGGCAGGCAGCGCTGGTCGATCGGTGGCCGCGAGCATCTGCAGGCCTGACTGCACCAGGCCCACGCCGAGCGCGACCGCCGCTACCGCGCCCGCGAATAGATGCCATCTCGTCCGCACCGCACCCACAGACAACCTCAGCATCCTCCTACCCAACAGGTAGAAGCTCCTGGTCGCCCTGGCTCAGGCACCCCAGCGCGGGTAGCTTCCGCGCTACCTCATGCGCGGGCCGACAGCAGCAGATTGACGGTGCTGTGGTTGGCGAGACCACCAAGCGCGCCGAGAGCGCGGAAGGTCAGGGTCACGTCCACAACGGTGGGCGCGTCGAGCCGGACCCGGAAGGCCGTCTCCTGGCGATGCTCACCGGTCAGTTCGTGAGCCGGCAGCTCGAGTCGGAGCCCGCTGACCGGCTCCGCTTCGATGGCCAACGGGCCGGTGACGAAGCCGTCGTTGACGACCGTCACGGCGAGCGTGTGCCATTCACCTGGCGTCAAGGTGCCGATCGGCGCGCCGCTGCGGGCGACGTTGACCCGCGCCTCCGGGTTGATGGTCACCGCCAGCGGCGCGTCGGTCTCGACCGGCCCGCAACAGCCGATTGCAGGTGCGTGGTGCATCAGTCGGCCTCGCATTCTTCTCGCCTCGACAGGTAGCTTGCCTGCGCCTCGTCGTACGCCTGCCGCGCGGCATCCCGCTCGCTCTCCCGGATGAACCCCGACTTCACCTTCCACAGTTGGTCGACGGAGTCGTGCAGCCATTGAGCGCTGCGGCGTGAGGCCCGGATCGGCCGGCCGTCGACCTCGACGAAGATCGGCTGGGTGTGCACGCTGCGCAGGATCCGCAGCGCAAGCCAGGACGAGCGCTCGACCGTCACGTCGAACGCGATCTCCTGCTCGGTGCCATCGGCAACCAGCTCCTGCGACGCAACCACGACACCGTTCAGCACGACCTCGACCTCGACAGCGCGGGACGTGCCGATCCGGGACCGCTCGAGATGCCAGCCGACTGGAGCGCTGTAGACGGGACGCCCGGCCGGCGGTGGAGGCGGCTGCTCAGGCAGCCAGGCGGCGACCGTCGCGCTGACCCGCACCGGGCCGGACGTGTCGAGCGACTGCTCGCGGCTGACGTCACCGTCGACGGCCAGGTCGAACACGTGACTGCGACCGTCACCGAAGTACGACGCACTCTCCCGCAGACCGCTGGTCCATGCCTCGATCGCCTGCGGACCGGCCGGCGGTTCGGCCAGTCGGACGTACGTACGCCCGACTCCCGGGCCCTCGTCGTACATGCACGGATAGTCGGTCTCGCCGAGCATGAGGGTGCGGTAGCCGACGCTGAGCAGGTGGTACCAGATGTTCAGCTCCGCCGCGGGCGCGAACTGGCCGCCGCACTGGAAGTCGGCGGCCCCGTGAGGTACGTCGACGATGATCTCGTTGGAGCCGATGCCCTGGAACGACGGCACGATGTAGTTGGGCAGCTCCTCGGTGCCGACCGACAGACCGACTCCACAGTGCGCGTACCCGACCAGTGCGTTCTGCTCCTTCGCCCAGCGCAGGACCGGCAGGTTCCACGACGGCCAGTCCTCGATCAGACTGGTTCCCGGGTAGTCCTGGTCGGTGAGCCCGAGCAGGATCAAGTGACCGGAATGGCTGGACGGGAACCCGGACACCTCGACGTCGTACCGCAACGCGCTCTCGGCATCGCGGTCCGTCGGCTGTGGAGTCCACGTCATGCCCTGTGCGGCTTGCATCGCCGGATATTCCAGCTCAGCCGGCGGACTGATCGACTCACCGCTGAAGAACTGTTTCTGGTGGTAGTAGCACGGCGCCCAGGTGAGCACGCTGCCGAGCCAGAGGCCTTCCCCGCGGACATGCCGGATCATCGTTTCGGGCGTGACGCCCTCGCTCGGGACGTTGTAGTGCGAGCAGCCGCCGGCGTGGATGTGCGGGTCGCCCGAGTAGTAGCCGTGGCCGGCCGGATCGACCCAGCGGTCGAGGGTGATCGGAACCGTCTCGGTTCCCGCGTCGACGTCAGCCTCGAGCAATACCTGTCGATACTCGGGCCCGCGGATCGCCGAGACCTCGTACCGCCCCTCGGGCAGCCGGATCATTTCGCCGGTCGCGCGGTAGACGTGCTCGTGGAAGAACATGTCCGGCGCCAGCCGCATCGCCTTGGACGGGTACGAGCGTCCCTGCGCGTCGCGAACCGTGATCGCGGCCATGCAGCTCCGGCCGTCGGGCTCACGGATGTCCAGCCGGATGTCGCGCGCCGGTGCACAGTCGAAATCGAACGACGCGGCGTACTCGCGCAACTCGAAGTTCGTCCGGAAGCCGGCGAACCCCAGTGGCGACCGGCTCAGGCTGTGGTGGTTGTGCTCGTCCGCGGCGAAGAGCGACACGCCACCCGACTGGACGCCGCCTTCGCGGCTGTACAGGCTGATGACCTTGTACTCGACCTCGAGGCCGGACAGCTCTTTCGGTGCGGCGATGGCCGCGTCCAGCCAGGCGTCCTTGATCCGTGGAACGACGGTCAGCGTGTCGTGCAACGCGATCCGCGCGGAGTGGCTCTGGTAGTCGATCACGCCGTACACGCCGCCGGGCGACGCGCTCAAGGTGGCGGCGATCCGGTGCGGGTTCGCCACCCGCACGAGGAAACTGCGCCAGCCATGCTGGACCAGTCGCGGCGGCGCGGCGCCCGGTGCACAAACAGCGATCCCCTGCTCGTCGATCGACACGTCCACCAAGACGTACGGCCGCAGCAAGGTCTCGAGCTGGCTGCGCCGCTCCGCCTCGCTCAGCGAGCTGCTCTCCAGCTTGAACAGTTGGGTGACCACATCGGCGGGCAGTGGATCGCCGAGATCTTGCAGTTTTCGTACGGCGCGGACAGCCGACGCGAACAGTGGCTGAACTGCGGGGTCAGACACCCGGACCTCCCGATGGCGAGTTCCTTCGCGACCCTACCCGGCACCGCCTACCTCAGCACCTCCAATAAAGCGGCGAGGTCCGCACGGTCCACCTGTCGGCTACCGATCAGTGCCTGCATCAGCAGACCGTCCAGCGCCGCAACCAGGAGCCGCGCCTTCTGCGGATCGGCGGTGAAGGCCCGGGCGATCTCGGTCAACGGCTCCAACCAGGCCTGGGCGACGTCGCGGAGCTCCGGACGGCGAGCGGCGTACAGATAGAGCTCGTACAACGCGAGCGTCCGGCCGCGCCGCCGTACGACGCTGTGCTCGATCAACCGCGCCAGCTCGTCCGCCGGCCGCGCCCCCAGCTCACTCCCCCAGCCGTGCAGCTCGGCGGCGAGATCCTCGGCCGCCCACCCCAGCGCCGCGACCAGCAGCTCGTCGAGCGTCGCGAAGTGATACGTGATCGACGCGACCGACACATCCGCCGTCGCGGCCACCGCGCGATGGCTCACACCTGCGACCCCGTCGCGCTCGATCACGGTCAGCGTCGCCCGCAGCAGTTCGCTCCGCCGCTGCTCACCGCGCATCCGGCGACCGTCCACAGCCCTCCTGACCTGCACGAACAGCAAACTATCAGGACGTCTGTACGGATTGTTTTTGGTCCCGGGAATCGCGGGAACGGACGGTTTCCGGCGCCTAGGCTCGGATGACGTGACAACCAACGACATCAGTACGGCGATGCGCCGCGCCCTGAAGCGTGCGGACGACGGCAAGACCCTCGACCCGGCGGAGGTGGAGGTGCTGCTCGGCGCGAGCGGCGACGCGCTGACCACCTTGATGGCGACCGCGGCCCGCGTCCGGGACCAGGGCCTGGCCGACGCCGGCCGCCCCGGCATCGTGACGTACTCGAAGAAGGTCTTCATCCCACTGACCCGGTTGTGCCGGGACCGCTGTCACTACTGCACGTTCGCGACCACGCCGGGGCGGGTGCACGCGCCGTACCTCTCGCCGGACGAGGTGCTGGAGATCGCGCGGCAGGGCGCCGCACTCGGCTGCAAGGAGGCGCTGTTCACCCTCGGCGACGCTCCCGAGGACCGCTGGGAGGCGGCGCGGCAGTGGCTGGAGGAGGCCGGGTACGACAGCACGCTCGACTACGTGCGGGCGATGGCGATCCGGGTCCTGGAGGAGACCGGGCTGCTGCCGCACCTCAACCCCGGGGTGATGTCGTGGCAGGACCTGCAGCGCTTGAAGCCGGTCGCGCCGAGCATGGGGATGATGCTGGAGACCACGTCCCGGCGGCTGTTCGAGGAGAAGGGGCAGCCGCACTTCGGCTCACCCGACAAGGACCCGGCCATCCGACTGCGAGTGCTGGAGGACGCCGGGCGGTCGAACGTACCGTTCACGACCGGTCTGCTGATCGGGATCGGTGAGTCGTTGGAGGAGCGGGCGGACTCGATCTTCGCGTTGCGCAAGATCGCCCGGCAGTACAACGGGATCCAGGAAGTGATCATCCAGGGGTTCCGGGTGAAGCCGGACACGGCGATGCGCAACGACGCCGACGTACCGCTGGACGAATGGCTGGCCGCGATCGCCGTCACCCGCGTCGTGCTCGGGCCGCGCGTCCGGGTGCAGGCGCCGCCGAACCTGGTCGACCTGGCCGAGTGCCGGGCTCTGCTCGACGCGGGCGTGGACGACTTCGGCGGGGTGTCGCCACTGACGCCCGACCACGTGAACCCGGAACGCCCATGGCCGCAGATCGACGACCTGGCGAAGGTCACGGCGGACGCCGGCTTCACGCTGCGCGAACGTCTCACCGCCCACCCCGAATACCTTCGCGAGCCCTGGCTGGACCCCCGCCTGATCTCCCACGTCGAGGCGTTGGTCGACCCGGTGAGTGGGCTGGCCAACGAGGCTGCTCTGCCGACGGGCCTGCCGTGGCAGGAGCCGGATGGTGGGTGGGACAGCGTCGGGCGCACCGACCTGCACACCGCGATCGACACCGAGGGACGGCGTACCGAGACCCGCTCCGACTTCGACGCGGCGTACGGCGACTGGGACGTCCTCCGCGAAGACGTCGCTCATCGGTCCGCACCAGAGCGTGTCGAAGGTGATGTGAAGGTCGCGCTCGCCGCTGCTGAGCGGGATCCGGCCGGGCTGTCGGATGCGCAGGCCCTGACGTTGATGACGGCAACGGGTCCGGCGCTGGACGCATTGGCTGCTTTTGCGGATGAGTTGCGCAAGGCAACGGTTGGGGACGACGTCACGTACGTGGTCAACCGCAACATCAACTTCACCAACGTCTGCTACACCGGCTGCCGGTTCTGTGCGTTCGCGCAGCGGCGGACCGACGCCGACGCCTACTCGCTGTCGATGGACGAGGTAGGCCAGCGCGCCGAGGAAGCCTGGGTGATCGGCGCGACCGAGGTGTGCATGCAAGGCGGTATCCACCCCGACCTGCCGGGTACGGCGTACGCCGATCTCGTCCGCGCGGTCAAGGACCGGGTGCCGGACATGCACGTGCACGCGTACTCGCCGATGGAGATCGTCAACGGCTCGGTCCGCACCGGGCTGTCGATCGAGGACTTCCTGATCTCGGTGAAGGAGGCCGGCCTGGACAGCATCCCCGGCACCGCGGCGGAGATCCTCGACGACGACGTGCGCTGGATCCTCACCAAGGGAAAGTTGCCCACGGCAAGCTGGATCGAGGTGATCAGCACCGCGCACAAGGTCGGCCTGCCCTCCAGTTCGACGATGATGTACGGCCACGTCGACGCACCGCACCACTGGGTGCAGCACCTGCGTACGATCGCCGCCGTCCAGGACCGGACGGGCGGATTCACCGAGTTCGTCCTGCTGCCGTTCATCCACCAGAACTCGCCGATCTACCTGGCCGGCGTCGCCCGCCCGGGACCGACGTACGACGAGAACCGCGCGGTGCACGCGATGGCGCGGATCATGCTGCACGGGCGGATCGACAACATCCAGTGCTCCTGGGTCAAGCTCGGCGTCGACGGCTGCGTCGCGGTCCTGAACGGCGGCGTCAATGACATCGGCGGCACCCTGATGGAGGAGACCATCAGCCGGATGGCCGGCTCCAAGCACGGCTCCCGCAAGTCCATCGAGGAGCTGACCGCCATGGCCACCGCCGCCGGCCGCCCGGCCCGCCAGCGCACCACGACGTACGGCGAGGTCCCGGCCCGTCCGTCCTTGGAGCTGGCCTGATCAACGGGTTGCCTCGAGGTCCACAGCGTTGGTGCGGCTGCGGCGCTTCGTGCCGAGGCGGTGGCCCAAGGTGATCAGCAGGAAGCCGACGAGGTAGATGGCGCCGGTGACGGCGAGGTAGCTGAGCGGAAGCTTGTCCGGATCCGCGCTGAAAGCGGTGTGGTTGTCGCCGACCCAGGCGCGCAACAAGTAGAGCGTCTGGAAGGTGAACGAGTAGCCGAAGATCGCGATGTAGGCGACGTACGCCGCGAGCCGGTTGCGCAGGAAGAAGCCGAGCGGGAAGGCGAACAGTACGGTGACGATGGCAACCATGGGGATCCCCTCCTGGAAGAATTGACACCATCACCGTCCCGCTCGGTCCGGCCTCCGCACATCGGTGCTGTCGCCGGAACCGGCTCGCGGCTGGCGCTTGCGTGCTGGCACTGGTGCGAAACCAGTCGCCCGCCGTCATCATGAGGTTGTGTTGCAGCCACGGCGTCTGGTCGCCGCCGCGACGACGGTGTTCGCAGCGGCTGCCGCGCTGCGGGCAGTGCTCGCCTACGGCCCGGCGTCGATCGGCAGCCCGGCCGACTGGCCGGTCACGACCGGTCTGTTGTTGCCCTCTCTCGTACTCGGCTGGCTCGTGGTCGCCAGAGCGCCGTCAAGCCCTATCGGCCCCGCGCTGGCACTGACTGCCACCGCTCCGGCTGTCGTCTTCAGCATCGAAGACTGGGGAGCGACGTACCGAATCAGCACCCCATGGCCGGCCGCTCGGGTGGTCGAGATCGTCGCGGCCGGCGCCTGGCCGTGGCTGTTCCTCGGCTTCGTGACCTTGGTGCTGCTCTTCCCGGACGGCCTGCTGCCCGGTCGTCGCTGGCGGGCGATCTGGGCGATGGTTCCGGTCGCGGCCGCACTCGTGAACTTCGTGATCTCCACGGATCCCGCGACCTTCGCCGACGGCGGTCTCGGCGAACCTCCATTCGTCACGCCCGAGCCCTTCCATTCGATCGTGATCGTCGTCGTGTTCGCGTTCTTCGTGGCCGTCCTGCTGGCCGCTGCGTCGAGCCTGGTCGTCCGGTACCGGCGCGGCGACAAGCTGATCCGGCTGCGGTTGCGCTGGCTGACCGCCGCCGCTTTGGCTGTGCCAATCCTGCTCGCGGCAAGCTGGCTGGGGATCGCCCTCGGGGCGCCGGCCGATGTCGCCTACGGCGGGTTCCTGATCGCGATGCTCGTCCTGGTCCCGGCCGCGATCGCGGTGTCGATCCTTCGCCACGATCTGTTCGACATCGACCGGCTGCTCGGGAGCACGCTGAGCTGGGTCGTCACCACGCTGATCTCGGCGGCGATCTTCGCCGCGGTGGTTCTTGCTGTCGGCAACTTCTTCCCGGACCGCGTCGGCGTCACCACAGCCGCCTTCGTCACCGCGCTGGCCCTGTTGCCGCTGCAGCACTGGATCCACAGCTCGGTCGGCCGCTTCGTCGATCCCGACCGGACCGTGGCGCTGGCCAGGATCCGCGCCTTCGTCCGGCGGGTTCGCGACGGCGAGGCCGAGCCCGAACAGATCGAGACCGTACTGCGCGACGCCCTCGACGACCCGTCGTTACGCGTCCTCCTCCACCGGCCGGGTGACCAACCCGAGATCCCCGACGGCGCGATCCCGTTGCAGACCGGCGATGCCGTCGTCGGCGCCTTGGTTCTCGGTACGACGTCCGCCCGCCGGATCCGGCGGGCGCGGGAAGCCGTTGTCGAGGCGCGACTGCCGATCGAGGTCAGCCGGCTGCGTCTCGAACTCCGGGAGGCTCTCGCCGAGGTCCGCGCCAGCCGAGCCCGGCTGATGGACGAGGTGAACGCCGAACGGCACCGGCTGGAGCGGGACCTCCACGACGGGGCGCAGCAACAACTGATCGCGATCGGAATGCGACTGCGGTCCCTGCAGTATCAGCTCGAGCCCAGCATCGCGGCGTACCAGGAGATCGACGAAGTGGTCGAGACGGTGGAGGCGATCGTGGCCGAGTTGCGGCGGATCGCGCACGGCGTCCGCCCGAGCCGCCTCGACGACGGACTCGCAGTCGCGCTGCGCCGCCTCGTCGCCGACAGCACACTGCCGGTCGACCTCGTCGTACCCGACCTGGAGGTAGGCGAGAGCGCAGCGACCGCGGTCTACTTCACCGTGGGCGAGGCGATCGCGAACGCGCTCAAGCACGCCGGCGCCACCCGGATCTCGATCGAGGTCGGCCTGTCCGACCAGGTGCTGCGGGCGGTCGTCCGCGACGATGGCGTGGGCGGGGCGAAGGATGGATTCGGCTTGACGTCGTTGCGGGACCGAGTGGCGTCGGTCGGTGGGGAGTTCACCGTCGAGAGTCCGCCCGGAGCCGGGACCGCGATCAGGGTGGAGATTCCGTGCGCATCGTGATCGGCGAGGATTCCGCCTTGTTTCGTGAGGGTCTGAGCCGGCTGCTGACCGAGAACGGCCACGAGATCGCCGGTACGGCGGCCGACGCCGACGGACTGGTCGAGGTGGTCCGCGCGGTCGATCCCGAGCTGACGATCATCGACGTACGGATGCCGCCGACGATGACGGACGACGGCGCGCGAGCGGCGAAGATCCTGCGCGACGATGCGCCGGACCGGCCGATCCTGATGCTGTCGCAACATGTCGAGACGCGGCACGTGGTCGATCTGGTCGGGACCGGGGCGTTCGGGTATCTGCTGAAGGATCGGGTCCTGCGGGTCGCCGATTTCCTCGACGCGATGCGCCGGGTCGCGGACGGCGGGTCCGCGCTCGACCCGGCGATCGTCGCGGCCCTCGTGACGCCGACCCGGGTGAACGATCCACTGGCGGCGTTGTCGGCCCGCGAACGCGAGGTCCTCCGACTCGTCGCGGAGGGCCGGTCGAACAGCGCGATCGCGGCCGAACTGGTCCTCGCCGAACGCACGGTCGAGACGCACATGCGCAGCATCTTCCAGAAGCTCCGGATCGACGACACTCCCGACAGCCACCGGCGGGTGCTCGCCGTACTCACCCATCTGACCGGGTGACGCCGACCGTGCCGGGCGCCGGTCGCCACCTCACTGGCGACCGGCTGCCCTAGCGGCACGGCCGGCGTCCTGCTGTTGCCCGAGGGCAGTCGGCCCGAAGGCGGGCGGGCCCGATGCCTCATTCCGTGACCGGCAGGGGAGGTACAGTCCGGTCGCGGACGGGAGTACTTCGGGAACCACCTGGAGCCTGTGTCAGCGACCCGTCCGCCGCCGACAACAGAACGTTGTCATGGGCCGCGATCCCCGGGAATCCCCCCGATCAAACATTTGCATTGCCTTTGAACAAGGCAACTCTCCGTAGACAGCTCTTCACTTTCCGTACAACCGTTGCCTTCCGCAACAACCACCACCTCCGGCCCAGTCCGAAACCACACCACCTGCAACTCCCCCCACAAGCCGCACCCGGACTCACACGAACCGCACCTGTGCTGACGCCAGTCGCTCGGAGATTCGTGGTGGTTGGTGGCCACTGGCCCTTTCTGGCTCATCGACACCACAACAGTTGCGCTGATCGCATCAGCGATCTGGTTCGGAGGTCTACGTCTACGACCCACTCACCGGGAAGGACGTCGCCGGACGTCCTGAAAGCAACCGGCCGTCGCATTTGCGTTGCGGCGACAGTCGTCAGGCTGTTAGCGTCGGTGCCGCATCGCTTGGACCCGCATTGGCCAGGCCCTGAGGTTTGTTGTTCCGCCTGGCGATCAGGGGCGGCGGTGAGGACGCGTGTCCCGTCCTCCCGCAGTTCTGGACGTCCCCGGCGGGCCACGGGTCGCACCATTCATCACATCCCAGCGGGATGTCAGGCGCCGGCGACCCCGCCGTGGTCCGCCTCGCCAGGCGGCGACGAAGGACTCTCATGTCGTCCGCCGCTACTGGCTACCGCTCACTGCTGCGCATCCCCGGTGCCGCAGCCTTCTTCCTGACCGCCGCCGTTGGTCGCGTCGGCATCGCCATGACCGGCCTCGGCCTGGTCTGGCTGGTCCACGACCGCATCGGCTCCTACGGCACCGCCGGTCTCGCCACGGCCGGCTTCTCCCTGGCCGAAGCCCTAATCGGCCCGCAGTTGGCCCGCCTCGTGGACCGATTCCGTCAGACCCGGGTGCTGCCGTTCTGCCTGCTCGCCCACGGCACCGCAATGGCCGTCGTCCTCACGTCGACCGCACCAACCGCGTTGATCGTCTCCGCGACGTGCGCCGGAGCGGCGGTGCCTCAACTCGGCGCGCTCTCGGCCGCCCGCTGGGCGCACCTGCTGCGCGAAACCCGGGCCGACGACCTACCAACCGCCTTCTCGCTCGAGTCGCTCGCGAACGCGACCGCGTTCCTGGTCGGCCCGGTCCTGGTCGCCGGCCTCGGCGCCGCCGGTGACCCGGCGGTCGCGACCATCATCGCGGCGGCCCTGATCCTCGGCGGAGGAGGTGGCCTCGCGGCCCAAGGTCGTACGGCGCCTCGCCCTGCCCGTCGGCTCAGCGAGCGTGACACCGGACGCACGCTGCTGCGCCTCGACTTCGTCCTGATCGCGATGCTCAACCTCGCGATCGGCCTGTACTTCGGCACGATGGGCGTCTCGGTCAGTGCCTTCGCCGTCAGCAGCGGCACGCCAGACGCGGCCGCTCTGATCATCGCCGCCTCAAGTCTGAGCGGCCTACTCGCCGGCTGGCTCTATGGCCTCCGCCGGCACCGCATGCCGGCACACCGCCAACTGATCATCGCGACCGCTTATCTCACCGGCACCGCACTCCTGCTTCCGCTGGCACCATCGGCACTCTGGCTAGGCGCGGCCGTCGTCATCACGGAGGCCGCGATCCCACCCACACTCGTCCTCCTCAACGTGCTCACCGAGCGAACCGTCCACCCAACGGTCCTCACCCAAGCGTTCACCTGGAACAACTCCACCAGCGCCGCCGGCTCCGCCCTGGCAGCCTCCATCGCCGGCCACACCGCCGACCACCTGGGCCCCTCCACCGCCCTGGCCCTCGCGCCCACCGCCGGCCTCACCCTTCTCACCCTCGCGATCACCCTCAAGATCCGGCACCGGTCGCGGAGACGCTGAGTTCGTGAAGCGACCGAATCCGCCGTACGCCGGCGTCCGCGTGTACGTCGTACCGATCAACCAGCAGAGCAGCGCTGGGGGCGCGATTGCCGGCCAGGTCGTGTCTGCCATCTTCACGGGTGTCCGTGAGGAGAAGCGACTCAGGTGGGAAGGAGAGCAGAGAGCTTGGGAGCGGCGGCAGGTCGTCGAATCGGAGTGCGGGAGCGATTCCGTCGATTGATGATCGTCACGTCTGATGGGGCCGGGCACGAGGTCAGCCTGACCGTGGACTGGATCAGCCGCCGTGCTCTGATGGCGATCCTCGCTGAGGCTGGGACTAGAGAACCAGGCGTCGACTTCGACGCCTTCCGCTCGAACTTGGCGGCGCGGTGGCACTTGCGGCTGGCCGAGCAGGACAGAGGCTGGCCGGGCCAGCCTGATCTGGGTGCTTCGGCAGCGGATTGCTGCTGACTACGCCGACGCGGACGAGCCTGACCGGATCGGTCCTGGCTAGTACGGGTAGGTGTCGTCGCGGCGGGTCGGGTCGAGGTCCCACAGGGAGAACTCGACGATCCGGTGGGACTCCTCCCCGCCGGCCGGGATCAGCCCGAACGAGTCGTACTCCTTCGACCCCATCCCGTCGAGGTAACACAGCAGCTCGAACGCCGACTGCGCGTCCTCGATGTCGTCGATCACCTCGTCGTTCTGCGCCTCGTCGGCCCGGCTCCGGACGTACTGCACGAACGCGTCCGGATCCGTCACCACATAGTCGTACCGCGCCTGATAGCTGACCCGGACCCCGTTCTCCGGCAGCAGCGGCTCCTCCAGCTCCTCGAGATCGTCCACACCCTCCACGATCTCCCGGTAGTCCGCGGGGTCGTCGAAGTCGTCCGGCCCGAGCGGGAGGTCGTCCAGCTCGTCGGGGTCGTACGAGTCGATCCCGAGGAAGATGTCACCCCAGCCCCGTTCATGGACGGCGTCCGCGAGCGCCCGGGCCTGGACCCGGACGTTCTCAATCGCGCCGGTGGCCCGCAGGTCGTGCAGGTCCAGAGCGTCGGCCTGCTCCAGCAACACCCGGGCGAGTTCGCGGGCGGCCTCGGCGGCCGACGCGGGTTCGATCGACTCACTCATGCTGCGACGGTACAACCATCGGCACCTCCACCGCCCCGCCCGGTATACCGAACGCGTCGACGAGCTCGACAGCGGCGGGCCGGACGGCGGCGCACAACTCGTTCACGAGCGCCGTGATCGCCTTCGACCGCCCCGGCGACAGCCGCCCGTGCTCCAGGTACCAGGCCCGCTCAGCCTCGATCGTCGTCAGCGCGTGCAGGTCGTAGACGTCCTTCAACAGCTCACGACTCTCCTCCGGCGCGTCCAGTACGGCGCCCTGGAACGCCTCGATCACAATCCTGTCCACATGCGCCCGGCCGGCCGCGATCACGTGGTCCTGGCACCGGTTGAACACCTCGAACGGCTCGTCGCCCGCATCGATGCCCGCCTTCAGCCGCCGCGCGACCCCGGACAACATGTGCTCCTCCCGGAACCGCAGCAGCCCCGAGTGGTACGCGTCGTCCCGCAACCCCGCGTCCGGATCGGCCGCGTCACTCCGATTCGGTACGACGTCCCGCAGCCGCTCGATCAGCGGTCGCAGGGCCGCCTTCTCGACCGCGATCTCCACCGCCTGCGCCGCGATGAACCGGGCCGTGCCGAGCGGGTCCAGCTTCCCGAACGACTCCCGGTAGTCCGTCAGTAGACCCTTCGCCACCAACTGCAGCAGGACGGTGTTGTCCCCCTCGAAGGTGGTGAACACATCGGTGTCCGCCTTCAACGTCGCCAGCCGGTTCTCCGCGAGGTAACCGGCACCGCCACACGCCTCGCGGCACATCTGGATCGTCTCGGTCGCGTGCCACGTCCCGAGCGCCTTCGTCCCGGCCGCCTGCGCCTCCAACGCCCGCCGGTCGTGCTCGGTGCCGTCTTCCCCGAACACCCGCACGAACTCGTCCACCAACTCACCCTGCGCGAAGTGCAAGGCATAGGTCCGCGCAAGCAACGGCAACAACCGTCGCTGGTGCATCCGGTAGTCCAGTAGCAACGCCTCCTCCGCGCTCCCCGGCGCACCGAACTGCCGGCGCTGAGCGCCGTACTTGATCGCGATCGTCAACGCGACCTTGCTCGCGTTGATCGCCGCACCGCCGACCGACACCCGCCCCTGCACCAGCGTCCCGAGCATGGTGAAGAACCGGCGGTCCGGATTCTGGATCTCACTCTGATAGTTGCCATCGGCATCAACCTGGGCGTAGCGGTCCAGTAACGCATCCCGCGGCACCCGGACCTGGTCGAACACGATCCGCCCGTTGTCCACCCCGTTCAGTCCCAGCTTCGGGCCGCAGTCGGACAGCGTCACCCCGGGCATCGCCGTACCGTCGTCTGTCCGGATCGGGACCAGCAGGCAATGCACCCCATGACTCTCACCGCCGACCACGAGTTGCGCGAACACCGCCGCCATCCGCCCGTGCCGCGCCGCGTTGCCGATGTAGTCCTTCCGCGCCGCCGCGGTCGGGGTATGGACGACGAACTCCCCGGCCGAGGCGTCGTACGTCGCCGTCGTACCGAGCGCCTGGACGTTCGACCCGTGGCCGGTCTCGGTCATCGCGAAGCAGCCGAGCAACCGGCCACCGACCGCGTCGGCGAGATACCGCTCATGGTGCTTCTCGGTCCCCAGATGCAGGATCGCGCCGGCGAACAGGCCGAACTGCACCCCCGCCTTCACCATCAGCGAGAGGTCCCCGAAGGCCAGCATCTCGAACCCGGCGATGAACCCGCCGAGATCGCCCTCGCCGCCGTACTCCTTCGGGAAGCCGCGCGCCGGGTGCCCGTCGGCCGTGATCTGCTGCAGCAGGTCGAGCACCTTGTCGCGGTACTCGTCCCGCGGCAGGCGCACGGCCAGGTCGAACAGCTCCGCATCCGCCAGCCCTGCGCGCACCACGTCGCGCGCCGCCTTGTGCGGCCCGTCCAGGTAGTCCCGCAACCCCGATGTCCTCATGCCTTTAACTTATGCGGATTGGCAGACACTTTCCGTCACCGGTCGGTGACTGTGGAAAAGGTCAGGCAACAATCCGCATCTGCGGCAGTATGCTGTCTACCGTGCCGAACTTGCGGATCACTGAGGCGGCAGCGCTCCTGGGAGTCAGCGACGACACGGTCCGTCGCTGGGTCGACCAGGGCCGGCTGCCGTCAGTCCAGGACAGCGGCCGGATGGCGATCGACGGGCAAGCGCTCGCCCGATTCGCCCAAGAGCTGGCCGAGTCGCCGGAGCCGGGGAACACCACCGCCGCATCGGCTCGCAACCGGATGCGGGGTATCGTCACCCGCGTCATCAAGGACGGTGTGATGGCCCAGGTCGAGCTGCAGGCTGGGCCGTTCCGCGTCGTGTCGCTGATGAGTCGCGAGGCCGCCGACGAGCTCGGTCTGGAGCCCGGTGTGGTCGCCGTCGCGTCGATCAAGTCCACCCATGTCGTCGTCGAGATCCCGGAGGCCTGATGTTCCGTCGTCCCGCGCTCGCCGCACTCGCCGCCGTTGCAGCGCTCACCTTCGCCGGCTGTGGTGACGACACTCCGGCGGCGTCCTCGCCGTCGGGCAGCAGCAGTACGCCGGCTCTGTCCGGGACCGTCAACGTCTTCGCGGCGGCCTCCCTGACCGGGACGTTCACCCAGCTGGGCAAGGACTTCGAGGCGGCCCACCCCGGCGTGAAGGTGACCTTCAACTTCGCCGGAAGCTCGGCGCTTGCGCAGCAGATCAATCAGGGTGCCCCCGCGGATGTGTTCGCCTCGGCCTCGCCGAAGAACATGGACCAGGTGACGGACAAGAACACTCCGACGGTGTTCGTGACGAACACGCTGGAGATCGCCGTACCGAAGGGGAACCCGGGCAAGGTCACCGGGCTGCAGGACTTCGCCGACAAGGACAAGAAGATCGCGATCTGCGCGGTACAGGTGCCGTGTGGCGCGGCGGCCGACACGGTGTTCAAGGCGGCCGGGATCACGCCGCAGCCGGACAGCCTCGAGCAGGACGTGAAGGCCGTGCTGACCAAGGTCGGCCTCGGCGAGGTCGACGCCGGCCTCGTCTACAAGACCGACGTACTGTCGGCGAAGGACAAGGTCGAGGGCATCGAGTTCCCCGAAGCGAACAAAGCGATCAACGAGTACCCGATCGCGACGCTGACCAAGGCTCCGAACCCTGACGGCGCCAAGGCGTTCGTCGCCTACGTGCTGTCCGACCAGGGCAAGGCGGTCATGACCGCCGCCGGTTTCAGCGCGCCGTAGGCCGTAGTAGTTTCGACGCACCGTGAGTCGTCGCAGCAGGAGCACCAGTGGGCGGTTGCCCCTCGTGCTCCTGCTGCCTGCCTTGCTCGGGCTGGCGTTCCTGGTCGTCCCTCTGATCGGTCTGCTGGCTAAAGCGCCTTGGTCGACGTTGCCGAGCCGTCTGTCCAGTCCGGACGTCTGGCAGGCGCTGAGGCTGTCCCTGATCTGCGCCACCTCCGCTACTGCGGTGTGTCTTGTCCTGGGCATCCCGCTCGCCTGGCTGCTGGCTCGCGGCGAGTTGCCCGGTCGCGCCGTCATCCGGGCTCTGGTGACCGTCCCCCTGGTCCTTCCACCGGTAGTGGGCGGTGTTGCACTGCTGCTGGTTCTGGGGCGACGCGGACTGATCGGTGAGCACCTGGATCTGTGGTTCGGCGTCACTCTGCCGTTCACGACGGCCGGTGTGATCGTGGCGGAGGCTTTTGTTGCCATGCCGTTCCTGGTGATCGCTGTCGAGGGAGCACTGCGAGCCGCTGACCCTCGCTACGAGGAGGCGGCCGCGACACTCGGCGCAGGTCGCTGGCTGACCTTTCGACGTGTGACACTTCCGTCGATCGCGCCAGGTGTCGTGGCAGGCGCCGTACTGTGCTGGGCTCGCGCGCTGGGTGAGTTCGGCGCCACCATCACCTTCGCCGGCAACCTCCCCGGCCGTACGACGACGATGCCGCTGGCGGTGTACCTCGCGTTGGAGACCGACCCGGACGTGGCCGTCGTACTGAGCATCGTGCTTCTCATCGTGTCTGTCCTCGTACTGGCGTCTCTGCGTGAGCGCTGGATCAGTGGGCTGCGATGACTCTGTACGCCGACGTGCGAGTGACCCGTGACTCCTTCGACCTCTCGCTGGACCTGGTTGTCGAACCAGGTGAGGTGGTCGCGTTGCTGGGCCCCAACGGCGCCGGCAAGACCACCGCACTCCGCGCGATTGCCGGCCTCTTGCCGCTGGGCGGTGGCCGCATCGCTTTAGGTTCTGACGTGTGGGACGAACCCCCGCGTACATTCCGTCCGCCGGACCGCCGGCCGATCGGCGTGGTCTTCCAGGACTACCTGCTCTTCGACCACCTCAGTTGCCTCGAGAACGTTGCCTTCGGCCTCCGCGCCCGCGGACTCGACAAACACACCGCCCGGTCGGAGGCCTCGCGCTGGCTCGAGATCGTCGGCTTGTCGTCGTACGCGCGTACCCGCCCGCGCTCGTTGTCCGGCGGCCAAGCCCAACGAGTCGCCCTGGCCCGAGCATTGGCCACCGACCCCGAACTGTTGTTGCTGGACGAGCCTTTGGCCGCGTTGGACGCTGGTACGACGCTCCACGTCCGCGCCGAACTCGGCCAACACCTGAGCCGCTACGAAGGCCGCACTCTGCTCATCACCCACGACCCACTCGACGCCATGGTCCTCGCGGACCGGCTGGTCATCGTCGAGAACGGTCGTATGGTCCAAGCAGGCCGCCCCACTGAGATAGCCCGCCGCCCCCGCACCGACTACGTAGCCCAATTAGTAGGCCTCAACCTCTACCGCGGCACCGCCTCCGGCACCACGGTCGACCTGGTGGAAGGCGGCACCATCACCCTCGCCGAACCAGCCACCGGCCCGGTCCACGTAGCCTTCCCACCGACCGCGGTCAGCCTCTACCCCTCACCACCCTCAGGCAGCCCCCGCAACACCTGGCCCGCCGTAGTCACCGGCATAGAACAACACGCCCACACAGTCAGAGTCCGCCTCAACGCCACCCCCACCGGCCCAACCACCCTCCTGGCCGACATCACCCCCGCAGCAGTAGCCGACCTCCACCTATCCCCCGGCCAACCCCTCCACGCCACCCTAAAAGCCACCGAAATCCACACCTACCCGGTGTAATAGCCCACGCGTGTTACGCAGCCGCACCTCCGTCGCGTCAGCTATGCGCGCTCCCGCCCACCCGTACCTCTGCGGGCATGGTCTTGGTGCCGTGCTCATCGGCGCGGCTGACGAACACACCCCGTTCGCGGGCCTTCTCGGCCGCCTCGTGTCGCGCGCGACCGACTACCCACGCCAGCGTGTGGCGCAAGGCAACTGTGGTCGCTTGAACCGCGTGATGTTGGTTCCGGCGGCGACGAGTTGCTGAGGGGTTGCTCGCTGACCTGGAGTGGGGAGCTGGGTCAGGCGGTGGGGGCCTTGAACACGTTATTTCGTGTTCAAGGTCCCTGTTTGGGGTCCGCGGCCTCGCGTTGTGACCGCTGCGCTGCGTATCGGCGGCGGCGTGACTTCGGTGGGGTTCGTCAGGTCTGGTGTCCTGCGCGGACCGTTGCCACTCACCAACCTCGATCGATGACCTCTAGCCACGCTCGCGTAGGAAAGGGCTCGACCGGAAACGGCAGGTTGGTGAGTGCCGGCGGTCCGCTTTCAGTCTCGCAACATCACGACTCCAGTCGCCCAAGCTCCCTGGTCGCGACCAGTTGGTGTTGCCAGGCGAGTTGGAGGATGGCTGCGCCGGCGGCTTGTAGTGGTTTGTGGTGGACGAAGTCGTTGATTGAGTCGGCGGTGAAGGGTTGGGGTGTGAGGACGTGGCCTTCGTCGTTTCTGGTGGTGAGGTCGGCGAAGAGGGTGTCGAAGATGTCGGCGTCGATTGCTAGGACTGTTAGTAGGTCTGTGGCGAAGGTGAGCGGGTCTACGCCTAGGCCTACGCAGTATGCCCGGGCCGAGCCGGCCGTGAGAGCAGCTGAGAGTTGGGTGGCGAAGGGCCAGGTTTCGTAGTTGATGGGGGCGGAGTCGCTGCCGTGGTCTTCTGACGTGCCCAGGAGTTCTTCGGAGAGTTCGCGGGTGAGGTTTCGCCAGAGGGAGAAATCGTGGCGTTCGTTCCAGGATGCGTCGGCGCTTGGTTGGAAGACGCCCGACGGAACGACCTGGTAGAGGCCGCCGGCGTGACCCACCTTGGCGGGATCACGCCAGTGGATCAGGAAGGAGGAGTCGCCGGTCGTCTTGTCGTGGCGGATGGTGAGGGTGCTGATCGCCAGGTTGGTCGGGCGGCGGGTTGGGTCCCAGGGTTCCCCGATCGCGGTGCGCAGCGGGCTCGATCCACTCAGGCCAAGGCGGCGGGCGGCGTACTCGTGGGCGGAGGCTTCGCCGGTGTTGATGCTGTCGAAGTAGGTGCCTCGACCCAGGCGCAGTACGGGCTGTGCGGCGGTCAGGTCCGCCGACAGGAGTCTGTACGTCGGGCGGTTCTCAAAGACAGCCGGGGACGCCAGGTCGGCGATGGCCTCGGCGTACGACGGGTAGCGGCTGCCGTCCGGTCGCAGGGGCAGGGCGTCCGTGGGTTCCAGTCCTGTCACCCCGTGGAACTCCGCATCGGGCTCGAACTCCAACCGAATGGAGGCCAACGGGATCGGCTGCGCCGGGATCCACGTCGATGCCGCCAGCAACGGCGTCCCGGCCACTCGACGATCCGCGGGATAGTCGGCAGCGGCCTCGACACCCCAACGAAAACGGTTCTGCTGCAACTCCCGACGTACCTCTAGCCATTGCTCGGTCATGAGCGCGGGAACGCTAGGACGTGGAGGAGGCCGACGAGGGAAGCGGCGCCGATGATCTCGCCGGCTTGGATGCGGCCGGGCAATGAGTCCAGAGGGAGCCAGGCGATGCGCTCTGCCTCATTGATGTCGGAGGGATCTCCGATGTGGTCAGCGCCATGGGCGATGAACAGGAGGTTCTCCGCGTCCGTCGTACCCACTGAAGGTTGGAGAGTGACGAGGGGCTCGACGGATCGGGGGCGCCAGCCGGTTTCTTCCTCCACCTCGCGGGTCGCGGTGACCGCCGGATCCTCGTCGGGGTCGACGTAACCGCCGGGGAGTTCCCAGACCCAGCGGTCGATGATGAAGCGGTGGCGCCACATCATCAGCACGTGATCGCGGGCGTCGTTGAGGACGACCATCATCGCGGCCTTCGGCATCCGTAGTACGTACTGCTCGAACTGCACGCCGTCGGGGAGTTCGACGGTGGCGATGGTCAGGCGGAGGCGGCGGGTGTCGTCGATCAGGCGTTCGCCGTGGATCTTCCAGAGGGTGCTCTCGGCGGTCACGGGATGACAGTAGTCGTCGCTCTTGGGTGTGTACGAGGCACTGGAAGTGAAGTTACGGGCGGTGAAAACCAGCTGCCGGACGACGGTGCGCGTGCTTCGATCAACGAGTGAACTCCTCGGATGACACGCACGAATCGGGCGGTGGGGTGGGGAAAGAGTCAGCCTGCCCCGGGTGCGGCGCCGTACTCCCGCGCTCGGACTGGCCGGGCGAGGCGAAGAACACCGCCTCCCCGGAGTGCCTGGAGGTCGCCGGTGAGCTGCTCGGCTACGAGCTGGAGCACGCGGCTCGGCTCGGGTACTTGCACCAGCTGCGGATCGACGCGTACGGCGCCCAGCACGTCAGCCCGGACGCTCCACGCATCGGGCCGGTGTTCGCACTGAACGGCCTCTATATGTACTTCGAGCGCGGCTCCGGCACCATCGACGTCCGCACCGCCCACGGGATCATGGCCAATTCGTACGACGACTGGCCCGCGCTGACCCCACCCGCGACGGTCGGCCGGCTCACGGCGTACGACGTACTCACTGCAGGTGACGTCGGGGACGTGGAGGCCGCGCTGATCACGTGGGCGCGAGAGGTGTGGGAGGCGTGGCCGGCCGAGGAGCAGGACGTGATCCGGAAGCTCACCACGGACCTGGTCCCGCCGCGATACTTCCGGCGCTGAGACAACGCAGGTCCAGCAGGTGGGAAAACGGGGTGTTCCCGACGTCTGCACGGGCGGGAAACCGGGCGGTTGCTCAGCGTTGCCTACCCCCTCCAGCCGCGCTCAAACCTTCGGCGCGTCACACTGGAAACCGTTCTGTTGTTGGGCTTTCGCTACGTCAAGCGACGGAAAAACCCGGGGCAGATCCCCCGATTGGCCTTGCGCTTCGGGCCAAGGTCGCACAGGATGGCTCAGGTCGCGTCGTTACCGTGGCGTGACCATTCGGACGCTGTCCTGTGACCCGCCCGGATGCCCCCATCCCCTGACGGGGGGCCTGGTGAGTTCCACCATGCCCAGCTCACGAGGAGCGCTTTTCTGATGTCCAAAGCCCGACATGCGCGCCCCCGGCGAAATACTCGCCGGGTGGCCCGGACGATCACGATCGCCGGTCTCGGGGCCGGCATCACCGCCGCCGGCGCCGGTGCGGCCTTCGCGACCGACTACACGGTCAAGGCCGGCGACACGCTCTCAGAAATCGCCCAGGCGAACGGTGCCGACTGGCATCAGCTGGCGAAGATCAACAACCTCGAGGACCCGGACCTGATCCTCATCGGGCAGACCCTGTCGCTGGACGGCGCGAACAAGGCCGCCGCTCCCGCGCCGAGGAAGGTCACCGCGAAGAAGACCCACAAGGTCGAGACGAAGAAGGTCCACAAGGCCGAGCGCAAGGTGCGGGAGAGCCGGTCCCAGGATCGCTCCACGTCCAGCGGCAAGGCCAACCTGAGCGGCGCCTGGGCCAAGGTCGCCAACTGTGAGTCCGGTGGGAACCCGCGGGCCGTCAACTCGGCCGGGTACTACGGGCTGTTCCAGTTCGACATGCAGACGTGGCGCAGCGTGGGCGGCTCCGGCAGCCCGACGAAGGCGTCCGCGGGCGAGCAGCTGACGCGCGCGAAGAAGCTCTACGCCCAGCGCGGCGCCTCCCCGTGGCCCGTCTGCGGCAGGTACCTCCGCTGAACCAGCCGGCCATCCAACCGATCGAGTGGTGAAGCGCCCTCCACCACTCGATCGGCCGGGCAGGCACGCGGTAGCTGCCGTTTGGCGCTTCCCACCCCTCGTGGCGGGTCAGTGCGCAACTCATCCGGGATGGCGATCGGGTGGGAAGCACCAAACGTCAGGTGCGAGTGATGACCAGCATCTCGTCGGCCCCGGCCTGGAACTCGTAGGGCACCTTGCGGATCTCCCAGGTGACGCCGTCGAGCCCCTGCAGCATGTCCTGCAGATACGGCACCGACTCACCGGCACCCTGCATGACCAGCGGGAAGATGCGGACCTCGGAGTTGGCCACCCGGATCAGCTCCCGCAGCGCCGCCTCGTGCCAGTCGCGGTCGTACTTGTCGGCCCACGTGAACAACAGGTGTGAGCACAGCACCAACTCGAAGCGCCGGTCACCGAAGGGCAGCTCCGGGAGGCCGGCCGCGACGTACCGCTCGGGCGCGGCCGCGACGTCCTGCAGGAACGCGTCGGCGGCCTCGATGCGGTACTGGTCCTTGCGCTCGGGCGACCCGTACCAGTGCCAGACGAAGCTCCCCTGATGCTCGTCCACGATCCCGGCCGTCGCCGGCAGGCTCCGCCGGACCGTGTCGACCAGCTCGGGGTGATCGAGCTCGTACGCCGGATCCGCGGCGATCGCGTCGACGCCACGGGCTGCGGCTTCGGCAGTGAACCCGGCACCACCCGCACAGCAGTCGAGCACGGAGTCGGGGAGGTCCTTCAGGTCGAACATCGCTTCGTACTCGGCGTACGAGCGCGAGGTCACCAGCACGGGTCTACCTTTCGACGGTTGTCTTCCGGTGCAAGCGGCGGTCGAGGTAGGTCGCCCCGGCCGCCAGAGCCAGGAACAGTACCGCGACCAGCAGACAGTTCAGCAGCACCCGTGCGTACCCGTGCTCGTCGACGTTCACGAACGGATACGGGTAGAACCCGACGAACTCACCGCGGATCAGTGTGAACACCAGCCACAGCAGCGGGTAAACGATCGACCACGAGACGATCCGCGCATCGGTCTGCCCGCGCGGACCGAACAGCAGCCAGCCCAGCACCCCGACCACGGGTGCCAGCGTGTGCAGCAGGAAGTTGGCCACCGCCGCCCACCCGTGCAGGTCGTCCGAGCCGGCCAGCACGAGGTGGTAGACGATCCCGGTCACGGCGATGCAGAGCACGCCGTTCAACCGCAGCGTCTTGAACAGCGTGCTCTGCGGCCGGTCCGGTTGCAGAGCCAGCATCAGCGCAGTCCCGCCGAGCAACAGGTTCGACTGGATGGTGAAGTACGCGAACACGTTGAACACGCGGTCCGGGTTGTCCGGGAAGAACCCCTCGGTCCCGTTCGCCGTCACGATCAGCTGGATCACGATCCCGGCCGCCACCACCAGAGCGGTCATCCCGGCCCAGCTACGCCCCGTCGTCGTCATGTCCGAAATGTACGACGCCGGAGCGGCCGGCGAGGGCATCTCAGACCGACTGCTTCTCCCGGGCCTCGTCGTCGGCGCGGTCGAAGCTGTAGCTGAACGAGACGATGGCGTCGATCACCAGCACGACGGTCCAGGTCCAGGCCGGCGCGAGGGCGGCGTCGTACCCGCGACCGGACAGCAGGCCGAGGCCGATCATGATGCCGACTCCGACGCCGTACGCGAGCAGGTGACGGAACCATCCGGCGCGCTCGCGACGAGCACGCTCCGGACCGCGCTTCGGCGGCTTGACCGGGCGCGGCGCACCGCCCAGGAAGTGCGCGGCCCACTTGTCCGCCCACTTCAGCGTCTGATGACCGAAGCCGACGCTGACCCCGATGAAGATCGCGGCCAGTGAGTGCTTGAACGCCGGCACCCCGCCACGGTGGATGTCGATCACGCTGGCTGCGAGCATCACCACGTCGACCAGCGGTACGGCGGCCAGCAGCACCAGGCCCGCCCTGGGCAGCTTGAGCAGGTAGCGCGTCACCATCCCGGCGGCGAGCAGAACCCAGAAGCCGATCTCACACCCGGCGATCACAGCGAGCAGCACAGCGGTTCACCCTCCCGAGTTATTAAGTACGACTGTGTTGAGACAAGACTCTAACACGACTGTGCTAAAAAGGACCCATGCCGAAGATCGTCGACCACGAGACCCGCCGCGAGGAGATCGCCGAGGCGCTCTGGCGGGTGGTCCGCCGCGACGGCATCCGCGCGGCCTCGGTCCGCACCATCGCCGCCGAGGCCGGCTGGTCACCGGGGGCCGTCCGGTACTACTTCCCGGACCAGGACGGTCTGCTGAGTTTCGCGATGGACCTGGTCACCAGGCGCGTGACGCAGCGGATCGAGGCTCTGGACGCCAAGGGCAGCCCGACCACGGTCGTGCTGCGCTACCTCGAGGAAGCCCTCCCCCTCGACGCCGAACGCCGCGCCGAGTTCGACGTCTGGATCGCGTTCATGGCCCAGGCCCAGGCCGAGTCCGGCGCCGGCACCCTGCACGAACACGTCGACACCGTGCACAACGGACTGCGCCAACTCTGCGAATCGCTCCTGCAGGCACTCGCCCAGGCCGGCGTTCTGAAAGAGGGCGTCGATCTACGCCGCGAGGTCGAGCGTTTGCACGCGGTGATCGACGGGCTGGCCCTGCACGCGGCGATCCAGCCCGACCGCACCACACCGACCCGGGTCCGGCAGCTTCTCCGGCTCCACGTCGAGTCGCTGCTGGCCTGAAAAGCCTTGCAAACCAAGGTTTTCTGTCCGGTTACAGACAAGATTCGGGGAGACCTGACCAAAACCTTGCGCCGCGTGGCAACATCACCGCATGGAGTCCGAGGGGGTGATCGTCGTCAGCGGGATCATGGCGGCGGGGAAGTCGACAGTTTCCCAATTACTGGCCGAGAGATTCCAGTACGGCGTACACCTCCGCGGTGATGTTTTCCGCCGGATGATCGTGAGCGGACAGGCCTCGATGCGCGACGACAGCGCCGCGGCCCAGAAGCAGCTCCAGCTCCGCTACCGGCTCGCCTGCCAGGTCGCGGACGGGTACGCCGACGCCGGCTTCACCGTGGTCCTGGAGGACGTGGTGATCGGCGAACTGCTCCGCGAGTTCCTCGACGGGATCCGGACCCGCCCGCGGTATCTCGTCGTCCTGACGCCGCGACCCGAGGTGATCTCCAGCCGGATCGGCGGGGCGTACCACCTGGTCGACGAGCTCGACTACGAGCTGCACGCGTTCAGCCCGCGCCGCGGACTCTGGCTCGACAACTCCGACCTCTCCGCCGGCGAGACCGTCGACGCCATCCTCGGGCGACTCGACGAGGCGCGCTTCGAGTAATGGCCGGACAGGCTACCCGGGGGTAGTTTGGCTGGATGGCGACCACCGTACGGCGGACCTCGTGCAACCTGTGTGAAGCGATCTGCGGTGTGCTCGTGACGGTCGAGGACGGCCGCGTGACCGACATCCGCGGCGACGAGTCGGACCCGCTGTCCCGCGGCCACATCTGCCCGAAGGCGGTCGCGCTGCGCGATCTCCAGGAGGATCCCGACCGGCTGACCACGCCGGTCCGGCGGACTCCCGACGGATGGCAGGAACTCGGGTGGGAGGCGGCGTACGAACTGGTGGTCGGGAGGCTGACCGAGATCCAGCGCGAGCACGGCCGGGATTCGGTCGGCGTCTACCTCGGCAACCCGAACGTGCACAGCCTCGGCGCGCTCACCCACCTGCCGACGATGATCCGGCAACTCCGGACCCGGAACCGGTTCAGCGCGACCTCGATCGACCAACTCCCGCACATGCTCGCGTCGTACCTGCTCTACGGGCACCAGCTGATGGTGGCGGTTCCGGACATCGACCGGACGTCGTACCTGCTTATGCTCGGCGCCAATCCGCTCGCCTCGAACGGGAGCATGATGACGGCGCCCGGGTTCGGGCGGCGGCTCAAGGAACTGCGCAAGCGCGGTGGCAAGGTCGTCGTGATCGACCCGCGCCGGACCGAGACCGCGGCGGTCGCCGACGAGCACTACTTCGTCCGGCCGGGCACGGACGCCGCCTTCCTGCTCGCGCTGATCCATCAGGTGATCGAGGACGGTCACGCTCGGCCGGCGTCGTACGTCGATGGTTTCGAGGCGGTCGAGGCCGCGGTCGAGCCATGGACGCCCGAGCGGGCGGGGGGCATGACCGGGATCGACGCGGAGGTGATCCGGCGGATCGCCCGCGAGTTCGGGACGGCTGACCGGGCTGCCTGCTACGGACGCGTCGGGGTGTCGACGCAGCAGTTCGGCGCGATCTGTCAGTGGGCGATCCAGGTGCTCAACATCATCACCGGGAACCTGGACCGGCCCGGCGGGACGATGTTCCCGCGGCCGGCGGTGAACGCGCTGCTCGGTCTCGGCCGTGGCCACCTCGGGTTGTGGAGGAGCCGGGTCCGCGGGTTGCCCGAGTTCGGCGGCGAGCTGCCGGTGTCGACGATGGCCGAGGAGATCCTGACGCCGGGTGACGGCCGGATCCGCGCGATGGTGACGGTGGCCGGCAACCCGGTGCTGTCCACGCCGAACGGCCGCAGGCTCGACGAGGCGTTCGGCACGCTGGACTTCATGGTCGCGGTCGATCCGTACATCAACGAGACCACCCGGCACGCGGACGTGATCCTGCCGCCGGCGCCGCCGCTCGAGCGCGACCACTACGACGTGATCTTCCACCAGCTCGCGGTCCGCAACACCTCGCGCTGGAACGACGCCGTTCTGCCGAAGCCCCCGCAGGCCCGGCACGACTGGGAGATCTTCCGCGACCTCGGTCTGGGCCTGGTACGCCGTACGCCGATGAGCCGGCGCAAGGTCGAGATGATGGCACGACTGCGGTTGTCGCCGCGACGGATCGTCGACCTCGGACTGCGGATCGGGCCGTACCGGCTGTCGCTGCGGAAGCTGCGCAGGTCGCCGGGCGGGGTCGACCTCGGGCCGCTGCAGCCGGCGTTGCCCCGGGCGCTGCACCACAAGACCAAGCGGATCGACCTCGCCCAGCGGATGATCCTGGACGACCTGCCCCGGCTGGAGGCGCTCGCGACCGGGAGTGACGGCGAGTTGCTGCTGATCGGGCGGCGCCACCTGCGCAGCAACAACTCGTGGATGCACAACTCGGCCCGGCTGGTGAAGGGCAAGCCGCGGCATCAGCTGCTGATGAACCCGGAGGACCTGGCCAAGCGCGACCTGGCCGACGGGCAGCTGGTCACGGTGACGTCCGCGGCCGGGTCGGTCACGGTGGAAGTTGCCGCGAGCAACGACATGATGCCCGGCGTGGTCAGCCTCCCGCACGGCTTCGGCCACGGCCGCCCCGGCACCCACCTCTCCGTCGCCAACCAGGTCCCCGGCCCCAGCGCCAACGACGTGACGGACGCGGACTTCACCGACCCCGTCGCCGGCACCGCCGCGCTGAACGGCGTACCGGTCACGGTGACAGCCTGCTGAGGCCCACCAGTTGGCGGGGCCGTGAACAGGGTCCGGTGGGTCTGAACAGGCAATAACCTGTTCAGACCCACGCGACCCTGTCCGAGGCCTCGAGTCTGGGCGAGGTGCTAGCCAGGCGGTGGCGGGCCTGAGCTGTCGCGGATGATGAGCAGTGGGGTGGGGTAGAGGTGTGCCTGGGGGACGGCTCCGGTGAGGAGATCCAGGAAGCGGCGACCCGGAGATCGACCACGATCACGCCGTCGACCCGCCGCTCCGCGGTCCATTTCCGGTACGTCACCTGCTCCTCGGCCAGGTCCGCCACGACCTGCAGGGCCAGCGCGTACGACTTCTCGCCCAGCACGGACTCCACGCCACCGACGAAGCCCATGAAATACGGTTCCTCGATCAAGGTCTGCACGGTCCTGGCAAGGACGAGCCCGAACGTCTCGCTGCGCGCCGCCGACAAACTGCCGGGCGGCCCGGTTGGGCACCCACTCCAGTTCGGCGGCCACTCTCAGGACCCGAGCCCGGGTGGCCGCGGAGACCCCCGGCTGGTTGTTCAGCGCGTACGACACCGCGCCCTGCGAGACGCCGCAGCGTCTGGCGATCTCCTTGATGGTCACTCGAGCCACGACGAACACCCCTCACGGCGGCCGGACCGCTGACGAGTCGGTCCGGAATCCTCCAGTGTGCGCCGATCCTACACCGTGTCATCGCCCTGGCGCAGAGCGTGATCCTTGATCACATCCCCTCCACGCCGCAACCCTCCAACTGAAGGCATGCCCCCTCTGATGGAGGGTTGCCCCGTCGGAATCTGAGGGGGCAACCCCCTGGCTCGGGGGATCTCCACTCAGTTGGAGGGTTGCGGGATGGTGACCGCTCAGTGGTTGGGCGGAGGGTGGTGTCGGCGGGGTCGGGTGGGATAGCGTTGTCGTCGTTACTTAACCGGTTCGGCTTATCAGTCGGTGTGAACCCCAGGGCAGCGGGCGAGGCGCCGGCGACGAGGAGAAACCATGGTCGCAGTGGACAACCTGTCCCTCCAGTTGTACACGGTCCGGGGCAAGCTCGAAGAGGACTTCGACGCCACCCTGGCCCGGATCGCGGAGATCGGCTACACGAAGGTCGAACCCTTCGGTGTCACCGCCTTCGCGGACCGGCTGGCCGAGGCGCTGCCCAAGCACGGACTCTCGGCACCCACCACCCACGCCGGCCTGCTCCGGGAGGACAGCGCCCCGATCTACGCCGCGGCCAAGCGGCTCGGCATCACCACGGTGATCGACCCGCACACCGACCCCGCGCGCTGGCAGTCCGCCGACGACATCAAGGTCATCGCCGACGGGCTGAACAAGGCCGCGATCGAGGCCGCCGACCACGGCATCACGGTCGGCTACCACAACCACCAGTTCGAGCTCGAGTCCAAGATCGGCGGCGCGCACGGGCTGGAGATCCTGGTCGACAACCTGTCCGACGACGTGATCCTCGAGGTGGACACCTACTGGGCCGCCGTCGGCGGCGCCGACGTACCGGCGCTGCTCGGCAAGTTCGGCGACCGGGTGAAGGCGATCCACGTCAAGGACGGCGACGGCACCCTGGACAACAAGGCCCAGGTCGCGGTCGGCGACGGCGTCATCGCGGTCCGGGACATCCTGGCCGCCGCGCCGAACGCGCTGCGCGTGGTCGAGCTGGACGACTTCTCCGGCGAGATCTTCGACGCGGTCGAAGGCAGCTACACCTTCCTCACCGGAGAGGGCGCACCCGCATGACCGCTGTTGGCGTAGGGGTGATCGGCGCCGGGGTGATCTCCGACGCCTACATCAAGAGCATGCAGAGCTTCCCCGACCTGAAGGTGGTCGCGATCGGCGACCTGCGGCCGGAGGCGGCGAAGGAGAAGGCCGAGCAGTACGGGATCGAGAGCCACGGCGGTCCCGACGCGGTCCTGAACCACCCGGACGTCGAGATCGTGGTCAACCTGACCATCCCGGTCGCACATGTCGAGGTGGCCCTGGCAGCGGTCGCCGCAGGCAAGCACGTGTGGAGTGAGAAGCCGTTCTCGCTCGACCAGGACAGCGGCCTGAAGCTGCTGTCGACAGCCCAGGACGCGGGCGTGCGGCTGGGCTGCGCACCCGACACCATCCTGGGTCCGGGCCTGCAGGAGTCGCGGCGCATCATCGAGCGCGGTGACATCGGTCAGCCGCTGACGGCGCTGACGCTGATGCAGTCGCCCGGTCCGGAGTCCTGGCATCCGAACCCGGCCTTCCTGTTCCAGGAGGGCGCGGGACCGCTGTGGGACATCGGCCCGTACTACCTGACCACGCTGGTGCAGCTGTTCGGTCCGGTCGGCGCCGTGGCGGGGCTCGGCTCGAAGTCGCGGGAGAAGCGCACGATCGGATCCGGTCCGCTGGCGGGGACCGACTTCGACGTGACCGTGCCGACCCACGTCAGCGCGATCGCGCGGTTCGAGTCGGGGCAGTCGTCGCAGAGCATCTTCAGCTTCGACTCGCCGCTGTCGCGGGCCGGGTTCGTCGAGATCACCGGCTCCGAGGCGACGCTCGCCGTACCGGACCCGAACGGGTTCGCCGGGGACGTCAAGATCCGCCGCCGAGGCGCGGACGAGTGGGAGACGCTCGCGAGTACTACGGCGGTGGCCGAGCGGGGCACCGGCGTGCTGGAGATGGCGCGGGCGATCCGGGCCGGCCGGCCGCACCGGGCGACCGGGGCGCTGGCGTTCCACATCGTCGACGTGATGGCGTCCATCACCGAGTCGATCGACACCGGCGCGTTCGTCGACGTGCAGAGCACCGTCGAGGTCGCGCCGATCCTGCCGGACGACTGGGACGTCACCGCGGCCACCCTGTGACCACGATCCTTCTCGATCCCCGGCGGACCCTCGTGTTCGCCGGGGACTCGGTCACCGACTGCGGCCGCCGTACCGACCCGGACGGGCTCGGCGACGGCTATGTGCGCAACCTGTACGACGATCTCGGTCCGCGCCGGCCGCGGATCGTCAACGCCGGCATCAGCGGCAACCGGGCAGCCGACCTGGCCGCCCGGTGGTCCGCCGATGTGCTGGCCCATGAGCCGTCGCTGGTGTCGATCCTGATCGGGATCAACGACACCTGGCGGCGGTACGACGAGGACGACCCGACGACGGCCGAGTCGTTCGAGGAGTCGTACCGGGCGATGCTCGACCCGCTCACCTGCCCCGTCGTCGCGATGGAGCTCTTCCTGCTGCCGGTGAAGGACGGGCAGGAGGCGTGGCGCGAGGACCTCGATCCGAAGCTGGACGTGGTCCGCAAGCTCGCCGTCGAGTACGGCGCCATCCTGGTACCGGCCGATGTCGAGCTGAACCGGCAGGCTGCGGTCGTCGGTGCGGCCACCCTCGCCCACGACGGCGTGCACCCGACCGCCGCCGGACACCGCGCGATCGCCGACCTGTGGCGACGCGTCGTCCTCGAAGACTGATCTCACCGCTCCCCTTCGACCGGGGAGCGGTTCGCACCGACTAAACCGGTTCACCTGGGAGAACGCCTGTGACAACGCTCAATGTCGTGCCGCTGACCACCGACGGCGGTGCTGTCTGGACCGTGAGTGCGCTGGAGGGTTCCGCGCCGGAGGGTCTGATCGGGCGGCCGATCTCCGCCACGGTGCCCGGCGAGGTGCACACCGACCTGCTCGCGGCGGGCGAGATCCCGGATCCGTTCGACGGTGACAACGAGTCGAAGCTGGCCTGGATCGGCCGGACGTCCTGGCGATACCGGACCGAGTTCACCTGGGCCACGGACGGCAACACCCGGCAGGAGCTGGTCGCCGAGGGCCTCGACACGGTGGCGACGGTGACGCTGAACGGCCGGGAGCTCGGCCGGACCGCGAACCAGCACCGCTCGTACCGGTTCGACATCACCGAGGCCTTGATTGCCGGTGACAACGAGTTGGTCATCGAGTTCGCCGGTCCGGTGTCGAGGGCCGAGGAGATCCGGGCGACTGTCGGCGACTGGCCGCACACGAACCTGCACCCGTACAACGAGCTGCGGAAGATGGCGTCGAACTTCGGCTGGGACTGGGGTCCGGACGTCGCGACCGTGGGCGTCTGGCGGCCGATCCGGATCGAGTCGTGGTCCGGTGTGCGGATCGACACGGTCCGTCCGTTGGCGGGTGTCGAAGGCGACCGGGGTGTCCTGACCACTCAGGTCGCGCTCGCGTGGGCCGACCGCGAGGGCGGCGACGCGTCGATCACCGTCGAGGTCGGCGGCACGACGCAGACGGCGACAGTTGCCGCCGGCACCGAGACCGTCGAGCTCACCTCGACGATCGACGCGGTGGACCGGTGGTGGCCGCGCGGCCACGGCGAGCAGCCGCTGTACGACGTGACCGTCACGGTCGACGACCGGGATGAGTGGAACGGGCGGGTCGGTTTCCGGAGCGTGACGCTGAATGTTGCTCCGGACAACGATGGGACGCCGTTCGTGCTGTCGGTGAACGACAAGCCGATCTACATCCGGGGCGCCAATTGGATCCCCGACGACGCGTTCGTGACCCGGCTGACCCCGGAGACTTATCGCACAAGCATCCAGGACGCGGTCGACGCCGGCATGAACCTTCTGCGCGTCTGGGGAGGCGGAATCTACGAGAACGAAGTCTTCTACGACATCTGCGACGAGCTGGGAATCCTTGTCTGGCAGGACTTCCTGTTCGCGTGTGCGGCGTACTCGGAGGACGAGCCGCTGTGGAGCGAGGTGGAGGCCGAGGCGCGGGACGCGGTCGGCCGGCTGAGCAAGCACGCCAGCCTCGCGGTGTGGAACGGCAACAACGAGAACATCTGGGGGTACGTCGAGTGGGGCTGGCGGGTGCCGCTGGCCGAGCGTGCCTGGGGTGAGGGGTACTACTTCGACCTGCTGCCGAAGATCGTGGCCGAGCTCGACCCGCGAACGCCGTACTCGCCGGGCAGCCCGTACTCGTACGACCGCTTCATCCACCCGAACGACGAGCGGCACGGGACGATGCACATCTGGGACGTCTGGAACCAGGTCGACTACACGACGTACCGCAAGTACAAGCCGCGGTTCGTGTCGGAGTTCGGGTTCCAGGGGCCGCCGGCGTGGTCGACGCTGACCTCGGTCGTGCACGACGCGCCGCTGGATCCGTACGGCGCCCAGATGCTCGTGCACCAGAAGGCCTTCGAGGGCAACCTCAAGCTGGAGCGCGGACTCGGTGATCACCTGCCGGGATGGAAGGACATCGACGACTGGCACTGGACGACGCAGCTGAACCAGGCGCGAGCGGTTGCCTATGGCATCGAGCACTTCCGCAGCCTGTTCCCGCTGAACACCGGCGCGGTGGTCTGGCAGCTCAACGACAACTGGCCGGTTGTGTCGTGGGCGGCGGTCGACGGGCACGGGATTCGGAAGCCGCTGTGGTTCGCCTTGCAGCGCGTGTACGCCGAACGCCTGCTGACCGTGCAGCCGCGGGAAGACGGACTAGTGGTTGCCGCGCACAACGACACGGACGCGAGCTGGACGGGTGAGATCACGGTCCGCCGGCGATCGACCGGCACAGACAGCACGGTACTCGCGCAGGAGACGTTCGCGCTCGAGGTCGAACCACGCTCGGCGATCCTCAGCTCGGTTCCCGAGTCGGTCGCCACGCCGGGGGACCCCCACCGCGAGTACCTGGAGGTCCGCAGCGGCGAGTCGACGGCGTACTGGTACTTCGTCGAGGACACCGCGCTGCGGCTGGCCGGCGACGCCTACACCGCGTCGGTCGCTCCGACCACCGACGGGTACGACGTGACCGTCACCGCGACCGCACTGGCGAAGGACCTGGCGCTGTTCCCGGACCGGCTGGACGCGGCGGCGCGGGTGGACTCGTGCCTGATCACCCTGTCCGCGGGCGAGCGCCACACCTTCCATGTGACGGGCGGGACGGCTCCGGCGCAGGTCGGCGTACCGGTGTTGCGCTCGGCGAACGATCTGGTGAACTGAATTACGTCGAGACCTTGACTAAGTGGGGTGCGGGACCGCTACTTGAGGGTGAAACCTCGTGGTCCCGCCCCACCAACCACGCTGAACTACCGGGTCTCGGCGTACAAACATGTCGCTCAGACCGCGCTCGGCTACAACGCCGGCACCGGGATCTGCGCGGTCGATGCCCGGATCATCCCGTGGGGGACCCGGCTGTGGGTGCCCGGCTGCGGCCACTGCTACGCGGCCGACATCGGCAGCTGGATCAAGGACGACATCGTCGACGTCTGGTTCCCGCCCGGCCCCGCCGCCGGCAACTGGGGCATCCAGCGCCTGACCCTGACCGTCGAACAGATCAGTCCACGTTGATCGCGACGTACTTGATCTCCAGGTATTCGTCGATGCCCACAGTGCCGCCCTCGCGGCCGAGGCCGGATTGCTTGACGCCGCCGAACGGTGCGGCCGGGTTGGAGACGATGCCCTGGTTGAGGCCGATCATCCCGGTCTCGAGCTTCTCGGAGACACGCAGCGCGCGGGTGAGGTCGTTGGTGAACAGGTAGGAAACCAGGCCGTACTCCGTGTCGTTCGCCATCCGGACCGCTTCTTCCTCGGTCTCGAAGGCGGTCAGTGGTGCGACCGGGCCGAAGATCTCCTCCTTCTGCAGCCGGGCGCTCTGCGGGACGTCGGCCAGCACGGTCGGCGGGTAGAAGTATCCGTTGCCCGAGGCAACCGATCCGCCGGTCAGCGCCCGCGCGCCCTGGTCCACCGCGTCGTCGACGAGCTCGCGCACCTTGTCCCGCTGGGTCCCGTCGATCAACGGGCCGACGTCGACCCCGTCCTCGGTGCCACGGCCGACCTTCAGCGCGGCCATCCGCTCGGTCAGCCGGGCCGCGAACGCGTCCATCACCGGCGTCTGCACGTAGATCCGGTTGGCCGCCGTACAGGCCTCGCCGCCGTTGCGCATCTTGGCCAGCATCGCCCCGTCGACCGCCTTGTCCAGGTCGGCGTCGGCGAACACGAGCAAAGGCGCGTTGCCGCCCAACTCCATGCTGGTCCGCAGCACCTGCTCGGCGGCCTGCTCGATCAGCTTCCGGCCGATCTGGGTCGAGCCGGTGAAGGACAGTTTGCGCGCGCGGCCGTCCCGGATCAGCGGCTCCATCACACCGCCGGCGTTGTGCGTGGTGATCACGTTCAGCACTCCGGCCGGCAGTCCGGCCTCGGTCATCAGCTCGGCCAGTTTGAGCATCGACAGCGGGGTTTGGGAGGCAGGCTTGATCACCATCGCGCAGCCGGCGGCGACGGCCGGACCGATCTTGCGGGCGCCCATCGCGGCCGGGAAGTTCCACGGAGTGATCAGCAGGCAGGGCCCGACCGGCTGCCGCATCACCAGGAAGCGGCCCTTGCCGTTCGGCGCGATCTGGTAGCCGCCCTCGATCCGGACGGCCTCCTCGGCGAACCAGCGGAAGAACTCGGCCGCATAGGCGATCTCGCCCTTGGACTCCGCGACCGGCTTGCCCATCTCGAGCGTCATCAGCAGCGCGAGGTCGTCGGCCCGCTCGGTCATCAGCTCATAGGTGCGGCGCAGGATCTCACCACGCTCTCGCGGCGGCGTCGCGGCCCAGTCCGCCTGCGCGGCGACCGCTGCGTCCAGTGCGGCCTTGCCGTCGGCCGGACTGGCATCAGCCACGTCGCAGAGCGTCGTACCGGTGGCTGGGTCCTCGACGGCGAGGGTCTTGCCACCTTCGGCCGCTACCCACTTCCCCCCGATGTACAGCTCGGTCGGACACGCCTCGACGACTTCCCGCTCCCGTGACATGAGCCCGCCTCTCACTAGTCGGCAGTACCCACATTAAGCGGTGGCGATGAGTGGTGGGGCGTGCCTGGGGATCGTGCGGACCATGCGGGTCAGGCCGGCGGCGATGGTGCGGAGGATCGCCGACCGGACCAGGCCGTCGAAGGCGAGTGGGACCAGCATGATCTCGTCGGCGGTCGTACTGGCGACCAGTCCGCCGAGCTCCGCCACCACGGACGCTCTCGAGCCGACGATGGTGCTCGGGTCGTCCAGCATCCGCTCGGCCCGGCCGCGCTCGCGTCCGGTCAGTGGTTGCTCGAGGACCGCCATCAGTTCGGCCGGTGTCGCTCGCGGTCCCGTCGTACCGAGGCGGGTCTTCACCCGCACGTACTCCGCGAACCGGATGATCGCCTCCTCCTCCGAGTCGGCCGCGACCACACCGACCGTGACGGCGAGGTACGGCTTGACCGTGGGCCCGGTCGGCTCGAAGTGATCCCGGTACGCCGCCACCGCCGCCGGCGTCCCGGCGGCCGCGCAGTGATGCGCCAGGAACACAGGCAGCCCACGGACGGCGGCAGTCGCCGCAGCACCCGGATGGTCGGCCAGTACGAACACCGGCGGCGGCAATCCGGCCAGTGTCAGCCGTACGTCGCCCACAGGTGCTCGCCCGGGCAAGCCGTCCCGGAGGAACCCGCACAGCTCGTCCAACCGCTGCGGGAACGCGTCCCGGGCGCCACCGCCGAGTGCGGTCGCTGTACTGGGGATCAGGCTGTGCTGCTGACCCACGCCGAGGTCGATCCGGCTCGGGTACGCCGCTGCCAGTGCGGCGAACTGCTCTGCGACGACCAGCGGCTGATGGTTGGCCAGCTGCACACCGCCGGCGCCCAGCCGGATCCGGTCCGTCCGCGCGGCCAGGACCGCAGCGAGCACAGCCGGTGCCGCGCTGCCGACGCCTCGGACGCCGTGCTGCTCCCCCACCCAGAACCGGCGGTAGCCGAGGTCGTCGGCAGCCTGTGCCACCTCCGCGGTCTCCCGGAGCGCGGCCGCAGCCGACTGACCGGGCAGCTGCGGTACGACGTCCAGCACGGAGTGAGCCGAGACGGGCAGTCCAGGAGCGACAGGGGTGAGCACCTGTTCACCGTCGCAGTGTCCGCGGCATCACACATGGGTGTTCGCCCCCCATGTTCCGGCCGGTCCACACCCATCTGTCCGGGCCTGTCGGGCGGCCGGAAATTGGGGGTTCGAAGCCCTTGCCCGGGGCCGGATCGTCACGGCATCGTTCCCGGCGATCGTTGCGGATTCGCGGACAGAGGAGGCCAACCAGGAGTGCAGACACCGAGCTGGGAACCGTAGCGTTCCCGACCTGAGCCGGCCGGCCTTCCACCAGAGGCCGCTCGGCCGGGCGCTGCTGCCGCGGGGTGGTCAACCCCCAGTCGTCGCCCCGCGGCAGGCATCGCCGACAAGGCTCGAATCCGACGCCGCCACGAGCCCCAGCTAAATATGGGGGCTGGTTACCCATGCCCCGACCCCGTCGCCGATGGCAGCCTGTGCGCGTGCTCAACTCAGTGACCACCGGGCGGGCCCGGACCGACCAGCGTGACACCTGGTGGTCCGCGGGAATGCGCCCGCACGAGCTGACCCAGACCGCTCCGGCCTGGGTCGAGTACGTGGAGCGCAGTACCGCTCTCCCACCGAGCGCGCCTGCCGCCGGTCGGGGCCCTGCAGGGACCGGTGTCATCGGCGGCCACACGTCAGGTGGGGCGGCCGAGGCAGCGGGTGGGCCCGGCACGGACTGGCGGCAGGCGCTTATGCGCTGCCTGGAACCCCTCCTCACCGCGGCCCGCCGCGATCTGGTCGCCGCCGGGCACACCGGCGTCCTGACCGAGCAGTTCCTGCATCGGCTCGGGCTGCGGCTGGTGAAGCTGGCGTCGCGGACGCTGGTGCTGGAGCTCGCCCGCGCCCGCGATCGCGGTGAGCTGGCCGGCGACACCCCGGCCGAACGGTTCCTGGACTTCACCCACCGGCTCGTCGGAGGGAGCGAGCTGGCGGAGTTCCTGGCCGCCTACCCGGTACTGGCGCGGGTCCTGGGCGAGTCGTGCCGGCAGGCGGTCGAGGGGCATCTCGAGTTGCTGGCACGGCTCGCCGACGACCGTGAGTCGCTCGTCACCGGACTGCTGGGCGGCCGTGACCCCGGCGCGCTGACCGCCATCGAGCCCGGCGGCGATCCCCACCGCGGCGGGCGGTGCACAGCGACCCTCACCTTCGCGGACGGGCGGCGGCTGGTCTACAAGCCCCGGCCGCTCGGCCTGCACCGGCATTTCAACGAGCTCGTCGACTGGCTGAACGACAAGACCGGTCTGGACATCCGCACGGTCGACGTGCTGACCCGTCACGGCTATGGCTGGCTGGAGTACGTAGTACACGAGCAGTGTGACGATCTGGCCGGCGTACGGCGCTTCTATCACCGGCAGGGCGCGTTACTGGCGCTGCTGTACGTGCTGGACGGCACCGACATGCACTACGAGAACCTGATCGCCATCGGCGACCAGCCTGTCCTCGTCGACGTGGAGACCCTGTTCCATCCGAGCAACACACCAGTGGGCTCGCTCAGCCGCGACCCGGCGTACCGCGCGCTTCTCAGTTCGGTCTACCGCACTGCGCTGTTGCCGCTACTAGTCACTGGCGAGCACGGAGTGGCGGACCTGTCCGGGCTGGGCGGTGATGCGGACGCGACAGCGCCCATGGGTGTGGTCGACTGGGCCGACGCCGGCCTGGACTCGATGCACCTGGTCCGGCGTCCTGGCCGGACGCACAGCGCCGCCAACCGCCCACTGCTCGACGGTGCGATGATCGAGCCGCGGGACCACGAGATCGCTGTGCTGACAGGGTTCCGGGCCGCCTACGAGGCGATCGCCTGGCATCGCGACGAGCTGATCGGGCCCGACGGTCTGCTGGCTCGCTGTGCTGCGGACCAGATCAGGTTCGTCCCGAGGAGCACCAGTCTCTACACGGGCCTGCTGGACGAGTCCACGCATCCGGACGCACTGCGGGACGCGGCCGGTCGCAGCCGGCTACTGGACCTGTTGTGGGACGCCGACGAGTCCCTGCGCGACCTGGTGCCTTACGAGCTGGCCGACCTGTGGGCCGGCGACGTACCGCTCTTCACTGCTCGTCCGGACAGCCGTGACGTCTGGTCCTCCGACGGCACTCGCATCGCCAACGTCCTCGCCACTGAAGGACTGGCCGCGGTCGAGGCGAAGATCGCGAGTCTCGGCGACATCGACGAGCACCGGCAGAAGTGGTTGATCTCGGCATCGCTCGCCACCCGGCCGGAGCCGATCGTGCACACCACGACGGCCGGCAGGCCGTGGCTCGGCGCCACCGAGGCGGACCCCGAGTGCCTGCTGGCCGCGGCCACCGACATCGCCGACGAGATCGTCGCGCAGGTGATCAGCGAGCGCGGCGGCGCGGCCAACTGGCTCGGTCTCGAACTGCTCGACGACCACCACTGGGCCATCAGGCCAATGGGCGCAGGGCTTTCCAACGGCTACACCGGTACGGCGCTCTTCCTTGCGCAGGTCGGCGTCCTCACCGGAGCCGGCAAGTACTGCGATCTCGCCCGCGACGCCATCCGCCCTCTCCCCCACTTGCTCGAGGCCCTAGCCGCGGACCCGGAGTCGGCACAACTGGTGGGACCCGGCTTCCACGGACTCGGTGGCATCAGCTACGGCCTCAACCGCCTCTGCGAACTCCTCGGCGAGTCCGAGCTCACCACCTGGTTGACAGGGTCGCTGGAACTCACCGAGCGGCTCGTCCCCGAGTCCACCGAGTTCCCGACGTACGCCGAGGGCGCAGCCGGCGGACTCGCCGCCATGCAAGCGATCGACGGCCTCCCGGCGGCACACAGACTGGCCACGCGGTACGCCGACGAACTGGTAACCACCGTAGAGAGCGGCCTCCGTGGCCGAGTAGCAGCGGATCACGGTTTCGCTCGCGGTTACCAGGGAATCGCGTGGTCTCTCGGTCAGTACGGCGTACCTGGCGACAGGTACCTGGATGCCGCGCGCGCGGCTGCCGATCTGGATCGAGGGGACCGGCCTGCCGGCCACGGCTGGTGCTCGGGTGACGCCGGCACCGCACTGGCCCGGCTGGCGGCCGGAGTACCCGCGGACCTCGATGCGTATCTGAGGGCCGCGACAGAACGTCCGGTGCTCGCCGACATGAGTCTGTGTCACGGCGAGCTCGGCGCGGTCGAGCCACTGATGTGGCTGGCCGAACGCGATCACCCAGCCGTCGAGGCGGTACGGCGACGCCGTGCCGGGCTGGTGCTCGCCGCAGTACAGCAGTACGGGCCGCAGTGCGGGACACCGCGGGCGGTTCCATCTCCAGGCCTGCTGACCGGTCTGGCGGGAATCGGCTACGGCCTGCTCCGGCTGGCGTTCCCCGAACGCGTTCCGTCCGTGCTGCTGCTCGAACCAACCACCGGGTCGAGGCGCCCATCACAGCGCCGGAACCCACACAGCGACAGGGGAAGCGCATGACCGCCCAGCACCAGCCCGAATCCCAGCCCGACGCCCAGTCCACCGCCCCGGACGCCACCGACCCGCTCGGTCCGATCACACTGCCGAAGCGCACCAAAGTCGGCGCCCGTGCGATGGCGCTGGTCGGCACCGTCGGCCTGAGCACCTTCGCGATCGCAGCCGTCGGCAACGAACTCGCCAGCACCTGGCCGACCATCAGCCTGAACTGACGCCCAGCGAACGTTTGAACGGCGGAGCCGGCCGGCCCTGGGGGGCGACCGGCTTCGCCGATTCACTGCGGGGTCAGCGATACGTCGTTAGAGTTGGCAAGCATGCAGACCCGTTCGCCCAGAGTGGTCGGCAGGGACCGGGAGATCGATCATCTCGACCACCTGCTGGCCGCGGCCCGTGGGGGCCACGGGGGTGCGGTCTTCCTGGTCGGTGAGCCCGGCATCGGCAAGAGCCGGCTGGCCGGACTGGCCACCACCAAAGCACTGGATGACGCAATGGCGACCCTGCGTGGAAGGGTCGGGGCCATCGGCGCCATGGTTGCGTTCCGGCCGTTCACCGAGGCTTTACTGTCGCTCGTCCGCCGCGGCGAGATGCCCGCTACCGACGGGCTCGGCCCCTACCGTCAGGTGCTCAGCCGGCTGATCCCGGACTGGGACGACGGCACGGCGCACGACACCGCGACCTCGACCGTCGTCCTGGGCGAAGCTGTCCTGCGGCTACTCGCCCTGGTCGCGAAGGACCGCGGTTGCCTGCTGGTACTGGAGGATCTGCACGGCTCCGATCCTGAGACCTTGGCAGTGATCGAGTACCTGCTCGACAACCTGGAGGACCAGCCGATCGCACTGGTCGCGACTCTGCGCTCCGAGACCTGTGCGGCGCTCGAGCTGGCCAGACTGTCAGCACAACGCGGAACGGCAGCCCTGATCGAGCTGCCGCCGCTGGACCGGGCCGAGGTCGGTGAGTTGGCCGCCGGCTGTCTCGAGGTGCCCACGAGCGGCGTACCCGACACACTGGTCGACCGGCTGTGGCATGACAGCGCCGGAATCCCTTTCATCGTTGAGGAACTGCTGCAGGAGGCGAGCCGGACGGGGCAACTGCTGTCCAGGGCCGACGGGAGTGTGCAGGTCGTCGACGGTCTGCAGACCAACGTGCCCGCGGCCGTTGTCCGGAGCATCAGTAGCCGCACCGATCAGCTTGGGCCGCAGTCGCGCGACCTGCTCGTGCTGGCGGCGGTGATCGGTCATCGCTTTCCGCTGAGCGTCGTACGCAAAGCCACTGGGACCGACGAACGGTTGCTGTTGGCCACGCTGCGTGCCGGCCTGGCTGCGCAATTGGTCGGGCCGGACGAGCCGGTGCCGGACTGGTATGCGTTCCGGCATCCGCTGACGGCCGATGCGTTGCTGGCCGGGCTGACACCGACCGAGCGTTCCACTCTCGCGCGACGGTGTGCGGACGCGATCGAGGAGCTCCATCCCGGCTTGCCGGGTGAGTGGTGCCCGATGGTCGCGGAGCTCGCCGAAACCGGCGGCGACAAGGCCCGCGGCGGCCGGCTGTTCGCCACGGCCGGGAGGCGGTCCTTCGACGAAGGGTCGATGGCGTCGGCGGTGAAGCTTCTGGAGCGCTCGAATGCCTTGCTGGCCGGCGATCCGGACACCACCTGCCGCGCCGAGGTGCTGGGCTCGTTGCTGATCGCGTTGAGTGAGACCGGCCAGTTCGAGACCAGCGGGGACCACGCCGCGACGATCGAGGAGATGGCCGACCGCAACCTGGACAGCCGCAAGGTCGCTGCCCTGCACGTGCAGCTGGCCAACCTCGAACACATGGCCGGTCGCTGGTCGGCCGCACTGACCCAGGTCGCGACCGCGCGGTCGCTGCTCGGTATCGACGCCGCCGACGCCGACATCGCGCCGGTCGACGCGATCGCCGCCAACCTCGAACTGGCTCGATCGAGTCCCGGCCGGCTGAAGGCGGCCACCGAGCTGGCCACCCGCGCCGCGGCGGCGGCCGAACGCGCCAAGCTGCCCGCGGTGGCCTGCGACTCCCTGCAATTGCTGGGGATTCTGGCCCGTGAGCACGACCTCGATCAGTCGATCGACTACTTCCATCGGGCCCGGCAGGTCGCCGAAGAGCATGCGATGACGTTCCAGCGGGTCTGTTCGCACATCTTCCAGGCGGGGACGATCTGCCTCGCGAACGGGAGCATTCTCGAGCTGGAGCGGGCCCGGCAGCAGGCGCTGCGGATCGGCGCGATCCCGTTGGTCTACGAGGTGGACGGGATCCTCGGTCAGCAGGCGATCCTGCGATCCGAGTACGACAAGGCGGCCGCGATCATCGACGAGTGCCTGGCGGTCACCCGGCGACTCCGGATGGGCCGGTCGGCGACGTACTTCCTGTCCACCAAGGCGATTCTCGAAGCACACCGTGGCCGGCGGGCCGCGATGGAGGCGACACTCGCCGAGGTGGCCAACTGGGGTGGCGAGCGCGCGTCGTACGAGCTGCCGTACTCCTACGGCCTGGCTCGTGCGTTCTGCGCACTCCTGGAGGAGAACCGCGAACTGGCCGACTCCGACCTGGCGCAAGCCCTCGCGTACGACGCTCAGAACCCGACCACCTTCCACACCTCGGGCAAGAACGGGCTCGGCCTGCTACTCGGCGTACTGTCCGGCAGGAACAGCTGGGCGCACTTCGAGGCGGTCACTGCGACGGCCGCCAGTGGGATGCGGTGGAACAAGCAGTTCGTCCAACTGGCGCACGCCGTACTGCTCGGGCGGGACGGGCGGTATGACGCGGCGAACGCCAAGGTGATCGAGGCGCTCGAGACCGCGTCGATCTATCCGCTGGCGCGCTACCTCGGGCTGCGGATGGTGGCCGAGCCGGCGCACGCGGACGGGTGGGGCGAGCCGGTCGCGTGGTTGCGGCAAGCTGAGGACTACTTCCACAACGCGGAGATCCCGGCGGTGGCGAGTGCGTGCCGGAGTCTGTTGCGGCAGCTCGGAGCGACCGTCTCGCAGCGGCGGAGCGGGACCGAGCAGGTGCCCGCGCATCTGCGCCAGCTCGGCGTCACCACCCGCGAGTACGAGGTCTGTCAGCTTCTGGTCGACCGGATCGGGAACAAGTCGATCGCCTCCCGGCTGCACATCTCGCCCCGGACCGTGGAGAAGCATGTGGCCAGCCTGATGACCAAGACACAGCAACCGGATCGGGAGGCACTGAGCAGTTTCGCCCGGACGGTCCTCCAGGACTGACGGCGGCAGTGACTCTTTCGGCACCGGCGCGTGTGCTGGGACATCGGGCCCCAGGTGGGTGATAGTTGTCGACTCACGCATCGGCGTCCGCCAGCCGACGCGAAACACACGTCACGGTAATTTATGAACGCTCGCTTTCTATTAAGATAGGCGAGTGGCAAGCAAGGGGTCGGACATGAGCAAGGGAACGGTCGGCGGCGGCGGTACGACGATGCTGCGGCGGATCAACGTCGCCGCGGTCCTGGATGCGGTCCGCCGATCCGCGCCGGCACCACTCCGCGTCGCCGAACTGGTCGAACGGACCGGTCTGGCCAGACCGACCGTGGCCCAGGCCGTGGACGAGTTACTGGAGGCCGGCTGGCTGCAGCAGCACGGCCCGGATTCGGCCGACCGTTCACTCGGGCGGCCGGCGATCCGCGTCTCGCTCCGCGGCCGTGCGGCCCCGGTCCTCGGACTGGACGTCGGCCCGCACCGGGTGACCGTCGGGGTCTCCGACCTGGCCGGCCGCAAGCTCTCCCTGGTACGGCGCTCCGGACCCGGATGGACCGCGCAAGAGCTGCTCGGGGTCATCGGCGAGGTGATCAACGAGGCGCTCGCGGAGGCCGAGGTGCCGGCCGAGGACATCGCGGCCGTGGTCGCCGCCAGCCCTGGCATCGTCGACGAGCACACCGGCCGGGTCCAGCTGGTCCCGAGTGTGCCGGGCTGGTCCGCGATCGACCTGATCAAGCACGTCCGCGGTCTGCTCGACTGCCCGGTGATGCTCGACAACGACGCCAACCTGGCCGCACTGGCCATCGCGGCCGCTCGTGGCGGGACGGGCACACTGCTGGCCGTCCAGTGGGGTGAGCGGCTCGGTGCCGGCATCGTGATCGACGGCCGGCTGCACCGGGGTACTGGCGCGGCCGGTGAGATCGGCTTCATCGCCACCGCTCCGGACGACGTCATCAACCCCGAGGACAGCCGGGGTCCGCTGGAGCGTGCGGTCGGCTCGGAGGCGATCGCCGCACTCGGCCGCCAGGCCGCTCTGGACAACCCACAGTCCCGCCTCGCCGAGCTGGGCGGAGAGCAGCTCGACACGGCCGATGTGTTCGCGGCCGCGGCCGAGCGCGACCCGGTGGCTCAGGCGGTCGTGCAACGGGTCGCCCGGGACTTCGCCCGCGCTCTGGCCCCCGCCGTACTGGTGCTGGACCCGACCGCCGTGGTCATCGGTGGCGGTGTAGCTCGCGCCGGCGCCGTACTGCTCGACGCCATCTCGGACCAGCTGCGGCTGCTGACTCTCAACCACCCGAAGCTGGAGCTGTCCGCCCTGGCCGAGGACGCTGTGGTCACCGGTGCCATGCGGATGGCCCTTGACGAGGTCTGGCAACGCAAACTCCCCACCCCCGCCCTCACCAGCACAACCTGACCTCATCACTCATAGGCACTGCCGCGGCCGTTTCGATAGACGACTGCGGCGGCGATGGCGTCGGGGCGGTCGAGGTGCATGAGGTGGGCGGAGTCGGGTAGGACGTCGAGTGTGCCGCTGAGGGTGGTGGCGAGGCGGCGTTGGGCGGCGAGCCAGCGGGCGGCCGTGAAGCGCGAGGTGCCGCCAGTGGCGACCAGGAGCGTGGTGGGGGCGAGCGCGCCGACCGGACCGGCGACGAGCTTGGCGACCTCGGCGGCCAGTTCCCAGCTGCTCGCCAGTTCGTCCCAGAACAGCAGCCACGACGCCGCGGCGCCGTACCGGGCCCGGGCGGTTGCCTTCGACAACAGATCGTGGTTCGACCGGCTGCCGATCCGGACGAACAGCCGCCGCAGCCTGGGACCCAGCAACTGCGGTCCGCCGATCCGGCCGAGGAACCGCAGGAACGCCCGGGCCGCCCGATCACCGCGCGTCCCCGGGTAGAGCCCGCGCCACCCGATCTCCGAGGTGAGACTGGTGTCGACCAGGACGAGCCTGGTCACCTCGAGCGGCCGGGTCAGCGCCCAGCGCAGCGCCGCCAATCCGCCGATCGAGTGCCCGACCAGCCCGACCTCCGCCCCCGCCGGTAAGCTGGCCGCCGTCCGCAACTCGTCGACGTCGGACGTGATCGGCGTACGCCACGGATCGATGACCCGTACATCCTGCCCCGGCAACAGCTCGACGACCCGGCCGAACTCCTCAGGAGTCTCAGCCAGGCCGGGCAGCACGATCCAGATCACGGTCATCGTAGGAAAGCCTGCCTGAGACCTGGTAGCACTGTCGCCAACAATAAGCAGACGAGCAAGGTCCGAGACGGCAGGTCAACCAAAGGATTGACTGTGGCGTCAGCTATACCATCCAGGTAGACCCAGGGCGACCGAAGTCTCAGCGAACAAGTGGGATGATCGCTTGGTGCGGCCGGAACAGCAGGAAGTGATCCCCGCGTGGAAGCAGCGCGCCGCGGTCTGGGTGGGCCGCGTCGTCGTGTTCGCGGCGGTGTGGTCGTTCCTGGCGATCCCGCTGCACATTTTCGCCCCGGCGTACGTGAAACGCGTCGACATGGCGTTCGACTTCTTCGGCATCCCGGCCGGGCATACTTTCTTCTCGGCCGTCTACCTGGCCGTCGTCGGCAGCGCACTGCTGCGGGGCAAACGGGCGGCGCTGCTCTGGGTCCTGTGGGTCTTCCAGGTACTCTGGCTGGTCGCGCAGACCGCGGCCGTCGCGTTCACCAGCGTCCGGCTGGCCAACCCGAACGATGCCGAACTGCTCCGCGACTTCGGCCCCGCCAGTGTCCAGGACCTGGAATGGGGCATCGTCCAGGTGGTCGTGGTGGCCGCGATCATCGTGCTGCTGTGGAACATCCGCGCCGCGTTCCCGGCCCGGCTGGCACCCGGCACCCGGCGGCTCGCGATCGGCGCGCTGGTGCTCGGTCTGCTGATCTCGATCGCGGTGAGCATCACCCTGACCCAGATCTTCCCGCGGACGCTGACCGGTCAGCGGCAGAAGATCGGCTGGGCCGTCATCGCCGCGCTCGGTCAGTCCCGGAACAAGATGGGCGGGCATGAGGGGCACGGCTGGATCGGCCTGACGGTCGGCGCGATCTCGGCCGCCTCGCTGGTGATCGCGTTCTGGATCTTCCTCCGCTCGGTCCGCCGGGTCCGCTACCTCACCCAGGCCGAGGAACTCGAGGTCCGGCGGCTGCTCCTGCTGCACGGCGAGCGGGACTCCCTCGGGTACTTCGCCACCCGGCGCGACAAGGCGGTCATCTTCGCCCCCGGCAACGACGCCGCGATCGCCTACCGGGTGGTCAACGGGGTCAGCCTGGCCAGCGGCGATCCCCTGGGTGATCCGGCCGCCTGGCCCGCCGCGATCCAGCGCTGGCTCGCCGAGGCGCGCACGTACGGCTGGTCCCCCGCTGTCCTGTCGGCGGGCGAGGAGGCCGCCCACGCGTACGTCGATGCCGGCCTGCGGGCGCTGGCGATGGGCGACGAGGCGATCATCGACGTCGCCGACTTCACGCTGGAAGGCCGGACGATGCGGCCGGTCCGGCAGGCGGTCACCCGGGTCCAGCGGGCCGGCTACCACGCCGAGGTGGTTCGGCACGGCGACGTGTCACCTGAGGCAATGTCGGAGTACGTCCATCTCGCTGAGAAGTGGCGGGGAGCGCGGACCGAGCGCGGGTTCTCGATGGCGCTCGGGCGGCTGGGCGATCCGGCCGACGCGCGATGCGTGATGGTGATCGCGCGCGACGCGGACGGCGCCGTCCGCGGACTGCTGTCGTTCGCGCCGTGGGGTGTCCGGGGTGTCTCGCTCGATGTGATGCGGCGGGATCCGGAGTCCGCGAACGGTTTGATGGAGTTCATGGTGACGTCGCTGGTGGACGCCTGCGGCGATCTCGGGCTGCACCGGATCTCGCTGAACTTCGCCATGTTCCGGGAGATCTTCAGCGATGCCGAGCGGGTCGGCGCCGGGCCGGTGCTGCGGCTGACCAGCGCGCTGCTGACGGCGGCGTCGCGGTTCTGGCAGCTGGAGAGCCTCTACCAGTCGAACGAGAAGTACCTGCCGCGCTGGTCGCAGCGGCTGATCTGTTACTCGCGCGGTGCATCGCTCGCCCAGGTGCTGCTGGCGGCCGGGACCGCGGAGGGCTTCCTGCCCGCACCCCGGCCCTGGACGCGCGTCGACAATGTCCAGACCGCCGAACGGCACGCGATCATGGCGTCGGACGGTGGCCGGTTCGCGAACGCCGTACGGCAGCAGGAAGAGGAGTTGCTGCGGCCGGCGCTGCCCGATCGCAAGCTCACCGAGCAGGAGCTGATCCGCCGGACCAAGCTGGTCGAACTCATTGCCGCTGGCATCGATCCGTACCCGGTGAACGTGCCGCGGACGGAGACGCTGGAGCGGATCCGCGAGCTGCACGACAACCTGCCGCCAGATCACCACACCGGCCAGACGGTGTCCGTGACCGGCCGGGTGATGCGGATGCGGAACCACGGCGGCCTGGCGTTCGCCCAACTGCAGGACGGTCTGGCCCAGCTGCAGGTGATGCTGACGGCCGAGGCGTGCGGCGAGGTGCCGCTGGACCAGTGGCGGCGCCTGGTCGACATCGGCGACCATGTCAGTGTCACCGGCGAGGTGGTGACGAGCCGCCGCGGCGAGCTCTCGATCGCGGCGACGGCCTGGCTGATGGCGGCCAAGTGCCTGCATCCCTTGCCGGACAAGCGGAAGGGATTCACCGATCCGGAGGCGCGGGTCCGGCAGCGGCACATCGACCTGGTGATGAACCCGGACTCCCTGCAGATGATGCGGCACCGCAGCGCGGCGGTTCGGGCCCTGCGCAACGGTTTCGAGTCGCGCGGCTTCATCGAGGTGGAGACGCCGATGCTGCAGGCGGTGCACGGCGGGGCGAACGCGCGACCGTTCGTCACCCACATCAACGCCTACGACACCGAACTGTTTCTGCGGATCGCGCCCGAGCTGTTCCTGAAGCGGCTCAGCGTCGGCGGGATGGGCAAGATCTTCGAGCTGAACCGGAACTTCCGCAACGAGGGCGCCGACGCGACCCACAACCCGGAGTTCACCTCGGTCGAGGCCTACCAGCCGTACGCCGACTACCACGTGATGCGCGAGCTCACCCGCGAACTGCTGATCGAGACCGCGACCGCGGTGTTCGGCAAGCCGATCATCCGCCGGCCGGACGGCGAGATCGACATCTCCGGTGAGTGGCCGGTCATCACCGTGCACGACGCGGTCAGCCGGGCCGCCGGGGTGACGATCGACGCCGGCACCTCGGCCGAGCGACTCCGGGAGCTCTGCGCGGAGCACGGCGTCCACACGACGTTCGAGATGTCCGCCGGTGAGCTCGTCCTGGAGTTGTACGACGAACTCGTCGAGCCGGCCACCACGCTGCCGACGTTCTACACCGACTTCCCACTCGAGACGTCGCCGCTGACCCGGACCCACCGATCCGAACCACGCCTGGCCGAACGCTGGGATCTGGTCGCATTCGGGGCCGAGATCGGTACGGCGTACTCCGAACTGGTCGACCCGGTCGAGCAACGCCGCCGCCTCACCGAGCAGTCGCTGAAAGCCGCCGCCGGCGACCCCGAGGCCATGTCCCTCGACGAGGACTTCCTCCACGCGCTGGAGTACGCGATGCCTCCCAGCGGCGGCCTGGGGATCGGCGTGGACCGCGTTCTGATGATGCTGACGGGCCAGAACATCCGGGCGACCCTCGCGTTCCCCTTCGTGCGGCCGGCTCCGCGGGACTGACGCCACTCGCTTCCGAGGCAGGTGTGCGCATACCCTATGCGGCACAGGGTTTTGGGGCGACCTGGGGGGAAGTACATGAAGCGCTGTGCTGCGCTCTGCGCAGGGGTGGGGATGCTGGCCGTGCTCGCCGGCTGTAGCGGCACGCCGGAGGAGACTCCGGTCGCGTCGTCACCATCGACGATCGGTACGACGTCCGCACCGGCGCCGGCCGCGTCAGTACCACCGGCCGGTCCGCTCGGGTCGGCGGCGTACCAGGCGGAGCTGACCAAGCTCGAGCAGAGCCTGGCCGGTCCGTTGCGCACGCTGACCCGGGTGCGGACTGCCGAGGGGCTGACCGAGGCGATGACCACGCTCGCCGACTCGCTCGACGCGGCATCGTCACAGCTGGCCGACCTCACGGTGACCAGACGGCTGACCGCCGTACACGAGGTGCTGCAGGACAGTCTCGGGTCGGCGGCCGAGACCCTGTCGAACTCCGACCGGACGGAGGCGAACGCGCGCTGCGGTGGTGTCGCCTACACCTCGCAGAAAGTGCAGCGGCAGTTGCGGGCGGACCTGAGCGGCGCGACCGTGCCGTTGGACCGGCTGGGGCTGAAGTTCGGCGGCACGCTGCCCGATCCCGGACCGGAACCCAAGCCCGTGCGCCCGTCGAACGGTGCCATCGTGATCCGCAGCGGCCCGACCGGCACCGGCCGGCTGAAGATCACGAACGGTACGGCGAACGACGTCGCGGTCTCGATCGTCACCGACGGGAAGCCGCCGGCCAAGCCGCACGTGATGATGTACATCCAGGCGGGCAAGGCCGCCACGATCAGCCGGATCGGCGGCGCGTACCACATCTACTTCAAGAGCGGCGCGGACTGGAGTCCCACCCGTCGCCAGTTCGGCGAGGACTGCTCGTTCCAGAAGTTCGAACAGGCCTTCGGCCGGAACGAGAGCTGGCAGGTGAACCTGGAGCCCACCCTCGGCGGCAACGCGAAGACAACCGAGGTGGAAGCCTACTGAGCCTCTCTGTGCCATCGGCGGGCCGCCACGATCCTCCGGACCGCCTGAGGATCACAGGTCGTCGGGCAGCAGGCGGAATGCCTTGTGCGGGGTGAGCGGGCGCAAGGCCCGGAAGTCCCGCCGATCGAGCGTGAGGACGGCGTCCGTGCGGTAGTCGGCAGCCAAGGCGACACTGACGGCGTCGGCCAGGTCGAGATCCAGATCGGCATACCGGCTCATGACAGCAAGAGCGGTCGCGAGTGTCTCGGCGCCGATATCCGGCACCTGAAAACGCATCCGCCGCATCTGCGTCAGCAAGAGGTCCAGGATCGTGGATCGCGCCTCCGCTCCCAGCCGAGCCCTGGCCAGGTGGTCCACCTCGGCGAGCACCAGCGGCGAGAGGATGACGGTCCCGGCCTCCTGCAGAAGCTTCCTGCAATCAGTGCCCTCGGGCGCGTTGCGGTCGAACGCCGCGATGATGCCCGAGGTGTCGGCGACGAGAATCACCGGCCGGTACGACGCTCGACTTCGGCGCGGATCTCGTCCTTGGTCACCGGTTCACCCGTGCCCTCGAAGGTCGGCCAGTCGAGCGGTTCATCCCAGACCCGGGTCGCCATCGCTGCCAGGTGGATGCCCTCACGGATGATCTCCGCCTCCGGAATCCCCCGTCGACGGGCGGCATCCTTGATCAGCGCCAGATCCTCAGGATCGGCGTAGACGTTTGTGCGCTTCATCGACATGTACCAACCCTAACACACGTACATGAGCTACAAGCCGAGCTTGTTGAGGAGGGCGCCGAGGAGGCCGCCTAGGGACGGTGAGTCCGGCGGGTCTGGGTTTTCGGGGGTTGTCGGCGGGGTGCTCGGGGTGGTGCTGGTCGGGGGTGGGGCCGTCGGATTACTGGTGGTCGGCTGCGTGGTGGGCTGGGTGACGGGCGGATCGGCGGGGCGCGTGGCTGGCGTCTTGGTGGCGGCCGGGATGGTCGGCTCGAAGCGGTCGACGATCTGCGTGGTCGGCCGGCCCGGGGCCGGCGTCGGGTACGGGGTGTTCTCGCCGGGGACGCGGGTGGTGGTCGCACCGATTCCAGGAGTCGTTGCTGTCGGCAACGGCGTGGGCGGGGTGGTGCCGGGTGAGGTCGGCGTGGCTGTCGTACCACGCGGGATCGCCGGGACGTTCTGGCTGGGCTGACCGGGTTCGAGGCCGGCGACCGGGTTCGCCGGGTCGGGGCCACCACCCGGGAGCGGGAGGAACGAGGCCCCGATCCGCGGGCCGCCGGCCAGCGCCGTGAGGAAGAGGACGACGTACAGCAGCAGCAGTACGCCGGCGCCGGCGGCGACCTGTCGAAGTCGCTGCGGGTTCTGCCAGGGCGGGCGGCCGGGTGCCGTGGCAGGGAACGGTCTCACGGTTCCGCAGAGTAGCGGTTGAACCAGCGCTTCAAACAGACCGTGGAAGAAATTCCACACTAGATCGCAACCTTTTGGCAGCTGGATAACCAGTACGTACTCGTAGCATCTCTGTCCGTTATCAGGACTAGTGCGTTCAGAATTCAGCTAGGGTTTGCAGGCCGATGACCGACAGCAGGCGCAGCTTCTCGGCGGCCTCGCTGTTCGGCGCGGCCGTGTAGACGACGATGCGCAGGTCACTGCCCGGCACGGTGAGGACGTCGCAGTCGATGACGAGGGTGCCGAGGCCGGGATGGCGGATGGTCTTCTGCTCGGTCTGATGGAAACCGACGACGGGCTGATCCCAGAGCTGGGCGAACTCGTCGTACCCGGCGCGCAGTTCGTCGATCAGCGCTCTGAGTTCCGGGTCGTGCGGATAGCGGGCCAGGGAGGCGCGCAGGTCCGTCACCATCGCGATCTGGAAGCTTCGGCGCTGCTCGGGTGTCTGGAGCACGCGTTCGCCCGGCGCCGCGTAGTGCCGCCAGATGATGTTGCGCCAGCGGCCCTGCCACTCCGACGGGTCCCCGATCAGGGCCGCGAAGAGCGGATTCCAGGTGATCAGTCCCCAGGCCGCGTCGCACACGCAGAGCGGCGCACCCTCCAGCTGATCGACCATCCGGTGCACCCCCGGCGGGATGTACGCCGAGATCCGGCCGGGGGACGGTTCCACCTGCCCCGCGAGTACGAACAAATGGTTGCGCTCGGCATCGGACAGCCGGAGCGCCCGGGACAGCGCGGTCAGCACCTGCACTGACGGCGAGTCCGAGCGGCCTTGCTCGAGCCGGACGATGTAGTCCACCGACAGTCCGGCGAGCTGCGCCAACTCCTCGCGACGCAGCCCTGGTGCCCGCCGCCGTTCGCCCGCCGGCAGCCCGGCCTCGTCCGGGGTCACTCGATCGCGCCATGCGTGCAGTGTCCGGCCGAGCTCACCCATACGCCCAGTATTCCGCGCACACCCCGAACCAGCCTGGTACTGCCATTCCCTAGGACATCGCGGGCACTACCTGGCCGACCGACGCAGCGCGAGGGTGGAGTCATGACCACGACACTCATCACCGGGGGCAACAAGGGCCTCGGTTTCGAAACCGCCCGTCGGCTCGTCGCGCTGGGTCACACTATGTATCTCGGCGCCCGGGATCCCGAGCGCGGCAAGCAGGCCGCGACCGACCTCGGCGCGCACTACCTCCCCTTGGATGTCACCAGCGACGGCTCCGTCGCAGCCGCGGCCCGGCAACTCGAGTCCGAGGCCGGCCGGCTCGACGTACTCATCAACAACGCCGGCATCCCCGGTCCGCGGCACACCGCGCGGGAGCTGACGGCGGACGACCTGCGGATCACGTACGACGTCAACGTGTTCGGCCCGGTCCGGATGCTGCACCACTTCCTGCCGCTGCTCGACCGCAGCGACAACCCGGTTGTCGTGAACGTGTCCAGCGGACTCGGCTCGATCGCCACCGCCGTCGATCCGGAGGTCTGGCCTCCCGCCGTACCGGTCTGGGTATACGCGGCGGGTTACGGATCGTCCAAGGCGGCCCTCAACATGCTCACGGTCCAGTACGCGCAGCAACTACCAGAGCTCCGGATCAACACCGTCGACCCTGGGTTCACCGCGACCGACTTCAACAATCACCGGGGCGTGCAGAGCGTCGAGAAGGGCGCGGAGATCATCGTCCGCCTGGCCACGATCGGTCCGAACGGCCCGACCGGCCAGTACCTCAGCCTGGACGGCAACGTGCCCTGGTGATCAGCACTCGATCACGTTGACGGCGAGGCCGCCGCGGGACGTCTCCTTGTACTTGATCTTCATGTCGGCGCCGGTCTCGCGCATCGTCTTGATCACCTTGTCGAGGGTGACGACGTGGACGCCGTCGCCGTGCATCGCCATCCGGGCCGCGTTGATCGCCTTCACCGACGCCATCGCGTTCCGCTCGATACAGGGGATCTGCACCAGCCCGCCGACCGGGTCGCAGGTCAGGCCGAGGTTGTGTTCCATGGCGATCTCGGCCGCGTTCTCGACCTGCCCCGGCGTACCGCCGAGGACCTCGCACAACCCGGCCGCCGCCATCGAGCAGGCCGAGCCGACCTCGCCCTGGCAACCGACCTCGGCGCCGGAGATCGACGCGTTCTCCTTGTACAGCACGCCGATCGCACCAGCCGTCAGCAGGAATCTGACCGCACCGTCGTCGGTCGCCCCCGGCACGAACCGCCGGTAGTAGTGCAGTACGGCGGGAATGATGCCGGCGGCACCGTTCGTCGGCGCGGTGACGATCCGGCCGCCGGACGCGTTCTGCTCGTTCACCGCGAGGGCGAACAGGTTGACCCAGTCCATCACCTTCAGCGGATCCACCGACCAGGGATCAGCGCTCAGTCGACGGTGCAGCGAGTGTGCCCGGCGCGGCACCTTCAGGCCGCCGGGCAGAATGCCCTCGGTCTCACAACCTTCGCGGACACAGTCCTGCATCACCTGCCAGATGTGCAGCAGCCCGGCCCGGATCTCCTCCTCGGTCCGCCAGGCGAGCTCGTTCGCGAGCATCACCTCGCTCATCGACAGCTGGGACTCGCGACAACGGTCGAGCAACTCGGCACCGGTGGTGAACGGGTACTTCAGCGGGGTCGTGTCCAGCACGATCCGGTCGCCGGCCGCCGCGTTCTCGTCGACCACGAATCCGCCGCCGACCGAGTAGTACGTGCGTTCCCGCAGTACGGCGCCGTCCGCCGAGCGGGCCACGAAACTCATCCCGTTCGGGTGGTAGGGCAGCGCCTTGCGCCGGTGCATGATCAGGTCGGTGTTCTCGTCGAACGCGATCTCGTGCGTACCGGCCAGCACTACTCGGCCGCGCTCGCGGATCGTCTCGACCCGGGCGTCGACGGAATGGGTGACGACGGTCTCGGGGTCCTCGCCCTCGAGTCCGAGCAGGACCGCCTTGTTGCTGCCGTGGCCGTGCCCGGTCGCACCGAGCGAACCGAAGAGTTGTGCTTCGACCCTCGCCGTCGCGGCCAGCAGGCCGGCGTCGGCCAGGCCGAGTGCGAAGGTGCGGGCGGCGCGCATCGGCCCCACCGTGTGGGAGCTCGACGGGCCGATCCCGATGCTGAACAGATCGAAGACGCTGATCGCCATCGTGTGGAGGTTCCTTCCGGTCGCCGTTGACCGTTTGGTGTCCTCCCCGCTCTGTCAGGCTGATGCCTTCCAGAGGTGCCTCGCCCGCGCGGTGAAGGTGCCTGAGAGATTCTTGGGGAGAGTTGCTCCTACGGCGCCCGGGTCACGCCCGGGTCTCTCCCGCACGGGTTCATGCGGCTGTTGAATTGACTGACGGTCTGGACGGTACGGCGCTCCCACCGGCAACGTCAATCCGGCCGATCCGCACCATCAGCGACCGACCCCAACGAGTCCCCCAAGGGCCGGCCGGGGTCTGGCGAGGGCTTGTCCCGGATGTGGTGAGGCAAGCGGTTGCTGAGGATCGAGGGAGTCCCCAGACAGGAGATTCGCTGATGAAGTCCCGACGAGTTCTCAGGACCACCGCGTGGGGTGTGGTCCTGGGATTCGCTGCGGCCGGCCTTACCGCGCTGCCGGCGCCGGCCGCCGTACCCAGGCAAGTGACCGTGCAGTGGTCCGACTGCAAGCCCGAGGGCAAGGATGATCCGGAGGAGGTGGAGGGATCGCAGTGCGCGACCCTGCAGGTGCCGGTCGACTGGCACGATCCCGACGGCCCCACCTTCGGCCTCGCGATCGCCCGTCGTACGGCGAAGTCGCCGGCCGACCGCGTCGGCGTGCTGATGTGGGGCCCGGGTGGTCCCGGTGACTCGGGCGTCGACCGGGTCAAGACCGGGATGTCCCGGTTCAGTCAGAACCTGCAGGACCAGTTCGACATCGTGAGCTTCGACCCGCGGGGTGTCGCCCGCAGCAACCCGGTGAAGTGCACGGCCGCACTGCTGGTCAAGCAGCCGTCACCGATCATCAAAAGTGCGGCCGAGTTCCGCGCGACCATTCGCTACAACCAGCAACTCGCGACCGACTGCCGCGACCACACCGGGCAGGTGTACGACCACCTCGACACCTGGCAGACGGTCCACGACGTCGACGCGATCCGCCGGGCGATCGGCGAGTCGACGATCTCCTTCCACGGCAGCTCGTACGGAACGGTGCTCGGCGGCCAGTACGCCGAGACGTACCCGGGCCGGGTGCGCGCGATGGTGCTCGAGAGCGTGAGCGACCACAGCGCCGCATCGGCGAAGGAATTCCTCGACGCCCAGGCGACCGCGGCCCAGGACTCGTTCTCCGAGTTCGTGAAATGGTGCGACGCGGCAACAACCTGCGCATTGCACGGTCGCGATATCCACACCTTGTGGGCGGACCTGCTCGCCCGGGCCGACCACGGCGAGGTGCCGGATCCGCAGCACCCGACCGTCGCGATCACACCGTTCAACCTGAGCTTCTTCGTGTTCCGCAAGCTCTACGACCCGGAGTGGGTCGCGCTCGCCGATACGTTGCAGCAACTCGACGCGAGTACGCCGCCGACCGGGCAGGCACCGGTCCCGCCCGGACTCGCGTCGTACCCGCTGGCGGTGTTCTGCCAGGACTGGAACCTCGGCGTCCGCGACTACCGGGAGTACGCCGGCCATCTCGACCGGCTGGCCAGGAACAACCCCGACATGCGCTACCCCGGTCAGCTGATGGCGGTGTCGATCTGCCTCGGGCAGCCGCCGGCCGCCAACCCGCAGCACCGGCTGAAGGTCCACGGCCTGAGGACTCCGGTCCTGCTCGCGAACGCGATCCACGACCCGGCCACCGGGTACGACTGGGCCCGGAGCCTCGAACGTCAGCTCGGCAGGTACGGCGTACTGCTCACCTACGAGGGCTGGGGGCACGGCAGCTACAACTCGAGCCCCTGCATGCAGACGACGATCGACGCGTATCTGGTCTCGCGTCAGGTGCCGGAACGCGGCACCAGTTGCCCCGCCGTACCACCGGTGGGCTGAGAGAGATCCGGGGCCGGCGCCTCCCAACCAGCACCGGCCCCGGTGTCCGTGTGGTCCTCAGACCGGGACGCCGGCCACGTCGAAAACGCGGTCGAGATGGTCGCCGCGGACCAGGCGGCCCGCCAGCAGACGGAGTTCGGCGCAGGCGCTCTCGAGTGCCTGCATCTGCGATCGGCAGTGGTCGACGTACCAGAACGGGTCGTCGGGCTGCGGATCGTCGGCATCGTCGATGTCGGCGTACCAGTGCTGATCTCCGTAGTGGACTACTCGCACTCGCAGATTCATGATGACTACTCCCCGTGCCCAGGGATCCTGGGTCCCCCCTGGCCCCAGTCGGGGCCGGCTCGGCTGGGCGCGTGGTACGCGGCCCCCCACTGCCACGCGCCCTGCCGAGTTCGACCCTCCCCCGCTCGATACATCGTCGGCGGCGGGGCGAATGTTACTGCTTGTGACGATTAATTTTGCGTAGACGGCCTGTCACCGAGCGTTGAGCTGCGACTGGGTCCATTGCTCCAGTCCGTCGGTGGTGATCGGCAGGTCCTGGGTGAGGATCTCGAGCCGGTCGGCATGCACGACGACGTTGTCCTCGATCCGGATGCCGATCCCGCGCAGCTCCGGCGGCACGGTCTCGTCGTTCGGGTGGAAGTACAGCCCCGGCTCGACGGCGAGCGCCATCCCGGCCTCGATGTCGCCGGCGAAGTACGCCTCCGGCCGGGACGCGTCGCAGTCGTGCACGTCGAGGCCGATGTAGTGCCCGGTCCCGCAGACGATGTACCGCCGGTGCTGCTGTCCGTCCGGGCCGAGCAGCTCGTCCATCGACACGTCGAGCAGACCCCAGTCCCGCAGGCCCTCGGCCAGCACCCGCAGCGCCTCGTACTGGAAGGCCCGGTACGGCGCTCCCACCTTGACGGCCTCGAGGGACGCCAACTGCGCCTTGTGCACGAGGTCGTGCACCTGCCGCTGGGCCGCGGTGTACTCACCGGTGGCCGGGAAGGTCCGGGTCACGTCGGCGGTGTAGAGCGTGCGGGTCTCGACCCCGGCGTCCAGCAGGATCACGTCGCCCTCGTTCACCGGGCCGTCGTTGCGGACCCAGTGCAGCACCGGAGCGTGGTGGCCGGCAGCAACGATCGAGGCGTACCCGACGCCGTTGCCCGCGGTCCGCGCACGCCGGTCGAAGGTGCCCTGCAGCCACCGCTCGCCGCCACCCCGGATGGCCTCGGGCAGCTCCCGGGCCACATCGCCGAACGCGAGCACGCTGGCCGTGACCGCCTCGCGCAGCTGGTCCAGCTCCCAGTCGTCCTTGATCCGGCGCAGCTCGGCCAGCGTCTGGCGCAGCGAGTTGCCGTCCGTCGGAGAGGTCCGGACCAGCGCGTCCAGCATCGGCTCGACACCGGGCGTCGACAGCATGAACGGCACCGCGCCGCGCACGGCCGCCGGCAGTTCCTCGATCGGACGGCAGGCGATCTGCAGCGCGTCCGACCAGTCCTTCAGCCCCGGCACCGGGCCGATCCACAGCTCGCCGTCCCGCGCGTTGGCGAAGAAGTCCGCCTCGTCCGGACCGGCGGTCTCCCGCAGGTACAGCGTCGCCTCACCGTCCGCCGACAGCACCAGTACGGCGCCCTCCGCCTGGCAACCGGTCAGCCAGACGAAGTCGCTGTCGGCGCGGAACTGGTAGTCGGTGTCGTTCGAGCGCACCGGCGCCCGGCCGGCCGCGAGCGCGATCCGCCGGCCCGGCAGCGCGGCGGAGAGCTTCCGCCGGTGCGCGGCCGCGGCCTCGGCCAGCCCCTCCGGCACCGTCACCGACCGGTCCACCGGGCCCCAGCCCCGCGAGACGAAGTCCCGGAATCCGTTGGCGTCGATCGGGCGGTAGGACTTCGGGGTCGGATCGGTCCGGTCGTCTTCGGTCATGAGCTGAGCTCCCCTTTGCAGCTGACGGTCAGAGTTCATCAACTCAGGTCCGCGCGGGGGCGCGCAAGCCCTTATCGAATCTCGTGGTTCAACAGGCCCGGAACGCCTCCAGCAGACCGTGCTCGGAGTCGAGCAGGTACTGATGCAGGTCGGCCGCCGCCTCGTCGTACTTACGCGCCTCGAGCAGCTCGAACAGCTCACGGTTTCGCGTGATGTACGGCCGGTGCAGCTCACGCGGCGTCGCGATCACTTGGAAGACAAGCCGCAACTCGGCCAGCAGCCGCCTGGTCATCGCATCCATCCGGGTGCTGTCGGCCAGACCGATCAGGTGCTCGTGGAACCGCATGTTCGCCGTACCGACGGCCGGCCAGCGATCCGCGAGCGCGGCCGCCTCGGCGGCCTCGACATCGTCCTGCAACGGCTCGAGCCGGCTCGCCGGCAGCTCCGGCTCGCGCTCGGCCAGACCCCGCACGACGTCGACCTCGAGCACCCGGCGGAGCCGGTACAGGTCGACCACGTCCCGCTCGTCGAGCTCCGGGACGAACACGCCGCGATGCAGCTTGTAGACCAGCAGCCCCTCGTGGGTGAGCAGCCGGAAGGCTTCGCGCAACGTATTGCGGCTGACCTCCAGCACCGCGGTCAGCTCGATCTCGGACAGTTGGGCGCCCGGGGGCAGTGCACCTTCGGTGATGCTGCGGCGCAGGATGTCTGCGGCCCGCTCGGCCGAACTGCTGCGGTCCAGCCGCGCGACATCAGCGGCAACCGACCGCAACCACGCCTGCCGGGGTGTGTCGTCGGCCTCACCCGTGCTCATCTCCGCATCATCCCGCAATCCGGCCGATCAGTGAAAGTTTGGTGGAACAACCCTCTTGCAGGATTGTTGAACAATCCATAGAGTCGGTCCCACCACCACGACGGCTGTCCGGAAAGGCGGTAGCGCATGGCGCGGAAGTGGGAGTTCTGGATCGACCGTGGCGGCACCTTCACCGACCTCGTCGCCCGGCGCCCGGATGGAACCCTGGTGACGCACAAGCTCCTGTCCGAAAACCCGGAGCGCTACCGGGACGCCGCCGTCGAGGGCATCCGCCGGCTGCTCGCCGTGCCGGCCGGCGAACGGGTCCCCGCCGAGCGCATCGAGGTCGTCAAGATGGGCACGACGGTGGCCACCAACGCGCTGCTCGAGCGCGACGGCGAGCCGACCGTCCTCGTCATCACCCGGGGTTTCCGCGACGCGCTGCGGATCGCCTATCAGAACCGCCCCCGCATCTTCGCCCGCGAGATCGTGCTGCCGGAGCTCGTCTACTCGGCCGTGATCGAGGCGAACGAACGGGTGGCCGCCGACGGCAAGGTCCTCGTCCCGCTCGACGAACAGGCCGTCGCCGAGGACCTGCGGCGTGCGTACGACGACGGCCTGCGATCGGTTGCCGTGGTGTCGCTGCACGGCTACCGCTATCCGCGGCATGAGGCGGTGATCGGCGAGATCGCCCGCCGGGTCGGCTTCACCCAGATCTCGCTGTCGCACGAGTGCAGCCCGCTGATGAAGGTGGTCTCGAGGGGCGACACGACCGTGGTCGATGCGTACCTCTCCCCGATCCTGCGCCGGTACGTCGATCAGGTGGCATCCGAGCTGGCCGGTGTGCGGCTGATGTTCATGCAGTCGAACGGCGGGCTCACCGAAGCGCACGCGTTCCGTGGCAAGGACGCGATCCTGTCCGGGCCCGCGGGCGGTGTGGTCGGGATGGCGCGGACCACGACGACTGCCGGGTTCGACCGGGTGATCGGCTTCGACATGGGCGGCACGTCGACCGACGTGTCGCACTACGCAGGCGAGTTCGAACGCGAGCTGGAAACGCTTGTCGCCGGGGTGCGGATGCGCGCGCCGATGATGAGCATCCACACCGTGGCGGCGGGCGGCGGCTCGATCCTGATCTTCGACGGGAGCCGCTACCGCGTCGGTCCAGGATCGGCGGGCGCGGATCCGGGCCCCGCGTCGTACCGCAGGGGAGGTCCGCTCACGGTCACGGATGCGAACGTGATGCTCGGCCGGGTGCAGCCGGGCTTCTTCCCGGCCGTGTTCGGCGAGAACGGCGACCAGCGGCTCGACTCAGACGTCGTACGGCGGAAGTTCGCGGAGCTCGCCACCGTGATCGGGGACGGGCGGGCTCCGGAGGAGGTCGCAGCCGGCTTCGCCGACATCGCCGTCGCGAACATGGCGAACGCGATCAAGAAGATCTCGGTGCAACGCGGGTACGACGTCACCCAGTACGTCCTGGCGACGTTCGGCGGAGCAGGCGGCCAGCACGCCTGCGCGGTCGCTGACGCGCTGGGAATGACACAGGTGCTCATTCACCCGCTCGCGGGCGTGCTCTCGGCGTACGGCATGGGTGTCGCCGACGTCGCCGCCCTGCGCGAGCGGGCGGTCGAGACGACACTGAGCGGTGCCGTACTCCCTGAGCTCGCGCGGGTCCTCGACGAACTCACCAGCGACGCCGGTCGCGAACTCGAGGGCGAAGGCATCCCGGCCGAGCGGATCACCGCGATCCGTCGCGCGCTGCTGCGCTACGACGGCACCGACACCGCCGTCGCCGTGTCTGTCGGCGAGGTGGACGAGATGGTGGCGGAGTTCGAGGCCACCTACCGGCGACGGTTCTCCTTCCTGATGGCGGACCGGCCGATCGTCGTGGAGGCCGTGTCGCTCGAGCTGCTCGGCGCCGCCGGAACCGGCGACGACAACTGGATCCGCCCGGAGCGACAGGGTGGCGAGTTGCGCGCCGTGGCCCGGGTACCGATGTTCTCAGCCGGCGCGTGGGTCGACGTCGACCTCTATCAGCGCGACGACATCGTCCCCGGCGACCGGGTGGACGGACCGGCGGTCATCGCCGAGGCCAACGCGACCACGGTGGTCGAAGCCGGCTGGCGGGCCGGCGTCAACGATCTCGGCCACCTGCTGCTCAACCGGGTGGCGGCACGACCGGTTCGGCAGGGGATCGGGACCGAGGTCGACCCGGTGATGCTGGAGATCTTCAACAACCTGTTCATGTCGATCGCCGAGCAGATGGGGGTGCGGCTGCAGAGCACCTCACAGTCGGTGAACATCAAGGAGCGGCTGGACTTCTCCTGCGCGCTGTTCGACGCCGAGGGCAACCTGATCGCGAACGCACCACACATCCCGGTCCACCTCGGCTCGATGGGCGAGAGCATCAAGATGGTGATCGCCGCGAACGCCGGCCGGATGGCGCCGGGCGACACGTACGTGCTCAACAACCCCTACCGGGGCGGCACCCACCTGCCCGACATCACCGTGGTGACCCCGGTCTTCGATCGGGCCGGCAAGGACATCTTGTTCTACGTCGCGTCCCGCGGCCACCATGCGGAGATCGGTGGCATCACGCCCGGTTCGATGCCGGCGAACAGCACCCGGATCGAGGAGGAAGGGGTGCTGATCGACAACTGGCTGCTGGTCTCGGGCGGCGCGTTGCGAGAGCGCGAAACCGTCGAACTGCTGCGCACCGCGGCGTACCCGTCGCGCAACCCCGCGACGAACATCGCCGACCTGCGGGCCCAGGTCGCGGCCAACGAGAAGGGGGTCGAGGAGCTGCGGGCGATGGTCGACCACTTCGGCCTTGACGTCGTATCGGCGTACATGGAACACGTGCGCCGCAACGCGGCCGAGGCAGTGCAGCGGATCATCCCGTCGCTCCACGACGGCAGCTACAGCTATGAGCTCGACTCGGGTGCGCGGATCGAGGTGGCGGTCCGGGTGGATGCCTCCGCGCGGACGGCGGAGATCGACTTCACCGGAACCTCCGCACAACAGCACGGCAACGGCAACGCGCCGTCCTCGGTGGTGATGGCCGCGGTTCTCTACGTCTTCCGCACCCTGGTGGACGACGAGATCCCACTGAACTCGGGCTGCCTGGAACCGCTGCGGGTGATCATCCCATCGGGAACGATGCTGTCACCGGAGTATCCTGCGGCGGTTGCCGCTGGCAACGTCGAGATCTCGCAGGCCGTCACCGGCGCCCTCTACGCCGCCCTCGGCGTGCAGGCCGAGGGCTCCGGGACGATGAACAACGTGACGTTCGGCAACGACCGTCACCAGTACTACGAGACCGTCGGCAGCGGAGCCGGCGCGGGCGAAGGCTTCGCGGGGGCCGACGTCGTCCAGACCCACATGACGAACTCACGGCTGACAGATCCGGAAGTGCTGGAGTGGCGTTACCCCGTCCAGCTGGAGAGCTTCGAGATCCGCGACGGCAGCGGTGGTGCAGGCCGCTGGCGCGGCGGCAACGGTGGCCGCCGCCGGATACGGTTCCTGGAGCCGATGACCGTGAGCACACTGGCCAGTCACCGCCGCGTGCCGCCGTACGGCATGGCCGGTGGCCTGCCCGGCGGCCTCGGCGGCCAGTGGATCGAGCACCCGGACGGCTCCGTCACACAGATGGCCGGCAATGATTCGCTCTCCGTGGCCGCCGGCGACGTACTCGTGCTCGAGACCCCTGGCGGTGGCGGCTACGGCGAACCTGCCGGCTGACCGGTCAATCGGGCGCGCGGCGGGGGTCCTGCTTGTCCGGGAGGCTGGGGCGCGCAAGGATGGCCGCTATGACGGATATTCCGGGGATCGACGCGACGGTCCCACCGAGCGGGACCGGCTGTGCGGACTGTCTGCAGGTCGACGGCTGGTGGTTCCACCTCCGCCGTTGTGCCCAGTGCGGCCACATCGGCTGCTGTGACTCGTCCCCGGCCCAGCACGCCTCCGCCCACGCGGCCTCGAGCGGTCACCCGATCGTCCGCAGCTTCGAGCCGGGCGAGGACTGGTTCTGGCACTACGGCGAGTCCCAGTACTACGACGGCCCCAAGCTCGCTCCGCCGGAGTCCCACCCGGAGGACCAGCCGGTCCCCGGCGGCAACGTCCCCGACGACTGGCGCACCAAACTCCACAGCTGACTGCCCGGGCACGCGGGCCGCACGAGGTGGACTCTCCTCGCGCGGTCGGCGAGCCGGCCGGCGGCTAGAGGACGAAGCCGGCTGGGAACGGGTCGTCGGGGTCGAGTAGGTAGTTGGCGGTGCCGGTGATCCAGGCTCGGCCGGTGACGGTGGGTACAACGGCCGGGCGGTTGCCGAGCGTGGTCTCCTCGATGAGGCGGCCGGTGAAGCGGGTGCCGATGAACGACTCGTTCACGAAGTCGGTGTCCAGCGCGAGCTCGCCGCGGGCATGCAGTTGCGCCATCCGCGCCGACGTACCGGTGCCACACGGCGACCGATCGAACCAGCCTGGGTGGATCGCCATCGCGTTCCGCGAGTCCGCGCCGTCGAGACCCGGTGCGGTGAACTGCACGTGCTTGCACCCGTTGATCCCCGGATCGACCGGATGCACCGGCCGATCGGTCGCGTTGATCGCGTCCATGATGTCCAGCCCGGCCTTCAGGATCCGGTCCTTCTCGGCGCGGTCGAACGGGATCCCCAGCTGCTCCAACGGCAGGATCGCGTAGAAGTTGCCGCCGTACGCGAGGTCGTAGGTCACCTTCCCCAGCCCCGGCACGTCCACGGCCGCATCCAGGGCGTGGCTGTACGACGGGACGTTGCGCAAGGTCACGTGTTCCGCCCGACCGTTGCTCACGGCAACGTCAACGACGACCAGGCCGGCCGGGGTGTCGAGACGGACCTTGGTGATCGGCTCGGTCACCTCGACCATGCCCGACTCGACCAGGACCGTGGCGACGCCGATCGTGCCGTGGCCGCACATCGGCAGGCAGCCGGAGACCTCGATGTACAGCACACCCCAGTCCGCGTCGGACCGGGTCGGCGGCTGCAGGATCGCGCCGCTCATGGCCGAGTGACCCCGCGGCTCGTTCATCAGGAACAACCGCAGGTCGTCCAGGTGCTTGACGAAGTACTCGCGCCGCTCGGCCATCGTCGTCCCCGGGACGACGCCGACGCCGCCGGTCACGACGCGCGTCGGCATCCCCTCGGTGTGCGAATCGATCGCGGTGATCGTCCGGACAGACCTCATCCGAGGGACTCCACGGCTTTCTTCATGTCCTGCTCCAGCTGTGCGACGTGCTCGGGGACCAGCGGCCCACGCGGCGGGCGGCACGGACCGCCGTACCGGCCGACGTAGTCCATGCCGTACTTGATCGCCTGGACGAACTCGGTTCGCGAGTCCCACCGGAACGCGGCGACCAGCGGCTCGTACAACGCCCGGGCCTCGTCCAGCTTGCCTTGTACGGCGAGGTCGAACAAGCGGACCGATTCCTTCGGGAACACGTTCGGGAACCCGGCGAACCAGCCGGTCGCGCCCATCAGCAGCGCCTCGAGGGTCAGGTCGTCGGCACCGGCGATGACGGCCAGGTCCGGCGCCTGCTCGCGGATCTCCAGGATCCGGCGGACGTCGCCGGAGAACTCCTTGACCGCGACGATGTTGTCGATCTGCGCGATCTCGGCCAGCAGGTCCGGCGTCAGGTCGACCTTCGTGTCGTGCGGGTTGTTGTAGACCATCACCGGCAGGCCGGCCTTCGCGACCTCGGTGAAGTGGTGGAGCACCTCGCCGCGGTTCGCCCGGTACATGGTCGGCGGCAGGCACAGGACGCCGTCCGCGCCGTCCTCGGCCGCATTCTCCGCCCAGGCCCGCGCCTGGTGCGCGCCGACGCCGTGTACGCCGACGACCACGACGCCATCGTCACCGACGGCCTCGATCGCGGTCCGCGCGACGGCCCGGCGTTCGTCGTCGGTGAGTGACGAGTACTCACCGAGTGAGCCGTTCGGCCCGACACCGCGGCAGCCGTTGTCGACCAGCCAGCGGCAGTGCTCGGCGAACTTGTCCAGATCCGGGCGCAACCCCGCCGGCGCCGACGCATCCTCGGCGTACGGCAGTGCGGTGGCGACGATCACGCCGTCCAACTTCTCGCTCACAGCTCCTCCTGAGCCTCAGCCAAATCCCGCAACCTGACAGGCACGGCGATCGGTCGTTTCATGCTTGGTTTCGGTACGTCGCCTGGTCCGGCGACCAACTCGGCGACAGTGCGCGAACACACCCGCCCCTGACACAGCCCGAGCCCCGCGCGAGTACTGAGCTTCAGCCCCCGCCCATCCCCCACACCTCGCTCGCTAACCGCGGCTTCAATCTCCCCCCGCGTAACTTCCTCACACCGGCAAACCACCGTCTCCGCCTGACTCCACCCCCGCCACCCCTCCCGCACCGGATAAGCCTTCCCCAAAGCCACCGCAAACCGCAGCCCCTTAACCACAGCCTTCCGCGCTTCCTCAACCACCGCCGGGCTTGCAGCCGCGGCGGGATGCGGCCGGCTCTCTGCGCTTCGGGCGTGGTGGGCGGCAGCGGTGCCGGCTACGTGGCCTTCTGCTGTGGAGAGGTCGGCGCCGCCTAGGCCGGTTAGTTCGCCGGCGGCGTAGATGCCGGGGGTGGTGGTTTGCTGGTTGGGGTCGACGGTTACGGCTGGGCCGCCGTCGGGGCCGGTGGTGAGGTCGCAGTGGGCGGAGACTGCTAGTTCTAGTTGGGCGGTGAAGCCGAAGCCCAGACAGACAGCGTCTACTTCGACGCGGCGTTCGGTGCCTGGGATGGGGTGCCAGTTGTCGTCGAGGCGGGCGATGGTGACGGCCTCGACGTAGTCGGTGCCGTGAGCGGCGATGACGGTCCAGCCGTGGCGGAGCGGGATTCGGTGGCGGGCCAGCAGGGCGCCGTACCCAAGGCCTTCACGAAGCTTGCTAGAGGCAACTAGTGGTTCCGTGGCCCAGCCCTGGCGGACTGTCTTCAGGGAGTTGGCCTCGAGTAGTCCGACGACGTGGGCGCCGACGCCGACGAGGGATTCCGCGACCGGGAGGAGGAACGGGCCGGTGCCTGCGACGATCACGCGTTTCCCGACCGAGATGCGTTGTCCCTTCGCGAGCGCCTGTGCGGCACCTGCGCTGTAGACCCCCGGTAGATCCCAACCAGGGAAGGGAAGCACGCGGTCATAGGCTCCGGTCGCAAGCACGACGGACTTGGCGTCGACGGCGAAGACCTCCCGGCCCACGGCATCCGCCGGCCCGCGCTGCACCCACAGGCGGAGTCCTTCGATGGCCCACACCGAACTCTCCGCCAGGTGAGTGATCCGTGGGTGTGTACCCACGCGATCCCGCCGCTCCGCGAACCCCTTCCACCCGTGCTGCAACTTCCCTGGGCGCCGGGCGTTGAACTCCACCGGCAGCTGCCTGTTGAACTGCCCACCCACAGCCCGCCCGCTGTCGATCAGCACCACGTCGACACCAGCATCCGCAGCAGCCAGAGCCGCCGCGATCCCCGCAGGACCAGCCCCAACCACCAGAACATCAGCCACCTTCGGCGGGCGATCCATCGCAGGACCCCGCGCCGCCTGCGGCGGCTCGTTCAAGGCAGTGCGCTGCGGGTGATCAGGGGTGGACTGCGGGGGCTGGTTGAGGGCGAGGTACTGCTCCCGGGTGCTAGTAGGCCCCTGCGCCTGGGCGGGAGTTGGGTGCGGCGCGTCCGATGGCTGGTTCGGGGTGGTGGGCTCGGGGCTTGGGGCGGAGGGGTGGGGGAGGACGGCGCCGGGTTGGGCGGTGATTGCGTCGCCTTCGTGGATGGTGCGTTGGCAGGCTCGCGTGTCGGGGGTGCCGTTGACGATGACCAGGCAGTCGTGGCACGCGCCGATGGCGCAGAACACGCCTCGGGGGCGTGCAGTGCTCCGGGTGGTTCGCCACGACGTGCGGCCCTGAGCGAGGAGGACCGCGGCGATGGTTTGGCCGGCTCGAGCGGTGACCGGTTCGCCGTCGATGGTGACTTGTACGGCGGGCGGCGTACCGATCTCGGCCGGGTCGTCCGAGTGAGGACGGAGGTAGGCGGTCATGCGGCTACCACCGCCGGGCGGTCGACCCGGAAGGGAGCAGGGTCGACGTGGGGGGTGAGGCCGAGGAAGAGCTCGGTGATCAGTCGGCCGGTCGAGGGGGCCAGGCCGATGCCGGCGCCTTCGTGGCCGGTCGCGTGCCAGAGGCCGAGCAGGCGGGGATCAGGACCGATCACCGGCAGATGATCCGGTGCGTACGGACGGAAGCCGCCGTACGCGCGCATGACTGGAACGTCGCCCAGGAACGGGAACAAGCCAACCGCCTTCCGGGCGAGCTGGCGCAGTACGTGCACCCGGACCGAGTCGTCGAAGCCGATGCGTTCGCGACTCGAGCCGATGAGGACGGTCCCGGCTCGCGTTGACTCGATCACCGTCGACGTCTGCAGGTCCGCGTCACCGCTCCCGACCGCGCCGACGTAATCAGCGTCGTACACCTTGTGCCGCACGCACTCCGGCAGCGGTGCCGTCACCAGGATCATCCCGCGCCGCGGCAACACCTGGATCGGCGCATCCGCCGCGGCTCCGAATGCCCCAGCCCACGGACCACAGGCATTGAGTACGGCGCCACACGCGATGTCACCCTCCGAGGTGTCCACGCCCACGACTCGCCCACCGGACTGCCGCACCCCGAGCGCCGTCACCCCCGACCGCACCTCGCCACCCCGGTCGCGAACCGCGGCCAGCAAAGCCGTTGCCGCGAGCACCGGCTGCACCTGCGCGTCGTCCGGGTAGTGCACGCCAACCGTCACCCGAGGCGTGAGCAACGGCTCGAGCTCGAACGCCTCAGCAGGCGCGATCACCCGAGCATCGACCCCCGCTGCCGACTGCTTGGCCGCGAACTCCCGCAGCGGCCCGGGCTCACCGGTGGCCACCACGACCCCGCCCTTGGACTCCCACTCGACGTCCGCGACCCGCGCCGGCAGCCGATCGAGTACGACGTCCCACTCGGCCCGCGATGCGATCGCGAGCTCGAGCTCAGGCCCGGGCTCCTTGTCCGAGACGAGCACATTGCCTTCGCCGGACGCCGTCGTCCCGGCGGCAGGCCCATCGCGGTCGATCACCAGCACCCGAACCCCGGCCGCGGACAGCGCCTCGGCACACGCGGCCCCGACCATGCCCGCGCCGACGATCACCACATCGGGCGTCGGGGATCCGGGCATCGCACACTCCTCCGTCGGAAGCGTTCACTAAAATGAACGATTCCGAGCGTACGCGCCGCCCCGGCACACGGTCAATGCACTCACCGCGCACTCTCCAGGAACTATCCCGGCAGATGCGGCCCACCAGGCGTGATCGGATACGCGTCCGGCGGGTACTCGAGCAGCAGTACCGACCGCACCAGCCCGTCCACCGCCTCGTACCCGTGCGGCCCACCGGCCCGGAACGCCAGGTAGTCCCCCGGCCCCAGCTCCTCGGTCCGCCCCCGCGAGGTGATCCGCAACCGCCCGCTCAGGACGATGTGATGCTCGGTCCCCGGATGACCATCCGAATGCTGGACCGCGTCCGGCCGGACCTCCTGGTTGTAGATCTCGAACAACCCACCCGGGTTCTCCAGCCGCCGCAGCATCCGCAGGTCGATCGCGTCGCCGGACAGTACGTCGATGTCCGCGGACCGCACGAGCACCAGGTCCGCCGTCGGCGACTCGCTCAGCAGGGCCGATACCGGGACTCCCAGAGCGTTCGACAGACTGAACACTGTCTCGATCGTCGGGTTCCCCGCCCCGGACTCCAGCTGCGACAGGGTCCCCTTCGCGATCCCGGACCGCCGCGCCAGCTCGGACAGCGAGATGCCCTGCTCGTCCCGCCGCGTCCGCAGATTCGTTCCGAGCAACCTACCCGCACCCATCGCCGCCACAGCCCGGAGCATGCCATATCAATTGCCGCGCCTTCGGCGCGGCGCGGTGGATCACCTGGTCACTGGATGATCCGGCGCCGGCGTAAGTCCGTGAAGATGTCGTAGAACATCTGCTCCGTGTCGACGTACTCGTGGAAGCCGACGCGGCGTGCCTTGGACGAGTCGGCGAAGAAGTCGTAGTCCCAGCCGAAGACGAAGTCCGCGAACGGCCAGGACGAGACCTCGGCGAAGGAGGTCGCGGCCAGGCCGTGCCTCGCCTGCATCTCCTTCCACAAGGGCTCTTTGTCGGCCATCACGTCCGTCAGCGACAACTGCAACGGCGGCGCGACCTCCAGCCCGAACCAGGCACCCAGCTTCGGCCACAGCTCGTTCCAGCGGAACAGGTCACCGTTCGTGATGTTGAACGCCTGGTTCGCCGCGGCCGGCGCGGTCGCCGCCCAGACCGTTGCCTTGGCCAACAATCCGGCGTCGGTCAGCTCCAGCAGAGCGTCGTACGCGCCAGGCTTGCCCGGGAACCGCAGGGGTACGCCGAGCTCCTTCGACATCGACGCATAGACCGCGATCCCGACCGCCAGGTTCATCGGGTTGCCGAGGGCTACACCACCGACGACCGAGGGGCGCAGCGCCGACCAGGTCCAGGCCTTGCCCTGCTGCCGGTCCTCGAGGAACCGCTGCTGGTCGACGTTGAACTCCGGCGGCAGGTGCGGCGGATCGTCCTCGCGGGCCGGCGTCTTGAACGGTCCGAGGTGCGCACCGTACACCTTGTAGCCCTGCATCAGGCTGACGTGCCGCAGACCGCGCGCGACCGGCTCGATCGCGTCCACCACATTGACCAGCATCGCGAGGTTCGGCGCGACCAGCTCGGCCCAGGTCGGACGGTCCTGGTACGCGACGTAGAACACATGGGTCACCTCGGACAGCCCGGCCAACTGCGCCCGGGTGTCGTCCGGATCGAGCAGGTCGACGGCGACGTGCCGGACCCGGCCCGGGACGTCGACCCCGCCGCGGCGGGACAGCCCGATCACCCGCCAGTCCGGCAACGATGACAGATGCTCGACCAGATTCGTCCCGATCACCCCACGGGCACCGACTACCAACGCGACCTTGTCCATGTCCGACAGCCTGCCTGACCTGCGCGGATAAGACAAAGACATAGTTTTCACCGATGTCATAAGCTCAGATCATGACAACGCTGCGGCAGCTCGAATACCTCGTGACCGTGGTCGACCAGGGGTCGTTCACCAAGGCCGCCGAGCTGCTGCATGTGACGCAGCCGGCACTGTCACACCAGATCCGCACCCTGGAGCGCTCGGCCGGTGGGCCGCTACTCGAGCGGCTCCCCCGCAACGTCCGGCTCACCCCGACCGGCCGCGCGATGCTGCCCCACGCCCGCGCAGCGCTCGCCGACGCGGACCGGGCCCGCTGCGCCGCGCGGCAAGCGGCGGGGCTGGAGGTCGGCGAGCTCCAGATCGCGACCCTCTACTCGATCACCTTGGGCGTGCTCCCGAAGGCACTGCGAAGCTGGCGACAGGCCTACCCGGACGTCGGCATCCGGCTGTTCGAGCACCGGCACACCGACGAGCTCGTCGAGGCCATGAACGCCGGCCAGGCCGATCTCGCCGTCGGCCCCGAGCCGGCCGGCTGGACCGGCGTCACCCGCACGCTCGGGACCGAGGAGCTCGTCGTGGTGGTCGCGGCCGACGACCCCGCGGCCATCGGCGACACCGTCAGCATGAAGGATCTCGCCGACCGCGCCTGGGTCCATTACACCCCGGGCCACGGACTGGCCGACGTACTCGATCTCGCTTGTGCACAAGCGGGTTTCGAACCGCGCGTCGCCGTACGGACCGAGCAGACAGCCGCCGCACCTGCCCTCGCCGCCGCCGGCCTCGGTCCCGCGCTCGTCCCCGACAACATCCTGCCCAAGGACTTCGACGGTCACGTCCTGCACCCGGAACCACGCGTCTGCCGCACGCTCACGGCGTACACCCGGGGTGAGCCCGACCCGCTCGCCGCGGCGTTCATCGACGTTCTGGTTTGGAGCAGCGGGGCCGCGGGCACGCGGAGTTGATGGCAGAAGAATCCGACAGCACCGTCCTCCTGGCCGGCGCGGCCAACCTCGCGATCGCGATCGCGAAGGTCGTCGCCGGCCTGCTGTCGGGGTCGACCGCACTCCTGGCCGAGGCGGCGCACTCGGTCGCCGACACCCTCAACCAGGTGTTCCTGCTGACGGCGCTCCACCGCAGCCGCAAACCGGCCGATGCGCGGCACCCGTTCGGCTACGGGATGGAGCGGTACTTCTGGTCCCTGCTCGCCGCGGTCGGGATCCTCGTGCTCGGCGCCGGTTTCTCGATCGCCGAAGGCCTGCGCTCGCTGTTCGCTCCCGAACCGATCGCGGCGCTCGCGGTGATCTACTCGGTGCTGGCGGTGTCGTTCGTGTTCGAGGGGACGTCCTGGCTCCGCGCGATCACCCAGGTACGGCGGGAGGCCCGCGAGCACCGCGTACCCTTCCTGACCCACCTGAAGAACGCGGAACCAGCCGTCAAGACGGTGGCCTTCGAGGACTCGGCCGCCCTGATCGGACTGTTGATCGCGGCGATCGGCGTGACCCTGGCCGTCGTCACCGGACAGCACTTCTGGGACGGTACGGCGTCGATCGCGATCGGCCTGCTCCTGATCGTCGTCGCGTTCACGCTCGGCCGGGACAACAAGACCATGCTGATCGGACGGGCGCTGCCGGACGACGTCCAGCAGGAGATCCGCGGCATCATCAGCGGCACGCCGGGTATCGAAGGTGTCCTGGAGCTGCTCAGTCTGCGACTGGCGCCGGACCGGGTCCTGGTGGTGGCGACGGTCGACCTCGCCGACATGCGGACCACCGGCTCCGCGATCGAGCAACTGGCCGAGCAGGTCGACACCGACGTACGGCGGCAGTTCCCGATGGTCCGGCACCTCTATCTGGACCCCACCCCGGGAGAACTGGCTCAGTCCTGACCCCAGTTGGCCACGATGACCGCGATCGGCGGCAGCACGGCCGCGACCGCGCTCATCCCGATCGCCACCGGCACCGAGAAGAAGCGCACGACGAACCAGGCCAGGCCGATCAGCACCAGGCAACTACCCATCAACCAGATGTAGAGCTTCCGATTGTCGTACCGGCGGGCCATCTCAGACCTTCATCGTCAGCCTGTCCAGCGCATCGACCAGCGGAGCCAGCTCGGGCAGCTCCGCGGCCTTCTCCAGGGCGGCCGTGAGTACGGCGTCATGCGTGGGCTGGGCCTGGTCGAGCAGGTCGCGACCGGCCTTGGTGACCTCGGTGTAGATACCGCGGCGGTCGGTCGGACACAGGTACCGCTGCAGGAGCTTGCGGTCCTCCAGCCGGTTGACCAGCCGGGTGGTAGCGGACTGGCTCAGCACGACCGCGTTGGACAGCTGGTTCATCCGCAGGTGGTAGTCGTCCTGCCGCGCCAGTACGTCGAGCACGCTGTACTCACTCACGGACAGGCCGTGCTGCTTCTGCAGCGCGCGCTCCAGCTCGTCCTCGATCCGGGCATGCAGCGCGGCCAGGGTCCGCCACCCCTGCGCCCGCGCCTCGGCGGCGTCATCCGGTAGGCCCACGAGTCCTCCACTTGAACTTCACGATTGCATGCGCAATCATAGCGCTTGTGCAATAGCCCGCGTGTGCAACTATCGCACACGCCGGTAACAGTCATAAGACTACATTCGAGGAGATCACCAGTCATGCCTGCGGCTCTGCTCGCGCTCGCCATCGGTGCGTTCGGGATCGGCACGACCGAGTTCGTCATCATGGGCCTGCTGCCCGAGGTCGCGACGGACTTCGGGGTCAGCATCCCGTCCGCCGGCCTGCTCATCTCCGGCTACGCACTCGGCGTCGTGGTCGGTGCTCCACTGCTCACCGCGATCGGGTCCAGCGTGTCCCGCAAGACCGTGCTGATCGCGCTGATGGGCGTCTTCATCGCCGGCAACCTGGTCGCCGCGGTCGCTCCGTCGTACGGCGTCCTGATGGCCGGACGGATCGTGGCTGCGCTGTCCCACGGAGCCTTCTTCGGCGTCGGCTCGGTGGTCGCGGCATCGCTGGTGCCGAAGGCCAAGCAGGCGAGCGCGATCGCGCTCATGTTCACCGGACTGACCGTGGCGAACGTGCTCGGCGTTCCGGGCGGGACCGCACTCGGCCAGCAGTTCGGCTGGCGGTCGACGTTCTGGGCCGTGACCGCGCTCGGTGTCATCGGACTGCTCGGCATCGTGTTCCTCGTCCCTCGGCAGGACACGTCCGAGGGCCCTGGGCTGCGGAGCGAGTTGGCCGTGTTCAAGAGTGTGCAGGTGTGGTTGGCGTTGACGATGACGGCGCTCGGGTTCGCCGGGGTGTTCGCGTCATTCACCTACATCGCGCCGATGATGACCGAGGTCGCGGGCTTCTCGGCCGGCGCCGTGACCTGGTTGCTGGTGCTCTTCGGTGTCGGTCTGGTCATCGGCAACCTGCTCGGCGGCAAGGCGGCGGACCGGTCACTGATGCCGAGTCTCACCGTGATCCTGGCGCTGCTGGCCGCCGTGCTGGTCGTGTTCGTCTTCACCGCGCACGGCAAGGTACCGGCCGCGGTCACGATCGCCGTGTTCGGCGCGGCCGGGTTCGCCACCGTCGCGCCGCTGCAGAAGCGCGTGATGGACAAGGCCAAGGGCGCTCCGGCGCTGGCGTCCGCGGCCAACATCGCCGCCTTCAACCTGGGCAACGCGATCGGCGCGTACCTCGGCGGGCTGACGATCCAGCACGGCCTTGGCTACACCGCGCCCAACTGGGTCGGCGCCGCGCTCGCCGTTTCCGGCCTGATGGTCGCCCTGATCAGCAGCCTGCTGGACCGTCGCCGTACCGCCGCTCCGCTCTCAACTCTGTTGCCTGAAGCAATCAGAACCTGATCTCGACACGTGTCCCGGCGGGAACGCCGGGATGCCGCAGCCACAGCACACCGGCCTCGGCGTCGTACCGCAGGTCGGTGACGTCGGCGCCGTCAGCCCGGACGGCCGTCGGCTCGGCCGGAACGCGCAGCGCGGTAGTCACCTGCACCCCGCGTGGAGCCTCACAGCCGTAGCGGATCCCGGTCTGGTCGCGTTCCCAGTCCACGACCCGGCCGGCGGAGGCCAGCAGCGGTTCCTCGTCGAAGGTCAGATCGCGGAGCCAGGTCAGCTGACCCGCGCGCAGTTCCCGCTTCCGCACGATGCCCAGTTGCGGGTCGAGCAGATCGAGGTAGCTGCCCTCGACGACATGCGAGCCGCCGGCCTGCTCCAGCACGGCTCCGACGAGGTACGGACCACGCTGCACCGACAGCCAGTTGGTGGACTCCCAGGTGTGGCCGCCCGCTTCGGCCAACTCGCGGATCGCCGCGACCAGCTCGGCGGCGCGTTCCGGCGATTCGGTGAAGCCGGCCGGCCGGGACGGAAGGAATCGAACCCGGCCCTTACCGATCGGCTGAACGCCGTCGCTGTCGCGGTCCGCGCCGAGCGCCTCGGCCAGGTGGTCGGCGCAGGTGTCGTAGCGGCCAGTCCACCAGGAGCGGATCTCGTGAAACGGATCCGCGCCGTCGCCGACGTACAGCAGACTGCCACCGCGGCTGACCCATCCGGCGAGTGCGTAATGGATACCGGGCGCCAGCGGCTTCTGGAATTCGTAACTCAGGACGAGTACGTCGACATCGTCCAGTGCATCGGGAGTGTCGATCACGTTCTCCAACTGGACCGGGCTGACCCGCTGTCCGTCGTACAGCGGTGGCAGCGCCAGACCGTAGAAGTCGGAGAAGTGCAACTGCTCGCGGCCTTCCAGCGCCAGCGCGTCCTGCAGGCCGTCGTAATGTCCCCCCTCAGAGTGTGCAGAGTCGCCGCCGGGTGACCAGCGCTGGAACATGGCGGTGTCCGAGAGCGCGATCCCGATCTGCGGTCCTTCGCTGGCCCAGCGCACGTCAGGCTGATCCAGGTCGCGCAGGCTGTTCATGGCGATCAGGTAGCTGGTGGCGGTGTCGGGCGGGATGGGCTGCCGTTCGGTGGATCCCTCGCGCAGGTAGGGGCGGTTGAAGATCCGGTTCGGCCACGGCGCCACCTCGTACCGCGAGACGCCCGGGTGCAGCAGCGACGCGACGAGGGTGCGCTGGTAGTTGGCCAGGTAGTCCTCCCACGTGCGGTCCGGATGGTCCTCGATCGGGTCGTGCAGGAACCACATCCGGCGGTCGGTGCCGCGGGTGAGGTCCTGGGCGATGCCGTATTCCAGGTAGGCCGTCTCGAACGTGCGCTCGGCGACCTTTCCGGCGTACACGTTCGGCGTGCGGGAGGTTCCGGTCCACACCTGCGCGATGGCACCGTCGATCGAGGGCAGCGTCCGCAGGCGTGATTCGGGGCTGACGATCTGCCACTGGGTGTAGTTCAGGAGGCTGTGCGTCGGGACGTAGAAGCGCACCTGGCGGCCCTGCTGGAGGGCTGCGTCCCGCAGCACGGAGGTGACCCGGTCGAGGCTGCGGGAGAGCAGGTGCTGCTTGAGCTGCCCGGAGCGGAAATGCGCTTCGGCGGCGCTGTGCGGGGGCTGCCACGGCTCACCGAAGAAGGCCTGCCACTCCCGCTTGAACGATTCCGAATAGCCGGCTCGGGCCCAGAACTCCGGCTCTTCCAGGTGGATGCCTTCGACACCGAGCTCGATGATCGGCCGGAGTTTCTGCACCAGGTACTCGGTGAAGCTGAACGTCGGGACCATGTAGGGGATGTCGGTGCTCTGACCGTGCAGGATCGGCGATCCGTCACCCGCGGTCTGCGCGTCGGCCCAGTGGTCGGAGCCGTCCCACCGTCCATCCAGATAATCCTGATAGGTGCCCCAGGAGATGCCGGTCATCAGGTGGACGCGATACCCGGCCTCGCGCCAGCGGGCGATCCGCTCCGGCGTCGTGTCGTTGAGGCCGTAGACCATCACGAAATCGGTACGCAGGTCGATCGATTCGTCGTACGGCGCCTGCTCCTGGAAGCCGGTCGACTCGGTGTGCTTGTCGGCGTTGCTGTTCGTCATACGCCCTTCCCGTTCTCTCGACTGCCATCAACCCTGGCCGGTCCGATACGCCTAGCGCCAGTGTGGCGTCAGGAACCGGCCACCGGCCCGCTCTGTCCGGGCAGCCTCACAAGGACTCACGCAACCAGGTGAACGCCGCATCCTGCATCGCCAGGTCAAACTTGTGCGGGCCGTCGAAGAACTGACCGGTGTACGACGCCGCGGAGCCGGCAGCCGCATAGTGCGCCGCGATCCGGTCATGTGCGGCGGTGGCTCCGTCCAGGGGAAACAGCTCGTCCTGCCGGTTGTACTGCACCAGCAGCGAGGCCGGCGCCTGACAGGCCGCTACATCCGGCCAGTCGACCTCGGCGGGCAACATCCGCGGCATCAGCATCCAGGTGTGGCTGACGACGTTCCGGTCGAGCAGCGAGTTGTACGTGCCCATCATCCCGACCACCACGGCGGCGGTCAGCTCGCTGCTCGTTGCCCGCAGCAACGCGGACCGGCACCCACCGCCGGACAGGCCGATGCTCGCGGTCCGGTCGGTGGTGTCGTCGCGGCCGAGCAGGTACGCGAGTGCGATCCGGTCCTCCCGGGTGACGACGGCGGCGAACGTCGTACCGAGGAGGGTGCAGTACTTCTCGACGAGGTGTTCGTGATGACCTGCGGCGGTGTTGTACGCGGCGGTTGCCCGCAGATCGTCGCCGTCCTCCGGCACCTCGAGATCCACACCCGACGTGATCTGCGGCGGCATGTCTTCCAGCGGGAACCGGCGGCTGCCCCAGGCGAGGACGTCCGGCACCACGACGACGTACCCCTGCGCCGCGAGGTCATTGGCGAAGGCCCGGCCCTCGTACAGCCCGTCGCGCAGTGCCCTGACCGCGGCGGACGGTGGTTGATCGGTGTCCGCGATCTTCTCCTTGCCGTAGTACTTGAAGCCGTCGTGGCCGTGCAACGCGAGTATGCCCGGAAGCGGTCCGGTGGCGTCGGCCGGCTTCAGCACGTAGGCGTGCGTCCGGGGGCCGAATCCGACCGAGTACGAGATCTCCTCACCGATCAGCCCGCCGGCCGTCCAGCGTCGCTCGACCTCGACCTCTGACGGGCCGTCGGCGGCGCCGGCGGTCGAGACCATCCGCCGGACGACGTCGCGGACCTGCTCGCTCGCCGGCAGGCTCGCCGCGCGGGCAGCCGGCGCACTCGCATGCTCGATCCAGTCGCTGTAGACACCTAGGTGTTCAGACATCCCCGAAGACTGTCACGCGCGCTCATAGAACGCACTGACAGCGTGGAAGGACTTCTTCGGTTGCCAGCGGTACGGCGAGGCCGGATCGTCACCGTGGTCGCGCAGGACCTTGCACAGGCTGAAGGCGGCGATGTCCTCGCCATGGGGCCGGTCGTGCGGGCGGTGCGGGCATCGGGTGAGATGAAGGTGTACGGCGACGCGCCGAGGAACCCTTCGGCGGTAAAGACGCCGAGCATGTTCGCGAGGTGGTCGGCCTGCTCCTGCTCGTCGCGGACGTACTGCGGCGGGATCACCGGCACATCGCCGCTGTAGTCGACGATGTCCCACCCCATGCCGCCCAGCTCGGCCGCGCCGGTGAAGGTGCAGCACCCGAACTCCAGGATCAGGATCGGCTTACCCCAGCGATGGAACGGCGCCAACTCTTGGGTGTGACCGGCGCGGTCGGCGTGGTACGAGTAGTAGTCCAGCCCGACCAGGTCGAACAGGCACCAGTCCACCTGCTCCAGGTCGGACGCGGCGCCGTACGTGATCCGGCCCTTGAAGTTGCTGCGGGCAACCTTCACCATCCGGGCGGTGAAGGTGCGGAACTTCCGCTGCAGCTCTGCCATGTCGAACTCGCCCTTGGTCAGGTACTCGACCCGCTCGAAGAAGGTCGCACCAGGGACGATGCCCGGAGTGAACAGCATGAACTCGCACCCGATCACCAGGATCACCTCCTGGTCGTGGCGGCGCCGCAACCGCTCGGCCTCGACGGCGACCTTGCGTAGCTTCTCCAGCTCGTCGGCCTGCGGTTCGTCGAAAGACCGCGGCTGGATCGACACCGTCAGCCCCTGCTCTAGTGCGGCGGTCGCAGTGTCGGTGAGGCGGCGTACGTCGCTGCCGTAGATGCTGACCCAGTTCGCATGCAGCCGGTGGCGGATCGCGTGGTACGCGATGCGTTCATAGCTTCGAGTTTTCGCCGGTACGCCGGTCAGGGCGTCGTACCGAGGTCCACGGCGTCATGACTTTGGTCGCGTGACACAGCCATGACCCGTCACCGATGTGCCCTGTCAAGCGCTTGCCCCATTCGCGGCGGCAGGACGACTCTTCTCAGTCATGGTGGCCGGTCCACGGGGACCGGCCACCTAGTTCTTGCGGGTCGCGATGACTACGACGTTGCTGAGGTACGCCGTACCGTCCCAGTCCTCGCAGGTGACGAGGACGAGCCGACCGGGGACGGTCTGGTCGAAGAGGCGCGCAGCCTGCTTGGCCAGCGCCTTCTTGCGGTAGACGGTCACCGACGCGACCACATAGTTGATGGTGCTCCGACCGGTCGTCACCGTGACCGCGTCGCCAGCGGTCAGCCGGTCCAGGTCGTCGAAGGCACCACCGCCGGTATGCACCGTGTGCCCCGTGATGATGGCCGAACCCTTGGCCGCTCCGGGCCGGGCGCCGTCGGACCACCAGCCGACGAGCAGTGGGTTCGACGGTGGGATGAGCGTGCCGCCGCGGGCGCGGATCCCGAGCACGCGGGCAGAGACACCGAGACTGGGCACTGACACCTTGATCGGGTCCACAGGCTTGAGCCGTGCGGAGCTCCGGACCTCCGGCGGTGGCGTGCTCTGTCGAGGACTCTCAGTCTGCGTCGACGGCGTCCCGGGCACGGCGGACGTCGTACCCGGCGACTTGCTTGACGCCGAGGGCCGGCCGACGGCCGCCGGTTGGCGGCCGTCGTCAGCTTTGCCGCCGGTGAACTGCAGGAATCCACCAACCAGCAGAAGTGCGGCGCCCGCCGCCAGAGCCGCGATCGTCAACCATGACGACCGAGCGCGACCCGGGCGGCGACGCTGCGCGGACATGTCAGGCAGAGTGCTGCCCGCGGAACCGCCGTGACTTCAGGACACCGGCCAGGACCAGAACACCGCCGACCATGAGCAGTGCGAGCCCCCAGGCACTCTGGTGCCCGGTGATCGCCGAGGTGAGCTTGAGCCCACCCGATTGACCGGCATCGATATCGGTCGGAACCGCGACCGGAGTCTCCGACGGCGAGGCCGACGCAGACGGCGTGTCACTCGGGCTCGCGGACGGGGACTCGCTCGGCGTCTCGGAAGGCGTCTCGCTCGGGGTTTCCGACGGCGTCTCGGAAGGCGTCTCCGAAGGCGTCTCGCTGGGAGTTTCCGACGGCGTCTCGCTCGGCGTCTCGGAAGGCGTCTCGCTCGGCGTCTCGGAAGGCGTCTCGCTCGGCGTCTCGGAAGGCGTCTCGCTCGGCGTCTCCGAAGGCGTCTCGCTCGGCGTCTCCGACGGGGTTTGGGACGGCGTCGGCGTGGGGGTCACCTTCTTGACGCAGAAGTTGACGTGGCTGATGCCGTAGTACTTGTCGTTGTTCGAGTTCACCGGCGGGTGCAGGCCGGTATCCGCGGTCGTCCCGGCCGGCTCGTAGTTGTAGTAGTTCGCCGCCGGGCCGCCCTTGACCAGTACGGCGAGCACAACGCCGCCCGTGGCGGTGAAGTCGACCACCTGGCCGCCGGTCTGGTCACCGGGGTGTTCCGGGTCGTCGACCGCCAGGATGCGCTCGGTCCACGTCACCGTCACGCCGTCCTTGGTGTCCGACCCCGGCGTCGGCGGGTCGAACTTGATCTCGGTCGAACCCGGGATCACGTCCTCGCACGTCGGGTTGCCGTCGATGATGTCGCCGTTCGCCGACGCGGACGGAGCCAGCGCAAGCGTGACGCCACCGAGCGCGAGCGCCAGCGCACCGACGCTGCTGAGCAGCGGGACCGCGCGAGACCGCTTCGAGCGCACGCGCGCGTCCATCGATGTGTCGTTCACAAGTTTTCCCCACCCCATGGTCTGAGGCCGATCGGACTGACCGGCCGACGCCGAAGCATCCGCCCCCACGACCGAGCACGAGTCACGTGCTCGAGCCTGCCCCCGGGGACGCTCGACCAAGGCATTCTTCGGTGCTGAGGTTTCCTGCGCAAGTTGTGCAGGCCCGACACGCCGCTGAAACAGTGTTCTTTAACGAAGAACAGTGGTTTCGCTATGCTCTCGCGGGTGACGCGCGAGGCAGATCAGAAGACGGTGCTCGGGTCGGTGTGGTTGCGCGACGAGCCGGAGCCGACCCGCACGCGGCTGAGTCGGGGCGACATCGTCCGTACGGCGATCAAGGTGCTGGACCGAGTAGGTCTGGACACGTTCTCGATGCGGGTGATGGCCGCCGAGCTCGGGACCGCCGCGACCTCGGCGCTGTACTGGCGGATCGCGAACAAGAACGATCTGCTCGAGCTCGCCGTTGACGAAGTACTCGCGGACGCACTGGTGCCGGAGGGCGTAGGCGACTGGCGTGACCAGGTGACCGTGGTCGTCGAGGCGGCGTACCACGCGTTGTGGATGCACCCGTGGGCGTCGCAGTTGCTTCCGTCGCATGCCGGGCTCGGGCCGAACTACCAGGCAGTGACCGACCGGGTGCAGGCGATCCTGAAGTCGGCTGGGTTCAAGGGCGCGTACCTGGACTCGGCCGTGTCGGCGATCTTCCACTACCTGGTCGGGTCCGCGGTCACCGACTCGGCCTGGGCCGCGGTCATCCGGCGCAGCGGCATGGACGAGTTCCGGTGGGCACGGGAGGCCGGCGGTGCGCTCGGAGTCGACGCGGCCAGCCTCGCGTCGTACCTGAACCGCGAGAGCCTGGCGGGTCCCGAGGCCCGCTTCAGCTCGGGCCTCCGCGTGATCCTGATCGGCCTCCGCCCGCGCCAGCTCTCCTAACCCGCCGGCTTCTTCCGGGTCGTGGGCTTCTGGCCGGTCGTGGGCTTCTTGCGGGCTGCGGGCTTCTTGCGGGTCGTCGGCTTCGGCCGGAGCGACCGGGCGTACGCGACGCTCACCGCGAAGTGTTCGCGCAACTCGTCGGTGTTCGCCAGGAGCGCGTCGGGGACGACGACGTACTCCTTCTGCACCACGCCATAGGCGACGTTGAGTGTCGTGTCGTACCTGGTCAGGAACGCGTCACGCTCGGCCACGGGAAGTCGCAGCGCGAGCGTGCCGTTCTCGTTCAGGATCGAGAACATGTTGCCGTTGGCCGAGGTGTACGGGAACCCGGCGCCCTTCCGCTCGACGTCCGGGAACAGTTCGACGAGCGCGTCGAACAAGGCAACCTTGTCGGCCGGAGCTTTGGCCATATCGCCACGCTAGCGGCAATCGCCGACATCCTTTAGGTGTACTCGGTCAGGAGGTTGGTAGCCGACGGAAACCAACCCCATCCCAGCGGGCACCACTGCGCCAGCCCCAGTCGCTGGTCGCCGCCACCCGGCCGGCTCGCTGCCCCGCCCGGCTGGCTTGGTCGGTCACTTTGTGCACCAGATCCGTACGGCGCCGGCCTCCGGGTACGGATCTGGTGCACAAAGTGGATCTCTGCTGTGGCCGAAAGCGGCGGGCCGGGGCGAATTCCCTCCCCCTGTATCTCCGGAGCCAGTCATCCGCGCCGGCGATACCACCAACCTCACAACCGTGTCCTTCTAGAGGTCCGCGAAGGCCGAGGCCGGGCTCTCGAAGGCGTCCGCGACGAAGCGGAGGAAGGCGGCTGCTGTGCCGCCGTCGCACACGCGGTGGTCGAAGACGAGGGACAGCTGGGTGAGTTTGCGAATCGCGAGTTCACCGTTGACCACCCACGGCCTGTCGATGATCCGGCCGACGCCGAGGATCGCGACCTGCGGGTGGTTGATGATCGCCGCGCTGCCATCCACTCCGAAGCTGCCGTAGTTGTTCAGCGTGAACGTCCCACAGGAGAGTTCGTACGGCGTGAGCCGGCCGGCGCGCGCGGATTCGGTCAGCCGCCGGATCTCCTCGTCCAGAGCCCGCGTCGTCAATCGATGGGCGTTGGCCACCGCCGGCACGACGAGACCACGGTCGGTCTGGGCGGCCAGGCCGAGGTTGACGCCGTCGTACTGCACCAGCTCTTCGCGCTCGGTGTCGACGTACCCGTTCAACTCCGGATACTTCAGCAGCCCCGCCACCACGAACCGCCCCATCAACGCCAGCAACCCCGGCCCGCCATCGGTTGCCGAGCGCAACGACTCGCGCAGCTCGACCAGCGCGGTCGCATCCACGTCCACCCAGGTGGTCGCCTCCGGAATCTCCGCCCGGCTACGACTCAACGTAGCCACCACAGCCTTCCGGAACCCACTCATAGGCTCCCGCCACAACTCCGCCAGCCCGGTCCGGGAGCTCTGCGCGACGGTCACCGGCCGCACCTCGGCCGGGACCTCCTCGGTGCCCAGCCGGCGAGCGATCGCCAACTCCACGTCCCGCCGGACGATGAGACCGCCCTCACCCGACCCGGTCAGGCCCTTCAGATCCACGCCGGCGTCCCGTGCGAGCCGACGTACCAACGGCGAGATCACCAGCGGCACCCGCGGCGCGTCTCCGCTTTCCGGAACATTGTTTGCGCTGGGTGGCAGTGATGTTCCGGAAACCGTCGCCGAAGGGCGGGGCTTGCGCCGGCGGCCCGATGTGGCCCCGGCTCCGGTGCCGTAGCCGATCAGGACGTTGCCGGAGCCGGCACGTTCCTCCTGACGGTAGGCCTCGCCCGCGCTGGGCTGCGCCGTCCGGCTCGCCTCGGCGATGGTGATGAGGGGTTTGCCGACCGGGATGGTCGTGCCTGGGTCGCCGTGGAGCTCTTCGATGGTGCCGGCGTAGGGGGAAGGGAGCTCGACTACGGACTTGGCGGTTTCGACCTCGGCGATGGGGGTGTCGACGGTGATCACGTCGCCGACCTTCACCAGCCAGCGCACGATTTCGGCCTCGGTGAGGCCTTCGCCGAGGTCCGGGAGGAGGAAGGTGTTCACGAGTCCTCCCACTGCAGGTCGTCGACGGCGTCGAGGATCCGGTCCACGCCGGGCAGCTGGTACTTCTCCAGCTTCGGCGGCGGATACGGGATGTCGAACCCGGTCACCCGTCGGATCGGCGCGGCCAGCGAATGGAAGCACCGTTCGGTGACCCGGGCAACGATCTCCGACGACACGCTCGCGAACCCGCTCGCCTCCGCGACCACGACCGCCCGGCCGGTACGGCGTACCGCCGCGCAGACCGTCTCGTCGTCGAACGGGACGATCGACCGCAGGTCCACCACGCTCAGCTGCCGCCCCTCGGCCGCCGCGACCTCGGCCGCCTCCAGCGCGACCGGCACCGTCGGACCGTACGCGATCAACGTCGCGTCGGCGCCCTCCCGCCGTACGACGGCGGTCCCGATACCCGGCTGGTCCTCGGTCAGATCGACCTCTTCCTTGGCCCAGTAGAGCTTCTTCGGCTCCATGAACACGACCGGATCGGGGAATTCGATTGCCTTGCGCAACAACGTGTACGCGTCCGCGACGGTCGCCGGCGCGACCACGGTCAGACCGGGCGTGTGCGCGTAGTAGCTCTCTGACGAGTCGCAGTGATGCTCGACGCCGCCGATCCCGCCGGCGTACGGCATCCGGATCACCATCGGCAGCGTGATCCGGCCGCGGGTCCGGTTCCGCATCTTGGCGACGTGCGACACGATCTGCTCGAACGCCGGGTACCCGAACGCGTCGAACTGCATCTCGACCACCGGCCGCATCCCGTTCATCGCGAGTCCGACCGCCATCCCGACGATCCCGGACTCGGCCAACGGGGTGTCGAAGCAACGATCCTCGCCGAACTCCGCGGTCAGCCCGTCGGTGATCCGGAAGACACCGCCGAGCGCGCCGACGTCCTCACCGAACATCAGCACGGTGTCGTCGGCCTTCATCGCGTCCCGCAGCGCCTGGTTGAGCGCCTGGGCCATGGAGATCTTCATGTGCGTCATCAGCTCAGGCCTCCTCTCGCGCCAGCTCATCGCGCAGGAACGCGGCCTGCTCCCGCAGCTGCTGCGTCTGCTCGGTGTAGAGATGCGCGAACAGATCCGCCGGGTCCACCTCGGGCTCCGGCATCAGCCCGTCGCGAAGCTGGTCCGCGACCTCAGCCGCCGCACCCTCCGCCCGCTCGCGGACCGCATCGTCGAGCAGCCCTTGCGCCGCGAGGTAAGTCTCGAGCCGCTTGATCGGATCGCGGTCCAGCCACGGCGTGACCTCGGCGTCCTCGCGGTAGCGGGTCGCGTCGTCGGCGTTCGTGTGCGCCTGCACACGGTAGGTGTGTGCCTCCACGAGCTGCGGCCCTTCCCCCGCCCGCGCCTTCTCCACGGCTTGCCCGAGTACGGCGAGCAGCCCGGCGAGATCGTTGCCATCGGCCCGTTCGCCGGGGACGCCGTACCCGATGCCCTTGTGAGCCAGCGACGGCGCGACACTCTGCTTGGCGAGCGGCACCGAGATCGCATACTCGTTGTTCTGGATGAAGAAGACGACCGGCGCGTGGAAGACGGCGGCGAAGTTCAGCGCCTCGTGGAAGTCGCCCTCGCTGGTCCCGCCATCACCGCAGAGCGCCATCACCACGGTGTCCTCACCCTTCAGCCGCGCCGCGTGCGCGACACCGACCGCGTGGGTGAGCTGCGTCGCGAGCGGGGTGGACTGCGGCGCGACGTTGCGCGCGTACGGGTCGTACCCGGAGTGCCAGTCGCCGCGGAGCAGCGTCAGCGTCTCGATCGGGTCGACGCCGCGGCTCACGATCGAGACGGTGTCGCGGTACGTCGGGAACAGCCAGTCGCCCTCGCGCAGCACCATCGCGGCCGCGACCTGGCAGGCCTCCTGACCGTGCGACGACGGGTAGACGGCGAGCCGGCCCTGCCGGACCAGCGCACTGGCCTGGTCGTTGATCCGGCGCCCCTTGATCAACTGAACGTAACCGTCGACCAGCGCGTCCTTGGTGGGCAGCGGGTACGACGGATTGGCGTGCGGTACGCCGTCCTGGTCGATCAACCGGACGGGTTCCGCAGACGGGAGCAAACGCTCCTCGACGAGGCTCATCGACGTCCTCGCTTCGCTCCGGGCGCCGATGAGGCGCGAAGTGGACTGTATTTGATGGTGAACTCGCTTCGCTCGCTCACGTGACCCTCCTGCGCAGGAGACGGACGGTGGCCTCATCGTCGTACTTCTGGCCAATCGGATCCAGACCTGGAAGAATCACGAGACGTTTGGTTCGATCCGCAGCGACTGAGGGGGCACGATGTCCGACGAGGTGATGGTCCACCGGGCCGGTCCTGGACAGATGGTCGTCGCCCCCGCACTGGACGAGGTCGACCGGCAGATCGTCGAGGCGCTCGGGCGCGACGGACGGCTCTCGATCCGGGCCCTGGCCGACCAGGTGCACATCTCCCGCGCGAACGCGTACGCCCGCGTCGAGCGGCTCACGACGACCGGGGTGATCACCGGTTTCACCGTCACGGTCGACCCGCTCAAACTCGGCCTCGCGACGTCGGCGTACGTCACGCTCAGTCTCCGCCAGAGCTCCTGGCGATCTCTCCGGGAGCAGCTCCAGGCAATCCCCGAGATCAAGCACATGGCACTGGTCGGCGGCGACTTCGACGCGATCCTGCTCGTCCGCGCCACCGACAACGAAGGCCTCCGCCGCGTAGTCCTCGAGAAACTCCAAGCCATCCCCGAGGTCCTCGCCACCCGCACCGCCCTGATCTTCGAAGACCTCGGCACCCTCTAGCAGCCGCAGGATCTTCGCAGGATGAGCTCGGTGGGGTAGGTCACCGCTTCGACCGCGCCCTGGCCGTCGATCAGGCGGCTGACTGCTTCGCGGGCCATCTGCTCCAGCGGTTGCCGTACGACGCTGAGCGGCGGCCAGCTGTATTCCGTTTCGGCGGTGCCGTCGAAGGCGAGGACCGCAATGTCGTCGGGGATTCGCAGGCCGGCCTCGTGGATCGCGCGGAGGACGCCGACGGCCTGCAGGTCGGAGCTGGCGAAGACTGCCGTCGGCCGATTAGTTGCCGCGAGCAACTCACGGCCGGCGTCATACCCGCCCCGCCGGCTGAAGGTGGTGCGAGCGATCGGTCCGTCCTCGAGCGCGGCCGCCAGCAGCGCATCCCGCCAGCCCAACTCGCGTTCCCCCGATCGGCCACCACCGATCACCAGACCGATGCGCCGATGGCCGTGCTCCAGCAGGTGCTCCACGCCGCGACGGGCTCCCTCACGGTACTGCGGTCGGACCGAGCTCACCGTGGACAACACGCGGTTGATCGCGATCACCGGGATGTCGGTGTCGCTCAGGTCGAGGTCTTCCGTGGGCGCGACCAGGATGAGGCCGCTGACTCGGCGGATCACGAGTTCGGCGATCTTCGACTGTTCGGTGGCCGGGTCGCCGTCGGCTCCGGTCTGCAGGACGACGTACCCGCGGGCCGCGGCCTCCTTGTCGATCGCCTTGGCGAGCTCGGCGAACAGCGGGTTGCCGCCGTCGGGGGTGATCAGCCCGAAGGTCCGGGTGGTGCCCATCCGGAGCGCGCGGGCGGTCGCATTCGGCCGGTAGCCGAGCACGCGGATCGCCTCCAGCACCCGGTCCCGGGTCTCCGGCGCGACCGGCCGCGGGCCCTCGTTCACCACGTAACTGACCACCGCCGTGCTGACCCCGGCGTACTGCGCCACGTCGTTCCGGGTGACTGGGGTGGCCTTCGGCATGTGCCGATAGTACGACCCTTGACCGCCTGGAAAGCGATTGCTAGCGTGCGTGTTCTACACGAGTAGAAGGAGTCGTCGTGCCCAGACGCTATGCAGTCGCCGGGACCGGTTCACGAGCGCGGGCGTACGTCCGCGCGATCCTCGAGGATCACCCGCAGGAGGCCCAGCTGGTCGCTCTCCTCGACCCGAACCCGGGCCGCCTCGCGTATCACGACCGGTACGTCCAGGAACTCGGCGGTCCGGAGCTCCCGCAGTACGCCGCCGACGACCTGGAGCGGATGGTCAAGGAGCAGTCCGTCGACCGCGTGGTCGTGACGAGCCCCGACTACACGCACGCCGCGGTCGTCTCCCGGCTGCTGCGCGCCGGCGCGGACGTCATCGTGGAGAAGCCGCTGACGATCGATGCCGACGGCACCCGGCAGATCGTTGATGCGATGACCGAGTCCGGCAAATCCGTGGTGGTGACCTTCAACTACCGCTACTCGCCGCGGAACAGCGCGCTGCGGCAACTGATCGCCGACGGCGAGATCGGCACCGTCACCAGCGTCGAGTTCCAGTGGGTGCTCGACACCCGGCACGGCGCGGACTACTTCCGCCGCTGGCACCGCGAGAAGAAGAACTCCGGTGGTCTGATGGTGCACAAGGCGTCCCACCACTTCGACCTGGTGAACTGGTGGATCGCCTCGACGCCGGCCCGGGTGTTCGCGTCCGGGGGCCTGTTCTTCTACGGCGACGGCAACGCGGCCGCCCGTGGCCTTGGGCAACGACCAGAGCGCGGCACGATCGATGACTCGGGCAACGATCCGTGGTTGCTGGACCTGCGGACCGACGAAGTCAACCGGCAGCTGTACTGGGAGAGCGAGAAGTATGACGGCTACCGTCGCGACCAGGACGTGTTCGGTCCGGGGATCACGATCGAGGACAACATGTCCGTGATCGCGGAGTACGCGAACGGCGCCCGCCTGAGCTACTCGCTCAACGCCCACTCCCCCTGGGAGGGGTACCGCGTCTCGGTCAACGGCACCGAGGGACGCGCGGAGCTGGAGGTCGTCGAGCGGGCTGCGGTGATCGACGACCAGATCGACCCGAGCTACCCGTCCGAGCGCGTGGTCGCCGGCGACGTACGGTCCGACGGCGAGCGGTTGGTCCTGCAGAAGCACTGGGCTCCCGCGGTCGAGGTCGAGATCCCCCGCGGCGTCGGCGGTCACGGCGGCGGTGACCGTCTGATCTACGCCGACCTGTTCCAGGGTCCCGGCAACGACCCGCTCGGTCGCGCCGCCGACGTCCACGACGGCGTCCGTGCGGTCGCGGTCGGCATCGCCGCCAACCAGTCCCTGGCCACCGGCCAGCCGATCGTCATCGCCGACCTGAACCTCGGCGGCTGGCCCGAGTAGACGCTGCGTCCGAAGATCTGAGGGCTCCAGCCCTCAGATCTTCGGACGCAAGAGACCGGTGTCGATGAGCGAGCCGGCGTCAGGTTGAGTGGCGGGCGGTTCGCTGGCGGCGGAACCAGATGGCCAGGGCCAGGCACGGCACCAGCAGGCCGCCGATGCCGAGCACGAGGAAGTCCCACTCCGCGCCGATGCGTTCGGTCAGCCAGCCGAAGTTCTGGCCGAAGAACCCGGTGACGAAGGTCAACGGCAGGAAGATCGTGGCCAGGATGGTCAGCTGCTCGATCGTCGCGTTCTGCCGGACGCTGACCTTGGTCTGCTCGACGCCGATCACCGCCATGTTCGCCTCCAGCACGGTGGCGAGCAGGTCGCGTTGCGCGGCGACCTCCTCGTTCACCAGCACCAGGTGGTCGTGCACGTCGCGGAAGTACGGCAGCAGCTGGGTGGCCCGCGCGCCGCGTTCGATGGTCGTGAGTACGGCGAGCAGCGGGTGGACGGCCCGGTAGAAGTCGGTCACCTCGCGGCGGAGGAAGTAGATCCGCTCGGTCGGCGCGACCGAGCCGGCGAACACGGTCTGCTCGACCTGCTCGATGTCGCGTTCCAGCTCGGCGACGACCGGGCCGTAACCGTCGACCACCTGGTCGAGGATCGCCCAGAGCACCGCGTTCGTCCCGCCCTCCAACAGCTCGGGGCGCTGCTCGAGCCGGAGTCGGGAGCCGTGCAGATCACTGGCCACCCCCTGGCGGACGGTGATCACGAACGCCGGCCCGACGAACACGCTCACCTCGCCGAAATCGACTTCCTCGCGCTCGTCGTCGTACCGGGCGGTGCGCAGGATGGCCAGGCTGATGTCGCCCTCGTACGGCTCGACCTTGGGCCGGAGATGGAACGTCTGCGCATCCTCGACGGCCAGCTCGTGCAGGCCGAAGCTCTCTCTGACCTGGGTCAGCTCGTCGTCCGTGGGTTCGAACATGCCCAGCCAGACGAATCCGCCGGCCTTGCAACTGGCGGCGGCGTCCTCGACCGACATCGCCTCGACGTGCTGGCGGCGACCGTCCCGGTAGTAAGCGCAGTCGATGATCATGATGACCTCCTCCCCTGATCGTCGTACCGACCGGCGACAGGAAATAGGGTTGAGCGGGAAAGTGGCGGTGAACATCGGTGAGGAGAACCCGTGGGACTACCAGTGGTACTGATGCCAGGACCGATGCATCCGGCGGTCGCGCAGGGTCTGGAGGGCCACTGTGAGTTGATCAGGCTCTGGGAGGAGAGCGACCCGGACGCCGTTCTCGCGGCCCGCCGGGACGAGATCGTTGCCGTCGCCACCGGCGGCGGCCGGATCGACGGCCCGTTCCTCGACCGGCTGCCCGCGGTGCGGATCGTGGCCAGCTTCGGCGTCGGCTACGACCGGATCGACGCGAACGCCGCGGCCGAGCGCGGCGTCGTGGTGACCAACACCCCGGGCGTGCTGGACGACGAGGTCGCCGACACCGCCCTCGGGCTGCTGCTGATGGCCGTCCGTGAGCTGCCCCAGGCCGAGCGGTACCTGCGGGCGGGCAAGTGGCAGGACGGTCCCTACCCGTTGACCCGGGCAACCATGCACGGCCGCCGGATGGGCATCCTCGGCCTCGGCCGGATCGGCCAGGCGATCGCGGACCGGGTCACGCCGTTCGGCATCTCCGTTGCCTACCACAACCGCCGCCGCAAGGACGTCGGCTACCGGTACTACCCGTCGCTGGCCGAGATGGCCCGTGACGTCGACATCCTGATGATCGTCATCCCCGGCGGCGACAGCACCCGGCACCTCGTCGACGCCGAGGTCCTGCAGGCGCTCGGCCCCGACGGCATCCTGATCAACGTCTCCCGCGGCTCGGTCGTCGACGAGCAGGCGCTGGTCGACGCTCTGCGCACCAACACGATCCTGTCCGCCGGCCTGGACGTCTTCGAGCACGAGCCGAAGGTCCACCCCGACCTCCTGACCCTCCAGAACGCCGTCCTGCTCCCCCACGTCGGCTCGGCCACCATGCCCACCCGCACCGCGATGGGCAACCTGGTCGTCGACAATCTCCGCAACTGGCTGGCCCACGGCACTCCGCTGACCCCGGTCCCGGAGTCGGCGGAACTGGTCCGGCGGCTCAGCGGCTCAGAGTGATCTCCCGCTCCAGGCGGGATAGTTTCTCGGGATTGCGTACGGCGTAGAGACCGGTGATCATGCCGTCCTCGAGCCGGATGGCTGTCACGGTGTCGATCTCTCCGTCGAAGCGGAGGATCAGGGCCGGCTGCCCGTTGATCTGGGTCAGCTCCACCGACGCCTGGCCCAGCCGGCGCAGCCCGAGCGCCAGCAGGCCGGCGACCTTGTCAGCGCCCACGATCGGCTCGGGCAGCGCCTGGACGACGCCACCGCCGTCGCCGAGGAAGACGACGTCCGGCGCGAGGATGTCGACCAGGCCTTGCAGGTCGCCGGTGTTGATGGCGCGCCGGAACGCCTCGAGCGCGTCCCGGGTCTCGTCGGCGGAGACGATCCCGCGGGGCCGGCGGGCCGCGACGTGGGCGCGGGCGCGGTGGGCGATCTGCCGGACCGCGTCCGGCTTCTTGTCGACGGCTTCCGCGATCTCGTCGTACTCCAGACCGAACACCTCCCGGAGCACGAACACGGCCCGCTCGGTCGGCTTCAGGGTCTCCAGGACGAGCAGCATCGCCATCGAGACGCTGTCGGCGAGCTCGACGTCCTCGGCCACGTCCGGCGCGGTGAGCAGGGGTTCGGGCAGCCATGGACCGACGTACGACTCCTTGCGGCGGCCGAGCGTCCGTAGCCGCATCAGCGCCTGGCGGCTCGCGATCCGGACCAGGTACGCGCGCTGATCCTGGATGGTGTCGAGGTCGACGCCGACCCAGCGCAGCCACGTCTCCTGCAGGACGTCCTCCGCGTCAGCGGCCGAGCCGAGCAGCTCGTAGGCGACCGTGAACAGCAGGTTGCGATGCGCAACGAACGCCTCGGTGGCTCGGTCCGTACCGGTCATGGCTGGCTCCTTCGCGCCGTCGGCTGTCGCCCACCAGATGCCGGCCGCCGGGATTCTGTGACAGCTCGATCGGTATGGCGTTCGTCACGTCACAGCAGCCGGCTCGGCGGCATCTCGTGTTCGTCCAGTAGATCTCACAAGTGAGGACATCATGACGGAACCCCGTATCGACCTGATGAGCAACGAGCTCGGCGCCAGGCTCGGCAAGCGGATGTTCGGCGTTCACCAGGCCGTCCAGGAGTCAGGCCTGTCCGAGACCACGCAGGCGCTGGTAATGCTGCGCGCCAGCCAGATCAACGGCTGCGGTCACTGCATCGACCTGCACGTCAAGGAGGCCGCGGCGGCCGGCGAGACCGCGACCCGCCTCAGCCTGGTCGCCGCCTGGCACCACTCGACGGTCTTCACCGAGGCCGAGCAGGCGGCCCTGGCTCTCACCGAGGAAGCCACCCGCCTGGCCGACACCCACGGCGTCTCCGACGACACCTGGGCGTGGGCGAGCAAGCACTACGAGGAGGATCAGCTCATCGCGCTCGTCACCGTGATCGCGATGATCAACGCCACCAACCGGCTGGCCGTCACCCTCAACCAGCTCGGCGGCTCGTACGAAGCCGGTCTCCTGACCAAAGCCCTCGACTGACGAGGGCCGCGCGATTCCCGTTTGAGGGGTCACCCCGGAAGCGATGGGCTCGGCCGCCAGATTTCGCGGGGCCAAGCCACACGTCGAGGGGTTGACCGGTTTTCTGCTTGATGTGTGGGTGATGTGACGGGCCTTGAACTGGTGCACGCGGTGGCCTGTCGAGGAAGGCGAGCTTGGTGCTCGGGGCGGCGGTGTGCCGGCGTGTGCTACTGCCGGCTGGCCGGTGATGTGGTGGTCGTCCGGGGGCGGCAATTCGCCCAGGCGGTCGGCGCCCCGCTTGCGCATTTGGTGGGTTGACGTCCCATGTGGTGGGTTGCCGTACCGGATTCCGGGGCGCCAACCCATCTCGGACGCCAACCCACCAAATGGGGGTCGCTCGGCACCGTGTCCGCGCCGACACACAGCACCGGGCGGGGACCGGGGCCCGTGGGCTGGGGTCGTGGGGTGGGGCCGTGGGTTGGGACGGGTCGTGGTGGGTTGGGACAAGGAATTGCCTGTCTCGGCCCACCACGACGTGTCCCAGCCCACCAGAGGTGGACCGATCCGCAGGAGAACAAGCGCGCCACAACCGTCCGACCCAGCCTCGGCACACCCTCCCACCTTGCCTCCTTGCCCACCGCCCCCTATCCCGACCAGCACACCTGGCCGACGACGATCCCCCACACATCGACCAGAACAGCCGGTTGACCGCTCAAACGGGGTAGCGGGCGCCGGCGGGGTCAGCCGGCCGGCTGTTCGGCTGGGGGGAGGTCCCAGATGCGGTTGGTCTGCCAGGCGTACTCCCAGGCCTGGATGTCGGGGGGCTCGATACCGAAGCCGGTGAGGATCGCGCAGACCTGTTCGCGGTGGTGGTTGGCGTGGTTGATCGCCTGTGCGATGAAGATGCCGACCCGCGTCCCGCGGGTGTTGTCGTCGACGATCATCACCCGCTCGACGTCGATCGGCTTCGCCAGGAACTCCTCCCATACCGCGCCGGCCTCGTCGTTCCACCGCTCGAGCGTGTCGAAGTCCTGCGCGTGCTCGCCGTCGACGAAGTCGAGCGGGCTGTCGGCGATCCGCCGTACGTAGCTGCCGTCGCAGCGGACGATGTGATCGAGCGTCGCCAGGATCCCGCCGAACGTGCCGACGCCGGTGACCTCGAGCTGCTCGGGCGTGAGGTTCTGCGCGCGACAGAACTGGATCAGGCTCTTCGTCGCCCAGTTGTTGTGCCGGATCGGGTCGTACAGCAGGTCGTTGAGTCCCATGCGATTCACGCTAGCCGCAAGGCCTCGAGGATCTCGTCCCAATATTCGTGCAGTACGGCGAGATGCGTGGTCTGCTCGCGGATCACCAGAGTCGCCCGCGGGATCCGCTCGGCGAGCCAGTGCCCGTTGCGTGGCGAGGCGTTCGCGTCCGAGTCGCCGTACCAGAGGAGGACCGGGCACGTGATCCGCTCGGGGCGGAAAGGCCAGGATGCGAAGGAGATCGCGGCGTCGCGGAGATAGCCGGCCGGGTTCGTCAGCGCTTCGCGGACCGCGGCCGCGATCGCGGCGTCGGAGCCGAGCACGCGGCCGTCGACGACCGGACCGGGTCGGCTGATCACCTCGGCGTCGCGCGGGTCCAGCTCCGTGAGGAAGCGCCGGGCCAGGGCGGTGTCGTCCGTGTCGGCGGGATCGAGCTGGGCGACGTACGCCTGGAAGTCGGCGCGCATGGCCTCGACCGCGTCGTCGGGTCGCAGCGTGGCGAGCCGGGCGAAGAACGCCAGCTCCTCGGGGCCGAGATCATCCCGGTGGATCGGCGGGTCCAGCTCGGGGACGCTGCCTGGGCTCGCCGCCACGCCCACGGCCGCCACGCGGTCCGGATGACGCGCTGCGCAAGCCAGGGCGTACGGGCCGCCGATCGACATCCCGAGCACGGCGAAGCTGTCAATCCCGAGCCGATCCGCGACCGCCACGACGTCGTCTGCCACGGACAGCTGCGTCGAGGCATAGGCATCCGACGCCCCGTAGCCGGGGCGGTTCACCGCGATCAGTCGCACGCCGGTACGCCGGGCCGCCGCGTCGCCGGCGTATGCGGCATGTCGTGTGTCCGGGCAGCCGTGCAGGAAGAAGATCGGGACGCCGTCGGGCGCCCCGCCCTCCCACCACTGCATCCGCCACCCGTCTGCCAGCCGCATCACCCCACCGACCGCGGGCGAGCGCACCGGCGCCGGGTCCGCGTCAGCCGGCCGCGGCGATGTTGACCATCCAGTTGATGCCGAACTTGTCCGTGACCATGCCGAACTCGTCGCCCCACATCTGCTTCTCCAGCGGGACCGTCACCTTGCCGCCTTCGGACAGCTTCTGGTAGTACCCGCGGAGCTCGTCGCCGTCGCCGCTCAGGCTGATCGCGATGTTCTCACCCGGGTTGTACGGCATGCCCTGCGGCGTGTCGGCCGCCATCAGCGTGAAGCCGCTCGGCGTCTCGAGCTGACTGTGCATCAGCTTGTCGTCATCGTCCGGGCCGTGGCTCGCACCGAACTCCTTGAAGGTGTTCGAGGCCACTTCACCGCCGAAGACGCTCTGGTAGAACTCCATCGCCGCTCGCGCGTTGCTTTCGAACTGGATGTACGGATTGAGCCGAGCCGCCATCAGAAACTCACTTCCCCCAACCGGCCGCACCCGGTGGTGAGGCCTCTTGCCCGCACAGTAAACCCGCCCGCCGACAGTTCGCGACCCCCAGCCGATCCGGGTCTGTGGCCAGGGTCCCCGGTCAGGCCGGGCTCGAGGGGTAACGGTCGAGGTACGCCCGGGCGCGCGGCCGCGGGTCGGCATGGAATTGCTCCGGCAGTCGGTGCCGATGGTCCGCACAGAAGCCCGCGAGGCCGGTCGTGATCGGCATGAGCTCCCAGCGGGTCTCCGGCTCGTACTCGGCCGTCGCCGCGAGGAGCTCGGCCTCGGGCGTCCACCCGTCATGGTCGAACGCCCAGGTCCCGTCGGTCGCGATGACGTGCGACGGGTTCTTCTCCCCGACCTTCCGCAGACCGGCGACCCGGTACGACGGATGGCGCGCGACGAACTCCCACGCGAGAATGTGACAGGCGCCGGCCGCGAAGAATGCCTGGTCCGGGCGTCGCCAGGCCAGCTGCTGGTCCGCCCGTTCCGCCTGCGTACGCCGGAACACTGCGGCCGGCGTGTAGCCCGACTGGTCGATTTCTGGCATGGCTGGAACCTATCCGGGGTTTCCGGACATTAACCAAGTGAGGGATGCGCGGCGACTACTGTCCGGCCGGATGCGGGCACGGTCCGCGGTCGGTCAGGGGTGTGACAACCATTCCGGGCGTGTCCGCATCTGATATATGGAGAAGGTTTGCAACGGATACCACGGTTCAGCGCGTCAAGAAGTTATGAGGGTGTATGTCGAAACTGGGGGGAGTGGAGGGTATGCGGAGCAGACTCCGTGAGTCCGTGATCGCTCCGGCCATGGCAATCGTCGTGACGCTGGCCGTGTTCACCGCGATCGGCGGACTGCTGGTGCTGCTCGAGCCCCGCTCGCCGACCCCCGCGGGCCCGGACACCGGCCTCCTTGCGGCACCCCCCGGGCCTACCACCGTGCCACCGGGCCGCTACGGTTCGGGCACGCTCGGCCCGTGGCAGAACCTGCTCCGGCGGATCACGCCCGACGACCAGATCCGGGACGTCCTGACGTTCAACGGGATCTTCATGTTCGGCGACAGCATCGCCGTCCAGGACGGCCTGGCACTGGAGCAACTGCTCGCGACGCGGACCGGCGACTCGATCGCCGTCCACGACTGGTCCGGTCAGCCGACGTCCGCGGCGGTCGACGCGCTGGCGGGCTGGGCGCGCGACTACGGCCTGCCCAGCCGGATCGTGATGGCGGTCGGCACGAACGACATCTTCGACCCGCCGGCGTTCGGGGCGCAGGTGGAGCGGACGATGGCGATCGCGGGCCCGAAGCGGACCGTGTACTGGGTGAACGTCGAGGTGAGCCGGTTCCGCCAGAGCGCCGACGTCCAGGCCGCCGACCGGGCCAACAGCGCGTGGATCAACCAGCAGCTGGAGGAAGCCGCGGCGCGCCACCCCAACCTGAAGATCATCCACTGGTCCGAGTTCCTCAACTCGCAGCCGGCCGGACTGGGGAAGTACCTGCGCGACGGTGTCCACACCAGTTCGCCGGTCGGTCGGGCCGCGCGCAACGACCTGATCGCCGACGCGCTGCAAGGCAGTCCCTGAGGATGGCACCCCTGCGCCGCCTTCGGCGTTATCAGGATGGGTACGGCGTCACAGGGAGGTCCACGCATGCTCCGGCATCATGCGCTCGCCACCGCTCGCGGCGGGGCGACGTCCGCGGTCATCGTCGCGGTCCTGACCGCAACGCTGCTGGTACTCATCCATCTCGAGTCCCCCACGGCCCATGCGAAGGCCGCCGCCGCTCCCGCCACGAGCACTGGTGGCTACGGGTCGGGCAGGATCGGTTCCTGGCGGTCCAACGCCAAGGTGATCTCCAGTGGTGCGCACGTCCGCCACGTCGTGGCGACCGACGGGGTCCTGCTGTTCGGCGACAGCATCGCCGTACAGGACGGGGAGGCACTCGGGCGACTCCTGGCTCAGCGGACGGGTGCGTCGTTCGCCGAGTACAGCTGGGCCGGTCAGCCGACGTCGGCTGCCGTCAACGCCATGGCTGCGTGGGCCCGCTCGTACGGGCTGCCGGATCGGATCGTGATGGCGGTCGGCTCGAACGACATCTTCGACCCGCCGGCGTTCACGGCACAGGTCGATCAGGCGCTGCGGATCGCCGGTCCCAGCCGGACCGTGTACTGGGTGAACGTCCAGGTGTCGCGGACCGACGGGCCGGCCTCTGTGCAGGTCGCCGATCAGCGCAACAGTGAGTGGGTCGATCTCCAGTTGGCCCAGGCCCAAGAGCGCTACCGGAACCTGCAGATCGTGCATTGGGCCGAGTTCCTCGCGGCCCGTCCCGAGCGGATGCGGACCGACCTGCGGGACGGCCGGCACACGACAGTCCCGGCCGGGCAGACGGCCCGCAACACCTTGATTCTGCAGGCGATCCAGCACCGCTGAACCGGAGTCGGCGATCCGCACAACCTTTCCCTGAGTCACGGCATCTAGACAGACAGAGGAAACATTCTGACCTCGGGGGGATCTACCTGGACGCGATGAGCTGTCCCAATATGCATGGCGACGTACCTGGATGTGGAGTGACGGCACCGTGATCGATGCCGGTTGCAACCTTCTCCGGACTGCCTGACGTCTACCCAGTAACACCCGCCGACGCCGCGGAATCGAGGCGTTTCACGCAAACCACCGGACCGGAATCCAGGGACCCGTTCGGCCCTAATTCAGGTCTATGCCAGAACAGGCATGCCCAGGGCATGCGGTGAGGACGAGCAATGCCGGCGAGACATCCCCGCACAGCTGGAACGACGGTCCGGCTCGCCATCGCGCTGGCGGCGAGCGTCGCCGTCCTGGCGACCGCGCTGATGATCCCGTGGGGCGGCTCGAAGCCGGAGGCCGCCCCGGACCCGACCGTTGTCCGAACGCCCGAACCTCCGACCGCCCCGCCGACGCCGGCGAAGCGCAACACCTACACGTGCCCGGCGTACAGCGGGATCGATCACGCGAACCCGTTGGCCAACCTCTATCGCGACACGTTCACGTGGGGTACGACGGCGCCGTACAAGGTGGGCGACGGCAAGGGAAACATCAACTGGCGGGTGAACCCGGACAAGAACCCCAGCTGGTACATGTGGCTGCACTCGCTGCGCTGGCTGGGCCAGGGAATCGTGGCGGCCGGCAATGGCGATCGGCGTGCGCTGCAGCGGGTCAGCGCGATCGCGCACGACTGGGTGAAGGACAACCCGTACTCGTGGAAGTCGGACATCGGCGCGTACGAGTCGACGATGCACCGGACCAACGTGCTGATTTGTTTGCGTCAGGCAACGTTGTCCGGGCTGCACGTGTCGCGGCTGCCGCGGGAGTACGCGTGGCTGGACAAGGCGCTGTTGGACCACGCGTGGTTCCTGCGGAAGAACTGGAGCGGTGACTGGAACCACGGCACCGACGAGAGCCTTGCCCTCTTCGGGGTTGGCTGCACGCTCGGGCGAAGCGATCTGAAGAAGGTCGCCGCGGATCGGTTGACCAGCGCGATCAAGACGTCGATCGACACGCAGGGCTCGACCAACGAGCAGTCGACGGCGTACGCCCAGTTCAACTACTCGCTCTGGGGCCGGGCGATCGACGTACTGGAGAAGTGCGGCGTCGACCCCGGTACGACGATCAAGGCACGCCGGCGCGAACTCGCGAAGTGGCTCGCGCTCGCCACCAACTCGCTCGGCAACCTGCACCAGATCGGCGACTCCGAGGTGGTCCGCACCGCGCCGGTCCCCGGCACGGTTCTCGAGTACGCCGGAACCCTCGGCGCGCAAGGGATCCGGCCGACCCAGCGGATCGGGATCTTCGACGCCGGGTACATCTTCGGCCGGACCGGGTGGGGTGAGACGCGGCCGTTCACCCAGGAATCGACGTACAGCATCAGGTTCGGGCCGGCGCGGAAGCTGCACGGGCACGAGGACCACACGTCGATCACCTACACCTCGCACGGCCGGGACATCCTGATCGACGGCGGGCACGCCGGCTACAAGATGGACGACTGGCGGAGCTGGGCGAAGAGCCAGTTCTCGCACAACGAGATGACGGTGTTGTCCACCGCCGCGGAACACCCGGAGACCAAGCTGACGCGGTCGTCGATCGCGCCGACGTCGGAGTTCTACGAGCTGCATGACTCGCTGGGCAAGGGGATCGACCGGACCCGGGGCGTGCTGGTACTGAAGGATCCGGACCTGATGGTCGTGCTGGACCGCGGGACGTCACCGTCGTCCCAGGACTACCAGACGTTGTGGCATCTGCCGGAGGACCAGAAGGTGGTTGTCAACGGCAACTCTGCGGTGGCCGCGCGGCCGGGCGATCGGGTCAAGACGACGTTGCTGCAGATCCCGTTCCAGCAGCAGACCACCGCGATCCAGGTCGCAACCGGCAACAACGACCCGATCCAGGGCTGGCACTACACCACGATCGACAAGCGCCACCCAGCCCCGGTCGTGAAGTTCACCCGCTCCGGCCGCACCGCGTCGATCCTATCCGTCATCGTCCCGACCCGCAGCAACGGGGCCGTCACCTACACCACGTCCCAGCAGGGCTCCGGCGTACGCATCACACTGAAGGTCGACGGCGTGAGCACCACCATTTCCGTAGCGGCTGACGGCACGCTCACACGAGTCAAGTGAGTCCTTCGTACGGCGGCCCGGCGGGTGGTCAGCGCCGGGCCGTCGTACAGGGTCAGGCGGTCTGATGCGGCGGGCCGTCGTGCAGGGTCAGGCGGTTTGATCCCGGCGGGCCGTCGTACGGGTCAGGCGGTTTGTGGTGTGCGGGCGCCTACGGGGTGCCAGCCGGGGGGCGGGTCCTCGCCGACGCGGCCGTCGACGGCTTCGCGGAGGAGGTCGGCGTGGCCGGTGTGGCGGCCGTACTCCTCGACGAGGTCGAAGACGAGGCGGCGCAGGCTCGCGTGCCGGCCGTCGGGCCAGCTGATATGCGCGGGCTGGTCGAGCCCACCGTCGGCGAGGGCAGCGGTGACGCGCTCCCGCGAGCGGGCGACCGCGCCATCCCAGAGCGCGTAGAGCTCCTCGGGTGTGTTGTCGGCCGCGGAGTTGAACTCCCAGTCGTTGTCGTCGCGCCACCCGTTGTCGTCCCAGTGCGAGTCCATCGGTTCGCCGCGGAACTTCACGGTGAACATGTAGTCCTCGTTCGCCGCCAGGTGCTTCAGCAGACCCCCGAGCGTGATCGTCGACGCCCCGATCCGCGCCTGCATCCCGGCCGCGTCGAGCTCGTCGACCTTGTAGCGGAACGTCGTACGCAGCCGATCGAGCGCCCCGATCAGGTGCTCAGCCTCGGTGCCAGCCAGCGGAGGTTCCCACCATGTCTCAGTCATACCGGCACCGTAAACCCGATTCCGGACACTCCCCTTCCGGAACTACGAGCTCCCGACTGACGTCCTAGGCCCATCAGCCAATCCGTCACCAACCTCGCCGCAGAAGACTGGGCGGCACTTCTCGTTAACCGCGGCGAGGCATCCACGACGTCCGCTCGTAGATGTTCCGATCCCCGAGCCACGCCCGGTACTCGGCGTAGTTGTTGACGCCGGCATCCAGCACCGCCTGATAAAGCCAGTAGCCACGCGCCCGCTCCCCCAGCCCTTCGGCTTCCTCTTTGATGGCAAGGATCCGGTCTCGAGTCTCCGGGGTCAGTGCGTCTCGAAGAGCCGCGGTCAACGCCGCACCGCTCGCGACAGTCGACGCATGCTCGAAGACCCACGTGTCGATCGTCCACGTCTCATCCGAGGTGAGCTCGTACTCGAGCTTCCAGTACTGCCCTTGCTCGTGCCGATCGCGAGCATCGAGGTAGGTGATCCGCCGCGCCTTCGGCAACTCGGCCAACGCCGCCATCACCGCGAACCCGTCAGCCACCCGCGGCTCGTCCGAATGGATCTCCATGTCGATGTCCGGCGGCACCACAACCCCGATCCCAACCGAACCGACAATCACCACCTCGCCGTACTTCCCCCACCGCTCCAGCAGCTCCAGCTCCCGGACAATCCCGTACGCCGCCCGCAGCCGCCCCTCCGCCCGAGCCGCCCGCTCATCAACCGACACATCCACCTCCTCGCCAGGTGAGCGATCGTAGGCGCGATGATGGGTCGATGAGGTCGCCCGTTCGCCCGTTGTCCGCCAGGAAGCTAGCGCGCGACTTCTATCTGCGCCCGGCCTCGGACTGCGCGACCGACTTCCTGGGCAAGGTCCTCGTCCGCCAGACCCGCGCCGGCTGGCCAACCCCAACCCACACCTGAAGGCCTCCGCACGCCGACGGCCGGCTGCTGGTCTCCTACGAAACCCCGTCGAACCAGGGCCTTCGGCTTCAGGCTCAGCGGACGGCGGTGAGGTCGAGGCCGGTGCCGGTGGGGGTCAGAAGGGTCAGACGGTTGTAGTCGATGGTGTAGGTGACCTTGGCCCTGAGGGTGGTCAGGATCGCGGTCTCCACCTCGGCAGTTTCCCCTGTGCATGCGTGGTCGGTGGTGGTGACGACCCCGGTGAAGGTCAGCTCTGTTCTGGTGCGGTCGACAGTGCCGGAGAGTTCGTTGCAACCGGCGTACGCCCTGAGGACGTCATACACGCGCGGACCCTCGTCGTTCCGGTTGGGCACTTCCGCGAACTCCAGCCGAGTGCGCGTGTTCGAGACCAACTGCTTGGGCTTGCCATCCTCCGTCACCGCGGTGGACAGATAGGTCTTGCCCATCGGCGAGCTGGTCACTTCGCCCATGCTCGGCTCCTCTCCACATCGTGCCGCTCGGGTGCCGGCCGATCCATCAGAGGTTAATCCGGCAGGACGCGCAGACCCGGCGCATTCTCCTGCTCAGCGTGATTGCGCCGGGGTGGCTGTACTGACAGAGTCGATGGATGCTGAATCAGGTGGCTGACGGTGTCTGGGTCCGTCAAAGCGAGTGGGTCTGGAGCAATGCCATCGTGGTGCGCGGGGAGGGTGGGTTGATCCTGGTCGATCCTGGCATCGACGGTTCCGATCTGAACGAACTCGCCGATGACGTGGACCGGCTCGGCATTCCGGTGGTTGCCGGGTTCTCCACCCATCCCCACTGGGACCACCTGCTGTGGCATTCCCGGTTCGGTGAGGTGCCGCGCTACGCCACTCCCGGCGGCGCCCAGGTAGCTAGCGAAGCCCGAGAGCGGGCACAGAAAATGGCGGCCGAGAGCGCGTCGGGCATCCCTCTCGAACTGATCGGGCTCCTCACCCCGCTGCCCGAGGACGGCGGACCCGTGCCCGGCGAGATCGTCGAGCATCAGGCGCACGCCATCGGCCACGCCGCGGTCCTCCTCGCGGACCGTGGCGTCCTGGTTGCCGGCGACATGCTCTCCGACGTCCTGATCCCGCTCCTCGACCCTCGCCGCCCCGATCAGGTGAGCGCCTACGAGACGGCACTCGACCGGCTCGGTGAAGCTGCCCGGCACGTCGATGTCGTGGTCCCGGGCCACGGCGCCGTTGCGGAGGGCCCCGCGGTGGCGGCTCGCCTGGCCGCCGATCGTGCCTACATCGACGCGCTGCGGCGAGGAGAGGAACCGATCGACGCGCGTCTGGATCAAGACTGGCTCTCCGGCCCCCACCAGGCGAACCTGGAGCAGGCCCGACACGCATCCGGATGAACTTCGGCGTCATCGCGCTCATGTCGCCCGCTCGTGGCCCCCACAGCGGTCAGGAGCGCGCCCCGTCAGGGACCCGTTCGCAGACCGCGGTGGTGTGGGGCTGGCTGTGGCCGAGGATTTCCGCGAACACGGGATACATGGCGCCTGAGCGGAGGCCGTACGGCGGCGATCCAGTGAAAACTTTTGCCGAAAGCCTGTCGTATCCACCGGGCGCCGTTCGTAGCGTAGGTGGAGGCGGACAGCGGGTCCGCTCGAGCCGAAGGAGCAGACATGCCCGAGTACCTCATCTACTTCAACCAACAGTGGGTGGGTGACCACACCGAAGAGTGGTTCGGCGGGCGCGGGCCACTCGCCAGGGCGGTCGTGGACGAGATGAAGGTTGCCGGCGTTTACGTCTTCGCCGGGGGGCTGGAGGAGGAGGACGGCCCGGTCTACAGCGCCGACCCCACCAGTGGCGAGGTGTTGCTCACCGACGGACCATACGTCGAGACCAAGGAGTTTCTGGGCGGGTTCGCTCTGGTGAACGTGGCCGATGACGAGACCGCCAAGATGTGGGCGGCCAAGGTCGCAGAGGCCTGCGGTTGGCCACACGAAGTTCGCCGCTTCAAGCCGCAACCCAGGGCCAACTGACTCATCGCCGTCGCTGCGGCCGGAACGCTCCTCCGAACGAGGAGGACGAAGGCGGCCCGGACCAGTCCGCGCTGCGACCGCGTTAGCACGACCGCTAGGCCCTCTAATGGGACCGAGAGATGGAAGATCCCCAGGTCATGTGCCTTGACCTGGGGTTTCTTGGTGCTCCGGGCGGAGCCGCCTGTCGGAATCGAACCGACGACCTTCTCATTGCGAGGAAGAACGACAGCGTCGCATCCGCTCTCTACCAGCGCTTCTAGCAACACGGGCACCCCCAGCAAGCGCGAGATTCCCCATGCGTAGCCGTCGTTTCGTGCCACGAGTCATGCCATGCATCTCGACCACCCTCGGTCGCGGCCCACGCCTGGTCGAGGCCGACCAGGCGCTCGGGCGCCGGCCTTCTGATCCGCAGGAGCCTGCGGGCCGTTCGTAGCCGGCTTCGGCGAGGGCCGCGGTCAGGGGGTCAGTCAGTGTGACCACGAGGCGCTCACCCCCGTCGCGCATTGCGAGGTTGTGACCGCTTCGAGGATCGTCGACCACCTCGTCGTATGGCCGCCCCGTGAGCAGTTCCTCGAGCGTTGCGAGTTGCACGACAGGGTCAATGCCCTTGACCGAAAGCGTGTCGTGAACGACGAGGTCGGGATCTGCGCCGAGCGCGGGCTCTGGCGCCGGGCGCTTGCGCCGGAAGATCCCGCGCTGCCACCCTTCAGGGAGAGTAATCATCGTCGCCTGGGACCCGGGGCCACCAACACGATCAACGACGGTCGCCGCTTCCTCATCGGATGCAGCTGCGAAGTAGTCGAACAGCACGCCCATGGCGAACATCCTGCACGACGCGCGATGCTCTGAGATCGGCAGGACGGCAAAGCGCGCTCATCGGCATGTTGGTTCGCGCTGACAGCGACATGAGCGTGCGGCTGAGGCGTAGGTTTATCTGCTCATCGCTGTCGCAAGCAGTGGCCCTGCGTGCGCCTCGACGAGAGGCACCCATTCCGGCCACCCCAACGTCCGACCAAGGAGGCGTACTGCAGTCCAGTAGTCGATCATGCTGTCAGTGGACTGCAGCAATCGCTCAATCCAGGCGAAGACATCGCGCAGGGCAGCCGGGTCGCCAATGGCGTGGGGCATCACATCGTGGCGGAACACCCAGTCGACGCGCCCCGCGGGATCTGCGCCGTCGTCTGCCTCAACAGCGGCGGCTGCCTGCGGAAAGGCCCTTAGGAACTCCTCTTGGATGTTGCCGCTTGTGAGGAGCACGCCGACACGCTAGCCCAGGTCGGAGTCCACTCATCGTGAGTGCACCGGACAGCGGCAAATCAGTGCGTTCTTGGTTGTCCCCAAGGGCCCGGCATGAAGGTCGATGGGGTGTGGCGTGCATCCCGGTGAGCCGCTGGGCGGAGCTCCTCGTGCTGTTACGGCGTAATGGTGATTTCCATAGGCGCCGTCAGCATGTTGCCGTTGTCGGTCTGTGGTGCGATGACCAGCTGCCACTGTCCGGGCGGGACGGCGTACCCCAGGTCGGGAACCACCGAGGCTGTGCCGATCAGGACGGGCACGGGGCGGCTCTGGTGAGGTTCGATGGCGAACCCCACTCCTGCCAGGGTGTGCGGGCCGACGTGCAGACCGACCACGCTGCCGGAGTTGTCGGTCACCGCCGATCGCAGGTGGCCGTTGGTGAGGAGCACTTGCTCGTGCGCAGTTCGATTCGTTACCAGCACGTCTTGGTGCTTGTACCAGCCGGTCCGGACCGTCAACGGAGACAGGGGTTGCACGTCGAGCCCGGCGGATTCAGCAGGTTCTCCGTGTAGTTGGCGTGAGTAGTCAGTCACCCACAGCTGTCTGGCCGGAAAGGTCATCGCCCCGACACGCAGATCCACAACGTCCCCGTACTTCGCGTTCAACATGACCGCGATGTCGGTTGCCCAGGCGGCCAGATCGATGCGGAACCGCCGCTCACGCCGCTCGAAATCGGGGGCAGGAAATACCACGAGCGCGCCCGGTGACTCCTCGCGCAACCGCCGCAGATCCACACGCAGACTCTCCCAGCCGGCCATAGCCCGACGGTATCCGAACCGCGCGCTCCTCCAGCCGCAGGTGGACGGCGATCTAGTCCGCTGAGCAACTTCCTGAATTCGGCATCAGCGCGCTTCACTCTCCGCGGCATAGAAAGACGTTCTGCGTGTCGATCCGGGCGAAGGAACGTCCTCCTGATGCGCTTGTAGGGCTTGGTGTCCCATCGCAGGAGGAGGACGTTCATGTCCAACAGTAGTGGTGTGTCTCGAGGTGACCGGAACCGTAACGCGCGGCTTGTTCGGCTGCGGGTGCTGGTGCCGTTGAGCAGTGCGATCGTCGGGATCGACCTGGCCGACAACAAGCAGGTGGTGGTGGTCACCGATCACGACTCCAAGGTGTTGGCACGACGGACCTTTCGTTGTCGGGCGTGGGATCTCGGGATCGCGTTGGATTGGGCTGCCGAGCGTGCGACGGCGAAGGGGTTCGCCGGGGTCACGGTGGCGTGCGAGCCGACCGGGCATCGTTGGCGGGTGCTTGGGCAGCTGGCCGCGGACCGGTCGATGCCGTTCGTGTGCGTGCAGCCGATGCAGACCTCCTGGGCGCGCAGGAGCGAGGACCTGACCTTCGACAAGACCGACGACAAGGACGCGATCCTGATCGCCCGGCTCACCGCCCAGCTGCGCTGCTACGTTCCCGAGCCGGTCGAGGAGACCTGGGGTCGGCTGCGGCATCTGGGAACCCGCCGGGAGCGGCTGATCGGCGAGGCGGTCTCGCAGGTCCAGCAGATGCGAGACCTGCTGGAATGCGTCTGGCCCGCCGCGTTGGAGACGGCCAATTACCCGTTCCGGTCCCGCACCTGGGCGGCCGCGATGTGGGTCGTCGTGGACCGGGACAACGCCGACTTCACCCGGACCCGGCGCCTCGGCCTGGCTCGGTTCGAGACCGCCGTGCGCCGCGAGATCACCAACCGGGGCGGGCACAAGCCCTGCCTGCGCATCGTCCGGAAGCTGTTCGCCGCGCTCAATAACCCGACCGGTGTGATCGCCCACCGCCGCGGCGCCCTCGAGCGGGTCCAGTTGCTGCTGGAGGACTGGGCCGAGAACCAGCGCAAGCTCGCCGACACCGAAGCGCGGATGACCGCCGTCCTCGACGAGCTCGAGCTGACCGCGCTGGTCACCTCGATCTCTGGGATCTCGGCCGTCGGCGCCGCAGCGATCCTGGCCGAGACCGGCGACCCCCGTCGGTTCTCGACCGCACGCGCCCTGGTCAAGCACGCCGGCCTCGCCCCCCGAGAGAAGCTCTCGGGCACCTTCACCGGCCGCACCAAGCTCACCGGCCAAGGCAGACCCAGACTCCGGCTGGCCGCCTGGCGCGCGGTGTGGGGCGCCCTGCAAACCAACACCGCCTACGCCGCCCGCTACCGGCACCTGACAACCCGAGAGACCAACAAGCTGACCCCGACCCAGGCGCAGACCGCGATCGCGGCCGCGATCCTGCGGCACATGCACGCCGTAATCACCAGCGGCGTCGCTTGGGACCCGGTCATCGCAACCCACGGCACCCGACACCACGCAGCCAACACCAAGGCCGCCTAACCCCGCTCAGGCGGCCACTCAAGCAGACGGTCGGGGCAAGCCCCACGCGGCATTGAGGAACACCAGTCACCTCGCCGGACATCATGGGCAGCCCCGCCCGTCGTCTGAACAACCCGATTACACGCTGACGGGCCCAACCCCATCACCGCTATGCAGGGACAGACGACGGACGAGGCACCGGACCGGAAGGCTTGACACACAGCGCCTTACGCTGATGTCAGGGCGTTCAGCCACGCTCACGTCCGGGCAGGGGTGCGCCGTCGAGGAAGGCGTTGTAGACGTCGAGGACGTCGTCGTCCACCGTTGGCTCGATGTTGCTCCAACGAGTGTCTCGACGGTCGCGATGGGGGCCGGACAGCCAGAACTCCTCGTGCGTGTCTGTGTCGTAGAAGTTCGCGTCCCACATGCCGTTGCCGCGGGCCAGCGTCCGGCCGTGCCAGTAGGCCGTCTTCCAGGTTCTGTTGAACCTCACACGGCTGATCCAGGCCGGCCCATGGTCGGTTCCGTGGCCGGTCTTGAGTTGGACGAACATGACTCGATCAGGCACGCGCCCATGGTGCCCCAGCCGGGGTTGAGGTCCACGCATTTCGGCGGATGACCGATACGTGCGTAGCCTGCCCTCAACGCGGCAGATGAGTGCGTTCAGGACCCGAGCCTCACGACCCCCGAACGCTCGCGAGGGTCAGTTGCTTGCGATGGTGGTCGTAGTGCTGGGTGGCGTAGTGGTAGACGTCCCGCAGTGTCATGTAGTCCGTGAAGTAGGGGTCCCAACGGACTGGGAAATGCATGCCTCGGTCCAGTACACGCTCCGGCCGTGTTCGCAGCGATGTCTGGAGGTTGCTCAGCACGCGGTCCATGAGCCGCTCCATCCGGGCGTATCCCAGAGTGCGCGCACCGAACAGGGAGCCAACGAAGTTGATGACGTGGAACGGGCGGGCGCCGGCGTTCAGGAGCGCGGCGAACCGCCGGGACGCGCCGTCGGGTAGTCGGGAAAACCCCCAGACGAGAATCCTCAGGTTCCGCACCAGTAAGTACCCGAAGAGCATGTGGAACAGCAACTGCTCGTTGTTCCACTTCGTGCCGTCGGTTGGCTTGCGAAGCTCGGCGACTGTGGCGGTGTCGACGAGATCTCGGTAGTCGTTTCGGACGCGATCCATCTCCGCGCAGATCTCTTCCTGGTCCATGGTCGCCTCCGGGTCGTCGCTGTCACCGTGGGTTCACGCTAGGCCGCCCGGCGCGGTTTGGGGACATCCGCACATCGGCTGCGGGCTTTACCCTCGGCGGTAGATGCGTACGTTTCCCAGCCCACGACTCCGTGGTTTGGCAGGGTGGTTCGTGGTCGGTCCCTCGGTGGCCTCCGGGGGAACCTGCGCTGCGCGTCGATCACGCCACCGGGAGGGATCTCACTGGGTGCTCGCTTCGATCGCGTCGGCGATCTCCGACACCAGCTCCTCGTAAGCCGCACGTGTCAGGTGCATGCCGTCGGCATCGAACGCTGCGGGACCTATCCTGTCGGCCACCGCACGCACGTCCAGTGCGATGCCTCCGCGCGCCTCGACGAGCGGTCGTCCTGCCCCAGCGCGCCGACAGGACAGAGTCAGCCGGCCTCGGCCATGTCGAATGTGCCAGCCGACGCGCGGGAACTGTCATCGGCATGAGCGCGCGGATCGCGGCTACTTGTCCGCGCATCCGTCAGAAGCGGCGTCGTACTTCGTCAAGCCCGAGCGTGGGTCAGGGGCGTACCCGGATCAGCAACCGGTGCCGGGACGGTCGTGCTGAATCCCTTCCAGATAAGCCAGACTGCCAGCACGATCTCCTGCACACCGATCGGGACGTTTAGCGCAACTTGCGGACCCGACATGGTGTCGATCGCTCGGAACAGGACGAGCAGGGCACCGATGGCTCCGAACGTCGTACCCGCAAGGCCCCAGATCGACAGCCAACGCGGGATCAGTCGTGACCGGAAGAAGACCAGGTAGTACAGGGTTCCGCCGGTGTAGAAGGCCAACACCCCCGCCACTGCGGCAGCCTCGCGCAGGTCGCGTACCAGCTCGCCCGATGCTTGCGTAGTCGCGCCGATCACTCCGCTCGCCGACAGTTGGTCCGACAACGCCACCAGGACCAGCGTGCCGACAGCCGAGAGGGCATAGAACACCCCCTCGATGAGCCGGAAGCCGACGGATCCCAGCGCCATGCCGGCTGCGTATGTCCGCAGCACGGGGTAGAACGAGATGGCGATGGCTGCGCTGGTGAAGGCTGCCACCAGCTGGAAGAGTCCCGCAGTGAGCATTCGATCCTGGTGCTGGGACACGCCCGCCAGGAAGCCGGGCCCGTCGAGGAGCGACCCCAAGAGGGCCGTGGCCACCAAACTCGCGGCGGTCGCTGCGATGAGCAGCATCCCCGCGGTCGTGGCGTGGATGTCGCGCGATCTCATCATGTCTCTCCCTCTGCCGAAGCTGGGATCCGACGCCGTTCAACGACGATGTCACCCACAATCCGAGGCACCGCCATCACCTCCCCACGACGCAACTTCTACCGTCAGCGTGTGCGCACTCCGTCGCGAGGCGACAGGGGCATAGGTCACAAGCAAGCCGCGATGAGGCCTGGCTCCGTAGAGCCGGCCTGTGGTGTGATCAGCCAGCTGGCGGCCGCATTTCGACGGTGATCGGAACGCCCGGAATTCGGCATGTGCGCTCGGCAACGTCGGCGCCTGGTCCACCGTGAGCTGCGCCGCCGCGCCGCTCGACGACCGATCCATGGGCGCATCCAGCGGATGGACGCGCAGTACGTCGAGCGTGTTCTACCGCGGCACCGCCACCGTAACGACGAAGGCGGGTGTCTACCTCAGCCGCACCGGAGCAGCGCTCAGCCGGGTCGCCATCGTGGCCACGAAGTGTCCGACCTGTGGCTCGGTGCGGGTGTACGTCAACAACGTCGCCGTCGGAACCGTCAGCCTCTACAACGCGAAGCTCCAGTACCGGGCAGTCATCGCGCTGCCGGCCTTCGGTTACCGCAGCGGCACTGTGGTGGTGAAGGTGACGTCGAGCGGCAAGCTGGTGCAGATCGACGGTCTAGGTACGAGTCGCGCCTGACGAGAGCCGGACGGTGCTTCGGGAGCTGCGACCTGACAGGCGAAGTACTGCGGGGAGGTGGTTGCAGCTTTTGACATTGCGAACTTCGCACAGAACCATGAAGCTTCGCATCGGTACTGGGGCGAGCGGTCGCCGAGCTGCGGGGCGCCACGGGGTGGTCAGGCCGCTGGGAGCGGCATCAGTGTCTTACAGGGTGGGGAAGCTGTCATGTCTGCAAAGTTGGTCGGCTGGATCGCTGCGGCCTCGGCCGCCGCTGTTGTGGCGACCCTCACCATCACCGGTGGGTCGTCCGCCGCTCCGTCGGCCGGGATTGCCGTCACGCCGGATCTGCCGGAGCCGAAGTTTGCCCAGTTCGAGGCGGGTCGAAGCAACGTGATCCCGCCGACCGCTCCACCTGCCACCGATATCAAGACGTCCACCACCACGTCGCTGACAGCCGGCAAGTACACCTGCCCCGGCTACAGTTCCATCGACGACCCGAACCCGGTCGCGAACCTCCTCAAGGACACCTACGCCTGGAGCACCTTCGCGCCCTACAAGGTGGGCGACGGCAACGGCAACATCAACTGACGGCTCAACCCGTACAACAACCCCAGCTGGTTCATGTGGCTGCACTCGCTGCGCTGGCTCGGCCAGGGCATCACCGCCGCCGGCACGGGTGACACCGTCGCGATGGATCGTGTCACCACGATCGCGAAGGACTGGGTCACGGACAACCCGTACTCGTGGAAGAGCGATATCGGGGCCTACGAGTCCACGATGCACCGGACCGACGTGCTGCTCTGCATCCGACAGGCAGTCCTGTCCGGGCTCGGGCAAACCACACTGCCACCGGCATACGCTTGGCTCGACCAGGCACTGACCGACCACGCCTCGTTCCTGATCGCGAACTGGAGCGGCGCCTGGAACCACGGCACCGACGAGAGCATCGCGCTGTTCGGCGTCGGCTGCACGCTGGATCGCGCGGACTACAAGCAGACCGCCCAGGACCGCCTCGCCGCCGGCATCACAACCTCAATCGACGCAGAGGGATCGACCAACGAGCAGTCGACCGCGTATGCGCAGTTCAACTACTCGCTCTGGGGCCGAGCGGTCACGGCTCTGCAGGAATGCGGAACCGACCCGGGTACGACGATCAGCTCGCGGCGCGCGTTGCTGGCGAACTGGCTCGCGCTCGCCACGAACTCGCACGGCAAGCTGCCCCAGATCGGCGACTCCGAAGTGGTCAGCACCAACCAGTTCGCCGACACCCCCACGGAGTACGCGGGATCCCTTGGCACCAAGGGAGCGGTCCCGCCGCAGCGCGTCGGCGTGTACTCCGCGGGTTACATCTTCGGGCGGAGCGGCTGGGGAGAGACGCGCCCATTCTCGCAGGAGTCGACGTACAGCATCCGCTTCGGGCCCTCACGCGCTATGCACGGCCACAGCGACCACACCGGGATCACGTACACCGCCCGCGGCCGCGACATCCTCATCACCGGTGGCCACGCCGGCTACCAGAACGACGTCTGGCGCACGTGGGCCAAAGGTCAGTTCTCGGCCAGCACAATGACGACACCACTGTCGGCGGAGAAATACCCGGCAACGAAGCTGACACGCTCCCTGGTTTCTACGACGTCGGAGTTCTACGAGTTCACAGACGTTCCGGGCGTCGGGATCAACCGCACCCGGGACGTGCTCGTGCTGAAGAACCCAGACCTGATCATGTCGCTGGACCGAGCGAGCTCGACGACAGCCCAGCAGTTCCAGACGCTGTGGCACCTGCCGTCGGACCAGAAGGCCACGGTCTACTCCCGCACCACCGCGCTGGCGATGAAGACCGGCGACTCGATGCGGACGATCTTGTTCCAGGTGCCCTACAAGCAAGCCCTCCCGGCCGGCGCCATCCTGATCAAGCAGGGCCAGACCAGCCCCATCCAGGGCTGGCACTACCCGAACATCACCACCCGCAACCCGGCCCCCACCTTGATGTTCGCCCGGTCCGGCTACTCCGCCTCGATTCTCTCCTTCATCGTCCCCGTGGGAGCGACCCAAGGCGTCACCTACGCGGTTCGTACATCCGGCACAGCCACTATCGTCGACCTCTCCGTAGGCGGAGTCCGCACATCCGTCGGAATCTCCGCCGGCGGCTCCCTCTATCGCATCTCCTGACCCCCTGCCGGTACTGCGCAGCAGCGGCTCCGCGATGGTGCCGGGTCAGGATGTTGGTTCGTGGAGACAACGACCTCCGACCGAGACCGTAGGACAGGGCATCGCCGCGACCGCAACTAGGAACGACGAAACGCCGAGACTCGAAGTTGCCTCTGACCAGGGGTGGAGGCGCCTGTCGGAATCGAACCGACGACCTTCTAATTACGAGTCCGTCACCACAGGCGCAGACAGCCGAGCGACCCGCGATCCCGAGTGTCGAAGATGCTCGCTGGTCACAGTTCGTTGACGGCTGTTCCGGGCCGTCCGGGGGCACCTCGGGGGCAGCACTCCCCCGGACGTAGCCCGCTTGGAAGAGCGTGCAGGGGCTCGGATCGGGGGGATCCGTCTACGGCCGTCCACAGGTCCTGTTAGCAAATCCGTTAGCAGGTAGCCGGTTTGGAGGATCGGGCGACGGGCACGCTCACCGCCACCTAGCGGTACTCCTCGCCGACGAGCATTGACCGGTGGTCGTCAGCTTTGAGCTCTTGCCTCCCCCGAGCAAGGAAGAGCAGGCCAGATCCACGGGCTCCTGACAGGGACGAACTACCCTACCGGGCGGACAACTCCGTGCTGGTGCCCGAACCCGCGGGAAGGGCAGCCATGAGAGCGCTCCGGCGACACGCTTGCGCCGCCGGGGAGCCCCCTGGCGGTTGCTGAGATTGCTCAGTCGTCAATCTCCTGCCAGACCGCCTGCTCGTCGTGCTCCTCCCAGTCGGCGCCTGGCAGCGCGACAGCCCAGCTAGTCCATGTCCCGGCCGACCGGGCTGGGGCGGTCCTCACTCTGGCGCGGACGAACATACCGGGCGTGAGCTCCACGGGCGAGCGTAGCGGGGCCGTCGTCATCCCCCAGTGCGTCGGCGGATCGCCGGGTCCCACCGACAGCGAGATGCCGGGCGCGAGTTCGGCGCTGAACCACAGTGCGAGCGCGTTGGCCGTTCCGTGGTCAAGGACGGGCAGCACCGCCTCGGCTTGGTGAGGCGCCTGCGCCTGCTGAAGCGGGATCAGGCCGGCGTCCGTCGCCCACAGTTGGCTCACCTCGGAGCGCCTGTCGTGCGCCGCGAGGTGACGGAAGGTGCCGGAATAGAAGATCTCGTTGACGGTCTTTTCGATCAGGTCGTCGAACCTGAGGCCGTACGGGTTGTCCCGCAGGAACTCCACCATCTCCGCGAGGTAGCGGTCATGCACCAGCGCGGCCCACGCCGTGACCAAACGGGGGATCATGACCCCACCCGGCTTGAGCCAGCGGTCACGGGCGACGATGACCGGAACGAGCATCCCTTCGTCGATCCCGAACCCACCGAGCCACTCCGAGACGATCACATCGACACGTTCTGGCGGCTCGAGGTCCATGACGTCGCCGTGGATCACCTGGACGATCTCCGCGACCCCGTTCGCGGCGGCAAGCTCCTGCGCCAGCACGGCGGCCGACGTCCGCTCCACCGCGTAGACGCGCGCGGCACCCGCCCGCGCCGCGAACACGCTCAAGATGCCGCTTCCGGCCCCGACATCGAGAACGATGTCGCCGGGGCGCACCACCGACTCGATCGCACGCCGGAAGGCCCCGGTGCGGACGCGGTCACAGATCATCGTCCGGTGTACCTCGAACTCCGCATACATCGGGTCCGGCGGGTTCCTGATCGGCGTCCGCACGCCAGCATCGTAGCCCCGCCGGTGATTGGTGTTCTCGCGGGCGCCAAATGCCCGCCTAGAGGGCATGGATCGGCCAGGAACTACGCGTAGATCCGGCTCCAGACCGGCAGCGGTCGATGACGGTGGATGTGGCGGCCGGGCAGCCGGGATTGTTGGACGGGACAGCGGCGTTTCGTTTCGACCCGGGTCGGCAAGAGGCCGAACCGGCGGTGCGCCGGGAATGTCATCGGCTGTTCCCCGAGGAGATGCTCGCCGCCCCAGCGGCGTCACGACCTTCGCTACCATCCGCTGTCGCTTGCAGACATCAGCCAGACACTGGGCGAGAACCTGTTCGCCGTCCTCGCCAACTCTTCGCCCAAGGACCTTGGCCACCACCACTGTCGGCGGGACCTGAACGCCGCTCACACCCGTAGAACGACCGATAGCGGCGATTGCCCAAGTGCACAGCGGACCTCAGAGTCTGCTCGCGAGGCGCACACAACCGAGTGCGCCCGTGACAGAAATCGCGAGCGCCGCGGCCCGCCGGGCTGCTATCACGATCACGCGAATCACCCCATCTGGGTAGTGTGCACAACGGCCCGGTGCGGCAACGTGGCTGGTGCGGATAGCTCGTGTCGACTGGTGATGCGGCGATGGACGCGCACTGTCCGGACCGACGCAGGTCGGCCGGACGCACGGGAAGGAGTTCTCCCATGGGTTTCAGGCGACGGACAAGGCGGCGCGCGCTCATTGCCGGAGCGGCGATCGCTCACCACGAGACCAAGAAGGCCGACGAGCAGCAGGCCGACGACCAGGCACCCGCCGACGACCAGGCACCCGCTGACGACCAGGCACCGGCCGATGACCAGGCGCAATATGCGCCCCCTCCGGCGGACCCGGCCGACGAGATCGAACACCTCGCACAGCTGCACACCTCGGGCGCGCTCTCAGACGAAGAGTTCACCGCTGCCAAGGCGAAGATACTCGGGACATGAACGCGTGCCCGATTGCCAGAAGATGCCGAATCGATCGATTCCCGGCAGGAACAGGGGGCTGAAATGAGTGGATCTCGCAAAGAGGTGCTGGCGAACGCGCTCAAGGCCGAGGTCGGCGGCGCATCGGCAGATCTGAAGACCCTGTTCACCGATGACGTCGTCGGCTGGTCACCATACGCCACCGTGTTCGGGCTGGCAGCACTCGCTGACCTGTCCGCCCTCCGTGAAGAAGCGTTCTCCAACGTCGTGATCACGTTCCGGGGACTCGACGAAGTAGGCAACAAGGCATTCGCCGAATGGCTCGTCGAATCCGACCACACCGGGCCACTCGTGCTCGGGGACACCGTGCTGGAAGCAACAGGACGGCACGTCCAGTTGCCCGGCGTCACCGTGGCCGACTTCCGCGAAGGGAAGATCCGGTCCTTCCGGACCTACTTCGACGACATCTCGCTGATCGAGCAGATCGCCGGTGTCTGACGAGCCGACCGCTGTCGAGTTCCACATCGAGGATCATCCGGATCCGCTCGACATCGACGTCCTCGAAACGCAGATCCGTCATGAGGCGTCCGCCGCCATGGGACTCGGCGGCGAAGCCGACCTGGCGATCTTCGTCCGCGACGCCGGCACGGTCGTCGCCGGCATCAGCGGGTGGACCTGGGGCAACTGCTGCGAACTGCAGAGCCTGTGGGTGGAGCCGAGTCTCCGCAGGCGCGGCCTCGCGACGCGGCTCCTCGCCGCCGCCGAAGCCGAAGCGGCAGCCCGCGGATGCTCGCAGACCGTCCACTTCACCTACGCCTTTCAGGCCCGGGCACTCTATGAGCGGAACGGCTACGAACTAGTGGGTTGCGTCGAGGACTTCCCATCCGGAACGGACGTCCTTTGGTACCGCAAACGCCTTAAAGGCTGCGCGGATAGACGCTGAACAGAGCCTTCGTGGCCTCGCCAGTCGCACCTCCTACATCGAGCGGCTCGCCTGACACCCGGTTCAGGGCGACCCGGCTGCACCGATGGTTGCCTGGAGCAACTGTCGACGGTGGCGGTGATCGGCCTTGATCAGGAGAATTGCGGCCCCGATTAGTGCGCAAGTTCGCGGGCGGGCTCAAGGGGTGATTGCAACACCTGCAGGTCAGCGCACTGCCCGGCTCGCGCCTGCCCGAACGTGACCCAAGTCAGGAAAGGAAACAGGTGAACCCACCATATGTGGGTTCACCTGTACGGGATGTCCTGAGACATCACAGCGGACCGCCTGTCGGAGTCGAACCGACCTGCTCATTACGAGGAGGAAAGTCACCGTCACATCTACCGTGTTCAGGCGTGATTCGTTGCAAGGAACCTCTCTCCGGTGCCCGTATTTTTCATCCGTATCGGGCAGTTCGCTCCACGAATGGCTCCACGCCGCCGCTACAACTCCCCCGTCCGCTGGCCCACTCCGACCCACGATCAGGGGGCGGTCTGCACCGCCGCCGGCGTCAACCCCGACCACTACCGCGTCTGTGCGCACGAGGGACCGGAGGCGACCGCGCCAGCCACCGCCGGCTCAACAGTCGCAGTGACGAGCTGGGCGGTGTACCGGCCCACATGTGAGCGGATCGCTGTCGACATGAGCGGGCGGTCCGTCGCGCGCCACAGGCGACTACGCGGCGGACTGCGATCCTGTCGATTCGGCGGCACGGCACATCACTTGATCAAGTGATGTCTTCGCCTGTGGTCGTCGGCAGGGTCGATTGCATGGATCCAGCCGCATTGGTCCGTGGCCCACTGCCAAGCCAGGTCGTGGCCGGGGCAAGGGCGAGCACCACACCAGGACACGGTTTGAACTGAGGAGAGAGGCTATGAGCGAGCACCCGAATGCCGCTGTCATCCGGTCGGCCTACGAGGCCATGGACAAGGCAGACATGGCCGCATTCGCGGCGCTGCTGGACGACGACATCACCTGGTACGAGTCCACCTCGGGCATGGAGGGCGTATGCCGCGGACGCGACCAGGTCATGGCCTTCCTGGGCCAGGTCTTCCAGACCGCGGGCATGCAGATGAGCGTCGCTATCCACGACATTTTGGCCAATGACGAGCACGCCGTGATCCTCCACGAGAGCACGCTCACGTTCGGGGACCGCAGCCACACCGGCCAGTATGTCGACGTCCACCACCTGCGGGACGGGAAGATCACGGCGCACTGGCACTTGGCCGTCGACCCTAAGGCCGACGCGGAATTCGCCTCAGAAGTCTTCGCGAGCTAGCACCCCCGGCGTGTCCGCTCATCGGCATGTGAGTGAGCTCGGGCGGCATGAGCGTGCGTCTCAAACGCGGTCCGTGCAGCAGCCTCAGGCCGCCGGTGGACACATCAGCGGCGGAAGCGGGCTCGGACCTGGTCAGCCTGATCGGGCGTAAGTTCCCAGCGAGCGTAGGGGACGCTCTGCCATCCTTGGTCGCGAAGCCACTGGCGAATGATCCGGTCGCTGACGCTCAGTTCGGCCGCAAGCTGCCGAGGAGTGATGGTCTCGGTCATTCTGCGATCGTAGCCAGTGCCGGATCACCAACGCTCACCGAAGACGAAACGACAAGGCATGTCCGTTATATCTCAACTCCGAGTTCTCCGTGCATGGGCCGGCCGCTCGGACCGCTCGGTCGATGCCCGGCCAGGTTCGGGTCAAGCGAGTGCCGAGCCAATAAGGCCTTCCACCACGTCGCCATGCAGACGTAACTGCAACGCCAGCCAGCACGCCCGATCATTCCCTTGCGCGCACGCCGCTCATCGAACGCGCGGATCGCGGCAGGTGCGGATGTTCGAGTCTGCTCTCGTTTGGCGAGGCTGCGCCCCATAGAGTCCTAGCTATGCTGGAGGTCCGCAGAGCCACGGCGCAGGACCAGACTGCAATCAGCAGGGTCTTGGCCATTGCGTTCGTCGCCGATCCCGTGGTCCGCTGGCTCATGCCGAAGGCAGGCGGCGACGTTCAGATGTTTCGAGCTCATGCCGCTCACCTGCATGCCGCTCCCGGTTGCGCCGACATCGCATTGGACGACGGTCAACCGGTGGGGGCTGCCTTGTGGGATCCACCGGGCCACAGCTTGTCACTTCGACAAGGGCTGATGGGGTTGTCGAGGTTGCTTCTTGGGATGGGCTCGGGTTTCCGCCGCGGCGTTGTACTGGAGCGCGCCTTCACGCGGGCGAGGCCGGCCGGACAGTTCTGGTATCTCGCGCAGCTCGGCGCCTCGACGCCGGGAAGAGGCGTCGGGTCGGCGTTGCTGGAGCGCCGCCTGGCAAGCATTGGCGGGCCGGCCTATACGGAGAGCAGCAATCTGAGGAACGTGCCGCTCTACCAGCGATTTGGCTTCGCCGTGATCCAGGAGATCTCACTCCCAGAAGACGGCCCCACACTCTGGACAATGCTCCGTAAGTAGCCCTGGCACGGAGTAAGAGTTTCCCGTGCCGTCGCCAACGCCGCGCACCGGCATGACCGCGCGCTGACAGCGGCATGTGCGAGCATCCCTCTGTGAGCGAACCTCCATTCTCGGATGCGACAGACCAGTGGGTTGACTGGGATGTCGCGGCATGGCTTCTGGCCCGCGCTATCGGGGTGCCGCTGCCCTCAGAGTTTTGGGCGTGCAAGGGAACGTTCTGGACCGACAACCCGATGGGCAACGGCCTCCATGACGCGCTGCTGGCGCTATACCGAGCGGGCATCTTGGATCGGCGCGACGAGCCCGACGAACAGTTCCGATGGAATCTGAGCGACTTCAGTTGAACCCGCCGTAGGCTAACCGCCGATGAACCCAACAGCGCCCCTGAGTTCCACATCAGGAGCGTGCAACCGACGGCGGCGATCAACGATCTGACATCGGCATGACAGCGCGCGGATCGCGGCGTGAGCGAACGCGGCGGCTTAGTCCAACAGTTCGTATCGAAGCGGCGTCCCTGCGAGTGCCTCGACGTCGGCAAGTAGCCCGGGTGCGATCTCTGTGGTGCTTCCCAGCGCCAGGATCCTGATCCGCGCAGGCGGGGTGCCGACAAGGCTCCCCCGGGGTAGCAGGTTGGAATTCGGACAGAAGGAACGTGGCCCGCTCGAAGCCGCGCCCGACAAAGCGCAGTTCCCCACTCTCTGCAACAAGGTCGAATTCGTAGGTCACCAGGCGACCGTAACCTCTCGTCTTCTGGTGTCCGCCCGCGACCACGAGCGCGCGGATCGCGGCAGATCAGTGTCCGTTGCTTGTGCCCATGGATACGACGACGATGATCGGCGCTTCCGATGATCGGAGCCATAGGCACAAGGTGTGATGTTGCCGGTAAGTGCGCCGTCAGGGTGCTCGTCGCGACCGCAACACGAGCGCGGCTGTTACCGCCAATATGATCGTGCCGATGGACTCCACCACCAGTGTGGTGGGCACCAGCTTGAAGCTTAAGACCTCGTGAATGCCAAAAAATCCAACGGTCAGCGCGAGCACCAGCGCAAGCAGCGTGCCCACCACGAATAGCAGGCTCAGTACCGTTGCCAGCGCCAGGAGCCGCCCACGCAGCACGGTCACCGCGATTGCCAGCACGAGCGCGCCAACCGCGTTGAGCAGGAACAGCGCGCCAAGCAAGCCGCCTACTCCGTAGAACACGAGGTAGAGATGGATCCCGCCCATCACCAGCAACATGATCGCACTAAGTAGTCGCCATGCGATCAGCGTGCGGTCGCTGACACCGAACGAACGGAATGAACCGGTTGCCGTAGGCTGCGATGACATGTCCTGACCTGCCCTACACTCGTGGGCCTGTGCGAGCCGAGGCCTGTACAGATGAACACGGACGATCCGCCCGAATAGTTCAACCTGATCACACGAGCTGAACCGCCGCTGGCCCCAACGCCGATGAACGCTCTGCCATCTGCCCACCAAGTCGTCGAACCCGCGATCCCGCGTCCGATCGACCGCCCCGACAGTCCGGCTCGACCATGGTCGTTGTCGCGTGCGGCGGAGCCGCCGTGACCAATGCCGGCGATCGACCTCAGCTGCGGCGCCTCGAGTACGTGCCCACAGTTCCCACCGGCCCATCGAGCAGCGAGCGAGCATTCTGAGTCCCGGGAAAACGTGGCAGGCAAGGAGTGCTGGAGTGCCGCTGCCAACCATGCCGCGCGCTGCATCGGCATGACCGCGCGAATCGCGGCATGAGAGGACGTCTCAACGGGTGGGTCTGGCAGAGTGACCCGCATGCACCAGCCCATACTCCGCGCAATTTCGGAAAGCGGAGAGACCCTTGAGGACCCGTCCGAAGACGGCTTGTTCTTGCTGCTCTCGGACGTCGAAGCCGGCAGGGCCGAGTTCTTGATCGTCGAGCGGACCTCCGAACCGAGCGGGCAGACGTACGCGCAGGGCCTCAGGCTCGGAGACGGGCGGTACGTCGTGGAGCGCCGCGATGGCGCTCCCGATCGGCACTACAAGACAGTTGCACTGGACATGCGGGATGCGCACGTGCTCCTGACGGGCTGGGCCTTCGAGCTCGCGGGCTGGGATCGCGGCCATGCCTGCTCACGTCTCGACTAGCCCTCGACTGGCCCGGCCTTGGCCCGGCGCCGCGGTTGTCAGTAGTTTCGCTGTCATCGTCAGCTCGCTCTTTCACTGTCCGCGGCATGAGCGGGCGTTCTGACAGATCCAGTTCGAGGCGCATGCGGATCGAGTTCTCGCCTCTAACCTGGCGATGATCCCGGCGACTTGGTCTGGTCGTCCGGGACGCGATCGGCGTGGCGGTGCGCCAGCTTCCACTCGCCGTTCTCACGTCGGAAGATGTGGGTGACCCGCAACGTATAGGGCTCGACGGGGACGCCTACGACGGAGTTCGCGATGTGCTCGAACCCAATCGCATACGCTAGGTCCCCGCTGACATCCGCGGCCACGAGGTCGAAGCTCGACACAGTTGCGTCGGACCACCTCTCTGCGAGCCAGCGAAGAGTCTCGTCGACCTCTTGCCGCCCCTGTCTGACAGGAACCTTCGCGCCAAAGATCGTCACTGGGTCCTGCGTAGAGGTCTGGGTTTGACCTGTGTCACTCGGGGTCGGGGCTCATGCCCTGTAGGCCCCTCCGTGGACGGGTTCAGCCGACGGCGGCGAACAGCTTCCCGATCGCGTCGAGCAGGCCGGCGGTGCCGGACTCGCGACCGGCCGCGGCATCCGGCCCCGGACCGTGCACACCGTCGAGGTGGACGCCTTGCTCGGTGAATGTGAGCTGGGTCCCCTGGCCGGCGCCGTCGTCGGTGGGCTCGAACACGATCGTGGCGATCGACGTCGAGGCGTGCACCCCGTCGAGCCACATGTCGTACGTGTAGACGATCCGCTCGTTGGGCGTGATGTCGGTATACGTGCCGCGGAACTGGGACAGCGGGCCGCCCTCGCCCTGACGCCCGTCGTCGATCACCACGCCGCCGACCCGGAAGTCGTCGGTACGCGCGACGTAGACGAAGTCGTCGCTGCCGAACCACTTGCCCTTGATCTCGGGGTCGGCGAAAGCGGCCCACACGCGGTCGACCGGAACCGGGTACTCGCGCTCGAGCACGAACGTGGCGTGGGTCTGGGTACGGTCGGTCATGTCATTCCTCCTGCGTTGGGTGATGGTTGGTGAGGTAGTCGCCCAGGCGGTCGAGCCGGCGTTCCTGCGGGCGGCGGTGGCCCACGATCCAGGCGTTGGCCGGAACCAGCGCGTCGGGCACGAGTTGGTACGTACGCACCCGGCCGACCTTCTCGGACGACACGATCTGCGCCTCCTCGAGCAGCCGGAGGTGCTGGAGGACCGTGGGCAGCGCCATGCCGAACGGTTCGGCGAGCTGGCTCACCGACGCCGGCCCGTAGACCAGCCGGGCGATCATCGCCCGGCGGGTACCGTCCGCCAGTGCCCGGAACATCCGGTCGAGCTCGGCGTCACCGGCGGTCTCGCCCGAATACTTAGGCATATGCCTAAGTATTCTTAGTCTGCTGAGGATGTCAAGAGGGCCGCTCAGATCTGACGTCAACTGTCGGTGCCGCGAAGGGGACGGCGCATCACGACGCGGGATCACATCGCGGCCCAGCGAGCCGCTGCAGCACGCCTGGCGGCGCCCATGAGTGCACGAGGTTTTGCTGGTCCTCCCACGCGACAACTGGGTCGACGTACTCCGGTGATGCCGATATTTCGCCACAGGCCGGCTAGGGATGTGCGGCAATCCCCTGAAACTGTAGAGACTTGAGATTTGTTGTTTCGGTTGGCCCGGTCTCCCGCTGGTTGGCTGGGGAGCTCGCCCGGAGTCGGGGTCAAGGCTGGCCGGAGGCCACCCGGAGGGCTGGGAATTGACGCCGGGGAGGACGAGGTCAGACTCGGTGTGCGGGGAAGCCGGTCGTTCATGCTGCTTGTTCCGGTTCGTGGTCGTGGGCGGGGTGGGTGAGTTCGTAGTCGATCGGGGAGCGCATGCCGAGCGCGGAGTGGCGCCGGTCGTGGTTGTAGTTCTCGATCCAGGCGGCCACTCGAGTGCGGGCCTGGGTCCTGGTCGTGAAGTGTTCGAGCCTGTGCAGTTCGAACTCCACGGTGGAGTGCCAGGACTCGATCACGGCATTGTCCAGTGCCGAGCCGGGCCGGCCCATGGACTGGGCGATGCCGAGCCGGGTGCAGGCGGCCCGGACGGTGCCGGCGGTGTATTCGCTGCCCTGATCGGTGTGCATGATCACCCCGGCGATAGCGTCCTTGCCGCCACGGACCGCGACCGCCATCACCAGCGCGTTGTAGGCGAGTTCGGCGTTGTGGTGTTCCCCCAGGCTGAACACAGGCGATGCGCCGAGACCCCATGTCCAGCACGCTGGCCAGGTAGAGCTTGCCCTCGTCGGTCTTGATCTCGGTGCCGTCGCCGTACCACTTGCGGTTCGCTGCGCTGGCAGGGAAATCACGACGGATCAGGTCCGGTGCCCGCCACTTCCCCCGGCCCGGGCGGGTGGTTTGTTTGCGGCGGCGTTTGCGCCGGGCCTGCAGACCGAGCTCGCGCATCAGGGCGGCGACGGTGTTCTGGCTGACCCGCCAGCCCTCGTCGCGCAGGTCGGCGGTGATCCGCGGCGACCCATAGGTCCTGTGATGCTTGGCGAACCATCGAGCGATCGCAATCTTCAGCTGTTCGCGGCGGGCGTGCCGGGGCGAGGCGTCGCCGTGGCGCCACTTGTAGAACCACGCCTGGCTGACCCCCAGCGCCCGGCAGCTGAGCGCCTGCGGCACCCGGTAGGTATCCCTCTGGGCGGCGATGAAGGCGGCCACGGCTACCGGCCCGTCGCGTCCTTGACCCAGAGGGCCACCGAGCGCTTGAGGACATCACGCTCCATCGCCAGCTCCGCATTCTCCCGCCGCAACCTGGCCAGCTCGGCCCGACGCGCAGATCCACGAGGCTCCCGTACTTTCCGTTCAGCGTGGCCGCGATGTCGGTTGCCCAGGCGGCGAGCTCGATGCGGATCCGCTGCTCACGCCGCTCGTAATCGGGGTCGGGCCCTACTACGAGCGCACCCGGTGACTCCTCAAGTAACAGGCGCAGGTCCACACGCAGACTCTCCCAACCGGCCACAGCCTGACGGTATCGGAACCGCGCACTCTTCTGGCCGCAGGCGGGACGATCGAGTCCACTGCGCAACTTCCTGAATTCGGCATGAGCGCGCGGATCGCGGCAGATCCGGGCGAGCGTGGCCGCCCTCACCGCGGCATGACCGGTAACCGCCTCGCACGTGTGGTCAGATGGTCTCGAGCGAGCTGATGGCACGATCAGTTACCGGAACCAACCGCTGTCTCGCTGGCAACAAGTGCTTGTCGACGGCACATGAAGACTGGCTCCTGAGGGGAGATGGTCATGGCAGGCCCACTGCTCGAGACCAAGCTCCACGTCCCCAGGGGACGACGCGGTCTGGTAGCGCGTCCGAGACTGAGCGAGCGCCTGAGCCGCGGGGCGGAGTCGACGCTCACGCTCGTCTCAGCTCCGGCCGGGTTCGGTAAGACGACGTTGCTGGCCGAGTGGCTGGCAGGCGCGCCTGCCGAAGGACGGTCCGCGGCGTGGCTCTCGCTCGACCGGCGCGACAACGATGCCGCCCTGTTCTGGTCGTACCTTGTCGCCGCGCTGCAGGCAGCGTCGCCGGGGGTCGGTGCCGGTGCGCTCATGCTCCTGCAGTCGTCTCAGACGCCGATCGAAGCGGTCCTCGCCACTCTGCTCAACGACCTCAGCGCCAGCTCGGACGACGTCGTGCTCGTGCTCGACGACTACCACGTCATCGACGCACGCGACGTACAGGACGGGATGGCCTTCCTGCTGGAGCACCTCCCCCCACAGATGCACCTGGTGATCGCCAGCCGCGCAGACCCGACGCTGCCGCTGTCTCGCTTGCGAGGGCGCGGCGAGCTCGTTGAGATCCGCGCCGCCGATCTGCGCTTCACGCCTGACGAGGCCGCGGCGTACCTAAACGAGGTGATGGGACTGGTACTGACGGCGCAGGACGTCGCAGCGTTGGAGGGGCGCACGGAAGGGTGGATCGCCGCGCTCCAGCTGGCGGCGCTCTCGATGCAGGGCCGCGCCGACATCGCAGGCTTTATCGCGGGCTTTGCCGGGGATGACCGGTACATCATCGACTACATGGTCGAAGAGGTCTTGCAGCGCCAGCCCGACAATGTCCGCAGCTTCCTGCTGAAGACCTCCATCCTCAGCCGGCTGAGCGGCCCGCTCTGCGATGCCGTGACCGGCCAGCACGGCGGCAAGCCCATGCTGGAGGCTCTCGATCGGGGGAACCTGTTCCTTATCCAGCTCGACGACCGCCGCCAGTGGTATCGCTACCAGCATCTTTTCGCAGACGTGCTGCGAGCGCATCTGCTGGACGAGCAGCCTGACCGCGTCCATGAGCTGCACCTGCGCGCGAGCGACTGGTACGAGCGGAACGGCGAACGATCCGAGGCGATCCGCCACGCGCTGGCCGCCGAGGATTTCGAGCGGGCGGCGGACCTGGTCGAGCTGGCGATCCCGGCCATGCGCAGGAGCCGGCAGGAGTCCACAATGCGTGGCTGGCTCGAGGCGCTTCCCGGCGAGGTGGTCCAGGTCAGGCCCGTGCTGATTGTCGGGTATGCCGGAGCGTTGCTGCTGGGCGGCGAGCTCGAAGGCGTGGAGGCGCGGCTGGAGGACGCCGAGCGGTGGCTGGACACGACGACCGGTACCCATGTGTTACCGGAAGCCTCGCCGGCGGGGATGGTCGTCGTCGACGACGAAGAGTTTCGAGGCATCCCGGGGACGATCGAGCTGTATCGCGCTGCTCTGGCCCTGGCCCGGGGCGACGTGCCCGGCACCGAGGGGCATGCCCGGCGGGCGCTCGAGCTTTCGCCTGAGGAAGACCACCTCCGGCGCGCATCGGCATCGGGGCTGTTGGGGCTGGCGTACTGGACGAGCGGAGACCTGGATCAAGCGCACCGGGCGTATGCCGACTGCATGGCGGGGCTGCGGCGGGTCGGGCACGTCGCCGACACCTTTGGGTGCGCGATCGCGCTGGCGGATATACGGCGTAGGCAAGGCCGGCTCGGCGACGCGATGCACACCTACGAGCAGGCCTTGCAGCTCGCATCCGAGCAGGGCGGGTCGGTGTTGCGGGGGACGGCGGACATGTATGTCGGGATCAGCGAGATCCACCGCGAGCGGAACGACCTGCCTACCGCCAGGCAGTACTTGCTGCGGAGCCAGGAGCTCGGCGAGCACCTCGGGTTGCTGCAGAACCCATACCGCTGGCGGGTCGCGATGGCTCGGGTACGCGAGGCTGAGGGGGATCTGGGCGCCGCACTCGACCTGCTCAATGAGGCGGAGCGCCTGTATGTCAGTGACTTCTTCCCCAACGTGCGGCCGGTCCCGGCGTGGAGGGCACGGGTCTGGGTCGAGCAGGGGGCGTTGGGTGAAGCGATCGGCTGGGTGCGTGAGCAGGGTCTTTCCGCCACGGACGACCTCAGCTACCTGCGCGAGTTCGAGCACATCACCCTGGTCAGGGTGCTCTTGGCCCAGCCCAGGGCAGAGCGTGCAGAGGGCTCCATCGACGAGGCGACCCAGCTCTTGGATCGGCTCCTGCAAGCAGCAGAAGAGGGGGGAAGGACGGGGAGCGTCATCGAGATCCTGGTGCTGCAGGCGCTTGCCCACCAGACGCGAGGCGAGATCCCGGCTGCGCTTGTATCGCTGGAACGTGCGCTGACGCTGTCTGAGCCGGAGGGCTACGTCCGAGTGTTCGCGGATGAGGGCGCACCCATGGCCATACTGCTGAGAGCTGCCGCACGGGTAGCACCTGGCGAACAAGAGGGGATCGCCCGGGACGATGTGCGTCGGCTCCTGGCGGCCGTTGACAAGACTGAGGACAGCCCTCCCGTCAGTCAGGGCTTGCCCGAGGACCGACAGGGTTTGGTTGAGCCACTGAGCAAACGCGAGCTGGAAGTGCTTCGGCTGCTCGGGACCGACCTGGACGGCCCGGACATCGCCCGCGAGCTCGTGGTGTCCCTGAACACCGTGCGGACCCACACCAAGAACATCTACGCCAAGCTCGGCGTGAACAACCGTCGGGCAGCGGTGCGCCGGGCCGAGCAGCTTGACCTGTTGTCCCGGACCCGCGACCGCTGAACCCGGCGCCGGCCAGATCACCACATAGATCACCACACGTGGTGATGCCCGCTCACCACATCCGTTCCTACCTTTCGAGCATGCGAACGAACGGACCGTACGAAATCCGCCTCAAGGGGCACCTGGATTCCCGATGGGCCGGCTGGTTCGACGGACTGACCATCACCAACGAGAACGACGGCACCACCCTCATCCAAGGCTCGGTGGTCGACCAGGCCGCGCTGTATGGCTTGCTCCAGAAGATCCGCGACATGGGCCTGCCGCTGGTCTCGGTCACTCAGGTCGAGCCCGACCAGCCCGATGTACCCACCGCCGATCCTCGATAGCTCATCAACCCACTAAAGATCAATCGCGAAAAGGGATAGACCGACATGGCCACCACCGTCCAGACCGCAGCAACGAAACGAGTCCCGAAGGACCCAACGCGAAAGACCTCGCTCGTCGCGGGCATCTTCTACCTGATTACCTTCGTCTCAATCCCCACACTCGCCCCCCCAGCCCTCTACAGCTCGGTGAAGGGCAAGGACTTCATCATCAGCTCCGCCGCCGACACCCCCGCCCTATGGGGCTGCTTCCTCGAGGTCATCGTCGCCCTCGCCGGCATCGGCACCGCCATCACGCTGTATCCGGTGGTCAAGCGACAGAACCAAGGCATGGCGCTCGGCTTCGTCGCCTCCCGCACCCTTGAAGCCGCCATGCTCTTCACCGGTGTCGCGAGCCTCCTCTCGCTCGTGACCCTGCACCAGGACCTGGGCACAGCGGCCGGAGCCGACGCAGCCTCGCTGGCCGCCATCGGCGCGTCGCACGTCGCGACCTACCACTGGGCGTTCACGCTCGGAGGGAGCCTCATGCCGGGCATCAACGCCATCCTGCTGGGCACCTTGCTGTACCGATCCGGCCTCGTGCCACGCGTCCTTCCCATGATCGGACTCATCGGAGCCCCACTGCACCTCACCGCGGTAGTCCTGACGATGTTCGGCGTCGTCGACCGGGTCGGCACGGTGACGGGGATCGCCGTCATCCCGATCGCCTTGTGGGAGCTCTCGCTGGGCGTCTATCTGATCGTCAAAGGCTTCAAGCCCTGCCCCATCACAGATGCCATCCGCGAAGAGGCAACCCCGCCCGCCTACCGCGAGGTCGCCGTCTGAGCGTCGAAAACGCGGCCGGGCCCACGAGGGGCCCGGCCGCTTCGTCGATGTGGGCGCTCAACGAACACCCTTCACGGGCAGGATGGCGAATGCTCCGATGATGGCGCAGAGCCCGGCGATCGCGTAAAGCACGCCGTAGCTGCCGCTGCTGATCGCCAGGATGGCCGGCGCGATCGCGGGCGCGATGGAGAACGGAAGCGCGCCCGCGATGTTGAACAGGCCGAGATCCTTGGCAGCGTTGTCCTTGTCCGGCAGCACGTGACAACTAGCGCGAGGTCGACGGCCGCATACACGCCGAAGCCGAGTCCGCCGATGGCCATCCCGACCAGGAAACCGTTGAAGCTGCTGGCGATGGCTTGTCCGCCTTGGCAAGCCGGCGATCCTTCAACGTGACCGCCAAGAGGAGGATGAAGAATCCGCCGATCGCGCACGGGGCCAGGAACATGGTGAGCTGGTTGCCGGTGAAGAGCTTGACCACGAAGGTGCCGCTCACCGACGCGATGGGCACACAGACACCCAGGACACCGGAGACCTGACCGCGTTGAACGACCGAGACCTGGTCTGGTAGCACCGCCACCATGGCGGCGAGCAGTGCGTTGAAGAACACCTGGGCGATGCACCATCCGAGCAGGACGACCGGGATGTTGGGTGCCAACGCGACAACGAGGACGCCGAGGGGGCCGACCACCAGGCCGATGGCCATCCATGGCCGCCGCATGCCCAGCTTCGACGAGGTGCGGTCGCTCATCTTCCCGAAGAACGGATTGGCGAGATTGACAGCAGGGAGCCGGTCGCGGCGACAAGTGCCAAGCTGTTCGGTGCCTGTTTGATCCCCACGAGCGCGTTGACCTTCAGTGCCAAGGTGACCAGCAGCGGCGCCCGGCGGCGAAACTGCTCGCGATCTCATCAGGCTGAACGTCCGCTATTCGGCAGATCCGTGCGTTGGCCGGCGTCCCAGTCGCCAGATTTCTAGCCTGTCGCGGATCAGTTGGCGGACATCTGTCGCGCAGTAGTTGGCGGGTCACATCTCGGCCCGCGAGGCGCTGCAGCAAGCCTCGCCGCGCGCATGAGTGTACGTTCGACCTTCTGCTTGCGGCTTTGGGCCCGGGCCGCCGAGATAGCCGTGCGTTTAGCTGTCTTGACAGTCAGCGACATGTGATGTCTCAGGACATGGGTGACAGTTCTGCCTCAGGACATCGGTGACAGTTGATGTCTCAGGACTTCGGTGACGGTTGGGGTTTGTTGGTGTGCGGTCCGGGTGGTCTGGCGTTGCCGACGTAGCCGGTGCCGGGTGCGGGGCGGGTGTACTCGATGAGGATCTCGCCTTCGAGGTCGGTAACGGTGATCGTGTCGCCGGGCTTGTCGCCGTTGGTGATGACGAGGACCTGCTGGAAGCCGTGCTGGGCGCCGACCAGGTATTGGACCTTGTTCAGGTAGAACGCGCCGGCGCTGGACAGTTTCTTGATGACGGTGTCAGGGGGCAGATCGGCTGGCGCTGGTGCGGGCCTGGGTTGATGGCTGCGCGTCGCGGCGCCGGCGGCTTGCGGCGGCGAGTCGAGTGCGCTCATGGCCTGCTGAACGGTCAGCCCAGGCAGGCACCGGACAAGTCGTCTCGAAGAGCTCGAGATCGGCCGACAATAGCCGAGCCGAACGAGGTTTGACGACAAACTTGCAGCAAGCTGCAGCCAAAGAGCTTGACGGTGAGCGACCCGGTGGGATCGGTCCGGCGAGACTGCCCTTTCGGGCAAGGGCCGAAAAGACCGATGCCGCGCCGGAGAACCGGCGCGGCATCGGGTTCGGTGCGGACTACTCGCCGACCAGCTGGTCGTAGGCAGTCGTCATGGAGACGTGGTCGACGCCGTCGAAGGCGGCCGGGATCTTGCCGTACGCCGTGATGGCGGTCGCGGTCCCGTTGGCCTTGCTCATGGCGTACTGATAGCCGGTCTTGGTGTCGCGATCGACCGCGACGATCATCGAACCGCCACGGGTGCCGCAGCTCTGAACGGCCAGGGAGTCGTACGTCGCCCAGCCGGTCGACCGGATCAGCTTCAGCACCGGCTTCGCTCCGGCCGCGACCGGAATGTGAACGGTGTAGAGCCCACCGGTGTTGGTCGTCATCAGCAGCGTGTCGTACGTCGCGGTCTCGCTGATCACCGTCATGGCCCGGAAGCTACGGAAGCCGGGGAGGGGGCCGAGCGCCTTGAAGCCGCCACCGATCATCGCGTAGCGGTACAGGCTGCCGTTCGAATTCAGGCCGTACAGGTACGAGTGCCGGGGTTGCGCGAGGTTGTAGTTGGAGGTCGCGATGGACTTGAAGCTGGTCCAGCCCGACCCGATCCGCTTGAAGGTCGGCACCGGCGGCTTGTTCTCCGGCACGTACGTCGTGTGCCGGTACAGGTTCCCGCCCTGCAGGAACAGACCGTAGTAGTAGAACTGGGTCAGCGCAGCGTTCGCCGCCCAGTACCAGGTGGCGTTGGCGCGGGTGGCCACGAAGTTGTCGATCGGCGGGTCGTACATCTCCGCCCTCGGCGGGTTGCCCGCGGTGATGTCCATCCCGTTCACGATCGGCGAGGCGCTGGGCAGGGCGACCGAGTTGAGGCACGTTCCCGCGGTCGCTGCCTTCGCCGTGTTCGACTGAACGGCCTTCGACGACCAGGTCGGCTTTGGGCTCGGCTGCGCGGAAGCCGGGACCGAAGCGGCCGTGGCGGCGACCATGCCGACGCCGGCCAGTGCAAGCGCGAAGCGCTGCAGTTTCATAAGGAGTTCCCCCTCCGGGAAGAGTCTCGAAGAGCTCAAGATCGCGCTGACTATAGCTGAGCCGTCAGGCCACGGTGGACGGCCCTGCCACTTGTTGCAATTGGCCCGGAACTCAGGAATCCGGGCCCAGGCCGGCCCGATGGGGCCACCGCGGCGGCCTCGGTGCGGGTGGCGACGCCGAGCTTGCGGAGGATCCGGACGACATGGGTGGCGACCGTGTTCGGGGAGATGAACAGCTCGCGGGCGATCTCGGCGTTGGACAGGCCGCGGGCAAGGACACGCAGTACGACGAGCTCGCGCTCGGTCAGCCCGAGCGCCGGAATCTCCTCCCGGACAGGGAAGCCGAGCAGCCCTGCCCGCTGTGCGAGGTCGTCGATCCGGGCCAGCAAGGGGACCGCGCCTGATCGATGAACGCCTCAACGTCCTCGGCACGCCACCGCCACGGGTACTCGCCGGTGAACTCCGCGAACCGCCGAACCAACGTCAACCGCGGCTTGATCGTGCCGTCGACGTTCAGGAACCGGGTCCGCTGCTGCCGCGCCCACCCCTCCGCCATCGCCTCGAACACAGCCTCAGCCGGATCCAGGTGCACAACCCCCATCGGCCAGCACCAGATGCGCCGCGCCCGGCAGGTCCACTTCACCCATGATGCTTCAACGCAACATCGTTGAATCCGTTACGGGCCACCGATCGACAGGCCAACCCGCATCCGCGAGCTGGCATCATGAAGGCCCTGACCTGCGGATTCTCCGGTGTGTCACCTGTGCTGTAAGCCGGATCAGATGCAATCCCGCTCAGAACACCTGCCGCGGTGCCCGTTGACCGCGTTGTCCCACACCAGCCAATCGCTGTCCCCGTCGCCGGGTCGCACATGAAAGCGTCAAAGAAATTGTTACGAGGGCTTAAGGGAACACCAGTTCGAATATGTGGCATCCTGGCGTCATGGTTGGTCGGTTCAATGTGCGCGCGGGCTCGGGTGACGAGGACTGGTCAAGCCGCATCGTAGAGGGCATTGGATCCACGAATGGCTCCACGGACCTTGCCCGGAGGAGGCCTGACCTACGTTTCAGCAGGTCAGGGGTGGAGCCGCCTGTCGGAATCGAACCGACGACCTTCTCATTACGAGGAGGAAAGTCACCGTCACATCTGCCGTCTTCGGGCGTGATTCGTTGCAAGGAACCTGTCTCCGGTGCCCGTATTTTTCATCAGTATCGGGCAGCTCGCTCCACGAATGGCTCCACGCCGCCGCCACTACTCCCGCGCCCGCGGCTCACTCCGACCCACGATCAGGGGCGGTCTGCACCGCCGGCTGGTGAGGAACTCGGGCTGGATGCACCGCCGCCTGGGCTGGGGGCCTGCCACTGGCCCTTCGTGTAATGGGGCCGGTTTCTGCCCGAACACACCACCGCCGCCAGCCCGCTCGACCGGCTACTCCACCGCCCCAACGTCGTCATCACCGACGGCGACTCCTACCGCATGCGCGAGGCCCGGACCAGGCACGGCGGTGGCGCCAAGAACCGCTGATCAACCCGAGGGGTGGGGACATTTTTAACTGGCCACCAGCGGCGACCACGACTCGGCCGTTGACAGCGCTGATGGCGTGGGGCCACTCGTGGGGACTCAGCAAGTCCGAAGTAGGCCGCTGTTGGAACGGCCGTCGGACTAATAGTCCTTCGGTCAAAGCCTCGCGGCGCGCACTAACAGGCCGGTGATCCGGCTACTGGCGTATCCGTGCAGTAGCTGGACGCTCTCGGAGGGCGTCCCGTGTTGCGATGACCGGTCCTAGCCGGCGCTTCAGGATCCGGCGGAACAGCCGGCCAGATGATGCGTGAGCTCGTCGTCGGCGGCTGAGCGTGCGGCTCAGTCCGTCAGCGCCTCGAGCGCCACGACTGTTGCTAGGAGGAGTGGCTCGTCCTCGTCGGCGTTGATCTCGACTCCGTAGGTGTCGCGGACGCGGAACCATCGCTTTGAGACCTGGGCCACCGTGTCGCCGTCGCGCTTGATCTCGTACTCGTGGTCGACGATGTTGCCGTGCGCCTTGAGGTCGGGGCCACCGTCGACGTCAATCGCGAACCTGTCCCGAACGCCCACCAGGGCCTTGTGTACAGTCGCGACGGTTTTGCCGTCGCGCTCGATGGCCACCTTGTCGCGAACGCTGACCTTTCGCTCCTGGATCTTCGCGACCTCGCTACCCGAGGCGTCCTCGAGGACGAAAGTGTCGCGGACCCGCATTGCCTTGCCGTTCACCCGGTACCTGCGGTCGCCGTTCTCGTCCTCGATCCAGAAGTCGTCGCCGATGGAGACCAGCTTCTCCCTCATCCGGAATCGCCGTGTGTCGTCGTCACCGCGTCGTCCACGCAAGATTCCCATAGTCGAGTTCGCCTCCTCGCACCAAACTCTTGTGCGAAGCGTAGCTTTGCTCCGACTCGCCTGGCATCACTCACCAGGGATGACTCGGCCCCGTGACCCGTCCCGGGACGGGTCACATGTGCGCGGCCGTAGGCGGGCGCTGAGTCAGATCATCCGCGCTGGGTGGTGATGCTTGAGACGGGGGCGGCGGAGATTCAGGGGACCTTCTGTGACGGGAGCCCCGACTGGACAAGCCGTACCTCGAGTTGGAGCGCGAAGCCGTCGCGATGGTCTCGTGTGAGTGACACTCTGCGCAACGAAGGCGACCGGGCCGCGCAACCACCGACGAGAGCGGAGCGACGCGCGATGGGGAAGGCCGCCCGCGCCGATAGCTGGGCTACCGGCGCGCCGCGGTCGGCACCCATCCTGGGGCCTTGACGGGCGGTCGGGATGGAGGGCCGCGAGCCTCGCCGGGCGATTCTTGTGGCTATACGCTCGATGATGCACACACACGCCTCCGGGTGGGCATCAAGTTCGTAGCGCTCGGTCTTTCCAGGCTGATGGGAGGGACGTGGTGACGGCACCGGGGACGCCGTCGACGAGTTCGACGAGCCTGGTCCTCTTGACGCTCGCTTCGGGCCAATTCCTGATGACTCTCGACATTTCGGTGATGAACGTGTCGATCGCGACTGTCGCCGAGGATGTCGGCACGACGGTCACTGGTATCCAGACGGCGATCACCTTCTACACGCTCGTCATGGCCGCGCTCATGATCACCGGCGCAAGGTCGGCGGGATCTTGGGTCGCAAGCGCGCGTTCGCCATCGGCTGTGTGATCTACGGCGCCGGATCCCTCACGACCTCGATCTCGCAGAGCCTGACCGTTCTGATCATCGGGTGGTCGGTGCTCGAGGGCATCGGCGCCTCCTTGATCATGCCCGCGATCGTGGCACTCGTCGCCTCGAACTTCGAGCAGTCCGAACGACCGCGCGCGTACGGCTTGATCGCGGCCTCTGGGGCGATCGCGGTCGCCGCGGGGCCATTGATCGGGGGCTTGTTCACCACCTACCTGTCGTGGCGGCTCGTCTTCGCGAGCGAGGTGGTGATCGTCATCGCGATCCTTCTTGACGCGCCGAATGGCCGACACACCACCCGACCCCACCGCGCGACTCGACCTCGTCGGTACGGCGCTGTCGGGCGCCGGCCTCAGCCTCATAGTGTCTGGCATTCTCCAGGCCGGCGCCTGGGGCGTGATCCAGCCAAAGGAAGGCGCGCCGGTGTGGTTGGGCGTCTCGCCGGTCATATGGCTGTTCACGGTAGGCGCCGCGGTGCTCGGCGCGTTCATGATGTGGGAGCAGCACCGCATCGACCACGACCAGGGCGCGCTTCTCGGCCCAGCGATGTTGAAGATCCCGCAGTTGCGGGGCGGACTCATCGCCTTCTTCTTCCAGTTCCTGCTGCAGATGGGTCGCTTCTTCGTGGTGCCCCTGTTCCTCTCGGTCGCACTCGGGCTCTCCGCGGTGGAGACCGGCGTCCGGGTGCTCCCACTGTCGGTCTCATTGCTCATCACTGCGGTCGGCATCCCGAAGGTGTTCCCGCACGCGAACCCACGGCGCGTGGTGCGGCCGGGCTTCCTCATGCTCCTCGCGGGGATCGTCACGCTCATCGTGCTGCTCGTCGTCGGCGCGGGTCCGGAGATCGTCACGTGGCCGATGCTGCTCGCCGGGTTCGGAATTGGTTCGCTGGCGTCCCAGCTCGGTGCGGTCACGGTCGGTGCGGTGCCGGACAAGCAGACCGACGACGTCGGCGGGCTCCAGAACACGGTCACGAACCTCGGCGCATCGGTCGGCACCGCTCTCGCGGGTGCGGTGCTGATCGCCGCGCTCACATCCTCGTTCCTGGCCGGGATCACGAACGCGCCCGCGGTGCCCGACTCGGTCTCGAACCAGGCGCAGGTGCAGTTGTCGAGCGGTGCCCCATTCATTTCCGACGCGCAACTCGAGGACGCGCTCGCCGAGGCCAACGTGCCCCCCGACACGGCCAAGGCGATCACCGACGAGAACGCAGCGGCCCGCATCGACGGCCTGCGCGCCGCAGTCGCCGTCCTCGCTCTCCTCGGCGTGGTCGCACTGATCGCGACCTGGCGACTGCCGACGAAGCCAGCCGAGTCGAACGGCACTCCAGCCTCGTCATCCGCGTAACACGCCCGGCGAGGTGTGATGTCTCAAGACATCCCGGACAAGTGAACCTACGATTCGTGGATTCACCTGTTTGTTTTGGGGGTGGGATGGTACCGGTACGACGGGCAAGAGCTGGTCAGCATCGGCTGGGTGATGACGGCGCCGACGTCTCGGTTGAGTACCTCCTGTGCGGACGCGAACGGGCCGGGCTGACGGCCCCGGCTCCCGTAGGTAGACGGCAAGCAGCACTCGAACACGGTCAGGTCACCGAAAAGTCAGGACCCCAGAGCACTGTCTCCTATCCGTCTGATGTTTGTGCTATCCGTTGGCGTGGACCGATCGGTGTCCATGCCTTGCCCGCCCACGTCATGGCTGATTCTCTTGAAGCCGTAGTGCTTGCCGTGCGGTCACTCGTTCCCTGAGCCGCTGACGTGGGAAGGGCCGGGCTTCGTGGTCGTGATGTCCCTGGCTGGGAGGATGCCCACGGAGTCCTCCCAGGGTGAATGCAAGATGGGCGGGCAACGGAGAAGAGGGACCAGCACCGATGGCAGCGAGAGGAACACATGCTTGCTCCCTGTTCCGGGAGCAGTGGTGTCGGCTGAGGACATCGAGTGGCACCGTCTGACAGCCTCGAAAACGTCAAGCCTCATCCTCGGTGGTGGCTCGTCGTACGTGGCTTGCTAGGCGCCGCGGTGAGCAGCGCGGCGTTGGTGGCTCTGTATTACGCCTTGCCGCTAGATCGCTGGTCGAACGGGCATCCCTTTCTCGAGATGTCCATCGCTCTGGCTCTCTTGATTGCAACTGTCGCTTGGCACGTCAGAGCGATAGTGCGGTCCGCGTATCCGGCCATTCGTGCCATCGAAGCTCTCGCTGTGACTGTTCCGCTGTTCCTGCTGCTCTTCGCAGCCACGTACTACGGCATGAGTCGCGACGACCCAGCAGCCTTCACCCAGCAGCTCAATCGCTCCGATGCGGTGTACTTCACCGTCACCGTGTTCTCAACGGTCGGATTCGGGGACATCACCGCGGATGCCGATGTAGCCCGTCTCACGGTGACTGTGCAGATGCTGCTGGACCTCGTCGTCTTGGGCTTGGGCATCCAAGTGATCATTGGCGCTGTCAAACGAGGACAGCGGCAGAGCGCCGAGGCGGAATCGGAGCCGAATGCCAAAGCTCGGAAAGGGAAGGCCTGAAGCGTCCGTACGCGCGGGCCCTGAGGGCACGGTCACCGACTCGTTCAACGAGTTGACGATGCAGAACGGGACCGCGCTGACCGCCGAGCGGCAACTCTCGCTGATCGACCAGTACGGTGGGCTCGACGTTCCCCGGCGAATCCCCCGTGCCGGCCGCAACGGTGCGCTTCAGTGCGGGACCGGTCCGATAACCCCGGCCGACGCCAAACCGTCGAGAACCAATTGCACGCCGATTGCGGCGATGAGGAACCCGAAGACCTTCTCAGTCACGAGCATCCGCCCCTCATCGAACTTCGAACTCACCCGATTGGCCCAGCGGAACACCGCTACGTCGATCAGCAGGACCACGGCCAGGATGGCGATCGCCACGGCGAAGACGCTGATCGAATTGGCCTCGGCGGAGATCGTCACCAGCCCGACGATGCCGACCGGATTCAGCAGGTAGGGCACCGCCAACGGGAACCGCGCGAGCTGGATCGGGTCTCTCCCGGCCGTCAGGTGCTCCTCCCCGGACTGCCCCCCGAGCACCATCCCGACCGCAAGGACGAACAAGATCACGCCACCGGCGATCGACAAGGATGCGACCGAGAAGTGCAGCAACGCGCGCAGCAACTCGCCAAGCACCATGAGTAGCACGGCCACCGACGCCGCCGTAATCATCATCCTGCGCTGCACCCGCCGCTTCGTCGCCGCGTCAAGGGGGGCCGTGATCTCCAGAAACGGGACCAGCGCGAGCTTGGGTCCGACGCCGATCAGAAGCACCAGGAACGTGTCGACAACGCCCGCCGCCGTGATCGCCGTCTGGTCCATCCATCCATTGTGACGCTTTCGCCGACTGTTGGCCCCCACACGGGCTGACCGCGATCAGCGTCGAGGCGCCGAGCAACCAGTTACTCCAAGGCGGCAGGCGTGCGCCGCGAACATTCGTGTGGCCGCGAGGACCGGGCGACGACAACCTCGCGCCCGGCATGATCCCGCGCGTCTACGGGCGCGTATCCCTTCACCGGGTCGTGAAGAAAGTCGCCGTTGACTGAAGCCGGGCAGCCACGAGACGCAATGAGGCACTTCACGATGCCGGAACGCACCTAGCCGCGTTCCACGAGATCCACACGTAGCCTACTGAGGCCCACCGACTCAAAATGCACTCAGATCACCGACGCCGCTGCCGGTAGCAGGCCCTGGCCGTCTCGCGCCGCACGCGAGTAACGTGGGCTGAACTCCGAGCGTGCGACCGCGCCGTAAGTGCTGCGCACGGGCCCGAGTACCGCTGCAGGACCGCGCCCAGTTCGTAAGACCGGCGCGGAACAGGTACCGAGGTATCGACATGACCCATGACTCGACCAGCGAGCTTCCTACACCGCGGCGTGGGGCAGGTGAGGGTACGTCGCCAGCTCTGGCCGATCCCATCGCCTTGATCAGAAGTCGGGAGTATCACCGCCTGCTTGTAGTGGCTGCACTGATCGGAGTCGTCGTATCGCTGGTGTCGTGGGGCTACCTCGAACTCGTTCATGCGCTCCAACAGTGGCTCTACGTCGACCTTCCCAGGAACCTCGGGTACGACACGAAGCCCTGGTGGTGGCCGCTTCCGATACTTACCGTCGCTGGTTTCGCGATTGCCTTCGCCGTGATTCGCCTGCCCGGCCACGGCGGCCACGAACCCTCCGAGGGTCTCCGCACAAGTCCGCCGACACAGCCCACCGAGGTACCCGGCGTCCTGCTGGCCGCCCTGGCCACCCTCGGACTCGGACTCGTGCTCGGCCCCGAGGCACCACTCATCGCGATCGGGACCGGCGTGGCACTGCTGCTGATGAACCTCAGCCGGCGAGACATTCCCGACCAGGCGCGCCTCGTCATCGGCGCGGCAGGCGCCTTCGCCGCCCTCGCAACGATCTTCGGGTCACCGGTCATCGGCGCAGTCATCATCATCGAGGCTGCCGGCCTGGGCGGATCCACACTCCCCCTCGTTCTGCTCCCCGGCCTCCTCGCAGCAGGCATCGGTTCGCTCGTGTTCGTCGGCGTCGGCGCACTGACCGGGCTCAGCTCAGACGCATGGGCCCTGCCGCCGCTCAAGCTGGCCACATACCCAACGCCCCAACTCAGCGACTTCGGATGGACGGTGGCACTGGCACTGGTCGCAGCGCTCCTCGTATACCTGGTCATGGAGCTAGCGCGACGCACCCGGACCGTGGCTGCACGACAAGCCTGGATCCTCATCCCCGCCGCCGTACTGGTCGGCCTCGTGGCCATCGCATTCGCCGAAATCAGCGGTGAAACCGCCGATACCGTCCTGTTCTCCGGCCAAGAAGCCATGTCGCTCGTCGTCCGGCAGGGAGCGATCGCATCACTGGGGACGCTGGCCCTACTACTTGTCTGCAAAGGCAACCGCTTGGGCACTGTCGATGGGCGTCGCCCGCGGGGGCCCGACATTTCCAGCCATCTTCCTCGGGCTGGTCGGCGGACTGTTAGCGGCACACCTGCCAGGACTCGCCGAGACCCCCGCCGTCGGCGCCCTGATCGGCGCGGCAGTGGTCTCCGTGCTGCGTGTCCCGCTGTCGGCGATCAGGCGGCACTGTCCGTGGTCGGTGTGATCGCAGTGCTGGCGGGAGGGTACTGGTTCCTGGCCAACCGGGGGGTCCTTCGGTGGCTCGCCCTGGGCCTGGTGATCGCGGCGCCGGTCCTCATCGTGGTGGCGTTCGTATCGAACCAACTGCTGTGGGTTGCCGTGGTGGCGCTGGCGCTGATGGTGGCCGCGGCGGCAACCGCGCGGGCCGCGCTGGGCACCGACGGTCAGGACGAGGGAACGCTCACCGTTGCGGCCGCGCGCCCCCGGCGGCCGTTTGTGATCATGAACCCGAGGTCGGGTGGCGGGAAGGTCACCAAGTTCGGGCTGAAGGACAAGGCGGAGAAGCTGGGCGCCGAGGTGGCGCTGCTGGAAGGCCCAGGGATGGTAGACGTGGCTGCGCTGGCCCGCCAGGCGGTAGCCGACGGCGCTGACCTGCTCGGCGTAGCCGGCGGGGACGGCACCCAGGCGCTGGTGGCCGGCATCGCTGCCGAGCACGACCTGCCGTTCCTGGTGGTCAGCGCCGGCACCCGCAACCACTTCGCCCTGGATCTGGGACTGGACCGAGAGGACCCGGCCGCCTGTCTGGATGGGCTCACCGACGGGGAGGAGCTGCGGGTGGACTTGGGCGTTATCGCCGACCGCACGTTCGTCAACAACGCCTCGTTCGGCGTCTACGCCGAGGTGGTGCAAAGCCCGGCCTACCGCGATGACAAACGCGGCACCACCTTGCAGATGCGTCCCGACCTGCTCAGGGGTCACCAGGGCGCCCATGTGACGGCACAGGCCGCAGGGACAACGATAGATGATCCGCAGGCCCTGCTGGTCAGCAACGACCCCTATGGGATGGGCGACGTCGCCGGGCTGGGTCGCCGCGCCCGGCTTGATGCCGGCCCTCTCGGCGTGGTCGGCATCCGGGCGCAAAACGCGCTGCAGGCAGCCGAGCTGATCCGCCGTGGGCATGGCACCGGGCTGACAGTACTCACAGCCGGCCAGGTCACCGTCGACGCCGACGCACCCGAGATCCCGGTCGGCATCGACGGCGAGACGGTCATGCTGCCGACCCCGGTCCGCTGCACCATCCGGCCCGGGGCGCTACGGGTGGTCGTGCCGAGGGAACGGCCCGGCGTCCCCGCACCCGAGCCTCCCCTGGACTGGCCGCGCCTGCGGCAACTCGCCTCGTTCCGCCACCTGCCGGACAGTCAGCTCGTCCCCACCCATGGAAGGTGATCATGTGAGCCGGGGTGCAGCAGTGGTACGGCAGAAGCCGAACGTCTTCGTCCGTACGATGCCGATCGTCGAATGGCTTCCTCACTACAAGAGGTCGTGGCTCCCGCTCGACCTTCTCGCCGGCCTGTCCGTGTGGGCGCTCGTCGTCCCGCAAGCGCTGGCGTACGCAGCCGTGGTCGGCGTGCCGGCGCAGTACGGCCTGTACACGATCCTCGGCGCCTCGGTCCTGTACGCGGTGTTCGCCGCAACGCGCCAGGTCGTGACCGGACCTTCTGCCTCCGTGGCGGCGGTCACCGCGCCGGTCGCCGCCCTCTACGTTGCTTCGACCGCGCCCGAGTATCTGCAGACGGTCATTGCGCTCACGCTCTGCGTCGGTGTGATCTACATCCTCCTCGGCATCTTCCGGATGGGGTGGATCTCGAACTTCCTCGCGAAGGCAGTCCTCGAAGGCTTCGTGTTCGCGGTCGGCTTCGGCCTGATCGTCGATCAGCTGCCGAAGATCCTCGGGATCCCCAAAGCCGCTGGTTCGTACTGGGACGTGCTCGTGGGCATGGTGAAGGATCTCGGTCTGACGAACGCCGCCACGCTGACGGTCGGCGCCGTCGCGGTCGGCCTGCTGCTCCTGCTGCGCTTCACGGCTCCGAAGCTCCCCCGAGCGTTCATCGTCGTGATCTTGGGGATCGTGGCGTCTTCGTTGCTCGATCTGAGCACGCACGGTGTCGACGTCGTCGGGGAGGTACCCACCGGACTTCCCAGTGTTGGGCTGCCGACGGGATTCTCGATCGATCAGTGGCTGTCGATGGCGGTCGGCGCCCTGGCGATCATCCTCGTCAGCTACAGCGAGTCCATCGCCAACGCCACCGAGAGCGCGGCGAAGCATCACCAGGAGTTCGCCCCCGACCAGGAGCTCACCGCGCAGGGCGCGGCCTGGGTCGGTTCATCTCTCGTGGGCGGATTCCCCGGATGCGGCAGCCTGAGCAAGACCGCTGTCAGCGAGAGCGCCGGCCAGAAGACCCAGCTCGCCGGCCTGACGGTCGCAGGGCTCACTGTTCTGACGCTGCTGCTGCTGGCTCCGATGTTCACCAACCTGCCGCAAGCAGTACTCGGAGCGGTCGTCATCGACGCTGCCCTGGGATTGATCCACTTCAAGGTCGCGGGGCGGTTCTTCACGGCGAGCAGGATCAACTTCCTCGTCTTCACAGCGACCGCGGTCGGTCTGTTCTTCGTCGGCGTGGTCGCCGGCATCGTCTTCGGCGTGCTGTTGTCCCTGGTGCTGCTCATCGCGCAGGCGTCGAAGTCGCCGTTGCGTCGGATGGCCTACGATCCCGCGGAACAGGCCTACGTCGAGGCCGAAACGCACCCGGATGCGACGACCCCAGACGGCGTACTCGTCGTCGAGATGAACGGGCCGCTGTTCTTCGCAGACGCCGTGCCCTTCCGCACGCATCTCCTCGACCTCGTGTCGGCGTACGACGCCACCGCGGTCGTGCTCGACCTCGAGGCGACCCCTGTGATCGACCTCGACGGAGCGGACATGCTGACCAAGATTCACGGGCAACTGGCCGACAGAGGGGTGCGCCTGCTGCTTACGCACGCGGATACGGACGAATTCGGCGTACTGGAACGGGCAGGGACGATGGACGCCGTCGGCCAGGCGAACGTCTTCGAGACCGTGAGGGACGCGGTCGCCGCGGTTACAGCGCCTAGCGCCGGAGAGTGAGAAGCGATGGATGAGAAGGCCACCTCCCCCGGGGATCCGAAGGCGATCGTCCGGACCGCCGGGTATCGGCGCCTGCTCGTTCTGGCCGCCGTCGTGGGGTTCTTCGTTTCCCTGGCCGCGTGGGCGTTCTTGACGCTGGTTCCGTGGACCCAAGACCGCGTCTACGTCACCATCCCTCACGCGCTGGGATTCAGCGATGCCCCTTGGTGGTGGCCGCTTCCAGTGCTCGCGATCGCCGGGCTGATCAGCGCGTTCGCGATCGTCCGCCTCCCCGGCAACGGTGGTCCGGTCCCGGCGGAGGGCTTCGCCGGAGGAGTGACCTCCCCCGCAGATCTCCCGGGGATTCTGCTGGCCGGGCTCGCCGCGTTGGGCCTCGGGCTCGTCCTCGGCCCGTCGATGCCGGTCATCGCCCTCGGCTCGGGCCTCGCCGTCTTCGCAGTGCGCAAAGCCAAGAGCGATGCGCCGGACAACGTGGTGATGGTGATGGCGGCAGCCGGGAGCTTCGCTGCCCTCGCGATGGTGTTCGGATCGCCGGTGATCAGCGCGGTCATCCTGATCGAGGCCGCGGGACTCGGCGGCGCCATGCTCCCATTGATCCTGCTACCGGGACTGCTGGCCGCGGGGATCGGCTCCCTGGTCTATCTGGGCATGGGATACCTCACGGGACTGGACACATCGGCGTACGCGATCAACCCGCTCGCGCTTCCGGCGATGCCCCAGCTGACGGTCGTCGATTTCTGCTGGACGGTGGCCGTCGCCGCGCTCGCCGCCGTCGTCACGTTCGCGATCTTCTGGGCCGCTCGAAGGCTGGCGGTCCGTGTACGGCCCAAGCCGTTCCTCCTGCTGCCGCTCGCGGGTCTGATCGTCGCCGGACTCGCCATCACGTTCGCGCAGCTCAGCGATCAGACCCCGTACGCCGTGCTCTTCTCCGGCTCACGCGCGCTGATTCCGGTCGTCGAACAGGCGGGGACGCTGTCTGTCGCCACGCTCGGCTTGCTCCTCGCCTGCAAGGGACTCGCGTGGAGCGTGTCGATGGGCAGCTTCCGCGGCGGTCCCGTGTTCCCGGCGATCTTCGTCGGCGCTGTCGGTGGCCTGATCGCCTCGCACCTCCCCTCGTTCCCGGAAGGGGCGGCGATCGCCACGGTGATGGCGGCGACCATTGCGGCGGCACTGCGACTGCCGCTGTCGGCGGTGGTGATCGCGTTGCTGTTGACTTCGAGCGCCGGACCCGCTGTCACGCCGCTGATCATCGTTGCAACAGTGGTCTCGTACGTCCTCGTCGACGTGCTCGAAGCCGCCTTCGCACCACCAGCGCCCAAGAACCGAGCCGCATCCGACGCCTCGTAGCCCCCGACCACACGTCAGGGCAATCCGGCGACGGCCTCGGCGGTACGCGCGGGCGGAAGGTCCCGCCGTTCGTGCTGCTGACGCTCCTGTTCGTCGCTGCCCCGGCGCTGTTTCCGATCCTCCCCGGCGACCGTGCCGCGCGGCCTCTGCCCAGGATCCGGGACTGGATGAACAACAAACTCCTGGGTCGTCAGCGAGATCGTGATCGGCCTCTTCATCGTGATCACTTTGAGCGACATCGCCGGTCAGCGGGACTTCGAGTCACAGATGGCGGGAGTGGGGCGGGCTGGTGCCCGCCCCACTCAGCGCTTCGGTGTCAAGAGGTGGCGGCCAAGGCGTTCACCATGCCCGCGCCGAAGAAGGTGTTGCTCGACGGCCCGCCGGTGCACTGGCGGACGTCATCGGCCGGCCAGACGGCCGGGCAGGCCGTCGGCGTCGCAGTACGCCGAATCTGCGCTGCCACGGCACCTGGGCTCCAGTTGGGGTGGAGCTGACGGATCAGCGCTGCCACCCCGGCCACGTGAGGCGATGCCATGGACGTCCCACTGATCCAGACCCACCGGGCGCCGTTGGCGTCCTCGACCCCGCGCCCGGTGGCGGCCAAGGCCTCCCATTGGCCGGTGCCATCGGTGCTCGACCAGGCGGCAAGGACCCGGCCGAACGTCGTACCAGGAGTCTGCACCGCGTCGCCACCTGGCGCCGTCACGTCCACGGTCGGACCTCCGGTGTTGGAGTAACCGGCCAGCGTGGTCACGCCAGAGGCCGACACCGCGACCACACCGGGGAGTTCAGCAGGCGCCACTCGGCAGTTGTTGCGTACCTCGCGGGTCACGGCTGTGTCCGGCGACCAGCAAATGGTCCAGTTGAATCACGCACGACGCTGGCACGGGCAGCTGGTGGTCGCACACGAAGCTGGGCACCGCATCCACCACGACGCGCCGGCGCTGGTGTGTGAGGTCATCGCTGCGACCGCGTCCGCTGCTGCGACAGGTTCGGCGCTCCAACTCGACCGCGAACGTATCCTTCGCGTGGGTGGAAGCATCCGGCCCACATCGCCCGCGGCTGCTCCCGGTCCGTCAGGGAGCTAGCGCGACATAGGTAGCCAGGATTTCGGCCGTGGCCGGCATCCGAACAACGAGCTCATAGTCCTCGATTTCGGCTAGGAGTCCCCCTTGCCGTTTGATAGCGCCCACCAGCAGTCGGTGAAGCGAACCGTTATCATCCGCAGCGACCTTCGCCCTGAGGGTCGTCAGGGGAGTACCGAGTCTGCGGACCTCCAGCTCGAGCACCTCCTTGGCGAGGCGGTCATCATCTGCAACCGGTACTTCCGCGGGCACACTCCCGCCCGCTGTTAGAGATCCCATCCTTCAGGTGCCGTTCGATCAACTGCTCAACGGTGGCATCGGTTCGAGGGTGACGCCGCTGGTAGACCTCGGCGACGAACTCTGCCCGCAGCGCCTCAGCCTTATCCCAGGCGTCCGGCCCGGCCGGGACCGTCTCCTCGAGGTACAGCTTCTTCTTCTTGACAGGGTCGATGCCGGCGTACACGCGGACCCGGAGGGAGCCGGACGGCAGCAGGTGAATCCCTCCCGTTTGGCGCTTCTTCGGGCTGGTCTTCTTCTGCACAAGCCGCATCGTAGAGGGCATTGGATCCACGAATGGCTCCACGGACCTTGCCCGGAGGAGAGGTCTGACCTGCGTTTCCGCAGGTCAGAGGTGGAGCCGCCTGTCGGAATCGAACCGACGACCTTCTCATTACGAGTGAGACGCTCTGCCGACTGAGCTAAGGCGGCGGGTGGCGCGGACGCCGAGGCAAGAGTGTAGCGGGAGGGTGGGGGTGATTCCGAATCGGATACCCCGCCCGGCCGGATCTGTCGGGATCGTAGCTGAGCGGTGGCGGTCCGTGGAGGGGCCCGGGAGCCGGGTTGGCTGACGGAATCGGAGCGGCGGGGCGCTGAACTTGAGGGGCCCGGGGCCAAGGTGAGGGGCGCAGAACTCGAGGGGTCTGGGCGTCGAGGTGAGGCGCAGAGCTTGCGGGGCCGGCAGGTCGGAATGGGCGCGGAGTGAGGGCCGGCCTCGGGGTGGGTGGGGAACCTGAGGGGGGCGGCGTACGTCGGAGAGGGCGGTAAATAGGTTCGGGAACAATTGATGCGGGAAATGCGTTGACTTGGTTGCGTGGGATGCGTGAGACTAATTCCGCAACGACTACTACATCGAGGAGACATCGTGTACGGCACGCGGAACCCGAGAAAGGCATGGCGGCCTGGCCCCATGGTTTTGTCGGCATGCCTGCGATCCGTGCGCGAAGACGCCTTCTACCACCAGCTCGGCAGCGAGCTGAGCCCGCGTGCGGGCGGCCCACCTGGGTGATCTCCGAGCGGGAGATTCTCCCAGGAGTCGTCTGAGCCGGGTGTCCGGCAGCAGGCGGCTCCTTTTTCTTTGCCCGTTTCACCCCGCGTCGGTGCGCAATGGTTGCGGACCAGATTCCAAACCCGCGTCATGAGGGTTCGATTCCTTCCACCGATGCTTTTCCGGTATTCACGAATACCGGCACGAACAATTGACAACTGGACATTCATCGCATTTTCTCCAGGGCCGCGGACCGGTCCAGGAGACCTTCCCTGCGGCGCCGCCCGTGCGCCGGGGAAGACGCCCGGGCGCGACCCGGGCAACCGTCCCCGGGGCCGCAACGCCCTGGGGACGTCACCAGCTGTCGGCCAGCGGCTAGGCCACCTCATTTGGGATGAGGACGTCGGGGGTTCGAGTCCCTCCAGCTGGACCAGGCGCCCGCAGGATGCTTGCTACCGGCCGAGCGGGCGCCACAGACGTGCCCTGCGACGGAAATCCGCACCACATCCGGCGCAGGGCACTGGACGCCCGTGGCTCAATCGGAGAGAGCGCCTGCCTACGAAGCAGGAGGGTGCAGGTTCGAGTCCTGCCGGGCGTGCTGTGTCCGAAGCGGAAGTGGGCGATGCGCCGGGACGTGGACCCGGAGGAAGCGGGTTCGAGCCCCGCCGGACACCCTCACCACGACGATCGCTCCGTACGACGGAGAGCGTCGTACCCGATCCGTACGACGGCCGGCCCGCGGCGGGCGGTCGCCGTACGTCACAAACGCAGTACCTGCGGCTCTGGCCAACTGGGAGAGGCGCCTGGCTTAGGACCAGGAGGTTCAGGGTTCGAATCCCTGGGGCCGCACCGACTGACCGACACCGAGATCACCGACCTGACGGCGCGCGGTCGGGCACACTGGAAGGGAGGAGGAACCACATGAGCGGTGTGATCGTGCTGAACGCCTCGTACGAGCAGCTCCATGTCGTGTCGATCCCGCACGCCATCCGGATGCTCGTCCGGGAGGTCGCCGTCGTCGAGGAAGCGCATGACGGCGCCAGCATCGGACCGTTCCCTCTTCCTCGAGTGCTGCGCCTGGTCCGGTACGTGGTGACGAAGTGGCGGTACGCGTCGGGGCGGCTGCAGTACACGCGAGTCGGCGTACTGAAGCGGGACAAGTACATCTGCGCGTACTGCGGCAGGCCGGGCGCGACCACCATGGACCACGTCGTCCCGCGCTCACGTGGCGGACGCGGCGAGTGGCTGAACGCCGTCGCCGCGCACGCAGCGTGCAACGAGGAGAAGGGCTCGCGTACGCCGGAAGAGGCCGGGATGCCGCTGTTGTGGCAGCCATGGATCCCTTCCCGTGCCGAGTTAGCGCTCTGACGCGACACCCATCCGGCGTCGCGGCGGAGTGCGATGCCAGGTGGGCGACGGTGACCCACCCTCGGTTCTGACCCGAGGCCCCGCAGGTTCGACCCCTGCCCTGGCAGCTGTCCCAGGCGGAATAAGCCGAGCTTCGGCCTAACGGCAGCCGTTTCGAAAACGGTCAGCCCTCAGCGGGCGTGCAGGTTCGAGACCTGCTTCCGCCGCATGTCAACCATCGAGGAGAGTGGGGAGATGAACGTGGAGTTTCCGGTGGAGCTGAGTGGGGCCAAGAGCTCTACGCTCATGTGGGCGCCCGAGCACGAGGTCGGGGCTCAGGCGCTGCAGCAGCTGCGGAACATCGCGGCGCTGCCGTGGGTGCACGGGGTCCGGGTGATGCCGGACGTGCACCTCGGCAAGGGCGCGACCGTGGGGTCCGTGATCGCGATGAAGCAGGCGGTGTCGCCGGCCGCGGTCGGGGTCGACATCGGGTGCGGGATGGAAGGCGTCCTGACCTCGCTGACGGCCGCGGACCTGCCGGACGACCTGGCGGCGATCCGGTCGCGGATCGAGGCCGCCGTACCGGTCGGTTTCCGGGCGCATGCGGACCCGGTCGGGGTCCGTCGGCTCGGGCTCGACCCGCGGCCGTGGGATCGGCTGTGGGGTGGGTTCACCAGCCTGCACGACGGCGTGCAGGACCGGGAGCGGAAGGCCAAGCAGCAGATGGGTTCTCTTGGTGGTGGCAACCACTTCATCGAGGTCTGCCTCGACGACGAGGACCGGGTCTGGCTGATGCTGCACTCGGGCAGCCGCAACATCGGCAAGGAACTCGCCGAGCGGCACATGCGGATCGCCCGGGACCTGCCGCACAACGCGGATCTGCCGGACCGCAATCTCGCGGTGTTCCTGTCCGGTACGCCGCAGATGGACGCGTACCGGCGGGACCTCACGTGGGCGCAGGAGTACGCATCGCGGAACCGCGCGGTGATGCTGGCGCTCGTGATGCAGGCGGTGCGGCAGTCGTTCCCGCAGGAAGTGCGGTTCGAGCAGCCGATCTCGTGCCACCACAACTACGTGGCCGAGGAGCACATCGACGGGCTCGACCTGCTCGTCACCCGCAAGGGCGCGATCCGGGCCGGGCTCGGGGACCTCGGTCTGATCCCGGGGTCGATGGGCACCGGGTCGTACGTCGTCCGTGGGCTCGGCTCGGCGCGGTCCTTCTACTCGGCCTCACACGGGGCAGGCCGGCGGATGAGCCGCAACGAGGCGAAGCGCCGGTACACGGTCGACGACCTGGTTGCGCAGACCGCGGGCGTCGAGTCCCGCAAGGACGCCGGGGTGATCGACGAGATCCCCGCGGCCTACAAGGACATCGAGTCCGTCATCGCCGCCCAGTCCGACCTGGTCGAGGTCGTCGCCCACCTCAAGCAGCTCATCTGCGTCAAGGGCTGAGTCGGCTGGAGTTGTCCGGCTGCGTCTGCCGAGTGTGGTGTGGCTGCCCGGCTGCGAGTGTCCGGCGTGCGCCTGCCCGTCGTGCGCCTCTTCCTCTGCACTAAGCGTACAAGTGCGAGGCCCAGTGGCCTGGAAGTTATCCACAAGATGCGCCGCCCGCCGTCGTCAGGGGAGACGGCGGGCGGCGCCGACCAAGAGCAGGAGAGCGTGCAAGAGGGACAGGAAGTAGTAGGTGGGTTGGCCAACGTCCTGCACTTTCCGTCCCTGGGTTACCAACAGTTCGATGCGGGTGACCTCGTCCCGCATGAAGGGCAGGTCGGCGACGACCTCCAGGTACCAGTGCTGTGAGTTGTACTCCGCGTCCCAGCACGGGGCGGGATCCGCCGGGCCGGCGATCTGGAAGGGGGAAGAGATCGATACGCCCGGCCGCAGATCAGCTTCGCCGGTAAGGGTCACGACGGCCTCGACGCCGCGCTCGACGATGCCGTCCTGCTCGTGGCGCTCGCTGACCAGTTGAACACGCAAGCCCCGCGTGACCCCTTCGACGGTCGGATTCGCGGTCACTGTGCCGGCCAGAATGCCACCAGGCCGAAGCTCTCGTGTCGCGAGCTCGACGGTCATCGGTATCTCGGTCGCAGACTCCGACGGAGTCTGCATGCGGTGTGCCAGCACGCCAGGGGCGGCTTGGACGACCAGGGGCACGTCCTCCCAGGTGTCGAGGCCTCGACGACGGTCCACGGTGGCCCAGACCTGCCACTCGACGGTGTGGCGAACAGTGGGACCGTCTGGATCATCACCGCCTCGGTGATCGAGCTGTCCCCGTCGCTGTCAGGGCGCTGAGAGTAGGTGTTCAGATAGGAGAGCCCGACCAGGCCACCTTGAACCTTGGGCGTCGATCTCCCCGACGTCGACGCGGCAAATGATCTCCTCGCCGGCGGTGACCGTCGACGGCTCGACGGTCAGCTGGACCGGAGTCTTCCGGCCGAACGGCACCATGAATTGACATTACGCCGCGCAGCCGGCTCCCGCGAGACCTTCCCAGGGCCGCCGGCCCACCGTGGCAGACGTGGGCCGGCTGCCAAGGTCCAAGCTTGCTCTCGCCGCCGATACCGAGAGGTAGGGCGTAGGCACGCTTCGAGGTTGTCGGGGCTGCCCGCAACTTTTCCTGCGAACTGACCATCGTGCGGGTGACGGGGTTGTCACCGCCGCCTGGGGGGCCGCGGATTAGTGGTGGAGAAACGTACATGGTTCGATGGATTCTGGTGCTTGGGCTGCTGGTCGCGGGCGCGGCCGGTACTGGCGGGACAGCCGCCGCGGGAGCGGTGGCGGCGGGGCCGGGGATCGCGGTCGCGGCGGATCTGCCGGAGCCGCCGGGGGCGCAGTTCGTGCCGGGGGCAACAAATGTGATCGCGGCGACCGCCGCGCCGGCGAAGGACATCACGACGCGGCGCGACGCCAAGACGACGGCGGGGGTGGCAGCTGCCGGCACGTACACGTGCCCCGGGTTCAGCACCGTCGACGATGCGACACCGTTGTCGTCCGTCCTGCAGGACGTCTATGCCTGGGGCGGGTTCAAGCCGTACAAGGTCGGCAACGGCAGCGGCAACATCAACTGGAAACTCAACCCCTACAACAATCCGAGCTGGTACATGTGGTTCCACTCACTGCGCTGGCTGGGGCAGGGAATCACCGCGGCCGGCCAGGGTGACACGAACGCCCTGGCGCATGTGACGACGATCGTGCACGACTGGGTGCTCGACAATCCGTACTCCTGGAAGGCGGACGTCGGCGCCTGGGAGTCGACGATGCACCGCACCAACGTGATCATCTGTACCCGGCAAGCGGTCCTGGCCGGCTTGAAGGTCACCACGCTCCCGGCGCAGTACTCCTGGCTCGACAGCGCCGTGCTCGACCACGCCACGTTCCTGGTCAACAACTGGAGCGGTGCGTGGAATCACGGCACCGACGAGAGCATCGCTCTGTTCGGCGTCGGCTGCACACTCGATCGCGCGGACTACAAGACGCTCGCCCAGAACCGTCTCGCTGCCGCCATCACCACCTCGATCGACGCGCAAGGATCGACCAACGAGCAGTCGACCGCGTACGCACAGTTCAACTACTCCCTCTGGGGCCGTGCGGTCGACGTACTGCGAGCGTGCGGCGCCGACCCCGGTACGACGATCACCACGCGACGCGCCCTGATGGCGGACTGGCTTGCCCTGGCGACGAACTCGCTGGGCAATCTCCATCAGATTGGCGACTCCGAGGTCGTGCGTACGGCGCCCATCGCCGGGACACCACTCGAGTACGCCGGGTCCCAGGGCGCATCCGGGATCGCACCCACCCAGCGCGTCGGGGTGTACTCCGCGGGCTACATCTTCGGCCGCTCCGGATGGGGCACGAACGCTACGTTCGCGGACCAGTCGTCGTACAGCATCAGGTACGGGCCGGCGCGACAGTTGCACGGGCACAGCGACCACACGTCGCTCACGTACACCGCTCGCGGACGGGACATCGTGATCGACGGCGGACACGCCGGCTACCAGAACGACGTCTGGCGCACGTGGGCGAAGAGTCCGTTCGCGCAGAGCTCGATGACGACGCCGCTGTCGGCTGACCTGCTTCCGGCCACCAAGCTGACGCGGTACGCACTGAACCCGACGTCGGACTTCTACGAGTTCTCAGACGTCCCCGGGACCGGGATCAGCCGCGTCCGGGCCACGCTGGTGCTCAGGAGTCCGGATCTGGTCGTCACGCTCGACCGGGCGTCGGCCAAGAAGGCACAACAGTTCCAGACGCTGTGGCATCTGCCGTCGGATCAGAAGGCGACGGTGTACTCGCGGACGACCGCACTGGCGATGCGGCCGGGCGACACCACCCGGACGATCCTGTTCCAGGTGCCGTACCGGCAGCCGCTGCCACCTGGGGCGATCCTGCTCAAGCAAGCGCAGACCAACCCGATCCAGGGCTGGACCTATCCGAACATCACCACGCGGCTGGCAGCGCCCACGCTGATGTTCGCGCGCTCTGGGACGACGGCATCGATTCTGTCGTTCATCGCCCCGGTGCCGGCAACCGGTTCGGTCACGTACCGCACCCGCTGGTCCGGTACGACGTACGTCGTCGACCTGACCGTGGCCGGCGTACAGACCTCGATCGGCATCACCGCCGGCGGTTCCCTGGTCCGCCTGGCCTGAACCGCCCGCCCGCGAGGGCGGATCGAGGTCAACGGGATCCGAACGTGATCGACGACGCCGGACACATCCGCCATATCGAACAACCGGACGCCTTCGTCAACGCACTAGAGGAAGCCACACGAACCCAGAGTTGACCGCTGTCTTACGGACCCCCCGGATCCCCGGGGCCGCTGTGCATCGCGACGTTCTGCGTGAGGAACGAAGGCTCGCCGAGACGTTCGGGGACGAGTACCAGGAGTACTGCGCGACCGTAGGTCGCTACCTCCCCAAGCGATGAGCAGGAGCGCCACCGTGGGAGAGGTGGGGCGGGCTGTAAACCCGTTGTCTCGACTGAGCAGGTTCGAATCCTGCCTCCTGCACGCGCCAGGGCAAAGGAGCCCTGGGCAACCGATAGCAACAGGAAAGAGAGGAGGACCGGCCATGGCCGACCTCAGGAATCGAAAGCGAGTGCCCGGCGGCAGGACCGGTGCTCCAGTGAAGCAGGGTCACGCGTTGCGCCGGGTGCGGCTTGCCTGTGGGCATGTGCAGCGTGATCGGATCGCCCGCGCCGGCGATCACGTCTGGTGTGAAGCCGACTGCTCCGACTGGACCCGCGTCGTCTCAGTCGAGGAGTAACACCGCGAAAGGTACGCCGCACCAGGTGGCGGCGTACCTGACCCTCTGGTGACGGATGCACGCTCGGCCCTCCGAAGGCCGGGTCCCTGGTTCGACTCCAGGCAGGGGGACCGTCAGATGGTCGGGTCGTAGTGAAGGGACAGCGCCGCGGTCGCTTCGGCCCGCGATGACAGGATGCGCAGGCGTACGGCGCTCACCGACAGCGGCTCGTCGAGTGGGAGCAGTCGCCGGTGGCCGATCGTCGTACCGGCCGCGACCTGCGTCCACTCGCCGTCGAGCAAAGCATCGACGGCGAAGGACTCGACCTGTTGGCCGCGTGAGATGTCCTCGCGGAGGTCGATCACGTTCACGGTTGCCGGCAACGACACATCGGTCTCGTAGTACTCGCGGACCGCCGCGCCGAATTCGGCCAGTCGGGCAACGTCCGGTGGGGCGAACAGCCCGCGGCGGTCGGGCGGAATGTTCAGAAGCAGTACTGCGTTGCGGCCAACCGATTTGCGATAGATGTCCAGGAGTTCCGGCAACGACTTCACGGCCGAGTCCTCAGCAGCGTGGTAAAACCAGCCCGGCCGGATCGAGACGTCGACCTCGGCCGGATACCACCGCAGCTCGTCGGCTTTCCCCAACAACGAAGGGCCGGCCACGTCGGACGCGGTCTGCTCGGCGACCATCCGCTGACCGGCGAAGGGTACGACGCTCCACTCGGTCTCACGGGCGAAGCCGTCCTCGTTGCCGACCCAGCGCACGTCCGGCCCGCCGACCGCGATGGTCGCGTCGGGCGCGAGCCGCCGGATCAGATCGAACCACGCCTCGTACGAGTAGACCTGCGCGGTGCTCGTCGGGTTGGCGCCGTCCAGCCAGACCTCGGCGATCGGCCCGTACTGCGTCAGCAGTTCGTACAACTGGTTGAGGTAGAACCGGTTGTAGTCGTCCACTTCGTACCGGAACCGTGGCAGTGACTCGTCGACGACAGCGAAGGGATCTCCGACGACACGACCGGGCTGCCGTTGCCGTAGTACCCACCGTCGGCCTTCTCCTGGTACAGATCGGCCGGAGACAAGTAGAAGCCCAGCCCGAGCCCGTGCTCCTGACATGCCGAGGCCAATGAGCCCACGACGTCACCGCGATACGGGCTCGCGGCAACAGTATGTGGAAGGTACCGGCTCGGCCACAGACAGAAGCCGTCGTGGTGTTTCGCCGTCAGAATCACACTTTTGAAGCCCGCCGACACCAACGTCCGCACCCACTGCGAGCAGTCGAGCGCCGAGGGGTCGAAGACGGCCGGATCATCGACACCGGTCCCCCACTCCAGATCGGTGAACGTGTTCGGCCCGAAGTGCACGAACGCAGTCAGCTCTTGCCGCTGCCACGCAACCTGCCGGGGCGACGGCCGTACCATCGAAGCCTTGCGGCGGAGGTCGTCCAGACTGTCGGACGGCTCGACGTCGACCCGCGTCACACGAGGACCTTGCCGGGATTGAGCAGGTTGCCCGGATCGAAGGCCTGCTTGATCCGCCGGTGCAACTCCAGACTCACCGGACCGAGCTCTGTCTCCAGCCAGTGCGCCTTCAACGTGCCGATGCCGTGCTCGCCGGTGATCGTTCCGCCCAGCGCCAGCCCGAGCTCCATCACCGCGCCGAAGGCCTCCAGCGCGCGAGCCTCAGCCGCCGGGTCGTCGCGGTCGAAGACGACGGTCGGGTGCATGTTGCCGTCACCCACATGCCCAGGGCAACAAATCAGTACGTCGTACTTCGTGCCGATCTCCGCGATCCCGCGCAGCAACGCGACCAGCTTCGACCGCGGTACGGCGACGTCGTCGATCAGCGTCACTCCGAGCGGCTCGAGCGCGGAGTTCACCAGCCGGCGCGCCTCGAGCAGCATCCGCGACTCCTCGGCGTCGGATGCCTCGGCGACCTCGACCGCGCCATGCGCAGAACAGATCGCCGCGATCCGGGCAACGTCCTCGGCCGCACGAGGGCCACGGTCCGACTGCGCGATCAGCAACGATCCGACGTCCGCCGGCAGTCCCATGTCGCGGTAGTCCTGAATGGCACGGGCGGTCGGACCATCGATGAACTCGAGCAGGGAGGGACGCAGGCCGGACGCCATGACCGCAGCCGCGGCGGCGATCCCGTCCTCGATGGACAGGAAGGTGGCAGCCGCGGTCAGCGCAGCCTCCGGCGCAGGACGCAGCGCGAGCGTCGCCTCGGTGACCACACCCAATGTGCCCTCGGATCCGACGATCAACCGCGTGAGGTCGTAGCCCGCGACGCCCTTCGCCGACCGCCGGCCGGTGCGGACGACGTCGCCCGACGCCAGCACCACCTCCAGTCCGCGCACGAAATCTGCCGTCACGCCGTACTTCACACAACACAGCCCACCGGCGTTGGTCGCGATGTTGCCACCCACCGTGGACATTTCCCACGACGACGGATCCGGCGGGTAGAACAAGTCCTGCGCCAGGACGGCCCGGGACAGATCGGCATTCACGACGCCTGGCTGGACGACCGCCACTTGATCCTCGACCGAGATCTCCAGGATCCGGTTCATTCGAGCGGTGGACAGCAACAAGCATCCGTCGATCGCGTTGGCCGCCCCGGACAGCCCGGTCCGAGCTCCCTGGGTCACCACCGGAATGTCGAACGACCCAGCCGCCCGCAGAACCTCGACCACCTCAGCGGTCGACGAGGGACGGGCCAGCAGGCGCGGCACCCCGGCAGTGCAGAAGGTCGCGTGATCGTTGCGATGACTGTCCAGTACGTCGGGATCGTCGACGACCGCCGCGTCACCGAGCGCCGACCGGAGCCGAGCTACCAGCGGATCATTCATCCCTCATCCTGTTCGGCCAGCAGCCGCAGGATCAACTCCGCCCGGCGGACCCGCTCGCGCCCGAGGGCTTCCGCCGTACCGGAAAGGTGCGCACCGACCGGGTAGATGTTCGGCGCGTTGCGCAGACCCATCTTCAGATACACCGGCGCCGCGACCCGGACGATCTCCGGTACGTCGTAGAACCGGACATGTCCGCCCTGGTCGTCCGGCACCTCGATGTACATGTCGATCGGTACGGTCGTCACGGACCGGATCTCCGCCAGCACCGGCACCGGCAGGTCCGTCGACACGTTGAGGCTGGTCGCGCCCAACCGCTCGTACAGCCGAGCAGTCGGTGCGTTCGGCAACGGCATCAGCACCGACGTCTTCAGCACCAGATCGGCCGGCAGCTCACCTTCCACCTTCAACGCGCCCAGGATCTCCAGGACGCCGATGTCTCCCACCAGCAGACTCCGGACGCCGAGCTCCACCGCGCGGTAGGCGTCACACAGCGACGCGGCAACCATCTCGTTGCCTCGCGCAACACCACCGACCGCGGCCGACACCTTGGCCTGCCCACCGATGTCCCACGCACCACGCGGCCCGAGGAACAGGCAGACCTCGACCCCGGCCGACGCGCCGAGCGACAGCATCTCCTCGATCTCGGCGTCGGTCAGCATCATCACACCACTGCCCTGCGACACCCGGTCGATCGTGATCCCGCGAGTCTTCGCCTCCTCCAGCACCGCGGTCATCACCCGCGGCCCTTCACAGGAGGGGATCTCCACCTTGTACGGCGATCCGTCCGGGAACGTCCGCGTGGACGTCTCCCCCGGGCGGAAACCACGATCGGCCAGCAGGGCGCGCGCTTCGCGAAGGTTCATCTGTCACTCCAGGGTCCAAGCCGCCCGGCCGACGTCAGGTCCCGCGCCGTACCGGTGATCTCCAGGTCGAAACGCTCGGCCGACTCGGTCAGCAGGGCCGGCGTCACCATCAACTCGTTCGGGGAAAGGGTGTCCTTGATCCGGGCCAGCCGGAGCTCGGACCAGTCCCGCCGGCCGCACATCGTCACCGCGGCGAGTACGGCGGCCTCGTCGTCCTCCATCACCATCGGCAACCGGGACCGCCGCGCTCCGCCGGCGCCGGAGGTCAGCGCGTTCACGTAACTCACCTGCAGGTCGATCTGCTCCAGCATTCGGGCCGGGATGACGTCGGCCAGACCGAGACCGGACGCGTTCCCGTGCGACGCCGGCGACAGCGAGTGCACACTGATCGCCGCGATCGACGGCGAGTCGAACTCCGGGATCCCGTGCACCCAGCACCGGCCGATCACGTTCGTGTCCATCCCGGCACCGGACTTGTCCTTGCCCATCTCGTCCACGACCAGGACGTCCAGCTCGTCGAACGGCAAGCGCCCGAGCAGGCTGCCGGCCCTTTGCAGCAAGGCGTTCTCGGCCGGGCCGGCAATGCCGTCGGGTTCGACGAACTCCACCGCGGCGGTCCGTTCCAGGGCGTTCTCCAGGATCGCGAGCCCACCCAAGATCTTGCCCTGCGCAACGACCATCCGGGCCGCGGCCTCGATCGCGCCACCCAGCGACGGGATTCCGCCGGCATGCAGGGCGGCAGCGCCTTTGTGGTTGCCGAGCCCGATGGCGAGGACCTTCGCCACGCCACTCTCGATCGGTCCGCGGAAGTCGGTGTGCGGTTTGACGCGGTTGACCAGGAGGACGCCGTCCGCCTTCGCGGCCAGCGCGTCGTGGTGCACCGGCGTACCGTCGGGAAGGGTGCCGACGACAACGGTCTCCATCGTCGCCTCGACCGGGCAACCGACCGACTCCGCGGTGATCCCGAGGCCGGCGAGCATCTCGAGCTGACCGTCCGCGGTCGCACCGCCGTGCGAGCCCATCGCCGGTACGACGAACGGCGCAGCGCCGACCGCAGTCAGCCAATCCACCGCCGCCTTCACCACCGGCACGAGATCGTGGATCCCCCGGCTGCCCGCGGTCACCGCGATCCGCGCGCCGGGCAGGATCCGATCCCGCAGCGGGTCCAGGGCCTCCTGCGCGGCGGCGTACGGGTCCGGCGAGGTCGGCAGATCCGAGATCAGCCGCCGGATCGGCGTCACCGGCGGGAGCACACCCGCCGGCCGCAACCCACGGACGGCCTCGAACGGCCCCCACGAACGCCTCGCTTCGCTCGGCGGCTGTGCGGCAGTCATCAGTGGCTCTGTCTCGCTACGGCGGAGCCGGTGCGGCCGATCAGGAAGTCGAGGTCGCAGCCCTGGTTCGCCTGCGTGACGTGGTCGACGTACAGCCGGGCCCAACCGCGATCCGTCGGTGGCACCGGCGGCTGCCAGTCGGCACGTCGCTTCTCCAACTCCTCCTCCGACACATCCAGATGCAACCGCCGAGCCGGTACGTCGAGCTCGATCCAGTCACCCGTCCGCACCAGCGCCAACGGCCCACCGACAGCCGCTTCCGGCGTGACATGCAGTACGACGGTGCCGTACGCCGTACCGCTCATCCGCGCGTCCGAGATCCGCACCATGTCGTCGACGCCGATCTCGGCGAGCTTGCGCGGGATCGTCATGTTCCCGACCTCCGGCATGCCCGGGTAGCCGCGCGGACCGGAGTTCTGCAGCACGAGCACAGTGTCCTCGTCGACGTCGAGCTCCGGATCGTCGACCGCCTTGTCGTACTCCTCGATGCTGCTGAACACCAGTGCCTTGCCGCGGTGCTGCAGCAGCCGCTCGGACGCCGCCGACTGCTTGATCACGGCACCATCCGGCGCCAGATTCCCCTTCAGTACGGCGGTTCCCGCACCACTGCCCAGTGGGTTGCCGACCGGCCGGATGACGGCGGTCGCGGGCTGACCCTCCTGACCACTCCAGTCGGTCCGCTCCGCGGTGGCGACGTTCTCGCCCATGGTCTTGCCGGTCACGGTGATCGCGTCGGCCTTGAGCAGCGGCAGGATCTCCTTCATCACCGCGGGCAGGCCGCCGGCGTAGTAGAAGTCCTCCATCAGGTACTTGCCCGACGGCTGCAGGTCGACCAGCCACGGCACCCCGCGGGCCCACTCGTCCATGTCGTCCAGCGTCAGGTCGACGCCGACCCGGCCGGCGATCGCGAGCAGGTGGATGACGGCGTTCGTCGAGCCGCCGATCGCCGCGTTCGCCCGGACCGCGTTCGCGAAGGCGTCGCGCGTCAGGATGTCGCTGGGTTTGAGATCCTCCTCGACCATCTTCACGATCCGCTGACCGGCCTGCTGGGCGATCGAGTACCGCCGCGAGTCGACGGCCGGGATCGCCGCGGACCCGGTCAGTTGGAGCCCGAGCGCCTCGGCCATGCAGGCCATCGTCGACGCCGTGCCCATGGTCATGCAGTGGCCGTTGCTGCGGGACATGCCGGACTCGGCCGCCGCGTAGTCCGCCTCCGACATCCGGCCGGCGTTGCGGTCCTGCGTGAACCGCCAGACCGCCGTACCGGAGCCGATGTCGCAGCCGCGGAATTTACCGTTCAACATGGGACCGCCGGTGACCACCAGGGTGGGGAGGTCGACGCTGGCGGCGCCCATGATCGAGCCTGGCGTGGTCTTGTCGCAGCCGGTCAGCAGAATGGCGCCATCGATCGGGTTGCCGCGCAGCGACTCCTCGACATCCATGCTGAGCAGGTTGCGGAACAGCATCGCGGTCGGCCGGAGCATCGTCTCGCCGAGCGACATCACCGGGAACTCCAGCGGGAATCCACCAGCCTGCCAGACACCGCGCTTGACCGAGTCCGCGAGCCGGCGCAGATGCGCGTTGCACGGCGTGAGCTCGGACCAGGTGTTGCAGATGCCGATCACCGGGCGGCCGTCGAACACCTCCTCGGAGAAGCCCTGCGCCCGCATCCAGGACCGGTGGATGAACCCGTTGCGGTCCTTCTCACCGAACCAGTGATCGAAACTCCGCCGCCCGATCGGCGCATCGGGCCGCCCCGGTTCACCGGTCGTCCCGGTCTTTTCGGAGGTCGGCTCTCCGGCGACGTCGGCCGGAAGGTCGGCGTCACCCGGGTCGTTGGTCGGGGGAAGATCGCTCATCGAGTCACCTCAGCTGTGGTTACGGTCCCGTTCAGCCGGCGGCTGATGCCGGCCGGGTTCGAGTCCTTCAGTACGTCGGGCAGCACCGCATCGGGGGCGTCTTGGTACGCGACCGGCCGCTGGAACCGGCGGGCCGCGGTCACCCCGACGCTGGTGTGGATCGAGCCGACGGTCGACGGGAACGGACCGCCGTGATGCTGCGCCCACGACACCGCGACCCCGGTCGGCCAGCCGTTCCAGAGCACGCGGCCGGCGCGGGCCGTCAGCAACGGCAGCAGCTCACGCGCCAACTCGGCGTCCGCGTCCTCAGCGTGGAGCGTCGCGGTCAGGTTCCCCTCGAAGGCCTCGACAGCCGCCTTCAACTCCTCGACCCCGTCGTACTCCACGACGATCGAGACGGGGCCGAAACACTCTTCCAGGATCTCGTCCCGCCGAGCCAGCAGCTCCGCGACCGTGGTCTGCAGCAGAGTCGCACCGCCAGAGGCCCAGACCCGGATGCCGTCGACCTTCTGCAGCCGGTCGAGCCCTGAGCTGAATCCGTCGTGGATCCGGTCGTTCAGCATCGTCGCCTCGGCCACCCCACCGGTCGCCTCGGTCAGCTGCTCCTGGAGCCCATGACCGGACGGCAGGAAGAGCAGACCGGGCTTCGTGCAGAACTGACCGACGCCGAGCGTGAACGAACCGACGTACCCGGTCGCAATGTCCTTGCCCCGGGCATCGATCGCCGTCCGGGTGACGAACACCGGGTTAAGGCTGCCGAGCTCGCCGTAGAACGGGATCGGCTCCGGCCGGGTGACCGCGATCTCGTGCAGCGCCTTCCCGGCCGGCACCGAGCCGGTGAACCCGGCCGCGGTGATCCGCGGGTCCTTCAGCGCGGTGACGCCGACGTCGAAGCCCTGGATCAGCCCGAGCGAACCATCCGGCGCGCCGGCGGCCCGCAGCGCCGAGATCATCACCTCCGCGGTGCGCGCGGACAGCTCGGGGTGGCCCGGGTGTGCCTTGACGATCACCGGGCACCCAGCAGCCAGTGCGGATGCGGTGTCGCCGCCGCAGACGCTGAACGCGAACGGGAAGTTGCTGGCGGCAAACACCAGCACCGGCCCGAGCGGCACCAGCACCCGCCGCAGGTCCGGACGCGGCACCGGCTTCGCCTGCGCGTCCGCGGTGTCGATGACGACCTCGAGCAGCGAACCCTCTTCGAGGACGTCGGCGAACATCCGCAGCTGACCGGTGCTGCGCGCGACCTCGCCCCGCAGCCGCGCCTCGGGCAGCGAAGACTCCCGCATCGCGATCGGCACCAGCTCGTCGGCGGCCGCGTCGAGCGCGTCGGCGACAGCGCGGATCCACCCGGCCCGGACCGCGGGCTCGGCCGCACCCAGCGCCGGCGCGGCCGCTGTCGCGTCGACCAGCGCCTGCTCCAGCTCGGCGGGGGTGGTGTCCTGGGTCATCGCTTCTCCTCCAAGTTGTCGGTCGCCAGGAACGTGAACGGTTCCCGGCCGACGGCCACCGTATTCGTCAGCGTGCCGACCTCGGCGATCGAGATCGTGATGACGTCGCCCTCGGCCAGCGCGAAGTCCAGCTCGGGCACGATCCCGGTGCCGGTCGCCAGGATCACGCCGTCCGGGAAGTCGTTCGGCAGGAACAGCACGTCGATCAGGTCCTGCAGCTCACGCACGAGCTTCGCGGTCGACGTCGTCTCCGCGAACACCTCGTCGCCCGCTCGCTCGATCACCACGCCGATCTCGAGGTCCTTCGGGTTGGCGACCTCCCACGCCGGGCGGATCCCGGTCGCCAGCGCGCATCCACCGGCGAACAGCTTGGCTTGCGGCACGTACAGCGGGTTCACGCCCTCGATCGACCGCGAGCTCATGTCGTTGCAGACCGTGAACCCGACGATCTCACCGTGGCTGTTCGCGACGACCGCGAGCTCCGGCTCGGGTACGTCGTGACCGGAGTCGACCCGGATCCCGACCGGCTCGCCGTCGGTCACCACCCGCCAGGCCGGCGCCTTCTGGAACAGCTCGGGCCGGTCAGCCGTGTAGACCTTGTCGTACACGGACTGCTCGGTGCTCTCCTCCATCCGAGCGCCACGCGACCGCTCGTACGTGACGCCGGAGCACCACACCTCGCCCCGTCCGTCCAGCGGCGGCAGGAACTTCACGCCGTCGACCGGGACCGCCTCCCCGACCTTGGCGACCGCCGTCTGCAACTCGTCCAGCCGGAGTCGCAGCAGCTCCGCGACGCTGCTGACGCCTTCGAGCGGAGCCACGGTGTCGCCGGTGCGTACGCCGACGACCGGCCGGCCGGCCGGGGACTGGTAACGGACCAAATGCATGGAGAGACCCTTCATTCAGAGTGCACAGTTACATCGAGGTGCCGAGCAGGCCACGGGTGATCTGGAAGCCGACGTTGCCGGAGGCAACTGCCTTGGGGACGAGCTGCCGGCTCGCCACCATCGCGATCGTGTCCAGGCCGATCCGGGCCTGGTCTGCCGCGTCACCGGTGGCGACCGCGTCGAGGTCGTCGCCGTACGTCGCGACCGTCTCCGGATCGTTGCTGATCTCGACGACCGGTACGAACCGCTGCGCGGACAAGGTGCCGCCGGCAACATGCGCGAGGATCTGCTGGACACCACTCGCGCCGAAGCCGGTCGCGGTCTCCATCCAGTCGGTGCCAGGCATCCGCATCACGTGCCAGCCCGGCTGCGCGAGCCGCTGCCCGTGCGCGATCGTCGGCCCCACTTGATCCGCCGAGCCGAACGCGGCAGCATCCGCCGAGCCGAACGCGGCCGCGCGGAAGCCGGCGTGCCCGAGCAGGGCACCGCGCGACGACAGTACGACGGAACCGCCGGAGCCCACGATCTCGCGGCCGATCAGCGCCAGCGCCTCCGCAGTCGTGTCCGTCAACGGGCCGCGCGCGTCCAGGCCGACCTTGAGTGCGCCCAGGTTGCCGCGCTGCTCGACCGGCTTGTCCAAGTCGAAGCTGTTGAACCAGTCCTTCACCTTGTTGCCGACGGCATCGAGACCGCCGTCGGCCTGGATGCTGGCCCAGCCGAAGCGGGACGGGTCCTTGCCGGCCTCGACCAGACGGGAGCGGAAGTAGTCGTTGTGGGTCTTCTCGCAGCCGTGCTCCAGGAGGAGAGCCATCCGCGTGTTCGGATGCAGGAGGTAGCCGACCATGATGCGGGCGAACGTCTCCTCGGACGCGCCGCCGCTGCTGCCACACCCCTCCGTGTGCGGGAGCGCGACCATTCGCGTGACCGCGTCACCGGCCCACTTCTCTACCTCCGCTTGGGCTGCGAGCCGCAGCGCGATCTGGCCGGAGCACAGGCTGGTCGGCAGGATCAGCCCGACAGCCTCGGGCACGAGACGGTCGTCGACCTGCAGCAGGCGTGCCGCCGTGCGTGCATCGGAGCGAAGCCCAGCCAAGGGGAGGCCATCGAGGGGCGCGTCACGATCCTCGGCCGGGAGGTCGGCCAACTGGCGGCTCATCCGGCCGTCGGTGCTGATCGAGATGCCTTCGCGCGGACCGCTCTGCTTCCAGTTCCGCCAGATCGACACCTGGCTGTGGCCGGCCCGCTCCCCCGCGCTCGGTTCGCCGGACGCGACCCGGACGGTCAGGTCGAACGTCTCCGCGGTCAGGTCGGCCATCGGCGTACCGGTCAGGTACCGGCCCGCGTCCACATCCATCTCGGCGTGCAGACGCTCGTACCTGGCGCTGGTCGTGACGAACTTGAGGGTCGGGACGAACGGGAAGTTGGTGATCGAGCCGTTCCCGGTGGTGAAGAAGATCAGGTTGCAGCCGCTGCCGATCTGGCCGGCCACGGATTCGAGGTCGTTGCCGGGGCTGTCCATGAAGATGTAGCCGTTGCCGGGCAGCGGTTCGCCGTACTCGATCACGTGGTCCAGCCGGACCTCGCGCGGCAGCTTGCGGGCGGCGCCGATCGACTTCAGCACGATGTTGTAGAGACCGCGGTAGACGTTGCCGCCGGATGGGTTGCCCTCGGCGGTGTGGCCGTGCCAGCCGACCCGTTCCTTGAACGAGCGGATCGTGGCGAGGAACCGCAGCGCGGTGGCGAGGTCGCGGACGTTCTTCAGTACGTACGGCTCCGCGCCGATCAGCTCGTCGGTTTCCGCGAGGACGGCGGCGCCGCCATGCTTGATCACCTCCGCACCGACGAGACCGGCGAGCGGGTTGGCAGAGATGCCCGAGAACGCGTCGGAGCCACCGCACTGCAGGGCGATCTTCAGATCCGCGAGCGGGACCTCGGTGCGCGTCTGATTGTCGACAATCGGCAGCCACGGCTCGACGAGTGCACCGGCTTCGGTGAGGTCGTGCTCGAAGCCGGCCCGGCGGGTGAAGAATGCGTGCGGCACCTTGATCGCCGGGTAGTCGTGCTCGGCCATGAAGTCCTTGATCGCCTGGCCGGAGACCACGTCGTCCTCGGTGTCGACGATCAGGACGGCGCCGACGTTCGGGTTCAGCGTGAAGCCGACCAGGGTGGCGAGCAGGAAATGCAGGTTGTTCGGGACCTCGTCCTCGCCGCCCTCGGTGTGCGCAACCGGTACGACGCCGTCGCCCGCGGCCGCGCCGTCGAAGCGCCGGGCGAGCTCGGTGACGAAGCCGCTGCTGCGGGAGCTGGTCGCCATCAGGACGACGTGGTTGCGGGTGCCGGCCGCGCCCTGCTCGCGGGGGTAGCCGAGGAAGGTGCCGGGTTGCTCGACGCTGGTCACCTGCTGGCCGAAGTTCAGCGCTGACTCGTCGAGCTCGTACGGGTCGAGCGGCTCGTTGGTGGCGGACGGTTCGGCCGGAAGGCCCTCGACTCCGCGGGCCGTGACCGCAGCCAGGCTGGTCGGCGTACAGACGTAGTCGCCGGGGAGGAGGTCGCGGGAGGCGCGGGCGAACGGCGTGTTCCAGGACGTGAGCGCCTCACCGGGGCCAACCGGGTCGATCACGAAACGGTGTCCTTCGAGCACGGTGTGTGGCAGCGTGACGGTCGTACCCCCGAGCTCGATCTCGGTGCCGGCCTCGAGCCGGCGGGAGGCGATCGCGACGTTGTCCCCCGGCTCCGGCCGTACGCCGACCTCGTCGAACCTCACCATCGTTTCTGCCTTCCCGTAGCTATGCCGGGGCCAAATCGTGCATGATGCATGATTACCAGTGTCACCCTGCCGAACCCGACCGGCTGGGTCAAGGCCGCGACCAGGATCCGGAGAGAGCCGATGACGGAACCCACGCACCTCGTTGGGACTCCTCAGCCGCAGGACCGGCGGTTGCTCCGGCGGCAGATGCTGGCCGACGACGTGTACGAGGCGATCAAGACGATGCTGATGGACCACGTCATCCGGCCCGGCGCGCGGATCTCGATCGACGGGCTGGCGCGGGAGTTCCAGGTGTCGTCGACGCCGGTGCGGGAGGCGCTCGCGCGGCTGGAGTCGGAGGGACTGGCGGTCAAGGAGCCGCTGAAGGGGTATCGCGCGACACCGTTGCTCTCGCTCGCGGAGTTCGACGACCTGTACCGGTTCCGGCAGTTGCTGGAGCCGTGGGCGGCGCGCCGGGCGGCCGAACTGATCGACGCCGAGGGGCGCGCGCGGCTGAAGGCGGAGCTGGCGAACGCGGTCGAGCCGACGTCGGTGGACTACGCCGGCTACAAGTCACTGACCGCGCACGACAACCGGTTCCATCTGCTGATCGCGGCGCTGTCGGGCAGCGAGCAGGTCCGGCTGGCCTTCGAGCGCACCCACTGTCACCTGCACATCTTCCGCCTGCACTACGACCGCGACATCGGCCCCGAAGTCCTGACCGAACACCGCACCCTGGTCGAGGCGATCACCTCCGGCGACCCCACAGCCGCCGAGTCCGCGATGACCCAGCACATCGAGAACTCCATGTCCCACCGCCTCCGCCGCATCTACGAGTGACCCGTCAACCCTTCCCCCTGGCCCACCTCGTCCCCCCGGACCTACGCCCGTACCTCCTCGATTTCCACTGGGATGTCGCCGTACTCCATCGCCTGGACCTCCCCACGACCCGGGTCCCACTTGCCGATCTGGCGCCGCACCTCGACCTGCCGTTCTGGCTCTACGACGGTCGCCCGTTCCAGGTCACGCCGCATCAGGTCGCGGCGGATCCCTTGCGGTATCACGAGCAGTACCAGCGGACGATGGCCGCGGACCTCGACCACCCGCTGGACGTCGTACGGCGAACTGATGGGCGGCTCACGGTTCTGGATGGAGTCCATCGGCTGTTGCGCGCGGAGTTGGCAGGGCGGGTGGTGGTGGCGGTCCGGATTCTGCCGTGGGAGGAGCTGGACGCGATCGCGGTTGGGGGATGAGGCGGGTTCGGGGGTGAGGCGGGTTCGGGGGTGAGGCGGGTTCGGGGGTGAGGCGGGTTCGGGGGTGAGGCGGGTTTGGGGGCGTGGGGTTCGGGCACCGCTTCGGGATGAAGGCGCCGGAACTGCCTGCCCCGCGTCCGGTTCTCTGGCCGCTGCGGCCGCTCGAGTCGGCGGCGGTGTCGATGTCCTCGGACAACAACCGGACCATCGTCACGATCACCCACGCACCCCTGGAGCAGGTCACGCCGGAGATGCTGGCCTGGTGGTACGGGCACATCCCCGGGACGATGCAGTACGCCGGTGGGATCTGGCCGCGGTATCTCGTCTGGCACCCGCTCGACCACATCTCGTACGAGCTGATGAGCCCTGGCGCCGTCGTCGGCCCCGGTTCGCGGCTGCATCTCACCGAGGCGTTCGGGCGTGATCCCGGCAAGGTGATGGACCTTCACGTCACCGTTGAGACGGTCGACAGCCAAGCGGCGATCATGACCAAGCGGGTGCTCGGCAGCTCGATGGTCCGGCTGGAGAACGAGTTCACCCCCGCCAGCGGCGGCTCCCGCTACACGACCCGGCTGACCGTCGGCGACACCACTCCGCTCGCGACTTTGTTCCTCAACCGGATCGCCCACGACCGCGCCTTCCCCACGCCCAAGCTCGCCGCCTGGACCCGCCACCACGTCGAGGAGATCGGCAACCTGGAGAACTTCCTCCCCGACCTCTTCCGCTACCGCGCCGACCACGAACCCTGAACTCGGGTGAGGTAGCCGGCTGGGGGTGCAAGGAGCTGGGGCCCCGGACAGGAACCGGTGGGCTGACACACGCTATTTCGGCTGACGCATCCGTGGGGTGGTCCGTTCGCCTCCTTCGCGTCTCGGCAGTCGGCCTGGTTCTGTCGGCTGCCGCCGGGGTGGGGAGGATCTCGTCCCGGACCGGGTGGACCGGACCGGGTGGACCGGACCGGGTGGAAGATCCTCCCCAGTCTGACCCGGCCGGCCCGCGGGTCGCGACCTGGGCGGACGTGGCACACTCACCAACCCGGTCCGGCAACCGCCGACTGCTCGCGGCCAAGCGGGGCATCGCTGGCATCGCTCACTGTGAGTGGTGCACGTCCGGTCCGCGGCGCGGCATCGCCCAACCCACCACTGCCGGGCGGGGTTGGCGGACTCCCAGGCCATCACAATCACCGAGACGCCGCGACCGCCCGTGGGAGGCCATCGTCCGCGCCTCGTTGTGATGGCCTGGCGATCCGGTCGACGGCACGGGCAGTACCCACCGAACCAACCGAACCGCTGTTATTTCTTGTCCCAGCCCCCCAGAAGGTGTCCCATCCCCCGAGAGTCGGCTATCCGTCCGCTGGCCCACTTCGCCCCCCAACATGTGTCACTCGACCGGGGCGCCGCCGTACGAGACCTCGTTGCCGTCCGGGTCGTAGTAGGTGACGTGCCGGACGCCGTTCTCGTACGTCTCACGCACCGCCGGCTCGATCCCGCGCTCGGCGATCGCCCGGATCACCCCCTCGAAGTCCTCGACGAACAACGTGTGCTGAGCATGACCCGCATGCTCAGGCACCACCTCGATGTAGAGGAACTGATGCTCGCCGACCTCCCAGACCGCCTCGATGTCGTTCGGTAGGAAGCTCGGCGGCGCTCCGAGCAGCTTTTCGTACCAGGCGACCGCGGCCGCGTAGTCACTCACCGAGATCCCGGCGAACAGATCCAGAGCCATACGCGATCCTACAAAGCATGAAGGTGAATCGACTGGACCATCTGGTGCTCACGGTCGCGGATCTCGAGGCGACGACCGGCTTCTACCAGCGGGTGCTGGGGATGGAGGCGGTCACGTTCAAGGGTGGCCGGCGGGCGCTCGCGTTCGGGACCAGCAAGATCAATCTGCATCAGGTCGGGCACGAGTTCGAGCCGAAGGCGGCGCGTCCAGGGCCAGGGACCGCGGACTTGTGCTTCGTCGTCGACGACCCGATCGAGCAGGTGCGGGCCGAGCTGATCGCGCACGCCGTCGAGATCGAGGAAGGCCCGGTCGAACGTACTGGCGCGACCGGGCCGATCCTCAGCGTCTACCTGCGTGACCCCGATGGAAATCTCATCGAGCTCAGCAACTACCTCTAGCTCCGCTTTCCGGAAACAAGCGGCCACCTGGTGGCAGAGATGTTCCGGAAAGCGACGTCTAGGCGGGCGCGTCCCCGTGGTCGGGGATCTCGAGTTGTACGCCGCCCTGCAACGCGGACTGGTGGGCGTAGATGCCGGGGAGGGTGTAGCGGGCGGCGACCCAGGCGTTGACCGGGGGAAGGGCCTTGTCGGCGACCGCGCGGACGAAGTCGTCGGCGAGGAAGTGATGTGAACCCTCATGGCCGTTGTGCATGCCGGCGAACTCGGCCGGCAGCCGGCTGCGGTCGTGCACCGGCGACAGCCCGGACCGGAACGCCTCCCGCAGCGCCGGGTCGACGTTCGCCAGGTCAGCGTCGTCGAGCGAGCTGCTGGGCTTGGTCTCCATCAACTGGCTGACGTCCTCCACACCCTCCTTGGTCTGCCAAAGCGTGGTCGTCGCGAGCTGCTCGAAGCTGCCCTCGGTCCCGAACACGCGCAGCCGGGACTCGCGGATGTGCGACGGGTAGCCGACGCGGCGCATCTCGTTCGTCCGCATCACGCCACCGTCCGCGAGCTTGAACAGCGCGGTCGCGTTGCTGAAGTCGTTGTCGAACTGGCTGACGTCCTTGTCGAACACACCGTCGCCACGGTCGTCCTTCACCCCGATGCAGGACACATGCGTGGCGTGCTGCCCGGTCACCGAGAGAACGTTGCCCACGGCATGCGTCGGGTAGAGCATGGGCGGGAACGAAGCAGTCTTCTTCCACTCCTCGCCACCGCTGTACTGGTACGCGGCGTAGAATCCGAGGTCCATGTCGTGGACGTAGTCGCCCTCGGAGTAGAAGACCCGGCCGAACTCGCCGGCCTCGAGCTTCTGCCGGCAGTACACCGACGACGGGTAGTAATAGCTGGTCTCGCCCATCATGTACGTCAGGCCGGTCTCCTTGACCAGCTCGATGATGCGGGCGATCTGATCCGCCTCGATCGCCATCGGCACGGTCGAGTACACATGTTTGCCGGCCTCGAGCGCCCGGATCGCCATCTCGCCGTGCAGCCACCGCTGGGTGAAGATCGCCACCGCGTCCACGTCGGACGCGAGCATCTCGTCGAACGACTGATAGGTGATCGAGATGCCCTGCTTGGCCGCCATCTCGGCGGTCCGTTCCGGCAGTACGTCGGTCAGCCGCACGTCGGACACGTCCGGGTGCACGGACCACAGCCGCAGGAACGAGGGCGCGAACTGGCCGGCTCCGACCACACCGATGCTGATTCCCATGCGAGCAAGGCAATCACACATTTATCTTCTACGGAAGAACAAATTCACACGTTGAAACGTGTGACACGGACCACGCACCCGGACGGCCAGGCCATCACAATGCGCCGTTCTGCGGGCGGGCCACGCTGGGAGTGGCCGGGTGGATCAGATTGTGATGCGTGGCGGTCCGCTATCGCACCGGCTGGAGCAGGTGCGGGTTGTCCGTGGTGATGCCATCGACGGCGAGGGTGGCCGCTTGGGCGAGGGTTGCCTGGTCCGGCACCGGCCAGGCGGTGACATCCAGGCTGGACTCGTGCAGTTCGGCCACGCCCTCCAGTGTCAGGCCAGCGATGCCGCAGAGGGCCGTGCCGGCGTCGGCCTCCCGGGTGAGGGCGATCAGCTCGGCGACAGGCGGCGTACGGCCGAAGATCCGGCCGGTCGCCGCGGCCGGGAAGGCGCGGCGGACGGCCAGCAGGATCTCCGGGTGGAACGACGTCACCAGCGTCCGATCGGCCAGCGACGGATCCGCCTTCAGCGTCTGCGCCAGCAGCGGTACGGCGTCCGCCGCCTTCACCTCGGCCTGGAAGCGGACGCCGATCTCGGCGACCGTCTCCGCCCAGGTCGGCACCACCTCGCCAAGTCCCGCGTCGAGCGACCGCAGGTCGTCGTACGACATCGCCGCGACCTCCCCCGATCCGGACGTCGTCCGGTCGACAGTCGCGTCGTGCAAGATCACCAGCTCACCATCGGCGGTAACGCGAAGATCGAGCTCGATCTCGTCACACCCGTCGGCAACCGCACGCCGAAACGACCGCAACGTGTTCTCCGGTTCGGTCCCCAGCGCACCGCGATGGCCGGTGATGATCACAGAACCTTCTCCTCGTAGAGACGTTTGACTTCGGCGCCGATCGCGTCGAGCCGGCCGGCGACCGAGGCGAACACCTTCTTGGGGGCGGCGTTGTCGGCGTAGATCTGCTGCAGGGCGGTGTAGATGACGACGTTGGCGTTGCGGCCGTAGAGGCGGATCGCGTCCTGCTGGCGGGCATTCGCGAGTTGGGCGATCGCGACTCCGTAGTTCGGCTTTTCGGCGATCAGTTTCTTCAGCTCGGGGTCTTCGCGGGCCGCGTTCACCACCGGCAGGTAGCCGGTCTGCGTCGTCCAGAAGGCCGAGTTCTCCGGCCGGGCGAGGAAGGCCAGGAACGTGGCGGCGGCCTGCTTGCGTTCGGCGGAGATGTTCCGCAACATCCCGATCCCGCCACCACCGGTGGCGAGCCCGGACGCCACCTCGGACGGGATGAACCCGGCGCCGACCTTGAACTTCGCCTTGCTCGAGATGGTCTTCATGCCACCGGTCGATTCCTGGATGACGCCGACCAGTCCGTTGGCGAAGTCCGTGCTCGGGCTGCTGGCCATGTAGGCAGCGCCCAGGTCGTGCACCATCTGCCGCTGCCACTCGCCCGCGGCGACCGCGCCGTCCTGATCGATGGTGACGTCGAGGCCCTTCGAGTACGCGCCGCCGAACTGCCACACGTTGCCCTGGAACTGCCAGTCGCCGTCGATCTTCGCGAAGGCGATCGTCCGCAGCGAACGCCCGCCGGACTGCACCTTGGCGAGCTCCGGCGCCCAGGACCGCAGTTCGCTCCAGGTCCGCGGCGCGCGATCCGGCAGCCCGGCCTTCGCAAACGCATCACGGTTGTAGTAGAGGATCGGCGTACTCCGGGCGAACGGAACCGCCCAGCTCTGCCCCTTCACGACGTACTCGCCGAACAGCTTCTGCTGATAGACGGCCGGACCGAAGCCGTCGGTGAAGTAGCCGTTCAGCGGCTCGAGCGCCTCGTTCAGGAAGAAGCGTTCCCACGTGACGTCGGAGAGGATGGCCAGATCCGGCGCCTGCTTGGCAACGAGGGCGGCCGCAACCTTCTGGGCCACGTCGTCGTAGCTGCCCTGGAACTGCACCTCGACGTAGACATCCTGCTGGGAATCGTTGAACTTGGCAACGAGCTTGTCGACCGCCTTGCCGTTCGCCCCGCCGTACGACGTCCAGAAGACGACGCGGACACGGTTCGCGTACTGCTTCGGCACGGATCCGGCCGGCTGCGAGTAGATCGCGTCGACCGAGCGGTAGCCACAGCCCGCCAGCGTCGCGCCGGCTGCGAGCCCGAGGAACATCCTGCGGTGCATTCTCATCCCTTCAGAGCTCCCTGGGTGATCCCGCCGACGATGTAGCGCTGGGCGATCAGGAAGATCAGCAGCATCGGTGCGAGCACCAGCAAGGTGCCGGCCATGATCGTTCCCCAGGCCGCCAGGCCCTCCTCGTCCTTCAGGATCAGCAGACCGACCGGCAGTGTGCGCATCGAGGCGGAGTTGGTCACGATCAGCGGCCAGACGAAGTTGTTCCATTCCTCGACCGCGGTGATCACGACAACCGTGATCAGCATCGGCTGCGACATCGGCAGGACCACCCGCCACAACGTGCGCAGGTGCCCGGCGCCGTCGACCGCGGCCGCGTCCGTCACCTCCGTCGGCAGGGTGAGGAAGTGCTGCCGCATCAGGAACGTCGCGAACGCCGATCCTATGCCCGGGATGATCAGGCCCGCATACGTGTTGATCCAGCCGAGTGTTGCCACGGTCAGGTAGTTCGGCAGCAGCGTCACGTGACCGGGCACCATCATCGCGCCGAGCACCAGGAAGAACAGCACCTTCTTGAACGGGAACCGCAGAAAGGCGAACGCGTACGCCGTCAGCACCGCGTTCGTCACCTTCAACAGTGTGCCGAGCACCGTGATGATCGTGGAGTTGAGGAAGAACCGGTCGAACGGCGCGGCCTTCCAGGCCAGGCTGAAGTTCTCCCAGGTGAGGTGCGGCCACCACGCCGGCGGCCATTGATAGATCTCGGACGGTTGCTTGAACGCCGTCGACAACAGCCAGTACAGCGGGCCGAGGAACACGGCCGCCACACCGATCAGTACGACGTACTGGATCGCGCGGACCTTCATCGGTAGTGCACCCGCCTCTCCATCACCCGGGCCTGCACCGCGGTGACGACCAGCAGGATCACGAACATGATGATCGACAGCGTGGCCGCACGGCCCGCGTTGAACGCTTGGAAGCCCTCGTTGTAGATCGACCAGCTCAGCGTGGTGGTGGCATCACCAGGGCCGCCACCGGTCATCACGGCGATCACGTCGAAGGCCTGGAAGGTGCCGATCACCGTGGTGATCAGCAGGAAGAAGGTGATCGGGGCAAGCAACGGGAGCTTGATCGCCCGGAACCGGGTCCAGGTCGACGCACCGTCGATCGCGGCCGCCTCGTCGAGATCCTTCGGCAGTCCTTGCAGACCGGCCAGGTAGATCAGCGCGGCGAAGCCGACGTTCTTCCACAGGTAGACGATGACGAGGCCCGGCAACGCCCAGTCGGAGCTGTTCATCCAGTCCGGCGGCTCGGCGCCGAACGGCTCGATCAGCGCCCGCATCAGGCCGTAACCGGGGTCGAAGATGAAGGCCCAGATGGTCGCGACGGCGGCGCCGGACAGAACGTGCGGCGCGAACGCGATCGTCCGGACCGCGCCGCGGCCCTTCAGCGGCAGGTTGAACAGGAAGGCGAGTGCCAGTCCGATCACCAGGCTGCCGACCACGATCAGACCGGTGAACACGATGGTGATCCACAGCGTCTTGTGGAACGCCGGATCGGTCAGCGTGCGGCCGTAGTTCGCCAGCCCGACGAAGGTCGGCCGGGCCGCGATCATGTTCCAGTCGGTCAGGCTGAGGAAGGCGTTGTAGATGATCGGCCAGTACGCGAAGACCGCGATCACCAGCAGGTTCGGCGCCACCAGCAGGGCGAACAGCCCGTACTCGCGGCGACACCGGCGCCGTCTGTGGTCGACACCGGCGGCCAGCCGGCGTTCGTCCGGATGAGTCCGGACCGGCAGGTCCAGTGTGGTCACACCGACCTCCTCAGGGTTGATGGGGCGAGTAGTTCGACAAGAGCGACCGCCAGCGCGGGAGCGGCGGCCAAGATGCCGTTCGGGAGTGCGGTGCCGGGTCCGCCGATGGTGCCGGCGCCGGCCTCGCGCGCGATCAGCGCTCCGGCGGCGATGTCCCAGGGCTGGATCACGTGCTCGTAGTACGCGTCCGCCGTCCCGTCGGCGACCGAGCACAAGTCGAGCGCGGCCGACCCGCCGCGCCGTACATCTCGTACGGCGGGCAGCACGCGGCGGAGGTGGTCAGCCTGTTCGGCCCGACGCTCCGCAAGATACGAGAACCCGGTGCTCACCAGAGCCGCTGCGAGGCCGACCTCTCGTGGTGGTCCGAGTACGAAGCCGTCGCGGCGGGCACCGCCGCCACGGATCGCGGACCAGGTCATGCCGGTCCGAGGCTGGTGGACGACGCCGGCCAAGGCACCGGCTTCGTCCTGTACGGCGATGGAGACACACCAGTCGAGGCGGCCGTAGAGATAGTTAACTGTGCCGTCGAGCGGGTCGATCACCCAGGTGAGTCCGGTGTCGGACGGGCGGGTGGCGCCCTCTTCGCCGAGCAGGCCGTCGCCGGGCCGGACCGCAGTGAGACCATCGGTGATCAGCTTCTCGGACGCGCGGTCGGCCGCGCTGACCGGGTCGCTGGCGGAGGTCTTGGTCTCGACATCGGGCGCGTCGATCGAGAGGCTCTGCTGGCGGGCGAGCAGCTCTTCACCGGCCGCGGTCGCCAGCGTCGCGGCCAGCGCGCAGAGGTCGGCGAGGGGCGGGATGTTCAGCACGCGGTGAAATTATCACCGTTTCATGGTGTCGTATAGATGATCAGTGTGATTTTCTCACGAAGATCACATCAACGAGCAGGATCGTGGCGATTCCACCGACCAGGAGTCCGAGTCGGTGCAGGCCGGCGTCGCTAGCCGGTCCGGCGAAGACCAGCGCGATCGCGGCCGACGCCAGGTTGGCACCGACGTACTGCGAGGTCCGGAACAGACCGGCCGCCGCACCAGCGGCCTCGGGCGGCGCGGCGCCGTAGACGGCCAACTGGTTGCCGAGTCCGTTGAATCCATTGGGTACGCCGAGAACCGCGCTGATCAGGACGAGTACGGCGATCGGCGTACCGGCGTGGACGCCGAAGGCGAGTGCGGCACCGCCGACCAGAAGCCCGGCCGAGCCGATCACCAGCAGGAGCCGTGGACCGTGGTTGCGGGCGAGTCTGGTGGCGCCGATGACGGTGATCGCCCCGAGGGCCGCGATGGGGAGAACCACCAGGCCGACCTGTGTCGGATCGAGCCCACGGGCTTGCTCCAGCCAGCCGGGCAGGCCGTAGAAGATCGCGTAGAACGCGACGTAGGTGAGCATCGTGCGGAGGTAGCCGAGCGAGAGCGGTGCACTGCGGGCGAGGAGGCGGACGTCGACGAACGGGGTGGCGGCCCGCCGTTCCCACAGGACGAACAGCACGGCCACCGGGACTGCTACTGCCAGCAACCACCAGGTCGGCTGGCCGGTGAGCGAAAGCAGGACCAGCATCACCGCGGTCATCGCCAGGCTGAACAGGAACAGGCCGGCCAGATCGATCTCACGCCACAACTTGCGGCCGTCGTCGGCCGGTCGCGGTGGGTCGGCGGGCACGAGGCGCAAGACGAAGAAGCCGGCGATCGCGGACACCGGCAGGTTGACCAGGAAGATCGCCTGCCAGTCGAAGCTGCCGACCAGGAAGCCGCCGACGCTCGGACCGAGGGCGGCGGACGTCTGGGCGAAGACCGAGATCAGCCCGAGCGCGCCGACCGCGGAGGCTTTCCGCCGATCGGCGATCCGGCGGATCATCGCGACGCCGGACGGGAACTGTGCGCCGGTCCCGATGCCGAGCAGCACCCGCGCCGCGATCAGCCAGCCGAGACTCGGCGCGAGCGGAGCCAGCGCGGAGACCAGAGCCACCAGTCCGAGCCCGGCCAGGAACACGCGCCGTGCACCGACAAGATCGGCCAGCCGCCCAGCGGTCGGCGCGGAGATCGCGGTCGCGAGATAGAGCCCGGACACCAGCCATTGAGTCTCGGTGCCGGCGTGAAAGTCGTTCCCGATCGCCACCAGGGCAACCGCGATCATCGACGAGTTGAGCGGCTGCAGGAGCGTGCCCAACCCCACCGAGGCCGCATACTTCGCCGGCAGCCCAGGCTGCGCCTGAACCTCCTCGGCAGCGCGCGTCTCTTCGACAGCCTTCGTCATTCCTGGACCTCGGAGAGTTTGTCCATCAGGCCGGCGGCCAGGCGGAGGAGCTCCCGCTCGGTGGGGGTCAGGGTGCTCGCCATCGCCTGGGCCAGGAAGGTGTCGCGGCGGCGGCGGTCCTCGCGGACGAGGGTGGTGCCGGCCGCGGTGATCTTCAGCAGCACCTGGCGTCGGTCGGTCGGATTATCAGCACGGCTGATGAGTTCGGTGGCGACCAGGTCGGCGGTCGCGCGCATCATCGTCTGTGGGGTGACGCGCTCGGCGGCAGCCAGGTCGGCGTTCGTCATCGGGCCTTCGCGCTCGAGCCAGCCCAGCACATTCAGCTGGGAATAGCTCAACTCCCCCTCGGGTCGCTCCTGACGCAGCCGGCGGACCAGCCGGAACAGGCTGGAACGGATCTCGTGGGCAGCGGCATCAGACGAGTTCATACCATCAGCTTAGCTGATGATCTCAATCGTCGTCGTCATCGTTCCGCAGCCGCACTCCGGTGACGCCGTCCAGGTCGTCGAGCGCGAGCACCAGGTGCTGCAACGGCGGCCGCCCGCTGAACCGCATCGAGGCCCGGACCTGTGGCCGGTCGCCGTCGCGGTGCACCTCCGTGCCGACGACCGACGCCTCGAAGCCCATCGACGTCGCGGTCGACAAGATCGAGCGCAGTCCGCCGGACCCGTCGTCGTACCGCACCGTCACGAGGCGACGCCGGTCCGGTGACGGCAGGAACCGGCCGACCCGGGCGAACGGACCGACCGCGACCAGGTGCAGCGCGGTCGCGGCGACCGCCAGCACCGGCATCCCGGCACCGCACGCCATCCCGATCGCGGCGGTCATCCAGATGGTGGCCGCGGTGGTCAGTCCGCGGACCACATCACGGCGCATGAAGATCACCCCGGCGCCGAGGAAGCCGACGCCGGAGACGATCTGGGCCGCGATCCTGGACGGGTCGAGGTTGACCTCGGTGCCGAGCACAGCGTTGAAGCCGAACCCCGAAACGAGGGTGAAGAGGGCAGCCCCGGTGCCGACCAGCGTATGCGTCCGCATCCCCGCGCTCTTCTGCCGCAGCTGCCGCTCGATGCCGATGATCATCGACAGCACGAACGCGACCAGGAGGAGCAGCAGTTCGGTCCAGGTGGTTGATGTTGCGAGTTTCATGATGGGTTCAGGTGCCCTGATTACGCCGAGACCAGTCCCACCGGGTCCTTCCCGGTGAGATAAGCGGCGACCGCCTCGGCGGCGATCGAGCCGGCTCGGTGAGCGGTCTGCCGGGTCGCGCCGGCCAGGTGTGGCGTCATCACCACATTGGGAGCGGTCAGCAACCGCGATCCCGCCGGGACCGGCTCAGCCGGGAACACGTCGAAGGCGGCCGCACCCAGCTGACCGGACTCCAACGCGTCCACAGTCGCGTCATAGTCGAGCAGCCCGCCGCGCGCCGTGTTCACGAGTACGGCGCCTCGCGGCATCAACGCGATCTGGTCGGCACCGATCAGCCCGCGGGTCTGGTCGGTCAGCCGGGCGTGCAGACTGACCACGTCGGACCGTCGCAGCAGGTCGTCGAGCTCGACCAGTTCGATGCCTTCGGGAGCCTCGTCGATATAGGGATCGGCGACCAGAACCTGTGCGCCGAAGGCAAGCATCACCCGGGCGACTCGTTGCCCGATCGCGCCGTACCCGATCAGCCCGACCGTCGATCCGTCCAGTTCCCGGCCGCATTCGTCGTACGCGTAGAGGTCGCTGCGCCACTCGCCCTGCTCCAGGGTGCGTTGCAGGCGGGGAAGGTTGCGTAGGGCACTCATCGTCAGGGCGACTGCGTGCTCGGCAGCGGCGACCGCGTTGCGGCCGGGGGTGGAGGCCACCACGATCCCGCGTTTGGTTGCCGCGGGCACGTTCACGTTCACCGGTCCACCGCGGCACACGACCAGGAAGCGCAACTCCGGTGCGGAGTCCAGCACCCGCTCGGTGAACGGGCCCATCTGAGTGATCGCCAGTTCGACCCCGTCCAGCGCAGCGATGAGCTGGTCCTCGGCGTCGCTCGCCTCGTCCACCTCGGCCACCCGCCCGTACGGCGTCAGCGGCCAGGGCAGCGTGATCTCGCGGAGGTCGAAGGTGACTCCGCGGATGGTGGACAGTGCCGAGGCGAGCAGGTCGTTGCGAACGAAGTGGTCGCCGGCGAGCAATGTCTTGACGGTTCTCATCGAACTCCTGAAGTGAAGGCGGTGCGTTTCAGCGCTGCTGGTCGAAGGTCGGTGCGGGGTCGGACCAGCGCGGGCGGGCCGCCTCGATCCGGCGTAGGTAGTGGGTGTAACCCTCGGCATAGAACGCTGCCCGGGCCGGGTCCGGATCGACCTGGCGGGTCTCCGCGATCCACTCCGGTCCGGCGCTGTTCGGATCGATCGCGCGGCGCGCGCAGATCACCGCACCGCGGGCGGCGACCTGCTCGGCCTCGGCCGTGTGCAGCGGCGCATTCAGCACGTCCGCGAGGATCTGGGTCCATTCCCGGCTGCGGGCACCGCCGCCGCAGACGGTCACCCGGCCGGTCCACCCGGCCGCCTCCAGACAGTGGCGAGCGGCGTACGCGATCCCTTCGCAGGTCGCACGGACCACGTCGGCCGCCGTCGTGGACAGCGAGATCCCGTCGATCGTGCCGCGGGCCCGGGTGTCCACGAACGGCGCGCGCTCGCCGGCTTCGGAAAGGTAGGGAAGAACCGTCACGCCCTGTGCGCCGACCGGGCTCTCCGCGAGCAGTTCGGGCAAGCGGTCCGTGCCGGCACCGACGAGGGCGAGCACCCGATCGAGTGCCGCCGTACCGACCATCGCGGGCATCGCCCGGAGCCAGACTCCGGGTGTCCAGGTGCCGAGGAACAACCCTGCGGGCTCGCCGTCCACGGGGAGCTCGCGGGTCACCACTTGGCAGGCGAGCGTCGTACCGACGGTCAGGAGAGCATCGCCGGGCCGGGAGACACCGGCGCCCGCGGCTGCGGCCGGGAGATCGTACGGACCGGCGGAGACCCTGGTCCCGCGGGCCATTCCGGTCGAGTCATCGCGCAGCTCGCCGACTGGTCCGACCGGCTCCACGGGTGCGAGCAGGTGCTTCAGCTCCGAGAGTCCGGTCGCCTTCAGCGCCTCGTCGTCGTACTGATTCGTGCGTGGGTCGAGGAACGGCGCGGACGCGTCCGACACGTCCGTCGCGCGAACGCCGGTGAGCTCCTGCATCACGACGTCCTTGCAGTACGCCGCTGTCCCCGCTCGAGCGATGACGTCAGGCTCTTCCGCGAGTACGGCGGCCAGCAGCGGACCGGAGGCGCCCGGGAACATCCGGTTGCCGGATCGGCGGAACACCCGCTCGGCGACACCGTCGGTGGTCCAGCGATCGAGGATCGCACTGCTCCGCGCGTCCAACCACGAGATCGCCGGGCGGACCGCCGTACCGGCCGGATCGACCAGCCACAGGCCGTCACCCTGCGCGGTGATCGCCAGGACGCCGGGCCGGTCCCCTACGGTCCCGGCCAGCTGACCGACCACCTCGTTGACCGAGGCAACGATCTCCGCGGTCTCGTGCTCGAACCGCCCGGTCCCGGGCCGCACCAGCCTGGTCGGCCGGGACGCCTCGGCCACCGGCCGCCCGTCGTCGTCGAACGCGACGGCCTTGGTAACGGTGGTGCCGACGTCTACTCCGACGTCCATAAGCTCCCCCTCCTAGAGTTTCGCAACCTCCACGGTGGCGCCGTGGTCGCGCAGCGGGGTGATCAGGTCTTCCGGGGTCTTCTCGTCGACGACAACGATGTCGAAGTCGGTCAATGGGGCGAGCCGGTGCAGGGCGGTGCGCTGCAGCTTGGCGTGGTCGACCAGCAGCACCTTGGTCCGCGCCGACCGCAGCATCGCCCGCTTCACCAGGACGATCTCCTCCTCCTGGTGGAACGCGTGCGTCGGCGACACCGCGGACACCGAGCAGAACAGCAGGTCGGTGTGCAGCGCCTCGACCGCCTCCGCACACGGCATCCCGCCGAACGAGTCGTGCGTCGCGGAGTAGATCCCACCGAGCGCGACGAGGGTGATGTCCCGGAGTTGGGTCAGCTTGCTGATCGCCGGCAGGAAGTTCGTTGCCACGGTCAACGGAGTGATGTCCTCGAACAGGTCGACCAGGGCCAGCGCGCTGGTCGAGTCGTCGAGCATCACCGACATGCCGGGCTCGATCATCGCGCGGGCATGCCGGGCCAGCGCGGCCTTCTCGGCTGTCGCGGTGTTCAGCCGATAGGCCACGTTGCTCTCGAACACGCTGGTCGGCTGCGCGCTGACGCCACCGCGGTACTTGCGCACCACGCCCTGGCGCTCGAGCTCGTCGAGGTCGCGGTGCACCGTCATCACGCTCACCCCGAACGCTTCGACCAGATCGTTGGCCGAGACCGAGCCGTGCTTGACGACGTAGGCCGCGATCTCGGCCTGCCGGCGCGCGGGACGGCTCAGTTCGGTGGTGTCACCGTCGACATCCGATGTCATGCCAGGGTCTCCATTCGCACTGCGGGAAGGTTGTACGCCTCGAGACCCACTGTGCCGTCCTCCCACCGGAAACGCACCAACGCCGCGGGGCCGAGTGCAGGTAGCAGTCTGCGGTAGTCGTTCAGCCGCAACCCGAGCGCCCTGCACACGAGCAACCGCAGGAGGGTGTTGTGCGCGACGACGAGCACCTTCTGACCGTCATGCCGCCGTACGATCTCCTGGAAGACCTCGTGCACGCGATCGGCGGCCTCGGCGGGATGCTCACCGCCCGGGAAGTGGTCGCGCACCGGATCCAGCTGGAACGCCTTGGCCACGGCCGGCGGGAGTTCGCCGAGCATCTTGCCCTCCGCCGAGCCGAAGTCGACCTCGCGCAGCCGCGCATCCAGCGTCGGCTCGAGCCTCAGCGCCTCGGCCGCCGGTGCGATGCTCTGCCGGGCCCGCAGCATCGGTGAGCACCAGAGCGCGTCGGGCGCGTAGTCGGTGGCCCACTCCTTGAGTTGCTGCGCCTGTCGTACGCCGACCTCGTCGATCGGGAGGTCCGTCGAACCGGTGTACCGGTTGCCGTGATGCCATGCGGTCCGGCCATGGCGGGCCAGGACGATCGTGGTCCTCATCCGCGGTACCCCCGGCGGTCCAGCTCGGCGACGAACTCGCCGTACAGGTCGTCGAGCGATTGTTTGCGCGGCTCGAGGATGTGGTCCACGCGGACCATCCTGCGCGCAGTCGCGGTGACCTCGGTCCCGGCCGAGGCAGCGAGGACGGCCATGCCGTACGCCGGGTCCGGGACGGCCGGGAGCTCCACCGGTACGCCGAGGACGTCGGAGCGGAGCTGATTCCAGTAGCCGCTGCGGGTCGCTCCGCCCGTCAACGACACGGAGTGGACCGGGTCGGCGCCGAGCTTTTCGAGGTGCTCGAAGGCGAGGCGCTCGATGAAGGCGACTCCTTGCAGGACGGCGGCGTACGTGTGCAGGTCGTCCGGGGTCGCGCCGAGGGTGAAGCGCTCGGCCCGCGGCGCGACGAAGGGGAAGCGTTCGCCGGTCTTGGTGAGCGGGTAGGTGACGGCGTCGATCGGGCCCAGTGCGCGAGCAGCCTGGTCCAGCGCGTCGAGGTCTGCGCCGGGCAGGAGCTCGGTGAGTACGCCCGCGCCGGTGCTGGACGCTCCGCCGGGGAGCCAGCCGCCGTCGGGGTGACGGTGGCTGTAGACGGCACCGGTCGGGTCGTCGAGGAGGTCTTTGCTGACGCCCTTGAGGACGAGCGTCGTACCGAGGACCGAGTTCCACGCGCCGGGGGCGAGGGCGCCGGCGGCGATCTGGGCGGCGCAGCCGTCGGTCATGCCGGCGTAGACCGGGACGCCGGCCGAGGTGCGGCCGAGCTCGGTGCCGGGAAGGACGACGTCGGGGAAGGCGCTGATCGGCAGACCGAGCTTCTCGAAGGCGGCGGTCGGCCAGGTGTCTGCGATCAGGTCGTAGCCGGTCTTGAGGGCGTGACTGGTGTCGGTGGCGACCGGGTGACCGACCAGGTGGGCCGCAACGAAGTCGGCGCTGTGGACGACGCGATGGTTGGCGAGGTCGTAACCGTCTGCTATGAGCGCAAGGATCTTGGGGAGAGCCCAGGTGGGCTGCATGGCGGTCGACCAGCGCTCCGCATCGGCGTCCACGATGTGGTCACGACGGTCGGCCGCGCGGGCGTCGTCGTACATGAGCGCGGGGGTGACCGGGCGGCCGCTCGGGTCAGTGAGGAGGAACGTGCCGGAAGTCGAGCAGACGGAGATGCCTTCGATTCGGCCTTGGGTCACCTCGGCCAGCACTCCGTCGACCGCGTCGAGCCAGGCCTGCGGGTCCTGCTCGTGCCGTACGCCGTCGCGGTGGCTGGTCAGCGGGCGGGTCGCGCGCGCCAGGACAATGCCGTCGGCGTCGGCCACCACGGCACGCACGCTCTGCGTACCAAGGTCGACGCCGATCCAGCCGGGTCCTGCCACGATCACGCCTCCAGGTCGGGTGTTATCTGCATTGATAACATAACACCAGAAGACGATAAGAACGCGCCACCCCACGTCCGAACTCGGTCACCCCACCACCCCGATCCACAACCCACCAACCCCGCCCCCGAGCCCACGCTCCTCTCCCACGCCGAACCCCGGCTCCACCCTCACGCGGAACCCCGCTCCTCTCCCGGGCCGAACCCCGCCTCCACCCTCACGCCGGAACCCGGCTCCACCCTCACGCCGGAACCCGGCTCCACCCTCGCGCCCGGCCCACCCCAGAGCCCGCCGAAAGCCGGGGGCTCGGACAGCAACCGGGGCCCCACGACAGGTTATTTCCTGTTCACGCCCCCCGGAACCCACCCAAGCCCCCCATGCCCGACTTGGCCAGCGGCCCGGCAACTCCGCGGAGGCCGGCCCGACGGACGGCGACCCCGGGGAGGCTGGCCCGACGGACGGCGACCCCGGGGCTCGGTGGCTCGCCGGACGGGGCTCGGCCGCTCGGTGGACGGCGGTTCGGCGGACGGCGGTTCGGCGGACGGCGACGCGGCGGCTCCGCGGACACGACGCCGCGGCTCCGCGGACACGACGCCGCGGCTCGGTGGACGCGACGCGGCTCCCGCGGCTGGGAAGCGTGCGGAAGCCGAGCACTCCCGGCGACTGCGCTTAGCCGGCAGGAGAGGTGATGAGAGCCGCACCCAGGACCGGGTCGCGGCTCGATGGGTGTCAGGAGTGCATCAGGACCAGGGCGGGGTCGGCGGTGGCGAGATCCAGGCGGCCGGCGTCGATGGCTCCGTAGGCGCCGATCGGGCCGCTGGACCGACGGCCGTTGCGGTTGACCCAGAAGCCCCAACCGGCCGGCGCGTCCGGCCACTCGGGGTCGGGCTCCCAACCCGCAGGTGGGCGCCAGGTGTCACTCGGCGGCTCCGGCCAGTCGGGCGGTGGATTGAATCGGTACACGAGCGGTCCCTCCGGATTCCCCAGCGATCCGCTGATCGCGAACTGTCTGACAGATCAACGACCTGGCGCGCCGAACGTCACGGCTAAATCTTCGTAAAGTTTCGCCCGGTGCACGGTCACCCATCAGACCACCAGCACCGGTCGACGGCAACCACCCGCTCACCAGGCGGACTGCACGTGCATCGGCATCCGCAGTCGTTGCCTTGTCCACAGATTCCGTTGCCTTGTCCACAGCCCGAGCGCGGGTTATCCACAGATTCAGCTGTGATTACAGAGTGTCGTCATGGCATCACTCGCCGCCACGCCGTCATGGTCGCGATCCAGGTGCGAGTCGTAGCCCGGATCCCCTGCGTACAAAGGCGCTTTGCCGGCCGCCCGCACCGCCGAGCAGTTCGCGTAGTACGCCGCTGCCGGGGGTGCCGTCGTCTTTCCCGGCTTGACGGCCTGAGGCAATTGCACCAGCGGCACAGGTTCCGTCACCGTGGTAGTTGCCTGCGGCGCCTTGATCGTCACGGTCCGGGCCGGCAGCGGCGGCTGCGTGATAGTTGCCGTAGGCCCGGGAACCGTCTGCCGCACCGTGACGGTGGTGGTCGGCCCGGGGACTGTCACGGCAGGGCCAGGGACCGACGTGGCAGCGGTCGATGCCTCGCTGCCGCCACCACCGATCGCGGCCAGGATGACGAGGAAGGCAGTCCCGCCGGCCACCCAGCCCGCGACCAGCTTCAGCGGCGGCTCAGCGCCGTACCGGCCACTGGGGCCGCGGGAGCGGAGGCCGCGCGCGTTCAGCCAGAAGGACCAGCCGAGAGGCGCCGGCGGCCAGGACGGGTCGGGCTGCCAGCCCGCTGTTGGTTGCCAGTCGGGCGTCGGCGGCGCAGGCCAGCCCGGTGGTGAGTTGAATGTCGCCATGGTGAGTCCCCCTCGGGGACTACATCCAGTCACCGTGACGGAGTGTTACAAGTCGGCCAGCCGGGCGGCGACGCGGTGGTGATCGGTGAGGGACTGGGTCAGCGCGTACCCGAGGGCTCGATAGGCCTCGAAATCCCACTCGTCGTAGAACTGGTCGCCGGTGGTCCGGCGCGGGAAGTCCGAGTGCTCGACGGCGTACTGCTCGAGATCCCACTCGAGCTGGCCGGCCAGCACGGCCTTCACAAAGAAGATCTCGGTCTTGTACTGCTTCTCCTCGCCGTCCTTCAGCGGATGCGTCGCGATGCCGTACGTCCAGGCCCGGTCGGCGCGCGGCTTCGGCCCGCGGATCATCGGCGCCGGGTCAGGTCCAGGTGATCGTGATCGACGCGTCGAACGACGCCGAGGACCGGCTCACCGCGCTGGCCGAGGCGATCGCGACCGCGCGGATGGACCACGGCATCCAGATCGACATCACGGTTCGCGTCGGTGAGCAGCTTGATCGCCAGCGCGATCGCGGCCAGGATCAACGCGACGTTCCAGTCCTCCTGATAGGAACGGTCGGTCGCGTAGCCGCCGGTCCAGCGCAGCAACACGATGACCGCGGCAACGATGATGATCGCGCTGCCCAGCCAGGGCGCCAGCTCGGTCCGCGCGAGACAGGCCGACGAAGAACCACGAGTCGTGCGGCCGCCAGTCGACCCGGATCTCGGAGTACCCGGGCAGGATCACCTGCTGGTCGGCCAGGAACCAGCCGAGCACCCAGGCGATCGCGCGGAGCATGATCCCGATCAGCAACAGGTTGACGACCAGACCGAACAGCACCGACAGCGCCGCGCGGAACATCGCCCGGCCGCCCGACAACAGGTAGCGGGTCTGCCGGCGGAGCCTCGCCAACTCCGGCGAGCCGGGTGAGAACGGGTCGGTGCAGGTCCGCCGCAGTACGTGGAAGGCCGCCGCCATGTAGCCGCCGCCGCTGACGCCGATCACCGTCGAGGCCTTGTCGTACAGGCCTCGCTCGCGCAGGAGTTGCAGCGCGCCGAGACAGAACGACGCGGAACGGATGCCGCCGCCCGAGCACGTGATCACGAGCCGGCCGGAGTCCTTGCCATCGTCCATCGGCCGCTTGAACGTCGCCGGTGGGTCGAGCCGGACGCCGTACAACTTCCGCTGGCCCAGCCGGCTCGTGGCGAACAAGGAGACCGCGAGTACGAGCGCTCCGGCCAGGGCGACCGCCCGCATCAGCCACGTCAACCAGCCCGTCGACAGATCAGCGCACGCGCCGGTCGACGCGCCGAACTCGCTCCACAGCCGGATGTCTTCGACGACGTCGAGCCCCGCCGCGCCGAAGACCAGCCACGAGCCGATCGCCGCGATCCCCTGCCAGGATTCACGATTGAGCAAGGACTGACGGGTGAGGAACTTGACGTACTTGTAGGCCCGGAACGCCGCGTAGACGTAGGCCATGATGAACATCGCGTCGACCAGCAGCGACAGCCGGCCGGGCACCTCGCACGCGATGGCCGAGCCGGCCGCGTCGTGGACCGCGGCGCGCATCGGCCACTGGACCACCGCGAGGACGAGCGCGAGTTGGAGTGTCGTGGTGAAGGTCCGGCGCCGGCCGATCTGCTCGATCGTGGCGTTGCCTGTGGTGCCGTCCGATTCCCCGAGCATCGCCCTATGTTAGGCGGCCGCGGTTCTACCGCGGGCCGGCACTGAGCCGCAGGCAGACGTTCCGCGGGAGGCTCTCGGCGGGACCACCTCACGGGTTGACCCAAGGCCGTTCAGTAGGGCGGTGTGGGTGTCGTCATGCCAGGAAGGGTGCAGGTCGACAGGACGTATACGCCCACTCCCCGTTGCCGGCCGCATGCCTACGCCGTGATCCCCGTTCTGTCGCCCGAGACATCCTGTCGAGCTGCACGAGATGTGCTGATGCCGGCCCTACCGGCTAACCCTTCAGGCCGGACGAGAAGCCGCGGATGACGTAGCGCTGGAGGATCAGGAACACCACCAGGATCGGCAGCGCCGCGAGCACCAGGCCGGCCGCGACGAGTCCGTAGTCGGAGGTGTACTCGTTGACAAAGGCAAACACTCTGACCGGGACCGTCTCCCGGCCGGAGCCGCCGAGATACAGCAGCGGGGTGAAGAAGTCGTTCCAGATGTGGACCGCGTTGAGGATCAGCACGGTCCCGGTGATCGGCCGCAGCAGGGGGAAGATCACGTAGCCGAAGGCCTGCAGATGCGAGGCGCCGTCGATCAGCGCCGCGTTGGTGTAGTCGGCCGGCAACGACCGGATGAATCCGGTGTAGAGGAACACCGTGAACGGCAGCTGGATCCCCGTGTAGAAGAGGATCATGCCCTGGTACGTCCCGAGCAGACCCAGATTGTTGACCACCTGATACAGCGGGATCATCCCGAGCTGGAACGGCAGGATGATGCCGACCAGGAACAGGATGTAGAGGCTGTAACTCAGCCGGGACGCCGTCCGGGCCAGGAAGTACGCCGCCAGCGTCCCGAGCACGATCAGGATCAGGACACTCGACACGGTGATCAGCGTGCTGTTGAGCAGCGCCGATCCGAGTGCGGCTGACTGCCAGGCCTTCGAGAAGCTGCCGACCGACGGCGGATCGGGCAGTGACAGCGGCTTGTTCGCGATCTGTTCCGGATCCTTGAAGGCCAAGGTCACCAGCGCATAGACCGGGAACAGGAACGCGACCGCGGCCGCGATCATGACGACCTCGCGGACCAGGGTGCGGGGCCGGTAGCCGGTCCTCATGCCGTCGTCTCCCTCGAGCGCAGGTACCCGATCTGGATGAAGGACACCGCCGCGACGAAGATCGCCAGGACCAGCGCGACCGCGGTGCTGTAGCCGAACTTCCCGTACACGAAGGCCTGTTTGTACAGCACGGTCGACAAGGTGTCGGTGGCGTACCCGGGCCCGCCGTTCGTCATCGCGATGATCTGGGTGAACAACGTCAGGCCGCCGACCGTCGACAGCATCACGTTGATCGTCACCGCGGGGGCGAGCAGCGGCCAGGTGATGTGCCGGAATCGCGCGACCGTCCCGGCGCCGTCCACCATCGCGGACTCGTGCAGCTCCTGCGGAACGCCTTCCAGACCGGCCAGGAAGATCACCATCGAGTAGCCCGCGCACTGCCAGATCACTGTGAAGGCGACCGACCAGATCGCCAGTGACGGGTTCCCGAGCCAGTCCTGCCGCAACGAGCCGAGACCGATCGCGTCGAGCGCGGCGTTGAGCCCCGCGTCCGGCGCGGGGTTGTAGACGTACTTCCAGAGGAACGACACCATCACCGGGCTGACCACGACCGGCGCGAAGAACACCACGCGCAGGACCATCCGGCTCTTGATGCCGGTGTGCACCCCGAGCGCGAGCAGCAGCCCGATCCCGTTCTGCACAACGACGATCGCGATGGTCAGGAACAGCGTGTTGCGCAACGCCCCGAGCGCCTGATCGTCGTGGAACAGCTGCTCGAAGTTCTCCAGCCCGACGAACGAGCGCGACTCGCCGACCCCTGACCAGTCGGTGAACGCCGAACCCGCGCCGACGATGCTCGGGTAGAGCATGACCAGCGCGTAGACGACCAGGGCGGGAGCGGCGAACAGCCAGGGCGGCGTGATACCGCCCCGGCGACGCCGCGATACCTTCACGGCATCGCGGCGTACCGCCTCTGCAGTGATGGTCATGCGGACTTCCGGTAGGCCTCGTCCATCTTCTTGAGCGCGCCGTCGACCGTGGTCTTGCCGCCGAGCAGCTCCTGGACGACGGCGAAGTGGGTGGGCTGTACTTCGGCGTTCGGCCAGCGCTGGTCCATGAACGGGACGGCCTTGTCGTCCTTCAGGTAGGGCAGGAACGGCGTCAGCACCGGGTCGACCTTCGCGTCGCCGTCGGAGTACAGCGGGACGCACGCGACCGCCTCGGCCCATGCGTTCACGGTCTCCGGCTGACCGCAGTACTCGATGAACTTCTTCGCCTCCTCGGCCTTCTTGCTCTTCGCGCTGACTGCGATGCCGACCACCACGCCGCCGGGAATCCAGTTGTCGGCGGCAACATCCGTCGCCGGGAACGGGAACATGCCGAGGTCGGCCGGCGACGGCGACGCCTCGCGGAACGCCTGCAGCACCGCAGACACCTGGACGGCCATCGCGGCCTTGCCGGTGCCGACCATCGAGGTGGCCTGCTCGTACGTCGTACCGTTCGGGTTGTCGTTGAAGAAGCCGCGCCGCTGCAGTTCCAGGTACTTCGTCATCGCGTCGGCCCAGCCGGAGTCCGCGAACGACGCGTTGCCGGCGATCATCTTGTCGTCGAAGTCGGGCGTCTTGGCGTAGACCGTGCCCGGGACCAGCGCGTAGTCGATCAGCTGGGTCACCCACGGCGTCTGCGCGCCGAGTGCGATCGGGACGATGCCCTTCTTCTTCAGCTTGTCGCAGACGGTGAGCAGCTCCGACCAGGTGGTCGGCGGCTCGACGCCGGCGGTGGCGAACGCCTTCTTGTTGTAGATCGCGCCGAGCACGCTGGTGCCGGGCGAGAAGATGTAGGTCTTGCCGTCCTGCCCGAACGCGCCCTTGAAGCCGGCCGGGACCTTCTGCGACCAGGACTGGTCGCTGAGGTCGGCGAGCAGGTTCGCCTTGCTCAGCTGGACCATCGACATCGCGCTGCCGTTGCCTGGGTAGACCGCGTGCAGGTCGGGCGCGTTGCCGGCCGCGAGCTGGGCGCGGAGCGCGGTCTGCAATTGATCGGCGGGTGAGAACGAGAGGTTGAAGTCGAAGTCCGAGTGCACCTTCTTGTAGTCGTCGAGTGCCTTGCGCAGACCGGCTTCCTGGCTGCCGGCGCCGATCACCTTCAGCTGACCGCCGGACGACGCCGAGCCGCCGTTGCCGCCGCAGGCTGCCAGCGTGCCGACCGCTGCGGCGCCACCCATCAGCTGCAGGAGCCGCCTTCGGCTGACGGACTGATCGAGTGTCATGGTTCCTCCTGAGCATGGAACGCTGAGATACCGCCGGGCGATGTGAAGTAACCGCGAGATGGTGTTACTTTTGACACGCGGGACGCTACGGACGCCCCCGGAGGGTGTCAAGACCTCATTGAAAGGATTCAGTCTGAATCGGTGTGAAAAGCCGTCCGCTGCGGATTTTGCGCCGCGGCCCGCCTCGCCTGAGAAGATGTCACCGTGCTCACGACCGCCTCTCCCGACCCGGCCCGTACGGCGTACGCCGTACTGCCGACCGGCGGTCCTGCCCTGCCCTCCCCGCACACCGCGTCCGTGAGTCCAGGACCGGTGCCCGGGTGAAACGACTACTCCTGACCGGTCTGCTCCTCTTGGCCGTAGCCCTCGGCGCCACCGGCGGCTACTTCACCGGTGACTACCTCGACACCCCCCTCCCCACCGCCTCCGGCAACGCCGTCCCCATCGGCGACGTCTCCCCGAGCGAGCCGTCCCTGCCGGTCAAGACCCCCGTGCCGAACAACTTGCCCGCGCTGACGGTGGACGACCTGGACTTCCGGAAACAGACGTTCACGGTGCACCAGGAGTCGTTGCCGCCGGTGCGGTTGTCGGTGCGGGTGCCGGCGGGCTGGGAGAAGTCGGTGAACAAGAAGGCGCCGGGTGAGGTGAAGTTCCTGGATTCCCTGCGCGAACGCGGGGTGCGGGTGGAGTCCGGCTTCCGGGTCGAGCTGACCCCTGCTCAGCAGCGGGACCGGCTGATCGCCCAACTGAAGTCGAGCCTGCCGTACGAGGACAACTTCCAGATCGTCTCGCAGACCGACGACACCGTCACCGGCGACGACGGCCAGTCGCGGCCGATCTCGACGCTGATCTACTCCTACATTCCGACCCAGACAGTTCGCTACGTCATGGTCCGCTGGGTCGCCACCGCCGGCGACGGCCTGGCCAACGTCGAGATGTCGATCACCGGCCTCCCCCAGGACGCCAAGGCCCTCGAACTGGTCGCCGACGAAGCAGCCCAGTCGGTAACCCCGGAGGACTGACTCGTCGGGGTGGCTGTTTCACGGAATTGTTATCTGAGGGATGCAACCTGGGGTGGGGTTTGCGGGTCCTTGGTTTAGGGAGAGCTGGGGAGGTGGGCAGGCGTGGCTGGACGGGGGACTGTTGGCGCTCTGCTGGTGTCGGGGCTGGTGGGGGTGATCGCCATCGGCGGCGCCGGCGGGTACGGCGTCGGGCTGTTGACGACCGCCGAGCGGTCGGACGCGGCATCCGGCGTGGCCGCCCCGCTCGGAAGCCTCCAGCCGTCGACGCCATCGCCCACGGTCGGTACGACGCCGACCCCGCCGCCGAAGAAGATCGTGCCGGACAACAGCGAACCGCTGAACGCGGACGATCTCTACTACAAGACCCGCCAGTTCGCCGCGACCAGCGTGGTGCGCTCGGAGGTCAGCCTTCGGGTGCCGGGGAACTGGAACTTCACCCAGCCGGATCCCCCGAAGATCGGCCGCTACACCGACCCGACCGGCAAGCGCTGGCTGCGGATCGAGGCAGGGTTCACGATCCGCCGGTCCCCCGCCGACTCGATGGCCGCAAAGCTCGTGGATCTTGGGACGGTCCCCGCCAACCAGATGCTCTCGATCAAGTCCCAGACCGTCGATCCCGACACCCACGACGCGACGCTCGTCTACACCTATGTGCCGGACAACTCGGTCCGCTACGTAGTCGTCCGCTGGGTTGCCAACGGCGACGGTCTCTGCACCTTCGAGATCGCGGTCACCGGACTCCCCCAGGACCAGGCCGCGCTGGAAGACGTCCTGCAGCACGCCGCCGACTCGGCCGCTCGCGACGACTCGCCGATCACACCTCGCTGACCAACACCCTCGACAAGCTCCAGGACAGCTCGACGAGCTTGCTCAGTTCCCGGTGGCCGGTCGGGGTGAGCGTGACTGCTCGGGAGCGGCCGCGCGTGCGATGTCGGCATCTCCGTTCATGTCTCCATGCTGACATCGCCACACTTCGGCGCAGCCCGAAGTTTTCCGGTGGGAGGGTGGGACGCATGCTGCTCGGCCTGCTCTGCATCGGAATCTTCCTGGTCCAGCTGGACGTGACAGTGGTCAACGTGGCTCTGCCGTCCATCCGGACCGGGCTCGACACCAGTCTGACCGGGCAGCAGTGGGTTGTCGCCGGATACATGATCACGCTGGCCGCACTGCTCCTCGTCTTCGGCGCATTGGGCGACCGGATCGGCCATAGGCGCGTGGTGCTCGCAGGTCTCGCCGTCTTCGGCCTCGCGTCGCTGGGTTGCGGTGCGGCCCCGAACATCGAGCTGCTCGTGACAGCAAGAGCAGTGCAGGGCGTCGGCGCCGCACTACTCCTCCCCGGCACCCTGGCCGTCATCACCGACCTGTACGCCGACAGTGGGTCAAGAGCACGCGCGGTCGGCATCTGGGCCGGTGCGGGAGCACTTGCACTGCCTTCTGGACCTCTCCTGGGTGGCGCACTGGTCAGCGGGCTCGGTTGGCGTGCGGTCTTCCTGATCAATCTGCCGATCATCGCGATCGGACTGCCGGTAGCGTGGCGGCTCGTGCCCCGAGTGCAGACAACGCACACGCGTGCCCGGACCCGACTGCGGATCGGCGCGGACTTCATCGGCGCGAATGTGATTGCCGGACTGATGAACTTCGTCGGCCTCGGCACAGTGCTCGTGATGACGCTCTACCTGCAGGAACACCTTGCCCACAGCGCGTTCCGGGCTGGTCTCGAGCTCATCCCTCTCTTCCTCCCGCTCGCAGTACTCGGACCGGTGTCCGGCCGGATCACCGCCCGCTACGGCCCACGCCTGCCCATGACGATCGGATTGATCCTCGGCGCCACCGGATCGCTCTGTCTGCTCGGCGTACGTGATGGCTACGCGACCGTCGTACCAGTGGAGCTGGGTCTTGGCCTCGGCATGGGCTTCTTGACAGCCGCGGTCGTCAACGCAGCCGTCGCGTCCCTTCCGCCAGACCGGGCCGGCCTGGCCAGCGGCGTCAACAACACCTGCCGCCAGGCGGTAGGTGCTCTAGGCGTCGCCGTGTACGGCGCAGTCGTCAGCCACAACATGGTCAGCGGCCTGCACACCCTGGCCTGGCTCGGAGGCGGCCTCTGGCTCCTCGGCCTCGCGGCTACCTGGCTCACCGTGTAGCTGATATTTCAGTCGATCGGCCAGATGGTGCGGAAGATCGTGGAGCGGAGGCGGTAGAAGCGCCGCCGGGCCGACTGGATCAGCGCAGGGGACGGCCGGAGCCGTTCCGTCGGGATTCGCACCAGGGATTCCTCAAGCGTGCTGGGACAACAGGGCCGGTGCTCATCAGCCGGTGTACTGGACCGATTCGGCGATCTCGCGGGCGCGGTCGGGCTGGTTCTTCGGCAGTAGGACCTGGATGAGCATCGAGCCGGTGGTCCCCGTGTCCACGACTCGCTGGAAGAGCATAGCGCCGCTGTCCCCACAGCCGCTGGAAACCTGATCCGTCACCGTCCGCCCGTCGCCGGTCGACGGCGTCGGATCCCCCAGCGTGTTGCAGTTCAACTGCGGACTGGCAACCAAGGCGAGCTTGACGTCGCGCGCATCGGTGACACCGACGAAGACGCCCGGGGTGCGCGTCGACCAGTCGCCGTCCTGGCTGAGCCGGAGCGCCGGATACGACTTGGAGCTGCCTGGCGGCTGCCATTCCGAGTCGGCCACCGACTTCGCCCAGCCGCGCGGGAGGGTGAGCGAGAACCCGCTGTAGCTGACGCCGATCAGCTCGCGCGCCGCCAGATAGCGCTGCCCCTCGAAGCCCGCGCCGCCGCCCACGATCAGCGCGAGTACGGCCGCGATCACCCACCGGCCGCGCCGCCGCTTCCGCGGTGCAGGGGGCTCGGGCTGCGCCCCGGCGGTCCCGGTCCCGGTCGACGACTCCGCCGTACCTTCGGCCGCAAGCTCTGCGGCTGCGGACTCGACGGCCGCCGCCAGCGCCCCGACACTCGAATCGGCGTCCGGAGTGGACGACGTCTTGACGATGGTCGGCGTGTTCGCATCGCTGAGGGCGGTCGGCTCGCCGTCCTCCTCCGGGCCCGCGGGTACGGCGACCGTCACCGACTCGCGGATCGAGAGCGGGAAGTCGTGGGTCGTCTCGTCCAACGCGCCGACGAGCTCGCGGGTGAACGACTGGACGTCCGGCCAGCGCTTCTCCCGGTCCGGGTCGAGTGCGCGGACGATGGCGGCGTCGACCAGATCCGGCAGGTCGAACCCGAGCGAGCTCGGCGGCGGCGCGGCCTCGACCCGGCTCGCCGCGCCCAGCCCGTCCACCTGATGCGGTGACCTCCCGGTCAGAGCGGCGTACGCGACCGCGCCCAGCGAGTACTGGTCGGCCCGCTGGTCCAGCCGCTCACCCATCGCCTGTTCGGGAGCGACGTACGACGGGGTGCCGCCGGGCATTGTGATTCGCGACACCTCGTCGAGGGACTTGCCCAGGCCGAGGTCGGACAGTACGGCGCGCTCGCCGTCGTCCGTGCTGCGGAACAGAACGTTCGCCGGTTTCACGTCCCGGTGCAGCAGGCCGCGCCGGTGCAGGGCCCGCAGGCCGCGGCCGACCTGGACGACGACATCGACGGCCTCGGCCACCGGCAGCGGCTGCTTCTTCAGTCGATCGGCCAGCGTGCCGCGGTCGGCGTACGTGAGCACGAGAAAGGGCCGGCCGTCCTCGAGTTCGCCGACGTCGTGGACCTGGACGACGTGCTCGGACTCCACCCGGCGCAGGAACCGGCCCTCCTCGAGGAACCGCTGCCGGACCGAGTCGTCGTGCCCCCAGTTGTCGGCGAGCACCTTGATCGCCACTTCGGCATCCAGTTGCTCATCGTGAGCAAGCCATACCGTAGCGAAACCACCCGAGCCCAGCCGTCGTCGCACGACGTAGCGGCCAAGCCTGGTTGGGACCCCCATACAAGGCATTATGGAGTACCAAGAGTCCCAGGCCGGGGGCCGATCGACAGCGAAGGCGCAGATGAGCGAGAGCACCAGCCCGACCGACGACCTCGGGACCCTGGCCGAGCGGGCCCAGGCGGGCGACAAACACGCGATGGACGACCTGCTGCGGCAGATCTACCCGCGTGTACTGCGGATCTGCCGCAGCGTGCTGCCGTACTCGGCGGATGCTGAGGACGCGGCCCAGGAGGCGCTGCTGAACATCGCCACCAAGATCGGCACGTACTCCGGCCGGAGCAGCTTCTCCACCTGGGTCCACTCGGTCGCGGCGAACTCGGCGCGCTCCACGTACCGCAAGCTGAAGCGTACGGCGCAGGCCGCGCACAACCCGGAGACGATGGACAAGCCGGACCCGCGCACCACCAGCGTCATCGCCGGCACCCGCCTCGACCTGCTCGAGGCCCTCGAAACCCTCGAACGCGACCGCCCGCAGATGGTCACCCCACTCGTCCTCCGCGACGTCTACGGCCTCTCGTACGAGGAGATCGCCGCTCTCGTCGGTGCCCCGCTCGGCACCGTCAAGTCCCGCATCCACGACGCCCGCGAGGTCGTCCGCCCCCTCCTCCGCCCCAAGGACTGACCCACCCCGCACCCTCGCCGCGCGACCACGTGAACCGCGCCGCCATTTGATGGGTGCGGCCATTTGAGGGGCGCGGCCATTTGAGGGGTCAGCCGGTACTTCTGCTTCATGTGTGGGTGATGTGACGGGCGGTAGGTCATCGGTGAGACCACCGGCCCGACAGGTATGCCGGGCACGCGGTCGGCGTTGGTTGTCCGGCGGTTCGCCGACTCGCCCAGGCGGTCGGCGACCCGGCGTGCGCATCTGGTGGGTTGACGTCCCATGCAGCGGGTTGACGTACCCGATTCCGGGGCGCCAACCCAGGCGGACTCCAGTGGTCGAAGCAACGACTACTGGAAGGTGTTGTTTGATGCCGAAGGCGTATCCGTATGAGGTGCGTGAGCGGTTCTTCGCGCTGGTGTGTGGTGGGGAGTCGTTGCAGGCGGCTGCGGTGGGGGCCGGCGTGTCGTGGGAGGCGGGGAGGTTGTGGTGGCGAGCATCGGGGCTTGTGGAGCCATCGATGCGGCGGGGTAGGGCTGGTGGATTGGTAGGCAGTGCGCCGGCCTCGTTCCCGGGTGCGGCGGCCGGTGAGCAGCCGCGGCGCCGGCGGGCGTTGAGCAGTGAGGACCGGGCGGTGATCGCGGTGTTGCTGCGGCAGGGGTTGTCGTATGCCGGGATCGGGGAGGCGATCGGGCGGGACAGGTCGGTGATCTGGCGGGAGGTGGCCCGCAATCGTGGCCCGGACGGGTCGTACTGGGCGCCGGTGGCTCACCGTGGCGCGCATGAGCGGCGGCGACGGCCCAAGGAGTTCAAGCTGGCCGCCGATCCGGGGCTGTGCGCCCGGATCACCGACTGGATGGACGCCGGCTGGTCCCCGGGCCTGATCGCGACGGTTCTGCGCCGCGATCACCCCGGCGCCAGCGCCGAGGAGAAGATGGCTCGTGTGTCGCACGAAACCATCTACCAGGCGTTGTATGTGCAGACCCGTGGCCAGTTGCGCCAGGACCTGCACCGGCAGCTGAGCCTGCGCCGCTCGGCGCGCAAGCCCCGCGGCGGCCGGCGCCAGTCCACAGGCCCGTACCGGGAGGCGTTCCGGATCAGCCAGCGCCCCGCCGAGGCCGCCGACCGTGCCGTGCCCGGGCACTGGGAAGGCGATCTGATCATCGGCGCCGCCAACACCTCCGCGGTCGGCACCCTGGTCGAGCGCAGCACCCGGTTCACCATCTTGTTGCACCTGCCCGGACAGCACGACGCCGACAGCGTCGCCGAGGCCATGATCGCCCAGATGCGGACCCTGCCCGACCACCTGCGCCGCTCGCTGACCTGGGACCGCGGCACCGAACTAGCCGCCTACCGGCGCATCCAGCTCGACCTCGACATGCCGGTCTACTTCTGCGACCCCCACTCCCCTTGGCAACGCGGCACCAACGAAAACACCAACCGGCTCCTGCGGTTCTGGCTCACCAAGGGCAGCGAGCTGTCCATCCACACCGCCGCCGACCTCGACCGGATCGCCGCCACCCTCAACCAACGCCCCCGCCCTACACTCAACCTGAAAACCCCAGCCCAAGCGCTGGCCGAACTGCTCGCCAACCCGGCAGCAGCATGAACCGTTGCTTCGAACACTGGACTCCGCCCCACCATCTCGGACGTCAACCCACCAGATGGGCCGATCAGGCCAGGTCCGCGCCGACACACAGCACCGGGCGGGGACCGGAGCCGGCGGGTCGGGACAGGTCGTGGCGGGCTGGGACAGGTCGTGGCGGGCTGGGACAGGTCGTGGCGGGCTGGGACAGGTCGTGGCGGGCTGGGACAGGTCGTGGTGGGCTGGTGGAGGCCATTTCGGCTGTCTTGCTGGATGTGTGGGGTGGTGTGAGTGGGGGTCGGTTGGGATGTGCAGCTCGACAGGACGTGTCGGTGCCGGGGGGTTGGCCGGGTCAGGCATTCACGCCTGAAACCGGCCGCCCGGCCGGGGCAGGGGCCGGGGTCGGGGCCGACACTTCCTGTCGAGCTGCACGTCCCAGCCTCCAACGGCATCCGATCAGCCTCCGTCCAGCCGATCCCGCGCGCATCGGCCGCCATCGTGGTGGGCCACACCGGCGGTTGCTGCAACGGGGCGGGGTTCGTGCTGGTGGCGATGGGATCGGTTCGGAACTGCGGGACCTGGGACACGCTCTGGGGTCCTCGGACAGGTTGTGCCTTGTCCGCGGTCTCCGGTACCTGTGCGAGGTCGCGGCGGATCCCGCGGTCGGCCGGGCCCCGAGACAGGACGTGGTGGCCGAGGCCCGGGACAGGACGTGGTGGCCGGGGCCTGGGACAGGACGTGGTGGCCGGGGCCTGAGACAGGACGTGGTGGCCGAGGCCCGAGAGAGGACGTGGTGGGAGGGGCTGGGACAGGACGTGGTGGGCGGGGCCCTGGCATTGCGTGTCTCCGCCCACCGCAAGCTGTCTCAGGTCACCGGATCCGGGTCCGGCCTCCGACCAGGACGCGGCAGGCCGGCCATCAGCGCCGAGTCTGCGTCCTGGGCGTTCTGATCACCGTCGCGGCTCTTCCGCTCACGGTGAGCCGCGCGATCCGGTCGATCCCGTTGCCGTCGACGACGGCGGCCTGAGCGTGGGACTCCCGTTCCGGGCGGGCGTGTGCTCAGATGGGTGGCATGAAGAAGCTCATCAACGAACCTGGTGATGTTGTGAGTGAGGCGCTGCAGGGGATGGCGGCAGCGCATCCGGATCGGTTGCGGGTGGATCTGGAAAACCGGATCGTGTACCGCAAGGACGCCCCGAGGCCGGGCAAGGTGGGACTGATCTCCGGCGGTGGGTCGGGACACGAGCCGATGCACGGCGGGTTCGTCGGCCCTGGGATGCTCGACGCGGCCTGTGCCGGTGAGGTGTTCACCTCGCCGGTGCCGGACCAGATGATGGCCGCGACCAAGGCGGTCGACGCGGGTGCGGGTGTCCTGCACATCGTGAAGAACTACACCGGCGACGTGATGAACTTCGAGATGGCCGCCGAACTGGCCGCCGCCGACGCCGGCACCGAGGTGTTGTCGGTGGTGACGAACGACGACGTCGCCGTACAGGACAGCCTCTACACTGCCGGCCGCCGCGGCGTCGGCGTGACCGTGCTGCTGGAGAAGATCGTCGGCGCGGCGGCCGAGGAGGAGCGCCCGCTGCAGGCGATCGCGGACCTGGCCAAGAAGGTCAACGACAACGGCCGCAGCATGGGCATGGCGCTCACGTCCTGCACGGTCCCGGCGGCCGGCAAGCCGACGTTCGACCTGGCCGAGAACGAGATGGAGGTCGGCATCGGCATCCACGGCGAGCCCGGCCGGCAACGGTTGCCACTGGCACCGGCTCGCGAGATCGCAGCGATGCTCGTCGACCCGGTGGTGAGCGACCTTCCTTATCAGCAAGGCGACTCGGTCATTGCCTTCGTCAACGGCATGGGCGGTACGCCGCTGCTCGAGCTGTACCTGATGTACAACGAGGTCGCCAAACTGCTCGACCGCGCCGGCATCACCGTCGCCCGCTCCCTGGTCGGCAACTACATCACCTCCCTCGAGATGGCCGGCTGCTCGGTCACCCTCCTGAAGGTGGACGACGAACTGGTGCGTCTCTGGGACGCCCCGGTCAACACCCCCGGCCTCCGCTGGGGCGCGTGAGCATGGGAGTCGACAGTTTCGTTGATTGGTTGCGGGATGCCGCGAGTACGTTGCATGAGAATGCGGCGTACTTGACCGAGCTGGATTCGGCGATCGGGGATGCGGATCACGGGGCCAACATGGACCGTGGGTTCCAGGCGATCGTCGCGGTGCTGGACGAGACCAGCTTCGGGTCGGTCGACGAGCTGATGAAGAAGGCCGGGATGACGCTGGTCAGCAAGGTCGGCGGGGCGAGCGGGCCGCTGTACGGCACGTTCTTCCTGCGCTTCGGGACTGCGCTGGCCGGCGCCGAACTGACCCCGGCGACGATCGGGGAGGCGTTCACGGCCGGGGTCGGTGGGATCCTTCAGCGCGGCAAGCCGGAGCTGGGCGACAAGACCATGTACGACGCCTGGGCGCCGGCCCTGGACGCGTACGACGCTGCCGTGGCAGGCGGATCGGATCTCGCCGGTGCGCTGACCGCGGCGGCGGAGGCGGCCGCCAAGGGCCGGGATGCGACCGTGCCGCTGGTGGCACGGAAGGGCCGCGCGAGCTACCTCGGCGAGCGCAGCGCCGGCCACCAGGACCCGGGTGCGACCAGTACTACGTTGCTGTTGGAGTCGGCTGCTCGCACGCTCCCATGATCGGGATCGTGGTGGTGTCGCACAGCCGGGCGCTGGCTGCGGCGGCGGTGGGGCTGGCGTCGGAGATGGTTGCTGAGGACAACCGTCCGGTGATCGCGGTCGCGGCCGGGCTGGACGACACGACGTTCGGCACGGACGCGGCGGCGGTCTCCGAGGCGATCACGATCGCCGACAGCCCGGACGGCGTACTGATCCTCCTCGACCTCGGCAGTGCCGTGTTGAGCGCCGAACTGGCCTTGGAGTTCGTCGATCCCGAGCTCGCCGGGCGCGTCCGGTTGTCCAGCGCGCCACTGGTCGAGGGCCTGGTCGCCGCAGTGGTGACCGCGTCCACCGACGCCTCTCTCGACGCGGTGGCGGCCGAGGCCGAGCGCGGGTTGCTCGGGAAGCAGGACCACCTTGGAGTCGGCGGTGCTGCCGAGTCGACTGCTGCGGTTGAGGCCGACCAGACGGTGGAAGTTGCGGTGAGCAACGAGCACGGGCTGCACGCGCGGCCGGCTGCGCGACTCGTTGGCCTGGTCAATGGTTTCGATGCCACTGTCACGCTCACCGATCTCGACACGGGGCGTGGGCCGGTTGACGCCGGCAGCTTGAGCATGGTCGCGACGCTGAACGCTCAGCAGGGTCACCGGCTGCGGGTGGGAGCGAGCGGTGCGCAGGCTGCCGAGGTCTTGGCGGCGATCACCAAGCTGGCAGGGGAAAACTTCGGCGACACTGCCGGCGGAGTCGGAGCAGGAGCTGCCGGAGGAGGCGCACCGGAGCCAGGCACGGGTGGATCCGCGGGGACCGGTGGGTCAGGGCTGGATGTGGCGATCGGGCCCGCGGTCCTGGCCGGTGTGGCGGTCGACCTGAGCGGTTACGTTGCCGGGGACGACGAGTTGGGTCAGCTCGACCAGGCGGTGGCGACAGTTGGGGACGAGCTTCGCGGATTGCGGGACGGCAGCCCGGACCATGGGGAGATCTTCGCCGCCCACCTCGCGCTGCTGAACGATCGCAAGCCGTTGGAGGAGATCCGGGCGGCGATCACCGCGGGTACGCCGGCCCCCGTCGCGTGGAAGCAGACCTACGACGAACTGGCGGCCGCCTTCGAGGGACTGGACGACGCCTACCAGCGGGAACGGGCGCAGGACGTGCGAGCCGTCCGCGACCGCGTACTGCGCGCTCTCACCGGGAGCGCCACCGACGAACCCACGTCGGCCGGAGCCGCCCCGGACAGCGCTGCCGAGGGGAGCATCCTCGTCGTGCCTGAGTTGGATGCGGCGACGGCTGCCACGCTTGACGCCGGGCGGGTTGCCGGAGTTGCTGTGCGGGCCGCGGGGACGACCGGCCATGGGGTGATTGTGGCTCGGTCTCGCGGGATTCCGCTGATCACCGGGATCGGGGACGTCGAGGTGCCGGCGGGGGTGGTGGTTGCGTTTGACGCGCGGGTCGGGTCGTTCGAGGTTGCGCCGGACGAAGACGCCGTACGGGCGACGATCGCTGAGCGTCGGGGTGAGCGGGAGCGGGCGTTGACGCGGGCCGATGAGCCGGCGACGACCGTGGACGGGCGGACGATCGGCGTGCTCGTCAACGTCGGCGCCGTCCAGGACGCGGTGGCGGCGCGGGGTGCGGACGGGTCCGGGCTGGTGCGGACCGAGGTGTTGTTCGGTGATCGGCGTACGGCGCCGACCGTGGACGAGCAGGTCGAGCAGTTCCGGGCGATCGCGCGAGCGTTGGACGGCAAGCCGATCACGATCCGGACCTGGGACATCGGCGGCGACAAGCCGCTGCCGTTCCTGCCGCAGGACCGGGAGGCTAACCCGTTCCTCGGCGAGCGCGGGATCCGCGTGTTCCGGCGGCGTCCCGAACTGCTGCGCGATCAACTCGAAGCCGTCCGCCGGGTCGCGGCCGAGACTCCGGTGCACGTGATGTTCCCGATGGTGACGACCGCGGACGAGGTCGCCTGGGGACTCCACGAACTGGACGATCTCGGCCCACGGCCCGACGGCCTGGAAGTCGGCATCATGGTCGAGGTGCCGGCCGCCGCACTCCGGATCGCCACCCTCGCCATCGGGCTGGATTTCGTCAGCATCGGCACCAACGACCTCACCCAGTACACAACGGCCGCAGACCGCACCAACACCGCCGTCGCCCCACTCGCCGATGGCCTCGACCCCGCAGTACTGCAGTTGATCGACCATGTCGTTCGCAACGCAGGCGTTCGCGTCGCAGTCTGCGGCGACCTCGCCAGCGATCCGCAGTCCGCCGTACTGCTCGCTGCTCTCGGGGTGGAGGAGCTCAGCGCGGTCGGTCCGCAGGTCCCGCTGGTGAAGGCACGCTTACGGCAGGCAGTTCTCAGTGAGGTCGACACGGCCGCGGTGCTGGCGGCACGGGACGCTGCTCAGGTGCGCGGCTTGCTGTAGTACAACAGCTCGACCAGGTTGAAGCCGGCGGTGCGGTTGGGCTTCGCGGGGAGGGTGTAGGTCTCGCCGGGCTCCAGGTAGGTGACGTCGGGGTTGTCGAGGTCCAGGTCGACCACGAGGGCCGGGTAGGCGCCGGTGTGCCAGGTGTAGGACTCGCCCGCGTCCGGAGTGACGTGCTGGACGCGTACGTCGTCCTCGTCGACGACCACCTTGGCCGGGGACTCACCGACCTCCTCGAAGCCGGCGTCCGCGGGTACGCCCGCGACCACGAAGTACGGGTCGCCGGACGCCTCCTCGCCCAGGTCGAGGATCTCGATCAACCGATTGAGGTAGAGCGCCGAACCGTCGTTGGTGAGCATGTGCACCGGTGACACCGGGCGATACACCGAGCCGCCGACGGTCTCGCTCAGCTGCCGTGCCGGGCTGCCGTCGAGCCAGTCCATGTGACAGGGGGACGTCGACAGGCACAGGACGACGTACGGGTTGTGGTGCAGGTGCCAGCCCTGTGCCTCGCCGGGTTGCAGTGACACCTCCCAGACGCGGACGCGGGAGTTCTTCAGCAGCACTCGGGTCCCGATCTCGCCGAGGACCACCTCGGTGCCGTCGGGGGCGGAGACTTTGGTGCCTGAGCTCATCGTCGTCCTCGCTTCGCTCCGGGCGCCGATGAGGCGCGAGACGGACTGTGCTGGATGATGAACTCGCTCCGCTCGTTCATGCGTACTCCTCCAGGTCGATCGGTCGTTCCATGGCGACTCCCTTGAGGACGACGCCGTCGGGCATGGGAAGGTCGACGGGCTCCACCTCGGTGAACCCGAAGGCCTTGTACAGCGGTACGCCGGGCAGCGTCGCCATCAACGCGAGCCGGGTGAACCCCTCCGCCCGGGCCGCGTCGACACAGGCGGTCAGGATCCCTCGCCCGAGTCCGCGCCGGGTCCAGTCCCCGCGGACGAACATCGCCCGGATCCGGGCCGGTTCGGTGGCCGGGTCCAGCAGTCGCTCGTCGGCGCCCGCCGTACTCGCGTTGAACAGCTTGTTCCGCCGGCTCCACCCACCACACGCGACGATCTCGCCGGCGGCCTCGTACACGTAGTACGTGCCGTCATCGATCAGCGCGGTGTCCAGAGTGGTGATGTGTTCCGCCGCGCTCGCGGTCTGCACCTCGTCGTGGTACGCCGGGAACACCTCCCGCACCGAAGCCCGCGCCAACTCCGCGATCGCCGGCCCGTCCGCCCCCACCGCCAGCCGCAACCTAGCCTCCACGCCCCACAGGCTAGTTCAGCCCCGGTCTCACCTCGCCAACACCCACGGCATCGCCATCCGCCGTACCTAAGAACAGGATGTAGTCATCTACGTATAGCCCCGGCTGAGCGTGAACCCGAGCCAACTTTCCGCCCGGATCCGCACTACGTCCTGTCCTTAGGTACGCCTGGTCCATCAGTCGAAGGCCAGGTGGAGCACTCCACCGGAGCAGGTCGGATGCAGTGCGACCTCGACTCGGACGTACTGCGTCCGGACCGGTGTGAAGGTTGTCGTGTTCAGTTGGTCTGCGGTCACGGCGTACGGGATGGTGTTGTCGGCTGCGCGCCAGGTGTCGCCGTCGAGCCACAGGATTCGCCATGAGTCCGGCACCCGGCTTTCCCCGGACCCCGTGTCGTCGAACCAGTAGACCGATGCCTGGGAGAGGTCGCGGACTTCGCGTAGGTCGTATTGGATCCACTCCGTCGTCCCACGCCGGTCCCACCAGGTGAAGCGCGGGATTGATGTGTCCGCGGACGACGCAGGGAGCCGGCCGTCGTCCGGCGCCTCGAGTGAGTCGCCGTCGTTGACGTGCGAGGCGGTGATCCGGGTACGGCGGATCCACTCCTCTCCATCTGACGACACCTGCGGGAAGGACGTGATCCGGAGTCGCGCGGCGCCCATCGGGATGAGAGTCACCGTTTCAACCGGCTCCGATGAGCGGGCCGGATCAGGCTGCAGCAGTCCGACCACGTCCTCGGTGTCCGTCTCCCACTGCGGGATCCGCCGAGCTTGGGTGGTCAAGGCGAGCGGCACGCCCTCGGTGGTGAACGGGTCCTCGCCGGCGTCCCGCCGTACGACGTCGAACTGCGCATCTGGCACCAGACCGTAGTTCCACGGAGACTCCGGATAGGCAGCCAGTTCCGGCCAGTCCTCGGTGCCGCCGATGCGCTCGTAGCGTTCGTCGATCTTCAGCGAGTAGGTCAGCGGACCACGGTCGACGGAGATGGAGTGGTTGTCGTTCCACACCCGGGTGGTGGTCCGCATCGGCAGCACCAGCTCGACGCGGTCGCCCGAGTGCCAGGTGCGATCCACCTTCATCCACTCGCCGGCAGTCCGGACCGGCTGGCCGTTCACCTCTACCGAAACGTCTTGCGCCCAGCCAGGACGCCTTAGATAGAAGGGGAATCGGACATCGCGTGCAGTCCGCACTGTGAAGGTGATCTTGTCGGAGAACGGGTACTCCGTGTCCTGCACGATGCTCACCAGGTCTCCCGCACCGACGCGAGCGGTGACCTTGCTGGCGGCGTACATCGACGCCGCCAGTCCGTTGTCCGTCGTCGCCAGCCACAGCTCCTGCGCGTAGTACGGCCAGCCCATGCCGTAGTTGTGCGGGCAGCATCGATACTGATGCACGCCGTACTTGTAGGCCTGCATGGCGAAGGGATTCTCGAACTGCCCGTGCTTCGGCCGGTCGTCGAGCTGCACGCTGTTGGCGCAGGTGATGTAGTGCATGACCTGCTGCTGCGGATCGTACGACGCCGGCAGCGAGTTGAACGCGAGTTCCTCACACCGGTCCGTCCAGACCGTGCCACCGGTGAAGCGGGTCAGCAGTTCGCAGCTGTGCATCAGTTCGACGATCCCGCACGTCTCGAACCCCTGCCGCGGGTCACCGAACCCAGGCCGCGAGTTCTCGTCCCCAGCGAACCCACCGCCCGGGAACTGACCGTAGCGCCCCATCACCGTCGCATAGTTCCGGTACGTCGCCGCCCGGTGCTGCACGTCGCCACTCAGAAGCCAGTACTGCAACGGTTCACGGAACCCCTGCGCCAGGTTGACGTTGTGCCAGGTAGGAATGCCAGTGATGTAGTCAGCCGAGCCGGAGTGCATCTTCGTCACCAGGTCGAGCAGCCACTCGTCGCCGGTGCGGTTGTACAGCCAGTACGCAGTGTCGATGTTGTCGCCCCACCGGAACGCGCCCCACGAGCGGTTGAACACCTCGGCGGGCTGAGTGTTCTGGAACTGCAGGTACTTCGTCATGAACGGGATGGCCCGCTCGTCGCCGGAGTACTCGTACCAGGACCGGAACGCGGCCAGCAACGGCATGCCGGGCCAGAAGTCCGGACCGTCCTCCAGTGAGGTCCGCAGACGTTCCGGACCGAACCAGCCGTCCGGAGCCTGGGTCGCAAGGATGCCGTCGATCCAGCGCTGTGTCCTGGTCAGTACGCCGGTGTCGCCGGTCACGTAACCGAGATCGCCGAAGCCGCGGAGCCAGTAGGGCAACTCCTCCCAGGCGCCCTGGGCCGGATCGACCCAGCCGTTGGTGTCGTAGACCAGGAAGTCCGAGATCTCGTCGTACCGGCCGCAGAGGCCGTTGACCTGCAGCTCGAGCTGTCGCGCGAGCCAGCCGCGCGGTTCGATCGCGCCGGGTGGCAGCTTCTGGAACGGGACCGGCTTCAGCGGCGCCCGCTGCGGGACGTAATGCCCGCCGCGCGTAGCCGGCGGCCCGCCAGCTTGGTCAACAGCGACGGCGTGGGCGGATTCGGGCATGGCGGCGCCTTTCGGGTGACGGGCGGGGTCGACGCTAGCTTCCTGACCGACGGCGCTCCTCGCGCTGCGGGCGAGAAGCCCAGCGGTACGTGAAGAACACCCAGGCCAGCGCGGGCAACCCGAAGATCGCGGCCGCGATCTCACGGCCGAAGACCATCAGCACCAGTCCAGTCAGCGCGAACGGCAGGGCCATCCACACAGCGCCCGCGAACGCGGCCCACCGCCACTTGCCAGGCTTCTTCGACTCGGGCTTGTAGAGCGATGGAGCCGGGAGGTCGGCGAAGATCGGCTGCAGGTCGGCATGCGTCACCGCGTCGTTCAGCCGATCCACCCGCCGATGCAGCTCACCCTCATCCAGCCGACCGACCGCGAACTGCTCGGCCAGCTCGTCGGTACAGATCCGCCGCTCTTCATCGCTCAACCGCAAACCAGCCATCCGGCGCCGCGCAGCCGCAACCCGAGCCTCCTGCCCGGCCGCCGCCGCGAGCCCCATCAGCTCACTCGGCTTGACCGGCCGCCGCTCCGCCATCCGCTCACCTCACTCGTCCCCTTCGAGTGTGCCAGACGCCCGGTGGCCCGACCGCCGAACGCGATTTGGTTGCCGGGTCCCGCGGAGACGTTGCTCACAAGATCGGCGCTCAACCGCGGGCGGGCACCAAGTCATCTCAAGTCGCGAAGGGCCGAACGGAGCCCCTGGCCATGAAGGACGGAAACATGAAGAAGACCACGCTTCGCGTACTGGTCGGCACCGCGATCATCGGTGCCGTGGGGCTCGTACTGGGCGTCGCGCCGAGTGACGCCGCCGCGCCGGCCCGCACGAGCGTCGCGGCCTACGCCAAGCCCGCGCTCAACCCGGCAGGCCTCAGCTACAAGTACAAGTGCTGGGGTCACGTCGGCAACTGCAACGTCTCGGTCTACGCGCCGACCGGCTGGAAGTTCACCCGGCTCGGCCTGTACGAGGCGAAGTTCACCGACAGCTCGAACACCTGGATGCTCCGGGTCGACGGCGGCCTCGACGGCAAGGTGAGCGTGAACACCGCCTCCCAGCAGCGGGTCAAGGCCCTGCACGGCGTCCCCGGCCTGAAGATCGTCACCCGCGCCCACGGCACGGTGAAGTCGAAGGTGCCGTGGACCGCGCCGCCGGTCGCCTACACGTCGATCACCTACACGTACCGCGACGGGGCCCGTGGCCAGCGCTGGGTCACCACGCGCTTCATCGACACCCTGGAGCACGGCAAGCGGGCCTACATCGAGGTCACGGTCGCCGGTCGTCCGCAGGACCAGGCCGGCCTGAACCGCGTCCTGGCCGAGGCGACCCAGCGCGTGGCACTGGTCGGCTGAGACCGACAGGTACGGCCTGCCGACCCGGGCACTCACAGCGCCCGGGTCGTCGCGCGGCCGGCTAGTTGAGGGCGGCCGGGAGCGTCTGCGTCCAGGCCGTCCGCAGCTCGGTCAGCGACACCTCGAACTGGTCCTGGACGTCGAGGGTGTCGCCGGTGATGACGCCGATCTTCGCGTGCGGGAAGCGGCGGGCCGTGCACATGTCGGTGAACCGGACCTCTTCGGTGCGCGGTACGGCGACGACCGCCCGGCCGGCCGATTCCGCGAACAGGAACAAGAACGGGTCGAGCCCGTCCGGCGCCCACACCCGGGCACCCACACCGCCGCGGAGAGCCGACTCGACCAGCGTCTGCGCCACGCCGCCGTCGCTGACGTCGTGCGCCGCGTCGATCAGGCCGTCGCGGGACGCGTTGATCAGGATGTCGGCCAACTGCTGCTCAGCCGCCAGGTCGATCGCCGGCGGCCGTCCACCGAGGTGGCCGTGGATGACGTGCGCCCACTCCGACCCGGACAGCTCCTCCTCGGTCTCACCGAGCAGGTACAGCTGGTGGCCCTCCATCTCGGGCGTGAAGCCGATCGGCGTACGACGGGTGACGTCGTCGATGACCCCCAGTACGCCGACCACCGGGGTCGGCAGGATCGGAGTATCACCGGTCTGGTTGTAGAACGACACGTTGCCACCGGTGACCGGGATACCGAGCTCCTTGCAGCCGTCGACCAGGCCGCGGATCGCCTCGGCGAACTGCCACATCACAGCGGGGTCCTCGGGCGAGCCGAAGTTCAGGCAGTCGGTCACCGCGGCCGGCCGGGCGCCGGTGGTCGCGACGTTGCGGTACGACTCGGCCAGCGCGAGCTTCGCACCGGTGTACGGGTCGAGCTTGGCGAACCGCCCGTTGCAGTCGGTCGACACCGCGACACCGAGCCCGCTGGTCTCGTCGACCCGGATCATCCCGCTGTCCTCGGGCTGCGCGAGCACCGAGTTGCCCAGCACGTAGCGGTCGTACTGGTCCGTCACCCAGGACTTGTCGCACAGGTTCGGCGACGCGACCAGCTTCAGCAGGGTGTCCCGCAGCTCCGCGGGCGTGGTTGCCCGCGGCAACTTCTCCGCGCCGTCGGCCTGCAGCTCGTCCTGCCAGTCCGGCCGCGCGTACGGCCGCTCGTAGACCGGCCCCTCGTGCGCGACGGTCCGCGGCGGTACGTCGACCACCCGCTCGCCGTGCCAGTCGATCTGCAGCCGGCCGGTGTCGGTGACCTCGCCGATCACGTCGGCCTGCACGTCCCACTTGGCGCAGATCTTCAGGAACGCCTCGACGTTGTCCGGCGTGACGACCGCCATCATGCGTTCCTGCGACTCGCTCATCAGGATCTCTTCCGGCGCGAGCGACGCGTCCCGCAGCGGCACCTTGTCGAGCGACACGTACATGCCGCCCTCGCCCGCACTCGCCAGCTCGGACGTCGCACACGACAGGCCCGCGCCACCGAGGTCCTGGATGCCTTCCACCACGCGCGCGGCGAACAGCTCCAGCGTGCACTCGATCAGCAGCTTCTCCATGAACGGGTCGCCGACCTGGACCGCCGGCCGCTTGGTCGGACCGCCTTCGGCGAAGGTCTCCGACGCCAGCACCGACACTCCGCCGATCCCGTCGCCACCGGTCTTGGCGCCGTACAGGATGATCTGGTTGCCGACGCCGGTCGCGTTGGCCAGGTGCAGGTCCTCGTGCCGCATCACGCCGACGCAGAGCGCGTTGACCAGCGGATTGCCCAGGTACGTCGGGTCGAAGACGACCTCACCACCGACGTTGGGCAGGCCGAGGCTGTTGCCGTAGCCACCGACGCCGGAGACGATCCCGGGCAGCACGCGCTTGGTGTCCGGCGCGTCCAGCGGGCCGAACCGCAGCGGATCCATCACCGCGACCGGGCGGGCGCCCATCGCGAGGATGTCGCGGACGATGCCGCCGACACCGGTCGCCGCGCCCTGGTAGGGCTCGACGTACGACGGGTGGTTGTGCGACTCGACCTTGAAGGTGACGGCGTACCCCTCGCCGATGTCGATGACGCCGGCGTTCTCACCGATGCCGGCCAGCATCTTCCCGGCCGGTGTCTCCTGCGGGATCTCGCCGAACTTGCGCAGGTGCACCTTGGACGACTTGTACGAGCAGTGCTCGCTCCACATCACCGAGTACATCGCCAGCTCGCAGCTGGTCGGCCGGCGGTCCAGGATGTCCCGGATCCGCTGGTACTCATCCGGCTTCAAGCCGAGCTCCGCCCACGGCTGCTCGACGTCAGGGGTACTACTGGCGTTGCTGACAGTGTCGGTGGACACGTTAGGACTCCTGCACTAGGTGGGACTCAGGTGAAACGGTAGCGGGCTGCTCAGCGGTCACAAGGTGAGCCACCAGCAGTGGTACGGCGAAGCCGGCCATGATCGCGGGTAGGGCGACGCCGGCGTCGTTCAGCAGCATGCCGACCAGACCGCAGGTCGACAGGGCGAGGAGAGTCGGCCGGATCATCGGCAGACTGGTGTAGAAGCGGCGGTAGGACTCCGAGGGCACCTTCTCGGGTAGCACAGTGGCGAGCATGCACAGCACCACTGCCACGAGCATGGCCCAGCCGGACGGACCGGTGAAGACCTGCACCGCCATGTCCAGCTTGCGAATCAGTATGTCGCTCACATCCCCGTCGAGCAGCCGGGCCACGAACGTGCCGAAGTGGCTCCGCTGGTCCGGCGGCCGTAGATAGTCGAGGTAGGCGACAGCGGACACCGCCAGTACGCCGGTCAGACCCACACCGATCAATGCACGCAGTGAGATGCTGCCGCGCCAGGTCAGCCAGGCCATGAGCAGCACCGCCGGGGTCAGCGCGATGATGCCGCCGAAGTCGGTCCCCCAGCCGGGTCTGCCGTCCACCACGATCGCAGCGCCGCCGATCGCAAGCACAGCGAGTGCGGCCTGCACTCTGCTCTTGTCGATCAGCTTCTGCGCGGCCCAGCCGGCAGTGACGAGGGCTGCGACCGCAAGCGTCGCGAAAGTGGAGTTGCCGAAGCCATAGAACCGTCCACCGATCACCGGCCCGTCTGTGAACATGCTCCCGAACTGCAGCGGCGTCCCAAGCACGCCGTCCACCAGCAAGATCACGTACGCCGTCAACGCGATCCCCAGGAACGCATAGCGCTTCAGCACGACCTGAGCCACACCTGCCAGGACCACGCTGATCCCGAGAACCACGCAGTACAAGGAGAAAGCGGGCGCGGGCCACCGCCACCACACGGTCGCCGTGGACAGGAACACCGCGATGAAGAATCCACCTTGCGTCAACAGCGTGAAGACGAGCGTACGACGGGACCGCGGGCTGCGCGTGATCCAGAACCAGGCGATCGCGAGGAGCTCCGCAGCCAGGATCGTCATCGAGACCGCGACCAGCATCGGCCGTGGCTGCTCGAACCGCTGGTTGGTGTCCAGCCGGTTCTCGATCACCGCGTCCGCATCGGTGTGCACGTCACCGGTGGAGTGGATCTCGTTCCCATCCAGCGGTCCAGCCTTCGCCACCCCAGCCGGATCGACTTCTGCGGCTGTCCGCCCCCTGAGAATGGTTGCGGTGATATCGGTCAGCTGGATCAGACCCGGTCGGCGGGTGCTGTCGCTCGTCAGCCAGCGCGGACCGTTGTCCGGCGGGAGCTGCATCGCAACGAGCGGCTCCTGGTGTGCGTTGGCGACCTCCTGGCTGACGCCGACCAGCAGAACCCATCCGCCGGCGGCCCGGGCCTGGGCGACCAGATCCGCGACCCGATTGCGCGCCTCCGCGCGCCCTTCCCTGAGAGGTAGCGCGCCGGCGTCGATGACCGCGTCACCGCAGTCATTGCTCGCCAGCCTGGCCGCGTCAAAGTCGGGCTGCCAGTTGACCACCGAGCCGTCGGTGTGAGCCAGTGCGATCGCCGCACCCGGTCCGAAGCCGCACATCGGGTAGCCGGCCTGACCGAGACGACCGATCGGTGCGCCGGTGTGGTGTTCGGCCTGGCGGTCGATGTACGTCTGCCAATCGGCCACCTTGCCGTTGGTGACAGCCGGCAGGTCACCGCAGGGCAGGTCGGCCACACTCCCCCAGGCCCGGGTGCCGGCGCTGATCGTCAGCCAGCCGTCGATCGGACAGGTGTGCGGGCCGGCGGTCTTCACGGTGATGGAGCCGACGTTCGACTGGTCGACCAGCGCGGTCAGCTCCGGCGACGCCTTCACGTCACTCCAGGTCAGACCGGAGACGCCGATCACCACGACCTTGGCCATCAGGCTCGCCGGCTGGGCGTTCGCCGTACCGGTGGCGGCGAGCACGGCCGCCGCGGTCAGAAAGAGGCTGCGGGCCAGGAGGCGCCGCAACCTTGACGACTTCATCAGCTGGAGACGACGGCCTTCAGCACCGAGGTGAAGAAGCCCAGGCCGTCCGTACTGGGGCCGGTCAGTGTCTCGACGCAGTGCTCCGGGTGCGGCATCAGGCCGACCACGTTGCCGCGCTCGTTGGTGATCCCGGCGATGTCGCGGTACGAGCCGTTCGGGTTCTCGTCCAGGTAGCGGGCGACGACCCGGCCCTCGCCCTCCAGCCGGTCCAGGGTCGCCTCGTCGGCGACGTACGAACCGTCCTGGTTCTTGAGCACGATGGTGATCTCGTGGTTGGCGTCGTAGTCGCTGGTCCAGGCGGTGCGGTTGTTCTCGATCCGCAGCGGCTGGTCCTTGCAGATGAACTTGCGGTGGTGGTTCTTGATCAGAGCGCCCGGCAGCAGGTGCGACTCACACAGCACCTGGAAGCCGTTGCAGATCCCCAGCACCGGCAGGCCCTCGCCGGCCCTCTTGATGATGGTGTCCATCACCGGCGCGAATCGGGAGATGGCACCGGCCCGGAGGTAGTCGCCGTACGAGAAGCCGCCCGGCAGGACGACCGCGTCCACACCGTGCAGGTCGGCGTCGCCGTGCCAGAGCGCGACCGCCTCGGCACCGGCCACCGCGGCTGCGCGGCGGGCGTCGACGTCGTCGAGCGAGCCGGGGAAGGTGACGACCCCGATCTTCACTGCGCGTCCTCTTGGGCGTCCTCGACGTGGAGGGTGTAGTCCTCGATCACCGGGTTGGCCAGCAGCGTGTCCGCGGCCTTGCGGATCTCGGCGACCCGTTCCTCGGTCGCCTCGCCGTCCAGGGTGATCTCGAACCGCTTTCCCTGCCGGACATCGGCCACGCCGTCGAAGCCGAGCCGGCCGAACGCGCCGTGCACCGCCTTGCCCTGCGGGTCGAGGATCTCGGGCTTGAGCATGACGTCGACGACAACGCGAGCCACTGACTTACTCCAGGTCTCGTTCCGGGGTGACGCCTGAATCCTACCGATCCAGCCCCAGAACTCCGCATCGCGGACTACTCACTCAGTACATACACGCAGTGTATAGTCGCTGCCATGGCAACCGCCGAGCTCGTCCTGGGGCTGCTCTCGACCGGCCCGGCGCACGGGTACGACGTGAAGCGCAGCCATGACACGTGGTTCCCGGACAGCCGGCCGCTGGCGTTCGGGCAGGTGTACACGACACTCGGCCGGCTGGAGCGGGACGGACTCGTCGAGGTGGTCAACAAAACCTCCAGCGGTGGCCCGGACCGGACGGTCTACGCGCTGACGACCAAGGGCCGCGAGCACCTCACGGACTGGCTCAGCGACCCGGTGCCACCCGCCTGGGGCAGCGCGGACGAGGTCCTGCGCAAACTCGTCGCGGCGATCCGGACCGGTGGTGACGTGGCGGCGTTCCTGGCCCGGCAGCGCGCGAGCCACCTGCGCCGGATCCGCGAATTACGGGAGACGCCGGCCGCGGACGACCCGACCTCGCCGCTGGTCCGCGAGTACATCGTGGCCCACCTCGACGCCGACCTGCGCTGGCTCGACAGCGCCCTCGAACGCATCTCCCAGCAAAAGGAGACTCGTTCATGAGTGCATCGCAGGACACTGTCGAGGTGGTCCCGTCATACCGGCTGACCGCGATCCTGCGTGGACGGCGGCCCGCCGTACCCAGTCAGCCGTGGCTGTCAAGGGGGCGAACCGCCGGCTCGGGTGGGGCCCTGGTTCACCCCGGGTGTGGGGCTGAGTTGCGTGGCAACGTTGGCCGCGGCGCATAGCCTCGGGGTCATGTGGGTCTGGCAGCTCGTGCTGGCGGTCGGCTTCGGGATCGGGTCCGCCGTCGTACCGGTGCTGAACGCGGAGGCGTACGTCCTCGGCGTCGGCGTGTCCGGCGCACTGGACCCGGTGGTGGCCGCGATCGGGATCTCGATCGGGCAGACCATCGGCAAGGTCGCGATGTTCCTCGCCGTCCGCTACCGGCCGGGGTACGCCGCCCGGAAGACGAAGGAGCCCAAGCCGGTCAACCTCGGGACCCGCTGGGGCCGGTTCGTGCAGTGGAACCGCGAGGTCAGCAAGCGGCTGCTCGACGCGATGAGCGACCGCCGCTGGGGTATCCCCGTCACGCTGCTGAGCGCCTTCGTCGGGATCCCACCCCTGTACGGCGTCGCCCTGATCGGCGGCGCCTCCCGGATGGGCGTCCTCACCTTCAGCCTGTCCGTCCTCGCCGGCCGAGCCGGCCGCTTCGTCCTCCTGGCCCTGGGCGTCGGCCTCTTCTAACCCATTGCGGGTCGTTCAGCCGGTACTTCTGCTTCATGTGTGGGTGATGTGACGGGCGGTAGGTCATCGGTGAAACCACCGGCCCGACAGGTATGCCGGGCACGCGGTCGGCGTTGGTTGTCCGGCGGTTCGCCAACTCGCCCAGGCGGTCGGCGACCCGGCTTGCGCATCTGGTGGGTTGACGTCCCATGCGGTGGGTTGACGTCCGATGCAGCGGGTTGGCGTACCGGATTCCGGGGCTCCGCCCACCATCTCGGACGTCAACCCATGAGATGGGTCGATCGGGCCACGTCCGCGCCGACACACAGCGCCGGGCGGGACCGGAGCCAGCGGGCTGGGACACGTCGTGGTGGGCTGGGACAGGTCGTGGTGGGTTGGGACAGGTCGTGGTGGGCTGGGACAGGTCGTGGTGGGTTCGGACAGGTCGTGGTGGGTTGGTGCAGGCCATTTCGGCTGTCTTGCTGGATGTGTGGGGTGGTGTGAGTGGGGGTCGGTTGGGATGTGCAGCTCGACAGGATGTGTCGGTGCCGGGGTGTTGGCCGGGTCAGGCATTCACGCCTGAAACCGGCCGCCCGGCCGGGGCAGGGGCCGGGGTCGGGGCCGACACTTCCTGTCGAGCTGCACGTCCCAGCCTCCAACGGCATCCGATCAGCCTCCGTCCAGCCGATCCCGCGCGCAGCGGCCGCCATCGTGGTGGACCACACCGGCGGTTGCTGCAACTGGGCGGGGTTCGTGCTGGTGGCGATGGGATCGGTGCGGAGCTGCGGGACCTGGGACACGCTCTGGGGTCCTCGGACAGGTTGTGCCTTGTCCGCGGTCTCCGGTACCCGTGCGAGGTCGCGGCGGATCCCGCGACCGGCCGAGCCCCGAGACAGGACGTGGTGGCCGAGGCCCGGGACAGGACGTGGTGGCCGGGGCCTGGGACAGGACGTGGTGCGAGCGCTTGGGACACAGACATCGCCGCTATCCCGCAGCACACCCGGCCGACGATCACCCACACATCGGGCAGGAGTCGGTCAACCCCTCAGATAGTGGGCTGCCCCTGGGATCTCAACGGGGCAACCCACCACTTCCGAGGTTGGCCCCCTCAAATGTGGTTCAGCCCTCGAACTTGCGGCCGGTCAGCTGCTCATACGCGTCGACGTACGCCGATCGGGTGCGTTCGACCACCTCGTCGGACAGCGGCGGCGGAGCTTCGCCGGAGTGACGGTCCCAGCCGGAGTCGAACTGGAGCCAGTCACGGACGATCTGCTTGTCGTACGACGGCTGCTGCTTCCCCGGCGCCCACTGGTCAGCCGGCCAGAACCGGCTCGAGTCCGGCGTCAGCACCTCGTCGGCCAGCACGATCGTCCCGTCCGCCCGCGCACCGAACTCGAACTTCGTGTCGGCCAGGATGATCCCGCGCTCCTCCGCCATCGCCCGCGCCCGCGTGTAGATGGCCAGGGTCAGGTCCCGCAGCGCAGCGGCAGTTTCCGCGCCGACGGTCGCCACGACAGCGTCGTACGAGACGTTCTCGTCGTGCTCACCGAGGTCGGCCTTGGTCGCCGGGGTGAAGATCGGCTCGTCCAGCCGGGAGCCCTCGACCAGCCCGGGCGGCAGCGGGATGCCGCAGACCGCGCCGGTGGCGTTGTAGTCGAGCAGACCGGAGCCGCTCAGGTACCCGCGAGCGACGCACTCGACCGGGAACATCGCGAGCCGCTCACACACCACTGCCCGGCCCGCGACCTCGGCCGGTACGTCGGTGGACAGGATGTGATTCGGCATGTCCAGTTGCTCGAACCACCACAGGCTCATCGCGGTGAGCACCTTGCCCTTGTCCGGGATCGGCGGCTCCAGGATCCAGTCGAAGGCACTCATCCGATCGCTCGCGACCATCAGCAGATCGCCGGACTCCAGCTCGTACAGGTCCCGGACTTTGCCGGAGTGGACATGCTTCGCACCGGGGATCTCGGGCGCCTGCGGAAGTGTGGTCACGGACGCGATTGTTTCACCTTGCTCTTCGGCTTCCGCAGGGACACCAGCTTGCCGCCGAGGGTGAACAGGCCGTTGCGGATCGCGCACACCACCGGGTTCTCCACCTGGGCCACCCGGCCAAGACCCCGGGACCGCTTGACCAGCTTGGTGGTCGCGGGGCGGCGCTCGGCGTCGTACCGAGCGAGAGCAGTGATCAGATCAGTGCTCTCGCCGAGGTGCCGGGCGAGGGCGCCCGCGTCCTCGATCGCCGAGCACGCACCGCGCCCGAGGTTCGGCGTCATCGCGTGCGCCGCGTCCCCTAGCAGCACCACCCGCCCCTGCACGAACGGCACCAGAGGCAACGTCAAGTCATAGATGTCGTTCTGCAGCACCGTCTCCGAGCCGGCCAGCAGCTTCGGGATCGGGTCGTGCCACGTCCGGAACGCCGTCGGCTCACTCCGAGCACCGGCGGGCTGGTTCGCCGTCGCGTACCAGTAGTACCGACCGTCGATCAGCGGTACGAATCCGAACAGTTGCCCCCGGCCCCAGGTCTCCCCGCCACCGTCGTCGATGTCCACATCCGCAATCCCGCGGTACGCCGTGTACCCGGAGTACCGCGGTCCTTCGTACGCCGGATACAACGTGGTCCGGATCGTGCTGCGGATCCCGTCCGCGGCGACGACCAGGTCGGCCCGCAGGTCGTCGTTGATCGTCACGCCGGTGTCGTCCTGGGTGATCGTGGTGACGTCGTACCCGGTGCGGACCGTGACGGCCGGACCGAACTCGGCCGTGATCAGGTCGTGCAACTGCGCCCGGTGGATCATCACCGGGATCTCGACGCCGAGATCGGCCGCCGCGACGACCCACCGACCGTCGGGCTTGCGCATCCCGGCCGGCTTGGAGACCGCGGATGCCTTCTCGACACCCTTCACCCCGAGTTCCTCGAGAACGGCGACCGCCGATGGCCAGACCGAGATCCCGGCTCCTACCTCACCCAACTCCGGAGCACGCTCCAGGACTGTGACCTGCCACCCGCACCGTTGCAGCGCGACGGCCGCCGTGACCCCGCCAATGCCCGCTCCCACCACGATCGCCGTACTCATGACTGAGACTCTACATCTGTAGAGTCGGGTTGGGAAGTGCGAGACTGACCGGCGTGACGAAGCAGGTTCCGCTGGGCGCGGATCGCCGGGACGCCATCGCCGACGCCGCGATCCATCTCGTCGCGACCCGCGGCCTGCGCGGGCTCACCCACCGCGCGGTCGACGCGGAGGCCGGCCTCCCGCCGGGCTCGACGTCCTACTACCTCCGCACCCGCAGCGCCCTCCTCACCGCCTGCGTCAACCGCATGCTCGCCCGTGACGTGAGCGCCGCCGCACCCGAGGGCGTACAGGCGTCAAGCGGTGTGGGCGTGCCGCCGGTGGAGTTGTTGGTGGGGATGACGGTCGGGCTGGCGCGGGATCGGCCGGACGATCTGGTCGCGCGGTACGAGTTGTCCCTGGAGGCGAGTCGTCAGCCGGAACTGCGGACCGCTATCGATGAGGGCGGACGGCAACTACGTGCTCTGCTCGCACAGTTGCTCGACGGGCTCGGCGTATCAAATCCGTCGGAAGCGGCTTGGCCGGTCGCCGCGATGATGGACGGACTCCTGTACGACCGGGTCGCCGGGGCGGGGGCAACGCTCTCACCAGAAGCGTTCGAAGCCGCAGTACGGCGTTCTGTCACCGCGCTGATCGAAGGGCTCAGAACCGGTCGGTGATGATGACGAAGGTGAAGTAGCAAACGCCGAGGAGCATGCCGACGTGGCCCAGGACGGACAGGCCTGCGCCGGAGCCCCACGCGTCGCTCTGCTTGTCCTCGGAGTGTTTGCCCCCGCTGGGAAGCCAACGGGCCAGGAGCAACAATCCGATGACCGTCAGCAGCCACCATCCGGTCAGTACGACCAGGGCGATCCCGCGGTGACCGGTGACCAGGGCAACGACCCACCCAAGCAGGGTGATGACGCCGACGACGGTGTGCAGCCGCAGCAGGGCGGCTGAGTACCCGTGCCGGCCGGCGCCGTGACCGGTGCCGTCGACAACGGTGCCGCCGAGGCGAACGCGCGTCAGCAGTACGACGACCGCACCGAGGGCGGTCAGGAACCAGGTGACGTTCGACCATTCCACGCCCCCATCCCTACCCCACCCCACCACCTGGCGAACCGTCTTCGCGTGTCGTAATCCTCCGTCGCGACAGTCCGTTCCACTTGGTGGACACTCCCAGGCCGCCTTGTGCACCCATCAACCACCTGCGGACCTCCTAGATGGTTGCCCTGTGCACAAGGTGGTTTGGACGCCGCGCGGTGCCTGGCGGGCCGAGTGTCCGCTCGAGGCCCGCCGGGCTGCTTTCGCGAGGGTCAGCTGGTGTGGGCTCAACCGTTCTGCGTACCGGTGCCGGGCTGGGTGCCCTGCCTTTGTTGCCCGGGAAGCGTGCCCTGCCCCGTGCTGCCTTGACCTGTGCTGCCTTGACCCGTGCTGCCCTGTCCCTGGCCGGGAAGCGTGCCCTGGCCTTGGCCGGTGTTGCCCTGACCGGTGGTGCCCTGACCGTTGCCTTGTCCCGGGAAGCGGCCGAAGCCACCACCGCCGGGGCCGCCGAACTGGTTCTGCTGCGTCGAAGTGCCGTCCCACGAGTGGCCAACCGCCATGCCACCAAGGAACGCCAGCACCGCAAGCAATGAACCTGCTCCAGCCAACACCACATTGCTCGGCCGCCCGCCGCCCTTCCCAGCCCCCTCAGCCGCCGGCGCTGTGCCAGCCGCACCCGCAGAAACTGCGGCCCCCGGGCCGTACTGCGGGCCAGGACCAGCGGTGGGTTGGGGCGGAGCAGCGCCTCCGCCGGACTGCGATGCGGTGCCCGCGCTGAACTGCGGGGCGGGGTTGGCGGCGGACTGCGGTGCGGCGCCTGCGTCGTGCTGCGGGCGGGGGCCGACCGCACGCGCCGCTTGCCACTGGGCCTCCGGAGTGGCGCCTGGATTGGAGGTGGGGTTCTGCGTCATAGGGGTGCTCCGGTTCTTAGCTTGTGGGGTTGGTGGTGAGGTCGTAGACGGTGGTGTTGCCTACGGTTTGGGACTGGAAGTTCTCGGATACCCAGGTGGAGATATCGCTGGAGGTGCCACCGCGGGCGCCGCCGAAGCCACCTCCGCCGCTGCCGATGAAGTAGTGGATCTTGCCCTGAGCAACCAGTTGCTTGAACTCGATCAGGGAGGGCGCCGGGTCGGTGCCGTTGAAGCCGCCGATTGCCATGATCGGTTCGCCGGATGCGATCTGCAGTGGCGCGGCGCCGTTCGCCGTGACCGCCGCGGCCGACCAGGTGTAACCCTTCGCACCCTGCTGCAGCAGCGTCACCAAGTCGGTCGACACTCCACCGATCCCGCCACCACCAAGGAATCCACCGACTCCACCGCCGCGCGCACCAGGCCCAGTCGTCCCGTTACCGGTAGTCCCCGGCACACCAGTCGTCCCGTTGCCGGTCGCACCGTTCCCAGTCGCCGGCCCACCCGCCGTACCGTTGCCAGTCGTCCCGTTCCCGGTCTGCCCAGGCGGCGTACCCATCCGGCCACCAAAGCCGCCGCCAGGCCCACCCCGCATCCCGCCGGCCCCAGCCGGCCCAGCGGACGGCAGTGCACCCGTATGCGCCGTGCTGATCGTCGACAGCGAGTACGCCGTCGGCCCGGCCAGCGCGCTCACCGTGAGCAGCGCGCCCGCGAACAGCCCGGCCCGCCGAGCCGCCGTTCGATGTAGTTTCAGCTCCGGCAGCAACACCAGCGCACCGGCCGCCATCACACCGGTCAGCAGAACCACCCACCGCAACCACGGCTGCCACGTCGGCGTCTGGTTCAGCAGCGCGAAGCTCCAGCCGGCCGTCAGCAGGATCCCACCGGCCAGCGTTGCCCGCGGCAACCACTGGTCCCGGCGCCGCCAGAGCACCGACATCGCCGCGCCGATCAGCGCCCCGATCGCCGGCGCCAACGCGATCATGTAATAGCTGTGGATGATCCCCTGCATATAGCTGAAGACCAGCCCGGTGCCGACCAACCAACCACCCCACAGTACGGCGAACGCCCGCGTCCGGTCCGTCCGCGGAGCCTTGCCCGCAGCAACGACCAGGACGATCGTCGCGAGCAGAGCAGCCGGCAGCAACCACGCGATCTGCGAACCGAACTCACCACCGAACAACCGCTGCACACCGGCCGCGCCACCCCACCCGGGGTTGCCCTGTCCGCCGCCGACGGAGCCGGTCTCGTTGCCGCTCAACCGCCCGAGACCGTTGTACCCGAGCGTCAGCTCGAGAATGCTGTTCGTCGACGACCCACCGATGTACGGCCGTGCCGACGCCGGCAGCAACTCGACGATCGCGACCCACCAGCCGGCGCTGACGATCAGCGAGACCAGCGCCAGCACACTGTGCACGATCCGCTTCCCGAGCGCAGGCTTGCCGGCGATCAGGTAGGCCAGCCCGAAGGCCGGCAGGATGAGGAACGCCTGCAGCATCTTCGTCAGGAACCCGAACCCGACCAGCGCCCCGGCCAGCATCATCCACCGAGCCGCATGCCGCGACGAGTCGATAGCCCGTGTCACGGCCCACGCACCGGCGCAGAGCAGCAGGATCAGCAGCGCGTCGGGGTTGTTGAAGCGGAACATCAGTACGGCGACCGGCGTCAGCGCGAGGATCGCACCGGCCAGCAAGCCGGCGTTCGCGGAGAACCACCGCCGGACCGACACGTACACGAACCCGACACTCGCGACGCCCATCAGCGCCTCGGGCACCAGCATGCTCCAGATGTTGAACCCGAAGATCCGCCCGGACAGCCCCATCACCCAGAGCGCCGCCGGCGTCTTGTCCACGATGATGAAGCTCGACGCGTCGAACGAGCCGAAGAACCAGGCCTTCCAGCTCGTCGACCCGGCTTGCACCGCGGCCGCGTAGTACTCGTTGGCGTAGCCGTTCTTGGACAGTCCCCACAGGTACGCGATCGCGGTCAGCACCAGCAGCCCGCCGTACAGGACCTTGTCGCGGCCGATCGTGTACTGGGTACTGATCGTCCGAGCCCGGCGTGGTGTCGCCTGGACGGGGTCGGTCAGGGTTGCCATGTCAGTTGCTCCGGGTCTGGTCGAGAACCGCCGGGGGTTCGAAGGCGGGCAGGGTCGGCGCGTCGTCGTCGAAGACCCACGCCTGGAAGAGGCTGAACCGGACCAGAGTCGCGGCCAGGTTCGCGATGGTGAGGACGGCGATCTCCACCGCCTGATGCGGTACGGCGATCGCCGTGTGCAGCAGCCACAGTGAGCACGCGGTCAGGCTCCAGCCGAGGCCGAAGGCAACGAGGCCGCGCAGCTGATGACGCCACCGGTTCTCCAGACCACGGACCCCGAAGGTGATCCGCCGGTTGAGAGCGGTGTTGCCGACCGCGGTGATCAACAGCGCCAGGACGTTCGCGACCTGAGCCGGCATGCCCTGCCGCAGCACGAGATAGAGCAGTGCGTACGCCGCGGTGCTCAGCACGCCGATCGCACCGAACCGCAGTACGCGCGCGGCCATCGCCGTACGGGGATCGAGGATCCGCGGGCGACCGTACTTCTCCCGGATCGGCTCGAGATCGATCCGGCCGCGGCCGAGATCGCGCATCAGCCGCGAGATCCCCCGCAGATCCTCGCCGACCGTCTTCGGGATCGCGACCCGCGAGTCGAGGTCGTCGACCCAGTCGACCGGCACCTCGTGGATCCGCAGCCCGGCCTTCTCCGCGAGGACCAGCAGTTCGGTGTCGAAGAACCAGCTGGTGTCCTGGATCAGCGGCAGCAGTTCCCGGGCGACGTCGGCGCGGATCGCCTTGAACCCGCACTGGGCGTCGGAGAAGTGTGCACTCAAGGTTGCCCGCAGCATCAGGTTGTACGAGCGCGAGATGAACTCCCGCTTCGGCCGCCGGACCACGCGGGAGCCGTTCGACAACCGGGTTCCGATGGCGACATCGCTGTGCCCCGCGAACAGCGGTGCGACCAGCGGCAGCAGCGCGTTCAGGTTGGTGGACAGGTCGACGTCCATGTAGGCGAGCACATCGGCCGTGCTCTCGGACCAGACCTGCTTCAGCGCTCGGCCGCGCCCGGACTGCTCGAGCCGGACGATCCGGACTCCGGACAGCTCGGTGGCGAGCAGCATGCCGATCTCATATGTCGCGTCCGTGCTTCCGTTGTCCGCGATGCAGACCTCGGCCGGAAACGGGAAGGCGGTGTCCAGGAACGCCCGCAGCCGCCTGATGTTCGGACCGAGGTCGTGTTCCTCGTTCTTGACGGGTACGACGATCTCGACCCGAGGATGACCTGGTGTCTGCATGCCACCGATGCTGTCCGGTCAACCTGAGTCAGCCCCTGCGCAGGGCTGGCAGTTTCCTGGCAGTCTGAATCAGCTGGTACGGCGTAACCAGAGCAGGCCCAGCACCGGCAACACAACCGGCACGAACCCATAGCCCTGGCCGAAATGCGACCAGACAGTGGCGTCCGGAAAGTCGTCCGGCACGGCGTAGCTGAAGGCTCCGATGGCGAGGACGCCGACCAGCTCGACGCAGATCGCGACCGTCGCGACCCGGCGCGAGACCTTGGTTGCCTTGGCCAGCGCAAAGGTCGCCGCGCAGTAGATGACCGCGGCAACGGCCGACAGAATGTACGCGATCGGCGCGTCACTGAACTTGGTCGCGATCTGCACTCCGGCCCGAGCGGTGGCGGCCAGCGCGAAGACGCCGTACACCGCGATCAAGATCCGGCCGGGTCCATGCCTGGTCGCCTCGGGGTCCGTCATGTCACGCCGTCCAGATCTCGTGCAGGCGGAGTTCGAGGATCGGGATCACCAGGCAGGCGATCGCGAGTGCACCGGCTCCCCACCGGCTGCTCTCGGCCAGCGCCCAGAGCGCGCCGATCGGCAAGATGAGCAGCGAGCCGACCAAGTACCCGATGAAGAACGGTCCCGAGACATCCCGGGAGGTCTGCACCAGTTGCACGATGCCGATGACCAGCTGGGCCAGGAGGCCGACCTCGACCACCCCGAGGACGCCCAGAAGCGGCCAATCGATCCGCTTGTCGCGCGCTGCCAGCACGATGGCATACACCATCGCGGCAAGAGAGAGCGCCACCAGCGCCCACGTGAGCGGTTCGAACACGAGCTAGAGAATGTCACCCGGCGTGTAGGCGGCGGCCTCGGGGTGGCGTTTGGCGAGTTCGTCGATCTGGGCGACGACGGTGTTCACCTGGGCGACCGCCGCGCCGGTGAAGGACAGGGGCTCGCCGACGATGCCGATGATCTGCTCCTCGGTCAGGCCGAGGCCGCCGTCCGCGCCGAGCCGGCGGAACAGGTCGTTCTCCGCCAGGCCCTTGCGCAGGTCCAGCGCAGTTGCGACGGCGTGCTCCTTGATCACCTCGTGCGCTGTCTCCCGGCCGACGCCGTTCTTGACCGCCGCCATCAGCACCTTGGTCGTGGTCAGGAACGGCAGGTACCGCTCCAGCTCCCGGCTGACCACGGCCGGGTACACCCCGAACTCGTCCAGCACGGTCAGGAACGTCTCGAACAACCCGTCCAGCGCGAAGAACGCGTCCGGCAACGCAACCCGCCGTACGACGGAGCAGAAGACGTCACCCTCGTTCCACTGGTTGCCCGCCAGCTCGCCGGCCATCGAGGCGTACCCGCGCAGGATCACCGCGAGACCGTTGACCCGCTCGCAGGACCTGGTGTTCATCTTGTGCGGCATCGCCGAGGACCCGACCTGGCCCTCCTTGAACCCTTCGGTGACCAGCTCGTGCCCGGCCATCAGCCGGATCGTGGTCGCCAGACTCGACGGCGCCGCGGCCAGCTGCACCAGCGCCGAGACGACCTCGTAGTCGAGGGACCGCGGGTACACCTGCCCGACGCTGGTCAGCGTCCGGCTGAACCCGAGGTGGGAGGCGATGTCGCTCTCCAACTTGTCCAGCTTGGCCGGGTCGCCGCCGAACAGGTCGAGCATGTCCTGCGACGTACCGACCGGGCCCTTGATGCCGCGCAGCGGATAGCGCTCGAGCAGTTCCTCGATCCGCGCGATCGCGACCAGCAGTTCGTCCGCCGCGGAGGCGAACCGCTTGCCCAGCGTGGTCGCCTGCGCTGCCACGTTGTGCGACCGGCCGGTCAGCACCAGTGCCGCGTGGTCGGCCGCCTTCTGCCCGAGTTGTACGGCGGTCGCCACGGCGCGATCCCGGACGAGTTCGAGGCTCGCCCGGATCTGCAGCTGTTCGACGTTCTCGGTCAGGTCCCGGCTCGTCATGCCCTTGTGAATGTGCTCGTGCCCGGCGAGCGCGCTGAACTCCTCGATCCGCGCCTTCACGTCGTGCCGGGTGACCCGCTCGCGGGCCGCGATCGACTCCAGGTCGACCTGGTCGATCACCCGCTCGTAGTCCTCGACGACACCGGCCGGCACGTCGACCCCGAGCTCCTTCTGAGCCTTGAGCACCGCCACCCACAGCTTCCGCTCGAGCACGATCTTGTGCTCGGGCGACCACAGCTGCGCCATCGACAGACTGGCGTACCGGGAGGCGAGAACGTTGGGGATCCGGGGCTTGCTGGGCTTCGACACCCCTCCATTCTCCCTGGTCTCGCCACCTACTCACCCACCGGTCCAGCCCGCAGCCGCTCCCGCACCCATCGTGGCCCGGGATTCACCCGGCCCACTCCGTCGACCACCACGGTCGGAACCGTCTCGTTGCCGTCTGCGACCGCCCGCACCGCGGCAGCGGCCTCGGGATCCGCCCAGATGTTGACCCAGGACGCTCGACCGGCCGCACCGATCAGCACCAACCGCAGTCGCAGGCAGTATTGGCACCCAGGTCGCCAGTAGACGATGGGTTTGCCCCCGACCGCCGCCTCGGCCGCGCTCACCGATCGCGGGAACACCAGCGGCGAGAACAGGAACGCGAGAACGACGAACACCGCCAGCTGCACGACGGCGGACTTACCGGACCCACCGTACGCAGACCACCCGGCCAGCGTGACGCCGATCACCAGGGCGAGCAGGGCGAACCTCCAGCTGCGCAGCACCCCACCATCCTCGCAGGCAAGACCACCGGCTGCCGCCCCGGTTCGCCAGGTGCAACGAACCGGGGCGGCACGGGAGCATCGTCAGGGCAGCCAGTTCCAGATGAGGGCCCGCATACAGGTCTTCAGGTCGGGCATGCCCGGAGCAGGGTGCTCGGTGGACCCGTCACCGGATTCCTCGAGTGACGGCCCGCTCCAGGCCAGGTACGTCTTGCCGGCCGGATCCAGGACGCACCGGGCCTGACGGACCTTCAGCTCCGCGACGGTCCTCGGGCTCGTGTACATCAGCTTGCCGTTCCCGTCGTACGCCCGGGTGACGTACTCCTCCGGCGTACTGTCCGTGCGCGTCCTGTCGAACGGGACATCGGGCACAGATGCGAAGTAGAAACCGTGCCGGAGCTCCGCCTCGTACGTCTTCCCACCGCGCGGGGTGATGGTGACGCGAGCGACGCCCTTCACGTAAGCCCCGGTGCCTACCCCGGTTTCCGAGATCGGATCGAAGATCGGCTGGCCGGCGTTCAGGCCATGGCCTCCGACCCGATTGCCCTTCGGGCCGAACCCGCAGTAGTCCCAGCCGCCGATCGCGGAATAGATCACGAAGGTCGTCACGCGCGCATTCTCGGGCGGGTTCACGGCCTCGAAGCCGTCGAGCTGCTTGGCCGGTGGGCTGAACCTGCGAGTCCCCAAGCACTTCGCGACAAAGGCCGCATGTCTGCGAGCGTCGAGCGGTTCGAAGACTGTGCGAACCCCCAGCGCCGCGGTTGTCGGGCTCCCGGCCGGGCCGGCCGACTTGTCGTTGCGCAGCGACGGTACGGCGATCGCGGCGCCGACGACGAGGACGACTGCGGCGGCAGCGGCCAGGGGAACGAAGCGGCGGCGTCCGCGGGGTGCGGCGGATTCGTGGTCGACGATGGCCATCAGCTCGTGACGTTGACGGGTTCGGGTAACGGCGGGCAGATCCCGCTCCGGCGGCAGCGTGTTCATGACTGGTTCTCCACAACAGACCGAAGATTGAGTTCGCGCAGGCGCTTGCGAGCGCGGGAGAGGCGGGACTTCACGGTGCCGATCGGGACGTCGAGTGCGACTGCGGCGGCGGCCTGATCCAGGCCGGCCCAGACGCAGAGCTCGATGATCTCCCGCTCCTGGCGGCGCAGGTGCTTCAGCGACGCACGGGCGGCCCGGATCCGCTCGTCGTCGTCGATCCGGCCGACCACCTCGTCGGCGTGGTCGCCGATCTCGGTGGGCAAGCGTTCCGCGGCGGCCAGTGCCCGGCGGTACCGCAGTTTGGAGCGCCAGTCGTTGCGCACCGTGTAGTCGGCCGTCCGGAGCAGCCACGGCAGGGCCGACTCGCGGTCGAGCACCACCCCGGACCGCCGCCGCCACGCCTGCAGGAAGACCGCCGAGGTCAGGTCCTCGGCGTCACTCCAGGAAGCGGTGCGCCGATACAGGAAGTTGTAGATCGCCCGGGCATGCCGGTCGTACAGCTCCGCGAACGCATCGGCGTCGCCCTCCACGGTCCGGTCCCACAGACGCCGGTCCGAACTACCGGACACTCTCACTCCGTCCTCGACGACCAGCAGGCCGCTCACGACTCCACACCGCTGCGCATCCGCGCTCCCTTCCCGACACGACTGCCTTGCACTCGTCTTGTGTCGGGAACGGCGGAAAGGTTCCCGACTGATGCGGGTCCATCGGCCTACGGATCAGGGCCGTTCGGTGCATAGCCGCGACGGGGCCGCCGGCCGAACACTCGAAGTAACAACCTTCAACACTCTGCAGCCGCACCCCGCGGCTTGAAAGGAACCGATCATGCGCCGCAAGACGTTCGACGCGCTGCTCACCTCTGCCGGCCTCGTCCTCGCGATCGTCCTGGTCGCAGCGGGCGGTCTCATGCTGTGGGCACACAACTTCGTCGACGACCAGGTCCACAGTCAGCTCGCCGCACAGAAGATCTTCTTCCCCAAGGCGGGCAGCGAATCTCTCAACGACCCGGCCGTCAAGCCCTACCTGTCCCAGTACGCCGGCCAGCAGCTGGTGACCGGCGCGCAGGCCGAGGCCTACGCCAACCACTTCATCGCGGTCCACATCAACGAGATGGCCGGCGGCAAGACCTACTCGCAGCTGTCCCAGGAGTCGCTCGCCAACCCGACCGACGCCAAGCTGGCCGGCCAGGTGCAGACCGTCTTCCGCGGTGAGACGCTGCGTGGCCTGCTGCTCAACGCCTACGCCTTCGGGAAGATGGGCCAGATCGCCCTCATCGGCGCCATCGCCGCCTTCATCGCGGCCGGGCTCCTGCTGATCCTGTCGGCGCTGGGCTTCGCCCACCTGAGGCGGGTCCCCGCCGAGGCCGAGCTGATGCCGAAGCTGAGCAGCGCGGAACCGCGCACCGCCTGACCCAGGCAGAACGGAACCGCCGGCCCGTCCCGGGGTCGGCGGTTTCTTCATGTCCGCACCCGCAGGCTCAGACGGTGACCTCGCCGCGCGCGGCCTTGAGGGCGATGTCGGTGCGATGCTGGGAGCCCTTGATGCGGATCTGGCCGACCGCGGCGTAGGCGCGCTGCCGGGCCTCGTCGAGGTCCTTGCCGGTGGCACTGACCGCGAGGACCCGGCCGCCCGACGTCACGAGTTCGTCGCCGTCGAGCGCCGTACCCGCGTGGAAGACGCGGACCGCGTCGGCCTCGGCCTGGTCGACACCGCTGATCACGTCGCCGCTGCGCGGGCTGGCCGGGTACTTCTTCGCGGCGACCACGACCGCCACTGATGCAGCGCTCTGCCAGCTCAGTGGTCCGTGATCGGCCAGCTTCCCGGTCGCGGCGGCGTACAGGAGGCCGGCGAGCGGGGTCTTCAGCAACGGCAGCAGGGCCTGCGTCTCCGGGTCGCCGAAGCGGCAGTTGAACTCGATCACCCGGACACCCCGCGAGGTCAGCGCGAGACCGGCGTACAGCAGGCCGCTGAACGGCGTACCGCGGCGGCGCAGCTCGTCGGTCGTCGGCTGCAGCACGTTCTCGGTGATCTCGGCGACCAGGTCGTCCGGTGCCCAGGGCAACGGCGTGTAGGCGCCCATGCCGCCGGTGTTCGGGCCTTCGTCGTTGTCACCGAGGCGCTTGAAGTCCTGGGCCGGCTGCATCGGCAGCACGGTAGTGCCGTCGGTGATCGCGAACAGCGACACCTCGGGGCCGTCCAGGTACTCCTCGATCAGGACCTGCTCGCACTCGGCGGCATGCGCCAGCGCCTCGTCCCGGTCGGAGGTGACCACGACCCCCTTGCCCGCGGCCAGGCCGTCGTCCTTCACGACGTACGGCGGCCCGAACGCGTCGATCGCCTCCGCCGCCTGCTCAGGCGTCGTACACACATAGGCCCGGCCGGTCGGCACGCTCGCAGCGGCCATCACGTCCTTGGCGAACGCCTTCGAACCCTCGATCTGGGCGGCGTCCCTGGACGGGCCGAAGACCGCGATCCCGGCATCCCGGAGCGGATCGGCCAGCCCGGCCACCAGCGGCGCCTCCGGTCCGACCACGACCAGGTCGGCGCCGAGCTCCTTCGCCAGCGCGACCACCGCATCGTGGTCGGACATGTCCACCGAACGGCAAACGATCGTTTGCCCGTCGTACGCCGGGCGCAACACGGCGATGCCAGGGTTACCCGGGGCCGCCACGACCTGCTCGACATCGGGGTCCTGGGCCAGCGCCCAGACCAGTGCATGCTCGCGGCCGCCGGAGCCGATCACCAAGACCTTCACGGGCCATCAGCCTAGCGTGCTCTGGCCCGGACGCCCCCCGGGCGGTGTAAGACTGCGTTTTCACTGGAGGTAAGCGATTGACTACCAGCACCGTACCGGCGCGCGCCGGCACCCGCCCCACGACCGAAGTTCCCCGCCCCAGCCGCCGTCGTCTGTCGCCCGCGTCGCTGTTGTCCTGGCTGATGCTGGTGCCCTGCCTGGTGGTGTTCGCCCTGTTCATCGTCTGGCCGCTCGGGAAATCCGTGTCGCTGTCGCTGCACGGCTCCGACCTGTTCGGCCGCCCGGACGCCTTCGTCGGGCTGCAGCATTACCGCGACATGCTCGGCTCCGGTGAGTTCCGGCACATCCTCTGGGTGACGTTCGCGTTCGTCCTGCTCACCGTGATCCCGGGCGTCCTCGGCGGCCTGATGATCGTGTTGCTGCTCGAGCAGCACATCAAGGGCATCCGGATCTTCCGGACCGCGTTCGCGCTGCCGTTCGCGTTCTCGGTCGCCAGCGCGTCGGTCATCTTCGCGACCATCTACAACCCGGCGATCGGGCTCGCCAACGGCCTGCTCGGGAAGTTCGGCGTGGACCGGATCGGCTGGCTGACCGACCCGTCCTGGGCGCTGATCAGCGTCTCGATCACCACGGTGTGGATGAGCATCGGCTACAACGTGCTGGTCCTGTCCGCGGGCATCGGCGCGATCCCGGCCGAGCTCAACGAGGCGGCCACACTCGACGGCGCCGGCGGCTGGCGGGCGTCGCGGTACATCACCGTCCCGCTGCTCGGCCCGCAGTTGTTCTTCCTGATCGTGATCTCGACGATCCAGTCGCTGCAGGGCTTCGGCCAGATCAAGATCCTCACGCCGGAAGGCGGTCCGGAGCAGTCGACCAAGACGCTGGTCTATTCGATCTACCACACCGCCTTCGCGAACAACGCCAGCGACTTCGGCGCCGCGTCGGCCCAGGCGATCGTCCTGCTGGTGATCCTCCTGCTCTGTACGGCGATCCAGTTCGGCGTCCTGGAGAGGCGGGTGCACTACAAGTGAGGCCCGGACGTGTCATCACCTACGTGGTCCTGATCGGGGCCGCGCTGCTGGTGATCTTCCCCGTGTACTACGTCATCGCCGGGTCGGTGATGTCTCCCGGCCAGATCTCGTCGTACCCGCCGGATCTCTTCCCGCACGGGATCTTCACCGGCAACTACAAGGGCGCGTCGTCATCCGGGACGCCGCTCGGGCAGCAGTACCTGAACTCGATCCTGCAGACGTCGGTGATCACGCTGTCGCAACTCATCACCAGCGTGCTGGCGGCGTACGCATTCGTCTTCATGAAGATGTGGGGACGGACAGTGCTGTTCGGTCTGTTCCTGGCCACGCTGATGGTGCCGTGGGAGTCGATCGTGCTGCCGAACTACCTGACCATCACCGGCTGGTCGCTCGGCGGTGAGCGGCTCACCGCGTCGTACGCGGGCACGATGATCGCGCTGGTGCTGCCGTTCCTGGCGAACGCGTTCGGGGTGTTCCTGCTGCGGCAGTCGTTCCTGCAGTTCCCGGTCGAACTGCGCGACGCGGCAACGATCGACGGCTGCGGGCACTGGCGGTTCCTGCGCCGGATCCTGCTGCCGCTGAACAAACCGGCTCTGATGGCGGTCGGGCTGTACGTGTTCCTGGCCGCCTGGAACCAGTTCTTCTGGCCGCTGCTGATCGGCGACTCGGCGTCCCGCCGGACCCTGCAGATCGGTATCAGCCAACTCAACGACGCGGAGGCGGCCGACCCGGGCCTGATCCTGGCCGGCGTCACCCTGTCCATCCTGCCCACGCTGGCCATCGTGATCCTCGGCCAGCGCTTCATCGTCCGCGGGCTGACCGCGGGCGCGATTCGTTAATCCTTCGAGAGAGGTGACTGTGATGCGATCCGTCCGACAACGACGTACGGCGGTCTGTGCTTCCCTGCTGGCGGTACTCGCCCTGGTGGCGGCCGGCTGTGGCGGCAGCAGCAACGACTCCGGCTCCTCCAGCGGCAGCCAGGACGTCCCCGGCGCCGACGCACTGGACAAGGCGACCGGGGTCACCAAGATCACCTTCTGGCATGGCATGAAGGGCGCCAACGGCGCGGCCGTCGACAAGCTGGTGAAGGCGTTCAACGCCGCGCACACCGGCAAGATCGAGGTGACCGCGGTCTACCAGGGCGACTACGACGAGACGATCACGAAGTACAAGACCTCGGTCCAGCAGGGCAACACGCCTTCCGTCGTACAGATCTACGACATCGGGTCGCGGTTCATGATCGACTCCAAGCAGACCGTGCCGGTGCAGAAGTTCGCCGACAAGGACAGCTACTCCCTCGATGCGATCGAGCCGAACATCGCGAACTACTACTCGATCGACGGCGCGCTGAACTCGATGCCGTTCAACACGTCGATGCCACTGCTGTACATCAACAAGGAAGCCTTCGTGAAGGCCGGCCTCGACCCTTCGAAACCGCCGACGAATCTGGACGAGATCATGGCGGACGCGAAGAAGCTCACCGTCAAGCAGGGCGGCAAGACCGTTCAGTACGGCTTCAACGCGGCGATCTACGGCTGGTTCCTGGAGCAGCTCGTCGCCCAGTCCGGGACGGCGTACTGCGACAACGACAACGGCCGCAAGGACCTCGCGACGAAGGTGAACTTCGACGACGAGCAGGGCGTCAAGGTCGCGACCTGGTACCAGCAGATGGTCAAGCAGGGCCTGATGCCGAACACCGGCAAGAAGACCGATGACGCGCAGGCCGTCTTCAAGTCCGGCACGTCTGCGATGCACCTGGAGTCGACCGGTTCACTGCGCGGCTACCTGGACGCGGCGAAGGGCAAGTTCACGGTACTCACGGCGCCGTTCCCGCACCTGACCGCGTCCGACTCCGGTGGTCCGATCATCGGCGGCGCGTCGCTGTGGATCGACGGCCCGGGTCACTCCGACGCCGAGAAACGCGCGTCCTGGGAGTTCGTGAAGTTCGCCTCGTCGCCGGAGCAGCAGGCCGCATGGCACACCGGCACCGGCTACTTCCCGATCAACTCCAAGGCCCTCGACCAGCCCGACGACAAGGCCTGGGTGGCGCAGTACCCGCAGTTCACCACCGCGATCACCCAACTGCACAACACCAAGCCCACGAACGCCTCGTCCGGCTGCATCCTCGGCGTCATGCCCCAAGCCCGCAAAGCCGCCGAAGACGGCATCGAAAAGGCAGTCCTCGGCACCGACCCCACCCAAGCCATGAAGGCCGCCGCCGACTCCATCAAGCCCCAAATCGACCAATACAACAAAACGGTCAAGAAGTAACTGCCCACCCTGATCGCTTACGTCCGAAGAATCGTGGCCTATAACCCACGATTCTTCGGACGTTGTGCTGTCGATTCGGCCGTTCGTGTAGGCGCGGTGGCTGTGGTCTACCCCGTCACGCCTGCCTTCAACTGACCGTCGGCCTGGTCTTACGGGCGTCGGCTGCGGCTAGTCCGGCGCGCATCGCGTCCCGCACCTCGGGGTCCCACGGTCCGGTGGCGGTCAGCGGGATCTCGGTCATGAATCGCCGGTCGGCCTCGGGGATTCGCGCGACGACGAGATCGGGGTCATCGGCGACGGTCGCGTAGAGGTTCGGGCCGTCGGCGCCGAACAGGTCGATGGCCACAAGTCGCCCATCCGTGGCGCGCATGACGTTGTCCGGGTTGTCATCCAGCTCAGGCCCGAACCAGGGCAGCTCTCTGCGAGCCCGTGCATGGATACGGCGTACGACGTCGACGAGATCAGCAACGCCCGGCTCCCGCGCGGCGATCGCCCGGTGGAACGCGACGGCCTCGGGCTCGGGGACGGGCCGGAGCCATTCCATGATCTGGAGATCGCCGCCACCGGCCAGACGACGGTGCTCGAACAGTTGCGGGACCTGCCGGGTGTGCGCGGCCTGTCGGTACAGAGCCACGGAGTACGAGCTGGCCGGATCGAACGGGCTGATCCGCGCTGCGGCGGTGCCGTCCGGTGAGCGGAGCGCGATCGCCCAGTCGCCGGCCCCGCATCGGGTCCACCCCGCCGCCAGAAGCGTCTGCTCCGCGTCCCGGTGATCTGCTTGCGCTTCCAGTTGAGCGAGCGTCTCACGGTGAGGCTCGCGCTCCTCCGACGTCATGGCGCCGAGCATAGCCAGGCGGGTCACTGTCGATCTCGGCATTTCTCGTTCGTGTAGGGGTAAAGACGGAAGGAGTTGTGTGATGACCGAGGTCTTGTTGACGGGGCTTGTGATTGGCGAGTCGGCGCGGTGGCATGACGGCCGCTTGTGGTGCTCGAACTGGGGGACGCAGGAGGTCCTGGCGGTCGACGCGACCGGGCGACGGGAGGTGATGGCCCGCGTGCCGACTACTCTCCCGTTCTCCATCGACTGGCTGCCGGACGGCCGGCTGCTGGTGACCTCCGGTCAGGAAGGGCTGCTTCTGCGCCAGGAATCCTCCGGCGAGTTGGTGGTCCATGCGGACGTCTCGTCGTACGGCGGTCTGAACGAGATCGTCGTCGACGGGCGCGGCAACATCTATGTGAACGGCGGCTGCGATTTCCACCCCGATGAAGGGGAACGCCCCGGCTTCATCCTGCTGATCACGCCCGACGGTTCGGTACGTCGCGTGGCCGACGAGCTCGCATTCCCCAACGGGATGGTGATCGCGCCCGACAACAAGACCCTCGTCATCGCCGAATCCTTTGCCCGCGTGCTGACGGCGTACGACATTTCAGCGGACGGCTCGCTGTCGAACCGTCGCGTCTGGGCACCCCACACCGGCGACGGCATGGTGATGGATGCCGACGGCGCCATCTGGACACCCGGCTGGGCCGACGACGCCCCCGCCTGCCTCCGCATCGCCGAAGGCGGCAAGATCCTCGAAACCGTCCCGCTGGAACACGCCGGCTTCGCCTGCACCCTCGGCGGCCCCGACGGCCGAACCCTCTACATCCTCACCGCCGACTGGCACATGCAGGAGTCCTTCGAGTCCAACCTCGACCGCCTACTCACCACCCCTACCGGCCGCCTCCTCGCTCACCCGGCCCCAACGCACCATGCCGGCCGCCCTTGACTCCTACTCATCACCGCGGCGCGCTGAACGATGGCAGCAGGTTGGAACAGCGGACGGGCGCAGGTTGTCAGGGAACCAGTACGCCCGCCCGCTGGATTGGAGTGAGCACTCGGCGGCGAGAAGCACGCGCGCTGGCGGCATGTCCGGGCGGTTGTGGTGACGGCCCGCACGGTGAATCCCGCATTGGGCAGGGAGAGCGACCTGTTGAAGGATGCGGCCTCGCTGCACGCTGGCCGGATCGGTTACGCGTCCCAGGTGACAGAGACGGGCCTTCATCCATTGGACGGCGCCCGCTACCTGCGGAGGTCAGGCTTCAACGATCGGGTCTCCCGGCTGGTTGCTCATCACTCGGGCGCTGCCTTCGAAGCCGAGGAACGTGGTCTGCGAGAGCTGCTGCTCAGCGAGTTCGAGCCAGATGATTCGGCAGTGGCAGACCTCTTGTGGTTGTGCGATATGACGGTCGGTCTGCTCGGGCAGGATCTGAGCATCGAAGACCGACTCATCGAGATCACATCACGCTACGGACTCGATCATGTCGTCAGCAGATCCATCGACCATGCTCGTCAAGACATCCTGTCGGCAGCGAAGCGGGCCACCGACTACCTAGAACGGCATCGGCCCAAGTAGGGCTGATCATCACCCATCATGTATCGGTCAATTCGCTGCTTCATCGATGGGTGCATCTTGAGCTGGTCGATGTCGACGACGTCCACCCATTCGACGTGGGACGATTCGGAACTCGGGGTCAGCTCGCCGGAAACCGGCGCCGCCGTGAAGACGACAGAGAACTCTTGCCGGACCTCGCCGTCGCTCGTGTACTCCAGAACGTGACGCGGATTGGTGTAGATCCCGACCAGCCCGCTCACCCGACAGGTGATGCCGGTCTCCTCCAGTACTTCGCGTTCGGCCGCCTGCACGATCGTCTCGCCGAGGTCCATCGCGCCGCCGGGGAGTGCCCAGTTGCCGTTGTCCGTTCGGCGTATGAGCAGGATCCGGCCGACGTCGTCGGCGACGACCACATTGGCCGAGGGCACGAGGCTGTTCGCCACCGGCGCATCAGGATCGTCGAGATAGTCGGTGCGAGCCACGTGATCAGGATTTCATGGTCGACGCCGGTATGTACGGATTCGCGTGCTCCCAGATCCGATCGAAGCTGTCGAGGTAATGATCGAACAGCTGCCCTCCGGCGACGTGTCGCAGATGTATCACCGGGTTGTGCGGAGCCGGCGCGTCGTCGGGGATGAAATGCTCCACGGACTTCGACGGGTGGCCACTGGAGCATCTGCCAGATCAGGTGAATATCCCACCGAGCATCCATGGTCAATGGCGCCTGACTCTCGCTCTGCACGACATGTCCTGATGAAGTCGAAGTGAGCACGTCGAGACAGCGAGGAGGCAATTCGGTTGCCCACACCACCGTAGAGTTGGACCAACCCGCGATGCGCTGTGCAGCGGGTTGACCGATGGCAGAAAGGCCAGGGCCGTGACGGATGGCACCACCGATCAGGACGCCGCAGGAGTTGTCGCCTTCGCCTACGAGATGGGCGTCCTCAAGCGACTCCGCCGAGCCGGCTGGTGGCACGTCGGCGTACGCGATCCGGAATCCGTTGCAGAGCACAGCCTCCGGGTCGCCCAGCTCGCAGCGTTGATCGCAAGCGAGGAAGGCGGCGATCCAGCACGTGCCGCCTACCTAGGCATGTGGCACGACTCCCAGGAGACGAGAATCGGCGACATCCCACACAGCGCAAAGCCCTACATGGACGTAGCGAGCAACGAGCGGATCACCGAGGACCAGGTCGCCGTCCTCCCTGACGCCGCAGCCAAGAGCGTCCGCGATGCCGTCCTCGAATACGAAACCGCCGAAACCATCGAGGCCCGCTGCGCCAAGGACGCCGACCGCCTTGAATGTCTGATGCAAGCCGTCGAGTACGGCGAAGCCGGCTACAAGAGGGTCGACGGCTGGATCCAATCCTCCCGAGCCCGAATCCAAACCCCCTTCGGCCAGCGCCTCGCAGAAGCCGCCCTCCAGATCTCACCACTCGCCTGGCGCGACCGCTGAACCGATCGAAACCAGGACGTCAGTTGCCGTCGACCAGTCGAGCTGCCTTGCGCAGTCGCGTGCGCATCTCACCAATCTCTGCGGTCAACTCGTCGGCCCCGGCCCCAAGATGCCCACCGGATCCTCTTGGAGGTGCCACAGCTCCTCAGCAGCCTGCTCCTGCTGGCGCTGCGACCTGGCGACAACGCGTACATCCGAAGGGTGCGTCCCCGTCAGTTGTCCGGACGCAACCGGGATCAGTAGTGCCAGTAGTAGCGGGCGTCTGCGTTCCAGGGGAGGGGGACTGTGGTGTGGTTGGTGAAGGCCATGCCGAGGCCGCGGGCGATTTCTACCGTGCGGGAGAGCTGGAGTGAGTACGGGTGTTGGTTGTCGTCCCACCACTGTTCGAACTGGCTGATGCAGGTTTGGCCGGTGAAGTACGGGTTCGAGCAGGGGTGTGGTGGGAGCCACTTCTGGAGGTGGCGGAAGGTGACGGTGGTGGAGCCGTTCGGGGGCTTGATGATGCCGGATGCGTCCAGGCAGTAACCGGTGGTCGGGATGTTCGACTTCACGTAGTGCTGGCGGCCGCTGGCTGAGGGGATCGGCTGCAGGTTGGCGCAGTTGGCGTCGCCGACGTTCTCGGACGTGACCCGTTGGATCTGGGTCAGCGGTCGGCCGGCACCATCGTTGTAGCCGTCGAGCAGGACCCACTCGCCGTCGTGGATGAAGTGCTCCGCCGACTTCGGCGGCCACGTCTTGGGGTCACCCCACGAGATGTCGGACTCGGTCGTGCTCAACGGCGTCCATGCCCACTGCCCGGCCGCGGTCTTACCCGCCCAGTACTGTCCGGCCGACTTCTCGAACATAAGTGAGTACTGGCCATAGTTCTCCGCCGCCGTACTCGCGTCCGACGTACGCGGAGCGACGACGGCCACGGCAGTCACCACAGCAGCCGCGCCGACTACAGCGGCGAGTTTCTTCAGCACAAAGTGTGACGTTAGCCCTCACGGAGTCAGCGGGCGAGCACCTCCCGTAGCTTGGCCGCGAACTCCTCCGGCTTCCCCGGCTGGCCGTACTCGTTGCCGAGGAAGCCACCGTGCCCACTGGGGAAGACGACCGGCTCGAGGTCGAGGCGCGCAGCCGCCGCCTTGCCACCGCGACCCGCCATCTGGTTGCCGGACTCCTCACCGACCCCGAACACGATCCGGTCCTTCGCCTTGCCGAGAGCGTCGAAGTCGGGCTGGTACGACGTACAGCCGCGCATGTTCTGCCCGAGCAGGGCGTCGTCGCGGGAACCGTCGTCCTCGGTGGGCAGGCCGAACATGGCCGGGTCGGGCGCCGGCTGCTGCGTGTAGTCGGCCGTGAACTCGCCCTCGTAGCCGACCATGGCGATGAACTTGGCCATCCCCGCGCCCATGCCGTCGCGCTGGTAGGTGTCGTAGGTGTCCGCCACCGCGGCCAGCGCGGCCTCGCTGTCCGGCACGACGGCGGCGAGCGGTGGCTCGTGCGCGACCAGGATGTTGATCAGGTCGGGCCGCTTCGCGGCGAGGGCCAGCGCGTTCACCGCGCCGCCGCTGGTGGCGAAGAGGTCGACCGGGCCGGCGTCGAGCGCCTCGATCAGCGCGACCAGGTCGCCGGCGTGATCGTCCGGCGTCAGCTCACCTAGGTCGCCGCTGCGGATACTCCGCTCCACCCCGCGCGGGTCGTAGGTCACGACCGTCCGATCGGGGAAATGCGATGCCAGCGTGGGGAAACCGCTCGCACCCATCGGCGAACCGAACATCAGCAGCACCGGCCGATCGGCGAGGTCGCCGCGGACGTCGTACGTCATGGTTGCTCCAGGCACACCGATCGTGTGGGTGACGGGATCCGGCATGACACGCTCCTCTGGTCGGGCCCATCCCCCTAGGTTGGGCTCGTGACCGTGAGCCTAGACCGCCTCGCGTCGCACCGAACAGGTCCTCAACCGGCATTTGCCCGGAACTCTCCGCGCACCGCCTTGGGGCCGAATGAACCGATCTGCTTAGCTTGTGACATGACTGAGAAGCCAGAGATCGACTTTCCGGACGGGCCGCCGCCGGCGGATCTCGAGATCACCGACATCACCGTGGGCGACGGCGACGAGGCCAAGGCCGGTTCCCGGGTCAATGTGCACTATGTGGGCGTGGCCCACTCGACCGGCGAGGAGTTCGACGCGTCGTACAACCGCGGCGCCCCGCTGGCCTTCCAGCTCGGCGTCGGCCAGGTCATCCAGGGCTGGGACACCGGCGTCCAGGGGATGAAGGTCGGCGGCCGGCGCAAGCTGGTCATCCCGCCGCAGCTCGGGTACGGCGACCGCGGCGCGGGCAGCGCGATCAAGCCCGGCGAGACCCTGATCTTCGTGGTCGACCTGATCAGCGTCAGCTGATCCTCTGTCCGGGGCCCCCGCGATCCGCCACAATGGCGGCATCGCGGGGGTCTTTCGCGTAGTTGTACTCATCCGCCTCGCCCAGCGGTCGGTTTGACTGAGAGGCATGACGACGATGGTTGCCACGGCCACGCCGACGGTGCGGGTGAACGTCATTCGGTACGCCGCTCTGACCGCCAAGGTGCTGCTCTTCGCTTTGTTGCTCTCGGCACTGATCTGGCCGGACCTGAGCGGGATCAAGGGGAAGGCGTCGACCGCACGGCTGATCGTCTACCCAATCGGCGCGATGGCGCTGCCGCTGTGGTGGTGGGCTTACGGGCGGGCGAGGAGCAAGCTGCACGACCGCTACCCGTGGCCCGCCGACCTGCTGATGACGCTCCCGTGGCTGATCGATCTGATCGGCAACCGGCTCAACCTGTTCGACACGGTGAACTGGTGGGACGACGCCATGCACTTCATCCTCTGGGGCTTCCTCACCGCCGGCGTCCTGCTCGCCTTCGCACCCCGCAACCTCTCCCGCGGTCTGACGGCGTTCGTAGCCCTCGGCTTCGGCGCTACCGCGGCCGTGGTGTGGGAGATCGGTGAGTACTTCGCCTTCGTCCGCAACTCGACCGAGCTCCAGACGGCGTACACCGACACCCTCGGCGACCTCGCCCTCGGCACCCTGGGCGCCCTCCTGGCCGGCCTGATCCTGTACCAGACCCGCGCCAGAGTGGCGCGATGACGGACGTCACGATCGTTGGCAGTGGGTACGCATGCGGGTCTGGCGGACGCTTTCAGACCTGCATCGCGTTGGAATCGCAGGTTCTGGTCGACTGCGGGGGCAACGAGTCTCACCGCGCTGCGGCAGGCCGGCTTCGATCCGAACGAGATCCGCACGATCGTCGTCTCTCACCTGCACGGCGATCACTTCGGCGGACTGCTGCCACTCTCCAACCCCCCCGGAGATGACCGGCCTCCGCGAGTTGCCGAGCGTGGGCGGGGTGACTCGGGGATGGTTGCTGAGTGGCGCAGGTCCGCCCCCACCACTTGTCGGCCCGCGACCTCCGCGCGGGCACCGAGTTGTGAATTCCGGTGGACGTACGGCGCGAGGCACAGAGCCGCGATCCACGACTCGAGGCCCGGGTGTCCGGATCGGGGTATGGGGCTCAGCGGTCGATGGGGCGGCAGATGGCGGCGGCGGCGGCGGAGGCGGCCAGGGCGGCCGCAATGGGAGATGCTGTCGCGGCCGACGGCTTCGCATCGTTGACGGCGTTGGTGCGAGTGATGTGGCGGCCGATCGGGACGACCATCGGCGTACCGGCGACCGGGTCGGGGACGACCTTGACAGCGAGGCCGAAGACATCGTCGACGACCTCCTCCGTGATCACCTCGCGTGGGTTGCCCTCGGCAACGATGGCGCCGTCCTTCATCGCGATCAGGTGGTCGCCGAACCGGCAGGCCTGGTTGAGGTCGTGCAGGACCAGGACGATCGTCCGCTCCTCGGACTTGTTCAGGTCGACCAGCAGATCGAGCACCTCGAACTGATGGGTCAGGTCGAGGAACGTCGTCGGCTCGTCCAGCAGCAGGATGTCCGTCTCCTGCGCGAGCGCCATCGCGATCCACACCCGCTGCCGCTGACCACCGGACAACTCGTCGATCGGCCGATCCGCGAGCGAGAGTACGTCGGTCGACGTCATCGCGGCCGCGACCGCTTCGTCGTCGGTCCTGGTCCACTGCCGGATCCACCGGGTCCGCGGGTACCGCCCCCGCCCGACCAGGTCGGCGACCGTGATCCCCTCCGGGGCGGTCGGTGACTGCGGCAACAATCCGAGCTTGGTCGCCACCTCCCGGGTCGGGATCGACTGGATGCTCTTGCTGTCCAGCAGCACGGTCCCGCGCGACGGCTTCAGCAGCCGGGCCAGCGTCTTCAGCAGCGTGGACTTGCCGCAGGCGTTGGCGCCCACGATGACGGTGAGCTTCCCGGTCGGGATCCGCACCGACAGGTCGTGGATGATCTCGCGCTGGTCATAGCCGACCGCGAGCCCATCGGCAGCCAAGCTGTGTTCCACAGAGTTCTCCATCTCTCAGCCACCACTCCCGACCCGGTTGGCCCGAGCCAGCAGGAACATCAGGTACGGCGCACCCACCACGCCGGTCACCACGCCGACCGGCAACTGCGTGTCCCCGAACGCGTGCTGCGCGATCAGGTCCGACAACGCCACCACCAGCGCGCCGAGCAGCGCGGACGCGATCATCGCCGGCCCCGGTGATCGCGTCACCCGCCGCGCGATCGGCGCCGCGACGAACGCGACGAACCCGATCGGCCCGGCCGCCGCCGTCGCCACCGCGGCCATCAGGACCGCGATGACGATCAGCCCGAGCCGTGAGCTCTCCACCCGCAGCCCCAGCCCGTACGCCGTCTCGTCGCCGAGCTGCAGAATGCGCAGCCGGTGCACGAGGAACGCCGTCAGCGGCGCCAGCACCACAAGCGTGATCGCGAGCGACCGCACGTTCGACCAGTCCCGCCCGTTCAGGCTCCCGGTCAGCCAGATCAGCGCCTGCTGCGCGATCTCGACCCTTGCCTTGGTCAACAGGTACGACGTGATGCTGGTGGCGATCGCGCCGATCCCGATCCCGATCAGGATCAACCGGTAACTCGACACCCCGTGCCGCCAGGCCAGCACGTACATGATGAACGCGGTGAGCACCGCGCCGGCGATCGCGAGGCCCGACACCGCTGCCCCGGTCAGCCCCAGGGTGACGATGGCGAACACCGCGAACGCGCTGGCGCCGTACGTGACGCCGAGGATGTCCGGGCTGGCCAGCGGGTTGCGGGCGATGCTCTGGAAGATCGCGCCGGACATGCCGAGCGCGGCCCCGACCAACAGGCCGGTGAGTGCCCTCGGCAACCGAAGCTCGTTGACGATGAACTCGGTCGCCCTGTCCCCGCCGCCGAACAGCGTCTTCACCACATCGAGAACCGGGATCTTGAAGTCACCCAGCGACAGCGAGACGCAGAACGTCGCGAAGACGACGACCGCGAGTACGACGATCACCAGCAGCGATCGTGCCTGCCGAGCCGCCCGGGCTCCGGTGATGACCTGAACCGCCTCAGCCGTCGTCACAGGTCGGCCAACTTCCGTCGCCGTACCAATGCGATGAAGAACGGCGCACCGATCACCGCGGTGACGATGCCGACCTGCAGCTCACCGGGCTGCGCGACGATTCGGCCGAGGACGTCGGCACCGAGCAGCAGGATCGGCGCCAGCAGCATCGAGTACGGGAGGATCCAGCGGTAGTCCGGCCCGGTCACCAACCGCGCGACGTGCGGGATCGTCAACCCGATGAAACCGATCGGTCCCGCCGCCGCCGTGGCCGCTCCACACAGCAGTACGACGACCACCGCGACGAACAACCGGGCCAGGCCGACCCGTTGACCGAGCGACTTCGCCACCTCGTCACCGAGCGACAACGCGTTCAGCAAGCGCCCCGAGACCAGCGCCAGCACGATCCCGATCAGGATGAACGGCGCGACCTGCCCCGCGATGTCCGAACCGCGGCCGGCCAGCGACCCGGCCGACCAGAACCAGAACTGGTCGAAGGTGTCGACGTCACCGATCAGGACGGCAGTGGTGAGCGACCCGAGCATCGCGGTCATCGCCGCCCCGGCGAGCGCCAGCTTCACCGGCGTCACTCCCTCGCGGCCGAGCGATCCGAGCAGATAAACGACGACGGACGCGGCCGCCGCACCCGCGAACGCGAGCCAGACGTACGCCGTCAGGCTCGACAACCCGAACCAGTAGATGCCGCCGACAACGAAGAGCGCGGCTCCACCGTTGACTCCGAGGATGCCGGGATCGGCCAGCGGGTTCCGGGTGACGCCCTGCATCAGCGCCCCGGACAACCCCAGGGCGGCGCCGACGAGCAGACCGATCACGGTCCGCGGCACGCGCAGTGAGTGGACGATCACTTGATCGGTGTCCGTCTCGTTGTAGTGGCGCAAGGCATCGATCACCGTCGGCAGCGGGATCTGCTTCGACCCGACGGCGATGCTGAGCAAGGTCACCAGCACGAGCAAGGCGACACAGCCGATCAGGCCGACGACGAGTGTCGCCCGCCTGGTACGCCGAGGGCGCGACGAGACGGCGACAGCGGGGTCGGCCGAGACCACAGCAGTGGGCGGCGGCATTGGACTTTGGGATCCTCTTAGGTAAGGCTAACCTCTAGACGCATCAGAATAACCCGGTCGTCCATGGGTCCGCACCTGCGTAGTTTCCTGACCGGGCGGTGGGGCGGGGTAGCCAAGACATGGAGAAACCAAAGGCATGACGACTGTGCTCGAGCGGCCGATCGTGTTCGACTCCGTCCTCGCCACCGTGGCGGCGGTCGATGATCTGAGCCCACACCTGCGCCGCGTGACGTTCGTCGCACCGCGGATCGCGGAGGCGGTCACCGCCGGACCGGACCAGCGGATCAAGGTGCTGCTCGCACCGCCCGACGGCAGCGACATCAAGCTCCCGTCCGGCCCCGAGTGGTACCCGCAATGGTGTGCGCAGCCGGTCGAGGAGCGTTTCATCATGCGGACGTACACCGTCCGCGCACTGCGTCCCGAGGTCGCCGAGCTCGACGTCGAGTTCGTCCTGCACGGCGTGAACGGCCCGGCATCGGCCTGGGTCAGCGAGGCTCGGCCGGGTGACCAGGTCGGTCTGATCCTGCCGTTCGCGGTCGACACCACCAGCACCAAAGGTCTGCTGCACTCCGGGGTCGACTACGTCCCACCGGCGACGAACGTGCGCCGCGTCCTGGTCGCCGACGAGACCGCGCTGCCTGCTCTCGCCGGGATCCTCGAGCAGCTGCCCGCCGCCGTCCACGCGACCGTCTTCGTCGAGGTCCCCGACGCCCGCGACATCCGGCCACTGCCGACCTCCGGCTCCGCCGACGTCACCTGGATCACGCCCACCGACGACATGTCGTTGCTCGAAGCCCTCAAATCCGCCGACCTGCGGTACGACGCCGACTACGCCTGGGTGGCGGGTGAGTCGTCGATGATCAAGTCGGTCCGCCGCCACCTGGTCAACGCGGTCGGCATGCCGAAGGCGGCCATCTCCTTCCAGGGCTACTGGAAGCGTGGCGAGGCCCAGATCTGACGTGCTCCGGGAGAGCTGAAGGGCAGAGTTCCAGCTCTCCCGGAAGCCTTGTTATGAAGGGTTCTCGGCGTGGGTCAGGGTCTCCCACGCGACGAACAGGTTGTTCGAGCCGGCCGGGCGACGCGACTCGGTCAGGGCCTGGGTGTTCGTCATCGCGATGCCGAGGCGGGTGTGCAGGGCGTTGTAGCCGACCTCGGTGATCGGGCCGAGGCCGCGGTTCACAGTGCCGTTGCACAGCCAGGACGGCACCGGCTCGAGGTTGCGCTCCCACCGGGACTGGAATCCGAGCGCCTGCCGCAGCCGCTCACCGAACTCCGGGTAGAGGTCGATCCCCTGGATCCGGGACGTCTCCAGTACGTGCGAGATCGACGAGATGCCGTAGCCGGTGTGGGTGAAGTCGCGACAGGTCTCCTGAGTCAGACCGGTCACGAAGGTCCCTTGACCTTGCCAGTACGCGACGATCTTGTCGCGGGTGTCGAGGTTCTGGCTCGGCTTCGTCTTCGGCAGCGCGCCGTCCGACTCCAGGTACACGTACGCCGGCACCCGAACCCGGTAGAGCGCGATCGCCTTGTCGTACACGGTCTTGTCCTCGAGGAACACGCCGATGCCCTGGATCGCCTCGGTCATGCTCAACTCCCAGTTCCCGTTGGAGTTCGAGCCGTTGATGATCTCGGGCAGGTACACGTTGCGCAGCATGGTCGCGAACCGGCCCGAGTTCGGCCAGTTCCCGTACACGTACTTGATGATCTCCGCGGCCTTCGGCCAGGACGACGCCGCCCACGCGGTCTGTAGCGGCGCATTGCTGTTCGTGTGGCCCTGGATGGTCGCCGACCAGGCGTCCATCAACTGGATCGCCTTCTGCGCATAGCGATCGTCACCGGTGAGGTACCAGAGCAGGGCGTCTGTGTACGCCGCAATCGCGTCCTCACGCTCGTTGGTGCAGCCGAGGTTCGGATTCGAGTACGGGCCGCACTCCACGACCGCCCGTGGGGTCGGCGTACGCGAGAGGGATGCGTAGGAGCTGCTCTTGGCCTGGTTGAACGCGCTCGTCCACGGCTGTGCACCGGCCTGCACCTTGGCCCGGACGAAGTCCAGCTGAGCCCGGCTCACCCCGACACCAGGATGGGTGAACGTCGCAGGCGCATCGACAGCTGCTGGTACGGCGGAATGCGGTGAGTCGGCGCTGGACGCGGCGACCGCTGGGCTGCTGAGGGCTCCGGCCACCAGCGCTGCACACGCTGTGGCAAGGAGCAGGGGTTTGGTTCGCATGGGCGGATGTCCTGTCTTCGGGGGCGGTAGGACACTGCGCTTCCCCGCGTGCCCGGAGGCACTAGCGCAGGGTCTTTGCGAAAGTTTGACGACGGACGGTGAGCGCGTCAATATCCCAGCGAACATCGGCTTCACAACGGAACAACCGCACGGCTTTTCCCAGCTCAGTGGAACAAAGTGAGAACTTGTCCCACGAAACGCCGCCAGTTCTCGACCGCCGGAATCGCAGTCATTGCCGGTTCGGAACCACCCTCCGTCACCACCGCGACCACGGACGTCACCTCGCAGTGATCCGGGTCTCTCAGGGGTGTCCCAGCTGACTCGTGATGCGTTCGACGATGACGCTCGTGGCGTAGCGCGTGGTGCCCGGCGGCTCCACGTCCGCCCACTCGCCGGCGTACTTCCGGGCGATCGTCCGCTCGAGCGCGAACTCCGGGTCAGGGACCAGATCGTCGATCCGGCCGCGGAGCTCGACGTAGTGCGTCGGGCGGGTCGGGTCGACGATCACGACCGAGATCCGCGGGTTGCGCTGGAGGTTACGCAGCTTCTGTCGGCCGTCGACCAGACTGATGCGCACCCGTTCGCGGTCCCAGAGGAACCACAGTGGCGTCACCTGCGGCTCGCCACGCTTGCCGATCGTGCCCACCATCGCGACCGCAGTCGAGGACAACAGGTCCTGAAACGCCGCCGGGATCTCCACTCGCGCCTCCTCCGTAGGGACAAGGCACCGAGCGTACGTGTGGGCGGGATCAGCGCAGCTGCGTTGCGAGGTCGCCGGAGCGAACGCCGGCCGCGTCCAGCAGCGCGGCCGCGGTAGTGACGCCGATGCCGCCCAGCGGCTGCGCCCGCACGACCGATCGCGCGCTCGCGCCGTCGAAGATGATCGTTAGCTGGATCGCCAGCGTGCCCGGATCCTCCGCGCCGGCCTGCACCAACTCGCGATGGAAGAAGTCGGTCAGCTGCTGCTTGAAGTGGCGCGCGACCACCGACCCCGGGTGCTCGGGATTCTTCAGCTCCACCGCCGTGCTCACATACGGGCAGCCCAAGAAGTTGCCAGCAGCAACCACAGCCTCCTGCCGCTCGAACACGTCCAGGATCCGGTCCCGGGCCGGCCGGTCGTCCTCCGCGCCGGGCTGCAGCAGGGTCCGGTACGCCGCCCCGCGGCTGGCCAGGCTCTCCGCGATCAGCTCGTCCTTGGACCGGAACAGCTGGTACATGGACTTCTTCGACACCCCGGCCGCCTTGCAGAGCGCGTCCACTCCGATGTTCACGCCGTCGCGGTAGAAGAGTTCGCCCGCGGCGTCCAGGAGCCGCTCGCGGGGGGTTGCCGAGGTGGTCATGGAACGAGGGTACCGGCTGGATTTGCCTGCGGAAACCGATCGGTTTACAGTGGCGGAAACAGATCGGTTTCTACCTAGGGAGTTTCAGATGACCTCACTGGCAGGCGCCGTCGTCCTGGTCACCGGCGGGCAGCGCGGCATCGGCAAGGCGATCGTCGACGATCTGCTCGACCGTGGAGTCGCCAAGGTCTACGCGACCGCGCGCAACCCGCAGGACAGCTCCGACCCGCGCGTCGTCCCGCTGCCACTGGAGATCACCGACGCGACATCGATCGAGGCGCTGGCCGCGGCCGCTCCCGACGTGACCGTCCTGATCAACAACGCCGGCGCCAGCTCGCCGGACACCTACCTGGACGCACCGGCCGCAGAGATCCGGGCCGTCTTCGACGCGAACTTCTTCGGCCCGCTCGAGCTGACCCGGACCTTCGTTCCGATCATCGAGCGGAACGGCGGCGGCCACATCCTGAACGCCCACTCGGCCCTGTCCTGGGTCGCGCGGCACGGCGCGTACTCCGCGACCAAGGCCGCGTTCTGGCTGCAGACCAACGCGATCCGGCTCGAACTGCGCAACCGCGGCATCGGCGTCACCGGCCTGCACATGGGGTACGTCGACACCGACATGACCACCGCGGTCACCGCCCCGAAGTCCCGTCCCGAGGACATCGCCAAGCAGGCCCTCGACGGCATCGAGTCCGGCGCCCACGAGGTCCTCGCCGACGACACAGCCCGCGGCGCCAAGGCCGCCGTCTCCCAGGACCTGACCGTGCTGTACCCCGAGCTGGTCAATTAGCCGGGATGGGAAGTCAGGCCAGTACGTCGGTGGCCTTGTGGCTGCGGTCGACGCCTTCGACGAAGATCACCACGCCGTCGGAGTTCCGTGTGCGCAGCGGGAGGATCTCCCGGTAGGCCGCCGACTCGTACCAGCCGCGCAGGTGGTCGTAGTCCGGAAACTCGATCACGATCGGCGCCCCTTCCCACTCACCCTCGACCGACTCCGGGCCGGCCCCGTGCACGATGAAGTGCCCGTCGTACGGGGCCAGCGTGTCGTCGATGCGCTCCAGGTACTCGACGATGTCCGCGCCCATCCGGACGTTGCGCAGGTAGGCGATCGCGTAGGCCTTCATGTCTCCTCCTCGGTGGTTGATGCCTTCAGCTTCCGGCACGAGGAGAATTCAGACGATTACCTCAGAGGTCATCACGGTCGCTTGGTCTGCTGCCGACGTACCGTAGATGCCATGTCAGTCTCAGGGGGGCCGCCTTCCACACCCGTCGAGGAGGTGCAGGAGCGGGTCGGGCCGTACCGGTTGATCCGGCGGCTCGGGCAGGGCGGGATGGGTGTCGTCTACCTGGCGGAGGGACCGGAGCGCCAGGAGGTCGCGCTCAAGGTGCTGCGCCCGCACGTGGCACACGACCCGATCGCACGGGCCCGGTTGCAGCGCGAAGCGACCACACTGCAGAAGGTGAGCCACCCTGGTGTGGCAGGCATCCTCGACCACGACCTGGAGGCCGGCCAGCCCTATCTGGTCACCCGATTCGTGCCGGGACGGCCACTGGACGAGCAGGTGGACGAACGCGGGCCGCTGACCCCGCGGAAATGGCTGCCACTGGCTGGATGCCTGGCGGAGTCGCTGCAGGCCATCCACCTGGCCGGAGTGATCCACCGCGACCTCAAGCCGGGCAACGTGATGATGTTCAACGGCAAACCGGTGATGATCGACTTCGGCATCGCCCAGGCCGCTGACGACCTGCGTCTCACCCAGACCGGTCTGGTGATCGGTACGCCGGGCTATCTGGCGCCGGAGCTCATCGAGGGCGAGATGGTGTCGGAGTCGGCCGACTGGTGGGGCTGGGCGGCCACTGTGACGTTCGCCGCCACCGGACGCCGGCCTTTCGGCAAGGGCCCGTTCGAGGCGGTGCTGCACCGGGTGCACACCGGTCAGGCTGACCTGGACGGTTTGGACCCGCGGCTGAAGCCACTGCTCGCTGCGGCGCTGTCGCCGGCCAAGGGCGACCGGCCGACGCGGGACGAGATCATGACCGGCCTCAACCGGTACGCCGAGGGCCGTGACGCACTGCCGCCCCGCGAGACGCCGACGATCACCGCCGTACCACCGACGATTCAGCTGCACCCGCAGACTGCGCTGATGACGCGTGAGATGCCGTCGGACGAGCCGTCGCCGACGGATGTCGCGCAGTTGGTGCCACCGGTCGTTCCGCCGATGTCGGCGTTCGCTCCGATCCGGGACAAGCTGCGGGAGGCGGCTGCGGCGAAGAAGACCGCTCAGCCGGTGCCGGTGGCTCCGATGCACCCCGCGACGTACAGTCCGGCTCCGAACGCGGCCGCACCTGCGGCGATGCCTTTGCCATATCAGGGCGGTCCGGTTTCGCCGTACCAGGATCCGGCGCCGTACCAGAGTCCTGCGCCCGCGCCGTACCAACAGGGGTCGGCTCCTGCGCCGTACCAGCAGGGCTCGGCGCCGACGCCGTATCAGCAGCCTGGTCAGCCGGCGAAGCCCGAGAAGGCTCCGCCGACCGGCCGGCGGACTGCGATGGTGGTCGGCCTGATGGTCGCGCTGACCGGCCTGACCGCTCTCAACCCCGGCCTTGGTACCGCTGTGGCGATCATCCTGCTCGTGATCGCGCGGACCGTCGACCGCACCAGCACCGCGCTCATGCGCCGCCGTCAGCTCCGCGGCCGGTCCGGGCGCTCGGACGGCGTGGTCGCCGCGGCGTCCAGTCCGCTGCAGCTGGTTACCGCGGCCCTGATCACTCTGCCCTGCCTGATCCTGCCGCTGGTGATGGGCGTTGTCGTCGGCGGCATCGTCACCGCCGTCGCCGCAACCACCTACGGACTCGACTGGCAGCCCCTGTCGGCTGTCGGCTTCGGCAGCGCGGCTATCACCGCACTCTTCACCGCGTGGTGGGGCCCCGGCGGCGGTTCACTCCGTCGCGGCGCCCACATCGCGGCCCGCAACACCTTCCGCCCCCACTGGCTCTCCGTCCTCCTGGCCGCCGTACTCCTGGCCGTCGGCGGCTTCACCTTCTACCAGGCCACTCAGGGCCAAGGCGCCGCCTGGGCCCGCACCACCATCGAGGCCCCCACCATCAACCGCCCCACCATCGGCGACCTCCGCAACGCCCCCCTGATTCGCGACCTCCCGTTCATCGGCAACTGAAGGCGGGCGCGTCTCATAGCGAGATGATCGGCACCTTCCACCGGGTGTTGCCACGCCATGCTCCGGTGCGCGCAGCCTCCGCCAGGTGCGCGATGTCCCCTCGATCGGATGTCACACAGGTCGCCGCCGACTCGAAGCAACATGCCACGACCTGCGCGTCGACAACGTCAGCCCGATCGGCCACGGCCAGCAACTCGCCGACCCTGGTCGCAAGGTCCTGAGTGAGCGGAACAACATCACACCCGTCGATCAGCCGCCGGAGACCGCGTTGCTTGTGGCCGCGCCAGACCTGAGCCAGCGCCGCCGCGGGAACACTCGGCTCGACGCCGCGCATCAACGCTCGCAGGTGGATCGCCCACAGCCGGGGGTCGTTCCGCTCGGCAGCGATCAGCGCGCCCGCGTCGTAGACCAGCTGTGTCACGCCTTCGAACCCCCACCGTCGCCCGACGGGGCGTCGTCAGCCGACTCGCGCTGCGCATCAGCCAGCGCCCGATCGGCCCAGTCGAGCTGGTCTGCGGTCAGGGCGCCATGCTCAGACTCCCACTCCGAGACCGACTGCAGCCCTCGATACAACCGCTCGCTCTTGGCCACCAACTCGTTGACATAGGCCGACGGTGTCGTCTCGGCCTCACGGGCCCGTCGCTCGACGGCTGCCCACAAGTCCTCGTCGAAGGACAACGTCTTCTTCTTTACTGCCATACGACCATGGTATGACCGCGGTATGACCGACGCCAACTCGGTCGGGGCAGCAGGGCCCGACCGAGTTGGCGGTGGGGGAACTACAGCTGGACGATCTGGGAGCGTTCGGGGCCTACGCCGATGGCGGAGATGCGGGCGCCGCTGAGGGATTCGACGGCGCGGACGTAGGTCTGGGCTTCCTTCGGGAGGTCGTCGAAGCTGCGGCAGCCGGTGATGTCGTCGGACCAGCCGTCGAACTCCTCGTAGACCGGCGTCGCGTGGTGGAAGTCGGTCTGGGTCATCGGCATCTCGTCGTGGCGGACGCCGTACACGTCGTACGCGACGCAGACCGGGATCTTGTCCCGGCCGGTCAGCGTGTCCAGCTTGGTGAGGACGAAATCGGAGACGCCGTTCACGCGGGCGGCGTACCGGGCGATGACCGAGTCGTACCAGCCACACCGGCGCGGCCGGCCCGTCGTCGTACCGAACTCGAAGCCCTGCTGCCGCAGCCACTCGCCGTCGGCGTCCAGCAGCTCGGTCGGGAACGGGCCCTCGCCGACGCGGGTCGTGTACGCCTTCACCACGGCCATGACGCGGTCGATCCGGGTCGGCGGGATGCCGGTCCCGGTACACGCGCCCGCGGAGATCGCGTTGGACGACGTGACGAACGGATACGTGCCGTGGTCGACGTCCAGGAGCGTCGCCTGGCCGGCCTCCATCACAACCGTCTTGCCGTCGTCCAGCGCCTTGTTCAGCAGGAGGCTCGTGTCGGCCACCATCGGCTTGAGGCGGTCGGCGTACCCGAGCAGCTCGTCCAGCACCTCGCGGATCTCGACCGCGCGCCGGTTGTACACCTTCACCAGCAGCTGGTTCTTCTGCTCCAGCGCGCCGGTGACCTTCTGCTCGAGGATCTTCTCGTCGTACAGGTCCTGGACCCGGATGCCGACCCGGTTCATCTTGTCGGCGTACGTCGGGCCGATGCCACGGCCCGTGGTCCCGATCTTGCGGCTGCCGAGGAACCGCTCGGTCACCTTGTCCAGCGTGCGGTTGTACGGCGGGATGACGTGGGCGCTCGCACTCACGACGAGCTTCGACGTGTCGACCCCGCGGGCCTGCAAAGCGTCGAGCTCCTCGAAAAGGACGCTCAGGTCCACCACGACGCCGTTGCCGATCACCGGGGTCACACCCGGTGTGAGGATGCCACTCGGGAGCAGGTGCAGCGCGTACTTCTCGGATCCGATCACGACCGTGTGGCCGGCGTTGTTGCCGCCGTTGAACTTGACCACGTAGTCGATGACCTCGCCCGTGTTGCCGAGCAGATCGGTCGCCTTGCCTTTGCCCTCATCGCCCCACTGGGCGCCGACGAGCACGATTGCGGGCATCTCAGCCCTCCTCTTCACGCGCCGGCCGCCCTGACGCGATGAGCTGTCCCCAAAGGAACGGCCCTCACACTCCGGCGGCCGGCGCTGGAAACGGTGAAGCCCGGAGACGTTCACCGGACGTTCATCCGGCAACGCATCCAGGCTCTTGCGACCAAAGCCTACCGGACCGCGGCGGCACCTTTCGGCCCCGTCCACACGGCCGAAACGCACACTTCAAGTAACTGTTTCATCAACCGACGGGTTGCCATTTTCCGTGATCGCGTGCACACTCTTAGTCAGCGGCCCGCCGAAACTGCCGCAGGGGACGGTTCCGGCGGGCCGCTTTCTCGTGCTCATCCGACGAAGCGCCTTGTGCGCAAGGCTTTCTGGCCTATTCCAGCCCTTCCGGGTTCGAGGCCAGCCACTCCTTGACCCGGCGGTCGGCCTCCTCGCGCGAGACGTCCTCGACCTTCGTCAGGATCGCCCAGCGGTGGCCGAACGGGTCGATGACGGTGCCGAAGCGGTCACCGGTCATGAACGTCTGCACCTCTTCCACCGGCTTCGCCCCGGCCGCGACCGCCTTCGCGTACGTCGCGTCCACGTCCGGCACGTAGTGCACCAGCGACGAATGCACCCACTCGCCGTTCGGCGCGCGCAGCCCGAGCTGCGGCATCTGGTCGCTGAGTTGCAGCATCGAGTTCCCGAACTTCAGCTCGGCCTGTCCGACCCGCCCGTCCGGCATGTCCTGCCGGCTGATCACCTCGGCCCCGAACACCGACTGGTAGAACTCGATCGCCTTCGCGCCGTCCGGTACGGCGAGGTACGGGGTCAGCGAGTGATAACCGTCGGGGATGGGGTTTACCGTGTTCGTCGTCATGACAGTCAGTCAACGGCGGGGACGCCGTACCGGTCTTGTAAGAAAGCGACAGCCAGTGTGAGCACACCACCGCCGGACAGCGAGAAGGGCATCCTGCACCCGCGGGAGCAGGCCCGCCACCGCTCGCTGAGCCGCCTCGCGGCCGGCCCGGAGGTCGGCCGGTTCGTGGAGTGGTACTGGATCGTCGAGTGGGACCTGGACGAGCCGTACACGGCCGAGGTACTGCCGTTCCCGAGCGTCAACATCACCTTCGAACAGCCGGGCGGCGCGTTCGTGAACGGGGTCTGCACACGCAAGTTCGAGCGCGAGCTGGTCGGGCGGGGCCGCGCGTTCGGGGTGAAGTTCTGGGCCGGTGGCTTCGGTGCGGTGACCGGGATGGACGTGGCGTCGTTCCGTGACCAGGTGCTGCCGCTGACTGCAGTCTTCCCCGACGGCGACCGGCTTGCGGACCTGGTGTTCGCCGAGGAGTCCGACGTACGGCGTCGTGCGGTGTTCGAGGCGTTTCTCCGGGACCACCTGGCGCCCCCGGATCCGTCGTACGAACTGGTCCGGGAGATCGTCACGGCGATGTCGACGGATCGGTCCGTGGCTCGGGTGGACCAGGTCACCGAGCGGTTCGGCATCCCGATCCGGACACTGCAGCGGCTGTTCCGTCGCTATGTCGGTGTGGGTCCGAAATGGGTGCTCCGCCGCTACCGCCTGCATGACGGCGCGGAGTTGCTCGCCCAGGGCGAAGTAGTCGAGTTGGCGGAGCTGTCCGCCTCACTCGGCTACTTCGACCAGGCTCACTTCTCCAAGGAGTTCAAGCAGCAGATCGGCCTGACTCCGGCCGAGTACGCGACCAGAGCCGCGGCCGAACGCCACATCACCTACCGCTGAGCTGCGCCACTGCAGCCATCCCGTAGCGGTCAGGGCCACATTTTGGTGATCCGCCCTTGTGCATGAACGTGCCAGAATCCGAGGGGGTACCTCTGGCTGGCGTTGACCATTGCACGCTCCGCCTCGACGAACCTTTGGGCCATGTCATCCAGGTCTACGTTCCCGGACGCGAGACAGAAAAGGTGCCCAACCTCCAGTGCGCCCAGCTCGTTCGCACGGTAGCGGATCTTCTTGTCCTTGGTGAGCAGCAACCAGCCGCGAGAGCAGCCCTCGGCTATCCACTCCTCGTCGGCGACGTCCGCGGCATCATCACGATAGAAGTCCGCAATCAGGTGAATGATCCAACCACTCTCACGCAGCCGTTCGGCCGAAGCTTTGCCAAGACTGCGATCGAAGAAGAACTCAGGCGGCCTGGCGGAGGACATCTTCTACAACATCCGCGGGCAGATCGTACTCCTCGGCGACGGCGCTCATGGGTTCGCCGGTTCTCCACAGCGAGACCAGCGCCTCGACCGGCACCTTGCTCCTGGCAAGGACAGGGGCTCCCCATCCGAACCGCGGGTCGATGATGACCTCGGCCTCGGCCGGATACTGCGGCAAGCTGAGCCGTTCCGGACTACCTGTCGCGTCCCAAGTGATGTATGTCAGGTACTCGGAGATGACCTCAGGGATGGCAATCTGGCGGTCCCGTGCATGAACGACCGACTCATCCGCGACGCGAACGAACAGCCCGACGCCATCGGTTGCGATCCGTTCGCTTGCCAACGCATACGGATCGTCGAACTCAGAGCGAGCGAGGTCGGCAGCTCTCCGGATGTCGGGCATGGAAAAGCCCAGCTGCTCACGCAACGTCCGTAGCACATAGGCCTCGATGATGCCGACGAATGGGACCCGCGGCCACCCGCGCCGCTCGGGAGGTACCGCATGCACCAGCGGTTGCCGAGAGTCATCAGCCAACCAGCCGTCCAACGTCGACTCGGGCATCTTCAAATACCTCGCCGACTCCCGTGCTGTGAGGAGTGGCGTCCTGTAGATGTCCGTCATCGTGTCCCCCTCATCTCGACCGAGACCGAGCTTATCCATCGACGATGTTCGATCGTCGCCCTTACCTGCTTGCCGAACGAAGTGTTGCAGGTGTCGCCGACAAAACTACGCTAGGTCAGCACGACCTTCCGCTACCCGCGCTGCCGGTCGAATCGTTGCCCGCCCTGACTCGACAGACGACCCCAGCCATCGCGGCAGCGCTCAGTGCGGATAGTAGGGCGACCAGGAAGCCGTAGTGGGGCTCATGAGTGTCCACGATGCGACCCGCGAACGCCGCGCCCAGTGCGATCCCAGCTGCGCTGCCTGAATTCAGCCAAGTGAAGGCCTGCGTGAGTACGGCGGGCTCCACCGAGGACTCGGCCAATACGGCCGAGAGCGTCTGGAACGGCGCAATCGCCAAGCCAGGTAGCGCCAGAGCGAAAGCCGCAGCGAGAGGACTCTGCACCGCGATCAGCGGCACGCAGGCCACGGTGAGACCGACCAGCACGATGACGAGCTGCGTTTGCGGAGCTGTACGCCAGCGCCTTGCACCATAGGCGAGTCCGGCGAACAGGCTGACCAGACTGGTGATGCTGTAGAGCGGTCCGGCCAGACCTGGTGTGCCTCTCGCGACTGCGAAGGCCGTGACGGACACCTGCATGCTGCCGAAGAAGAGGCCGATGCCGATGTTCGTCCCGACCAGTCCGGCGAATCGCTTGTGTAGCAGGCGGTTTGAGCGTTCGTGCTGACCACGTGGGCCGGCCGGTGGCGCCGTACGACGTTGCACCGCCAGCAGGAGGCCTCCGGTCAGCAGGAGACTCGTCGCGAGTACAGACCCTGCGACCGGACTGACGAAGGCACTAACGGTCCCGACGAGGCCTGGCCCGACCATGAACGCGACTCCGACGCTGAGCGATTCCAGAGCGAAGGCTGACGAGAGCAACGGTGTGCCACGCAGTGCGTGCGACCAGCGAGCGGCAGTCTGTGCACCCAATTGCGGAAGTGATCCGCCTGCCACGACACCCGCCAGGATGAGTGACCAGAGTGGTGCATCGGAGACAGTGAGGCTGATCAGCAGAGCAACTGCGGCGGCGTGAACGAGCAGCGTGATAGGCAGCATTCGGGTCTGTCCGAAACGGTCGATGAGGCGAGCCACCTGTGGACCTGCCAGCGCCTCGGCGACCGCGAAACCACCGGTCACGCTGCCGGCCGCGGCGTACGAGCCGGTCGATCCGTGGACCAGCCAGACGATGCCCAGTCCGGTCATGGCGATACCGATGCGAGCCGGTGCCGCCGCCAAGTAGAACTTCCACGCCCCTGGGGTACGCAGTACCGCTGCGTAGGTGGTTGTGGGCGTGCTGATCCGTCCGGTGAGTGCCGGCACGGTGAGACCTTCCGCTGCCCGAAGGGGCGGGGACCCGACCGTGGGCGTCCTGCTTCACCGGTCTGTCCGTCCGCCTACAACCGTCCATGTTCGGCAGGAAGCGGGGACGCTCGCCGCCTGCCGGCTCTGTCAACGGGCAGAAACCTCGTGGTTCAGGTTGACGCCCTCATCTTACCGTCCCGCAGCACGGGCACTGACCGACTGCTGTCGACCTCGGCCGCGATCGCCACATCCTCGGGGAAGCCGTACTGCGTGAGTTCGCGACCGCCGGCGCAATCGCGCAACACGACCGGGAGCTCGTCCGCCACAGCGTCGTACGCCGCCTTCGCCGCCCGCGCCTCCGGCGACAACCCGTCCAACTGCAGAGCGCTCAGGAAGCCGCCGGCACCCCAGAGATCCTCGACCGCCGGCCTGAGCGAGCCGTCCTTCCACCGCTCACCTGCCGCGATGGCGACCACCTTGAGGTCCGGGTCCTCGGCGCAGCGCTCGTTCACCCACGCAGCCGCCGCAGCCCGGTTGCGCAGCGACACCGCGATGACTGTGGCTCCGCTGTCGCTGAGTTGCTGCACGATGGTCGAGCCGTTGGGCGACGGCAACACCAATCGCTGGACTCCGGTCGATTGGCGGATGGTTACTGGCGACAAGCTCACGTCACCCGGTCTCGCCTCGGATCGTCCGACCGCGAGCACGGCGTCGTACTGCTCGGCGTAGGCAACGGCAGTCTCGTCGCGCCAGCGGTACGGGTACACGTCGATGCCGCGATCCACCGCGACCGTCACGGCCGTGGTGAACGACAGCACGTCCACGACCGCGACGAGCGAGCCGGCGACGACCTCAGCCCCTACCGGGCCCCAGTCGAAGCCGACTCTGAATCCGTCCTGCGCATACGGGCTGATCACTCGACGGATCATGCCGTCGAGTCACCAGCCCGACAACCACGTTTCAGCTCAGGACATCGGCTGCTGTGGGTGACGAATCGCGCAGGAAGGTCGCGCAGCGCTCGGCCTCGTCCTTCTCGTCGATGAGCGCGGCCGCCTTCCCGAGCGCGGCCAGGCAGCGCAGGAACCCGCGGTTGGGCTCGTGCTCCCACGGGACCGGCCCGTGACCCTTCCAGCCATTGCGCCGGAGCAGGTCCAGGCCGCGGTGGTATCCGGTCCGCGCGTAGGCGTACGCCTCGATCGTGCGTCCGTCCGCCAGCGCCGCCTCGGCCAGCACCCCCCAGGCCAGCGACGAGGTCGGGAACTTGGCGGCGACGTCCACTGCCGCTGCCCCGGCGGCGAGTTCCGCCGCGGCCGGGTCGACGGGGAGTAGTGTCTCGGGAGGACCTGAGAGCAGATTGTTCAATTCCATAGGCACATCTTCGCCGATCACGCAGCCGTACCGGAACGTGACCGTCTGACGAAATCCGTTGACCGTTCACCGACCGGCCACGGATGCTTGAGACCCTGCGTCATAGCCGCCGTGGTTCCCAGCTACGGCCGGAAGGAGGCACCGGATGAGCGTCATAGTCCTGAACGCGTCATACGAGCCGCTGCACACCGTGTCGATCCAGCACGCCATCCGGATGCTGGTCCGCGAGGTCGCAGTGGTGGAAGAGGCGCACGGCGAGCGGACCATCGGCCCTTTTCCGGTTCCACGCGTGCTGCGCCTGGTCCGGTACGTCGTCACCCACTGGCGCTACGCGGCCGGCCGGATGAAGTACAGCAAGCACGGTGTGCTGCGGCGGGACAAGTTCCGGTGTGCGTACTGCGGTCTGGACAATGCCGACACCATGGACCATGTCCAACCCAGATCCAGGGGCGGCCGCACCGAGTGGCTGAACGCCGTCGCCGCCCATGCCTCCTGCAACGAGCGGAAAGGCAATCGCACACCCGCCGAGGCCAACATGCCGCTCCTCTGGCAACCCTGGGTACCAACCCGCGCGGAGCTCGTCATAGACAAATGACGGGCTTTTTTCATGCCCTCTCCCAGGCGGGGTTCGCCTGCGTCGGTTGAGGTTGTGCCCAGGTTCTCCACAGATTTGAAGTCGTCGTTCTGGGCGGGGTTCGATCACGGCAGTTTCTAGGGCATGAACCCTCAACTCTCCGTGATGGCCTCCATCCGGGGCGGCGTGTTCACCCGTGCCGATGCGCGGGCCTGCGGCTACCCCGACCCCGATATCGACTCCCTGCTGGACACCGGCCGCTGGCGCCGGATCCGGCCGGGCACCTACGCCGAGCGTCGTTCCCTGATCCTCGTGACCGACGAAGTTCTCCACCTGCGGAAGGTGTATCGCGTGCTCCGCTCCGGCGGGCCCAACGTCTACGCCAGCCACCAGTCCGCCGCGGCCCTGCACGCGCTGCCAGTCTGGGGCCTCGACCTGTCCCGCGTGCACGTGACCGCGTCCGCCGGCCGCTCGGGCTGCGTCGGCGGCGTCCACCGCCACATCCGCGATCCAGTCGGCCCCGGCATCCAACTCTGGAACAAGCTCCGGATGGTCTCCCCCGCCCGCGCGATCGTCGAGGTCGCCGCGACCGCCCCCACAACGCCCGCCGTCGTCCTGACCGAAGCCGCTCTGTACTCCGGTCTCGTCACCAGACGCTCGCTGAAACGCGCCGTCCAAGACCACGGGGACGAACGCGCCCTCGCTGTGGTGTCCCACGCCTGCACGGACTCGGCGTCCGTCGCCGAATCACGCCTTCGTTTCATCCTCGCCGAAGCCGGATTCCCGGCCCCCGCACTGTGCCCGACCCCGGACGCGCCTGACCCGGGCGATCCGGAGACCAGCTCGCTGTGGTTCCCCGAGGAACGCACCGTGCTGGACTTCGAGCCCCGGTTCCCCTTCTGGTGCGACGAATTCGAGCCGGATGAGGACGAGCCACCAGCACCCGCACCGATCTCCGATCCGACCGCTCCGCAACCGGTCGAGCGCTGCTGGATCTCCTGGGCCGACCTCAACGACCCGCCCGCCGTCATCGACCGAGTCCGCGCCACCTTCACCCGAGCATCCCGCCGTACCGGCGTCCGGCAGTTCCACCTCGCCCGCGCCCGGATGTGAGTGAGGGGGCTCACCGCGCGCAGCGGTGAGCTCCCTCGAAGACCCTTAGGAGGATCCGATGTCAGCCGTTCAGCGACGTACCCGTGGAGCGGAGGCTCTCGCAGGCCTCGCCGACGCGCTTCGCCATGCCCTCTTCGGCCAGCTTGCCCCAGGCGCGCGGGTCGTAGGCCTTCTTGTTGCCGACGTCCCCGTCCACCTTCAGCACACCTTCGTAGTTGCTGAACATGTGGCCCGCGGCCGGCCGGGTGAACGCGTACTGCGTGTCGGTGTCGACGTTCATCTTGATCACGCCGTTGTCGACCGCGGTCCGGATCTCCTCCAGCGTCGAGCCGGACCCGCCGTGGAACACCAGGTCGAACGGGCGTTCCTTGCCGACCTTCGCGCCGACCTGGTCCTGGATCTCCTTCAGGATCTCCGGCCGGAGCTTGACCGCGCCCGGCTTGTAGACGCCGTGCACGTTGCCGAAGGTCAGCGCGGTGATGTAGCGGCCGTTCTCACCGGTGCCGAGCGCCTCGACCGTGGCCAGTCCGTCCTCGACAGTGGTGTAGAGCTTCTCGTTGATCTCGTTGGCGACGCCGTCCTCCTCGCCACCGACGACACCGACCTCGATCTCCAGCACGATCTTCGCCGCGGCCGTCCTGGCCAGCAGATCCTTGGCGATCTCCAGGTTCTCGGTCAGCGGGACCGCCGAGCCGTCCCACATGTGCGACTGGAACAGCGGGTTCTCGCCGCGGGCGACGCGCTCGGCGGAGATCTCCAGGAGCGGCCGGACGAAGCCGTCCAGCTTGTCCTTCGGGCAGTGGTCGGTGTGCAGCGCGATGTTCACCGGGAAGTTCTTGGCGACCTCGTGCGCGTAGGCGGCCAGCGCGACCGAACCGGTGACCATGTTCTTCACGGTCGACCCGGACAGGTACTCGGCACCGCCGGTGGAGACCTGGACGATGCCGTCCGAGCCCGCCTCGGCGAAACCGCGGATCGCGGCGATCAGCGTCTGCGAGGAGCTGACGTTGATGGCCGGGTAGGCGAAGCGGTTCTGCTTGGCCTTGTCCAGCATCTCGGCGTAGACCTCAGGGGTGGCAATAGGCATGTCTCGCGGTACTCCTCACAACAAAAGAACTGTGGGTTGAGCTCCAGTATGGCCACCGGGCACTTCGTCGGATCCAGCGGCCCGCCTGCCGAGCCGGCCAGGCGGCCAGGGAGCGATCGGCAGGGGTGCAGACCAGTTGATGAACAGGACAGATCCAGTTCGTTGCGGCCGGATGTCCCGGATGTGACAGCCGGTCCGGGAGTCGTGCCCGGTTCCGGCGTCGTTCCCGCGACCGGCCGCCGTCGCTCAGGCGGACCCGGTTCTCGGGCCGCGCGGGGTCAGGGCCATGTGCAGCCGGTAACGGTCGGCGCGGTAGGCCGACCAGGACAGCTCGACGACCTTGCGGCCGGCGAAGGTGGTGCGCTCGAGGACCAGCAGGGGTGCCCGCCTGGCCACGCCGAGCACCCGGGCGACATGACCGTCGGCGTTGTCCGCCCGGACGGTCTGCTCACCGGAGGTGACGACGACGTCGTACTCGCTGGCGAAGACGTCGTACAAGGTGCCGAGCTCACGGCCGAGCAGGCCGGGGAAGAGCGCGGACGGGTAGTAGCCGACCTCGTACGCCATCGGCGAGGCGTCGGCGGTGCGGAGCCGTTCGACCCGGATCACCTTGGTGCCCTTGGCGACCCGCAGGCCCTTCGCGGTCTCGTCGGAGGCCTCGATCTCGGTGGCCGACAGCACCACCGTGCCGGGCTCCAGGCCGCGGGCGCGCATCTCCCGGGAGAACGAGGTGAGGTGCAGCTGGGAGTCGACCTGTGGACCGGTGACGAACGTGCCCTTGCCGTGCACGCGTTCCAGGGCGCCGGACTCGACCAGGTCGCTGATCGCCTGCCGGACGGTCACCCGGGAGACGTTCAGCTTGTCCACCAGGGCCCGTTCGGAAGGAATCGGGTCCCCGGGGTGCAACTCGACGTCGATCAGCCGTTCCAGTACCGATCGGACCTGGGCCCGCTTGGTCGCCACCATCGAATCTCGATCCTCCAGACCTGGGCGGCCCTCGGGGGTGCCCCGGGACGCCGCTCACTGCTATCGTGCGCAGCATACCTGTTAAGACCAGATAGGACCAGTGATCGTAGTGGTGTCTGTTCCCGCCCAGGAAACTCAGATGGCGCGCGAGATCGCCGAACAGCCGGCCGCGCTGGCCGCGACGTTCGAGCACGTTCTGCCGCTGCGGCACGACATCACGCGACTGGCCGCGGGGCGCCGGCACGTGATCTTCGTGGCCCGGGGATCGTCGGACAACGCGGGCGTGTACGGCCGCTACCTGACCGAGATCCACGCCGGCCGGCAGGCGTCGCTGGCCGCTCCCTCGGTGGCCACGCTGTACGGCGCCAACCTCGACCTGTCGAACTCCCTGGTGGTCGCGGTCAGCCAGTCGGGCGCGACCCAGGAGATCGTCGACACCGCGGAGTGGGCCAAGCGCAACGGCGCCGCGATCGTCGGCATCACCAACGATGGCGACAGTCCCCTGGCGTCGACGGCCGACGTCGCGCTGATCACTCAGGCCGGGCAGGAGCTCGCCGTACCGGCGACCAAGACCTACACGACCCAACTCGCCGCGATCACGGTCGCCGTCGACGCGCTGGCGCAGCGGCCCGGGACGCTGGACGCGGACATCGCCCGCGTTCCGGACGCCGCGTCGAAGATGCTGTCGGGGTCCGTCGAGGCGGCCGCGGACCTGCTCGCCGGAGCGCACGACGTCCTCGCGAGCGGACGCGGACTCACCTTCGGCACGACGCTCGAGGTGGCCCTCAAGCTGGAGGAGACCTGCCTGCAGCCGGTCCGTGGCCTGTCGTACGCCGACCTGAAGCACGGCCCGATCGCGGTGGTCGACGCCGATCTGGTCACCATCCTGGTCGCGGCCGGCGAGGGTCCCGCCCTGCCTGGCATGATCGAACTCGCCGGCATCGTCCGCGAGAAGGGCAGCAAGATCCTCGGCATCGGCGGCGACTCCACCTTTGCCTCCCGCTGCGACGTCAACCTCCCAGGCCCAGACCTCCCCGAGACCCTTGCCCCGCTCGCCCTGATCATCCCGGCCCAACGAGCCATCGAATCCCTCGCCCGCAAACTGGGCCTCAACCCCGACGCCCCTCGAGGCCTCCGCAAGGTCACCCAGACCGACTGAGGCCCTCTCGGAAGTCCCGGTCAAACTGCTCATTCGGTGAGCACTTTGGCTGGAAGGGTGGTGGTCATCAACCGGGAACACCGAGGAAGGGCCACCGAGATGTTGCGAGGATTTGCGACCGTCAGTTTTTACGCCGCCGACGTGAAGGCCGCGCGGGAGTGGTACTCGAAGCTGTTGGGGATCGAGGCGTACTACGCGGTGCCGTCGGCGGAGGAGCCGGCATACGTCGAGTTCAGGTTCGGTGACTTCCAGTGTGAGCTGGGGATCATCGACGCGAAGTACGCCCCGCACCAGGTGGGCAACGGGCCGTCGGGCGCGATCGTCTCGTGGCACGTCGACGACCTGGAGGGCGAGCTCGAGCACCTGCTGGAGCTGGGGGCCACACTGAACGAGGGGATCGTTGAGCGTGGCAACAACACCGGATTCCGCACCGCGTCGGTGGTCGATCCGTTCGGTAACCTGATCGGGATCATGAGCAACCCGCACTACCTCGAGATCCTGGCCGGTCTGAAAGTCTGACCGCGAAAGGGCTTGACCTGGAGTGCACTCCAGGGGGAAGGCTGGAGGGCGTGAACGATCAATCACCGGACGTAGAAAACTGCGGGATCGACGAACTCGTCCCGAAGGTCGGCGGACCGCTCACCGTGGGGCAGGTCGCCACGATGACCGGCTTGTCGATCGACACATTGCGCTGGTACGAGCGTGTCGGCCTGCTGGAGGGCGTCGCCCGCGACCACGCCGGCCGTCGGCAGTACGCGCGGACCGACCTACGGCGCCTGGCCGTCCTGATGCGCTTGCGTGCAACCGGCATGCCGATCAGCGAGATGCTCCGCTACGCCGAGCTCGCCAAGGGCGGCGACGCCACCGAGCCACAGCGCATACAGCTGCTGGAGGCCCACCGCGACCGGGTCCTGGACCACATCGCCAACCTCCACAGCGACCTGGACATCATCAACCGCAAAATCGCCGCCTACCGCGGATCCCGCCAGTCCTCCGCAGTCTCGGCCTAGCACCTCCGAACCGAGGGAGTAATACATGTTGTACAGAACCATTGGTGGCCGGCGGACCGTCAGTGCGCTGTGTCTGGGGACGATGAACTTCGGTACGTCGACGGACCCGGACACGGCGGCCACGATCCTCGATCGTTTCGTCGAGGCCGGCGGGACGTTCGTCGACACCGCCAACAACTACGGGCAATGGGGTGGAGACGCCGGTCGGAGTGAAGAGTTGCTCGGGCGATGGATGAGTTCCCGAGGCACTCGCGACCAGTTGGTCATCGCCACGAAGTGCGGCGCCAAGACGACCAAGCCCGGCGACCCGGGCGACGCGCACTGGGAAGGACTCAGCGCGCCGGTCATCGAAGCTGCCGCCAAGGAGAGTCTCACCCGGCTGGGCGTAGATCGCATCGACCTGTTCTACGCCCACATCGACAACCGCTCCACTCCACTCGAGGAGACCGTCGGTGCGTTCGGGCGGCTCGCTGCCGAAGGCGTCGTCGATGTGATCGGCTGCAGCAACACCACCAGTTGGCGGCTGGAACGCGCACGCCGGCTGGCCCAGGACCAGGGTGTCGAACCATATTCGGTGATCCAGCAGCACTACACCTACCTCTGGCCCAGTCCATTGCCCCTGACCGGCGTCGAGCGCCTCGGCACCCCGCACTTCTCGCACGCCGGGATCGAGCATCTCGACTACCTCAGCGAACACCGGGACATGACCCTGGTGGCCTACAGCCCGCTCCTGGCCGGGGCGTACAGCCGTCCGGAGCGGCCACTCCCGGCTGTGCGCGGCTACGCGCACCCGACCGCCTCCCTGCGGTTCGAGGCACTCCGCCAGGTCGCACAGGAGCTCGGCGTCACCACGAACCAGGTCGTCCTGGCCTGGATGCTGCACCAGGACCCGGTCGTCGTCCCCCTGTTCGGAGCCTCGTCCGTAGCGCAGCTCGACGAGGCGCTGGACGCCGTCGAGATCAGTCTCGACGCCGAACTGCTGCACCGGCTGAACAACGCCTGACTCCTACAGATGGCCGCGGTGCGTCAGTGCCGTGGTGATCTGGTCGGCGGCGGCTTGGAGATGCGGCAGGACGTCGGCACGGAGGGACGCGGGCGTCGAGCGAGACGCGTGAGCCGAGACGTTGAGCGCGGCAATGGTGCGCCCACGGGAGTTGCGGATGGGCGCGGCGATCGAGCGGAGACCGAGCTCCAGCTCCTGATCGACCAACGCGAACCCATCCGCACGGGCTCGGCTCACGGTCTCGCGCAGCTTGTCGGCAGACGTGACCGTGCGGGCGGTGAGGGACTCGGCCTGGAGGGTCGAGAGGTACGACGTGAGCTCGTTGTCGGCGAGGCCTGCGAGGAGGACCCGGCCCATGGAGGTCGGGTAGGCGGGGAGGCGGGCGCCGACGCCGAGGGCGACGGTCATGATGCGGCTCGTCGGTACGCGGGCGACGTACACGATGTCTGGGAGGTCGAGGGTCGCGATCGAGCAGGACTCGCGGGTCTTGGCGCTCAGCTCCTCCATGAACGGGCCGGCGAGTTCGCCGAGGTCCAGGGAGGACAGGTAGGCCCAGCCGAGCGCGAGTACGCGCGGAGTGAGCGAGAACCGGCGGCTGTCGCTGCGGACGTACCCGAGCTCCTCCAGCGTGAGCAGGATCCGCCGGGCCGTCGCGGGGGTGATCCCGACGGAGCGCGCCACCTCGCTGAGCGTCAGTGACGGCGCGTCAGTCGAGAACGCGCGGATCACGGCGAGCCCGCGCTCCAGGCCCTGGAGAAACGTTCCTGTAGACGCCTCACTCGCCATCGGCTAGCCTACTTTTCGTTGAAAGAAGAACTATTCGCTCAGCGAAATCCTAGCGGAGCAGCAGATGCAACGTCCAGTTCTCCTCCCTGACGCCCTCCGGGTGATTGCCCTGCGCCGGCTCCTCCGTCCAGAGGTCGTCGATGGGTGAGTCGGGTTTCGTGCACACGTTCCTGCCAGGGCGGGTGGTGTTCGGCGCGGGGACGCTCGACCAGGTCGCCGGCGAGGTGGAGCTGCTGGGCGTCCGGCGCGTGCTCCTGGTGGCGACCAGGTCGGCGCGGGATGCGGCTGACGTGGTCGAGGTGGAGTTGGGCGATCGGTTCGCCGGGCGGATCGATGGGGTGGCTCAGCATGTGCCGACCGAGGTCGCCGAGGCAGCCCGGGACAAGGCGCGGGAGATCGGCGCCGATGGGATCGTGGCCATCGGCGGCGGATCCGCAATCGGCCTGGCCAAAGCCGTGGCACTGACAACCGGGCCGGCAAGCGACCCGACCGGTCGGGCGGTGGGTGGGTTGACCAGCGGGGCGGCGGGTGGAGCGTCGGGTGGGGTGGTGATTGTTGCGGTGCCTACGACGTATGCGGGGTCTGAGATGACGCCGGTGTGGGGTGAGACGGCCGGTGGGAGCAAGACGACGGGGACGGATCTGCGGGTGCTGCCGAGGGTCGTTGTCTACGACCCTGTGTTGAGTCAGCACCTGCCGAAGAAGGTGACGGCGGCGAGTGTTGCCAATGCGATCGCGCATTGTGTGGAAGCGGTCTGGACTCCCAGGGCCGATCCGATCACCGAGACGACCGCGGTCGAAGGCCTCCGGGCGCTCACTGTAGGCCTCAAGCAGATCCTTGCGGACCCGACCGATTTGGATGCTCGGAGCAACCTTCTGTACGGCGCTTGCCTCGGCGGATCCGCGCTCGCGACAGCCGGCACCGGCCTGCATCACAAGCTTTGCCATCTGCTCGGGGGCACCTACAACCTCCCGCACGCCGAGACCCACGCCGCAGTACTCCCCCAGGTTGCCCATTTCAACGCGCCCGCAGTACCGAGAGCCAAGGCACGTCTGGAGGAAGCGCTGCAGACCGACGAGCTGGCCGGCGGTCTGTTCGACCTGTTCGCCGCGGCGGGAGTCCCGACGAGCTTGCGGGAGCTGGGGCTGAGCCGGGAGCAGGCGGAGGAGGCCGCGCGCGCGTTCCAGCCGACGGCCAACCCGATCCCCGTGACCGAAGAACTCGTGGAAGAGATTCTCACCCGCGCCTGGGCCGGGACCCGGCCAGGCAGCCCAGAGCCAGGTAGCCGAGAGGTATGAGGAGCAACCGGATGGATCTGCAAGGCGACGACCTGACCGAGGCGGTGGTGGCCAGCTTCGGCGGGAGTACGAACCCACGCACCAGAACCGTGATGAGCGCCCTCGTGCGGCACCTGCACGCGTTCGCGCGGGAGGTGGACCTGACCGAGGACGAGTACTTCACCGCGATCGACTTCCTCACCCGGACGGGCCAGATCTCCACCGGCACCCGGCAGGAGTTCGTGCTGCTGGCCGACGTCCTCGGCCTGTCGATGCTCACCGTCGGCCTCGGCAACCGCAAGCCGCCGGAGGCCACCCAGTCGACCGTGTTCGGCCCGTTCTTCGTCGAGGGATCGCCCGAGGTGCAACTCGGCGGCGACATCGCGAACGGCGCCCCCGGACAGCCGTGCCTGGTGAGCGGCCGCGTCCTGAACACGAAGCGCGAGCCGATCGCCGGAGCTCTGGTCGAGACCTGGCAGGCCGACGAAGAAGGCTTCTACGACGTCCAGAAGGACGTCGACGGGCCGCAGAACCGCGGCCATCTGACAACCGATGCCGACGGCAACTATTCGTTCTGGGCGGTGAAGCCGGTCGCCTACCCGATCCCGGACGACGGCCCGGTCGGCGAGCTCCTCCGGGCCGGCGGCCGCGGCCCGATGCGGCCGGCCCACATCCACTTCATGGTCACCGCACCCGGGTACGCGCGGCTCATCACGCACGTCTTCGCGGCAGGTGACGAGTACCTCGGCAACGACGCGGTCTTCGGCGTCAAGGATTCGTTGATCGCCGAGTTCACCGAGCACCCGGCCGGCAGCCGAGCACCGGATGGAAAGACCCCGGACCAGCCCTACTTCTCCGTCAGCTACGACCTGGTGCTCGCCACCACCGAGGAGACGCAGCAGTGATCACCACAGATGTCCTCGTCGTCGGCAGCGGGCCGGCCGGCGGTGCCGCCTCGCTCTTCCTGTCCACGTACGGCGTCGACAACGTCGTACTGTCCCGCTACGGCTGGACCGCCAACACACCCCGCGCGCACATCACCAACCAGCGCACGATCGAACTGATGCGGGACATGGGCATCGAGGACCAGGTCGTCGACAAGGGCACCGCACACCACCTGATGGGCGAGACTGCGTTCTGTACCAGCCTGGCCGGCGAGGAGATCGGCCGGATCCGCACCTGGGGCACGCACCCGCGCCGGCTGGCCGACTACACCGAGGCGAGTCCGACCCTCCCCTGCGACCTGCCGCAGACACTGTTCGAGCCGATCCTGGTCAGTACGGCGGCCAGCCGTGGTGCCCGGCTCCGGTTCAACACCGAGTACCTCTCGCTGGAGCAGGACGACGACGGAGTGACCGCGACGGTCCGGGATCGGTTGAGTGACACGACGTACCAGATCCGCGCGAAGTACCTGATCGGCGCGGACGGTGGCCGCAGCAAGGTCGCCGAGGACATCGGGCTGCCGATGGCGGGCGCGATGGACATCGAGGGCTCGATGAACATCGTCTTCGAGGCCGACCTCTCGCGGTACGTCGCACATCGCCCGAGCGTCCTGTACTGGGTGCTCCAGCCGGGTGCCCAGATCGGCGGGATCGGCGCCGGCCTGGTCCGCATGGTCCGGCCCTGGAACGAGTGGCTGATCGTCTGGGGCTACGACATCACCCAGCCCGCACCGGTGGTCGACGAGGCGATGGCGACCGAGATCGTGCACAACCTGGTCGGCGACGACACCATCGACGTGAAGCTGAAGGGTACGTCGGTCTGGAGCGTCAACCACATGTACGCCCAAAGGGCCAGCGTCAACCGCGTGTTCTGCATGGGCGACGCGATCCACCGGCATCCGCCGAGCAACGGCCTCGGCTCGAACACGTCGATCCAGGACGCGTACAACCTGGCCTGGAAACTCTCCCTGGTGCTGAAGGGCCAGGCCGCGCCCGAACTCCTCCAGACGTACGACGAGGAGCGGACACCGATCGCGCAGCAGATCGTGGAACGGGCGAACAAGAGCCGGACGCAGTTCGGCCAGATCTTCCGTGCACTCGGGATGACGCCGGACGCGCCGGCCGGACGGACGATCGAGTCGCGCAAGGACGACACCCCGGAAGGCGCCGCGCAGCGCGAGGAGTTGCGGAGCGCGATCGAACTGAAGGACTACGAGTTCAACGCGCACGGCGTGGAGCTCGGTCAGCGATACCAGTCGGCCGCCGTGATCGGCGACGGTACGCCGGAACCGGCGTACGACCGGGACGAGGAGCTGTACTACCACCCGACGACGTGGCCCGGCGCCCGGATCCCGCACTGCTGGCTGACGCGCGGATCGGAGACTGTCAGCACGCTGGACGTGGTCGGCAAGGGCCGGTTCACGCTGCTCACCGGGATCGGCGGGGGCGCGTGGGTGAAGGCAGCGCAGACGGTGTCCGAGCAGCTCGGCGTACCGATCGAAGCGTTCGTGATCGGTCCGGGCCATGAGCTCGAGGACCTGTACGGCGACTGGTCGCGGGTGCGCGGGATCCCGGACGGTGGCTGTCTGCTGGTCCGGCCGGACGCGCACATCGCCTACCGCGCCTTCGAGCAGCCCGAAGATCCGACGGAGGCGCTGCGCCAGGCCTTCACCACGCTGCTAGGCCGCTGACGTCGGCTGGGCCTCCCGCACGATCTGATCGAGGATCGCCGAGATCTCGGCGGCCTCGACGTCCAGCAAGGTGATCAGCGCGACCCGGGACGTTTCCGTGCGCGCCTCCAGAGCCGCGGCGCTCAAGGCGCGCACGGTCCCGAGCTCATGGATCAGTTCGTCCCACAGTGAACTCATCAACTACCCCCTATTCCCGTCACAAACCCAGTACGACATGCACGATGCACGCCGCCCCGCCCGAGTTGGGGCTGACTTTGGTCGAGAAGCCTCACTTCTGTCTTACAGTGACAACGCGGGACCCTGGGCGGAGGTTACGGACTCGTCAGGAATCTCCAGCTGTGCGCCGGCACCAGCAGCGGATCACCCTCAGGTACACCCGCCTCGGGTTGCGCGCCGACCGTCAGTCCGGTCGCGTCCATCGGGAACCGCTCAGGCTGGTCCGAGATGTTGAGCAGGAGCAACACGGAGCCGGAGTCCCCGACGGTCCGCAACGCAACCAACTGGTTGGTTAGGTGCTCGACCGTCGTCCGACCACGGGTCAGCCACGCGTTGCGCCGCCGTACGCCGATCAACCGCTGGTGCAACTGGTACGTCGGCCAGCCGGACGACGCCAGTCCGGCCGGCGCATCCGGGAACGCGGGCCGGATCGCGTCGTCACCGCCGGCCCGGTCCTCCTTCAACCCCTGGAACGCCTGCTCGTCGCCGTAGTAGATGCTCGGTACGCCGCCGACCGCGAACAGGATCGCCAGCGCATGACCCAGGTGCCGCTGATCCTCCAGCCGGGTCGCGATCCGGGTCACGTCGTGGTTGCCCACGAACGTCTGCGGCACGAAGCTGTCGAGCAGCTCGTCGTGCCGGCCAAGGGCGTACGAGAGCTCGAAGAAGTTGCCGTCGTTGAGCGAGCTCCAGATCGCCTTCCACAGCTCGTACTGCGTGACCGAGTCGAGGCCGCTCTTCGCGACGTATCCGGCATAGTCACCGTGAATCACCTCACCGAAGAACCACGCGTCCGGGAACCGCTCACGCGGCAGCACAGCGCGCCAGAACCCGGGTGGTACGGCGTACGCCGCGTCGAGCCGCCAACCGTCCACACCGCGATCGAGCCAGTGCGTCAGAACGTCGGTCACGTACTGCGCGACCGCCGGCTGACTGTGGTCGAGCGCCACCAGGTGCTCGTGACCTTCGAAGGTGTCGACCGTGCCGTCCGGCCCGCGACGGAACCAGTCGGCCGGCGCATCGAAGGAACGGGCGACGTGGTTGAAGACTCCGTCGAGCGCGACGTGCAGACCGCGAGCGTGAGCCGCGGCCACGAGCCGGTCGAAGTCCTCGTCGTCACCGAGCCGCGGGTCGATCCGGAAATGATCCACGGTGTCGTACCCGTGCGTCTCCGACGCGAACACCGGCCCAAGTAGTAGCCCTGAGCAACCAAGCTCGACGGCGTACTCCAGCCAGTCCTCCAGCTTCCGCAAACGATGAGCGGCCGCCCCCGAGAACCCGAGCGGATAGACCTGCCACCAGATCGCTTGATCAGCCCACATCTGTTCTCCTGACTGCGCCGGCCGTTTGGATCAGCTGCTGGACGGCTGACCGAAGGTGTGCCGCCGGATCCACGCGTGCATGGCGATCGCGGCCGCGGCGCTGGCGTTGATCGAGCGGGTCGAGCCGAACTGGGCGATGGAGAGGACGGCACTGCAGGACTCGTGCGCCTCCGGCGTGAGCCCCGGCCCCTCCTGACCGAAGAGGAGGACGCAGCCGCGCGGCAACTCGAAGGTCTCCAACGGGACAGCGCCAGGCAGGTTGTCGATACCGATCACGGGCAGCTCACGCTCAGCGGCGTACGACGCCAGGTCCGTCAAGCGAGGGTGGTGCCGCACGTGCTGGTAGCGGTCGGTCACCATCGCGCCGCGGCGGTTCCACTTCCGGTTGCCGACGATGTGCACCTCGGCGGCGAGGAATGCGTTTGCTGTCCGGACGACCGAGCCGATGTTCAGGTCGTGCTGCCAGTTCTCGATCGCGACGTGGAACGGGTTCCGCTGCGTGTCGAGGTCCGCGACGATCGCCTCGAGCTTCCAGTACCGGTACCGATCCACCACGTTCCGCCGGTCGCCGGCCGCCAGCAGCTCCGGATCCAGGCGCGGATCATCCGGCCGTTCGCCCTGCCACGGGCCGACCCCGACCTCGTTCGGACCGACCGTGTCCGCACCGCGAAGATCATCGCCACTCAGCTGTTGCACAGTTCGGGACGCTACCCTGTCCGCGTGCTCTCTCTTGCCGCGATGCTGATGCCGAACTGGATGGATCCGGAATACCTGCTGCACTGGCTGGGTGACTGGGCCCTCTGGGGGACGGCTCTGGTCGTGTTCATCGAGTGCGGGTTGCTGTTCCCGATCCTGCCCGGCGACTCACTGCTGTTCGCCGTCGGCCTCTTCATCGCGGCCGGGACCATCAGCGTCCCGCTGTGGCTCGCCTGCGTGATCCTGACCGTCGCGGCGTTCCTCGGCAACGTCTCCGGGTACTACATCGGCCGAGCGCTCGGGACGACGCTCTTCAAGAACCCGAACGCCCGGATCCTGAAACCGAAGTACCTCGTGCAGACGCACGAGTTCTTCGAGCGGTACGGCGCGCGCGCCCTGGTGCTGGGCCGGTTCGTGCCGATCGTGCGGACCTTCATCACGGTCGTGGCCGGCGCGGGCAGGATGGAACCGAAGAAGTTCTTCCTCTGGACCGGCATCGGCGCCGTCCTGTGGGCGACCGGCATCACCCTGCTCGGCCACGCGCTCGGCAACGTGAAGTTCATCCACAACCATCTCGAGTCGGCGCTGATCCTGCTGGTGCTGATCTCGCTGATCCCGATGGTCGTGGAGTACTTCCTCGCGAAGCGCCGCAACCGCACCGCTACTCCGGCGGAGGATGCCCCCAGGCACGCCGCCCCGAAGAGCCCGGTCACCAACCACACCAACGACTGAAGGTCAGTGCCCGAACGGGAAATGGGGCTCGGACCAGACCCAGTCATTGCTGAGCACAGCCAGGTCCGCGATCTCGACCTGACCGTTGAGTAACGGGCCGACCACCTGACCGGATCCGAGCGCACATGCCACCCGGATCCGGTCTGCCGCGTGGTACCAGACCAGCGCCCCCCGTGGCGCCACCCCTTCGTGCAGCAGGGTGTGATGATCGAGCCACCGCACCGCATCGGCCGCGTCGTGCCAGCCGCTGTCCTGGGCATAGCCGAAAGACATCCGCTGGAACTTCAACGGCCAGTCCTGCCAGGCCGTCGAGCCCACCCGTTCCAGCTGCCAGTTCAGCGCCGCCTCCGTGTCCCGCGGGTTCGAGACCCGCGGGACGATCGGGCGCTCCACAGCAACCTCCCCCCAGGCCATAAGGTCTCCTCCCCGTTCCCCCGAAACCCTCGGCCTGCTTGCCGTGGCAGTACTGATCCTGCCGGGTGCGAATACAGCCGCCGTACATTCGCAAACGCCAACCACACAAGGTGATCAGCCGGCTGCGGCCCCGGGGTCGAAGGCGGCCAGCTCGCGGCGGCACTCGGCGGCGCGGACGTCGTTGCCGGCCTGTTGCCAGACCCGCGCGGCGCGGTCGAGGGTACGCCGGGCGGAGTCGAGGTTGCCCGTGGTCAGATACAACTGGCCGAGGTGCTGCGCGGCCTGTCCCTCGACGCTGCGATCACCCAGCCGGTGACCGATGTCGATCGCGTCCAGCAGCATCTTCCGGGCCGCGGCCACCTCGCCACGGGCCATCAGCGCACGGCCGAGCTCGGCCCGGGTGTACGCCGCACAGTGGTCGTCACCGATCCCGTTGAAGATCGCCAACGAGGTCCGCAGCTGACGGACCGCCTGGTCGTAGCGCTCCTGGTGGATGCGGAGCGCCGCGATCCGCCGCCGTACCTTGGCCTCGCGGTGGTTGTCGCCGAGCCGTACGCCGAGCAGGAAGGCCTGAGCCAGATACCGCCCGGCCGTGACCGTGTCGTCGCGGGCCAGCCAAATGGACGCGGTCGCGGTCCGGGCGACTGCCTCGCCGTTCGCGTTGCCGACCTCGACAAACGCCTCGATGGCCTTCTCGTACTGCGCCAGTGCCTCGTCGGGCCGCCCACGCTCGCGCAGCCAGGTGCCGAGTCCGACGGCGGTGATGCCGTCGCCGAGCCGGTCACCGGCCTCGGCGAACCCACTCGCTGCCTCGTTCAGGTGCCGCCACGCTGGGTCCCAGTCGTCCTGGTAGAGCCCGAGCTGGCCGAGGTTACGATGCATGATCGCCTCCGCGCGCCGGTCGCCACAGGCGATCGCACTGAGCAGGCCCTGCTGGTGCGACCCGTTCCAGTCGTCGAAGCCGGCCCGCATGTCGAGGTACGGCCCCCAGGCGGCGGCGATCCGCCAGGCGTACTCGTGCAGCCCGTTCTGCGCGGCGGCGCGGATCGCGGGCACGAAGGTGCTGCGCTCGCTGTCGAACCAGGCGATCGCGTCGGTCTCTGTGAACGGCGCTGGGTCCGGCGCAGTCAGCGGCCCGGTGTGCTCGAGTACGCCGAAGTACTCGAAGGCCAAGGCGTTGTTGGCCCGGCGGATCTTGTTCAGGATCGCGTCGAGCACGGCCTCCACGTCCCGGATCGCCTCCGCCTTCTGCTCCTCGTCACCGACGCCGAGTGCGTGCAGACGCAGCAGGTCGTGGACCCGGTAGCGAGCCGTCCCCCGGTGGTCGACCGAGCTGATCCGGACCAGGTTCACCTCGATCAGCCGGTCGAGGCTGCGTCGTACCGAGGCCGGCGACGCGACCGCCTCCAGGGCCCGCGCCGAGAAGACGCCGACCGCGAAGTGGCCGATCAGGCGGTACAGCCGGGCCTCCTCCGGGTTGAGCGCGCCGTAGCTCAGGTCCGCACTCGTGCGGACGGCGAGCTCGCCGATGCTCAGCTCGTCCAGCCGCGACGTCTCGTCGCGCAACCGCCGGGCGAGCTCCCGCGCGCTGAGGTCGGGACGCTGGGCCAGCCGGCTGCCGACGATCCGGATCGCCAGCGGCAGGTTCGCGCAGGCGGTCAGGATCTCCTCGGCTTCCGGCGAGGTCTGGTCGAGCCGATCCGCGCCGGCCACGGACGCGAGCAGCGCGGCGGCCTCGCGGTCGTCGAACGTGTCGAGCGGCAGGCTGTCGGCGCCGGCCAGGTCCATCAGCCGGTTGCGACTGGTGACGACGACGGCCGACGCGCCAGTACCCGGCATCAGCGGGGTGACCTGACCGGCGGTGGCGACGTCATCGAGGATGATCAGCACCCGGCGGCTGGCCAGCTCGGACCGGAGCATCGCCGAGCGCCGGTCGGGGTCAGTGGGGATCGCGTAGTCCGGCAGGTTGAGGCTGAGCAGCAGATCGGTCAATGCCGCGGCCGGATCCCGGGGCTGCGTCGCACCGTGCATGTCCAGATAGATCTGCCCGTCCGGAAACGACTCGCGGACCAGATGCCCGAGCCGTACGGCCAAGGACGTCTTGCCGGTCCCCGGCGCTCCGGAGATGACCGCTACCGGCGGACGCACCGGGTCGCGACCGCAGACGAGGTCACGCAGCTGTTCCAGGTGTTCCCGCCGGCCGCTGAAGTCGGCCAGGTCGAGCGGCAACTGACTCGGTGGCCGCTGCGGATCGGTCAGTTCCGGCGCATCCCATCGGCCCTGCGGTACGCCGACATCCGGTTCCGGGCGTTCCGTCGTACGGGCCGCGGGGATGCCCGGGTTCGGCCAGTTGGCGGAGCGGCCGTTCTCGGCGCGGGCGCCGGCGGCCTCGAGGTCGGGACCCGGCTTGATGTCGAGTTCGTCGGCGAGTGTCTGCACTGCCTTGGTGTAGGCGACCCGGGCTTCGCCGACCCGGCCGGCGGCGAGCAGGGCGTCGACCAGGCGACGCCAGAGTTGCTCGTCGTACGGATCCTCGGTGAGGCGTGCGCCGAGGAGTACGGCGGCTCCACTCGCGTCGCCGTACTCGAGCCGCAGGTCGAGCAGGCTGTCCACCAGCCCACGGTGCTGCGCCTCCAGGCGGGCGATCGAGCCCTCCCAGGCGGCCGGGATCGACAGATCCTCGAGCGGGCGGCCACGCCAAAGCGAGTAGGCCCGGGACAGCACCTGCATCGCCTGGCGGCCATCACCGGCGTCGCGGAGGTGCCCGCCCTCCGCGAGCAGCGACTCGAACAGGCTGGCGTCGAGCTCGTCGACGCCGACCTCGATGCTGTACCCGGCGGTCGATGTGTCGATCGGCGCGGGCAGTCCGGCCTCCTGCAGGACACCGCGGAGCGCCCGGACGTACGTGCGGATGTTCGCGGTCGCCGAGCGCGGCGGATTGGTCTCCCACAGCGCGTCGGCGATCAGATCGGTCGAGACGAACCGGTTAGGGTGCAGCAGCAGTGTGGCCAGCAGTTGGCGGGGTTTCGCGGCCTTCAGCGGCTGACCCGGGACGTGCACGAGGCGCAGGGGTCCGAGGATGCCGTACCTCAGACTGTCCACTCGCCCTGACCTCCTCACTCTGGAACCGACCTATCGTGGCATCCGGCTGTGCCAGGCGGGAAGCCCGATGTACGCCGGATGTATCTCGTTGCGGCACTGTTGACACAGGTACCGGGGGGAGGCAGGCCCGGAAGTGGCGACTTGACCGCCGTCACAACCGGGTCTGGCACTGGCAGGGGTTCGGGGTCGGGGGTCCTGAGCTACGGGGAGCCGGTGCCCTATTGGCCACCGGTGAATGGCGGCTGACCGTCCTGCGGTGCGGGGGAACCCGCAGGCGGGCCGCCCACCGGTGGCTGGCCCTGTCCCTGACCCGGGTACTGGCCCGGCTGCCCCTGGTACGGCGGCTGACCCGGCTGGCCCTGGTACGGCGGCTGACCCGGCTGCTCCTGGTAGCCCGGGAACTGCGGCTGACCCTGGTAGTTGCCCTGGTCACCCGGCATCTGCGGGTGGATCTGACCCGAGGACGGCCCACCCTGCTGCATCTGCGGCGGCGCCTGCTCACCGGCGACCGAGCCGATGGTGCCGAACGAGACCTGCGGGACCGAGCGGACCTGCTCGTCCTTCACCTCGAAGTAGCCGGCCTTCTCGAACTTGAACCCACCCGCGATCAGGTTCGACGGGAACGCCTCGATCCGTGTGTTGTAGTCGCCCACGTTGGCGTTGTAGAACCGCCGCCCGGCCGCGATCCGGTCCTCGGTGTCGGTCAGTTCGCGCTGCAGACCGAGGAAGTTCTGGTTCGACTGCAGCTGCGGGTAGGCCTCGACCGAGATCATCATCTGACGCAGCGCGCCGGACAGCTCACCCTCCGCGGCGGCCCGCTGCTCCGGGGTCGCGCCCTGCACGTTGACGGCCTGGGTGCGGAGCCGGGCGACCTCCTCGAACACGTGCCGCTCGTGCGCGGCGTAGGCCCGGACGGTCTCGACCAGGTTCGGGATCAGGTCGTACCGGCGGTGCAACTCGACGTCGATCTGCCGCCAGGACTCCTGAATCAGGTTCCGTTGCTTGACGAACCGGTTGTACGACGTGATGAGCGCGATGGCCAGAATCACGACGATCACCACGATCGCGATGATGACGAAAGTCATTCCCTGCTCCCGAGTGTCGGTAATGCTGTCTGCGACTCTACGGGTAGCCGGGGCCGAGCGGCGGTTGCCGAAGGCGGGGGTCGACGCCCGCGTAGTCGCGCCAGACGTACGGCGGAACCTGCTCGACGATCTGCTGGAGCAGGGCGAGCCGACTCATGATCTCGGTCGGGTGGTGGGCGCCCTTGTCCCAGCCGACCAGGGAGTTCCCTTCGATCCGCCAGCCGATCTCGCCGCGGGCCAGCAGAAGCTCCATCATCCGCGGCGTCACGACCGCGTGCCCGAACCGCTCGTCGTCCGCCTTCACCCGGAACGCCCGATTGAACTGCTCGCTCTCGAACTGGATGTCGCGGAACCCGAAGGCGTTCGCGACCGCGCCGCCGAAGATGCCCTCGTGGGTCACCTCGAGATGCGGCAGCGCGCCCGGCAGCTGCACCACGACCACGCCGAACTTGTGGGTGGTCGTCGTACGCCGGCCGTGCGAGTCGGTCGAGTGCGTCTGGTAGCTGTAGTCGAAGGCAACCATCTGGTGGCCGTTGAACGCGCCGGAGAGCACGTTCCTGACCTGGCGGTTGTCACCGGCCTGGAACGGCGTACCCGACCACTGCCCGGCCAGCGTGTTGTCGGACGGCAGATACGCCCAGCCCTGCTGCGCGGCGAACCCGGCGAACAACTCGCGCCGCCTCTTCGCGGCAATGTAGTTGAGGTAGAAGAGGCCACCGCCGACCAGGACGGCGAGCAGGATGACGAGGACGGTGCCGCCCTGCATCAGCCGAGCCCCAGGTCCTCGAGCCCGAACACGGCCCGGTACTCCAGGCCCTCCGACTCCACCCGCTCGCGCGCGCCGGTCGAGCGGTCCACGATCACCGCGACCGCGACCACCTCGGCCCCGGCCTCGCGCAGCGCCTCGACGGCGGTGAGCACCGACCCGCCGGTGGTGGAGGTGTCCTCGACCGCGAGCACCCGGCGGCCCTTCACCTCCGGCCCCTCGATCCGCCGCTGCAGGCCGTGCGCCTTCTCGGCCTTGCGTACGACGAACGCATCCAGCGACCGTCCGTCCTGCGCCGCCGCGTGCAGCATCGACATCGCGACCGGGTCGGCGCCGAGCGTCAGCCCGCCGACGGCGTCGTACTCGAGATCCTTGGTCAGTTCGAGCATCGCCGGGCCGATCAGCGGCGCGGCGGCCGCGTCCAGCGTGATCCGCCGCAGGTCGACGTAGTAGTCGGCTTCCTTCCCCGACGCCAGCGTCACCCGCCCGTGCACGATGGCCTTGCTCCTGACCTGCTCCAGCAATCCGTCCCGGTCGTAGCTCATGAGCCTTGAGCTTAGAACAAGGGTGAGTCCACGGATGTTCAGTGGAACTGCAAAGGCTGTGCACGACGTGTCGATGGACGCCGGTGGTTGCCCGGGACGACGATGTGGACGATCGTCGAAGGTGGAGGTGTGCAGTGAAGGCGCTGGTCAAGGCCGAGGCCGAGCCCGGTCTGTGGTTGCAGGACGTTCCGGAGCCGAAGATCGAGGCCGACGAGGTCCTGATCAAGGTGCTCCGCACGGGGTTGTGCGGCACCGATCTGCACATCCAGAGTTGGGACCACTGGGCGCAGAAGAACGTGCCGGTGCCGATGGTGACCGGGCACGAGTTCTGCGGTGAGGTGGTCGAGGTCGGCGTCGGTGTCCGCGACGTCGCGGTGGGTGACGTGGTCAGCGGCGAGGGCCACCTGGTCTGCGGCCGCTGCCGCAACTGCCGGGCCGGTCGCCGGCACTTGTGCATCAAGACCCGCGGCCTCGGTGTCCACGTGCCCGGCGCGTTCGCGGAGTACGTCGCTCTGCCCGCGAGCAACGCGTGGGTCCACCGGGATCAGGTCGATCTGGACGTCGCCGCGATCTTCGACCCGTTCGGCAACGCCGTACACACTGCTCTGTCGTTCCCCCTGGTCGGCGAGGACGTGCTGATCACCGGCGCCGGGCCGATCGGCGTGATGGCCGCGGCCGTCGCGCTCCACGCCGGCGCACGGAACGTGGTGATCACGGACATGTCGGAGTACCGGCTGGATCTGGCCCGCAAGATCGGCGTCACGCGCGCGGTGAACGTCGGCGCCGAGACCATCGCGGAGGCCCAGCACGGCCTCGGGATGCGGGAAGGGTTCGACGTCGGGATGGAGATGTCCGGGCAGCCGGCCGCGCTGCGGGACATGCTCGCGAACATGACGCACGGCGGGAAGGTCGCGATGCTCGGCCTGCCCTCTGACGAGATCTCGATCGACTGGAGCACGGTGGTGCTCAACATGCTGACGATCAAGGGCATCTACGGCCGGGAGATGTTCGAGACCTGGTACTCGATGTCCGTGATGCTGGAACGCGGCCTGGACCTGACCCCGGTGATCACCCACCGCTTCGGGTACGGCGACTACGAGCGGGCCTTCGACGTGGCCCGGCAGGGGCAGTGCGGCAAGGTGATCATGGACTGGACGACGGAATCCCTGGAGGAGAAGCACTGATGTTCGGACGGATGCGGGACGACCTGACGGCGACCATCGGCGAGATCCGGGACGCCGGCCTGTACAAGTCCGAGCGGGTGATCACCTCACCGCAGCAGGCTCTGATCTCCGTTGCGTCCGGCAACGAAGTATTGAACTTCTGCGCGAACAACTACCTCGGCCTGGCCGACCACCCCGAGGTGATCGCGGCGGCCCGGGACGCCTTGGACCGTTGGGGTTTCGGGATGGCGTCGGTGCGCTTCATCTGCGGGACGCAGCAGATCCACAAGGACCTTGAAGGCGCCCTGAGCAACTTCCTCGGCACCGAGGACACCATTCTGTACAGCTCCTGCTTCGACGCGAACGGCGGCCTGTTCGAGACCCTGCTCGGCGCCGAGGACGCGATCATCTCCGACGAGCTCAACCACGCCAGCATCATCGACGGTGTGCGGCTGTCCAAGGCCCGGCGCTACCGATACAAGAACCGCGACATGGCCGACCTCGAGGCCCAACTCAAGGACGCCGCCGACGCCCGCTACCGGATGATCGCCACCGACGGCGTCTTCTCGATGGACGGGTACGTCGCTCCCCTCGACGAGATCTGCGACCTGGCCGAGCGGTACGACGCCCTGGTCATGGTCGACGACTCGCACGCGGTCGGTTTCGTCGGCGCGGACGGCGCCGGTACGCCGTCGCTGTTCGGCGTGAAGGACCGCGTCGACGTCGTCACCGGCACCCTCGGCAAGGCGCTCGGCGGCGCGTCCGGCGGCTACGTCTCCGGCCGCCGCGAGATCGTCGAACTGCTCCGTCAGCGCTCCCGCCCGTACCTGTTCTCCAACTCCCTGGCGCCGTCCGTCACTGCCGCCTCGCTGAAGGCGCTCGAACTCATCGGCGGCTCCAGCGACCTGCGCGACAAGCTCGCCGCCAACACCAAGCTCTTCCGCACCAAGATGACCGAGGCCGGCTTCGACGTCCTCCCCGGCGACCACCCGATCTCCCCGGTGATGATCGGCGACGCCGCCGAGGCCGGCCGGCTCGCCGACAAACTCCTCGACCTCGGCATCTATGTGATCGGCTTCTCCTACCCCGTCGTACCCCACGGCAAGGCCCGCATCCGCGTCCAACTCTCCGCCGCTCACTCGACCGAAGACGTCGAACGCGCCATCGCCGCCTTCATCGAGGCCCGCGCTGCGCTCGGCTGACCCCGCACCGTTGGTGCCAGACATGGTACCGCTCGCGGTACCATGTCCTCATGGCCATGAATCTGAGACTCAGTCCTGAGACCGCGACGGCGCTCCAGGCCGAGGCCGAGCGCACCGGCAGGTCACAGCAAGAGATCGTCCGGGACGCTGTCACCCGTCATCTCCACTTGGTCGAGGACGATTCGTTCGCAACCGATCGAGACCAGGCGAGGTCGGCGCACGTCGTACGTCCGGCGCGGGTGGCCTATCGGAAGGTGACGCCGCGACTCCACCTCCCAGAGGGCACCGACAGTCTCGGCCTGCTCGATCGGGACGACCGCTTCTGATGCGCGTGTACATGGACAGCAGCGCCCTCATCAAGCGAGTGATCGTCGAGCAGGAATCCACCGATCTGGTGGACTTCCTCGATGCGCACTACCAGCAGGCCGACCTCTTGGCGTCGTCTTCGCTCGCATGGGTCGAGGTATCCCGCGCCGTACTGGCGCGCGCCAAGGCGCCGACGACTGCCGGCGATCTGATCGATGGGGCGATGTCCGGTATCGACGAACGGCCGATGACAGCCGAGGTCGTCAGCGTCGCTCGCCGGATCGAGCCGCTAGTGCTGCGGAGCCTCGATGCCATCCATCTTGCGACGGCAGTGTTGATCGACGCCGACCTCGTCGTTACGTACGACGACCGACTCGCGGACGCTTGCCGCCGCAACTCCCTCGCCATCGCGTCACCCGGCCGCGAGTGACGCCGCCCTTCACCGAGGCCCGCGCTGCGCTCGCGGGGTCGCTGTCGTCAGTCGAGGGGGGTTCCTGCTCGCAGGACCTGCTCGAGCCGGGCGGCGACCGCGTCCAGGTCCTGGGTCATCGTCTCCTGCCGGCCGGCTTCCAGCAGGGCCTGGATCTGACCCCGGGCTGCTCGTACGGCGTCTCGCAGGTCGAGTGCCCGGGCTCGAGCGACTTCGTCCGGTGCCGATGGCGCCAGAGCGGTCAGCCGGTCCTCCACCGCGGCGACCCGGCTCTCGGCGAGGTTCCAGGCACCGGCGACTTCCGCGAGCGAACCCAGCTGGCGAAGTTGGGGAATGAGCCCGCGGGCGAACCACGCCACCTCGTCCTCGGCCGACGCCAGTTCCTCGCGCCACTCCCGCCGATGGCTGGCTCTCACCAGCAGCGGAATGGCCACGGCAAGCGCGACCAGCAGCGCCACCAGCAGCCACCACAACCAGGTGGGCGCGCCGTCCGACTCGGCCGAGGTGGGCTGGACCGACGCAGAGGTCGTGGGTGACGGGGCAGCTGTGGATTCCGTCTCGGTCGGCGACGTGGGCTCCTCGGGTGCCGATGACTCGGTGCGGGTCGGTTCCGTCTCCGGCAGCGTCGGCGACGGGGCCGCCACGGCTTGAGACGAGCGGGTCGGTTCCGGCGTCGTCTCGGTGGGCGAAGGCTGTTCCCCGCGCCCCGGTGACCGGGTGGGCTGGGAGCTGGACGACGTCTGCCCGCGTTCCGGTGACCGGGTGGGCTCGGAGGTCGATGACGTCTGCCCGCCTTCCGGCGTGCGAGTGACTTCCGGGATCGTCGCCGTCGGGGACGGCAGCGAGGACGGCGTGCGTGTTGACGCCGGGGACGGCCGCTCGGTGGAGCCGTTGTCTGCGCACGAGGTGAGGAGCAGGACCGCCACAGCCAGACCAACGGCTCGCATCATGGTGTGGGATCCCCTCGTGTGGTCTGTCCTCACGAGGAAGATCGCATCTTCTGTCCGGGCCCGACTCATCCGCGTGGGGCGATATTCGGACATTGCCGGCACCATGGGCATCGGCGACGCGGTAGCGCTGGGCGCGACCGTCATCGAGAAACACATCACCTCAAGCGCGCGGCCCCAAACAGGCCGAACAGAGCGTCCTCGGCTTCCGCCGCTTGACGGCAGCCGCGGTGGTTCGTCCCGCGGCGTACCGAAGCACGGGTAGTAGTCACCCCTGCCGGCCAGCCGCCCGCCCAGCGGACTCCTGTTTTGAGGACTACTGCCCGTCGCTCGGTACGCCCCCCAACAACTGACCCAAGACTGTCCAAGAGGTCTGGGCCAGACGATCTGTGGAAACAAATGTGCGCCCAGTGACAATTTTGTTCCACAAAGGGACCGGCGGGAGCCCGAGGCCGTTGTGGGGTTAGCTCACACGGGCGGGTCATCCCGACTCGCCGGCGCAACATGCTCGGTCGTACCTTCAGTTCCGGAAAAGCCTGTCGCGGTCGCGGTCACGTGCCGTCGCAGATCCGCTACGCTCTTCCTGCAGGCCGAACCGCAAACGGAACAGGGAGTTCATCGATGGCCGAAGGCGAAGACGCCACCATGACCGAGCGGCTCAACATGGACCGGCCACATCCCGCCCGTGTCTATGACTACTTCCTGCACGGCAAAGACAACTTCGCGGTCGACCGGCAGGCGGCGGAGCACCTGCTGGAGGCATTCCCCGGGTTCCGCACCGCGGCGTTGTCGAACCGGATGTGGATGCATCGCGCCGCCCGGTACGCCGCCGAGCAGGGCATCACCCAGTTCCTCGACGTCGGCACCGGCATCCCGACCAGCCCCAACCTGCACGAGGTCGTGCAGGAGATCGTGCCTTCGGCGCATGTCGTCTACGCGGACAACGACCCCATCGTGCTCGCCCACTCCCGGGCCCTGATGGCCAGCCGGCCGGAGGGCAGGACCGCGTATCTCGAGGCCGACGTGACCGACCCGCAGTCGATCCTCGGCTCGGAAGAGGTCAAGGACCTGCTGGATCTGAGCAAGCCGGTCGCCCTGAGCCTGGTCGGAGTGTTCCACTACCTGCCCGACGCGCTCGAGCCGTACGACCTGATCAGGCAACTGGTCGAGCCGCTCGCACCGGGGTCGCTGCTGATCTTCTCGCACTGCACGCCCGACTTCGCGCCCGACCTGTGGGAGCGGGCGATCCAGGTCTACAAGGCGGACGGCGGTGACGCCCAGGTCCGCAGCAAGGAAGAGGTCACCCGGTTCTTCGACGGTCTCGAGCTCGTCGAGCCCGGTGTGTCCGCTCCGTTCCGCTGGCACCCGGACGCCGAGACCGAGGCAATGGTCGCGAAGGACGAGTTCAACGACGTGATGTGCAGCCTCTGGGTCGGCGTCGCCCGCAAGCCCTGACCGTCAGCACAGAGCACCGGCCCGGATCGGTCGACACCGGGCCGGTCGACGCCGCGGCCTGACGTTGTCGGTTGAGTCCGGCAGGATGCCTGCATGGTGCTGATGAGTGCGCGGGCGGTGAATCGGGCGACGTTGGCTCGGCAGATGCTGGTGGAGCGGGCCGACGTATCCGGGGTCGAAGCGGTCGGGCGACTCGTGGGGATGCAGGGGCAGGAGCCCAAGCATCCGTACGTCGGGTTGTGGTCGCGGATCGACGGGTTCGAAGAGGCCGAGCTGGATCGGGCGGTCGCAGAGCGGGACGTGGTGCGGGCGACGATGTTCCGGGGGACGTTGCATCTAGTGACCGCGGCGGATTACTTGCGGTTCCGGACGACGGTGAGCCCGGTGCTGGAGGCCGGGCTCAAGATCCTGGGCGACCGCGGCGAGGGGCTGGAGCCGGCGAAGGTGGTGGCGGCCGCGAAGAAGTTGCTGGCGAAGGAGCCGTTGACGTTCACCGAGGTGCGGGATGCGCTCCAGCAGCAGTTCCCGGAGGTGAACGAGCGCGCGCTCGGGTTCTGCACACGGATGCTGGTGCCGTTGGTGATGTACCCGACGGACGCCCGGTGGAGCTGGTCCGCGAACGCTCGGTTCACCCCTGCGGAGGACTGGCTCGGCAGCAAGCTGCACACGCGCGCCGAGCCCAAAGAGCTGGTGACCAGGTATCTGGCCGCCTTCGGACCGGCCACGCCCGCGGACTTCCAGACGTGGTCCGGGCTACAGAAGGCCAAGCCGCTGTTCGACGACCTCGAGCTGGAGACCTTCACGGACGAGGCCGGCAGGACGTTGTACGACGTACCCGATGGGCCGCGGCCGGATCCGGACACACCGGCGCCCGTGCGGTTCCTGCCGGAGTTCGACAATCTGCTGCTCTCGCACGCGAAACGGGAGCGGATCATCGCGGACGAGCACAAGCCGGCGGTCTACACGAAGAACCTCCGGGTGAAGTCGACGTACACCGTGGACGGTCTGGTCGCCGGGCTCTGGACGGCCGAGAAGAAGCGTGGTGTGGCGACTCTCACCCTGACGCCGTTCGGTCGGACGCTGAAGAGGACGCTGACCGAACTGGAGCGGGAAGGGACCGCGTTGCTGCGGTTCCTGGAGCCCGATGCGAAGACCTATCAGGTGGTCACGAACGGTTGATGAGGTTGTTGTCACACGTCGGATGACTGGGCCAGAACGGTTCGGCCCGGTGGAATGGGCAGATGAGCACAGTCCCCACCATCACTCTGGACAACGGCGTCGAGATCCCGCAGCTGGGCCTGGGGGTCTGGCAGGTCGAGGACGAGATCGTCACCGACGTCGTCACCACCGCGTTCGAGGCCGGCTACCGGCATGTCGACACCGCGGCCATCTACGGCAACGAGGCCGGCGTCGGACGGGCGATCGCCGCGTCGGACCTGCCGCGTGACGACCTGTTCATCACCACCAAGGTGTGGAACAGCGACCAGGGCTACGACAGCACGCTGAAGGCATTCGACGCGAGCCTGGACCGGCTCGGCCTCGAGTACGTCGATCTGTACCTGATCCACTGGCAGTCGCTGCAGCGGGACAAGTACGTCGACACCTGGAAGGCGTTCGAGCAGCTGTACGCCGACAAGCGGGTGCGCGCGATCGGAGTGTCGAACTTCCACGAGCCGGCCCTGCGGCGGCTGTTCGAGGAGACCACGATCCGTCCGGCGGTGAACCAGATCGAGTTGCACCCGGCGCTGCCGCAGGACGAGCTGCGCGCGTTCAACGCGGAGAACGACATCGTCACGCAGGCGTGGAGCCCGCTCGCCTCGGGTGAGCTGCTCGCCGACGCGACGCTGAAGACGCTCGGCGAGAAGCACGGCAAGTCGCCGGCGCAGGTCGTGATCCGCTGGCACCTGCAGCTCGGCAACGTCGTGATCCCGAAGTCGAAGACCCCGAGCCGGATCCAGGAGAACTTCGCCGTCTTCGACTTCCAGCTCGACAACGACGACATGGCCGCCATCGCCGACCTGGAGACGGGCGTCCGCACCGGCGGCGACCCGGACATCTTCGGCTGAACGCCCCTCCCACACCCCTCGCCCCACCCACACCCCCCCCCCGCGCGGCGAACCCTCCAACCCAAGGGGCATCCCCTCAGTTGGAGGGTTGCCCGCTCAGAATTTGAGGGGGCAACCGTCCAGCTCGGCGGGCAAGCGGGCGGTCAGAGGAGGTCGAGGAAGCGGGCTAGGACCGGGGAGCGGTTGTCCGGCGACCAGGCGACGGAGAGTTGCCAGCGCGGCAGGTCGTCGGACAACTCGCGGTAGACGACGGCTTCCGGGTTACTCAGCGGGGTCGGGCTGATCAGCAGCGAGACTCCGAGGCCGGCGGCGACGAGCGACACGATCGTCTGTACGTCGGCCGCTTCCTGCTCGATCCGCGGCACGAACCCGGCCGCCCGGCAGAACCCGACGATCGTGTCGTGCACCGCGGGGCCGCTGGGCCGGGAGTAGAACACGAACGGCTCGTCCGCGAGCTCGGCCAGCCGGATCCGCTGCCGCCGCGCCAACCGGTGCCGCGCCGGCAGCACCGCCACCAGTGGATCCGCCGAAACCGCCCGCGACGCCAAGCCCGGCCCGAGCTGTACGACGACGGTCCCGACGCCCGGCGAGTGGTCCCCGGCGCCGCCCGCCGCTGTGGACCCCCGCTTCCTGCCTCCTTCGATGGGCGCCGGAGCGTTCGGCCGAAGCAGTCCGACATCGATGCGGCCGTCCCGCAGCGCCTCCGTCTGGCGGAGAGTCGTCATGGTCTCCAGATCCAGAACCACTTCCGGATAGGCGTCGCGGAACGCACCCAGCAACCGCGGCAGCGCCTCGTGGGTCGCGGACTGGACGAACCGCAGCCGCAGCGTCCCGAGCTCACCTCGCTGGGTTCGCTGGGCCGCGCGTACCGCTTCGTCGGAGCGCCGGAGCAGATCCTGTGCCTCGGCCAGGAACGTCGCGCCGGCCGCGGTCAGCACGAATCGCCGGCGGACCCGGGCGAACAGTTCCACGCCGAGATCGCGCTCGAGCGTCGCGATCTGCCGGCTGAGCGACGGCTGGGTGAGGTGCAGTCGGGCCGCAGCCCGGCCGACGTTCATCTCCTCGGCCACCACGACGAACGACCGGAGCTGGCGTAGTTCCATACGTCAGATCATGCACTAAACGCATCAACTCTGCGAAAGGAATCCATTGGACGTATAGAGGGGGTTGTTTCTACCGTTGAAGGGTCGAAAGGAATCAAAGTGATGTACGTCCCCTTCTCCGTGATCAAATCGGTCCACGAGCAGACCCACTCAGCAATGCCGAACGCACCGGTCGTCCCGCACAGACAGTCGCGCCGTCACCCACTGCGCGCCGTCCGACGGCTCCTGCAGCGACCCGCAATCCTCGCCGAGCCGGCACCCGTCGCCGAGACGCTGCCCAAGCTGGCCTTGGTAGCGGGCGGGTCCATCGACGGGCTGTGCGAAGCTGAGGTCCGTGATCGAGGTACGACGCCTGCGGGTGTTGCGCGCGCTTGCTGACCACGGGACTGTGACCGCGGCCGCCGAGGTGCTGCATCTGACGCCCTCGGCGGTCTCGCAGCAACTGGCCGCACTGGAATCCGAAGTCGGCCAGGAGCTGCTCGAACGCCGCGGCCGCCGGGTCGCGATCACCTCGGCCGGCCGCCTGCTCCTCGCCCACACCGACACGATCCTCACCGAGGTCGAACGCGCCGAAGAGGCGATGCGCCTGTACGCGAACGGCACCACCGGCGAGGTCCGCGTCACCGCGTTCGCCACCGCGATCAGGCTGCTCGTCGCTCCCGCTCTCACCCGGCTGCGCGAAACCAGCCCCGGCCTCGACCTCGTCGTCCGCGACGCCGAAGGCCATCAAGGCATCACCCACCTGCTCGACGGCGAGGCCGACATCGCGATCGCCGTCGAGCACCGCGGCTCACCCCGGCCCGACGATCAGCGCCTGATCCGGATCCCCTTGTACGCCGAGCCCTTCGTCGCCGTACTCCCACCCGCACACCCCGCGACCGGACACGACACGATCGAGCTGTCCATGCTCGCGAACGACGACTGGGTGATGACCGCACCCGGCAATCCGATCCGGGACGTCGTACTAGTCGCCTGCGAGCAGGCCGGTTTCCAGCCGCGCATCGTCCATCAATCCGACGACTTCCAAGCAGTCGCGGCGCTGGTGGCGGCCGGCGGCGGAGTCTCGCTTGTCCCGCGTCTCGCCGTGCCGCCTCCGGCCCTCGCGGTCATCCGCCCGCTCCCGGAGCCGGCACCGACGCGGCGCGTGTACGCCGCCGTCCGCGCGGGCCGTGCCGATCACCCACTCGTCACCGCGACCCTCGCCGTCCTGACCGAGGTCGCCGAGAAGCTCTGACCACCTCTCAACGGTCCACTTCGAGTTGCTGCTGGGGGACGGCCGCCCGCAGCTCGGCCGCCGCGGCGGCCGCGGTGCTTGCCGGTGTTCGGATCGTCCCGCGGCCGACCCAGTTGGTGATGTTGGTGACCATGGTCGTCACCGCCCGCCGCGATGCTACCGAGGGCGTGGGGATTCCCAGGTTCGACGGGCAACGGCGGAGCAGGAAGCAGCTGTAGGTGAAGGTCGAACCGTTGAACACCCGGGCACCTGACGGCGCGATGAAGGCCGTGGCGTGCATCGGCACCGACCTGCCGTCCGCCCGGCAGGTAGCGCGGCCACTTGCGACGATGCCCAGCCCTGGATGCTTGTACAAACCCGGCCAGACATAGTCGACCTCGCCCGCGAGGAAGCCCGGCAAGACGGTACCGGCCGCGACGCCCTGGAACAGCCAACTGCGTCCGGTGGCGAGGGTGTTGCCCGCGACGCCGCACCCGTACTCGGCACCCAGCAGCGGCTGCGACGCGTAGGCATCACCGAGGTAACGCCAGAGCGTCGAGCTCCCGCCTGCGGTGTACCGGTCGACGTCCCAGGCCCGCAGAGTGCTGCTCGTGAAGGTGATCCGGCGGTACGCCGTGTTGGCGCCGAAGTTGCCCACATTCACACCACGCTTGATCGCCTGACTGAGCGAAGCCCGCATCCGCAGCGAGTAGTACTCGTCGTGCCCCGGCAGGAAGATCGTCCCGGCCCGTGCCGCCAGTTGACCACCGAACTGATCCAGGTCGTTGTCGGTCCAGTAGGTGACGTCGAATCCCCTCGACTCCGCCCAGAACACGAGCCCCTGCTCCAACCCCAGGAACTGCCCGGACCCTTGGCCCTCGGCGTACGGGCGGTCGAACGTCAGCCGCCCTGAGCCGGTCGTGGCGCTGCTGTAGAAGCTCCGGCCGCCGTACCAGTTGTATGCCGCCCACGTGGTGGTCGCCTGCTGGATGAGCAGAGCATGCTTTCTCCCCGTGTCGTCGCGAACGGTCAGCGGCGCGTACGACGCGTACCTGCCATCGCTGACCCGGATGAGATAGGTGCCAGGCACCCAGGCCGCGGTCACCGGAATGGTCAACGTCTTCGTCCAGTTCGCTGCGGACGCCATCCGCAGCGGGTGGCCGTTGGCGGTGCCACCAAGGGTCGGTGCGGGCTGCACAACGGTCGGTACGCCGTTACGACGCCAGATCTCCCGCGCACCAAGACCCTGGTAATACCCCATCCGGTACGCCACGACGCTGACCGGTCTGCCGGACGTGACCTTGAGATCGACGGTGCTGCCGCACGTCGCGGAGACCTTGGTCAGGTAAGCCGCCAGTGAGCCGCTCATGGATACCGGGATGACCCAGGCTCCCGTGCCCGCCTTCGCGTTCTCCACGGTCGTCGCCGGCCAGACGGACGGACAGCCTGCCGGTCGTGCGGGGAACGAACCGGCTGCGATCGTGGGCATCGGTGCAGGTGGTGCGATGAGCGCCAGGCTTCCCGTACCCGCCATCAACTGGGCACCGGTCGAGGCGGTGGCCGTCATCCCCAGCCTCATGATGCCGCCGTACTTGGACAGGACTACTCCGTAGATCGGAATCGCCAGTCGTACACCGCTGCGGACGCTGAGCCGAGAGCGCGGCCTCCAGGTCGCATAACCGCTGGAGATCGCCAGCGTCCCGTTGACACTCGTCAGCGTTCCTCTCGCGCCGGTCGGCAGCTTCATACGGACTGAGGACAGGACGCCCGCGCGGCCCACAGTGCCGGCATAGGTGAGGGCTGTCTTCTGACCGGGGATCGGCTTGGTCGCAGTGATGCGGACGTTGGCCGGGCGGATGAATGTTCCGCTGCCGGCGGACAGCACGTTTCCCGTGGTACTCGTCGCCCTGAAACTCAGTGTCCACGGTCCACCACTCGGCAGCAGCACGCCGTAGAACGGAATCGAGAAGTGGGCACCGACGGCAACGGCCAGAGTCTTGGCCGGTCGCCACAGCAGTACGCCCGGCGAGATCGTGCGGACCGAGCCGTTCACCGACGTGATCCGCCCACCGGAACCCTTCGGGATCGAGACGACGATGTACCGCAGGGTTCCCGCTCGGGTCGCCGTGGCTCGGTAGCTCAGCGTCGTCGTGCCGTTCGATGCCACGGTCCCCGAGATCGCGACGCCCGCCACGACCGCCGATGCCGGTCCGGCGGCGACCGTCAACGATGCCGGCGCCAGCAGAACCGCCATGACAACTGACGTTGTCCTCCGGAGACGTAGTGCACCGGTGATGTGCATGGGTTCCTCCCCGCCGCAGCGGGGCATGAACGCCCAGTCGGTCATCCCCCACCTGCACCCGCTCCGCCCGCCCCTGACCGGTCCGCAAGTGCTCAGCTATTTATCAGGATCACACAAGCTCAGCGATGGCTCCAGTGGCTGAAAGGGCATATTTAGTTGGCTATGACAACGGTCTTCCGAATGACTGCCGCGTTGTCGATCGCACTGAGCAGATACGCCGCTACGTCCGCACGAGTGATCGTGAATCCGCCACGCACCGTCCCGTCGGTGTTGCTGCGGATCGTTCCCTTCGCCGCACCGGTAGTGAGCTTTGGTGGGCAGACGATCGTCCAGTCCAACTCGCTCGCGCGAACGAGTTGCTCCATCCGGCGCGCATCCGCGAACGGCTCCCGCAGGATCCGCTGGAGAATCGGCTTCACGACGTATTTCGTGACCGGCCCGTCTCCCTTGCTGTGAATGCCGGCCACGCTCACGACCAGGAACCGCCGTACGCCGGTCTCCCCCATCGCCCGCAGCACACTCTGCGCTCCGTCCGTGAGCACAGTGCTCGGCCCGTTCCCTGGAGGTCCCAACACCGACAGCACCGCGTCGCACCCTTCCACCACCGACGCGATCGCCTGCGGATCCATCACATCCGCGGTCACCTGCTCGCCGGCACCGCCCACAGTTCCTGCCGGCGTTGGTAGTTGGACGGTCGACCCCTCGCGCACCACGGCCGTCACCTCGTGGCCCGCGGCCACGCCTTGCCGCACCAGCTCGATCCCCATCCGCCCCGACGCCCCGAACACCACGAGCTTCATCGTCAGCCCTTCAGGTTAGTGAACACTTACTCACCATGGTTAGTGAATACTCACCAACCTGTCAAGGTAGGCTGCCGTCGACGAGGGGAGCACGGGGATGAGTACGCGGGACGACATCCTGGACGCGGCCGCGGAGGTGATGCGGACGCAGGGGTTCGCGCGGGCGACGACGAAGTCGATCGCCCAGGTCGCCGGATACTCCGAAGCCGCGCTGTACAAGCACTTCTCCGACAAGGCCGCGATCCTGCTCGCGGTCATGCACGAGCGACTGCCCGAGCTTCCCGGCTCGCTCATGGAACTGATCGGCAACCCCGGCATCGGCACGGTCCGCGCCAATCTGACCCAGCTGGCACGGACCGCGATCGACTTCTACGTCGACGGTTTCCCGATCCTGGTCTCGTTGTTCTCGTCGCAGGACCTGCTGATCGCGCACCGCCGGCGCATGCGGGAGCTGAACGCCGGTCCGCACAAAGCCCAGGAGGGTCTGATCCTTTACCTCCGCGAAGAGCAGAAGCTCGGACGGATTCGACGTACGGCGGATGTCGAAGCCGCGGCCGCACTGCTCTTCGGCGCCTGCTTCCAGCGCGGTTTCGAGGTCAACTTCACCGGCATCGACACCTCGGACGAGGAGCGGAACGCCTACGCCGGCGCGCTGGCCAAGACTCTGTACGAGTCCCTCCAGCCGGTCAAAGGCGGCGGCGGCCGTCCAGGCCTACGGTCGAGACCCGTGCGATGAGGGCCCGGGGGATGAAGCGGGTCACGCCGACGATCAGTTTGTAGCGGCGGCTCGGGACCGAGACCGGCTTGCCGCGCATCAGGTCCTTCCACGCGTCCTCGACCAGGTCTGTCGCGTCCAGCCACAGGAACGACGGGATGATCGTCTTGTCCATCCCCATCCGTTCGTGGAACTCGGTGTGCACGAAGCCCGGGCACAACGCCATCACCGCGACACCCTTCGCGTGCAGTTCGACCGCGAGACCGGCCGAGAAGTTCGTCACCCACGCTTTGTGTGCGCTGTAGACGTTGCGCTGCATGAACCCGGCCACCGACGACACGTTGATCACCGCACCGGATCCGCGCTCGATCATCGGGAGCACGGCGGCATGCGTGAGCCGCAGTACGACGCGGACCAGCAGGTCGAGCTGCTTCTCCTCGACCTCGACCGGGTTGGCCCAGAAGGGCTTCTTCTGCCCGAAGCCGGCGTTGTTCACCAGCACCTCGATCGGTCCGGTCCGGAACCGTTCCTCCACCCGGGCCAGGTCGTCCGCATCGGTCAGGTCCGCGGCCAGCACCTCGCACGCGGCCCCGTGGAGCCGGGCGATGTCGGCCGCGACCTCCTTCAGCCGCGCCTCGTCCCGCGACACCAGCACCAGGTCGTAGCCTTCCCGCGCCAGCTTGTCCGCGAACGCACGGCCGATCCCGGTCGCCGGCCCGGTGATGAGCGCAGTCGCCACGTTCAATTCCTCCCGTCGGTGACGCCCCCAGTGTGTCACTACCCTGGCCAGATGCGGCCTGACGTCGACACCTGGATCCTCGACCTCGACAACACGCTGTATCCCGCCGGCTCCGCTTTGGCCGCGCAACTCACGCACGGCATCCTCTCGGCCGTCGCCGGCTTCTACGGCACCGACCTGACCGGTGCCCGGCGGATCCAGGCCGAGCTGGTTGCGCAGTACGGCACCTCGCTGCGCGGTGCCATGGTCACTCGCGACATCGACCCGCACGCGTTCCTCGGCTTCGAGCGCCGGATCGACTATTCGGTGCTGACTCCGGATCCCGACCTCGCCGCGGCGCTCGAGGCGTTGCCCGGACGGCGCTTCGTCTACACGAACGGCTCCGTCTACCACGCCGAGCAGGCGCTCGGGCGACTCGGGCTGACGACCCACTTCGACGGTGTCTTCGACATCCTCGCCGGCGACCTGATCCCGAAGCCGTACCCGGAGAGCCTCGACGCGTTCCTGACCCGGTTCGCGATCGACCCGGCTCGGGCGGCGATGATCGACGACCTCGAGGTGAACCTCACCCTCCCCCACGAGCGCGGGATGACGACCGCGTGGGTGACGCACGAGCCGGCTGCGGACGGGACGCCGTACGAGCGGATTGCGCCGAAGCGCTGGCAGGTCCGGGACCTGCCCGCGTTCCTCAGGGATATGACGTAGATGTCCGGCCGGTCCCGCGGCGCCACGGGACCGGCCGGACGGCTCAGTAGGTCGTGCTCAGTGGGTCGTGATCCGGTAGACGCCACCGCCGACGGTTCCGGCGTACAGCCACCGCCCGTCCGGCGACGTGATCAGGCTGGCCACGTCCAGGTTGGGCAGGCCGTCGGAGATGTTGTGCCAGCTGCGCCCACCGTCGCGGCTGTTCAGCACACCCCGGCCGCCGACCGGGAGTCCCGCGTCGGCGCCGTCGCCGTCGGCCGCGAAGAGCAGGCCGTCGGCGCCGTACGTCAGGGCGGTGATGTTCAGCCGGAACCCGGACGTCGAGGCGGCCTTCACGGTCCGGCCACCGTCCCGGCTGTCGTACAAGCCGCTCCCGCCGATGACCAGGTGGTCGGGGTTGTGCGGGTCGAGCGCCAGGACCGACACCGGTACGGCGGACAGCCGCTGGACCGACTGGCCCTGGTCGTCCGAGCGGTACAGCCCGTCCGGCCCGCCGAGCCAAAGGTGGTCGGGGTTGCGCGGATCGGCGGCGATCGCGGTGACGAGGATGGGCAGGTTGTTCTTCCGCCACGTCTTGCCGCCGTCACGGCTGACCACCACGCCCGGGCTCAGGACGTCGTTGACCGCCGCATAGATGTAGTCGCGGTTCGCCGGGTCGACGACGATCTGGTACACGCGGGCATTGGCCAGCACACTCATCTTGACCGTCCAGGTACTGCCGCCATCGGTCGACTCCTCGATCGTCGGACGGCCCTGTGCCTTCGACACGGCCCGGAACAGCCGGTGCGGATCGGACGGGTCGGTGGTCAGCGCCGTGATCCGGTTCCCCAGCAGGATGTCGCTGCCGTTGAGTCCCCAGTCGTGGTCGGCCGGGCTGGGAACAGGCTGGACCGGCAACCCGGTCGTGAAGGTGGAGAACGTCGTACCGGCGACGAGGGTGGACTTGCCGGACGCGTCCTGCCCCACTGCCAGCGCATGAACGTCGGCGCTGGTCAGGCCGACACGGTGGTATGTGGCACCGGAATCATCGGTGAGGTACACACCGCTGCCCACCGCGGAAACCACCAGCCGCTTGCTGTTCGGCGGTGAGGAGATCCGAAAGATATCGTTGCCGACGGGAGCCGGCACCGTGCTCCACTGCGTCCCCTCGCCCCGGTCGACAAAGATCTGGCCATCGGTCGCGGCGTACAGGTCGCCGTTGACCAATTGCACCGTGGCGAACGTGTCGGTCTCCGCCGCAGCCAGCCCGGGTTGCCAGCTCGCACCGTTATCACGGGACAGGTAGAGCCGCCGCGCGGTGCGCGCCACGAGGAGATTCGCGTCACCGGCGACCTCCTCCACGAACTGGTCCTCCTCGGGCGACGTGAAGAGTTCCTGCCGCGGCTCCGGCGTACCGTCGACGTTGCGGATGACGTAGAGCTTCAGCCCATCGCCGAAGTACAGGTCGTGGCCGATCAGGCTGACCTGTTGCAGGTTCTCGCCGGGGCTACGGTAGTTCGTCCACGTCTGACCGCGGTCGGTGCTGACATAGATGCTGTTGTCGAACGCGGGCACGATGAGGATCCGCCCGGTCGGGTCGATGGACAGGTCCCTCGGGCTGACGTCCGGGAACGGCAGTGTGGTCCACGTTTCGCCCGCGTCGTGGCTGACCAGGATCTTCCCCTGGTACGTCGGGTCCGGTCCGCCCTCGACCGCGAGGTACACCGTGTCCGGCCGGGTCGGGTCGGTCGCCATCCCCAGGTTCACGCCGCCACCGATCGGGAGATTGCGCAGCTCACGCCAGGTGGTGCCGGCGTCGTCGGTCCGGAACACGCCGGGCCGCGGCGACAGGTACGGCAGGGCGAACATCCGCCCGGCCTTCGAGGTGTACCCGATCTTGTCCGCACCCTGACTGGTCGGACCGACGGACTGCCATCCGTTCGGGCCGGACCCATGCGCAGTGCCCAACTCTTCGTACGACGTCTGTCCGTCGAGCCAGGCGCCCGAAGGGGTCCGGGCGACCGCGGACACCTGGTACGCGCCGGCCGGCCCCGCAGGCACGGTGTACTTCCACCAGCCGGTGTGGTCGAACGTCGCCGTACCGGTGATCGCGTGATGCGAACCGGGCGCAGTCACGGACACCCGCGGAGCCGTGGCCAGACCGGCCTCCGAGTGGATGTAGACCGACGCGCCCGAGACGGTCGGGTCGGGGTTCGCGTGTAGGTCGAGCGGACTTACGGCCAGCAGCCAGGGGACGGACAGTTCCGGGGATCCACTGACCGAGGCACGCAGCCAGCCGCTCCAGTCCGCACCGCCGGATGGACGCGGGCCGGTCACCGTGAGGCGGACCGTCACCTTCTTCCCCGGGCTGAGTCGGGCGGAGCTCGGAGTCACAGAGACCTTCGCCGGCGTGCCAGTGGCCGGCTTCGCGTCGAAGTGCAGCGTCCTGGTCGTGGACGACACGTTGGTGAGCGTGAGCGTGGTCGTGGGGCGCAGCGTGTGGCTGCTGAGGTCCGCGACGCCCAGGCTCAGGGATCGCTTGCTCGGCAGGACGGCCAGCCGGTCGGCACTGGCCACGTCGAGACGACCTGATCCTTGGGTGACGGCGTCGTACCCGGACAGCCGGTCGGCGCCGCCGGTCAGGGCCGCGGCGACCTGCTCGGCGGTCCAGTCGGGGTGCGCCTGCCGGATCAGTGCGGCGGCACCGGCGACATGCGGCGCGGCCATACTGGTACCGCTGTCGTCGGCGTACTGACCGCCGGGCCAGGTGGACCGGATCTCGACGCCGGGCGCGACCAGATCCGGCTTGATCGCGAAGCTGCCCGACGCGGGCCCGTGGGAGCTGAACCCGGCGATCTGGTCGGTCGCGTCGGTGCCACCGATGTGGACCTGGACCGGGCCCTGCGTGAGCCACTGCGCCAGATCCGACGCATCGGTCCCGTTCATCACGGCGGCGACCATCGAAGCCTTGCCCGGATCGTCCGACGAACCGGTGGCGAAGGCCGGGAGCAGCAGGTGACCCGCGCCGCCCCTGTAGTAGTTCGGCGTTCGCAGCAGCACCGCCTTCGCGCCGTGCTGCTCGGCCGTCGCGAGGATGTCGCCGAGCATCTCGCTGTTGTACGCGACCAGGACGGCCTTACCGGTGGCGTCGATGGTGTCGTAGTCGTCCGGGGTGCCGTTGACCGCGTCGACGACCTCCAGGTCCTCACCACCGGCCGGCGGGTTCGCCGACAGTCCCACCCGCTGGACGTCGAGTGCGCGCCGGATCGGCGCGGTGACCGTGACGGTCGGTACGTCGATGCCGGTGATGCTGGCGCCGACCGCGAGGATGCCCGGCGCCTCCGCCGGCGAACCGACGGTGCCTTCGCCGGGACCTTCGTTGCCCGCGGCAGCGACCACGACGACCCCGTCGTGGACGGCGTTCTCGGCGGCCTGCTCGAGCGGGTCGTCGGGGGCCGGGTCGCCGGACAGGCTCAGATTCACGACGTCCGCGCGGTACGGGTTGCCGACGGCAACCGCGGCCTCGAACCCGGCGATGACCGCGGACTCGTAGCCGCGGCCGTCCTCGCCCAGCACCTTGTAGGCGGTAAGGGTCGCGCCCGGCGCGACGCCGGTCCTGCCGTCAGCCTGCGTACTGCGGCCGGCGACGATCCCGGCGACGTGGGTGCCGTGACCGTTGTCGTCCATCGGGTCGGTGTCGTTGTTGACGAAGTCGTACCCGGCGGCGACCTTGTGGCCATGGCCGAATCCGCCCCCGAGATCGGGGTGGGTGTAGTCGATCCCGGTGTCCACGATCGCGATCGTCTGCCCGGCGCCGGTGACCGGCGTACCCTTCCGATCCTTGGTCTGCCACACCTGAGGCGCCTGGATCTGCGACAGTGCGGCGTCACCGGTGGAGTGCAGCTGCTGGTCCGGGTACACCGCGGTCACGCCGGGCAGCGTGCGGAGCCGGGCGGCGCCGGCCTCGTCCGTGGTGACGGCCACGGCGTTGAGGAGCTGGCTGAACTCGCGGGTGACGGTGGCATGGATGCCAGCGGTGGCGACGGACTGCCGGAAGCTCGCATGTGCGGCCTGCACGATCGCGGCCTGCTGCCGAGCCCGCGCTCCAGCGGACGGAGCCGGGGCGCCGGCGAACTGGACGATCACCCGCGTGCTGGGCGTCGGAGAACTCGGCGTCGAGGGTGTGGCGACAGCTGGGGTGGCCGCGAGGACGAGGGTCAGCGGCGTCGCCAACGCCACCGCCCCCCGGACGACACGTCTCGGTACAGGATGCATGAGGGCACTCCCGATGGCATGACGGAAATCGATCTATGGCGGATGCAGTGTGCTCACGGCACGCAGCGAGCGGCCAGAGGATCGGGCGGCACGATGCAGCCAATGTCCTTCACCGGCCATCGAGATATTCACTGCGCCGAGACCGGTTCCGCGGAGTACTCTCGCCACGATGTCCACCAGGGAGCGACGTGACCAGGGCAAGCTCTCCGCCGTCGGTGTCGCCGCACTGGACGAGCAGCTCTACCGGCGGTTGCTGACCACTCCCGGATCGACATTGGCCGAGCTGACCGCCGGAACCGAGATCGGCGCGACCCGTGCCCGGCAGGCGATCGCGCGGCTCGAGCGATGCGGACTGGTGAGCAGGAGGCCCGGCGTTCCGGCGAGATTCCTCCCGGCACCGCCGGATGTCGCAGTCGGCTCGCTGATCGCCCACCGCCAGGACGAGCTCGAGCGGGCCAGGCTGGCGGCGGAGAGCCTGCTCGCGGACTTCCACCAGGGCACGCGCTACGAGCACACCTCGCAGGTCGTCGAGCTGATCAGCGGCCAGGCCGCCATCAGTCAGCGGGCGGTCCAACTGATGAGCGGCGCCGAGCACGAGGTGGTGGTGTTCGACAAGCCTCCGTACGTCGGCGCCCAAGACAACCCTGACGAGATGGATGCGCTGGCCCGCGGCGTGCGGTGGCGGGCGATCTACTCCACCGAGTCACTGACCGAGCCGGGTCAGCTCGCCACGATGACGGCCTTCCGGGACGCGGGCGAGCAAGCACGGCTCTCGCCGGTCGTGCCGACCAAGCTGGTCATCGTGGACCGTCGCCTCGCGCTGTTACCGCTGGGGGTCGCCGGAGCGGACGCGGCGGAGACCGCGGTGCTGGTCCATCCGAGTTCCTTGCTCTCTCTGCTCGTCACGCATTTCGACGGCATGTGGGAGCGGAGCATTCCCTTCGACCAGCACCTGAACGGCGGCCAGCCGCCGGCCAAGTCCGAGCAACGGGTGCTGCAACTGCTCTCGGCCGGGCTGAAGGACGAGGCAATCGCCCGTCAGCTCGGGATCAGCCTCCGAACCACGCGGCGATGGATCGCGCACGTGATGGCCGACCGTGGCGTCACCACCCGCTTCCAGCTCGGCCTCGTCGTGGCCCGCGAACTGACCTCCTGACATCTGATGAATCGGTCGGCGCCTCGCGGGGAACGGCCCGCACAGAGGGCAACGTGACCGCGATTGGTCTGAGGACTTACCCTGCACGTGTATCGACAGGGACGGGGAGGTAGCGAGTGGCAGCCACCGACAAGGCATTGGCCGGCCTGCGCCAGATGATTGCGTCCGGGGAGCTCGGGCCAGGGGCCAAGTTCCCGCCGGAGCCCGAACTGTGCGACCACCTCGGGGTGTCGCGCAGTTCGTTGCGAGAGGCGGCCCGGTCGCTGGCCGCGCTCGGCGTGATCGAGTCACGGCACGGTTCGGGCACCTACGTCTCGGCGCTGGATCCGGCCGAGATCATCAGCCGGTTCTCGCTGTCGGTCGAGCTGATCCCGCTCGAAGGCGTCCTCCAGTTGCTCGAGGTCCGCCGCGTGCTGGAGTCCCACGCCACCGCCTCGGCCGCGGCCCGCCAGGACCCGGACCTGCAGGCGCGGCTGAGTGCCATCCTCGACCGCCTCGAGTCGACCACGGACGCGACCGAGATCCAGCATCTCGACGCCGAGTTCCACAACGCGATCTGTACGGCGGGCGGCAACCCGACCGTCACCGCCTTGACCGGCGTGATCCGGGGCCGCGGTGGGCACTACCGCATCTTCGAGCCCGGCGCGGACTTCGATGCCATCAAGCAGACCAGCGACCGCGGCCACCGCGCCATCCTCGCCGCCATCGCGACCCGCGACCCAGCGGCCGCCGCGACCGCCGCCTCGGCCCACATCGCCCAAACCGAACTCTGGCTCCGGGCCCTCCGCCCCGTGCCCCAGGTCGACCTGCCGGCCGAGGCGGTGCCGGCGAGTTGACGATGGACGCTGAGGTGGCACAGACCTCGGACTGGGCCTTGCGCGCTGTGGCTACCACCGACATCGAGCCGCTCGCCGACCTGCGCGCTGTGGTCATGCGTCCGGATCTGGAACGCCTCGGGCGGTACGACGAGCACCGCGTGCGGCAGCGGTTGCGGGATTCGCTCTCCCGGCAGCACACCTCGATCATCCTGGTCGACGGCGAGTTCGCGGGCTCCATCACGCTCCGCCCCAGCGCCGGCAGGCAGTGGCTCGAGCACTTCTACCTCACCCCACACTGCCAGGGCCGAGGGCTGGGATCGGCGATCCTGCGCTCGATTCTGGAGCAGACCGACGCTCAGGGCGCGACCGTCGGCCTGAACGTCTTGCAGGGCAGCGCGGCCCGCCGGCTGTACGAGCGGCACGGTTTCGTCATGGAGTCGGAGGACCCGGTCGACGTCTTCATGGTGCGTCCGCCGAGCCTTCGTTCCTGAAAGGAATTTTCTTTCTTCTGTCGAGATCTTGCAGACAGGTGCTCGACTACATACTCTCCAGGCAGTTCGTCTGGAGGGGATCCGCCAATGTCCCGATCACACCTGCGCGCCGTCGCGGTCGCGCTCACCACCGCACTCCTGGGTGCCGTCCTCACTACTCCCGCGGTCGCCACTCGCCCGGCGCCGCGGATTACCCGCGCCGGGCTGGATCCGGCGCTCGTCTCCGGACGCGGAGCGGAGGTCGCGTTCCTCGAGCAAGAGGCCGAGAACGCTGACTACACGGGCGAGAAGATCGGCCCGAGCCGGGAGGCCTACACGTTGCCGGCCGAGGCGTCCGGACGGACCGCCGTACGCCTGCAACCTTCGCAGTACGTCGAATTCACGCTGACCCGGCCGGCCAACGCACTGACGCTTCGCTACAGCATCCCGGACGCACCGGGCGGTGGTGGGATCACGGCGCCCCTCGACGTGACGGTCAACGGCAAGCACAAGCGGACGATGACGCTGACGTCGCAGTACGCCTGGCTCTACGGGATGTATCCGTTCTCCAACGACCCGAACGTCGACCCGATCCCGGGCTGGTGGAAGCCCGAGCCGGATCCGGTCGCCAAGCCGTTCCGGCCGAACCACTTCTACGACGAGCAGCGGCTCCTGCTCGACCGGACCTACCAGGCCGGTGACCGCGTCCGGTTCGCCGTACCCAAGAAGACGAATGCCGCTTGGTATGTGCTGGATGTTGCAGACTTCGAGCTGGTGAAGGCGCCGCTGGAGCAACCCGCGCGGTCCTTGGACGTCCGGCTCTTCGGCGCCGACCCCACCGGCCGGCACGACGCCGCACCCGCGATCGAGCGGACCATCGCGGCGGCGCAGCGGATCGGCTGGTCGGTCTTCATCCCGCCGGGCAGGTTCCAGGTCAACCGCCACATCGTCGTCGACAACGTCACGGTCGGCGGCGCCGGCAACTGGTGGACGATCATCAAGGGCAAGGTCCTGCCGCTGGCCGAACCCGCGCCGGACAAGTCGGTGCACAGCGCACCGGGCTTCTACGGCAAGTACGCCGCCGACGGCGGGAGCACCCGGGTTCACCTGGCCGACTTCGCGATCGAGAGCGACGTACGGGAACGGATCGACACCGATCAGGTCAACGGGATCGGCGGCGCGATCGGCGGCGGCTCGACGATCGAGAACCTCTATCTGCACCACACCAAGGTCGGCATCTGGCTCGATGGCCCGATGGACGGCCTGCTGATCCGCAACAACATCGTCACGGACGCGGTCGCCGACGGGATGAACCTGCATCTCGGTGTCTCGAACGTCCGGGCGACCAACAACTTCGTCCGCAACAGCGGTGACGACGGCTTGGCGATGTGGTCGGAGTCCAACCCGGACGGCCTGGTCAATCACAGCAACGTCTACGACCACAACACGGTCCAGACGCCGGTACTCGCGAACGACATCGCGATCTACGGCGGTCGCGACAACGCGGTCACCGACAACCTGGTCGCCGACCCGATCCGTGAGGGCAGCACGTTGCACGCGGGCTCGCGGTTCAACGCCACGCCGTTCGAGGGGAAGTTGACGTTCACCCGCAACACCACGGTCCGCGGTGGTCCGCGCGACCTGAACTGGGACATCGGACTCGGCGCGATCTGGCTGTACGCGTTGCAGTCCACGATGTCCGGGACGATCGAGATCACCGACAGCTCGTTCCTCGACTCGACGTACAACGCGATGATGTTCGTCGTCGACTGGCCGGTGAAGGACGACTACGCGATCACGAACGTTGCCGTGCGCAACATCAAGGTCGACGGCACCGGGACGAACGTGGTCAACGCCCGGGTCGGCGGCTGGGCGACGTTCGAGAATGTCGACGCGCGCAACGTCGGCGCGCCGTTCGTCAACAACTGCGGGACGTTCCACTTCAACGGGCCGCCGGAGTTCGACGTACGCCTGCTGGCCGGCAACGACGGCGGCTGGACCGGAGCAACGTGGTGCGAGGACCGCCCCGCCGTCGTACCTCCGCCGCCACCGTCACCCTGGAGCTGACCACCCGGGATCCCGGCCGCTGGGGACGAGAAGGCCACCCAACTCGTCCCCAGCGGCCCGCTCACACCTCGACGGTGGTGGGCTCGGGTTCCGCCGGGACCTCCGGCGTACGGCGGGCCACGCGGAACGCCAGTGTGAGTACGACTGCGCCCACGAAGACGATGCCGGAGGCAACCGCTGCTGCGGTGTGCATCGCGTGGACGAAGGTGTTGTTCGCGACGTGCACCAGGTCCGGCCGGCCGATCGTGCCGGCGGCGTGCCGGGTTGCCTCGGCGGACGTCCCCGCGGCTTCGCGGAGGTTATCGGGAAGGCCGGCCAGCGACGGTGCGATCCGATGCTGGTACGTCGACGACACGATCGTGCCGAGGACGGCGACACCGAGAACGCTGCCGACCTGACGCAGCGCATTGCTGACAGCCGAGCCGGCGCCGATGCGGTCCATCGGCAGAGTCGCCATTACGGCCGTGGTGGTGGGTGCGACGGTCACACCGATCGCCAGGCCGGCCAGTCCACCGACTATACCGATCCAGATCAGCGAGGTGTGCACGTCGTACGTGAGGTTGAGCGCGAAGCACAATGCCAGCGCGAGTACAGCCGTGCCAGACACTGGTGCCACCCCGAAGCGGGCGGCCAGGCGGGCGCCGAGCGGTGAACCAACCACTACTCCGGCCGCGCCGGGCAGTGACATCAGGCCCGCCGACAGGGCGCTCATGCCACGCGCGCCTTGCAGATAGAAGGCCAGGTAGAAGCTCTGCCCGGTGATCGTCAGGAAGACCGCGGCGAGGGCGAAGTTGCCCGCGGCGAACCGGCGGTTGCGGAACAGGCGCGGGTCGAAGCTCGGCTCGTGCTCGCGCCATTCGGAGTACAGGAAGCCGGCCAGCAGGACGAGGCCGACGGTGATACTCGACCACACCTGCCAGCGGTTCCAGCCGCCTTGGTGACCGCCCTCGATCAGTCCGTACGAGACACCGAGCAGACCGAGGGTGGACAGGCCGAGGCCGACCGGGTCGAGCTTGCGCCGCCGCGGGCTCTTCGGGTTCGGGAGGACGAGCGCGGCGCCGACCAGGCCGAACGCGACGATCGGCAGGTTGATGGTGAAGACCGATCCCCACCAGAAGTGGTCGATCAGTACGCCGCCCAGCACGGGGCCGACGGCGACACCGACGCCGGCCGACGACGACCAGGCCGCGATCGCTCCGGCCCGGCGCTCCGGCGGGAACGTCCAGCCGATGATGGCCATCGACGTGGGCATGATCAGCGCTCCGCCCAGACCCATCGTCGCGCGGGCCAGGATGAGCTCGACCGGACCGCCGGCCCAGGCGGCCCAGGCCGATGAGCCGCCGAAGATGAGCAGGCCGGCCATCAGCACGGTCCGGTGACCGTACCGATCACCGAGCGCGCCGGCCGCGAAGAGTGCGGTGGCGAAGAGCAGCGAATAGATGCCGATGGCCCATTGCAGTTGCCCCGGCGTGGCGCCGAGGCCGTCGACCGGGTCGGCGAGGCGTTCGAGGGCGATTCCGAGGACGGTCGAGTCGATCCAGATCAGGACGGCCGACACGACCAGGACGGCGAGAATGCGGCGTTGCCGCGAGGGGTCGATCGAGGACACGAAGTCTCCTATAATTGACAGGACCCTGACGAGGTTCCATCGTCGCCGATTGACAGGAACCTGTCAATCTCCTTTTTCGTCCCGACCCCGGCAGAATGAGACGCATGGACCCCAGCGACCCGACCGGCTGCGTCACCTTCCTCGTCCGGCACGCCTGGCTGAGCATGCGCTCGGCGCTGGCCGTCGCCCTGGACGAGCACGGGCTCTCCGTGCAGCAGTACGGCACGCTGCTGCTGGTTCGGGAGAAGCCGGGCCGCACCGTCGCCGAGGTCGGCCGGGAGGTCGGTACGGCGCGCCAGTCTGCGAACGAGCTGATCGCCGGCATGGAACGAGCCGGCCTGGTCGAGCGCCGCCCCAACCCGTCGGACCGTCGTACCCAGCAGGTCCACCTCACCCCGGCCGGCGAACAGCGGCTGGCCGACGCGGCCCCCGCCGTACGCAAGGTCGAGGCAGAACTCGAGGCGTCGTTCAGCGCCGGCGACCGCGCGACCGTCCGGACGTGGCTCGGGCATATGGTCACGTCAGACATGCCCTAGGGTCTTGAGGCATGCGCGCACACGCTGAGCGGTTGACCGGGCTCGGTACGACGATCTTCGCCGAGATGTCCGCCCTCGCGGTGGCGACCGGCTCGGTCAACCTCGGTCAGGGGTTCCCGGACCGCGACGGACCCGACTCGCTGCTCGAGGATGCGATCGCGGCGATCCGCGCCGGCGCCAACCAGTACCCGCCGGCCCGGGGCATCCCGGCGCTCCGGCAGGCGATCGTCGACCACCAGAAGCGGTTCTACGACCTCTCGTACGACCCGGACACGCAGGTCCTCGTCACCACCGGCGCCACCGAGGCGATCGCCGCCGCGCTGCTCGCGTTCGTCGAGCCCGGCGACGAGGTGATCGCGCTCGAGCCGTACTACGACTCGTACGCGGCCGGCATCGCCTTCGCCGGCGGCCGCCGGGTCCCGGTCACCCTGCGCGCCCCGGCGTACCGTCTCGATCTCGACGAGCTGCGCGCCGCGGTCACCTCGCGCACGAAGGTCCTGCTGATCAACTCCCCGCACAACCCGACCGGCACCGTCCTCACCGATGAGGAACTGCGGGGCATCAGCGCGGTCGCCGTCGAGCACGATCTGGTCGTCATCACGGACGAGGTCTACGAACACCTCGTGTACGACGGACTCGAGCACCGGCCGCTGGCGTCGTACGACGGGATGGCTGAGCGGACCGTGTCGATCAGCAGCGCCGGGAAGACGTTCGCGGTGACTGGCTGGAAGATCGGCTGGGTCACCGGATCGCCGTCGGTGGTGACGGCGGTGACGACCGCCAAGCAGTTCCTCACCTTCACCTCCGGTGCGCCCTTCCAGCCGGCCGTCGCGCAAGCGCTTGCCTTAGGCAACGACTACTTCGACGCCCTGCGGGCCGACCTGCAGTCCCGCCGCGACCTCCTCTGCGACGGCCTGGCCGACCTCGGCTTCGAGGTCCACCGCCCGCAGGGCACCTACTTCGTCACCACCGACATCCGCCCCCTCGGCCACACCGACGGCATCACCTTCTGCCGCCAACTCCCCGAACGCGCCGGCGTCGTAGCCATCCCCCACCAAGTCTTCTACGACAACCAGGACTTCGGCCGCCCCCTCGTCCGCTGGGCCTTCTGCAAACAACCCGAAGTCCTCCAAGAAGCCCTAACCCGCCTCCAAAAGCTCTGAGGGCTGAACGCGTATGACAACCGAGGCGCGGTGCGACAGACTGTTAACAGCTCACGAGCGCTGCTCGATCGAGAAGTGAGGCTGGGAACCCCTCCGGACGGTGGGACCCAGCCTTCGCGTTTCCTAGCGCACGTCGACATCGTGCCGGGTGAGGATCTCCGTCATCGCCAGCATCCACCGAGGTTCCCCAAGGTTGGCAGCCGTCACCGCACCGGCGATCGCGTCCGGGATCCAGGCATCGGGTCTTCCTTGGGCCGGGCGAATCGACCACCAGGCCGCCGGGCACCAACCCCTTGCGACGAGCACTGTCGACGAGCCAGATGTCGCGCCGGTCGGGGATAGTGGATCGCGATTCCAGCCAGACATCATCCACGGATTGTGCAGGAGATCCGCGGATGACCGCCGGCGCTGTCCACAGGTGTCGAGGGGCAGGGCGGGGCAGATCGTCAGGGGAGGAAGCGGGAGATGGTTTCGGGGTCTCGGGCGATGGCGGTGGATTGGTCGTCGGCGGTCAGGATGGGGCGTTGGATGAGGATGGGGTGGGTGACCATGGCCTGGATCCAGTCCGCGCGGTGGGACTCGTCTTGGGGGAGGTCGCGGAGGGGTTTGGCGTCGGGTTCGTTGTGGCGGACGAGGTGCCAGGGGTCGAGGTTGAGGCGGGTCAGGACGGCGTCCAGTTCTTCCGCGGTCGGCGGGTCGTCCAGGTAGCGGCGGACTGTGTAGTCGACGCCGGCCTCGTCGAGGGCCTCGGTGGCGGCTCGGCATTTGGAGCAGGCGGGATTGATCCAGATCTCCACGGGTGGATGCTTCGGTCAGCGGTGGTGGAACCAGAGCTTGGTGGGTTGCTGGAGCATCAGGATCAGTAGGGTGCCGTGGATGGCCAGGCCGAGGATGCTGGCCGGCAGCGCCATCACACCGCCGACGACGCCGATCGCGGCGACGCCGATGAGCAGGTAGCGGGCCCACGGGCGGCGCTTGCGGAGGTAGATCGCCGGCAGCAGGTACACGAAGGCGCAGATCATCGCCGCCGCGACCGCGACGCCTTGGTTGTCCTTGGAGCCGGTGAGGACCTCGGAGACCTGCGCGCCCGCGGACGTGAGCGCGATGGCGGCGAGCAGTACGCACATCGCACCGAGGCCGAGCGAGATGACCGCGGCGATCGTGACCTGCTTCGGCGGGTTCGCCTGATCCGCATCCGCGCCGGCACCGTAGGCACCGTCGTACGCTGCCGGAGTATCGCCGTACGCACTCGGGTGGTCGCCGTACGGCGTCGTGCCGGGAGACTGTGGAGCGTCGGCGGAACCGAAGACGCCTCGGTACGGGCCGGGCCTGTCCTCGGTCGAGTCGTCGCCGTGCTGCTCGGTCATGCGGTCAAGTGTTCCTTCCAGCTGCCCCTGCCCACGATCCTCGCAGATCGAGCAAAACCGGTGCTGCGATCAGCCCGTCGTGACGGTGATGTCGAGATGCTCGAAGGTCAGGTACGGCGCCAGGTCGGCAGCAGTGAGCCTGGCCGGCGCGAAGTACGCAGGGTCGGGGTGGAAGCGCACAGTCGTACCGGTCGAGTCGCTCGGCTCGACGGCTTCGAGATCGGTGACCGGGATGCCGTGTTCGTAGCGCTGGGTCCACGAACCGTTGCGGCGGCGGTTGGTGTGGGTGAGGTGATCGCTGAGGGCCGCGACCACGGACATACCGCGGCGCGGCCGGCCATCGGGGAGCAGTGGCGCGGCCGGGTCCCGGAAGAAGCGGAGGTCCTCGGTGGCCATGACCGGCTTCTTCACGACGTTCCCGAGTTCGTCGAAGCGAGTGTCCGTGCCGCGCCCGTCATCAGCGATCGAGATCGAGCCGTCGGAGTGGAGCGTGACCGTACAACTCCCCCGCTGCCCGGCCGACTCCGCCTCGTCGTCCGGGTAGGCGATGACCTCGAGTACGAGATGGAGTACGCCGCCCGGCGCATAGCTGTCGGCGTCGTCGCGGATCCGCTGCAGGTGAGCGTGATCGACCGATCCGGCCCAGTCGTGCGTGGTGTTGACCCAGTCGGCGCGAGGTTGTGTCACCCGCTCATTCTCGCCGATTCCTTTCGAGTCGCCTGCCGGTCTACAAGGCAGTTCACGGAAGGAGAGCCATGCGCAAGATCACCGCGTCGACCTTGATGACGCTGGACGGTGTCGTGGAGGACCCGAGCGGGCTCAGCGGTACGGCGTTCGGCGGCTGGGCGTCGCCGTACTTCGATGCGGAGGCCGTCCAGCGGTCGATCGAGCAGTTGTCCGGATGCGACTACTTCCTCTGCGGGCGCCGTACCTATGAAATGTTCTCCGCGGCGTGGGCTGACGCGCCGGGACCGTACGCCGATCGGCTGCGGAGCCTGCCGAAGTTGGTGGCATCCACCACTCTCACCGGCGAGCTCACCTGGAACGCGTCCTTGCTCGACGGAGACACAGTGACCGCTCTCAAGCAGATCAAGCAGGAGCCGGGCGGCGACATCATGATGTACGGCAACCCGAACCTGCTGCGCACGCTGCTGGACAACGGCCTCGTCGACCAGCTGGACATCGCGCTGCACCCGCTGGTCCTCGGCGCCGGCGCCAAACTCTTCCCCGACGGCGTACCCCGAACCGAGCTCACGCTCGAAGCCCAGTCCCAGCTCCCGACCGGTGTCATGCTCGTGACCTACACCACAGCCTGACGCAGAACAGCCGGGCCGGTTCGTCAACCGGCCCGGCTGTCGGGTTTGCTAGGCGGGGGCTACTTCCAAGGCGTCCTTGGATTCGTTCAGCGTCACCTTGACGGTCTCGCCGTCGCGGATACTGCCGTTGAGGATGCCTCGGGCCAGTTCGTCGCCGATCGCGGACTGCACCAGGCGGCGCAGCGGACGGGCGCCGTAGACCGGGTCGTAGCCGGTCATCGCGAGCCACTCCATCGCACCTTCGTCGACATCCAAGGCGATCCGGCGGTCCGTCAGACGGCGCTGCAGAGCCTCGACCTGGAGGGCGACGATCTGGGTCAACTCCTCGCTGCCGAGCGCGTCGAACAGCACGATCTCGTCGAGCCGGTTGATGAACTCCGGCTTGAACGACTGCCGCACAACCGCCATCACCTGGTCCCGCTTGGCGTTGTCGTCGAGCCGGACGTCGGCCAGGTAGGCAGAACCCAGGTTGCTGGTCAGGATCAGGATGACGTTGCGGAAGTCGACCGTCCGGCCCTGGCCGTCGGTCAGGCGACCGTCGTCCAGCACCTGCAGCAGGATGTCGAACACCTCGGGGTGCGCCTTCTCCACCTCGTCGAGCAGGATCACCGAGTAGGGACGGCGGCGGACAGCCTCGGTGAGCTGGCCACCCTCCTCGTACCCGACGTAGCCGGGCGGGGCGCCGACGAGCCGCGCGACGCTGTGCTTCTCGCCGTACTCCGACATGTCGATCCGGACCATCGCCCGCTCGTCGTCGAACAGGAAGTCCGCGAGCGCCTTGGCCAGCTCGGTCTTACCGACACCGGTCGGACCGAGGAACAGGAAGCTTCCGGTCGGCCGGTCCGGATCCGAGATGCCCGCACGGGCCCGGCGTACGGCGTCGCTGACGGCCTTGACCGCCTCCCGTTGACCGATCAGCCGGTGACCCAGCTCGTCCTCCATCCGGAGCAGCTTGCCGGTCTCGCCCTCGAGCAGCCGGCCGGTCGGGATGCCGGTCCACATCGCGATCACCTCGGCGATCTCGGTCGGGCCGACCTCCTCGTTGACCATCGCGTCCGGGCCGTCGGCGACCTCGGGCTCGGCGGAGGCCTCTTCCAGCTCCTTGGTCAGCTCGGGGATGTCGCCGTACAGGATCTTGGACGCGGTCTCGAAGTCGCCGTCGCGCTGAGCCCGCTCGGCCTGGCCGCGCAGCTCGTCGATCCGCTCCTTGATCTCGCCGACCCGGTTCAGGCCGGACTTCTCCTTCTCCCACCGCGACTCCAGAGCACGCAGCTCCTCCTCGCGGTCGGCGAGGTCGGCGCGCAGCCGCTCGAGCCGCTCCTGGCTGGAGGCGTCCTCCTCCCGGGCGAGCGCAAGCTCTTCCATCTTCAGCCGGTCCACAGTCCGGCGGAGCGAGTCGATCTCGACCGGGGACGAGTCGATCTCCATCCGCAGCCGGGACGCGGCCTCGTCGACCAGGTCGATCGCCTTGTCCGGCAGCTGCCGGCCGCTGATGTAGCGGTGCGACAGCGTGGCCGCAGCGACCAGTGCGGAGTCGGAGATGGCGACCTTGTGGTGCGCCTCGTAGCGCTCCTTCAGGCCACGGAGGATCGCGATCGAGTCCTCGACCGAAGGCTCGCCCACGAACACCTGCTGGAAGCGGCGCTCCAGCGCCGGGTCCTTCTCGATCCGGGTCCGGTACTCGTCCAAGGTGGTGGCGCCGATCATCCGCAGCTCACCACGGGCCAGCATCGGCTTCAGCATGTTGCCGGCGTCCATCGCGCCCTCGCCGGTCGCGCCGGCGCCGACGACGGTGTGCAACTCGTCGATGAACGTGATGATCTGGCCGTCGGACTCCTTGATCTCGGTCAGCACGGCCTTCAGCCGCTCCTCGAACTCACCGCGGTACTTCGCGCCCGCGACCATGGCACCGAGGTCGAGGCTGATCAGCCGCCGGCCGCGCAGCGACTCGGGCACGTCACCGGCCACGATCCGCTGGGCCAGGCCCTCGACGACGGCGGTCTTGCCGACGCCGGGCTCACCGATCAGGACCGGGTTGTTCTTGGTCCGGCGGGACAGGACCTGCACGACACGGCGGATCTCGGAGTCACGTCCGATCACCGGGTCGAGCTTGCCGTCCTTGGCCCGCTCGGTCAGGTCGACGCCGTACTTCTCCAGCGTCTTCGTGGTGCCCTCGGCCTCCGGGGAGGTGATCCGGCGGTTGCCACGCATCTGGTCGAACGCCTGCAGCAACGCGTCGGCGCCCACGCCGAGCGCCGACTTCGCGTTGCCCTCGACGGTCGCGAGCGCGATCAGCAGGTGCTCGGTGGAGACGTACTCGTCCCCGAGCCCGAGGGCCCGCTGCTCCGCCTGCGACAGCACATCGCTCGTCTTCGGCGACAGGCTCGGCGCCTGCACGCTGCCACCGCTCGCCTTCGGCAGCCGACTCAGCTGCTCGGTGGTCTTGCGGCGTACGGCGTCCAGGTCGGCACCGGCGGCCTCGAGGAGGCCGACCGTCGTCCCCTCGGGCTGCGCGAGCAGCGCCGAGAGCAGGTGAATGGGCTCCACGGTCGGGTTGCCCGCCGCGGAGGTCTGACGGATCGCGACCGACAGGGTTTCCCGGGCCAGCGTCGTCAACCGCTGAACGTCCATCGAGTTCCAGCCTTTCCAGCTCAAGTTACAACAGTCACTGGTTACAACTTATCCAAACTTGAGTCCATTCCACTCAACTCTGAGAAATCCTGGGGAAATCTCAGGGTCCCCACCCACCCTCACTACAAGTTGTATCCGTTTGACTGCCGCTGGTTGAGGCTCAGTTCGCCGGCTGTGGAAAACGGGCGTCGACGCTCGTGGCGAGGTAGCCGGTCGCGATCTCATAGACGTGTCCCGAGACGCTCACTTTGGGTGACAGCAGCGGTGAGCCGAGCAGCCGCTCGACATCGGCCTTGACGGTGATCTGTGGGTCGGCGACGGCGGACGCCTCCAGCGCCACCTCGGAGAGGCCGGTTGCCTCAGCCGCCCGCCGGCGGAACCCGGGGTCGGCCAGGAAGGCTGTCCCACACTGCGTGTGGTGGATCACCGCAACTTCGAAGAGCGTATCGACCGCGCCGGCGCCGCCGCGCAACTGCTCGGCGAGGAACACGAGGTAGGCGATGTCGTCGATGACCGCCGGCGTGACGCGTCCACCCGCGTTGCGGATGACGGGGGCGTCCCCGAGTTCGAGCCCGAGGGCAAGAGCCGGGTCGATGCGGTGGTCGAGACAGGTGACGACGATCACCGGTACGGCGGGCAGGCCGAGCGCGGCCGGGGAGTAGGTCCGGGCGAACTCCGCATTGCGTTCGAGCAAGGGAAACAGCTTGGTCATCGGTGCTCCTTCGAAAGGTCGGGACGGACGCCGACACCATGACGCGAGGCGATCTCGCGGATTGCGTCGGCGAGCAGGTCCGGATGCTCGCTGGTGGTCAGATGACCGCCAGGGAAGGTCAGTACGTCGGCACTCGGCACACGGATCCGGGCGGCGGCGACCTGGCGGTGTTCGTAGCGGTCTTCCTCGCTGCCGCCGACGTACACGGCCACGGTGTCCGCCAGGTCACGTGCGACAGCGGCGAGATCCCAGCGCTGGGCATGGCGGCGATGTTCCTGGACGAACCCAGCGGCTCGATGGAGGAATGCCGCACCCTCCCGGCGCGTGACCGCCGACCGCAGTTCGGCGAGCTCCTCCGCGCTGGGGCGATAGCTGCGGGAGTACAACCGTGCCCCGAGCATCGCCGAGTCGAACATCTCCGGCGAGCGCTGCGCCCGGCGCATGGCCAACGCGCCCAGCGGGCTGCGCAGCATCGGCGTGACCTGCCACGGGTGCGTGTGCGAGTCGGCGAACAGGCCGCCGTTCATCATGAACACGGCCACGATCTCCGGCAATGCGCCGGCCCGCTCCGACGTACGGCGAAGCAGTTCGAGCAACGCCAAAGACGTGTAGTCGAAGGTGACCACGACCGTGCGGCGTACGGCGTGGTGGCGCCACAACGCCTCGACCAGGTCCGCACGCTCCATCGTGGAGTGCCGGTAGTTGCCTGGCTTGTCCGAATCCCCTTGCCCGACCGGCTCGACGTACAGCCGCGGACCGAGATCCTCGCCGAGCATCCGGTCCACCTGCGCCCAGCCGTACGAGCCGTCCGGGAAGCCGGGCAGCATCGTGAGCCAGGTCGCGTCGGGATCCCGAGATGCGCCGACCACACGCTCGAAAACCCGCAGGGCGCCAGGGGTTGCGGCAGCATCCTCGGGCAGGACCCGCGCCGGATCCGGGTGATACAGGATCCGCTGCCCGCCGGCGTACCACTGGTCCGCGGTCACCAGTACCGCCGCGTCACTCTTTCCCATTGCCCCTCCTCGTTTAGTGGACACTGTCCACATTAACGCGGCAAGTGGACGGTGTCCACTAAGTTAGTCTGTTGCCTATGACACCAGAGGCGACGCGGCGGAGGGTGCGGGGCGCGGTCCGCGACGGCCTCGTCGCCGCAGGGCTGGAGCTGGCCCGGACCGGTGGCCCGGACGCGGTCCTGCTCCGCGAGGCGACCCGGCTGGTGGGCGTCGTGCCCAATGCCGCTTATCGGCATTTCGCCGACCGTGACGAACTACTCGCCGCGGTCTGTGCGGCGGCGATGCGCGAACTGGCCGACCGGATGGCAGCCGGTGTCAGTCGGGTGCGCGGCAAGCATGGCGATGCCGCGGCTGCCGGTCGTCGTCTCGGCGCGATCGGTGCCGCGTACCTGGATTTCGCTCGCGAGGAGCCCGGACTGTTCGCCACGGCGTTCGCAGTGCCGGCGCAGCATGAGTACGCGGCGACAGTCGACGGGACCGGGCAGGACCGGTCACCCCTCGGTCAACTGCGAGCCGTCCTCGATGAGCTCGTCGTCGCCGGTGTGCTCGCGCCCGGACGCCGCGACGGCATCGAGTACCCGATCTGGTCCACGGTGCACGGACTCGCTGTGCTTACCGGCCAAGGGCCCTTGCGCGACGCCCCCGACGCCACCCGCCGGAAGTTCGAGCAGCTCACGCTCGGCTTCATCGCCGGCGGACTGTGACGGGCCACCCAGTCGCAGCCGCTGGTTGCTTCAGGCCCTGAATTCTGAGGCGCGGATGCGGTAGACCTGCAGATTCAGGTCGTAGTACTTGTCGGTCTCGCCGACCCACTGCATCTCGAGCCGGCGGGCCGTGGCGATGGCGCGTCTGTTGTTCGGGCGGGCGACGGCGAACAGCTCGTCGACGGCACCTTCCTTGAACGCCCAGCGCATCAGCTCGCGGCTGGCCTCGGTCGCGTAACCATGGCCCCAGGCGCTCGGCCGCAACTGCCAGCCGATCTCCAGGTCCTCCTCGTACGGCGGGAGCAGCCGGATCACCAGTGCGCCGACGACCTCACCGTCGTCCCGGCGGGCAACGGCCCATCGGCCCGCGGGGAGGACGAAGTTCGGCTGGGCCTCGATCCAGGCCTGCAGGACGAGCCGCATGCTGGCGGCGTCGGGGACCTTGTCGATGGCCGGCGACAGCCAGGGCGCCACATCGGCCGAGCCGTAGATCTCCAGCGCGGCCTCGGCGTCGTCTTCTTCCCAGTCCCGGATGATCAGCCGGTCTGTCTGCAGACTGAGTGTCACCTCGCCAGAGTAGGCGGTGAACCGCCGCAGACAACATGGCGCGCGGTCACCGGGAGATGAACGCGAGGAGCCCCCGGCCATGCGGGCCGGGGGCTCCGTTGCGAGCGAGCCGCAGGGCGGTCCTGGAACGGACCACCCTGCGGGGGCCGAAGGGCGCTGGGGGAAAGCGCGCCTTCGACGGTGGAGGTGTCGGGGGGACGACGACCTCCACGGGACCGGAGGATCCGAAGGGTGGGTTCGGGAATCCTCCGGTGGTCGGAGAATGCTGGGTCAGCGGGAACCCAGCTCCAGTGGCTGGGTCCGGATCCAGCGGGTCGTGGTCTGCTGCCGGCCCATGGCGATCACGTCGCCGGCCGGGCCGGCTGAGAAGACCCGGCTGTTCGTGCTCTGCCGGGAAACACCGACACCGCGCTGGACTTCTGCGAGGAGCTGGTTGACCCGCCTTCGCAGGTCCTCCACCTCCGACTGTAGCGCGAGGATGTGCCGAATTCCCGCCAGGTTGACGCCCTCTTCCTGGGACAGGTGCTGCACGTAGCGAAGCCTCGCCACGTCGTACGCCGAGTACCGCCGGCCGCGGCCGGACGCCCGGCTCGGCACCACAAGGCCGAGCCGGTCGTACTGGCGCAGGGTCTGCGGGTGCATGCCGGCCAGCTGGGCCGCCACCGAGATCACGTAGATCGGGGTGCGGTCGTCCCAGGTCGGCACCTGGCTGAACGGGAGGCCCATCACGAGCTCCCGAACAACCCGGCCCGCAGGTCAGGGTGGTCCGACGCCGAGTTGAACTCCTGCAGCTTGGCGCGCTGCTCGTCGGTCAACTCGTGCGGGACCTGCACCTCGAGGGTGAGCAGGATGTCGCCCTTGGTGCCGTCCCGCCGGACCGAGCCCTTGCCACGGACGCGCAGCTTGCTGCCGTTCGCCGTACCGGCAGGGATCCGGACCGTGACAGGCATGCCGTCCAAGGTCGGGACCTTGATCTCGGCGCCCAGCGCGGCCTCGGTGAAGCTCACCGGGACGTTCAGCGTCAGGTGCTCGCCCTGACGGCCGAAGATCCGGTGCGACGTCACGTGCACGGTGACGTAGAGGTCGCCCGCGGGGCCACCCCGTTCGCCCGCCGCGCCCTTGCCCTTCAGGCGGATCCGCTGACCGTCCTGCACGCCCGCGGGGATGCGGACCTGCATGGTCTTGCTCGACTGGCCGCGGCCGGAGCCGTGGCAGGTCTCGCACGGCTCGTCGACGACCAGGCCGCGCCCCTTGCACTCGGTGCACGGCTCGGTCATGGCGAACACGCCGCCCTGGACCGAGGTCTGCATACCCGTGCCCTCGCACTTCAGGCAGACCTTCGGCACCGTGCCGTACTTCGCGCCGGTGCCCCGGCAGGTCTTGCACGGCTCGTCGCTGGTCATCCGCAGCCCGACGGTGACACCGTTCACGGCCTCGGCGAACTCGATCGTCGCCTCGGTCTCGATGTCCGCACCGCGCCGCGGCCGGGCCGTCGACGTGGTGGTCGTGGTCCGGCCACCACCGCCGAACATGCCGCCCAGGATGTCGCCGAGACCGCCGCCACTGCCACCGGAGCCGCCGCCGCGGTTGAACAGGTCGCCGACGTCGAAGTTGAACCCGCCGCCGCCCTGACTGCTGCCGCTCGGCATCCGGAAGCCGCCGCTGCCGAACAGCCGGCGGGCCTCGTCGTACTCCTTGCGCTTCTTCGGGTCGCCGACGACGTCGTACGCCTCGGAGACCTCCTTGAACTTCGCCTCCGCGGACGCGTCACCGGCGTTGGAGTCGGGGTGGTACTTGCGCGCCAGCTTGCGGTAGGCCTTCTTGATCTCATCGGCCTCGGCGGTCTTGGAGACGCCGAGAACCTTGTAGAAGTCCTTCTCGAGCCAGTCCTTCGTGCTCACTTGACGCCTCCCCTCCCGTCGTGGTCGTTACTCCGCGGACCTGTCCGCGTCATCATCTGTGCTCTCCACCGGTACGTCGGCCTTCGCGGCGTCGGCCGGTAGTTGCTCGGTCGGCTCCGACACGGCCACCCGGGCCGCCCGCAGGACACGCTCGCCGAGGCGGTACCCCGGCTGCATGACCATGGTCGCGGTCGGACCGTCCACCTCGTCGGAGTAGTTGTGCAGCAGGGCCTCGTGGATGCGCGGGTCGAAGGTGTCGCCCTTCTCGCCGAACTTCACCAGGCCGAGCTTCTCGGTGACCCGCTCCAGCGATTCGGCGACCGCCTTGAACGCGCCCTCGAGCTCACCCGCCTCCCGGGCCCGGCCGACGTCGTCCAGGATCCCGAGCAGCTCGGTCAGCACCGAGCCGATCACGAGCTCCCGCGAAGCCTCCCGGTCCCGGTCCACCCGGCGCTTGTAGTTGACGTACTCGGCCTGCAGTCGCTGCAGGTCCGCCGTACGCTCGGCGAGCGCCTCGGTCAACAGTGCCTCCTGGGCGGACGGGCCGATCAGATCGGACGGGTCCCGCGGCGGCTGCGCCCCCGGGGTGCCCGGCATGCCCGGTGCGGCGCCGGCCGCGGGAGCCTCGGAAGGCTCCCGCGCCGCGCCGGTGTCCGGGTCGATCCGGCGCTTGTCCCGGACGACGGGCTCGCCGTCGCCGAACTCGCTGCCAGTCGGTCGATCCGTCACTTGTCCTCCGTCTTGTCCTGCGGCCGGTCCTCGTCCACGATCTCGGCGTCGACGACGTCGTCGTCACTGCTCGAGCTGCTCTCGTCGGACGCGGAGCTGCTGTCCTCGGAACCGCCGGCGGCCTGGGCGTTCGCGTACATCGCGGCACCCATCTTCTGGCTGGACTGGGCGAGCTTCTCCGACGCGGCCTTGATCGCGTCGGCGTCGTCACCCTCGAGCGCCTTCTTCAGCTCCGCGACGCCGTCCTTGACCTCGGTCTTGACGTCGTCGGGGATCTTGTCCTCGTTCTCCTGCAGGAACTTCTCGGTCTGGTAGACCAAGCTCTCCGCCTGGTTGCGGGACTCGACCGCCTCGCGGCGCAACCGGTCCTCCTCGGCGTACTGCTCGGCGTCGCGGACCATCTGGTCGATGTCGGTCTTCGGCAGCGCGGAGCCACCCGTGACCGTCATCCGCTGCTCCTTGCCGGTGGCCAGGTCCTTGGCGTTCACGTGCACGATGCCGTTCGCGTCGATGTCGAAGGTGACCTCGATCTGCGGCACGTTCCGCGGCGCCGGCGGCAGGCCGGTCAGCTCGAAGTTGCCGAGCGACTTGTTGTCGCGCGCCATCTCCCGCTCGCCCTGGTAGACCTGGATCATCACCGACGGCTGGTTGTCCTCGGCCGTGGTGAAGATCTCCGAGCCCTTGGTCGGGATCGTGGTGTTGCGCTCGATGATCTTGGTGAACACGCCGCCCTTGGTCTCGATGCCCAGGCTCAGCGGGGTCACGTCGAGCAGCAGGACGTCCTTGACCTCACCCTTCAGCACACCGGCCTGCAGGGAGGCGCCGACCGCGACGACCTCGTCCGGGTTCACGCCCTTGTTCGGGTCCTTGCCACCGGTCAGCTCCTTGACCAGCTCGGCCACCGCGGGCATCCGGGTGGAGCCGCCGACCAGGATCACGTGGTCGATCTTCGCCACGTCGATGCCGGCGTCCTTGATGACGGCCTTGAACGGGGCGCGGGCGCGCTCCAGCAGGTCGTTGGTCATCTTCTGGAACTCGGCCCGGGAGAGCTTCTCCTCCAGGTGCAGCGGGCCGGACTCGGTCAGGCTCAGGTACGGCAGGTGGATCGTGGTCTCGGCCGCGGCCGACAGCTCGATCTTGGCCTTCTCGGCGGCCTCGGTGAGCCGCTGCATGGCCATCTTGTCGCTGGACAGGTCGGTGCCGTTCTTGTTCTTGAACTGGGTCACCAGCCACTGCACGATCCGGTTGTCCCAGTCGTCGCCACCGAGGTGGTTGTCACCGCTGGTCGCCTTCACCTCGAAGACGCCGTCGCCGATCTCCAGCAGCGACACGTCGAACGTGCCACCACCGAGGTCGAAGACCAGGATGGTCTGCTCGGTGCCCTTGTCCAGGCCGTAGGCGAGCGCGGCCGCGGTCGGCTCGTTGACGATCCGGTGCACCTTCAGGCCCGCGATCTCGCCGGCCTCCTTGGTCGCCTGGCGCTGCGCGTCGGAGAAGTACGCCGGCACGGTGATGACCGCGTCGGTGACCTGCTCCCCGAGGTACGCCTCGGCGTCCCGCTTCAGCTTCTGCAGCACGAACGCGCTGATCTGCTGCGGCGTGAACTTCTTGCCGTCGATGTCCACGCTCCAGCTCTCGCCCATGTGACGCTTGACGGAGCGGATGGTGCGGTCGACGTTCGTGGTGGCCTGGCGCTTCGCCACCTCGCCGACCAGGACCTCGCCGTTCTTGGCGAAGGCCACCACCGAGGGCGTCGTACGCGCTCCCTCGGCGTTGGGGATGACGGTGGGCTCGCCACCCTCGAGTACGGCGATGACGGAGTTCGTCGTACCCAGATCGATACCGACCGCGCGGGCCATGCTTTACCTCCACAGAGTTGAGTGATGCAGACTCAATGTTGCCGTTCGTCCGCCTCGGTTTCAAATCCCGGCCGGCGATGAGCCCGGCAAAGACGGCACAGACCGAACAAACTTGAGTTCACTAGACTCAACATGGCACATGGGCCAGGTCATTCCCAAGGGCGCCCCCCATTTTCCGGGTTCCGTCCAGGGTCCGGCCAGGGAGCACCCGAACTGACCCCTGCCGCAGAAAAGGTTTTCCGTGGGAGGGTGTCACCGTGAGACTCCGCCCTATGACCGCCGCTGACCTCGCCGCGGTACTTGCGCTCAACGCCACCGCGGAGGGTCTGGTCGAACCACTCGGCCCGGACCGCCTTGACTGGCTCCGCCTGATCGCCGCGCACGCCGCCGTGGTCGACCTCGACGGCCGTCCGGCCGGCTTCCTGCTCACCTTCACCCCGGGGTCGGCGTACGACGGCCTCGAGTTCCAGTGGTTCGCGGCCACGTACGCGAGCCGCTTCCTGTTCATCGAACGGATCGTGATCGCCCCCGAGCACCGCCGCGAGGGCCTCGCCTCGCAGGTGTACGGCGCGATCGAACGCGCCGCCAAGCCCTTCGAGCGCGCCGCCACCCGGGTCCGCACCGACCCACCCGACCTCGCCGGCCTCGCCTTCCACACCAATCGCGGCTACGTAGAGGTAGCCAAACAACGCCTGGCCAACGGCACCACCACAACCCTCCTCACCAAAGACCTGACCTAGACCGGGCGGCCCCCAACCAGGCCTCCACTGATCAGTGCGCCCGGCCGGACCGCCAGGCCATCACAACGGCCGGCTTGGCCGTCCGCGCCGCCTGGCACCGCCAGTCCGAGGCCGATTGTGATGGCCTGGCGGTCCGCCTGTGGACAATCTCCGACGGCGCAGGCTGGTTTCCGCCATCCTCGTCGGATGTCCCAGGTCGTTGACGTCCTCCACCGGCGCGAGGGCACCGCCACGTTCGCCCAGCTTCGAGCGCTTGTCTCCGCGCGGACCATCCGAACGGCGCTGGCCGACGGGGCGATCCGCCGGATCGCGAAGGGGGTCTACGCCCTGCCGCCGGTGCCGGACCCGCTCGCCGCGGCGCGTGCCCAGGGTGGCATCGTGTCGCACCTGAGCGCCGCCCGACTGCACGGCTTCTCGGTGCTCGACCTGCCGGACAAACCACAGATCACCGTGCCGCGCGGACAGCACCGCCGGTTGAGCCCGATCCCGTGCGAACTGCACTGGGCCGACGAGGTCCCGTCCGACGGTCGATGTACCGGCAAGCTCCGGACGGTGCTGGACTGCGCCCGCACCCTTCAGTTCGAGGCCGCCCTCACGGTCGCGGACTCGGCGCTGCGACTTGGCGCGGTAGACCTCGGGCAGCTGTTGATCGCGGCGGCCGAGCTCACCGGTCCTGGTTCCCGCCGGGCCCGACGAGTCGCGGCCGCCGCGGACGGTCGAGCGGAGTCGCCCTTGGAGTCCGTTCTCCGATCGATCCTGATCGAGGCGGGTATCGACGGTTTCGAACCGCAGGTCGTGGTCCGGGACGACACCTTCTCGGCTCGGGTCGACCTCGGACACCCCCGGCTGCTGATCGCTCTCGAGGCCGATGGGTTCGCCTTCCACAGCACCCGGGCCGCGCTGACGCGTGACTGTCGTCGCCAGGTCAGCCTGACCCTCTGCGGGTGGCGGCTTCTCCGGTTCTCCTGGGAGGACGTGATGTTCGACCGGGAATGGGTTGTGAGCGCGATCCGGGAGGCGGTGGCCGGACCGCCACGCCATCAGAATGTGCCCGAGATCCGCGGTCGCACGCGGGAGCCGCTGGCTGGGTGACGAGATGTGATGGCCCGAGCGTCCGCTCGATCAGACCGGCCGGCCACGGACGAAGCTCTGGGAGACGAGGGGTACGCCTGGGCGGTAGGAGAGGTGTAGGTGGGTGGGGGCGTTGAGGATGGTCAGGTCTGCTTGGGCGCCGGGGGCTAGGTGACCAATGTCACTCCGGCGGAGGGACGCCGCGCCGCCTGCTGTCGCGGACCAAAGGGCCTCGGCGGGGGTCATGTGCATCTCGCGGACGGCCAGGGCGATGCAGAACGGCATCGACGAGGAGTAGCCGGAGCCGGGGTTGCAGTCGGTGGCCAGGGCTACCGTCACGCCGGCGTCGAGGAGGCGCCGGGCGTTGGGGTACGGCGAACGTGTGGAGAACTCGATCGCCGGGAGGAGCCCGGCGACCACGCCCGTGGAAGCCAGGGCGTCGACGTCGGCGTCGGTTAGATAGGTGCAGTGGTCGGCCGCTGCGGCTCCGACCGAGCACGCCAGCTGGACCCCGGGGCCCTCGCCGAGCTGGTTGGCGTGGACGCGGGCCTGCAGGCCGCGGGCCAGGCCGGCCTCGAGGATCGCGCGGCCCTGGTCCTCGTCGAAGGCACCGCGCTCCACGAAGACATCGATCCACTTGGCGTGCCCCGCGACCGCATCGAGCATCGGCCCGGTCACCAGCGACACGTAGCCCGCCGGATCGTCGGCGTACTCGGCGGGTACGACGTGCGCCCCGAGGTACGTCGTCTCGTCGGTGAAGTGCCCCGCGATCTCCAGCGCCCGCGCCTCGTCGCCGACCGTCAGCCCGTACCCGGACTTGATCTCGACCGTCGTCGTCCCCTGGCGCCGCATCTCCGCCACCAGCCGGGCGACGTTCGCCGTCAGCTGCTCGTCCGTGGCCTGCCGGGTCGCCGCCACCGTGGTCCGGATCCCGCCGGCGGAGTACGGCGTACCCGTCATGCGGGCCGCGAACTCCTCGGCCCGGTCGCCGGCGAACACCAGATGGGAGTGCGAGTCCACGAACCCGGGGATCACTGCCCGCCCACCCACCTCCAAGACTTCATCAGCTGCGGGCGCCTCGCGCCGGGAGCCGACCCAGGCGACCTTGCTGCCCTCGATCACCAGGGCCGCGTCGTGCAGCTCGCCGAGCAGGTCGCCACGCGCTGGGTCGTTGGTCACCAGCGAACCGATACCCGTCAAGAGCAGAGAAGTCACCGTGTCACCGCCGCGATCGAGGCCGCCAGCTCAGCCGCCACATCAAGGTTCGCATGCTTGCTATCAGCAACCATATGCTTGCCGGAAACAATCACATCGCTCACATCGGCAGCCGATGCCGCGAACACCGCTGTCTCCACAGTCCCACCGGTTCCCGCCGTACGCACGCTGTCCAACCGGACCGCGACCAGGTCGGCGCGGGCGCCGACCGCGATCACGCCGGCGTCGTCGAACCCGATCGACCGGTGCCCATCGGCTGTTGCGGCTTTGAGGAGTTCCGATGCCGACCAGTGGCCGCGCTCCTGGGTGGCGAGCCGCTCGTCCAGTTCCACCGCCCGCATCTCCTCGAACAGGTCGATCACCGCGTGGCTGTCGGACCCGAGGGTCAACGGCGAGCCGGCGTCGCGCAGCGCCACCGACGGGCCGATCCCGTCGGCCAGGTCCCGCTCGGTGGTCGGGCAGAAGCACGAGTACGTCGCCGAGCTGCCGAGCAGCCGCACATCGACATCGGTGAGGTGAGTCGCGTGGACGGCGCTCGTCCGGCCGCTGAGGAACCCGGCCTCGTCGAGCACCTGCGCGGGCGTCCGGCCGTACGCCTCGAGGCAGGCAGCGTTCTCCGCGACCTGCTCGGACAGGTGCACATGGAGTGGTACGTCGGGAAACGCCGACGCGACCGCACCGATCTGCTCCGGAGGCACCCCGCGGACCGAATGCGCCGCCGCACCGATCACGACGTCATCGGATCCGGACAGCGACGAGACCCGCGCGGCCCAGCTCGCGGCGTCGCCGTCGCTGAAGCGTTGCTGCACCTCGCTGAGCGGTTGGTCGATGCCGCCGGCGAGGTAACACGTGTCCAGCAAGGCGATCCGGATCCCGACGTCGCGAGCCGCCGCGATCAGCGCCGTACCCATCGCGTTCGGGTCGTCGTAGTGGCGGCCGCCTGAGGCGTGATGCAGGTAGTGGAACTCGCCGACCGCGGTGATCCCGGCGAGCAGCATCTCGCCGTAGACGGCGCGGGCGAGGTCGTAGTACGTGTCCGGGGTGAGTGCCGCGGCGACGGCGTACATCTGGTCGCGCCAGGTCCAGAAGGTGCCGCGCTCGGTCTGCGTCCGCCCGCGGAGCGCCCGGTGGAACGCGTGACTGTGACAGTTGGCCAGCCCTGGGAGCACGAGGCCGTCCAGCCGTACGGCGTCGCCCGGATCCGCACCGGTCTCGATGGTAGCGAACCGCCCGTCGGCGACCGTCATCAGCACGCCCTGGGTGATGCCGGTTGGTAGCAGGGCGGTCGAGCACCAGTACGACGTCACGTGGCGAGATCCTTCAGTACGGCGGCCAGCGCGTCGACGCCGGCGAGACAGTCGTCCAGCTCGGCGTACTCGGCGGGTGAATGGGACACGCCGGTCGGGTTCCGGACGAAGAGCATCGCGGTCGGGATGCCGGCCGCGGAGAACACCCCGGCGTCGTGGCCGGCACCGGTCGGGAGCACGGGCGCACCATTCAGTACGCCGACCAGCCGGTCCCGCAGTCCGGTCGGGAAGTCGACGATCGGCGACACCGATTCGGCGACCACCTCGAGCGTCGTACCGTCCCGCTCGGCCCGCTCGGTGGCCTGCTTGGTGATTGCTGCGAGCAACGACTGCAGGATCTCGTCGGTGGCGGCGCGGGCGTCCAGCCAGGCGGTGACCTGTGACGGTACGGCGTTGGTGCCGTTGGGCTCCACGGACAGTCGCCCGAACGTCGCGCGGGCACCGGCGAGGCGGGCCTGCTTGTTCGCGGCCAGTGCGGTCATCGCGTAGGTGAGCATCGGGTCGTGGCGGTCTTCCATCAGCGTCGTACCGGCGTGGTTGGCCTCCCCACCGAACGTGAACCGATACCTTCCATGCGGCCAGATCGAACTGGCCACCCCCACCGGAGCCGTCAGCCCCCGCCCCTGCTCCACATGCAACTCGATGAACGTCCCCATCCGCTCGAGCAACGGCGACGGCCCGACTCCGGCGGGATCCGTCCCCGCCGCCTCGAGCGCCGCCGCCAGCGTCACCCCTGTGCGGTCCTCCAAAGCAAGAGCCTTCGAGGCCGGCAACACCCCAGCCGCCACCCGGGACCCCAAGCAAGGCATCCCGAACCGCGACCCCTCCTCCTCGACAAAGGCCCCGACTCCGATCGGCACCGACGGCACGAACCCCTCCGCCCGCAACTGATCGACCGCGGCCAGCGCGGACACCACCCCCAGCGGCCCGTCGAAAGCCCCGCCGTCGATCACCGAGTCCAGGTGGCTCCCGGTGACGATGCCCGGGCGGGAAGCCGGCCCTCCGGCCGCCTCGCTACGCCGGTCCAGCGGGTCCCACCAGGCGACGAGGTTGCCGATGCCGTCTGACTCGACCTGCAGCCCGCGGGCGACGCACTGGTCGTGGAACCAGTGCGTCGCGTCGCGTTCGGTGGGGGTCCAGCCGCCTCGGTGGTAGCCGCCGGTGTCGGGGTCACGGCCGATGGCGGACAGGGCCGCCCACAGGGATTCGAAACTCAAGACAGCGGGTTCTTGGACAGCCAGTCCTTGGCCACCGCGTCCGCGCTCTCCTTGCCGACGTCGATGCGCTTGACCAGGTCGGTCAGCGTGTCGGTGGTCAGCTTGGCGTCGACCGCGTTCAGCGTTGCCGCGATCTCGTCCGACTTGTGGTCGGTCCGGATCAACGGAACGATGTTGTTCGGCGGCAGGATGTGCTCCGGGTCGTCCAGCTGGACCAGGCCCTGCTCCTTGATGACCGACTGGGTGGTGAACAGGTTCGTCAGCTGGATCTGGTTGTCCAGCAGCGCCTTGATGCTCAGCGGGCCACCGGCGTCCAGCGTCTTGTACTCCTTGAACTCGACGCCGTACTTCTCCTTCAGGCCCTTCAGGCCGGCGGACCGGACCTTGAACTCCGAGCTACCGCCCGCGACCATCTCCTTGCCGACCGGCTTCAGGTCGGCCAGCGACTTCAGGCTGTACTTGTCCGCGGTCGCCTTGGTCACCACGATGGTGTCCTCATCGGCGGCCGGCGACTTGTCCAGCACCTCGAGCCCGGGCGTGAGCGCCTTCTTCAGGGCGTCGTACGCCTTCTCCGGGTCGGTCTCGGTGGAGTTCTTGTCGAAGTAGGCCAGCGAGGCACCGGTGTACTCCGGGACCAGGTCGACCGAGCCGTCCTTGATCGCGGCCATGTAGGTCTCGCGGTTGCCGATGTTCGGCTTCTTCTTCACCTCGATTCCCTTGGCGGCGATCGCCTGCCCGTAGATCTCCGCCAGCAGCTGGCTCTCGGAGAAGTCGGCGGACCCGACGGTGATACTCGACACCTTGGACGGCGCGGGCGAGGAGCCCGCGTTGTCGCTGCCGAGCTGGTCGCCCCCACCCCCGCAACCAGCCAGGCCGAGCACCGCCACCCCGGCGATCGCAGTACGGATGAGTGTGGATCTCAACACGAGAGCCTCCAGAGTCTCGTCAGCCACCGGCCGGTGGCGATGGATGTTTCGTTGGGGCGGTTCAGCAGATTCATCAGATCGTCAAGTTCATCAGATACGTCGGACAAAACCGGTCACCTGGCCTTCAGGCCCTCCGACACCGTGAGCCGGCTGATCGCCGCGAAGATCGCGTCGAGCCCGATGGCGAGCAGGGCCACCAGCAGGGCGCCGGTGAACATCTGCGGGAAGTCGCGGAGCTTGAGCCCGTCGACCACATAGCGCCCGAGACCACCGAGCGACACCAGTGCGGCGATCGTCGCTGTCGAGACGATCTGCAGGGTGGCGCTGCGCAGGCCGGAGATGATCAGCGGCAGCGCGATCGGGATCTCCACCTTGGTCAGGATCTCCCGGCCGGTCATCCCCATCCCCCGGGCCGCGTCGATCGTGGCCGGATCGACACCGGACACACCGGCGTACGTCGAGGCCAGGATCGGCGGGATGCCGAGGGCGACCAGCGCGATCAGCACGGGCAGGAAGCCGATGTCGTTGGTCAGCAGGACGGCGATCATCAGCAGGCCGAGGCTCGGCAGGGCGCGGGCGGCGTTGCCCAGGTTGATCGCCAGGAACGCGCCGCGCCGGGTGTGGCCGATCCGCAGGCCGATCGGCAGCGCGATCACCGCGGACAGCCCGAGCGCGGCGAACGTGTACCAGAGGTGCTGGACGATCCGCGCCCAGATCCCCTCGTTACCGGACCAGTTGTAGGAATCGGTGAGGTACTGCCACATGTCAGGCCACCCCCGCCACCGGAGTCGCGACGCGCGCCCACGGAGTCAGGATCCGCTGCAACGTGACGATGATCAGGTCGGCACACAGCGCCAGCAGCAGCGACAGCACCACGCCGACCACCACCGGGGTGAGGAAGTCCTTCTGGAAGCCGAGCGTGAACAGCTCCCCCAGGCCGCCGATGCCGATCACCGCGCCGACGCTGACCATCGAGATGTTCGCCACCGTGACCACCCGCAGGCCGGCGAAGATCACCGGTACGGCGATCGGCAGGTCGACCGCGATCAGCCGATGCAACGGGCTGTACCCGACCGCGATCGCCGACTGCCGCACCTCGGCCGGTACGGAGCGAAGTCCGTCGATCACGTTGCGGATCAGCAGGGAGACCGTATAGAGGGTCAGCGCGACGATGATGTTGACCGTGGACAGCACCTTGGTGCCGAGGACCGCCGGGATCACGATGAACAGCGCGATCGACGGCAGCGAGTACAGCACGCCGCCGAGCGCGACCAACGGGTTGGCCAGCCACCCGTACCGCGTGGCGATGTACCCGAGCGGCACCGCGATGATCAGCCCGAGGATCACCGGGACGATCGACAGGTAGATGTGTTCGCGCAACTGCTCCCAGATGAGCCCGGAGTTGTCGCCGATCCATGTCATGGGGTCTCCCGGCCTGGACTGAGGAGTGTAGGGAGCGAAGCGACTGGAACGACGAAGGAAGGCCGGGAGTCAAGGCCCCATGACCGCCGCGCCGGAGGCGCGGCCATGTGCACAGTCATGACCGCAACGCCTCTGCGACGGTCCCCTGGTCTACGACTCCGATGGCACGGCCTTCGTCGTCGACGCAGACGCCCAACCCGCTCGGGGAGGTCAGGACGGAGTCGAGGGCGGCGCGGAGCGAGTCACCTCGCTTGAAGACCGCGCCGACCGGCAGCAACGTCTCCGCGCTGCCGTTGCGCCAGCCGACCGGTACGCCGTCCTTCAGCGCGAGCTCAGGTGGCAACGGTTTGACCGGCAACTCGTCGGGATGCACGAACGTGAGGGCCCGGTAACCACGATCCTGTCCGACGAACCCACGGACGAAGTCGTCGACCGGGTTGGCCAGCAGCTCCGCGGGCGGGGCGAACTGGGCCAGCTTGCCGCCGACCTTCAGTACGGCGACGTTGTCGCCGAGCTTGATCGCCTCGTCGATGTCGTGGGTGACGAACACGATGGTCTTGCCGATGTCGCGCTGCAGCCGGAGCAGCTCTTCCTGCAACTGGTGCCGCACGATCGGGTCGACAGCACTGAACGGCTCATCCATCAGCATGATGGCCGGATCGGCCGCCAGGGCACGGGCGACGCCGACTCGTTGCTGCTGGCCACCCGACAGCTGGGCCGGATACCGCTCGGCCAGCTTGAGATCCAGACCGACGCGCTCGAGCAGCTCCATCGCGGTGTCGCGGGTCCGGCGCTTGTCCCAGCCGAGCAGCTTCGGCACGGTGGCGACGTTGTCGACCACCGTCTTGTGCGGGAACAGGCCGGCGTGCTGGATCACATACCCGATGCCGCGCCGCAGCGTGACAGGGTCCTTGCTGTTGATGTCCTCGCCGTCGATCGAGATGCGGCCGCTGGTGCGTTCGATCGTGCGGTTGATCATCCGCAGGGACGTGGTCTTGCCGCAGCCGGACGGCCCGACGAACACGGTGATCTGGTTGCTCGGGATCCGCAGGGACAGGGTGTCGACGGCGACGGTGCCGTCCGGATACCGCTTGGTGACGTCCTCGAACTCGATCATTGCGCCCCTTCGCGCTCGTCGTCGGTCGCCCGATCGACCCTAGCGGACCGCGAGACCGATGCCACGTGATCGCACGGTTTCTCGATCCCCGAGAAAGTGCACCATAGCGGTAGGCATTGCCACGGTCGCACTGTGCTATCTCCAGCCCCGTCGCTCCGCCCCGATCAGGGGAGTCAGCTCTCCCGCATCGGGATCCGGACCCCTCGTTCGTCGGCGACCTCTACTGCCTTGTCGTAGCCGGCGTCGACGTGCCGGATGACACCCATCGCCGGGTCGTTGGTGAGGACCCGCTCCAGCTTCCGCCGGGCCAGATCGGTGCCATCGGCAACCGATACCTGGCCGGCGTGGATGGACCGGCCGATGCCGACGCCGCCGCCGTGGTGGATCGACACCCAGGACGCGCCGCTGGCCACGTTCACCATTGCGTTCAGCAACGGCCAGTCCGCGATCGCGTCCGAGCCGTCCAGCATGCCTTCGGTCTCCCGGTACGGCGACGCGACACTGCCGGTGTCCAGGTGGTCCCGGCCGATCACGATCGGCGCCTCGAGCTCACCGGAGGCGACCATGTCGTTGAACCGCACCCCGGCCTTGTCCCGCTCGCCCTGGCCCAGCCAGCAGATCCTTGCCGGCAGCCCCTGGAACGCGACCCGCTCGCCGGCCAGCGTGATCCAGCGCCGCAGGTGCTCGTTGTCCGGGAACAGGTCCAGGATCGCCTGGTCCGTCTTCGCGATGTCGGCCGGGTTGCCGGACAGCGCGGCCCACCGGAACGGGCCCTTTCCCTCACAGAACAAGGGCCGGATGTACGCCGGCACGAAGCCGGGGAACTCGAACGCACGGGAGTACCCGGCCTTGCGGGCCTCGTCGCGGATCGAGTTGCCGTAGTCGAACACCTCGGCCCCCGCGTCCTGGAAGCCGACCATCGCGGCGACGTGCCGGGCCATCGAGGCCCGCGCGCGCTCGGTGAAGCCGGCCGGGTCCTTCTCGCGGGCGGTGGTCCAGTCGTCGAAGTCGATGCCCACCGGCAGGTACATCAGCGGGTCGTGCGCGGAAGTCTGGTCGGTGACGATATCGATCGGCGCGCCCAGCTGCAGCAGCTCCGGCACGATGACCGCGGCGTTGCCCAGGACACCGATCGACAGCGGCCGCCGCGCCTTCTTGGCCTCCTCGGCCAGCCGCAGCGCGTCGTCCAGTGACTTGGCGCGGACATCGAGATACCGGTGCTCGATCCGGCGGTCGATCCGGCTGGAGTCGACGTCGATGCAGATCGCGACGCCGTCGTTCATCGTGACGGCCAGCGGCTGCGCGCCGCCCATGCCACCGAGGCCCGCGGTGAGCGTGATGGTGCCCGCCAGCGAACCGCCGAACTTCTTCTCCGCGACCGCGCCGAACGTCTCGTACGTGCCCTGCAGGATGCCCTGCGTGCCGATGTAGATCCACGAGCCGGCCGTCATCTGGCCGTACATGGTCAAGCCCATCGCCTCGAGTTTGCGGAACTCCTCCCAGGTGGCCCAGTCGCCGACCAGGTTCGAGTTGGCGATCAGTACGCGCGGCGCCCACTCGTGGGTCTGCATGACGCCGACCGGCTTACCGGACTGCACCAGCATCGTCTCGTCGTCCTTCAGCGTGGTCAGCGTCCGGACCATCGCGTCGAACGAGTTCCAGTCCCGGGCCGCCTTGCCGGAACCGCCGTACACGACCAGTTCGTCGGGGTGCTCGGCGACCTCGGGGTCGAGGTTGTTCTGCAGCATCCGCAACGCGGCTTCCTGCTGCCAACCGCGGGCGGTGAGGGTGGTACCGCGGGGCGCGCGGACAGGACGAGGTCCGGACATGGGTGATCCAGCCTTTCTAGGACAGTGGGCCGGTGACGGCCTCGGCTGCGGACAGGTAGGTGCCGTCGGCAACAAGCCGGACGGAGTGCTCGAGCTCGGGGGCGAGATGCCGGTCGGTGCCCGGCCCCTCGACGTACTCCCGGAGGACGGCCCGGACGGCGGCCGTGGCCGGCGCCGGGGTCAGTGGCGCGCGCAGGTCCAGCGCCCGCGCGGCGGTCAGGATCTCGATCGCGAGCACCCGCTGGAGCCCGTCGATCGACTTGCGCAGCTTGCGGGCGGCCGACCAGCCCATCGAGACGTGGTCCTCCTGCATCGCGCTGCTCGGGATCGAGTCCACACTGGCCGGTACGGCGAGCCGCTTCAGCTCGGACACGATCGCGGCCTGCGTGTACTGCGCGATCATGTGACCGCTGTCGACACCGGGATCGTCGGCCAGGAAGGCGTTCAGCCCGTGGTTGCGCGCGACGTCTAGGAAGCGGTCGGTACGGCGTTCGCTGATGCTGGCCACATCCGCCACGGCGATCGCGAGGAAGTCGAGCACGTAGCCGACCGGGGCGCCATGGAAGTTGCCGTTGGACTCGACCCGTCCGTCGGGGAGGACGACCGGGTTGTCGATCGCGGCGGCCAACTCATATCCCGCGACCGTGGCCGCGTGGGCGGCGGTGTCGCGCGCGGCGCCGTGCACCTGCGGAGAGCAGCGCAAGGAGTAGGCGTCCTGGACGCGGTTGCAGTCCGGGCCGCGATGGCTGGCGACGATCGCGCTGTCGGCGAGGATCGCGCGCAGGTTGGCGGCGGCGAGGGCCTGGCCGGGCTGCGGACGCAGGGCCTGCAGGTCCGCGGCGAACACCCGGTCGGTGGCGAGCTGTCCTTCGACGCTCATCGCGGCGGCGATGTCGGCGGTCTTGAAGAGACGGTCGAGGTCGGCCAGCGCTAGCACCAGCATGCCAAGCATGCCGTCGGTGCCGTTGATCAGCGCGAGGCCTTCCTTCTCGGCCAGAACGACCGGGGCCAGTCCGTGGGCGGGCAGCGCGTCGCGGGCGTCGAGAAGGTTGCCCTCGGCATCTCTCACGGGGCCTTCGCCCATCACGGCGAGCGCGACGTGGGCCAGCGGTGCGAGGTCGCCGGAGCAGCCGAGGCTGCCGTATTCGTGGACCACCGGAGTCAGGTGCGCGTTGAGCAGACCGGCGTACGCCTGGGCGGTCTCGACCTTCACGCCGGTGCGGCCGGTGGCGAGGGTCGACAGTCGCAGCAGGGCGAGCGCCCGTACAACTTCTGTCTCCACCTCGGGGCCGGAGCCGGCCGCGTGCGACCGGACCAGGCTGCGCTGCAACTGGGCGCGCAGCTCGGGCGCGATGTGCCGGGTCGCGAGCGCGCCGAAGCCGGTCGAGACCCCGTAGTGCGGGGTGTCCGCGTGGGCCAGGGCCTCGATCGCGGCGCGTGACTTCGCGATCTCCTCGAGGGCCTGGTCGTCGATCTCCACCCGGGCTCCGTGCCGTGCCACCGCGACCACGTCGGCCGGTGTCAACGGCCCGACGCCGACGGTTACCTTGCTGGTCTCTTCCACTCGAACATTGCACCGCGCGGCACCCGCAAACCGACAGCAGCGCCGTGCACTTTCTGTCTCGGATCTGAGACATCTGTGAACCCTCAGCCGCCTTAGAGTTCAGGAATGGTGTTCGAGATCCGGACGGCGGCCCCGGAGGACGCGGCCGGAATCGCCCGGCTCTGGGCTGTCACGATGCCGCAACTGGTGATGACGGCCCGCGGTGTCGAAGCCGGACTTCGCCGTGCGAAGAGCCGCGTCGTCCTGGTCGCGGTCGACGGCCCGGAGGTGGTCGGCTACGCGAACATCTATCTGCCCGACCCGACGGAGCAGGCACCGCGCGTACGGATCACCGTCCACGTGGCGCCCGGCTCGCGGCGGCTCGGGATCGGGAGCGCGCTGCTCGAGCAGGTCACTGCGGGCGCCGCCGAAGCCGGCGCAGCACGATTGCTGGTCGTGGTCGGCGATGACGACGAGTCGAAGGGATTCGCGACCCGGCGTGGCTTCGTCATCGGCCGCCGGATGAGCCATTCGACGGCTGAGCTGAGCGCGGCCCGCGAGCCGGTCGCGGCACCGTCCGGGCTTCGCATTGTCGACTACGAGCAGGTGGATCCGCGCCAGCTCTACTTGGCCGAGGCCGCCGTGCGCGACGACGACCCCAGTGGTCTTTCGGGCGGTCCGGCGTACGACGAGTGGCTGGAAAGTTATTGGAACCATCCGGACCTGCGGCGCGATCTCAGTATCGCGGTGGTCGACGGCGACACCGTGTTGTCCTTTGTGACGACGACTGCAGACCCGGAGCGAAGCATGATCTGGTCGAATCTGACGGGGACGATCCCGTCGGCCCGTGGACGTGGGCTGGCGAAGGTGGTGAAGTCGCACGCGCTGGCGCGGGCCCGGGATGCCGGGTTCCGCATCGCATCCACCGGGAACGACGCTGGGAACGCGCCGATGCTCGCGGTGAACGAGTGGCTCGGGTACCGCGTGTCGTCGGGCGCCTGGACCGCGGAGAAGGCGCTGTGATCCGGTTCGCGCTGACGCTGGTGTTCTTCGGCGTCCTGTCCCTGGTCGTCGGTTCGCTGGTGTCCGGCGACGACTATTTCGACTGGGGCGTCGCGGGCGGGCTGTTCGCACTGGCCGCGGCGGGCGAGTGTCTGCGGCTCTGGTTGAAGCGGGGCCGCGCCAAGAAGCGGCAATCGTCCGGAATCTGAGACCTGGGCGGTTACCCTGCCGTTGTGAGCGGCAACGTTCCCGCCTCGACCCGCACTCTGCGGGTGCTGACGTTCCTGGCCACGCAGCCCGGACCGGTACCGATGGAGCGCATCGCGTCCGCGGTCGGCCTGCCGCGCTCGTCGACGTACCACTTGCTGCGGGCAATGATCGACGAGGGCTTCGTCGTCCACCTGCCCGAGGAGAAGCGGTACGGGTTGGGGGTGGCCGCGTTCGAGATCGGTTCCGCCTATCTGCGGCACGACCCGCTCGAGCGGCTGGCGCGGCCGTTGCTCGTCCAGCTGGTCGCGGAGGTCGGACACACCGCGCACCTCGGCGTATTGCATGGTCGTGAGCTCGTCTATCTGCTGAAAGAGCAGCCGCCTCGCCCGGTCACGCTGGTCACCGACGTCGGCGTACGACTCCCCGCCACCCTCACCGCCTCCGGCCGGGCGCTCCTGGCCGAGCTCCCACCGGCCCAGGTCCGCGCGCTCTTCCCCACCCCGGAGAGCTTCGTACGACGCACCGACTACGGACCGCAGACCCTCACCCAGCTCCGCCGCCTGCTGGCGGACGAGAAACGCCAGGGTTTCGCGGTCGAGGACTCCTTCATCACCCCCGGCGTCGCGTCCGTCGCCAGCGCTGCCCTCGACCACGCCGGCCACCCGGCCGCCGCCATCAGCGTCACTTTCCGCACCGACGCCGTACCCCCGCCCGATCGCCACCTCCTGGCCCACCGCATCCGCCAAGCCGCCACAGCCCTGACCCGCCGCCTCCACGGCTGAACCGCGCGTACGACGACTCCCCCGAGGCCGGGTGGGCTTCGGGGGAGTCATCGGGGTGTTACCAGGAAGACTTGGTGATGCCGGGGACTTCGCCTCGGTGGGCCATGGTGCGGAAGCGGATGCGGGAGATGCCGGCCTTGCGGAGGTAGCCGCGGGGGCGGCCGTCGGCGGCGTCGCGGTTGCGGATCCGGATCGGACTGGCGTCGCGCGGGAGCTTCTGCAGCTTCAGCTGCGCATCACCGCGGGCCTCGAAGGTCGACTGCGGGTCCGCGATGATCCGCTTCAGCTCCGCGCGGCGGTCGGCGTACAGAGCGACGATCCGCTTGCGCTGGTCGTTCTTGACGATCTTGCTGGTCTTCGCCACGCAGGCTTACCGCTCTTCGCGGAAGTCGACGTGCTGGCGGACCGACGGGTCGTACTTGCGCATCACGAGCCGGTCGGGATTGTTCCGCCGGTTCTTGCGCGTTACATAGGTGAAGCCGGTACCAGCCGTGCTGCGGAGCTTCACGATCGGGCGGAGGTCGTTGCGCTTGGCCATACTGTCCTTTCCTGGATCACCTGGCGGGTGACCCACACTGAGCAGAACACCGGTGGGGTGGCGGCTATTCCGGTTCGGAGGGTACCTTGTATTGGTTATCGTTTTCAGTAAGGCGGGAGTGCGGATGCTGCCGGTGACCTTGCTGACGGGTGTCGACCAGGAGTTCCGTGGCGCGGTCGCGGGGAACACCCTGGCCTCCGCCGGACCGGCCGGCGTCCTGATCGAGTACGACGTCAGCGGGCTGACCGAGGGCTCCGTCGTACGGATTGCCCGTACCGCCACCGGCGTCATCGATCGCGAGGTGATCCGGATGGCCCACCCGTGCGCCTCCTGCGCGATGCGCGGCTCGCTGGTCGAGTTGCTGCTGAGCATCGCAGCCGTCGAGCAGTACGACGTCGCGATCGTGGACCTGCCGTCCGCCGGAGACACCCAGGCCCTGGCCGAGGAGATCGCCCGGGACGGCGCCGGGGAGCTCCGGGTGGATGCGGTTGTCACGACGGTCGACACGGGCAGCGTCATCGACGACCTGACCGGCGACCAGTTGATCCAGGATCGTGGTGTTCCGACTGCCGCCGAGGACGGCCGGGCCATCGCCGAGGTGGTCGCGCGCCAACTGGAGTACGCGAACGCGGCCGTCCTCAGCAGCGACGACGACACCGTCCGCGCACTCGTCCGGGCGATCAATCCGCAGCTGCTCGTCCGGACCACGCCGGCCGGGCTCCTCGGCGTACGCCTGCAAGCTCCGGACGCGACCGAGCCGGGGTCGATCACGGCTCCGCAGGACGACGGGCCGGTGCGGACGCTCGTCTGGCAGTCGGACCGGCCGTTCCACCCCGAGCGGCTGTACGACGCGTTGGAGGATCTGGTCGCGGGTACGGCGCGCGGCCGGGGGACGCTGTGGATCGCGACCCAGCACCGCAACCGGCTCAGCTGGGACAGCTTCGGCACCAACATCGCGCTCGGCGTCCTCGGTCCGTGGCTGGCCGATCTGCCGGCCGACCGCTGGTCCACGGTCGGGCAGCAGCATCAAGCCCGCTCGGCCCTCGAGTGGCACCCCGAGTACGGCGATCGCGCGTCGTACCTGTCCGTCACCGGGGTCGGCCTGGACGTCCGGGAATTACGGGAGCGCCTGGATGGTTGTGTCCTTCGTGCGGATGAAGCGGTCCACCCCCTGACCGATCCGTTCGCCCCCTACTTGGAAGGAAGTACCGCAGCATGAAGAACGCCATTCACCCCGACTACCGCCGGGTCGTCTTCCGGGACAAGTCCGGCAACTTCAGCTTCCTCACCGGGTCGACGCGCGAGAGCAACGAGACCATCGAGTGGCACGACGGGAACACCTACCCGGTCGTCGACGTCGAGATCTCGTCCGCCAGCCACCCGTTCTACACGGGCCAGCAGCGCGTGATGGACACCCAGGGCCGCGTGGAGAAGTTCAAGAAGCGCTACGGCCAGAAGTAACCCCTGGTCTTTTCCAGCCCGTCGCCTCGACCGAGGCGGCGGGCTTTCTGTTGGGCGATGTGTGCAGCTGGACAGGACGTGTCCCTTGGAAAGCGCCCGCCGAGGAGCGGCCTGAGCGTGGCGGGGTGCCGTCGGGCCGATGACCTCCTGTCGACCTGCACACCGCGGCCGAATATCTCGGATTCGAGACGGTCAACTGGCGAGGGTGCTAGGTGCGGACGGTGGCGGGGATCACACTGTGCGCATGGAACCGGTGGAGCTCACGGGTGGTGGGTTGACGCCGCTGGAGGCGGTGGCGCTCGGGCAGCGGCGGACGGCGGTGCGGCTGGGTGACGACGCGCGGAAGCGGATGCACGAGTCGGCCCTCGCGGTGGCCGAGGTCGCCCGGTACCGGCCGGTGTACGGGCGGACCACCGGGGTCGGCGCCAACCGCGACGTGCTGACGTCCGATCCCGAGCACGGCGCCCGGTTGCTCGGATCGCATTCCACCACTGGTACGACGTCGTACCCGAAGGACGTGGTCCGGCTCGGGCTGCTGATCCGGGTGAACCAGCTCGCGGCCGGCGGGTCCGGGCTCGAGCCGGCCGTCGCCGACGCGATCGTTGCCTTGCTCAACGATGACGAGCTGCCCGACCTGCACCGCGGCGGCGCGATCGGGACCGGCGACCTCGGACCACTGGCCGAGCTCGGGCTCGCACTCGGCGATGTCATCGACGGGACCAGCGCACTCCCGCTCCTCTCCAGCAACGCCATCACGCTGGCCGAGTGCTGTCTCGCGTACGTCGAGGCCACCACACTGATCAACGTCGTACCGCTCGTCGGCGCACTCTCGCACGTAGCCCTCCGCGGCAACGCCGAGGTGTACGACGTCCGCGTGCACGAGGCTCGTCCGCAGCCGGGGCAGGTCCGGGTCGCACGCCGGATGCGCGGTCTCCTGGACGACCTGCCGCTGCCACCGGCCCGGATCCAGGATCCGTTCGGACTCCGGGCTTTCGCGCAGGTGCTCGGCCCGGCCGTCGACCATGTGGATGCCCTGGGCAACAGCATCCGGATCGACATCAACGCCTCGGCGGAGAACCCGCTCGTGGCCGGCGACACCGTGCTGCACAACGGCAACTGGCACGCGATGCCGATCGCGCTCGCCCTCGACTCGCTCCGGCTCAGCCTGCACAGCGTCGCGACCCTGTCGACGTCCCGGGTCGCGAACCTGGTCGACCCGGAGTTCACCGGGCTCAGCCGGTTCCTGGCCAGCGGGGCCGAGGCGAGCTCCGGCGTGATGATGATCGAGTACGTCGCCCACGACGCGCTGGCCGCGGTCCGGTCGTCCGCCCAGCCGGCCACGCTCGGTACGGCGACCCTGTCCCGAGGCGCCGAGCACCACGCCAGCTTCGCGCCACAGGCCGCCGTACTGACGGCTCAGCTCCTGGACGCGTTGCGGGAAGTCCTGGCGAGTGAGCTGGTCACCGCGGTCCGGGCGATTCGCCTGGCCGGGTTGACGCCTGAGGATCTCGCACCGGCCGCCGTCGGCCCGTGGCTGGCCGACGGGCTGTCGGCGCTACCGAGTGATCTCGCCGACCGTTCGTTGCGGGAGGACCTGGAGATCGCCCGCGGTCTGATGACCCAATGGGGCGACCGCCAGGTCGAGCATCCCGCCGAGTCCAGTTAGAGCCGGTTGTAGGCCTTCAGGGTGCGGAGTGCACCGAGGGTGACGATGCCTCGGTACGCGAGGGTGGACGCGGGGCCCGGGGGCTCCCAGGTGATGGCCCAGCCGCCGTCGGGTTGCTGGTCGGCGAGCAGGCGGTCCAGGTGGGCTTCCAGTTGGGCCTCGGTGAAGAGCGGGCGCCAGAAGCTGTCCGGGGTGGGGGCGAAGGACAGCGGGGTGACGCCGTACGTCGGGTCCGCGGCGTCGGCCCGGAACCACTGCAGCTTGGGGAGCCAGTCGCGGACGCGATCGAGGTCGACGTTGTCGGTGTGTTCCAGGAACTCGAGGACCTCGCGCATCCCGTGAGCGTCCTCGGGGAAGCCCTTGGCCACTTCGGCGCTGCACCAGGCGCCCGCCTTCTCGCGCCAGGGGTGCTCGAACCCGAGTTTGTACAGGCGGCCGACCAGGCCCGCGGTCGGGTTGAGGCCGGGCTGGTAGGTCCATTCGGTGATGTGCTCGGCGCGGGGATAGTCCTCGACTGCCGGAGCGCACAGCGACACCGCGCCGTCCTGATTCGCCGTCAGACCAAGCCAGTCGACGGCCCGGCGGATCATCAGGTCGTCCCGGGCTCCCGCCGCGAGCAACGTGTCGAACGCGACCTCCACGTCGAGCGCGAGGCTGTCCGGGCACCGCTTGTCCGGCTCCAGGCCGTGACCGAAGCCGCCGTCGGCGTTCTGATAACCGCGGAGCGCGTCGACCACGCCCTGCGGGTCGGCGTCCTCGAAAACCGTGGCGAACAGCCGGCTCTCGAGCAGCCGGGCGTCCCGCCGTACGAAATCACGACCTGCGGTGAAGATGTCCATGGGTCTACCCTGGCGCAGATCGCACCGCCCGTCTTGAACGAATCGGACACCGGCATGAGGCGCGTGTTGAAGTTCGTGCGCGGCATGAGGATGCTGTGAGGATCGGGTGTCGAAGCCGGCCCTGGGCCTGAGAGTGGGGGGCGTGAGTGTCTCCGCGGACGAACGGCATCGGCTCGGTGTGATCGGCGGCCTGGCGGCACTGTCGCTGGACGCGATGGCCTCGGTGGCCTACGGGCCGGAGGCGATCGTTCTGGTCCTCGCCCTCGGCGGGGCGAGTGCGATCGGGCTGACGCTGCCGGTGACACTCGCGATCGCGGGTCTGCTGCTGGTGCTGGTGTTGTCCTATCGGCAGGTCATCGCGGCCTTCCCGGATGGCGGCGGTTCGTACGGCGTGGCGAAGAAGTACCTCGGCCGGCGCGCGAGCCTCGTGGCCGGCGCCTCACTCGTGATCGACTACGTGCTCAACGTCGCGGTGTCGGTCGCAGCCGGGGTCGCCGCGCTGGCGTCCGCCGTACCTGGGCTGTATGGCTACCGGGTGTGGATCGCCCTCGCGGTGCTCGCCCTGGTGACCGCGGTGAATCTGAAGGGCGTAGCGCATAGCGCGCGGATGTTCATCGTGCCCACGGCCGTGTTCGTCGCGGCCATCCTGACGGTGATTCTGGCCGGTCTGCTCCGCGGCGAAGCCGCGGTCACCACCACGAGCGCGGAGCAGGCCGGTCAGATTCACGCCCTCGGGATTCTCCTGCTGCTGAAGGCCTTCGCGAACGGTTGCGCGGCACTGACCGGGGTCGAGGCGATCGCGAACGCCGTACCGAGCTTCCGCAAGCCGCGCGTGATCCGGGCCCAACGAGCCGAGGTCGTGCTGGGTGTTCTGCTGGCGACGATGCTGATCGGGCTGGCGGTGCTGATCAAGAAGTTCGAGATCAAGCCGGTCGAGGGCGTGACAGTCCTGTCGCAGCTCGCCGATGCCTCGCTCGGCCACGGTTTCGGGTACTACGTTGTGCAGTTCTCGACCGTGATCCTGCTGGCCCTGGCAGCCAACACGTCGTACGGCGGACTCCCGGTGCTCGCGCAGTTGCTGGCGAAGGACCACTACGTACCGCACGTCTTCAAGCTGCGGGGTCAGCGGCAGGTGTACCGCTACGGGATCGGGTTCCTGACGCTCGTCTCGGCGGTGCTGCTGATCGGGGCGCGCGGAGACATGAACACGCTGGTGCCGCTGTTCGCGATCGGGGTGTTCGTCGGGTTCACGTTGTCGCAGGCCGGCATGGTCCGGCACTGGTGGCACGCGCGGCCGGCCGGGTGGCGGTTCAAGCTGGCCCTCAACGGCTTCGGCGCGATCCTCACCGGAGTGGCCGCGGTCGTGGTCACCGCGTCGAAGTTCACCGACGGCGCGTGGCTGATCGTGATCGCGCTGCCGGTCCTGGTGGTGGTGATGCAGGCCGTGCAGCGGAACTACCGGCGGATCGGTGAGCGACTCGAGCTCGGCCGTGTTCCGGACCGTCCTGAGGCCCGCCGGTCGCGTGTCGTCGTACCGGTGAACGGCGTCAGCAAGCTGACCCGGGACGCGCTCTCGGTGGCGTCCGGACTCGGGCACGACGTGGTCGCCGTTCACGCGGTGAACGCGAGTGACCCGGACGACGTACGCGCCTTCAACCGGCTGCTCACGGACTGGGAGCGCTGGAATCCCGGCGTACCGCTGGTCGCGCTGGCCGACGACCGCCGCCGGCTGACCGACCCGATCGTGCGGTACATCAAGCACACCGAGATCGAGACCGTCTTCGTGCTCATCCCCGAGGTCGAACCCGAGCACCTGTGGCAGCGCTTGCTGCAGAACCACCGCGGCGCCCTGCTCGCCCACGCCCTCCGGCGCGACACCAACGCGATCGTCTGCCGCCTCCGCTTCCGCATCCGCGCCAACGAGCCGGCCCTGGCCGACCCCGCACCGACCCTGGTCACCATCAGCCAGGGCTAACGGGCTGGCGCCGTACCGAAGAACAGGACGTAGTCGTCTACGTAGATCCCACCGCGCGCCTGAGTACCACCGGCATAGGGGTCGCTGAACCGACTACTTCCTGTCCTTCTGCCCGGATCAGGGCTCGAAGCGGTAGCCCATGCCTGGTTCGGTGAGGAGGTGCTTGGGGCGGGCTGGGTCTTCTTCGAGTTTGCGGCGGAGCTGGCCCATGTAGAAGCGCAGGTTGCCGCTGGCGGTTTCGTAGCCGGGGCCCCAGACCTCGGTCAGGAGCTGGCGTTGCGACATCAGCTTGCCGGGGTGGCGGATCAGGACCTCGAGCAGGTGCCACTCGGTCGGGGTAAGGCGGATGTCCTCGCCGGTCTCGAGCGTGACCCGCTTCGCCGCCAGGTCGACGGTGGCGCCGCCGACCGTCACCACCGGCTGGTCCTGCGCGATGTTGCTCCGGCGGAGTACGGCGCGCATCCGCGCCAGCAGCTCGTCGATCCCGAACGGCTTGGTCACGTAGTCGTCCGCGCCGGCGTCCAGGGCCTCGACCTTGTCGGTGCTGTCGGTGCGCCCGGACAGCACCAGGATCGGCGCCTCGGTCCAGCCGCGCAGGCCGCGGATCACGTCGACACCGTCGAAGTCCGGCAACCCCAGGTCGAGGATCACCAGCTCCGGCGGGTGCTGCGCCGCCACCTTCAGGGCCGACGTACCGGTGCCGGCCAGATGCACCTCGTACCCGCGCGCCTTCAGGTTGATCTGCAAAGCCCGGACGATCTGCGGTTCGTCGTCGATCACCAGGACCCTGGTCATGAGGCCAGGCCCCAGGACCAGCCGCGCCGAAGGCGTCGCATCAACACGGTCACTCCTGCACCTCCGACTGCGTCATTTCAGGCTCAGGTACTTCGGACCGTTCGCGAGCGCCCGGCACCGGCGCGTCTGCCGGCGGCAGGGTCGCGGTTGGCATCGCCACCACCATGGTGAGCCCGCCGCCCGGGGTGTCCTCGGGCTGCAGCGTGCCGTGCATCGCCTCGGTCAGGCCCCGGGCCAGCGCCAGCCCGAGGCCGACGCCGACGGTGTTGTCGGTGTCGCCGAGCCGCTGGAACGGCGCGAACACCCGGTCCCGGTCCTCCCGCGGGATCCCTGGTCCACGGTCGATCACCCGGATCTCGACGGTGTCGCCCAGCGCGCTCCCGGTGATCAGCGGCGGCCTTCCGGGTGGCGAGTAGCGAAGCGCGTTGGCCAGCAGGTTCGCGATCACGCGCTCCAGGAGCGCCGGGTCCGCTTCGACCAGCGGGAGCGTGTGCGGGATGTCCACCGTGACCTTGTCACTGTCGTCACCCAGCTCGGCAAGGACACCGGGCAGGACCTCGTCCAGAGCCATCGGCCGGGTGAAGACGGGCAGGACCCCGGCCTGCAGGCGACTGAGGTCGAGCAGGTTGTCCACGAGTCGCGACAACCGGTCCAGCGACTCGTCCGCCGTCTCCAGCAGCTCCTCGCGCTCGGAATCGCTCCACTCCACGTCGTCACTGCGTAGGCTGGTCACCGACGCCTTGGCCGACGCCAGCGGGGACCGGAGATCGTGGCTGACCGCACGAAGAAGCGCCGTCCGCAGCTTGTCGGCCTCGGCCAAGGGCTTCGCCTCGGCCGCGGCCTCGCTCAGGCGAGCCCGGTCGACCAGAGCGGCCGCGTGCGCGGCGAACGCGCCGACCAGCCGGCGCTCGTCCGCCGCCAACTGATGTCCCTGCAGAACCAGGACGAGGTCGTCGCGGGCCGGGACCTCGGCGTCGGCTTCCTCCGGCCGGCTGCACGTCAGCGTGCCGGCCGAGGCCAGCGGGCGCCAGACCTCGGTCAGTTCGTCGTCGTCCACCCGCTCCATCAAGCAGGCGCCGGTCATCCCGAAGGCCTCGCGAACCCGTTCGAGCAGGGCGGGCAGCGCGGTCTCGCCACGTAGCACGGAGCCGGCCAGAGTCGCCAGCGTCTCGGATTCCGCGGCGGCCCGAGCCGCCTGTCTGGTCCGACGGGCCGCCCGGTCGACGACCGAACTCACCATCGCCGCGACCAGCACGAAGATCGCCAGGGCGAGCGCATTGTTCAGCTCCGCGATGGTGAACGTCCGGGTCGGCGGTGTGAAGAAGTAGTTCAGTACGACGGTGCCACCGATCGCGGTGAGCAACGCGGGCCAGAGCCCACCAACCAGCGCGACCACGACCACGGCCAGCAGGAATGCCAGCACGTTGCTGGTCAGGTTGAGGCTGTCGCCCCCCAGCCCGAGCAGCAGCGCGAGCACCGGTGGCAGGACGACGGCAAGGATGAAACCCTCGATCTTGCGGCGCCGGGACAGGCTGCCCCGCAGCCGGGGCAGCCGGCCGCGGCCCATCAGCGCGTGGGTGACGATGTGGACGTCGATATCACCGGAATCGCGGATCGTGCTTGACCCGATCCCGGGGCCTGTGAGCAGCGACGACAGCCGGGATCTTCGCGAGCCACCGAGGACCAACTGGGTCGCGTTCTCGGCGCGGGCGAACGTCAGCAGCGCGGCCGGGATGTCGTCACCGACCACCTGGTGGTAGGTCCCACCGAGGCTTTCGACCAGATTGCGCTGCTCGGCCAGGCGCTTCGGGTCGGCGCCGGTCAGACCGTCGGAGCGGGCCACGTGGACGGCGAGCAGGTCCCCGCCGGAAGAGCGGGCGGCGATGCGGGCGGCACGCCGGATCAGGGTCTCGCCTTCGGGGCCGCCCGTAAGCGCGACCACCACTCGTTCCCTGGCTTCCCAGGTCGAGTCGATGTCGTGTTGGGCGCGGTACTGCTGCAGGCCGGCGTCCACCCGGTCGGCAAGCCAGAGCAACGCGAGTTCGCGCAGGGCGGACAGGTTGCCGACACGGAAATAGTTGCCCAGGGCAGCATCGATCTTGTCCGCCGCGTAGACGTTGCCGTGGGCCATCCGGCGGCGCAGCGCCTCCGGGGTCATGTCGACCAGCTCGATCTGGTCGGCGGCCCGGACCACGCGGTCCGGGACGGTCTCCTGCTGCGGTACGCCGGTGATCTTCTCGACCACGTCGTTGATCGACTCGAGATGCTGGATGTTGACCGCCGAGATCACGTCGATCCCGGCGGACAGCAGCTCCTCGATGTCCTGCCAGCGCTTCTCGTTCCGGCTGCCCGGCACGTTGGTGTGCGCCAGTTCGTCGACCAGCGCCACCTCCGGCCGCCGGGCCAGCACGGCGTCGATGTCCATCTCGGTGAAGCTCGCGCCGCGGTAGTCCAGGATCCGGCGGGGTACCACCTCGAGGCCCTGGAGCATCTCGGCGGTGTGCTCACGGCCGTGGGTCTCCACGAATCCGACCACCACGTCGGTGCCCCGGGTCAGCCGTCGCTGACCCTCGCCCAGCATCTTGTAGGTCTTTCCGACGCCGGGCGCGGCACCCAGGTAGATCCGCAGATGCCCACGGCCGCTCTTACTCATACCCCCATGCTCTCAGTTCAGCCCAGCGCCGCGAGGGCGTTGTTGAGCTTGACCACGTTGACGCGGGGCTCACCCAGGAAGCCTAGGGCGCGACCCTCCGTGTTCTCCTTCACCAGTTGCTGGACCTTGGCCACGTCCAGGCCACGCTCCCGCGCGACCCGGTTGACCTGCAGAGCGGCGTACGCCGGGCTGATGTGCGGGTCCAGACCGCTGGCGCTGGCCGTCACCGCGTCCGGCGGGACCTGCGACGGGTCGACACCCTCGAGCTCGGCGACGGCCTTCTTCCGCTCCTCGATCGCCGCGAGCAGGTCGGGGTTGTTCGGCCCGAGGTTCGAGCCCGAGCTGGCCATCGCGTCGTAGTCGACCGCGGACGGCCGGGACTGGAACCACATCGGGTCGGCTTCCATCACCGGCTTGCCGTCTGCGTCGACCTCCGGCTTGCCGTCCTTGGTCGCCTGCTTGGTGTAGGGCTGACCGATCAGGTCGGACGCCACATCCTTGCCGTTCACCTGGACGATCGAGCCGTTCGCGTTCGAGTGGAACAGCGCCTGGGCCACACCGGTCATGGCCAGCGGGTAAACGATGCCGAGGGCAACGGTGAAGACCAGCAGGACCCGGATAGCGACCCCGAACTGGCGAGCCGAGCCGGGGAGATTACTTGACATGAACATATACCTTTCAGCGGAGCCCGGGGATCAGCGAGATCACCAGGTCGAGGAGCTTGATGCCGATGAACGGGGTGATCAGACCGCCGACGCCGTAGATCAGCAGGTTGCGCCGTAGCATCGCCGACGCGGACGAAGGCTTGTACTGCACACCCCGCAGGGCAAGCGGCACCAACGCCACGATGACAAGCGCGTTGAACACGATTGCGGACACGATCGCCGACTCCGGCGAGTGCAGCCCCATGATGTTCAGCTTGTCCAGACCCGGGTAGGCCGCCGCGAACAGAGCCGGCAGGATGGCGAAGTACTTCGCCACGTCATTGGCGATCGAGAACGTGGTCAGCGAACCCCGGGTGATCAGCAACTGCTTGCCGATCTCGACGATCTCGATCAGCTTCGTCGGGTTGGAGTCGAGGTCGACCATGTTGCCGGCCTCCTTGGCGGCCGACGTACCGGAGTTCATCGCCACGCCGACATCGGCCTGCGCGAGCGCCGGAGCGTCGTTGGTGCCGTCACCGGTCATCGCGACCAGCCGGCCCCCTTCCTGCTCCTTCTTGATCAGCGCCATCTTGTCCTCGGGCGTCGCCTCGGCCAGGAAGTCGTCGACCCCGGCCTCCTCGGCGATCGCCTTCGCGGTCAGCTGGTTGTCACCGGTGATCATCACGGTCCGGATGCCCATCGCGCGCATCTGGTCGAACCGCTCCCGCATGCCTTCCTTGACCACGTCCTTCAGGTGGATGACGCCGAGCGCACGGGCCTTCCCGTCCACACTCTCGGCGACGACCAGCGGCGTGCCGCCGGAGGCCGAGATGCCGTCGACCATCTCGCCGAGCTTCGTGTCGGTGGCGCCGCCGTGCTTGCTGATCCAGGCGTTGACCGCACCGGCCGCGCCCTTACGGATCTGCCGGCCGTCCACGTCCACGCCGCTCATCCGGGTCTGCGCGGTGAACTCAACGAAAGTTGCATGCGGCAACTCTCCGGTGTGCCGCTCGCGCAGTCCGTAACCGGTCTTCGCCAAGACGACGATCGACCGGCCCTCCGGCGTCTCGTCGGCCAGGCTGGACAGCTGAGCCGCGTCGGCCAGGTCGGTGTCGGCCACACCCGCGACCGGGATGAACTCCGACGCCTGCCGGTTGCCCAGCGTGATCGTTCCGGTCTTGTCCAGCAGCAGCGTGTTCACGTCGCCCGCGGCCTCGACCGCACGACCCGACATGGCCAGCACGTTGCGCTGAACCAACCGGTCCATGCCGGCGATACCGATGGCCGACAGCAGCGCCCCGATGGTGGTCGGGATCAGGGCGACCAGCAAAGCCACCAGGATCACGATGTTCAGGTGCACGTTGGCGTAGTTCGCGAACGTCGGCAGCGTCGCCACCGCGATCAGGAAGACGATCGTGAGGCTGGCGAGCAGGATGTTCAGCGCGATCTCGTTCGGCGTCTTCTGCCGCGAGGCGCCCTCGACCAGAGCGATCATCCGGTCGATGAAGCTCTCACCGGGCTTGGTGGTGATCTTCACGACGATCCGGTCCGACAGGACCTTGGTGCCGCCGGTGACCGCGCTGCGGTCGCCACCGGACTCCCGGATCACCGGCGCTGATTCACCGGTGATGGCGGACTCGTCGACGCTGGCCACGCCCTCGATCACGTCGCCGTCGCCGGGGATGATCTGTCCGGCCTCTACGACCACCCGGTCGCCCAGTTGCAGCGCGGTAGCCGGGACCTCTTCCTCACCGGTGTCGGTGAGGCGTCGTGCGGTGGTCTCGGTCTTCGCCCGCCGCAGCGTCTCGGCCTGCGCCTTGCCGCGGCCTTCGGCCACGGCCTCGGCCAGGTTGGCGAACACAACGGTCAGCCACAGCCAAACCACGATCCACCAGACGAAGACGCTGGGGTCGGTGATGGCCTTGATCGTGGACGCGACCGCCCCGACCTCGACCACGAACATCACCGGGTTCCGCACCATCACCCGCGGGTCGAGCTTGCGCAGCGCGTCCGGCAAGGAGGTGAGCAGCATCTTCGGGTCGAACGCGCCCGAGGCCGCCTTCTTCGCCACCTTCTCCGGAGCCGGAGGAGGGGTCTTCACTAACGTGGTCACAGTCCCTCCGCGAGGGGTCCGAGGGTGAGAGCGGGGAAATAGGTCAGGCCGGTGACGATCAGGACTACTCCGACCAGCATCGCCACGAACAGCGCCTTGTGGGTGGGCAGCGTGCCCTGCGTCACCGGGACGGGCTGCTGCTGGGCGAACGAGCCGGCGAGAGCCAGCACGATCACGATCGGCACGAACCGGCCGAGCAGCATCACGAGCCCGAGAGCCGTGTTGTAGAAGGGGATGTTCGCGCTGATACCGGCGAACGCGCTGCCGTTGTTGTTACCGGCCGAAGTGAAGGCGTACAGCACTTCGGAGAAGCCGTGCGGGCTGTCGGTGTTGAGAATCGACGCGCGCGCCGTCGCCAGGCCCATCGCGATCGAGGCACCGACCAGCACGACGGTTGGCGTGGCCAGGATGTACAGCGAGACCAGTTTCATCTCGCGGGCCGTGATCTTCTTCTTCAGGTACTCCGGGGTCCGGCCGACCATCAGCCCGGCCACGAACACCGTAAGGACGGCGAACACGAGGATGCCGTACAGACCGGTACCCGTACCGCCAGGCGTGACTTCTCCCAGCATCATGTGGAACAGGGGCACGCCTCCACCGAGTGGGGTGAACGAGTCGTGCATCGAGTTGACCGCGCCGGTCGACGTACCCGTGGTGGAGACGGCGAACAGCGACGACGCCCACTCACCGAAGCGGGTCTCCTTGCCTTCCATTGCGGCGCCGGCGGCCCGGGTCGCGGTGCCCGCGCCCTGGACCTCGAAGATCGTCGCGAGGGCGACGAAGGAGGCCCAGATCGTGGTCATCACGCCGAGGATCGCGTAGCCCTGCCGCTTGTCCTTGATCATCACGCCGAAGGTGCGGGTCAGCGAGACCGGGATCACCAGCAGCAGGAAGATCTCGAACAGGTCGGACAGCGGGTTCGGGTTCTCGAACGGGTGCGCGGAGTTCGTGTTGTAGTAGCCACCACCGTTGGTGCCGAGCTCCTTGATCACTTCCTGGCTCGCCACCGGACCACCGGGGAGGGTCTGCGTCTGGCCGACCACCGAGGTGACCTCGTGGCCGCCGGAGAAGTTCTGTACGACACCCATCGCGACGAGCAACAGGCCGCCCAGGATCGCGATCGGCAGCAGGACCCGGATCACGGTCCGGGTCAGGTCGACCCAGAAGTTGCCCAGCCGGTCGGTCTTGTTCCGGGCGAAACCGCGGATCACCGCGATCGCGACCACGATGCCGACGGCTGCGGACAGGAAGTTCTGGACGGCGAGGCCGGCGAACTGGACCAGGTGGCCCATCGTGACCTCGGGGACATAGGACTGCCAGTTGGTGTTCGAGACGAAGGACGCGGCGGTGTTGAACGCCAGTCCCGACTCGACCCCGGGCAGACCGTTGGACAGCGGCAGGGCGTGCTGCAGCCGCTGGATCAGGTAGAGCAGGATCACGCTCACGGCGGAGAACGCGACCACCGACCGGGCGTAGACAGCCCAGGTCTGCTCGGCCTTCGCGTCAACCCCGAACAGCTTGTAGGCACCACGCTCGACCCGAGAGTGCTTCTCGCTCGAGTAGACCCTGGCCATGTACCCGCCGAACGGCCGGTATGCGGCGGCCAGGAGCACGATGAGTAGGCCGACCTGCAACAGGCCGGCGCCGGTGTCGGACATCAGAACCTCTCGGGGAAGATCAGGGCGGCGACCAGGTAGAGGACCAGAGCCGCTGCGACCACCAGGCCGGCGATGTTCTCGGCGCTCACAGCTTCTCCACTCCACGCAGCGCGAACCAGACGGCCGCGAACACGACGACGGTGACGGCGAGGTAGATCACGTCATGCATGACGCCACCACCTCACGGGCAAAAGTGCTCATGAGTTCACTGCACACCGCTCGCTGCCTGCTCAGGAGTGTTCTCACAGGCCTCTCACACCCGCTGACAGACCTCTCACAGGCTTCTCACAGGTAGCTCATCGCGGACAGAACTTCGCGAGAGCGCCACCAGTCCGCATACTTACGCGTGGCAATCACAGCCCACGGACAAGGGAAGAACACCTAGTGACCGACATGGACATCGCCACCGCCGAGCAGTTCTTCTCCACGGAGACCCGGGACGCGCTCGCCGAGGCGAGCCGCAAGCTCGCCGAGCGCCTCCAGGCCCACACCGAGGCCCTGCTCGCGATGACCGGCGACGAGGAGCAGGCCGCGCTCTTCGAGCAGAACGCCGCGCTCGAGGAACTCGTCGAGGACTGGAACGACGCCGTCTTCGAGCACACCGGTACGGCGCCACTCCTGCTGGACGACGCGGTCGACGAAGAGGACGACGAGGACACCGAGCAGGACCAGGTGATCAGCGTGGTGTCGCGGTTCGACCTGCGCGTGATCGACCTCGACGCGCTGCTCGAGGCCGGCCGGGCCGCGCAGGAACGGCACCCGGCCGAGCTGGACGAGACCGTCGAGCAGGAGCCGGTCGACTCCGCCGAGCAGGCCATCTACGAGATCAGCCGCGAGGTCGGGGAGGCGTGGTTCGAGCTCCCCGGCATCGAGATGGTGGCCGGCGCCCGCGCGTACGTCGTACCGGAGCACCCGTTCGAGCCGCTGGACGCGGACGCCGAGGACGTCGTCACCGAACTCATCGCCCCGAACGGCGTGGCCACCCACGCCGAGACCTGGGCCTAAACGAGTAGCTCACCGTCGAGTGTGGTGATCGCCTGACCGCTGAGGTGAACGCGATCGCCGACGGTGGCGACGCGGACGACACCGCCTCGGGCGGACGCCTGGAATCCGACCAGTTCGTTCCGTCCGAGGCGCTCGGCCCAGTACGGCGCCAACGCGGTGTGCGCGCTGCCACAGACCGGGTCCTCCGGGATCCCGGCGGCCGGAGCGAAGAACCGCGACACGAAGTCGAAGCCGGAGTCCGCGGGGGCGGTCACGATCGTCCCCCGGTTCCGCTCGCGCTGATTGATCGCCTTCACCTGACCCAGGTCCGGCGACAGCGCGCGGAGCGCCGACTCGTCGGGCATGACGACGAACACGTCGGTCAGCGCGCCCGTGCTGTGCACACTGACCGGCTCGGCCCCGAGCGCCGCGATCAGACCCGCCGGCGCCTCCGCCTCGACCGTTCGGTTGACCGGGAAGTCGAGGGTGATCCAGCCGTCGTCGACCGAAGCCGTCAGCACCCCGCTCCGAGTCGAGAAGCCCACCTTGCCGCTGACCAGCCCGTCCGACAGCAGCGCGTGTGTCGTCGCCAGGGTCGCGTGACCACACAGATCGACCTCGATCGTCGGCGTGAACCAGCGAAGCTCCCACTCCGCGTCACCACCCGGCGACGGCTTCACGAACGCAGTCTCGGCGTGCTGCAGCTCCGCGGCGACCGACTGCATCCAGGCGGCCTCGGGCCATGCCCCGGCGGGCAGGACACAGACCCCCGCTGGGTTCCCGGTGAAGGGACGATCGGCGAACGCGTCGACTACCCGGATTCTCATGCTCTTCACGCTAAGACGGCGTACGCACGCTTTCCATAGCCACTCGGCGAGCGGTGGACCGGTCAGGCCATGGCGACGGCGTCGATCTCGAGGAGCCAGTTCTCCGCGTAGATGTCGCAGATGATGACGGTGAGGGCCGGCACGTGCTGGCCGAGCACCTCCTCGCGGATCTTCGAGTTCAGCGCCCGGTACTGCCGGTCGGACAGGTATGTCGTCACCTTCACCAGGTTCCGGATCCCCATGCCGGCCTCGGCCAGCACCGACAGCACATTCCGCCAGACCATCCGGCACTGCGCCTCGAACGTCTCCGGCACCCGGCCGTGCTCATTGCCCCACGGCACCTGACCGCTGACGAACACCATCCGCTGGGCTCCGTCCACCTGGACGCCGTGCGCGTAGTTGCCGGTTGCCGGCGGCAGGATCTCCGGATTCAACGGCTCGATCGCAAGTCCTGACATGTACTCCCCTCCTACTCACCAGTGCATTCCCCGCCCCGAGTTCTCCGCCATGTTTACCTTGCGGCGATTGAACCGCCTAGCCCACCCGGCCGTGTCGAGAGTGTTCCGCATCCCTACCGACAGGAAAGTGACATGTCACTCCGTTCGAAGGGCCGTCCACTCGCGGTGGCGACCGCTTTCATCAGCGGTCTCGCTCTGCTCAGCCCGGCAACCGCCAGCGCACACCAGTCCCGCCACGCTCCACTCGCCGTACAGCAGGTCAACCTGGTCTCGGACCAGGCCGGCAAGGCCTCGCTGCAAGACGACGACCTGGTCAACCCGTGGGGTCTCTCCCTCGGCGCGACCACCCCGCTGTGGGTGTCGAACAACGGTACGTCGTCGTCCACGCTGTACTCGTCCGCGCCAGGCTCGACCACCGCGACCAAGGTGCCCACGGTCCGGGTGACGATGCCGGTGCCGACCGGGCAGGTCAACAACCCAGGCACCGGGTTCGTGCTCACCAACGGGACGGTGAGCGCGCCGGCCCGGTTCATCTTCGCCACCGAGACCGGCCAGATCGCGGCCTGGGGTCCGCCGGTCAGCCCGCTGATCGGTGCCGCCCAGATCAAGGCCACCACCCCCGGCGCCATCTACAAGGGCTTGGCGATCGCGACAACCAGAGCAGGGGACCGGTTGTACGCCGCCAACTTCACCCAGCGCCGGATCGACGTCTTCGACACCACGTTCACCCTGGTGAAGAAGCCGTGGTGGGCGTTCCGGGACTCCCACCTGCCGAAGGGGTTCGGGCCGTTCAACGTGCAGACGCTCAACGGCCGGATCTTCGTCGCCTACGCCAAGGTCGACCCGCAGACCGGCGACGAGATCGCCGGCCGCGGACTCGGGTTCGTCGACGAGTTCACCGTGGACGGCAGGCTGATCGCGCGGGTCGCCACGCGCGGCACGCTGAATGCTCCCTGGGGTCTGGCGCTGGCTCCCGCCGCCTGGGGTGAGCCCGCCGGGACGCTCCTGGTCGGCAACTTCGGCGACGGCCGGATCAACATCTTCCATCCGAACCCCCACGGCAGGTTCAACCCAGCCGGCCAGGTCCGCAACACCCACGGCAAGACTCTGGTGATCGACGGCCTCTGGGCGCTCCTCCAAGGCACGGCCACCACCGGCGGCACCGACTCGCTCTTCTTCTCCGCCGGGCCCAACGACGAGACCCACGGCCTCCTCGGCGTACTCCGGAAGCCGTGAGCTAACGCAGCGACTTCTCGAACCAGTGGTGGGCGTAGGGCTCGGTGTTGAACGCCGGCACCTCCCGGTAGCCCGCGGCGCGGTACAGGGCGATCGCCTCGGTCAGGTTGCGGTTGGTTTCCAGCCGTACGGCGGGGGCACCGTGGGCGATCGCCTCGCGCTCGAGCTCGGTCAGCAACCGGCGCCCGAGCCCGAGGCCCCGCGCCTCGGGTGAGACCCACATCCGTTTGATCTCGGCCGGTTCGGCACCGTGCAGCTTCAACCCGCCGCAACCGACCGGCTCGGTGTGTAGTGTTGCCATTAGCAACAATCCGGCGGGCAACGTCAACTCGGCGTTGTCCGCCGAGATGCTGCGGGTGTGATCGAACCCGGCGTCGAACCTCCGGCCGAGCTCGGCGAAGTACGACTGCACGCAGTACTGCGCGTCCGGCCGCCGCGGATCGACCACCCCGACGCGCACCATCGACGCGGTCAGCAACCGCGACACCTCGTCCATCGCCGCGACCAGCCGCTCCTGCTGCCGCTCACTCAACGGCTCCAGGATCGACACCGCCAGCTCGTCCGACCGCCGATCCAGCACCTCCCGCTCGGCGACACCCGCCTTCGTCAGTCGCGCGATCCGCACCCGCCCGTCGCCACCGCTCCGCTCGACCCGGACCAGCCCACTGCTCTCCAGCGATCGCAGCAGCCGGCTCAGATACCCCGAGTCCAGATCAAGCCGGGCCCGCAGCGACCTGACATCACACCCGTCCAGCCCGATCTCCCACAACACCCGATCCAGCCCCAACGACCGCCCCCGAGCCAGATAAGCCTCCTGCAACGCCCCCACCCGCTGCGTAACCACCCGATTGAACCGCCTGACCCCACCAATCTCCATTCTCTGACTTTAGTCAGAGATCCAGGATCGGGTCGAGAGGGTCGCAGCGGCGGTACAGGCGCTTCAGCAGCCGGCGGGTAAGACCAGGCATCAGGCGCGCCGGCCAACACCGAACAGCAGCGAGCTGGCCGGCACCAGCTCCGGATAGCGGTCCGCGAGCACTCCAGCGCCGTCCGGGGCAGATCGCCCGGACGCCAACTCCCCAATTTGAGGCTCTGCTGCTGGATGTGTCGGTGATGTGGGCGGGGGCCTGGGATGCGGTCTGGCTGGTGGGGTTCGGGTGGCTGGGGTGCAAGGTCGACAGACATCCCAGGAGTTTGGGTGTCAAGCTGCGAGGGTTTGGGTGGGGTGGGTCCAGGCGGTTGTTTCGTTGTAGTGGGTGTTGGTTTTGAGGCAGCCGTGGAGGATGCCGACGAGTCGGTTGGCGAGTTGGCGTAGGGCGGGGTTGTGGTCGGCTCCGCGGGCTCGTTGTTTGTCGTAGTAGGCGCGGGCTCCGGGCGAGGCGTTGAGTGCGGCGAAGGCTTGGCTCATGAGGGCGTCGATGAGCCGGTCGTTGTGGACGTAGCGGGCCAGGGCGACTTTCTTCTTGCCCGAGGCGCGGGTGATCGGGCTGGTCGCGGCGTAGTTCTTGCGGGCTTTGGCCGATGCGTAGCGGTCGGGGTCGTCGCCGAATTCTGCGAGCACCCGGGCGCCGAGGATCGGTCCCAGCCCGGGCTGGGACAAGATGATCTCAGCGGCCGGGTGCCGGCCAAAATGGGCCTCCACCTGCCCTTGCAGGCCGGTGACCTGCTCGTTGAGGACGGCCAGGACCGCGACCAGTGCGCGGGTCGAGGCGGCGTAGGCGGCGGTGACCACCGCGGGCTGGCCGAGGTGCTCGGCGCGCAGCGCCGCCTGGATCGCCGCGGCCTTGTCGGCGATGCTGCGGCGACGGGCCCGTTTCAGCGCCGCGGTGATCTGGGCGGTGGTCAGCCGGGCCGCCGCGGCCGGGTCGGGGGCCTTGGTCAGCAGCTCGAGGGTGTCGGCGGCGTCCAGGTCCTCGAAGGCTTCCAGCGCGGCCGGGAAGTACTCGCGCAGCGCGTGCCGCAACCGCTGCGTGGTCCGGGTCCGTTCCCAGATCAGGGTCTTGTGCATCCGGGTGACGACCTTGATCGCCTCGGCCTCGGCGCTGTCACCGGCCACCGGGCGCAGCTGGTGGGAGTCGGTGCGGACCATGTCGGCCAGCACATGCGCGTCGGCCGCGTCGCTCTTGGCACCCGACACCGCGTGCCGTTTGCGGTACTGCGAGGCCTGCAACGGGTTCACCGCGAACACCAGGTACCCCGCGGCCACCAGCGCGGCCACCCACGGGCCCCGATCGGTCTCGATCCCGACCACCACCTCGACCTCGTCAGGATCAGCCGCACCGAACTGCTCGGCCACCAGCGCATGCAACCGCGCCATCCCCGCCACCCCCTCGGGCAACCGCGCCTTGGCCAGCACCCGCCCCGCCGGGTCCATCACCTCCACATCGTGATGCGCCTCGGCCCAGTCATCTCCCACAAAGAACTTCAACACCGATCTCCCACACTCTCGACGCCATCCACACCACCAGCAAGCCGGTCGGGAGAACCATCAGCGACCTAATGAAGCAGTGCTCACGCCCCCCAACCACACCAAGGGCCGGGCACGACATCCCATCAGCGATCAAATCTCCCGGTCACCGGCAGGGGCACGATCTGTCGACAGGACTCAAACGGTCCAGGAGGTACAAGTGCTCACCCACCGGCGGCTTACCAGCCCCGAGTCTGCCCGACGGCGACCCGGTAACTCTCATTAGGAGGTGTCGGTTCAGGGGAACTGGTCGGGGGAGGTATTCAGGCGTGGAACCGGCCGGCCCGGGTAGGGTCCGGCCAGTACTTCCTGTCGACCTTGCACCACAGGGCCACACCAGCGGCTGCTCCACGTCACCGGATCTGGGTCCGCCCCCGACCAACACGCGCAGACCGCCGACCACGCACGCCGCGATCAGTCGAGCGCCATTTCAGGGGTCAACCGGTGGGCGGGATGGGCCGGGGGTCAGTCGACGGGCGGGGGTCAGTCGAGGGGGCGGAGTTCGTCGGCGTAGGAGACGGAGGTTCGGCGGAGTACGCCGTCTCTGACGGAGTACTGGCCCATGCGCCAGAGCGGCGGACTGTAGGCGTGGACGGTGACGCTGCCCTTGTCGAGGCCGGTGAGGCGGTGGATGTGGTCGGGGCCGAAGCCGTAGACGTCGCCGGCCTCCACCTCGGTCTCGACCGACTCGGTGCCGATGGCCAGGTTGTGTTCGACCAGCTTGCCCTTGGCCACCGCGACCGCGCCGGACGAGACGTCGTGGTCGTGCCAGCCGGTGTCGTTGACCGGGGTCCAGCAGATCAGCCAGACGTCGACGTTCGCGTCCCGGTGCAGCGAGGCGAACACCCGCTCCTCGTCACTGTAGGCGACCTTGTCGTCCCACAGCTGCGGCTGCGCGGCGATCGACGCGGCCAACTCGGCCAGCTCGGCGGGATCGAGGTCGCGGCCCGGAAGGTCGTCCAGCGACAGACAGTTGTTGAGCTCCACGAGCCGGCTGGCTTGGCGCGCGGGCACCGGTACGTCGGTGATGGGCTGAGCAGTCACTGCACTCCCCTCTCAGGAGTCGGTGTACCGGCGCCGAACAGCAGCCGGTGTGGATTGTTGTGGCGGATCACCGCGGTCGCGGCGTCGCCTTGGCGGAGGTCGGTGATCCCGGCGTACGGCCGGTCGGTGCCGTGCACGACCTGGTCGATGCCGAGGACCCTTGCGACCGCGTCGATCCCCTGCGGGCCATAGCTCGAGGTGTCGACGTACAGATTGGGGTCGATGGTGCCGAGCCGACCGCCGCGCGCGGCCAGCCGCTCGTGGTGCACCGGCGCCAGCCCCGCAGCGGCCGCGAAGCACAGCCGCAAGGCCGGGTACGAGCGTCGCCCGCCGAACGCATGCCATGACCACCAAGCGGCCTGCAACTGGCTCGTGTAATCGACCACCGGCGCCCACCAGCACAGCGCCTCGTCGACCGGCTGGGCCACACCCGGGTGGACGAGGATCGGCTTGTTCAGTCGCTCGACCGCGGCAAGCACTTCACCCAGCGCGGCCCACCCGGTAGGCGTGCCGAGCACATGCGCAGGCAACTGCAGCCCGAGAAACCCCTTGTCCAGAAGGGATTCCAGACCCTCGACGTCAGGATCGAGCAGATCGACAGCCGCCCAGGCCTTGAACGGCGCCGGGAACTCCACGGCCCCGGCGTGCCAGGCATCGAGCAGTGCGGCATCCCCGAGGTGTTCGATCCCGAGCGGACTCGACAGCGAGACCACGGCGAGTTTCGTCCCACTGTCCTGCTCCAGCGCGACCCGCTTGTCGACCGCGTGCGCGGCCGGATCCACGTCGTACGGCGTCTCGGTCGCGGTGTGGAGCGTCCAGCCATCGAGGTACGGCGGCTCGGAGCGGGCCCGGAGGCGGTCGACGAACCCGACCGGCCACAGATGCTGGTGGACGTCGATCATCGGACCCTCCCCCCAGCGGTCTGATCAGATTGAAGCGCTTCAGGATGATTAGAGTGAAGCGCTTCAATGCACCTCTTGTCAAGCTTTTGTCCGAGGTCTGCCCTAAGGTCGTGGACATGTCCGGAACCGGCCGGAGGCCAACCCTCAAGGACATCGCTGCCGAGACCGGGCTCTCGATGGCCGCTGTGTCCTACGCACTGCGCGGCCTGCACGGAACGCCCGAGACCAGGCAGCGGGTCCAGGACGCCGCCGACCGTCTCGGCTACCAGGCCGACCCGGTCGCCCGGGCCCTCGCCTCGGGCCGGAGCGGTTCGATCGGCGTGCTCTGCGCGTCGCTGGAGGATCTCTGGCAGCAGCGACTCGCGGCCGCCCTCGGCCGGGAGCTGCTCGCCCCGGACCGGAATGCGTGGATCATCGACTCGGCCGGCGACGCCGACCGCCAGCTCGAGCTCGCCCAGCACCTGGTCGACCACCGCGCCGACGCGATCGTGGTGATCCCGATCAACCCGGCCGCGAAGGGCTGGGCCGAGATCGCGCGGCAGACGCCGGTGGTCGCGATCGGCGACGCGCTGCCGGGCGCGAAGGCGAAGTCCGAGGTCATGCTCGACAACGAGAGTGGTGTCAGCACGGCCCTGCGCCGGCTGGCCGACGCCGGCCACCGGCAGATCGCGGTACTGAGTCCGACCCGCCGCTTCGAGGTGGAGCGGCCGGCCGAAGAGATCGCCCAGCGCGTCGGCGCCGACCTCGAGCTGAAGATCCGCATCCTGCAATGCCCGCACGACCTGGCCGGCGCGACCGAGGTCGCCCGCGGGCTGCTCACCAGCACCCGGCGGCCGACCGGCATCCTCGCGCTCGCCGACTCGATGGCCTTCGGTGTGTACGCCGCTAGCCGCGAGCTCGGCCTCCGCGTCCCGGACGATCTCTCCCTGCTCGGGTACGACGACCAGCCGGTGTCGCAACTGCTCACGCCGCCACTGTCCACCTTCCACTGGCCGCTCGACGAGCTGGTCGCCGACGTCGTCGCCCGCGTCACCTCGACCGTCGACACCAACCGCCGGGTCCGCCGGACCACGATCGCGCCGGTCCTGATCGAGCGCGGCTCGGTCGCCGCCCCGCCCGGCTGAGCGGGACGGCGACGGTCGAGCGGCAACATCCACACCGCGAAACTAGACTAATTCACTACACTTACTTCCCGTTGTCCATGATGTGGGCGCACTTGGTCACGGGGTGCGGCCGCGGCGACGATCGTCTTCACGGCCTGATGCCGTTCAGGCCGAGGGCGCCGGTCAGAACCCGGTCGCGCAGACCCGCGGGGAGTTTGGTGAGGACGGCACCCAACGTGCGGGCGTCGCCGATGGTGTAGCGGCGCTTCGGCCGCGAGGCCTCGACGGCACGAACGATGACCTCGGCAACCTTGTCGACCGGCCCGGGCTTGAAGCGCGCACTGGCCTTCTCGTACGCGGCAAGATGCGCCCGATAGAGCGCCACCTGATCAGCCCCGATCCGCCCCTGCGCCGCCCGCTCGGCCTCACCGGCCTTCGCGAAGATCGCCGTCTCGGTCGATCCCGGCTCGATCATCACGACCGGGATGTCCCACGCGGCGAGCTCCAGCCGGAGCGCGTTCGACAACGCCTCCAGGCCGGCCTTGCTCGCGGACAGCGCACCGAGCAGCGGGAACGCGATCCGCCCGGTCGCCGCACCCACGTTGATGATCCGCCCGGCGCCCGCGCGCACGAGCGGCAGGAACTCCCGGACCACGGACGCCGGCCCGAGCGTGTTCACCTCGAGCTGCCGCCGCCACTCGTCGGCCGGCACCAGTTCGAGCGGCCCCTGCACGATCACCCCGGCGTTGTTGATCACCGCCCGCAGCCCGTCGACCTCCCCCGCGACCCGCTTGGCTGCCGCGGCGACGCTCTCCGGATCCGCCACATCCAGCGGGACCACGTGAACGCCCGCCCCGAAGTCGGCCGGCCCGCGCACCCCGGCGTACACGGTGAACCCGCGACGCCGGAGCAGCTCGACCGTCGCCGTCCCGATGCCGCCGGTCGAACCGGTGATGAGTACCGCCTGCCTGTCCGCCACATCGACTCCCTCACGCCGTGATGTTCCATAGGACATGTCCCTAGGGACATAAGCGAGCATGCACATGTCCGCAGGGACATGTCAAGATGCTTCTGGACGTACGACGCGATGCGAGGAGACGGCATGTCGTTGCGGCACGGGCTGCTCGGGCTGCTCGCCGAGGGACCGGCGAGCGGGTACGACCTGGCCCGCCGGTTCACCGAGGTGCTCGGATCGATCTGGCCGGCCCAGCACCCGAAGATCTACGCCGAGCTCGGCAAGCTCGCGGCCGAGGGCCTGGTCGAGGTCGAGAGCGAGGGACCGCGGCGGCGGAAGGCATATCGGATCACCGACGCCGGGGTGGCGGAGGTCAAGCGCTGGCTGACCGAGGTCGACGTCGACCACACCATGCGCCTGCAGCCGCTGCTGCGATCACTGTTCTTCTGGCTGATGGACACCGACGACCTGCAGCGTCACCTCCAGGCGGAGGCGCGGTACTACCGGGACCTGGCCCAGCAGTACCGGGAGTACGCGGCCCGCAAGGACCGGGGGGAGTTCGGCTACAGCCCGCAGACCCAATCAATGCGCGTAACCGTCGAGGCGGCCATCCGCCTCTACACCTCTCTCGCCGACTGGGCCGACTGGGCTCAGACCGTCCCACCGGCCAAACCCGCCAAGTAACGAGTCACTTGCGCCTGGCCGGGCCGGCGTCGCTCAGCCCGTCCTGAAACGTCGGAAGGCCGGCCGAGCGGGTGCTCGGCCGGCCTTCGCGGGAGGGGTTGTTACTTGGTACCGAAGACCTGGATCTCGGTCATGTCGGTGAACGTGCAGCCACCGAACGCGCCGGCCGGGCAGTTGGTCTCGAAGTCCGGAACCTGCGGGCTGAGCATCCAGAACCGCACGTACTGAACTCCGGTCACGTTGCCGCTCGGGGTGAGCAGGGTGTACTTGCCCCGGTTGGCGGCGGTGAACTCGCCCGTCTGAGCGGGCAGCCAGGTGGTGCCGTCGACCGAGGTCTCGATCCGGTACTTGCCGGTCGACGAGCTGCCCGGGTCACCACAGGTGTTCGACGGGTCGACGTTGAAGGCGCTGATGTTCACCTTCGCCGGCAGCTTGATGTCGACGTGCTTGTCGATCATCTTGTTGGTCGGCGTGCCGGCGTCGTCACCGGTGGTGCTGCCCCAGCCGGTGCCCTGCGCGTTGTCGATCGCGTACGCCGGGCCGCACTGCGGGGTGAAGTCCGGTCCGTTGAAGCCGACCACCGAGCCACCGCCGGAGCTGGCCGCCCAGTTGCGACGCGGTGTGAAGGCCACCTTGGCACCCGGCTTGACCGTGGCCGACTGGACCAGCAGCTCGTAGCCCGGAGCCGACATGACGACCTTCGGGTAGGTGCCCGGAGCAACACCGGTGATGGCGTAGTTGCCGTTCGCGTCGGTCGAGGCGGCGTAGTCACCGGCGTAGCCGGACGAGTGACCGCCGATGTAGACCAGCGCACCTGCCACCGGAGCACCGGTGTCCTTGTCCTTCACGGTGCCGCTGAGGGTCGTGGTCGCACCTGTCGGCGGCTTGTGGAAGTCCTCGGCCGGGAACGCGTCGCCGCCGTCGATGACACCGGCGTACCAGCCCATGCCGCGGTTGGCGAAGACGGTCCAGATGATGTCGGCGTTCTTGCCGCCGCTGGCGACCAGGTCGGCCTGCACGATCGCGTTGCGCATGTCGAGCATGGTCGGGTCGGCCGGCGACAGCTCCATCGCGCGGGTGATGATGCTCATCGCGTAGCTGCGGCCGAAGCGCTCCCGCAGGTCCCACAGCGTCTGCGCCCAGACCTCACCGGAGGCGTGGACCTCAGGTGTGCCGCCGATGGTCGGGAAGTCGGCGTAGGTGTAGCCGCCCTTCGAACCGTCGGGCTGGATGCAGTTCGGGCTGACCGCCTTCACCCGGCAGTCGATCGCCTGGGTGCGGAACAGTTCACCGTGGGCGACGTACTTGCCCTCGAGTACCTCGCCCGGTGCGGTGGTGTCCTTCTCCAGGCCGTGCGAGACCAGGTAGTCCATCGCGTAGAAGTCGCTCCACGCCTCGCCCATCGAGCCGGCCTGGATGCTGTTCAGCGTGCTGTTGCCGGTGGCGTCGACGACCAGGCGGTTGGACAGACCGTGGGTGTACTCGTGGTACAGCACGCTCGCGTCGTTCGCGCCGCTGGCCGGGACGAACGGATCCTGCGCGTCGGTCGCGCCGGGCTGGTGCCACAGGTACATCTGCATGGTCGGCGGAGTGCCGTCCGGCGGGGTGGACATGTTGGCGTTGTCGATGTGGTTGGCGTCCGGGCCCCCGTCGGCGCCGGTGGCCGCGCCGTCGAGCGCGTTCAGCAGGACCGGGTCGCCGCCCGCGGCGTCGAACGAGCCGGCCGCCGGGGTGAAGCTGATCGGCGGCTTGGCCAGCCAGTCGTGGAAGTTGCTGGCCAGGTAGAACGCGTTGGTGACGTCCTGGTTCATGTTCGTCTTCCAGGAGGCCGGCTTGGCCGGGTCCCAGGTGCAGACGAACGCCGCCGAGCAGAACGACGACGCGCTCTGGAAGGTGGTCAGCTTGTACTCGGCGCCGGTCTTGGTGCCCGGCACCTTGACCGTCTCACCGGCGTTCGGCTGGTTGTCGTCGTTCACGTCCGCCCAGGCCGCGACCGACGTGCCGTCGAGGAGGGTCTTGGCGTTCTTCGGCAGCCACTTGTTGTAGATCAGGTTCTCGACCCGCTGGGTGCCGCCCTTGGCCGCGCCCGGGTAGTTGTCCTGGACCAGCGCGTCGCCGTTGCCCTCGCTGACCAGGTCCTTGCGGTAGAGCAGGCTGCCGGTCTGGGCGTCGATCACGTGGTTGTAGATCTTCATGCCGCCGGCGTTGACGTAGGTCAGCCAGCCCTTGCGCAGCCCGTCGGCGGTGTGGAACCACACCTGCTGGGCGGTGTCGCCGTTGCTCCACCGGGTGCTGACGCCGGCCGCCTTCGCGGTGGCGGACTTCGGCGTACCGCCGACGTCCTCGGCAGCCGCGGTGCGGGCCGCGGCGGCGGTCACCTTCGGAGCGGCCGCGGCGGCCTCGGCCTGGGCGGTCAGACCGGAGACCGGCGAGCCCATCAGCGAGATCAGCTGGCCGTTCTTGGTGACGTTGGCCTTGAGGCCGTTGCCGAACACCTCGACGCCGTCGACCACCTGCGACCAGGACACGTGGTGGGTGCCCAGGTCGTCGACGTAGTCCTTGCGCAGCTTCAGGGTGGACAGGTCGGCGTCGGAGAGCTTGAAGACCTCCGGGTGCGCCTTCACGTAGGCGAGCGCGACGGCCGGCGCCTTCTTCGCGCTCTTGCCGGTCAGGAAGCCGTTCAGCTTGGTGACCTGGGCCGGGGTGCCGGTGTTCGGGTCGAGCTCGACGACGCCCTGGGTGCCGAGCGAGTTGCGGAACTTCTCCGAGGCCGCGGTCTCCTTGCCGGCCACCTTGGCGGCGCGGGCGTGGGTGATCTTGGCACTCGGGGTCCGGGCGTCGTAGTTGCCCTTCCGCTCCTTGCCCGACAGGTTCTCGGCCTGGGCCGCCTTGCCCTTGCCCTCACCCGGTCCGGCGGTCTGGGCGGCGGTGGCGCCACCGGCGGCCGTCACGGCCAGCACAGTGGCGGCGGAGACGGCGGTGGTGACTGCCAGGAGCCCCCGCCCTCTGCGTGATGTTGTCACAGCAAATCTCCATGGAGTTCGTGTTTGCGGGTCGCCCTCCACGACCCGTCCGGGGGCGACCTTAGGCGGGCAAGCGCTCGCTGGGAAGGGAAATCACCGGAATGACGTGGAGACGAGGGTTGTCCTTCGTGCCCGGCAGAGTACTAGGAGCGACAGGCCAACAGTCGCACCCAGCCACCAACGCACCGCGGCGTGTGTCGCCGCGGTGGTGGTGGACCTGCTGGGGAACGGGCGGACCCCAATCGCGGTAGGGGTCCGCCCGTTCGATCAGAAGGCGCCGGCGCCGTTCGGGGTGCCGAGGCCGGTCGGGCCGTCCCAGCCGGTGCGAGCGTTGCACCACTGGGTCGTCGGGCAGGAGCCGTTGCTGCCGCTGGTCACGTCGAACAGCGAGCCCGGGTGCGCGTACGGCAGCGCGTTCGCGTAACCGCTGGTGTTGCCGGACAGCGCGTAGACCGCGGCGATGATCGGGGCGGCCTCGCTGGTGCCACCGAACTGCGCCCAGGTCGAGTTCGTCTTGCTGGTCGGGTAGTAGATCGCCATCCCGCCCTTGCCCGGGTCGGCGGCCGCGGACACGTCCGCCATCGCGCGCTTCGAGCAGCCGGTGTTGAACGACGACGCGGCGCTCAGTGCGGTGTTGTACGTCGAGCAGCCCGAACCGGCACCGCTCCACACGGTCTCGCTCCACCCGCGTGAGTTGCTGGCGGCAACAAGCGACGTACCGCCGACGGCCGTCGTGTACGACGAGGACGCCGGGTAGCTGCCACCCTGGTAGCCGTTGTCACCGGTGGATGCGGTGACGGCGATGCCGGGGTGGTTGTAGTAGGTGCCGTACGTCGCGTCGGACGCGTCACCACCGCCGTAGCTGTTCGAGATCGCGACCACACCGGACTGCTTGGATGCGGTCACCACGGCCGTGCCGAGGTCGGCGAAGCTGGCCGAGTTGGCCTGTACGACGACGATCTTCGCGTCGGGCGCAGCGGCCGAGACCGCGTCGACGTCGAGCGCCTGCTCACCGGCCCAGCCCGCGTTGAACCTCGGCAGCGAGGTCCCGCCGGTCTGGTTGATGACCCGCAGGCAGCCGTTGGCCGTCGTACACGCGGACAGGCCGAACTGGGAGCGGTAGACGCCGAGGTCGCGCTCCAGGTTCGGGTAGCCGTACGCGTCGACGATCGCGACCGTGCGACCGCCGGCGCTCAGGCCGTTCAGCTTGTAGGCGTCGCGCAGGCCCGCTGGGGTGAGCCCGGTCGACGGCGGCGTGGTGGAGGCCGGTGCGACACCTTTGTCGTTCACCAGTTTGATCGCGTTGCAGGCCGCGGTGTGCGCGGCCTTCGGGGCCGAGCAGACCTTGGCGGCGTGCTTCCCGGCGGTGTACGGGGTGGGGGCGGCGATGGCCCCCTGGGCGGTCAGTCCCGCGACGGCTAGTGCGCCGGCGCCCAGGGCGGACACGAGAATCCGTTGCCTCAACAGAACTCCTCGAGCTGGGCAGGCCTTCGCCCCAGTTCCTTTGCGGTGGGGCGGAGACCGGCATGGATGGGTTCTCGCATCGTCCGTCGACGGCGCGACCCGAAGCCAGCGATCGGGCCCCTGACAAATGTCATGGGTGAACCCATGACAGCCGACCCGATCGAGCCGGATTTTCCCCGGGCTGACAGGGTCGCCGACAGCCCGTCCGGCGATGAAGGTTTCCCCCTGAGTTTCCCGGTCCGGACCCTTACGCCCGGTCGGCCGCCGGGCCAGGCCGGTCCGTCCTCGAAGCCCTCAGCGGTTTCCGGTACGACGCCCTGTCCGCCACCCTCACCTTCACCCCATTGGCCATCGCCCGCACCAGTGACACCTGGCAACTCCCCTTCGTCGCCGGCACCGGCTGGGGCGCCGCCATCAGCACCCCGACTCCCTCGCCCTCGAATGCCGCGCCGGCTACCTAGTGACTACAGCCGGAGTTCGTGATGATGCCTCCGGCCGTGGAGGGATTGCTGGGGTGCGCCCGGTCTGGAGTGGGGGGCTGGGGCAGGCAGTTGGGACCTTGAACAAGCTATTTCGTGTCCGCGGTCCCTGTTTGGTGTTCACGCCCCCCACGCCGCGCCCAACGCCTCGCGGCTTTGGTCCAACGGCCTCCTTCGGGAGGCCGTTTTTGTCGTTCGCGGCACCAAGTCGAGCGCCGTGCTCGGGGAATGAAGAGCGCCGGCCGTCCGGCAACGCCACCGGACGGTCGGCACTCGCTCAGAGGAGTCCCAGCGCTGCGGACTCTTGGTCGGTGAAGACGCGGGACCGGATCAGGAAGCGGACGCCCTCCGGTGCCTCCACCGAGAATCCGCTGCCGCGGCCCTTCACCACATCGACGGTGAGCTGTGTGTGCTTCCAATACTCGTACTGATTCGCGGACATCCAGAACGCTATCGGCCTGTCGAGGCCGTCGACGACCAGATCACCTAGATGCACGTCCGCCGACCCCGTTCGAAATTCCCGTCCGGGAGACACATCGGCGAACTGCCGTCGCAGCACCCACCGGACTGGTGGAACATCAGCGGACCGTGCAGGTCGGTGAGACGCCGACGTCTCCGGTCCGCTTCGCACGGTCCACCCAGCGATGGTCGCGCTGGTGACAGCCGCGGCCAAACTCGCAGAAGGACAACTGCAGGTCCGGATGGCCGCGGCCGACGAGATGCTGCGCGCCCGCAACATGCGGCACCTGACGGCACTGGGCGATGCGCCCGGTGCGTTGCTGACCCTGTCCGGCCGCGTGCTCGCCGTACAGCCGCTCGAGTGGTTGCCCGACCGCCTCGTCGTCCCGGACGGTGCCGACCGCATCGACCTCGGCGACGGCCGCGAAGGGTTGATCGAGCGACTCGACGAGGGCTACCTGCTCCGCAAGCCCGGTACGCCGGTCCGCCGCAGCCGGCCGTCACTCCGGCTGATGCTGCTCGGTGCCGGTCAACCGATCGCGGTCGTCGGCGGCCGCGAGATCGCACTCACCCTGAGGCGGCCCGAAGTACTCGCACTGCTTCTCCTGCATCCGTCCGGGCTCACCGCCGAGCAGCTGATGCTCCAGTTGTACGGCGACGAGGGCAACCCGACCACCGTACGCGCGGAGATGCACCGGCTGCGGAATCTGCTCGGTGGTGGAGTCCTCGACACCAAGCGGTACCGGATCATCGCCGACGTCACCGGCGACGTGACCGACGTCCAGGCCGCGCTCCGCAACGGCGACCTCGACGCCGCCCTCGGCCTGTACGCAGGCCCGCTGCTGGCGCGCTCCGACGCGCCGGCCTGCCGCCGGACGACCCGCGCCGTCCGGCGGTCGCCGCCCGGGTCGACCGTCTGATCAGTTGAGCGACCAGCCCCGGTCGCTCAGGAATTCTGTCCGACCAGGATCCACATGTAGTCGCGGTTCTTCACCGGGAACGTCGCGGTCTTCTTGCTGATCTCCTTGGTCTTCTTGCAGTTGCTGGTGGTGTAGCGCCAGCGGACAACCTGCACCATCCAGGACTGCTTGAGCTGCTGCAACCGCCGTACCTGGCCCGCCTTGACCTCTGCCGTGTACGACCAGTTCTGCGAGACCGAATAGGACTTACCGACAGTCTTGGAGTACTTGCTCTGGATCTCCGCGATCACCGCCGAGACGCTGACGCCGAGGTCACCGGTCCACGCCGAGTTCGACTCCGAGGTAGCCGTCCGCGAGTAGGTGATCCGGCCGGGTCCTTCGAACCAGTCGCTGTGCAGATTGGTCCCGACGTACACCTCTTTCCCATAGCGGGTGTACCAGTTGATCGTTCTGGTGTTGCACTTCTTTCCCGCAGCCGGAGCGGTGGCGGGGGCCGGGGTCGCACTCGCCGGCACGCTCGGCACCACCAAGCAGGTCGCCAGCAGCATTCCCGCCGCGATTCCCTGACGAAGACGCATCACACTCTCCTTTGAAGAAGATTCACTCTACTGCGGTCGCACTGGAAGGAAACTTACGAGTGGTCTAGCGCGGTCACAACGGGATCCAGGTAACGCTCTGTGTCGATTCGCTCACGACCGCATCTCGGGCGTGACGAGGGCCGCATCGACATGACTCATGGGTAACCGACCAATAACATCGCTGGTATGCAGATCCTCGCCATCGTCGTCTCGCTCGCGGTCACCGCCGTCGGTATCGCGCTGTTCGGCAAGACGATCGGGCACATGGTGTCCGTCATCAAGCTGGGCCAGCCGGCCGGCCGCACCGACAACCCGGGGCGGCGCTCCGCCACGCTGGCCAAGGAGACCCTCGGCCACACCCGGATGCTGCAGTGGAGCCACGTCGGCGTCCTGCACTGGTTCGTCGCGTTCGGTTTCATCGGGCTGTTCCTCACCCTGGTGACGGCGTTCGGTCAGTTGTTCGACCCGCACTGGGTGCTGCCGGTGATCGGCCACTGGTTCGTGTTCGAGTGGGTCAGCGAGTTCCTCACCTGGACCGGCCTGGTCTCGATCATCGGGCTGATGGCGATCCGGCTGCGCAACCTGCCGCGGGGCGAGAAGGGCCGCTACAGCCGCTTCTTCGGTTCCACCGCCTGGCAGGCGTACTACGTCGAGTACACGATCCTCGGCGTCCTGATCTGCATCCTGTTGCTGCGCGGACTGGAGTATGAGCTCGGCGGCGGCACGAAGTTCCACTTCCCGACCACGTTCTTCATCGGGGAGGCGCTCTTCGGCGGCATGTCCGAGCAGGCCCTGGAGAACACCGTCTACCTGGTCGCGATGATCAAGATCCTGATCTCGTTCGCCTGGATGATCACGATCTCGCTGAACGCCACGATGGGCGTGGCCTGGCACCGCTTCACCGCCTGGCCGAACATCTGGTTCAAGCGCAAGGCCGACGGCGGTACGGCGCTCGGCGCACTGCAGCCGATCATGGTCAAGGGCGAGCCGATCGACTTCGAGAACATCGAGGAACTGGACGAGGACGCGGCGCTCGGCGTCGGCAAGGTCGAGGACTTCACCTGGAAGGGCCTGCTCGACTTCACCACCTGCACCGAGTGCGGCCGCTGCCAGTCGCAGTGCCCGGCGTGGAACACCGACAAGCCGTTGTCACCCAAGCTGGTGATGATGAACCTGCGCGAGCACGCGTACGCCAAGGCGCCGTACCTGCTGGCGTCGTCGGACGACGAGCGGAAGTCGCTGCCCGAGCTGGTACTCGCGGAACAGGACAAGCCGCTCGTGGGTCCCGCGGACGTGGCGGTCATCGACGAGGACGCGCTGTGGGCGTGCACCTCGTGTGGTGCGTGCGTGCAGCAGTGCCCGGTCGACATCGAGCACGTCGACGCGATCATGGACATGCGCCGCTACCAGGTACTGATCGAGTCGTCGTTCCCGTCCGAGCTCAACGGACTCTTCAAAGGCCTGGAGAACAAGGGCAACCCGTGGAACATGAACCCGTCCGGCCGGATGGACTGGGCCAAGGACCTGCCGTTCGAGGTCAAGCAGGTCGGTACGGACGTGGAGACGCTGGCCGAGGTCGAGTACCTGTTCTGGGTCGGCTGCGCCGGTGCCTACGAGGATCGCGCGAAGAAGACCACGCAGGCGGTCGCCGAACTACTCGACATCGCCGGCGTCAGCTTCGCCGTACTGGGTGACGGCGAGACCTGCACCGGTGACCCGGCCCGGCGGTCCGGCAACGAGTTCGTCTTCCAGCAGCTCGCGATGCAGAACGCGGAGGTCTTCAAGGAGACCGGCGCGAAGAAGGTCGTCTCCACCTGCGCGCACTGCTTCAACACGCTGAAGAACGAGTACTCCCAGCTCGGTGTCGAGCTCGACGTGATCCACCACACCCAGCTGCTCAACCGGCTCGTCCGTGAGGGCAAGCTGACTCCGGTCGCGCCGGCCGACAGCTCCCTCAACGGCCAGAAGATCACCTACCACGACCCGTGCTACCTCGGCCGCCACAACCAGGTGTACGACGCTCCGCGCGAACTGCTCGACATCATCCCGGGCGCGGAGTACGCCGAGATGCCGCGGAACCAGACCAAGTCGTTCTGCTGCGGTGCCGGTGGTGCGCGGATGTGGATGGAGGAGAAGCTCGGCAGCCGGATCAACCTGAACCGGACCACGGAGGCGGTCGAGACCGGCGCGGACAAGATCGCCACCGGCTGCCCGTTCTGCCGGGTGATGCTGTCCGACGGCCTCACCGCCAAGCAGGCGGACGGTTCGGCCCGGGAATCGGTCGAGGTCCAGGACGTGGCCCAGCTCCTGCTCGCATCGGTCAAGCGCGGCGCGAACTGATCAATGCTGCGTTAAGCCTGCTTGCAACAAGCTGTAAAAGACTTCCTCTCCAGGCGGTCCAGACCATAAGATCCGACGGTTTGCACACCTGGGGAGGAATCCACACCATGAAGCTCCGCACGGCGATCGCCGCCGTCGCCACCGTTCCGCTTGCTCTCGGCCTGGCCGCCTGCGGTAACGACGCCAAACCCGAAGCCACCGGCTACAAGCCGTCCGCTCCGGCCTCGACTCCGGCCGCCACCAACACCGCCGCGCCGGTCAAGCCCGCACCCGTGGCACACCTGAACCGCGTCACCTTCGTCCCGTCGATGAACGCCGCGATGACCAAGCAGAAGTCCTGGCGCGTCACCGGCAAGATGACCGCCAACGGCACCACCGTGCTGACGATGGACGGCTTTCAGACCGCCAAGCCATTGGCCATGTCGATGGAGATGACCGGTGCTGCTTTCCAGGGCAAGACGGCGAAGATGGTCATGATCAAAGGCACCGGCTACCTGTCGATACCAGGCGTCACGCCTGCCGGCAAGTATCTGAAGATCAATACCGGCCAGTCCGACCAGCTCGGGGAACTCCTCGAGGGCGGCGACCCGACCAAGATCTTCAAGTCCTTCGACTCGAGCCTGGCCAGCGTCAAGTTCGTCCGCACGGAGACCATCGGCGGCGAGAAGCTGGACCGGTACGCCGTCACCGTCAACACCGCGAAAGCCCTGGCCGCACAAGGCAAGAAGGTCCCCGCGGGCCTGCCGAAGACCCTGACCTACTCGATGTGGATGGACAAGTCCCACCTGGTCCGCCGCCTGTCGTTCGACCTCAGTGGCGTGTCGATGGTGATGTCGATGTCCGAGTACAACAAGCCCGTCAGCATCACCGCACCTCCCGCGAGCAAAGTCGTCAGCCGCTGAGACCGGAACCGGTCAGATCCCACCCGATCCTGAGAACTTCTCGTAATCTCCCGTTACGGAAGTGATCACCTACGGATGATCGGGTGGGCCTGTGCCGATGCGCAGTAGTCGACGAACCTTTCTGACCGTGTCCGGGACGGCGGCCGCGCTGGCGCTGACCGGCAAGCTGCCCGAGATCGGGAGTGCGACGGCCGGCTCGGCCGGCCGGCCCGATCGGCGGGATCCGTTTACTTTGGGAGTCGCGTCCGGCGATCCGTTGCCGGACGCGGTGGTGATCTGGACCAGGCTCGCGCCGGAGCCGCTCGCGCCGTTCGGCGGGATGGACCGGCGTCCGGTCGAGGTCCAGTGGCAGGTCGCGGAGGACGAGCACTTCCGCCGGATCGTCCGCGACGGCGTGACCCAGGCCCGGCCGGAGGCGAGCCACTCGGTGCACGTCGACGTACGAGGACTCCGACCGTGGCGGCAGTACTGGTACCGCTTCCGCGTGAACGGCAGGCTCAGCCCGGTCGGCCGGACCAAGACCGCGCCGCCGGCCGACGCGAACCTGTCCGAACTGTCGTTGGCCTTCGCCTCCTGCCAGGCCTCGTGGGAGGGCTGGTACACGGCGTACGCCGACATGGCCGAGCGAGACCACGATGTGGTGTTCTTCCTCGGCGACTACATCTACGAGTTCGGCATCGACCGCGGTATCCGGCCGGACTCGAACGAGCCCTACATCACCCAGCAGACCGTCACGCTGGACGAGTACCGCCTCCGGTACGCGGCGTACAAGCTGGATCCGGACCTTCAGCGAGCTCATGCGGTGGCGCCGTGGATCGTAACGCTCGACGACCACGAGGTGGTCGACAACTGGGCCGACGAGGCGCATCCGAGCGCGCCACCCGCGCAGTTCCTGGTCCGGCGCGCCAACGCGTTCCGCGCGTACTGGGAACACATGCCGCTGCGGCTCGCGCAGTTGCCGAAAGGCTCGGACATGCAGCTTTACCGGCGATTCCAGTTCGGGCGGCTGGCCGAGTTCAGTGTGCTCGACACCCGGCAGTACCGCTCGGACCAGGCGTACGGCGACGGCACCAAGGCGCCCGGTCCGGAGACGAAGGACCCGGCCCGTACGATCACCGGAGACGCCCAGGAGAAGTGGCTGCTCGACGGCTGGACCGCCTCGCGATCGCGCTGGAACGTGATGGCCCATCAGACCGCGATCGCCCGGCTCGACACCAAGGACGGTCCCGGCGTCCTGGTCCCGATGGACACCTGGGACGGGTACGAGGCGTCCCGCGACCGGATCCTCGGCGGCGCCGCGCAACGCAAGGTCCGCAACCTGGTCTCGATCGCCGGCGACCTGCACCGCAGCGTCGCCTCGGACCTCAAGCTCGACTTCACGAACCCCGACTCGCAGACCGTCGCCGCCGAGTTCGTCGGTACGTCGATCACGTCCGGCCTGGACGGCATGGACATCGATCCCGGCGGCCAGACTCTGCTGAACGAGAACCCGCACATCAGGTTCGGCAACTTCCAGCGCGGTTACGTGAGCTGCAGCATCACGCCGCAGCAGTGGATCTCCGACTACCTGGTGGTCGACAAGGTCACGGTCCAGAACGGCACTGTCAGCACCCGCGCCAAGCTCTTCGTCGAGGACGGGCGCCCGGGCATCTCGGAGGTGCAGCGATGAAGATCCGCTGGCAGTCGGCCGTCGGCTTCGGTGCCGCGGTGGCGGCGACCCTGGTCGCGTCCAGTTCGGTGCCCCAGGCAACCAACAGTAACCCGCAGACCGACGTACAGATCTCGGTCGAACCGCAGCAGCTCAGCGTCGTCGGCTTGCCGTGCTTCCCGGGCAACCTGACGCTCACCATGACCAACACCGGCAGCCAGGACCGGTACGCCGACCTGACGCTGGCCCCGAGTGGTCCGTTGCAACTGTCCCGGGAGCTGTTCTCGTCCTGGCTGCCGGCCGTCGACCCCGACCAGCCGGTGTCCGCACCGGTCGAGGTCCGCGTCCCGCGTGACACCGAGCCCGGCTCGTACAAGATCGACCTCGAGGTCGACAAGACCAGGCTCACCGTCCCGGTCCAGGTGAACCCGCTGCCGTCGAAGGATCCGGGCAGCAACGTCGCCCTCGGCGAGCAGGCCGCCGCCTCGTCGACGCACGGCAGCTTCTTCCTCTGCGGCGCGGTCGACGGCGACAAGGACTCCGAGCACTGGGACACCCTGACCGGCTGGAACGACGGCACCCGAGCGGTCTTCCCCGACAACTACGACGTCGCGCTCGCCCAGCCGACCACCATCAACCGCGTCGAGCTCTACACCCTCGACTCGGCCAAGTACCCGGCCGCGACCAATGGCCTGCGCGACTGGGACGTCCAGGTCTCGGCCAACGGGACGTGGCAGACCGTCGCCCAGGTCCGCGGCAACACCGCCGGTCACGTCACGTCCACCTTCGCCCCCGTCCAAGCCACGGCCGTCCGCATCCTCTGCCTCGACGGCAACGACCACACCTACTCCCGCATCGTCGAACTCGAGGTCTACGGCAACTGACGATCCGTTGCGTCCGAAGAAGTGAGGGCTATAGGCCACGCTTCTTCGGACGCAACAGCCGTCAGTGCAGGTAGGAGGCGCCGTTGAAGTCGAGGACGGCGCCACTGGACCAGGTGGCCTGCGGGGACGCGAGCCAGACGATGGCGTCGGCGACCTCCTCGGCGGTGGCGGTGCGGTTGAAGGGGCTCTGGGCGCGGATCGCATCGCCGCCGGGACCGGACAGGATGGTCTCGGTCATGTCGGTCGTGATGAATCCCGGCGCGATTGACGTCACGGTGATGTCATGTGGCGCCAGCGAGACGGCCAACGACTGGCCCAGGGAGTGCAGTCCGGCCTTCGCGGCGCCGTAGGCGGGCACGTCCGGCTCGCCGCGGTAGGCGGCGCGCGACCCCACGTTGACGATCGCACCCCGCCGTACGCCCTCGGCAGGCTCCTTGTCGAGCATCTGCCGGGCCACGCACCAGGTCACGTGCGCCGCCCCTTCCAGATTCACCGCGAGGGTACGACGCCAGGCCGCGACCCAATCGTCGTACGGCGTCTCGGCCGGCGGATGCCCGATCCGACGGGACCCGGCGACCGGCTCGTCGACGAACAGCGCGGCGTTGTTCACCAGCACGTCGATCCGGCCGAGAGCGGTGGCCGATTCCTCAACCAGGGCAGGGATTGCGGCCGAATCGCCGAGATCGGCGGCGACCACCGCGTGACCGTCGCCGGGCAGTCCGGCCCGGACCTCCTCGGCCCGGTCGACCGCGCCACGGCAATGCAGCACGACCCGGTCGCCGGCCCGCGCGAACGCCCGCGCGGCGGCCGCTCCGACGCCCCTGGACGCGCCGGTGACGAGTACTCCTCTGGACACGGTTCCTCCTGTCGACGACTGGCCCTCATTCTGCCCGTGCCACCACCATGACATCAAAAGGGGTTGACAGTGACGTCACGATGACGTCATGCTTGCTGCCATGGAACTTGACCACTACCTCGAGTCGGTCCGGCGGAGCGTCGAGAACGCAACCGCCCTGGCCGACGACCAAACTCGCTCCGTGGCGCAGCGCCTCGGAGCCACGCTGGATGACGCGGGCCGCCTGGCCCTCATCTCAGCCCTGTCCGACGCCGCCGGGGAGATCAGCCGCGAGCTGTCCCCCGGTTCGGTCGAGCTCCGGATGGCCGGTGGCCGTCCCGAGTTCGTGGTCACGCCGGCCCCGAGCCAGCTGACCGGTCCGGACGAGACCGACGACGACATCGACGACGAGACCGACACCGACGTCACCGACCAGCTCACGCTGGACGCCGACGAGCCGACCGCACGGATCACGCTGCGGCTGCCGATGTCGATCAAGAACAAGGTGGATGAAGCCGCCACGGCCGAGGGCATCTCCTCGAACGCGTGGCTGATGCGCACCGTGATGACCGAGCTGAGCGACCGCCGCCGCGGTGGCCCTCGCCCGCCCCGGCCGCCGCGCCCGCCGCGCGGTGGGGTCTTCGGACCGGACGGACCGCTCGGCCCGAACGGCCCGCTCGGACCCGACGGGGTCTTCGGACCGGACGGCGTGTTCGGCCCGGGTGGACCCTTCGGTGAGGAAGGCGTGTTCGGCAACGACCGCGGCCGGCGTGGCCGCGACCGCGACCGGGAGCGCCGTCGCGAAGACAAGGATCAGCGCCGCGAGGAGCACCAGCGGCGGCACGAGGAGCGCCGTGGGGGCCGCGGGCCGGGACAACGGATGACGGGATGGGTCCAGTGAGCGGCTTCAGCAGCCAGATCGTCGAGGACGCGGGCACGATCGACCGGGTCCGGATCGAGATCGGCTCCGGCAAGGTCGAGATCGTGCCGAACGACGGCACCGAGACCATCGTCAGTCTGGACGTCGACAGCGGTCCCGAGGACGACGTGGTCTTCACCGTCGAGGACGGCGAACTGATCGTCGAGGGTCCCCGCAACGTCCGTGGCCGCGGCCCGCAGATCCAGGTCAGGATCGCCACCCCGGCGACGCTGGACGCGCGGATCAAGACCGGCTCCGGAGACATCGACTCGCGGATGCCCTTGGGTACGGCGCGGTTGTCGACCGGCTCCGGCGACGTCCAGCTCGACCGGGTCGAGGGTGACCTCGGAGTCAGCACCGGCAGCGGCGACGTCAAGGTCGAGCACGCGGCCGGCACGGTCCGGGCCAGCACCGGCTCCGGGTCGATCGACATCGGCGAGGCCGCCGACGGGCTCGGCCTGAGCACCGGCTCCGGCGACGTCAAGGTCGGCGACGCCGGCGGTCCCACCACCGTCAAGGTCGGCTCGGGTGACATCACCATCGAGCGGATCCGCGACCACTCGGTCGCCACCTCCGGCTCCGGCGACGTCACGGTCGAGATCGCCGACGGGCCGAGCGTCCAAGCCGAGACTGCTCGCGGTGACGTCCGGATCGGGGTCCCCGACGGCGTCCCGGCGTACCTGGACCTGAAGACCGTCACCGGACGGATCCGGTGCGAGCTGGAGCCCGGCGAGAAGCCGGCCGAGGGTGAGCACGCGCTGATGCTGCGGGCCCGCACCGTCTCCGGCGACATCACCGTCGTCAAGGTCTGAACCACACCACCCAGGAAGGTCCCGCACGTCTTAGGTCTGGCGGGACCTGGGCGAAGCATTGCCGAAATCACATCAGTACGGGGACAACGTGAGGGGAGCAAGGACATGATCACCGAATACGAAGAGGTCGCACGCTACCGGGTCGCCGAGCAGTTGCGGGCCGCCGAGGCCAGGGCCCAGCGCCGCGACCGCAAGCCGGAGGGCAACGGCCCGCGGCACGGACTCGCCACCGCCCTCCGCCGCCTGGCCGACCGCCTCGAGCCGGCCTCCCGCCGGCTGGCCGAACCGCAGCCCCGCCACCGCGGGACCGGCCTGTCGATCGTCCGATGACCGGCGTACCGATGACCAGCCAACCGCTGAGCGGTGCAGCCGCCGCACTCTGCAGCGTGCTGCACCGCCTGGGACTGGTGACGGTGGGGACCCGGAGTCACAGCTGAGTCTGCAGGTTGGTGCAACCCCTGTGGATAACCGCGATCGGGGACCCGCGAACACTGCTAGCGTTCAGGCGATCATTCTCGGTCGAGACCTGGGGAGAGTAACCAACGATGCTGCGTCCGATGGTCGCAACAGCCGCCGTCACCGCCGCCGTCGTCCTGCTGGCCGGCTGCGGCGGAGACGACAAGAAGTCCGACGCGAAGTCCGCAGGCGGAGAGTCCGCGGCCCCGGCCACCCCGTCGGCGCCACCCGTAGCCTCCTTCGACCCGCCCAAGGGATTCGCCGCCGTGTCGGCGTTCGGCGTCCCGCGGAGCGACAAGGACAACCAGTACAGCCTCACCTCCGGCATGGTCGGCCAGACCACGCTGATCGCGGGCAAGTTCGGCATCACCGGACGGAACATCGCCGGCCAGGGCCAGCCGTGGACCGTCCCACCGGCGGAAGCGGAGACCACCACCATCGCAGCAGTCACCGGGCCTATGCCCGTGCAGCTTGACGGCAAGGACGTGGTCGCGATCGCGTACATCCAGTCCGTCGCCGGCAGCGGCACCCAGAAGGCCAAGGGCCAAGTGCTGTTCCAGTGGATCGACGCCGCCGACGGCAAGAAGGTCGCCGAAGTGGCCGCGGACCTCACTCCGCTCCTCGGCCCCGGCCAGACCGGCGACAACATCGTGAGCCAGGCATACGACGCCGCCACCGGTCAGATCGTGATCGGCGTCCATCCCGACACTGCGACCGCGAAGTCCGGCGGGATCTTCACCGTCTTCGCCGACCCGAAGACCCAGAAGTCGGGCCTCATCCCGTCCTTCGAACCGGCCGGCGTGCTCAACGGAGTGGTCGCCGGAGTGAACGGCGGCGATGCGGCCGGCCGCGGCACCACGACGATCCTGATCGCCGATGCGGCGACAGGCAAGATCACCAAGCAGTTCCCGACCAAGCAGGCCTCGCTGTGGAGCGCGGGCCACGGCTCGAAGCGCGCCTATGTGTCCGGCAGCACCAGCGGCGGAGACAAGTTCAGCAACGTCGTGTACTCGATCGACATCGCCACCGGTGCGGTCGTGCCGATCCCGGCTCAGGTTGTCGATCACCTGATGAAGTTCAGGTGCTTGGGCGACGAGGCCAACGCCGTGGTCTGCGTCGAAGGCGCCGGCAACAGCAGCGAGATCATCGGTATAGATGACACCACCGGCAAGAAGACCTGGGGGTACACCGACAAGGCTGCGAACCGGATCGTCCCCGACCTCACCGCAGCCTTCCACGGCGTCGTCTACGGGCAGACCGAGGCACAGCCGGTGATGCTCGATGCAGCCACCGGGAACGACGTTCCGACCAGCGCGCCGACACCATCGGACAGCACGAGCCCGTCGGACGGTGGCACTCCGTCGGAGAGCAGCACGCCGACCGAGGGGTCGACGCCGAGCCAGGACCCGGGCTCGCAGCCGACTGATCCGGGCAGTGCGAACGGTTCGGACATGTCCCTGTACAACGACAAGCCAGAGTCGCCGACCGCGGTGACGAAGTACGGCGGCGTCTACTCGCAGGCACCGGGCGGCTCCAGCTTCCAGAGCGTGTTGATCGCGCTCAAGCCGACCGCCTGATCGGACCTCACGGCGAAGGGCTCCCGTGGTCGGGAGCCCTTTCGCGTTGCGGCGTACTAGATATCGGTGCGGTGGAAGTTCTGGTAGGAGCGCGACGGGGTGGGGCCGCGTTGGCCCTGGTAGCGGGAGCCGTACTTGGTGGAGCCGTACGGGTGCTCGGCCGGGGACGAGAGCCGGAAGAAGCAGAGCTGGCCGATCTTCATACCGGGCCAGAGCTTGATCGGCAGCGTCGCCACGTTGGACAGCTCCAGCGTCACGTGCCCGGAGAACCCGGGGTCGATGAACCCGGCGGTGGAGTGCGTCAGCAGCCCGAGCCGGCCCAGCGAGGACTTGCCCTCCAGCCGCGCCGCCACGTCGTCGGGCAGCGTCACCAGCTCGTACGTCGATCCCAGGACGAACTCACCGGGATGCAGGATGAACGGCTCCTCGCCGTCCGGCTCGACCAGCCGGGTCAGGTCGGGCTGTTCCTCGGCCGGGTCGATGTGCGGGTACTTGTGGTTCTCGAAGACCCGGAAGAACCGGTCCAGCCGTACGTCGACACTCGACGGCTGCACCATCGCAGCGTCGAACGGATCCAGCTGGACCCGCTTCGCGTCGAGCTCGGCCAGGATGTCACGGTCGGAGAGCAGCACGGTCGCACGTTAGCAGCGCGCTGCTCATCCGCCCAGTTCCCGCCTCACTCCGCCGGTCGTCCGGCGGAGCTGTCCGTGGGCCGGTGGTGGATCGTCCGGAGCCCTCAGCTCCCCGGCGAGACCTCACCACCAGACCTTCACGGGCGGTTCCGATACCGTTGCGGCGTACCGAAACCGGGCCTGAGGCAACTAACTCAGCCGGCCACTTTGTTGAATCTCGACACCTGGGTGGCGAAGGTCTTCACCTGCGCCGGCGACCAGTCCTTGAGCAGGTCCTCGATCACCTTGTGCCGCTTCTTCCGGGCCGCCGCCAGCTTGCGCTTGCCGGCCGCCGTCAGGGTCAGCAGGGTCGCCCGCGCGTCCGACTTGTCGGCCGCCCGCTTCAGCAGACCTTCCTCCTCCAGCCGCGCACAGGCCCGGCTGACCGGACCCTTGTCCACCTCGAGCGCCGCAACCAGGTCGGCCATCCGCACCGGCGCCAGCTCCTCGACGTGGTTCAACAACGCGTACTGCGCCGGCTCCAGGTCCGGGTGCGCTTCGTCGGACAGCTTCCGCTGCAGACCACGCAGCCGGCGCGCCATCGTGACGAGCTCCGTCTCCAGGTTCTCCAGCGCGTCACTTGTGTCTGTTGCCACCGTTCACCCCTTCATCCAGTTGCCCCGCAACCACCTTGTCCGGTCCTGACGAGGACCGCATCCTCACGTTGCGTCAAATGTTGCCCCCGGCAACGCGTTCTAATCTGCCAGAAGATCACGGACCTGCCCAGTCCTGAGCGTGCCCTTTGTGGAAAACTCCCCAAGAACCCCGATCGCAAACCGTCCGCGACCCCTTTTCGATGCGTTCGGCACCTGATCTCCTGACCCCGCAACAACCACCCCACCGGCCGGTCCCGAACGACGGACCGAGGTGCCGGGCCGGGGCAGTGCGCCCCAGTCGGCCGTCCGTTCGCGCCGCGCCGCACCCGTCGTGCTTTCGCCCCCACCGATCGGCTATGCTCTTCTGCGCCTGCCGGTTCCTCCGGCTGCGCGGGTGTAGTTCAATGGCAGAACATCAGCTTCCCAAGCTGACAGTGCGGGTTCGATTCCCGTCACCCGCTCCAGATCGAAACCCCAGGTCAAAGGCAACTTTCTGACCTGGGGTTTCGTCATCTCAGTGACCGGCTACCGCCGCCGTGCCCGTTACGTGCCCGATGCCGCCGGGAGACCAGCGTCCGGGTCGTCCCGCAGACCTTCGGCGATGAGTTCTGACATCGCCTGGGCGACGCCCTGGTGTCGTCCGTCGTTGGTGTGCAGGTAGATGAGAGATGCCCTGCTGCTGGCGTGCCCCATGCGCTCCATCAGTTCCCGCAGGGTCGCGCCGGACTCGGCCGCCCAGGTGTTGCCGGTGTGGCGCAGGTCGTGGAAGTGGACGCGTCCGGTTAGGCCTGCTCCGTTGAGTCCCTTCCGCCAGTTCCGCTGGAACGTTGACCGACGCAACTGTGCACCCTTTGCTCCCGTGAAAACGAATGCTTCAGGCGTTCGTTTGACATGTATATCGAAGTGGAGGCGCAGGTCCTGCATGACGATCTCCGGGAGGTACACAGTCCGGCGGCCGGCCATTCGCTGACGACCTATCCGTCTGGGTTGGACGCAGCCGTCACGATCCTGGAAAGCCTTGCTGAACCGTCCGCTGAGCGCGCCGTGTACCGGCCCGAAGACCTCGCCGCAACAGTGCTCGACTGGCCCACATCGGCGGTCGGACAGGCCATTGCCACCACCGACAGTGGCCGCGTCACGAGTGGCAACGTCGAGCAGGTCCGGACGATGATCTCGGCAATAGACACAATCGAGCGCCGGGCGGGCGGTGCGGAGTGTCGGGCGACGGCCAGCCGATACCTCCATGAGATCGCGCTGCCGATGCTCCAACGCGAGATCGAGACCAATGCTCGCTCGGAGCTGTTCTCCGTTGTTGCTGAGCTGTGCGAGATCGTCGTATGGATGTACTACGACGCCGGACGCCACGGATTCGGACAGGCCTACTTCACCCAAGCACTCCGACTGGCCCGTGAGGTTGGCGACGACGCTCTGTCGGCCTACCTGATGACGAGTATCACTCACCAGGCGCTGCACGTTGGGCAGGCGGCTGCAGCCCTCCGGGTCGCCAAGGCCGCACGAAACGTTGCGGAGTCTGCTGGCAGTCCACAGGTGCTTGTCGAGGCTGACCTGTTGGTGGCCCGATCCCACTCCGCTCTCGGTGCTGTCCGAGACGCAACGTCAGCCCTTCACAGCGCCGAACAGTCGTACGAACGGATTCAGACAGCGGAGCCGCGTGCTTGGGAGCCGCAGCGGGATGAAATCATGTTCGCGAGCCACGCGGGAACTTGCTGGAACGACCTGGGTAATACGAAGGAAGCGAGGAGGCATCTCAACCAGGTTTGGGAAGGATCGGGGGATCGACCGAGGCGCAGAATTTATAGCGCTGCAGAACTCGGAATCGCGGCCGCTCGGGAAGGTGAGCTAGAGCTTGCATGTCATTACGGCACGGAAATAATCTCCCTGCGGGATCACGTTGACTCTAATCGTGCACGACGGCATCTCGCACGACTTGCCGCGAAACTTCGACCATTCATGAACACATATGTTGTCCGAGATTTCTTTGACCAGAGCGGTCTCAACCCAGAAGGTGCAGCGAAATGATCCATCCCAGCCGCGAAGCCGACCTAGCAGCCGAAGGCGAACCGGAGAAGGAATTCAACGTAGGCATTGCGGGAAGACTGCCGAAGAAGACGACCGCGGCAGGCGCGCTCGTTCGCAATAGCGATGGGCTGATCCTCTTCCTAGAAGCTACATACAAGCCAACCCTTGAAATCCCCGGTGGCGTGACTGAGTTCGATGAATCCCCTCTCGAAGCTTGCCGTCGAGAGGCACGGGAGGAGATCGGGATTGACATTGAAATCGGCCCGGTGCTTGTCGTGGACTGGATTCCAGCTCAGGGAGTCTGGTTTGACGGCATCATGTTCATCTTCGACGGTGGAATTCTGACCGATGAACAGATTAACCGAATCACCTTGGACGCAACAGAAGCGCGACGCTGCCAGTTCCTCACACTGGACCAGGCAAGCGATCGCATGCGACCGTCAATGGTGCGGCGTATCGCTCGCGCCGAGGAGGCCCTGCACCGGGGCACCCCGAGCTACGCAGAGTTCGGCCGGCTAGCGACAAGTGAGACCGTCGCCTTGGGATCGGGCGATCTAGTGCGTTGAGGATCGCCTCTTGGTCGGCACTCAGGGCGGGCGGGACCGGAAGCATAGTGGCCGCGATCGGTGTCGCCATCGAGGTAGCGGAGGCGGAGGTGGCCGAAGAAGAGGCCGCCGCGCAGGACTGTGCGGCCAGCTGGCGGGCAGCCGAGGTGGTTCTGGTCAGCAGGTGGACTTGATGCTGGTGGTGAGGGCATCGACGGCGCCACCGAAAGCCCGAGTCGCCGCAGCTGCCGCGGTCAGGCTGGCGCCCGACGGGTCGGACTTGGCCGTGGTGAGGCTGGTCTTGAGCGTGTTGAGCGACGTGTCGACCGCCCCGAGCTGGGACGAGAAGTCCGACTTGGCGTCGGTCTTGACCTGTGCCAGGTTCGTCTCGACGGTCGCCAGTGCGTTCTGCAGGTCGGAGACGCCGGTCGACGAGGTCACATCGACCTTCTTGACGTCGTCGACCGACGTCTTGAACTTGTCGACAGAACCGCACACGGCGGCTTGGTTGTTACTACAGCCCACCAGCGAAGCGCCGAGCACCAGAGCCACTGCGGCGCTGACGATAGGAGACCTCATCCGCCACTCACCCCCTCGAAAGTTCACACCTGTACACGAGGATCGTTCCGCCTGCGCGGCGGCTCCACATCATCCCCATCGCATGATGTCAACCGGCCGTCCGCCGAGGTGAGATCCGGCCACCCAGCGTCACCATGGTCAGGGCGCCTTGAGCAGTTGCACTTCTGCGAGGTTGGTGAAGCCGCCGTGAGCGTCATACAGGCGGATCAGTGGTTCGGTGGTCGGCGTCGGATCGTTCGTCACGTCCGGTGAGCGGTGTTCATTGGGGAGTGCTATGACGTCTGCGCAGCACTCGTGCGGCCTCCCGGAACGGCACCACGAGGTACACCGCGATACCGAAGTAGATCGCCACCGCCAGGATCGGCAGGGCGAGGCCGATGAGGATCGCGATCGCGTACGCGATGACGCCCCGGAGGGACTTTCGTCGTGGGCTGCGCAGTTCCTCGCCCGCTTTGACCGCGTAGAGGTGCTCGCGCCGGGCGTAGGCGTCGAGGCCGGAACCTAGCAGGCTGATGGTCAGGAGGGTGAGCCCGTACATGGTGACGTACACGCGTTCACTGTTCATGTCGTCGTCGCGCAGCGCGTCTGCGATGAGCCCGGTCGGGAACGGCAGGAAGACCACCGCGAGCAGGAGGAGCAGGTTGAGCCGCAGGAACAACTGATCGGTCCCGCTGAGCCGGTCGGTCATGGCGGTGTGCAGGAGCCAGGCGGCCCCGATGGTCAGGAAGCTGACGAGATAGGCCAGGTAGCCGGGCCAGCCGCGTAGCACCTGCTCCAGAGGCGTGCCCGGCGGACGGACGGCGAGATCCAGTACGAGCAGTGTGGCGGCGAAACCGAAGACGCCGTCGCTGAATCCTTCCATCCGGCCCTTGTCGAGAACCCGGGGCCTCCGCGGGGTGTCTGGTTCAGCTGGCACGGCACTGTCTCCTCAGCGTCTGCGGGTGCTCCCCCTGCCGGTGTGGTCCGGATCAGGACTCCGCGGCCTCGATGACCTTCTCGTCGCCCTCGTTGACGGCCTTGACGACGGCGTCGTAGTCGCCCTTGTCGATGGCCTTGCTGACCTTCTTGGTCGCCTTGCCGACGGCCTTGTCGACACGGTCGAGGTAGAGGTCGTCGACGACCGCGGCGATCGCCGAGGAACCGGCAGGCAGCCACTCCTCCGCGTCCACACCGATGGACTTCTCCGAGTGACGCTTGGCGATGGCCCCTGCACCGGCACCGATCCCGGCGCCGACCACACCGGCAAGCAACAGGGGCGGGGCGAACAATCCGACCACGAGCCCTCCGACCGCGCCCAGGGTCGTACCGGCGGCGACGTAGCCGCCGCCGTGCTCCTTGACCTCCACCTGGCCCGAGGAGTCACGTGAGAGGACCACCGCGGCCATGACGACGGTGTCGTCCAGCTCCTTGATGGTCGTGAAGTCCGCTTGTGCGGAGGCTTCGTCGTCGTACGCGGCGACGAACAGCGTGTAGTTGCGATCTGCCATGATGGGTGCCCCCTGTTCAGGTTGTGGCCGCCGGCCACCTACAGCCAGCGTCACCTCGCCCCGTCGCGCCGGCATCATCTCCCAGAGGTGATTTCGACCCGCACCGTTGATCCGCAGCCCCCGCGGGCGCCCGAGCCGATGGCTCCACCGCCGCCGCCACCTGCACCGGGTGCTAAGCCGGGCTTACCACCGAGGTCGATCGTTGCTTCGCGAAAGTCCATCAGGACGTCCCCCATCGAGACGACGACTGCCCGTTCAAGCAGCCGCACGGGGATACCGGGAGGCTTGGGTGGAGCGGCTTGAGGTTGGACGGACTTCCACCTGAGTTGGGCGAAGTGCTTTAGTGCCTCTCGGTCGGGGCTTGCATCGCGTTGAGGATTGCGGCGAACCCTGCCGAGGGTGGCGACGGACCATCGGTGCAGGACTTGGAAAGCGTGTCGGGTCCGGACCTGGGCAGCAGGCCCGATCCGTGCCCGATCCGTGCCCGATTGGACGGCACCCGGCGTGAACCACCGGTCAACAGCGGACAATTCGGACCGGGCGAGCAGCTCGCCGCCCGTCAGGCTGAGCCGACTACGGCTGACAACTCTGTTCCCAAGCTGACAGTGCGGGTTCGATTCCCGTCCCGCTCCAGATGTCAAAGCCCAGGCCCACCGTTTCGGGACCTGGGCTTTGTTGCGTGCTCGCCTGTGCATCAAACGGTTGACCCAGCTGCGGTCCAGACCGTTGCCTTGGTCAACCGTGCGCAGCTCCGGGTCGCGAGCGTCAGTCCTGGGCGAGGTAGGGCGCGATCATCAGGTCCAGCTGGTCGGCCAGGAAGTCGCGGAGGGAACCCCAGTCGGTGACTGCCCAGACCTGGAGAGCGCCGGTGAAACAGACAAGGGTGTGGCGAGCAAGCGCCGGTACGTCGGTGTCGGGGCGCAGCTCACCGGCTTGCACAGCGGCTTGGTAGAGCCGGGCGCAGGTGTCCACGATCGCCGCCGAGTGCGCGAGCGCGTGCTGCCGGAAGTCGGGGTCGGTGACGTCGACCCCGTTGCCGAGCTCTTCGCGGTGCTTGATGTGGGCAACGGCCGTCAGCGCGAAATCCCGCAGCGCGGCCAGTGGGGAGGTGTTCCGCGCCTCCGCTTCCTCGGCCGCGCGGAGCACCATGAACGGTGATCGGGCGGCCGAGGCAAGCAGCAGACCGCGCTTGGAGCCGAACCGTTGCAGCAGCGTCGGCGGTGCGAGACCGGCCCGTGCACCGACCGCAGCCAGGGTCAGTTTCGCCGGCCCCAGCTCGGCGAGGACCCGGCGGGTCGCGTCCAGGATCACGTCGTCACTCACGAGCCTCGGCCGGGCCATCCGGCCACCTCCGAGTTTGTGAATGGCCATTCGTTAATTGATGGAACAGTAACAGATTCTTGTGCGGTCAGTTATTCAGTGGCAACGGGTGATCGTCGGGCCACTGAGGGTCCCGGCGGGGGTCCCGTTGCCCGGTCCACCCGCCGCGGGCTGGGTTTTCGTCGTACAACGGGAGCCTTTTCATGCGTTTCGCCCGCACCGCCCTGGGCCTGCTGCTGAGCTTGGCCGGTCTCGTGGTCACCGTCGCCGGAGCCGTGGCGGCCTTCTGGCTGGTCGGCCCGGACAACACGATCTCCACGTCCGCCCGGGAGCTGACCAGCGAGGGCCTGGCCGTCATCACCGCGCCCGACCTGCTCGACCGGCACGGCCCGACACTGCACGTGACCGCGACCGGCGGCAAGCCGCTGTTCGTCGGGGTCGGGCAGGACCTCGACGTCCGCGACTACCTGGCCGGCGCCGCGCAGACGCGGCTGATCCGCTTCGACCTGCCGGCCACGTTCGGCACCCAGGACATGCGCGGCCGCAGCACCAAGCTGACGGCTCCGGGCGACCTCGACTGGTGGGTCGCGAAGTCTGGCACGGGACAGTCGTCGGTCGCCTGGCCGATCCAGGACGGCCGGTACGACGTAGTCGTGATGAACGCGGACGGGAGCCCGGCGGTGGGCGCGCAGGTCCGCTTCGGCGTCGAGGTCCACCGAGCGTTCGGCATCAGCCTCATCACCCTGGGCGCCGGCATCGTGGTCCTCGCCCTCGGCCTAACCCTCACCCTCCGCCGCCCCGCCGCAACGGCAGCTCCAATCACCGCCTTCCCGGTGGTCGCCCTCCCTGCAGCCCGTCAGGCTGCACACACTCCCGCCGGTTCTGCCGCTGCGGCTGGCGCTGGCCCTGCGGCTGGCTCTGGCTATGGGGCTGGCGCAGGCTATGGGGCTGGCGCAAGGGCTGTCCAGACTGCGGCAACCGTCGAGCCTGCTGCCGCGCTCCAGCCCGCCACGGCACTCGAGCCCGCGCTAGCCTCCTCCACTGTGGCGCCCACCTCCGCCCCGGCAACCACTCTCACCCAGGCATCCGGATCGTTCGCGGCGACCACCTTCGCGCCGGCGCGTGTCACGGCGAGCCCGTTCGCGCCCGCGCTGCCTCCCCCGGCCGTGCCGGCCGCTCCGATGTTCATGTCGGCGGCCGCGGTCGCGAGGGCGAAGTCGCCCGGACTCCTGGTCGGGTTCGGCGCGACCACCTGCGGCGAGCCGAGGTACACCGAACACTCCGACAAGCGCGGCTACGGCGAATCGCGCGGCGACCGCTCACCGTCCAACGAGCCGCCCAACGACGGACCGACGTACGACGGACCCGCGCACGACCGACCGCCATACGAGCAGCCAACTCACGAGCGACCGGCGAACGAGCGACCGGCGAACGAGCCGCCAGCTCACGACCGACCGGCACACGGCCGGGCGACGAACGGGCCGCCGGCGGGAAAGCGGACGGCGGAGCAGGGGGGCGTTGAGCTGGAGACCGTTTCGTTGGTGGAGTCGCCGGAGTTCGAGAAGAGTGATGAGGCGGTGCGGCGGACGGCGGCGCTGCTCGCCAGCGGCGCATTGTTGCTCACGACAACGAGTTGCGGCCTGCTGCCGGCCCGGAACAGCGACGCCGCGCCGGAGCGCCGCCCGGCCGTGACGCTCGCCGACGCGCAGGCCGTCGTCCAGCGCTACAACCAGATCAACAACCAGGCGAACCAGGCCCGCGACACCAACCTGTCCGAGACGATCGAGGCGGATCCGACCCTCGCCCAGACCCGGGCCGGCTTCCTGATCGGGCGGAAGCTCGACGCGCCCGGCAAGGACAAGGACAAGCCGTTCACGTACACCGACCCGCGGATCGGCGCCCCCGAGTTCGGGTCGTACCCGATGCGGTTCGTGGTCAGCTCCGGCGTCTCGAACGCCCCGGGGAGCCGCCAGCTCGGCGTCTGGCAGCGGCAGAGCGCGGGCGCGCCGTGGCTGCTGACGAACTCCGTCTACCCCTCGAGGACGATGAAGCTGCCGCCGCTGGAGGGCCTGCGGACTCCGGCCAGGGCCGACCTGGACAAACTGGCCAGCCTGCCGGCCGCGGCCGGCGCGAGCCTCGCGGAGTACCTGACCGGCGGCGTGAAGGCTCCGCAGGCGAAGTTGTTCACACCCTCCCCCGGGATGTCGAAGCTGCTCGAGCTGCGCGCCAAGTCCAAGGTCGCGGACACCGCCGAGACGTACATCGCGAGCGTCGCCGACACCTTCCAGCCGTCCGGCGACCCGCTCACCTTCATCACGTCGTCGGGCGAGGCGCTCGTGTTCCTCTCCCTCACCGAGCAGTACCTGCAGCGTGTCGAGCCGGGTTCGAACGCGTACTGGACCAGCGGCGAGGCGACCGCCTTCAGCAGCATGGTCAAGTACACGCAGACCCTGCACCAGGACTACCTCCACCAACTCGCCCTCGTCATCCCGACCAAGGCGACCGGCGGCCCGATCCGCATCCTCTCGATGGACGGCCAGCTAGTCGGCGCCGGAGGCTCGTAACAACCACCGCCACCGCGGCTGCTCTGTCACGACACACCCAACCGCAAGCACGCTGACCACGACTGCGACCACCATCGGCCACGCAAACCAGGCGGCGACAACCGCGGCGACCAATTGGAGCAGCACCAGCAGAATGGTCACCACCCCGGGCACTGCGACGATCACGCGCGGCTTGTCCCCTGGGGTCTGGAAGATCGTCGGCAGACCTATCAGTACGACGACGGACGCGACGGCGAGCGGGATCGAGTGCGGGGCGAGCGCCCACGGGGTCGCGATCCAGGCGATCAGCTCGGTGGTGAACCGGAGAGCCGAGGCGAGCCGGCTGTCCGGTGACGTCTGCGTAGTCACGGCGGAACGATGCCACGAGGACGGCCGAGAAGTTGGCGGCAAGCGGTTGCTGAAGGATAGTTTCGGCTGGTTGACTCCAGGGGTGAGGTTTTTCCCATCCGCCCGGGAGTACCAGTGGACATCACCCGCCGCCGCCTGCTGTCGTTCGTACCTGCCACCGCCCTGCTGACCGTGGTCAACCCCGCGCCGAGCGCCCGAGCTGCCACCCTGAAGGCCATGGCCGATCCGAGCCAGTTGCTCGCCAACGCGATCGCGATCTACGCCGGTACGGCGGAATCCAACGCGCGCCCCGAAGTCGCGGCCAAGCTCGCGGCCCTCGACAGCACCGGACGGACCTGGATCGCGGCTCTCGACCGCGCCGGCGCGGGTGAGCTCTTCGCCGGGCTCCCCCTCGGGACCAGCGATCCCAACCTCAGCGCGTCGTACCAGCACCTCTACGAGATCGCGCTCGCGACCAAACGCCCCGGCCCGGCCTCGGACCTGCAGGGCAACGAGCAGGTCCGCGCCCGTGTCGCGGAGAAGCTGGTCTGGCTGCACGAGAACTACTACGGCGACCAGTCGAAGGGGTACTACGGCAACTGGTTCACGTGGGAGATCGGCATCTCGACGTACGTGTCGAAGACGCTCGCCCTGCTCGACGGGCCGGCCGCGCTGATCGCGCAGTACGTGCCCTCGATGGACGCCTACCTGCGCAACGGCAGGGACGGCGACGTCGACCTCGACTCGCGCTTCCACACCGGCGCGAACCTCGTCGACATCACCGCGAACCGGGTCCTGCAGGGCGCGCTGATGGGGGACGACGCTCGGATCCGGAAGGCACTGCAGGACCAGTTCACCGTGTTCGCGACCGTCGACCCGTACAACCTGCAGCACGGCGTCACCGACGGGTACTACGCGGACGGCTCGTTCATCCAGCACTCGTCGGTCGCGTACACCGGGTCGTACGGGAAGGCCCTGCTCAGCCGGGTCCTGCAGACCATCAAGGTGCTCGACGGCACCGAGTACGCGCAGAGCGACGACCTGGTCGGCGTCGTCCAGGGCTGGGTCGAGCACGGGTTCGCGCCGCTGATCTTCGAGGGCTGGATGATGGAGATCGTCAAGGGTCGCGCCGTGTCCCGGACGGCGACCGGGTACGACGACGTCGCGGTCGTGGTGGAGGCGATCGTCGACCTGGCCGACTACGCGACCGGCGCGGACGCGGCCCGGCTGAAGTCGTTCGCGAAGTTCACCGCGCGGCCGACGATCAACCCGACGAGCTTCGTCTCCCCGGTCAGCGTCGCGCGGTTCGCCGACATCAAGGCCGACCCGGCAATCGTTCCGGCCGACCTCAACCCGGCCGCGAGCAGTACGGCGTTCAACGCGATGGACCGCACTGTCCATCGGCGGCCGGGGTTCGCGTTCGCGCTGGCGCGGAACTCGGAGCGGATCAGCAAGTACGAGTACATGAGCGGCGAGAACCTGATGCCGTGGTTCCAGGGCGACGGCGCGCACTACCTCTACCTGGCCGGCCAGGACCAGACCACGTCGTACGGTGTCGACTACTTCACGACTGTTTCGCCGTACGCGCTGGGCGGCGTCACCGCGCCGGTCGAGGCCCGCAAGACGATCCCCGAGCTCTACGGGACGCAGTACTACGACAACCCGCCGACGTTCACCGCGTCGTCGGAGTCGCAGAACACCTATGTGTACTTCCCGACCGGCACCAACGCCTACTCCGGCGGTGCGACGCTCGATGCGTACGGCGCGGCCGGCTGGGTGCAGTCGGATGACTTCGCCTACGCGTCGCGCGACATCCTGCCGGACGATTTCGTGGTCTACCGCAACGCGTCGGCGACCAAGTCGTGGTTCCTGCTCGACGACGAGATCGTCGTCCTCGCGGCCGGCGTGGGCGACGCGGATCGTGCAGTGACCACGACACTCGACACGCGTATCGCGGCGACCGGGGACGCTGTCGCGATCACCGGCGTACGGCGGGATGGTCGGACGTGGGCCGGGACAGGGACGGTCGATCCGCGGTGGCTGCGGTATGCGGGCGGCGGCGTGTCACTCGGCTACTACTTCCTGCAGCCGAGCGAGGTATCGGTGGAGCTGCAGCAGGTGACGCGGAGCCGGCGCGTGGTGCGGGCGTCGAACCCGGACACCGCGGTGACCAAGCAGGTCTTCGGTCTGGCCGTCGCGCAGGCCGCCGGGGTCACGCGGTCGATGGCCTACGCATTGGTGCCTAACGCAACGGAATCCGGGCTGCGTTCGTATCAGCACGGACGGATCGCGGTGCTGTCGAACACTCCACGCATGCAGGCGATCCAGCACCTCGGTCCACGGCTGACCGGCGCCAATACCTTCACGCCTGGCGCTCACAACCTGCCTGGACTGACGATCGACGGGCCCGCTTCCGTCCTGCTCCGACGCCAGTCGAGCTCGGTCACCATCGCCGTGTCCGATCCCACGACCGCCCGCGACACCATCACGGTCAACCTCTGGGCTCAGTATCTTCGGTCCGCATCCCCGGCCCCTGGCGTACAGGTAGTGCGGACCGTGGCCGGGACGCGACTCACCTGCACCACGCGCCATACCAACGGTCGCAGTCTGGTGGTCAGGCTTCTTCCAGCTTGGTGATCAGGGTCTGCATGGTGGCGAACGTCGTACGCAGATCCTCTAACTCGACCGCCTTGGCGAGTTCGGACGTCCACGGGTGCTGGACGAGCGCGATCTGCCGGATCGCCCAGTAGCCGGCCTCGGTGCAGGCGAGCAGTTTGGCGCGGCGGTGGGCCGGGTTCGGGCGGTACTCGGCGAGGCCGCGCTCGACCAGCAGGTCGGCGATCCGCTGGACCGCCTGCCGGCTGACGCCCATGATCCGCCCGGCGTCGGCCACCGAGCGCGGCTGGTCGAGGACGCCGCCGAGGACCTGCCACCACGCTGCGGTGATCCCGCCGTGAGCGGCCAGGTCCTGGGCGGCCTCCATCAGCCGCGCGTTCAGGCGGAAGGTGGCGAGGACGACATCCGTCAACAGCGCGCCGCCTTCCGTCTGCCGCGTCGGCTTCGGCCAGTCCTCGCGAGGTGGAACCGTCATCCCACCAGGATCGGGTAGGCGGCCGGGTCGGCCCGGTGGAACACGCCCTCGTACGCGTCCAGCTTCCGCTCGTCCGCGAGCCCGAGCCGCTGCAACGTCGCCCGCGCGAACTGCACCGGCGCATCGGGCCCGGCCGTGATCAGGTCGCCATCGACGACCGCCCGCTCGTCCAGGTAGTTGTCACTGCCCTGGTAACCGGTGGCCTGCAGGTACTCCTTCGCCGCACTGGTGTGCTTGCGCTCGTCCAGCAGCCCGGCCCGCGCCAACCCGGCCGTCGCACCACAGATCGCCGCCACCGGAATCCCGCTGTCGAGGAACCGCTGCGCCAGCTTCGCGAATGTGTCCCCTTGTCCGGTGTCCCAAAGCCCGGATCCCGCGAGTACCAGCAGATCCCCGTCGTCCGGCTCGACATCCGCCAGCGCCAGGTCCGGCACGACCCGCAGCCCGCCCATCGTCACCACGGGCTCCCTCGACTCCCCCACTGTCACGACCTGCCAGGGCACCCCGGTGAACCGCCCGGTCCGCAACTCGACCAGCAGGTGCCCGATCTCCCAGTCCGCCCACGTGTCATACACCGCCGCATACACAGTTCTCATGGACAACACCTTGTCATCTCGACAATATGTTGTCAATAACCAAACGCTGCGATGCCATACTCACGTCAGGGGGCATCATGACGACAGCCGCACTCGGTGGGCCTGTCGGGCGGCTGCGGCAGTACTTCGGTGACCGCCTGATTCGCCCGGGGATCGCAGAAGCGCCGTACGACACCAGCATCCGGCTCGGCGCGGCCGCGCTGGTCTCGGCCGGCCTGGCCATCGTGGCGGGCGTCTACGAAATCGGGCCGACGGAACCGCAGGTGTGGTTCTACAGCACGCCGCTCGCCGACGCGGCCGTCGTGCTGATGCTTGTGTCGCTGGCCCTCGCCGCCTGGTCGGTGGCGACCGTCGCCTCGGTCGCGACGAACGCCCGCCCGTTGCTCGGAGCAACGGCATTGCTCACCTGTGGCGTGAGCTTCAGCGTCCTGGACGGTGCGACCCGGTTGGCGCGCAGCATCGCACTGGTCGCCAAGGAGCTCCCATCCTTCCGGGTCGAGTGGAGTTCCGTGCCGCGGTGGACGCTCGGTCTCATGGTCGTGTCCAGTCTCGTCCCAGCGGTGTGGCTCCTGTTGGCGGCCAGGCGACTCACCAGGTCACCGGTGACGACCGGCTTCATTATCAGCGTGCCGCTGTGGATCACCATCGCCGTCTGGGCGTGGTCCAGCCACGTCACGAACGTCATCCCGTTCCATCTCGCCGGCGGTCTGGCGCCCGACGTCGCCGCGTCCCTGCGGGCGCCTCGATCCGCATCGGCACTGAAGCTCTTCAGTGGTGTCGCCGCTGCCGGACTCACCGGCTGGCTGGTCATCCTGATCCTGCTGTCCGGTTCGGAGTTCGCCCGGGCGCAGGTGTCGCTGGCCGGCCGTCTCGCCAGGTTGCGGGTCCTGCACCGGCGCGGCGTGGTGATCGCGGCCGCCGTACTCATTCTGGCCGTCCTGACACTCGGCTACCTCGGTGCCTTCGGCTCCACCTCGACAGGTATCTGGCGGGTCGGCTCGATCTGGCAGTGGGCGTACTGCGTCCTCGTGGCGGCAGCCGGCGTCGCGGCCCTGCGATGGGAGTCTCGCAACCCGATCGTTCCCGGCCGATTGCGCAGTACCGTGGCCGTCGCGATCGCCGCACTTGGTCTGCCCTCGGTCTTGCTGGTGGCCGGATCTCTGCTTCAGTTGGTCGTCGGTCCGATCGTCCGCGGAGACTGGGCGCCGACGGCCTTGGACTGGGGTCTGTGGTTCCAGCGGTACGACGGTCTCGCCGCGATCGTGGTGGTTGCCTGGGTGACCAGCGTGTACCTGCGGTCCGATCGGAGGCTGACGACAGGGACGGCGTTCGGACTCGCCTTCGTCTTCTGGGCCCTGCCGAGCGCCGTGCAGGTTGCCGTCGGCAAGCACAGGATCTCCAGCGACCAGCTCCTTGCGTCTCCGCAGCGCCTCGTGGTGTGCGTGTGCATCGCCGTACTGATCGTCGCGATCCGCGTCCGCGACATCGGCGCGGTCTCGCCGCTACTGGTACAGACGCTGATCGGGTCGACGATCTCGGCCTTCGGTATCGACGCGTTGCTGTCCGGATCGCCGGCCACCGCCGCCGCCGTAGTGCTGGTGATCCTGCCGGTGGCGTGGCGGTTCCTCGTCGACACCCGGGAGGAGCGGGAGAAGCCGGCCTGGAAGTCGGTGCTGGCGATGGCGACGTGGGCGACCCTGATCAGCCTGGCGGCCTTCACGATCGGGGCCGGCGCGGGGATCGGCCTCTTCGACAACGGCTCCAGGGTCGAGTGGAACCTGCTGATCGTTCCGTTGACGTTCGCGTTGTTGTGCCAGACCGAGCCGGTGGTGCGCCCGGTCGGTCCAGGGTGGAAGGGTGGGACCCCGGCTACCGTGGTGCCCGCCGGTGGTCCGATCAGATTCGCGGCCGGCGCCGTCGCGGCCGTGGTGATCGCGACCTCGGCGATCCTCAGCATCGCGAGGGTCCCGGACGCTGTCGCACGGCCGCCGGGTCATCAGGTGACGATCAGCGTGCCGTCCGGCTGGACACCAGGCCAATGCGACCGCACCGACGCCGAGATCGCAAGCATCAACTCGTCCGACCACAAGACCGTCGTCGTCGTCGCGAACGCGCCCGAGCAGGCACTCCGTACGGCGAGTACGGACGAGGCCTGCCAGGAGGCAGCCCTGCTTCAGCAGACGCTGGACTCCCACTGGTGCAAGACAGCCCCGTCAGCTCCACTGGCCGACCTCCCTGACTTCTCCTGGTACTCCTGCACACAGCAGGGCACCACCTTGCGCTACGCCTTCAATCACACCGCCGGAGACATCAAGGCTCTTCTCTTCGTGACGCTCCCCAACGCGTCCCCACCCGACGCCACCACCGCCGAGGCCACCCTCACCACCCTGACCTTCAACTGAGCCCACAAACCAGGTGCCTCCACATCGACCGGCCTGCCATCCTGCCTGTCATGCCCGTACGACGCTTGACTCTGGACGACTGGGATGAGCTGTGGCCGCTGGTGCAGGGGTTCGGCACCGCGATGTCCGAGGCGGAAACCCGCCCGCTCTACGACGAGCTGGCCGACGACCCCCGGTGGGCCGCCTTCGGGTACGACGACGGTGGGCTGGTGGGCTATGCGGTGGTGCAGGACTACGGACCGCACCTCCGCGCGGGCCGCGTCCATCACGCGCGCCTCCACGACCTCTACGTCGACCCGGCCAACCGTCGTACCGGCGTAGGTCGCGCCCTGATGGCAGCCGTCACCACCTGGGCCTCCACCCGAGTCCGCCACCTCGAATGGCAAGCTCACCACGAACGCTCCGCCCCCTTCTACGAAGCCCTGGGCCACCAAGGCGCCCCCTGCCCCCAACCCGACTACCCCACCTTCGAAATCGAGTTCGCGCCCGAACCGACGACAGCGTCGGAGCCCCGCGTGGCCGAATTGCGGCGCAGCGCTCTGAACGCACCTCTCGGGGAACCGGACGATGTTGATGTCGCCTCGGAGATCTCGCGCGACCGCGAGGACGAGCGATGACCCGGTTGCGCGCGCTCAGGTCTCAGAGCTGGTTGGCGACGTGATCGCGGATTTGTTCGGCGGCTGATTGGGCTGGGTGTTTGGTGGTGTCTATGACCAGGTCGGCTGCTGGGAGGAGCCACGGGCGGGCGGATTGGTAGGCGGGTACGTGGTTGTGGCGCCACGGGCGGATGTCGTGGCCGTCGGGGTCGGCGTCGATGCGGGTGTGGAGGGTTTCGGGATCGGCGTCCAGGAGGACGTGGACGATGTCATAGCCACGGGTACGGAGGCCCTCCTCGAGCTCGCGCCAGTAGGACTCGACGAGAACGGTTTGTACGGCGATCAAGTGATCGCCCGTGAGGCGGCCGATCTCGTCCATGACGACGGGGACGAGCGTCCGCCACGGTGGCAACTGCTGGAAGTCCGTGAACTCCTGGTCGCTCAAATTGGCCCTCAGCATGTAGCCGACATGCTCGGGGTCGAACAGCCGCGTCCCCTCGGTCAGCCCGACCAACTTCCCGGCCGTGGTCGTCTTACCGGCCCCGAAGGTCCCGTTGATCCAGATGATCGTCACGTCACGGTACGACGCTCCACAACACCAACTGGTTCGCGGACCAGCGCGAACCCGGCGACCGCGATCACCCCGGCGGTGTCCCCGAAGACCGAGAGTGTGGAACCAGCCAGCCAGCCGCAGTACGCCCGGTTCACCCATCCAGCCGGACAGGCATCACCAGCGTGGTGAACGTGCCCTGATCGGCTGAGCGTACGACGACTGGCCGGTCCTGGGCGCAGATCTCCAGGAGCACGTCCGGTCCGACACTCGCCTCCAGCGCGGCGCCCAGCAACTCCGCGGTGAACCCGATCCGCGCCGCCCCCGACCCGATCACCTCGAGCGTCTGCTCACCGTCGACCGTCAGCCTCCCCGAACCGATGTCAAAGGCAACAACGTCACGCCCCTCCAGCGCCGCCCGCAACGCGGCCCGGTCCACAACCACCCGACACACCGGCGCCGCAAGCCCATCCAGAATCCCCTGGTACGCCGGATACTCCGCCGCCACCACGCTGATCTGCCGGACCTCGTCCCCTCGCACCAACTCGGCACCCCCAGCGCCGACCTCCACCCGCACCGTCTCCCCAGCCGCCGCCCACCGCCCGAGCTCAGCCAACTCATCTGCCCGCACCAGCACCCGCGCGCTCGGTCCCGCGAACTCCATCGCCCGCACAGTCCGCACCGCCAGCCGATACCGATCCGTCGCCACAAACGTCACCTCGTCCCCGGCGAGCTCGATCAACACACACCCGAGCGCAACAGCCAACTCCGCCTCGACTCCACTGGAGGTGGCGGAAGCCCCGGCGATGGGCGCGATGATCGGAGCGGGGGTTGCGGCGGCAGGGGCTACTTGGCGGGTGGAGCTGGCGAACTCTGGGCCGCCCAGGATCACGGTTGTTCGTTCGGTGAGTAGCTGGGTGAGGAGGTGGTGGGCGGCGGCTCGGGCGGCTGCGGTCTTTGCCTCGACTGTGCGGAGGTGGGCTCGGACGATGTCCGCGAGTACGGCGGGGTCGGCGTCGAGTGCAAGGCGGACCTCGGCGAGCGGAAGGTCGATTTCGCGGAGGTCGCGGAGCAGGCGGGCGCGAGGTTGCTGGGACGCGGCGTAGTAGCGGTACCCGTTCGAGCTGTCCACCGACGCGGGCGGTAGCAGACCGCAGTCGTCGTAGAACCGCAGCGCACTCGGCGCCAGCCCCACCAACCTGGCGAACTCACTGATCGTCAAACTCATGCCGCCGACCCTCCCCCTTCCACCAGCCTGAAGGTCAACACGGCACCTTTGTGGAACATCACTGCCACCGAGCGCCAGTCATGTTCCGCAGATCAGCCGCGCAGCCGTTCCCAGAGGTTCAGCGGGCCGCCGAAGCGTTCGCCGCGGAGCCACTCGAGGATGCTCTTCGCGCACCGCTCCGGCGCGACGTCACCCCGGACCGACCGCGGCACGTGCTTGCGGAGCTCGGCCGCGTCCTCCAAGGCCTCCTCGATCTGCGCCGCCGGCCAGCCTCGCCCGGCCAGCCGTTTCCGCCGGACGGCGTCGGGGCAGTCCAGATGCAGCCACCGCCCCTCGGGCAGCTCGGCGGGCAGCAGCGGCGACAGCAACAGCACGGGGATCCCGGACCGCCGGATCAGCTCGGTGATCCGCAACCACAGGGCGTTGTACGCCGGCCAGATCGGTACCGCGGTCGGACTCGCGATGTCGATCCCGAGCAACCGACCGTGGTCGTCCAGTAACTCGTCCATGTCCATCACGACCAGGTTCCCCGGACTCAGCCGGAGCAACTCAGGCACCACTGTCGATTTCCCAGAACCGGGCGCACCGGTCACCACGAACAACCTCGTCACAGTCCTAGTGTCGCGCGAGTGGTGGAGCTTGAGCGATGGTGGCGTCCAGGTGCGTGCATCGGGGTGCTTGAGGAGCGTCCTCGATGCGGAGCATCGTGGACGCTGCTCAAGTGCCCCGAGGTGCGTGCATGGGCGTCAGCAGCGCCAAGCTCCACCACTCGCGCGACACTCAGTGCGGTCACCGCACCACGAGCCGCACGGGAGGCCGCACGTCGCCCGGAACAACCGGCAGGCCGCGCAGCCCGGGAGTGACCGACCCGAGCACGCTCGAATGCCCCGCCCCCGTGCAACTCGGCACCGTCCCGCCGAGCCCGTGGGCCGTCAGGAAGCCCAGTACGGCGAACGCGTACGCCTCCTTGGCCGCCGACGGGAGCCCGAGCTCGTCCGTCGTCCGCACCGGGACGCCGACCTCCGACGCCAGCAGGTGCATCAGCACCGGATTCCGGATCCCACCGCCGGACGCGATCACCTCGGTCCCGCCGTACCGTCGCACCGCGTCGCCGACGGTCCGGGCGGTCAGTGTCGTCACCGTGGCGACCAGATCGTCGGCCGGGATGTCCGGCAGCCCCTCCAGTGCCCGCGCGAGATACGCGAGGTTGAACAGTTCCTTCCCCGTCGACTTCGGCGCCGGCCGGCCATAGTACGGCTCCGCCAGCAACCGCCCGAGCAACTCCTCGTTCACCCGCCCGCGCGCAGCCATCACCCCGTCCGCGTCGAACGCGCGACCGGTCAGCTCCGCCACCACCGCATCGATCAGCGCGTTCGCCGGACCGGTGTCGAAGGCAACGGGGTCACCATGCACCACGGTGATGTTCGCGATCCCGCCGAGATTCAGCGCGATCGGTACGCCGCTGCGCCCGCGCAACCAGAGCACGTCGAGGATGCTGACCAGCGGCGCACCCTGGCCGCCCGCCGCCACATCACGCGACCGCAGATCCGACACGACCGAGATCCCGGTCGCCTCCGCGATCCAGGCCGGCTGCCCGAGCTGCAGCGTCCCGCGCACCGACCCTCCGTCGACCCAGTGGAACATCGTCTGCCCGTGCGACACGATCAGATCGGCGTACCCGCCACACAACTGCTCGACCGCCTGCCGCGCGACGTCGGCGAACGCCTGCCCGATCCCGGTGTCCAGCCGGCACACCTGCTCCATCGTCGTACTTGCCGGCGGCAACGAACTGGCGATAGCAGCCCGCAGTTCGTCCGAATAGGGGTGGCTCAGCAGGCCGAGCGGCGTCAGCACCAACTGATCGCCGTCCAGCCGAAGATCCGCCGCGGCGGCGTCGATGGCGTCGTACGACGTCCCGGACATCAGGCCGATGACTCGCATGTCAGTCCCGCAACTCCCGTCGGTAGTCGTCTCCTCGCAACGTGAGCAGCGCTGCCACGTTCACCGCACACGTCACCGCCACATACCAGGCCGGGATGTCGACGTTCTTCGTCCGCTTGATCAACTCGGTGATGATGAGCCCGGCCGACCCCGAGAACACCGCGTTGGACAACGAGTACGCCAGCCCGAGCCCGGTGTAGCGCGCCCGGGTCGGGAACATCTCCGCCAGCATCGCAGGCCCCGGACCCGCCATCAACCCGACGACCAGACCGGCCACGAACACGGCGATGCCCTTGGCAACGTTCCCGGACTCCTTGTCCTGCAGGAGATTCATCAACGGGAACGCGAGGACGACGACCAGCGCGGCGCCGGTCACCATCACCGGTCGCCGCCCGATCCGGTCGCTCAGCCAGCCGGCGGGGATGATCGACATCGCGAACCCGGTGTTCGCCAGCACGGTGGCGACCAGCGCCTGCTGGAAGGTCGCGTGCAACGTCGCCTGCAGGTACGACGGCATCACGACGAGGAACGTGTAGCCGGCCGCGGACCAGCCCATCAACCGACCGATGCCCAGGGCAATCGCCTTCGCGACCTCCCGCGGCGCCGCCGGTCGTGGCTCCTCCCGGGCGGCGCGGGTGAAGTTCGGCGTCTCGTCGAGCTTGAGCCGCAGCCACAACGCCACCAGGCCGAGCGGCAACGCGACCAGGAACGGCACCCGCCAGCCCCAGTCCGACAGCGCCTCCTGGCTCAGCGACGTGGCCAGGATCGCCGCCAGCCCGGCCCCCGCGAGCAGTCCGAGCGCGACCGTGAACGACTGCCAAGCGCCGTACAGGCCGCGCTGCGTCTTCGGCGCGAACTCGGTCATGATCGACACCGCACCGCCGAACTCACCACCCGCCGACAGCCCCTGCAGGGCCCGCACCAGCGTCAGCAACCACGGCGCGGCCGCTCCCACCGTCGCGTACGTCGGCAGCAGTCCGATCAGCGTGGTCGACGCAGTCATCAGCAGCAGTACGAGAATCAGCGTCGGCCGCCGCCCGATCCGGTCGCCCAGCCGTCCGAACACCGCGGCCCCGATCGGCCGGAAGAAGAACGCCAGCGCGAACGACGCGTACGTCTTGATCAGACTCTCCGCGTCGCTGGTCGACGTACTGCTGAAGAAGTTCGCCGCGATCACGGTCGCGAAGAACCCGTACGCCCCGAACTCGTACCACTCGACGAAGTTGCCGACCGTCCCGGCGACCAGCGACCGCCGGATCCGCGGGGTGTCGACGACGGGCGTCGCTGGTGCGCTCATCGGAATCCTTTTCCACTCGGCGTCGGTAAATTCCTCCCGCCCCACGCCCCATCTTCGTCTATTTGTTCCCATTCCCGCGACCCCGGAGGCAACCTTCCCTGACTTCAAGCTGCTCCGCACCAGGTAGTCCGCCGTAGTGAGCCCTTGACACCGCGTGAGGGCCCGATCGATGATCGGTGTCGCTATACCGGTTTATCTGCTGCTGCCGCCTGCACTCCCGGTCGGACGGTGACAGGTACTTAACCGATATAGCGCACCGCCCGCCTTTGACGAGGAGTCGATCGTATGAGTCCACAACCCATGCGCAGAAGGACCCTGTTGTCAGCCCTGGCCGCCGGCGCCGCAGCGGCGACCACCGGTGTCGCGCTGCCCGCCCAGGCGCAAGGGAAGCACTGCCACGCGGCGAAGACCGGCCCGGTCACGGTCGCGTACATCGAGGTGAACGACCACAGCATGCTGAGCGCCGGCAAGTACACGCTGGCGAACGGCGGTGCCCAGGTGATCGACGTCGCCGTGATCTTCGCGGCGAACATCAACTACGACGGCTCGAACGCGTACCTGTCCTTCAACCAGCAGGTGCAGAGCGTGCTCGACAACGTCGCGACCCAGGTCCGGCCGCTGCAGCAGAAGGGCATCAAGGTCCTGCTGTCGATCCTCGGCAACCACCAGGGCGCCGGCTTCGCGAACTTCCCGTCCCAGGCCGCGGCCGATGCCTTCGCCCAGCAGCTCGCCGACGCGGTCGACCAGTACGGCCTGGACGGCATCGACTTCGACGACGAGTACGCCGAGTACGGCAACAACGGCACCGGCCAGCCCAACGACTTCTCGTTCGTCTACCTGGTCCAGGCGCTCCGCGCCAAGCTCCCGAACAAGCTGATCACGCTCTACGACATCGGCCCCGCCGCGGACCGCCTCACCTACAACGGCCAGAGCATCGCCAACACGTTCGACTACGCCTGGAACCCGTACTACGGCACCTGGGCCGTCCCGAGCGGCCCGACCTCGAAGTCCCGCCTCTCGCCGGCCGCCGTGTCATACACCGCGACGAGCTCGTCCACCGCGGCTACCCTCGCCCAACGGACGGTCAGCGAGGGGTACGGCGTCTTCCTCACCTACAACCTCACCGAGTCGGACACCTCGTCGTACATGTCGGCTTTCACGCAGAAGCTCTACGGCAGCGCGAGCGTCTACAGGCCTTAGCGGCAACGGGATGGCCGGCTGCAACAGCCGGCCATCCTTTCAGTCAGCGACTCTGACCGCTGCTGCCGCCCTTGCCACGACTACGCCTGTCGGTCAGCACCTCTGGTGAGTCCGCCCGGCCCGCATTCCTGGTGACGTTGTCTGCCGCCGCGGTCTTACCCAGCTCGTCGAGCTTGCCGACGACCTTTCCGAAGAGCCTGGACTTCTCCTCCACCACCTCGCCGGCCATATCGTCCTTCACCTTGTCGCTGTTGGTGCCAAAGCCCCAGCCCATTGTCATCTCCAGTACGACTCGTGAGGCCGTGCGCGGCCTCGTGCTCATTCCGCGCCGATCCTAGGTCGCGAGAAGGTCTTCGACTCGAGGTTCGGGGCTACAACTCGTACTCCCAGCCCGGCTGCCAGTTGAACGAGGCAACGATCAGTTCGCCCATCGGCTTCCGGCTGCCGAGCAGGTGTTCGAGGGCCCACTGGTTCGCCGAGTGGGCGACCACGAGCACCACCTGGTCGTCGTACCAGCGCTTCACGTCGGCCAGGAACGAGCGGGTCAGCTCGACCACGTCGTTGTAACTCTGGCCGCCGGGGAACGGGCGCTCGACGTGCTGGGCCGGCGGAACGCGCAGGTCCCGCGAGACCCCGTTGAACTCGCCGTAGTCACACTCCCGCAATCGCCAGTCCTGGAAGTGCGGCGCCGCGAGCCCGGCCAGCTCGACCGTCTGGACCGCACGCCTCAGGTCGGAGCTGAAGACCACGTCGACGTCGCTGCGCCGTCGGCCCAGCTCGCGCGCCTCATCGCGCCCGCGCGCGGACAACTCTCCCGGCAGCCAGCCGGTCGCTACTCCGTTCTCGTTGTCGACAGTGGTGGCGTGAGTCTCGTAAATCAGCTTCATACCTCACACCCAATCGCACTTTGCCTTCATTACCGGCGGGTATATACTTAAGTTACTCGTGAGTACAATGCTGCGAAGAGGTAGGGGAGCCCCTGTGAGCCACTACAAGTCGAATCTGCGGGACATCGAGTTCAACCTGCTCGAGGTTCTGGGCCGTGACGAGGTGCTCGGGCGGGGCCCGTACGCCGACATGGACGTCGACACCGCGCGTGAGGTGCTGGCGGAGATCGACCGCCTGGCCAAGCACGAGCTGGCCGAGTCCTTCGCCGAGGCCGACCGCAACCCGCCGGTCTTCGACCCGGACACGCACGAGGTCCGGATGCCCGAGGCGTTCAAGAAGAGCTACCACGCCTACATGGACGCCGAGTGGTTCAAGCTCGAGCTGCCCGCCGAGCTGGGCGGCCAGCCGACCCCGCCGTCGCTGCGCTGGGCCGCCGCCGAGCTGGTGCTGGGCGCCAACCCGCCAGTGCACATGTACGCCGCCGGCCCCAACTTCGCGCACGTGCTCTGGCGCAACGGCACCGAGCGGGACCAGAAGATCGCGCACCACATCATCGAGCGCGGCTGGGGTGCCACCATGGTTCTGACCGAGCCGGACGCCGGTTCGGACGTGGGCGCCGGGCGGACCAAGGCCATCCTGCAGGAGGACGGCAGCTGGCACATCGAGGGCGTCAAGCGGTTCATCACCTCGGGCGAGCACGACCTGACCGAGAACATCGTCCACCTGGTGCTGGCCCGGCCACAGGGCATCGAGGGTGTCGGCGGTCCCGGGACCAAGGGCCTGAGTCTGTTCGTGGTTCCGAAGTACGACTTCGACCTGGAGACCGGCGAGCTGACCGGGGAGCGCAACGGCGCCTTCGTCACGAACGTCGAGAAGAAGATGGGCATCAAGGTCTCCACGACCTGCGAGATCACCTTCGGCGACGGCGTACCGGCCAAGGGCTGGCTGCTCGGCGAGGTGCACGACGGCATCGCGCAGATGTTCCAGGTGATCGAGTACGCGCGGATGATGGTCGGCACGAAGGCGATCGCCACGCTCTCCACCGGCTACCTGAACGCGCTCGAGTACGCGAAGGAGCGGGTCCAGGGCGCCGACCTGACCCAGCCGGCCAAGGACTCGCCGCGGGTGACGATCACGCACCACCCGGACGTCCGCCGTTCGCTGATGACGCAGAAGGCGTACGCCGAGGCACTGCGGGCGCTGGTGTTGTTCACCGCGACGTACCAGGATCGCGCGGAGCAGGCCCGGTACGCCGGTGAGCACGACGCGGTCGCCGAAGGTGTGAACGACCTGCTGCTGCCGCTGGTCAAGGGCTACGGCTCGGAGAAGTCGTGGACGCTGCTCGGGACCGAGTCGCTGCAGACCTTCGGTGGGTCCGGCTTCCTGCAGGACTACCCGATCGAGCAGTACGTGCGGGACGCGAAGATCGACACGCTCTACGAAGGCACGACCGCGATCCAGGGCCAGGACCTGTTCTTCCGCAAGATCATCAAGGACCAGGGCAAGGCGCTGGGCCACCTGGCCGACCTGATCCAGGGCTTCGTCGCCTCGGAGGCGGGCAACGGCCGGCTGAAGGAGGAGCGGGCGCTGCTGGCGAAGGGTCTGGAGGACACCCAGAAGATCCTGGGCGTGATGGGCCAGGCGCTGATGGCGAGCAACCCGCAGGCGGAGAACGGCGACCCGCGCAACATCTACAAGGTCGGCCTGAACACGTCGCGGCTGCTGTACGTCCTCGGTGACGTGGTCTGCTCCTGGCTGATGCTGCGTCAGGCCGAGGTCGCGCTGAACGCTCTCGGCGGCGAGCTCTCCCCCGCCGACCAGGACTTCTACTCCGGCAAGGTCGCGGCGGCCCAGTGGTTCGTCCGCTCCACGATGCCGACGGTCCGGGCCGAGCGCATCAAGGCCGAGCTCACCGACCTCGACATCATGGACCTGCCCGAGTCCGCCTTCTGAGTTTCCAGCCCCTCCGGCTCGACCACTTGCGCGGGTCGAGCCGGAGGCTCGAAGACCTCGGGGCAGATCGATCTGCCCTGGTCTGCCCCACGATCTGCCCTGGTGAGGACGTCGCTGGTGTAGCAACGTTTCTGCCGGTGGCAACACCACGACCCTGGCTTGGCTTCCCCTGTCCGAGCCAGGGTCGCGTCACGTCCGGCGACTCAGGCTTCCCTGAGGATCCGCTCAGGGAAGCCTCCGGGGGTCTGCCGGATCCTGCGCCACCGTGCCCGCGCCTACTGTCGAGCCGACAAGGGTGGGCGGGTTCGAGAAGAGGCGGATGATGGCGGAGACCAAGCAGCTCGGGGCGATCCTTCTGGTGGCCGCGGCCGGGCTGGCGTTCTGGCAGTTCGGGGACCGGGACTCCGACGACACTCACCAAGTCGACGAGCGGATCACCACGGTCCAGCTGGCCGCCGAGAGCGCCGACATCACCGTCAAGGTGTCCGACGACGACAAGACCACAGTCCAGGAGAAGCGCACGTACTGGCTCTGGAAGCACGGCGACGCGTACTCCGTGAAGGACGGCGTACTCAAGCTCGACGGCGACTGCGGCTGGCAGTGCAGGTCCGACTTCGTGGTGACGGTCCCGCGCGGCACCAAGGTGACCGGCGACAACGGCAGCGGCGACCTGTCGATCTCCGGGGTGAGCGGAGTGGACGCGAAGTCGAGGTCCGGCAAGATCGAGCTCGACGATGTCAGCGGCGACGTGAAGCTCGACCTCACCTCGGGCGACGTCGAGATCGGCGACCTGACCGGCAAGCTGGACGTGACGGCGAACTCCGGCGACATCACGGCCTCCGGTCTGAAGGGCGGTCCGGTGAACGTCCAGACCAGCTCCGGGGACATCGAACTCGGGCTGGCCGAGGCGAACGACGTACGCGCCAAGGGCACCAGCAGCGACATCGAGGTGACCGCTCCGTCCGGCGGCTACAACGTCAGCACCGACACCCGCAGCGGGGACGTCGACAACGAGCTGGGCGACGACCCGAACGGGTCCCACACCATCGACGCGAGCACCGTGAGCGGCGACATCGACCTCCGCACCCACTGATCAGGCAGGTTTGACCGCGGGTACTAATTGGGTGCCGGGTGGTGCACAAGACACCGGTGTTGATGGATTACGCCGTCGCGGCGGAGTAGCGTCGGGGCACAGAGGATGTCACTAGGAGGCTCGCGTGAGCATCGGTGTGGGGATCTTTTTGATGGTCGTCGGCGCCGTACTGGCGTTCGCCGTCCAGGACTCGTGGGATGCGGTCAACCTGACAGTCGTCGGCTACATCCTGATGCTGGCCGGTCTGGCCGGCATCGCGTTGTCCTTCTACATCACCAACCGGCGCCGTCGCGTCGAGACCGACGCGATCGACCCCGCGGTCGAGGAGGAGTACCGCGTCGTCGAGGAGCACCACCGCGACGTTCAGGAGTAGATTCTCAGGCGGTCGCGCCCGAGAGCACCAGTTCCAGCCGGGCGGGGCCGTCCGCCGTGACGCGGATCGGCACGCCCCAGTCCTGCCGGTGCATGTGACACGCCGGGAACTCGACCTCGGCCGAGTCGTCGCAGGAAGCAGCCTGTACGGCGACGTGCAGCACCCCGTCCCCGACCCACTCGTCGATGACGAGCCGGCGCGTCAGGTCGGTCGAGTCGCCCGCGCCCTCACGGACCAGGCTCTCCGGCGTGGACGACACCAGCAACCGCGTCGACGGGCCGTATCGGGTGTCCAGCTTCTGCCCCGGCGGCGGCGTGAACACGACCTCCAACGTCACCTCGCCGCCCGCGATGTCCATCGGCGGCCGCTGCGTCCGGGTGCTGAACTCGTCCGCCTTCGCCGACGCGCCGAGCGGGATCCGGGTCAGCCGATGCGCGGCCGACTCGACCACCAGCAGTTCGTTGCCCACGACAACAGCACCGCTCGGCTCAGCCAGCCCGGTCGCCATCGTGTCGACCACGTCGGTGCGCGGGTCATAGCGACGTACGGCGCCGTTGTAGGTGTCGGCGATCGCGATCGAACCATCCCGGAGCACGGTCACACCGAGCGGATGCTGGAGCAGCGCCTCGCTCGCCTTGCCGTCACGCAGCCCGAAGTCGAACAGGCCGGTGCCGACCGCGGTGTGCACCTCGGTGTCGATCCAGCGCAGCGCGGAGATCTCGGAGTCGGCCAGCCAGAGCCGGTCACCGTCCACCGCGAGACCACTCGTCTGCGCGAACCACGCATCGGCAAGCGGGCCGTCCTTCAGCCCCTCGTTCGTGGTGCCAGCGGCAACTTCTGTGACCTTGCGGAACGGATCGTACGTCCACAACTGGTGGACGCCGGCCATCGCGATCCACACCCTGTCCTGCCACCACGCGACATCCCACGGTGAACTCAGGACGTCCGTGCCGTCGCCGTCCATCCATTGCTTGCCGGTGCCAACGAGTGTCGTCACCTCGCCGGTGTACAAGGTGATCCCGCGCAGCGCGTGGTTCACCGTGTCCGCGACCACCACGTCGTACCCGACCCTCGCCGCGACCTCGTCCGGTAGCAAGGTCAACCCGTTCGGCTCGGAGAACCGCGCCTCGGACGCGCCGCCGTCGACGAACCCACGCTCACCGGTGCCGATCCGCCGTACGACGGTCTCCGCGTCAGCAGCCAGCTCGACGAGACTGTGGTTCCCGGCGTCCGCGACCAGGAACCCGTTGTCCAGCGCAACGATCTTCGCCGGGAAGCGGAGATCCGTGGGCTCCGGGGTGGGCGCGACGTACGGCGAGTTGCCTCGGGTCAGCGTGCCGGCCCGCTCATGCTCGGCGATCAGCTCGGTCAGCAGTGCGTCCAGGGCGTGCGCGTGGCCCTCGCCCGAGTACTGCGCGACGATGTAGCCGTTCGGATCCACCAGTACGAGCGTCGGCCAGGCGCGGGCCGTGTAGTTCTGCCAGGTGATCAGCTCCGGATCGTCCAGCACCGGATGACCCACCTCGTACCGCTCCACGGCAGCCCGGACCGCGGCCTCCTCCCCTTCATGCGCGAACTTCGGCGAATGTACGCCGACGATCACCAGCGCATCGCCGTACTTCTCCTCCAACGGCCGCAACTCGTCCAGCACATGCAGACAGTTGATGCAGCAGAACGCCCAGAAATCCAGCAACAGAAAGCGGCCCCGGAAGTCCGAGAGCTTCAGCTCCCGTCCCCCGGTGTTCAACCACCCACGACCCTTGAGCTCCGGCGCACGCACATGCATGCCCCCATTGTCCGCCGCGCCTCAACTGCCCCTGCCGCCGGTCCACCCATCGATCCTGCCGCACCGGATTCTGGGTGTTTCCTGCCAGCTGAAGGGTGATTCACGGCCGGTCGCCGGACCTATGATCTCTGCTGGCGGAGGAGGCCAGCTATCGATCGACACGCTAATGCAGTCGGTTGCAGTACAGCCGCCACAGGTCGTCAACCACCTCCGATCCTAGCGCCCGACCAACCCGCGCACGGAGCCGGTGGTCCGAATGGAACACGCCCAACCGGATCCGTGCCTTCGCCGCAGACATTCTGGTCGCGACCCTCGACCTCCTGGTGGTCGGCCGACTGGCCGTCGCGCACGTCCGCTGCTGGAACGAGGTCGGCGATCGCGCGGCGCCGCGGTTCGTGAGCACTACGAACCTGAGCCTGGCCCTCGGCGACATGGACGCACAGGTCGTCAACGTGCCGCTGGTCGCGGCCCGGCCCGATCTCGGACTGACCCGCCAGAGGCCGCTCGACATCTACGACGACGATCGCCCCACCGTCCAACACCAGCTTGCAGCAGGCCGCCGTACTGGCGGGATCCGACCCGACCGCGGTCGCGTCGGAGCGGCAGTTCTCGACAGACTCGGCCGGTAAGAAGCGCTGGCCGCTCAGGCCTTCCTGCTCCAGACCCAGGCGCCGTCGCGGCCGACCAACACGGGCTCTGTGGCTCGAGCCTGAGTCTGTGGATCGCCCGCGGCTCGTCACGGCAGTCGTCCAGATCGGCGTCCCCCGCCCCGAGAGAAACAACTACCGTCCCTCGTGCCAACCATCCAGCCCTCTGAGTTCCCGCACACGCGCAGGCGTACGCCACCGCTGTCATCTGTCCCTCGTGGAGATGCGAACCAGCCGTGCATCTGAACTCGGTGCCAAACAGCGCCGATTTACGAGCAATAGAGAGGCCATCACTGCGGCGAAAGCTGGTTAACTCAAGCGTTTGACCCCGCTTCTTCTGAGCGGATTACGGGAAGTGATCGATTGATGTGTAGACTCCACCCCGGTCCGGCCACTCGCTCGACCCGTCGGGTCGGGCAGAACTGATAATGGCGACTTTTGTCGTTCACCTCTAGAGGTGAGGCTCTTCATGGGCGGTGATTGATTTGCGAGGCGGTCGAAATCGGCCAGTGGCCGGACCAACTCATTCTGCCAATTTGACCGATGCGGTCGAGCGGCTTGAAGAGAGAGCCTTTAAGACCTACAAATCGAGGCTCGCGGCGCATCATCGCCTGAGTAGCAGGAACAATGCCTGGAATGCATCTCTGATTGCCCTCTCAACGGCTACAACGATCGCCTCCGTCGGCCTACTGAGCGACGCCGCCATGTACGGCAAACGAGGCGAGACCCTCCTCGCGGCACTTGCCATCCTGTCCCTGGTCGCGTCCTTAGTGGTCGCGAACATGAACTATGGCGCTCGAAGCCGGAGCATGGAGGCGAACTACAAACGCATCCAGCAGATCTCTATGGACGCCGAGAACCTCAGGCTCGGGACCACGGAGCTAACCGAGAAAGTGTTCCTGACGCTCCAACGGGAATATGGAATTGCGGTGGAATCTTCGGAAAACCACTCGCAGGGAGACTACGGTCGAACCTTCGAGGTGAAGAGCCTTCGCGGCGAACAACGGCGCGACACGGCGATCACGCTCGCCCCATATTTGTCCATCCTCGCCCCAATCTTGATCGTGATTCCATTCATCCAATGGATCGTCGATGGCTGGTAGGAACGCCGCGCGCGTATTCGAGAGTGTCACCGCACCCCGGAATCTGCGCCGAGTTTATCGGGATCATGTTGAATCCAGCAGCGCCCGGGGGCGCGACGGCATAGATGGTCCAGCGTTGCGAAAGGACATCCGAGCCATCTGCAGTAGTTTGTCGCGCAGCTTGAGATCGGGATCGTTTCGCTTCACGCAGTACCGATTGCTGCTTATTTCTAAAGGACCAGGCAAGCCGCCCCGTGAGATTGCCGTGCCGACCGCAAGAGACCGGCTCGTCCTTCGCGCATTGGCCGATCTGATCATTGAGATCTATCCGGACACTCGCGGCGAGATTCCTCAGGCGAAGGTCCAGAACGTCCGCAACTGTCTTGATTCTGGCCAGTTCGACACTTATATCCGCATTGATATCGAGAACTTCTATCCTTCCATCAGACATAGCGATGTATTCAAAGCATTGAGCGGCAAGATACGCAAGAAGGCACTCGGTCAAGTTCTACGGGACGCTCTTGAGACACCGACGGTGCCCGACGGCTCACCGAAGCGGCCCGCGAGCGGCCGGAACAGGCGCGGGGTTCCTCAAGGACTGGCGATTTCAAACCCGCTTGCCGAGCTAATCTTGACGGATGTTGACAAGTTCTTTGACACCAACAACGACGTGGCCTATGTGAGATTTGTCGACGACATACTCATCTTGTGCGATGGTGCAGCCTCTGAGTCGATCGAGGCAGACTGCATCGACCGCCTGAAGAGACTGGGCCTAGATGCCCATCGTTCATTACCGAAGGGCGGCAAGTCTTCTCGCGGCGCGGTAGCAGACGGATTCGACTACTTGGGGTACAAATTCCACCCAGGGCTAACCACCGTGCGACAGTCGAGTGTTGCCCGGATTGAGTCTTCGCTCGCGCGAGCGTTCACGGCCTACAAGAAACACTGCCAGGAGCATCCGGGGGAAGAGCATCTCGCATTCCAGAGATGCCTATGGCAAGTGAACCTCACAATCAGCGGATGCATCTACAAGACCGCTGCTCGCGGCTGGCTGCAGTACTACCGACAGATGGACGACCTTACATTGCTGAACAAGCTCGATGCGACGGTAGTCCGTTTCACCAAGAGGTTCGGCCTTGCTAGGCAGTTTACTCCTAAGCGGTTTTTGCGAGCCTATTGGGAAATCCGCCACCCGCGTTCTGGATCAAGGTATGTGCCGAACTTTGACACGTATAGAATCGATGAAAGGCGCAGCGCACTCCTAGATCTTGGCGTCGGGCGGGTGTCGGCGATGAGCGATAAGCAGGTCAACGCCGCATTCTTCTCGATCGTCAACAAGGCGGTATCGCGGCTTGAGCACGATATCGGCCTTACGTCGTGAGGGAGTGTGAGAACCTCAGCGGGGGAGGATGAGGGTGTCGGTGAGGAGTTTGGCGGTTTTGCGGAGGGTGGCGGGGGACGAGGAGAGGTCGGCGGCCAGGGCGTAGGGGGTCAGGGTCTCGCCGGGGCCGACGAGGCGGTGGCGGTGGGCCAGGAGCCAGACGATGGCGCGGGGCCAGGTCGAGAGGCGGGCCTTGGTGAGGAGGTCGGGGGCGTCGCGGACCAGGCGTTCGGCGATGTCGAAGGCGTCGGGGGCGTAGGCGTTGCCCAACGTCTCACCGGCCATCAGCCAGGCGTGTGGGGCCAGGACGGAGAGGGTGGCGGCCTGGGACTTGTCCAGGCCGTGCAGGTCCGGCTGCGGTGGTGAACCCAGGCCGGAGAGTGCTCGGTAGGCGTCTTCCAGGTCGTTGGTGGTGTCGTCGAGGAAGACCCGCTCGCCCGGCTTGGAACCGACCGGGTCGATCATCGCGGCAGCCTCCAGCGCCGGCGTCCACACGTCCACCGCGTCGACCGCCTCGTCGATGGCGTCCAGCGGCAGGTGGGTCCGCTCCCCGGCGAACTCCAGCCACGCCTTCACCGCCATCGGAACCGCTTCGAAATAGGTGCTATCGGCGAGCACCTTGCGCGGCAACCAGTGCGCCAGGAAGAGCTCCACCAGTACGGCGCTCACCCGCAACGGACCGCCGACGGTGTGATCCACCGCGTGGTCGATCCACAACCGGATGATGTCCGCGGCGTCCTCCGACAGCCCCATGGCGTGCCGCGACTCGAGGAACTCGTCGACCAGTTGGTCCCGCTGCCGAGGTGACAGCAACGGCCGGATCGGCGGCCTGATCGGGCGCTCGGGCAGCTGGGTCAGCCGGTTCACCAGCAGTCCGGAGAAGAACTCGAAGTCCTCGCTCACCGGCGGATCGTCGTAGTCGTCGGTCTCGCCGAGCGCCTGCAGGATGATCCCGGCCGCGGTCGACGGGCGCACGGTCCGGATCGTCACCCGGCCGCCGCGCTGATACGCCTCCAGCACCCGATCCACCGGCGGCCCGACGAACACGTCCTTCACGATCGCGCCGAGGTTGTTGTCGATGAAGACCACCACGGTGTGCGGATGCTGCGCGTCGTCGTAGTCGAGCAGCACGCTCAGTCCGTCGCCGGTGATGTCCTCCGACACGATCGCGCTGGTCAGCCGGAACCCGGCGATCCGGGTCACCCACTCCGGAACCTCGGCCTGCGTGCGCAAGCGGGAAAGATGGGCCCGCTGCAGCGGCAGCCGCCCGGCCGGACCGACCGTGCGGGCCAGGCTCGTCAACAACACGAAGGAGTCCACATCGCGGCGCTCGCCGAGCACCCGGGCGGCGTCGGCCCAGAAGAACCGCTCCACCTCGCCGATCTCGTCCGGACGCCCGGCCGGCCACAGTTGGTCCGCGAGCATCGCGGCCGATCGCGCGACCGAGGCCTCGGCGATCACCGGGTGCAGCGCGCGGGGCGCGGCGGCGAGATCGAGGGAGAGCGTTTCCTGCAGGGTCTCCAGCACGGCGACGCTGGGCGTGATGTCGACATCGACACCTGCCGTCGGTCCGTGGGGTGAGCCGGGCGTCGAGCCGACCAGCCGCAGATGGCTGCGTCGTCCGTCCCGGCCGCGGGGAGACTTGGTCACGTTCGTGAGGTTACCGTCCGGCGACAGTCCCCCGCAGGCCCCTGCGCGCGTCCTGTGGACAAGTCGATCGACACGCCGTCACCGACGGACTGCGGCCCGTGCGTCGAATAGCACGGGCCGCAGGACGAACCATCAGCCCTTGAGGGCGCCCGCCATCAGGCCGCCGATGAACCAGCGGCCCAGCAGGATGTAGACCAGCAGGGTCGGGAACGACGAGATCAGCGCACCCGCCATGCTGGCCGCGTAGTCGACCTTCTGCCCGCCTGCCAGTGCGGCCAGGCCCAGCGTGACCGGGCCGTTCTGCTGCGTGGTGAGGAACAGGGCGAACAGGAAGTCGTTCCAGACCGAGGTGAACTGCCAGATCAGCGTCACCACGAACCCGGAGATCGAGATCGGCAGGATGATCCGGGCATAGGTCTGGACCAGCCCCGCGCCGTCCACCCGGGCCGACTCGATGATCTCGTTCGGCACGATGGTCGCGTAGTAGTTCCGGAAGATCAGCGTGCAGATCGGGATGCCGTAGATGCAGTGCGCGATGATCAGCGTCGGAATACCCCGGGTGACGTTCAGGTCGGTGAAGGTCACCCGCAGCGGCAGCATCACCGCCTGGTAGGGGATGAACATCCCGAACAGGATGAACGCGAACACGATGTTCGCGCCCGGGAACCGCCAGCGCGCCAGCACGAACCCGTTGATGGACCCGATCATCGACGAGATGATCGCGGCCGGGATCGCCAGCGACAGCGACCGGACGAGGTACGGCTGCAGCACGTCCCAGGCCTTGCGCCACGGCTCCACCGTCCAGACCTGCGGCAAGTTCCACTGCGCGGCGGCAGTGGTGTCACTGGACGTCTTGAAGCTGCCGACCACCACGACGTACACCGGGATGAGGACGAACAGCAGGAAGAGCAGCAGCAGGAGATACTTGATCGACCGGCTCAGCCGAGTCGTCCCATCGGCGCCGGTGCGTGGCTTCCGGCGAATCGCTGCCGCGGTGGTGCCGGTAGCGGCCTCGACAGCGGTCATTCGTTGGTCTCCTGCCGGACGGTGTACGCGACGTACGGAATGACGAGTACGGCGACGACCGCGAGCATCACGATCGCGATCGCGGCCGCCTTGGCCTGGTCGCCGCGCAGCAAGGTGTTCCACATCAGGATCGAGGGCACCTCGGTGCGGAACTGGTTCGGCCCGGTGATCGCGTAGATCAGGTCGAACAGCTTCAGCGACATGTGGCCGAGGATGATCAGCGCCGACAGCGCGATCGGCGACAACTGCGGGAACAGCACGTGCCGGTACAGCTTGAACTCCGACGCACCGTCGACCCGCGCCGCCTCGCGCAGCTCCGGCGGGATGCCCCGGAAACCGGCCAGGAACAGCGCCATGATGTACCCGGACAGCTGCCAGACCGCCGGCAGGGCGATGGCCGCCATCGTCGTCCATCTGCTCCCGGCGGTCCACCACGGATTCTCCAGGAAGTGCAGTTGGGTAATCTCGAACAGCCGGTTCAGCCCGCGCGCGTCGTCACCCTGGGACGGGTTCAGCAACCAGCCCCAGACGACACCCGAGGCGATCATCGAGATCGCCATCGGGAAGAGGAAGATCGACCGGAACACGCCCTCGCCGGTGACCCCCTTCTCCAGCAGCAGCGCCCAGACCAAGCCGAAGATCAGCGTGCCCACGATGAACAGCACCGTGAGCACGCCGAGGTTCTTCAGCGAGTTGAGGAACCGGTCCTCATGGAACAGGTTCGTGTAGTTCTCGAACCCGACGTAGTTCGCCGAGCCCCTGCGGGCGGTGTGCCGATCGGTCAGAGACGTGTTGAACGTCCACGCGATCAGCCCGTACACGAAGTACCCGAGCAGCAGCACCGTCGGCAGCAGCACCAGGGCACCGGGTCCCCAGGTGCGGATTCTTCCGTGCATGCTCAGCCCTCCACCACGATGACAACCACGTGACCGGTCCTCAACTCGCAGCGCATCAGCTCGTCTTCATCGCGTTACCGAGCGCTGTTTGCAGCTTGGCGACATCCGGGCTACCGCTGAACTGGCTGATCGCGGACAGGATGTCGTTGTTCTGGCCCAGCGTGCACGCGGCACCGTGAGCGCAGGACGGGACGATCGTGTCCTTCTTCCAGTCCGCCATCGCGCCCTGCTGGTACTTCGGGTAGTCCGCCGGGTCGGCGTCCGAACGGGCCGGGATCGAGCCCTTCTTGGTGTTGAACGCCTTCTGGCCCTCGGCCGAACCGACGGTCTTCAGCCAGCACTTCGCACCGTCGGGGTCCGCGCCGTTGGTCGGCAGCGTGAACGAGTCCGCCAGGAACTGGAAGGTGCCCGCGGTACCCGGCGCCGGCCAGTAGGTGTACGCCGAGTCCGGCACCTTGTCGGCCAGCTGCTGCGCGGCGACCCAGTCACCCATCAGCGTGTAGCCGGCCTGGCCCTTGTTCACGTACCCCAGCGCGTCCGGCCAGTCGATCGCCTCGCGGTCGGCGTTGGTGTAGGTCAGCAGCGTCTTGTACTTGTTCAGCGCGGCAGTCACGTCCGCACCGGACCAGTCGGTCTTGCCGTCCCACAGACCCTTGAACTTGTCCGCGCCCAGGTCGGCCAGCAGCACGGCCTCGACCAGCATCTCCTGGGCGAAGCCCTTGGAGATGGCCAGCGGCGCCTTCACACCGGCGGCCTTGAGCTTTTCCATGTCCGCGATCCACGCGTCCACGCTGGCCGGCGCGGTGGCACCGTCGATGTTGGCCTTCTTCAGCACCGCGGGGTTGGCCCAGACCACGTTCGCCCGGTGGATGTTGGCCGGGATCGAGTAGATCTTGCCGTCGACGGTCAGGTTGTCGACCAGGTTCTGCGGGAAGGCTTTGTCCAGCCCGTAGTCCTTGTACAGCTGACTGACGTCGTCGACCTGCCCGGCGTTGATGTAGTCCTTCAGCTCCGCACCGGCGTGCGCCTGGAACGTCGACGGCGGCTTGCCCGCCTGCAGGTCGTTGGCCAGCACCTGCTTCGCGTTCGAGCCGGCGCCACCGGCGACCGCGGAGTTGACGAACTTGAAGTCCTTGCAGTCGGTGCCGAACACCGACACGAGGCCGTCCAGACCGGCCTTCTCACCACCGTCGGCCCACCAGGTGAAGACAGTGACGTCCTTGTTCGCCGACGAGTTCCCGCCGCCGCTGCCGCTGTTGTCGCTGTTCCCGCAGGCGCTCACCGCGAGAAGACCCGCAGCACCCACCAGCGCCAAGGTCTTACTCAGACCACCACGCATGATTCACTCTCCGATCATTGGATGGAGCCGCCTGTGACAACGATGCCCCCTTGACGGTGCAACTCTGGGCACGCCGCGCGCCGAGTGTCAACGCTCCGCGCAGGCGCGTTGCGCAGACGTGACCCCGAGCCCTTCAATGGTGTGAGAGCGCGCACATTCGCGCGCGATCGAGCACACCGCGCAGTCGCGCTGTTCATTCAGGGACGCAGCAGAACCTTGATGGCCCGCCGTTCGTGCATGGCTTTGTAGCCCTCGGCCACTTCTGCCAGCGGCAACTCCGAGTCGAAGACCCTTCCGGGGTTGATCTCACCGGCCAGCACGTCGGCCATCAGATCCGGCAGATAGGCCCGTACCGGCGCCGCTCCACCGGCCAGTCCGACATTGCGCCGGAACATCGTCGGGATCGGCGCCTCGACCCCGTGCGGCACTCCCACGAAGCCGACCGTGGCCCCGGCCCGGGCGACGTCGAACGCGGTCGTCATCGCCTGTCCGGTCCCGACACACTCCAGTACGGCGTCCGCCCCGACCCCACCGGTCAGTTCCAGTACGGCGTCCCGCGCAGCGTCGCCGCGTTCGGAAATGATGTCCGTGGCACCGAATTCCACCGCAAGCTTCTGACGTGGTTCGTGCCGCGACATCGCGACGACCCGCTCGGCACCCATCCGCGCAGCCGCGAGTACGCCGCACAGCCCGACCGCACCGTCGCCGACCACGACGACCGTGTCGCCCGCCTTCACGCGAGCAGCCCGGGCGGCGTGCCAGCCGGTGCCCATCACGTCGGAGAGTGTGAGCAGTGACGGGACGAGCGAATCGTCCGGCACCTCGGGCGTTGCCACCAGCGTGCCATCGGCGTACGGAAGCTTGACGTACTCACCCTGGCCGCCGTCGGCCTGGTCGCTGCCGTAGCCGACCATGTTCTGGCAGGCGGTCTGGTAGCCGGCCAGGCAGTGCGGGCAGGTGCCGTCGCTCACCACGAACGGCGCGATGACGAAGTCGCCGGGCTTGACCGTGCGCACGTCGGCGCCGATCTCCTCGACGATGCCGACGAACTCGTGCCCGATCCGCCGGCCCGGGGTGACCTTGTTCTCCCCGCGGTACGGCCACAGGTCGGACCCACAGATGCACGAGGCAACGACTTTCACCAGTGCGTCGGTCGGCCCCTCGATCTTCGGATCCGGGACGTCTTCCAGCCGGATGTCGTACGGCGCATGAATCGTGGTGGCACGCATGTCGCCAACCATACGCATCCGTTGCGTCCGAAGAAGCGTGGGCTACAGGCCTCGATACTTCGGACGTAGCGGGTCAGGAAAGGGTGGTGTAGCGGCCTCGGCGGTGGACCAGGGGTGGGATCTCGTCGGGGCTGAGCTCGACGTGGGCGATCTCCAGTTGGACCTGGAGAGCCCAGCCGACTTCGGGCGGATCAGGTGTGACCAGCGTGCAGCCGGCCCAGGTGCTGACACCGACCGGCGCGGGACCCCACGCGGTGTCGGTCCAGTCGATCAGGCGGAACGGTCCACCCGGTGCGGGAGCCACGTACCCGAACGCGTCGGCGAGCTGTTGATGTGGCGCGCCGAGCAAGGACACCACCGCGGTCCTTGCCTGACGCAACGTTTCCCAGAGGTCCGACTCCGCGTCGATCAACCCGATCACGAACCCCGGCTCGCCGTCGGCGACCAGCATCGACGACACGGTGAGCCCGGCGCGCTCCCCGTCGTACGCCGTCGTCCACAGGCCCACCGGTGACGGCAGTCGCCCGCGGAACCGCCGTACCGGACTCCGCTCGGACTCGGGCGGCAAGAACGGGTGATCGCCGTGGATCGTCATACCCGCACCGTACTTAGGTGACCGTGACGCGATCCGGGAGGGTGAAGCGGTCGAGAGGGTGGGACAGGAGACCGCTGGAGCCGCGGACGGACTCGACCCGGCCGGCTGGGCCGAACGTGAAGCGGTAGGTCTCGCCGTACGATCCGTAGCCGGAGCCGCCCGCGACGCGGAGTTCGTCGCCGTCTGCCTCGAGCGGGGTGGGCTCGGCCGCCGGGTCCCCACCGGCCGGGTCGAGCACGTACAGGCGGCCGCCGAGCAGCGCGATGTCGGCGACACCCCACAGGTTCGCGTACCGGCCGGCGAACCGCTCGAGACCCTCGGACTCACCCCGGTCCTTCGACTCGGCCAGGTCGATGAGCTTCAGCACGGCCTCGGCCAGCTGGCTCGGCTGACCGTCGATCGCGTTGGTCAGCGCAGACACGACCAGCCGGCGCTCACCGTCGACGAGCGTCCTGGTCGCGTGGCCCGGGTACCCGCCGCCGTGACCGAACACATCCCGGTCGCCGACCTTCGTCACGGACAGACCGAGCCCGTACCGTGCCTTGCCGTCCTCACTGGTCGTCCACAGCGGGTGCCGCATCTCCCGCTTCGACCGGTCCGACAGCAGTCGGTCGTCACCCGGCAGATGCGCGGAGAAGTACGCCACGAGGTCACGGGCGTTGCCGAAGAACCCGGTCGCCGAGGCCAGTGCGTGCGTGTCGACGTGCTCGATCGGCACGCGGGTGTCGGCGTACGTCAGGGCGCTGTAGCCGGCGGCGTACTCGTCCAGCCGGTCCGGATCCAGCTCCGGGCCGAGGCCCGAGAGCCCGAGCTTGTCCACGATCGCGGTCTGGACATACGCGTTGTACGACGTGCCGGCCGCCGCCTCGACGACGAGACCGAGCAGGCCGTAGCCGATGTTCGAGTACTTGAAGCGGTCGTTCTCCGCGATCACGGCCGAGGTCTCGTGCCGCAGTACCTCGAGCAACTGGTCCCGGTCCGGGAAGCTCGTCGCCAGCTGCCACCAGTCGGCTTCGAGGCCGTCCCGGGTGACACCGCCGGCGTGGGCCAGCAGCTCACGGATGGTCCGCTCGCCGAGCGGCGTACCGACGATCTCGGTGACGTGCTGCTCCGCCTTGTCGTCCAGCCGCAACCGGCCCCGCTCGACCAGTTGGAACACGGCCGTCGCCGTGAATGTCTTCGAGTGGGACGCGATCCGGAACAGGTGCTGCTCGGTCAGCGGCACGGCGTTCTCGACGTCGGCGAGACCGTAGGCGCCGGAGAAGGCGATGCCACCTCCTGCATACACAGCGACCTGGATCCCGGGGATCCGCTGATAGCGCTGGTTGAACGCCAGCCAGCTGTCGTAGTAGGTGAGCGCTTCGCGCAGGTTCTCCGGATCCATGGCCTCAGACATGACGCCTAGATTGAATGACGCGGAAGCGACTCGCAACGTAAGCGCCGTCGGTGTATGTCGCGTTGGCGGCCGGATTCGCGCCAGTACCGTGGAAATCGCTGAAAGCAGCCGATTGATTGACGAACACCTGACCGGTCAGGTTCTCCGACAGGGCTACGCCGGCGTCGAGTGCGGCCTCGCGGGCCTCGTCGAGCACCTTCGCGTCGGTCGAGTAGATCCCGGCCGTCATCGCGCCGCCCTCGGTGACCGTGGTCCGGAACAGCTCGATCGACTCGTTGGTGTCGGCCGTCTTGACCAGGAATGAGACCGGCCCGAAGCACTCGCGCCCGTACACCTCCGCGTCCTTGGCGTCGATCGCGACCAGCAGCGGCGTACGGACCACGGCGTCCGGGAAGGCGGGGTGCTGGATCGCCCGCGACTCCAGGACGACATCGCCGTACTCGGGAGCGAGCTCGAGCCGGCTGATCACGGCCTGGTTCACGATGCCGCCCAGGATCTCGACCGCGCGCGCGTCGTCGCCGAGCAGCTTGCTCATCGCGGTGGCGATCCCGGCGCCGACCTCCTCGAAGGACTTGTGTCCCTCGTCGGTCTCGATCCCACCGGCCGGGACGAAGAGGTTCTGGGTGGTCGTGCACATCTGGCCCGAGTAGAGGGACAGGGTGAAGGCGAGGTTGCCCGTCAATGCCTTGAAGGCGTCGGTGGAGTCGATGATGACCGCGTTGACGCCGGCCTTCTCGGTGAACACGGTCGCCTGGGTTGCGTTCTGCTCCAGCCACTCGCCGAACTCGGTCCCGCCGGTGAAGTCGATCAGCTTCACCTCGGGCCGGATCGCCAGCGGCTTGGCCAGGCCGTCGCCGGCCCGCTCGACGGCCAGGGTGGCCAGGTTCGGGTCGAAGCCGGCCTCGGCGAGCACCTCGCGGCAGACGTCGACCGTGATAGCCAACGGCAGGACCGCGAGCGGATGCGGCTTGACCACCACGGCGTTGCCGGTGACGAGGGAGGCGAACAGGCCGGGCCAGGAGTTCCAGGTCGGGAAGGTGTTGCAGCCGATGACCAGCGCGACGCCGCGGCCGGTGACCGTGAACGTCTTCTCCATCCGGATCGGGTCACCCTTGGCGGGCTTCTCCCAGACGGCCTCGGCCGGGTAGCGGTTCATCTCCTCGTACGCGTAAGCGACCGCCTCGAGGGCCCGGTCCAGCGCGTGCGCGCCGCCGGCCTGGAACGCCATCACAAACGCTTGACCACTGGTGTGCTGGACCGCGTTGGCCAGCTCGAAGACCCGCTTGTGCAGCCGGTCGAGGATCTCCAGCGTGACCCCGGTGCGGGCGTCGATGCCGGCCCGGCGCCAGTCCGCCAGACCCTGCTGGGCCGCCGCGAGCAGGTCGTCCAGCCCGTCCTCGACCGTCCGCGGGTAGGAGACGTCCATGGTGATCCCGTACGGCGACTGCTCGGTGACGACCGTGCCCCGCGAACCCGGTGTCTCGACCGCGTACGTCGTACCCAGATGAGCCTCGAACGCGGTCTTGCCGTCGGCGGCCGCGGTCTCGCCGTACACCCGGGGGCTGGGCGACTCGGGGAAGGCAGAGAAGTAGCCGCGCCCGTGGATCGCTTTCAGGGCATCGTCGAGTCGCTCGCGGTGGGTGGCGAGCAGGTCGGTGCCGGTCGTGGTCATGGGTTGCGCTCCAAGCCTCGGGGTCTCACTGATGATGTTACAGTCGAGGGCGCAAGCGGCGGTAGAGTGTCACAAGCCTTCTCCTCGATGGGGCAATTCTGTGGGTGACGAACTGGCGGCCCGGGTGGCCGCGGCGATGTGGGCGGAGGACACCGCCAGCGCCGGCCTGGGCATGCGGCTGGTGGATGTCGGTGAGGGTACGGCGCGGGTCGAGATGCCGGTTCGCGAGGACATGGTCAACGGCCACGGGATCGCGCATGGTGGGTTCGTGTTCAGTCTCGCCGACTCGGCGTTCGCGTTCGCCTGCAACTCGCGCAACCACGTCACCGTCGCGCAGGCCTGCGACATCGTCTTCGTCGCCCCGGCCCGGCGCGGGGACCTGCTCGTCGCCGAGGCTCAGGAGCGGACGTCGTTCGGCCGGAACGCGATCTACGACGTGACGGTCCGCCGCGGCGACGACGTGATCGCCGAGTTCCGCGGCCGCAGCCGCCAGTTGTCCGGCACGATCATCCCCCCGGAGGAATCATGAGCCGTGAGGCGTTTCTGGTGGACGGCGTCCGTACGCCGATCGGCCGGTACGGCGGTGCGCTGTCCGCGGTGCGCCCCGACGACCTGGCGGCGCACGTCGTCTCGTCGTTGCTGAACCGGCAGGCCGTCGACCCCGACCTCATCGACGACGTGATCCTCGGCTGCGCGAACCAGGCCGGCGAGGACAACCGGAACGTGGCCCGGATGGCGGTGCTGCTGTCAGGACTGCCGGTCTCGGTGCCCGGTACGACGATCAACCGGCTGTGTGGATCGGGTCTGGACGCGGTCGCCTCGGCGGCCCGGTCGATCATTGCCGGGGACAACGACATCGTCATCGCGGGCGGGGTCGAGTCGATGTCGAGGGCACCTTTTGTGATGCCGAAGGCAACGACCGCGTTCTCGCGGCAGGCCGAGATCTTCGACACCACGATCGGCTGGCGGTTCGTGAATCCGGCGCTCAAGGCGCAGTACGGGATCGACTCGATGCCGGAGACAGCTGAGAACGTCGCCGAGGACTTTGGAATCTCCCGTGCGGACCAGGATCTGTTCGCGCTGCGGAGTCAGCAGCGGGCGGCCAAGGCGCAGGCGAACGGGCGACTGTCCGAAGAGATCGTGGCGGTCGACGTGCCGGGCAAGCGTGGCGCGATCACCGTCGTCGATACCGACGAGCATCCGCGAGAGACGTCCTTGGAGGCTTTGGCGGCCTTGAAGACTCCGTTCCGCTCTCCCGGGACAGTCACTGCCGGCAACGCGTCCGGGGTGAACGACGGCGCGGCCGCGCTGCTCGTGATGAGCGCCGACGCGGTCGAGCAGCACGGCATGACACCGCTGGCCCGGATCGTCGGTACGGCGGCCGCCGGTGTGCCGCCGCGGATCATGGGCATCGGCCCGGCGCCCGCCACCCGCAAGCTCCTCGACCGCACCGGTGTCGCACTGTCCGACATCGGCGTGATCGAACTGAACGAGGCGTTCGCCTCGCAGTCCCTCGCTGTACTGCGCGAGCTCGGGCTGCCCGACGACGCCGACCACGTCAACCCGAACGGCGGCGCCATCGCCCTCGGCCACCCACTGGGGATGTCCGGCGCCCGCCTCGCTCTCACCGCCGCCCTGGAGCTTCGCCACCGCGACGCCGGGTATGCGCTGGCCACCATGTGCATCGGCGTCGGCCAGGGCATCGCGACCCTGCTCGCCCGTCCCTAGGAGAGTTCCAATGCTCGGTGATGCGTTGCCCGAGGAACTGCGTGACGCCGGCGAACGGCTGTCCGTCGACGAGCTCCGGTCCCGTCAGCTGTCGTTGCTGCAGTCAACGATCAGGACGGCGTACTCGCGGGTGCCGCACTACCGGGCCGCGTTGGACGGCGTGGGATTCGCGCCGGATGACTTCAAGTCGCTCGAGGACCTGAGCCGGTTGCCGTTCACCGCGAAGAATGATCTGCGGGACAACTATCCGTTCGGGATGTTCGCCGTACCGCAGTCCGAGGTGGCGCGGGTGCATGCGTCGTCGGGTACGACGGGACGGCCGACCGTGGTCGGGTACACGAAGCGGGATCTGGACAACTGGGCCGACCTGATGGCCCGGTCGATCCGGGCGGCCGGCGGGCGTGCGGGCGATGTGTGTCATGTTGCCTATGGCTACGGTCTGTTCACCGGCGGACTCGGCGCGCACTACGGAGCCGAGCGGCTCGGGTGCACCGTCGTACCGGTGTCCGGCGGGATGACCGAGCGGCAGGTCGACCTGATCCGGGACTTCGGGGCCCGGATCATCATGGTCACCCCGTCGTACTTCCTGGCCATCGTGGACGAGATGGAGGCGCGTGGGCTCGATCCACGGGACACGTCGTTGCGGATCGGCATCTTCGGCGCCGAGCCGTGGACCGAGCAGATGCGCACCGAGGTGGAGCAGCGGACCGGCATCCACGCGGTCGACATCTACGGGCTGTCCGAGGTGATGGGTCCTGGAGTCGCGCAGGAATGCGTCGAAACCAAGGACGGGCTGCACATCTGGGAGGACCACTTCTACCCGGAGATCATCGACCCGGTCACCGGCGAGGTCCTGCCCGAAGGCTCCGAGGGCGAGCTCGTCTTCACCACGCTGACCAAGGAAGCCTTCCCGGTCATCCGCTACCGCACCCGCGACCTGACCCGCCTCCTCCCCGGCACCGCCCGCCCCGGCATGCGCCGCATGGAGAAGATCACCGGCCGCACCGACGACATGATGATCGTCCGCGGCGTCAACGTCTTCCCCACCCAGATCGAAGAACAGATCCTCCTCGTCGACGGCCTGACCCCGCACTATCTGTGCGTCTTGACCCGCCCGGGCCGCCTCGACGAGCTCACCGTCCAAGTCGAAGCCGCCCCCGGCCTCACCAGCCGTTCAGCGGCCGCCGCCCACCTGGCGCAGCGTGTGAAGGAGCGCGTCGGCGTGACGGTGTCCGTCGAGGTCGTCGACCCCCACGCCCTGGAACGCTCCCTCGGCAAGGCGAAACGCATCAAGGACAACCGCAAGACCTAGCCGTGCAGCTCGACAGGTAGTGCACTGCCCGAACGCCGTACGCATCTCAATCACAGGCAGAGGTGCACTAGGTAATCACCCCGTACTACCTGTTCAGCTGCACGGAACCCGCTAGAGGAAAGGTTGCGCCCGGGCCGGGGCGCGGCGGGCTTTGCGGACGGCGGGTGGGCGGATGTGGGGGCGGACCAGGGCCTCGACCTCGTAGTCCTCGAGGGCGAACTTGGTGGCTATCTCGCGGTACGACGAACCCGTGCGGACGTGGTCGACAACGTCTTCGACGGGGACGTCGGAGCCTTCGACGCGTGTAGAGCGGCAGGTCGAACCGTGGGTCCACGTCTCACCTCTTCGCGCGGTGCGGGCGCCTTCCCCCGAGCATGCCAGCCCCTTGGATCCACTTTGGGCACACACCAACCGATTCGCGGGGTGAAAAGTGGTTGGTGGGTGCTCGAGGTGGGTGTACGTTTCTCGTGCCGGTGGGCTCGACACCCCCGGCGGCGGAGAGGAGGTGAGCGCGATGTCGAGTCACAATGTCGTGCTGCCCGTCCGCCGTACCCGCGGCTGAGACCGGGTGGCTCCTCATCAGTACAGGAGCTTTCGAATGACCGAAGTACAGCGTCCGCCGCTGACCGCCGACGAGCGGGTCCAGCTGATCGGATGGCTCGACCTGCAGCGTTCCTTCGTCCGGATGAAGTGCGAAGGGCTCAGTGAAGAAGATGCCCACCGCAAGGTCCTGGACACCTCGCCGCTGATGACGATGGCGGGTCTCGTGGCGCACCTGCGCTGGAACGAGTACTCGTGGTTCCAGCTCAACCTCATGGGCGTCCCGAACACCGGACAGACCCCCTGGACCGAGGGCGGTCACGACGACGCCGAGATGTTCGTCGACGACATCCCGCTCGCCCAGTTGCTCGACGACTACGACGCCGAGTGCAAGCGATCCAACCAGACCATCGCCGGTCTCCCGCTCGATGCCGTGGAACAGGGCCCGTACGCCGCCAAGGGTGAGGCCGCCTCACTCCGCTACATCCTCTGCCACATGCTCGAGGAGACAGCGCGCCACCTGGGGCACATGGACATCATCAGAGAGCTCGTCGACGGCAAGACCGGCTACACGACGATGAGCGAAGCATGAGGCCGCCACTGACCGCCGACGAGCGGACCCAGTTGACCGGCTGGCTCGACCACCTCCGGTCGCTCGTCCGGACGAAGTGCGAAGGCCTGAGCGAAGCGGACGCGCACCGGAAGGTGCTGCCGACCTCACCGCTGATGACGGTGGCAGGTCTGGTCTCCCATCTGCGCTGGGTCGAGTACTCCTGGTTCACCCAGAACCTCCTGGGTACGCCGGACCACGGCGAGACCCCGTGGACCGAGGGCGGCCACGTCGACGCGGAGATGTTCGTGGACGACGTACCGCTCACCCAACTGCTCGACGACTACGACGCCGAGTGCGCGCGATCCAACGAGATCCTCGCCGGCGTCTCGCTCGACGACGTGGAGCGCGTCTCCTTCCGGGAGTCTGGCGCGGCGGCGTCGACGCGCTACATCCTGTGTCACATGATCGAGGAGACCGCCCGTCATCTCGGCCACCTCGACATCATCCGGGAACTCCTGGACGGCGCGACCGGCTACGAGCGGATGAACTGAGACCGTTTGCCCGGACAGTCTTCGCGGAACTCACCTCCGCGAAGACTGCCGCCGGCCGGAACCCGGTTACACCCGCGCCGGAGGGTGGATAGGATGTCCGGCATCTGGCACGGGGTAGCGACAAGAGGTGTGATGAGGGAACCCTCCGTACGCCGTTATTCCGGGCGATCCGTCGAGGAGTGGAAGGCCGCGCGCCGGGAACGGTTGCTGGCCGCGGCACTGGAGTTGTTCGGGACCGAGGGCTATCCGGCGACCTCCGTGGAACGCCTGTGCACACAGGCGAAAGTGTCGACCCGGCACTTCTACCACGAGTTCCAGAACAAAGAGGCCGTGCTGCTCGCGGTGCACGCGCAGGTGATCGAACTGGCCGTCCGGACCACCGGCGACGCGCTGCGCCGGACCGCCGACCGGCCGGTCCGGGAGCGGATCACCGCCGCCGTCGACGGCTACCTGCGGACGATCATGACGGACCTGCGCCGGGCCCGGATCTCGTACGTCGAGGTGGTCGGCACGAGCCCCGCGGTCGAGGAGCAGCGGATCGCGTTCCGGGAACTGCTGATCGGGAGTGTGCGCGACCTGGGCGACGCGGCGGTGGATCGGGGAGAGATCAAGCGCAAGGACTTCCGGTTCCTCGGGCTGGCGTTCTTCGGTGCGGTCAACACCGTGGTCTACGACTGGATGCTGGCCGATCCGCGACCGCCCGAGCAGAACGTGCAGGACTCGTTGCGCGAGCTGGCGGTCCAGCTGATCACGAGCTGACCGGCGTCACGACGAGCTGAGGCGCTTGCGGAGCTCCGCCACGGCCTCTTCCGTGGTCAGCGCCGCGCCGGCGTCGTACGCCGCGTCGAACGCTTCGTTGCCCAAGGCATCATGCAGCCGGTCGTAGGTGCTCCGGACGTCGGCGTCCGGGACCGTTCGCATGCCGCGCATCGCCGCCGCCAGCCCCAGTGTGCGCGCGGCCTGCTCGGTCTCTCCGGCCCGCAACTGCACGTCCGCGGAGGCCTCGATGATGATCGAGGCCAGCGGCATGTCCTCGGTCGTGAGGGCGAGTTCGACCGCATGCCGGTCGTAGCGCTGGGCCGTCTCGAGCTCGTCCCTGGCGACGTGCACCCGGCTCAGGTTGGCCAGCAGCATCGCCTGGCCGTGCGGCGCCATCCGCTCCGCCTCGATGTCGAGCATCGAGTACGCGCGTTCCGCGAGTTCCTTGGCCTCGTCCAGCCGGCCGGTCCGGCGGGCGATCCGCGACATCCCCAGGTAGCCGAGCGCCTGGCCGGCACGGGATCCGGTCTCCTCGGACAACTGCATGGCGCGCTCCAGGTCCGCGCGGGCGCCGTCGAGGTCACCGAGCTCGATCCGGCTGGCCGCGCAGGAGCCGAGCAGTTGCGCGAGGCCCTCGGTGGTGCCGAGCTCCTCGACCAGCCGGATCGCCTCGTGCAGTGAGGCGAGTGCGCCCTCGTGGTCGCCGAGATTGCCTTGGTAGCTGGCCTGCCCGCGCAGCGCCAGCGACGTACCGAACCGGTCGCCGATGGCCCGGAAACCCTCGAGCGCGATGGCCAGGTCGGCCGCCATCTGCTCGACCTCACCGTCGTTCTCCCGGAACATCGCCGTCATCATCACGCCCATGTTCCGGGTCCACGGATCGTCGTGCTCGCGCGCCGCCTCGAGCGCGCGGAAACACCCGGCCTTGTCCCGCCGGATCGCCGCCCACACCGCGTTGGTGAACAGGCCGACCCCGGACTCCGCGACCTGCGTGTGCCGCCGGCTGAGCCAGCGGACCTCGGCCAGTCCGCGGATCACCCGGGGGAAGGACCCGGCCTGGTCGTCACCACTGGACAAGGTGCCGAGCGCGAGCAGCATCACCGCCATCGCCCGGTCGATCGGAGAACTCGGACCAGGTACGGCGAGAGCCGCCTGCATCCAGTTGACCGCCTCGGCCGGACGGCCACTCATGTTCCAGTACTCACCGAGGGCGGCGACCATCTGGACCGCGCTCCGCGCCGAGCCGCTGTCGATCGCGGTCCGGAGCGCGTCGAGCAGGTTCTCGTTGTCGGCGGTCAGCCGGGCGATCCACTGGATCTGTTCGCCGGTGAACAGCTTCGGCCGGGCCCGCCGCAGCATCCGGCTGAAGTACGTCGTATGCGCGTGCCGGAACCGGTCGTACTCACCCGAGTCCTTCAACTGCTCAGCGCCGTACGCGCGGACTGTCTCGAGCATGCGGTAACGCACCGACCGGTCGTCGGCCGCGGCCTCGACGAGCGATTTGTCGACAAGTGACGCGAGCACACCGAGGATGGCCTCGGCGGGGAGGTCGTCGTCGCTGCAGACCTGCTCGGCCGCGTCCAAAGTGGCACCGCCGGAGAACAGCGACAGCCGTCGGGCGACCGCCTGCTCGTCCCGATCGAGTAGGTCCCAGCTCCATTCGACGACTGCTCGCAGCGTCTGGTGCCGGGGTAGTGCGGTCCGCGAACCGCTGGTCAGCAGGCGGAACCGGTCGGTCAGCCGATCGACGATCGCGAGCGGAGTGAGGGCCCGGAGCCGCGCCGCCGCCAGCTCGATCGCGAGCGGCATCCCGTCCAGCCGTCGGCAGATCTCGGCGACCGCCTCGCGGTTGCTGTCGGTCAGCTCGAAGTCGGGCCGAACCGCGCGGGCACGGTCGACGAACAACTGCATCGCCGGGTACTCGTCGTCCAGGCTGTGCTCCGGCGGCAGGCCGAGCGGACCGACCGGGTGCAGGTGCTCGCCTTGAATGCTCAGCGGCTCACGGCTGGTCGTCAGTACCCGAAGCCGCGGACACGCGGCGAGCAGGGAGTCGACGAGTCCGGCGACCTCTGCCACCAGGTGCTCGCAGTTGTCGAGGACGAGCAGGATCCGGCGGTCGCCGATCACCTCGACCAGTCGCAGCGTCGCGGCCCGGCTGGTCGGGAACGGCTTGCTGAACGTCCTCGGCGGCAGGTCGACGTACTCGCTCGCGCCCAGCGTGGACAGCACCGCGGGCGCCACGTCGGCGGCGTCACCGAGCGGTGCGAGTTCCACGAACCAGATGCCGTCGCCACTGTGGTCCACCAGGGTCCGGCCGGTCTCCGTCGCCAGTCTGGTCTTCCCGGCGCCACCGGGGCCGACCATGGTGACCAGGCGGGTCCCGTTGCTGAGCAGCCGCGTCAGCTCGGCTACGTCGTCACGCCGCCCGACGAAGCTGGTCATCGGCGCCCTGAGGTTGCTGTGCGGCGCCGACGGCGCTGCGACGGGTACGGCGGTCGCCTTGGCTACCGGGTCGAGCGAGTCCCCGCGGAGTACGGCGACATGCAGGTCGCGGAGGCGAGTGCCCGGATCTGTACCGAGCTCGTCGGCGAGAGTGGTCCGGACACGTTCGTACGCCGCCAACGCCTCGGCTTGCCGGCCATCGGCGTACAGGGCTCTGATCAGGAGTTCGTGGAGGCGCTCGCGGAGCGGGTGGGCGGCGGCCAGGTGTTCGAGCTCGGTGATCACTTCGCGGGCGTGGCCGCAGGTGACGGCGGCTTCGGCCAGATCCTCGGCCGCGGCGAGCCTGAGCTCGGCCAGGCGGTCCGCCTCGATTGCGGCGAACGGCAGGTCGCGCAGGTCGGTGAGCGCCTCACCACGCCAGAGCCGCTCGGCCTGGGTGAGCAGCGTGTGCGCCTGCTCCGGGTCGGACGCGAGCAGCCCGCGACCACGCCGTACGAGGTCCTCGAACTGGAGGGCGTCGACACAGTCCGGACCGATGGTCAGCGTGTAGCCGGCCGGGCCGGACTGGACCGAGATGCTCGACTCGGTCACCGGGAGGCTCGCGCGCAGGCGGGACACCAGCGACTGCAGTGCGTTTGCGCTCGGGGCCTCGCTGCCCCACAGACCGTCGACCAGCGTCTCGACGCTCACCGGGCGGCCGGCGCTCAACGCGAGCCGTGCGAGCAAGCCGCGCAGCCGGACTCCGCGGACGTCCAGCGGAGTCCCGTCAGCCGCCCACATCGCGAGAGGCCCAAGCACCGCTATGCGCACTCCACCAGCGTCGCACATGACCCGTCCCAACACCCCTGCCTTTTGTCATTTGGTTCCCTTAAGGTCAGGGTTCGTGACAGATATCGCCGCGCAGACGCAGACCGCCCTTTCTCGCATCGTTGCCGACCGTCAGGCCAAAGGCCGGGTCCCCGGAGTGGTGGGCGCCGTCGCCCGCGCGGGCTCGCTGGCCTGGTCGACCGGTGTCGGGTCGGCCGACCTGGAGAGTCCGGGCATACCACCGACAGCCGACTCGCAGTTCCTGATCGCATCGCAGAGCAAGACGCTGACCGCGGTCGCGGTGATGGCGCTGCGCGACGAGGGCAAGCTGAGCCTCGACGACACCGTCGAGAAGCTGATCCCGGAGAGCAAGCACGAGGGCATCACCGTCCGGCAGATGCTCAGCCACGCCAGCGGCATGCAGCGTGAGCCGGTCGGCGACGTCTGGGACCTGATGGAATTCCCGGACCGCGCCGAGCTGGTCTCGGGCTGGAACGAGGCCGAGCGGGTCGGCAAGCCGCACCACCGGCTCCACTACTCGAACCTCGTCTTCTCGCTGCTCGGTGAGATCGTCGCCCGGCTCGACGGACGGCCCTGGTACGACGCGATCAAGGCCCGGATCCTCGACCCGCTGGAGATGCGCCGGACCACGATCGGGATGGACGGTGGACCGGCCGCCACCGGGTACTACGTGCCGCCGTTCTCCGACGTACCGGTGCAGGAGCCGCTGCTGAACCTGGGCGCGATGGACGCGTGCGGCGGGCTCGCGTCGACGGCTGCGGATCTGGCGAAGTGGGCCATGTTCGTCGCGAACCCGATCGACGAGGTGCTGTCGAAGGACACCCTGGACGAGATGTGCCAGGTGCAGATCATGGCCGACGTGGACCGGTGGCAGCTCGCCTTCGGGCTCGGGTTCATGATCCTGCGCCGCGGCGACCGCTTGTTCGTCGGCCATGACGGCGGGATGCCGGGTCACATCACGTCGACGTTCGTGCACCGCGAGTCGGGTACGGCGGGGATCGCGCTCTTCGGCGCGACCTCGTCCCCCGCACCGAGCGCGCTGGCCACGGACCTGGTCATCAAGGTCCTCGAGGACGACCCGCTGCCCACCGAGCCGTGGGTCCCCGGCACCGCCGTGCCGCCGGAGCTCGCCGGCGTCCTCGGCACCTGGTTCTCCGAGGGCAGCCCGTTCGTCTTCTCGGTCAAGAACGGCACCCTCCAGGCCAAGTCCCCAGCAGCAGCCGAGTACCAGGCACCGGCCGTCTTCGAGCGCATCTCCGAGGACATCTACCGCACCATCTCCGGCCGTGAACGCGGCGAACTCCTCCGCATCACCCGCACCCCCGACGGCACTCCCGAAAAGTTGCACTGGGCAACCTACCTCTGCACCCGCCAACCCCTCGCCTTCGCCGACCTCACCACCACCTGAGGGGTCAGACGACGCAGAAGTCGTTGCCTTCTGGGTCGTGCATCCAGAGGTGGTCGAGAGTGGTGGTGTTGTCGACGGGGACCTCGCGGACGAGGGTGGCGCCGGCGGTGAGGAGGGACTCGGCGGTGGCGCGGATGCGTTGTTCGCGGAGGTGCTGGGGTTCGGCGCGGCCGCCGCTGACCTGGAGGTCGAGGTGGAGGCGGTTCTTCGCCGTGCGCGGTTCGGGGACCTTGAGGAAGGAGAGGGCGGGCAGTACGCCGGTCGGATCGGTGATGCTCGCGCCGTCGTTCCACTCGTCCGCGGGGACGTTCTGGTCGGTGAGGAACGCTTCCCAGCTGCCCAGCCCTTCGGCGGATCCGCGTCGACATAGCCGAGCGCCGTACACCAGAACCGCGCCACCAGCGCCGGGTCGGCGCAGTCGATCGTGATCGTCCACTTCGTCGTCATGCCGCCCACTCTCGCGGACGGCACGGACAAAAAGGGGGCGCCGGGGAAGTTCCCCGGCGCCCCAGGATCGGTCAGGTACGGCGGCGGTAGGCGCGGATCGCCAGCGGGGCGAAGACCGCGACCAGGCCGACCATCCAGGCGAGCGTGATCAGCAGCGGCTTCTGCAGATCGCCGCCCAGCATCAGGGCCCGCATGGTGTCGACCAGGTACTTCACCGGGTTCACCTTCACGAACGCCTGCAGGAAGCCGGGCAGCGTGCTGGTCTGGACGAACACGTTGCTGCCGAAGGTGAGCGGGAACATCACCAGGAACGCGACGCCCTGCACACCCTGCGCGGTCTTCAGCGACAGCCCGAGCCACACCCAGATCCAGCACATCGACAGCGCGAACAGCAGCACGATCACGAGCGCCAGCAGCCCGTTGCCGATCCCGTTCTGGAACCGGAACCCGAGCGCGAACCCGGTCCCCATCAGGATCACGATCGACAGCGTGTACCGCACCGCGTCCCCGAGGACGGCGCCGACCAACGGCGCGATCCGTGCGATCGGCAGACTGCGGAACCGGTCGAACACGCCCTTGGCGAAGTCGTCGTTCAGCGCCACCCCGGTGCCCATCGTGGAGAACACCACGGTCTGCACCAGCAGCCCCGGCAGCAGGTACGGCAGATAGTCGTGCCAGGTCCCGCCCTGGGCGATCGCGCCGCCGAAGACGAACAGGAACAGCACCAGGAAGATGATCGGCTGGAACGTCACGTCCGCCAGGGCTTCGGGGTTCTGCCGGATCCGGACGATGTTGCGCCACGCCAGCGTCAGGCTCTGCTGCACCCAGGCGAACGGATTGGTACGGCGGCCCGCGTGGGCCGGTGTGTCAGCTACAGCGATGCTCATCGAGCCGCTCCTTCCAGGACAGCGTCGAACTTCTTCTCTTCGGCGGTGTGCCCGGTGAGGGCGAGGAAGACCTCGTCCAGGCTGGGCAGCCGCAGGGCCAGCTCGGTGACGGCGATGCCTTCCTCGTCGAGGCGGCGGACCACCACCGGCAGCGACGTACCGTCGGTCACCGGCGCGCTGACACGTGCGTTCACCACGTCCACGGTCGGGCGGACGCCGACCGACTCGGCGACGATGGCCGCGACTCGCTCGAGGTGCGCCGGCTCGGCCGGGCTGACGTCCAAGGACTGCTTGCCGGCCTGCGCCTTCAGCTCGGCCGGCCGGCCGGAGGCGACCACCTTGCCCTTGTCGAACACCATGATCGAGTCGGCCAGCGCGTCGGCCTCCTCCAGGTACTGCGTGGTGAGGAGCACCGTGGTCCCGTCGAGCACCAGGTTGCGGATCGTCTCCCAGACGCCGTTGCGGGCGTGCGGGTCGAGACCGGTGGTGGGCTCGTCCAGGTACAGGATGCTCGGGTGGCCGACCAGGCTGGCGGCCAGGTCGAGGCGCCGGCGCATACCGCCGGAGTACGTCTTGGCGATCCGGTCACCGGCGTCGGTCAGCTCGAACCGCTCGAGCAACTCGACCGCGCGGGCCCGGGACTGCTCCCGCGAGTACCCGAGAAGCCGGCCGATCATGACCAGGTTCCGGCGGCCGGACATGTCCTCGTCGACCGAGGCGTACTGCCCGGTCAGCCCGATGATTCCGCGCACCTTGCTCGCGTCCCGGACGACGTCGTACCCGCCGACCGTGGCGCGGCCGGCGTCGGGACGGAGCAAGGTGCCGAGGATGCGGACCGCCGTGGTCTTGCCGGCGCCGTTGGGGCCGAGGACACCGAGGACGGTGCCGGTCGGCACACTCAGGTCGACGCCGGCCAGGGCGGTGGTGTTGCCATATTTCTTGACCAAGCCGGTTGCCTCGATGGCGACCTGGTTCGTTGTGGTCATCGGTTCCTCCCAGTGGACTCACTTCACTGGGACTACCGTGCGGCACCGCTCTGGCGCCGCCCTGGCACTCGGCTGTCAGCCCATCTCAGCGGGCTGGCATCAACCTTTCACCGGGACGATCTGGTTGGCGATCAGCGCCTCGTACGCTTCGGGGTTGTAGCGGGCGAGATGGCCGCGGGCCTTGCGGCGGTACTTGAGGATCTGGCGGGTGCCGATCGCCCAGAGCACGTACTGGAAGGCCAGCGCCCACTTGAAGTCGGTGATGGTCTGCGGCGCCCCGCCCGACGACGCGTCGAGCAGGATGCCGACCATGCCGATGCAGATCAGCGTGGCGATGAATCCGCCGGTGTTGACCATCCCGTTGGCCGCACCGAACCGAGTGGACGGGTTGAACGTCCGCGCGTAATCCAGCCCGAGCATCGAACCCGGGCCGCCAGCGGCCTGTACGACGATCAGCAGCAGGAGCACCGGCATCGGCGCCTGTCCCGGCCACAGCAGTACGACGGTCCACATGAGTACCGAACCCGAGATCACCGCCAGCACGATCCAGGACCGGTAGAACGGGAAGCGGGCCGCGTACCGTCCGACCAGCGGGCCATAACAGAGTCCTGCGAGCACGGGGAGAATCAGCATCGCCGCAGCGGTCGTCGGAGCCAGGCCTTGGCCCTGCACCAGGAACGGGTACCCCCAGAGCAGACCGAACGTACTGCCAGAGAAGCTCGTGGTGAAATGCGTCCACAGCCCCAGCCGGGTGCCCGGCTCCTTCCAGGCTCTGCGCAGGTTGTTCCGTACCTCACCGAGCGACTGCTTGGCCCGTCGCAGCGGCTCGTCGTACGGAGTGTCCTTGATCAGGAACAGGACGGCCACACCCGTCACCAGGCTGAGGACGCTGGCACCGGCGAAGGTGCTGGTCCAGCCGAAGGCGTGGAAGGCGGCAGCCATCGGCACGGTCGACATGATCGCGCCGAGGCCACCCAGCATGCCGGTCGCCTGCGACATCACCGGCTGCCGCAGCGCCGGGAACCAGGACATGACAACCCGCAGCACGCTGATGAACACCAGTGCGTCTCCGACTCCCAGTACGGCGCGTGCCGCGAGGGCGGCCGGGTAGGAGTCGACCAGACTGAACGCGGACTGCGCTACGAAGAGCAGACCGGACGCAGCGATCAGCAGCCGCTTCGAGCCGTACCGATCGAGCAAGATGCCGACAGGCACCTGCATCGCGGCGTACACGGTCAGCTGGACGACGGTGAAGCTGGCCAGCGCGGATGCGGAGATGTGGAAGCGCTCCGCGGCCTGCAGCCCGGCCACGCTCATCGAGCCACGGTGCAGCACGGTCACGAGATAGGTGAAGACAGCAGTTGCCCACACCGCCCAGGCGCGCCGTCCGCCCAGGGGGAAGAGGAGTTCGGTCACCGAGTGCTCCGCAGGTCCGCCGCGGCGGTGTCGATGTGGGAGACCACGAGCTCGCGGAACCGCTTCACGCTGTTCCCACCGAGGGCGTCGATCATCTCTTGGTGCGCAGTGATCGACTTGTCCATCCGGGCCGGCTGCATCTCGATGCCGGGCACCCCCATCCGGACCTGGCGGTCGCGCAGGCTGTTGTAGAGCTTGGAGAGGATTTCGTTGCCGGCGGCACCGACGATGGCCTCGTGGAAGGCCCGGTCGGCCTCCAGGAAGGTCTTCGCGTCCCCGGCCTTGCGGTGCGCGCGCATCTCATTGACGTGCTGCGTCAGAATCTCGATCAGCTGCTTGCGGCGCGGCCACACCTTGGCGGCAGCGTGCGTCTCGATCAGCTCGCGCGCCTCCAGGACGTCGTCGATCTCCTGCGGCAGCACCGGCAGGACGAGGGCGCCCTTCTTCGGGTACAGCTTCACCAGGCCGGACTCCTCCAGCCGGAGCAGCGCCTCCCGGACCGGGGTGCGCGACACTCCCACCGCCGTGGCCAGCTCACCCTCGGTGAGCAGTTCGCCGCCCGGGTACGTGCGGTCCAGGATCGCGGCCTTCACGTACGCGTAGACCCGCTCCGCCGCGGGGATCTTCTCCACCCCCGGCGCCGCCTCGACCACCACCCGTGCGATCTCCGCGGTCTCGTCGCCCAACTCCACTACCGCCCTCGCCGGCTCATGCTCCGGCACCCCGCTGGTCACTGAACTCCCACCCATACGACTCGTATCTTTGTTGTATCTATCCTACACACACCTCTAATCCACCGGCCTGAGCCAGTATTCCCCAGCTTGTCCACGAGTTATCCACAGGCAGATCCACAGCATGTGGGCAACTGAGGGTGAACGGACGGACGCTAAGTAGTGACAAGTGGAGGGTTTCCCCTGCGTTGTGGATGAACAACTCCGCCGGTCCGGAATCCGCTCTAAAGTCCCGGGTACCGAGCTTGGGCCCGTCCGCCCAGGCCCTGCACCGAGGAGGCGCCTGTGTCCCGAAGTTCCCGTCCCCGCCGACTGACTGCCGGCCTGGCCGTGGCCGCACTGGCTCTGACGACACTCGGTGCCGCGACCGCGCACGCCGTACCCAGCTCCGACTCCTCATCAGCGGCCACGCCCGGGCCGCTGATGAACTACGTGGTCAACACGAAGGCCACCCCCGGGCACGTCCGCAAGGTGGAGGAGGCGGTCGAGGCAGCCGGCGGCACGGTGCTCAGCTCGTACAACCAGCTGGGCGTGGTGGTCGCGCAGTCGACCAACCCGGACTTCCGCACCGCCGTCCGCGCCGGGCACAACGGACGTGAGGTGCAGTCCGTCGGCGCCACCCGCACCGCCGCGGTCAGCGAAGGCCCGGCCGGCGCCGGTACGGCGTCCGCCGCCGGACTGAAGGCGGTCGACGAAACTCAGGCGACCCCGGTCCTCGACCCGCGCGAGGGCGAGCAGTGGGACATGGTCCAGATCAAGGCGGATCAGGCCCACCAGATCACCGACGGCTCCCGGCAGGTGCTGGTCGGCATCAACGACAGCGGCGTCGACGACACCCACCCGGACCTCGCGCCGAACTTCGACGCGCAGGACTCGGTCAACTGTGTGAACAACGGCGTACCCAACACGACCCCCGGCGCCTGGCGCCCGACGACCAGCTCGCACGGCACGCACGTCGCCGGCACGGTCGCCGCGGCCCGCAACGGCGTCGGCATCGTCGGAGTGGCCCCGGGTGTCCGGATCGCGTCGGTCAAGGTGGTGAACGACGACGGCTTCATCTACCCGGAGTACTCGATCTGCGGCATCGTCTGGGCCGCCGAGCACCACATGGACGTCACCAACCACAGCTACTTCATCGACCCGTTCGAGTTCTGGTGCATGGACAACGACGACCAGGGCGCGGTGCAGGAAGCGGTACGGCGCGCGTACGAGTGGGCCGCGGATCGCGGCACACTGTCCGTCGCGGCGGCCGGCAACTCGAACTACGACCTGGCCAACAAGACCACCGACAACGGCAGCCCGAACGACACGACCCCGGTCCCCCGGCAGATCAACAACAACTGCCTGGACATGCCGACCGAGCTGCCCGGCGTGATCACCGTCGCCAGCACCACCCAGGCCGGCGCCCGCAGCAGCTTCTCCAACTTCGGACTCAACAAGATCGACGTCGCCGCACCCGGCAGCTCGATCCTGTCCACCCTGCCCGGCGGCAAGTGGGGCCTGATGAGCGGCACGTCGATGGCGTCGCCGCACGTGACCGGCGTCGCGGCTCTGATGAAGTCGGTCCACCCGTGGTGGGGCCCGCGTGAGCTCGAGTCGGCGCTGCGCAAGGAAGCCAACGACACCGCGTGCCCGGCCACCCCGGACGCCCGCTGCACCGGCACCACCGCGAACAACTCCTTCTTCGGTGAAGGCATCGCCGACGCCCTCGACGCAGTCCACCGCTAACCCAAGCTGAGTGGGGGTCCCCCGCCCGGGACCCCCACTCCTCCAACCGCACAAGATGCAGGTCACGCGCGAGAGGTTGGTCGGGGCTGACGCTTCCCGACCAACGGCCACCGACGGCGTACGCCAGTGCGTACGAGAACGGCTGATCGACTCGTCAGTTCTCGGGTCAGGCCCTAAGGCACATTGCCTGCTGCGGTCTGCGGGCTCGTTGCCGGCCCGGCCTGATCGTTGCGTGCGGAGATGTCACACCAGTGAGTCTGCCGGCTCCACAGCCAGGCGCGTAGTCCTCGACGCGATGAGGAACACGCCCGCGACGACGGTCCAGAGCAGGAACACGAAGTAGGTGAAGTAGAAGGGCGCGAGGATGCCGCACAGTCCCGCGACGACGCAGAAGCCACGAAGCCAACGTGGGAGGGCAGATCGACGAGCCAGCACGAGTGCGGCCACGCCGACGAACAGCGCCGGAGAGCAGATGGCCAGCAGGTTGCCGATCTCGGTGATCGTATAGATCACAGGATGCGGCACACCGGCCCGCACCGCGCTGCCTCCCTCAGCCATCGCGACCTCAAGTCCGCCGGAGACGAAGACGCCCACGACGCTTGTCGCACAGGCCGCGATGGCCAGACCCTCGAGGAAGCCGCCGACCGAGGGCAGGTCCCGCAGGCCGTGGCCGAACACGAGCAGGCCGAGGGCGGCCAGCGCCCCGACGTACCAGAACGCAAACGCCGGGGCGAAATGGCTGGTGGCGATGTAGCCGCTGACGAGCGAGCCTTCGTAGTCACCGCCCGGGGCTCCTGCCCCGACGAAACCGATCGCGGTGCCGAGACCGTAGACGAGGAGGCCGATTCCGGCCGTCCGGGGAACTGTGTGCATGATCTTCCTCCCGTGGTTGCGGCGCCCCGTCATGGAGCACCTTTCGACGGTAGGAAAGACACCGCGTCGGAGGCGTCATCCGGGGTCACGTTTTCGGGATCGTCCATCCGGGCGAGTCCTTGTCCTCCGGCCGAAGGACGCGCTGCCTCCTCGGGAGGATCTATCGTCGACACATGAGCCGTCGGAGCTCGGCCTTCGATGTCACGATCGCGCTGGTTGTGGCTTCCCTCGGCGTGCTGGAAGCGTTCTGGGGCATGGGCGCGACGCACCGGCAGGGCCCGCACTGGGCAGAGGCACTGCTATACGTCGTGACCGGCGCCCTACTGGTCCTGCGTCGCCGGAACCCGCTGGCCTGCCTGACCGCGATCCTGGTGGTCAGCGCGGCCGAGTTCGCCGTGTTCGGCTCACCCGAAGGTCAGGGGGTCGCGATCCCAAGCATCGTGGCCGCCTACTCGGTCGCGCGGTGGGAGCGTCGCCGCCCGGCCTGGTGGGGCCTGGTACTCGTCGTCCTGCTCTGGGTCGTCTGGGCCGGCCTGGACCCGTCGAACCCGACGCTCGAGGCAAAGGCGCCCGCCCTCATATGGCTCTCACCATGGGTGATCGCCTGGCTGGTCGGGGCCCTGGTCCGCAGCCAGCTGCAGAACGCCGAGCAGCGCCGCCTGGCCCGGGAGCAGTGGGCTTCCCGCGCGGTCGCCGAGGAGCGCAACCGGATCGCCCGGGAGCTGCACGACGTGATCGGCCACAGCGTCAGTGTGATGACTGTCCAGGCTTCTGCGGTTCGGCGCCGGCTCGCCCCTGAGCAGAGCGTCGAGCGCGAGGCGCTGGAGACAGTCGAGGCGGTCGGACGGGAAGCCCTCGTCGAAATGAGACGGATGGTGGGCATGCTTCGACAGCCCGGCGACACGACCGACAGGGAGCCACCACCCGGCCTGGCCCAGATCGACCGGCTGCTGCAGAAGTTCCGTTCCGGCGGCCTGACCGTGGGACTGCACGTGACCGGGGTACAGCGGCCGGTGGCGCCGGGACTCGACCTCACCGCGTACCGGCTGATCCAGGAGGGCCTCACCAACACACTCCGGCACGCGCCCACGTCGACCCGGGTCGAGGTGTCGATCGAGTACCGCGACGAGCAGCTCGAGGTCGCCGTACGCAACGACGGACAGGCTGCCGTGACGGGCACCCAGGCCGGGCACGGACTGCTGGGCCTGAAGGAACGCGTTGCGGTGTACGGCGGGAGCCTGCTCGCCCGGCCGCGTCAGCAGGGCGGCTTCGAGCTGGTCGCCACGATGCCACTCGAGCGCGACGACCTCGCCGAGCCGGGGACCGTCGAGACGCCATGATCACCGTGCTGATCGCCGACGACCAGGCGCTGGTCCGCCGTGGCTTCCAGCTGATCCTGGAGATCGAGCAGGACCTGGAGGTCGTCGGCGAGGCCGTCGACGGCGACGACGCCGTGGACAAGGCCCGCGAGCTGCGGCCCGACATCGTGCTGATGGACGTTCGGATGCCCGGGACAGACGGCATAGAGGCGACCCGGATACTGACCGCGGACCCGGACAGCAGCACCCGCGTGGTCATGCTGACGACGTTCGACATGGACCAGTACGTGTACGAGGCGCTGAAGGCGGGAGCCAGCGGGTTCCTGCTCAAGGATGTGCGGCCCGAGCTGCTGGTGGCCGGTATCCACGCCGTGTACGCCGGGGAGTCATTGCTCGCGCCCTCGCTGACCCGACGGATGATCGACTCGTTCCTGGATCGTCCCCGGGCGCTCGACCCCAAGGCCGAGCAGCGACTGGCCGGCCTAACCTCCCGCGAGCGCGAGGTGCTCGCGCTGCTCGCCCGCGGCCTGACCAACGCGGAGATCGCCGACGAGCTGGTCGTCTCCGCGACGACCGTGAAGACCCACGTCGCCCGCGTACTGATGAAGCTCGAACTACGCGACCGCGTACAGGCCGTGATCTTCGCCTATCAGCACAACCTGGCGAGGCCAAGAGCGGCGGACCCGAACGCACATCGGTAAGGCTCAGACCGCCCGGCCCCGTTCTGCTGACTGCAGGCTCTGCCACAACTCATGCGCCGACGCCGAACGCGGGCGCTCCGGTGAACAACAGGCCCGCGATCAGTAGGCCGACCATCAGTAGCAGGCGACGAAGCATTCCACGTCCCCCTCTTGCGATATGGAACCCTGTGCGCCGGGCGGTTGTGACGTTACTCGCGCCAGGCCGAGGAACCAGCGCTGAACCGGGGCCGACACGTGTCTCGTCGGAAGTCCACGGACCGCTCCACGCGGCACGCCATTGCAACCAGTACAGCAACAGGACCGGCCCACAGTGGAGCAACTCTGGTCGAGCGCCAGCCGTCAGGGCGTCCAACTCCGCGCGGATTGCGGCTCGATCGACCTCCGGCACATCTCCCATGTCCTGAGCATAGAAGCGCGCGGATCTGCCGCAGATAGTGCAGGTGCGGACCCTGCCGGGATCAGCGCGGACAATGCGCTGATCGGGTGGCGAGATACAGGCTTGGCGACGTCGCGAAGACGAAGACGTGCCCTTCAGGAGAGAACCCACACGCTCGGAATTCTTCGCCGTCAGCGATCTCGGTGCCCTCGGGACCGACCAGGCTTGCTCCGGTAAGCACCCGCGGGCATGTCCACCCGTCCTTCGTGGTGTTTGGAAGATCGCCGCCTCATAGCCCCGCGACGGCGGCGGAACCCGCGGCGCTCGCGCGCATCGGGACCACGGTCATCGCACTGGACTCAGCCTCGTGCCGGCCGCTTCGCGTTGTACTGGTTGAGGGCTGCGACGAGGGCTAACCCGGCGGCCTCCACGACGTCCGTGGACGACGCCCGGACCGCGACCCTGCGGCCCGGCAGCTCCACCTCGAGCTCGACCTCTCCGACGGCCTCGCTGCCCGGGCCGACTGAGTACGCCCGGAATGCGACTACCCGCGCCTCCACGCTCGTCGCCTGCGAGATCGAATTGCACACCGCGTCGACGAGCCCGGTGCCAGAACCCTCAGCCTGCACCTGTTCCGCAGCCCGGGACAGCTTCACGTTGGCGCGCGGCCCGTCCTGCGTGCCCCCGGAGTACGTGATGGCGTCGAGCTGCCAGCTGGTGGACGGCTCCGTCATGCGGTCCCCCTTGATGTCCAGCAAAGCCAGGGTCGGTACGGTCCTCGAAGTATGAACCCCAGCGAGACAGAATCGCCACAGCTGTCGGCGATCTGACGCCGTCCGTAGGGTGGGTCCATGTCGGTGCAGGTACGTGCAGTGACTGCGGATCGGTGGAGCGACCTGGTCAGCGTGTTCGGCCGGCGTGGTGGGGACCGGGACCATGGCGGGGAGGTCGGGTGATGCCATCGTCGACTTCGCTCGCCGCGGGGGAGCGTCGCTCGGTACCGCGGGGTTGTCGCTCCTCTCCTGAACTGTGACGGCACGGCGTACAGTCTGACCAGGATCGAACGACCCGGGGTGCGATGTGGGCGTTGAGTGGCAGCTGTTCGAGTCAGGTCCGGCGGACGCCGAACATACCGTGCTGTTGCTTCCCGGCGGCATGTGCAGCGCGCGCTCGTACCTGGAGTTGATGCAGCAATCCAGTCTGTCCGGGCTGCGGCTGGTGGCGGCAACGATGCCCGGACACGCCGGCGCGCCGTCCCCGGACGACTACAGTCACGAGGCCTATGGCCGAATGACGGCGGACCTCGTGGCCGAGAAGGGTGCGGATGTCGTCGTCGGGTTCAGCATGGGCGCGAACGTGGCGTTGGAGATGGCGGAGAAGAAGCTCTTCACCGGCCCGACGGTGCTGCTCGGCATCAGCTTGTCGTTGCCGGACGAGTCGGCGTTCTTCATCAACGTCGTCCGATCGTCCAAGGTGCTGGGCGGCTTGCCGCTAGCGCTGATGAAGAAGGCGATCGGGCCGATGGTGAAAGGCATCCCGGTCCCACCGGAGCGGCAGGCCGAGCTTGCCGCCGACTTCCGCAGGACCAGCACGCGGGACATGCGCCTCGGACTTCGCGAATACCTGAAGTGGCTGGAGAGCGGCGAGGACCACGCGGCGATGCTGTGCCGCTCGGGCGTACCGACGTGGGTCGTCCACGCGGAGAAGGGCGACGGCGGGCTCACCGACGCCGAGCGGCAAACGCTGGAGGCGTGTTCGACGGTCAAGATCGTGACGATTCCGGGCAGCGTGTTCTTCCTGCCGAACGAGGTGCCCGACCAGATCGCGTCTGTCGTCAACGATGCCGTCGCCGCGGTCAACGCGTGATTCCAGAGCCGGAGACCGATGCCAACAGCGCCCGGACCTGCTTGATCCTCGGGTTGGGTCCGAGGCGGCGGGCTGCGCGGCTCCCGTCAGAGCTCGGCGCGCAGGATCGACGCCGCGCCGGCCATGGCACGCATCTTTCCCTCCGCACTCGCGCGAGGCAGATACTTCATCCCGCAGTCGGTGGCGATGGTGATCCGGTCCGGGGAGGTGTAGGAGAAGGCTCGCCGTACCCGATCGGCGACCAGCTCGGCGGACTCGACCTCGGGGTCGGACAGGTCGATGACGCCGAGAATGATGGTCTTGTCGCTGAGGTCCTTCAGGACGCCGAGATCGAGACCCGACTGTGCGGTCTCGATCGAGATCTGGTCGGCCGAGCAGCCGGCCAGCTCGGGTAGGAACGAGTACCCCTCGGGCCGTTCGTGGATGATCGCGGCGTACCCGAAGCAGATGTGGACGGCGGTGTTGCCGGTGACGCCGTCGAGGGCGGCGTTGAGCGCGGCGAGGCCGTACTCGCGGGCCGCCGCGGGCCGTGCCTGCATGTACGGCTCGTCGATCTGGACCAGGTCGGCGCCGGCGGCGTGGAGGTCCTTGATCTCGGCGTTGACCGCGGCAGCGTACGCCAGAGCCGCCGACGCGAGGTCGGGGTAGTGGTCATTCTGTGCCTGCTGCGACATCGTGAACGGGCCGGGCACGGTCATCTTGACCGTGTGGCCGGTGTTCGCCTTCAGGAACTCCACGTCGCGGACGCCGACGGAGTGCGGCCGCACGATCGGGCCGGCGATCCGCGGCACCGGGTTGGGATGCCCGCTGCGATCGAGGGCCGTCCCAGGGTTGTCGATATCGATGCCCTCGAGCGCGGTGGCGAAGTGGTTACTGTACGACTCGCGCCGCATCTCACCGTCGGTGATGATGTCGAGTCCCGCCTCCTCCTGGGCGCGGATGGCCAGCAACGTGGCGTCGTCCTGCGCCTGCTCGAGGTACTCCGCATTGACCCGCCACAGCTCCTTCGCGCGCACCCGCGGGGGAAAGCGGCCGGCGAGCTTGGCCCGGTCGATCAGCCAGTCCGGCTGGGCGTAGCTGCCCACCAGCGAGGTCGGCAGGATCGGCAGCGGGGTCGAGGTCGCAGTCATTCTCGTGACTCTAGACCTGCCGCCCCCGGTTGAGGAGGCGTCCGCTTCCCTCCTGCACCACGACTGAATGGCTCGATCTAGCCGCCGCCGGCCGCCGGCGGCAAGTCCATCGACGCCCGCAGGTCCAGCAGTGCCGTGTACGGGACCGTGATGAGGCCGCGGGTCGGCCGGTCGAGGTCGAAGGTGACCAGCAACAGCAGCGACACGAACACGGCAGCGAGCATGATGGGGAGCATGCCCCGGCCAAGCACGGTGAGGTAGAGGCCGAGTAGGCCCAACGCCACCGCCGCGCCGACCACCTCGAGGACCAGGACCGGTGTGGGCACACGGTTGCTGAGTGCTGCGACACGCGAGGTCTGGCTGTCGATCATCGAGTTCAGGCTGTCGACGTACAGACGTGGAGCGCTCGCCTGAGGGGCCTCCCGCAGCGAGTCAGCGGCGAGCGCCCAGAGTTGACGCTGGATGGCCCCGCCGTCTGCCACGTCGCGTCGCGCCGCCGCGGAGCCCGGTCGCGTCGCCGACAGACGGATCTCCACGTCGGTGTAGCGCTTCAGCAACCCCAGCGACTGGCTACGGACGGGCTCCGACAGGGTCTGCGCCCGGAGGTAGGTGGTGCCGATCGCGTTCGCCTCCGTCACCAGTTCGACCCGCCGGGTCTCGTACCGACCCACCGCCATCGTCAACCCGAAGGCGAGAATGAGCGCCACGAACCCCAGCAACGCCGCCTGCACGACGCCGATCGGCTCTCGCCAGGTGTCGTGGCGACCGCGCAACCGACGCGCGACCAGCACACCGATCGCGCACGATCCCAGCACGATCAGGAGGAGAACGACACCAAGGACCAGGCTGGGCAGGGCGAAGAACATCTAGACCCCCAAACACGGCAGCCCTCGCTGGACGCGCGGCTTGATTGTGGCTCCGGCGAGTGCGCCGCGACATCCTCCAGGCCGGATGATCGGCTAGCCCGTGGTGATCAGGATGATGCCGGCGACGACGACGGCTGCGGCGAAGGCTCGGCGGGGGCCGAAGCGTTCGCCGAAGAAGATCGCGCCGATGATCGCGCCGAAGATGATGCTGGTTTCGCGGAGGGCTGCGATGGCGGCGAGGGTGCCGCGCGTTTGGGCCCAGAGGACCAGGCCGTAGGCAGCCATGGACACGACCCCGCCGGCGAGGCCCGAGAGGATTGCACCGCGGGGGAGGTTGAAGATGCGGGGGCCGCGCCACCAGATCACGACCAAGGGGACCGCGAAGCCCTGGAGCATGAAGACCCAACCCATGTACGTCGCGACCGGCATCTTGTGGACCGCCAGCCCGTCCACGACCGTGTACGCCGCGATCATCAGCCCGGTGCCGAACGCGGCCAGCAACGCCGGCGCCTGCCTCCGACCGGGCCGCCCGATGAACACCAGCGCAATGAGCCCCGCCGAGACCAGCAGCACGCCCGCCAGCTCGAGCACGGCCAGCGCCTGATGCAGTACGACGATCGACACCACCGCCACCACCCAGGGCGACGTACCGCGGGCCAACGGATACATCTGACTGAACTGACCGAGCTGGTACGACGCCAGCAGCCCACCCAGATACGCCACATGCAGCAACGCCGACGCGATGATGTATCCCCAGGTGCCCGCCGGCGGCAGGCCCATCACGAGCACCGCGACCAGCCCGATGACCCCGGCCGCGATCTCGAACAACGCCAGCCCAGCCACTCGATCCGGTGCCCCATGCGCCATCGCGTTCCACGTGGCGTGCAGCACCGCCGCCCCCAGCACCACCACCATGACCAGCACCGCTACACCCTCTCACCGGTCCAGCATCCGCCGAGGTGATTTTTCGCCCAGCGGACCCCGCACCTGCGATCCCGTCGCGCGTTCGCCAGCCTCGCGCCAAGTGCCGGATCAGATGCTCGCGGGCATCCCGAACGCAGCAATGTGGTGGGATCCGACGAAGGCGTTGCTCGCCACGATCTTGCCGTCCTCGACGGTGAGAACGTCGACGACCAATGCGTCGTACTGATCGCTGCCGGGGCGTCGGAGATAGCAGATCAGGGCAGGCCGGCCGTTGGCAGCGGACGGGAACGTGCGCCAATCCATCGGCCTCGCCAGGAACTCGGCCGCCGCCTCGCTCCCGAAGACTGGTGGGTCCGGCGGCATGGTGATGCGCACGTCTTCGGCCAGCAACTCCCGGAAGCTCGCGGGATCGGTAGCTGCGGCATAGCGACGCAGGATTTCCTCGTCCTCGCTTGTCAGCACCGGCCTACGCCAGTGCCGGGAGTCACCGGGCGCATAGTGCCGGAGCGTCTTCCGGGCCCGCTGGATCAAGCTGTTCACCGCGGGCACCGCGAGTCCGAGGGCGTCGGCGATCTCGGCCGCTGTCCAACCGGAGACGTCGCGCAGCACGAACGCCGCCCGTTGCCGTGGCGGCAGATACATCAGCGCGGCGATGAGCGCGAGTTCGACGGTCTCCCGTGCTACCAGACCTGATGGCGGGTCGTCGCCCAGCAGCGCGTCGGGATACGGCCCGATCTCGGTGCTCCATTCCATCGGGTCACCGACCGGTATGGTCCGCCGCGCCGCGGCCTTGCGGTGATCAAGGTAGACATTGGTGGCGATCCGGTAGAGCCAGGTCCGGATCGACGCCCTCTCCGCGTACTGCGCCCGGGAGCGCCAGCCGCGCAGGAAGGTCTCCTGGACCAGGTCGTCGGCGTCGGCGACATTCCCGGCGAGTCGGTAGCAGTGCGCATGCAACGGGCGCCGGTGCTCCTCGAACGCGTCCTGGAACCACGCGTCGTCCGCCGTACTCGTCATGCGCTCAGGTCCTCCCGGATCCTGCTGATCGTGCCCGCTCGTACGCCGTACCCCGGCGCCGTCGCCAAGAAAGTGCGATGACGATCCGACCGGGCGCTCGTCGATATTCATAACACCAACCCAGACCGACGAGGAGAACCCCATGACCGAAGCGACCGCATCGCCGCAGATCGTCGACCGTGAGACCTGGAGTCGTGAACGCCAGGCCCTCCTGGTCCGGGAGAAGGCCCACACCCGTGCGGGCGACGCGATCGCGGCGGCCCGGCGCCGGCTACCGATGACCGAGGTCGACGCCGCGGCCACACTGGTCGGGCAGGACGGAGCTGTCGCGTTCCTGGACGTCTTCGACGGGCGCGACCAACTCGTCGCGTACAAGCACATGTGGCACACCGGCGCAGGGATCGAAGGCCAGTGCGAGGGGTGCACCGCAAGCATCTTCGACGTGCACGACGCCAGCTACCTGAACCATCGCGGAGTGTCTTTCGCGGTCTTCTGCGAGGGGCCGTGGGAGGAGATCGCGCCGTTCCGCGAGTTCATGGGCTACACGTTGCCGTGGTACTCGATGCTCGAGGTCGAGGATCGCGGCGTCGGGACCGGGCTCATCGACGAGCCGGGCTACCTCGCCTGCTACCTGCGCATCGGCGACCGGGTCTTCCTCACCAACGAGACAGTCGGTCGCGGCGTCGAAGCCACCATGGTGCAGGCCCACCTGCTCGATCTGACGGTCTACGGCCGTCAGGAGGCCTGGGAGGACTCGCCGGCCGGCTGGCCGCAGGATCGGACCTACACCTGGTGGAAGAAAGACGGCCGCCCCGTCCCGCAATGGAGCAGGCCTGGCGCCGCACCACTCGACGAATCCGCAGCATCGGCCGGACATTGCTGCGGATGAGGTGCCGGCACACCGGCCGTGACCAACGGGGGTGCTTACAGCAGCCCGAGCTCCCACAGACTTTCGGCGGTTTCGACGACGGTGGTCTCGGCCGGGCCCGGGCGCCATCCGAGCTCGGTGACTGCCCGCTCGTTGTGGATGATCGGCCGGGGCGGATCCTCGCCCGGCGCCTCCTGCGTCGGTGCGAGCGCGGCGAGCGGTCCGAGCCGTCGGCGGAGGATGCCGGCGATCTCGAGGAAGCTGAGTGTGGGCCCGTCGGCAACGGCCAGGTAGCGCTTGCCGGCGGCCGTGGGCTCGGCCATGGCGCGGAGGTGGAGATCGGCCACATCGCGGACGTCGACGATGCCGAAGCGCTGCCGGGGCGCGACGGACATCGTGCCGTCGAGCATCATCTTGATCAGCTGCGTCGACGACCGCAGCTCGGTCGTGAGCGTGGGACCGAAGATGCCGGTCGGGTTGAGCACGACGAGCTCGGTGTCGCCACCCGCGCCGTTCATCAGGTCCCACGCGGCCCGCTCGGCGATCGCCTTCGAGCGCGGGTACGGCGCCAGGCCCGGCGTATCGGGATCCGTCCAGTCGTCCTCGGTGTACTCGGCCCCCGGCTTGCGGGAGTACCCGACCGCGGCGAAGGACGACGTCAGTACGACGCGCCGCGCACTCGCGTCACGAGCAGCACGCAGCACGCGGAGCGCTCCGTCGCGGGCGGGGACGATCAGCTCGTCGGGGTCATCGGGCTGGGCGATCGGGATCGGCGACGCCACATGGTGAATCTCGTCGCACCCGGCCACCGCGGCCGGCCAACCGTCGTCGGTCATGAGGTCGGCCGCGACGATCTCCAGGCCGGAGTCGTCCGCACCGCCGCGTCGCACGGCTGCGCGCAATTCGGGTCCACGAGCCGTCGAGCGGACCGTCGTACGGACCGAGCGTCCGGACTTCAACAGGGCTGCGATCAGCTGGGTCCCGAGGTAGCCCGAGCCGCCGGTGACCAGGACCGGCGTCATCGCAGTGCCGCCAGGTCGCCGACCACGTCCATCACCCTGCCGATCGCGTGAGCCTCCGCAGTGGAGTCGGCGCGGTCGCGGGCGTCCCACAGGGCCGCCTTCTCGCGCAGATATTCGAGCCGGACCTGCTGGGCGACGATTTCGGCCTCGATCCGCTCGGCGTGACGGAGCAGGAGATCACGCTGTTCGGCCGCGGCCTCGCGCCCGCGGGCACGGTTGGCCAGGTAGGTGCGCATGTCCTCGATGCCGACGCCGGCCGCGCGCAGGCAGGCCAACGCCTCGAGTACGTCGAGATCCTCGGTGCGGTACCGCCGATGTCCGCTGCGCTGGTCGCGGCCGATCGGGCCGACCAGCCCGGCCTCCTCGTAGTAGCGCAGCGTCGGCTCGCTCAGCCCGCTCCGCCGCGACACCTCCTGGATGGTGAAAGCTGTCATGCAGCCCACCGTCACACACCTCAAGCGCTTGAGGTCAAACAGAAAGGCCCGGGGTGATGACCCCGGGCCTTTCGTGGCGTACGTCGTACCCCTAGAACATCAGCGCTCGCGCCGGGTCCTCGAGGATGCTGGCGACATCGGCGAGGAAGATCGAGCCCTTCTCGCCGTCGATCAGGCGGTGGTCGAAGGACAGGGCGAGGGTGGTGATCCAGCGCGGGACGATCTCGTCGTCCACCACCCACGGCTGCTTGCGGACCGCGCCGAAGGCGAGGATCGCCGCCTCGCCCGGGTTGATGATCGGGGTGCCGGCGTCGACGCCGAAGACGCCGACGTTGGTGATCGTGAACGAGCCGCCGGCCTGGTCGGCCGGTTGTGTCCTGCCCTCGCGGGCGGTGGCGACCAGGTCGTTCAGCGCCGCGCAGAGCTCGGGCAGGGTGAGGGCGTCCGCGTTCTTGATGTTCGGGACGATCAGCCCGCGCGGGGTGGCCGCGGCGATGCCGAGGTTGACCGCGCCCTTGTAGACGATCTCCTGCGCCTGCTCGTCCCACGCCGCGTTGATGATCGGCGTACGGCGAGCCGCCAGCGTGACCGCCTTCGCGACGATCAGCAACGGCGACACCTTGAGCTCCCGGAACGCCCTGTCGGCCTTGAGCCGGTCGACGAGCTCCATCGTGGCGCTGACGTCGACGGTGATCCACTCGGTGACGTGCGGCGCCGTGAACGCGCTGGCAACCATCGCCTGCGCCATCACCTTCTGCACACCCTTGACCGGCACGCGGGTGTCTTCGCGCCCACTCACGACGGGAGCAGGTTCGTAAGCCGGCGCGACCGGAGCCGCCTCGACCGGAGCCGCGACATGCCCCTCGACGTCCTGCCGGGTGATGATCCCACCCGGCCCGGTCGCCGTCACCGTCGCCAGATCGACCCCCAGATCCTTGGCCAGCTTCCGCACCGGCGGCTTCGCCAGCACATGCACGCCGTTGCCCCCGGCAACTTCAGTCGGCGCACCAGTATGCGCCGCAGGCGCAGACACAGCCGGGGTAGACGCGACGGCGGGCGCCGCGGCGGCGGTCGCCGGCACGGCGGTTGCCGGGGCAGCACCACCCGCAGCCGGAGCCGGCGCCGAGCCGGCGGAGGCTGCGGGAGTCTTGCGAGCCCGCCGCTTGGCTTCGGTGGTCTTCGGGCCGTAGCCGACGAGGACAGCGGTCCGGCCGCCGGTCTTGTCCTCTTCTTCCGGGATCGACGGGACGAGGTCCTCGGCGGCGGCCGCCGCGTCGTCCGCGGAGTCGGTCTGGACCGCGATGATCGGCGTACCGACAGGGACTGTTTCGCCTTCGGGAACCAGGAGTTCGCTGATGGTGCCGGCGAAGGGGACGGGGAGTTCTACCAGGGACTTGGCGGTCTCGATCTCGACCACCGTGTCGTTGAGTTTGACCGTGTCGCCGGGCTTGACCTTCCAGCTGACGATCTCGGCCTCGACCAGGCCCTCACCCACGTCGGGGAGGCGGAAGTGCTGGATGCCCATCAGTACCCCATCACCCGGTCGACCCCGTCGAGCACCCGGTCCAGATCGGGGAGGTAGTCCTCTTCCGTCCGTGACGCCGGGTAGGGCAGGTCGTACCCGGTGACGCGCAGGACCGGCGCCTCCAGGTGGTAGAAGCACTCCTCGGTGACCCGCGCCGCGATCTCCGCACCCGGGCCGAGCGTGAACGGCGCCTCGTGCACCACGACCGCCCGCCGGGTCTTCTTGACCGAGGCGAAGATCGTCGCCAGGTCCAGCGGCGAGATCGTCCGCAGGTCGACGACCTCGAGCTGCCGGCCGTCCTCGACCGCGGCCTCGGCGGCCTGCACGCAGGTCTTCACCATCGGGCCGTAACAGAACAGGGTCGCGTCGGTGCCCTCGCGGACCACCTTCGCCTGGTGCAGCGGCAACGCCGGCGGGACGGACTCGTCCAGCTCCGCCTTCTCGTGGTACCGCCGCTTCGGCTCGAAGAAGACCACCGGGTCGTCCGAGGCGATCGCCTGCTGGATCATCCAGTACGCGTCGACCGGGTCGCCGCACGCGACGACCTTCAGACCGGGAACGTGCGCGAACAGCGTCTCCGGCGACTCCGAGTGGTGCTCGACCGCGCCGATGCCGCCGCCGAACGGGATCCGGATCACCACCGGCATCTTGATCCGGCCGGCCGACCGGTAGTGCATCTTCGCGACCTGGTTGATGATCTGGTCGTACGCCGGGAACACGAAGCCGTCGAACTGGATCTCGCAGACCGGCCGGTACCCGCGCAGCGCGAGGCCGACCGCGGTCCCGATGATGCCGGACTCGGCCAGCGGGGTGTCGATCACCCGGTCCTCGCCGAAGTCCTTCTGCAGACCCTCGGTGACCCGGAAGACCCCACCGAGCTTGCCGATGTCCTCACCCATCACGACGACCTTGGGGTCGGCCTCCATCGCGGCCCGCAGGCCGGCGTTGATGCCCTTGCCGAGACTGATCTTCGTCATCGCTCAGCCCTCGCCTTCGAACGACGCGGCGTACGCGGCGAACTGTGCCTTCTGCTCGACCAGCTGCGGCGTCTGCTCGACGTACACCTGGTCGAAGAAGTCGGTCAGCACCGGGTCCGGCATCGACAGGCAACCGGCCCGCAGCTCGGCGGCGATCTTGTCCGCCTCGGCCTCGACCTCGTCGAAGAAGTCGTGGTCGACCCCGGCGGTGCGGGCCAGGTAGGCGTGCACCCTCTCGATCGGGTCCTTCAGCTTCCAGTGCTCGAGATCCTCGTTGAGCCGGTACTTCGTCGGGTCGTCGGAGGTGGTGTGGGCGCCCATCCGGTAGGTGTAGGCCTCGATCAGCGTCGGGCCACTGCCCTCCCGCGCCCGCTTGAGCGCCTGCTGGGCGACGGCGTACGTCGCGAGTACGTCGTTGCCGTCGACGCGGACGCCGGGGAAGCCGAAGCCGGCCGCGCGCTGGTACAGCGGGATCCGGGTCTGCCGGTCGATCGGCTCGGAGATGGCCCACTGGTTGTTCTGGCAGAAGAACACGACCGGTGCGTTGAAGACCGAGGCCCAGATGAAGGCCTCGTTCACGTCGCCCTGGCTGCTGGCGCCGTCGCCGAAGTACGCGATCGTGGCCTCGCCGTTCTCGGCGTCGCCGATCGCGTGGTCGCGCTGCTGGCCCATCGCGTACCCGGTCGCGTGCAGCGTCTGGGCGCCGATCACGATCGTGTAGAGGTGGAAGTTGTTGTCCTTCGGGTCCCAGCCGCCCTGGTCGACGCCGCGGAACAGGCCGAGCAGCCGCAGCGGGTCGACGCCCTGGCACCAGGCGACACCGTGCTCGCGGTAGGTCGGGAAGACCATGTCCTTGGCGTTCAGGGCGCGGCCGGAGCCGATCTGCGCGGCCTCCTGGCCGAGCAGCGACGCCCACAGGCCGAGCTCACCCTGGCGTTGCAGGGCGGTCGCCTCGGTGTCGATCCGGCGGACCAGGGTCATGTCCCGGTAGAACCCCTTGATCGCGTCGTCGTCGAGCTCGAACGCGTAGTCCGGGTGCTCGACGCGCTCACCTTCGGGCGTCAGCAGCTGGACGAACTCGACCTCCTCGGAGGCCTGGGGTGGGCTGACCGGCGCCTCGACGGGCGCGAACACTTCCGGGGTGGTCCCCGGCACCGACTCACTCACATGCACTCCTCGGGTTCGAGCGCGGGATCGCCGCGACCGCAACGTTGCACGGGGCCGGCCCGTTGCGCCGGATGAGGCTTCGCAGGCAGGACCGCGTGGATCCAGGGGGGGTTGATGCACTGTTGGGCAGTGGACCTTCCTCACTGGTCTCACTCCCATCTTGCCGGACACCGTACCCAGCGGGTGCCTGATCCGCTAACTGTCTGGACGCGAGCGGGTACGACGGTACGGAAACCGGTCCTGGAGTGAGACACCAGTCCATCCACTGGTCCCATCACCGCGCTCATATTACAGAGATCGGCCGACCTCGACAGCATGTGTCACAAATCTGTCACGACCTGGGCAGCTTCTCGAGCCGGACCAGCTTGAAATTGGTGCCCTCGCGGTCCCCGTCACCGGGCGTGTTCTCGCCGTCGTGCACCGCGAACAGGCCGTGCGGGAACCGCGGCCCGAGCGGCCGAGTCGTCACAGCATGACAGTCATCGCAGCAACCAGGACACCGGCGATCCGCATCCAGCTCTCCTCACCCTCGGGGTCGTAGCGGGCACCTTGCCCGGCGCCGGTGGCCTGGCGGGAAACAGCGGATTGCTGGCCGGATACCGGCTTGCGCGGCGGCCCGCGCGCGCTTAGCGTAAGCATCGTTAACGCATGACACCCCTGACACGCTGAGGAGACCCGGATGGCCGCGTCCGCTCCGGCCGCACTGCCCGAGACCGGCGCCCGGCCGGCATCGGGGGCGATGATCTGGACAGCGCTCGCGGTGGTGTACGTCGTCTGGGGTTCGACCTACCTGGCCATCCGGGTGGTCGTGGACGCGAAGATCCCGCCCATGCTCGGGATGGCCACCCGGTTCCTCACCGCGGCGGTGCTGCTGGCCGCGGCGCTGAGCCTCAAGTCGGGCTGGCGGCGGCTGCGGATCACCCGGCGCGAGGCGCTCGGGGCGGCCACGGTCGGCATCCTGCTGCTTGCCTTCGGCAACGGTGCGGTCGCGATCGCGGAGCAGACCGTCCCGTCCGGCCTGGCCGCGTTGCTGGTCGCCGCGATCCCGTTGTGGCTGATGCTGCTGCGAGTCGGCGGCGGTGAGCGACCCCGCGCGCTGACGTGGGTCGGCGTACTGATCGGCTTCGGTGGCGCCGCGCTGCTCGCGTTGTCAGGTGGCAACACGAGCGCGAAGCCGCTGTCGGTGGCGATCCTGGTGGTCGGAACGATCTGCTGGGCGATCGGATCCCGGTTCGCTCCGCGACTCGGGCTGCCGCGCGACCCGCTGGTGACCGCGCTGTACGAGATGGTCTTCGGCGGTACGGCGATGCTGCTGATCGGCGTACTGCGGGGCGAGCCCGGACGGCTGCATCTCGGCCGGATCGACGGGTCCGGGTGGTTCGCGCTGGCCTACCTGGTCGTGTTCGGCTCGCTGCTGGCGTACTCGGCGTACTCATACCTCTTGGCGAACGCGCCGATCTCGCTGATCGGAACGTACGCGTACGTGAACCCGGCGGTCGCCGTCCTGCTCGGGTGGCTGATCCTCGACGAGCACATCACCTGGCAGATCCTGCTCGGCGGTGCGGTGATCATCATCGGCGTCGCGCTGGTCGTCACCGCCGAACGCCGGCGCAGCACCACCTGACCGGGCCTTCTCCTGAATGGAAAGACCCGGGCCCACGAGGGACCCGGGTCTCCCACCGCTGCCGATGCGCGCGGCAGCGGGCCTTGGTTTGCCGGCCGGCGCCCTGCCCCGAAAAAACACGGCGCGAAACTCCGGCAATGGTTGCAACGACATTCCGATTCATCGTGGTATTGCCTATTCGGCGACCACCGAGCCCACCGAGAACAATCTTCCGATTCACCGGGTTTCATCCGTCACCCGCGCTGACTCAACGACCTACCGCGGCATCGGTTACGGGCCCTTCCATCTCAACTTCCGCTCGCTCCGGCGACCGCCTGATCACCGAGAAGTTGCCTGGTCAGCACGGATTTGGCTGCGCCGTCAGTGAACTCATCACCGGCCGGCTATGAGTGCCGGGACCGCCCGAATATCTGACAAAAAAGTTTGTAACCGGCGTAGCCAGGTGTCGTTAGCACTAAGACGAATCCGTCAAACCCGAAAGGAAACCTGGCATAATGCAGGTAACTCGCAAGATCGCCGCTGCCGCGGCTGTGGCGACCGTCGCCACGCTGGGCCTGGCCACCGTTGTGAGCGCGAACGTTCTCGACGACACGCAGAAGAAGGCTCAGGACACTGGCCTGGCCGACGCCGCGTCGCTGGCCAGCAAGGCCTACGGCAACCACGGCTGGTACGGCGTCAAGCGCGATGGCGGGCTGCTCGCCATCGACGACAACAACGTCGGCCCGTTCCAGGCCTGCCACCTGTTCGGTTCCGGCACCGGCATCGGCGGCAACGTGCCGGCGAGCGATGTCGTCGGCGTCGTCGGCTTCTGGAACAACGGCAACTCGGTCACCGCTGTCAAGACCTGCGAGCAGGGCAACACGCAGGCCAACCACAAGTGGTACAAGATGAGCGACAACGGTCTGCTGTCGGTCAGCCGCAACAACGTCGGCCCGTGGCAGGCCTGCCACAACGAGCTGTCCGCGACCGGCATCGGCGGGAACGTGCCGCTGACCAACCTGTCGGGCGTCCTGGGCCTGGGCAACAACGGCAACTCCGTTGACACGCTGAAGACCTGCGAGCAGGACTCCGAGCAGAACAACTGACCCTCCCTGGTCAGTGATGCAGGACCCGAAAGAGCCACCTCGGTGGGGTGACTGATTCGGTAGCACCATCCGCGGCGCCGGGAGAAAGCCTCACTCCTCCCGGCGCCGCATCACACCCGGCCCTTCGTCCCAGCAAGGGCCGGGTTCTTCTTTGTCTGCTCGACGACCAGGCACTTCTATAGGTCTCTGAGGTCGACGCAGGCGCCGTTGGGGAGATCGCGCTCCAGCAGAGACCAGATCCCGGCGGCTGCGGCGGCTGGTGTGCTGAGGGCGCCGGTGCGCTTGAGGTCGTTGAAGCGCTGGACGGCGGGGAACGCCCGCTCGTCGGTCGAGCGGATCTCGGTCTGCATGGCGGTGTCGACGACGCCCGGTGCGACCGCGATCACCCGGCATCCGCCCGCCTGTTCCATCCCCACCGTGCGGACCCATTGCTCGACCGCCGCTTTCCCCGCGGTGTACGACGACCATCCGGCGTACGGCGTCCTGGCGGCACCTGAGGACAGCATGATCAGGTGCCGTTCACACGTCAGGTGCGCCGCGGCGCGGAGGAACGCGCTGCCGAGGATCTGTGGCGCCGCCGAGTTGAGCAGGACCGCGCGCCGGTACGCGTGGCGGTCGACCGCGTCCGCGGGACCGATCGGCGTGATCGTGCCCGCGTTGTGGATGAACACGACGCGATCACCCTCATACGCCTTGAGCTCCTCCTCGAAGTGGAGCTCGACCCGGGACCAGCCGGCCGGGTCGGAGAGGTCCACCTCGACGTGTTCCGCCGTACCGCCGCCGCTGCGGGACAGGTCGATCACGCGGGCGTCGCGGAACGGCACGGCCGCGGCCAGTGCGGCGCCGATCCCGGCCGATGCTCCCGAGATCCAGACCTGCGACGGAGGCTTGGCTGTCACTGGCGCCAGGCGCGGGCGACGGAGAGGAAGAGGTCGTTCGCCTCGGGCTCGCCGATGGAGACGCGCGCGCCGTCACCCGGGAACGGGCGGATCGACACCCCTGCGGCCTGCACGGCCTCGCCGAACGCGGCGGTGTCGTCGCCGAGCGCCAGCCACACGAAGTTCGTCTGCGTCTCCGGCACATCCCAACCGGCCGCGCGCAGCTCGTCGACGACCCGGGTCCGCTCGATCACCAGTGCGTCGACGCGCTCGAGCAGCTCGTCCTCCACCGCCAGCGACGCGATCGCAGCCGCCTGGGCGACGTGGCTGACCCCAAAGGGGAGCGCACACTTGCGGATCGCCGCGACCACCGTCGGGTGGCCGATCGCGTACCCGACGCGGAAGCCGGCCAGGCCGTACGCCTTGGAGAACGTTCGCAGCACGACGACGTTCGGCCGGTCGCGGTACACGTCCACGCCGTCGGCCACGTCGGTCTCGCGGACGAACTCGCGGTACGCCTCGTCGAGCACGACCAGGACGTTCGACGGTACGGCGTCCAGGAACGTGAGCAGCTCGTCACGCCGGACCACGGGGCCGGTCGGGTTGTTCGGCGTACAGACGAGGATGACCTTGGTCCGGTCGGTGATCGCCGCTTCCATCGCCTTGAAGTCGTGCCGGGCGTCGTCGGTCAGCGGCACCTGCACCGAGGTCGCGCCGGTCAGCTGGACGGCGATCGGGTACGCCTCGAACGAGCGCCAGGCGTAGATCACCTCGTCGCCGTCGGTGACCGTCGCCTGCAGCAGGTGGTACAGCAGCGCGACCGACCCGGTGCCGACGGCGAGATCGCTCACCGGTACGCCGAACCGGTCCGACAGCGCCTCGAGCAGGTCGACGGCGCCCATGTCCGGGTACCGGTTCATCTGTCCGGCGGCCTCGGTCGCAGCGGCCAGGACGCCGGGGAGCGGCGGGTACGGGTTCTCGTTGCTGGACAACTTGTACGTCGGCCGGCCGTCGGTGCGCGCGGGCGGACGACCGGGCTTGTAAGCCGCCACATCGTCCAGACAGGCGCGGAAGCGAACCTCACTGTCAGGGGTCATGCCCGCAGGTTAGTCCTTACCCCACGCCGCGACCACCCTGCTTACGTCACACCCACAGCGCTCCTCCGCGCACTTCCACAGCACTCCTCCGCACACATCCGCGCGTGCTGCGCGGTCACATCCGTGGCGCCCGGACGAACCGTGTTGCGCGGACGGAATCTTGCCTGCACACTGACTGATTGTCGGACAATCAGGGGATCTGGCAATAGATCTCAACGGTCAGGAGGGTGTCATGGGTCAGCCGCTGGAGTGGGGTCGCCGGTATCTGATGGTCCGTCCGGACCACTTCCGGATCGACTACGTGATCAACCCGTACATGTCCACCCAGGACCAGCCGGATCCGGCGCTGGCGCTGAAGCAGTGGGACTCCCTGCGTCAGGCGATCGTCGACGCCGGCGGCGCGGTCGAGGTCCTCGCGCAGCGCGCCGACTCACCGGACATGGTGTACGCGATGAACCTCGGCCTGGCGACCGCGGACGGCCGCGCGATGCTCTCGCACATGCGCTTCGAGCCGCGCCGGAAGGAGTCACTGACCGCGGGCGAGTGGTTCACCGAGCACGGCTTCGCGCTGGGCCGGACCGGGAGCGACGGGGTCGGGCCGCACTTCGAGTCCGGGGATGCGTTCGTGTTCGGCGACAGCCTGGTCGTCGGGTACGGGCCGCGGACCGAGGCCGACGCGCTCAAGCACTTCGCGACCGAGTGGAACATCCGGGTCCGCGGGCTGCCGATCGCGCACGAGGGGATGTACCACCTGGACCTGCCGTTCTGTCCGGTGGACAGCACCCACGCGATGATCTACCCGCCGGCCTTCGACGCGGCCGGCCAGGCGGAGCTGTTCGGCATCGTCCCCGACCCGATCGTCCTCACCGACGACGAAGCCTTCGCCTTCTCCGCCAACTCGATCGTGGTCAACGAGACGATCATCATGCCGGCCTGCTCCCCCCGCCTGCACGACATCCTCACCGCCCTGGGTCTACGGGTGGTCATCCTCGACCTCTCCGAGTTCCACAAAGGCGGCGGCTCCATCCGCTGCCTCACCAACCCCCTGGACTTCCCGCTGCACCCCATCACCACGCCAGGCGGGGAACTGATCCTGCCGGCCTGAGCGGGCGGGCTTCAGCTCGCCCCCTGTCCTTCCTCTTCGAGCCTATCGGCGGAAGCCCGATCGGCCGACAGGTTATCCACAGCCTCTCGGCGAGGACGGGTGAGGCGAACGTCGAGGGCTGAGGCAGGCATCGAGGGCTGAGGCAGGCATTGGGGGCTGAGGCAGGCATCGAGGGCTGAGGCAGACATTGGGGGCTGAGGCAGGCATCGAGGGCTGAGGCAGACATTGGGGGCTTGGACAGGAACTGGTGGGCGGGCATGGGGTATTTCTTGTTCACGCCCTCCAGGGGGTGTCCGAGCCCACCAGAGCCGACCACCTGAGAGCCGACCACCGGGGCCGACCGTCCGAGCCACCGGCCCGCCGCGGCGTGGGCTGCGGGGAAGGCTGGGTTAGCTGGTTGTGGTGTAGATGATGTCGAGGGTTGCGGGGTCCCAGCCGTTGCCCTGGATCCATTGCAGGGCCTTGGTCTTGCCGTCGGGGGTGTACGTCGAGATCACGATCGAGATCGCCTCGGGGTTCTTCGGGTCCGACTTGGAGGCCCCGTAGTTCGCCTCGAACCCGGGCCCGAGGTACGGCAGCGACGCGATGATCGGATACTTCTCCCGCAACCGCTCGTTGATCTCGTCGAAGCGCCGCCCGGCCTCCTCCTCGGCTTTCGACGTCTCCGCGGGATGCTTCTCCGCCCACTCGCGCCCTTCGGCGCTGTTGGCGTACAGGTAGATCTTCACGTCGATCGGGTCGCCGCCGCGCGCGGTCACCGTCTGGCTGTAGGTCTGGAACCCCTTCCGCTCCCCGGTCAAGGTGTGCTCGCCGGCCTTCAGCTTGATATCGCCGGTCGTCGCGACCTGGTGCCCGTCCACGCTCAGGGTGAGGTCGTTGGGCACCGCGTCCACGGACAGTTTCGACTCCGGATCGCCGCGAAAGAGCAGATAGCCGCCGATCACCACGAGCGCGATCACGACAGCGGTCACGCCGATCAGGAACGTCCGCCGATTCTCTTCCAGCATGATGCGCTACTCCCTACTTCTTCTTCAGCCGCGCGACGGCGTATGTCGTACCGACCTCGTACGCGTTGCTCGCCTCCGGCACGTGGCCCGGTCCTGGATTCGGGCCGTCCAGCGACGCGGAGGCCGCGTTGTGGCCGTTGGCCCAGGGTCCGACGAACAGGTAGGTGTGCCCCGGCCCGATCAGGATGTCGCCCGGTTGCAGCTTCGAGACGTCCCAGTCGTCGTGCACCTCGTACTTCCCGGAGGTGCGCAGGTAGTTCTCCTGGGTCGGCGTGTACACATCCGGGTAGTCGGGGTCGGCGCCGCTCATGTGCATCACGGTCGCGACGAACCGGCCGCAGTCGGTCCACGCCACGTCGCCGGCGCTCTTGGCCGACTTGTTGTACTGGTAGAAGTTCTTCTTGTACATGTCGGTCGCGTGGTCCGCGTAGGGCTGCGTGGTGTGTCCCGGGGTGGGCCAGGCCAGGCTCATCGCGACCGCGGCGATGTTGCCGCTGCCGGCGCCGCAGCCACCGGCCCCGCTGGTCGGCGCGCCCGCGCCGAAGGTGGACAGGACCTGCTTGGCGGCGGTCTTGCGCTCGGTGTAGCGCGAGTTGCTCAGGTCGTCGGAGCCGGCGAACCGCTCGTAGTACCGGCCGAAGGCGACCGCGGCGTCCTCGACGGTCTTGGCCGCCTTCACCTGGTCGCCGGCGTTCTTCTCCGGGATCGGCGTCTCGCCGTTGAGCTGTTTGCGGAGGAAGTCCAGCTGGTACTGCAGCGAGACGATGGTGGCGTCGTCGATCCCGGCGGCGCGGGACGGTTTGATCATCTTGCCGGCGGGCGTCCACTGGACGATGCCCCAGCCGGCCGAACTCTCGACCGCGTCGGACGGGTTGGTGACCTTGCCGGACGGCGTGCCCTGCAGCCGGCCGGGCTCGACGCTGGACTCGTGGATCATGTTGCCGACGATCCCGGCGGCCTGCTCCTTCGAGTACCCGCTGGAGGCGAAGTAGTTGAACGCCTTCTGGGCGTTGTTGTTGCCGGTCAGGTCGCCGCCGGCACAGCAGCCCGCGCTGCCGGTGTCGTCGCTGCTGCCGGCGTCGCCGAAGGAGTCCTTGTCGGGCTTGGTGTTGACGAGGTTGCCGTCGTCCTTCTTGTCGATCCACAACTCGAAGTGCAGGTGGTCGCCGGTCAGGCCGGGCGGGTCCTCGTCGCCGGAGCCGGAGGTGGCGATCTGGTCACCGCGCTTGACCTTGTCCTTGACCTTCACCTTGATCTCTTTGAGGTACTTGTACCGAGTCTCGATACCCTCGTCGTGCTTGATCCGGATCTCGTGGTTCGCGATCGAGGTGATCTCGCCGTCCCCGACGGCGTACACCTTGCTGCCCTCGTCGGCGTCGAAGTCGATGCCGGAGTGGCTGTAGCCGTCGGCGTCGGGGTCCTGCCAGTCCTGGTCGACGTTGTGCTCGTCGGTCGGCCAGGCGAACGGCTTGCCTTCGGTCTCCATGGTGGCGCCGCAGTCCGACGCGGCCGCGTCCATCCCGGCCAGGCCGCCGACGATCAGGGCTATCACGATGATCAGCGGCAGGAACAGCACCAGCATGACACCGCCGACGATCGGCAGGGCTTTGCTGTCACCCACGGTGTGCTCCTCGCTCGCTGGGTGGCTCTCCGTGCCGGTCGGCGGAGTGGGGCGGCCACAGAGGAAAATCCTGCCTGAAAACCAGGTCATTGTGCCGAGAGTTATCCACAGGTGGCCGCCGGGTCGGTCCCGGGAGCCGGGTCGCGCGCGACAACGGAGCTTGACTGGACGAGAATCTCCCTATGTACGAACGGCTGCGGGTGGACCGCTCGACCACGGTGGACCGGGTGGTCGACGCGCTGCGCGCCGCCCTCTTCGCCGGAGACCTCGAACCAGGTACGCCGTTACGCGAGCAACCGCTCGCGGAGGCGCTCGGGGTTGCCCGCAGCACTGTTCGTGAGGCGATGACCATGCTGGTCACCGAGGGGCTCGCGGTCCGGGAGCCGAACAAGGGTGTCAGCGTGGCGATCCTGCACCCGGACGCGGTGGCGGACATCTGCCGGGCCCGGTTCGTGCTGGAGTCGGCCGGGATCCGGGCGTGGTTCGACGCGGACGAGGCAGCGCGCGAGCGGGTGGGCGAGGCGATGCGGGTGTTCGCCGCGACCGCCAAGGACGGGGCGGATCCGGAGGCGATGACGGAGACGCACCTGGCGATCCACCGCAGCCTGGTCGCGCTGACCGGCAGCGAACGGCTGATCGCGACCGCCGACTCGATCACCGGCGAGGCGAGACTCGCGCTGGCCCGCGTCGACGCCCTTCGCCAGGACGCCCGCCAGCAGGTCGCTTCGCACCGAAAACTGGTCCGCCTGCTCGAACGCGGCGAGCTCGACGAGTGCGTCGAAGAGCTCCGCCACCACCTGGCCGGCGCCGAGGAGTCCCTCCTCGAAGCCATCGCGATGCCCCCGAGCTGATCCACGCCCCCTCCGACGCCCCACCCCGTCACCCGGCTCCCCCGCGCCCCTCTGATGGGTCGGCCCACCAGCGGGCGGGTTGGCCCACCGGACTCTGGTAGGCCAACCCGCAGAGGGGTGGGTCAGCCCACCAGAGGGGACAAGCCGTTCGCGGTGACGTCGTAGGTGTTGGGGCCGACGCGGAGGCCGGTCAGGCGGGCGTCGGGGTCCAGGGCTGCCACCTGGGGGTTGGCGGTGACTGTGCCGTCGAGGGCGACCTCGACGCCGAAGATGCCCTCCAGGACCAGGCTGACCCAGGATCCGGAGGAGGAGCAGGCCCAGTCGATCAGGTACGGGAACTGCGGCGGGGACTTGCGAGCACCGCCGGACATCAACGGCTCGGCTTCTTCGACGAAGTGGGCTTGCCCGCAGGGACCCTGGTTGGCGGTGCGGGCCAGGCCCGGGAGCCAGTCGAGCGCCACATCCCCGCGCCCCAAGGCGAAGAGAGCGCGGCCGGCGTCGGCCGGCCAGGCCGGGTAGGCGCCGTTCCATTGGTGATCGGGGCGAACGCTGAAGGCCGCGTCGGCGTCGTACGGCGACAACGCGCGCATCCACTCCGGCGTCTGGAGTTCACGCTGGAAGAAGGACACCATCTCGGCCCTTTGGGACTCCGAGAGGTCGGCGGCCATCGTCGTACCGATGATGTTGAAGTCGTAGCAGTGCCGCACCGGGATCAGTGAGCCGTCCGGTTGCCGCGCGTGCCAGAAGCCCGCGCCCTCGATGTACAGCTCGTTGACATGACCGGCCTGCTCGTCGGCCTCCTTGCGCAGCAGCTCAGCGCGATCGGCATCACCTGAACGCTCGGCGACCTCCGCGGCGACACGCAGGCACCACACGTTGGCGGCGTTGAAGCTCGCCACCTCGTGCACGTAGCTGCTCACGCACTCCAGCAGGTTGTCGATGCCTCCGTAGTCCGCCAGCGCGTGCTCACCCCGCAGGCCGCGCCAAGCAGTGGCCCAGTCGTGCAGGTGCTCCGCCACCGGCTTGGGACCCACTGAAGCGTCCAGGAAGCCGGAGTCCCCGGTGAAACGCACGTAGTCGCGCACCAGCCGCGTCATGGCGAAGTCGTTGACCGAGTACCACTGCCCGACCGGTCCGCCGGTCAGCCACTCGGTGCCGAAGTGCTCGTGGATGTCGAGATCGATCCAGTGCTCGATGTGCTTGCGCATCGGCTCCGGATCCAGCAAAGCGTGCGTCAGCGAGGAGAGGCTGTAGTCCCAGATGAACGTCGTGGTCTGCCAGTACCGCGGCATCAACGTGTCGTACGTCCGCCCGATCACGCTGGCCGGGTTGTCCCGCCGGAACCAGATCACGCCGAGCACGCCCCACCAGTACAGCTTCCGCAGCGCATCGTTCGTGGTCTCGAGGACCGGCAGGGATCCACTGAAGCCGTCGCCGTTCGGATCGAACGCATCCGCCAGCGCCTTGTCCCACAAGCCTTCGGCCGCTGAGAACACCGCGGGTACGTCGGCCACACACGCGTCGAAGTGGTCCGTCGCATCGGCGAGGTCCCCGGCCAGGACGTGCACGTAGGAGACCCGACCATTGCCCGAGGCATCCAGTACGACGGTTGCCTCAAGCATCGACCGGTCGACGACGCCGGCCACGTCGAGTCCCTGGAGACTCACTGCGGACCCGGACTCCCCTGTCCCGACAACGCGGCCGCCGACCGCGGTCAGTGTGTTCGGCTCCGACGGTGGCTCCGGCCTCAACCATCCGCTCCCCGAGCGGGTCGCCGTACTGTCCAGGGCGAACCCGAGCCGCACCGAGCGGCCCGGTGCGCCTTCCACGTCGAGCTGTACGACGACAGCCGGCCGACCGGGAGCGCATGCGGTGACCGTCCGCAGGGTCAGCCCGTCGACCACGGTCGAACGGACCACCTGGTCCGGTCGCCACACCACCTCGACGGTCCCGCCGTACGAGCGAGCCAGCCGCCCGTCGACGTACAACTGTCCGGTGATGCAGTCGCCGTGCGAGTACGGCGGGAAGTTCACGCTGCGGATCGCGAACACGTCGTGGTCGATCTGCGCCGTACCCAGGAAGTTCGTCAGCCCGGGCGGGTTGAACATGTCGTCGTAGGTGTGCGTGAGGACATCGCTCGCCAGGTCGGCGCTGCGAGGGATGAGCAGAGTCATGAGGGGTCGGCCCAATCGGTGTTCGGGAGCAGGGGGTACCAGTCCGGGCGCGCCGGGTCGCGGTCGTACGGGTAGGGGCCGAGTTCGCGGAACAGTTCGGCGTACTCGGCGAGCTTGTCGCGGTCCAGTTCGACGCCGAGGCCGGGACCGTCCGGCACCGCGATCGCGCCGTCGACGTACGGAACCTTGCCGCCGGCAATGATGTCGTCGCGCAGGTGGTGGTAGTGCGCGTCGGCGGCGAACGACAGGTTCGGTACGACGGCGCCCAGGTGCAGCATCGTGGCCAGCTGGATGCCGAGCTCGCCGGACGAGTGCACGGCGACCCCGAGCTGGAAGGTCTCGCAGACGCCGGCCGCCTTGATGCACGGCCGGATGCCGCCCCAGAACGTGGTGTCCAGCAGGATCACGTCGACGGCGGGGTCGCGGACGTTGGCCGCGAGCTGCTCGAAGTTCACCACCACGGTGTTGGTGGCGAGCGGGATCGACGTGTTCTCGCGGACCCGGCGCATCCCGTTCATGCCCCAGGTCGGGTCCTCGAGGTAGTCGTTGTCGAGGTCCTCGATACCGCGGGCGAACCGGATCGCCTCCTCGACGCTGAACGCGCCGTTCGGGTCGAAGCGGACGCGGTGTTCGGGGAACGCCTCGGCCAGTGCGCGAAAGCACTCGCGCTCGTAGTCCGGCGGGAAGACGCCACCCTTCAGCTTGTGCACGCTGAACCCATGCTCGTCGACGAGCTCCCGAGCGTGCTTGACGAGTTGCTCGGCCGTCCGGATCTCGCCGGTGCCGTCGTCGGCCGGGTGGCGGAAGAACAGATAGCTGGCGAACGGTACCCGGTCGCGGACCTTGCCGCCGAGTAGCTCGTGCACGGGAACCCCGAGCTCGCGGCCCTGCAGATCAAGACAGGCGAACTCGATCGCGGCCAGCAGCTGGGTCCGGTTGTTGTACAGGCTCGCGGTCGGGTTGGCGAGCATCCAGCGCAGCGCCTCGGTGCGGGCCGGATCGTGGCCCACCAGGTACGACTTGAGCCCGGTGACCGCGGCCTCGGCACTCTGGCCGCCGCCACCCATCTCGCCGAGGCCGATCAGCCCGTTGTCGGCCTCGACCTCGACGACGGTCCGGACGAACCGGCCCCAGTGCGCGCCGTTGCTGTGCCGCAACGGCGCCTCGAGCGGCATCGTCACGGTCGTGGCGCGGATGTCGACAATCTTCACTGAGCTTCCTCCGGCAGTACGACGGGCAGCCCGGCGGTCAATCCACCGTCCACCTTCACATCAGCTCCGGTCACGAACGCAGCGGCGGGCGACGAAAGGAAGTGGATGACCTCGGCAACTTCTCCCGGAGTCGCGACCCGGCCGAGCGGATGCGACCGGCCCCACTCGGCAACGACCTCGTCGGTCGACCGCCCGCCGCCGAACTGTGCGGCCGAGGTCCGCAGCATCGGGGTGTCCACCGAGCCCGGGCAGACCGCATTGACGCGGATCCCTTCGGGAGCGTGGTCCACCGCCATCGCCCGCACGAGCGACAGCAACGCACCCTTACCCATCGAGTACGCCGCGACACTCTTCTGCGCCGCATACGCCTGCACCGACGCGACCACCACGACGCTGCCACCCCGCGGGATCAACGGGACAAACGCCTGACAAGCGAAGAAGACGCCGCCGACATTCACCGCCATCACCTCGTCGTAGACGGACCACGAGGTATCCACCACGGTCCCGTACCGCTGGATGCCCGCGGCACAGACCAGCGCGTCGACCTGCTCCACTTGCTGCGCGGCCGTCGCCAGAGCCTCGCGATCCCCAACGTCGACGGTGATCCCCCGGACCCCGAGTTCCTTCTCGAGCCCAGCCAAAGCATCGGCGTCTCGGTCGACTGCGACTACGTCGTCGCCGGCTTGGACGAATCGTTCGACAGCACCTCGTCCGATCCCGGCAGCGCCACCGGTAACGACGACTGTGCGGCTACTCATATAAGTCCTCTCAGAACTGACCCAGGGCGAGGCCCCGGGAGAAGAAGCGTTGTGCGGCGAGGAACAAGATCACTGTGGGCAGCGAGACCAGCAGGCCGCCCGCCAGCACGGTCGGTAGCGCGGCGCCGCCGTACGTGCTCTGCAGACCAGTGAGGGCGGGCATGATCGGGCGGACCGAGTCGGACTGGCTGAGCGTGAGGCCCAGGAGAAGGTCGTTCCAGACGAAGGTGGCCTGCAGGATGAAGATCGCGGCCAGCGCGGCCCCCGCCATCGGGAGGTAGATGCTCCGGAAGATGCGGAACAGGCCGCCGCCGTCGACCACCGCCGCCTCGAAGACGCTGCGGGCGATGCCGGTGAAGAAGTTGCGCATCACGAACGCCGAGAACGGCACGCTGATCGCCGTGTACACGATGATCATCCCGACCCGGGTGTCGTAGAGGCCGGAGTTGGCGTACCCCGAGAACAGCGGCATCAGGATCATCTGCAACGGGAAGATCGTCCCGCCGAAGATGAACACGAACCACAGGAACCCGCGCTTCAGCCGCAGTACGACGATCGCGTAGCCGGCCGCGGCGCCGATCAGCACCGCGAGCACGGGCGCGATCACGCTGTACATCGTCGTCGCCACCAGCGTGTCACCGAGCGCTGCCTTGCTCCACGCGTCCCCGAAGTTGGCGAACAGCGCGAACCCACCCGGCTTCCACACCGTCTTCGCGTCGTACCCGTCGACCGACTTGGACGCGTTGACGATCAGCAGATAGACCGGCGCGAGCCAGATCAGCCCCAGTACGACGAGGATCGGAGTCTTAACCCTGCTCACGCGACTCCCCCAGTTGGTAGCGCAGATAGAGGATCGACGCGGCAAACGTGACCAGGCTCAGGAACAACGCGATCGCCGCGCCCTGTCCGTAGTCGTTGAGCACGAAGGTCTCCTTGTACATCGACAACGCCAGCGTCTCCGACGACGTACCAGGACCGCCCTGCGTCATCACCCAGACCACGTCGAAGGTCTTGAGGCTTCCCACGATGGACAGTCCGATGACGACTGTCGTGATCGGCCGGAGCTGCGGCCACAGGTGGTGCCAGAAGAGCCGGAAGCCCTCCGCACCATCCAGCCGCGCGGCCTCCAGCGGCTCGCCCGGGATGGACTGCAGCCCGACCACGAACAGCAGGGCATTCACACCGGCGGCCTGCCAGGTGACGGCCACGATCATCATGAGCGTGTTGCCCGGACCGGACTGCAACCAGCCGGTGTTCGCACCGGGCAGGCCGAAGAACCCGAGCGCCTGCCCCAGCGCGCCGTCCGGCTGCAGTACGAATCCCCAGATGACCCCGACGGCCACACCGGAGATCGCGTACGGCAGAAGGAACGGCAACCGCAGCCAGGTGCCCCACTTGTGCCCGTACGTCATCACGGCGATCAGCAGCCCAAGCACGACGGGCAGAGTCACCATGCCGACGACCCACAGCAGCGTGTTGGTCAGCGCCCCCACCAGGTCCGGGTCACTGAACATCGCCTTGTAGTTCGTCAGCCCCGACCACACCGGCGAGGCGAGGCCGTCGTAGTCGGTGAAGCTGACGTACGTCGTCCACAGGAACGGCAGGTACAGCAGCAACGCAACCACGCCCACGGCCGGCAGCCCGAACAGTGGCGCTGTCCGAGCTCCCGTCCGCGCCGACCGGTCGGCACTCAACTTGCGAGTGACCGTCGGCCGCTCCATCAAGGAAGTCACTTCTGCTTGGCCCAGTACGCGTCCGCCTCGGCCTGGATCTTCTGCAGGCCCGGCATCGGGTCGCCCGGCTTGGTGACGAACGCGCCGAACACCTCGAGCGCCTTGTTCGCAACCGGCACCGGCGTCGCCTCGAACCAGCGGTTGATCAGCCGGTAGCCATCACCGCCGACGTCCTTGTTCAGCGTCGCCAGGCCCGGGTCCTTGACCTCGGCCTTCGGGTTGAACGACAGGTCGCCGCGCGAGTTCGCCCAGGCGGTCTGCGCCTGCGGCGTGACCCACCAGTCGGTCCACTTCTTCACCGTCGAGGCGTGGTCGCCGGCCGCGGCCGAGCAGACCGGTCCGGTCTCGAAGATCATCGAGGTCTTCGGCAGGCCCGCGTTCACGTTCGGGATCACGAAGAAGTCGTAGTCGGTGCCGGCCTTCATCTTCAGCGTGTTCAGGTTGCCGCTGAACCAGGTGCCGAAGTTGATCATCGCCACGTCGCCGTTCTTCAGCTGCGCCTGCGGCTCGGTCTTCGAGCCCGGGTCGCTGAAGTAGCCGGCGTCGATCATCTTCTTCCACTCGTTCATCACCTCGACCACGCCCGGGTCGGTGTACTTCGCCTTGCCGGTGGCGAGTGCGTCGTACAGGTCCGGGTCCTTGCCGGCCAGTAGGGTCTCGAACCAGACGAACGAGAACAGGATGTTGGTCTGGTAGAACGGCTTCACCCCGGCCGCCTTCACCTTGTCGGCGACGGCAAGGAGCTCCGGCCAGGTCTTCGGGGTCTCGGTGACCCCGGCCTTCTTGAAGACGGCCTTGTTGTAGTACATCACCCAGTAGCCGGCGTTCAGCGGGACGCAGTACTGCTTGTTGTCGTAGGTGAAGTACTGCTTGAGCTGCTCCGGGATATTGCCGTCGGCAATCGCCTTGGTCCACTGGTCGGTCGTCTCGGCGACGAGCTTCTGGTCCACCAGATCCTGAAGCTCCTTGCCGGTGTGCCAGGTGAACAGGTCCGCCTTCTCCTTGGTCCGGAACGAGGAGCGGATGAACGCGGTGTAGGTGTTGGAGTCGGAGTACCCGACCGGCTCCATGCCGACGCCGATGTCGTTCTTGCTGGCCGCACCGACCTGAGTGAAGGCGTCCTTCCAGCCACCCTTGTCGTTGTAGAACTTCAGCGAGTCGACCGGCTTGTCCTCGCCCTTGGCGGCGGCACCGGTTCCTCCTCCGCCTCCACAGGCGGACAATGCGAGCGCGCCGGCCACCGCCAGGGCGGTCAGCGCCTTCCGGTTGATTCGTTGCATGGTGCGTCCTTTCAGCTTCAGGGGTGCTGAAGTCGTTCGTTGATGACAGCAAGGACTCCGTCGAGGTGCTCGTGCGTGAGTCGTTCGGCCAGGGCGGTGTCGCCGGCGCGGACCGCGTCGTAGATGGCGCGATGCTCGTCCAGGTCGGTCTGCCGGTCGCCGTGGATGTGCAGGATCTCCAACTGCTCCCGGACGTTCACGACGGTGACGGACTCGACCACCTCGGCCAGCGTCGCGTTCCCGGACGCCTGCGCCAGGGAGCGGTGGAAATCCATGTTGACCTCGGCGAGTTGGGCATGGTCGCCGGATGCGATCAGCTCGGCCGCCGCGGCGAGATCCCCGCCCATTTGCTCCAGTGCGGCCTCGTCGCGGACCCGTGCGGCCAGCGCAGCGACCGGTGGCTCGATCAAGGCGCGCGCCTGGAGCAGCTCGACCAGGCGGTCGGCTGACGGCGCCAGGGCGAGTGGATTGGCCAGAACCAGACGGCCCACGTGCGGACCGACGTACACGCCGGATCCGTGCCGGAGCTCCACAGCTCCGGTGGCCTCCAGCCGCCGGAGTGCTTCCCGGATTGTCGGTACGGCGACCTTGAACCGGTCGGCGAGTGACCGGACCGACTCGAACTGGTCGCCGGACGACAACTTCCGATCGGCGATCAGAGCCAGCATCGAGGTCGCCAGATCGTCCAGGAGACTCCGGCGTACGACGCCACCCGACGCACTCATGGTGCGGCCGTCAAGGTGACGCCGACGAACCGCGGGCGGTAGATGCTCACGTCGGCGTACAGATCGGTGTTGGCGTCGAGGCTGTTGACGTTGTAGCTGACCAGGAGCGTGTTGCCGCGGCGCAGGTCCGGGTGGTCGTGGGAGTTGTACGTGATGATGTTGGCGTTGCCGTAGCTGCCGGTCGCACCGGTTTCCGGGGTCTGGTACAGCTCGACCGGCTTCACGAACGGACCGGTCGGCGAGCAGGAGAAGTACCCGAGGACTCGCTTGCTGAACAGCTCGGTCGTGTCATGCGTGACCAGCACGTAGCCGTCACCCCAGCGGGTCACACTGTGCTCGTTGGCGACGCCTTCGAGCACGCGAGCCGAGGCAGTCTCGTCAGCTGACCAGCCAGAACCGGTCCAGTACTCCCACGGCTTCGCGGTCAGGTCGTCGCCGCGGACTCTCGCGACATGGTCGTACTTCGCGGAGCCGAGGTCCTCGACGCCGTAGATGTAGGTGTAGCCGCTATCACGCAGCAGCCAGCCGGACCACTGCACGTTGGCGGCCGACGGGAGCGGCTCGAGGCTGCGCAGCTTCAACGTCTTGCTGTCGAACCGGGCGAGGTAGTTGCTGGCCCAGTGCCAATCCCACTGGCCCGTACCGGTCCGCTCGAACCGCAGCGCGACGACATCGAGGTTCCGGCCGGCGCCACTGGTCTGCGCGGCGCCGACCCAGTACCAGCCGTTGGACGGCGGTGGTACGAGCGCTGTCGGGTTGGTCGCCGTACCGCCGGTGACGGTCTTGAGCGTGCCGCCGGACTGGATGACGAACGAGTTGTTGATGAATGGCGTCGTGGTCGGCCGACTGCCGTCCGGGTTCACCGGACCGAGGAACGTATCCGAGAAGATCCACGCGGTCCGCCCGCCGGACAGGGGGACCGAGTACGTGCTGTCCGCGCCGGTCCAGCCCTTGCCGGTGTTGCTGTAGGCGTTCAGCAACCCCTCGGGCGCGGCGTGCGGTTGGGCGGTCGCCGTCCAGTTGGTCCGAACGGTGTTGCAGTCCTGCGCGGTCCCCGCCGGCTCAGCTGCAGGCTGACCGGCTGACGCCGTCGGCGCCGTAGCGATCACGGCAGCCGCGGCACCCAGCGCCACGACCACACCCCACCGGTGTGACTTCTTGGCTCCCACCCTGGCCTCCTCCGGCACTCACGGACCTCACGAACAAAAATGATCAGATCACTTGGTCATTAGCCTGTCAAGACTCAGGGATGGATCAGGGCGCGTAAGGGGGCGTGACGCTACCGGCGGGATGGCAGGATCGGCGGCATGAAGAACTTGGTCATCAGACTGCTCGCCAACGCGGTCGCCCTGGCGATCGCGACCTGGGCCATCGGCGGGATCACCCTGGAGGGTGCGACCACCGGACGGCGGATCCTCACGCTGCTGGTCGTCGCCGCGATCTTCGGCGTGGTGAACGCCTTCGTGAAGCCGATCCTGCAGTTGTTGTCGTGCGTGTTCATCGCCCTGACGCTGGGCCTGTTCCTCTTCGTCATCAACGCCGCGATGCTGCTGCTCACGTCGTGGATCACCGGCAAGCTGGACGTCCAGTTCCACGTCGACGGCTTCTGGTCCGCGTTGCTGGGCTCCCTGATCATCACCGTCGTCGGCATCCTGCTGAACGTCGTGCTCCCAGAGAAGGCGGAGATCAAGTGACGTGAGGCGCGTCGAGATCGTCTGCTCCGGGAACATCTGCCGGTCGCCGATCGGCGAGGTCGTGCTACGCGCGAAGCTGGCCGAGGCGGGGATCGACGATGTCCAGGTCACCAGTTCGGGGACCGGTGGCTGGCATGCCGGCGACCCGATGGACCCGCGCGCCGCGGCGGCGTTGCGACGGCGCGGGTACGACGGGAGCACGCATCGGGCCCGTCAGTTCCAGCCCGAGTGGTTCGCCGAGCGCGATCTCGTGCTGGCGATGGACTCCGGGCACCTGGCTGCGCTGAGTCGCGCGGGCGACGTCCAGTTGTTCGCGGAGGACGACGTACCGGATCCGTACTACGGCGACGAGGAGGGCTTCGACGAGGTCCTCGCGCAGATCGAGAAGGCGGCCGACCAGTGGGTCGGCCGCCTCCGCGGCTAGCTCTGGCCGATGTCGGCCTTCAGTGCGACGAACCAGTCGACGTTCGGGTCGAACTCCTTGCCGCCGGCGATCCGCGGGAACTCGATCGCGCGCAGTTCGTCGCCCCGCTCCTCGTCGTGACCGACGACGCCGCTCTCACCGCGCAGCGCGGCGTCGACCGCGTAGTCGCTGCACTCCTTGATCAGCGCGAGGTCCCGGTCGTTGGCCGCGGCCGAGCGGCTGAAGTAACCGCTCTTCTGCACCATCGTCTTCTCCGCACCGATCCGCTCTGCGAACTGCTTCGCGAACCAGGCGCCCGGGTTGATCGTGTCCAGCTTCACGTGCCCGAACGGGTCCCGGCCGACCTCCTCGCCGCGGGCCTCCATCTCGGCCACGATCGACGGTACGCCGGCGCCCTCGGACAGGAAGATGGTGACGCAGTCGTTCTCGTCCATCACCTTGCGCAGCCGGTCCGCCTCGGCGTCCAGGTCGATCGTTGCCTCTGGCACGTAGACCGCGTGCACGTCCCAGCCGGCCTGGTCCAGGCCGATGCCCGGGTTCCAGTCCTGCTCGCCCAGCCACTCGCGGTACGACCGGGCCGTTGCCGCGGTCAACCATCCGCAGTTGCGGCCCATCACCTCGTGGACTATCAGCATCCGGGGGTTCGAGCTGTGCTCGGCGATGATGTTGCGGGCGAACAGCGCGCCCTGGTCGGCCGCCGTCCAGGCGCCCAGGCTCTGCCGGATCGGGATCACGTCGTTGTCGATGGTCTTCGGCAGGCCGACCACGGTCAGGTCGTAGTCGTGCTCGTGCAGGTACGCCGCCAGGTCCGCGGCGGTGGTGTTGGTGTCGTCACCACCGATGGTGTGCAGGACGTCGACACCGTCGGCGACCAGTCGCTCGGCCGCGACCTGGAGCGCGTTCTGGCCGTCCTGGATCAGACCGCGCTTCACCAGGTCGGCGGTGTTGGTCAGCTTGACCCGGCTGTTGCCGATCGGGCTGCCGCCGAACTTGTGCAGCAGGGACGCCTTCGCCCGGACCTCGGGCGTCACCTCGAGGAAACGGCCGCTGAGCAGGCCGTGATACCCGTTCAGATACGCGATGATCTCCACGTCGGGCGCCACCTCGGTGTAGCGCTCGATCAGCCCGCCGACGGCGGACGACAGGCAGGGCGCGAGCCCGCCGGCGGTGAGCAGGGCAACTCTGCGGACAGACTTGTCGGCAGCCATGGGCAGGGTCCTTCCAGACGTCACTGAAGTCGCCCCCAGACTAGTGATGCAGACCACCCTCAGCTGTGGTTGGGGCCTGTCGTGGGGACGGCGGACCGCCACGCCATCACAATCGTGGATCCGGCCGACCGTCAGGCGGGAGCCCGGCGGACCGGCGCGATTGTGAAGGGCTGGCGGTCCGCCACCTCACCCCAGCGGCACCGGGCGGGGTGGGACCGGGGTGGAGACGATGAAGGAGCTGGTGGTCTGGCCGTGAACGAGGAACTTGTCGAGGACTTCCTCCAGGCCGGCGATGGCGGCCACCTGGACCCGCATCAGGAAGCAGTCCTCGCCGGAGATCCGGTGGCACTCGACGACTTCCGGCGTCCGCTCGGCCAGCGCGATGATCCTCGGGATCTGCCCCGGACCAGGCCGCAGCCGCACCCACGCGGCGACCGGTAGCCCGAGCGCCGCCGGGTCCACCTCGAGCCGGTAGCCGCGGATCACCCCCGATTCCTCCAGCCGGGTGACCCGCTCGCGCACCGTCGGAGCCGAGACCCCGAGCCGCCGGGCCAGCTCCGTGGTCCGCAGCCGCGGATCCGCCGTCAGCTCCGTCAGCAGACGCAGGTTGAGCTCGTCGAGCACCGGCTTTTCAGTGTGAAGGTATTGCGCGCCTTCTGCGTTCGTTCCGGCAACCATCGGGACCCTCTTCAACTCGTATCGCCATGGGAAACCGCAGATTCGCTTCCTAGGGTAGTCACGTGACAACCATCGTGGAAGCTCCGGCCAAGAGCCTGCTGGCGACCGGCGCGGCCGGTGTGACTGTGCTGGTGTGGGCCTCCTCCTTCGTCGCCATCAGGCACGGCGGCCGGGAGTTCTCCGCCGGCGCCATGTCGCTGGCCCGTCTGGGGGTCGGCAGTGTCCTCCTCGGCGTGTTCCTCCTGATCCGCCGTCGGCAGAACCCGGCCGAACGCCAGTGGCCGGCCAGGCGGGACTGGTTGCCGCTGCTGGTCTTCGGTCTGCTCTGGTTCGGCGTCTACAACCTCGCCCTGAACGAAGCCGAACGCCGCCTCGAGGCCGGCACCGCGGCCATGCTGATCCACATCGCCCCACTGCTGATCGCCTTGCTCGCCGGCCTGACCCTCGGTGAAGGCTTCCCCCGCCAGGTGGTGATCGGCAGCCTGGTCGCGTTCGGCGGCGTCCTGCTGATCGGCATCTCGACCTCCACCGGCCGCGCCGAGACGTGGGGCGTGATCCTCTGCGTCACCGCCGCCATCTCGTACGCCGTCGGAGTGGTGACACAGAAGCCGCTGCTCAGCCGGCTCCCGGCGGCCCAGGTGACCTGGCTCGGGTGCACCATCGGCGCGATCGTGTGCCTCCCGTTCGCCCCGCGGCTGATCGACGAACTCCAGACCGCGGACGGCGCGACGATCTGGTGGGTGATCTACCTCGGCGCCTTCCCGACCGCGCTCGGTTTCACCACCTGGGCCTTCGCCCTCCGGCGGACCAGCGCCGGCAAGATGGGCGCCACGGTGTACGCGGTCCCGGTGATCGCCATCGTCCTGGGCTGGCTCTTCCTCGGCGAAACCCCCGCTCTCCTCGCCCTGGCCGGTGGCGCCTTGTGCCTCACCGGCGTGGCGATCTCCCGTCGTACCCGAAGGAGCAGTCGATGAAGTTCGGAGTGTTCGTTCCGCAAGGCTGGCGGATGGACCTGGTCGAGCTCGACGACCCGGTCGAGCAGTGGGAGGCGATGACGGCTGTCGCGCGCGCCGCCGATGCCGGTCCCTGGGACTCGGTCTGGTTGTTCGACCACTTCCACACGGTTCCCGAGCCGGTCCGCGAGACGGTGTTCGAGGCCTGGACGGCCACGGCCGCGCTGGCCCGCGACACCCGGCGGGTGAACATCGGCCAGATGGTCGGCTGCAACGGCTACCGCAACCCGGCGCTGTACGCGAAGATCGCGTCCACCGTCGACGTCGCCAGCCGCGGCCGCCTGTACGCCGGAATCGGCGCGGGCTGGTACGAGCACGAGTGGAAGGCGTTCGGCTACCCCTGGACCGGACTCAAGGACCGGATGGGGTCGTTCGCCGAGTCCGTCGAGCTGATCCACCGGCTGTGGACCGAGGACGACGTCGTCTTCAAGGGCACGTACCACTCGGTCGACAAGCCGATCATCGAGCCTCGTCGCAAGCCGAAGCTGTGGATCGGTGGCGGTGGCGAACGGGTCACGCTGCGGCTGGTCGCACGGTACGGCGACGCCTGCAACGTCGGCACCGGTCGCGTCGACGTCATCCAGCGCAAGCTCGCCATCCTCCGGCGGCACTGCGACGAGGTCGGCCGCGACTACGACGAGATCGTGAAGTCGACCAGTATCAACGTTTTCCCGGTCGAGGCCGGCGCGGATCCGGGCGTCGCGACCGCCAAGGCGCGGGGGCGCTACAGCCTGGACGAGTTCGCCGAGATCGGTGCCGGCGGGACGCCTGGCGCACTGGCCGAGGTCGTCACGACGAAGCAGCTGACCGAGCACGTGGAGCAGTTGGCCGAGGCAGGGATCGAGTACGTCCTCGCGTACATCCCCGGCGTCGCGTACGACCACGAGCCGATGCAGCGGTTCGCGGAGGACGTCGTACCCGCGTTCAGCTGAGCGAGGCGGCCGCTGTGCGCAGGTGCTCGTGGATGCCGTCGTACACGTTCGTCGCCGGTAGCAGGCGCTTCGGGACCTTGGTGACCACGCTGTAGTTGACGTCGACGACGTTGGCCAGTGGGACCTCGCTGATCTGGCTCAACAGCTGGTAGGCGTCCAGCTTGTCCAGTCCGTACAGCGAACCGAGCCAGCCGACCATGTCGACCTGACCAGCCCGCCACGCGTCCTCGAGCGGACGGCTCGACCCGACCACGGCCAGATAGTCGTCGTTCTCGATCCGCGGCCACGTCGGTCCGGGCGTCTTCAGCAGCTCGACGATCAGTACGACGTTCATCGCGCCCTCGACCGCGGTCCCGCAGGACTCGCCCTCGCCCTGGCGGTAGTGACCGTCACCGATCGAGAACAGTGCACCCTCGACGTTGACCTTGAGGTAACAGGTCGCGCCCGCGCGCATCTCCGGTGTGTCCATGTTGCCGCCGAACACATCCGGCACCAGCGACGAGCGAGCCTCGAACGCGGCGGGCGCGAGCCCGACAGTGCCCAGCATCGGCTCCAGCGGCAGCGCGAGCTCCAATCCGCTGCTCTGGGCCTGGAACCCGACCGTCTGCTTGTCGGAGTCCACCTCGTAGACCCAGGTCCGCTCCGGCAGCGGGTCCTGCAGCGTGGCCGTCTTGTCGGTGCTCGTCAGGCCGCCGAAGAACGGGATGGTCGTGGACACACCCCAGGTCCGGGCCGGCGTGAGCTCGACGAAGTGCAGCACCAGGGTGTCCCCAGGCTCCGCGCCCTCGACGTAGAACGGGCCGGTCTGGGGGTTCACGAACGGCATCGTCAGCGAGGCGCTGGCGAGATCCGCCGTGCTGCGGAGGGTGCCGCAGTACGCGTCCTCGGTCCACAACCGCAGCGCGGTGCCGGGCTTGACCCGGCGGACGGGAGGAACTCCACCGAAGGTCCAGGCGAAGTCGTCGGGCTCAGGGGTGTACTCGAGGACGTCCACGACTGTTCAACCTAAGGTGTCCACGAGGGTATTGGGTAGCGATCAGCGGGTTCTCAGGCGATTCTCAAAGAGACGGCCTAATCTCGACACGCGGATGGTCAGATCGGGCTGTCCGGACTCAGGTGGAGCGGGAGCGCGCTATGCGGGTACTGGTGGTGGACGACGACCGGGCGGTCCGCGATTCGCTGCGCCGTTCGCTGGAGTTCAACGACTTCGAGGTCGTGACCGCGGCCGACGGCGCCGAGGCGCTCGCGGTGATCGGCAACGTCGAGCCCGACGTCGTCGTGATGGACGTGATGATGCCCCGGCTGGACGGCCTCGAGACCACCAAGGCCCTGCGGGCCGCGGGCAACAACATTCCGATCCTGGTGCTGACCGCGCGGGACGCGGTCGCGGACCGGGTCGACGGCCTGGACGCCGGCGGCGACGACTACCTGACCAAGCCGTTCGCGCTCGAGGAGCTGCTCGCCCGGCTGCGCGCCCTCCTGCGCCGCAGCAGCTCGCCCGGCGAGGGCGGCCAGCGCGGCGAGGTCCTGCAGTACGCCGACCTCGTGGTCGACGTGGACGCGCACGAGGTGCACCGCGGCGACGTCGCGATCCCGCTGACCCGGACCGAGTTCTCCCTGCTCGAGCTGCTGATCCGCAACCCGCGCCGGGTGCTCGAGCGCGCGGTCATCCTGGACGCGGTCTGGGGCTACGACTTCCCGACCACCGCCAACTCCCTCGAGGTCTACATCGGCTACCTCCGCCGCAAGACCGAGGTCAACGACCTGCCCCGCCTGATCCACACCGTCCGCGGCATCGGGTACGTGCTGAGGGACACCCCACCGTGAGTAGGCAACACCCCGACGATCTCCCGTCGTACGCCGGCCGGCCGCAGCAGGCCGCGTCGGCTCCGCACGAACCGGCACCGGTCGGGCTGGAGCCACCGGCCCCGGACAAATCGGTTGCCAACGGCAACGGGAACCGGGTCGTCGCGACGGCTGCCCGCACCCAGCACTGGTGGACCGAAACCCTCCACCAGTTGAGCCTGCACGCGCGCGTCACGATGCTCGCCGCGGTCGCGGTCGCCCTCGCGGTGGCGATCGTGAGTGTGGCGGCGTACGTCACGGTGCGCCAGCAGATGTACCAGAATCTGGACGACAGCCTGATCATGCGGGCCGGACAGGCCGCGCAGAAGGGCGTCCTGACCAATCTCACGAACCTGCAGAGGATCTCGTCAGACGCGTTCGGCCTGAGCGACATTCAGGTCGCCATCCTGGGTGCGGACGGTCAGCAGTTCGGTGCCGCGAACAGCCCGCTCCCGCCGATCGGACCGGACGAGCTCGCCATCGCCCAGAACCAGGGCACCGACGCCAGCCTGCGGACGGTCGGCGTGCGCAACGGCTCGCACTTCCGCGTGGTCGCCGTACCCGCCAAGTACTGCCCGGTCGGCGCGCCGTGCAATGCCGACCCCAGCCTCCTGCAGCCTGGAGCGTTGGTTGTCGCGCAGTCGCTGGGGGCGATCGACCAGACGTTGCACAACCTCGGCATCGTGCTGTGGGCGTTCGGCCTGATCGGCGTCATCGGCGCCGCGCTCGCCGGCAACGCCGTCGCCCGGTCCGGCCTCCGGCCGCTGGCCCGGCTGACCGGTGCTGCCGAGCATGTGGCGCGGACCGAGGATCTGAAGCCGATCCCCGTCACCGGGTCGGACGAGATCTCGCGGTTGGCGCAAGCATTCAATGCGATGCTCGCGGCACTGGCGCGCTCTCAGGACCGGCAACGACGGCTGGTGGGTGACGCGGGACACGAGTTGCGTACGCCGCTCACCAGCATCCGGACCAACCTAGACCTGCTCGCCCAGGCGGACAAACGCGGTGGCCTCAAGCCGGAGGACCGGCAGCAGTTGCTGGACGACGTCCGGGCGCAGATGGACGAGCTGACCACCCTGATCGGCGACCTGACCGAACTGGCCCGCGACACCCCGCAGGTGCGGAACGCGGAGCTGATCGAGCTGTCCAACGTCGTCCAGGACGCGGTGATCAAGGTACGGCGGCGCGCGCCCGGGCTGGAGTGGGACGTCCAGCTGACTCCGTTCCCGGTGTGGGGTGACGAGCGGCTGCTCGGCCGCGCCGTGATGAATCTCCTCGACAACGCGGCGAAGTACAGCGTGCCGGAGGGTGTCACGCCGCGCGGCGACGGACAGCCCGTCGGCCACGTCACGGTCCGCCTGCTGGACGGCGTACTCACGGTGACCGATTCCGGACCGGGGATCGCCGAGCCGGACCTGCCGCACGTGTTCGAGCGGTTCTACCGGTCCAGTGAGGCGCGCGGCCGGCCCGGATCGGGTCTCGGGCTCGCGATCGTGAAGCACGCGGCGGAGCAACACGGCGGGATGATCTACGCCCGCAACGTCCCGGGCGCCGGAGCACAGTTCACGCTGTGGCTCCCGCACGCCGCGACGCAGACTCGCTGAAGACTTCCTGACCGGTCCTTCAGAGGATCTTCATGGACTTCTTCGGCTGCTCCGAGGGGATCTTCAGGGCCCTCTCAGGTCCGGCCGTCAAAGTACTCGTCATGAACGAGAACCCACAGCAGCTGCCGCAGAACCAGCCTGGGTCGAATCCCGAGCAGGGTTCGACGCCGGGGAGCCAGAACCCGTCGTACGGCGCGAGTCCGCAGGAGCGGACCCAGCAGCTGCCGATGGGTGGCTACGGGCAGCACCAGCAGCAGCAATTCGCGCCACAGGGCGGGCAGCCGCGGCCGCCGCAGGGATCGGGACAGCACCCGGCAGGTGGGAGTGCTTACCCGCAGTTCGGGCCGGGGGCGCATCAGGGGACGTCGCCGGGCCCGAACTGGCCCTATGGCCCGCAGCCCGTGGCACCCGCACCGGAGAAGCCGAAGCGGCGGGGCCTCGCCCTGGTGGCGCTGACCGCTCTGCTGGTCGGCACCGCGGGCGGTGTCGGCGGCGCCGCGGTGTACTCGGCGACGAACGACTCCACCTCCAACACCCCGTCGGTGACATCCCCGCTGAACGGCAACCAGGCGGCACCCGCCTCGGCGCCGGACGGTTCGGTGCAGAGCGCCGCCGCGAAGGTGCTGCCGAGCGTGGTGAAGATCGCGGTCGCGACCTCGCAGGGTGAGGCGACCGGGTCCGGCATCGTGATCAGCAAGGACGGCCTGATCGTCACCAACAACCACGTGGTGGCCGGCGCCGGCAGCGGCGCGACCATCTCGGTGATGCTGAACGACGGCCGGACCGTACCGGCCACGATCAAGGGCACCGACCCGCTCACCGACCTGGCCGTGATCCACGCCTCCGCGACCGACCTGACCCCGGCGAAGCTGGGTTCGAGCGGCAAGCTCGCGGTCGGGCAGGGCGTGGTCGCGATCGGCTCGCCGTTCGGCCTGGAGGCGACCGTGACGAGCGGCATCGTCTCGGCGCTGAACCGTCCGGTCACGTCGGGCGACGCGCAGCAGGACAGCACGACAGTCTTCCCAGCAATCCAGACGGACGCCGCGATCAACCCGGGCAACTCGGGCGGCGCCCTGATCGACCTCGCCGGCCAGGTGGTCGGAATCAACAGCGCGATCAAAACCGCCGGCGGATCGGGACAATCCGAAGGCGGCAACATCGGCCTGGGCTTCGCTATCCCGATCGACCAGGCCAAGCCGATCATCGACGAGCTGGTGGCCAAGGGCAAGGCCACGCATGCGCGGCTCGGCGTCCAGGTCGGCGACGCGCAGTCCTCCGACGGGCTCTCGAACGGGGCACGCCTGGGCGAGGTCACGTCCGGCGGTGCGGCGGACAAGGCCGGTCTGCACGCGGGTGATGTGGTGACCGCTGTAGACGGCAAGGCGATCGCGTCAGGGGACGCGTTGGTCGCCGCGGTCCGTTCGCACCGCCCGGGCGATCAGGTGAAGCTCACCATCACCCGGAACGGCCAGACCCAGTCGATCACCGCCACCCTCGGCTCCGACAACGGCAACCCCACCGGCTGACCACCCACCACCCACGATCCGGGACTGCGCCGCCCACCGAGCGGCGCAGTCCCCTGTTATTACTAGAGCCATGGGCATCGAGATCCGGCGGGCGGACGAGCGGTTTCGGACGGCCAGTGAGTGGCTGGAGTCGCGGCACTCGTTCTCGTTCGGACCGCACTACGATCCGGCGAACGTCGGGTTCGGGTTCCTGGTCGCGCACAACGACGAGACCGTTGCCCCGGGCACCGGGTTTGAGACGCATCCGCATCAGGATCTCGAGATCGTCACCTGGGTACTGCGGGGTGCCTTGGCGCACCGCGATTCGGAAGGGAACAGCGGCGTCGTCCACCCGGGCCTGGCCCAGCGGATGAGCGCCGGCTCCGGCATCCGGCACTCCGAATGGAACGACGCCGGCGATCCGGTGCACTACGTGCAGATGTGGGTCCGCCCGGACCGCTTGGACCTGCCACCCTCCTACCAGCAGGCCGAGATCGACCTTCGCGGGGGCCGGCTGATCCCGATCGCGTCCGGCCTGCCGCAGCACGCGAGCAGCACCGCGATCCGGATCAATCAGGGTTCCGCAGGTCTCTCAGTCGCGCGGCTGTCTCCCGGCCAAACCGTGAGCTTGCCGTCAGCGCCGTACCTGCATCTCTTCGTTGCGCTAGGTACGGCGAGCCTCGAGGATGCCGGCGACCTCGGCACCGCGGACGCCGTACGCCAGATCGACGCGGACGGCCGCCGCCTCACTGCCGGCCCAGGCGGTGCGGAGATCCTCGTGTGGGAGATGTCCGACTAGAGACGGCGGACCGCCAGGCCATCACAATGAAGCCGCCGGCGGTGCGGCGACGCTCAGCCCACGCAGCCGACGTCGGTTGTGATGGGCTGGCGGCCCGGTCCTCAGTCCTGCTGCTCGCTCATGGTCCACACATGGCGCAAGGACTGGCCGGCGACACCCTCGGGGTTCTGGGCGAAGCCCTCGACGAACTGGCTCATGTGCTGCTGCCAGCGCTGGTCGACCGGGTCGTTCCTCAACTGCGCGACGGCGGCCTCGAAGTCGTCGGACACGACCAGGTGGAACAGATCGCGGCCACTGCGCCAGATGGACCAGTCGCTGATGCCGGCGGCATGCATCGCGGAGATCAGTTCCGGCCAGACACGAGCGTGCTCGATCTCGTAGGCCTCTTCGGTACCGGGGATCAGGCGGCTGTGCAGAGCAAGGCGGGTCACAAGGCTGCAGAATACGCCGGGAGTGAGCAATCGGTTGCCGGGTCCACGATTCGCGCAGGCTCTTGACTCTGATTCATCGCGGCGATCCACCTGCCTGATCAGGCGATTTTGCGATTCGACGCCAACTCCAGCCGCCCACCCCGCGTCGTACTTGGGTGGGTTGAGTAGTTTCGCCCTCGTGCCTGTAAAGGCACACGCCGAAGACTGTGCCCGGTGTCCATCCGTCGTCGTGCGAGAGTTGAGAACGTGAAGCGAACCACTGCCATCGTCTGCCTGAGTAGTCTGCTGATCACCGCCGGTTGCTCCGGAAAGAAGGCCGGCGCCGACGGCAAGCCGGACCCGAACGACGAGAAGCAGGCCTCAGCCGCGGTGATCAAGGAGTTCGCCGACGCCTGGGTGAAGGCGTGGGCGCCGGACGGGAAGCCGGACGCGGCAGGCGCGCTCACCGACAATCCGACGGTGTTCGGCAAGCGGCTCGACGACGTGGACACCGCGCTGGTCGCGAGCACCGTCACGGTGGCCCCGCAGGGCGACCCGAAGTGCAGCGACGGCAGCAACTGCACGCAGGACCTCGCCGTCGAGGCCCAGCTCCGCGGCATCGGCGCGATGAAGTGGACCAGTACGGCGACCGCCGTGAAGACCGGCGACGTGTGGAAGATCAAGGCCTCCGGCGACACCATCTACCCCGGGCTCGGTGACGCGAACTACCTCAAGCGGGTCCGCGCACTGCCCGCCCGCGCCTCGATCCTGGACCGCAACGGCGTCGCCCTGACCGCGAACCGCCAGGTCGTCATCGTCGGGGTCGCCTCCGGCAACGTGGCGACGCCGGCGACGTACGCCGCCTTCACCAAGAACCTCCAGGTAGACGGCGCGAAGCTCGCCGCCCGCGCGAAGGCGGCGCCGACCGGCCAGTTCGTCGACGCGATCACGATCCGGTCCGAGCAGTGGGAGGCGCTGCGCAAGGTGATGGGCAACCTGCCCGGCGTGCTGACGATGGGTGGCACGCAGTCGCTGCCGGAGACCGCGACGTTCGCCCGGTCGATCCTCGGCACCATGAAGACGGCGACCGCGGACAGCCTGAAGAACGCCGGCCCGACCGCGTCGGCGCAGGACCAGGTCGGGACGACCGGGCTGCAGTACGCGTTCCAGCAGCAGCTCGCCGGGACGCCGGGCGGAACCGTCGCCTTGCGGGACGGCAAGACCAAGCTGACGATCAAGACGGTCTTCAGCCAGAAGGGCACCGCCGGTAAGCCGGTCAAGACCACCCTCGATGCGAACATGCAGCGGTACGCCGAGGCCGCGCTCGCGACCAGCAAGCTGCCGGCGTCGCTGGTCGCCGTCCAGGCCTCGACGGGCCAGATCCTGGCCGCGGCGAACGGGCCGACGGTGGCCAGCTACAACCGCGCCTTCCAGGGTCAGTACGCGCCCGGGTCGACGTTCAAGATCGTCACCTCGGCCGCGTTGCTGGGCAGCGGTGAGACCGCGGCGACCGCGCTGCCGTGCACGAACACGATCAACGTCTTCGGCAAGACGTTCAAGAACTACGACGGCCTGGCGGCGTACGGCGCGGGCACGATGCAGAAGGCGTTCAACGAGTCCTGCAACACCGCGTTCATCTCGCAGCACGCCCGGCTGCCGAAGGACGCGATGACGAAGACCGCGGCGATGTTCGGGATCGGCCGCGATCTCGGGCTGTCGATCTCGGCGTACGGCGGTCAGGTACCGGCACCCAAGGACGACGTTGCCGAGGCCGCGTCGATGATCGGCCAGGGCACGGTCACCGCGAGCCCGCTGGCGGTGTCGCTGATCGCTGCCACGGTCGACCACGGTACGGCGATGAAGCCGGTCCTGGTGCCGGACAAGGATGCGGCCGGTCCCGCGGCCTCTCCGTTGCCCGCGGCAACGGTCGCCGCGCTGCGTACGTTCATGCGGACGACGGTCACCGGCGGTACCGCGAAGGTCCTGGCCGGCAACGGCGCCGTCGCCGCCAAGACCGGCACCGCCGAGCTCGTCCAGGGCGGCAAGGTCGTCACCAACGCGTGGATGGCCGGCTACCGCGGCGACGTGGCCTTCGCGGTCATCGTCGAAGGCGGCGCATCCGGCTCCCACGCAGCCGGCCCGATCGTGAAGAACTTCCTCACCCGCTTCAAGTGACCTGAGAGTTGTCCTCCGAAGTTCCTGAGAGTTGGCTGAAAGCGCCGGATTGCGGGGATTTCGTCACTTAGGGTTGCTGGATGGAGAGCCTGACATGTCCTAAGTGCCGGGGCGATATGCGGACGTACGAGCGCAGCGGTGTGACCGTCGACCAATGCGGCGAGTGCCGCGGGATCTTCCTCGACCGGGGTGAGCTGGAGCGACTCGTGGACGCGGAATTGCGGTACAACGCGCCGCCGCAGCAGCAACCGCGGTACGAGGAGAAGCAACGGTACGACGACCGCCGGTACGACGACGACCGCAAGTACGACCCGCGGTACGGGAATCAGCACAGGCGCAAGAAGAAGAAGTCCTTCCTCGAGGAGCTCTTCGACTGAGACGGGTTGGGGGCTTCAGCGTCCCTCGGGTACGGCCCACAGGCCGGCCCGGTGGTTTCCGGGGCGGCGATAGGCGCTCAGGTCCAGGCTGCTGACCCGTGCGCCGAGCACAGCGGTCAGAGTCTCGATCGTCGGGTACTGCGACGGGATTTCGGGGGACACCAGGTTCTCGACCCGAGCGCCCGGACCCCGAGGCGCCAGGATTGCGCCGGCGAGGCGTTCGACGACCGTGTTGACCGGGACCGTACCCAGCTGGCAGAACGGGAGACGCACGGACGACAGGTCCACCTGATGATGCGGTTCGTCGACGACCACGCCGATCCGGTACAGGTCGAGCTCCAGGGCGTCATCGGTCCGGACGAAGTACCGGGCCAGTTCCTCGACCAGGTACTTCGAGAAGCCATAGGGATTCGCGGACAGGCAGGGACGGCCGGCGGGGATCGGCAGTGTCTGCGGCAGGAAGTCTTCGGTGAGGCAGCCCGCGGCCGCGATCGAACTCGCGACGACGAACCTCCTGACCCCCCGGTCGATCATGGTCCGGAGCAGCAGACGGGTTCCCTCCACGTTGACCCGGATGGCATCGGCCTCGGTCGCTTCGCCGGTGACTCCGGCGAGATGGACGACGACGTCGATGGGCAGGTCATCGAGTAGTGCGAGGTCGATCGGGCTGGTGAAGCTTCCCGTCCTGCTGAGGTCGGCATCGCCGGATCGGGATCGGCCGAACGCGATCACCGAACATCCGGCCGCCCGCAGGTGGGGCGTCAGCCGGGAGCCGACGTACCCGCTCGCTCCCGTGACGAGGACGCGCGTCGTCATCGGCGCAGGGCGATGACGGTGCCCTGCGCGATCGCGCACAGGGTGGCGGCGCCGGCTTCGTCGACGACCGACAACTCGCAGGTGCAGCTCGCCTGACGGCTGCCTGCGTGGGCGACCTTCGCCTCGGCCCGGAGGACGGTGCCCTGGGCCGGGCGGAGGTAGCTGATCGTGAAACCGCCGGTGAGCACCTCGGGGCCGAGCGCCGTACCGGCCGCGAACGTGATCGCGTTGTCGGCCGCGTAACCCAGGACGCCGCCGTGCAGGTAGCCGTTCTGCTGCCGGAGGTCGTCGCGGATATCCAGCTCGAGCGTGGCTCCGCCCGCACCGAACGCGGTCAGCCGGGCTCCCAACAGCACACTGAACGGCTGTGCCGCGAGTACCTTCTCGGCCAGCTCAAAGGTCAGCTCCATGCCGACAGATTACTGACGCCGGGCGTGCAGGGCAGGCTCGCGTTCCTCCTCGGTGGTGCCGCCCCAGACGCCGTACGTCTCCCCGACGACAAAGGCGTGCTCGCGGCACTCGCGCCGTACCGGGCAGGTCCTGCACAGCGACTTGGCGACCACCTCGCGGGCGTGCTTGCGAGGGCCGCGCTCGGACTCGGCGGCGAAGAACAGCTCAGGGTCGACGTCCACGCAGGCGGCGTGATCCTGCCAGGCCCAGTTCTCGATCAGGGGCGACGGCAGGCCGGCTGGGGCCTTGCTCACCGCGCCGGCGGGCGGTTTGCGACGCCTCATGGCTGGGATTTCGGCAGTGCTGTCATGGTCAGGCACCTCGGCATCGATCGATTTCACCGCGGCTGGGTCTACAACCGCGGCCACTTGTCCCGGTACCCGTCGGCAAACCCCTCGAGCGGACTATCGTCAGCACGTGACCACGCCACTGGTGACCCTTCGCCCGATCACCGACCCCGAGTTCGCGAGTTGGAGGGACCGCGCCGCCGCGTCGTTCGCGTCCGGCATCGGCCCGGCCCAGGGGCTGGATCCGGCCGGGGCACTCGAGTTCGCCTACCGCGAGACCGACCGGCTGCTGCCGAAGGGCCCCAGCACCGACAATCACCTGATCTGGCTGGCCTGCGCCGGTGACCAGGCGGTCGGGAGTCTGTGGATCAACACCAGGACGCGGGGCGCGTTCATCTACGGCATCGAGGTCGACGCCGACCACCGGGGCAAGGGCTACGGCCGCGCGATCATGCTCGCCGGCGAGGACGAGTGCCGCCGGCTCGGCTACAGCCACCTGGATCTCAACGTCTTCGGCGACAACTCCACCGCCATCCACCTCTACGAGTCCCTCGGCTACATCGTCACCTCCCAGCAGATGCGCAAGGAACTCTGACGCAGCCGCCGTTACGCTGGGTTGTCGACTCCGGGGAGTAGTGATGAGCTGGTGGGTCCTGCACGTGGACATGGATCAGTTCATCGCGGCTGTAGAGATCCGGCGCCGGCCTGAGCTGCGCGGGTTGCCGGTGGTGGTCGGTGGGTCTGGCGATCCGACGCAACCACGGCAGGTCGTCGCGACCGCGTCGTACGAGGCACGCGAGTACGGCGTGCACTCGGGGATGCCGGTGCGGGCGGCGTACAAGAAGTGCCCGCAGGCGGTCTTCCTGCCGTCGGATCCGGCCGCCTACGAGGCGGCGTCGACCGAGGTGATGGACACGCTGCGATCGTTCCCCTTGGTGGTCGAGGTGTGGGGCTGGGACGAGTGCTTCGTCGGTGCGGAGACCGACGATCCCGAGCAGCTCGCCGCCGACCTGCGCGCGGCCGTGCAGGCCCGGACGAGCCTGACCTGTTCGGTCGGCATCGGCGACAACAAGACCCGCGCCAAGCTGGCCACCACCTTCGCGAAGCACGCGCGTTCCCACGCGGCGCCTTTCGAGGGCGCGAGTACGGCCGAGGCGCCCGCTGATGTGCCTGGCGTCTATCGACTGACCGGCGCGAACTGGCGGGAGGTGATGGACCACCGGCCGGTCCGGGAACTGTGGGGCATCGGCAGCCGGATGGAGCGGAACCTCAACGAGCTCGGCGTCTTCACCGTCGCCGACCTGGCCGCCGCCGACCTCGACGTCCTCCGCAAGCGCTTCGGGCCGAAGATGGGCGCCTGGTACGCCGCCCTCGGCCGGGGACTCGGCGACACCGAGGTGACCGACGTACCCCGCGAGCCCGTCTCCCGCAGCCGTGAGGAAACCTTCCCCGAGGACCTGATCGACCGGGCCGACGTGGAGAAGGAACTCCGCCGCATCGCCATCCACGTCACCCGGGACGTCGTCGCCGAGGGCCGCACGATCCAACGCATCTGGGTGAAGGTCCGATTCATCAGCTTCTACACCCCGATCAAGAGCCGCAAACTCCCCGAAGTCACCCAGGACCCCGAGGTCGTCGCCACCACCGCCCAAGCCGTCCTCGACAAGTTCGAACTCCGCCGCCCCATCCGCCTCCTCGGCGTCCGCGTCGAGTTCGCACCTCCGGACGACGTCGCACCTGATCCATCGGGATGATCCACAGCTCGACGACAGCCTCGTGCGGCGCCGATGCCGCTGCTCGCGCCGGTGACGAGCGCAACGGTGCCGGTCAGGGTCGACGTCATGGGGTCCTCCTGGTCGGCGTCGGGACTTATGCGTGGGCGAGGTCGCTCGACAGCTCGCGATACGCGTCGGCCTGGGCCAGCAGGGTGTTGGCCTTCTGCTCGACAGTCGCGACAGCGTCGGCGCCGGCCACGAAGCGCAGTGGAGGCTCGTCGTCGTCCGCGAGCCGCACGAGCGCGTTCGCGAGCTTGGCCGGATCGCCGCCCTGCCGGCCGTCCATGCTCTTCCAGCCCGCGACGGTCTCCCGGGTGCGCTCGGCGTAGTCGTCGATGGTTGCCTCGGCGTACTTGGTCGACTCGGGGCTCAGCAGCTCGGTCCGGAAGAAGCCGGGCTCGACGAGCATCGTGCGGATCCCGAACGGCGCAACCTCTGGGGTCAGCGACTCCATCCACCCCTCGACGCCGAACTTCGACGCCGCGTACGCCGTACAGAACTCCTGGCCGACGATCCCCGCGGTCGAGGAGATCGTGACGACCAGGCCCGAACGCTGAGCGCGCATCACCGGAAGGACAGCGCGAGTGACCTCGACCGGACCGAACAACGTGATCTCGAGCTGCGCCCGGAAGTCCTCGGCGCTGAGCTCCTCGAAGAAGCCGGCGTTGAAGTTGCCCGCATTGTTGACCAGTACGTCAATGTGGCCGAACCGATCTGTTGCCGCGCGGACGGCGTCCCGGATGCCGGCCGGATCGCTCACGTCCAGCGTAACGACGAGGAGATCGTCGTACGCACCGAGGGCGGAGCTCACCCGCTCGGCGTTGCGTCCGGTGGCGACGACGGCATGGCCGGCGGCCAGTGCGGACGTGGCGATGTCCACGCCCAGACCGCGCCCGGCGCCGGTGATGAACCAAACCTTCTTGTCAGTCATGCTCGTGAACTTCCCTCTCGTTGATGTAGTGATCCCCACGAAACCAGTCGGCGCGGATGGCGGGGAGACCCTGTTCGAGGGGTACTGAGAGGGACCCCCAACTCCGCGGAAGCGCTCGTACAGTGGTGAACATGACCGGCAGGAACGACCGCGACATCCGAGGCGAGGTGCGCTCGGCGATCCGGGAGTTCCTGATCACACGGCGAGGCCGGATCAGCCCCGAACAGGCCGGGCTACCGGTGTACGGCGGAGCCCGCCGACGGGTCGTGGGACTGCGCCGGGAGGAGGTCGCTCTGCTCGCCGGGATCTCGACCGAGTACTACATCCGGCTCGAACGCGGCACCGCGGTCGGCGTCTCCGACAGCGTGATCGACGGTCTCGCCCACGCACTACAGCTCGACGAAGCCGAGCGGGCACACCTACTCGACCTGCTCCGCACCGCCGGCACGACCCGACCGCCACGCCGGCGACCTGCGGCCCAGGGGATCCGTGCCACCGTCCAGCGCGTCCTGGACTCGATGATCGGCACGCCGGCGTTCGTACTGAGCGGACGCTTGGACATCCTGGCCGCGAACGCCCTCGGGGCGGCGCTGTTCTCGCCCGCGTACGCCGGACCCGTCAGGCCGCCCAACAACGCCCGGTTCGTCTTCCTCGACCCGCAAGCGACCGAATTCTTCCGCGCTTGGGACCAGGTCGCCAACGACACCGTCGCACTACTCCGTGCCGAGGTCGGCCGGGATCCGTACGACCGCCGGACCTCGGACCTGATCGGCGAGCTGTCCACCCGCAGCGCGGAGTTCCGGCTCCGCTGGGCCGCCCACGACGTCCGGATCCACACCACCGGCAGGAAACTCCTCCACCACCCCGTCGTCGGAGACCTCGACCTCCCCTTCGAGTCCTTCCCCCTGGCCTCCGACCCGAACCAGAGCCTCCTCACCTACACCGCCGAGCCCGGCTCCCCCTCCGACGACGCCCTCACCCTCCTCGCCAGCTGGTCCGCCACCACCGGCGACCTCGAGCACCCGGCGCCATCCGCGGCCCCAGAGCAGTCCCGGCCGGCTCGCGACCGCTGACTGCCCTCGGCCGCTAGGGCCTGAGACAGGAACTGGCGGCCGAACTCCATCCCAGCCGACACCACCCCGCCCGGCCGCACAGCAGCCCGGCTGCCACGCGTCGCCGGGATCGGCCACTTTGTGCACCAGATCCGTACGCTGACGGGCCTCGGCGTACGGATCTGGTGCACAAAGTCGATCCTCGCCGTCGTCCACAGCCCTGATCCGGCCAGGCGAGTTTGCACCTCCGGCTGACTGATCCCGAGTTACAGCTTGTAGGTGTTGGTGGCGGTGGTGGCGAAGACTGCTTCGCGTTCTGTGGGGGTCAAGGAGGCTGTGAGGGTCTCGGCTGTTTCGACCACCTCGGCGTAGGAGGCGGCCAGGAGGCAGACGGGCCAGTCGGAGCCGAACATCACGCGGGCCGGGGTGAAGGCGTCCAGGACGACGTCGGCGTAGGGCTGGAGGTCGGCGGGTTTCCAGTCGGTCCAGGAGGCTTCGGTGACCATGCCGGAGAGTTTGCAGGTGACGTTGGACAGGGCGGCCAGCTCGCGGAGTTGGGTGGCCCAGGGCTCCAGCGGCTCGCCGATCACGGGCTTGGAGATGTGGTCGACCACGAAGTTCAGCTGGGGGAGGTTGCGGGCGGTCTGGATCGCGGCGGGGAGGTGCGGGGTCTTGGTGAGCAGGTCGTAGGCCAGGCCGGCGTCGGCGACGGCGGACAGGCCGCGCTGGACGTCGGGGCGCAGGAGCCAGTCGACGTCCGGTTCGTCGTGGACCTGGTGGCGGATCGCCTTCAGATAGGCGCCGTCCGGGCGCGAGCGCAGGCCTTCCAGCGCGGTGGCGACGTCGTCCGCGGTGAGGTCCACCCAGCCGACCACGCCGGCGACCAGGTCGTTGCTGGCGGCAACCTCCAGGAACTCGACGGTCTCCTCGACCAGGCCGACTGTCTGAACCAGGACCGTGGCGGTGATTCCGGCGGCCGCGGCCTGGAGAGCCAGGTCGTCGATGGAGTAGTTGCGCCGGATCGGGTCGAGCGCGGGCCCGACCATCCAGGTTTGCTCGCGGACGGTCAGGTCCCAGATGTGGTGATGGGCGTCGACTCGAGTCATGCCACTCATCCAACCCTCCGATCGTCGATCGCGTCCTGATCCCAGTCGATGCCCAGCCCCGGCGAGTCCGGCGCGACCGCATGCCCGTCCACGATCGCCATCTCGGACGACGTGATCGCCCGCAGCTGCGGGATGTGCTCCACATACCGGCCATTGGGTACGGCGGCCGTCAGGCTGACATGCAGTTCCATCAGGAAATGCGGACACACCTCGAGGTTGAACGCCTCGGCCAGATGCGCGACCTTCAGCCACGGCGTGATCCCGCCGACCCGGGCCACGTCCACCTGGACGATCCCGGCTCCGCCCGAAGCGGCGTACTCCCGGAACTGTGAGACGGAGTACAGCGACTCACCCACCGCGATCGGAATCGAGGTGGACTCCGCCAACCGCACGTGCCCGGTCACATCGTCGGCCGGCAACGGCTCCTCGAACCACGACAGATCCACCGCCTCGAACGCCGCAGCTCGCCGGCGAGCCTCGGGATACGTCATCGACTGGTTCGCGTCCACCATGATGTCGAGCGCCGGCCCGACCGCGTCCCGAACCGCCTGCAGTCGCTCCAGATCCTCGTGGACCCGTGGCTTGCCGACCTTGAGCTTGACCCCGGGCCACCCCGCCTTCTGCGAGGCGAGCGCGCCCGCAACCAGCTCATCGATTGTCAGATGCAGCCAGCCGCCCTCGGTGTCGTAGAGCGGCACCCGCTGCCGATACCCACCGGCCAGCCGCCACAGCGGTTCACCCGCCCGCAGACAGCGCAGGTCCCACAACGCCGTGTCGACGGCCGCCAGCGCGAGCGACGTGATCGCACCGACCGTGGTCGCGTGGGTCGACCAGAACAGGTCCGACCAGAGCGCCTCGACGTTCCGGGCGTCCGCACCGACGAGGCGGGGCAGCAGATGGTCCCGCAGCAACGCCAATACGGCGGTGCCGCCGGTGCCGATCGTGTAGGAGTACCCGAGGCCGGTCAGCCCGTCCGCGGTCTCCACCGACACGAAGATGGTCTCCTGCTTGAGGAACGACTGGACCGCGTCGGTGCGGATCGTCTCGACCTCGAGGTCGACCAGGTACGCCTCGGCGCGGATAATCGCCGTACTCGCCGGAAGGGGGGTCCGGAGGGGCGACGCGGTCATGGGGCGGCTCCAGATCCTATAGGATATTGCGTACCTGATGCTGCCCGTTCACACTGGACCCGTCAAGACTCGTCCAGGTAACGATGCGGGTCGGGCAGAATGGCTCTGGGAGGAGCGACACGTGACGGATGCGCATGTGGGTCTGGCGGGGCAGCTCGCCCGGCTGCCTCAGCGGCAGGTGCTGAGCGACGATGTCTACGAGACGGTCAAGGGCCTGATCATGGACAGCGTGGTCGAGCCGGGCACCCGGCTGAACATCGACGCGCTGACCCGTGAGCTGGGCATCTCGCAGACCCCGATCCGGGAGTCGCTGGCCCGGCTGGAGTCCGACGGGCTGGTGATCAAGGAACCGCTGCGCGGCTACCGGGTGTCGTCCCGGTTGACCCTGGCCGAGTTCGACGACCTGTTCGAGTACCGCCTGCACGTCGAGCCGTGGGCGGCCGGCCGCGCCGCCGAGCGGGCCGGCGCCGACGACCTGGCCCGGCTCAAGGCGGAGATGCTGAGCTACACCGACGTACCGGACCGGCCGGCGTACGAGAGCTACCGGGCGATGGCGGCGCACGACCAGCGCTTCCACGACCTGGTGCTGGAGCTGTCCCGCAACGAGACGGCCCGGTTGTCCTTCCAGCGGACACACTGCCACCTGCACCTGTTCCGGCTGTACTACGGTGGCGGCATCGCGACGAAGGCGTTGCGGGAGCACAAGACGATCGTGACCGCGGTCCGCAAGGGCGATCCGGAGGACGCGGCCGCGGCGATGCGGGGGCACATCGAGGCCTCCCGGGCCCGGCTGCGGCCCATCTTCGACCAGGACTAGACCGTCACCAGACCGCCAGGGAGACATCTGTGGAACTGCTGCGCCTCGGCGCGGTCGGCGAGGAGCGCCCGTACGTGCGCGCCGCCGACGGCACCGTTCACGACCTGAGCTCGATCACCGCCGACATCGACGGGGCGTTCCTCGCCGCGGACGGCGTCGCCCGGGCCCGCGCCGCCCTCGAGGCCGGCGACCTGCCAGTGGCCGACGTGGAGGGCCTGCGGATCGGCGCCCCGATCGCCCGGCCGGGCGCGGTGGTCTGCATCGGCATGAACTACGCCGCTCACGCGGCCGAGTCCGGCTCCGAGCCGCCGGAGCAGCCGATCGTGTTCTTCAAGCACCCCAACACCATCGTCGGCCCGGACGACGACGTGCTCGTCCCGCGCGGCTCGACGAAGACCGACTGGGAGGTCGAGCTCGCCGTCATCATCGGCAAGCAGGCCCGGTACATCGAGACCGACGAGGAAGCGCTGGCCTGCATCGCCGGCTACGCGGTCTCGAACGACGTGTCCGAGCGTGCCTTCCAGCTCGACGAGTCCGGCGGGCAGTGGTCCAAGGGCAAGTGCTGCGAGACGTTCAACCCGCTCGGCCCGGCGCTGGTCCCGGCCGATGAGGTCGACCCGGACAACCTCGACCTGAAGTCCTGGGTGAACGGCGAGGCGCGGCAGGACTCGAACACCCGGGACATGGTCTTCTCCGTGGCGGCGCTGATCCGCGACCTCTCGCAGTACATGGTGCTCAGCCCCGGCGACATCGTGAACACCGGCACCCCGGAGGGCGTCGCGCTGTCCGGCCGCTTCCCGTACCTGGCTCCCGGCGACGCGATGGAGCTCGAGATCCAAGGGCTCGGCCGCCAGCGGCAGACCCTCGGCAAGGCCTGAAAAACTGTCCCCGGCCGGCTCTAGGGTCGGCCGGGTGACTGACCACCTGGGCAACATCCGCACCTCCTACGACACCGTCGCCACTGCGTACGCCGACCTCGTGCAGGACGGCGCGGACTGGGAGTCCGAGGGTTTCGACCTGTTCGCCGAGCTGGCCGGTGGCCGTCCGGTGCTTGACGTCGGGTGCGGGCCCGGCCGAACGACCGGCCTGCTGGGCGCGCGCGGTCTGAAGGTGACCGGGATCGACCTGTCCCCGGGGATGATCGAGGTCGCCCGACGAGACCACCCGGAGCTGGACTTCCGGGTCGGCTCGATGACGGCCCTCGAACTGGCCGACGGTGAGCTCGGCGGGGTCGTGTCCTGGTGGTCGATCATCCACCTGCCGCGCGACGTCGTACCGCAGGCGTTTGCCGAGTTCCACCGCGTGCTGGCCCCCGGCGGGGTCCTGCTGATGGGCTTTCACGTCGGCGACGAGTCCACCCACAAGACGTCCGGGTACGGCGGTCTCCCGATGGACCTCTACGTCCATCGGTGGCGAGGCGACGGGCTCACCGAGCTCGCGGTCGCCGTCGGCTTCACGCCGTACCTGGATGCTGAAATTCCGCAGGACCGCCTGCTCTTCCGGAAGTAGGGTCGGCGCATGACTTCCCACGTGCGGACGGTGACGTTCGATGCCCACGACCCCTATGAGCTGGCCGGCTTCTGGCTGCAGGTGCTGAAGGCCGAGCGGCCCGACGACGACCATCCCGGCGAGCCGTACGCCGCGGTCGTCGCGGACTCGGTGAAGCTCCTGTTCGAGCAGAACAACGACGAGAAGGCCGCCAAGAACCGCGTCCACCTCGACCTCGAGCCGGACGGTCCACGCGACGCCGAGGTCGAGTGGTTGCTGACGCTGGGCGCCACCATCGCCCACGACCGCCGCAACCCCGACGGCACCGGCTTCGTCGTCATGCACGACCCGGAAGGCAATGAGTTCTGCGTCCTCCGCAGCGCCGCCGAACGCGCCGCCACCAGCTAGGCCGGCCCACCTCCGCGCCAAGCCCTCCGGAGCGTGTGCATTCTAGAGATCGTCGACGTACGGCGTCTGGCCGGTGAAGGTCAGGCGCCAGTCGGTGGTGCGGGCGTCGACGGTGAGGTCGTAGCCGTTGCGGCGGGCGGTGAGGTGGTGGTGGCCGTCGGCGACGGGGGTGAGCTCGACCTTCCAGCCGCGGCCCTCCAGGGTTTCGGCGGCGAAGCCGAACTGGGCCTCCGCATCAGGCGTCGCCGGGTCGCCGGTCTCGACGGTGATCGTGCAGACCGACTCCGGTCCGCGGTCGTCCGACAGCGCACCCTGGCTCGCCGGCCCGACGTCCTGCGTGACCGCCGGTTTCTGGCCAGGCACCACCGTGGCGGCGACCGTGAGCAGTTCCGACCGGAGGAAGTTGCGGGCTTCGGTGAGCGTCACATCCCCGTCATACACCTTGGCGCCAACTCTTGCGACGCATTGCCCGCGATTCGCTAATCGGTGATCTCCGGGGTCTCGCCCGCCAGCGTCAACCGCCAGTCCCCGTCCCAACCGTGCACCGCGACCTCGTACTCGTCCCGCCGGGCGGCGAGGCTGTGATGGCCGCCCTCCACCGGAGCGATTTCGGTCTCCCACCCGCGCGACGTCAGGGCGGCAGCCGCAGCCGCGACCTGTCCCGCCGGGTCGACGACGGCCGGATCGCCGGTCTCCACGGTGATCGAGCAGATGGTGGCCGGCCCGCGCCCGTCCGACATGGCCCGCGGGTTCACCGGGCCCGGGTCGTGCGTGACCACTCCGTCCAGACCGGGTACGGCGACGGCCGCCACGGCCAGCAGTTCCGCCCGGAGGAAGTCCCGGGCCTGGGTCAGCGTCATCGAGCAGGTCCTTCCGGTTGGCGGGCCGGGCCACCACCGGTCCGGTCCCTGGCTCCGTCGAGAGGCTTGTCCTTGGGTCCTGAGCTGATCTTCTTCAGCGCCATCACGCCGTCGAACACCTTCGCGAGCGGCACCGCCACCGGTGTCTGAGCCACCCTACGCAGCGGCTCCGACCAGGAGATCCCGGGCAGCACCCGGCTCTCCTGTTTCGCCGTCGTCCGAACCGCCGCGGTGACCGCGCCCAGCTCGCCGCGGCCGATCCGGCCGAGGTTCCGGAAGGACTCGCTGTTGAGCTCGAAGTAGCTCATGTGCCCACGGACGTGGACGTCGCCGCGCTCGGTCTCGAACCGGAACACGTCCGCCAAGTCGGCCGGATCGGGACCGTGCTCCTGCAGGTAGGAGATGTAGTCGCCCTTTGCGCGAGCGACGTACAGCTTGGTCCCCGGCGGCGTGATCTGCGCCCCCGACGTCACGGTCGGGTCGATGCCGGGACACCCGACGAGCACCGCCCGGTCGGGATTCACCCCATCCGGCAGCCGCCCGTCGACGCCCTCCATCAGCGCCTGGCCGAGCACCAGCGACCCATAGCTGTTCCCGATGATCGTCGTCTCCGCATACGGCGCCTTGACCACCTCGACACCGGCTTCGAAGCGCGACAGCCGCGGCAAGGCCGCCCGCGCGGGCTCCTTGGACATCGCGTCTTCCAGGGTGAGCGGTGCGTCGTAGTCCTTCCACACCACCACAGCTGCCTTCGGGCCGACCTGGTTCTTGAGCTGCAGCGCCCGGTCCATCTGCGCGCGTACGCCGTCCAGGTCGTTGCCGAGTCCCGGGATCAGCACGACCACGTCGCGGGCGGTCTCGAGGTCGCCGAGGACCTCGATCATCCGGCCCTGGCCCTCGACGTCCACGGACAGGTACTGCCGCGATCCGAACACCTCGATGCGGTTGCCGGCGGCATCGACGTCCAGACCCTTCCGGACCGGCCACAGCATCTCGCTCACAGTGTCGAGCCGCTTGCGCTGCTCGGGCGTGGACTCACCGCCCTCGACCGCGTCCCGTAGCCGCCGCTGCGCCGCGAGCAGGATCACGCGGCTGGCGTCGTACCGTAACTGCAGCGAGGCCCCGTCCAGCGCGCTGAGCTGCTCGGGCGGATTCTCGGCGAGTGCGCGAGCGGATGCCGCCGGCAAGGCGCGGAAATAGTCCCGGACCTCTTGGACTGCCTTTTGGTGCGGCAGATCCCGGGTGTGACGGATCAGCAGGTCGAGTTGCTCGGCCTCGGTCATGGCATCCCTCGGTCCCCAGGAGGTATCCACACAAGCGGTTGCCTGTTAACCGCAGAGAGTAAGTCAGTGGAAGGCCAGTGACCAGGATCCTGCGTGATGGGAGAGGTTGACCGTGGCCAGCGGGCGGACGTCCACGTGCCGGAGCGACTCGGCGGGCGCATCGAGGACGTACAGCACGATCGCCCGCACCACCGCGGGGTGGACGACGGCGACGACCGTACGGCGATCGCCGGTCAGCTGATCGAGATCCCCGAGCCAGTCCGCGACCCGCGCGATCACGTCGTTCTCGGTCTCCCCACCCGGCGTCGCGGTATGCGGACGCTCGAGCCACGCCGACACCCGCTCCGGATCCGCCGCGAGCAACTCCTCGAGGTCGCGGCCGGCCCAGTCGCCGTACTCCCGGTCCCGCAGGACCGGCTCGACGACCGGGGTCAGCCCGAGCGCCTCGGCGGTGCGTACGGCGGCCCGCTCGGGGCCGGCGTACACGGCATCGGCTGTGAGCTCCAGTCCGCGGGCAGCCTCGACACTCGCCGGATCCGGTTCGGCGTCGCCGCCGAGCACGAGTCCACGCAGCGCGGGCGTCAAGGCGTGCGCAATGAGAGTCAATGACCGGGGTGGTGGGGCGGGGAAGGTATTCAATCCCGTCAAGCGGCGACCACCTTCTGTCGAGTCAGCCGGCGGTCGTCCACGGTGGCGGCGTACCCGAAGCCGAGCAGGAGCCACAGCGTCGCCTGCGTACCGAGCGAGGCGAACCGGAACTGCCACAGCAGCGTAGCGGGGAACGTCTCCGGAACCTCGTTGATTCGCGGCAGGATCAGGTACGCCGCCACGATCGTCACGAGGAACGCGATCACCCCGCCGCCGAGCCGGGCGAGCTCGCCGTACCGGGCGGCCCAGCGCGATGCGGCGACGCCGGCCCAGACCGCGAGCAGGCCGATCACCAGCGTCAGCAGGTAGGTCACCGTCCGCCGGGTGATCGTGTCCGGATTGCCGACCGCGGGCGGGTTCGGTGGGTATTTGAGGAACGGGACCAGCACGATCCCGACGAAGCCGGCCGCGGCCAGGCCGAGCGCGGCGTACGCGTCGTTCCCGGTGCGGAGCCTGCGCCGGAGCAGCGTGAAGCCGACGGCGAACATGCCGCCGAGGGCCACGCCGTACAGGCTGGTGGCGAGGAACAAGCCGGCCTTCTGGCCTTCACGGCTGACGAGCGGCTTCTCTTCCGCGGCAGGCTCGGCACTGTTGCCATGGTCATGGGTGTGCGCGGCACCGGCCTCTTCGATCGCGATGGCCGCGTCGACACGCGGTTCACCCATCACGTACGCGAAGGTCCCGGCCAGCAGGCCGGCGAAAAGTCCGACGATCAGTCCGCGCACCAGGAGCGATCCGAAGGTGCGCATCGGGATCTAGTGGCAGGGCACGCCGAGCAGGTGGCGCCCGTCGTGCATCAGCTCGTGCAGGTACATCCCGGACTGGGAGACCGCGCCCTGGTCGAACCCGACCAGGTAGGCGAGCAGGAGCATCAGGCCGACGCTGAGCAGCGCGACGGCGAGGAGCCGGGGGGAGAGAGCCGGTACGGCGACCGAGCGGGCAGGAACTGCCATCTGAACCTCCTGGGGAAGTGCGCGTCCCCATCGAAAGGCTGCTGGTGCCCGAGCGTCCTGACTCACGAGCAGAGCTCGCTCACAGTGGCGCGGCCGTGCCGGACTTGCACCGGCTTCCCTCATGGCACCGCAGGTTGTCCCCCGAACCGTAGAGTCCGCCGGAGTGGCCGGTCAACGGATGGCGGCGTGGCGGTGATCTATCCCACCCGGTGGACAGGGGTAGTGCGGCGCGACCGCGTCGCACTTACTCTGAGGAAATGCCGTCCGCTCACCACCTGATCGCGTTCGCGATCACCGCGTTCATCATCATCGTCGTGCCCGGGCCGAGTGTGCTGTTCATCGTCGGCCGGGCGCTCGCGGTCGGGCGCCGCGAGGCAGTGCTCACGATGGTCGGCAACACCATCGGCGCCTCGGTCCTGCTCGGCCTGGTCTCGCTCGGCCTCGGCACCCTGATCGCGGCCAGCGCCATCGCCCTCACCGTGGTGAAGCTGGCGGGCGCGGCGTACCTGATCTATCTCGGCGTGCACGCGTTCCGGACCCGGAAGTCGCTGGTCGAGGCGATGACGAGTGGCGTTAAGCCGGGCAACACCCGCCGGACGCTTCGGCAGGGGTTCCTGGTCGGGGTCACCAATGCCAAGACCGCGGTCTTCTTCGCGGCCGTGCTGCCGCAGTTCGTGGACAAGGGCGCGAGCAGCCCGGCGTGGGCCCAGATCCTCGTCCTCGGCCTGATCTTCATCCTGATCGCGCTCTGCTCGGACAGCGTCTGGGCGGTCGTCGCCGGCACCGCCCGCGAGTGGTTCGCCCGCTCGCCGCGCCGGCTCGAAATGGTCGGCGGCACCGGCGGCCTGATGATCATCGGCCTCGGCGCGAGCATCGCCGTGACGGGGTCCAAGGACTAGCTCGGACTAGCTCGCGCCGCGCGCGGTCCGCCGGCCCGCCTGGACGCCGATCAGCGCTAGCGCCGCCGGGAGCCCGAACGCGACCAGGTACGCCGTCACCGCCGAGTGCGGCTCGAGCGCGGCGAACAGCGATCCGCCGACGGCCAGGACCGTTGCTGTGGACAACGAGTCGCTCAGCTGCGCGGCCGAGCTGTTGGCGCCCTGCTCGTCGCGCTCGGAATACTCCAGGGTCAGCACCGACAAGGTCGGGAAGACCGTGCCCATGCCGAGGCCGGTGAGGCTCCAGCCGAGGATGCCGACCAGCACCGGGACGTTGTCGTTGAGGGTCAGCGTCGCGGTGGCGATCCCGAGCAGGATCAAGACCATGCCGGCCTGCAGGAACACCGAGTGCGAGAACGGCTGCTTCGGGCGGCCGCGATACCAGGAGGCGGCGGTCCAGCTCAGGGCGCTGACGGTCAGCACCAGACCCGCGAGGGCCGGGGACAGACCGCGCTCCCGGGTCAGCATCAGCGGCAGGAACACCTCGGCACCGAATCCGGCAGCAGCCACCAACCCCCGGAGCGCGACCACCGACGGCAGGCCGCGTCCGAGCGTGAACGTCCCGCTCGGCAGAAGCCGTGGGGCGAACGCGACCACGCCGGCCAAGCCGATCACCAGCAGAACAACCTGGAGTACGCCGCGCTGCTGGCCGCCGTAGTGCAGAAGACCGACGCCGACCGCCGCTGCGATCGCCCACATGGCTCGCTTGTCCCACAGCCGTCCCTCGCGTGCCTCGTACGCAGCGCCGTGAGCCAAGCCGGGCCGCATCACGAGCACCGCCGGGATCGCGATGGCCGGTACGGCGAGGAACACGATCCGCCAACTCGCGTGTTCGACGATCAGGCCGGCGATCGCGGGGCCGACGAGGGACGGGACGACCCAGCCGGTCGCGAACGCGGCGAAGATCCGCGTGCGGAGACGGGCGGGGTACAGCTGCCCGACGACGACGTACAGGGCGACCGTCAGCAGGCCGGAGCCGAAGCCTTGGATGATGCGGCCCGCGACCAGAACCTCCATGGACGGAGCGAGTCCGGCGATGATCAGACCGCCGAGGAACCACGCGGTGCCGTGCCAGAGCGGGCGGGTCGGGCCCTTGAGATCACTCCAGGTGCCGGAGACAACCATCGCGACCACGCCGGAGGCCAGCGGGCCGCCGAACGCCAGCGCGTAGAGGCTGAGCCCGTCGAGCGCCTGGGCCACCGTCGGCATCGCGGTCGTGACCGCGAGGGACTCGAACGCGACCAGGGTGATCAACGCGACCATCCCGACCGTCAGGGCCCGGTACTTCGGCGAGAGTACGCCGCCGGAGTCGGTGGTCTGGTCGGCCTCGGGTTCGGCAACGCTGGTCATGCCGAGAACTCTCGGACATCAAGTGGACTTTAAGTCAAGCGCAATCAGAGAACGGCGGCGAGGACCAGCGCGAGGATCGGCGGGACGGCCTGGGTGGCGGCGGCACGGACCATCCGGCGGTCGGAGGCGACCAGCACGAGGCCGGCGCCCGCCATACAGGCACACGCGAACAACGCGATCGCGTGGCCTTTGTCGCCACCCCAGATCAGACCGCCGAGCGCGCCGATCGCGAGGAACAGGTTGTAGAACCCCTGGTTGAACGCCCACGGCCGGGCAGCCGCCGCCTCCGCCTCGTCCTTCACCAGGAACCGTTTGTACGTGCTCGGCCTGCTGAACAGCAGGCTCTCCATCGCGAACACCGCGACGTGGAACAGCCCGGCCACAACCACAAAGATCTGCGCGATCACGCTCATGCGCGAACCGTACCGGCCGGCCGGCCGCCCGGCGCCGCAACCCGCCCGACGCAATCTGGTGGGCTGACCCGTCACCTTGTGGGTTGCCCACCGAGATTCTCGGGGGGCAACCCACCGTCTGGTGGGTCAACCCATCGGATCGGTCAGGCTCGCCAATCGGCGGTAAAGGAACGCGCTGGGTTGGCGGTGAAGATCGCGTGCGCGACATCGGCGCCGAGGTGGCGCGCGATCCGGGGCCGGAGGTGAGTGAGGAGATAAGGGATGCCGGGTCCTTCACCGGTCGCGCCGCGGGCCTTGGCGGTCGTGGTGTCGCCGCCGAGCAGCAGCCGGTCGGCGTACCCGGCGTCGACCAGCGCGGCCAGGCAGTCCAGCAACCGCGGATCGGTCGCATGATTCGCCCGCGACGGCCCGTCGAACGCCAGCCATGCACCCCGCTCGGCCAACTCGAGGTGACCACGATGATCCGGGAACCGATTCAGATGCCCGAGGATCACCTCCGACGGAGGTACGTCGAGCTTGTCGACAAGGAGATCCAGTACGGCGTCCGCCGCGGATCCGAGTTCGTGATGGACCGCGATGGGCGCGCCGGTCGCGTGATGCGCCTCGGCCGCGGCCCGCATCACCAGCTCGGCGTGCGCATCCAGGACGTGGAACCCGCCGGCCACCTTGATCAGCCCGGCCCGGACCGAACTGTTGCCGATGCCAACGGTCAGCTCGCGGACGAAGATCTCGGCCAACCGATCCCGCACGCCGTCGACGAAGCCCTCCGGGTAGTGCTCACGCCGATGCAGTCCGGTCGCCGCAACCAGCGAAACCCCTGTACTGCTTGAGATCCCGGGCAACAGCTCGACCCGGCGCCCGAGTCCGTGCGGCGTCCACTGCACGATCGCCTGCCCACCGGCCGCCGCGAAAGCACGCACCTCCGCCACCGCGGCGTCCTCGTCATCCAGCTCCTGCCCGGGCAGAACCGCCGAACGAAAGAACAGATGGTCGTGGGAGTCGCACACGCCGAGGGCCTCCGGCGCGAGGTCTCCGAGAACGGTCCTGATCACCGAGCCTCCTCGTTGCCTGCCACCTGTCCATCTTCTTCTCATAGCGCGCGAAAGGCCCAGTCGGCATGACTGGGCCTTTCAGCACCTGCAGTGGGTCAGCGACCGCGGCGGGAGCTGCCGGCCCGGGAGCCGGCGGAGAACGCTGCGGCACCGGCCGGACGAGCGGCCGATCCCGGAGTGCTCGTGGTGTAGGTCTTCGAACCGCCCGAGCCTGCGCGGGACTTCGCGCGGCCGGAGCCCCGCGAGCCACCCGTCGCGCGCGACGCCTGGGCAGAACGGCCTTGGTTCGGCCGCTGCTCGGTTGCCGGCTGAGCGGAGCCCGGGGCGCGCCCGTGACGGCCGCCTCGGCCCGATCCGCGACCGGTCGAGCTCGCGACGCGCTCCGGCTGGACGGCCTTGACGGCCGGCTCGACGAAGGTCCGCTCGCCGGGGGCCAGCTCGGTCAGCAGCGGGTCGCCGGTGCTGAGCTTGGTGACCTTCGGGGCGATGCCGGCCTTGCGGGTGAGGTCGCGGACGTCGCGGACCTGGTCGTCGGTCATCAGCGTGACGACCGTGCCCTCGGCACCTGCGCGGGCGGTCCGTCCGGAGCGGTGCAGGTAGGCCTTGTGCTCGATCGGCGGATCGGCGTGGATCACCAGCGCGATGTCGTCGACGTGGATCCCGCGGGCCGCGATGTCGGTGGCGACGAGGGTCTTCGCCGTGCCGTCGGAGAAGGCCTCCAGGTTCCGCGTGCGGGCGCCCTGGGAGAGGTTGCCGTGCAGCTCGACGGCCGGCACGCCCTGGGCGATCAGCTTCTTGGTCAGCGCCTTGGCGCCGTACTTCGTCCTGGTGAAGACCAGCGAACGCCCGGGCGCGGCCGTCAGGTCGACGAGCACCGGGAGCCGGGTGTCGGGCTGGACGTGCAGCACGTGATGGGTCATGAGCGAGACCGGCGACTGCGCCGAGTCGACACTGTGCGTGACCGGCGTAGTCATGAATCGCTGCACGAGGACGTTGACGCCGGCGTCCAGCGTGGCCGAGAACAGCAGCCGCTGGGCGCTGGACGGGGTCGCCTCGAGGATCCGGCGGACGGCGGGCAGGAAGCCGAGATCGGCCATGTGGTCGGCCTCGTCGAGCACGGTGATCTCGACCGCGTCGAGCTTCGCGTGCCCGGCCTGGACATGGTCCTCGAGCCGGCCCGGGCAGGCGACGACGATGTCGGCGCCCTTCCGCAGGCCGGTGATCTGCGGGCCGTGGCCGACGCCGCCGAAGACCGTCATCGAGCGCAGGCCGAGCGCGTCGGCGAGCGGCGTGATCGACGCCTGGATCTGGGTCGCGAGCTCGCGGGTCGGCGCGAGGATCAGCGCGCGGGGATGGTTCGCCCGGCGCTTCCCGCGGCCGGCGGCGAGCCGGGCCAGCACCGGCAGGACGAACGCGTAGGTCTTCCCCGATCCGGTCCGGCCGCGGCCGAGAACATCCTTGCCGGCCAGGGAATCCGGCAGCGTGGCCGCCTGGATCGGGAACGGCTTCGTCACCCCGGTCGCCGACAGCGCGGAGACCAGCGTCTCCGGTACGCCGAGGTCGGCGAACGTAAGGTTGTCGGGGACAACCATCTCGTCAACCTCGTCGTACGACGTGTTGTTGCTGACAGCAACCTTCGACGGCCGGCCGGTCTCGGCGGGTGGGCCGAAGAGCGCCGTGGCGGAGGATCCGTTGCGGCGGTCACCGGACCGACGCCGGCGACGCGGACGCGACGCGGACGTAGAGGTGGATTGCGGTTGGGCGGATTGCGTGGATGTGGACGTGGGGCGGCGGACCGCCATCTGGTACTCCAAAAGTTCGGGGGTCGTCCTGCCCGGCGCGGCCGGTTTACGGCCGCGGCGCGTGGTGGTCGACTGCTGGCGCAATGTGTTTGCGCTCACCGGCCCGAGGCAGAACTGGGCGGGCCGTCACAGACAGTCTACGGCACCGGGGGCCAACACCCCGATGGATATTCACAGGACGCTCGTCACACCGCTAGGTTCTGCTCGTGACGTCACAGTTCCGGGTGGATCCGGCCACCGCCGCGGGTGAACGCGAACTTCTGCAGGGTTTCCTCGACTTCCACCGCGGCACACTGCTGTGGAAAGTCTCCGGACTGACCGGTGATCAACTGGTGGAGCGCAGTGTGGATCCGTCCAGCATGTCGCTGATCGGACTGGTCCGGCACCTGTCCGAGGTCGAGAAGTACTGGTTCCACCGCGCGCTGGCCAAACTTCCTGCCGAGCCGAAGTTCTGGACCGCCGAGCATCCCGACGGTGACTTCGACCTCGCCGACCCGGCACGGGCCGAACAGGACCTCGAGGACTTCCGGCAGATCGCCAAGACCTCCGACGAGATCGCCGCCCGCTACACCCTCGACGACACGTTCGTCCGCCCGGGCCACGAGGGCGACTACTCGGTGCGCTACCTCTACATCCACATGATCGAGGAATACGCCCGCCACAACGGCCACGCCGACCTCCTCCGCGAACGCCTGGACGGCCTCACCGGCGAGTAGCTCTCACGGGCGGATCGCACGGATCAGGCCGACGATGTCGTTCACGACTCCGCGGACGCCCGGGATGCGGGTCAGGCGGAGCAGGCGGTCGACCAGGGGGACTGAGCGGTCGATCAGGGCTTTGGTACGGCGTAGGTCCTCGCTGTCGTCGTGGACCCAGAAGAGCACGATGCCCATCTCCATGAGCCACAGGAGTTCGGGTAGTTCCGCCTTCAGGTCGGCTGGGAGCTTCAGGTCAGAACCCTCGACGACCCGGCGGAAGACGTCGACGCTTGCCTCTCGCGCCGGCCGGGACTCCGCGCTGAACGGCGAGAGCGGACTCTTCGGATCGGCCGCCGTCTTGAAGAAGGTGCCGGCGAACTCGTGGTACGGCGCGGCCACGTCGAGCCAGGTCCGCAGTACGCCGGTCATCCGCGGCACGAATGCCTTCTCCGACTCCAGAATCGACTCGACGGCCTCGCGGTGCTGCTCCTGCAGGTGGTCGTAGTACGCCTGCATCAGATGCTCTTTGGAGCCGTAGTAGTAGTACGCGTTGCCGACCGAGACGCCCGCCTCGGTGGCGATCGCCCGCATCGTCGTCTTCCCGTACCCCTGCTCGCGGAACAACCGCAGCGCCGTGGACAGGATCAGCTCCCGAGTCTGCTCACCCTTGGCGGTCGCACTGTCCGTCACATCCGTCAGCGTAGTCACCCCCACCGCGCACACTGGTCCAGCTCCGCAATCCGGCGGCCGCCTGGACGATCGCCCGCGCCACCGGCCGCAGCGAGGGACTCGCCAGCCGTACGGCGGTGTGCCTGTGCTCCCACGTGGCCCACAGGCACACGATCCACGCACGGTCGCCGACGTACACGGACCCGTCGTCGGCGACCACGGTCACCTCGCGCAGCGTCGCCTCGTGATCCAGCCCGGGGTAGAGCGCCCGCGCGTACGTCGACCCCGCCGCGACGAACCGCAGACGCACTACCCCGCCCTGCCCGTTCGTGGCCGGCCGCTGCGCCGCCAGCCAGTCCTTGAACCGGCGGCAGAGTGGACAGTGCGCGTCGTACAGAACAGTCAGCTCACGCATGGCTCAGTAGCCGTACGGCATCGGCTGCTCGGCGGCGATCGGGACAACGTCGTTCGGCGGGACCGGCGGTGTGGCCATACCGTGGAGCTGGCTGCGGTTGCGGATCTTGTTGAAGATCCAGACATTCGTCAGGTGCAGCCCGCCGAGCACGAGCATCACGAACCCGAGCTTCACGCTCAGCTGGTCGAAGACTCCGCGGGCGTCGACGACGACCTTGTCGGCGCGCAGGAACAGCGTCACGAATCCCAGGTTGACCAGGTAGAAGCCGACCACGAGCAGCCGGTTCACCGCGTCGGCGAAGTCCTCGTTGCCGTGGAACACGTCGACCAGGAAGATCCGTCCGTTCCGGCTCAGCGTCCGGGCCACCCAGATCGTCAGCGGCACCGCGATCAGCAGGTAGATCAGGTAGGTCGTCACGGTCATGGTCATCTCGTCCCCACTTCTTGAACACGTTCAACTCTGTCTCGCGGCGAGCGTACGTCGCTCTTTTGAACATGTTCAAGTAGCCGCTGATGTGACGTGGATCTCCGGTGCGGCAGGATGACCACCATGACGACCTGGGTGTTCGAAGGGACCGTCCTGCCGGCCGGCGACACCGCCCGGCTCGAGTTCGGCCGGTCCGGTGCCGCGGACGTGCTGCCCGGGCGGTTCGGCGTACCGGGGCTGGTGGACTCGCACTGTCACCTGACCGTCGGGACCGACGACCTCGGGCCCCGGTTGTTCGGGTCCGACTTCGCGGCCGAGCGGCTCGAGGAACTCGCCGCCGCCGGGGTGAGCGCAGTGCGTGATGTCGGCGGCGACCGGACGGTCACTCTGAAGCTGGCGGGCATCCAGGACGACAGCCGGCCGGTCGTCCTGGCGGCCGGACGGTTCCTGGCGCCACCCGGGCGGTACTTCCCGCGCATGCATGAGCCGGTGCAGCCGGAGGACCTGCTGGCCGCGGTCGGCGCCGAGCTGGACGACGGTGCGACCTGGGTGAAGCTCATCGGCGACTTCCCGGCCGTCGGCCCGGACGGCCCGATCCGGGACAGCCCGATGGAGCAGACCTACCAGACCGCACTGGTCGAAGCCGTGGTTCAACTCGCGCACTCCCGCGGCGCCCGGGTCGCGGCGCACACCAACACCGAGATCGTCAGCGACCTGGTCCGCGTCGGGGTCGACTCGATCGAGCACGGTACGTCGATCACCGAACAGGACCTGGAGACACTCGGCGCCCGAGCCGGCGCGTGGACGCCGACACTGTGCGCATCCGTCGGGCCAAGGCCGGACGCCACGCCGGAGCAGGACAAGCGGCGCCAGGCCAGGTCGGAGTACCTCTCGTCGATGCTCCAGCTCGCCGATCGGTACGGCGTTCGGGTGCTGACCGGGTCGGACGTGGTCGGGACCGTGGCCGGCGAGATCGACTTGCTGGTGAAGCACGGCCTGACGGTCGATCAGGCGCTCGTGGCCGCATCCACCGGAGCACAGGACTTCCTCGGTCTGTCCGGCGACGGCAACCTCGTCACGTACGACGCGGATCCGCGCAAGCACCCCGAGGTCCTCGCCACGCCGGCCGCCGTCGTCCTCCAGCACCGACGGATCCGATGACCTATGCGGGAGAAGAGCCTCGACAAGTGGGTCGCGAAGTACCGGAAGGCCTGGGAGAGCAACGACCCGACTGACATCGCCGCGCTGTGGACCGAGGACGCCGCGTGGTATCGGCGACCCGACGAGGAGCCGGTGCTGGGCCGGGATGCGATCGTGCAGGCCTGGCTGGAGGTCGCGGACGCTCCGGGCGAGACAGTGTTCGAGTACGAGGTGCTCGGCTTCGGCGACGGAGTCGGGTTCGTGCGCGGCTGGACGACGTACCTGACCGATCCGCCGGGCGAGTTCAGCAACCTGTGGGTGATCCGGCTGGACCACGATCGGGCCCATGAGTTCGTCGAATGGTGGATGGAAAAGCCTTAGTCGGTTAGGCTTCCGGGTAGGCATGCAGGGTGCCACCGGTCCGCGGGAAGGGCTCAGCCCACCTGTTCACGAAGCTGCGTGAGCTGTGTTCACCTCCTTTCTCGCCTGACGACGCGGACAGCAGGCTCGTAGAGAGGAGGTCGCGATGCCGACCCGGAATCTTCCGAACGACCCGCACCTGGACCACCTGCGCAAGCAGGCGAAGACGCTGCTCAAGCAGGTCCGTGATGCCGACCCGGACGCCGTGGCGCTCGCCGCCGAATTCCATCCAGTGCAGTCTCTGGCCGATGCCCAGCTGGTGATCGCCCGCAGTTACGGCTTCCCCAGCTGGCCCCGGATCGTCCGGCATCTGGAGCTGGTCGACCAGTACAGCCGCTCCCCCCACCGCCAGGAGATCGGTGGACCGCTCGACACCCCGGAGCAACGCGCCGACGAGTTCCTGCGACTCTCGACACTGCATTACGGGCAGGACGACCCGGCCCGGCAGCGGTCCGCGGAGCAGTTGCTGGAGCAGTTCCCAGATGTTGCCCGGAGCAACATCTATACGCTGGCGGTGGCCGGCGAGTTGGACGCTGTCCGCGAGGTGCTCGCCGCGGATCCCTGGCAGGCAAGGGAAGAAGGTGGCCCCTACCGCTGGCAGCCGTTGCTCTACATCACGTACGGGCGGCTCGACGTGCCGCATCAAGTGGACATCGCGAGACTGTTCCTCGAGCACGGCGCCGACCCGAACGCGGGCTATCTGTGGCAGGGCATGCCGTCGCCGTTCACCGCATTGACCGGCGCGTTCGGCCGAGGTGAGGGCGACCAGCCGCCGCATCGCGACCGGGTCGAGCTCGCCCGGCTCCTGCTTGACGCCGGCGCCGATCCGAACGACAGCCAGACCATGTACAACTGCGGTCCCGGGTGTCCCCCGCCGTACGACGATGTGCACCTGGAGCTCCTGCTCGAGTACGGGCTCGGCCGGGGGGATGGTGGTCCGTGGCACGAGCGGATGACGACCGCCCACCCGACGCCACGGGAGCTGCTGGAGGACGAGCTGGTGTTCGCGTCATCCGCGGGCCTGCTGCATCGGGTCGAGCTGGTCCTTGCCCAAGGCACCGATCCGGACGGGCGTGGCACCCGGCATCCCGGTTTCCACGGTCATCGCGCGTACGAGTTCGCCACCGTCCTGGGATACACCGAGATCGCCGACCTGCTCCGCGCGCGTGGTGCGGCGCCGGTGGACGAGGTCCACCAACTCTTCGCCGCGATCATGCGCGGCGAGACGCCGGCGGCCGGCCCCGAGCTGGTCGCACGGGCGATCCGGCGCAACCCGTACCTTCCGATCCGCGCCGCCGAGATCGGCCGATCGGAGGCACTGGAGCCACTGCGGCGCCTCGGCTTCGACCTGAATGTCGTCGCGCTGTCCGCACCGATCCATCAGGCCGCGATCCACGGCCACCTGGACACGGTCAAGAAGCTGGTCGAGCTCGGGGCCGATCCCGAGCTGCGGGATCCGTCGTACGGCGGGAACGCGCTGGGCTGGGCCGAACACGGTCAGCAGCAGGCGGTCGCCGACTACCTCAGGGGCTTATCGCGAGGAAGATGAACGCGCTGAACACCATCATGTGGACGGCACCCTGAAGCAGGGTGGCCCGGCCGGTGGCGAGGGTGAGGATGCTGGTCACGACCGTGAGTGCGAACAGCACCATCTCCGTGCCACCGAGACCCAGCACGAGCGGTCCGCTCAGCCAGATGGACGCGACCGCGATCGCCGGGATGGTCAGGCCGATGCTCGCGAGGGCTGACCCGAGGGCGAGGTTGAAGCTGTTCTGGAGGCGGTTGCGCAGTGCGGCGCGGACTGCGGCAGCCGTCTCCGGGAGCAGGACCAGCAACGCGATCGCGACACCGACGACGGCCACCGGTGCGCCGGCCGATTCCACCGCCGACTCCAGGCTGGGCGACACCGTCTTGGCCAGACCGACCACCGAGATGAGGCAGACGAACAGCAGCCCGAGGCTGAGCAGCGCGACCTGTCCACTCGGCGCCGTCGCGTGCGTGCCGTCCTCGTCCTCCTCGACCTCATCCGACGACGGGACCGGGAGGAAATAGTCCCGATGCCGAACGGTCTGCACGAAGACGAACACGCCGTACATCACCAACGACGTCACCCCGGCGAACGCCAGCTGGGCCGGACTGAACTGCGGACCGGGCGCGCTCGTGGTGAACGTCGGCAGCACCAGGCTCAGCGTGACCAGGGCGGTCATCACCGCGAGCGCACTGCTGGACGCACGGACGCGGAACTCCTGGGTGCCGTGCCGCAGGGAGCCGACAACGAGAGACAGACCGAGGATGCCGTTGCAGGTGATCATCACCGCGGCGAACACGGTGTCCCGCGCGAGGGTGGCGGCCTTCACGCCACCGGGCACCATCAGGGTGACGATCAGTGCGACCTCGATCACTGTCACGGCGAGCGCGAGGATCAGCGTGCCGAACGGTTCGCCGACCCGATGGGCAACCACTTCGGCATGGTGGACGGCGGCGATCACCGCCGCGCCGAGACCGGCGCAGACCAGGATCAGCAGCGCCACGCCCAGGTGACGATGCCAGGTCAGCAGCAGGACGACGAAGGCGAGCGGGGGCACGGCCAGACTCCAGCGCGGCAGCCCCTGGATCACGGTGTTTGTCATCCTCAGGCAGTCTATCGGGAATGCGCTTGGCAACCGGAGATCCACGGGTGATGCTTCTCGCATCATGTCTGTGCAGATCAGAATCGCGACCGCCGATGACTGGGCGGCCATCTGGCCCTTCTTCCACGAGATTGTGGCCGCGCGGGAGACGTATACCTACGACCCGGAGCTGACCGAGGAGCAGGCGCGGGTGCTCTGGATGTCACCGTCGAGTGCGGCGCTGAGCCGGACCACGGTCGCGGTCGATGCCGACGGCACCGTTCTCGGCAGCGCCAACATGTACCCGAACCGCCCAGGCCCCGGCGCGCACGTCGCGAGCGCGAGCTTCATGGTCGACGGCGCGGCCCGTGGCAAGGGAGTCGGGCGGCTGCTGTGCGAGGACATGATCGCGTGGGCCGAGCGCTCGGGCTTTCGGTCGATCCAGTTCAACGCGGTGGTGGAGACCAACGAGCCGGCCGTGCACCTCTGGCAGTCACTGGGCTTCCGCATCGCCGGCACCGTCCCCGAGGCGTTCGACCACCCCAAACTCGGGTACGTCGGCCTCCACGTCATGTACCGCCCACTGCCATGACGGACAGCCGGGCTCGGCGGATGTGGAAGGCGCTCGAGCCGTATCACGCGATCACATACTTCTCCCCCGACACCAAGCAGGCGACCGACGCACTCGGCCTGAAGGGTGGCTGGATGAGCTACTTCGGCTGCCGGGCAGCACCGCTCGGCCCGGTCGGCCCTGACCTCGTCGCCGCCGTGTTCTACAGCTTCCATCCGGCGATGGTGGCGCGCGCTCTGCCGGACGCGTGGGACCACGCGACACCCGCACAGTTGCTCGACGCACGGTTGCAGGCGGTGGACAACGCCGTACGACGCCTCTTTCCAGGGACGTCGTTCCACCGCGCGGCCGATGTTGCTCGTCAGGCGGCCGAACTGGCGCCTGTCAGCGGGCGACCGATGGCAGCGGCCAACGCCGCGCTGGAGTGGCCGGACGAACCGCATCTGGTGTTGTGGCAGGCAACCACGATCCTGCGGGAGTCTCGCGGCGACGGTCATGTCGCGGCGCTCGTCGCCGCGGGCTTGAGCCCATGCCAGGCGTGTCTGACGATCTCAGCCGCCGGCGGGCCGTCGAAGGAGGTCTTCCAGGTCAACCGGCGCTGGAGCGACGAGGACTGGGCCGCTGCCGAGGACGACCTGCGTGGTCGCGGCCTGCTCAACTCCACGGGCGCGCTCACCGACGGCGGACGAGCCTTGAGGCAGGAGGTCGAAGACACCACGGATCGGCTGGCCGACCAGGGTTGGCGAGCTCTGGGCGACGACCTGACCGCCGAGCTGCACGACCTGGTGCACCCACTCAGCGCCAAGCTGATGTCCGCGGGTTTCATCCCGCCGGACAACCCGATGGCGCTGCGCTGGGACCAGCCCTCGAGCCGCTGACGGTGGGCAACGCGATCGAGCTCAGGACGTACGAAGACCAGCCGTAGCGGCCCGCAGCACCGCGGCCGTGAGCGCGTCGAGGATGCCGGACTCGAGCTTCCAGTGCTGCCAGTACAGCGGCACGTCGATGTACTTGCCTGGGGCAACATCTACCAGGCGGCCGGCGGCCAGCTCGGGTTCGGCGACCTCGTCCTCGATCATGCCCCAGCCGAGACCGATCCTGACCGCCTGATGGAACGCGCCGGGCGCCGGGACCGCATGCGTCGGTGGGTCGAGCTTCCGCCGGGTGACCTTGCGGATCAGGCGGTGCTGCAGCACGTCCTTGGCGTTGAACACCATCATCGGAGCCTCGGCCAGCGCGTCCGGAAGTGGTTTGCCAGTCAGCCAGCGTTCGGCGTACTCCGGTGTGGCGACCGGTAGATACCGCATCTTGCCGAGCGGTACGACGCGGCAACCCCGGACGGGCCGCGGATCGGCCGTGACCGCGGCCAGGACCGTGCCGTTGCGGAGGAACTCGGCGGAGTGTTCCTCGTCCTCCTGGTGGACCAGGAACCTGGCGTCGTGGTTCTGGGACAGGTCGAGCATCGCCGGCAGGAACCAGTTGTTGAGCGAGTCCGCGTTCACCGCGATCGGGAGCCGGAGTGCGTCAACGGTGCCACGGATGGCCGCGATCGCCTCCAGTTCGAGCAACGCGACCTGGCGGGCGAGCCGGAGCAGCGCCTCGCCGGCTTCGGTCGGTTTCGCGGGCTTGCCCCGCATCACCGCGACCTGGCCGAGGCGGCTCTCCAGCGCCTTGATCCGCTGGCTGACCGCGGAGGGCGTGAGCCGCAGGCGCTTCGCGGCCGCGTCGAAACTACCTTCGTCGACGACAGCCGCGAACGTCTCGAGCTGGGCGGAGTCGAACTGCATGATGAAGCAATCCTAATGGTGCTTCAGAATCTTTAGCTGGTTTGACCGGACTGCTGCTGCCTACCGTCGAGGCATGCCCCTCCTGGCCGGCTTTGCCACGTCCTTGACCCTGATCGTCGCGATCGGCGCCCAGAACGCCTTCGTGCTCCGTCAGGGCCTCCGCCGTGAACACGTCCTGCCGGTGGTCCTCACCTGCGCACTGTCAGATGCGCTCCTCATCTCCAGCGGCATCGCCGGCCTCGGCGCGCTGCTCACCCGCAGCCAGTTGGCCCTCGACCTCGCGAAGTACGGCGGCGCCGCCTTCCTCTACACGTACGCCGTCTTCGCTGCTCGGCGAGCACTCAACCCGGGATCCATCAGCCCCGCCGACCACGCCCCCGCCGCATTGCGCAGCGTCGTACTGACCTGCCTCGGCTTCACCTACCTCAACCCGCACGTCTACCTCGACACCGTGGTCCTTCTCGGCTCCCTCGCCAACCAACGTGGCACCGACGGCCGCTGGCTCTACGGCCTCGGCGCCGTCACCGCCAGCTTCACCTGGTTCTTCGCCCTGGGCTTCTTCTCCCGCAACCTCTCCCCGATCTTCGCCCGCCCCCGCGCCTGGCAACTCCTCGACTCCGCCATCGCCCTCCTCATGACCGCCCTGGCAACCTGGATGCTCCTGCCCTGATATCCACAGGCGCGAGGTTTCAGATCAGGCGGGGCAGGCGATCGATGTATTCTTGTCGGTAACACGGCCAGCCCCTCTGCCCCTCAGGGCACGGGCTGGTTTTCTTTTCCCTGGGGGACTTCCGTGACTACCTACACCAAGCCTCATCTCGCCTTCGCCGACCAAGTCGGGCTACTGAAGAGCAGGGGACTGATCATCGACGACGAAGCCGAAGCGGAGCACCTGCTGAGCGTCGTCGGGTACTACCGCCTCAGTGGCTACTGGTACTCCTACCGCCGCCGACTGGACGGCGCGAACCGTGCCGACGAGTTCGTCGAAGGCACCACCTTCCGGCAGATCGTGCAGTTGTACGACGCTGATCGCCGGCTGAAACTGCACGTCCTCGACGCTCTCGAGCGCATTGAGATCGGGGTTCGGGTCATGATCGGTTTCACGCTCGGACGGCGCGGCGCCTACGCACATCTCGACGGACGAAACCTCGACGGCCGCTTCACCCAGTCGGGCGGCGGACGGCCAAGCACCTATGACCGATGGCTGCACAAGGTGCTGACGGCACAACGCAGGTCGTCGGAGGATTTCGTACTGCACTTCCAGCACAAGTACGACGGCCGGCTCCCAGTGTGGGTGATGACCGAGATTCTGGATTTCGGCTCGATGAGCTACCTGTTCCAGGGGCTGAAAGCACAGGACCGCAACGAGATCGCTGCCAGGCTCGGGATCCTGGACCGGCACGATGACGGCAACGGCGGCGCCTTGGCCAACTGGTTGCGAGTCCTCAACTACATCCGCAACGTCTGCGCCCACCATTCTCGCCTGTGGAACAGGAATCTCGCCGATCAGATCGCGCCGCGCCATCTGCGCTCGATCCCCGACCTATGGCATCTGACCGATCGTCACGTGTCGCACTTCCGGATCTATTCGACGCTGTGCATCGTCGCATTCCTGCTGGCCCGAATCGGACAAGGTCCGCGGTGGGTTGCGAGGGTCGGACAGCTGATCAACCACGAGATCCCTGCCTGCGGACGTCGGATTCAAGAGCTTGGCTTCCCCAGCGGCTGGTTGGCCGAGCAGCCGTGGGTCGGGTTGAGAGGAGGTTCCGGGTGGACGTGACGGTGCTGTGTGATGCGGTGGCGGTGTTTCCGGAAGACGTCGAGGAGGCGTTGCCGGAGTGGGGTGCGGAGCATGCTGAGTGGACCGCTGGAGTAGTGCCGGGGAACGTTTGTGAGGCGGGGTGGTTGCTGCATTTTCACAGCTTCTTGGTGACTGGGGATGCGGGGGTTGTGTTGGTGGATGCGGGAGTGGGGCCGGCGGGTGGGGAGGCGGCTGAGTGGTTGGGGGTGGTGGGGCGGTTGCCTGGGTTGCTGGAGGTGGCTGGGGTTCGGGCTGATGAGGTTGACGCGGTGGTGTTGACGCATGTGCATCTCGATCATGTCGGGTGGAGTGCGGATGGGTCGGTGCCGCGGTTTCGGAATGCGGAGTATGTGGTGCAGCGGGATGAGGTCGAGCACGTCCGGGGCGGGGCGACGTACGAGCGGATGATTCGGCCGATCGTGGACGCGGGGCAGTTGCGGGTGGTGGATGGGGAGATCGCGCTGCATGGGATGCGGTTGGTGCCGACGCCGGGGCATACGCCTGGGCATCAGTCGGTGGTGACCTCGCGGGCGGTGCTTGGTGGCGATGTGCTGGTGCATCCGGCGCAGGCTCGGTGGCCGGAGCTCACCTATGTGCACGAGCGGGATCCGGCAGTGGCCGTGACGTCGCGACGGGAGGTGCTCGCGATGGCGGCCGCTCTCGGGATCCCGCTCGCCACATCGCATCCGCACGCGGCACTGTCGGGTGATGCTCGGCCGGTCGCCTCGGCGGGCGCCGGCGATGTGGTGTGCCCGCCGTACAAGCTGTAGGCGTCAGCGGTAGCCGGTGGTGTCTGCGGGTTTTCCGGGGTCCTGCACCTCGACGATGTAGCGCCAGGCGTCCGGGCGGCTGCCGTCGAGGTCGGTGAAACCGTAGAGCTGGGCGAGTTCACCGCTGGACGTGGACTTGCCGTTCCACCGGCGTACATCGGGATCCGCGGCGAGGGCCGCCACCGCGCGGCCGACGTACGACGGGCTCTCGGAGATCGCGAAGTGTGGGATCCGCTCGGTCGCGTCGCGCCAGTTCGCCTCGGTCACGCCGAACCCGTGGAGCATCGCCTCGGACCGCAGCCAGCCAGGTGTGAGCAGTACGGCGGTCGCGTCGTACTGGTCGAGTTCGCGGGCGAGCGCGAACGCCATCCGGCTGACGGCGCCCTTCGCAACGTCGTAGAAGAACGACACCCGGTAGTGGTCGGCGTTGTAGTCGTTCGTCCCATCGGTCATCTCGATGACGAGGCCGCCGGGTGACTTGATCAGCAGCGGCAGCGCGTAGTGACTGGTGATCGCATGCGTATGAATGCCCAACTGCAGCAACCGCAGACCACCCTCGAGGTCGCTCTCCCACACGGTCTTGTCCCACTCGGGCTCGCCGTGCTGACCCCAGATGTCGTTCACCAGGATGTGCAGCGAGCCCTGCTCGCGCTCGATCCGATCGATCAGGTCGCGGACCTGCTGCGGGTCCAGATGATCCACCGGTACGGCGATGCCGCGGCCGCCGGCGGCGTCGACGAGCTCCGTGGTGTCCTCGATCGTCTCCGGCCGGTCCATCTCGGACCGAGCGGCCCGGGTGCTGCGGCCGGTCACGTACACGGTCGCACCGGCGGCGCCGAGCTCGACCGCGATCCCCCGCCCGGCCGCCCGGGTCGCCCCGGCCACCAGCGCCACCTTCCCCGCCAACGGCTTCATGCCCACACTCCTTTTCCATACGCTGTATGGTTATGTACCATACGACGTATGGTTAAGGCTGGCAACCGCTCCGGGCGACCCCGGGCCGGGGAGGAGCGGTTGAGCCGGGAGGCGATCCTGACCGCAGCACTGCGGATCGTCGACGACGAAGGGATCGACGCGCTGACCATGCGCCGCCTCGCCGCGATCCTCGAGGTCAACCCGATGTCGCTCTACCACCACCTGCCGAACAAGGCCGCCGTTCTGGCAGGGCTGGCCGAGCTGGTCTTCGCTGGCCTCGAGTACCCGGACCCGGGCGATGCCGTGCCGTGGGACGAGCAGTTGAAGGACGCGGCGCGGGCCTATCGCAACGCGCTCCGGGCGCACCCGAACCTCGCACTGCAGGTGCTGTCGGACACCTCGGCGGTGTCGGACGTCGTGGTGGTCACGATGGAGCCGTTCTACCGCGCGCTCGACCGGGCCGGCCTGTCACCGCGACAAATCTTCGAGTCGGCGAACACGCTCATCGACTTCATCCACGGATTCAGCCTGGGCGAGGCGTCGGTCCGCGCCGACACCTTCGAGTTGGCTCCCGATCTGCTCACCCGCGTCGAGGGGCTGCCCGCGGGCAAGGCGCCGATCCTCACCCGCATCGTCCAGGAGCTCGGCCCCGAAGGTCTTGCCTACGACTTCGACAGCGGCTTCGAATCCGGACTGTCCACCGTGACCGCCGGTATCGGGGCCACGGTCCGCCGCCGGTAGCGCGAGATCGCGACGCCGATCAGGCAGAGCAGCCCACCGAGGTAGGCCAGCGGCGCCGGACTCTCGTCGAGCAGGAGCCACCCGAGGAAGATCGTCAACGGCGGCACCAGGTACGTCGTCGCGCCCATCCGACCGGCCGTCGTCCGTGCCAACGCGTAGGCCCACGTGGTGAACGCGATCGCGGTGGGGAACGCACCGAGGAAGACCACCCACCAGATGGTCGACGGCCGCGCGTCGGCGGTCTCCCGGACCAGCGTCGGCGCGAATGGCAAGCACGCGATCGCGCCGATCAGGCATGACAGCCAGGTCACCTCGAGCGCAGGCAGCCGAGCAAGCAGTGGCTTCTGCGACACGACCCCGATGGCGTAGGCGGCCGCGGCCACCAGGCAGAGCAGGACACCCCAGGTCTCGGCGCTCCCCGAGGAGGACGACAGCCCGATCAGGACGACACCACCGAACGCCGCGACGCTGCCGAACACCAACTGACGCGGGAAGCTCTCGTGAAGCAGTACGCCGGCCAGCAGTGCGATCAGCAGCGGGCCGATGTTCACGAGCATCGCCGTCGTCCCGGCGTCGAGCCGGTGCTCGGCCTCGTTCAGCGCGAGGTTGTAGACACCGAACCAGAGCAGGCCGCAGATCAGCAGGAACTTCCAGTCCGCCTTCGCCGGCCAGTGACGCGGCCGGGTGAACACGAAGATGCCGAGCAGCACACTCCCGACCAGCAGCCTGCCCAGGGACAGGGCGCCGGCCGAGAACTCCTGACCGACATGGCGGATCGCGACGAACGCCGATGCCCACAACACCACCGTTACCGCGGCCGCGCCGCCGGCCAGCAGCCCTTGTTTCCTCATGCTGGTGACACTAGATCTCCTTCACTTCGGTGGACACCGAATTGTCAGGCGCCGCACCGCCTGGCGGCGGCAGCGCGAACGGTACGACGAGCGCCGTCAGCACGACCGGGATCGTCAGCGCAGCAACCAGGATCGACATCGGGAACCAGATCGAACCCACTGCGAACCCCGCGTACACCGCGACTGCGAAGACCTCGGCGAACAAGCCCGAGACCGACGTCACGGTGGCACGGGCCGGACCGGTGATCGCGTCCTGCAGCCGGGACTCCGACACCACGATCACCAGCTGCATGAGGCCGTAACCAACCGCGATGGGCAGGAACCCCCAGGCCGACCGGCTCAGCGACCCGGCCGCGATCAGCACCGCCGTCGCCGCCAACCCCACCGCGAAGGTTGCCGCTGGCAACTTGTACGCCGGTCCCGCGAGCGCACCCCCGATCGCCTGTGCTGCCACGGTTCCGGCGATCAGCAGCGGGATCGCGCTGGTCGTGGCACCGGCCTCCCGGGCGAGCAACGGGAAGTACTCGTCGAACGCCAGGAAGCCCCCGAGCAGCGCAACCAAGGCAACAGCTCGTCTGACCAGCCGGCTGGTCAGCACCTCCGTCACGCCGGAGTGCAGCATGTGGAGGTAGTTGGTGAACGCCGCCCTCGACCCCGGCTCATCCGAATCTCTGGCGGTCTCCACCGGCTGGGCTTCGGGAAGCGACAACGCCACCGCCGCCTGCACCAGGCAGCTGAGCACGCTGACGACGCCGGCGAGTGTGTAGCCGCCGAGGTTGAACAACGGGGTGGCCAACGCAGTAGCCGCGAGGTTCATCACGAACGACGCGGACCTGGCCCGGCCGAGGAGGCTCGCGTAGCGGTCGGTGCGGTCGCGCGCCGCGAGTTCGTCGTACACGAAGGCTTCGAAGGTGCCGGAGATCAGCGCCGACGACGTGCCCCACAGGACGAAGCCGAGCGCGAAACCGGTGAACGACGGCAGCGTGATCCACGCGGCATACCCAAGCCCGCTGAGCAGTGCGCCGAGGACCAGCAGCGTGCGCCGGGAGTACGTGTCCGCCCAAGCGCCCGACGGCACCTCGAGGACGAACGCGGTCGTCGACCAAATGACGAACAGCGTCGAGATCTGGGCCGCCGACAATCCGTGATCGGCGAACAGCAACTGGTACAGCGGATACAGCGGGATGAAGTCGTGCAGCGCCTCGTAGGCGACGATGCGTGTGGACAGACCGCGCGGCAGGCGGTCAGGGCGGTCAGGGCGTCAAAGGTGCGGGCTCGGGTATCTCATGTCCAAGAAGATACGGCGATTTCAGCGCCCCAGCAGTTCTTTTGTGCCGGGTGTGGATAAGTGCAGCACCTGATACCGCGTCCCCGGCACCGCACCGGGCTCGGGTCCGCTCCACAAGGTGAAGTGGACGAGCTCCCAGCGAGACGTATCCACGGCCAACGCGGCGGTGTGGACCCCGTCCAGCGAAGCGGTGCGCTGCAGCGTCTCCACCGCCGCCGCGATCGGCTCGGCCGGGTCCACGTCGGGCTCCAGCAGTTGCGTGTGCTTGGTCGCGCTCAGCGCCGGCTGATCCAGATCCGGACCCGCGAGCACGTCAACCCCGGCCCAGTGCCGAACCGGAGGCCGCCCGAAGGACGTACAGATCCCGCTGAAGAATCCGCCGCCCCACAGGAACTTGGCCATCCCGGCCTGGTCGTTCCACAGGTAGAAGGGCGCGTACTGGTTGACCATCGCGCCGTTCGCCCGGTCCTGGATCAGGTACGCCTTGAGTCCCATGCCCTCGAAGTCGTCCAGCCTGGGCGCGTTCGTCTCCACCCGGCGCCGGATGATCCCCATGTCGTAGTCGGTCGGCAAGGTGATCTCGTACTGCATCGCGTCCACGGCACACCCTCTCGGTCGAGTCCCGAACATACTAGTAGGTACAGGCGTAATTGACGAGCGCCGACAGTGGGGAGTCCGTCACAGTAGGGCGATGAGCGATGCCATCGAGCGGTTCTGGGCGAAGCTGCCGGCAGGTAGCCGGGACGCCCTCGTCAACGGGTTGAGTGCGTCCGAACTGCAGTCGGTGCTGCTGGACGTGAGCCGCGAACGCGCCGCCAAGGTGACGCCGGCCAGGTTGCTGCAGCGGTGGCAGCAGGACCGTTTCGTGCGACCGTCGCCCGCCGACCCGCGGCAGTTGGTGAAGACCCGGCAGCGGCTGTGGGAACGGCTGCCGGCGCGGTTCGAAGGTGTCGAGCTGTCCCCGGTGACACCGCTCGGGACGTGTTCGGCGGTCGCGACCATCAACCAGAACCAGGTGGTGGGCACGATCCGCGGCACCGAGGTCGCCAGCGACCCGACCAACGAGCTCGCGATCGAGGCCGCCGTACGGCGTCGTGCCGGGCAGGATCGGGTCGACCTGGCCGCGTGCCAGCGGGTCGTTCGCGCACAACCGTTCGACGGGCCGGGGATGACCGCGCACTTCGAGCTGTTCGGTTTGGTGTCGAGCGCGCGAGACAGCGGCTCGGGACGGACCGAGGCCGCGCTGCTGATCGATCACCTGAACTTCTGGCATGACGTCCTGGGAGACACCGCCGAGCTCACCTTCACGATGTTCACGCCGTCGGCGGTCCGCGAGCGGATCGACGACACGGTCCGCCCCGCGCTGAAGATCGCCTTCACCGAGGACACGGCACGCACCAAGAGCGCCAACTACTACTTCGGTACGGCGCTCGGCATCGACCGTGACGGGGAGGGCCTGGGTGACGGCGGGTTCACCCGGTGGACCGCTGACCTGCTGGGCGACCAGAAGGAGCGCTGCCTGACCTCCTGCATCTCGACCGAGCGCCTGACAGCTATCGGAGTTTGAGCAGCCCGGCATCCGTCGGACGGAAGCCGCACGCGTCCACGTAGAAGCCGGTCAGATGCGGCTCGTAGTCGACGTGCAGCCACTCACATCCGGCAGCCTTCGCCTCCTCCGCCGCGGTCAGGACGAGCTGCTTGCCGATGCCCTGCCGGCCGTAGTCAGGATGAACGGCGGTGTCCAGCACGAACGCGTGGGCACCGCCGTCCCAGCACACCTGCACGAACCCGACCAGCTGATCGTTGCTAAAGGCCCCCACCCACGTCAGCGCCCACCGCTCCAACCGCTCCGCCCACTGCTGCACCTCGAGAACACTCTCGAACGCCAGCGCGTGAAGTGTGGACAGGTCGCGGTCGTCAACCGGGAACCGCACCTCGCAGTGCACAGTCACAGGCGTCCTGCTGCCAGCAAGGCCGAGGCCGCTTCCAGGCGGGCGTTCCAAGCCGCAGCGACCTCGGAGCCGTCCGGATAGTCCGCCATGGTGAGGTAGCCCTGCACCATCGTCGACGGCATGACCTCGACGAGTCCCTGGCTCGTGCCGTACGCGTCCACGGCCTCGCTCCACCGCTCCGGCTGCACAGACGACACCAGCCACCAGGCGAGATCCAGTACGCCTGGTGCCGCCGAGACGTCTTCCCAATCCAGGAACGCGACCTCACCGCCCGGACCGGTCCGCAGGTTCTGGGCCGAGGCGTCGCCGTGAGCCATGGTCAGGTCACCGGCTCGCGCAATATCGCGCTCAGCGTCCACGACGTGCCCGACGAGCCGTTCCCCCACCTCGCGCACCGGTGCCGACACATCCGACCGCGCGGCTAGTTCCGGCCAGGTCCGATCGAACAGGTCGGCCACCAGGTCCTCACCGGCTCCGAGCGGCCGCAGCCAGGGCCACTGCAGGTGAGCGCGGCCGACCCATCGATCATGCAGGTCTCGCATCGCCGCGGCGCCCACCGCCGGCTCTGCGCCGGGCGTCCAGGCGGACAGATCCTCCAGCACCAGCCGGGTCCCGTCCGCGTTCTCCTCGGCCTGGTAGCAGGCCGGCACGCGGACGCCGACGACCGGCGCAATCTCCCGGTAGAACCGCACCTCGGACTCGAACATCTTCAGCACCGCCGGTATCGACCCTGCTGCCGCCGGATCACGGCGTTTCACGTGGTTCGGCATCCGGTCAGGCTAGGCGCGATCGCTCTGCGACCGGACCTGATTTATGGGAGGGCCGCTTCCGTGCTGATCAGGATGACTGTGCTGCCGGGATTCAGGTCCAGGCGGTCCCGGGCGGCTCGGAGTCCGGCCAGGGTGGCGGCTCCGCTGGGACCTGAGGAGATTCCGGCGGCTCCGAGGTCGGCGGTGGCTTCGAGCGCCGCCTCGTCGTCGACTGTGACCGAGTAGTCGAGTCCTGAGCGCAGTACGGGCCAGGCGAGGGTGGACGGCGTACCGCAGTTCAGGCCGGCCATGGCGGTCTTGCCGGTCGGCACTGTGACCAACTCGCCGGCCAGGAGGCTGGTGGTGACGCAGGAGGCGCTGGCGGGCTCCACACCGAGGAGCGCTGGGGTGATCGACCCGCTGCGGTAGTGCGTGACGGCCGCCTGCGCTATAGATCCCACACCCATCGGTACGACGACCAGATCGGGCCGTACGTCGATCTCCCGGAACAGAGTCGAGTAGCCGTCGACGATGTGCTGCGGCACCACCTCATAGCCAGGCCACGCCGAGTCCTGGATCAGCAGGCGGGTATCTGTCGCGTACGACGCTGCCTCGGCGACCGCGGCGTCGTACGAGTCGGGTACGACGGTCACCGTGGCACCCTCGGCGCGGATGGCGTCGATCGCTGTCTCACTCACCACGTCCGGGACGAACACGTGCGACGACAGACCGAGCATGGCGGCTCGGCGCGCGACGGCACGGCCATGGTTGCCGTCAGTCGCGGTGACGAGCTCCACCGGGCCAGAGCGGTCCTGGAGCGTGCGGTGGATCGCCCACCATGCGCCGAGCGCCTTGAACGCGGGCAGGCCGAGCCGCTGCGACTCGTCCTTCACCAGGACTTCGCCGACACCCAGCTCAGCCGCCAGCGACGGGACAGGCGTCAGCGGAGTCGGGCGATAGCCGGAGAGGCTCTGGTGGAACGCCAGTACCTCGGCCGGTGCGGGCGCCGTACGCCAGGACCTCGCGGACGGGTTGCTGTACCAGCGCGCCAACTAAGCGACCAGGGCGAACGCCTGGGCAGTGCCGGAGTACGCGTGCGGGGACGATGCGATGCGCTGGGGCGCCTGCTGGACCCGGATCGCCGCCGTCTGGAGGCGGACCGGCAGCGTGGAGCGGACCGCGGTGGCGAGGTCGAACTGCACCTCGGCCAGCAGGTCGGTCAGCTCGAGCTCCAGGGCGCGGCAGATCGCGGCGAGGATCTCCGAGGACGGCTCCTTGCGGCCGCGCTCGATCTCGGACAGGTAGGGAACCGATACCTGAGCCAGCTCGGCGAGCTCGCGCAGGGTGATCCCCCGCTCGCGCCGCAACCGGCGGAAGACGTTCCCGATCACCTGGCGTAGCAACACGTCTGGCCCTCCTCGCCTCCTGATGTCCTGTAACGAGTGTGCCATCCCGGCGGGGTCTGCGGCGGGCAGATCTGCCACGGGCAGATTCCTGACCGTTTCCGGACGCTCACCCACACGCTGGAGACCATGAGCGAGCTACCGAACAACCTGGACCGTCACATCTACGAGCGCCTGCTCTGGCAGCGCATCCTCGTCCTCGGCGACGAGATCAAGGACGAGAACGCCAACGCGCTGTGCGCGCAGCTGATCCTGCTGAACGCCGAGGACCCGAAGGCGGACATCTCGCTCTACATCAACTCCCCCGGCGGCTCGGTGTCGGCCGGGCTGGCGATCTACGACACGATGAGCTTCATCAGCAACGACGTGGCGACGTACGCGATGGGGATGGTCGCGTCGATGGGGCAGGTGCTGCTGACCTGCGGTACGCCGGGGAAGCGGTACGCACTGCCGCACGCGCGGATCATGATGCACCAGCCGACGGGCGGGATGGGCGGTACGGCGAGCGACATCAAGGTGCAGGCCGAACAGGCGATCAAGGCGCGTGAGGACCTCGCCCAGCTGATCGCCGACCGCACCGGCCAGCCCCTCGACACCATCACCACGGACTTCGACCGGGACCGCTGGTTCACCCCGGACGCAGCCCGCGACTACGGCATCATCGACCGAGTCCTCACCCGCCCCGTAGCCGTCGCCACCTAACGTTTCCCCCCACCTTGGGCACCGGCCAACCAGATTTCGGCGCCGAAAATGGTTGGCCCGTGCCCAAGGTGGTCTTCAGAGCTGGGTGAGGGCTTGGGATAGGTCGGTGGTGAGGTCTTCGGGGTCTTCGAGGCCGAGGCTTAGGCGGAGGAGGCCTTCGCTGGGCTTGGCCTCGGGGGTGACCAGGCGGTGGGTCAGGGCGGCGGGGTGCTGGATCAGGGTGTCTACGCCGCCCAATGACACGGCGTGGGTGATCAGCTTCAGGGCGCCGGCTACATGAGCGGCCGCCTCGTAGCCGCCGGTCAGCGTGAAGGCGAGGATGGCGCCGGGGCCTGACTGTTGCCGGCCGATCAGGGCCTGGGAATCGGTCAGCCCGGGGTAGTACACCTGCTCGATGGCGGCCTGGGCGGAGAGCCAGTCGGCGACCTTGATGGCGGTCGCCTGCTGCGCCCGTACTCGCACTGGCAGCGTCTGCAGTCCCCTGTGCAGTTCGTACGCCGCCAACGGGTGCAGCAGGCCACCAGTCACTGCGCGGATCTGCCGGAGCCGGCCGACCCACTCCACGCCGGCCGCGACCACGCCGCCCATGACGTCGCCGTGCCCGCCGAGGTATTTGGTTGCCGAGTGCAACACCAGGCTCGCCCCGTGCCGAGCCGGCTGCTGGAGGACCGGGGTAGCGAAGGTGTTGTCCACCAGCACCGGTACGTCGCCCGCTGCCGCGACCACGGCCGCGATGTCCACCAACTCCAGCGTCGGGTTGGCCGGCGTCTCCACGATGACGAGCCCGGTGTCCGCCCGAACGGCTGAGGCGACCTCGGTGACTTCAGCCCAGGTGACCGTTGTCCCCAGCAGGCCTGTGGATAACAGGTGGTCGGTCCCGCCGTACAGCGGCCGTACGGCGACCACGTGCGGGCGGCCCGCGGCGACAGCGGCGAGCAGACAGGCGGTGAGCGCGGCCATGCCGGAGCCGAACGCGACGGCGCCGTCGGTGTGCTCGAGCTCCGCAAGAGCGCCCTCGAAGCGGGCGACGGTCGGGTTCCACAAGCGTTGGTAGACGAGGCTGCCGCCGTCCGGGCCGTGGCCTTGCGTGAGTTCGTCGTACGACGTTCCGCCGGTGCCGACGTCGGGGAGCGGGTAGGTCGTGGACAGGTCGATCGGCGGGACGTGGACGCCGAGCGCGGTCAGGTCGTCGCGGCCGGCGTGCACGGACCGGGTGTCGAGCTGGGTCATCGGTGGCCTCCTCCACAGCTGGCGGTCGAGGCTGAGGATGGAATCTTCTGCGGAGAGAGTGCAAGAGTTCCGAAGAAAGTTCATCCACAGGCTCATCCACACGCTGTGGATTCTGTGGACGCGCTCTACAGTGGTGCCATGCCGAAGGATCGTCGGACGCCGGGACCGGCCCCGCGGCCAGTTCCAGGCGCAGGGTCTGGCGGGCTCGACGAGGTGGATCGGGAACTGGTCCGGCTGCTCACCGCCGACGGCCGGATGCCGAACAACGCCCTTGCCGAGGCGACCGGCATCGCACCGTCCACCTGCCTGACCCGGGTGCGTTCCCTGCGCGAGCGCGGGGTGATTCGCGGCTTCCACGCCGACGTGGACCTGGCCGCGCTGGGCCAGCCGCTTCAGGCCCTGATCGCGATCCGCATCGGCGCTCACTCCCGCGACGAGATCAACCGCTTCCGCGGCAAAGTCCCCGGCCTACCCGGGGTGTTGTCCCTCTTCCACGTCAGCGGCGCCAACGACTACCTGCTGCACGTATCAGCCGCCTCACCGGACGCGCTGCGTGAATTCGTCCTGGACCATTTGACCGCCGACCCGGCGGTTGTGCACGCCGAGACCAGCCTGATCTTCGAGCACGTCCGGGGTGCTGGTGGCTAGCGGGGCTTCAGGCCCCACTCCTGGGCCAGGAGCTGGAAGGAGCGGCGGCGTTCGGCCGGGTTGTGGATGTTGGTGGTGATGATCAACTCGTCGGCGCCGGCGGACTTGGCTCGGTGAAGAAGGTCGGCGGCTACCTGGTCGGGGGTGCCTACGGAGACCAGGCCGGACCATTCTTCGACGGCGGCCAGTTCGCCTTCGGACCAGGGGTAGGACTCGGCTTCCTCGGGGGACGGGAGTGGGCCCGGGCGGCCGGAGCGGAGGCGGAGCATGGAGAGGGCGTTGGCGCGGGCCAGTTGCTGGGCGCGCTCCTCGGTGTCGGACACGATCGCAGCCAGGGCGAGGATCGCGTGCGGCGACGTCTGGTGATCCGAGGGCTGGAAGTTCTCGCGGTACGACGCGATGACGCCGGCCGGGTCCAGAGTCCCGAAGTGACCGGCGTACGCGAACCCGGTCCCGAGGGCGGCTGCCGCCTGGCCGCCGTACGTGCTGGAGCCGAGGATCCACACCGGCGGCAGCGGGACGTCGTCCGGTTGGGCGGAGATCGGGGCGAACGGGTGGCCGCTCGGGAAGCCCTCGGCGTACGCGCGGAGTTCGGCGTACTGCTCGGGGAAGTCGTCGGCGCCGAGCGTCTCCCGGCTGCGGCGCAGGGCGAGCGCGGTGCGCTGATCACAGCCGGGCGCGCGGCCGATGCCGAGGTCGATGCGATCGGGGTACAGGCCGGCCAGGACGCGGAACGTCTCGGCGACCTTGAGCGGTGAGTGGTTCGGCAGCATGATGCCGCCGGAGCCGACCCGGATGCTCGAGGTGGCGGCGGCGACGGCCGCGATCATCACCTCGGGGCTCGTGCTGACGACGCTGGGGATGTTGTGGTGCTCCGCCAGCCAGTAGCGGTGGTATCCGGCGGCCTCGGCGGTGCGGGCCAGCTCGAGTGTCTCGTGCAGCGCCTGCGACGGCCGCGATCCCGTCGGCACCGGCGAGAGGTCGAGCACGGACAGGGGCATCGTTTCGGCTGTCACGTTCAATCAGCAACCGCGCCCGGCCCCGGCCTATTCCGGGGCGGACCGCCAGCACTCATCAACTGGCGTCGCAACCACGCGCTGAGCGTGGAGCGAGCGACCAGACCGTGGTTGGTGAGTGCCTGGGATCCGCTCAATCCGGGTACGGCGTCTGGGCGCGAGCGTCTCGCAGTGGGCGGGCCCACCAGGCGAGCTGGTGGAGCAGTGCTGCGGCCGCGCCCGGTGTCGTCGGATCGATCGGCTCGCCGGCCGGCGTGAAGTCGTCCTCGTGGAAGCCGAGGGTGTCGCGAATGGTGATCGCATGAAGCTCGGCGAAAACCAGCCGGAGCTGTTCGGCCGCGCGCAGTCCGCCGGACCGGCCGCCGTACACGACGAAGGCGATCGGCTTGCCGTACCAGGGCCGGCGGACGGCGTCGATCGCGGTCTTCAAGTCGCCCGGATACGCGTGGTTGTACTCGGCTGTGACGATCACCACTGCGTCCGCGTCCTCGATCCGCGCCGGCAATCCCGCGAGCGGAACAGCGCTGAGGTCTATCAGGTCGAGCTTGAACTCGTCACTCCGCTCGCACTCGCGGGCGAACCACCGCGTCACCAGCGTTCCGAACCGCCCTGCGTCCACGTTGCGCGTCAGCAGCGCGAGCCGCAGCGGGTGAACAGTCACGCGAACGACGCTAGTACCTCAACAAGACTTGAGGTCAAACGCTGTCTCATCACCCGTCGAGAGACGCCAGAGCCGGCTCCGCATTGTCAGTCGGTCGACTTCTCGCTGGACGAACCGCCCTTCTCGGAACGGGGCGGCAGCGAGGGTGGGGTGCTGGGCTGCAGTTCGGTCTGGGCAGCAGTCATGAGATCAGGCTGACCGGTCGCATCAGGCTGACCGGTCGCATCAGGCTGGCCGGTGGCGTCGGGTTGACCGGTGGTTGGTTGGTCGGTGGGGAGAACGCCGACGGTTTGCCAGGCGTGGGTGACGGCGGCCAGTTGGGTCGAGTCCTCGCCGTACAGGTTCCGCGCGCTCGCCTGCGTCGCTTCGGCGAACTCGGCGAAGGTGGCGGATTCGGAGAGCGTGCCGGAGGTCAGCGTGGTGTACCAGATCTTGCCGGCGTCGTCGTACGCGTTGCCGCCGATCTCGGCCGCGGTGAGGTAGAACGCGCGGTTCGGGATGCCGGAGTTGAGGTGGACGCCGCCGTTGTCGTCCTCGGTCTCGATGTAGCCCGACATGTGGTCCGGCTGCGGGTCCTTGCCGAGCCGCGGGTCGTCGTACGCCGTGCCCGGTGCCTTCATCGACCGCAGTGCGTCGCCCCGGATGCCGGGCATGAACAGGCCGGCCCCGATCAGCCAGTCGGCCTCTTCGGTGCTCTGGCCGAGCGCGTGCTGCTTGGCGAGTGAGCCGAAGACGTCGGAGATGCTCTCGTTCAGCGCGCCGGATTGGCCTTCGTAGGAGAGGTTCGCGGTGTACTGCGTGACACCGTGGGTGAGCTCGTGGCCGGTGACGTCGATCGAGCCGGTGAAGTTGCCGAAGATCTCCCCGTCCCCGTCGCCGAAGACCATCTGTGCACCGTCCCAGAAGGCGTTCGCGTACCCGCGGTCGTAGTGCACCGTCGACGTCAGCACGAGACCTTCGCCGTCGACCGAGTCGCGGCCGAAGCACTCGTTGAACATCGTCCAGGTCGCGCCGGTCCCGTCGTACGCCTGGTTCACGGCCAGGTCCTCGACGGGATCCTCACCCTCGGCGCGGACCGGGCTGCCGGGCAGGTTCGTGCCGTGCTCCGCGTCGTACACCTCGCGGCGCAGACCACCTTCCGCGGTCGCCCGGCCGAGGCCGGCCGCGGGACGTGTTCGCAGTACGGCGTCGTGCTGCAGCGACTGGCGATACCTGGCGCGGAGGTTGGGGTCGTCCACGGTGCGCTCGAGTTGCTCGAGCAGGTACGGCGGGACGATGTAGTGGGACACCATCCTCAGATCGTGCCCCACCGGGTGGATCCGGGGACAGACCGCAGTACAGAAATCCTCTGACAGCGGATAAACTCAAGGATTTGTGGCTGCGACCAGAAATGCAGAAAACCATTCTGGGAGCCAAGGCGATGAATTTTACCACGAGGGGTTGGAATTGCCGAATCCGGTCCACGCCGAACAGGCGCACCTGACCACGTTCTACGCCGCGCTGGATGCCGAGCGCGAGCGCACGGAGGAGCGTTCCCGGGACGAGCAACTGGTCCAGACCCGCAACGCCCAGGCCCTGCACCTGCGTGACGGCCGGATCCGCGACCTCAAGCTCCGCCAGGCCCGGCTGAACGCCGCCGAGGAGGGCCTGTACTTCGGCCGTCTCGACGCCGCCGACGGCGAGATCCTGCACATCGGCCGGATCGGCCTGCACGACGCGGACTACGAACCCCTCCTGGTCGACTGGCGTGCACCCGCCGCACGGCCGTTCTACATCGCGACCGCGGTGGCGAACCATGGCGTCGTCCGGCGCCGGCACATCCAGACCCGGCTGCGGAACGTGGTCGACGTCCAGGACGAGCAACTCGATCTGGAGCGGGATGCGGCGGACGCGTCCAAGCTCGGGACCGGCGTGATCGGCGAGGCCGTTCTGCTGAAGGCACTGGAGGCCCGGCGGACCGGCCAGATGGAGTCGATCGTACAGACGATCCAGGCCGATCAGGACCGGATCATCCGCTCCGAGCTGCCCGGAATCCTGGTCGTCCAGGGCGGTCCCGGCACCGGCAAGACCGCGATCGCGTTGCACCGGGCCGCATTTCTGCTTTACACCCATCGAGAGCAACTGGAAAAGCGCGGAATTCTGGTCGTCGGGCCGAATGCGGCGTTCCTGCGGTTCATCGGCCAGGTGCTCCCGTCGCTCGGTGAGGACGGTGTCCGGCTCGTCACCGTCGCCGAGCTGTACCCCGGCCTGACCGCAACCCGGCCGGAGACCGCCGAGAGCGCCGAGGTGAAGGGTCGCGTGGTGATGGCCGAGGTGATCGCCAAGGCGGTCGCCGACCGGCAATGGATCCCGGACCGCCCGGTCCGCCTCACCGTCGACCGGACCGACCTCGAACTCGACCCGAAGGTCTGCCTCGCGGCCCGCGAGCGCGCCCGGGGCCGGAACCTCACCCACAACCAGGCCCGTCCCTACTTCCTGACCGAGATCGTCGACCACCTGACGAACCAGTACTCCGACCTGATCGGCACCGATCCACTCGACGGCGAGAACCTGCTCGACGACTACGAGCTCTCGGAACTGCGCAAGGAAGTCCTCGCCGAGCCCGCGGTCCAAGCACTGCTCGACCAGCTCTGGCCACTACTCAGTCCGCAGAAACTCCTCGAGGATCTGTACGGCGACGAGGACCGGCTGGCGTTGGCAGCACCGCAACTGACCGCACTCGACCGCGAGCACCTCCTGCGGTACGGCGATGACTGGAGTCCGTCCGACGTACCCCTGCTCGACGAATCCGCGGAGTTGCTCGGCGACGACGGCACCGAAGCCGCGAAGGAGCGTGCGGCCCGGGCCCGGGCGGTCGCCTACGCGCAGGGGGCGCTGGACGTGCTGTCCGGTTCCGGCTCGACCGACTTCGACGATGAAGACGAGTCAGAGGTTCTGACCGCGAAAGACATCCTCGACGCCGAGATGCTGGCCGAGCGGTTCGAGGCGGACGACGACCGCACGCTCGCGGACCGCGCAGCGGCCGACCGGCGGTGGACGTACGGGCACGTGATCGTGGACGAAGCGCAGGAGTTGACCCCGATGGCGTGGCGGGCGATCGCGCGCCGCTGCCCGCTGCGCTCGATGACCGTGGTCGGCGACGTCGCGCAGACCGGCGCGATCGGTGGCGGGACGAGTTGGTCGGCCGCGCTCGGCGAGACCTTCGGCGATCGCTGGCGACTGGCCGAGCTCACGCTGAACTACCGCACCCCGGCCGAGGTGATGGATCTCGCTCAGGACGTACTGCGCGAGGTCGACCCTTCCGCGCGAGCACCGCGCTCGGTCCGGTCCACCGGCGTGAAGCCGTGGCACGCGGACGTGCCCGCCGCCGAGCAGGCCCTGTACGTCTACAAGATCGCTGCCGAGGAGACGCAGTACGGCCAGGTCGGCGTCATCACGTCCCGCAGCCGGCTCGAACTCGTCCAGGAGGCGGTCGCCGACCTCGCCGGCGTCACGGTCCTGAGCGCGCGCGAGGCGAAGGGCCTCGAGTTCGACTCCGTCCTGGTCGTCGACCCCGACGGCATCGTGATCGAGTCCCCGCGCGGTCTGCGGGACTTGTACGTCGCTCTGACCCGATGCACCCAACGACTCGGAGTCGTCGGCACGCTTCCCGACGTACTCCAGGACTCCGCCGCCTGGGACTAGGGGTCGGCGCAGATGCTCTGCCGATGAACCGTGGACACCGATGACCCCCGGAGCTTCAATGACAGCGGGGGGAATCATGAATGGAGAACTGTATTCGCGCACGCATTGTCACAAGCCCGGTCGTTTCGGTCATGAACGCGGCAACGCGACCCTGGCAGCGTTGGCCGGAGTCGCGGTCGGGGTCATCCTCGTCCTGCTAGCGTGGTTGCTGGTGCTGATGACCAAGGATGATCCGTCGAAGCAGGCAGCCAGCACGCCGGCGTCCGCGCCGGCGGCGCCCGTCTCTGTGGCGACACGGACCGTGGCACCGCCCGTCGAAGGCACCACGACGTCGTCCGCACCCGCAGCACCGAAGGTTGCCGGCGACGTGGGATCGTTGCCCGCGGGACTGTTCTGCCGGGACCTGAAGGCCAAGGGGTACAGCTACGTGGCGGCGATCGATTACTGGCGGCTGCACGGCCAGCCGGACCAGATGGATGCCGACCGCAACGGAATCCCGTGCGAGACCGTCTATTCGCGCGGCGATGTCGCCGCGTACTGGAACGGGCGTGAGGTGACCGGCGTCGTGCCGTGGACGGCTGGGTTGTTCTGCCGGGATCTCGCGGCTCGGGGAGCGACGTACGCGCAGGCCGTCGCCTATTGGTGGTACTACGACATGCCACAGCGAATGGACGCGGACAAGAACGGGATTCCCTGCGAGACGGTGTATTCGACGGCGGCGGTCAACGCCTTCTGGTTCCCGTGACGGGTCGGGTCTGGGCGGTTTTTCTGACGTGTGCGGTGGTTGTCGCGGCCGCTGGGATCTTCGCGCTGTCGTCGGCCGGTGTCTTCGAGCGTGGGCAGCCGAGTAGTCAGAGCGGGCCGGTCGCGACGCCGACGCGCGTCGCGACAACGCCCGAGCCGACGCCTAAGCCGACACCTGAGCGGACGCCGACTGCCGGGCCGACGCGGCGTACGACGGTGCCTGTTCGGCCTTCGGCGGCGCGGATTCGGTACGTGTTCCCCATCGCCGGATGTCGGGCGGATGCTTCGCAGAGTCACCATGACTATCCGGCGTCGGACGTGTTTGCGAAGGTCGGGTGCCGGTTCGTGTCACCGGTCGATGGGCGGGTCGACGAGGTGACACGGGTGGACGCGTGGGATCCGAAGACCAATGTGGGGGCGGATCGGGGCGGACTGTCGGTATCGGTCGTCGGCGTTGACGGTGTGCGGTACTACGGCTCGCATCTGTCGGCGATCGAGGCTGGGATTCGTCCGGGGGTGTCGGTGCGGGCCGGGCAGGTGCTCGCGCGGACCGGCAAGACCGGAAGTGCTCGCTTCACGCCGCCGCATCTGCACTTTGCGATCAGCTGGCCTACGGCCGCGGGTGTGTGGTGGATCCGGCGTGGGGCCGTGCCACCGCAGGCGTTCCTCAACAGCTGGCACGACGGTGGCCAACTCTCACCTGTCTCGCTGGTTGCCAGGACCAGACGCTCGTACGGCGTCGACCGTGGTTGCCGGACGTACTGCTGACACGAAGGCCAGACCGAGCAGCGCATCACCGAGCGGCATCACGTCGACGTTGGCGCGCGCCGGACATCAGCTCTCCGTACTCCGTCGTACGAGCGAGAGCCGCTGCTGGATCTCGCTCGTCACGGTCACGAAGCCGAGCGACTCGTACAGCCGGGAGGCTCCCGTCGGATTGTCCGCGTCCACGCCGAGCGCGGACCGATCCACAGCTCGCGTACGCCGGTCTGTTCGGTGTCGACCGTGAATTCATAGCCCAGCGCGAACGCCGCGATCCGATCGCCGTCGACCACGATCCTCGACAACTCCGGCCGGAAGGCGTGGTGACTGGTGAACCATTTCGTCCAGTGCTCCTCGCTCTTGGGGAGGAATCCCCACTGGCCGGTGAAGATCTCGTTGTAGGTGAGCCGCAGCAGTTCGTCGTACCGCGGGTCGAATCCGATCATCGCGAACCCGTCGGGCAGCGACGGCACCCGCACCGGCTGATCGTCGTACCAGCGCCGCATCACGCGGTAGTAGCGGATCGGCCGGAACCCCCGGCTCGCGACCAGCGCGAGGCCACCGGCGTTGACCGGCTGGACCGTGACGTCGACGACCTCGCCCTGCTCCGCCGCGCGCCGCAGTTGCCAGTCGAGGAGTGGCCCGCCGAGACCGCGTCGCCGGAACGCAGGGTCGATGCCGCCCTTGAGCGTGACGATCGGCTGCCCGTCGACCACGTCCGGCGGCGGGACGAGGCCGTACCCCGCGAGCCGGCCGCCGAGCCATACGCCCAGCGAGTCCGCACCGTCGAGCTCGTCGGCGAAGTCGTCAGGGGTGACGTGGCTGCCGCTGTCGTCGGCGGTGGCGATCGCGTTCGCGACGTCGACCGCCGCGGGCGGGTGCTCAGGCCCGAGCGGTCCCGTCGTCACTCCAGCGGGCCAGCCCATCAGGACTCCGGCCCGACCACTTGGCGGATCTCCGACTCACCCTCCCAGCCCGGCCAGGTACGACGGTGGAGGTCCATGAAGCGCTTGGTCCAGTAGATGACCTCGTCGCGGGTGGCCACCTCGTACACGGCGTACGCGCCGAGCGGGGTGGGATCTCCGCACGGGCCGTCGGTGACGGTGAGCTCACCACCGGAGACCCCGACCCGGGTGGCCGTTGCGAGAGGCAACAACCCGGCCGTGTCGATCAGCACCCCGCGGCGAGCCGCCTCCGCCCCCAGCGCGGCGATTCCTTCGGCCAGCTCCGGCGGCGGGAACCCGTGCGTTTCGGCAGTCCGCAACACCGCGATGAAGCGCATCAGCGCGCCCTGCCCTCGCGCAGCATCCCGATCGACTTCTCGATCCGCCGGTCCCGGGTCTCCTCGGTCTTCGCCCCCGTCACCTGCAGGACGTGCCACTGCTGCTTGCTGTAGCTCAACGTCTCCCAGAACTCCTTGGCCTTCGCATCCGCGGCCAGCGCCGCGGCCAGTTCCCCGGGTACGTCGAGCTCGCGCGGAGCCGTGTCGAGGTCCACCTCGACGTCGAGCACCTCGCCGGGCGTGACCGCGGCCTCGGTACGGCGTTCGGCGCTGAAACCGAGCAGATAGCGGCCACCCATCCGGGCGATCGAGGTGCGGAACGTGTAGCCGTTGACGGTGACGCTGACCTTCGGATGCGCGCCGCCGCCGAGGGACTCGACGACGCTGTCCGGGACGACGAAGCCGGCCGTGTTCTTGCCGGTGGACAGGAGCTCGGCGGTGAACTTCATCGGATCTCCTCCGTGCGAGTGCGGACCATCAACAGAGTCAACCAGGCCCAGCCCACGATCACCGCGACCGTGAAGCCCAGGTTGACGACCGCGGTGCCGCTGCCGGTGGCCAGGCCGACCAGGCCGAGGATGTAGAGGATGCCGGTGATCAGCGAGAAGCGCGACCACCCGCGCTCGTTGTCGCGGCCGAAGCGGCGGGCGACGACGAAGCAGGCGACGATCAGGCCGATGAATCCGATGAACCCGGCGATGATGTGACCGAAGCTGTGCCACGAGACGGTCTCCGGCAGCCCAGGCGGCGTACCGATCGGAAAACCATCGGCCGGGTCGGCGCGCATCAGGCCCGCGGCGGCGACACCGGCGCCGTACGCGAGGATGCCGCCCCAGGCCCAGCGCGACCGGAGTCCGGCCCGGCGGAGGGCGAGTGCGCCGACGACGGTGAGCAGGCCGGTGACGACCATCATCGTGGAGTGGATCCAGCCGCCGGTGCCGTTCGCCAGCAGACTCAGCGAGTGGCGACGGATGTCGTAGCCGTCGCGGACGATCGCCTCGATGGTGCCGACGCCGACATACAGCGGGCCGGCGAGCGCGCCCGCCAGGAGAAGTGATGCTGTGGATTGCTTCGTGGTGGTTGTCATGCCGGCAAGCCTGCGACCGGCCACTTCAGAAACTCTTTGGGCTCAGAAGTCGATATGCATGACGGCGCGGCGTGTGCCCGGCCGATTCACCTCGGCATACCCGGCATCGGCGAACATGGCGAGAGTGCCGACGAACCCGCCGTCCACGAGGTCCGGGTAGCCCTCCACAGCGCGGGCGCCGCGTTCACGGGCGAACCCGGCGGCCGCACGGGCGAGCGCGCGGCCGACTCCTCGGCGCCGGTAGCCGACGCGGGTGACGAAGCAGGTCACGGCCCAGACGGTGGTGTCCGCCTTGTCCTCGGTGCGGCCCAGCCACGGGACGCGGAAGTCGCGGAGCAGCCTCGGGTGGTCCGCCCGCGGCGCGACAGCGCACCAGCCGACGGGCTCGCCGTCGAGATACGCGACCAAGCCGCTCGTCGCCCGTGCCTTTCGGTTTCCGCAGGCGGTCTGGTCGCGGAGCCGGGCGGCGAGCTCTTCGGGACCTTCGGACGCCCAGGACTCCTTGGGCAGCATCCGGAACCGCTGGCACCAGCACCGTGCGGTCTCACCGGCCGTGCCGAAGACCGCCCGCAGGTCCTCCCAAGCCGCCTCGTTGGCCGGAACGATCGTGAGTTGCTCGGCGGTGACCGGCTCCCGCGAGCCCGTCGGGCGGGGAACCGGCACCCGCTTGGCCGGCGGCCTCTTCTGCCTCCGGGGCTGCGCGTCGAACATGAGCCGAATGTCCACCGCGTCGCCTGCGTCCAGTCCTGCGGGTTTGCGCACGGCGTCCTTCAGCGGAAGCAGGTAGCCACCGTCCTTCTGCCACAGCGACGTCTTCCACTCGGTGCTGCCGACCCGAACGCGGATCGGCAGCATCCCCCAGCCGTAGCCGGCGGCCGAGGCCGCGCCCCGCAGGACGGCACTTTCCTCCTCCGGCACGGGCACGAAGTAGTACGGCGCCGGCCCGCGCCACTCGATCACCTCGCCGACGAACTCTTGATCCATGCCCAGAGACTAGGCCCCATTCCGGACACACAACTTCCGGATTCACCGACGGCTTTCCGGCCTTAGGCTGACCCGCATGCGTTTCGGCGTGCTTGGGCCGGTCACCGCGTGGACCGACGACGGCCAGGCGGTGCGGATCCCGGATCGGAAGGTTCGGGCGCTGCTGGCCGATCTCTTGCTGCACGCCGGCCGCCCGGTCGCCGCGACCACGCTGATCGACGACCTGTGGGGTGACGACCTTCCGGTCAACCCGACCGCCACCCTGCAGACTCGCGTGTCCCAGCTGCGCCGTGCGCTCGACGAGGCCGAGCCGGGCGCGCGGGAGCTGATCCGGACCGGGCCGGCCGGTTATCTGATGTCGGTGGCACCCGAGGAGCTCGACTCGGGTCGCTTCCGAGCGCTTGCCACCCGCGCCCGGCAGACCGGGAGCGCACAGATGCGCGCCGCGACCCTTGCCGACGCGCTCACGGTGTGGCGAGGTCCGGCGTACGCCGATGTCGCGGCGGACGCGTTCGCACGGGCGGCGATCGACCGGCTCGACGAGGAACGGCTCGCCGTGCAGGAGGCGTGCGCCGAAGCCCGGTTCGTCCTCGGTGAACACGAGGAACTGGTCGCCGAGCTGGCCGAACTCGTCGCCCGCAATCCGTTGCGCCAGCGGCTCCGCGCCGTACAGCTGAAGGCCTTGCATCAGGCCAGGCGGCAGGCGGAGGCGTTGGCGAGCTACGCCGACCTGCGGGATCGGCTACGCGAGGAGCTCGGGCTGGATCCGAATGCCGAGCTGGTCGCACTGCAGCAGACGATCCTCACGTCGGAACCATCGGCGTCGGCGCAGCGCAAGACCAACCTGCCGGCCGTGGTGACGGAGTTGATCGGCCGGGATGCCGCGATCGACGAAGTCGTGGCACAGCTCCAGGCGGCGCGGCTGGTGACCCTGACCGGTCCGGGTGGCGTGGGCAAAACGAGCCTCGCCCTCGCGGCGGCTCGCCGCATGACTCCTCCCGACGGCGTTTGGATGGTCGACCTGGCGACGCTTGAACCGGGAGCCGATGCCCATGAGGTGGCGGAGTCGGTCGAAGCCAAGGTTGAGCCTGGCTCCGATGTGCTGGTCGTCCTCGACAACTGTGAGCATGTGATCGAGGCCGCCGCGCAGGTGGTGACGGGGCTACTGCGTGAGCGACCCGGTGTGCGGATCCTCGCCACTAGCCGGGAACCGCTCGCGATTGCGGCCGAACATCGCCATCCGGTGCCGCCGCTGGATCTTCCGGTCGCCGGGAGCGACGCGGCTGACAGCGCGGCGGTGCAGCTCTTCGTCGTCCGCGCGGAGGCCGCCGATCCCCGCTTCAGGCTGACCCGCGACAACATCGACGCGGTTGCGGCCTTGTGCCGGCGGCTGGACGGGCTGCCGCTCGCGCTGGAGCTGGCGGCGAGCCGGGTGGGCGCGATGGACGTTCGCGACCTGGTCGACCGCTTCGACGATCGCTACCGGCAGCGTGGTTTGCCGGACCGCCAGCAGACGCTGTCGGCAATGGTGGAGTGGAGCTGGGATCTCCTCGGCGATCGCGAGCGGGCGGTGCTGCGGCGACTCGCTCCGCATCCCGGCGGTTGCACGCTGGCCGCGGCCGAGGCCGTGTGCTCGGGTGACGACGTACCGGTGGCCGAGATCGCGGAGGTCCTCAGCAGGCTGGTCGATCGGTCGCTCGTCGTCCGCGTCGATGGGACGTCGGGGTCCCGGTATCGGCTGCTGGAGACCGTGCGGGCGTTCTGCCTGCAGCGGCTGGAGGAGGCGGGCGAGGTCGAGGCGGTCCGGCGACGGTACGAGCGCTACTTCGAAGGGCTGGCGCAGCATACAGAGCCGCGGCTCTACGGACACAGCGAGCTGTTCGCCTACCTGGGCGGTCTCTACGGCGAGGCCGCGCCGCCTCGGAGATCGTTGCCTACGGCAAGGCGCCCGCGGATCGAGACCGTGCGGTCGGCCGACGGTACGCCGATCGTCGCCGAGGTGTACGGCGACAGCGGTCCAGCGATCGTGCTCGTCGGTGGAGCGCTGAACGACCGGCGTACGTTCATCCCGCTGGCGAAGTGGCTGGCCGACGGGTTCACGGTCGCGACGTACGACCGGCGGGGGCGCGGTGACAGCGGGGATGTGCTGCCGTGGGCGGTCGACCGTGAGCTGGAGGACCTGGCCGCGATCGTCGAGCTCGTGGGTGGATCGGCGTACGCGCTCGGTGTCTCGACGGGGGCCGTGTTCGCGGCGGAGGCGGCAGCGCGTGGTGTGCCGATCAGCGGGCTGCTTCTGATCGAGCCGCCGTTCATCATCGACGACACACGATCAGTGCCACTCGATCTCGCCGGCCGGTTGCAGGAGCTGGTCGCGCAGGGCCGGTACGGCGACGCCACCGAACTGTTCCTGATCACGGCGGTGGAGATGCCGGCCGAGGTGGTCGCCCCGCTGCGGACCGCTCCACTCTGGAAGGACCTCGAGGCGCTGGCGCCGACCCTGGCCTACGACACCCTGATGATGGGCGACTTCACGATCCCGGACCACTGGGCGACCGCGATCACCGTGCCGGCGCTGGTGATCGACGGCGGTGAGAGCCGGGACTGGCGACGCAACACCGCGCAGGTCGTCGCCGAGGTGCTGCCGGGCGGGCGCCGGCTGACGATGGCTGGTCAGCCACACGACGTCGAACCCGAGGTGCTCGGACCGATCGTGACGGAGTTCATCACCCGGCCCTGATGTCGAGACGGCCGGCGCGGCTCCGACGTACTGGATGTGTGAGCTGATCGGCAGCTCGACGGACAGAGGAGACACCGTGGCACGGCCCGTTCTGAACAGCATGTTGCTCGGCAGTACCGACCCGGACCGGTTGACGGCGTGGTACCGCGACGGCTTCCACGCCGAGGTCGACGGGTACGCAAACCTGAACCTCGGCGGCTTCGGCCTGGTCATCGAGCACCGCGACGACGTCACCACCAAGACCGTCGAGCCCGGCCGCTGCATCGTGAACTTCGCCGTCGAGGACATCGAGGCGACGGCCGCCCACCTGCGCACGCTCGAGGTCGAGTGGCTGGTGCACCCGGAGGATCGCGGCGTCGGCTGGTTCGCCACGCTGATCGACCCGGACGGCAACTACGTCCAGCTCATCCAGATGAAGCCGGAGTACTACGCCGGGCTCTGACGACAAACGTCCGCACCGGACTTGGGGTTCCGGTGCGGACGCGGTCTTGCGTTGTCAGGCGCATTTGCAGGGAAGAAATGGCGGCAAGCGAGGAGCAGAACGCCAACACTCGCTCGCCGCCCAAGACCGGTCCCTATGGGTGATCGAGGTGAGGTTCTCGACCCTTGCCGTGTTCCGGGTGGGTTGTCTGGTGAGAAACGGAACGCGAAAAGGTACCGGGGGTCTTCTCAGCGGGGGGCTACGTCCCACATGCGCTCGCCGGGCAGGGGGTCGGGGAGCCGGTCGACGGCGGGCATCGGGTCGTTGGTGACCCGAAGACCGGCGAAGCGACGGCTCATGGCGTGTGCGTACCGCTCGGCCAACGCCGGCTCGGCGTTGTAGTCGGCGATCACGTGCTCACCGAACCAGACTCGGACGCGTCGGCGCTCAGACGTCTGGGTGGCGGTGGCGGTTGTCACTGGTCCTCCTAGCAATTCTTCGAGGGGTGGTCGGCCTGGGAGCGCGGAGCGAGCGCGGTGCCGGTGCGCCGTGTGTTCACCGTCACGTCAGATCCAACGGAGGACCGAGACGCGAAGTCACGCCCCGATCGCGATTTGTCCGCCGCCGGGCAAACTTTTTCGAGACCAGCCAGAACCGCATTCTTCGAGCAGGTCTTCGACTGTCGTGATTTTCAGTCGAACGGGCCGCGGACGGAGACGCCACCGTCGAGGACGACCTGCTGTCCGGTCATATACGAGGACGCGTCGGACGCGAGGTAGACGACCGCGGCGGCGACCTCCTCGGAGCGGCCGAAGCGGCCGGCCGGGATCTCGTCGACCACCTCGGCGTCGACATTCGCGTTGGCCACCGCGGTCGCGATCGCGCCGGCCGCCGCGACGTTCATCCGGATGCCGTCGCGGGCATACTCGGCGGCCACAGTCCGGGCCAGGCTGAGCAGTCCCGCCTTCATCACGCCGTACGCCGCCTGCTGCGGAGCGGCCATGAATCCGGTGACCGAGCCGACGCTGACGATGGTGCCGCCACCTTGCTCAAGGAAGACGCGCAACGCCGCGCGAATCGCCCGCGCCACGTAGCGGAGGTTGACCTCGTAGATGGTGTCCCAGTCCTCGTCGGCCATCTCGTGCAGCTTGACCGCGGGCACGAACGCGACCTGCCCGCCGACGACCGTGACCAGCACGTCCAGTCCGCCCAGCTTCTCCACCGCGCCGGCGACCATCGCCTCGATGTCGGCCAGCGAGCGGACATCACCCGACACCGGGTACGCCGTACCGCCTCGCTGCCGCACTGTCTCAGCCGCCTCCTCGGCACGACCTGGGTCGAGGTCCCCGACCACGACCGCAGCCCCTTCGTTGCCGAGGGCCTCGGTCACCGCCCGGCCGATCCCGCCGCCACCGCCACCGATCACCAGCGCTCGTTTCCCGCTCAGCTGCATGGTCGCGAGGGTAGATGATCAATGCCTTCAGATTCACAGGGTTTCTTCAGGAACGACACGCCGAGCTGTCAGAACCACTCCGTACGCTGGAGGCGTGACCATCGAAGACGCTGGAACGAAGGCTCTTGCGGTCCCTCAGCGGGGGGCCAACGGAGTCGCCCAATCGGCTCCGACCGGCCTCGCGGCCGTGCAGACCGAGCAACTGATCGGCGACGTCGGCGACGCACTCCGGCTGCTGGACGCGGTGGAACGCGTCCGCGGCCACGCCCACCCACTGATCCTCGGTCTGCAGGACGCGGTCGGGATCAAGATGCCGGCCGCGCTCGTGCTGAACGCGATCGGGAACGGCCGGACCACCCCGGACGAGGTCGCCGACCAGGTCGGCATCACCCCGGCCGAGGCCGAGCTGGCGATCGCGGATCTGGCAGCGCTCGGCATGGTCCGGACCACGCCGCTGACCGTCACCTCGCTGGGGCAGGCGCGTCTGTCCCAGCTCGACGGACTGACCGTCCGTGTCCTCGACGTCGTCACCGGCATCCTCGGCCCGACCGACGCGGCACATCTGGTCCGCCTGCTGCACACCGTCGCGGACGGTCTCGAGTCCGCCACCGTCACCCGGGCCATTCCCCAGGTCGCGCTGCACAACTAGTGTCGAAATGACGCCGACGGCGTCGACGTACCTGATGTCAGGCAAGCGAGGAGGACATCAGATGTTCAAGGACACGAAGGCGTTCAGTGGGTTCTCGGTGAACGACCTGGAGGCGGCGAAGGCGTTCTACGGCGGGACGCTCGGACTGGATGTCGGGGAGGCGAACGGGATGCTCCAGCTGAAGGTTGCCGGCGGCAACCCGATCCTGGTCTACCCGAAGTCGGACCACGTCCCGGCCGAATACACGATGCTCAACTTCCCGGTCGCGGACATCGAGGGGACGGTCCGGGAGCTGACCGGCCGCGGCGTCAGCTTCGAGCGCTACAACAACGATCAGGACGATTCCGGCATCTACCGCGGGATCGGCCCCCTGATCGCCTGGTTCAAAGACCCGGCCGGCAATGTCATCGCAATCATTCAGGAGTGAGGGACGCGGTCGTCGTACTGACCTAGGCGGCCGGTGTACCGGGCGCCGTCGAGGTACGGCCATGCGTACGGCGTGCAGCCGTGCAGACCCAGCGTCTGTTGCTGCATGACCGGCGCCGGCTGACCAGGCCCCGGGCACAGCTCGTGCCCGCGGCCGAGCCGGTGCCCGGTCTCGTGGTTGATCATGTACTGCCGGTATGCCGTCAGCGGTGCGCCGTAGTTCGGTACGCCGTGCACCCAGCGCGCGACGTTGAGGACGACGCGATCGCCGATCCGGCAACTGGTGTACCGGTCGGGCGCCGCCCCACAGATCGTGTCGCGTGTCTGCGGCGTGACCAGCATCAACGTGAAGTCGGGGTCCTGCCCCGACCCGACCTGCCGGAACCGCCACAGCCCGTGTGACGCCCAGCCCTGCGGCGCGCCGTACGTCGTCCGCACGAACTGCGCGAACGCGGCCCGGTCGATCCCGGTGATCCCACCCTCGATCGCGATCTGGAACCTCATCAACCGCCCGGATCGCCCGATCACCGCCGCATTGCCGGGCAGAACGGCGTACGAGCGGGACCCTGCCATCGGATAGGTGATCACCGGCTGCGGCTTCACCGCCGGTGCTGAGGACGACGGGTTGACCGGGCCGCTGGGTGTCTGTCGCGAAGCAACCGACGACGACGCGACGCCGGCCGAGCCGGTCTCCGCGGCGCGGCGATCCGGGTAGCCGTGGCGGGCGAACGGGCTGGCCGGCAGTTGGTACAGCGCCGCGATCACGGCCACGACCGCGATCGCCCACCCGATCGTCCTGACGACAGTCCAGCGGCGCATCTGGTGAGCTCCTCACACCGCACCCGCGGCGGGCGCGTCCTCACTGACTACTTGCCCCTGTGCCCGCAAACCCTTCTCCGCCCACGGATGCAGGCGGTTTCCAGCGTGGTGGGTCAGCTCCGGCGGAAGCGCAGTGTCGGATAGCGCGACTCGGTGAAGCCGAGCGCCCGGTAGAGCTCGATGCCGTGGTCGGTCGCGTGCAATTCGACCTGGCCGACGGCGGTCTCGTCGCGGAACCAGTCCATCAGCGCAACCACGCAGGCCCGGGCCAGGCCGCGGCGGCGGAAGTCGGGCTCGGTGCTGACGTTGTACAGGTGACCGCGAAGCGTGGTCAGGTCGTTCGGGCCCGGCGGGTGGACGTAGACATTGCCCGCGGCGCACGCGACCAATCCGGCCGCCGGATCGTCGACGACGTACGCCGCGAAGGTCTCCGGTGACGCGAGCTGCTCGACGAACCACTGCCGCGCGGCCTCCCGCCACGGCGCGTCCGGTCCGCCGAGATCGTTGCCCATCGCAGCGAGCATCAGTCCACGCAGCCGGACCAGGGCTTCCGCGTCGTCCGGCTTGGCCCGCCGTACCTGAATTTCGGTCACATGGACGATCATGCCAACTTTTTGCCGCGTCAGTGAATCGTAGGTAGTGGACGCGCACCGGGGACGCGTCCACTGTCTTGTCGTCGGCCGTCGAGGGAGACCATGTCGTCGAGTAGCAGAGCCCGCCGTGCCTCACCCGGACGCGCCCGGAGGGCGAAGCCTCGGCAACGGTCCGCCCTCGCCGCGCTGGCGGTCGCCATCCTCGGTGCACTCCTGCCCGGTACGGCGTACCTGGTCGCCCGCCGGATCCGGCTCGGCACCCTGCTGACGACGCTCAGCATCGCGCTCTACGGCGGAGCGGCGTACGTCGGGCTGCGACGACGGGACGACGTGATCACATGGGCACTGGATCCCGGGCTGCTGCTGTGGATGGTCGCGGGACTGGGCGCGCTCGCCCTCGTGTGGGTCGTCGTACTCGTCACGTCGTACAAGATGTTGCGCCCACTGACCGTCGGACCGGGGTCACGGGTGCTCGGCTCGCTGGTGATCGGGCTGGTGTGCTTCGGGATGGTCGCGAGTACGGCGATGGGCGCGGACACGCTGATGGCGCAGCGCAGCCTGGTCCAGAAGGTGTTCTCCGGCAAGGAGTCGAAGAGTCAGACCCGGCCGACGATCATCGCTCGCGACGACGTCTGGCAGCAACTGCCGCGGGTGAACGTGCTGCTGCTCGGCGCGGACGACGGTGAGGACCGGCAGGGGACGCGCACCGACACGGTGATGGTCGCGAGCATCGACACGAAGACCGGGGACACCGCGCTGATCTCGCTGACCCGGAACTGGATGCGGATGCCGTTCCCGGCCGACTCGCCGCTGCACAAGATCTACCCGACCGGGTTCTGGGATCCGGCCAAGGGCGACAAGGATCAGCCGGACTACTACCTCGACGCGATGTACCGGATGATCCCGGCCAAGCACCACGGCATCATCGGGCCGTCGGACAACGAGGGCGCCGACATCCTGAAACTCTCGGTCGGCGAAGCGCTCGGGCTGAAACTGCACTACTACGTGCAGATCAACCTGGCCGGGTTCGCGCAGTTGGTGGAGGCGCTCGGCGGGATCACGGTGAACATCAACTACCCGGTCCCGGTCGGCGGCAACGACGACAAGAAGATCCCCGCCAGCCGGTACCTGCAGCCAGGCCCGAACCGGAAGCTGAACGGGTCCGACGCGCTGTGGTTCGCCCGCGGCCGTTACATGGTGCCGACCGCGGACCTCGCCCGGCAGGCCCGCCAGCGCTGCACGGTCAAGGCGATCGTCGAACGGGCCACCCCGCAGAACGTCCTCTCCAACTACGAGGCCATCGCCAAGGCCGGCGAGCAACTGATCCGCACCGACATCCCACAGAACCTGCTCGGCGCCTTCGTCACCCTCGGCCAACGGGTCAAGACCGCCAAGATCACCAACATCGACCTCGACAAGAAGAAGAACTACCCCAACGGCCGCAACCCCAACTACGCCAGCATGCGCACCATCATCCAGCAAGCCCTCAACCCGTCCGCCAAACCCCGCAGCACTCCCACCACACCCCGGCACACCACCACCACGAAGCCGACCACTACGAAGCCGACCACCAACGCAGCCGACCTGACCTCAGCCTGCGCCTACAACCCAGGCCCACCCGGCTGATCGCCCGCTGGTTGTGCAGTGGTCGGCTAACGGGCTATTATTCGAACGTTACGAACACGATTTCTTTTCGTTCGCGGGAGGGTGATGACCGCCGAGGCGCTGGAGCAGCAGACCTACCTGCCCGACCAGCCGGAGCAACTAGCCACCGTCGCCAGCTTTCTCGAGGCACACCAGAGCCGACGGGGCTCGTCGCCGGAGCCGCGGTACTTCCTCGCCGGCGCGCAGGAAGGCGATCAGGTCGAGGTCCCGGAGGCGCTGCACATGGTTCTCCTGCAAGTGGTCGAGGCTTTGAAGGCCGGCCACGCGGTCACCGTCGCACCACAGAGTTCGAAGCTGACCACACAGCAGGCGGCCGACCTTCTCGGTGTCAGCCGCCCGACGGTGGTCAGGCTGATCGATCAGGGTGACCTGCCGGCGGAGCGGATCGGCACCAGGCGGAAGGTCCTGCTGCGCGAGTTGCTCGATTACCGGGAGCGCCGTCGCCAGCGTCAGTACGACGCCATCGCCGCCACCGGTGTCGAACTCGACGCTGAGGACGACCCAGTCGCCGTACAGGAACAGCTCCGAGCCATTCGCCAAGAGCTCGCCGACCGGCGCCGCGGCCACACCAGCTGAGAGCCGCCGGAGTGTTCAGCGCAGTCCTCGACACCTCGGTCCTCTGGCCCAGCACCCAACGCGACTTCCTGCTCTCACTCGCGGTGGAGAACCTGTATCGGCCCTTGTGGAGCAGCGCGATCCTCGAGGAGTTGCGCTACACGAATCTACGGAAGCTCCTCGCGCGATCCGTTCCACCGGCGAAGGCCGAGGCGCAATCGGCCCGCTTGATCGAGCAGATGCGCCTCGCCTTCGACGACGCCGAGATCCCGCACTGGGAACCGTACGAAGGAACCTTCGGCCTTCCAGATTTCGCGGATGAGCACGTCGTCGCGGCCGCGCTGGCCGGCGGTGCCGGGGCGATCGTCACCGAGAACCTGAAGGACTTCCCCGAACGGTGCCTACCCCGCGGGATCCAGGTAGTGGCGTCGCGAGAGTTCGCTGCCGATGCCGTGTCGGTGAGCCCGGAGCGGGCCCTCCGAGCCGTGAGCAGGATGTCTGCTCGTAGACGCTATCCGCCAGAGTCTGTTGACGACCTCCTGCTGGTGTTGCGCGAGCGATACGGCATGGATGAGGCCGTCACGATGCTTGGAGAGCTGCTCTGACGCGGACTAGGGTCGTCGGCTAGGCGTAGCGGATGCCGAGGCCGCCGTCTACGGACCAGTTGGCGCCGGTGACGAAGGCGGCCGCTTCGGAGGCGAGGAAGCAGACGACCTCGGCCACGTTCTCCGGGGTGCCGATCCGGCCGAGCGGATGGACGCCGAGCGCCTTCTCGCGTTCGCCGGGGATCGTGTCGAAGAACTCCTCCAGGAGATCGGTGCCGATGTAGCCGGGGCTGACGGCGTTGACGCGAACGTTGTGTGGGGCAACGTCCAGGGCCAGCGACCGGGTCATCCCGACCAGGCCGGACTTGGCCGCGGCGTACGGGAACATCCCGGCGGTGGTCAGGCTGGAGTGGATCGACGCGATGTTGACGATCGAGCCGTGCCGGCCCTCGATCATCGGCGGGAGCACCTGACGCGCCATCAGCCAGGCGCCCTTCAGGTCGACGTCGAACACACTGTCCCACTCGGCCACGGACATCTTGGTCGCGTCGGCGTACGCGTTCTTGCCGGCGTTGTTGACCAGCACGGTGACCGGCTTCCCGAGGTCGTCCGTCAACTTGCCCACCGCCTGGCGGACCGACACCTCATCGGTGATGTCACCGACCGCCGCCACCACCCTTGCACCGGTTTCGGCAAGCTCCGCGGTGGTCGCGGTCAGCTGATCGGCCAGTATGTCGACCAACGCCACCGCGGCGCCTTCCTCCGCAGCCTTCACCGCCACCGCCCGACCGATCCCCCGCGCGGCCCCCGTCACCAACACAATTTCGTTCGCCAACCGTCCAGTCAAAACAGTCTCCTCAGCCTAGGCGTGCCTGGAGCCTAGTCCGGACATACCGACCGCGGCGGCGGCTCTCGCGTAGTGGTCGGCGGTTGCTCGGGGCATGGGTTGACGGAGGAGAACAAGCTGGTGGTACAGGGGGCCGGTTGCGGTCATCAGGAGTTGATGGGCGTTGGTTGTGGAGGGCAGCTCGCCGCGGGCGATCGCTCGGCGTACGACGGCTTCGCTGCGGGTGTAGCGGTCGGACCAGAACGCGGTCAGGGCCTCGGCGGCTTCCGGGGTGCGGAAGGAGGCCGCGATGACGGCCTGGGTGACGGACGGGCGGGCAGCGAGCGCGGCGTACACCTCGCGGTTGAGGCTGATCAGGTCGCCCTCGAGTGAGCCGGTGTCGGCGGGCTCCCAGGTGTCGTCGAGTCCGGCCTGGAGCAGGTCGACGAGGAGCCCGGCGACGGTCTTCCAACGGCGGTACACGGTGGTCCGGTGAACGCTGGAACGGGCCGCGACCGCGTCGATCGTGAGGCCGTCGTACCCCTGTTCGGCCAGCTCGGCCTCGACCGCGGCGAGCACGTCGGCGCGCACCCGCGCGGTGCGTCCACCCGGCCTGCTTGCAGGTTCGGCATCCGTCATGGCATGATCTTAACGCAACAATCGTCGCATTAATGGAGGCAGCACGTGATCTTCTGACCCGCCGTTCGCAGCACCCGAACCCGCGCGAGTCAGGAGGATCCCCATGTCTACTCAGCTGTCCCTGCACGACGACCCCACGTCCTATGGGACAGGTCCGAGCCGCGCCCCCGGACGACACCCTCCGGTCGCCACCTCGACCGGTACGCCGGCGCGCTCGTCGTGGTCACGCACGACCGCCACTTCATCTCCCGCCGGCACGGAACCACCCTCGCCCCGAAGGAGACCTCCCTTGCCAATCACTGAACACACCATCGCCGGTCCGTCCGACGGCCCGTACGCCGTCGCCGTCACCGCCGACGCGCTCTGGACAACCCTCGTGCACACGGGCCAAATCGCGAGGCTCCAACGCGGCGGCGAGCCGGCCGCGGACGATGACCGCACGGGCGCCGGTATGCCCGCCGCGAGGGAGGCGCGGTTCGAGCTTGGTGCGCCTGGGTCTCGGCCGAGTCTGATCGTGCCTGGGCCGGACGACGCCGTCTGGTTCACGCGTAATGGTGATGATCACCTCGGGCGGATCGGGTACGACGGCGCCGTGTCCGCGGTCGCCGTCGCGGGAGCGCCGTACGGGCTTTGCGTGGGACCGGACGGGGCCCTGTGGTGCACGCTGATGAACGTCGACCAGATCGGGCGCGTGACAGTCGACGGCGAGGTGTCGACGTATGCGATCGGGACCTCAGGCGCGTTCCCGGCGATGATCACCGCGACCGATGACGAGCTGTGGTTCACCCTCAACCAGGCCAACGCGATCGGCCGGATGAGTACGAGTGGCGAGGCCACCACCTATCCCCTGCCAACCGAAGGTGCCGGCCCGGTCGGCGTCAGCTCCGGACCCCAGGGCGTGTGGTTCGTGGAGATCCTCGCGGATCAGGCCGGCCGCATCACACCGGACGGGAAGATCGAGGAGTTCCCGCTGCCGGCGGGCTCCAAGCCCCACGCGGTGGTCGCGACGGACGACGGCGGCTGCTGGATCACGTTGTGGGCCGCAGCCGCCCTGGTCCGATTGGATGCCAACGGCAACATCATCGCCCAGTTCAACCTAGGCGAAGGCTCCGAACCCCACGGCCTAGCAATCGACACAGACGGTTCAGTCTGGGTAGCCCTGGAGAAGGGTTCGCTCGCGTACGTGACCACCTGACCCGACAGGCGCGTGGGGTTGACCACATTCAGTCGGGAGAGTGAGGGGGGTCACTCGGTGGGTGGAGGACGGCGAGCCGTGGCGGGAGGAGAGTGGGGTTGTGACCACGGTGGTGGGGGTTCGGCGCGCGGGGCCGCGGGTTCGGGATGTGGTGGCGGTCGGGCGGCCGGCGTTCTGGGTTGTTTCGATCGTGCCTTATTACGTGGGGATTCTGCTGGCGACGCATCGGCTGGTGCCGCCGCTCGACGAGTGGCCACGGTTGATTGTCGGCGCCGTCGTGATGGGACCGCTGGTCTGGCTGGCGGTGCTCGCGGTCAATGACGCGTACGACCTGCCGAGCGACCGGCTCAACCCCCGCAAGGCGAAGTCACCACTCCTCGACGGCCGCATCACGTTGCGCGCGGCGAAGCGCCTCGCCTTCGCCGCCGCGGTCGCGGCCGTCGGACTGAGTCTGCATGTCGGGATCGTGTTCGCACTCGGCGTACTGCTCGCCGTCCTGCTCGGGTACGCCTACAGCGTCCCGCCGGTCCGCCTGAAGACCCGCGCCGGCTTCGACGTCGCCGTCAACGCGCTCGCCCTCGGCGCCTTCGGACCGCTGGCCGGCTGGGCCGCGATCAACCCGGACCTGAGCGGCTTTCCCTGGCTGATGGGCTTGCAGGGCACCCTCGCCGCGGTCGGCCTCTACCTCCCGACAACCCTCGCCGACCTCGAGGCGGACCGCGCCGCCGGCTACCACACGATCGCGGTTCGCTTCGGCGCGCGGACGACGTACCTGATCGGGTACGGCGCCTGGATCGCGGCGGCCGCACTCTCGGTCGTCCTGGCCGCGACCGGCACGATCATCCCGCGCAGCATGCTGGCCCTGGAGGTCGTGATGGTCCCGGTCCTGATCGCGGCGTACGGCAAACTGATCGGCCCGCGTCAGTCCTTCCGGGGGATCATCGTGCTCGCGGCGCTCTTCCTCTTCCCCTGCGGCACTTTCGCCTTGACCTACACCGGCATCATCTCAATCTGACAGGACTGTTACATTTAATCTAACAGTACTGTTAGATCCGAGGAGCGTCCGCATGTATCCGGAGACCGAGCCGTACGACCACGGCCTGCTCGACGTCGGCGACGGGCATCGCGTCTACTGGGAGGTCTGCGGCAATCCGGACGGTAAGCCCGCGGTGGTGATCCACGGTGGTCCGGGCTCCGGCGCCGGCGCGTGGTGGCGCCGGTACTTCGATCCCGCCAAGTACAAGGTCGTCCTGATGGACCAGCGCAACTGCGGCCGCAGTACGCCGGACGCCGCCGAGCCGGACGTGGACCTCAGCACCAACACCACCGCCCACCTGATCGGGGACCTCGAGCAACTCCGGCACCACCTCGAGATCGAGAAGTGGCTGCTGCTCGGCGCGTCCTGGGGTGCGACGCTCGGACTCGCGTACGCCGAACAACACCCGGACTCGGTGTCGGAGATCGTGCTGTTCAGCGTCACCAACACGACCCGCCGCGAGGTCGACTGGATCACCCGGGAGATGGGCCGGATCTTTCCCGAAGAGTGGGCCCGCTTCCGCGACGGCGTACCGGAAGACCAGCGGGACGGGAACCTCGCGCTGGCCTACAGCCGGCTGCTGCACGACCCGGATCCCGCGGTCCGCGACAAGGCCGCGCGCGACTGGTGCGACTGGGAGGACACCCACGTCCGCACTCATCCGGGCTGGCGGCCGGACTCCCGGTACGACGATCCCGTCTTCCGGCTGCGGATGGCCCGGCTCGTCACTCACTACTGGGGTCACGCCGCCTGGCTGGAGGAGGACGTGCTGGTGCACGAGGCCGGCAAGCTGGCCGGCATTCCAGGTGTGCTGATCCACGGCCGGCTCGATATCAGCAGCCCGCCGGACATCGCCTGGCGGATGGCCCAGGCCTGGCCGGATGCCGAGCTGCACCTGGTCGAGCAGGAGGGTCACGGCGCGGGCGGACTCGGCACGCGAGACCTGATCCTCGAGGCACTGGACCGGTTCGCCGGGCCGCGCTGAATCAGTTCACTGATTCGAGCAAAGATTTGATCACTGATCTTTACATCGATAAAGCGCACCGGAACGCTTAGGTCCCATGACTCTGACCCGCCCAGAGCTCGAGACCGACTACACGCTCAGCCGGTCCGACATCGCGCACTTCGCCGAGCACGGATTCGTCAAGCTGAGGAACGTGCTCAGCCCGGACACGATCGCGGCGTACGAGCCGGAGATCACCGGCAAGGTGATCGAGCTGAACACTCAGGATCTGCCGCTGGAGGAACGCGATACCTACGGGAAGGCGTTCCTGCAGGTGACGAACCTGTGGCAGGACAGTGAGCGGGTCCTGGAATTCGTCTCGTCGCCGCGGCTGGCCCGGATCGCGGCGCAGTTGCTCGGAGTGCAGTCGGTCCGGCTGTACCACGACCAGGCGCTCTACAAGGAGTCCGGCGGTGGCGTCACCCCGTGGCACGCGGATCAGTACTACTGGCCGTTCTCGACGGACCGGTGCGTGACGGTGTGGGTGCCGTTGCAGGAGACACCGATGGAGATGGGTCCGCTGTCGTTCGCCGCGGGCAGTCACGTCTTCGAGCACGGCCGCAACTTGCCGATCAGCGACGAGTCCGAGCGGGTCCTGCAGCAGACGCTGGCCGAGCAGGAGTTCCCGGAGATCTCCGAGCCGTACGAACTGGGCGAGGTGAGCTACCACCTCGGCTGGACCTTCCACCACGCTCCGGCGAACCAGACCGACATACCGCGCCGGGTGATGACGATCATCTACGTCGACGCCGCGATGGAGATCGCCCCGCCGACCAACCGCTCCCAGGAAGCCGACCTCGCCGCCTGGATGCCCGGCAACCAGCCCGGCGACACCATCTCCTCCCCCTTCAACCCGGTGCTTTACTGACCTCTTAGTCACGCAACGGGAAGGCGCGGGCCAACTAGCTCAGAGCGTACGTTTCTGTGGGTAGATGGTCTCGCCGCGGGACAGTAGGTCGACGAACTGGGTGATGCGTTTTGACCTGGTCTCCGGTCGCTTTGCGGTGTTTACGCGGTGGACCACTCCAAATCGGTTGGCTCTGGTGAGGATGTCGAACATCGCTTGCGCCCGCGGCACCGCGGCCAGCGCCTCGGCCAGGTCCGGCGGGATCTCCAGCGCGCCCGAGCCGCCGTACGCCTTGTCCCAGCGCCCGTCCGCCTTGGCCCGCTCGACCTCGGCGCGACCGGCCGGGAGCATCCGGCCTTCGGTCTCCATGCGCGCGACGAGGCCGACGTTCCGCTGCGACCACATGCTGCGCGACCGCCGTGGCGTGTAGTGCTGGATGAAGGTCTGCTCGTCCCGGCTCCGGCGCCGGCCGTCGATCCAGCCGTGGCACAAGGCCTCCTCCAGCGCCTGGTCGTAGGTGAGGCTCGTCGGCGTGGTCACGTTCTTCTTCGCGAGCACCAGCCAGACGCCATCCGACGACTGATGGTGCTCGCCGAGCCAGACCCGCCACGCGTCCGCGTCCACGACGATCAGTTCGGCCGTCATGACGCGGCTACCTGGTAGCGGGCGGCCAGTTGGGCGGCGGCGTCCTTGAGCTCCTGAGGACCGACGAACTCCAGGTCGCACTCGAACATCCCGAAGGTCGCGGCCAGTCCGGTCCAGGACCACGCGCTGAGCACCAGGCGGCAGCTCGTCGGGGTGATCTCCTCGACGATCGCGTCGCGTCCGGCCCATTGGACGATGTCGGACGCCTTCGCCTGCAGGATCGCCTCGCCGCGGTACGGCGTCTGGTCCTGCCCCTTGAAGCGCGATGAGATGTACGTCGCGACGTCGGGCGCGGGCAGCTCACGCGGAGTGAACCGCGGACCGCTCGGTGACTTCGGCGTCATCCGATCCACCCGGAACGTCCGCCAGTCCTTGCGATCCAGGTCCCACGCGACCAGGTACCACCGCCCACCCCACGTCACCAGGTGATGCGGCTCGACTTTCCGCGGCGGCATCCACTCGTCCGAGGCACCCGGTGACGCGTAGTCGAACCGCAGTACCTCATGCGCCCGGACCGCCATCCCGACCGCGATCAGTTGGTCCGAGTCCACCGTCGTACGGCGTCGGTCGGCGTACCGATCGACGGTCGTCACCTGTAGTGCATCGACCCGTTGGCGCAGGCGCGCCGGCATCACCTGGCGGACCGTGGCGAGCGCGCGCAACGCACCCTCCTCGATCCCGGTGACCGTGGTGGTCGCGGTCTGCAGGGCGACCGCGACGGCGATCGCCTGGTCGTCGTCGAACAGCAGCGGGGGCAGGTCCGCCCCCGCGTCGAGGCGGTAGCCGCCGTCCGGTCCCTTGGTCGCGCGCACGGGATAGCCGAGGTCGCGCAGCCGGTCGACGTCGCGGCGAACTGTGCGCGGGCTGACCTCGAGACGTTCGGCGAGCAGCGCACCAGGCCAGTCGCGGCGGGCCTGGAGCAAGGACAGCAGCGAGAGGAGTCTGGCTGAGGTCTCGGACATGTCTTCAGATTGCCACGAGTAACGGCCAGAACCTGTCCTCTTCTGCTGGAAATGTCGCCGACATCAAGCCAAGACTGAAGGAGACATCGTGATCAGCACGCGAGAGCTCACCCGGGACTTCGTGGTGAGCCGTACCGAGACCGTGCACGCGGTCCGCGGCATCAGCCTGGACGTCGAACCCGGCGAACTGGTCGCCGTTCTCGGCCCGAACGGCGCCGGCAAGACGACCACCCTGCGCATGCTCACCACCCTGATCACCCCCACGTCCGGTACGGCGACGGTCGCCGGGTACGACGTGACCGCAGAGCCCAGCCAGGTCCGCCGCCGGATCGGGTACGTCGGTCAGGGCAACGGCGCGGGTCACTCGCAACGGGTCGGCGACGAGCTCGTCGGCCAGGGTGTGATCTACGGACTCGACCGGCGGGCGGCCAAGCGCCGTACCGCCGAGCTGGTGGAGGCGCTCGAGCTGACCGAGCTCGTCAACCGCAAGGTGTCGGAGCTGTCCGGCGGGCAGCGGCGGCGGCTGGATGTCGCGATGGGGCTGGTACACGCGCCGTCGCTGCTGTTCCTGGACGAGCCGTCGACCGGCCTCGACCCGCAGAACCGCGCGAACCTGTGGGACCACATCCTGCGGATGCGCGAGCAGTACGCGATGACGATCGTGCTGACCACCCACTACCTGGACGAGGCCGACTCGATGGCCGAGCGGGTCGTTGTCGTCGACAACGGTCAGGTGATCGCGGACGACACCGCCGATGCCCTGAAGACCAAGCTGGCCGGTGATCGGCTCGCATTGACTGTTGCTCCCGACAATCTTTCCCAGCTCGCCGCGATGGCGGAGAAGTTGCCCGGGGCGCGTGAGGTGGTTGCCGTCGGCGACGAGCTCAGTGTCCGGGTCGCGGACGGTCCGGCGACGCTTCCCTTGCTGATCACGGCCGCTCAGCAGACCGGCGTACCGGTCGCGGCGGCGCAGGTGCATCGCCCGACCCTCGACGACGTGTTCCTCAACCTGACCGGCCGCAGTTTGCGGGAAGACTCGAATGGAAAGGCAGCCTGATGAGCACCCTCACTGTTTCCACCACTCCGACCGTCACCGCGGAGCAGCCGTCGCGGAACCTGCTGCGCGACATCCGGATCGTGATGACGCGCGAACTGAAGCCGGTCCTCCGGGATCCGTTCACCTTGCTGTTCGGCATGATCCAGCCACTCGTGTTTCTCGCACTGTTCGGGCCGCTGCTGTCCGGGTCGATGGGTGGTTCGCTCGGCGGCGGGGTCTGGCAGTGGTTCGTGCCCGCGATCCTGGTGATGACGACGCTGTTCGGTACGTCGGCCACCGGCGCGAACCTGTTGTTCGAGTTCCAGACCGGAGCGCACGAGCGGATGCTGGTCACACCGCTGGCGCGGTCGTCGCTGCTGATCGGCCGGGCGCTGAAGGAAATGGTCCCGCTGTTCGGCCAGGCGGTGATCGTGATCGCCGTGATGACGCCGTTCGCGTTCGACCTGCATGTCGGTGGCGCGCTGGTCGGGCTGGCGCTGCTCGCGGTGTTCGGGATCGGGCTGGGTTCGTTCAGCTACGCGCTGGCGATCGCTGTCCGCAAGCAGGACTGGATGTTCTGGATGGTGCAGCAGACGTTCCTGTTCCCGCTGATGATCCTGTCCGGGATGCTGCTGCCGCTGGAGACCGGGCCGGAGTGGATGCGGATCACGGCCAAGTTCAACCCGCTGTCCTATCTCGTCGACGCCGAGCGGACGCTGTTCTCCGGTGAGGTGCTGTCGAGTGCGGTGCTGTGGGGCTGGGTCGCCGCGATCGTGACCGCGGCCGCCGGACTGACCGTCGGCATCCGGTCGATGCTCCGCTCGGCCGCCTGACCGACGACGACGGCCTTGCACCGCTGATCGGCTGATCCGCCTTCCCACGGACAAGTAGGCGCGGGGAGGCGGACCGCCAGCACTCATCAACTGCCCTCGGGCCGCCTGCCTGAGCCTGCGGTTCGTCAACTCGCCCAGCTGGCAGGACCCGCTGGCGCATTTGGTGGGTTGACGTCCCATGTGGTGGGTTGGCGTACCGGATTCCGGGGCGCCAACCCACGGCGGACTCCAGTGGTCGAAGCAACGACTACTGGAAGGTGTTGTTTGATGCCGAAGGCGTATCCGTATGAGGTGCGTGAGCGGTTCTTCGCGCTGGTGTGTGGTGGGGAGTCGTTGCAGGCGGCTGCGGTGGGGGCCGGCGTGTCGTGGGAGGCGGGGAGGTTGTGGTGGCGAGCATCGGGGCTTGTGGAGCCATCGATGCGGCGGGGTAGGGCTGGTGGATTGGTAGGCAGTGCGCCGGCCTCGTTCCCGGGTGCGGCGGCCGGTGAGCGGCCGCGGCGCCGGCGGGCGTTGAGCAGTGAGGACCGGGCGGTGATCGCGGTGTTGCTGCGGCAGGGGTTGTCGTATGCCGGGATCGGGGAGGCGATCGGGCGGGACAGGTCGGTGATCTGGCGGGAGGTGGCCCGCAATCGTGGCCCGGACGGGTCGTACTGGGCGCCGGTGGCTCACCGTGGCGCGCATGAGCGGCGGCGACGGCCCAAGGAGTTCAAGCTGGCCGCCGATCCGGGGCTGTGCGCCCGGATCACCGACTGGATGGACGCCGGCTGGTCCCCGGGCCTGATCGCGACGGTTCTGCGCCGCGATCACCCCGGCGCCAGCGCCGAGGAGAAGATGGCTCGTGTGTCGCACGAAACCATCTACCAGGCGTTGTATGTGCAGACCCGTGGCCAGTTGCGCCAGGACCTGCACCGGCAGCTGAGCCTGCGCCGCTCGGCGCGCAAGCCCCGCGGCGGCCGGCGCCAGTCCACAGGCCCGTACCGGGAGGCGTTCCGGATCAGCCAGCGCCCCGCCGAGGCCGCCGACCGTGCCGTGCCCGGGCACTGGGAAGGCGATCTGATCATCGGCGCCGCCAACACATCCGCGGTCGGCACCCTGGTCGAGCGCAGCACCCGGTTCACCATCTTGTTGCACCTGCCCGGACAGCACGACGCCGACAGCGTCGCCGAGGCCATGATCGCCCAGATGCGGACCCTGCCCGACCACCTGCGCCGCTCGCTGACCTGGGACCGCGGCACCGAACTAGCCGCCTACCGGCGCATCCAGCTCGACCTCGACATGCCGGTCTACTTCTGCGACCCCCACTCCCCTTGGCAACGCGGCACCAACGAAAACACCAACCGGCTCCTGCGGTTCTGGCTCACCAAGGGCAGCGAGCTGTCCATCCACACCGCCGCCGACCTCGACCGGATCGCCGCCACCCTCAACCAACGCCCCCGCCCTACACTCAACCTGAAAACCCCAGCCCAAGCGCTGGCCGAACTGCTCGCCAACCCGGCAGCAGCATGAACCGTTGCTTCGAACACTGGACTCCGCCCACCATCTCGGACGTCAACCCATCAAACGGGGTCGGTCGGGGACATGTCCGCGGCGACACGGAGCGCTGGGACCGGACCGGTGGGCTGTCCCAGGGCACCAGACGTGGACCGATCCCTCGGCGCGCAGCACACCGGTGCCGGTGGCGCGGAGCAAGGCCGCCGGAACCGCCCGGCCCAACCCCGGCACCTCCCGCCCCTGCCCACCCGGACATCACCCCCTATCCCGAACCAGCACACCCGGCAGCCCGGGGGTGCCGACGGTGGCTGGGGGTGTGCAAGGTCGACAGGACGTGTTAGCGCTGCCGCCGGCCGATCCGGCGCGGCCAGGCGTGGATGCCACGCTGGCCAGCACCCCTCGACCGACACATCCTGTCGAGCTTGCACACCGACCGACCCCGCTCACCTCGCCCACACATCCAACAGAAGAGCCTCACTTTGGTGAGTGCCCGATTTGATGAGTGCCTGGCGTCCGCTACGCCGCCCAGACTCCGGTCGTTGCGGTCTCGCGGGCCCAGTCCGCGAAGTCGCGCGGCGGGCGGCCGAGGACCTGCTGGACTCCGTCGGAGACGTACTCGGAGCGGTGGTTGCGGATGACGGCGAACAGGTCGCGGACGGCCTCAGCGTCCTCTTGAGTGAGACCTTGCTCGACCAGCTCGCCGACATGCTTCTCGGGCTCGAGCTCGGCGTACGTGATCAGTCGGCCGGTTGCGGTCGAGAGCGCATCGGCGACCTCGTCCATCGTGAGCGGGCGCGGGCCCGAGATTGCGATGACCTGGCCGGTGTACGCCTCGTCGAGCAGCGCCGCCGTCATCACGTCTCCCACGTCGTTGGTGTCGATCCACGCCTCGGCTCCGGTGCCGGCGGACAATCGGATCTCACCGGCGAGCACGTGGTACCGCAGGAAGTCCTCGCTGAACCCCTGCGCGAACCAGGCCGGTTGGACGATGGTCCAATCGGCGCCACTCGCCTGGACCGCGTGCTCCAGATCGAGCGAGCCGTCGTACACGGCGAAGTCGCGGCCGGGGCTGCCGACGCCGCGGCCGGACAGCAGGACCACCCGGCGAAGACCTTCGGCGGCCGCTTGCTGGATGAACCGGCCGGCCTGCGCCAGCCCGGTCGGGCCGACCGGAGGTGCCAGGTACGCGGTGTCGGCGCCGGCGATCGTCGCGGACCAGGTGCTCTCGTCGTACCAGTCGAAGCGCTGCTCGCTGGACCGGGACGCGAGCCGGAACGGGACGCCCCGTGCGTCGAGCTGTGCGGCGACGCGGCGGCCGGTCTTGCCCTTACCACTCAGGATCAGAATCGGTGTTGTTGTCATGTGTCTAGTCCACCGGCAACTGGTGAGACGAACCATGGTTGTTTGCCGCAATTCAATGTTCCAGACGCTCAGCCAAGGTAGGGTTGGGCCATGGATGTGCTCGACGACCTGCTGGCCGGGACCCGCGCCCGGGACGGCGTCTTCAACCTGACGATCATGGATCCGCCGTGGGCGGTGGAGATCCGCGACGAGGCACCGCTCGCGCTGGCGACCCTGGTCCGCGGGTCGGGCTGGGTGACCCGCGACGGGATCCCGCCGGTGCGGATGGCCGAGGGTGACGTCGCGATCTTCACCGGACCCTCGCCGTACGTCGTCGGGGACAGCGTCGAGACGGCGCCACAGTTGCGGATCCACCCGGGCGGCGTGTGCGAACCGTTGCCTGGGGCACCGGTCGACTACAGCGCCCGGCTCGGGGTGCGGACGTACGGCAGCCGCGCGTCGGGAGCCGTGATGGTTGCCAGCGGCACCTATCAGGTGGCGGGCGACGTCAGCCGCCGGCTCGTCACCGCGCTTCCGCCGGTGCTCGTCGTACCGGCCGCCGACGTCGCGGGCTCGGTGATGGACATGGTGTCGAGCGAGATCCAGCGGGACGCGGCGGGGCAGCAGAGCGTGCTGGATCGATGGCTCGACCTGGCGTTGATCACGACGCTGCGGGCGTGGTTCGACCGGCCGGAGTCACAGGCGCCGGGGTGGTACCAGGCGCAGTCCGATCCGATCGCCGGCACGGCATTGCGGTTGCTGCACGAGGATCCGGCGTACCCGTGGAACGTCACCGAGCTCGCCGACCGGGTGGGCGCGTCACGGGCCTCGCTGGCGCGCCGGTTCACCGCGCTCGTCGGCGAGGCGCCGATGAGCTACCTCACCGGGTGGCGCATCACGCTGGCCGCCGACCAGCTGCGGGCCACGCGGGACACCGTCGACACGATCGCCCGGCGGGTCGGGTACGCGAACGCGTTCGCGTTGAGCGTCGCCTTCAAGCGGGTCCGCGGTACGACGCCGACCGCTCACCGCCAGGCGGCATGAACCCTCAACGCGTGTGCGCAGTTAGCTGACTGTCGACCGCATGAGCGCGAGCGCCTGCGGCCACGCCAGCCGGAACGCGTCCGCGTTGACGACCTTGTCGTGCCGCGACTTGTCCGAGAAGCCATGGGCCGCGCCGGGGAAGTACTGCGTGAACGTCGCGCCGGTCTGACGAGCCTGCAGGATCGTCTGGAGAGCCTCGAAGTCGGCGTTCGGTACGGCGGTGTCCGCGCTCGGGTAGCTCACCAGCACCGGCGCGGTGATCCCGGCGGCTTCCGCGATCGCGTCGTACGTGTGATGCGGCGCCAGCTTCGACGGCACGGTCGGGTGGAACGCGACGACACTCGCCAGCCGCTGATCCCGCGCACCGAGCAGGAACGCGAACCGACCACCCAGGCACCAGCCGATCACGCCGACCTTGCTGCACCCGAGCTCACCGGTCAGGTAGTCCAGCAACTCGGTCTGCTCGGCCAGCGCGGTGTCGTCATCCATCTTCCGCAACAGCCCGCTGAGCTCTTCCCGCGTCGAGTTGTCGGTGCTCCGCCCCTTGAACGGATCCCACACCAGCGCCGTGATCCCCTCCCCGGCCAACTCGTCGGCCCACTCCCGGATCTGTTCCCCGATCCCGGTGATCATCGGCAACAGCAACACCCCAGCGTGCCCGACTCGAGCCAAGTACGCCGTCTGCTCCCCAACCGCCACAGTCACGCCCATACCCGCATCCTATGAGCCCGCTAACCCGCACTGCAGTGGGCACGGAAGATCTCGAGGTCGTTGTCCAGCCGGGCGATGCGATCGAAACCCCACGTGGTGACTCCGGGGCGGTCGACCTCGTCCAGAACGCGGGCAGCCATGTCGCGGAGGGCTCGGGCGAGGAGGGCATATTCGAGGTGATCGAGGTCGAGGTCGCGAGCGCCGTACTCGGCGAGGAACGGTTCGAGGTGCGGTCCTTCGGCGGCGATCCACACGTCGTGCTCGCGCGGGCCGATGACCGCCTGATCCCAGTCGAGCATCGCCGCGACGTTGCTGCCCTCGTCCAGGATCAGGTTGAGGCCGCCGAAGTCGCGATGACAGACGACCTCGCGCACCACCCTCGACCGCACCCGCTCGATCGTGTCGTCCAGTCGATGAATCGCGGCAGCCACTTCGTCTCGCCGCTCGACGATCCAGGGATGATCGAGCCGCTCACCCAACGCGCGAATCTCCGGCTCGTCGAGGGTGGCGTGCGGTAGGTCCGGACGATCACCGAGGTCATGGACGTGGCGGAGCGCCCGGGCTGTGACCCGCCAGTCGTCGTGGTTCGCCGTACGCCCTTGGATATAAGGGAAAACGGCGTACGGCCTTCCATCCAGGATGGCGTAGAGCGCACCCGACAGCGCCGGAACCGGAGCCGGCACCGGTAGACCGAGATCCTGCAGCTCCTGCAACACACTCAGTCCGCGGGGATGGCCCTGCTGCTTCCAGAGCTTGACGAACCAGGCGTCGTCCGCCACCCAGCAGTCACTCTCGTACCCGCCCGGATGCGGCCGCAGTACGCCGGCCCGCACCCCGAAGTCCCGCGCGAGATCCGCGGGCTGGACCACCTGATTCGTCCCCTTGATCGTGACAAGAAGAAAGGCAGGGAGAAGTCTCTCCTTGCCATGTCTAACTTATAGCGCACTGGGGGACTTGCCGCAAGCCCCCAGTTGTGCCGGACAATCGCTGGCCGTAGGCGGAATTGATCGACATCTTGGGGGTTTGCGCAGTGCGTGTTGTGTTGTCGACGTATGGATCGCGAGGCGACGTCGAACCGGTGGTAGCGCTCGCGGTGCAGTTACGGGACCTCGGCGCGGAGGTGCGAGTGTGCGCGCCGCCGGACGAGGTCTTCGCGGAGCTGTTGGCGCGGGCCGGCGTACCGCTGACGCCGGTCGGCCCGCGGATGGGTTCGATGGTGCGGCCGTCGACGGCATCGGGGACGTCGGAGCGGGTATCCGAGTTCGCCGCGATGTTCGACACGGTCGCCGAGGCCGCCGAGGGGTGTGACCTGGTCCTGGCGACCGGGTTCGCGTACTTCGCCTCGCGGTCGGTGGCCGAGAAGCTGGGCATCCCGTACGTGTATGTGACCTTCTGTCCGTTCCTGCTGCCGTCGCCGCATCACGCGCCGCCGCTGCTGATGCCGGGCGAGACCTTCCCACCGGGGGTGACCGACAACCGGGTGCTGTGGGAGCTGAACGCCAAGCGGTTCAACGAGATGCACGGCGAGGCGCTCAATGCACACCGGGCCTCGGTCGGTTTGCCGCTGGTGGACGATGTCCGCACGTTCACCTTCACCGAGCAGCCGTGGCTGGCCACGGACCCGATCCTGGGCCCGTGGCAGGAGACCTCGGAGCTGGACGTCGTACACACAGGAGCGTGGATCCTGCCGGACGAGCGGCCGCTGCCGGCTGAGCTGACGGCCTTCCTGGACTCTGGCGAACCACCTGTGTACGTCGGCTTCGGCAGCATGCGCCACGTGTCGGGGGACATCGCCGGGGTGGCCATCGAGGCGATCCGCGGGCAAGGGCGCCGCGTACTCGTAGGGCGCGGCTGGGCGGGGCTGGCCGCGGTCGACGACCAGGAGGACTGCTTCGTCATCGGCGAGGTCAACCAGCAGCAGTTGTTCGGCCGAGTGGCCGCTGTCGTGCACCACGGCGGCGCCGGTACGACGACCACCGCTGCCCTGGCCGGCGCGCCGCAAGTCGTCGTACCCCAAGCAGGAGACCAGTCGTACTGGGCCGGCCGGGTGGTCGACCTGGGCATCGGGGCGGCCCACGAAGGTCCCACTCCGACCACCGAATCCCTGTCCGTCGCGCTGAAGACGGCGCTGACCCCTGAGACCCGCGCACGAGCCACCGCCGTGGCCGCCACCATCCGAACCGACGGAGCGGCGGTGGCCGCGAAGCTGCTGCTAGATCGGAGCTGCTGACGTGTACCCCGTTACTACCAGTGCGTTCGACCTTCCCGACACTCTCGCCGCCAAGTCCGACCCGAGACTGATCGGCGCCGACGAGCAGCACTTCGCGGCCATCGCGGAGACGCTCGAGCAGACGATCGCCGACCTGTCCGACCGCCTCGACGCCACCCGCAAGGCGCCGGGCGGCGAGGGTCAGGAGGCCCTGGACCGAGACCTGGAGATCCACCGACTGACCACTCGCCTGCGCACCCTGCGCCGCTTCGGCCTGGACCTGTGCCTCGGACACATGGTCAGCGCGGACAACTCCGAGGCCTTGTACGTCGGACGCCTCGGCCTCACCGACAGCACCGGTCGCCGGCTGCTGATCGACTGGCGTTCCCCCGCGGCCGAGCCGTTCTTCGGAGCGACGCACGCCAACCCGATGGGGCTGTCCAGCCGCCGCCGGTACCGCTGGACCCGCGGCCGGATCAGCGACTACTGGGACGAGGTGTTCACTTCGGACGGGTTCGACGGGCACGCAGCGGCGCTCGACGACCAGTCCGCGTTCATCGCCAGCCTGGGCAGCAACCGGTCGCCCCGGATGCGCGACGTACTGGGCACCATCCAGGCCGATCAGGACGCGATCATCCGCGCGGGTTCTCGCGGCGCGCTCGTCGTCGACGGTGGCCCCGGTACGGGTAAGACAGTCGTCGCACTGCACCGTACGGCGTACCTTCTGTACTCCGATCCACGCCTCGGCCATCGGCGTGGCGGCGTACTCTTCGTCGGTCCGCACCAGCCTTACCTGGCGTACGTGTCCGACGTACTCCCCAGCCTCGGCGAGGAAGGTGTGCAGACCTGCACGCTGCGAGACCTCCTGCCCGAGGGGCCTACCGCACCGGCCGAGGCCGACCCGGATATCGCCCGGTTGAAGGCGTCCGCGGACATGGTGCGGGCGATCGAACCGGCCGTGAAGCTTTACGAGGAAGTGCCCACCAAGGCGATGACGGTCGAGACCCACTGGTCCGATCTCCGGCTCAGCCCCGCTGACTGGGCCGAGGCCTTCGGAGCAGCGGACCCCGCGACGCCGCACAACGAGGCGCGCGACCAGGTCTGGGAAGAGCTGATCACGATCCTGCTGGACAAGCACGAGGAGGAGTACGAGGACGACGATGTCTCGATCGACCTCGTGCGCAGATCCCTCGAGCGGAACGAGGACCTGGTCGATGCCTTCGGCCGAGCGTGGCCATTGATCGAACCGACCGACCTCGTCGGAGACCTGTGGTCGGTCCCGGCCTACCTGCGCATGTGCGCTCCCTGGCTCAGCCCTGAGGAGGTCAAGAAGCTGCAGCGTGCGGACCCCCAGGCGTGGACGGTATCCGACCTGCCGCTGCTGGACGCGGCTCGGCAGCGACTCGGCGACCCCGAGGCCTCCCGGCGAAAGCGCCGGCCGAAGGCCGCCGCCGCAGTCGAACGCGAACGCATGACCGACGTCATCGACCACATCCTCGAGTCCGCCGACGCGGACGACGCGTGGGCCCCGATGTTGCGCGGCCAAGACATCCAGGAAGCCCTGGTCGACGTGTCCGCGCTCCCCACCGCGGACCCGGACCTGCTCGCCGGCCCGTTCGCGCACATCGTCGTGGACGAGGCCCAGGAACTCACCGACGCCGAATGGCAGATGCTGCTGCTCCGCTGCCCGTCCCGCAGTTTCACCATCGTCGGCGACCGCGCCCAGGCCCGGCACGGCTTCACGGAATCCTGGCAGGAACGCCTCGAGCGAATCGGCCTCGACCGGATCAACCTGGCCTCCCTGACCATCAACTACCGGACGCCAGAACAGATCATGACCGAAGCCGAGCCGGTCATCCGGGCCGTCCTCCCCGACGCCAACGTCCCCACCTCCATCCGCACCGGCGACGCCCCCGTCATCCACGGATCCACCGCGGACCTGACCTCGATCCTCGACACCTGGCTCGCCGACCACACCGAAGGCATCGCCTGTGTCATCGGCGACCCCACCGTCCAGGACACGGCCCGAGTCCGATCCCTGACGCCGGAACTCTCCAAGGGCCTCGAGTTCGACCTGGTCATCCTCATCAACCCCGAGTCCTTCGGCGAAGGCATCGAAGGTGCAGTAGACCGCTACGTCGCCATGACCCGCGCCACCCAACAACTAGTCATCCTCACCACACCCTGATATCCCGCATGCTGGGGTATGCCTAACGACGGTCTCCTGCGACGAGTAGACGCAGTACAGGTCCCGGTCCCCAGCCTGGCCGAGGGTCTCGCCTTCTACGGCGAGGCCCTCGGCCACCGGCTCCTGTGGCGAAACGACGCCATCGGCCAAGCCGGCCTGCAACTACCCGACGGCGACAGCGAACTCGTCCTGACCACGACCCGCCCGTACGAACCCAACTGGCTCGTTGACGACGTACCGACAGCCCTCACCCACATCACCACCCACGGCGGCACCGTCCTCACCGGCCCCCTGGACATCCCCGTAGGCCGAGCCGCGGTCATCCAAGACCCCTTCGGCAACACCCTGATCCTCGTAGACCTGTCGAAGGGCGTCTACACCACCACGCCCGACGGCACCGTCACCGACGTCCAACCCACGACGCCCTGACCGATCAGTGTGCGCTCTCCGGAGATTACTTGTTGGCGGCGAGCATGCGGAGGACTGCGGTGTTGACCAGGATGAGGATGAGAGCGGTGAAGAGGAGGAGGGCTACTTCGGCGGGGAGGAGGGCTATGCCCAGGCCGATGGCGAGGACGGGGATCGCCAACCCGGCGTACGCGATGAGGAAGAGCGCGGCGAGGACTTCGCCGCGGGAGGCGGGGTCGGCGAGAGAGGCGGCGGTGGCTACGGCGCCGCGGAAGACGAGGCCTACGCCGGCGCCGGCGATGACGCCGCCGAGGATGAAGGTCCACAGGCTGGGGAGCAGACCACCGACAGCCACGCCGGCCAGGCCCACCGACATTGCCGCCAGACCGAGGCGAAGCTGGTGCCGGCGGGTGAGGCGGACGAACACGACCTGACTGGCGGCGCCTGCGATGAAGACCGCGAAGGTGACCACACCGGCAAGCACCCGCGAGGTGTGATGCAAGGTGCCGGCCAGGAACGTCGGCGCCAGCGACGTGAACAGCCCGAAGATCGCAAAGGCCGCAAACGCCCCGATCGCCGACGCGAAGAACAGCGGCCTCGCCGACGACGGCAACGCCACCCGCTGCGGCCGGTACGCAGGCCGCTCCTCCAACCGCTCCACAGTCTCCGGCACCAACGCGATCCCCACCGCACTCAGCAGCAGCAACACCAGGAAGATCTCGTACGGGCGCTCGAGCGGAGACGCGACGTACGCAGCCAGCAACCCACCCACCAGCGGACCGAACGCGAGCCCGCCGAGGTTCACCGTGCTCGAGATCAGCGCCGACCGGCTCGGATCCTCATCGGGGCGTGCGATCTGCCGCAGCTCGGACAGGTGCGCGGTGGCAGTCGCGGTCAGCACACCGACACCGACCCCGCAGATGAAGCGCGCGAGCAGCAACCCGGGCACGTCCTGCCAGAGCAGGAACACGGCCGCCGCCAACGCTTCCGTGAGTACGGCGACCAGCGCGACCCGGCGACGGCCGAGCCAGTCGCTGACGTGACCGGCCAGGTACAGCGACGCCATCACGCCGACCGCGTAGCTCGCGAAGATCACAGTGATCATGTATGTCGGGAAGCCGTCGCGCTGCTGGTAGATCGCATAGAGCGGAGTCGGGACCGTGGAGAACGCCATCGTGATCAGGAAGGCTGCGGCGATCACCCAGAAACCGGGCCCGTGAGCGAACCGCACGCGGGAAGTCGACACCAGCGCACGCGAACCAGTCAAGGTGGACATGTTCCCAGCGTCGCTCGCCTCATCTATCGAGTCCAACGAAAGTTCTTGCACGCTCTTATCGAGAAGTTCGATAATTGCCCCGTGGACAGCCGGCAGCTCGAGTATTTCGTCGCCGTCGCCGAGGAGCTGAGCTTCACCCGGGCGGCGCACCGGATGTTCACGGTCCAGTCCACTGTGTCGGCCGCCGTCCGCGCCCTCGAGACGGACCTGAAGACCACGCTGTTCGACCGCTCGACCCGGCGCGTGACACTGTCCGCGGCCGGCGAGGCTTTGTTGCCGGAGGCAAAGGCTGCGCTGGAGGCGCTGGACCGGGCGCGCGCGGCGGTCGAGGAGGCGTCGACCGGCCTCCGGGGCAACATCCGGATCGGCACGCTGGCGCGACTGAACCTGGTCAACCTCGCCGAACTGCTGGGGGCGTTCCACCAGAAGTACCCGCTGGTCAACGTGCAGGTGGCGACGTCGCCGACCGGATCGAGTGGCCTGGCGGACGACGTACGTCATGGTCGACTCGATGTGGCCCTGGTCGGCCTGGCGAAGCCGGAGCTGTACGGACTCGAGATTCGCGATCTCGCCACGGTGCCGTTCGTCGTCCTGCTGCCGTCGTCGCACCCGCTCGCGAAGGAGCCGGACGTGCGGCTCGAGGAGCTGGCCGGTGAGCGGTTCGTCGACATGCCGCTCGGGTTCGGCAACCGCAGCATGGTCGACCGGACCTTCGAGAACGCCGGCATCCCGCGGCGGGTCCAGGTCGAGGTGCCGGAGCTGACCACGATCCCCGACTACGTCCGCGTCGGCCTCGGTGTCGCCGTCGTACCGGAACTGGAGCCGGCCAGGGCGCCGGGTGTCACGCAGCTCCCGATTGCTGGGACCGACCTGACCTGGACGTTGTCCGTCGTCACGGCCAGCGGCCGGCGATCGAGCAGAGCGGTGACCGCCCTGCTCGATCTCCTCACCGACTCGATCCGCCCCGGCGGCGCGTACTTCTAGGAAACCCAGATTGACTGCCAGTTCTTCTGCTCGTTGAAGCGGCGCAGTGACGCGACCCCGCTGAGCCAGCCGAGCCAGGCGCCGTACGGCGGGTTGGACTCGTCGAACCCGCTCATCACGAAGGTGAGCCGGGTCTTGCCGTCGGACTCGGCCAGCTCCCAGGTGCTGATCCCGGTCGGTCCCCAGTCGACGGACATCGTGCGGCCCTCGACCACCTCGACCACCGTCGCGCCCGGGCCGGCGTCGAATCCGCCCATCGCGAACCGGCCACCGGCGTACGGCTCGATCCCGATCGGGAAACCGAACCAGGCGGACGCCTTCTCGGACTCGGTCAGTGACGCGTACACCTGCGCCAGCGGCGCGTCGATCAGTGCCTCGCCGGTGAACACGGGCGAGGTGAAGTCGGGCCGGGTGGTCAGCTCGCGCCCGTCCAGGTAGTCGACCAGGTTGGCGAGGGCGAGCGACCAGAAGGTCTGCAGTACGCCGCGAATGGTCGCGCCACTGATCGCGTCCGCGAAGTCGAAGTGACTCTGCGACAGCCGGACGACGGTGGAGTCATCGCCCTCGGGGATCAGCGTGATCTCGGTCGTGGTCTCCTCGCCGTCGAGCAACCACGCCAACCGCAGCGTGCGGTCGTCGTACGCCAGGACTCGCTGATGCGGGGCGTCGCCGTCCGGGATGTAGCGGCCCCAGAACTCGAAGGTCCCGGGCAGGTCGACGGTCGAGTGCTCGCCGAGCCAGACGTTGAGCGCCTTGGGGTCGGTCAGCGCCTGCCGGACGTCGTCGATGCCGGCCTGTGCGCGGGCTTGCAGAATGAGCGGTTCAGTCATGATCTTGGTCTCCCTTGGGGTAGCACGCCACGGCCAGCTTGAAGGCGTCGCCCTCGGCGCCGCCGTAGCGCTCGAAGAGGTCCTGCAGCGTGGTGCGCAGGTCCTGGAAGAACTCCCGCCGTTGGTCCGGTGGGACCCGGATCTCACCGGAGACCCCGATGGACGGCAGCTCCGGAGCTGCCCGGTCCAGCGCGGCGATGTCGGTCTGGACCTCTTCCATCAGGTCCAGCAGGTAGCCGAGGCTCAGCTCGTCGCGGGCCCGGCGGAGGCCGCCGATCCGGCCGACGAGCCGGGGCGACAGCCAGTACGTGCGGGCCGTCGCCTGGTAGATGCCCTCGTGGACGCCGCGCACCTTGCGCTCTTCCACGAGCGTCACCAGCCCGGCGTCGACGAGGCGCTTCACGTGGTAGTAGACGCGCTGCGGAGTCTGCCCGAGCTGCTCGGCGACCTCACCACAGGTGTGCGGCTCCGCGAGCCGCCGCAGCACCTCGATCCGCTGCGGCTTGAACAGCGCCTCGGCCTGCTCGAGCTGCTCCAGGTGCATCACGTCTCTCATCACACAAAAAAGATTGTACGTAAAAATTCTGCTTGTCAATGCGCCGGAGTTCCATCACCCGGGAATGTAAATCGGCGTTCGGTCGTTGAACCCAGTGCTTTGGTGATGGATCACCGAAGCAAGACACCCAGCCCTGGGGGCCTTTGCTACGGATCGTCCGGCACGTTCCTGCCGGCGGAGGAAAGGAAGCGCGACATGGCAACTGTCTCGTTCAAGGGAGCCACCCGGGTGTACCCGGGCACCGACACCCCCGCTGTGGACAGGCTCGATCTCGACATCTCCGACGGCGAGTTCATGGTGCTCGTCGGACCGTCGGGCTCCGGCAAGTCGACGGCGCTGCGGATGCTGGCCGGGCTCGAAGAGGTGAACGAGGGCTCGATCTACATCGGCGATCGCGACGTGACCAACAGCCCGCCGAAGGAACGCGACATCGCGATGGTGTTCCAGAACTACGCGCTGTACCCACATATGAGCGTCGCGGACAACATGGGCTTCGCCCTCAAGATGCAGGGCATCCACAAGGACGAGCGGGCCAAGCGCGTCCAGGAAGCCGCCAAGCTGCTCGGCCTCGAGGAGTACCTCGACCGCAAGCCGAAGGCCCTGTCCGGCGGCCAGCGCCAGCGCGTCGCCATGGGCCGCGCCATCGTCCGTAACCCGCAGGTCTTCCTGATGGACGAGCCGCTGTCCAACCTCGACGCCAAACTCCGCGTCCAGACCCGCACCCAGATCGCGGAACTCCAGCACCGCCTCGGCGTCACCACCGTCTACGTCACCCACGACCAGGTCGAGGCCATGACGATGGGCGACCGGGTCGCCGTACTGAAGGACGGTCTGCTCCAGCAGGTCGACACCCCGCTGAACCTCTACGACCGGCCGAAGAACAAGTTCGTGGCCGGCTTCATCGGCTCCCCCGCGATGAACCTGATCGAGGCCGAGATCACCGACGGCGGCGCCAAGATCGGCGACTACGTCGTACCGATCGAACGCAGCCTGCTGGCCAAGGCCGGCGACGACAAGACGCTGACGCTCGGCATCCGCCCGGAAGCGTTCCACCTGGCCGACGAGGGTCTGCCGGTGAAGGTCGCCGTGATCGAGGAGCTCGGCTCGGACGCGTTCCTGTACGGCACCGCGGAGCACACCGACGAGAAGCAGCAGATCATCGCCCGGATCGGCACCCGCCTCCACAACGACAAGGGCACTCTCGTGCACCTGGCCCCGGACGCCGACAAGCTGCACCTCTTCTCCACCTCCACCGAGGAGCGGCTGACCGCCTGACCCGCGGTCCAGTACGACGCCTTCCCTGGCAAAAGCTGTTGACCGGGGAAGGCGTCGTCGCGTTAGGTCTGGAAGATGACGATCGAGCGGACCAATCCGAGCGGGCTACACCCGACGCCTGGGTACCACCATGTGACGAAGGTTCAGGCGGAGACGCTGATCTACCTGGCCGGGCAGTGCCCGCTGCAGCCGTCGGGTGACCTGGCCGCGGGCGGGCTCGAGGGCCAGACCGCGCAGGTGGTTCGCAACATCCTGACTGCGCTCGAGTCCGCCGGCGCCTCCCCGGAGGACGTCGTACGGACCGTCATCTATGTCGCCAGCCCGGTGCGCGAGGATCTCGCAGCCGTCTGGACGCAGCTCAACGCATCGCCGCTCGCGCCGGCCTTCGCCTCGGCGAGCACGCTGCTTGGTGTCGCCCAGCTGGGCTTCCCGGGTCAGCTCGTCGAGATCGACGTCACGGCGGCTTTGTGATCGTCCCCGCCGAGGTCGTCGAGTACGACCCGCGCTGGCCGCTGTGGTTCGAGGAGATCCGGGCGCGACTCACGCCGTACCTGGGTGACCTGCCACACCAGGTCGAACACGTCGGCAGCACCGCCGTACCAGGGCTCGCCGCCAAATCGATCATAGACGTGGACGTTGTGGTTCCCGCGGCCGAGCTGGTACCGCCGGCCATCGAACGACTCGTTGCCGCCGGCTACCACCATGAAGGCGACCAGGGGATTCCCGGACGGGAGGCATTCGCCCTGCCGCCCGACGCCGTCCACTACCACCATCTGTACGTCGTTGTCGAAGGCAACAAACCGCACCGGGACCACACCGTGCTCCGCGGGACCACCTGCGGACGAACGCCGCCGACCGGGAACGGTACGCCGTCCGCAAGCGCGAGCTCGCGCATCTACTGACGACGGACCGCCCGGCGTACGTCGACGGGAAGTCGGCGCTGGTCGAGGAGCTGATCGCTACAGCTGGTGGTTCGCAACCAGTCGACGGTCCGCGTCGTACCGGGTCCTGAGCTCCGTCAGCCGGCTCCAAGCGTCAGGCTCGTACGCCTCGCGCAGCTCGGCCGGAGTCGTCCAGGGCATCGACGAACCGGTCGGCGCGGAGGCTTGTGCGGGGTCAACTTCAGGGGAGAACTGGCTCTGCTGCTGGATGTGTCGGTGATGTGGGCGGAGATCCGGGATCCGGCCTGGCTGGTGAGGTTCGGGTGGCTGGGGTGCAAGGTCGACAGGAAGTGTCGGTTCAGCGCAACTGGTCGGTGGAGGTATTCAGGCGTGAAACCGGCCGGCCCGGGCAGGGCGCGGCCGATACTTCCTGTCGAGCTGCACCACACCGGCCCACACCACCGGGTGCCCCAGGTCACCGGATCTGGGTCCGTCCTCCGACCAACACGCGCAGACCGCCGACCACCCACGCCGCGACCAGCGAGCGCCATTTGAGGGGAGAACCCCGCAGATGCACCCTTCTCCCGCCGCATTCCGAGGGGGAAGGGACCAGATCAGGGGAGAACCCCGCATATGACCGCGCCGGTTCAGGCCGTTCGTCTGCGGCGGGGTTGGGTGCGCGGGATCAGGGTCGGATTGGTGTAGCGGTCGACGGCGTCGCGGTCCACCACGACTCTCTCGATGTCGTCGCGGCTCGGTACGTCGTACATCACCGGGAGGAGGACCTCCTCGAGGATGGCGCGCAGTGCGCGGGCGCCGGTGCGGCGAAGAAGGGCGAGGTCGGCGATCGCCTCGACCGCGTCGGGAGTGAACTCGAGGTCGACGCCATCCAGGCGGAAGAGCTTGCGGTACTGCTTGACCAGGGCGTTGCGCGGCTCGGTGAGGATGCGGACCAGCGCATCGCGGTCGAGCGCGGGGACCGTCGTGACGATCGGGAGCCGGCCGACGAACTCGGGGATCAGGCCGAACCTCACCAAGTCCTCCGGCATCACCTTCGCCGGTGACGACTGCTCGACGGATGGGCCGAAACCTGCACTCGTCGGGCGGGTGCGGCGGGCGATCAGTTCGTCGAGGCCGTCGAAGGCACCGCTGACGATGAACAGGATCCTGGTCGTGTCGATCTGCAGGAACTCCTGCTGCGGGTGCTTGCGACCACCCTGCGGCGGGACGGAGGCCGTCGTACCCTCGAGCATCTTCAGCAACGCCTGCTGGACACCCTCGCCGGAAACGTCGCGGGTGATCGACGAGTTCTCGCTCTTGCGGGCGATCTTGTCGATCTCGTCGATGTAGACGATGCCGGTCTCGGCCTTGCGGAGGTCGAAGTCGGCGGCCTGGATCAGCTTGAGCAGGATGTTCTCGACGTCCTCACCGACGTACCCGGCCTCGGTCAGCGCGGTCGCGTCCGCGATGGCGAACGGTACGTCGAGCATCCGGGCCAGCGTCTGCGCGAGATGGGTCTTGCCGGAGCCAGTAGGTCCGATCAGCAGGATGTTGGACTTGCCGAGCTCGACGTCCGTGCTCTTCGCCCGATGCCGTTTGTAGTGGTTGTAGACGGCAACGGCCAGCGCCTTCTTGGCCTCATCCTGGCCGATCACGTAGCTGTCGAGGAACTCCCGGATCTCGCGCGGCTTCGGAAGTCGCGCGGGCAGGTCGTCGCTGATGTCAGCGAGGTCCCCGTCGACGATCAGCTCGTTGCACAGCTCGACGCAGCCGTCGCAGATGCACAGCGGGCTGGGGCCGGCGATCAGCTTGCCGACCTGCTGCTGACTCTTGCCGCAGAACGTGCACTTCAGCACCTCGGCCGCCATCGGCACCGCCTTCTCGGATGATGTGATCATCCAGATGATAGCAACATCTGAGTGCTATCGTGGGATCGTGAGCCGGTTGAGCAGGGCGGAAGTGCAGCTCCGCAACCGGGCGAAGGTGCTGGCCGCGGCCCGGGCGGAGTTCGCCGAACACGGCTACCGCGACGCCACCATCGACCGGATCGCCGCCCGCGCCGACCTCACCCGCGGCGCCGTCTACTCCAACTTCCCCGGCAAGCGCGCGCTGTACTTCTCCACCCTGGTGGACGCCGGAGCTCCAACGACCGGCACTCGCGACGTGGGCGGCGGTCCCGGCGGACCTGGTACCGGTGGACCTGGTGCCGGTGGTCCCGGCATCGACGCTGGACCTGGTGCCGGCGGACCTGGTACCGGCGGTCCCGGTGCTGGCGGGCGGGCTGTGGCGCGTCACGCTGCGACCGCCGACGCGCTCAGGGCCTTCGCGTCGGCCTGGCTCGACCAGCAGCACCCCGGTCCGGATGTGCTGACGGAGCTCGCCGACGTCGGCACGCCGTACGCCGGGCTCCTCGATCTGAACGCCGTACTCCTCGGCCTCTCCCTCGCCCGGTCGGCCCCGGGCGACCTCGGCCGGATGATCCGCGTTGCGCGGCTCGCCCTCACCTTGCTCACCGGCGCGAGCCAGCTGACCTCGGCCCCTGGGTTCGTCCAGCCCCTCGATGTCGCCCGGGCCTGCGCCTACCTCACCGATCTCGACCTCGACGACCCGTGGATCCCGCCTCCGACCTCTCCCGCGATCCGGCCGGCGGAAGAGCCGTGGTCGCCGCCGTCCGTGATCGACGAGGTCCGGCACCGCCCGGCGGACCTCGACTCCCCCGGCGTGGTCGCCGTACTCGGCCTGAATCGCCTCAGCGCCGCGGAGGACGTCGTACGGTCGGCTCGCGGCACGATCACCATCGCCCTCGTCTCCAGCCATCCCGACGAACTCGGACCACTTGCGCGCTACACCACGGGCAGTCTACTTGGTTGCCTACAGCAAGCACCTCAGGTCCAATTGGTCCACGACGAGAGCGGCGTACTCGCGTCCGCGCTCGGCTGCGACGTGATCGGTGACGACCTCGAGTACGCCGCCGCGATCGCCGACGGCCGGATCCTCCGCCGGGCTGAGGGCTTCGGCGGCGCGTACGCCGTCGCTCGGAGGTGACGGTCTTTCAAGCGACGATCAGGCCGATGCCGAGCGTCAGCACGCCGAGCGCGAGGGACGCGGCGCCGAGCCAGAGGACCCAGAGAAACTGATTCGGTTGGGTGCGGTCCTTGCCCGCGGACGAGGCGAAGAAGCCGCCGGACATCAGGATCGCCGCGGCCGGAATCGCCAGCCGGGCGACCCACAACCAGAACCCGGTCAGGCTGGTCTGGTCGACGTACAAGAGGCCGACCAGGCTGAGAATGACCAGGACGCCGGCATGGCCGTGACCGGCCCGCGCGAACGACTTCTGGAAGTCCGTCATCGGCACCTGACCACGGACGATCCTGGTCATGAAGTAGCCGCCGAACTGGATCGTGATGATGGTGAGCAGCACCACCCCGGCGATGATCCGCGACGAGTCGGTCATGAGTACACGTTCTCCTTCGGTTCTGCGTCGTTGGCGAGCGGGGCGCGGGTCGCCGTACGGGCCACCCAGACCGCGACCGCGAGATAGAGGATCTGCTCCGGGATGCGCTGCCACAGCGGCGTCGCCTCGCCGCCCGCGAACGGTACGTCGGCTACCGCCGCGTGGATGTTTGCCGGCAGCAACGCCACGAACAGGGCGGCCAGCGCGTAGCCGGCGGTCCAGCGGGTCACGGTGATCACGAGGCCGGCCGCGCCGAGCAACTCCAGGACGCCGGTGAGATACACGAGCGAGTCCGCGAACGGCAGGAACGGCGGCACCATTCGCACCATGTCAGCGTGGTTCGGCATCGCGGTCACGTCGGCTGGGACGAAGTGCGCGCTCGCGGTGAACAGCAGCATCACCGCCATTCCGTGCGCCGCACTCGCCGGCCAGGTCGCGAACCGCCGGACCCCAAGCGCACCCAGCGCCCGGAACGCCAGCGTCGTCAGCACCAGGACGAGGGGGATCATCGGTCAACTCCTTCTATGGATAGTTGAGGTATCCGTTTATGGATACTGATACTATCCATCACAGGCGAGAGGAAGGCAAGCGGAATGCGAATCGGGGAACTGAGCAAGGTCACCGAGGTCCCGGTGCCGACGATCAAGTACTACCTGCGCGAGGGCCTGCTGCCCGCGGGCGAACTCAGCAGCCCGAACCAGGCGTCGTACGGCGAACCCCACGTCCGCCGGCTCCGGCTGATCCGTGCCCTGGTCGAGCTGGCTCAGGTCCCGGTGGCGCAGGTCAAGGAGATCCTCGAGTCACTCGACTCGGACGCCGTACCCCTGCACGAACAGATCGGCCGCGCCCACCGCGCCCTCACGCCCACCCGCAAACAAGCCGCCTCCGAAGAAGCCCGCGCCGCCGCCACCGCCCAGGTCACCGACCTCATCACCCGCCGCGGCTGGTCCGTGGACCCCGACGCCCCCGCCCTCTCCACCCTGATCGAAACCGTCGCCGCCCTCCGCACCCTGGGCCAGGACAACCTCGTCACCTTCCTCGACGCCTACGCCGAAGCAGTCGAACGCTTCACCGAACTCGAGATCGACGCCGTAACCACCAACCCCACCCGAGACCAGTTGGCCGAATCCGTAGTCATCGGCACCATCCTCGGCGAAACCCTCATTTCCTCCCTCCGCCTCCTAGCCCAAGAATCCATCTCAGCCGAGCGCTGGTCGTCGACCTAGAGAGCTTGGGCGACGTGGGCGTACGACGGAGGGCGCGCACGGAGATCCAGATCCCGGTCGTGAAGGTGCCTTCGGGCGCGGACGGGTTACTAGGGTGCGCCCGGTCTGGAGTGGGGAGCTGGGTCAGGCGGTCGGGACCTTGAACACGTTATTTCGTGTCCGCGGTCCCTGTTGGGTGTTCACGGCCCCCACGTCGCGACCGGCGCGCGCCAATGCGTCGGGCGTCGGCGTGGTCGCGGCGAGTTCGTCGCGTCCGCGTGTGCCCCGGGCCTCCGGCACTCACCAACCTCACTGACCGCCTCCAGCCCAGCGTGCGCAGGCAGGTTCTCGGCCGGAAACGGCAGGTTTGTGAGTGCCGGCGGTCCGGGCCGGCCACAAGATTGTGGCCCTCGACAATCAGCCGTCGTGGGCCATGTCCACGAAGCGGGAGTAGTGGCCCTGGAAGGCTACGACAACGTCGGCGGTCGGGCCGTTGCGGTGTTTGGCGACGATGAAGTCGGCCTCGCCGGGGCGGGTGGACTCACGCTCGTAGGCGTCTTCGCGGTGAAGCAGGATGACAACGTCGGCATCCTGCTCCAAACTTCCCGATTCGCGGAGGTCGGAGGCCATGGGGCGTTTGTCGGAGCGTTGTTCGGAGCCTCGGTTCAGCTGGCAGATGGCTACTACGGGGAGTTCCAGTTCCTTGGCCAGGAGCTTGATGGAGCGGGAGAACTCGGAGACTTCGAGTTGGCGGGACTCGACCTTCTTGCCGGACGTCATCAGCTGGAGATAGTCGATGACGATCAGGCGGAGGTCGTGGCGTTGTTTGAGGCGGCGGGCCTTGGCGCGGATCTCCATCATGGTGAGGTTCGGCGAGTCGTCGATGAAGAGGGGGGCCTCAGAAACCTCGCCCATCTTGCGGGCCAGGCGAGCCCAGTCCTCGTCGGTCATCTTGCCGTTGCGCATGTGGTGCAGCGGGACCTTCGCCTCGGCCGAGAGCAGACGCATGGTGATCTCGTTGCGGCTCATCTCGAGCGAGAAGATGCACGAGGTCAGGCCGTGCCGGATCGACGCGGAGCGGGCGAGGTCCAGGCCCAGGGTGGAGTTGTGGGTCGGGACCATCGTCTTGCCGGCCAGATACAGATGGTCGGGGTTGTCCACCTCGACGCAGCGGACCGGCACGCTGTCCACAGCGTCGATCCACTCGATCCGCCGCTCCCCCTCACCCGAGAGCGCGGCCGGAAAACCGTGCCCGGTGATCTGGCGCGGCGCTGACCCAGGGATCGGCGGTGTCAGCCCGGGACTCGCGGACATCGCCGTGTGCAGGTCAGCGGTCGTGCAGACCACCGGGCGGCCGCCGTCCTCGACCACCCACTGGTGCTCGGCGTCGGCGACGATCGTGCTGCCATCGGAGAAGGACAGCCGGAAACACGGCCGGTCCACCATCACCTCGGTCGCCGCGACCACCGTGGTCGGCTGACCGTTGACGTCGAGGAGCTGATCGCCGACGGCGACCTCGCCCATCGTGGTCCAACCGGACGGCGTCGGCAGGGCGGTGTCGAGGGCGAGCGCCTTCCCCATCGCGGGACGGGCGGCGACGATGATCATCTGGCCGGGGTGCAGCCCGTTCGTCAGCTCGTCGAGATCGGTGAACCCGGTCGGTACGCCGACCATCGCGTCGCCACGGGAGTCGATCGCCTCGATCTCGTCGAGCGCGCCCTCCATGATGTCCTTCAGCGGCGCATAGTCCTCGGTGGTCCGCTTCTCCGTAACGGAGTAGATCTCGGCCTGCGCCTCGTCGACGACGTCGTCGACCTCGCCCTCACCGGCATACCCGAGCTGGACGATCTTGGTGCCGGCCTCGACCAGGCGGCGCAGGATCGCCTTCTCCCGGACGATGTGCGCGTAGTACCCAGCGTTCGCCGCGAGCGGGACGGAGGCGACCAGGGTGTGCACGTACGGCGCGCCGCCGATGCGGGCCATCTCGCCCCGGCGGTTCAGCTCGGCGGCGACGGTGATCGCGTCGGCCGGCTCACCCCGCGCGTACAGATCGGTGACCGCGTCGAAGACGATCTCGTGGGCCGGGCGGTAGAAGTCCGTGCCGCGCAGGGTCTCGATCACGTCGGCGATCGCGTCCTTACTCAGCATCATCGCGCCGAGCACGCACTGCTCGGCCGCCAGATCCTGCGGCGGCGTGCGGTCGAAGCCCATCTCCGGGTTGCGCTCTTCCTGGCCGCCGCCCTGTCCCCCGCGGAACTCCGCCACGCTCACTTCGCCCGACCTCCTCGCCGCCCAACCACCGAATGCCGGGCTCGAACACCTGATCGAATCTTAGCCCTGCTCGCCGACACTTTCCGCCCCGCCGGAACGAGGGTCCCCCCGGCGCCATCCGCAGGCGGGCTCGCCCCCGGGACTGCGGGCGGACGGCGTCAGTCACGCGACCGTACGCCGGTCTGGTCACCCGGTGGTAGCCGGTCGTCCACAGGGGGTGTGGACGAACTGTGGGAAACCCCGCGAACGGGTGTGCACAGGTTGGGCACAACCCTGTGGATATCTGGGGACAAAGGTCCACAACATCCCTCTGACCTGCGCTTTCACTCATTCACAACTGTGGAGAAGAAAAACTTCGCGTCCTTTTTCCGGAGTGCGGGATCCGGCGCTTGTGCACAGCCGAAGTCAGGCACAATAGGCCGCATGCTCATGACATGCCGCCGTCCCCAGCCGGCGGCACGGTGACTGCATGGTGACGGGCCGGACCGGACTGCGTCGACTGATCGGGGTCCAGGACAAGGAGATCCTCCGGCTCGCGGTTCCCGCGTTCTTCGCCCTGGTGTCGGAGCCGCTGATGCTGCTCGCGGACTCGGCGATCGTCGGGCACCTCGGTACGCCGCAACTCGCCGCGCTCGGTGTCGCGGGGACGATCCTGCAGACGCTCGTCGGTGTCTGCGTGTTCCTCGCGTACGGCACCACCTCGTCCGTCGCCCGCCGGATCGGAGCCGGTGATCACCGCGCCGCCCTGGCCCAGGGGATCGACGGACTCTGGCTGGCCTTGCTGTTGGGCGTCGTACTGGCGCTGGCCGGGCTCATCCTGGCGCCGACCGCCATCGCGGCGTTCGACCCGTCCGCGGATGTGGCGGGTCACGCGGTGACCTATCTGCGGATCTCCTGTTTCGGGATCCCGTCGATGCTGCTCCTGCTCGCGGCGACCGGCGTACTGCGAGGTTTGCAGGACACCAAGACGCCGATGATCGTCGCCATCAGTGCCAACCTCGCCAACATCGGCCTGAACGTCCTGCTGGTCTACGGCCTCGACCTTGACATCGCCGGCTCGGCACTCGGTACGGCGCTCGCCCAGACCGCCGCCGGTGTAGCACTCGTCGTGGTGGTCGTCCGCGGCGCCCGGCGCGACGGCGCCAAGCTGCGGCCGGACCGCCCCGGCATCCTCGCGTCGGCGCAGATGGGCGTGCCGCTGATCGTCCGCACCCTGACGTTGCGCGCGGCAATCATCCTGCTCGCCTTCGTCGCCACGGCCTTGGGTACGACGTCGGTCGCGGCACACCAGGTCGCGTTCACCCTCTGGTCCTTCCTGGCCCTCGCGCTCGACGCGATCGCCATCGCCGCCCAGGCACTCACCGGCCGATCGCTGGGTGCGGGCGACGTGGCCGGCACTCGGGCGATCACCCGCCGGATGATGTGGTGGGGCCTGTTCTCCGGACTGATCGGCGGCCTCGCTCTGTGGGGTCTGCGCGATCTCTACGTCCCCTTGTTCAGTTCGGATCCAGAGGTACGCAGTACTCTTGCCGCCGTACTGGTCGTCGCCGCAATCTGGCAACCGGTGAACGGGGTCGTCTTCGTCCTGGACGGCGTACTCATCGGCGCGGGCGACGGACCGTATCTCGCGGTGGCCGGCGTCATCGCGCTCGTGCTCTATGTACCGCTGGCGCTGTGCGTGCTGTGGCTCGGCGGTGGCATCGTCGCGCTGTGGTGGGCATTCGGTGTTTACATGCTGCTGCGGCTGCTCACCCTGATCACCCGCGAGCGCGGTGACGGCTGGCTGGTGACCGGGGCTACCCGCTGACCCCGGGGTGCGGCATCGTGGAGCCGGAGGAAAGGAGCGGCATGGCCGACACCGACGACGAGCAGACCATCGCGCTCGAGCCCGACCACGCGCAGGGCGACGACGACACCGGGGCCGCGAGTGAGCGGCGCGGCGCCCGCGCCTCGGAGCGGGACGGCGAGCGTCCGGCCGCTGTGGTCGGGCTGACGCCGGAGGAGGAAGAGGCCCGCCGCCAGGAGGAGCTCGACCAGGCCCGCGACGAGCGGATCGAGCTCGCGGCCCGGGACGAGCGGGGGCTGGAGGAGGTCCGCGAGCGGCGCGAGGTTCTCGATGCCACCGCGGAGACCACCGAGGCGATCCGGTTGGCCGAGATCGCCGAGTCGGCCCGCGACCGCTACCGCCGCGACGCCGGGGCCGAACGCCGGCAAGCCACCAGCTACTGGGCCCACGGCAATCATCTGCTCGACGAGGCGGCCGCCAGACCCGACGAGCCCGGCGCGGACGCCACCGCCGCGGCCGGCCGTCGCTATCAGCGCGCCGCCGTCCGCGAGGACCGGGACGCGGACCGCGACGACGGCATCGCCGATCGGTACGACGAAGAGGCCCGGGAGCGACGCGGTGAGGCACAGCCGCCCGCCAGCGAGGCCGTCCGCAACCCACCGGCCGAGGCGCCACGCGCCCGCAAGTTCGTGCGAAAGCAGCTCAAGCAGAAGGTGCACGACCGAAGCACCCAGCCCGACATCGGATTAGGTGACTAAGGCTCGATCTTCTGGACGTGGATGATCAGTAGGTTCGCTGCGACCACCACGACGAAGATCACGGCGAGCAGCGGGTGCCCGAGGCTCCACAGCGCGGCACCCGCCAGGCCGAAGACGACGACCTTCACGATCGCCCGCACCACCGGAGTGCCGCGGGACGCGGTCGGCGCCGCGAACAGTCCCCACAGCACCGCGGCGACGACCGGCAGGCCGATCGCGAGCAAGAGCTTCAGCGGCGTACTGGAGACAGCCTCCCAGCCCCACCAGGCGAAGATGCCTAGGGCAACCAACTCGGCCAGGAAGGCCAGCAGCAGGTTGCCCCATTTCCACATCTCAGATGCCGCGGACGTTGGGCTGGCGCTGGTCGAAGAACAGGCCCGCGGGCGGTTCCTCCACCGGCAGCGGCGGGATCGGGTAGTCGGTGTGCGCACCCCGGCAGGCCGCGAACGGGCCGTCCGGGTCGAGCAGCGCCATCATGTGCGGGTCGGCGTGGTCGCGCCACCAGACCGACATCCCGGTCGCCGGGTCGAGCCGCAGGTGTTCCCAGGCGCGCCAGATCGAATCCAGCCGGCTCAACGCCTCGGCATGCCGGTACCACTCCGGGCACCAGATGTACTGCTGCCCGATCCGCCGGGTGTACAGGTAGATCAGCCGGTCCTCGACGAACGCCGCGACGTGCGGATAGAAGAGCTCCTGTTCACCATCCACCGCGCTGCTCCTCGTTCTGCTCCCAGACCGGCCTCTCCGGGCCGCGTGGGGCGGGCGCCTGCTGGGTGCCGGCCGAGACCCACGGGTTCCCGCCGGCCTGCGGCGCCGGCGCACCGGACGCTCCCGGGTCGTACTTGGCCAGCGACGCCTTCACCGCACCGGCGTCCGGCCGCGTGAACCACGGCACCGTCTTCACCATCGTCGCCGGGATACCGGACGGGAACACGACCGCGCGCCCGGGCGGCATCGCGGCCAGATCGGACACCTCGAGGATGTTGTGCCGCTGGGTCTGCCGGCTGGTGCCGCGCTTGCCCTCGTTGTACGACACCGAACTGGAGACGATGTCGTAGTCGCCGATCAGCTTGCTCAGCCGCTCGAGGAAGTTCGAGTCCGAGGCGCCGCCGCCGTACACCCGGATGTTGGCGGCGGACCAGAGCTTCTCCATGCCGTGGTCGCCCCAGCACTCCTGGCCCTGCGCCCACGACTGCAGGATCGTCATCAGCACGATGCCGCGGGAACCGAAGTGGCTGTAGAGGTCGGGCAGGTTCTTCCAGCGGCAGACGTTCGCGGCCTCGTCCAGTACGCCGACCAGCGGGCTCGGCATGCGGCCCATCGGCATGCCGCGCGCGTACTGCTCGGCCGCCTCCACGACGGCCACCGTGAGAGCGGTGACCAGCGGACCCGCCGTACCGGCGCCTTCCTTGGAGAGGCTGTACAGCGTGCCGCCCTGGCGGACGAACTCGTGCGGGTTGAACTGCGGGCGGGTGTCGTTCGGGCCCTGCGGGATGACCCAGCGGGTGACCTTGCGGTTGACCAGGAACATCGCGCTCTGCTGGGCGGTGCCGTAGACACCGGCACGCTGCTTGTCCGGCGCGTTGATGACCCCGGACAGCGCGTCCGCGGACAACTGCAGGCCGGGGGTGTTGCGCAGGATCCGCTCGGGCTCGTCGTTCCGCTGGTCGGCCAGCCAGGAGTAGACCTGGGTGATCGGGCGCTTCGCGACCGCGGCCGCCAGCAGCAGCCCGGCCAGCAGATCGGTGCCGGCGGCATCGAAGAACGCGTCGGTCTGGGCGGTCTCCTTGCGCTGCGAGGCGACGAAGTGCTCCGCCATCTCGCGCGCCTTGGTCTCGTCGGTGATGTAGCTGAGCGGGTTCCACCACCAGTTCGGCGGCTCCTCGCAGACCTCCTGCGGGTCGAACACCCAGACCGGCCCGCGCTCGGACCGCGGCCCGCGGGTGGCGTCGACGATGTCCCGCTTGTTCGAGGTGGCGACCACCGAGCCCGGCGCGTCCAGGATCGCCGGTACGGCGCGGGACGTGGTCTTACCGGTCCGGGGACCCCAGATGTCGACGTGCATGTCTTCCCAGGAGCCGAAGACCTCGAGGTTGTCCCGGACGGTCCGGCCGATCAGGATGCCGGGACCGGCGTGCCCGGCGCCGAGCCGGTTGGCGATGTCCTGGGCACCCTCACGGGTGAGCTTGTAGATCTCGGACCGCTTCGACATCAGGAACGCCTGCTTGTCCACCCGGCCGACCGAGGACCGCTGGTTCCGGACGAAGAACCAGACGCCGCCGGCGATCCCGAGCAGCACCAGGACTTCGAGGATGAGGACGCCGGTCGCTGCGCCGGACCACATCAGCCGGCCCTTGATCAGGTCGGCCAGCGCCCGCATCGGGTTCGGCACCGGGCGGGTGTTGTTGATCCCGGCGGCGATCTTGAGCGCGCCCCACACGCCGACCACGACGATCGCGAACAGGCCGATGCCGATGAAGACCAGGATCGACTCGGCGGACAGCCCGCCCGGTCCGGTGCTCTTCTTGCCCTGGGCCATTACTCGTCAACTCCCGTTCGGGCGACCACTCGGGTGGTGGGATCCGGCGGCGGCAGCATCGCCGGGTCGTCCAGGCTGTACTGCCCGACGATCTCCTCCGTGCCGTCGGGGGCGACCTCGACCTTCAGCGGCTGGCCGTCCGCACCGCTCTTCCACAGCTTGTTGGTGTCGTTGATCTCACGCTCCACCGAGGTGAGGCCGACGTGCACCGGGATTCCCGGGCGGCCACCCACCTTGACGAGGAAGTTACCGCGGCCGGGTGGCGCGGCCTCCTCACCGGTGGCCGGGTCCCACGCGGGCGGGTCCTGCCAGCCGATGAGCATGTTCTGCTCTTCCTGGGACATCGGCACGACCTCGGTCAGGTTCTCCATCTCGGCGCGTGGCAGACCGCCGCAGATGACCATGCCGGACCGCTCGACGAAGCCCTTCGCCTTCATCCGGTCCTCGGGGTGCTCCAGCGCCAGCAGGTCGGACATGGTGTGCGAGATCATCGCCATGCCGACACCACGCTGCCGGTTCAACCGGGTCAGCGCGTCGACGCGGTCGACCAGACCACGGCCGGCCCGCAGCACCCGCCAGAGCTCGTCGAGGATCACGAAGTAGTGCCGCCGCGGCTCGAGGCCGGCATCGGCCAGCGCCTGCGAGACCGCGACCGCTCCGAAGCCGTACGACCAGCAGGCCAGCAGTACGGCGGCCTGCAGGTTCGTCTCGGAGTCGTCGATGTTGGACACGTCGAACACGACCGGACGGTCCAGTTGCATCGGGTTGTCGGTCTGTTCGGAGAAGATCTCACCCAGCCGGCCACCACCGACCAGGCCGATCAGCGACGCCTCGAGGCCCTCGGTGATCTGCCGGTACCGGTCGAGGCTGCCGCGGTCCAGGGCGACGTTGCGGACCCGGTCCGGTGCCTCCTGGACGACTTGGAGCAGGTCGCGCAGCACCGGCGTACCGGCGTATCTCTCGTCGAGGACCTTGAGGGCCTCGTCGATGATGGTCTCCTCGCGGTCCGTCGGCGGGGCCGAGCGCATGATCGAGATCAGCGCCGACACCATGGTCTGCCGGCGGCCGTGCGCGTCCGCCTGGATCGCCTCGCGGGCCTTGCCGGTGAGCCGGAGCGCGGCCTGGCGGGACTCGCCCGGGTCGAGCACGTTCAGGTGCCCACGGCCGCGGCCGAGCTGGATGACCTGCCCGCCGAGGGCCTCGATCAGGTCCTTGTAGTCGGGCTTCAGGTCGCCCAGCACCAGTGGCTGGATGCCGTAGCCGGCCATGCCGAGCGCCATCCGGCGGGTGATCGTCGACTTGCCCAGACCCGGCTTGCCGAGCACGAACATCGACGGGTTCGAGATCAGTTTGGCCCGCATGAACCAGCTGATCGGATCGCAGCACATGGTCGCACCGGACAGGATGTTGCGCCCGATCGGTACGCCGACCATCGGGCTGCCGGTGCCGGCCGAGAACGGCCACATGCCGCAGACCTGCACCGTCGTACCGCGCCACTCGGCCGGAGCCTGCAGGTAGGTCGAGTAGCCACCGCCCGGACCTGGCCAGCCCCGCGGCATCGGGCGCTTGCCCCGGCGCGACGGGTCGACCGGCTTCTTCGTCTTCTTGCTCACTGTGACTCCCCAGATGTCACTGTGCTTGTCCTGGTCACAGGGCCTCCCGGAGCCCGGCCGGGACGGCCAGGTGGCTCTGGAGTACGACGCCCAGCGGCAAGGCGGCCACGAACGCGGAATCCTGCGAGCCGTACGCCGGCCGGAGCAGGATGCGCGCGGTGGCGCCGAGATTGTCGATGGCAGCGACCATGTCAGGAATCTGCTCGGCCGTCATCACGGTTCCGGTCACGACCATGCCGAAGTTGACCAGCCCGGCCCCACGCGCCTCCTCCTGCGCGGTCCGGTCGGCGGCCCGCGCCTCGGCCATCGTCCGCGCGGTCGGCCGGTTCGAGGTGGTCGCCCGGAAGGACGCGTTGCGCTTGTCCGCCTCCACCATCCGGGCTGAGGTGGCGGCGTCCAGCGGTCGGTAGAGCAGGGTGACCCGCTTGCGGTCGATGTCGGCGTGTGGCGCGACCAGCTGGGACAGCACCGACGAGAACACCTCACCACGCGGCGCCTGGGTCATCTGCCAGGTCACCGACCACGCGGAGTCGTGCCGGTACTTGTCCCAGAACCCTTGGGCGGCGGCCGGGCCGACGTCGGTCCACTGCAGTTCCGGCGCCATCCCCTGGCTGCGTGCTTCGTCGATCAGTACGGCGGAGGCCGGGTCGTACGCGATCCGGATCGTCTCGCACAGCTCCTGCGCGGTGACCGGCCGGGCCGCGCCCGCGCCGGTGGCGTTCAGGCTCTGGGTGAGTGCGGGCAGCCGGGACGCGAGCTCGCGTCCCATGTCCTCTTCCTTGCGGCGCTTGCCGTTGCGGTCCGTGCCCTTGAAGGTGAGCGCGACCCGGGCCGAGACCAGCGCGGAGCCCTCCGGGTAGGTCTGCACCACCTCGGTGAGCATGGCCCGCGCGATGGCCGGCGTCCCGTCCATCATGTTGTTGCCGACCTCACGGCGCAGCCGGATGCCGGTGTCGGGCGCGCTCTCCACCGTCACCGACGCGGCGACGATGCCCGGCTCGTGTCCGAGCGATGCCAGCCACTGACCCCAGTGCGCGACCCAGACGTCCACCTGCTCCTCGTCGACCAGCGACGCACCGTCGGGCTCGGCGTTGATGACCACGGTGAAGTGCCGCGTGCTCGGGTAGAACAGCAGCGCGAACGGCCGGCCGTACGAATCCTTGTACTCGCTCAGCTGGGACGCCGCGGCCAGACCAGGGATCTGGAACTTGCCCCACGCGGTCCGCCCGAGCGGACCGGAACGGTAGATGTTGTGCTTCGCCATCTTTGCTCGTTGCCATCCAATGCGAGTCGAGATCCGTTGCAACGCGGACTGCCCGTGCTTGTCCTTGGTCATCAGCAGCAGCAGAGCGACCGCGACGAGCAGCAGCGTGATGACTGCGGCGAGCAGGCCGCCCGCCATCATCGTCACGATCGTCAGGAGCAGACCGCCCATCATGATGGCGGTGCCCAAAGTGCCCAGGCCGGCGATACCCGCCGACGCCGGCTGGCGCCAGTTGCCGTAGGTGCGCGGGGCGCTTCGTACGTTGTCAGCCGCTGCCACGTGGTCCGTCCGGAGGTCGAGGTGGAGGTTGCTGGTGCTGCTGCGGTGGCTGTCGGGTCGCCTGCTGTTGCCGGCCCGGGTCGCGACTGGGGCCACCGCTGCCGCTCGGGCCACCGCCGCCTCCGCCACCACCGCCTCCGCCTCCGCCTCCGGAGCCTTCGTCCATGGCGTCGTTGCCCATGGTTTCGCCGGCGGCCATCTGGCCTGCCGCCTTGGTGGCGTCCACACCCATCTTCACGGCCACCACCGCGGCCGCGGCCGGACCGGCAGCTGCCGCCGCCCCGCCACCAGCGGCTGCGGCTCCACCACCGGCCGCGGCACCTCCACCGCCGCCGGCAGCACCCGCCGCCGCGCCGCCACCACCACCGCCTGCTGCCGCAGCGCCGCCTTCACCGCCTGCCGCGGCACCACCACCACCGCCGCCACCACCGCTCGGGGGTTGCGACTGCTGGGTGGCACGACCGACATTCTGGGCACCGGTCGGGCCGTCGCCACCACCACTGCCACTGCCACCGCCTTGATCGCCGGCTTTGTTGGCCGCGTCGGCCAGCTTGTCCACGGCCGGTCCGCCGAGCTTGGCCGCGAGCATGCCGGCTCCGGCGCCGCTCGCGGTGGCGGCGACCATCGGGACGATGAACCGCATCAGCGCGGGCAGCGCGAACAGCGCGAGCACCAGCATGGTCACGCCGGTGACCATGTTCATGACCTGGCCGCCGGGCGATTTGCCGTTGAAGTTCAGGCCCTGCCCGTTGTTCGAGGTGAGTCTGATCGCGGTCGCGTAGACGATCGCGGCCACCGGTTTGTAGAGGATGAAGGCGAGCAGCCAGGAGATGATCCGCTTGAACCAGCTCCGGCCCATCTCGGTGTTCGTCGCGGCCGCCGCGATCGGCAGCACGCCGAGCAACAGGATCAGCATCGCCGAACGGACCACCATCAGGACGATCTGGATCACTCCGGCGACGATGGTCAGGATGCCGATGGTGATCATCAGGCCGATGCCGATCGGCCCTGCGGCCGCGGAGAAGCCGAGCAGCGCCGCCATCGTGTCCCCGAAGCCCTTGCTGCCGCCGGTGTTGCCCATGCCGCAGTGCCAGCCCTCGCCGTTGTCCCACAGCGCGGTGGTGACCAGGCAGTCGGAGAACTTGTCGCCGAACTCGATCAGCGCCTGCGCGACCGCGATCGCCAGCGTCGAGGCGATGGCCAGCGTGATCAGTGACCGGAGGATGTCCCGGGCGGCCTCGCCCCGCTGGCTCCAGGCCATCTGGATGGCGCCGACCAGCACCCCGATCACCGCGACGAAGATCGCGATGTACTGGGTGTGCTCCCAGATGAAGCCGACCGAGCCGTTGGCCGGCTGGCCCGTCGTGGTGCTGCCGACAGCCGGTGTCTTGACGTAGATCCAGAAGGTGCCGATCGTGCCCATCACCAGCGTGATCGCGGCGGCGATGGCATCGAGAATCGGCTGGAAGATCATGCTGATCACCTTGTCAATGACCGGTTGAAGGACATGTTGGACGGCCTTGAGCATGATGTCGTACCAGCTGAGCGGGATCATCTCAGGACGTCCTCGGCGACACGAAGCGCAGGATGGCGGGCAGTGCGACGACCGCGATGATCATCATGGTGACGCCCATGACGACCTTGAGCGTCTCCGGTGTTCCCTCCGGCGCCTTGGCCCCTTCGGGCACCGCCGGTGCGGACATCAGCTTGATCGCCGTGGCGTAGATCAACGCCGCCACCGGTTTGTAGATGATGAATCCGCCCAGCCAGCCGATCGCCCGCTTGAACCACATCATGCCCATCTCGGTGTTCGTCGCCGCGGCGGTCAGTGGCAGTACGCCGACCAGCAGCACGAGCATCCCGTACCGGACGATCATCAGGCCCAGCTGGATGATCGCGGTGATCACCATCAGGATGCCGACGAAGATGATCAGGGCGAACTGCAGTTGTTCCCCCGGATCCATGAGTGGATCGGTCATCCGGGCGGCGAGTTCGTGCGCGAAGGCCTTGTCGTCCGCGTTGAGCGCCTGGCTGATGATCCATGAGGAGAACTCGTCCGAGGCCTGGATCAGCAACGCGGCGAAGCCGGTGCCGGCGGCGGACACCACGACCATGGTGAGCAGCGATCGCAGGATCTCGCGCAGCGGCTCACCACGGTGCGAGACCGCCATCTGGATCGCGGCGACGACCACGGCGATGAAGGCAGCCGCGCCCAGAATGTAGTTCGTATGGACCTGGATGAAGCTGACCGTGCCGTTGTCCGAGACGTCCGGGGTCTTGATATAGATCCAGAGGAAACCGACGGCCTGCAGAACGACGTTGACGGCCTCGACGACGACTCTCTGGATGGCCTCGAAGATCAGCTTGAAGAAGGGACCCATGACGGCATTGATCGCCTTGCCGAGGTATTCCTCGACACAGTCGTCCCAGTCCCCGGGCCACCAGGAACAGCCGAGCGCGATCACGACGCACCACTGAACCTGACGTAGCCGTCGAGCCCTTGCAGCACGTCCGGGGCGACCTCGCCGTTGAAGCTGCCGTCGGGCTTGAGCGCCGCCTTCCAGTCGCCGCCCGACCAGACCATCGTGACCGGCAGCGACGCGACGCTCGAGTTGTTCAGCTCGGCCGCGACCTGGATGATCGCGCGGTTGCGCTGGTAGTCGATCACCTTGAAACCGGCGAACTGGACCTGCCCGGTGGCCTGCGGGGTCGAAGGGCTCCGGACCTCGGCGAGCGCACGTGTCCGCCCCGGGCCGGGCAGGACACGCGTCTCCAGCACGGACTCGGCCAGGTCCTGGTTGCGGATCTGGCCGAGCAGCACGAGGGTCGCGAGCACGGCTCCGGTCGGCGAGTGGGCGAAACAGGAACGCACGCCGTTGTCGGCCGTCGTCGCCGGGCCGCCCGCCTTCTGGAGCGGGATGAGCATGTCGGCCTCGAACTGCCACGTGACAGCCGGCGGCGCGGAGTACGGAATGCGCAGGTCCGGCTTCGGGTTCTTGCACCCGCCGGTCGACGAGTTGATCGGCGGCGGCGTACCTGGCGTGGTGGTGCCGGTCGGTTCCTCCGTGGGTGTGGCGGGCGGCACGGACGGCTCCTCGGTGGGCTGTTCGGTCGGTACGACGGGGGTCGGCGCCGGCGACTGCTGCGAGGTCGGCGTACCCGAGCCGCGGGCGAAGACCCACACCAGCAGACAGACGAACACCGCACCGACGACGATCGCCGAGGCAACGAATCCGCGCTCCTGCCAGAAGCGCGTGCCCTCACCTCCGGCGTCGCCGTCTCCGAGGCCGGAGTCGGGATCCCGGCTGAACAGTCCCATGGCCGATCAGCGTCCGACGAGCCGGCCGATGCTGCTGATCGTCACTGCAGCAGGCCGACCAGGGCCGACGCCGAGCCGATCACGATGCAGGCCGCCAGGACCCAGCCCAGCCGGGCCGCGTGCTCGCCACCCTCGCCGCGCCGCTGGCCGACGGCCATCATGGCGCCGGCGATCACGATGCCGAGGATGCAGATGGTGAAAGCGATCCAGGTGACCCACTTGATCACCAGGTTGAGCTTCTCCGCACCCGGCGGCTTCGAGCCCACGCCAGGGTCATCGACGAGCGGAAGCTGGCTGACAGCGTCCGAGATCACGTGTACCAACATCATCGCGATAGGTGCCTTTCAGTACGGGGCGGGGTAGTCCGCTGGGTTTGACGCGCGAAGAGCGTAGATGGATTCAAGGACTTCGAAAACCTCGTCCGGGGTGTTGTCAGGCGTGGGAGCCTCCCCTCTGCGCCACTCCTCGATCCACGGGATGTCCCACACCCGCGGTACGCCGCCGCCGACGATGTCGGCGAAGTCGTCGAGCACGCGCGGCAGCCGGCCGGGGGCGTCCGCGATCAGCACCAGGCCGAGCACGGCGACTCCCTGGACCACTCCAGAGGCCCACTCGATCGCGGCGCGCTGAGCAGCCCGCAGGCCGGATCCGTGGGTCCGCGCGACCAGGATGACCGGGGTCGGCACCGGTGGCGGCGGGATCGGCCAGCGATGGCCGGCCGCCCGGGTGCCCGGGAGGAGGAGCGACATCGTGGTCTCGCCGGCGCCGCCGTGCACACCGACCCACCACAACGTGTCCGCGACCGGGATCGCGAACTTGGGCAGCCGTTGATCCTCCGCGGGCGCCGGAACACCGTGCTGCGGCGCGGACGGCCCCCGTGGAGTGAGGTCCGGCGAGGGGGTGGGAGACGGCTGTTGCGGACCCGAGCCCGGCTGTTGCTGCGGCTGCCGAGTCCATGGGTTCTGCGTCATGGCCCCTCCTCTCGCGGTGCGTCACAGGCTGTCGCCCACAGTATTGTCTCGCTTTCCGGGTGTACGTTCGTGACCCATCCACAGGCGAGGATGTTTCTACCCCCTTGTCGGGGTCAGTCGAGCCACCGGGCTCGCGTCGTTTCTGCCTGCCCGGAATCCCTGGCATGCCTCGTGCGGGGGCCATGCTAGAACGAGGGCGTCGACTTCGGATGAGCGAGGGAGTTCTGTGGCGGGAATGAGAGGTCGTCGTGGCTGAGAAGATCCCGTCCTGGCCCAAGGTCACGATTCGGCTGTACGACGACCACAACGCCGAGGTGAAGATCGCCGGCCGCAGTCATCCGGTCAACCATCACGACCCGCGGCAGGCCGCGATCGCGCTGGTCAGCGAGCGGGCCGGGCAGCTCGGCCGCCCGGTGAAGGCGACCGCGGTCGAGTCCGACGGCGCCTCCTGGCCGCTGATCATCCACCCGGACGGCCGGGTCGAGGCGGTCGAGCCGGACGGTGGCGGCGGGGGCGGCGGCAACAAGCCGATCTGGCCGATCATCGTGGCGGCCGTCGTCGCCTGTGCGCTGATCGCCGGTACGGCGGTCTACCTGCTGGTGTTCAGCAAGGGCGACGGCGTGGCCACGCCGACCGCGTCGCCGAAGCTGCCGGCATTGCCCACGCCGAGCGTCGGGCCGGATCAGTTCGTCGCGCGGCCGGTCCCGCTGGGCTGGTCGGCCAACGCGAGCTGGACGGTCGACATCGCGCCCGACTCGACCCCCGCGGTGTCCCCGGACGGCACGGAGGTCGCCGTACTGACGCCGGACTCGAAGCTCGCCGTGTTCGACGGCAACGGCACGGTGCTCTGGCAGGACAAGGTGCCGTCGCAGGTCGGGAGCCCGATCTACACCACCATCGACTCCAAGCGGGTCGTCGCGGTGGCGACGGAGAACACGCTGTACTACTGGGCCGGCGACGGCGCCCTACCGAACGAGATCGAGCTGCCGGACTCGGCGGACCTACAGTTCTTCGGCGGCTCGCCGCTGGTGCAGATGGGCGAAACGGCCGGAGCCGGCGTGATCTCCGGCGGCAAGCTGAAGACGGTGCCGAACCAGCCGCGTTCGTCCACCATCCTGCTGGCCGAGGGCAGCCGCGCGTTGATGTCGCGGTACCAGGGACCGCTGTACTGGAGCGAGCCGGACAAGCCCGTGCAGGAGGTCAAGCTCCAACCGCCACCCGGTGCCAAGGACATCGATCACGTGGTGTCCGCCAGCCCGGGCCGCGCCCTCGTGCTGTGGAAGACGGCAACGGCGGACACCGTGATCCCCGCCGTGCACTCGACCGCCAACGGCTCCGCCGTCGCAACGTGTCAGCCCACCAGCGCGGACAACGTTGGCGACTGGCAGTGGGTCCCGGACACGGCCGGCAACGTCGCGGCCTGGGGTGAGTGCCTCATCGACTTCACCGCGCGGAAGTCGTTCCACTACGCCGACTTCAAGCCGGTGTCGATCACCGGCACGACGATCTACGGGACCGTTCGCAACGATCTGGTCGCCACCACGCCAGGTCACAGCTCGCACACGCTGGCCAACGACACCGCGCGCCCTTGGGGGCTCGCCGGGGGCCACGCCATCGTCGTACAGAACTCCGTCCTCTTTGCCCTGGACAAGCGATGAGGCCGCTCGGGCGGGTTGTGTCCGGGGTGCTGGCGGTGATGGTGCTGCTGGTGCCGTCGGCGCAGGCGCGGGCGGACAACGATCCGGAGCCGGTGACGTGGCCCAAGATCGACCAACCGGATACCGGCGACCAATCGGACCCGGCTCCGGTCAGTTGGCCGAAAGTCCTCCCAGCAGAGTGAAACACCAAGGCCCGTGTCCCCTTGCGGGGGCACGGGCCTCGAGGTGTTGCTGAGGTCAGACGGCCGCGACCTCGAGGCGGACCGTGGCGGCCACCTCGGGGTGGAGCTGGACGGAGACCTGGTGCTTGCCGGTGGTCTTGATCGGCGACTCGATCGCGATCGCGCGCCTCTCGACCAGCGGGCCGCCGGCGGACTTGATCGCCGCGGCGATGTCGGCCGGGGTGACCGAACCGAACAGGCGACCGGTGTCACCGGCCTTGACATCCAGCGTGACGGTGAGCTGCTCGAGCTGGTTCTTGACCTCGCTCGCGTGCTCCTTGCCCTGGATCGCCCGGGCGTCGCGCGCCCGCTTGATCGACTGGATCTGCTTCTCGGCGCCGCGGGTCCAGCCGATGGCCAGGCCACGCGGAACCAGGTAGTTGCGGCCGTAGCCGTCCTTCACCTCGACGATGTCGCCGGGAGCTCCGAGGTTCTCGACCTCCTGCGCCAGGATGAGCTTCATGGTCCGCGCCTCCCTCAGCGAGCCGTGCTCGTGTACGGCAGCAGGGCCACCTCACGAGCGTTCTTGATTGCGGTGGCCACGTCGCGCTGGTGCTGCACGCAGTTCCCGGTCACCCGGCGGGCGCGGATCTTCCCGCGGTCCGAGATGAACTTGCGCAGCAGCGCGGTGTCCTTGTAGTCGACGTACGTTGCCTTGTCCTTGCAGAAGCCGCAAACCTTCTTCTTCGGCTTCCGAATGATCTTGGCCATTGTGGTGCTCTCTTCCTTCCAGAGCCCGGCACATGCCGGAATGGTCTGTCTTACCTGGTCACGACCCGGACCGGATCAGAACGGGGGCTCCTCCATCGAGCCGCCGCCCTGGCTGGCCCAGGGGTCGTTCTGCGGGGCGGCCTGGCCGCCACCGCCTTGTCCCTGCGGGGTCGCCCAGGGGTCGTTCTGCGGAGCGGCACCCTGGCCGCCGCCGAAGCCACCACCCTGGTTACCGCCACCGCCACCACCGAAGCCACCGCCGCCACCTTCGCCGCCGGGGCCCGAGCGCATCGCCCGGGTCACCTTGGCGGTGGCGCTGCGCAGGCTCGGACCGACCTCGTCCACGTCGATCTCGAAGACCGTGCGCTTGTTGCCCTCACGGTCGTCGTAGGAACGGGACTTGAGCCGGCCCTGCACGATCACGCGCATGCCACGCTGGAGCGACTCGGCCACGTTCTCCGCAGCCTGGCGCCAGACGGAACAACTCAGGAACAGCGACTCGCCGTCCTTCCATTCACCTGTCTGCCGGTCGTACGTCCGCGGCGTCGACGCGATCCGGAAGTTCGCGACGGCGGCGCCGGACGGGGTGAACCGGAGCTCAGGATCGTCGACAAGGTTGCCGACCAGTGTGACGACGGTTTCGCCTGCCATTGCCGTTCCTCCTGCTATCGGGTGTGACTGTGTCTACAGCTATCAGTAGCGGCTGGCGCCGACAGTACCGATGGCTGCTGACGACCCCAGGGTCAGTGCTGGTCCGGCCGGATGACCTTGGTGCGGAGGATCGACTCGTTCAGCGTGAGCTGACGGTCGAGCTCCTTCACCACCGCCGGCTCGGCGGTCAGGTCGATGACGGCATAGATGCCTTCGGCCTTCTTCTTCACGTCATAGGCAAGCTTGCGACGACCCCAGATGTCGAGCTTCTCGACCGTGCCACCTTCCTTGCGGACGATGTTCAGGTACTGGTCGATGGAAGGCTCCACCGTGCGCTCATCGAGCTCAGGGTCGAGGATCACCATGACTTCATAACGACGCATGCGCGAACTCCACCTCCTTCGGACTTGGCGGCCACGGTCTCTCCGTGGCAGGAGGGCGATGCGGGTGCTCCGCGCCGACACTTGCCGTCGACGCCAAGCAACGAGCCCGGTCGATGGACCGGGCCACATCCAAGAGAATACCAGCGTCCGGACACCGTCTTGACCATATCCACAGGCCTGTTTCGGTGACTCTGTGTCACCGGCAGACGGGTGCGGGTGTCGTCCGGCGGGCCACCAGCACGAGCAACGGTACGGCGACAACCGCCGAGATGACCGCGAGCACCGGGAACCCGCCGAGCGTGAAGAGCCACGGTGAGGCGGCTGTGGCCAGCGCGGCGACGGTCCAGATCGACGACTCGATCCTGCTCTCGAGGTCGGTGCCGGCCAGTTGCGCGCTGCCACCGAGGTAGCAGAGGTTCCATGCGTAGCCGAGCAGGAACAGCGCCGGAGTGAAGGCCAGACCGGCCTGGCTGATCAGCAGGGCCGCCACCAGCAGAAGGGCGAGTCCGGCGAGCATCACCGGCCGAGGCCCGGAGCGGTCGATCAACCACCCGGTCAGTGGAGACAGGGCGAACATCCCGAGGGTGTGAGCCGACAGCATCACTCCGAGCACGCCGAGACCGTCGCCGTGCAGATGAGCATGCACAGGCACAGCAGTCATCAGCGCGACCATCACCAGATGCCCGACGATCATCACGCCGGCGGCCAGCACAACCGACGTACGACGAGACGGCGCGGAGGGCTCGTGGTGGTCGAGTTCCGGCTCGGCTGCGGGCTGACCGGCGCGGATGTAGGTCGACGCGACGAGTGCGGCGAAGACGGCGGCCATGGCGAGCAGGAAGGGTCCGGCGACCGCCGGTAGGCCGAGATACGTGGCAAACGACTGGGATGGCGCCATCAGAAACGGACCGCCGGCAGCACCCGCCGTACTGGCCCAGATGACTGTGCTCATGGCCCACGCGCGTCGGGACGCCGGTACGACGTCTGCGGCGGCGTACCGGGACAGCAGGCTCGCTGCGTTGCCGACGCCGAGCAGGAACATGCCCAGGAACAGCAGCGCCACTGGTGCGCCCACCGCAGCCAGCACTGTCAGCGCTCCACCAGAGACACCCACGCCGTACCCGGTGCGGAGTGCGTGGGCACGTCCAAGACGAGCAGTCCACCAGCCGACCACCATGGCGCCGACTGCGGTGCCGAGAACCCCTGCAGTGTTGGGCAGACCGGCCAGGGCCGGGCTGAGATCGTCGGCGATCAGGATGGTGCTCATCGCGCTGGCAGCAACCATCGCGGCGTTCATCAGGGCGGCGGCGAGAACGACGGGGATCAGCATGCCAACCACGCTAGAAAGGCCTCGGCCCGCGCTGAATGCCCGAAACAAGGCATCCGGCCTTGCGGAGGACCGATGTCGAAGGTGTTCTGGGGACATGACCTTTCAGGAGCGAGACCTGGACCCCACCGACTGGCAGATCCTCGCCGAGCTGCAAGCCGATGGGCGGCTGTCGTTCAACCAGCTGGGCAAGCGGGTCAACCTGTCACCGCCGGCCGTGGCGGACCGGGTACGACGCCTGGAAGAAGCCGGCGTGATCGTCGGCTACCGCGCCCAGGTGGATCCGGCCCGGGCCGGTCAGCCGCTGTCGGCCTTCGTCCAGATGCGCTGCACGACCGGCCGCTGTCTGCTCAAGACCACGCGAGCGGAGGACTTCCCGGAGGTCCTCGAGATCCACAAGCTCAGCGGCAATTCCTGCTCGATGCTCCGAGTCCGCGTCACCTCCATGCGCCACCTCGAGGGCCTCTTCGAACGCCTCGGTGAACACGGTGAGATGAATACCCACGTCGTCCTGTCCACAGAGTTCGAGGGGCGCCCGGTCCAACCGCCTGCGCAGGAGACACGGCCGGTTACCCGCTCGGCGGGATGGGGTTCCTGAACTGTCCGTGGACGGTTTTAGGGTGGGTTCATGAGTTTCAAGCTGGGTGCCCACGTCGATCAGCAGGACCCGCTGGCCGAAGCGGCCGACCGCGGTGCCGACCTGGTGCAGTTCTTCCTCGGCAACCCGCAGGACTACAAGGCGCCGAAGCTCGCGTACGCCGACGGCGAGGAGGCACTGCGCAAGCGGGCGGCCGCGGCGGGCGTCGATCTGTACGTGCACGCGCCGTACCGGCTCAACGTGGCGAACACGAACAACCGGATCCGGATCCCGAGCCGCAAACTGCTGCAACAGACGCTCGACAAGGCCGCCCAGATCGCCGTGAAGGGCGTGATCGTGCACGGCGGGCACGTCGGCGACGAGGACGACCCCGAGGCCGGCTTCGACAACTGGCGCAAGTGCATCGAGCGCGCCGAACTGCCGGTCCCGCTGCTGATCGAGAACACGGCCGGCGGCGAGAACGCGATGGCCCGGCAACTGGACCGGATCGCCCGGCTGTGGGACGCGGTCCAGGCCTCCGGCAACGACCGCGTGGAGAACGTCGGCTTCTGCCTCGACACCTGCCACTTCCACGCGGCCGGGGAGGAGCTGCCCACGATCGTCGAGAAGGTGCTGGCGATCACCGGGCGGATCGACCTGGTGCACGCCAACGGGTCACGCGACGAGTTCGGCTCCGGCGCCGACCGGCACAGCAATTTCGAGGAGGGCCACATCGACCCGGCCGACATCGTCGCGGTGGTGCAGGCCGCCGGCGCCCCGGTCGTCGTCGAGACCCCGAACGCCGATCACGGCCAGAAGGCCGACATCGACTACCTCAGGGCGCACTTGAAGTAGGCGCGTTGAGGTGGTGCAGCCAGTAGGCCAGCCCCCACGGGAGCAGCAGGGCCAAGGCGGTCGTGCTGTGGATGGGGATGCCGGCGACGATCGCCAGCACGAGCAGGACTGTCGTGACCTGGAAGACGTCGAAGCGCTGGAGCACGCGGGTGCGCAGTGTGAGCCGGTCGAGAGCGCATGCGCTGTAGATAGCGATCAACCCCAGCAGGCACACGGCCCCGACGACCACGCCGACCCAGGCCAGTCCGTCGTACCCGTCGGCGTCGCTGAGGATGCCGGACAGTTGGAAGACGCCGGCGAGCAGGGCGAGTACGGCGCAGGCCCAGAGCAGTCGCGTCGTCGTTTGGCAGGCCCGCTCAGGATCAGGCACGGGGTCTGGTTCTGAGGGCGCCATGGGGGCGACGGTAGCGCAGGGAGAGAATGGCGCGCATGCAGACCTGGGCCGAGCGGTTCCCCGAGCTCTTCGCGCCGGGCCACTGGGCCTGGGGTGAGGTCGACGTCCGGTACTCGATCGAGAAGCCGGCCGACGAGCTGATCAGCAACGTGCATGTGGTCGGCCGGGCCGACGGCGGTATCGTTGTCTGCAGCAACGACCTGGGCTGGCGCTTCCTACCCGGCGGGACTCGCGAGCCGAACGAAGCCATCGAGCAGCTCGTGCACCGCGAGCTCATCGAGGAGGCCGGCGCCCGGCTGACCGGACCGCTGACCTGGCTCGGCGCTCACCGGGCCGAGCATCGCCGGCCCACGCCGTACCGCCCGCATCTGCCGCACCCGATCTCCTACTGGGCGACCGTCGTCGCGGACGTCGTGATCGACGGACAACCGACCAACCCCGACGACGGCGAGCAGGTGACCGAAGTTCTCGTCCTGCCACCGGACGAGGCCGCCGACTACCTCGACGCCAAGGCCGACGGTGGGGCGATGGGCAGTCAGGTCAGGCTGGCTCAGGCAATGGGACTGGCTTAGCCGACTGCCACGGCAGCACGACGGCACTCAGCAGGCAGGACGCACCCGCGACCCACAGCGCGCCCCGCACACCGATCAGCGCCGCCAGCACACCACCCAGCGCCATGAAGGCAGGCTGCACACACCGCGAGCTGATCGACCATGAGCCGACCACCCGGGCCATGAAGCCGTCCTCGGTCACCTCCATCCGGTACGTCGCGAACGACGGGTTGAAGGCACCGGCGGCCAGCAGCAGGCCGGTCTCGGCCGCAGTGAGCAGCACCAGCCCACTGAAACCGTGCGGTGCCAACGGGAACAGCAGCAGCCAGGGAGCCCGCAGGACGCCGAACACGATGAGCATCCGATGCAGTCCGTGCCGACGGGTGAGGCCAGGCGCCAGCTGGGCTCCCAGCACACCGCCCAGACACGACGCCCCAAGGAACACCCCATAGCTCCAGGGCGCCAGGCCGAGGTCGCGCAGCATGAAGACCGTCAGCAGAGGCATCGTCATCATCACCGGCCCGCCGAACAGTTGCGAGTTCCAGAACAGTGCCCGCAGTCCGCGATGACGCAGGATGTATCGCCACCCGGCGGTGAAGTCCGCCTTCCCATCCCGCCGGACCGGCGCCGGTTCGGGCTGCTGGATCCGCCGGACACCGAGGGCCGACAACAGGAACGACACCGCGTCGACGGCGAGAGTGGCCGTCGCGCCGACCAGGCTGACCAGCGCACCACCGATCGCGGGGCCCACGCTCAGCGTGATCCAGTTGGTCTGCTCGAACCGGCTGTTCGCCTCGGGCCGCCCTTCGGCGGGGACCAGCGCCTTCAAGTGCGCGCCACTCGCCGCCTGGAACGCGATCATCGCAGCGGCCTGGACGGCGCCCACTACGCACAGCTGGAGGTAAGTCAGGGCGTCGAACACCGCCGCGACCGGGACCGAGCCCAGTACGACGAACCGGGCCAGGTCCGCGGTGATCATCACGGGCCGCTTGCGCCGCTGCTCGATGAAGTCACCCAGCGGCAGGCCGAGCACGGCACCGACCGCGGACAACGCGGAAAGCATGGACACCTGGAAGGTGCTGACATCCAGAGCGAGTACTGCGATCAGCGGCAGGGCACCGAGACCGACCGCCGATCCGAAAGCGCTGACAGTGAACGCAACCCACAACCGGTGGAAGTCTCGACCCAAAGACATCCCGCGATCGTAGGAGGCGGCACCGACAGAATCAGCGCAGGTTCAGACCGCCGTCCAGCAGGACGACTTCCCCCGTCAGATAGGTGTTGTGGACGAGTGCCGAGATCAGGTCCGCGACATCCGCGGGCCGTGCCGCGCGGCGCATCGGGCTCGAGGTTTTCCACAGCTCTTGCGCCTCGGTCCACGAGGCGGTGAGGGGCGTGTCGACCAGGCCGGGCGCCACCGCGTTGACTCGCACGGTCGGTCCGAGAGCGGCGGCCAGCAGCTTGGTCACGTGATTGAGTGCGGCTTTCGAGGCGGCGTACGCGACCGAACTGCCCTTCGGCCGGACGCCGGCATGGCTGGTGACGTTGACGATGCATCCGCCCGATTCGGTGAGCGCGGGGAGAGCCGCCGTACACAACAGCCATGGCGCGATCAGGTTGACGTCGAGTAGTCGCCGCCAGTCGTCCGCGGTCAGTCCGTCCAGCTCCGCATGCGGCACCGGCCAGCTGATCCCCGCGTTGTTCACGAGTACGTCGAGCTGCCCATGCTCGGCCAGCACACTCGGGACCAGGGCACTCGCCGCGGCGTCGTCGGAGAGATCGGCCTGGTAATACGACCCACCGAGCTCCGCGGCCAACGCCTCGCCGGCTTCCCGACTGGAACGCGAATGCACCGCTACGGTCATCCCGTCCTTGGCCAATCGCCGCGCTGTCGCCGCACCGATCCCAGAAGCCGACCCTGTCACCAACGCCACTCTCCGCACCGCTCCACCCTAGAAGCTCGGTGGAATCCGCTCAGGCGCGGTAGCGGAGTCCGTCCAGCAACAGGTTGAGCAGACGGTCGGCCTGGTCGCGTTTGGAGCCGGCCGCGAGCGCGACGCCGCTGAGGCTGACCAGGACGTCGTCGGCCGAGACGTCGGGACGAATCTCGCCGGCGGCCGCCCCCGCGTCCAGCAGGCGTTTGATCGCACCGACCAGGAGCTCGAAGCTCTGGGCGTACGGGTTCGCGCCCGACGCCATCACCGCGCGGAGTGCGTCGGCCATGCCGAGCTTGCGGGTCATGTAGTCGACGAAGCGGTCCATCCAGGCCCGGAGCGCCTCGGCCGGCGGCATCTTGTCGAGCAACTCGGGCGCCGCGGCGCAGACCGCGGCGAGCTCGTTCCGGTACGCCGCCTCGATCAGCAGCTCCCGGGTCGGGAAGTGCCGGTACAGCGTGCCGATGCCGACGCCGGCGTCCTTGGCGATCCCCTCCAGCGTCGCCTCCAGACCGCATTTCGAGAATGCGGCCGACGCGGCGACCAGGATCTGGTCGCGGTTGCGCTGGGCGTCCGCGCGCAGCGGGCGCTCGGTGGTGCCCGTCATGTCCCCCTCCTCAAACGCGTCTTCAGACCCTAGCGGACTTGATAACCGGAGGAGCCTCCAGTTAACTGGAATTACCGGAGGATCCTCCGTTTACAGCGTAGCTCGCAGAACAGGACAGCCTGATGAGCAGGATCACCACCCCCTTCACCCATGACTCCACCGCCGCCGAGGTGATCGCCGGCGTCGACCTGACCGGCCGCCGGGCCGTCGTCACCGGCGGCGCGTCCGGGATCGGCGTCGAGACCGCCCGCGCGCTCGCGTCGGCCGGCGCCGAGGTCACCCTCGCCGTCCGCAACACCGCGGTGGGTGAGCGCACCGCGGCCGGCATCATCGAGAGCACCGGCAACAACCACGTCTTCGTCGCGCCGATCGAGCTCGCGGACCGTGCGTCGGTCCGAGCGTTCGCCGCGAGCTGGACCGGCCCGCTGCACATCCTGGTGAACAACGCCGGCGTCATGGCCGAGCCGCTCAACCGCACGCCGGAAGGGTGGGAGCACCAGTTCGCCACCAACCACCTCGGCCACTTCGGCCTGACGCTCGGTTTGTACGACGCACTCGCCGCGGCCGGTGATGCCCGAATCGTCTCGGTCAGCTCCAGCGCGCACCTGCGCTCGGACATCCACTTCGACGACATCCATTTCGACCACCGGCCGTACGAGGCATGGGCGGCGTACGGGCAGTCGAAGACGGCCAACGTGCTGTTCGCCGTCGAGGCGGCCAAGCGCTGGGCGAGTGACGGCATCATCGCCAACGCCCTGATGCCCGGCGGGATCCGGACCGCGTTGCAACGGCACGTTCCTGACGACGTGCAGAAGGCGTGGGACCGCTTCCAGTGGAAGACCGTCGAGCAGGGCGCGTCGACCTCGGTTCTGCTGGCCGCGTCGCCGCTCGTACCCGGCGTCACCGGCCGGTACTTCGAGGACAACAACGAAGCAGTGCCCGCGACGCAAGACGATCCCAGGCACGGCGTCGCGCCGTACGCGCTCGATCCGGAGTCGGCCACTCAGTTGTGGGATCTCTCCGAGAAACTCCTGGCCGGCTGACGGCCGACCTTGAGCACCGATCAACCGTTCTCCGCCCCGGAAAGTGGTTGGTGGGTTCTCAAGGTGGGTTGGATCAGGCACCGGCTCGGCTACGGATAAAGGCTTCGGGCCGGTAACCTGACCGACCGTGAGTGACTTGAGCATCCGGACCATCTCGACCGACGAGCACGCTGCGTACATCGCGGCGCAACCGGCGGCGAGCTTCCTGCAGACCCCTGGCTGGGCCGCGGTGAAGAATGAATGGAAGGCGGAGTCGCTCGGCTGGTACGACGCTTCCAACCCGGGCGAACTGCTCGGCGTGGGACTGGTGCTGTACCGGCAGATGCCGAAGGTGAAGCGCTACCTCGCCTATCTGCCCGAGGGCCCGGTGATCGACTGGGACGCCGTCGACCTCGGTCGGTACCTGCGCCCGCTGGCCGCGCATCTGCAGCAGCGCGGGGCATTCGGCGTACGCATGGGCCCGCCGGTGCCGACGCGGCGGTGGGGCGCGAAGACGATCAAGGACGCGATCGCCGGCGGCCAGCAGCCGAAGCTCGGCGACGTCCGGCCGGATGTGATCGAGCCGTCGGGTGAGATCGTGACCGCGCAGTTGCGCAAGCTCGGCTGGAAGGCGCCGCGGGTCGGTGAAGGATTCGCCGCCGGGCAGCCGCAGTACGTGTTCCAGGTCCCGCTGGCCGGTCGCGGCCAGGACGACCTGCTGAAGGGTATGAACCAGCTGTGGCGGCGCAACATCAAGAAGGCGGAGAAGGCCGGCGTCGAGGTGACGCAGGGTGGTGTCGCGGACCTCAAGGCCTTCCACCAGCTGTACGTCGAGACCGCGGAGCGCGACCACTTCACGCCGCGGCCGCTGCCGTACTTCGAGAAGATGCACACGGCGATGGCGAACCAGCCGGCCGACTGCTGTGACTTCCGGATCTACAACGCCTACCACGAAGGCGACCTGGTCGCATCGACCATCTGGGTCCGGGTGGGCGGTCACTCCTGGTACTCCTACGGGGCCAGCTCGACCAACAAGCGTGACGTCCGTGGATCGAACGCGATCCAGTGGCGGATGATGACGGACGCGCTCGTGGCGGGTGCGTCCGTGTACGACCTACGGGGCATCACCGACACCTTGGACCCGAACGACCCGCATGTCGGGTTGATCCAGTTCAAGGTCGGCACCGGCGGCGAGGCCGTCGAGTACGTCGGTGAGTGGGATCTGCCGTTGAACAAGGCGCTCTACACCGCATTCGACCTCTACATGAGACGGCGTTGACACCATGCCCCTAGTCCTGCACGTCGATTCCGATCGATGGCGTGATCACCTGCGTTCCACGTGGAACCCCGACATCATTCCGGTCGCCAAGGGCAACGGGTACGGGTTCGGCAACCAGCGGCTGCTGGCCGAGTCACGCGCGCTCGGCGCCCGCACGGTCGCGGTCGGGACGTACTTCGAGGTGCCGCCGGACCCGCGCGAGGACATCGTCGTACTCTCGCCGTGGCGGCCGTTCCTGGATGTCCCGCAGAGTAAGAACGTGATCCACACGGTCAGCCGGCTGGCGGACCTGGTCTCGATCCCGGCCGGCAGCCGGGTGCTGATCGAGGTGATGACCTCGATGCGGCGGCACGGCATCGGCGCGCGCGAACTGCGGCACACGATGCTGCTGAACGCGCTCGACCGGATCAAGTTCGAGGGCTGGTCGCTGCACTTCCCGATGGGTGCCGGCGGTACGTCGGCCAACCTGAGGGAAGCGCAGCAGTTGGCGAAGGCGGCGCTCGACGTCCGCAAGGGCACCCTGTGGGTGTCGCACGTACCGTCGCAGAAGCTGGCCGACATCGGTGAGAGCGTGAAGCTGCGGATGGGCACCGGGTTGTGGCTCGGCGACCGTGGTGCGCTGACGGTCCGCGCGACCGTGCTCGACGTGCACTCGGTGCGCCGCGGCGAGCGGGTCGGTTACCGGCAGCGGCGGGTCAGCGGGGACGGTCACATTCTGGTGGTGTCCGGCGGCACGGCCCACGGCGTCGGCCTGGAGGCTCCCACCGCTGCGGCGTCTGTCCGTCAGCGGGCGATCGCCATGGCGAAGGGCAGCCTCGACGCGGCCGGCATGGCGTTGTCGCCGTTCACCATCGAGGGCAAACAGCGCTGGTTCGCCGAGCCGCCGCACATGCAGGCCAGCATGCTGTTCCTGCCGTCGTCGGTGGCACCCCCGGCGGTCGGCGACACCGTCGGCGTCGACGTCCGCTTCACCACCACCAGCTTCGACAAGGTGTCCATGGACTAGTGGTGTTGACTTCAGGTGCACCTGAAGTTGCAGCGTGGTGACATGGGCTTTCTGGAACGGATCGAGGAGCGGCCCGGAGCAGCGGAGCTCCGGGCGGAGTCGTACCGGTTGCTCGGACTGAAGCGGGGCGGCACCTGCGTGGATGTCGCCTGCGGGGCCGGGCACGCGGTCGCCGAACTGGCGGCCAAAGGGCTGAAGGTGACCGGCGTGGACACCGACCCCGAAGCGATCGAGTCGGCGCAGGTCAGGGCGCCCGGGGCAATGTTTCACGTGGCACGGTCCGATGACCTGCCGATCGAGGACGAGTCGATGGACGGCTACCGGGCCGTCCGGCTCTTCCACCTGCTCGAGGACCCGGTCCCGACCGTGGCCGAGGCGTGGCGGGTGCTCCGGCCCGGTGGACGAATCGTGCTCGGCGGGCAGGACTACGGCTTCCTGCTCGTGGACAGCTCCGACCAGGACCTGACCGACGTCGTCCTGCTCGGCCTGGAGTCGCGGTCGGTGTCGCCGCGTGCGGCGCGCAGCCTGCGTGACCTCCTCCTCGACACCGGGTTCCGTGACGTCGAGGTCATCGTACGCACGGAGGTCGTGACGGATCACGGCCTGATGGCTGCTCAGCTCGAGCGCGCGGCGGCGGCCGCGGTCGACAAGGCCCTGATCACCCAGGAGGATGCCGAGGCCTGGCTCACCGAGCAAGCTGACCGGGGACGGCGGGACCGGTTCCTCGCCGCCATCCCGACGTTGCTTGTCGGTGGCCGCCGTTAACGTTCCGGGCATGAACGAGAAGATTCCGTTGAAAGGCGTCGTACTGGACGCGCCGGACGCGCGGGAGTTGGCGCGGTTCTACTGCCGGCTGCTCGGCTGGGACCTGGGCGACGACGAAGCGGACTGGGCGACCGTGATCGGCCCCGACGGCAGCACCAAGTTGTCGTTCCAGGGTGAGCCCGCCTATCAGACGCCGACCTGGCCGAGTACCGCGGAGAAACAGCAGATGCAGCTGCATCTCGACTTCCAGGTCACCGACCTCGAGTCGGGACACCGGCGCGCGATCGACGCCGGGGCACGGCTGATGGACTTCCAGCCGCTACCCAACGTCCGCATCTACGCCGACCCGGTCGGCCACATCTTCTGCTTCTTCGTCTAGGGCGTGTCTACCGCTGTTTGAGGTGGCCCTTCCAGCGGACGGTCGGGAGGAGGGCGGCCGGGTCGACGCGGTCCTTGTTCGCCGAGACGATGTCGAACATCGAGTCGATCAGGGTGTCCGACAGCAGGTGCGGCTGCAGGCCGAGGCCGACCAGGCCGGTGTGCTTGACGTGGTAGTAGTGCTCGGCCTGCTCGACCCGCGGGTTCTCCAGGTGCTCGACCTGGACCGGGCCGGGGAAGCACTCCGCGACCTTCTCCGCGATCTGGGCGACCGAGTAGCTCTCGGTCATCTGATTGAAGACCCGGAACTCGCCGGCGTCGGCCGGGTTCTCGACCGCGAGCCGGATGCACTCGACGGTGTCCCGGATGTCCAGCAGGCCGCGGGTCTGGCCGCCGGCGCCGTAGACGGTCAGTGGCTCACCGAGCACGGCCTGGATGACGAACCGGTTGAGCACGGTGCCGAAGACGGCGTCGTAGTCGAACCGCGTCGCCAGCCGCGCGTCCCGCACGGTCTGGTCCGTCTGCTGCCCGTAGACCACGCCCTGGTTGAGATCGGTGACGCGCAGTCCCCAGACCCGGCAGCCGAACTCGAGGTTGTGCGAGTCGTGCACCTTGCTCAGGTGGTAGAACGAGCCCGGCTTCTTCGGGTAGAGCATCCGGTCCTTGCGGCCGTTGTGCTCGACCTCCAGCCAGCCTTCCTCGATGTCGATGTTCGGCGTGCCGTACTCGCCCATCGTGCCGAGCTTGACCAGGTGGATGTCCGGGTTCGTCTCGGCGATGGCGTACATCAGGTTCAGCGTGCCGACCACGTTGTTGTGCTGTGTGTAGACGGCGTGCTCGCGATCGATCATCGAGTACGGCGCCGCCCGCTGCTCGGCAAAGTGCACGATCGCGTCCGGCTGGAACTCCTCGAGCACCTGGTAGACGAAGCCCGCGTCCAGCAGGTCGCCGACGTACGACGTGATCCGCCGGCCGGAGACCTCCTCCCAGGCGGCCACCCGGGCGTCGAGGTCCTGGATCGGCACCAGGCTCTGCACGCCCAGCTCGCGGTCGTAGCCGCGGCGGGCGAAGTTGTCGAGAACGGCCGTCTCGTGGCCATGGTCGGACAGATGCAGCGCGGTCGGCCACCCTAAGTAACCGTCACCGCCCAGAACTAGTACGCGCACGGCTCGGCCGCCTTCCGATGGGACGTTGGCTGTCACTATTCCTTCCTATCCCGAGTAACCGCTCCCCTAACGTGACCAGCCCCACTCAGAACCTGGCAATTGGCTGTGAATCTCGGTCGACCTGCCCAGAGCTGGTGTGGAGGTGCAGAATAGGCCGCAATGCGTGCACTCACCAAGGTCCGGAGCAGACTCGGCCCGCGCCGGAGCCGATTGTTGCTCTGGGCGAGGTACTCGGCGTCTTCCGTAGTCGCCGTCGTGGTCAGCCAGGTCGCGTTCGCGCTCTGTTACTGGCTCGGGGCCCCGGCCGTCGTGGCGACCCTGGTCGCCTGGCTGGCCGGTGCGGTGCCGAACTACCTGCTGAGCCGCCGCTGGGCCTGGGGCCGCCAGGGTCAGCTGTTGCCGTACGCAATGATCGTGATCGGCTCGGCGGTCACCGCCGCACTGGTCACCACGGCGACCGATCACCTGGTCCAGGGGATCGATTCGCACGCTTGGAAGACCGTACTGGTCACCGGCTCCTACTTCGGCACGTACGGCGTGCTGTTCATCCTGAAGTTCGTGCTGTTCGATCGACTGGTGTTCGCCAAGCCCGCCGCCGTCGCCGACCCTGTCCCAGAGCGTATTCCCTCAGCCAGGTAGTGGTCATCACCCGCCCGTAGTTCGCGCCGTACACCAGGCCCGGACCCTTCTTGCTGGTCCCGTCGCCCCGGCGGCGCATCGTCATCGGCAGTTCCACCACGCGCGCGCCGAGAGCGAGTGCTCCGAGCAACAACTCCGACGACTGGTACTGCGGCTCCCGCAAGGTCACCGCGGTCGCCAGCTCCGCGCGCAGCGCGCGGAACCCGAACGACGTGTCCGTGAGCTTCCGCCGGGTCAGGATCGACGCCAGTACGGCGAACACCCGGACGCCGACCCATCGCAACCGGCTGTCCGCGTCTTCCGCTCCGAGCCGCCGCGATCCGGTGACGAAGTCGGCCTCGTCGTCCAGGATCGGCTTGAGGAGTACGTCGAGCTCGTCGTTGTCGTACTGGCCGTCCGCATCGGTGGTCACGACGTACCGGGCCCCGCCCTCGGCAGCGAGGTGATATCCGAGCCGGAGTGCCGCACCCTGACCGCGGTTGCTCGGGGCAACACACACGAAAGCCCCGTGCTTGCGGGCGATCTCGGCAGTGTCGTCGGTGGACCCGTCCACGACGACCAGGACGTCGACCGGCAGGCCAGCGCAGGTGCGCGGCATGTTCGTGAGCACCGCGCCGATCCCGCCGGCCTCGTTGTACGCCGCGATCACCACGACGACCGGCGCAAAGTCGGGCTTCCCGAAGTCCTTCACAGCAAGGGAATCCACGGCATCCGGGTAGTCCGCCATCGGCGGACGCGCCTGGTCCTTGCCCAACAGCGCCCGCAGCCCGATGGCTCCCGCCAGCGGGAAGAACACGAGGGCCGGCAACTGATAGCGCCAGGAGAACTCGAACGCCGCCGATCCCAGCAGCAGGATCACACCAGCCGCAGCGGGTAGCAGTGCAGCCGATCGGAGGCCGGACGTCTTCGCGCGGCCCAGTCCGGCCACTGCGGCCAGAGCGATCAGCACGCAGAGACCGAGCAGGCTGCCGGACGTGTAGCCGCCGTGCAGCTGGTACGCGCGCAGGATCTCGGCCGGCACGTGGTCGACGTGCGGCTCCGACCCGCCCCACCTCACCGCAGCTTTGGCGGTGTTGGGGTCCTGCAGGTTCGGATACGTGAGCTGGAACTGCCAGCGGTCCAGCGGTACGTCGTCCGGCGACGTGGTCCGCGTCGGCGCGAAGCCCTTGGCGAAGTCCTTCAGCGCGGCCCAGGTGACATCGAGCGGTTGATGCCGGATGACAAGCCGGGCGAACTCGGTAGCCAGTTGCCGCTTGGTGGTGCCGGGCGGCAACGGTCCAGGCCAGTTCGGATCGCCATAGTGATTGTGAGCGTACTTGTCCACGCCGAGGCGCTGTCCGAGCGGCTCCTTGGGACAGAACAGCCTGGTGCCTTCGTTGAGCGGCAGCTTGGCGCAGTTGGCTACCACTGCGGTCCGTCCGTAGAGCACCTGATTTTCAGCCCCGGTGAAACCCCACCGGCCCGTGTCCGCGTGGTAGTAGATCGCATAGGCCCCGAAAACGACAGCGAACCCCGCTATGGCTGCGGCCGTACGTCGTACGAGATCGAGGCGGCGCTTGCGCCAGGCGTTGCCGACGACAATCAGGTAGAGCACGACGGCGACGAGCAGGACCAGGCCGATCGCGCGGACCGTGAACGCGGCACCGATCAGGACGCCGACCAGCGCTGCACGCTTCCAACCGGGCGAACCGCGGCCGAGGAGCAACCAGAGGATCGCCACCAGCAGTACGTCGAAGGTGGTCTCGGCCATGATGTTCTGCTCGATCTGCACCTGGTAGGCGTCGAGCAGGATCGGTGCGGCCGCCAGCGCGGCCAGCCAGCGGTAGACGGTCAGCCGACGGGCCAGTGCGTAGATCGCCACGCCCAGCAGCAGTCCGACCACATGCTGCACGATCACTACGAAGGTGAGGCCGCCGATCCAGACCATGGGACGCAGTACGAAGTCGTAACCGATCGGGTTGAGCTGGTCGGGGCTCAACTTGCCCATGTTGTTGAGGTACTGCACCGAGTCCGTGTAGACGATCGCCGGGCGATACGCGATCGTCGCCAGGACGCGCAGCACTATGCCCGCCACCAGGAAGACGGCGAGCAGCCAATGCGTTCTGAGCAGCCTCTTCACTGTGCGCGGAAGTACTGCCACGTGCGGTCTAGCCCATCCTCCAGCGACACCGTCGGCGCGTAGCCGAGGTCGTTGGTGATGTCGACGACGACCGCCGGCATCTCACCGGCCGGCGCCTCGATGTGCTCGGCCGGAACCTCGTGACCGGTCACGGTACGCACGGTGTCGATCATCTCGAGCACCGACACCGACCGACCCGATCCGATGATCGCGCGGCCGTCGTACCTGGTGTCCAGTGCGAGCAGTACGCCGTTCACCACATCGTCGATGAACACCAGGTCCCGCCGCTGCTTCCCGTCGCCGTACACGCGGACGCCGGTCCCGGTCAGCGCGGCCCGCATCATCCGCGGCACGAAGCTGTCCTTGTGTGACATGCCCGGGCCATAGACGTTGGTGAACCGCAGTGCGGCGGTGGCCATCCCATAACTGCCGGAGTACGCCGACAGCAGCATCTCGCACGCCGCCTTGGTCGCGCCGTACGGCGTGAGGGGCCGCAACGGGAGGTCCGCGGTGATGGTCGCCGTACCGACGTCACCGACCACAGCGTTGGTCGAGGCGAGCACGAAGCGATCCACTCCACTGCCCCGGGACAGCTCGAGCAGCACCTGAGTGATCGTCACGTTCTGCGCGAAGGTCTGCATCGGTGCGTCCACGGACCGCAACACCGAGGTGAGTGCGGCCAGGTGGACGACGGCGGTCGGACGGGTCTCGAAGGCCGAGATGCAGACCTCCTGCTCGGCCAGATCACCGGTCACCACGTGGACACCCTCGTCCCACGACGGGTCCGGCGGCTCCCGATCCACAGCGGTCACCGCGACCCCACGCTCCCGCAAGGCCGCCACCACGGCCCGCCCGATGAACCCGGCCGCACCGGTGACCAGCACACGTTCGTCCATGGCCCTCAACCTACCGCTCACAGACCAACTACAAGACACCAGCGAACGGTGCGCGACGAACCCTTGACCCGGGGTGATCAGACAGTGGGATCACCTGGCGTGCCCGGGCACGGGCTCGTTCGGATACAACTGCTGCCACAACCACACGAGGAACTCGTCGTCGGTGTCCCATTCGTCGTACTCCGCCGCCGTGCTGATTGCGGCTGGGTGCAGGCCTTCGCGATCCCCCTGTAACAGTTGCACGAACTCCTTCTTGAAGGTCGCCATCTCGATATCGTCGGGTCTCTTGGCAGCAGCCCGACGAACGAGCGCGTCGAAGTTCTCATGGCGAACCTCCGGGTGATAATAGGTATCGACTACAACCAAGAACGTCGCAAACGGTCCAGTGTTGTCGTGAAGCCAATACTTCGCAATTCGAGGCATATCGATCCGATCTCAGCTGTCATCATCTACGGGTGGATTTACGAACATGGTACTGACTTCGTACCTCCCGAGGATTGGGTTGACCTTGAATCGGAGCTCAATACTTCCACCTTCGAATGTTCGGATCCGCTCGGCCTCTGGCTCCGGGATACCTGCCGGATCACGCCCTTCAGTACGAGCCTTGATCCATTCAGCGCGGAGCTTGCCAGATTCGGGCCATTCGCCCGCCAAGCGGTAACCGGAGCAATATTCATGGCCATGGCTCCCCAGAACCTCCGAGATTGGAATCTCCACCGGAGCAACATAGATATCACCATCGGGTGGGGTGTTCAGCGCCCGTTGCACCGTTGGATGCTCGATGGCACCGGCGAAGGCGGCTACGAAGGCCATCGCGTCGTGAATCCGGGTGGCTTCCGCTCCGCAATAATGCCGCTTTCCAGGGTTCAGACCATCTACACCTGCCTCGCGCTTGACGGCATCCAACTGCGCGGGATCCTGAAGGAACGCCACTCGGTCCGCATAGAGTTTGTCATCGCCCATCGGGCCGTGGCGGAGGTGAGCATGGCCGTTACCTTGGTCTATCGAAACAAAGATGCGCTGCACCTCTCGCGAAGAGTCGGCCACTGGCTTGAGCCAGGGGCGTTCGTCAGCATTCTTGATGATGTACTCGGCTGCGCCTTGGTACTCGAGCTCGCGCCTGGCATTCGGGCCCAATGCGTCGCTCGTGTCGTCAGCGTCTGCCCGGGCGAACTCTGGCAGGGAGCAGCGCGGCAGACTTCCGAGCTCTGAATTCCAATGCTTGTCTCGGGCCACGAGGATCTCCCGTAGCTCAAGCCCACCGTCAGTCCCCGAGCCGTCGTCGTTGTCGTTGACCGCGGCAGCTTCTCCGTCACTCGACCGCATGTCTTGAGCCCGCGTTGGCTCAACAGCGCCCGAGGCTGCGGAGCTGTCGTCAGGATCGATAGACGACCCGGTGCCTTCGATCGACATGTCCGGACCAGCTGAGGACTGATCTCCCTCGACTGCATCTGGTACGGCGTCCTCATCCGCGGCAGAAGGGATCGAAGTATCTGTAGCGCTCGGCGTGTGGTTCCCGTCGCCGATAGGAGAGACGACCTCTGGTTGCTCACGTTGGTGGCCAGGACCTGGACCATCTGCAGGCCCAGCCGGGTCCCTCTCGACACCTGACGGCTGCGGTGTCGGCACCGCAGTATCGACCAGGTGCGTATCGGCAGATGCTGCGTTGTTGGTTGTCCCGTGGCCATCGGTGCCTTCTTGTTCCCGCTGGTCAGGCTCGTCAGGCGTGTTCTCCGGTGACTCGGACATGGCAGGTCGGAAGTCGTCCAGTCGCTGCCGAGGCTTGGGGCCTTCGTCAGGCGCGGACGCCGAACCGGCATCGGCCGGACTAGTCTCGTAAGACGAGGGACTGCTGGCTTCGGATGGCGAGTCCGCGGGCGGGAGGTATTCCAGGCGGGCGAAGGTGTCGTCCCGCATCATGCGGGCGCGCAGGCCGTCGGATGGGCCGTGGGACGTCTCCGCGCGATCGTTGTCGGCCGGCGCGGAGGTCGACGGTTTGGTGTCGCCGCCGTGGCGGTTCGGCGGTTCGCTGGTCTGAGAGGCCGCCTCGTCGGCCGGCAGGTACTCAAGCCGAGCGAAGGTGTCGTCGCGCATCATCCGAGCACGGAGATCAGAGGACTGCTCGGCTCGGGCCGGCTCCTGATGCTCGGACTCGCTGCGGCCGTCGTCGGTCGATGGTTGCTCGGGGTGCGAAACGACCTCCGCCGCGTCAGGCGTACGCCGGCGATATGCGTCCATACCGGCCTATTCCTCGGTCGTTTCGGTCGGCTGGAAGATCTGGCGGTGCCAGTTGGCGGGAACGGTGAGGTGTCCAGCGGCGTCGGCGATTCGAAGATGCAACTCAGGGACGCCGGACAACTCGGCGGTCACTCGGGTCAGTGTTCCGTCGCCGTACAGCAGGACGGAGCCGTCGACGAGGCCGCTTGGGCGAGCCAGGTAACTCTCGATCTGTTGGTCGATGGTGGAGCCCGATACCGGAAGACCGCGCTGCCGCCATCGTGGGGTTAGTGGATGCGGCGCGTAGCGTGGCCCGGCGAAGTTGTCGAGGGCTGCGGCAACGTCGGCGAAGCGGTAGGCGCCGGCTTGCCAGTCGATCTCAAAGCTCGCACATGCGACTCCACCGCCCGTCAGGGTGGCTGCGACGACTCCGGCCAGGTGGGCGGTCAGCTCTTCCGGTGGGAAGTCCGGAGCGATTGCGGCCGAGCGACCGGCCACGGCGCGGGTCACTGCCTCGGCTACCGTGCATTCCAACTCCCGCGTGGATAGGTCGGCTGGTAGCAGAGCATCGTCACCAGGCACGGGTTTGGGCAGTCCGAGCACGTGGGCGATGGTCAGCAGTTCGATCCAGATCGTGAGCCGAGGGTTCCGGTCGATCGTCCGGCCCGCCGCGCCGATGTCGCGCACGGTGCAGGGACGCAGGCGGCAAGTCGGGCCACAAGCTGCGGTCCGACGGCCCGCTGTTGCCACGGTCGCCGCGGCCTCGATCCGGCGCTCTCGATCCTCGCCGTGAGGGACTCGGACGAGGATGGGGCGGTCCATTCCGTCGGTGAAGACGGCGGCGCGGCCGGGTGGGAGGGAGACCACGGCACGTGATTGGGGTTCGCTGAGGTTCATGGTGGCGCCGACGCGGTCGCGGTCGTCGGCGGCGGGGAGGCGGTGAAGGATCTTCAAGGCAGAGTTCTTCACGACGTCCGGGATGACCTTGCTGGGGATCTGTTCGGCAATCACGATGCCTTCGCCGTAGGCCCGGATCTCGGCGAGGAGGCCGGCGAACATTTCGACGGCGTGGCTGGACGGCGTGCCCTCGGCGGAGTCCTTGAGCAGCCGGTGGGCCTCCTCGACCACGGTGACGTGACGCAAGCCTTCGGTCGGGTCGGTCGCGTGCCGCAGCCGGAGATGCTCGATCAGCCGGATGAGGACGACCCCCATGCAGAAGGCCTTGTCCTGATCGTCGCCGACATCCTCCAGTTCGAGGACCACGTTGCGGCGAAGCAGATCCGCCACGTCCAGCGGGTGACCGGTGCCGAGGAAGCGACCTGGTGTCCCGAGCAGCAACGAGGTCAGCCGAACGTCGACGAACCCGCGGACGTCGGCTGCCAGCTCGGCGCCGTACCCGATGTCGTCGACCACCGCACGTGCGCTGGCCTGAAGGTCGGCGAGAGTCGGGAAGGGGGCGCCTTCCCGCCGGGGCCGGCTCAGCGCGAGATCCCAGCCGAACGACGTGTAGCAGCGGGTCAGCGCCTGGCTGAGCACCTGTGGAAAAGGCTCGTTCGCCTCGAAGGCCGCCAGGAACAGCGCCCGGACCAGATCCAGGTGGGTCTGGAGCGGAAACCCCTGCTCCGGCTCCAGCGGATTGAGGCTGAGCGGTATGGCGTCAGGATCGCCGAGCCGCAGCACAGCCACCTCCCCGCGTGGACCGAGCCTGCCCGCCATCGCGGCATACTCCGCCTTGGCCGGTTCGATCACCAACCACGGGACGGCTGCGTCGTTGAGGCCTTCGAGCAAGTGGCGGATCGTCTGGGACTTGCCCGAGCCGGTCGCGCCTGCCACCAGGGCATGGCGGTTCAGCGTCGACAATGGGATCTCGAGCTGAGTCACGGCTCGGCCACTGGGGTCGATGACTGCACCAAGCGGTACCCCGTCGGCTCCGGTCTCGGGCGTTAGGTCGAACCGGACCTGCTCCACCACACGAACCCCGGCAATCTCACGCACCGGTGGACGAGCGATCGCCGCGAGCAGTTCACCAGTGGCCTCGAACCCCGCCGGGTCCGCGGAGGCCGGTGTCAACTGGTACGGCGTACTGTGCAGGTCGGCCGTCCCCGCGAGAACCTCCGCGGCCACCCTGGCGGTCGCCTCGTCCGCCGCGCCGACCCGGATCTGAACCCGCCACAGCCCGCCCTGCGCGGCCGAGAAGTCGCGATAGCGGGCTCGATTGCGCTCGAGCTCGAGGGTTTCCCGACCGGAGACCTTCTCCCGGTCGAGCCCGATCGTCATCCGCAGATGGAGGTCGTCGAGCAGCTCCGCGCGATCCTCCGCGCCGATCGGTGACGCCGACACCGACCAGGCAAAAGGGACGGGACCCACGACGTCAAGCAGATCCTCCAGTACTCCGATCGGGTCGGCCTCGGACTCGGGGAGGGCAGTGAGTACGTCATGCCGACCGGTCACGGTAAGCCAGACAGGCAGCTCAACAGAGTCTGCAGCGACGCATCGGGTCCCGGCCGGATAGGGAATCGCTCCGGCCGAATCAGGCTCGATGCCGATCCGTACTTCGACAGGCCCGTTCGCGACGGTACGTGTCCAGCAACAACTGAACGAACGTCCCGCGGTGGCGTGCGCGGTCAGCGCCGGGAGCAGACCTCGTCTGAGCGATGCCAGCTGCTGGCCCGAACCGATATCAGGCCCACCGGCCAACGGCACCTCGGTCAGACGCCATTGAGGGATCATGGGCCGCCCAGCCGTGGATCACAGTCACCGAGGCGAGGACTGCCCGGGTCCAGCGGATCCACCGTGATGAAAGCGGTCGGCGACAGGCCCTGGAGCACCGTTGGTTCGACCGAGTACTCATAGGTCCGTTGATAGCCGACAGACGTGCTCTCGTTCGTTGCCTTCGAGGTCGAGTTGGATGCCGACTCCGACCAGGACGAACCACCGGTTGTGCTGGACGAGTACTGCTCGCCACTGCTCTTGCTGCCGGACCTGTGCCGCCGACTGAAGAGGAGTCCGAAGGTTGCCTGTCGCGAGTCGGAGGTTTGCGTCCCGACAGAGTCGCTCGTCGACGAGCTGTTCCCTCGCGTGGTGCTGTCGGAGGTGGACTCGGACGTGTTGGTGCCATGCGAATAGGTGAACTGGCTCGCGACCAGGCGGTGCTGCCGACCGATGAAGGTCGCGGCTTGTTCGGCTTCCTTCGCGTTGCCCAGACGCATGAAGAGCACCGCGTCCCCACCGCCGAGGAGCTCCACTGCACTGTCGCGCAGATGAGCGAAGAACAGCACGAGACGTAATCCGTTTCGGCGGCAGATGCTGTCGAAACGCTCCAGCTCGGGGCGAGCGACCACATCGGCGCCGGCGATCACCAGGATCCGCTCTCCGCGTCCCGACAGCTGCCCACGTTGGATTCGGGACATCGCAATCTGGAAGATGACATGGCTGAATAAGGCCGCGGTCAACTCGGGCTCACGATGCGACAGTTGCACGACGCGCAGCGAGGTGTCGTCATCGTCCCAGCCGTTCATCGGTACGTCGCCACTGACGGCCGCCAACCGCTTGACTCCCGCGGCCAACCGGAACAGGCGGGGCTCCGCCGTGCGCCGAGCTGAGTCGCTGAGCATGTCGGACAGGGCGGCGTATTCGGCCCTGGTGAGCTCGCCACGCTGATCAGGCGTCAGTTGCCGCAGCAACACCTGGAAGGCGAGATGAAGCCGACCAAAGGTGACCGGGGATCCGACCAGGCATTCGGCAACCTGCTGCATCAATGCTGCATCGACTCCGCGCGACTCGGTCTGCTCGTGGTCGGCTGCGCGCAGGGCCTCTGCGATGACAACACCGATCTCCTCCGCGCTCAACTCGGTGAGCAAGTTCAGCGATCGACTGTCGTCCGGAACCACGGTTGCTCGAATCGGTGCCCCATGTTCCTCAGCCATCCGACGCAGCGGCTCGACCACTGAGTCCTGGGTCAGGTCGAGAACCGTGAGCCGACCACCTGCGCTCATCAGCGAGCCCCCCATCACAAGCAGGGCCGCTCGCCATCCGGCCGCCGTACCACCGTAGAGATCCACTCGCTCCTTTGTGGCGGGCCCGACCGGCACCCACGGCCGGACCGACTCGACTTGGTCGGCCTTCGCCCGCTCGTGATCGTGAAGCTCGTGCCGCCACCGCTGCACATCCGACTCGAAGCGCGTCAAGGATTCGGCGCATTCGGTCATCCACCGATGGTGTTCACGCAAAGCGGTCCGGCGTAGTAGCCCAGGGCGACCCCAGCCCAGCCATCCAAGGCCGACAGTCAGGGCAGCCGGCACCAAGGCCACCGGGGTATGGACGAGTACGCCGACGCCGAGGGTGAGCAACACCCCACCGCCTAACGCCCAAGTGAGAGCCGACCGCATGCGGTCCGCGGTGGCACGCTTGTCCTCCAGCCTGGCCAGGGCGGCTGGCACTGGCACCTCCGGGACCACCGGCTCGGGCCGCTCGGCGACGACCACCTCGCGGCCGCGATATTCCCAGCCCCACTGCTCCGTCTGGACGGATGCGAGCACCTGCTCAGCCACGGCTCACCGTCATCGACATGGTCCGCTCGGTGCCACGGCCCCCGATCCGCTCCAGCAGCACGCCTCGGGCGAGATCCGCAAGGACCTCCTCGGCCTCGCCGATGGTTGCCGACGCCGATCCGGCCGCGCTCCGCCAGGTCGCGTCCTCGGCCGCGGTGAAGCGACGCCTGCAGCCGGCACAGTGCGTTGCCGCCGGCTCGGACCAGGCGCTGCATCGGGAGCATGGTCGGCCCTCGAGCAACCGCTCGGCACGGCTCAGCCGCCGACGTTCCACCAGGGCTCGCTGCCAACGGCTCCGAGCCTGGGGCAAGTACTCCGCCAACTGCCCATCCGAGAGACTCCTGCCACCGTCGGCACCGACAACCGCGGTCAGCCGAGCCACCGCGTCGCGATGAGCCCTCATCACGCGTCCGACCGGGCCCACTGTGACCAACAGCGGAAACCAGCCCAGTGTCTGCAGCCGAAAGCCGGCCCGACCCCGGCGCCATTGCAACGCCAGGCTCGATGCAACCTCCGGATCGGACCCCCAGCCGGCTGGTGCGAGGGCAGCGTTGAAGAGCCCACGTTCCGCCTCCCCGAGGGCAGCGTGCGGGAGCAGGAAGTGCGCATAGTGCCTGCGGACGACGCGCGCCCGCTCCAGTGCCACTGCAGCTCTCCCCGAGATCGGTCGATCCGTTCACACGGCTTACGGAAGGCAACTCTAGTTACCCGCTGTGCCTGTCGCACCACAGATGTGCTGCCACTTGTGGAAAACTCAGACCCGGCGCGGACAGACGGCGATGAACTCTTGACCGGGAGTGACTAGCGGGAGACGATTCCGGCCGGGCGCGGGCTGACAACCTTGTCATCGGGGCCGCGTAACCAACTGGCGGGCAGCCTCGCGCTGCGGCGCCGGTCCGGCCGTGCAAGGAGCGTAGATGGATCTCCGCCGCCCATTGGGGCTCGTCGCGTCTCTCGGGCTAGTTGTGACAATGTCGTCTGCCATGGCGCCAGCGCATGCTGTCTCACCCACAGTGCAGGGGGATCAGCCGGTGATGACCGGGTCCTCGTTCTTCACCTCGTTCGAGCCGGGGCAGCCGCAGCCCGGCTACACCGACGCCGTCGAGACCGGCCCGGACGGGAAGCCGCGCGCCGACGGCGTCCGCGGCCCGACGCCGACCGGGATCGGCGGCAGCGAGATGGACAAGGTCACCAAGGTGACCGCGAACGGCGAGAACACCGGTGGCGGCGAGATCGCCACCAACGCGGCCGACGGTGACAAGTTCACCAAGTGGCTGGTGTTCGAGCCGACCGGCTGGCTGGTCTACGAGACCTCGGCCCCGGTGGTGATCCGCAAGTACGCGCTGACCTCGGCGAACGACGCCGACGGCCGCGACCCGCAGAACTGGACCGTCTCCGGCTCGAACGACGGGACCACCTGGACCACGCTGGACACGCGGACCGGCGAGAGCTTCGAGAACCGGTTCCAGACCAAGGAGTACAGCTTCACGAACGAGACGGCGTACAAGTTCTTCAAGCTGGACATCACGCTGAACCACGGTGAGGACATCGTCCAGCTGGCCGACTGGTACCTGTCCAACGGCGCGCCGCTGCCGCCGCCCGGCCCGACCGCGGAGTCGCGGCTGGACTCCGGCCCGACCAGCGCCTACAACGCCCGTGCCCGGGTCGGCTTCACCGGCGTCAAGTCGTTCCGGTACGCCGGCCACCAGAAGGCCGAGGGCCGTGGCTACACCTGGAACAAGATCGCCGATGTGGACCTGAAAGTCAGCAAGGACACCCGGCTGTCGTACAAGATCTTCCCCGAGCACGTCGAAGGTGATCTGAGCTACCCGAGTACGTACGCCGCCCTCGACCTGGCCTTCTCGGACGGGACGTACCTGAGCGACCTGAACGCGAAGGACCACCACGGCTTCACGCTCAGCCCGCGTGGTCAGGGTGACGCCAAGGGCCTGTCGACGAACCAGTGGAACAACGTCGAGGCGGATCTCGGCACGGTGGCCGCCGGCAAGACGATCCAGCGAATCCTGATCGGCTACGACAAGCCGTCCGGGCCGGCCGACTTCCGCGGCTGGGTCGACGACGTCCGGATCGCGGCCGCGATCAACCCGGACCAGGCGGCCCAGAAGACCGCGGCCAAGCACCCGTCCGACCTGGCGCTGACCACCCGTGGCACGAACGCGACCGGCGGCTTCTCGCGGGGCAACAACTTCCCGGCGACCGCCGTACCGCACGGCTTCAACTTCTGGACCCCGGTGACGAATGCCGGCTCCACGTCCTGGCTGTACGACTACGCCAAGGGCAACAACGAGGCCAACAAGCCCACGATGCAGGCGCTGTCGATCAGCCACGAGCCCAGCCCGTGGATGGGTGACCGGCAGACTTTCCAGGTGATGCCGTCGACCGCGACGACCCCGACCGCGGACCGCAAGGCGCGCGCCTGGTCGTTCAGTCACGACAACGAGATCGCCCGGCCGTATTACTACGGCGTCACGTTCGGCAACGGCAACGCGGCCGAGATCGCGCCGACCGACCACGCGGCGATGCTGCGGTTCAGCTTCCCGGCCGGCAAGCCGTCACTCGTGTTCGACAACGTCAGCAACAGCGGCGGTCTGACGCTCGACCCGGAGACCGGCGTGGTGACCGGGTTCAGCGACATCAAGAGCGGACTGTCCACCGGCGCCGGCCGGCTGTTCGTGTACGGCGTGGTGGACCAGAAGGTGGTTGCCTCCGGCAAGCTGTCCGACGGTGGCGGCGCGAATGTGGGCGGCTACTTCGCCTTCGATCCGAAGGCCACCCAGGTCCAGCTCCGGATCGCGACCTCGCTGATCGGCACCGCGCAGGCCAAGAAGAACCTCGAGCTCGAACTGCCGGCCGGATCGAAGTTCGGCAAGGTCAAGGACGCGGCCCAGGACCTGTGGGACGCCAAGCTGCGCACGATCGAGGTCGAGGGTGCGACGGCCGACCAGCTGACGACGATGTACTCGAACCTCTACCGCCTGTTCCTCTACCCGAACAACGGCTCGGAGAACACCGGCACCAACGACAAGCCGGTGATCACCTACGCGTCGCCGACCTCGCCGAAGGTGGGCACCGACACCCCGACCACGACCGGGTCGAAGATCGTGGCCGGCCAGACGTACGTGAACAACGGCTTCTGGGACACGTATCGCACCGTGTGGCCGGCGTACTCGCTGTTCGCCCAGGACGAGGCGGCGAGCCTGGTGAACGGGTTCGTCCAGCAGTACAAGGACGGCGGCTGGATCTCTCGCTGGTCGTCCCCCGGCTACGCGAACCTGATGGTCGGTACGTCGTCCGACGTCGCCTTCGCGGACGCGTATCTGAAGGGGATCAAGGGTATCGACGTCCAGGCGGCGTACGACGCGGCACTCAAGAACGCGTCCGTCGTGCCACCGTCGCAGAACGTCGGCCGCAAGGGCATGGACCTGTCCACCTTCAACGGCTACACGGCCAACAGCACCGGTGAGGGCTTCAGCTGGTCGATGGACGGTTACATCAACGACTTCGGCATCGCGAACATGTCGAAGAAGCTCTACGACACCGCGAAGAAGAGCGACCCGCGCAAGCAGGAGTACCTGGACAACTACAAGTACTTCATCAACCGCGCCCGCAACTACGTGACGCTGTTCGACCCGGCGATCAACTTCTTCCAGGGCAAGGGCCCGGACGGCGTCTGGGGCAACTCGCCCAGCACGTTCGACCCGCAGGACTGGGGTCACGAGTACACCGAGACGAACGCGTGGAACATGGCGTTCTCGGCGCCGCAGGACGGTGCGGGCATCGCCGCGCTGTACGGCGGCCGCGACGGCCTGGCGAAGAAGCTCGACGAGATGTTCAGCACCCCGGAGGACGCTCTGCACCCCGGTGGGTACGGCGGCACGATCCACGAGATGCTCGAGGCCCGCGACGTACGGATGGGTCAGTACGGGCACAGCAACCAGCCGTCGCACCACCTGACCTACATGTACGACTTCGCGGGTCAGCCGTGGAAGACGCAGGAGAAGGTGCGCGAGGTGCTGTCCCGGTTGTACCTGGGCTCGGAGATCGGGCAAGGGTACCCGGGCGACGAGGACAACGGCGAGATGTCCTCGTGGTACCTGTTCAGCATGCTCGGGTTCTACCCGTTGCAGGTCGGCTCGCCGACGTACGCGATCGGGTCGCCGCTGTTCACCAAGGCGACGGTCCGGCTGGCCGGTGGCAAGAAGCTGGTGGTCAGCGCGCCGGGCAACAGTTCGCGCAACATCTACGTGCAGAGCGTTCGCGTGAACGGGAAGACGTGGACCTCGACCGCGCTGCCCCACGATCTGATCGCGAACGGCGGCAAGATCGAGTTCCAGATGGGCGACCAGCCGTCGAAGTGGGGCACCGGCCGGAACGACGCGCCGCCGTCGATCACCACCCCCGGCGAAGACCCGATGACGTGGCGGGACTCGACGTCCGACATCGGTGCCGTGGTCGGTGCGGGCGGACTGGATGTGACCGCGCTGACCGACAACGACTCCAAGACCCAGGTCACGCTGACCGGCGCGACCTCGACGGTCACGGTCGCCCTGCCGCAGGGCCGGCCGGTCGGCATGTACACGCTGACCAGTGGAGCAACGGGCGCGGCCCCGTCCGCGTGGGTACTGGAGGGCTCCAACGACGGTACGACGTGGTCGACAGTGGATCGCCGTACCGGTGAGAGCTGGTCGTGGACGTCGTACACCCGGTCCTTCAGTGTCGTGTCGCCCAAGGCCTACACGCAGTACCGACTGGTGCTGACGCCGGCCGCGGGTGCGGCAGGCGTCACGCTGTCCGAGATCGAACTACTCGGCACCTTGAAGGGCGTCGAGGCCGGCACGCATCCGACCGACAAGCGCGTCGCGGAGACCCAGCCGAGCCCGACTCCTTCGCAGTCGATCGACCGCAACTACGGCTGACCGAGGTCGCCGGTTCCTGTCACTTCTTGTAGTGACAGGAACCGGCGAACTTCAGCAGGGTCGGCTCGTCCCAGGCCAGGTTGTAGGCCTGGTTGCTGACCGCGACGAGCCGAGTGGTCTTCCCCTGGCGGACGTGGACCTCCCGTAGCCCGTTGCGCTTGTCGCCCAGCGAAATGACCGCCTCGTTCTTTCCGGCGCGCACCTTCGGCAGCTTCGTCCACGGCTCGGTGTACTTGTCGGCGGTCAGTCCCCGGCCGTTGTCCATCAGGTCGACCTGCCGGACGGTCAGGGTGTAGGTCACGTCGTGGTACTGCTTCGGGTTGCGCAGCTTCGGGTCGTAGACCACCTGCTGTTCCCAGCCACCGCCTTGAGCGGCGGTGACCGTGAGTTCGACCGCCCAGCCCTTCGGGATCAGGTCGCAGGTGATCACACCGGGGAACGGCTTGGTGTTCGTGACCAACTGGACCGGGGTGGACGGGACCGGCGGCAGCCCGCGGTGGTCGCTCGGAAGTCCACCGGCGATGTGTGTCGCGGACGGTGTCGCGGCCGGGGGCGGTGTCGCGGTGGTCCGGTCGGCCGGAGCCGGCGTCCCGTCGGTCGCCATGCCGGAGGGGAGGACGGACCAACCGACGCCGATCACCAGGGCCGTCGCGACGGCACCGCTCGCGATGCCGATGGTCCGGCGGCGGCGCAGCGCGCGGCGGCCGCGATCGAGGTCGGCGGACAGGTCCGCGTCGGTGACGCCGGGTTCGGCGCCGGCGGCTTCGTCGAGCAGGTTCTTGAGGTCGGTCATCGCAGACTCTCCAGGGTGTCGAGTGGCTCATGCAGGAGGTTGCGCATCGTGGCGAGTGCACGCGACGTCTGGGACTTCACCGTTCCCTCCGAACAACCCATCAGCTCGGCGGTGGTCTGGACGTCGAAGTCCCGGAAATATCGCAGGACGACGACCGCGTGCTGCCGGCGCGGGAGTTTCGCGAGCGCGTCCAGCACGGTCAGCCGCTCGGCAGGGTCCTGGCCGGGCGTGGGAGCAGCGTCGTCGAGACGCTCCGTCGTCGCCTCGCGTTTGCGCCAGAGTCGCCGTCGTTCGTCGAGGAACGCGTTGACCAGGATCCGATCGGCGTACCGCGCCGCGCCGTCCTCGCGCCGTACTTTGCCCCAGTGGACGTAGAGCCTGGTCAGAGCTACCTGGACCAGGTCCTCGGCCCAGTGCGCGTCCCCGCACGTGAGCGGGCGGGCCGTCCGCAGCATCCGGCCGCGGTGCGCCGTCACGTACTCGAGGAAGTCCGCGTCCCGATCGCTCACGGCCAGCCCTCCCTGTCGGCGATCTCCACCCTGGATGTACTGGGTGAGCACCGGGACAGGTTGCACGCGACATGGCAAGAGCGGCGGCATCCTGCCGCCGCCCGCTCGGACGTTTGCCCGGCGAAGCCTGCCCCTGAAAGGTTCCGCCGGAAACCTGATGAGGGGTGGCGGTCCCCGCCCGGACTGCCACCCCTTCATCCCTAACGACGCTCGAGGGTCTCGAGGGGTTGCCTCAGTGCAAAAGAGTCCACATGCCGGACACCGGCAGGTCGGCAGCGGTGGCCACGAACGACGCGAAGTTCAGCGCCAGGACCGCTGCTGTGGCCTCCATGACATCACGCTAAGTGCGCGACGGGACGCCGTACCTGAGCAGAACTACTCAGCCGGACCAGCGGCCGGTGAAGAATCCCGCCGCCCAGATCGCGGCCAGCGGTATCGCGAGGGCGAGATAGAGGCGGCCGAGCCACGGTTTTCGGCGGGCCATGACGGCGAGGCCGATCCACAGCGGCCACCAGAGCAGGGTCGCCCGGGTGAGCGAGTAGATCCAGAACGACGTACAGAACGCTCCGACCGTGGCCGCGACCCAGGCCGCCTCGCCCCAGGAGCGGCGCCAGAGCAGCCAGGCGAGGAGCAGCAGGCCGACGACGAGGGCGACCAGCTCGGCCCGGAACATCCACGTCCAGTCGCTGCGTTCGGCCGCGAAGTGGCCCTTGCTCGCGGCCTCGAACGTGTGCATCAGCGAGGTCCACGGCCAGGTGAACTCGCGCGCCCAGCCCTTCTCCTGCGCCTGCTGCCAGGCGAACCACGAGCCGTGGATCTGCTTCAGGTACGCCATGAAGCCGAGCACCGGGACCGCCGGCAGCGCCAGCCACGGGAGCGACAGCCAGTCCCGCTTCTTCGAGGTGATGAACTCGACCACCAAGGCGAACGCCAGGAAGATCCCGGACACCCGCACGGTCGACGCGAGCGCGACGAAGATCGCCGCCCGGCCCCATCGGCCCTGCCGCGCCGCCAGCCAGCCGGGGAACGCGAACGCGCAGAACAGCGCCTCCGTGTACCCGGCAGCCAGGAAGACGCCGACGGGAGCGCAGTACCAGATCATCGCCGCGTTCGGCCCGATCCCCTTGAGCTCCGGGAACTGGTACTGCGCGAGTCGCGCGAGGTACACGCCCGCCACCGCACTCGCGACCGCGGACACGACGATGCCCGCGGCAACGTAACCGATCCCGGTCCAGCTGACGATCCGCACCAGCACCGGGAACCCTGGGAAGAACGCCGCCAGCGGTGCGCCGGACGGCTCGCCGTGGTTGTACCCGAACTCGGCGACCGCGTTCAGATGCCAGACATCCCACTGCAGCCAGGCGCGCCAGACGTTCGGGTAGTCAGTGCCCCGGTTGAACAGCAGCGGCGCCGAGATCGACAACATGAACAGTGCGGCCCGGGTGACCAACCACCACCCGAGCACCTCACGCGTCTGCGCCGTCGGCATCCACCGCTGCCAGCCCACCCCTTCGACCCGCGCCCGCCGCGCGCGACCAGGTGGGGGCTCGTCTGCTGCCGTGCGCTCAAACACGCCGGCACCACCGCACGCGAAAACCCACCCGAGCCCGAGTCACCCGCCTATCGTCTCCCATCCCGGGCCGGCCGGCCGAAACTACTGACCGCCGCCGGGATTCTTCGGGGTACTGGTCGGTGCCGTCGGTGCGCCGGTCGGTAGCGTCGGCCAACCTGGCGGCTTCGTCTTCGTCCTGGTCGGAGAGCTGGTCGGCGGGTTCGGCGGCGTGTTGGTCGGCGGGCTCGGTGGCGGAGTGCTCGGTGGCGGCGTGCTGGGCGGCGGGGTGTTCGTCGGCGTGCTCGGCGGTGGCGTGAACGTCGGGGTCGAGGTGTCCTTGATGTCGTCCTCGTTCGGCGCGGGGAAGTCCGTCTTGTCCACACCATCGAGAGCGGGCTTCATGAACGCCAGCCACGTCTTCAGCGGCCAGGTGCCACCGAAGAACGCCTTCTCGTCGGTGTAGTCGTCGAGGTTGCTCTCACCGGTCTTGCCGGCCCGGTACACGACGGATGTGGACAGGTCAGGTGTGTAGCCGTTCCACCACGAGGTCAGGGTCGCCGAGCCGTCCTTGCAGCCACCGCACTTCGCGTTCTCGGCTCGATCCTCGACCGCAACGCCACCTGCCGTGCCGGTCTTGCCGGCCACCGGGCGGTCCAGGTCCTGGGCGCCGGTACCGGTCCCCTTCGTGACCACGTCCTGCAGCGCGTAGTTGACCAATGCGGCGACGTCCTCGGGAATGACCTGCTTCTCCTGCTTCTTCAGGCTTGCCTCCGACCACAGCACCTTGCCGTCCGGGCCCTTGACCTCCTTGATGCTGTGCAGCGGCGCGAACTTGCCGTTGGCCGCGAAGGTCGCATAGGCCTCGGCCATGGTGACCGCCGACGCATACGGGTCCGGACCGAGCACGGTGGACGGGTTGTGCCGGCCGGCTTCGAGGTACTTGCCCTTCGGGATACCGGCCCTCTCGGCCGCGTCGACCACCTTGTTCGGACCGTCGTCCATCTGCTTGTCGACCAGGTCGTAGAAGGCGGTGTTGATCGACTGCTCGGTCGCCTTCAGCAAGGTGACGTCGCCGTAGTCACGGTCGAACTCGTTGTTGAGCTTCTGGCCCTGGACCTTGATCGGGCTGTCGCCCTGGAAGATGTCGTAGAGGCTCTTTCCGTCCTCGAGAGCCGCGGTCAGCGCGAACGGCTTGAAACCCGATCCGGGCCGGGCCGGGCTCGTTGCCCAGTTCAACTGACTCTTCAGGTAGTCGGGGCCGCCGTACATCGCCAGCAGCGCGCCGGTGCCCGGCTGGACCGTGGCCATCCCTACGTGCAGGTTGTCGCGCTTGTCCGGCAACTCGCTCTGCGCGGCAGTGGTCATCTTCTTCTGCTGCCCGTAGTTGAAGGTGGTCGTGACCTTCAGGCCCCCACCGCTGATCTGGTCCTCGTCGAAGCCCAGCCGCAGCAGCTCCTTGCGCGCCGTGTCGAGCAGGAAGCCCTTCGGGCCCTGGTAGCGGCTGTCCTTCGGCTTCGGTTTGAGGGCGGGCAGCTTGTTCGCGTACTTCGCCTCCAGAGCCGGAGTGATCGTGCCCATCTGCTGCATGCCGTCGAGGACGTACCTGTACCGCTCGATGATCCGCTTCTTCGTCCGCGGATCGGGGTCGTTGACGTCGAAGAGGGTCGGGTTGTTCAGCACTGTCGCCAGGAGAGCGGCCTGGGGCACGCTCAGCGTCCGTGGGTCCGGCCGCGAGAAGTAGGCGTCACCGGCAGCGGAGATGCCGTAGGCGCCCTCACCGAAGTAGACGGTGTTGAGGTACCCCTCGAGCGTCTTGCTCTTGTCCTGCTGGCGGCTGAGCTTCGTCGCGATGAACAGCTCCTGGAGCTTCCGCGAGACTGTCCGCTCCTGGGTCAGGTACATGACCTTCACGTACTGCTGGGTGATCGTCGATCCGCCCTGCAACTGCTCACCCTGGGAAATGTTCCACGCGGCGCGGACCATACCCGACGGCGAGATGCCCGGATTGGTCCAGAAGGTGCGGTCCTCGGCCGCGATCACCGAGTCCTGGACGTGCTTGGGGATCTGCGACATCGGAACCGTGTGCCGGTTCTGCTCGTAGAACGAGCCCAGCGGGTTCTTCTGGTCCGCGTACGTCACCGTGGTCGTGTTGGTCGCGAACTCCTTGTTGGGGTCCGGGATCTTCGTGGACTGGTAGACGATGAAGAAGGTCGCGACAGCGCCGATGATGCCGACGAAGAAGAGCGCGGTCAGCCAGCCGAGGACCCGCAGCGCCCAATGCTTCTTGGCGCGCGCGGGTTTGACGGCCTTTCTACGAGCTTCACTCACAGTGCAATCCTCGACGATCTCGCTGAAGTCATTGCCCCACAGACTACGGTGGGTGTGGTAACGGGCCCGAATCCGCTCCGGATGGTAACAAGCCGCCCGGTCACCCCGCGATTCGGCGGCCCACCGCCTTACCCAGATCTTGCCAACGCCCTCGGCAAGCGGTTACCCCGGCACGTGCGGTGCGAGCAAAGTCACGCCGATCAGGGCGGCCGGGAAGCAGGCGAGGAACATGGTGAACGTGTAGCCCATGATGTCCCGCGCCTTCAGACCGAGGATGGCGAGCGTCGGCAACATCCAGAACGGCTGCAGCAGGTTGGCGCTCGCCTCCCCGAGGTCGTAGACCACGACCATCCAGCCCGCGTCCACTTGAGCTCGTTGGCCGCTGCAGCACGTACGGCGCCTGACGTAACAGGTTTCCGGGCGCGCCGCGTGATCAAGCTGACAAAGCCCGGCTTTGTCAAGAGTTGTCCACAGTCCTCGGCTGTGCTTACTCTGGCGGCACGATGTATCGAACCGATACATCAGGTCATGACAAACTAGGCCGAGGGAGGTGGGTCATGGGAAACCGCAGTGGGGTCCTGGAGCTCGCCGTACTCGGTCTGCTGCACGAAGCGCCGATGCACGGTTACGAGCTCCGCAAGCGCGTCAACGCCCAGTTCGGCTGGGGGCGCGTGCTGTCGTTCGGATCGCTCTACCCGTGTCTGAAGGCGATGCTCCGCAACGGCCTGATCACGGCCGACTCCGGGACGCCGGAGTCGGGTCGCAGGCCGAAGATCGTCTACACGATCACTGCCGACGGCAAGGACTACTTCGCGCACGCGATGCACGATGCTGGTCCGTCGGCGTGGGAGGACGACACGTTCGGCGTCCGGTTCTCGTTCTTCGGCCGGACCGATCCGGCCACCCGGTTGCGCATCCTCGAGGGCCGCAGGGCCCGGATGGAGGAGCGGCTGGCCAACTTCCGGGCCGCGATGAGCCGGACCGCGGAGCGGGTCGACGCCTACACCCTCGAGCTGCAACGGCACGGCCTGGAGTCGGCCGAGCGCGAGGTCCGCTGGCTGAACGAACTGATCGACGGCGAGCGGCGTCAACAGCGGCCCCCTGACCTGCACCAACCGCCTATCCAAGGAGATTCCAGATGACCTCGATCCGCGTAGCGATCGTCGGTGTCGGCAACTGCGCCAGCTCGCTCGTCCAGGGCGTGCACTACTACCGCGACGCGAAGGCCGACGAGCGCGTCCCCGGTCTGATGCACGTCGTGTTCGGCGACTACCACGTCCGCGACGTGCAGTTCGTCGCCGCCTTCGACGTCGACGCGAAGAAGGTCGGCCTGGACCTCGCCGACGCGATCGGCGCCAGCGAGAACAACACGATCAAGATCGCCGACGTGCCGCCGACCGGCATCACGGTGCAGCGTGGCCACACGCTCGACGGCCTCGGCAAGTACTACCGCGAGACCATCACCGAGTCCGACGCCGAGCCGGCCGACGTGGTCACCGCGCTGCGTGAGGCGGCCGTCGACGTCCTCGTCTGCTACCTGCCGGTGGGGTCGGAGCAGGCCGCCAAGTTCTACGCCCAGTGTGCGATCGACGCGGGCGTCGCGTTCGTCAACGCACTGCCGGTGTTCATCGCCGGCACCAAGGAGTGGGCGGACAAGTTCACCGCGGCCGGCGTGCCGATCGTCGGTGACGACATCAAGTCGCAGATCGGCGCGACCATCACGCACCGGGTGCTGACCAAGCTGTTCGAGGACCGCGGCGTCACCGTCGACCGGACCTACCAGCTGAACGTCGGCGGCAACATGGACTTCAAGAACATGCTCGAGCGCGACCGGCTGGAGTCCAAGAAGATCAGCAAGACCCAGTCCGTCACCTCGCAGCTGCGCGACGAGATCGACGACCGCAACGTGCACATCGGCCCGTCGGACTACGTGGCCTGGCTGGACGACCGCAAGTGGGCGTTCATCCGGCTCGAGGGCCGCAACTTCGGCGACGTCCCGCTGTCGCTGGAGTACAAGCTCGAGGTGTGGGACTCGCCGAACTCGGCCGGCATCATCATCGACGCGATCCGCGCGGCCAAGATCGCCAAGGACCGTGGCATCGGCGGCCCCATCCTGTCGGCGTCGTCGTACTTCATGAAGTCGCCGCCGGAGCAGTACGCCGACGACGTCTGCCGCGACCTGGTGGAGAAGTTCATCCGCGGCGAGGTCGAGCGCTGAGCTCGCACCACCCGTCGCAGCGGTGCTGCACCTCAGCGCGGGAGCCGGCCGGTGGGCCGGCTCCCGCGCCATTCTGTAGGTTTGTTCGGTGCGGTTGCATGTGGGGTGTGCCCAGTGGACCCACCCGGGCTGGCCGCAACCCGGCCAGGAGAAACTCCGGGCGTACGCCTCGTGGTGCAACGCGGTCGAGAGCAACACCACCTTCTATGCGACTCCGTCCCGCTCGACCGTCGAGAAGTGGGCCGGGCAGACGCCGCCGGACTTCCGCTTCGTAGTGAAGCTGCCACAGCTGATCAGCCACGAACGCCGCCTCGCGGGTGTCGAGGTGGAGCTGCGCGCTTTCCTCTCCGCAATCGAGCCGCTGGCCGACCGCAACCACGCGCTCTGGATCCAGTTGCCCGCGTCCTTCGCTCCCACCGACCTCGGCAGCCTGGCCGCCTTCCTGCACCACGCGCCGCGCCACTATCGGTACGCCGTTGAGGTCCGGCACCCGGCGTTCTTCGACGATGCCCGGTCCGCCGGTTTGCTCGAACAGGTCCTTGGTCGCGTCGGCGCCGAGTGGATTCCCTTCGACACCGGCACCCTCTTCAGCCGCCGCCCCACCAGCTACGCCGAACGTGACGCCTGGATGAAGAAGCCCCGGGTCACGCGCCGCACGCGAGCCCTGACCGCTCACCCCATCGTTCGGTACATCGGCCGCGACTCCGTCTCGGAGACCGTCGAGGGCTGGGACTACCTGGTCGAGCTGGTCACGACCTGGCTCGCCGAGGGCCGCTCACCGACGATCTTCCTGCACACTCCGGACAACGCCGAAGCACTGAACCTGGCCCGCCGTTTCCACGCGGATGTCCGTGCCCTCGTCCCCGGCCTCGAGCCGCTGCCGTCGCCGGTTTTGGTCGAGCCACCCACGCTGTTCTAGTTATCCACAGCTGAGAAGTCGTCCGCTCGGATGCGGGTCGATCTCCATATGTTCTCCGCCGAGATCAACCTCGGGAGGACGAATCATGGAGCATTCGCAGTACACCCCACCGCAGCCCACGGCGGACGATGCCGCCTCGCCACGCTCCACCCGCGCGGAGCGGCAGGCGCGGTCCGACTGGCTCATCACCGAGCTCGGCCGGCTCGCTGCCGCGGCCGACGATCCTCAGGAACAGGCCGGCCTGCGGCGGACGGCGGACTCCCTGGTCCGGCTCGCGATCGCGTTCCGCTCGTGATTGCCACCGCACGTGCGGTGCGTCGTGATCCGATCCTGACTGCCCCGAGTTCCGTGGACGAACTCCTAGCCCGGAGCGGTCAGGTTGCACTCGAGCTCTCCGGGGCGGACCAGTCCGCGTGGAGCGGTAGCGTGATCGAGACGACCGGCAGCATCCTCGGGCTCGCGCACTGGGACGGCACGCTGTATCTCGACCGGGAGTGCATCCTCGATCCACTGCAGCGGATGTACGAGCATGCCGGCGAGGAGCAGCCGATCCCGATGCTCGTCCACTACCGCGAATCCCTGGCCACGTTGCTGCATGAGCACGCCCACTTCCTCGGCCCGGCCGGAGCATCCCAGGACGCCGCCCGGGATGCGTTCACCCAGCCAGGCGGCCGCCAGCTGGAGGAAGGCGTGGCGGAGGCCTGGGCCCAGGACCACCTCGACGACTACCTGACCCGGCTCGGCGTCGATAAGGTTGCCCCCGGCATCAAAGATGTCCAGGCCGGCGGGTACTACGCCGCGTTCGTCCCCGCCGTCCGCAGGCTTGCCACCGACCTCGAGATCCGCAACGACCTCCGCCCCGGCCAGGTCCTCGACGTCCTCAACCGCGAAACCGCCGCCGGCCAGTTCCCCCTCCTCGTCAGCCTCGTCTACAACTCCACCCGCCTACCGGACCTGGAGCTCGCCGGCGCCGACACCCGCCACCACCTCGAATCCATCCTCCGCACGGGCCTGGGCCACCTCGACAACTTCGAACTCCACCCACCCGGCTTCGCCGCCGCCAAGTCCCACTCCACCGCCGGCGAACTCCTCCACCACCTCCAGCACGAGATCCAGACCGCCGAATCCGCCTACACCTTCCACCCCACCGCCTGCACCCTCCCTCCGCCCTCCACCACCCCCGCGCGCACCTCGCCATCACCCCCCACCCCGCCGCCACCCACCAGGCTCGCCCTGCCGACTCCCTCCTCGGTCGTACCTGCCCACGGCGGAGCTCTTTCCGATCCGCACGCCTTCCAGGCGGCGCTGTCCGGCATCTGCCCGCCTCGACCGATCCCCGCCGGCGCCCCAACCGTGCAATCCACGGCACCTCCGAGGCCAACCGGCGTACCCGCGGCTCAGCGACGGTCTCCTGGCTCGCGGGAACGGCGCCCTGGCGTGGGATGACGCGGCGGGAGAGGTAGGCAGGACGGGATACTGAGGGAATGGATTACGACGCGTTCGACGTGGAGCTCAGGCGGGTGCTGGACGCGGCGACGGCCAGATCGCTGGACGAGGCGACGTTGGCCGCCGAGGTCGACCGGTTGCGGGAGTTGGCGACTCTGGTCGAGCCCGCGGCGGATCGCAGGCTCGCAGGATCGCACCTGATGTCGCTCGAGCAGGCCCTGAGCTACGAACCGCCACCGCTGTCCGACGAGTTGGCCGAGGCTATTCGCGTGCAGTCCCGGGCCCAGTCCGCGGACGGCGCTCCTACCGAGCGGATCGAGCACCTCACCGCCGCCATCGCGCAGATCGGCCGGATCGCCGACGCGGCGTCGCCCGCCGACCACCCGCGCATCCTCGATCTGAACGAGCCGCTCTCCATCCTCCTCGAGTCCCTGCGGCTCACCACACCGCCCTCCCCCGACCGCTGAACTCGCGGAAGTGGCTGGCGTACCGGCGAGTGTGGTGAGCGATGGTCAGTAGCTTTCCGCAACTGATGGCCGCGCAGGCCCAGGCCGCGGTGAAGGTTCTGGGAGCGCATCACTCGTCCTGGAACAAGTCGTACGAGTTGCTCGCCGCGGATGACAAACGGCGCGGGCTGGTGCGGTGGGACCACACGATCGAGTACCACCCGCAGCATGTCGTCGCGGTACTGCAGGACATGTTCGACCGGGCCGGGCAGCGGCATGACGAGGAGACGCTGCGACAGTATCGCGAGGCACTGCGGGTCGTGTTTCACGAGAACATCCACCTGCTCACCGCGGCGGGTACGTCGTACGGGATGGCCGTCGGCGCGTATCAGGAGCCGTCGAACAAGGTTCTCGAGGAGGCCACCACCGAGCTCGCGACGCAGGACGCTCTCGACGAGTACATCGACGAACTCGATCTGGAGGCGATCGCACCGGGCATCACCGACGTACGGACAGGGCGTGCGTACGGGCAGTACGTGCCCGCCGTCGAGGTGTTCGGTCAAGCCGTGGCGGACAGCGCGGAACTGTCCGCTCGGGAGGTGATTCGGCGGCTGGCGGTGGTGAATCCCGAGAACAAGTTCCGGGTCGCCGCGCAGTTGCTGTACGACGCGCACAAGCTGTCCGAGGTGGTTCCAGAGGCTGCGAAAGCCGCCGCGCTCGAGCGCATCGAGGCGGCGATGCGGCCACCGTTCACGAAGATCCGCGATTTCGATCCCGAGGATCCGTTGGATGTTCGCATGTCCGCGCTAGCCGGCACTCGGGCGAGCCTCGACGCGGACGCGGAGGTCCGCGAGATCGCTGGGTACTGGTCGGCCGACCATGAGCTCCGCCGCAGTCTGGATGCTGGACTTGGGGCGAGCCCACCGCTGCGGAAGTCTCAGTACGGCACTCCAGGCCGTGACACCCGCCCCAACGAACCCGGTGCCACCGGCAGGCCGGACCGAAAGCCTCACGTGCTGGGGGACTGACGGTCCGGCGGTGCGGGTACGGTGGCGGGCGTTGGCGCAGACACCGCAGGCAGTTGCGGCGAGCGGCTGAACGTGGCGGCGGCTGCGGCAACCCGCGGAAGCGGCTGGCCGCGGCGGTGGCTGCGGTGAGCGGCGGGAGGCTGAAAGCGGTGGTGGCTGCGGCGAGCGCGGAAGGCTGCTGAAGGCGGCGGCTGTTACGGAGCTGCGGCCGTCGGTGTAGTGCCGCTCGGCGCGGTGGTGTGACGGCCGTGCCGCGGGCGGCGAGTTCGGATGTGTTGTTGCGGATTGTGCTGAGCTTCGTGGAGGGAGTTGTGGTGGATCTGGTCGCGGAGGGTGCGGGAGTCGCGCCTGGGCTGGTGGAGTTGCGGCGGGAGTTGCATCGGATTCCTGAGGTCGGGCTGCAGTTGCCGAAGACGCAGGCGATGGTGCTCGATGCGGTGGCCGGGTTGCCGTTGCAGGTCAGCACCGGGAAGGAGCTGACCTCGGTGGTCGGCCTGCTGCGGGGTGGGCAGCCGGGGCCGACGGTGTTGTTGCGGGGTGACATGGACGCACTGCCGGTGGTCGAGGAGACGGACCTCGGGTACGCGGCCGAGAACGGGAACATGCATGCCTGCGGCCACGATCTGCACACCGCCGGGCTGGTCGGTGCGGCACAGCTGCTGAGCGCTCATCGCGAGGAGCTGCACGGGAACGTGCTCTTCATGTTCCAGCCGGGTGAGGAAGGTCTGGGCGGTGCCGGGTACATGCTCCGCGAAGGGCTGCTGGGGGCGACGGGCGACAAGCCGATCGCGGCGTACGCGATTCATGTCTGGTCGCAGGAGGCCAGCGGGATCTTCCAGACGCGGCCCGGGACGATCATGGCCGGATCGAACCAGCTGCACATCGCCGTGCGAGGCAAGGGTGGGCATGGTTCGTCTCCGGACAAGACGATCGACCCGGTGCCCGTGGTGGCCGAGCTCGTCCTCGCGCTGCAGACGTATGCGACGCGGCGGATGAATGTCTTCGACCCGGTGGTGATCACGGTGACGCAGCTCGAGGCCGGAGTCGCGATCAACGTCATCCCGGACACGGCCCGGCTCGGCGCGACGGTGCGGACGTTGTCGGATGCGACCTTCCAGCAGTTGTCGCACGAGTTGCCGAGCTTGGCCGAGAAGATCGCGGCGGCCCACGGCTGCACGGTCGACGCCAACTTCGTCCCGCAGTATCCGGTGACGGTCAACGACGCCGAGCGTACGGCGGAGACGTCGGCGGTGCTGCAGCAGTTGCTCGGTGCGGAGCGGGTGCAGCCGCTGGACAACCCGTTGATGGGGTCGGAGGACTTCTCGATGGTGTTGCAGGAGGTGCCGGGCACGTTCGTGATGCTCGGTGCGCGTCCCGACGATGTCGACGCGGACGACGCTCCGTCCAATCACTCCAGCGTGGTCCGCTTCGACGACGTCGTGCTCGGCGACCAGGCCGCGGCGCTCGCTCAGCTCGCGGTCAACCACCTGATCCCGGCCTGACCGCTCGACGTGGCCTGGGGCTGGCCGGCCCGCCAGAGGCCGGCCAGCCACAGGGTTCAGGAGGGCGTGATGCCTAGGGTGTAGGCGCCGCGGCTGCCGTAGGTGGAGTACCCGGTGTTCAGCGGGTCGCCATAGCCCACGTTGTCGATCCGCAGGTAGTAGGTACCCGCCTGGAGCGTGCTGCTAACACTCGCGCCGAGGCCGGTCGGCGTACCGGCGTCGGCCTGACCCGAGGCCGGGTCGGCCGAGGCGACGACCGCGCCCGAGCTGTCCAGCAGGTCCAGCTTGATGTCGAGGTCACCGCCGGTCGGCGCGGCACTCGCGGTCGCGGTGTAGTTGCCAGCGGCACCGACATCGACGCGGTACACGTCCGTGTCGGCCTCCGCGGCGATCACCCCGGACACCGGCGTGCCGACGGTCAGCGCGGCCGCGTCGCCGCTGGTGTCACCGGCCTCGTCGGCGCGCAAGGCCAAGCCGTGGGTGCCGACGACCGCGTAGTCGTCTTCCGTGTTGTTGGCGTCGGCGTACTCACCCTTGCTCCACTGGCTGATGCCGCGGTAATAGCCGACGCCCATGGTCGGAGCCCAGGCGCCGTGCCCCTGGTAGTAGCCCACAGTGGACGTGCCGTCGTGGCTCAGGCCGACGTTGTGACCGGCTTCGTGGGAAGTGGCCTCGGCCAGATTCTTCGCGCCGGTGCCGACACCCTTCGTGGACACCAGCGCCGGCTGGTAGTAGTCGTGCTGGCTGGTGCTGTCGTACACGCCGACGTACGCGACCCCGCCACATCCACAACCGGACTGGTACCAGGTGTCCGGGTCGATCAGCACCCGCGTCCCGTACTGCTGGTCCGACGCGTCGGACCGGTCGATCGCGGACTGCGGCGGTTCCTGCGTGGTCACATCCACGTCGAAGGTGGCGTAGTCCTCCGCAACCCGCGCCCACACCTCGTGTACGACGTCCTGCTCGGCCGTACTGAAGGTCGCTGGATCGCCGTCGGTGTCGTACGGCGACACGTTCACCGGATCGATCCCCTTCGACGCGTTCCTCGCGGTACCGGTGATGGTGTGGCCGTCGAAATCCAGGTAGATCACGCGGTTGGAGCCGCGCTTGCTGTGCAGTTCGAAGGCCGGACCGGTCGCGGCGGCAACGGCTTGCTCGGCCCAGCGGGGTGACGCTTCCAGCCGATTTCTGCGTCGCTGTGAGAGTCGGCTCACGGAAGAACAGTCGACTGTCGGCATCCAGCCAGCTGGTCTTGTCGGTGGCCAGGATCCGCTCGAGCTGGGCCACGGGGAGCCCGTTGCCAGCGGCAACCTCGGACAGGCGGGACCGCACCTCGCCGAGCGCGGCGACACCGGGCGTGGCTTCACCGAGCAGCTGGGCAATCGGGGTCGGACGGTCGATCGGGGTCGGAGCAGGCTGTTGGGCGTCGGCCTGGTTGCCGGCCACCACGGCCAGCGCACCGAACACGACAGCACCGGCGCAGGTCAGTGCGCCGGTGCGGCGGAGTCTGTTCACAAGGTCCTCCAGGGATAGGGCGGTATCCCCCGGGCATATCCCCCAAAGGCCCGGGGCCGTCGATCTCGGTGGGAACGACGGCCCCGGACAGCTCAGGTGTTTCAGCCGGCGGTGACCCGGACCGTATAGGCGCCGCGGCTGCCGTACGTCGAGTAGCCGCTGTTCAGCGGGTTGCCGTAGCCGGTGTTCTCGACCCGCAGGTAGTAGCGACCCGCGGTGACCTGGCGACTGATGCTCGCGCTCAGGCCGGTCGGAGTGGCGGAGTTGGACTGCCCGGCGGCCGGGTCGGCGGTGGCGACGACAGTGCCGGCCGAGTTCAGCAACTGGAGCTTGATGTCCAGGTCGGCGCCGGAGGCAGCCGCGTTCGCCGCGAAGGTGAAGGTGCCGCCCGCGAGGTCGATCCGGAAGGTGTCGACGTCGGTGTCGTTGGCGTAGATGCCCTTCACACCGGAGCCGAGGGTGAGCGCGGTGGCGTCGGTTGTGCCGTTGCCGTGGTCGTCGGCTCGCAGCGCCAGACCGTTCTGGCCGATGACGGCGAAGTCGTCTTCCTTGTTGTTGGCGCCGGAGTACTCGCCCTTGCTCCACTGGCTGATCGCCTTGGAGTAGCCGACGCCCATGATCGGAGCCCACGCGCCGTGACCCGCGTAGTACCCGACGGACGCCGTACCGTCGTGGCTCAGGCCCACGTTGTGACCCGCCTCGTGCGACGCGGCCTCGGCGATGTTCTTCGCACCAGTGCCGACACCCTTCGTGAAGACCAGGGCCGGTTGGTAGTACGCGTGCTGGCTGGTGTTGTCGTAGACGCCGACGTACGCGACGCCGCCGCATCCGCAGCCGGACTGGTACCAGGTGGTCGGGTCGATCAGGACGCGGGTGCCGTACTGCTGGTCGGACGCACCGGACCGGGTGATCGCCGCCGCGGCCGGCTCCTGCGTGGTCACGTCCACGTCGAACGGCGCATAGTCCTCGGACACCCGCGCCCAGACATCACGGACGACGTCCTGCTCGGCGGTGCTCCAGTTGTTCGGGTTCCCGTCGGTGTCGTACGCCGTGACGTTCACCGTGGTCGGTTTGCCTCCGGTGTTCCACGCCGAACCGGTGATGGTGTGGCCGTCGAAGTCCAGGTAGATGACGCGGTTGGAGCCTGGTTTGCTGTGCAGCTCGAAGGCCGGACCGGTGGCAGCGGCGACCGCCTTCGCCGCCCAGCGCGGGGACGGCGCGGCGGCGGCGCGGCGGGCAGCAGTCCCGGCGACGGGTTCGCGGTAGAAGAGCTTGCCGTCGCGGTCCAGCCAACTGGTCTTGTCGGTGGCCAGGATCTGCTCCAGCTGAGCCGCCGGGATCCCGTTGCGGCCCGCCAGTTCGGCGAGTCGCGACTGGACCTTGCCCAGGGCGGCCTTGCCCTGGAGCTCCTGGCCGAGCAGCTGGTCGATCGGGGCGGGGGCGGGTTGCTGGGCGTCGGCCTGGTTACCGGCCACGACGGCCAGCGCACCGAAGACAACAGCGCCGGCGCCAACGAGGGCGCCGACGCGGCGGGGGCGGGTGTGCATTGCTGGGGTCCTCCTCAGGGACTCCGACCGACCATGGGCGGTGGGCGGGCACTGCTTCACATCTCGTATGCGGGCACCTACTTTCGGTAGCCTGCCCGACCGGCCCTCGCGCTGTATAGATTCGTCTCGGGATTTAACGCCGACTTGCGGAGGTTCCGATGCGCTTCATGATGGTGTTCAAGGCCAGCGAGGAATCCGAGGCCGGAGCGATGCCGAGTGAGAAGAGCCTGACCGAGATGGGTCTGGTGATGGCCGAAATGGCCGAGAAGGGCGTCCTGCTGGCCGGCGACGGGCTACTGCCCAGCTCGAGCGGCGTCCGGCTCCAGCTGGACGGTGGCAAGCGCCGGGTAGTCGACGGCCCGTTCGCCGAGACCAAGGAGCTGATCGCCGGGTTCTGCCTGATCGAGGTGGCCTCCCGCGAAGAGGCCCTCGAGTGGGGATGGCGCTGCATGGCCGCCGACGAGGGTCCAGCCGGCACCGGTCGGGGCACCGGACTGGAGATCCGGCAGGTCGCGACCCCGGACGACTTCGGCGCCGAGTTCACGCCGGAGTCGCGGGCCCGCGAGGAGCAGACCTTCCTGAAGGCCGCGGAGAACCTTCAGAAGAGCAATACCTGACGGATCGACGTGCCGGCGGCGAGGTCGTCGAAGGCCCGGTTGAGCTCGTCGAGCCCGACCGTCGCGGTCAGCAGGCGGTCGACCGGCAGCCGGCCGGCCTGGTACAGCGCGACATAGCGCGGGATGTCACGCGACGGCACCGACGAGCCGAGGTAAGACCCCTTCACCGTGCGCTCCTCGGCGACCAGGCTGACCGCGGGGACGCTGAACGACTGCGACGGATCCGGCAGCCCCACCGTGACCGTTGTTCCGCCCCGGCGGGTGGCGGCGTACGCCTGCTCGAGCACCTTCGCACTCCCGACGGTCTCGAATCCGTAGTCGGCTCCGCCAGCGGTCGCCGCCCGGACCTGCTCGACGGCGTCGGCATCCCGAGCGTCCACAGTCACCGTGGCGCCGAGTGACCGAGCCAACTCGAGCTTCGACGGTACGACGTCGACCGCGACGATCGGATGCGCACCGACCAGGACCGCACCGAGCAGCGCCGACAGCCCGACACCACCGAGGCCGAAGACGACCGCACTCCGGCCGGCTCTGACCTGCGCCGTGTTGACGACAGCTCCCACGCCCGTCATCACCGCGCACCCGAACAGCGCCGCGATCTCGGGCGGGAGCGACGGATCGATCTTCACCGCCGAATGCGCGGACACCACCGCATGATCCGCGAATCCGGACACGCCCAGGTGATGGTGGACGCTGTTCAGCCTCCGGGTGCCGCCGAGCAGAGTGCCGGCGGTGTTTGCGGCGGCACCCGGCTCGCAGAGGGCGGCTCGGCCCTCGGCGCAGGGGCCGCAGCTTCCGCAGGCGGGGACGAAGGCGCAGGCGACCACGTCACCCGGCGCGAACCCGGGCGCCGCCGACTCGAGCACCTCGCCGGTGGCTTCGTGGCCGAGGAGCATCGGCAGCACTCGCGGGCGGGAGCCGTCGATCACCGACAGGTCTGAGTGGCACAGGCCGGCCGCGCGGATCCGGACCAGCAGCTCACCCGGACCGGGCGGGGCCAGCTCGACCTCTTCCACGCTCAGCGGCCGCGACTCGGCGTACGGGCGAGGCAGTCGCATCTCCCGCAGTACGGCGCCGCGCACGATCATCCCGTGATCCCTTCGAGTGCCTCCCGGATGCGATCCGGGACCGGCACCGGACGGCGGTCCGCACGATCGACGAACACGTGCACGAACCGCCCGGTCGCGGCCGGCAGGTCCGAATCCTCCCGGAAGAGGCCGATCTCGTACCGCACACTGGAGTTACCCAGCTGTGCGGCCCGCAATCCCGCGTCGACGACGCCCGGGAACTCCAGTGCCTGCTTGAACGTGCATTGCGAGTCGACACACAGCCCGATCACGTCGCCGCCGTGGATGTCGAGTCCGCCGGACCGGATCAGGAAGTCGTTGATCACGGTGTCGAAGAAGCTGTAGTACTCGACGTTGTTCACGTGCCCGTAGACGTCGTTGTCCTTCCACCGCAACGTGATCGCCAGAAAGTGCGGGAAGGAACTCCGATCCATCGGGCCACCATAGCGGCGGCCCCGGCTGTGCGACGGCCCACAACTTACGGTGCCGTAACTTACGGTGCCGTAGGGTGGGGGGAACCGCCGACGAAGGAGACCCCGGTGAACGACAAGCTGGTCACGAACCTGCTGCACGAGCTGGAACCCGTCGTCGAGGACAATCTCGAGCGGCACCTGGCGATGACGAAGGACTGGAATCCGCACGACTACGTGCCGTGGAGCGAGGGCCGCGACTTCGCCTTCCTCGGTGGTGAGGACTGGTCGCCGGAGCAGTCCCGGCTCGATCCGGTCGCCAAGGTCGCGATGGTCACCAATTTGCTGACCGAGGACAATCTGCCCTCGTACCACCGGGAGATCGCCACCCAGTTCGGCCTCGACGGCGCCTGGGGCACCTGGGTCGGCCGCTGGACCGCCGAGGAGGGCCGGCACGGCATCGCGCTGCGTGACTACCTCGTGGTCACCCGCGGGGTGGACCCGGTCGAGCTGGAGAACGCCCGGATGAGGCACATGACCGCCGGTCACGTCGTCGAGAAGAACATGCTCGAGGCGATCGCGTACGTGAGCTTCCAGGAGCTGGCCACCCGCGTCTCCCATCGCAACACCGGAAAGGCCACCGGCTGCCCGATCGCGGACCAGCTCCTGGCCCGGATCGCCACCGACGAGAACCTGCACATGATCTTCTACCGGAACCTGGTCGCCGCGGCGTTCGAGACGGCACCGAACGAGACCATGCGAGCGGTCACCAACGAGGTGAGGGACTTCTCCATGCCGGGCGCGACGATGGAAGGATTCACCCGCAACTCGGTGACGATCGCCAAGGCCGGCATCTACGATCTGCGCCTGCACCATGACGAGGTGGTCGCGCCGATCCTGCGGAAGTGGAAGGTCTTCGACCGCGAGGATCTCACCGGCGACGGAGCCAAGGCCCGCGACGAGCTCGCCGACTTCATGGCCGGCCTGGACGCCCAGGCCGCCCGGTTCGTCGAGCAACGCGACCGCCTGCGCGCCCGCCAGGCTGTCCGCACCACCAGAGCAACAGAGGTGCCGTCGGCCTGATCGTTGTTCATGCTGTACCTCGACAGGGATGACCAGGAGAGGTGGGGCGGATGAGCGTGGTGGAGGGGCGGCACACGGCGGCGTACGACGGGGACGTCGTGGTGTTCCTGATCGGTCTGCGGATCAACTCGCTGCGGGGGTTCAAGGCGTGGTTGCCGGTCGCCAGGGCGATGGGACCGATGCTGCGTGAGCTGTCGAAGGATCCGGACAGCGGCCTGCTCGGGTTCCGGACGCTGCCGACGTGGCGCGGCGCCACCCTGATCCAGTACTGGGAGTCGATCGAGAAGCTGCAGAGCTTCGCGAACGACAGCAACCGGACCCACCGGCCGGCCTGGCTCGACTACTTCAAGCAGTCGTACAAGAGCGGCGCCGTCGGCATCTGGCACGAGACGTACGTCGTCCCGGCGGGGAACACCGAGACCATCTACGGCAACATGCCGCTGCTCGGTCTCGGCAAGGTCGCCGGCGTCGTCCCGGTCGGCACCAAGGGCGAGACCGCCGCCGAACGCCTGCACACCAAGGAGTAGCCGCCCGGGCCGGTCCGGCCATCCGCAGCGGTTACAGTGCAGGCGTGCGGTTCATCCGGGATCTGTGGACGCTGCTGAAGCGCCGGGATTTCCGCCGGTTGTTCGCAGTGCGGTTGACGTCGCAGTTCGGGGACGGCGTGTTCCAGGTCGCGTTGGCGTCGTACGTGCTGTTCTCGCCCGAGCGGGCTCCGGACGCGGCGGCGATCGCGGGGCTGTTCGCGGTCGCGCTGCTGCCGTATTCGGTCCTCGGGCCGTTCACCGGCGTACTGCTGGACCGGTGGTCGCGACGGCAGATCCTCGTCGGCGCGAACCTCACCCGGGCCGTGCTCGTGGTCGGAGTCGGTTCCATCGTCGCGACCGGCAACGCGGGCGTGCCGTTCTACCTGGCCGTGCTCCTGACCCTCGGCGTCAACCGCTTCCTGCTCTCCGGCCTGTCCGCCGGCCTCCCGCACGTGGTCGAGCGCGACGAACTGGTGATGGCCAACGCCGTCACCCCGACGTCCGGTACGGCGTTCTTCCTCATCGGCGGCGGGGTCGGCGCCGTGGTCAAGCTGATCGGCGACTCCGATCTCGCCGTCCTCGGACTCACGGTCGTCGTCTACACCGCCGCCGCCCTGCTCGCGCTCCGGCTACGCCGCGACCAGCTCGGCCCGGACCTGAACGGCGACGAACCCGGCATCGTCGAAGCGCTCAGCACCATCGCGTCCGGCCTGATCGACGGCGCCCGGTACCTGAGCACGCGCAAGCAAGCGGCTCTCGGGCTGGGCGCGATCGGCTCGCTGCGCTTCTTCTTCGGGCTGATGACCGTCTCGATGATCCTGCTGTACCGCAACTACTTCTACGGACCCGATCAGCTCGACGAGGCCTTCGGTGCACTCGCAATCGCGACCGGCGCGGTCGGCGCGGGCCTGTTCCTCGCCGCCCTCGTCACCCCGTGGGGCACCCGGGTGATGACGCTGCGGCAGTGGATCACCTGGCTGTTCGTCGCCGCCGCGGTCGTGACCGCCGTGCCGATCGGGCTCTACACCCAGCCCGCGCTGATCGTCGGCGGCTTCCTTACCGGCTTCTGCGCGCAGGGCGTGAAGATCAGCGTTGACACCCTCGTCCAGACGGGTGTCGACGATGTCTACCGCGGCCGGGTGTTCGCGCTGTACGACATGATCTACAACGTCGGGCAGGTCTCCGCGGCCGCGCTCGGCGCGTGGATCCTGCCCGACGACGGGAAGTCGTACGCGGTCCTCGCCTTCATCGTCCTCGGCTTCGCCGCCACCGCGGTGGTGTACTCACGGCTCAGCCGGGACGATTCAGGTACCGCGCAGGGCGGTGATGGGCTGGATGGCGGAGGCCTTCCACGCGGGGTACGTGCCGGCGACCAGGCCGATGAACGCACCCAGCAGGGGTGACCCGAACGCGAGCCGGTTGTCCAGGATCGGCGTCCAGTCCCGGATCCACGACACTCCCACGGTGAGCAGTACGCCGACCGCCGTACCGAGTAGTCCGCCGAGGAAGCCGACGATCACGCTCTCCACCAGGAACTGCACCGCGATGTGTCTTCGGGCGGCCCCGAGGGCGCGGCGCAGGCCGATCTCGGAGATCCGCTCGAGCACCGACAGCAGCGTGACGTTCGCGATGCCGAGACCGCCGACCAGCAGCGCGACCGCGCCGAGCAGCAGGAACAGCGCGTTCAGGTCGGACTCGACCCCCTTGCGTACGGCGCCCTGCTTCGGCGGGGCGTCGACGCGCAGCGTGCTCGGGTTGTTCGGCTCGATCGCGATCGGCGCCTGTTCGGCGATCAACTGCGCTGCACCGACCTGGGTCCGGATCTCGACCGCGTCCGGGGATTCCAGGTCGTACGCCGCCTTCGCCGCACCGTTCGGCATGATCACGGCATCGTTGAGCTCGGCCCGGCCGGAGACGGAATCGAGGATGCCGATCACCGTGTAGGGCTCGGCGCCGATGAAGATCGCTGGTTGTGAGTCGACCCGGTTGATACCCAGCCGCTCGGCGGCATGCTTGCCGAGGACAACGACCTTGTCACCGCGCCGATCGTGGCCGGTGTCGAAGAACCGGCCGGTCGAGAGCACCGCGCGGACTGCGTCCCACAGCCCGGCCGAGCCGGCCATCACCTGCAGCGCATGACCGTTGCGCTGATCGTCGAGCGCTTCCACGCTGCGGACGAGGTCGTCCCCCACGTCGAGGTTGCTGACCGTGCCGACCGCCTCCACGCCGTTGAGCCGCTGGATCCGTTCCGGCGCGTCCCACGGCAACTGCGTGGCCGCTTCGCCTTCCTGACCGCCTTTGTCGTCCGGCTGGACGACGACCCGCGTGGCGGCCGCGAGGTCGAATCGCTGGGTGATCTGGCCCGACGCGGTCTGCCCGAGGCCGACCGTCCCGACCAGCGCGGCGATCCCGAGCACAGTACCGAGCGTCGTCAGGATCAGCCGGGTCGGTCGGGCGGCAACGCCCGCCAGCGCCTCGTCGAGGAGGTCCCGGACAGCGGGACGAGACCGGCGGCGGAGCGAGGCGGGGCGGGGAGAGCCCGCCCGGCGGATCAGTCCGGCAAGGGCGAGCCGGGGCCGCAGTCGCCGCGCTCCGCGCCGATCGGTGGACGGCCCGCCGGCGGGATCCGGGGGGCCTGCTGGGGTTACCACTGGAGCGTTCCGTCGACGAGGCGGACCTGACGTTGCGCCCGGCGGCTGACGTTGTCGTCGTGGGTGATGACCGCCAGCGTCATCCCCTCGGCGTGCAGTTCGTCGAACACCGTGAGGATCGCGTCCGCATTGGCGCTGTCCAGGTTGCCGGTCGGCTCGTCGGCGAGTAGCAGACTCGGTTCGGCGACCAGCGCTCGCGCGATCGCCACCCGCTGCCGTTCACCGCCGGAGAGCGTGGTCGGCGCGAACTCCATCCGGTGCGCGAGCCCGACCCGCTCGAGTGCGACTCGGGCTCGGGCCATCCGCTCGCGCCGCGGCACTCCGACGTACACCATCGACAGGGCGACGTTCTCCAGCACGGTCCGGTGGTCGAGCAGGTGGAACGACTGGAACACGAACCCGATCCGCTCACCACGCAGTACGGCGCGACGCCGCTCGCGCAAGCTCATCGTGTCCACGCCGTCCAGCCGATAGACACCACCGGTCGGGTTGTCGAGCAACCCGAGCAAGTGGAGCAACGTCGACTTCCCGGACCCGGACGGTCCGACGATCGACAGGTACTCCCCTTGCCCGATCGTCAGGTCGACCTCGCGGATCGCCTGGACCTCGGGTGGTCCGGGGAAGAATCGCCGTACGCCGATCATCTCGACGACCGGCGCCGGCAAGGCAACCGCGGTGGCGGTCATCGTCCCACCACCACCTGATCGCCCTCGGACAGCCTGGCGTCGCCGGCTGGCCTGACCTGCGCGTACCCGTCGGCGGACAGTCCGATCGTGACCGGCACGAGCTCCGTCTTCCCGTTCCGCAGTACCTCGATCCGCGACCCGCCGTCCGCACCGGACGACAACGCCGCCACGGGTACGGCGAGAACCTTGCCGCCGGTGCTCTTCACCGGGATCGTCACCCGCACGTTCGCGTCTCGGAGCAGCGCCAACTGGCTTGCGGTCAGCGCGTTGGGTGCGACCACGACGTCGTACTGGCTGCCGTTCTTGGTGATCCGGCGGACCTTCGCGGCGACCGCCGTACCTTCGCCGAGGTCGAGGGTCGCGGCCATACCCGCCTTCAGGCGCTGGGCAGTCTCGGCGTCGACCTTGACCGTGACCACCAGCGACGCGCCGCTCGCCGACATGACCACACCGTTGACCGTGCCGCCGCGTTCGACCTTCACGTCGTCGACCCGGCGCGGCAGGGTCTTCACGTACACGATCTCGGACACCGGGAGCGGGGTACCGGCCTTGAACTCGGCCTCGCTCCGGGCTTGCTGGGCGTCGGCGAGGTTGGCCTCGGCATCGTCGACGGCACCTTGCTGGACCGAGGTGTCAGTGTTGCCACCGGCTTTGGCTGCATCTTTGGCCTGCTTGAGCTGAGCCCTCGCCTGGCGGAGCTGGTTCTTCGCCGCGTCGACCTGCTTCTTCGCCTGGTCGACGGCCTGCGTGAGTCGCTCATCCGGCGCGGGAGCGTCGTACCCGGCCTTCTCGTAGAGCCGCCCGACCGCTTGCGAGGTGTCGGTGTCGTACTCGTCGTCGACCGTGCCCGGGTCGAGGCCGAGCCGGTCCAGGGTCTGCTCGAGCTGGAGGACGTCGGGTCCCTTGCTGCCCGGACTCAACGTCCGGTACATCGGCAGTACGCCGGCCAGGCCGATGACCGGGCGGCCGGTGATCTCCAGCAACGCCTTGCCCTCGGTGATGGTCGACCCGACCGCCGGTACCTTCCCGGTCACGATGGCCGGCGTGGTCAGCCCGCTGGTCTCGACCCGGACGTTCACCGCGCCGTCGAACGAGGCGTCACCGCGGCCGATCACCTTGCTGGACAGCGCCTTCTTCGCCACCGGCACGGTGATCTGGGAGGCCTTCGGGGCTGCGGTCTTGGCGGCCGCGTCCTCCGGTGAGGTGATCCGGCTGCCCGCGGCCACGCCAACGCCGAGCGAGACGGCGGCCACCGCGGAGACCCCGACCAGGACCCGGCGCCGGGACTTGGGCGAAGCGGTCACCGGTTCGCCATCTCGTCGCGGTACGACTCGAGCTCGGTCTTGTGCTGGCTGACGAACTCCTTCTCCAGGTCGTACTGCACCTTCTTGTACGACGCGTCGTACACCTTGGCCTTGCACTTCTGGTCCGCGACCGCGAGGTCGATCTCGAACTTGCGCAGGTCGGCCAGCTTGGTCGCGTCGACCTTGTCGAACGACGGCGGACCCTGCAGCGTCTTGCCCTGGCCGTTCTTCGGCGGTGCCTGGTTGCCGGTCAGCGCGTCGAGCTTCTGCTGCACCTTCTCGCGCGGCGCGTCCACCTTGCTGAAGCCGGCCTGACCGGCGTCGGCCAGGCAGTCGGACCAGGCCTTGGTCGCGTCCACCACCCGCTGGTCGGCCTCGATCCGCTTCGACAGCGCCTGGATGTCCTTGAACAGGCTGTCGAACTTCTTGAAGTCGGCGGTCCGGTCTTTGCCCTTGCCGTAGACCTCCTCGACCGCCTTGCCGCGGCACCCGAGGTCCATCGTGCCGCTCGAACTCGGGCCGTCGCCTTCCTTCGGGGCGATCACGACATTGCCGTTGCCGACCGCGTTCGGGCCGTTCAGCGCCTTGTCGTAGGCCTTCTTCGCGTTCGGGGAGAGGGCGTTGCGGATCTTGGTGTTGGGGTTGGTGTCGTCGGCGCCGGCCTTCGACCAGTCGATGGTGCTGATGCCGTAGCCGTACTGCTCGGCGAACTTGTCCGGTGGCAGGTTGAACGCGTCGGCGAACTTGCTCTTCGGGTTCGACTCCGGCGGGACCGCGACGTACTCGAACCCGGCCGCTTTCATGCAGGCGGCGGTGGCATCCTCGACCTTGCGCTGCTTGGCCAGCTCCTCCTCCGACGGCTGCTGACCGCCGCCGGCCCGGACCGCGATCCGCATCCCGCCGCCGGACGAGGTGAAGCCTTCGCCCATGTACTCCGCAAGAGGGCTCTTGTCACTGTTCTGGTCGCCGGACGCGGCCGGGGTCGGGTTGTTCCCACACCCGGCCAGCGCCAGGACCGCCACCAGGGCGAGTGCTTTTCGAGAGGTCTTCATGGCGGTCGAGCCTGCGGCGCCGGCGGTGAAGAACCTGTGAAGGACCGATTTGCACCCGATGCTCTCAGTCGATCTTCATCGGATTCTCATCAAACTCGGGGACATTGATGGGTATGCCAGCGCGGATCCTCGTCGCCGAAGACGATCTGAAGCAGGCGGAGCTGATTCGGCGGTATCTCGAGCGGGAGGGGCATCTGACCGTCGTCGTGCACGACGGACGGGCCGCGATCGACGAGGCCCGCCGGCGCAGCCCCGACCTGCTCGTGCTCGACGTGATGATGCCGAAGGTCGACGGCCTGGACGTCTGCCGGGTACTGCGGGCCGACGACGAGGTGCCGATCATCATGCTGACCGCCCGCTCGACCGAGGACGACCTGCTGCTCGGTCTCGACCTGGGCGCGGACGACTACCTGACCAAGCCGTACAACCCGCGCGAGCTCGTCGCCCGGGTCCGGACCGTCCTGCGGCGGACCCGGAGCCGCGCCGAGGGCGAGGTGTACCGGGTCGGCGAGCTGGAGATCGACCCGATCCGGCACGAGATCCGGCTGGCCGGGCGGCTGGTCGACGTGACGCCGGCCGAGTTCAAGATCCTGGCCTGCCTGGCCGCCTCCCCCGGGCGGGCCTTCTCCCGGCAGCAGTTGCTCGAGCACGCGTTCGGCTTCGACCACTACGTGTTCGACCGGACGATCGACGTCCACGTGATGAACCTGCGGAAGAAGATCGAGCCGTCGCCGGCCGCACCGGCGTACCTGAAGACCGTGTACGGCGTCGGTTACAAGCTCGCGGACAAGGTACAGGTCGATGCGTCGTAGCGTGCTGATTCGGTTCCTCGGCCTGGCGCTGGCGGTCGCCCTCGGTGCAGTGATCGCGACCGCGGTGATCGCCACCTACAGCACCTCGGAGAAGCTGCAGGGCGAGATCGACGCGAACACCGGTCAGCTCCAGGTCGACGGGCAGATCTACGGCGAGCTGTCGAAGTACGCCTCGGATCACCCGACCTGGTCCGGGGTGGACAAGCTGGTGCACGATCTGGCCGGCAAGCTCGGCCGCCGGATCGCCGTGACCGAACCGGACGGCACTGTGATCGCCGACTCGTCCCGGATGCTCGGCGCGGGTCCCGAGCTGCCCTCGGTGCCGGCGGCAACCATCGACGCCCGCAACGACGGCACTTTGAAGTTCGCCGGCGCGCTGAGCCTGTCCGCTGTGCGCAAGACGACCGTGTTGGGCCGGGCCGATGTGATCACGTCGGCCGGGATAGGTTCGCCGTACCCGGTCTGGGGGCTGACCGAGCAGGAGTGGCACGAGCGCGAGAAGCTCGCGCAGAAAGCGATCGACTGTTTCCGGGCCCAGGGCATTACGGCATCCATCGCGAACGGGGGCGACGCCGCACCGCAGGTGCTGATCGAGTCCGGCAAGCTCGCCAACGGCGTCAGCCAGATGCAGGTCTCCAAGCCCGGAGTCACGGGGTCGGACAGGTGCATGCCGCCGGGCCTGAACGCGCCCAGCGCTAAGGCGAAGATCGTGAACGACGACGAGCTCCGGCGTGCGACCGCCTGCCTCGACGCCGCCGGTGAGAAATACACGATCGCCGACTACGACGGTCTGAAGGCGGCCGAACCGAAGACGAAGGGCGCAGTGTCCGACGCGTTCGCGACCTGTACGACGCAGGCCAGGTCGGAGGCGTTGACGCCGTACGTCGCTCCACCCGCGAAGCTGTATCTGGGTGCGAAGAGCGCGTTCAACGTGTTCTCCGGCGAGGGCATGCTGCGGACCGCGGCGACCGCGCTCGGCGTCCTGCTGATCGCGGCGCTGGTGATGATCTTCGCCGGGCGCCGGCTGGTCCGCCCGATCGTGGCGCTCACCGGAGCGGCCCAACGGATGCGGAATGGCGACCACGCCGCCCGGGTCCCGGTGACCGGGAGGGACGAGGTGGCCCGGCTCGGGAACGCCTTCAACGAGATGGCGGAGGCGATCCAGCGGCACGACTTCCAGCGCAAGGCGATGGTCAGCGACGTCGCCCACGAATTGCGGACGCCGTTGGCCAACATCAAGGGCTATCTGGTCGCGTCCGAGGACGGCGTCGTACCGCTGGATGGGGAGCTGGTGACGTCGCTGCTGGAGGAGACCGAGCTGCTCGAGCACCTGGTGGCCGACCTGCAGGACCTCGCGCTCGCCGACGCCGGCATGCTTCGGCTGCATCCCGCCCCACGTGATCTGACGGAGCTGGCGCAACAGGTGGTGCTGGCGCACCAGCCTGCCGCCGACACGGCCGGGGTAGCGCTGACGGCCGACGTACAAGGGGCTGCGACGGCCTCCGTCGACAGCGCACGGATCCGGCAGGCGCTCGGCAACCTGGTCTCGAACGCCATCCGCTTCACGCCGCCCGGCGGCAACGTCGTGGTCGGCGTACGACGGGTCGACGACGGCTACAACCTGACCGTCACCGACAACGGCACCGGGATCGCGGACGAACACCTGCCACATCTGTTCGACCGCTTCTACCGCGCCGAGCAGTCCCGCAGCCGGTCGACGGGCGGCAGCGGACTGGGCCTCGCGATCACCAAGCACCTCGCCGAGGCGCACGGCGGCCGGATCACGGTGACCAGCCGCCTCGGCTCCGGATCGACCTTCACGATCTGGCTGCCGAGGCAAGCTGCTCGAACACCCACTCCCAGCGGAATCCGTTGACCACCTGCCCACCCGTCCCAGAGGTAACTGGTTCTAAGGATCCGAGTGACCCGTCGTGCGGATCAACGACCCGTACACCTGCCTGACGGAGCAAGGTGAGCGACGCAGACCAGGCAGGATGATTGGTCAGCTCGTGGCTGGCGTACGGCACAGCGACAGTAGGTGTCCGCGATCCGAGGGCTGCGCATAGCGTGGTCAGCGGATATGAATAGGCGTTCCCAGTCGCCCAAGCATTGAGGGTGTGGAATGTTGCCGGCACGACAGCTACGGCATCTGCCGTAGGAGTGCGCCTTGGCTCATGAGGCTTCCGATTGCCGACGATGATCGGTACATCGGCGAGATCCTGCTCGTCAAGCCACGGCTGGGCCGCGTCCGTGGGGATGACATAGGGACTCCAGCCCAGCTCTCGGGCAGCCCGTATGCCGTCTCCCAGCCGGGAGGCAAGCGGGGCACCACAGGTGACGAGCAAGAGGGTGTGGTTGCTCACGCGGGAACTCCTGCGCAGTGCGATGTCAGGTATGGATTAAAGGCCCATCCTGCCGTGGATGGCCGAAGGCGGACTCAGAGTTGAACGCCGACCCAGTTGGCGTAGCCGATGAGGTTGTCGGGGGTATGGCGGCTGGCTTGGACAAGGCCGGCGATGGTTTCGCGAACACTGGGGTGGTATTTCGTCTTTTGTGGTGCGATCTGCCGAGCCTTGAGTAGTGATGTCATGGCGCCCTCATTGTCGCCGGTCGACAGTTGCGCTCGAGCCGTGTCGATGTGATGGTGGCCAATCCGGTCCGGTGGATAGTTCCTCGGCACGTGAACTTGCTGGGCAAGTCTGATGGCCCTGCCGTGGTTTCCGAGTTCCATCTCGATTGCAGCCGCGTGGATGGAGACGTTGGTGGCACCGAAGGACATCGCCCCCGCGTAGCCGGTCGCCAAGTCACTACCGTTCACCTCCCGGCCGAGAACGTCAGCGAGGTGCCGTGCCTCAGCGAGTTCGTCGCGGGCGGTGTCTGCGTCACCTTGACGTGTCGCCAGGATCGACGCGCGCAATCGAAGGTTTCCGGCCGCGCACACTGCGATCGGGTCAGCGGCCCTGACACCGGTGTCGATGTCGGCCAGCGCGGTCTGGATGATCTTCCGGCCGACCTCGTGGCGGCCAGTGGTGAAGGTCGAGTAGGCACGCATATAGCGGTAAGTAGCGACCTGGTAGGGGTCAGCACAACGGGAAGCCGAGAAGTCCATGCGGGCAAGGAGCAGGGAGACGAGGTCGACCAAACCGAGGCCGAAGGCAACGTCGGCGGCCGAACGGTACAACTGAACCAGTAGGTGGTGAGCTTGCTCGGCCTCGTGTCCAGCCAGTGTCTGAGACTGCTGGACCAGTTCATCGATCAGGCCGGGGACCTGACCGAGGATTCGCGAATACTGCGCATCGCGTCGAGCGAGCACCATCTCGCGTACATCCGGCCGGATGTCGGCGAGCGATCTCACCGGCAAGTCGTCGAGGGTGAGGTCAAAGTTCTCCAGCGATGCGCGCAAGTCGGCGAGCGGACCGGCCAGTCGGTCCGCGGTCTGTTCCTCGGTGAACGGCTGCCCGGTCAGGTGGGTGACCGGGATCGACATCGCGCGGGCGCAGGCAGCCAGGAATGCCTGCGATGCCGGCCTGGCACCTGTCTCGACTTTGGTCAGAAGGCTGTGAGACACGTTTGCCCGTCCTGCGAGGCCTCGCTGGGTCAGCCGATTCAATCGGCGGTACGCCGCGATCCGGGCGCCGGTGCTGAGGCTGCGATCTGGCGACAAGGCGATGGCCTCCGGTCCGGGCGATGAGTGTCGGACATGACGTTACCCGCGCTGGCCCGGCGCTGCTCGCCGAGCGTCATCGCGGTTGCACGAAGTGTGCAACTTGACCGCCTGCGTGATGTCCACAATTGACTACGCAGCGCGACGAGCTCGACTGCGATCCAGTACTGGAGATAGGAGAGGCGCGGGCATGAACGGCCACTTGTCGCCCGCCGTGGGATACCTGCGGCAGTACCGATCCATGACCAGCCATCAACTCTTGCAGGCGGAGGAACAGCTCAAGGCACTCGCCGGGCGTCGAGGATTCTTCCTGTGCAAGGTGTTCGTGGAACAGCCGCACACCGACCCGGCCGCGTTCGACGCATTGATCAGGCTGGTGAAACGGCGCAGGGTTCCTGCAGTGATCGTGCCGAACCAGGCGCACTTGAGCGCGGTCGGCAGCGGCGAGACCAAGCGCACCGTTTGCACCGTGAAACCCGCGCTCACGCGTTGACCGCCAGCGGACTACCTCGATGAAACCGACAAGGTCTTTAGTGTGGCCCGGCATATTCCCTTTGAGCTGGACTCCACTTCAGCCCGGTGGGCGGGCGTACCGACCCCTGCGTCTGCGCCCGTCCGCCGTGACCACCGATTCCTCCTGCGATGCGCCAGACATCTGACGCTGAGCAGGTTCATGAGCCGCACGACCCGAAGCGTCCTGAGGAGCACATCATGTGGAGAGAACACGATCGATTCCCCGTCAGCACCCTCGACCCCGCGGGTGGCAGCCCGGCAGAGGCGGCGGTGCGTCCGTTCGGTCTGCGGTTCGTCGACTACTCACCCGGCCGGCCGCGTTTCACCCGGCCCGGAGTGACGCTGTGCCCGCAGCGCCAGGTCGGGCTGGTCGGCGGAGCCCCTGCCAGCGAGGTAATGCCGATGGCTGCCACGATGACGTCGTACGAGTCCGACGGAAAAGACGTCCTCGCCGTCGACTGGATGACCGACGACAAGTAGCGGAAGACCACCTCGGTGAACGAGCCCGCACGGATCCTGGTGCTGACCCACGATGACGATCCGACTGCCGACGTCGTCCTGCACGAGTTGAACAGCCGCGGAACGCCGTTCGTACGCTGCGACCCCGGGAACTTTCCGGTGACCTTGAAGCTGGCGGCCCGGCTCGGTTCCGGGCAGGGGTCATGGGAAGGCTCATTGGACGGCGCGCCGCGGGGTATCGACCTGGGATCTGTGCGGGCCGTCTACTACCGGCGGCCCTCGGACTTCCGCTCACCAGCCGGGCTGGCGAAGTCCGACCAGGAGTTCGTGACTGCTCAGGCGCGCCACGGCGTGCCTGGCGTCCTGGCCGGGCTGTCTGGCGTGACATGGTTGAACCATCCCGCGGCGATGGCTGATGCTCGGGTGAAGCCCTACCAACTCGCAGTCGCCTCGCGCTGCGGCCTGCAGATCCCAGCGACCCTGATCACCAACGACCCAGCCACCGTCACCGACTTCGCCAGCGATGTCGGTGGCCGGATCATCACCAAGTCATTGGCCACAATGGTCACCATCGACGACGAGCTAGGCAGTGGAGTCCTGTTCACCACCGAAGTTGCCGAAGAGCACTGGACCGACCCGGGCATCGCTACCACCGCCCATCTCTTCCAAGAGCTCGTCGATGGGGTCGACGTACGCCTCACCGCAGTCGGCGAGAAGCTCTTCGCCGCCGAGATCAACCCCACTGGCTCCGACGGTCCGCTCGATATCCGGGCCCACCACGAAAATGTGGCCTACCAGACCGTCGAGATACCGATTGGCGTGAAGACCGCCGTACTCGATCTGCTGTACAGGCTTGGTCTGACGTTCGCGGCTCTCGACTTCCGGGTCGGTCCCAGCGGTTGGGTATTCCTCGAGGCCAATCCGAACGGTCAGTGGGCATTCGTTCCACAATTGCGGGAAGTGATAGCCCGGGCGATCGCCGATACCTTGGAGACCAGCAGCCGATGAATGCGCCACTTCCCACCGCGATTGACCAGCGGGCAACCGAACTGCGCAAGGCGATGGTCGGTGCACTCGTCACAGCGGGCACGATCGTCGATCCGCGTTGGCAGGCCGCGTTCACCGCCGTACCCCGTCACCTGTTCGTTCCGCGCTTTTACCAGAACACCATCGAAGGACCATCGCTGATCGAGGCCTCCATGGGCGACCGTTGGCTGTCCATGATCTACACCGACACCCACTTGGTGACCCGTGCTGACGTCACCTCGTCATCAACCGCGCCGAGCCTCATGGCCACGATGCTTCAAGCCCTCGACCTCATCGGCGATGAAACGGTCCTCGAAATCGGCACCGGTACCGGCTACAACGCCGCGTTGCTATCCGAACGACTCACTGATCGGCAGATTGTCAGCATCGACATCGACCCCCGATCGGTCAACGCGGCCCGCCGGCATCTTGCCGCGGCCGGCTACCATCCGTTGCTCGCGGCAACTGACGGCGTCGATGGGTATCCCACTCGAGCCCAGTACGACCGCATCATCGCCACCTGCCGCCTCGACTTCATCCCACCGGCCTGGCTTACCCAACTCAAGCCCACCGGCACGATCGTCACACCTCTGGGCGCAGGTATCGCTCGAATCACCAAACACGACGACAGTGCGGAAGCGAGGGGAGTCTTCTTGCCGGACACCGCCTACTTCATGCCATTGCGTCACCATGAGGGGCAGAGCTCAGTCGCCGACCTGATCCAGACCGCTGTCAGCAGCCCCGGTAGAACCCGCGGCTACGAGTACGACTCGACGATCTATCGCGACAACGCCGCCCGCTTCTGGCTTGACCTCACTCAGCCGGACGTCCGCACCATGCAGGTCGCCGCCGCAGCCATCGCCTTCCACCTAGACGGCTCTTGGGCACGCCTCACAGACGGGACCGTGACCCAGGGCGGCCCACGCAACGTCTGGGATGAGGTCGAATCGGCACACCGCACCTGGCTCCAAGCCGGCAAGCCCGCCCGGCAGCGTTATCGGCTGGCTGTCACCGGACAGCACCAACGAATCCTGCTCGACAACTCCCCGAGCCCGGTCCATGAACTCCACCCGCCACAAGACCAGTAGCCACAGGCCCGGACTCTGCAGCAGTCGCGCTGCGCTCTGGCTGGCAACCCGCTCGAACTGATTGACTCGGGCTGTGGCCGGACGGAAAGCTCGGGTCTCGGATGTCCATGAGATCGCTCTTGGGATGCCGCATGTCACCGTTTGGAAGCGGGAAGACGGGAGCGACCGGCCGATCTATCAGGTCGGCGGCAAATCCTTTGTTTTCTTCCGTACGGCGCGGCCGGATGCGTTCGATCCCGCGACCGGCGAGCGGTACGACGACGTGATCGTGTTCTGGGTCGAGTCGCAGGACGAGAAGCTGGCGCTGGTGGCGGACGAGTTGAACCCGTTCTTCACCACCCCGCACTTCGACGGCCACCCCTCGGTCCTGGTCCGCGGCAGCCGCATCGGCGAACTCACCAAGCAGGAGCTGACCGAGGTGATCCAGGACGCCTGGCTCTCCCGAGCCTCCAACCGCCGGGCCAGAACCTGGCTCGAGGAACACCGACTGCCACACTGAGCGCGGTGAGCTACAGGCCGGCCTTGCAACGACAGATCGGTGTCTTCACTGACCAGTCGTGTAGAACAGGGCGAGCCGTTCGACAGCCTCCGCCTTTGTCATGGCCAGTACTTCGACTTCCGGGATGTGCGCCTCGGTGACGAGTGTTCGGACGACTCCTGCGGGGATCGTCTCTGCGGGAACCTGCGGGCCTTGTCTATCCGGGACGACCTTGTCTTCGAGGCACGCCCAGAACTCTTCGGCCGTGACGGCGAGTTGGTCACGGAGGATGTGCGACCAGATCGACGGGCCATAGTCAGTGCGATCGACCGGGTGACTGATCCTCGTGTAGAGGATCAGCCCGTCCGGCAGCGCGAACTCGTAGTTGACGTGGTGGGTTCCGCGCTTGCCCGTCGCGCGCTTGCGTTCGGTCCAGCCTTCGATGAGGCAGAAGTTCTGGTGGTCCGTCCGAGTGACCGGACGGCGTTGCTCGCTCACGGCGCGCGTCAGGCGAGCAGCCAGTCGCGCAACTGCTCGTCCGACGACAGGGCGACGATCTGCACGATGCCCCAGTTCTCGGCATGGTTGGGAGCCAGGCGAAGGTGGTCGGCCCACTCCTCGGCGTAGTCGCGGAGCGCGTCGATCATCTCCTCCGCGGCCTCGTCGAGCGTGGCACCATCTGCCGCAACGGGGAGTCCTGGAATGAAGAGGGACCAACCGTCGTTCTCCGCGACCACCTGAGCACCGGAGGGGCGAACCCGGGTCAGGAAGTGCACCAGCCGGTCAGCGTCCACGGCTGCGACCCGGCGTGCGTCTCGAGTCACCGTCGCCGGGCGACCGTCGTCGGCGGCATCGAGGATTTCCTTGAAATGCTCACGCGCCTCGCGGGCACTGCGGTAGTCGACCGTGGAGCTCATGACCATCCCTTCACTGTGTACACAGCGTACACGGCAGCGAGGTCGTCGCCAAGTGGCGCCTAGTTGAGCGGCGCCAGCGCGCGGGCGGTCTCCAGGAGGTCGGTGCCGGTCGGGAGGGTGGCGATGATCGGGGTGTCGAGGCCGTTGTCGACATAGCGATTGATGTGGTCGCGGCACTGTTCGGCGGTGCCGTGGACGATCAGGTCGTCGAGGACCTCGAGGGGTACGGCGGCCATCGCGGCGTTGCGGTCACCCGCGGCCCACGCCTCACGCATCTCCTTCATTGCCGCGCCACGGCCGAGCCAGTCGTGAAAGGCGGCGTAGCCGGGGACGGTCAGGTAGGTGGCGATCAGGAAGCGGCCGATGTTGCGGGCCATCTCCGCGTCCTCGGTGACACAGACGAAGATCCGTGCCGCCAACTCCTTGTCCGGGCCGAGCTCCGCGCGGACCTGCCGTACGTCGTCCGCGGACAGCCAGTTCGTGATCGCGCCATCCGCCTCGCGCGCCGCAAGCTTGAGCATCTGCGGCCGGAGCGCGGCGAGCATGATCGACGGCGGCACGTCCGGCGCCTTCTCCAGCCGGAACCGCTGGATGGTGAAGCTGTCGAACTCCCCATCCACCTTCTCCCCCGCGAACGCCTGCCGCAGGAAGCGCAGTACGTCGCGGGTCCGCGCCAGCGGCGGGTCGTACGCGATCCCGTTCCACCCGGTCACGATGGTCTCCGACGAGGCCCCGATCCCGAGCACGAACCGCCCCGGCGCGAGGTCTGCGAGCGCCGCCGCACTCATCGCGAGCGCGGCCGGTCCGCGCGTGTGCACGGGTACGACGGCCGTTCCCAACCGCAAGCGGTCGTCCCACTCGGACGCGAGTACCAGCGGGGTGAACGCGTCGGCGCCGGCGACCTCGGCGGACCAGAGGTCGGTGTATCCCAGCGAGGACAGCTCGGCAATCAGCGGCCGGTGGTCCCGCAGCGGTACCCCGGTCAGTGGAACGGTCAGACCCCAGCGCATCTCAGATCATCCTCTTCAGCAATGGCAGTGGTGCGAACCGCATCACCCGGGCGAGCGGGCTCCACGGCCACGGCGGTACGTACGCCTTCGCCTTCTCGGCCTCGATCGCGGCGACGATCGCACGGACGCCGGAAACAGTGTCGACGATCAGCGGGGTGTTCGCGACGTGCTCGTTCATCTCGGACCGGATGTAACCGGGGAAGATCGTGCTGACCGTGATCGGCTTGCCGAGCAACTCCATCCGGAGCCCCTCGGCGAGCGACGCCAGCCCGGCCTTGGTCGCGGCGTACGTCGTCACCGTCTTGGGCAGGCCGCGCAGCGCCGAGATGGACGAGATGAAGACGAGGTGGCCGGCGTTCCGGGCTCGGAACAGCTCCATCGCCGCCTCCGCCTGGGCGAGCGCGCCGACGAAGTTGGTCAGCGCGGTCTCGCGGTTGGCGTCGAACCGGCCGGTGCCGAGCGGCGCGCCCTTGCCCAGGCCGGCGTTCACGATCACCCGGTCCAGCTGGCCGAGCTCCGCGTCGGCCTTGCGGAACACCTCGAACACCTGGTCGTGATCGGTCACATCGAGCCTGTGGATGACGATCTGTGCCTGTGGACAACGCTCGGTCAGCTCGGTCCGCAGCGCCTCGAGCCGCTCTTCGCGTCGCGCGGTGAGCGCCAGGTTGTGACCCTTCGCGGCGAACTGCCGGGCCATCTCCGCGCCCAGTCCGGCGCTGGCGCCGGTGATCAGGATGTTCCGTCGCATCGCAGCCCTATCTGTAGGAGATCATCCCGGTACCGTCGAGATGCCCGTGCTCGTTGTGGCTGACCACCGTCAGTCCGCGCTGTCCTGATAGCACCTTGGTGATCGCGGTGTTGATCGTGATCGGGTTCAGCTTCGCCCACAGCCCGTCGCCGCCGGACAGCAGCCGGCTCACCACCGCCGCGATCGGTCCACCGGACGTGAACACCACCGCGGTCTCGCCCTTCCCCAGTCGCCCGGCGGTACGCCGCACCGCGGCCTCCGACCGTTCGCAGAAGGCATCGAAGGACTCGGTGTAGCCGTCGCCACCGTCGATCCACCGCTGCGTGGCCGCGGTGAACATCTCCTGGAACGCCCGGTGGGGATTCCCGGTCCGGGCCAGGTCTGCCAGCAACACCGCACGAACTCGGTACGCCGGCTTGTGCGCCACGATCAGCTGGTCGTGGTCGAACTCGTCGAACCCCTCGTCGACCTCGACAGGAGCGTCCACACCCGCTGCCGCCAGCGCGAGCTCGGCGGTCTGCGCGTGGCGTCGCATCGACCCCGAGACCACCACATCCGGCCGCGCACCACGATCGGCTAGCGCCTTGCCGAGCATCGCTGCCTGTTGCTCACCTTGAGCCGACAGCTTGTCGTAGTCACGCGCGCCGAACGACGCCTGCGCATGCCGAATCAGATAGATGACCGCCATCTAGGCCTGCCGGATGATCCGGCGGCAGCGCCGCTCGAGCAGGTTGACCGGGAACCAGAAGCTCTTGAACCGCGGGTTGCGCGTCTGCTTGTGGTGATAGCGGTAGTAGATCTGCTGCGCGATCACCGCCAGCCGGAACAGCCCGAACACCTCGTAGAACGCCCAGTTATCCGGCTTCAGCCCGGACCGCTCGGTGTAGTACGCAACGATCTCGTCGCGGCTGATCATGCCGGGCGCGTCCGACGGCTGCAGCCGGAAGCGGCGGAACGCCCAGTCGTCGTCCGCCTGCACCCAATACGCCAGCGCACCCCCCAGATCCATCAGCGGGTCGCCGAGTGTCGCGAGTTCCCAGTCGAGGACGCCGACCACGTGCAACGGATCGTCCGGCGCGAGTACGACGTTATCGAGCCTGAAATCGTTGTGGATAACGCAGGTCCGGACGTCGGCCGGCTGATTCTCCGCAAGCCAGGCCATCACGCGTTCATAGCTGGGCACGTTCCACGTCTTCGCCTTGCGATAGCGCTCCGACCAGCCCGTGACCTGGCGTCCGACGTACCCCTCGCCACGACCGAGGTCCGTCAGGCCGGCGGCCTCGGCGTCGACGGCGTGCAACTCGGCGAGCGTGTCGATCAAGGTGAAACCCAGCTGCCGGGTCTGCTCGGGGGTCAGGTCGACGCCCAGCTCGTGATGGCCCGGGATCGTCCCGACGACGCGGTCCATCACGTAGAACTCGGAGCCGATCACCGCGTCGTCGTTGCAATGGGCAACCATCGTCGGGACGTAGCGGAACGCCGGCTTCAGCGCGGCCTGGATCCGGTACTCGCGGCCCATGTCGTGCGCGCCTTTGGCCTTCGTCCCGGCCGGCGGGCGGCGCAGGATCAGCTCGTGGTCGCCGTACCGTAGGAGATAGGTCAGGTTCGACGCTCCGCCGGAGAACTGCTTCACCTCGGGGAGGCCGGGCGGAAGCTCTGTCTGTTGCCGGAGCCAACCATCGACCGCCGGCACGTCGAAGGCGTCCTCGTCCCGGACCGCCCGCGCGCCATCACCCATCGGCGGCCTCGGCCCGAGCGCGCGCCCGGGCAGCGATCTTGCGCATCTGCCGGTCGTACAGCGGACGGGCGAAGCGCTTGGTGCGCCACGCCAGCAGGGCCGGCCGATCGGGGATGATCAGGAACTGCCTCTTCTTGATCCCCGCGATCACCGCGGCCGCGATGTCGTCCGCCGACCGTGGCGACTTCTCGATCAGCTGGCGCGCGGTCGCGCCCATGGCGGTGTCCGCGCCGCGGATCGAGTCGGCCAGATTGGTCCGGAAGAACGACGGGCAGACCACCGAGACGGTCACGCCGTACGGATGCAGCTCGTGCGACAGGGTCTCCGAGAGCGCGACCACTCCGGCCTTGACCGTGTTGTACGAGCTCATCATCGGCGGGTGGACGAGCCCGGCCGCGGACGCCGTGTTGACGATATGGCCGGACCGCTGCCGCTTGAAGAGCGGTGTGAACGCGCGGCAGCCGCGGACCACGCCCATCAGGTTGATGTCGACGACGCGATCCCACTCGTCGAGAGACTCGATCTCGATCCGGCCGCCGGTCGCGATGCCGGCGTTGTTCACCAGGATGTCCAGGCCGCCCCAGTTCTGCTCGCACCACTCGACTGCCGCGGCCCAGTCCGCCGGACTGCGGACGTCGAGCTGCCGGTACGTCGCCCCGTCGTCGGCACCGTCCGACGCGACGTCCGTGCTGAGCACTTGGTGGCCGTCGGCAACAAACCGGGCGACCAGCGCGGCGCCGAGCCCACTCGCTCCACCGGTGACGAGGATCCGGCTCACTTCGTCTCCCGCCCTAGGTACGACGCCAGTTCGATTCTGGCGATCACCCCACGATGCACCTCGTCCGGCCCGTCGGCCAGTCGCAGCGACCGGGCACTCGTCCACGCGGCCGCGAGCGGGAAGTCGTCGGACAGTCCACCACCGCCGTGCAACTGGATCGCCATGTCGATCACGTCCTGCGCCATCCGTGGGACGGCGACCTTGATCTGGCTCACCTCGCTCAACGCACCTGCGAGCCCCTTCGTGTCCAGCAGGTACGCCGTCTGCAGCACGAGCAATCGGGCTTGGTTGATCGCGATCCGGGCGTCGGCGATGCGCTCCCGGTTGCCGCCGAGATTCACGAGTGGCTTGCCGAATGCGGTCCGGCTGGTGCCGCGCTCGATCGCCAGCTCGAGCGCCTTCTCGGCCAGCCCGATCAGTCGCATGCAGTGGTGCACCCGGCCCGGTCCGAGCCGGCCCTGCGCGATCTCGAACGCCTTGCCCGGTCCGACCAGGATGTTCGACGCCGGCACCCGGACCTCGGTGAACGACACCTCGCCGTGGCCGTGCGGCTCGTCGTACCGGCTCATCGTGGGGAGAAGGCGCTCGACCTTCACGCCCGGGGTGTCGCGGGGGACGAGCACCATCGTGTGCCGGGCGTACCGGTGAGCCTCGGGGTCGGTGAGGCCCATGAAGATGAGCAGCTCGCAGTCCGGGTGACCGACGCCGGTGCTCCACCACTTGCGGCCGTTGATGACGACCTCGTCACCGTCGACGATCGCGGTCGCGGCCATGTTGGTGGCGTCGGACGACGCGACATCCGGCTCGGTCATGCAGAACGCGGACCGGATCGTGCCGTCGAGCAATGGCTCCAGCCACCGCTTCTTCTGGTCCGGGCTGCCGTAGCGGAGCAGGACCTCCATGTTGCCGGTGTCCGGCGCGTTGCAGTTGAACACGTACGGCGCGATGAAGGATCGGCCGGTGAGTTCGGCGATGGGGGCGTAGTCGAGATTCGACAGGCCTTCGCCGTACTGCTCGTTGCCCGGCTCGGCGGGCGGAAGGAAGAGGTTCCACAGGCCAACCTTTCGGGCCTTCGCCTGCAGCTCCTTCATCACCGGCTGCGGCTGCCAGGGGTCACCGGCCGCCCGGATCGCGGCCTGCAGCTCGGCCTCGACCGGCTCGATCTCGGTCCGGATGAACTCCGCTGCCCGGCCGATCAGCTCAGTCGCGCGGGCGGAAGGTTCGAATCCCATCAAGACTCCTTAGGTCGTCTTGACCGTAGCTCAGCCGCTAAGCAATGCTCAATAGCATGGATCACCGACTGTCAGCGGAGGACCGGAAGAAGCAACTGGTCAAGATCGGGCTGATGATGCTGCGCACGCAGCCGATCCACGAGCTGTCGATCGACGCGATCGCGGGCCAGGCCGGGATCTCCCGCGGCCTGCTGTTCCACTACTTCCCGAGCAAGCGCGACTACTACGTCGCCGTGATCTCGGCGGCCGGCCGTCGCCTGCTCCGGGTGACGAAGCCGGACGAGTCCCTGCCGCCGGAGGAGAAGCTCCGGGAGATGCTGATGCAGTTCGTCGCGTTCATCAGCCGGCGGCGGACGGCGTACATCTCCTTCGTCCGCGGAGCCGCCGGCGGCGACGACTACGCCGTCGAGGTCTACGACGAAACCCGCGCCGGGCTGACCAAGCGCATCCTCACCTACATCGGTACGCCGGAAGTCGCCGACGAGCCCGCATCCCCCGAGTACATGCGCATCCACGCCTGGCTCGCGTACGCCGAAGATCTCGCGATCGAGTGGTCCGGCCTCCCGGAAGACGAGCGCCCGTACTCGGACAAGTTCCTGGTCGACCACGCCATCGAAGCACTCCACACCCTCCGCAAGCTGTAGGACTTCTGCTCCCGACACCTGGCGGCGTCAGGTGAAGACGTTGACCGCGCGGGCTACGACGAGGCCGACGACGGCCAGGGAGATCATGGACTGGAGGCCCATGGCCAGCTTGGCCCAGAGCGCCAGCGGCATCACGTCGGTCGGGCTGAAGGCGGTGGATGTGGTCAGCGCCAGATACAAATAGTCGGCGAACCGGGGTCGCCAGCCTGGTCGCGCGACCTCCGGGCTGAGCTGCTGCGTGAAGGCGAGATCGAGGTACTTCGGCATCCGGTGGGCTCGGTTGGCGGCACCGCCGGCGTCCAGTTCCCAGTACAGCAAGGCGAACGCGAGCAGGTTCGACGACCACACGATGCCGCCGGCAGCGAGCAGTGTCTCAGGTGAGTTCGTGATCGACCCGCCGTGGATCAGCGTCGCGACGAGCCGCACCGTCGCCAGCAGCGCGTCCAGCACCAGCAATGCCACGACCGTGATCGACACACCGCGCAGGAACGACGACCGCTTGTCGATCCGCCCAGGATCACGAACGATCAGCACCGCAAGCAGCACGACCTCGACCGCCGGCAGCGTCCAGGCCGGCGCCACCCGCATCTCCTTCGGCCGCGCGAGCGTCAACAAGATGGCCACCACCACGGCGGCCAGACTCGGCCACCGCGACTCCCCCCGAACCGGCTGTCCCGGCTCGCCACCGCCACCAGCACTCATGGCACCCCCGCCCACGAGCGTACGCCGCCTGCACCTTCCAAACCGCCCCTGCCGAACACCTCCACAGGGTTGCGCGGTCCGGTTCCGAGGCAGGTCGACAGGACGTATACGCCCACTAGCCGGCGACCGCACGCCTGCTCACGCCGGGAAGCCGGCTCGACCTCCGGATACTTCCTGTCGAGCTGGACCGCGTTTCATCGGTCCCGCGCGACAACAGTGGCGCGCGTCTACTGGGAGGGTGGGAGGAGTTCCGGGGTGAGGTTGGGGGTGGGCATGTCGGGGTCGAAGGGGAAGAGGGGCCGGAGGACGCCGTGGTGGCCGAGGCGGAGGAGGTCCTGGTCGACGCCGCCGGGGGTGAGGGCCAGGAGCCAGTCCTTGGCGAGGTTGTAGAGCTCCGGTTCGAGGTAGCCGATCTTGACGATCACCAGGTCGGTGGCGGCCGGGTCGAGGCCGAGGAGGGTGAAGTCGGCGATGTGGTGGTACGGCTTGCGGCGGGACGTGAGGATCGAGTGCAGGCCGCCGGCCTTGACCACCGCGACCGTCCCGCCGACCGGGTCCTCCGACAGCGAGAACACCGTGCCGGCCAGCTCGACCGGGCCTGCCGGACCGGAGTCGACCTTGCCGCCCGCGGAGACCTGGACCGGGTTGCCGACGCCGGCCGCGACACAGGCGGCGACCGCATCGGGGTCGGTGATGCTCGCGTGGATCGCGGTCGCGTTGCCGCTGGTCAGCTCGTCGACGGTGAGCAGTTGGCCGAGAGTCCAGGACACATCGCCGGCCCCGCCGGCGGTCGGGTTGTCGCCGGAATCGCTGATCAGGAAGGGCCGCGCCGTACTCGCGAGACCGGCGGCCACGCACTCCTCCAACGTGCCCGTCGGCGCGACGAACGCGAAGTCGTCCCGTGCACCCCAGTACGCCTGGGCCAGCTCGGCGGCGCGTTCGGTGATCAGTTGCTGGTCGTCGCCGGTGACCACCACGGCCGCACGGCACCGCGGCTCGTCGGCCCAGGCGTAGCCGACCCAGACCGCGGCGTCGAGTACGCCGGGCTCGTCGGCGATCTCGGCGACCCGCCGGTAGATCGACTTGGCCGGCTCGAGCCGGGTGGAGGTCTTCTCACCGGGCAGCAGCACCGGCACCTGGATCCACGCCTTGCCGGGCTTACCGAGCCCGGACCGGAGCCGCTCGACCAGATTGCGGGCCGCGCGCTCCCGGCTCTCCATCGCGTCCTCGTGCGGCGCCATCCGGTAGCAGGTGATCAGGTCGACGGCCGTGCCGAGCTCGCGGGAGACGTTCCCGTGCAGATCCATCGAGGTCGAGACGAGGACGTCGGGCCCGAGCGCGGCCCGGACCCGGGTGCTCAGATCGCCCTCAGCGTCCTGCCGCCCGACCACGCTCATCGCCCCGTGGATATCGAAGAAGAACCCGTCCAGCTCACCGGCCGATCCGATCTTGTCGATGATCTCGGCGGACAGGTCGTCGTACACCTCCGGCAGGACGGCGCCACCGGGCAGTGAGCGCGCGTGCAGCAGCGGCACCCAGTCGACGCCCTGCGCCCATTCCTTGCCGAGGAAGTCGTACCGCCGCAACAAGTCCTCCCCACGGCGTACGTCGAAATCCGCCAGGCCGGCGCGATGCGGCGAGAACGTGCTGGACTCGATGGCGATCCCGGCAATGCCGATCCGAAGGTTCATGACTAAAACCTGCCACAACCGAGCCGTTTCGCGCACTCCTACGCCCTGATGGTGGACACTCTCGGGCCGGTGGTCCCGCGGACGATCAGCTCGGTCGCGAGCTCGACGTGCAGCGCCTCGACCTCGTGGCGGTCCAGCAGGCGGATCAGCAGACTGACCGCCATCCGGCCCATCTCCTGCAATGGCTGCCGGACCGTCGTGAGTTGAGGTGTGGTCGCGCGGCTCAGATCGATGTCGTCGAAGCCGGCTATCGACAAATCTCCAGGGACGGACAGTCCGCGCTCGGCAGCGGCCTGCAGTGCACCGATCGCGGTCTTGTCGTTGAACGCGGCCAGGGCGGTGGGCCGGGGATCGAGGTCGAGGAGTTCGGCGGCGGCTCGGTAGCCGTGGGCGATGGTCGGCTCGACGTGTTTCACCAGCGTGGGATCCGGCAGGATGCCTGCGGCGGCGAGAGCGGCGGAGTGACCGCTCAACCGGGCGTCCGCGGCGAGCCACTCGCGCGGGCCTGCGATGACGCCGATCCGCGTATGGCCGAGCGAGGTCAGGTGGGCGGTGACTTGCCGAGCGCCGGAGTGGTGAGCGGCGGAGACCGAGGGGATGTCGCGCGGCAGCGCCGTCCGTGGATCGACGACGACGAACGGGAACCGGCGCGCACCGAGCCGGACCAGCTCCGCCCCCGGCTCCGGCGGCAGGATCAGGATCGCGCCGCCGATCTCGCGCTGGGCCGGCAGCCGGGACAGCACCTGCTCGTGCTGCGCCGCCTCACCCGCGCTGAGGACGACCTGCCGTCCGCGCCGGTCGAGCGTCTCCGCGATCGACGACACGATCAGGCCGAAGTAGTCCGTGAGTACATACGGGCAGCGCACGTACACGGCGCCGGTGACGGGTTTCGCCGTACCGCCGCGCGGGCTCGGGGCGCGCAGGCCGAGCTCCTCGACCGCGCGCTCGACCAGGCGCCGGGTCTCCGGCGCCACACTGCCCTGCTGATTGAGTACCCGGGACACGGTCGCGATCGAGACTCCGGTCGCCGCGGCGACCTCGCGAACGGTGGCCCGATCTCTAGGCATTTGTTACATCGCTGTGTTTCACGCTCAGCACTCTAGGCCACCGCTGCCAGATCTTGACAGGGGCAGGAGGGGGGCGTGTCCTGAGGCCGTTTGTTTCATTCGAGGAGCTGCGATGAGAACACAGGCATTCGGCGTCGCCCTGGCCCTGGCCACAGCTTCGCTCACCGGTCCCGCCGCCCAGGCCCATCCCCCGTCGACCCAGGCCCAGGTCTGGGTGACGACGCCCGACCGCGCGGAGTTGTTGCACGAGCGCGCGCCGGTCACGTTCCAGCGCGCGGCCAGCGACCGTACGACGATCACGGTCGACCCGACGACGTCGTACCAGACGATGGACGGCTTCGGGGCCTCGATCACCGACTCGTCCGCGAATGTGCTCTACCGGCTCAGCCCGGCGGACCGCGAGCAGACGCTGCGCAAACTCTTCGATCCGAACCAAGGCATCGGCGTGAGCTTCCTGCGGCAGCCGGTCGGCTCGTCCGACTTCACCGCTGAGGCCGAGCACTACACGTACGACGACGTACCGGCCGGGCAGACCGACTTCGGGCTGACACAGTTCAGCATCGCGCACGACCAGCAGCAGGTGCTGCCGTTGCTCCGGCGCGCCAAGCAGCTCAACCCGGCGGTCAAGGTGATGGCCACGCCGTGGAGTCCGCCGGCCTGGATGAAGACCGCCGACTCGCTGGTCGGCGGCCGGCTCAAGGACGACCCCAAGGTGTACGACGCCTACGCGCGCTATCTGGTGAAGTTCGTCCAGGCGTACGCGAAGGCCGGCGTACCTGTCGACTTCCTCTCCGTGCAGAACGAGCCGCAGAACCGCAAGCCGAGTGCGTACCCGGGCACGGACATGCCTGTGCGCCAAGAGGCAGCGGTGATCGAGGCGCTGGGCCCGCTGCTGCAGAAGGCGAGCCCGCGGACGAAGATCCTCGGTTACGACCACAACTGGACCACGCACCCCGGTGACATCGCGTCCACCCCGCCCGGCGAGGACCCCGAGACCGACTATCCCTACAAGCTGCTGCAGACGCCGGCGGCCAAGTGGATCGCGGGTACGGCATACCACTGCTACTCCGGCGATCCGTCCAAGCAGACCGATTTGCACAACGCGTTCCCGTCGAAGGGGATCTGGTTCACCGAGTGCTCTGGGTCGCACGGGCCGACCGACACGCCGCCGCAGATCTTCCGCGGCACGCTGACGTGGCACGCCCGCACCCTGATGCTCGGCACCACGCGCAACTGGGCGAAGTCGGTGGTCAACTGGAACATCGCCCTCGACTCCAGCGGCGGCCCACACCTCGGTGGCTGCGACACCTGCACCGGCCTGGTCACGCTGCAACCGGACGGCACGGTCACGACCGACGCCGAGTACTACACGATCGGGCACCTGTCGAAGTTCGTGAAAGCGGGCGCGGTCCGGATCGGGAGTACGTCGTACGGGACGACCGGGTGGAACGGGCAACTGATGTCCGCCGCCTTCCGGAACCCGGATGGCTCGACTGCGCTCCTCGTCCACAACGAGAACGACGACCCGCGCAGCTTCGCGGTGGCGGTCGGCGACAAGTCGTTCGAGTACGAGCTGCCCGGTGGTTCGATCGCAACCTTCACCTGGGACCACCTATCGGCGGACGTGCCGCAGCCGATCTCACTGGACGGCGCAACGGCGACCGCATCGGTGAACGGCGCCGAGGCAGGGCTGGCGATCGACGCCGACGGGTCCACGGTGTGGCAGAGCAAGCAGGCCCAATCGCCGGGTCAGTGGGTGCAGGTGGATCTCGGCAAGGCGAAGACCTTCCGCCAGGTCGCACTGGACAGCGGCGGGAACACCGGCGACTTCGCCCGCGGCTTCGAAGTTGCCGTCAGCAACGATGGTACCAACTGGCGGCCTGTCGCCACTGGTACGTCGGCCAGTCAGCTCACCACAGTCACACTGCGACCGACCCAGGCGAGGTATCTGCGCATCACCTCGACCGGCACGACCGGCAACTGGTGGACCCTCGCCGATCTCCGCCTCTACCGCTGAAGACCCGTGCCAGGGGCGGTGGATCCCCACCACCCCTGGCACACCGCCGATCAGTGGTCGTTGTAGAAGGACTCGACACCGTCGGGGTGGTCGACGTCGTGGCCCCGGCCGTCGAAGTGCAGGAGAATGTCGACATTCTCCGGCAGATCGACGTCGGACGCCGACTCCCATTCACAGGTGCCGACGCCGCTGCTGGCTGTGAGGCGGTACTTCGTGATGCCGAGGTAGACCTCGACCCAGGCGGAGTACCCGTTCTTCGACGTGTCGCAGACCTCGACGTAGTCGCCGTGCTCCTCGACGTACACCTTCACGCCCGGTGCGGTGTAGGTGTGGTCCCAGACGATGCCGTCCGGCGGCTCGTTGGCGAAGGCGCTGCCGGCCGTCAGGGCGGCGGCGGTTGCTGACAAAGCGAACGTGCCCGCGAGGACACGACCAAGACGTGACTTCATCACTAGCTCCTCATGCGCGATGGAAAGGTTGCGAGCTGGTTCAGTGGTCGTTGACGAAGGCTTCGTAGGCGCCACCGGGCTCGTCGCCGTCGCCGTCCAGGTGGAGGTCGATCCGGTCGCCTTCGTACAGGTCGTGGAGCAGGCCGTCATCGGCCTGTGTGGTCTCACAGCTGCCGACGCCGTTTCTGGCCGTGATCTGGAACTGGACGCCGACCCGGTCCGTGACGAGAACCCACGCGGCGTATCCGTTCTTCGAGGTGTCGCAGACGGAGATGATGTCGCCGTGCTCCTCGACGTACACCTTCACACCGGGCGCCGTGTAGGTGTGGTCCCACACGATCCCGTCCGGCGGCTCGGCGGCGGATGCGCCTGTGGTGGTGGTGATCATCGCAACTGCCGACAGTGCGAGCGCGCCTGTGACACGCCAGGAACGAGACCTCACGAGATTCTCCCCAGTTGGACCGACTGATCGATTATCAGCTCGGAATGAGGATTTCGCAACGATAATCGATTTACAAGCCGCTCTTCTGTCACCAATGTCACGCCGACAGCTGGTCCTCGATCCAGTGGGTGGTGGTGGCTGCTTGGTTGTTGGTGGCGGCTATGACTTGGAGGCCTACGGGGAGGCCGTCGGTCGGGAGGGGGAGGCTGACGGCCGGGTGCCGGGTCAGGTTGGCGAGGCGGGTGTTCTTGAGGAGTTGGGAGCGGACCGCCTTGCTGCCTTCGGGTGTGTCGACGTCGGTGATCAGCGGTGCGGTGCAGAGGACGGTCGGCATGAGTACGGCGTCGACCTGGCCAAGTCCGCCGTTCACCTCAGCGGTGATCTCGGCGGCTTCGGTCCGGGCGGCGTCGTACTCCGCACGGGTGATCTGGGCCGCCTCGCGGAGCCGTTCCTGGACGTCGGGCTGGTACTGCGCGGTGGATCGGCCGGTGTGGTTCGCGACGGCCTCCGGTCCCTGGATCGCGGCGGCGGTCGTGAAGCTGTGCCGCCAGTCGGGCAGCTCGACGTCGACGAGCTGGGCCCCGGCCGCGGCGAGACGAGCAAGCGCGGCCGACCACGCCGCGCCGACCTCGGCGGTGAAGTCGAGGTACTCCGGGTTCGTCACCACTCCGAGCCGCGTCGGTCGCGCCGCCGCCGGCGGAACGCCGGTGAGGGCCTCGAGCGCGTAGGCGGCGTCCGCAACAGTCCGCGTCAGGACACCAACGTGGTCGAGGCTCTGAGACAGCGGGAAGACGCGATCGGTCGACAGCGTGCCGTACGACGGCTTGAAGCCGACGACTCCGCACAACGCCGCCGGGATGCGTACGGATCCGGCGGTGTCGGTGCCGATCGCCAACGGAACCACTCCGGCCGCGACCGCGGCACCTGCGCCCGCACTGGAGCCACCGGTCATCCGCGCCGGGTCGTGCGGATTGCGGCACGGCCCGACCCGGTTCGACGTACCCGTGCATCCGTAGGCGAACTCGTGCGTGTAGCTGAGCCCGATGACGATCGCACCGGCCGCCCGCAGCCGGCGCACCACGTCGGCGTCCTGCCGGCCGATCTCGTCCATCGCGGCCGACCCGCAGCGATAAGGCAGGCCTGCCACCTCCACGATCTCCTTGACCAGTACTGGCACACCGGCGAGCGCCCCGGTCCGGTCGTGGTCCACCGCCGCCTTCCGCGCACCCTCGACGTCAAGATGGACGACCGCGTTCAACCCGGCGCTCTCGTCGGCCCGCTGTAACGCCTCCTCGACCAGTGCGACCGGGTCGACCCGGCCGGCCCGAACACCTGTGGCGATCTCTTTCAGGGACTCCATCGGGTCATCACAGCACGCCGAGCGCGGAACCGCCTCTCGCGGTGAGGTGGCGCCGGAGAGGAAACAGAAACAGGAGCGTCATGCCGTGTTGCTACCGTCCGGACGCATGACGGCGGAACTGATCGAGGGAACGGAACTCCGGGCGGTCGCAGGCACCGACCCCGCCCTGCTGGCGCTGACCACCGCCCAGCAGGCCGAACTGGCCGCGACGTACGGCGAGGACCAGCCACTCGTCGCACTGCACCCGGACATCTCGTTCACGCTGCTCCTGCTCGACGGCACCCCGGTCGGCTGCGTCGGCCTGCAACCCGTCTCCACCGGCCTCGGCGAGATCAAGCGCATGTACGTCGATCCGTCCGCCCGCGGCTGGGGTCTGTCCCGAGCCCTGCTCGAGGCCGTCGAGTCAGAGGCCCACCGCATCGGCCTGACCCGCCTACGCCTGGAGACCGGCACCCGGCAGCACGAGGCCATCGCCCTCTACTCGAACCACGGCTACCAGCCGATCGCGCCGTACCCGCCGTTCGAGAACGAGCCGGCCTCGCTCTGCTTCGCGAAGGACCTCTAACGCAGATCCAGGACCAGGTCGTCGCCGTCGCGGTGGAAGCCGAGGTTGGTGAGGTAGGGCCTGGAGTCGCGCATGCGGGGTGGGGCGAGGACCTGGTGGAACCCGTGGTCGGTGAAGACGTCGCTGCGGCGGTAGACGAACTCACCGGGGGTGAAGTCGCGGTACTTCGGCAGGACGTAGTCGAGATCGATCTGGGCCCGGCCGGAGCCCGCGTCGTGGGCGAGGACGACGCCGACGGTGCGGTCGCCGTGCTGGACCAGGAACGCGTACGGACTGGTGCCCGCCGTGAAGCCCGGGTTGAACCGGCTGATGTCCTTCTCATGCCGGGCGAGCACGTGGTCCAGGTACGCGTCGGTGTCGTTGAGCTGGAGCACCGTGTACTCGGCTTGGTCGTGCCGGTGCCGCAACAGCCGCCACAGGTATACGACGTTGATCACGGCCAGCACCGCGTTCATACCGACCATCGGCCAGACGCCGATCGCCAGGTTGAAGCCGACCAGGATCACGCAGCCGACCAGGTTCAGTACCCGCAGTCGCAGGATCCGCGTCTGCAGCAGCGACACCACGACCAGCGCGGATCCGCCCCACCCGATGATGCTCAAGACGTCCACAGCGCGAGGGTAGACCAGCTGATCCGGTGGACTGGTGAGGTCAGACTGAGGTTGTGACCGAGTCGCTGCTGCTCAACGGTGAACCTCTGCGGACCGTCGACCCGGGGTTGCTGAGAGCAATCAGCTACGGGCACTTCACCTCGATGCAGGTGCGTGCCGGCGTGGTGCACGGTCTCGACCTGCACTTCGAGCGTCTCGACCGCAGCGCCCGCGAAGTTTTCGGTGAGCCGCTCCCCGCCGACCGCGTCCACGCCGACCTCCGCGCAGCCCTCGAGCACGCCGGCTCCAGCGACCTGTCCCTCCGCGTCAACGTCTTCAGCACCACGGAGTTACAGCTACTCATCCGCGTGAGCCCGCCGATCGAGCCCGGCGTGCAACCGCTGCGGCTGCTGGCGTTCGAACACCAGCGTGCCCTTCCGCATCTCAAGCACACCGGCTCCTTCGACCTCACGTACTACGGCCGCCAGGCGGAGCTCGCCGGGTACGACGACGCCGTCTTCCACACCACCTCCGGCGAGATCTCCGAAGCCTCGATCTGGAATATCTGCTTCGCCCGCGGCACCACGATCGTGTTCCCGTCCGCCCCGGTCCTCCCCGGCATCCGCCAGCAAACCCTCCAACGCGGCCTCAGCACCTTCGACACGACCTCGGTCCGCCTGACCGACCTCCCGTCGTACGACGCTGCCTACCTGACCAACTCGATCGACCCGGCCCTCCCGGTCGCGTCGATCACCGCCGGCGCCGACACCACGACGTACGCATCGCATCCGGAGTCGGCGGAGCTGATCGCGACCGCGTACGCGGCACAGCCGGCTCAGGAGATCTAGCCGCGCTCGGACCACCAGCGTTGGAGTGCTTCGCGGGCTTGATCCTCGCCGAGGGGGCCCTGGTCGAGGCGGAGGTTCATCAGGAACTTGTAGGCCTCACCGACCTCGCGGCCCGGTGGGATGCCGAGGATCTCCATGATCTGGTTGCCGTCCAGGTCGGGGCGGAGCGCGTCGAGTTCCTCCTGCTCGCGGAGCCGGTCGATCCGCTCCTCGAGATCGTCGTACGCCGCCCGCAACATCTCGGCCTTGCGCCGGTTGCGCGTCGTGCAGTCGGCGCGGGTGAGGACGTGCAACCGCTCGAGCTGGTCGCCGGCGTCGCGGACATAACGCCGTACGGCCGAGTCGTTCCACTCGCCACCGCTGTATCCGTGGAAGCGCAGGTGGAGCTCGATCAGCTTGCTGACCTGGTCGATCTGCTCGTTGCTGAACCGCAGCGCCTTCATCCGCTTCCGGGCGAGCTTCGCGCCGACCACGTCGTGGTGATGGAAGGTCACCTTGCCGGCGTCCTCGAACCGCCGGGTCTTCGGTTTGCCGATGTCGTGGATCAACGCAGCGAACCGAACGACGAAATCCGGCGTCGGAACAGATAGACGGGATTCCAGATCGATGGCCTGATCGAGGACGGTGAGCGAGTGCTGGTACACGTCTTTGTGCCGGTGGTGCTCGTCTCGCTCCAGCTTGAGCGCGGGCAGCTCGGGCAGCACGTGGTCGGCCAGGCCGGTGGTCACCAGCAGGTCGAGGCCGATCCGCGGGTGGTCGGCGCAGATCAGCTTGATCAGCTCGTCGCGGACCCGTTCGGCCGACACGATCGTGATCCGGTCGGCCATCGCGGTCATCGCGGCCACTACCGCCGGGTCGGGCGTGAAGCCGAGCTGTGCCGCGAACCGGGCCGCCCGCATCATCCGCAGCGGATCGTCGGAGAACGAGTCCTCCGGAGTTCCAGGGGTCCGGATCCGCTGGTTCGCGACGTCCGCGATCCCGCCGTACGGATCGACGAATTCGTGCGACGGCAGCCGGACCGCCATCGCGTTCATCGCGAAGTCGCGCCGGGCCAGGTCGCCCTCGAGGCTGTCGCCGTACGAGACCTCCGGCTTGCGCGACGTGGGATCGTAGGACTCCGACCTGTAGGTCGTGATCTCCAGAACCCACTCACCCTTACGACAGCCGATGGTGCCGAACGCCTTGCCGATGTCCCAGACGTGGTCCGCCCAGCCGGCCAGCAACCGCTCCACGACGTCCGGGTGGGCTGACGTGGCGAAATCCAGATCCTTGCTCCCCCGGCCCAGCAGAATGTCCCGGACGGGACCGCCCACGAGCGCGATCTCGTGGCCGGCCCGGTCGAACCGCGACCCGAGTTCGTCCACCACCGGCGCGATCTCCAGGAGCGCCTGGACGCCTCGCCGCTGGACGGCGGACAACGATCCGGCGGAGGCTGACTGGTCGGCAAAGGGTGACACGGGGAACTAGGTTACGGTGACGGCGTGTTCAGACGGCGACTGAGGCTCTCCGCGGCGGCGGGTGCGGGCCTGCTGATCGCTGCGACGGCAGCGACTCTCGGCACCCCGCCGACCGTCGCGGCGCCTGTCGACGACCCGGTCGTCCAGGTCACCATCGACTCCTTCGGACCGGTCGCCCCGACGCCCGGCGAGGACGTGCTGATCAAGGGCACCGTCCGCAACACCAGCACCGAGACGCTCGACGCACCGCAGGCGCTGGCCTGTATCGACCGGAGCCACCGCCTGTCCACCGCCGCCGAGATCGCCGCCGTCTCCGCCGAGCAGGACGTGGCGATGGACGACCGGAACAGCTGCAGCCGGATGACCACTCCGGACACCGGCGTGTTCCAGCAGTACGACGCCCCGCTGGCACCGAACGCATCGATGCAGTTCAGCCTCAAGGTCCCGTGGAACGAGTGGCGCATCAGCCACCAGACCGGGGTCTATGTAGTCGGCGTCGTGGTCCGCGGGACGCCGCAGGGTCAGGAGCGGCTCACTGTCGGTCGCGCCCGCACCCTGATGCCGGTGATCGGTGACCAGCCTCTGACCCGCATGGTGAACACCGCACTGATCATTCCGTTGCAGCACCGGCCGACGCAGCTCGGTGGCAAGCGGTTCACCAACGAGTCGCTGGCCGAGTCGATGGCGCCGAACGGCCGGCTCGGCCGGCTGCTGGCCCTCGGCAACGGGCGCAAGGTCACCTGGCTCGTCGACCCCGCCACGCTCGACGAGGCTCGCAGGATCGTCAAGGACGGGTACGACGTCGGTGAAGGCGGCAAGCCCACCCCCGGCGCCGGCCAGGCGGTCGTTGAGGCCTGGCTGAAGGCGTTCGACGCCAGCCGGGCCCGCGGAAACCAGGTCGCCCTGCTCCCGTACGGCGATCCGGACATCGCCGGCCTGCTGGACGCCGGCGACCCGCTCAAGCAGCTGGTCTCCGACGCGCGGAGAACCACCGAGAGGTTCAGCCTCCCGCCCGGCTTCACCAACGGTCTCTGGCTGGAGGGCGGCGCCGCCGCCAGCCGCTACCTCGCGGCTGCCTCCCAGGGCTTCCCCGGAGCGTCCAACGACGACCTGAACCTGGTCGGCAGCGGCTCCTGGCCGGCGGTCGAGCGCGCCGGTCTGACGGCCACCTCTCCGGTGTACGACATTCGAACGCCGGAGGGTCCGCGGGACACGGTACGCACCGTGGTGGCCGACTCCGCGCTGACGGCGGGCGGCCCGGATCCGGACACCGGCGAGAACCCGATCCAGGTCCGGCAGCGGTTCGCGGCCGAAACCGCGCTGATCGCCGCCAGTGGCAAGGGCAGCGCTTCGGTGGTCGCCGTACCGCCCCGTGGCTGGGACTCCACCGGTCGCGCCACCGCCGCCCTGGCCGGAGACCTGGCACTGCCGTGGATCAACGCCACCAGCGTCGGGCAGGTCGTGGCCGGCACACCGAGACCGCCGGTGATCAAGGCCCCGGCCGCGCCGCGGTCCAACGCGATCATGAGCGCCGACCAGCTGGACGGCGTCAAGCAGCTCGACCAGGCCACCACGACGTTCAAGGATCTGCTGACCAACCCCACCGCGGACCTGCCGGAGGCGATGCCGGAGGCGTTGCTCCGCTCGGCGTCGATCAGCTGGCGCGGATTCCCGGACGAGGCCAAGCGCTTCGCCGCGGTCGAGCTCGGCTCGGTGAACCTGCAACTGTCCAAGGTGCACCTGGTCAACAACGCGGTGAACGGCGAGCACAGGGAGATCAAGGTCAACCTGGCCGGCAGCAAGGGCACCTTCCCGCTGACCATCACCAACGACACCGACTGGTCCGTCCGGGTCGGCATCGTGGTCTCCCCGACGAACCGGACCGACCTGCGGATCGAACCGCAGCAGACCAGGATCCTGGCGCCGAAGCAGAAGTTCACCCCCCGGATCAACGCGAGCGCCGAGCAGAACGGCCTGATCCGGGCCGGCGCCCAGGTGATCACCGCCTCCGGCCGCCCGGTCGGCAAGTCCCAGGAGTTGCTGATCCAGGCCAGCCAGTACGGCAGCGTCGGGTGGATCCTGGTCGGCGCCGCCTGCGCACTGCTCTTCGGTACGTCGTTCGTCCGCATCTACCGGCGGATCCGCACCGAACGCCGGCATCCGTCACCGGCTCAGTCGTCGGAGGCGGCGGCGGACGAGCAGGCCACCCCGGACGCCTTGCACCCCGAGCCGCTCGACCCGCCGGCCGCCGACGCCCCAGCCGGTGGGTCCCTGAGAGAAGGAGTCGGTTCGAAGGATGGCTGACCGCACCCTGCGCTCCGCGGGGGTGATGGCAGCCGGAACGGTGCTGTCACGCCTGCTCGGATTCGTCCGGATCGCCCTGCTCGCGGCCGCGATCGGTACCGCGTTGCGCGGCGACATCTTCACCGCCGCGAACACCATCCCGAACAGCCTCTACATCCTGCTGGCCGGCGGTGTCTTCAACACCGTGCTGGTCCCGCAACTGGTCCGCGCGATCAAGAACCACGACGACGGCGGCCAGGACTTCACCAACCGGCTGCTGACCTTCGGCTTCGTCGTCCTGGCGGTGGTGACGGTCGGGTGTGTGCTGCTGGCACCTGCGATCGCCGGGCTGTACATGCCGGAAGAGCTGAAGGACCCGTCCCGCGCGCCCGAGCGGGAAGCGATGGTGATGTTCGTCCGGCTCTGCCTGCCGCAGATCTTCTTCTACGGCGCGTTCGTGCTGGTCGGCCAGGTGCTGAACGCGCGGCGCCGGTTCGGCCCGATGATGTGGGCGCCGATCGCGAACAATGTCGTCGCCTGCGCCTCGATCGTCATCTTCCTGATGATCTACCGGACCGGCGATCCGCCGGCCACCTTCAGCCACGGCGAGGAGCTGCTGCTCGGACTCGGGCACACGTTCGGCATCGCCGTACAGCTGCTGGTGCTGCTGCCGTACCTGCGGGCCAGCGGGCACACCTACCGGACGAAGTTCGGTCTGCGCGGCACCGGGCTCGGTCACACTGCCCGATTGGGCATCTGGACAGTTCTTTTCGTCGTGGTGAACCAGGTGACGCTGGTGGTTGTCACCCGGCTCGCGATCGCCGGTAGCGCGTCGCACGACCCCGGTGCCAAGGCCGGTCTGTTCGCCTACAGCACCGCGATGCTGATCATCCTGGTGCCGCACGGCATCGTCACGGTCTCGCTCGCGACGGCCGCGCTGCCGCAGATGTCCGCGCTCGCGGCCGACGGCGATGTGACCGAGGTCGAGCGGCTGTCGGCCCGATCGATCCGGCAGACGCTGGCCATCGTCGTCCCCGCGGCGGCCGCGATGATCGCGTTCGCGTACCCGATCGTCACGGTGATCGCCGGCTACGGCTCCGGCAAGGACAACCTGACGCTGATGTCGTACACGCTGGTGACGCTCGCGCTGGGCATCGTCCCGTTCACGATCCAGTACTTCCAGCTGCGCACCTTCTACGCCTTCGAGGACACCCGGACGCCGTTCTTCCTGCAATGCGTGATCGCGGCGACGAACATCGCGGCGGCCCTGATCGGGGTGCGAGTGCTGCTGAACCCGCAGCACCTCCGGTTCAGCGGTGTGGTCCTGGGTGCGGCGTACGCGCTCGCCTACCTGGTCGCCGTGCTGATGTCGCGGCCGGTGCTGCGGCGGAAGGTGCCGCGCGTGCCCGGCGCCGGGATCGGCCTGCCGCTGCTCGCGATGGTGATCGCCGCCGTGCTCGGCGCCGCCGCCGGCCGCATCGCGCTAGAGTTGCTCGGCTTGGCCGTCGACTGGTCCGGCCCGATCGGCGCGATCCTCCAACTGGCCGTCGCGGCCGCCGTGATGCTGCCGGTGTACGCCGGGGTGGCGAGGGTACTCCGCATCCACGAAGTGAACGACGTGGTGGCCGTGGTCACACGGAAACTGCCCGGCCGCCGCTGAACCGGGGTGCTTGTGCACTCGTGCACCACTTGTCGGGTCAGGGGGGCACTAGCATGGGGGCTGCTAACGGACTCCCGCCGACAGGGTCCGGAGTGGCAGACGCAGGCCGACCAGTGCATCGAGGAGGGCGAGAGACACCGTGTCGAACCAGACCGTCAGTCCTGGTGCCCTGCTCGCCGGCCGCTACCGGATCGCCGAGTTACTGGCGGAGATCGACGGTGCGCGGGTGTGGCGGGCAGTGGACGAGGTACTCAGCCGGGCCGTCGTCGTGGACGTCCTGCCGGTCGGCGATCCCAGGACCAACCTGCTCTTCGACGCCGCCCGGCGGGCCGCCGCGGCGGCCGACCCGCGCTTCCTTCGCGTGCTCGACTGTGACATGCACGACGGCGTCACGTACTGCGTCCGCGAGTGGGCCGGCGGCCGGCCCCTCGAGCGGATGCTCGGCACCGGCCCTTTGACCGGGCAGCAAGCGGGCTGGCTGGCCCGCGAGGTCTCCGAAGCGCTCGAGAACCTGCACCGCACCGGCCTCGCGCACGGCTCCATCAGTCCCTCGACCGTCGTGGTCACGGACGCGGGCGCGATCAAGGTCGTCGGCCTCGCCACCGAAGCGGCGCTGCGGTCGTCCGGCCCCGGCTCGCCCGAGCAGGACGTGCACGCGCTCGGTGAGCTGCTGTTCGCTTCGCTCACCGGTCGCTGGCCCGGCCCGGCGCCGGCCTGGGGCCTGCAGCCCGCGCCGGTCGAGCACGGCCGGCTGCTCAGTCCCCGCCAGGTACGAGCGGGCGTTCCGCGCTCGCTCGACGACATCTGCGACCGGCTGCTGAGCAATCCGCCACGCCACCACGCCCCGCTGATCACCAGCGCCGCCGGCCTGTCCGCGGCACTGTCCGGCGTCGTCGGCAGCTCGCACGAGCCGCCGAACCAGATGGACGAGACCGTCCAGGTCGCCCGGCAGAACGGCAGCATCGACGACGCCACCCAGGTCGTCCCCGAGACGCTGCCACCGGCGCTCGACCCGACCCCACCGGCCTACGAGTCGGCGTACCAGTCGGACAACGGGCACCAGCAGCACTCGGCGTACACGACCGCGCCCGAGACCCGGCCGCTGCGGCGCCAGCCACCGCCCCCGTCGAACGGGAACGGCCGGCGCCGCGCCGACGAGCCGAAGCCGAAGGGCTCCTGGGGTGGCCGGATCCTGATCCTGCTCGCCGTCCTGGCGCTGCTCTCGGTGGTCGCGATGGCGCAGTTCCTGCTCAAGGGCGCGATGAACAACGACCAGGGCAGCGGCGACAGCAACAAGACGACCAACGCGCCGCAGACCAGCACGACGCCGTCGGCGACGGGCGGGGTGGCCAAGATCGTCAGCGCCAAGGACTTCGACCCGCTGCCCGACGGCAATGGCAGCGAACATCCGGACGACGTCGGCAATACCTATGACGGCAAGACGAGTACGACCTGGACCACCCAGTCGTACAGCCGGCCGAACCTCGGGGGCCAGAAGCCGGGCGTCGGCATCATCTACAACCTGGGTGCTCCGACCACGGTGTCCAAGGTGCAGGTCACGCTCAAGGGCGACGGCTCCAGCGTGCAGCTGATGATCCCGAAGGACGACACCAGCACGTCGCCGGGCGCGGTCAGCGGGTGGAAGCCGGTCGCCACCGAAGAGGACCAGCCCGAGGGTACGGTGACTCTTACCCCCTCGGCGCCGGCCGAGACGCAGTACGTTCTGGTCTGGCTGACCAAGCTGCCGAAGGAAGACGGCGGCAAGTACCGGGGCACGATCTCGGAGGTCACAATCCAGAAATGACGGCTCACCTGGACTCGGGCCCGACGCCGCCGCCCCGGTCGGACTTACCTCGGATCGGCGCGGCCGAGCCTGCCACGCACGGTGGGCCGCCGACGAGCTACGACCAGCTCGACGACCACGAGCTGCTGCGGCTGCACGTGGCGGGCAATCCGGACTCGTTCGGGTTCCTGGTCAAGCGGCACCGGGACCGGATGTGGGCCGTCGCGATCCGCACCCTCGGCGAGCCCGAGGAGGCCGCGGACGCGCTGCAGGAGGCGTTCATCTCGGCGTTCCGCCGGGCCGACTCGTTCCGCGGTGACGCGAAGGTGACCACCTGGCTGCACCGGATCGTGGTGAACGCGTGCCTGGACCGGATCCGCCGGCGCCAGGTGCGGGCCGCCGACCCGCTGCCGGAGGACGAGGACCGCGCCGCCGAGCTGGCCGGACCGGCCGAGGACGACCCGGCCGAGGTCCGCGAACGCCGGCTGGACGTGCTGAACGCGCTCAAGCAGATCAACTCCGACCAGCGCAGTGCCCTCGTCCTGGTCGACATGGAGGGCTACTCGATCGAGGAGGCGGCGGCGATCCTCGGCTGCGCCCCCGGCACGGTGAAGTCCCGCTGTGCCCGCGGCCGCGCCCGGCTGCTGCCCCTGCTCAAGCACTGGCAGACGACCCGGGCCGGTTCCGCCGATGCCGGCGTACCGGAGAAATCCGCGGCCGAAACGGTGGGAACCGAATGAGTGGGTACTCCGTCGAAGCGAAGTCGCCTACCTGCGACTCAGCCTCCATGCCTCTACCCGGAGCACTCTGATGATCACACCGCGTTCCTCCCATGAGGGGGCGAGTTCCCGATGACCGATTCCGGTCTTCCGACCAGTGAGCACCTCGAGCACCTGGACACGGACACCATCGCCGACCTGATCGAGAATCTGCTGCCCGCCCCCGAGGCGCATCGCGCTCGTGAACACGTGAAGGCCTGTCCGGACTGCCAGCAGACGTACGACGCCCTGGTCCAGCTGTCCGAGGATCTCGCTGACGAGGGCCGGGAGGACATCCCGATGCCGACCGACGTCGCCGAGCACCTGGACGCGGTCATCGTCTCGGAGTCCGTGCTGCGCGCGTCGACCGTCGGCGTGCACTCGCTGGCGCAGATCCGCGAGGAGCCCCGCCGGCACCTGCCCAAGCTGCTGGGTGCTGCCGCGGCCGTCGTGCTGGTGGCGGCGATCGGCGTCGGTGTGGTGATCACCACCAAGGACCAGGCCGGCGACAACGCCGCCAACACCAACCCGACCGCGCTGCCGAGCGGCGTTCCGACGATGAGTACGAACGACATCGGCCCGCAGGCCCAGCACTGGCTGGAGAGCAGCAAGGACCCCGTGCTGCACGGCTCGGCGACCGAGCTTGCCTGCGCCCGCGTGTTCGCGGCCGGCCGGCCGAACCCGCAGCTCCGGCTGGTCCAGCCCGCCAAGGTCGACGGCAAGCGCGCGGTTCTGATCGGCGTGCAGGGTGGATCGGCCCGCGACATCCAGGTCTTCGCGGTCACCGGATGTAGCGACCCAGGTGGCGTCGCCAGCCCGTTCTACGACACCTCGGTGACACTGCGCAATCGCTGAGACCGCAATGCGGTGCCACGGCCTCGTGATGGGTACCGTGGGAATGGTCGGCCTCTAGGATCCGTTGAGTACGACGTACCAGAAGTCTCGACGACACGAGGAACGCCTGCATGAGCGACTCCACAGTCCGCAACGTCATCATCGTCGGCTCCGGCCCGGCCGGTTACACGGCCGCTGTGTACGCCGCCCGCGCCCGGCTCGCCCCGCTGGTGTTCGAGGGCTCGGTGACCGCGGGTGGCGCGTTGATGACCACTACCGAGGTCGAGAACTTCCCCGGTTTCGCCGAGGGCATCATGGGCCCGGCGCTGATGGACGAGATGCGCACCCAGGCCGAGCGCTTCGGCGCCGAACTGGTGCCGGACGACATCGTGTCCGTGGACCTGACCGGCGACATCAAGGTCGTCACCGACTCGGCGGGCACCCAGCACCGGGCGAAGACAGTGATCCTGGCGATGGGCTCCGGCTACCGCAAGCTCGGCCTGTCCGACGAGGACCGGATGTCCGGCCATGGCGTGTCCTGGTGTGCGACGTGTGATGGGTTCTTCTTCCGCGAGCAGGAGATCGCCGTCGTCGGCGGTGGCGACTCGGCCGTCGAGGAGGCCACCTTCCTGACCCGGTTCGGCAAGAAGGTCACGCTGGTGCACCGCCGCGACGAGCTGCGCGCCTCGAAGATCATGGCCGACCGCGCGTTCGCAAACGACAAGATCGAGTTCGCCTGGAACTCCGAGGTCGCCGCGATCCACGGTGAGGACAAGCTGACCGGCGTCACCCTGCGGGACACCGTGACCGGTGACACCCGGGAGCTGCCGGTGACCGGCCTGTTCATCGCGATCGGGCACGACCCGCGCTCCGAGCTGGTGAAGGGTCAGGTGCGCCTGGACGAGGAGGGCTATGTCCTCGTCAAGGAAGGCAGCACCGAGACCAACCTGCCGGGTGTCTTCGCCGCCGGCGACCTGGTGGACCACACCTACCGGCAGGCGATCACCGCGGCCGGCACCGGCTGTGCGGCCGCCTTGGACGCCGAGCGCTTCCTGGCCACCCTCGAGGACGCCGAGACGGCCACGGCCGCCCGCGACACCAGCGCCGCGACCACTCAGCCTGTCTCCGTCTGAACCTCACAACCACTGAAGGAGTTACGCCCGTGGGCGAGAAGATGAACGCCGTCACTGACGCCGAGTTCGACCAGACCGTACTGAAGAGCGACAAGCCGGTGCTGGTCGACTTCTGGGCCGAGTGGTGCGGGCCGTGCCGCCAGGTCTCCCCGATCCTGGAGGAGCTGGCGCAGGACCACAGCGACAAGCTCACGTTCCTGAAGATGAACGTGGACGAGAACCCGGTCACCCCGAGCAACTACCGCGTCACCGGTATCCCTACCATCAACGTCTACGTGAACGGTGAGCTCGCCAAGTCCATCGTCGGCGCCAAGCCGAAGGCCGCGCTGCTGAAGGAACTGGCAGACTTCACGGCCTGATCCGTACGACACCTCCGACCGCCACGGCAAGGAGCCTTTTCATGGAAGCCCCCCACGGCGTGTACAGGATCGGCGACAGCGGTGAGGCTGTCGCCGAGATCGTCGGCAAGCTGCAGCGGCTCGGGCTGCTGGCCGGCGGTCACGACGTCTACGACGAAGCGACCGCGCACGCTGTCCGGGGGTTCCAGCAGGAACGCGGGCTGATGATCGACGGGATCGTCGGCCCGCAGACGTACCGGGCGATCGACGACGCGCGCTGGCGGCTGGGCGACCGGCTGCTGACCTACGTGCCGGCGCACCCGTTGACCGGTGACGACGTGCTCGCGCTGCAGGCGAAGCTGCAGGAGCTCGGGTTCGCGGTCGCCCGGATCGACGGGATCTTCGCGGCGGACACCCAGCGCGCGGTGACCGACTTCCAGCGGAACATGGGCCTGCCGGGCGACGGCACGTGCGGCCCGTCGACGTTCAAGGCACTGCAGCGGATCCGGCCGATGGCGACCGGTGGCCGGCCGGACGCCCTGCGCGCCTCCGAGGCCGTTCGCGCTGCCGGACCACGGCTGTCCGGGAAGACCGTGGTGATCGATCCTGGCCACGGTGGTTTCGACCACGGCTGGGAGGGCTTCGGCCTGCGCGAGTCCGACGTCGCGTACGACCTCGCCGCCCGGATCGAGGGTCGCCTGGGTGCGACCGGCGTACGCGCGTACTTGTCGCGTGGGCGTGATCAGGGACCGGACGAGCTGGCGCGGGCCGCGTTCGCGAACGAGACGGACGCGAACCTGTGTGTCTCGCTGCACACCGACGGGTCGATGAACCCGGAGGCCCAGGGCGTCGCGACGTACTACTACGGCAACGACCTGCACGGCGCCTCGTCGAGCGTGGGTGAGCAGTTCGCCGGTCTCGTGCAACGCGAGATCGTCGCCCGCACCGACCTGCTGAACTGCCGCACCCACGCCAAGACCTGGGACCTGCTCCGGCGCACCAAGATGCCCGCGGTGCGGCTGGAGATCGGCTACGTCACCAATCCCCACGACTCCGCCCGCCTGGCCGATCCGGCCTTCCGGGACGTCATCGCGGAGGCGATCGTCGTCGCCATCCAGCGCGTGTACCTTCCGCCGGACCAGGACGCCGCCACCGGCATGCTCCGCTTCGGCCAGCTCACGGTCTAGTTCTCCTTCTCCAGCGCGATCTTCGGGAGCACCCGGTCGAGCCGGCGCGGCAGCCACCAGGCGCGGTCGCCGAACAGGCGCAGTACGGCGGGGACGATGATGCAGCGGATCAGTAGCGCGTCCAGCAGCACCGCCGTCGCGAGGCCGAGTCCGAACTGCTTCAGCATCCGGTCCGGGCTGAGCAGGAACGCGCCGAACACCACGATCATGATCGCGGCCGCCGCCGTAATCACACTGCCCGTGGTCGCCAGCCCTTCCCGCACAGCCTCCCGAGCATCCCTGGTACGACGCCACTCCTCATGGATCCGCGAGATGAGGAAGACCTCGTAGTCCATCGACAACCCGAAGACGATCGCGAAGATCATCACCGGTACGAACGCCTCGATCGGACCGGACTGCGCCCCGAACCAGCCCTGCTGGAACACCAGCGTGATCACTCCCAGCGAAGCACCGATGCTGAGCAGGTTGAGCAGCGCCGCCTTCAACGGGATCAGGATCGACCGGAACACCACCATCAGCAGCAGCGCCGACAATCCGACCACCACGAGCACGAAGATCGGCAGCCGCTTGCTCACCGCCGACGCGAAGTCGTCGGCCGCCGCGGTCGCACCACCGACCAGATACGTCGCTCTGGTCTGCGATTCGAGGGCCGGCAGGGTCTGGTCCCGCAGCCGGTTCACGAGATCGCTGGTCGCGGCGTCCTGCGGTGCCGACTTCGGGAACGCCAGGACGGTCGCGATCTTGCCGTCCGGCGTCAGTTGTGGCAGCGTGACGGCGGCGATGCCCGGATCGGCCGCCAGCGTCTGCCCGAGTCGCTGAGCCGCGGCCTGGTCTCCCTCGGAGACCACCACGAGCGGACCGTTGAAGCCGGGCCCGAAGCCGTCCGCCAGTAGGTCGTACGCCTTCCGGCTCGTCTTGGCCGGGTCGTCCGTACCCGCGTCCGCGAACCCGAGCCGCATGTTCAACGCCGGCAGCGACAAGGCGATGAGCGCGACCGTCCCGAGCACCAACGGCACCCACGGTCCACGCTGCACCGCGGCCGCCAGCCGCCGCCAGCCGTCACCGGGCGTACGGCGCTTCTTCGCGGCGTGCTTGCGGACACTCCGCTCGATCCGCTTCCCGAACAGCGTCAGCAGCGCCGGCAACAAGCTCACCGCGGCCAGCATCGTCGTCAGCACGGTCAGCGTGACTCCGAGCGCGACGCCTTGCAGTGAACCGAGTCCCAGCGCCAGCAGACCCAGCAGCGCGATCACCACCGTGCAGCCGGCGAACATCACCGATCGGCCGGCGGTGTCGAGGGCGATCATCGACGCGGTCTCCCGATCGGTGCCGTCCTTGAGCAACTCATGGCGATAGCGCGAGAAGATCAGCAACGCGTAGTCGATGCCCACACCGAGACCGACCAGCATCATCACCGGCGCCGTATAGCTGGGCACGGTGAACAGGTGCGACGCGAGGACCAGCAGGCCGAGCGTGCTCCCCACCGCGAACACGGCGGTCAGCAGCGGAAGAGTTGCCGCGAGCAACGACCCGAACAGGAACACCAGGATCACCAGCGCGGCCAGAATGCCGGCGCCCTCGGAGGCGCCACCCGAACTGTCCGCGGCGGACCGGGCCAGATCACCACCGACCTCGACCTGGAATCCAGGGCGGGCGAAGTCCTGAGCCCGGTGGATGATCGTCCGCACGTCCTCCACCGGCATATCCGCGACGGCGACGTCCAGGCTGACCGTGGAGTACGCCGTCCGGCCGTCCTGCGAGAGTGATCCCGGAGCGGTGAAGGGGTCGGCGACCGAGGCGACGTGCGGGAGGTCCCGGACCACGGCCAGCATCGAGGCGACCCGGGGCTTCTCGGCCGGCAGTCCGCCGTCGGCACGCACGACGATCTGCACCGAGGCCGTCTCCCCTTGCGGCTGATGCGCACGGAAGATGTCGGTGACCCGCTGGGAGTCGGTGCCGGGCAGCGAGGTGTCGTTCTTGTACCGGTCGCCGACCACGGTCGACGCCGCGGTGACGGCGACGAGGGCGACCACCCAGAGCGCCAGCGCGAGACCGGCGTGCCGCATCGACCAGCCGGACACCCGGTGCAGCAGGCCGGAGCGTCCACCCTCCTTCCCGGGCGGTCGTCGTACGGGGGTGTCCACGGTCATCGCCGGGCCTCCTCAGCTGTCGATATAAGTAGATTGGCTACATGTTGCCTCTCGACAGTAGCAGGCATACGAGTAGACTGGCTACATGAAGGCGGATGCGCTGCGTGGACACCTCGACCCGATGATCCTGGCGGTCGTCGAGGACGAGCCCCTGCACGGCTACGCGATCATGGAGGCGCTGCTGGAGCGGAGCGGCGGCGAGCTCGACCTGCCGACCGGGACGCTCTACCCCGCGCTGCGGCGGCTGGAGCGGGCCGGTTACCTGGCCAGCGAATGGAGCACGGTCGGTGGCCGGAAGCGCCGTACGTATCAGCTCACCAGCGCCGGCACGAAGATGCTTGCCTCAGGCAAGCAGGAGTGGGTGACCTTCCGGGCTGTGGTGGAAGGGGTGCTACGCCCGGGCCAGGCGTAGGACACGGCCGGCCTGGAGGCCGACGAGGAGCAGCGGCAGTACGACGAAGCTCCCGACGATGCCGAAGGCGGGTACGTCGGGCGGGTGCGGGCTGGTCGCCGCCATGCCGACTCCGATCGCACTGATGACGACCGCGCTCGCCAGGGCGAACAACGCCGTGACCCGGCTGACATGATCTCGGACGAGCGGGTAACGCATGCCGACGCCGGCCGCGATGACTGCCAGGACCGCACCGGCGATCACCGCCATGCCGATGCCCCGGACCAGCGTCTGGAGGAAGTCGTTCAGCACGTTCGGCTGACTCGGCTCCTGGTTCCAGCTCCAGACCCCGTCCTGCCAGACGATCGGCTGCGCGATCAGCACCAGGAACAGCAGCATCGCGGTCCGCCGGCTCTGGCTGACCGCGAGCTCGGCCCGGTACCCCGGCGCGACCTCGGACAGCTCACCGAAGTCGGCCACGGCCTCCCACTCGGCCTGCTCGCGATCCAGACCGTCGGCCTCGAAGCTCTCGGTCGCATCGGTCAGGTGGTCACGCGCCTCGGCCAGCAGGTCCGCCTTCCGGCGACGCGGACCGGCGAGCGACTTGCTCAGCGCGGCCAGGTACTCGTCGACCGGCGTGCGGGTGCTTACGCGGATGGACACGCCTCTCAGTATGGGTCCCCCCGGATCCGATCACGTCCGGGGTCCCACTGAATCTCCCCTGACCTTGGCCTGTCCGGCCGCCTTCCGGCGACGCTGCAGGATGAAGAATCCGATGTAGGAGATCACGACGATCGCGAAGCCGATCTTCTCGACGATCGGCGTCGCGCCCTCCGGCCAGAGCTTGCCGTCCAGGTAGTGCTCGATATAGCCGGCCGGGTACGGCGTCTCTCCGCCGCGGCGACGGAAATACTTCTCGGTCGCGGTGACCGGGCAGCCGAAGTCGACCAGCACGATGACGATGTTCCACACAACGATGGCCAGGTGCGCCCAGATCAGCTTGGGCCAGCGCCAGGCGAGGAAACCGCCGATCAGGAAGAACACCAGCAGGGCGCCGTGCACCACCATCACGACGTCGGCGAGGAAGCGCCAGATCATGATGGCCCTGCCGTCAGGTGGCCGAGTCGCGGGTGAGGCCGTCCCGGACCGTGACCGGCGCGGGCGGTGAGTGCTCGGGCCGGATCGCGCCCATCAGCCGCTCCACCGCGGCCTCCATCTCACTGCGCCAGGTGATCGCCGAGCGCAAGTCGAGCCGGAGCCGGGGATTGCGTGGATGCTCGCGGACGACGCCGAAGCCGACCGCTCGGAGGAACTCGGTCGGCCAGACGCAGCCCGGCCCGTCCCACCGGGAGTCGCCGAACGCCTCGACGGCCCGGAACCCACGCTTCAGCACGTCCTTCGCGACCGCCTGGACGAGGATCTTCCCCAGCCCGAGCCCCAGGTAGCGCGGCTGGATCCGGCCGGTCGCGAGGACGACGGCATCCGGACTGACCGGCGCGGTCGGGAACGCCTGGATCCTCGGCAGGTACGCCGCCGGCGCATACACCGCGAACCCGGCCGGCCCGTCGTCGACGTACAGCACGACACCCGCCGTACCCCAGTCGAGTAGGAGCTGGGAGAGCCAGGCCTCCTTCTCCAGGCCGGTGTCGCCGTTGCGGTCGGCCTGCCTGGCGGCGACCGGGTCGAGCTCCCAGAACACACAGTCACGGCACGCCATCGGTAGCTCGTCGAGATTGGCGAGCGTGAGCGGTTCGAGCCGTCGAGCCATCAGCGCGTCCGATCCGCGGTGCATCGCGTCCGGTCGGCCGGCGTGCTGGTTGTTACCTTCGTCACGATCGGTATCACTTGATGACTCATCGAGTAGCCGGCTCCGGTGCCGGAGTCCGTGCGCCAGGTGTCACCGCCGCCTCCGGAGCGACGTACCGCTGTTGCACTTTCGCGGCGGGTTGCCGCCTGAACAGTTCGCCCGCGAACCCGGCCAGCACGCCCAGCAGCAGTCCACCGAGTGCCACGCCGGCTGTCTTGCCCACGCTCATCCGATCCGCCTTCCGGTTCCACCTCTCAGGCCGCACCGCCCCGCGTCACCGGCTGCGACTGTCTCAGCAGCCAGATGGCGGCGTGGTCGAACCTGCCCCTATAAGGCATGGTAGTGAGAGGTCGCGCCGATCCACAGCCCGGACACAACTCGGGTCGCTCGACGTAACCTGGTGACTTCCCCCTCGATTCACCGTTGGAGTGGCCCCCGTGAGTGCTGACGTGCCCGATGTCCGGCAGACCCGCCTCGACAACTACGTCGACCGGTACGCGGCACGGACCAAGGGCATGACCGCATCGGAGATCAGGGCGCTCTTCTCGGTCGCCAGCCGGCCCGAGGTGGTCTCGCTCGCGGGCGGTATGCCGAACATCGGCGGCCTGCCGCTGGACGTGGTCGGCGGCGCGGTCCGGGACCTGGCGATCGACAACGGCGCCACCGCGATGCAGTACGGCTCCGGTCAGGGTGATCCGGCCCTCCGCGACCAGATCTGCGACGTGATGCGGCTCGAGGGGATCGACGCCCACCCGGACGACGTGGTGATCACGGTCGGCAGCCAGCAGGCGGTCGATCTGGTGACGCGAGTGTTCTGCGATCCGGGCGATGTGGTGATCTGCGAGGCTCCGTCGTACGTCGGTGCCCTCGGGGTGTTCCGTGCGTACCAGTGCGAGGTCGTCCACGTGGCGATGGACGACGACGGTGTCGTGCCGGAGGCGCTGGAGCAGGCGATCACCGCGGTGCGCGCGGCCGGCAAGCGGATCAAGTTCTTCTACACGATCCCGAACTTCCACAACCCGGCCGGTGTCTCGCTGTCCGACGAGCGCCGGCGGCGGGTGCTGGAGATCTGTCAGCGCGCGGATCTGCTGGTGCTGGAGGACAACCCGTACGGCCTGCTCGGCTTCGACGGTGAGCCGCAGCGGGCGTTGCGGGCCGACGACCGCGAGGGTGTCATCTACCTCGGTTCGTTCTCGAAGACGTTCGCGCCGGGCTTCCGGGTCGGCTGGGCGGTCGCGCCGCACGCCGTCCGCGAAAAGCTTGTGCTGGCACAGGAATCGGCGACCCTGTGCCCGCCGGTCTTCAGCCAGCTGGCGATCTCGTCGTACCTGACCCGGCACGACTGGCTCGGGCAGGTGAAGCAGTTCCGCGAGATGTACCGGGAGCGCCGGGACGCGATGCTGGCGGCCCTGACCGAAAAGATGCCTGCGGCAACGACCTGGACCAGGCCGGGCGGCGGGTTCTATGTCTGGCTCACCCTGCCGGACGGCCTGGACGCGAAGGCGATGCTGCCGCGGGCGGTCACCGCCCGGGTCGCGTACGTGCCCGGGACCGCCTTCTTCGCCGACGGTTTCGGCTCCCAGTGCATGCGGTTGTCGTACTGTCATCCGACGCCCGCGCGGATCACCGAAGGGGTCGGCCGGCTGGCCGCGGTTATCCACGAGGAACTCGAACTGCGGGAGACGTTCGGCCCGCTGACACCGGGTCCGGGGCGGGACTACGACGCCCCCGGACCGGAGCTGAGCTAGGGGTCCTGCGCAAAGGTTGCGCAATGGATCTGCGGGCGCCCGGGGGGTAGCTGAGACGGTCGCGGTACCGTTCCAGTGGGCCTCGGGACCGGCGACCGTGCCGGAGTCGCCCACGAGTGATCGGGATATTTGTGATGAGTGATCTGGGTCGAGTGCTGGTACTGGCAGGCGGACTGTCACACGAGCGGGATGTCTCGCTCCGGTCCGGCCGGCGGGTTGCCGACGCCCTGCGCAGTGTGGGTGTCGAGGTCGAGCAGCGTGACGTCGACGCCAATCTGGTCGAACGGCTCCGAGAAGATCCGCCGGACGCGGTCTTCCCGGTCCTCCACGGCGTCACCGGCGAGGACGGCGCGCTCCGCCAGGTCCTCGACCTGTACGGCGTTCCGTACGTCGGAGCCGACGCGGCGGCGTGCCGAACGGCCTTCGACAAGCCCGTCGCCTCCACGATGGTCGGGACGGCCGGACTGCACACGCCGGCCTCCGTGGTGCTCGGGCACGAAACGTTCCGCGAGCTCGGTGCGGCGGCGCTGATGGCGGCGGTGATCGACCAGGTCGGCCTGCCGCTGGTGGTGAAGCCGGCCCGCGGCGGTTCGGCGCTGGGTGCGTCGATCGTGCGGTCGGCCGAGGAACTGCCGTCGGCGATGGTGAACTGCTACGCGTACGGACCGGTGGCGTTGATCGAGCAGTACATCGACGGGACCGAGGTGGCCGTGACCGTGGTCGACACCGGGGATGGGCCGAGAGCCCTGCCGGCGGTGGAGATCCGGCCGGACTCCGGGTTCTACGACTACGAGGCGCGGTACACGGCCGGCGCGACGCAGTTCGTCGTACCGGCTCGGTTGGATGCCTCGGTGGCGGGCGCGTGTGCGTCCGCGGCTGTCGCGGCGCATCAGGCGCTGGGGCTGCGGGATCTGTCCCGGTCCGACCTGGTGGTCGATGCGGCCGGTGTGCCGTGGTTCCTCGAGGTGAACGTGGCGCCGGGGATGACGGAGACCTCGCTGGTGCCGCTCGCCGCCGAGGCCGCGGGGATTGAGCTGGGTGTGCTGTGCCGCGACCTGCTGGCTGCCGCCGCGGCACGTTGAGGTCTTGATGGCTGAGCGACCGCTGTGGCGGACGATCCTGACGCCGCGGTGGTCCGGGCTGCTCCTGCTTGCGTTGGCGATCGCCGCGGTGATGTCGGCAATGGGCGTCTGGCAGCTGGACGTGTACCGGTCGAAGACCGACGCCGCGACGGCCAAGCGAGCTGATACCGCGCCGGTTGCGTTGCAGTCGCTGTTCTCCATCGACGAGGGTCTGCCGTCGAAGGCTGTCGGCCGCCGCGTGACGGTGAACGGGACATGGGGGCCGGCCGCCGACCAGCTGTTCATCGCCGATCGCCAGCAGGGCTCGGCAGACGGTTTCTGGGTGGTGACTCCGCTGAAGGTCGCGTCCGCCGGCTCCGGCTCGGCTGCCGGTGCGGTGATGGTGGTCCGGGGCTGGGTGCCGGCGGTGTCCGATCCGGCCGCCGCTGCGCCGTCCGGTCCTGTTTCGCTCACGGGCACTGTGACGGCCTCCGAGGCGGAGGACTCTTCGGACGACGCTGCCAAGGGCCGCGTGCTGTCATCGCTCCGGATCCCCACGATCGTGCACCTCGTCGACTATCGGGTGTACGACGCCTTCGTGATCCAGTCGTCGGTCGACTCAGGCGTCGTACCTTCACCGGCGCCGGCCGTCGTACAACCACCTGCGCCGCCGACGGACCACGCCGGGCTGCGGAACATCGCGTATGCCTTCCAGTGGTGGGTTTTCGCGGCCTTCACGCTGTGGATGTGGTGGCGGATGGTGCTGGACGCACATCGGACCCCTGCCGAGCCGGATCCCGATTCCACCGAGGCGGAGTCCGGGGACGACCAGGCCGGGGAGCCTGTGGAGCCAAGCGGTACCGTTTCAGCGTGACTTCCTCAGCCGATCCCGCCACTTCCGCCAGCCCGCAGCCGCTGACCCCGGCCGTCCGGGGTGCCCTCATCCGGTACCGCGTGATCGCGTACGTCGTCGGCGTGATGCTCCTGCTGCTTGTGTTCGTCGCGATGCCGCTGAAGTACTTCGCCGACAGGCAGGGCGCGATGGACGTGATCGGTCCCCTGCATGGGTTCCTGTTCATGGTCTATCTGGTCGGCACGTTCGACCTGTACCGCCGGGTCCGCTGGTCGTTCCCCCGCCTCGTGATGACGGCCCTGGCCGGCACCATCCCGTTCCTGTCGTTCTACGCGGAGCGGAAGACCACGCACGAACTGCTCGGCCGGTAATTGCCTTGGCGGCTCGGTCGTTCTGACCTAGCTTCAGGTCCGTGCCGAGCCTCCACGACATCACGCAGTCGAACCGCGCCAGCTGGAACCAGATCCACCACGCCCGCCCCGGCGAGCCCGCCGCGTTCTTCACCTCCGGCGGCTCGGCCCTCGATGCCGACGAGATCGCCGCGGCCGGAGACGTATCCGGCCGGAGCGTGCTCCAGCTCGCCTGCTCCTGCGGCGATCAAGCCCTGTCCTGGGCCTTGCTGGGCGCCAAGGTCACCGGCGTCGACATCTCCGAGGTCGCGGTCTCGATGGCCCGCGACAAGGCCGCCGCCACCGGTCTCACGGTCGACTTCCGCCAAGCCGACATGCTCGACCTCCCGACCGAGCTGACCGGCTTCGATCTCATCTACCTGAGCTGGGGCGCCATCTGCTGGGTCCCTGACCTGGCCGTCTTCGCGCGCCTCGTCGCCGACCGGCTGGCTCCTGGCGGGTCCGTCCTGCTCGCGGATCATCACCCGCTCTGGGAGGTTCTCGCCGTCCGCGGCCCCAGCCAGCTGGAAGTCACCGCCGACTACTTCGGCCGCTCCACACCTCGCGCCACCATCGACAACGCCAAACTCCCCACCGGCGCTCGCGACGACCCGACTGCCCCTGGCTTCACCGCGTTCATCTGGCCGCCGAGCGACATCATCACCAGCCTCATGTCGGCCGGCCTCCACCTCGCCGTTTTCCGCGAGTCCCCCGCCGCCGACATGTACCCCGGCCTCGGCCTCGCCGCGGCCCAGCTCCCCGCCACCTACCTCATCAAAGCCACACGCAATGTTTCACATGAAACATCGCCGCGAATCACCAAGTAACTTTGTCGACAAATCCCGCGAGGCCCTGATAGGTCCGTCACCCCAGAATTCCTCTGTGAGCGCGATCCTCAGCAAACTCACCAGACCCGGGCAGCACCAGCACTCCCCACCCAACAGCTCAGCAACGCCGACACGCAGCCAATGGCTGCGCCGAGTTGTGGGCCGTGGCTCGCGGCGGGCGGTTTCGTCAGCCCACATCCACGACTCGGCGGCCATCCGGTCAATGGCTCGCTGCGAGCGTGGCGGCGCCCGGCACCCTCGGCTGCCTGGTGGCGTCGGCCGGATCGGGTGCACCCGCCGTGACCTGAGACAGCCGTCGGTGGGCAGGGACCTGAAATGTCACGTTCCCGGTGACCTGTTCCTGTCTCAGCCACCCATCGGCGGCGCGACCTGCTCACGCAGGGGTGAGGCGCTAGCTGTTCTGCTTGTTGGGGTCCATCAGGGTGACGATGCGTTCGAGGTCGTCGAGGGAGGCGAACTCGACGGTGATCTTCCCCTTGGTCTTCCCGAGGTCTACCTTGACGCGGGTTTCGAAGCGGTCGGAGAGGCGGTCGGCCAGGTCGACGAGGCGTGGGGCGACCGGCTTGTTGCGGCGGCGCTGCGCCGGCGTCGGGTCATCGCCGTTCATGTCGCCCAGGGCAACGATCTCTTCGACCGTGCGCACCGAGAGGCCCTCGGCAACGATCCGCTGGGCCAGTCGCTCGATCGCGTCGCCGCTCGGCAGGCCGAGCAGAGCGCGGGCATGACCGGCGGACAGGACGCCGGCCGCGACCCGACGCTGGACTGACGCCGGGAGCTTCAGCAGCCGCAGCGTGTTGGAAATCTGCGGACGCGATCGACCGATGCGGGTGGCGAGCACCTCCTGAGTGCAGCCGAAGTCGTCGAGCATCTGCTGGTACGCCGCGGCCTCTTCGAGCGGGTTCAGCTGACTGCGGTGCAGGTTCTCCAGCAACGCGTCCCTGAGCATCACGTCGTCCTGGGTGTCCCGGACGATCGCGGGGATCGTGGTGAGGCCGGCCTGCTGCGTCGCCCGCCAGCGACGCTCGCCCATCACCAGTTCGTACTTGTCCTTCTCGAGCCGCCGGACGACGATCGGCTGCAGCAGCCCGATCTCCTTGACCGAGTGGACCAGCTCCTCCATCGCGTCCTCGTCGAAGACGCTGCGCGGCTGCTTCGGGTTCGGAGTGATCTTGTCGACGTCGATCTCTGCGAACTCAGCGCCCGGTACGGCGGCCAACTCGGGCGCCGACGGTGTCGCGATCGGCGGCGCTCCCGGAATCGAGTGGGACTTGCTGCCGAGCGTCGTACTGGTGCCGGGAGCCGGGTTGCTGGGAATCAGCGCACCTAGTCCACGTCCGAGTCGGGTGTTCATCGCGCTCCCTCGAGTTCGACATCCTGCTGAGCTACTGCTGACCTGCCGCACCTGCCACCGTCCGCCGCGGGCGCTCGTTTCACGTGAAACGGTGCCACAGCGATCAAGCGAATCAGGAGTTGTTCCGCATCGCGATCTCGCGGGACGCCTCGAGGTACGAGAGGGCTCCGGCAGACGCCGGGTCGTAGGCGAGCACGGTCTGGCCGTGGCTCGGTGCCTCCGAGATCCGCACCGACCGCGGTACGGCGGTCCGCAGTACTGCGTCCCGGAAATGGCCACGGACCTCGGCGGCGACCTCACCGGCCAGCTTGGTGCGGGCGTCGTACATGGTGAGCAGGATGGTGGAGACGTCGAGCCCGGGGTTCAGGTGCGACTTCACCATGTCGATGTGCCGGAGGAGCTGGGACAGACCTTCGAGTGCGTAGTACTCGCTCTGGATCGGGACCAGGACCTCGCGGGCGGCGGTCAGCGCGTTCACGGTCAGGAGGCCGAGCGACGGCGGGCAGTCGATGAAGACGTAGTCGTACTTCTCCCCCGCGGCCTCGGTCTCGGCCAGGTGCGTGTCGAGCACCCGCTTCAGCCGGCTCTCCCGGGCCACGATGCTGACGAGCTCGATCTCGGCACCGGCCAGGTCGATCGTCGCCGGGACCACCATGATGCCCGGGTGCTCGGCGCACGGCTGGAGCAGCTTGCTCAGCGGCTCGTTCTCGATGATCGCCTCGTAGACACCCGGGGTGCCCTCCGAGTGGTCGATGCCGAGTGCGGTCGAGGCGTTGCCCTGGGGGTCGAGGTCGATCACCAGGATCCGGGCGCCGTACAGCGCGAGGCCGGCGGCGACGTTCACGGTGGTCGTGGTCTTGCCGACGCCGCCCTTCTGGTTGGCAACGACGAAGACTCGGGTTTCGGCGGGCAGCGGAAACTCGCGGCCCATCGTGCGTCCTTCATTCACCAGCAGGGTCCGTTCGGTGGCGGCGGCGATCGGAGTCTCGAGAAGTCGTCGCTGAAGCTCGTCCGACGTGGCCCGCGCGGCGATCTGTGCGGCAGTCATAGCGCCCATTCCGATAGGTGCGGGACTTGGCCCGAAGAGGATGTCAGTAGGGGTCGGGGCAGGTCTGCCCCCAGCTTCATCCACAGGCCTCTGTGGACGAATTCCCGTGTGCGAGGGCAGTTTCGTGCGGTCGTCATCCACAGGCCGTGGAGACTCCGCGAAGTCCTGGTCGGCGTCCACCAGTGACGCCGTTTCCCGACCCGGACCATCATCTCCCAACTCCCCCGTTTCACGTGAAACGGGGTCGGCTGCCGGCGCGAGGTCGAGACCGGCCGCGGCGATCGCCCGCAGTGCCGAGCTGTCGATCGGCCCACGGTCCTCGACCGACTCGCTCATCGCGACCGACTCGGAGACCGGCGCAGGCAGATCGATCGTGGCCCGCACGGACCCAACCATCGGAGCCGAGGCGACCGGCGCGGGGGGCGAGGCAACAGGGGTGAGGGCCGAGGCCGGCGTGGCAGCCAGGGCTGTCGATGTCGGAAGCGGGGCGGTGGGCGTAGCGGCCGGCGTGGCCGACGCGGCGGCTGGTGTCGTCGACGCGGCAGCCGGAGTGGCCGACGCGGCACCCGAGGCGGCCGGCATCGGATCGGCAGTCGCCGACGTAGGACCCGAGCTGGCCGACGTGGGAGCCACGGCAGCCGGAGTGGCGGCCGGCGCGGGAGCCGGGACGGCCGACGTCGGAGCGACGGCGGCCGAGGTCGCGGACGAGGCTGCCGGGGTGGGGGAGGTGGGGACTGGCGGCGCCGGGGCGGGGTGGGTGGCGGCGGGCGGATCTGGAGTGATCAGGCGGACGGCCGAATCCGGATCGGACGGCCAGCCGATGGCCTGGGATGTTCTCGGTTCACCGGTGCTCTTCTCGGGCCATCCGAGGGCACGACTCACCAACCCGCTCACCTCCCGCGTCTTCCGTGCCGGGATCCCCCTGCAGCACGTCCGGCCACAATACTCACGACAGTCGTCGGCTGGGCCAGTTCATCGACGCCGAGTTGGTGAATGTGCCACAGCTCGGCCCCGAGGGCCGCGAGCTCCCGTTCGGAGGAGTCCAGTTCCTCCTCCGCGGACGACCCCTTCATCGCGAGCATCAGCCCCCCTTCGACACACAGTGGCAGACACCACCGGGCCAGTTTGCCCAAGGGAGCCACGGCCCGCGAAGTCACCACGTCGTACGACGCCGGAGGAAGTTCTTCGGCCCGGGCCCGGACCACGGTCGCGTTGTCGAGCGCGAGTACGTCGACCGCCTCTTGGAGGAAGGTGGTGCGCCGGAGCAAGGGCTCGACGAGCGCGACCTCGAGGTCGGGACGAACCAGCGCGAGCACGATCCCGGGCAGACCCGCGCCAGTGCCGACATCGGCGACCGACGACTCTTCCGGGATCAGGCGCTCGAGGACGGCACAGTTCAGCAGGTGCCGGTCCCACAGCTTGGGAACCTCACGCGGGCCGATCAGCCCGCGGACCGTCCCCTGGGTCGCGAGGAGGTCGGCATAGGCCGCAAGCCGAACCGCCGCCCGTGGATACAGTTCCTCCACGAGCGGCGGCGGCGTTTCACGTGAAACGTGCTCGGTCACGAGCCCACGATCACGACGGCTGAACGACGACGCGCCGGCGGGGCTCCTCGCCCTCCGACTCACTGGTCAGGCCGGCGGCCGCGACGACGTCGTGGACCACCTTGCGCTCGAACGGCGTCATCGGGTCCAGTCGCACCGGGGTCCCGGTCGCCTTGACCTCCTCGACCGCCTTGCGCCCGACCTCTTCCAGTTCGGCCTTCCGGTTCGCCCGGTAGTTCGACACGTCCAGCATCAGCCGGGACCGCTCGCCGGTCTCCCGGTACACCGCCAGCCGGGTCAGCTCCTGCAGCGCCTCCAGCACCTTGCCGTTCTCACCGACGAGGTTGTTCAGTTCCGCGCCGACGATCGACACCGCGGCCCGATCGCCGTCGATGTCCATGTCGATGTCGCCGTCGAGGTCGGCGATGTCGAGCAACTCCTCGAGGTAGTCGGCGGCGATGTCGCTCTCCGCCTCCAGCGCCTTCAGCCGATCGTCGGCGGTGCTGGTGGTACCGGCGGACTGCTCCGCCGCCTCGCTGTTCTGCATGCCGTCGGTCACGGCCACTCCTTCACAATGTCGAGATCCGCCCCACGGGGACCCAGGTCGTTCACAAGCAGGGAGGGAACCGGCGCGCGCCGATCAGCGCGAGCCGCCGGACTTCTTCTGCGCCGCCTTCTTCTGCGCGGCCGACTTGGCCGCGGGCTGGCGCTTCGTAGCCGCACCCTTCTTGGCAGCCGGCTGCTTCTTGGCGGCACCGGCCTGAGTCTTCTTGGTCGCACCCTGCTGAGCGTTCGAGGACGTCTGTCCATTGCTCGGGGCGGTGTCCGCGTCCGACGGCGTCGTCGCGGCTCCACCGCTGGTCACGGGGCCACCCCTGCGGTCGCTGCGGGACTGCCGCTTCGGCTGCTGCCGCTGCGCCGGACGACGGTCCTGGACGGCGGTGTCCGTCGTACCGTCGGCGCCCGCGAGGCCCGCGTCGGCCGGACGGCCGGCGCGCAGGTTGTGCTCGCGCTTGCGGGCCTCCATCGCGTCGTACGCCGGGGTGCCCGGAGCCGGGTTGCGGCGGATCACGTAGAACTGCTGGCCCATCGTCCACAGGTTCGACACGAACCAGTAGATGAGCACACCGATCGGGAAGTTGAAGCCACCGATCAGGAAGAAGACCGGGAAGACGTACAGCATGATCTTCTGCATCTGCGCGGCCTGGCCGGTGAGGGCCTCCTTCGGCATGTTCTTGCGCATCAGCTGAAGCTGCGTGGTGAACATCGTCGCCGTCATCAAGATGATCAGCACGATCGCGACGGCCTTGACGTTGTTCGCGCCCGGGCCGCTCGCCTTCAGGAAGCTCTGCGAGATCTCCGCGCCGAAGATCTTCGCGTGCTGCAGCGAGAAGACCAACGGCTGCATGATCGCGCTGTGCGCCTTGCCGTTGGCCGCATAGTCGAGCACCCGGAACAGGGCCAGGAAGATCGGCGACTGCAGCAGCAGCGGCAAGCACGAGGAGAACGGGTTGGTGCCCGTCTCCTTGTACAGCTTCATCATTTCCTGACCGAGCTTCTCCCGGTCATGGCCGTACTTCTTCTGCAGCTCCTTCATCTGAGGCTGCAGCAGCTGCATGTTCCGGCTGGAGCGGATCTGCCGGACGAACAGCGGGATCAGCAGGGTCCGGATCACCACGGTGAGGCCGGCGATGGACAGCGCCCAGGCCCAGCCGCCGTTCGGATCGAGCACCTGGCTCCACAGCCAGTGCCAGCCGACGAGCAGGGCCGACACGGCCCAGTACAGCGGCGTCATGATGGTGTTGAACAGGTCTATGATCCCGTCCCACACCGCGAGCCCGGGGATGGCCAGAAGAGTCACTCATGCACCTCGCTGCACAGGCCCGCCGTCGGCTGACGGTCCGGGCTGGTTGGCGGAGATCGAGTCTCCGCGCTGGTCGACATCTGTGGGTGGAACGGGGTCGTAGCCGCCGGGGTTCCACGGGTGGCAGCGGGCGAGTCTCTTCGCCGCCAGCCAGCTACCGCGCACCGCACCGTGGCGCTCGACCGCCTCCAAGGCGTACGCCGAACAACTCGGGTAGAACCTGCACACCTGCCCGTACATCGGGCTGATGATCAGCCGGTACAACTTCAGGAAACCGATGATCCCGCTCTTCACGGGATTGAACCGCATCATGGTGTCAGCAACCGCTTCAGCGCACCGTCGACATCCGCCGCCAGCTCGTCGTACGACGCGGCGCCGGACGACGGGAGTGCGCGGACGACGGTGAGGCTGCCGGCCGGCAGCTCGGGGAGCCGAGTCGCCAGGACAGCACGCAGGCGGCGGTGGACCCGGTTCCGCAGAACCGCGTTGCCCACCGCCTTGTTCACCACGAATCCAACGCGAGCGGGCTCGGCCGTGGCGTCGTCCGCCCGGCCGTCCCGCACCAGAAGATGGAGCACCACCGCGCGCCGGCCCGCGCGCCGTCCAGAACGAACGGCGCGGCGGAAGTCGTCGGACCGGCGGAGCCGATTCGACGCGGGCAACACGAGGTGGTCACCGTCGAGGAGGTCGCTCAGGCCGCGAGGCGCTGGCGGCCCTTGCCACGGCGGGCGGCGATGATGGCGCGACCCGCACGGGTCCGCATGCGAAGACGGAAGCCGTGCTTCTTGTGCCGGCGCCGGTTGTTCGGCTGGAACGTCCGCTTGCTCACTGGAATGACTCCGGTTACTCGAGATCACAAAATTGTCGACAAATCCATGGATAGATCTGCCGCTGGTGCAAGTCCTGCACACCACTCAAGAACCAGGGTGGTCCAGCAGGGAGCGCAGCACGAAACGGCCGGCTCAACACCGACTGATCCACGGTACGTGGCCGCCTGTGGACAGGTCAAACCAGCCATCCCCAGAGTTGTCCACAGACCTGTGGACAGAATAGTGGGTGGGTGGTTGGTCGAGTGGACGACCCAGGATCGTCACTGTCCGATCCGATTCGCCACCGTCAGCGATCACTGACCACGACTACGCTCCGGCGTCTAGCCGACACGCCGGAGGTTGCCCCCAATTTGTGCTTCATAGCCTGTGGATGACGGCTTGAAGCAGCCTGGGCGGACTTGTTAGCGTCAGCCCCTCACACCAGATGTCCCACACCCCGCGATCGGTAACCAACCTGCTCCACGCGTCGTTCACAGTTGTGGACAACCGTGTGGACAGTGCGGCGATCGGACTGCGGAAACCAGCAACCGCGCTGAGCCGAACAGCACCACGACTCACCGGCCGCACGGTGTCGGGTCGAATGGTCGCGCCGCCCGGGTCCCCCCGGAACGCGCCGGCCACCGCAGCGATGAATCGGGGAGCAACGCGTGGTCGAGGACCATTCCGCCAGTGCGGACGAGACACCGGCGGAATACACACCGGCGCACTACATCAGGCCCGACCGCATCGGGTCGCAGTACGAGGGCGACGGCGGCCAGGACCTCCGACCCGAACCGGCCGCGGACTTCCGCACCGAGGTGACCCCGACCGAATTCCGGTCCGAGCCGCATCCCGCGGACTTCCGCACCGAGCTCACGGACATCCGCGCTGAACCCACCCCCGCGGACTTCCGGGCCGAACCCAACCCCCCGGACTTCCGGGCCGAACCCAACCCCGGGAACTTCCGCGCCGAGCCCCTCTCCGCCGACTTCCGCGCCGAGCCTCTCCCCGCCGACTTCCGCGCCGAGCCCCTTCCGACCGACTTCCGGGGTGAGATCGTCCCGCCGGAGTTCCGGCCCGACGTCGCTCCGGCCGCCGAGCCCGCGCCGCGGATGGATCCCGGCGACCACCTCAGCCCCTCTCTCCCGATCCCGATGCCCGAGCCACCGCAGTCCGGCTACCGGCCGACGGCTCCTCCGCAGTACGACGGCTACCGCTACCGCTCCGACCTGGAGCGCGCAGCGACAGATCTTCCGACCGGCCCGGTGACCGAGCCCTCCGCAGGTACGGCGTACTTCGGTAGCGCACCCGCGGTCGGCAACCTGGGCTACCCCGACTCGAACAGCAATGCCTGGAGTGGTGAGCGGAACGCCGCTGGGGGTACCGGCAGCGGCGACACAGCAGGGCCGGCGCGGAACGAGGGTGATGCACGTGCGGACGGTGACGGCAGAGGACCTGAGCCTCGGATGCCCAAGACACGGGCGGCCGAGCAACCACCGGCGGAGCCCCGCCGAATCGAGACCCGGCCCATCGAGACCCGGCCCATCGATCCCCAGCCGGTCGAGCAACGGCCTGTCGAGACGCGGGCCGTTGAGCCCCGTCCCGTCGAGCCTCGTCCCGTCGAGCCACAGCCGGAAGCCGCGGCACCCGTGATGGACCTCGGCGAAGCCTGGGCCCGGGTGCTCGCGGGCCTCCCGCCGAACCAGCGGGCCTGGTTGACGAACTCGCGGCCGGTGACGCTGCACGAGAGTACGGCGATCGTGGCCGTGCCGGACGACTTCACCCGCGGCCAGCTCGAGACCCGGCTGCGACCTGACCTCGAGCGGATCCTGACCGAGAGCTTCGGTCGTGACATCCGGATCGCGGTGACCGTCGACCCGACGCTCGACCCGGAGCTGCGCGAACCACAGTCGCCGCCGCAGCCCGCCGTACGCGAACCGCTGCGGACCGACGGCGCGTTCCAGCCGACGATCCAGTCCGCGCTGACCGACCCGGCGCCCGGAGCGCAGTTCGGTCAGCCGCGGCAGGAGCAGCGCTACGAACAGCCCGCCCGTCAGCACTACGACCAGCCGGCTCAGCAGTCCCAGCAGCCGTTCGGCTCGGTCGCACCGCTGCCGAACGGCTCCGCTCCGATCCAGCCGGCCACCGAGGCACAGGGTGAAGCCCGGCTGAATCCGAAGTACACCTTCGAGACCTTCGTCATCGGCAGCTCGAACCGGTTCGCGCACGCGGCCGCGGTCGCCGTCGCCGAGGCACCGGGTAAGGCGTACAACCCGCAGCTGATCTACGGCGACTCCGGTCTCGGCAAGACCCACCTGCTGCACGCGATCGGCCACTACGTCCGCAGTCTCTACACCGGGGCGCGGGTCCGGTACGTGTCCAGCGAAGAGTTCACCAACGACTTCATCAACGCGATCCGCGACGACAAGGCGTCCCAGTTCCAGCGCCGGTACCGCGATGTCGACGTCCTGCTGATCGACGACATCCAGTTCCTCGAGGGCAAGATCCAGACCCAGGAGGAGTTCTTCCACACCTTCAACACCCTCCACAACGCGAACAAGCAGATCGTGATCAGCTCCGACCGGGCGCCGAAACGCCTGGAGGCGCTGGAGGATCGGCTGCGGAACCGGTTCGAGTGGGGACTGATCACCGACATCCAGCCGCCCGACCTGGAGACCCGGATCGCGATCCTGCGGAAGAAGGCGGCCACCGAGCGGCTGACGGCGCCGCCGGAGGTGCTGGAGTTCATCGCGTCGAAGGTGCAGACGAACATCCGTGAGCTCGAGGGCGCACTGATCCGCGTCACCGCGTTCGCCAGCCTGAACCGGCAGCCGGTCGATCTGAGTCTGGCCGAGATCGTGCTGAAGGACCTGATTCCCGAAGGCAGCAAGCCCGAAGTGACCGCCAGCATGATCATGGGCCAGACCGCTTCGTACTTCGGTCTGTCGATCGACGACCTCTGCGGATCCAGCCGGAGCCGGGTGCTGGTGACGGCTCGGCAGATCGCGATGTACCTGTGCCGCGAGCTCACCGATCTGTCGTTGCCGAAGATCGGCCAGCAGTTCGGCGGCCGGGACCATACGACTGTGATGCACGCCGAACGGAAGATCCGGCAGCTGATGTCCGAGCGGCGCAGCGTCTTCAATCAGGTCACCGAACTGACCAACCGGATCAAGCACCAGGCCAAGCAGCAATGAGCAACGGTGACCGCGTCGAAGCCACGGACGCCGAGCGCTACAACGCGGTCACCGGAACCACACAGGGTGGGGATACACCTGTGGATAACTGTGGGTATCACCGTGGATACATCGCTGTGTGCTGTGGATTCGCTGTGGGGAGAGAATCCGTCGTACCCAGCCGTCCTCAGCACGACCGAGATTCGTCCACATGCCGTGCACAGGGCGATTCGGTACCTGACCTGCGAAGTCGGCGCTTTTCCACAGTATCCACCGGTGCTAAGAACCCTATGGAATCTGTAGAGAGTTCCCAGTCCACAAAACGATCGAGCCGCGCTTCCTGGGGAAAACCCCGGTCTCGCGCCGGGTTGAACGACCTGTCAGGCTGTCCTCAACAGCACCCGAACGACGCCGACGCGACCCGCCCGAAGCGCCACGTCACGCCCGATTGGCGCAGAGCACACTTGTCCGTGGCAGGATCTGCCTGGCACACAGCCGAATCAGGAGGCACCCAGCGGTGAAGTTTCGCGTCGAGCGCGACGTACTGGCCGAGTCGGTGGCCTGGGCCGCGCGTAGCTTGCCCAGTCGTCCCAGCGTCCCGATCCTTGCCGGCCTTCTGGTCGAGGCCGAGGACGGGCAGATCACCCTGTCCGGCTTCGACTACGAGACCTCGGTCCGGGTCACCGTGCCCGCTCAGGTGGCCGACTCCGGCAAGTGCCTGATCTCCGGCCGGCTGATGGCCGACATCTCCAAGAGCCTGCCGAACCAGCCCGTGGACATCGCGCTGGACGGCGCCAAGGCCCAAGTGACCTGCGGCAGTTCGCGGTTCACGCTCCAAACGCTTCCCACCGAGGAATACCCGGCGCTGCCGGAGCTCCCGGCGGCGAGCGGCACGGTCAAGGCGGACGTGTTCGCCCAGGCGGTCGGCCAGGTGGTGACCGCGGCTGGTCGCGAAGACACGCTGCCGGTGCTGACCGGCGTCCGGGTCGAGATCGAGGGATCCACGATCTCGCTGCTCGCCACCGACCGCTACCGGCTCGCCATCCGCGAGCTCGAGTGGAACCCGCAGTCCCCCGACGCGTCCGCGGCCGCGCTGGTGCCGGCCCGGGTGCTGTCCGAGACCGCGAAGGCGATGACCGGATCGGACGTGATCGTCTCGCTGGCCGCGCCCGGCACCGGTGACGGCATCGTCGGCTTCGAGGGCGAGGTGTCCGGCGGCAACCGGCGCGCCACCACCCGGCTGCTGGACGGCGAGTTCCCGAAGGTCCGCGGCATCATCCCGACCGACGCCGCGATCGCGACCCGGGTGCGGATCGACACCGCGACCCTCGTTGAGGCCGTCAAGCGGGTTGCCTTGGTCGCGGAGCGCAACGCGCCGGTCCGGCTGACCTTCGCCGAGGACAGCGTGACGCTCGACGCCGGCAGTGGTGATGAGGCGCAGGCCTCGGAGTCGATCGAGGCGCGGGTCGCCGGTGATCCGGTGACCGTAGGCTTCAACCCGACGTACCTGCTCGACGGGCTGAACGCGATCGGTACGCCGGTCGCGCACCTGGCCTTCACGCAGGCGACGAAGCCGGCCGAACTGACCGGTGTGCGGGACTTCGACGGCGAACCGATCACCGAGTTCCGGTACGTGCTGATGCCGGTCCGCCTGAACAGCTGAACGCCAACAGAACAAGGGGATTCACGATGGAGCTCGGCCTTGTCGGTCTCGGCAAGATGGGCGGCAACATGCGCCAGCGGATCCGCAACGCCGGCCATACTGTGGTCGGCTTCGATCACAATCCGGACATCTCCGACGCCGGCAATCTCGCCGACATGGTCGGCAAACTCACCGCCCCCGACCAGCCGAGGGTGGTCTGGGTGATGGTTCCGGTGCAGGCCATCGACCCGGTCGTCACCGAACTGGCGGACCTGCTCTCCCCCGGCGACATCGTGATCGACGGCGGCAACAGCCGCTGGACCGACGACACCCGCCGGGCCGCGCAGCTCGCCGAGAAGGACATCCGCTTCGTCGACTGCGGTGTGTCCGGCGGCGTCTGGGGCCTGGAGAACGGGTACGCCCTGATGTGCGGCGGCGACAAGGACACCGTCGCGACCGTGATGCCGATCTTCGAAGCTCTGAAGCCCGAGGGCGAGTTCGGTTTCGTGCACGCCGGCAAGGTGGGCGCCGGGCACTTCACCAAGATGGTCCACAACGGCATCGAGTACGGCATCATGCAGGCGTACGCCGAGGGCTTCGAGCTGCTCGAGGCCGCGGAGATCGTGGACAACGTGCCGGCCGCGTTCGACTCGTGGCGCGAGGGCACCGTGATCCGGTCCTGGCTGCTCGACCTGATGGTGATCGCGCTCAAGGACGACACCCACCTGGACAAGATCCGCGGGTACGCCGACGACTCCGGCGAGGGCCGGTGGACCGTCGAGGCCGCGATCGACAACGCCGTACCGGTGCCGGCCATCGCGGCGGCGCTGTTCGCGCGCTTCGCGTCCCGGCAGGAGGACTCGCCGGCGATGAAGGCGATCGCCGCGATGCGCAACCAGTTCGGCGGCCACGCGGTGAAGGGTGCCGAGGACCCGTCGTACGCGACACCCCCGATCAAGCACTGAGGTGTATGTCACCGCCCTGGGTCTGCTCGACTTCCGGTCCTATCAGCAGGCGGAGGTCCAGCTCACTCCGGGCGTGACGTCCTTCGTCGGACCGAACGGCCACGGCAAGACCAACCTGGTCGAGGCGATCCACTACACCGCGACCCTCGGCTCGCACCGGGTGGCGAACGACGCACCGCTGGTGCGGGCCGGCGCCACCCGCGCGATCGTACGGACCGAGATCCACAGCCAGTACGACCGCGACGTGGTCGTCGAGCTGGAAATCAATCCTGGGAGGGCAAATCGGGCCCGGGTGAACCGTTCGCCGGTGCCGCGGCCGCGGGACGTGCTCGGATTGCTCCGCACGGTGCTGTTCGCGCCGGAGGATCTGGCACTCGTGAAGGGCGATCCGTCCGAGCGGCGCCGGTTCCTGGACGAGTTGCTGACCCTGCGGTCGCCGCGGATGGCCGGCGTACGGCAGGACTACGACCGGGTGCTGAAGCAGCGGAACTCGCTGTTGCGGAGTGCGTCGATGGCGCGCCGGCAGAACCGGTCGAGCGCCGCCGAGGGACAGTTGCGCACGCTGGAGGTGTGGGACTCGCACCTCGCCCGCGCCGGCTCGGATCTCCTCGCGACGCGGCTCGAGTTGCTGGAATCCCTGCGCCCGCTGGTTTCCGGCGCGTACGACGCTGTTGCCCGAGGCAAGGGTGATGCGCGGCTGGAGTACAAGTCGTCGGTCGTGCTCGAGCCCGGTGTGACGTCGCGGGAGCAGTTGAGCGAGGTGCTGCTGGCGGCGGTGCACGAGAAGCGGCCGGACGAGCTCGACCGGGGTGTGTCGCTGGTCGGCCCGCATCGCGACGACGTCGTACTCGGGCTTGGGGACTTGCCTGCGAAGGGGTATGCGAGTCACGGTGAGTCGTGGTCGTTCGCGCTCGCGCTGCGGCTGGCGTCGTACGAACTGCTGAGAGCGGACGGGGGTGAGCCGGTGCTGATCCTGGACGACGTGTTCGCCGAGCTCGACTCGCAGCGCCGGGACCGCCTGGCCGAGCTGGTCGCGCCCGCCGAGCAGGTGCTGGTGACCGCGGCGGTCGGCGCGGATGTGCCCGCTGAGCTCAGCGGAGCCCGGTTCGACGTCGGTGATGGGTCCGTTCGCCGTGTCTGAACCCCGGAATTCCTCTGAGAGCGGCTTCGAGAGCGAGCCCGCTCCGGAACCGCCGGGCGAAACGGAGCACGACAAACAGGGACTGGACCTGGCGAAATCGCTCGCCGGGCGGCTGAAGGCGGCCAACGGCGGGATCAAGCCGGTCAAGCGGACGCGCCGGCGACCGCGTGTCGACGGCGCCCAGATCAGTAGCGCCCGCCCCGACGACCGGGACCCGCAGAAACTGACCAACACGCTTGGCCGGCTGATGCGCGACCAGGGCTGGGAAGTCGACGTCGCCGTCCACGGCGTGATGGCGCGCTGGCCGTCGATCGTCGGCCCCGAGATGGCCGAACATTGCACGCCCGAGTCCTACCAGGACACCGAACTCACCGTGCGTACGTCGTCCACCGCCTGGGCCACCCAGCTCAAGCTGCTCGCCCCCGATCTGGTCCGCCGCCTGAATGCCGAACTCGGCGACGGCACGGTCACCCGCGTCAACGTCCAAGGTCCCCACACCCCCAGCTGGCGCAAGGGCCCCCGCACCGTCCGCGGCGGCCGAGGCCCCCGCGACACCTACGGCTGAGCAACCGGCCCCAACTGTGAGACCGACCGGTCAGGCGACCCCGATGGTCCCCTAGGATCGGGCGCGATGCGCACGATCGTCGATGGTTTTCGCGAGATGGTCCACCTGATCGGAGACACTTTCCGGCTCTGGTGGCGGAACCTCGTGCCGTTGGCGACCTGGTTCCTGGCCGGCTACATCGGCTTCAAGGCCTGCACCGAGGGTGCGATCTGGCTGTCCGAGCACTCCCACGGCAGCATCGGCGTTGGGCTCTTCTCAGCCGGTGTGCTGATGCAGATCGCGGCGTACGTCGGCATGATCCGGACCTGTGCGACGTCGCTCTACCGCTGGCGGGACGCGGCCGGCAACCAGGCCGAGGAGACGTCCGACCCGACCCAGCGGGGTCTGCTGGAGTTGCTCGCCGTCACGCTGCTTCCGCTGGTCGCAGTGTGGTCGGCCTGGGGCTTCCTGGAAACTCAGGTTTCCGAGCTCAACGTCAGCAACCTGGTCCAGCGCGGACTGCAGCCCGGGTCGGAGTTCTTCCAGCTGTCCGACGGCCGGTGGCACAAGTACCTGCCGGCGATCGTGATCCTGCTGGTGCTGCGCCGGGTGTTCGAAGCGGTCGACGACCGCTGGCCGAGCCGGCCGGTGAAGTTCGCCCAGGTCTGGGCGGAGTCGTTCTTCCTGCTGATCACCGTCGTCGTGACGCCGTTCGCGATCCAGGAGGGCAAGGACTGGTTCGAGGTCCGCAGCTTCTGGTATTGGTCGCTGGGCTGGTGGGACGGACTGACGGACTTCTTCGCCAGCATCCACATCCCGGTCCCCGCCGGTATCGAGTTCCTCTGGGGCTTTTTCTGGGAGAACCTCTGGCCGTTGTTCAAGCTCGGTGTCGCCGAGCCGCTGACCTGGCTGGCCATCACCACCGTCGTCTTCGGCCACCGCGTGCTGTCCAGCGGCGGCGTCTTCCGGGGCACCCGGGTGGAGCGCCGGTTCGGAGATCAGCTCGAGGCCGAGGCGCCGAAGCAGAACAGGATCGTCGCGCTCACCAACAAGGCCCCGAACCTCCTGCTCGGCGGCTTCCGGGAGAAGTTCTACCCGACGCTGAACGCTTTCCGGCTGCTGGTCCGGGTCGGCCCGGTGTTCCTCGGCGTGGTCTGCATGGTGTACACGTTCTGGCTGCTCGGTGACGACTGGCTGTTCTACGGACTGAGCCGCCTGATCGGGGACCACGGTGAGCGCTGGGGCCTGATGAACGCCGAGATCGCCCGGCTGATCGGGGACGTCGTGTTCCAGACGCTGCGGATCGCGTTGCTGGCGGCGGCCTTCGACCTCTGCATCTCGGTCGGCATCGAGCGCAAGACCGAGGCCGCCGCGGCGGCCAAGGCCAAGGTCGATGCCGAGGCCAAGCCCGAGGCCAAGCCCGAGGCTGAGGTCGCCACGGTGTAGAGCAGGCTGCGGGGCCTGGTCAGGGAGTGATGAGGAAGCGACGGTTCTCGTCGTTGAACTCGACCTGGATACCGGTCAGGTGCGGTACGGCGGACGCGGGAACGACGTACACCTGGGCGATCTTGCCGGGTTTGTTGCGCGTCCACGGGTGGTCGGTATCACCGCAGTACGTCGGCAGCGGATAGCCGTAGGGTTGCTGCCCCTGCCAGACGTTGCCGCGATCGTCGCGCAGGTCCGCCTCGCAGTGGAAGCCCTTGTCCTTCATGTAGAGACCGTCGAGCGGCGTCAGTGTCACGGTCGCGACGAGGATCACCGAACCGGCCGGTCCCATCGAGTCGATCTCCTCGCCTTCGTCGTCGACCAGTCGCGTGTACGCCTGCAGCGAGTCCAGCTTCCACTCGACGTGATCGATGGTCACCGGTCCGCCGGCCTTGACGACATCGGTGATCGCACCGTCCTTGTAGACCTGCTCCGGGTCGTCCAGATAGGTCCGCGTCACCATGTAGCCGCTGGTGGACACCAGAGCCAGCAGCAGAGAGATCTGCGCGGTCACCCGGCCCGCCCGGGTGGCGATTCTCATTGGGCAACCCGCTCAACCGAGTTCGGGATCACGTATTGCTCCGCGGCGCCGTCGACGAGCTGCTGGGCGACGGTTTCGCTCGGGATGCCGAGGTCGACGTCGATCGCGTGCGCCAGCACGTTGTAGAACTGGCTCGGCCGGAGCTTCAGCGTGAGTCCCTTCAGATCGACCGGGTTGACCTCGAACACGACGGCGCCCGTCTGCCCGAACCCGGCGGCCGCGAAGTCGATGCCGTTTCCGGTCGTTTCGCCCACCGGCTTGTAGACCGTGCCACCATCGGCCTCCATCGTCACGTTCAGAGTGGTCGGATTCTGCGTACCGCGAACCGTGTCCCACTCGAGCGCGACGTACATGCCGTTGGTCTCGATCGGCTTGTCGTCATCGCCGGCGCTGCTCGGCAGGTACGACTTGGCGAACTTCATCCGGGTTACCTCGATGGTCGAGTCGCCGTACTCGAGCTTCGAGCCGACCGTGCCGTGCTCGATGATCAGGTTGTCCTCGTCGTTGTAGACCTGGTCCGGCACGGCCAGCCGGGTGAGCCCGCCGAGCAGGACGAAGAGGACGCCCACCAGCACGGTGGCCGGGCGATAGAGCTTCACTTGTCCTCCCCGTCGTCGATGACGACCGTCGGCTTGAGCTGGACAACGGCGTCCGCGGTCTCGTTGTGCCAGTACGGCGTGTCATTCGCACCGAGCACGGAGGGGTCCGACTCATAGCGCTCGCCGAGGACCCCGACTTCGATCATGTCCGCGCTGAAGTCGGCGGGGATGTCGAACTTGGTGAAACAGCTCTCCGGCGGCAGCCCGTAGACCAGCTCCCACCCGAGGATGCCGCGGCAGTCGGCGCCGTTGGAGTGCACCAGGTCCTTGCCGGGGCCGGGGATCAGCCGGAGCAGGTCGCCGTCCACGTTATGGCTCGTGAACTCCTCGGTGTCGACGTTCTTCACGTCGAAGTAGACCTTCAGCTCCGCCTTCGCCTCGTCGTACTTCGTCTTCGGCGTCCGGACGATCTCCGCTTTGGTGAAGTTGTATTCGTACCGGCCCGAGGTCAGCGTCGCCGGCGCGGTCAGAGTCGGGACCTTACGTCCGTGCTTCTCCTTCCAGCCGCCGGTGAAGAGGACGACCACCGCGAGGATGACGACGATCGCGATCGCGATCAGCCATTTGCGCCGGTGCCGGTGAATCACCCGGTCGGCGATCATGGCGTCGATGACGTCGTCGAGACTTTCCACGGCAGCGATCCTAAAGGCCCGTGGGTGCGCGGCGACCCCGCTCGTCCACCTGGTCGTGAGCGGTCTGGACCGGTCGGCGTCGTCTCGGTCTCCAGACCGTCAGTGGTGAAGACCCCGGAGGCCACTGAGCGGCCGTGAGCGCTTTCAGGCCCCCCATGCGTGAGTGGGGACATGGCGAGGAGGGAGAAAAGACGCCCTGTCCACAGTTTCAGGCGGCTGGTGGCCGGTTCTGCTTCGGTCGACAGGTAAGATGGACGGTGTAGAGCAAGCCGCGCCTCTATCAATACTGTGGAGGGCGGCTTCCACTGTGCACGATGCCTCGCGAGCGCGGGGTCCGAGGAGGACAACAGCCGGTGACCGACGAGCCGACCGAGATCGACGCCAACCAGTCCGCCGACCCCATCGGCACCGTCGTACCCGACAGCGGTGAACTCCCCGCGATGCTCGACGCGATCCCGTCGAACGTCGTGGATCGGGAGTACGACGCGAGCGCGATCCAGGTCCTGGAGGGTCTGGACGCCGTCCGGAAGCGACCGGGGATGTACATCGGGTCCACCGGTGAGCGTGGTCTGCACCATCTCGTCACCGAGGTGGTCGACAACGCGGTGGACGAGGCGATGGCCGGGTTCGGCGACCGCATCGTCGTGACCCTGCTGCCCGACGGCGGCGTCCGCGTCGACGACAACGGCCGCGGCATCCCGGTCGACATCGTCGAGTCCGAAGGCAAGCCGGCCGTCACCGTCGTGCTGACCGTGCTGCACGCCGGCGGCAAGTTCGGCGGCGGCGGGTACAAGGTGTCCGGCGGTCTGCACGGCGTCGGCGTCTCGGTCGTGAACGCGCTGTCCAGCCACCTCCGCGTCGACGTGAAGAAGAACGGCAAGCTGTACACCCAGTCCTTCAGCATGGGTGTCCCGGACGCCGACCTCGCCGAGATCGGCACCTCGGACGCGAACGGTACGACGATCACGTTCTGGCCCAGCCCGGACGTCTTCGAGTCCACGACGTACTCCTACGAGACGCTGGCCACCCGGTTCCGCGAGTACGCGTTCCTGAACAAGGGACTCGAGCTGGTGATCCGGGACGAGCGGCCCGACCACATCGACGAGGACGGCAAGCCGCTCCAGCAGTCGTTCCGGTACGACGACGGTCTGGTCGACTACGTGAAGTACCTGACCGGCATCCGCGAGACCGTGCACCGGGACGTCATCTCGTTCGAGGCGGCCACCGCCGAGAACACGATGAGCCTCGAGGTAGCGCTGCAGTGGAGCGGCTCGTTCCAGGAGTCCGTGCACACCTTCGCGAACGCCATCAACACCCACGAGGGCGGCACTCACGAAGAAGGCTTCCGGGCCGCGCTCACCTCATTGGTCAACTCGTTCGGCGAGGACCAGGGGATGATCAAGAAGAAGGAGGACCGGCTCACCGGTGACGACATCCGGGAGGGCCTGACCGCGATCATCTCGGTCAAGCTCGCCGAGCCGCAGTTCGAGGGCCAGACGAAGACCAAGCTCGGCAACACCGAGGTGAAGGGCTTCGTCCAGCGGGTCGTGAACGACAAGCTCGGCGCCTGGTTCGAGCAGAACCCGGCCGAGGGCCGCGAGATCATCCGCAAGGCGACCGCCGCGGCGAGTGCCCGGATCGCGGCCCGCAAGGCGCGCGACCTGGCCCGCAACCGCAAGGGCCTGCTGGGTGGCGGTGGTCTCCCGGGCAAGCTGGCCGACTGCCAGTCGACCAACCCCGAGGAGTGCGAGGTCTACATCGTCGAGGGTGACTCGGCCGGTGGCTCCGCGAAGGGCGGGCGGGACCCGAAGTTCCAGGCCATCCTGCCGATCCGGGGCAAGATCCTGAACGTCGAGAAGGCCCGGATCGACAAGGTCCTGCAGAACAACGAGGTCCAGGCGATCATCTCCGCGCTCGGCACCGGCATCCACGAGGACTTCGACGAGGACAAGCTCCGGTACCACAAGATCGTGATCATGGCCGACGCCGACGTCGACGGCCAGCACATCCGGACCCTGCTGCTGACGCTGCTGTTCCGGTTCATGCGGCCGCTGATCGAGCGTGGTCATGTGTACGCCGCGCAGCCGCCGCTGTACAAGATCCGCTGGAGCAACCACGCGGACGAGCTCGCCTACACCGACCGGGAGCGCGACGGCCTGCTCGAGGCCGGCGCCGAGGCGGGCCGGAAGCTGCCCAAGGAGAACCCGATCCAGCGCTACAAGGGTCTGGGCGAGATGAACGCGAACGAGCTGTGGGACACGACGATGGACCCGGCCAACCGGGTGCTGCTGCAGATCACCCTGGACGACGCGATCCGTGCCGACGAGACGTTCCAGACGCTGATGGGCGACGACATCGAGGCGCGGCGCAGTTTCATCCAGCGCAACGCCAAGGACGTCCGCTTCCTCGACATCTGACGGGTTCGTGGTCCGTTGCCCCGGGCCACAGTCCACCCTGCGCCACTCACCGACGTACTGATGACTTGAACGGGACGAGCTTTTCATGACGGAGACCCCCACCTCCCCGGGCCACGACCGGGTCGAGCCCCTCGACCTGCAGACCGAGATGCAGCAGTCGTACCTCGACTATGCGATGGCCGTGATCGTCGGCCGCGCACTGCCCGAGGTCCGCGACGGCCTCAAGCCGGTGCACCGCCGCATCCTCTACGCGATGTACGACGGCGGCTACCGACCGGACCGTGGTTTCAACAAGTGTTCCCGCATCGTCGGTGACGTGATGGGTCAGTACCACCCGCACGGCGACTCGGCGATCTACGACACCCTGGTCCGGCTGGCGCAGCCGTGGGTGATGCGGGCGCCGCTGATCCAAGGCCAGGGCAACTTCGGTTCCCCGGGCAACGACCCGGCGGCCGCGATGCGGTACACCGAGTGCCGGATGGCGCCGCTGGCGATGGAGATGGTCCGCGACATCGACCAGGACACGGTCGACTTCCGGGCCAACTACGACGGCAAGTCGCAGGAGCCGGTGATCCTGCCGGCCCGCTTCCCGAACCTGCTGGTGAACGGCTCGTCCGGCATCGCCGTCGGCATGGCGACGAACATCCCGCCGCACAACCTGCGCGAGGTCGCGGCCGCGGTCAACTGGGCGCTTGAGCACCCGGACGCGACCCAGGAGGAGCTGCTCGACGCCTGCCTGCAGTACATCAAGGGCCCCGACTTCCCGAACGGCGCACTGATCGTCGGCTACAAGGGCATCGACGACGCCTACCGCACCGGCCGTGGCTCGGTCACGATGCGTGCGGTCGTCGACATCGAGGAGGACGCCAAGGGCCGGACCAGCCTGGTCGTCACCGAGCTGCCGTACATGGTCAACCCCGACAACCTGGCGTTGAAGATCGCCGAGCTGGTGAACACCGGCAAGATGAGTGGGATCGCCGACATCCGCGACGACAGCTCGTCGCGGACCGGGCAGCGGCTGGTCGTCGTGCTGAAGCGGGACGCTCAGCCGCGCGTCGTACTGAACAACCTCTACAAACACACCCAGCTGCAGGACACTTTCGGGTGCAACATGCTGGCTCTGGTTGACGGCGTACCGCGCACCCTGAGCGTGAACCTCTTCATCAGCCACTGGATCGACCACCAGATCGAGGTCATCCAGCGGCGGACCCGCTTCCGTCTGCGCGAGGCGGAGAAGAACGCGCACATCTACCGCGGCTATGTGAAGGCGCTCGACGCCCTCGACGAGGTGATCGCGCTGATCCGGCGCAGCCCGGACGTGGACGAGGCGCGCACCGGCCTGATGCAGCTGCTCGACATCGACGAGATCCAGGCGCAGGCGATCCTGGACATGCAGCTGCGCCGGCTGGCCGCACTGGAACGGCAGAAGATCATCGAGCGGTTGCAGGAGCTCGAGGCGATCATCGCCGACCTCGAGGACATCCTGGCCAGCCCCGAGCGGCAGCGGTCCATCGTCAAGGACGAGCTCGCCGAGATCGTCGACAGGTACGGCGACGAGCGGCGGACCGAGATCATCGCGGCCGACGGCGACCTGTCCGTCCAGGACCTGGTGCCGGACGAGGACGTCGTCGTCACCATCACCCGCGGCGGGTACGCGAAGCGGACCAAGACCGACCTGTACCGGACGCAGAACCGCGGCGGCAAGGGTGTTCGCGGCGCGCAGTTGCGGGCCGAGGACGAGATCAGCCACTTCTTCGCCACCACGAACCACCACTGGATGCTGTTCTTCACCACCAAGGGCCGGGTCTACCGGGCCAAGGTGTGGCAGCTGCCCGAGTCCGCCCGGGACGCGAAGGGCTCGCACGTCGCCGGCCTGCTGTCGTTCCAGCCGGACGAGGAGATCGCGCAGGTCCTGACACTGCGCGACTACGAGCAGGCTGACTACCTGGTGCTCGCCACCAAGCGGGGCCTGGTCAAGAAGACGGCGCTGACCGACTACGACTCGGCCCGGCAGAGCGGCATCATCGCGGTCAACTTCCGCGAGGACGACGACGAGTTGATCGGTGCCGACCTGGCCACCGCCGAGGACGACCTGCTACTGGTGTCCCGCAAGGGCCAGTCGATCCGCTTCACCGCGAACGACGAGCAGCTCCGCCCGATGGGCCGGGCCACCTCCGGCGTGACCGGGATGAAGTTCCGCTCCGGCGACGAGTTGCTGTCGATGTCGGTGATCCGGGCCGGCGCGGACGAGGACTCCCAGTTCGTCTTCACCGTGACCGACGCCGGGTACGCCAAGCGCAGCCGGGTCTCGGAGTACCGCCAGCAGGGCCGCGGTGGTCTCGGCATCAAGGCAGTGAAGCTGAACGACGAGCGCGGCTCGCTGGTCGGCGCACTCATCGTGGTCGACGAGGACCAGGTGCTGGCGATCAAGGCGAGCGGTCAGGTGGTCCGCAGCCGGGTCGACAGCGTGCCGGTCAAGGGCCGGGACACGATGGGCGTCCGGTTCGCCGGGGTCGGCGAGTCCGACGCGGTCGTCGCGATCGCCCGGAACACCGATCTGACCGTCAACGGCGATCTCATCGGCGAGGAATCCGAAGGCGTCGAAGGGGGTACATCCCTCGGAGATGCCCAGGATGTGGACGGATCGACAACCGAATCCACCCCTGAGAGCGTCCAGAATGATGACGAACGTTCGACGGACGTGGACGGCGCGGCTACCGTCGAAGACGACGATGCCGGCCAGGAGGGGTAACTGATGACCAACCGCGCGAGGCCGACCTGGCCCGATGGTGCGGCGGACAGTTCCAGCCAGCGGGCATCGCAGGCCGGGAAGCCGCCCACCGGACCGGCCACTCCGGCCTCCAACGGTCGTTCCGGTGCCGCGCCCGGCGGCAACGGCCAGCCAAGGAGCGGTACGCCGAACGGCCAGCGGCCGGCGGACTTCCGCCAGCAGCCGCGGCCGGGCGCGGCCGGTGCCACACCGGTGCGCCCGCAGCAGCAGCCGGCCCGTCCCGGTACGACGCCGGGCCCGAGCACGCCCGGTCGCCCTGAGCCATGGTCACCCACCCCGGTCCCGCCGCCACCCGGTGCTCCGGTGTCAGCCTCGTCGTACGGACTGACCGGCACGACCGAGCCGAAGACCGAGTCGTTCGGTGATCGGGTGAGCGCGGCACGTCAGGCAGTCCTGGACAAGGCGGCCGCGGTGAAGAACGACAAGACGGACAAGACCGAGAACAGGCACGCGGCGAAGGCCGGGAGAGAACCGAAGCCGTCGAGCCGGCCGCAGACCCGCAAGGCGCGCCTGCGGATGTCCCGGATCGACCCGTGGTCGGTGATGAAGACGGCGTTCCTGCTGTCGATCGCGTTCGGCATCGTGACCTGGGTCGCGGTGTTCATCATCTGGTCCGCGATCGGTGCGGCCGGGGTGTTCGACAACATCAACAACACCGTCCAGGAGGTGCTCGGCACGCCGACGGCCGAGCCGTTCCGGATCGAGAACTACGTCAACACCGGCAAGGTGATGGGCTTCACCACGCTGCTCGCGTGTGCGGACGTGCTGATCATCACCGCGCTCGCGACGCTCGGATCCTTCCTCTACAACATCGCCGCCACGCTGCTCGGCGGCCTCGAAGTCACGCTGGCATCGGAGGACTGACACCGGCCGGCCGGGCCTCAGGTGGGCCCGGCCGGAACCGGTTTGGGAGACAGGCACTTGGTGCGGTAATCTCTCCCGGGTTCGACCCCGCACCGCGGGCCTATAGCTCAGACGGTTAGAGCGCTGCCCTGATAAGGCAGAGGTCACTGGTTCAAGTCCAGTTAGGCCCACCACCACGAACCCCGATTCCGAGGAGTCTCCAGTGCTGAGAAAGATCCTGCTGGTGCTGCTGGCCGGCATCGGTGGATACTTCGCCTACAAGAAGACCCAGCAGTCCCGCGCCGAGAAGGACCTCTGGGCCGAGGCAGTCGACCGGGTACCCCCCGGCCACTGACCACCCCCACGGGGGCGTAGCTCAACTGGCAGAGCACTGCCTTTGCAAGGCAGGGGTTAGGGGTTCAAGTCCCCTCGTCTCCACCAAAGCGTTCATGCAGGTCAGAGCGCGATTCTCGGCCCACAGCGCCGTTCTCCTGAGTCTCGTTCAGAGGCCGCGTGCCCTCTACGTGCCCTAACGCATCGGCCCCAGTCCTCGGGTGAGCCTGGCGCAGCTGGGCACTGAGCCTGTTGGCGATCCTTAGCTCAGCTTCGCCTCCAGGTCGCCGGTCATCTGCGTGAACTCTGCGCCCAAGTCGACTCCGTACCGGTCGGCAAGGACGAGCACCGACCAGAGGCAGTCTGCAAGCTCGTGGCCCAGTCGCGTGTGGGCGTCCTCAATCTCACGACGGCCGTCGACGGCCATGACGAGCTTAGCGAGATCTCCCACATCTCCTACGAAGCCAAGCGCAAGATCGCCGCTGGTCCACGCGGTACGACCAGCAGTTACGTTGTAGCGGTCATACAGCTCCTTGATGGCAACAGCACGCGCCTGCAAGGTTGCAAGATCCATGCCGGTAGACCCTAGCCTCATCGCCCCGGGGCCATGTCTCCGAGGTGCGCACGAAAGCCCACTCGTCAGGAGAGAGTCGCGAGCGATCAGGAGGGGTCAACGGGGCAGATGGGTCACTCGGCGGGCATCGGATCAGGCTCGCCGCCAGGGTGGTGGGCGTACGTTCGGCCGATCCTCCAAACTGGCCACTTGCTAACGGATTTGCTAACAAGACCCGTGGACGGCTGCAGACGTCTCACCGTGTTCGGGCGCCTCCAGGCTCGGCGCCGGACATGGCAGGTAGCTCGATAGACCATGGGCGACGCTGGATCAGCAACCATTGAATCTCGTGGACGTGCGTGCCCTCCACGTGCCCTGACGCAGCTGTCTATGTGATTGATGGATCTCGTAGCATCTGCCGCATGTTGATCGAAGAGCGGCATCCCACCGATCGACAACTCGCGGTGCTTCTGGATGCCGCCTTTGGCGAACTGGTCAATCGCTACGGAGCCGAGGGGCGCTCGCCAGTCCACGGGGATGCTCGGTTCCTGGTCGTCGGCATGGAAGGCAGAGCCGTCGGCTGTGGCGCACTGCAGCCGTCGGGTGACTCGTCCATCGGCGAACTCAAGCGGATGTACGTCGCTCCTGCGTTCCGTGGTCGAGGCATTGGAGGAGCCGTCCTGACCGGGCTGGAGAAACTCGCCGCGGACATTGGGTACCTCAGGATCCGGCTGGCGACAGGGGTACGGCAGCCTGAAGCTATCGCTCTGTATGAACGGCGCGGATACCGGTTGATCGAGCCGTACGGCAAGTACGTCGACGACACGCTCGCTCGTTGCTATCAGAAGACTCTCGTCATCTGAAATCCCACTTTGCCACGTCAGCTTTCGGGTCCCATCGATGATGAACGCGGGGGTCGCATCACGGTCGGCGATCGCCACCGGCGCTCGAGGCGCCGGGTATCGCGCCGTGCTGCGCGCAGCGAGTCGCGCGTGCTCGAGTTCCTCGGTGAGCCGGTGGATGGTCTGCTGGTGGTCGACCAGGTTCAGCAGGGCTTCGCGGATCGTGGGTTCCTCTGACGAGAGCACGGCCAGCGGACCTGGCTGACCGGTATCCGGTAGGCATTCGCCGTTCCGGCAACATCACGGTAAGGTCACGCGCCAAGTAGAGAGGGCGATTGTGGCCTGGGGAAATCGCCCCTGAGTCACCGTGATGCGGCTGGTGCGGAACTGGGGTCGCAGTACGACTGCCGATGGTGACCTGCCGACCGGATGGTTCCCCCTCCGTCCGGTAATCCGACGCGCCCGAAAGGTTGCTGCATGTCCGCCATCCCCGCTCACCTGTCATTCTCCTTCCTTGTCGCGACCTGCGGCGAGAGGGGCCGCTCATGACGCGAACGACCAAGATCACCCTCGGCGCCGGCCTGCTCGCTCTGCTGGCCAGCCTCGTTGTTGCCCTGAACGCGACCTCCGGCGGAGCGCAGGCGGAGGCCCAGACGGGGGTACAGACGCCGACCCGCCATTTCGTGGCCAATCTCAAGGGGGCGACCGCGCCCTTCGCTCTCGGCTACACCCTGGCCGACAAGTCCTCGGTCTCCAGCCTGAGCACATTGCCGACCGGGGTGCAGTCGGTGTTCTGGCTGGGCCAGAAGTGCCCGACCCCGGCCGACAGCACCTTCAAGGCCAAGATCGACGCCCTCGCCTCGAACCCGAAGGTGTTCGCGTACTACCTGTCCGACGAGCCGCACATCGGGGACTGCCCAGGCGGTCCCGCGGCGCTGCGGTCGCGGGCGGACTACATTCGCGCCGCGAGCGGCGGGCGGCAGAAGTCATTCATCGTGCTGAGCAAGGTGGCCGACTACAAGCCGTTCGCGCCGGCGAGCAGCCATGTTGATCTGGTCGGCCTCGACCCGTACCCCTGCTCGATCGCCCACCCCCAGTGTGACCTGAGCAAGATCGGCGAGAAGGTCGCCGCGGCCCGGGCGGCTGGTGTCCCGCTGACAGCTGTCGTGCCCGTGTACCAGGCATTCGGCCAGGAGCGGACGACGAGCCACTACTACAACCTGCCGACCGCGACTCAAGAGCATGCGATCCTGACCGAGTGGAAGCGGCTCGTGCCGTCCCCAGTGATGGACTACACCTACGGCTGGGGCAACCAGAGCAGCGCCAACCCGACCCTGGTCGACTCACTCGCGCTCCAGAACGTCTTCGCAACCTTCTTCGCCACTGGGCGCTAACCCACTGATCCGGTGGCCCTGCCCTCACCGCGGCGGGCCACCGGATCATCATCAAGCGGAGTCTCGCCGCGTCGCGGCAGCAGGTGGTTGTGGCGGGCAACAATCCTGGACCAGGTCTGCGTTGCCTTCGGCAACGTCAACGGTGTCGCCTGATCTGGTCAGGGTCCGAGGCGCGTTCGCGGACGACGACGGCAGTTCGGACTCCTTCGAGCTGTTCGCGGACGGAAACAGGCGGTACCGGTTGACGATGCTCACGGCGCGCCCCGTGGCTGGCACCTAGGACGTTCGGACCCTGGCTCGCCCGGCTCCTCGAACCGGTCAACGCCGGTCCTCGATCTGCAAGAGCAGGCACTCGCGGGTACGCACGAAATGACGTAGACCGAACGCGTACCAACCTGGAAATACTGCAGGCAGGCTGTCGAGCGGCACAACCTTGGGACGCGCGAGGTACAGCAGGTCGTGCCTGAGCAGCATCTCGCAATGGCCCGCATCAACGACGTTCTTCACCCACTGAGAGTCCGCGCCGAAGTTCGCCCCGACAGCCACCCAGTGTCCGCGTCTGAACGCGCGGACGGGAGTGCGGTACGTACGCCCGGTTCGCCGCCCCGTATGCACCAAGACCGCAAGGGAACCTGCTCGACCCGCGAGCCGCAACGCAACCGGGTTGATCGCTGCGTGCGCGGGTCTGAGGAACGCCGGCCAGGGCATGAGGGTCTACCTCCGCATGCATGGTAACGGTGATTGTGGCGGTCTGACCGGGCCTGGAGCCCGACGACGTTCTCGCACCGTGCAAGGCCGGGCTCCGCAGCGGGTGCAGCGAATATCGCCTCTCCGCGCGCGCCTTGTGCCACCGGACCCTCTTCCGGGTGACATAAGGCCGGCTTGTCGGTGGCGTTCGGCCCTGCCTGCCCGTGCGCGGTTGCGATGTGCTGAGAGTTGGGGACGTCTGGATTGGCGAGAAGTGCCAAGGGAAGTGATCTCAGTGACGGCTGCGATAGCGATCTCCGGACTTGTGAAGGACTTCGGCCCCAGGACCCGGGCGCTTGACCATCTCGAACTGCACGTCGAGACCGGTGAGGTGCATGGGTTCCTCGGGCCCAACGGCGCAGGGAAGACAACCACCATCCGCGTCCTGCTCGGATTGCTGCGCGCCGACGACGGACACGTCGCCCTGCTCGGCGGTGACCCGTGGCGCGACACTGTGGCGTTGCACCGGCGTCTGGCCTACGTGCCCGGTGAGGTGAACCTGTGGCCCAACCTCACCGGCGGCGAGGTGATCGACCTGCTCGGCGATCTGCGGGGAGGGCTCGAACCGAAGCGCCGGGAGGAGCTCCTCGAGCGCTTCCAGCTCGACCCGACCAAGAGGGTTCGCGCCTACTCCAAGGGAAACCGGCAGAAGGTCGCCCTCGTGGCCGCCTTCTCCTCCCCCGTGGAGCTCTACCTGCTGGACGAGCCGACCTCCGGGCTGGACCCACTCATGGAGGCGGTTTTCCAGGACGTCGTCCAGCAGCTGCGCGCTGACGGACGGAGCATTCTGCTCTCCAGCCACATCCTCTCCGAGGTCGAGGCGCTGTGCGACCGCGTCACCATCATCCGAGCGGGCCGGGCTGCCGAAACCGGCAGCTTCGACGAGCTGCGTCACCTCACCCGCACGTCGGTGGTCGTTGACACCGCCAAGCCGCTGGAGTCGGTGACACGGTGGCCCGGCGTCCACGACGCCCGGGCGCACGACGGCCACGCGGAGTTCAGCGTCGACCCGGGCGAGCTGAACCACGTCCTCGAGCACCTGGTCGACCTCCAGGTGCGGTCGATGACGACCTCGCCGCCCACCCTCGAGGAACTGTTCATGCGGCACTACGGCGAGGACATCGCCGCGCCTGCCGCGGATGCAGATGCCGAGGCGGTGACGGCACGATGAGCGGCTTCACAGGCACGACACGGCTGGTCCGCCTCGCGCTGCGGCGCGACCGGATCACGCTGCCCGCATGGATCCTCGGCATGGCCGCATTCTTGGCTGCGACGACCGCCATGTTCGAGGACAACTACTCCAAACACCCCCAGCTCCTGGAGCCGGACACCCGCATCGTCACAGATAACCCCGGCATGCGCGTGCTCGGCTTGGTGACAGGCTCCAGCGTCGGGGGCTACACCATGCACCGAGACGCCATGACCCTCGCCGTGCTCGCCGCCGTGATGAGCATCCTCGCAGTCGTGCGACACACCCGTCAGGCCGAAGAGCTCGGTCGCGAGGAGATGCTGGGTGCCGGCGTGGTCGGTCGCTACGCTTCGCTGGCCGCGGCCGTGACCGTCGCGCTTGTTGCGAACCTTGTCCTGGCCGTACTGCTCGGACTCGGGATGGTGGTCGCGGGACAACCCGCGGCCGGGTCCCTGGTCGCCGGTACGTCGATCGCCCTGGTGGGCGTGGCCTTCACCGGCGTCGCCGCGGTGACGTCGCAGCTCGCGTCGACCACGCGCAGCGCGATCGGTCTTGCCGGTGCGGGCCTCGGCGTTGCCTTCATGCTTGCGGCGCTCGGCAACATGCTCGGAACCGTGGACTCCGCCGCCCTCAGGATCACCAGCGCATGGCCGGCCTGGCTCTCCCCGATCGGCTGGGGCCAGCAGATGCGGCCGTTCGCCGACAACCTGTGGTGGCCGCTCGGGCCCGCCGTACTGGTCCTGGCTGCGCTGTTCTGGTTGGCCGTCGTCCTCGTCGGCAGACGCGACGTCGGTCGGGGAATGTGGCCCGAACGCAGGGGTGCCGCCCACGCGAGCCCGGTCCTGCTGAGCCCCGCCGGCCTGGTCTGGCGGCTGCAGCGTGGAACGCTGTTGGGCTGGGCGATCGGCCTGTTCGGCTTCGGCCTGATCTTCGGTGCGCTCAGTGACCAGATCGGGGGACTCGAGGGAGCGGCCACGGAGTGGTACGCCACCTTCGGCGGTCACGCCGACCTGCTCGGCGCGTACTTGGCCTCGATGATGCAGATGGCGGGAATGGCCGTGGCCATCTACGTAGTCACGCTCTTGCTTCGCCTGCACCACGACGAAGCGCACGGCACGCTGGAGTCGGTGCTCGGCACCGCAGTCTCCCGACTTCGCTGGCTGGGCGCGTACGCCGTTAACGCGCTGGCCGGGGCCATGTTGCTGATCCTGGTCTTCGCAGTGGCGATGGGCATCACCGGCGGTCAGGTGCTCGGCGGCACCGCAGCTCTGGTGCATGATCTGGTCATCGCCGCGCTGGTCCAACTCCCCGCCGTCGGCGTCCTGGGAGCCGCGGTCGTCACGGTGATCATGTTGCTGCCGCGTTGGTCGGTCGGTCTGTCCTGGGCACTGGTGGTGGGCTCGATCATCGTCGGGCCGATGTTCGGCCCCTCACTCGGGCTGCCGACGTGGCTGCTGGACCTGTCGCCCTTCACCCAGGTGCCCAACGCACCAGCCGTTGCCGTCACCTCCGGACCGATCCTGGGTCTGGGCCTGGCCTGCCTTCTGCTGGCCGCCACGAGCGTCGTGGCCCTGCGCCGCCGGAACCTGGCACTCCCAGCCTGACGGACTCCGAGGTTGCAGTTGGTCTTCGCCGTTCCAAACTGAGCACCGATCCCCCCGCGATCCTGGCGGGTGGTCGTTCCGACGAGGGCGCTGAACGGCCTCCCGATCGTGTGACGCTCGGTCGGGATCTGGCGGATCACGTTCGTCGCGGGCTGTTAGGTGGTGAGGTTGGGGATGGTGGTGGCGCCGATGTAGTCGCGGAAGAGTTTGATTTCGCCGTTGTGGATGCGGAAGACCTGGATGCAGGGGGCTTCGAAGGATGCGCCAGTCGTGGTGTGGCGGGCTTCGGTGACGAGTTCGACGATCACGACCTCGGAATCCGTGGTCTGGTGCAGTTGGACGACGCGCAGGTCGATGATCTCCACCGGGCGGTCGCTGGTGTTGAGCGAGAACTCGCGGATGGCGGCGCGCCCCTCCAAACGAGCGGGCAGGCCGTCGACGGCGAACGGCAGCTCGATCACGCCGTCCGCCGCGAACAGGCCGGCGAACGACTCGAAGTCGCGGGCAACGATGTATTGGCGACGAAGTTCCAGTACGTCGAGTGGGCTCCTCATGGTCACTCCTCTTCATTCAACAGACGTGGAACGGTTCAACGAGCGTAGAACGAAACCGCGTCATCGGTCAACGGGCGTAGAATGAACGGGATGAGCGATTCCACGCCGCGGTCGTCGCGGGCCCAGCAGCGGATCGACACGCAGGAGCGGATCCTGACTGCAGCACGGCGGCTGTTCGCCGAGGTGGGGTACGACCGGACCACGATCCGGGCTGTTGCCGCGGCGGCGCAGGTGGATGCCGGCCTGGTGATGCACTACTACCGGAGCAAGGAACAACTGTTCGCGCTCGCCACCCGAACCGAGATGCCTTCGGTGACCGGCGAGACGGCTGAGGAGATCGCCGAGCAACTGCTCGATCGTCTTCGGCAGTCACTCATCGATGAGCCGATCGGTTCACTCGCGGCGCTGCGGTCGATGCTCACTCGTCCAGACGCGGCGGCGGAGGTGCGGGGCAACGCTCACGCCGATCGCGTCAAAGTCAGCAAGGCCATCCCCGGCGACGACGGCGACCTCCGCGCCGCCGTGATCAGCGCCGTACTCATCGGAGTCGTCGTCGGCCGCCACCTGGTCAAACTCGACCAACTGGCCGACGCCGACCCCGAAGAGATCGTCGAACTCCTCCGCCCCGCCGTCCTCTCCCTCACCAAGGCCGACCCCACCTGACCCCCACAGCCGCCGTCGTGCTGGGCGGGCAACGACAAGATGTTTCAAGACTCGTCGTCACGCCCGCGCGTAGGTTCGACCGCATGTCAGACACGAGCAAGGTCTTCAGCGCCCACGCCGTCTCGGTCGATGGCTACATCAGTGGTCGCACCCCGCACGGCGTCGACGAGTTCGGCCGCCGGGCGCAGCTTCTTCCAGGCGATCCCGAAGCACGTGAACCTCCGCCTGCTCACGGCCATCGCGGCACCGGGCGTGACGCACCTCCACTACGAGGTGGTCCGATGATCCTTGTCACCGGAGGGCTGGGCATGATCGGCGCCCACACCGCCCGGGCGCTCGTCGATCTCGGACGCGAGGTCGTCGTCACCACCCATCGTCGGACCGAGGTCCCGTCGTTCCTCGCCGGAAACGTCACTGTGAAAGCTCTCGACGTCACCGATCGGGACGCGTTCCTGGCCCTCGGCGACCGCTACGACATCACCGACATCGTGCATCTTGCGGGCAGTGTCCCCGACGAGGACCCGGTCCAGTTCTTCCGCACGGACCTGACCGGCCTGCTCAACGCGCTGGACGCCGCCCGCACCTGGGGCGTACGCCGGTTCGCTGTCGCCAGCAGCCTCGGCGCGTACACCGGCCGGACCGAGATGCCCTGGCACGAGGACCTCGCGCTCCCCACCATGGCGCTGCCCCACCTGATCATCGCCTTCAAGAAGGCGGCCGAGCCACTCACGACGCACAGCCTCCAGGGCAGCGGCGTCCAGCCGGTCGTACTGAGGATCGGGACCATCTGGGGACCGCTCGTCGACCCGGAAACACCGTTCTTCCACATCCCGCCGTACATCAGCGCCGTACTGCGTGGTGACGAACCACATCCGCTGTACGCCGACGATGGCGGCGACTCCTGCTACGCGCCGGACGCCGGACGTGCGATCGCCCTCCTGACGACCACGGACGTCGTGCGGCACGACACCTACAACGTGTCCAGCGGCCGGCCGTACACCAACCGCGAGATCGTGGACGCCCTGCAGGCGCTCTCCCCCGGCCGGCGGCTCGACCTCCTGCCTGGACGGCAGGCCGGTCCCGGCGACGATCCGTACCTCGACATCACTCGGCTCACCGAGGACACCGGCTTCACGCCGGCGTTCGATGTCCCCGCGGCCGTGGCCGACTACGTCACCTGGCGAGCGAAGAACCCCCGCTGACGGAATAGGGCCGCCGGGGTGGAGGTTGGCGGGAGTATGGGACTTGAGATTGGCGTGATTCTCCCGACGTCGACGCCGGATCCGAAGCAACCGATTCTCGGCGATGTGCGCGAGAGTGCACGGTTCGCCGAGGAGATCGGGCTGGACTCGGTGTGGTCGACGGATCATCTGATCGCGAGTGCGCCGATGCTGGACAGCTCGGTGGTGCTGGCGACCGCGGCGGCGGTGACGGAGCGGATCACGGTCGGGTTCAACGTGATGCTGCTGGCGCTGCGTCCGGTCGCGTGGGCGGCGAAGCAGGTGAACACGCTGCAACTGGTGTCCGGCAACCGGCTCGTCCTCGGCGTCGGCACCGGCAACCCGGCCCACGGTGACATCGGCTGGCGCGCGGCCGGCGTGGAGTTCGCGGACCGCGGCCGGCTCACCGACGACGCGCTCGACAAGCTGCGCGATCTGATCGCGGGCAAGCCGACGGTACTCGCGGACGGCCTCGAGGCGACCCTGGAACCCGGGTCGGTGGTGCCGCCGATCGTTGTCGCAGGCAACGGACCACGGGCTCACCGGCGGGCGGCGACGTACGGCGACGGGTGGGCGACGATCGCGATGTCGCCGGCCGAGATCCGGACGAACCTTGCCCGGATCAACGAACTCGCCGCCGAGCACAACAGGCCGGCGCTCAAGGCAACGGTCGTCGCACCCCAACTGGACGGTGACCCGGCCGAGCAGCTCGCAGCATATGAAGCGGCGGGCGTCGAACGCCTGATCCTCCCGCCCGCCGTCGACTGGCGCCGCGCCTACGAGAACGCCGCGAAGCTCAAGACCTAGTGTCCCGCAAACCACACTGACCTCCGTCTGGATCCCCACCTGCCAGCACCGTGGTGAGGACGACAGCCTCCCGGATGTCGTCGACCGGACACGTCAGGATGTCCCGATCCAGTACGACGAAGTCCGCGAGCTTCCCGGGTTCGATCGAACCGAGCCGATCCTCGACACCCAGGACCGTCGCGGCGTCTGCGGTCCAGCCACGGATCGACTCTCAAGCGCTCCGGCACCGTGCTCCTGCGGCGCTGATTTGACCTTGACATTGGTGTCAGGCTTTACGGTCGTGGCATGGCTGGAATCGTGGTGGTTGGAGTTGGACCGGGGATCGGCGTGGCGGTGGCCCGGCGGTTCGTGCGGGAAGGGATGAGTGCCGGGCTGATCGCGCGGTCGGAGGAGAAGGTGAAGGCCGCGGCCGACGCGCTCGCGGGCGCCGAGGTCCTCGCGGTCACGGCCGACAGCACGGACGAGGTCGGGCTGCGGGCCGCGCTCGATCGGGTGATCAACGCGCACGGCGTACCGGACGTGGTCGTCTACAACGCGGCGGTCATCCAGCCGGATGCGGTCGGCGACCTGACGGCTCAGCAGCAGCTGGACGCCTGGGCGGTCAACGTGGTCGGTGCGATCACCACGGCGGCCTACGTCGTACCGTCGATGGTCGAGCGCGGGCGTGGCACGTTCATCATCACCGGCGGCATGCCCGAGCCGAAGCCCGCCTACGTCAGCCTCTCCCTCGGCAAGGCCGGCGTCCGGACGCTCGTCACCCTGCTCGACCAGCAGTACGGCGCAGCGGGCATCCACGCAGCCACCGTCACCGTGGGTGGTGGAGTCGCTCCCGGCTCGCTGTGGGACCCGGAGGACATCGCCGACCACTACTGGCGCCTGCATGCCCAACAGCGGGCAGACTGGACGCACGAAGTCGTGCTGTGAGTGGACTGGTCAAGATCCTCCGGATTGGCCCTGTCGGCGTGCGGCCGGCGTCGGTGAGACTGTTGCTGTCCGCCACTGATGAGGATCGCTGATGTATGTTCCCGCCCACTTCGCCGCCGACGACGAGGCGGTGCACGAGCTGCTCTCCCATCACGGCGCCGCCGACCTGGTGACGATGACCACGGACGGGCTGGTGGCGACGATGCTGCCGTTCGTCCACGACCGTTCGCGGAACGTGCTGCTCGGGCACTTCGCCCGGAACAACGACCACTGGCGCCGGACCGTGGTCGGCGAGGCACTGGTGATCATGCGCGGGCCGGACGCATACGTCTCACCGGCCTGGTACGAGTCCAAGCGCGAGCACGGCCGTGTGGTGCCGACCTGGAACTACATCACCGCGCATGTCTACGGGACCATGACCGTGCACGACGATCCAGCCTGGGTCGAGAACGTCGTACGGCGCTTGTCGGATCACCACGAGGCGGGCCGGACCGAACCGTGGTCGGTCGACGACGCGCCGGAGAAGTTCGTCAGCGGGCAGCTCCGGGCGATCGTCGGCGTCGAGATCGCGATCAACCGGATCGAGGCGAAGTTCAAGCTCAGCCAGAACCGGCCGGAGGCGGACGTCGACGGGGTGATCGAGGGGCTCCGCGCGGACGGGGAAGACCGGACCGCGGCCGCGGTCGCCGAGCACCGGCGCTGAGTCAGAGCAGACCGCGCCTGAAGCCCTCGGCGACGGCGGATGCGCGATCTGGCACCTCGAGCTTGGCGTAGATGTTGAGCAGATGCGTCTTGACCGTCGCCTCACTGATGAACAGATGAGCGGCGGCCTCCCGGTTGGTGTTGCCGGCTGCGACGAGCCCGAGGACTTCGAGTTCCCGCGGGCTGAGCACGTCAGGCGCGGGTGGCGTGCGGACGCGATTCATCAGCGTGCTCGCCACCGACGGAGCCAGCACCGACTGTCCGGCTGCGGCGGCGCGGACGGCGCGGAGCAGTTCGTCGCGGGGTGCGTCCTTCAGCAGATAGCCGGTCGCACCGGCCTCGATCGCGGGTACGACGTAGCCGTCCGTGTCGTAGGTGGTCAGGACGAGCACCCGAGCGGCGACCCCGCTCTTGGCGAGCTCGGCGATCGCGGCCAGGCCGTTCACACCCGGCATCTGCAGATCCATCAGGATCACGTCCGGCCGCAGCGTCTGCGCCAGCTTGATCGCCTCGGCGCCGTCAGCCGCCTCACCGACCACCTCGAACTCGGGCTCGGCCGCGAACATCCCGCTCAACCCGTCCCGGACCACCGGATGGTCATCCGCGATCAGCAGCCTGATCATGCCGGCGCCCCCGCCGCGGTCATGGGGACACTCGCGGAGATCGCCGTACCGGATCCTGGCTCGGACTCGATCGCCAGCGTCCCGTTGAGCGCCTCGATCCGCTGCCGCATCGCGACCAGGCCGAAGCCGCCGCCATTGGACGCGGTCCGGCGGGACGGGTCGAAGCCGATGCCGTCGTCGCGGACGTCCAAGGCGACCTCCTTCTCCATGTACGACAGCGTCACACCGACGCGGGTCGCCTGCGCGTACTTCGCCACGTTCGCGAGCGCCTCCTGGGTCGCGCGGAGCAGGCCGGCCTCGGCCTCGGGTGTCATCACCCGTGGCGTGCCGGTGGTCGCCAGTTGTACGTCGATCCCGTGCAGAGCCGACCAGCGTCGTACGACGTCGGCGATCGCCTCGCTCAAGGTCGCCGCTTGCAACGGCTGTGGACGGAGGGCGTCGACCGAGCGGCGCGCCTCGGTCAGGCTCTCCCGGGCCAGACCGACCGCGGCCTGGACGTGCCGGCGCCAGTCCGCGGCGTGCTCGGCCGCCTGCAGTTGGGTGACGATCCCCGTCAGGCCCTGCGCGAGCGTGTCGTGGATCTCGCGGGCCATCCGATGCCGCTCGTCGTGCACGCCGGCTTCGCGCGCCTGGGTCACGAGCTGGTCGTGCAGGACCGCGTTCTCGGCCATGGTCACCTCGAGGCGACGATTGGTCTCGGTCAGCGCGTCGACCGCCTCCTGGCGCTGCCGGCTGAGCACGTCACTGCGCCAGCCGAGCCACGCGGCCAGGCACATCCCGACCACGTTCACCCCCAGCACCGCGACGTACGCGAGCAGGCCGAACGCGTCGGTCTTGGGGATGTCGTACGCCTGCGCCGTACCGGCGACCAGGGCGACGGCCGCGACGCCGGCCAGGCGGGAGGGCCAGGGCAGCAAGACGAACGCGTAGAAGTAGCCGGCCGGCGTGAGGAAGCCGAACCACGAGTCGCGGACCACCAGCACCGCCATGATCAGCACGAAGCCGGTGATGAAGACCACCATCGGTCCGAACCGCTCGCGCCGGGCCGGGCGCAGTGTGAACATCAGGAGCATCCACAGCGCGGCCGCCGCACACAGCACCAGGTCGACAAGCATCGCCCGAGGGTCGGTACGGCGAACCAGCACAGTGACCGCGGTGAGGAAGGCGAGCAGCGCGTACGGCACCACGGTCACCCGCACCGGCCACACCCGCTCGCTCATCCGTCCTCCTTCACCGACCAGTGAACACCGACCGTAGGTGCTTGCCGTTGACCAGCAAGGCGACCCCGAGCAGCAGCAGACCGCAGATCGCCTGCTCGCACTTCATCCACAGCGGGAAGGTGCCCGGCAACGCGATGATCACCACGATCGCGACCAGCATGATCGCCGACACCAGCCGCAGCCGGAGGAACCCCTTCCGGGATCCGCGCGCCGCCCGCCGGGCGAACGCGAACGTGAGCAGCGAGCTGGCGACCACGATCGTGCCGCGGGTCCAGACCGCGGCGTTGACCGCCGCCGTGTCGTTGCGCAGGGCAATGATGGCGGCCAGCGTCAGCACGCTGATAGCCAGATACCCGCCGACCAGCAGTTGCACACTCCGCAACGCTGCCGCACTCCGCGGGTGACGCACGTCCACAGTGGACATCTCCGGCTCCTTTCGAAAGCTCGACCACTCCAGCGTCGCGGTCCGGCCCGTTCGCCCACATCGACCGCCGGGCCATATCCACGCCTCGTCCGGCTGACCGGGCACTCCACCGATCGGTGGAGGGTATGCAAATATCGTTGCCCCGAGCACCTTTCTTCCGTAACAGTTTGTGCACGGATTGTCACGGACTGTTTGCGGGTGCGTGCAGATGTCCGGGCAAGCCTGGCGGGCGCGGGGCGGACGGCAGATCGTCATGTGAGGAAGCGCAATCGACGAGGAAGAGATCGAGACAGCCGGTCGACCACGGGAGGTCCGGACGCGTGCTCGACACTTATCGCGGCATCCCACACCTACTGGACACCTGGCTCGTGCTCACCGGCATGGCATTGCCGATCGCCATCTCGTCGCTGCGCCGGCCCGGCGACCTGATCCCCCGCCTGGCGGCCTTCTGCCTACCGGTGGCCCTCGCCCTGGTACTCGCGGCAACCCTCAGCCCGACCGCACACCGGCTGGGCCAGGTCGGTCAGTGCGGCACTCACCTCACCACCACCGGCGGGCTCACCTCGCTCCAGGGCCTGCTCAACGTCCTGCTCTTCGTCCCGGCCGCCGGCATGCTCACGCTGGCCGGCGGCCGCCCGGGCGACGGGATCGCCGCCGGGATCGGGATGTCGGCCGCGGTCGAGGCGATCCAGGCGCTGATCCCGCAGCTCGGGCGGTCCTGTCAGTTGCACGATCTGATCGCGAACTCGCTCGGCACGTTCTGCGGGGTCGGTCTCGCGGCCGGCCTGCAGACCCTCACCCGCAGCCGCCGGCTGGTGACGGGCCTGTACGTCGTCGAGCACGCCGCGATGCTCGTCGTACGGTCCCGGCGACCGGCGCGGCACCGGCGCGGCGGGCTGGTTCAGCGGCCTGTACCAGTACCGAAACCAGCCAACGGACTACGCACGGTCGCCAGAGCGCGGTGATATCACAAGAAGTGTACGAAGTTATCCGGATGGTTATCCACAGGTTGTGGATAGAACGGGGGATGACTGCGCAACTACGCGGAGATATCCACAGGTCAGGGCCGGACGTCCAGTCCGAGGGTGGCCGCGACGACCATCGCCTGGGTGACGTCGATCCGGGCGTCTCTGAGCGTGACCGTCAGCGGGTCGAGCGTGGACAGGTCGGATCCGCGCAGGTCGGCGCCGGTGAAGTCGGCCCGCTGCAGCGATGCGCCGGACAGATCGAGGTCGCGCAGCGTCGCCTTCGCCGCCCGGATGCCGGTCAACTCCGCCTCGCGCAGCCTCACCCCGGTGAACTCGGTCCCCTTCAGGTCCGCGCCCGGCAGGCCGGTGAACGACCAGTCGCCGCCGGACACCTTCAGCAGGTTGAAGGTGCAGTCGTCGAAGTAGCTGCCGACGAGCTTGCACCGGGTGAAGGTGGTGTCGAACAGCGAGCAGCGGACGAAGGTGCAGTTCACGAACGCCGCGTCGGTGTGGGTCGAGGCGTTGAAGCGGACCCCGCGGAACGTGCACTCCTCGAAGATCCCGCCGTGGTTGTCCACCTCGGTCAGGTCGGAGTCGATGAACAGCACCCGGTGGTAGGTCTGCCCAGATGGGTCGGCGTCGTCCCAGTCACGGATCGTCGACTCGGTCGGCGCTCCCGGTCGCGCACGGTCGGCCATGAATCTCCCTCGGTCGGTCGCCTGGAGTCCCCACCCTGCCATCCCGCGCCGACAAAGGTCGTGTCACCGGACACGACCTAGTTGTGATCGGTACGACGGAGAACGGTAGGCCGACCGACAACTACGGGCCGCACGATGGAGGGGTGACCGGAACTGAGCGGGTGATGGTGTTCGGCGCGGGAGGTTTCCTCGGCGCCAGGATCTGCGCGCTGCTCGCCGACCGCGGGGTCGAGTACCGCGGCCTGAGCCGGAGCCGGGGTGAGCCGTACCGGCTGTGCGACCTGGCCGCGATGCACTCGTACGCCCTGGACACCCAGATCGGCATGTACAAGCCGACCGTGATCGTCAACGCCGCCGGCGCCACGCTGGGCGAGCCGGCCGACCTCGTCCGGGCGAACGTGATCGCCGTCGAGGCCCTGCTCGCCTCAACCCGGGACAACGCCGGCCACGCCCGCTTCGTCCAGCTCGGTTCGGCCGCCGAGTACGGCGGTGGTCCGCACGGCACCAGCCTGGACGAGCAGACCGAACCCCGCCCGGCCGGTCCGTACGGCATCACCAAGCTGGCCGGCTCCGAACTCGTCCTGCGCGCCCAGCGGAACGGCGCGGACGCCGTCGTGCTCCGGATCTTCGACGTGATCGGCCCCGGCGCGCCCGCAAGCACCTTGCCCGGCCGCGTGATCAGGGATCTCCGGTCACGCCAGTTGATCGAGGTCGGATCGCTCGACGTCTGGCGGGACTTCGTCGACGTCCGCGACGTCGCCGAGGCCGTGGTGGCGGTGGCGCTCGCGGACGCCAAGCTCCCGCCGGTCCTGAACGTCGGCACCGGTCGGGCGACGCTCGCACGCGATGTCGCCGGTCAGCTGTTCGAGCGGAGCGGGCAGCCGGCGAAGATCGTCGAGGACGGTCAGGACGGCGGTCCCGGCGTGAGCTGGCAGCAGGCGGACATCGGGTTGATCGGCGCACAGCTCGGATGGTCGCCGAAGATCTCGCTCGAACAGTCACTTGCCGACGGTTGGTCCGATCAGCCGTAGGAGACTGGACAGGTGGAGATCCGCTTGCTCAGCCTGCCCGCGCCGGATCGGCGACCGCCCGCGGTGAACGAGGACCTGGTGCTCACCGGGCCCGACTTCGTCGTCGTACTCGACGGCGCCACCGCCCCACCGGGTGTCGACTCCGGCTGCCGGCACACAGTCGCCTGGCTGGTCAGCCACCTCGCGACCCAGCTCGCGCCGCCGCTGCTCTCGCACTCGTCCGCGCCGCTCACCGACCTGCTGGCCGACGCGATCTCCGCGGTCCGAGCTGCGCACGCCGACACCTGTGACATCACCAACCCGGACAGCCCTTCGTCGACCGTCTCGATGCTCCGGATCCAGCCGGGCCGCGTCGAGCACCTGGTCCTGGCCGACTCGCCCCTCGTCGTACGGTCACCGACCGGCGCGATCACCGTCCACAGCGACGACCGCATCGACCTCCTCCCCGAGTACTCCCTGGCGGCCGTCCGCCGGCTCCGCAACCAGCCCGGCGGCTTCTGGGTGGCGAGCACCGATCCCAAGGCGGCGTACGAGGCGGTCACGGGTACGACGGATCGCGCCGACGTCGAGGTGGTCGCCGTAATGACCGATGGCGCGTCGCGGTACGTCGAACGCTACGGCCACCCGTGGGAGGACCTGGTCGACGTCCTCACCACCGACGGACTGCGCGAGTTGGTCGACCGGGTCTGGGCGTACGACGAGGCCCAGCCGGCCGGCGTTCGTGGGAAGCGGTACGACGACGCGAGCGTCGTACTCTGCCGCCCCTAGGGACGCGGACCGTACGACGGGAAGGTCGGGCCGGGGTTGTTGTAGCGGGGCGCGTACTGCGGTGGCTCGGGCGGTCGCACCACATCGGTGACGCGCGGAACGTCGACCCGGTCCTGCTGCCACCGAGTGATCTCGAGGAACAGTAGCGAGGCGGCGATGCCCGCGACGATCAGCAGGACGGTCGCTACGGTGAAGCCGATGTTGACCGCGAGCGCGACCCGGACCATGAAGTCCTGCAGGCCGTAGATGTCGACGTAGTCACCGGTCGCGTCGGCGGCGTCGGCCGCGTCGACCAGGCGGACGACCCACACGATGAAGCCGATGAAGGCGATACCACCGCCGCCGATCAGGATCACCCAGAATCCCGTCCACGACGCCCACCACCCGTACAGCAGCGCGCGCATCCGGCCGGTCCGGGTGGCGCCCGGCTGCTCGAGCGGCTCGCTTGCGGTGGCGATGTCCTGGACGATCTCCAACGGGTACCAGAACTGCACGATCGGGCAGAACCACGAGCCGACCACCCAGCCCTGCGCACGCCGATGCAGGCCGCGGGCCGGGTCGACCGGCGGCCCGGGACGCGGCGCCAGCGGTGAGTGCAGGAAGTCGGTGTTCTCCCGCGCTTGCCATAGCCAGATCAGGAAGGCGACCGCCGTGCCCATCAGCAGGTAGCTGACCAGGTTGAGCAGGGGTCCGGTGCCGGCGATCGACTGGATGCCGCGGTTGACCTCCTCCTCGGACAGCAATCCGTAGACGAACCGCTTGACGTCGTCGTACGAACTCCACAGGAGCGCGGACTGGATCACCGCCGCGACCGCGGTCAGCCCCATCAGCACGATGCTGACCAGCGCGATCTTCCGCAGCGGCCGGTACCGCGGCGGGATCGGCGCCGGCTGGTACGGCATCGGGCGATACGGGCCCGGATACTGCGGATATTGGCCCGGATACGGCTGCGTCATCTGTCCACCTCCCCGCAGCCAAGTTAACCCACGACCAGAAGCGATCAACCCCTTGTCCACAGGTGAAAAGCTGCAACTAGACGGTGGCGAACGCCTGCTCGACCGCGGGCAACGCGAGCTCCCGATCCACGGCCGACAGCCCGATCCGGGTCCGCCGGTCCAGTACATCGTCCACCGTCAGCGCACCCTCGTGCCGGATCGCGAACAACAGCTCGGCGTACGTCGTCCGCAGTCCGGGCGCGATCGGCTCCAGCAACCCTGCCGCTCCCGCGATCACCTCGGGCGCCTCGACGCCGTACCGCTGGACGAATCGCGACGGCGCCCGTACGGCCGCCAGCCGGACCCGATCGGCCGCACCGACGAGCGGAATCCGGTGGGTCAGGCATGGCCGGCGTACGTCGAGGGTGGACTGCTCCAGCGCCTTGTCGAGCGCGTCCTGCGCCATCCTGCGGTAGGTGGTGAGCTTTCCGCCGACGATCGTCACGAGTCCGTCGTCGCTGGTGATCACCGCGTGCCGGCGGGAGATGTCCGCGGTCTTGTTCGCACCCTTGTGGTGCCCGGTGTCGAGCAGTGGGCGGAGACCGGCGTACGTGCCGAGCAGGTCAGCCCGGGTCAGCGGCGTCTGCACCGCGCTGCTGATGGTGTCGAGCAGGAAGTCGATCTCCGCGTCGGTCGCCTGCGGTACGTCGTCCACCGGGCCGGGCGCGTCCTCGTCGGTCAGACCGACGTACACCCGGTCGTCCGGCGCCGGGATCGCCATCACCACGCGGTGCAGCTCACCCGGCACGGGCACGGTGAGGATGGCGGACAACCCGCCGAAGGCGGACTGAGGTAAGACAAGGTGCGTGCCCCGGCTGGGACGCAGCCTGATTCCGGCGGCGACCTGACCGGCCCAGATCCCGGCGGCGTTGATCACCACCTTCGCGTCCACGGACAGCCGGTGCCCGGTCAGTTCGTCGACCAGGACCGCACCGCGTCCGGTGACCTCGGTGGCGGCGACCCGGGTGAGGACACGGGCGCCGTACTGCGCCGCCGTCCGCGCGATCGCGACCACCAGCCGGGCGTCGTCGTACAACTGACCGTCCCAGGTCAGGAAGCCGCCGCGCAGGCCCTCCGGCCGCAGGGTCGGGGCGTAGCGGAGGATCTCGGCCGAGCTGACCCGGCGCGAGTGCGGCAGGAAGTCGTCGCTGGTCCGCGCGAACGTGCGCAGGACGTCGCCGCCGAGGAATGCCGACCGCAGCATTGCCGCCTGCGCGAACCTTGCCTGCGGCAACCATGGCGCGACCTGCGGGACCGGGTGGACCAGGTGTGGCGCGGTCGTCTTCATCAGGATGCCGCGCTCGACCGCGCTCTCGTACGCGATGCCGACATGACCGGACACTAGGTACCGCAGCCCGCCGTGCACGAGCTTCGAACTCCAGCGGCTGGTGCCGAACGCGAGGTCGTGCTTCTCGACCAGCGCAACGGACAGGCCGCGGGCGGCCGCGTCCAGGGCGACGCCGACGCCGGTGACCCCGCCGCCGATGACCAGGACGTCGACCTTGCCGGTCATGTCCAGCCAGTCCAGCTCGCGGGTCCGGCGGGCCGCATTCAGGCTGGCGTTGCCCACCGTCCTGAATTCCTTCCCCGCCCCGCCGCCCCGGTCGATCATGGCGTCAGGTACTTGGTGAGCATGTCGCGCAGCTCGTCGTCGAGCTTCGGATACTCGTCCTTCGCCGCCATCACCGGACCGGAGACCGCCGAGGCCAGCGAGACGAGGATGATCTGCCGGGCCAGCCAGACCGGGTCGCCGGTCCGGATCGAGCCGTCGGCCTGGCCCAACTTGATGCCCTCCTCGACCAGCTTGAGATGCGCGACAGTACTGCTGCCGCGGCGCTCGAGCAGGTACGGCGTGAGGAACTCGGGGTCGAGCTCGATGATCTTGCGCATCAACGGGTGGACCCGGGTCTGCGCGACCACCTCGACCACGCCCTCGACCAGCCGGGACCGGGCGTCTGCGGCGTCCGGCTGGAACGCCGACACCAGAGCGGTGGTCCACTCCCGGGTCATCAGCGCGGCGACGACGGCCTGCACGTTCGGCCAGCGCCGGTACAGGGTCGCGCGGGAGACCTCGGCATGCCGGGCGATGTCGGCCATCGTCATCCGGCGCATCCCGATCGCGAGCAGCAGCTCGTAGGCCGCGTCCAGGATCCGCTCCTCGCCGATCGCGTTCGCGGGCGCCGGACGGGCGCTGGTCTCGGGCTCCGACTCGCTGCTACGCTGAGACATCACACGTCAGAGTGTATCAGCGACTGTGCCATCCCGAAACTGTCCGTGGGAGGTGGGAGCCAGGGGGTTCCACCTCCCACGGACGCTACCTCGCAAGCACCGCCGAAAGGGAGCCCACGATGACCGAGTCGGACCTTCCGGTGGTGCATCTCACGCCCGGCCGCTGGGGCGACCCCGCCCACCCCGTCGCCCTGCCGCCCGCGGCGCTCGAAGCCCTGAAGCACCTCGGCGTACGACGCCCGACGACGGATCCCGTGGACCCGCCGGCCGCGGTCGACCGACCGGGTCTGAGCCCGGAGCAACTGTCGTTCCTAGCCGGAGTCGTCGGTGCGGAGCACGTTGCTTCCGACCTGGAATCGCGGTGGGCGCACACCCGCGGCTACTCGACCACCGACCTCCTCCGCCACCGCTCGGGTGATACGTCCGACATGCCCGACGCCGTCGTCTACCCGGTGTCGCACGACGAGGTGCGCGCTCTCCTCGCCGGCGCTGCTGACCACGACCTCGCAGTTGTGCCCTACTCCGGCGGCACCTCGGTGGTCGGCGGACTCGCTCCCGATCGCCGCTTCATCACCGTGGATCTGCGCCGGCTGGATCAGCTGGTCGCGCTGGACGAGATCTCGCGGACGGCGACGCTGCAGGCGGGTGTCCGGGGTCCGGCGGCCGAAGCGCTCCTCGCCGAACGCGGCTATACGCTCGGCCACTTCCCGCAGTCCTACGAGGGCGCGTCGATCGGCGGCTATGCCGCCGCGCGGTCGAGCGGGCAGTCGTCCGCCGGGTACGGACGCTTCGACCAGATGGTGGTCGGGCTGACACTGGCCACGCCGCGCGGGACCATCGATCTCGGCCGGGCGCCGATGTCCGCGGCCGGGCCGGATCTGCGCCAGCTCGTGCTCGGGTCCGAGGGCGCGTTCGGGATCATCACGTCGGTCGTCGTACGGATCCGGCCGCGACCGACCGAGCGGCACTTCGAGGGGTGGCGGTTCGAGAGCTTCGCCGACGGTCTGACCGCGATCCGGCGGCTGGCGCAGGACGGGCCGTTGCCGACAGTGCTGCGGTTGTCCGACGAGGTCGAGACCGCGGTCAACCTGGCCGATCCAGATGTGCTCGGTGGCGGGTCGGGCGGCGTACTGGCGATCATCGGGTTCGACGGGCCGTACAACTCCGGGACGGCCGAGGTCCTGACCGCCGCCGGTGGGCAGAACCTCGGCGAGGGTCCTGGTGAGACGTGGCGAGTCGGCCGCTACCGAGCGCCGTACCTGCGTGATCCCTTGCTCGACGAGGGCGCGCTGGTGGAGACCCTCGAGACGGCCGCCTTCTGGTCCCGCATCCCCGAGCTGAAGGCTGCCGTCACCGCGGCGTTGGTGCAGAAGCTGACCGAGCAAGGCACGCCACCACTGGTTCTCTGCCACGTGTCCCACGTCTACGAGACCGGAGCCTCGCTGTACTTCACGGTGATCTCGGCGCAGACCGGCGATCCCGTGCGGCAATGGCGTACGGCGAAAGCCGCCGCCAGCCAGGCGATCGCGACCGTCGGGGGCACCATCTCCCATCACCACGGTGTCGGTACCGACCACCGCGCGGCCTACGCCGACGAGATCGGTCCGCTTGCGCTGGAAGCCCTCCAAGCCGTCAAGCACGTCCTCGACCCCGGCGCCGTCCTCAACCCCGGCATTCTGATCTGACGGAACTCTTGACCTCAAGTTCACTTGAGGGATGACAGTCGGGGCATGACTCCTGAATCCTCCGACCGTCCTGTCGCTCTCATCACCGGTGCGTCCGCCGGTCTCGGACTCGCGCTGGCGCACGGACTCGCCGGACGCGGCTGGACGCTGGTGATCGACGCCCGCGGCGCCGAAGCACTGAAGGACGCGGCCGACGCGCTGGCGAGCCACACCGATGTGATCCCGCTAGCGGGCGACGTCACCGACCCCACGCATCGCGCCGACCTGGTCGACGCCGTGGCCGGGCTCGGCCGGCTCGACCTGCTCGTCAACAACGCGAGCTACCTCGGCCCGAGTCCCCTGCAGGACTTGGGGTCCGCCGATCTCGACGAACTGCGTCGCGTCTACGAAGTCGACGTACTCGCACCGATCGCTCTGACCCAAGCACTGCTGCCATCACTCACCGCGGCGTCGGGTGTGCTGCTCAACATCAGTTCTGACGCCGCAGTGGAGGCATATGAGACGTGGGGCGGCTATGGCTCAGCCAAGGCCGCGCTTGACCACGCGACCCGAGTCCTCGCTGCGGAGCACCCCACGCTGTCCGTGTACGCCGTCGATCCGGGTGATCTGCGTACGGCGATGCACCAGGCCGCGTTCCCCGGCGAGGACATCTCGGACCGGCCCGAGCCGGCGACCGTCGTACCGGCGTTCCTGCAGTTGCTCGACAGCCGGCCGGAGAGTGGTCGCTACCGAGCCGCCGAGTTCACGCCGGCGGTGACGTCGTGAGGGTGCATCCCCACACCAGATTCGTCCTGCCCGATTCACTCAACGCCGGCGAACCACCCGAGGCTCGGGGACTGTCGCGGGATCAGGTGAAGCTGCTGGTCGCGGAGGGGTCGACCGTCACGCACACCCGCTTCGACCGGATCGGCGAACACCTGCGACCGGGAGACCTGCTCCTGGTGAACACCTCCGGCACACTGCCGGCGGCCGTCGACGGCTCATGGATCAGCGGGTCGGGTGTGGAGCCAGCGGTCGTGCACTTCTCCACTGCGCTCGACGACGGCACTTGGGTGGTCGAGCTACGCAACGGTGGTGCACCGATGTTCGGCGGTACGGCGGGCGACCACGTCGAACTGCCAGAGGGTGTGCTGACGCTGCTGTCGCCGTACCAACCGGGCTCCAATCGCCTATGGCGTGCCAAGCCTCCAGTGGTGGATGTGCTCGGCTATCTGGACCGCCATGGCCGTCCTATCACCTATAAGTACGTCGGTCAGCAATGGCCGCTGGCGTCGTACCAGACTGTTTTCGCCCGCGAGCCTGGCAGTGCGGAGATGCCCAGTGCGGCAAGGCCGTTCAGCTTTGAGCTGGTGAGTCACCTGGCGTCGCAGGGCGTGCTGATCGCGCCGATCCTCTTGCATTGCGGGGTGTCGTCACTCGAGAGCCACGAACCACCTCTGCCCGAGCGGTACGACGTACCTGCGCACACGGCCCGCTTGGTCAACTGGGTCAAGGCCAACGGAGGGCGCGTGATCGCAGTGGGCACGACCGCGGTCCGAGCCATCGAGTCAGCCGCCAGGCCAGATGGCTCGGTCAGCGCGGCGCACGGCTGGACCGACCTCGTCCTCGGCCCGGACCACCCGGTGCGCGTTGTGGATGGCCTCGTGACCGGGATGCACGCACCCGAGGCCTCGCACCTACTCCTTCTCGAGTCGGTCGTCGGAGGCAGCACCGTCCAGCGCGCCTACGACGCGGCCCTGGACGAGCACTACCTCTGGCACGAGTTCGGCGACAGTTGCCTGCTGCTGCGCTGACGGCGCCGGCAACTGCCCCTCATTGCCCGGCCGTGCACGTTTCTCCACCGCACGTGGACTCATCGCAGGTGTCCTTACCACTTGGGTCCCCCGTCGGGACGTCACCTGATTAGACGAGTATCTGGCCGCTGCTGTCATCCGCATTCATCGAACCGAGCGCAAATTGTGGCCTAGGCCGATTAGTTGCCTATTGGACGGCCGGCAGTGTACGCGGCGTGCCGCGGCCGCGTCTTCGGACGCACGCGGGGCCTTGGGACAAGAGGGCGGGACCTGGGACAGGTCGTGAGGTGTCCCTGGCCCCGACATCGGCCGTCGGCCGTGGGTCTCGACCTGGGCGGACGTGGCGCACTCACCCCCGGTCCGGCAGCCGCCGAGTGCTCGCGGCCGAGCGTGCCATCTCTGGCATCGCGCTGCTGGGCGAGTGGCACAGGTCCGGTCAGCGGTCCGGCATCGCCACCCGCCACCGCTGGGCGGGGGGGGGGGTGGCGGACTTCCAGGCCATCACAATCACCGAGACGCTGCGATCGTCGGCGGGAGGCCTTCGTCCTCGCCTCGTTGTGATGGCCTGGCGATCCGGTCGACGGCACGGGCAACAGCCACCGGACTGACCGGAGTGCCGGATATGCCCTCGAATGCGGCAGGCGCCGGGCCGGCCCGGGCCGGGAGGCGGGAGGCGGGAGGCGGCGACTGGTTCCGCCGTGCCGGCGATCTCGTCGTCGGGGTCAAGCGGTTCGAATCCTGAACGCGCGAAACCCGGCCGACTCACCGTCCGGAGAGCTGCCGCCCCGTCCGGAGAGCTGCCGCCGCAGCACTGTGCGGCGGGTGTGCTCACCCTGCACCAACCGGCTCTTCGGTCGGAGCTGGGTCAGGTGCGGGTCTTCTTGCGGCGGTGGTTGCTGGTTTGGAGGAAGACCCAGGCTACGGCTGCGCCGGTGAGGAAGCCGCCGAGGTGGCCTTGCCAGGAGATGCCGGGGATGGCGAAGGAGAGGACGGCCGTGATGGCGACGTAGCCGAGGATCCAGGTGACGTCGAGGCCGCGGGCACGGTTGACCACCAGGAGGGCGCCGACCAGGCCGAGGACGCCGCCGGACGCGCCGAGGGTCGCCGAGCCGGGGGCCGCGAGCAGCCAGACCGCGAGGCCGCCGCCGATGGCGGACAGCAGGTAAAGGGTCAAGAACCTGATCCGGCCGAGCATCTGCTCCAGTGGCGGACCGAGCACGTACAGCATGAACAGGTTCGAGAAGATGTGGAAGATCTGCACGTGGGTGAAGGCCGACGTGAGCAACCGCCACGGCTCGTTGTCCACCAGCACCGGGACCAGCACCAGGTCGTTGAGGATCCGGGCGCTGCCGGTGCGGACGGCGATGAAGACCAGTACGTTGATCGCCATCAGGCTGAGCGTGACGACTTGCGGGTTACCGCGCTGGATGCCGCCGAGCGAGGTCCGGGTGCGCGGCACCGACTTCACGCCCTCGTTGAAGCAGCTCGGGCACTGGAAGCCCACCGCGGCACTGTTCATGCAGGCCGGGCAGATCGGCTTGTCACAGCGCTGGCAGCGGACCCCGGCGGGCCGATCCGGGTGCCGGTAGCAGACGGTCTCGGTCACGCGGCTGGATCCTCCACAGGACGGCGGGTCCGGGCCGGCTGACCGGCCCGGACCGGGAAATCAGGCGTTCTTACGCTCGATCACGACGGTGTTGATCAGGATCGGCTCGATCGGCCGGTCGCCCGGCGCGGTCTTAGCGGTCGCGATCGCGTCCACGACTTTCTTCGACTCGTCGTCGGCGACCTCGCCGAAGATCGTGTGCTTGCGGTTCAGGTGCGGCGTCGGGACGACGGTCACGAAGAACTGCGAGCCGTTGGTGCCGCGGCCGAACTGGATGCCGGCGTTCGCCATCGCCAGCAGGTACGGGCGGTCGAACTGGAGCTCCGGGTGGATCTCGTCGTCGAAGGCGTACCCGGGCGAGCCGGTGCCGGTGCCGAGCGGGCAGCCGCCCTGGATCATGAAGCCGTCGATGACGCGGTGGAAGGTCAGGCCGTCGTAGAACTTCCTGGTGGTGGCCTGCCCGGTCTGCGGGTCGGTCCACTCCTTGGTGCCCTCGGCCAGGCCGACGAAGTTGCTCACCGTCTTCGGCGCGTGGTTGGGGAACAGCCTGATGACGACGTCACCCTTCGTCGTCTGCAGGGTCGCGTACAGCTCTTCGGCCACGGGAGTCACTCCTAGATCAGTTACGGCTTACGCCCTCGATCCTGTCATGTGAGTCCAAGCAGAACCGCACCGACCGGCCGGAAACCAATACGCCACCCCTCCGCGTCGCTCCGGGGCCGAGCAGAACCGGATTGGCCAGGCGCTGGACAATCGCCCGGGCCTCGGCTTTGCTCCCGGGTAGGGGAAGGGGAGAACTGGGTTGGGGAATGGGTGGGGCGGGGATGGGGCACCGGGTGATCGGCTGGGTACGTCGTACGATGCAGATGACACCGGATTTGTCCAGAGCCGTATCAGCAGGGTCCATGACGCCGATGGGCCGGAGCGCTGTCCGTCATGACGGGTGGCACCGAGGAGGGAACCGTGGGTTCAAGGAAGTCCAATGGCCGGGCCGAGACCAAGAAGGACAAGGTCCGGCCACTCGCCGAGTCGGCGTCGGGGAAGATCGGGCCGGCCGTCGGCCAGGTCCGTGACCACCTCGGCCCCGCTGTGGGCACCGCACGGGAGAAGGTGTCGCCGTACGCCGAGAAGGCCGTCGAGCGTGGCGCGCACTATGCAGGAGTGGCGGTCGAGAAGGCCAGCCCGGTGATCGACGATGCGCTGGCCCGCGTCGGACCGGCCACCGGGGCCGCCGCTGAGAAGGCGCGCGTGCGGTTCAACGACGACGTGCTGCCGAAGGTGACCGCCGCGCTGGTTTCGCTCGCGGCCGCCGCCGAGCCGGTGGTCGAGGAGACCTCGCGCCGGGGCAAGGCCACCAAGGCCGCGCTCAAGGGTGAGATCGACGTGCCGAAGAAGAAGAGCCACAAGCTCCGCACGGTCGTGCTGATCCTGGGCTTCGGCGCCCTGGCCGCGGCAGCGGTGAAGAAGCTGCTGACCCCGCCGGAGCCGGCCTGGCAGTCGACCCCGACCAGCGGCCGCGACTACAGCTCCGCCCCGGCCGGTACGACGTCGCGCCCGGAGAGCCCGTCCGCCAACGGCAAGACCGACGCCCCGAAGGCCGAGTCGCCGAAGCCGGACACCGCCAAGACCGACACGGCCAAGCCCGACACCGTGAAGCCCGCCGACACCGCCAAGACCGAAGCCACGAAGGCGGACGCCGAGGCAAAGGCGGCCGCGAACGGCGCCACGTCGAACGGCCCGGCGGCCAAGAAGACCACCACCTCCCGGAAGCCGACCGGCTCGACCGAGTCCAAGCCGACCGACTCCTGACCAACCACCGCAACTGACCAACCGAGACTGACCGACCACCGCAACGGCGAAGGCCGCGAACCCGATCCGGGGGTTCGCGGCCTTCGTTTGTTCGGCGTCGCCTTGCGCGTACGACGTCAGTTCGGTTGCGGCTCGGGATCAGTATCGGTGTCGGCGTCGGCGTGATCCGGCTTGGCGATCGTGTAACGGCCGGCCGAGAGCAGCTGGGTGGCGTACCGGTGGGTGATGCACGGATAGGTGCCGCCGCAGTGCAGGCACACCGCGTCGTTGCGGTGCAGCCACGGGAGGATGCCGAACCGCTTGATCCAGGTCAGCGGCTCGCGGTCGGGCGCGTGCAGTTGGAGCGCCGCACGGGCGGCGTCCTGGATCTCGGGGGCGGACCAGTCTTCGGCGCTCTTGTCCATCAGCGCGCTGAGGTCGGGGTGGAGGTGGGCAGTCGAGCGGGTTTTGGTCATCTATGAGTCTTCCGGGGCAGGGTGGAGGGCGCGGTTGAATCGCTCGCTTCAAACGTGACGACTCGATCGCTATCAGCAACGGTAGTCCTCTGGTAACCCCAACCGCGCGCTGACAAGCACCATCTCGGTGTCAGATCTTCGTCAGGTTTCGCAGCGTGCCGCGCCGGTTACACCGGTTCAGGTCCAGAGCGTCTCGAGTGTGACCCGGGCCTCGAGCTCGAGCAGATGCCGCTTGGTCGGGATGCCGCCGCCGAAGCCGACCATCTTGCCGCCGGCGCCGACCACCCGGTGGCAGGGCAGGACGATGGCGATCGGGTTCCGGTTGCAGGCGACGCCGACGGCCCGGGCGGCGCCGGGATCCCCGACGATCTTCGCGACGTCGCCGTACGTCTGCATTTCGCCGTAGGGGATCCGGCCGAGCTGGGCCCAGACGGCGCGCTCGAAGTCGGAGCCGCCGGGGACCGAGAGCGGCACGGTGAACTGCTGGAGCTCGCCGGCGAAGTACGCCTTCAGCTGCTCGGCGGTCTCGGTGAGCAGTGGGTCGGCGTCGACCGGCCGATCGGTCGAGCCGAAGTGCAGGCGGCAGAGGCCGATGTCGTCGACCGCGAGAGTGAGGTCGCCGATGGGCGAGTCGATCACGGACCAGCGCATACCCCCATCCTGCCGCCGCCCACCGACAGTTTCCGGCGGAAATGCGCCACCAGCCGACCGCGACGTGATGTCCTCGCCTGGTCACGCCGTGTTGTGCTACATCTGATCCATGCCGAGCCGGGCGTCGCAACCCCCGCTGGACCGCTGGTTCAGTTCCGAGCGTGCGATGGGCCTGGCCGCGTCGATCCTGATCGGGCTCGTCACCGTCCTCACGTGGGCGACCGCCTGGTCGGACTGGTACTCGTACCAGACGCTGAAGAACTACGCCGACGACCCGGGCCGGCTGGCCGAGGCCGACCTCATCTCCGGCTCGCTCGGCATCGTCGCCGCGCTCGCACTGCTGGCGGCCGCGGTGGTGTTCATCGTCTGGCTCTGGCGGGTCCGGTGGAACGCGGAGATGTTCTGCCGCGGCGAGCACCGGTTGACCCGTGGTTGGGTGCTCGGCAGTTGGATCTGCCCGATCGTGAACCTCTGGTACCCCAAGCAGGTCGTCGACGACATCATGGCGGCCAGCGACCCGCGGACCGATCCGCACACGGCGAGCCTGAAGGAGATCCCGGGCACCCAACTGGTCTGGGTCTGGTGGCTCACGTGGGTGGTCGGCCTCGTCACCGGCAACATCGTGCAGCGCGGCGTGCTGGCCGGCTCGACGCAGCTCGGTGACCTGCGGACGAACGTCGTACTGTCCAGCATCTCGGCCGTGTTCACCACCGCGGCCGCGGTGCTCGCGGTGATTCTGGTCGGGCGGATCGACGAGCTGCAGACCAAGCGTCCGTGGGTGCCGTGGTGGGCGATCGACCAGCCGCAGAACGGGTTCCAACCTCCTGCGCGGTAAACCAAACCGTCACGCACCGTCCAATGCGTCGTTACAAGTGGTGATGGGCGTACGAAAAGAACATGTTAAGTCGACACCCTCCGTGCAGGGGCCGACTCCCGTCGCGTACCTACTTCGTGGTATCAATGTGGCTCGGTCATGCGGGGGCAGGATCTGGCCGAGACGCCCAACGAACGACGGAGTTCCAGCAACGCGAGGGACGCGAGACGTGAGCCACCCGCAGCCAGCAGTCCTGTCTGCCCTTGAAGACCACGAAGAATGGCAGCCACACGCTGCCGAGGAGTTCCAGCAAGTCGGAACGGTGGGCAAGATCGCCATCGGTCTGCTGGGTGCATCGACGGTCACCCATCTGCTCTCCACCTGGTCCGACTGGAACACGTACTCCGTCGTCCACCGCTACCTCGGCGGGATGCCGAACGTCGACGACGCGGACCTGAACCGCGCCGACGCGATCGCCAAGGTCACCGCGGTCCCGAACGTCATCATCTCGGTCACCGCCGCCGTGGTCTTCGTGATCTGGCTCTGGCGGGCCCGGATCAACTCCGAGGTGTTCTGCCAGGCCGACCACCGCCGCAGCCACGGCTGGGTGCTGGCCAGCTGGTTCGTCCCCGGCCCGAATCTCTGGTATCCGAAACAGATCGTCGACGACGTCTGGCTCGCCAGCGATCCGAAGACCCCGGTGTACACCGACGACCTGCGCCGATTCCGGACTCCCACCCTCACCTCCGCGTGGTGGGTGGCCTGGGTCGGCGCTCTCGCGTTCGACGTGGTGGTCCGCCGCTTCCTGATGTGGATGGAGGCGACCGTCGGGTCGCTGCGCGGGATCGCCCTGGCCGGGACGGCGTCCCTCGTGCTGACGGCCGTGTCCGCGGTCGCGGCGACGATGGTGATCCGCAAGATCAACGGGATGCAGACCGGCCGCGCGTGGGTCCCGTGGTGGGACGAGCGCGAGCCGAAGCTCACCGCGGTGCCGACCTACGCTAACGACGACACCGACGAGCAGCCCGCCATCTCCGAGCCGATCGCCCAGTCCGCCCCGATGCCGGCACCCTCGCGGCGGCTGGAGCGCCAGCCCGAGTTCCAGATGGCCGGCGTCAGCCAGGCCCCGGCGCCGAATCCGTTCGCTCCGGCCCCGGCCCCGGCCCCCGCTCCGCAGGGCTTCCCGGGTGACGGTGCGGCCGCGGGTGGATTCCCTGGCGGTGGCAGCCCCTTCGCGGCCGGTGCCGCGCCCGCCGCATTCGGTGGCGACAACGCTCCGGAGGAGCCGCCGAAGTGGAGCCCGTTCGCTCCGGTCGTGGAGAGCTGGCAGGACGGCAACGACACCGGTCCGGCCACCGAGCAGTTCAACGCGGTCGAGTCCTGGCAGGACGAGCGGCAGGCCGAGGAGACGTCGTACGAGAGCCCGAAGACGTCCTGGAGCGACTACCTGGACTCCGGCAGCGACGACATCCTCTCCACCGACACCGGGAGCCGTTGGCTGGACGAGGCGGCGCCGATGACCGTCGCCCAGCCGGACCCGTACTCGTACCAGCCGGAGCAGCCGGCCGAGCCGTCGTGGGCGGCCACCTACTCCGAGCCGTACTCGTACGAGACGCCCGACTACCTGACCCCGACGTCCTCCGTTCCGGAGGTCGAGACCGCACCCGAGCCTGATCCCGCGCCAGTTGCGCGCGCCGGTCGCCGGGCCGCTCGCGTCGCGGTGGACAGCCCGTCGGCGATCCAGCCGGCGATCCCGTCGCACGCCGTGGACACCCCGTCGGAGCACACCGTGTACGCGCCGTCGGAGCACACCATGCCGTCGTCGCACGTGACGGCGGGCTCCGGATACTACGAGCCGGCTCCGGCTGTGACGCAGCAGGACGACTTCCTGACCCCGTCGAAGCCGCTGCCGCCGGTTCCCGAGTACGGCCCGGAGCCGTCGTACCAGGCCGACAACCACGGCTCGGACTACGGCAACTCGTCGTACGGCGAGTCCAGCTACCAGCCGTCGTCGTACGAGGCCCCCTCGGACTACCAGACGTCGTACAGCCCGGAGTACCCGAGCAGCAGCTACGACCAGCCGACCGACTACGGCTACAGCTCGGACTACTCGACCAACAGCAACAGCAACTACGAGTACGACTCCAGCAGCGGCTCGCAGTACAGCAGCAACGAGCCCTACGAGACCTACAGCCCGAACTACACGTCGGAGTCGTACTACACCCCGGCTGAGGAGCAGCAGCAGCCGACGGAGTACGAGCAGCAGCAGCCGTACTCCTACGAGCAGCAGCAGCCCGCTCCCGAGCAGCCCACCACGCCGCGCACCCACCCGCGCCGTCGCTGGGTCTGATCAGCTAGCCGTATGCATCTAGCCTTCGCCACGCTCGGCTGCCCCGGAGCGCCCCTCGACCATGTCCTGGAGCTTGCCAAGGGCAACAATATCTCCGGCCTGGAACTGCGCGCCGCGCCGGACGAGTTCACCCACACCGGGCTGACCGCGGCGCAGCGGCGCGAGCTGCGGACCCGGATCGAGGACGCCGGTCTGGAGATCCTCGCGGTGAGCAGCTACGTCAAGCTCTGCGCGGTCGAGGACCAGCCTCTCGAGGCCCACCTCGAACTCGCCGCCGACCTCGGTGCCCGCGGCGTCCGCGTCTTCCCCGGCGACGATCCCGGTACGACGGACGCGACGGACGCCGGTACGGCGGACTCCCCCACCCCCGGCGAGATCCGGGCCCTCGATCGGGTCACGTCCGCCCCCAGGGATGTCCACATCCTGTTGGAAACTCACGACTCGCACTCCGCCGGCCGGCAGGTCGCCGCGCTCTGCGCGCTACTCGACGCCGACGCCCCCGGCCACAACGTCAAGGTGATCTGGGACAGTTCCCACACGTGGTCACACGGCGAGACACCGGCCGAGGCGTTCAACCTGCTGCAGCCGTGGCTCGAGTTCGTGCAGGTCAAGGACAGTGACTCCCGTCAGGACTACCGCCCGGTCGCCATCGGCGCCGGCGACTTCCCGGTCCACGATCTGCTGCAGACCCTCGACGGCACCGACTACCCGGTCTCCCTCGAGTGGGAGCTCAAGTGGCACCCGCACCTCCCACCGCTGGAGGAAGCCCTCCCCGCCGCGCTCGCCTGGTTGAGCTAGGGCGTCGGCGCGGTCAGGTAGCGCGTAAGGGTGGGGCCGAGCCAGGCGACCACGTCGTCGTGGGACATGGTCGCGATCGGCGCGATCCCCAGGATGTAGCGGCAGAGCGCGAAGCCCAGAGTCTGGCTCGCGACCAGACCGGCCCGAATGGCCGGCTGCTCGATCGCGAGGTCGCGGAGCGTCGGCGCGAGCTGGGCGGCGAACAGTTCACGCATCCGGTCGGCCGCCGCCTCGTTGGTGACCGACGACCGCAGTAACGCTCGGAGCGTGTCGTCGCCCTCCCATCGCGTCACGAAGTGCCGCACGACAGCCTCGCCCAGCTGGTCCGGCGGGACGTCGCGGAAGTCGGGCAGCCGGAGGTCGAACTCGGCCGCCGCGGCGAACAGCTTCTCTTTGCTGCCGTAGTACCGCATCACCATCGCCGGGTCGATCGCCGCGTCGGCCGCGATCGCCCGGATCGTGGCCCGCTCGTACCCGTCCGCTCCGAAGCGCTCCCGGGCCGCCGTCAGGATCGCCGCCCGGGTCCGGTCCGACTTCTTCTCCGCCATGCCCCCAGCATATGCCAACGGTTGTTGACTTTTCTCGGAAGCGCTCCTACAGTAAAAGTCAACAAGCGTTGATAAATGCGAAGGGGAAGAACATGATTCCGGAGAGTGCTGATGTCGTCGTGGTGGGTGCCGGTCCGGTGGGGCTCGCGGTGGCAGCCGGGCTCCGCCTGCACGGTCACTCGGTGGCCGTGGTCGACCGGCAGGCCGCGGGTGCGAACACCTCGCGGGCCTGCGTGATCCACCCGCGGACCCTGGAGATGCTGGACCAGATCGGCGCCACCAAGCGGCTCGTCGACGAAGGCCTGGAGCTGGAGGAGTTCGCGGTCCGCGACGCCGACCGCCGCCTGATCCCGGTCGGCTTCGCCGAGCTGCCGACCAAGTATCCGTTCATCGTGATGATCCCGCAGTCGGACACCGAGCGGATCCTGCTCGAGCGGCTCGAGGAGCTCGGTGGCTCGGTGCTGCGACCGTACGCCGCCACCGCCGTGACCCAGACCGTGGACGGCGCCGAGGTGACCCTGGACAGCGGCGACGTGATCAAGGCGAAGTACGTCGTCGCCGCCGACGGGATGAACAGCACGGTCCGCGAGCTGGCCGGTCTGCGGATGCCCGGCAACACCCTGCAGCTGTCCTGCAGCCTGATCGATGTCCGTGTCGACGGCGGTCTGCCGCTGGACGAGGTCGCCCTGTACTTCTCGAACGAAGGCCTGCTCGTGGTGGCGCCGTTGCCGGACGGATCGTTCCGGCTGGTGGCTGAGGTGCACGACGCCCCGGAGCACCCGGACGCCGCGTACGCGCAGCAGTTGCTGATCGACCGCGGTCCGCGCAAGACCTCGCCGAAGGTCACCGAGGTGGTCTGGGGCTCGCGGTTCCGGATCCACGAGCGGGTCGCCGACGAGTACCGGGCCGGCCGGATCCTGCTGGCCGGTGACGCGGCGCACACCCACAGCCCGGCCGGCGGCCAGGGGATGAACCTGGGACTGCGGGACGCGGTGACGCTGGCCGACGCCCTCTCGGTAGCGCTGACCCGCGGCGACGACGCGGACCTCGATGCCTACGCGACCAACAGCCGCGCCGAGGCGGTCCGGGTGATCGGGCTGGCGCACCGGCTGACCCGGCTCGCGAACCTCCCTCGGCCGCTGCGCCAGGTGCGCAACACGATCGTCGGCCTGGCCGGCCGGCAGCAGAAGGTCCAGGTCAAGTTCGCCAAGCAGTTGGCAGGCTTCCCAGAGCGCTGACCGGCCGCTAGCCTTCAGTTGCCACAAGCAACCATTCGACGACTGGAAGTCGTGGTGTTCCGCCCCACCCGATGGACCCGCATCATTCCGCTCGCGCTCGCGGCCGTCCTCGCTTTCGGCGCCGCGAGCCACGTGCGGGCCACACCGTCACCGGACCGGAGGCCGAGCAGGCCGACGAACTGATCCACCTGCTCCGGGTCAACGCGCCGACGCAGGCCGACCGCAAGCGGCTGGCCGGCCTCGATCTCGACCTGGCCCGGACCCCGGCGGCCAGGTGCGGGGTTCACCCCTGATCTGGCCCCTCCACCCCACGTATGCGGTGGGCAGAAGGGTGCAGCTGCGAGGTTCTCCCCCGAAATTGACCCGAGCGGAAGCCAGATTCGGTAACGACCTCAACGGTGCTTGGCGAGGATTGGGCGCCGAGTCGACCGTCAATCCAGCCCGGCACTCCATCAAAGCCGGCCGATCACCGTCGGCCGGGGCGCGAGCGTGACCGAACCTCACCTGCTAACCAGCGGTCGACTCCCGGATCTCCAACGTGTACGGGACGGTGAGGTCGCGGCGAGCAGCCTCACCGGTCCCGGCGATCCGCTCGAGCAGGAGACCGACCGCGTTGTCGGCCAGCCATTCCTTGTCCGGCGAGATCGTGGTCAACGACGGCGCGTGGTAACGGCCGTCCTCGATATCGTCGAAGCCCACGACCGCGACATCGCCCGGGACTTTGAGGCCGGCGTCGGCAAGGGTCCGCAGTGCACCCAGCGCCAGCAGGTCGTTGAAGCAGAACACCGCGTCCGGCGGCTCCGGCAACGCCAGCAGCTCGCGCATCGAGGCCGCGCCGTCGGGCCGGTGATACCCGGTCCCGGCCAGCTCGAGCGCCGGGTCGTGCGGGATCCCGGCCGCCTTGAGTGCTTTCCGGTAGCCCCTCCGCCGGACCGCTCCGGTGCTCGTCCCGCCGACGCCGATGGCCGCGATCCGGCGCCGCCCCAGCGCGATCAGATGCGTGGTGGCGTCGTACGACGCCTGGACCGAGTTGACCGCGACCCGGTCGAACTGGCCGCCGGCCGGTCGCTCGCCGAGCAGGACCAGCGGCTTCCCGGTGTAGGCGACGGTCAGTTTGGCCGGGACGGTGGTGATCGGGGAGAAGATGATTCCGTCGATCAACTGCCCGCGCATGCCGTCGAGGACCACCTTCTCGGCGGGGGCCTCGCCCTCGGTCTGGTCGATCAGCACAGTGATGCCGCGGCGCTTCGCGGCCCGGCTGATCGCGGCGCCGAGTTCGGCGAAGTACGGCGAGGCCATCTCGGGGATCGCCAGTGCGATGAAGTCGGACCGGCCCTTGCGCAGCGAGCGGGCGCTGACGTTGGGCCGGTAGTCGAGCGCGGCGATCGCGGCCTCGACCTTGGCCCGGGTCTGCGCGGTGATGTGCGGATAGTCGTTGATGACGTTGGAGACGGTCTTCACCGACACCCCGGCCCGCGCGGCCACATCGCTCAGCCTGGTCGTCATCGCCAACCTCCTGTCACCGGCCTGAGCCTGAGTGTGTCACGGCCGTTCAGCGCGAACCCTTTACACGGGTTGTCAATCGTTGTAGACATCCACGTTAAACGTTGTAAAGACCCTCCGGGAGGTCCTGTGGCGCGGCTTGTGGTGGACCCGGCGTTCGTGGTCGGCGCGCTCGACCGGCGGCTGTTCGGCTCGTTCGTCGAGCACATGGGCCGCTGCGTCTACACCGGCATCTACGAACCCGGCCATGCCACCGCCGACCCGGACGGCTTCCGCCAGGACGTGCTCGACCTGGTCCGCGAGCTCGGCGTCACCACCATTCGCTACCCCGGCGGGAACTTCGTCTCCAACTACGACTGGGAGGACGGCGTCGGGCCGAAGGACCAGCGGCCGCGGCGGCTCGACCTGGCCTGGCGGGCGATCGAGCCGAACCAGTTCGGCACCGACGAGTTCGTGGCCTGGTCCCGGAAGGCGGAGATCGAGCCGATCTGGGCGGTCAACCTCGGCACCCGCGGGATCAGGGAGGCCGTCGAACTGCTCGAGTACTGCAACCTTCCGGCCGGCACCGAACTGCCCGACCGCCGGGTCGCGAACGGCAACCCGGAACCGCACGGCATCAAAGTGTGGTGCCTGGGCAACGAAATGGACGGCCCCTGGCAGATCGGTCACAAGACCGCCGAGGAGTACGCGCGGCTGGCCGAGGAGACCGCGAACGCGATGCGGCGGGTCGAGCCCGGGCTCGAACTCGTCGCGTGCGGCTCGAGCAACGCCGGCATGCCGACGTTCGGCGAATGGGAGCGCGTCGTCCTGGAACGCACGTACGACCTCGTCGATCACATCAGCCTGCACGCGTACTACGAACCGCACGACGGTGACCAGGCGAGCTTCCTGGCCGCGGCGGAGGAGATGGACCGGATGATCTCCGAGGTGGTCGCGACCGCGGACCACGTGAAGGCGCTGAAGCGCAGCGACAAGGAGATCACCCTGTCGTTCGACGAGTGGAATGTCTGGTACCAGCAGCACTTCCCCGGTGAGCTCGGCCTCGACATCCGCGAGGCCGGTCCGCTGATCGAGGACAGCTACACCGTCGACGCCGCGGTGGTGGTCGGCAGTCTGCTGATCACCCTGCTCCGGCACGCGGACCGGGTGAAGATCGCTTGCCTCGCGCAACTGGTGAACGTGATCGCCCCGATCCGCACCGAGCCCGGCGGCCGCGCGTGGCGGCAGACCATCTTCCACCCGTTCGCGCTGACCGCGCGGTACGCCGGTCCGACCGTGCTGCAGACCGCGGTGACCGGCGGGCCGGAGATCGACACCGCCCGGTTCGGCCGGATCCCGGCGCTGTGGAGCACAGCGACGTACGACGAGAAGACCGGGGAGACCGCGATCTTCGTGGTGAACCGGAGCGAGACCGACAAGGTCGACCTGGAGATCCCGCTCGGCCTGCGACTGATCGAGCACGTCGCCCTGTACGACGACGACCGCTTCGCGGTGAACACCGCCGACGATCCGGACCGCGTGGTGCCGCGCGCGGTCGACGGCACCGAGGTCGTCAACGGCACCTGTACCGCCACGCTGCCGCCGGCGTCGTGGCATCTGATCCGCCTGCACCGTTGATTCGAGAGGGGACCCGCCCGTGCCCAAAGAGTTCAACGCAGTCAAGAAACTCCTGGCCGCAGCGCTGGCCGTGGCCGCGATAGCCGCCGGCACCTCGGCCGCGACAGCAGCACCCGTGGTGACGACGACGAACGCCATCTCGTCGTCCTTCGCCGATACGTTCGCCGACCCGTCGATCATCCAGGGCCGGGACGGCTACTGGTACGCGTACGCGACCTCGGACCCGTTGGTTGCCAACGGCCCGTTCGGGCTGATGCACATGGCCCGGACCAAGGACTTCAGCTCGTGGGAGTACCTCGGCACCGTCTTCAACGACCAGACCAAGCCGGCCTGGGCCGCGCCCGGGTCCTTCTTCTGGGCGCCGGACATCCGGTACTTCGGCGGCCGGTACGTCATGTACTTCACCGTCACCGACACGGCGGCCAACCCAGGCGGTGACCCGGCGATCGGTGTCGCGACCGCCCCGACGCCGGCGGGGCCCTGGACCGCGAGCGACGGCCCGGTCGTCGCACCACGGCCGGACGGTGCCGGTGGCTACTTCGGCACCATCGACCCGGCCCTGCTCACCGCGGCTGACGGCAAGCGGTACCTGTACTACGGCGGCTTCTACGGCGGGATCTCAGTCACCGAGCTCTCGCCCGACGGTATGCATGCGGTCGGCTCGCCGACCCAGGTGACGATCGGCGACAGGTACGAGGGTTCGTACGTCGTCTACCGCGACGGCTGGTACTACCTGATGGGCTCGTCGATGAACTGCTGCGCCGGCCCGACCACCGGGTACTCCGTCTTCGCGGGGCGATCGCGGTCTCCCCGCGGGCCGTTCGTCGACGCGGACGGTGCCGCTCTCACCGACTCGCGCGTGGGCGGTACGACGGTCATCACGCAGAACGGCAACAAATGGATCGGCCCGGGCCACCATGCGTTCATCACCGACGCGGCCGGGCAGGACCACATCGTCTACCACGCGATTGATCGCGGTACGCCGTGGCTGACCGACCCGTTCGGGATCAACCGTCGGCCGATGCTGATAGATCGGATCGACTGGATCGACGGCTGGCCGCGGACACGGGCCGGGCTCGGTCCGTCCGAGGGCCCGGTGCCCGCGCCGACGACGGGATCCGGGCTGGGTATCGACTCCACCGATCCGGCCGGCGGCCTGCTCGGCGCTCAGCGGAAGCCTGGTGATGCACTTGGCGGCGCAACCGCTGCAATCGCGGATGCTGCGCAGACTCGCAAGCCCGCTCCTGGCGGATCGTTGCGTGTCGAGGCCGATGTTCGTCTCGGCTCTTCGTTCACCACGGTGCTCGGAGGTGCTGCGGTCGTCGTCACGGTCTCTACTGACAAGGTCAGCATCGCGGCTGGTCGCCGTACCGCGTCGGCGCCGCTGCCCGCGGACTTCGATCGGACGCAGTGGAACAAGCTGAGTGTCCAGGTCTCCGGCTCTACCGTGAGTGCGCGGTTGAACGACGCGGGTCTGGGTGATGTGTACGCCGAGGCGCAGCTCGCCGTACCGGGTCTGAAGCTCGGGTCCGCGCCGGTGCGGTGGGTCGGGTCGGCGGAGGTGGACAACCTGACTGTGCGTCCGGTGGCACCGCCGGTACGACGGATGGCCGATGTACCGCGGACCGGGAAACTGCTGGCCGGGGACGAGTTCGATGGTGGACTGGGCGCGGACTGGTCGTGGGTGCGCCAGGACTCCGCCGCAGTTGTTGCCGACGGCAAGTTGTCGTGGCCGTTGGAGAACGCGGACCTGGTCGGTGCCGCGAACAACGCCGGGCTGCTGTTCCACACCACGCCGGCCGGCGACAGCTGGATCGCGGAGACCAAGTTGCACCTCGACACTGGTGTCGATGATGTCCGCAACTATCAACAGGCCGGGATGGTCGCGTATCTGAACGACAGCGACTTCGCGCGACTCGGGAACGTGTCGATCTGGAAGACCCGGCAGACGGAGTACGGGCGTGAGTTGGTGGCGCGGTCGTCGGACGGTGCGACTTCGTACGGTGCGGCCGCGATCGGACGGTCGGCGCCGACGCTGTGGATGCGGCTCGCGTACCACAGGAACGCAGCGGGCGAGCATGTGTACCGCGCGGGGACTTCGGTGGACGGGACGAACTGGACGTGGGGCGCGTCGTGGGTGCTGCCCGCTCAGGCGAGGATCGGCTTGTACGCCCACGGTGAATTCACCGGCGCGAACCCACCACCCGTCGCCACCTTCGACTACCTGCGCTTCTACGAGAGTAAGTGAGATGGGTTTCACGAATCCGGTCTACGGCAACAACTTCGCGGACCCGCAGGTTGTTGCCGTAGACAACGTGTACTACGCGTTCGCGACCAATGGGCCGCTCGGCAACGTGCAGACGCTGACGTCGCCGGACCTGGTCTCGTGGGAGCCGGTCGGCGATGCGCTCCCCGCGCTCGCGCCGTGGACCGCGCCGGGCCGGGTGTGGGCGCCGGAGGTCGCGGCCCACGCCGCGGACCGGTACGTCATGTACTACACGTCCGCCGACACTGCCTCGGGCCGGCAGGCGATAGGGGTCGCGGTGGCGTCGAGACCCGAAGGTCCATATGTCGACAAATCGCCTTCACCCCTGATCAACCAGGTGGACGAGGGCGGCTCGATCGACGCGTCGCCGTTCCAGGACTCGGCCGGTAAACGCTGGCTGTACTGGAAGAACGACGGCAACGCGATCGGCGTCGACACCTGGATCTACGCCTCCGAACTCCCCGCCGACGGTCTGACCCTCGTCGGCCCGACCCACCGCCTGATCAAGCAAACCCTCCCCTGGGAAGGCAACCTGGTCGAGGCCCCTTACATGGTCGAACGCAACGGCAAGTTCCACCTCTTCTACTCCGCCAACGCCTTCGACAAAGCGGGGTACGCCGTAGGCCACGCGCTGTGCGAGTCACCAACCGGCACGTGCACCAAGTCCGGTGGTCCGCTCCTGGCGAGCTCAGCAGACGCGGCCGGGCCGGGCCACAACATGGTGCTCCACGTCGGCGACGAGGACTGGTTCGCGTACCACGCCTGGGACCCCGACGAGGTCGGCACGGATCCGCGTGGTCGCACCATGTGGTTGTCGCAACTGACGTGGGACGGCGAGGTGCCTGTCGTCCAGGAGGCTCTCCGCAACAATCCGACTCGACCTGGTGCAACTCGGGCATAACCTTTCCTGCACTCTCCCGTATCGAGCTATATGGAGAGAGAGGGGGAGGGCAGATGTCCCGACCAATCATCATGTGTGCCGGCTTTGTGGCCGGCGCGGCGGTTCTTCTCACGACGGCACTCACGCCGCCTGCACAAGCCCGAGTGACGACCGCGGAGGGACCGACCGCCACCTGCACCATGGACGTCGGTTCGGTAACCGCCGCAGGCGATCACACGTTCAAAACCATCACGGCCGGTGCACCGCCGACCGTGAAGGCGGTTCCGGTCCGCGCCGGTACCGGTGTCTACGCACCAGGGCAGGTGAGACTGAGCTCCTCGTTCGTCAACCAGCGGGACTCCATGGGCACGCTGGCTGTCGGCTGGCCTGTCCTGGGAGACGTGTTGTACCGCACCGACTATCTGCTCGAGTTGACCTTCGGTCAGTACCTACAGCAACCCCAGTTGATCCGGATCGGTGCCGGCTGGTCGAGTTTCAAGCTGGTCGAGCAGATGGAGTATCTCGCCGAAGAGCACGGGCAGACGCTCCGGGAGTCGGCATACGGGCTGAGGAACGACGGCACGCTCTTCCGCTGGCGAGTCGACGGGCTCGTCTGGCACCAGGCCGGCAGTGCGGGCGGATTCGCGTCGGTCAAGGCGATGGCTCTGATCAGCAAGACGCGGACCTACGACACGTTCCTGGCGACGACCCGCGGCGGCGGGCTCTACACCGTCCGTATCCCGACCACGTCGCCGATGAAGCCGGTGGTGAAGGTGGTGCGCAGTAAGACCTGGCAGGCGTTCGAGACGTTCGTCGCGGCGAAGTGTGGTTTGTCGGGCACGTTGTTGCTCGGGATCGACAAGGACACTCAGGCGGGGTACCTGTACACCGTCGGGCACGCGAACGGACTGTCCACCGTCATCAAGGGGCTCGGCAAGGTTCAGGGGACCTTCCCGGACCCGGTGAACTTCCGTTGGCGTTCCGACTTCGACCCACTCAACGGCGAGTGACGCGGGCCTAACTTTCGGTTTGGTTTGCATCAAGGGGAGCGTGGTGGCGGCGGTTGGGTGAGCGAGGGCGGCCGTGGAGGGATCGGCCGCGCTGTGCAGTTTGAGAGTCAGCGCCGTCATCGCGGCCGGTCAGCCCGGCAGGGTTCGACGGCTGGCGGACCTGTCGAGTACCTGGGTCAGGATGGTCAGGGCCTTGTGTAGGTCGGGGGTGGAAGGGGTTGCGTAGCCGATGACCAGGCCGGGTGGGCCGGGGGTGCTGCGGCGGTACTCGGACAGGGGGGCCACGACTACTCCGGCTGCTCGGGCCGTGGCAGCGAGGTGGAGGTCGTCGGTGTCGTCGGGTAATAGGAGCGTGATGTGGAGGCCGGCGTCCTGACCGATGATTTGGCCGTACGGGGAGAGGACGGCGCAGGTGTGGGTGCGGCGTTCGGCGTAGAGACGGCGGCCGCGGCGGACGGCCTGGTCCAGATAGCCGTCGCGGAGCATGGCCAGAAGGGCGGCCTGCATGGGCCAGCCGGGCCAGTCGCCCGACTCGGCGCGGAAGGTGGCCAGGCGTTCGACGGTCTGTTCGGATGCGACCAGCCAGCCGAGGCGGAGCGCCGGGCTGAGGGTCTTCGACAGGGTGCCGAGGTGGATGACGCGATCCAGGTCCAGTTGGGCGAGTGCTGGGAGCGGTGCGACGTCGTACCGGAACTCGCTGTCGTAGTCGTCCTCGATCAGCGTCGCCCCGGTCCGGCGTGCCCACCGGATCAGTTCGTTGCGTCGGGCAACGGGTAGCCGGCCGCCGAGCGGGTACTGGTGCGACGGCGTGACATAGACGGCGGGTACGTCGGTCAGCGCGGACACCTGCAGGCCGTCCTCGTCCACCGGCACGTCGACGATCTCGAGCTGGTGGTCGCGAGCGGCGACGACCGCGTTGAGGTAGCCGGGGTCCTCGATCGCGATCCGGTCGCCCGGTCGACGGGTGACGGTGAGGAGCAATCGGAGGCCGTGAATGGTGCCGTTGGTGACGAGGACGTTCTCCGGCCCGCAGGCGATCCCGCGGACCCGGCCGACGTGATCGGCCAACGCAGCGCGGAGCGCCGGGAGGCCGGCGGCATCGTCGTACCCGGGCGGCGGCGACTGTGTCGACACCTCCCGCCACGCGCGGCGCCAGCCAGGGTCGGGCGTCGGGGCGATGTATGGGATGCCCGGTCGCAGAGTGAGGAGCCTGGTGCCGGGATCTGGCCGGTGTGCCGCTCGCCGGCGTACGGCGGGCTGCAGCGGTACGACGTCCGTCACGAAGGTGCCGGCGCCGGTGCGGCCCTCGATCCAGCCTTCGGCATGGAGTTGGTCGTACGCCGCCTGCGTCACGGACCGGGACACGGACAGGTCCCGGGCGAGGTCGCGGGTGGACGGGAGCCTGTGACCGGCCTGGAGCCGGCCGTCCAGGACCGCGGCCCGGAACTGCTCGGCCAGCTGCAGGTGCAGCGGCAGACTGGTGGTGCGATCGATCGTCAGCGGCAGCGAGCTTTCCACGAAAGCTAGGATCGCAGCATGGCCCTGACCGCGGCGGACATCGACCGGTTCGAGGCGTCTCGGCATCGTCTCGAGGCCATCGCGTATCGCCTCCTTGGCTCTGCCGGCGAGGCCGAGGACGCCGTCCAGGAGACGTTCCTGCGCTGGCAGGCCGCCGACCTCGACCGCATCGAGGTCCCCGAGGCCTGGCTGACGAAGGTGCTCACCAACCTGTGCCTCAACCAGCTCGCCTCGGCCCGGGCGCGGCGCGAGACCTATGTGGGGCAGTGGCTCCCCGAGCCGTTGCTCGCCGGCGACCCGATGCTCGGTCCGGCCGACACCGCCGAGCAGCGCGAGTCGATCTCGTACGCCGTACTCACCCTGATGGAGCGCCTGTCCCCGAACGAGCGGGCCGTCTACGTACTGCGCGAGGCCTTCGAGTACCCACACCGGGAGATCGCCGAGATCCTCGACGTCACCGAGGCCGCCAGCCAGCAGACCTATCACCGGGCCAAGCAGCACATCGCGGACGGGAAGGCCCGCACCGAGGTCGATGCGACCGCCGCCCGGCGGATCGTCGAGGAGTTCCTCGCGGCCGCCACCAGCGGCCGGACCGAGCCGCTCACGCGGCTGCTCACCGCGGACGCGATCTCGATCGGCGACGGCGGCGGGAAGGTTCCGGCTCGCGCGAAGGCGACCGAGGGCGCGCTCGCGGTCGCGCGCTTCCTGCGCGGCGTGTTCAAGCCCGCCGAGGCCAAGCGCGTCTGGCTCGGCGGTACGCCGGAGCTCTACGCCTGGACCGCCAACGGCGACCCAGCGGTCGTCGTGGTCGTGAAGGGCGACGTCGTCGGCGTGATGTGTCTGGAGGTCACCGCCGACGGCATCGCCGCGTTCCTCAGCCAGGCCAACCCGGACAAGCTGGCCCGCGCGACCGAGCGGTTCGCGGCCACCGACCACGGGGAACCGCTGTTCGAGGCTTTCTGACCATGCTGTGAGGTGCTTCACAGCGCGTTCCTGTCAGGAAACGGCGGGCTGCCCGGTTCAAGGGGCGAACCCGCAGCAGACAGGAGTACGGATATGCAGCACCGCATCATCGTCCTCGGAGCCGGCTACTCCGGAGCGATCGCCGCCGGGCGGCTCGCCAAGCGGCTGCACCGCGAGGAGGTCGCCGTCACCCTCGTCAACGCCGAACCCGATTTCGTGGAGCGGGTCCGAATGCACCAGTTGGCGACGGGCCAGGACCTCAAGCCCCGGCCGCTCAGTGAGATGTTCGCGGGCACCGGCGTCGTACTGAAGCTCGCGACGGTTACCGGGGTCGACGTGGACCGCAAGACCGTCACCGTCGACGGCGGTGCCGAGGAGCTTGAGTACGACACCCTCGTCTACGCACTCGGCAGTGGCTGGGATGCCCAAGGCGTCCCCGGCACCGCAGAGAACGCGTACGAACTCGCCAGCCGCCCCGGAGCGCTTCGGCTACGTGAGCGCCTGACCCAGCTGGAGGCCGGGCAGACCGTGACCGTCGTCGGCGGTGGACTCACCGGACTGGAGGCCGCGGCCGAGATCGCCGACGCCCGCCCCGACCTCGACATCGCCCTCGCCGTCCGTGGCGGCCTCGGCGACTGGCTCTCGCCCAAGGGCCGCCGGCACCTGCGGAAGGTTGTCGGCAAGCTCGGCATCACCGTGCACGAGCGCGCGGCCGTGACCGGCGTCGAGGCCGACCGCGTCACCACCGCCGACGGTACGACGATCCCGGCCGCAGTCACCGTGTGGACCGCGGGCTTCGCAGTGCACCCGATCGTGGCCGCGACCGCCCTCGAGGTCACCGACACCGGCCGGATCGTGGTCGACGCGACGATGCGCTCGGTCTCGCACCCCGACGTGTACGCCATCGGCGACGCGGCCTTCGCGATGGGCGCGAAGAACAAGCCGCTGCGGATGTCGTGTGCCTCGGGGCAGCCGATGGCGTGGCAGGCCGCCGACTCCATCGCAGCGCGGCTGACCGGCGGGAAGCTTCCGCACGCGCCGCTCTTCTACTTCAACCAGTGCATCTCGCTGGGCCGCACGGAGGGCCTGATCCAGTACGTCACCACCGACGACCGCGCCGTTAACGCGGCCACAACCGGACGGTTCGCCGCCGTCTACAAGGAGCTGATCTGCAAAGGCGCCGCCTGGCATGTCGCCAACCCGATGCTCGGGATGCCGACCAGGCGCCGCCACGTCGCCGTCGGAGTGCACGAATGGACTACCTGATTCGAGCCGGAATGGACCGTGCCACCATGCCACTCGCGGCGTGAGTCTGGTTGCATGACCACAACGCCGCTCCAGCCGACCGCCCGCACTTCCCTGCGACGCTCGAAGGAACGCGCTGCCACCGATCGCCAAGTCTTGTACGACGTTCTGCTCGACGGCATGTTCTGCCACCTGGGTGTCGTGGTCGACGGCGATCCGTTGGTGCTGCCAACGGCGTACGGCGTGGATCTCGAGCGTGGACCCGACGGGACGCTGTACCTGCACGGCTCGGTCGCGGCGCGCAGTGTGGTCGCGGCGCCGGAGCAGACCGTCTGCGTGACCGTCACGCACGCGGACGGTCTGGTGCTGGCCCGGTCGGCGTTCCACCACTCGGTGAACTACCGCTCGGCGGTCGTCTTCGGCGTACCGCGGCTGATCACCGACCCCGACGAGAAACTGCACGGCCTCAACCGGATCGTCGACCATCTGGTGCCCGGCCGGTCCTCCGCCACCCGCCCGCCGAACCGCAAGGAACTGGCGAAGACCTCAGTCCTCGCCCTGTCGCTGACCGAGGCCTCGGTGAAGACCCGCTCCGGACCCGCCAACGACGAGGAGCAGGACCTCGACCTGCCCTACTGGACAGGCGTGATCCCGCTCCACGTCGTGGCCGGCGTACCGGAGAACAACCCCGACTGCGACCTGCTGGTGCCCGCACACATCCGCACCCGCGCGAACCTCCTAGGAGCACCTTCTTAAGCGACGGTCCCCTTGTTGTAGCTCTTTTGTGCCCAGAAGTAGCCGACCAGGGCGATCGCGACGCACCAGGCGAGGGCGAGCCAGCCGGTGCCCTTCTCGACCGGGGCGCCGAGCAACAGATGCCGCAAGGTGTCGATGATCGGGGTGAACGGCTGGTACTCCGCGAACCAGCGGATGCCGCTCGGCATCGACTCCAGCGGGATGAAGGTGTTGCTCAGGAACGGGAGCAGCAGGCTGATCGGCAGGACGATGTTGCTCGCCCCCTCCGCGGTCTTGCTCTTCAGGCCCAGCGCGATCGCGAACCAGGTGAGGGCGAAGGTCAGCGCCACCAGCAGTCCGATCGCCAGCAGCCAGTCGGTGACCGACGCGTTCGGCCGGAACCCGATCAGGACGGCGAAGCCGACCACCAGGGCCAGGCTGACGGTCGTCACGATCACGTTGCCCAGTACGTGTCCAGCCAGCACGGCGGGCCGGAAGATCGCCATCGTCCGGAACCTCGCGACAATGCCCTCGGTCACGTCCATCGCAGCGCCGACCGCGGGCGACATGGTCCCGGACGCGATGGACATCAGCAGGATGCCCGGGGTGAGGAAGTCGATGTAGTCGAAGCCACTCGCCCCGCCGAGGCCGGCCGAGAAGGTGTCGCCGAAGACGAGGCCGAACAGCAGCAACATGATGACCGGCATCCCGAGGGCGCCGAGGGACAGGCCGGGGTAGCGCTGCGCGTGCCGCAGGTTGCGCCGCAGCATCGTGGCGGTGTCTGCCAACTGGTAGGACGCGGTGCTCATTTGCTCGTCACTTTCTCGTCGGTGTTCTCGTGAGCGGTGGGTTGACCGGTAACGGCGAAGAACACGTCGTCCAGGTCGGGCGTGTGGACAGTGAGCTCGTCCACCTCGAGGGAGGCGTCGTCCATCCGGGCCAGCAGGGCGCGCAGCGCGTGCACGCTGCCGTCGTTCGGCACCTGCAGGACCAGCGACTCGTGATTCGGCACCGCGGTGGGCAGGACCTGACCGGCCAGTGTGAAGGCCTCCGGCGACGTGAACCGCAACCGGATGTGCCCGCCGGGCACGAGCCGCTTCAGCTGCTCCGGGGTGCCCTGGGCAACCAATCGGCCATGATCCAGTACGGCGATCCGATCGGCGAGCTGATCGGCTTCCTCCAGGATCTGCGTGGTCAGGAAGACCGTGACGCCACCGGCGACCAGTTCCCGGATCAGCTGCCACATGCTGTGCCGGCTGCGCGGGTCGAGGCCGGTGGTCGGCTCGTCCAGGAAGATGATCCGCGGGTCGCCGACCAGCGTCATCGCCAGGTCGAGCCGCCGCTTCATACCACCGGAGTACGTCATCGCCGTCTTCGGGCCGGCCTCGACCAGGTCGAACCGCTCCAGCAGTTCGTCAGCCCGGCGGCGCGCCTCGCGGCGGCCGAGGTGGTAGAGGTCGGCCATCATGATCAGGTTCTCCCGGCCGGTGAGCAGACCGTCGACCGCGGAGAACTGGCCGGTGACGCCGATCGCGGCGCGGACCGCTTCGGGTTCGGCGTGCAGGTCGTGGCCGGCCACCCGGATCTCGCCGGCGTCGGCGGTGATCAGGGTGGACAGGATCTGCACCGCGGTGGTCTTGCCGGCGCCGTTCGGGCCGAGCAGGGAAAAGATGGTGCCTTCGGCAACGTTCAGGTCGATGCCGTCGAGCACGAGTTTCTCGCCGTACGACTTGCGCAGTCCACGGACGTCGATCGCTGCTGACATGATTTCTTCCTCGGATGTTTTCGGGCAGGGTGAACCTGACCCAGGTGGCTGAAGGGTCTTCGGGAGGAGGTTCAGGGCGCACTGATCCAGCCGGCCGGCCGGGCCCCGGATCAGGTGTGTTCAGTTGAGGGGACTAGATGTCGAGGTCCTCCACCGCGGGTTGGCCGGCGGCTTCCTCGACCAGTTCGTAGAGGTCCTCGGGGACCAGCTCGCGCAGTTCCTCGATGGTGTCGACGACGTACAGCGTCGCCTCGCCCTGGGCCATGCTCCAGGACTGGTCACTGCTCCAGTTGCCGACCCAGGAGCGCCATCCGGACAGGTACCGCTCGTCGTCGGCGCCGACGATGTACTGGCTGCGGCGGTCCGCGTGCAGCACGAACTTGCCGGTCCGGCTCCGGTAGACCTTGAAGGCCTCGTAACCCGACTTGCTGGCCCGGCCGCCCTCGGCGAGCAGTACGCCGGAGAACCGTTGCTTGCGGCCGGCGCCCCGGCCCACCCGCACGGTGATCTCGTCGTACCCCTCGAGCCGCCCTTCCTCCAGCTCGACGTACTTGCGCAGCGCGATCGAGATCGCCGAGGACAGGTTCCCGGCCAGCTCCTGCGCCCGCTTGTACAGCGGCAGGTCGTCGTCCGACACGTAGATCGTCTTGTTGGGCATCCTTGACTCCTCCTACGTAGAACTATACGCAGAAGGCTACGCAGGTGTCTACATATATCTCTACGTAGAAGTGGATCAGCTCGGCGAGTAGAACCAGGGCTGCTTCAGGTCGAAGAACGTCGTCGGCTCGGCGTCGAGCGAGTTCAGCTCGTCCATCATCGGCTTCAGGTTCTCCGGAAGCTCCTTCCGCTCGCCTTCCCGGGCGTCCACCTCGGAGGTGAAGTACATCGCCGTCGTGAAGCCGCCGTCGTCGTACATCGCGGACATGCTGGCGACGGAGTCGGGCCGGAACGCAGCCCACTCTTCCGGGTTCTGGGCCATCAACGCCCGGGCTCGCTCGGGGTTCGTCACCCGGCCCTGCATCACCTGGACGAAACCGGCCGAGTCCGGCTCGCCGTGCAGGTCGAGTTCCACGTCGTCGGTGTCGTGGAAGGTGGCTTCGCCGCTGAGCACCGACGAGAACTCGTGCCACCACTTGTCCTGCGCCGCCGACTCGCTGTTGCGCCGTGCGGCGTCGGCGGAGTCGAAGCGTGCGAGTGCGATGAGCCGGCCGTCCTCGGTGACGCCGGCCGTGGTCCCCAGCCAGCCGGTCGCCTCGGGTGCGAGTTCTTCCATCCACCGATCGAACGCGGCGTGCGCCTGCTCGGCGTCCGTGACCTGTCCCTGAATGACCTGAACGAACATAGTGCGACCCTCCCTGTGTCCCCCAGGTCGCTGCGGTCATTTCGAAGCTACGCCTGCGGCTGCACCTCGTCGACGCCCGTTGTCCTGATCGCCGACGGGTGGCCGGCGCGACGTGCCCGGGCCAGCATCAAGAGGCTGGCGAGGACGCCGGTGGCGCCGAGCGTGATCAAGCGGGGATCGGTTTTCCACAGGCCGAACGTCAACCAGCACGACAGTTCGCCGAAGACCAGCGCCCAGGTGCCCTGCGAGATCCCGGTCGGGTGAGCGGTCCGGTACGCCGTCCACAGGGAAGGCGTCACCTGGACGATCGAGGCCGCGGCGAGCAGCGTGCCCAAGCCGAGCCGCCCGCCGAGGACGGTGGCGGCTACGAGCAGCCCAGCCCAGGCGCAGATCCAGCCGATCGCACGCCGATTCACCGCGCCACGTCGTACCAGTAGTACCGAGACCGTGCCGGCCAGGACACTGGCGGCGGTAGACGGCAGGCTCGCGGACCAGTAGCCCGAGGCCATGAAGTAGCCGAACCAGGCGGCGTTGTTGATGCTCGTCAGCGTCGCCCAGGACCAGGAGACGCCGGCCGTGTCGCCGGTCCGGCGGAGCTTGAGGATCTGCGGGAGGTACTGCGGAATCCCGAAAACGGCAGCAGCGATGGGCAGGAAGTCGAGCATGGCGCAAGATTACGGCTGAATCCGCGACGATATCGTGCGAATTCATGCTCTGTTGAGGCGCTTTGGGATAGAATCCTTGCCATGGATGCGATCGACCGGAAGATCCTTGCGGTGCTCCAGGCGGAGGGCCGGCTGACGGTGACCGAGTTGGCTCAGCGGATCGGGCTGAGCGCGGCGCCGTGTCACCGCCGGCTGCGGGAGCTGGAGCGGTCCGGGGTGATCTGTGGATATCGGGCCGTCATCGACGGCGCCGCGGTCGGCCACGGGTTCGAGGTGCTGCTCGCGGTGACGATGGACCGGGAGGAATCGGTGGCCGCGTTCGAGGCCGGGCTCGCGGAGATCGCGGAGGTCGTGCAGGCCGAGCGGCTGTTCGGGGAGCCGGACTACTTCGTCCGGGTGGCGACTGCGGACATCGCAGCGTTCCAGCGGTTGCGTGACGAACGGCTGGCCCGGCTGCCCGGGGTGCAGCGGATGACGTCGACGATCGTGATGAAGAAGGTCGTGGACAACCGCCCGCTGCCGACGTGAACAGTGTGGAAACTGACCGGCTCAAACCTCAGTTATCCACAGATTGGGGCGAGTTTTCGGCAGAGTCGGTGGAGAACTCGGGGATCAGGTGGGGATAACTTCGCGAAAATGGTGTGCACAGCTGGGGATACGGATGTGGATAACTCCACCGCTGTGATTCTCAGCCGTGCACCCGCGCCGGGATCAGACCCACTGGGTCGAGACGACGAAGCCGACGGCGATCAGGCCCATGCCGACCAGCAGGTTCCAGTTGCCCAGCTTGTCCATCACCGGGATGTCCTGGCCGGCCACGTAGAAGACGACCAGCCAGGCGAGACCGAGCAGCCAGCAGGCCAGCATCAGCGGCGCCACCCACGCGCGACTGGTGGTGCGCGGCTTCTTCGGCGTCTTCTCCGCCTTGACCTTCTCGGTCTTCTTCTTGTTGCGACTGCTCGACTCGGGCACGACTGAACTCCTTGTAAGGACGCATAAGCTGACCGCTGAGGACCTGTGCGGGTCCGGTCCCGGGTTAGCGTAGTGCAGAGAGGAACACGGAGATCACGGGTGCGTAGGTTGAGGCGTATTTCGCTGTGGCGGGTGGGGGCGCCGCTGGCGCTGCTGTGCGCCGGTCTGCTGTTCGCGACCAGCGCCACCAACGCCCGGGGCACCGACCTGCGGCCCAGTCGCAACACTACGCTCGCCGGGCTCGTGGAGGAACAGAGCCGGCGCAGCGCGACCCTCGTCCGCCAGCACGCGGCGCTGACCCACGACATCGAAACCCTGCAGGCGCAGCAGGGATCGATCGACCCGAAGCTGGCCAAGCAGCTCGACGATCTGTCCGAGCAGGTGGGGACGAGGCCGGTCACCGGACCCGGACTCACCGTGACCCTCCAGGACGCACCGCCCGAGGTGGTCAAGGAGAACCCCGACGTGGACGAGAACTGGCTGGTCATCCACCAGCAGGACATCCAGGCCGTGGTGAACGCACTCTGGGCCGGCGGCGCCGAGGCCATGTCGATCCAGAACCAGCGGGTCATCTCCACCACCGGGATCAAGTGCGTCGGCAACTCCGTCGTCCTGCACGGTGTCCCGTACCTGCCGCCGTACCGGATCACCGCGATCGGCGACCGGCGGAAGCTGCAGCAGGCGCTGGACGACTCGCAGTACATCGAGAACCTGCAGGACTACGTGGTGAAGTTCCAGCTCGGGTACGAGGTGAAGAACGAGTCCTCGATCCAGATGCCGGCGTACGAGGGCACGCTGGACCTGCAGAGCGCGACGGTCCCCGGCTTCGAGCACACTCCCTCGGCCAGCCCGACTACGACCGGTCGTTGAGGTCGCGGCCTAGCTGTCACAATGGTCCGCATGCTGCGGATCCTTGTCGTCGACAACTACGACTCCTTCGTCTACAACCTGGTTCAGTACCTGCAGCAGTTGCAGGCCGACACCACCGTATTGCGCAACGACGAGGTCACCCCTGACCAGGTCTCCGAGTACGACGGCGTCCTGCTGTCCCCCGGCCCGGGTACGCCGGAAGAGGCCGGCGCGTGCGTGGACATCGTGAAGGAGAAGGGTGGCGAGGTCCCGATCTTCGGCGTCTGCCTCGGCCTGCAGGCGATCGGTGTCGCGTACGGCGGTGTCGTCGGGCGCGCGGACGAGTTGCTGCACGGGAAGACCAGCCAGGTGTTCCACGAGGGCGCCGGTGTGCTCGCCGGACTCCCGTCCCCGTTCACCGCAACCCGGTACCACTCGCTCGCGATCGCGCAGGACACCGTGCCGGACGAGTTGCAGGTGACCGCCCGGACCGAGGCCGGCGTGATCATGGCGGCCCGGCATCGCGACCGCCCGGTCGAGGGCGTGCAGTTCCACCCCGAGTCGGTGCTGACCGAGGGCGGCCACCGGATGCTGGCCAACTGGCTGGCCATCTGCGGCGACCCCGACGCGGTCGCCCGCTCCGCCGGTCTGGCCCCGATCGTCAGCTGACCCAAGAAAAGAAGCCTCCCGCGGACTCCGCGGGAGGCTTCTTCGTGCCTACGGCGCTCAGCCGCCGATGGTGATCCGTGGCGTGTCTGTGGGCGTGCTCGACGGAGTGTCGGTCGGCTGGCTCGGCGGCGGCGAGTTCTGCGGCAGGTTGTTGATCGTCAGCGTGATCAAGCTGCCCTTCGGCGCTTTGGTGCCGCCCTTCACGCTCTGCTGGAGCACCGTCTGATCGGGAGCACTCGGGTCGACGCCGGACGTGTAGCCGACCCGGAAGCCGAGTTGCTTCAGGGTGGCGGCCGCGTCGTCCTGCACCTGGGTGACGACGTTGGGGACCTCCACCTGCTCCTTGCCGCTGGACACGGTCAGCGTGAACTCCTGGCCCGACGGGTACTGTCCGTTCGGGTCCGGGCTGACCGCGAGCACGGTCCCCTCCTTCTCCGAACTGTCCTGCTTGACCGTCGCGTCCTTGACCTTGAAGTTCCCGGCCGTGCCTTCCAGCGCCTTGCGGGCCGCGTTCTCCGACTTGCCGATCACATCCGGCACCGGGAACGCACTCCGCCCGGACGAGAACACCACGGTGACCGTCGAACCCTGGTCGGCCTCGATCCCCGCTTCCGGGGTCTGCCGGATCGCGGAACCGCGGCCGACCGTGTCGCTGGTCTCCGCCGGTCCCACTGCGAGCTTCAGGCCCTTGTCGGCGAGTAACGCAGTCGCGTCGGCCACCGACTTGCCACTCACGTCCGGTACGGCGACCTTCGCCGGCGGGGTGTTGGTTGCCGTAGCCCCACCGTTGTTGTTGCCGAGGTTGGTGAACAGGGCGTACGCGCCGACAGCGACCGCCACGATGGCCAGGCCGAGCAGGAAGTAGGCGAGGCCGCGGTTGCGCCGGGACCGGGAGTCCTGATCGTCGAGGTCGTCGCCGCCCGGGGGCAGCAGGTCGTCGTCCCCGGACTGCCGGTACGCCTGGGTCGCAGCGGCCGCCGCGACGGCGGTCGGGGCCATCGCCCGGGTCTCCGACATCGCGGCCACCGGCGCCATCGGCGCGGTCACCTGCTGGCCGGCCAGCACCCGGTGGATGTCCTGGCGCATCTCCGACGCGCTCTGGTAGCGCTCCTCGCGGCTCTTCGCCAGCGCCTTCAGGACGACGGCGTCGACCTCCGGCGGGATGTCCGGGTCGAACGACGACGGCGGCAGCGGCTGCTCCCGGACGTGCTGATAGGCCACCGAGACCGGCGACTCACCGACGAACGGCGGCCGGCCGGTGAGCAATTCGTACAACAGGCAGCCGGTCGAGTACAGGTCGGAGCGGGCGTCCACGGTCTCGCCGCGGGCCTGCTCGGGCGACAGGTACTGCGCCGTGCCGATGACGGCCGCGGTCTGGGTCATCGTGGACGAGGTGTCGGCGACCGCGCGGGCGATGCCGAAGTCCATCACCTTGACCTGACCCTGCGGGGTCAGCATCACGTTCCCGGGCTTGATGTCGCGGTGCACGATGCCGGCCCGGTGGCTGTAGTCGAGCGCCTCGAGCACACCGGAGGTGATCTCCAGGGCGCGCTCCGGCATGATCTTGCGGCCTTCGCGGATCAGGTCCCGCAGCGTCTTGCCGGTCACCAACTCCATCACGATGTACGGGATGGTGACGCCGGATCCGTTCGGGTCCGGCTCCTCGCCGGTGTCGTACACCGACACGATGGTCGGGTGATTCAGCGAGGCGGCCGACTGGGCCTCCCGGCGGAATCGGGCCTGGAAGGTGGCGTCGCTGGCCAGATCGACCCGGAGTCGTTTGATCGCGACGGACCGGCCGAGCCGGTTGTCCACACCCCTGCGGACCTCGGCCATGCCGCCGCGGCCGAGCGGTTCGCCTTCTTCATATCGGCCGCCGACGAGACGTGCCTGCGATGTCATGACCTCAGCCTTCCAACCTGTCCGGAAACACTCAATTTGCCCACGGTAGCGGCCGCCACACGTGGAGCCCCGTTGGAAAGACGCGCTGTGACGGCATCATTCCGTATCGTGCTCATTGCCCCAGCACCGCCTCCATCACCTTCTTGGCGATCGGTGCCGCCAAGGTGCCACCGGCGATGTCGTTGCGGGGAATGTTCGCGTCCTCGATCAGCACGGCCACCGCGACCTTGGGGTCGTTGGCCGGTGCGAAGGCGGTGAACCAGGCGAACGGCGGGCGCTCCTTCGAGGTCTGCGCCGTACCGGTCTTGCCGGCCACCTGGACGCCGTTGATTTGGCCGGGCCGCCCGGTGCCGTTGTTCACCACGTCGACCATCATCGTGGTCAACTGGGCCGCGACCTCCGGGGTGACCGCCTGGTGCAGCGTCTCCGGTTTGGTCTCCGACACTGTCTTCAGGTCCGCCGTCTTCACGTTCTGGACCAGGTAGGGCTTCATCACCTCGCCCTTGTTCGCGATCCCCGCCGAGACCATCGCCATCTGCAGCGGAGTGGCCAGGACGTCGAACTGGCCGATCGCGGACTGCGCGGTCTGCGGCTGGTTCGGGTCGCCCGGGAACTGGCTGGTGGCCACACCCGGCACCTCGTCCAGCGGACGGTCGCCGAAGCCGAACTTGGCCGCCTGCTCGCGGAGCGCGTCCGGGCCGAGGTTCAGGCCGACGCTGCCGAAGGCGGTGTTGCAGGAGTACCGCAGCGCGATCGTCAGGGTCGCGTTGTTGCTCCCGCCGCAGTTCTTCAGGTCCTCGTTGACCAGCGGAACAGTGGTCTGCGGCAGTGGCAGCTCGGCCGGCGAGTTCACTTTGGTCTCCGGCGTGTACTTGCCGCTCGAGAGCGCCGCGGCGGCGGTGACCAGCTTGAACGTCGAGCCAGGCGGGTAGAGCTCCTGGACCGCCCGGTTGGACAGTGGCTTGTCCTTCTCGGCGTTCAGCTTCTTCCAGGCAGCGCCGACCTTGTTCAGATCGTGCGAGGCCAGCACATTCGGGTCGTACGACGGCCTGGTCGCCATCGCGAGCACGCGGCCGGTCTTCGGCTCCAGCGCCACCACGGCGCCGGTCTTCCCGGCCAGGCCGTCGTAGGCGGCCTGCTGGGCCGCCGCGTTCAGGGTCAGCGTGACACTGCCGCCCTGCTGTGGCCGGTTGCTGATCACGTCGATGATTCGGCGGAACGCCATCGACGGATCGGAGCCGTTCAGCTCGGAGTTCCTGGTCAGTTCGATCCCGCTGCGGCCGAACAGGTATGAGTAGAACCCGGTCGCCGGAGCGTAGGTCGGCCCGGCCGGGTAGGAGCGCTGGTACTTGAACCGGTCGTTCGTCGGTTTGCTCTGGGCGATCGGCGTACTCCCGATCAGGATCGGGCCCCGGTTGACCGAGAACTGCGAGTCGCGCACCCGGCGGTTGTCGTTGCGGCCGTTCAGCTCGTTGGACCGGAAGGCCTGCAGGTACGTCGAGTTCGCCATCAGCGCCAGCATCAGGATGATCGCCGCCACGGCCAGTCGTCGGATCGCTGAGTTCACTGCTTCTGCACCACCATGGCGATCGTTTCGTCGGACACGAAAGCGGCCGGGGTCTGCGGCCGCCGGGCCTGGTCGCTGATCCGCAGCAGCAGCGCGATGATCGCCCAGTTCGCGACCAGCGACGTACCGCCGAGGGCCATGAACGGAGTGGCCAGACCGGTCAGCGGGATCAGCCCGGTGACACCGCCGACGATCACGAACACCTGCAGCGCGAACGACATCGCCAGACCGGTCGCCAGCAGCTTGCCGAAGACGTCCCGGCAGCCGAGCGCGGTTCGCAGGCCGCGCTCGACGATCAGCGTGTAGATCAGGATGATCGCGATCAGCCCGGTCAGGCCGAGCTCCTCGGCGAACGAGGAGATGATCATGTCGCTGTTCGCGTACAGGGTGATCTCCGGCCGGCCCTGGCCGAGTCCGCGGCCGAGGATGCCGCCCCAGGCCTGACCCATCAGTCCGTTGGCCACCTGACCGCCGTCGATCGAGAACGGGTCCAGCCAGTCGGTGATCCGCTTGTGCACGTGGCCGAAGGCCACGTAGGCGAAGTACGCACCGCCGATGAACAGCAGGCCACCGATGATCAGCCAGCCGGCCCGCTCGGTCGCCACGTACAGCAGGAGCAGGAACAGGCCGAAGAACAGCAGGGACGACCCGAGGTCACTCTCGAACACCAGGACGCCCAAGCTGACGAACCAGGCGATCAGGATCGGCCCGAGGTCACGCGCCCGCGGCAGGTCGAGCCCGAGGAACCTGTGCCCGGCCAGCGTGAGTACGTCGCGTTTGACCACCAGATAGCCGGCGAAGAACACGACCAGGCAGATCTTCGCGAACTCACCGGGCTGGAACGACATGCCGGCCAGCCGGATCCAGATCCGCGCGCCGTTCAGGTTGACGCCGAGGCCCGGGATCAGCGGCAGTACGAGCAGCACCAGACCGGCCAGTCCGGCGGTGTAGGTGAAGGCCTGCAGGCGGCGGTGATCTCTGATCACCAGGATCACCACGAGGAACAGCACGACGCCGACCGCGGTCCAGGTGATCTGCTGCGGCGCGGCGGCCGGCTTCGGGGTCCGGCCGTTCGCCTCGGCGACCGCGGCCAGACCGAGGTCGATGCGGTGGATCATCGCGACGCCGAGACCGTTCAGCAGCACGGCACACGGCAGCAGGACGGGATCGGCGTACGGCGCTCGATAGCGCAGCGCGAGGTGGGCGATCACGGCGAGCAGGCTGATCCCGGCCGCGTAGTACCCGGTGCTGGCCGGCACCTTGTCCTGGACGGTGATGCCGATGTTCACGTACGCGGCGACAGAGACGCCGATCGCGATGATGAGCAGCACCAACTCCACCCCACGCCGGGTGCGCGGGATGATCTGGATGACCGAGGTCGAGGCGATGCTCATCGAACCCCGTCACAGTCGTCCGGGTCGACCGGTGCGCTCGGTGTCGTGGACGGCGTGGTGGACGGATGCGTCGCAGGAATCGTCGCCGGCGGTTTGGGCGGCGTGGACGCCGGCGGTTTCGACGCCGGCGGCGTGCTCGGCTTGGGCGTCGGGGTCGGCTTCGGCTTGGCGCACTCGTCGGCGGTCCGCTGCAGCTCGCTGACGATCGTCCGCGCGCCGGCCAGGTTGTCGGCCTGGATGTTGCCCTCCACCTGCTCCCGGCTGTACGTCGGCAGCTTGTCCACCTGCAGTGTCTGCCGCTCGTACACGTTCGACAGCGTCAGTCCCGGGATGTCGGCTTCCACACCCTTGAAGATCGCCACGTAGTCGCCGTCGGTGCCGACGTAATACTGCTTCTGCGTCCAGCTGTACGCGAACCAGGCGCCGCCACCGATCAGGCCGAGAATGACGACCAGTACGGCGATCCGCCGCAGCCAGGGGAAACGCTTCGGGGGGCGTGGCGCGTACCGCAACTCCTCCGGGTCGAGCCCACTGGTGTGACCGCCGCCATCGGAGCCTTCACCGACGCGTACGCCGATCGTCGGCTCGGGGCGGCCGGTCCCGCCTTGCGCCAGCTCCGCGGCGGCGCCGACGAGCTGTGGCGTGATGCCGCTCGACGGCTCCGTCTCGACCACGTCCGCCACGACACACGTGACGTTGTCGTTGGACCCGGCTTCGAGGGCGTGGGTGATCAGCTCCACCACGACGGAGTCCGGCGTACCGTCGGCCATCGAGGCCGAGATCACCTCGTCGCTCACGTAGTCGGGCAGGCCGTCGCTGCACAGCAGCAGCCGGTCGCCGGCCCGGACGTCGAGGATCTCCAAGTCCGGATCGGAGTCCGGCCGGCCGTCCAGCACCCGCAGGATCAGGTTGCGGTGCGGGTGGGTGAAGGCCTCTTCCTGGGAGATCCGGCCCTCGTCCACCAGCGACTGCACGAACGTGTGGTCGTGGCTCAGCTGATAGAGCTGCCCGTCCCGCATCCGGTACGCGCGGGAGTCGCCGAGCTGCGCCAGGCCGAGTCGCTGCCCGTCGAACATCAGCGCGGTGACGGTCGAACCCATCCCCTCGCGTTCGGGGTCCTCCTCGACCAGCTCGGACAGCCGCTCGTTCGCCCGGTGCACCGCGCCGGCCAGCGCCTCGATCATGTCGTCGCCGCTGATCTCGGTCGTGTCCAGCCGCCGGATCACCTGGACCGCCGCCGCGCTGGCCACCTCACCGGCCGCCGCACCGCCCATCCCGTCGGCGAGCAGCAGCAGGTGCGGACCGGCGTACGCCGAATCCTCGTTGTTGCGCCGCACTCGTCCGACATCGGACAGTGCGGCGTAGTCGAGCGACAGGGTCATCGAGGCAGGCCTACTTCGCGATGTTCAGCGTCGTCCGGCCGATCCGGATCGAGCCGCCGATCTCGGCCGGCACCGGGCGGGTCACCCGCTGGCCGTCCAGGTACGTGCCATTGGTGGAGCCGAGGTCCTCGACCCACCACTGCCCCTCGGACTGGAACAGCCGCGCGTGCCGGGTGGAAGAGTAGTCGTCATCCAGCCGGATCTGACAGTCCGAGCCGCGACCGATGATCACCGGCTCGTCGACCAGGGTCGCTCCGACACCGGCCTGGGGGCCGTCCGCGATCGTCACCGAGCCGGGCAGCCCCTTGCGTTTCTTCACCGGCTTGGTGGTCTTCGGCGTCCGGGTGTTCTGCGGTACGACGGCGGCCGCGGCCCGGCTGTCCACCTTCGCACCGAACAGGTCGGACCTGATCACGGACAGCACCGCGAGGACGAACATCCACAACAGGGCCAGGAACCCCAGTTTGATCAGGGTCAGGGTCAGTTCCGACATGGAGCTTCAATCACCACCCGCTGCTCGGCGGCTGGGCGATCGGCTCGTCCGCCAGACGCAGCGTCATCGTCGTGTTGCCGATCCGCACGGTCGAGCCGTCGACCAGCTCGGCCTCGGTACTGCGCCGGCCGTTCACCAGGGTCCCGTTGGTGGAGCCCAGGTCGACCAGAACCACCCGGATCCCGCCCGGGCCCTCCGGCATCAGCCGGATCTCCGCGTGCCGCCGGGACACACCGGGGTCGTTGATCTGGATGTCCGCGTCGGTGCCGCGGCCGAGCACGACGCCGGGCGGGTTGACCGGGCGGCGCCGGCCGTTCACCTCGAGCATCACCTGCGGGTGCCCGCTGCGCGGGGGCTGCTGCGGGGGCGGGGTGCTGTGCATGACCGTCTGGCCGTCGCTCGGCGGCACGTAGGGCTCCTGCTGGTAGGGCTGCTGCTCGTAGGCCTGGGGCTGCCGCCGTTGCGGCGTCCCGACCGTGGCACTGACCACCCGGAACTTACCGGTCGGCAGCTCGTCCTGCTGGGTCAGCTCGATCTCGATCGGCCCGGAGAACGTGTACCGCTGGATGTCGGCGTGGTCGCGCAGCTCGTTCGCAAGCTCGGTGTTGAGGGTCCGGCCGTAGGCGTTCAGGCGTTCGAAGTCGCCCGGGCCGAGCTCGATGGTGAAGTGATTCGGCACCAGCCGCCGGTCCCGGGACAGGATCCGCGCGGTGTTGTCGATCTCACGCTTGAGCGCCGCCGCCAGCTCGATCGGCTCGACGTCGCCCTTGAACGCACGCGCGAAGACACCGCTCACAATGCCCTCCAGGCGTCGCTCGAAGCGCTGCAGCGGTCGCACGCCTCCTCCTCCATGGTCGGTACACCAAAAGTCCACCGGTCGAGGCGGACACACCGGGTACGACGATCGATCGTATCGGGAGGTTCGACCTAACCCGCAATGTGAAGCTCCGGCACAACCCGTGCTACTGTTCCTTCCGGTCGCTGAGAGATCTCGAAGCGACCAGCGCGCGGGTGGCGGAATAGGCAGACGCGCACGGTTCAGGTCCGTGTGCCCGAAAGGGCGTGGGGGTTCAACTCCCCCCTCGCGCACCAAAAGTCCCGGTCGATGACCGGGACTTTTTGCATTCCCGCGGGGTGTGTTCACTCACACGGTGAGTCCGGTGGCCGGACCGGGTCCGGCGCCTTGCCTCGCTGATCGATCCGTGCGTTGATCTATGAGAATGGTCCGTCCGCGTGGTGGGAGGGGCGATGGACCGTGAGGGTGGATTCGTCATCCTGGACGACGTGCCGCTGGAGGGAATGGCCGCGGCCGTCGAACGCCTGGCGGACGAGGACGACGAAGCGGCCGCGGCCGCGCTCGAGCAGCATCTCGACGAGCAGGAGGTCGGGAAGGCGGGCGATCGGGGGATCCTGCGCAACCTGCTCGAACAGTTCCGCGGCGTGCAACTGGTCGACGATCTGGGCACGCACTCGACCAAGCTCGAGTGGCTGGCCTTCCACGTCCCGCCAGGGGGAACCGGTCAGCTCCAGCTCGAAGTCGCCGGGACGCAGCATGCGGCGGTGCAGCTGAAGGTGATGGGCCTGGGCGGTGGGTCCGGGCGAAAGTTCAGCTTCGGAGCCGAGCGCGACCTCGGCACGCGGGACCAGTGCTTCGCGCTCGGCGCGTGGATCGACGTCCGGCTCCGGACGTTCCGCGGCCGCGGCGCCGATGCCCCCGAGGACCTCCGGGTGGACGTCGAAGCGGTCACCAACTCCTACCTCGAGCCCTTGCAGCCCTGCGCACTCTGCTTCACCGACGCCGCTCGTCGACCGCACCGAGCGCATCCGGCGGGCATCGGGTGGGATCTGACCTCGGACGACAAGGGTGTGACCGAGCGCGTGACCGTCGAGTTCACCCGGGAAACGGAGCTGGAGGTCACCCTTCAGATCCCGGGGCTGTCGCTGGGCGGACTGGTCCCCGGTGTCGCGATGAACCGCGAGGTCCGCAGCCGGTGTGAGGCGTCGTACACGTTTCCAGGGCGCGCGAACTTCGTGGGCTACGAGCTGATCGGCCGGCGAAAGGACTTCCCGTTCTGGGGGCGGTCCTAGATGGCTGCGTTCGAGGTGCTCCTGCACCGGTACTGCACGCGCCCGGGGCTCGGCGGCGTGCCGCCCGATGACGACGGCCTGCTGCTCGAGCGGGTGTTCCGGCGCTGGGCCGAAGCGGAGCGGGCGATGGGGCAGGGGCGTCCGCGCCAGGCTTTGCGATGGCTCGCGGAGGCTCGCGCGCTGGACAGTACGACGCCTGATCCGGTTGCCGCTGCCGAGCTGCTCGCCGGTGAGACGAGGTGCTGGGTCGCACTCGACGAGCCTCGCGAAGCGATCGGCCCGGCGCGAGCCGCCTGGGAGCGCTGGCTGGCACTGGCGAACGGACCGAGCTCCGAGGTCATCCTGCCCGCGGCGCGTGCGCTGCTCGCCGTCTTGTCCTCGCCGGATCCACCGCCGAAGCTCAGCGACGCCGAGGTCTTTGCCGCCTGGCTCGAGGACCAGCTCGTGATCGAGTTCCAGCGGAGCGTCGGCCTCGTCCTCGGCCTCCTTGCCGATGTGCATCGCGTCGACCTGGCCGACGAGGTCGCCAACGACTACCTCGGCTGGATCGAGCGGTTCACGCCCAAGGCCGGGCAGGGCCTCCTCCGGGCTCGGTTCGCGCTCAGGCTCGGGGACGTCTACGACCGGTGCGACGACTCGGCCCGCGCCTTGGCTGTTTTGCAGGACGGCTTGCAGCGTCTCGACGGGTACGCCGACCAGCCCGAGATCTCCAACCTGCGAGGCCAGTTGACATTCAACGCGGGCAACCAGCACGCCAAGCTGGGACAACTCGAGGATGCACTGGAGGCGTTCACGTCGGCAGCGGAGATCGGCGTGGGCGGGCGCGTCGAGGCGGCGCTGCGAGCTCGCTACGCCGTCGCGTTCACGAAGTACCAGCTGGGGCGGGAGGGCGGCCTGATCGAGGAGTTGGCGGACCTCGCGTGCCGGTACGAGGAGGTGCTGGCCGAGTCGACCGCCGGCGGATCGGATCTCGATGTCCGGCAGGGCCTCGACGTCGTCTACCGGCTCTGGCTGAAGCTGGAGACGGCGCGGTTGGACACGACCGACGCCCGCGCCGTTGTCCGCTTCCTGCATCTCGTGTTCGCGCTCAAAGAGGAGGAAGGCAAGTTCTGTAGCGTCACGCAGGCGATGGAGCGGCGGCCGGACGCGGCGTTCCACTCCGAGATCACTGTGCTGCTCGAGCGGTTGACGAGTACAGCGACCGGGGTGCTCGTCGTCGAGTCCGTGCCGGATGCCGTTCTCCTGGTTTCACTCTCCGGCGGCAGCGTGGCGGTCCAGCTTCTCGATCGGGACGCGGCCGCGGTGGTCGGCGACCTCATCGCCGAGCAGCGGCTGGCGACCGACCGTCTCTCGAATCGGGCGATCCCTGCCTCGAGCCCGCCGAGTCCCCGGCATGTGCAGGCCTGTCAGGCGATGTGGCAGGCGCTCGATCCCGAGCTCCGCGCGCACATCGACGGCGCCCGGGTGCTCGCGGTGGTGATGGACAGCAGCACGGACCTCGGCGAACTGCCGATCGAGATCCTCCACGACGGCACGACGTACCTCGGCCTCCGCCAGCGAATCGTTCGCTCGCCGGCGCTCCGCGACCTGAACCTCTCGCTGTCTCGCAACCTGGTGAACGCCCGGCCGACCGGCACGGCAATCGTCGTCCGGGCGGAGGACGCGCTCGTCCACGCCGACGCGGAGACGAGCATGGCCGTAGCCGCTGCCACCGACCTGGGCATGACACCGAGTGTCCACAGAGCGCCTGAACCCTCGACGCTCCTGCACGACCTCGGCGCCGGGGCCGACCTGCTGCATTACGTCGGCCACGGACTCGCCGACAGGATCGGCGAGGAGCTTCCGCTCGGTCCTGGCAAGCGGCTCACGGCGCGTGGATTCGAGGCCATCGGACCGGCGCCGGCGCCGTTCACCATGCTCAGCGCCTGCCTCGCCGGGCGCAGTCGACAGCTGCGGACCGGTCAGGAGCACGGGTTCGTCACGGCGCTGATCCGGACGGGAGCACCGGGCGCGATCGCGGCTGCCTACATGGTCCCGGACCATCTCGCCGCCGAATTCACGGCATTGCTGTACTACTTCGCCAAGGACGCCCTGCTGACGGATGCGATGCTGCTGGCGCGCCAAACCCTCGCCGAGGACGGATACCACCCGGCCGCGTGGGGATGCTTCGTCCAGCACGGCGCTGCCGACCTGCGCCTCGGCCGTCCGCACCTGAGCGAGCCGAGCACGTGGTCGGAGTGGGCCTCGCGGTACCTCGCGAGCGGGACCGAGGAACACCTTCGCGCCGCTCGCGACCGGCTCGCGGACGATACGCGGCTGCCGGCCAACCTCGCGCAGGCGATCGACGACGACCTCCGGGCGCTCGCCGAACACGATGCGGCTCACTTCGCCGCAACCGACGAGGCGGTTGTCGACCAACTGTCGTCCACCTCGCAGGCGGCGATCGTGGCAGCGATGGTGCGCTCGTACGGCGAGTTGCGCCACGCCACTGCCGACGCGGCGGACCGCGAGCACAAGGCCGCGGTGATCGTCGCCCAGTCGCGCACCATCGAACGCATTCTCGGCGACTCGTATCTCTTGGTCGCCGCCGCGGTGGAGTTGCGCAAGCACCTGTTGCCGTTCGGCGACAACAAGACCGTTCTGGACGCGGCTCGACGTCGGCTCCGCTGGTTGAGCGCCGACGAAGAGCCGCTCGACGGGGCGCGACGCGCCCTGATTGGGGAGGAAACACATGTCTGACGACGAGCCCATCTACATCGACGTCGGCGAACTGGCCGGTGTCGACGCCGACACCTACGCGGCCGCCGACAGCGGCGATCGCCAGGCGCAGAAGCTGATGCTCCGCAACCTGCTCACCGCGGATGCGTCGGCGGCAGCCCTCACCACCGGCCATTGGACCGCCTGGATGCTGCGCATGATCGCGACCGGAGAAAGGCAGGCGATCGCCGACATGCTCGGCTCGATCGCGGAGGCGGCCCGCGCGCAGCAGCTGCCCACGGAGCAGAAGGCGGCGCTCGACGAACTTGTCGAGCAGTACTTCGGTCCGGGCGCGGTCGGCGCGGCGACGGTCAACAGGGTGCGGGCGGCGTTCGCCGGGGAAGCGCGGGAGTCGGCTGTCGTCGATCTCTATCTGCTCAGCGATCGGTTGGCCAGCGGTGAGCCGGTCGGCCTCGACGAGGTGGCCGACGCCGTGGAGACGTCCGAGGCGCTCGAAGCGCCGGCCGCGGAAGCGTTCTTCACCGCGGTCAGTGCCCAGCTGAGCTATTCGGCCGACCCGGTCGCGGCGTTCCGGTTGGCGGTCGATGCACTGGAGAAGTACGTCGAACTGCGCGAGCAGGACGAGGTCTACGCGGGCAAGGTCGGGATGACCGCGCTGCTCGGGTCGCAGCTCGCCGACATCGCGGGCGAGCCGCAGGCGTCGATGATGCTGCGCGCCGCGTACTTCGACGAGATCCAGGCCTTCCAGTCAGCCGACGACTGACGGTGTCAGAGCGACCTCCGGTTGGTGGAGCGGGGGTCGGTGACGGCTCGGGTGCGGTAGATGTCGCCTTTCAGGGCGGTGGCGCGCCACGGGCGGGCGTGCCTGAGCGGGACGGTCAGGGCCGGGTCGTCGCGGTCGAGGGTGATGACGGCGAGCTCGGCCCGGCCGGTGACCTGGGCGGCGTAGATGCCGGCCGGCGTGATCAGGCCGGCCGGCATCAGGTCGAGGGTCTGGGCCGGTAGCGACAGCGCGACCCAGTAGCAGTTGATCGCGGCGTACGCGCGGGCCTTCAGCTCGAAGATCGAGTCCACCGGGTACGCCGACAACAGCAGGCACTCGACGCCGAGACGCTCGTACTGACTGAACAGATGCGGGAAGTTGACCTCGACACAGATCATGCAGCCGAAGCGGTACCCGTCGACGTCGAACACGACCGGGTCGGAACCCGGCGAATAGAAGTGGTTGATCTCGGTGTGCGAGCAGAAGCGCTTGTCGTACCGATCCACGAGTTCACCGGCGTCCGAGATCACGTACAGGCTGTTGTGCGGCCGGTGCGGCGGCGTGAGCGGGTGCGCAGACCCGAGCACCACCCACAGCCGCAACTCGGCCGCCAGCGCCATCATCTGCTCGAGCTCCGCGCGGACGACGCCCCAGTCGACCTGCGACCAGTCCGCGATCTGCTCCTTGGCGTACCCACTCAGCATCCCCTCGGGAAACTGCACCAACCGCGCCCGCTTGGCCGCCGCCTTCTGCATCAACGCCCGAACAGTCTCCCCGTTGACCCGTGCGTCAGCACTGATCGTCGGCTGAGCAATACCGACCCGAATCCCCGTCATCGCCCTACCGTGCCACCCGGAACCGACAGATCGGTGGACCGGCGCACGGGTGACCGGTGGTCCGACCGGCAGGTGAGCGGCCGGATCCGTCGGGAGAGTGACGCCTGGGGTCGGTGGTGGATGAGAGGGTGCTGCGTATGGAGCACGCGTTCGAGCTGATCGGGCTGACCAAGACCTTCGGCGACCAGCGGGCGGTCGACAATCTCAGTCTGACGGTCCCCAAGGGATCGTTCTTCGGGATGCTGGGGCCGAACGGCGCCGGCAAGACGACCTCGTTGTCGATGGCGGTCGGCCTGCTGCGGCCCGATGCCGGTACGGCGAAGATCTTCGGAGCCGACGTCTGGCAGGAGCCCACGAAGGCGAAGGCGCTGGTCGGCGTACTGCCGGACGGGCTGGGGATACCGGAGCGGCTGACCGGTCAGGAAGTGCTGACGTATCTCGGCCTGTTGCGCGGCCTGCCCGAGGACGAGGTCAAGGCGCGTACGGCGGAACTCCTCGAGGTGCTCGAGCTCGACCACGAGGACGAGAAGCAGGTGATCGGCTACTCGACCGGGATGCGGAAGAAGCTCGGGCTCGCGATCGCGTTGCTGCATGCGCCGCGGCTGCTCGTCCTCGACGAGCCGTTCGAGGCGGTCGACCCGATCTCGGCGGCGACGATCCGGACCATCCTGAACAGGTTCATCGCCGGCGGCGGCTCGGTGGTGATGTCGAGTCACGTGATGGCGCTCGTCGAGCAGTTGTGTGATCGCGTGGCCGTCGTCGCCAACGGGAAGGTAGTTGCTGCAGGCACCGTTTCCGAGGTGCGGGCCGGCGGCAGCCTGGAGGACGCGTTCGTGGCGCTGGTCGGAGCGTCCACCCGGGGCGCGGAGGGGTTGTCGTGGCTGTCGGCCTGACCTATGCCACGTCGCACACGCTGGTCCGGATGCGGCTGGCCGCGTTCCGGCACGCGCTCAAGGACCAGAACCGGCTGACCTGGATCGTCGGGGGTGGATTCGTCGGCCTCGTGCTCGCCGGCGGCACCGTCTGGGTCGCGGGCCGCGACAACGACATCCTGGCCGTCGCGCTCGCGGTGTGGATGCTGGGCTGGATCATCGGGCCGATGTTCGCGGGCGGTGGTGACGAGACGCTCAAGCCGGAGTACTTCAGCATGCTGCCGCTCCCGCCGCGCACGCTGGCCACCGGCCTTCTGACCGCCGCGCTGGCCGGCGTCGCGCCGGTCATCAGCCTGCTCGCCCTACTCAGTCTGCTGGTCGTCGGTGCGCAGTTGAGTGTCGCGGCAGCGATCATCGCCGTACCCGCGCTCCTACTCCAACTGTTCTGCTTCGTCCTGGCGTCCCGGCTCGCCGTCGCCGTGTACGGCGTACTCCTGCAAGTCCGGTCGGGTGCGGTCATCGCGGCGCTGGTCAACGCGTTCATCCTGGCCTTCACCGCCCAGGGGTGGGCGTTGATCGTCGCCTTCGTGTCCACCGATGTGCAGGGCACCATGGCGAGCGCCGCTCGCATTGCGCCGTCCGGCTGGGGTCTGGTGGCCGTCGAGGCGGCGGGGCGCAACGATTGGCCCCGAGCGCTGGTGGCACTTGCGGGTCTGCTGTTACTCGGCACCGTGATGCTGGTGGCCTGGTCCGCCCTGCTGGTCCGACGTACGACGAGTAGCCGTGCGGGCAGCAAACCCCGGCGGCTGCTCAGCGCGACCAACGCACGTGACGCGGCTGCGGCCAAAGAGGTGCGGTCCTGGACACGGGACCTGCTCTACGGTCACCGGGCCGTCTTCGCGATCAGCTACGGGCTCTTCTTCTGCCTGATGCCACTCGCGATCGGCTGGAAGGCCATGCTGCCGTGGGCCGGTCCGGCCGGCGTCGTGATGGCAGGTTCGATGTGCTCCAACCTGTACGGCTCGGACGGTACGGCGCTGTGGACCACGCTGATGATTCCGGGCTCGGCCCGGCCCGATGTGCGGGCACGGCAGCGCGCGTTCCTTCTTGTCTTCGGTCCGCCCACCCTGCTGATCACTCTGCTGCTGACCTGGTGGTCGGGCTACGCCAGTGCCTGGCCGCTCGTGCTCAGCGTGCTGCCGGCCATCCTCGGTGGCGCGGCCGGTCTGGTCGTCGCCTGCTCGGTGTACGCCGCCGTACCGACGACCGACGCGCACAAACGGTCCGGCAATCCTCTCAACGCCGGCGAGAACGAGGGCGAGACGATGGGCATCGTCTACCTGATGCTCGTGCTGGTGTCGCTGACCGCGGGTCCGGCGCTCGTCGCCGCACTCGCCTGGTCGTGGTGGGGCGTGCCGATCGGTGTCTTGTCCGGCGTACTGGCGTGGTGGTACTTCGGCCGGCTGGCGGCACGACGGCTCGATCGCCGGGGTCCGGAGTTGCTCATGCTGCTCAGGCACGGCCGATCCGTGATCGGGGAGATCAAGCGGTCCAACCTCGAGAAGCTCCCGCGCTGGCGTCGTGCCACGGCCGGCTTCTGCCTGGGGTTCGCCGCGATCCCGTTGTTCCCGCAGGCCGTCGTACCGGCGATCTTCCTGCTGACCGGGAACGACGACACCAAGTCGTGGTTCCTCGCCCTCTACGTGCCGGCGCCGTGGCCGTGGGTCGTGATCGTGGCGATGGCCGCGCTCGGCGTGTCGATGTACACGTACGGCGGCCTCACCTATCTGCGCGCGAAGCCCGCTCGGGGTGACTCGGCCGCGGTAGCCGCAGAGTAGGGCTGCCCCGGTGCCGGCCCGCGGCGCTGGGAGTACGGCCGTTCCGGAGCATCCAGACGCCGACGCCGGCCGCGGCGATCAGGCCGGCGATTCCGGCATAGTCGGTCAGACTCATCATTGGTTCTTCCTTCAAGGGCGGTGGCGCTGTGCTCATCTCGGTCCCACCCCACCGTCCCGGTCAGGGGGCGGCGAGTTCCGCGAACGTTCTGACCGGAAGTGACGGTGCCTCGGCAGGTCCGTGATGGCACAGGCATGCCGTGGCCTTGGTGTGTCATTGAGAAAGCCCTCGTGCCACCGCTGGAAACCCTGCTTAGGTGGTGCCCGGAGGTGGGGTCGATGCACGACGGCTCGTTGCTTGATGCCCGTGAGGAACAGGCCTACCGGCTGCTCGTCGGTCTGTCCGCCGCCAAGGCCGCGGACCTGGCCGAGGTCGCCGAGCTGCCGCAGCACGAGGCGGCCGAGGTGCTGCAACGCCTGCAGGCCAAAGGGCTGGTCGCGGTCCAGCCGGCCGACGAACCGGTGTTCCGGGCGCTGCCGCCCGACGTGGCCCTCGGTATGACGCTGCTCCGCCGGCAGGAGTCACTCGAGGCGGCCCGGAAGACGGTGGCGGCGCTGAGCGAGGAGTTCCGCGCGAGCGCGAGCCGCCGGGACGCGCACCACCTGGTCGAGGTGATCGTCGGGGCGGCCACGCTCCGCGAGCGGCTGCGCGACCTGCAGGAATCCGCCCGCGAGGAGATCCTCTGGTTCTGCCGGGCCAACCCGCTGGCGATGGAGGGCGCCGACAATACCGAGGAGTACGGCGCGCTGTCCCGCGGCGTCCGGTATCGCGCGATCTACGAGCGGGCGCTGCTCGAGACCCCCGGCGAACTCGACACGATCGCCGAGGGCGTCGGCTGGGGTGAGGAGGCCCGCACCCTGCCGACTCTCCCGGTCCGGCTGGCGATCGTGGACCGGTCGACCGCGATCTGTCCGCTCGTTCGCGACGACGAGATGAGCATCGGCGAACCGACGGCCGCGGTGATCAGCCGCGGCCAGCTGCTGGACGCACTGCTCGCGCTCTTCGAGAGCCACTGGGAGCAGGCGACGCCGGTGCGATTGCGGCCGGACGACACTCTGGTGGCCGAAGGCCTGGACGACTCCGAGCGATTCCTCCTCTCCTTGCTGGTAGCCGGCGTACCGGACAAGTCGATCGCATCCCAGCTGGGCATCAGCCGCCGTACGGTCCAGCGTCGGCTCGATCGGATGATGGCCCTGGCCGGCGTCGACACCCGCACCGGACTGGCCTACCAAGCCGCCAAACGCGGCTGGCTCTGACCGTTGCGTCCGAAGAACTGTGGGCTGTAGCCCTCGGATCTTCGGACGCAACGCGGTGGTCAGCCGATGCCGTACGCGCGGATCACTGTCTGGGTGACCTTCGCGCCGGTGTTGTCGCCGGCGCTCACCTTGAGCGAGACGGTGCCACCCGACCGCCCGGCCGGAACCAGAGCCACATAGTGGCCGAGGGCACCGACCGCGGTAACGCGCTGCCAGGTCTTGCCTTCGTCGAACGACACCGAAGCCTGCAGCGTCGTCGATCGTGCGGCCGGAGCACCTTCCTGCTGATCGACCGTGAACCCGATCGCCTGCGCCCGGGCGGCGACTCGACCGGTCAGGTCGGTCGGCGCGGAGTAGCCGACCTGCAGGAGCGACAGCGGGACGGCCTTGTCGTCCGCCTGCTTCTTCGATCCGAACTCCCACGACGTCTGCGTGCGAGTCCCCCAGTTCCACTCGCCGTCCGGATCGATCCGCTCGGTCGAGAGATCCAGCTTGTACGACGCGTCATCGCTCGACGTGATCACGTCCTCCCACGCATCCGGCAACTCGGCGACGACCGAGCCGTTGCGTGACAGCACCGCCGAGGACGACGTCGTCCCGCCGACCGTGTAGTGGCCGGCCGCGTCCACGAACGACGGGATCCGCAGCGACAACCGATCACCGGTCCGGGTCGACACCACACCCGGCGCGGCAGCCGGGCGTACGACGGGACCGAACCACGTCTCGTCCGACGCGCCCGTCTGGTAGCTCCGCGGCAGTGTGGTCATCCCACCGGCCAACGGGTTCATGTCGTCCCAGGTGTACAGGTGGTGCACCCGGTGCTGCCAGAGCGAGTCACCGGACGTGACCCACTCCTCCCGGACCTTCGGCGTCTGCACGAACCGCTGCGCGTCGTTCCACGAGTACTCCTGCCACGGCCGCCACCCGAACCGCTGTTCCTTGGCCCAGTCGAAGCCGCCGTTGTCGGCGTACCGGGTGGTGATCCGCGCGCTGTTCGCCGGCGTCACCTTGTAGTCGATCTTGCTCGGGATGAACCCGGTCGAGACCTGCTGTACGTCGTACAGGTACGGGCTGGACGTGGTCAGGGTCAGGTCGATGGTGGCCCGGCTCTTGGCGGCGCGATCGACCAGCTTGTGACCGTCCTTGAACGTGGTGACCATGGCCGGGATCGGCTCCCGGTCCCCCGTCGGGCGCCAGACCGTCCACGCCGACCAGTCCGCCGGCCGGATCAGGATCACGGCCGCGGCACCTGCCTTGGCGGCCGCCTCGATCTGCGCCTGCTCGTCGTCGGAGTCCAGCACCACGAGGGCGCCCTTCGCGTCCTGCAGCGACGAGACGAGCCGGAAGCGTTTCTTCCCTTCGTACGACGGCGACTGGTGCAGCAGGTTGATGTCGAGCGGCCCGGTCACCCCCGATACCGACGCCTGGACCATCGGCGCGACCAGTTGCCAGCGGGACGAGAACTCGAAGCTGCCGTCCTTGACCGGCTTGGTCGGGGTCACGTTCACCTGCTTGACCGTGCTGAAGTGCATCACGCCGTGGCTGATGGACCGGCCGTTCCCGTACTCGCGGTGCACGTAGTAGCTGAGCACCGCCTGCTGCTCGGACGGCTTGGGCGTCTCGATCGTGATCGGCACCGCCTTGCGGGCGTCGATGACCACCTCGATGTCCTGGATGACCGCGATGTTCGGGTCGGTGAACAGGCTCACCTGCTCGTCCTGCGGGTCGCTGTTCTCCACCAGCGAGTGCAGCAGGTACGTGCCTTCCTCGACCTCGGCGGTGTAGCTCGACCCGTCCGGGATCCAGGCGAGTACGTCCGATCGCGAGTTGTCGCCGTACAGCGAGACGACCGGGACGCCGGTGGGCTGCCCGTCGAGGCCGACGGCGCGCAGCGTGACCTTGTGCTTCGGGCCGGACCGGAGGGCGCCGACCGCGGTGTGGGTGACGATCCCATCGGGGCCGGTGGCAACGATCCAGCCGCTGTGCAGGCCGCGGTCGAGCTTGGTCGCGGTCAGGTTCACGGGTACGTCGATGCTGCCGCCGGCCGGGACCGTGACAGTCGCCGGGACAGCGAACGCGTCGGTTTCCGGCTTGCCCGCGTCCAGGTTGGTGACGGCGACGGACAGGCTCAACGTGATCGGGGCGGCACCCAGATTGCGGTAGGTGATCGTGCGGCTCGACGCGTCGGCCGCGGTCTGCAGGCCGAAGTCCGCGACCCCGGTGGCGAACACCTTCTGCGCGACCGCCCGGGTCAGGTCGACCCGGCCCGCGCCCTGCTGGTAGACGGTCTGGTTCGGCTGGGTCTTCGCCGTGCTGACCAGCGCGTTCTTGAGCTGGTCGGCCTTCCAGTCCGGGTGCTGCTGGGCGAGCAACGCCGCGGCTCCGGCCACGTGTGGCGTGGCCATCGACGTACCCGAGGCGGCCGTGTAGAGGTTGTCCACCGGGTCACCCATGATCGTGCCGGCGGCCCGGGCGGCGATGATGCCCACACCCGGCGCGGTGATCTCCGGCTTGAGGCCGGCGTCCCCGAGCCGCGGTCCACGGCTGGAGAAGTCGGCCGGACCGTCGTTCCGGTCCACGGCGCCGACCGTCAACGCGGACGCTGCGGCGCCCGGCGTACCGACCGTCTCGTCCTGGCCCTCGTTACCGGCCGCGACGACGAACAGCGTGCCGGTCTGCGCCGTGATGTCGTTGACCGCCTGGCTCAGTGGGTCGGTGCCGTCGGTCGCCTCACCGCCGAGGCTCATGTTGACGACCTTCGCACCCTCGGCCGCGGCCCACTCCATCCCGGCGATGATCCACGAGTCGTAGCCGTACCCGTCGTCGCCGAGCACCTTGCCGACGAGCAGGTCGGCCTTCGGTGCGACGCCCTTCCGGGTCCCTCCCGCGCCGGCTCCCGTGCCCGCGATGGTCGCGGCGACGTGCGTACCGTGGCCGAAGTGATCCACGGTGCCACTCGGACTGCCGGAGAAGTCCTGGCTCTCCTTGACCTTGCCGGCCAGGTCCGGGTGTGTCGCGTCGACGCCGGTATCCAGTACGGCGACCTCGACGCCGGAGCCCTCGTAGCCGGCTTTCCACGCGTCGGGTGCACCGATCTGCGGCACGCTCTTGTCCAGCACCGGGCGCACCTTGCCGTCCAGCCAGATCTTGGTGATCCCGCTGTTCAGCGACCGCGCACCTGTGGCCGGCTTCAGTGACTTCCACAGCTCGGGCAGCTGATCCTTGGCCGCGTCCACGGCCCGGCCACCGATCGACGGGAGCTGACGGGTGGTCGTTGTACCAGCCAGGGCCTGCGAACCGCGGAAGCCTGCGCCGTCCTTGACGATCAGTGGGAGCTGCCGCGCGGCGGAGTCGCCGTACCCGTCGGCGATCAGTTCGTCGACGTCGAACAGGTCGACGTCCAGGACGCCGGTGGAGATGTACGGTACTGCGTCACTCGGCAGGACGCGGAGTCCGCCGTCGGCCTCGATCGTGTGGAACGAGACGCCCTCGCGACCCGCGGCGGGACGGACGGTGGCCGCCTTCTTGCCGGCGCCGGCGTCGGTCACATCGACGACATCGCCGGTGATCAGCGTGACCGTGGTGGTCTTGACAGTGGTGTTCCCGGCCCTCGGCGTCGCGGCGGTGGCCGGGTTGGCCGTCACCACGCCGAGGGTGAGCATCGCCGCAAGGGTGGCGGCGGTGATCCGGTAGGGGGACATAGTTCTCCTTCGAGAGGTTGGGGGCAGGCACACCTCTTCTTCCGAGAGAGTCTGCAACCAGGTCACGGGGCTGAGCCCTGTCCATGACTGCCGTCCCTGCGACATGGCGCAACCACGCCATACCTATTGCCGCGCCTTCGGCGCGGCAGGTCATGGGGCCTTTGACTCCCGGACTGCCGTCCCTGCGACATGGCGCAACCACCCACCAACCGGCACCATCGGGTAATGACCCCAAGAGTCGTACGCAGGTGGGCTTGGCTGGGCACGTTACTGATCGGCGGGGGGCTGTACCTGGGCGTGCTCGCCGTCCTCACCGACACCGGAAACCCGAACCTGTTCCCGACCCTGATCCTGCTCGGCGCGATGGTCGTACCGCTGACGTTCGTCACGTTCGCGGACGGCCGGTCCGGGCGCTGGCTGATCGACGGCCCGACCCTCGGTGGCTGCCTCCTGTTCGGTGGCGTGGTCGGCGTGGCCGTCGCAGGTCTGCTCGAGTACAAGGCGATGCGGCGGCTGGGCACCCTGCCGTTGGTCGGGGTCGGGCTGATCGAGGAGGCCGCCAAGCTGATCGTGCCGGTGATCCTGGTGGTGTTCTTCGGGACCCGGTACCGGACCTCGATCGGCCGCGGCATCGTCATCGGCGTCGCGGTCGGCACCGGGTTCGCGGTACTGGAGACGATGGGCTATGCGTTCGTCGCCCTGCTCGAGTCGAACGGGAATGTCGGGGCCGCCGAGCAGACGCTGTTCATCCGCGGCCTGCTGTCACCGGCCGGACACGCCGCTTGGACCGGGCTGACCTGCTGGGGGCTGTGGCGGTTCGTGACCGCGCCGTCCGGTCGGCACCTCGCCTTCTTCCTCGGCATGTACGCGGTGGCCGTCGCCCTGCACACCACCTGGGACGGCATCGGCGGCTGGATCACGTACGTCATCGTCGGATCGATCTCCATCGGCCTGCTGCTCTACGGCCTCAAGCGCGCGCAGCGCAGCGACTCTGGACAAATTGTCCAAGCTGGACCTATTGTCTCAGCGTGACACCGGAGCAACTGACCCCGATCGGCGAGGCGCTCGCGCGACTGCTGTCCCCCCACGCCGAGGTCGTGCTGCATGACCCGGCCACCGACGAGATCGCCGCGATCTGGAACCCGCGGTCCGGGCGGGAGCCGGGCGATCCCTCGCTGCTCGGCGAACTGGATGAGCTGAGCGCGAGCGGCGCGGACGTCTACGGCCCCTACCCGAAGACGCTGCCCGACGGTCGCCGGCTGTCCAGCGTCAGCGCCGTAATCCGGGCCGACGACGGCAAACCGGCGTACGTGCTGTGCGTGAACGTCGACCGGACCGCCTTCGAGGAGGCGAGCCGGCTGCTGGCCGCGTTCGCCGCGCCGGTCGCGGGGCAGCCGCGGGTGCTGTTCGAGCACGACTGGTCCGAGACCCTCAATGAGATCGTGGCCGATTACGTCCGGGAGCACGGGGTGACTGTCGAGCGGTTGAGCCGGACCGACCGCCTGGAGTTGCTCGGGCGGCTGGACGCGGCCGGTGTACTCAGCCAGCGCCGGTCCGTGCCGGCCGTTGCCCACGCCCTGCGGATCTCCCGGTCCGCGCTCTATCAACTGCTCGCCCAGAACCGGAAGGAGCCGAATGCCGACCCTGCCTGACTTCCGGTTGGAGACCTACTTCGCGCGCTGGGAGTTCAGCGCCCGCTATCACCTGACCGCCTCGGACGCGCAGACGCTGCCGATGTCGGAGTTGCTCGCGCTGGCCGACGACGACGGCCGGGAGCGGTGGGAGTCGCTGGCTCTCGGCTACACCGAGACGCGGGGTCTCCCCGCGTTGCGGGCCGAGATCGCGGCGACGTACTCGGACGCCGAGCCCCAGGACATCCTGTGTTTCGCCGGCGCCGAGGAAGCGATCTACCTCGCGATGCGAACGTTGCTCGAGCCGTCGGACCATGTCGTCGTACTGACGCCGAACTACCAGGCGGCCGAGACGATCCCGCTGTCCGTGTGCGAGGTGACCGGCGTCGCGTTGCGGCCCGAGGACGACTGGGCGCTGGACGTCGACGCGATCGAGCGCGTCCTCCGGCCGAACACCCGGATGGTGTCGGTCAACTTCCCGAACAACCCGACCGGCGCCGTCCCGTCACTCGACAGTTGGCACCGGTTGGTGCAGCTCTGCGACGAACGTGGGATCACGCTCTTCAGCGACGAGGTGTACCGCGGCCTCGAGCTCGAGGTCCCATCGTTGCCTCAAGCAACAGACCTCTCGGGTACGGCGCTCTCCCTCAACGTGATGTCGAAGGCGTACGGACTGCCCGGCCTGCGGATCGGGTGGATTGCCTGCCGGGACCGCGCCGTCCTCGACAAGCTCGAGCGGGCCAAGCACTACACGACGATCTGCAACTCCGCGCCGAGCGAGGTGCTGGCATTGATCGCCCTCCGCGCACGCGAGAACCTGCTGGACCGCAACCGCCGGATCGTCGCGGAGAACCTTCCCGTCTTCGGCCGCTTCTTCGCGAGGTATCCCGAGCTCTTCGAGTTCACCCCGCCGGATGGCGGCTGCGTCTGCTTTCCGCGCTACCTCGGTACCGACGGCGTCGAGGCGATGTGCGCCGAGCTCGTCGACCAGGCCGGCGTACTGCTGCTGCCGTCGAGCATCTACGGCTCCGCGCTGACGGAGACCCCGACCGACCGCTTCCGGGTCGGCCTCGGGCGCCGTGATCCCGCGGAGGCTCTCGACGTCTGGGCGGCCTGGTTGGAGAAGCGCTGATGACGCTGCCGGTGATCGGTCTCGACGCGATCGCTCGGGTCGCCACGCCTGACGTGGTCTTCGGCGCGGTCCGGGACGCGTTGATCGCCCACGCCGAGGGGCGTACGTCGGTGCCGGCGCCGATGGTGCTGGAGTTCCCGGACCACGCCGGCGACTGTCACGTGAAGGCCGGGTACGTGGACGGGTCGCCGTACTTCGTGGTGAAGATCGCGAGCACCTTCGCCTCGGTGAACAACGGGTTGATGCTCGTCGTCGACGCGACCACGGGTGCGCCGGCCGCGGTGCTGGCTGACGAGGGCATGTTGACGGCTTGGCGTACGGCGGCAGCCGGCGCGCTGATCACCGACGCGATGACCCCGGCCGACGTGGACGAGGTCGCCGTACTCGGGACCGGCGAGCAAGCCCGGCTGCAAGTGCAGTGGTTGCGGGAGCTGCGACCACTGCGCAAGGTGCGGGTGTGGGGTCGCCGACCCGAGGCCGTGGAGAGCTTGTGTGCGGCCTTCGTTGCGGATGGTTTGGACGCTCAGCCCGATGCGCTCGGTGGTACGGCGTGCGTGATCGCGACCACCGCAGCCCGTGAGCCGTTGCCGGCGGAGCTGTTCCGGTCCGCGATCCACGTGACCGGGGTGGGCACCGACATGCCGGGCAAGGGCGAGTTGCCGGTCGAGGTGTTCGCGGGTGCCCTGGTTGCCACCGACGACCACGCCCAGTGCCTCGACCACGGCGACTTCGGGAACGCGGTCCGGGCCGGAGTTGTGACTGACGACGTCGACCTCGCGGTTGGCGCCGTACTCCGCGACGGGGTGGACCGGACGCGCCGGTCGGTCGCCGATCTGACCGGCATCGGCGCGGCCGACGCGGCGGTCGCGGCTGCGGTCCTGGAGCAACTGGTCAGATAGTGCGTTGAGTTTGGCGCAACCGCGGTCAAGAGGTGGTTCTGCTCCAGACCGGGCCGGTCGGTGTGTCGGTGAGCTGAACGCCGAGCTCGCTCAGCTCAGCGCGTAAGGCGTCCGCACGAGCCCAGTCCCGGGCCGTACGGGCTGCCTCGCGTTCAGCGATCAACTTGTCGACAATTGCTTGATCTGACTGCGAGAACTGCTCGGCCGCCGGCTCGACGTCGGCCGGTTCGAGGCGATCGAACGGCAGTCCGAGTACGGCGCCACTGGCGGCCGTGACCACCCGCTGACCGTGCTCGGACAGAACCGCATCCCGCAACGATTCCTGCAGTACCGCAAGCACCCGAGGCGTGTTGAGGTCCGCGCTGATCGCTTGATCGAGCTGGTCGATCACCGCGACTGCGGCCGAGTCGTCGCTCGCCAGGGCGCGAGCTTCCTCGAGAGTGCCGACGGACGGCAGTCGCCCGAGCGCCGCCGTACGGCGGATCAGCCGGCGGAGCGTTGCCTGCGCGGCGGCCAGTCCATCCATGGTGAATTCCAACTGGGCGCGGTAGTGGCCACCGAGCAGGAACATCCGGTACGCGAGCGGGTGGAAGCCTTGCTTCTGCAATTCCTGAACGGTCAGCACAGGGCCCGCCGATTTCGCCATCTTCGCCGCGCCGAGCTGCAGGAATTCGCCGTGCAGCCAGAACCGCACCCACGGCCGGCCGTCGCCCAGATAGGCCTCGCTCTGGGCAATCTCGTTCACGTGATGCAACTGCCGGTGGTCGACTCCGCCGGTGTGGATGTCGAAGTGCTCCCCGAGGAACTTCATGCTCATCACCGAGCACTCGAGGTGCCATCCCGGCGCGCCCCAGCCCCACGGCGAGTTCCATCGCATGGCGCGGATCTGGCCCGGCGCCTCCGCACGCCAGAGCGCGAAGTCGGTCTTGGCCCGACGGCCGGGAACCTGCTCGACCCGAGCTCCCTCGAGTTGTCCGCCGACGTCGACCAGACCGAGCCGGCCGTACCCGGGATCCTTCGAGGTGTCGAAATAGAGGCCCGACGGGATCTCGTAGGCGAAGCCGCGATCCACCAGGCGCTCCGCGAACACGATCATCGCGTCGACGTACTGCGTCGCCCGGGGATAGTGGTGCGCAGGCAGGATGTTGAGCGCGTCGAGATCGGCGAAGAACGCCTCGGTGTACATCTCGGCGATCTCTTCGACCGACCTGCGCTCGCGAGCCGCCGCGAGTTCGATCTTGTCGTCACCGAGTTCTGCTTCGGCCACTGCGTGGCCGACATCGGTGATGTTGATGACGTGCTCGACCTGCCAGCCCTTCCACAGCAGGGCCCGGCGCAGAGTGTCGGCAAACGTGTACGCACGCAGGTTGCCGATATGCGCGAAGCTGTAGACCGTCGGGCCACAGCTGTAGAGCTTCACAACGTTGTCCGTGGCCGGCTCGAAGTCTTCGATTCGGCGCCCGAGTGAGTTGTAGAGCCGCAAGGTCACCGCCTGATGCTAGCCCGCGGCCGTCGGACCTCACTGATGATCCGCTTCCCGCTCAGTGACCGGTCAGTAGTGTGAGACAGCCCTGCTGAGCTGTGGACAATGCGTGCTGGACTGAGTACGGTCCGTAAACGGCGTCCGCACCACGCCACCGCCGGAGGATGGTGAGTCCTCCCCCTGTCGGTGAGGTGCTGCCCGCCAGTAGCGCCTCGCTGGTGGCTGGGCAGAGCAGCCCGCGGCAGTTCGTCGCGGCCTGATGGGGGCCCAGACACCCAGGTGGGGCGGCGAGCGGCACTCACCCGCTCTCCGCCCCACCGGCTCAACTCTTCACCGGCTGATCCCAGGCCGTGGTGGTTCCGTCTCTTCATCTCGTGTTCGCGATCGGGATGTTCGGTAGCCGGACGACCTGGGCAGACTGTCAGGCGTCCGGTCCCCACCCGCCCCTGGGAGTTGCCGTGCTGAGATCCCGCTTGTTCCGCCCAGCTCTGGTCGTCACCGCCGTACTCGCTCTGCTCGGCTTCGGCATCACGCCGTCGAACGCCGCCACGCCCATCACCGTCAGTACGGCGATCGGCCGGCAGGACGGATCGACTGCCTCGGTCACGGGCTACGTGGTCGGTCAGCCGACCGCCACCAACACCGTTGTCCGCAGCAACTTCCCGAACGACTTCGCGCTGGCGCTGGCCGACTCGGCGACCCAGACCAGTACGTCGTCGATGCTGTACGTCCAGATCCCGACGGCCTTCCGCGCGTCGTACGGACTGCAGAGCAACCCCGGACTGGTCGGTCAGCAGATCACGGTCACCGGCACGCTCGCGGCGTACTTCTCGCATGCCGGGCTGAAGAACGCGACAGCATTCACCGGCGGTGGCGGGTCCGACCCGGGACCAGATCCGGGTGACTACTATGCCGGCGCGGAAGGCAAGACCGGTGCCGCGTTGAAGGCCGCGCTGCACACGATCATCTCCAGCCAGACCAAGCTGACCTACGACCAGGTCTGGACCGCGCTCAAGGACACCGACCAGGATCCGGCCAACAGCAACAACGTGATCGAGATCTACTCGGGCCGCTCGATCAGCAAGAGCGCGAACGGCAGCGCCGCCGACGACTGGAACCGCGAGCACGTCTGGGCCAAGTCCCACGGCGACTTCGGGACGGCGACCGGCCCGGGTACCGACGTCCACCACCTGCGTCCCGAGGACGTATCGGTGAACTCGGCCCGCGGCAACCTCGACTTCGACAACGGCGGTACGGCGGTCGCCCAATGCTCGGGCTGCACCGCGGACTCCGACTCCTTCGCACCGCGGGCCGCCGTCCGTGGTGACGTTGCCCGGATGATCTTCTACATGGCCGTCCGCTATGAGGGCGACGACGGCTTCGCGAACCTCGAGCTCGACGACTCGGTGAACAACGGCACCGCGCCGTACATCGGCAGGCTCTCGGTCCTGAAGGCCTGGGCCGCCGCCGACCCGCCCGATGCCTTCGAGCAGCGCCGCAACGAGGTCATCTACACCACCTACCAACACAACCGGAACCCCTTCATAGACCACCCCGAATGGATCACCTCCATCTGGCCGTAGCCCCATCTGCCCCGCCCTGCCCCACCATCTGCCCTTCGCACCGGCCACCTGTGTGTCCACAGTGAGTGGAGACACAGATTGTGGCTAGTATCGAAGGAGGAAAAGTGGCCACAGGAGGACTACTGATGGATATCGGGATTCGGGAGCTCCGCGACGGTCTCAGCCGTCATCTCGCGTCCGTGCGGGAAGGACACACCATCACCGTCACCGACCACGGCAAGCCGATCGCCCGGATCATCCCGGTCGACGGACCAACACGACTGCAACAACTGGTGGCGGAGGGGACGGTCAGGCCGCCGCTGCAACCCAAGCGGCCGGCACCGCCACCGATCAAAGCCGAGGGAACCGTCAGCGACCTGATCGGCGACCAACGGCGATGATCTGTTACTTCGACACGTCGGCCTTCGTGCCGCTGCTGATCGATGAAGCGTCGTCACCTGCCTGCCGTCGGCTGTGGGAGGAAGCAGACGATGTGATGTCCACTCGATTGCTGTATGTCGAGGCAGCGGGAGCGCTGGCTCAGGCGGTGCGATGCCGCCGGATCACAGCTGACCAAGAGGTGCGGGCGCTGCGCGTAGTCGACCGGCTTTGGCGCGAGCTCAATGTCATCGAGCCGACCGAGCCGGTCATTCGCCGAGCGGCGACGCTCACGTCATCGGAGGCGCTCCGGGGCTACGACGCGCTGCATTGCGCCTCGGCCGAGGAGGTCAACGACCGAGACTTGCTCTTCGCCTCGGGAGACCGTCAGCTGCTTAAAGCCGGCCAGAATCTCGGGTTCTACGTCGCGGACACCAATGATCCTGAGTTCGGGCAGTAGACGCGGTTAGCGGTTGACGGTTCGGCCGCTGTGTTCCCGGGGCGAGCCGGGGGCATGGCGGCCGTCTCGGCGGTCGCCTGTGGAGAGTTGGGGTTGAGCTGCGGTGGGGAGGGCGACGCCGGCGTGGGCGGCGGAGTGGCCCAGGCGGGTTTGGACCCAGGCTTGGAGGCCGGGGTCGGCGACGGTGATGCGGCCGACGGACTTGCGGAGGAGGCCGCGGGAGATGAGGCCCTGACCGGCGCTGTCGAGGTCCCAGCGGCCGCGGCCTCCGGACTCGGCCGGCATCGACAACCCGTGCGGACCGCGTACGGTGGCCTTCGCCAGCAACTCCTTCTCCGCGTCGGAGCAGTTGTGCCACGCGGCTTCGTAGAGCGTCCGTGAGCGGTCGTTCAGCTGGGCCATCGCGGCCTTCGCCACCCCGGAGGTGATCCCGGTCTGCGGGTCGGCGAGCTCGAGCGCAGAGCTTGCCAGCGTGCGAAGGCGGCTGGGATTGCCGTTGGCCGCCTTGACCAGGTTGTCCACAGCCTGCGGTTCGTGCGGGATGCCGGCCTGGCGCAGTGGTTCGGTGAGCGCCTGGCGCAGCTGCGTGTCGGTCAGCGGCGGCACCTCCCGGATGTCGAACCGGTGGGCGACCTTGGTCTCGACACCGGCCTGCCCGCCGGACGCGCCCAGGAGCCGGGTGGTGGCCAGCTCGCCACCGGCCCCGACCAGGAACACCGGCCGGCCCTGCTGCTCCAGGTGTGCGGAGAGTTCGGTCAAGGCGACCAGATCCCGGTCCGACGCGACGTCGAGGTTGTCAACCATCAGCAGGATCGGCTCGCCCTTCTCCGTGGCCAGTTGGCCGAGGTGATCCGCGAGCTCGTTCAGCGTGCTGCCGACGGTGTCCCGGGGCGCGTCGTCCCACTGCCGCTTGCCGACGACCTGGAACACACCGGGCGCACCGATCCGCACCTCCGCGCCGTTCTGGGCGTTCCGGGTCCGCACCGCCAGCTCGCCGAGCGACTTCTTGAGATCGCGGGCCGCGCCGATTCCGAAGCGCTGGCGGAACTTGTCCATGTCCTGGTTGACGGCGCGGATCACCCGGTTCTCCAGGGGCTCGCGCGGCGAGGCGTCCAGCCGGATGGCCGTCCACCCGTTCCGGTCGGCCAACGCCTGGGTCCGGACCAGCTCGTGGCTCGTACCCATGCCGGGCGGACCGGTGAACAGGACCGAGGTCCCTCGCGGGAGCCGCTGGTCCAGCGAGATCGGCCGGCCCAGCTGGTCGGTCCGGATCACCGGGTGGACCGGGTTGCGCGCCGTACCGAACACCTGGCTGACGAGTGCCGCCCGGTCGCCGGTCGGGTGCACGGGCGCGATCCCGGGGCCCTGCTGCGCGGTACGGGCGAGCTCCTGACCGGCCGGGGTCGGTGCCGCCGGGGTCTGGTCGAGGTAGTCGTTGACCCAGTCCTGGAGGCCGGACTCGGCGATCGTGACACGTTCGCCGCCGTGCTCACGGAGCAGGCCGCGAGCGACCAGATCCTGGCGCGCCTCGTCGATCGCCTGCCAGTGGCCGGGCCCGGCCACCTGGGTCTCGGCCGGCATCGACAGCCCGTTCGGGCCTTGGGCCGCGACCTTGGCGAGCAGGTCCTTCTGCGCGTCGGTGCACCGGTTCCACCGGCCCTGGTACAGCACCGCGGACTCGTCGTTGACGCGAGCTGTCGCGGCGGCGGCCGTCGCGATGGTGATCCCGTCGGCGGGATCAGCGAAGGCGACCGCGGTGTCGGCGAGGGTGCGGAGTCGGCTCGGGTCGCCGTTCGCGGCGCGCAGCAGGCTGTCGATCGCCTCGGGCTGGTAGCGGATGCCGGCCTGCTGCAGCGGTACCGTCACGGCCGGCCGCAGATCATGATCGGCCATCGGCCCCAGTTCGCGGATGTCGAACTGATTGGTGACCGTGGTCGCGATGCCCGACATCCGGTCGGAAGCGGCCATCAGCCGGCTCGTGGCCATCGCGCCACCGGCCGCGACCAGCCACACCGGGCGGCCCTGCTGCTCCAGGTGTACGGCGAGCTCGTTCAGCCCGGCCAGGTCACGCGGGGACGCAGCGTCGATGTTGTCGACTAGCAGCAGCACCCGCTGACCCTTGCTCGCGGCAAGTTCTCCGAGCTGGTCGGCGAAGTCGTTCAGAGTGGTGCCGAGATTGTCCTGCGGCGTGACGTCCCACTGCCGCTTACCGATGAACTGCACTGCCCCGGCGCCGACCCGGACCTCGGCGCCGTGCTGGGTGTTGCGAGCGCGCTGGGTCAGGTCACGGACCGTCTTCCGCAGCTTGCGCACCCGCAGCCATCCGAACCGCGCGCGCAGGTTCTCGAGATCCGCGGAGATCGCGCGGGTGAAGCGGTTCTCCAAGGGATCCCGCGCCGAGGCCTCCACCCGGATCGCCGTCCAGCCGTGCTGGGCCGCGAGCGCCCGGGCCTGATCCAGCTCCCGGGTCTTGCCCATACCGGGCGGCCCGGTGAAGAGGATCGCCTTGCTCTCCGGGAGCGGGTCACCGAGCGAGATCGGCCGTCCGAGCCGGTCCGTCCGCGTGACGGTGTACGCCGGGCGCCGCGGCGTACCGAAGACCTGGCTCATTGGACCAGCGTGCGGACCGTAGCGGTCCCCGACACAGGCTGTACATGGCCTGTCGGTTAACACTCGTCCCCCGGCAGCTGAACCACCGACCGCCGCCGATCACCGCCTCGGTCCTGGCGACCTTCGCCGGGCGGTTGTTGGCGTTGGTGGGTTAACCTCGGTTAGGTAAACCTAACTTCCGCCCGAGAGGACCGTGGTCGCGTGACCAACCCCGCACCCCGCCGTAACCGCGTCTGCAAGCGCGCCGTCGTCCAACGGACCGAGCGGGTCACCCCGCACATGATCCGGGTCGTGCTGACCTCCGAGGACTTCGTGGACAACGGCACCACCGACCACTACGTGAAACTGCTGTTCGGAAAGCCCGGCATCGAGTACCCGGAGCCGCTGGACATGGGCGTGGTCCGCGAGACGTTCCCGGCCGAGCACTGGCCGACGATGCGGACCTACACGGTGCGGAGTTGGAACGACGACAGCAAGGAACTGACCATCGACTTCGTGTACCACGGCGACGAGGGCGTGGCTGGTCCATGGGCTGCGGCGGCGAAGCCAGGCGATGTGCTGTGGTTCAACGGTCCGGGTGGTGCGTACTCGCCGAACGAGGCCGCCGACTGGCACCTGCTGGTGGGTGACGAGAGCGCACTGCCGGCGATCGGCGCCGCGGTCGAGCAGTTGCCTCCGGGCGCACGGGCGACCGTCCTGCTCGAAGTGGAGGACGAGACCGAGGAGCAGAAGCTCGGCGGCTCGGGTGAGGTCGACGTGACCTTCTTCCACCGCGCAGGCAGCGACACCGCCCGCGGCGACAGTCTGGTCGCCGCGGTCGCGGCCCTCGACTTCCCCGCCGGCGACCCGCACATCTTCGTCCACGGCGAAGCCGGCTTCGTCTTCCGCATCCGCCAGAACCTCTTCACCGACCGCGGCCTCCCCCGCGACCGCGTCTCCCTCTCCGGCTACTGGCGCCTCGGCAAGAACGAGGACGGCTGGCAGGCCGAGAAGGCGGAGACCTCCCGCAAGGAGCGAGAAGCCGCCGCCTCCTGACCGATCAGAGACCGCGGATGGAGAAGACCTTGCCGCGCCGTTGGGTTGCGCCGCAAAGCCGCGACAACACCGGGCAGTCGCGGGCCGGTGCTTCCAACCATCGCGGCGTGTGCCGCGTCGTACCGGGCATGGTTGAGGATCCTGCTTCGTTTGATCGGTTCGCGGCGGCGTACGACCGGTTCGTGAGTTTGCAGCCTCGGCAGCACGTGGAGTGGGTGGCTGGGCTCGGGTTGCGTGGGGAGCGGGCGCTGGATGTGGGCTGTGGTTCCGGGCATGCGGCCGAGCGGCTGGCTGCGCAGTACGACGAGGTGCTTGGCGTCGATCTGAGTGAGCCGATGATCGAGCTCGCCCGGACCAAGCGGTCCAAGCCGAATGTCGAGTACCGGGTGGACGACGTGTTCGCGGTGGACGACGACGGCTTCGATCTCGTTTACAGCCACACGATGATGCATCACCTGCCCGACTACCGGGCCGGCCTCCAGCACCTCAAGGCTCTGGTTCGGCCCGGTGGGACAGTGGCGGTGGTGGACAATGTCTGCGATCGCTACCCGACTCCGCCGGGGTGGATGTACCTGCTCGGCGCCTGGCTGGGATTCCCGCGGCAGATCGCGCGGCTGGGGTTGCGGGACGCGTGGTTCGAGTTCCGGTTCTGGCACAGCAAGCCGTGGCTCGACCACCTACGGAGCGACCGGTACCTGTCTCGGTCGCAGTTCCGCGAGATCTACGACAGCGTCTTCCCGGGGGCGCAGTACGCCGACCTCGGGTTCGCGCTCGCGATGCGCTGGACCGACGGTCGCGGCGTCAGTGGGGCTTTCGGCGCGTGAGTACGTCGATCAACGTGTCCGGCTGATTCGTCGGCAGGACCCAGTCCTCGCCCGACGCCTGCAGGATGACGGCCGGTCCAGGAGTGGCAACCACATGGTTCACCGCGATCGGGAACTTGAGCCGCTCGGCCCCCGACAGCGAGAACTCGAAGGTCCCCGTCACCTCGGCCAGCGGATAGGTCCGGAACTGCTGCTCCGACCGCGGGACCGGATGCGATTGGATCGTCACCGAGTCCGCCCCGACAAGCACCGCGGCCAGCGGCAGTCCACGCAGCCGGAAGACCAGCTCGTACGGCGTATCCGCCAGCTCAGGTACGACGGGCACCAGCAACACGCGATCGGCGTACCGCGCCAGAGCCAGGCCTCCGACCACGCCAACGATGAGCGCGGGTAGCGCGAGAATCGCCGGCCACCAGACGCCCGTCGCCAGCGGGAACAGTGTCACGACCAGCCCGGCGATACCGCCGTACAGTCCGCCGACGCCCACCCACCAGCGCGGCTGATAGCGGTGCCGCCGCCGCAGAATCCAGCCGAGCACGAGCATCCCGGCCGGTAGGACGCACCCGATCCAGGCCGCGGCCGGCCCGGTCGAGCTGATCCATGCGACGAACCCGAGCAATACCAACGGGATCCCGAGATAAATGACCGCGACCACGCGCTGCACCCGCCGATGCCTGCGCTCCACTTCGCTCACAGGGAAAACCCAAGCACATCGCCGCCCAACCACCTACTGTGCCGAGAGTGATCGAGATTCCCACGAAGCTGATCAACAACCACGGCGAGCAGTCGGCCGAGTGGCTGGCGGGGTTGCCTGGGGATGCTGCGAAGTACCTCGACCGGTGGCAGTTGACGGTCACGGGTGAGCCGCTGAGTGGCGAGGCTTCGCTGATCCTGCCCGTCGTACGGCGGGACGGCGCCGAGGCGATGCTCAAGCTTCAGCCGGTGAACGGCGAAAGCGACGGCGAGGCCCTCGCCCTGCGGACGTGGAACCACGATGATGTCGTGGAAGTGTTCGAGGACGACCCCGAGACGTCGACTCTCCTGCTCGAGCGACTCGAACCGCGCACGTTGGACGACCTGCCCGACCACGTCGAGGCGACGCGAATTCTGGCCGAGCTTCTCGCCCGGCTCAGCGCCGTACCGGCTCCGCCCGGGATCCGCCGGCTCGCCGACATCGCCGGCGCGATGGTCGAGGACGCGCCCGGTCTGATCCCCCGGCTGGCCGATCCGGCCGAGCAGCGGCTGGTACGGCGGTTCGTCGCTCAGGTGACCGAGCTACTGCCGGAGTCCGGTGACCGGCTGCTGCACTGGGACCTGCACTACCTCAACGTGATGGCAGCGAAGCGGAGGCCCTGGCTGGTCATCGATCCCAAGCCGCTGGCGGGGGACCCGGCGTTCGAGGTCTTCCCGGTGTTGTGGAACCGGTGGGACGACCTGGTCGCGACCGGCGACGTGCCGCGGGCGATCCGGGACCGGTTCGACCTGATGCTCGAGATCACCGGGATCGATCGGGACCGGGCGCTCGGCTGGACGGCGGGCCGGATCCTGCAGAACGTGCTGTGGTTCGTCGGGGACGGCGCGACCCGGCTGGAGTCCGAGCTGGCGGCCATCTCGGCTGCCCTCTATGTGTGATTACATGATTACGTGAGTACTCCGACGCTGTACGAATGGGCCGGCGGGCATGAGGCGCTGCGGCGGTTGACCGAGGTCTTCTACGACAAGGTGCTCGATGACCCCGTGCTCGCGCCGGTGTTCGCGCACATGAGCGACCAGCATCGCGAGCACGTGGCGATCTGGTTGGGCGAGGTGTTCCGCGGTCCCAGCCGTTACACCGACGAGCTTGGCGGCTACCCGGCGATGCTGTCGCACCACATCGGTCTGGCGCTGACCGAGGAGCAGCGGTCCCGCTGGGCGGCCCTGATCTCCCAGAGCGCGGACCCGGCCGGTCTGCCGGACGACCCGGAGTTCCGCTCGGCCTTCGTCGCGTACATCGAGTGGGGCACGCGGATCGCCCTCGCCAACTCCCAGCCCGGCGCAACCCCGCCCCCGAAGGCACCGGTCCCCCACTGGGGCTGGGGCGAGGCCCCGCCCTACCAGCCATAGTTGAGCCCTACCAGTCATAGTTGACCTGACAGACACCCGGGGACACGCCGCGGGACTGGGGGTTGGATACAGTCGCGGTTCACGACGAAACCGCGTGGCGGGGATGCGAGGGTGAACCTGTGACCGCTCAGCTCGAGTATCCCGGGATCCAGGACGACGACGCGCTGCTGTCCATCCAGGGCCTGTGGAAAGTGTTCGGCCCGAAGGCGCAGCGGGTCCCGCACCGGCCCGACCTTGCGTCCCTCGACCGCGCCACCCTCTACGCCAAGACCGGCTGTACGGCGGCCGTCCGCGACCTCAGCTTCGACGTCGCGCCCGGCGAAGTATTCGTGGTGATGGGCCTGAGTGGCTCCGGCAAGTCGACGCTGGTGCGTTGTCTCACGCGTTTGATCGAGCCGACCGCCGGCAGTCTGTTCTTCGAGGGCGAGGACCTGCGCGCGGCCGACGAGAAGCGGCTGCGGGCGTTGCGGCGGAGCAAGTTCTCGATGGTGTTCCAGCACTTCGGGCTGCTGCCGCACCGCAAGGTGATCGACAACGTCTCGTACGGCCTGGAGATCCGCGGCGAGAGCAAGCCGGACCGGCGCCGGCGCGCCCAGGAGGTCATCGACCTGGTCGGCCTGGCCGGCAACGAGCAGCTCTACCCCGAGCAGCTCTCCGGCGGCATGCAGCAGCGGGTCGGCCTGGCCCGTGCGCTCGCCAACGATCCGGACGTCCTGCTCTTCGATGAGCCGTTCTCCGCGCTCGACCCCCTGATCCGCCGCGAGATGCAGACCGAGGTCGTCCGGCTGCACCGCGAGGTCGGCAAGACGATGGTGTTCATCACCCACGACCTGTCCGAGGCGCTCAAGCTCGGCGACCGGATCCTGCTGATGCGCGACGGCGCCGCGGTCCAGTTCGGCACCGGCGACGAACTGGTCGGGGCACCGGCCGACGACTATGTCCGCGAGTTCGTGCGAGACGTGCACCGGCCCGATGTCCTCACCCTGCGCTGGATCGTCCGCGAACCGCGCCCGGAGGAGCCGCTGGATGGTCCCGAGCTCGGCCCGGACGTCCTGGTCCGCGAGGCCACCCGGCTCGTGCTCGAGTCGGACCGCCCGGTCAAGGTCGTCGCGGACGGCACGCTGCTGGGTGTGATCAGCGACGAGGAGATCCTCGCCGTCGTCGCGGACTCCTGATGGCCGCCATCACCAGCGACCTCCACGTCGAGGTACGCCGGCCCCGCCGCAGCGTGGTCGTCGGCGTCCTGCTCGTCGTCTGGGTTGCGGCGTACTTCGTTCTGCGCGGCATCGACAACCTCGTGCTCGGCGGTCAGGAGACGACCGCGTTCCACCGCTGGCTGACCGACCACCGCGACGATGTCGGCCAGGGCAACGCCGTCTTCGACGCGATCCGGGTGGGCGTCGACCACCTGGTCGTCCTGCTGCAGAACCTGATCTCCCAACCGTCGTACGACCGGCCGGTCCCGGCGATCGGATGGCTCGGGGTCGTCGCGCTGGCGGCGTACCTGGCCTGGGCGTTCGGCACCTGGAAGGTCGCGCTGCTGACCGCGGCCGGGCTGGTGTTCGTCGGGTTGCAGGGGTTGTGGCAGGAGAGCATGGACACGCTCGCGCTGACGATCGCGGCCGTGCTGCTGTCGTTGCTGGTGGCGATCCCGCTCGGGATCTTGGCCGGTCTGTCGAATCGCGCGTTCCGGGTCGCGACGCTGGTCCTCGATCTGATGCAGACGCTGCCGACGTTCGTGTACCTCGCGCCGCTGGTGTTGTTCTTCGCGATCGGCCCGGCCGCGGCCACGATCGCGACGGTGATCTACGCCGCGCCGCCGGCCGTCCGGCTGACCGCGCACGCGATCCGCTCCGTCCCGCCGGAGAGCGTCGAGGCGGCCCGGTCGCTCGGATCCACCCGTGGTCAGACGCTGACCAAGGTGCTGCTGCCGATGTCGCGGTCGACCGTTGTCGTGGGCATCAACCAGACGATCATGGCCGCGCTGTCGATGGTGACCGTGGCCGCGCTGATCGACGCGCCCGGTCTCGGCCAGACCGTGCTGAAGGCGCTGCAGACGCTGGACGTCGGCGTCGCGTTCAACGCCGGCCTGGCGATCGTGGTGCTCGCGATCGTGCTCGACCGCGTGACCACGGCGGCCGGCGACCGCCCCTGGCGTACGGCGAGTGTGCGCCGGAAGATCCTGCTCGGCGCGGGAGCTGTCGCGGTGCTGGTCGCGATCTGGTTCTCCCGGACCTACGTGTGGGCGGCGGACTTCCCGTCTGAGGCCAACATCGGTTCACGGATCGCGGTGATCGCCACCGACGTGACGAACTGGGTGCAGGATGTCTTCGGCGGGTTCACGTACGGCGTCCGGGACGCGGTGACCAACGGTTTGCTCAACCCGCTCGAGGCTCTGCTGACCGGGTCGCCCTGGTGGCTCGTGACCGCGGTCGCCGTCGCGCTGGCCGCCGTACTCGGTGGTTGGCGAGGGGCGGTCCCGGCCGCGGTGTGCTCGGGGTTGCTGGTCGCGACCGGTCTCTGGCACGACAGCATGATCACGCTGGCCTCGACCCTGCTCGCGACCGTCGTGGTCGTCGCCGCCGGAGTTGCGCTCGGAGTATGGGCCGGGCGCAACCGGCGGGTCGACACCTGGATCCGGCCGGTGCTGGACGCCGGGCAGACGATGCCGCCGTTCGTTTACCTGGTGCCGTTCCTGGCGTTGTTCGGCACCAGCCGGTTCACGGCGATCGCGGCCGCCGTCGTGTACGCCGTACCCGTCACCACCAAGATCGTTGCCGATGGCATCAGGGCGGTGCCGGTCGCGACCGTCGAGGCGGCCAACTCGGTCGGCTCGAGCAGCTGGCAGGTGATCAGCAAGGTGCAGCTGCCGGTGGCCCGGCCGGCGATCACACTGGCGGTCAACCAGGGCCTGATCTACGTGCTCGCGATGGTCGTCGTCGGCGGTCTGGTCGGGGCCGGCGCGCTCGGGTACGACGTGGCCGCGGGCTTCGCGCAGAGCGAGTTGTACGGCAAGGGCCTGGCGGCCGGGCTGGCGATTGTCCTGCTGGGCGTGTTGCTCGACCGGGTGACGCAAGCGGCGGCCCGCCGTACGCAGAGATTCCGACGCTCTACTCACTTCAAAAGCATGGGAGACAAGCGGTGAAAAAGCTTCGGTACGCCGGTGTCCTGACGGCGGTGGCGCTGGCCCTGTCCGGATGCGGTGGTGCGAAGGTCGGCGAAGACAAGCCGGCTGTCGCCGCGGGCAAGGACTGCGGCACCTTCAACCTGACTGTCAGCCCGTGGGTCGGGTACGAGGCGAACGCGGCCGTGGTCGCGTACGTGGCGACCCAGGATCTCGGCTGCAAGGTGGTGAAGAAGGACCTGAAGGAAGAGATCGCCTGGCAGGGCTTCAGCACCGGTGAGGTCGACGTGAACCTGGAGAACTGGGGTCACGAGGATCTGAAGAAGAAATACATCACCGACCAGAAGGTCGCGGTCGAGGCCGGCTCCACCGGCGTCAAAGGCGTGATCGGGTGGTACGTGCCGCCGTGGATGGCGCAGCAGTACCCGGACATCACCGACTGGAACAACCTGAACAAGTACGCCGCGTTGTTCAAGACGTCGGAGTCCGGCGACAAGGGACAGTTGCTCGACGGCGACCCGTCGTACGTGACGAACGACGAGGCGCTGGTGAAGAACCTGGCGCTGAACTACAAGGTCGTGCAGAGCGGCAGCGAGACCGCGCTGATCCAGGCGTTCCGGGACGCGGAGAAGAACAAGAAGCCGCTGCTCGCGTACTTCTACGAGCCGCAGTGGTTCTTCAACGAGGTCAAGCTGGTCAAGGTCGACCTGCCCGCGTACAAGACCGGCTGCGACACCGACCCGGCCAAGGTCGCCTGCGACTACCCGCCGTACGACCTGGACAAGATCGTCTCGAAGAAGTTCGCCGACTCCGGCAGCCCGGCATACAACCTGGTCAAGAACTTCCAGTGGACCAACGAGGACCAGAACGCGGTAGCCCGGATGATCGCGGTCGACAAGATGACCCCGGACGCGGCCGCGGAGAAGTGGATCAAGGACAACCAGTCGAAGGTCGACGCCTGGCTCGGGAAGTAGCTCTGAAGCGCCCTTGAGCTTGTTCTCACGGGCCGGGGGCAACTATCACGATGTGAGCGAGCAACGCCGACGACACGCCGGATGTCGGACAAAACCGGGTAAGTTCGATCTCATGATCATCGTGACAGCTGCACTGAAGGGCGGGGTCGGCAAGACAACCACGTCGGTGTACTTGGCCTCGTTGGCATCTTCCAACCGCCGCACAGCCACTCTGGTCGACGCGGATCCACAAGGCAGCGCAGCCGACTGGGTCGAAGCCTCCGACGACCAGCACCTGGCCAGGATCGAGATCGCCGAGGCGCCGACCGAGCGCCTCCTGAGCAAGGCACTGGACAAGGTGCCGCCGGAGGGCATCGGCATCGTCGACATGCCCCCGTCCCACGAGCGGCTGCTGAACAAGGCGCTCGAACGGGCCCGGATCGTGATCATCCCGACCCGGGTGGGCGGGGTGGAGACGCCGCGGGTGAAGGCCGTGCTCGACCTGGTGCCGGACAACATCCCGGTCGGCCTGGTGATCTGCTCGGCCCGGACCTACACCCGCAGTTACCAGGAAGCCATGCAGCAGTACGCCGCGGAGGGCGTCCCGGTCTGGGGCACGATCCCCGAGCGGGTCTCCATCACGGCCGGTCCGGCCGGCCCGCTGGCCGCGGACGGACTGGAGTCCTACAAGAAGGTCTGGCGCAAGATCCTGGCCGCGGCCCGGACCTGATCGCCCGAGGTGGGCGGGTCGGCGAACTCGCTCGCAGACCCGGCCCGCCCAACTTTCGCGTCAGCGTTGCAGGGGTGGTTCGCCGCGGACGTACGAGCGGATGACGGTGGCGGCGGCGCCGCGCGCCCAGTTGTCGAAGGTGTGCGAGCGCAGCATCAGCCGGCAGTCTCCCGCGGCGCCGAAGGCATGGTCCGCGAACGTCTGCCGCATCCGCTCCTCGTACAGGTCGTACTCCGCCACGCCCTCGCCCGCGATCACCACGAGCTCCGGGCCGACCAGGTTCACCATCGCGGCCAGGGCCGCACCGATCACCTCACCGGCCCGGTCGAACGCCTCCCGCGCATGCTCGTCACCCTCGTGGGCCAGCTTGATCGCACCGGCCAGATCCAGGTCCGCACGCCCGGTCGTCTCGCGGGTCCGCGCCAGGATCGCGTCCGACGAGGCAACGGTCTCCACGCAACCACGCCGGCCGCACGTGCACACCAGATTGCCGGGTGCGAGGGGGAGATGGCCGAGCTCGCCGGAGACGCCGTACGCGCCGGACACCACTTCGCCGTTGATGTAGAGGCCGCAGCCGATGCCGGAGCCGATCGTCACGACCGCGAACGAGTCCGCGTTCACCCCGACGCCGAACCAGTGCTCGGCCACGGTCAGCGCGCGGACGTCGTTCGTGACCACGATCGGCACTTTGATCCGCTTGCCGAGCAACTCCGCGACCGGAACGCCGCGCCAGCCCGTCAGCGGCGAGTCGCGCACCACGCCGTGCCGGGCATCCACATCACCGGACACCGCGACGCCGATCCCGATCAGCGGCCCTGCCAACGCCTCGCCCGACTTCAGCGAGCCGATCAACGCCTTCGCCAGCTCGGCAAGGCGCTCGATCACCCGCTCCGGCGCTGTGTCGTCGAGCTTCTCGTGCCGGACGCTCAGGATCCCGGCGGTGAAGTCCGTGGTCACCCCGATCAGGCTGGTCGGGGTCACCTTCACCCCGATCACGGACACGCTGCTCGGTACGACGGTTAGCGGGCTGACCGGCCGTCCGATGCCGAGCTGGCTGTCCACCTCGGCCGGCACCGCCCCCTGCTCGGTGACGAACCCGGTCTCGATCAGCGGCGCGACCGCCTTCGTCACGGCCGCCTGGGACAGCCCGGTCCGGCGCGCGATCTCCACCCGCGGGATCGGGCCCTGGGTCAGAATCCTGGTCAGCACCGCGACTCCCGCCGGCGTTGCCAGGGGGAGTGGGCGATGAGGACGCAGCGGCACGAGAACAACCTACCGGCGAGTCCGCCGCTAAACCTCGATATTTCCCAGGATGGGTGAGGTCAGGGCCCACCGGATAGTGCGGGTGAGGCCTTCGCCGGCCGCGCGAACGACGGTCCGCTCGGCCAGCGGCAGGTACGGGAGCCGCAGCGGCCAGCGGGTCCACCACGGCAGCAGTCCGACCGCGGCGGCCGTGAGTACGCCGTACGCCGGACGAGCGGCCCACGGCACCGGCGGGTGGACGAGCATGAAGCGCGCAGCCTGGCGTGCCTCGGTCGTGCCGCGGAGCTCCGGCCGATACTCGGCCAGCATCTGACGTAGCTCGACCATGGTGGTCGGAGGGTCGACCACACCGAGCTTGCGGGCCACGAGTGCGGCGTCCTCGACGTACAGGTCCTGCTCCGTGGCGTCGAGCGGCTGAACGCCGTACGTCTGGTGGGCGGCGAGGAAGCTGTCCAGCTCGGCCAGGTGGACCCACTTGAGCAGATGCGGGTCCGAAGCTCGGTACTTGACCCCGTCCGGACTGGTCCCGCGGACGCGCTCGTGCACCCCCTGCACGCGGGCGATCGCCTCCTCCGCGTCCGGGACCGCGCCGTACGTCGTGATCGCCAGGAAGTAGCTGGTCCGGCGCAACCGCCCCCACGGGTCGCCGCGGTAGCCGGAGTGCGCCGAGACGGCCGCCATTGCCAGCGGATGCAGCGACTGCAGCAGCAGGGCGCGCAGACCGCCGGCGAACATTGACGCGTCGCCATGCACTCGGCGGATCGGGCGGTCCGGTGCGAACCAGCGTGGACCGGGTGTGTTGTGCACCCGGTTGCGTTCAGCGCGCGGGTCCGGACCCGCCACCTTCGTCATGATCATCCGCGCGAGTCCGTCTCGCAGCGGGTCCAGCGGTCCAGCGAGGGTGGCGGTCATACGACCAGTGTGCCTCGACCGGTCCCGTCAAGGTTCCAGGCGGCCGCCGGACGAACGCTCGGCGTACTCGTCCTCCAGCAGCGAGTAGAGGAGGGAGTCGCGCCAGTTGCCGTTCGTGAAGACGTGATCGCGCAGGTGGCCTTCATAGGTGAAGCCGATGCGCTTGACGACGGCGATCGAGGCCTCGTTCTCCGGGCCGATCGCCGCGGTGACCCGGTGCCTGCCGAGCGGGCCGAAGGCGAAGTCGAGCATCACGCGGGAGGCGTCGGTCGCGTAGCCGTGCCCCCAGTGGTCGGCGTGGATCGCATAGCCCAGCTTGGCCGCCCAGGGCCCACTCGGAGCGATCCGTGCGAAGCCGATCACCTGGTCGCCGTCCTGGCGGGTGACGGCGAGCATGTGCTCCGGGCGGTCCTCCCGCGCCGAGCGCTCGATGATGCCGGCCAGCATCTCCGCCGCCTTCTCGCGGTCGTAGCTGTCGAACGCCATCCAGGCGGTCACCCGGTCGTCGCCGGCGATTGCCAGGTAGTCGTCGAGGTCGGAGGGCCGAAAGTCACGGAGTCTGGTCAGGTCGCCGGTGAGGGGCTCCATCCGCACGCTACCGGGAGAAGGTCTGCATCGGCGTCCGGGTGAACATCTCGATCTCCTCCTGCAACTCCCGGGCGTCGTCCGCGCGTCTGGACTGCCGGAGCGCCTGGTGGACCCGGCGGGCCGAGTGCACCACGCCGTTGATCCGGCGCTCGGTCGGCAGGCCCAGCACCGGGGCGATCGCGTCGGCCGCGCCGTCCAGCTCGCCGCTGGCGATCCGGCTGATCGCCATCGCGGCCTGGCTGCCGGCGGCGTCGCCGAAGGCCCACTCCGGGTGGTTCTGGTCGGTGTAGGCGTCGACGGCCTGGCTGGAGTACCGCTCGGCCTGGTCGACCTCACCGGGCAGCCAGGCGAGCGCGTCGGCGGCGTAGTACAGCTGGCGGTGACGGCCGAAGGTGCACAGGCCGCCCATCTCGTCCAGGTCGTCCTTGCGCACCGAGCTCCAGGCTTCTTCGGCCCGCTCGAGCGCGGCCCGGGTGGCCTCCGGGTTGCCCAGCGCCGCCCAGGCACGGGCCTCGCTGACCGGCAGCCAGACGCTGGTGGTGCTGTTGGCCTGCTCGGCGTACCCGGCGCCGAGCTGCGCGTACCGGACCGAGTCGTGCGGGTTGCCGGCCCAGTAGGAGACCAGGGACTGCAGGCCGCGCACCCAGGCGCGCAGGCCGTGGTGGTCGGCGTTGTCGGCGCAGAGGAACGCGGTCCTCGCCTGCGTCAGGGCAGCATGCGGGTTACCGAGGTCGTGGGACGCCTTGGCCAGCAGACCGCCGGTCACGCCGCCGAGGAAGTAGAGCTGCCGCAGGTGCTCCGGGCGTTGCCGGCTCTCCAGCAGGGCGAAGACCAGGTCCTGGGTCTCGACCAGCTGGCCGAGGATCTCCGGCAGCGGGCGCTGCGGGTAGGCCTTCGCGACGTGGCGCACATCGTCGTACACCTGTTCCATGGCCTCGCTTCCGAGACCGGACTGGGCCGCGAGGGCAAACGCCCTCGCTCGGCTGGCAGCCATGTCGAGAACCTCCATCTCATTACCTGTCGTGATCCGTCCACTCGCGGCAGGTGACGGCACCACCTGGGCGGCCTGTTCGGCGACGTACGGCGCGAGGAGCTCCTCGACCGGTTTGCCGAACATGCGTTGCAGGGTGCGCCGGGTCTGAGGAGTGGTGCCTGCACGCTCGCCCGATGCGAGGCGCCGCAGGTGCCGCTCGGTGATGGTTCCACCCAGCTCGACGAACTCGGCGACGATCTCGGAGTAGGTCTGGTTCCGGCGCTGGATCAGGTGCGCCAGGACCGTCTTTGGCGTATACCTACCCGCCATCGTTCCTCCTGTTCACGTCAGATCAGACGTTGTCTCGACTCATGCCCCACGACAAGGTGCGGTCCCCCAGATGTCCGCCAGAGGACCGGAAGAGGTCCGGCAAAGGTCCGGCAAAGGTCCGGTCCAGGTCCTAGAGCGGTCACGTTGGGCTCGTGCACCATTACTGCCATGACAACCAGTAAGTCCAACTGGTTGCAAGGGCTCAGAGTTACGGGGTGAGAGGTAGTGAGCATCGCGGAGATGACGTCGAGGCAGCACCGACGCAGAGTTCGGGTCTGGTTCGGCGAGCATGTGATCGCGCAGTACGTCGCGGACGCGCCATTGGCAGCCCGCTACGAACAGGCGATGCGGCGCCGTTTCGCCGGTCTCCGCGTCACCAACGACCTGCTCGGCCCGCTCGACAGCACCGACTGAAAACCTGAACCTCCGGGTCCTCCTCAGACCCGGCCGCTGCGCCCTGGAGTCTCCTCACGTCCAGGGGTAGCACTGGAAGGTCCGTGGCACTCCTCAGTCCCGGACGAAACCCAGGTGCGGTCCGGAGCACTCCTCAGCTCCGGACCGCACCGCCCACCGACCCGGCTGGGCCTGGCGGCTGACCCTGTATCGCCGCCGCCCAGCCGTTCCAACCACCTCCTGGCCGACACCTCGGGCCAGGCGGGGCCGAGTGTCCTGGGCGGTAGGACACCGGAGGCTCCCGACACCTCACCGGGAGCCTCCCCCTGAGGTGGCCGGCTCTGCTGTGTGACCGTCGCGCCTGGGCGGTCACACAGCGGAGCCTTTCTTTCGTCCACCCGGGCCGGGGCCGGAGACGCCGGAGGGCTGCCGGGGCGGGGGTTGCCGTGGGCAGCGGTGATGGGGCGGGGTGTTTGGAGTGTTGCGACAGGCGGCGGGGGGTTGGAGAGGGAGTGGGGGGCTTGAACAGGGTTATTTCGGCTCCCCTGTCGTTTCCGTGGGTGTGCCCGGGCCCGGCTCGCCACCTTGGGCACGGTTCAACCACGAAACCGCCCGCAGAACGACCATCTGGTGCCCAAAGTCGACCTCGCGCCCCCCGCCCAAGGGTGACCTACCGATCGGGTCCCGAGGGCTCGGGGACGGTGGCGGAGGAGGGGAGGGGAGAGGCCCGGTGTACCGACGGACGGGTAGTGGTCAGCCGGCGCGGGCACCTGGGTGAGGCGGTCAGCCTGAATGCCGGCCGGTCGGATGGGGCGTGGCCGACTACTACCCGTTCGTCGGTACGCCGGGTCTTTCCCGGGGACTCGATCAAGCAACTCTCCGGACCTCGGACACCTGATCGAGACCGCGGACACCACACCCCATGTCCGCACTCCCGAACGGGTGACCCCGCAGCCCCCGGACCCCACCGACCGCACCACAGACCCCGAACCCACCGACCGCACCGCAGCGGCCCCTATCACCCACACACCCAGCACAAGAGCCGAAATAGCCTCCTGTGCGGAGGCACCAGGTCCTGTTCACGGGCGCCAGTTGTGTCCTCGGGGTCGCTGGGTCAACGGGCGAGGTTTGCGGCCATCTTCCGCAGTACGTCGACGGTCGCGGCGTAGTCGTCATCGCTGACTCCGGCTGTCACTCGCCTGCGCTGCTCCTGGACCTTCGTCGTCAGCGCCGCCAGCGCGACCCGGCCCGCGGGCGTGAGTTCGTCACCGCTCAGCCAGCCGCGCTCGGCCAGCGGGTCCGTGACCGCTGCGAGCTCCGCCGGGTCACCGGTCAGGAACGGCGCCAGCGCGCTCGCAACCGACTCCGGCCCGGCGGCCGCGTTCAGTGCCTGCCATTGCCGGCGGGTCAGCCCGTCCGCCGCGAGGACCTGCTCGAACGAGGATTCAAGCAGTCGGTCCACCTCTTTCAGCCACCATCCGATAGGCTTGTTGTCATCTGACATATACATGTTAATTAACATATAACCTGGAGAGGCTGTGGCCAAGCCCGATCCTGTAACCGCGGTCGAGTCGGCGATGATCGCGGTCCGCCGGCGGCAGACCCGCCGTACCTTCGCGGTCGAGTCCGGCGGGCCCGACCCGGTCCAGGAGGTCCTCGATGCGATCGAAGCGGCGGCGCCCGACGCCCTCGGGGTGAACGGAGTGGCGGCTGCCCTCGCGGTGGACCAACCGCGGGCGAGCAAGTTGGTGGCGGCGGCTGTGTCGGCAGGCCTGGTACAACGTGAGGCCGACCAGCGGGACGGGCGTCGTACGAACCTCGTGCTGACCGCCGCGGGCAGGGAGCAGCTCGACGTGGTGCACGCCTACCGCCGAGAGCGGTTCGCCGCGGCGATGGACGACTGGACCGCCACCGAGCGCGAGACCTTCGCGGACCTCCTGACCCGGTTCGTGGCCGGCCTGGACCGTTAGATGTCCGCTTCCGGTCCGGTGACCTGGGCCGCGTCGGTGACGTAGACGGCGAAGGGAGCGTCGGGCTGGACCACAGGTGAGCCTTCGACCCAGCCCCCCGCGGTGATCTCGCCTGCGTAGGTCATGCCGAGCCGCTCCATCACCGCCCGAGACGCACGGTTGTGTTGCTCGGTGAACGCGATCACCGCCTGAGCGCCCAATGTCCGGAACGCGAACTCCAGCCCTGCACGCCCGATCTCGGTGGCCAGACCGCGCCCCCGCGCCGACGCGACCAGTGCCCACCCCAACTCCAGCCGATCGACCGCCCACTCCGGGCTGACCAACTCGGCGATAGCCGCGGCCGCCGGCGCATCGGCCGGTATCCGGGACAGCCCGCCGCGGCCGGCCAGCGCGCCGCCGACGCGCTCGTAGGCGATCCACTTGCTCACGCTGTCTCGCTCCCAAGCGTCCCGGAACCCGGCAGTTCGCCGTGCCGCCTCCTCGGGCGACCAGGACTCGTCGTACCAGTGCGCCACCACCGGGTCCGCGTACAGGCTGACGAGGTCCTCCACATGTCCGGGCAGGACCCCGTTGGGCCCGGTGATCGGTTCGAGGCGGAGGCGGTCGGTGAACCTGGTCCGCACCGTGTGTGCCACCAGATCGCGCAATCGCCGGTCGCCGTCGGTCCGGTTCACCATCAGCAGGTCCAGGTCGTCCGGCCCGACCCAGGTCGACGCGTCGTGCTTGCCGGCTTCCAGCCGCGGGCGAGTGAGGTCTCCGTCGACGGTGATCAGGTAGTCGAGCTCACGCCGTACGCGTCCCTGGTACTCCCACTCCCAGTCGGCGACGGCCCACACGATGTCGCGGACCTTCCACCCGGTCTCCTCCTCGACCTCACGCGCCAGCGCCTCCTCCGGCGTCTCCCCTGCTTCCAGGTGCCCGCCGACGATGTCCCAGATCTCCGGATACAACCGCCGCTCCGCCGTACGCCGCTGCACATAAACGCGGTGTTGTTCGTCCCGGATCAAAGCACCCACACAGTCGACCGAACGCATGCCCCCAACCTAGACCGAGGCGCGCCGGTGGGCTCAGCGATAGCCGCTGCCGTTGCACATTGCGCAGGTCGTGTAGCCGCCGTTGCAGGCCCAGCAGCTCTTCCATGTCGAGTCGTTGTCCTGGATCGATCCGCGACCATGGCACGTCCAGCACATCTGTTTGCCATTGGTGCAGGCAGAGCAGACCTGCTTCGCGGGGCTGGCTGCGAGCCAGCTGGCTGAAGTCGACCCTTGGGGTGGCAGCTGGCCGGCCTGCGGGCGGTTGGCCGCGCGGGTGTTGCGCTTCGCCACGCGGGCGGCGATGCAGTCCGCGTCGGCGGCCGCGACCCCCGGCCGGATCCGGACGTAGTACCACACAGCTACCGGGATGCTCAGCAGGATGAAGTACGTGACAACGGGCAACAGTGCCCAGAGCCACTTCCTTCGTCCGGCCTGCTTCCAGGCATGCCCGTGCAGTCGCAAGACACTGACGACCGTCACAACGGATGCCGCCATGCCTGCGTACGTGATGAACTCGAGAATCCCCGCTGTGCTCATGTCCCCGCCCCCGGTTCGGAGTATGTGCTTGCCTCAGGCACCTGCACAAGATCAGCAGGAGCAGCACTACCGGCCGCGCTCGGCCGGTTGCGGAGATGGCTGGTCAGTGACCTGCCGGTGGGCGTTCGGCGACTCTGTTGGGCATGAAGAGGACGGCGACGACGAGGAGTACGGCGGCGATCGCGGCGCCGTAGAACACATCGTGGATCGCGGGAGCGAGCACCTCGCCCGGGAGTTTCCCCAAGTCGTCGTGGCTGTCGCCGAGGCGAGCTGCGACCACACCGTTGGCCACTGCGCCGAAGACCGCGACGCCGACCGCACTACCGACCGAGCGCGAGAACATGTTGGCGCCCGTCACCACACCGCGCGTCGTCCAGTCCACCGACGACTGGGCGGCCACGACCGACGGTGACGCGGAGAAGCCGAGACCGACGCCGATCACGAAGCAGGCCGCGGCAAGATGCAGTACGGAGCTGCCGGAGTCGACCATCAACAGCAGAGCCGACCCGAGTACGACGATGATCGCGCCGAAGAGCATGGTCGTCCGGAACCCGAGCCGCAGATAGATGCGCCCGGCAAGCGATGCCGCGATCGGCCACCCCAGCGTCATCGCGGCCAACGCGAACCCGGCGACCAGAGCCGACGTACCGAGCACACTCTGGGCGAAGAGCGGGACGTACGTCGACAGGCCGATCATCAGCAGCCCGATCAGCAGAGCGGCCGAGTTGGCCGAGTTGAGCACGCGCTGGCCAAGCACCCACAACGGCAGGATCGGTTCGGCCGCCCGGCGCTCGACCAGGACGAACACGATCAGCAGCACCGCCGCCGCGGCCAGGATCGCGATGCTCGCGCCGGAGGCCCAGGTCCACATCACGCCGCCCTCGAGCAGGCCGAGCAGCAACAGGGAACCGCCGATCGCGAGCAGGACCGCGCCGGCGTAGTCGATCTGGTGGCTGGCCTTCTGGGTGACGTTCTCCTGGAAGCGGCGCACCAGCACCCACGCGGCGGCCAGCCCGAGCGGGATGTTCACGAAGAAGATCCAGCGCCAGGAGATGTAGTCCGAGAACACGCCGCCCAGCGTCGGGCCGACGAACGACGCGATCCCCCACACGCTGGCGATGTAGCCCTGCACCTTGGCCCGCTCCGCGACCGTGTAGATGTCGCCGACGATCGTCATCCCGATCGGCTGGATCGCGCCCGCGCCGAGACCCTGGACCAGCCGGAACGCGATCAGCGCCGGCATGCTCCAGGCGAACCCGCACAGCACCGAGCCGAGGATGAACAGGCCGACGCCGAGCAGCATGATCGGCTTGCGGCCGCGCAGGTCGGCGAGCTTGCCGTAGATCGGCACCGACACCGCCTGGGCCAGCAGATAGATCGAGAACAGCCAGGGGAACTGGGTGAACCCGCCGAGGTCGTCGACGATCGACGGTACGGCGGTGGCCAGAATGGTGGCGTCGATCGCGACCAGCCCGACACTCAGCATCACCGCGAGCAGGATCGGCCCACGCTCCGACCGGAGCCCCACACTCGCCCGGTCGATCCGCTCAGTAGTCATATCAGTGGTCAATGTATGTGATCTGACAACAATTCCCCGAGCCCAGGCCCAGTTGGTGGACCAGTGCCCGGAGTCGGGGCCGGGAACACCATCTGGTGGGCGCGGACAGGCAATAACTTGTCTCAGCCCACCACTGCCCGTGTCAGGTCCCGGGAGTTGACGGAGCGGCACGCGGAGGTGGGGACTGTGGGCTTACGGGCGGTTACGCTCCGGGGGGTGAGGATCCGGGATGGGATGGTGCGGGCCGTCGTGCTCGTGGTGACCGTGTCACTCACCCTGGTGTTGTTACCGATCGCGATCAACGTGGGCACCGGCGGGACGGCGCCGAGGTTCCTCGCGCCGTACGCGGGCTGGACCTGGCCGCTGATCGGGCTGCTCTGGCTCGTCGCGATCGTCACCGCACTGTTCGAGTTCCGCAGCCGTCGCCTGCCGACCGTCTCCGGACGCAGCGCGGACCAGCCGCGCAACCGGCCCAACGCCCTCGCCCGCGTCGACCGGTACCTGTCCCAGCGTCATGCCGGCTCGCTGGCCTCCCGCACCCGCATCGCGCTCGCTCTCGACGAACGGCCCGAGGCAGTGCTGCGCCCGTACGACCTGTTGGTCCAACCGCTCGACAGCGCACCTCGCGAGGTGCCCGACGAGACCGACATCGCTGCCGTGTTCGACGAACTCCAGGACTCCATGCTGATTCTGGGCGCGCCCGGCGCCGGCAAGACGACCTTGCTGCTGGAGCTCGCCCGCACGCTGTCCGAGCAGGCCCACGCCGACGAGAGCAAGCCGATCCCGGTCGTGGTCGATCTGGCCGACTGGACGGCGCAGCCGTCCCGCAAGGATGACGACGACCCGCTCGACAGCCCGAACCTGGCCGGCTTCGTCCGCTGGCTCCTGTTCGAGCTCAGCACCCGCTACGGCATCCCCGTCGCCGTCGGCCGCACCTGGCTGCGGCGTGGTCGTTTGGCCCTTCTCCTCGACGGTCTGGACGAGATCGCCAAGCCGAACCGTCCCAAGCTTGCACCGGTGCTGGAAGAACTCCGCCGCCGCTATCTGATCGGCAAGCTCGCAGTCACCTGCCGCACCCAGGACTACGAGCTCCTCCCCGACCAGCTCAGCCTGTACGGCGCTGTGCACATCAGACCGCTCAACCGGCAACAGGTGCTCGACTACTTCGCCGCCGTTGGGCCGGAGCTGGACGGCACTCGCACCGCGATCGAGCAGGACGACACACTCTGGGACCTGGTCAACTCACCCCTGATGCTGAACGTCACGATCCTCGCCTACCAGGGCCGAGCCCCGGAGGAGGTCGCCGCGGGCGGCGTCGCAGACCTCCGCCGCGAACTGTTCGACACCTATATCACCGAGGTCCTCGCCCGCGACCGCTCCACCAGCCGCCAGTACGACTCCAGCACGGCGGTCCGCTCACTGTGGTGCCTCGCCTGGTGGACCCGCAGCCGCGCCGGCGATCGCACCGCCGTACCCAGATGGCTCGTCCCGAACGGCTGGTACGGCCTCTCGCTCCCAGAGGTGGACTACCTCGCCCACGCTGTCTGCCTGCCCGCACTCTTCGCCGGCCTCGCCGCGGGCGCGACGCTCGTGACGTTTGCGCAGTACGGCGTACTCGCCGCGCTGGCCGTAGCCGCGGCCATACTGCTGCTTGTGCACCTGCGCCCACACCCCTGGCAGGCACTCACCACCGACGGACCCAGACCGCAGTGGGCGCCACTCCTGACAGCCACACTCCTCGCGGGTACGGCGACCACCGTCATCCTCACGGTCGCCGCGATGGGACTGGTGGAGTTCCTTCCGACATCGATCGCCCTCGCGATCGAGGCGGCCGCGATCGCAGCGTCGTACGTCGTCGAGCTGATGGTGTTCCACGACAACCGGCGCCGGCTGCTGCTCGCGGTCCGGCTGACGGTCGTCGTCGCGGCCAGTTGGGTGACGCTCGGCCTCGGTGACGCGCCGGGCAGCTTCGCCGCCGGGCTCGCCATCGGCCTGATCGTTGCCCAAGGCATCCGCATGGTGAAGTCGCTTCCGACCGATCATCTGGTCCGCCCGACGACCGGACAGGGATGGCGGATGGACCCGTGGGTGCTGGGCGGTGCCGCCGCCGGACTCCTGCTGGCCCTGGCGCTCGGTGCGGACCCGGCCTCGCCCCACCTGGAAGCCGTCGCCGGTGTCATCGTCGGAGCGGTCGCCGCGAAGGCCTGGCGCCGCCGGCCACCGGTGTTCGCCGGCCCCCTGTCCCGCCTGCTCCACGACTTCCTGCTCCGCTGGACCGGATACCTCCCCTGGCGCCGCCGAGCCTTCCTCAGGTACGCCGCCGACCGCTATGTGCTCGCCCGCAGCGGCCGCGGCGAGTACTCCTTCATCCACCTGCTCGTCCGCGACCACCTGGCCGAATGCTCACCCGACCAACTGGCCGCCAAGGTCGACCGCCGCATCGCCGAACGCGCCGCCCGCCGTTAGGCAATGTCCGGCTCGGTCAGGGCGTGACCGATCAGGCTGCTCGTGAGGGCAAGGGCGATCAGCGTGCTGAGCGCGACGCCTAGGGACGTGTGCTCGGCGATCGTGCCGAGGACCGGGGTGGCGACGCCACCGATGCTGACGGCCAGGCCGAGCGTCATCCCGCCGGCGGTGCCGACCCGGCTGGGGAGGAAGTCCTGGCCGAGCGTGACGTGCAGCGAGAACGGGATCGACATCGCGATCGCGGTGACGGCGAGGAACCCGAAGAACGCCGGCCCGGGCGCGAGCACCAGACCCGCGAGCGCCGGCACGGCGACGGCGTACGACGTCCGCAGGGTCCGGACCCGCCCGTAGCGGGTGGCGAACCGGCCGCCGAGCAGCGTGCCGAACGCACCGGCCGCGAACAGCACGAACAGCGCCACCCCGCCGGTCGTCGTCGTCCCGCCGCCGACCCGCTGACCGGCGTACAGGGCGATGAACGTGCCGAGTCCGACGAACACGATCGATCGGCAGATCATGATCGCCGACAACCGCAGGAACGACGACCAGTCGTCGGCGCCGGCCAACGATTGTTTGCTAGGGGCAACTAGATGGGTGGATCGAAGCGCGAGCTGGGTGACCGCTGCGCCGAAGAGTGCTGGGATCATGAGTAGCGGTGTGAGCGACAATCCACCGACCGCGATCAGCGGCGTGACCAGCACCGGTGCCAGCGCGAACCCGACGTTCCCGCCGACCGAGAACCAGCTCATCCCGACATGGCTCCCGCCACTCACCGCCCGCGCCATCCGCGCGGCCTCCGGGTGGTACGCCGCCACCCCCAGCCCGGACAACGCGGCCGCCAGCCAGCTCAGCCAGTACGACGGCCCGACCCCGACCAGCGCGATCCCGAGCCCGGCGGTGGTCATGGCGACCGGGATCAGCCCGGTCAGCGGGCGCCGGTCCGTCAGTACGCCGAACACCGGCTGGACCACCGAGGACAGCAAGGTCGCGGCCAAGGTGATCCCGGACAGCGCGACATACCCGAGCCCGCGCTCGGCGACCAGGAACGGCACCAGCGCCGGGACGCTGCCCTGGTAGACATCCACGCAGGCGTGGCCGACCGCCATCAGCCCGATCGGTCGCAGTCTCCGCACACCATCGATCGTCGTGGGCGGACTGCCTGTCCGGCTTCCGATAAAATGCCAACCTATGCCGGAAACCCGCCAACGTACCGCGACCACCGGCCACCAGCCGATCCGGGCCGGCGGCGGCATCGAGGCGCACTGGCATGACCAGCATCAGATCGTCTACGCCGGCCGCGGCGTCCTCTCGGTCACCACCGACGCGGGCAGCTGGATCGCCCCGGCCACCCGGGCGATCTGGGTCCCCGGCGGCACCCTCCACCAACACCGCGCCTACGGCGAAACCACGCTGCACACAGTGGGTCTCACCGAGAACCCGCTCGGTCTGGACGTACCGTCGGCCTTGGTGGTCAGCCCGCTGCTGAGGGAGCTGATCCTGGCCTACACGTCAGGTGATGGCGACCAGGTGGAACGGGAGCGGCTCCACGCCGTACTGCTTGATCAGCTGCGGCGATCGCCGCAGCGGCCTATGTATCTACCGGCACCCCACGACCCACGGCTGGCCGCTGTCTGCGACCTGTTGCGCGAGGACCCCGCGGACACCAGGACGCTGACGGAGCTGGGCCGTGAGGTCGGCGCGAGTGAGCGCACCCTGAGCCGCCTCTGCCAGACCGACCTGGGTATGACGTTCCCGCAGTGGCGCACGCAGTTGCGCCTGCATCACGCTCTCCGGCTCCTGGCCCACAACGAGTCGGTGACCCGCGTGGCGCACCAGTGTGGGTGGGCGTCGACGAGTGCGTTCATCGACACCTTCCGCCGAGCCTTCGGTCACACGCCGGGGTCTCGCAAGGCCTGATCGAGGATGCGGCTCCACTGCCGCACGATCCCCCGACGCCGCGCACTGTCATCCGTGAGCAGGTCAGCCAGCCCGAGACCGCGCGCCATGTCCAGCACACCCTGCACGGTCTCCCGGACACCAGGTGTCCGTTCGCTCACCTCGAGCACTTCCAGCAGCGCCCGGTGGGCCTGGCGCCCGACATGCGCCTCCAACCGGACGATCTGCCGCCGCAACGCCTCCTCGGTCGATGCCGCGACCCACAGATGCAGGGCCGCCCGGAAGAGCGGTCCGGTGTAGACCTCCGCGAGCATCCCGACGATTGCCTCGGTCCGGCCGGGCCCGCTGGGCAGTCCACCAGCCTGTGCGCGGATCTCGGCCAGCCGCACCTCGGTCATGTACTCGACCGCCGCCGCGAACAGATCCGCCCGCGTCGGGAAGTGGTGCTGAGCGGCACCCCGCGACACCCCGGCCCGGGTCGCCACGACACTCACCGTCGTCGCGGCGTACCCGACCTCGGCCAGCGACTCCACGGCCGCCGCGAGCAGCCGCTGCCGGGTCGCCCGGCTGCGGTCCTGCTGGGGTGCTTTGAGGCCGTGAGCGAGCGCAGCGAGTTCACCATTGAACACTTCACTCACGGGCGGCCTCGCGGGCTCGCAGCTCCCGCCGCAGGATCTTGCCGGATGCGGCCTTCGGCACCGCCTCGATGAACTCCACCTGCCGGATCTTCTTGTACGGCGCCACCCGCGCCGCGACGTACTCCATCACGTCGGCCTCGGTCAGCTCGATCCCCGGCATCGGCACCACGAACGCCTTCGGCACCTCGTTGCCTTCGACATCGACCCCGATCACCGCCGCGTCCGCGATCCGGTCGTCGGTGAGCAGCACCGCCTCCAGCTCGGCCGGCGGCACCTGGTAGCCGTGATACTTGATCAGTTCCTTCACCCGGTCGACGACGTACAGATAACCGCGCTCGTCCACCCGGCCGATGTCGCCCGTGTGCAGCCAGCCATCCGGGTCGATGGTCGCGTCGGTCTCGGCCTGCCGGCCCAGGTAACCCTTCATCACCTGTGGCCCGCGGATCCAGATCTCGCCGGTCTCCTCGTCGCCCACATCGTTGCCATCGGCACCGACCAGCCGCATCTCGGTGGACGGGAACAGTTTGCCCACGGCGCCGGGCGGCGGCTCCTGGTCGTCCTGCGGCACCGAGTGCGTACCCGGCGACAGCTCGGTCATGCCATAGGCCTGCAGTACGGGGTGCAGCCCGAGCCGTTTCGCGCACGCCTCGGCCAGCTCACCGTCCAGCGGCGCCGCCGCGGACATCACGTACTTCAGCGCGGACAGGTCGACCCCGTCCACCGCCGGGTGCTTGGCCAGCGCCAGCACCACCGGCGGCGCCACGAACGCGCGGGTGATCCTCTGCTGGTCGAGCGTGGTGAGGAACTGGTCCAGGTCGAACTTCGGCAGCACGACGACCGTCGCACCGAGGCGCAGTGGGAGATTCATCAGCACGGTCAGGCCGTAGATATGGAAGAACGGCAGGATCGCGATGATCCGCTCGTCCTCGCCGAGCTTGATCATCACCTCGGCCTGCGCGATGTTCGTCGCGATGTTCCGATGCGTCAGCATCACGCCCTTGGCCGCGCCGGTGGTCCCGCTGGAATACGGGAGTACGGCGACGTCCTCGGCCGGATCGATCGTCACGTCCGGCTCGGGGCCCGTGGACGCGATCAGTTCCAGCACCGAGCGGTACCCCTCGGCGCTGTCGCAGACGAAGATCTCGCCGACGTCCGTGCCCTCGACCGCCCGGGTGGCGACCGGCAGGAACAGCGAGATCGTCACCAGCAACTTGGCCTTCGAGTCGACCAGCTGCTTGTGCAGCTCGTCCGCGGTGTAGAGCGCGTTGACCGTGGTGACTGTCGCGCCGGCGCGGGTGGCCCCGTAGAAGACGACCGGGTAGAGGATCGTGTTCGGGCTGTAGAGCGCGATCGTGTCGCCGTGCCGAATCCCGAGCTCGGCCAGGCCGGCCGCGACCCGGCGGCTCATCGCGTCCAGCTGGGCGTAGCTGATCTCCTGGCCCGTGACCCCGTCGACCATGGCCGGCCGGTCGCCGTACTCCTGGGCGCGACCGAGGACGGCGTCGTGGATCGGGACGTCGAGCACTTCGACGGGCGGGAATTCACTGGTGATGATCATCGGCGGGATCCTCTCCTTGCCCGGATGGTGAACAGACTGTGCTGGATCTCAGTACGACTTGGGTAGACCCAGCGAGTGCTGGGCGACGAAGTTCAGGATCATTTCCCGGCTGACCGGGGCGATCCGGGTCGCCCGGGCGGCCGCGACCAGCGAGGCGACGCCGTACTCCGTCGTCATGCCGTTGCCGCCGAGCGACTGGACCGCCTGGTCGGTGGCCCGGACCGCCACCTCGCCGGCGGCGTACTTGGCCATGTTCGCGGCCTCGCCGGCCGCCAGGTCGTCGCCCGCGTCGTACAGCGCGGCGGCCTTCTGCATCATCAGCCGGGCCAGCTCGAGCTCGATCTTGATCTGCGCGAGCGGGTGCGCGATCCCTTGGTGGGCGCCGATGGGCGTGTTCCAGACCTGCCGCTCCTTGACGTACGCGGTCGCCTTGCCGAGCGCGTGCCGGGCGATCCCGAGCGCGAACGCGGACGCCATGATCCGCTCCGGGTTGAGCCCGGCGAACAGCTGCATCAGGGCCGCGTCCTCGGAGCCGACGAGCGCCTCGCGCGGCAGTCGTACGTCGTCGAGGAACAAGGCGAACTGCTTGTCCGGGCTGATCAGGTCCATCTCGATCTGCCGGTACTCCACCCCCGGCGCGTCCACCGGGACGATGAACAGCGCCGGCTTGAGCTTGCCGGTCCGGGCGTCCTCGGTCCGGCCGACCACGAGCACGGCCTGGGCCACGTCGAGCCCGGAGATGAAGACCTTCCGCCCGGTCAGCGACCAGCCGTCCTCGGTACGCCGGGCGGTCGTGGTGATCTGGTGGGAGTTCGACCCGGCGTCGGGCTCGGTGATCGCGAACGCCATGATCGTCGTACCGTCGGCCAGACCGGGCAGCCAGCGTTGCTTCTGCTCGTCGGTGCCGAAGCGGGCGATCACCGTGCCGCAGATCGACGGCGAGACCACCAGCATCAGCAACGGGCAGCCCGCGGCGCCGAGCTCCTCGAGCACGATGGACAGGTCGGCCATGCCGCCGCCTCCACCGCCGTACTCCTCGGGCAGGTTCACGCCGAGGTAGCCGAGCTTGCCGGCCTCCAGCCACAGCTCGGTCGTGTGCCCGCCGCTCCGCGCCTGCTGGTTGAACCACGCGTAGCCGTACTTCTTCCCTAGCTCCCGCACTGCCTTGCGGAGCACTTGGCGTTCTTCGGATTCGATGAAGCTCATGCTTCCTCCCCTACGACCGCCAAGATGGCGCCGACCTCGACCTGCTGTCCTGCCTCGGCCGTGATCTCGTTGACAATTCCATCTGCCGGGCTGGCGATGGTGTGTTCCATCTTCATCGCCTCCAGCCACAGCAACGGTTGTCCTTGTTTCACCTCGTCACCCACCTGCACCCCGACCCGGATCACGATCCCCGGCATCGGCGCCACCAACGATCCGGCCGCGACCTGCTGCGACGGGTCCGTGAACCGTTCCACCGGCGTCAACGCGACGCTCCCCAGTGACGAGTCCACACAGACGAGCCCGTCGTACGCCGCTACTTCGAAGGTACGCCGTACGCCGTCAGCCGCCAGCACCACGCGGTCCGCCGTACTGTCGACGAGCTGAACGTTGCCCGCAGCAACCAACCCGTCCCGGGTCAGCCGATACTCGACCTGGTAGGTGTCGCCCCCGGCCCGGTAGCTCTTCCGCTGCGGCTGCGACGCCAGATTCCGCCACCCACTCGGCACCCGGACCACCGGCACCCGGGCGGCCGCATCCGCCAGCGCAGCCGCCAACGCCGAAACCCTGACGACCTCGGCATCAACAGCGGGCGCAATCCGGTGGACCTCGAAGAACCCGGTGTCCGTGTCACCCGCCAAGAACGCGGGATGCCGCAGGATCCACACCAGCAAGTCGCGGTTGGTGCCCACGCCGTGGATCTTCGCCCGCGCCAGCTCCGCGGCCAACCGCGCCGCCGCCACGGCTCGGCTCGGCGCCCAGACGATCACCTTGGCCAGCATCGCGTCGTAGAACGGCGACACCGCCGACCCGTCAACCACCCCGGACTCGACCCGCAGCCGAGATCCTCTGCCGCCGTGGGGAAACTTTTCGTCACCTGGTGCAAGTTTGTTTCCCCACAGCTGACCATCCCCGACACTGAAGCGGTGAATCCGGCCGGTTGTGGGCTGCCAGTCGTGGGCTGGGTCCTCGGCGTAGACGCGCACCTCGATCGCGTGACCGACCGTCTCAGGCGGCCCCGGGGGCAGCGGTTCGCCGGCTGCGATCGCGAACTGCAACTCCACCAGATCGAGGCCCGTGGTCTCCTCGGTGACTGGGTGTTCCACCTGGAGGCGGGTGTTCATCTCCAGGAAGTAGAACGCGCCCTGCTCGTCGGCGAGGAACTCGACGGTGCCGGCGCCGACGTACGCGATCGCGGCAGCCGCCTTGCGGGCAGCGTCGAACAGTTCGGCCCGCATGGACGGGATCCGCTCGACCAGCGGGGACGGCGCTTCCTCGATGATCTTCTGGTGGCGGCGTTGGATGGAGCACTCGCGTTCGCCGACCGCCCAGATCGTGCCGTGCAGATCGGCCATGATCTGGACCTCGATGTGCCGGCCGGACGCGAGGTAGCGCTCGCAGAAGACCGTGCCGTCCCCGAAAGCGGACAACGCTTCGGCGGAGGCCGCCTCGATCTCGTTCGGCAGGTCCTCCAGCCGCGTGACCACTCGCATCCCGCGTCCACCACCGCCGGCCGATGCTTTCACCAGCACCGGCAAGTCGTCCGCGGAGACCTCCGCGGGCGTGAGCTCGGCGAGCACCGGCACGCCGGCGGCAGCCATCAGCTTCTTCGCCTCGATCTTCGAGCCCATCGACGAGATCGCGTCCACCGGCGGCCCGATCCACGTCAGACCCGCATCGATCACGGCCTGCGCGAACCCGGCGTTCTCCGACAGGAAGCCGTAGCCGGGATGTACGGCGTCGGCGCCCGCGCGCAACGCGGCTTCGATCACCAGGTCACCACGCAGGTAGGTCTCGCTGGGCGTGTTCCCGGGCAGATGAACCGCCGCGTCCGCCTCAGCCACGTGGGGCGATCCCGCGTCGGCGGTCGAGTGAACGGCGACCGTGGCGAGTCCGAGCGCGCGGGCGGTACGGAAGATCCGCCGAGCGATCTCGCCCCGATTGGCAACGAGCACGGAGGTGATCACGCGCGGCTCCAAAAGCACAGTCATCGGGCTCACAACCGGAAAACACCGAAGGACGAAGTGCCTTCGACCGGTGCGGAGTGAATGGCGGACAGGCAGATCCCGAGCACAGTGCGGGTGTCGCGGGGATCGATCACGCCGTCGTCGTACAACCTGCCGGACAGGAACATCGGCAGCGACTCCGCCTCGATCTGGCCCTCGACGTACGCGCGCATCTGGGCGTCGGCCTGCTCGTCGTACGGCTGCCCCTTCGCCTCCGCGGCCGCCCGCGCCACGATCGACAGCACCCCGGCGAGCTGCTGCGGTCCCATCACCGCCGACTTGGCCGACGGCCACGCGAACAGGAAGCGCGGATCGAAGGCGCGACCACACATCCCGTAGTGGCCGGCGCCGTACGACGCGCCCATCAGGATCGAGATGTGCGGCACCTTGGAGTTCGAGACAGCGTTGATCATCTGCGCTCCGTGCTTGATGATCCCGCCCTGTTCGTATTCCTGCCCGACCATGTAGCCGGTGGTGTTGTGCAGGAAGATCAGCGGCGTGTTCGCCCGGTTCGCCAGCTGTATGAACTGGGCTGCCTTCTGCGATTCCTCGCTGAACAGCACGCCACGCGCGTTCGCCAGGATGCCGACCGGATATCCGTGCACCGAGGCCCACCCGGTCGCCAGCGACGAGCCGTACAGCGGCTTGAACTCGTCGAACACCGAGCCGTCCACCACGCGAGCGATCACGTCCCGCGGATCGAACGGGATCTTCAGGTCCCCGGGCACGATCCCGAGGAGCTCGTCGGAGTCGTAGAGAGGTTCGACGTACGACGGAGCCGGCGGCGGACCGAGTTTGCGCCAGTTCAGCCGGGACACGATCTGCCGCCCGAGCCGGATCGCGTCCTGCTCGTCGACCGCGAAGTAGTCCGCCAGGCCCGACTTCCGCGCGTGCATCGACGCGCCACCGAGCGACTCGTCGTCCGCGTCCTCGCCGGTCGCCATCTTCACCAGCGGCGGCCCGGCCAGGAACACCTTCGCGCCGCCGTCGACCATCACCACGTAGTCGCTCATGCCGGGGATGTACGCGCCGCCCGCGGTCGAGTTGCCGAACACCAGCGCGACCGTCGGGATCCCCTCGGCCGACAGCCGGGCCAGGTTGCGGAACATCGCGCCGCCGGGGATGAAGATCTCCTTCTGCGTCGGCAGATCCGCGCCGCCGGACTCGACCAGGCTGATCACCGGCAACCGGTTCGCCCGCGCGATCTCATCGGATCGCAGCGCCTTGCGCAGCGTCCACGGGTTGCTGGCGCCACCTTTCACCGTCGGATCGTTCGCGGTGATCAGACACTCGACCCCCTCGACCACACCGATTCCGGTCACCAGGCTTGCGCCGACGGTGAAGTCCGAACCCCAGCCGGCCAGCGGCGACAGCTCGAGGAACGGCGAATCCGGGTCGAGCAGCAACTCGATCCGCTCCCGCGCCAGCAACTTCCCGCGCTGGTGATGCCGCTCGACGTACTTCTCCCCACCCCCCGCCAGCGCCTTCGCGTGCTCCACCTCCAGCGCGCGCAGCTTCTCCAGCATCGCCTCGCGATTGCTTGCGTCCGAAGAAGTGTGCCCTGGAGCCCTCGGATCTTCGGACGTAACGGTGTTGTTCATGCGGTGAACCCCAGTCGTCTCGAGGCCAGGCCGGTGAGGATCTCCGTGGTGCCGCCGCCGATGGCGAGGATCTTCTGGTCGCGGTACTGACGCTCCACTTCGGCCTCGCGCATGTAGCCGAGACCGCCGTGCAACTGGAGCGCCTGGTCGCACACCCACTGGCCGGCCTCGACGGCGGTGTTCTTGGCGAAGCACACCTCGGCGATCACGTCGTCGCCGTTCATCGCTCGCTCGGCCACGTGGTGCACGTAGACCCGGGCGACGTCGATCCGGCGGGCCATCTCGGTGAGCGTGTGCTGCACGGTCTGCCGCGAGATCAACGGCCGGCCGAATGTGTCCCGGTTCCTGCACCATTCGACGGTGAGGTCGAGCGCTCGCCGCGCTCCCGCGTACGCCTGCACCGCCAGGGTCAGCCGCTCGGCGACGAAGTTCACCGCGAGTTGCACAAACCCACTGCCTTGGGCTCCCACCAGATTCTCCACCGGAACCCGTACGTCGGTGAACGACAGTTCAGCCGTGTCCGAGCACAGCCATCCCAGCTTCTCCAGTTTGCGCGACACCTCGAATCCCGGTGTGCCCTTCTCAATCACCAGCAGGCTGATCCCGTGCGCACCCGGCCCATCGGTGCGGACTGCGGTCGTCACGAAGTCCGCGCGGCACCCTGAGGTGATGTACGTTTTCGCCCCGTTCACGACGAACACGTCGCCCTCGCGGCGGGCCGTCGTACGGAGCGAGGCGACGTCCGAACCGCCGTCGGGTTCGGTGATCGCCAGCGCGCCGATCAGCTCACCGTCGAGGGTCGGCCGCACCCACCGGTCGACCTGCTCCTGGTTGCCTGAAGCAACGATGTGGGGAACGGCGATTCCGCAGGTCAGCAGCGAGGCGACCAGCCCGCCGGACCCACCGGCGTAGTGCATCTCCTCGACCACCGCGAGCGCATCGAGTAACGAACCACCGCCACCACCGACCGCCTCCGGGAACGCGACCCCGAGCAACCCGAGCTGACCGGCCTTCTTGTGCAGCTCGCGCGGCAGCTCGCCGTCGCGCTCCCATTGGTCCAAGTGGGGCAGCACCTCGGCGGCCATGAAGCGCCGGACGGATTGCCGGAAGTCGTTCACAGCAACACCTCCGGTACGTCGATGTACCGGGACCGCAGCCACTCGCCGACCGCCTTCGCCTGCGGATCGAACCGCGACTGCGCGGCAACTCCCTCGCCGAGCAGCCCCTCGACCACGAAGTTGACTGCCCACAGATTGGGCAGCAGATATCGCGTGACCGTCAGCTCCTTGGTCTCCGGCAGCAACTCCTGGAAGAGTTCGACCGTCAGCGAATGCGCCAGCCATCGCCAGGCCTTCTCCTGCCGCACCCACACGCCGACGTTCGCGTCGCCGCCCTTGTCGCCGGACCGCGCACCGGCGATCCGGCCGAGCGGGATCTCGCGCGTCCGCGGTCGTCCGCTCGAGGCGAGCTGGGGCAACGGCATCGGCAGTCCGGTCTCCTCGACCGCGGTCAGCGGCTGCGTCTCCGCCGCGGGCTCGATCACCTTCCGCGCCCCGTCCGGCAGTACGACGACCTGCTCCACCTCGCGGATGTCGACGTACCCGGCCCGGAAGACGCCGTACGGCGATCCGTCGCCCGGCGGCGCGGTCACGTGGAAACCGGGGTAACTCGCCAGCGCCAGCTCGACCGCGGCGCTGGAGAATGCCCGGCCGACCACCTTCTGATCCGGGTCCTTCACCGCGCACCGGAGGAACACGCTGGCCTCCTCCTCGGTGTCCGCGTTCGGCTTCTCGGTCCAGGCCACGGTCCATCGCAGCTCGGCCGGCCGCTTCGGGAGCGCCTGCTCGAGCTGCGCCTTGACCAGCTCGGCCTTCTCCTCCAGCTGAAGCCCGGTGAGCACGAAATCCACCTCGTTGCGGAACCCGCCGACGCTGTTCAGCGAGACCTTGTACGTCGGTGGCGGCGGCTCACCCTGGACACCGGAGATCCGGACCCGATCCGGCCCGTCGTCGTCGAGCTCGATCGTGTCCAGGCGGGCGGTGACGTCCGGACCGGCGTACCTGGCGCCGGTGATCTCGTAGAGCAGTTGCGCCTTGACCGTGTCGATGGTGACCGCGCCGCCGGTGTTGTCGTGCTTGGTGATCACGCTGCTGCCGTCGGCATGGATCTCCGCGATCGGGAAGCCGGGCCGGCCGAGGTCGCGGATCTCGCTGAAGAACGCGTAGTTGCCGCCGGTCGCCTGGCAGCCGCATTCGATCACGTGGCCGGCTGCGACCGCTCCGGCGAGTTCGTCGTACTGCGTCCGCTTCCAGCCGTGGTGGGCGGCGGCGGGCCCGACGATCACCGAGGCGTCGGTGACGCGGCCGGTGACCACGACGTCTGCGCCGGCTTGGAGCGCTTCCGCGATGCCCCAGGCGCCGAGGTACGCATTGGCGGTCAGCGGGGTGCCGAGGTCCAGCTCCTCGGCTCGTGCGAGCAGGTCGTCGCCTTCGACGTACGCGATCTTCGGGTGCAGGCCGAGGCGGTCGGCGAGCTGCTGGATGGCCTGCGCGAGTCCGGCGGGGTGGAGGCCGCCGGCGTTGCTGACGATCTTCACGCCGCGGTCGAGCGCCTCGCCCAGGCCGGTCTCGAGTTGCTTGAGGAAGGTTCGCGCGTACCCGAGGGACGGGTCCTTGAGGCGATCCCGGCCGAGGATCAGCATGGTCAGCTCGGCCAGATAGTCGCCGGTCAGTACGTCGAGCGGACCGCCGGTGAGCATCTCCTGGACCGCGCTGAACCGGTCGCCGTAGAAGCCGGACGCATTGCCGATCCGGATCGGCGCGGTCATCCGAACTGCCCCGGTTCACGGCCCTTCCCCGGGAGCCCGGCGAAGGCCTGGATGATCTCGAGCCACTCCTCCGCCTGCGCGCCTTCCGCGCGTACGGCGAGGTCGTCGCGATGGCGGCGTTGAGTCGCCAGCAGGCAGAAGTCGAGCGCGGGAGCGGTCACGCGGTCGGCAGCGTCGTCCGGGCCCCAGGTCCAGGTGTCGCCATCGGGGCCGGTGAGTTCCACGTAGAACGGCTCGGCCGGCGGGGTGCGGTCGTTCAGCAGGTAGGCGAAGTCGCGGGTGCGGACGGCGAGATGCGCGACGTGCCGCAGTCGATTGCTCGGCTGGCGGTGGACGCCGAGCGCGTCGACCACGTCCTGCCCGTGCGCCCAGGTCTCCATCAACCGGGCGGTCGCCATCGAGGTCGGACTCATCGGCGGGCCGTACCAGAGCACCTTCTCGCCGGTCGGGACCTTCTTCAATGCGTCCACGAGCTCGGTGCGGGTCTCGCGCCAGTACGGCAGGAGCTGGTCGGGGGGCAGCGCCGCGGTCTCGGCCGCGCCCTCGTCCACGTAGCCGGTCGGGTTGGCGACGGCCTTCTGCAGTGAGGCCTTGAACCCGTCCGGATCGGTGGCGGCCAGGTGCGCGGCCTCGTCGGTCCAGGCCAGGTGGGCGATCTGATGTGCGATCGTCCAGCCCTCGGCCGGCGTTGGTGTCGCCCACGCATCCGCGGCCAGGCCGCCGACGAGCCGATCCAGCTCCGCGCTCTCGGCCCACAGATCGGCCAGCACTTCGTCCAGTTGCACGCTGCACTCCCTCGCCGGGGATCGTGCAGCCGACACTGGCACGCCCAGCAAAAAGAATCAAGTGTGCTTGTTTTCCGACGACCGCCCTGTCTGGGTACGAGGTTGAAGAAGGCGAGGCGCGCGGACAACGTCCGTCGCCCCGGGTGATGAGAGACTTCACGCATGGCTGGGGCGGTTGATCGGGCAGCTGCGTTCGAGGTGGTTCGGGCTGTTGCCGCAACGCTCGAGTTGGAGGACGCGGGGATTGAATTGCTCGGGCCGATCGCAGACAACGCGGTCTTCCGGTTGCCGGGTCAGCTGGTGGCTCGGATCTCGATAGGCTCGGCGTACCAGCGGGCCTTGCGTGAGGTCCGCACGGGTCGGTGGTTGGCGGCCCAGGGTGTGCCGGCGGTGAAGCCGCTGGAGTCGACAGACCTGCCGTGGTCCGTCGACGGACATGTTGTGACGATCTGGCACGAAGTGCCTGACGCGTCGATGGCGAGTACGGCGGAGCTCGCGGGGCTCCTTCGACAGCTCCACACGCTGCCGGTCCCGACGAACTTCGAGATCCCGGCGTTGGACCCATTCGTTCGGCTCGAGGAACATCTGGCTGCAGCCGACACAGCGCTGTCAGTCGGCGATCACCGCTTTCTGGCAGAGCGTTTGGATCAACTTCGGCACGAGTACGCGCAGGTGAGTACCGGGCTGCCGGTGTGCGTCATCCATGGCGACGCCAACCGGAAGAACGCGATCCGCGGGTACGATGGGGTCGCCGTACTGCTGGACTTGGAGCGGTTCAGCGTCGGCCCGCGTGAGTTCGATCTCGTCGTACCGGCGGTCTACCAGAGACTCGGCTGGTACACCGATCCCGAGTACGACGCCTTCGTCACCGCCTATGGCTGGGACGTACGGACCTGGGACGGTATCACCGTCTTCGCTGCCCTCCGCGAGTTCCGCATGACCGCCTGGCTGATCAGCAGACTCGCCCGAGAACCCCGCCTCCAACCCGAAGCCACCCGCCGCATCGCCTCCCTCCGCGACCCGGAGGCGCCGAGATTGTGGACGCCGGGCACCTGACACCTCACGACGCGTAACTCACGATCTCCCGCGCCTGCTCACGGAACTCCGAGATCGACCGGTGCCGCCCGAAACCGTTCAACGTGCGGTCGAAGGTATGCACGTACTTCCGAACCCGAGCGGACTTGATCCTGCCCGCAGCCGCCAATGCCTCTCCAGCGGTCTCACAGGCCCGCGGTACGTCGCCCGCAGCAAGATACGACGTGGCGAGTGAGATCCGGCAGAACGTCCGACTCCGAGGATGCAGGTCGATGGACTGTCCGAGCGCGGCGTGCGCGTGCAGTTCGGCCTCTCGGGGTATCCGGAGTGCGGTGAAGCAATGCGCCAGTTCGTCCTGGAGCTCGGCCTGATCGAAGTACCCGATCCAGTCCGGCTCATCAACCTCGGCGCCGTTCGCGAAACTAGTCTCGGCCCGCCGCATCATCCGTAGGCAGGCACGCTTGTCTCCGATGCTGGCCAGTCCACGCGCCTCCATAGCGGCGTACATCGACCTGACCCGCGGCGTGGCGTCCGCGCCCGCCCCTAGGGCCGCTGCCCTGGCCAGATCAACGGCCTCCCGGTGCTCGCCGAGATAGTTGGCCTGGTGGCTCATCAGCGCGAGGACCTTCCCGCCCAGCGGGCGATCTCCGGAGGCGTGGGCAAGATTCAGAGCCTGGACGAAGTAGCGTCGGGCAAGTCCGTGCAGACCGACGTCGTACGCCATTGCTCCTGTCTTGTAGGTGAACTGTGCCGCGACCGAGAACAACTCGCGTCCTATCGCGTCGCCGTAACTCGCGTGTAGTCGTGGTGTCACCGCGTCATTGAGGTACTGAACCGCCGCAGTTCGCGCGTGACCACCACCGAACTGATGATCGAGACGTTCGAACATCTGCAGGGTCGCGCGAACGGCCGCGACGTCGTCGGCACCGACCCGGTCATTCCCCTGCGTACGGTACGGCGGATCGGCTGGCGGTGAGACCAGCCACCGGGCCATGGGCGTGGTCAGGGTGCCCGCTGTTACTGCCATGCGGAGGAAGTCCGAGCGTCTCAAGTCTTCTGTCCAGAGCGTGCGAGAGGTTCGAATCGTTGTGTCGCGGGACTCGGAGAAGGTCAGGCCGAGCGTCAGTGGTTGCCCGGAGGCGAAGCCCAGATCGCTCAACGACAGCACACGTCCGAGGCGGCGCCCAAGAGCCTCGGCGATCAGCACCGGCTTGGCACCACGGGGCACCATTCCCTTCAGCCAGCGGCCGACATCGACATGGTCACAGCGGATGTCCTCAAGCCCTCTGGCTGCCGCGAGTGCGCGGATATCGCGCGCGAGGGCACTTCGTGAGCAGTCGGCCTCATCCAGCAGCGCGGCGAGCAACTCGTTGGGCGAATTCATGCAGCCTCTTCAAGAAGCACTGGTCTGAACCACTCACAGTAGCCGGTGGATGGCAGAGCGAACAGTCGTTCCAGTCCGCGGGTCGCCTGTGAGTGCACAGGCTCTGCACAGGTCGTTGCCGTGTGCACGGTCTTTGCATCTCCCGGCCAAGTGGTTTTGGCGCTGAGATGAAGACGTTCTCCTCGATCGGCGGGGCCGGCGTTGTGAATTCCCTGCGACCGGCGTCGGCCCCGTCCACCACGAGAAGACGGACGGATTCGCTGACCACTCCATCTCTCAATCCACCACGGGGACGAAGATGACCGATGAGCTGCGTTGGTGGAGGTTGAAGAAGGGGGACCGGGTCAGCCACTTCGAGTACGGCGCCGGGACCGTTGACGGCTCTGGGCCGCTCTGGATCTACATCACGTGGGACAACCCTGACGAAGAGTTGCATCACCACACCGCCGGAATCGTCAGCTACCTCAAGTTGATGCGCCCGCCTGCGTGCGGTCCCAGCAACGTCGGGCACTACCCTCGCGATGGCGAAGTGGTCTAGTGCGATTGGGCTCGATTCGGGTGAAAGGCCGGCGTTGCCGGCGGAGCGGGGAGTTGGCGGTGCGGTGGAACGTGGCGCGGATGACGTTGCGGCGGGCGGTGGACGAGTTGGTGATCGAGGAGTTGCTGATCCGCAGGCACGGCAGCGGGACCTACACGAGCCGGCCGAAGGTGGCACGCTGCCTGGGGAGGATCTTGCCCCCGAATCGGGCTGTCAGACATGTCCCTTCAGAACACACCCCCGAATCGGGTTGAAATCCTCCCCAGGTCTCCGATCGCTGACTCGTCACGGTGATTACTTGAGTGGTCGGGGGATCACTAGGGTGGGGCGGACCATGGATCTCAAGAGCCCGATCAGTGTTGTGGTGCCGTCGTTGGACGGGCCGGTCCTGCAGGTGCTGGCGCGGAGTGAGGAAGGGCTGTCGGGACGGCAGATCCACAAGCTGGCCGGGTCGGGGAGTGTCGCGGGCGTCCGGCTCGTGCTGCAGCGGCTGGCGGCAACCGGGCTGGTGCATGTCGATGACGTGGGCAACTCGTTGCTCTATCGCCTCAACCGCAAGCACCTCGTCGCCCCCGCGGTCGAGTTCCTCGCGGACCTCCGCAGTACGTTCATCAGCCGGCTCGCGGACGAGATCAACGGCTGGCGGATCCCGCCGGTCCACGCCAGTGTGTACGGCGCTCTCGCGCGCGGCGACGGTGATCCGGACAGTGACGTCGACCTGCTGCTGATCCGGCCGGACCACCTGGATGCGGGCGACGTGCTCTGGGAGGACCAGGCCGGCCGCTTGATGCAGACCGTGGTCGACCTCACCGGCAACCCGGCCCATGTCTTCGAGCTCAGCCGGACCGAGCTGGCCGGCCACCTCGCCATCGAGGAGCCGATCCTCAACGACTGGATGCGTCCCAGCATCCAACTGACCGGTCTCCCGCTCGCAGCCCTGATGGCAGAATCCGGCCGGACGCTAGTGGCCCACTAGCGGCGCCATCAACCGCGCGATCCGACTCTCCCGCCTGGTCACCCGCTCCTCCATGTCCGCGAGCGTCATCCCGCGCAGCCCGGCGTTGATCCCGAGCCACCGCAGCGGTTCGGCCTCCCACTGCCGCGAGCGATGCCCGACCCACGGCAACCGGACCAACCCGGTGTCCCGCCCGAGGATCAGATCAGTCAACGTCCGCCCCGCGAGGTTCGTCGTACTCACGCCATCCCCGACGTACCCACCGGCCCACGCCAGCCCCGACCCGCGATCCAGCCCGACCGACGCACACCAGTCGCGCGGTATCCCCAGCGGCCCGCCCCACGCATGCGTGAACTGAACCTCGGTCAGATCGAACAGCTCCCGCAACGTCGCCTGCAACCCCTTGAACACTCGCGGTATCTCGTCGTACGACGGCTTGATCCGCGACCGGAAGTGGTACGGCGCACCCCGCCCGCCGAACGCCAGCCGCCCATCGGCCGTCCGCTGCCCGTAGATGATCAGGTGCCGGTGGTCGCCGAACGTCGGCCGATCCGCCAGCCCGATCCGCTCCCACACGGCGGCATCGAGCGGCTCGGTCGCCACCATCAACGAGTACACCGGCGCCACCGCCCGAGACTCTCCGGCCAGCCCCGGTGTGAATCCCTCGGTCGCCCGGACCACGACGTCCGCCCGCACTCCGCCGTACGACGTGATCGCGCGACCGGGCTCGATCGTGTGTACCGGCGTGTGCTCGTGAATCGTCACGCCGAGACGCTCGACCACGGCGGCCAGCCCGCGCACGAGCTTGCCCGGATGGATCGCCGCGCAATGCGGTGTGAATGTTGCCCCGAGCACCTTTGTTGCCCGCACCTGCGCGGCGACCTCGTCCGGCTCGAGAAACCGGAGGTCGCCAGGTCCCCACTCATGAGCGGCGGCCACCTCGGCGCGAGCGCGGGCGAGCTGCACCGGCGTGCGGGCCAGCACGATCGTCCCGCCCTTGTGGTAATCGCAGTCGATCCCCTCGGCGGCGGTGACCAGCCCCACCTCGTTCACCGTCGCCTGCATCGCGCGGTGCAGCTCGATCGCCGCCTCCCGGCTCGATCCCGGCAGCGACGCCAACCGCCGCGACGACACCGGGAACAGCGCGGAACACCAACCACCATTGCGCCCTGACGCACCGAACCCGGCCGTGTGTGCCTCGAGTACGACGATGCGCAGCGACGGATCGGCCTTCGCCAGGTAGTACGCGGTCCACAGGCCGGTGTACCCGGCGCCGACGATCGCTACGTCGGCGTCCCGGTCACCGGCGAGCCCGGGGCGTTCGGTGGCCGAGGTGGTCGTGGACCAGAGGTTCAGCGCACACCCCAGGAGTACGTTTGTTTGACCAGCTTCAGGTAGACGAACGTCTCCGTCGCCTTCACGCCCTCGATCTGCCGGACCCGCTCCGACAGCACCTTCAGGAGGTGCTCATCGCTCTCACACAACACCTCGGCCAGCAGGTCGAACGAGCCGGCCGTGATCACGACGTACTCGACTTCGTCCATCTTCGCGAGCTCGTCGGCGATCGGTTCCAGCGAGCCCTCGGCCTTGATCCCGATCATCGCCTGCCGGTCGAAGCCGAGCTCGAGCGGATCGGTCACCGCGACCACCTGCATCACGCCGGCCTCGGTCAGCCGCTGCACGCGCTGCCGGACCGCCGCCTCGGACAGGCCGACCGCCTTGCCGATCGCCGCGTACGAGCGACGCCCGTCGAGCTGCAGCTGCTCGATGATCGCCTTCGAGGTGTCATCGAGCAGAGTCTGGTTCTTGTCGGAGTTCCCCGTTCGTACTGCCACGCGGAGATCCTGTCAGTGTCACCGGGCGTAAGCAAGTCGACAAAGCGGAATTCGTTGCGAAATGGGCGAATAACTTCGGAATCCCTTGTCTATGTCGGCCCGGTTTGACAGTATCGCCCGCGAACGACGCTTTCTAGGGGGGTCCAATGAGTCCTCGTCACCAGCCTGTTGTCGGGCGCCGGGCGGTGCTGAAGGGGATGTCGTTGTCCGCCCTCGGGCTGGGCGGGGTCCTCACCGGCTGCGGGATCCCCGCGGCCAAGCAGAGCGCGGGCGACTGCATCAGCACCGATGAGTCGGCGCAACAGAAGACGCTGAACTTCTCGAACTGGCCGAGCTACATGGACGAGTCCGACGAGAAGGTCAACGGCAAGACGGTGCTGCCGACCCTGGAGGACTTCCAGACCCAGTCCGGTATCAAGGTCACCTACACCACCGACGTGAACGACAACGCCGAGTTCTACGCCAAGGTGCGCGACCAGCTCGGCAGTTGCCAGTCCTGCGGCCGGGACATCTTCGTGCTGACCGACTGGATGGCGGCCCGGATGATCGGCCTGGGCTGGATCCAGAAGCTCGACCACGCGAAGATTCCGAACGTCGACCAGCAGTTGCTGGCCAAGCTCAAGGCGCCGAGCTGGGACCCGAACCGCGATTACAGCGTCCCATGGCAGAGCGGTCTGACCGGGATCGCGTACAACGCGAAGGTCACCAAGCCAGTGGGCAGCTTCACGGATCTGCTCACCCGGGAGGACCTGAAGGGCCGCATCACGCTGCTGTCCGAGATGCCGGACACGATGTCGTTCATGCTCAAGCTGGTCGGCGCCGACCCGGAGAAGTTCAACGACGCCGAGTGGAGCAAGGCGCTGCAGAAGCTCGAGGACGTCGTCAGCACCGGGCAGATCCGCCGCTTCACCGGCAACGACTACGTGCAGGACCTGAACGCCGGCAACATCGCCGCCTGCGAGGCCTGGTCCGGCGACGTGATCGCGATGCAGGCCGACAACCCGGACATCAAGTTCGTGGTGCCCGAGGAGGGCCTGAATCTCTGGTCGGACAACATGCTGGTGCCGAACAAGGCGACCCACAAGGGCAACGCCGAGAAGCTGATGAACTACTACTACGAACCTGAGGTCGCCGCGACGCTGGCCGACTGGGTGAACTACATCTGCCCGGTCACCGGCGCCAAGAAGGCGATGGAGACGGTCGATCCCGACGTCGTCGACGACCCGCTGATCTTCCCCGACGAGGCGATGCTGGCCAAGACTTCCGCGTTCATGCCACTGGACACAGCCAAGGCGGCCCTCTACGAAACCGACTTCAATCTCGCGATCGGGGGCTGAGATGACCAGCGATCTGGTTCTCACCGGCATCAGCAAGGAATTCGGCGCGCATCGGGCGGTCGACGATCTGGATCTGACCGTGCCGGAGGGGGCTTTCTTCGCGCTGCTCGGCCCGTCCGGGTGCGGCAAGACGACCACGCTGCGGATGGTCGCCGGGCTGGAGGAGCCGAGCGCCGGGAAGATCCGGCTGGGTGAGCAGGACATCACCGCGCTACGCCCGTACAAGCGTCCGGTCAACACGGTGTTCCAGAACTACGCGCTGTTCCCGCATCTCGACATTTTCGAGAACGTCGCGTTCGGATTGAGACGCCGCGGCGTCAAGGACTTCAAGCCGAAGGTCGACGAGATGCTCGACCTGGTCGAGCTCGGCGGGTACGGCAAGCGCAAGCCGAGCCAGCTGTCCGGTGGCCAGCAGCAACGAATCGCCCTGGCCCGGGCGCTGATCAACCGCCCGCAGGTGCTGCTGCTGGACGAGCCGCTCGGTGCGCTCGACCTCAAGCTGCGCCGGCAGATGCAGCTGGAGCTGAAGCGGATCCAGACCGAGGTCGGCATCACCTTCGTGCACGTCACCCACGACCAGGAGGAGGCCATGACGATGGCCGACACCATCGCGGTGATGAACGCCGGCGTGATCGAGCAGATGGGTACGCCGACCGAGCTCTACGACCTGCCCGCCACGACGTTCGTGGCGAACTTCCTCGGTCAGTCCAACCTGATCCGGGCCGCCATCATCGGCCAGGCCGACGAGAACCTGGTGGTGGACGTGCACGGACGCAAGGTGACCGTGCCGCTGCCCAGGTGCCGGGTGACCGAGGGCGACGTCTGGATGGGGATCAGACCCGAGAAGGTCTTCCTGGCGCGAGCGGGCACCGAGCAGAGCAACGGAGCGAACCAGCTGCGCGGTGCGCTGGTGACCGATGTGAGTTACGTCGGCGTCAGTACGCAGTACTTGGCGAAGCTGCCGTGGGATCAGGAACTGACGGTCTTCGAGCAGAACACCGGCGCCCGCGACACGTTCGCCGTCGGGGACGCGGTCGACCTGCACTGGCAACCGTCGCATACGTTCGTGCTGGACGCGGAGCAGGATGCGCACGCCGGGGTCGAGAAGATCGACGACGCGGGGGGCGGCGCCGGATGAGCGCGGTCGGCCAGCTGGGTGCGGCCACCGCGGCCCCGACCGCCAAGCCCCAACGGTCCGGCCGGCGGCTCACGGCGTACCTGCTGCTGCTCCCGGGTGGGCTCTGGCTGCTGTTGTTCTTCGTCGTACCGCTGGTGACGTTGCTCGCGGCCAGCCTGTACGACCCGAACGGTTCGATCGAGTCCGGGTTCAAGATGACCTGGCACTTCCAGAACTTCGCCGACGCGATGGCGGACTACGCGCGGCCGTTCTTCCGGTCGTTGTGGTACTCGCTGATCACGACCGCGTTCTGCCTGATCCTCGGGTATCCGCTGGCGTACGCGATCGCGATGAAGGCAGGCCGGTGGAAGAACCTGATGCTGGCGCTGGTGATCGCGCCGTTCTTCACCAGCTTCCTGATCCGCACGCTGTCGTGGAAGCTGCTGCTGAGCGACAACGGGTTCGTCGTCGACACGCTGAAGTGGCTGCACATCCTCGGCCAGGACGGCCGGCTGCTGGCCACCACGACCGCGGTCGTCACCGGGCTGACGTACAACTTCCTGCCGTTCATGGTGCTGCCGCTGTACGCGAGCCTGGAACGGATCGACCCGCGGTTGATCGAGGCGGGCGGGGATCTGTTCGCCAACCCGTTCACCACGTTCCGGACCGTCACGCTGCCACTGTCGATGCCGGGCCTGGTCGCGGGCACGCTGCTCACCTTCATCCCGGCGGCCGGCGACTACATCAACGCGCAACTGCTCGGTACGCCGAAGCAGCGGATGATCGGCAACGACATCCAGCGACTGTTCGCCGCGGGCGCGTATCCGACCGCGGCCGCGCTGTCGGTGACACTGATGGCGGCGATCGTCCTACTGGTCGTTGTCTACGTTTGGCGCTCGGGGACGGAGGAACTGGTATGAGGGCCGGGCGCTGGATCAGGCGGAACCTGGTCATGATGTTCGCCGTGCTCGTGCTGCTCTACCTCTTCGCGCCGATCATGGTCGTGATGTTGATGTCGTTCAACGCGCCGAAGAGCAAGCTTTCGTACACCTTCGACGGCTTCACGTGGCAGAACTGGCAGCATCCGTGCCGGCCGTTCGGGCTGTGCGACGCGGTCAGCACCAGCCTGCGGATCGGCCTGCTCGCGACGGTGATCGCGACTGCTTTGGGCACGCTGATGGCCTTCGCGATGGTGCGGCACCGCTTCCGCGGCCGGTCCGCGACGAACCTGTTCATCTTCCTGCCGATGGCGTCGCCGGAGATCGTGCTCGGTTCGTCGCTGCTCGCGCTGTTCGTCTCCAGCGGGTTCGGCGGTCAGCTCGGGTTCTGGACGGTGCTGATCGCGCACGTGATGTTCTGCCTGTCGTTCGTCGTCGTGACGGTCAAGGCCCGGCTGAACGGGATGGATTTCCGGCTCGAACAGGCCGCGATGGATCTGTACGCGAACGAGTGGCAGGCGTTCTGGCGGATCACCTTCCCACTGGTGCTCCCCGGCATCGTGGCCGCGGCGCTGCTGAGTTTCTCGTTGTCCTTCGACGACTTCATCATCACCAACCTGAACGCCGGCACCACGGTCACGTTCCCGATGTTCGTCTGGGGCTCGGCCCAACGCGACATCCCGCCGCAGATCAACGTCGTCGGTACGGCGATGTTCCTGCTCGCCCTCGTCCTCGTACTGGGCGGCGAACTCACGCGGCGGCGACGGGCGCGATGAAACTCGCGGCGCTCGCAGACGCCGAACCGCGGGTCTTCTGGCTCGACGACAAGTCCGCGCCGGAGCCGGCGCCCGCACTGCTCGGGCGGGCCGAGGCCGACCTGGCCGTGGTCGGCGGCGGGTACACCGGCCTGTGGACGGCGCTGAGGGCGAAGGAGCGGTACCCGTCGCTGGACGTCGTACTCCTGGAATCGGACACCTGCGGATCCGCGGCCAGCGGCCGCAACGGCGGCTTCTGCGACGCCAGCCTCACCCACGGGTTCGCCAACGGGCAGGCCCGCTGGCCTGCTGAGATGGATGACCTGGAGCGCCTGGGCCTGGAGAACCTGGACGCGATCGGTGCCACCGTCACCCGGCTCGGCATCGATTGCGACTGGCAACGAACCGGCGAGCTCACCGTCGCCACCGCGCCGCATCACCTGGACGAGCTGGCCGCGGAAGCCGAGGAGCGTTCCGGCGTGCGGTTGCTGGACCAGGACGCGGCCCGCGCCGAGGTGAACTCACCTACCTATCTCGGCGCGTTGCACGACCCCGGCCGCACCGCACTCGTCGAGCCCGCGCGGCTCGCTTGGGGACTGCGCCAGGCCTGCCTCGACCTCGGCGTACGCATCCACGAAAACAGCCAGGTCAACCGGATGCACACCCGCTCGTTGGCAACAGCAACAGGCTCCGTCCGCGCCGAGCACATCGCCCTCGCCACCAACGCGTTCCCCTCGCTGCTGCGGCGGTTGCGGAAGTACACCGTCCCCGTCTACGACCTGGTCCTCGTCACCGAGCCGCTCTCCGCCGCCCAACTCTCATCCATCGGTTGGCGCCACCGCCAAGGCATCGGCGACGCCTCCAACCTCTTCCACTACTACCGCCTCACCCGCGACAACCGGATCCTCTGGGGCGGCTACCTCCCCCTCTACCACTACGCCAGCCGCATCGACCCGGCCTTCGAGCAGCGCGACTCCATCCACAAGCTCCTGGCCCGGCACTTCTTCACCACGTTCCCCCAACTGGAAGGCCTGCACTTCACCCACCGGTGGGGCGGCGTCATCGACACCAGCACGCGCTTCTGCGCCTTCTTCGGCACCGCCCACGCCGGCAGGGTCGGCTACGCCCTCGGCTACACCGGCCTGGGCGTAGCCGCTACCCGCTTCGGCGCCGACGTCATGCTCGACCTCCTGTACGGCGAGGACACCGAACGCACCCGCCTCCGCATGGTCCGCGAACGCCCCCACCGCTTCCCACCCGAGCCCTTCCGCGCCGCCGGCATCCACCTCACCCGCTGGTCCATGTCCCAAGCCGACGCCCACGCCGGCCACCGCAACCTCTGGCTCCGAACCCTCGACCGAATGGGCCTAGGCTTCGACTTCTAGCCGCAGCCGACCCCGGCGTGCGGCCCCACTCCTCCGTCGCGCTCACGCGCGTGCCATCGCAACCTCTGCCCGCGATGTCCAGGTCTGTGTACCGACGAACGGGTAGTAGTGCCGCCCGCCTCCACCCGTCAGGCGTTGCGGGATCCATCAGCCGCTCGATGTCGACACCACTACCCGTTCGTCGGTACGCGGCGACATGCTCCTGTTCGCCTTGGGGCGGGTCCATCGTCAGTTCGCCTGGAAGACCGGAGGGCTCGGCAACGATCCACCGTCGGCAAGATCGGTTACCGGTAGCCCCGTTTGAGGAGGTACTTGGCTCCTGCGTCGAAGCCTTCGGGGGTGAGTAGTTCGAAGCCGAAGGTGTCGGCCAGGCGGTCGGTGGTGTTGAAGGCAGCGGAGACAGCTAGGGCGTCCTTGATCTGTTGGGGTGTGGCGCCGGAGGTGAGTACTTCGCGCATGTCTTCGGCGCCGACCTTTCCCTCGCGGGTCAGTTTGCCTAGCATCCGCAGCGTTGACCGGAGTGGCTCCTCGACTGGGGGCGAGTCCGGGTTGGCCAGGACCGCCGCGACTCGTGGGCCGTCCTGGTAGGCCCGGGAGGCGGTTGCGGTGTGGGCGCTGATGCAGAACGCGGAGTCGTTCACCTTGGACACGTAGGCGGCCATCAGTTCGCGGTCGCCGACCGACCAAGCGGACGGTCCGCGCATCGCTTCGTGGGTGAACTCCTTGGCGCGGGTGCCGTAGAAGTCGGGCCGGTAGAACACCAGCTTGGCGGCGTCCGGTACCGGGTGCCGGGAGAACAGCCGGATGACCGCGAAGAGCATCTTGGTGCCTGGCCCGTAACCGTGGTTGAGGATGTCGAGACGCATGATCAGGCCTCGCCTTGGCCGGTCGCTTCGGCGAGGGCGGCCAGTCCGGCTTCGTACTGCCGGGCAGCCTGGCCGACCGCGGCGCAGACCACGAGCTCGAGCAGCTGATCCTCGGTGCAGCCCGACGCCTTGGCCGCAGCGAGGTCCTCATCGGTAATCTGCGCGGGCCTGTCGGCGACCTTGGCGATCAGGGCGTCCAACGGTGGGGCCAGCCCGTCGTTCCTGAAGGCACGCGCTCGCTGATCCGCGGGTGCCTTGCCTTCCCCGCTCAGGACTCGATCGACCAGAGCCTGGTGCGCTGCTCGCTTCTTGTCGTCATCCGGCACGGCACTCTCCGCCTCCTCCTCCGCAGTCAGGCTATCTGCCCTCACCTGTATGACGATCGGCGCGCGCTCAACGCGACATCCGCCCGAAACCAGCCGCAAAGACGTACCGCCGCCAGACTTGCGGGCTGCCGGCGGGCTCGTTGCCCGCGGATCGGTCCACGTCTGGTGGGCTGGGACAGGTCGTGGTGGGCTGCGACAGGTTATTTCGGCTCTTTGTGTCGTTTCCGTGGGCGACTGGTCCTGGCGGTGTTCGAGACCGGTGTGCCCGGATCGTTGCTGGTGCGGACCTGGGGCACTCACCAACCCCACTGCAGCGTCATCACGGGTGCAGGTTTGAGCGTGACCGGTCGGGGGCGGTGTCTGCTTGGTGAGTGGCCCAGATCCGCGCCACGGATCCGAACCGCCCCGTGGTGGTGACGTCGGTTCCGTGCGCTGCCCCCGCGGGCGCCGTCCTCGGCCGGGGTGGATCGGAGCTGTGGTCGAGGGCGGGGATCGTCTTTGTGCACCGGATCCGTACGCCGAGGTGGTCGGCGTACGGATCTGGTGCACAAAGTGATCGGCCCGGACGAAGGTGTGGCAGCGGGGCTCCTGTGCAGCCGGGCTGCTGTCAAGCTGGGCGGTGGTGTCCGCTGGCGGGTGGTGTCCGCTGGGATGGGGTTGGGCCAGTCGCTAGCCAACTGCCGGGGCCTCGGACAAGACGTGGTGGGCCGGCACAGGTTATTTCGTGTTCACGCCCCCGGGGAGGTGTCCGACGTCCCGGGAGGTGTCCACACCCCCGGAAGGTGGCTGAACCCGCGGAAGGTGTCCGAACCCCCCGGAAGGTGTCCGAACCCCCCGGAAGGTGTCCGAACCCCCCGGAAGGTGTCCAGACCCCCCGAAGGTGTCCAGACCCCCGGAGGTGGTCCGACGACGCCTACAGCTTCGACTCGGCCTCGATGAGGACGGCTCGGATGATCTGTTCCATTTCGTCGAAGTGGGGCTGGTCGCAGATCAGGGGTGGGGAGAGCTGGATGACGGGGTCGCCGCGGTCGTCGGCGCGGCAGTAGAGGCCGGCGTCGAAGAGGGCCTTGGAGAGGAAGCCGCGGAGCAGGCGTTCCGACTCGTCGTCGTCGAACGTCTCCTTGGTCGCCTTGTCCTTGACCAGTTCGATCCCGTAGAAGTACCCAGCGCCGCGGACGTCGCCGACCAAGGGCAGATCGAGCAGCTTCTCGAGCGTCGCCCGGAAATCCCCCTCCCGGCTCCGGACGTGCTCGTTGATGCCTTCGCGCTCGAAGATGTCCAAATTGGTCAGCGCGACCGCGGCGGATACAGGGTGGCCACCGAAGGTGTAGCCGTGGGCGAATGTGGTGTCGCCGTGCAGGAACGGCTCGATCAGCCGGTCGGTCGCGATCATCGCGCCGAGCGGTGAGTAGCCGGAGGTGATGCCCTTCGCGCAGGTGATCATGTCCGGCTGGTAGCCGTACCGCTCGGCGCCGAACATGTGTCCGAGCCGGCCGAACGCGCAGATCACCTCGTCGCTGACGAGCAGTACGTCGTACTCGTCGCAGATCTCGCGGACCCGCTCGAAGTACCCGGGTGGTGGCGGGAAGCAACCGCCCGCGTTCTGCACCGGTTCGAGGAAGACGGCGGCGACGGTGTCGGCGCCCTCGTTCTCGATCGCGACCGCGATCTGGTCGGCGGCCCAGCGGCCGAACGCGGCCGGGTCGTCGCCGTGGATCGGGGCGCGGTAGATGTTGGTGTTCGGGACCCGGAACGTGCTCGGCACCAACGGCTCGAACGGCGCCTTCAGCTCCGGCAGCCCGGTGATGGACAATGCACCCTGAGAGGTGCCGTGGTAGGCGATCGCACGGCTGATCACCTTGTGCTTACCGGGCTTGCCCGTCAGCTTGAAGTACTGCTTGGCCAGTTTCCAGGCGGTCTCGACGGCCTCGCCGCCGCCGCTGGTGAAGAAGACCCGGTTGAGGTCCCCCGGCGCATAGCCCGCGACCCGCTCTGCCAGCTCGATCGACTTGGGATGCGCGTACGACCAGAGCGGGAAGAACGCCAGCTCCGAAGCCTGCTTGGCGGCCGCCTCGGCGAGCTCGGTCCGCCCGTGGCCCAGTTGGCTGACGAACAGACCGGCCAGACCGTCCAGGTATCGCTTGCCGCGGGCGTCGTAGATGTAGGCGCCGTCACCGCGGACGATGACCGGCACCTCACCGGTCTGGTAGCTCGACAAGCGGGTGAAGTGCATCCACAGGTGATCGCGAGCCGACTGCTGCAGGTGGGCGAAGTCGGCGTCGTCGAGCGTGTCGGACGACATGGTGGTTCCCTCGTCTCAGGCTGGCGTTGCCCGCCATGGTGCCTGGAAAAATGCGTTCGGGCAAGTGATTTCGTTCCCAGTGAGCCGATAGTGTGTCGATGTCGGCAGTTCAGATAGGCATCTGATGCGGAATCAGTCGACTGGGGTGACAGCACCGAGCACAGCGGGAGGTCGGCGGTGGACACGCTGTTCGTCAACGGCTCGGTCTTCGACGGGCTGCGGCACCGGCCCGGCCTGGCCCTCGCGGTCCGCTCCGGCCGGATCGCCGCGATAGGTCCCGACCTCGGCGAGCTGCGTGGTCCACACACCACGGTGGTCGACCTGGCTGGCGGCCTGCTACTCCCCGGATTCGTTGACGCCCACATCCACCCGGTGCAGGGCGGTCTGCAACGTGCCCGCTGCGATCTCGCGCCCGCCTCCGGGCTGGCGGCGTACCAGGAGACGATCTCGCGGTACGCCGTACAGCACCCGGACGTCCCGTGGATCCTCGGCGGCGGCTGGCACCAGCCCGACTTCCCGGGCGCCGCGCCGGTCGCGATCGACCTCGACCCAGTCACCGGCGACCGCCCGGCCTTCCTCGTGAACGCGGACCACCACGGCGCCTGGGCCAACTCCCGGGCGCTCGCCCTGGCCGGGATCGACGCGCGTACGCCGGACCCGCCCGACGGCCGGATCGAGCGCGGCCCGGATGGATCGCCGACCGGCACCCTGCACGAGGGTGCGATGGACCTCGTCGGCCGGCTGCTCCCGCCGACCACGCATGTCGAGCTGGTCGCGGCCCTGATGGACGCGCAGGCGTATCTGCACTCGCTCGGCATCACCGGCTGGCAGGACGCGATCCTCGGTGCCTACGCGAACATGGGCGATGCGACCCCGGCGTACGTCGAACTCGCCCGTGAAGGCCGCCTGACCGCCAGGGTCGTCGGCGCGCTCTGGTGGCAGCGGGACCGCGGCGCCGACCAGATCCCGGACCTCGTCGTACGGCGAGACTCCCTGAACTACCCGCGGTTCCGGGCCGGCAGCGTGAAGATCATGCAGGACGGCGTGGCGGAGAACTTCACGGCCGGGATGCTCGAGCCGTACTTCGACGGCTGTGGTTGCCGGACCGCCAACGCTGGCCTGTCGTTCGTGGATCCGGCCGAGTTGCGGCAGCACGTCACGCGGCTCGACGCGGAAGGGTTCCAGGTCCACGTGCACGCGATCGGCGACCGGGCCGTGCGGGAGGCGCTCGATGCGTTCGAGACGGCGCTGACCGAGAACGGCGACGGCGACCTGCGACACCACATCGCTCATCTGCAGGTGATTCATCCCGATGACGTCGGCCGCTTCGCCAAGCTGGGGGTGGCCGCGAACATGCAGGCGTTGTGGGCGGTGTACGAACCGCAGATGGTCGACCTGACCATCCCGTTCCTCGGGCCGGAGCGGACCGCGTGGCAGTACCCGTTCGGTGCCCTGGCCCGGTCGGGTGCCCGGATCGCCGCCGGATCGGACTGGCCGGTGTCGAGCCCGGACCCGTTGGCCGCCGTACACGTCGCGGTGAATCGCAGGGACGACCGCGCGGCCGACGCATTCCTCCCCGAGCAGGCGCTGGACCTGGCTGCCGCGCTGGCGGCGTACACCTCGGGCAGCGCGTGGGTGAACCACGCCGACGAGACCGGCCGGATCGAGGCCGGGGCGCTCGCGGACCTGGCGGTCCTCGACCGCGACCCGTTCGCCGGACCGCCGGACGAGATCGCGCAAGCCCGGGTGCGGGCCACCTACGTCGAGGGCGAGTGCGTCTTCGGCGAAGAATCGAGCAGATAGGACCGTCATGGACCAGACCCTCACCAACATCGTCGACGGCAAGCCGGTGGCCGCGCTGAGTGGCGCGACGTACGGCGTGATCGCGCCGGCGACCGGTGACGTCTACACGCGGGCGCCGCTGTCCGGGCCGGAGGATGTCGACCAGGCGATGACCGCGGCCGCGCGGGCCTTCGAGACCTGGCGGGACACGACGCCGGCCGAGCGGCAGTTGGCGTTGCTGCGGATCGCGGACGCGATGGAGCGGCGGGCGGACGAGTTCATCGCGGTGGAGAGCCGGAACACGGGCAAGCCGCTGTCCATCACGGCCACCGACGAGGTGCCGCCGTGTGTGGATCAGCTGCGGTTCTTCGCCGGCGCGGCCCGGGTGCTGGAGGGCAGGTCAGCCGGCGAGTACATGACCGGCCACACGTCCTGGATCCGGCGGGAGCCGATCGGTGTCGTCGGTCAGGTGACGCCGTGGAACTACCCGCTGATGATGGCGATCTGGAAGATCGCGCCCGCTCTGGCCGCGGGGAACACGGTGGTGCTGAAACCGAGCGACACCACGCCGGCGTCGACCGTGCTGCTCGCCGAGCTGTGCAACGAGTTCCTGCCGCCAGGGGTGCTCAACGTGGTCTGCGGCGACCGCGACACCGGCCGCGCGCTGGTCGACCACGAGATCCCGCAGTTGGTCGCGATCACCGGTTCGGTCCGCGCCGGGATGGAGGTCGCGTCGGCCGCGGCCCGGCAGCTCAAGCGCACCCACCTCGAGCTCGGTGGCAAGGCGCCGGTGGTCGTCTTCGACGACGCCGACCTGGCGAAGGCTGCGCAGGCGATCGCGGACGCGGGCTACTTCAACGCGGGCCAGGACTGCACGGCCGCGACCCGGGTGCTGGCCGGTCCCGGCATCCACGACGACTTCGTCGACGCCCTGACCGAGCGGGCCAACCACACCCACACCGGCCAGCCCGACGATCCGGACGCGGCGTACGGCGCACTGAACAACGAAGCCCAGTTGCACCGGGTCAGCGACTTCATCCGCAACCTGCCCGACCACGCGACCGTCCGGACCGGTGGCGCGGCCGTCGGCGAACGCGGCTACTTCTACGCGCCGACCGTCGTCTCAGGACTCCGGCAGAACGACGACGCCATCCAGCAGGAGATCTTCGGCCCGGTGATCACGGTCCAGCGATTCACCGACGAGGACGAGGCGCTGCGCTGGGCCAACGGGGTCGAGTACGGACTGGCCTCTTCGGTCTTCACCCGCGACCACGGCCGCGCGCTGCGGATGGCCCGCCGCCTCGACTTCGGCTGCGTCTGGATCAACACCCACATCCCGATCGTCGCCGAGATGCCGCACGGCGGCTTCAAGCACTCCGGCTACGGCAAGGACCTGTCCATGTACGGCCTCGAGGACTACACCCGCATCAAGCACGTCATGTCCAACATCGAGGACTAGCGGTAGTCGTCAAGCCGCTTCGCCACCTTGTCGAAGACGGCGCGTTCGTGATCCTTCGGCGCGTAGACGACCAGTTCGTCGAAGCCGATGCCCTGGTAGCGCTGGACCAGCCGGGCGAACCCGTCCTCCGACGCCCACGGATCGATCTGCCCGTAGGCGAGCAGGAGTCGCCGGATCCTCCTGCCGTCGAGGACCGCGTCCAGGGCCTGCACGCGCTCGACCGACTTCGCGTAGAACTCCGCCTCGGTCGCCGCACCCGGGAACGTCACCCACCCGTCGCCGTGCGCCGCGACGACCGCGAGGGCGCGGGGCGCGTTCGCCGCGATGATCAGCGGCAGCCGTTCCTGCACCGTCCCAGGTGTCATCGCGGCCAGCGAGTACGGGTAGTACGGCCCGGCGTGATCGGCCACGTCCCCGGACAACAGCCGGTCGACGATCGCCACGAACTCGGCCAGCCGCTCGGTCCGCTCCCGCGCGGTCCAGATCGGCGTACCGGCCATGCCGTGGTCGGTCGGCCAGACGCCGGAGCCGATGCCGAGATCGAACCGGCCGCCCGACACATGATCGAGTGTCGTCGCCTGCTTGGCCAGGACGGTCGGGTGCCGGAACACCAGGTTCGCGATCAGCAAGCCGACCCGGATCCGTCGCGTGGTCGCGGCCCAGCCGGCGATGATGGTCGGCCCGTCGTGCACCGCGATGGCGGGATCGCGCGGGTTGCGCAGGTTGTCGCCGGTCCACAGCCCGTCGAAGCCGGCCTCCTCCGCGATCGCCGCCCAGGACGACGCGTCGTCCCAGCCTGCCGGGTTGACCTTGAGTCCGAAGCGCATACCTGATCCCTCCCGAGGATTCCTGCCAGCCTGCCACAGTGTTCGGTGCGATCCGCCCGAGTGGTCTACCCGAGGTGCTTTACCGGCCGCGCTTGGTGGGAAAGAGTGAACCGGTGACCCGCATTGCGATCGACGGCGGACAGTCCGCCCTCAGACTCCGAGCCCTCCCTTCGCGCCGTACCGGCAGGGGGCCTGGGTACACCCACGGCCCGGACGCTCCCCGACGCATGCTGGCGGCCATCAGCGACGCCGCGGCCGAGGCAGGTGTCAGTGGGCCGGTCGAGGTGGTTGCTCTCGGCCTGACCGGTTACCCGCCCGCACCGGGCGCGGCGCAGGCGTTCGCCGCGGAGGTCGGCGCCTTGTTCGACGCCGACGAGGTGCGACTGGCCCAGGACATGGTGACCGCGCACGCCGGCGCCCTGCCCGACGGGTACGGCGTCGTGGTTGCCGCAGGCACCGGATTGGTCTGCCTCGCGGTGGACCGGGACGGCACCTGGCGCAAGCTCGACGGGCATGGGTACCTGTTCGGCGACGCGGGGAGCGCGTTCGCGATCGGCCGCGCCGGCCTGGTCGCGGTCCAGCGTGCCCGTGACGGCCGCGGCCCGGTGACCAAGCTCGCGGAAACCGCGCTCGATCCGGTCACGCTCTACCGGTCCTCGACGCTGGTCGACGACGTCGCCCGCTTCGCTCCCGAGGTGCTGCGGTGTGCCGCCGAGGGTGATCCGGTCGCGCACGATCTCGTCGTACGCGCGGCCGGCGACATCGCCGAGACGGTCAGTGCGGCCGTGGCGCAACTGGCCGGCGAAGGCCCTGTTCCGGTGGCGTGTGTCGGCGGACTGTTCGACGGCGCCGGCGAGCAGCTGCTGACCCCGGTCCGTACGGCGTTGTCGCCCAGAGCGCAGCTCACCCCGGCCGTGGGCAACTCGCTCGACGGCGCGGAGCGGTTGGCGACCGGGCCGGTCGGAACGTACGCCGACTTGATCGTGACGCACCGTCGATGACAGCTCTCGCGCCCGGCACCATGGTGGTGTCCTGCCAGGCAGGTCCCGGGAACCCGCTCGACTCCCCGGCTGCGATGGCGCTGATGGCCCAGGCCGCTGAGGCCGGCGGAGCCGGTGCGATCCGGGCCAACGGGCCGGCCGACATCGCTGCGATCCGGGCCGTGACCAGCCTGCCGATCATCGGTCTGCACAAGCTCGGCGACCCGGCCGGTGTGTTCATCACCCCGACGTACGACGTCGCGGCCGGCGTCGTCGCGGCCGGCGCCGACCTCGTCGCGCTCGACGGCACACTCCGGCCGCGGCCCGACGGACAGCCGCTCGACCGGCAGATCCGCCGGATCCATGACGAACTCGGCGTACCTGTGCTGGCGGACGTGGACAGCCTCGACGCCGGCCTGGCTGCCCGGGACGCGGGTGCCGACCTGATCGCGACCACCCTGTCGGGCTACACCTCGGGTCCTACGCCGACCGGACCTGATGTCGAACTGGTCCGCCGGCTCGCAGCGAGGCTGGACTGCCCGGTCGTCGCCGAGGGCCGGATCCGCACCACCGAGGACGTCCGTGGCGTCTGCGACGCGGGCGCGTACGCCGTCGTCGTCGGCCACGCGATCACCGACCCCACGGACATCACCGCCCGCCTGGTCAGCGCGATTCCCGCGCGGCGGTAGTCCGCTCTGTGTCTGGGCAGGTGGAACGAATACCTGGTTGTCTTGGTACACAACACCGACTCGCCTGCCCCTGCCAGATCAAAGCCGGTATGAACGCTGGAGCCCCGACGTGACCGAACTCCTCTTGGCCGCGACATCCCTGGACGTCACCCCGCCACCGGGTCACCGGCTGGACGGCTATGCCGCCCGTACCGACCTCGCGACCGGGGCCGCGGACCCACTCCGGGCCACCATCATCTGGCTGAGTACGGCGGACGAGCCCGGTGTGCTGTGGCTGACGCTGGACGCGATTGCCGTCGGCAAGAACCTGACTACAGAGCTGGCTGTTGCGGCCGGCGCAGCGGCGGGCATCCCGGCGTCGCACGTGGTGGTGTCCGCCTCGCATACGCATTCCGGTCCGTCCGGTTGGACCGGTGAGATCCATCCGGTCATCCCGGCCGAGCGGGAGCGGGACCTGGTCGACGCGCTGACGACCGAGGTCCGGGCGACGTGTCTCGCGCGCCGGTCGGTGACGGCGTCGTGGCGGTCGGTCGAGGTGATCGGTGTCGGGACCAATCGGCACCGTCGCAGCGGTCCGCACGACAACACCGCCGGCATCCTCGCGCTGCACTCGCCGGAGGGCTCACTCGAGGCGGTTCTGCTGGACTTCGCCTGCCATCCGACCACCTATGGTCCGGAAAACCTGCGGTATTCCGCCGACTGGCCGGGCGCTGCCCGCGCCGCGCTCGCTCCCGCTGTGGTCGGGTTCCTGCAGGGTGCCGCCGGTGATGTGAGTCCCCGCTTCACTCGGCAGGGTCGCGGAGCCGCCGAGGTCGCCCGGCTCGGCGGTCTGCTCGCCTCACGGGTCCGCGAAGCGCTGGCCGGGCCTGGCCTGGCGCTCCCACAGTCGGCACCGGCAATTCGCCGTACGACGCTGGACCTCAAGGTGCGCGAGATCCCGTCGGCCGCCGAGGCCGCCCGACTCGTCGTCGCGGCCGAGAGCCGGGCCAATGGCCAGGACGACCCCTCCGGCCGGATCGCCCAGACCCGCCTCGACGGCGCCCGCGGCCAAGCGCTGATGGCAGCCGTGCCGTTACCGGACTCCCTCGAGCTGCCCATCAGCGTCGTGACGATGGGCGACGTCTGCTGGGTCAACCTCCCCGTCGAACTCTTCGCCGTCCACGGCGCCTGCCTGCAAGCCGACAGCACCCACCCCGTCACCCGCGTCGTCGGCTACACCGACGGCTACTACGGCTACGTCGTAGACCACTCCGCCGCCGAATCCGGCGCCTACGAAGCCCTCATCACCTACTTCGACCAACCCACCACCACCCAACTGCTCTCCCGCACCACCGCCTTCATGAACACCTAAAGCGCAAGTTCCGGCTGGAGGCTCTTGGCTGGCCAGACGCGTTGTTTGCGGGCCGCCAGGGTCGACGCGGCGAGGGCTACTGCGAACCAAGCCAGCAGGGCCAGGAGGTCGCGGCCGAGGGAGGTGCCGGGGCCGCCGTACATGAGGTGGCGGACGCCGTCGATGGCGTAGCTCATGGGGAGGGCGTGGTGGAAGAAGTAGAGCGGCGCGGGGATGGTCTGCCACGGGAACGTGCCGCCGGCGCTGACCAGCTGGACCACCATCAGGACCAAACCGAGGAACTTGCCGACCGCGCCGAACCACGCGGACAGCGCATGCAGGATCGCCACGAACGTGAACGACGTGAGGATCAGGAACCCGACGGTCAGCCACGGATGCGCCGCGTGGATGCCGAGGCCGAGGGTGACCGCGGTGAAGACGAGCGTCGCCTGGATCGCGCCGAAGAGGGCCGGGGGCAACCAGCCGCCCAGCGCGACCCGGAACGGCGACTGCAGCGCCGCCAGCGCCCGCGGTGACAGCGGCCGGACCAGCAGGAAGAGCACGTACGCCCCGATCCAGCAGGCCAGGCTCAGGAAGAACGGAGCCAGACCGGCGCCATAGCTGTCGGCCGTCGCCTGTGAGACGTTCTGCAGGGTCACGGGCGCGCCGAGCGTCTCGGCTGCCGCCTTGCGCTGGTCAGCGGACGGGTTGGGGATCTGCTTGAGGCCGCTGGCCAGTCCGGTGTTCAGCTGAGTCGCACCGGTCTTCAGCTTGGTGACTCCGGTGGCAAGGCTGTTCACGCCGGTCAGCAGCTGCCCTTGTCCGACCACCGCCTGCTTCTCACCGGTCGCGAGTTGCTGTGCGCCGGTCTGCAGGCTGTTGAGGCCGGTCTTGAGTTGCCCCGCGCCGGAGTCCAGTTGCTGTGCGCCGTTGGCCGCCGTACTGATGCCACTCGTCAGCGCCGGCGTCGCCTTGGCCAGCGCGGCCGCGCCGTTCGAGACCTTGCGGGCTCCGGTGGCCAACTGGTTGAGCTGCTTGGACGTCGACTGGACTTTGGTGTTCGCGCGTACGACGGGCCCACGCAGCTTGGCGGTCTCGGTCAGGACCTCGTTGATCTGGTGCTGGCTGAAGCCGCGGGCCCTGAGCCGGGCAGCCAATCCGGAATCGAGCGTGCTGAGGTCCTTCACCAGCGTGCTCGACGCGGTCGCGGCCTGGCGTCCGGCGGTTGCGATCTTCTCGTTGCCGTCAGCCACTTGATCGGCACCGGCGGCGAGGGTCTTGGTCTGCTTCGGCAGCGTCGCCGTCTTCCGCTTGAGTGTGTCCAGACCGCTGTCCAGCTTGCTCGCACCGGCCGCAAGCGACGTCGCGCCCTGCGATGCCTGAGTGGTGCCGGCCGCCAGCTTGGTCGCGCCGGCCGACAGCTGCTTCTGTGCCGTATTGAGCTGGGTCGCGCCGGTCTGGAGCTTGGTCACGCCCGTCGCCGCCGACGTCAGTCCGGTCTGGAGCTGAGCAGCACCGGCAGCCGCCTGCCCGATCTGCGTGTGGATCGTGTTGTACCCGGCCAGCAACTGGCTCGCCGCCGTCTCGCTCACCTGCGACGCGACGGTCTTGGTCACCTGCGCGACCACCTGGTTCGCGATGGTGTGGGCGATGTAGTTGTTGGCGTCGTTGGTCAGCAGCTCGAGCTGCGCCTGCCGCGGCGTGAACTCGGCGCTGGACGCGAGGTCAGCGGAGAACGACTTCGGCAGCACGAGCGCGAACTCGTATTTCCCGTCCGACACTCCCGCTGTCGCGTCCGCCCGGTCGACGCTATGCCAGTCGAAGCTCCGCGACTTCACGAGTTCGTCCGCGACCTGCGGTCCGACGTTCAGCTTCTCCCCGGTGGCGAGCGTCGTCCCCGCGTCCTCCACCACGACCGCGGTGGGGATCTTGTCGAGGCGCCCGTACGGGTCATGGTTGGCGTAGAGGTACAGACCGCCGTACAGCACTGGCACGAGCAGCAGGGCGACCACGGCCAGCTTGGGCAACCGCCCCGCGGTCAGCCTGCGCAACTCGCTCAAGGCCATCCTGATCGCGGTCACGCGTTCGTCTCCTCTTCCAGCGGTACGACGTCTTCCGGCGTCGGGTCCTCGATCGGTGCGATGGGTGCGATGGGTGTGACCTGCACCGGGTCCGGCTGGTCGGTCGAGCCGAGCCGGGCGGCCTCCACGTCCAGCAGCCGTGCCGACGCATCGGCGCACGTGATGATCACGCCGTACCCGCGGGACGCCAGGTCGCGACCGAGCGCGTACCACTCGTGCGGATCTCCACCGTGCCGATCCGGCATCGTCAGAATGACCAGCTTCACGTCCGGCCGCGCGACGGTCAGTTCCGCGAGCAGGCTGGTCCGTACGCCGACCGGCAGGTGCTCGAACCGCTTGTCCGCATGCTCCGCCGCGTCATGCTCGTTCAGCCACTCCAGGACAGCCTTCCGGCCGGCCTTGCGACCCGCGATCGCCAGCTCCTCGCCCACGACGGTCTGAACGGGCAGGGCGTCGTCCGGCTCGGTAATACCGGGTGCATCGATCACAGCGACCCGCCGACGCAGGAGCGCCGCGTCCGCCTTCCCGTCGAGCCGGACCGAGCCGGTGTCGGGCTTGAGACGACCTGACAGCCCTAGGCCGGCCGCGACATGGCCCGGACCGGGGTAGCCCGCCAGCACCACCAGCTGATGATCGGCGACGCGCACCGACGTCGCGGCCAGCATTGGCGCGTGTGGACCGCGCACGCTGATCCCGGTGGCCTCGAGCTGCATCCCAGTTCCCCGTTCAATACGGTTGTGTATTCAATACAGAACTGTATCCTACTCGTATGGAACCGCCCAAACGCCGTCGCTCCGCCACCCGGGCCCGTCTGCTCGACGGCGCCCTCGAAGTCTTCGCCGAGCGCGGATTCCACGGAGCCTCGGTGGAGGACATCTGCGACCGGGCCGGGTTCACCCGCGGCGCCTTCTACTCGAACTTCGCGTCCAAGGACGAGTTGGTCCTCGCGTTGTTCCAGGCCACCACCGACCGCCTGCTCGAGCAGATCGCCGCGCTGTTGCCCGACCTCGCGAATCAGCCGGGCACGTTGCTGGACGCCGTCCTCGGTCTGCTCGACGAGGCGTCGCCGGACCAGCGGCAGTGGCATCTGATCTCGACCGAGTTCACTCTGCACGCGCTGCGGCATCCAGAGGCGGCGCGGGCGTTGAACCGCCAGCGGGCGATGTTCCGGGACAGCCTGACGAAACTGGTCGAGGAGATTTCCGCGGCCAGTGGGCTGACGTTCAGCGTGCCGCCGGAGCAGTTCGTCCGGATGGTCATCGCGTTGCATGAGGGCGCACGCTCACAGAGCCTGCTGGAGCCTCGGAAGGTGCCGGCGGGTTCGCTCGAGCACACGTTCCTGCCCATGGTGCTGGCTGCGGTCAGTCGACCTTCACGCTGACGGTGTGCAGGCCGGTCGAGCCGTTCGGAGCGGGCGGAGCCGACGCCTCGACCTGAGGGTTGCCCTTGTCGTCGAACGCCCGTACCTGCAGCAGATGCGTGCCATGCGGCGCGTTCCAGGTCCAGTGCCACTGCCGCCAGGTGTCGATCGACGCGTCCGTCGCCAGCGTCGCTTGTTGCCAAGGGCCCCCATCAACGCGCACCTCGACCTTGGACACCCCGACGTGCTGGTCCCACGCGACCCCGGCCACGGTCACCGGACCTGCGGTCACCTTCTTGCCGAACGGAACGTCGATCCGCGACGACAGCTTGATCGGGCCGAGCTCCGACCACCCACGCGGCGTCCAGTACGCCTCGAACTGGTCGAACCGGGTCACCTCGATGTCCACCAGCCACTTCGTCGCCGACACATAGCCGTACAGCCCGGGTACGACGATCCGCACCGGGAAACCGTGCTCGACCGGCAGCGGCTGACCGTTCATCGCGAACGCGAGCATCGCCTGCCGATCGTCGAGCAGCGTGCTGAGCGGCGTACCGGCGGTGAATCCGTCCTTCGACGTCGACTTGATCGCATCGGCGTCCTTGGACGGTCCGGCTTCCTGCAGAAGGTCCTTGAGGAGTACGCCGGACCAGAGCGCGTTGCCGATGAGGTCGCCGCCGACCTCGTTGCTCACACAGGTCAGCGTCACCCACTTGTGCAGCACCTGGCGCTTCAGCAGGTCGTCGAAGGTCAGCTGGATCTCGTTGTCGACCATGCCGTGGATGCGCAGCTTCCAGTCCGTCGGCAGGATCTGCGGCACCGAGAGTGCGGTGTCGATGCGATAGAAGTCGGCGTTCGACGTGGCCCACGGGGTGGCGCCGTCGGCTTGCACACCGGCCGGCGGAGCGAGGGTCGGCGGCTGGGGCAGCTTCAGGCTCTTCCGCGCGTCCGCGACGGCCGCACGATTTCCACTGACCACTCGGCCCAGCAGACCGACTGCCGCCGACCCGAGTGCGACCCCGGCCGACAACTGCAGGAACCCCCGGCGGGTGACGCCGTCATCGGGGAAGTCGATCAGTGGCTCGAGCCGCTTGCTGAACAGCCGCAGGATGAGCAACGCCGTGATCCCGGCGACCGCCGACGGCAGGAACCCGGTCTGCCCGGAGTCCGCCCGAGTCATCGCCGCGATCACGGCCACGCCGGTCAGTACGACGATGATGAGTGCGCCGGCCCAATAGCGCCGTACGGCGAGAACGCCGCCGATCGCGGCCAGTGCCAGGACGACGATCAGGATGCCGACCCGCAGTGCGTTCTTGTCGTTGGTGCCGAACCACGAAATGGCGAGATCCTTCAGCCACGGCGGTGTCCGGTCGATGAACGCCGACCCGATCGCGACCACCGGTGTCTGCGAGGTGCCGAGCAGACCCGCCGCCACACTCCCCGCCGCCAGTCCGGCCAACGCCGAAAGCACGCCGGCGACAGCGCCCCGCCACCGCGTCGCATGCCGCCACCGGCTCAGCTCCTGCCCGGTCGGCGGGCCACCGTCTCCGGGTCCGCCGGTACGTCGGCTGGGGGTGTCCGTGCGCACCTGACCGGTTGGTTGCTTCACCTCTCAACCATTACGCGCCGGGGCGCTCGACACCAGCCGAGCGCCCCAACCGTTAGTAGCGGGTAATGCTTCGTATCCGATTTTCAGGTTTGTCGCTGTGGTTCAGATCCGGTCGGGTGAGATCGGCCCCAGGCCCGGGCGGCCGTTCGGCCAGCGGCGGGCGTTGTCCCGGACCCGGCGGAGCTTGCCGAGGACGAGGTCCCGCTCGTCGGCCAGCTGGGACATCCAGAGGCTGTCGATCTCGAGGAGGTGGTCCGGCAGTGCTTCGCGCAGCCGCCGCTTCCCCTCCTCGGTCAGCACCGCGAACGAGCCGCGGGCGTCGTCGGGACACGGCTCCCGGCGCACCAGGCCGAGATTCTCGGCGCGGTCCACCAGCCGGGTGATGCCGCCGGTGGTGACGGTCAACTCCCGGGCGAGGGACGTGAGACGCTGCTTCTCCCCGTGGCTGCGGGCCAGCCGCAGCAACAGTTCGAACATTGCCATTTGCAGTCCACTGCGCTTCAGGGAGTGGCGCATCAGATGATCCAGCTCGGCCGCTGCTTCACGCAGCAGGCCATAGGCCGAGATCACATCGCTTTCCCAAGGTTCCGAGGCGCGAGTGGGTTCTGCATCGGCTAGCGCTAGGGGCGAGCAAAGCGAAGGCGCGATGGTCATGCGCGGACTCTATTAGCTGACTAGGTCACTTCGCTACGCGGGGTGACCTTTCGGCTACAGACCGACCCTCAACCGCAAACCACCTGAGCGTAACTCGGCGCCACCGGGGTGTGCGGAAAGGCTTGCGGGCTGCTCGGTCAACAGCGGCAAAATCCGGTCTAGTGCGGTGCGGTTCGGCACCTACCAAGCCCCGTTCGGACCCGCGGGTTCGGGGATCCGTCCCGGTGTGGCGGACGCGGAAGTCCCGGAGCTCGCCGTACTCGAACCGGACGAACCCGATGACCGCGCGCCGGACGACCGTGCGCCGGACCCGCTGCGGGACATCGGACCGACCGACGAGGTCGGCGTGACCGACCCACCTCCTGTTTCACCAGCCGAGTGCGCGGCCGCACCCGCCACCCCACCGGCCAACTTCTTGCCCCCGTTGACAGCCGCACCGGCGACGGCCAGACCCGCACCTGCTGGGCCGGCCGCGATTGCCCCGGACGCACCTCCACCACCCGATGAGCCGCCCGATCCACCGAGCCGTCCCATGGCCGACCGACCGATGTTGATGGCACCGGTGGCCATGCCACCGGGGTCGGCGGCCGCCGTGCCCATACCTGCGCTACCGCCGGCCACCGCCGCCGTCACGGGGACCATGAAGCGCAGCAGGGCCGGTAAGGCGAAGATCGCGAGGAACAGCATCATCAGACCGGTGGCGGTCCGCACGAAGGTGTTGCCGGAGCCCCCGACACCGATCTGGTTCATCTTCATCGCGGCGGCGTAGATGAGTGCCGCGGCCGGCTTGTATGCGACGAAGGCCAGCGCCCAGCCGCAGTACTTCTTGAACCACGCCTTGCCGATCTCGGTGTTGGTCGCGGCGGCCGCGAGCGGAAAAGTGCCCGCGAGCAGGATCAACAGCGCCGACCGGATCACCATCAGAACGACCTGGACCAGGCCGCCGATGATGACGAACATCCCGATCAGCATCGTCATCAGGCTAGCGGTCTGGTCGCCGGTGATCGGACCCAGACTGCCTCGCAGCACGAGTCCGCCCAGCGCGGGGCCGAGAGCCGAATCCTCGGGGAGCACCGACTTGATGATCATCTGCGCGAACCAGTCCGAGTACTCGGAGAGCAGTTGCAGGGTCGCCGCGCCGGCCGCGCTGACGGCCACGAACACAAGCGTTGCCTTTAGCAACTGTTGGAGTGGTTGCGCGCGCTGCTCCCAGGCGGTCCGGATGCCGGCGACCAGCACCGCCAGGATGAAGATGATCGCCGCGATCTCGAGGACGTTGCCCTGCAGGAAGGCCACCATTTCGCTGTTCCGGGGAGACTTGCCGTCGGCGCCGACGACCAGCGTCGGGGTCGGCTGCTCGATCCAGAAAGTCGCCACGCCGTTCATGGCCTCCATCGCAGCCTCGCCGATGGCCTTCGTCAGCGCCTTGAGACCGTTCTCGGCGACCGCCTGGAATCCCTCGCCGATGTGACAGGCGACATTCGTCGGGCCACACATCAGACACCACTCCAAGCCACGAAGTCGTCGAGATCACGGTGTTGGGAGAACGGCGCGCCGACGGGGTTACCGGGCGATGGCGATCGGACCCGCCAGTCGCCGGCGTACCAGATCAGCGTGAGGGTGAGGCTCATGTACTCCGATTCGACCGGGACCGCGAGCATGATGGTGACCCGATCGCGATCGGCGTCCAGGACCCGGAAGCCGGCCAGCTGGGTGGCAGCCTCGTCGGTCGGCGTCTCTTTCCGTAGCTCTTGAAGCAGTGCGTCGGTGTTGGAGCCGGGGACCATGAGCTTCTGAACGGTCGGGATCGCTTGCCGTTGGTCCGCGAGTGCGGCGACGACGTTGTAGGCGGCGTAGACCGCACCGGTCGGCGAATGGGCGAAGCACCGCCGGAAGCCGTCGGCGTCGGTCCTGGCCGGCCCGTGGGCGGTCGATCGTGGGACGACGACCCGATGGCTGACCTCCCAGCTGTCGGCAACCGGCGGCTTGGTGGGGACCGCTTGATCCCCAGCCGCTGGGCCACAGCCGTTCCGACCGTCGGCAGCGGCCTGATCTGAACCATTGCCCGAAGGGGTCGCAGGCCGAGCACCGGCGGTCTGACCATCGGTCCGTGAGCTCACGGGTGCCCCCGGATCGCCGGCGGCCGAGGAGTGCGTCGTACCCGTTGATGCGTCGGAGTGGTTCGGCCCGCTGACGAGGAGGAGGATGCCGCAGACCAGCACGGCTCCGACGACGATGCATGCGGCGGCAAACCCTGCCCCGAAGGGTGACTTCTGTTCGTTCTCACTCATCCCGCTCCCCGATCTGTCGGCTGGAAACCTCACGAACACAAGGCTGGCAAAAATCGGCCGATCGCCGCGGAAGTTATCCACAGGCCCTCCGACGGTAGGAATTCGTTGTCCGAGAGGCCCGGCGGGATGGAAGGATGCGGCTCATGGGTCTCGAGCGGATTGCGCTGATTTCGGATGTGCACGGCAATCTGACCGCGCTGGAGGCGGTGCTCGCGGATATCGAGGGGCGGGGGATCGAGCGGATCTTCAATCTCGGCGACTATGTCGGGAAGGGGCCGCGCGGGCAGGCGGTGGTGGATCGGTGCCGCGAGCTCTGCGAGGTGAACATCCTCGGCAACTGGGACGACTTCCTGCCTGATCCCGAGCGCGAGCACGACAGCGAAGGCCTGCGGTGGTGGAAGAAGGAGTTGCGCGAGGACCAGTGGGCCTGGCTGCGCGGGCTCCCGTTCTGCCATGACTTCCTGCTGAGCGGCCGCCAGCTCCGGCTCTTCCACGCGTCGTCGACGAGTGTTCACCGGCGGGTCCGGTTCGATCACGACGAGGCGGAGTACGTCGGGATGTTCGAGAACACGCCGGCCACCGGAGACGGCCCGATCCCGACCGTGGTCGGGTATGCCGACACCCACGATCCGTTCTACGAGGTCGACCTCGGCCGGACCTTGTTCAACATCGGCTCGGTCGGCAACAGCCTGGAGGATCCGACCCCGGTCTACGCGATCCTCGAGGGCGTCCCGGACTCACCCGATCCGGCGCCGTTCTCGATCCAGTTCGTCCGCATCCCGTACGACGCCCACGCCGAGCTCGAGATCGCCCGCGACCTCGGCATGCCCGAACTCGACGGCTACGAAGCCGAGATCATCCGCGGCCTCTACCGCGGCAACCTCTACGCCGACGAGCCGCACACCTACCATCGCCGGACGGCGTGACGCCCGGTTTCCCCAGGTTTGTCCACAGGTGTGGACTAGTGGCCGTCAGCAACAATCCGCCCGGTGTTCACGGAGCGGTCACTTGACCAGCAGCGCTTCGGAGCCTACGGGTTTGTAGCCCGCGGCCAGGAACGTCCGGAACGAGGCCGCGTTACCTGGCGTGACCTGCGCCCAGATGTGTGCGTCCGGCGGGACGAGCGCACGAGCGGCTGAGGCGAGCCGGCGTCCGTGGCCTTTGCCGCGGGATTCCTCGGGTACTTCGATCGCACACTCGAGGCGGCCGGCCAGACCTCGCCCGGTGAGCACGAGTCCGCCGTACTCGTCGCCGTACACCCGGACGTCGTCGCGGTAGCGCCACGCGCGCTCGACGCGAGGGTGGTCGTGATTGGTGAGTTCGGTCACACCTGTGGTCGCCGCGACGCGATCGGCCGGATCGTTGAGCGCGGGCGCGAGCAGCATCGCGTCGATCGCGTTCACCCGGCGGCCGGTGAACTCCTCGAGAGCCGAGAGGAACGGCGGATTGGTCGGCGCGGAGAGGTCACCGGCCGGGACGCGTTCGGCGACCCACGCGGGGTCGACGTCCGCGGCGATCACGATGTGCCCGGTCAGCGCGACCACGCAGGTCTCGCGCGGCGACGGCGCCGGTACGAGCGTGACGCCGAGATCCGGGGCGGGGAAGACGCCACGTTCGATGCCGCGCAGAATGTCAGCCAGAGTTGTCATCACGAGCCATTGTCGCGGAGATCCCGTGTCAGGCTCAGACGCACGGAGGCGGCACGATGCGGAAACCGCAACTGGTGAAGGCCGACGGCCTGCCCGACCGGGTGACGATCTACGAGGTCGGTCCACGGGACGGGCTGCAGAACGAGTCGGCCATCGTCGACGTCGCGGTGAAGGCCGAGTTCATCCGGCGGCTGATCGACGCCGGCCTGACGACGATCGAGACGACGAGCTTCGTGCACCCGAAGTGGGTCCCGCAGCTCGCGGACGCCGCCGAACTGCTCGACCAGCTCGACCTCCCGGGCGGTGTGCGGGCCCCGGTCCTGGTGCCGAACGAACGCGGCCTGGACCGAGCGCTCGCCGCCGGTGTCCGCGAGATCGCGATCTTCGCCAGCGCGACCGAGACCTTCGCGGCGAAGAACCTGAACTCCACACTCGACGACCAGTTCGCGATGTTCACCCCGACGATCCAGCGCGCGCTGGCCGAAGGGCTGACGGTCCGGGGCTACGTGTCGATGTGTTACGGCGACCCGTGGGAGGGCGACGTACCGATCGATCAGGTGGTGAAGGTCGGCGCGCGACTGGTCGACCTCGGCTGCCAGGAGCTTTCCCTCGGCGACACGATCGGCGTCGCGACGCCCGGCCAGGTGACCGCACTGATCACGGCCTTCGGCTCCGCCGGGGTCGGGGTCGACAAGCTGGCTGTGCACTTCCACGACACCTACGGCCAGGCTCTCGCCAACACACTCACCGCATTCCGCGCAGGGGTCACCACGGTCGACAGCTCCGCCGGCGGCCTCGGCGGCTGTCCGTACGCCGAGAGCGCAACCGGCAACCTCGCCACCGAAGACCTCCTCTGGCAGCTCGACGGCCTCGGCATCGACACCGGCGTCGACCTGCAGAAGCTCGTCACCACCAGCGTCTGGATGGCCGAGCAGCTAGGCAAGCCGTCCCCGAGCCGAGTGGTGCAAGCTCTCGCCGGCTGAATCGCAGCGCCTCCGTCCGCCGGCGAACGGGATCACATCCGGGGACCTGGGACAGGTTGTCGGGGGCTGGGACAAGGTATTGCCTGTCCCAGCCCCCCAGTTCCTGGTCCACCTAACGACTTTCGGCCCGCGGCTGGAGTGGGTGGTGCCCCGGCTCGGGCGACCCCGGCCGCCGAGTCATGGCTTCCGCTCGCACTTGCTCGCCGACCGGAAACTGTCGGTGCGGGGCGTCACGATGGTGGCGTGAGTACTCACCGGGCTGAGCTCGGGGAATTCCTGAAGGCGCGGCGTGCGCGGGTGTCCCCCGAGGATGTCGGCCTGCCCGCCGGCGGGAGGCGTCGTACGCCGGGGCTGCGGCGGGAGGAGTTGGCTCAGCTCGCCGGGGTCGGCGTGACCTGGTACACGTGGCTCGAGCAGGGGCGACCGATCAACGCGAGCGGTCAGGTGCTGGATGCGGTCGCCGCGACGCTGCGGCTCAACTCGATCGAGCGCGAGCATCTCTACCGGCTGGCCGAGGCGACGCCGGTGCGACCACCTCGGGCGACGGTGTGTGCGAACGAGAACGTCTTCGCCGAGATCCTCGACACACTCGATCCGTTGCCCGCGGTGATCACCAACACCCGGTTCGACATCGTCCGTACGAACGCGGCGTTCAGCGACCTCTTCCACGACTGGCACCGACTGCCCTGCATCCACAAGAACCTGCTGTGGTGCATCGTCACCGAGCCGACCGCCCGGCAGCAGTTGCTGAACTACGACACCGAGCTCCCGTACCTCGTCGGCCGGCTGCGATCGGCGTACGGCGAACACCTCGGCGACCCGGATTGGGAGACGGACCTGGAGCGGCTGCAGGCGCTCAGTCCTGAGTTCGCCCAGCTGTGGTCACGGCACGAGGTCGCTGCCTGCACGCCGCGGCCGCGGCACGTGATCCACCCGGCCGCGGGCGAGCTCCACTTCACGGTGACCGAGTTCGCGTTGCCCGCGCATCCGGATCTGATTCTGTTTGTCGAGACGCCCGCGGACGAGGAGACCCGCACTCGCCTTCCGTTGACGCGGCGCAGCCTGGAGCCGGCCGAAGCGTCAGCGTGATTCGGGTGGACCACTCGGCGTACGCCACGTAGTCAGGCAGAACGGGTGACCGGCCGGGTCGAGGAAGACGCGGAAGACGGACGGCTGCGGTTGGAAGGCAGCCGGCGTCCCACCGGCCGCGATCACTCGAGCCTGCTCCGCGTCCAGATCCTCGGCCATGAAATCCAGGTGGGTCTGCTGCGGTACGCGCGGGTTCGGCCACGTCGGCGCCCGGTAGTTGAGGTCACGCTGGAAGCCGAGGCTGAACGTGTCGAACCTCAGCTCCACGAACGCCTCGTGGACGACCGCCAGCTCACCGCCGGCCACCCGCTGGTAGAACTCAGCCAGCGGCAACGGGTCCGGGCAGTCCAGCATCGGCCCCCAGAACGGCGCTACCACGCGGCGATCACCCTTCCACAGCCCTCAGCGCGCTGCGGCGTACGGCGATCACGGCTCGATCGGGCGCCGGATCCGGCGGACCAGGCTCTTGTCGGCGTACTGACCGACGCGGTACGTCGACCAGCCGTCGACGCAGCCGCCGACCGCGCCGCCGAGCAGCGGAACCCGGCGGGTGACGGTGAGGGCCATCTTCTTGCCGCTGATCCGGGCGATCAGTTCGCCGACCACCTCGCCGGAGACCTGGCGATCCAGCTCCGGGTCGAACACCGGCGCGGTCGCGATCGCCATCGGCGACGACACCAGACTGGACTTCTTCAGCCGGTCGGCGATGCCCTCCTCGCCGAGCAGGCAGGTGATCACCGCAGTGCGGACGCGCGGGTCGTCCAGGTCGTAGCCGCGCAGGTGCGCGATCGCGGCGACCATCCGCGCCTGGACGATCGCGATGCCGGTCAGGTTCGCGGGCAGCAAGACCGGGAGGATGATGAGGCCGCCGAGGCCGGTGGCGAAGCCCTGGACGCCGGCCAGCCGGATGTGCTGGTCGATCACCGCGTCGATGGCGAGCTGTGGGTCGCCGCCGCACCGGGCCAGCTTGCTCTCCGCGATCCGCTCGGCGCCGGGGAACCGCTGGTACCCGTCGATCGCGACTTCGAGAATCTGGCGCAGTACTCCCGCCGCGGCCTGCGGAGCGAGCCGCTGCGCGGCGGGCGCAAGACTGCTGGCGACGAACCTGGCTACTCCGGCCACGGTGCTCCTTCCCGCCCTCCCCCGCGTCCGGAAGCCTGGGCGTGCTTCAACTCTACGTGGCTTCCGGTACCCCGCCACTCGGGAGAAACCCCGGGTGTCCCCTAGCTCTTCGGGTGTCCCCTCGACCGCGGAGTGTTGCTTCGGCCCCGGGGGTGGTCTCTCCAGCTCGGGGTGTCCCCTCGGCGGTGGAGTGGTGGGGTGTGGTCCAGGATGGGGGTGTGCCTGTCGAGCCTGCTGCTTCTGTGTGGGAGTTTCCGCCGGTCGGGGTTGCCGGGGCGAGCGACGTGGTCGCGGGTGGTGCCGACCTGGCGCCGGGGACCGTGCTGGCGGCGTACCGGCGGGGTCTGTTCCCGATGCCGGACCGCCGAGCCTCGGTGCTGTGGTGGTCGCCGGTCGATCGCGGGGTGATCGAGGTGGCCGGGTACCGGCCGTCGCGGTCGGTGCGGCGGGCCCGCAGCAAGTTCGAGATCCGGGTGAACACGGCGTTCGATCAGGTCATCCGCGCGTGTGCCGATCCGCGCCGGCCCGGGTCCTGGGTCGACCGGGACATCATCGCGTCGTACACCGAACTCCACCGGCTCGGCTGGGTGCATTCGGTCGAGGCCTGGGACGGCGACGAGCTCGCGGGCGGTCTGTACGGCGTGTCGATCGGCGGGCTGTTCGCCGGAGAGTCGATGTTCCATCACAAGACCGATGGTTCGAAGGCTGCCGTCGCCGGTCTGATCGAACTGCTGGACGACGAGTACGCCGCCGAGCGCGTGTTCGACATCCAATGGGTCACCGACCACCTGGCCACCCTCGGCGCGGTCTCGATCCCGCGCGAGGACTACGTCCGCCGGGTCGCGCGCGCCATCGACCTCCCGCTTCCGAAGGCGTTCAGCTGACACCCGCGGCGGGCAGTAATGTCGTCAACTGACACCGACGAAGGCGGCCATCTGCCGGGTCGCCGAGGCGAAGAACTCGTCCGCCGGGTCCATCGACCCGACCAGCTGACCGAACAACTCGAAGTTGATCATCCCGAACAACTGCGTCCACACGATCACCATGCGGAGCAGCACGCTGGGTGGCACACCAGGCGCCAACCCGACCAGCACCGCCACCTGGCCGGCGAGTACGCCGTCCGGCTCAGGCGCATCGTCGAGCGGCGCCAGTCGCCCCTCCGCATGCGCTTGCTGCAGAATCCCGAGCATCAGGATGGGCACCCGGATGGCGGGCTGAACCGTCGTCTGCGGTGCCTGATAACCCAGCACCGGCGACCCGTAGATCAGTGCGTACTGCTGTGGATTCGAGCGAGCCCAGTCCCGAATGGCGCTGAACACGGCCACCCAGGTCTGCAACGGATCCCACGACCCCGGGACCGGCGCCAGCCCTCCGTCCGGCGGTTCCGCGTCCGGGGTCGCTCCGCCGACTGCGAACGACGCTCCCGATTTGATCGCCGCTGCTTCGGCCGCTTCGCCGAGAGCGTCGTACGCCTCGATGATCAGCACTGTCAGCAAGTCGTCGCGGCTCGGGAAGTACCGGTAGAGCGCCGACGACACCATCCCGAGCTCCCGGGAGACCGCCCGCAGCGACAGCCCTTCCGCCCCGACCGTTGCCAGCTGGCGCCGGGCGACCGCCTTGATCTCGTCGGTCAGCTCGGCCCTGGCTCTCTCGCGTGCGGTGCGTCCAGCGTTCATGAACCCAGTCTGCCACAGATTCGAGAGCAGTGCTCTTGACAAGGAGCACTGCTTCCGTGTTCACTGATCTCAACAGAGAGCACCGCTCTCGAAACGATGAAAGGGCAGGACGATGCCGGAGTACAAGCAGACCTACGACAGCAAGCGCGTGATCACCGCGGCCGAGGGCAGCATGCGGGTCTTCAACCGGATCGTCGCCCGCATGACCAAGCTCGGCCTGAGCCTGATGGGCAGCCGGGTCCTCTCGGTCCGCGGCCGCAAGTCCGGCGAGTGGCGCAGCACTCCGGTCAACCTCCTGATCCTCGACGGCGAGCGCTACCTGGTCGCCCCCCGCGGCCACACCCAGTGGGTGAAGAACCTCCGCGCCACCAAGGAGGGCCGCCTCCAACTCGGCCGCAAGGTCGAAACCTTCCGCGCCGAGGAGATCGCCGACGCCGACAAGACCCCGATGCTCCGGCTCTACCTCAAGAAGTGGGCCTGGGAGGTCGGCACCTTCTTCGGCGGCGACGTCGACAAGAACTCCCCCGACGAGGTCCTCCACCACATCGCCCCCGGCGTCCCCGTCTTCCGAATCCACACCATCTGACCACCCGCTGGTGCGGGCGGGCTGGAGTAGACGCGGGGCCGCAGTGGGTAAGGGTCAGGCGGTGTGGGAGATGACGATTTTGCCGAAGCCGCCGCCGTTGGCGTAGTAGGCGAAGGCGGCAGGGGTTTGATCGAAGGGGAAGACCCTGTCGATGACTGGGTGCAGGTCGGCTGCGGCGATGGCCTGGTTCAATGCCTGGAAGTGGGCGCGGTGGCCCAGGGCGATCGGGCGCACGGTGACCGAGGACGTGAAGAGGAGGCGGGCGTCGATGGGGTCGGCGCCGCCCAGTGAGCCGACGAAGGCGATCTCGCCGCCGGTGGCGGCGGCTCGGAGCGACTCGTTCAGAGTGCCGGCCACATCGACCACATGGTCGACGCCGCGGTCGTCGGTCAGTTCACGGACCTGCTTCGCCCAGTCAGCCGTGGTGGTGTGGTTGATGACGGCGTCGGCACCGAGTTCGGTCAGGCGCGCGGCCTTCTCGTCAGTGCCGGCGGTCGCGATCACGCGAGCACCGAGCAGTTTGGCGAACTGCAAAGCGAACAGAGACACACCACCCGAACCCAGCGTCAGGACTTGCTCGCCAGGCGCGAGACCCTGCCCGCCGACCAGGGCGTTCCACGCGGTGACTGCCACACACGGCAGCGTCGCCGCCTCTTCGTACGTGAGGTGATCGGGGATCGGTACGACGCCTTCCTGGTCGAGTACGGCGTACTCCGTCAGCAGACCGTTGAGCGATCCGCCCAGCTGGTCGGCGCGAGCGAGATCGAAGCGCCCGTCGAACCATCGCTGGAACACGACGCCCATCACCCGATCCCCAACCTGGAAGCGGTCGACCTCGCCACCCACCGCGACCACCTCACCGGCGCCGTCCGACGCGGCGATGATGTCGTCGGAGACCGGAAGCGGATAGCGGCCGCGCAGGATGTTCAGCTCGCGTGAGCTGAGCGAGTTCGCCCGGATCCGCACCAGCACCTCGGTCGGCCCGGGCTCCGGCACGGGGTGTTCGCGCAACCGCAAACTCTCGAGCCCGCCGCCGTACTGGATGTGATAGCTCTTCATCGTTTCCACCCCCCAACGGTGCGTCCACCCCGCACCCACCCTCAATTCCCACCCGGGAATCGCCTCGCGGAGCGCGGGCGCGCGCCGGTCAGTCCTCCTCCGCCACTCGAGCCGGACCTGCTGCCCGATGAACGCGAACCCCTGTCCGAGCTCGAGGAGGAACTTGCCGACGTGCTCGACCAGCTTCTTCTCCACCTCCACCTCCCGCTCCCGCCAGCCGTCGGTCGCGCCGAGGAAGTCGAACAGGTAGGGATCGCGGGTTGCCTGCTGAGCCAGGTCGGACTCTTCCGACGGCAGCGCCGTGGCGAAGTTCGTCACCGCCTTGCCGGCGCGCTCGTGGAATCGGCCGTCGATGTGGAGCGCGGCAGCGGCGTACCAGGAGCGCAACTCAGGGTGGTCGATCTTGGTCAGCAAGGCGAGATGGTGGTACCACGGCAGTTGTGCAAGTGGCGCTTGCACAATTGCCTCTCCTGCCCAAGCAGCCGCGAACGCTCGCATGTACTTGAGGTTGCGCGGTGAGTATCCGGTCACTCCGGGACAACGATTCTTGAGGTCGGTCGAGAGCCTGTCGATGACCTTGCTGCCCCAGTCCTGCTCGTGTTGCCGGTCAAGGATCTCCTGCCCGATGGAACCAGTAACTCTTGAGAATCTCCCGCTTCGCGGCGGTGACCGGTGGCGAGCCAAGGAATCGTGCAACGCCGCGTTGCACGAATTCGAACGGCGGTGGGAAGGCTCGGATGTGCTTGAGGTTGGTGGGGGGACTGCGAAGATGGCGGGATGATCACCCCGGAGCAGTTGAAGGCAGCGCCCAAGGCTTTGTTGCATGACCATTTGGATGGTGGGGTGCGGGCGGGGACGGTTGTGGAGTTGGCGCGGGAGATCGGGCATCGGTTGCCGCGGGGGGATGCGGGGGAACTGGCCGAATGGTTCGTCGAGTCGGCGGATTCGGGGTCGTTGGAGCGCTATCTGGAGACGTTCGATCACACGGTGGCGGTGATGCAGAACGCCGAGGCGATCAAGCGGGTCGCCAGTGAGTGTGTGCAGGATCTGGCCGCGGATGGAGTGGTGTACGCCGAGGTGCGGTACGCGCCGGAGCAGCATCTGACTGCCGGGTTGACGCTCGAGCAGGTGGTGGACGCGGTCCGGGAAGGGTTCGAGCACGGGATGGCGACCGCGGAGCGGCCGATCGTGGCTCGGCAGTTGCTGACCGCGATGCGGCACAAGGCCCGGTCGATGGAGATCGCGGAGCTGGCGGTCGCGTACCGCGACGCGGGCGTGGTCGGGTTCGACATCGCCGGTGCGGAGGCCGGGTACCCGCCCACCCGGCACCTGGACGCGTTCGAATACCTCCAGCGCGAGAACGCGCACTTCACCATCCACGCCGGCGAGGCGTTCGGTCTGCCGTCGATCTGGCAGGCGATCCAATGGTGTGGCGCCGACCGGCTGGGTCACGGCGTGCGGATCATCGACGACATCACCTACGACGAGGCCGGCGAGAAGGCCGAGCTCGGGCTGCTGGCGGCGTACGTCCGGGACCGGCGGATCCCGCTGGAGATGTGCCCGAGTTCCAACCTGCAGACCGGCGCCGCGGAGTCGATCGCCGACCACCCGATCGGCGTGCTCGCCAAGCTGCGCTTCCGGGTCACGGTGAACACGGACAACCGGTTGATGAGTGGTACGTCGATGAGCCGGGAGCTGGCGTTGCTCGCGGAAGCCTTCGATTACAGCCTCCACGACTTCCGCTGGTTCGCCATCAACGCGATGAAGTCCGCCTTCATCCCCTTCGACCAACGCCTCGCCCTGATCGACAACGTCATCAAGCCCTGGTACGCCGAAGCGCTCGGGTAGCGGACCTGCGCCACTCATCAATTGCGCGCAACCTCGGCGGCTTACGCTCAGCCGGCAGCTCGGATCGGCCGAGACGACGATTGTTGAGTAGTGCAGGTCCGGGGGCCAACCTCAGACCGAGCGCTGATAGGTGCGGAAGGCGCGGGTCGACGCCCAGCCGACGACCAACGTGAACGCGAGCAGGTAGGCGCTGTGCCGGACTACCGACGACCAGTCCGGGTCGGCGGCCAGGGCTTGGCGGGCGGCGATGGCGGCCCAGTCGACCGGGTTGAAGCGAGCCGCCACGTTGACCCAGTGCGGCGCCACCGCAGGGTCGATCATGATCGACGACATGAAGGTGAGCGGCAGCGAGACGAACTGGAAGATGCCGATCAGCGCCTCCTGCTGCCGGGTCAGCAGCGCGACCGCGTTGGACAGCGAGCCGAACGCGATCCCGACCAGCATCGACACCCCGATCGTCACCAGGTAGCCGGCCGCACCGCCGTGGTACCGCGCGCCGGCGGCGATGCCGATCGCGAACACCAGGATGGTCTGGATCAGCGTCGTGGTCGCGTTGCTGATCAACTGCCCGGCCATCAGGGCACCCCGGCTGACCGGCGACGCGAGCAACCGGTCCATCACCCCGCGCTCCATGTCGGCGATGAACGTCGTACCGTTCCAGCCGCTCGTCATCAGCGCGGTCATCATCACGATGCCGGGCGTGAGGAAGGCGATGTACGACGAGTCGCTGAAGCCCGGGATGTTCACCACGCCCTTGAAGAGCTGGCCGAACAGCAGCAGCCAGATCGCCGGCTGGATCAGCGTGAACGCGATCAGAGCCGGCTGCCGGTACGACGCCCGCAGCCACCGGCCCGTGATGAAGCGAGTGTGCGCAAGAAATCCGGTACGGCGCTGGGCCACAACCGGAGGCGTTGCCGTCAAAGTGGCCATCACGCGGCCTCCCTTTCCAGCGAGGCTTCCCGGAACGAGCGGCCGGTGTAGCGCAGGTACACATCATCCAGCGACGGCCGTGACACGGTCACCGCGGTGACCGGAACCGCCTTGTCTTCAAGGGCTCCCAGTACGGCGGGAACCGCGGTCGCACCGTGGTCGACCCGAAGCCGCAGCACGTTGCCCTCGACAACGATCGTGCCGATGCCGGACAGCTGTCCGAGCAGCGTGCGGACACTGCCGTCGAGGTCCGGATCGACCAGTTCGACGTGCACCGAGTCACCGCGGAGCTCGGCCTTCAAGGCCTCCGGGGTGCCCTCGGCAACGATCTTGCCGTGGTCGACGATGGCGAGTTGGCCGGCCAGCCGGTCCGCCTCCTCCAGGTAGTGCGTGGTGAGCAGCACGGTCAGGCCTTCGTCGCCGGACAGTCGGCCGACCTCGTTCCACAGGTCGGCGCGCGCCTCCGGGTCGAGGCCGGTGGTCGGCTCGTCGAGGAACAGCACCCGCGGCCGGTGGACGAGGCCGAGCGCCACGTCGAGCTTGCGCTGCATGCCACCGGAGTAGGTCTTGACCTGGCGATCGCCGGCCTCGGTCAGGTCGAACCGCTCCAGCAACTCGGTCGCCCGCCGCACCGCGGCCGGCCGCGACAGGCCGTAGATCCGGCCGCTGAGGACGAGGTTCTCGACGCCCGTCGCCATCGGGTCGGAGCTGGACTTCTGCGATACATAGCCGATCGAGCGTCGTACCTGGTCCGGCCGGCCGGCCACGTCGTACCCCGCGACATGCGCCCGGCCGGAGTCGGCCCGGGAGAGGGTGGTGAGGATCTTGACGGTGGTGGACTTGCCGGCGCCGTTCGGGCCGAGCAGGCCGAGGACGACGCCGTCGGGGACGCTGAACGAGAGACCGTCGAGCGCGCGGAGCGGTGGGTTCTTCCGGCCGGCCGGGTACGTCTTGACCAGGTCGACCGCTTCGAGGGCATGCGTAGCCATCAGGTGACTCCCTTTGTGGGTGCTGGGAGCCGGTCCGGCCTGGCCTATCCTGTGATTGCGCCTTGGGTGCCAGGTCTTCGGACCGACTCGAGGAACCGCGGCCCTTGACCCTGGTGTTGCCGCACCGTGGTCGAGGGCCGTTTATTTACTGAGCTTCCGGCGGGACCGCCTTCATCCAGGCGAAGTCCGTGCCGAAATACTTGACCGGATCCTTGAGTTGCTCGGTCGGGGTGATGCCGTCCTCCTCGTAGTGTTTCCAGGCCAAACGCCAGAACGCGGAGCCGCTGAGTGCGTCCGAGCGGATCTCCGCGGCCAGCTGGTGGACGTACGCCGACTCGGCCTCGAGCAGCTTCAGCCGGAACTCGGACTCGATCCAGAAGATGCGCGGGAACTCCATCGAGTCCATCTGATCGTGCAGCTCGGTCAGCTCCTGGATCTCGCCGTCGATCGTCGTCAGGCGTTGGTCGAGGAGTTCGAGCACGCGGTCGGGCGGCAGGCCTGGCAGGTAGGCCAGGCCGGCCTCGAGTGGGTGGAACTCGCGGGTCGGCGTCCCGATCAGCTCGGCCAGCCAGTCGGAGAACTCGGCCTGGCCGGCGGTGGTGATCTGGTACACCGTGCGCTCCGGGCGGTTGCCCTCCCGGACCGTCTCCAGCGCCTCGATGAAGCCGTGCTTCTCCAGGGCCCCGACGACGGAGTAGAGCGAGCCGTAGTTCACCTTGATGCTCTGGTCCTTGCCGCGGGCCCGGAGCATCGTGGAGATCTCGTACGGGTGCATCGGCCGCTCGCCCAGACTCCCGAGCACGGCGAACGCCAGGGGATTCCCCACCTTCCGCTTCGCCACGACACCCTCCTCGATCTCAAGTACTCGAAATCGAGTATTAGACCGCGGGTATCCGATGTCAAGTAGTTGGAGTCGGTCGTCGGGATCGGACATCATCCGGCGAGCGCGGAGCAGGGTTTGGTCAGCGCCGGCCAGTCCCGACAGGACGTATACGCCTACTGTCCGGCGAGCGCGCCAGCTGCCGAGCGTGTGCAGACGTCCGGTCGCTTGGCAGTGGACGTATACGTCCTGTCGAGCTGCACCAGTGGATCAGGGGAGCGGCTTGACCCAGCGGGACCATTCGGGCTGGGGTGCGTACCCGGCGGTTGACCAGACGCGGTGGGCCTGGCTGTTGTCGTCGAGGACCATCGCGTCGGCGCGGGTCCCGCCGTACGCCGTGAACCGGGCCTCGGCCCGCGCGACCAGTTCGCGGCCGATGCCCTGGCGGCGATGGGTCGAAGCGACGGCGAGTCGGTAGAGATGACAGCGCCAGCCATCCCAGCCGACGATGATCGAGCCGACGACCATATCGTTGTCGACGGCAAGGATCAGCGCCTCCGGATCACGCGAGATCAGCCGCAGTACGGCGTCGGCCGAGTCCGGTGGGCGGTGTGAGTCCTCAGCGGCGGTGGCCCATTCATCACGTCGTCGGCATCGGCCGCGACGGCGTTGCGGTAGGCGACCATCAGCTGGCGGTCTGGAACGTACGGCGATAGTCCTGTGGTGGCACGCCCACCACCCTACGGAAGTGATGCCGCAGCAGAGCCGCCGTCCCGAATCCCGACTCGGTCGCGATCTGCTCGACACCCATCCGAGTCTGCTCGAGGAGCGTCCGGGCCCGCAGGACGCGCTGCGTGGTGACCCACTTCACTGGGGTCGTCCCGGTCTCGGCGACGAACCGCCGGGCGAAGGTCCGCTCCGACATCTGCGCCCGCCGGGCCAGTGCGGGCACGGTGTGCTCGACGGTCAGGTTGTCGACCATCCAGTCGAGTACCGGCTGCAGGCTCTCCCCGGACGACTCCGGCACCGGGACCTCGACGTACTGCCGCTGGCCGCCGTCGCGCTGCGGCGGGACCACCATCCGGCGGGCGATCCGGGTCGCGACCGCGCTGCCGAGCTCGCGGCGGACCAGGTGCAGGCAGGCGTCGATGCCGGCCGCGGTGCCGGCGCTCGTGATGATGTTGCCGTCGTCGACGAACAGCACGTCCGCGTCCAGCCTGGCGAGCGGGAACTGCTCCTGGAACAGCTTCTCGTAGCGCCAGTGCGTCGTACACGGCCGACCGTCCAGCAGACCCGCCTTGCCGAGCACGAACGCGCCCGAGCAGACCGTCAGCAGGATCGCCCCGCGGGCCTCGGCCTGGCGGAGTGCGTCGAGGATGCGTTCGTCGTACTCCTCCCGCCAGGTCGTCGCCGGCAGCGCCACCAGGTCGGCGTCCTCGAGCTCCTCCAGCCCGTACGGCGCGATCACCGAGGAGTGACTGCTGCTCCGCAGTGGCTCACCGGGCTTGGTCGAACACACTTTGAAGTCGAACTCGGGCACACCGTCGTCGGTGCGGTCGATCCCGAACACCTCTGACACCACGCCGAACTCGAACATGGCGACGTCCTCCATCAGGACGACCGCGATCTTTCGGAGCATGCAGCCAGTATGGCAGTAATTTGTGGAAGTACGTCAATAGTGCCAATGGTGGCTGGATCTAGTTGGTAGCATGATTACTGCCATGACCGGATACATCGTTCTCGCAGTACTCGTGCTGGCCGTGATCGCGGCTCTGGAGATCAGCAACAAGCGCCACTCCACCGGTCTGACCGCCGGTCCGGAGGGCACCTGGATCGCTGACGACCGCGACAAGGCCCGGACCAAGCTCGACCTGCTCGCCCTCGGTGGCGCGGCCGAGCCCTTCAACCACAAGCCCGCCTCGACCGCGGGGACCGTGCACGCGATCCGTCGCGCTCGCCTCACCACCCACCACGGCCGCCACGCGGCCTGAGTCATACCAAGACCGCCCGGGGTTCCTGCCCCGGGCGGTCTCCTTGTGGGAGGGAACCCCGGGACCGTCGGCGGCGTCAGTACCGACTGAAAGGGCTTACCAACCTGAGGAGGATCTGAATGCACCGGAGGACGTTCCTGCAGGGGCTGGCCGCGGCGGCCGTAGGCGCGCCGGCGATCACGCTACTGGGGCAGCAGGACGCACAGGCGGCGGTGGCAGCGAACTATTACGTCGCGACCACCGAGCAGACCAAGAACAAGGTCCTCGTCTTCCCCAAGAACAAGGCGTTCTCGGACGCCAATGTGCACTGGAGCTTCAGCCCTGGCGGCGGAGCCTGGTCGAATCTGTCCGACGTGAAGATCCGCGAGACCGCGGCGCAGGGATGGATCGCGCTGGTGGCGGCGTCCGGCGGCAAGGCCGGGATCGTGGACATCGACAGCGAGAAGAACACCGAGCTGAACGACGTGGCCTGGAGTGCGACGCCGGGCGGCAATCCGCATGCGATCGAGCGGGTGCCTGGGAACGGCTCGGTGATCGTCGCAAGCTCCGACGGCAAGCTGACGCTGTACGCGCCGAGCAGTGTCGGCAGCCTCGGCAGTCTGGCCAAGGTACAGACCGTGGATTACCCAGGTGCGCACGGCGTGCTGTGGGACCCGACGTACGAACTGCTCTGGGTGGTGGGGAAGAACCGGTTCAGCCACTACGCCGTGATGGGCAGCAAGCGGAACACCCGGCTCAAGTACGCCGCCCACTTCAGCCTGGGTAGTGGAAACCTGGGCCACGACCTGCAGCCGGACTACACCAACCACCAGAAGATGCTGATCACGTCGACCAAGGGTGTGTACGAGCTGCTGACCGACGGCGGGTCGTTCCGGACCCGGAAGATCTCGTCGGAGTCGCGGGTGAAGTCGTACGTGAAGCATTCCTCTGGCGAGGTCGTGTCGATCCGTGGTGATGGCACGCAGCCGAGGGACTGGGCGAACAAGACGGTCCGCTTGTCCGCCTCGCCGGACCGGACCCGGTCGGGGGCACAGTTCTACAAGGCGCGGATCTGGACCACGGCGTTCCAGTAAATCTGTTCTGAGCCGCGGTCGCGGTGTGCGACAGTTCGAACCGTGACCGACTACCGGGACGTGAATCGGGCCAGCTGGGACGAGCGGGTCCCGGCGCATGTGGCGTCGCCGGACTACCGGGTGGCGTCGTTCGAGCAGGATCCGTCGTACCTCAGCGGGGTGGTCCGGTTCGACGTCCCCCGGCTGGGCGACATCGCGGGGCTGCGCGGGGTGCACCTGCAGTGCCACATCGGCACTGACACGGTGTCCCTCGCGCGGCTCGGGGCGCGGATGAGCGGACTCGACTTCTCGGCGCCCGCGGTCGAGCAGGCGCAGTCGCTGGCCGATCGGCTCGGGCTCACCGCGGACTTCCACGTGGCTGATGTCTACGACGCGGTCGAGGTGCTCGGCGCGTCGTCGTACGACCTGGTCTACACCGGGATCGGCGCGCTGTGCTGGCTCCCCGACATCCAGCGCTGGGCGGACACAGTCGCCGGACTGCTCAAGCCCGGTGGGCGGCTCTTCGTCCGCGAGGGCCACCCGATGCTGTGGGCGCTCGCCGGTGAAGGCCTCGAGGAGCCCGTGCTGAGGCACCCGTACTTCGAGACGCCCGAGCCGATCGTCTGGGACGAGGGTGGGACGTACGTCGAAACCGACGCAGTGTTCACCGCGAACCTGACGCACGAGTGGAACCACGGCCTGGCCGAGATCATCACCGCGGTCCAGGGTGCCGGGCTGACGTTCGACTCACTCACCGAGCACGACAGTGCGCCCTGGAACGCCCTGCCCGGCCTGATGACCGAGGACGCCGCAGGCGAGTGGCGGCTGACGGAGAACCCGCTCCGGCTCCCCGCCACCTACACCCTCCAGGCCCACCGCGCCCAGTGACTACTGCGCCCCGCTCCGGCGCTGCTGAACCTTCTGGAAGGCTTCCTTGATCTTCTGCTGGTTCTCCGGCTTGCTCAACTCGCGCTGCACGACCTGAGCCAACGTCGCGACGACGGCACCCTTCACCAACGTCTTCACAAACCCCATGAGGGCCTCCCTACTCTGTTGCCCCCGACGGTAGCCGCCCCGCCCAACCCCTTCCATAGGTGATCCGCCGGAGAAACCCGGGAAAGTGTCCCTGGCTTTTGGCACACTGGGTTCGTGCCTGAGTTGCCGGAGGTGGAGTCGCTGGCGGGGTTCCTGCGGGAGCGAGCCGTCGGGCAGGCGTTCGTGCGCGCCGACATCACGGCGATCAGCGCGCTGAAGACCTACGACCCGCCGATCTCGGCGCTGGTCGGGTTGCTGATCGACGATGTGCAGCGGCACGGGAAGTTCCTGGACATCTCCGCGCAGGGCGTGCACCTGGTGATCCACCTGGCGCGGGCTGGGTGGCTGCGGTGGAAAGAGGAGCAGTCGACGACGCTGGTCCGGCCCGGCAAGGGGCCGATCGCGTTGCGGACGGTGCTCGATGACGGTTCCGGGTTCGACCTGACCGAGGCGGGCACGCAGAAGAAGCTCGCGGTGTACGTCGTCCGCGACCCGGCCGAGGTGCCGGGGATCGCGCGGCTCGGGCCCGATCCGTTCACGCTGTCGCTCGAGGACTTCGGTGCCATCCTCAAGCGGGAGGGCCGGGTCCAACTGAAGGGCGTCCTGCGGAACCAGTCGGTCATCGCCGGCATCGGCAACGCATACTCCGACGAGATCCTGCACGTCGCGAAGATGAGCCCGTTCAAGCCGGCCTCCAACCTCTCCGAGGACGAACTGAAGACTCTGTACGACGCCATGCGCGAGACCCTTCAGGACGCGGTGGATCGCTCCGCCGGCCTCGCCGTACAGGATCTGAAGTCGGAGAAGAAGTCCGGTCTGCGGGTGCACGGACGCACGGGCGAGAAGTGCCCGGTCTGCGGTGACATCGTCCGCGAGGTGAGCTTCGCCGACTCCTCGCTGCAGTACTGCGCCACCTGCCAGACCGGCGGCAAACCCCTTGCGGACCGCCGCCTGTCCAAGCTCCTCAAGTAGGCGAATCCAGTCAGTCACAGGTGGATGACGTAGGGTGACGACGCCGAGCGGCGGCCGGCCTCGAGGCGGAGCTGCAGTTCGTGGGCACCTGCCGGCCCGGCGAGGCGGGTCGCCCAGCCGATCGACCGGCCCGCGGCGAGATCGTCGAACGTCCACTCGCGGTCGATGGCGGACCACCCGGGCGGCAGCGGCAGCACGACCTCGCCACGCGCTCGCCCGCGGCCGAAGTTCGTCACCAGGACGGTGAGCTCGCCGGACGTCCCCGGGTGGATCGAGGCCAGCACGGTGCCGACCGGCGCGACGAGCGTCCGTCGTACGCCGGTGGGGACGAGGAGCGGGAGCACGCGTCGGGCCGGCATCGGGAACGGGCCGATCGTCGACCGCAGCAGTTGATGACCCGAGACGACGTACCTCCGGCCGGCCAGCCGGACGTGCTGCTGGGCGTCCGGGTCCATCGGGCCGAGGAAGCGTACGGCGACGTCCGCGGAGCGGCGGGCGACCAGGTGGGCGGTTGTGCCGGTCGGGGTGACGTCCCAGACGCCGTCGGCGTTGGCGGTGACGGTGTCCGGCGGGACGATGCGGAGCTTGCCCTGCAGGGCGACCCGGACGAGCGGCGGTTCGCCTGAGTCGGGCAGCCGGACGATCAGGTCGTCGCCGTCGTGCCGCCAGGTCAAGGCCTTGCCGGTGCGGTCCTCGACGACGTGCAGCGGGGTGGTGGCCAGACCGGGCAGGCGGACCTCGTGGTCGGGTGGCCGGCGGGCGATCCGGAGCAGCAGCAGTTCGCGACTCCGCAGAATTGCCTCGCCCCAGGGCTGCGGCTCGAACTCCCCCGGGATCCCCTGTATCAGTGCCACGGCCGCGCCTCCTTCGAGCCACGGTCCGCAATCCGGCGGCCGGTGTCAATGTGATATCCCACCCATCGGGCAATCGCATTCCCAACCCTCCTCGGCGGAACCTACGGAGGGAGGCTGCTGATCTGACATGCTTGGTCGCATGTTCCAGAACCAGGAGATTCCCTCGGTCGTCGTGGCCGATCTCGACGACGTGTTGCTGGCGGATGCGTTCGTGCTCGACGTGCGCGAGCCGGACGAGTGGGACCGCGGGCACATCGAGGGTGCCAACCACATCCCGCTCGGCGAACTGCAGGAGCGGGTCGGCGAAGTGCCCCTGGACCAGAAGGTGCTCTGCGTCTGCGCGGTCGGTGGCCGGTCCGGGATGGCGACCCAGTTCCTGAACCAGCTCGGCCGCGAGGCGATCAACCTCGACGGTGGCATGCACGCATGGCAGACCTCCGGCCGCCCGGTCAGCACCAACTGACGACTCCCGGCAACGGCATCGGGTTCGGCGGCCGCCCAGTCATCCAGGGCGATCCAGAACCTGAGCTCTGCCCGGTCAACTCCCGCGATCTCCAACGCGGCGACCGTCCGGCAGGGTGGCCTCGACCAGCCACCCGCCCCCGGGGATCGGTCCGGTGACCAGCCGGCCACCCAGCTCCTGCACCCGCTCCCGCAGCCCGACCAGCCCGCGACCCGTACCGGCCAGACCCGGCCGCTCCTGGATCGAGTGGTCGTTCTCGATGCTCACGGTCACCTCGCGACCCGACCCGTTGACCAGCACGCGTACGGCGGCGCCCGGTGCGTAGCGGAGCGACCGCCCCGGTCGAAGATCCGCGTGCTCGTCGCCGACGACCAGACCCTGGTCCGCACGGGCTTCCGGGTGATCCTGGAGGCTGAGGGAGACATCGCGGTGGTGGCCGAAGCCGACACCGGAACCGAGGCGATCAGGCAGGCTCAGCTGGTCGAGCCCGATGTGATTCTGATGGACATCCGGATGCCCGGACTCGACGGACTGTCGGCCACCGAGGAGATCCGGCGGCACCCGAACGCGCCGACGATCATCGTGCTCACCACGTTCGACCAGAACGAGTACATCTACCGGGCGTTGCGGGCCGGCGCGGCCGGCTTCCTGCTCAAGGACTCCCCGTCGACCCGGCTGGTCGCGGCTGTTCGCGCCGCTGCCACCGGCGACTCGCTGATCGAGCCGGCGATCACCCAGCGGCTGGTCGAGCGCTTCGTCGAGCCAGTCCAGCCGCAAGAGCTGCCCCCGGAGCTGGCCGCGCTGACCGACCGCGAGCGCGACGTACTGCGGCTCATCGCCCGTGGGCTGTCGAACGCGGAGATCGCGGCCGAGCTGGTGGTGGCCGAGACGACCGTGAAGACCCACGTCGCCCGGGTCCTGACCAAGCTTGGCATCCGCGATCGCGTCCAGGCGGTGGTGGTCGCCTACGAGACCGGGTTCGTCACTCGGCACTGATCAGTGGAGGAGAAAACCTTCCGATCAGGCTCTGGAGGCGTTACTTTGTCACCGGTCGGTTGACCGGCGTACACCTGTGTCTCATGCGGCGGTAGAGCGCACAGCGTCGGATGGCCGCGTCCGTCCACGCTGGGGAGGCTGTCGTGTCGCTCTTCCGTCCACTCGCCACCACGCTCGGCATCGGCGGTCTGCTCGCCGGCGCCGCGCTGAACCCGGCGTTCGCACAGCCTGTCCCCGGCCCGCAGCCGGTCGAGGCGCAGCGGCCTTCGTCGTCGAGCTCGGACATCTCCGACCTCGCGATCGCGCCGGCCGGCGAAGGGCTGGTGACCAGCCGGCAGGACAGCCCGGTCGCGCCCGGCGTCAACTACACCGCCTTCGAGCGCCTCGACGCCCGCGGCTGGTTGCGTGGCGACATTCTCGCCACCGACCTGGACAAGCACGGCGTCACCGTCGACTACGTCAACACCGGCAAGGTCTCCGGCGGTACGCCGCTGAGCCAGCAGTTGGCCCGGAAAGGCGCGATCGCCGGGGTCAACGGCGACTTCTTCGACATCAACGACACCACCGCGCCGCTCGGCGTCGGGGTCGAGCGGTCCGGCCGGCTGATCAACGCCCCGGCCGCCGGCCACAACGACACCGCGGTGATCGGCAAGGACGGACTCGGCGCGATCGCCCAGCTCTTCCTGCAAGGAACGGCGACCGACGACGACGCGACGAAGCTCCAGCTGACCAACCTCAATTCGCCGGCCGTCAACTCCGGCGGCATCGGCCTCTACACCCCGGAGTGGGGCGACGCGGCCCGGACCAGGACCGTGGACGGCCTGCCGACCGTCCGCGAGGTGATCCTTCGCGACGGTGTGGTCGTCTCGTCGGCCACCACTCCGGGCACCGCCCCGCTGGCCGCGAACGAGCAGGCGCTGATCGGCCGCGAGGCCGGCGCCGACGCGCTGACCGCGTTCGAGGTGGGCGACAAGGTCGACGTGCAGTACGGCCTGCGCCCCGACGCGACGGATGTCGCGGTCGGCATCAGCGGCAACACGCAGCTCGCGAAGGACGGCAAGGTCCCCGACGACGTGCCGGACGCCGACCTCGCGCCGCGGACCGCGATCGGGTTCGACGCGGACGGCAGCCGGATGATCCTGCTCACCGTCGACGGCCGGGCGACCGGCTCCCGCGGCCTGTCGCTGAAGGAGATGGGTCAGCTGATGATCGGCCTCGGGGCCGACGACGCGCTCAACCTGGACGGCGGCGGCTCGTCGACGATGCTGGCCCGGACGCCGGGCAAGGCGGCGCCGCAGGTCGTGAACGACCCGTCCGACGGTGGCGAGCGGCTGATCCCGAACGGCCTCGGCCTGCTGCCGGTGAAGGGTTCCGGCAAGCTGAAGGGCTTCCGCGTCGAGGCGGTGGGCACCGCGGCCGAGGAACCGGACGCCGACATCTCCCGCAGCTCCCGCGTCCTCACCGGCCTCAGCCGCGTCCTCACCGCCACCGGTCACGACGAGACGTACGCGCCGGCGACGGGTACGCCGTACTGGTTCGGTGGGAGCAATGTCCGGGTCGACCAGCATGGAGTGGTGATCGGTCGCAAGGCCGGCGACGCGGTGATCACGGCGGCCCGCGGTACGGCGAACGGAAGGTTCCCGATGACAGTGCTCGGTCCGCCGACCCGCTTGGCGCCGTCGACCCGGCAAGTGTCGTTGTCCGACGCAACGGCCAAGGGCTTCTTCGAGGTCGACGGCTACGACGCCGACGGCTTCTCGACCTGGATCGAACCGCGCGACGTCAAGCTGACCTACGATCCCGCGGTCGTGAATGTGGTTGCGCGCGGCAACGGGTTTGACGTGAATGCCCTGAGCAACGAAGCGGTGTCGACCGTGATCACCGCCACGGTCGGCAACCTGTCGACGCAGCTCAGTGTCACGGCCGGGCTGGCCAGTACGGTGGTGGACGAGGTCGACGACCTGAGCAAGTGGGCGGCGAACGCCGTTCCGGTCGGTGCGGCGACGGCGTCGCGGTCGGCGGCCGAGGGCCATGACGGTGGCCAGGCGATCGCGCTCGACTACTCGCTCACGGGCAGTACGGCGACGCGAGCGGCGTACCTCTCGCAGACTCCGCAGCAGACGCTCCCGGGACAGCCGCAGAAGCTCGGCGCGTGGGTGTACGGCGACGGCAAGGGCGCGTGGCTGCGGGCGAACGCGTACGACGCCGCCGGCGGCACCGCGCAGACGCTGAACCTCGCGGCCGCGGTCGACTGGACCGGCTGGAAGTACGTCGAGGCCGACATCCCGCCCGGTCTGACGATGCCGCTGCGGTTCTGGCGGATCTACGTGGTGGAGACCGTGCCGACCCGGCAGTACTCGGGCCGGATCATCATCGACGACCTGACCGTGCGCAGCGCGCCGCCGGTGACGATGGAGCCGCCCGCGAAGGTGATCGACCCGATGGTGGTGACGGACGGGACGGTGACCGGCGGCGGCCGGTGGCGGTTCGCGGTGATGTCGGACGCGCAGTTCACCTCCGACGACCCGAACTCGGACTACGTCAAGCAGGCCCGGCGGACGATCCGCGAGGCGCTCGCGCAGAACCCGGACTTCCTGGTGATCAACGGTGACTTCGTCGACCGCGCGTTCGGGCCGGACATCGCGCTGGCGAAGCAGATCATCGACGAGGAGGTCGCCGGCAAGGTGCCGGTGCACTACGTGCCGGGCAACCACGAGACGTACGGGCCGGGTGACCTGTCCGAGTGGACCAAGGTGTTCGGGTCGCCGACCAGCACGTTCGATCACAAGGGCACGCGGTTCATCCTGCGCGACTCGTCGCTGGGATCGCTCCGGGCGGGCGGGTTCGACCAGATCCTCGACCTGCGCAAGCAGTTGGACGACGCGGCGACGAACACGACGATCCGCAACGTGGTGGTGATGGCGCATCACCCGATCGACGATCCGTCGCCGACGCAGAACTCGCAGCTCGGCGACCGCAAGGAAGCCGCCATGATCGTCCAGTGGCTGGCCGGCTTCCGGGCCTCGACCGGCAAGGGTGCGGCGTACATGGCGGGGCACGCCGGGACCTTCGCGGCCACCCGGACGGATGGCGTCCTGCTGCCGCTGACCGGCAACTCCGGCAAGAGCCCGGCCGCTGCTCCGGACGCCGGCGGCTTCACCGGCTGGGCCCTGGTCGGGATCGACCCCAAGGCGACCGCGGCGCCGGCCGGCGAGCGCAAGTGGTCGGCGCCCGAGCGATCATGGTTCCAGGTCGAGCTAAGGCCTCACGTGGACACGCTCGAGCTCACCGCTCCGGCCTCCCTCCAGCGCGGTCAGACGGCAGCTGCCTCGGCGACCGTCGTCCAGGACGGTCGCCGGGTCCCGGTCGCGTTCCCGGTGTCGTCGGACTGGTGGGGCTCAGCGTCCCTCCACATCGGCCCGGCCGGGACCGCGCCGTTCTGGGCGGTCGCGTCGTACGACCCGGCGACCGGTCAGCTGACCGCGCTCCGTCCCGGCACCGCCCAACTCGGCGTCACCGTCAACGGAGTCTCGAAGAGCACCACCATCGAGGTGGGCTGGTAGGTGTGCGGGTCAACAGGACGTAGTCATGTAGTAGGTCCTCGGTTCACGCTCAGCGGGCGAGTGGTTCGGGCGGAATGAGGCACTACTACCTGTCCATCTGCACGCGGCGACCGGCCGTCGGGTAGCGTCCGGCGGGTGACTGACGTGGTGGTGCCGCAACGGCTGCGGACTGGTGATCGGGTTGCTGTGGTGGCGCCGTCGGGGCGGGTCCAGGCGGAGCGGCTGGAGATCGGGGTCGAGCGCCTGAAGGCGTGGGGGCTCGAGGTCGAGGTGATGCCGGCGGTGCTGGCCGGGCATGAGCGGTTCAGCTACCTGGCCGCGGACGACAAGGCCCGGGCCGAAGACTTGCGAGCGGCTTGGCTGGATGAGCGGTTCGCTGCGGTGTTCTGTGCGCGCGGTGGGTACGGCGTGCAGCGGATGCTCGAGTACGTCGACTTCGACGAGTTGGCGGCGGTGCCGAAGTGGTTCATCGGATTCAGCGATATCAGCGCACTGCACGAGCCGCTGAACGCCCGGGGCCTGGTCACGGTCCACGGACCGATGGCCGCCACAGTGGAGCAGCTGGGTGTTCCGGAGGGACGGGAGCGGCTGTGTGCGTTGCTGTTCGAGCCGGAGAGTGTGACTGACCTGCTCGCGCCTGTTGGAGCTCGCACTGTGGTCGATGGCGTGGCCGAAGGGCGGCTGCGGGGCGGCAATCTGGCGTTGCTTGCGTCGAGCCTCGGTACGCCGACCTACGCGGCGCCGGCGGGTGTCGTCGTCCTGGAGGACGTCAACGAGGAGGCATATCGGGTGGACCGGTTGCTCACCCAGTTGCTGCGGTCCGGGTGGTTCGACAAGGTGACCGGTGTCGTGGTCGGGGACTTCAGTGAAGCGGCCGATCCGATCGACGACGTGGTCCACGAGCGGCTCGAGCCACTCGGCGTACCGATTGTGGAGGGGGCCGCGATCGGGCATGAGGCTTTGAACCTCGCCGTACCGCTTGGACTGCCGGTACGGCTCGACGCGACCGCGGGGACCCTCACTCCGCTGTGGTGAGATGCTCCCGGAGGAAGGTGAAGGCCTGCGGGTAGGCGTCCAGGCGGTTCTTCAGCTTGGCAAGGCCGTGGCCTTCATCCGGGTAGACCAGGAGCCGGCACGGTACGTCGCGCTTGGTCAGCGCCTCGGTGATCTGCTCAGCCTCTGACAGCGGCACCCGTGGGTCGTTGGCGCCGTGGATGACGAACAGCGGCGCCCGGATGTCGTCGACCCGGCTCAGTGGGCTCGCGGACTCCAAGAAGTCCCGGTCGGTCGCGAGATAGCCGTACTCGCGCTCCCGCATGGCCCGGCGGTAGTCCGAGGTGTTCTCCAGGAAGGTCACCAGTGAGGCGATCCCGACGATGTCCACACCGGCCGCCCACAGGTCCGGCTGGAACGCGACCCCGGCCAGCACCATGTAGCCGCCGTACGAACCACCCCACAGCGCGGCGTGCCGCGGGTCGGCGCCGATCGACGGGAGCCAGTTGTGGATCGCGGCCAGGTCCTTCACCGAGTCGAGCCGCAGCTCCCGGTCGTCGAGGGAGTACCAGCGCTTGCCGTATCCCGCCGAGCCGCGGACGTTCGGTACGACGACCGTGTGGCCGTCGGCGGCCAGCGACGAGATGATCGGGCTCCACAGGCGCATCGCCGCGCCCTCCGGACCACCGTGCACGTGGACCACGGTGGAACCCAGGTCCGGACCGGTCGGCCGGAACACGAACACCGGCACCTGCTCACCGTCGAACGACGGCACCCGCAGGCTCTCCGGGTGCTCGAGCTCGGCCGGAGGCGCCACCTGACCCGGCGACCGGAGCTCCACGACCTCGCCGGTCGCCGGGGTGTACCGGAACACCGTCGGCGGCGTGATCGGTGAGTTGTAGGTGATCGCCGCGAATGAGCCGTCCGCGGACCAGAGCGGATCCGGCGTCGCAATCGTCAACCCGGCGCAGCCGCCCGAGGGCAGGTCCAGCGGCGCGGTCGCCGAGCCGTCCAGCCGGTGCAGCGCCAGCGAAACCTCGCCGTCCTCCAGTACGCCGACCAGCAGGTGCTCGCCGTCGGGTGAGACCCAGCCGGCCAGGTCGCGGGCGTCGTCCACGAGTACGTCGCTCCACACCGCGTCGGCCAGGTCATAGCGGCGTACTGCCATCCGGTCCCGGTCTGCGTTGCTCGATACCAGGAACGCGCTGGAGTCCGGCAGCCACGAGACTGCTGTCTGGTCGTTGTGGGCGTCGGCCGGGGTCAGCTCGGTGACGGCCTGCGTAGCCGTGTCGACCAGCAGCAGTTGCATGGAGTTCGCCGGTGCGCTGGCCAGAGACAGCACGACCCAGTGGCCGTCCGGAGAGAGGCTGACCGCCATCACCCAGCCACCGCCGTCGTACAAGGCCTTCTCCGTACCGGTCGGCAGATCGCGGCCGACCAGGTCGAAGTCGACACCGTTGCGCCGGTTGGTGGTGAACAGGATCCGGTCGGGCTTGGCGTCCACCAGGTGGTGGTTGTACGCCGGGTCGTGGACGAGCGGCGTGAGCGTGGGCAGCCCAGGGTTGTCGAGATCGAGCATCGACAGTTGGCCACGTTCGTCGCCACCGCTGTCGTGCTCGACGACCACACGCCGGCTCCCGGGCACGAACCGCGCCCCGCGGCAGGTGTCGCCGAGGTCGGTGAGCGCTCGCCACGTCCCGTCGGGGGCGATCTCGTTGACCTGGCGGACGCCGGTGCCGTCGTAGAGGACGAGCAGGCGACCCTCGTCGTTCACGTCGAGTGCCATCGTGGACGTCAGTGAGAACAGCGTTGTCAGCACCGTCCCATCCTCACATGGGTGGCGGTCACCGGGGGCAGCCCGTGCGGTCTGCCCCCGGCGCCGCGTCAGCGCTCGCCGTGCCAGGAATGCCAGAGCGCCGCATAGGGGCCCTGGGCATCGACCAGTTCGTCGTGTCCGCCCAGCTCGACGATCTTGCCGTCCTCCACGACCGCGATCACATCCGCGTCGTGGGCGGTGTGCAACCGGTGTGCGATCGCCACCACGGTCCGGCCGGCCAGGACACCGGCCAAGGATCGCTCCAGGTGCCGGGCGGCCCGCGGGTCCATCAACGAGGTCGCCTCGTCCAGGACCAGCGTGTGCGGGTCGGCCAGCACCAGCCGGGCCAGGGCGACCTGCTGTGCCTGAGCCGGAGTCAGCGAGATCCCACCGGACCCCACCTCGGTGTCCAGCCCGTCGTCGAACCCGGCGACGCATCCGTCGGCGTCGACCGAGCGCAGCGCGGCCCACAGGTCGGCGTCGGTGGACTCCGGCCGGGCCAGCCGCAGGTTGTCCCGCACACTGCCCACGAACACGTGGTGCTCCTGGTTGACCAGAGCAACGTGACTCCGGACCTGCTCGGCCGACATCTGGTCCAGGGCGGCACCACCCAAGGTGATGTCACCGACCCGTGGCGAGTAGATGCCTGCCAGCAGCCGGCCCAGCGTCGATTTCCCTGCTCCAGAAGGGCCTACGAGCGCAACCCGCGCGCCCGGCTGCACAGTCAGCGTCACACCGTGCAGCACGTCCCGGCCTTCCAGATAGCCGAACCGCACGTCGTCGGCCAGCACAGTCCGGCCCTCCGGCTCGGCGTCTCCCTCGGCGGCGGCCGCTTCGATCTCACGGACCCCGACCAGCCGGGCCAGTGACACCTGCGCTACCTGGAGTTCGTCGTACCAGCGGATCATCATGTTGACCGGCTCGACCAGCATCTGGATGTACAGCGCACCAGTGGTGAGTGCGCCGACGGTGAGCCAGCCCTGGATGGCGAACCCGCCACCGATGACCAGTACGGCGGCCAGCGCGACAGTGTGGGTCATGTTGATCACCGGGAACAGGATCATCCGCAGATACAGGGTGTACCGCTCCCAGGCGACCCACTGACCGATCCGGGTGTCGCCCAACTTGATCCGGCGGTCGCCGAGCCGGTGCGACTCCACGGTCCGGCCGGCGTCGACCGTCTCGGCCAGCCCCGAGGCCACCGCGGCGTACCCGGCGGCCTCCGACCGGTACCCCGATGGCGCACGGCGGAAGTACCAGCGGCCACCGATGATCAGGATGGGCGCCGCGATCACCACCGCCACCGCCAACACGGGCGCGGTCACGATCAGCGCGCCGATCAGCAGCGACCCCCAGATCACCGCGATGGTCAGCTGCGGCACAGCGTCCCGCATCGCGTGCGAAAGCCGGTCGATGTCGGTGGTGATCCGGGACAGCAGGTCGCCGGTGCCGGCCCGCTCCAGGACACCAGGCGGCAGCCCGACCGCGCGGACCAGGAAGTCCTCACGCAGGTCGGCGAGCATCTCCTCGCCGAGCACCGCACCGCGCAGCCGGGTGAGCCGGACGAACACCGTCTGCACCAGCAGGGCGATGACGAACCCGATCACCACGGACGGCAGCTGAACATCGGTGCTGCCCTGCGACAGCTTCTGCACCACGTTGCCGAGCAGCCAGGGCCCGACCATGCCGCTCAGCGCCGCCACCGCGTTCACCAGCGTCAGCCAGCCGAACGCGCGGCGGTGCCGGCGGAACAGTGTCTTCAGGTAGGCGCGCACGGTCGCGCTGCCCGCCACCGGCAGCCGGGCCGCTTCCTGCGGCGCCGCCGGGTCGTACAGAGGGCTCCTGGACGAGCGAAGCGAGTTCAGAATCCGGCTCCTCACGCCAACTCCTCGAAGGTTGGTTCGTCTTCACGGGTCACAACCGCGCGGTAGCGCGGGTTGGTGAGCACCAGCTCGTGGTGGGTCCCGACCGCGTCGACTCGGCCCTCCGGAACGAAGACCACTCGCTCAGCGCGGTCCAGCATCAGCGGGCTGGAGGTGAACACCACAGTGGTCCGGCCGGCACGCAGCAGCCGCAGGCCGTCGGCGATCCGGGCCTCGGTGTGCGCGTCCACCGCGCTGGTCGGCTCGTCCAGCACCAGCACCGGCGGGTCGACGTACAGCGAGCGGGCCAGAGCGACCCGCTGCCGCTGCCCACCGGACAGGGACCGTCCACGCTCGGTCAGCACGGCCTTCATCGCGTCCGACTCACCGGCCGGCAGCGTCTGCCGCAGTACGTCGAGAATGTCCGTGCACTGCGCTGCGTCGAGCGCAATCTCCGGAGAGACCGCACCACTCGCCGGTACGTCGAACAGCTCGCGCACTGTCCCCGACAGCAGCACCGGGTCCTTGTCCTGCACGAGTACGACGGTCCGCGCCGACTCCAGCGGGAGGTCGTCCAGCGCGACCCCGTCGAGCAGCACAGAGGCCTCGCCGTCCTCGGCCGTCGGGCTGTGACCACCCAGGCGGTCCGCCAGCCGGCCGCCCGCGTCCGGGTCGCCACAGACGACCGCGGTGAAGCTGCCGGTCGGGACGTGCAGACCGGACACCGGGTCGAGCAGGTCACCGTTGGGCAGCTGGGCCTCGCCCGTGCCCTTGGTCTCGTCAGTCCGCTGCAGCGACAGCACGCGCGCGGCTCGGCGCGCCGACACCTTCGAGAAGATGAACGCGCTCGCCGTCTCCTCGAACGTGTGCAGCGGCACGAGCATGAAGGTGACGAACCCGTACGTCGTGACGAGCTCGCCGACCGAGATCTGTCCGGACATCACCATCCGGACGCCCAGCCACACGACGACCACCAGGAAGATCCCGAACAGCAGCACCTGGAGAGCGGCAATCAGCGACCACATCCGGGCACTGCGGACCGCACTGGCGCGGTAGTCCTGCGAGGCGGTGCGGTAGCGGTCCAGGAACAGCTGCTCACCACCGATACCCCGCAGCACACGCAGACCGGCGACGGTGTCGGCGGCCAGCTCGGTGGCCCGGCCGCCCTTGGCCCGCTGCGCGTCCGCACGACGCTCGGCCGGACCCATCAGCGGAACGATCGAGAACGCCAGCACCGGTACGGCGACAGCGACCACCAGACCGAGCTGCGGCTCGTAGAACAGCAGACCGATCACGACGGCGAAGCAGGTCAGCAGAGCGGCCGCGAACCGGCCGAGCACCTCGACGAACCAGCCGATCTTCTCGACGTCGCCGCTACTCACGGCGACCACCTCGCCGGCGGCGATCCGGCGGGTCAGCAGCGAGCCCAGCTCCGCAGCCTTGCGGAACAGCAGTTGCTGCAGGCGCGACGCCGTACTGATCCAGTTGGTCACCACGGCGCGGTGGAAGAACGAGTCGGCACCGGCCTTGGCCGCGCCGAACGCGAGCAGCAGGACGCCGGCCAGGAACAGCTTCGGCCAGGACAGGTCGATCACCGCCTGGACGGCGAGACCGACGGCGACCGGAGCGGCGGCGATACCGCCGAAGTAGAGGAGTCCCCAGAACACTGCGAGGGCCTGCCCGCGCAGTTGCTGGTGCTCCAGCCAGAGAATGAGTCGGAGACCCGACCGGGTGTCCGGCACACCCGGGTCGGCGAACGGAATGAGGCGCAGGGACATGACGTCTCGCAAGAGGCGTAGAAGGGTTGAGAAAGAGGCACCTGACCAGGCGTATGGATCAAGCCTAGGCGGGCCCGCCGACAGTCCGCCAACCCTTTTCAACCAGTGGTCGGACGCCGGGGGAATCGTTTCCGGCGGCGGTAGTAAAGTCTTCAACGATGATCGGAGGGAGCTGGGTGGCGGAGCTGACGCGAGGGCGGCGGCTGCTGATTCTCGGCATCTGTTGCTCCAGCCTGTTCATCGTCGGGCTGGACGCCACCATCGTGAACCTGGCGCTGCCGTCCATCCGGGTCGAGCTGGGCGCGTCGGTGACGAAGCTGCAGTGGACCATCGACGCCTACACGCTGGTGATCGCCTGTCTGCTGATGGTGTCCGGTTCGACCGCGGACCGGGTCGGGCGGCGGCGGACGTTCCAGGCCGGGCTGGTGGTCTTCGGGATCGGGTCGCTGCTGTGCGGATTCGCATCGACCATCGACCTGCTGATCGTGTTCCGGATGGTGCAGGCGGTCGGCGGATCGATGCTGAACCCGGTCGCGATGTCGATCATCACCAACACGTTCACCAACCGGCGTGAGCGCGCCCAGGCGATCGGGATCTGGGGCGGTGTGGTCGGGCTGAGCATGGCGGTCGGCCCGTTGGTCGGTGGTGCCCTCGTCGACGCGGCAGGCTGGCGGTACATCTTCTGGATCAACGTGCCGGTCACGGTGGCCGCCGTACTGATGACTGCCTTCTTCGTGCCCGAATCGCGGGCCGCGGTGCCGCGGCGGATCGATCCGGTCGGTCAGGTGCTCGTCGTCCTGGTGCTCGGCAGCCTGGTGTACGCGATCATCGAGGGGCAGTCGGCCGGGTGGGGCTCGCCGCTGATCATCGGGTGCTTCCTGCTGTGCGCGGCGGCGTTGGTGTCGCTGGTCCTGTACGAGCGTCGCCGGGAGGAACCGCTGCTCGAGCCGCGGTTCTTCCGGAGCGCACCGTTCTCGGGCGCGACGCTGATCGCGGTCTGCGGGTTCTCGGCATTGTCCGGGTTCCTGTTCCTGAACTCGCTGTATCTGCAGTCGGTGCGCGGGTTCTCCGCGTTGCACGCCGGCTTGCTGACGTTGCCGATGGCGGCGATGACGGTGGTGTTCGCGCCGCTGTCCGGCTGGCTGGTCGGACATCGAGGACCGCGGCTGCCGCTGGTCGTTGCCGGGATCGGGCTCACGGTCTCCGGGCTGCTGCTGTCGCGGCTGGACCTCACCACCTCGACCGTCGTGCTGCTGGCCGGCTATCTGATCTTCGGCCTCGGCTTCGGGATGCTGAACGCGCCGATCACGAACGCCGCGGTCTCCGGGATGCCGCTCTCCCAGGCCGGCGTCGCGGCCGCGCTCGCCTCCACGAGTCGCCAGGTCGGCGCGTCCCTCGGCGTCGCGATCGCCGGCACGGTCCTGACCGCTCGGCTGATCGGCCCGCTCGAGACCGGCTTCGTCGAAGCCGCTGTGCTGTGCTGGTACATCATCGCGGGCTGCGGCTTCCTGGTCCTCGTGCTCGGACTGATCACGACCGGCAGGTGGGCCCGTCGTACGGCGGAAGCTGTCGCGGAGGACCTCGTCAGGGCTCGATGAGTCCGGCGCGGCCGAGGGCTTTGAGCCGGCCGCGGAGGATCTTCTGCCGGCGCTCCTCGTCGGGGAACAGCTCGACGTACGCCGTCCCCTTTGCGGCGAGCAGGTCGTCGTCGAGCCGTCGTACCGTGCCGGCCGGGAAGCGGTGCGTCATCGCGACCTGCACCGCGGCGCTGTCGATGCCGGTGAGAAGCTCGGTCAGCTGCTCCTCGGTGGTGACGCCGAGCCGACCGAGGATGCCGAGCATCCAGGCGTAGTGGTTCGTCTTGGCGTGCGGCGCGTCCGGGTAGCGACGGGTCAGGTACGACGTCAGGGTCGCCGTGGTCAGGTCACGCGGGGTCTTGTCCGGCTCGGCGGCCGCGAGTTCGCGGTACAGCCGGTCGATCTCGGTGAACTCGTTGTCGGCCAGCTCCATCAACGCCGCCGCGAGCAGGAACCGCCGGTCGAACTCCGCCTTGCGCTCCGGTGGGATGTCCAGCTTGTACCGGATGTCGTGCTCGAACTCGGCCCACGCGTGCTGAACCGCGGTCCGGACCTGGATCTCCATGGTCAGGTTCTTCAGTACGGCGTACTCCGGCAGCTCCCGGCGATGCGCGTTCAGCCGGACCAGGTAGTGCTTGCTCGCGTACCCGAACACGCCCTGCGCGCGGGTGTGCGCGCCCATGTCGGTGTGCTCGACGATCTCGAACTCGGCCTCGATCACCTCGCACACCCGGTCCACGGCCTCGACCAGGAACGTGATCACCCGGGCCGCCACCAGGTCGGTGATCTGGTTCAGCGGGTCGTCGTACTTCGGCCTGGTCGGGTCGTCGGGATGCGGTTTGGCCGCCTTCGCCAGGAACGACTCCGGATCCTTCGCCCGGGCGGTCGCGCTGAGGTAGTTGATGCCTTCCTCTTCGCCGATCAGCTCGTCGATCAGGGCCTCGAGCTTGCGCGCACCACCGACGTACTGCTGATGCACGCGCTCGTACAACGCGCCCGCCTGACCAGCCCACTCCATGGCCGCACCCTAGTGTGCCGACAGCTGACGCGCTCTCTGGACGCGTCTATCGAAATCTAGTTCTTTCACTAGAAAGCCGTAGACAAGGCTCGCGACACGCTCTCGCGGTGGCTAGCGAAATCTAAGGAAAACGCTAGACGGGCTCATACAGTGACAGCATGGATCCGATCCGGAATCCCTATGCGCCCGGCGCCGGTCAGCGGCCGCCTGAGCTGGCCGGACGCGACATCGAGGTGCGGCAGTTCGAGGTAGTCCTCGAGCGGGTCGCGGCAGGCAGACCGGAGCGGAGTCTGGTCCTGAGTGGACTCCGTGGTGTGGGGAAGACCGTGTTGCTCAATACGTTGCGCAGCCAGGCCATCAAACGAGCATGGGGTACGGGCAAGATCGAGGCCCGGCCGGACCAGAGCGTCCGGCTGCCGATCGCGCAGGCGCTGCACACCGCGATGCGAGAGCTGGGACACCGGCACCGTGACGACGAGCGGGTCGACCAGTTCAGCGCCGTACTGAAGGCCTTCGCGTTGCGGACGGCGGCGAACGACCGGAAGGGGATCCGCTGGCATCCGCCGGTCGACGTGGCCGCGGCGAAGGGGCGAGCCGACTCGGGTGATCTGGAGATGGACCTGATCGAGCTCTTCACCGACGCGGCCGATCTGGCCGGCGATCTGTCGGTGGGGGTCGGGCTGTTCATCGACGAGATGCAGGACATCAGTGCGGACGACCTGTCCGCGCTGTGCGCCGCTTGTCACGAGATCTCACAGCAGAGTGCGCCGTTGGTTGTCGTGGGCGCCGGGTTGCCGCATCTGCCCGCCGTACTGTCCGCCAGCAAGTCGTACTCCGAGCGGCTCTTCCGCTACATCCGCGTGGACCGGTTGGCGCGGGAAGCGTGCGACCGGGCGCTGATGGTGCCGGCGGAGAGCGAGGGCGTTCTGTACGACGAGGAGGCGCTGGACGAGCTGTACGCCCAGACGGACGGGTACCCGTACTTCGTCCAGGCCTTCGCCCACTCCACCTGGGACCACGCCCCGACCTCCCCGATCACCATCAAGGACGTCGCGGTCGCCGCCCCCGAGGCCTCCGCCGAACTCACCGTCGGCTTCTTCGGCTCCCGCTACGAACGCGCGACTCCCGCGGAACGCGAGTACATGCGCGCCATGGCCGAACTAGGCATCGGCGTCGACGACGGCTCCGTCCCCACCGCCGAAGTAGCCAGCACCCTCAACCGCAAACCCCAGTCCCTGTCCCCCGCCCGCGACGGCCTCATCAAGAAAGGCCTGGTCTTCTCCGCCGAACGCGGCACCGTAGCCTTCACCGTCCCCCACTTCGGCAAATTCCTCCGCACCCGCACCGCCTAGGTGGGGTGCCGGGGGTTGGTTTGGTAGCGGCCTGGGGTGGTGCCTAGGAGGGTGGTGAAGGCGGTGATGAAGGTGCTGGGGTTGGACCAGCCGCAGGCGTGGGCTACGTGGGTGGTGGTGTGGCCGTCGGCGAGGAGGATGAGGGCCTGGTGGATGCGTAGTTGGGTGCGCCATTCGTAGAAGGTCATGCCGAGTTCGTTGTGGAGGAGGCGGCTGAGGGTGCGGGGGCTGGCTCCGATGGTTCGTCCGAGCTCGGCAAGCGGGGTGTTGTCCGCGGGGTCGTCGTACAGGAGTTGGGCGAGCGCCTGCAGTCGATCGTCTTGCGGTTCCGGCAGGTGTAGTGGCTGCTCCTGTGCTTCGTGCAGCTCGTCGACCAGGACTCGGTGGACGCGGGCACGCGCGGCGCGGTCGTAGGCGGGTAGGGCGGGGTCGTAGTTGCGTGGGCCGGTGAGGTTCAGCAGGATCTCGCGGGCGAGGTCGGAGACCGTGAACACGGCGGGATGGGCTGGTACGAGCCGGGCCAGAGATGCCGGAAGGAACAGGATCCGCATGTCGGTGTTGCCATGGGCGCGGTGGTAGTGCGTGAAACCGGCGGGAGTCCAAGCGACTCGATTGGCCGGCACGATCGAGGTGCCCCGTTCGGTGTGCACCGACAGGACGCCGCGAGCGGCGTACACCAGATGCCCGCGCGAATGGGACTGCACGGAGCTCGTTCCCCCGGACGGCCAGAGGTGCACGCCTCCGGACGGCCACAGCTGGGAGGATCGGGCGACTTGGCGACGAACGGGCATTGGTTGGCATTCTATCGGTGGCCCGCCACACCGCCTGCTGGCGACAGTGAATGCATGAGTACGACGATGCGCGCGGCGGTCTGTGTCACGGCGGGCGGCCCGGAGGTCCTGGAAATCCGTGAACTGCCGGTACCAGCAGTCCGGGACGGCTGGAGCCTGGTGCAGGTGATGGGCGCGGGCTTGAACCGGTCGGAGCTGCGGACCCGGCAGGGGCATTCCCCGAGCGTGACGTTCCCGCGGGTGCTCGGGATCGAATGTGTGGGAGTCGTGGCGGCGTCGACCGATCCGAGGTTGCCGGATGGGACGACCGTCGCGGCGGTGATGGGTGAGATGGGACGTCAGTTCGACGGCGGCTACGCGGAGTACGCACTGTTGCCGAACTCCCTGCTGATGCCAATCACCACCGCATTGCCGTGGGACCTCTTTGCCGCGCTACCCGAGACGTACCTGACCGCACATGGCTCATTGGACACGTTGGGGATCGAGCCCGGCGGCAAACTGCTGATCCGCGGCGGGACCTCGTCCGTCGGGATGGCGGCCGCGTCGATCGCGTCCGGCTACGGTGTCGAGACGGCGGCGACGACCCGGCGGCAAGACAAGGTCGACGCGTTGACTGCGGCCGGTGTCGACCACGTACTCGTCGACGGCGGTGGGTCGCCGGCGACCATGCACGCGGTTTGGCCGGAGGGTCCGGACTATGTTCTGGACCTCGTCGGAGCGAGTACTGCGGTCGACTCGCTGCACCTGGTCCGTCGTGGCGGGACGGTATGTGTCGCGGGCTCGCTCAGTGGGTGGCTGATCCCGGACTTCGAGGCCATAGCGATGATTCCGTCCGGGACCAAGCTCACGGCTTTCCACAGCGACAACCTGAAGGGCGAGGCGGGCGCGACCGCGCTGCAGCGGGTGGTGCACGAGATCGAGGCCGGCGTCTATCGACCCAACGTCGACCGGGTCTTCGGGCTGGACGACATTGTTGCGGCTCACCACTACATGGAAAGCAACGAAGCCATCGGGAAGCTTGTCGTGACGCCCTGACCGGTCGTTTACGAAACTCGCCTTTCGTGGAGGACCGGTGAGTCGGTAGGGTCGATTGTCATGACCACCTGGCGGACTGGCCAGCGCGGCGACGCGCCTGTACGCCAGCGGGGTGGGCGGCACGGCCGGCGGAAGTCGCACAAGGTGCAGTGGTTTTCGGTGACTGCGTTAGCCGTGCTGGGGACTGTGGTGGTGATGCATCCGGATGTGGCCAACCGGCGGAGTCTGGCGGCTGATGTGGTGTCCGGGGTGAGTGCGCCTGTCACCGAAGTGCCGGTCAGCACGCCCAGGCCGGTTCCGACGCCTACGCAGAAGTTGACCACTCCGTTGCGGCCGGCACCGAGTTTGACGCGGCAGCCCAAGGGCGCGAAGCCGAATGTCACTGTGTCCAGCGGCAAGCTTGCCGTGGTGCCCGGGTTCAACAAGGCGACCGGGGTCCGGGACAAGCTGACCTATCGGGTCGAGATCGAGCAGGGACTGTCGGTCAACGGTGCCGTGGTTGCGGCGATCATCCACAAGACGCTGGCCGACCCCCGCGGCTGGCAGGCGGTTCACCCGGTCAGCTTCGAGCGGACCGACAAGGTCGACGCCGACCTGCGCATCATCCTGGCCACGCCGGCGCTGACCGACAAGCTCTGTCTGCCGCTCGACACCGGCGGTGAGGTGTCCTGCCGGGTCGAGGACCGGGTCGTGCTGAACGCCAAACGGTGGATGTACGCGATCCCGGCGTACAACGGCGACGTCTCGCTGTACCGCAGCTACCTGGTCAACCACGAGGTCGGGCACGCGCTCGGCCACGGCCACTCGACCTGCACCAAGGCGAAGACCCCCGCGCCGGTGATGATGCAGCAGACCAAGGGCCTGGCCGGCTGCCTGCCGAACGCCTGGCCGACGATCAAAGCGACCTGAGCCAAACCGCCGTTCGTGAGAAGCTGAGTCGGAGGGGAGGGAGCAGCGATGTCGTCACAGGATTTCCCGACGTACGGCCGGGGCGACGAGCCCGACCAGTCCGGTGAGGAGCACCACTACGCCCGTCCCACGCCGTACGGCGGTGGGACCTACGGCGTGGGCCCATACACGGACCCGCAGCCCGGCCCCTACGCCCAGCCGCAGCCCTACGGCTCCCAGCCCGGCCAACCTCAAGGCCAGCCGGGCCAGCCACAGGCCCGGCCCGATCAACAACAGAGCCAGCCGCAGTACGCCGGTCCGCCGCAGAGCCAGGCCCCGACGTACACCCAGCCGCCGAACTTCCGCCCCGGGAGCCCCTACGGTCCCGCGGCGCATCCGCAGCAGCACGAGCTCCCGACGTACGGACGGGAGGAGCCGGTCGCGCCCCGTGACCCGCGTGCCGCCCGGGTGGTCGGACTGGCCGCACTGATCGCGGCCGTCTACGGACTGCTCGTCGTGTCCGTCCAGCGGGTCGCCCTGCGCGAGATCTCCCAGGCCCCCGGCTCACCGCTGAACCACCCGCTCCGCACCGACGTGATCGACACCATCGGCCAACTGCTGCTGATCGTGGTCGGCGCGGTCGCGATCGGGATGTGGATCCGGGACGTGCTCGCCCGCCGCAAGGCAGGGCGCCAGCCCGACCCGGTCGAGCTCGGTGGCCTCCTGCTGGTCGCGGTGTCCGCGATCCCGATCCTGATCTGGCTGAGCATCGTCCTGTCCACCGGCCTGGGCGCCATCAACGAGACGATCGACCGGCTGCCCAAGGCGTACGGCTGGGGCGGCACCGGCCTACTGATCCTCGCGGCGGGTCTGGCGATCGGGTACCGCGAGCTGAAGCCCGACGTCAGCAACCCGGTCGTCCAGGGCCCACCGGTCAAAGCGCCCTGGGAGTGAGCGCACCCGTTGTCCTGGTCCCGGGCCTCGGTCTCGGGCCGGAGTCGTACGCCAAAACGGTCGAGCACCTGACCACGCCGTACGTCGTCGTCACTCTTCCTGGGTACGGCGAACCGGCCGGGGCCCGCGAAGATCTGCATCCGCGCGCGCTGGGCGTGGCACTCGCCGACAAGATCCGCGAGCGGTCGGTCCTGGTCGGACACTCCGCCAGCTGCCAGATCGTGGTCGAGACCGCGATCATCGACCCCGAGCTCGTCCATGCGCTGGTGCTGGTTGCGCCGACCGGCGACATCCGGATGTCGGGCTGGGTGGACCGGACGGTCCGGTGGCTGGGGTCGGCCGTGCCGGAAGCACCCCGCCTGATTCGGGTTGTCACCCCGCAGTACGCCCGTACGACGCTTTCCTCGATCGCCCGAGCCGCGGAAGCCGCCCGGCACCACGACCTGGCCGCGATCATCACCCAGGTGCGCGTGCCGGTGGTCATCGTGCGCGGCAAGCACGATCTGATCTCGCCGGCCGAGTGGGTACAGCGGTTGGCGGAGCTCAGCCACGGTGAGGCCAGGACGCTGGATTCGGGCGCGCACATACCAGTGCTGACCAACGGTCCCGAGGTGGCCGCTCTCATCCAGCGAGCCGCCACCCTTCCCGAAAGCGAGTGAAGCGCTATCGTTGACGAGCTAACAACCTTTGCGGGAGCTCGCACCGTACGCGCGGGCTGAGAGGGCGACAGCTGGGTCGCCGACCGCCTGAACCTGACCGGGTAATGCCGGCGTAGGGAGCAGGTCATCATGACCAATACTGCTGTTCGTCCTGCTAGCGACATCGAGGCGCCGCTTGTCCTGACCACGGACGCCCCGCGGACGCTCGGATTCCTCGACCAGTTCGCCCTCTGGGGGAACTTCGGCATCTCCCTGTTCGGGCCGGTCACCGGTGCGCTGGTGGCGGCGACCACGGGCTCGCTGTGGAAAGGCCTGCTCGCGGTCGTCGTCGGCTGTGTGATCGGCGCGTTGGTGCTCGGTGGGGCGGCGGTGTTCGGTTCGCAGACCGGTGCGCCGGCGATGACGTGCCTGCGCGGCTTGTTCGGCCGGCGCGGTTCGATGGCGCCGACCGTGCTGAACATCGCGCAAAACGTCGGCTGGGCCACGATGGAGATCATCATCATCTCGCAGGCCGCGGTCGCGGTGACGAGTGAGCGCTGGCGCTGGGTGTTCGTCCTGCTGGCCGGGGTGATCGCGACGACGATGGCGGTCCGGCCGCTCGGCAGTGTGAAGCTGCTGCGGAAGTTCATGGTCTGGCTGGTGCTGATCGCGTCGGTGTACCTGTTCGTGCAGGTGCTCAGCAAGCCCATGCACGACCTGCCGCAGGACAACGTGTTGGGCTTCTGGCCGGCCGTCGATCTGGCCGCCGCGGGCGTGGTCTCGTTCGCGCCGCTGGCCGCCGACTACACCCGGCACTCGCGCACCAACAAGGCGGCGTTCGCCGGCTCCTCGCTCGGCTACGGCTTGGCGGCGATCGCGTACTACGCACTCGGTGTGTTCGCGGTCGCGACTTTGCAGACCAACAGCGAGGACGTGATCACCGCGCTCGTCGTCCTGCCGGCCGGCGCGATCGCGCTGTTGGTCCTGCTGGTGGACGAGGTCGACGAGGCGTACGCGAACGTCTACTCGACCACGATGGCCGCCCACAACCTGATCGGCAAGGTCGACCGGCGCTGGATCTCGGTCGCGATCGGCGTACTCGCCACCGGCCTTGCCCTGATGGTTGACCTAGGCAACTACACGCAGTTCCTCTTCCTGATCGGCTCGGTCTTCGTCCCGCTGTTCGCGGCCGCGATCGCGGACTTCTTCCTGGTCAGCAAGATGAACTGGGACGTCTCGGGTACGGCGCGCTTCCGGTGGCAGCCGGCCGTGGCGTGGCTGATCGGATTCGTCGCCTACCAGGTGGTCAACCCCGGCACAGTGAGCCGTTGGTCGCCGTTCTGGACCGACGTCCAGCAGCGGGTGTTCAACCACCAGCCGGTGCCGACCTGGCTGGGGGCGACGGTCACCTCGATCGTCGTCTCGATGCTGGCCGCGGTCGTGCTCGGTCGTGTAGGGCGCCGACCGCTGGACAACTGACCCGGAGTAACCGGGATACTTGCGCCCATGCTGAACTCCGCACTGCGCAGCCGGGCCGAGTATGCCGAACTCGGGGCCGACGGCCTGGCCGCGCGGACCACGCCCGAGCGGGACGCGGCGACCGTCAAGGCCGTCGAGGAACTGCTGGACGGGCGCGAGTCGGTGCTCGACCTGTGCTGTGGCTACGGCCGGATCGCGTTGCCGCTGGCCAAGGCCGGCAAGGCCGTCCGCGCGCTGGACATCTCGCCGAACCTGATCGAGGCCGGCCGGGCGAAGGCAGCCGAGGAGGAGCTGTCGATCGACTGGGCGGTCGGGTCGATGACGGACCTGCCGTACAAGTGGGACGCGTTCGACGCGGTGATCTGCCTGTGGACCGCGTTCCACGAGCTGTTCGCAGAGGACGAGCAGGTGTCCACCATCTGCGAGATCTCCCGGGTGCTGAAGCCGGGCGGCATCGCGATCATCGAGGGCCCGGCCTGGGGACCGGCGACGGCTGCGGAGATCGCGAACGGGATGCGTCAGGGCCCGGAGCACCGGATCGTCACCACCGAGCACTTCGGCACCAGCAGCGTGCACTTCATCCACGACGAGATCAGTTACGGCCGGCTCTGCGCGAAGGCCGGAATCGAGGACTACAAGGTCTACAAGCGGGACTGGGGCGGCCGTCGCCGGCTCATTCTGGAGATCCACCAGCCCGCCACCGACTGACGCGTCAGCGGCCCTTGCAGGTAAGGGAAAAACAAGAAGCAGATCCCCACTCCACACTGGGGATCTGCTCCTTTGTCTGTCGAGTGTAAATGCTTCCTGGCAGGCTGAAGAAAATTCAGTCTTTTGCTTCGAGATTCAGCAAAAAACGCTTCGCGTCCAGTCCGCCGGCGTACCCGGTGAGCGCGCCGTTCGAGCCGATCACGCGGTGGCAGGGTAGGACGACGCAGACCGGGTTCGCGCCGAGTGCCGTACCCACCGCCCGAGCCGCCTTGGGCTTGTGGATCTCCCCGGCGACCGCGCCGTACGTCGTCGTCGTGCCGTAGCGGGTGTGCTTCGGCAGATCGGTGAGCACGAGTCGCTGGAACGGAGTCGCCAGCGCCAGGTCGACCTTCAGGTCGAAGGCGTGCCGCCGGCCGTCGAGATACTCGTCGAGTTGCCGCCGTACGTCGTCCAGCGCGCGGGGCTGGCGGAGTACGCGCGGGGACACCGCCCGGGCGAGGCGGGTGGTCATGGTCTCCTCGTCGCCGAAAGAGCTGGCCACCACCCGGCCGTGCGCGACGGCGAGCAGCATCGTGCCGATCGGGGTGTCGTGCAGGGTGTAGGCGACGTCGGCGTCCGGAAGGATCGGTGGGGTCAGGTCTGGGGTGGTGAGCCGGGTCAGCCGGCTCTCGAGGTCAGTCATCGTTTACTCCGAGTTTGCTGCGCAGTGCCGCGAGGGCGTCGCTGACGAGCCGGCGCGACGCGGCAGGCGTGGTGTCGAGGGCGGCGGCCACGCCGTGGTGGTCCAGGTCGCCGACGTATTTGAGCGTGATCGCGAAGCGTTGCCGCTCCGGCAGCTCGTTGACCGCGCGCCAGAGGTCGGGGTCCGGCCAGTCCGCGGCCTCCGGGCCGTCGACGGCGACCGGTGCAGCCTCGTCCAGAGGGCGCTGCGGTTTGCGTGCACGGTGTACGTCGGTCGCGCACCGGGCCGTGATGGTGAGGAGCCAGCTGCGGAGGTTCTTCGCCGACGTGAGGTCGGGGTAGGCGGCGTACGCCTTCTCCCAGGCGCGTTGGGCCGCGTCGTCGCCGTCCACCGGCCCGGCCATCGCACGCGCCAGCCGGGCCACGTCGCGCCAGTGCGCGTCGATCAACGCCTGGAACGGCGGCAGTACGACCTTCTCCCGAGCCATCACGCAAGTAGAACGCACGCACGGCCGGGAGTGTGAGGGCAACCTGGCGGCGTGTCGTCCCAGCGAATGGTCAGTTTCGGACGGCTGTCCCGGATCGCGAGATTGTCTAGTTGTCCAGTAGACATTGATGAGAAGGTAGCTGACATGACGACGACACTGCTCACCCGCCGTCGCGTCATCGATCTTCTCCGGACGGCGAGCGCCACCTGTCGGTGACCGCTGCTGCCCGCGTTGCCCCGGCGGACTCCCGCCGTACGAGGCCTGTCTGAGCCTGCGCCTCCCACACCCCGCCCGGTTGTGGTGCTTCCTGCTGCCCGCTGCCGGTCGTCCCTGCCCCCGTAACCGAGGGAGAGACATGTCAGTCCATGCGATCAACCCGTCCGATCGTCCGCCGCTGTCCGTCGTCCCGGACCGCCTCGAGGAGCGGATCGTCGATGCCGACGTGTTCCGGTCCGTGTTCCGTCGCCACGCCGCCGGTGTCGTGGTGATCACCGCGGACGCCGGCCACGGCCCGGCCGGGTTCACCGCGACCTCACTGGTCTCGGTCAGCCTGCTGCCACCGCTCGTCTCGTTCGCGATCGCCACCAGTGCGTCCAGCTGGCCGACCGTCAGCACCGCCGACAGCCTGGTGATCAACTTCCTGTCCGCCGACCAGCAGGCGATCGCCGGCCGGTTCGCCACCAGTGGCATCGACCGCTTCGCCGAGCCGACCCGCTGGTCCCGGCTGCACACCGGCGAACCGGTGCTCGACGAGGCGCCCAGCTACCTGCGCGCGCAGGTCGAGCACCGCTTCGCCGTGGGCGACCACCACCTGGTCGTCGCCCGTCTCGCCACCCATACCGAACGACGTGAGCACGACCCGTTGCTGTACCACGACGGCCGCTACGTCACGACGCATTCGAAGGCACATCATGTTTAAGACCCACAAGGTTCTGACCGCGGCCGTCGCGATTGCCGCCTTGGTCACCGGCTGCGGCGGCGCTGCCCAGGCCGGCAACGACGGCGGCGCGAAGCTCGCGCTGGACGCCGCGCTGCCGACGACCGTCCCGGACGGCACCAAGATCGTCGTCGGTGACCCGGCCACCCAGGTGGCCCTGAAGCTGTCCGGACAGCTCGACAAGGTGTCGAAGTTCGTCCAGTTCGCCAACCTGAGCGGCGGTCCGCAGACGACCGAGGCGTTCCGGGCGCACGCGCTGGACCTCGGCTCCGTCGCGGAGATCCCGCCGATCCACGCGACCTGGACCGGGCTGCACGTCAAGATCGTCGCCTCCAAGTTCCGCCAGGACCCGCTCGACCACCCGATCTACCAGCTGGGGATCGCGCCCGGCGCGAACGTGAAGACGCTGTCCGACCTGCGTGGCAAGAAGATCGCGTACAGCCCGGGCCAGGCTCAGGGCGCACTCGTCCTCAAGGTTCTGAAGAAGGCCGGCCTGACCAAGGACGACGTGAAGCTGGTCGAGCTACCCAGCACCGGCGACGTGTACACGAACGCCCTGGCCGCGAAGCAGGTCGAGGTCGCCCCGATCGGCGGCGTCCAGATCAAGCGCTACCTGGCCAAGTACGCAAAGGACGGCGGGACCACGATCCCGCACGGTCTCCGCGACGACGCCGGCCACCTGTACGTGGTGACCGAGTCGCTCGAGAACCCGGCGAAGGCGGCCGCGATCCGCGCGTACGTCGCTGCCTGGGGCGTCGCGCAGGACTGGATCGACAAACACCCCAAGGAGTGGATCCAGGGGTACTACGTGAAGGACCAGGGACTCACCGAGTCCGACGGTCAGTGGCTGGTCGACAACGCCGGTCACCCGGACATCAGCGCGGACTGGAGTGACGCGATCCAGCGGCAGCAGGAGACCATCGAGTTGCTCGCCAAGGAGACCGGCAACCCGGTGATCCAGGCCAAGGACCTGTATGACCTGCGGTTCCAGAGTGTCGCGGCCGATGCGATCAAGGGAGCCACCAAATGAGCGCCACGACTCTGCCTGGACTGCGTACAGCCGATTCGGTCGCGCCCGTCGTACGGCGTCGTCGCCTCGGACTGGGCAAGCCGATCAGGTTCGGCGCTGCCATCGGACCCGTGCTGCTGCTGGTGATCTGGAGCATCGGATCGGCGACCGGCTGGATCGACCAGCGGGTGCTGTCCGCGCCGTGGACCGTGGTGACCACGGCCGGCGACCTGATCGCCGACGGTCGCCTCCAGTCGAACCTGTGGACGTCCACCCAGCGCGCGCTGATCGGACTTGCGCTCGGCATCGTGCTGGGCGTCGTACTCGCGCTGCTCTCCGGACTGTCCCGTCTCGGCGAGGCACTGCTGGACGGTCCGATTCAGATCAAGCGCGCGATCCCGTCGCTGGCGCTGCTGCCGCTGCTGATCCTCTGGCTCGGTATCGGTGAGTCGATGAAGGTCGTCACCATCCTCCTCGGGGTGTTCGTGCCGATTTACATCCACACCCACAACGGACTCCGCACCATCGACAGCCGGTACGTCGAACTCGCGCAGACCGTCGGGCTGTCGCGCTGGGACTTCATCCGCCGGGTGGTCCTGCCGGGCGCGCTGCCCGGATTCCTGCTCGGGCTGCGGTTCGCGGTCACCGGCGCGTGGCTGTCGCTGGTCGTCGTCGAGCAGATCAATTCCACCAGCGGTATCGGCTACATGATGGAGCTGGCCCGGACGTACGGACAGACCGACATCATCATTGTCGGCCTGGTCCTGTACGGCGTCCTCGGCCTGCTGTCCGACGGGGCCGTCCGCCTGATTCAAAGGAGGGCCCTCTCATGGCGCCGCACACTGGCCTCCTGACCGCTGCTGTCCAGGTCCGGGACCTGGTCCGCCGGTACGACGATCGCGCTGTACTCGACGGGGTGGACCTGGACATCGCGCCAGGTGAGTTCGTTGCCCTGTTGGGGAAGAGCGGGTCCGGCAAGAGTACGTTGCTGCGCGCGCTGGCAGGACTGGACGCGGATGTGGCCGGCTCCGGGGAGCTCGTCGTACCGGCCAACGTGTCCGTGGTCTTCCAAGACTCGCGGTTGTTGCCATGGGCAAAGGTGTTGGACAACGTCGTACTCGGTCTGCACGGAGCCGACGAGCGCGGCCGGCAGAGTCTGGCCGAAGTCGGCCTGGCGGGTCGTGAGCAGGCGTGGCCGAACGAGTTGTCAGGTGGTGAGCAGCAGCGGGTCGCGTTGGCGCGGTCGCTGGTGCGGGAGCCGGAGTTGCTGCTCGCAGACGAGCCGTTCGGCGCGCTGGACGCGCTGACCCGGCTGAAGATGCACGTGCTGCTCCGGAAGCTGTGCGCCGCCCATCAACCCGCCGTACTGCTGGTCACGCACGACGTCGACGAGGCGATCGTGCTGGCCGATCGGGTGATCGTGCTCGACGAGGGCAAGCTCGTCGCCGAGGAACTGATCTCGCTGAGCACGCCGCGCAGTCCGGCCGATCCAGGATTCGCCGCGGTCCGGTCGCGGCTTCTCGACGCATTGGGGGTTTCGCTGTGAGCAGGCAGTTGCATCTGAACGCGTTCCTGATGAGCACCGGGCATCACGAGGCGTCGTGGCGGTTGCCGGAGAGCAACCCGTTCGCGAACACGTCGGTGAAGCACTATCAGGAGCTGGCCCGGATCGCGGAGCGAGGTCTCTTCGACTCGGTGTTCTTCGCGGACTCGCCAGTGCTCCTCGGTGACGTGGGCCGTCGTCCGGCCGGATCGCTGGAGCCGACTGTGCTGTTGACCGCGATTGCCGCCGTGACATCACGGATCGGGCTGATCGCCACCGCGTCGACGACGTACAACGAGCCGTACAACCTGGCCCGCCGGTTCGCCAGCGTCGACCACGTGAGTGGCGGGCGGGCGGGGTGGAACGTGGTGACCACGGCCGGTCCGGACGCGGCGCGCAACTTCAATCTGGCTGATCAGCCGGCGCATGCGGAGCGGTACGAGCGGGCGGCGGAGTTCCTCGAGGTCGCCTACCAGCTGTGGGACTCTTGGCAGGACGACGCGGCGATCGCGGACAAGTCGACCGGCGTGTGGGCGGTGAACGACCGCGTGGTGCCGATCGACCACGTCGGCCGGCACTTCCAGGTGCGCGGTCCGCTGAACCTGCCGCGGTCCCCGCAGGGACACCCGCTGATCGTGCAGGCCGGATCGTCGGAGGACGGCAAGGGCCTGGCGGCGCGGTACGCCGAGGCGGTCTTCACCGCGCAGCAGACGCTCGAGGACGCGCAGGCGTTCTACCAGGATCTGAAGGCACGGACGGCGGCGCTCGGGCGTGATCCGTCGACGATCAAGATCCTGCCGGGGATCGTGCCGGTGATCGGTGGGACGGTCGAGGAGGCGCAGCGGCTGGAGCGTGAGCTGGACTCGCTGATCCGGCCCGACTACGCCCGGCTGACGCTGGCGAAGACGTTGAAGGTCAAGCCGGAGGACCTGCCGTTCGACGAGCAACTGCCCGCCGAACTCCCCGACGAGGACGAGATCGAGGGCGCGAAGAGCCGGTACACGCTGATCGTCACGCTGGCCCGGCGCGAGAGGCTGACGGTCCGCGAGCTGATCGGCCGGCTGGGCGGCGGGCGCGGTCACCGCACCTTCAGCGGTACGCCGGAACAGGTCGCGGACGCGATCCAGGACTGGTTCGAGGCCGGCGCGGCCGACGGATTCAACATCATGCCGCCGGTCCTGCCGTCCGGGCTCAGCACCTTCGTGGACCAGGTGATCCCGATCCTCCAGTCCCGCGGGCTCTTCCGGACCGAGTACACGGGCACCACGTTGCGCGACCACTACGGTCTGGCCCGTCCCGCCAGCCGGGCCGCGTTGCAGGAGGCAACCGCCTGATCGGGTGCCGGGGCCTGTCAGGTGGCAGGCCCCGGCACCACTCCCGGCTCAGTTGACCCGGACCACCAGCTTCCCGACGGCTTTGCCGTCCTGCATGATGCGGTGCGCCTCGCCGATCTCCTCCATGCCGAACACCCGATCGATGCGGATCGGGAGCGTCCCCTCCGCCACCAGATCGACGTACCGCTGGAAGGCCGCGGGCGGCAGGTCGCTGCTCTCGCCGCCGTACGCCGTCAGCCGGACCCCGTTCGGTAGATAGCCGATCGGGTAGAAGTCGGGGATCGTCCAGTTGTCGCTGAGCATTCCGGTGAAACACACCGTGCCGTGTACCGCGGTCGCCTTCAGGGTGTCCGGCAGGACATTTGTCCCGACGAGTTCGAGGGCCGCGTCCACCCCGCCGGGGAGGATTTCCCGGACCTTCTCCGCAACGTTGCCATCATCAACAATCGGGTGATCGACGCCGAGATCGCGCAACACCTGTGCGCGGTCCGGATTCCGTGTCGTCGAGAACACGGTCAGCCCGTGCTCCTTCGCCAGTACGGCGGCCGCCACCCCGACGGACGACGTACCGCCCCGGACGAGCAACGTCTGCCCGGGCTCGATCGCCAACCCGGTGTGCAGCGAACCGTGCGCCGTCTGCAGCATCTCCGGCAACGCGCCGAGCGTGGCCCAGTCGAGGTCCGTCGTCACCGGGATGACGGACGACGCCGGTACGACGGTGTACTCGGCGTACCCGCCGTCGAACCGGCGGCCCATCCCGCCCATCATCGCCACCACCTGCTGCCCGCGTTCGAACTCACCGCCCGGCGCCGCGTCCACCGTCCCGGTCGCCTCGATCCCCGGGATCACCGGGAACCGCGCGTTCGTCGCCAGCCCGGCCCGCAGGTGGTACTCGGACCGGTTCAGCCCGAACGCCTCCACCTTGATCCGCACCCACCCGGTCTCAGGCTCGGGTACGGCGATCCGCCGTACCCGCATGTCCTCGGGCTCCCCCGGCCCGTCCAGCACGATCGCGCGCATCTCCATGCGATCCATCCTCGCTTGGCGGTGCAATGAGAAACCGTTTTCCAACACCCGGCGAGCCTCCGTGACTTCCTCACAAGGCCGCGTGACAAAGTTGTCCTCATGGGACAGAACTTCCTCGGTGGGAGGGGCCCAAGCGTGGTGGCCCATCGTGGCGCCAGTGATGTCAGTCCCGAACACACGCTCGCGGCGTACCGCCGGGCGGTCGACGCGGGAGCAGACGGTCTCGAATGCGACGTTCGGCTCACCGCAGACGGACATCTGGTCTGTGTCCACGACCGCCGGATCGAGCGCACGTCCAACGGTCGCGGCGTGGTGTCCACGATGAGTCTGGAGGAGCTCGAGGCGTTCGACTGGGGCTCCTGGAAGAACCCGTGGGCTGAGCTCGACGACGAGGCCGAGCTGCCGAGCCCCGACCTGCGGAAGGTGCTCACGCTCGACGAGCTCCTCGCGACCGTCCGGGACGCCGGCCGGCCGGTCGAGCTCGCCATCGAGACCAAACACCCGACCCGGTACGCCGGTCTGGTCGAGCGCCGGCTGATCGAGGCCCTCGACCGCTACGGGTGGGCGCATCCGAAGGTCGGCACGGAGTCTCCGGTCCGGGTGATGAGCTTCTCCTGGCTGTCCCTGCGCCGGATGCGGGTGCTGGCGCCTGGCCTCCGGACAGTCCTGCTGATGGACCGCGTCCCGCTGCGCTTCCGCGACGGCTCACTCCCGACCGGGGTCTCGTACGCCGGTCCCAGCCTGGAGATCGTCACCGCACACCCCGAGTACGTCGATCGCGCGCAGAAGCACGGGCATCAGGTCCACGTGTGGACCGTCAACGCCGACGCGGACGTCCGGCACTGCCGCGACATCGGCGTCGACGCGATCATCACCGACCGGCCCGAGGCCGCGCTGAAGACCCTCGCCGAACCCGCCAAGGCTCCGGTCCCGACGTACACCTACCCCCCGAGACGCCGTGATCGCCGTCAGTCCTGACCCGGGGTGCCGACGGGGGAGAAGTGGACGTCGCAGGTGCACACGGAGTTTGTTACACATCACTGGCGTTGTGTGTGGCGTGTGTCACGCAGGTCTAGATACGTAGTGGCATGAATGCGGGCGGTTATTGCAACGTTCATTTCCGTCGATTTCGTCACGGTTTCTTCGGGTTTAGCTGTGACGCTGCTGTGACTATGTAACGGAATGCATCTGGGTTGTTTTCCAGGGCTGGAACGTGGGCAGATGTCACTGTGGCTGTTCCGATCATCGAGGAGACCCTGCTTGTCCTCAGCGACCCTGCCTGCCGACGTGAGCATCGTGGACGTCGTCTTGCCGCACAAAGTGTCCGCAGTCGCGGACGCCCGCCGCCGTCTGGCCGCTTACCTGAAGCGGTACCGGGTCGCCGAAACCCCCCGTGACGACGCGCAACTGGTGCTCTCCGAGCTGCTCTCCAACGCGATCCGGTACGCCCCGGCGCTGCCCGCCGGCGAGGTCCGCGCGGCCTGGTGGATCGACAAGGCAGGCATCCACGTCGAGGTGACCGACGGCCGCGGCGACACCGAGCCGCAACCCATCACCGACACCCACCCCGAGTCGATCGGTGGCCGCGGCCTGCGGATCGTCGACATCCTCACCTCGAGCTGGGACGTCCGCACCGCCGCCAACCACCGCACCGTCCACGCGATCATCCCGAACTGATCGTCCGCGCGATCGTCCCCGACCTGATCGGGTTGGCTGTCTGATCGGGTTGGGCGGTCTGATCGGGTTGGCTGTCTGGTGCGGTGGGCTGCAAGACTGCGCCTATGGGAAAGAAGTCGCGGCAGCGCGCGAAGAACACGACGACCGTCACCCTCGACCCGGCCGACCTGGTGGATGTCGGGCCGCGGGAACCGTGCCCGTGTGGTTCGGGCAAGCGGTTCAAGCAGTGCCACGGCAAGGACCGGGCGCAGGCGGCGGACACCTTCGTGGTGCGGCCGTTCGAGGGACTGCCGTCGGAGTGTGACTTGATCGCGTTCCGCGAGATCGTCCCCTCGGGTACGGCGGAGGTCGTGCTGACCGGCGACCACGCGGGCAAGGTGGTCAACCTGGTCACCCTGCTGCCGATGGCGATGCCGGGTCTGGTCCGTGACGACGAGACGATCTGGATCGGCCTGCAGACGCACGCGTCGTCGGGTGATCCGTCCCGCGACCTCGGCCACGCGATCACCGCCGCGCTGGACACGGAGCCGGGCAACCCGATCCAGCTCGGCGACCTGATGACGGACGGCCCGCGGTTGCAGGACCTGATCGACACCTCGAAGCCGATCGAGGTCAAGGTGCACGAAGGGTTCGACTTCTGGGTCAGCGAGAACGTCGAGGACCCGACCGGCGAGGTCGCCGCGGGTCTTGAGCGGGCCAACGCGGCCGCTGCCCCGACCGTACGGCTGGAGTCGGTCGAGGCGGCGTACTGGACGCAGATCGGTGACCGCCGCTACCTGCGCTGGGTGATGCCGCACAGCGAGGACACCCTGCTCGACGCCCTCGCCCGCCTGCACGCCGCCGGCTCCTCCGCGCTCACCGAAGGCAGCCGTCTGATCGGCTCCTTCCGCGCTCTCGGCGTCCTCGCCCCCGTCTGGGAACTCCCCGCCGACACCGAAGCCGCCGACGTAGAAAGGCCCGCCGCCGACTTCGCCGTAGCCCTCGAGAAGGCCCTGACCACAGAGGCCCCCCTCACCACCGAAGAACGCGCAGCCCGAGCCGGCCTCTCCAGCCGCCAACTAACCATCCGCTGACACCCCGGCGCCGACGGCGCCTCCCATCACCTCGAACACCCGGGTGCCCCCAAGCACCCGGGTGTTCGCGCATCAGTCGCCCACCCAACTCCCGCCCACATACGAGCCCGCGCTCCGACCCCGCCCACGTGCGAGCCCCCCGTTCCGACCCCGCCCACGTGCGAGCGGCCTGCCCCGACCCCGCCCGGCCGCCGGCGACGCCCGGCCAGAGGCGCGGGAGTCATGGAGTCGTCGAGTCGTGGAAAATCGGCGAGAAATCTCGCCTCCAACAAGCCTCAATCCACGACTCGCCGCACCACGCGCCCGGGAGCTCGTGGGTCCACCACGTGCCGGCTGCTCCCAACCAGCCGCCGACCTGAAGGTGGGGTGGGTAGGCCCGAGTGGGCGTGGTGGAGGCGCGTGTGCACGTGTGGCTGGGGGCGCCGGGTGGCCGGCGTGGGGGTGGTGGAGGCGCGAGCGCACATGTGGCTGGGGGCGCCGACTGGGTGTGGTGGGTGTCGCGTGATGAAGGCACGAGCGCCCGGTGCCTTGGGGGCAGCCGGGTGGGAGTTACTGAGAGTGGTCTAGACCGGGAGGGGGTGTACACCTACGGACCGCGCTAGGAACGTGGACGGCCCAAGTCCTGCTGACGGGGGAGCAACAGGGCCTGGGCCTAGCCATGAAGAGTACTCAGAATGGATGTCGGCCACAAGCCCCGATTTCACTGCGCGTGTCGTTGGGCTCACTTGGGTGGTGGAGCAAACGTTCAGGCGCGGGTCAGGAGCCGCCGAGTGGGGCGCGGAGGACGGGGCATGACATGCAGCGGGGTCCGCCGCGGCCGGAGCCCAACTCGGAGCCGGAGATGCGGATGACCTCGATCCCGGACTCTTCCAGGCGCGCGTTGGTTTCCACGGTCCGCTCGTAGGCGATGCACACGCGCGGTGCTACGGCGAGGGTGTTGTTCCCGTCGTCCCACTGCTCGCGTTCGGCGGTGACCGGGTCCAGGCCGGTGTCGATCCGCCGCAGCGTGTCGATCCCGAGCGCCTTCGCCGCCGCCACCAGGAACGGCTCGGGCTCCGCAACGTGCAGCTCGTCGCCATCGGTGGTGACCGCGAGCGCGCGCATCTCCTCGGCCATGTTCGGATACATCAGTACGGCGTCGACGTCGACCATCGTGCAGACGGTGTCGAGGTGCATCGTGGCCCGCTGCTGAGCGATCGGCACCGCGAGCACCGTGTGGGCCAGATCCTTCGCGAACACCCGCCGAGCCAGCCGCTCCACACCCGCCGGCGTGGTCCGCTCCCCGACCCCCACCGCCAGTACGCCGGGCCCGAGAGCGAGGACGTCACCGCCCTCGACGTGCTCGAGCTGGTGGTCGTACACCTTGTCGGCGCCTGCGAACCGCGGATGGAACGTGTAGATCAACTCGGTCAGCTGGGTCTCGCGCGCCCGGGCCGGCATTGCGAGCGAGGTGACGGCGACCGAGTCCCGGATCCAGACGCTGGAGTCGCGGGTGAAGAGCAGGTTCGGCAGGGGGTCGATCAGGAAGTCCTCGTGGGCCAGCAACGACGTGACCAGGCCGCCCACGCGGACTTCGTCGTTCCGGACCCCGGCCATCAGAACCTCGGCGAGCTGGGCCGGGTCCAGACCGGCCAGCGACGCCCGGAGGTAGTCGCGCAGGGTGTCGCCGAGCCGGAGGTCCTCGGTGGTGCCGGTCACCGCTCGTACTCGCGCCTCCGGATCCGTGAGCGCCTCGGTGAGCAGCTCGCCGAGGTACAGCACCTCGACGTCGCGGTCTCGCAGCGCCTGGGCGAAGGCGTCGTGCTCCTCCTGCGCGCGGCCGACCCACGGGATGCCGTCGAACAGCAGTTTGTCGTTGTTCCGCGGGGTGAGCCGGCGGAGCTCGTTCCCGGGGCGGTGCAGCATCACCGTCCGCAGCGGTCCGACCTCACTGTCGACGCCGTACGCCCTGTCGACTGCTCGAGCCTCGGTCATGCGCCTGCCCTTTCGTCCGGTCGTGCCAACCACGCTACGGCAGCCCGACGCCTCCGCGCCGAGAGGAACTTGCTCTGTCTGATTGTCCGACAATAACCCTGATCCTCCAACTTCCCTGGCCGATGCTGGGTCGGTGAGGCCACCCTGGGAGGTGGATCGGCCTGGCGGGCGGGGATATAGGCCAGATGGCAGATGTTCGCCCGGGGCCGGGGCGACAGGATCTCTGGTGTGAGGACGCCACGAGGGCGGCCCGGATCGGAAGAGGTACCGAGATGACCCGCAAGGTGACCGCCAACATCACGCTCTCGCTCGACGGACGGGTGAACGGCGCCGGTGGCGATTACGACATGAGCTGGATCGTCCCGCACGCGATCACCGAGGCGTCCCGCGATCACATGATCCGGGTGACGTCGCCGGCGACCACGATCCTGCTCGGCCGGAAGAACTACGAAGGCTTCGGCGGCTTCTGGCCGGCGGTGGCCGACGACGAGAACGCGGCGCCGCAGGACCGGGCGGTGTCGAAGTGGATGAACGAGACGGAGAAGGTCGTCTTCTCGACAACGCTGACCGAGGGGCCGTGGCAGAACTCGCGGGTCGTCGACGCCGACCCGGGCGACGTCGTCAAGCAGCTGCGCGCCGAGGACGGCGCGGACATCATCGTGCTGGCCAGCGGCAGCGTGATCAAGGCGCTGCTGGCCGCGGACGAGATCGACCAGCTGAGCATCACGCTCGCGCCCGAGCTTGTCGGCGGCGGGGCTCGCCTGTTCGAGGACGGGCTGCCGGGATCGTCGTGGCGGCTGGCCGACTCGACGCCGACCGAGTCCGGCGCCGTGTGCCTGCTCTTCGACCGCGTGCGCTCCTGAAGCACCTGAGCTGGTCATCCGAACTCCTCCGATCGATGATGAAAGCTGTCGCCAGAGAAGATGCCGCGATCGGCGCCCGCCCCTGAAGGTTTTCCACAGGGTCGTTCGAAAGAACGAGATATCCACAGCGGGTGGGCGCTGACGAGGTCGATCGGCTGCGGAGGAACTAGGCTGACGTGCTGTGTCCGGTCATGATCTGCCTTCCGAGCCCTATCAGCGTGCCGTCGCCTGTGTGATCCCGGCGAAGGACGAGGTGGCGCGGATCGCGGCGACCGTGGACGCGGTGCACAAGATCATCGGGGTCGACCTGGTCGTGGTCGTGGACGACGGCTCGGCCGACGGTACGGCGCAAGCCGCCGAGCAGGCCGGAGCAGTCGTCGTCCGGCACGAGCGGAACCGGGGTAAGGCAGCGGCGATGGAGACCGGAGCGGCGGCGGTCGCGGAGCGCGACGGTGCCCGGCCACGGCACCTGCTCTTCCTCGACGCCGACCTGACCGACTCCGCGACCGCGGCTGCGCCGCTGATCGAGCCGGTCCAGACCGGCCGGGCCGACATGACCATCGGCACGCTGCCGGTGCAGTTGCGCGCCGACGGGTCCAAGGCCGGCGGCCACGGGTTCGTCGTCAAGCTGGCCCGGGCCGGCATCGAGGAAGCGACCGGCTGGGCTCCGGAGCAGCCGCTGTCGGGGCAGCGCTGCCTGACCCGGGCCGCGTTCGACTCCGCCGTACCGCTGGCCGCCGGATTCGGGGTCGAGACCGCGCTGAGCATCGATCTCGGCCGCAAGGGTTTCCGCATTCTCGAGGTTCCGATCGAGGTCCGGCACCGAGCCACCGGGACGGATCTGCGCGGGCAGCTCCACCGCGCGAAGCAGTACCTGCACGTCCGTCGCGCCCTGGCCGCGCGCAGCGCCCTGCCCGCGGACGGCGGCGGGCCGTCGCTGCGCAGCCTGTTCCCGCGGAAGACAGTGCAATGAGCACTGGCGACACGCCCGACACCACGACTGCCGATCCGCAGCTGGCGAACCGCTACGGTCGTCGCGCCGTCGCGCTCTACCTGGCCTGTACGGCGCTGATCGTCGCGGCCGGCCTGCTCGGTCCGTCGGTGGTCGTGCTGACCCTGACCAACCGGCACGCCTGGCTTCCGTCGTACTGGTTCGACTCGAAGCCGAACGACTGGCTCGTCACGGTGATGATCTACGTCGCCATCCTGCTCGGCGGGTACGGCGTCTTCCTCGCCACCAAGGCCCTGAAACACGGCTGGTCCCCGCGGGTCGACCGATTGGTTGCCCTAGGCATCGGTACGACGGCGGCCATCACCCTGGTCCCGCCGATGGCCTCCGGCGACGTGCTGATCTACGCGGCGTACGGGCGGATCATGGCGCTCGGCGGCAACCCGTACACGACCGCGCCGGCGGACACGATCCGGCTCGGCTACGACCCCGTGATCGCGGCGACCGAGCGGCCCTGGCAGGGCGCGAAGAGCGTGTACGGCCCGATCGCGACCTGGATCCAGTGGATCGCGTCGCTGATCGGTGGCGACTCGATGCAGCTGACCGTGTGGATGCTGCAGTTGTCCGTCGCGATCAGCCTGATCGTGACCGGACTGCTGCTGCTCAAGCTGGTCGGCCCCAACCTGCCGAACCGGCGCCGCGTGATCATGCTCGGCCTGGCCAATCCGCTGATCCTGTGGACGGTTCTGGCCGGCGCGCACAACGACGCGATCGCGGTGATGTTCGCGGTGATCGCGCTGGTGCTGTTCCGGCGGCATGTGTTCTGGGCGGGCATCATGCTCGGAGTGGCCGGCTGCACGAAGCTGTCCATCGGCCTGGTCGGGGTCGCGATGCTCTGGTCGCTGCGGTCGGATCGGCGGAAGGCTCTGATCTTCTGTGGCGGCGGTGCGCTCGCGATGGGTGGTCTGTACGCGATCGTCGGGCTGCAGGCGTTCCAGCAGGCGCGGTCGCAGACGTCCTTCATCTCGACCGGCACACCGCACAAGGTCCTGCTGAGCTTCTTCACCCTGTTCCTGCCGAACGGGCTGGTGCGGACGGTCCTGGCGATCCTCGCGTGGGTCGGCCTGATCGTGGTCGCGATCCTGCTGACGCAGGTGTTCCCGAAGTCGATCGTGCCGCAGACGCATCCGGACGACCCGACGCCGGCTGCGATCCGCTACACCGCGATCTACGCAATCGCATGGATCCTCACCGCGATGTACTCACTGCCCTGGTACGACCTGATCGCCTGGGTCGCGCTGGCCGCGGTCGCCGCGTCCAAGGTGGACGGGCTGATGGTGATCCGGACGACGATGCTCGCGATCGCCTATGTCCCCGGCCGGGATCCGAACGCGCGCCAAGTGGCCGCGAGCCTGTCCGACTCGCTCGAGTGGTTCAGCGCCCGGCTCCGCGACACGATCTGCCCGGCCGTCGAGCTGGGCGTCCTGATCGCCCTGATCGTCTGGGCGCGCCGCGGCGGAGCACAGTGGTGGCCGTACGACTGGCCCCGCCGCAAACAGAAAGCCCTCACGGAGAAGGCCGAAGCCCACTAGCCGGCGTCAGCTCCAGAGGTCGTGGCCGGCGGCGATCGCCTTGGCCAGAACGGTCTTGACGGGCTTCTTCAGGACTGCCGCGGCCGCGGCCACGTCGTCGTACTCGGGCTGGACGTTGACCACCTGGCCGCCGTACCGGGCGATCTTGACGTGGATGCGCTGGCCGTCGACGTCGACGCTGGCGAACTCGCGATCCGCGGCGTGCTTGCGGATGCTGAACTCCCGCAGGCCGATCGCCGACGTCTCGGCCAGGATCACCGAGCGGACCACCTCGGCGTTCGCGCTGCCGACGAGGACCGACAGCGTGTGGGCCGGCCGTCCCTTCTTCATCAGGATCGGTGTCAGCCACGCGTCGGCCGCGCCCGCCTCCATCAGCCGGGCGAGGACCTGCGGCCAGATCCGCGGGTCGAGGTCGTCGACGTTCGTCTCGTAGACGAGTTCGGTGGCCGGATGCTCGACCGACTCGCCCACCACCACGCGGACGACGTTCGGTACCTCGACCGGATCGCGGCCGCCCGCGCCGACGCCGGTCCGCTCGATCCGCATCGACGGCAGCTGGCCGAACTCGTTCGCCATCGAGGCCAGCAGGGCCGCGCCGGTCGGCGTAGTGATCTCGTACGGCGCTGCGCCGCCGACGACCGGTGCTTCGGCCTCGGACAGCAGGGCCAGGACCGCGGGGCCGGGCACCGGGATCCCGCCGTGCTGGCCGCGAACCTGGCCACCGCCGCCGAGCGAGATGGTGGAGACGACGATCCGGTCGAGGTCGAGCGCGATCGACGCAGCCGCGACTCCGACGATGTCCGCGATCGCGTCGAGCGCGCCGACCTCGTGGAAGTGCACCTCGTCAGGTGCCACGCCGTGCGCGGCACCCTCGGCCCGCGCCAGCCGGGCGAAGGTGTCCAGGGCGCGGGCCCGAACGGTGTCGCTCAAAGCGGCCTGCTCGAGCAGTCGCCGGACGTCAGCCCACGCCCGAGTCACCTGATGCCCGTCTCCAGCCTCGTGCCCATGGCCGTGTCCAGCCTCATCTCCGTGGCCGTGACCATGTCCGTGGCCGGCGTCCGGGATGTTCTCCGGGTGTGGGGTGCCGTTGACCTGGACCGTTGCCTTGGTCGCGGCGATCTGGTGCCGGGCCGTCGGGGCGACGGTCACCGACAGGGACACGTCGACGGCGGCCACCGCGGCGTTGACCACCGCGAGATCCGCGCCCGCGTCCAGGAACGCCCCGAGCAGCATGTCGCCGGAGGCGCCCGCCGAACAGTCGATCCAGGCGATTCTCACTCGGTCTCCTTGGACTCGCGAGGTGCGGAACGGCGGGCGACGCGAGCGGCGAAGACCCCGGCGCCGAAGCCGTTGTCGATGTTCACCACTGTCACACCGGGCGCACACGAGTTGAGCATCCCGAGCAGAGCCGCCAGCCCACCGAACGAGGCGCCGTACCCGACTGAGGTCGGTACTGCGACCAACGGTACGCCGACGAGTCCGCCGACCACGCTGGGCAGCGCACCCTCCATGCCCGCGACGACGATCAGGCAGTCCGCGGCGTCGAGACGCTCCCGCACCCCCATGACCCGGTGCAGCCCCGCGACCCCCACATCGGTCACCAGGTCGACCTCGGCGCCGAAGACCTGAGCCGTCGTCGCCGCCTCGGCTGCCACCGGGGCGTCCGACGTACCGGCCGACACCACGGCGACAGTCCCGCGCAGGACGGGCGGCTCACCGAGGACCGCCGTACGACCGACCGGATCGATCACGGCGGCCGGCAGAGCGGCGGCAACTGCCTCCTGGGCCTCGACCGTCAGCCGGGTGGCCAGTACGGCGTGATCGGGATGCGTGGCGTGCAGAGTCCGCAGCAGTTCGACGACCTGGGAGGGCGTCTTACCGGCGCCGTAGACCACCTCGGCATCGCCGGTCCGCTCCAGCCGATCGGTGTCGAGCCTGGCGTATCCCAAGTCGTGGACGCCCGGCAGGGGACCTTGGTCTGGCAAATGAGTCACGCCGAGAATCTACGTGGCCTGCGCGGACAACACCTCTTCCGGTCCAGACGCACACACTGTGCAACCGCCTGAATACTCAGGCATACGGTCCGATGCCTTAGGCTGCAGTGCGTGTCTTCGACGTTAGCCGGTGCATTCGGGATCGCCGCCCTGTTCGTGGCGGTGCTCGCCCTGGTGTTCGCCATCCAGGCCCTGCGAACTCAGTCCGGTGCGTCCAAGCCGGCCAAGGTCGACTCGGCCCCAGCGCCCGAGCCGGGGCCACAGCAGCCGGAGTCCAAGCCGGGGACAGTCCGGTCCGAGCTCCGCAAGCTGGGCAAGGAGATCGAGGTCGCCCGCGGCGAACTGCGCGAGACCCTGAAACATCTGGCGGTGGTCCGGTACGACGCGTTCGGCGACACAGGCGGGAAGTTGTCCTGGTCGATGGCGCTGCTGGACGACAAGGGCGACGGGGTTGTCCTGACGTCGATCAACAGCCGGGCCGATGCGCGCACGTACGCCAAAGAGGTCAGGGCGTTCGCAAGCGAGGCCAAGCTGTCGCCCGAAGAGGAAGAGGCGATCGAGAACCTGCGCAAGGAATCCGAGCAGACCGACTAACGACGCTTGGGCACTCGGGCGGTCAGCGCGCCCGGCTCGATCTCGGCGGACAGGAAGCGCCCGGGCCCGATCGGGTCCCCGTCCAGCTGGCGCTGTACGTCGACCGCGGCGGTGATCTCTACCCTCCGCCCGGTGAACCGCTCCAGATACATGTCCGTCCGGTTCGTCCGCGTCATCAGCCGCCAGACGACGATCGGCCACTGCGTCACCCGGCGTGGGGCGATCACCACGACGTCGAGCAGCCCGTCGTCCGGCCGCGCGTCCGGGAGCAGCGGGATGTTCGCCTGCAGCATGCCGACGTTCCCGATCACGACCGTGCGCACCCGCCGCTCGATCGGCTCCGCGTCATCGATCGTCAGCTTCACCCGCACCGACGGATGGTTGATGTTCTTCGCCGCCGACACCAGGTACGCGGTCCAGCCGATCTGCTTCTTCAGGTGCGGAGGCGCATCGGAGATGATCGCCGCGTCCAGCCCGAGCCCGGCCATCACCGCGAACCGGTCGGTGTCCAGATCGTCGCCGCGCACACTGACCAGGTCGATCCTGCGGTCACGGCCGTCCAGGATCCGCTCCAGCGCATCGTCCAGGTCGAGTGGGATGTGCAGGTTCCGGGCCAGCAGGTTGCCGGTGCCGGCCGGGATCACCCCGACCGGGATCCCGGTGTAGGCCAGCGCGGCGCAGACCACGCGGACCGTACCGTCGCCGCCGGCGATCAGCACCAGATCCGACTCGTTCTCGATCGCGCGCTTGGCCATCGCGTTCCCGGCGTCGTCCTCGCGCGTCTCCAGCCACAGCGGGTCGTCGTACCCGCGGACCGACAGCGCCCGGGTCACCTTCCGACGGAACGCCACGCCGTCGCCGACCTTGATCGGGTTCACGATCACGGCCGCCCGGGGCGGGATCGTCGTACCGGTGCCGTCCGAGGGCGTACGCCGACGCCGACGCCGCAACCCGGGCCGGAGGCCGAATCCGATCGACGTGGCGGTCAGGATCGCCAGGCCGAGCGCCCATCCGCCGAGCACATCCGACACGTAGTGCGCGTTCAGAGCGATCTGGTCGGCGGACGCGATCCACACCACCGCGATCGCCGGCAGCATCACCAGCAGGCGGAACCGGCGCCGCCAGCCCCGGACCGACGGCAGGACGACGCCCAGCGCGCCGGCCATCACGAACGCAGCGGTCGCATGGCCCGAGACGTACGACCAGCCATCGCTCTCGACCAGAATCTGGGCCGGCCGGGGCCGCTCGAAGATGTACTCGACCGACTGAACCAGGACGAGCTCCGCCCCGGCGGACACCAGCAGCCAGAAGGCCAGCACACGGGCCCGGCGGCGCCACAGGTAGGCCGCGACCACGACGATCACCGCCCGTGAGGTCCAGGGCAGGACCACTGCGCCGACGACCTGCCAGAAGTCGATCACGGTCTCGTGGCCGGCGCCGTACGCGGCGGCGCGGGCGGCGACGGACTGGTCCCAGCGCTGCAGCGGAGGCCAGTCCTTGAAGACGAGCAGCGTGATCACGGCGAACGGCAGCGCACCCAGGACGACCGTCAGCGCACGGCCTAGCGAGCTGGGTGGATGGTGGTTCATGGCCGCCTCTGATCCCCCTCGATGATCGCGTGCTGCCACCACATCATCCCGAATAGACTTCGCCGGTTCTGACACGCCCCGATACCCTCAGGGTGTGATTGACGCGAAACTGCTCCGTGAGAACCCAGATATCGTGCGTGCGGCCCTGACCAAGCGCGGCGAAAGTACGGACCTGGTCGACCAGATCCTGGTGGCCGACAGTGAGCGTCGATCGTCCATCTCCGCCTTCGAGGCGCTCCGGGCCGAGCAGAAGACGCTCGGCAAGCAGGTCGCCCAGGCCAAGGGCGACGAGCGGACCGCGCTGCTGGAGCGGACCAAGGCGCTGGCCGCCGAGGTGAAGGCCAACGAAGCCGCCGCGAACGAGGCCGGCAACCGCTTCGACGACCTCTCCCGCGCCCTGCCGAACCTGGTCTCGGACCAGGCCCCGGTCGGTGGCGAGGACGACTTCGTCCTGGTCGAGGAGGTCGGCAAGCCGCGCGACTTCGCCGCCGAGGGCTTCGAGCCCCGCGACCACCTCGAGCTGGGCGAACTGCTCGGCGCGATCGACATGGAACGCGGCGCGAAGATCTCCGGCTCGCGGTTCTACTTCCTCAAGGGCGCCGGCATGCTGCTCCAGCTCGGCATGCTGCAGTTGGCGATCCAGCAGGCGGTCGAGTACGGCTTCACCCCGATGATCACGCCGACACTGGTCAAGCCCGAGGTGATGGGCGGCACCGGCTACCTGTCGGCGCACGACGACGTCTACCGGCTCGAGGACCCCGAGCTGTACCTGACCGGTACGTCGGAGGTCGCCCTGGCCGGTTACCACATGGACGAGATCCTCGATCTGTCCGGCGGCCCGATCCGGTACGCCGGCTGGTCGTCGTGCTACCGCAAGGAGGCCGGGTCGCACGGGAAGGACACCCGCGGGATCATCCGTGTCCACCAGTTCGACAAGGTCGAGATGTTCTCCTACTGCAGCCTGGACGAGGCGGACGCCGAACACCAGCGGCTGCTCGGCTGGGAGAAGGAGATGCTCGACAAGATGGAGCTGTGCTACCGGGTGATCGACACCGCGACCGGTGACCTCGGCGTCTCGGCGTACCGGAAGTTCGACTGCGAGGCGTGGGTGCCGACGCAGGGCCGCTACCGCGAGCTCACCTCGACGTCCAACTGCACGGACTTCCAGGCCCGCCGGCTGAACATCCGGCATCGCGACGCCGACGGCAAGACGCAGCCGGTCGCGACGCTGAACGGCACACTGGCCACCACCCGGTGGATCGTCGCCATCCTGGAGACCCACCAGCTGGCCGACGGCTCGGTCCGGGTGCCGACCGCGCTGCGCCCGTACGTCGGCGGCCGCGAGGTTCTCGAACCGGTTGCCAAATGACAGTGCTGATGCCGCGCCTCCGGCGCGGCGGGTCATGGGGCTTTTACTCCCGGCCTTCCCTCGTCGCTCCGGTCGCTTCGCTCCCTGCGCTCCTCAGTCCAGGCCGGGAGGCCCAATGACCGGCGGCCCGCGGCCGACGGCCGTTGCCCTGGACATCGATGGCACGCTGATCGACCACGACGAAGGGCTGTCGCCCGCGGTCGTCGACGCGGTCCGGCGGACCGCCGCCCAGGTGCCGGTGATCCTGGCGACCGGCCGGGCCTGGTCGACCACCAAGCCGGTGGCCGAGCGGTTCGGCCTGCCGGCCGGCGGATTCGTTGTCTGCAGCAACGGTGCGCGCACGCTGCGGTTCCCGGACGGGAAGGTCGTGGACGAGCGGACCTTCGATCCGACGACCGTGATCGCCTCGGTCCGCAAGTACGCGCCGAACGCCCGGATGGCAGTCGAGGAGTACGACGGCAGCTACCTGGTCACCGAGCCCTTCCCGGACGGCGATCTCGGCGTCGGAGCCAGGATCCGCGTGGTCAGCGACGACGAGCTCGCACCGGAGCCCGTGACGCGGTTGATCATCCGCGACCCGGAGCAGTCCGAAGCGGACTTCGTCCACCTGGCTGAACGCCTTGGTCTGCATGGTGTGAGCTACTTCGTCGGCTGGACGGCGTGGCTGGACATCGCGCCTGAGGGAGTCGACAAGTCGACCGGGCTGAAGGTGGCGCTGGCGCAGTACGACCTCGAACCGTCCGGCCTGGTCGCGATCGGGGACGGACGCAACGACATCGAGATGCTGACGTACGCCGGTCGCGGCATCTCGATGGGGTCCGCGCCGGACGAGGTCAAGGCCGCGGCCGACGAGGTGACCAAGTCGGTGCAGGACGACGGCGTCGCCGCAGTGCTGAACCGCTGGTTCTGACCAAACACTTGACAGTTGTCAAGCGCAACCGAAAACTTGACAGTTGTCCAAAGCAACCGAAAGGCCCGGAATCCCTGTCTGCACAGGGATTCCGGGCCTTCGCTGTCAGTGTCCGATAGTCCGCTGGCGGGCCGAGTATCGGATCAGGCGACGCGGCTGCTGCCGGTCCGGCGTGGCTGGTACTGCTGGTGGTCGATGACCGTGTCGAATGCGTCGAGCACGGCGCTGACCTTCGGACGCGGCCGTGGCGTCTTGGCGGCCGGGCTCTGCCCGCGGCGGGCGCGGCGCAGGTGACGCTTCACCGTCGACAGCGAGCAACCCAGCCGCATGGCCAGGGATTCCAGGCTGTCGTTCGGGTACTGCGTCCGCAGCCGCAGCACCTCTTCGTGGCTGACCGGCCGGCGGGTGCCACGGGCCCCGGCGAGCTGGTCGAAGTCGTCGGCCTGGACCTCGACGTCGAGCAGGTTGCGGATGGAACGCCGTTGTGCGGCAGTGGTTCCGGCGACGAACCCGCTCACGTCGTGCTCAGCAACGGCGCTGTACAAGCAGTCGGTGAACAACGGGCACGAGGCACACAAGGCCTTTGCCTCGCGGACGAGCTGTTCGTACCGCTCCCGGGTGCGACGGGTGGCGGACGCGGGCGGCGGCTCTTCCATCAGGCGGTGCTGGAAAATCTCCGGTCGGGCGATGCAGCCGGTCATCGCCCCTTCCCTGATGGAAGCCGTGTCGACAGCCGCTCGGGAGCTGCTGCCCCCCGGCCCCGCTAGATTGGCGCTGTTGACGATCATCAAGGCTCCCCAAGTATCAGGACCCGAGTGAACGAACGGTGAACGACGTTCGGCCATACGAATCCACTAGCTGATGGACCGGCGAACTCTGTTGCCGACCCACCGTGTCGTCCCGGGCGCGGGACGCACCGATCCATAACTGTTGACGCCGCTGCTGCGGTTTTGGTTGCAGCCAATTCCGCATCAGTTCTTCGACGTTTCTGTGTGCTTCCGGTGGTGGGGCTGCATCAGTCGCGCTGATCCAGAACAGGCTTACGACGCGGTCGAATCGCCCCCGGTTCCCCGCCAGACCACCGCATGAAATCATGTGCTCCCCGCGCTGCGCAGGGGAACTTGCTGCCTTTGCAGCATCCTGCCGTAACGGTCTGATGACGTTGTCAAAAGCTCAATCAGAAAGATCAGAAACGTCTGAAACCGATGTCCAATGGCTTGCGCCGGAGGTGGTCGGAGGAGTAATGAACCCGCCGGATACGGTAGCTGTGTGACCGCCGCCGAACTCCCTCGCCTGATCGCCACCGACCTCGACGGAACGCTTGCCCGCAGTGACGGAACCATCTCGGCGCGGACCCGCGCGGCGGTGCTCGGCGCGCAACACGCGGGGAGTGTTTTCGTGATGGTCACCGCGAGGCCACCTCGCTGGTTGCACGACCTGTCCGACCTGGTCGGCGATCACGGTGTCGCAATAGTTGCCAACGGCGCCATTCTGTACGACGTCGTGCGCCGCAAGGCGATCCGGACCCGGTTGATCGAGCCGGGCGTCGCGCTCGACGTCGCGCGGGCGATCCGGTCGGAGATTCCCGACGTGCAGTTCGCCATCGAGCGATCGAGCCGCTACGGACAGGAACCGGACTACCTCAATCGCTGGCCGAAGCCCGAAGACACACTGGTCGCTGCTGTCGAGGTGCTGCTGTCCGAGCCGGCCGCGAAGCTGCTGGTTCGCCATCCGAGCTGGCACTCCGACGAACTGCTCGACCGGATCGGTCCGGTGGTGGGCGATCGGGTGACCGCGAGTCACAGCGGTGGTCACGGGTTGGTGGAGATCTCCGCCACCGGTGTCTCGAAGGCCGCGATGCTGGCCGATTTCGCTGCCGAACAAGGGATCCCGGCCGCTGCGACGATCGCCTTCGGCGACTCGATCAACGATCTGCCGATGCTCGCCTGGGCCGGTACGTCGTACGGCGTGGCCAACGCGCATGCCGAGGTACTGGCCGTCGTCGACGTGGTGTGCCCGGCAAACGACGAGGACGGCGTCGCCGCCGTCCTCGAAGAGTTGCTTCAGCCTTTGGAATAAGGCGTTTACAGATACATCCCGCCGCTGCCCGGGCCGTCGGTGGTTCCGGCCTGCGGCGCACCGGGGAAGCCGGGGCCGTCTTCGGGTGGCAGCTGCTGGCCGCCGGGCAGTGCGCGCCGCATCTGCTCCAGCTGCTGACGAGCCGCCATCTGCTGAGCGAACAGCGCCGTCTGGATGCCGTGGAACAAACCTTCCAGCCAGCCGACCAGCTGCGCCTGCGCGATCCGGAGCTCGGCGTCGGTCGGAGTGCTGTCGTCGGTGAAGTCGAGGCTGAGTCGCTCCAGCTCTTCGACGAGCTCCGGCGCCAGGCCGGACTCGAGCTCCTTGATGGACGCCTCGTGGATCGCCTTCAGTCGCTGCCGCGATGCCTCGTCGAGAGGGGCGGACTTCACCTCCTCGAGCAGGTTGCGGATCATGTTCGCGACCCGCATGACCTTGGCCGGCTGCTCGACCAGTTCGGTCACCGACCGCGGTTCGTCGTGCTCGTCGTCGCCACGGTTGGAGCGCGGCGGCCCCTCGACAGCCATTCCGTCCGGCCCGACGATCAGCACCTTGCCGTCCTCGGTCCGCGCCCCGGTCATCGGAACTCCCTGGCCCTCGCTGCTGCTCTCGGTCATCTGTCCATCCTAGGCCGGTCGACTGAACCTACGACCCGTCCGGTGGTCCTACGATGCGCGGGCGCGATGCCGTCGGACGGCGTCCCGGTTGGCGCAGGCGGGGCTGCAATAGCGCTGACGGCCGGTCCGTGAAAGGTCGGCGTACACCTTGCCGCAGCCGTCGGCGGCGCAACGGCCGAGCCGGCTGATGCCACGGCCCGCCAGGTGGAGCGCCGTACCCGTGCTGATCAGTGTCGCGACGAGCCGGCCGACCGGGACCTTGTCGGGCCGGTAGTGCATGTGCCAGCCGTCGCCGGCATGGTTCGTCAGGCGCGGATGCTCGGTGTACTTGGCCAGCATCGTGTTGATCAGATCGACGCGGGTCTGCTCGTCCTTCGCGTCCACGACCGCGAGCCATTCGTCGAGCGCAACGCGAACGGCCGCCAGGTCCGCGGCGGTGACGCGGCGCTTACGGACCAGGCGGCTCTCGACCCCGCTCTCCTCGCAGCGCTCAGCCAGTTCCTCGGGGGTGGTCGCCGGCCGGGTGGCCAGGTTGACCGCGAGCAGGACCGCATCGGCGCCGTAAGGGTTGAGATGCATAATGGCATTACACCACCATGAGTCCCATGACAGTCAACCTCGACGCCCATCGACACCGCTGGAGTGTGGTGTCCTCCCATCAGGTCAGCGAAGGCCTGGTCGTGTACCAGCGGTGTGCCTGCGGTCAATGGAGAGTCACCAGCACTCCGCCGTACGCCGTCGCCCACCCCGAGGTGGCCCGAGTGGGCTAGTCGATCCGGCGATGCCATGCTCGTCGCAGCGGTGTGCGGCTCAGCGTAGCGAGGTCGTTGCCGTCGACAAGTATTTCGCCGTTGGTCGGCTGGTCGAGTCCATTGGCGCAGGTGAGCAGGGTGGACTTCCCGGATGGGCGGTCAGGGGAGCTGTCTAGTTCTCGCGGATCAGACGCCGGACCAGTTGCGTGGTGATGGCGTCGATGTCGTACGGGCGACCGGAGCCTGGGGTCAGCTGGTCGAGGACGAGCCCGTCGACGGCGAAGCGAAGCAGGCGGACCTCTTCGGCGCCGCCCGGGAGGCCGGCGTTGACGTGGAATGCGACGTCGGCGTCGAAGCCCTGCCGGAGTGTGCGGGACAGGATCTCGTGCAGGCCGGGGCGGCGCGCGGCCTCGAGGCGGAGCTCGAACAGGGCGAGGGAGAGTTCGGGGCGGCCGAGAAGGCGCTCGACGATGTAGCGCACGTAGTCGACGACCAGGTCGATGGTCGGCTGGCGGTGCGAGAGTGGCTCGAGGACGGCTTCGTCCGGCGTGAGCCGCTCGAAGATGCGCTCGCCGAGTGCGCCGAGCAGTGCGTCGCGCGTACGGAAGTAGTTGGACGCCGTGCCGGCGGGGAGCCCGGCGGCGGCGTCGACGGCTCGATGCGTCAGGCCGCGGGCGCCGGCTTCCGCGAGGACGGCGAGGCCGGCGTCGGCGAGTTGAGTACGGCGTTCTGTGTTCCGGGGCACGTTGACAACGCTAGCAGAGTTCCACTACAACTGTCGTGCACAACAACAACAGTTGTAGTAGTCAGGAGAGCGTATGCGTCCCGCCGCTTTCGGCGCGACCGTGGTCACCGACCGGACGGCGGAGGTCGCCGCCTTCTACCAGCAGCACCTCGACCTGCAGATCACCCTGGACCTCGGCTGGTTCATCACCCTGCGCCGGGGCGAGGCGGACTGGGAGCTCGCCATCTGCGAGCGCGGGCATGCGACGGTCCCGGCCGCCGTGTCCGCTGCCACCGAGAGCACGAGCGTCTTCGGCTTCATCGTCGACGACGTGGACAAGATCGCCGCCGCGCTCACCGAGGCTGGCGTTCGGTTGGAGACCGAACCGGTGACCGAGGTCTTCGGCCAGCGGCATTTCCTCGTCCGCGACCCCGAAGGCACCTGGCTCGACGTCATTCAACTGGTCGAACCCGACCCGGCCTGGCTGGCCGCCAACCTGCCGACAAGCTAGAGCGTCAGCAGGATCTTGCCCAGATGATTGGACTGTTCGAGGTCTTGGTGGGCGCGGGCGACCTCGGCCAGCGGGTAGGTGGCGTGGACGATCGGTCGGACCTTCTTCTCGGCGATCAGCGGCCAGACGTGGCCGACGACCTCGGCGAGGATGCGGCCCTTCTCCGCCACCGAACGGACGCGGAGGCCCGTGCCGGTGATCGAGCCGCGGCGGCTCATCAGCCGGCCGAGGTCCAGTTCGCCCTTGGTGCCGCCCTGCATCCCGATCACCACCAGGCGCCCGTCGTACGCGAGGGTCTTGACGTTGTCGGTCAGGTACTTCGCGCCCACGATGTCGAGGATCACGTCGGCCCCGGCGTTGCCGGTCGCCTCCTGGACGACGGACGCCCACTCGGCTTCCTTGTAGTTGATCGCGACGTCCGCGCCGAGCCGGGTGCAGAACTCCATCTTGTCGATGCTGCCGACCGTGGTCAGCACCCGAGCGCCGTGCGCGACCCCGAGCTGGATCGCCATCGAGCCGATGCCGGACGAACCGCCGTGCACCAGCAGCGTCTCGCCGGACTTGAGGTGCGCGGTCATGAACACGTTCGACCACACCGTCGCGACCACCTCGGGCAGCGCCGCGGCACTGACCAGGTCGAGCCCGTCGGGCACGGGCATCACCTGCGGCACCGGTACGGCGACCTTCTCGGCGTATCCACCACCCGCGAGCAGCGCGCAGCACTCGTCGCCGACGGACCAGCCCTCGACGTCGGCGCCGACCGCGGAGATCGTGCCGGACACCTCGAGTCCGATCGTCCCCGGCGCGCCGGGCGGTGGCGGATAGAACCCCTGCCGCTGCATCAGGTCGGCCCGGTTCACACCGGCCGCGACCACGTCGATGACAACCTCGTCCACGGCCGGCTGCGGGTCCTCGATCTCGCCGATCGTCAGGACCTCGATCCCGCCGGCACCCTCACACACGACAGCTCGCATGCTGCACACCGTACCCTCAGCGATTCACCAGCTCAGCAAGCTCGGCGGCGATGCTGTCGAGATGAGTGGTCTCGCCTATCGAGTGGAACCAATCCCATAGTTCGAGCGAGTGGTAGACGCGGTACAGCAGGACTCGGTCCTCCCAGTCTGATGGGAGCGCGCCGTACCCCTCGATCAGACCGGCGAGCTTGTCGGCGTTGCCGCGGATCGAGTACGACGCCGTCTTCGCGAGGTCGATGAGTGGGTCGGCCGCGATCGCGTTCTCGACGTCGATGAACCCGGTAACGCGCCTGGTCTCCGGGTCTACGAGGATATTGCCCTCGTGGAAGTCGTTGTGGCACAGGACTGCGGCGTGGTTCGCGGCGAAGAGGCCACTGTGCTCGTCGACGTACGCGCGGATTGCTTCGTGCAATCCTGGATCCCCGGCGAACTCGTCGAGCTTCTTGGTGAACTGTCTCCGCATGTACTGGTCGTTGTCCGGCAGCGGATCGAGGATCCGGTCGGTGAGATATCCGTACGCCGGCTGTGGGATGCGGTGGACACGGGCGAGCAGTTGGCCGAGTTCGACGTACGTCGCTCGCCAGTCGGGCGGATCGGTCTCGGACAGTGGTACGCCGTCGAGCTTGGTCAGGACGGTGAAGGCGTCGTGGTCATCGGCCGGCTCGGCGTGGACGACCCGTGGGATCGAGCCGTCCAGCTCCTCGGCCAGCAGGCCGTAGACGAGTACTTCCTTGGACTGCTTCCACGCCCACTCGGGTGCGTAGACCTTGACGATCAAGGGGTCGGCGTCGGTTCGTCGTACCTCGAAGACTGTGCTCAGCTGTCCACCGGTTCGCTGGACGACTTCGGCGACCTCGCTGTCCGGGCAGGCTTTGGCGACCATCGCGGCGATATCCACAGCCTCACGCTAGGAGCCGCGTCCAGCGGTTTTCAGTCGTCTTCAGTCGTCGAAGTCTGCCCAGGTGTCGACATCGTCGCCGGCCCGGGTCGGGTCGGACCAGGCGAGGTCGAGGCCGGTGAGCGTTCGTCGTACCGACTTGTCACTGGGGTCGCCGACGCGCGCGATCGCTTCGGCCAGAGCGGTCCGGCGGTAGGCGGCCGCGAGTTGCTGCTCGCGGGCGTCTGTGTCGCGCAGGCCGTATCCGTCGTGGTCGCCCAGTCCGTTGAGGAGTGTTGTGACGTCTTCCTTCGTCAGCCAGGGGAGGTCGCAGCTCAACAGGGCAACGACCGGAGCTGTGCCGTGGCTCAGCCCGGCCGCGATCCCTGCCACCGGACCACCGGACGGCGGATCCTCAACGGTCCAGGCCACCGGGCGGTAGGTGGTACGAACCGGGCCAACCACCACGGTCGACACCGCGTCGGCAGTTGCCGTCAGCACCCGATCGAGCAGTGTGACTCCGTCCAGCACCAACATCGCCTTGTCCACGCCACCGAACCGCGTCGACCCGCCCCCAGCAAGCACCACCGCGTCGAACTCCACGACAGCAGTCTCGCCGGGTCGGTCCTTCTGGACCAACTCTTCCCGCCTCTTGCGCACTCCCTCGACAGCAGGTCCTCACATCGCGCGGGGTTCAAGCCCGGATCTGCGGCACCATGGAGGGGTGAAGATCGCCGTGGTGCAGACCGCCAGCAGCAACGACAAGGCCGCCAACCGCGACCTGGTGACCCGCGTCGTCGCCGACGCGGCTCAGGGCCGGCCGGATCTCGTCGTCCTCCCGGAAGCGATGATGTCCGACTTCGCGGTCGAAGGCGGCTCGGTGGCCGAGGCCGCGGAGGCCCTGGACGGGGAGTTCGTGGACACGCTGCGGAAGTGTGCGGTCGAGCACGGTGTGGCGATCGTGGCGGGCATGTTCGAGCGCAGCTGCGATCAGCACCGTCCCTACAACACGCTGCTGGCGGTCGGCGCGGACGGATCGCTGCTCGGCGCCTACCGGAAGATCCACCTGTACGACGCCTTCGGCTACAAGGAATCGGATCAGCTGACCTCGGGCGATGTCGCACCGGTGGTCGTCGGCGTCAGCGGCATGTCCCTGGGCCTGATGACTTGCTACGACCTGCGCTTCCCCGAGCTGTCTCGCGCTCTGGTCGACGCCGGTGCTGAGGTGCTCGTCGTACCGGCCGCGTGGGTCCGTGGCCCGTTGAAGGAGCACCACTGGACCACTCTGCTTACGGCTCGGGCTGTGGAGAACACCTGTTATGTGGCGGCCGCTGCGCAGAACGGGAAGAAGTATTGCGGGCTCAGCCAGGTCATTGATCCACAGGGCATCGCTGTGGTGTCAGTCGGCGAGTCGGATGGGCATGCGGTCGCGGAGGTCTCGGCCGAGCGGCTGGCCGACGTACGCCGGCGGAACCCCTCGCTCGAGAACCGCCGTTACACAGTCACCCCGCGCTGACGCCCGAGGCGCGGACTAGGCCGTATCTGATCGCGGCCGAGCGGTTAGCCTCCAGGGGTGCTGGATGGGTTTGATCTGGAGCATCACGGCGACCTCGAGGTCGGCGACGGGCTGGTCGATCTCGCGGTCAATGTGCGGGCGGGGACGCCGCCGCCGTGGTTGGTCGACGAGATCACGAGCAGTCTGTGCGACCTCGCGTCGTACCCGCGGCAGGACGCGGCGGTGGCGGCGGTCGCCGCACGGCACGGCGTAGCGCCGGATCGGGTCCTGCTGACTGCGGGGGCCGCCGAGGCGTTCGTGCTGATCGCGCGGGCGTTCCGGCCGCGGCATGCGGTGGTGGTTCATCCACAGTTCACCGAACCCGAGGCGGCGTTGCGATCCGCCGGCCATCTGGTCGACCGGGTGATCCTGCGGCCGGAGGACGGGTTCGTGCTCGATCCACGCGCCGTGCCGGCCGACGCTGATCTCGTTGTCATCGGCAATCCGACCAACCCGACGTCCGTACTCCACCGAGCGGACGACCTGCGCGAACTCGCGCGGCCCGACCGGATCCTCGTCGTCGACGAGGCGTTCATCGACGCCGTACCGGGTGAACCCGAGTCGCTCGCCGGCGCGTCGATCCCGGGCCTCGTGGTGATCCGCAGCCTGACCAAGACCTGGGGACTGGCGGGGCTGCGCATCGGGTACGTCCTCGCGGCGCCCGGGTTGATCGAGCAACTGGCCGCCGTCCAGCCGCACTGGCCGGTGTCCACTCCAGCACTTTCGGCGGCGATTGCCTGCAGCAACGAGCGTGCTTTGTCCGAGGCAACAAGTGCGGCGTTGGACATCGATCGGCAACGTGTCCATTTGCTTGACAATCTTGGTTCGGTGAGTGGGCTGTCGACGTACGGCGTGGCGCGGGGACCGTTCGTACTCGTGCAGGTCGAGGGGGGCGTGGTACTGCGGGAATCCCTGCGGGACAAGGGGTTTGCGGTCCGGCGGGGCGATACGTTTCCTGGGCTCGGGCCGGATTGGCTGCGGATCGCCGTACGGCCGGCCGATGTCACCGATGCGTTTGTGAAGGTACTGCGCGACCTGACGGATTGATTGATTTGTGCACTGCATTCCCATCGAGTCGACGCTGTAACTCAGCGAGGTTCATGCGGCTCCACTGTGCGCACAGGATGACCACAGCCTCGCGAGCAACGAGCGCCCCGAGTCAGGTAAGCGTCCTGTCGACGAAGTTATGGGTCGATGCGGTGGTCGGATTTGTGGGTGCCGTAGTAGGTGGATTGGCGGGACATGATGTCGCGCATGGGGGTACCGCGGGGGACGCCGTAGACGGTGCCGGGGAAGTCCAGGTCGCGTTGGAGTTCCCAGAGCTCCTCGTGCCGGTCGGGTGAGAAGAGCTGGGCTGGGTTGCCGGCCGCGATCCATCCGATCGGGAGGACCGTGCCCGGTTCCAGGCGCGAGTTGACGTGCAGCACGCTGTGGATCCGGAGTTCCGCGCCCGTGCCGGCAACGGAACCAGGGAACAACGCTGCGCCCGTGGCGATGAAGACTTCGTCCTCGACCGTGGCGCCGTTGACGTGTGCATGGGGACCTACCAGGACCGCGTCGCCGAGCAGGGCGGGATGGTCCGCCCGGCCGCGTACCAGGGCGTTCTCCATCACCACGCTGTTCTCACCGAGACGGACCTCGCCGTTCTCCGCCGTCAGCACCGCACCGTGCAGGACTCTGCTGCCCTCGGCCAGCACGACGGCTCCGCAGAGCACGGCTGATGGGGCGACGTAAGCGGATTCGGGCACGACCGGTCGCCGGCCGCGGTGTTCGAGCAGCATCAGCTGTCCTTCCGTCGATCACCTCATCTTCCTCAGCTGTACCCCGGTTGGTAAGCGGATTCTCCACTGCCCGGGTCCTCACAACCCGGGCGGCGGCGTCCGGCGGCCGTCCACATCGGAGGTGGGAGGCTCGGTCGACCGGACGATCCGGGGTGGAGAACCGCGAACGCTGCAAACATTAGAACAGATGTTCGATCAGATGCAATGCATCCTGACGAGTCAAATACCCGAGATGTTGGCCGCCCGGCGGTCGCGCGTGCGGGGCTGCGCAGGGTGGGGTGAGGCGGGCTATTTCACGTGTTCTGGGCGGATGCCTAGGCCTATGAAGCGGCCGGTCAGGCGTGTCAGGGGTGGGAGTGCCCGGAGGAACTTTGGTGTCGTGGGTTCGGCTGACGTAGAGGCGGCGTACAGGGCTTTCGTGGCGGCGGCTTGGAAGCGTTGGGTTACGAGTGTCGGGAAGGTGCGGCGGCGTTGGATCGTGCGGAGGGTGTGGGTGGTGACGCGGCCGCGGTGTAGTGCGGGGGCGAGCAGGTTGGCGCTGGCTACGGCGTCCTGGATTGCCAGGTTGATGCCTACTCCGCCGGCTGGTGACATGGCGTGGGCGGCGTCGCCGATGAAGAGGAGGCCGGGACGGTACCACTGCGTCAGGCGGTCCATTCGGACGCTGAGCAGGTGGACGTCGTCGAAGCTCCTCACCTCGTCCACGCGGTCGGCCGGCAACGGCAGGAGTGCGGCGATGCGGTCGCGAAAGGGCTGGATGCCGTCGGCTCTGATGGCGTCGGCTCGGCCCTTCGGGAATGCGTACGCCAGCTGCCAATAGGTGCCGCGGTCCACGGCCACCAGTGATCCGCCGCGACCACTCTGGAAGAACGGCACAGACTCATCGGCACGGCGTGAGACGCGGAACCAGAACACGTCGACACCCGGCGCTACCGCGACCGACGTCAACCCGGCGATCTCTCGCAGGACGGAGTCGCGGCCCTCCGCAGAGACGACTAGTTCGGCACGCAGCTCCAGTGGGCCGGTAGTCGTTTCCGCGTGTACGCCGATCACCTGGCCGGCCGCGGTGATCAGGTTGGTTGCGGTGGTACGCCGGAGTAAGCGGAAGGCGTCGTACTCAGATGCCTTCTGGGCGAGGAAGTTGAGGAACTCCCACTGGGGCATGAACGCGACGTACGGCGATCGCACGGGGAGGTGGCGGAAGTCGGCGACGGTCACTGGGCCGTCCGGCGTGCCCATGGTGACTCGGTCCATGCGTCGATGCGGCAGGGCGAGGAATTCGTCGGCCCAGCCGAGTTCGTGCATCAGTTCGATGGTCGACGGGTGCACTGTGTCGCCGCGGAAGTCTCGGAGGAAGTCGGCGTGCTTCTCGAGCACGGTGACATTCACGCCCTGCCGGGCCAAGAGGGCGCCGAGCATCAGACCGGCCGGCCCGCCGCCGACGATCGCCACAGTGGTCCACCTCGGCATCACACCGCAACGCTAGCTCCGGTCTCTACGCGCGCTGGGTTGCGAGGTGCGGGACCGCGCGGTCGAGGGCGAAGATGGAAGCACCGGCGACGAGGGCGACGACGGACACCGCCAGCCAGGGCAGCTCGTGATGGAGCTCGAAGAGCTGAGCGAAGAAGGCCGGAGCCAGAACGCTGGCGAAGGTGAAGGAGTACTGCCAGTAGGACAGGTACTTCCCGCGCCCGACCACCGGCGCCGCTGCCGCCGACACCGCGTTGTTGGTCGCTGCGTGCAGTACGTCGCCGAACGCGAAGCACGCCGTGGCCAGGACGAGCACGGGCACCACGAATCCGTCAGGGATATGCAGCAGCGATGCCATCAGCAAGCCCCACACTGCCCAGGCCACGCCGGCCACGGCCATCACATACATACGGCGTCGCCGTTCGGTGTGCCGAACCACGAGCGTCTGACCGGTCGCCAGTACGACGGAAGTCGCGGCCAGCAGAACGCCGACCAGCCACTTGGGCACCGGCAGCGCCTCAGCGATGTAAACGGGTAGTCCGACACCCATCGTCATCATGCACAGCGCCAGCAAGGTGTTGGCACCGATGAGGACCAGGAACGGCTTGTCCTTGCGCAGGAGCGGTGCCGGACCGGTGTCCTTGGCGGCCTCCTTGTGGTGCGACGGGTGCAGCCGCAGCAGGAGGAGACCGGCCACGAAGAAGGTCACCGCGTTGATTGCCATGGCGATCAGGAACGGCGTGTCGCCACCCATGGCTAGCAGGGCACCGGCCGCCAGTCCACCGAGGGCGAACCCTCCCGCCTGCATCATGCCGCCCAGACCGAACCACCTGTCGCGGTCGCCCTCGTCCGCGATGTCCGCCAGCAGACTGAAGATCGCCGACCAGAACGTTCGCTGACCGGTCGTCATGACCAGTGCGCAGAGGAACAGCAACCACTCCGATCGCCCGAAGAAGAAGCCGGTGAACGCGAGGCCCTGTGCGAACTGCGCGCCGATCACCAGGTTCCGCGGCCCGACTCTGTCGATCACCATCCCCACTGCGGCCGGTGCGGTGATCGAGAAGAGTGTCGCGACGGTCAGCAGCAGTCCGGCTGTTCCGAGCGGGATGTCGGCGACCTTGATGAAGTAGAGGAGGAGGAGCGGACCCGCGCAGCCGCCACCGAACGAGTCGATGGCCAGTGCGACCAGCAGCGGTTGGCGCCCACGGACGTTCGGGAGGCCGAGGGATGTGGCTGCGGGCATGACAGAGTGCTCCCATCGCATCGACTCGGCGACCACGAACATAGCAACCGTTTGCCGATAGCCCCAGCGGATTTCAGTCCGCTGCGGGCACCCGCCGTACCGAGACATTCCGTAGCGGCCGCCAGGCGACGGCCGTCATCAGGACCATTGCGACGAACGCTATGCCGAACGGCGCGGCGAGTCCGAACCGCTGTGCCAGTACGCCGCCCAGCGCCGAACCGATCGCTGCGCCGCCGACCGAGGCCAGCAGGTAGACGCTGTTCACTCGGCCCATCAGTGGCTCCGGCGTCGCCAGTTGCCGTGCAGTGGTCGACACGATGCCCCACACCACCGCATGGACGCCGAACACAGCCATGGTCACTCCGGCGACCCACGGACTCCGGGTGAGCGCGAGTATCAGATGGACCGTCGTCTCGATCACCAGACCGGCGCGCAGCAGAGTCAGTGAGCCGACACGCGGTTCCAACAGGTGGTACGCCGGCATGCCGAAGACGGCTCCGATTGCGCCGACTGACATGAGTAGTCCGAACTGCGTCTCACTCAGACCGAGCCGCTCCCGGGCGAACAGCACCCAGGTCGCGAAGGCCGCGCAGAAGGTGATGTTCATGACCAGGATCGAGCACGCGAGCGTTCGTACGCCGGCGTGGTGCCACAGCCAGCGCACTCCCTCGCGTACTTCGCTCCAGATCGCCGTACCCGATGACTCCGGCAGTGGCGGCCGTACAGCGACCCGCGCGATCAGGGCGGCCGCGGCGGCGAACGTGACTGCGTCGAGGACCAGTGGGATGCCGGCCCCGACCGCGAACAGCAGTGCGCCGAGTGGTGGGCCGCCAAGCTGTTGCAGGACGGTGCCACTGGCAAACAGCCGCGCGTTGGCCCTGCCGAGGTGGGCTTTGGGTACGGCGCTCACCAGCAACGCACCAGATGCGTTGTCGGCCAGGGTTTCCGCCGTACCCAACAAGAACAGGGACAGGTAGATCGCCCAGAGTGGCGACGAGCCGAGCAGTACGGCGGCGCCCAGTCCGGCGAGCACCAGTGCGCGAAAGGTGTCGGCGGCAACGATCATCAGTCGGCGATCGAGCCGGTCGACGAGGGCACCGCTGAACAGGGCGAACAGTAACCACGGCAACTGCTGGACGAATGCGGCGGCGCCGACCGCGGCCGGTTCACTCGTGATCGAGGCGACCAGCAACGGGCCGGCGGCGAGCATGGCGCCGTCGCCGAGATTGGAGATGATCGCGGCCGGCCAGATCTTGCGGAAATCGGATCCGAGATCGGACGGCAGCAGGAACGTACCGAAGGAAGACATGCGAGGGCTCCAGAGGGCATGACGGAACAACCGGAACTGCCGGCGTGACGCCGCGGTAGACCCGGTCGGCTGCTCGGCAACCGGCCGGATGGTCCGGTCAGCTGCTGGTCAGCGCGCCAACCGGACGGTGTGTGCCATGTCCTCGAACGACCGAGACATTGCCCTCACCTCCGTCCGTACCCCAGGCGGCCCGTCCGCCTGCCCAGGACCCTACCGGCCGCCACCCGCCCCCGCACTCCAGTTCCGGCCCGGCCGGCTGCGCTATCCTCGACGATCGGCGACCACGTCGCCTGGAGGGTTCGCATAGTGGCCGAGTGCGCTGGTCTTGAAAACCGGTATGGCGGGTGACCGTCATCGTGGGTTCGAATCCCACACCCTCCGCCTTGTGATGTCTCGAGACGTTCCGGGCAGGTGGAGGGGCTATTCGGCCGGCTCGAGGACGAAGAGGGGGATCTTGCGGGGGGTCATGGTCTGGTAGTCGGCGTAGCCGGGGAACGCGGCGACGGCCCGCTCCCACCACAGCTCGTACTCGGCACCCTCGAGCTCGCGGGCGACGTACTCCTTGGTGACTTCGCCGTCCTGCACCGTGGCCTTCGGGTCGGCCTTGAGGTTGTAGTACCAGACCGGATTCTTCGGGCCGCCGCTGTTCGACCCGACGGCGAGGTACACGCTGTCGTGCTCGACGCGCATCAGCGGGGATTTGCGGATCTTGCCCGACTTCGCGCCGCGCGTGGTCAGCAGCACCACCTTCAGGCCGCGCACATCGATCACGTCGGTGGTCCCGGCCTCGGTGACCTTGTCGACCTCCTCCCGGACCCACCCGGTCGGACTCGGGGCGTACTCCCCGGCGTTTGATGTCATCTCACCAATTCTAATGGTGATGCGACACCAATCACCGGGCGTCTCAGCTCTCGGCGCTACTCGGTGAGGGCGTCGCCTCGGGTGGTTCTGCGGTAGAGGACGGTGCCTGCGACTCGGGTCCGGGAGACGAGTCCGCTCGCGTTGAGGACCGACAGGTGCTGGCTGATGGCTCCGGGGGTGAGTCGCAGCCGGCGGGCGAGTGCGGTGGTGGCGGCGGGCTCGGCGAGTGTGATCAGGATGCCGGCGCGGGTTCGGCCGATCAGGGCGGCCAGTGCATCGGGTGGGGGCGGTGGAGTGGTTTCCCACAGGGTGGCGACGCCGCGGACCGGGTAGGCGATCATCGGCTGGTAGCGCGCGCCGGCGTACCCCGGCTTCAAGCGACCGGTCATCGTGCGGACCCACGGCCATCCCATCGCGAGCGGCACCAGGGTCAGGCCGGTCCCCGATAGCTCTCCGCTCCAGTCGTAGGGATCCGCCACGGACAGGCGGTCCCCGTCGAGCGTGACGGTCTCGTGCAGGTCGTCGAACAGCGCTTGCAATCCGCCGGCGGCCAGTCGTTGTGATCGCCACAGCACGTCGGCCTCGAGAAGTCGCAGGGTGCTGGGCCAATGCTGGGCGAGCGCCACGTCCCAGTAGGCCTGGAGCGTGTCGACGATGCGGACGGTGGCGGCCTCGGGATCCGCACGGATCCGGTCCGCCAGCTCCTCGGGCACCTCCGCCACGTCGCCGATGTCGGTGATGACTTGCTGCGCTTCGGTACGCCGGATTCGGTCGAACTCGCCGGCGATGTCGGGCTGTGGTTCGGATGGTGTGAAGGAAATGAAGTCGGCAATCCATCCGTGCACCGGAGCGAGCGTGAACACCTCGGTCAGGTCGAGATCGGCGACCAAGGGCCGGGTGGCGCGCACCCATGGCAAGTGCAGCGAATGTTCGCCGGGAGCCCGCAGTGCGACCGTGCTGAACACCAATTCCATCAGCGGTGAGAACGCGAACCTGATCCGGGCCACGTCCTCGGGTCGTAGCCGCCACTCGATCACTCGAGCCTCCTCGCCGGCATTCCGCTGCGTGTTTAGGTCAGGCTAAAAGTATCGCCGTCTCGCGTTGCCCCGGCCACAGTCGTCAAGTCGGATCAATGGGCTCCGACTTTCTCACGACAGGGCCAGAAGGCCCGACAAGGCGAAAGGAACCCGAGATGAGCAAGGTAGTCATGGATGTATCGATGTCCCTGGACGGATTCTCGGCCGGACCGAACATCCGGCCGGAGGAGCCGATGGGAGATGGCGGCGAACGGCTGCACGAGTGGGCTTTCTCCGGAGAGGGACCGGACGCCGAGATCGACAGCGCCATCCGCCGGGAGCTGGACGCGATGGTTGGCGCCACCATCATTGGACGGCGTACTTTCGACCTCGGTCTGGCTCCGTGGGGCGGTACGCCATGGCCCGGCGTACCGAGCTTTGTTGTCACCCACCGGACCAGGGAGGACCTCCTCGGCGACAACGGAGGGACGTTCGCCTTCGATGGGCTGGAGGCCGCGGCCCGGCGTGCCAAAGCTGCCGCGGGGGACAAGGACGTTGTGGTCCTCGGTGCGGACGTCGGCGGGCAGCTGATCACGGCCGGTCTGCTCGACGAGGTGTGGATCCATCTCGTCCCCCGGCTGATGGGGGAGGGCACGCGGCTGTTCGATGGAGTACGGGCTGAGCTGATCCCGGAGGACAAGCCCGTCGCGGGGGCCGCTACCCACCTGCGTTATCGCGTCGCCAGGAATGAAGCAGAGCGATGAATACAGCGATGTTCGGTAGCTTTCTCGTTGGCGTGCTGGTCATGCAGGTGATCAATCTACGGAGCACTCGCCGCCCGCCTCATCACCGCGCACTGAAGAGGGCTAGGCGTAGTGCGATCGGTGTGAGCTGGCTCACACGAGTCGTGCGTTCGGGGTGCGGCCCGTGGTGGGGTCGAGGTCAGGGGTTGGCCTCGGCGAAGGGACACGGGTGTGGATGTCGACGATGCTGCGGAGCGGTTGGGGTTCACCGGGGCGGCGCGGGCCTGGTTGCGTGGGTTGCCTGACGGTGACGGCGTACGGCTTCCCGATGACGCTGGCCGTCTCCTGGAGTACTGCGGAGTGTCGGGCGCGGATCGGCGCGAGATGCTGGCGGCGCGGCCGGATCCCGTGAAGGACCCGGAGTGGTGGGCGGTTATGTCCGCCATGGCGGGCGGACTCGAGCGGGAGCTGGACCGGGCAATCCCCTCAACCGGGTTCCATGGGTGGCCTACCGTGCCGCGGTCGGCGTCTCCGGTCGGGCTGTTCGCCGGGGCGTGGGCGTTGCTGGCCAACTTGCCGCGGCTGCTCGAGTTGCACGCGCAGCGGGGTGTGCCGGAGTCGGTGAGTGTTGCGACTGTGTCAGCGCTCGGAGGGGTGATGGGTACGCACCGGCACATCACCGGTCGGGCGGGCGTTGGGTTGATGAGTCTGTGGGGACCGCCGTTGCGGTTTCGGGGTGCGGACTATCAGATCGGCCGGCACGACTTCACTCGCGCGCACCTGGGGTTGGGCGATGGGGTCTCCGGGCACGTGCTGATGATTCACATCCCTCCCACCGGTCCGCTCGATGCGGAGGAGTCCGAGCGGTCGATCGCCGACGCGGTGGACGCGTTCGGCCGGTGGTATCCGGAGGAGCCGTTGACTGGGTTCGTGTGCTCGTCGTGGCTGCTGGATCCACAGCTGGGCGAGTACTTGCGCCCTGACTCGAACATCCTGCGCTTCCAGCGTCGCTTCAGCGTGTTGCCGCTGGTGCCGCCGGAAGACCCGAGCGAGGGTGATCGAGAGCTGATGCGTCTCGGTCTGCAACTGGCGGCACCGGAGAGTGCGTTGGGCGACGAGGATCTGACGCGGATACCGCAGGACACGAGCTTGCAGCGCGCGTTCGTGACTCATCTGCGCGCTGGCCGGCACTGGCACACGCGCACCGGCATCCTCCGCTCGGAGCTCGCGTGGGGCTGACGGAACGGGCGCTGAAGCATGTGGCAGCGCTGTCTTCGGGTGCACTCGGCGGCGGTTCCGGCTCGGGGTTGGCGTACTGCGGGAGCACGCTGACTACCGCGGTACGCAGTACGTCGAGCTGGGTGAGCGGATCGCGGTCGGTGGGGTGCGGACGCCGCGGGTGATCGGTGACGCGGCTGGCGAGTACGACGAGCAGGCGCTGAAGCGGGTCTGGCACTGCCTGGCGCGCTTCGGCCTGGCAGGCTGGACGGATGGAGCTGAGGATTCCGGTCGGTCGGGATGAGGTCTGGGCAGAGCATCTGGCGGGTGACGGGGTGCCTGTGGTGTTGCTGCACCCCGGGATCGGCGACTCGCGGGTCTGGGACCTGGTGATGCCCGGACTGACCGGCCACCGGGTGGTGCGGTACGACGTCCGCGGTTACGGCCGGTCCGCACCGCCGACGACCGAGTTCTCGCTGCTCGGGGACTTGGTCGCCGTATTGGATCAGCTCGGGCTGGAGCGCGTGCTGATGGTCGGGTGCTCGATGGGCGGGGGTACGGCGATCGGACTGGCGCTCAAGCAGCCCGAACGGGTCGTCGGGCTGGCGCTGCTGTGTCCGGGAGTGCCCGGGTTCCCCTGGCCCGACGAGCCGGAGCTCGACGCCGAGGCGGACGCGCTGAGAGAGGCTCGGGATGTCGAGGGGATGGTGCGGCTCGCTTTACGCCTGTGGGCCGCCGCGGGGGATGACGACGCCGCGGTCGCTCAGCTGCGGTCCGCCGTACCAGCGTGGTTCGAGCAGCGGCAGTATCTCAAGGAGGATCCACCTGTCTACGACCGCCTGCACGAGCTCCAGGCGCCGACTGCCGTCATGGTGGGCGACAAGGACCGCCCCATCCTGGCAGCCATCGCCGGCGCGACAGCCGCCCGGATCCCCGGCGCCGAGTTCATCTGGATGCCCGGCGCCGACCACCTCCCAAGCCTCCGCGACCCGGCCAAAGTGCTCGACACCATCCTGCGGCTAGCTCGTTGACGGGTAGGACAGGTGCTGGTGGATCAGTTGCCAGCCTTGGGGGGTGTGGGTGAAGACTCGGGTGGAGCGGGACTCGGTGTCGACGCCGGCGGTGGTGACGTGGTCGATGCCCCAGGCGATGGCGAGGTTGCCGGAGGCTTTCACTACCGTGTCGGGGGTGGTGAAGGTGATGGGGCCGGTGGTGGATTCCAGGCCGGACTTGCAGACCTCGCGGACTGCTGGCTTGCCAGCGTAGTTGCCGTTGACTTCGTAGGAGACCACGTCCTCGGCGATGGGGTCCATCAGGGCGTCGAGGTCGCGGGTGGCGGTGTCGGTGGTCCAGTGGTCGAGGATGCTGCGGACGTCGGCAGTGGCGACGGCCGGTGGTACGTCGTCGTGCGGGAACGAGTGGTGTTCGTGGGTGACGGTCCAGCGGTCGTCGGTCTTGCGGAGACCGATGGTGAGGCGCAGCCGCAGCGAAGGATTCTCGTCCGGGGTGCCGCAGCGGAGTAGGGCGAAAGCGAAGGCGACGTCCGAGCCGGCGGTCACCTCCAGCGACTCCAAGGCGAACGTCGCGCCAGAGCGTTGCCATTCGAAGAAACCCGGCCACGTCTCGCGGTAGGCGTCCAGGCCCCGCACTCCGTCGTACGGCGGGGGTACGTCGAACATCACGATGTCCGGCGCGTGGTCGGTCAGGACCGTGGCCAGGTCACCGGTGTGGACTGCGGTGACCCAGTTCTCGATCAGCGTGCGGATCTCCTGCTCGTCAGTCATCTCTCGTCCATCCATTCGCGGCTCTATCACCCCTACAACCCGGCGCCTGACGCAAACTCATCGCGGCAGCGATGACGGCAGTCCGAACGACGGGAAGTCCGCCTCCAGGTACGACACGACCTGGGCGATCTCCGTCCCGCGGAGCCCGACCACGTCGAGCCCTCCCGGTACGTAGCGCGAGCCGTCCCACAGATAGGTACCGAACGCGAGCTGACCGTTCGCACGGGCCGGCAGGAAGCGCCACTCCGACTCCAACGGCCCATCGACCAGGAACGACCGGATCGCAGCGCGGCCGGCGAACCACTCCGGTAGCGGCGGCATCGAGTACTTCGCGTCCTCTGCCAGCATCGCGACGATCGCGTCGACGTCACGCGCCTCCCACGCGGCCATGTACCGCCGGACCAGCTCCCGTTCACCAAATTCCCCAAGCGCGTTCAGCGTGGCCTGCTGGCTCGGCGCCGAGCTCACTACTGCCCGGGCTCGTTGCAGTGCACTGTTGACCGCGGCAACCGACGTCTCCAGGAGCTCTGCCACCTCACGAGCAGTGAAGGCCAGTACCTCGCGCAGAAGCAGCACCGCACGCTGCAACGCGGACAGGTGTTGTAGTGACGCCACAAACGCGAGCTCCACGGACTCCAACGCCAGCACCCGAGCTTCCGGGCTCAGCGACGCAGTCCACGACAGCCGACTCATCGGGTACGGCTCCAGCCAAAGGACCTCGGCTGAGCCGTCTACGTCGACGGGCAGCTCCCGGCGGCCGCGGCGCTCGATCATGGTGAGGCAGCGGTTCGTGGCGATCTTGTAGAGCCATGGCCGGATCGAGCCGCGGTCCACGTATCCGCTGAGACCGCTCCACGCGCGGACCAGCGTCTCTTGTACGGCGTCCTCCGCATCGGCGTCGGATCCGAGCATCCGGTAGCAGTGCGCGTGGAGCTCACCACGCCACGGCTCAACCAGCTGTCCGAAGGCGTGCTCGTCACCGGCGCGTGCGGCGTCCAACAGCTCTCGCATCACCTGCACGCTAACGAATGGCTGGCCCAGCGCTCCAGTGTCGCGGCAGCCCGGCCACTGTCCACAGCCTGCCGGCACCGCTCCAGACAGTCCGCCAACCGTTCAAGCAACAGGCCGTTTTCCAACTGCAGAGTGACCAGTGCAGCCGCAGCATTCAGCAGTACGACGTCCCGCACCGGCCCGGGCTCACCGTCGACCAGACCACGCAGCACGCCGGCGTTGAAGGCAGCGTCGCCACCACGCAGCTCGGCCAGTGAAGACGGCCGCAGCCCCAGTGAGCGCGGGTCGAAGACGGTCTCGCGAGTGAAGCCTCCAGACACCACCCACATCCGCGAAAGCCCGGTGGTGGTCAGCTTGTCCAGGCCGTCGTCACCTCGGGCCACAAGGGCGGATTTACCTTGCTGGGCGAGCGCATGGGCGATCACGGGAAGCATTCGGGGGTTGGCAACGCCTACTAGTTGATGCTGCGGGTCGGCGGGGTTGAGCAACGGTGCCAGGACGTTGAACGCGGTGGGGACTGCCAGCTCGCGGCGTACCACCGCGACCTGGTGTAAGGCCGGGTTGAAGCGTGGTGCGAACAGATAGGTCAGTCCAACCTCGGCAGCCACCCGAGCAGCGTCAAAAGCTGACAGGTCGAGTGAGACGCCGAGGTGCTCCACCAAGTCGGCAGAGCCGCCCGCTGATGACGATGCTGCCCGACCGCCGTGTTTGACCACGGTGACGTCGGTGGATGCTGCCACCACCGCGGCCATGGTGGAGACGTTGACCGCACCGGTCCGATCACCGCCCGTCCCGACGATGTCCACGAACGGTCCGGCGATCCGCACCGGCGTCGCGTGCGAGCGTAGTACCGAGGCCAGTCCGCCGATTTCGTCGGCGGTCTCGCCCTTGGCCCGCAGAGCGATCAGGAAGCCGGAGATCTGCGCCGGTGAGGCGTCGCCCAGCACGAGTTGGTCCATGGCCCAGCCGGTGTCCGCCGCAGTCAGGTCGGAGCCGGCCAGGAGCGCGGAGATGAGTCCGGACCAGGTCCGGAGTGTTGTTGCCATCGGCAATCCTCAGGGGTGCTGGGCCGCCCACGAGGAGACATCACAACGGCCGCCTCGAAGGAGACGGCCGGGTGGGTTACGCGCGGAAGCAGCCGTCTAGTCGACGGCCCACCACATACCCGCGCGCAGGAACATGGTCAGAACTGTAGTCACGCGACGAGTTCCTCCGCAACGTTCCATCCGCGGATGTAGTCGACGGTGAAGGTGGGGACGAGCCGGCCGTCATCACCGACACTCCGCTCGGGGAAGTCGAACACCGCGAGCATCAACTGCACCGGGTACGACGGGGCGCCTGAGCAACTGCGGATCGGCGCGCCGTCGACGAAGTACGTCGCCTCACCCGAGGCCCACTGGACGGCGTACGTGTGGAAGTCGGCCAGGTCCAACGGGAGGCGGACCGCCTCGAAGTCCTGCGGCACGGCCGGGTCGTGGATGGTCTTCAGGCCCATCCCGACGGCCGCCGAGCCCGGGGCCACCGTGTCGCCGAACACCTCCATCACACAGATCTCGCCGCACCGCTCCGGCTGGTCCTCCAGCCCGACCATCCACAGCGACACCATCGAGCGCGGACTGATGTCAGCACGTGCGCACAGTTCGACGTACCCGCCGTTCGGAGTCCAGCCCCAGAACGCTTCCTGCTCCTCGCGGACGACGAGACCCTCGCGGTACGGCTGCTGACCGACCGCGCTGCCGACCGGACCGGAGTAGTTGCCGGACTGGATCCCGGACACCCGGAGATCCGGTTTGTGGTCGCCGGAGCACCAGAGGCCCTGGTCAGGCGGGATGCTGAGCGTCAGACAGGAGTCACTCAGCCGGTACGTCGCAGCTGACGCCGCACGGGAACTCCACTGCGGCAGGTAGTACGGCGACCAGGCGGACTGGTCGAGCGAGGACGCTTCGAAGTCGTCCTCGAACACCAGGTCACCGCGGGTCGCGCTCATGACCCCATGATGGGCGATGCCGGAGCGCTGTCACATCATGGTGCTCCGATCCGTCTAGGTAGTGATGGACTGCGACCAGGAGAAGGCACCCGTGGACGAGCACGATCAGCTAGCGCGCCAGTTCGAGCAGAACCGCGGGCAGTTGCGCGCGGTCGCGTACCGGATGCTCGGGTCGGTCGCCGAGGCCGAGGACGCTGTACAGGAGGCGTGGCTGCGGCTGAGCCGGTCCGACGTGAGTGACGTCGGCAATCTGTCCGGGTGGCTGACCACTGTGGTCTCGCGGGTCTGCCTGGACATGCTGCGGAGCCGCAAGTCGCGGCGGGAGGACTCACTGGACACGTTCGTCCCGGACCCGATCGTCAGTCGGGAGGTCGGGCCGGAGGACGAGGCGCTGCAGGCGGATGCGGTCGGTCTGGCGCTGCTCGTCGTACTGGAGACGCTGTCGCCGGCGGAGCGGCTGGCGTTCGTCCTGCATGACATGTTCGGGGTGAGCTTCGATGAGATCGCGCTGATCGTGGACAAGTCGCCGGCCGCGACGCGTCAGCTGGCCAGCCGGGCCCGGCGGCGGGTGCAGGGCGCGCCGGTGAGCGACGGCGACACTGGGCGGCAGCGCGCGGTCGTGGAGGCGTTCATGGCAGCGTCGAGGAGCGGTGACTTCGAGGCTTTGCTCTCGCTGCTCGATCCGGACGTCGTACTGCGGGCCGACGCCGGGGATGCGACCGAGGACTTCTCCGGTCCGGCGGTGTCGAAGCTGGTCCGCGGTGCCCTGGCGGTGGTCGAGCAGGCGCTGCTCTTCACCCGGATGGCGCCGTACACGGAGGTCGCCGTGGTCAACGGGACGCCCGGCGCGATCACCGTCGTCAACGGCCGCGTGATGGGCGTCATGGGCGTCACGGTCGTCGACGGCAAGATCACCGAGATGGACATCCTCGCCGACCTCGAGCGGCTCAAGGAGCTCCCGCTTCCGGCCTGATCAGCCCGACCACGCGTCGCGCTTGCGCCTCCGCCGTACCGGGCGGGTTCCGGTCGGCGCTGGGTCCGCCCGGACCGATCAGCGTCAGCCAGAACGCCGCCCACAGGCAGCGGGCTTCGCGGAGGCGGTCCGGATCGACGTCGAAGCGCCGTACGACGGGACCCCAGTCGGTCGCGCGTCCGGACAGATGCTCGATGAGATTGGCGAGCTCGAGCGTGCGGTCGCCCAGTCCCGCGTCCTCGAAGTCGACGATGCGGATTCGGCTTCCGTCCCAGAGGTAGTTGGCCAGGTTGGGATCGCCATGGCCGACCACTGGATCGCGCAGCTCGAACCCGGCAAAGCTGTCCAGCCAGGCCGCCGCGGCCGTCGCGGCGCCGGCGATCACACCGGCGCCGGTGCGGAGGAGCGCGAGCGCAGTGCGCGTGCGGTCGACCAGAGCTGCTGTGTCGATCAGGGGCAGTCCGTGGGGATCGACCGACCACAGGGTGGTGAGGGCGTCGCCCAAGGCATCGAGCTGGCTGGGGGTGAGCGCCCCAGAGAGGGGTTGGCCGGGGAGGACCGACATTGAGACCCACGGACCCGGGGAAGCGGGTTGGGATCGGTCCAGCGGGACCGGCGCCAAAGTCGGCGCGTGCTGTGAGAGCAGGTTGAGGGCCGCCCATTCGCGACCCGGCTCGTCGCGGGACCAAGAGGTGTAGTGCTTCGTGAGGATCTCGTCGGTGACCTCGACGGTATGGGTCATCTGGAGAAGTTTGCCGGGGCGTGTCGATTGGCGCCTCTTTCCTTCGACGTATGAGCAGGAGCGAATACGTGAGGGAGTGGGTTCGGATGACGACGCAGGCGGTTGCACCGAGTGCATGTGACGTGGTGGCGGGGCTGCTCGGGGCTGGGTTCAACGGTGCCGTCCGGCTGCCCGGTGAGGCGGAGTACGACGCCCAGCGGAAGTCCGTGATCCCGACGGTGGACTCGCGGCCGCTGGTGGTCGCCGAGGCCTACAGCCGGACCGACGTGCAGGCGGCGGTGCGGACGGCACGGGAGTACGGCGTACCGATCGCGGTGCAGGCCACGGGTCACGGGACTCGCGTTCCGGCCGACGGCGGGATCCTGCTGAAGACGACGCCGATGACGTCCGTACTGGTCGACCCGGAGCGCCGGATCGCCAAGGTCGCGCCGGGCGCGCGCTGGGGTGCGGTCCTGGACGCAGCCGGTCAGTTCGGCCTGGCGCCGCTGTCGGGCTCACACCGTGATGTCGGCGTCACCGGGTACACGCTCGGCGGCGGAGTCGGCTGGCTTGCGCGCAAGTACGGGTTCGCGGCCGACAGCGTGATCCGCGCCGAGGTCGTCACCGCGGACGGACGCCTCGTCACGACGAGCGCCGAGCACCACGCGGACCTGTTCTGGGCGATCCGCGGCGGCACCGGCAACTTCGGCATCGTGACCTCGCTCGAGTTCCGGCTGTACCCGGTCCGCCAGGTCCACGCCGGCATCGTGTATTACGGCATCGACCGAGCGGCCGCAATCCTGCGCCGCTACCGCGACTGGACCGCCACGATCCCCAACGAGCTCAGCACCGCGGTCCTCCTGACCCGGGTCCCCGGCACCGAACAGCGCGCCGTCGCGATCAAGGTCCTGTACGCCGGTGCCGCCGAACTGGCCGAGCACCTGCTGAAGCCACTGTTCGCGGTCGCCGGTCCCAGGCTGGCCGGCGAGCTGACCACGATCGAGTACGGCGAAGCCGCGATGGGCGGCACACCCGCCCGGCACCTCGACTTCCTCGACACCCTGACCGACGACGTGATCGACGTGGTCACCGGCTTCGACGACGAGGACGCGCCGACCGTCGAGATCAGGCACTGGGGTGGCGCGATGGCGCACCCGGGCCCCGGCGCGGGACCGGTCGGTCACCGGGGAGCGTCGTACTCGCTGATCGTGGACCGGGAGATGCACGGCCTGCTACCGGACTCGGGTCGCACGTTCGTGAACTTCCTCGGTGATCCCGACCGCGCGGACACGGCGTACGCGCCGGAGGATCTGCGCCGGCTGCGCGAGGTCAAGCGCGCCTACGACCCGACGAACCTCTTCCACCTCAACGCGAACATCCGGCCGTGAAAAAGCGACCCGGTCCCCAGGAGGGCAGGGGACCGGATCGCTCAGGGCGTCTCGGGGTGCTCAGACCGTGCCTGAGTTGCCGTAGACGGTCACGTGGACGTGGTCGTAGTGGTTCGCGGTGGTGCTACCGCGGTCCTCCATCGCGCGCCAGCCTTCGCTGCTGCGCTGGACCGTCCAGATGTGCTGCTGCCAGATCAGCTGGCTGACACCGAGCTTCTTGTAGTTCGCGTGCAGCCAGTCGGCGACCTCCTGGCCCTCCGAGCCGCTGACCATGATGTCCAGCGCGTGCCCGGTCGAGTGCTCCGAACCACTGTCGCCCGAGCGCAGACCGCCGTACGACGTGATGTCCGGGAACATGGCGCAGATCGCCCGGTGGACGCGGATCGCGTCCTGGGTCAGGCCGCTCTCCACCGAGGAACCGGCCTTGCAGGCCGCCTGGGAGATCGAGCCACCGGCGGAGGCGGCGGTGGTTGCGACCGGCTTGGTGGCGGACAGGTAGACCGCCTTCACCCAGCGGGACTTGTTGTCGCTGACGACCTCGGCCCAGATGCCGTCGACCTTGCCGGTGACGGAGACCTTGGTGCCCTTCGGCAACACGTCCAGCAGCAGGCCGGTCAGCGGAAGGGACCACAGGTTCACGTCGGTGGTGGTGTACTTCGTGCCCGTTGCCTTCGGCGGCGTCGCGGTGCGGGTCGGCGTCGAGGTCGGCTTCGGGATCGGCGCCTGCTTCTTCAGATGCTTGGGCGCCGGAGTCGTCTTCGGCTTGGGAGCCGCTGTCGACGGGGTGACGTTCAACGGGGGTCGCAGCGCGTCCCGGCTGACCTGGGTGTCGCGCGACAGCTGCAGGGACGAGCTGGCGATCGACGGGTCGAAGGTGACGTGGTGGTCGGGGAGCGCGGCCGCCGAACCGGTGGCCACCAGGGCCACTGCCGCGCCGGGGATCACCACCTTTGCAATACCTGGGCGGATCACCTGCGGGCGCGATTGACGGTGCCGCGCCTGTCTATGCCGTCCTTCAGTCACTTCTGGAAACCCAATCTGCCGAGACCAAAACGTTATCGACCGGAGGAGTCAAGCACACATCGCCACGCGGGTTCGAATCGGCCCCCAGTCTTAACGCATTACGAACGTCCACCAGCCTCGGCTGAGCCGTGATCCGGCCGCTATCCGGATGTGATCACCTCGAGATCAAACGCTTGGTCGACACAGCCCGTCCGTGATCGCGTTCGCGACCATGGAGGGGCGGATCGAGCCGCCGGAGTGCCGGGTGGGTGACCCGGCCGGCTTCTCCGCGACCGCGCGCTGGCTGCGGACCGCGTTCGAGGGGCTGGCGTACGAGATCCACCATGTGGTTGCCGATGGCAACTTGGTGATGGTGAACTCGACGATGAGCGGGCGGCATGTGGCGCCGTTCGCGGTCTACACCCCGGACGGCGCGGTGGACACGGTCTTCCCGCCGACCGGCAAGACCTTCGCGATCACGCAGTCGCACTGGTTCCGGATCCAGGACGGCAAGGTGGTCGATCACTGGGCCAACCGCGACGACCTCGGCCAGGGCAAGCAACTCGGCTGGGTCCCGCCGACACCGGCATACCTCTTCCGGATGGCCCGCGCCAAGTCCCGCACCAAGCGCGCCGCCGCCTGACCCGCCCCACCCCAGCCGACCGCCCACGCCTCCCGCCGACCGATACCTCAGGCCGACTTTGTGCATCAGGTCCGTACGGCGAGGGGGCGCGGCGTGCGGATCTGGTGCACAAGGTGGGTGTGATCCAGCTGGCGGCGCGGAGGGGTGGCTGCCTGGTTGACTGCGGGCGTGGATGAGCTGGGGTTGCGGGTCGAGCGTGGAGTCGTGGCCCGGCTGGTGATCGATCGGGTCCCGAAGCGGAACGCGTTGACCCGGGCGATGTGGGAGGCGCTGCCCGGACTGCTCGCGGACCTGGCCGCCGACGACCAGGTGAAGGTGCTGCTCGTCACCGGCGAAGGGCCGGGCTTCTCGGCCGGAGCGGACATCCGCGAACTGATCTCCGGTGACGATCCGGCCGACCCGATGGCGGAGCTGCGAGCCTTCAACCTGCGCGCGCAGACCGCGCTACGGGAGTTCCCGAAGCCGACGATCGCGGTGGTGCGGGGGCACTGCATCGGCGGCGGACTCGAGATCGCCGTGAACTGCGACTTCCGGTTCGCCGCGCGGGACGCGACGTTCGGGGTGACGCCGGCGCGGATCGGGGTGGTCTATCCGCCGGCCGCGATCAAGGTGCTGCTGGACCTGGTCGGTCCCGCGACGACGAAGTACCTGCTCTTCAGCGGTGACCTGCTGACCGCGGAACAGGCCGAGCTGAAAGGCCTGGTGGATCGTGTCGTCGACGACCCAGCGGCGGAGGCTGTGGCGTTCGCGGAGACGAAGGTGTCGCGCTCGCAGCTGACGATCCGCTCGGCCAAGAAGACGGTCAACGCGCTGCTGGCCGGCGCGGACGCGGACGCCGCGGCCCGATCGCGGTATCAGGAGACGATCGCCTCCGGTGAGCTCGCAGAGGGAATCGAGGCGTTCACCCGGAAGCGCTCGCCCGACTTCCCGTGGCACTCAGGCTGAGACCAGGGTGCCGCGGAGCTCGACCCGATCGCCGACCGCGGCCGAGACCCTGGCGGCGATCGCCTGGGCGTGCGCGTCGTCGGTGACGTCGACCAGGTAGAAGCCCGCGAGCTGCTCCTTCGCCTTGCCGAACGGCCCGTCGGTGACGACTTGCGCGCCGTCGCGGATCTGCACGATCCGGCCCTCCTCGGGCGGCAGCAGGCCCTCGGAACTGACCAGCTCGCCGCTGGCCGCGAGCTCGCTCTCGAGCCGCATCAGCCGGCCGAGCGCCTGCTGGTCCTCGTCGGTCCAGGTGCGATCGATGCTCCGGAAGATCATCACGACGTACTTCATGGGCCTCACCGTAGCGACCCGGACCGACAGAACCCCGCGGGCCGGAGTGGCCCACGGGGTTCTGATGTCAGGTCGGACTAGGGGTGGATCAGTACCAGTGCCGGCGTCCGCCGACGGCACGGCCTGTCGATCCGAGCAGGAAGAGCACCGCTCCGACCACCAGCAGCACGATGCCGATGGTCCACAGGATCGGAATACTCAGCAAGAATCCCAGAATCAGCAGGATCAAACCGAGGATGAGCATGGAGCCTCCTTCTAAGAGCCGCCGGGCGGTCGCTGGCAGCCACGGGACTCCGGTGCCCCAGTCGCACGGCTCCGAACCTCCAACAATCGTTTGATGTCACGACGCCACTGGTTCGAGCCGCGGTGAGCGCTTCCGATCGAGGAGCAGTGCGCAGCCCGCCAGACCCAGCGCGATGAACAACCACACCGCCATGAACGCCACCCGGTAGCCGTGGGTGAGCGCGGTCGGTGTGGCACCCGTCGTACTGGCTGTGGCGACCGCGGAGAGTACGGCGATGCCTACTGCACCACCGATCTGGAAGCTGGCGTTCTGCAGACCGGAGGCAACGCCGGAGTCCGGGCCGGCCACGTCGCTGAGGGCGGCGATGGCCCCTGCGACCGTTCCGGCGCCCAGTCCGGCGCCGAAGATCGTCAGACCCCAGAAGGCCAGCTCGAAATACCCGGAGTCCACGGTGAGCTGAGTCATCACGGTGGTGCCGACGCCGGCGAGCAGTAGCGAGACGAACGCGACCCTGCGCATTCCCACTCGGGTGACGAGGTGCTGTCCGACCATGGAGCCGACTACTGCGGCAGCCGCGAGTACGGCGGACATGAGGCCGTAGCGGATCGCGGAGACACCCAGCGCCAGTTGGGCGTACTGCGTGTAGATGAAGTTCAGCCCGAATGCCGCCAGCCCCCAAGCGATCGTGATGAGGTTGCCGCCGACCAGCGTGCGCGAGCGGAAGATCCGCAGCGGTACGAGCGGTGCGGCCGACCGCTTCTCCACGACCACGAACAGCCCGAACAGCCCGGCCGACAACAGCACCAGCAAGACAGTCCACCCGATCGCCGAGTCAGGCGCTTCGATGACGGCGTACACGAGCACGATGAGCGCGGCGGTCACCGTGACAGCGCCGGCCACGTCGAAACCGCGGCGGCCCGGACCACGGCTGTCCAGCAGCAGAACGGGAGCCAGTACGGCGACCAGCAGGCAGACCGGCACGTTGATGAAGAAGATCCACTGCCAGCCGAGTCCGTCCGTGACGGGCCCTCCGATGAGGGACCCCGCCGTACCACCGACACCACTGGTCGCTCCCCAGATCCCGAGCGCCTTGTTGCGATCCGGACCCTCGGGGAACGTGGTCATCACGATCGACAGCGCACTCGGCGCCAGTACGGCGGCCGCCGCGCCCTGCAGCCCCCGCGCGAGGACGAGGGCGTCACCGCTCCACGCGAACCCGCAGAGCAGCGAAGACCCGGCGAACAGCAGCAGTCCGGTGATGAACACCCGCCGCCTACCCAGCAGGTCGGAGATGCGGCCCCCGAGCAGGAGCAGGCCGCCGAACATCAGCGCGTAGCCGCTCGGCACCCACTGCACGCCACCGGTCGAGAAGGTCAGCTCACGCTCGATCGACGGTACGGCGACCAGCACGATCGACGCGTCCAGGATGATCATGAACCCGGTCAGGCAGAGCAGCGCCAGTGCGAACCAGCGCTTCGATTCGGTAACCATCTGACATCTCCAGTACGGCGGGGACGCCCGGGCTGAGCGTCACTCGGTGGAGACGTCGGGTTCACTGGGACCACTTCGACATTTCGAACTGTCGAACTTGTGCACCCCTGTTCCGACGTACCGGACGACAGGGGGTCACAGCGGCCTCCGCGAGGGACAGGATGGTGCCTGTGAAGTACATGCTGCTGATCTACAGCAACGCCGAGAGCTGGGCGAGCCTGTCCGCCGAGCAACGCGAGGGTCTGTCCCGGGCGCACGAATCACTGTCGCGTGAGCTCACTGAGCAGGGCCTTCTGGTCAGTGCGGCCGGACTGGCGGATCCCATCACCACCCGGACGGTGCAGGTGCGTGACGACACCGCGACCACCACCGACGGACCGTACGCCGAGGCCAAGGAGCATCTGGCCGGGTTCTACCTGGTCGAGTGCGACGACATCGACCAGGCGATCGGCTACGCGGCCCGGATGCCGGACGCGGAGTACGTCGCCGTGGAGGTGCGGCCGGTGATGGACGCGTCCGGGCTGGAGATGTGAGCGACCCCGCCGGCCGGTCCGAGTCCGGCGACTTCGAGCTGCTGCTGCGTGAGCAGGCGCCGCAGGTGCTGAGCGCGCTGGTCCGGCACTACGGGCACTTCGACCTGGCCGAGGAAGCGGTCCAGGAGGCGCTGCTCGCGGCGGCTCAGCAGTGGCCGAGCGAGGGCGTGCCGGACAACCCGCGCGGATGGCTGATCCGGGTCGGATCGCGCCGGCTGACCGATCTGCTGCGCAGCGAGTCGGCCCGGCGGCGGCGCGAGGAGAACGTGGCCCAGCTCGCCCCGCCCGAGGAATTCGTTGCTGCAGGCCCGGAAATCGACGATCCGGGCGGCCGGGACGACACGCTGACGCTGCTGTTCCTGTGCTGCCACCCGGCGCTGTCGCCGGCCTCGCAGATCGCGCTGACGCTGCGCGCGGTCGGTGGTCTCACCACCGCGCAGATCGCGGCCGCGTTCTTGGTGCCAGAGGCAACCATGGCGCAGCGGATCAGCCGGGCGAAACGCAGTATCAAGCAGGCGGGCAGTACGTTCGAGCTGCCGCCCGAGGCGGAGCGGGACGAGCGGATGGGCGCCGTACTGCACGTCCTCTACCTGATCTTCAACGAGGGCTACACCGCCTCGTCGGGTACGTCGTTGCACAGCGCGGAGCTCACGACGGAAGCGATCCGGCTGGTGCGGGGCGTGCGCAAGCTGCTGCCCGATGACGGTGAGGTGGCCGGGTTGCTGGCGCTCATGCTGCTCACCGATGCGCGTCGGCCCGCGCGGACCGGCGCGGAAGGTTCGCTGATCCCGCTGGCCGAGCAGGACCGGTCCAAGTGGAACAAGGCGGTCATCGTCGAGGGTGAAGCGCTGGTGACGGATGCGCTGTCCCGTACGCAGCTGGGCCCGTATCAGGTGCAGGCCGCGATCGCCGCGGTACATGACACCGCCGAACGGGCTGAGGACACGGACTGGCGGCAGATCGTCGCGTTGTACGACGTACTCGAGCAGATGGTCGACAATCCGATGGTGAAGCTCAACCACGCGGTCGCGGTGGCCATGGCGGTCGGTCCGAAGGAGGGTCTCGCCGTACTCGAACCACTCGAGTCCGACGACCGCATGACCGATCACCACCGGCTGGAGGCGGTCCGCGCGCACCTGCTGGAGATGTCCGGCGATCTGGCCGCCGCGCGCGAGAGTTACCTGCTGGCGGCCCGCCGTACGACGAGTGTCCCGGAACGCAACTACCTGCAGTCGAAGGCGGACCGGCTGACCTGACTCGCGGCGCTCCCGGACATGTGTCAGGTTTGAGCCGTGGATCTGACCAGGGCCTCACTCCTCCGGGAGATGCTGACCGGTACTGAGCTGGGAAGCCGGACGACCGAGTTCGCGCACTCACTGCGGCGGTTCACCACCCGGACCGGTGGGCTGATGCTGTTCGGGCCGGTCGACGACGAGCCGTGGCACCTGACCGCGCACCTGGATGACGAGCTGCACCGGGCCGGGGTCGACGACGTTCGGCCGTCGCTGGTCCGCTGGGCGCCGCCACCGGACGCACCGCCGCACCTGGCGATCGGACTGGACCGGTTGCGCGACGCGGGCCGCGGCGAGTCGCTGCTGGTGGTGGCCGAGGAGGATCCGGCGGAGACGCTGCTCGAGCGGATCAGCGACGTACGGCGCCGGGGTACGACGATCTTCAGCATCGGGAGCGGCGACAAGGAGCTGACATCGCTCAGCCACGAGACGCTGGTGCCGGAGTTGCTGGTGCCGGACGGGTTCGGGTGGACGAGCCGGCGGATCGAGCTCGACCACGACGAGCCGCAGGCCGCGCTGACCGATGTGGAACCACAGACCACGGAGGGGTTCGAGATGGCGCAGCACCTGGTCAGCCTGGCCGCGGCCGACCAGGACGCCGGTCAGCCCGGCTGGCGCCGCCGGCTCCGCGCCGCCATCGAACGCCTGTCCGGCGAGCCCACCTAGCGCTGCAAACAGCCCGCCTAGTCGCTAGGCGTCGAGGTAGAGCGCGGCCAGTCGGGGCAGGCGGGTCTCCAGGTTGTCCTCGTCGTCGAAGTCGATCTCCTTGCCGGCCGGCAGGTCCGGCGTGTCCGGCGCCTCCGCGTCGACCGCCTTCCAGTACGCCGCCTCGTCGCCGGTCACGTTCTTGTACGCGTGACTGCCGACATGCAGCAGGCCTTCACCGTCGAATCCCTCGAAGCCTTCCGGCCGGTCCTCGTCGACCACGTCGGCGAGCGAGTCCGGCTCGGCCAGCGCGGCCTCCCAGACCTCCCGGCCTTGCGCGACCAGCCAGCCCCGGAACGAGTCGAACCCGTCCTCCGAGGCCCCCGAGTTGATCAGGTACGCCGCCGCCCACAGATCCCACCGGAAAGACTCGACCTGCAATCGCGCGAGCTCGACCCCGAACCCCGCGATCTCCTCGGCCTCCAGCCCACCCAGCACCTTGGTCAGCGCGTCCGCAACCCCGTCCGGATCCGCCACGGTGTCATCCACCCCACCGCGCGCATCCTCAACCAGCCCCCAGAATCCATCCCTGTCCACCCCCAAAGCGTCTCACCACCCCTAGGCCAAACGGGAGCGCTGATGGCAGGTGATTTATGACAGGTCGCGCTGGTAAACCGTGACGGGGATGCCTTCGCCGAAGGTTTTGGACTGGGTTAGGTTCCACTTGGTCTTTTGGGGGGTTTCGGCGAAGAGGTGGCGGCCGGTGCCGAGGATGACGGGGAAGGTCATCAGGTGGATCTCGTCGACCAGGTCGGCGGCGAGGAGTGCTTGGACCAGACGGATGCTGCCCGGGACCTGGATCTCGCCGGTGACCTCGTTCTTGAGCTTGGTCACCTCCGCGACCACGTCGCCTGACAGCACTCTGGTGTTGTTCCAGGCGGGGTCGGTCAGCGTGGTGGAGACGACGTACTTCGGCATGCTGTTGTATTTGTCGGCCAGCTCGCCCTCGTAGTTCGGCCAGGCGGCCGCGAAGCCTTCGTACGTCGTCCGCCCGATCAGCAACGCCTCCGCGCCGAGCGCCTCGTCGTGCTTGAACCGCTCCCCGTCCTCACCACGGTCGAACTCAAAGCTCCACTCGGCGTACTTGAAATCTCCCCCGCCCGGCGCCTCGGCGACCCCGTCGAGCGAGATGAACGTCGTCACCACCAGCGTCCCCATGGCAGTCACACCTCGTGTGCGAACTGGCGCAGGACGGGAGCGAGCACGGACGGCTCCGTGCTGTGGTTCTCGCCCGGGACAGGCTTCAGCGTCGCGGTCCGGAGGTGAGCGGCCATCGCTTCCGCACCCGAGATCAGCCACGGCGCCGTCTTGTCGCCGTGCATGACCAGGACGGGTACGTCGATCGCCGCCCAGCGGTCCGCGGGCAGTGGGTTGCCGGACATCGTGGTCCCCATGATGCGGCCGTCGTACGAGATCGTGGGCGCGATGTCCTCGACCGGCGCCCAGTACGGACTCTGCCGGATCCCGGCAACGAACTCGGCCGGCATACCGGCTGCGGCTGTCATGAACAGTTCCGCCGCCTTGTCCCGCTGACCGGCCGCGACGAACGCGTCGAGCTGTTCGACGTAGTCGGAGGGCAGCGGCGGACGCGAGTCGTCGACCACCACCGGCGGCTCGAACAGGGCCAGGGCGGAGATCGGCAGCCCGGCCGCCGCCGCGTCCAGAGCCAGGAGTGAACCGGAGGACCAGCCGAACACGATGGCCGGCTGCCCGGCGTCCTGGATCAGCGCGGCGAGGTCCTCGATCTCCCGCTGGATTGCGTACGGCGCGGTGTCGGTGCTCTCACCACGTCCGCGCCGGTCGTAGGCGTAGACCCGGAATTCGTCGCTCAGCAGCTTCGCCACCTCGGCATTCGCCGGGTTGACCGCGCGGTGGGCGGTGGCGCCGTCGACCATGATCAGCGGCCGCCCCTCGCCCCACGCCTCGAAGGCGATCGTCGTGCCGTCGGCGGACTTCAGTGTGCTCATCGTCCCTCTCCTCTGTGATCGTTGGGAACTGGACCGTACAGTACTCAGAGAAGAACTGGACTGTCTAGTATGATTTCCGTGACCGCAGAGGAGGACGTCGTGGAGTATCGACAGCGGGCCGCCGTCTGGCAGCCGGAGCAGGCCGTCACGATCGAGGGCGAGGGCCGGACGCCGCGCAAGCGCCGGGCGATCCTGGCCGCGGCGACCGAGGTCTTCCTCCAGCACGGGTACCTCGGCGCGAGCATGGACGAGGTCGCCGCGAAGGCCGGCGTCTCCAAACAGACCGTCTACAAGCAGTTCGAGAACAAGGAACGCCTGTTCGCCGAGATCGTCCTCGGCACCAGCGATCAGCTGATGGACGGACTCGTCCAGGCGTACGCCGAGACCCTCGACGGGGCTGCGGACGCGCGGGAAGGACTGCAGGCGCTGGCTCGCCGACTGCTCGACAGCCTCACCGCAGCCAGCGTCCTCCAGTTGCGCCGGCTCGTGATCGCCGAGGCCGATCGGTTCCCCGAGGTGTGCGGGGCCTGGTTCACCAGCGGTTTCGAGAAGTCACTGGAGGCACTGGGCGAAGCGCTCACCCGGCTGACCGAACGCGGTTTGCTCCGTGAGCTCGAGGACCCGACACTCGCGGCGTACCAGTTCGCCGGGCTGGTCATGTACAAGCCGATGAACCGGGCCATGTTCGCCGGCACCCGGGAGCGCCCGGCCCCGGGCGAGCTCGACAAGCTCGCCGATCAGGCCACCGAGGTCTTCCTCGCCGCCTACGGCGCCTGACTGCTAAGCGTCGTCCCCGAGGGAAGGGGGCGCCTTCGTTCTTGACGGATTGGTGACATGGCGGTGGATCCGCCAGCCGGCCCAGGCCAGGAGGCCCACCGGGATCGGCAGCCAGAAGGAGACGAGCCGGTACAGGAGCGTCCCGATGAGTGCTGTGTCCGCGGGGATTCCGATGACGACGAGCAGCGCTGCGAGACCGGCGTCGACGAAGCCGAGACCACCCGGCGTCACCGGGACCATTGCGAGGGCTTGAGCAACGACATAGGCCAGGAGCACCTCGGAGGGGCGCGCATGCGCATTGAGCGCCACCAGCGCGACCACGAGTGCGGCGTAGTCGAACATGCGGTTCGCGGCCGCCGCGAGGGCCGCAGCCCACCAGCGGCCCTTGAACGCAGCGGCAACCCGGTCCCGCTGCGTGACCAACTGCGCGGCGCAGCTGTCGGCGGTCACGCTGCGTTTGACCACGTGGATGATGCGACCGGCCGCACGACCGACCACTACGACAAACCGGCTCCAGGTGAGCGCGGTGAGCCCGAGACCGACGATGACGATCGCCATGATCAGCGAGACCAGGAGGCCGAGCTCCAGCTGCCGGGCCGGCGGTGGACCGATCAGCAGCGCGGGCACCGTGAGGACGGGCAACAGCAACAGCACACCGGTGGTCATCAGGCCGATCGCGGTGACAGCGGAGGCGACGACTGCCGACGGCTGCCCGGCTTGGATCAGGAGTTTGGCTTGGACGACGCTGCCGGTCGCCGCGCCGCCGGGGACAACCTTGCTGGCTGCGTTCCCGGCCAGTTGCGCCGTCGCGATCGTGCCCCAACCCGGATGGCCTGGTGGCGGCGCCTCGTCCACGGCGTTGTCATCGGCCTGCTGGGTCAAGGCCAGTCGGGCGAGCCACCACAGTGCGGCGAAGCTGCAGGTCTCCAGTAGCGCGAGGACCGGGAACCACCAGGGTTCGACGTCCGCGAGGCGTGGCCAGGCTCCGAAGAGGGACAGCAGGCTCGGCGCCACGATGTACAGGCTGACACCGGTGATCGCCAAGCCGACCGCGCGGCCGCCCCATCGCCGCACCAAACCCCCGCCAGCGATGCGCATGTCTCACCTCGCTCAGTGGACCACTCGCCTCGCCACCATAGCGCGACCAGCCGGGTCGACCATCCGCCGCAAGGTATGAGGCCGGTCGGTGGAGCCGCGGCTCAGAGGGTGCCGCGGGTCGAGGTCCGTACGACGAGCTCGGGGGTGAACGTGACCCGCTGGTGTTCGTGGTCCGGGTTCGACGACTCGTCCAGCAGCAGCTCCGCGGCGGTCCGGCCGAGTAGCTGCCGCGGCTGACGGACCGACGTCAGCGGTACGGCGGCCGCCTCGGCGAACTCGATGTCGTCGTACCCGACGATGGCGAGGTCCTCGGGAACACGCAGGCCGAGGCTGACGCACTGCTGCAGGAGGCCGAGGGCGAGCAGGTCGTTCGCGCAGAACGCGGCGGTCGGGCGGCGGGCCGCCGGGAGGCCGGCGAGTCGTTGCCCTGCGCCCCTGCCTTCGGCGACGGTGAGGGCGCCGGTGGTCAGTTCGATCAGGTTCTCCGGTGGTTTGCCGGCCTTGCGCAGTGCGCTGCGGGCGCCGTCACGGCGGTCGATGACCTGGCCGATCGTGTTCGGGCCGCCGACGTACGCGATCCGTTCGTGGCCGAGCTCGAGCAGGTGGGCGATGGCGAGCTCACCGCCGAGTACGTCGTTCACCGCGACCGAGCAGTGCTCGCCGTCGTCGATGGCGCGGTCCACCACGACCACCGGCGTACCGCGGGAGGGGAGTTTGCGCAGGCGGGAGGAGTTCTGGTCGATCGGGGTGATCAGGATGCCCTGCACGCGTTGCTGTTCGAGCAGGTCGAGGTAGTCGGCTTCGCGGTCGACGTCCTCGTTGCTGTTGCAGAGGAAGACCGACAGGCCGGCCGCGCGGGCCGCCTCCTCGACGCCCTTCGCGACGTCGGTGAAGAACGGGTTCCCGGCGTCGAGCATCAGGTAGGCGAGGATCCGGCTGCTGCCGGCGCGGAGCTGCCGCGCCGACTCGTTCCGCACGAACCCCAGCGAGGCCATCGCCGCCTCGACCTTCGCCCGCGTCAACGGACTGACCACCTCGGGCCGGTTGAGCACGTTGGAAACAGTTCCCAAACTCACTCCCGCTGCCGCCGCCACTGCTTTGACGCCCGCAGCATGCCGCTTCGCGGCCCGCCGACGCCGGCCTCCTACCCCGGAGGAGGAGGGAGAAGGGGAGGTCGTGCGGGAGGGGCCGGAGGTCTGCTCGTGCGCGCTGTCTGCTGGCATGCTCATCCTCCCCGCGTCAAGAGCCCTGCGACGGACCGGTTTGAAACGTCTTAGCTGGCGAAGCCTACCTGGTTGTCGGGTGGTTTCCGCAGTAATGGTCCGGGATCGGACGCCGACAGGTGGGCGAGGTCTTGACGGCTGGAGGGGCCCGCGCTTACGTTCGTGCAGTCCTCTTGAAACCTTTCAGCTTCTGGCCGCCCCGAGTTGGAGGTGACTATGGCCGACGGGCTGTCTATCCGCCTCGGCGTGTCGGTCGACCCCGCCCGCGGCTCCCCGGTGTCGAGGATCGGCCCGAGTTCTCCGCCGCCAGTCTCGACCAGTTCAACTTCTGAGGGCATCTTGTGAATCGCTACTGCTTCTGCCTCCAGGTCAGACCCGACCGCCTGGACGAGTACGTCGAACGCCACCGGAACGTCTGGCCGGACATGCAGGCCGCGCTGCGGGACTCCGGCTGGCACAACTACTCGCTGTTCCTCCGCGACGACGGCCTGCTGATCGGGTACGTCGAGTCCGCGGACCTGGAGGCCGCGCAGAAGGCGATGGCGGCGACCGAGGTCAACACCCGCTGGCAAGCCCAGATGACCGAGTTCTTCAGCGGTATCGACGGCCGGCCGCCGGACGAGTCGTTCCTGCTGCTGCCCGAGATCTTCCACCTGACTGCGCTGGATATTGAAGGGGACTGAACCATGACGACCGAAGCCGTGAAGGCCGCCCTCAGCCGCCAGGAGATCGAACTGCCCTCGTGGGCGTTCGGGAACTCCGGCACCCGGTTCAAGGTGTTCAGCCAGCCGGGGGTGCCGCGCTCACCGGAGGAGAAGATCGCCGACGCCGCGGTCGTGCACAAGTACACCGGCGTCGCGCCGAGCGTCGCGCTGCACATCCCATGGGACAAGGTGGACGACTACGCGCGGCTCTCGGCGTACGCGAAGGAGCAGGGCGTCCGGCTCGGCGCGATCAACAGCAACGTCTTCCAGGACGACGACTACAAGCTGGGCAGCGTCACCAACCCGGACCCCGCGGTCCGGCGGAAAGCGACCGACCATCTGCTCGAGTGTGTCGACATCATGGATGCGACGGGGTCGAGGGACCTGAAGCTGTGGTTCTCCGACGGCACCAACTACCCGGGCCAGGACGACATCCAGGACCGGCAGGACCGGCTCGCGACCGCGCTGAAGGATGTGTACGACCGGCTCGGCGACGACCAGCGGATGCTGCTGGAGTACAAGCTGTTCGAGCCCGCCTTCTACACCACGGACGTGCCGGACTGGGGTACGTCGTACGCGCACTGTCTCGAACTGGGGCCGAAGGCAACGGTCTGCATCGACACCGGGCACCACGCGCCGGGCACCAACATCGAGTTCATCGTCGCCTTCCTGCTCCGGGTCGAGAAGCTGGGGGCGTTCGACTTCAACAGCCGCTTCTACGCCGACGACGACCTGATGGTCGGGGCGGCGGACCCGTTCCAGCTGTTCCGGATCATGAACGAGATCGTCCGTGGCGACGCGCTCGACCCGGACCGCGGGATCGCTTTCATGCTCGACCAGTGCCACAACATCGAGATGAAGATCCCGGCCATCATCCGCTCGGTGATGAACGTCCAGGAGGCCACCGCCAAGGCGCTGCTGGTCGATCGGGACGCGTTACGCGCAGCTCAGCGGTCGGGTGACGTGCTCGAGGCCAACGCCGCGCTGATGGATGCCTACAACACCGACGTCCGCCCGCTGCTCGCCGACCTGCGCGAGTCGCAGGGCCTGGATCCGAATCCGGTCGCCGCCTACCAACGCAGCGGGTACTACGAACAGATCGTCAAGGACCGCGCCGACGGTCAGCAAGCCGGATGGGGAGCCTGAAACGGATGAGCGACACTGCAGCCGAACTAGTTGCGCGCAGCAACCGACTCGGTGCCGATCCGCGCAACACCAACTACGCCGGCGGGAATACGTCGGCGAAGGGGACGGCGACCGACCCGGTGACGCAGCAACCCGTCGACCTGGTCTGGGTGAAGGGGTCTGGTGGCGACCTCGGCACGCTGACGGCGAAGGGTCTCGCCGTACTGCGGCTGGACCGCCTGAACTCGCTGGTCGACGTGTACCCCGGCCTCGACCGCGAGGACGAGATGGTTGCCGCGTTCGACTATTGCCTGCACGGCAAGGGCGGCGCGGCTCCGTCGATCGACACCGCGATGCACGGTCTGGTCGACGCTCCGCATGTCGACCACCTGCACCCGGACTCCGGGATCGCGCTGGCGACCGCGGCCGACGGGGAGAAGCTGACCACGGAGTGCTTCGGTGAGCGAGTGGTCTGGGTGCCGTGGCGGCGGCCCGGGTTCCAGCTGGGTCTCGACATCGCGGCCGTGAAGCGGGAGAACCCGGAGGCGATCGGCTGCGTCCTCGGCGGTCACGGCATCACCGCGTGGGGTAACACCTCGGCGGAGTGCGAGGCCAACTCGCTGGAGATCATCCGTACGGCGGAAGCCTTCCTGGCCGACCGTGGTGTCGCCGAACCCTTCGGTGCTGTGGTCGACGGCTTCGAGGCACTACCTCCTGAAGAACGCCGTCAGCGCGCTGCCGCCCTCTCCCCGGTGATCCGAGGCCTGGCGTCCACCGACAAGCCGCAGGTCGGTCACTACACCGACTCCGACGTCGTCCTGGAATTCACCGCGCGGGAGAAGCTGGCCGAGTTGGCCGCGCTGGGTACCTCCTGCCCGGATCACTTCCTGCGCACGAAGGTCCGGCCGTTGGTGCTGGACCTGCCTGCGACAGCGCCGCTGGAGGATGCGGTGGCGCGGCTTCGCGAGTTGCACGCGGCCTACCGCGAGGACTACGCCGCCTACTACAACCGGCACGCGGAACCGGACAGCCCTGCGATGCGGGGTGCGGATCCGGCGATCGTGCTGGTGCCCGGAGTCGGCATGTTCAGCTTCGGCAAGGACAAGCAGACCGCGCGGGTGGCCGGCGAGTTCTACGTGAACGCGATCAACGTGATGCGGGGCGCCGAAGCGGTGTCGACGTACGCGCCGATCGACGAGCGGGAGAAGTTCCGGATCGAGTACTGGGCGCTGGAAGAGGCGAAGCTGCAGCGGATGCCGAAGGCGAAGCCGCTGGCGACGCGGGTCGCGTTCGTCACCGGTGGCGGGTCGGGGATCGGCAAGGCGATCGCTCAGCGGCTGGCGGCTGAAGGCGCCTGTGTCGTGGTGGCGGACCTGGATCTGGCCGCGGCCGAGGCGGTGGCGAAGGAGATCGGGTCGTCCGACGTGGCCGTTGCCGTGGGCGCCGATGTCTCGTCGGGCGAGGCGGTGGAAGCGGCCCTGCGAGCGGCCGTGCTCGCCTTCGGCGGCGTCGATCTGATTGTCAACAATGCCGGATTGTCGATCTCGAAGTCGTTGCTGGAGACCACCGAGCGCGACTGGGACCTGCAGCACGACGTGATGGCGAAGGGCTCGTTCCTGGTGTCCCGGGCCGCCGCGAAGGTGCTGATCGACCAGGGCCTCGGCGGCGACATCGTGTACATCTCCAGTAAGAACTCGGTGTTCGCCGGCCCGAACAACGTCGCGTACGGCGCGGCCAAGGCGGACCAGGCACATCAGGTCCGGCTGCTCGCGGCGGAGCTCGGCGGGTACGGCATCCGTGTCAACGGGGTGAACCCGGACGGCGTCGTCCGGGGATCCGGGATCTTCGCGAAAGGCTGGGGTGCGCAGCGCGCAGCGGTGTACGGCGTACCGGAGTCGGAGCTCGGCGCGTACTACGCGCAGCGGACACTGCTCAAACGGGAGGTGCTGCCGGAACACGTGGCGGCCGCTGTGTTCGCGCTGACCGGTGGCGAGCTGACCCACACGACCGGTCTGCACGTGCCTGTCGACGCCGGCGTGGCCGCCGCGTTCCTGCGATAGGAGTCGCATGACCGAGTTGGATGTCCGCCAGGTGTCCCGATGAAGCGTGTTGCCGCAGTCGATCTGGGCGCGTCCAGCGGGCGGGTGATGCTGGGCGCGGTCGGTGACGGCCGCCTCCACCTGACCGAGGTCCATCGCTTCTGGAACGGCCCGGTCCGGGTGCGAGACACCTTGCACTGGGACATCCTGCATCTCCATCGCGCCATGCTCGACGGCCTGCGCTCGACCGGCCCGGTGGACGGCATCGGGATCGACTCGTGGGCTGTCGACTACGGCTTGCTCGACAACGCGGGTCGCCTTCTGAGCAACCCGGTCCACTACCGCGACGCCCGCACCGACGGCGTGATGGAACGCGTCCTGGAATCCGTGCCGGCAGCCGACCTGTACGACATCACGGGCCTTCAGCAACTACCGTTCAACACCATCTGCCAATTGGTGGTCGAGCCGTTCCTCAGCCAGGCGGAAACCTTGCTGATGATCCCGGATCTCCTTGGGTACTGGCTGACTGGGGAGATCGGGGCCGAGCGGACGAACGCGTCCACCACGCAGTTGTACGACGTGCGTGCTCGGGCGTGGAGTGAGCAGCTGGCGGCGCGGGTCGGGGTGCCGCCGGGGGTTCTGCCAGGGTTGCGAGAGCCGGGAGATGTGATCGGCACGTTGTTGCCGGCGGTGGCGGAGGAGACTGGGCTCGATCCCGCGACGCCGGTGATCGCGGTCGGGTCGCATGACACGGCTTCGGCCGTCGTGGCGGTGCCCGCGGAGGGCGAGCGATTCGCGTACATCTCGTCGGGCACTTGGTCGTTGGTCGGGCTGGAGCTGGACCAGCCGGTGCTGACAGACGAGGCCCGGGCGGCCAACTTCACGCACGAGGGTGGGGTCGACGGGCGGATCCGGTTCCTGCGGAACGTGATGGGCCTGTGGATCCTGCAGGAGTGCCTGCGGGTCTGGGGCACCACCGAGTTGCCGCGGTTGCTGCGTGAGGCGGCCGAGGTGCCGCCGTTCGCCGTACTGATCGATCCGGACGCCCCGGAGTTCCTTGCCCCCGGCAACATGCCGCGGCGGATCGAGGAGCACTGCCGGGCGACCGGACAGGAACCGCCGTCGTCGCGCGCCGCCCTCGTCCGATGTGTGCTGGAGAGTCTCGCGCTCGCCTACCGCCGGACGTTGCGTCAGGCGCAGACGATCGCGGACCGGCAGGTCGACGTACTGCATGTCATCGGTGGCGGCTCGCAGAACGAACTGCTCTGCCAGCTGACCGCCGACGCGTGTGGGTTGCCCGTGCTGGCCGGGCCGGTCGAGGCTTCGGCGCTGGGCAACGTTCTGGTTCAGGCTCGCGCGCTGGGCGAGCCGTTGCCGGACCTGGGCGCGATGCGCGCGCTGGTCCGGTCCACGCTTCACCTGCGGCGCTACGAGCCGCAGGGCAAACCGGCCGACTGGGACGCCGCCGAGTCCCGGATGTTCGGAACAGGGTGATCCGCATGACCGTCCTCCCCCAGGAACTCCGCCCCCTCGCTCGCCGGGTCCCACCCCGCGAGATCAGCCACGACGAACTGCAACTCCTCCGCCTGCTCGCCACCGGCCTCCCGGTCGACGGCGTGGCCCGGCGTCTCGACCTCTCCGAACGCACCGTCCGCCGCCGTACCCGCCTGATCTGCGACCGCCTGGGCTTCAGCACCGCCATCGAAGCCATCGTCTGGGCCGCCCGCCGCGGCCTGGTGTGAGCTGTTGGCAGCCGCTGACCATTGAGGTGATCGGCTGCTGCTCAGATCAGGTACCTGAATTCTGGTGAGTTCGGGTTGATGCGCTCGATGTCGAGCGGCGCGGCGTCCATGCGCGCCAGCAAGCCCTCGAGGTCGTCGGGCCGGCTGATCTCGATGCCGACCAGGGCGACGCCGGTTTCGCGGTTGTTGCGTTTGACGTACTCGAAGAGCGTGATGTCGTCGTCGGGGCCGAGGGCCTCGTCGAGGAACTGGCGGAGGGCGCCGGGCTCCTGCGGGAACGTCACCAGGAAGTAGTGCTTCAGCCCTTTGTGGACGAGCGATCGCTCGAGGATCTCGCCGTACCGGCTGACGTCGTTGTTCCCACCGGACAGCAGGCAGACCACGGTCTCGCCGGGTCGCACGGTCAGATCGTTGCCCAAGGCACCTGTCGCCAGTGCGCCCGCGGGCTCGGCGATCAAACCGTCCGTCTGGTAGAGCTCGAGCATCTCCGAGCACACCAGACCCTCGGGCACCGACATCATCTCGACGCCGGTCCGCTCGACCAACGGCAGCGTCACCTCACCAACGCGCCGTACGGCGGCGCCGTCCACGAAGCTGTCCAGGTGCGGCAACGTCACCGGCTCGCCGGCTTCCAACGCCGCGGCCATGCTGGCCGCGCCGGCCGGCTCGACACCAACGATGCGTACGCCGGGATGCCGCTGAGTCAGCCAGGTCGCGACACCTGCCACCAGCCCGCCACCGCCGACCGGAACCACCAGTACGTCGGGCGCCTGACCGAGCTGCTCGACCAGCTCGACGGCCACAGTCCCTTGCCCTGCAACGGTTCTGAGATCGTCGAACGCCGGGACCATCGTCGCCCAGGTGGCCTCGCCTTCCGCCTGCGCCGCGGTGGCCGCGTCGTCGTACGTGTCGCCGGTGACGATCACCTTGATCTGCTTGCCGCCGAGCGCCGCGATCCGGTCCCGCTTCTGGCGTGGCGTCGTACGCGGAACGTAGACCTTGCCCTGGACTCCGAGGATGTGGCACGAGTACGCCAGCCCCTGGCCGTGGTTGCCTGCGCTCGCGCAGACGACACCCGCCGACTTGGCCGCGTCGTCGAGCTGGGCGATCAGGTTGTAAGCGCCGCGGAGCTTGTAGGAGCGGCCGATCTGCAGGTCCTCCCGCTTCAGCCAGACCTGCGCGCCGGTGCGTTCGGAGAGGCGGAGGTTGCGTTGCAACGGCGTCCGGACGGCGACGCCGTCCAGTCGCTTGACTGCCGCCTCGATGGCTTCCGCGTCAAGGGACTGCGGGGTGGATCGAGCGACTGAACTACTGCCCTGCATGACGTTCCTTCCCGTGCACTTGCACGATCCTCGCAGTTTCGCTCGCAGCACAAGACGATCCGCGTCCACACTGCGGACGCGCGGAAATCCTTTGCGCATCAGACTCTTGCACGATGCGTGAAACGGCCCTTCGATGGGGATTCTAGTTTTCATACGCTCACTCGGTGTAACGGCCAGGGGTCTGGACGGGATGAGCCGAGTAAAGCCGGTCAGAAGGACTGGAGGGCAGGATGGAACTGATTCCGTTCAGTCTGTGGGGCGACGCCTTGTGGTGCGGTCAGGAGGTCGTGCGGGAGACACCGCACGAGCAGGCGATCCGAAGCCTGTTTCCCGACCCCATCCCGGCGCGCGGCGCAGACCTGGACACCGATGCGGACCTCGTCCCGGAACCGCACAACCGTTTCGACCCCCGATCGATCGCCGTACGGGTGCAGGGGAAGGTTGTCGGCTACCTGCCGAGGGACGACGCGCACCGGTATCACCCGGTGTTGTCAGAACTGGTGGCACAAGGCCTGCAACCGCAGGTGCCCTGTCACCTGTGGGTCAGTGAGTGGGAACCGGCGGACTGGGACGGCAAGGGCGACCAGGGCACCGAGTTCCACGCCAGCGTGGCGGTGGCCCTCGGCCAGCCGCACATGCTCGTCCCGGTGAATCTGCCGCCACCCGGCAGCTATCACCTGCTACCGCCCGGCAGCGGCATCGTCGTACCGGGCAGTGAGGTTCACCCGGATGTCCTGGCGCAGTTCTTCCGGGCGGAAGGCGAGTGCTGGGCGTACGCCACCATGCATGCGATCGAGGAGGAGGACAGCTTCCAGGACCGGCACCGGATCGTGGTCGAGATCCGGCTGGACGACGAACCGGTCGGCCGGCTCAGTCCACGGCTGAGCGCCGAGTTCCTGCCCGCCATCCACTACCTCACCGACATGCGTGCCGAGACCGCCGCCCGCGTCGCCGTTCGCGGCGACCGCATCGCATCGGAGGTGATCCTCTACGCGGCGCGAAGTCACGACCTCCCGGCAACCTGGCCGGACGGCCTGACCCGCTCCCCGGTCGCGTCCCCCCAATGGCACTACTGGGCTACGAAAGAGGCCAACTAGGCGGCTGCGCAGTACTCACCGGCCATCAAGGTCCCCTGGGTGGGTACTGCGGAGCTACTTGACCACCAACAGCCGAACGCCTCGGCGGGATCGGTCGGCGAGTACTTTGGCTGTATGGGAGTCGCTGTGATTGGGCCGGCCTGTCCGACCTGCGGGGATCGAGGAGTGCCGATCCTCTACGGTCTGCCGACCGCCAAGGCTCGGCGCGCGGCCTCGGCCGGGCGCGTCAAGCTCGCGGGCTGCGTCATGTCAGCCCAACCCGACCAGTGGTGCTGCCCCGCCGCCCACCAGTGGCGAGCCGGCGACGAGCAACTCCTGGTCGCCGCCATCGAGGCAGCCCTCGTCGGCCCCTGAGAGGTAGATCACGAGCTGGGAGGGTCACACCGGCGCGGTAGTCCGTGTCCTGGGGTGCGTCGGCCCGCCCGTTGGGGGCGGCCTCAGCTCTCTGGAGAAGTGACGTGCGATACCTCATCACCCTGGCCGTCGCGGCCACGGCTGTCGGCGGGCTGGCGTTGCCCGCTCAGGCGGCCGATTGCGATGTCCAGTGCCAACTCGATCTGCAACGGCAGAACGCCGTACCGCGGACGGCGTTCTACGATGCGCCGGTTCCGTTGCCCTGGGCCCCTGCGGGGGCGGTGATCCGGGAACAGGCGACGGCTGACTACGCCGTCCCGGCGACCCGGATCCTCTATCACTCGCGGACGTCGGCCGGCCGCGACGTGGCTGCGTCGGCTGTTGTCATCGTCCCGGCGGGGAAGGCGCCGGCCGGGGGATGGCCGGTCGTGGTGGACGCGCACGGTGCGAGTGGGATCGGCCGGGACTGTGCGCCGTCGCTGATGCGCGACCTCTACCACGGCAACCAGATGCTGCGCTTCGTCGAGCGTGGGTTCGCGATCGTCGCGCCGGACTATGCGGGGCTGGGTACTGACGGTCGGCAGGAGATCGTGAACAAGACGGCCGAGTCCAACGACGTCATCTTTGCTCAGCGTGCCGCTCGGCGAGCCCAGCCGGATCTCTCCCCGTGGTGGGTCCTGTGGGGACACTCGCAAGGTGGCGGGGCCGCACTGGCCGTGGCTGAGCGGCAGCGCGTCGTACCGCAGCCCGGTTACCTCGGCACGGTCGTCACGTCGCCGGTCGCCGACTTGCCCGCCCTCGCCGCCCACGTGGTCAACACGCCTGGGTACGGCGCCTTCGCGGCGTTGCTGGCGCAGGGCGCGCACACCAGCGATCCGCTGATCCGACCGGACCGGCTGCTCACTCCAGCGGCGTACTCCCGGCTGGGGATCACTGCCATCGGTTGTCTTGGTGCAGTGTCGGCGGCGTACGGCGATCTGACCGGATCGCAACTGGTCAGTCCGGCGTACGCGACCGATCCCGCCTTTGTGCGGTATCTGCGGACCAACTCGACCGGCCACCTGCCGCTCGGTGGACCGGTCCTGCTGCTCCAGGGTGACGCGGACACCGTCGTACCGGTGAGCGTCACCGATCAGGTCGTCGCTTCACTGTGCCGGCTCGGCACGCGCCTGGAGTACCGGACCTACCCGGGCCTCGAGCACGACACCTACCCGTGGGTGCAAGGCATCGACGACGGCGCCATGCCCGACATCCTCACCTGGACCACCGCCCGCTTCGCCAACCAACCCACCACCACAACCTGCTGAGTAGGCAGGGGCAGAGGCCCAGGTCGGCTGGTGAATCGACCTGGGCCTCTGCTGCTTGTGTTACCGAAGAGGCGTTAGGCGCGCCGCGCCGGAGTGGTTGGACGGATGTTCTGGTTGAGCTGGAACAGGTTGGTCGGGTCGTAGGTGTTCTTCACCGCGACCAGCCGCTCGTAGGTCGCTGCCGGGTAGGACGCCCGGACGATGTCCTCGTTCGTCTCGCCGGTGAAGTTCACGTACGACGCCGCGTTCGGTCCGAGCGCGGCCCCCGATGCCCGGGCCCACTGGACGGCAGTGTCGAAGCCATCCGCGTCGGGAGTCCGCGCGACCACGTTGAGGATGAACTCGCGGTCACGGGTCCCGAACGCGGTGGCGTCGGCCGGCACCCTGCCCATCGCACCCCCGAGGTGGTGGACATGGAGCTCGGAAACACCGTTCGGCACCTGGGCGTGCGCCGAGACGATCGCGTCGACGGTCGCGGCATCGCCGAGGTCGTCGAAGAACGCCGAGCGGAAGTAGTTCCGCATCCCGCGCGGGAACAGCGGATCCAGCAACGTCTGCATCGCGACGTACGGCATCGGACCGAACAGGTCGGCCACGACCGGCGCGAGTTCGCGGAACGGCTTGGTCGCCGCATCGCCCTCGTCGGTCTGCCCTGACCACATGCCGAGTACGGCGACGATCGGCTTCCCGTGCACCTCTTCGGGCAGGAACGGCAACGGCGGTGCGGTCGTCAGGTTGATGGCCAGCGACAACTCGTCGGGTGCGCCGGCCGCCGCCGTACTGAAGCCGCGAAGGACGTTCGCCGCCTGGTCGCCCGGGTAGAAGACGAGACCGGCGAAGACCGTCGGGCCGACCTCGTGAGCCTTGAACTCGAACGATGTAACGACGCCGAAGTTGCCGCCACCGCCACGCAACGCCCAGAGGAGCTCCGGGTTCTCGGTCTCGCTCGTGTGCAGATACCGCCCGTCCGCGGTGACGATGTCGGCCCCGACGAGGTTGTCGCAGGCGAGCCCGGCCCGGCGGACGAGCCAGCCGATGCCGCCCCCGAGTGTGAAGCCCGCGACCCCCGTCGTGGACACCAGGCCACCGGTGACCGCCAACCCGAATGCCTGTGCCTCGGCGTCGACGTCCCCCCAGACGCAGCCGCCTTGCGCCACGATCCGGCGCCGGTCCGGGTCGACCCGAACCGCGTTCATCGGCGACAGGTCGATCACCAGGCCACCGTCCGTGGTCGAGAAACCGGGGATGCTGTGGCCACCGCCTCGCACGGCCAACGTCAACCCCTCGCTCCGGGCGAACTCGACGGCCCGGATGACGTCGGCCACCCCGCGACACCGCACGATCAGCGCGGGTCTCTTGTCATGCGCGGCGTTCCAGATCGACCGCGCCTCGTCGTACGACGGGTCGGACGGGCGGACCAGCTCGCCACGAAGTCCCTCGGCCAGTTCACCGAGCGTGGCCTCCCCGAGCGTGTCGTGCCGTGCTTGCGTCGTTGTCATTCTCTACTCCCGATTCGTCGTGACCAGGGGTTTTCCTGGACGGACACGACATTAGGAAGGTTGACTTCGCAATGACTTAGCGTGACTTAGCGTTCTTTCGGGCGTGGGCCGTCAGGGGGATGTGGCAGGGCGGCAGCCCGCGCCGTACCGATGCGGCAGCCGAGCCGGGCGAAGATCCCGGACGCTATCCGGCCGTGTCGGAAGAGTGTCTCCGTGTCACCGTCGTCGCGCGCGAGTTCGGCGGCGAGGAGCCGCGCCCACGCCTCGAGTCGTAGATAGCCCTGCGGGTGAAAGGCCTCCACCACCTGCTCGGCCAGCGCCCGCGCGGCTTGGCGTTGGCCGGCGAAGAGCTCGACGACGACGAGGTTCAGCAGCGCGCCCGCCGCGCCGGGCACATCGTCGACCGCCTCGCCGCGGTCGAAGGCGACACGGGTGAGCCGCCGGCCGGCCGCGGGGTCGCCGGCCGCCGCGGACAGCAGCCCGAGGTTGGCCAGCGTCAGATTCTCGCCGCGACGATCGCCGAGCTGCTCCCGGATCCGCAGCGCGTCGCGGAGATGCTTCTCGGCCGGCTCGAACAGTCCCTGGTCGCGCTCGATGCAGCCCAGATGGTTGAGCGCGTGGCCGAGCCCCGCCGCGTCGTCGACACGCTCGAACACCGCGACAGAACGCCGTACGGTGTCAAGCGCACCGTCGAGGTCTCCCGCCAGCCGATGGGCGTCGGCGAAGGCCGACAAGGCATAACCACGGCCGCGTACGGCGCCGACCCGACGGCCGAGCAAGAACGTCTCCTCGAATACCGGCACCATCGAGCCGTCGACGGGGGCGAGCGGCAGACACACCGTCACGGCAGGAAAGAACGGTACAGCTGTCGAGTCGATCAGGCTCAGCCGCTCGAGACATTGGGCGAATCGTTGCTGTGCCGTCTCAACGTCCTCGCGGAACAAGGCGGCCATCGCGGCCAGTTGTTGGGCGGCAGCGGCCACGGGCGCCGCTCCCAGGGAGTCGGCCTGGGCGAGTGTTTCCGTGGCGGTCTGCTCGATCTCGTTGAGGTCTCCGCTCCCCAGCAGCAGAGTGCCGCGCAGTACCCGAGCGGACACGATGTCCGCCGGGTCGTCGGACTGCTCGGCGACGGCGACACCCTCGTCCCCGAGCCCTGGGAGTCGGTCGCTCAGGCCGCTGCGGGCGTCGAGGACCGCCAGTGCGAAGATCGCTCGAACCCGATCCCGGGACGGTGCGACGGCCACTTTGAGAATGCGTTCGAGCCAGCCGGCTCCTTCGACGAAATGACCTCGCGCCAGCCAGTACTGCGAGAGGTTCACGCCGAGCAGCAAGGCGCGTTGGTGATCGTGGTGGACGGCCCATCCGAGCGCGGCGCGGAGGTTGTCGTGGTCGAGGTCGAGCGACTGCGGGCGTTCGACGGTAACGCCGGCCCGTTCTGGATCCTGGCCGCAGGCCAAGTCGAGGAAGTACTGGAAGTGCGCTGTCTCCAGCGGCTCGACCTCGTTCGCGGCGACGAGCCGCTCCCGCGCGAACTGCCGGATGGTCTCCAGGAGGCGGTAGCGGGAGCGAGGACCGTCGTGGTCGACGAGCAACAGGGACTTGTCGACCAGCCGACCGAGGCAGTCCAGCACGTCCGCGGCGGGAATCCGCTCGTCCGCGCACACTTGCTCGGCCGACGGGAGTGAGAAGCTGCCGGCGAAGACAGCGAGCCGCCGCAGCAGGACCTGCTCGTCGTCCGACAGCAAGGCGTGGCTCCACTCGAGCGCGGCTCGCAACGTCGCGTGCCGAGTGATCTCACCGTGCCGGCCGAGCAGGGGGAGTGCCTCGCTCAACCGCTCGGCGATCTCCGCCGACTCGAGGTGCGACGCGCGGGCGGCGGCCAACTCCAGGGCGAGCGGGATGCCGTCGAGACGGCGGCAGATCTCCACTATCGGCGCGGCGTTGTCCGTATCGAGGACGAATCCGGGCCGGACGTCCTGCGCCCGGTCGACGAAGAGTCGTACCGACGCCAGAGTCCCTAGCCGGCCCAGGTCGCCGGCATCCTCCGGCTCGGGGAGCTCGAGTGAGGGCACCCGGAAGGTCACCTCGCCTGGAGTGTGCAGGGGCTCGCGGCTTGTCGCGAGCACGGTGACTCCGGGGCAGCTTCGCAGTACTGCGCTGGCGAGACCAGCACAGGCGGCGAGGAGGTGTTCGCAGCTGTCCAGAACAAGGAGAAGGTTGCGTGGGGCGAGGCGGGTGATCAGTGTCCGCAACGAGTCCGAGCCTGCGGCGGGGTCCAGCCCGAGCGCGGCGGCGATCGTGTCAGGGACGAGACGTGGATCAGCCACTGGTACCAGGTCGGCGATCCAGATGCCGTCGGCGTACGAGTCGAGCAGACGGCGAGCGGCCTCCTCGGCCAGCCGGGTCTTGCCGGCACCGCCGACCCCGGTGAGCGTGACCAGGCGGCCTCGCTCCAGCAATTTGTGGACGTCGGCGATCTCCCGTTCGCGCCCGACGAAGCTCGTCAGCGCTGGAACGAGATTGTGGCGGGGCTGGGCTGGTGGCTCCTCGACCTCGATGCTGCCGGTCAAGAGGTCGCGGTAGACCCGTTGTGTCTCCGGGTCCGGATCGGTGCCGTACGTCGTACGCAGCTCTTGGCGTAGTCGTTCGTACTGCGCCAGTGCCTCCGACGAGCGGCCCATCGCCGCATGTCGCCGCATCAGGCTCCGGACGGCGCGCTCGTGGCGCGGGTCGATGGCGAGCGCGCGCTGCAGGGCATCCAGCGCCTCGACGTCGTGCCCTTTGTCGGCGGCCGTATCCGCGAGGTCGACGAGGACGTCGCAGAAGCTCGCCCGGAGCTCCTCCCGCGGCCCGACGGCCCAGTCCTCGAAGCGATCCTCGGGGAGGAGATCACCGGCGTACGCAGCGACCGCGGTGCGCAGGTCCGCGAGATCACCGCTGGTCCGGCCGAGCGCGGCCAACCGCTCGAAGGTCCGTACGTCGACCTCGACGAGCCCGTCCGCGAGCAGCACCACGAAGTCGTCGCGCAACTCGAGCAACCCGTTGCTCGGCTCATCGCCGGCAAGCACCCGCCGCGCAACGTGCAGCGCCTGATGCAGATTGTTCACCGCGGACACCGGAGCCCGATCAGGCCACAACGCCTCGAGCAGTACGTCGCGATGCAGCCGCTGACTCCGCGTCAACGCCAGCATCTTCACCAGCGTCCGCGCCTTCCGCAGCCGCCAGGCCCGCCCGTCGACAGGCAGCCCTCCGCGATCGACCCCGAACCCCCCAAGCAACCGAATCCGCACCATCGCCCTCCCCCGACGAAGCCTAGACACATCTCCCCCCACCGCAACCAGCCTGAATACGACGGCTGGCCCTTCGGGGTTCAAGCCCTGGACCTTCTCGGGCTAGCGCCGACTCAAGTTCTGCATATCGGTGACTCACTGACTGCCGACGTACGCGGGGCCAACGCCCTGGGCATCCCAGTCGCCTGGGTGAACCGAAGGCCAAGACCACCCCACTCCATACCCGCGTGCACTACGAAACCCCCGACCTGGAGTCCCTTGCGCAGCTCCTGACTCGTCAGCGCTGACTCCTCCTTGATCCGGTGCGAGCTCACCCGTCTCGGATGAGGACGGCGCTATGCACGCCTTGCGAGATTGGCTGATCAAGAGCGTCGATTGCGAGTGGGGGCACGCCATGGTGAGTACGAGCCCAGCCGGGTCAGGGTTGTCGGCGGAGCAGATGGCGGCGGCGATCGCCCAGGTCTCGTCGGCGCCCACCGTGGACTCGCCGTTCGGGCGGCTCGAATTCTTCGACGGGGTGCCGCGACCGGACACGGTGTCGACGGCGTACGACGCGCTCGACCTGATGCGCGGCATCGACGTGTTCCTCAACGCGGTCCCCGGCGCTTCCCTGGTGGCGATGCGTCGTGGCCTGCGGTCCGCAGGCGTCACCTCGGCACGCATCATCGGCTTCACCGACCCCCGGGCCAACTCCCGGAGCCTGTTTCTGACCCCGAACACCGAAACCACCTACGGGACCACGTTCCTGGACCTCAAGGCGTGGGGCCCGACCGTGATCGAGGCGCCAGCGGAGTCGCTCTGTGTCGTCGACGACTTCTGGTTCCGCTATGTCGCCGACATGGGCATCGCCGGCCCCGATCGAGGCCAGGGCGGGAAGTACCTGTTCCTGCCACCCGGGTACGACGGTGAGGTCCCGGACGGGTACTTCGCCTACCGGTGCCCGACGTACACCAACTGGGTCGTACTCCGCGCGCTCGGCGGCGTCCCCGCCATGAAGCAGACCCGGATCTACCCGCTCTCGGAGGCCGCGGCGCCGGACGACAACGAGTTCGTCAACCTGGCGGAGGCGATCTTCAACACGGTGCATGGCAACGACTTCTCCTTCTTCGAGGAGCTCGACGAGCTCGTGCAGGAGGAACCGACGGAGGCGCTCGATGCGGAGCGCGCCGGACAGCTCGCGGCCATCGGTCTTGTCCACGGTCGGCCGTTCGCGCCCGACGACCGGATGCGCGCCATCCTCTCCCGGGCCGCCGGGATCGGCGCCGGGCTGGCGCGCACCCTCGCCTATGCGCCTCGTGACCCCGACTCCGTGCTTTACGGGTCGTGGAAGGTCGGGTTCGTCGGCGGGAGCTACGAGTTCCTCCGCAACGGCGCCCGCCTCCTCGATGCGCGCACCCAATTCCATTACCTCGCCACGGTCGTGACGCCCGCGATGGCGCACGCCCAGGTCGGTGCGGGTTCCGCCTACGCCTACACGATCCACGACAGCAACGGCGACCTTCTCGACGGATCCCGGACCTACCGGCTCCACATCGACCCGAACCCACCGGCGAAGAACTTCTGGGCCGTCGACGTCTACGACACCCAGACCCGGTCCCTGCTGCAGGTGCCTTCCACGATCTGGCCCGCCCTGGCCAGCAACACCGGCACCCTCCAGGCCAACGACGACGGCTCCTACGACCTGTACTTCGGCCCCACCGCCCCACCCGGCAAGGAGTCGAACTGGGTGGAGACAATCCCCGGCAAGTCCTGGTTCCAACTCTTCAGGCTCTACGGCCCCCTCCAAGCCTGGTTCGACCAAACCTGGAAACTCAACGAGTTCGAACCCCTCGACTGAGCCCCGTCCGCTACACCGCCCTCGAAGGAGTCTTGCCAAGCGGAGGTCTCCGCCGTCGGCGAGGCCTGATCCTGCCGACGGCTGGCGTTGAGTGCCCGGTGAGCGCAGCTTCCTCCTCGCCGGGCACTTTCGCGCCTCGCGTTGGCAAACTGGGTGCGTGCTTGACCGACAAACGCTGATCCGTCCAGCCCGCATCGACGACGACGAACGTGTCTGGCCCCTCGCTCGGGAGTTTGCCACCTCGTTCACACCCGAACGCGCCGCATTCGACGCCGCCTGGCCTCAGCTGGTCGGCGCCCCGCACACACTCCTGCTGGTGGCAGAGACCCCGGAGGGCGAGATCGTCGGCTACCTGCTAGGCAACAGCCACCTCACCTTCCTCGCCAACGGACGCGTCGCCTGGGTCGAGGAACTCATGGTCGACGGACAGACGCGACGCTCCGGCGTTGGACGCCGCCTGATGGAACACGCCGAGCAGTGGGCACGATCCATCGGCGCCGCCTACCTCGCCCTCGCCAGCCGCCGAGCCGGACCCTTCTACCTAGCCCTCGACTACGAAGACTCCGCCGTCTTCTACAAGAAGACGCTGACGTTGGCTTAGCGAGACAGCGAGGTTATTATCTGATTAGATAACAGATCTAGAGGTGCCAAGATGGACAAGGACAGTCGGGCGGTCAGTGAACGGCTCAACCGCGCCCTTGCGGAGAGCGGGCTGTCTCAGGCTGCGTTCGCCGCTGCCCTCGGCACTTCTGCTTCCCGCTTCTCCACTTACCGTTCTGGCAGGACCAAGCCGACGGCGCAGTTCTTCCTGCGGGCTGGACGGATTGCTCATGCCCTTCATGCAGCACGTGAGTACCGGATCATGACTGCCCCGGCTACCGCGCTGGCTATTCGCGAGGCGAGTGATGAGGATTGGGCGTGGCGGATGCTGCTTCAGGGCCGTGACCACCTGCGCTTGCTGTTACACCGTCACGATGGCTCCGAAGCTGCTTGGGAGGCAGCGCCAACCACGACTGGTCACGCGGGCTTCGATACCTTGCTCGCCGTCCTGACTGCGCACGAGTTCAAGGCGGCAGGCGAAGATCCACCCGAATGGAGCAAGGTGAAGGCTCTCTCGGATCCATGGGTTCCCGAGCATCCGTTCCTGGAGCGCGACGAGATCATCGAGCAGACTCCGGACTACCTGGCGCGGGCCAACATCTTTGTCCCTGCTCGCGACTTGGTGACTGCATGACCGACACGCGTAACGCTGAACACCCGAGCCGGCGCCTGGATGCCACCGCTGCCGGAAGGCGCATTGCAACGCAGCGACACACCCGATCTGCGCATGACCTGCCGCACGATCTCCCGTGAGCGGAGCTGTCGGACGAACTCATCGATGCGGCAGTGACTGTGCATCCGCACTCTGCTGGTGATCGGGTCTGTGGAGATGTGATGGCGGCGCCCGGCTTCCTCTTCGGGCAGCGGAGCAAAGAGTGGCGGGCGCGCGCGGGATACGGAGAGGTGGCCGAGCAACCGGACGTACTTGCGGCATGTCCCCGGAACCACGAAAGGCCTGGTCTGCTTGGCCTTCAGTCTGCGAGTTCGGACGGATTCGAACCCCCGACCTTCTGATCCGCAGTCGAGTTCAAACCGTTCGTCCCTGGCCACTTCGCGCTTGGCCGCAGGTAGCGATCTGGCGGATTGTCGACGTCCGTCCGATCCGTTCGGTGCCGCTGTTAGCGAGGCCGTTAGCGGCAGTCGCGATCACCTGGCAGCATGCGGATCATGTCTATCGACTACGGACAACCGATTGGCCAGGTCTTGGGCGACGGGTTTCGAGTGCCCGAGTTGCTGCCAGGTTGGACCGCTCTGGAAGGCATCGTGCTGGTCAAGTGCCTGGACGCCGAAGGCCACCCAAGCTGGGCGTTCCGCGAGACCGACGGTATGAACATCGAGGAAGTCATCGGCGTTCTCACCATTCAACTGGACATGCTGCGCGAACGGGCCGTCGATGCATTTCGCGAGGACGACGACTAGCTGCCCGCAGGGTTGCGCGTCTGCTCGGTGATCACCAAGTCAGCTCGCGTCTTGTGCCGGTCGGTCGCTTTGCCCTGAAACAGGGCGGACGGGTAGTCGCTCAGATCCAACCTCCTGACGGTCATCCGTCGCTGCTCGTAGTACCGGTGGAGGCCGGTACCGTCGTTCCGGACCAAGTCATTTGCCAGGTTCCCCGGCTCGCATGCACGCTTTGGGGTCCTGAGGTTGCGGCCGTGCTCGAGCGGGCTCGCGGCTACCCCTTCGTCGTTCGATCGAGCCAGTCCAGGTAGGCGGCGGAGCCTGCGGTGATCAGTACAGCGCTCACCTCGGGGTTGGCCCACGAGTGTTGCTCCAGCAGGTGAGCCTCAAGCTCGGCGTACCGGCGCTCCGTGGTCTTCAACAGGACCTTCCACTCTTCACCTTCGCCGTACTGGCCTTCGTGCCAGAAGACCGATACGACGGGGCCCACAACCTGCGCACTCGCCGCAAGGCCGGCGCCGACCGCCGAACCTGCGAGCTGGACCGCCTCGTCACGAGTCGCCGTCGCCGTCGAGACCTGCAAGTAGCCAGACACGCCGCCGAGTTTAGGCGGACAGATAGGACCTGCCTCGCGAGCGTCGCGCGGCTCGTAGTCGATCTGTCGGAGCAGGGCGCTAGCGTCCGGTGGGTGCCGCACTACCCGCCGCCGGCAAGACCGCTCGGCCCCGACGCTGGGGGCCAATGGGTCGACCGCTGGACATCACCAGAGTGGACGCAGACCGCAGATGCTTGGGTTGGTTGTCGCCTCGCCGAGCATGGTCGCCGGATCAGCGGCGAGCCGGTTACGTACCGGGCCCGCTTCTGGTCCGTGGTCCGCTGCTATCCGTCCGTCGAGGGATTGGTGTGGTTCAAGGAGAACAATCCTGGCCATCGATTCGAGGCCGCTTTGGTCGCCGCTCTGGCGCGGCTCGCGCCAGAGGACGTGATCGTGCCGATCGCAATCGATCGCGAACGCAGTTGGCTGCTCACGGACGATCAGGGAACGACGCTCACGCATCTTGACGTTGATGATCAGCCGACGCGTTGCATCGTCGTCCGCGCGCTGGCCCGTATTCAGTGCGCCTTCCTCGGCCGCCTCAATGTGACCGAGCGCTCCCGGATCATCGAGCTTGCACCCAGCACGGCCGGTGACCGAGTGCGAGCCGTGGCCCAGGAGTGGGCGTCGCTGCAGCCCGGACATCCGTTGCGGCCCGGGCCAGACATGCTGAAACGAACTGAGGCTGCCGCTGAGGTATTGGATCGACGGATCGCGTCCCTCAGCGACATCGTTCCGCTCGACCTGGAGCTCAACGATGTGTACCCCGCGAACATCTTTGCCGACCGCTCGACTGGCGCACTCCGGCCGCGGTTCTTCGACTTCGGCAACGCGATCTGGGGTCATCCGTTCGTCTCGCTGCACGGCTTCCTCGACGCAGTGGTCGAATGGACCGGAGCGCGCTTGTCTCGCGCACACCGCGACGAGCTGCTCGACATCTACGTGACGGTTTGGCGTGATCATCTCGACGCCGACCCCCAAGTGCTGTGGAGCGACCTCGCCGCCACTGAGGCGCTGGTCGGTGTGCACCGGCTCGTCTCGTGGTTACGTCTCGTTCCGTACGCCGATCCGATCGAGATCCAAGCACGAGCCGAGACACCCAGGAACTATCTGGCGAGTGTCGCCGCGCTGGCGAGCTAGTGCCGTCCTTCGAACGACGGCAAACCCCCGAGACCCGGTCCGGTGCTGAAAGAGCGCGCCTGAGGGGCAGTCGCCGAGGTCGAGGGTGCGGACGTGTGCTTGCCGGCGGACGATGAGGCGGTGCACTTACTCGCCGGGTTGGCCTGTACGCCGGGGTCCACAGCGCGGTCCGGAGAAGGTGTCCAAGGCCACGCTGGTTAGTCCGATCGCGAGCCACGAGTGTCGACTCCACGGTGTGGTCGACAAAGTCGACGCGCGGGATGAATCTGCTCGGCTGTTTACGTCGTTGTGTGTAGGACCCCGGGTCCAAGGAACGCTCGCCGACGGCGAGTCGGCGACGCTACGGGGGTAGTCACGCGGCGGTAGCCCTGTTGGGTCATCGGGCGAGGGATCGGGGGATCATGGCGGTCGCCTGCCGGGACCTGTGGCCCTGGCTGCGCCATCGAGGACGGCGCAATCTGAATGCAGGACGGTGGCCAGGTAGGCCACCCGCGGGCAGACGGAGAACACGATGCACCACGATTTGGCACCCACAACGCACACGGCCGAGCTGCTCCAGATCCACGAGATCAACGCTGCCCTCGCGGCCGGTCACCGCGTCACCGCAGGCTCTGCGAGCGTCCCCGAGACGGTGCCTGGGGACGCCGTCCTGCGGTACCTCGAGGCGACCGGCCCGCCGTCCTACCCCTACATCTACGGTCACTTCAGCCAGCCGGGCATCGATGACACGATGCGGGTCGAGCTGCACACGGCGCAGCTGCGCGCCATCAGTCACCAGTTGTCACTTCGCTCACACATCTGGGGTCTCTTGCCCAGCTCAGTCCGGCCGGGCGGACAAGAGTTCAGCTGACCCAAGCGAGCCGCCCTGTTCCCTGGAAACACCAAAGCCCAGATCAGACCGCGTCTGCCCGGGCTTGGTGGGCGCTCGGAGGGATTCGAACCCCCAACCTTCTGATCCGTAGGAGCCTGCGTTATCGGCTGGCAGACCTGCTGCCCGCTGGGCCACCGTGCCAGAGATGGCGCAACTGATCAGTTCGTTTGGAGCCGTTGGGGTACGACTGGGGTACGGAACGCGAGGGTTGGAACGACTCCCAGACTTCGGCCGGCGCCGGCGAGCCGTCGCCGGCGCCCAATCTCATGCTCGGAAAACGTTCGTCCGCGCGACACGCCGGAGGTCTCCGGGTTGTTCCACGGTTGTGTCCGGTCGCGCGCGTACAGTCATACCGACGAAAAACCCCGGCACGAGGCCGTGGTAGGGCCGTCACGCCGGGGCTGTGGTTAAAGAACCACGGTTTAGTCGCCTAAACCATAGCTCCACTGAGGGTGCATGACACGCATTTGTGCCCCTTGACACGTGATGGCTCCGTCTGAGTAGAGCGGAGCTCGCCACATGGCGAACGCATCACCGGTGGTCGCGATGGCCACCTTCAGCGACTACCTCGTCGCTCCCGGAGGAAACAAGCGGATCTCTCTCGTCCGGGCGCAGGTGACCCAGTTCGGCGAGGACTACAACCCCGGCCGGGACTTCTACCGTCCGATGAGCCTGGCGATCCAGGAGGCGATCCGGTTCCGCACCGGCACGGCGCCGATCGACCGTGCCGTCATGAACGCTCGGCCGCGTGCTGTCGATCACTTCAAGGAGATCGGCGACAACGTCGGGAAGTACGTGCAGCGCGCTCAGACGGCGAAGATCCTCGACGTCGACCGCTGGGAGTGGGTTCAGCCGAACGTGACCGTCAAGATCAACCCTGACTTTGCTCTGATCCGGAAGGACGGTCATGTCGAGGTCGTCAAGGTGTATTACAAGGCGCCGGAGCTGACCCGGTTCCAGGCCGACGCGATGTTGCGCCTACTTCAGTACGCCATGCCGCACCTGAACGTGAAGGGCACCCCTGTCATCCTCGAAGCCCGCCGCGGCAAGGAGTGGAAGCCGACTCCCAAGCTCCGCGCCGGACTGGATGACTACCTCAAGAGCGAGGCCCTCGCGTACGGCGCCCTCTGGCAGTCCCTCAGCGCGTAACGCCACACCTGCTCCGTCCTCCTGATAGCTGCAAACCCAGGGCAGGGCGTCGTGGGTCAAGAGTCGGCTTGCCGATCCCGCAGGGACGCCGGAGGCGCTCTTGATGCGCGGCGCTCTGACCGGACAATTGAGCGACCAGGGGGACGGGGCCAAACCGCCGGCCTTCTCCAAGGCCGTCACGCGCGGCCGATCTGGCGGAGTGAGCGGTTGCGATCGGTCGTACGCAGAAGGTGCGCGCGGTGGAGGGCGTCGGCCGGAGGTCGTAAGCCCGGGCCGCGCTGCGCGCCGCCTGCGGCGCGCCTTGATTCTCAAGAGGTCAATCCGGCAGGGGGCGATGGCAGGTGAGCCGCACGACTGGCCCGGACGTGTTGGGCCGCAGTGCGGCCGTGAAGAACTGTCGGTAACGAGTGGTCTAATCACAAAGGACGGCCATCAGCGCACCGGAGGGTGCGAGAGGAACAGGGCCGTGATTGATAAAGGGGCATGATGGCAGTCAGCGATAACGAGAAGCGGAAGCTGTGGGTACGTGCGGGCGGCAGGTGCACACTGTGCAAGAAGTACCTCCTGGAGGGCGAGCTCACATACAAGGAGGTCTTCGTAGGCGAGGCAGCTCACATCGTCGGGCAGAAAGATTCGGCGAAGTCAGCCAGAGGCGTCGACCCGCTTCCGGAGGAGAAGCGCGACTTGGCCGAAAACCTCTTGCTCGCCTGCTCGTTCTGTCATACCGAGATCGACAAACTCTTGGTCGCCGAGCTCATTGACAAGGAGTTCCTTCGGTGGCGCAAGCAGGAGCATGAAGACGAAATTCGTCACCAAACGTCGCTGACTAAGTCACGTCGCACCGTCATTCTGCGCATGGCAGGGGACGTGCGCGGCGATCGGATGGAGTTGCCGAGAGACGCCGCAGTCGAGGCCGTCATCAAGTCCGGTGGCCGATTTCCGGTCTTTCCCGAAGCCTATGATCAGAAGAGCGTCGAGGTTGACCTTCGAGGCATCGACGGTGAGGCCGACGCAACCGCAGCGTTTTACGCGGCTGCCGTTCCCAAGATCGACAACGCTATCGACCACCGCGTCCACCCGGGCGTCTTGTCTCAGGAGATACAGCACATCAGCGTCTTCGCGATCGCACGACTTCCGCTTCTCGTCTATCTGGGGTCGAAGCTCGACGACGGTGTCGCGATCGATGTCTACCAGCGACACCGATCGACCCAAAACTGGGTCTGGTCCGCTGTAGACCCCGGGACTACCTTCGAGCTGACCCAGGCGCGAAACGGCAGCAACGCTGGCGACGCAGTGCTTATTGCGAACCTGTCCGGGACGACGCCACTCGCGGATCTGCCAGTGGAGCTGGACGAGGCCGACGTCTTCCAGTTAGACCCACGTCCCGGGCCCGCTGAAGACCTCTTTGCTCATCCGGCCGTGCTGGCAAGGTTCGAGGAAGCCATCCGCGCCTTCTTCACTGGACTCGAACGCACGCACAAGCAGCTAGAGCGCCTACATCTCATCGGCGCCATACCAGTTTCTCCCGCGGTGTCGATCGGCCGGATCCTCAAGAGCGCAGGCTTGCGGCCAGCGGTGGTCACCTACGACCGAATCGACGGTGGTTACATCCAGGCGCTGGTGGTCTGAGATGGACTTTGACGCACACTTTCAGGGATTCCTGGTCAGCACCGTCAACCTCAAGCAATGGAAGCTAGATCTGCTTGACACACGCGTCACCTCCATCACCAACGCGTTTCAGGCCGACGACACTGTCGGGTCCATGTACAAGGAGCACCTTCCTCAAGGGTCCTGGGCACAGCAGACCATCATCAATCCTGTCGGGATCTTCGATGAGTTCGACGCCGACATCCTGCTTCACCTCGAACAAGACTTCGACTGGAACGAGGACCCGAAGAAGTACCTCCAGCAGGTCCGGGCCGCCTTCAAACGCAGCTCCACGTATCAGTCGATGGTCGTACGGAAGAACCGTTGTGTGCGGATTGACTACGCGAACGACTGTCATGTCGACGTCGTTCCCGCGATTACTCTAGATGATGGGCGACAGGTCATCATCAATTACGCCGAGAACATCTTCGAGGACACCAACCCCGTAGGTTTTGCGGACTGGATGAAGGAACGCGACGACATTACAGGGGGAAACCTGCGCAGGGTGATCCGCCTGTTCAAGTGGCTGCGTGATTTCAAGAAAACCTTCAGTTGTCCCTCGATCATTCTGACTGTGATGCTCGGCAATCGAGTTGGCTACTGGGACAGTGATGCTCGATACAGCGACATTCCAACCACGTTGGTAAACCTGCTCGAAGATCTCAGTACCTGGCTCGACCAGCATTCCGCAATGCCGCTGCTGGACGACCCTAGCTGTCCTGGCACCAGCTTCAACCACCGCTGGGACGAGGCTAAGTACTCGACCTTCAAGAAGAAGGTTGCTGACTACGCTGCTTGGGCGCGCGAGGCCTACGACCTCCAGGGCGTCGACGACCAGGCCGCGCTTGGTGCCTGGCAAAAGTTGTTCGGGACGGAGTTCGCTGCCGACGAGGTCAAGGAGGCTCGCAGTCAGGTTCTCGCCAACAGGGTTCTGCGCGCGGCTGCCGGGCTCAGCGAGCGCGCTACGACCGTTCAGACCAAGGACATCGCACCGCAGGAAGAGTTCATCCACGATAAGTACGGCACGTTGCGGTTGCGCTATGGAGCGCGAATCGATGCGACTGTACTCGGGACCTATCCGAAGAACCTGCGACGGCTGCGTGTGGTCCCGAAGGGCCGTACCCTCCGCTTTCACCTCGAGACCGACACCCCCGAGCCGTACGACGTGCTGTGGAAGGTTCGCAACCATGGAATCGAGGCTGCACGGGGAGTCGGCGATCTGCGCGGACAGATCCGGCACGGGGGAAGCAACGGTAGGAACGATCACCGCGAATCGACCAGGTACAGGGGAACCCATTACGTCGAGGCGTACGTAGTCAAGGCTGGCGTGGTCGTCGCTAGCGACCATCACGACGTAACCATCATATGAAGACAGCCGCCGCAGCTGCCGTTGGTCGATGAGGCAGTCAGGCTGAACGTCGTCTGGACGGCTGCGATGTGAGCGACCCCGGCTGTGAGGAGTTCAGCCGGGGTCGCTTGGTGGTGGGCGGGACTGGCGCGGATGTAGGGGTCAGCACGCCGGCCCCGCCGATTAGGGGGTGAGCCTCTGTCGAGGATGGCGGCTCTGCCACTCCAGTTCGCGGTAGCTGCGGGTCGACATTCGCTGCGTGATCGGTCCGCGGGCTAGATAGGCCTCGACGCACCACGGGAGGACTTGGGAGACGTGCTGCGGGTCGGACCCGTCTCGCCACACGCCGCTGCGGCGGTCTGTGGCTGTCGTGCGCAAGGCCCACCGGCGCAACTGGCGGTCACGGGCGTTCCGCTGCCTAGTCATCTAGCCACTCCGCGCCGGTGTCGTCACGGTGGTAGCCCTGGTGGTACCCGAGCCGGCACACTCGCCCGGTCATCGGGTTGCGCCCTTCGCATGGGTCCGGGGCTGCGCTCCGGAGGTCCGGCCAGGCCTGTTTAGTCGGGCCGTCGGGCTGATCGCTGTCCCCCGCCCACTCGACGTCATCGTGTGCCGTCGACTCGATCATCGCTATGTCGGCCCTTCTCGCGCTGGTACCGTCGTCTTGTGGTGTTGACTCGCCGCACCGTCCAGGTAACTGCAAGTAGCTCGGGCTGGATGAGGCAGAAATGAGGCATCAGTGGGGCATGCTCGACGGCAATCCCTCGCTCAGCGCCGCAGATCTGTCGGGCTGAGCCAAGACGGACTTGCCCGAGCGCTTGGCATCGAGCGATCGACCGTGGTCCGCTGGGAAGCTGGCAGGAACGATCCGCAAGCGTGGGTACGGCCCCACCTCGCGCAGGCACTTCAACTCTCCGAGGAGCAGCTAGACGACCTGCTCCGAGCCGACGACGGCGGACGTGATGGCGTAGACCGGCGGGTCTTTGCCGGCCTCGCAACCGCGCTAGCGCTCGCGCCCCTCGCTCGGGCGCGGACAGGAAGTCAGATCGGTGCGACGCAGATACGCCAGCTCCGGCAACGAACGGCCCGCCTGCGCCGGCTGGATGACCACCTCGGCGGCATGGACACATACCAGGTTTACACGAGCGAGATGGCGGCCACGGCGAAGCTGATCAAGACCGCCAGCTACAGCAGTGCGGCTGCCAAAGCGCTGACCGGCGTGTTCGCCGAGCAAGCGCAGATGGCCGGATGGGCGGCCTTTGACGCTGGCCGCTATGTCGAATCGCGCCGACACTACAAGACGGCCTTGTCCGCGGCACAGGAGTCCGGCGACCCAGGCTTGGAAGGCAACTCGCTGGCGTTCATGGCCTATGAGAAGGCGGACACGCAGACCGCCGCGGAGTCAACCCGCATTGCGGGAACCAGGGCAACGCCTCGGGTTCGTGCCCTGCTCCACGAGCGCCTTGCCTGGACCTACGCGGTCAGCGGACAAACGTCGGCTACGGCGCGAGCGCTCGACGCCGCCACAGCCGCCGTCAACGAACCGTCGCACTTCCCCGAGCCGGACTGGGTGTTCTGGGTCGATCCACTGGAGATCGACATCATGGCCGGCCGCTGCTACACGGAGCTTCGCCGGCCGTCGCGGGCCGTTCCTCTGCTGGACGACGCCCTCTCGCGGTACGACGACACGCATTCCCGCGACAAAGCGCTCTACAGCACCTGGCTCGCGCACGCCCTCATGGACGCCGACGATCCAGAGCGGGCCGCGTACGTCACCGAGCACGCTATCGACCTCGCGTCAGGAGTCGGCTCCGTTCGTCCTGGCGAGCGTCTACGCGGCGTTCTCAGCCGGTTGTCGCACTACGGCGGTCCGGAGGTCGCTGCCGTACTCGAGCGGGCTCGTGGCTAAACCTTCGTCGTCCGATCGAGCCAGTCCAGGTAGCCAGCTGATCCAGCGGTGATCGGCAGGGCACTCACCTCGGGGTTGCTCCAAGGGTGGTTCTCCAACAGGTGCGCCTCAAGCTCGGCGTAACGGCGCTCGGTCGTCTTCAACAGCACCTGCCACTCTTCGCCTTCGCCGTACTGGCCGTCATGCCAGAAGACCGAGACAACCGGCCCCACGACCTGCGCTCCAGCCGCGAGGCCAGCTCCGACGGCCGAGCCCGCGAGCTCGACCGCCGCTTCACGAGTCGCCGTCGCTGTTGACACCTGCAAGTAGCCAGACATGCCGCCGAGTCTAGAGCCGTCCCTCGGTCTCACCTTAGGAGTCGTCAACTGAGCGCGTACGGAGTACTACGCTGACGCGAGCGGACTAGATGACAAGGAGACCGATGGCAGATCTGCCGGAGCACGAAGGGCGCGCAATCCGCGACTACGTCAACAGCCAGTCCCCCGACGATGACCAAGCGGGGCTGGTGCAAAAGGTCGGCTCCAAAAGGATTCTGTCGCGGGTGCATGATCTGTACGACGTGCACTGCACCAAGACCCGCTGGTGGGTGATCACCGACCCGACCAATCTGTATTTGCAAGACGACTTCCCCGAGGTGGAACAGGCGCTCATCTTCCATCTGGGCTTGGGGCTGTACCTGACAGAACGAAGTCGGGTTGAGCTGGAAGAGGAGAAAGAGGAACACATCTCGGGCGCCTGGCGGAGGTACACGCAGGCTGTCGAGGACATGGACACCGCCTCCGAGTCGGAGGACTATCAGTCGGTCGGTATCAAGTGCCGTGATGCGCTGATCGCCCTCGCGAAGGATCACGCCGAGGACGATTGGATCGGCGAACTCGATGAGCGGCCGAAGGCTGCTGACTTCAAGGGCTGGGGCGGCATCTTCGCAGAACGCCTTGCGGAGGGCCGACTACGGTCCTATGTCAAAGCGCTTGTGGAGAAGACGTGGGATCTGACTGTCTGGCTGCAGCACCACAGCGATGCAACCCCCGATGAGGCTGATCTGGTCCTCACCGCTACCCATCACCTGCTCGGTACTCTCAGTGTGCTCATGCTGCGGCGAGCAAGTGGCCCGCCCGAACGATGCCCGCGGTGCGCGTCCTACCGCCTAGACAGTGATCTGCAGGTCGTGGAAGAACCTGAGGCGGGCTACTACGAATCGACCGTTTGTGGCGCATGCGGCTGGCGCTCCGAGCCGGTATTTGAGAGCTGGGCCGAGCACTTTGACGGCGCCGATATCGAGGGCTACCTCTCGAAGCCTCCGACAGGGATCTCCGACCGCTTGCATCGCAAAGAGCGCCGCGACGCAGAGGAACAGGGCCGCAGCGAGATCAGCGCGTCGGAATCGCCCGCTGAGTAGTCAGTCCAGCGCCGGCAACTCTGTCGGCCGCTGGAACAGCGCGCCTGAGGGGTAGTCCGCGAGGTCGAGGGTGCGGACGTGCTTGAAACCGTTGCGTAGGTAGTAGTCGTGGAGGCCGGTGTTATCGGTCCAGACGTCGATGCGGAGCCAGTGTTGGCCGAGGCGGTGGGCTCGGTGGCAGGCCCAGTCCATGATTTCGGTGCCTAGGCCAGCGTGCTTGCGGCGGACGATGAGGCGGTGCATGTACATCGCCGGATCGGCCTGTTCCTCTGGGGTCCACAGGCGTGGGTCCGAGAAGGTGTCTAGGGCAACGGTTGCCATGGTGGCTTCGTTTTCGTCGCGGATCATCCAGGTTTCGCCGGCCTCGATGCTGGTGAGGATGCGGCGGTTCTGCTCCTCGGGGTTGGGCCACGCGACGGCCCATTGATCGATGCCGCGTTGGGCGAGCCATTCGCTGGCCTCGGTGCGGAGGGTGAGGATGACGCCCAGGTCGTCGGCGTCGGCACGTTCGATGATCACGCGTCGGCGCCCTCTTGGGCGAGGTAGGCGCGCATGTCGCCGAGTTCGTAGATGACGCGGTTGCGGTCGCTGGCGAAGGTGGTCAGCGTGAGCCGGAGCGGTCGCTTGTCGCTGAACGTCGTACGCGCGTAGACGATCACCGGCGTACCTGAGCCCAGTTGGAGCTTGCGCGCCTCGTCCGGTGTCGGCATGCGAGCGGTGATCTCGTCGCGGTAGCCGATCTCCTCGTGCCCGACCTTGGCCATCGCCAGGATCGCTCCACCGGGGATGTCGTTCGGCACGACCAGGCCGGCCAACTGGGCGATGTCCATCGGGTAGTAGCTGACCTGGATGCTGAGCGGCTGGTTGTCGGCGTACCGGACGAAGCCGCGGGACACGAGCGCGTCGCCTTGCTCGACCTGGAGCCGGTTGGAGAAGTCGGGGCCTGCTACTTCGAGGCTCATGGCGAAGTCGCGGTACTCGGCGTGCCGGCCTTGCTCGGCCATCTCGGATTGGAACGCATCGGCCTGGTCGCTCGCCCGGCGGTCGCGGGACTCCGCCCACGTGGCGTGGTAGTCGGCCATGATCCGCTCGCGCACGATCGTCCCGCGCCCCGGCGTGCTGGTCACCATGCCCTCGTTCTGGAGCATGCCGAGGGCTAGCCGGGCGGTGTTCCGCGACACGTCGTGCGCGGCCATGAGGTCTTGCTCGGTCGGTACGCGTTCGCCGGCCTTGATCTTGCCGGTGCGGATCTGCTCGCGCAGCTCGGCTGCGATGCGCTGGTAGAGCGGTGCTGACTGTGCCATTCGAGGGAACCTCCTGGTTTGTACCAACCAATGGTCCCATCTTCCTTGACTTGACGCCAAGTCCCAGGTAAAGATTGGTGCCGTACCAAACGTTGGTACGAATCCAATGAAGGGATCTGAACCATCATGGGTATGCCGAGAAGGATTGTGGTCGAGTTCGGTGACACGTTCCCGCATGGCCTGTTCGCGGTGTCGGAGGTGACCGCGGCTCGGGACTTCGAGAAGTCGACGAAGACCAACGCGGTGCAGACGATCGATGAGGACTCGGGCCTTCCGGTCTGGACTCTCGATGTGATGGATGGTGACCCGGAGGCCCGCAAGGCAGACCGGACGTTCACGATCCGGATCATCAACAAGGTTCAGCCGGTTCTTCCGCCGGCGCTCCCTGGTCTGCCGTTCACGGCGATCGAGATGCAGGGCATGACCGCCGCTCCGTGGGTCGACACCCGGAGTTGCTCGGCTCCGGACGAGGGTCGTTCGCACCGCTGCCGGGCGCGGCAGGGCTGGAGCTTCCGGTGCATGGGCATCCGGGCGCCGAAGAACATGCCCGGTTCGGGTGCGACCGAGCAGAAGGCGGCCTGACCATGAGCGTCGCAGAGAGCGTTGACCCTGGTCAGTTCCTGGCCTACCAGAACGGGCGCGCGGCATTTCTGCTGAGCGAGTTGCTGACGGGCGAGCCGAGCAAGTTCGTTCGCTTCGAGGCGCGTACGTGGCTCAACCAGCATCAGGCGTGGTTGTCCGACTCCGACGAGGAGGGCGACCCCTGGGAGGACGACAGCTACGACGAGGAAGACGACAACGACCTTCCCACGGACAGCCCGGGCAGTCGGGTCCTCTACTCGGAGGGGTGGCTGTGATGACCCCTTGGCGTGAGGCTGCGCTCGGGGAGCTGTGCACCTGCGGGCGGCAGGCGCGGGAGGTCTTCGTCCGTGCGGACGGCGACGAGATCGGCTACTGCGGCATTCCGGACGGCGGGGCCAAGAGCGGACCATGCCCGTTCTGCGGGCTGCGCCGGCACTCCCCGGGGCCCTGCCCGCGGTATACCCTCCGGCCGCCACTGACCCGTGATGACTCGCGACCGAACGGCGGCTGATCGATATGGCGAAGATCAAGGGCAAGGAGGTCGGGACGGGGCCGGTCAACTTCCGGTCCCCCTCGGTCGCCATTCGGCTCAAGTGGGTCGTGCTCTGGTACTGCCTGCGGGCGATGATCCGCGCCACGCGCTGGCTGGTCCGGCACCCGCTGTTCGTCATCGTGCCGCTGTTGGGTCTCAAGGCGTATCAGCTCTGGACCGGTGGCGAGGCCTGGTTGGTCATTGCGACTGCGGCTGTACCGGCGACCGGCCTGGCTGGTTGGCGCTGGCGGTGGCCCGATTCGTTCGCGCAGCGGATCGTCTGGCGACTGCGTGGCTCACGGCGACTCTTCATGGAGTACCGGACCCGTTGGGATTCGACGATGCGGGCGCTGAACCTGACGGTTCGGCTGGACGATCGGACCTACGTGCCTCGGATCGTCAAGGTTCGGTCGTCCGGCACGGTCGATCAGGTGACGGTTCGGCTGCTGCCGGGTCAGATCCTGACCGACTACGCCGAGCACTCCGAGCGGTTGGCGCGTACTTTCGGTGCTGAGGATTGCCGGGTCCGGTCGGCGGCCTCGATGATCCCGGCGTGGTGGCCGGGCGGTGCTGAGGGCTGGATGGCTCGCCTGTTCGCCTGGGCGCTGCCTCGGCGGTCCGATCGGCTGGTGCTGTGGTTCCTGACCAACGACCCGCTGCGGGAGATTGTCGCCCCGATCCCCGCGGCTGACCCGCCGAACCTCCAGGCGCTCGACGTGGCCCGTCGCGAAGACGGACTGCTGTTCCGGCTTCGGCTGCTCTACACGCATCTACTGGTGGCCGGCGCGACCGGTGCCGGTAAGGGCTCGGTGCTGTGGTCGATCATCGCCGCACTCGGTCCGGGCATCCGATCCGGCTTGGTCCAACTGTGGGTCCTCGACCCCAAGGGCGGCATGGAGCTCGCACTTGGCCGGCGGTTGTTCCACCGGTTCTGCTACGGCTCCGACCCGGCTATGGACGGCGCGAGCGATGCCGAGTACGAAGAGGCATTCGCAACCCTGCTTGAAGATCTGGTGACGATCATGCGTCGCCGGCAGGGCAAGCTCCGCGGTCTCTCCCGTCTTCTCAAGCCGAGCCTGGATGAGCCGTTCATCGTCCTGGTCGCGGACGAGCTGGCCTCGCTGACGGCGTACGTCACCGACCCGGCAATGAAGAAGCGGATTGCCAAGGCGTTCTCGCTGCTGCTGTCCCAGGGCCGCGCAGTTGGCATCACCGTAGTAGGCGCGCTGCAAGACCCGCGCAAGGAAGTACTGCCGTTCCGCGACCTCTTCCCGACCCGGCTGGCGCTGCGGATGGCAGAGGCCGAACAAGTTCGACTCGTCCTCGCCGAAGGTGCCCGCGAACGTGGCGCACGCTGCGACAAGATCCCCGAAACCCTGCCAGGTATCGGATACGTCGCCGTCGACGGCGAGACCGAGCCCATCCGAGTCAGGTTCTCCCACATCACCGACGAGGACATTGCAGACCTCGTCAGCACCTACGCGCCAGACCTCATCGGCACGACCGACCGCATCCCGACCCCGGAAGGAGTAGCAGCATGACCGCACGACGGCAGATCCCGGGTCAGCTCGTCCTCCCGTTGGTGCCCGGACTGTCCAGGAAGTCTCGGGCGTCGCTCGTGCAGCGGATCGACGTTCGTTGGCAGGACAAGGCGTACTGCGCCGGCTACCTCGATACGGACGACTTTTACCCCGAGGACGAGACGAGGCGCGGCATTCGTCGGACGACGGACCCCAAGGAACTCTGCGCCTTCTGTCCCGTCGTCCGATCGTGCCTGGCTGCTGCGATCGTCGCCGATGAACACGGCGTGTGGGGTCGGACGACCGAGGCCGAACGAGATGCCATCCGCGAAGAGCTTGCCTTCGGCACCGATGTTGACCACGCGCTCAGTGTCGTCCTCGACGGCCCGGCTGCACTGTGGAGGACAGCGGCATGAACCTCACCGCACAGACCACCCTCGACCGATTCCCGCTGGACGTTGTCCGGGACCTGGCCGTGACCAACGGCGTCTGCGTACGCCCGGTGCTCAACAGGGTGCTCGACACACAGACCGGCACCGACCGAGTGGTCGGGGTGTCCTGCGGTTCCACGCTGGTCAGCAAGTGCCCGCCGTGCGCTGAGGCGAACCGTCGGCTCCGCATGCAGCAGTGCCGCGAGGGATGGCACCGCGACACTGAACCCGAAGCGCCGGCGGAATCGGACGACGTGCCCGACGACGAATCGACCGCAGACGACGACGCGGAATCCACCCGTCGTGTCCGGTCGACCCGACGACGCCAGGACGCCGCCGAGCTGCCCAAGGTCGAGATGGACAAGCGCACGGTTGGCGCGACGTTCACGGCTCCGAACGGCAGAACCTACCGACCGTCGATGTTCATCACGCTCACGCTCGGCTCGTACGGCGCGACTCACCGGCAACCGCACCACGTGCCGGGCAAGGGCTTGGTGCCGTGTGACTGCGGAGTGATCCACGGCCGGAACTCGCCCCTCCTGTCGACGCCGGTCGACCCCGACTCCTACAAGTACCGCCGCGCGGCCCTGGACGCGTTGCACTTCCCGAAGCTGGTCGACCGCTTCATGCAGAATCTTCGCCGCTGCGCGGGTTACAAGGCGCAGTACTTCGCAGTGGTCGAGCCGCAGAAGCGTCTAGCGCCGCATCTGCATGCCGCCGTCCGGGGCACTGTCGCCCGTGACACTGTGCGCCAGGTCGCCAAGGCGACGTACCACCAAGTGTGGTGGCCGAGCCATCAGCGGCCCGTCTACGGCTGCGCCTCGAACCCGGACATGCCCGTCTGGGATGAGATGGCCGGCGCTTTCGTGGACCCGTCGACCGGCGCTCTGCTCCCGACCTGGGATCAGGCTCTGGACGACCTCGGCGCGGACCCGACTGCACACCCTGCTCACGTCGTTCGCCTCGGCTCGCAGATCGACTACCAAGGCATCATCGCTGACTCTGACGCCAAGGTGGGCAAGGCAGTTGGCTACCTGACCAAGTACCTCGGCAAGGCGATCGGCGAGACCTACGGCGAGGACCGGGATGAACTCCACCCGGCCCAGCTCGCCCACATGAACAAGCTGCACGCTCACGTCCGAGTCCTGCCGTGCTCGCCGGAGTGCGCCAACTGGCTCCGGTACGGCGTGACCCCGAAGGACGCAGACGGCCACGTCGTACCCGGCGAATGCCCATCCAAGGCCCACGACCGCGAACACCTCGGCCTCGGTGGCCGACGCGTCCTCGTCTCGCGTCAGTGGACCGGCAAGACCCTGACCGAGCACCGAGCCGACCGATCCGAGGTCGTCCGCCAAACCCTCGCGGCCGCGGGCGTCGAGATGGACGACCAAAACGAGCTGGCCACCCACAACGACGACCCCGACGCGCCTCGATTCATTTGGCAACCGATCCGACCCGGCGAAGAACGCGGCCCGCGTCGCCTCCCGACCCACAAGGAAGTCCTCGCCGAGGCCATCGCCACCCGCATCCGATGGCGGACGCAGTACGAGCAAGCCAAACAGCGCGCCAAGCCACCCGACGACAGCAATTCGGCAACTGACAACTCATCCGCCGCCACCGCGGCCTAGCTATCTGGGGAGCAAGCCATGCAAGACGATTCGCGACTGCTCAAGGTCGAGGAAGCGGCCGAGCACCTCAACGTTTCCCGGTGGACCGTCTACCGGCTGATCAAGGAACGCGAGCTGACCAGCGTCAAGGTCCGCAACGGTCGACGCGTCCCGATGGAATCCATCCGTGCGTACGTCGCCGGCCTGATCGAGGACGCCGCCTGATGACGACACTCGCTTTGATGGACCCGGACGAGCCGAGGAAGCGGCGGAAGGCTCAGCTGACGAGCAAACCCAAGGCCGCCAAGCCGTCGACGGGGAAGCGGAACGTCAATGGTGAGGGGAACATCCGGCAGCGTTCCAACGGCCTGTACGAGGGTCGCGCCTACGTGATCACGACGGACGGTCGCGAGGTACGGAAGAGCGTCTACGGCAAGACATGGGAGGAGGTACACCAGAAGCTGACCAAGATGCAGGCCGACACGATGTCGGGGAAGCGCGTGGCGTCCAGTACGCAGACCGTCGCCGAGTATCTGGATTACTGGTTGGAGGAGCACGCACGGCACCGCGTCCGCGACACGACCTTTGCTAGCTACAAATGGCTCATCACGAAGTACCTCGTCCCGCTGTTCGGCAAGAAGAAGCTCACCACGCTTCGGCCGAATGACGTGCGGCGCGGGCTGTTCCAGCTCCAGCAGGTCTGTCAGTGCTGCGCCCAGGGAAAGGACAAGGCTCGGGAGGAGCGGGCAGAGGTCGAGCGGAAGAAGCGGGAAGGCCGGCCGCCTCGGAAGAACGCCAAGGCAATCCAAGGTGCTCGCTGCTGCGCTCTCGTCCCACAAGCGTGCTGCCGGTCGACGGTCTCAGACGGCACTGTCCGATACCTGCACCGGCTGCTCCGCGCAGTTCTTCAAGACGCCGTGTCCGAGGACGAGATTCTGACTGAGAACATCGCCAAGAAGCTCCGGCTCAACCACAAGTACCGGCCGAAGTTCAAGGCGTGGAGTCGCGCCGAAGCAACCAAGTTCCTGGAGTCCATCCGTGAGGACCGGCTCTACGCGCTGTACGCGGTGGCTCTGTCACTCGGCCTTCGTCGCGGTGAGGCGCTGGGCCTTCGCTGGTCGGACGTGGACTTGGACAACAGTCTGATTCGGGTCAACCAGGCTCTCCATCGGGTCGACGGCGCGCTCAAGCTCGGGGACGTCAAGACGGACGGGAGCACCCGCCTCATCGCCGTACCCAAGCCGCTCGTATCTGCACTACGGGTTCACCGGGCGGCGCAGGCGCAGGAGAAGAAGAACGCGGGCAAGTCATGGCAGGACGGCGGCTACGTGTTCTCGACCATGATCGGAACCCCGATCGAACCGCGGAACATGAACCGTCACTTTGACCGGCTCTGCGAAAAGGCCGGCGTCCGGCGTATCCGGTTCCACGACCTGCGGCACTCGTGCGCGTCGCTGCTCTACAGCCAGGGCGTGCCACTGGAGAACATCCAAGACGTGCTCGGGCACAGCTCGCCGACCGTCACCAAGGTCATCTACGTCGACGTGGCCGAGGACGTGACGCGGGATGCAGTCGACAGACTCGGCTTCCTGTTCGGGGAGCACGACGAAGAGTGACGTTGGGGTACGAGTGGGGGTACGGAAGGGTGGCCGAGCGGTTGGGCCGCCCTTCTGGCATGTCTCGGGAAACACAAAAGCCCAGGTCAGAGAGTGTCTGCCTGGGCTTTCACGAAGCGCGCTCGGAGGGATTCGAACCCCCAACCTTCTGATCCGTAGTCAGATGCTCTATCCGTTGAGCTACGAGCGCTGGACAACGTCGAGTAACGATACATGGCGGGGGCGGGTGTGTGCCAATCGGCTCCTGGGTGGGGGCTCTAGCTTCCGCGGCACGCGCGGAGAACGCGTGCAGCAGCACGCACAACCAGGGGACGCGTGGGTCGACCACAGTTGCTGGAACCGGATGGGGTCGGGGTGCGTCGGAGGCGGTTGTCGGCTGATCGGTAAGGGAGGACCTCCGCGTGGTTAAGGTCGCGGGCATGGCAAGTCGACTGGTGCGCGGTACGGCGATCGGGTGTGGTGTGGCCGCGATCGCGGGGGCTGGGATCGGGTTCGCTGTCGGCGAGCCGGTGCAGCCGGAGGACATTCTGCCGGCGCGGTCGATGCCGGCCGATCTGTGTGCGCGGCTCGGCGACGTGTCCAGCCTGTTGCCCAAGGCATCGAGCAGTACGGCGCCGGTCACGCTGGTCCAGGGTGGCAGTACGTCGATCACCTGCGAGGCGGGCAGTAGCCGAGCCAAGGTCGCGGCCTACACCGCGGCGACGCTGAAGGTGACGATCACTCCGAGCCCCGGGCAGGACGCCGGCGCCGGCAGTCCGCCTTTCACGCCCGAGCAGGTGGCGAAGAAGACCTTCACCCGGTCGCCGATGAAGGCGGTCCCGAACAGCACGTACCCGACCAAGACCAGCCGGAGCACGAACGGCGCGGCCGGTGAGTGGTGGACAGTCCGCGCGCTCGTCCAGCGCGCGGACATCGTCGTACAGGTGGACTACACGGCCAATCCGATCGATGCGGACACGGCGGAGAAGGCAGCTATCGCGCTCGCGGACCGGGCGATCTGGGAGACGAAGTGAGCAACAGCACGCCGGAGATCCCCGGCTACCAGTTCGACCAGCGACTGCTGCAGCACCCGCTGGCGGAGCTCTGGCACGGCCGCAGTTTCACCGGGATGGAGATCGTCGCGCTGGTGCTCAGCGAGGCCGGCGCGCGCGACGCGACCGTGCGGGACCGGCTCGTCCGGGCCGGCCGCGGCGCCGCGCTCGAACCCGCGCGGCTCGAGACCCCGTTGTGGGCGGCCAACTTCAGCTCCGACCGCCCGTACGCGGTCACGCAACTGATCCCCGGCCAGTCCGGCGCCGAGCGCCTGATCGACCCACTCGACGGTGTCATCGGCAACGACGACGAGTCGCTGCAGGCGGTCCGCGGCCAGCTCAGTCAGTACGGCGCCAGGCCGCCGACGGCCGACATGACGATCCCGTCGTACGCCGACCACCCGCAAGCAACCCCCGAGCCCGGCCAAGCACCGAGCGCCGAGCCACAACCAACCACGCAACCGCAGTCCACGATCGAGGTCGCCCGCGAGTACAAGCGGAAGATCGGCGGCTGGATCTACGCGGTCGTCGCCTTCGTCGTGCTGCTCGTCTTCACGATCACTTACTCCATCGGCGCCGCCGTCGGCAGTTCGGTGAAATCCGACCAGCCGGTCGACGCCGCTCCCCAGACCCCGGTGAGCCCGGAGGCGTACCCGTCGCCCGTCCTGCTGCCCGCGATCCCCAAGATCACCACCGCGCCGTACAAGCGGCCGGACGGATCCGCCGGAGTGTTCGGCGCCACGTACGCCGCCGGCACCGACCTGCAGGTGATCACGACGGCCGAGCTGCCGTTCGCGCTCGGCTGGCCGCGGCCGCCGCAGGTGACGTTCCTCGGCGAGTCCTCCGCGGTCGTCTACCGGCGGATCGTGACTCGGTCCGACTACTCCAACGGCGGACTGAAGAACTCGCTCGACGCTCGGATCGCCCTGCACCCGTGCGCGAGCCTCGCCGCCTGCCGGGCCGACCGGGCCGCGTTCGACAAGCAGTGGGCGAAGGTCTACAAGGCGACGGCGCCCGCGACGGCGAAGGACGCGCGGACGTGGCTGACGGTGCAGACAACGCCGTACGCCGTGACGATGACCAGGGCCTATGCAAGCGGCGGCCAGTGGTGGCTGGTCGGCTCAGCGGTCACCGGCGCGCCCGGCGAGGAGGCGGACGTGCAACGCATCGTGAACGACATCTGGCGGCAGACCAGCTGATCCACCGCAAGATCTGCAGGAACGGCCCGCGCGAGCAGCGCGGGCCGTTCTCATTTTCACAAGGTTCGCCGGAAAGCGATTGTCGCCAAAACTTTGTGACCGGGTTCACGTTCTAGGGGTTCTCAGCACTCGGGTCGTTCGCGTACCGTAGTACCACTTGCACACTGGTATACGTCCACTGGACGCACTGGTATGCGAGAGTTCACACCGCCAGCCAGCTGAATCGAACCGCCGGAGACCCCGGCGGCCGGAGCCGTACCCCCCTCAGTGTCGAGGGATCGGACGGCCGCCGGGCCCGACAGCCGAGAGGGAATGAGCCGCCGATGACGACAACCGCCAGCCCGACCCATACCGAGACCGCCACCCGAGCAGCCACCACGGACCCCCTCCCAGCCGCAGCCCCCGCGCCGTACCCCCTGACCGACGCCCCGACCCGCCACTCCGGCCTGCTGGCCTGGGTCGCCGAGGTCGCCGAACTGACGCAGCCCGACCGGATCCACTGGGTGGACGGCTCGGACGAGGAGTACGCCGGACTCACCGCGGAGCTGATCGAGGCCGGCACCATGGTCCGGCTGAACGAGGAGAAGAAGCCGAACTCGTTCTGGGTGCGCACGGACCCCTCGGACGTGGCGCGGGTCGAGCAGCGGACGTTCATCTGCTCGGTCGACGAGGCCGACGCCGGCCCGACCAACAACTGGATGGCGCCGGCCGAGATGAAGGCGCTGATGACCGAGCTGTACCGCGGCTCGATGCGTGGCCGGACGATGTACGTCGTCCCGTTCTGCATGGGCCCGCTGACCGCGGACAAGCCGATGTTCGGCGTCGAGATCACCGACTCGGCGTACGTGGTCGCGTCGATGCGGATCATGTGCCGGACCGGTGCCGAAGTACTGGCGAAGCTCGGCGACGAGGCGTTCTTCGTGCCCTGTCTGCACTCGGTCGGCGCTCCGCTCGCTCCCGGTCAGAAAGATGTCCCGTGGCCGTGCAACGACGAGAAGTACATCGTGCAGTTCCCGGAAGAGCGGACGATCTGGTCGTACGGCTCCGGGTACGGCGGCAACTCGCTGCTGGGCAAGAAGTGCTACTCGCTGCGGATCGCCTCGGCGATCGCGCGGGACGAGGGCTGGCTGGCCGAGCACATGCTGATCCTGAAGCTGATCTCGCCGGACAAGAAGGTCCACTATGTCGCGGCCGCGTTCCCGAGCGCGTGTGGCAAGACCAACCTGGCGATGCTCGACCCGACCCTGGAGGGCTGGGAGGTCGAGACGCTCGGCGACGACATCGCCTGGATGCGGTTCGGCAAGGACGGCCGGCTGTACGCCGTGAACCCGGAGTTCGGCCTGTTCGGCGTGGCCCCCGGCACCGGCTGGAAGACGAACCCGAACGCGATGCGCACGATCGAGAAGGGCAACTCGGTCTTCACCAACGTCGCGCTCACCGATGACGGCGACGTCTGGTGGGAGGGCTACTCGCCGACCCCGCCGAACCACTTGACCGACTGGAAGGGCCGGGAGTGGACGCCGGACTCGGACGAGCTGTCCAGCCACCCGAACAGCCGGTTCTGCACCCCGATCAAGCAGTGCCCGATCATTGCTGACGAGTACGACGACCCGAACGGCGTACCGATCTCGGCGATCATCTTCGGTGGCCGCCGCGCCACCACGGTGCCGCTGGTGACCGAGTCCCGGGACTGGGCGCACGGCGTGTTCATGGGCGCGACGCTGTCGTCGGAGACGACCGCGGCCGCGGTCGGCCAGGTGGGCGTCGTACGGCGGGACCCGATGGCGATGCTGCCGTTCCTCGGTTACGACGCGGGCCAGTACTTCGACCACTGGCTGACCGTCGGCAAGGAGCACGACGCGGCGCAACTGCCGAAGATCTTCTACGTGAACTGGTTCCGCAAGGACGACGCGGGCAAGTTCGTCTGGCCGGGCTTCGGCGAGAACGGCCGGGTGCTGAAGTGGGTGATCGACCGGATCGAGGGCCAGGCCGACGCGGTCGAGACCCCGATCGGCCGGATCCCGACGCCGGACTCGCTTGATGTGTCCGGGCTCGACCTGACCGCCGACGAGCTCGACATCGCGCTCGCCGTCGACGCCGAGGAGTGGAAGGCCGAGATCCCGCTGATCGAGGAGTGGTTCGCCAAGCTCGGCGACACCGTGCCGGCCTCGCTGCGGATCGAGCTCGACCACCTGAAGGCGCGGCTCGGCTGACGCCCCGGGACACCGGCCGCTGAATCGGAAGCCAGCGGTCGGGCAGGAAGCGCGGCGCCCCGGCTCACCGGCCGGGGCGCCGCGCTGTACTTTCGGCCAGCACCCGGCGGACCTCGTCGTCGCCGACCGGCGAGAAATCGCGGTACGCCTGCCCGACGGCGGCGAAGCGGCGCGGGATCCACGCACACACCACCTGGTCCGCGACCTGCGACAGCCACCGGCAGCTCTCCACGCCACCGACCGGTACGGCGACGATCACGCGAGCCGGCCGTTGCCGTCGTACCGCTTCCACCGCGGCGCGCATGGTCGAACCGGTGGCGAGACCGTCGTCGACCAGGATCACCACGCGGTCGTGGACGTCGATGGGCGGCCGGTCGCCGCGATACTCCCGCTCACGCCGGCGCAGCTCACGGACCTCGCGCTCACGGACCTGCTCCAGCGTCTGCTCGTCGATGCCCTTCAGCACCGTCTCGTTGCGGACGGTGTACGTCGAGTCGCCGACGCCCGCGATCGCCCCCATCGCCAGCTCCGGCTGACCCGGCAGGCCGAGCTTGCGGACGATCAGTACGTCGAGATCCGCGTCCAACGCGTCCGCGATCGGAGCCGCCACGGGCACCCCGCCCCGCGCCAGCCCCAGCACCAGAACGGATCCGCCGACCTCGCCGAGCTCCTCCACCAACGCCCGGCCCGCAGCCGCCCGATCCAGGTACGGCCTCCTCATAACGCCATCATCCAACTACGTTGGCCGCATGCGAATCCCGGAGAGCGCGCGGGGCGTGCTCGAATCGAATGCTCTTGGGCATCTGGTGACGATCAATGCGGACGGCAGCCCGCAGGTGTCGGTGATCTGGGTCGGGTTGGACGGGGACGAGATCATCGCCGCCCACATCCCGAACAACCAGAAGGTGAAGAACATCCGGCGTGACGGCCGGGTGGTGCTGTCGATCGAGACAGACCGGAGCAACGAGATGGGCCTGACCGAGTACCTGGTGATCACGGGCACTGCCCGGATCACCGAGGGCGGGGCGGTCGACGTACTGCGTGGGCTCGCCAAGACCTACGTCGGTCCGGACGCGCAGTACCGTCCCGGCGAGGACCTGCCGCCGGGGTACGTCACGCACATCACGGTGGACAAGATCGGAGGTGTCGGACCATGGGCCTGAAGATCGGCGTGATGCTTCCGCTGGGTGACGGGGACGGCCCCGGGGGTGGGATGCCCGGGTGGAAGGACCTCCGCGCGGTCGCCGAGGCGGCCGATCAGAACGGGCTGGACTCGGTGTGGCTCGCGGATCACTTCCTCTACCGCGACCCGGAGGGCCGGGTGTTCGGGATGCACGAGTCGTGGACGCTGCTGAGCGCGGTGGCCGCGGTCACCACGAACGTCGAGGTGGGGAACATGGTGCTGTGCGCATCGTTCCGTGACCCCGGACTGACCGCCAAGATGGCCGCGACGCTGGACGAGGTGTCCGGCGGACGGCTGATCCTCGGCGTCGGAGCCGGCTGGCACGATCCGGAGTACGAGGCGTTCGGGCTGCCGACCGACCATCGGGTCGGGCGCTTCGAGGAGTGGCTCGAGATCGTGGCGCGGATGGTCCGTGGCGAGACGGTCACGTTCGACGGCACGTACTACCGGGTCAGCGAGGCGAACCTCGATCCGGCACCGCCGCACCGGATCCCGATCCTGGTCGCCGGCCACCGCCCGCGGATGATGCGGCTCGTCGCCGAGTGGGCCGATGCCTGGAACACCGCCTGGTACGGCGCCGCGAGCGACAAGGTCGAGGAGAAGCTCGCCACCCTCCGCGAGGCGGTGAAGACGGCCGGCAAACCCGGCGGCGCCGTGGCCGCCACGGTCGGGATCGTCGTCCGCGACGCCGACCAGCCATCCGTCGCAGACCCCGATCCCCGCGCGATCGCGGGCTCGGTCCCGGAGTTGGCCGAGGCCTTCACGGCGTACCAGAAACTAGGCGTCGACCACCTGATCATCTCCCCGGAGCCGATGACCCCACGCTCGATCGAACGCATCGCCGAAGCCAAGCAATTGCTGAGCAAATAGCCAACGCCCGCCAGGCACCCGCTGAGCGAACAGCCAACGCCGCCAGGCACCCGCTGAGCGAATAGCCAACGCCGCCAGGCACTCGCTGAGCGAACAGCCAACGCCGCCAGGCACTCGCTGAGCAGACAGCCAACGCCCGCCAGGCACGACCCGGGGGTCCGGGGGCGAAGCCCGCCGGGCGGGCCCCGGGGGTTGCACCCCCGGAAAACAGCCGGAGCTCCCTAGTCCGCGCTATCTGCGGACAGGGAGCTCCCGGGAGCGGAGGCGGCGGGATTTGAACCCGCGAGAGGGGATTACCCTCAACCCGCTTAGCAGGCGGGCGCCATCGACCGGACTAGGCGACGCCTCCTCCGACGATCCCCCTGGGGGGACACGACGACGGCCAAGACTATCCGCTCGACCCTGTCGGCGGCAAAGCGGGTCCCGACCCTCCTGACCGACACTCTGCGTGCCGGGGGCGGCACCTTGGGAGAGTAGCCCGGGGCACCTGTACTGTGGCGGGCATCGACGGGGGTCGCCAGCTTCACGTCAACCAACCAGGTGTCGTGGGCGTCAGAAGTACCGTGGGCTGCTGTGCGCGGCCGACGGAGGGTCGCCACGTCGTCGATCAGGGAACGGAGCTATGTCGCGGAGTACTCGCGCAGCCGGACGCAGATCCGCGCCACGGGCCAGCCGGTCCAGGCACCGCTCGCAGCGGGCCCGGACGACCTCGAACGCGATCGGCCTGACGCTGCTCAGCGCCTTGATCCCGGGCTCTGGGTTGCTGATGGGTGGGCGGAAGAAGCTGGGTGCGTTCGTGCTCACGATCAGCGTCGGGTTGCTGCTGATCGCCGCGTACGTCGGCCTCACGCGGCGGGACTCGATTCTCGCCTTCGCGGTGTCGCCGCGGCAGTTGCTGATCGCTACCGCGGCCGTCGTGGTGCTGGGTGTGGGCTGGATCTGGATAGTGGTTGCCTCGCACAAACTGCTCCGCCCGGTCAGCATGACCTACACCGGGCGGCTGGTCGGGTCGATGTTCGTCGGGCTGCTCTGCTTCGCGATCGCCGTACCGACGACCGTGGCGGCGCAGACCGTGATGGCGCAGCGCGACCTGGTCGGGAGCGTGTTCCAGTCCGAGGGCAACTCGAAGAGCGCGACCCGTCCGAAGGTGGACAACAACAAGGACCCGTGGGCCAAGACTCCCCGCCTGAACCTGCTGCTGCTCGGCGCTGACGACGGCGTCGGCCGCACCGGTGTCCGGACCGACACCGTGATCGTGGCCAGTATCGACACCAGGACCGGTGACACCGCGCTGATCTCGCTCAGCCGGAACTGGATGCGGATGCCGTTCCCCGAGGACTCACCGCTGCACAAGGTCTACCCGGACGGCTTCTGGGACCCGAAGCTGGGCAATGTCGAGCAGCCCGAGTTCTACCTGGACTCGATGTACGACAACGTCCCGAAGGCGCATCCCGGGATCCTGGGCCAGACCGACAACGAGGGTGCGGACGTCGTCAAGCTGGCCGCGGGCGCGGCGCTCGGCCTCGACATCGACTACTACATGCAGGTCAACCTGGCCGGGTTCCGGCAGATCATCGACGCGGTCGGCGGCATCACCGTCAACGTCAACTACCGGGTGCCGATCGGCGGCGACTACGGCGACGGCCCGGGGTCGAACACCGCGAAGAAACCGTCCGGCTACATCGAGCCGGGCCCGAACCAGAAGCTCGACGGCTATCACGCGCTCTGGTTCGCCCGCGGCCGCTACGGTCTGAGCGACCCGTCCCGGCAGGAGCGGCAGCGCTGCACGATCCACGCGCTGGTGAACAGCGTGAACCCGGCCACCCTGGTGACGAAGTACCAACAGATCGCCTCGGCCGGCAAGCAGGTGCTGCGGACCGACATCCCGCAGGAGATCTTGCCGGCGTTCATCCAGTTGGGTCTGAAGGTGAAGGGCGCGAAGGTCACCAACGTCGACCTGGACAAGAACAAGAACTTCCCGACCGGCAAGAACCCCGACTACACCGCGATGCAGGAGATCATCCAGAAGGCCATCGCCCCGAAGACCCAGCCGGTCTCCACCCCGTCGACCACCACGACGAAGAAGCCGTCCAGCGGGTCGACCAAGAAGGCGACGCCGAAGCCGGCCGTGACGCCAGGCGCCACCGAGAACCTGAACGACGCCTGCGCGTACAACCCCAGCCAGACCGGGAACTGACAGCAACCGGACCAGTAGCAGCCCGAAGAGTCCGCAGGCCTCTGACCGGTGGCCCGACCCGCCGCCCGGGGGAACCGGCCGGGACCGCGAATGGGATCCTTGTGCGATGCGTACGACGTACCGGATGCGGGCGGGGCGGTTCCTCGGGGTGCTGGCCGCCGGGCTGATCATCCTCGGCGTGGCGGCGATCCTGTGGGCGCTCGGGCTGCCGGCCGTGGCGGTCTCGGTGTTCGTCACCCTGGGTGGGCTGATCACGCTGGCCGGGCTGTGGATCCTGATCTGGCCGCCGAAGATCGCGAAGCTGCGGGACACCGGGATCGAGGTGCGCGGTGTCCGGACGCCCTGGACCGACGTCACCGAGGTCGGCCGGGTCGAGACCACGCACGGCGAGGCGATCGTGCTGCGGACCAAGCAGCCGGACCACTCGATCCTGCTGCCGATCGCCTGGCTGGCGCCTGGTCGCTCCGCGAGCTTGGAGACCGCGCTGCGGGACCGGCTGAACGCGGCGCACGGTTACACGATCTGGGACGGCACTGCCCCGGACGACAACGATCGCGCAGAATGACTTGCGAGCCGATTCGACCTGAGGAGTCCGGGTGCTGTCCTTCGAGTTGTCGTACGACGAACTGATCGCCTACCAGGGCACCAACCCCAGGCCGGCGGACTTCGACCAGTACTGGGACAAGGCGCTGCTGGAGCTCGACGCCGTCGCCCCGGAGACCGAGTTCGCCGACGCGACCGACTTCCCGCTGACCACGGCGACCGCGCAGCACCTGTACTTCAACGGCACCGGCGGCTACCGAGTGCACGCCAAGGTGATCCGTCCGGCCGAGCCCACCGGCCCGGCCGTGCTGATCTTCCACGGGTACGGCGGTGAGCAGCCGAAGTGGGTCGATCTGCTGCCGTACGCCGCCCGCGGGTTCACCGTGGCCGCGCTGGACGTGCGTGAGCAGGTCGGATTCCGGACCGAGTCGCAGGCGGCGAACAGTTTCACGCTGCACAACCACCTGGTCCACGGCCTCGACGACGGACCGGACGGGTTGCTGTACCGGCACGTGTTCCTGGACACCCGGCGGCTCGCGGACATCATCGGCGGTCTGCCCGAGGTGGACGCCGCGCGGATCGCGACCACGGGCTGGAGCCAGGGCGGTGGACTCAGCCTGGTCGCCGCGGCGCTGACCCCGGGCATCAAGTACACCGCGAGCGTCTTCCCGTTCCTGTGCGACTACCAGCGGACCTGGGACCTGAACCTGGAGACCGGCCCGTACGACGAGATCGTCACCTGGTTCAAGAAGCGCGACCCCCGGCACCTGCGCCAGGACGAGGTGTTCACCACCCTCGGCTACATCGACGTCCAGCACCTCGCTCCCCGGATCCGCGCCGAGGTCACGCTCTTCACCGGCCTCGAGGACCAGGTCTGCCCGCCGTCCACCCAGTTCGCGGCGTACAACAAGATCACGTCCCGCAAAGACGTCCGCCTCTACCCCGACTTCGGCCACGACGACCTCCCCGGCGCCCACGACGACATCTACCAACTGATCGGCGCCAAACTCTGAGCACGCTCACAGTCCTCGGTACAGCGGCGCCGTACCCGCAGCCGGACCGCCCCTGCTCCGGCTATCTTCTCCGCGCCCGCGGCGCTGAGGTCTGGGTCGACGCGGGCCCGGGCTCACTCGCCGAACTCCTTCGCCATACGACTCTGGCGCGGCTGGACGCTGTCTGGCTCTCGCATCTCCACCTGGACCACATCGGCGATCTGCTCAACGCCCACTACGCCTTGGCGTACGGCGAACTCCCGCCACGTCCCGCGCCACTCCCGGTCTACGCCCCCGCCGCTCTCGCGGACCGCATGGCCGGCTTCTTCGCCCAACCAGATGGCGCGTTCCTGGCCGACGTACTGGATCTGCGTCCGCTCCACGACGGCCACGAGCTCCGGATCCGGGATGTGCTGCTCACCACCCGCGCGGTCGAGCACGGCACCGAGGCCTACGCCCTCCGAGCGGGCTCCTTGGTGTACTCCGGCGACTGCGCCCCCTGCCCCGCCCTGGACGACCTGGCCACCAACGCCGACCTCCTCCTCTGCGAAGCCAACGACCCGCATCCCACCCCCGTCCACCACACCCCAACCCAGGCAGGTGAACTAGCCCGCCGCACTCACGCCAACCGCCTGGTCGTCACCCACGTCGGGCCCCTGCTGACCCCGGAAGCCGCCACATCCCAAGCCAGCAAGGCGTTTGGCGGCCTCACCACCACCGCCGAGGTCGGCGCCACCCTCACCTTCTGACGGGCTGACCACCACCCCGACGCCAGCCCCGTCGGCCGGTGAGGCGTTAACCCTCCGACTCGGGGTTCTCCGGCTTCTGCTGGATGTGTGGGCGAGGTGAGCGGGGTCGGCCGGTGTGCAAGCTTGACAGGAGGTATCGGCCCAGGGCTGCCGGTCGGGCGTGGCATTCACGCTTGGCCCCGGCCGGCCCGGCCGGGCCAGAGCGGACACCTCCTAATGAGAGTTACCGGGTCGCCGTCGGGCAGACTCGGGGCTGGTAAGCCGCCGGTGGGTGAGCACTTGTACCTCCTGGACCGTTTGAGTCCTGTCGACAGATCGTGCCCCTGCCGGTGACCGGGAGATTTGATCGCTGATGGGATGTCGTGCCCGGCCCTTGGTGTGGTTGGGGGGCGTGAGCACTGCTTCATTAGGTCGCTGATGGTTCTCCCGACCGGCTTGCTGGTGGTGTGGATGGCGTCGAGAGTGTGGGAGATCGGTGTTGAAGTTCTTTGTGGGAGATGACTGGGCCGAGGCGCATCACGATGTGGAGGTGATGGACCCGGCGGGGCGGGTGCTGGCCAAGGCGCGGTTGCCCGAGGGGGTGGCGGGGATGGCGCGGTTGCATGCGCTGGTGGCCGAGCAGTTCGGTGCGGCTGATCCTGACGAGGTCGAGGTGGTGGTCGGGATCGAGACCGATCGGGGCCCGTGGGTGGCCGCGCTGGTGGCCGCGGGGTACCTGGTGTTCGCGGTGAACCCGTTGCAGGCCTCGCAGTACCGCAAACGGCACGCGGTGTCGGGTGCCAAGAGCGACGCGGCCGACGCGCATGTGCTGGCCGACATGGTCCGCACCGACTCCCACCAGCTGCGCCCGGTGGCCGGTGACAGCGCCGAGGCCGAGGCGATCAAGGTCGTCACCCGGATGCACAAGACCCTGATCTGGGAACGGACCCGGACCACGCAGCGGTTGCGGCACGCGCTGCGCGAGTACTTCCCGGCCGCGCTGGAAGCCTTCGAGGACCTGGACGCCGCCGACACCCTCGAGCTGCTGACCAAGGCCCCCGACCCGGCCGCGGCGGCCCGGCTGACCACCGCCCAGATCACCGCGGCGCTGAAACGGGCCCGTCGCCGCAGCATCGCCGACAAGGCCGCGGCGATCCAGGCGGCGCTGCGCGCCGAGCACCTCGGCCAGCCCGCGGTGGTCACCGCCGCCTACGCCGCCTCGACCCGCGCACTGGTCGCGGTCCTGGCCGTCCTCAACGAGCAGGTCACCGGCCTGCAAGGGCAGGTGGAGGCCCATTTTGGCCGGCACCCGGCCGCTGAGATCATCTTGTCCCAGCCCGGGCTGGGACCGATCCTCGGCGCCCGGGTGCTCGCAGAATTCGGCGACGACCCCGACCGCTACGCATCGGCCAAAGCCCGCAAGAACTACGCCGCGACCAGCCCGATCACCCGCGCCTCGGGCAAGAAGAAAGTCGCCCTGGCCCGCTACGTCCACAACGACCGGCTCATCGACGCCCTCATGAGCCAAGCCTTCGCCGCACTCAACGCCTCGCCCGGAGCCCGCGCCTACTACGACAAACAACGAGCCCGCGGAGCCGACCACAACCCCGCCCTACGCCAACTCGCCAACCGACTCGTCGGCATCCTCCACGGCTGCCTCAAAACCAACACCCACTACAACGAAACAACCGCCTGGACCCACCCCACCCAAACCCTCGCAGCTTGACACCCAAACTCCTGGGATGTCTGTCGACCTTGCACACCCCAGCCACCGTCCGCACCCCCCGGGCTGCCACCGACCACACCCGGCCAGCCCGCACCAGCGAGAAGGTGCGGTGACTGGACGCGCTCGTCATGCCAGCGCTGGGACCGACACCCCCCCGGGGACCTGGGACACCATCTGGGGTGCTCGGACAGGTTGTGCCGTGTCCGAGGTCCCGACGACCTGTCCGAGGTCACGCCTAGACGACCGGGGCCGGGCGCCGCTGGCCGAGGGCCGCGATCTGAAGGGGTGGACGCCCGGCATTTCAGATCCCGGTCACCACGGGCTGTCTCAAGTCACCGGACCCGGGTCCGCCCGCCGACCAGGTCGCTCCTCTGGATCTGGCCGGCTTCGGGTTACTGACCGAGGCCGGCGTCGCGGGCTCGGGCCACTGCTTCTGAGCGGCCGGCTACGTGGAGTTTGGTGAAGACGTTGGAGACGTGGTTGCGGATGGTTTTGTCGCTGAGGAAGAGGCGGCGGGCGATCGCGGCGTTGGTGAGGCCGCGGGCGACCAGGTCGAGGACCTCGCGTTCGCGATCGGTGAGTTCGGGGAAGGGCGCGACTTCGGGACCGGCGCGGCCGGCGGCGAAGTAGGCGAGGACCCGGCTCGCGATGGCGGCGGAGAACACGACCTCGCCGTGTGACACGCCGTCAAGGGCCCGGCCGATCTCGGCGCGGTCGGCGCCCTTCAGCAGGTAGCCGCGCGCGCCGGCCCGGACCGCGGCGAACACCGACTCGTCGTTCTCCAGCATGGTCAGCACCAGTACGGCGATCGACGGGTGCTGCTCGGTCACCTGCCGGGTCGCCTCGACGCCGTTCAGCACCGGCATGTGCAGGTCCATCACGACAACATCCGGGACGAGCTCGCCCGCCAGCCGGACCGCCTCCGCGCCATCGCCGGCCTCGCCCACCACCTCCTTGCCCGGCATGGTCGAGATGGCAGTCACCAGCCCTTCCCGGTACAGCGGATGGTCATCGACCACGAGCACCCGAACACTCATGACGCCCCCTTCGGCAGCAGCGCCGTCACCGTCGTACCCGCCGGACCGGAGTCGATCCGCAGCTGACCACCGAGCTCCTCAGCCCGCTCCCGCATCGACGACGTACCGACCCCGGGCCGCACCTGGTCAGGCAGCCCGCATCCGTCGTCGGCGACCTCGATGCACACGCACCCGTCGGCATCCCGCACCCGGACCGCGACTGTCCCGGCGCCCGCGTGCCGGACCGCGTTCCCGGTCGCCTCACCGGCGATGTGGTACGCCGCAACCTCCACAGCAGCAGGCAATCCGGCGATCTCGTCGGCCGACACCCGGACCCTCGTCGTACCCGTGGACAGCCGATCGCCCAGCTCGCGCACGGCCGCGGCCAGCCCGAGCTCGTCCAGCATCGGCGGCCTGAGCTCGTGCACCAGGGCCCGTACGTCGGCCACTGCCGCGTTGAGCCGTGGCACCAGTCGGTCGAGCAACTTCCGAGCCGCCTCCGGGTCGTCCGCCGCGATGTCGCGCGCAGTCTCGACATGCAGAGCCAGTGCGGCGAGCGACGGGCCGACGCCGTCATGCAGGTCGCGACGAAGCCGGCGGCGTTCCTCCTCCCGCGCGACCACCACAGCCTCCCGGGCGCGCTGGGCCTCACGCGCCAGCAGGACGGTGTGCGCCGCGACCGCGGCTTGCGCGGCGAGCCGGTCCAGCGCTCGCATCTCATGGCCGTCGAACTCGGTCGACCGGGTGACGGTGAGCCGCCCGAAGTGTTCGCCGGCGTACTCCAGTTCCACGGTCATCCCGATCCCCGTCCCTTCGCCGTACGACGTCACCAGTCCGTCCCGCAGCACGATGGTCGCCTGCTGTGCGCGCAGGGACCGAGCCACCTGCTCGACCACCGACGGCAAGACCCGTTCGGACAGGTCGTCCGGAGTGGTCGCCGCCGCGAGCCTCGTGCCGAGCCGAGCGAGTACGGCGTACGGCTCCTCGACATCACCATGGACCAGTCGGTTGACGTGCCGCTGCAACCAGGACCGCAACGGCAGCGCCGCCAGGGCGACCACGGTGGTCGCGAGGATGGGTGCTCCGGTCGTGGCGCCCAGCCGGTCACCGGCCAGCCAGACCGTCACGGCGTACAAACCGATCACGAGCGTCGACAGACCGGCGTACACGAGAGCGCGGGAGATGACGATGTCGACGTCCCAAAGCCCGTAACGCATCACCGCGATGCCGATCGCGATCGGCAGGGGCAGCATGGCGAGCCCTGCCACGGCTCCCGTGCCGGCCGGGAGGAGCCGCGCCACCGCGAACAGCACGATCGTGCAGGCGTAGCCGACGAGCACCCACTTCAGCTGCTGCCGCTCCAGCTCGGCAGCCCGCCGCCACCTGGTCACGAGCGACGCGAAGCCCACGATCACGGCTGCGAGGAGCATTCCGCCGAGCAGGACAGCGACGACCGGTTCACCGGTCGCGGCGATGCCAACCGGATTCGTCGCACCGTGCAGACCTTCGGGATACTCCGGCCCTTCGTACGGCGTCAGCGCCCAAGTGACCGCGATGACGGCCACTGCGGTTGCGTTGAACCACAACGCCGGCCGAGACGCTTGCCGGCCATCCGGCAGCATCACCGGCAGTAGTACGGCGATCGCCGCGTAGCCGGGCGCCCAGAGCCAAGCGCCGAGCCAGGTCGACCATGTCCCGTCCGTCAGCAGACCGACCTCGGTACCGAATAGGGCCAGGCCTTGGGTCAGCGCGATTGCCCCGAGCAACACCTGGATCCGCCGGGCGCCGGTCGCCCGGAGTAGCAGGCAGGCGAGACCGTACGCCAGCGCGGCGGCCAGCTCCATCAACCAGAACGACGGCTCGATCGTCCGGCCGGCGGCCGCGTTGACCGCGTGCAGGCCGGCCCCCACCAGTCCGGCGAGGACCGCGAGTACACCGATGACAACCCCCATGACCGCATCATCGCCGCCAGCTTGTCCCGGCGTCACGGGACAAGGAGTCCCGGATCGGATCGTGACGGCCGGCCGTGGTGGACGGGACAGCCCGGTCGCGACCGTAGGGGCACCGAATCCGATCGACAGGAGAAACACTGTGACCACCGCGACCACCACCCACTCCACCGCGACGCGCCGGCGGCCGGCGAGCATGCTCGCCGCCGCGATCCTGCTCGGCCTGATCGCCGCGATCGGCGGCTACGGCTCGATCTACTTCACCGGCCTCGAGGGCTGGACGGCCCTCGGAGTCTGCTTCGTCGTAGCGTACGAGTTCCTCACGCTGACCGGTCTGATCGCCGTCGTCGCGTTCCTCCGCAACCACCCCCTCGGCCGCCCGGGTGTCATCCTCTACGCGACGTGGATGATCTACTTCACGCTCTTCAAGCTGATCGCGTTCCAGGAACTGCAGGCCATCCCGTTCGGCGTGATCGCCGCCGTCGCCCTCGTCCTGGTGACCCGGCGCTCAGCCCGCTGACGTCAGGTCGGAATCCACGTGGGCCACCACGGTGGAACGTTCCCCGGGCAGGTGCCCGGGGAACCGGCGGGCGTGCCTTGCCAGGAGAACAGGGCGAGATCGGCGATGGTGATGGCGATCGCGGCGGCGAGCAGCGAGAACAGGAACGCCTTGCCGGCGTAGCGGAAGACGGTGGTGAACAGGACGAGGTTCACGATCAGGGCGAGCGGCAGGCCGAGAAACAGCAGGGTGAGGCCGTTGGGGACGCTGCCGGTGACGTCGACGTTACACGCCTTCCACGCCCGCGAAGTGATCACGACCAGCCCGAACGCCGCTCCGCCGCCGACGACCACCGCAAGGAACGACTCGCCCTTGCTCCCCTTCGCAGCTAACGCCATGGGGTTCACCGTAAGTGATCCGGGCGGCCACTTCAGCTCGCCCCGGCGGGGTCCTAGTACTCAGTACCGCCAGCGCAGCGCGCGGACCCGGTCCTCGAGCGACAACCCGCCCAGCGACTCCGCGTCATGACGGCGTACGGCGAGGAACGGGTCGACGATCGCGTCACCCAGGGCGTCCCGCAGAACGGCCGAGCGCTCGAGGGCCGACAGCGCGTCCTCGAGCGTGAGCGGCAAGCGGCGCGGGCGTTCGTCGTCCGGGTACGTCGCCGGGTCGCGGTCGAGCCCGGGCGGCAAGACCGCCTTCCGCTCCAGCCCGGTCAAGGCGGCGGCCAGCACGGCCGCGGCGGAAAGATACGCGTTGCCCGACGGATCGCCGATCTTGATCTCGCAGTTGGCCGAGTCCGGCCGACTGGTCACGCTGCCCGGCACGTAGCGCAGCGCGGCCTCGCGATTCTCCTCGCCCCAGCACGCGAACGCGCCGGCCCAGTTCCCGGGCACGCGGCGATCCGCGCTGACCACGCTCGGCGCCAGTACGCCGGTCAGCCCGTCGAGCTCGGCGAGCACTCCGGCGATCAGTTGCCGCGCATGCTCGGATGGACCGTCATCTCCACCGAACGGCACGCCATCCAGCGACGCGGAGAAGTGGATATGTGCGCCATTGCCGACGAACCCGGCCACTGTGATCGGCGCGAACGACGCCAGCAGCCCATGTGCACGAGCGACCCGATGGACGACGAGCCGCGCGAGCTGAGACTGGTCAGCGGCGGCCAACGGCGACGCGGGCGGCAGCGCGACCTCGACCTGACCCTGCGCGTACTCCGGATGCAGTTGCTCCGCCGGGACCCCGGCCGCGTCGAGTGCCTCGAGCAGGTCGACCGCGAAGTCCTCCAGCTTCACCATGGCCAGCACGCCGTACGCCGGTCCGATGGTGCCGACCGCGGGATCGCCGGGATCACCGGTGAAGACCGTGAACTCCAGCTCGAACCCGAGCTTGACGTCGAGGCCGGCCGCGACCGCCCGCGCTTCCTGCCGCCGCAGCGCCGCACGCTGGCAGATGTCGACCGGCTCGTGGTCCTGCGTCAACTGGTCGGCCGGCGCCCAGAACACGGTGTGGTCCGGCCCGAGCGGGGCGACCGCGCCGAGGTCCGGCATCAGCCGGTTGTCGCCGACCGGCCCGTTCACCAGCGGCGACGAGGTGATGGCGTCGTCGGCGCACATCAGGGCGAACACCGGCGACAGCCCGATCCCGTCGCGGACCGCCGTACGCACGCGGGCCGCAGGCACCGTCTTCGCGCGGGTGATGCCGGCGTTGTCGACGATGGACGTGATCAGCATCCGCAGGCCACTCTCGAGCAGCGCGTCGACGGGACTGTCGGTGACAGACATGCCGACCTTCGTACCACACGACCCGTCAACCGGCGGCGATCCGGATGATCACACCGCATAATCGGGACGTGAGCGATGGGTGGCCGGATGGTCCGTACCGGGTGGGGATCTCGGGGTGGCGCTACCCGCCCTGGCGGAAGGTGTACTACCCGGACGGCCTGCCGCAGCGGGCCGAGCTCGAGTACGCCTCCGGCCGGCTGAACTCGATCGAGCTGAACGGCTCGTTCTACTCGCTCCAGCGGCCGTCGTCGTACCAGCGCTGGTACGACGAGACGCCGGACGGGTTCGTGTTCGCGGTCAAGGGCCCGCGGTTCGTCACGCACCTGAAGAAGCTGGCCGACGTGGACGCGCCACTGGCGAACTTCTTCGCCTCCGGAGTCCTTGCGCTCGGCAACAAACTCGGCCCCGTGCTGTGGCAGCTCCCGCCGACCCTCGGGTACGACGAGGAGCGCTGCGCCGCGTTCTTCGCCTCGTTGCCGCGGACAACGGCGCAGGCGGCGGAAGTTGCCAAGGGCCATGATGAGCGGATGAAGGGTCGCTCATTGCTGGAGTGCGCGGTCGACATCCGGCTCCGGCACGCGATCGAAGTACGGCACTCCAGCTTCCAGACGCCCGGCTTCGTCCAACTGTGCCGCCGGCACGACATCGCGCTGGTCTGCGCGGACACCGCCGGGAAGTGGCCCATGTTCGACGACATCACCTCCGACTTCGCCTACGTGCGGCTGCACGGCGCCGACGAGCTCTACGTCAGCGGGTACGACGACGAGGCGCTGGACCGGTGGGCCGCGAAGATCCGGGCCTGGGACCAGAGCGCCTACGTCTACTTCGACAACGACGCCAAGGTCCGGGCGCCGTTCGACGCGGAGGGGCTGTCCCGCCGGCTCGGGATCACTTCGGTGGGTGCCGAAGTATCACGGCCTTAGCGTGATCGGCATGACTGAGAACCCTGGAGAACTGGTTCCGCAGGCGGTCGAGCGCTCGCTCCGATTGGTCGCCACCTGGCCGGCTTGGGACGGGCAGCCCCGCATCTCCGACGACGACCGCACCTTCACCCCGCACAAGGCCGTCCGCCGGATCGCGGACCACCTCGTCGATCACCTGGCCGAAGTGGAGGCGCTGCTGGCCGGCGTACCGACCCAGCCGGACGAGTGGCACGCGAGCGCGCTCACCTCCGCCGCCGACCTCGCGCCGTTCACGGTGGACGACGTGCGCGAGGCCGAGCAGCGGTTGAGCCGGCTGGGACGGACGTTCGCCCTGCGGTACGCCGCGGTCGACCCGGCCGAGTGGGACAAGGACCGCGGCGCCAACTGGACCCTCCGCCAGATCGCCGAACACCTGGTCGAGGTCGAGTGGTACGCCCAGCAGGTGGGCGACCTGTCCTAGAAGAGCCGCGCGCCCACCGGCTCCTCCAACTCGAGGAGGAACTGCTTGCGCTCGAGGCCGCCGGCGTACCCGGTCAGTGAGCCGTTCTTCCCGATCACCCGGTGGCACGGTACAACGATCGACAGCGGGTTCTGACCGACCGCCTTCCCGACCGCCTGGGCGTTGTCACCGAGTCGCGCCGCGATCTCGCCGTACGTCGTCGTTTCGCCGTACGGGATCTCCTCGAGGATCGACCAGACGCGGCGCTGGAACTCGTCACCGCGGAGGACGGTCGGGAGGTCGAACGTGGTTCGCTCACCGGTCAGGTACTCGTCCAGCTCGCGGGCCGCCTCGGCGATGACCGGGTCGGTGGCTTCGACCAGGTCACCGAGCACGTCCGGCGACGGCTTCACCCAGTGATGCGGGAAGTAGACGCCGGCGAGCGCGTTGTCCGAGGCGACCAGCGTGAGGTCCCCGATCCGGGTGCTGACGATCGCATGCCTGTTCATGCTGATGGAACGCGTCAGCACCCGGAGGTGTGAGGCCTCAGGAGCCGATGCGCTCCCGGGTCCGGCGCCGGAAGTCGCGGCCGATCTGGCTCACGTCCACCCGGTTCAGGTCGGTCACGGCGATCCCCGGCGTACTGTCCGCGGGTCCCCGCACCGCCCAGACCCCGTGCGGATCGCTCACGCCCGAATCCAGACCGGCCCCCGGATTGGCCGGCACAGCCAGGCTGATCCAGTAGGTGTTGGTCGCGGCCGTCCCGCGGGTCTGGACCCCGATGTGCTCGTTCTGCCCGACGCCGGTGCTCGCGTACGACACGAGTACGGCGTCCACGTCGAGGCGGTCGTACTCCGTGAACAGCTCCGGGAAGAGCACGTCCAGCCCGAGCGCGAGGCCGAATCGATAGCCGTCGATGTCGAAGGTCACCGGCTCCCTGCCCGGGGTGTACATCCAGGTGATCTTCGTGGTCGACAGCGTGCGTTCGTCGTACCGCGCGACCACCTTGCCCGCGGCTGAGACGACGTACACGCTGTTGTGCGGCCGGGCCCCGGGCAGTGGATGTACGGACGGGATCACGGTCCAGATGTTCAGCTCACGCGAGAGCTTGGTGATCTGGTCCAGCTCGTCGTGCAGCACCGCCCAGTCGGTCTTGCTCCAGTCCGACGGGCCGACCTCGTCCGGGCCTAGCTCGGACATCACGTGCTTGCTCGGGAAGCAGAGCGCGCCTTCGGTGAAGTGGACGAGGCGGGCGCCTGCCGCGGCCGCCTGCCGCATCAGGTCGCGGACCTCGGTGCCACTCGCGCGGAGCAGGGCGGTGTTGGTGGGATCTCGGCGGACCGTCGACTGGGCGACGGCGATCCGCAGGGTGGTGTGTTCCGGCATGTCTTCTCCTGGGGGAGTCGGACGGAAGTGCCGGAGGGCAGCCGTGTAGGACTCGCCCGTCTTGGCGGCGCGGGCACGGACCCGCTGCATGAAGTTCCTGTGCGCTGTCATCTGGCCTTCCACGCACTCGCACGCGATCCCCCAGCGATCCCGCCCGAGGCAGTTGACCAGGACGAGCGGTCCGAGACAGGAAGTCCCTTTGCCTTCTCAGCAGGACCAGGCTGGGGCCGGTCGGCGAAGGTGCGGCGCGGACCGCGCCGGGCCCATATCCTTCCCGACCCCATGCCCTTGGTCAAACGTCCACGCCGCCACGCCGTGGGTTACCCCCGGCGGCATAAAGTCGGACCCGGACGCGGTTGTCCACCGAGTACGAGCAGACGACGTTGGGAGCAGAGGGTGAGCATTCGAGTCGGGTACAAGGCTTCGGCGGAGCAGTTCGGGCCGCGGGAGCTGGTGGAGTACTCGGTCCGGGCCGAAGAGCTCGGGCTCGACAGTGTGACCGTGTCGGACCACTTCCTGCCGTGGCGGCACGAGGGCGGTCACGCGCCGTTCGCGCTCGCCTGGATGGCGGCGGTCGGCGAGCGGACCAACCGGGTGCTGCTCGGGACGTCGGTGCTCACGCCGACCTTCCGGTACAACCCGGCGGTGATCGCGCAGGCGTTCGCCACGCTCGGCGAGCTGTACCCGGGCCGCGTGATGCTCGGCGTCGGCACCGGCGAGGCGCTGAACGAGATCGCCGTGTCCGGGATGGAGTGGCCGGAGTTCAAGGAGCGGTTCGCCCGGCTGCGGGAGGCCGTGCAGCTGATCCGCGACCTGTGGACGAAGGACGGCGTCAACGCCGAGGGTCCGTACTACAAGACCGTCGACGCGTTCATCTACGACCGGCCGGAGACCCCGCTCAAGGTGTACGTCGCCGCCGGCGGACCGCTGGTCGCCAAGTACGCCGGTCGCGCCGGCGACGGGTTCATCGCGACGTCGGGCAAGGGCATGGAGCTCTACACCGACAAGCTGATCCCCGCCGTGAAGGAAGGCGCCGAGAAGGCCGGCAAGACGTTCGAGGATCTCGACCGGATGCTCGAGGTCAAGGTCTCCTACGACCGCGACCCCGCCGCCGCGCTGGAGAACACCCGGTTCTGGGCGCCGCTGTCGCTGACGCCGGAGCAGAAGCACAGCGTCACGAGCGCGACCGAGATGGAGCGGCTGGCCGACGAGCTGCCGATCGAGCAGGTCGCGCAGCGCTGGATCGTCGCCTCCGATCCCGACGAGGTCGTCAAGCAGTTCCAGCCCTACCTGGACGCCGGCTTCAACCACTTCGTCGTACACGGCCCCGGCCACGACCAGGAACGCTTCCTCACCCAGTTCACCGAGGACGTGCTTCCGCTACTGCGCAAGCTGGGCTGAGGAGCGACAATCGCGAGATGGGCGACTACGTGATTGTGCAGGAGGGCGACCCGCGGTGTGCCGAGCTGGAAGCCGCCGGCTACCGCGTGGTCGCCGAGTCCTGGGCCGTCCGCCTGCACAACCCCGACCGCGAGTTGCTGGACTCCGCCGTACGCCGTGCGGTCGCCGGCGGACTCACCATTCGCGAAGTCGGCCCGGAGTCAGCCAAGGCTCTCCATGCCCTGGAGAAGTCCAACGAGCCCGACTACCCCTACACCCCCGCCACCCATCGCGTCGTCGGTGACCTCTCCGACACCCAGGGCCTCTGGCCGCTCCACCGGGTGTTCGGCGCGTTCGACGGTGGCCGCCTGGTCGGTGCCACGGTGATCCGCGTCCGCGAAGGCTTCGGTGACACCAGGTTCACCTCGGTGCTGGCGGCGTACCGCAGACGCGGCGTCGGCCAGGCCGTGAAGGCGGCGTCGATCCTCGCCTTCCTCGACCTCGGCATCAAGAGCTTCAGCACCGGCGGCGCCGCCGCGAACCAGGCGAGCCTGCAGGCCAACGAATCCCTCGGCTACGTCCTCACCGAACGCTGGCGCACCTACGCCCCCTAGCCGCGCACCTCAGCGCAGGTCGTCGGACAGGGCTTTGGCGGCCTGCGTGAGGAGAGGGACGGCTCGCTCGACCAGATCTTCGGTCATGCGGCCCGCGGGGCCGGAGATGGAGATGGCCAGTCGGGACGGAGCGTCGGGGACCGCTACCGCGACACAGCGGACGCCGACCTCCTGTTCGCCTTCGTCCGTGGCGTAGCCGTACTCCTCAGCCTTGTGCAGCTGCGCGGTGAAGGCGTCCGGGGTGGTGAGGGTGTTGTCGGTGTGCCTCGGCATACCGGTGCGGTGGAGGAGGTCGCGCACCTCGGACTCCGGGAGCTGGGCGAGGATCGCCTTGCCGACGGCGGTGCAGTGCGGGAGGACCCGGCGGCCGACCTCGGTGAACATGCGCATCGAGTGCCGGGACGGGACCTGGGCGAGGTAGACGACCTGGTCGCCGTCGAGCATCGCCATGTTGGCGGACTCGCCGAGCTCGTCGACCAGCCGCGCGAGGTGCGGGCGTGCCCAGACACTGAGCATGTGTGAGGAGCTCTCGCCGAGACGGATCAGCTTCGGGCCGAGGACGTACTGGCGCGAGGGTTCTTGACGCAGGTAGCCGAGGTCGACCAGGGTGCGAACCAACCGGTGGATGGTTGGCAGCGGCAGGCCGGACGCCGTGGCGAGCTGGGACAGGCCCATCATCCCGCCCGCGTCGGCCATGGTCTCGAGCAGCCCGAAGGCGCGTTCGATGGACTGCACACTGCCGGTGCGGCCCTTGCCGCCGTTCGCTTCCGCCATGGATCCAGCCTCTCGAGGGTTTCCGGATGACGGAAGTTTAGCGCCAGATTCCGGAAAATGTGGACCTTGTGTCTTCCGCAGAGTAGATATTAGTCTCCGCAATACGGAATTCTAGCGTGAGAGGTGGCCCGCATGAGCCTGGAGGATCTGGTCGGCGAGCTGGATCGGCGGTTGGCGGACGCCGACGCAGCGCTGGCGGCGGACTACCCGGGCGACCGCGGCGTCCGGCAGCCGGTGCACACGGTCTACGTGCCGGCCGACAAGTACGACGTGAACACCGTCGGCGCCTGGGGTGCAGAGGCAACCGCGGTGCTGAGCGAGTACGGCGGCTCGGCCGAGGTGCTCGCGGACGTGCTGGAGCTGCCGCCCGGGCTGATGGGCGAGGTCTTCGAGCGTGTTCGCGCCAAGCTGGCGCGGGAGCCGATCGAGGATCTCCGGATCGACTTCGAGGACGGCTACGGGACCCGATCCGACGAGGAAGAGGACGCCGCGGTCGTCGCCGCGGCTCGCGCCTTGACGCGGAGCGTGCGGGCCGGGGCGTCGGCGGACGGCGCCAGCGCGGTGGCGCCGTACCACGGGCTGCGGATCAAGTCGCTCGAGGCGCCGACCCGGCGGCGTGGGGTGCGGACGCTGGATCTGTTCGTCCGTGAGCTGACGGCGGCGGGCGGCCTGACGGACGGATTCGTGGTCACGTTGCCGAAGGTGACCTCGGTCGAGCAGGTCGAGGCGATGGTGGTAGTGCTGGAGGCGCTCGAGGTCGAGTACGGCGCATCTGAGCTGAAGTTCGAGATCCAGGTCGAGACCCCACAGGCGATCCTCGGGTCGGACGGGACGGCGTTGATCGCGCGGATGATCAAGGCCGGCGCGGGCCGCGTCACCGGCCTGCACTACGGCACGTACGACTACTCGGCCTCGCTGGGTGTCGCCGCGGCGTACCAGAGCATGGAGCATCCCGTGGCCGACCACGCCAAGGACGTGATGCAGCTGGCCGCGGCCGGGACCGGTGTGTTCGTCTCCGACGGCTCCACGAACGTCCTCCCGATCGGCGACGCCGTTCACGCAGCCTGGCGCCTCCACTATCGGCTGGTACGACGCTCACTCGCGCGCGGCATCTACCAGGGCTGGGACATGCACCCGGCTCAGCTGCCGACTCGCTTCGTCGCGACGTATCTCTTCTATCGCGAGGGACTCGAGACAGCCGCCACCCGGTTGCGCGCGTACCTCGGCCAGGGCGAGTCCGGCTACCTCGACGAGCCGGCAACCGCCGCGGCCCTGGCGGGCTTCGTTTTGCGCGGCCTCGACTGCGGGGCGGTGGACCCGGCGGAGGTCGACAAGCTCATCGGCGTCGACATCGCGGGACTCGCGAAGCTGGCCCGTCGCCCGCTGCGATCGGAGCGCTAGCCTCACTAGATGCGACTGGTTGCGGAGTTCACCACCGAACCCTTCGACGTCGAAGGAACGCCACCCGCTCACGCCACCGAGGCTCTGCGAGCGGCGCAGGAAGCCGGTCTCGAGTGCGACTTCGGCCCGCTGGGCACACAGGTCCGCGGCGAGCAGGAGCTGCTCCTGCCCGCGCTGCCCGACGTGCTGGCGGCCGCCTTCGCGGGCGGCGCGAGCCAGGTGACCTTGCAGGTACGCCGCGATGCCTGAGCCGGAGGTCCATCCGCTGATCACGGCGATCTCGCCGCTGATCGAGCGACTGGACGCCGAACTCGTCGTACCCGAGGAGGCACGCGACGACGACGTACCACTGCTGTGGGAGGGCGAGCCGCTGATCGCTGTCCGCCTTCCCGTGAAGGCTCCTGAGGGTGGCGTGAGCTCACTGCTCGCGGAGGTTGCCGACGAGCTCGGCGCACCGCTGAACACGCTCTCCCGGGGTCAGAAGCAGCAGGCAGTCCTCATGCTCGAGGCCCGCGGTGCCTTCGAGTACCGGAAGTCCGCGGAGATCGTCGCCGAGGCGCTCGGCGTCACCCGCTTCACCGTCTACAACTACCTCAACCGGGCGCGCGACTGACCCGGCTTTTCAACAAACTGTTGACGACGAGCGAGGCGGATGCCACTCTCGTCATACGGAAAGTCGATTTCGGGATTCGAGAAGGTGTGATCCGTGGACCTGCAGGAGTTCAACTCCGCTCCGGCCGACCGGCTGCGTCCGATGCTGGCGGCCTGCTGTGACGTCCCCCGCTGGGTCGACGGACTCCTGGCCAAGCGGCCGTACGGCGACCTCGCCGCACTGACCGCGGTCGCCGACCAGTCGCTGCGAGAGCTCGACGACGACGAGGTCGATCGCGCTCTCCAGGCGCACCCACGGATCGGGGACCGCCCACAGGGCGCCGGCACCGAGGTCGCCTGGTCGCGCCGGGAACAGTCCGGCGTCGGCGCGGATCCCGAGGTCCGGGAGGCCCTTGCCGAGGGCAACCGTGAGTACGAGCAGCGGTTCGGCCGGGTGTTCCTGATCTGCGCCACCGGCCTGTCGGCGGAGCAGATGCTCACCAGCCTCCGCCGCCGGCTCACCCACGACGACGCCACCGAGGTCGCCGTCGTACGCGAGGAACTGCGCAAGATCGCGCTGCTCCGACTCGCCAAGGTGGTGGAGGCATGAGCAGCCTGAGCACACATGTTCTCGACACCGGGCTGGGGCTCCCGGCGCACGGTGTGCCGGTTCGCCTGTCCCGGGTCACCGGCGAGCAGGACGTCGTACTGGCGACCGGTACGACGGATGACGACGGGCGGATCGCCGAGCTGGAGCCGGCGTTGCCGGCCGGCACGTATCGGCTCTGGTTCGACGTCGCCGCGTATGCGGTCGCATCCGGCCAGGACATGTTCTTTCCCGAGGTCACCGTGACCTTCACGGTCGCCGACGAGCGGCACTACCACGTCCCGTTGCTGCTCAGCCCATTCGCGTTTTCTACCTACCGAGGGAGTTGAGCCCGATGGCCATCCACCTGGGAGCCAACCAGTACGGCAAGGCCGAGAGCCGCGTCGTCCGGATCTATCGCGACACGCCCCGCCACCAGATCCGCGACCTGAACGTCTCGTCCGCCCTCCGCGGCCGGTTCGAGTCCGCGCACACCACCGGTGACCAGAGCGACGTGCTGCCGACCGACACGCAGAAGAACACCGCGTTCGCCTTCGCCAAGGAGAAGGGCGTCGGGGCGATCGAGGACTACGCGCTGACGCTCGGCGCGCACTTCCTGGACGCGTCGCCGGCGGCCGACGGGGCGCGGATCGAGGTGGAGGAGTACGCCTGGGAGCGGATCTCCGTCGACGGTTCGCCGCACGACCACTCGTTCGTCCGGGCCGGCAGCGGCGTACGTACGACGGTCGTCAACGTGGAGGGCCGCGGTGACGAGCAGAAGCGGTACGTCGTGTCCGGCATTCGCGATCTGGTCGTGCTGAAGTCGACCGGGTCGGAGTTCCACGGGTTCCTCAAGGACAAGTACACGACGCTGCCGGAGACCGACGACCGCATCCTGGCCACGTCGCTGGTCGCGCGGTGGCGGTACGACCACACCGAGGTCGACTGGGACAAGTCCTACGACGAGATCAAGGGACTGCTGCTCGAGCAGTTCGCGAAGATCCACAGTCTGGCGTTGCAGCAGACGCTGTACGGGATGGGTGAGGCTGTCCTGCAGCAGCATCCGGAGGTCGCGGAGATCAAGTTCTCGGCGCCGAACAAACACCACTTCCTGGTCGATCTGAGTCCGTTCGACGTGGAGAACCCGGGTGAGGTGTTCATCGCCGCGGATCGCCCGTACGGCCTGATCGAGGCCACTGTGGTCCGGGACGACGCGAGTGACGCCGGCAGCGCGTGGCACGCCGTACCGGGCTTCTGCTGAGGCAGTGATGAACACGATCGTGATCGACGGGGCGGCCGTGGTCACGGTCGATCCGGAGCGGCATGAGTTCACCGGACATGTGGTTGTCGAGGGCAACCGTATTGTTGCCGTCGGCCCTGGTCTGGCGCCGGCGTACGACGGAGCACGGGTGATCGATGGACAAGGCTGTCTCGTCACACCCGGCTTCGTCAACACACATCAGCATCTGTATCAGTGGGTCACTCGCGGTCTCGCGGCCGATGCGACGTTGTTCGGCTGGCTGACCACGCTCTATCCGGTGTGGGCTCGGATCTCTGACGAGTCGGTGCATGTGGCTGCTCAGGCTGCGTTGGCGCGGCTCGCGCTTACCGGGTGCACGACCGCGGCGGATCACCACTATCTCTTCCCGCGCGGTGGTGGGGATCTGCTCGCGGCCGAGATCGCCGCCGCTGCCGAGATCGGGCTGCGCTTCCATCCGGCGCGTGGATCGATGGATCGCGGGCAGAAGGACGGTGGGCTGCCGCCGGACTCCGTGGTCGAGGATCGGGACGAGATCCTCGCCGCGACGGAGGCCGCGATCGACCGCTGGCATGATCCTTCGCCGGAGTCGATGCTGCAGATCGTGGTCGCGCCGTGCTCGCCGTTCAGCGTGAGTGGCGACCTGATGCGCGAGGCGGCGTCGTTGGCCCGGCGTAAGCGCGTCCGGCTGCACACGCACCTGGCCGAGACCACCGACGAGACCCATTGGTGCCGCGAGACCTTCAATTGCACGCCTTTGGAGTACGCCGCTGAGCTCGGGTGGACCGGATCCGACGTGTGGTTCGCCCACGGCATCCACTTCGACGACGCCGAGATCAAGCGCCTGGGCCAGACGGGCACCGGTGTCGCCCACTGCCCGAGCTCCAACGCTCGCCTGGGCGCCGGCATAGCCCGAGCCGCCGACCTCCGCGCCGCCGGCAGTCCCGTCGGCCTGGGCGTAGACGGTGCCGCCAGCAACGAAGCCGGCAGCCTCATCGAGGAACTCCGCCACGCCCTCCTCTTCGCCCGAGCCCGCGGCGGCCCCCAGGCCCTCGGCGTCCGCGCCGCCCTCGAAATGGCCACCCTCGACGGCGCCCGCATCCTCGGCCGCGAGAACGACATCGGCTCCCTCGAGCCAGGCAAACTCGCCGACCTGGCCGTCTGGAACCTGAACACCCTGGCCCACGCCGGCATCTCCGACCCCATAGCCGCCCTGGTCCTGGGCACACCCCCACCCCTGAAACTCCTCCTGGTCAACGGACACCCCGTCGTCGAGCACGACACAGTCACCACACTCGACGAACCCGCCCTGGCCGCCCAGGTAGCGAAAACCCAGACCCGCCTCCTCGCCGGCACCTGAGCGCCCGGCGTCCAAGACAGACGACGCCCGGGGTCGCGCGGACAAGTAGGCCGGACAGGTCGGTCCGACAAGTACTAGGGACTCCGGACGGCCATCCGGATCGCAGCGGGCAGTGGCTGAGACTGAGCCGCAACTCGTACGTCGAGCCGCGCCAGTGGCCCACCGACGAGCCGGCCCGGGAGCCCCGCCCGGCAGCCCGACTGCCTCGCTGCCTCGCCCGGCTGCCTGGCTACCCGGCCGGGCTGCCTTGGTCGGTCACTTTGTGCACGAGATCCGTACGGCGCCAGTCTCCGGGTACGGATCTGGTGCACAAAGTCGATCTCTGCCGTGGCGACCCCGTTCGGGCAGGGTCCAGGCTCGTTGCCTCGGGGTTGGCGCACTCACCCGCCCGGCTGCCTGGCTACCCCGCCCGGCTGCCTGGCTACCCGGCCGGGCTGCCTTGGTCGGTCACTTTGTGCACGAGATCCGTACGGCGCCAGTCTCCGGGTACGGATCTGGTGCACAAAGTCGATCTCTGCTGTGGCCGAACCCGGATTGGCCACGGGTCCGGGCTCGATGCCGCCGTGCTGGCACTCACCAAGCAGACGCGGTCCTGCCCCGGTCACGCTCCGATCCCGGGCCGCGGTGAGCCGACGGCGGGTTGGTGAGTGTCTCCGGTCCGCACCCGCACTCATCCACGCAACAGCGGCATCGACACCGCCACGATCGAGCAGCCACCGATACGACACGACCGCCCGGACAACCCCTCGGCTCGAGGGGTTCTCTCCTCGGACACCCGCAGACAACTCGGCACGCGGTCGGATATCGGCTCCACCGTCCGGGGGCGCCGTGTGGCGGGCGGGGGGGCGGACACCATGTCGGGGCCTGGCACACCTCATGACCTGTCCCAGGCCCCGACATGTTGTCCAAGCTCCCTGCGCCGGCCCGAAATCCCCTCCCACCGCCGCCGCCCGCCGCCGCCCACGAGTTGCCGACGACCCAATTCTTGATGGCCCCGCCCGCCGGCGACCGAGCCCGCTGTGGCTTGCCGCTGCCCATCAGCGCCAGCGCCTGTCGCCGCCCGCCGGCGCCGGCTGGTGATGGTTGTCGTTCCGCCGGGGTGTGCACCAGTCGAGCGTCGCGGCGGCGGCTCGGTGCTTGATCGGTGCGCAAAGGCAGGCGGGCCGAGACCCACGGAAACGACAGGAGCGCCGAAATAGCGTCCGACCGTCGGGGTCACCCCTGGAGGAGGTCCCCGCTGACGGCTAACCGTGGAGTAGTTCGCCGTCGATCCAGACGGCTTGGACATCGGCGGGGGTGCCGAGGGTGAAGATGCGGGAGAGGGTTTCGTCGGCGTCGTTGGCGTGGGCGACTCCCACGGCGAGGGGAGAGCCGTCGGCGGGGCGGAGGAGTTGGGCGTCGAAGCGTTGGCCGACACTCAGGTGGCCGACCTCGTCGAGGCCGAGTGCCTCAGCGCCTGCGGCGGTGGCCAGATACAGCAGGTGGGCGGAGGTCAGGGCGAGCCCGTGATCGCCGAGCAACTGCTGGCAGAAGTAGGCCTGGAGGCCTTCCTTGAGGAGGGAGAAGCCAGTTCCGGCGCCGACGTCCGACCCGAGGGCTACGCGTACGCCGTGCTGCAGATGCCGGCCGAGCGGGAACAACCCGCTGCCGAGCGCGGCGTTGCTGGTCGGGCAATGCGCGACGGTCGCGCCACCGAGGGCGAGCGTCTTGAGCTCGACGTCGGTCGGGTGCACGTTGTGGGCGAGTACGCAGCGGCGGTCGACCAATCCGTGCCGGTCGTACGTCGTGACGTAGTCGCTGCCGCCGAACAGATCGGCCACGGTCGCGATCTCGGCCTCGTTCTCGTTGACGTGCGACGTGAACAGCGCGCCCGGGACCGCCTCCATCAGTTCGCGGCAGGTCGCGAGGAGGTCGTCCGTGCAGGACAGCGAGAAGCGAGGTGTGACGGCGTACCGGTTCCGGCCGACGCCGTGCCAACGGTTGGCCAAGGCAAGCGATTCGGCGTACGCGCGGACTGGCGTGGTCAGCAGTTCCGGCCGCAGCAGCCGGTCACTCATGACCAGTCCACTGGTGATCCGCAGTCCGACAGTCGACGCGGCGTTGAAGAGTGCATCCACCGCGTCGGAGTAGTGCGCCCCGAAGACCAGCGCCGAGGTCGTCCCCGCGGCCGCGAGCCCGCGGACGAACTCACCGGCCACCCCGGTCGCGTAGGCGACGTCCGCCGTCCGTGCTTCCTCGGGGAGCGCGTACCGATCCAGCCACTCGAGCAGCGGCAACCCCAGCCCGCCGACCGCCCGGATCTGCGGGAAGTGCACGTGCGTGTCCACGAAACCAGGCAGTACGACGCCGCCGCTCAGGTCGACGACCCGCTCGGCCGGGTGCGCCTGCCGGATCTCCAGGAAGGGGCCTCGGGCAACGATGACGCCGTACTCGACCAGCAGGCCGGCGTCGGAGTCGACCCGCAGACTGCCGCCGGTGAACGGGTTGTCCGGGGTGTCGAGGAACGTGCCTCGGAAGATGGTCATGCCTTCGCCTCACGCTGAGCCGGCGTGGGGCGACGCTCGGCAGATCGGGCCGACGCGGGATGCCGCTCGGCGGAGAATTGCTGCAGGAGCCAGGCCGCGACGCTGACGGCGATGACGGCTGGTTCCTTGCCGGGCAGATCGGGCAGCCCGATCGGAGTCGTGATCCGATCGATCGCCTTCGATGAGTTGCCGTCCTCGGCGAGCTTGCGGCGGAACCGGGCCCACTTCGCCTGCGATCCGATCAGCCCGATCGTGGCGAGCTGCTCGTTGCGGATCGCGGCGTCGCACAGCGCGGCGTCCTCGGCGTGGTCGTGGGTCATCACCAGCGCGTGGGTGCCCGGCGGCAACTCGCCGACCACGAGCTCCGGCAGCAAAGGCACCTGATGGACGTGCACCTGAGCCACCGCGTCATCGAGAACCGCGAGCCGGGACGCGGTCAGCTGATCCGGCCGCGAGTCGACCAGATGCAACTCGATGTCATGCCGGGCCAGGATCCGTGCGAGCTCGAGCCCGACATGGCCGACCCCGAAGATCGCCACCGACGGCACCACCGGCAACGGCTCGAGCAGCAGCTTCACCTCACCGCCGCAACACTGAACACCATGCTGGTACGGCGCTTTGTCCGACAGCGCGAACTCGAGCACCTCGGGCTCGGCCACACCGTCCGCGATCATTGCCCGGCAGCGCTCGACGGCCACCGACTCCAGGTTCCCACCCCCGACCGTCGACCAAACGTTGTCAGCGGCAACGACCATCTTGGCGCCGGCCTCCCGCGGCGCGTGCCCACGAACAGACATCACCGTGACCAACACGCCCGGCCGGCGCCCCGCACGCAGCTGCTGGACTGCCTTCATCCACTCCATGAGTCACCACCCCGTGCGCGATCCAGCGCCCAATAGACCGCCTCCGGCGTCGCAGGCGACGGGAGGTCGACGCTGGTCCCGGCAGGACCGAACGCGGCGGCAGCCTGGCGCAGGGCCTCGCGGACCGCGAAGGCGAGCATCAGTGGCGGCTCACCAACCGCCTTCGAGCCGTAGACCGCGCCATCCTCGTGGGCCTTCTCCAGCAGCCGGACGTTGAAGACCTCCGGCATCTCCGAGAAGCTCGGCAGCTTGTAGGTGCTGGCCGCCTGCGTCGCGAGCCGTCCGCGTCGATCCCCGTCGCTCTCGTCCCAGCGCAGATCCTCGAGCGTCAACCAACCCGTCCCCTGAACGAACCCGCCCTCGATCTGGCCGATGTCGATCAACGGGCTCAGGCTGTCGCCCACGTCATGCACGATGTCGACCCGCCGCAGCGTGTAGGCACCGGTGAACCCGTCCACCTCCACTTCGGCCGCGGCAACGCCGTACGCGAAGTACTTGAACGGCTCGCCGTGCATGGCGTTCGCGTCCCAGTGCAGTCCCTCGGTGCGGTAGAAGCCGGCCGCCCACAGCTGCACTCGCTGCAGGTAGGCAGCGCGGACGAGCTCATTCCACTCCACGCCGTCACCGGACAGTCCGCGGACGACGCCGTCGACGAAGCGGACGTCGTGCGGGCTGATGCCGAGCTGCCCGCCCGCGACCTGCGCGAGCCGTTCGCGGATCTGCTCGCAGGCGTTCTTGATCGCCGCGCCGTTGAGGTCCGCGCCGGACGAGGCCGCGGTCGCCGAGGTGTTCGGCACCTTGTCGGTACGCGTCGGAGCCAGCCGGACCCGGGCCAGCGGCACGCCGAGCGTGGTCGCCGCGACCTGCAGCATCTTGGTATGCAGGCCCTGGCCCATCTCGGTGCCGCCGTGGTTGATCAGCACCGACCCGTCCTTGTAGACGTGCACGAGCGCCCCGGCCTGGTTGAACGCGGTCAGGTTGAACGAGATGCCGAACTTGACCGGCGTCATCGCCAGCCCGCGCTTCACATGCGGATGCGCAGCGTTGTAGGCCGCGATCTCGGCAGAGCGCGCCACGACGTCCCCACCAGAGATCACCTGGCTCCAGCAAGAGTCCAGTCGGTCCGCATGCCGCACGGGTTGCCCGTACGGCGTCGAGTCGCCGACCTGGTAGAAGTTTCGCCGGCGCAGCTCCAGAGCGTCGTACCCGAGCAGCGGCGCACACCGACCGAGGATGTCCTCGATCACGAGCATGCCCTGCGGTCCGCCGAAGCCGCGGAACGCGGTCTGCGACGTTTTGTTCGTCTTGGCGATCTGCCCGTCCACGCGGATATTCGGGATCTCGTAAGCGTTGTCGATGTGACACATCGCCCGCGCCAGTACCGGCTCGGACAGATCCAGACTCCACCCGCCGTCGGCGGTCAGCGTCGCATCCAACGCCACCAGCCGGCCGTCCGAGTCGAACCCAACGGTCCACGAGCTGTGGAATCCGTGCCGCTTGCCCGACATCGTCATGTCCTGCGTGCGATTGAGCCGCAACCGCACTGGTCGGCCGGTCAACGTCGCGCCGAGCGCCGCGATGGCGGCGAAGCCATGCGGTTGCATCTCCTTGCCGCCGAAGCCTCCACCCATCCGGAGGCACTGCACAGTCACCGCATGGCTGGCCAGACCGAGCACATGCGCGACGATCTCCTGCGTCTCGGACGGATGCTGTGTGCTGCTCTGCACGAAGATCTGACCGCCCTCGTCGACCAGCGCCAGCGCCGCATGCGTCTCCAGATAGAAGTGCTCCTGTCCGGCGAACTCGAACTCGCCCCGGAACACGTGCGCTGCTCCGGCCAGCGCAGCATCCACCTCGCCGCGCTCCAGGTGCCGCCCGATGCCCTGGAAGCTCTTGGCCGCGATCGCCTCGCGCACCGTCACCAGCGAGGGCAGCGGTTCGTACTCGACCTCCACCGCCAGCGCCCCGAGTCGCGCGGCCTCCAACGTCTCCGCGAGTACCCAGCACACGGCATGCCCGTTGAACATCACCTCACCCGGGAACAACGGCTCGTCGTGCTTCACCCCCGCGTCGTTCACCCCGGGTACGTCGTCCGCCGTCAACACCCGCACCACGCCGGGCACGTCGTACGCCGGCTTCACCCGGAGCGCTGTGATCCGGGCATGTGTGTGCGACGACTGGACCGGCCAGGCGTGCAGGACATCGCGGGTCCGTTGCACGAGATCGTCGGTGTAGAGCGCAGTACCGGTGACATGCAGCGCGGCACTCTCATGCGGCAGTGGTACGCCAACCACCGCCTGCGTTGGCCGTTCGGACAACGAACTCATGCGCCGGCCCCCTCGTCAGCAAAGTAGAAGCGGAGCAGCGACTGGCCGAGCATCGCCGAGCGGTACGACGCACTCGCGCGGTGGTCGTCCATCGGCGTACCCTCGGCGGCCATCACCGCGGCCGCCTCGCGGACCGTCCGCTCGGTCCACGGTTGACCGATCAGTGCCGCCTCGGTGGCTCGTGCCCGCAGCGGTGTGGCCGCGGCGCCGCCGATCCCGATCCGGGCCTGCCGTACGACGCCGTCCACCACGTCGACGGCGTACCCGATGGCGACGCTCGAGATGTCGTCGAAGCGCCTCTTGGCGATCTTGTGGAACGCGGTCAGCGGCTCGAGCGGTAGCGGAAGCACGATCGTCTTGATCAGCTCGTCGGGCGCCTTCAGCGTCTGCCGGTAGCCGGTGAAGTAGTCCGCCAGCGCGACCACTCGCTCGCCTCGGCGCGAGGCCAGGACGATCGACGCATCCAGGGCGAGCAGCGCGGGCGGGGTGTCGCCGATCGGCGAACCGGTGCCCAGGTTGCCGCCGATGGTCGCGCCGTTCCGGATCAGCCGGGACGCGAACTGCGGGAACATCTGGGCCAGCAGCGGCACCCGGCCGGCCAGCCGCCGCTCGATCTCCGTCAGTGTGAGCGCGGCGCCCAGCCGGACCTCGTCCGGCCCGAAGGCGAACTCGCGCAGCTCGGCCAGCCGGTCGATCGCGACAGTCAGTGGCGGGCGGGAGCCGAAGATGTTCACCTGCACACCGAGATCGGTCGACCCAGCCACGACCTGCGCCCCGGGCCGATCGACCAGCAAGCCCAGCACGTCGTCGAGCGATCCGGGCCGGACGAACTCAGCCTCACCGGTCACCATCCCGGTCACTGCAGGCGGAGGTGGCGGCGAGTCCCGGCGTACGGCGAGTGCGTCGTTCTCGGTCGGGTCACCGAGTGCGTACGCCGCGTCCCGGATCGGCCGGTAGCCGGTGCATCGGCACAGGTTCCCGCTGAGCGAATGCAGATCGAAGCCGTTCGGACCGTGTTCGTGATCGCCGTCGGTGGACGTCGTACGCCCGGGGCGGTAGTACTCGGCCGCCATGCTGCAGATGAAGCCCGGGGTGCAGTAGCCGCACTGCGATCCACCGCGGACGGCCATCTCCTCCTGCACCGGGTGCAGTGCCGCCGGCGAGCCCAGCCCCTCCGAGGTGACGATCTCCTGACCGTCCAGGGAGGCGATCGGCAGCAGACAGGCGTTCACCGCGGTCCACTCGGTCTGGGTGTCGATGCCGGGCCGGGCCACCAGAACCGAGCAGGCGCCGCACTCGCCTTCGGCACAGCCTTCCTTCGCGCCGGTGAGGCCTTGGTCGCGGAGCCAGTCCAGCGCGGTGGTGTGGACGGCGACATCGCCGATCGCGGTGTCCTCGCCGTTCACCTTCACAGCAGGTGCACGCGGTGTCTGTCTCGTCTGGGCCTGTGTCGTCATCGGTTACTGCTCCAGCGTGTTCTTGCACTATGAATCGGGTTGGCGTCGGAGAGGAAGTCGTCGAACCGGTATCCGGCGATCTTCGCGATCTCGAGCAGCGCGGCGGCGTGCTCCTGGTTCTCGCAGTTGCCGAGCCGCTCCCGGCCCTGCTCGACGATCCGGTCGAAGGAGTCCGCGTCCCGGACCGAGATGACCAGCGGGAAGCCGAACCGCTCGCTGTACGCCTCGGTGATCGTCGCCAGCTCGTCCCGGTCCAGATCGGCCAGGAAGGTCAGGCCCTTGTCCGACTGGTCCCGCAGCGACGCCTCGCCGCTGAGCCCGTCGGCGACGAACTGCGAGCCGAGCTGCGGGTACGCCTCGATGAGCTGGCGCTGCTCATCGTGCGAGCCGGAGAACAGCGCCTCCTGGAAGGACCGGCGCAGGGCGTGGGTGTCGGCGAAGGGCCGCATGTCCCAGGCCCGCTCGACCGCCCAGCGCGGCCCCTGGAACAGGCCGGCGAAGGTCTCGACGAACTCGTCGCGGCTCATCTTGTTCACCTGGTCCAGCCGGACCGAGTCACCCGGCTGCCCGGCCACCGCGGGTCCGTAGTCCTTGCCGACGTGGTGGAACAGGATGTTCAGACCGATCGCGGTCAGGCTGCCAAGCGTGATGCCGCTGCCGAAGATGATCTCGGCCCAGCCCGGGACGGCCTGGGCGACCTCCGGCTGCGCGGTGACGTACATGGCCAGGCCGAGGCTGGTCGCGACGATGACGACATTGCGGTGATCGTGGAAGTCGACCTTGGCCAGCGTTTGGATGCCGACCACGGCCACGGTGGCGAACATCGCCAGCGCCGCGCCGCCCAGTACCGGGTGTGGGACGCCCGCGACGACCGCGCCGGCCTTCGGCACCAGGCCGATCAGGATCATGATCCCGCCGGCGGCCGCGACCACCCAGCGGCTGCGGACCCGGGTCAGCCGGACCAGGCCGACGTTCTCCGCGAAGCACGTGTAGGGGAAGGAGTTGAAGACACCGCCGATCGTGGTGGCCAGGCCGTCGGCCCGCAGCGCGCGGGCGATGTCGTCCTTGCCGATCCGCTTCTCCACGATCTCGCCGGTCGCGAAGACGTCACCAGTCGTCTCGACCGCGGTGATCAGCATGACCACCACCATCGAGATGATCGCCGCGATCGAGAACTTCGGCCAGCCGAAGTAGAACGGCTGGGTGACCCCGACCCAGGCCGAGTCGGCGACCGCGCCGAAGTGTGCGTCGCCGAACGCCCAGGCGACCATCGTGCCGGCGACGAGGCCGACCAGGACGGCGATCGTCGCCATGAAGCCCTTGAAGACCCGCTGGATCAGCACGATCAGCCCGAGCGTCCCGAGCGCGTAGGCCAGGTTCTTCCCGCTGGTCGGGTCGGCTGTCGGGCCCGCGCCGCCGACCGCGTCCCCGGCCGCCACCGGCAGCAGCGCCAGGCCGATGATCGTGATCACCGAGCCGGTCACCACCGGTGGGAAGAACCGGATCAGCTTGCTGAAGAACGGTGCGATGAAGAAGGTGGCCAGACCGGCGACCAGGACCGCGCCGTAGATGACGAGCAGGCCTTGCGTCCCGCCGCCCGCGGCCAGGCCGATCGCGATCATCGGCGACACCGCCGTGAACGTCACGCCCTGCAGCAGCGGCAACCGGACGCCGACCTTCCAGAATCCGACGGACTGGATGATCGAGGCGATGCCGCAGGTGAACAGGTCGGCGTTGATCAGGTGGATGAGTTGCTGGGTGGTGAGCCCGATCGAGTTCGCCAGCAGGATCGGCACGATTACCGCGCCGGCGTAGAACGCGAGGACGTGCTGCGTGCCGTACACCGCGAGCTTGCCGACCGGCAGGACCTCGTCGACGGGATGGCGGCTGGCACGGCGGCTCGGTCGCAGGGTGGCCTTCATCGGGACACGCTCCTTGGCGTCGGCAGGTTTGACCTGCACGCCAGCATCTGCTCAGCGCGGCCGGGATTGCACCCGATGAACCTCCGAAGTTGAACCGCTGATGAACGCCGGCTTTGGAGGATCACACAATCAGAGCGATTTCAGGGCCAGGAACACGTCGACCCGGTCCTCGAGCCGCGACAGATCGCGTCCGGTCAGTTGCTCCACGCGTTCGATCCGGTAGCGAACCGTGTTGACGTGCAGATGCAGCGACTCCGCCGTACGCGACCAGGAGCACGAGCAGGCGAGGAACTCCTGCAGCGTCGCGAGCAGGTCGGCATGCGTACGGCGATCGTTCTCGAGCACCGGTCCGAGGACCCGGTGCGTGTAGGTACGCCGTACGTCGTCAGGCAGCGTGGCGAGCAGGAGCACATGCGACGCGACCTCGTCGGAGGTGACCACCGACACCGGCGCGCGTCCGGCCCCGGCCGCGCGCTGTGCGAAGCGGGCCTCCTCGAGCGCACCGGTGAGCGCGTCGATCGTGGTCTCGCCGCTGATGCCGACCGCGAGCCGGGCCCGGACGAGCCCGGGGGCAAGTCGCCCGAAGGCCCGCCGCATCTGCTCTGGCAACCCCGGTACGAACGGCAGGAACCCGACCAGCAAGCCGTCGCGGCCAGGCGCGACCACCGCCGGACCCACGGTGAGAGCGACGTCCTCGAACAGGCTGAGCGCCACCTCGCTCGGTCCGTCGTCCCGCAGCTCGGCCACCGCGACGACCATCGGCCGCTCCGCGTGGGATCCGGCTTGCCGCAGTCGTACGGCGACCTCCGCATGCGGCGCCCCGGACTCGACCAACGCCAGCGCATCAGCCACCAGCGGCCGCAGTGCCCGTCGCCCTTCGTCGCGCCTCGCCCGGTCCAGCGCAGCGATGGCGCACAACTCATGCACGGCCTCGACATGGTCGTGGGACCACTGCGTGTGGTCCCCTTCGATGACCAGCACCCAAGCCGTGAGCCGATTACCGAGCCCCGATCCCACCGGGAACAGGCTGTACGACGCACCGCCGGCCTCGGCCACCGCCGGTGTGCGATCGGCGGTCAGGAATCGCCGCGTGACCACGTCGAGCGTCTCGGCGTCCAGCTCACCCGGCCCGGGTACGACGTGCCGCCCGGTGGACGTGAGCACGCGGCAGTCGTGGCCGATCTCGGCGGAGATCCGGGCCGCGAGCTCGTCGAGGCTGCGGCCGGCCGCGATCGACGACAGCAGTTGGCGCTGCCGGACCAGACTCGCAGACAGGCGGGCTCCGGTCTCGGCCGACCCCGCGGCGGCGACGTACTCGGTCACGTCCGCGAACGCGATCTCGATCGGCACCTCGATCAGGGTGACCTCGTGCCGGCGGCAGGCCGCGAGCAGGTCGTCCGGGACTTCGCCCAGTAGCGCCTTGCCGGCCAGGATCGTGGCGGCACCCCGGCCGGCCATCGAGGCGACGAACAGTTCGCTGTCCGCCGGGCGCCGGCGCCAGACCAGGCCGGTCAGGACGACCTCGCCGCCGTTCAGGTAGCGGCCGGGTTCGAGCAGGTCCGTGGTCACGAGGCGACCGGTCGGCCGGTCGAGCGCACCGCCGGCGGAGTGCAGGAGGCGGAGCCCGAGCTCCGGCGCGTCGAGCAGTTCGGACAGCAGCACGACGCACCTCCTCCGGATCCGGGTCTTTAGAGGAACGTACAACGCGCGCCGTACGCGAGACAGCGCTCGCGACCGGCTGCCTGTCGGCTGGCCAGGCGCTTGACGGTCTCCACACGACCGCCTTATGGTCATTTCGCAGAACAGAATTTGACTTCCGCAATACGGAAAACATGGAGTTGCCATGAGCCACCCACTGCGCCACACGGTGAACTGCTCGCTGCTGTTCACGGAGCTGCCCCTGCTGGAGCGGCCCGCGGCCGCCCGGCGCGCCGGGTTCAGCGCCGTCGAGTTCTGGTGGCCGTTCGTCGAGGCGGTGCCGCCGGACCGGCAGGTCGAGGCGTTCGTCGCCGCGATCTCGGATGCCGGCGTCCAGCTGACCGGCCTCAACTTCTTCGCCGGCGACATGCCGGGCGGCGACCGCGGCCTGGTGTCGTGGCCGAAGCGGTCGAGCGAGTTCCGGGACAACGTCGAGGTCACTGTCGGGATCGGCGAGCGGCTCGGCGCTCAGGGGTTCAACGCCCTCTACGGCAACCGGGACAACGCTCACACCGAGGCCGAGCAGGATGAGCTCGCGGTCGAGAACCTCGCCCTGGCCGCCCGCGCGGCGGCTCGGATCGGCGCCACGGTGCTGGTCGAGCCGGTCAGCGGTGCGGACCAGTACCCGCTGCGGACCGCGGCCGACGCCCTGGCCGTGATCGATCGCGTCCAGGCGGCGTACGACGTACCGAACCTCGGCCTGCTCGCGGATCTCTACCACCTCGCGGTCAACGGCGACGACGTCGACCGGGTGATCGCGGAGCACACCGACCGGGTCGCGCACGTGCAGATCGCCGACGCGCCGGGCCGCAACGAGCCCGGCACCGGCACCCTCCCGCTCGACCAGCAGCTCAGCGCCCTCGCGGCGCAGGGGTACGACGGCTGGGTCGGGCTCGAGTACAAGCCGTCCACCAGCACCGACGAAAGCTTCGCGTGGCTCCCGTACGAGCGCCGCTGACTAGGAGACTGACATGACGAACATCGCCTTCATCGGCCTCGGCATCATGGGGAACCCGATGGCCCTTCACCTCGCGAACGCCGGTCACACCGTGGCCGGGCTCGACCGCAGTCCGGAGCGGACCAAGACCCTCGTCGACGCCGGCGGCCGGGCCGCCGGTTCGATCGCCGACGCGGTCAAGGGCGCGGACGTGATCTGCGTGATGGTGCCGGACTCGCCCGACGTCCAGGACGTCCTCGAAGGAGAGGACGGTGTCTTCCAGCAGGCCGAGACCGGCACGCTGATCATCGACTTCTCCAGCATCCGGCCCGACGTCACGCAGCAGCTCGCCGAGCAGGCGCGGGCGCTCGGTTTCCGGCTGCTCGACGCCCCGGTGTCCGGTGGCGAGGCGGGCGCCAAGAACGCCGCGCTGTCGATCATGGTCGGCGGCGAGGCCGACGACTTCGCCACCGCCAAGCCGCTGTTCGACGTCGTCGGCAAGACCGTCGTCCACGTCGGTCCGAGCGGCTCCGGCCAGACGGTCAAGGCCGCCAACCAGCTGATCGTCGCCGCCAACATCCAGGCCGTGGCCGAGGCTGTCATCTTCCTGGAGGCGTACGGCGTCGACACCAAGGCGGCCCTGGAAGTCCTCGGTGGTGGGCTGGCCGGTTCCGCCGTACTGAACCAGAAGAAGGAGAACATGCTGTCGCGCTCCTTCCAGCCCGGCTTCCGGATCGACCTGCACCACAAGGACATGGGCATCGTCACGGCGGCCGCGCGTGAGGCGGGTGTCGTCGTACCGCTCGGTGCGCTGGTGGCGCAGCTGGTCACCTCAGCTCGGGTGAACGGTGATGGCGGTCTCGACCACTCCGCGCTGCTGCGTGGCGTGGAGCGCCTGTCCGGAAAGGAGATCGGCTGATGACCCGGATGCGCGCGGTCGACGCCGCGGTCCTGATCCTGGAGAAGGAAGGGTCCACGCAGGCGTTCGGGCTGCCCGGCGCCGCGATCAACCCCTTCTACAGCGCGATGAAGAACCACGGCGGGATCAAGCACGTGCTGGCCCGTCACGTCGAGGGCGCCTCGCACATGGCCGAGGGCTACACCCGGGCCAAGGCCGGCAACATCGGCATCTGCGTCGGTACGTCGGGGCCCGCCGGGACCGACATGATCACCGGCCTGTACTCGGCGTCGGCGGACTCGATCCCGATCCTGTGCATCACCGGCCAGGCGCCGGTCGCCAAGCTGCACAAGGAGGACTTCCAGGCCGTCGACATCGCGTCGATCGCCAAGCCGGTCACCAAGTGGGCGGTCACGGTGATGGAAGCGGCGCAGGTGCCGGGGACGTTCCAGAAGGCGTTCCAGGTGATGCGTGAGGGCCGTCCGGGGCCGGTGCTGATCGATCTGCCGGTGGATGTGCAGCAAGCGCAGATCGAATTCGACATCGACACCTACGAGCCGCTGCCGGTGTCGCGTCCGGCCGCGACCCGGGCGCAGGCCGAGAAGGTGCTGTCCTTCCTCGCCGCCGCCGACCAGCCGCTGATCGTCGCCGGTGGCGGGATCGTCAACGCGGACGCGGCCGACCTGCTGGTCGAATTCGCCGAGCTCACCGGGATTCCCGTAGTACCGACGTTGATGGGGTGGGGCGTGCTGCCGGACGACCACCCGCTGATGGCCGGGATGGTGGGGCTGCAGACGTCGCACCGCTATGGCAACGCGACCCTGCTGGCCTCCGATCTGGTGCTCGGCATCGGCAACCGCTGGGCGAACCGGCACACCGGCGGCCTCGAGGTGTACCAGGGCCGGCGGAAGTTCATCCACGTCGACATCGAGCCGACGCAGATCGGGCGGGTGTTCGCGCCGGACTACGGCGTCGTGTCCGATGCTCGCGCCGCCCTGGAAGTGTTCGTCGAGGTGGCGCGGGAGTGGGCTTTGGAAGGCCGCCTGGCCGACCGGTCCGCGTGGGCGGCCGAGTGCCGGAAGCGTCGTACGGAGTTGCAGCGGAAGACGCACTTCGACGTCGTACCGATCAAGCCGCAGCGCGTCTACGAGGAGATGAATCGGGCGTTCGGGCCTGAGGTCCGGTATGTCAGCACGATCGGGTTGTCGCAGATCCAGGCGGCGCAGATGCTGCACGTCTACCGGCCGCGGCACTGGATCAACGCCGGCCAGGCGGGTCCGCTCGGGTGGACCGTGCCGGCCACGCTGGGGGTCGCAGTCGCGGATCCGGACAGCATGGTGGTGGCGTTGTCGGGTGACTACGACTTCCAGTTCCTGATCGAGGAGCTGGCGGTCGGGGCGCAGTTCAACATCCCGTACATCCACGTGGTCGTGAACAACTCGTACCTGGGGTTGATCCGGCAGGCGCAGCGCGGGTTCGACATGGACTTCTGCGTGCAACTCTCGTTCGAGAACATCAACAGCCCGGAACTCAACGGCTATGGCGTCGACCACGTCAAGGTCGCCGAAGGCCTGGGCTGCAAGGCCCTCCGCGTCTTCGAGCCCGATGGCATCCTCCCCGCCCTCGAGCAGGCGAAGAAGCTGATGGTCGAACACGAGGTCCCGATCGTCGTCGAGATCATCCTCGAACGGATCACCAACGTCTCCATGGGCCTCGAAATCGACAACATCTCCGAGTTCGAGGACCTCGCCGAGGTCCCCGCGGACGCGCCCACCGCCCTGGCGCTGCTCGACTGATGCCGGCACCCCGGGTGATCGTTGCCTCCGACAAGTTCAAGGGCACCCTGACCAGCGCGGAGGTCGCCGCCGCGGTCGATGCGGGCGTACGGCGAGTCCGCCCTGACGCCACCGTGGTCGCGATCCCAGTAGCCGACGGCGGCGACGGCACCTTGGCCGCCGCCGTCGCGGCCGGCTTCCAGTTGGTGCCGGTCACCGCATCCGGCCCAACCGGCGAACCAGTCCACACCGCCTACGCCCGCCGCCGCGCATCCGCCGACCGCGGTGCTCCACGCGGTTTCGGTCGCTCGGGCGGTCGTGACGATGTCGCCGTCGTCGAGCTGGCCGATGTCTCCGGTCTGGTCCGACTTCCCGCCGGCCGGCCGGCTCCGATGACCGCCACCTCCTACGGCACCGGCCAGCTGATCGCGGCGGCCATCGATGCCGGTTGCCGGAAGGTGATCCTCGGCATCGGCGGCAGCGCCTCCACCGACGGCGGCGCCGGCCTGGTCCACGCCCTCACCGGGACCGAGTCTCTCGACCTGCCCGCACTCCGCCAACGGCTTCGCGGAGTGGAGATCGTCGTCGCGTGCGACGTCGACAACCCGCTGACCGGACCGAAGGGTGCCGCGGCCGTCTACGGCCCACAGAAAGGCGCCACCCCCGAGCAGATAGCCGATCTCGACTCCGCACTCAGCCGCTGGGCCGACCTCGTCGCCCGCGAGACCGGCCGCGACCTGCGCGACGCGCCGGGCGCTGGAGCAGCAGGTGGGGTGGGTTTCGCCGCGCTCGCACTCCTCGACGCCGACCTCCGCCCGGGGATCGAGCTGGTTCTTGATCTGGTGGGCTTCCATGAGCAACTCGTCGGTGCGGATCTGGTGATCACCGGCGAAGGCGCCCTCGACGAGCAAACCCTGCACGGCAAGGCCGTAGCCGGCATAGCCGCAGCCGCCGCCCGAGTACCTGGCTCGGTCGGGGCACCTGGGACCCCGGTGGTTGCGGTGTGTGGGGTCAACCGGTTGGACCACGAGCAACTACGAGCGGCTGGCGTGGTTGCGGCGTACGCGCTCACCGACCTGGAGCCCGACGTACGGCGGTGTATCGCTGAGCCCGTGCCGTTGCTGGAGCGGGTTGGGGAGTGGATCGCGAGGGAGCACCTACGATGACTGCAAGTGAGAGGGGCATCGCATGAGCGCGCTGGACCTTCTGATCCGGGCCCGCCGGGTGGTGCGTGCCGCGGGGGAGACGGCCTCTGCCGTGGGGGTCCGCGACGGGCGGATCGTCGCGATCGCGCCGTACAACGCCGACCTCGCGGCCGAGCGGCAAGTAGTGCTAGCCGACGACGAGGTGCTGCTCCCGGGCCTCGTGGACTCCCACGTCCACGTCAACGACCCAGGTCGGACCGAGTGGGAAGGTTTCACCAGCGGGACGCGAGCAGCCGCGGCGGGCGGCGTCACCACGATCATCGACATGCCGCTCAACAGCATCCCGCCGACTTGCGACCTCCCGGCGCTCGAGCTGAAGCGCAAGACCGCGCAGCCTCAGGCGTACGTCGACATCGGATTCTGGGGCGGTGCGATCCCGGACAACGTCCCCGAACTCCGCCCACTCCACGAGGCCGGCGTCTTCGGCTTCAAGTGTTTCCTGCTGCATTCGGGCGTCGACGAGTTCCCGCCTCTGGACCAGAGTCAGCTCGACGACGCGATGGCCGAGATCAGCGAGTTCGACGGGTTGCTGATCGTGCACGCCGAGGACGCGCACCGGATCGACCAGGCCCCGCCGCCGGACGGCGCCAGCTATCCCGCGTTCCTACGCTCCCGCCCGCGCGTGGCCGAGAACGCCGCTGTCGTCGAGGTCATCGAGCTCGCGCGCCGGTCAGGCTGCCGTGTCCACATCCTGCACGTCTCGAGCGCCGACATCCCGCCCAGGATCGCCACAGCCCGCGACACCGGCGTACGCATCACCGCGGAAACCTGCCCGCACTACCTGACCTTTACCGCCGAGGACATTCCCCACGGCGCCACGCAGTACAAGTGCTGCCCCCCGATCCGCGAAGCAGCCAACCGTGAGCTGCTCTGGGAAGGGCTCCGCGACGGCACGATCGACATGATCGTCTCCGACCACTCGCCGTCGACGGTCGACCTCAAACACCTCGACACCGGCGACTTCGGCACCGCCTGGGGCGGCATCGCCTCCCTGCAACTCGGCCTGCCGGCCGTCTGGACCGAGGCCCGCCGCCGCGGCTTCACCCTGACCGATGTCGCTCGCTGGATGTCCGCCGCTCCGTCCGCACAGGTAGGACTGAAGACCAAGGGCCGGATCGAGGTCGGCTCCGACGCCGACTTCTGTGTCCTCGCCCCCGACGACACCTTCGTCGTCGACGCGAAGTCCCTGCAGCACAAGAACGCCATCACGCCGTACGACGGACGGACGCTCGACGGTGTCGTCCGGAGCACCTGGCTCCGCGGCCACCCCGTCGACATCGAGGCGGCCCCGCGTGGCCGCCTCTTGACCCGAGGAGCACAACGATGAACTACTACGCCCCGAAGGGTGGACTGCCCCCGCAGACCGACCTCACCACCGACCGCGCGGTCTTCACCGAGGCCTACGCCGTCCTTCCGCGCGGCACGATGCGCGACATCGTCACCAGCCGGCTCCCGTTCTGGGACGGCACCCGGCTGTGGGTGATCGCCCGCCCGCTGTCCGGGTTCGCCGAGACGTTCTCGCAGTACATCGTCGAGGTCTCGCCGGGCGGCGGCAGCGACAAGCCGGAGACCGACCCGGCCGCCGAGGCCGTCCTGTTCGTTGTCGAAGGCAACTTGGTACTCACGGTCGCCGGCGAGAAGCACGCGCTGGCGCCGGGTGGGTACGCCTACCTGCCGCCGGGCGGCGACTGGACTCTGCGGAACACGAGCGACGCGACCGCGACCTTCCACCTGGTCCGGAAGGCGTACGAGCGGATCGAGGGCATCGACGTACCGCCGGCCTTCATCACCAACGAGGCCGACGTCGAGGGTCGCGAGATGCCGGGCACCGAGGGTCGATGGAAGACGCAACGGTTCGCCGATCCGGACGACGTCCGGCACGACATGCACGTCAACATCGTCAGCTTCGAGCCGGGCGGGGTGATCCCGTTCCCGGAGACGCACGTGATGGAACACGGCCTCTACGTCCTCGAAGGCAAGGCGGTCTACCTCCTCAACAAAGACTGGGTCGAGGTCCAGGAGGGCGACTTCATGTGGCTCCGCGCCTTCTGCCCGCAGGCCTGCTACGCCGGCGGCCCGGGCCGCTTCCGCTATCTCCTCTACAAAGACGTCAACCGCCACCCCAAACTGCCGCAGCGATTCCTCTAGCCGAGGCGCTTGCTGAGGAAGATCCGGCTGATGCCGGCCGCGCTCGGGATTCGCCCGAACTCGGTCCAGCCGTGGCGTTTGTAGAAGTCGGGCGCCTGGAAGTTGATCGTGTAGACGACGCCGCTGACACAGCCCCGATCCCGTGCCTCGGCTTCTGCCTGCTGAAGGATCCTGCTCCCGAGGCCTGACCCGCGCAGCGCATCCGGCAGATAGAGCAGATCGACGAACCACAACCCCAGCGAGGTCCGGCCGGTCAACCCGCCGAGGGTCTGTCCGGTCGAGGGGTCCTTCACGAGCACGGCCAGTGCCCGCCGATCCCGAACGCCGCTCGCGCTGAGGTTGAATTCGTCCAGCGAATCCGCGACGACGGCGATCTCGGCGTCGGTCGGATCGTCGGTCAGTACGACATCGAGCGCGGGATGGGTGTCCACAATCGGACCGTATCCGCGGCCTCCGACAGTTCTGTTGACCTGTCTGGCGGGGCTGAACGCGGCGCCGGCTATTGCGATGGTGCTCCTGGTATCGCCCTGAAAGTGCCGGTAGGCGTGACGTGGAAGACGAAGCCGTGGGGTGTGGTCCATTCCAAGGTTTTGGGGTCGAGGCGGCGGACGGTCCAGCCGTGGGCGTGGGTTTTGACCCGGTGACCGAAGCGGCCGAGCGGTGCGAGGTTGGTGGTGCTGGTCTGTCCCGGTGGGCCGAGGGGGTCGTAGGGCTGGAGGTGGTCCAGGTCCATGCCGGGGTGGGTTTCTTGGGTGCCGAACGGGAAGAGCTCGACGGGGTGGGTGAGTTTGATGCGTTCGCGGATCCGGTCGGGGATTTCGTAGGCGTCGACGCTGATGGCGTCGTTGAGGTCGATGACCGGCTTCACGGTGTACGGGCCGTGGCCGACGAGCTCGGCCAGCTGGTCGGCGAGCAGCGGCCCGATGCCCTCGGCGCGCAGGACCCCGGTCCCGGTGGCCAGGGTGTGGTCGGTGAGGTGGACATAGATCTCGGTCTGGCCCGGACGCACCCGTCCGCCGGCACGGTCGGGACTACCGTCGCGGTCGGCGCCGGTTCGGGTGGCGTGGGTGCTGTAGGCGTCCTGCTTGATCTGGGCCAGGCGCGCGTGCAGGGCGCGGCGTGCGGCCGCGTCCATAGGCTGGCCGTCGTCGGGGTCGAGGTGCAGGCCGGGGTCGGAGGGGTCGAAGGGTTCGATCGGCACGATGTCGGGGGTGTCGAGGGGGTCGGGCAGGTCGCTGCTACTGGGGTGGGGTGCGTCGCGGTCGGCCTCGTCGTCCAGGCCGGGCTCGTCGCGGATGCCGGTCCGGTCCTCATCACCCCACCGGGATGCCGAGCCCGCGCCGGGCATCCCGCTCGCCCCCGCGGCAGCGGTGCCGTGGCCCGAGTCGACCTGGTGGTCCACATCAGCCCGGGCCAGGTCGGTGGTCGCGTGAGGACGATCGTCGTCACCGGCCTCGGGGCACCCGGTGCCCCGGTGGCTCGCACCCCGAGGGCTCGTGCTCACAGGCCCGGCGGCGTCCGGCCCCGCGGGGTCCGGGGCCGTGGTGTCCTGTGCTGGGGTGGTGAGGTGGTGGTGGCGGGCCTGGGTGAGGAGTTCTTGGGTGTAACGGGGGTCGGCGATGATCCCGACCGCGTCCGCGCGCCGGTGCTGGACCGACCGGGTGTCGCCGAAGGTCTTCAACGCCTCGGCGATCGCGTCGAGGGTCGCCTTGTTCCGGATCACTGCACCGGCGGCGGCCTTGATGTACATGGTCTTGGTGCCGTGCTCATCCGCGCGGCCGACGAACACACCCCGTTCGCGGGCCTTCTCGGCCGCCTCGGCCCGCGCCAAATCGGCATCGGCGTGCATCTTCGCGGCCTTCACGATCTTGTCCAACCGGTACGGGGTGATCGAGTCGATGAGTCGCGCGATCCGCTGGTCGACATAGGCGGCGGCGTCCGCGGACAGCTTCACGCAGTCGGCCACGATCCGGCACGCCTTCCACGCGGTCGCCTCACCGGCCAGGACCCGCGCCCAGGTGAACGGGAACCGGTGCCGCAACGCCAACGCCTGCCCCAGATAGTCCGCGGCGACCCGCGGCGAGATCCCCAGCACCACCGCGAACTCCGCGACCGCGAACTCCAAGACCTCCGGACACCCGTCACCACCCAGCAACACCGCCCGTTCCCGACCGTCGCAGCCACGGCGGCCCGGGCGGACCGGGCCCGCGTCAGGGTGAAAGCGATCGGCATAGACCAAGGCGACCTCCAGGACCCGGACATCGGCCCGGACACCCACGGCACGCCACTCGACGGCCGACTCCAGCAGGTCGGCCGTCGACAGCGTCGCCAGATCTCCTTCGAACATGTCTTCGATTCTACGCATCGCCATCGAGCTGCGGCAAATCGCCGAGCCCCGAAAGCCCTTATCCACAAGGGGAAACATCACACGGCTCTCGGGAGGAGAACGGGGTAGGCAACGCCGCCTGATCGACCTCGACTGCTCACCGCCAATCAGCCTGTCGATGACTCGGCAGTCGAGCTCGTCTGCTGCCCTCGGCGACGAGCACCCCCAACCTTGTCGTCGGCCACGACCTGATCGAGCGGACCGTCGACCAGGTGCTGACCCGCGAGTCCTTGTTGCGGGGTCGCAGAACCAGGGCGGATATCAGACGCTGATGGAGACCGGGCGTTCGGGCGGGGTCAGCGGGTCCGTGATCAGGCGCGCGTGGCGCTCCACGTCATACCGGGAGCCGTCGTACGCGAGGCGTTGGCGTTCGAGGCCCTCGGAGAGGAAGCCCGCGCCGGCCGCGACCGCGCAGGACGCGGGGTTGTTGAGTTGGTGGCCGAGCTCGAGCCGGTAGAGGCCGGCGTCGCGGTGGGCCCAGTCGGCGAGGGCGCGGAGTGCGTCCCGGGCGACGCCGTGGCCGCGGACGTCGGCGAGGGTCCAGTACCACGTCCAGCCCACCTGGTGGCGGTCGATGTTCGTCACGGCCACGCACCCGATCGGGTGGTCGTCGGCATCGGCAACGGCGTACACATGCCCGTTGTCCAGGTCCGCGACGCGGCCGATCCAGTCCACCGCGGACGCCCGGTCCACGATCCCGCCCTGGGTTCTCATCTCAGGATCCTGGTGAGCCGCGGCCAGCCGCAGCGCGTCAGCCGTCCGCCACCGCCGCAGCCCCAGCTCCCCGAGCGCGTATCCCATCCATCGAATCTACCGCCCACCCACCAATGGCAACTGCGCTCACGGCGCGTTCAAGCCAGCGCCATCACGCCGATGAGCCCTACCAGCCCGGTCAGGACCTCCACGAGCCGATCGCCGGGTGGGATCTTCCCGTCGTACGCCCAGTACGTCTGCTGCTGCTCCCAGGTGAACGTCACTCCGCGCGCTGTCGCGAGGCAGCCGCCGATTGCGATCCCCGCTCCGAGGATGAGCCCGATCGGCAGTGCCCGAGAGGTCGGCGTCGCTGTGGTCGCCACCACGACCGCAGCCAGCCACCCGATGCCAGCAGCCGCCAGGCACCGGCGGCGGACCCTCGTGATCAGTCGCAGCAGGAGGATCCCGGCCGGCCAGGCGACATGCACGGCAATCAGAACGGTGCGTGGCACTAGGAGAGGATAGGGCGTATGGGATATCTGGATTTCAGGGATCAGGTCGTGGTGGTGACGGGCGCCAGCAGCGGGATCGGGGCTGCGGCGGCGGTGGGATTCGCAGAGACCGGGGCGACGCTCGCGCTGCACTACCACCGCAACGAGGAGGGCGTGAAGCACACCGTTGGCGCGGTGCAGACGGCCGGCGGTACGGCGTCGTTGCACCAGGCGGACCTGGCCGACCCGAAGTCGGCAGACGCGTTCATCGACGACGTACTCGCGCAGCACGGCCGGATCGACGTGCTCGTGAACAACGCCGGTGACCTGGTCAAGCGGTCGCCGGTGGCCGACGTACCGGACGAGGAGTTCCACCGGATCCTGGACGTGAACCTGACCTCGGTGTTCGCGCTCAGCCGCCGGATCGTGCCGGTGTTCCGCGTGCAGGGCGGCGGCGCGATCGTGAACGTGACCTCGATCGCCGGCCGGCACGGTGGAGGCGGCGGTTCGGTCGTCTACGCGACCAGCAAGGGCGCCGTCAGCACGTTCACCCGCGGCCTCGCCAAGGAACTCGCCCCCGAGGGCATCCGCGTGAACGCGATCTCACCCGGCGTCATCAAGACCCCGTTCCACGACCGGCACACCGGCGACGAGCAGATGACCGCGATGATCGCCACCATCCCGATGGGCCGCACCGGCACCCCGCACGAGTGCGTCGGCACCATCCTCTTCCTGGCCTCCGACCGGATGGCCTCCTACGTCACCGGCCAGATCATCGAGGTCAACGGCGGCCAATTGATGCCGTGAGCAAGCTTTCCGGCCGGAACAGCGCGTTCTGGTCCAGCGTCTCGCCGGCCGGCAGGTAGCGCATCTCGTCCAGGATCGTGTGCAGCCGCGCGCTCGACTCGCTTCGCTTGTCCTCGACCAGCAGAGCGCGTGGCTGCAACCGCTTGAGCGTGCGGGTCGCTCCGGAGAGGGCCGCGATCTCCCCGCCCTCGATATCGAGCTTCACCACGTCGAGGCGGGTCAACGCGTGCTCCCGCGCCCAGTCGTCCAGCCGGATCACCGGCACCTCCTGGACGATCGCTCCGTCGCGACACAGTCCGCGGCCGGCTCGACCGCGGTCACCCGCCCGCCACCTAGCTCGTCCAGCCGCTTCGCCACCGTCAGTGCGTGGACGCCGACGTCCTTCGGAGAAGCCGACCAGGCGGGCGGTACGACGTGCCGCGGGTGATCCCAGCACACGCCCCATGACGTGGGCGAGACTCCACGCGGCTCGTCGTACCGCTCCGTCCCGAACGGCCATGACCGTCCAGTATTCAGTTATCGCGAAAGTGTGCGGAACCGATGTGCGGAGAGTGGCAGGAAGACTGCGATGAGCAGCAACGGGGCGATCACCGCGGCGATCTCCGCGTGGGCGCCGATCCAGGTGGCGGAGGGGTCGGGGTTGCCGAAGAGGGCGCGAGAGGCGGTGGCGGTCGCGGACAGCGGGTTCCACTGAGCGATCGTGCCCAGCCAGGACGGCATCGTTGACGTGGCCACGAAGGCACTGGAGAGGAAGCCGATCGGCCACACCAGGACCTGCACCATCGTCACGCTCTGCGCGTTCTTCACGGTCAGCCCGATGAAGATCCCCACCCACAGCAAGGCGAACCGCAGCAGCAACAGCAACCCGAAGGCGGCCAGCGCGGACGGCACACCCTCGTGCCACCGCCAGCCGAGCGCGAGCCCGGTCCCGACCAGCACGAGCAGCGTCACCGCCGAGTCGAGCATGTCCGCGATGCACCGCCCCATCACGACTGCCGCCGAGCTCATCGGCAACGATCGGAACCGGTCCGTGACACCCTTTGCGGCATCCGTCGTGACCGCGGTCATCGTGCCCTCCAGCCCGAAGAGCATCGCCAGAGCGAAGATCCCCGGCACGAGGAGCTCGTAGTACGACTGTCCGTCCGGGAAGTCCATCGCGCCACCCAGCAACGCACCGAACATCAGCAGCATCAGCACCGGGAAGAACCAGTTGAAGATCACGATCCCCGGCTGCATCCGCCAGTGCACGAGCGTCCGCCGCGCGATCGTCCAACTGTCCGCCAGTGCCCAGCCCAAGGCCGTCATGCCGCCACCTCCGTCCCGGTCAGGTGCAGGAAGACCTCGTCCAATGTCGGTCTGCGCAGGGTAATGTCCTCCGGTTCGATCCTTGCCTCGTGCAACGAGTTGGCCATCACCACGAGCGCCCGTGTACGGTCCTTCACAGGCACGCTGATCCGTACGTCGCTGACCCGGATCTCCCCGTCCGCCAAGGGTTCTGCCAACTGCAGCACCCGCGGCACGTCGGCGGGATCCGCGAGGACGAGATCCAGCCAGTCGGATCCGAGCTGCGTCTTCAGGTCGTCCGGGGTGCCCTCGGCAACGACCTTGCCGGCCTTGAGCATCGAGATCCGGTTCGCCAGCTGATCCGCCTCCTCCAGGTACTGCGTGGTCAGCAGCACCGTCGTCCCGCCGTCGACCAACTGCCGTACGGCGGACCACACCTCGAGCCGCCCGGCCGGGTCCAGACCGGTCGTCGGCTCGTCCACGAACAACACGGCCGGCGCGACGATCAGACTCGCCGCCAGATCGAGCCGCCGGCGCATCCCGCCGGAGTACTTGCTGACCGCCTGCCCCGCCGCCTCCGTCAGGCTGAATCGCTCGAGCAGCTCGTCCGCCCGGCGGAGCGCCTTCGAGTGGCCCAGGTGATTCAGCCGGCCGAACATGACCAGGTTCTGCCTCCCGGTCAGTACGTCGTCGATCGCGGCGTACTGGCCGACGAGTCCGATCCGCCGTCGGACCTCGGCGCCTTGCCGGCGGACGTCGTACCCCGCGATAGTCGCCGTACCCGAGTCCAGCTCCAGCAGCGTGGACAGGATCCGCACCGCCGTCGTCTTGCCGGCGCCGTTCGGGCCGAGCAGGCCCGTCACCGTGCCGGCGGTGACCTCCAGGTCGAACCCGTTCAGCCCTGCCCCCTCGGTGCCGCCCTTGTAGTGCTTCCGTACGCCGACGGCCTCGATCACACGCTCCGTTGTCACGTCCCACCTCTCGCCCGAGTTGAGTCGTAGAGTGTACCGTACACTGTACGACTCGGGTACGATCGGGACAACGACGAGCGGCTGGAGTTAGTTCCTTGGCTGGAAAGAAGGTGGCAGCGTCCGATCCGGCGCGCAGTCTGGCGCTGCTCTGGGGGAGCCACACGAAGCCCGGCCGCTCCGGTCTGACCGTCCGCGCGATCGTCGACGCGGCGATCGAGCTGGCCGACGGCGGGGGGCTCGAGGCCCTCTCGATGCGGATGGTGGCCGAGCGGCTGAAGGTCGGCACGATGTCGCTCTACACGCACGTGCCCGGCAAGGGTGAGCTGACCGACCTGATGTTCGACCGCGTGTACGGCGACCTGTACGCCGACGTCGACGAGCCGTCGCGGCAGCCCGGCGGCTGGCGCGGTGCGCTGGAATTCATTGCCCACCGCAACTGGGACGTTCTGACCGCGCACCCGTGGATCCACGAGGTCCCGACGATGCGTACGGCGCTGGGCCCGAACATCACCGCCAAGTACGAGGCCGAGCTACGCCCCCTCGACGGCCTCGGCCTGACCGACGTCGAGATGGACTCGGCCCTCATCCTGGTCCTCACCCACGTCCAGGGCACCGCCCGCGCCGGCGCCGAGCAGCTCCGCACGCAGCGCGAGTCCGGCCTCACCGACGAGGAGTGGTGGCGTCAGATCTCCCCGACACTCACCCACGTCATGTCCGGCAGCGCCAAACACTTCCCCGTTGCCGGCCGCGTAGGCACCGCGGTCGGCGAACACTTCCAATCCGTTATCGATCCGGCCCACGCCCTGACGTTCGGGCTGACCAGGATCCTCGACGGCATCTCCCTGCTGATCGATTAGCTGTTGAGCAGGTCTTCGAAGGGGGTGGGGTTGTCGTACGGGTCGGCGTGGGTGGGAGCCTCATGGTGGAGGGCGGCGACCAGTTCAGTGGCCGCCTGGGTGATGCGGGAGCGGAGTTTGGCGGCGTTGGGGCCCCAGTCGGTGGAGGCGGCGTACACGCCGGTGGGGACAGGCAGCGCCTTCAGATAGGCGAACAGGGGGCGTAGGGCGAACTCGAGCACCAGCGAGTGGCGCTCGGTGCCGCCGGTCGCGGCGAGCAGGACGGGCTTGCCGGCCAGGGCCTGGTCGTCCAGGACGTCGAAGAACATCTTGAACAGACCGCTGTACGACGCGCTGAAGGTCGGGCTGACCACGATCAGCGCGTCGGCTTCGGTCACCGTGTCCAGAACGGTTTGCAACGACGCCGTCGGGAAGCCGGTGAGGAGGTTGTTGGTCAGGTCGTGGGCGTGGTCGCGCGCCTCGATCAGCTCGACCCGGGACGCGATCCCGCGCCCGGACAGCTCGTCCTGCACCGCGGCCGCCAGTTGGTCGGCGAGCAGCCGGGACGACGACGGTGTCGTCAGCCCGGCGGTCACCACCGCGATCACCCGTTCAGCAGGTGCGGTCATCGGGTCGGCTCCTCGATCGTCTCCAGGTCGTGCGCCCGCTCGGCCGCGGCCTTCAGGGAAGCATGCGTCGGCGCGTCCGGCACATGCGCCGGCTTCTTCGCCGCGAACTCCTTCCGCAGCACCGGAACGACCTCTTCACCAAGGATGTCCAGCTGCTCCAGCACAGTCTTGAGCGGCAACCCGGCGTGGTCCATCAGGAACAACTGACGCTGGTAGTCGCCGAACTCCTCGCGGAAGGTCAGCGTCCGCTCGATCACCTGCTGCGGGCTGCCGACCGTCAGCGGCGTCTCCCGGGTGAAGTCCTCCAGCGACGGGCCGTGTCCGTACACCGGCGCGTTGTCGAAGTACGGCCGGAACTCGTTGACGGCGTCCTGCGAGTTCTTCCGCATGAAGACCTGACCGCCGAGCCCGACGATCGCCTGGTCGGCGGCGCCATGCCCGTAGTGCTCGAAGCGCTTGCGGTAAAGCTCGATCATCCGCTTGGTGTGCGTGACCGGCCAGAAGATGTTGTTGTGGAAGAACCCGTCACCGTAGTACGCCGCCTGCTCGGCGATCTCGGGTGACCGGATCGAACCGTGCCAGACGAACGGCGGTACGCCGTCGAGCGGCCGTGGGGTCGACGTGAACCCCTGCAGCGGCGTACGGAACTTGCCTTCCCAGTCGACGACGTCCTCGCGCCAGAGCCGGCGCAGCAGGGCGTAGTTCTCGACCGCGAGCGCGATGCCGTTGCGGATGTCCTGACCGAACCACGGGTACACCGGACCGGTGTTGCCGCGACCCATCATCAGGTCGACCCGGCCGTCGGCCAGGTGCTGCAGCATCGCGTAGTCCTCGGCGATCTTCACCGGGTCGTTGGTCGTGATCAGCGTCGTCGAGGTGGACAGGATGATCTTCGACGTCTTCGCCGCGATGTACCCGAGCTGCGTGGTCGGCGACGACGGCACGAACGGCGGGTTGTGGTGCTCACCCTGCGCGAACACGTCCAGCCCGACTTCCTCGGCCTTCAGCGCGATCGCCACCATCGCCTTGATCCGCTCGCCCTCACTCACGGTCGTCCCAGTCGTCGGGTCCTCGGTCACATCCCCAACACTGAACACACCGAACTGCATCGGTCCTCCTCGCCTAGATAGTTCACTATTAAACTACTCTTGCTGGGAGAACGCCAATCCCCTGCGAGTCATTCCATCCTGCCCGGTGAACGCCGACGGCCCGCGATCCACGGGGGATCGCGGGCCGTCGGCTGCGCCGGTCAGATTGTGTGCGGCTCGAGGAACTCGTCGTCGCCGGTGAGGGCGGCGGCTATGCGGCGGTGCTTGGTGGCTTCGTCGCGGCGGGACTGGCGTTCGAGGGTGCGGGCGAGCATGAGGTGGGCGTAGTACTCGGTGGGCTCGCGTTCGACGACCTCGAGAAGGTGCTCTTCGGCGGGCTTGAGGAGGGCCGCGTGGTAGTAGGCGCGGGCCAGCAGCAGCCGGGTGCCGACGTCGTCGGGAGTTTCGTCGACGACCGGGCGGAGGGCGCGGATGGCGCCGCGGTAGTCCCGGTCCTCGAAGTATTGCCGGCCAAGGCCGTAGCTCAATGCGCGCATGTCTTCCATGGAGGGCCTCCTGTCATCTCGGGAACGTGACAGGAACACCACGCGGCGCGGAGCTATTCCGCGCCGCGGTCCGGCGTCAGGCGGCGTCGAGCGTGGCGACCTGGTCGGGGGTGAGCTCCAGGTCGATCGCGGCGTACGAGTCGCGGATGGTCTCCGGCCGGCTGGAGCCGGGGATCGGGATGACGTACGGCGACTTGGCCAGCATCCACGCGAGAGTCAGGCGCTGTGGGCTGACGCCGAGTTCGGCGGCGAGTTGGTGGAACGCGGGGTGCTTGGTGCCGAGGTTGCCCGCGTTGGAGATGCCGCCGAGCGGCGACCAGGGGAGGAATGCGATGCCGAGCTCGTCGCACAGGTCGAGCTCCGGCTCGCTGGAGCGGAAGGCGGGAGAGAACTGGTTCTGCACCGAGACGAGGCGGCCGCCGAGGATCTCGTTGGCCTGCTTGATCTGGGCCGGGTTCGCGTTCGAGATGCCGGCCAGCCGGATCTTGCCCGCGTCGAGCAGGTCGCGGATCGCCCCGATCGAGTCCTCGTACGGCGTCTTCGGGTCGGGCCGGTGGAACTGGTACAGGCCGATCGCCTCGACACCCAGCCGCTTCAGGGACGCGTCGGCGGCCTCGAACAGGTGCTTCGGTGAGCCGTCCACAGTCCAGCTGCCGTCCCCGGGCCGGAGGTGGCCGCCCTTGGTGGCGACGAGCACGTGCGACGTGTCGCCGCCGTACGACGCCAGTGCCTGAGCGATCAGGGATTCGTTGTGACCGTCGTCGGTCGCGGTCAGGTGGTACGCGTCGGCGGTGTCGATCAGGGTGATCCCGGCGTCGAGCGCGGCGTGGATGGTCGCGATCGACCGCTCCTCGTCGGGCCGGCCCTCGATCGACATCGGCATCCCGCCGAGCCCGATCGCGGACACCTCGACGTCACCGATCCGGCGGGTCTTCTTCGTGTCAGCTGCCATGACTCCAACCTCGCGCGCGACGGGCGCCGATTCAAACAGGAATATCCGCACAAACTCAGCACTGTCGGTACTGAATCGGCGTCGAGGGCAGGATGTTCCCATGCACATTGACGAGCGGGTACGGCGAGCCCGGCGAGAGGACGTCCCGGCGATCGTGGAACTGGTCTACGGACTCGCCGACTACGAGCGAGCCCCGGACGAATGCCACCTGACCGCGGCGCAGTTGGAGACCGCCCTGTTCGGCGACGCCCCCGCGGTCTTCTGCCACGTCGCCGAACACGAGGGTGAGGTGGCCGGCTGCGCACTCTGGTTCCTCAGCTTCTCCACGTGGCGCGGCGTCCACGGCATCTACCTCGAAGACCTCTTCGTCCGCCCCGAGACCCGCGGCACCGGCCTCGGCAAGGCCCTGCTCACCGCCCTCGCCCAGGAATGCGTCACCAACGGCTACGAACGCCTCGAGTGGTCCGTCCTCAACTGGAACACCCCAGCCATCGACTTCTACAAGTCCCTGGGCGCCGGCCCCCAAGACGAATGGATGGTCTACCGCCTAACCGACGACGCCCTCACCCAGCTGGGCTCGTAAGCACCCGAAACGTCCGCCACAGTTCGCTGACCAGTTGCCCGCCGTCTGCGAAGAGGCGCCGGTCCTACTCGAGGCGCGCGCGCTCGCGCTTGATCTCCGCGAGTTGCGCCGGGGTCGGCTGTTGCCGCGCGTATTTGTGCCAGTACGCCGCCTGCTTGCCGGTCTGCCTGATCACGCGGTCAGGCGCAGGTGGTGCCGGCCAGAACTGCAGGAGGTAGCGGTCGACCAGCGTCTCGTCGTCCATCGGCGGTCCGGCTTGATGTCCGGAATCCATTCCCCAGCCGGAATACCGCACGCGGTAGCTCACCTGCTCCAGGTTCAGCGGCCAGCGCCCCTCACCGCCCCAGCCCTTCAGCGCCGCCGCGCCCAACGGCCGGTACGACGCCTCGACAACCTCGTCCGCGCTGTACTCGACCGACGGCATCTTGTCGTGCACCTCGACCACGAACCCGACCTTGCCAGTGTGCAGCCCGGTGATCAGAAACAACTTCCCCTCGACCGCCGCCCCGCACAACCCGTTCCGCTGCCCGGCGAAACACTCGCCGAGGTCGGCGTAGTTCTCCGAGCTCTCCACATAGATCTGCGCGTAGGCGACCCACGCGGGCCCAGTCATCACCGTCCTCATCAGACCACGCCGCCGAGACCGAGTTTCCGTAGCACTGTGGATCCCCCCACGTTGATGATCAGCCCCTATTTGAAGCACACGCGGAGGTGGCGGTTCAAGACTGGGCGGTTGCAGCTTCCTGCAATTCGTCGGCGTGAGCTTCGACCCAGGTGCGCGTCCGACGGATGTCGTTCGGTATGTCGAGGTCGCGGAGGTGCCGCATGGCCTGGTCACCGGCCGCGGCCTGGGCGTCGATGCCGTCGGCGGCGCGGGACTGCCACCACAGCACCGTGGGGACAAGTGCGGTGAGATCGACCGGACCGTAGCCGGCCAGTAGCGCCTTCCAGTGCGGGACAGCCCGGTCGAGGCTCACGAGGTCGGCGTACTGCCAGCAGATGAAGGCGATGTCGTGGATGCGGGCACCCGGGGCGGCGATGTCCCAGTCGATGAAGGCGATGGCGCGCGTCCCGTCGTCGGTGTAGACGGTGTTCTTCGGCGAGAGGTCGTTGTGGCAGACCACCTCTTGGTCGCCGGCGAGCGCCGTACCCGCGGTGAGGTCGTGGAACTCGCGGACCAAGCGGCCCACCGAGTGCAATGCATCAGTGGACGTGACGGTGGGCTTCCACGGCCGCTCCCACGCGACGTACCCGTCGACGAAGCCCAGCCGCTCCCGACCGTCCGCATCCACACCGAGAAACCGTGGCGCGCCACCCCACCCCGCCAGCAACCGCAGCAGATCATGCACGAAACCGGCCCGCTCACCGGGCTTCCGCAGTACGGCGTCTCCTTGCCGCACCACCACGTTCACGAACCCGCCACGCAACTCCACCTCGTCCATCCGCGCAGCCTACGAGCGGCGGTGCTTCGCGGCGTACATGGCCTGGTCGGCCTCGTGGAGAAGGGCGTCGAGATCGCTCGCGTCCGGCGTGATCGGGACGGTGCCGATGCTCGTCGTGACCTCGACCGCGATGTTCGGCAGCGGTCGGCTCACCGCGGACTCGAGGCGGGAGATCAACGTCGTCAGGTCCTCACCGGCGATGTCCTCGGCGAGTACGGCGAACTCGTCGCCACCGAGACGGGCCACGGTATCGCCATGGCGGACCGCGGTGGACAGCCGGGCGGCGATCTCGCGCAGGGCGTGGTCGCCGGCCTCGTGTCCGTAGCTGTCGTTCACGAGCTTGAAGTGGTTCAGGTCGCAGAACAGCAAGGCGCCGGGCCGGCCGGTCGCTCGGGTCCGCTCGAGGACCGAGGTGAAGCGGTGCTGGAGCAGCCGCCGGTTCGGCAGGCCGGTGAGCGGGTCGTGGGCGGCGTGGTGGCGGAGTTCGCGTTCGGCGTCCTTGCGGGCGGTCACGTCGTCGATCTGGATCAGCAGGATCTGCGGCTGGCTGGTGCCCTGTTCGACGATCGCCGCCGTACCGCCGAGCCAGATCTCGTTCCCGCTGGGCTGCGAGAAGAGCCGCTCGAACCGGTACGGCGCGTTGCCAGCAGCAACCTCGTCGAATTCGCGCCGGGACTGCCCGGGCTCCTCGTCGCGGAGGAAGTCCGGCAGGCGGGTGCCGAGCAGTTTATCGGCGTCGTACCCGGTGATCCGGCAGAAGGCGTCGTTCACCCGCAGCACCCGGCCGGCGTCGGGCCCGTCGAAGGCGATCGTCGCCATCCCGTTCCCGGCACCCTCGAAGACCATCCGGAACGTGGTCTCGCTCGCCTCCAGCCGTGCCTTCTCGGCGCGGAGCTGATCGGTCAGCCGGGCCTTGTCGATCGCCAGGCCGGCCTGGGTGGCGAAGATCTCCAGCAGCTCCCGGTGGATCGGCCCAGGCCGGCGCTGGTCCTCGGGCAGATCGACCGAGAGCATCCCGACCAGTTCACCGCTCGGTGAGTACAGCGGCGCGAACAGCGCGTCCAGCGGATGCCAGGCGGCCGGATCGTCGGACACCGGTACGTCGGGCACCCAGCCGGTCACCTCGCCCTCGGGCAGCCGCTCATGCGGCACGAAGCGCAGGCCGCCCCACTCGTCCGCGATCGCGAAGTCGGCGTCGAAGATGTCCGCCGCGCTCACCCGGCCGAGCAGGGCCTCCCGCGCCTCCGGCGACCCGGCGACCGCGAACACCTCGAACTTCCCGTCGGCATGCCGCAGATTCAGTACGGCGATGCCGAAGCCGAGCCCGTCGACGACCCCGTCGACCACCGCCTGCAGGGTCTCGGCCAGGCTGCGCCCCGCACCCATCCGCGCGCTCACCTCGTAGAGGCGGCGTACAGCCGTCAGCCGGACCGATGGGTCGTCGTTGGGCACGGGTCGAGAATAGGCCGATCTCACCCGCCGTGAGCAGTTGTAATCACCTTTGATCCGGTTAAGCGTTTGTCAGTACCTGATTTCGGTCAGCCCGCGGTAGCTCCGTTCGGCCGACTGCCAGGCGTCGGCCGGCTTGTCGTGCTCGACCAGCCACTGCTCGACCCCACCCTCGGTCGCGTAGGCGAACATGCCCGCGAAGTCGAGCTTGCCCGCACCGACGTCCTCCCAGGAACCGTCCGCGGCCATGTCCTTGACGTGCAGCGCCGGGAACCGCCCGGGGTGCTCCTGGAAGTACTTCGCCGGGTCGTGGCCACCGTCGACCACCCAGTACAGATCCAGCTCGAAGCCCAGCAGTTCCGGGTCCACGTCGAGCAGGATGTCGTACAGAACCTGTCCGTCCACCGCATCGAAGTCGCGCCCGTGGTTGTGGAACAGCAGCTTCAGGCCGGCATCACGCGCGGCCTTGCCGGCCTCGGTGAACGCGGCCGCCGCCGTCTTGAACCCCTCCACGGAGTGCATCTCGGAAGGAATCGACGGTACGACGATCCACTGCGCGCCCAACGTCTGTACGTCGGCCAGCGCACCGGCCCAGTTGTCCGTCATCCGGGGGTACCCGACGTGCTCGAGCACGATCGACAGCCCGGCGTCGTCGGCGAAGGAGCGGATCTCCTCGGCGGTGTGGTCGAACCGCCCACTCACCCCCACCGTGCGATACCCGATCCCGGCGAGCCGCTTCAGCGTCCCCGGATAGTCCTCGGCCAACACCTCCCGCATGGTGTAGAGGTGCATTCCGATGCCGTCGGCGGGGATACTCATACAGGCAGCTCCTCAGCTACTAGATGACGTGTTCCTGATAGCGCGCCAGCGCCAGGTCGAAGACCTCTTGTCCCGGCGCGTCCCACAGCTCCTGGTTGAAGATCTCCACTTCGATCGGTCCGTCGTACCCGGCCGCGTCACAGGCCTCGCGCAGCCGGCGCAGCTCGATCGAACCGTCGCCCATCATGCCGCGCCCGAGCAGCGTGTCCGCCGGCAACGGAACCACCCAGTCGCTCACCTGGTAGGACAGAATCCGCTCGCCGGCCCGCTCGATCTGCCGATAGACGTCGGCGTCCCACCACAGGTGATACGCGTCCACGATCACACCCACCTGCGACGCCGGGAACTGCTCGGCCAGCTCGAGCGCGCCACCCAGCGACGAGACCACGCACCGATCCGAGCAGAACATCGGATGCAATGCCTCGACCGCCAGCTTCACCCCACGCTCTGCCGCGTACGGCGCCAGTTCGGCCAGCCCATCGCGGACCATCGAACGAGCGCCGTCGAGATCACGCGAGCCTGGCGGCAGACCACCGCTGACGAGCACGAGCACGGACGTACCCAGCGTCGCGGCCTCGTCGATCGCGCGCTGGTTGTCCTCGATCTTCGCTTTTCGCTCGGCCGGATAGGTCGACGTGAAGAATCCACTCCGGCACAGCGACGAGACCTTCAGGCCCGCGTCCGTGACGAGCCGCGCTGCCTTGTCGACGCCGTACTCCTGGATCGGCTCGCGCCACAGGCCGATCCACGACAGCTCGGCCTTGGCGCTGGCCGCGACCACGTCCTCGAGCGGCCAGTACTTCGTCGTCGCCTGGTTCAGGCTGTAGCGGTTCACGCGTCGACTCCACCCACACGCAGCAGCTGTCCGAACCGCTCGACGGCAAGCTCCGGATCCGTGAGTACGCCGGCTTGATCGGCAAGGCGGAGGGTGTCAGCCAGATGCGGGAGCGACCGCCCGGTCTGCAGGCCACCCACCATCGAGAACCCGGGTTGGTGCCCGTTCAGCCAAGCCAGGAAGGCGATTCCGGTCTTGTAGTAGTACGTCGGTGCCGAGAAGATCTGGCGGGCCAATGGGACCGTCGGCGCGAAGACGCGGTCGTAGGTGTCCAGATCGCCGTCGTCCAGCGCCTTCAGGGCCGCCGCGGCCGCCGGAGCGATCGCGGCGAAGATGCCGAGCAGGGCGTCGCTGTAGCGGTTCTCGTCGCCCTTGATCAGCGATGGGTAGTTGAAGTCGTCGCCGGTGTAGAGCCGAACGCCCTCCGGCAGACGGTCGCGCAGGGCGACCTCTCGGGAAGCGTCCAGCAGGGACACCTTGATGCCGTCGACCTTTGTCGCGTTGTCGACAATCAGATCGACCACGACGTCGGCCGCGGTGTCGAGCGAGTCGCTGCCCCAGTAGCCGTCCAGCGCCGGGTCGAACATCGAGCCCAGCCAGTGCAGAATGACCGGCCGGCTCGATTGGCCGAGCAGATGGTCGTAGACCTTGCGGTAGTCGTCCGGGGAGGTCGCCGCGGCGCACAACGCCCGGCTGGCCATCAGGATCGGCTGCGCCCCGACCTCCTCGGCAAGCGCAAGCTGCTGCTCGTACGCCGCGGTCACCGCATCCAAGGAGTGGTCGCCGCGCGAGCCGGCAGCGGGTCGAGGCGCGGTGGTGAGCTGGTCTGTGCCAACTCCCACAGCGATCCGGCCGTCGGGTGCCTCGGCGGCGGATCGCCGGATCAGCTCCTGCGTCGCCGCCCAGTCAAGCCCCATCCCGCGTTGTGCGGTGTCCATCGCCTCCGCCACGGACAGCCCGAGTGACCACAGGTGCCGCCGGAACCCCAGCGTGTGCTCCCAGTCGATCACCGCGGGCTGTCCGGGCGAGTTGTCGCCCAAGGGGTCGGCGACAACGTGTGCGGCGGCGAAGGCCAGCCGGCTCGCCGCCGGCGTATAGGTGCCCTGGGCAACTGGCTCGCCGGCCAGCCGGTACTCTTCCAGGCCGCCGTCGCGCGGCAGGCGCAGTTCGAGCGTCACAGCGGGCCCTCGAGGTCGAGCGGCGGGACCTCGAGCTTGCGGCCCTCCCGCCACGACTGCAGGCCGAGCTCGGCGAGCTGCACGCCCTTGGCGGCCTCGACGAAGTCCCAGGTGAACGGCGCGTCCTCGACCACGTGCCGCAGGAACATCTCCCACTGCACCTTGAAGCCGTTGTCGAACACCTCGTTGTCCGGCACCGTCGCCCACTGGTCGCGGAACATCTCGGTGGCCGGCAGGTCCGGGTTCCAGACCGGCTTCGGCGTCGCGGACCGGTGCTGAGCCCGGCAGTTGCGCAGGCCCGCGACCGCGGAACCCTCGGTGCCGTCGACCTGGAACTCGACCAGCTCGTCACGGAACACCCGGGTCGCCCACGACGAGTTCAGCTGCGCGACGATGCCGCCCTCCAGCTCGAACACGCCGTACGCCGCATCGTCCGCGGTGGCGGTGTACTCGTTGCCCTGCTCGTCGACCCGGGACGGGATGTGCGTCGCGCCCTGGCAGTAGACCGACTTCACTGGGCCGAAGAGGTTGTCGAGCACGTAGCGCCAGTGGCAGAACATGTCGAGGACGATGCCGCCGCCCTCTTCTTGCTTGTAGTTCCAGGCAGGCCGCTGGGCTTCCTGCCAGTCGCCCTCGAAGACCCAGTAGCCGAACTCTCCGCGGACCGAGAGGATCCGGCCGAAGAATCCGCCGTCGACGAGCCGCTTCAGCTTCCGCAGGCCGGGCAGCGACAGCTTGTCCTGGACGATGCCGATCTTCAGGCCGGAGTCGCGGACCAGCCGGGCCAGGTCGATCGCGGCCTCCAGGCTCTCGGCGATCGGCTTCTCGCAGTAGATCGCCTTGCCGGCCTCTACCGCGGCGCGGACGCCCTTCTCGCGCAGTTGGGTGAGCTGGGAGTCGAAGTAGATCTCGACGTCCGGCTCGGCCAGTGCCTCGGACAGGTCGGTGGTCCACCGGGTCAGGTCGTACTGCTCCGCGATCCGGCGCAGCTTCAGCTCGTTGCGGCCGACGAGGATCGGCTCGGGGATGATCATCGTGCCGTCGGCGGAGGGCAGGCCGCCCTGCTCGCGGATCGCCACGATGGAACGCTCGAGGTGCTGGCGCAGGCCCATCCGGCCGGTGACGCCGTTCATCACGATGCCGACGCGTCGCTCGTTCACAGTTCTGCCTCTCACGAAGTGATGTCGTAGATATCGAGGCGACCGCACATGCCGTGCCGGCCGAGCTCGGTGGGGGCGGGGAGTTGATGGAGTTCAGCGGTCTGTAGGTGGGGTGCCGTGCCGGCTTCCAGCGCGTCGAGCGCGGCGCCGGTCTCGTCGGCGAGGCGACGGGCGCCCTGCTCCCAGCGCTTGCGCCAGTCCGCCAGTTGTGGCTGGACGATCCGGACCGCGGCCGCGTAGAAGTCGTCCAGGCCCGACGGGCCGTTCGCGTCGAAGGACTCACGCAGTACGGCGAACCCCTCGACCGCGAGGTCACGCCGGGCCATCGCGGACAGCGTCCGGACCTCACCCTCGCCGGTCAGCGTGGTCGCGTTCAGATAGGTCTCGCGGTCGGTGAGGTGCTCGGGCGGGAGCGTCAGTACGGCGTCGCCGGCCTCGGGGAGACCGGAGTTCGACATCAGGGCGAGGATCTTGAGACCGCCGCCGTTGACCAGCCGGTGGATCGTGCCGGGGTCGAACCAGACGACGGTGCCCACCTGCAGTGGGGTCTCGGCGAAGCCCTTCGGGTTGAGGGTCTGGACCGCACCAGAGCCGGCCACCACGTAGTACCCCTCGGAGCAGGCCAGGTGGACGTGCGGTGCACCGCCGACCAGGCCGTCCGGTGCCTCGATGTCGTACACCGTCAGCAACGAGATGCCGATGCCGCCGGGCAGTGCCGCGGCGGAACCTGGCGCGTATTCGCACATGCCGGCCTCCCTCTCAGCCCCGGAAAGCCCTTTCCAAGGCTTGTGACCGCAACCTTAGGTGGGCTGTCACGAGGAGTCAACCTGTAACGGAAAGCGATCTCCGACCACATCCGGTCAGCTACAAGGAGTCACTTCGGGATCTGAACCGAAGGTGGCGAGGGAGAAGAAAGTGGGGCAAGTGGGAGGAGGGGTGGGTGGGGCACCACGTCCGGTCAGTTGCGGGAGCGAGGGGCCCTCCTGCGCTTTCCGGAAAGAAACCGCCAGGTGCCGGTTTGTTTCCGGAAAGGCGACCGACGCGCCGCTCAGGTGTGGACCGAGGCCACGGCGGCGGCCCACTGGGCGCGGGAAGTGGTGCGGGCTCGGGTGGCAAGGGTGGGTTCGAAGACGCGGTAGGTGCGAGTGCTGGACCAGGTGGTCGACTGGCCGAGAGTGGTCCAGGCGAGTTCGGCGGCGCCGAGGGCGGAGATCTCGGGGACGTCGGCGACCTCGACCGAGTATCCGAGGAGGTCGGCCTGGGTTTGCATCAGGAGGGCGGAGACGGTCGCGCCGCCGTCGGCCCGCAGGCACCGGGGCGTGCCGTCCGAAGCCGGGATGGTTTCCGCGATGTCGCAAATCTGCTGCGCGACCGCGTCGACGGCGGCGCGGGCGATGTGGGCGCGCGTGGTGGAGTTGCTCATCCCGGTCAGCGCGGCCCGGGCCTGCCGGTCCCAGTGCGGCGCTCCGAGACCGGCGAACGCCGGCACCAGAACGACGCCGTCCGCAGCAGGAACCGTCGCCGCCAGCTCCATCAACGCGCCGACACCCGGCAGACCGAGCATCGCGGCCGTCCAGGCGAGCGCCGCGCCGGAAGACACGATGTTCCCCTCTACTGCGTACAACGGCTGGTCGGTCAACCAGGCCAGCGTGCACCCACCCGGGATGAAGCCATCGACCGGAGTCATCACCGACGACCCGGTCCCGTACGTCGCCTTGATCATCCCGGCCCGCACACACCCTTGTCCGTACATCGCCGCATGCGAATCCGCGAGTACGACGACGATCGGGATCCCGTCGCGCAGCCCCGGAACCCCTGCCGTCGCGCCGAATCCGGCGTTCGACGCACGCACCTCCGGCAGCGCCGACCGCGGTACGCCGAATGCGTCCAGCAGCTCGTCCGACCAGTCGAGCTCGCGTACGTCGTACAGCAAGGTCCGTGACGCGTTGCCGGCGTCGGTCAGGTGCTCGCGGCAACCAGTCAGCCGATGGGTCAACCAGGAGTCCACGGTGCCGACACGATCAGCACCCGTCTCCGTCAGCAACCAGTGAAGCTTCGGCGCGGAGAACATCGCATCCACTCGCAGCCCGGTGTGCGAACGCACCAGCTCATCAGCGGATGGAGGCAAGGATGCACACCATGCGGCCGCGCGCACGTCCTGCCAGCCGATGACCGGGCCGACAGCCTCACCCTGGCGGCTCCACCCCACGATTGACTCGCGCTGGGTGGACAAGGCGATCCCGACGATCTCCACCCGCCCCGCGAGCACGCTGTGTTCCGCGGCGGCGAGGCAGGACGCGATCGCCCGCAAGACGCTCTTCCACAGGTCATCGGCGTCCTGCTCGGCCCACCCCGGCCGCGGAGTGGAGAGGCCGACCGGCGCGGATCCGGTCGCCAGCACGCCGCCGTCCGCGCTCACCAGGACCGCCTTCGAGTTCGTGGTGCCCTGGTCGATCGCGAGTACCGCTCGCAGCATCGAACCCTCCGGATCTGACAACTTTCAACCGAGCTCTTGACGGGACTCTAGCCTCGTGACGACACTCGTCGCGATAAACTATGCACTACTGAATATCTATTCGCTGTAAGGGAGCCGCGGTGAAGCCGAGCAGACGGCGGGTGATCATCGATACCGACGCCAAGAACGAGGCGGACGATCAGTTCGCGATCGTGCACGGGCTGTTGTCGCCTACCCTCGACATCCGCGGCCTGATCGCGGCCCACTTCGGCACGCGGCGGTCGGACCGCAGTATGGCGGAGTCGCGGGAGGAGATCGATCACCTGCTGGACCTGCTGGACCTGACCGGTCAGGTCCCGGTCGCGAACGGCGCGCCGACCGGCATCGCGGACGAGCAGACCCCGCTGGACTCGCCCGGTGCGCGGCTGATCATCGAGGAGTCCAAGCTGGCGTCGAAGGACGATCCGCTGTTCGTGTCCTTCCTCGGTCCGCTGACCGACATGGCGTCGGCGATCCTGCTCGATCCGGAGATCGTGCACCGGGACGTGATCGTGATCTGGATCGGCGGGCGCGGGTACTACGGGCACACGTCGTACCCGGGGATCGAGTTCAACCTGTCGAACGACATCCACGCCGCGAACGTGGTGTTCGGCTCCGGCATCACCGTGTGGCAGGTGCCCAGCGACGTCTACACGAAGGTGTCGGTCGGATACGCCGAGCTGGACGAGAAGATCGGCGATGCCGGCCCTCTGGGCAAGTACCTGATCGACCAGCTGCACGAGTGGAACGCGACGTACCACGGCGAACCGATCGAGTCCCGGTCCCTCGGCGACTCGCCGGCGATCGCGCTGATGCTCTACCCGAGCAGCGGGAACCTGCGCGTCCGTCCGGCTCCGCGGTTCGGCGTCGACGGCTGGTACCTGCCCGGCACCAACAACCCGATCAGTGTGGTCGAACAGGTCGACGTCCGGTTCCTGCTCGAGGACATGTTCGCCAAGATCCGCCGCTTCGCCCACCAAAGGAGCACTTCATGACCGACCTGCCGGTCTTCGGCGCGGGTATCTGGCACTTCGCGACCTACAAGGACCGCTACGCCACCGACGGCTACGGGCCGCCGGTGGGGCTGCTCGAGCAGATCGACCGGGCCGGCGCCGTCGGCGACCTGTCCGTGGTCGACCTGAACTGGCCGTTCGCCGGGTACGACGGGACCCTCGACGACGTCAAGGACGTGCTGAAACGCAACAATCTCAAGGCGATCGCGATCACGCCCGAGATCTACACCCGCGACTTCGTCAAGGGCTCGCTCACCAACCCGGACCCCGCCGTCCGCGGGCAGGCGATGGAGCTGTTGCATCAGGCAACGGAATTGGCGAAGGACCTGGGCTGCTCGTACGTGAAGCTGTGGCCCGGCCAGGACGGCTGGGACTACCCGTTCCAGGTCGACTACCACGACATCTGGAACCTGGCGCTGGACGGCCTGAAGGAGCTCGTCTCCGCGCACCCGGACATCAACTTCGTGATCGAGTACAAGCCGCGCGAGCCACGGGTGAAGATCATCTTCCCGAACGTCGCCCGCACGCTGCTCGGGATCGAGAAGATCGGCCTGCCCAACCTGGGCATCCTGCTCGACTTCGGCCATTCGCTCTACGGCCAGGAGACGCCCGCCGACGCGGCCCAGCTGGCGATCGACTACGGCCGGCTGTTCGCCATCGACGTGAACGACAACTTGCGCGGCTGGGACGACGACATGGTCGTCGGCTCGGTGCACCTGGTCGAGACGTTCGAGTTCTTCCACACCCTGCGGAAGAACAACTGGGAGGGCGTCTGGCAGCTGGACCAGTTCCCGTTCCGCGAGGACAGCGTCGAGGCCGCGAAGCAGGCGATCCGGTTCCTGAAGGCGGTGCACCACGCGCTCGATGTACTCGATGACGACGCTCTGGCCGCGGCGCAGGCTTCGCACGACGCCCTGGCCGCGCAGAAGCTGGTGCAGAAGGTGCTGCTGAGTTCGATGGCGGAGCTGGCATGACGCTGACGGTCGAACACACGACCATGCCCGTGCTCGGGCGGCTGCCGATCCACAGCAGCCGCGTCGAGCAGATCGCGCACCTCGCCGAGGCCGCGCAGCAGATCCGGATCCAGGACCTCAAGCTGGTCCACCACGCCGGCGCCGGGCACATCGGCGGAGACTTCTCCGCCATCGACATCCTGACGACCCTGTACGGCGCGGTGCTCGACATCTCGCCCGAGACGGTCGCCGACCCGGAGCGCGACCGGTTCATCCTGAGCAAGGGGCACGTCGCCGGCGCGCTCTACACCACGCTGGCGGCGTTCGGCTTCCTGCCGGTGAGTGAGCTGGCCACGTTCCTGAAGCCGTTGTCCGCCCTGAACGGTCACCCGAACCGGACCAAGGTCGCGGCTGTTGAGGCCAACACCGGCCCGCTCGGACATGGCCTGCCAGTCGCGGTCGGGCATGCCTTGTCGGCCAGGCTCGACATGTCGTTGCGCCGTACGTATGTGCTCGTCGGGGACGGCGAGCTGCAGGAGGGCAGCAACTGGGAGGCGATGATGGCGGCCTCGCAGTACCAGCTCGATCGGCTGACCGTGATCGTGGACCGGAACCGGCTGCAGCAAGGTGCGACCACCAAGGAGACCAACGACCTGGATCCGCTGCCGGAGAAGGCGACGGCGTTCGGGTTCGCGGTGGTGGAGGTGAACGGTCACGACCACGGCGAGCTGCTCGACGTGCTGTCTGCCGTACCGGTCCGGCCCGGCAAGCCGACGTTCGTGATCGCGCACACACACAAGGGCCACCCGATCTCGTTCATGAGCGACAACGTCGCGTGGCATCACCGGGTGCCGGACGCGGCGGAGTTCGAGCAGGCGCTGGCCGAGTTGGCGCGCGACCACAGGCGGTCGGCATGACCATCGTTCACACCTCGATCGCGGACCAGCCGAGGTACGACTGCCGGGACGCGTACGTCGAGACCCTGGCCGAGCTCGCGCACGCGGACCACCGGATCGTCGGCGTGGTGAACGACTCGGTGGGCTCGAGCAAGCTGAACAGCTTCCGCAGGGCGTTCCCGGACCGGCTGATCAACGTCGGCATCGCCGAGCAGGACATGGTCGGGGTCGCCTCCGGGCTGGCCAACGGCGGCCGGATCCCGTTCGTCTCGGCCGCGTCGTGCTTCCTCACCGGGCGCGCGCTCGAGCAGATCAAGGCCGACGTCGCCTACTCGAACACCAACGTGAAGTTGTGCGGTATGAGCCCGGGCGTCGCGTACGGCGAACTCGGCCCCACGCACCACTCGATCGAGGACATCGCCTGGCTGCGGGCGATCTCCGGGTTGACGATCATCGTTCCGGCCGACCCGATCGAGACGGCGGCGGCGCTGCGCTGGGCGGCCACCTCGGACGGGCCGGTGTTCATCCGGGTCAGCCGGATGAGCGTGCCGAAGGTCTACGCCGATGACTACGAGTTCCAGCTGGGCAAGGCGATCACGGTCCGGGACGGGAACGACGTGACGCTGATCAGCAACGGGACCGTGCTGTGGCGGTCGATCGCCGCGGCCGAACGGCTCGCCGAGGAGGGCATCTCGGCCCGGGTGCTGTCGATGCCGACGGTCAAGCCGCTCGACACCGGAGCCGTGGTCGCGGCCGCGCGGGAGACGGCCGGAATCGTCACCGCCGAGGAAGCGGTGTCCGGTGGCGGCCTTGGCGGTGCCGTTGCGGAGACCGTCGTACAGCAGCATCCGGCGCGGGTGTTGATCCTCGGGATCCCCGAGTTCGCGCCCACGGGGTCGGCCGGCTATCTGCTGGACCGGTACGGGCTGTCCGCCGAGGGGATCGCGGACGCGGCCCGCCGGCTCCTCCACTGACGCTTGCGTCCGAAGAAGTGTGGCCTATAGCCCACGCTTCTTCGGACGTTGGCAGGGTGTCAGACGCCGGCTCGGAATTTCACCGACCCAGAGCACGTGTGGTCTTGCAGATTCGGTCTGAGTTTATCTGACCTATAGTCCAGATTCCTGATCGTTTGTTAGGGGGTCGAGGTGAACGCCAACCGCGCAGTGCGTCAGCCGGGGCTGGACGAGCTGCGGTTGCTGGCGAAGGTGGCCCGGATGTACCACGAGAAGGGCATCCGGCAGCCGCGCATCGCCGCCGAGCTGAACCTCTCCCAGGCCCGGGTGTCGCGGATGCTCAAGCAGGCCGTCGAGGTCGGCATCGTGCACACCGTGGTGACCATGCCGAGTGGCGTGCACAGCGATCTCGAGGACGAGCTGCAGGGCCGCTACGGACTGCGGGACGCGGTCGTCGTCGACACCGCGGGGAGCGGGGACGAGGTGCTGCCGGCGCTCGGCTCGGGCACGGCGGCGTACCTCGACATGACGCTGACCGGCGGACACGTGATCGGCATCTCGTCCTGGAGCGAGACGCTGATCAGCGCGGTGGACCGGATGCCGCGCAAGAGCGTGCCGGTGGTGGACAAGGTGGTCCAGATCGTCGGCGGGCTGGGTGACGCGGCGGTGCAGATGCAAGCCACCCGGCTGACCGCGCGGTTCGCCGAGCTGACCGGTGCGATGCCTGTCTACCTGCCCGCGCCGGGCCTGGTCGGGACGCCCGCCGTGCGGCGCGCGATGATGAACGACGTGTCCGTTCGGGACGTTCTGGGCACGTGGGGACAGCTCACCGACGCCCTGGTGGGAATCGGCAGCCTCGAGCCCTCGCCGCTGCTGCAGCGCAGTGGCAACGCGGTCGCCGAGGCCGACCAGGACGAGCTGCGCCGGCTCGGCGCGGTCGGGGACGTCTGTTTCCGGTTCTTCGACGAAGAGGGAAAGCACGTGCGCTCGACGTTCGACCAGCGAGTCATCGGGGTGACCGCGAAGGAGTTGCTGGCGGTGCCGCGCCGGATCGGGGTCGCAGGTGGCGAGCGGAAGTACTCCGCGATCCGCGCCGCGCTGCTCGGCGGCTGGGTCAACATCCTGATCACCGACCTGGCGATGGCCCACCGCCTGCTGGGCGAGTGATGGAGCTCGAGCAGCGGGAGGTCTACCGGACCATCGACCTGGCGTTGCGAGTGGGCGAGGTACTGCTGTCCAGTGGCGCCGGTACGGCGGACGCGACCGCGACCATGCTCGGGGTCACCGCGGCCGGTGGGCTGCGCGGGTGCGAGGTCGACATCACCTTCACCTCGATGACGATCTCCTACCAGGCCGCGGCGGACGTCGCGCCGGAGACGCACATCCGTCTGGTTCGCTATCGGTCCCAGGACTTCTCCCGGCTGACCGACGTCGATCAGTTGGTACGGCGGTTCGCCCGCGGCGACGTGACCCGGGACGAGGCGAGCCGTGAGCTGGCCCGGCTGACCTCGGCGGGTCCGCCGTACTCGCGCTGGAGTGCCGTCCTGGCCTGGGGTGTGATGGCGGGTGGCGCCACGCTCCTGCTGGGTGGTGGCTGGCTGATCACGCTGGTGGCGGTCGTCACGGCGATCGTGATCGACCTGAACAACCGGTGGTTCAGCCGGCAGCGGCTGCCCGCGTTCTACCAGCAGGTGGCCGGCGCCTTCGTCGCGACCGCGGTCGCCCTGATCCTGTACGCCGTCCACGCGCCGGTGAAGCCGTCCCTGGTCGTTGCCGCAGGCATCATCATGCTGCTGGCCGGGATCGCGCTGACCGGTGCGGTCCAGGACGCGATCACCGGGTACTACGTGACCGCGGCGGCGCGCAGTCTCGAGGCGATGCTGCTGACCGGCGGGATCATCGCCGGAGTGTCGCTCGGTCTCGCGATCGGGCTCAAGTTCGGCCTGAGCGTCGGGATCGAGGCGCAGACGATCAAATTGGCGAACCTGCCGATCATGGTCGGTGCGGGCGCGCTGATGGCGGTCGCCTTCGCCTACGCGTCGTACGCACCGCTCCGGGCGCTGCTACCGGCCGCAATGATGGGCGCTCTGGGGTCGCTGGTGTTCACGCTGATGACGCGAGCCTCGTTCGGTCCGGCGTGGTCGACCGCGGCGGCGGCCTTCGCCGTGGGTCTCGGAGGCTATTCGCTCGGCCGGCGGTCGGGAGTACCGCCGCTGGTCCTGGTGGTGTCGGGCTCGATCCCGTTGCTGCCGGGACTGACCATCTACAAGGGGTTGTACGAGCTGATGGGCCTCGGCAACCTGCTCGGCATCTTCAGCCTGGTGACGGCCATCGCCATCGGCGTCGCGCTCGCGTCCGGCGTCATCCTCGGCGAGTACGTCGCGCAGCCGATCCGTCGCGAGGCCCGGCGCCTCGAGGATCGCCTCGCCGGGCCTCGCCTGGTCGGACCACGCCGCCCGGTACGCCGTCGTGCCGGCCGCCCGCGCCGCCGGCGGAGGGTCGAGTGACCTCTGCCCCGGGCAGCCGTTAGAGTTACCGACTGGAAACATCGGCTGATCGCCGGGGTGGCCCGGCGGGCTCGGAGGATCGACGTGGCACTGGGTAGGACATCCCCGCGCGACCTGCCGCTGTTCGCGGATCTGTCCGGACGCGACATCAGGGACATCTTCCGGGCCGGCGAGGAGGTCTCGGTGCCGGCCGGCTGGTCACTGATCCTGGAGCAGACCCCGCCGGACGCGGCGTACCTGATCCTGAGCGGTACGGCGGCGGTGCGGGAGAAGGGCCAGGAGATCGCCGAGCTCGGGCCCGGCGACATCGCCGGCGAGGTCGCGGTCCGGAAGAACACGTTGCGCACGGCAACCGTCACGGCCAAGTCCCGGCTGCAGCTGCTGCACTTCACCCGGGAGAAGTTCGACGACCTGACCCGCCGCCTGCCGGCCTTCCGCGACGCGATCGACGCGACCATCGCCGAGCGCCGCGGTGGTTCCTGACGCCGACCCCGCTGCCGGAGCTCAGGTAGATCTGGCGGGCATGCAGCGGGAGTTCGAGCGGACGCTGCTGGGCGGGGAACGGAAGTTCACCCGGATCGAGGTGTCGGAGCGGGCCGGGATCTCGAGCGCGCGCGCCGAGCGGATGTGGCACGCGCTCGGATTCGCGACCGTGCCGGACGACGAGGTCGCGTTCACCGACGACGACGTCGAGGCGCTGCGGCTGGTGGCGGCATTGGAGGACGACGACTTCATCGATCCGGAGATGGAGTCCTCGCTGGCGCGGAAGCTCGGGCAGACGCAGTCCCGGCTGGCGTCCTGGCAGTCGGCGATGTTCCTGGAGTTCCTGGGCGGGTCGAAGCTGGCGGCGGACGAGGCGCTCGAGGTGGCGGGGATGCTGCTGCCGGCGATGGAGCGGCTGCAGACCTACGTGTGGCGCCGGCACCTGGCCGCGGCCGCCGGGCGGGCGATGGACGGGTCGGACGAGGTGGCGCGCGGGGTGCGGGCGGTCGGGTTCGCCGACATCGTCAGCTTCACCCGGCTGACGCGGAGGCTGACGGAGGCCGAGCTCGGGCAGCTGATCGAGCGGTTCGAGGGGATGGCCGCCGACGTGGTCGCGCTGAACGGCGGCCGGGTGATCAAGTCGATCGGCGACGAGGTGCTGTTCGTCGCCGACACCGCGGCCCAGGGTGCGGCGGTGGCGCTCGCGCTGCAGGACGCGGTGACCGCGGCCGAGGATCTCCCCGAGCTGCGGATCGGGCTGTCCTACGGCACGATCCTGATCCGGCTCGGCGACGTGTACGGCGAAGTCGTCAACCTCGCCGCCCGCCTCACCTCGGAGTGCAAACCCGGCCGTGTCCTGGCCGACCGCGAGCTCGCCGCCGCCCTCGACGGTCACCCCGACTTCCGCCTGCGCCGCCTCCGCCGGGTCTCGGTCCGCGGCTATCACCACCTCACGCCGTACGCCCTCCAACGGCCTGAGGGACAATGATCGGGTGCGCGAGATCCAGACCACTGCTGACCTGATCCGGGCGAGTGGAGGCGATCCGCTGATCGTCTGGGCCGCCCAAGGCTTGGGCCACGGCGTCCGGGCCTGGTACGACGGTGACGCGGTCGCCGTGGCGTCACCGGACCTCTCGAAGCGCGACCGGCTCGCGGTGTCCGGGTCCGCGGAACCGGCCGCTCGGTTGGCGGCCGGCGTCTTGGCCGAGGTCGGACCGAGCTTCCGCCCGTTCGGCTCGGAGGAGCTGCTGCGGGAGCTGGCGGATCGCGTGCCGGGGATGCAGTTCGCGGCCGCGTTCGGCTGGATGGAGACGGTGCAGACTCCGGACGTGACCACGATGGCGGCTTGGCTCGACGGTGACGCCGGGATCGAGGAGTTGCTGGCCGAGGCGTCTCCTTCGTCGTACGCGTGGCCCGGGCGTGGCGGCGTACGGCGCTGGGCTGCGGTGAGCGGTGATGGCGGGGAACTGTTGAGCATCGCGGCGGATGCCTGGAGCGCGCCGGAGGTCGGGTTCCTGGCCGGCGTCGCTACCCGGCCTGTTGCCCGGGGCAAGGGATTGTCCCGGCAGGTGTGCGGGTTCGTCACGGCCGAACTGATCAAGCGGCACGGCCGGGCCGCTCTGATGGTTGACGGTGACAACGCCGCTGCTATCGGGCTCTATCGCAAGCTGGGCTACACCTACCACCGCGTCGCCGCCGCCTTCGTCTGATCAGTCCGGCAGGTCGGCGATCCTGGTCGAGACTCGCTCCAGGACGGCGAGCTCCTCAGGGCTGAGGTGGTCGATGAAACGCTGCCGGACGGAGTCGAGGTGCCCGGGCGCGGCTTCCGCGAGTACGTCGAAGCCGTGGTCGGTCAGGTGGTAGATCGAGCCGCGCGCGTCGGCGGGATCCGGTTCCCGCTCGATCAGGCCGCGGGCCTCCATCCGGGCCGCGTGGTGTGACAACCGGCTGCGCGACCACTGCATCTTCACCGCGAAGTCCTTCAGCCCCCAGCGCCGGCCGGGCTTCTCGGACAGGGTGCTGAGCACCTCGTAGTCCGCGGTGGACAGGCCGAGCTGGTTCAGGTCACGGGCGAGCCGGGACGGGACCACGGTCAGCAACCGGCGTACCGCACGCCAGGCCCGCTCCTCGTCGGAGTCCAGCCAGCGCGTCTCGGTCACGGGTCCGATCGTACTTCTTTGACGTGTCAAAGAACAGGTGTACGCTCGTTGACATGTCAAAGACAATTCTGCTGGTCATTGCCAGCACTCGCCCCGGGCGGCTGGGGCCGGCGGTTGCGCAGTGGTTCGCCGGTGCCACGGCGGAGGTGGCGGCCGAGCTCGGGGTGCGCCTCGAGGTGGCGGATCTGGCCGAGGTCGGCCTGCCGTTCCTCGACGAGCCGGAGCATCCGTCGAGCGGGAACTACGTGCATGAGCACACCCGGTCCTGGAGCCGGCGGGTGGCGGCGGCGGATGCCCTCGTCTTCGTGACGAGCGAGTACAACTACGCGATGCCGGCCACGCTCAAGAACGCGTTCGACTATCTGTACGCCGAGTGGGCGTGGAAGCCGTGCCTGTTCATCGGGTACGGGAACACCTCGGCCGGGACCCGCGGTGTCCAGATGGCTCGGGGGGTGGCGGCGTCCTTGCGGATGCTGCCGATCGGGAGCGACATCTTTCTCCGGATCGCCGATGATCTGCAGGATGGCGTTGTGATCAACTCGGAGCGATTGGCCGTGCGGGCCGGCGATGCGTTGCGCCAGCTCAGTCGGGTGGCCGGCGTCCTGCGGCCGTTGTACCGGGAGGACACGGGGACAAGTGCGCTCGAGTCGGCCGCGATCGTGCCCGCTGTGCTCGGGGATGCGGCCGAACTGTTGGTGCTGCAGCGGTGCTGCTGGGTCGACGAGGCGATCGCCAACTCACGGCTCGATCTGCCCGCCCTGGTGGAGTCGGAGGCCGAGGTCGTAGCCGGTCTGCGCACCTGGTCCACCTGGTGCGTGCGATCCGCCGGCCGTCTCGTCGGCTCGGTGCGGGCGCGGCGTGAGGGGGACAGTTGGGAGATCGGCCGGCTGATGGTTGCCCCGGACCAGCGTCACACCGGCTTGGGCCGGCGCTTGCTGGCCTTCGCCGAGGCCCAGGCGCCGTACGGAGTCACGGCCGCTGGGCTGTTCACCGGCGAACACAGCGACCGCAACATCCAGCTGTACCAAAAGGCCGGTTACACGCTCTCCACCGAACCCGCACCGGCCGGAGCCGTCCGCCTCACCAAGCCGCTGGCTGCTTAGCGGCTGGGCTGCACCGTCAGCGTGACGCCCGGGCGCGCGGGCGACGGCTTCGGGGTCGGTCCGGAGCTGGGCTTCGCGGTCGGGGTCGGCTCTGTGCGGGTGGCCGGCGCCGGGGGCGGGACGAACGGGGCCTTGCTGGTGTCCTTGCAGTTCTCCGGGTCCGAGTTGCCGTTCTCGTCCGGGCTGACCACGGCCTGCGGGAAGAGGTTGCTGGTCGTGTCCCGGTCGCCGGAGCCGTAGTTCGTCGCGCAGTCCTGCAGCGGCAGGCTGATCGGGTTGCCGTCCTGGTCGTACAGCCGGACGTCGACCTGCTTGCCCTGGGCATCGAACGGGTAGATGTTCGAGACCTGCTTCCCGTCCAGCGTGAGGCCGTTCGACGGCGGGTTGTACGCCGACGAGCCGCCGCGGTAGTCGTTGTAGTTGGAGAAGACGCCGAACGACGTACCGGCGTACGCGGCGGCGAGGAAGGCCGGGACCGCGATCGCCGCGACGACGTTGAGCGGTACGACGTACCAGAGCCAGCGCCGGTCCTGCTGCGTCTTGCGGCCGATCCAGATCGACACCGCGGCGCCGGCGATCGAGCCGACCACCGTGACCGAGTTCGCGCCGAACAACGCGAAGAAGCCGCCGGCGCCGATCACACCGCGGGCGACCCACCAGACCGGCTGGCCGATGCTGACCAGCTCGCGGCGGGCATGCGGCGGGATCTGCTCGATCCACGCGTGGATGGCGGCGGTGCCGCGGGCACCGTGCGGGGTGTCGAGGACGATCCGCGGGTCGTTGCCGTGCAGCGCCCGTACGCCGAGGAAGGCCCCGCCGAACAGCACCGCGAGCCCGAGCAGACCGAAGAACGCGGTCGCGTCCTGCTGCCACGCGAAGATGCCGACGGCAATGAAGAACGGTCCGGCGGTGGCCGCGATCAGGCCCCAGCGCAGCGCCTTCCAGCCTGAGTCGAGATGGGCGTCGCCGACCGGCTGGGTGCGCGGTGGATACCCGGCCGCGGTGCGCAGTTCGTCGGCGTACTGCTGTGGTGTGCCCAGCCGCTCCTGCAAGGCCGCGATGGTCGGCTCGCCCTCGAACTCGGCGGCCACCTCGGTGAGGTGACCACTGACGTCGTCGAGCACGTCCTCCAGTTCGCCCGGTGGCAGGTCGCTGAGCTCGGCCCGCACCTGGGCCAGGTAGATCGCGACCGCTCCGGTCAGGGTGCTGTTCACGCGGCCTCCTTCTCCAGCAGCAACACCGACATGGTGTCGGCGAAGTGGTTCCAGGTCTTGGTGGACTGTTGGAGCAGTTCGCGGCCGGTTTTGTTCAGCCCGTAGTACTTCCGGTGCGGCCCTTCCTCACTCGGCTGCACGTACGACGTCAACGCGCCGGCCGCGAACAACCGCCGCAACGTCCCGTACACCGACGCGTCCGCGACATCCTCCAGCCCGGCGGCCCGGAGCCGCCGCAGCACGTCGTACCCGTACCCGTCGGCGTCCCGCAACACGGCAAGCACCGCCAGATCCAGCACGCCTTTGAGCAACTGGCTCGTGTCCATCCCAACCTCCCTAACGCACCGGAAGGCCGGACCCCTCAGACCGCCCTCCCGGTGCTCTACTGACCACACTACTACACACTGCGGAGTACTCCGGTAGGCAGCACCCGGCGCGACCGCACGGGGTGCGCGAGTGATCGCCTCGGGCGTGATTGACAGGTCCGCAATTTCGATCAAATGCGGCGGGGGTGGGTCGGGCACAGTGGGGGCATGGCAGATGTGTTCGAGGAGTTCGTGGCGGTGGTGGCTGAGGGGATGGCCGGGCCGGGAACCGCCGTGGTGAACGGGGCCGGGCTGGCCGGGCGGGTGCATTTGTCGCGGTTCCATTTCGATCGGGTGATCGGGGCGGTGGCAGGGGAGTCGCCGTTCGCGTTCCGGCGGCGGGTGTTGCTGGAGCGGGCGGCGTACCGGTTGCTGGTTGAGCAGGTCGCCGTACTGGATGTGGCGGTGGAGGCCGGCTACGGGTCGCACGAGGCGTTCACTCGGGCGTTCGCCAGGGCTTATGGGATGTCGCCGCGGGAGTGGCGGCGGGAGGCGTCGCGGGTGTTCTTCCTGACGGCGCCGAGTGGGGTTCATTTTCAGCCGCCGGCGGGTTTGAGGCTGCCGGCGCGGACAGAGGTGAGAGGGATGGACGTACTGGTCAGGATGGTCGAGCATCACGTCTGGTTGACCGGCGAGATGATCGAGCGCGGCGCCCGGCTGGACGCGGCGGCGCTGGACCGGCCGATCGAGTTGTCGGTGGAAGGGATCGACGACGACATCTCGATCCGGTATCTGCTGGATCGCCTGGTCTGGCAGGAGGAGATGTGGCTGGCGTCGGTGGAGGACCGGCCGTTCCAGGTGCCGGAGTGCGGGCGGCAGGTGGTCACGCCGATCTCCGAACTGCGTGAGCGGCACGCGATCGCCGGTTCCCGCTTCGTTGCCCTGGTCAACCAGTTGAACGAGGAGGGCCGTTTCGACGAGAGCTTCGTCGACACCACCTGCGAACCACCACGAGTCTTCACGTACGGCGGCATGGTCGCGCACCTACTCACCTTCGCCGCCCACCGCCGCTCCCTCCTGATCGGCGCCTTCTACACCGCCGGCATCACCGACCTGGGCTTCGGCGACCCCATGCAGTACGTAGCCGAAGGCAAGTAACTCGCCGAGTCGTGGATCCAGGCTGCACGCCAAGCGGCGAGTCGGAGCCGGATTCCACGACTGGGTCACGCGGCGAGTGGGTGGCGGCGGGTGTGGAGGTCTTGGGAGATGCGGGCGATGACGGTGTCGGGGGACTGGAGGAGGTCGTGGGCGGTGATGACGCGGACGAGCCAGCCTTCGCGCTCGAGGTTCTCGCGCCGGCGGATGTCTCGCCGCCACTGGCGGATGTCGAGCAGGTGGTGCTGACCGTCGTACTCGATCGCGATCTTGAGATCCGGGTAGCACAGGTCCGGTCGCGCCAGCCAGCCGCCGTCGGAGTCATAGATCACGCGGCCGACCTCGGGCTCGGGGAGACCGGCCAGGACGAGCAGGAGCCGTAGCCGCGACTCCATGGGCGAGTCGACCCCGCGCCGTACGAGTGCAGCCGCTTCCCGGGCGAGCCGGACACCACGTACGCCGATCGCCGCCGACGCCATCTCTCTCAGGTGCTCGGGGTCTGCCCCAGCACGCCGTACGAGCGAATCCCCGGCCGTGACGAGTTCGGTCAGGTCGCAGTACGGCGCCACGTCGAGGAACGTGCGGTCGGGGGGCGTCAGCGGCAGTCCGACCCGCAGCACGCACTCGAGGTTGTGTACTTCGTGAACGCGCAGACCACGGATGCGCGGCAGGGTTCGATGGGGATCACGGCGGACACTCACATGTACGTCGTCACCGGCCGGTGCGTCCGCGACCCACAAGTTCAAGGCGGTGTGGTGGCTCATCACGGCACCAGGCATCAAAAGCAATGCGGCCTCGGCGCGCAACCGAGGCGTCACCGCGACACTGGCAGCCACGTACACAGACCCCAGCACTCGGCGGTATCCCACACCACGCAACACCCCGCGCGACATCCCCGCCGCCTGTGCCTGCGCCGCCGTGAACAACATCCCACCATTCTCCCAGCCCTACGACCACCCCATCCCCTTTATCCACAGGGACTTCGAGTCGTGGCATCTGGCGGGAGTTACGAAAACCGAGTCGTGACTCAGGGCTGCGCAACGGCGATGGAATCAACCCAAATCCACGACTCGGCGAACGGGGCGGGGTCAGACCACGTTAGTTGGTGGGGTCGTGGAGGTCGGGGCGTTGGGTGGGGGTGGTGATGTCTACGTCGATGGGGGTGAGTTTGGTGGGGGCGGCGATCGTGCCGGAGGTGACGGGGAGGTTGAGTTTGCTGCCGGCGAGGTCGATGTCGATGGTGGCGCCGGTGTCGTTGGGGCTGGTCCACTCGGTGTCGGACAGGGTGATCGCGAGGCCCAGGATGCGGCCCTTCGGGATCACCTCGTCCTGGGCGCGGAGGGGGACGGTGACGGTGGTCCACTGGCCGGGGGTGAGCGGAGTCGGCTTGCTCAGGGACTTGCTGTGGGCGGCGTCGATCCAGCCGCGGCTGACGATGCCGTGGTCGCTCTGTGCGGTCAGCTTCTCGACGGTGTAGTAGCAGCTGTCGTCATAGTCCGTACTCGCGCCTTCGCAGGAACTCACGTCGGTACGCCGGACCCCGGTGTACCGCTGGGCGTCGCCGTACTCGATCAGGCGGGCGGTGACCGGCGTCGTGGACGAGTCGGACTTGAGCTTGAGCGTGACCGACGACGTACCGCTGATGCGGATCGGCACCGGCAGTGGCGCGGACAGGAACGTCTGCCGGCCGGCGATCACCGTGGTCGGGTCGGCGACGATGTCGTCCTCGGTCAGGTCCGGGTCGTCCGTGATCGTCACCGATCCTTTGCCCTGGGCACCTAGTTTGCCCGCGGACAGCGGCACGGAGATGGGACGGTTCACGGCCGGCCAGGTCTGGTAGTTGCGCCAGACATCGGGCGCGGTCTCGATCGTTGCCATCGGCTCCTTCATGACGCCGTTCTGCAAGCCCTGCAGCCAGTAGTCGAACCACTTGTGCAGCTCGTCCACCCAGGCGTCACGACGGAACTCGAAAGGATCGACGTGGTCTTCAAGACCCAGCCACAGCTTCCGGGGCACGTTGTTCTTCGACAGTGCCGTCCACCACTGCGAGAAGTGGTTCGTCTGGACGTTGTAGTCATTGAGCCCGTGCGTCATGAAGACCGACGCCTTCACCTTGCCAGCGTCCTTCAGGTAGTCACGCTCAGACCAGAAGGCGGTGTAGTCGCCGGTCTCGTCGTCGTCGTTGTCACCGAGCTCGCCCCGAACCGCTTCACAGGCAGGGCTGTCGTGACCGACGTAGCCGCCGAGCCAGGGCATGTAGTCGTCGGAGTACGGTACGCCGCCGGAGCGGGTGTAGTCGTACCACGAGGAGATCGCCGAGATCGGCACGATCGTCTTCAGGCCTTTGACGCCGGTCGCCGCGACCCCGTTCGCCAGGGTGCCGTCGTACGACTTGCCGATCATCCCGACGGAGCCGGTGGTCCAGGTCGCCTTGACCTGGCGGCCGTCCGCGGTGTGCGCGGTGTTGCGGCCGTTCAGCCAGTCGATCACGTCGACCACGGAGTCGATCTCGTCCTTGCCGCCGACGTCGCCGCAGCCGGTCGAGCGGCCGGTGCCGACGATGTCGACGCCGATCACCGCGTAGCCCCGCGGGACGAAGTAGTTGTCGTAGTACAACGGCATCTTCTGGATGACGCCGTTCGCGTCGTACGTCTTCTTCTCGCTCTCGTTGCCGCGACCACAGCACGAGTAGTACGGCGAAGCGTCCATGATCACCGGGATCTTCACCCCGGCCAGCGCGGTCTCGACCGGCCGGACGATGTCGACGGCGATCACGTCGTCCTTGCCGTCGGAGTCGGTGTCCATCGTGGTGTCGACGTACACGGACTCGCGGATCGCGGCGTCGTAGTCGTAGACCGGCTGAGTGCTCTTCGTGGCCGTGTCGATGTGCTCCGGCACGCTCGGAGTGGCGGCCGGTCCGGCGCCGGCACCGGGGTCGTCCGGGATCGGGGCAGCCATGGCCGGACCGGTCACGGTCGCCAGGCTGAGCACGGTGGACGAGACCAGGATCGTCACCCTGGCGCGGACGGTCGTCATGGCTCGGAAGGCTAGTCACTCCCGCGCCGCAAAGCCAGGTTCTGCCGAGATTGGTAAGCACTTCCCGGCGACACAGCGTAACGAGACACTGATTCCGATAAGGTGACCGCCACCACCCCTGGGGGGAGAGCAGGAAAGGGTAGGCCAGTGAATCTGCGAGCACCGGTGACATTGCTGGACGTGGCACAGCGCGCGGGCGTGTCGGTGGCGACTGCCTCCCGCGTGCTCAACGGCGGGGATCGAGTGCCCCGCCCCGAGTTGCAGGAACGGGTCAAGGCGGCCGCGGACGAGCTCGGCTACACGCCGAACGCGCAGGCGCAGGCGCTGGCGAAGTCGTCGACGAACCTGGTCGGCATCCTGGTCCACGACATCGAGGACCCGTACTTCGCCGCGATCGCGAACGGCGTGATGCGCGCCGCGGACGAGCGCCATCTGCTGGTGATGATGGCCAGCACGTTCCGGGACTCGGAGCGCGAGATCGCTTATCTGTCGTCGTTGCGGGCGCAGCGGGCGCGGGCCGCGGTGATGATCGGCAGCCGGCGGACCGACGCCGAGAGCCTGGCCCGGACCGCGACCGAGGTCGAGACGTTCCTCAGCTCCGGTGCCGGTTTGGCGCTGGTCAGCCAGTCCGGCATGCCGGCCCACACGATCGAGCCGGACAACCGTTCCGGCGCGGCGGCGTTGGCGCGCGAGCTGATCGGGCTCGGCTGGCGGAAGTTCGCCGTACTGGGTGGGCCGGACACTCTCGCCACGGCGCGGGACCGCCGGGACGGATTCGTTGCGGGACTGGCCGAGGCCGGATTGCAGCCGGTGGCGGTCGAGGCCGGCGAGTTCACCCGCGACGGTGGGTACGCCGCTGCCGGGGTGCTGCTGGATCGGCAGGCCGACGTTGACTGTCTGTTCGCGGTGAACGACGTGATGGCGGTCGGTGCGATGTCCGCTTTGCGTGCGCGCGGGGTCGATGTACCTGGCCGGTTGGGAGTGGCCGGATTCGACGACATCGCCACGCTGCGGGACGTGTGGCCGGGACTCACGACGGTCCGGCTGCCGCTGGAGCAGATGGGCCGGCGGGCGCTGGAGCTGGCGATCGAGGGCGGCGACGCGACCACCGAGACGTTCAAGGCCGAGGTCGTCCTGCGGGAAAGCACCGCACGCGGCTGAAATATGCTCGCGGCGTGACCGATGCCGCGCATGTCTCCGAGATCTTCGACCCGTCGGCCTGGAAGCAGGTGGACGGTTTCGACCTGACCGACATCACCTATCACCGGGCGGTCGACGCCGGGGTGGTGCGGATCGCGTTCAACCGGCCTGAGGTACGCAACGCGTTCCGGCCGCACACCGTCGACGAGTTGTACCGGGTGATGGACCACGCGCGGATGTCGACCGACGTCGGTTGCGTGCTGCTCACCGGCAACGGCCCGTCGCCGAAGGACGGCGGGTGGGCGTTCTGCTCGGGTGGCGACCAGCGGATCCGCGGCAAGGACGGTTACAAGTACGCCGAGGGCACCACGGCCGAGAGCATCGATCCGGCGAAGGCCGGGCGGCTGCACATCCTCGAGGTGCAGCGGTTGATCCGCTTCATGTCGAAGGTCGTCATCTGCGTCGTACCGGGCTGGGCCGCGGGCGGCGGGCACAGTCTGCACGTGGTCGCGGACCTGACGCTGGCGTCCGCGGAGCATGCGCGGTTCAAGCAGACGGACGCGGATGTCGCGTCGTTCGACGGTGGCTTCGGGTCGGCGTACCTGGCCCGGCAGGTCGGGCAGAAGTTCGCGCGGGAGATCTTCTTCCTCGGTGACGAGTACTCCGCCGAGGACGCGTACCGGATGGGCATGGTGAACAAGGTCGTGCCGCACGCCGAGCTCGAGACGGTCGCGCTCGAGTGGGGCAAGAAGATCTGCGCGAAGTCGCCGACCGCGCAACGGATGCTGAAGTACGCGTTCAATCTGATCGACGACGGACTGGTCGGGCAGCAGCTGTTCGCCGGCGAGGCGACCCGCCTCGCCTACGGCACCGACGAGGCCGCCGAGGGTCGCGACTCGTTCCTGGAGAAGCGCCCGGCGGACTGGTCGCCGTACCCTTATGCGTTCTAACACTGATCTCTGAGTAGTTCGCAGAAAAATTCGTGCGGACTGCTGACAGTTCGCGGTAAAACGCTTACGGTCGGGCGATATGGACAACCTCTCCCGCCGTGGATTGCTCACTGGTGCCGGTGCGATGCTCGTCGCAGGCGCGGTCGGCCTACCGGCCTCCGCCCGTACGCTCGACCTGCTGCCCACGCGACGCTTCGCCTTGGACGGACCGGGCGGTGAGCTGTTCCGCAGCAAGCCGCTGGCCGATGTCACCGTCATGCAGTCGATCGCGTTCGACACCTGGAACCAGCGGCTCTTCACCGGTCAGCTGCGCTCGAAGACCGGCGCCAACAGCGGCGACCTGACCCTGACCCAACTGACGATGAGCGGTGACGTCGTCGGCCACATGTACCTGAGTGGGTTCGGCCACGCCGTCTCGATCGGAGCCGAGACCGTCGGGCGTACGACGTACCTGTGGACCGAAACCGACGTGGACACGGCCAACGGGCGTGGCCGGCAGATCGCCCGCTTCCGTTGGCAGGACGGCGCGACGCTGACCAAGGACTCCCCAGGCCTGCGGAAGTGGAAGCCGGTCGCGGACGGCGCCGTGTTCACACCCTCGGTGGACCAGCGGCACGGCCGGATCGGGATCCGCCACACGCTGGCGGACGGCTTTCACATCAACGTGTACTCGCTGGCGGCCGCGCGGGCGGGCAACTTCTCGAATCCTGTTGCCTCGTTCAAGCAACCGCCGATGACCGCCGACATCGACTTCCAGGGCTGGGCACTGTACGGCTCGTACGTCTACCTCTGGGAAGGCGAGGCGCACGCCGGCGAACCCGATCCGGAGAAGGCGACGTCGAAGCTCTGGTGCTACGACATCAACTCCGGCGAGGTCGTCCAGTCGGTGAAGATCCTGGACGGTGCCGACCTGGTCTACCGCGAGGCCGAAGGCGTCGGTGTGTACGTCGACCACCTTGGAGCCCCGCGGCTCTGCTTCGGGTTCGCCTCCGGCGTCACTGGTGACCGCCGGGCCAACCTCTTCTACCGGACCAAGCTCGTCTGAGTGCTACTGGGCGACGCCGTACAGCCGGTCCCCGGCGTCGCCCAGGCCGGGCACGATGTAGCCCTTCTCGTTCAGATGCGAGTCCATCCCCGCGATGACGAGGTTGCACGGGATGTGGAGATCGGCCAGCTCCTGCTCGATCCGCTGCACGCCTTCGGGCGCCGCGAGCAGGCAGATCGCGGTGATGTGGTCGGCGCCCCGGTCGACCAGGAACTGGATCGCCGCGGCCAGCGTGCCACCGGTGGCCAGCATCGGGTCGAGCACGTAGCACTGCCGACCGGACAGGTCCTCCGGCAGCCGTTCGGCGTACGTCGAGGCTGTCAGGGTCTCCTCGTTCCGGATCATGCCGAGGAAGCCGACCTCCGCGGTCGGCAGCAGCCGGGACATACCCTCGAGCATGCCGAGGCCGGCCCGCAGGATCGGGACCACCAGCGGCTTCGGCGCGGTCAGCTTGACGCCCTGGGCCTCCGCGACCGGCGTCTGGACGGTGACCGGACCGGTGCGGACGTCCCGGGTCGCCTCGTAGGCGAGCAGGGTGACGAGTTCCTCGGTCAGTCGCCGGAAGGTGGGTGAGTCCGTGTGCTCATCCCGCAGCGCGGTGAGCTTGTGGGCGACGAGCGGGTGGTCCACGACGAGGATCTGCATAAGCCGGAACGGTACCGTCGGCGATTCGCGGCGGGAAAGCGCGCTCGCTGTCAGAATCGACTGTGCTCTGCTTTCCGGGCACCGGAATCTGCCCCCTGCCGGCGCGTCCGGCTCCGGCGGCTCCGCGTGGCCCTGCGGAGAGCGACGTACGGTCACTGACCGTTGACCGGTGTTCGTGGATCTGATATCGCGTCGAGATCGCGAATGCCTCCCGTGCGGAGCGCTTGTCTGCGACGATGATCCGGTGTCTGATGCCACGGCTGGGCCGATGACCACCGATCTCGATTTCGCGGTCGCCGCTTACACCGAGGACGGGGTCTGGACCGTCACACCGCTGGTGCTGCGCGGTGAGCCGGACCTGTCCACGGTGGTGTCCGCGCTCCGGCGCTACCCGGGCGAGGCCGGTGTCCTAGGCATGCTCTCGGTCGACGAGGACTTCTTCATCCTGTTGCGGGTGATCGGCGGCCGGGCCCGGTTGCTGATCTCCGATGTCACCGCCGCGACCGAGTGGCCGCTGGCCCGGCAGGTGGTGGACGAGCTCGACATCCCGCTCGCCGATGACGACGACGAGCAGGTCCCGGCCGGCGACCTGGCGATCATCGCCGACCTCGGCATGAGCGCGATGGATCTGGGCGCGCTGTGCGACGACGTCGACCTCTATCCGGAGGAGATGCTGGAGGAGATCGCCGAGGCACTCGGGTTCGGCAACCAGTTCCACGAGGCGATCGAAGCCGTTGGCTAGTCCGGCGCTGCGGCGCGAGTGGGGGCGGTTGATGACACTCGCGCTGGCGGAGGGGGAGAAGGCGCGGCCCGACGTACCGATCGGGGCGATCGTCGTGGACGCCGACGGTTCGGTGATCGGCCGCGGCCACAACGAGCGGGAGGCCACGGGCGACCCGACCGCGCATGCCGAGGTACTCGCGATCCGCGCCGCCGCTCGCCACGTCGGCGAGTGGCGGCTGACCGGGTGCACGTTGGTCGTCACGCTGGAGCCGTGCACGATGTGCGCCGGCGCGATCGTGCTGTCCCGGCTGGACCGGCTGATCTTCGCGGCGTACGACGAGAAGGCGGGGGCCGTGGGTTCACTCTGGGACGTCGTCCGGGATCGGCGGCTCAACCATCGGCCCGAGGTCGTGGGCGGCGTGATGGCCGACGAGGCGGGTGCCCGGCTCCGCGATTTCTTTATCGGGCACAGACCTTGATAGCCTCTCCGGCGGTGGCGTGTCCGAGCGGCCGAAGGAGCGCGCCTCGAAAGCGCGTGACGGGCAACCCCCGTCCGAGGGTTCAAATCCCTCCGCCACCGCCAACCACCCTTCGCGGGTGGAAGTTAGGCCGGAGACCCTGATGCTGTGTGATGCGTCAGGGTTTTCGTCTCTCGGGACCTGACTCGACGAGGGGCCCCACATGGACGTTGAGGAGCTCGATCGGATCCTGCTGGCCGGGGCCGCGGTACTGCTGGTCGCGGTGGTGGCCGTCCGGCTGTCGGGCCGGCTCGGGCTCCCGTCGCTGCTGATCTACCTCGGGATGGGGCTCGTCCTCGGCGAGTCGGGGCCGGGGCACATTCATTTCGAGAACGCCCAGCTCGCGCATGCGCTCGGGTTCGCCGCGCTGGTGGTGATCCTGACCGAGGGTGGTCTGACCACCCGGTGGAACGAAGTGCGCCCGGTGATGCCGCTGGGCGTCGTACTGGCGACTGTCGGCGTCGCGATCAGCGTGGGCGTGGTCGCCTGCGTGGCGCACTTCGTGCTCGGGCTGGACTGGCAGATCGCCGTACTGCTCGGGGCCGTGACGTCACCGACGGATGCGGCCGCGGTGTTTTCGGTACTGCGGCGGGTCCCGGTCAGACCGCGGTTGCGGGGTGCGCTGGAGGCCGAATCCGGTCTGAACGACGCGCCAACCGTTTTGCTCGTCACTCTGGTCAGCACGGGCGAGGTCGGTGAGAAGGGGCTGCTGTACTTCAGCGGCCTGGTGCTCTACGAGCTGGTGGTCGGTGCGCTGTTCGGGTTCGTGATCGGGTGGCTGAGTGTCGGCCTGATCCGCCGGATGGCGCTCGGCTCGGCCGGTCTGTATCCGCTGGCGGTCCTGTCGCTGGCGATCATCTCGTACGCCGGTGGCGCGGTGCTGCTGCACGTGTCGGGGTTCGCGGCCGTCTACGTGACCTCGCTGGTGCTCGGACGGGCCGAGTTGCCGCACCGGATGGCCACTCGGTCGTTCGTCGACGGGATCGCGTGGCTGGCCCAGATCGGGCTGTTCGTGATGCTCGGGCTGCTCGCGTCACCGGGTCGCTTCCGGCTGAACGACGTACTCCTCGCGTTGGTGATCGGCATCGCGGTGACGGTGGTCGGGCGGTTCGCATCGGTGGCGGTGTCGGCGGCGCCGTTCCGGTTGCCGTGGGCCGAGCAGACGTTCATCGCGTGGGCAGGGCTGCGCGGCGCGGTCCCGATCGTGCTCGCGACGATCCCGCTGGCTGAGGGCGTACCGCAGGCGGACCGGATCTTCGACGTGGTGTTCGTGCTGGTGCTGCTGTTCACGCTGCTCCAGGGGCCGTCACTGCCCTGGCTGGCACGCCGGCTCGGGGTGCTCGACGAGAACGCGGCGTACGAGGTGGACATCGACGTGGCGCCGCTGGAGTCGCTCGGCGCCGACATGATCCAGGTGCACGTACCGAGCGAGTCCCGCCTGGCCGGCGTCGAGATCGGCGAACTCCGTCTCCCGAGCGGCGTCTCGGTCTCCCTGATCATCCGCGGCGACCGCGCCTTCGTCCCGGACCGCCGCACCGTCCTCCGCGCCGCCGACTCCCTCCTCGTCGTTGCCCCCAGCCCGCTCCGCGACCAGACCGTCCGCAGGCTCCGCGCCGTCTCCCGAGCCGGCCGCCTGGCCGGCTGGTTCGGCGAACGCGGCCGCGAACAACTCTGACCTCGACTCGGTTGCCCCGGGGCTAGTTCTGAACTACCTTTGAACTATGTCAGACCTGCAGGAAGTGAACTTCTCGGACCTGCTTCAGCGCCCCAACGAAACAGTGGAAAAGCTGAAGGCGAGCCGGCACCGCGCCCTCCGCGTCCACCGGCGCGGCTCCGAGGACGACCTGGTCCTGACCACTGTCCAGCAAGCGACGGAAGAGCATGAGGTGGTCGACCTCGCCGTACGCCTGCTGCGCGCGGTGATGAGCGATCCGGTGCTCCGCTCGCAGACCCTCCTCGACATCCTGCCGCGGATCTTCCCCTGGAGCATGTTCCTGCCTCCGGAGGATCGGATCGGCTTCGCGCAGGAACTCGTCGATGTGATGGACGCGAGCTCGGAGCTCGGTGTTTCGGCGCCGGTGCTCACGCTGATCGCGCAGTGGCGCAACACTGCCGATGTCTGGGCGGATCCCGAGTTGCTCGCCATCCTTCGATCACCGCGCGAGGGTGATCTCGGTCCGGTGCCCAGGCCGACCGTCGAGTGAGCCCGGCGAAGCGTGGTGATCGGGTCGCTCCTCCCGCTGGGCCCGATCACTGGGAGATGAAGTTCTTCAACACTCCTGCTGCCAAGGGATGGGAGGAGCTCTGCCGGCAGGCTCCCGGCAACACCGAGAAGGCTTGGGCAGAGATCCGGAAAGAGCCTCGGCCGTTCCCAGGATCTGCTCGACACCACCGGCTGAAAGGGCGGCTGTCCACTGAGAACGGACTCGAGCAGTGGCAGTACGAGGTGACCGGCGGGGGCCGGATCTGGTACCTCGTCGACTCGGATCAGCAGACGGTGTGGATCACGTACGCCGGGACCGGGCACCCGAAGGCGACCGACTGATCAGTTCGGGTTCTGGCCGGAGGGGACTGGTTGGGGGGTGTGGATGACGGGGAGGCAGACATTGGCGTTCGGGGGGACGGTGACGGAGGGGAGGCCCTTGAGCTTCACCGAGCCGAAGCCGGCGCCGATGACCAGGTCGACGGTGTGGTCGGTGCGGCCGTCGCCGATGAGGAGGGCCTTCTGATTCAGCTGGCCGGCGATCAGCAGCATCTCGGGCGCGGTCTCGCTGGCGCCGCGGATCGAGACCACGTCGATCTTGTCGCCCTTGGGCTCGTTCGCGATCTTGCTGATGTTGAAGCCGCGCTTCTGCAACGCATCCGCGACTCGCTGCGCCGAGCCCGCCTTCGCACCGCCGTTGTAGACGTTCAGCACGACCTGCTTGGGCACCAGCCGGTTGTTCGGCAGCTTCTGCTCGACGCAGGTCGGCTCGGCGCTGCTGTTGATCAGGGACTTCCAGCCCCACCAGCCGCCGCCGGCCAGGATGCCGAGCAGGATCACCATCGTGATCGGCGTCCGCCAGTGGATCCGCGAGTGTGGCCTCGGTTGCGGATGGATCGCTGTCATCGGCTCAACCCCCCGTGAGCAGACATGGTCAGTCCACGACCAGAACCCGGGCGTGCAGGACCAGACGCTGCTGCAGCGCGGCGCGCAGGGCGCGGTGCAGGCCGTCCTCGAGGTACATGTCGCCCTTCCACTCCACGACGTGTGCGAACAGATCGCCGTAGAACGTCGAATCCTCGTCGAGCAGTGCGTTCAGGTCGAGAGTGCCCTTGGTCGTCACGAGCTCGTCCAGCCGCACCTGCCGTGGCGGCAGCGACGACCAGTCCTTCGGCTTGAGCCCATGGTCCGGGTACGGGCGTTCCTCCCCGACACGCTTGAAGATCACCTCCCGAAGTCTAGCGGGGTAAAAGGTCTTGTGAGAGGTCGTGAAGGTCACCGGAACAGCCCGGAGAGGTGACTCAACCTTTCGGTGCCGTCAGACGTCCCACCGGGATCGGGAGCAGTGAGCCAGATATAGCGCTCACGACCAAGGGGGTTAACCGCATGCGAATTCTTTCCAAACTCGGCCTCGCGACGGCCACGATCACGGTCGTCGCCCTCGGTATGATGTTGCCGGCGGACGCGATCACGGTGTCCCAGGTGAAGGTGGCCCAGACCCGGCTGAACCGGCTCGGCTGCACGGCGGGACCGGTCGACGGCAAGGCCGGCGCCATGACCCAGGCGGCGATCGTGCGGTTCCAGGCCGCCAACGTCCTGAGTCAGACCGGTTCGCTCAGCAGTACGACGTACTCGCGGTTGATGGCCTCGACCGCGAAGCGGTGTGACGTCCGGGCGGTGCCGCGCCGGTCGGGCACGGGCCGCCGGATCGTGATCAGCCAGACGCAGAACTGGGTCTGGCTCATCGATGCCCGCGGCAAGGTCGTCCGGCAGGGCGGGATCATCGACAATCCGACGTACCTGAAGGCCGGTAACTACACGAGTGGCGCGAAGTGCGGGCGGGCCGCCCGGGTCCGGAAGAACACCGACGGTGCGAGCCTGTACCTGAACAACTTCGTCCGGTTCGCGCCCTGCGGGATCGGGTTCCACCAGATCCCGACGTACAAGTCCACCGGGAAGCAGATCCACGCCGACTGGCTGCTCGGCACCAACTACAAGGCCTCCCACGGCTGTATCCGGGTGTCGGCGTCGATGTCGGCCACCATCTGGTCCTTCGCCGCCGGCGCGACCCACGTGGTCGTGATGCGCTGAGGTCCCCGAGTGCCCCGGGGTGTGGATAACGGTCCGATCCACGCTCCGGGGCACTAGCATGCGCAGCGGGTAGTTCTGTCAACCGGGGAAAGGCACGCTGACATGGCCGAGACAGCCGACGTCGTGGAGACCGTCAAGCAGGGCTACGCGTTCGAGGGGGCGGCGATCGAGCTGGGCGCGCTGCTGGTCGACGACGAGCCGAAACCGGAGGCGGCGGTCCGGATCCCGCTCTCGATGGTGAACCGGCACGGCCTGGTCGCGGGCGCCACCGGTACCGGTAAGACGAAGACGCTGCAGCTGATGGCCGAGCAGCTGTCCGCGGCCGGTGTCGCGGTGTTCGCCGCCGACATCAAGGGCGACCTGTCCGGCATCTCGCAGCCGGGCGAGGGCAACGACAAGCTGCTCGCCCGGACCAAGTCGATCGGCCAGGACTGGACCGCGTCCGGGTTCCCGACCGAGTTCTACGCGCTGGGCGGGCAGGGCACCGGGATCCCGATCCGGGCCACCATCACGTCGTTCGGGCCGGTGCTGCTGTCCAAGGTGCTGGGGCTGAACGACGTCCAGGAGTCCTCGCTCGGGCTGATCTTCCACTACGCCGACAAGGCCGGACTGACGCTGCTCGACATCAAGGACCTGCGCGCGGTCATCCAGCACCTCACGTCAGACGAGGGCAAGGACGACCTGAAGGAGCTCGGCGGGCTGTCGCCGGCGACCGCCGGGGTGATCCTGCGGTCGCTGATCGGGTTCGCCGACCAGGGCGCCGAGGCGTTCTTCGGCGAGCCGGAGTTCGACACCGCGGATCTGATGCAGCAGCGCGACGGCAAGGGCGTCATCTCGCTGCTCGAGCTGCCGAACCTGCAGGACCGGCCGGCCCTGTTCTCGACGTTCCTGATGTGGCTGCTGGCCGACCTGTTCCACGACCTGCCCGAGATCGGCGATGCGGACAAGCCGAAGCTGGTGTTCTTCTTCGACGAGGCGCATCTGCTGTTCGCGGACGCGTCGAAGGCGTTCCTGTCGGCGATCGCGCAGACCGTCCGGCTGATCCGGTCGAAGGGTGTCGGCGTCTTCTTCGTCACCCAGACGCCGAAGGACGTGCCGGACGACGTGCTCGCGCAGCTCGGCTCGCGGGTGCAGCACCAGTTGCGGGCGCACACGCCGAACGACGCGAAGGCGTTGAAGGCGACCGTGTCGACGTTCCCGACGTCGTCGTACGACCTGGGCGAGGTGCTGACCCAGCTCGGGATCGGCGAGGCGATCGTGACGGTGATGAACGAGAAGGGCGCGCCGACGCCGGTCGCGTGGACCCGGTTGCGGGCGCCGCAGTCGCTGATGGCGCCGGCCTCCGCGGAGCAGCTGACCGCCTCGGTGCAGGCTTCGCCGAACAACGCGAAGTACACCGCGGTGATCGACCGGGAGTCGGCGTACGAGATGCTCGCCGCCAAGGTGCAGGCCGGTGCCGAGCAGGCCCAGGCGGAGGAGCAGGCCAAGCAGCCGGAGGCCCCGAGGCCGCGTGAGAAGCAGGAGAAGTCCGTGGTCGAGGCGGTCATCGGCTCGACGGTCTTCAAGCAGTTCGCCCGCTCTGCCGGCCGCGAGATCGTCCGCGGGCTCTTCGGCGCGGCCCGCCGCCACAAGTAAACCCTGCCCAGGCAGGGAATTCAGTCGTTTGATCGTTGATCAAACGACTGAATCATCAACCATTGACCATCGTTTCCAACTCGTCATCCACAGCGCGCCGTCGCGGATTGGGACGAGACGCCTACTCGTCGTACGGTGGGAGGGATGGTTGCGCAGAGTAGGCGAGCGATACGGTCCTGGGCGCTGTGGACCCTGACGGTCCCGGCGTTCGCTGTTGTGGTGCTCGTCGACCTCGCCGCGATCGGGTACGGCGTGCAGGCGTTCACCGACCGGCCGGACTGGCGCGGCCTGGACGTGGTGTTCGCACTGACCGTGTCCGCGCTGATCTCGGTCGAGGGTGCCCGCCGGGTCGAGAACCGGCGGCGTCGCGGCGGAGCGCTGCACAAGGACCTGGCGCCGGCTTGGATGATCGCGGCCGCCGTCATCCTGCACCCGGCGCTGGCGATCCTGGTCGCCGTCCTGCTCCGGATCTGGTGGCGGATCCGGGCCGGCAAGTGCATCCCGTATCGCTGGGCGTTCTCGACCGCGGTGTATGTGCTCGCGGTCGGAGCGGCCCACGCGGTCTTCGTCTGGGCTCGCGACCTGACCGGCGACAGCGGTCTCGGGCTGGTCGTCTCGATGGTGTCCGGCGCGATGGCGTACGTCGTGACCGACAGCGTGCTGTGTGGCCTGGCGATCTCGCTGATCATCCCCGGCAGCAGTTGGCGCGAGGCTGTCGGTGGGCTGGATGATCTCTGCACCGATGTGACTGCCGCGACCCTCGGCTGCCTGCTGGCCGCGGCCTGCCTGATCAGCCCGTGGTTCGCGTTCGTGGCGATCCCGATCACGCTGACCGCGCAGCGAGCCCTGCTGCTCGGCCAGTTGGAGTCCGAGGCGCAGACGGATCCGAAGACCAGCCTGACCCGGGTCGACTGGTGGCGGCGCCGTACTGAGGAGATGCTGCGGACCGCGCGGACCCAGCGGGAGCCGATGGCGGTGCTGCTGATTGACATCGACCACTTCAAGCAGGTCAACGACCGGCACGGGCACCTGGTCGGCGACGAGGCGCTCCGCGCGGTCGCGACGATCCTGCGCAGTGCGATCCGGGCGAAGGACGTGATCGGCCGGTTCGGTGGCGAGGAGTTCGTGATCGCGCTGCCGGACACCGGCCTCGACGAGGCGACGGTCACCGCCGACCGGCTCCGCAACGCGGTCGCCGCCAGCCCGCTCGCCGCAATGTGCGCCGGCGTACTGGACGAGCCGGATCTCGACCCCGACACGTTCCGGCTCACCGTCTCGATCGGCGTGGCCGTTCACCCGGCCGACGGCAGCACTGTCGACGACCTGTTGCTCCGCGCCGACCGGGCCATGTACGCCGCCAAGTCCGCCGGCCGCAACCGCGTTCGCCTGGCCGCCGACACGCTGCCTCTCCCACGGCTGACCCCGATCACCCCGGTCCCGTCGCACGACAGCTCCCCGGCCGATCGCGGCGCCGACCACGCAGTCACCACCGGCGCGACGGCGCCCACCGACCGCCGCTGACCGACCTGCACCCGCCGGCAATCTTCCGCCGCCGGCGCAGAACCATTCACCTCGGTACGGCGTCTCCTGGGGTGAGGGTGGCAGGACGGAGAACACATGGCCGGTTCGGGGAGTCGCGACGACGACTTCACGGCCTTCGTGCTGGCCAGGTCCGCGCGGTTGGTGCACTTCGCGCGGATGCTCTGTGGTGACGCGGGCCTGGCGGAGGACCTCGTGCAGACCGCGCTGGAGAAGGCGTACCTGCGCTGGGATCGGATCGAGCTGGCCGACCCCTTCGGCTACGTCCGGCGGGCCGTGGTCAATCAGCACCTGTCCTGGGTACGACGCCGGCCGTGGCGCGAGCGGCCTAGCGGCGACGCGAGCGAGCTGGAACTGTACGCGGGCGACACCGCTGGGTTCGGTGCAACGGTCGCCGACCCGTCGGGTGCGGTCGAGCGCAAGCTCGCCGTCGGCGCTGCGCTGTCGACGCTGACCCGGCGCGAGCGTGCGGTCGTCGTACTGCGGTATGTCGAGGACCTCACCGAGCAGCAGACGGCGGCGCTGCTGGGGGTCGCGGTCGGCACGGTGAAGAGCGCGAACGCGCGGGCGCTGGCGAAGCTGCGGGCCGCGCCCGAGCTGAGCGGTAGTTATGTAGGAGAGCGAGCATGAACGACAAGGGCACTACCCTGCCCGAGGACGACCTACGGGCCGCCCTGGCGCCGGACGGCAGCATCGCGCCCCTCGATCCTGCTCGCGTGATCTCGGGAGCTCGCCGCCGGCGTGAGGTGCGCGGCCTCGCCACGACCGCGGTCGCCGCGATAGCGGTCGCCGCGATAGCGGTCGCCGGAGTCGCGACCAGCGGCTTCCTGGCCGGCGGCAGGTTGCTCGGGCAGGCTCCCGAACCGGCGAATCCCGGACCGACGGCGCTGATGTCCCCGAACAGCCCGACGCCATCGGCCACCACCCCGAGGCCGCCGGCCAGCACGCCTGGCGCGATCCCGATCACAGCGGCGGCCTGTCGCGCGGCGGCGGCGGCAAGCGAGCCAGGCCCCGGCCCCAAGGCCACCCAGCGGAGCCTGCTGAGCGACGAGACCGGCACCGCGATCGTGATTGCGGACAGCCGCTACTGGGTGGCGTGCGACAACACGTTCGGCCGGCAGGTGTCGGCGCGGCGGCCGGCGCGGCTGCAGAAGCCGAGCCCACAGGACACCGACGCCTTCGCGGTCGCCGGCGACCTGATCACTCGCCCGGACGGCGAGCGCGAGTTCTCCTGGGCCGGTGGGATGCTGCCCGACGGCGTGGCGAGAATCCGGTACACCTTCCCCGACGGCGCGACCGAGGACGCCGTGGTCCACGGCGGCTTCTGGCTGATGCGGCATGTCTCCGACCGGGTGCCGCCGAGCGGCCCGCCGACGACCACGATCCGGGTCCGCCTGCTGTCCGCGTCGGGTGCCGTCGTGAACGACTTCCGGCTGACCTGGGGACTACAGACGTGCGCCCAGATCAGCCACGGCTGCTGAGCACCAGAACCTTCCGGACCCGAGGCGCGTCCTTCAGTCCGACAGAGTCGAAGAAAGTTGTGGAGGGCAACGATGATCGAACCGGGCCGGAAACGGCGGATGACCGGGATCCTGGTGAGCGGACTCGCGGTCGCGGCGGTGGCCGGCGTCGCGATCGCGGGGACGGCGATGGCGCGCAGCGGAAGGCCGGACGTGGCGGTCGGGGGTGGTGGCCCGGCAACGCCGGTCCTGCAAACGCCCGCGACACCGAGCGCCGCGCAAACCCCTGTATCTGCGACGCGGAAAGTCACGCCCGCTGCCACACCGAGGATTGCGCAGACCCCGGTGCCGAGCAGCAAGGTCGTCGTACCGAGGCCGAAGCCGCAGAAGCCGCAAGAGCAGCAGCCGCCGGCGGATCCGGTCGCTGCTTGCAAGCAGTGGCTGAAGGACACCGGCGAGGGCAAGCCCGGCAGCCGGGCGAAGGCCGTCGCCCGCCTGGACGGTACGCCGGGCACCGTGCTGATCCTTGCCGACAGCAACTACTGGGCCGGGTGCGACACTGCCTACGCTCGGACCGGCGGCGGCCAGGGCTCGATCCGGCAGCCGACCAAGCTCGCCAACCCGGCGCCTGGCGACGCGGAGGCCTTCACCGTCGCGAACAACCTGATCCCGATCAACGGCAAGCAGTACGAGTACTACTGGGCCGCCGGCCAACTGCCGTCCGGTGTCACCAAGATCTCGTATGCCTTTCCCGACGGCCGCACCACGAACGCCGTCGTCCAGGGCAAGTACTGGGTGATGCAACACCAGACCGCAACGCCATGGAAGGAAGGCACAGCGCCGACCACGCTGATCAAGGTCACCCTGTACGGCGCCAACGGCCACGCCCTGCGCGACTTCCTCCTGGTCTGGGGCGAGGACACCTGCGCCCAGATCAGCCACGGCTGCTGACCCCGGAACCAAAGCGGCGGCCGCACGCTCATTGAGCGTGCGGCCGCCGTGGGGAGGGGTTGGTGGTTCAGCAGGCGCCGAAGGATCCGGCCGACACCCAGGCCTTCGCGACATACATGCCGGCGTTGACCCGCAGCCAGATGCTGCTGGTGCCCTGTGAGCCGGTGACGCTCTGTCCGGTGGTCTGGCACTCGACCGTCACCTGCGCCGACTTGCCCGCCATGCCGACGACCGCGCCGGACGAGCTCGCCGAGTTCCGGATGTTCAGGTAGCCGGACGAGATCGAGACCGTGCCACGGCCGCCGTCGCCGGTCCACAGGTAGGTCACATCCACGAACCCGTTGTCCGGCAGTGCCAGCGCGTCCCAGAACACGCCGTCCGCGAGGTCGATCCCGGCCGGGTTCGCGACGGTCCGGCCGAACTGGTCCTTCCCGCCGTTGTAGCCGTTCTGGTACGCCGCCTGCGCCTCGGGCTTGCCCTGCGGCAGGTCCTTCCACATCTCGCGGGTCGCGCTCGGGTTCCAGTAGTCGTCCTTGGTGTTCCACGGGCCGACGTCCCACACCGGCTCGAAGGCGCAGCGCGAGGCGGTGCAGACCTTGACCGAGTACGTGCCGGAGCCGTTGCCGGCCAGTCCTCGTCGTGACGGCAGCGCGACGAAGTGGTCGCGACTCACGATCACGTGGCCGTTGGCCGTCGTACCGCCGACCAGGCCTTCGCGGGTGGCGAAGACCCGGGACTGCAGCGGCGCGGCCTGGATGGTCATCCCGCTCGGGGCCGCCTTGTCGGTGGGCTGAACGGTCACGTCACCGACCCACGGGCTCGCGCCGGTCGGTGGTGCGCTGACGATGATCCGCAGCTGGACCTGGTCACTCGCGCCGGGCAGGGCGGTCGGCGTACCGGCCTTGGCGGCCGTCCATTCGGACCACCTGCCGTTGACCCAGGCCCGTACGTCGACCTCCGCCGACGAACCGTCCGGCGTGCCGGTGGTGTAGCCGACGACGACGGCCGAGGTGGCGGCGCCGAAGCGGACCGGGGTGAGCTCGGCCAGACCGGAGCGCTGCTTGATCTCGGTCGAGCCGATCGCGGCCGGGGCGTCGCCGAGGACGATCCGGTTGCCGTCGACCTTGACGTTGCTGGATCCCTGGACAGGTTGCGCAGTGACGACGGCGGGGTCGGTCTCTGCGGCGGAGCTCGGGAGGGCGATGGCGGCGAGCGGCGCGATCGCGAGGGCGGCGGCCAGGCAGGCGATGGCCTGCCGACGGGCTTTGATACTTCGGGTGACACGCATGGGCGGAACCTCCGGGGCGGTGAAGGTGGGTGCACCCAATGTGACAAATGAACCGTACATCTGCATAGCCCGTGAATAAATTTCTTCGAAGGAGTTGGTGACCGAACAGAACCCGATCGATCACCCAGTGGGTTTGTACCGGTGTGACAGAGGCAGAGGAGAATCGATGACCCGGACCGCGGACGCCGACTTCGAGCGCTTCGTGTTGGCGCAGTCGACCCCCTTGCTCCGCTTCGCGGAGATGCTGTGCGGCGATCGGCACACCGCCGAGGACCTGGTGCAGCAGGCGTTGATGCGCTCCTATCCGAAATGGCACCGGCTGAGCGGCGACCCGTTGCGGTACGTACGGCGGGTGCTGGTCAACCGATTCCTCACGCAGGCCCGCCGGCGCTGGAACAACGAGGTACCCAGTGACCCGGTGCAGAACGATTGGGACCAGCGAGCGGTAGCGGACTTCGCCCAGGACGTGCAGACCAGGGAGGCCGTGCTCTCGGCTCTCGCCGGCCTGACCGTCCGGGAGAGAGCCGTCGTCGCGCTGCGCTACTCGCAGGATCTCTCCGAGGCCGAGACCGCCGAGCTGCTCGGTGTGGCGGCCGGGACCGTGAAGAGCACGGCTTCCCGGGCGCTGGCCAAGCTGCGTCTGGCACCCGACCTGATCGATACCGGAGTTGGAGGAAACTGATGAGTGACGAGCGGATTCGCAACGCTCTCGACTATGACCTGGAGCCGTGGCAGCCGGACCCCGCCGACCTGATGCGGCGCGGCAAGCGGCTGGCCTGGCTGCGCCGTGGACTGGCCGCGGCGGGCGTCACCGCACTCGCCGGAACCGTTGCGACGGTGTCCGCCGCGGTCGGGGGACCGACCGACGTGAAGAACCTGCTGGCCGGTGGCGACAAGCCACCGGTGCCGGTGGTGGTGCCGGCGGCGACTCCGCAGCCGCCGTCGGTCGACCCGACCTGCCTGCCGAGCAAGCCGGCGCTGCCGAAGGTGGAGGTCTCGATCGACAAGACCATCGACCCGAACAGCGTGCCGACGACCAAGCCGAGCCTGCCCGGCAAGCCGACCCTGCCGTCGGTGCCGACCACCCTGCCGTCGCTGCCGGCTAAGCCGTCGCTCCCGACGACGAAGCCGACGCTGCCGTCGCTCCCCCAGAGCAAGCCGACACTGCCGACTGTCAAGCCGAGTCTGCCGGGGAAGCCGACGCTGCCGACGACGAAGCCGACCCTTCCGGCAAAGCCCACGCTGCCGATCGCCAAGCCGACGCTGCCGGGCAAGCCGACTCTTCCGAGCAAGCTGCCGGTTCCGACCGCCGCGCCGTCGCTGCCGACGACCGCGCCGTCGGTGCCTGGCAAGCCGGTGCCGGTTCCGTCGGTGGCTGACTGCGTGCACGGCGTACCGACCGAGAAGCCGTCCTTGCCGCAGTCGAAGCCGAGCCTGCCGGGCAAGCCGTCGCTGCCGACCACCAAGCCGTCCGTGCCGAAGGCCGCCGTTCCGACGGTGAAGGTCACGGTCACGGTCGACCCGGGCAAGGTGTCGCACCCCGGCACGAAGCCGTCGCTGCCGACGCTCCCGACCACGAAGCCGAGCATCCCGACGCCGAGCCTCCCGACCGCACTCCCCACCGGTCACCCCTCCTCAAGCCGGTAGGGCATCCCGGTGGTCACCGGCGAGTAGGCACCTCGCAGTCCTACTCGCCGGTGACCCCATCGATCAGTTCCCGCGCGACGTCCAGCTGGCCGGTGTGCCGCGCGTACTCCTGCAGGACGTGGAAGAGAGTGCCTGAGGCGACCAGCCCGACGGCAGGCGACTGCCGCGCAGGTCCTCCTCACACAGGCCCGTCAGCTTCGTCTCGATGACGCCGCGGTATTGGTCGAGGTACCACAGGTGGAGCTCGACCGTGTCGGCCAGATCGCGAGGCGGAGTGGTCATCAAAGCGCCCTGAGGTACTCGGCCGTCTCGGCGTCGGCCGGGTAGAAGGACTCGATCATCAGCTCCGACACCGTGACGTCGAGCGGCGTGCCGAAGGTGGCGATCATGGTCAGCAGCGACAGTTCGTGGCCGTTGTGCATCAGTTTGAACGGTACGACGACCTCGGCCGGCCCCGGATGCGCCGGCTGGTCGTCCACGGCGTACTGGCGGAGTTCGTCGTACAGATCCTGGAGCTCGGGGTCGGCGGTGCTCGCGGCCTGGCGTTGCAGGCTGGCGAGGGCGGCGGCGCGGACGTCGGCGATGTTGCCGATCCGGCGGGCCAGGCCGTCCGGATGCAAGGTCAGCCGGAGCGCGTTGATCGGTGCCTGGAGCAACTTTTCGTCGACACCGGCGGTGAACAGCTGGATGCCGGCGTTCGTCTCGACGATGTTCCACCAGCGGTCGACGACGAGGGCCGGGTACGGCTCGTGGGCCTTCAGCAACCGGCGCAGCGTCGTCCGGATCGCGAGCATCGCCGGTGAGTGCAGCGACGCCTCGCTGTAGATGGGCGCGAAACCACCGGCCAGCAGGAGCTGGTTGCGATCCCGCAGCGGTACGTCGAGATGCTCGGCCAGCCGCAGCACCATCTCGCGACTCGGCCTGGACCGGCCGGTCTCCACGAAACTCACGTGCCGGGTGGACACCTCGACCCGGTTCGCCAGCTCCAGCTGACTGAGCCGGCGGCGCTCCCGCCAGCCACGCAGAAGCTCACCCACCGGGCGCTGGAACGTCTCCTCGATCGTCGCTGCCATGGTCCGACCGTAACCGCTTGCATAGACAACGCCATTACCTCGGACGTCATCGACCGGACCTACGGACCGGCGGCAGGGTTCTGGTCATCCGAACTTCCGAGGAGGAAACACCATGAACGCCAACGCTCTCGCCGACCAGTACTTCGCGATGTGGAACGCCGCCGACGCCGACCGCCGGGCCGAGCTGATCGCGGGGACCTGGACCGAGGACGCGACCTTCGTCGACCCGAGCTTCGAGACGAACGGCCGCGAGGAGCTGAACAAGCTGGTCGGCGCCGCGCAGCAGATGTTCCCGGGGCTGTCCTTCGTCCGCATCGGCGACATCGACGAGCACCACACCTACCTGCGCTGGACCTGGTACCTGCAGGCCGACGGCCAGGAACCGGTGGCAGGTGGCACGGACATCGTCGTGCTCACCGAGGACGGCAAGATCCAGAAGCTGATCGGCTTCCACGACTTCGCCCCCGCGCACTAGTCCCCTCGTTGACCGGGGCATCGATCGCCAGGGCCTGTCAATTGGGTGGCAGGTCCTGGCGGCCCGGCGCAGCATGGGTGGATGCTCAGCGCCCAGGATCTGGAAACCTTCGAGCGCGACGGGATCGTCAAGGTCCCGGCGGCGTTCTCGGCCGACGAAGCCGCGCGGATGCGGGACGTGCTGTGGTCCGAACTGAAGAACCGGCACGGGATGGATCGGGACGACCGCTCGACCTGGACGACGTTGCGGCCGACCGGACTGAAGACCACCAAGCGACACTCGGTCGCGAACGCAATCCTCGGCCCTCGCCTGCGGTCGGTGCTCGACGACCTCCTTGGCCAGTGGAAGCAGCCGCCGCATCAGGGTCAGGTGCTGGTCACCATGCCGACGGGCGACGGCTGGGCGGTGCCGCATCGCCAGTGGCACACCGATGTCGGGTTCGACCAGCCCGCGGACGAGTTCGCGGCGGTGAAGATCTGGGCTCTGCTGGATGACCTCGAGCCCGGCGGCGGCGGGACTCCGCAGGTGGCCGGATCGCCGCGGGTGATCGCTCGCTACCTGAGTACGACGGACGAGCGCGAGTTCACCGCGATCCGCGACCAGGTGCTGGGGTCCGATCCGTGGTTCCGCAACCTGACCTCGGCCGGCGAGCGGCCGGTCGATCCGATGGTCGAGGCCGATCTCGACGGACTACCGGTCCGCGTGGTCGAGCTCACCGGTCGCGCGGGTGACGTCTACGTGACCCATCCGTGGATCCTGCACTCCATCGCGCCCAACGCGAGCGACACCCCACGGATGATGCGGAGCCGCTTCATCTGGAAGTCGGCCTGAGCGGTCAGAAGGCGGCGACCAGCCGGGCGCACCGCACCGGGTCCTCGGTGAGGCCGACCGACAAGCCCCAGAGCCAGTAGTCGACCGTCCGCCAGACGACCCAGTCCCGCGCGCGATCCCGATCCAGACCGGCGGCGCCCACGGCCGTGTCGAAGTGCGGCACGATGTCGGCCATCTCGTCGAGGCGCGTCCACAGCACGCGGCCGAGGTCGTACGCGATGTCGCCGCGGAACAACACCGGATCGACCGTCAACCACGGCTCCCGGGAGCCCGCGAGTACCTGATCGGAGTGGAAGTCGCCGTTCACCGCGAGATCTGACGTGGTCTCGGCCAGGTCCGGGGCGACACGCAACGCCTCGCGCAGCACACTGACGTCGAACGGCCGACCCAACTGCTCCCACTGCCGCTCCAACGCGGCCGACCGCTGGGCCACGATCGCAGCGGTCGACGGCACATCATCCGGAGCCGGTACCGCGAACCGCCGCATCAGGTGCCCCAGTACGGCGACCGCCTCGTCGACCGGCCGACTCGTCAGCGGCGTCGTCAGCCGCTCCAGCAACATCGCACCGGCTTCGACGTCGGCGTCGTACAGCCGGACCATGCCGCGCCCGTCCCACCACCGCAGCGCTCGGGCCTGCTCCTCGACCTCGCGGCCGGGCGGCGACATGCGTAGTACCAAGTCGTCACCACCCCGCATGACCGGCACCACGATCGCGTTCGATCCGTGCGCGACCGGCCCGGCGATCTCCAACCCCCACCGTGCACACTGCTCCTCGACAGCCCGGGTCAGCCCACCCAGCCAGTCCGCGCCCTCCGTCCACCAGCGCGGCATCTGCAGGAACTCCTCAGGCAGTTCGATCACCCGAACAAGCTAGCCGCGACAGTACTGGCGACGCGCCCGAATTACCGAGGCCTCCCAGACGGCGGGGTGGCGGACCATGATGTGGGCATGGGCGGAGAGGCTGGGATGGGCGGGTTGCAGTTCGATCCGGAAGTGTCTCGGAAGACCGAGGCGATGTACACGACGTCAGACATGGTCGAGCAGCGGCGGATCGTGCGGGTGGCGCTGGCGTTGCGGCCGGGGGATCGGGTGCTGGATGTCGGCGTCGGGCCGGGGTTGCTCGCGGCGGAGATGGCTGAAGAGGTGGGGCCGACCGGGCGGATCTGCGGGATCGACATCAGCGACAGCATGCTGGCGATCGCGAGGACCCGCGCCGGCGCGGGACCCGGGATCGAGTTGGAGGCGGCGTCGGTGATGCGCATCCCGCATCCGGCCGAGAGCTTCGACGTGGTCGTGTCCACCCAGGTCTTCGAGTACGTCGACGACGTGGCCGGCGCCTTGGACGAGGTCCACCGGGTGCTGCGGCCGGCGGGTCGCGTCGTATTGCTGGACACCGACTGGGCTTCGGTGGTGTGGCGGTCGAGTGACGACGCGCGGATGGCGCGGGTGCTGACCGCGTTCGAGGACCATCTCGCCGATCCGCATCTGCCCCGGACACTGGCCGACGGACTGGCCAAGTCCGGTTTCATGCTCACCCACCAGCAGGTGGTGCCGCTCCTCAACACCGGGTACGACAATCGGACGTACAGCGCCGGCCTGATCGACATCGTCTCCGGGTTCGTGCCCGGCCATGGCGGCGTCACCGCGGACGAGGCGCGCGCGTGGGCCGCGGACCTGCGCAGCCTCGGGGCCGGCTACTTCTTCAGCCTCAACCGGTATCTGGTCGTCGCGTCGGCGTTGTGAGCGCCGAGCTCGGCGAGCGCATCCTGGGATAGATGCGCCCGCCGGGCGCCGGTCGTTCTCCCGCCCCTCAGTGGGAGAACTCGCGGCTCGGTGAACACCACCCATGCCCGAATGGCACTGACCGAACCGCGGGACCACCTAGACGTACCCAACCGCGCGCGGCTCACACGTCCCGGCACGCGGACCGAGCGGAAATCTTCACGTTTCTCAAACCTTCGGCCCGGAGGTGTCTCGACCTGTGACCCGGGTCCCGCCTACGCTGGACGGCGATTTCGCGTGCCGGGGGAGGTACGCGGACGTCAGGGGGAGGAAACACGATGCCGGATGTGTTCGACGACGAGCTGTCCGAGGCCGACCTGGACGAACTGGAGGCGCTCGGGGCCGCGGAGGACGCGGACCTGATCCTCGGCCCGGTCGGCGGTGAAGCAGATGCCTGAGGCAAGGATCGTCTGGCGGGGCTGGGCGCTGAACAAGCGGACCGCGGCGATGGTCGAGGCCGCGGAGAAGTTGTACAAGTCGAAGTTCGCGATCCTGCAGGGGTCGTACAACAAGAGTGGTGTAGAGGCGTCGGCCGGCACCCACGACGGTGGCGGAGCGATCGACATCGACGTACGGACGAAGAGTGTCGCGCAGCGGGTCGCCGTCGTGAAGGCGATGCGCGCGGTCGGGTTCGCGGCCTGGCTGCGTACGCCGGCGCAGGGCAACTGGCCGTATCACGTGCACGCGATCGCGGTCGGGGACAAGGATCTGTCCCGGGGCGCGGCGACCCAGGTCGCGGAGTACCACCGCAAACGCAACGGCCTGGCCAACCGGGGCAAGGACGACGGGCCGCCCGGGTTCTACGGGATGACCTGGGAGCTGTACCTCAAGGCGCACACGCCCAAGCAGCCGGTGCCGGACTCGACCATCTCGCTGGCCGCGATGGCGTACGCGCGGACGCACGACGCGATGACCGGGGTGTGGGGCGCGGACCGGGCCCGGGTGATCGCCTGGGCGGCGCATCCGAGGGTCGGGGCGATCACCAAGGCCGAGACCGTCCCGCCGGCCGGTGTGCCGTGGCACCTGCACTTCCAGCGGGTGATCCGCAAGGTGCAGGTGCACTTCAAGCTCGAGGACACCGGCAGCTTCGACGCCGCAGTCGCCACGGTGATGAAGCGCTACGGCTACACGATCGTCGCCTGAACCGCCGTACCGACGACAAGGCCCCACCGGTAGCAGCCGGTGGGGCCTTGATAGTCCACTACCGCCCGGGCATCCCCGGTGCAGCTGTGGAGGTGGAGAGCGGAACCGACGCCGATGCAGGGGTCAAGACGTCAGCTCCGCTTGCCTGTGTGGAGTTATCTCGAGTCGACCGCCCAGACCTGCGCCTGGTGGAACTCGAGGTGTTGCTGCATCGCTGCCGGGGTGCCGACCGTGCCGAGGTGGTTCATCGTCGGTACGACGACCGCACGGACGTCGGACCGCTTCACTTCCTCGAGCAGTGCGTGGAAGGCGGCGGACTCGGCCGCGTCGCGCTCGGTGTACACGGTGCCGAGGGTGAAACCCTCCGCGCTGGCGAACGCGGCGAGCGAATCCGTCGCCGCGGCCAGCTCCTCCGCGCAGCTCAGCGCGTCGGCCCGTACATACCCGAGCAGCGTCGGCCGGGTGGTCATCGTCCCGGCTCCGCGGTGCTCTCCGCCAGCACCGGCTCGCTCGTCACCCGGAGGGAGGCGAACCGCCGCCGCATGGCTTCCTCGTACTGCGCTGCCTGGTCCGCCGTGGCGGTGTGGTCCGCGATCGGGTGAGCGCCGAACCAGACCCGCACCCGACGGTGCGCGGCAGGGATTTCGAGCGTCTCGGTCATCAGCGGTCCTTCAGCAGTGTCGGTCGGCGCCCCGGACGGCTTTGTCCGGTGCTGAGATAAAGAACACCTCACCGGGACGTCCCTCCGGAACACTTCCGAAGGGACCTTTACAGAGCCCTAACGCAGAGTAGGGAATCATTCGAATCCGCTGGTCAGGGCCCTCTCGGAGAGGCCCAGTAGACCGCGGAAAACCGCTGTCAAGAAGGTTTGCAGTAATTTACCAATAACGATTCGGCGACCGTGTCTTTTCGACCGCCGCAGAATATATGACGTCCTGCTAACCGTTTGCACCCGGTTGCTCACGCACCGGTAGAAATTCTGGTGAAAGCCGCCGGATGACCCGGTACGACGGCCAGCGTCAAAGGTGCCGCGAGTACGGCGAAGGCCGCCAGCAGGTTGAGGGTCAAGGGCAGGTCCAGCACGAGCGTCACGGCCGGGGCGACGAGGGCGCCGATCAGGAGGGCGAGGGAGTCGGCGGCGAAGAAGAGTGCGCCGACGCGTCCGAGCATGGCGGTCGGTGCGGTCCGTTGGATCGTGGTCTCCGCGGTGATCAGGAGGATGCTGCCGGGAAGGCCGATCAGGCCGGCGGCCACGACTGCCCACGGGATGCTCGGGGCGTTGAAGAGGGCGAAGAAGGCCGCGGCCGTCGCGAACTGGGTAACGGCGAGCAGTTCGCGAGTCCCCAGCCAGGTCGCGGCCCTCGTGCTCAGGGCGGCGCCGATCAGGTAGCCGGCGCCGAGGCCGGAGATCAGGTAGCCGACGACGTAGCCGGGTGCGTGCAGCCGGTCGACGGCGAAGGGGACGAGGAGTGCGGTGAGGCCGGCGTTCGCGGTGAGGAAGATCGTCTGGCCGACGAGGACTCCGCGGAGTGCGCGGTGCCGGACGACGTACCGGAATCCTTCGAGGGGTCGTGATGTCTCTCGGCCGGACGGGTGTCTGTGGGTCCGGACGGTCGCGATGATTGCCGCTGACAACAAATAGCTGGCGATGTCGACGGCCAGCACGAACTCGATACCCGGACCGGCCAGCAGCAGTGCGCCGAGCGGTGGTGCGGCGAGCCGGATCGTGCTGCTGGTCAAGGCGTTCAGGGCGTTCGCGGCCGCGAGCTCGTTGCCGGTGCCGACGACGGCGGGGAGTAGGGCGCGGGAGGCCGGCCGGAACACCATGGTGGCGATGTTCTCGGCGAGGATCGCCAGGTAGATCAACCAGATCCGGTCCGCGTCGGCGAACAGGATCAGCGCCACCGCGGCGGCGCTGACCAGATCAGCGATCCACATCGCCCGACTCAGGTCCCAGCGATCCAGCAGTACGCCGGCCCACGGTCCGAGCAGCAGTGCCGGCAGCGCCTCAAGGGCGAGCGTGAGGCCGGTCGCGACCGTGGATCCGGTCAGCGCGAACACGTAGAACGGGATCGCGACCACCAGCAGCCACGAGCCGATGCCGGAGATCCCGCCGCTGATCCACAGGCGGCGGAAGTCGCGGTTCCGGAGTGTCCTCACGGCCTGAGAAACTATCTTGACGAGATAGATCTTGGCAAGAGTGTTCTGTGAGAATAGGCTGACGGTCGTGCAACTGGGTGAGCGCCTCCGTGAGCGGCGCAAGGCAGCGGGGCGGACCATCGCGTCGGTCGCCGTCGACGCGGGACTGTCCGTGCCCTATATCGCCAACCTGGAGAACGGGCGCGGCAATCCGACCGTGGCCGCGCTCGACCGGCTCGCCACGGCCCTGGGGACCCGGCTCGAGGTCGGCATCGCCGACGAGCCACCTGACGCGACCCAGGCGTCACAGGCCTCGGCCGACTTGGTGAGCGGCTCCGATCGATCCGGCCAGGTCATCAGGGTTTTGGCCGTAGCTCAGTCGCGTTCCCGATCCGCGGTCCGGGCCGATGTGATTCGAGCCGTCGACGGGCTCACCGCCGTACTCGATCGTCCCTTGTCGGATGCGGACCTGAACCGGCTGCTCGACCTCCTACTGCTGGCCTGATGCAACCCCGGACGACCCGCTGCCCGTAATGAGGGGGACAAGGGAGAGTGAGGGGCGATGGTGGATCGGGATCGGGAGTACGTCGAGTTCGTCGCCGCGGCCAGTGGGTCGTTGCGGCGGACCGCGTTCCTGGTCTGCGGGGACTGGCATCGCGCCGACGACGTCGTTCAGGACGCGCTGTACAAGTTGTACCGGTCCTGGTCGAAGGTGGATCGCGGCGGGAACCCGCTCGCGTACGCCCGCCGCGTCGTCGTCAACGCGGCCCTGGACAGCGGTCGGCGCTCCTGGCGCCGGGAAGTGCCGACCGTTGACCTGCCCTCCGACCGGGTTCTGCCGGGCGATCACGCCGACGAGCACGCCGAGCGGGACGAGGTCCTGACCGCGCTCGGCGCGCTCGCGCCGCGGCAGCGCGCCTGTGTGGTCCTGCGGTACTACGAGGACCTGTCCGTCGAGCAGACCGCCCAGATTCTGGGCTGCTCGGAGGGCACGGTGAAGAGCCAGGTGGCGCGTGGACTCGCAACTCTCCGGATCGCCATCGACCGGGCCCGGCAGACGGAGCGGGCCCTGTGAAGGAGAACGACATGGATGACATCGGCGCCGAACTCCGCCGCCTCGCAGGCGCGGATCCGCTGGACCCGATCAACGCGCCCGCACTCCTCGCCCGCGCTCACCGCGGCCGCCGCCGGCGCAGGCTGCTGTCGGCCGCCGGAGGCGTCGCCGGCGTCGCCGTGGTCGCGATCGCCGCGAGCCTGCTTCCGAACCTGAACACCGCCGACAGGCAACCTGCTGTGACCGGTACGAACGCACTCGCGACCAAGGCGGTGCAGCCCGACTTCACCCCGGTCCGGGGCATTCCGCGCGGCGAGGCGGGGGCCGCGGTGAAGCTCACCCTCGCCGAGGCGACGCGGCTGTGCACGCTGCGGTACCCACAGAACAAGCGCCCGCTCACACCCAACTTCTTCTGGTCGACGACCCATACAGTGCCGTACGCGCAGCAGCAGGGCGACCGGTTCGCGCTGTGCACCATCCCTGGCGGAGATCAGCCGTCGAGCGCCCTCGCCGCAGCCGCTCAGCGCGACCCGATGCCGGCCGAGGCGTCAGCCCAGCTGAGGAACTGCTCGGTGCTGTTCTGGACCGACCTGAGGAACTGGCGGGTGATGGCGTCGGACACAGCACCCGGGCGAGTGACCCACCTGATCGCGGTGTCTCCGTCGGGCCGCAAGTACGTCGACTGCGCGCTGGTCCCGAAGCCGGACGGCACCGCGACTCCGGCCGGATCCGGGCCAGGCATCTACGCCGTTGACGCCGGTGGCCGGCTGAAGTTCGACGACAATTTCGCGCAGTGGTACGTCGGGTACAGCCAGGGCTGCACCGGGTGTGGGACGAAGTACTACGACGGGACCGGGCGGACCGACTCGAACATCGCGCGGATCCGGATCGCGCCGGTCGGCAGCCGCAACGTGCACGACATCACGCTCCACGACGGCTGGTTCGCGTTGTCCTGGTTCGACCCCGACCCGCACGGCACCGGCAAGGTCAAACTGACCGCCTACGACAAGAACGGCAACGTCCTGAAGGTCGTCCACAGCTGAGTGGTGCGCCTATCCCGGAGTGAGCAGTCGCAGGACGCTCGTGCGGAGTGCGGTGGCGGCCTTCTTGGCCGGCAGGCGATCGGAAGCGACCGCCTCGCCGGCCGCGTGGCCCAGCGCGATCAGCGCGTCGACCAGCCAGGCGACCGGGAGGTCGCGGGTGATCTCGCCGGCGCGCTGACCTCGGCGGATCAGCCGTTCGAACCGCTCGACCACCGGGTCGTGCCGCTCGTCCGGTCCGGCGGTTTGCGGCAGATGCAGGAGCAGGGGGTGCTGCTCGAAGCTTCGCCAGCCCAGGTCGATCAACTGCAAGAGTGTGTCGAGTGCGGGGCCGTGATCGAGGTCGAGGATGTCGATCGCCTGCATGGTCTCGCGGGTGAGTTCGTCGACGACGGCGTTCATCAGCACGTCGCGGGACGGGAAGTGCGCGTACACCGTCTGTCGCGTGACCCCCGCTGTCTCGGCGATCCGCTCCACGCTCGCGTCGATCCGCTCGTCCAGCAGTGTGATCGCCGCGGTCAGGATCGCGACCCGGCTCCGATCCGCGTCCGCCCGACGTCTCCGTCGTACCGGCTCATTCTTTGACACCTTGTCAAGATTAGCCGATCCACCTATCTTTGACGGTATGTCAGAGTTAAATGCACGGGAGTTCGTCGCGGACTTCTTCGAGTCGTTCACCCGGGAGGTCGTGGCCGGTGGCGATGCGGCGGAGGTCGTGGACCGGTACTACACGCCCGACGTCGAGCAGATCGCCGATGGCGTCACGCTGGATCGGCGGCGGCTGATCGACCATCTGCGGCCGATCCGGAAGAACCTGGTGGCCTGCTCGTACGACGTCCACGAGGCGATGCGCACCGGCGATCGGCTGGCGGCGCGGTTCACCGTCCACGCGGAGATGCGCCGGGGCCGGACGATCTCGACCGAGGTGTACCTGTTCGGCGAACTCGCGCCCGACGGCCGGATCCGTCGTACCACGCAGGCGACGCGGGATGTGAGCGTGTGACGACGACTGTCCGGGTGGCGGGGATGAGCTGTGGGCATTGCGTGCGGTTCGTGGCCGATGAGCTCGAGGCCGTGCCGGGGGTCGAGTCCGTGGCCGTGGATCTGGCCACGTCGATGGTCACAGTGGTGAGCGACCGCGAGCTCGAGCCGGCCGCGATCCGTACGGCGATCGAAGCGGCCGGCTACGAGGTCGCCGATTGATCAGCTGTCACCGGTAGGTCAGCAGCACGACGCCGCCGGCGAACGCGCGGCTAGTGGTGAGTCGCAGCTTGTGGGGTGTGCCGTCGACGAATAACCGCCGCCCGCTGCCGACCACCGTCGGATAGACGAACAGCCGGTACTCATCCACCAGGTCGGCCGCGATCAGTTGGTGAGTCAGTTGGATGCTTCCGGTGCACACGATGTCGCGGCCGTCAGACTCCTTCAGTTTGCGTACGTCGTCCAGTCCGCGGAGCACTGTGGTCGGCTCCCAGCCCGGCTCCTGCAGCGTCGTGCTCACGACGTACTTGTGGACCTGGTTGAGGTACGCGGTGATGCCGGTGGTGTCGTCCGTCTGCTTCGGCCAGAAATCGCGCATGTCCTCGAACGTGTGGCGTCCGGTCAGGAACGCGTCCGCCCGGGCTGACTGCTCGCGCACCGCCTCGAGCACATCCGGCCCGCCGTCGGCCGGGCCGAACCAGTCACCCGCCTCGATCACGCCGTCGACAGTGATGTTCTGGGTGACGATCAGATCGCGCATCAGGTTGTCCTCCTCGGTGGCTTCACCGGGGTACGTCGGAGTCGTCGGCGTCATCTCGACATCGGAAGCGCACAAGCCCGCCCCGAGGTGCTTGGGGCGGGCTTGTGGCGTAGCCGGATCAGCGGACGGTGAAGCCGGCCTTGCGGAAGGCGTCGGCGAGAGACGTTTCGTCCATCGGGGTTTCGGTCTGGGAGCCACCACGACCTTGGCCGCCGCCAGGTCCACGGTTCCCACGGCGGCCGCCCTGACCGCCCTGACCACCTTGGCCGCCCTGACCACCTTGGGCGCCCTGACCACCTTGGCCGCCGCCTGGACCGCGGCCTTGACCGCCCGGCCCACGACCTTGACCGCCGGGACCACGGCCCTGACCGCCGGGACCACGGCCTTGGCCACCCGCACCGCGACCGCCCTGGCCGCCGGCACCACGGTTGCCCTGGCCGCCCGCCGTACGGGCGCCGCCGCCGACCTCGTCGTCGAGGCGCAGGGTGAGGGAGATGCGCTTGCGCGGGATGTCGACCTCGAGCACCTTCACGGTGACGATGTCGCCGGGCTTGACCACCTCGCGCGGGTCCTTGACGAAGTTCTTCGACAGCGCGGACACGTGCGCGAGCCCGTCCTGGTGGACGCCGATGTCGATGAACGCGCCGAACGCGGCCACGTTGGTGACCTGACCCTCCAGCCGCATCCCCGGCTTCAGGTCGGCGATCTTGTCGACGCCCTCGGCGAACACCGCCGTCTTGAACGCCGGCCGCGGGTCCCGCCCGGGCTTCTCGAGCTCGGCCAGGATGTCCGTCACCGTCGGCAGACCGAACATGTCGTCGACGAAGTCCGCCGCCTTCAGCCGCTTCAGCTCGGCCGACCCGATCAGCGCCTTCACGTCCTGACCGGTCGCGTCGAGGATCCGCCGTACGACGGGGTAGGCCTCGGGGTGCACGCTGGACGCGTCGAGCGGGTCGTCGCCCTCGGGGATCCGGAGGAATCCGGCCGCCTGCTCGAACGCCTTCGGGCCCAGCCGCGCGACGTCCTTCAACGAAGTGCGGGACGTGAACGGACCGTTCTGATCGCGGTGCAGGACGATGTTGTCGGCCAGGCCCGGAGTGATCCCGGAGACCCGGGTGAGCAGCGGCGCGGACGCGGTGTTGAGGTCGACGCCGACCGCGTTCACACAGTCCTCGACCACCGCGTCGAGGGAGCGGGACAGTGAGTTCTCCGGGAGGTCGTGCTGGTACTGCCCGACGCCGATCGACTTCGGGTCGATCTTCACCAGTTCGGCCAGCGGGTCCTGTAGCCGGCGCGCGATCGAGACCGCGCCGCGCAGCGACACGTCCATCCCGGGCAGCTCCTGGGAGGCGAACGCGGACGCCGAGTACACCGACGCGCCGGCCTCCGACACGACCGCCTTGGTGAGCTTCAGCTCCGGGTGCTTGGCGATCAGCTCCGCGGCCAGCTTGTCGGTCTCGCGCGACGCCGTACCGTTGCCGATGGCAATCAGCTCGACGTTGTGCGCGGCGGCCAGCGCGGCCAGGGTGGCGATCGACTTGTCCCACTGGTTCTGCGGGACGTGTGGGTAGATGACGCCGGTGTTGACCACCTTGCCGGTCGCGTCGACCACGGCGACCTTCACACCGGTCCGGAAGCCCGGGTCGAGGCCCATGGTCGCGCGGGTGCCGGCCGGGGCGGCCAGCAGCAGGTCGCGCAGGTTGGCCGCGAACACCCGGATCGCCTCGTCCTCGGCGACCTGCCGCAACCGCATCCGCAGGTCGATGCCGAGGTGCACCAGGATCTTCGTCCGCCAGGCCCAGCGAACCGTCTCGACCAGCCATTTGTCGGCGGGACGGCCCTGGTTCTCCACGCCGACCTTGCGGGCGATGGTCGACTCGTACTCCGTCGGTCCGTCGGCCTCGACCCCGGCCGGGAGCGGCTCGACGATCAGCGTCAGTACGTCCTCCTTCTCGCCGCGGAACATCGCGAGAATCCGGTGCGACGGCATCTTGGTGAACGGCTCGTCGAAGTCGAAGTAGTCCGAGAACTTCGCTCCGTCGGTCTCCTTCCCCTCCCGCACCGCCGACGCCAGCCGGCCCTGCGTCCACAGCCGCTCGCGCAACTCACCGATCAGGTCGGCGTCCTCGGCGAACCGCTCGACCAGGATCGCCCGCGCGCCGTCCAGCGCGGCCTGTGGGTCCGGGACCTCCGCGTTGACGAACACCGCGGCGGCCGCGATCGGCTCCACGTCCGGGTCGGCCATCAACCCGTCGGCGAGTGGCTCCAGGCCGTTCTCCCGGGCGATCATCGCCTTGGTCCGGCGTTTGGGCTTGAACGGAAGGTAGATGTCCTCCAGCCGCGACTTGGTGTCCGCGGCGAGGATCGAGGCCTTCAGCGCGTCGTCGAGCTTGCCCTGACTCTCGATCGACTCGAGCACCGTCTGGCGGCGCTCCTCCAGCTCGCGCAGGTAGCGCAGGCGTTCCTCGAGCGTGCGCAGTTGCGCGTCGTCGAGCATCCCGGTGACCTCTTTGCGGTACCGCGCGATGAACGGGACCGTCGATCCCTCGTCCAGCAGCGCGACCGCTGCCCGCACCTGATTCTCACCGACCTCCAGCTCCTCGGCGATCCGCTGCTCGACCGACTGCACCACCACTGTCCGATTCCCCTCTACCGACAACAAACCCACGGCACCAGCACCCGCGTGAGCCATATCCTTCCCCATCCCACCCCCCACCCCGAAACCCCATCCCCTCCACCTGTGGACAACCCCGCCCTCACGCCTCACAACCCGAGGGCACGGGACCGGACAGTCGGAGCACACGCAACGCCGATCAGTGACGTGGGCAGCTCGACAGACATCCCAGGAGTTTGGGTGTCAAGCTGCGAGGGTTTGGGTGGGGTGGGTCCAGGCGGTTGTTTCGTTGTAGTGGGTGTTGGTTTTGAGGCAGCCGTGGAGGATGCCGACGAGTCGGTTGGCGAGTTGGCGTAGGGCGGGGTTGTGGTCGGCTCCGCGGGCTCGTTGTTTGTCGTAGTAGGCGCGGGCTCCGGGCGAGGCGTTGAGTGCGGCGAAGGCTTGGCTCATGAGGGCGTCGATGAGCCGGTCGTTGTGGACGTAGCGGGCCAGGGCGACTTTCTTCTTGCCCGAGGCGCGGGTGATCGGGCTGGTCGCGGCGTAGTTCTTGCGGGCTTTGGCCGATGCGTAGCGGTCGGGGTCGTCGCCGAATTCTGCGAGCACCCGGGCGCCGAGGATCGGTCCCAGCCCGGGCTGGGACAAGATGATCTCAGCGGCCGGGTGCCGGCCAAAATGGGCCTCCACCTGCCCTTGCAGGCCGGTGACCTGCTCGTTGAGGACGGCCAGGACCGCGACCAGTGCGCGGGTCGAGGCGGCGTAGGCGGCGGTGACCACCGCGGGCTGGCCGAGGTGCTCGGCGCGCAGCGCCGCCTGGATCGCCGCGGCCTTGTCGGCGATGCTGCGGCGACGGGCCCGTTTCAGCGCCGCGGTGATCTGGGCGGTGGTCAGCCGGGCCGCCGCGGCCGGGTCGGGGGCCTTGGTCAGCAGCTCGAGGGTGTCGGCGGCGTCCAGGTCCTCGAAGGCTTCCAGCGCGGCCGGGAAGTACTCGCGCAGCGCGTGCCGCAACCGCTGCGTGGTCCGGGTCCGTTCCCAGATCAGGGTCTTGTGCATCCGGGTGACGACCTTGATCGCCTCGGCCTCGGCGCTGTCACCGGCCACCGGGCGCAGCTGGTGGGAGTCGGTGCGGACCATGTCGGCCAGCACATGCGCGTCGGCCGCGTCGCTCTTGGCACCCGACACCGCGTGCCGTTTGCGGTACTGCGAGGCCTGCAACGGGTTCACCGCGAACACCAGGTACCCCGCGGCCACCAGCGCGGCCACCCACGGGCCCCGATCGGTCTCGATCCCGACCACCACCTCGACCTCGTCAGGATCAGCCGCACCGAACTGCTCGGCCACCAGCGCATGCAACCGCGCCATCCCCGCCACCCCCTCGGGCAACCGCGCCTTGGCCAGCACCCGCCCCGCCGGGTCCATCACCTCCACATCGTGATGCGCCTCGGCCCAGTCATCTCCCACAAAGAACTTCAACACCGATCTCCCACACTCTCGACGCCATCCACACCACCAGCAAGCCGGTCGGGAGAACCATCAGCGACCTAATGAAGCAGTGCTCACGCCCCCCAACCACACCAAGGGCCGGGCACGACATCCCATCAGCGATCAAATCTCCCGGTCACCGGCAGGGGCACGATCTGTCGACAGGACTCAAACGGTCCAGGAGGTACAAGTGCTCACCCACCGGCGGCTTACCAGCCCCGAGTCTGCCCGACGGCGACCCGGTAACTCTCATTAGGAGGTATCCGGCAATCGAGCCGGATTCGCGGTGTCCTCAGGTGGGCGGTGGACGGCAGTGGGCGTATACGTCCTGTCGAGCTGCGCTTCATTTCGGTGCGCGCCGATCCCGCCGCCAGCGGTGACCCGTGGCACAGGGAGGACTGGCTGGCTTGGGGAAGCGCTGCGCGCCTGAAACGAGAGGTGGAACTCCCCAAGCCTACCGACGCCGACCGAGGGCGGTGCGGGGCACGCCTCCGGACCGGGCCGCGCACCCATGGAAATGATCATCTGGTCCTTGGGATGCGGTATGGCGGACTCGCACGCCGGAGCCCGCCACATGCGACCATCTCCTCGGGGAGGGGATCACATGGGGCAGATCGACCGGTTCGTCGAGCGCACACTCGTACCGCCGCGCGGCCTGATGCGGGGGTGGAGCTTGGTGATGGTGGCGGCGCTCGTCGTCCGCGCGGTGCTCCACCATCGGTTCGAGAATGTGCTGGCGGCCGTCCTCTTCACCGTGGTGCTACTTCCGGCGGCGATCGCGCCCGCTGTGGTCGACCGCATCGGCCGTTGGGAGCGGGCCCATCCGGTGCTGGATTGTTTCGTCGCGCTCGCGGTGATCGGGAGCAGTGGCTTCCTTCTCCTGAGGTACTTCCTGGACCGCAGGCTCAGTGCGGCGGTTGCTCTTCCGGTCGCGGCCGGGCTGGCTGTGGTTGGTGTCGTCTGGAGACGGAGCACGCCACGACCATCGTCGGATCAGACATGACCGTCTTGGCGCGGGTGGCTTCGGTGCTCAAACACCGGCACGAGACGTTCGCGAGATGGAGTCTGAGAAGACCCGGTCGGACGGTGCGGCTGTTCGCGCTGTCGATTCTGCTCGTCTGCCTCTACGCGTTACCGGAGGCAGCGGGTTGGCACGACTACCTCTGGGCGACGTGGTCGTTGCTGCTCACGGGCTTTGTTGCCATCGCGCCCAGAGGCTTCTACGACGGGCGGTTCGAGCGGTGGACCCGTGAGCACGAAGGGTTGGCATCAGTTCTGACTGCGGGCTTCGTCGTCTTCCTGGGTCTTCTGTTCCTGTCCGATCTCTTCGCAGTACGCACGAGCCTGCTCATAGCCGCACCGCTAGGTCTTGTGCTGGGTGTATCGAGCCGGCTGAGCGGTCGTCGGCGGCATCGAAACGTCGACGAGGGTTCGGCGTCCGACGTGGACGGCGAACCCTCGTCTCGTTAGGTGTCAGGCTGCGTCGAGGGCGAGGTTCTCTTCCGTGTCAGCCTCGGTCGCCTGCTGCTTGGTGGGGCGCATCACCGTGATGGCGATGGCTACCGCGGCGGTGACGATGAGGGCGGCTACGGCGAAGGAGAGGTGGTAGCCGTCGGTCAAGGCCTCCAGGGCCGGCTTGGTGTCGGCGACCGCAGCGGTGCGGGTGGCGGACAGCGTTGCCAGGATGGCCAGGCCGAGGGCGGCGCCGACCTCGCCCATGGTGCCGATCAGGCCGGAGGCCAGGCCCGCGTCCTCGGGCTTGACGTCGGCCATCGACAGGCCCATCAGCGCCGGGAAGCAGATGCCGCCGCCGAGACCCAGCAGGACCAGCACCGGGAGCACGTGGACGAAGTAGTTGCCACCAACCGGAGCCTGCGTGAACAGCGCCAATCCGACCACGATCAGCGACAGTCCGGCGATCAGCGGGCGGCGCGGGCCGAACCGCATCACCAGCTTCTCGGAGTACCTCACCGACAGCAGTCCCATCACCACAGTGGTCGGCAGGAACGCCAGTCCGATCTCGAGAGCGTCGTACCCGAGCACTCGCTGCAGGTACAGCGAACCGAGGAAGAAGATGCCGAACATGCCGGACGCGGACAGCGCCTGGATCAGGTTCGCACCGGTCAGCGTCCGGGAACGGAAGATCCGCAGCGGGACCAGCGGGTTGGCGGCGGTCGCCTCACGGACGATGAAGCTCGCCAGGAGAACCAGCGTCACGACACCGAACACCACAGTCCGCGGAGCGGTCCAGCCCAGCTCGGCAGCCGGCTTGACGATGGTGAACACACCGACCATCAGCGCCGCGGTGATCAGCACCGCACCCGGGACGTCGGTGCCGCGGCCCATTCCGAGACCCTTGTCCTTCTCGATCAGCTTGACGGCCAGTACGGTCGTCAGCACGCCGATCGGCAGGTTGACGAAGAAGATCCAGTGCCAGCTGATCGCCTGGGTCAGAACACCACCGGCGAGCAGACCGATCGAGCCGCCGGCCGACGCCACGAAGGCGTACATGCCGATCGCCTTGGCCTGCTCCCGCGGCTCGGGGAACAGCGTCACGATCATGCCCAGGATCACCGCGGAGGTCAGCGCACCGCCGACGCCCTGGATGAACCGGGCGATCACGAGCACCTCCTGGGACCCGGCCAGCCCGCACAGCACCGAGGCGGCGGTGAAGACGATCAGTCCGGCAACGAAGATGTTCCGCCGGCCGAGCAGGTCGCCGAGGCGACCGGCCAGCAGGAGCAGGCCGCCGAACGCGATCAGGTAGGCGTTCACCACCCAGGCCAGCGAGGAGCTGGTGAAGCCGAGATCGTCCTGGATGGCCGGCAGGGCCACGTTCACCACGGTGACGTCGAGCACGATCATCAACATGCCCGCGCACAGTGTGTAAAGGGCCAGCCAGCGCGAGCGGCCGCCCTGCGCGGCCGGCGGAGTCGCCAGGGAGTCGGTCGTCGCGTACATGTCTATGTCTCCTTGAAGTCCGTCGTTTGGGTCTTACACCCTTACGTCGAACTCGGAGCCCTCAGATTGACACGTCCTCAGAACTTTTTTCCCGACGCACCCGCGACAGCCAGTACGCCGTCAATGCCGGCACCAGCCCGGATCCGACCACCAGCAGCGTCGGGACCTGGGACGCGAGCGCGAACCAGGTGAGCAGTATGACGACCCCGCCGGCCACCGGGATCGGGCGGCGGAGCAGGAACAGGTTCGCGGACCGGAAGACCGTCTTCATGGTCGCGGTCTCCGGCGCGTCCGGGAGGACGGCGAGGCCGCTCAGGTAGAGGCCGAGGATCATCCCGGTCAGCGGGATGAGGATCGCGAGCGCGAAGACCCGCGCCGCACCACCGGAGTACGCCCAGAACGAGATCCCGAACGCGAGCATCACGCCGCCGGCGTACAGCCCGAAACCGGTCAGCCAGAACCGGCGCATCGCCCAGCCGAACTCCTTGAAGTACCGCCGCATCAACTGCGGCCTGTCCTGGCTGATCGCGTCCGGCAGCACCCGCTGCAGCGCGAACGCCGCCGGGAACAGCGTGATGATCCCGAAGCCGAGCACCAGGAAGACGAGCTGCAGCATCAGCAGGTCGCCGATCGTCGACAGCTTCGCCATCACGGTGTTCGTTCGGCCGACGCTGCCATCACGTGGGGGAACAGCCACCGATTGCCTCCTCGTTCCGCGTGGGCGCTGGTTGATCGTATGATCACAAACAATCACCCGAGATCACAGGGGACCGCATGCTTGCACCGGAGCGCCACGAGCTGATCCTGCGGAGCCTGCGCCGGCACGGCCGGCTCCGGGTGGCCGAACTGGTCGCCGAGCTCGGCGTCTCCGCGATCACAGTACGCCGGGACCTGGCCGAACTGGACGCGAGCGGCCTGCTCCGCCGGGTGCACGGCGGCGCGATCGGCGCCAGCCCCGCCGACCAGCAGGCGCAGGGCAGCCGGCTCACGATCGGGATCGTCGTACCGAGTGCGGCGACGTACTACTCCGACGTGATCCGCGGCGCCGAGGCGACGGCCGGCCGGTACGGCGCCCGCCTGGTGCTCGGGGTGTCCGGGTACGACGTGGTGATGGAGCGGGAGCGGATCGACAAGGTGCTCGGCATCGGCGTGGCCGGGCTGCTGATCAGCACCGCGCTCGGCGACGGGGACGCGGACAAGCTCGACGCCCGGCTGGACGAGATCGACGTACCGGTGGTGCTGATGGAGCGGGCGTTCGGGTTCCCGCAGGTGGCGCGCGAGTACGACCACGTCCGCACCGATCACGCGTACGGCGCGATGCTGGCGCTGCGGCACTTCGCGGCGCTCGGGCACCGCCGGATCGCGATCAACCTGCAGGCGACGGTGACGGCGTACTGGCTGCGGCGCGGGATCGAGACGGCCGCGGCGGCGCTCGGGGTCGAGGTGTTCCTGTCGCCGGTGGATCTGCCGGCTGCCGGTGACGATCCGGCGGCGCTCGCGCAGCTGGACGCGTTCCTGGCCGAGTGTGAGGCGTTCGGGAGCCGCGCGGTGCTCGTGCACTCCGACGAGCACGGCGCCCGCCTGGTCGAGCGCGCGATGGAGCGCGGTCTGCGCGTTCCGGACGACCTCGCCGTGATCGCCTACAACGACGTGACCGCCGCCCTGGCCGTCGTACCGCTGACGGCGGTCTGCCCGCCCAAGTACGCCCTCGGCGAGACGGCCTGCGAGCTCCTGCTGCGCAAACTCCAGTCCAAGCCCGGACCCGTCCAGCACCTCAGCCTCCTGCCCCACCTCAACATCCGAACCTCCTGCGGCGCGCTCGAACCAGCCGCCGTTGGCCGCTCGGCCAGGTAAATTCGAAGGTCGCTACCAGGACGAAGGGCAGGACATGGACTACGACCAGTTCCGGACCGAGTACGACCCGGTCTTCGACGTCCTCGACGCCGAAACACTCCCGGACTGGCTACCGGCCGCGGTCACCCGCCTGAAAGACCTCGCCGTCACCATCGAAGACCCCGCCGACCGCCGCTCCGCGGAGAACGACATCGCCGACATCGAGGGCATCCTGTCCGAAGCCGCCGACGGCCCTCCGATCTCCCCGGCCATGCTGGAAGCTATCCGGATCCACTCCGCTGCCGGCGTCGGCGACGGCACTCCAGCCGAGCGCATCGCCCGCGCCGAGGCCGGCATGGCCGAGATCAACCGCATCGCCGAGAGCGTCCCGCGCACCGAGCAGGCGCCGATCCTCGAGCTGAACGAATCCTTGTACATGCTGATCCTGGCCCTGGAACCCGACAGCAGGTGAAAGTCACCAGCTACCAGGAGCTGATGGCGGAGCAGGCCAGGTCCGCCGTCCGGGTTTCTGGTGCGCACCACTCGTCCTGGAACGGTCGGCAGGTCGCCGCCGCACCCGAACGTAAGGTTCGCGGAGCGGTGACGTGGGACAACACGATCGAGTACAACGACGAGAAGGTGAACGCTCCGATCAAGGAGATGTTCGCCAACGCTCGCGTCTACAACCAGGACGCCGAGACGCTGCAGTGGTACCGCGAGGCGGTCAAGACGGTGTTCCACGAGAACACCCACCTCCTCGCGGCCGAGGGGAGCGACCACAAGGACGCCATGCAGGCGTTCAAGGACCCCAGCGTGCGTGCGCTGGAGGAGGGCGTCACCGAGGTCCACAGCTACGACAACCTGAACCGCTACATCGACGACCTCGGGCTCGAGGAGGTCGCGCCCGGGATCAGCTCGGCGGACGCGGACCCGTCGTACCGTCAGTTCACCCCGGCCGCGCGGAGATTCACCGAGGCGATCGGACGCGACACCGGTCTGGGCTCCGAGGAGGCGGTCCGCAGGCTTGCCGTCGTCAACGCCGAGCAGAAGTTCCGGGTCGCAGCCGAACTTCTGTACGACAACAGCGAGCTCCCGGGAATGGTTCCAGACCAGGAGCGGGACGCGTCCGTCCGGCGGATCGAGGCGGCGATGAAGCCGGCCTTCGCCGGGGTCGACGATCTCAGCAAGCTGGACGGCGACCAGCTTCGCCGGCAGTCCGCCAAGGCGGGCGCGGCCGCCGCCCGCGCAGGCCAGGACGAGATCCGGACCCTGAAGCAGCAGTGGAACATGCCGGCGCCTGAGCAGCAGGTGCAGCGGGCGGCCGGGGTGGAGCAGAATCGCGGGAGTCAGCAGGGGCCTGCTCAAGGGCAGGCTCAGGGCCGAGGTGCTCAGGGCCGAGGTGCTCAGGGTCCACGGCCGGCCAGTGGACCTCAGGAGCCGATGCGAACCGGCGGGCCCCAGGGGCCGGCGTTGCCGCCTGATGTGGCGGCTGCGGCTCGGGCTGGGTTGGGCGGGTCGCAGCCGTTGCGGTCGGCGACCCGGTTGGCCGCGGACCAGCAGGGGGCGCGGCGTGCGACCACGACCCCGGGGCACGAGCGCCAGGGTCCGAGTCACGAGGCCTGATCTGTTCCTGCTAGTGAGCGCACTCCCAGCAGACCGCTGACGCGCCCTCTGGACGGAACTTTGATCGATCTAGTTCCGGGAGTGATCGGATTTGATCATTCGAGCTCTGAGGCCTTGACGAGGAAAGCCCTTTCCCATACTTTCGCTGCACTTGGGTGGTGGTCCGGTCCGCCGGACCCGGCCGAAACAGGTTCGGCAGCGAAGGAGTTCCCCTGTGAGACGTGGTGTGGGACTGACCTTGCTGACCGCAGCGCTCAGCGTTGTGGTCAGCAGTTGTGGCAACGGGGTGATCGACAAGAGTACGGACGGGGTTCCGCCGGCCGAGGCCACCGGGACGCTGCGCGTGCTGCTCCCGTCCTTCCCGCCCAGTACCAAGGGCCGGGACGAGTTCCAGAAGGTCGTCGACGATTTCCACCGGACCTATCCGAAGATGAAGGTCGAGCCGGACTTCGCGACGTACAAGAATCTGAACGAGAAGCTGTCCACCTCGATCGCGGCCGGCATCCCGTACGACGTGATGGTCACCGGCGTCGGCTGGGTCCAGCCGTTCGCGTCGAAGCGGATCTTCGAGGATCTCGGCAAGTACGGCGTGACCCCGGACGTGATCAAGCAGAAGAGCCTCGGGGCGCTGATCCCGGCGGCGACGTACGACAACAAGCTGTACGCCTTTCCGTTGATCGCCGACACCCGCGCGGTCGCGTTGCGCAAGAGTGCGTTCCGTGAAGCCGGCCTGGACCCGGACAAGCCGCCGACCTCGCTGGCCGACATCAAGACCGCGGCCGAGAAGCTGACCAAGCGGGACAAGAACGGGAACATCACCCGCAGCGGCTTCGACCTCGCGTCGGCCACCGGCTTCCGGCAGTCGTTCACCACCTTCCTGGCCTCGACCGGTACGCCGCTCTACGTGGGCGGCGAACCGAACTTCAACAACAAGGCGGGCCTGGACACCTTGTTGTGGATCAAGTCGATGATCAACAACGTCCAGCCGTACGGCCAGGCGAACGCCGCCCAGCAACCCCTCGTGCTCACCGGTGAGGCCGCGATGGGGATCGTCAACGGCGGCGTCGACTGCTCGGACAAGGGCATCGGCCAGAAGAACTGCGACGACCTGAAGTTCTTCCGCTTCAACAGCGGCAAGGAGATCGAGTACGTCGGTGGCGACCTGGCGTCGATCGGGTCACGCGCGCGGCACAAGGACGCGGCCTGGACCTTCATCCAGACCCTGACCAAGAAGGACACGCTGGACGCGATCGCCAAGCTGAACAAGAAGATCCCGGCCTACCCGGACGCGAGCAACTCGCCGCAGGCGAAATCGAACCCGTTGAGCCAGTTCGTCGCCGACGGCCTGCAGTACGCCGTCAACGAGAACGAGGTGCCGTCCAACTGGCTCGAGATGCGCGGCAACTTCGACATCCAGCTCACCCAGGCGGTCCTCGGACAGAAGGATCCCGCCAAGGCGCTGGCCGACCTGGCAGGACAGTCCCGATGAGCACAACACTTGAACGTCCAGCACTGGACACCCCGCGCAAGGTAGCTCCGGCCAAGGACAGCGGCACGCTGCTCCGCAGTCAGGTCCGGACCGGCTGGGCACTGCTGACCCCGGCCCTGCTCCACTCCGGCATCTTCATCGTCATCCCGGTCGTCGCCGTACTGGTGCTGAGTCTGACCGACTACAGCTTCGGTGACACCTGGTCCTGGGTCGGTTTCGGCAACTACTCCGAGCTGTTCCGCGACGTCGACTTCCAGGCGTCGCTGTGGCACACAGTCCTGTACGCGATCGTGGTGATCCCGATCTCGATGGCGATCTCGCTCGCGGTGGCGATCGGGCTGAACCAGAAGATCAAGGGACTCGGGTTCTTCCGGACCGCGTTCTACATCCCGACCGTGACCGCGACGGTCGCGGTGGCCACGATCTGGCTGTGGATCTACAACCCCGGCTCCGGGCTGGCGAACGGGTTCCTCAGTTTGTTCGGGTTCGCGCCGAACCGCTGGCTGGCCGACCCGGCGACCGCGCTGCCGTCACTGATGGTGGTCGGCATCTGGCAGGGCCTCGGGACCAAGGTGATCATCTACCTGGCCGCGCTGCAGGGCGTCTCCCGCGACCTGCTCGAGTCGGCCGAGCTGGACGGCGCCAACCGCTGGCAGAAGTTCGCCAACGTGACCTGGCCGGCGATCGGTCCGGTGCAGTTCTTCGTGCTGATCACCTCGATCGTCGGCACGTTCCAGGTGTTCGACCTGGTCTACGTGATGACGCAGGGCGGTCCGGGTTCGGAGACCCGGGTGTTGGTGATGGACATCTATCAGAACGCGTTCCAGGACCTGAAACTCGGCTACGCGTCCGCCGAGACCGTGATCATGATGCTCGTGATCGCGGCCTTCATCAGCGTCGGGCGCCTGATCCAGAGGGCGGATGCCAATGACTAGCGTTACGTTGCCGGCGGTGGATTCCCGCAAGCCGTCGGCGTTCCGGCCCGGCCGGATCCTGCTGTACGTCGTGCTGCTGGTCGGCGCGATCCTGATGATCACGCCATTCGTCTGGATGCTGCTGACCGCGTTCAAGAACAATCTGGAGATCGCCACGTTCAGCTGGCTGCCCAAAGAGCTGCGCTGGCGCAACTTCACCGAGGCGATGCAGACCGCGCCGTTCCTGCGGTACTTCCGCAACAGCCTGTTCATCGCGGTCGGCGAGACCGCCTTCACCCTCGCGGTCTGTACGACGGCCGGCTACGCGCTGGCGAAGCTGCCGTTGCGCGGGGGCAAGATGTTGCTGAACTACTTCATCCTGCTGTTGCTGGTGCCGTTCCAGATCATCCTGGTGCCGCTGTTCATGATCGTGAAGTCGATCCCGCTGTTCGGCGGCAACAACATCCTCGGCCACGGCGGTATCGGCTGGCTGAACTCGTGGTGGGGTCTGATCATCCCGCTCGGGGCGGCGCCGCTGTTCACCTTCCTGGCCCGGCAGTTCTACGTCTCCCTGCCGGACGAGCTGGCCCAGGCGGCCCGGGTGGACGGGCTCAGTGAGTTCGGCATCTTCTGGCGGATCATGACCCCGCTGATCAAGCCGGCGCTGATCACCATCTGCGTGTTCCAGATCGAGGCGGCCTGGAACGGCTTCCTCTGGCCGCTGATGATCACCACGTCGGACACGATGCGCCCGCTGCAACTGGGGCTGGCGATCTTCTCGCAGAACCCGGCCGAGATCCAGTGGCCGTATCTGATGGCGGGTACGGCGCTCGCGACGCTGCCGATGATCGTGTTGTTCGTGTTCGCCCAGAAGCGGTTCGTCGAGGGAATGGCGAACGTGGGCATCAAGGGCTGAAGCCTCGAACAGGTGCTCACCCCGCCCCGGGCGAGCACCTGCGAGGCCCCCCCTCCACATGCGGTGGTCCCGAAGAAACACCGGAGCGTCCCGCTAGGCCCCCCTGCCGGGTCGCTCACCCGTTTATCGTCCCTGTGTGGCCGCCGTTACAGCATTCGTGAGGTTTTTTCGCGCCTTCCCGAAATGATTTCTCCAACACCTTGCCAAATTCCCCCACCCCAGCTACATCAAGCACCTGGTAAACAACCCTCGGTAGGCGGATCACTGCCGGTCTGCCACCCGACCCGCCGCGACCAGCGGGCCGAGTTGGTCGAGGGGACCGGGCTGAGCGCGCGCTATCACGACGCGTGGGCGGTCGGCGGTGAAGGCATCGGACTCATCTGGATGATCTGATCCCGGAGATACCTGCTTCGTGCGGGATCTGTACGGCGCTCTGCGCGCTAGCTGAGGTGGACGCGTACAACGTGCTTCACCATCGGCGTCAGGTCCGTCGTACCGAGGAGTTCGAGGGCGCTCGTCGCGCGGAGGGTGGCGAGTCCGTGGACGTTGGTCCAGAGGGCGGTCGCGCGTGCTTGCGCGTCGGTCGGCCGGACCTGGGCGACCAGGTCGACGAAGGTCTGGAAGAGCGGCAGTGACGTCGCCCGGAGGTTGCCGCCGGCACCTGCCAGGAGGTCGTGCCGGAACAACAGCTCGAACATGCCTGGGCGTTCGGCGGCGAAGTCCAGATAACGCAGCGCTGCCTCGATCAATAGCTCGTCAGCCTCCCTGTCGCCGTCCTGTGGCACGAGCCGGGAGGCGAGGTCGGCGAGGCCGGTGGCGGCGATCGCGGCGAGCAGGGAGTTGTGGGTGGGGAAGTACCGGCGGGGAGCGCCGTGGGAGACACCCGCGCGCCGGGTGATGGCGCGCAGAGTGAGGTTCGCGAGCCCCTCTTCCTCGAGTAGTTCGATCCCGGCCTGAACAAGGCGATCACGTAGCGGGGGGCTGGTCACCTGGACATTGTCTACGAAGTGGCGCAACTGAGGACGTTCGTCCCTACTGCCGCGACTTCCGCTGGTGAAGGGTGGAGAAGACCACCTGATTTCAGCACGCACAGGACCAGCCATGCCGCTCTCGCCTCGCCGCAGGAACCGTGATGACAACAACACATGACACGCCCGCGGGCTGGGGCCGGGACCGCCTGAGCCGTCGACTCGTCGAGGCGGTCCAAGCCGCCGGGCTGCCCGCCGGCACCGGTAACGAGGCACTGGTAACCGACGCCGACCTGGCCGGGCTGCCGGAGGTCGTTCAGCGCTACCTGCGCTTCATGGGCGTGGTCGGCCGGCCACGGGAGTGGTCTTTCCGCGCCCGGTTCGTCGGGAAGTTCCGGCTGCGGCCACGGCTTGGCTGGATGCCCGCCGAAGCCTGGCAGTACAACTCCGGCATCGAGGTCGCCCGCATCTTCGTGATGCGGCTGCGTTTCGCCCGCGTCGTGCCGATGGTCGGCGCTGACACCTATCTGCACGGGCACGGTCGCATGCTCGGCAAACTGCTCGACAGGATCGTTGTCGCAGACGGCCAGGGAGATGAGTTCGACATCGGTGAGCTGACGACCTACCTCAACGATGCGATCTTGCTCGCGCCCTCGCTGCTGCTTGGCCCGGCGACGTCCTGGCAGCCGGTCGATGGGCACAGTTTCGACGTGGCCCTCACCGATGCCGGGCGTACCGTCCGCGCCAGGGTCTTCCTCGATGAACGGGGCGCGCCCTGCGACTTCAGTACCACCGACCGGTACGCCGACCTGCCCGGAGGACTGGTCCGCGCAGAGTGGCGCACTCCTGTGCAGGATTGGACCGTCATCGACGGACGGCCGGTGCCAGGCCGAGTCAGCGCCGTCTGGCAGTTGCCGCAAGGACCGCTGCGCTACCTCACCGGCCGAGTGACTCATCTGACCCACAATGTGCAGCCCACACCAGACTGATGGGTGCCCGGATCACGGGCTCTCCTCGGGTTTGGCCTGGTGGGTGGTTAGGATGCTCCGCGTGACTGCCGGGTCGGCCATGGGCCATGCACGAGTTGGGTGCCCGGGCGCGTTCTGAGCGCCGGGAGGGCCGTTCGGGGCCCGCCTTCGTTTCTCTGTCGGCAAGGTTTCCACCCCCAGCTCACGAGAGAAGCGACCACTGAACGATTTCACCGAACAGATCATCAAGGAGTTCCGGGCGAACGACGGCCAGGTCGGCGGCCCGTTCACCGACGCCAGATTGTTGCTGTTGACAACCACCGGCGCACGCTCAGGCCGGCCGCACACCACGGTCCTCGGGTACTACCCGGACGGTGAGCGGGTCCTCGTCGTCGGCTCGGCCGGCGGTGGCCCCAAGCACCCCGACTGGTACCACAACCTGATCGCCGATCCGGCGGTCACCGTGGAGACCGGCCTCTTCACCTACCCAGCCACCGCGGTCGTACTGCGGGACGCCGAGCGCGACGAGGTCTTCGCGCGACTCGTCGAGGCGGACTCGGGTTGGGGTGACTACCAGACCCGCACCACCCGGACCATCCCGGTCGTCGCCCTCGTTCCGCAGCCAGGCCCGCCCACCGGCGATCGTGGCTCGTTCGCCGACGCCCTCAAGCTCATCCACACCGCGTTCCGCCGGGAACTCACCTTGATCCGCAAGGAAGTCGCGACATCCGGCACCGCGGGCCTGGGCGCGCAGCTCCGCGTCAACTGCCTCACGGTGTGCCAAGGCCTGCAGTATCACCACACCGGCGAATCCGGCGGCCTCTTCCCGGCCGTGGTCGAACAACACCCCGAGCTATCGGACGAGATCGCCGTACTCCAGTCCGAACACGACCAAATCGCCATACACCTGGCCGAACTGGAGAAGCTGGTCACCGGACCCGAGCCGGATCTCCTGCCCGAGGTCGACCGCATCGTCGCCCTCCTCAACGGCCGCCTGGATCGTGAGGAGGCCGCGCTCCTGCCCTTCCTCTGAGCTCTTGTGCCGGCGTCGGCCGGCAAGGTGGGAGGTCCTCATGTACGACGAGGCCGTCGCGGCCGGCCGGGTTGCGCTCGCCTGGTCGGTCGGCGCTGGCCCGCCCTCCGTGCCGACCTGATCAACCTCTTCACCCGCACCACACGTCAAGCTCCAGCCAGGTCGTCGTACCCGCCGAATACTTAGTGATCCGCGGCCGGGCGGCGGGCCAGTAGGGCGAAGGAGTTGGGGAGCCGGCCGGACCACGCGGCCGCGGTGGTGCCGTCCTGGGGTCGCCAGAACGGTTCGGCGTACTCCTCGAGGACTTGCAGGTGCAGGCCGGCGGTGGTGATCGCGGTGACGATCTGACCGAGGTTCCACTGCCATTCGCGGGCGCCGTTGCCGGGGAAGGTGTCGTTGACGTGTGACTCGGCGAAGTAGCTGCGGTCCGGCCGGATCCGCGGCTCGTCCTCGTCCCACGTCCACAGCGGGACGGCGGGGTGAGCCTCGTACACGAACAGGTGTCCACCTGGCCGCAGTACCCGTGCCACATCCCGAGCCCACGCGGCGATGTCACGCATCCAGATCAACGCGCCTTTGCCCGTGTACACGAGATCCGCGCACCCGTCTCGCACAGGTACGCCGGGCACCTCGGCGACGGCGTACCGGCAACTCACCCCCAGCTCGACAGCCCGCCGTTGAGCCGCACGGACAGCCACGGAGCTGTAGTCCACCCCCACCACGAGCCGGGCCCCCGCCTTCACCAGCCCAACGTCATCCAGTCCATGCCCACTCTGAAAATGCACCACGACCGGCCCTGTCGCGAGCACCGGCGCAAGCAACTCCACCTCCCGCCGCTCCAGCAGCCCATCCCCCCGTGCCTCCGCCAGCAACTCGTCGTACTCCCGAACGTGCTTCTCCGAGGCCCGCTCCCACACCACCTGATTACTCCGCACCACCTCATCCATCCGGGCAGTTTTTCGTACGCCGCATGCAGCTGAGGTCGAATAACTCCGCGGGCATCACCGGATGACCTCGTAGCGGAGGGACAGGACGCCGTCGGGGGTGGTGTTGGTGGAGAGGAGGTGCAGGGCGGTGGGGAGGGTGTCGGGGAGGAGTTCGGGGCCGTCGAAGATGGATGGGACCGACGCGCCGCCGATGGCGGTGGGGAGGAGGACGAGGTGGAGTTCGTCGATCAGGTCGGCTCGGAGGAGGGCGCCGTTCAGGCCACCGCCGGCTTCGGAGATGACGCAGGTGACGCCGAGGACGTCCCGCATCCGCTGAAGTGCAAGGGAAAGGTCGACCCGGTCTTCGCCGGCGACCAGGTACGGGATGGTCTCCCGGCGTAGATAGGAAAGGTGCGACGCGGGTGTCGTGCGGGCGACGAGCAGAAGGAGATCGGTCCCGTCGCCGCCCTTCATGTCCCAGTGCACACGGCCTCGGCTGTCGACGATTGTGAACCACTTCCTGTGGTTCGGCGGCACTGCGGGCAGGTAGTCCTCGTACAACTCGACGTGATCCGCCGGCGGAAGGTCGAGCGGGCCGGCGTCCGGGGTGACGAAGGTGCCGCTGCCCTCGAGGATCGCCGTCGGCGCGTACAGCTCCTCCAAGAGCGCCGTACGCGCGGCCGAGGCAGCATCCGCGCCCGTGGGCCAGATCGATCGCCAGATCGACCCGGCCTCCTCGGACAGCAGCAGCCGATCCCGCCCGAGCGTCACCCGGCCATCCACCGACGCCGTCACCGACACCACCACTCGCGCCCGATCAGTCATGCCGGTCTTCCTATCAGCGGGAACCGACAGTCACTCGTTGTGGAGAACCTCGGCGATGGTGGTGTGAGCGGCGGAGCGGGCCGGGATGTAGGCACCGGCGGCGGAGATGAGGATGCCGGCGAGGACCAGCAGGGCCAGGAGCGACAGCGGGTAGACGTCGAGCATGAAGGCGGGCATTGCCACCTGGGCGCCGTTCGCCATGGCGGGGACGACCAAGCGGTGGGCGAGGATCCCCAAGGGGATGCCCAGCAGGCCGCCGATCGCGCCCAGAGCAGTCATCGACGTGACAACCATCAGCGTGACCTGGCTGGGCGTCATGCCGATCGACTTGAGCATCCCGAGATCGCGGCGGCGTTCGCGGGTGTTGAGGACGACGGTGTTGAAGACGCCGAGCGCAGCCACGGTCCCCAGCATCAGAGTCAGCAGTACGACGGTAGCCAGCACGATCGCGACGAAGCTGCCGGCGTCCTGACCGGAGGTCTCCTGCAGTCCCGAGTCGCCTGCCTGCACGGCCTTGACGTAGGCGTCCAGATCCGTGCCCTGCTTGAGGTTGATCTCGTAGAGCGAGGCGCGCATGGTCGGGGCCACTAGCGCCAAGGTCTGCCAGTTCGACAACACCTCGTCACCCGAGTTGTAGAGCGCCTTACCGACGATCCGCACCTGGACGCTCTTCCCCTGCGCCTGCAACGTGACCGTGTCCCCAACCGCTAACCCACGCTGGCGAAGGAACCGCTCCGACACCACCACCTGGCCCGGACCGTCGAACCACCGCCCGTCGAGGATCCGATAACCGAGCGTTTCGAAGTCCCCACGGTAGAACGACACCCGCAGATCCGTGTTCGTCCCGGCCAGCCGCATATCCAGCTCCCGGCTCGCCGTCACCGACGACACACCCGGAGTGGATCGCAGCAACGCCTCGTCAGCCGCGTCACTCAGCTTGGCGCCCGGTGGCGCCTCCTCACCTGGAGGTGGTGCCCCGCCGTCCGGGACACCTCCGAACATCGCCAGGTCAACCGCACCGACCCGACTCGCGGCGGTCTGGTACGTCGTCAAAGACTTCCCCAGCCCGACCGCCAGCGTCACGCTCGTGACACCCAGAACGACGGCCGCGAGCGTCAGCGCCGTACGCGCTGGCCTGGCGAACGGAAGCCCGAGACCCAGGCTCACCGCCCGCGGCAACCGAGTACCACTCAGCCACCGCTGCGCCCGCAACCCACGCCCGGCCCGTGGTGCACTCCCCGCACTGATCGCCTCGGCCGCCGACAGACTCCGCGCTCGCAACGCAGGCACCAGAGCGGACAGCGCGACCAGCGCAGGTACGCCGAGCATCGCAGCCACGTCCACCCAGACCGGTACGCCGATACCGCCCGCGCCATAGTTCTCGAAAGCCCTTGTCAGCAAGGACTCCGCGAGCACATTGCCCAGCACAGTGCCGATGGCGCAGCCGACGATCGCCGGAATGGACACCATGGCCAGATAGACCGTCATCACCTGCGTAGGCGTGAACCCCAGTGCCTTGAGTACGCCGATGTGCTTGAAGCCGGCGACCACAGCACCACTGACCACGTTGGCCACGATCAGTACGGCGACCGCCAGCCCGAGCCAGCCGAACACCATCAAGAACGGCACAAACGTATTCGGTTCGCCGGTGGCGAGAGCTCGCAGCGCAAGGTACGACTGAGTGCCCACCAGCGCACCGGAAGGCAGACCGGCGGTCACTGCGGACTGACCAGCAGACACCTGTGCGTTGGTCGCGGCCTGGGCGAAGCGGTAGAGCATCTGCGTAGATGTCGGCTTCAACGAAGTCATCTGGGCCGGCGTGACCCACGCATCGGCCGATCCGCTGACGCTGTAGGCGAATCCGACGATGGTCAGCCGCTGACCGCCGGCCACGGTCACTGTGGAACCCACCGTCGGCGCACCACGGCCAGTGGAGTCGGTCGGGTTCCGGTTCAGCACGATCTCGCCCGGCTTGTCCGCCCAGCGCCCCTTCCACACGTTCAGACGGTCGACCGGGCCGCCGGGATCCGCCCGTCCCACCGCCACCAGGGAGAGCGGGATCCCCATGATCCGCGTCGAACTCAGGTCGAGCGTGGCCTGCCCGAACGGTCCGGCCGCAGCCGCGGCACTCTGCGCGGCGCTGGTGAGCTGGGCGTCGCTGACCTTGCTCCGGTCGTACGACGCCACCAGGTGTGCACCACTTTGCTTCGTGTACGCCTGGTCGAAAGGCCCGCTCGACGCGGCCAGCAATCCCAGCGCCACCACGATCATCGTGGTCGACAGCAAAACGACCACACCGATCACCATGGTCTGCATCCGGCGTCGCCGTACCGCTGCTCGCGACACCGGCCACACGGCGCTCACGACGTACGCTCCAGGCTGCGCTCGCCCGCGATCTGCCCGTCGACGAACTCGATCACCCGGCTGGCGCAGCGCGTCGCGAGTTGCTGGTCGTGCGTCACCAGGAGCAGGGTCTGGCCGATCTGGTTGAGGTCCAGCAGCAGGTCCATGACCTGTTCGCCCGCACGGGTGTCCAGGGCACCGGTCGGCTCGTCGGCCAGCAGTACGGCGGGGCGGTTCATCAGCGCTCGGGCGACCGCGACGCGTTGCCGTTCTCCGCCGCTCAGCTGGGCGGGGTAGATGTTCCGGCGGTCCGCGATGCCGAGTTCGTCGAAGAGTTCGAGGGCGCGCTTCCGGGCGGACGGGGCCGACGTACCGGTCAGCTGCGCGGCCAGTGCGACGTTGTCGAGGGCGGACAGGTCGTCGAGCAGGTTGAAGAACTGGAAGATCATGCCGATCCGCCGGCGTCGGTACAGCGCCAGGCCCTTCTCGTCCAGCGTGCCGAGGTCGTCGCCGTGCACCACGACGGAGCCCGAGGTCGGCCGGTCCAGCCCGGCCACCATGCTGAGCAGCGTGGACTTGCCGCTGCCGGACGGTCCCATCACGGCGACCGCCTCGCCGGCCCGGATCTCCAGCGACACCCCGTCCAGTGCGACGGAGTCGCCGTACTCCTTGCGTACGCCGGTGAGCCGCACGACCACCTGTCCGTTGCCTTCGTCATCCGTCATACGTTCACGCTAGGACCGCCCGCACCCGTCTGACGTCAGCCTGCCGGCGTACTGTCCGCGCCTGCTCATCCTGGAGATGTACGGCGTGCCACCAGCGGATGATGCGGAATCCGGAACGCCCCTGGGACAGTGGTTCTCGTGACCACGATCTGGCTGCTCGTCGCCGCGGTGGCCTGCCTGGCCGCAGCGGCGCTCGCTGTGGCCCTTCTCCGGGCCCGGCGGGCGCACACCCGCGCCTTGGAGGAACGCGGGTGGTTGCTCGAGCGCGAACGGGAGAGTGCAGCGCAGACCGCGGTCGACGCGGAGCGGGCCCGGATCGCTCACGACCTGCACGACATCGTCAGCCACAACGTCAGCGTGATGGTGATCCAGGCCGGCGCGGCGCGGCATGTGCTGGAGACCCAGCCCGATCAAGCCGAGGCGGCATTACTCGCGGTCGAAGCGGCCGGCCGCGACACCATGGCCGAACTGCGGCATCTGCTCGGCCTGCTCGCACCGTCGGCCAGTGGTGAAGAGGACGAGCGACTGGCCCCACAGCCGAGTCTGAGCCGGCTCAGTCCGTTGATCGACCGGATCGCGTTCGCCGGGTTGCCGTTGGAGGTGCGCATCTCGGGGGACCCTCGACCACTTCCGGCCGGGGTAGACGTCACGGCGTACCGGATCATCCAGGAGGCGCTGACCAATGCGCTCAAGCATGGCGACGGGGTGAAGGCCGAGGTGACGGTGCGGTACGCCGACCACGCGTTGCGGGTCGAGATCCTCAACACCGGGCCGAGCGTGCTGACCGGAGGCCGCGCACCGTCAGGTGGTGGCGAGGGGCACGGACTGCTGGGGTTGCGGCAGCGGGTGGCCGTCTACGGCGGCGATCTCGATGCGCGGCGTCGATTGGGTGGCGGGTTCCGCGTCCGCGCGAAGATCCCGCTGGAGCGCCTGTGACGAGCGCCCTTCGAGTGGTGATCGCCGATGACCAGGCCCTGGTGCGGACCGGGTTCCGAATGATCCTGAACGCGCGTGGCATCGAGGTCGTCGGTGAGGCCGGCGACGGTGCCGAGGCCGTCGATGCGGTCCGCCGGCTGCGGCCGGACGTCGTACTGATGGACATCCGGATGCCGACGATGGACGGTCTCGAAGCGACCCGCCGCATCCTGGCCGAGCCCACCGACTGCCGCGTCCTGATCCTCACCACGTTCGACCTGGATCGCTATGTGTACGCCGCTTTGGCCGCCGGAGCCAGCGGGTTCCTGCTGAAGGACGTCACCCCTGAGCACCTCGCCGCAGCCGTCCGGCTGGTCACCACCGGCGACGCGCTGCTGGCTCCGTCGATCACGCGGCGGCTGGTGGAGCGGTTCGCGATCCCGGCCCCGGCCCAGCCCGCGATCCACCGCGACCTCGCCGCGCTGACGCCGCGGGAGGTCGAGGTCCTCACGTTGATGGGCCACGGATTGTCCAACTCCGAGCTCGCCACCGAACTGACGCTGAGCGAGGCGACCGTGAAGACCCACGTCGCCCGGATCTTCGCGAAGCTCGGCCTCCGCGACCGCGCCCAGGCCGTGGTCCTCGCCTACGAAACCGGCCTCGTCCGCCCCGGCGACCCCACTCAGCCGTGATCCGTTGCTGATTGACTGCCGAATCAACTAGATTCGTCAAACCTCGCCCGCCCGGGGCGGACCTAGGGGGAGCCTGTTCATGGCGACTTGCATTCTGTGTGCCGAGACCGGCGCTTTCCGCCCGCGCGGCGAGAAGGACGGCTACGGCATCGAGGAGTGCCCGTCGTGCGGCCTCGTGCAGCTGGTGCCGACGCCGACCGCGGACGTGCTGCGCGCTCTGTACGAGGGGGACTCGTACTTCGAGGGCGGCGCCGGGACCGGGTACTCGGAGTACGAGGACCAGGAGCAGGAGTACCTGGCGACGTTCCGCGAGGACGTGCGCCGGATCCGTGAGTTCGTCCCCAGTGGCCGGATCCTCGAGGTCGGCTGCGGGTACGGCTACTTCCTGCAGTGTGCGCTCGATGCCGGGTTCGACGCCTACGGCATCGATCTCTCCCCGGCGGCCGTCAAGTGGGCCGCGACGCGCCACCCCGGCCGCGTGTTCTGCGGTCTGCTCGAGGAGGTACCCGAGATCCAGGACCAGAAGTACGACGTGATCTTCGGGTCGCACCTCATCGAGCACCTGACCGAGCCGTCCGAGTTCCTCCGCGAGGCGAGCCGCCTGCTCCGGCCCGGCGGCCTGGTGGTCATGGTCACCCCGAACATCAAGAGCCTGCTGGCCCGCGTCTCCGGATCACGCTGGGTGTCGTTCAAGATCCCCGAGCACGTCAGCTACTACGACCCGGCAACTATCACCACACTGCTGAACCGCAGCGGCTACACGGTCCGCGCCGTCGACAGCGCCTATCAGTACTACGCCTTGCCGTTCGTCAGCCGCCGCGTCCGGGAGCTTCTCCACCCGGTCTCGCGGCTCGTCCCGCCAGTGGAACGCCTCCGTTTCCTTCGCGACCGCAAGATCCGCGTCACCAGTGGCTCCATGCGTGTCCTGGCCGCCTACAACGGCGAGTGATGTGACCCGGCCCTGATCTCCCGCGTCGCCACCGCCTGGACCCGCGCCAGCCGCTGAAGCGCCGAGCCGTGCTCAGGCGTGGTCGCGAGTTTCGAGGTCCGTGCGGGCGAGGAGGGTCACTAGTTGGCCGACCGTTCGCTGTCGCAGCAGAGCCCCCGGCAGGGGTTTGTCGACCTGGACTGCGTAGCGATTGCGGCGGCCGTTCTTGTCCTTGACCACGTAACCGGCCTCCACCAGATCGGTGACGATGCCGAAGGCCGCGCGCTCCGTGATGCCGAGCGTGGTGGCGATCTCCCGCAGCCGCACGCCCGGGTCGTCGGCAATGCACAGCAGTGCCTGCGCGTGGTTCGTCAGGAAGCCCCAAGCCATGACACAGAGTATACCGGAATCTTAATCCAGGAATTCTATTGCTAGTATTGAAATACCAGCGTAGGTTCGGTGGTGGAACTGGTTTGTGGGTCTACGCAAGCCGCTCCACGATAGGAAGGCACACCATGCGCTGTACGCGCGTAGCTCTCTACGACATCAAGACCGGCACGTTCGACGAGGTAGTCACCCAGGCGAAGGCCGAGATGGTTCCCTTGTTCAAGGGCAGCGACGGCTTCGTGTCCTACGGGGTGGCTCAGGTCGACAAGAACGCCTTCGTCTCGATCAGCACCTGGGAGACCAGGGCGCAGGCCGACACCGCCGCAACCAAGGCCGCGGACTGGGTCAAGGCCAACAGCGCGGACCGCTTCACGCTGCGCATCAACTACGTCGGCGATCTGGCCATCGACACCGGTCATCGCGAGCCGGCGCCGATCGCGCACTAGCTCGTCGGTTCGACGACTCACGAGACCGGTCCGGCCGCTGATGCGGCCGGACCGGTTCTCTTCGTTCTGCCGGATCACCTCAGCGGCTGATCTGACGCGGGACCGTCATCGCGACGAGCTTGTCCGGGTTGCGGATGACGTACAGGTTGGTGATCTTCTCGCCGGTGATCTCGATCAGCAGAACGCCTTCGGGGTGGTCGCCGAGGTTGGCGACCATCGCGGGCGCGTTGTTGTAGTTGGCCATCTGGAGCCGCAGGCCGGGCCTCTCCCGACCGGTGCGGAAGAGATCCATCAGGACGGCAGCCACCTTCCGCGCGCCCACCACCGGCCGGCGCGACGCGGTGACCTTGCCGCCGCTGTCGGCGGTCCAGACGACGTCCGGCGCGAGCAGGTCGAGCAGCCCCGCCAGGTCACCGGTCGCCGTCGCGGTCATGAACTGCTCGGTGATCCGCGCGGTCTTCGCGGTGTCGACGGGCTGGAATCGCCTGCGTCGCGCCTGCACGTGTTCGCGCGCGCGGTGCGCGACCTGGTGGACCGCCGCGACGGATTTGCCCACAGCGGCCGCGACTTCGTCGTACCCGAAGCCGAACACCTCGCGCAGCACGAACACCGCACGCTCGTCGGGGGTAAGTGTTTCGAGCAGTACGAGCATGGCCATCGACACCGACTCGGCGAGCACCACGTCGGCCGACGGGTCGTTCTCGTCGAGCAGCAGCGGTTCGGGCAGCCAGGGGCCGACGTAGTCCTCGCGCCGGCGTGTGCTCGCCCGCAACGTGTTGAGCGTCTGACGGGTCACCAGCCGCGCCAGGTACGACCTGGTGTCCCGCACCGTCGCGAGGTCCACCTCAGCCCACCGCAGATAGCTGTCCTGCAGTACGTCGTCGGATTCGGTGGCGGAGCCGAGGATCTCGTAGACGATCGTGAACAGCAGCGGCCGCAACAGAGTGAACCGCTCGGCATGCTCGTCGGTGGTCATGGGGACGTGACCACCTGCGGACGCTCCAGCTGCCGACCGCCCTTGATCCAGGCCCAGGAACCCGGCTCGCGGGCCTCGCGACGGATCCTCGACACCGCGAGCTTGCAGGTCTTCTCCTTGATCGCGGCACCCAGTCGACCACCGATGTAGATGTTCACCACGGTGTCGTCCTTGCGGGCGAGCTGCCGCATGGCGGCGTGCCGGCCGAGGCTGACGCACGACCCGGTGAGGGCCTGGTTGATCACCGCCGGTTCGGTCCCCGCGATGTGGCTCAGCACAGTGTTGGCGGCCTGCGCCCCCAGCGGTCCGGCGGCCTGGCAGCTCATTCGCAGCGGTTGACCCGACGGTGCCGCGGCATCTCCGGCGGCGATCACCCGGTCGTCGTCGACGCTGGTCAACGTCTCGTCGGTGAGCAGCCGGCCGAGCGAGTCAGTACGCAGCCCGCTCGCGGCCGCCAACTCCGGTACGCCGAAACCGGTCGCCCAGATGGTCAGTGCGCTCGAATGCGTCGTACCGTCGGCAACGACGATCGCATCCCGCCGGACCTCGGTCACAGCGTCAGTTTCGCGCACGGTGACACCGTGCCGGGACAGCCACTTGGCGGCGTACCGGCGACCCGGAGAACTCCAGGACGGCACCAGGGTTCCACCACACACCAGGGTGACCTCGCGTCCTTGCTCGGCCAGCTCGGCGGCCGTCTCGATGCCGGTCAGTCCACCGCCGACCACGGTGATCGGAGAGTCGACGGGCAATTCGTCCAGCCTGGCGCGCAGCCGCCGCGCAACCTCGAACTCGGCGATCGGGTAAGCGAATTCGGCCGCGCCAGGCACTGATGACGGGATCGCCGCGGTGCTGCCGACCGCATAGATGACGTAGTCGTATTGCAGCGTGCGGCCCGACACCAGTTGCACCGCGCGGGCGGCGGTGTCGATCCGCAGGGCGCTGTCGACGACCAGATGGATGCCCTCGCCGAGCAATGTCCCGTAGTCGATCGTGGCGTCGTCGGTGCCGGCCACGAACTGGTGCAGCCGCACCCGTTCGACGAAATCCGGTCGCGGGTTGACCAGGGTGATGTCGACGCCGTCGCGCATCCGCAGATGGTTGGCCGCGAGCGTCCCGGCATACCCACCACCGATGACGACGACCTTGTGCTGTGTCTCGTGTTCACTCATGCCCTCAAGACACCGCCGACCCCCAACCCCTGACACGACGTGACGCACGTCACCCCTTGGACGAGAGGGAGTGGGTCGCGGTCCTGGCATGGTTTCTGGGTGGGCGAGAAGTGCTGTCGGCCGATCGGGCAGAAGCCATTGTGAACCGACCCCAAGCGGCATCGTTCGCCCTTGAACGCATGCCACCCGAACACCATCCGCCGCCGAGGCCTGCCCTGACCCCGGCGCCGAGCCCGACGACGGACCCGGATGCCCAACTCATCTCGTCCAGTCAGGATGCACCGCAGGACTTCGCCCTGCTGTTCGATCGGCATGCCGTCGCGATCCACCGCTACGTCGCCCGTCGACTCGGCAGCAGCGAGGCTGACGACCTGGTCGGTCAGACGTTCCTGATCGCCTTCGAACGCAGACACCGTTACCACGAGTCCTCGGCAGGTGCCCTGCCCTGGCTCTACGGGATCGCCACCAATCTGGTCCGCCGCCGACGGCGAGACGAGGTCCGCCAGTACCGTGCGTACTCGCGCTCCGATCCGGGTGTATCCCTCGACGGCGCGGACATCCTCGCGGCGGAGGTTGCCTCCCGGGTCGACGCAGAATCCGCCTCTCGTGCGCTGGCCGGAGTACTGGCCGGCCTGCGGCAGAGTGAGCGGGACGTCTTGCTGCTCTACGCCTGGGAAGACCTCAGCTACCCCGAGATCGCCGACGCCCTGGACATCCCCGTCGGGACTGTCGCGTCCCGCCTGCACCGAGCCCGTCGAGCCCTGCGTGCGGCTCTCGGCCCCGACTTCCTGGAGAACCCATCATGAACGAGATCGACCTGCTCAAGCGGGTGCGCGACGACGTTCCCCCTCCCAATCCGGTCGCACTGGCCCGCGCCCGCCAGCGTCTGGTGCCCCAGCCTCCTGTCCGCCGCCGCTCCACGGCCCGACGCCGGGTGCTGGTTGCCGGTGCGTTGGCCGCGACGCTGGCCGCCGGCTTCCTGGTCAACGATGTGGTCACCCGGGACGGGGGTACGGCGACACCTGGCGCCATCGCTGACGCCAGCACCTTCCTGGCCACCGCCGCCGCACACACCAGCGCCAACCCCGACGCGCCGATCCCACCCGGTCACTATCGCCAGATCACCCAACGAACCCAGCGCACGTGGAACTTCGGGCCAGGCAACAAGTTCCATGGCACCAGCCTCAACGTGACCGACTGGTGGGTCACCCCTGACCAGAACCCGCCGTACACCGTCATTATGGTGCTCAACGCCAAGAAGACGTTCTCCAGTGAGGCGGCCAGAACGCTCTGGAACAAGACCGACCCCTTGAACATCAAGCCCGAGACCCTCAGGTCCCGCGATGCCTGCGGGGTGGGAATGGAGGGCGGATCCATCGCCCCCCGAGGGAGGGGGAACGTCTGCAGACCCAGCCTGTTCCACCCGTCCGGCGACTATCTCGCCCGGCTGCCACGGGATCCGTCCGCGCTCCTGGCGGCGCTGCGCGAGCAGAATCACATGCTTCGTTACCCGCACATGGATCCCAAGGTGGCAAACGCCAGGGTGTTCGACAGCATGGTCACCATCCTGGCCTCGGGGATCGCGCCGGCCGATCTTCGCGCTGCCCTGTACGAGGCAGCCCGTCAGATTCCCGGCATTCAACTCCAGGCCGATGCGGTGAACCTCGATGGTAAGAGCGGCCGCGCCATCAGCCTCGTGGAGCAGTTCGGCATCCGCAAGGAACTGATCATCAACTCCCGAACCGGCCAGTTCCTCGGGCTTCGCGAAGTCGCCACCATCACGGCACCACTCAACGGCGACGGTGACCCGATGCCCCTGAAACGCGGCGACATCGTCACCTGGACCTCCGTCAGCACCCGAATCACCCCGACCCGGCCCACGGTTCACTGACCAACGAGCCGACTCCGGGGCGGCTCCCAAACCAGAGAGCCGCCCCGGCTTTGTGTCATCCTCCCAGAGACCAAAGCCACGCTCGCGCGGGGACGATACTCATTTCGCCGCCTTTACCACCCTGGAGATAGCCCATCCCAGAGTGCTGATGACGGGAATGGCGACAGCAAGCGCGGCGATCGTGTTCGGCCGGAAGCGAACGCCGTCCGCGCCGCCGACGTACGCGCCCAGCGGAATCGCGACGCCACCGCCCCCTCCGCCGTCGCCGAGTTTCGGCGAGCCCTGGGTACCACCGAATCCGTAGCTGACGAACGCGACGGGGATGATATCGACCCCATCAATCGTCTGCTTGTCGCCGTAGGCAAGTGTGATGCCGCGATCGCTGACTCCTGCCGCCAGTTTGTCGGTGAGGTCGCCATGAGCTGCTTCTGCGTCTGCCACTGCTCAAGCCTTTCGTTCGGACGATGCTGGAGGTGCCAGGAGTCCGGCGAGCTGCATCTCGTGGGCGCGCCATCCGCCCAATTCGTAGGTCACGATCACTGTGACGGGACAGGCCAGGGTGAGAAGAAGGCACACCCACAGCGGCGACCCGACAGACGCAAGGACGATCGCGATGATCGGGAGAATCAATACGGCCAAGTGAAGTAGGACGCTACGTGGAAGTGAGGAGATGAGCCACGCAAACAAGAGGTAGCGGGTGAGCATGAAGAGCAGCACGGGGCCGGCGACAGCGACTACTGCCGTCCGCACTTGGACGGGATGATCAGGATCATAGACGCCGCCGACGACATGGAGGCCTGCGCCTGTCGCCGCGACGGCAATGAACAGGGCAATGTGTCCGTACGCCCAGGGCACCACCTTCTTGCGGCGAGCGCGGAGGGCGAGTCCGTGCGGCACCAGGAAGTAGACCCACCACAGTGCGAAGGACATCGCGACGCCGGCAGCAATGACGACCACAGCATCGACCGTCCATCCGTGGAGCGCCGAGATCTGCGTCGCGGCGGACAGAGTCCCCAGGACCGTCTCACCGAGGGCGATGATCGTGAGGAGCGCATATCGCTCAGCCAAGTGATGGGGATTCCACGGCGTCACACCCCCGTTCGACCTGCCCCTTGCCTCGGCGACGACCGGACCCAGCGATTCGATGGTGAAGAGGACACCGATAACCACGAGTGAAGGAACCACCGTGAAATGACTCAGCGCGAGAAGTATCCACCCGAGCTGCGCGAGGCCTACAACCACACCATAGATGAAGGCCGGTCGCCGGTATTGTGGGTCATCGTGCGCGGCGCGTACCCACTGGAGCGCGACGGCCACCCGAATAACGACGTACCCGGCGACCACGAGTCCGATGTCGACATCTCCGGAGCTCTCGATCGACGCGAAGAGCGGCGGCAATCCGATGGCCAAGACCAGGACTCCGGCCATCTGGATCATGGTGAGAACTCGAAAAAGCCAGTCGTCGTTGTCGAAGGCGGATGCAAACCAGGTGAAGTTCGTCCACGCCCACACTGTGGTCGTCATCGCAATGATGAAGCTCACGGTCGCAGCGGCGGGGTGGCCTCCGCTGACACCGTGGGCAAGCTCGCCGGCAGCGACACCGAACGCTGCGACGAATGTGAGGTCGTAGAGCAACTCGAGTGGAGTCGCCGCCCGTCCACTTTCGGTGGCATCGCGCCCCACCATCGACCTGAGGCCGTGCCTGTACCGCCCGTTCGACAACAGACTCACGAGAACACTCTAAGTACGCCCGGCGCGGAGCAGAAGCTCAAGCTGAACGCCCCCCGGGCGTATCGCTGTGACTAGCCCTCGGAGAGCGCTTCGATCACGTCCTTGGAATGGGTCAGCGGGATCCTGCTGCCCTCGAGCTCGATCCGCGAGTCGCTCTCGGGATGGATCAGCTCGAGCACCCTGACGTTCACTCGCTGGTGGACGCTCACCTCCAGCCCTGCCCTCGCGACCTTGAAGACCATCGCGCCGGGCTCCTTGCTGCGCGACCGGCCCTCGAAGCCGTAAACCCCGTCGGCGGTCACTCCGACCAACATGAACTCGGGCATCCCGTGAGCGGCCGCGTTCGCGCGCATGCCACCGATCACGCCCGCGGCCTCACCGACGGCTCCACCTACCGAGCCACCGACTTCGCCCAAGCTGCCGCCCGCCAAACCGCCGGCGAAGAGCGAGCCGGTCTGGCCGCGGGGGCTGAACTGGCCCGCAGCGATCACCTCATCGGCGATCCCCTCACGAGTCAGCGCCTGCTGAACCGCGTGCTCTATCTTTTCCTCGGACATCGCTCCTCCTGGCGCTCCCGGTTGATCAGCTGTAGCGGTCCCAGGCTCGCAGCTATCGCTCCAGGTTGACAGGACATCCACCGGCCGCCGTTGGTGAGCCCGTCCCGGACCCTGGTTGAGACCCTGAACGAGAGAAGGCCGATCGCGGATGCGACCGGCCTTCTTCCTTGCTCATCCCTGTAGAGCTCGAAACCACGCTCTGACCTGCGGCTTCTTGACTCCGGGGGAGTGGCGGAGGATACGAGATTCGAACTCGTGAGGGGTTGCCCCCAACACGCTTTCCAAGCGTGCGCCCTAGGCCTCTAGGCGAATCCTCCAAGCGCAGAGAATACGCGAGGGTGCACAGGAAGGTGAAATCGGGCTGCTGGTGGTCAGCCTCCTCATCTAGGGTCGCGGTATGCACGGTGCACCGGATCCGAACGTCGTACACCCGATGCCCGCCACAGACCGCGTGGTGCTGCTGAAAGCGGTGGTGACGTCGCCGCTGATCGAGGTGGGCGACTACTCGTACTACGACGACCCGCGTGACCCCACCGCCTTCGAGACGAACAACGTGCTCTACCACTACGGTCCGGAGCGGCTGCGCATCGGCAAGTACTGCGCACTCGGCGAGGGCACGACGTTCGTCATGAACGGTGCGAACCACCGGATGGACGGGGCGTCGACGTTCCCGTTCCCGATCATGGGTGGTGCGTGGTCGGAGCACTTCGACCTGATCACCGGACTGCCGGGCCGCGGCGACACCGTGGTCGGGAACGACGTGTGGTTCGGATACCGCAGCCTGGTGATGCCCGGCGTGACGATCGGCGACGGTGCGATCGTCGCGTCTGGTGCGGTGGTGGTCGACGACGTACCGCCGTACGGGATCGTCGGTGGGAATCCGGCCAAGCTGATCCGCCGGCGGTTCTCCGACGACGACGTTGCCCGGCTGCTCCGGATCGCCTGGTGGGACTGGCCGGCGGACCGCGTCACAGCCAACGTCCGGGCGATCATGGCCGGCACTATCGAGGACCTGGAGAAATGAGCCTTGTACTGCGCCCGATCGCACCGGGCGACGTGGATGCCTTGCAAGAGTTGATCGAGTCCGACCCGGGCTACACCGAGCGGATCACCGGCTACCCGCCGGGACCCGCGGACGCGCAGAGCCTGTTGATGATGCGACCGGAGGGCCTGCCCGAGGAGGGGAAGGTCGTCCTCGGCGCGTTTGTCGCTAACCGGTTGGTTGCCGTCGTCGACCTGCTCAGGGGCTATCCGAACGACCACACCGCCTTCATCGGCCTGCTCGAAGTTCACTGGAACCACCAGGGCAGCGGTCTCGGCAGAGCGACGTACGAAGAAGTCCAGCGGCACGTCGAGACCTCGTGGCCCGAAGTGCGGACGATCCGGCTCGCGATCGTGGACACGAACGCGCGGATCGCGACGGGCTTCTGGCTGCGGCAGGGGTTTACGGCCACCGGTGAGGAGCGGCCGTATCGCTACGACAAACTGGAGTCGACCGCACGCCTCTACGAGAAGCAGCTGACCTGGGCGCATCCCGCGCTGGAGGTGCGGGAGTGCTCCGTCGCTGGCAAGGGCCTGTTCGCGACGCAGCCGATCGCCAAGGGCGAAGTCGTCGGCCAACTGTACGGCCGCCGGGTCAACACGGCGGAGCTCCGTGAACTCCTGAAGCGTCCGCCCGTCGACACGATCACGATCGGCGAGGACGAACACCTTGTGCTGAGCAACGACCCCCGCCCTGTGATTGCTTATGGCAACCACAGTTGTGACCCGAACATGTGGTGGATCGACGCCGTCACGCTCGAGGCCCGCCGGGACATCGGGGTGGGCGACGAGGTGACGAGCGACTACGGGACCTCTACCGGTGTGGACTACGAGCTGCACTGCACCTGTGGCTCACCGCTATGCCGAGGCGTCATCACGGGTGAGGACTGGAAGCAGCCGGAGCTCCAGAGCCGGTACGGCGACCACTGGATCCCGGCGCTGCTACGCAAGCAGCGTGGGGGCTAACGCTCTCCACTGCTCGACCGGCTGAGGACCGGTGACACCTGTGATCACGTTGACCGCGACGTGGTCGACTCCGGCGTCCAGATGCTCGGTCAGCTTCGCCTTGATGTCGGCCGGCGTACCCCATGCGGCCAGTGCGTCGACCATCTGATCCGGGAGCTCAGCCTGGTCCTTCGCACTGAATCCCTGCCGCTCGAGGGAGGCGGCGTACCCGGGGATCCGTGGGAAGAAGCCGATGGTGTCCCGTGCGATCGCCCGGGCCCGGTCCGCGTCTGACTCCAGTACGACGAGGTGGCTGACCGACAGCAGCTTGTCCGGGCCGAGTACCTTGCGTGCCTCAGCGGCGTACGCAGCACTGATCAGGAACGGGTACGCACCGGCGGACCGGTCCCGCGCCAGCTCCAGCATCCGCGGGCCGAGCGCTGCGAGCACACGCCGCTCCATTGGTACGTCAATCTCGTCCAGGTAGGCATTGAGGGTGGCGAGCGGCTTGGGGCCGTGCGCTCCGCCCAGTCCGACCGTGAACCGGCCCGGTGCGGACGCTTCCAGCGCGGCGTACGTCGTACTGACGTCGGCCGCGCTGTATCTCACGACCGCGAGGATGCCGCTGACGAATTTGATCGAGGTGGTCGCGCCGACCAGATCGACGATGGTCTGGAGTCCCGGCAGCGGGCCGCCGGACAGCCAGATCGCGGGATACCCGAGCGCCTCGGCCGCCCGCGCGGCCTCGATCGACTGCTCGCTGCTGTCCAGACCCGTCGAGATCCCGAACGGGCCGAATTGATGATCCGTCACGCAACCAGAGTAGTCCGGGGGGCGGGATTTCGGGCCTGCGGAGGAGATCCCGTACACTCGTCTCCGGTTCCCCGCGTGGCGGTATCTCGCCCAACTCCCCCAGGGCCGGAAGGCAGCAAGGGTAAGTGAGCTCTTCCGGGTGCGCGGGGAATCCTCATGTCCGGGCTGTCTAGGCTGGTGGCGCTTCGACCGACCACAGCGAGGGAGCCCGATGAGCGCCGAGCGCCGTTACCTGCAGGAACTGATCATCGCCGAGCTCGGCGTCACCGCGTCGTTCGATCCGGACACCGAGATCGAGCGCCGGGTGGAGTTCCTGGCCGACCAGGTCCGGCGGAACGGCGTGACGTCGTACGTGCTCGGCATCAGCGGCGGGGTCGACTCTGCGACTGCGGGCCGTCTCTGCCAGCTGGCGGTGGAGCGGGTGCGGTCGGAGGGCGGTCAGGCGACGTTCATCGCGATGCGGCTGCCGTACGGCGTCCAGGCGGACGAGGTGGACGCGCAGCGCTCGCTGGAGTTCATCAAGCCGGACGAGACGCTCGTGGTCGACGTGAAGCCGGCCACGGACGCCATGGTCGAGTCGGTCCGGCACGCGGGGCTCGGCGCCCGGGAGGACTTCCACGTCGGCAACATCAAGGCACGGCAGCGGATGATCGCGCAGTACGTCGTCGCCGGGGCACGCGGCGGTCTCGTCGTCGGCACGGATCACGCGGCGGAGGCGGTGATGGGGTTCTTCACCAAGTACGGCGACGGCGCCTGCGACCTCACGCCGTTGTCCGGCCTGACCAAGCGCCGGGTCCGTGAGGTGGGCTCACGCCTGGGCGCGTCTGACGAGATCACCGGCAAGGTGCCGACGGCCGACCTCGAGACCAGCAACCCGGGCGTGCCCGACGAGGTCGTCCTGGGCGTCACGTACGACGAGATCGACGACTTCCTCGAAGGCCGCGAGATCGACGAGAAGGCGGCCGCGACGATCATCGGCACCCACCGGCGAACCGCCCACAAGCGCGCTCTGCCGCTGGTCGTCTAGCGCTCAGGCGGTGTGCGCGAGTTGGCGGACGCGGTTGGCGAGGCGGGCCAGGCGGATGGTGGCGACGTTGCGGTAGGCCGGGCGCAGAACCGTTGCCAACGGCCCGGACTGCTCGAACGTGTGAGTGATCTGGCGGTCCGGGCCGATGGTCCAGATGCCGACCTCGCGGAACCCTGGGACCTGCCAGGTGATCTCGATCCGATCCGCCTCGACCGCCGTGTACTGCAACTCGCCGGCCAGGCCCGGGCGCACCTGCAGCGCGTATCTCGCACCTAGCTCCGCCTGCTCCGGTCCGTCGATGGTCAGGAACGCCTCGTTCCACTCCGGCAGCGCGAGCACGTCCAGCAGGACGTGCCGGATCGCCGTCGGGTCGGCGGGGATGGCCTCGGTGGCTTGCTCCATGACTATCTCTCCTCGGCGAGGTGATGGTCGTACTCGGGGTCTCGCCGGCGGGCCAGCGCGGCCCCGGCGGGGAACGCGTCGGCGACGGCGCGCAGCGTGGTGATGGTCTCGTCGAGCGCCTGACCTGCGACGAGGTCGTGCATGGTCCGGTGCAGGCGGTTCTCCGCGGTGACGATGCGCCGGTGCAGCGCCCGGCCCTGCGGGGTCAGGCTGAGCGCGAGGTAGCGCCGGTCAACCTTGTCGATGCCACGTTTCACCAGCCCTTGCCCGACCAGCCGATCGACGAGGCGGCTCGGGCTGTTGCCGGTCTCGCAGACCAGCAGGTCGCCGAGGGCGTTGAGCGTCAGCGGCCCGTGATCGCGCAGGACCCGCAGGACCTCGGCCTGGGACGGTGTGATTCCGAGCGGTCGCAGCTCGGCGGCGAGCAGCCGGGTGCCCTCGCGCTGGATCGCCAGCACGAGATAACGCAGCTCCTCGACAACCTTCATGGCCGATATATTACACGACACGTATGTTGTGTCATCTATCCGTGCCGCGATCGTTCGTTGCTCCGAGTGCCGGAAGAGTGCCGGAGAAAGTCCGGCTAGCTTCATGGTCAAGGTGGCATCGCGACTGGCACAGTGTTGGCATGAAGGGTCTGATGCAGAGCTACCAGCTGTCCCTGGACACCATCTTTCTCCGGGCCGAGCAGTTCTACCCGGACAAGACCGTTTACACCGGCGGGCCGGCGCCGACGAAGCTGACGTACGGCGACTGGGCCGCGCGGACCAGACGCCTGGGCGGTGTCCTGGACACGCTCGGGACTAGTCCGGACGGCCGAGTCGCCACCTTCGCGTGGAACTCTGGGCGCCACCTCGAGCTGTACTTCGCCGCGCCGTGCACCGGCCGGGTCCTGCACACGCTCAACATCAGGCTGTTCCCTGACCAGGTCGTCTACATCGCGAACCATGCCGAGGACGAGGTCGTTTTTGTCGACAAATCGCTGCTCGGGCTGTTCCTGCCGCTGCTCGAGCGGCTGCCGCTGATCCGCCATGTCGTCGTGATGGACGACCTCCCACCGGGAGCACCCGGTGCGGAGGTGCCGGATGATCCCCGGTTCCACGACTACGAGGAGCTGCTGGCCGCGGCCGAGCCGGTCGAGTTCCACGTCGATGACGAGAACCAGGCCGCCGCGATGTGCTACACGAGCGGTACGACGGGCCATCCCAAGGGCGTCGTGTATTCACATCGATCGACCTGGCTGCATTCGATGGGCGTCCTGACGAACGCCGGTCTCGGCCTGACCGAGACCGACACCGTGATGCCGGTCGTGCCGATGTTCCATGCGAACGCCTGGGGCCTCGCGCACGCGGCGCCGATGGCCGGCGCGTCCTTGGTGTTCCCGGGACCGGACATGAGTCCGCAGGGGATCCTCAAGTTGCTGCAAGAACAAGAGGTCACGTTGTCGGCGGGTGTGCCGACGATCTGGCAGGGTCTGCTGCCGTTGCTGGACGGGGTCGAGTTGCCCAAGCTCCGGCGGATCCCTTGTGGCGGATCCGCCGTACCGCCGGCTTTGTCGGAGGCTTTCCGGGAGAGGCTCGGTCGGCCGATCCTGCAGGCGTGGGGCATGACTGAGACCAGCCCGGTGGCGACCGCGTCGCACGTGCCGGCCCGGTACGACGCGCTTGCTGAGGACGAGAAGGCCCGGCTCCGTGCCCGCCAGGGGCTGCCGCTGCCGGGGGTCGAGGTGCGGATCGTCGAGCCCGGGTCGATCACTCCGCTGCCCTGGGACGACAAGGCCACCGGGGAGCTGCAGGTCCGCGGCCCGTGGATCGCCGCCGAGTACTACCGCCCGGACGATGGCGCCCAGCTCAACACCGAGGACGGCTGGATGAAGACCGGCGACGTCGCCGCGATCGACCAGTTCGGCTCGGTTCGCCTGGTCGACCGCACCAAGGACCTGGTCAAGTCAGGCGGCGAGTGGATCAGCTCGGTCGAGCTCGAGAACCTCCTGATGGCCCACCCGGCCGTCAAGGAGGCCGCCGTCATCGGCGTCCCGCACCCGAAGTGGGACGAACGCCCCCTCGCCTGCATCGTCTGCCAGGAAGGCGAAACCGTGACCGGCGAGGAGATCCTGGACTTCCTCCGCCCCCAGGTCGCGAAGTGGTGGCTTCCCGACGCCGTCGAGTTCATCGAGGAGGTGCCGAAGACCTCGGTGGGGAAGTTCTCCAAGAAGGACCTCCGCACCCGCTTCGCCAACTACCACCTCGAGTAGCTCGGGTGGACGCGTCAGTTGGCGCTCATCGGCTCCTCGGGGGCGTCAGCTGAAGTCCACGTCGAACTGACGGCGGAGGTGGGCGAGGGTCGCGTCGACGAACTCGGTCGGCCACGGCTCGCCGGTTTGGTGGGCGAGGGCGGTGCCGCGGCGGATGAACTCCCGGCAGATGTATTGGTTGGCCGCGACGATGTCCGCGGGGTCGGTGCCGGCCGCGGGGATTGCTTCCAGGACGGCGCGTTGTTCGTCGGAGAGGTAGGCGTTGAGGCGCTTGGCCCCACCGGTACGACGTACGCCGCGCTCGGCGAGCATCAGGGTGATGAGTTGGTCGCGGACCGCCCCGATGCCCTGGTTGGCGACGATCCGTTCGTCGCGGCCGAGGACCGTGACCAGGTTCCCGAGGAAGTAGAAGAAGAGGTTGACCGCGACCGCCGGCCAGTACGGGTCTCCGGGCCGACCGCCCTTCCGCGGGAGGTCGCCCTCCGGGAACAACGTCCCGTCCCGGTCGAACAGCACCCGCACACCGTCGTACCCGAACCGATCGAAGGACTTGAGCGGATGCACGATCAGGTCGACATGGAGCCAGTCGGCGGTGATCCCGAGCCCACCGATCAACCCGGGCACCCGATCCGCCAAGACGGTCGGCCCGGCGACCTTCTGCAGTACGTCGGCCCAGTTCTCCACGAACCACTCCAGGCTCTCGTCCGTCACGACCAGATGCACGTCGACGTCGCTGAACCTGTCCGCCTCGCCGGTCCCGTAACTTCCGATCAGGTAGACCGCGAGTATGCGCACGTCCTCGGGCAGCACCTCTCGGGCTCGCCCGATCGCCGCCTGCTGCAACTCGTCCCCAGTGTCCACCTGCCTCACCTTAGGGCGGTCCTGGTTCCACCCATCCCTCGCACCCCACTCGCGCACCGCGGGGACGAGGCTGGTTTTGTCGGGGCGCGGCGCTAGGGTGGCGGGCGTGGAAGCACCCCTTGCGTTGTACCGCCGGTATCGCCCGGAGACGTTCGCCGAGGTGATCGGGCAGGACCATGTCACGGCGCCGCTGCGGAACGCGCTGAGCAACAACCGGGTGAACCACGCCTATCTGTTCTCCGGGCCCCGCGGGTGCGGGAAGACCACCAGCGCGCGGATCCTGGCGCGGGCGATCAACTGTGAGAAGGGCCCGATCGCGGAGCCGTGCGGGGTGTGCAAATCATGCACCGACCTGGCGCGCGGTGGTCCCGGCAGCATCGACGTGATCGAGATCGACGCCGCGTCGCACGGTGGTGTGGACGACGCGCGGGACCTGCGTGAGCGGGCGTTCTTCGCGCCGGTCGAGAGCCGCTACAAGATCTACATCATCGACGAGGCGCACATGGTGACCACGCAGGGCTTCAACGCCCTGCTGAAGCTGGTCGAGGAGCCGCCGCCGCACCTCAAGTTCATCTTCGCCACCACCGAGCCCGACAAGGTGATCGGGACGATCCGGTCCCGGACCCACCACTACCCGTTCCGCCTGGTGCCGCCGAAGGTGCTCGGCGACTACATGGCCTCGCTGTGTCAGTCCGAGGGTGTCGCGATCGAGTCGGCCGCGCTGCCGCTGGTCGTGCGCGCGGGCGCAGGGTCGGTGCGTGACTCGCTGAGTGTGCTCGACCAGTTGATCGGTGGCGCGGGTCCGGAGGGAGTGACGTACGAGCTGGCCGTCGCGCTGCTCGGGTTCACGCCGGACTCGTTGCTCGACGCATGCGTTGATGGGTTCGCCGCGCATGACAGTGCGGCTGTGTTCGAAACGATCGAGAAGGTCATCGAGACCGGGCAGGACCCGAAGCGGTTCGCGGAGGACTTGCTGCGGCGACTGCGGGATCTCGTGGTGCTGTCCGCCGTACCGAATGCTGTTGCCTCTGGTCTGATCGAAGCCGCTGAGGACCAGGGCGAGCGCTTGCAGACCCAGGCCGCCGGGATCGGCTCGGCGGAGCTCACCCGGGCGGCCGACATCGTCGCGGCCGGTCTGCTGGAGATGCGTGGCGCGACGGCTCCCCGCCTTCAGCTCGAACTCATCTGCGCCAAGGTCCTCCTCCCCGGTGCCGACGACTCCACCAACGGCATCCAGGCCCGCCTCGACCGGATGGAACGACGCCTAACCATCGGGGTCCCCACCACTACACCAGACGCCGCCCCTGCGGGCCCAACGGGTCTCGGCGGCGGAGCTGTCCAGGACGCTGCCCCCAGCCGAGCCCCAGTCCGGGCCGCCGCTGGTGCGGTAGGCGCGGCACCCGACAGTACGACGCCGGCCGAGCCCGCCGCGGACGCCGGAGCCGCTGCGGCCCCTGCACCGGCAGCTGACGCCAGCCCAGGCGCCGCCGCATCCGGAGCTGGCTCCTCGAGCGCGGCGGCCGGAGGCGATGCAGCTGGCGCGGGTGCCGGTGGTGGCACGGCGACGGGTGGTGCAGTTGGTACCGCTGGCAGCGGGGGTGCCGGTACGTCGCGGCGCGGCGCTGGGACGGGAGACGCAGGGCGCGGGGGTGCTGTTGATGGCGGCGCTTCCGGATCCGGTTCGGTGGCAGCTGGTGCAGGGCGTACCGGAGCGTGGGGCGATGAGTCTGCGGCTCCGGCGGCCGTGGTTGGTGCTGGGCAGGCGGTCGGTGGTGCTTCGGGGACGGCTGGTGCTCCGGTGGGTGGGGGCTCGGGGGCGACGTCTGGTGGTTCTGTGGGGCTGGCGGATATTCGGCGGTTGTGGCCTGAGGTGCTCGAGGCGGTGAAGAGCAAGCGGCGGTTCGCCTGGATCATGCTGAGCCAGAACGCGCAGGTCATCGCCGTCGACGATCAGACACTGACGCTGGGATTGGTGAACGCGGGGGCGCGGGAGAGCTTCGCCCGTTCCGGCAGTGACGAGATCCTCCGGCAGGCGATGATCGACACCATCGGCTTGAACCGCCGGATCGAAGCCGTCGTCGACCCCTCGACCGATCCCGGCGCAGGCGGCGCACACCAACCAGCCGGCCCCCGACCAGGCGGCCCGCAGGCAGGTAGCCCAGGCGCAGGCGGTCCAGGCACGGGCGCCGGCGGCCCGAGCACGGGTGCCGGGGCCGGTGGGGCGGCCGGAGGTTCCGGAGCCGGCTCGGCCGCGGGTGGAACGAGCACGGGTGGCGGAGCCGATGGGTCGGCTGCAGGTTCCGGTGCCGGTGGCTCGGTCGCGGGTGGTTCTGCGGCCGGTGGTCCGGGGGTCGGCGTACAGGCTGTGGATGGTTCTGGAGTCGGTGGTCCGGCCAGTGGTCCCGGCGCGAGTGCTCCCGGCATGGGTGGCATGGGCGCCAGTGGATCCGGCGCGGGTGGTCTCGGCGCCGGTGGTGCGGGCGGATCCAGGGGTGCTGCGGCCTCGAGCGGTGCGGGCGCGAGTGGATCCGGTGCGGGCGGGCTCGGGGCGAGTGGAGCAGGTGCGGGTCCGGGTGGCGGTGGTGGTACCGCGGCTGGCGGGGTTGCGGCCGCGGGATCGGCGTCGGGTGGTGTGGGTTCCGCTGGCCCGGAGGCTCGGACCGGTGCGTGGGGTACTGGTGTGGCGGCGACGCCTGGTGCGGGTGGGGGCGCTGTAGGCGGGGCTGGGGACCAGCCGGGCGGTGGTCAGTCGTCGGTGAACCCGGGACGCAACGCCGGGCAGGCTGGCGCGGGCGGGGCCGCAGGGGCTGGGCAGTGGGGTGATAGCGCAGGTGCGGCGGTTGCCCTCCAGGAGCCGCCGGATCCGGAGTATGACGACGTACCGCCGGAGCCTGATCCGTGGGACGACGTACCGGTGTCGCGGCAGGGTCCGCGAGCCGCTCGCGCAGACGGGCCCGGGACGCGGGCTCCGGGAGCTGGGCAGTCGGCCGCGACCACCAGGCAGTCCGGTGGGTCGGCTGGCGGGTCTGGGGGCGATCGGCGTGAGCAGGCGGCGAGTAAGCGGCGCGCTGCAGAGGCGGCGGTTGCGGCTGAGCAGGCGCGGCGGGCGGCTGCTGCGCCGGCCGCTCCGGTGGTGCCGCTGACTCCGGAGGAGGAAGCGGACGCGATCGGCGAGGACGACGTGGTGCTGGAAGAAGACTCCCGCACGCACACAGACCTCCTGCGCGAGACCCTAGGCGCCCAAATCATCACCGAAGAGCCCAACTGACCATCAGCCACAATCACCCGCCAACTGGCTAACCGCAAACGCCCACCGGCCGATCGCAAAGCCCGCTGGCCACCGGGCACCCACCGGCCGGTGTCGGGGCTCGGTACGTCGTCGTGGCCGGTGGAGGACGGTTAGGTTCTCGGGCGTCGACCTCGCTGGTTTGACGCTAGGGTCGCGCGCGCAGCACCAACCGCCCGGCGTCGTGCTGTGCCAAGCCCGCTGTGGGGGCGCCGGAGAGAGGTGGGTCGCTGGGCGGAGGTTTTCCACAGGGGTGGGGCTGGGGGTGTGGGTGGTTGCGGTGGGTGTGCACAGGAATCACGGGGTGTGGATTGGGGGTGTCCACAGGGGTGTGGAAAAGTTGGGGAGACTGGTCGGTTTCTGGGGGATCGTGGGGTTGTCGGGGCGACCGGCTAGTGTTGAGGCTCGGGCTAGACACGGAGCGGTTGGGACGAGGAGATCGCGGTGTTCGACGGTGGCGGTGCTGGGGGCTTCGACATGTCCAACCTGCTCGCGCAAGCGCAGGCGATGCAGAACCAGTTGATGGAGGCTCAGGCCGACCTGGAGAGCCAGGAGATCGAGGGCTCCGCCGGCGGTGGGCTGGTGACCGCGCTGGTGTCGGGTACGGGTGAGCTGCTCAGCCTGAACATCAAGCCCGAGGCCGTCGACCCCGACGACACCGAGACGCTGGCCGATCTGATCGTCGCCGCGGTGCGCGACGCCTCGGAGAACGCGAAGGAAGCCGCGGCGCGGGCGATGGGCCCGCTGGCCGGTGGGCTGCCCGGGTTCGGCGGCGGAGCGGATGTTCCCGGCGCCGGTGGTCCGGCCGGTTTCAGCCTGCCCGGTACGTCGGCTCCCGCGGTGGAGCAGGGTGACGACAAGCCCGGCAACCAGGGCACCAGCGGCAGCGTCGGGTTCACGAACCCGGGCAGTGGGACCGGCCCGTCCGGTCAGAACCCGGGCTGACGTGTACGAGGGGGCCGTTCAGGATCTGATCGACGAGCTCGGCCGATTGCCCGGAGTCGGTCCGAAGTCCGCCCAGCGGATCGCGTTCCACCTGCTCGCCGCCGACGAGACCGACGTACGCCGGCTCGCGCATGTGCTCGTGCAGGTCAAGGAGCGGGTCAAGTTCTGCGAGATCTGCGGCAACGTCGCGGAGGAAGTGCAGTGCCGGATCTGCCGTGACCCGCGCCGCGACCTGAGCCTGATCTGCGTGGTCGAAGAGGCCAAGGACGTGGTCGCGATCGAGCGGACCCGCGAATTCCGCGGCCGGTACCACGTGCTCGGCGGGGCGATCTCGCCGATCGAGGGGATCGGACCGGACGAGCTGCGGATCAAGGAACTGATGGTGCGGCTGGCCAGCGGTGAGGTCACCGAGATCATCCTGGCCACCGACCCGAACCTCGAGGGTGAGGCGACGGCCACCTACCTGAGCCGTCTGCTGCGGCCCATGGGGTTGCGCGTCACCCGTTTGGCTAGTGGACTTCCAGTAGGCGGTGACCTCGAGTACGCGGATGAGGTCACACTCGGACGGGCGTTTGAAGGGCGACGATCGATAGATGACTGATTCAACCGATATTGCAGAGCGCGCACTGCGCACGGACTCCGAGGACCTCACCGAGTTCGCCGAACAGATCGCCGACCAGGTGCAGAGCTTCCTGATCTCGGTGCGCGACATCGCCGCGCAGCCGGACGAGGACGGCGTGGACGAGGGCCTCGCCTCGCTGCCGTACCTGCTGCTCGAGGTGAGCCAGCTGCTGCTCGCGGGTGGCCGGCTCGGCGCGTTCGAGGACTTCGTCCCGGAGGAGCGGTTCGAGAGCGACGCAGGACCGGATCCGGATCTGGACGCGATGCGGGACCGGCTCGCGGTGCTGTTCGAGGGCCTGGACGAGTACGCCGAGGTCTTCGACCCGTACGCTGCGCCGCCCGAGATCACCGTCAACCGGCTGTCCGACGACCTCACCGCGATCGCGACCGACCTCGTGCATGGCCTCGCGCACTACGAGGAAGGCCGGATCGTCGAGGCGCTGTGGTGGTGGCAGTTCTCGTACGTGTCCACGTGGGGTGCCGCGGCGAGCGCCGTACTGCGGGCGATCCAGTCGCTGATCGCGCACGACCGGCTGGAGCCGGCCCACGACGCCGAGACCGAGGCCACCGATCGCGAGCTGGTCGAGGTCGCGGAGGAAGCCGTCCAGCGCCGCTGAAGTTATCCACAGGCCGCCTCCGACCGGACCCCGCGAGGGGTGCCTCAGCCACTACGGTGAGGATCCGATCCGGTCAGGAGGTCTGGGGTGCAGCAACCGTTGGACCTAGAAGTCGGCGCTACCTTCACAACCACGCCAACCCGACCGATCGTGGTCGCGGTGACCGCGACGCTGGTTCTGCTCGTCCTGGCAGTGCCGTACGAGTGGGTTCTAACGCTCGGAGGAGGGCGATGGCTGTCCATGACCTGATCCGGCGGCTGCCCGATCCGCCGACGGTACGGCGGATCAGTCGTGCGCTCGCGGTTCTGGATCTGATCCTCAATGACGACGACGACCTGCTGAACTTCTTCTCGTTCGACGCGCGCTGGTCGGAGACCGAGGAAGCCGCGCTGATGCGGGACGGGTCCGGCAACGAGTACTCGATCGTGTTCTCGCCCGCCGGCGTGTTCGCGTACGGGTTCGACCACGAGTCGCCGATGTCGCCGTGGGTGAACGGCATGCGGACCTGGCCCGGACTGCTCGACGGCGTCCCGGAGGTCTTTCAGGCAGCGCGCGACGAGCCCGCGTTCCGTGACGATGTGCCGAGGGCGACGGTGTGTTTCTGGCGTACGACGGACGACTCCGCGTGGCGCTGCGGTCCGGTAGAGAACGCCGACAAGGACGGTGCCGACTGGCTGTTCGAGGTGATCGCCGACGGCCGGCCGGAGGCGTACCTGACGTTCGCGGAGGACTACTACGAGGTTGCCCTCGACCTCGAGTCGATCCGGCACGCGTACGCCTTGATGCCGCTGACCGAGTTCGTCGTGACCTCGCTCAACCCGAGGCGCCGGTTGGCCGATCTCACCGAGGGGATCGCCGAGATCGGTTACCCGCGGTCCTGAAGCGCGTTAGCGTGTCGCCCGATGACGCACGTAGAGGATCCGGCGGTGATCGGGTCGTTCACGATCCAGGGCCGGCTCGGTCGTGGTGCGATGGGTGCGGTCTACCTCGCGCGCTCGCCCGGTGGGCGGCTGGTCGCGGTGAAGGTGGTCCGTGACGAACTGGCCGGTGACGCGGCCTTCCGGGCCCGGTTCGCCCGCGAGATCGAGGCGCCGCGGAAGGTCGGTGGTGCATTCACGGCCGCGGTCGTCGACGCCGATCCGGACGCGGAGCATCCCTGGCTGGCCACGGAGTACCTGCCCGGACCGACGCTGCAGAAGGCGATCGACACGTCCGGCCCGTTGACGCCCGGTGGGGTGCAATCGCTTGCGGGCGGCCTCGCCGAGGCGCTGATGGCGATCCATGCCAGCGGCCTCATCCACCGCGATCTCAAGCCGTCGAACATCGTCCTGACCGACAACGGTCCGCGGGTGATCGACTTCGGCATCGCCCGCGCACTGGAGGAAGCGAGCCTGACCGCGACCGGCGTGGTGGTCGGTACGCCAGGCTACCTGTCGCCGGAGCAGATCACCGGTACGGCGATCGGCCCGCCAAGCGACGTGTTCGCGCTCGGGGCTGTGCTGGTGTTCGCCGCCAGCGGACGTGGTCCATTCGCGCACGGGAATCCCGCATCCCTGCTGCATCGAGTCGTCCACGAGCAACCACACATCCCGCCGCTCCCCAATCCACTGCAGGACGTCGTACGCCGATGTCTCGCACGCGATCCCTCGCATCGGCCGACGCCAGAAGAACTACTCCAGGTGCTCGGATCATCCGCGAGCACAGCTCTCCTCAGCCCACCCGCCGAGACGATCCCCTACCCGCTGCCGCCGACCAAACTCCTCCTCGCACAACCGCAACCCCTGCAACCGCGGCCGGCACCACCGACGGGCGCTGCCTTCACTACCAGCCGGACGCGGCCGGCGATCATCGCAGGCATCACCACCGTCCTCTTCCTCGCCTTCATCCAGCGCGACCCGCAGATGCAAGCCCAGCACCCGGCAACCACCGCATTCTTCGGAATCGTCGACCTGATCTTCCTGTACTTCGCCATCCGCAGTTGGCGCCTCGTCCTGCGCCGTCGCGTCGTCCTTCGCCTGTCCCCACAGGGATTGAGGGTCGAACGCGGCTACAAGCAAGGGATGATCCCCTGGGACGGCGTCACCCGGCTCCGCGTCGGCGGTGACGTCCGACATCCCTGGCTGATCGCGTGGCTCGAAGCGCCGTACCAATCCACGCTGCCGGCGCCGAAGCGACGGCACCACGGCGGCATCAGGATCTACCCGATCGCCCACGGCGCCACCGTCAACCGCCGCATCCGCCAGGTCGACGAACTCCGCGCCGCCCTCAACTGGTACGCCGGCCGCCTGCACGACAACTCGTACTAATGCCGCGTCAAGCAAGGTTGGCGAGGTAATTCGGAGCGACCATCACCCCGAAGCCCGCCCCGGCGGCCAGGTGCGGGGTTCACCCCTGATCTGGTCCCTTCACCCCGCGAATGCGGCACGTAGAAGGGTGCAGCTGCGAGGTTCTCCCCTGACATTGCCCGGGGCGGAAGGCGCGTGCGGTGACGACCTCGACGTTTCTTGGCGAGGCGCTAGCGTTGACCGACATGAAGGTACGAGCTGCCACGGGCGCGGATCGCGCGGCCATCGTCGACATCCTGACCGCCGCGTGGGGCGGCACGATCGCTGTCGCCCACGGAGTCGCGTATGACGCCGCGACGCTGCCGGCGTTGGTGGCCGAGCAGGACGACCGGATCGTGGGTCTGCTCACCTACACGCTGGCGGACGGCGAGCTGGAGGTCGTCACCATCGACGCCCCAGTGCGACACCTGGGTGCGGGCAGCGCCTTGCTGGCGGCCGCGACGGAAGTTGCCCGGGAAGCGGGCGCCCGCCGGCTGTGGCTGATCACCACGAACGACAACCTCGACGCGCTGCGGTTCTACCAGCGACGTGGGCTGCGGATCGTCGGCGTCACTCCGGACGCGATGGACGCATCGCGCAAGCTCAAACCGTCCATCCCGCTGACGGGTGCGTACGACATCCCGTTGCGCGACGAGCTGACCCTGGAGCTGCGGCTCGACTAGCCGGGCAAGCAACCTAGCCGCACAAAGAACCTACTCGGACGAGGAACCTAGTCGGGCAGCATCGGCACCATCAGTCCCTGGTCGCGGCCGAGCAGGATCCCACGGGTGATCGCATTCGTGCCGAACTTGTCCTTCACCCGATCCATGGCCGTGTCCAGCTCGTCGTTCGCCGCCTTGTCGAAGGGCAGCGCGAGCTGCTGTGCCGCCTCGTTCTCCAGGTTGCCGACGGAGATGCCGATCATCGTGATCCCCTGTGCCGCGATGAGTGGCCCGGCGGTGGTCAGCAGCGCCCGCGCGGTGATCAGGATCGCCCGCGTCTGATCTGTTGCCTGCGGCAACGTATGGGACCGGGTCGCCCGGCTGAAGTCGTCGAAGCGCAGCCGCAACGTGACGGTCCGACCGGACCGCCCCGCCGTGCGCATCCGGCGCGTCACCCGATCGACCAGGCCGGCCAGTACGGCGTCGAGGGTGGCCGGCGACTTGGGTGAACGGCCGAGGGCTCGTTGCGAACCGATCGACCGCCGACGACGGCCGACCTCGATCGGCCGGGGATCCCGGTTGTGTGCCAGCGCGTGCAGGTGCCGCCCGGAAGCCCGCCCGAGCATCGCGACCAGCGCGGCCTCGGGCAGCATCGCGACATCACCGACCTTGGTGAGCCCCCGGCTGCGCAGCTTCTCCGCGGTCACCTCGCCCACGCCCCACAGACGCTCGACATTCAGCGGATGCAGGAACTCCAGCTCCCGCTCGGGCTGCACCTCGAGCAACCCGTCCGGCTTCGCGACCCCGCTGGCGACCTTGGCCAGGAACTTCGTCCGCGCCACCCCGACCGTGATCGGCAGCCCGACCTTCGACAGCACGTCGGTGCGCAACCGCTGGGCGATCTCCAATGGCGTCCCGGAGATCTTCCGCAACCCGCCGACGTCGAGGAACGCCTCGTCGATCGACAATCCCTCGACCAGCGGCGTGGTCTCCTCGAAGACCTTGAACACGGCTTTGCTGGCCTCCGAGTACGCCGACATCCGCGGGTCCACCACGATCGCGCCGGGGCAGCGGCGCAATGCCTGTCCACCGTTCATCGCGGTGCGGACGCCGTACGCCTTGGCCTCGTAGCTGCAGGCGAGGACGACGCCGGCGCCGACGATGACCGGGCGGCCGCGCAGGCGTGGGTCGTCCCGCTGCTCGACCGAGGCGTAGAACGCGTCCAGGTCGGCATGCAGGATGGTCGCCCCGCGGGATTCGGACACGAACACATGTTCGCATACGTCGCCGACAACAAGATAGGGAGAAATCCCGAGGCAGCGGCCGGCGCTGTCAGGACAGAATGCAGCCCATGGACCTGACGTCGTACCGCGATCTCTGGAAGACCCACGGTGTGATGGCGCTGTTGGCTTCGGCTCTGATCGCGCGGCTGCCGGTGATGGCGACGATGGTGCCGCTGTCGTTCCTGGCGAAGGATGCGGCCGGCAACTTCGGCTGGGCCGGTGTGGTGGCCGGTGGCTATTCGGTCGGTATGGCGGTCGCAAGCGTGGTGTGGTCGCGGCGCGCGGATCGTCGAGGCGCACGTAGGGTCCTGATCGCCACCGGGATGACGTGGGGCGTGTTGATGGCGGTCGTCGCCATGCTGCCGGACAGCTGGTATCGGGTGCTGCCCCTGGCGGCCGCGCTGGCCGGAATGTTCGTCGCGCCGGTGACGTCGGCGCTGCGGGCGAGCTGGCCGCGTCTTGTACACGGTGCGCGGTTGCGGGCGATCTATGCGCTGGACGCGACCGCCCAAGAACTCCTCTTCGTCATCGGTCCGATGCTCGGCGCGCTGGTGGTCAGCTTCGCCAGCCCGCGGGCAGGTCTGCTCGGCTGTGCCGCGACCGCGGCCGGGGCGATCTGGTGGTTCGGTCTCAAGCAGCAGCCGCGGGCGATCCACGAGGAGGACGGCAGTGTCCGGCCGACCGTGCGCGAGTTGCTCATCCATCGGCATCGGTTCGCGCTTCTGTTCGCTTTCGCCTGCATGGTCACGGGTTTCGCGGCGATGTCGCTCGGCATCGTCGCGTTCGCCGACGAGCACGGCAACCGGCTGATCGCCGGCGTACTCGAGATGGTGGCCGCGCTCGGCAGTCTGACCGGCGGTCTCGTCGGCGGCGCGCTGCCCGGGCGGCGCGAGTCGCACGTCTGGCGACGGATGCTCGCGATGACGGTCCTGGTCGTCGGCTGCGTCTTCGCCACCTCGTCCGTCGTGGCGCTGTCGGTGATGATGTTCGCGGCCGGCGCTCTGATCGCGCCGACGGTCGGCGCGATCTACGAGCGGCTCGGCGGGTTGACGCCGGCCTCCGCCCGGACGGAGATCTTCGGCTGGATGCTGAGTGGCGGGATGATCGGCTCGGCGGCCGGCTCCGCGATCGCCGGCGCGTTGGTCGAGTCGTTCGGGGTTCGCTACGCGTGGGTCCTGATGGCCGGCATCGCGCTCGTCGCGACGCTGTCCGTGCTGCGCGTGCCGCCCCATCGCCCGGCCGAGTCCGCCGACCTCGAAGGCGCCGCGGTCGCCGCGTAGAGCACGCGGTAGCTGGCCTCCAGTACGCCGCCATCGCGCGCGCACATCGAGATCAGCCGCAGGGTACGGCGATCCAGCAACGTGCCGCGGCCCGCGGCCACCGGGTGGATCAGGAGCGACACCTCGTCGATCAACCTCCATCGCAGCAGCGAACGGACCAGCGCCAGACTGCCGACGACATGAAGGTCGTCGCCGGGCACCCCCTTCAGTGCCGTCAGCACCCGGCGCGGATCACCTTGCAGTACTTCGGTGTCCCGCCGCGCAAGCACCGGCCGGGACGCGATGACGAGCTTGCGCGCGAGATCCAGCCCGGTGACGGAACCGGCGTACTGCTCGAACGTCTTCCGGCCGAGCAGGACCGTTTCCGCACCGGTCACCAATTGGTCGAGCGCCTGGCCGGCGTCGGGGAGCCATTGCTCCGGCCGGTCGACGATGCCGTCCTCCGACATGCACAGTCGGGCCACGATGTTGCGCATCTCTACCGCTCCTCTGAGTCTCCTTACCAACTCAGATGCAGCGGCGGCGCCGAATGTTTAGGCCGATCGGTACACGGTGTGCAGCACGCCGGTGGAAAACGGCGTACAGGAAACCAGTTCGAGCGGGATGTGGTCGCCGCCGTCGAACAGGCGGGCGCCGGAACCGAGCGCGATCGGATGGATCAGCAGGTGCAGTTCGTCGATCAGCTTGGCGCGCAGCAGCGAGCGGGTCAGCGTCAGGCTGCCGCTGATGCTGATGTCGCGGCCCGGTCCCTGCTTCAGCTCGGTCAGGGCCTCGATCGGGTCGCCCTTCAGGAGTGACGAGTTCTGCCAGGCGTCGACCTGGTCAAGTGTGTTCGAGACGACCAGCTTCGGTGTGCCGTTCATCACGTCGGCGCCGTCGGCCTCCGGGTGCTCAGGCCAGTACGACGCGAACTCCTGCCACGACTTGCGTCCCAGCAGCATGGTGTCGGACCGCGACCAGATCGCCTCGACCGCGCCGCCCATCTCGTCGTTGAAGTACGGGAAATGCCAGGTGCCCGGCGCCTCGGCGACTCCGTCGAGCGAGATGAACAGTCCGGCGATGATGTTGCGCATGGTGACTCCTCGGTGATGGGTTGCCTTTCACCGAGGCGTCGACCGGCCGGTGGCCGGATCGACACGTCAGTCGACGGAATTCTTCCGGCGGCCGCGATGGATCTCGGTCTCCAGGGCGTCCAGGCGGTTGATCCAGAACTTGCGATACCGGTCCAGCCAGGTGTCGATCTCGCGCAGGGGGCCGGGGTCGACGGCGTACAGCCGCCGGGTGCCGTCCACGGTGACGGTCGCGAACCCGTTGTCGCGCAGCACCCGCAGATGCTGGGAGACGGCCGGCTGGCTGATGCCGAACTCGTCGCCGATCGCCGCCGCGATACTGCCGGCCGGCAACTCGCCGTCGGCCAGCAACTCCAGGATCCGGCGCCGGACCGGGTCGCCGAGAATGTCGAACGCGTGCACGGCCACAGTATTTCAGTGATGACTTATATGAACAAGAGCCTTGTCCGGCCGGACGGTTTCCGGCCCGTACGGAGCGTCGCCGTGGAACCTTCCGGCGGCGTCCGGATCGGCCGGACGACCGGGGCGGTGGGTTGGGGAAGGTAGCAAGTGCTGTGCGCCCAGGTGCTGGTCAGCCGGTAGGCAACGAGCAGGTCACGGCTAGAATGACCCGGAAACGACTACGCCTGGTGCAACGCCGCACGGCGTACCGCAACCAGTGGTTTGAGGAGAGTCAGCTGTGGGACGCGTCGTACACAAGTACGGCGGTTCTTCGGTCGCCGACGCCGATGGCATCAAGCGCGTGGCCCAACGGATCGTCGCGACGAAGAAGGCCGGGAACGACGTGGTGGTGGTCATCTCCGCCATGGGCGACACCACCGACGAATTGATGGACCTGGCCCAGCAGGTCTCTCCGCTGCCCCCGCCGCGCGAGCTGGACATGCTGCTCACCTCGGGTGAGCGGATCTCCGCCGCGCTGCTGGCGATGGCGATCGCGAACCTGGGCTACGAGGCGCGAAGCTTCACCGGCTCGCAGGCCGGCGTGATCACCACGTCCGCGCACGGCAACGCGCGCATCATCGACATCACGCCGGGCCGGATCGAGGGGGCGCTGGGCGAGGGCCACATCGCGATCGTGGCCGGTTTCCAGGGCGTCGCCCAGGACACCAAGGACATCACCACGATGGGCCGCGGCGCCTCCGACACCACCGCGGTCGCGCTGGCCGCCGCGCTGGAGGCCGACTACTGCGAGATCTACACCGACGTGGACGGCATCTTCACCGCGGACCCGCGGATCGTGCCGGCCGCGAGGCAGATCCCGAAGATCTCCTACGAAGAGATGCTCGAGATGGCTGCCTGCGGCGCCAAGGTGCTGCACCTGCGTTGCGTCGAGTACGCGCGGCGCTACAACGTCCCTGTCCATGTGCGCTCCTCCTTCTCGCAGAAGGAAGGCACCTGGGTCGTCGATGCGAAGGAACTGGATCAGATGGAACAGGCGATCATCTCCGGCGTTGCCCACGACCGCGGCGAGGCCAAGATCACCGTGGTCGGCGTGCCCGACAAGCCGGGTGAGGCCGCCCGGATCTTCGAGACGGTCGCCGGCGCCGAGACCAACATCGACATGATCGTGCAGAACGTGTCGGCCGTGGCCACCAACCGCACCGACATCTCGTTCACGCTGCCCCGCGCCGACGGCGCCCGGGCGATGTCCGCGCTGGCCCGGATGAAGGACGAAGTGGGCTACGAGCAGTTGCTGTACGACGACCAGATCGGCAAGGTGTCGGTGATCGGCGTCGGCATGCGCTCGCACCCGGGCGTGTCGGCGAAATTCTTCTCCGCGCTCGCCGACGCAGGCGTGAACATCGAGATGATCTCGACGTCGGAGATCAGGATCTCGGTGGTGATCGACGAGAACCTTGTAGACGCAGCCGTCACAGCGGCGCACACTGCATTCGACCTGGACGACGAGCACACCCAAGCTGTCGTGTACGGAGGAACTGGACGGTGACACCTGTGAGCGCTTTGGATCACGAGACCGAAGACCGGGCGGGCCTGCCCTCGCTGGCGGTGGTCGGGGCGACCGGCGCCGTCGGGTCGGTGATGCTGGCCCTGCTCTCGACCCGGGAGAACGTCTGGGGAGAGATCCGGCTGATCGCGTCCGAGCGCTCCGCGGGCAAACGGCTGAAGGTCCGCGGCGAGGAGGTCGAAGTCGTCGCGATCAGCGAGGACGCCTTCGACGGCGTCGACGTGGCGATGTTCGACGTACCGGACGACGTGTCCGCGCACTGGGCGCCGATCGCGGCCGCCAAGGGCGCCGTCGTGGTGGACAACTCCGGCGCGTTCCGGATGGACCCGGACGTCCCGCTGGTGGTGCCCGAGGTGAACGCCGAAGCGGCCCGGAACCGGCCGAAGGGGATCATCTCCAACCCCAACTGCACGACGCTGTCGATGATCGTCGCGATGGGTGCGCTGCACCACCGCTACGAGCTCGAGCAGCTCGTGGTCGCGTCGTACCAGGCCGCCTCCGGGGCGGGCCAGGACGGCATCGACGCGCTCTACGACCAGCTGACGAAGGTGGCCGGCAATCGCGACCTCGGCACCACGCCGGGCGACGTCCGCCGGGTGATCGGCAACGATCTCGGCCCGTTCCCGGCCCCGCTGGCGCTGAACGTCGTACCGTGGGCCGGCTCGCTGAAGGACGGCGGCTGGTCGTCGGAGGAGCTGAAGGTCCGCAACGAGTCGCGCAAGATCCTCGGGCTGCCGGATCTGAAGGTCTCCGCGACCTGTGTCCGCGTCCCGGTCATCACCACGCACTCGCTGTCGGTGCACGCGCGGTTCGTCCAGGAGGTGGACGCCGACGGCGCCCGGGAGGTACTGCGGGACGCCCCGGGCGTGCTGCTGTTCGACAACCCGGCCGAAGGTGAGTTCCCGACCCCGGCCGACGTGGTCGGCACCGACCCGACCTGGGTCGGCCGGATCCGCAAGTCGCTGGACGACCCGAACGCGCTCGAGCTGTTCGTCTGTGGCGACAACCTGCGCAAGGGTGCGGCCCTGAACACGGCCCAGATCGCCGAGGTCGTCGCCAAGGAGTTCACCGCCGCCAAGGCCTGAATCTCCCAACAAACAAAGGGCTCCCAGGTGGGAGCCCTTTGTTTGTCTACAACCAGTTCTCGCGGGCGGCGTGCAGGGCCAGCTGGAAGCGGGTGCTGGCGCCGGTGCGGTTCATCAGGCGCTCGAGATAGCGGAAGAACGTCCGCCGGCTGATGCCCAGCGTGCGGGCGATGGTGTCGTCCGCGGCGCCGGTCGCGAGCAGGGCCAGCAGCCGGCGCTCGATCGGTTCGAGCCGGTCGTCCTCGGTGCCGACCGAGGCATGCAGCGGCAGCGCGTTGCGCCAGCAGAGCTCGAACATGCCGATCAACGCGGTCAGCAGGCTGCTCGGCCGGATGATCAGCAGCGACCGGTTCACATCGGTGTCGCGCACCGACATCGACACGAACGCGATCGACGCGTCGATGATGGTCAGCTTCGCCGGTACGTCGGGCAGCACCCGGGCCTGCTCACCGGCCTCCACACACGGGAGGATGTTCTCGGTCAGATACCCGGGCACCTCGACCGATTCGGGCGAGTACACGACCCGGTACGAGATGCCGCGCTTGAGGTGCTCGATCTCCTCCTGGTTCGGGCCGCCGATGTAGTACGGCGGGGAGTCGATGGCCAGGATCTCCCGCTGCGCACCGCCCTTGATCTGGTGGATCCGCTCGATGATCGCGCTGCCGGTGACCACTTCGATCAGGTGCGTGGTCGACTCGTTGTGCACGGTCCGGCGGAACTCGTCGTACGCGTTCAGGACCTCGATCCGGGCCTGCTTCAGCTCCGACTCGCGCCGCAGCGTCATCGCCTCCAGACCGGCGTCCGGGGGCACCGGCAGGAAGCGGGAACGGTCCGATCCGGACCGTCGGGCCAGGCCCGCCTGGACCAGCCCGCCGAGCGTCGAATCGATGCTCGCCGACCGATCGGGGACCGCCTCGTCCAGTTCGGTGATCGACGACGGTCCGGTCCGCAGCAGGTGCTGGTAGACCTTGATCTCGTCGTCAGTGAGTCCGAGCACCTTGAGATGGTCGGCACGCTCCGTGTCCGTTGTGCTCACAACTTCCCCTCCCTTCCGAATGCTGTCACCGTCGGCAACCGTCCCTCCAGAATAAGACGGCCGATCCAGCGCCGATCGCACTGTCCGTGTCGTCGTGAATGCGCCTAGCGATATTTGTTGTCCTGTCAGCATTCTTGTGCCGTGTCACCATCTGGCCACCATTTCCGCGCAGTTGTGAGCGAGAATTGAGGTCCAGCAGCCCGGCGACGGACCACCTGAGCGCCGCCGGGCTGCTGTTCCAATTCTGGCCTGAGTTCGCTGCTACGTCAGCGGAGCCCGTTTCGGTTGGGTCTCGATCCCGGCGCATCGGTGCCCTCGCACTCCCGTGCCATCACCGGCTGTGCCGGAGGGTGTACAAACTGTGCATCTCCATCGTGAGGCCGATGAGGAGGAGAGCCCGATGCGACCGGTTCCGCCCCGTACCGCGGTTCGCATCGGTGCTGCCGTCCCCAGCGCACCCGCCCTGGCAATTTTGCAGGGATGCCGGGGCGCGCTGCCTTCCGCCGGCCTCGGGCCCGTCCCCACATCTGCTGCGCGCACCTGTCGGCGATCGCAGCACGTCTGGGGACGAGCCCAAGGTGCGATGACCGCCGCCCTGGTCATCGTGCCGGTCGATCCGGCGCGTGCCCGCTCCGCCTCCGCCCACCGCGGACGGGTCCCTGGATCGCGTGTGAGGCCCCGGGAGGTGCCGAGCGGAGCTCCGTGGATGGTGAGGCTGTCCATGGGGAGCGGGGACATCAGGTCCGCCGCCCGGCTCGCCCCGGCCAGGAAGCACCTCCTGGGGTCCCACAGTGCCATTTTGGCCTCGCCTCCGGCTCGGCGCGGTCATGGGGCTTTACGCCCGCCCTTCCCTCGTCGCTCCAGTCGCTTCGCTCCCTACGCTCCTCAGTCCAGGTCGGGCGGCCCCATGACCGGGTCGTGGGGCTGGGTGGGACATGTCACGACAACTTCCCGGGCGCGGGTAGCGTCGTACTGGTGAATTGACCGCGATTTGACCTTGTGCACTGTCGTTCGCCCCGGCGGACGGTGAGCATGGTCGCTGCGCCGTTTCCGTTGCGCTGGAAGGCGTTTTGGCCGTCGATGGCTGTCAAATGTATATTCCGGGTAACGATCGGCGCAGGACGACTCTGGCGTTGTGGGCATAGTGGCGTGCGACGTTTGGTAGCCGTCTGTACGTCGTTGCTCACTATGGAGGACCACTGTGTCGTCGGCGTGTGAGCAGATCCGCTACTCTGCTTCCCGGTCTGCGTGGCCCGCCGTCGTACCGGGCGGCAACCGCCGAAACCCAGGTGATCGGCCACAGAGACTCGACTTCCGGCAGAGAGAGGCGTCGCCTGAATGAACGCGACTAGCGTCGACGAGGAGTTCAACCCGTCGGTGCACGTGTACGAACCGCACAAGGTCGGCCTACCGGCGCTGCGTCCTTACTTCAAGGCACTGTGGCAGCGCCGGGAGTTCGCGGCCGAGATGTCCCGGACGAACATCCGGGCGGCCAACACCAACACCTTCTTCGGACAGGTGTGGCTGGTCCTGAACCCGCTGCTGCTCGCCTTGGTGTACTACCTGCTGACCGACATCATCGCCGGCGGTGCCTCCAAGGTCGGTGCCGCGGAGCGGTTCGCCCACATGTGTGGCGGCCTGTTCGCCTTCTACTACTTCTCCGGTGCGATGACCGCCGGTGCGGCCAGCGTGGTCGGTGGCGGCAAGCTACTGATGAACCAGTCGTTCCCGCGGATGCTGCTGCCGCTGTCCGCGGTGCGGACGGCATTCCACCGGTTCCTGCCGACCCTGGTCGTGTACTTCGGTATCCACCTGGCGATGCGTCAGCCGCTGCGCTGGCCGATGCTGCTGGCCCCGGCCTTCCTGATCATGCTGACGATCTTCGCCGCCGGCATGGGCATGATCTTCGCCGCCCTGCAGGTGTACTTCCGCGACACCACGAGCTTCCTGCCGTACTTCGTGCGGATCTGGCTCTACATGTCGCCGGTGCTCTGGTTCGCCGAGCAGGCCCCGCCCAAGTTCAAGGGCTTCATTCAGTACAACCCGCTGTATCCGCTGCTCGGCGGCTGGACCGACCTCCTGGTGCGCGGTGACATCCCGAAGTGGCAGATGTGGGCCGGTGCCGGGTTCTGGGCCATCCTTGCCTTCGTGGTGGGCTCGTTGTTCTTCATGTCGAGGGAGCGTGAGTTCGTTGTCCGTCTCTGAGACCGAGAAGAAGCCGATGCAGAAGAGCACGTCGGGTATGCCGGCGGTCAAGGTGCAGGACGTGTCCATCACCTACCGGACCACGTTCGAGCGGGTACCCACCTTCAAGAGCGCGATCGTCCGGTTCGGTCGCGGCGAGCGCGCGGTCCGCGAGGTCAAGGCCGTCCAGAACGTCTCCTTCGACGTCAACCACGGCACCACCATCGGCATCATCGGCGCGAACGGCGCCGGCAAGTCGACGCTGATGCGCGCGGTCGCCGGCATCCTGCCGCCGACCTCGGGCCGGATCGAGGTGCACGGCCGGGTCTCCACCCTGCTGTCACTGGGCGTCGGCTTCAACGCGGCGCTGTCCGGCAAGGAGAACGTCGTACTGGGTGGACTCGCGGCCGGTCTGAGCCGCAAGGAGATCGAGGCGCGGTACGAGGAGATCGCCGAGTTCGCCGAGCTCGGCGACTTCATGGAGATGCCGATGCGGACGTACTCGTCCGGCATGTTCAGCCGGCTGGCGTTCTCCGTCGCCGTCCACATGGATCCGGACATCCTGCTGATCGACGAGGCGCTGTCCGCCGGTGACGCGTCGTTCAAGACCAAGGCCGCGGCCAAGATGTCGGAACTGGTCACGAACAGCCGGACCATGTTCCTGGTCAGCCACGCGATGAGCAGTGTCCGCGAGATGTGCAACGACTGCATCTGGTTGCACAAGGGCAAGCTGATGATGCGGGGCGAGCCGGACGAGGTGATCCAGGCCTACACGAAGTTCCTGCAGGTCGGCGAAGCAGAAGCCGTTTCTCTCGAGGACCTCTGACGATGTCACGCAGCACGGCGCCGGACGTGGGGATCATCACGACCGGTCATGACGTCGCTGACGCGCGCCTGCACAAGATCACCGCGGCGCTGCAGCACCGGGACCTCAGCGTCGAGCTCTGGGGTCTCGGTGAGCCGGCCGGTGGGCCCGCGGGCGCCACGATCCACGCCGGACCGCGGGGCAACCTGGTCCAGCGGCTGGCGCGGACCGCCGTACTGCCGTGGCGGACCAACGCCAAGGTGGTGATGACGGTCGATCCGGACATGATCCCGATCACCCGGTTCGTCACCACCGTCCGGCGGCGCAAGATGGTCGCCGACGTGCACGAGGACTACACCCGGCTGCTCGCCGATCGCGCCTGGGCCAAGGGCCCGGCCGGTCTGCCCGCCCGGCTGATCGTCCGGGCCAGCTCCAAGCTGGCCGCCGGCGCCGACCTCACCGTCGTCGCCGACTCGCACCTCGCCCCGCACGAGGCGAAGCAGCGGCTGGTCGTGCAGAACCTGCCGTACATCCCGTTCCTGGCCCCGACGCCGCCGTCCGGCTCGCCGCGCGCGGTGTACGTCGGGGACCTGCGGGCCAGCCGTGGATTGTTCGACATGGTCGAGACCGTCGCCGCGGCCCCGGACTGGTCTCTCGACCTGATCGGCCCGGTCGCACCGTCGGACCGGGACCGGCTCGAAGCCCGGATCGGGCAGTCCGACCTGGCCGGCCGGGTCCGGCTGCACGGACGCCAGCCACCGGCCGAGTCGTGGCGGCTCACCCAGGGAGCCTGGGCGAGCCTGGCGATGCTGCAGCCGACGCCGGCGTTCGTGGAGGCGATGCCGTCCAAGATCTACGAGTACCTCGCCAGCGGTCTTCCCGTGCTGTCCACCCGCCTGCCCCGGCAGACCAGGGTGATCGAGGAGTCCGGTGGCGGAGTCCTGGTGGAGTCGGTGGCGGAGGCGTCCGAGACCCTGCGGCGCTGGTCCGCGGATCCCGGCGAGCTGGAGAAGCTGCGTGACCACGCGCTGCAGTGGGCGGCTGACCATCTGCCCGCGACCACGCCGTACGACGAACTGGCCGACGCGATTCTCAACCTGCTAAGAGCCTGAACCTGCTGAGAGGAAGGGCATGACCGACCGCCCACACATGCTGTACGTCGCCTGGGGCTATCCGCCCTGCCGAGGTGGCGGTGTCTACCGGGCCCTGGCCACGGCCAACCGGTTCGCCGCGCTCGGCTGGAAGGTGACCGTGCTGACGGCCGACCGCGAAACCTTCCATCGGTTCACCGGCGCCGACCTGACCCTCGAGGAGCGGATCGACCCGTCCATCGAGGTCGTCCGGGTCCCGTTCGAGTGGCCGATCCTGGAAGCCGACCTGCGCAAGTGGTCCAAGCGCCGGGCCTCCAACCCGAAGCTGTGGAGCAAGTGGCGCACGAAGCAGGACCAGATCCCGTTCCCGGAGACCGGGTACGGGCCGTGGCGCTCGATCATCGAGAAGGCCGCGGAGCGCATCCACCAGGCGCACAAGGTCGACCTGACGGTCGCCACCGCGAACCCGCACGTCGCGTTCACCGCCGCGTACCACCTGCACAAGAAGCACGGCGTCCAGTACGTGATGGACTACCGGGACGCGTGGCTGTTGGACGTGTTCACCGGTGACCGGCTGCACGAGCCGAACAGCCGGGCCGCCAAGTGGGAGAAGAAGCTGGTCGAGTCCGCGCGCGAGGTCTGGTTCGTGAACGACCCGATCAAGGAGTGGCACGAGAAGCTCTACCCGGCGCAGGCCGCGAAGATGCACACCGTCGCCAACGGCTTCGACCCCGACCTGGTGCCGGACACCCACGACCGTGGCCCGGTGACCGACCGGCCGCTGGTCTTCGGGTACGTCGGGACCGTGTCGCCGAAGGTGCCGCTGGCCGAGTTCGTCGAGGGCTGGCAACTCGCCCGCTCGTCGTCGGAGGAGCTGGCCGGCGCGAAGGCCAAGATCCACGGCTACCTCGGGTACTACGCGCAGCCGCGCGCGGACATGCTCGGCACGATCAACAGCGCGTCCGACGACGGGGTCAGCTACGAGGGCCCGGTCGGCAAGGCGGAGATCGCCAAGGCGTACGACGAGTTCGACGTCCAGCTGCTGATGCTCGGCAAGGGGCGCTACGTGACGAGCGGCAAGGTGTTCGAGTACCTGGCGACCGGGTTGCCGGTCGTGTCGGTGCACGACCCGGAGAACGCGGCGTCCGACGTACTGCGGGGTCATCCACTGTGGTTCCCGGTGTCGGAGGTGACGCCCGAGGCGATCGCGGCGGCGCTGACCGAGGCCGCGCACGCTGCCCGGACGGCCGACGAGGGGATCCGGGCGAAGGCGCGCGAGTTCGGTGCGTCGTACCGGCGTGATCTGCAGCTGGATCCGCGGATCGAAGCGCTGGCCGCGGCCGTGAAGGGAGTGGCGGCATGAAGAACGTCGTCCTGCTCAGCACGCGCCGGTTGCCACCCACGTACTTCGACACCGTCCGCGAGGACCTCGGCAATGCCGAGATCACCCTCGACGTCGTCGGCTGGGTAGCCCCTGCCGGCCCCGTCGCCGACAAGGTCCACACCTTCACTCTCATCGGGCCGGGCCGGATGCCAGTTGCTCCCACCCCGGAGCCTGTCGCTGACCCCACCGACGACGCACCCGACGCGGTCATCGCACCGGAGGCGGTCGCCGAGCCGGAAGCTGTGGTTTCCGACGAGGCCGAGGTCGCACCTGCCGCCGCCGAAGTAGCCGCAGCCGCACCAGAACCCCAGCCCGCACCCGCCCCGAAACCCAAACCGACTGGGATCAAGCGAGTGCGGAAGGCTGTGGCCTGGCGGGCGCGGAAGGCTCGGAAGGTGGCTGGGCGGATGTTGCCTAAGGCAATTAAGACGTCGGCGCCGGTGAAGTTCCTGCGGGGGAATCGGGCCAGCAAGGATCTGGGGAAGACGTACTGGGGCCGGGTGCTGAGTCGCCGGGACGTGATGGCGACGATCGAGAAGGCTGATGTGGTGGTCGCGCTGGATGCGGGCGCGATCTGGGCCGGGTGGAATCTGGGCCAGCGCCGGGCGAGTGCGCCGGTCGTGCTGGGGATTCCGGCGGCCCGGCGGGAGCTGGATCAGTTGAACGCTGCGCCCGAAAAGCTGAAGGCTCCGCCGGAAAAGCTGAAGGCTCCGGCAGGTAATGGGTGACACGATGACGGTGACGCGTTCGATTCGCGAGCACCTGCCGGCGCCACTTGCCCGGACCGCGGGAGCGGTCCGGCGGCGCCTGCGGGGCTTGCGGTACTCGTACGCGCAACTGCCGGCGTTCCCGCCGGTGGCGACGACGCGAGTGCGGATGCTGGTCGGACCGACCAACTCCGCCGGGCAGGGGCACGCCTGGGCACAGGCCGCCAAGACCCTGCCGGACGTCGACGCCGTCTCGTTCTCCTTGCACCGCAAGGGCCAGTTCCAGTTCCAGAACGACTACGGCGTACCGCTCGCGTGGTTCGGCCAGCCTCGTTGGCAGCGCGCACAGCAGCAGCACGTCCTGGCGTCGTACTCGCACGTGATGGTCGAGTCGCTGCGGCCGATCCTGGGCTCGCGCGGCTACCCGGACGCGGCGGCCGACATCGCCACGATGCTTGACCAGGGCATCAACGTGTCCCTGCTGTTCCATGGCTCCGACATCCGCCTGCCCAGTCGGCACGCGAAGCGTGAGCAGTGGTCTCCGTTCACCCCGGGCGACGAACTGACCGAGCGCCTGGAGAAGCAGGCCCGCCGGCATGCCGAGCTGATCGACAGCCTCGGCTTGCCGGTCTTCGTGTCCACGGTCGACCTGCTGGACGACGTACCGGACGCGCAGTGGCTCCCGGTCGCGATCGACCCGGCGCCGTGGCAGCAGGCCGCTCGCCCGCTGTTCTCCGGCGAGAAGCCCGTGATCGCGCACGTTCCGTCGAACGCGAAGCTCAAGGGCACCGAGGAGATCGACGCCGTCCTAACCGGTCTGCACCAGAGCGGTCAGATCGAGTACCGGCGCATCACCGGAGTCGCCCACGATCGGATGCCGAGCGTCATCGGCGACGCCGACATCGTTGTCGACCAACTCCGGATCGGCCTGTACGGCGTGGCGGCCGCCGAAGCCCTGGCCGCCGGGCGGATCGTGGTTTCGTACGTCGGTGACGCGGTGCGCCACCGGGTGCGTAGTCTGACGGGGCGAGAGGTGCCGATCGTGGAGGCGGATCCCGACACCCTGGGTGACGTCGTGACCGGCCTGATCGCCGATCGTGACGCCGCCGCCGAGCGGGCGGCCGCCGGCCCCGGCTTCGTGGCGGAGCTGCACGACGGACGCCGCTCGGCCCAGGCACTCACCAGCTGGCTCATTGCGAAGGAGATCTTGTGACGTCCCGCATCGCGCCCTCGGCCGACGTCGACGACAGCGCCCAGATCGGCGACGGTTCGTCGGTCTGGCACCTGGCCCAGATCCGCGAGAACGCGGTCCTGGGGAAGAACTGCATCGTCGGCCGCGGCGCCTATGTCGGGACCGGGGTCCGGATGGGCGACAACTGCAAGATCCAGAACTACGCCCTGGTCTACGAGCCCGCCTCGCTCGAGGACGGCGTGTTCATCGGACCGGCCGTGGTGCTCACCAACGACTACTTCCCGCGCGCGGTGAACCCGGACGGTTCACCGAAGAGCGGGCACGACTGGGAACCGGTCGGCGTGACCATGAAGGAAGGCTGCTCGCTGGGGGCGCGCAGCGTCTGCGTGGCGCCGGTCACCATCGGTCGCTGGGCCACCGTCGCCGCGGGTGCGGTGGTCACCAAGGACGTGCCAGACTTCGCGCTGGTCGCAGGCGTTCCGGCCCGCCGGCTCAAGTGGGTCGGCAAGGCCGGAGTTCCGCTGCTCGACGTCGGGAACGGCGAGTGGAAGTGCCCGAACACGGGCGAGACATACATCGAAACCGACGGACGGCTGCGGCCGGCCGGTGAAGACATGGAGGAGAACTGATGGTGCAGCCGATTCCGGCCGCGAAGCCGATCATCGGGAAGGAGGAGCGCGAGGCCGTGGACCGTGTCATGCAGTCCGGCATGCTGGCCCAGGGCCCCGAGGTGGCGGCGTTCGAGCAGGAGTTCGGCGCAGCGCTGGTCTCCGGCCGTGCGTGCGTCGCGACGAACTCGGGCACGTCAGGCCTGCACCTCGGCCTGCTGGCCGCGGGCGTCGGACCGGGTGACGAGGTCATCGTTCCGTCCTTCACCTTCGCCGCGACCGCGAACAGCGTCGCGCTGACCGGCGCCACCCCGGTGTTCGCCGACGTCGAGCCGACGTACTTCTGCCTGGACCCGGCCGCGGTCGAGGCCGCGATCACCGAGAAGACCAAGGCCGTCATGCCGGTGCACCTGTTCGGTCACCCGGCGAACATGACCGCCCTGCAGGCGATCGCCGACAAGCACGGCATCCAGATCTACGAGGACGCCGCGCAGGCTCACGGAGCGACCTGGAACGGCGCGCAGGTCGGCACCTTCGGCGAGTTCGCGATGTTCAGCCTCTACCCGACCAAGAACATGACGTCCGGTGAGGGCGGTATGAACTCGGTCGCGAACGCCGACCTCGAGCGCCGGATGCGGCTCTTCCGCAACCAGGGCATGCTCAAGCAGTACGAGAACGAGGTCGTCGGCCTGAACAACCGGATGACCGACCTGCACGCCGCGATCGGCCGGGTGCAGCTGGGCAAGCTGGCCGGCTGGACCAAGCAGCGGCAGGAGAACGCGGCCTTCCTGGACGCGAACCTGCAGGGTGTCGGCATCCCGGCGGTCGCCGCCGAGGCGACCCACGTGTACCACCAGTACACGATCCGGGTGACCGAGGACCGCGACGGCTTCGCGAACGCGCTGCGCACCGAGTACGGCGTCGGCTGCGGCGTCTACTACCCGATCCCGAACCACCGGCTGCCGTCGTTCAAGCGTGAGCTGGACCTGCCGGAGACCGAGAAGGCCGCGGCCGAGGTGCTCTCGCTGCCGGTCCACCCCTCGCTGTCCGAGGACGACCTGAACCGGATCGTGGCCGCGGTGAACACCGTGGCGAAGGCTGGTGCGTGAGATGGCGAACCTGCGAGCCGGCCTGATCGGCCTGGGCATGATGGGCCGTCACCACGCCCGCGTGCTGGCCTCCCTCGACGGCGTCGACCTGGTCGCCGTCGCCGACCCGGGTGGTGACAAGTTTGGCGTGGCCGGCGGCCGTCCGGTGCACGAGACCATCGAGCAGTTGATTGCCGAGGGCATCGACTACTGCATGGTCGCGGTGCCGACCCAGTACCACGCCGAGATCGCGAAGGCGCTGGCCGAGGCCGGCGTGCACGCGATGATCGAGAAGCCGCTGGCCGGTTCCTCGTCCGAGGCGACCGAGATCGCCAAGGCGTTCGAGGCCGCCGGCGTGGTCGGCGCGGTCGGTCACATCGAGCGGTACAACCCGGCGCTGCAGGCGCTGCGGGTGCGGCTGGAGAACGGTGAGCTGGGTGACATCTACCAGATCACCACCCGTCGCCAGGGCCCGTTCCCGTCCCGGATCGCCGACGTCGGCGTGGTGCTCGACCTGGCCACCCACGACATCGACCTGACCGCGTGGGTGACCCAGTCGCCGTTCGTCACCGTGTCCGCGCAGAGCGCGCACAAGTCCGGCCGGCAGTACGAGGATCTGATCGCGGTCACCGGCAAGCTGGCCGACGGCACCGTGACCAGCCACCTGGTCAACTGGCTGTCGCCGATGAAGGAGCGGCTCACCGTCGTCACCGGTGAGAAGGGCGCGTTCATCGCTGACACGCTGACGGCCGACCTGTCCTTCCACGCCAACGGCACCGTCGCCACCGCCTGGGACGACGTCGCGCACTTCCGCGGTGTCAGCGAGGGTGACATGATCCGGTACGCGATCAGCAAGCCGGAGCCGCTCCGCACCGAGCACGAGGCGTTCCGTGACGCCGTGCTCGGCAAGGAAGCCGACATCGTCACGCTGCAGCAGGGTCTGACCACCGTCAAGGTGGCCGAGGCCGTGATCCAGTCCGCCGCCGAGGACCGCACGATCCAGGTCGCCGGGGAGTCCGCCCAGTCATGAAGGTCCTGAGTGTCGTCGGGGCTCGCCCACAGTTCGTGAAGCTGGCCCCGGTGGCGGAGGCGTTCGCCGCCACCGACCACCAGCACGTGATCGTGCACACCGGGCAGCACTACGACAAGAACATGTCCGACGTGTTCTTCGCCGACTTGCGCATCCCGGCCCCCGACGTCCACCTGGGCGTCGGGTCCGGCAGCCACGGGGTCCAGACCGGTGCCATGCTGGCCGCGATGGACGCCGTACTGGACGAGCACCAGCCGGACTGGGTGCTCGTGTACGGCGACACCAACTCGACGCTGGCCGGGACACTGTCGGCGGTGAAGATGCACCTGCCGGTGGCGCACCTGGAGGCCGGGCTGCGGTCGTTCAACCGGCGGATGCCGGAGGAGCACAACCGGGTCCTGACCGATCACGCCGCCGACATGCTGCTCGCCCCGACCCAGGTGGCGATGGACCACCTGGCCAACGAGGGCCTGAAGGACAGGGCCCGGCTGGTCGGCGACGTGATGACGGATGTGTGCTTCCGGGTCCGCGACGCGGTGCAGGACAAGCCGCTGGACCTGCCGTTCAAGCGTGGCGAGTACGTCGTCTCGACGATCCACCGGGCCGAGAACACCGACGACCCGGCCCGGCTGGCCGCGATCGTCGACGGTCTCGCCGCGGCCGGCGTACCGGTGCTGCTGCTCGCGCACCCGCGGCTGGTGGCCAAGTGCGCGCAGTACGGGATCAAGCTGGAGCGTCCGGACGGTTCGCTGCACGTCCGGGAGCCGCTGGCCTACCCGGAGATGGTCGCGGCCGTGCTCGGCTCGGCCGGTGTGGTGACCGACTCCGGGGGTCTGCAGAAGGAAGCCTTCCTGCTCGGCCGGGTGTGCACGACGCTGCGCACCGAGACCGAGTGGGTGGAGACGGTGGAGGACGGCTGGAACGTCCTCACGTCAGATGTGAGCAAGTTGCCCGAGCTGGCCGCCCGGCCGGCTCCCGCGGGGGATCGCCCAATGCCCTATGGCGATGGCCAGGCCGCCGGCCGGGTTGTCGCCGCCCTAGCGGAGTAACCACATGACGAAGGCCGCCGAAGAAGACCAGCAGCAGCCGCCGACACTGGCGGCCGACGTGGCGACCCCGCCACCCGGCGCGCCTGTCAGTGCCTTCCCGGGGGAGTCCGGCCCGCCGCCGACCTCCCCCAGGGGACGGTTGCCGCGGGTGGAGTCGCTCACCGGTTTGCGTTGGTGGGCGGCGTTCTTCGTGTTCTGCCACCACATGACCAACCTGGCGCCGCTGCCGATCTTCGACTTCCTGAAGTACGGCACCTCCGGGGTGACGTTCTTCTTCGTGCTGTCGGGTTTCGTGCTGACCTGGTCGGCGCAGCCGGGGACGAAGATCCGGACGTTCTACCGGCGCCGGTTCGCCCGGATCGTCCCGCTGTACCTGTTCACCTTGCTCCTGGCGTTCTTCGTCTTCTACCGGGTCGACCCGCCGGCGGGGATGTCCTGGATCAAGCCGATCTCGATGACCGTGCTGGTGCTGTCGGCGTTCCTGCTGCACGGCTGGTCGAACAACCCGGCCATTCTGTACGGCGGCAACCCGGCCGGGTGGACGTTGTCGGTGGAGGCGTTCTTCTACGCGTACTTCCCGTTCGTCTGGCGGGCGACGCGGAGGCTGAAGACCTCCGGTGGCCTGATCCTGTGTGTCGCGGTGATCGGGCTCGGCGGGGCCTATCGACTGGCCTTGTTCCATTACAAGGACGTCGTCCCGGTGCTACCGCAACCAGTCCTGCACTCGGTCGCGTTCCTGTTCGGTATCGGCCTGGCGATCGCGCTGCGGTCCGGCTGGAAGCCGCGGATCCCGGTCTGGTTCGCGTTCGGGGTGACCATCGGCGGGCTGCTCCTGCTGTGGTACTCCGGCTCGCACCCGGCCAAGGTGCCGTTCGCGATCACCATGGGCCTGTGCCAGAAGGAAATTCTCACGCTGCTGTACGGATTCCTGATCCTGGCCGTCGCGTCCCGGGACATGCGCGGTGGCCGATCCCTGCTGCGCAGCAGGCCGCTGGTCGCACTCGGCCAGTGGTCGTACGCGTTCTACCTCATCCACGCGACCATCCTCTACGCGATCAAGGAGTACCACGGTGTGGCCGGGCCGATCGGCTGGTCCAACCTGACCTGGTACGCCGGTGTCCTGATCATCTCGATCTTCGCCTCGTGGCTGCTCTACAAGTTCGTCGAGCGCCCGATGGAACGGAAGTTGCGAGGCCCCCGATGAAGAATCACTACCTAGTGGAGTTCCTGTGCGTGTCAGTGTTGTTGCCTTAGGCAAGATCGGACTGCCGCTGGCGGTCCAGTTCGCGGCCAAGGGTCATCAGGTCGTCGGTGTCGACATCAACCCGAAGACGGTCGAGCAGGTGAACGCCGGGCAGGAGCCCTTCCCGGGTGAGGCCCACCTGGCCGAGTTGCTCGCCGAGACCGTGGCCGACGGCCGCCTGCGGGCGACCACGGACTACGCGGACGCCATCCCCGGCAGTGACGCGGTGGTGCTGGTCGTGCCGCTGTTCGTCGACGAGAACACCGGTGAGCCGGAGTTCGGCTGGATGGAGAGCGCGACCCGCTCGCTGGCCGAGCACCTCAGCCCGGGCACCCTGGTCAGCTACGAGACCACCCTGCCGGTCGGCACCACCCGGAACCGGTGGAAGCCGCTGCTGGAGGAGGTCTCCGGCCTGACCGAGGGCCAGGACTTCCACCTGGTGTTCTCGCCGGAGCGCGTACTGACCGGCCGCGTCTTCGCGGACCTGCGCAAGTACCCGAAGCTGGTCGGCGGTCTGTCCGAGGAGGGCGCCAAGCGCGCCACCGCGTTCTACGAGGCCGTGCTGGACTTCGACGAGCGTCCGGACCTGGAGCGCGCCAACGGCGTCTGGGACCTGGGTTCGGCCGAGGCGGCCGAGCTGGCGAAGCTGGCCGAGACCACCTATCGCGACGTCAACATCGGCTTGGCGAACCAGTTCGCCCGGTTCGCCGGCCAGAACGGCATCGACGTGCACCAGGTGATCGAGGCGTCGAACTCGCAGCCCTACAGCCACATCCACCGGCCCGGTATCGCGGTCGGCGGCCACTGCATCCCGGTCTACCCGCGGCTGTACCTGTGGACCGACCCGGAGGCAACCGTTGTCCGCGCCGCCCGCGAGGCGAACCTCGGCATGCCGGAGTACACCGTCGGCCTGCTCGAGGGCGCGTACGGCGATCTGACCGGAGCCAAGGTGGTCGTGCTCGGTGCGGCGTACCGTGGTGGTGTCAAGGAGACCGCGTTCTCCGGGGTCTTCCCGGCTGTGGAGGCGCTGAAGGCCCGAGGCGCGGAGGTGTCCGTGCACGACCCGCTGTACGCCGACGAGGAACTCCAGCAGCTCGGCTTCACGCCGTACGCGCTGGGGACGCCGGTGGACGCTGCGGTGCTGCAGGCGGACCACGCCGAGTACGCGCAGCTGACCCCGGCCGAGCTGCCGGGCGTGCAGGTGCTCGTCGACGGCCGTGACCGGACCGACCCGGCCCGCTGGGCGGGCGTCCGCCGGATTGTGATCGGAAGGTCGGTCAGCCAGTGACAACTGCCGACCTGCGGGTCGTGATGATGGTCGCCAACGACGTCACCAACGACAGTAGGGTCCGCAAAGAGGCCGCAGCACTGGCCGAGACCGGAGCAGAGGTGACTGTGCTCGGGGTCTCGGACAGTGGCCTGCCGTCGAGGGAGCTGCTCGACGGTGCGCTGATCGTCCGGGTGGCGGTGCCGTTCTCCCTGCGGGAGGAGCGGAAACGCAGCCGCACCGCGCGCCGGGACTGGCGGCCGCCGTTGGTGGGGTACAGGTACCGATCGACGTACGTCGCCCGCAGCCAGCGGATCCAGGCCGAGCTGAAAGAGCTGAAGGCCGACTCCGGGCACGCGATCGCGCGCGCCAAGGCGGGCAAGGGCAATCCGGTCAAGTTCAAGCTCGGCGTGGCCACCCGGCTGCTGCGACGATCGCGCTGGCAGGGCGCGAAGAAGGCGACCTGGGTGCGCAAGGGCGTCGGCAACACAGCCGACGGCCCGTTCAAGTTCGGATGGCGCGCGTATGACGGGGTGATCCACCGGCTGGGCTGGCCGGCGCCGTGGCGCAAGCTGCACCCCGAGGCGCTGGACCTGGAGATCGCGTTCGGCGATCTGATCGACCGCCTCGAGCCCGATGTGGTGCACGCGCACGACATGCACGTGATCGGTGTCGCCACCCGCGCCGCCGGCCGCGCGAAGCTGCGCGGCAAGGACCTCAAGGTCGTGTACGACGCGCACGAGTACGTCGCCGGCCTGTCCCGGTACGGCGCTCGCACCCGGCGCTCGATCGCGGCCTGGGCCAACCACGAGCGTGAGTACATCAACAACGCGGACCGGGTGATCACCGTCAGCCCGGCGATCGCGCAGCGGTTGCAGCGCGAGCACAAGCTCGACCACGAGCCCACCGTGATCATGAACACGCCGAATCCGGCGGACGTGTCGGTCGAGGTACCGGACATCCGCACCCGGCTCGGTCTGGCCTCCGAAGTACCGCTGCTGGTCTACAGCGGTGGCGTCACGAAGGCGCGGGGCATCCAGACCGCCGTACAGGCGTTGGTCGACCTGCCGAACGTGCACCTGGCCGTCGTGTGCGTGCCCGGTGTCGCGACCGACGCCGTACGCGACCTGCAGGCACAGGCCGTGGCGCTCGAGGTTCAGGACCGGTTGCATTGCATCGACCCGGTGAAGCCGGACGAGGTGGTCGCGTTCCTGCGGACCGCGGACGTCGGGCTGATCCCGATTCTGCGCTACCCGAGCCACGAGATGTCGCTGCCGAACAAGCTGTTCGAGTACGCCTTCGCCGGGCTCCCGGTGGTGGTCAGCGACATGCCGAGCATGAAGGAGTTCGTCGACCGGGTCCGGATCGGCGAGGTGTTCGTCGCGGCGGACGCGCACGATCTCGCGTCGAAGGTCCGCACGGTCCTCGGCGACATCGACACCTACCGCGAGCGGGTGGCCGACCCCGGCTACCAGCAGGAAGTGTCCTGGGCCGGGCAGGCGGCCAAGCTGCGCGGCGTGTACGGCGAGTTGGTCGGCCGGTCGCTGGAGGTCGTCCAGCCGGGCGGCCGCGTGATCAAGAAGCAGCGGCGGCTGTTGCTCGGCCCGGTCAACAGTGCCGGTCAGGCGTGGCTGTGGGCGACCGCGCTCGAACGTGAGGTGCCGGATCTCAAGGCCGAGTCGCTGACCACGGGCAGCGGCGCGTTCGACTTCCGCGTGCACCGCACCGGGACCTACCGGCAGTACCGGTCCGACCTGCGCTGGCAGCTGGAGCTGACGGCGTACGCGTTGCGCGAGGTCACCCACGTGCTGTTCGAGGCCGGCCGGCCGATGTTCGGCCAGCAGCGCGGGCAGATGTGGACGAACGACGTACCGATGCTGGACCAGGCGGGGATCAAGCACGGCCTCGTCTTCCACGGGTCGGAGATCCGCGATCCAGCGCAGCACCGGGCGCGGTACCGGTGGTCGCCGTTCCGCAACCCGGATGACGAGCTGACCTCTCGACTGCAGTCGGCGAACGACCTGATGCGCAAGCACCTGGACGGGTACGAAGGCCCGATCTTCGTCACCACGCCGGACCTGCTGGAGTTCGTCGAGGACGGCATCTGGCTGCCGCTGACCGTGGACGTCGGGGAGTTCGCGTCGACCCAGCCGGTGCTCGAGCGTGAGGTGCCGGTGGTGCTGCACGCGCCGTCGGCGTCGGCTCTGAAGGGCTCGGCGTACGTCGACCCCGTGCTGACGGACCTGGATGCGCGGGGGCTGATCGAGTACCAGCGTGTGCAGGGTGTCCCGCACTCCGAGTTGGCCGAGATGGTGAAGAGCGCCGACATCGTGGTCGACCAGCTGCTGCTCGGCTCGTACGGCGTCTTCGCGTGCGAGGCAATGGCGGCCGGGCGGGTCACCGTCGGGCACATCGCGGACCCGGTCCGCGACCTGCTGCCGACCGGCCTGCCGATCGCGGAGGCGACTCCGGACGACCTGTCGGAGGTGATCGAGCGGCTGGTCGCCGAGCGCGACACGGCCCGCAAGATCGCCGACGCCGGGCCGGAATACGTCCGTGAGCTGCATGACGGGCACCGGTCGGTGGAGGTTCTGCTGCCGTTCGTCAACAACGACCTCGAGGCCGGCGGCAAGTAGTGCGGATTCTGATGATCGCGCAGTCCCCGATCGCCGGGGACTCGCGCATCCTGCGGGAGGCGACGGCGCTGGCCGCGGCCGGTCACGTGCTGCACGTGATCGGCCGGGATGTCCCGGAAGGCTTCGAGGTCGGTCCGGGCATCACGGTCGAGTCCGTGTCCCGCTCGGCCGGGCTGCGGACCGGCAACGGCGGTCTTGCGGTCGGCCACGGCCGGAGCGGGCCGAAGGTGCTGGTGCAGCGGTTCGGCCGGTGGCTGCTGCTGCCCGAGCACCGGAACCGGACCGAGAAGCAGTGGCGCGTCGCGGCCGCTCCTCGAGTGGCCGCCGCGGGACCGTTCGACGTCGTGCACGCGCATGACTTCAACACGCTCGAGCTCGCGGCGGAGTACGCCGAGAAGTGGTCGGCGAAGTTGGTCTACGACACCCACGAGCTGTGGTTCGACCGCGCGCTGCCGGGACGGCCGACGCCGCTCTGGCGTGCGCGTGGGCGTCGCTTCGAGGTTTCGCTGGCCTCGAAGGCTCGGCTCGTCATCACTGTGTCCGATGGGATCGCGGCTCGGCTGCGTTCCCGGGGATTGCCGGACGTCCGCGTCGTACGCAACACGTTCCCGAAGCCGGACGAGGTGCCACCGCCGCTGGATCGGCCGGAGGGTCTCTTGTACGCCGGTCGCGTCGGTGCCGGCCGGGATCTGCCGACCGTGGTCGCGGCCGCGCGTGAGCTCGCGCCGTTCCGCACGGTCCTGATGGGGTCGGTGGATCCCAACTACCGCTTGGATCTGGGCCCGGTGGAGACGGTGGCGGAACGCTCGATCGACGAGGTCGACGACACCCTCCGCTCGTACGGCATCTCGCTGGTCACGCTCACCAACACCTGCGAGAACCACCGGCTTGCGCTCCCCAACAAACTCTTCCACGCCGTCCGCGCCGGCGTCCCGGTCGTCGCCGCCGACCTCCCCGAGATGCGCGCCGTGGTGACCCAGTACAAGCTCGGCACCTTGTACGAGCCCGGCAACGCGCCGTCGTTGACCGCGTCCGTCCGGGCCCTGATCGAGAACTACACCACCTACGCCGACGGAGTCCGCTCCGCCGCCGCAGAACTCAACTGGGAAAAGGATTCGGCGGCCCTCGTCACCGCTTACGCCGACCTCACCTACAACAACCAGCCCCAGCGCTGACTTCTGACGTATCCGTGGGTGGATCGTTCGCCTCCAGCGCGTCCGGGCAGTCGGCCGTGTTCTAGCGGTTGCCGCTGGGATGGGGAGGATCTCGTCCCGGATCGGGTGGAAGATCGTCCCCAGCCTGGGCCGGGCGGCCGGCCCGCGGGTCTCGGCCTGGGCGGACGTGGCGCACTCACCAACCCGGTCCCTCAGCCACCGAGTACTCGCGGCCGAGCGGGGCATCGCTGACATCGCGCCGCTGTGAGTGGTGCAGGTCCGGTCAGCGGCGCGGCACCCCACACCCGCCACCCCCGCCCGGGCGGAGGTGGGCGGACTTCCAGGCCATCACAGTCACCCAGACGCTGCGACCGCCCGTGGGAGGCCGTCGTCTTGGCCTCGTTGTGATGGCCTGGCGATCCGGTCGACGGCACGGGCGAACACCCGCGGAACCGACCGGAGCGCCGGATATCCCATGGAGTTGTCGGTTCTCCTCCCGTAACGCGAGGAGAGAACCGCCACCGCGATGGGTTATCCCATCGAGTGATCGGGCGCGGTCAGCGGGAAGCCTCGACCTGGGGTAACCGCCCGATCCGGTCGTGCCTGTAGTCGGATCTAGTAGCGACGTGTTCTCCGACTCCTTGCCCGTGCCGGTGAAACTGACCGGATCCCAGGCGCGTGTATCCCGGCCAGGGCCTATTCTGTGGACAGATCCGATCCGCTCGGTCACTTCTTGTGCACATCACGGGAAAGACTTCGCCCGCAACTTTCTGTGTTCGCCTCGTATCAAGGTCTGTGGAGACGATCCACAACTCGAGGGGAACTGGGGACAGATGAAGCGACAGATGCTGGTCTGGACGGGGAGTGCGGTGCTGGCGGTGGCAGCGCTGGCTCCTGCGGCGGCCCATGCACAGGGACCGGACCCGACGGGCGCGGAGGCGACGGTGCCGGGGACGAGCAAGAAGATCACCGCGGCGGCAGCCAGTGCGTGCTTCGTCTGGCAGGGCTCGGTGACGGCGACGGGGCAGCACGGCTTCGCGGATCCGACCGCGACCACGCCGCCGACGGTGCCGGACAAGTGGGCCACCGACGGGGTGTACAAGCCCGGGCAGATCCGGCTCAGCGCCCGCCAGACGATCGAACCGAATATCGCCGGCACCGACCGGTCCGGGTACGTCGTCAGCGGCGACACGCTCTACTGGAGTTTCTACTCCGTCGACGGCACCGGCGAGATCGACCCGGCCGGCCCGCCTGCGCTGCAGCGGATCGGCGCAGGCTGGAGAAGGTTCACCTTCCTGGAGAACTCGGAGTACGAGAGCCCGGACGGCCAGACGCCGAAGGTCTACCACTCGAACGCCTACGCGCTGCGCAACGACGGCGTGCTGTACCGCTGGAATGTGACCGGTAGCGGCTGGAAGGCCACCGGCTCGTACCCCGGATTCGCGTCGGTCAAGACGATGACGCTGATCGCGAAGACCCGCACGTACGACACGTTCCTGGCGAATACCCGCGGCGGCGCCCTCTACACGATCCGGATCCCGTTGACCTCGCCGATGAAGCCGATCATCAAGCAGGTCCGGACCCGCACCTGGCAGGGCTTCGAGACGCTGTCGGCGATGGATTGCGGCCAGTACGGCACGCTCCTGCTCGGCATCGACAAGGACACCAAGAAGGGTTACCTGTACGCCGTCGGGCACGCGAACGGCCTGTCGACGGTGGTCCAGTCCCGCGGCGAGGCGCCGGGCACGTTCGACGCCCCGGTCGACTTCCGCTGGGTCCCGATTTCGCTCTACGACACCGCCAACGGCGAGTAAGGACACCACGATGCTTCGCAAGACCATCGGGGCGCCGGCGCGGCCGGGCTGGTACTGACCCTGGGGCCCACGCTCCAGCCGGCGACCGCCGCCCCGGCCGCACCGACGGCGGTTGCGGCGGCCTGTGCGCTCGGGCTCGGCTCGATCACCCAGGACTGGGGTCACAACAGCCGGGTCGTCACCGCCACGGCGCCGCCGACGGTGAGTCCGGTGATCTCCACGCCCAACATCTACACACCGCCGTACGACGTCGGCCAGCCGACCACGTTCACCGCTGTTCCCGCGGGCGCGGGCAAGACGACCCGGACCGGCAAGGTCGTGTGGGGCTCCGGCTACCTGATGGAGAGCTCGTACACCATCGGCGTGGGCGGCAAGCTGGTCGGCACCCCGGTGTTCCGCCGGATCGGCAACGGCTGGGGCGGGCGGTTCCTGATCCAGTCGCAGTACAAGGCTTCGGCGTCGAGCAAGCCGACGCGGACGATGCTGTACCAGCAGGACCAGTACGGAAAGTTCGGGCGCTGGACCGATGCCGGTCAGGGGATCCGCAACACCGGGTACGTCACCGGGATGAGCGCGATGAAGTCGTTCGCGCTGATCGCCACGACCCCGACGTATGACACGTTCCTGGCCAACAACCGCGCCGGCCGGCTGTACACGGTCAAGATCCCGGCCACCACCCCGCTGAAGCCGATCATCACGCCGGTCCGCACCTCGAGCTGGCAGATCTTCGAGCAGCTCATCGCGGCCCCGTGCGGCAAGACCGGATCGATCGTGCTCGGCATCGACCGGGACACCCGCACCGGCTACCTGTACGCCGTCGGCCACGCGGCCGGCACCAAGACGGTCATCAAGGGCCTCGGCAAGGTCCCCCTCACCTTCACCGACTGGAACTACTTCCGCTTCGCCCCCTCATACGACCCACTCAACGGCGCCTGAGCCGCGAGCAGGGTCTCCAGGGCGGCCTGGGTGGTGGGGTCGGCGGGGGTGTAGGTGAGGACGAACTGGCCGGGGTCGGCGGGGAGTTGGAGGGACTCGAGGGAGAAGCTCAGGCGACCTGCGATCGGGTGGTTCAGGGTCTTCGGGCAGTGGGAGCGGTTCTGGACGTCCTGGGAGGTCCAGAACCGGTCGAAGTCGGGGCTGGCGGCACGGAGTTCGTCGACGAGTGCCGCCAGCTCCGCGTCCTCCTCGCCGTACTCCGCCGAGGTCCGCCGCAGCAACGCGACCGCGTCCCGCGCCACCATCTCCCAGTCCGCGTAGAACTCCCGGGACGCCGGCTCCAGGAAGTACTGCCGGGCGAGATTCCGCGTCCGCGGATCGTCGAAGTCCGCGATCACCGCGATCGCCCCCCGATTCCACGCCAGCACATTGCTCAACCGATCGACCACGAGCGCCGGTACGTCGCGCATCGCCTGGATCATCGCCTCCAACTGCGGCCGTACGACGGTCCGCGGCGGGAGAGCCGGCGGGGTCGTGCACGCCAGCGAACGCAGGTGATCCCGCTCAGCCTGATCCATCCGCAACGCATCCGCCACCGAGGTCAGAACCGCGACGGACGGATTGTCGGCCCGCCCCTGCTCGAGGCGGATGTAGTAGTCGACACTGACGTTCGCCAGCAGTGCGACCTCTTCCCGCCGCAGACCGGACACACGCCGATCGCTACCGGGCTGTAACCCGACATCCTCCGGCCGCACCCGGGCGCGACGGGTCTGCAGGAACTCTCCGAGCTCTGATCGCGCACTCACCTGACCAGTATCCCCAGCGCCCGAGTGACCTGGGTAGTACTGCCAGACCTACGGTGAAAGCGGATCTTCTCCGACCTCGCTGCCCGGCGGAGCGTGGAGCCATGACCATTTCACGCATCGCCCTTGTCACCGGCGCCGCCAGCGGGATCGGCGCCGCCATCGCAACCCGCCTCGCCGCCGACGGCGCCTCGGTCGCCCTGTTGGCTCGCCGTCGTGACCGGCTCGAGAAGGTCGCCGCCCAGATCGCCGAGTCCGGCGGTACGGCGCTCGTCGTACCGGCTGACGTCACCGACCCGGACTCCGTGGCTGAGGCGGCCGCCGTAGTGCAGGAGCGCTTCGGGGACCTGGATCTGCTGGTGAACAACGCCGGCCTGATGAAGGTGGTCCCGTTCGGCGACGCGCCCGCCGCGGACTGGCGGCGTACCGTCGACGTCAACCTGTCCGGCGTCGTCACCGTCACGCATGCGTTCCTGCCGGCGTTGAAGCGGTCGGCGGCAACGAGGACCACCGATCTGATCAACGTCTCGTCGGCCGCCGCGCAGCGCTTCCTGCCGGGGATGGCGGCGTACGGCGCCTCGAAGGCAGGAGTCAGCTACCTCACGCGGGCGCTACGGACCGAGCTCGCCGGGGAGGGCATCCGGGTGACCAACCTCGAACCCGGCATGGTCGACGGCACCGAGCTGGCCGACGACTTCCCGGCCGAACTGCGGTCGATGGTCGACGACCTCCGCACCAGCCTGCCGGCAGTCCCCGCGGCGGAGGTCGCGGACCTGATCGCGTACGTCGTCGGCCGGCCGCGCGAGGTCAACCTGCCGGACCTGCTCATCCAGCCGTCGCGGGAGGTCTGAGGGCTCTAGGCAACGAGATGCAGCTTGATCGGTGCGACGCCGATCTCGATGCGCTGCCCCCAGCCGACCGCCAGGGTGTCGGACTCCATGCCGTCGCCGAAGACCACCAGGTCGGACTCCGCGGTGATGGCCAAGGTGTCCGGCGCTTTGAGCAGACCTTCCGTACTGTCGGTTCCGGTCGCCGGCGACGGCCAGGCTTCACGGACGAACCAGCACAGGGCCGGGTCGGTCGGTGCCGGCAGGGCCAACGGACTGTGGCGCTCCTGCCACGCTGACCGGCACCAGCCCGTGGAACCGGTGCCGGTTCCGACGAGGATCCCGGACGACGACTGCCGCGCCGGCAGCCCGTCCGGCGAGCTCAGCCGATACCGCGCCGACTGATGCGAGTGATGGCCGACGTAGACCTCGTTGAGTGCGATCAGCTGCTGCCCGTCATCGGTGCTCGCGGCAACCATCGTGCGTTCGACGACGTGTTGCGCGACCAGCAGCCCGGTGATCGCGGCCGGACGCGGCATCGGCGAGCTGGGTCGGGGTCGTGGAAGCGCCGGACGATCCGGGCCGGCTCGCGTTCGACCACCACCGGATCCTCGCCGACGGTGTCGAGCGCGCCCGGGCCAAGCTCGAGTACTCACCGCTCGCGGCGGCCTTCTGCCCGCCCGAGTTCACCATCTCCGAGCTGCGTGGCGAGTACGAAGCGGTCTGGGGTACGCCGCTGGACCCGCGCAACTTCCATCGCACGGTCACCAAGACCCCCGATTTCGTCGAACCGGTCGGCGCCACCACCCGCGACGGCGGCCGCCCGGCCCAACTCTTCCACCGCGGTACCGCCACCAGGCTCCACCCACCGATGACCCGGGGTTGAATCGTGGTCCAGGATCCGGTGTGGACGGCGGATTTGCGCTGTCCGAACAGGCCCCTAAAGTGCTCCACATGCCGGCACACGTGTTCGTCGACGAGAGCAAGACCAGAGGTCTGCTCATGGCGGCAACGGCGTGCGGCGCCGCAGAAGTCAACGCGCACCGTCGCACGATGGCCAGCCTGCTGCTGCCTCGCGAGCGGAGGATCCACTTCACCAAGGAAGCCCCGGCAAGGAGGCGAAAGATCCTCGGGGTCATCGCCGAGTTCGATCTGGCCGTACGCCTGTATCAGGCGGAGAAGAACAACGCCGCGGGTCGCAAGGCCTGCCTGATCGCGGTGGTCCGGGACATTGCCGACTCGGCCGAGCGCCTCGTGATAGAGCGCGACGAGACTACGACCACTTTCGACAAGCAGGTGCTGTTCCATGCAGCGCGTGAGCACGGGTGCTCCGACAGCCTGCAGTACGAGTTGCTCGCGGCCCACGCGGATCCGTTGTTGTGGATTCCGGACGCAGTGGCCTGGTCCTGGGTAAAGGGTGGCGAGTGGCGCGAGCTGGTCGCGCCGTACTCGACCCTGGTCCGGGTCTAGACACGCGAAACCCGGCTCGCCAACCGTCCGGATGACTGCCGGGTTCACTTCCCAAGGGCTACTGCCCCGAGCTGTACACAACTGTACACACCCTTGGCGTTCCCATGCCACGTTCGTCGAGGCCAGGGTCGTGCGGCACTCGGAGCCTGACGCGGCTTTATCCGTGCTTTCTACTTCGAACAGCTAGTTCCTCGGCGGTGATCAGGTCGGTGTGGGTGCCGGGGGAGCCGCAGGCCCAGGCGCCCGCGATCGAGCCGGCGACGGCAGCGTCGTACCAGGTGACGCCGTCGAGGTACCGCGCCAGGAACGCGGCGACGTAGGCGTCGCCGGCGCCGTTGGTGTCGATCACCGGCCGGTCGGGGAGCTGGATGGCCGGCAGGTGCTGTGCGGGCTGGTTCCGGACGTACAGGTAGCTGCCGTCGGCGCCGGCCATCGCGACGACGACCTCGGCGCGGCCGTTGGCGAAGATCCAGTCGACCGCGTCCGGCGGTAGCGCGCTGGTCGAGACGAAAACGATGTCGGCCGCTGTCGCGAAGTCCTTGTGGTAGTCGTTGCGCCCGTCCCAGTCGTGCAGGTCGGTCGAGATCGTGCAGCCGACGGCGATCGCGTCGCCCAGGGCGTAGCGCGCGAAGTCCATGATCGAGACGTGGACGTGCTGGGAGTGGACGACGTTCAGCCGCCACAGGTCGGGGTCGACCTGCAATCCGGGTGGGTGCCGGGCGTCGTACAGGGAGAGGCGCTGGCCGTCGGGTGCGACCAGGTTGACCGATCTGCGGGTGCCGCTGGGGTGGAGCGCGACGTGCAGGGGGAGGCGCAGTTCGTCGTACGCCCGGCGGATGCGATCGCCCTCGGCGTCGGCGCCGATCACGTCGACCAGGGCGGTGCGCAGGCCGAGCAGGTGGCAGCCGAGGGTGACGCCGTGGCCGGTGTGGCCCAGGTACGACTCGATCGGCTCGACCCCGATCGTCTCCACCGTCGCCAACGGCAGGCTCGGCACACGCACGATCGTGTCGATCCCCACTCCACCGATCACCAGCACATCCAGCTCCACCCGTCCCGTATACCCGACTTTCGACAGGGATGACAGGTGTCTTTCGGTAGCTGAACACAACCTGTCCGTACGGCAGGCTCGCTCCATGCCCACCTGACGCTTCTGTTCACCCCTGCCAGTAGCGCCGGTGGGCGCGGTGGACTACGCGCCGGGGGCTTGAACAGGTCGTCGTTGGCTTGAACAGGTTATTGCCTGTCGCAGCCCCCTGGTTGGGGTACACGGTCCCGGAGCGTGGTTGTTTCGACCAACACCTCCGCGACCGCACCGCCGGTCTCCAGACACCCACCGGTCAGTACGCGGACCGGAGCCGGGCGAGCTCGTCGTACCGCCAGGCCAGCACTGGGCTGACCTGGCCGTACGCGGCGGAGCCTATTGCTTGATCGGGGCTCCGGTCTTCTCCTGCAGTTCGTCGAAGCTGACGCCGTCGGCGAGCTCGACCAGTTGCAGCCCGTCATCGGTGATGTCCAGCACGGCCAGGTCGGTGATGATCCGGTTGACCACGCCACGGCCGGTGTACGGCAGGTCGCACTCCTCCAGGATCTTGTGCGAACCGTCCTTGGCGACGTGCTCCATCAGCACGATCACCTTCTTGGCGCCGTGCACCAGGTCCATCGCGCCGCCCATGCCCTTGACCATCTTGCCGGGGATCATCCAGTTGGACAGATCGCCCTTGGCCGAGACCTGCATGGCGCCCAGGATGGCCGCGTCGATCGCGCCGCCGCGGATCATCCCGAACGACAGCGCGGAGTCGAAGAACGACGCCCCCGGCAGCGTCGTGACGGTCTCCTTGCCGGCGTTGATCAGGTCCGGGTCCTCGTCCCCCTCGACCGGGTACGGGCCGACGCCGAGGATGCCGTTCTCGCTCTGCAGGACGACGGTGACGCCGTCGGGGATGTAGTTCGGGACCAGGGTCGGCAGGCCGATGCCGAGGTTGACGTACTCGCCGTCGGCCAGCTCGGCGGCGGCCCGGGCGGCCATCTGCTCACGGGTGAGTGGCATGCTCAGGCCTCCTTCTTCTGGACGGTGAGCTTCTCGATCCGCTTTTCGATGTTTTTGCCAACGGCAACTACTCGCTGGACGTAGACACCCGGCAGGTGGATCTCGTCGGGGTCCAGCTCACCAGGCTGGACCAGCTCCTCCACCTGCGCGATGGTGACCCGCCCGGCCATCGCGGCCAGCGGGTTGAAGTTGCGCGCGCTGCGGTCGAAGACCAGGTTGCCCTGGGTGTCGCCCTTGAGCGCGTGCACCAGGCCGAAGTCCGTGGTGATCGACTCCTCCAGCACGTAGGTCGTGCCGCTGATCTCCCGGGTCTCCTTCGGCTCCGAGGCCTTCGCGACCGAGCCGTCGGGGTTGTACTTCTGCGGCAGCCCGCCGTCGGCGACCTGGGTGCCGACGCCGGCCAGCGTGAAGAACGCGGCGATTCCGCAACCACCCGCGCGCAGCTTCTCGGCCAGCGTGCCCTGTGGGGTCAGCTCGACCTCCAGCTCACCGGACAGGAACTGACGGGCGAACTCCTTGTTCTCCCCGACGTACGACGAGGTCATCTTGGCGATCCGCTTGTCCGCGAGCAGGATGCCGAGACCCCAGTCGTCGACGCCGCAGTTGTTCGACACCACGCTGAGCCCGGTCACCCCCTTGTCGTGCAGAGCGGTGATCAGCTCCATCGGGTTGCCACACAGCCCGAAGCCGCCGACCGCAAGGCTCGCGCCGTCCCCGATGTCGTCCACCGCGGCCTGCGGCGAGTCGTACGTCTTATCCATCAGCTGCTCCGTTGCAGTCACAATGCTGGGTCGCTCCCGACTCTAACCAGCCCGCTGCCCTCCCGCGATGTGGCCGCCGCCACAGATGTAGCGGCGTACCACTGGGATATGTGGTCGGGTGCTATGCGGAGGCTTCGGACGCGTTCAGCACTGCGAGTTCGTGCAGGGCTTCGGAGTGGGCGTCTTCCAGCTCGGGGAAGGCCAGGACCGAGGAGAGGTGGGCGCGGGCCGCGGGGAGGTTGCCGGAGTGCCGGGCGGTGCGGGCCAGACCGAGCCGGGCGGCCGCCACGGTTTCCGCGAAGTCGGCGTGCTCGCCGATGGCCAGAGCACGGCTGTAGTCCTCGTGAGCGTCCTCCAGCTTGCCCAGGGCCCGGTAGAGGTCGCCGCGCTCACACAGCAGCCGCGCGGTCTCCTCACCCAGGCACAGCTCCTCTGCCAGCCGCAGAGCGTCGGTCGTCAGGTCCAGCGGCTCGTCGACCACCTGCCGGAGTGCGGTCAGGGCGAGGAACATGCCCCAGCGGTCCTCGAGCATCCGGAAGCGTCCGAGCGCTGTACGTAATGCCTGGGCGGCATCACTCGGCGCTGCGCGCGTGAGACCCGGGTAGCCTCGGCAGAGCTCGACGGCGGCGCGGGCCCAGGCGTCGCCGGACTCGTTGCGCTCCAGGACGTCCTCGACCACGGCGGCAGGCTCGAACGGTCCGAACACCAGCGACCACAGCAGCACGGTCACGGAGTACCGGAACGGTCCGGTCGCCGTCAGCACGATCTGCTGGGCCAGCTCCACCTGCTCCTGCTCGGCCGACGCGGCTCCGTGGATGACCGCCAGCAGGTACTCCTCGTCGAGCCCGACCGGCACGGTCCGGCCCAGCATGCTGAGCACCCGCTCGGCGGCCGCGGCGGCCTCGTCCTGCAGGCCGCGCGACCACCAGTACGCCGAGTACCGCGCCACCAACCGGAGGGCGGTCCGCAGGTCGCTCTCGCACGCGCGTTCGATCGCGCTGACGACCTGGTCGCCCTCGAGGTGGTTCAGCTCGCCGGAGCCCCCGGAAGTCACGTAACTCATTGTTACTCGGGCCTGTGAACGCCATGCCACCGGGTCAGAAACGGAGGACCCCCCACCGGTCCGGCCGGTGCATGTCCTCGATGTACTGCGGCGACCACACCCAGAACTCGATGCCGTCGCCCTTCACGTACGCGCCGTCGACCACCTCGACCGGCCACTCGCACCGCATCAGGTTCATCCGCCACTCGTCACCCGGGTTCGGCGGGGTCGCCCGGCCCGCGTTGTACGACGCCAGGTCCGCCCACGGTACGGCGAGCTCCACGGACCACGCGGTGTCGGTGTCGGACGGGTCGTTGACCGTTCCGTCGAGGTGGATCGCGGTCCGCAGCCCGGGCAGGTTGGTCGGGTCGATCGGTACGCCGCCGTCGACGTACGGCTTGGGCAGCGTGAGCTCCCAGATCGTGCCGAGCGGGTTGATCTCGAACTCGTAGTAGTTCTGGCCGTCGCCGTCCGGGTCGAGGAACAGCTCGAAGTTGTTCTCGTGGAAGAGCTTGCTGTTCTTCTCGGTCATCGTCGACCAGAGGTGCGGCTCCTCGAGGACGCCGCCGACGTACAGATACTCGTCGTCGTACATCAGCTTCGCCCGGGTCCCGAACCGCGGCGCCGGGCCCTCGCCGGCGATCGGGACGAAGTCGGTGGTCCAGGGGGCGACGCCCCAGGCGGGGTCGGTCAGGGTGCCGTCGAGGTTCGGCGCGGCCGGGGTCCGCGGGCACTCGTAGACGGGCAGGTCAGGCATCGGCACGCTCCAGCAGTCGGGCGACGAGATTGGCGAGCAGGAAGGTGATCGCGGTCAGGACCGGGACGACGGCCAGGGTCCACGGCGAGTCGAGGTTCCCGGTCAGGAAGGCGAGGACGAGGACCAGCATGAACGCGACCCCGAGGAACGCGATCAGCCGGGGGTGCGGCACCGCCAGCCGGCTCAGCGCGAGCCCGCCGAGGACGATGGTCACGACCACGATCAGGACCAGCAGCGGCAACCCGAGGGCACCGCAGTTCGTGGTGTCGCGGAACCGCTCACAACTGCGCTCACTCAGCCACACCAGCGCGATGGTCGCGAACCCGCACAACAACCCCACGACGGCCAGGATCAGCAGCGGCGGCAACGGCGGCGCGTCGAACCGGCCCTCCTCGGCCTCGTCCTCGTCGGCGGCCTCCAGAATTGCCTCGAGATCCTCGGGCATCCGGCTGTCGTCGTCCTGACTCATTGCCGCAGGCTATCGGGATTACGCGGCTCCCAGGGAGTCCGCGATCGCGTCGCGGACCTCCGCGTCCGTAGGGGTGGCGATGCCGCGCTCGGCCGCGAGGTCGGCGAGCGAGACCATCGTGACGTCGTGCAGCCCGCAACTCGTGAACGTGTGAAACACCGTCATGTCCGGATCCACGTTCACCGAGAACCCGTGACTGGTCACGCCACGCCGGATTCGCATCCCGATCGAACACAGCTTCCGGCCGTCCTCGGTCCACACCCCGACCAGACTGCTCGCCCCCTTCGGTGTGTCCCGTCGTACCAGCGGGAAGCCGAGAGAGCCGAGCGCGTCGATCAGCCCGTTCTCGACCCACCGCACGATGTCCACCGGTCCGCGCGACTTCAGGTCGACGACCAGATACCCGACCAGCTGTCCCGGCCCGTGGTACGTCGCGAACCCACCGCGATCGACCGCGACGGCCGGGATGCCGGCCGTCTCCGCGGGCAGATCGTCGAGCCCGGTCCGCGGCCCGTACGTGATCACCGGCGGATGACTCAGCAGGAAGAGCCGGTCCTCGGCCGCCCCCGCCACCCGCTCCTCGACCCAGCCACGCATCTCCTTGGCCGCGACCTCGTACTCCAGCTCACCCAGATCAACCCGCTGCATGACGCCAGCGTAGACAGCACAAAGGCGGTGACCGGAGTCACCGCCTTGTGTTGGTCGGGCTGACAGGATTTGAACCTGCGACCTCTTCGTCCCGAACGAAGCGCGCTACCAAGCTGCGCCACAGCCCGAAGTCGCCGTTAGCTTACATGCGCCGACCGTGGGGACGAAATCGGGTTTATCCGCGGCACCAGAGTGAGCAATGTCGCCTCCGGCCGGCAGGCGAACCGGACCGGCGCGTACGGCGAAGTGCCGAGACCCGCGGACACGTGCAGAGCCGCTTGGCGGCCGTTGTGGCCCCACGTGGACAGGCCCTTCACCCGCGACGTGTCCAGGTCGCAGTTCGTCACGAGGGCGCCGTACAGCGGCACGGCGAGCTGGCCGCCGTGGGTGTGGCCGGCCAGGACCAAGGGATATCCGTCGCCGACGAAGCCGTTCAGGACGCGCTGGTACGGCGCGTGCGTGACGCCGATGGACAGGTCGGCCGTCGGATCGATCTCACCCGCGACCTCGTCGTACCGGTCGCGCTTGATGTGCGGGTCGTCGGTGCCGGCGAAGTCCAGCCGCAGTCCGTTGACCTTGACCGTCGCCTTGGCGTTGTTCAGGTCGGTCCAGCCGGCGCCGGTGAACGCGCGCCGCATCTCCTCGTACGGCAGGTCGGGGCCGTGCGGCTTGTGCCGCTGCTTGTGGGCCGGCAGCAAGTACTTGCCCGGGTTCTTGAAATGCGGCTTCCAGTAGTCGTTGGAGCCGAACACGAACACCCCCGGCACGTCGAGCAGATCGCCGTACGCGCGGAGCAGTGGCCGGACCGAATCCTCGTGGGAGAGGTTGTCGCCGGTGTTCACGATCAGGTCGGGCTCGAGCGCGGCCAGACCGTTGACCCAGTTGATCTTGCGCTCCTGGGTCGGCCACAGGTGCAGGTCGGACAGGTGCAGCACCTTCAGCGGGGTGGATCCCTCCGGCAGCACCGGCACCGTCACTCTGCGCAGTGTGAACCAGCGCACCTCGACGCCGGCCGCGTACGCGACGCAGACGGCGCCCACGGCACCGACGACCGCCGTGGCCTTGAGGGTGGTGGTGGCAATCCCGCGCAGACTCATTTCACCAGCCTGCCACAATCTCAGGTATGTCCAACTCCGGAATGAAGCAGCGCCTGCACGACGACATGACCGCCGCCCTGAAGGCGCGCGACGAGATCCGCAAGTCCACCCTGCGGATGGCGCTCACCGCGGTCACCAAAGAGGAGGTGGCCGGCAAGGAGGCCCGCGAGCTCTCCGACGCCGAGGTCGTCGACGTCCTCAGCTCGGAGGCGAAGAAGCGCCGTGAGTCCGTCGTCGCCTACCGCGAGGCCGGCCGCACCGAGCTCGCCGACAAGGAACAGGCCGAGGCGGACATCCTGGCCGAGTACCTGCCGGAGCAGCTGTCCCAGGAGGAGATCGTCGCCCTGGTGACCGAGACCATCGCCAGCACCGGAGCCGCCGAGCTGGGTCCCCGCGGGATCGGCAAGGTGATGGGCGCCCTCCAGCCCAAGATCAAGGGCAAGGCCGACGGCGGCGTCGTCTCCGCCGAGGTGAAGCGCCAACTGGGCGCCTGACGCAACGACGACGAAGGGCCTCGTCCTGACGGACGAGGCCCTTCTCAGTTGCTAGCGGCCCCTGCCGCCACACTTGGGGTACTTCGGGTTCCACGGTGGGCAGTTGGGGTTGATCGTGGTCGGGGCGCCCGGTGGTTTGGTACCTGGCGGCTGGGCGGTGTTGGTGGGCTGGCCCGGCTGGTTCTGCTTGCTGCCGTTGGAAATGTAGATGGTGACCTTCGAGCCCTCGGGGGCGCCGTCGCGCTGGCGCGGAGTCGTGTAGGCGACCGTGCCGGCGGTCTCCTCGGAGTCGACCGTGCCGGGGGCGAGCTCGACCTGGAAGCCGGCCTGGCGCAGCTTGTTGGCGGCGTCGTCCGGGTTCATGCCGTTCACGAACGGCAGATCCTTCACGTTGCCGCGCATGGTCTTGTCCGACGGCGCCGTGAAGCGTGTCGTCGCGGTGCCCTGCAGAGCACCCTGCAACGCGGTCATCCACAGCGGCCCGGCCGTGCCGGAGCCGGACGCGTCGCTCATCTTGTCGCCGTTGAGCGTCTGGTTGATCAGGTTCCGGTACGGGAGTGAGGCATCGGCGACCACCGAGGCGGCAGCCAGCTTGCTGGAGTACCCGGCGAACCACACCGCCTTGTTCTCCTGGATCGTTCCGGTCTTGCCGGCCAGGTCGCTGTTGCCGAACTTCAGGTGCTGACCGGTGCCGCCCTGCTCCATCACCTGGTGCAGAACCGCATTCACGCCGTCGGCGACCTCAGGGGCCAGCGCCTGCTTGCAGTTCGCGCCGGGCGACCCGACCGACTTGCCGGCGGCGTTCTTGATCGAGGTGACCAGCCACGGCGTGCAGTACATGCCGCGGGCGGCGAAGGCGGCGTACGCGCTGGACAGCTGCAGCGGTGTCACGAGGCCGACGCCGAGCGTCATCGACGGGTACTGGCCGAGTGGTTCGCCGCTCTGCGCGTCGACCATGCCCAAGGAGGTCGCGATCTTCGAGATCGCGCACAGGCCGGTCTGCTCCGACAACTGGATGAAGTAGGTGTTGGTCGACTTCTGCGCCGCCTCGACCATCGTCGGGTCCGCAACGTTCTTGGTCGAGTTCTGCGGCGACCAGCCCTGCTCGGCCGTGACGTGGCCGTCGCAGGTCGTCCACTTCTTGCCGCCCAGGTTGATCGGGCTGGGCGAGACGATCTGGTAGTTGAGCGGGATGCCCTTCTGGATCGCGGCCGCGATCGTGAAGGCCTTCATCGTCGAACCGTTCTGGAAGCCGCCGTACCCACCGGGGTAGGACTTCTCGACGTTGTAGTTGTACGACGTCTGGTTCTTCTTGCCGCCGTACGGCTTGCTCTGCACCATCGCCTTCACCAGGCCGGTGCCAGGCTCGACGATCGTGATCGCGGCGATCGCGGAGTCGGTGGGCTTGGAGTGGATGTCGATCGAGTGCTGCGCGGCCTTCTGGATCTTCGGGTCGAGCGACGTCCGGACGGTGAGGCCGGCGGTCTTGAGGAAGTTCTCGCGGTCGACCTTGGTCTTGCCGAAGGCCGGGTTCGCCTCGAGCTGGGAGACGATGTACTCGCAGTAGAACGGGTACGGGCCGTTGGCGCAGCCGAGTTTGTTCGGGCGGACCTTGGCCGGGTCGATCACCGGCGTCTTCAGGGCCGAGTTCGCCTGGGCCACCGAGATGACCTTGAGCTCGAGCATCCGCTTGATGACCACGTCGCGGCGGTCCTTGGCGCGCTTCATGTCGTTGGTCGGGTCGTAGCCGGTCGGGTTCTTCACCAGGCCGGCCAGCAGGGCGGCCTGCGGCAGGGTCAGCTGGGAGGCGTTCACGGAGAAGTAGTGCTGCGCGGCGGCCTGGATGCCCCAGGCGCCGTCGCCGAAGTTCGCCAGGTTGAGGTACTTCTCCAGGATCTCGTTCTTCGAGTACTGCTTCTCGACCGCGATCGCGTACCGCAGCTCGGCGACCTTGCGCTGGTACGTGTCGGCAGTCGCCTCCGCGACCTCGTCGGGCGTCTTCGCCTTCTCGACCAGGCTCACCTTCACGTACTGCTGGGTGATGCTCGAGCCGCCCTGCTGGATCCCGCCCGAGGACTTGTTCTGCAGCAGCGCGCGCAGGGTGCCCTTGAGGTCCAGCGCGCCGTGCTCGTAGAACCGGTCGTCCTCGATCGCGACGATCGCCTTCTGCATGATCGGCGCGACCGCGCTGAGCTTGACCGGCACCCGGTTCTGCTCGGCCAGGGTGGCGATCACCGAGCCGTCGGCGGCCAGGATGGTGCTCTTCTGTTTCTGCGGGACCTCGTCGAACTGCTGCGGCAGGTCCTTCAGGGTCTCGTTGGTCTTCTGTGTGGTGAACCCGGCCAAGCCGGCGAACGGGATGGCCAGACCGGCGGCCAAGGCCCCCGACAGCACGCTCACCCCTAGGAACAGAACCACCGATTGGACGACTCCCCGGTCACCCTTCTCCCTGACGCGCATGGTTATAGAGACTACGGGAACGCCCGGTTGGGTTACCGCCGTGTTTGTGAGCTCCATCACGCTCTGCGGGGAGCGCCTTCAAGTTTCATCCAAAAGGAGGAGGGCCCGAGCAATCGCTCGGGCCCTCCTGCGGTACGACGGGTCAGGCGGCGTACTGGTGTACGTCGACCTGGGCCGGTTCCAGCGCCAGCTCCAGGACCTCGCGGACGTCGCTCACCGGGTGAACGGTCAGCTCCGACAGCACGGACTCCGGCACGTCTTCCAGGTCCGGCTCGTTCCGCTTCGGGATCAGGATCGTGGTCAGCCCGGCCCGGTGCGCGGCGAGCAGCTTCTGCTTCACCCCACCGATCGGGAGGACCCGTCCGGTCAGCGACACCTCACCGGTCATCGCGACGTCCGAACGAACCGGCCGCCCGGACAGCAGCGACGCCAGCGCCGTCGTCATGGTCACACCCGCCGACGGTCCGTCCTTCGGGACGGCACCGGCAGGCACGTGGATGTGGGTGTTCCGTTCGGCGAGATCGCCGACCGGCAGACCCAGTTCCGCGCCGTGCGACCGCAGGTAGGACAGGGCGATCTGCGCCGACTCCTTCATCACGTCACCGAGCTGTCCGGTCAACGTGACTCCGGTCGGGCCGGTCTCCTTGTCCGCCAGCGATGCCTCGATGAAGAGCACATCACCGCCGGCACCCGTGACTGCCAGGCCAGTGGCCACACCCGGCAGCGCCGTACGCTCCGCCGTCTCCGGCGTGAACTTCGGCGAGCCCAGGTACTGCTTCAGGTCTCCCGCGCCGACGGTCAGGTTGCCGACGTCTTCGCCCAGGGCGAGCTTCGCCGTCACCTTGCGCAGCACCCGGGAGATCCCACGCTCCAGCTGCCGTACGCCGGCCTCACGCGTGTACTCGCCGGCCAGCAGTCGCAGCGCCGAGTCCTCGACGGTCACCTCGTCCGCCGTCAGGCCTGCCCGCTCCAGCTGACGCGGGAGCAGGTGGTCACGGGCGATGACGACCTTCTCGTCCTCGGTGTACCCGTCCAGCTGCACCAGTTCCATCCGGTCCAGCAGAGGCGCCGGGATGGAGTCCAGCACGTTCGCCGTGGCCAGGAAGACCACGTCGGACAGGTCCAGCTCGACCTCCAGGTAGTGATCCCGGAAGGTGTGGTTCTGCGCGGGGTCCAAGACCTCCAGCAGCGCGGCGGTCGGGTCACCCCGGTAGTCCGCGCCCACCTTGTCGATCTCGTCCAGCAGCACGACCGGGTTCATCGACCCGGCCTCGGTGATGGCCCGAACGATCCGGCCCGGCAGAGCACCGACGTACGTACGCCGGTGACCGCGGATCTCGGCCTCGTCCCGCACACCACCCAGTGCGACCCGGACGAACTTCCGTCCCATCGCACGCGCCACGGACTCGCCCAGTGAGGTCTTACCCACACCAGGCGGACCCACCAGAGCCAGTACGGCGCCACTACGACGCCCACCGACCACACCGAGACCACGGTCCGCGCGGCGACGCCGTACGGCCAGGTACTCGGTGATGCGCTCCTTCACGTCATCCAGTCCGGAGTGGTCCGCGTCCAGCACGGCCCGCGCCTCGCGGATGTCGTAGCTGTCCTCGGTCCGCTCGTTCCACGGCAGCTCGAGGACGGTGTCCAGCCAGGTCCGGATCCAGCCGACCTCGGGAGACTGCTCCGCGGTCCGCTCCAGCTTGTCGACCTCGGTGAGCGCGGCCTTGCGGACGTGCTCCGGCAGGTCGGCTGCCTCGACGCGGGCCCGGTAGTCGTCTTCCTCGGACTCGGCCTTACCGTCCAGCTCGGCCAGCTCCTTGCGGATCGCGGCCATCTGCTGGCGCAGCAGGAACTCCCGCTGCTGCTTCTCCATGCCCTCCTGGACGTCCTTCTGGATCGTCTCGGAGACCTCCAGCTCAGCGAGGTGGTCCTTCACCCAGCCGATCAGCTTCTCCAGCCGCTCGGAGACGTTCGCGTTCTCCACCAGCCAGGACTTCTGCTCGTTGGTCAGGTACGACGCATAGCCGGCCAGGTCGGACAGCTCCGCCGGGTCGTTCACCTGCTTGATGGAGTCGATCACCTGGTACGCGCCGCGACGCTGCAGCACAGAGGTCGTCAGGGTCTTGTACTCGCGGGCGAGCTCGGCCGACCTGGAGTCGGTGATCTCGTGCAGCTCGGTAGCGCTCACCCAGAGCGCGGCACCCGGACCGGTGGTCCCGGCGCCGATCAGGACCCGAGCGGTCCCGCGGATCACGGCCGCCTGGGCTCCGCCCGGCAGCCGGCCGATCTGCTCGATCTCACCGAGCGTCCCGGCCTTTGCATATTTCCCGTCCAGCCGCGGTACCAGCAGCACCTTGTCCTCGCCGGAGGCCTGCGCGGCGTCGATCGCCGCCCGTGCCTCGGGGTCGGCCAGTCGGACCGGCACGACCATTCCCGGCAGGACCACAACGTCGTCCAGCGGCAGAACAGGAAGATTCAACGTATCGGTCACGCTGTCACACCCTTATCAAAGATTGAGTCTGACAGGCTCAACCACAGGCCCCACCAGGTCATTCCCGGGGGAAAGTGTGTTCGCTCACGGTGAACCCGGACCGCCAGGCCATCACAATCCGCCGAGCGCCGCGTCTCTCAGCGTGTCCGCGCACCCGGGCGGGCGATTTTGGTGGCCTGGGCGTCCGCCTCAGGCGGTGAGCAGGTCGCCGATCTGGCGTAGACCACTCAGGTCGTGCACATCGTCGGCGAGCGCGGGCACCTCGACCGTCCGGATCGAGCGGTGGCCGCGCCGGAACCGGTCCGCGCGTTTGTGGTCGCCGACCACCTGCTGCATCTTGTCCGCGTGCAGCCGCAGTACGGCGGCCGTCAGGGGCGACTTCTCCGCCTCCTCCAGCCGCTCCGCCGCAGCCAGCGAGCGCTCCGCCGACAGATCCCGCACCTGCGTGTTCGTCACCCGGTTCAGGACGACTCCGGCCAGCGGCATGCCTTCCTCACGCAACCGCTCGGCGAAGTACGACGCCTCCCGGAGCGCGTCGTTCTGCGGGGCGGCCACCACCAGGAAGGCGGTGTGCGGCTCCCGCAGCAGCGCTACCGTCTGCTCGGCCCGCTGCCGGAAACCACCGAACAACGTGTCGAACGCGGCAACGAACGTCTGTACGTCGGTCAGCACCTGAGCACCGAGCACCTTGTTCAGCACCGACATCGCCATGTTCACCCCGGCGGACATCAGCTTGAACGGCCCGCGGGCCGGCGCCAGCAGCAACCGCAGGAACCGTCCCTCCAGCAATGACGCCAGCCGCTCCGGTGCGTCGAGGAAGTCCAGCGCCGACCGCGACGGCGGGGTGTCCACCACGATCAGGTCCCACTCGCCGGTGCCCTCCGCCTGCTTGTGCAGCTGGCCGAGCTTCTCCATCGCCATGTACTCCTGCGTCCCCGCGAACGACGACGACAGCGCGACGTAGAAGGGATTCGCCAGGATCTGCTCGGCCTTCTCCGGCGTCGCGTGCGCGAGCACCACGTCGTCGAAGGTGCGCTTCATGTCCAGCATCATCGCGTCCAGCCGGCCGCCGTTCGCGGTGTCGACGTCGGCCACCGCGCGCGGGGTGTTGTCCAGCTCGGTCAGCCCGAGCGACTGCGCCAGCCGCCGCGCCGGGTCGATCGTCAGTACGACGACCTTCCGGCCGCGCTCGGCAGCCCGCAGACCAAGTGCCGCGGCCGTGGTCGTCTTGCCGACCCCACCCGCGCCGCACGTAACCACGATGCGCGTCGCCGGGTCGTCGATCAACCTATCCAAGTCCAGGGCGGTCATGGGGCCTCCCGGCCTGGACTGAGGAGCGGAGGGAGCGAAGCGACCGGAGCGACGAGGGAAGGCCGGGAGCCAAGGCCCCATGACCACGCCGGCGCCGGAGGCCCGGCCAAAAGCACTGTCATCCGCGCAACTCCTCGGCCAGGTCGACCAGGGCACCCTGGTCGATGCCTTCTGGCTGCAGTGCGAGCTCGGTGACCTTCTTGCCCAGGGCATCTATTCGGTCGCGGTTCTCGCGTTCGAGTCCGACCCGGATCGCGTGGTCGTGTGCCTCGGTGGCCAGCGTCTTGACCAGCTCGCCGCCGGCCGTGAGCCCGGCCGCCCGCAGGCCTCTGGTCAGCTCGCTGATCGGCAGTTTCTCCTTCACCGCAAGGGCCAGCGCGTCGTCGTCGAGCGGGCTCTTCCGGACCATGTTCACCACGATCGATCCGATCCGCAGGTCGATGGCCTCGAGTTGTTCGACTGCGTCCAGGGTCTCTTGGACCGGCATCTCCTCGAGCAGCGTGACCAGGTGGATCCGGGTGACGTCCGAACGCATCATGCCCATGATCGCGTCCGCCTGGTTGCGGACCGGTCCGACCTTGGCCAGGCCGGCCACCTCGTGGTTCACGTTCAGGAACCGCGCGATCCGCCCGGTCGGCGGCGCATCCAGCACGACAGCGTCGTACGCGAGCCGCCCGTGCGACTTCCGTCGGGTCGCCTCGTAGACCTTGCCGGTCAGCAGTACGTCGCGCAGGCCCGGCGCGATCGTGGTGACGAAGTCGATCGCCCCCACCTTCTCGAGCGCCTTCCCGGCCCGGCCGAGGTGGTAGTACATGTCGAGGTACTCCAGCAGTGCGGCCTCGGCGTCCACGGCCAGCGCGAACACCTCGCCGCCACCGGGCCCCTGGGCGATCCGGCGTTCGACGTACGGAAGCGGGGGTACGTCGAAGAGCTGGGCGAGCCCCTGGCGTCCTTCGACCTCGACCAGCAGAATGCGCTTCCCCTGGTCGGCCAGGGACAACGCCATGGCAGCCGCAACAGTCGTCTTCCCGGTGCCCCCTTTACCGGTCACCACATGCAGCCTCGCCATGATCTCCAGGGTAGGACGTGGCCCACAGCACACCGGGAGCGGAGCCCGTTAGAGTCCGTGTCATGAAGAAGTTCGAGTACTTCACCGCACCGCTGCTGGTCCACTCGACCAAGGAGATCCTGGACAACTTCGGCCAGGACGGCTGGGAGCTGGTCCAGGTCGTCCCGGGCCTGAACCCCGAGAACCTGGTCGCCTACTTCAAGCGGGAGATCGAGGACAAATGAGCCACCCCGAGGAGAAGCTGGCCGAGCTCGGCCTGAAGCTGCCCGACGTGGCCAAGCCGGTCGCCGCCTACATCCCGGTGGTGCGGACCGGCAACCTCGTCTACACGTCCGGCCAGCTGCCGCTGCGTGACGGCACCCTGATCGCGACCGGCAAGGTCGGTGACGCGGTCAGCCCCGAGGTCGCGAGCGAGTGCGCCCAGCAGTGCGCGCTGAACGCGCTGGCCGCGGTCAAGTCCGAGATCGGCGACCTGGCGAACGTCAAGCGCATCGTCAAGGCGGTCGCGTTCATCGCCTCCACGCCGGACTTCACCGGTCAGCCGCAGGTGGCGAACGGCGCCTCCGAGCTGTTCGGCCAGGTCTTCGGCGCGGCCGGCCAGCACGCGCGTAGTGCGGTCGGCGTACCCGTCCTGCCGCTCGACGCTCCCGTCGAGGTCGAGCTGATCGTCGAGGTCGGCTGACCGCCGACCGGGGCGGTGGGCTGACAGTGCGCGATCTCACATCGCAGCTGATGTCCGGCCGGATGGCCGAGACGGCGCTGGCGCACGTCCGGGAAGCGCGGACGCCGGTCGAGTCGCGGCCGGCGTCGACGGTCATCCTGCTGCGTGACACTGCCGCCGGACCAGAGGTCTACCTCCTCCGGCGGCAGCGGTCGATGGCGTTCGCGGCCGGGATGACCGTGTTCCCCGGCGGCCGGGTCGACGCGACCGACGCGACCATCGCCGACTCGTGGTCCGGGCCGTCGCCGGCCTGGTTCGCGGACCGGCTGGGGTGCTCGGCCGATACCGCGGCGGCTTACGTGGCGGCCGCCGTACGGGAGACGTTCGAGGAGTCCGGCGTACTGCTGGCCGGGCCGTCGAGCTCGTCCGTGGTCGGCGACACGACCGGGGCGGACTGGGAGGCCGACCGGATCGCGCTGGAGACGCGCGAGCTCGGGTTTGCCGAGTTCCTGCACCGGCGTGGGCTGGTGCTGCGGGCCGATCTGCTGGGTCCGTGGGCGCACTGGATCACGCCGGAGTTCGAGCCCAAGCGGTACGACACCTGCTTCTTCGTCGCCGCGCTCCCGGCCGGCCAGATCACCCGGGACGTGACGAGCGAGTCCGACCAAGTCGCCTGGATGCGCCCGGCCGACGCCGTCGCCGCGGTCGAGGCCGGTGAGTTGTTGATGCTGCCCCCGACGTACGTGTGCTGTCGCGAACTCACGCCGTACGCCGACGTCGCCGCCGGCCTGGCCGCGGCGGGCGACCGCGAGATCCGGGCGGTCCTGCCGACCGTTCGGGTGGACGGCGACGACGCCTATCTGGAGACGACATGAGAATCACCGACTACGCGAGCCGGGTGCTCGCGAACAATCCCGGCCTGATGACGCTGGAGGGGACCAACACGTGGATCCTCCGGGCGCCGGACGGGGAGCGGTCGGTGGTGGTCGACCCCGGGCCGATGCTGGAGGACCATCTCCGCGCGGTCCTGGACGCGGCCGGCAACGTCGCCGTCGTACTGCTCACACACAAGCACCCGGATCACTCCGAGGGTGCGGCCTGGTTCGCGAACCAGGCCGGATGTGGGGTCCGGGCGGTGGATCCGGCGTTCCGTATCCCCACCGACCACGCTCACGGACTGTCCGAAGGCGACGTCATCACCGCCGACGGCCTCCGGATCGAGGTCCTGCCGACACCGGGTCACACCCTGGACTCGGTCTGCTTCTGGCTCCCGCAGGACGGCTCCCTGCTGACCGGCGACACGGTCCTCGGCCGCGGCACGTCCGTGGTAGCCCACCCGGACGGTGCCCTCGGCCCCTATGTCGACTCCCTGGAACGTCTCCGAGCCTTCGCCAACTCCCCAGCCGGCGTCGACCGCCTGCTACCCGGCCACGGCCCGGTCATCGACGACCCGACCGCCGTCCTCGACTTCTACCTCGAGCACCGCCAGGAACGCCTCGACCAGGTCCGTGCGGCAGTAGCCGCCGGCCACACCACCCCAGAGGCCGTCGTCGAACACGTGTACTCCGACGTCGACCGCACCCTCTGGCCCGCCGCCGAACGCTCCGTCCGAGCCCAACTCGACTACCTCAACTCCTAGCCCGTCCCGCGAGGCTTCCGCTCCTTGAGAGGCTGGCTGCCCACTGAGCTGGAGGGTTGCCCACTGAGAATCTGAGTGGGCAACCCTCCAACTGAGGGGATGTCCACTGGACTGGTGGGTTCGCGCGGTTATCCACAGGTTGGGGGTGACGGGCGGCGGGGGACGGGCGGCGCGGCTCATGCTTGGCGGGTGAACCCGAAGTTGAAGCTGCTCGCGGACGGACAAGGCGGCGTGTACAGCCGTGTGCAGGCCGCGGACTCCGGCTATACGCCCAGCCAGATCCACGACCGCATCCGGGACGGCCGCTGGGAGCGGATCCGCTACGGCCAGTACGCCGAGGCGGTGGATCTGAGCCACCTCGCGCCCTGGGATCAGCAGATCATGCGGCACCAGCGCCTTGTCCACGCGGTGATGAACTCCCTGCGTCCCGGGACGGTTGTCGTCAGCCACCAATCGGCCCTCGTGCTGCATGGCGTACCCCTGTGGGGACCGGATCTCGCGGAGGTCCACGTCAGCAGACTCGACCGCCACCGCGGCGGTCGCATCGGCGGCGTGCACCATCATCGCGGCAAACTGGCGGACGCGGACCTGGCGGTGGTGAGTGGCCTGCCCGCGACCGCCGTTCCGCGCGCTCTCCTCGAGACAGCCTGTTCGTCGTCTTTCGAGGCGGCTGTGATCAGTGCCGACGCCGTACGTCGTGATCATCCGGACGTTGCGGATGAGCTGCGGCGTTTGCTCGGGGTCACCGAGTTCTGGCCCGGTAGTGCGACGGCGAGAGCTGCCTTGGACTTCAGCGATCCGTTGTCGGAGTCCGTAGGGGAGTCGCGGCTGCGAGTCCTGATGTACACCTACGGCCTTCCGGCTCCTCTGCTCCAGGTGGTGTTCACCGACGCGGACGGCTTCGTGGCCCGGGTTGACTTCTACTTCCCCGACCAGCGGACGGTGGTCGAGTTCGACGGTCTGGTCAAGTACGCCGGTGGGACGCCCGAAAGCCTGGTCCGGGAGAAGCTTCGGGAGGACCGGCTGCGGGCGCTCGGCCTGCAGGTCGTGCGTACGACCTGGGCCGACTTCGATCGCCCCGCCCAGGTCGTGGCCCGCATCCGCCAAGCCTTCGCCCGCGCCTGACCGGCTGGGCTTGCCCGGCCTGCCCCACGAGCCGGAGGGTTGCCCCCTCAGATTCTCAGTGGGCAACCCTCCAACTGGTGGGATGCCCACTGAGATGGAGGGTTCGCCGAACCCCGGGCGGGCGGGTCAGCCACCTCGGCGGGGCGTGGTTCGCGGGCCGGCGGGGCCGAGCGGGTTCGGCGGCCGGGTGCGACGGGTCGACCGGGGTGGGCTGTTAGCGGGCGCGGCGTTGGAGGCGGTCTACGTCGAGGAGGACCACGGAGCGGGGCTCGAGGCGGACCCAGCCGCGGGAGGCGAAGTCGGCCAGGGCCTTGTTGACGGTCTCGCGGGAGGCGCCGACCAGCTGGGCCAGCTCCTCCTGGGTCAGGTCGTGATGGACGTGTACGCCGTCGTCGGCGGTGCGGCCGAAGCGGCTGGCCAGGTCGAGCAGGGCCTTGGCGACCCGGCCCGGTACGTCGGAGAAGACCAGGTCGGCCACGACGTCGGAGACCTTGCGCAGCCGGGAGGCCAGCTGGAGCAGCAAGCCACGGGCCACCGCGGGGCGGCCGTCCAGCCAACGGAGCAGCTCGTCGTGGGTCAGCGACATGATCGAGGCGTCGGTGACGGCGGTGACGGTCGCGGACCGCGGTCCCGGGTCGAACAGCGACAGCTCACCGAACATCTGGCCCGGGCCGAGCACGGCGATCAGGTTCTCCCGGCCGTCCGCGGAGGTGCGGCCGAGCTTGACCTTGCCCTCGACCACGATGAACAGCCGGTCACCGGAATCGCCCTCGTGGAACAGCACCTGACCGCGGCGCAGCCGGCTCTCGGTCATCGATGCGGCCAGGGCGTCGGCCGCCTCGTCGTCGAGCTGACTGAACAGCGGTGCCTGTCGGAGCACTGCGGCATCCACTTTGGGCCTCCTAGGACCTTCGACCACGGCTGCGAACGGGGGATCGACCCCGCCCGGCACCGGGTCGTTCACACCCGGTTGCCCCAAAACCGTAGCCCCTCCGGTGTCGGGACCGCCACGTAGGCTTGCCTCCATGCCATCTCAGCGTGTCGCGGAGCCCCTCGCGGTGGTGCCGCTGAAGCTCCCCCGCAAGGCGCCGGTCTATACCGACGAGACCCCCAGCCAGCTGGTCCGCCGGGCCCGGAAGATGCACAAGGTGCTCACCGAGGCGTATCCGGACGCTCACTGCGAGCTGGACTTCACCAGCCCGCTCGAGTTGCTGGTGGCCACCATCCTGTCGGCCCAGACCACCGACGTCACGGTGAACAAGGTGACCCCGACCCTCTTCGCCAGGTACCCGACCGCGCAGGCGTACGCCGAGGCCGACCGGGAGGAGATGGAGGCGATCCTCAAGCCGACCGGATTCTTCCGGGCCAAGACCAACAGCGTGATCAAGCTCGGCCAGGCCCTGGTCGACGAGTACGACGGCATCGTGCCGAACAAGCTGGACGAGCTGGTCAAGCTCCCGGGCACCGGCCGCAAGACCGCGAACGTCGTGCTCGGCAACGCCTTCGGCATCCCGGGCATCACGGTCGACACGCACTTCGGCCGGCTGGTCCGGCGGTTCGGCTGGACGACCGAGGAGGACCCGGTCAAGGTCGAGCACATCATCGGCGCCCTGTTCCCGAAGAAGGACTGGACGATGCTGTCGCACCGGCTGATCTTCCACGGCCGCCGCCGCTGCCACGCCAAGAAGCCGGCCTGCGGCGCCTGCCCGGTCGCCCAGTGGTGCCCGTCGTACGGCACCGGCCCGACCGACCCCGTCGCGGCGGCGAAGCTGGTGAAGGTCCCCGCGTGAACTTCCGTACGACGCTGTGTGCGATCGGCTGGCTCGTTGCCGGACTGGTCCTGGCGTCGTGTGGATCCGAACAGCCCGCCGCGACCCCGTCGGCCACCACTCCGACTGCGGTGGCCGGCGCGGACAAGCTCGCTCCCTGCCCGGCGACGCCGTCCAAGCCGCCGGTCGGCGACGGGATGCCGGATGTCAGCCTGCCGTGCCTGGGCGGCGGACCGGACATCCGGCTCGCCGACCTGCGTGGTCCGCTGGTGGTGAACGTGTGGGCGCAGTGGTGCGGTCCCTGTCGCGACGAAGCGCCGTACCTGGCGAAGCTGGCCAAGTCGGGCAAGGTGCGGATGCTGGGGATCGACTACGCCGACCCGCGACCCGAGCTCGCGGTGAGCTTCGCGACCGACGAAGGACTCGCCTACCCACACCTGGTCGACAAGGACAAGGCGATCCAGTCGCCGTTGAAGGTCGGCGGGCCGCCGTTGACGGCGTTCGTGAACCAGGACGGCGTCGTCGTCTTCGTACACCGCGGCGTCCTCACCTCGCAGCAACAACTCGACCAACTGGTAGAGGACAAGCTAGGGGTCACACCATGACTGTTGTTTTGGCCGGGCCTTCGGCGCCGGCGTGGTCATGGGGCTTCGCCTCCCGGCCTTCCCTCGTCGCTCCGGTCGCTGTGCCTTTGGCCGCGCCTCCGGCACGGCGGGTCATGGGGCTTGTGCTCCCAGCCTTCCCTCGTCGCTCCAGTCGCTTCGCTCCCTACACTCCTCAGTCCAGGCCGGGAGGCCCCACGACCGGGCTCCCTACGCTCCTCAGTCCAGGCCGGGAGGCCCCATGACCTTCGAAGGTGTGGAGATCCCCGAGTGGCTCGAGACGTTGGCGAAGGCGTCGGAGACGGTTGATCCGAACGAGTTGTCGAGGTTCCTGCCGCCGGACGATCCGTCGGTGCGGAAGTCCGCCGTGCTGATTTTGCTTGCTGATGGCAACGACGGGCCGGAGGTGCTGCTGACCGAGCGGGCCTGGACGTTGCGCAAGCACGCCGGCCAGATGGCGTTCCCCGGCGGTGGTGTCGATCCGGAGGACGGCACCGGCGACGAGGGACTGGTGCGGACCGCGTTGCGTGAGGCCGAGGAGGAGACCGGGCTCGATCCGGCCGGCGTCGTACCGTTCGCGGTCTGGCCGGCGCTGTGGGTGCCGGTCAGCAACTTCGGCGTGTCGCCGGTGCTGGCCTGGTGGAGGGAGCCGTCGCCGGTCGCGGTGGTCGACCCGGCCGAGGTCGCCTCGGTGCACACCGTGCCGCTGCGCGCGCTGGCCGACCCGGCGAACCGGATCAGCTGCCTGCACCCGTCCGGCTTCACCGGGCCGGCCTTCACCATCGGCGACCTCTACATCTGGGGCTTCACCGCCGGGCTGCTGGACAAATTGCTCCTGCTCGGCGGGTGGGCGCGCGACTGGGACCCCTCGCTCGTCGTACCGTTGCCCGACCGACTGGTCGAGGCGGCCTGGCGGAGCGAGGGGCGACGGCCGGAGGACGTGCGGCGGCTGACCGCCATCGAGCACGACCTCGGCCGGTCGACAGGTGAAGAGCCGGAAGGTGCGGAGTGAGCAAGCTCGACTGGGCGTTGGTGATCGTGACCGCGCTGGTGGCGATCTCGGGATACATCGAGGGGTTCGTGCTGGGCGCCTGCGCCACCCTCGGCCTGCTCGCCGGTGCCGCCATCGGGGTCTGGGGCGTGCCGCGGGTGCTCGACAACTTCTCGCCGAGCGTGTCGGTGTCGTTCGCCGCGCTGGTGCTGGTGGTGCTGCTGGCCTCGATCGGCCGGACGCTCGGCGCCGTCCTCGGGTCCAGACTGCGGAACAGGATGTCCTGGCGGCCGGTGAAGTTCCTCGACGCGCTCGGCGGCGCCGCGCTGGCGGCGGTGTCGGTGCTGATCGTGTCCTGGGTGCTCGGCGTCGCGGTCAGCGGGGCGCGGATCCCCAGCGTGACGTCGGCGGTCCGTGGCTCGCAGGTGCTGGCGAAGGTCGACGAGTTGCTGCCGAGCAGCGCCGACCGGGCCCTGCAGTCGTTCAACGACGTGGTCAACACCGATCTGTTCCCGCGCTTCCTCGATCCGTTCGTGCCCGAGCGGATCCGCGAGACGCAACCGCCGGACGCCGCGATCGCCCGGCAGAAGCCGGTCCGGGACGCGTACAGCCGGATCGCGAAGGTGACCGGGGTCGCCAGTTGCTCGCGCGGCCTCGAGGGCAGCGGATTCGTCTACGCGCCGCAGCGGGTGATGACGAACGCGCACGTTGTCGCCGGGGTGAGCTCTCCGCAGGTCCAGGTGAACAACAAGAAGTACGACGCGACCGTTGTCCTCTTCGATCCCGAGACCGACATCGCCGTACTGTACGTGCCCAAGCTGACCGAGACGCCGCTGGACTTCGACTTCACCGGCAAGGCCGACGACCCGGCTGTGGTCCTGGGCTACCCGGAGAACGGTCCGTTCGACTCCGAGCCGGCCCGGATCCGATCCGAGGAACGTCTCCGCGGCCCGGACATCTACGGCGACCGCACGGTCACCCGGGAGGCGTACTCGATCTGGGCCTCGGTCCGTCCCGGCAACTCGGGCGGACCGCTGCTGTCGAACAAGGGCACCGTGTACGGCGTGGTCTTCGCCGCCTCGGTCGAGGACAACCGCACCGGCTACGTCCTCACCGCCGACCAGGTCTCCGACGACGCCAAGGACGGCTCCACCGCCACCCAGGAGGTTTCCACCCAAAGCTGCACCTAGGTCGTGCAGCAGATCGGCGCCGCCGCCGCGTTGGAGAGGTGTGACGGTGACGACGGATGGGGCGAGACGGGCGTTGTCGTTCGACGAACTGGTGACGTCGAGCGAGCGGCGACTGCTCCGGCTCGGCCTGATGCTGACCGGCGGTGTGCACAGTGCGGAGGACCTGGTCCAGACGGTGTTCGCCCGCGCGCACCGGAAGTGGGACCGGATCAGCGCGGTGGAGAGCCCTGAGGCGTACCTGCGCACGATGGTGGTCAACGAGTTCCTCAGCTGGCGCCGCTTGCTGAAGAGCCGGGAGGTCCCGCTCGCCGAGCCGATCGACCGGCCGTCCGAGGAGGACATCGGTTCCAGGCAGGCCCAGCGCGACGCCGCGTGGCGTCTGCTCGCCGGGCTGCCGCGCCAGCAGCGCGCGGTCCTGGTGCTCCGGTACTACGAAGACCTGCCGGACGACGAGATCGCCGAGGTGCTCGGCGTCGCACCTGGAACCGTCAGGTCGAACGCCGCCCGCGGGCTGGCGACCCTACGCACCCACCTGCCCGCTGAGGAGGAGCACTGACATGTCCAGGCTGACCGACGACGATATCGAACAGCTGCTCCGTGAAACCTTTGTAGAGAAGGAGAATCTGGTCGACGAGTTGCCTCTGGCAACCAAGCGCCGAAACCCCGGGCCGGTGCTGCTCGCGGCCGCCGCGGTCCTCGTCGTACTGGCCGGAGTCTTGTACGGCGTCAATCGCGCCGGCGACCCGGATGCGGTGTCACCCGCCGGCCAGGTGAGTACGACGGTGCGGGCCGAGGGCGACGACGCCATGATCTGGGCTGCTGCCATCGAATCGATGCTTCGGCAGGTGACGCCGGGGCAGGGCTGGAAGACGGTGTTCGTGCTGGACGAGTCGAAAGCCGGAAAGGGCCCTGCCTTCTCCGACCCGCAGAGGAGGCTGATGGCGGCGATTGTTCGCAAGACCGCCCCGATCGCGTTCAACGAGGATCTGTCACCGGCGCCTCCGACGTGCCGCGACCGTCGGGTCGGGGTGACCCTGGTCAGCGAGATAGCCGACGAGGCCGACCACGCCGAGGTCGACGTGAGCCTCTTTCACGACTGCAACCACTGGACGTGGGCGAAGTATCGCGTCGAGAAGCACAAGACCTGGGTCGTCACGGCGACCTTGGACCAACGGACGCAGACCTGGTAGGTCTCACTCCAGACTGGCCAGCCAGTTGACCAGCATGCTGTTGAACAGGTACGGGGTCTCTTCGTGGGGGAAGTGACCGGCGGTGGCGAGCAGTTCGTGGCGGAGGGAGGCCGTGACCAGGCGAGGAGGGGTGGTCGCGGTGGGGGACACCGCGGAGTCCTGGGCGCCGTGGAGCTGCAGCACGGGCACGTCGATCGGCGTACGCATCCTGGCCGAGTACTTGCGGCCGTCAGGACGTAGCCGGGAGCGGGCGAACCAGCGGTGGTACTCGAGCGCGCAGTGCGGGGCCGGCCAGACCTGCAGCGCGGCGCGGTAGCGGCGGGACGCCTCCGCGTCCGGGAACGTGCCTCCGGGCGCGGACCAGGCGCGGAGGAGTCCCTCGATGTGGATGCCGTCCTGAGCCAGCAGCCGGCGCTCCGGGAGGATCGGCAGCTGGAACCAGGCAGTGCGGGTCAGCGCCTTCGTCAGACCGGAGCGGGCCAGCAGGAGCGGGTGTGGCGCGGAGACAGCCGCCAGTCCGCGGACCTGTCGCGGTGCGAGTACGGCGGCCGACCAGGCGATGAACCCACCCCAGCCATGGCCGATCACGACGGCATCCGTTGCGCCGAGCGACCGGATCACGCCGGAGACGTCAGCAGCGGCGGTGTAGGGGTCGTAACCGCGAGGCGTCTTGTCGCTGGCGCCGTACCCGCGCAGGTCCATGGCCACGGCGCGGTAGCCGGCCTCGGCGACCACTGGCAGCTGGTGCCGCCAGGCCCACCAGAACTCGGGGAAGCCGTGCAGGAAGAGGACGAGCGGGTCGTCCGCGGCGCCGCACTCCGCGACGTGGAACCGTGCCCCGTTGGCCGCGACCAGCGAGTGCGACCAAGGCCCGTCGACCAGCAGGTCGACGACACCCGCCGGGCTCAGCGCGGTACGCCCGGCTCGGGCCGGGTCTCGAGCGCGGGCTCCTGGTCGCCCTTGCCGATCGCCTTGAGCGCCTCGACCGACTCCTTCGAGCTCTCTATCGCGCGCTGCGGTCCCTTCGCGCCGGCCAACGTCCGCCGCCCGATGAGCACCAGCACCACCGCGATCAGCAGGTAGACCCCGGCAACGATCAGGAACGCGATGGCCGGGTCCAGCCCGGCCGCCGTGAGTCCGAACGCCGCGGCGATCGACAGCAGGATGATCACCAGCACGAGCAGGAAGGCCGCCGCCGCGAACATGCCGGCGCCGGTCCCGGCCTTCACGGCGGTCTTCTTGAGCTCGGTCTTCGCAAGTTCGATCTCGCCGCGGACCAGGCCCGACAGGTCTTTGCTGGCGTTCGCGACGAGCTGGCCGATCGTGGGCTCATCCCCGTTCTGCCCCATCGACATGGCACTCCTTCCACACGTCTGTCCCCTGACACTACCGCCGCGACGCCCCAACCCCGTGTACCCCAGGCTCAGTCGGCGTACGTCCGGTTCCGCCGGGCGAGCAGGATGGCGGCGATCAGTGCCGCCAGCACCGACGCGATCAGGACGGCGGCCTTCGCGCGCTCGACCTGGGCGACATCGGCGCCGAACGCGAGCTGCGCGATCAGCAGCGCGACCGTGAACCCGATCCCGGCCAGCACCGACACCGCGGCGACATCCCGCCAGGCCAGGTCGGAGTTCAGCTCGGCCCGGGTGAAGCGCGCGGTCAGCCACGACCCGCCGAACACCCCGATCGACTTGCCCAACAGCAGACCCGCGACCACACCGATCGCGACCGGGTCGGTCAGCAGCTGCCGTACGGCGCTCCCGCTCAGCGTCACCCCGGCCGCGAACAGCGCGAACAGCGGTACGGCGATGCCCGCGACCCACGGCCGGAGCCGGTGCTCGATCCGCTCGGCCGGTGCGTGCTCCTCACCCGGATCCGGCACCACCCGCGTGACCAGCCCGAGCGCGACCCCGGCGATCGTCGCGTGGATCCCCGACTCGTGCATGAACCACCAGGCGCCGATGGCGATCGGAATGTACAGGAACGGCGTCCTGACGCGGCGGTGCTGCAGCAGGTACCAGAGCGCGATCAGGGCGATCGAGGCGAGCAGCGGGAGCAGGTGGAAGCCGTGCGAGAAGAACACCGCGATCACCAGGATCGCGCCGAAGTCGTCGACCACCGCCAGTGTCAGCAGGAACGCCCGCAGCGCGCTCGGCAACGACGACCCGACGATCGCCAGCACGGCCAGGGCGAACGCGATATCCGTTGCCGTCGGCACCGCCCAGCCGCTCGGCCGGCCGTGGCTGGCGGTCAGGTTCACCGCCAGGTAGATGATTGCCGGGAGCACCATTCCGGCGACGGCCGCGACCACCGGCACCACCGCTTCGCTCAGCTTCGACAGCGTGCCGACCACCAGCTCCCGCTTCAGCTCGACACCGGCCAGGTAGAAGAACAGTGTCAGAGCTCCGTCAGAAGTCCAGCCCTCGACAGTCAGCGGTCCGAGCTGGGTTTCGAGCAGGTGGTGGTAGCTGTCCTGCCAGGGTGAGTTGGCCCAGACCAGCGCGACCACCGCGGCGGCCAGGAGTAGCAGTCCACCCGTGGTCTCAGCACGGAGTGTGTCGGCCAGGAAGGCTCGTTCGTGCCCGAGAATTCGCGGGAACGCGCGCTTCTTCTGCCGGATCCGCCGAGTCTGGCTCATGCTCGAAGCCCTTTGTTCGGGGTCGTTTCGGACACTGCCGACCAGGCTTCCCGGCACACCGTGTGATCAGGTCGCCGCGTCCGCCGGACGGCGATTCCGACAGGGCGATTCTAACTGTTGGTGTTTGCCTGCGCTGCCCGCTTGCGGCAGGGTTGGGGGCGGTGCGCCGGGAAGTCTGGTCGGCATGCTCGTGCCCACGCCGGGGTGCGAGCCGGTCGCCGTTGCCCCGGGAGGTCTTGTGCGCACTGCCCGTCAGAGCCGCGTGAGAGGGATCATCCGGCGGCCGCATCCCGGCGTACGCTGCAGATGTGCACGGAGAGCAACTGGCCGAAGAGTTCCCGGTGGTGAGCCTGGACGACGACGCCCGGCAGGCGGTCGAGCTGCTGGCGTCACATCGGCTGCCCGGGCTGATCGTGACGAAGGCCGACGGCAGCCCGTGCTGCGTTCTGCCGGCCTCGCAGGTGGTCCGCTTCCTGGTTCCCCGCTACGTCCAGGACGACCCGTCGCTGGCCCGGGTGATCGACGAGTCCCTCGCGGATCGGATCGCCGACAAGCTCACCGGGCTGACGGTCCGCAAGCTGCTGCCGGACGAGCCCCGCGAGATCGCGGTGGTCAACCACGACGACACGATCCTCGAGATCGCCGCCATCATGGCCCGGCTGCGCAGCCCACTGGTGGTCGTGGTCCGCGACCGTCACATCCTCGGAGCGATCACCGCGTCCCGCCTGCTCGAGCAGGCGATCGCTCCGCACTGACCGACAGCGCGATGACCGCATGACGGTCGTCGCGGTTTCGGTGTTCGTGATCGCCTATGTGCTGATCGCGACCGAGCGGGTCCACAAACTGCTGGCCGCACTCGGTGGTGCCGGCGTGCTGCTCGCGCTCAGGGTGACGGACTCCGATCATGCGTTCTACTCGCCTGACACCGGGGTCGACTGGAATGTCATCTTCCTGCTGTTCGGGATGATGGTGATCGTCGGTGTGCTCCGCCGTACCGGTGTCTTCGAGTACGTCGCGATCTGGGCGGCCAAGCGGGCCAAGGGATCGCCGCTGCGGGTGATGATCCTGCTGACGCTGATCACCGCGGCCGCGTCGGCGTTCCTGGACAACGTGACCACAGTGCTGCTGGTTGTTCCGGTGACGCTGCTGGTCTGCGACCGGCTCGGCATCGACCCGATCCCGTTCCTGATCGCCCAGGTGATGGCGTCGAACATCGGCGGTGCGGCCACGCTGATCGGCGACCCGCCGAACATCATCATCGCGAGCCGGTCCGGCCTGACCTTCAACGACTTCCTGATCAACATGACCCCGCTGGTCGTGATCGTGCTGATCGTGTTCTGCCTGGTGCTGCCGCGGCTGTTCAAGGGGTCGTTCGAGGTCGATCCCGAGCGCGTGAACGACGTGATGCGGCTGAACGAGCGCGAGGCCATCGAGGACCGGACCCTGCTGATCAAGTGCGGTGCAGTCCTGCTGCTCGTCTTCGTCGGCTTCGTCGGGCAGTCGTTCCTACACATCGAGCCGTCGATCGTGGCGCTGCTCGGGGCGGGCGTCCTGGTGCTGATCTCGAAGGTCCCGACGCGGGACTACATGTCGAGCGTCGAGTGGCAGACACTGCTGTTCTTCGCCGGCCTGTTCGTCATGGTGGGCGCCCTGGTCAAGACCGGTGTGATCACGGACCTGGCCGACCGGGTCGGCTCGGCGACCGAGGGGCACGTCCTGCTCACCGTGATGCTGATCCTGGTCGTCTCCGCGGTGCTGTCCGGCATCGTCGACAACATCCCGTACGTGGCCACCATGAGCCCGGTCGTTCTGGAGCTCACGAAAGGCATCGCGGACCCCGCTCAGGCACACGCACTCTGGTGGGCGCTCGCGATCGGCGCCGACTTCGGCGGCAACGCGACGGCTGTCGGCGCGAGCGCCAACGTGGTGGTGATCGGCCTCGCGCTGCGGGCCGGGTCACCGATCAGCTTCTGGGCCTTCACCCGCAAGGGGCTGGTGATGACCGCGATCACGATAGCCATCGCCGCGCCGTACCTCTGGCTGCGCTACTTCGCCTTCGCCTGAAGGGATTCCGCGAGCGCCACGAAGTCCTCGGCCACGATGTCCGGTGTCAGGAAGGCCTTCGGGTACGGCGTACTCCGCCGGTCGATGTAGATCCCCTGCAGACCGGCCCGCTGGGCGCCGTCGATGTCCCACGGATGGACCGCGGCCAGCGCCATCCGCCCCACGGGCAAGCCGCACACGTCAGCGGCGTACCGGTAGGCGTCCGGATGGGGCTTCCAGCGTTGGGGTGCGGCGACGTCGAGTCGGTGGTCGAGCAACGGCATGATCCCGCCCTCGGTGAAGACACGCTCGGACATCGCCGCCGATCCGTTGGTCAAGGTGATGATCCGTACGCCGGACTCGTGCAGCCGGCGGAGTCCCGGCTCGACGTCCGGGTGCAGCGTAAGACGCGTGAAGCCGGACAGTACGCCGTTGATCGTCTCCTCGGTGGGGTCGATCCCAGCGGCGGCCAACTGGCTCGCCAGGACGTCACCGCCGACCACGCGGAAGTCGGCGTACGCCCCGGCCGCGGTCAGCGCGAACCCGTCTCGCAGGGTCGCCGCGAACCACGCGTCCAGACTGTGCGCGGGCAGCCCGGCCGCGACGAATCCGTCCCGCAGCGACTCGAGGTCGGTCAGCGTCTCGTTGACGTCGAGGACCAGCACGTCGATCATCGCGACTCCCGCCATCTTGGATCAGTCCCTCAACGATAAGACCATCGGCCTGGTGGAGACCTTCGTCAATGCGCTGAAGGTTGCCGAGAGCAAGTACCTACGGGCGGGCCCGCCCTCTGATCAGGTGGTCCAGACGCGCGGGTCCGGGCCCTTGGGGACGATGCCGGTGGGGTTGATCGTGTCGTGGGTGACGTAGTAGTGGCGCTTGATCTGGTCGAAGTCGACCGTCTCGCCGAAGGACGGGAGTTGGAAGAGGCGGCGGGCGTAGGCCCACAGGTGGGGGAACTCGGTCAGCTTCTGGCGGTTGCACTTGAAGTGGCCGTGGTAGACCGCGTCGAAGCGGACCAGGGTGGTGAAGATGCGGACGTCGACCTCGCGGAGCGTGTCCCCGAGCAGGTACGCGCGATCCGCGAGCCGCTCCTCGAGGATGTCGAGCCGCGCGAACAGGGCGTCGTACGCCGCCTCGTACGCCTCCTGGCTGGTCGCGAAGCCGCACCGGTAGACGCCGTTGTTCACGTCCCGGTAGATGTCCTCGATCAACTCGTCCATCTCGGCGCGGTCCGGTGGGATCAACTGGGGTGCGCCCTCGCGGTGGAAGTCGGTCCACTCGGTCGAGAAGTCGAGCGTGATCTGCGGGTAGTCGTTGGTGACCACTTCGCCGGTGCGGGTGTCGATGATCGCGGGCACCGTCACGCGGCCGTCGTACGACGGGTCCGTCCGCAGGTAGGCCTCGGACAGGAACTCGATGCCGAGCACCGGGTCGCGGCCGTCCGGGTCCAGGGTGAACCGCCAGCCGCGCTCGTCCCGGATCGGGTCGACGATCGCCAGGCTGATCGCGTCCTCCAGGCCGAGCAGACGCCGGACGATCACCGACCGGTGCGCCCACGGGCAGGCCAGGCTCACCACCAGCCGGTACCGACCGGGCTCGACCGGCCAGCGGCCCTGATCGTCCGGGCCCTGGCCGGGCGCGGATCGGGAATCGCGGGTGATCCGGCCAGTGAATCGATTGCCCTGCCGCTTCCACTCGCCGGTGGATGAGCTCTCCTGTGCGAACTGTGCCGCGGTCATGATGACGAAACTACCCGGTCCGAAATTCCTGCAACCTGTGGATGGCTCACTGGCCGTGAAGTGGTAGCAGCCGTTACAGTCAGGCTGACAAGGTCGTTCGGGACAGCGATGTCAAGGCGGCCGAAGCACTCGAATGATCAGGAGCACGACCGCGGCTCGCGACCCCCGGCAACCGGTTTGCCGGGCAGATTCCCAGGGATACTGACCTCATGGCCCGCCCAAGGAACAACCCCGGCGACCTCGCCGAGCTCCCCACGGAGCTTCGGACCGATCGGCCGAAGGGTGACCAGATCCGCGAGATTCTGGAGAACCTCACCCGATCCCTCGCCGTCGGTACCGTGCTGCCCTCCGAGCGCGTCCTGGCGGAGCGCTTCGGCGTGGCCCGGATGACCGTGCGCCAGGAGGTGGACCGAGTGGTGGCCGAGGGCCTGGCCGCCCGGCGCCCCGGAGGCGGCACCTTCGTCGCCGAGCCGCGGCCGTCCCGGATGCTCGCGTCGTCGTTCAGCCAGGACATGATCAACCGCGGCATCAAGCCTGGCGCCAAGGTGCTGGAGCACCGGGTCGGCTCGGCCGACGAGGACCTGGCCCGCGAGCTGGAGGAGCCGGTCGGCACCCCCGTGCTGCACCTGGTCCGGCTGCGCACCGCCGACGGCGAGCCGATGGCGATCGAGCGCACCGCGCTGTCCCTGCACCGCTACCCCGGCCTCGAAGACATCGACTTCGGCGAGAACTCCCTGTACGGCGAACTGTCGTCCCGCTGGGGCGTCACCCTCGGCATGGTCTCGGCGTCGATCGTCGCCGCCCCGCCCGAGCCCGGCGACGCCGCCCTCCTCGAGATCGACTCCACCACCCCCTGCCTGATCATCACCTCAGCGCCCCGCACCGCCTCCGACGAGGTCATCGAGTTCGGCCGCTCCACCTACCGCTCCGACCGCTACGACATCACCGTCGCCTACCGCGCGACCTGACCCGGCCTAGACGTTCAGGCTGCGTAGGACATTTGGGGTTTGGCCAGACTCGGTGAGGCGGGTGACGATCTCGACCGTGAGGGCCTGGACGAGCATGGCGCCGACCATGGTTGAGGTGGCTCCGGTGCGTTCGGGGCTGCCGTCGACCTCGATCAGGGCGTCGCCGGGGACGCCGCAGTTGTCGATCACCACGTCCGCGGTCTCGAACAGCCGCTGACCACCCGGGGCCCGCGACGTCGTCGCCGTACTGTGGGCCATCGACGTCAGCACGATCACCTGCGCACCCCGTTTGCGGGCCCCGAGCGCGAACTCCACGGGTACGGCGTTCCGCCCCGAGTTCGACGCGATCAGTACGACGTCACCCGCGGCGATCTCGTTGATCTCCAGGAGTACGTCGGCCAGCCCGGGCAACCGCTCGAGCAGCGAACTCTTCTGCAACCCCTCGTGCAGCATCAGCCCCGGTTCGAGCACCGCCCGGACGTCGGCCAGCCCGCCGGCCCGCCCGTACAACTCCTCGGCGAGCACGTGACTGTGCCCGGTCCCGAACACCCAGAACCGCTTCCCGGTGGTCAGCGCCTCGACCACCAACCCGGCCGCGACCCGAATCGGCCCGACCTGCGTCTCCGCGGCCCGCTGCGCGATCTCCAACGCCTTCTGCAAGTACCCCTCGGCCCCAGCCATGCCGCTGAACCTACCGCCCCGCCGCCCCGCCCGCGAGAACCCCGTCTAGACCACTACGCCGAGAGCCGCGCGATGATGGGCAGGCTGGTCCACCTCGTCCACGAGCGCGATAGCGAGATCGGCGTACGAGATCAGCCCGGCAGCGTCGCCTGGTACGACGCGGTAGCCGCCGGAGCGCGTCGGGTCGGCATGGTCGAAGTCGCCGGCCGGTGCCACCGACACCCAGTCGAGTGTCGACGCCGCGAAGGTCTCCAGCGCCGCTCGGTGCGCGAGGTAGAACGACCGGTACTCCTGCGGGTAGCCGCGGGTGTCCATCAGCAGGGTGCCGTCGGCAGTGGGGAGGACCGACGCGAGGCCGACCCAGATCAGACGGTGGACCTGAGCCTTCTCCAGAGCGTCGACGAGCGCTTGGGACGCTTGAGGGAAGAACACGGCCGGGTCCGTGCCGCCGTCGTACACGGCCGCGATCACGGCGTCGTGGTCCACCGCGAGCTGGGCGATCCGCTCCGCGTCCGTCACGTCACCACCCACCAGTCCGTCTCCCGCCGTACGCGCGACAGCCGTCACCTCGTGACCTCGCCGGCGCGCCTCCTCCACAGCTGCCCGCCCGGCTCGGCCACGAGCCCCGATGACAAGAATCTTGCTCACTGCAACCTCCTCGATCCGCTGATGCCGCGACCGTAAAGGGCGGGCCGGTTACCGGTTGGATACCGTGAATGCCATGGAGGCGTTGCGGACGGACATGTTCGAGGAGATCTGCCCGTCGTCCCTGCTGCCGTTCCGGATCGGCGGGGACAAGTGGGCCGGGCTGGTGATCCGCTGCCTGGAGGACGGCCCGCGGCGGTTCTCCGAGCTGCGGGTGCCGTTGGCGCGGGTCAGTCCCAAGGTGCTCACCCAGTCGCTGCGCGCGCTCGAGCGGAACGGCTTCGTCCACCGGACCGAGCACACGACGCCGGTACGGCGGGTGACGTACGAGCTGACCGAGCTCGGCCGGAGTCTGCTCGAGCCGATGCGGGTGGTCTGCGAGTGGACGGCCGAGCACTGGGACGAACTGCTCGACGCGCGGGATTCGTAGGGTCAGCCAATGGTTAGACTGCGCGGCGTGGACGAGCAGACGCCGAGTGTGTTGACGCAGTTGCCGAGCTGGTTGCTGACGCAGAGCGCGACGCACGCGCAGCGGATCGTCGGCGAGGCGTTCGCCGCGGGTGGTGCGCGGGGCTATCACTTCCGGCTGCTCGCGACGCTGGTCGAGTTCGGACCGGCCAGTCAGGCGGCGCTCGGCCGGCGCAGCTGCATCGACCGCAGCGACGTGGTTGCCGCTCTCAACGAACTCGAGGCCGACGGGTACGTAGAACGCTCTCCGGACCCGGACGACGGACGCCGCAACATCATCACGATCACCCCGTCGGGCCGCCGGCAGTACAAGCGCCTGACCACCCTGGCCACGAGGGCCCAGGACGAGATCTTCGCCGCGCTCTCACCGGCGGACCGCGGCCGCCTGACCACTCTCCTCGGCCGCCTCCTCGCCCAGCACCAGTAGCTACCAGACCGGGAGCTGAGCGCGAGCAGCCTTCCGGGTACGGCGAACGCGGTGCTCGCGGGCGTGGACCCGGCGGCGGGCGGCGCGGGAGATCTTCCGGGGCCTCGCGGCGGAAGCAGTCGGCTCGGACATCTGGGGTTTCGGCTGCGTCGCGTTCACGACCACTCCGATGCACGGGCCGTCCGAACGGTTCCGTCGTACGCCGGAATCTCCGGCCGCCCGGCCTGGAATTGGTCCTGTTCGGCGCAGATCGGGGGCTGCTCGGCGATACACCGGTTCCGCCTCGGCTCCGGCGTTGGTAGAAAGGTGGCGGGCGCGCCAGCGCGCCGAAGCCAGCGAGGAGGAGTCGTCGACGTGACGAATGCAGAGTCACCCCAGTCCGGAGCCGCCCAGGCAGGGGGCCAGTCCGAGGCACTGTCGAACCTGATGCACGAGGAGCGCAGGTTCGAGCCGCCGGCCGAGCTCGCCGCGCACGCGAACCTCAAGGCCGACGCCTACGACCGCGCCGCCGCCGACTTCGAGGGGTTCTGGGCCGAGCAGGCCAAGCGGCTGACCTGGGCCACCGAGCCGACCGAGACGCTGGACTGGAGCAACCCGCCGTTCGCGAAGTGGTACGCCGACGGCAAGCTGAACGCGGCGTACAACTGCGTCGACCGGCACGTGGAGAACGGCCTCGGCGACAAGGTCGCGTACTACTTCGAGGGCGAGCCCGGCGACACCCGGGAGATCACCTATGCCCAGCTCAAGGACGAGGTCAGCCAGGCCGCCAACGCGCTGCTCGAGCTGAACGTCGAGCCCGGCGACATCGTCGCCATCTACATGCCGATGATCCCCGAGACCGTGGTCGCGATGCTCGCCTGCGCCCGGATCGGTGCCCCGCACACGGTCATCTTCGGCGGCTTCTCCGCGGACGCACTGAAGGGCCGCATCCAGGACTGCGACGCCCGCGTGGTGATCACTTCCGACGGCGGCTACCGCCGTGGCGCCGCAGCAGCGCTGAAGCCCGCGGTGGACGCCGCGCTGGTGGACTGCCCCGATGTGCGCAACGTGCTCGTAGTACGCCGTACCGGCCAGGACACCGCGATGGTGGACGGCCGCGACCTGTGGTGGGACGACTTCGTCGCGAAGCAGTCGCCCGAGCACACGCCGGAGGCCTTCGACGCCGAGCACCCGCTGTACGTGATGTACACGTCCGGCAGCACCGGCAAGCCAAAGGGCATCCTGCACACAACCGGCGGCTACCTGGTCGGTACGTCGTACACCCAGTGGGGCGTGTTCGACCTCAAGCCGGACACCGACGTGTACTGGACCGCGGCCGACATCGGCTGGGTCACCGGCCACAGCTACATCGTGTACGGCGCCCTCGCGAACGCGACCACGTCCGTGCTGTACGAAGGCACCCCGGACACCCCGCACCAGGGCCGCTGGTGGGAGATCGTGCAGAAGTACAAGGTCTCGATCCTGTACTGCGCGCCGACCGCGATCCGGACCTTCATGAAGTGGGGCAAGGACATCCCGGAGAAGTTCGACCTGTCGAGTCTGCGGGTGATCGGGTCGGTCGGCGAGCCGATCAACCCGGAGGCCTACATCTGGTACCGCGAGAACATCGGCGGGAACAAGGCGCCGGTGGTCGACACCTGGTGGCAGACCGAGACCGGCATGCACATGATCTCGCCGCTGCCGGGCGTGACCGCGGGCAAGCCGGGTGCCGCGATGAAGGCGATCCCGGGTGTCAGCGTGGACGTCGTCGACGACGCGGGCAAGTCGGTGCCGGACGGTTCCGGTGGTTACCTGGTCATCACCAAGCCGTGGCCGGCCATGCTGCGCACGCTGTGGGGCGACGACCAGCGGTTCGTCGAGACATACTGGTCCCGCTGGCCGGGGATGTACTTCGCCGGTGACGGTGCGAAGAAGGACGAGGACGGCGACCTGTGGCTGCTCGGCCGGGTCGACGACGTGATGAACGTGTCCGGACACCGGCTGTCCACCACGGAGATCGAGTCCGCGCTGGTCTCACACCCGAAGGTCGCCGAGGCCGCGGTCGTCGGCGCGTCCGACCCGACCACCGGCCAGGCGATCGCCGCCTTCGTGATTTTGAGGTCCGAGGCCGGTGACGGTGGTCCCGACGTCGTCCAGGAACTCCGCAACCACGTCGCCAAGGAGATCGGCCCGATCGCGAAGCCTCGCCAGATCATGGTCGTCGCCGAGCTGCCGAAGACCCGGTCCGGCAAGATCATGCGCCGCCTCCTCCGCGACATCGCCGAGAAACGCGAGGTCGGCGACGTCACCACCCTCGCCGACTCCACTGTGATGGACCTGATCAAGTCCAACCTCGAGTCCGGCAAGGCCGACGAGGACTAGGCCCGCCGCGTCGTACTCCGAAGGCCCCCGGAACGCCGCTCCGGGGGCCTTCTGCGTGCCGGGTTCAAGAAACTGCACGCATACCTTTGCAAAAGGATCTTTGCAAAGATATGTTGTGGATATGGCATCCTCCGCGATCACGCCGTCCGCCGCCGGGCTCCGGGCGCTGTCCCACCCGACCCGGCTGAAGATGCTGATGCTGCTCCGGCTCGAGGGGCCGGCGACGGCGACTCAGCTCGCTCAGCAGCTCAAGCTCAACACCGGCGCCGCGTCGTACCACCTTCGTCAGCTGGCCGAGCACGGGTTCATCGCCGAGGACACCGAGCGCGGCGACGCCCGTGACCGCTGGTGGAAGGCGGCCCACGAGAGCACCCGCGCCGACCTCGATGCGCGCGCCGGCGAGGAGGAAGCCGAGAGCGCCGAGGCCTACCTGCACACCGTCGCGCTGATGTACACCGAGACGCTGATGCAGCACGCCGAGGAGCGGCGCTACCTCCCGGCGCCGTGGCAAGCGGCCAGCACCACCAGCGACTGGCATCTGCGACTCACCCCGAAGCGTGCCGAGCAATTGGTCGAAGCCCTGGCGAAGCTGATCGACGACTGGCGCGAGGACGGCGAGGAAGCGGCCGGCACCAGTTCGTTCGTGGTCAACCTCAACGCCTTCCCGCGCCCCGGCACCGTGGTCCTGGAGGGAGAGGACTCATGAGCGTCAGCAGCCGGCGCGTCCCGCTCTACGGCTGGCTGACCGCCCAGGCGATCTCCCTGCTCGGCACGCGGGTCTCGATGATCGCCATCCCGTGGCTCGTGCTCACGACAACCGGTTCCCCGACACGGACCGGACTCGTCGCCTTCGCTGAGATCACCCCGATGGTGCTGCTGAAGGCGTTCGGCGGGCCGCTGGTCGACCGGGTCGGACCGCGCCGGATGGCGATCAACGCCGACGTACTCTCCTTCCTCGCGGTCGGGATGATCCCGCTGCTGCACCACACTGGCGCGCTCACCTTCCCGATCCTGCTCGGCCTGGTCGCGGTCGCGGGCGCGCTCCGCGGTCCGGGCGACGCAGCCGGCACGGCCCTCATCCCGGCCCTCGTCGAGCGCGCGGGCGTGCCGTACGAGCGGGCGACCGGACTCTCGTCGGCCATCGAGCGCGGCGCGACGATGATCGGCGCTGCGATCGCCGGTGGACTGGTGGTCGCGGTCGGCGCGGCGAACGCCGTCGCCGTCGACGCTGTCTCGTTCGCGGTCTGCGCCGTCGTGCTCGTGCTCACCACGCGCGGCCTGGTCGACCGCAGTCCCGACCGGCGTGAGGTGGTCGAAACAGTCGCCCCCGAGCCCACCTCGTACGTCGCCCCCGAGCCCACCTCGCACGTCGCCCCCGAGCCCACCTCGTACGCCGCCGACCCCGCGATCGCGTCGTCCGTAGCCGAGCCCGCGGTCGCGTCGTCCGTCGCCGAGCGCACGTCGTATGCGATGGAGTTGCGCGCCGGCTGGCGGTTCCTGCGCGGTGACGCCGTACTGATGAGTCTGTGCGTGATGGTGGCCGTGACCAACCTGCTCGACCTGGCCTGGTCGTCGGTTCTGCTCCCGGTTTGGGCGCGTGACTCCGGCGCCGGAGCCGGTGCCGTCGGCCTGGTCTTCTCGGTCTGGGGAGGCGCGTCGATGCTCGGCTCGGTCGTGGCGGCGGCGTATGGCGCGCGGCTGCCCCGGTTCGCGACGTACCTGGTCGCCTTCCTGATCACCGGATTGCCGCGCTTCGTCCTGTTCGCGCTCGGCGTCCCGCTGTGGGCGATCCTGGCGATGTGTGCGATCGGCGGACTGTCCTCGGGCTTCCTCAACCCGGTGCTCGGCGCCGTCCAGTTCGAACGGATCCCGCGCGAGATGGTCGGCCGGGTGACGTCTCTGACCAGCGCCCTGTCCTGGTCGCTGATGCCTTTGGGGGGCGTGCTCGGTGGCATCCTGGTCAGTGGCATCGGGCTTTCGCCCGCACAGCTGGCGATCGGGCTCGCGTACTTCGCCGCGACCATGGCGCCGGCGCTGATTCCGAGCTTCCGCGGGATGAACCGGCAGCAGCCCGCCGCCGAGCGCGCGGCGGTCACCGCCTGACGGCCGCTCCGCACATGCGCTGCGGTCGCCGCCTGACGGGTGGTCCGCGCACGGCCTAGGCTGCCGGGCATGACTGCCCTCGTCGCGATCATCCACGCGGGCCTGGCGGCGGCGTGGGTCGGTGGGATGGCCTATTCGCTGTTCGTCGTCCAGCCGAAGCTGAAGCGGTACTTCGGTCCCGATCAGGAGGGCCGCGAGACGCTGACCGCAGTGATTGCCTCAGGCAACCGTTGGAAGGTGGTCGGGCTGATCGCCGCGATCACGCTCAGCGGTCTGGTCCTGCTGCTGATGCATAGCGAGCACTGGTGGATCCACGCCGTCAAGGGCTTGTTGTTGCTCTGTGCAACCGGCATCTTCTGGTACGTCTCCTGGCGGCACTGGCCGCGCCGGGTGTTCGCGACCGCGGCGGAAGTGCCCGCGCTCCAACGCCGGCTGATCGTTCTCGCGACCACGATGCTGGCGCTGACCGGACTCGCGTTCGCTCTCGGAGTGGTCGCCGTCCACCTATGAGGTTCGTCACCGGATCCGCCCCTTGTGATCACACATCGTCAGAAATGCGTACGTCGAGGCCATCGCCGGCCAACTCCGCGGCCTGCTCTCCGATCACCATCCGGTCTTCGACCTCATTGACCGGGAAGCGGCCACGCAGCTCGCTCGGTCAGCTGCCCCGGAAGCGCGCAGGCACTTGGAGCAAACGTTGTCCCTGGCGACGTGGCTGGATCTCTACAAGCCGGACATCCGCTGGAACCAGTCATAGGAGATCGCTCTCAGCTGTGCCAGGATGGCGCTTCCTTCGGAGGTGATCGCGATGGCGCAGGAGACCCTGCAACTGCTGGTGAGCATGCACCGGATCGTCAGGCACCTGCGCCGGAGCAGAACCACCACGGATCTGCACCCGACGCAGTTCCTGGCGCTGATGCTGATCGCCGACGAGCAACCGATCCGGATCGGCGAGATCGCCGCCCGGGTGCCGTGCTCACAGCCCACCGCGACGACCACGGTCGCGTCCCTCGAGGAGGCCGGGCTCGTTCGCCGCGAGCCCGACCCCGTCGACGGCCGGGCCACCGCGGTCGTCCTCACCGAGGCCGGCGTCGCCACGGTCGAAGCCTCCGGCCGCCAGGCCGCCGACGAGTTGGGCAAACTCCTCCACCGCCTCGACGAAGCCGACCAGGCCCTGATCCTCAACGCCGGCCAAGCCCTATCCCGCCTCGCCGACGACCTCTAGTGAAGGCCGGGCACCACCGAGACCGTGTACGGCGGGGTGCCCGGGGCGACGTCGAGCTGGCTGTTGACCCACAGCAGCTGGCCGCGGTCGCGGGCGATCGTCGTCGGCGTGGCGCCGGCTGCTCCCGGGCTCGAGTCCGCGACCAGGGTCGCCTTGGTCAGGTCATGGTTCAGCAGTGCGAGCCTGGTGACGTACTTGCCGCCGCCCGCGTTGTAGACGGCGTACAGGTGGTGTCCTTCGAGCAGGTATCCGTCGCCGGAGAGGATGCCGTTGGGCACCTCGAGGACGCTGACCTGCTTGGTCAGCAGGTCGATGCGATAGGTGACGTCCTGACCTTGCTCGCCGACCAGGAGGGTGCGGCCGTCGGTGACGATGCCGTTGAGGAAGTACGGGATCGGCTGGATCTGGTCGCGGGTGAGCCAGGGCTTCAGCTCGCCCAGTCCGTGGCGGGTGAGGGGCGCGCGCCAGATCTGGTTGTTCGCGGAATCGGTGACGTAGACCGCGTCGCCCGTGATCGTGAAGTCGTTGAGGAACGAGCCCGGGGTAGCTTCGCGGACGACGAGCAGTTGGCCGCGAGCGTCGTACAGGAAGAGCTTCGACGTACTCGCGCCGGCGACGAGCACGCGGCCCCACCGGTCGACGTGGACGCCGGTCGCCGAGGTCCGGCCGTCAGTGCCCGCGGGCAGGAAGAGCTTCAAGCGTGGAGACGACGTGCTGCCGCGATAGACCGCACCCGTCCCGACGCTGGTGACATACATGGTGCCGTCGCGCGTGACCTCGATCCCTTCGAGCGTCTCGCCTGGCGTGGTCGAGACGACGTACGTCGAGGGTCGCGTGTGACTGGCATGAGCCACCGCGGGTTGTCCGGACACCATCAGGACCAGGATCGAGAGAACCACCATCCGCTTCATCGCGACAGCGTGGGGTGGGCCGGCGGTCGGTCGCGACCGGATTCGGCCAGAACCGAAGTGGTCGGTGAGCTGACCTGCGGGCGGGCACAATCGGGAGATGATCCGGATCCACTTCACCGCCGCGGACCTCGGCCGGGTCACGTTCCCCGCCGAACCTCATACGCTGTGGGACACCGCCCTCGCGGCCCGCGCGCTGGGCGACCGCGCGATCCCGCCGATCGCGCGGCGGTGGCGCCGCGACGTCGGACACCGGGTCACGCCGTCGATGCGGCCGCTGTTCAAGCTGATCGCCCCGACCGGGCAGTTCCCCGACTTCCTCACCCCCGCGGTGCCGGGGTCTGGTCTGGAACCAGCGGTGGAGATCCTTATGAACACCCCGGCCGAAGTGGTCCGCGACGAGCTCGGCCCCTGGCTCCCGGCCGAGCCCGACCTCTTCATGCAAGGTCTGCTCAGCGGCCGCGCCGGAGCCGGCCGCGCGCTGGGAGTCGCCGTCCGCGAGCTTCATCCATACGCCGCGACGTCCGAACTACAGCGTCGATACGGCGCCGACCTGGCGGTCCGCTCACGGGCAGTACTCCACGGCGGCGTCGACGCGCTCCTCGGCTCACTCCATCCCGACGTCGAGTGGTTCACACCGGTGCTGACCAGCTACGGCCTGACCGGCGGGTCGACGCTGGACATCCACCTGAACGGACGGGGCCTCGAGCTCTACCCGTCGTCCCTGACCGCCGAATGCCTGGCCCTGGACGCCCCCGGCCGTCGCCCAGTCCTCGTCTACCCCTGCGCCGACCTGCCCACCGACGACCTAGCCACCCCCGACGCCCTCGCCGACCTCTTGGGCCGCACCAGGGCCGCCGTACTCCGCGCCCTCAGCCACTCCGCCACCACCACCCAACTCTCCCGCCGCGTCGGCATCTCCCTGGCCTCCACCTCCGACCACACCCGAGTCCTCCGCTCCGCCGGCCTCCTCACGACCCACCGCACCAACGGCACCGCCCTCCACTCCCTAACCCCCACCGCCCACAACCTGTTGTCCGGGGCAACCCAGGGCAACCTGGGGCAGATCCCCAAACCCCCTCCCCGAACCGCCGACACCCGCTACAGTTGAGTACGCCGGGGGACAAGAGTCCCCCGGAAGTGAACCCGGCAGCCCACCGGACGGTGGACGAGCCGGGTTTCGCGCGTTCACAGCCCTCTCAGCTGACAGAACGGCGCCACGGCTCGTCGCCACTCACCACCGCGCATCCAGCTCCAGGCAACCGCATCCGGCATCCAAAGCAACGGGTCGGCCTTGGCAACCAGCACGTCCCACCGAAGCGTCTCGTGGCAGCCGAAGCGACGAGTGGCGTCACGCAGCCACCGGCGATCATGCTCATACGTCGACTCCTCCAACTCAACGACAAGCCGCTCGGCGGACGAAGCGCAGTCCCTGACGATCGCCTCGAGACACTGACGGCGATCCGCATGCGTGTCCCGATCCGCGCGATACAGATCCACGAGCAGATGGATCCCCGTAATCACCTCAAGGATCTGCTTGCGACGTGCGGGTCTCTCGTGGTTGAAGTGCAGCCGTTCCTGTCCCGGCAACAGCACTCCCTTGAGTGCCTTGCGCGCAACGGTGACATCGCCCGACGGGCAGCGCGCAGCAGCCATCAGCAGCCCTCGAGCCTTGGTCTCGTCGACGAATACGTGGATCGGCATTTCCCCGCCCTGTTGAGTGCAAGGTTCGACCTTTGCACGTGCGGAGGCAGGGCTGCGGGTGTGACACCGGGGCAGGTCGGGGCAGATCGAAATGCCCCAGACTGCTGCAGAACAAGGCAATACGTGGTGGGTGCAACCTGCCAGGGGCCGGCGGAGAGGGTGTCCGGCGGCCCCTGGGGTGTGGGTCAGTTGCGGGTGATGGTGAAGGTTGTGGTGGTGTTGCGGATGTCTACTGCGTTGTTGGTGAGGGTGAGGTTGTTGAAGGTGACGTTGCCGACGGCTGGGCCCTGGCCTGGTTCGGGGAGTTCGTTGGCCCAGATGCCGAAGCCGGACTTCGCGTCGAAGGCGTCGCCGCTCTTCTGCGCGCCGGAGATGGTGACGTTGGTCAGGACGGTGTCGGCGACCGGGAACTGTGGTTGCCCGCCGACGTAGTTGGTCTGGAACATGATGCCGCTGTACGTCGGATCGACGATGTCGACATCACTGACGCGGATGCCCTGGAAGACCTTCGACGCCGAGAAGATCCAGATCCCGGGGAACGCCTGGTTGCCCCAGAAGTGACCGCCGGACCGCACCACGGAGACGTTCTGGAACTGGGTCGGCGGGGTCGCGCCGAAGCCGTTCATCGGGATGCCGAAGTCGAGCGAACTGATCGTGATGCCCGGATAGGTGAGCATGTCCGCGGCGTTCAGGTTGCGGAACACGTTGTTCGTCCCGCCGTACACCGCGAAGCCGGCGGCCCGCCAGGTCAGCGACGCGGACAGGTTCTCGAAGACGTTGTCCCGGACCTCGCCGCCGCCGTTGTCGGTGGCGTTGAAGAGCGCGAAACTGTCGTCCCCGGTGGACCGGGCGTCGTTGTTGCTGACGGTGTTGCCGGCCGAGCCGTTGGTCATGTTGATGCCGTCGGCGAACGAGTCCCGGATCCGCGAGTTCTTGATCACCGAGTTGTCGGTGTTCGCGCCCCAGTACAGGCACATCTGGTGTTCGGCCCAGACGTTGTCGATGGTCATGTTCGAGGTGTTCGCGAAGTTGAACACGTTGCCCGGTCCATCGTTGCGGCTGTCGTAGTTGCCGAAGTACGCGAATCCGCTGAACGTCGACCCGTTCGCGGACGACTGCGCGTCGAAGCCGACGTCGGTGTTCGACTGGGTCTGCGGTGCCACGAAGCGGGTGAACCACGGTCCCGCGCCGACCACCTTGATCGCCTTGCCGTACAGGGTGAACTTCGACGACGTCTGGTAGTCACCCGCCGGCAGGTACACGCCCTGCAGCGTGGTGTCCTGGCGCACCCGGTCGAGTGCGCCCTGCACGTCCTGCTGGGTGAACCCGGCCGGCGTCACGAAACCCGTGCCAGGGTTGGCGATCGGCGTCGCGGCCTCGGTGTCGACGAAGTCGATCGAGTACGTCGTACCGTTCGACGGATCCTTCTGCAGCCGGATCTTGGTCCCGGCCGGGTAGGTCTGGTCCAGCATGATGCTGGCTTCGTCGTAGATGTGCCGGGCCGGCCCGGACCCTGGTGAGTTGTTCGGCGAAGCCTCCGCGCCGTACAGCCAGGAGTACTTCGAGGTCATCGGCAACGTCTTCGCGAAGCTGCCGTTCACGTAGACGCTGATCGACGACGTCTGGCCGCCACCGCCCGCCGAGTCCGGGATCGAGAACCGGGTAACGAGGGTGTTCGTGCTGGCCCGCATGGTGAACTCGACGTACGAGCCGTCCGAGTTCAGCGTCACCGCGCGCCGTCCGGACGCCTCGCCGGCCAGGTCGCCGATGGTCCGGTTCGGTCCGATCACGGACGCGCCGCCACCGATGGAGGCGTCCTCGGCTTCCATGTGGTCGTACGGCATGTTCGCGCCGCGGCCCACGAAGAACGGCCGCTCGCTGGTGTTGTTGGTCCGCTTGACCGGCAGTTCGTTCGCGTCGTCCGCGAGTACGACGCGCACGGTGTAGCGACCGTTCACCGCCGTCCAGTTGCCGAGGGCAACAGCGGGTGTGGTCACGCCGGCCGCGATCGAGCCGTTGTACGAGCCGGTCAGGGTGGTCACGACATTGGCGCCGTTGAGCACTGTCAACGTGATGCCGTGTGCGCCGGATGCCGATGCGACACTGCCCTGGTCCTTCAAGGTGACCGAGAAGGCGACGGAGTTCCCGGCGGCCGGATTGCCCGGCGTCCAGTTGACCGCAGCCGCGATCAGATCCGAGCTCGCAACCGGGGTCACGACCAGTGGTCCGGACGCGTTCGCCGTGTTGTTCCCGTCGTTCTGCTCGATGACGGTGTTCGACTCGTCGACCTTCGCGCTGAGGGCGTAGCTGCCGGCGTCGCGGGTGCCGATCGAGGCGCTGACCGTTGTCGACGCCCCGGCCGCGAGTGCGCCGACGGCAGCCGTACCGACCTTGGTGGCACCGAGGTAGAAGTTGACGTCGGTCGCCGGGGAGTCCGCCGTACCGCCGTTGTTGACGGTCGCGCGGATCGTGATCGTGTCCGTCTCGACCGGCGAGGTCGGCGTCCAGGACACGTCGGAGAGCGTGAGGTCCGGGTTCGGCGCCGGCACGCCCATCACCTGGAGTTCGGCGACCTGGCCGGCCGGTGCGCCGGTGTTGCCGGTGAAGTTCAGTCGTACGTCAGCCACCCGCGCGCTGACGGGGATCGTCACGCTGTTCCCGCTCGCCGGGCTGAAGTTGTACGCCGCGCTCGGCACGATCGTGGTGAACCCGGACGCGCTCTGCTCCCGCCCGAGGATCGAGAATGTCTGCGTCCGCGGTCCCCAGGCCGAGTCCGGGTTGAGCCGGATCACGATCGAGCTGAGGTCCGCGTTCGCGCCGAGCTGGGTGGTCAGCGTGGCCGGATTGGCGTCGCCCTCCCAGTAGGTCTGGACGTTGTCGTCGTTGGCATTGGCCGGGACATAGGTGAACGTGTACCCGGACGCGGTGATCGGCTTGCCCAGCGCGAGGTTGCTGCCGGGTCCGCTGCTGCCGTTGCGGGTCACCGTGTTGCTGTTCGGCGATTGATTGCCAGCGGCATCTTTCGCGCGAACGAAGTACGTGATCGACGCGCTGCCCGGCTGGTTGTCCGTGTAGGTGAGCACAGTGCCGGCCACGCTGGTCCGCAGTTGCCCGTTCGCGTACACGTCGTACCCGGTGACGCCGACGTTGTCGGTCGAGGCGTTCCAGCTGAGCCGGATCTGGCCGGTGCCGGGTTCGGTGAAGGCCAGGTTGCCCGGGGCGGTGGGAGCCTGGGTGTCACCGGTCGCCGGACCGTAGACCTCGAGTTCGGACAGCTGTCCGGCCGGCCAGCCGGTGTTGTCGGTGATCCGGATCCGGACGTAGCGCGCGGTCGCCGTGCCGTAGTCGATCGTCACGGTGTTGCTCGGTGGGTTGAACGCGCGGGACGCGGACGCGGACAGGTCGGTGAAGTTCTGCCCGTCGGTGCTGCCCTGGACCGCGAGGGTCTCGTTGCGGGCACCCCAGTTCGCCGTCGGCAGCTTGAGCACGACCTGGTTGGTCGCGACGGACGAGCCGAGGTCGACCTGGACCCACTGCGGGAACGCGTTGTTGGCGCTCTCCCAGTAGGTGCCCTGGTTGCCGTCGGTCACGTTCGACGCGACGTAGGTCTGGGTGACGCTGCTGGCCGACGCGGCCTTGCCGGCGGCGAGGTTCGGTCCGGCCAGTACGGCGGCGGCCGCGGTGCCGGCCGGGGTCGGGGGGACGAGCGGGGCGGCCGCGAGCGCGAGACTCGCGGCGAGCAAGGCGGTTGGCAGCCGCCAGTTCGGGATTCGCATGGCCTCTCCTGGTGGGCGGGGGTGAGGACGCAAGGGAATAGCCGCCACGCGAAGTCGGAAACTTGCTCTAGTTTTGCTCGTTTCTTGCGTGACGCTGGCTTATTGTTACGGCATGGCTACGCGAGCGTCAACGCCTCGTGACGCTTGGTGGGGCTTTGGCAGCGGTCAGCGGCCGAGCAGGCCGCTGATCTGCTTCCTGATCCAGGGGAAGTCAGGAGTAGTCGCCGGAGAACCAGCGGGTCGGGGTGAAGCTGAAGAAGACGATGGTGCTGTCCGGGTTGTCGACCTCGGCGTGCGCGAACTGCTGCGCGGCCTCCTCGGGCATGTACCGGCGCGTGATCGTCAGCATCTGCTCGATCGTCGGCCGGGTGGCTGAGTCCAGCGTCGCCTCGACCGCGACGTACTTCGCCGGCCAGGTCTCCTCCTGGACCAGGAACGTGACGACGCCCGCCGACTTGATCGCCTCGCCCCGGGCGGTGGTCCGGCCCTGGGTGTTGGTGAACATCGTCAGCGTGCCGCCCGGCTCGTACGCGTAGAACGTCGGCACGGTGGTCGGCGGCAACCCGTCGGGGCGGCCTACGCTCACGACCCCGATGTGCTGACCGGCCAGGAACTCCTCGCGCTGCTGCTTCGTCATCGTCGTCATGAAGCAAGCTTGTAAAAAACAAGCAGACTCTGTCAAGTAGACTGGAGACATGACGACGAAGACCTACGGCCAGTACTGCGGGGTCGCCCGGGCGCTCGAGCTCGTCGGGGAGCGCTGGGCGCTGTTGATCGTCCGCGACCTGCTGGTCGGCCCGAAGCGCTACACGGATCTGCGCTCCGGCCTGCCGAAGATCCCGACCAACGTCCTCGCCACCCGGCTCAAGGAGCTCGAGAGCGCCGGCCTGGTCGAGCGCCACGTGCAGCCCCGGCCGTCGGGCGCGATCGTCTACGAGCTCACGCCGTACGGGCTGGACCTGGAGCCCGTCGTACTCGCGCTCGGCCGCTGGGGAGCGCGGTCACTCGGGGAGCTCCGGCCCGGCGAGATCGCCACCGCGGACTCGCTGGTGATGGCGCTGCGGTCGACGTACCACCCACCGAAGCGCGGGACCGGGAAGCTCGCCTACGAACTGCGCTTCGGCGACATCGTCGTGCACGCGCTCAGCTCCGGCCCGACGCTGACGGCGGCGCCCGGCCCGTTCCCCGAGCCGACGCCGGCCACCGTGGTCGTCGTCGAGGCGATGGCGCCGCTGACACCGCTGCTGACCGGTGCGATCGACGGCGCGAAAGCCCGCGCCGACGGGATCGTCGGCCGGCAGGCAAGCGCCGCGGACCTGGATGTGTTCGCGACGATCTTCCAGATCAACTGAAAGGGCCGGCTCGCAGAACGCGAACCGGCCCTTTGAGTGCCAGAACTAGTGCTTGGCGACGCCTTCCGCGCCGGCGCCGGTGTGGGACCGGACGGAGAGCTCGTGGTAGCGGTCCTCGCTCGACTTGTCCCGGCCGAGGTACGTGCCCAGGATGCCGAACAGGAAGCCGAGCGGGATCGAAACGATGCCCGGGTTCGACAGCGGGAACCAGGAGAAGTCGGCGCTGGTGATCATCGACGTCGGCTTGCCGGACACCACCGGTGAGAACACCACCAGAACGACGGCCGAGATCAAGCCGCCGTAGATGCTCCAGACCGCGCCCGCAGTGTTGAACCGCTTCCAGAACAGGTTGAACAGGAGCGCCGGCAGGTTCGCCGACGCCGCGACCGCGAAGGCGAGTGCGACCAGGAACGCGATGTTCAGCTTCTGCGCCGGGATCGCCAGCGCGATCGAGACCGCGCCGATCCCGATCGCGGCGAACCGGGCTACCCGCAGCTCGCTCTGCTCGGACGGCTTCTCCTTCGCGATGACGTTGGCGTAGAGGTCGTGCGCGAACGACGAGGCCGAGGTCAAGGTCAGACCGGCGACCACCGCGAGAATGGTCGCGAACGCCACTGCCGCGATGAACGCGAGCAGGATTGAGCCGCCCAGCGAACCCGCGCCACCGCCGACGGATTCGGCCAGCAGCGGCGAGGCGACGTTACCCTTCGACTCGGCCACAGCCGACCCCTTGCTGGTGTCCAGCAGCGCGGCCGCGCCGAACCCGAGTGCCAGCGTCATCAGGTAGAACGCACCGATCAGACCGATAGCCCATTGCACCGACCGGCGCGCGGCCCGCGAGTCCGGCACGGTGTAGAAGCGGATCAGGATGTGCGGCAGGCCCGCCGTACCGAGGACCAGCGCGAGGCCGAGCGACAGGAAGTCGATCTGACCGGTCAGGTCCTTGCCGTACAGCAGTCCGGGCTGCAGGAACGCCTCGCCCTTGCCGGACTTTGCCGAGGCCGCGCCGAGCAGCTCGGAGAGGTTGAAGTGGAACTTCAGCAGCACCAGGAAGGTGATCAGGACCGCGCCGGACATCAACAGCACGGCCTTGACGATCTGCACCCAGGTGGTGCCCTTCATGCCGCCGAAGGTCACGTAGATGATCATCAGCGCGCCGACCAGGATGATCACGCCCGCCTTCAGACCCTCGCTCTTGACCCCGAGCAGCAGCCCGACCAGCGCGCCCGCGCCGACCATCTGGGCCAGCAGGTAGAAGATCGACACCACGATCGTGGAGGTGGCGGCCGCGGTCCGGACGGGCCGCTGCCGCATCCGGTACGCGAGCTGGTCGGCCATCGTGAACCGGCCCGAGTTCCGCAGCAGCTCGGCGACCAGCAGCAGCGCCACCAGCCAGGCCACCAGGAACCCGATCGAGTACAGGAAGCCGTCGTACCCGTAGAGCGCGATCGAGCCGGAGATGCCGAGGAACGACGCCGCGGACATGTAGTCACCGGAGATGGCGAGGCCGTTCTGCGCGCCGCTGAACGAGCGGCCGCCGGCGTAGTAGTCGGCGGCGGTCTTGTTCTGCCGGGACGCCCACCAGGTGATGTACAGCGTCACGGCGACGATCGCGCCGAACAGCGCGATGGTCAGCGCCCGGTTGCCCGGCTCGGCGTCGGCCAGCGGCAACAACACAGGAATTGCGCTCACCGGCGGCGCTCCCTCTTGTACTTGGCGTTGAGCCCCTGGGCGAGCGGATCGAGCTTCCGGTTCGCGAACCGGCCGTACAGCGCGGCGATCACGAAGGTGGACACGAACTGCAGCAGGCCGAAGATCAGCGCCACGTTGACGTGCCCGACCACCTTGTGGTCCATGAAGTCGCGGGCCCAGTTGCAGCAGGCGACATAGGCCAGGTACCAGGCCATGAACGTGATGGTCCACGGCACGACGAAATTCTTGTAGCGCCGTCGCAGCTCGGTGAAGTCGGCTGTCTCGTACACCGCCTCATAGGCGCGGGCATCGCGCTCGCGCACCATTTGCTCGTCCATGAGATCCCCTTTTGCTGGACACGAACAGGTGCACGTTAGCCGCAAGTCGCGTGTTTGTGACCTACCGCAACCAAAACGTTTCGCCCGTTTTAGAGATGCGGGGCGACCGGCGCGTCGAGAGTACGGCGGTAATTCGCCAGATCGCTGGGACGAGCGCGGTAACAGTCGGTGAAATACGGCATCCGCAGCGGCTCGGGAGGACGCGCGGTGGTGTCGTACAGAGCATTGACCTGGTCGAGCACGGCCTCGCGACGGGACTCGGTCAGGACCGCGATCCGGGAGTGCGACAGGGCCAGCTGCCGCAGGCCCAGCCGGTCCAGATCCTGCCAGTGCCGGAACCGGGCGGTCTCCACCAGGGCGAACAGATCCGACTGCAGCAGGATCGGCATCGGGTCGAACCGGTCGCCGGCGATGTGGTCACTGCCCTGCATCGCGTGCACCATCCGGCGGACCCAGGGGACGACGGTGTCGGCGTTGTTCCAGAGCAGGCCGAGTACGCCGTTCGGCCGCAGGACCCGCGCGATCTCGGGCAGCGCGCGGGCGTGGTCGAACCAGTGGAAGGCCTGACCGACGATCACCGCGTCCACCGAGGCGTGCGCCAGCGGGATCGACTCGGCCGCACCGACCATGGTGTCGATGCCGGGTCGCCGGCGGCAGACCTCGAGCATCTCCTGCGACGGGTCGACCGCGACCACATCGTGCCCGAGCCCGGCGGCCACCGCGGCGAGCTTGCCGGTGCCGGCGCCCAGATCCAGGACCTGCAGTCCGCGGCCCCGGCCCAGGATCCAGGTCAGCGCCTCACCCGGAAACGTCGGCCGGCCGGCGTCGTACGCCGCCGCTACCGCGCCGAACGACTTCGCGCGGGCCTCGTTCGCCGGCTCGGAACCTGGATCATCGGTGGTCATCACCGCAAATCATGCCGTAGCAGCAGCCTGCCGCGTCGTCACTCGCCGAGCTTCTTCTGTTCGATGTGCGCGTTGAGCGTGGCCAGTTGCGGATTCGCATCGAGGATCGCGACCAGTTCGGCGCAGTTCAGGGCGGTCGCGTCGAAGTCCTCGATGAGGGCGTCGAGCAACTTCCAGTCGTCCGGGGTGTCCAGGGTCAGCCGGTACTGCGCTCCGCCGCCGGACCAGGGCAGGTTCAGCAGCCGCATCTCGCCGGACCGGTTCTGATGCAGGTACGGCGTCACGTGCTCACGGTCGGGTCGCAGGGTCGCCTTGGCCTCGGCGTCGTACAGCCGGGCCGCGGAGAAGATCTCGAAGTCCATGCCCCGGGGGTAGGTCCGCTCGAGGCAGTTCGAGACGTAGAGATCGAGATCGTTCTCGGTCCGCCAGCGATCGACGCCGGCGGCAACGACCTCCGGATCGATCAGCGGGCAGTCCGACGTCACCCGGACGATCCCGTCCAGACCGTGCTCGCGGGCCGCTCCGGCGAAGCGGCTCAGGACGTCGTCCTCGCTGCCGCGGAAGACCGGGACGCCGGCGTGCGCGGCCACCTCCAGCACGACGTCGTCGTTGAAGTTCGTGGTGGTCGCCACGATCACCGGAAGGCCGGTGCCACGCAGCCGGTCGAGGTGATGCTCGAGATAGGTCCGGCCGCGGACGCTCAGCAGGACCTTGGCCGGCAGCCGCGAGCTGGTCACCCGGACCTGCGTGACGATGCCAATGGTCAGGGGTTCCATCGGAACAACTCCCGGATCTCGGCCGGGCCGGCGAGATGGCCGGCGCCCAGCTCGGTGTCGGTGAACTCACGGGCGATCGCGGGCGGCACGAACGGCTGGTCCAGCTCCGGCCAGAGCCGCTTGATCCTGGCCTGCCCGCCGAACGAGGGATGTTCGTGTTCCAGCACCATCGGGTCGCCGTAGACCCCCGGTTGCAGGCCGATCGACGCGCCGTACAGGACGGCGGAACTGAGCCGGTTGGACGCGACCCGCGTGTGTCTGCGGAGTTCGCGCAACTGTTTGACCAGGAACTTGGCGTCGGTCCGGCGCCAGTGCAGGCCTCGGTAGCCATGGGTGATCACGCGGAAGCCCGCCTCCTGGTAGAGATTGCGGATCTCCTGCTTCCCGTACTCGTTCCAGTACAGGCAGACGGTCACCGGGCCGGTCTCATGCTCGTTGATCGAGGCAACGAGCCGGCCGTGGTCGCCCAGCACGTGCTGGCCTTCCCAGCCGTGGAACGGGTAGAAGATGGTGCCCGCGGCACCTTTTGCCGGCGTGGCCAGCTCGGGATGCACCTCGAGCAGGTAGAGCCAGACCGAGCCGATCACCGAGTAGTTGCGCAGGCCCATCGAGTGGCCGCGCCGGCGGACGCTGTCGGACCAGACGAACTTCGGCGTCCCGGGTGCGAAGGTGGTGCCGTGGGCGAAGCCGTCCAGGATGTTCCAGCCGTGCTGCAGGTAACCCCAGATCCGCGGCGGCTTCGCGAGTCCGGCGTACGACGCCATGATGTTGGCGTGCCCGTAGAAGTGGTTCGCGTGGTGCATCAGCGGCGCACCTTCCGCAGCAGGCGCTTCACGCGGCGGCGGATCACCCGGGCCGGGTTGAGCACCGCGTGGCCGACCCGGTAGGGCAGCGACCGGCGGATCCCGCTGACCGTGCCTTCGAACAGGATCGCCCGGGCGCTCGCGTGCGCCAGCTCGTCCGCGAGCCGCGCCACGGTCGCGAGCTGCTCGGCACTCCCCATCGGCCGGATCACCTCGGCCGAGGCCGAAACCTCTTCTGTCACAGTGATCCCGGCCATCGACGCCAGCCGCGCCGTCAACGCCTGCGGATCGCCACCCGCAGGCCATGGTTGCCGTGAGCCACTTTCCAGCACCCGCCGCGCGAACCGGGTGAGATGCGTGACCACATCCCCGTCCTGCGCCTCCCCGAACAGCCGGTACGACGTCCCGTCCAGGATCACGTTGTCCGGCGACCCCGCACCGCCCGTGCCGAGCCAGGCCGCGTAGTCGGGGATGATCCGGCGCAAAGTCGCCTGGTCATCGACCCGCAAGGCAGCCAGAAGGTGCTCCTCCAAGAGGACACCGGAACCGGTGGGGACGGCGCCCTCCGGAAGCACGCTGGGGCTGGTGGAGGCGGCGTCTCCCGGCCGCTCGGCCCCGCCGACGAAGTACCACGCGGGTGCGAGGTCGCTGCCCAGGCCCGCCGCAGTTGCGTCCAGCACCAGGCGGTAGGGGTCCATCAGCGTCGGGCCCGCGTTGCGTGCGGCAACCGACCTGGCGGCGGCGACAGCCGCCAGACCACGCACCGAGGTCGCAGCGAGTTGGGCTTCGACCAGGGACGGGAAGACTGCGTAGGTCTGAGCGATCTCGACACCTGCGCCGCGCAGCGCGGCCTGCAGCGGTTTGATGCCGGCGGGAGCGGTGTCGGCTACGTCGCGGGCCCAGTCCTCGTCGCGGGGGAGGGCCGCGGTGATCGCGGGCTGGATCAAACGTTCGACGCCGAAGGAGTTCTGGGCGCCGAGGAGTAACCGGCCGGTCGGAGCGAGCCGGGACCGGAGACGGGCGAGGGCCTCGGTCCAGGTCAGCTTCGGGGTGTCCGGGCCGCCCAGCCGCTCGAGGCCGTCGAGCGCGACGATCACGTCGTACGTCTCGTCGGCGCCGAAGCGGTCGAGGGCGCCGCAGAAGACCTGGCCCTTGGTGTCGTCGAGGAGTTCGGCGATCTCCTCCGCGTCCGGGGCCGAGCGCAGCAGCAGGTCGACCGACGTGACCCGGGCGGCGACAGCGGTGATCACGTCGACGGCGTGCGGGCCGGCGATCAGCACGGAGTCCCGGGGCTGGAGGGCGGCGGCCAGGAGTGCTGTGGCTGCGGGTCCGGCGGCCGGGGGGCGGGCGTCGACCGGGTGCAGATCCGACCAGTTGAGCATCTCTCCGCCGATCAAGTTCGATCGGGTCACATCAGTCACGTTAACGAACCAGCTTCGTCAGAGTGTCGATCACCCGGTCGACATCGGCGTCGGTCAGGTCGGGGAAGAGGGGCAGCGACAACTCCTCAGCGTAGAAAGCCTCGGCGTTCGGGCACAGGCCGCGCCGGTACCCCTGCCGCGCGAACACCGGGTGCCAGTAAACCGGAATGTAGTTCACCTGGACGCCGATGCCCGCCGCCCGCATGCCTTCGAACACCTCGCGGCGGCGGCCGCCGAGGACGCGGACCGGATAGAGGTGCCAGGCCGGATCCACGCCGGCCCGCTGCACCGGCGTACGCAGGCCATCCACGCCGTGGAACGCCGCGTTGTAGCGGGCGGTGATTTCGGACCGGCGGCGCTTGAACTCCGCGAGCCGGGTGAGTTGCGACAACCCGAGGGCGGCCCCGAGGTCGGTCAGCCGGTAGTTCACGCCGTACTCGTGCACCTCTTGATGCCACGGGCCTTCGTCGGTGATCTCGAAGCGGTCCGGGTCGCGGACGAGGCCGATGAAGTGGAACTCGTGCGCCCGTTGGCCGATCGACGGGTCCTTGCAGACCACCGCGCCGCCTTCGCCGGTGGTGAGGTTCTTGGTCGGGAAGAACGACATCGTGGTCACGTCGGCCAGATCCCCGACCGGACGGCCGTCGGCGAAACCACCGATCGAGTGCGCCGCGTCGGCGAGGGTGCGCGCGCCGACCCGGTCCGCCAGCGGCTGCAGTACGGCGTACTCCGCGGCCTGGCCGGCGTAGTCGACGGCCGCGATCACCTTCGTGCGCTCGGTCAGCGCCGCGTCGACGGCCGAGGGATCGATCAACGCGGTGTCCTCGTCGACGTCCGCGAAGACCACCTTCGCCCCGAGCATCGCCGCGCAGGATGCCGTTGCGACAAAGGTCATCGGGGTGGTGACGACCTCGTCACCCGGTCCCACGCCGAGAGCGGCGTACGCGATGTGCAGGGCCGCGGTCCCCGACGTACAACTGACCGTGCGGTGTCCGCCGGCCAGCTCCGACACGGCGTCCTCGAAGGCCGTGACAGCCGGCCCGGTCGTGAGCCAATCGCCGCGGAGTACGGCGGTGACCGCCTCGATGTCCGCCTCAGAAATGGACTGACGTCCGTACGGCAACATTGCTAGACGTCGCTCTCCAGGATCTTGCGGATCTCGTCGATCGAGTACCACAGGTCGTTGGTGTCCGACGCATAGTGGAACCCGTCCGCCACCGGGATGCCGTCGGCCGGGGGGAGATAGCCCCAGCTGGCCAGGTCGGGCTGCAGCACGAACCGCTGGCCGAGCGCGAGCGCGCGCCGGCCTTCCTCCGGGCTGATCATCTCCTCGTGCAGCTTCTCGCCCGGGCGCAGGCCCATGTCGTGCATCTTCGCGCCGGGCGCGATCGCCTCGGCCAGGTCGGTCACCTTCATCGACGGGATCCGCGGCACGTACAGCTCGCCGCCGGTCATCAGGTCGAACGAGTCGACCACGAACTCGACCGCCTGCGGCAGCGTGATCAGGAACCGGGTGCAGCGCAGGTCGGTGATCGGCAGCGACTGGCCGGCCGCGTGCAGGGCCCGGAACTTCGGGATGATCGAGCCGCGGCTGCCCATCACGTTGCCGTACCGGACCACACTGAAGCGGGTGTCGTACGCCGCCGCGTAGTGGTTGCCGTTGATGAACAGCTTGTCCGCGGTCAGCTTGGTCGCGCCGTACAGGTTGATCGGGCTGGACGCCTTGTCGGTGGACAGCGCCACCACGCGCTTCACGCCGGAGTCGATCGCGGCCTCGATGACGTTCTGCGAACCGACCACGTTGGTCTGGACGAACTCCCACGGGTTGTACTCGCCGCTGTCGACCTGCTTCAGCGCGGCCGCATGGATGACGTAGTCGACCCGGTGCATGGCGCGCAGCAGCCGGGACCGATCCCGGACGTCACCGAGGAAGAGCCGCAGCCGGGGGTCGTCGCCGAACCGCTGGCGGACCTCCCACTGCTTGAGCTCGTCGCGGCTGAAGACGATGATCCGGCGCGGGTTCAGCTGGTCCAGCGCGTGCCGGACGAACTCCCGGCCGAAGGAACCGGTGCCTCCGGTGACGAGGATGTCGGAGCCGGTGAGGATGGACACTCGAGCGGGACCCTTCTGACGGACAGTTCTTAGCACCGTACGCGCGGTGCAGATTCGAACAATAGCCGCCCGTCCCGCCGCCCTCTCAATCCCGCATCTCAGCCGGGCGTGATCAAACGAACGCTGGGGAAGTACGTCCGGAACGGACGGTGGTCGCGGGTGATCACTTGATAGCGCTGCACCGCGGCATGTGCGCCGATGTAGAAATCCGGCAGCGGCGAGGTCTTCGCGCCGCCGCGGCGCCGGTAGGCCACGAAGGCGTGCGCGGCCAGGAATCCGGCCGGGAACGGCAGCGGTTCGCGCCGGAAGTCGCCGGCCGGGAGCGCGGCGTCGACGTCCTCGATCCGGTCGAATCCGGCCGACACCTCGGCGTAGACGATCGGGTTGATCACCAGCTCGCCCTGGTCCCGGGCCTCCGCCACCGCGGTCGCGGACCACTCGCCCCATTCGCGGTCGTCGGTCAGGATGTCGAGCAGCACACAGGTGTCGACGAGGGTCACGGGCTGCTCGCCCGCCGCGGGGTCGGCGCGCCGCGCGCCGAGCAGGCCGGAGGTCCGGTCAGTCGCCACGCAGCAGCTCCATCAGCTCCTCGGTGCTCATCGCGCTCGTCGCCCGCCCACGCATCTCGCGCACCAGCCGCTGCCCGCGGCTCTCCGCCTCCGCGACCCGCACGATCCGCAGTCCGTCCGCCGCCTCGATCACGGTCACCTCGTCCCCCTCGTGCAGATGGTGCTTCCGCCGGAGCTCGGCCGGAATCGTCACCTGGCCCTTGCTGTTGAGTCGCATCCTAGCCTCCTACGTAGTACGCCTCCTACGTATTACCAGTCTATCCACAAGTGCGGATTCTCACCCGGGGTCCGCGGCCGAAAGCCGATATGTAGCCGATACGGTCGGGGCGTGAAGCGCGTCGGGATGCGGTGTGATGTCGGTCCGGGGGCCGGGATCGGGCACGTGATGCGGTGCCTGGCGCTGGCGGAGGAGGTACGGCGACGCGGCGTCGAGATCGTGTTCGTCTGCGACGCGCACACGGTGCCGTGGGCCGCGGAGCAGATCGCGGCCCGCGGGATCGGCGTGGAGCGGGCGGTGTCGACACCGGACGAGCATGGTGCGCTGGTCGGCCGGCTCGGCCTGGACGCGGTGGTCTTCGACGGCTACGACCTGGACCCCTCGGTCTACCGTGCCGTCCGTGCGACCGGTGTCCCCACCCTGGCCGTCGTCGACGGCGACTTCCGCGGCGCCGAGGCGGACCTGCTGGTCGACCAGAACCTCTCCGCCGAGCTCGACCACCCCGAGCTGCCACCCGGCACGATCCGGCTAGCCGGGCTCCAGTACGTGATGATCCGCGACGACATCCTCGCTCTCCGCCCGTCCGCACCACCCGCGCCGCGGCAGGTCGCCGTACCCAAGGTGTTCGCGTTCTTCGGTGGGACGGACGCGTTCGGCGCCGGTGCGCCCGTGGTCCACGCGCTCGTGGCGACCGGCGTGCCGTTCGAGGCCACCGTGGTCGCGCCGACCGCCGACCTCTCGGCGCGGATCGCCGCGATCCAGCTCCAACCGGGGCAACACGTTGACGTGATCGCACCAACGGATCAGCTGGCGGCGGCGGTTCGCGAGGCCGATCTGACCATCAGCGCCTCGGGTACGTCGACCTGGGAGCTGCTGTGTCTCGGTGCGACGGCCGGACTCGTGTGTGTTGTGGACAACCAGGTGATGGGGTACGAGCGCGCGATAGCCACCGGTACGGCGGCCGGCGTCGGCGTGCTGTCCGACCTGAAGGATGACCCGTCGTCGGCGGCCGCTGTGCTCAAACGGCTGCTGACCGATCCGCTGGAGCGCGCTCGTCTCGCTTCGGCGGGCTGGAAGCTCGTGGACGGCCTCGGGCGCACGCGCGTGGCCGACGCGCTGCTGGCGCTTATCTGAGCTCGTAGATCGTGGCGTCCAGCGTGGCGTGGCGGAGCCGGACGTAGTTGCGGAGCACTGGTGACACGTCGCCCGCTCGATGGTCGGCGTACAGCCAGCGCACGCCGGCTTTGCGCAGCCGTTCGATCGCCGCGGGCGTCGGGGCCTTGAAGGCGGCGTCGTTGGCGGCCAGCTCCTCGCGGTTCCAGTAAGGGATCAGGCTCGGGTTCCCACCGGTGGTGAGGGCGATCCGGTTGGCCTGGTTGGAGTACGACCAGCCCTCGATCAGCACCGGCCGCTCGGACAGGGCGGCGAGCCAGAAGTGCCGGCTGTCGCAGAGGCCGTTGCGTTCGATGATGCAGTGCGCGTTGGTCGCGACTAGATCGCCCGGTCTGCTGTTCCGGCGCAGCCATTGAGCCGCACCGGCCTCGGCAGCGGTCGCACCGCCGCGGAAGGGGTGGGCGAAGACCAGATTGGACGCCTTGCCTGATACGAACGCCTGCAGTGGGACCAGCGTCGCCCCGATCATGCTCGCTGCCACTGCACCGGCCAGCAGAGCCACGAACACGTTGCCGGGCCGCCGGAACGCCTTCCACACAAGGGCAACCACCACTGCGACCGTCCCGAGCACAGCAGCCGTCCACAGCCAAGGACCCTTGATCCCACGCAGGTCCGCCGACTCCACTCGAGCGATGCCGAGTCCCGCAAGTCCGAGCAGTCCGGCCACACCCACGAGCACCACGGCCCGCCGATCGCCGAGCCGCCCGACCAGATTGGCCAGACCGACCGACGCGAGTACGGCGACAACCGGAAAGGCCGTCCGCAGGAAGTACAGCTGGCTGACCCCCGACTGTGTCGTCAGCACCGTCCCGAGCAGCCCGGCGACCGCGAAGCCCAGCAGGAACACCGCCCCGGTGTCCCGCCACTTCCGCCCGACGAACAGGAGTCCGGACGCAGCCAGTCCCCAGCTCAGCAGAGTCGTTGCCGCCGACAACAATTGGGCATGCGGGTTCGCGACCAGCGTCGGGTACGGCGCCAGCTGGACGAAGGTCTCGAACGGCTTGATCTGCGTCCCCCACGTGCTGCCGCCGAAGATCGTGATCAACGCGGCCAGGAACACCACGAACGACAGCAGTCCGCCGAGCAGCGCCGTACGCGTGCTCTTCCGGGCCATCCCCAACTGCAGGAACGCGAAAGCGAACCCGAGCCCCAGCAGCGGAAGTATCGTCGACTTCGCCCCGGCCGCGGCCAGGGCGAGCAGGATGAGCAACACCCACCGGCTCCGCGGCGCCCCCGAACGCAGCAGATCGACCGCGACGATGCACAGCGCCAGTGCGATCAGGACGCCGAGGTTCTGCGTCGGACTCAGGTACGCCGCGACCGCGGTGGAGATCCCGCCGAGTCCCTGATCAGCCAGTGGTTGCACAGCCCCACCCAGCCCGGCGATCAGGACGGCCAGCGGCCCGGCCCAGGTCGCGCCCGTCTCTGCGGTCGGGGTGAACCGGGTGGTCAGTGCGAAGACCAGTCCGCATCCGGCGAGGAACAACGGCAGCCAGCTGAGCGAGTGGATCAGATCGGTCAGGTCGAGACGCGTCCCCCACGCCGTCGCGGCGGTCGCCTGGTGGAAGAACGTGTGGTACTTCATCGGCTCGCCACCGAGCCACAGCGTCGAGATCGGTACGTCGTACTTCGCACTGGCAGCCAGAGCCTGCTGGAAGGCGAGATCCGGGTACGCCCGCAGCGGATCGGTGTACGCCGGCAGGAACTGACCCGGTCCGCGCCGGTAGACGATCAGTACGACGACCGCCGTCGACGCGGCGAGCAGCCACGCCTGCAGTGGTCGCAGGGGCTGGTCAACCCGCCGCCAGACCCGTGCTCGGACGTCGCTGTCCGCGAAGGTGAGCAGCAGTACGACGGGCGCCCAGACCCAGGACCAGGCCTGCAGCCCGATCGACGCGCTGGCCAGATACACGATCACCTGCGCGGCGGTGCCGACCGCGAACCCGGCGGCGAGGTCCTCGACCAGATTGCGTCCGTAGCTGCCGATCAGCCGCCACAGCGCGAACCCGGGCAGCGCGACAGCAAGCCCGGTGAACAGGGCGAACCGGCCGAGTTCGTAGAAGGTCGAGTGCAGGGCGAGCAGGACGATCGCGAGAATCAGCACCGTCAGCCCGGCCACCAGACCGGAAAGGGAGGGCCCCGCTGTCCGCGGCCCCCGCCGCCTCGCCCTCGCGCGCATGTCGTAACAGTAATGTGAAATCTGTCGCGTCACGAATGCGGAGTGTCACCGCTAGTAATGTCCCGGAGTATGCGAACCGATCAGCCGGCGCTCTCCGTCGTCGTACCGATGTACGACGAGGAGCAAGTGCTGCCGATGTTCTTCGCGCGGATGCGGCCGCTGCTGGACGGACTCGGGATCACCTACGAGCTGATCGTGGTCGACGACGGCAGCCGCGACCGGACCGCGACGCTGCTGCTCGAGGCCGCGAAGGACTGGGCTCAGCTGCGCGTGGTCCGGCTGCTCCGGAACAGCGGTCATCAGGCCGCCCAGTCGGCCGGCTTCCGCCGGGCCCGGGGCGAGTACGTGGTGACGATCGATGCCGACCTGCAGGATCCGCCGGAGGTCATCGCCGAGTTCCTCACCGCCGTCCGCGACCAGGACGTCGATGTCGTGTACGGCGTTCGGTCGGACCGGTCGAGTGACACCTGGCTGAAGCGGACGACCGCGCGGATGTACTACCGGCTGATGTGCCGGCTGGTCGGCAAGGAGATCCCGTTCGACGCCGGCGACTTCCGGCTGGTGTCGCGCCGGGTGGTCGACGCCGTGAACTCGCTACCTGAGGACGGCCGGGTGTTCCGGCTGGTGATCCCGTGGCTCGGCTTCCCGAGCGCGGAAGTGAAGTATGTGCGTGCGGAGCGAGCGGCCGGGACGACGAAGTACAGCTTCTCGAAGATGCTCCGGCTGGCCTTCGACAGCGTGACCGCGTTCTCGGCCGCGCCGCTGCGGCTGGCGACCTGGCTCGGGCTGCTCGGTGGGATGCTGTCGGGCGTGTTCGTGATCGGTGCGCTGGTCATCAAGTTGACCGGCCGCAGCATCCCGGGCTGGACGTCGACCGTGCTGGCGGTCAGCGTGATCGGCGCGATCCAGTTGCTCTGCCTCGGCCTGCTCGGCGAATACGTGGCCCGCCTGTTCCAGTCGAGCCAGCGACGCCCCCAGTTCCTCGTCGGCTACGACAGCCTCGAGGACCACGGACACCACACCTTCGCCGAAACGATCGACGAAACCGACTAAGCTCCGTCCTCTATGAGTTGGTACGACGCGCTCGAGGCCGGTGAGTTGACCGTGCGGCCGTCCGTGGACGCGGCGAAGCGGTTCGGCGTCTCGATCGACCGGGTGTCCGTGTCCGCCTCCGCCGGTACGCCGCTCGCCGAGGTGCTGTCCGCCGTCGAGAGATCGACTGCCGACGTGATCGTGCTGCGCTACCCCGCCCGCGAGACCACCTGGTTCGCGGCGCTGGCGAGTGGGCCGCGACGGGCGCTGCTGGCCGACACCGTCGTCTACTGGTCCCTGCCGACCGGCAAGGGTCGTCGGCCGGCGCCACTGGCCGGGTTCAGCGCGCAGGTCGAACCCGCGGCCGACGACGTCTTGGTGGACGACGTGGTCGCGGACGTCTTCGGCGACTCGGGGAACCATTACTGCGCCAACCCGCAGTTCGACCGGACGCTCGCCCTGGCCGGCCGGCAGGACTGGGCCCGCCGGCGGATCGCCGACGCCGGCGCGGTGGTCCTGCGCGGGCCCGACCGCCGGGTGCTCGCGCTGGCCGCGATCGACCAGCAGCGCTCCTGGACCGAGATCCAGCTCGCCGGCGTCGTCCCGGCCGAGCAGGGCCGCGGCCGGTACGGTCACCTGCTCGCCGCGATCGAGGACGCCTGCACGAGCCGGCGCCTGGTCGTGTCCACGCAGGCGCACCACACCGGCATCCAGCGGGTCTGGGCCCGCTACGGATTCGAGCCGGTGCATAACCTTGTGACCCTTCACCTCGTTTACGCTCCGTAGGTGCCTTGGGGGTGCACACCTAACTTCAGCGAGGGGGGTTTTGCCGGAGTGACGCCGCGGCTGAGTGTGGTCGTGCCCCTCTACAACGTCAGTGAGTACGTCGAGCCGTGCCTGGACTCGATCGCCCGGCAGACGTGGAGCGACTTCGAGGCGATCCTGGTCGACGACGGGTCGCCCGACGACAGCGCGGTGATCGCGAAGGAGTTCTGCTCCCGGGACTCGCGCTTCCGGCTCATCCAGCAGGACAACGCCGGGCCCGGGCCGGCCCGCGACACCGGGATCCGCGCGGCGACGGGTGAGTACCTGGCGTTCGTCGACGGCGACGACCTGGTCTCGCGGCACGGGTTCGAGTCGCTGATCCGGACCCTCGACCGGACCGGGTCCGACTTCGCCGGCGGCAACGCGCGGCGGTTCAACAACAGCTTCGGGGTCCGGCCGTCGTGGCTGCACCGGCAGCCCTTCGCCCGCACCCGGTCCGCGACCCACGTCTGCGAGGTGCCCGACCTCGTGCTGGACCGGATGCTCTGGAACAAGGTCTACCGGCGCTCGTTCTGGGACGAGTTCGGCTACCGCTTCCCGCCCATCCGCTACGAGGACTACCCGGTCGCGCTGAAGGCGCACCTGGACGCCGTGACCGTGGACACCATCACGGCGCCGGTCTACTACTGGCGCGAGCGCGAGTCCGGCGAGTCGATCACCCAGCAGAAGTTCCAGCTCGCCAACCTCCGCGACCGGGTCGTCTCGGCCGGGATGGTGATGGACCTGGTCGAGGACGGCCTGCCGTGGGTCCGCCGGCGGGTGCACGCGCACCTGGCCCAGATCGACGTACTCACGCTGATGTCCGCGTTCGGTTCGGTGCCGGCCGACGAGGAGCAGCACCTCGTCGAGCTGTCGCGACTGCTGCTGGACCGGCTCGACTCGTCAGTCCTGGCGGCCACTCACCGGTACGACCGGATTCAGCATGCCGCGCTCCGCGCCGGCGACGTCGGGCTGCTCCGGCGGCTCGCCCTGTTCCGCAACGACGGCGGACTCCGCGGTGGTGCCCGGGCAGTGCCCCGGCCGCGGTCTCGGAAGCTCGATTACAACTACCCGGGCCTGCGGGCGGCCGTCGTACCGCAGGAGTTGTACCGGGTGTCGGACAAGGATTTGACGCTGGCGACGAGCGTGCGCGAGGTGGCGTGGGTCGACGGCGCGCTGTCGGTCAAGGGCACCGCCGAGATCCGTCACCTGGAGACCGGACGCTCCTCGAGCCTGAGGATCGCCCTGGTCATCGAGGACACTCCGCACCCGCTCCAGGTACGCCGGCACGACGCGCTGGACCTGCACGGTGACACGACGCGGGTCGGATTCGAGGTCGTGCTGGATCGCGAGCTGCTCGCTCTCTGCGCGGGTGCTCCGGCGCACTTCGCCGTACAGATGACGTCCGGGCGACGGCACCGGCGGGGCACGCTCGGTGGGCAGGGGCCGGGCAGTCCTGGATGGCCGCCCGGTGCGTGGATCGACGACGCCAGCTGGATTCAGCCCGGCCCGGGCAAGAACGGATGGTTCGCCGTACGGCGGCTCACGGATCCTGGCCGCCTGACGTCGGTCGAGCCGACGCCGGATGCGCTGGTGTTGCACGGCCGGTCTTCGTTCGACGAGCCGTCGTTGTTCGTCACCCGGCCGATCGTGGGTGGCGAGGAAGAGATCCCGCTGGAGGTCGACGGCCGCGACTTCACGGCGAGACTGCCGATCGCGGACCTCCTGGCGCAGGCCAATCCGGACGACCCCTTCGGTCAGCGGACGACGCGATCGTTCCGGCTCCGGGGCCCTGAGGGACAGCAGCGGGTGTTGCTCTGGACGGCAGGGGAGTCCGCGGTGTCCCGGACCGAAGGCGATCGGGTCGTGACGGTGACGCGGTCGACCGGCGGGTACGTGAACCTGCACGAGTCCCCGATCCGGACGACGGCAACCTCTGTCGTTGTGATGGGCAACATGTTGGTGGTGCGCGGGTCGCACTGGCGTGACGTCGGCTTCGGTTGGCGGCGCTACCTGGCCGACTCCGACGACCACCTGGACGTCGCGTGCCGCCGTACCCTGTCCGGCGACGGCTGGGAAGCGGCGGTCGAGGTGGACGCGCTGATCCCCGCGGCGGCGGAGCGGGTCTCGGACGACCCGTTGGCCTCGCTGGCGGACTGGATCCTGTTCGCGACCGCGCCCGGCGGCTCATCGCATGCCGTGCAGTGTGAGCCCTTCCTGTACAGCCGGTTGCCGTTGACCATCTCGCGAGACGCGCACGTTCTCGCCGTACGGCCGCATGCCGGCACGTTGCACGTGGAGGTCCGCTGATGCATCACCACAACCACTACTACGGCCAGACGCACATCCTCAGTCGCTACGCGGGTTTCGACTTCGATCACCCGCCGCGGCTGCGAGGCTATCTGCAGCACGGCTGGAACATCGGCTGTGGGTGGAACCCGGTGCACGAGTTCTACGACGGCGCCTGGCGCTTCACCTGGAGCGACGCACCGCGGCGGCGCGGGCATGCGCTCGGCCGGCGGAACTACCACAGCATCGGCGCGCCGTTCCTTTACCTGCTGGAGCTCGAGAAGGAAGCCGAGCCGGTCGAGCGCGAGGGCACGCTGTGGTTCCTCTTCCACGGGTGGGAGGGCGGCAAGATCCACGGCGACCATCAGCGACTGATCGACGAGATCCGCGAGACCGAGCCCGGGCCGGTCACCTTTTCGTTGTATTACACGGAGTACGACCGTCCCGAAGTCCGCGGGTTCTACGAGGACGCGGGCTTCCGGGTGGTGTCGTTCGGGCGCCGCGGGTTCTCGTACGAGGGGACCGATCGGCGCTTCCTGTTCAAGCAACTGGCCGAGCTGCGGCGGCACAAGCGGGTCGCCGCCAACCGGTTGTCGACGGCAATCTTCTACGGCGTCGCGGCCGGCTGCGAACCCGCGGTGTACGGCGACCCGATGGAGATGGACGGCGAGAACCCCTTGTTCGGTGGGCAGAGCCGGATCGAGCGGCTGTGGCCGGAGATGCTCGGTACGTCGATCGACCTCGAAGCCGCCGCGGCGACCACCGACCTGGAGCTCGGCAAGCCCTGGATGATGCCGCCCGCGGAGTTGCGGATGCTGTTCGATTGGAGAGAGCGTGTCTGACCTGCAGGTGGTCCTCGGCGAGATGCAACCCTGGACCGACCGCACCGACCACCATCCGGCTCTGGCCGCCGTGCTGGCCGACGTCCTCCCCAGCGACCGCCGCACCCTGATCGTCGGGCCGCACTCTCGCCCGCTGATCTCGACGGTCCTCGACCGGACCGCCGACGCTACGATCCTGCTCCGCTCGGTGTCGGACGCCGAGGAGTTGGCCGCGGAGTTCGCCGACCGACTCCAGGTCGTCGCCGGCGCACTGGACGGCCTCCGCGCCGAGCCGTTCGAGGTGGTCATCGCCGCTGACGGTCTTGATCGGGTCCTTGGCTACGACAGTGGCGACCTCAGTTGGACCGAGCGGTTGCACGCGTTGGCGGCGCTCGCTGCTCCAGACGCGGTGGTCGTGCTCGGTCTCGAGAACGAGTTCGCTCTGGTGAATCTGCTGGACAGCCGTCCGGCGGACGAGCGCCACGGCGACGACGAGTGGCGTCCGCTGCACGACGACCCGTCGCGCCCGGTCTCGATCTCTCAGTTCGAAGCCGCGTTGCCGTGGACGGCGGCGATCTACGCCGACTTCGGCTCGCGGGCTTTCGTCGCCGCGGAGGTCGCCGCGGCCGCTCGGCCGGGGGAGTTGCCTACGCGTCTGGCCGCAGATGCGTTGGAAGCGGGCGACGTTCCGCTGCTCTCGTCCATCGCCCAGGGCGTCGACTCCGCCGCCCGGGCCGGCCTCTTGCCGGCTATCCCCACCGCGTGGCTCGCAATCTCCGGCGTCCCGGCCGCCCATGCCGTCTACGCCCAGACTGGCCCGGCCGTGCTCACTGCTGACCAGGGCCCGGCTGGTTGGCGGACGACCATCACCGCACTGCCCACGGCCGACAGCGTCACAGCCGACGGCCCCACCGCCGACAGTTCCGCGGCTGACCGCCCCACGGCTGGCGTCACCGCGGCCGCTGCCGACCGCTCGGCGTCCGCGACCGCGCCTGTGTTCGACGCGAGCGTCGTGCCGGCTGCCGTTCCCGGCGGCGTGACCGTCGAGTCCGTTCTCCTCCGGCTGGCAGCGGCCGAAGACGTTCCCGGCTTCCGGAAACTGGCTGCCTGCCTCGGGGACTGGGCTGCTGACTCGCGGGTCGTGCTTCGGTGGGACGACCTCGTGGTCGACGGAGACACCTTTGCCTACGGGGTTTCGCCGTGGGCGACTTCGGAGCCGACGCAGAAGGCAGACCTGCTGGCGGCTGCCTGGTATCGGTTCCACGATCGGCTGATCGGCGGTCATCGGCGCCACCCGTGGCCGCCGTGGATGGTCGGCGACGATCTGGTGTCCACCTGGATGAGCATGTCCGGCATCGAACTGCCGGAGCCCGTCCAGGCGACCTCACCCGACACCGCACCGGCCTCCGCCGGACACGTTGCTCGCGGCAAGGAATTGGCTTCCGCGCTGGCCGGCGTACTCGAGACACGCGAGCACGCGGCTGCCGACGTACGCACCGCACTGGCGGACGCCGAGGCCGCGCGGCGCGAGCTGTTCGAGCTGAAGGGGCACGTCTACGGTCTCGAGCGCACGCTCGGATTCCGCAACAAGGCGATGAAGACGCGCGAGAACCGCATCCGCGAGCTGCGGATCCAGCTGCAGAAGCTGACCGCCGACCACGAGCGCATCCGCGGATCACGCACGTACGCCCTCTCCCGGGTCGTGTTCCACGCCGCCCAGGTGCGCAAGCCGCGGGTGATGGCCCGCAAGCTCTCCCGCCGCCTGCGGAGCTTGCGGTAGTGAAGCCCCGGCTCAGCGTGGTGGTGCCCTTCTACAACGTCGGCGCGTACATCGGCGACTGTCTGGACTCGATCGCGCGGCAGACCTGGACGGATTTCGAGGCGATCCTCGTCGACGACGGCTCACCCGACGACAGTGCGGTGATCGCCAAGGAGTACTGCATCCGGGACTCGCGGTTCCGGATCGTCCAGCAGGACAACGCGGGACTCGGACCCGCGCGCAACACCGGTGTCGATCACGCCGTCGGGGAGTACGTCGCCTTTGTCGACAGCGACGACCTGGTCACTCGGCACGGCTTCGGGATGCTGATCCGGACCCTGGACCGGACCGGCTCGGACTTCGCCGGCGGCAACGCGCGACGGTTCAACAACAGCTATGGGGTCCGGCCCTCGTGGCTCCACCGGCAGTGCTTTACCCAGGACCGGCTGGCGACCCACGTGTCGGAGACACCCGACCTGGTGCTGGATCGGATGGTCTGGAACAAGGTCTACCGGCGCTCGTTCTGGGACGAGTTCGGCTTCCGCTTCCCGGCGATCCGTTACGAGGACTACCCGGTCACCCTGAAGGCACATCTCGCCGCGGTCACCGTCGACACGCTCGCCGCTCCGGTCTACTACTGGCGCGAGCGGGAGTCGGGCGACTCGATCACGCAGCAGAAGTTCCAGCTCGGCAACCTCCGCGACCGGGTCGTCTCGGCCGGGATGGTGCTGGACCTGGTCGAGGAAGCCCTGCCGCCGGTGCGCGAGCGGGTGCATTCGCATTTCACCCAGATCGACCTGCAGGCCCTGCTGACGGCTTTCGGCACGGTTCCCGCGGAGGAAGAGCAGCAGCTCGTCGAGCTCACCCACGCGCTGATCCAACGACTGGACGCATCGGCGCTCGACGGTGCGTCTCGCTTCGACCGGCTGCAGTATGCGGCGCTCCAGGCCGGTGACGTCGAGCTGCTCCGGCGGCTCGCGGTGTTCCGCGACGGACAGCGTCGGGAGGTGCGTGTGGTACGCCGGTCGGGGCGGTGGCAGCTCGACTACCCGGGCGTGCGTGAGACCGCCGTACCGCAGGAGCTGTACGTCGCGTCGGAGCAGGACCTGACGCTGGCGACGAGCGTGCGCGAGGTGACGTGGGTCGACGGCAAGTTGTCGGTCAAAGGCACAGCCGAGATCCGGCACCTGGAGACCAAACGCGCCTCGAGCCTCCGCATCGCACTCGTCATCGCCGGCAGGCCCTATCCGTTGAAGGTACGGCGGTATGTCGAGACCGATCTGCACGGCGACGAGGCCCAGGTCGGGTTCGAAGTACTGCTGGATCGTGAGCTGCTCGCCAAATGCACGGCCGGACCGGCCCACTTCGACGTGACGATGAGGTCCGGCCGCGTACGGCGGCGGGACAGGCTGCGCGGGCCACGGGCCGGCAGCCCGGGATGGCCGCCGGGCGCGTGGATCGACGACATGAGCTGGATTCAGCCAGGTCCCGGCAAGGATGACTGTTTCGTCGTTCGGCGGCTGACCGATCCTTGCCGGTTGACCTCGGTCGAGCAGACGCCTGATGCGTTGGTGCTGCACGGCCGGTCGAAGTTCGACCATCCGGCCCTGTTTGTCACCCGGTCGGTGGCGGGCGGCGAGGAAGAGGTCCCGCTGGAGATCGACGGCCGCGATTTCATCGCGAGGTTGCAGATCCGGCCGATCATCGAGGAGACGAATCCGGACGACCCGTTCAGCCAGCGGACGACGCGGGCGTTCCGGATGCGCGGTCGCGAGGGCCAGGAGCAGGTGCTGTTGTGGACGGCCGGCGACCGGCTGGTCTCGCATGCCGAGGGCGGCCGGGTGGTGATGCTGACCCGGTCGACCGGCGGGTACGTGAACCTGCACGAGTCCCCGATCCGGATGACGGCCACCGCTGCTGTTGCTGCTGGCAACATGTTGGTGGTGCGCGGGCCGGATTGGGGCGACGTCGGGTTCAGCTGGCGGCGGTACCTGGCCGGCTCCGACGACTACGTGGACGTGGCCTGTCGCCGTACCGTCTCGGACGACGGGTGGGCGGCGGTGGTGAACGTGGATGCGTTGCGGACGGACGAGCTCCCGGCGGACTGGATCTTGTTCGCGACGGCGCTGGACGGTTCGTCGCATGCCGTGCAGTGTGAGCCGTTCCTGTCCAGCCGGTTGCCGTTGACGATCTCGCGGGACTCGCACGCTCTCGCCGTCCGGCCGCTGGCGGGCACGCTACACGTCGAGGTGCGCTGATCAGCGGCGGGCGACCAGGAGTTGGCGGGTGTCCGGCCAGGCGATCGGGTCTCCATCGAGTGAGGTGAGGGACGCGACCGGGGCGATCCTGTGCTCGATCACCCAGTCCTTGCGCCAGGCCCTCGACGCCGGGTCGACGTGGAACCCGGCCCGCTCGGCGACCGCGGACCAGCCGGCGAGGTTCAGGCCGCAGAACTGCTCGTGCGCCTCGCTCACCCAGTTGTCGCCGTAGTCCTTACGGGTGAGAAAGTCCATCGCATCGGCCAGTCGGAGCACGAGCCCGTCTCCGCGGACGCCGTACTCGAACGGCACCTTCGCGTTCCGCCGGAAGTCGTGGGCGAACTGGAAGAACCGCGCCCGCGTGGAGAGCCCGCTCACGTGCGCCGCTGGGTCGTCGAGGGACTCGAGTACGACGCAGCGGTCCGGCTCGGCGGGGGGCAGACGCCCGAGCCGAGCATGTTGCGCTGGGGCCTCGGGATGACGCACCCCTGCCGCGGTGAGCGACAAACGCCCCGGCCTTCGGCTCCCGCCGGTCCCTTTGTGGAACAAAATTGTCACTGGGTGCACATTTGTTTCCACAGATCGTTTGGTCCAGACATCTTGGACAGTCTTGGGGTTGGCGGGCGTACCGAGCGACGGGTAGTAGTCCTCAAAATCGGAGTCCGTTGGGTCTCGCACGCGGGCAGATGGCCGGCAGGGGTGACTACTACCCGTGCTTCGGTACGCCGACGGACGAACCACCGCGGCTGCTGGCAGCCTCCTGGGGAGTCGGCTAGAGGAGGTCCCAGGTGAGGGGGGTGCCGGCCTTGGCGTCTAGGCGGAAGGGGCGGCCTTCGATCTGTTGGAAGGTGTCGGGGGCCAGGCCGCCGGCGGGGCGGATGGAGCGGACGTTGTCGGGGGTGATGGGGTCGCCGGCGTGGACGTCCTGGGTGACGTAGAGGGATCGGCGGAAGCGGAGGACGTTCTGTTCGGCCTGTTTGGGGCCGATGATCGGGCGGCCCAGGGAGAGTTGGGCGATGCGGGTGTTCTCGACGAGGGACTCGAGCTCCTGCGGTTCCAGGGAGAAGGCCGCGTCGACGCCACCGTCCGCGCGCTTGAGCGTGACGTGCTTCTCGATGACGGTCGCGCCGAGCGCCACGGCGGCGATCGCGGCGCCGATGCCCATGGTGTGGTCGGAGAGCCCGACCTGGACGCCGAGCGCGTCGCGGAGGACCGGGATTGCGCGCAGGTTGGACTGCTCGGGTGGCGCCGGGTAACTCGCCGTACACGACAGAACGATGATCTGCTCGTTGCCGGTCGAGCGGGCCGCGCGGACGGCGGCGTCGATGTCGGTCAGCGTCGCGGAGCCGGTGGAGATGATGATCGGCTTCCCGGTCTCCGCCATGCCACGGACGAGCGGGAGGTCGCCGATCTCGTTCGACGCGACCTTGTACGCCGGGACGTTCAGCTTCTCCAGGAAGTCGATCGCAGTCTGGTCGAACGCCGACGAGAACGCCACCAGCCCGAGCGACGTCGCCAGCTCGAAGATCGGCTCGTGCCACGCCCACGGCGTGTGCGCCTCCGCGTAGAGGTCGTACAGCCGCGCCTCGCTCCACAGCTCGTGCTCCACCGGCAGCCGGAACGCCGGCAGGTCGACGTCGAGCGTCATCGTGTCCGCGGTGTACGTCTGCAGCTTCAGCGCCTGCGCACCGGACTCCGCCACCGCGCGGACGATGTCCTTCGCCCGCTCGAGATCGCCGTTGTGGTTGCCCGACATTTCCGCGATGACGAACGGCTGGTGCTCGGACCCGACCGGCACTCCGCCGATGTCGATGGTGCTCACTTACTTCCCCTGTCTACGGTCCTGCTTGCGCAGGCTGATCGGAATCACGGTGATCTCGCGGCCGTCGGCGTACCGCTGCTCCGGCGTCCCCTCGGTGAAGCGGAACCGCCGGTTCATCTGCCGGACCACGGTGTTGTGCTCGAGCACCTCGCCGGTGAGTACGTCGAGGCCGAGCTCGTCGAATGCGTACGACGTGGCCTCGCGCATCACCTCGATCCACGCGGGCAGCGTCTCGCCACGCTCAGCCAGACCGTCCGCGTCGAGGAAGAACCCCCACGCTCCGGTGGATCCTTCGATGTCGAAGAAGTTCACGACACCGGCGGTCACGCCGTCCCGCGAGTAGATCAGCACCCGCCGCGTCGGGTCGGCCGAGGCCTTCGCCCACCACGCAGCGTGCTCGTCCGCACTGATCTCGTGCGCCGTGATGCTGACATCACGATTGGACTGCTGGTTACGCAATCGCCGAATCGCGTCGACATCGTCTTCGGTGGCGGCCCGCAACATGTTCCTAACCTAGCGTCTTCTCTTCAAGCGCCTTGATGTGTAAACATCTTTCGACTTCACCTTGAACGACGGTCGGAGAGTGACATGAGAGTCTGGCGAGCCATGGGTGTTCTAGGCGTGACGGCAGGTCTGTTGCTGAGCGGCGTGGCCGGAACGGCGTCGGCCGCGCAGGTGCCCGCGGATCAGCAGAGCTGTGCCCCGAGTCCGACCACACCGCTGCGGCAGTTCCGGGCGAGCTGGGTGTCGTCGGTGGTGAACATCGACTGGCCGTCCAAGACCGGTCTGAGCGCGGCACAGCAGCAGGCCGAGCTGATCTCCTGGTTCGACGACGCGGTCCGCCAGCATCACAACGCGGTCATTCTGCAGGTCCGCCCGACCGCGGACGCCTTCTGGCCGTCCAAGGTCGAGCCTTGGTCGCGGTACCTGACCGGCACGCAGGGCGGCGACCCCGGCTACGACCCACTGGCCTTCGCCGTCGCCGAGGCGCACAAGCGCAACCTCGAGCTGCACGCCTGGTTCAACCCGTACCGGCTCTCGATGGGCACGGACATCAACGCCCTCATCCCCACCCACCCGGCGCGGCAGCACCCGGACTGGGTCGTCACGTACGGCGGGAAGCTCTACTACAACCCCGGGATCCCGGCGGCCCGCAAGCTGGTCGAGGACGCGATCATGGATGCGGTGTCGAACTACGACATCGACGGCGTGCACTTCGACGACTACTTCTACCCGTACCCGGTGGCCGGCCAGGTCTTCGACGACGCCGCGACGTACGCGCAGTACGGCGCCGGCTTCCCGACGCTGGCCGACTGGCGGCGGCACAACATCGACCTGCTGATCCAGGAGATCCAGCACCGGATCAAGGCGATCAAGCCGTGGGTGAAGTTCGGCATCTCGCCGTTCGCGGTCTGGCGGAACAAGGCCACCGACCCGGAAGGCTCCGACACCACCGCGGGTGTGCAGACGCACGACGACCTGGCCGCGGACACCCGCAAGTGGGTCCGCGAGGACTGGATCGACTACATCGTCCCGCAGGTCTACTGGGCTGGTGGGTTCGCGCCGGCCGACTACAACAAGATCGTCCGGTGGTGGGCCGACCAGGTCCGCGGCACCCATGTGCACCTCTACATCGGCGAGGCGACGTACAAGGTCGGTACGTCGACGCAGTCGCCGGACTGGGCGGATCCGCAGGAGCTGAGTGACCACCTGGCGTTCGACAGCACGATCCCCGAGGTGAAGGGCAACATCTACTTCTCCGCCAAGGACGTGCGTGCCGACCGCCTCGGTGCGACCACACTGCTGAACAACACCTGGTACACCCGTCCGGCGCTCATCCCCGCGATGCCGTCGCTGGACTCCCGCCCGCCCCTCCCGGTCCAGGCCGTCCAGGCCACTCGCACCGCTGACGGCGTCCAGGTCAAGTGGCGTCGTACGACGAGCGACACCACGTCGTACGCGATCTACCGTCGCGAACTGCTGGGCGGCGACCACTGCCCGGACAACGACGCCCGCAACCTGATCGCGACAGTCCGCTCAACCGGTGCCACCCAGTCGTACCTCGACACCACAGCAACCCCCGGCACGAAGTATCTCTACACAGTCACCGCCCTGGACCGCCTCGCCAACCAGAGCATCCCCATCCCAACCATCTCCCTGCACTGACGCTCCTGGGACACCACCTGGGGTCCTCGGACAGGCTGTGCCGTGTCCGAGGGCCCTAGTACCTGTCCGAGGTCGCGGCAGTCGCGGCGATCAACACTCCGGGCGGCGCAAGCACCCGTCTCAGGGGCTTCGGAGGCCTGGGGTGGTGGTGAGCTGGATTGGGAGGGGGCCGGTGGGGAAGGTTGGCGGGAGGCTGCCGGTCGGCAAGCTTCCGGTCGGGAAGGGCTGGCTCGGGAAGGTCTGTCCGGGAGTCAGGCTCGAGGTCCCGGGCGTCTGAGTCGGGAGACCGGGCGTCTGGGTCGGGAGGCTGGGCGAGCCGGTGGGGAAGCTCGGCGTCTGGGACGGCGGGCCGGTCGGTGACGGGGTCTGGGACGGGAACGGGTTGGCCGGCGGGGGCGGGTAGAGCTGGTAGACGCGGACCGTGCCGAACTGGAACCGGAGCTCGGTCAGGCGGTCCAGGTTCTTGGGCGGTGCGCTGACGCGTTCGTCGAGCAGCAGCCACTGCACGCCGTACTTGGTTCGCAGCGTCTCCACGACGTCACGGGTGGGGTTGGTGAAGGCCTCGTCGTTGATGCGGAGCTCCTCCTGGTCCCAGAAGGCGCTCTGGACGCCGTCGGGGTAGGTGTCGTCGACTCGGCTCTGGTAGGCCCAGCCCTCGACCAGGACCCGGCGTTCGGCGTAACCGGCGATCCAGTAGGAGCCAGTGAGGCAGTGCGACGCGCGGGCGCGCTGGCAGTGCACGTTGGTGGCGATCCGGTCCTCCGACCCGGAGTTCCGCCGGATGAAGCGCGCCGCCTCGATCCCGCCCGGTGCGATCGAGGCGTACTCCGTCAACGGCGGTGTGGCGAACTTCCGCACCGACGCCACCGTGGTCGACGCCGTCGTACCCAATAGGACGGCGACGGCGATGACAGCCCAGGTACGACGTGAGCCGCGCAGGATGAGCCCGAGCACGCCGATGCCGAGTGCTGCGATCACCAGAGCGACCGCGGGGCCCTGTGCGAAGCAGCTGGTCGACGTACACGAACCGTCCGATCGGTCGCGGCCCCAGTAGATCGCGGCGACCCCAATGGCCAGTGCGATCGCTGCCACGTAGTACTGGCGACGCTCCAGCGACCCGAGACCCCAGGTCGCGAGCAGTACGCCGTAGATGAAGCCCGTGCGGACGAAGAACACTGGAGTCAGGCCCTCGTCGTACAGCAGGGACGCGCCCAGGATCGCGGCGGCGAAGCCGAAGAGCAGGAACACCGGCATCGGGTCGCGTGGCAGCCGTCGCCTGATCAGCAGTGCGCCGACTGCCGGCATGACCCAGCCGAGTACCACGACGACCGCGATGACCGCCACCGCGGACTCGCCACCCATCTGGTCGGCCAGGTCCTCGAACGTCGCGCCCGGATCGAATCGCACACCGGACGCGGCGCCACGCAGTACGACGAAGAAGGTCACCGCGTACGCGGCCGCGACCGCCACACCGAGCACCAGTGCCCGCAGGTTGAGCCGTCCGGCCCGGACCGTCAGATAGATCCACGCAGCGGCCAGTCCGGTGGCGTAGACGGGCAGTGTGGTCGCCTTCGTCAGAGCCAACGCCGCAATCAACACTCCGGCAGCCACGAAGAGCCGGAACACCTGACCGCGCGTCTGACCGGGCTTGCGGCGCAGGAGCAACGCAGTGACAGCGATGAGCGGCAGCAACAGCACAGTGGAGAACGCCTGCGGCGGATTGGTCAGCTGACCCAATGAGAACGGGCCGTCCGCGAACACCCGGTCCGACACCGCCCACGGCCAAGCGATCAGGTTACCGGCGGCCACAGTGAGTCCAGCAGCGATCGGAGCGGCAACAGCGCGGCCCGTGAGCAGCATGCCGACCGCAGCGGCTCCCAAGACCGTCAGCAAGATCCAGGCGAACGGCACCATCCGAAACGTCAGTACGTCGAGTGGGACGCTGGTGATCCAGTGCGACGACGCGATGTGGTCGTACGCCGCCCAGTGGCTGGTCAGCCACCTGCCATCGGCGTACGGAATGCGTGGTGGGAAGTGGTGCGTCAGTTCGGCGGCCACCGCGAGGTTGTGCGGGGCGTCCGAGTTCGGCCGGAGGGCGTCCGGTCCCACCAGCGGAATGAGGTGCGATCCGACGCGGACGAACCACGCGGCCGCGACGCCGACCGCCACCATCGCCCCGGCCGTCGCCCACCACGGCGTCGGCCGCTCGGGCAGCTTGCGCCGCGGCAGCGCCCGCCACATCCCGAACGCCAGCGCCGGCATCAGCAGCGCCGCGAACGGCATGCTGAACAGCATCCCGAGCGGATAGAGCAGCGTCTCGACGGCCAGGCCGAACGCCGTCCCCAGGACCGCGTCCGCCGCGAACCAGCCGGTGCCACCGGTGAGCCGCCGCCAGAACATCGTGCCTGGTACGGCGATGATGAGCAGGAGGTACCCGAGATACGCGCCGGCCATCCAGGGCGGCTGCTCCTGCAACGCGACGAACCAGGCCAGTGGCAGCACCGGAAGGCTCACCATCGCCGCCAGGCGCTTCCCACGGACCGCGGCCACGCGCTTCCCCCGGCCTCTGATCATCGGCAAAGTGTATGAGCCTGCCGAGTCGCGTCCCCGCCCGGTAAGCCGTTTACGGCCAGGGAATTCACCTTTACACTCAGTAATCTCCCAGATCACGCAGCGTTCGGGAGGTCCGATGGTCGCCCTCCACATCGCCGGACTGCCGGTCGAGGAGGTCCTGCTCGCCGCCGTCGCTGCCGCGAGTCCGCTGATCGCCCTGGTCGGCTGGGAGCTCTCGGCGCGGATCAAACGCCTGAAAGCCTGGGTACGCCGCCGCCCGCCGGTGGCGGCGCCGCCCCCGGAACCCCCTTAGCCGGGGGTGCCACCGGATGGGGACGCTAGGCTTTGGGCTTATGAGTTCGGTGCCACGGGGTCGGGTCAGAGAGTTGATGGGTGAGGTGATGACGGCTCAGGGACGGATATTGCCGGGTGAGGACGCGGCGGATCTGCGCGATATCGGGTTCCGGTCGCTGGACTTCTCCGAGCTGGCCCTCCGGGTGGAGGACGAGCTCGGTGACGAGCTGAACTTCGATGCCCCCGGGCTGCGCCGGATCGCCACTGTCGGCGACGTGCTGGATTTCATCGAGCAGCTCCAGTCGGCGTGACCGCGCGGCGCCGGACCACCGCCTTGATCGGCGACGACAACACGGTTGTCGTCGCCGGCAAACGCCTGACCTGGCGGACCCTGCACAAACTGCCGCAACTGCCGTCCCCGGCTGCCGTCCTGGTCGACAACGGCGCCGACGCGCTCGCCGCCCTCCGCCACCACGCGGTGCACGGCACCGAGCTTCTCGTCGCCACCCGAACCCGCGTCGACGAGCGCATGCGCGAAGAACTGGGCGAGTCCGGTTTCGCGATCGTGCTGCCCGATGGGGAAGTGACACCGGCAAAACTCAAGCGGGTCGAGGAGTCCGGCCGCGCCTGGCTGCTCACCTCCGGCTCGACCGGTCGCCCGAAGCGCATCGGCCACACTCTCGAGAGCCTGACCACCGTCACCGGCGACCAGCCGCCGCGCACCTGGCTGCTCCCTTATTCTCCCGGCACGTATGCCTGGTGGCAGGTCGTCACGCTCTCACTGACCCACGCCGATCAGGGCCTCGTCGTGATCGAGCCGGACGAACTCGAGGACTGGCCTGCCATCGCCGCCGAACACGGTGTCACCGCCGCCTCCGGCACACCGACCTTCTGGCGGCAGGCGATCTACCGCGACGCCGACACGCTGGGCGCCGTGCCGCTGGAGCAGATCACGCTCGGCGGTGAGCCTGTCGACCAGGCGATCCTGGACCAGCTCCACGAGATCTTCCCGAAGGCGCGGATCTCCTGGATCTACGCATCCTCCGAGGTCGGTGCGTCGATCGTCGTGCACGACGGCAAGGCCGGCTTCCCGAAAGACTGGCTCGATCGCGCGCCCGACCCGGACCGCCCGATCCTCTCCGTCGAAGGCGACGAGTTGGTCATCCGTTCGCCGCATCACGGTGCCGGCCTGGTCGGCGCCGTCCACACCGGAGACCGGATCGAGTACGACGGGGACCGGGTGCTGATCACCGGGCGGCTGGACACCGACGAGATCAACGTCGGCGGATCGAAGGTGTCGGCCGGAGTGGTCCGCAACGTGCTGATGCGTCACCCGGGGGTCTCCTGGGCGCGGGTGTTCGCGCGCAAGGCACCGCTGGTGGGCCGGATGGTCGCGGCCGAAGTGGTTCCGAACCGGGCGCTCGGCCCGATCACGGACGCCGACCTGGTCCAGTGGTGCTCGAGCCGCCTGCCCGATTACGGCGTACCGCGGCGGATCAAGTTCCTCGATCAGATCCCGCAGAAGGAAACCTTGAAGAGCGATGTCTGAGCCCAGCACTGTCCCGCCCGCGTCGGTCGTGCTGGTGTCGGGTGGCTCCCGCGGCCTCGGCCTGGCGATCGTCACCGACCTGCTCGCTTCCGGCCTGAAGGTCGCCGCCTTCGCCCGCACCGTGACGCCCGAGCTGACCGCCCTCGGCGAGAAGTACCCGGACCACCTGTACTACGGCTCCGTCGACATCAACGATGCCGCCGCCGGCCAGGCCTTCGTCAAGGCCGTCGAAACGCAGCTCGGTCCGATCGATGCCTTGGTCAACAATGCGGCCATCGGCCAGGACTCGCTGCACGTGCACACCTCGGCCGATCACCTCGCCGAGATCATCCAGACCAACCTGACCTCGCCGCTGATCCTCACGCGGTTCGTCCTGCGCCGCATGCTCGCGAAGGGCCTGAAGGGCCGGATCGTCAACGTCACCTCGATCTGCGCTCAGCGCGGTTATCCCGGCCTGGTCGCCTACTCCGCCACCAAGGGGGGCATGGACGCGGCCACCCGTTCACTCGCGCGTGAACTGGGCGGCCGCATCCTGGCCAACGCGGTCGCGCCGGGCTTCTTCGCCTCCGAGATGTCCGCCGTCCTCGGCCAGACCCAACTCGACCAGATCGTCCGCCGCACCCCGACCGGTCACCTGACCGAACCCGACGACGTCGTCCCCGTCGTCCGGATGCTCCTCCTCGACAACACCAACATCAACGGCCAGGTCCTGGTCATCGATGGTGCAGCCTCGATCTAGGCCGGCTTGATGTTCGCGTTCCGGTGGAAGATGTTGTCCGGGTCGTACGTCGCCTTGATCGCGGCCAGCCGGTCGTACTTCGTGCCGTACGACGCCCGGACCCGATCGTCCACGCCGGCATCGCTGATCGCGTTGACGTAGCTGCCGATCCCACGGCTGACCGGCACGAGCGCGTCCCAGAACGACCGCACCCAGGCCCGGTCCTGCTCGAGCAGCTCCGGCGTCGGGCAGACCGCGATGATGAAGCCGGCGAAGCCGGGCGCGCGGCTGCCACTGAACGCGGTGGCGTCCTCCGCGACCTTCGAATAGGCGCCGTCGAGGCGGTAGAACAACAGCACCGATCCCGGTGACTGTTTGAGCGGCACCTGCTCGGTGATCACCTGGATCGCGTCCTCGGTGAAGTCGTCCAGGTAGAAGCCCTTGTCATACGCGTGGAATCCCCAGGCGTTCGCCTCGTCCAGCAGTTGCTGCAACGCCAGGTAGGGCATCGGGCTCGCGAACTCGACCAGTGGTGGCACCGCCGAACGGATCTCGTCCATCACCTGGGCGTGCTCCTCGGCCGATCCGAAGCCGGTGACGATCAGCGCATACCCGGGCCGGAAGTGGTACTCGGCGGGCACGAACGGAGCCGGCGGCGCGTTCACCGCACCAACCACGATGTTGACCTCGTCCGGAAGTTTCGCGATCACCTCGCGGGCCATCCGGAGTACGTCGGCGCCACGGTCGAGATCCCAGAACGCCAGGCCGAACTGGATCATCGGCCCGGCCTCGTGCAGCTGGAACTCGAACTCCGTGACGACACCGAAGTTGCCGCCGCCGCCGCGAACAGCCCAGAACAGGTCCGGGTTCTCGCCGGCGGAGGCGCGCCGGAGTTGCCCGTCGGCGGTGACGATCGCGACCGAGACGAGGTTGTCGATGCTGAGCCCGTGCTTGCGGGTCAGCCACCCCATGCCACCGCCGAGGGTGAGACCGCCGACGCCGGTGTGGCTGATCATGCCGGCCGGTGTCGCCAGGCCGTACTCCTGGGCCGCCGCGTCGAGTTGCCCGAGCAGGGCGCCACCGCCGACCCGGGCGCGCTTCGCGACCGGGTCGACCGTGACCTCGTTCAGCAGGCTGAGGTCGATCATCAGCCCGTTCTCGACGGTGCTCGAGCCGCCCGGATTGTGGGCGCCGCCACGGACCGCGATCTCCAGTCCGTGCTCGCGCGCGAACAGCACCGCCCGGCAGACGTCCGCTGCGCTCTGGCAGCGGGCGATCACGGCGGGATGGCCGTCGATCGCCGCATTCCACAGTCGCCGCGCGTCGTCGTACCCAGGATCGTGCGGACCGAGCACCGGTCCACCCATCGTTCGGCGCAGATCGCCGATGCCACTGTCGGCAAGTTGAGTCATGCTTGTTCCTCCCCGATGTGTTGCGGCCAGGCCAGGTGCCTGATCCCCCTTGGGCAGCGTCCTTTGGGCAGATCTTCGGGCGCTGTCTTCGGCCAGCCTTCAGAGCGGCAGGGTTTTCCACAAGGGAACGCATTCCCGTTTGGGTGGGAACTTCGGTGGGTGTCAGACTCGACGTCGTGAGTGACCAGGAAATCCTGCGATTGTTACCGATGGCGGCAGCCGTCGTTGCCGTGCGCGACGACCAGGCCGACGCGCAACTGGCGCGGCTGGGTGCGTACGACGAACGCGACCAGGCGCAGGTGGATCGTTGCGTGCAGACGTTCCTGGGCGGTCTGCTCCGGACCGCCTGGGAGCGCGGCTGGGCGCCCACCGATGTCGTCCAGCACGGCCGTCGCGAGCTGGACCCCGGCGTCGAACCCTTGCTGCTGGCCGCGATCTCCGCGGAACACCAGGGTTATCGAGCCGCCACCATCGACCCGCGGTGGCTGGATCAACTCACCGACCTCGGCGTCCCGCAGCCGTTCACCGAGCTGAGCCTGACGGCCTGGGCCGCGGGTGCCCGCGTCGGCCGCTACCTCACCCTTCACCACGCCCTCTCGCTGTCCGGCTTCCTGCAGTCCTTGCCGGTCCTGGCCCGGCTCTACCCGTTGCCCGGTACGACGGTCCGCGGCGGACAACCCGTCGTACCGGCGAACGGGAAGATGCTGGCGCGGATCCGGAGCCTGCTCGCCAAGGCGGAAGCGACCGAGTTCCCGGAAGAGGCGGAAGCCCTGTCCGGCAAGGCTCAGGAACTGATGGCCAAGTTCTCCCTCGACAGCGCCCTGCTCGAGGCCGACGTGGAGATCCCGGACGACTCCGCGGGTCGCCGGCTCTGGGTCGATACGCCGTACGTCTCGGCCAAGGCGCAGCTCGTCGGCGCCGTGGCCTCGGCGAATCGATGCCGTACGGTCGTGATCGACGCACTCGCTGTGGTCACGATCGTCGGGGCCGAGCTGGATCTGCAGCACACCGAGCTCCTCAGCACTTCCCTGCTGGTACAGGCCAACCGGGCGATGCTTGCTGCAGGCAAGCACATCGGTCATCGGGGTGAGTCCCGGACGCGATCGTTCCGGCAGTCCTTCCTGATGGCGTATGCGCAGCGGATCGGCGAGCGGCTGGAGGCGACCACGGCCGCGACGCAGGCCGCCGTACCCGAAGCGGATGCGGGCCGGCTGCTGCCGGTGCTCGCGAAGCGGGAGGAACAGGTCGACGCGTTGTTCACCAAGCTCTTCCCGAACACGACGACCCGGCGGACGCGCATCACCAACGGCGCCGGCTGGCACGCCGGCCTGACCGCGGCCGACCAGGCCCAGCTCGACGCCCGCCGGCAGGTGCGCCGATGAAGGTCAGGAAGCGGCGGGCCTGAGGCCGCACAGCACGATGTCGAGCAGGCGGTGCGCCTGCTCAGGCTCCATGTCGCGGCCCATGTTGATGCCGCCGACCAGCCGCATGATGTCCGTCAGGTCGAGGTCCTGCCGGACCTCGCCGGCCGCCTTCGCCTTGTCCAGCAGCAGCTGCCCGGCGTCCTGCACGTTCAGCTTACAGACCTGGAAGAACTGCGAGTCCTTGCCTAGGGCAACGATGAGCTCGCTGGCCAGGCTCTTCTTGGACAGTCCGTACCCGATGAAGCTGCGCAGCCAGGCGGCCAGCGCCTCGAACGGCTGCAGTTCCCGATCGAAGTCGTACGCGCGATCGCAGACGGACTGGATCTCGTCCACATAGACCGCCTCGAGCAGCGCGGTCCGGCTCGGGAACCGCCGGTACAGCGTGCCGATGCCGACACCGGCCCGGCGGGCGATCTCCTCCAGCGAGGTGTCCGTGCCGTGCTCGGAGAACGCCTGCCGGGCAGCCGTCACCAGCAGGTCGTAGTTCCGCGCCGCGTCCGCGCGGGTCGGCCGCATCGACGGCAACGGTGTCGGCGCCATCCGGCCTCCTCGCTGTCCGTGGCGGGCATGCCGCTCAAAGTTCACGCAGAATATCGCTTGCTAAAGCGGAGGGCGCCTCCGTATCGTATCCGGAGGAGCGCTCCGCTTTTCCCTCCCAACTGTAGCCCCTTCGGGGTAAGGAGCAATATGTCGGCAACAGCCGCGGCGCCGGCCGGCGCCGCCTCAGGCACGCCTGCCCGGCGGCCCGGGGTCGTTCTCGCAGTCATCCTGATCACCCAGTTGATGGTGATCCTCGACGGCACCGTGGTGAACATCGCGATGCCGCATATCCAGCACGCCCTCCACTTCAGCCCGTCCAGCCTGTCGTGGGTGCAGAACGCCTACGCGCTCGCGTTCGGCGGTCTGCTCCTGCTCGGCGCCCGCGCCGGGGACCTGCTCGGTCGCCGCCGGGTGTTCGTCACCGGCGTCAGCATCTTCACTCTCGCCTCGCTGCTCGGCGGTCTCGCGCCCAACGCGGAGCTGCTGCTCGCTGCCCGCGTCCTGCAAGGCATCGGCGGTGCCATCGCGGCGCCGGCGGCCCTGACCCTGCTCATGCTCACCTACCGGGAAGGCCCGGAGCGGATGAAGGCACTCGGCTACTACAGCCTGGTGTCGTCCGGCGGCGGCAGTGTCGGCCTGGTGCTCGGGGGCATGCTGACGGACTGGGCGTCCTGGCGCTGGGGCCTGTTCGTCAACGTCCCGATCGGTATCGGCCTGGTCTTCGCGGCCCGGCGGGTGCTGACCGAGACCGAGCCGGAGAGCGGCCGGTTCGACGTGGCCGGCGCGCTTACGTCGACGCTCGGCATCACCTCGCTGGTGTACGGCTTCATCCGCGTCGCCGACGCCGGCTGGACGTCCCCCGAGGTGCTGGCCGCGTTCGCGGCCGGTGTGATCCTGCTGGTCTCGTTCGTGCTGATCGAGCGCCGGGTCAGCCACCCGATCGTGCCGCTGCGGCTGTTCCGGTCCGCCAGCCGGTCGACGGCGTACCTGACCATGCTGCTGGTGGTCGGGACGATGTTCGGGATGTTCTTCTTCCTGACGCAGTACCTGCAGGGTGTACTCGAGCTCAGCCCGCTGGCGGCCGGTCTGGCCTTCCTGCCGCTGACCGGTCTGCTGTTCACCGCGTCGCGCGTCGTACCGAAGCTGGTCGCCCGGATCGACGGCGCCAAGCTGATGCTGACCGGATCGACGCTGGTCGCGCTCGGCACGGTCTGGCTGACGCGACTGGACGCGCAGAGCACCTATCTGGCCGATGTGGTCGGACCGCTGCTGCTGTTCGGAGCGGGTGCCGGGATGATCTTCATCCCGCTGGTCAGCCGGGCCATCTCCGGCGTCGCGCCGGAGGACTCGGGCGCCGCATCCGGCATGCTGAACGTGGTCCAGCAGGTCGGTGGCGCACTGGGCCTCGGCATCCTGGTCACCATCTTCGGCACGGCGAGCCGCAACTCGACCTCGAGGGTCCCGCGCGAGGTCCTGGTCGACGGCGTCCACGCCGCCTTCATCGGCTCCCTCGTGTACGCCGTACTGAGCCTGACCATGATCGTGGTCAGCGTCCGCCCGTGGACCTGGTTCCGCGGCAAGGCCGAGCCGGTCGAGGCGACCACCGAGCCCGTGGTGGCCGACTCACACGTCTGATCAGAGCGGCAAGCGGTAGGTGATCCACTTGCTGTGAACCGTGAAGCCGAGGCTTTCGTACAGGCCGAGCGCACCGGTGGGGTTGTCGGCATCGACGCCGAGACCGGCCCGCTGGTAGCCGGCCTGTGCGGCCTCGGTGAGGACCTTCGCCAGGGCGGCCCGGGCCAGCCCGCGGCCGCGGTACTGGCGCCGGGTGCCGACCTGGCCGATGTAGAGCTCCCGGATCCCGGTCAGCGCAGTGTCGGCCTCCCACTCGTAGCAGAGCACATAGGCCGCGATCGTCTCCCCGTCCAGGACGAGGTACGACGATCCGCCGCGGAACGACCGGGATCCGGCGTGCCTCGCCTTCCAGCTCTGCACGCTCCGTGGCGTAAAGCCCCAGTGGTCGAGGAACACCTCGTTGTGGGTCAGCCGCAGCGCCTCGTCGAGCTCGGGACCGTACACCTGGAGGCGGAATCCGTCCGCGGGCGCAGCGTCGGGGACCGGCTGGTCCAGCGAGCGCTTCATGTCGATGAAGTACCGAGCCTCCTCGAAGCCGAAGCTCCGCAGCAACTGGTTGGCGCCGGTGTTCGTGCTGATGGTGCCGTTGCTGACCTCTCCGACCGCGTCCGGGTGCTTCGCCGCGTGCAGCTCACCGGCTCGGTGGATCAGCCAGCACATCAGCGTCGTGCCGAGGCCACGTCGGCGCCACTCCGGATGAATGGTGCCCTCGGTGTGCACCCGGTCGACGTCCACCACGGTCTCGGAGATACGCACCATCCCATACCCGACCATCTGGCCGTCGGCCCACAGACCGATGGTGTCGTGGGCCGGGTCCAGACGCGAGTCGTCCAGCTCCTCGATCAGGTCTTCGGCGCCGTAGATCTCGCCCTCCTGATCGACCTTCTCTCTGGCGGCCAGCAAGTCCGCCCACGCCTGGGCATCACCCATGTCGATCGGGCGCGCGACAATCCCCTCCGGCCAGCTCATGGCTCGAAGGTACGGCCCGCGTGGGCTCGGGGCATCCGAATTACCGCATCTGCTCGCACAACCAGCGGACCGCGAGCGGGTAGCGGTACTCGATGCCGCCGTGGGTGCCCTCGAAGAGCTCGAAGTGCACTCGTTCGTCCGGCAGACCTGCCTTCTGGGCGGCCCGATGGAACGCGGTGGCGCCGAGGTCCAGGTAGTACTCGTCCTGCCGGCCCGCGTCGATCCACACGGCCTTCAGTGAGCGCAGCGCATCGGCGTACTGCGGCTGGCTGACCATCTCGACCGGGTCGCGGGACAGCCAGCGCTCCCAGATCTCCGGGATGACCGCGCCGAGATCGTCGAAGGGCAGCAGCACCGTGCCGTCCGGTTCGGCCGAATACGCCGAGGCGTACCCGTACATCTCGAGCAGGTGCAGATCCTCGTTCGTGGTTCGGCCGGCCCGGGTCGCGAGCTCCTCGAAGTACTTGTCGTAGCTGCCGTCGTACTTGTCCCGCAGCGTCCGGGCGCGCACCGGGAACTCCGGCCGGTAGCACAGGTCGAAGGCCGCGTCGCCGGCGTGCGTCGCGAGCGCGCCGAATACGTCCGGCCGCAGCAGCGGCGTCACCATGGCCGTGTAGCCGCCGCTGGACTTGCCGGTGACGGCGCGGTGATCGCGGTCCGCGATGGTCCGGTACGTCGCATCCACCCAGGGGACGATCTCCTCGCACAGGTACGAGTGGTACTGCCCGGTGCCGGGTGAGTCGAGGCACTGGCTGCCGCCGTACTTCGTCCACGAGTCGACGAACACGACGATTCCCGGCGGCGCATCCGCTTCCGCGAACATCGCGTCCAGCAACTCCGGATACGGCTGCCGGAACGGCACCCGGTTGAACCACATCCCGACGTGACCGGTGTACCCCATCGTCACGTAGACCGTGGGGTAGCGCTGGTCCGACTCGTCGTACCCCGGCGGCAGGTAGACCAGCACCGGCCGCTCGTGCGGATCACCCAGCGGATTCCCGCGGAGCAACTCGCTCTCGTACGTCGTCTGCTCCAACCGCCCGGCGAGCTCAGCGGACCACGGCAACATGGGCAACCTCCGAAGTGTCACATCGCGTCAGGGGCCTCGATCCCGAGCAGGCCGAGTCCATCCTGCAACACCTTCCGCGTCGCCGTGCAGAGGGCTATCCGGCTCGCCCGGGTCTGGCCGTCACTGGTCAGGACCGGACACCGCTCGTAGAAGACGGACAGTGCGGACGCGACCTCGTAGAGATAAGTGCACAGCCGATGCGGCTGCAGGGTGTCGGCGACCTGGGCGACCGTGTTCGCGAAGCCGGTCAGCAACAAGGCCAGCCGCTCCTCGGCCGGGTCCTGGAGCTCGACCACCTCACCGCCTTCGGAGCCGGCCTTCGTGAGGAGCCGGGTCAGCCTGGCATGGGCGTACTGCAGGTACGGGCCGGTGTTGCCGGTCATGGCGACCATCCGGTCCAGGTCGAACACGTAGTCGTTACCCCGGTCGCTGGACAGGTCGGCGTACTTGACGGCACCGATCCCGACTGCCCGCGCGGTCGCCGGCCGATCGATGCCCGCTCTGCCCTCGAGCAGTGCATCCGCCCGTTCGACGGCGTCATCGAGGAGCGCGGTCAGCTTCACCGTGCCACCGGCCCTTGTCTTGAAGGGCTTTCCGTCCGGTCCGAGCACGGTGCCGAAGGACACGTGTTCGGCTGGAATTGCCGGCGGCAACCAACCGGCGGTCCGGGCGAGCGTGAAGATCTGGTCGAAGTGCAGGGCTTGCCGGTGGTCGACGACGTACACGATCCGATCGGCGTGCAGGGTGTTCACCCGGTGCCGGATGGCGGCGAGATCGGTCGCGCTGTAGCCGAAGCCGCCGTCGGACTTCCGCACGATCACCGGCAGCGGCTGGTTGTCCCGCCCGACGAAGCCCGGCAGGAACGCGCAGAGCGCGCCGTCGGATTCGGTCAGTAGGCCGGCTTCGGTCAGCTCGTCGACGATCGTCGGCAGGTCATCGTTGTACGCACTCTCGCCGACCACATCCGCCCGCTGGAGATTGGAGCCGAGGAGCGCGTAGACCTGCTCGAAGTCGTCCAGCGACACGTCGACCATCCACTGCCAGATCGCCCGCGTCTCCGGATCACCGGACTGCAGCAGCACCACCCGTCTCCGGGACAGGTCGGCGAAGGTGCCATCGGCATCGAAGTGCTTCCGGCTCCGCTCGTAGAGCAGCTGCAATCCCCGCAGATCAAGGGATTCCGCGTCGAGACCTTCCTCGAGCAACTGCTCGATCATCATTCCGTACTGCGTGCCCCAGTCGCCGACGTGGTTCTGCCGGATGACGTCGTACCCGACGTACCGCAGCACGTTGCAGAGCGCGTCGCCGATCACCGTGGACCGCAGGTGGCCGACGTGCATCTGTTTGGCGACGTTCGGCTGGGAGTAGTCGACGACGACCCGCTGGTTCCTCGGCCCGAAGGTGGTCGGCTGGTTGACCGCGGTCGCGAGGGTCGAGGGGAGCAAGGTCAGGTTGATGAAACCGGGGCCGGCGATCGACGGGGTCTCGCACAGGTCGGCGACGTCCAGAGCGGCGACCAGGCGTGCGGCGACCTCCCGCGGCGGCAGGCTCAGCAGGTTGCCGAGCCGCAGCGAGAGATTGCTCTGGTAGTGGCCGAACTCGGGTTTCGTCGCCGACCGCAGTTCGGGATCGAGGTCGGCGTACGACGAACCGAAGGCGGCCGCGGTGGCGGCGGACAGTCTGGCGGCCAGGACAGGCAGAACAGCGGACATGATGAAGTCCTTCAAGGGAGACGCGACTGGAACAGGCTGGCGTATTCAGACAGTGCGTCGTCGTCGCAGGCTGGAGCGCACGCGCAGGGCGTGGGCGAACTCCAGGCTGATCGACATGTCAGCCATTATGCATGAAGTGCGGCGAGGGTGCCGCCTTGCGATCTGCGAGCGGCACGATCGCCGGTACGTCGGTCTCGCTGAGGAAGACGCGTCGTACTACTCGTTCGGCCGCCCGGCCGTCGTCGTACTCGCAGAACTTCTCCCGGTACAGATGGCGGTGTTTGGCCGCCTCCGGCGAGGCGAACGCGCCGGTCCGGAAGGCGGCGTGCAACTCCTCGGCCGACCGCGCGATCAGCCCGGGCGGGAACTCGGTGATGTCGAAGTACGTCCCCCGGCGCCCGTCGTAGAAGCCCTTGTCGTCGACCAGCAGCACGATCGGGCGGTCCAGGTTCGCGTAGTCGAAGGTGATCGACGAGTAGTCCGAGATCAGCACGTCCGCCGCCAGCATCAAGTCCTCGACGCGCGGGTGCTCGGACACGTCGATCACCTTGCCGGAGTGCACATCCGGTGCCTTGGACAACGAGTAGTGCGTCCGCACCAGCACCCGGCCGTGCTCACCGGCTGCGCTCGCCAGTTGGTCCAGGTCCAGGTGGATCCCGTCCCCACCGAGGTCGACCAGTCCGCTGGGCGTCCGGATCGAGTCGACGCCGTCGCGGAACGTCGGCGCGTAGAGCACGACCAGCTGCGAGTCGTCGAACCCGAACCCGGCCCGGATCGCGCGGACGTCGTCGACGGTCGCGGTGAGCAGCCGGTCGTTCCGCGGGTAGCCGTACTCGAGCTCCTCGAAGTACGCCGGGTAGGTCCGCTCCCAGATCTCCGAGGAGTACCGGTTCGAGGACAGGTTGAAGTCCCACCGGTCGACCTGGCGCATCAACTCCTCAAGGTCCAGGTCCTTCGCGGCCGCCGGGAAGAACCGGAGATCGGTCCCCATCGTCTTGAGCGGCGTACCGTGCTGGGTCTGCAGGTGGATCTGGCCCTCGCGTTTCTCCAGCTCCTTGGGCCAGTTCATGTTGCTGACGAAGTACGTCGCCCGGTCCAGCAGCTTCTGGTACGCCGGTGAGCCGGCGACGACGTACTCGACACCCTCCGGGATGGCGCTCAGGTGGTCGGCGTCGACAACCCACACCCCACGCAGATGCGGCGCCAGTTCGGCGGCCTTCTCGTAGATCGCCCGAGGGTTGCACGCGAACTGCTTGAACCAGTACGCCGTGTAGGCCGCCAGGTTCGGGTCGAGTTTGCCGCGCCGCCGCAGTTTGCCGACCGTCTTGCGCGGACTCGAGACGTGCAACACCTTCGCGCTCAGCTTGAGCGTCGAGTAGGTCGCATAGTCGTCGTGGATCAGCAGCCAGCGCTTGAACCCGCGCCCGGTCCGGTCAGTCGTGTACCCATCCGGCTTCCAGCGCTTCGCGAACGCGTGCGCCGCGTGGAAGAAGTCGGCCCGGTCGTCCTGATCGATCCGCTCCGGCTTCGCCAGTACGGCGAGGATGTGGTCGAGCGACCGGTCGAACGCGAACCGGCGCCACCCGGCCAGCTCCGGATCGGACTGGATGAACGCGTGCACCTGGTCGTACTGGTCGAAGATGTCCCACTGCTTGCGGCCGCTGGTGGCGTGGATGTTGCCGCCGGTCCGGTGCTGCCGGTAGTGCACGACGACCCGGTCCAGGGTGGCGATCCGCTCGGCGGTCAGCATGGTCGAGTAGGTCCAGGGCGCGTCCTCGTAGAAGCCGGCCGTGAACGCGAACCCGTGCCGGCTGAGGAAGTCCCGCCGGCAGGCCTTGTTCCAGACCACTTCGAGGAACGTCAGGAAGATCGGCCGCTCGGCCGCGGTGAACACCCCCGCGCCCTCCCGGGCGAACGCGTCGTGCCGCTGGTTGCGGACCACCCGGCCGTCCCAGAAGACCCGCTCGTAGTCGAACAGCACGATGTCCGGCTGCCCGGTCGCGTCGATCCGGCCGGCGATCGCCTCCAGCGAGCCCGGCAGGTAGAGGTCGTCGGCGTCCAGGAACAGCACGTACTCGCCGCGGCACTCCTTCAGCCCGGCGTTCCGGGTCGAGCCGAGGCCGACGTTCTCGTCCAGGTGCAGCACCCGCACCCGCGGGTCGGCGGCGGCGTACTCGTCCAGGATCCGCCCGGAGCCGCCCAGGTCGGCGTCGTCCACCCCGATCACCTCGAAGTCGGTGAACGACTGGCTCAGCACCGAGTCCAGGCACGGCCGCAGCCAGGCCCGCGACCCATGACACGGAACCACGATGCTGAACTTGGGGACGATGCCGAGCGCCATGCCACGTCATCTTAAGGTGCAGCTATGAGTGCAGACGTGTTCGAGCCGTTGGCCGGTCTGGAGGGGGTCGGGTCGGCGGCCCGGGCGGCGCGGGACGCGGTCGACGTACTGCTCCGGGACCGCGGGCTGCGCAAGGTCGGCTCGGACATGACTGCCGAGGCGCTGCTGCTCGGCGCGCACGCGTCCGCCGCGCTGGCCGGCAGCACGGCGACGCTGGACGACGTACGCCGGGGTGCCGGCGACGGACTGTCCTCCGGCGCGGTCCGGATGACCGGCGAGCTGATGGCGCTCGCGCCGCGCGTGGACACCGCACCGGTGCAGGTCTGGACCAGACTGCACCAGTTGGCCGCGGCCGACCTGGGCCCGGAACAGGAACTGGGCCATCTGCGGACCACTCAGGAGCCGGTGCCGGACGACATCCCGGGTCTGCTGCCGGCGCCGCCCGCGGACGAGATGTGGGAGCGGCTGAGCGCGCTGGCGCAGAACCTGACCCGGCCGACCAAGGCGCCCGGCCTGGTCGTCGCAGCCATCGTGCACGCCGAACTGGCCGTCCTGCGCCCCTTCCCGACCGCGAACGGACTCGTTGCCCGGGCCGCCGAACGCTGCCTGTTAGTTGCCAGGGGCATCGACCCGGTGGCGGTCACGGTGCCGGAGGCCGGTCACTGGGAGTTGGCGGCGACCTATGGATCGGGCCTCGATGACTACGCAGCGCGAGGACTGACCGGGGTTCGTGATTGGTTGCTGCGGTCGTGCGAGGTCGTGTCACTCGGTGCCGAGCGCTCGCCGCTGGGGACCAGGGCCTGACGTGCGAACGGCGTCCTCTGATGAGAACGCCGCCGCTGGCACGTCATTCTGGTTACCATGCGTGCACCTGTTTTGCCGCCCAGGATCAAGCCTGGGTCGAGCTGCCCGTTTGGGATGGGCTGGTCGCCGCGTGGGTGCCTGACTGCCGTGCAATCTCTACCGGATCCGAAGATCCTTTGTGCTTCCTTTGTACTCCTGAAAACCCTTCCTGTGAAGGGGATGCGTGGCAGTCATGGAGTTGAGAACAATGAAGCATCCTTCAGCTTTCGGGCCTCTCGACGACTCCGGCGGAGGGTGGTTTCAGAGCCCCCGGCGGCTGCGTCGGCGGGCGGCCAGGAACAGCGCGAAGGCCGCCAGTCCGGCGACCGCGGTGGCTGCCGCGGGGCGCCGTACGTCCCGGAAACGGGACCGTTCGGCCAGGCCGACCGGCTTACTGAAGTCGAGCACCGGCCAGTCCCGCGCGACGGCCAGCCGGCGCAGCGCCTTGTCCGGATTGACCACGTACGGGTGACCGACCGCGGCCAGCATCGGCTCGTCGGTGACGGAATCCGAGTAACCGTAGGAGGTTGCGAGGTCGTAGCCCTCGGCCGCGGCCAGCGCGCGGATCGCGGTCGCCTTGTGCGGACCGTACGCGTACTCGGCGATCTCACCCGTGTATTTGCCGTCGGCAACGACCATCCGGGTGGCGATCACCTTGTCGGCGCCCAGCATCGCGCCGATCGGCTCGACCACCTCGGCGCCCGACGAGGACACGATCACCACGTCCCGGCCGGCCGCGTGGTGCTGCTCGATCAGTTCCACCGCCTCGTCGTGGATCATCGGGGTGACGATGTGGTGCAGGGTGTCGGCGACGATCGCCTGCACGGTCCGGACGTCCCAGCCGGTGCACATCGCGGAGATGTACTCGCGCATCCGCTCCATCTGGTCGTGGTCGGCGCCACCGAGCAGGTAGACGAACTGCGCGTACGCGCTGCGGAGCACCGTCCGGCGGTTGATCAGCCCGCCGGCGTAGAACGGCCGGGAGAACGCGAGGGTGCTGGAGCGGGCGATTATGGTCTTGTCCAGATCGAAGAACGCGGCCGATCGGGGCGGGCTGGAGGGCTCCATGAGGTCGAGCATAGGCAGCCGGGCGAAACGCCGAGAGACCCGGGCTTTTGTGTCGGCCGGTATCCCGTTAGACTAGTTCGCAGTGTGACAGTGACACTGGTTGGAACCGCCTGACCGGCGGGTCTGACGCCTGGACGACACGGGTCTGGTTCGCAATCGAATCGAGATGTGTGAGATCTGGTTTTGGGGGGTACATACCCCCTGACAGTGGCAGACTGTCGCCTCCTGAACGGCCCCCGGCTCCTCCCCCCGAGCCCGTGGCCGAAGACGGCCCCCGGTCACCCCCCCGCCGGGGGCCGTCGCCTTTCCTCCTCCGGGTTCCCCGTGTAAAGACCTGTACAGTTCTCAGCTTTTTCGCGCGTGAGAGCGCGTTCACTTTATGCAGGGTCTTGACAATGTAGTTGCGCGGTCACAGCTTGTAAGCCATGAACCCGCCTGCACACCGCCCCCAGGCAGCGATCATCACCGGCCTGCTCGCGCTTGCTCTGGCCCTCCTGGGCCTGCTCCTGGTCCCTTCGACCGGGTCCGCCGCCACCAACCTCGTCACCAACGCCGGCTTCGAGTCCGGCAGCCTGTCCGGATGGTCCTGTCCGGCCGGCAGCGTCACCACCTCCAGCCCGCACGCGGGCTCCTACGCGCTCCAGTCCAGTCCGAGCTCGAACGACATTGCGCGCTGCACCCAGTCGATAGCGGTCCGACCCAATACGGCGTACACGCTGTCTGCCTGGGTCAAAGGGTCGAACGTGTACCTGGGGGTCGACGGTGGGGCCAGCACCTGGACCACCAGCTCCACCTGGAGCCAGCTGACCGTCCCGTTCACCACGAGTGCGTCGGCGACGTCGGTCACCATCTATCTGCACGGCTGGTACGGGCTCCCGCCGTACCAGGCGGATGACGTCGTACTGGATGGACCGGGTGGGACTGCGGACACCACGCCGCCGTCGACTCCGGGTGGACTGACCGTCGGTAGCCTGACCTCGAGCTCGCTGCAGCTCAACTGGTCCGCCGCGTCCGACGCCAACGGCATCGACCACTACGACGTCGTCCGGGGCGCCAACGCCGCGCAGAGCGTGGGCAACGTGACCAACTGGACCGCGACCGGGCTGAGCCCGAGTACGACGTACTCCTTCAAGGTGCGGGCGTGTGACCCGAGCGGCAACTGCTCGCCGTACGGCGCGACCGTGTCCGGCACCACCTCCAGCGGTCCCACCGATCCGCCGCCAGCCGGCAACCTGCCGACACACGTCCTCACCGGGTACTGGCAGAACTTCAACAACGGTGCGACCGTGCAGCGCATCTCCGATGTGCAGTCGGCGTACGACCTGATCGCGGTGGCCTTCGCCGACGCCGACTCGTCGCGGCCCGGTGGCATCACCTTCAACCTGGACAGTGCCGGGCTGGGTGGCTACACCGTCGCCCAGTTCAAGGCCGACATCGCGGCGAAGCACACGGCCGGGAAGAAGGTCATCCTGTCGGTGGGCGGCCAGAACGGCACCATCTCGGTCGCCGACCCTACCGCCGCGGCCAACTTCGCGAGCAGTGCGCTCTCGGTGCTGCGCGAGTACGGCTTCGACGGGATCGACATCGACCTGGAGAACGGTGTCAACGCGCAGTACCTGGGTCAGGCGCTGCGCAGCTTGCAGAGCCAGTTCGGCAGCGGGCTGATCATCGCCATGGCGCCGCAGACGATCGACATGCAGAGCACCTCGTTCGAGTACTTCAAGCTCGCGCTGGCGATCAAGGACATCCTGACCGTGGTCAACGTGCAGTACTACAACTCCGGCTCGATGAACGGCTGCGACGGACAGGTGTACTCCCAGGGCACGGTCGACTTCATCACCGCCCAGGCCTGCATCATGCTGCAGGGCGGGCTGCGGCCCGACCAGGTCGGTCTCGGCCTGCCGGCGTCGTCCCGGGCGGCCGGGAGCGGCTATGTCTCGCCGACGATCGTCAACAACGCGCTGGACTGCCTGACCAAGGGCACGAACTGCGGCAACTTCAAGCCGAGCACCACGTGGCCGTCGCTGCGCGGTGCGATGACCTGGTCGACCAACTGGGACGCGCTGAACGGCAGCGTGTTCGCCAACCAGGTCGGTGCCCACGTCCACTCCCTGCCCTGACATGCACAGTTACCGACCCGCTCCGGTGCTGGAGGCGCTCGGTGTCTGCTCGGAGGACGAGCAACTCTACCGGGCGCTTCTGGCCAGCCCGGAGTCGACGACGACTGATCTGGTCCGGGACACCGGCTGGCCGGCCACCCGCGTCGGCCGGCACCTGCGGTCCCTGCTGTCCCTCGGCCTGGCCGCGCGGACGCCGGTGCGCCCGGCTCGCTACCTGCCCGCCGTGCCGGAGGCTGCTGTCGAGTTGCTGGTGCTGCGGAAGCAGGCCGCGATCGTCGAGGCTCGACTGGGTGCTTCGGTGCTCTCTTCCGAGTTTCGCCGGCGCAATGCCTTCACTGTGGTCCGAGGGGCCGAGGCGATCGCTCAGCGGTTCTACCAGGCACAGCAGTGCGCTCAGGAGGAGGTGCTGGTCCTCGACCGGCCGCCGTACGCCGTGGTGCCGATCGAACCACCCCGTGCGCACGGGGTGTCGTACCGGACCATCTACGACATGGCGTCGCTCTCGGAGCCCGGTGACCTGGTGGCTGCCAGATCGGCCGGGTGCCGGATCCTGCGCGACGTACCGCTGAAGCTGCTCGTGGCGGACCGCCGCACCGGCCTACTCCCCACTGGTCCCGACGTGGTCGTGGAACTGGGCCCCTCGAGCCTGCTGGACGCCCTGTTGCGCCTCTTCGACCTGCTCTGGCAGCAGGCAACCCCGCTGACCCCGTCGACCAGCGAAGGCCCCCTGACCTCCGACGATCGCCAACTGCTCTCCCTGGCCGCAGCCGGTCTGACAGATCAAGCCATCGCCCGCCGCCTGGGCGTGGCCCAACGCACCGTAGAACGCCGGATGCAACGCATCCTCAAAACCCTCGACGCAACCACGCGCTTCCAAGCCGGGCTTCGAGCCGGGCAGCGTGGCCTGCTCGTCTAGTCGGTGACATCGGCGACGGTGGCGTTGAGAGCCTTGGCCAGCGCCTCGGCGTCCACCGTGATGCCGACGCCGTGGTCGCCGCCGCCGATCGAGATCGTGCCGGTGATCCGCTCGTCGGCGATCACCGGCCAGGGACGCGTGCTGCCCAGCGGGGTGATCGTGCCGCGAACATAGCCGGTCACGTCGAACGCGGTGTCCTTGTCGGGCATCGAGATACGGTTGACGCCCAGCAGTGTCCGCAGCTTCGGCCAGGCGATCTCGCGGTCACCGGGGACCAGCACGAACCGGTAGTCGTCGTCGGACAACCGGACCACGATCGTCTTGATCAGCCTGGCCGGCTCGATGCCCCGGGCCGCCGCGGCCTCCTCCAGCGAGTTCACTCGGCCGTGCCGGGTCACCTGGTAGCTGAGACCCAACTGATCGGCTGCATCGGTCGCTTTCGTCACCTGATCAGTTTCGCACCCTGCTGGGGACGTTCTTCAGCAGTACGGCGAGCACCAGCGTCGCCAGGAACAGCACTCCGGCCTCGAGGGCGACTCCGTTCCAGCCTGCGCGGCTCCACGCCGTACCCGCCAGACCTCCGAAGACAGATGAGCCCAGGTAGAAGGAGAAGAGGTACATGCTGGACGCCTGGCCTGTGCCACCGCCGCTGGCGTGTGCCCGGGCGGGGACCCAGCCGCTGGCCACACCATGGACCGCGAAGAAGCCAGCGGTCATCAGTGCGAGACCGAGCACGATGAGCGGCAGCGGCGCGGCAAGAGTGACCGCCACACCGGCCAGCGTGATCAGGCAGCCGACCGGTACGACCGCACGTCGCCCGAAGCGGTCTGCGAGCGACCCCGCGGTGGCTGAGCCGGCGGACCCGAGCAGATAGACGCAGAAGACCAGCCCGGCCGCTCCGGCACTCAGGTGGTACGGCGCTCCGGACAGCCGGAACACGGCTCCGTTGTAGACGGCGACGAATGCGCCGACCGCGGTCGCGGCGATGCCGTACAGCGCGAGCAACGCCGGATCCCGCAGTACCGGCCAGATGCTCACGCGTCCGGAGCTTCGACGGAAGTTCCGCGAAGCGGGGAGCAGGAGCCAGACCAGTGCGGCGCACACGACCCCGACCATCGCGATGCCACCGACCGCGAATCGCCACCCAGCGATATCCGCTAAGCCTCCAGCGATGAGGCGGCCCGCCATCCCGCCGACGGCCGTCCCGGCGATGTAGAGGCCGCTGGCGCGCGCATGGCTGTCCGTATGCACCTCTTCCCGCAGATACGCCATGGCGACCGCCGGCAGCCCAGCCATTGCGACGCCCTGCAGACCGCGGAGCAGGAGCAGAGTGTGCCACGTCGGTGCCACCGCGCTGAGCAGGGCGAACCCAGAAGTCGCAGCGACCGACCAGCGAATCAGTGTGGTGCGGCCGATCACCTCGGAGGCCGGACCGGCGATCAGGAGTGCGATGCCGAGCCCGAGCGTGGCGAGCGACACGGTGAAGGCGCTCTGGCTGGGGGAGACGTGGAATGCGTCGACCAGCTCGGGGAGCAGCGGCTGTGTGCTGTACAGCAGTGCGAAGGTCGCCAGTCCGGCCGCGAAGAGAGCGATGGAAAGTCTGCGGTACTCCGGATCACCGGGCAGGTACCCGGGCTCGAGGGCGGCGGACTTGTGCATGTCCTCGACGGTCGCACAGCTTGTGCGATACGTGAAATGTCGATCTCGGCAGTAATCGATACACTTTCGGCATGCATGTCGAGGACCTGCGGTGGTTCGCCGTACTCGCGGAGACCGAGCATCTGACCGAGGCGGCGGCGACCCTCGGGACGAGTCAGCCGAATCTGTCCCGCGCGCTCCGGCGGGTCGAGAGCGCCTTCGGGGTGCAGTTGTTCGAGCGCGAGCACCGGGGCGTGCGACTGAATCCGTACGGGCGGCTCGTGCTGGAAGCGGCCCAGGCTGGGACGGCGGCGGTCGACGCTGCGCGGCAGCGGATCGACGCGCTGCTCGATCCGGAGTCGGGGACTGTCCGGTTGGGGTTCCTGCACTCGGTCGCGACCAGCCTGGTGCCGGATCTGCTGAAGGCGTTCCGCGAGGTTGCGCCGAGTGTCGGGTTCGCGCTGCGGCAGGAGCCGGCGCACGACATCGTCCAGGACCTGGAGAGCGGCGAGGCCGAGATCGGCATCATCGCGCCACGACCGGACCCGGAGGTGTTCGGCTGGCATCTGCTGGAGCAGCAGCGGCTGTGCCTGCACGTCCCGCCGGGGCACCCGCTGGCGGCGCGGCGGCGGGTGGAGCTGGCCGCGGCGGCGGACGAGCCGTTCATCGGGCTGCGGCCGGGGTTCGGGTTCCGCCGCATCAGTGAGGAGCTGTGCCGAGCGGCCGGCTTCACGCCGCGGCTGGCCTTCGAAGCGACCGACCTGGCGACGATCGACAGTCTGGTCGGTGCCGGCCTTGGAGTGGCCGTCCTGCCGTCCGGGGCCGTCCGTGGGAATGACAGTGGAGCCGTGTCCGTGCCGCTGGCCGGTGTCCAGGCTCGTCGCGAGATCGGCATGGCTTGGCGGCTGCGGACCCAGCTGACCCCGGCGGCCGAGCGATTCCGGACATTCGTCCGCTCCCGGCCGGTGACGTCCACCTGACTTCCCCGACAGCGACTTCCGTAGCGTTCGTCCAATTTTCCCGGTGTCGACTTGCAGTCAGAGGCCTTTCCACCGCACGCTTTCCTCCGTGAGGAAGAGTCTCAGTTCGTTCCGGCCGAGCCGGCGACTGCTGTTCGCGGCCGGTACGGCGGCCGCGGCGTCGACAGTCGCGGCCGCTTCGGCGTCGGCCGAGTCGGTGACGGGACTGACCTCGCTGGGCAACTACGGGTCGGGCGTTCTCGGCGCCTGGGAGCAGCAGGCGCGCGCGATCTCGAGCGAGGCGCAGGTCCGCAAGACGCGGGAGAACGACGGCGTCTTCATGTTCGGCGACAGCATCGGCGTCCAGGACGGGCCTCCGCTGGCCAGGCAGTTGTCCCAGCTCGGCATCAGCGTCGCCGTGCACAACTGGGCCGGCCGGCCGGTGACCCCGGCGGTCGACGCCCTGGACACCTGGGCGCAGGACTATGGCCTGCCCCACCGGATCCTGATGTCGGTCGGGTCCAACGACATCTTCACGCCGCCCGCGGTCGCCGCTCAGGTCGACCGGACGATGCAGATCGTCGGCGACGAGCGGACGGTCTACTGGGTCAACGTGCAGGCGGCCCGGACGGCGCACGGGCCCGGCGTGCAGGTCTCCGACCAGCGCAACAGCGCCTGGATCAACCTGCAGCTCGCGGAAGCGCAGCGCCGGTACGAGAACCTCCGGATCGTGCACTGGGCCGAGCATCTGGCGGCCAAGCCGAACCGCCTGGCCAGATACCTCCGCGACGGCCTGCACCCCTCTATGCCGCTCGGGCAGAACGCCCGCAACGGCCTCATCGTAGACGCGATCAAGGCCGGCTGATGGCGCCGCACGGTTTCCCGTGCGGCGCCGTACCAGTTAGAACCCTGCCGTGATGCGGGTGAACTCCCAGTCGGGCTGCGCGATGCCGCTGCAGTTGGAGACCACACCGCCGCCGGCACAGCCGCGGTCGCGGTTCACCGACCAGAACGCCAGCCGGCCGAGCCCGTTGCTCTTGGCCCAGTTGGTGATGTTCTGCCAGGTCGCCGTCGTGGTCATCTCCTGCTGGTCCGACAGACCGTTCATCCCGGAGATGCCCTGGTGGGCGTAGGCCTCCGCGGTGCTCCAGCCGAAGGTCGCCTTGAGCTTGTTGTTCAGCCCCTGCGACGCGCCGACCGTGTCGTTGTAGATGTTCGAGCTGCCGAAGTCGAACGGCATCAGCGTGAAGATGTCGATGTTCGCGCCGAGCGCCGCGGAGCGCTCGATCAGCCGGTTGCCGTAGTAGTTCGGGCCGGTCGTCGAGGTGCCGAAGGTGAGGATCGTCTGGATCCCCGGGTTATTCTGCTTGACGATCTTCAGCGCGCTCAGGATCCGGTCCTGGACCGCCTCGTTCTCGAACTCGTCGGTGTTCTCGATGTCGATGTCGATCGCCTTCAGGCCGTAGGCGCTGATCACCTGCTGGTACGCGCCGGCGAGTGCTTCCGGCGTACCGCAGTTCGGGCCGAGCTTGTTGCCCTGCCAGCCGCCGATCGACGGTACGACGTCACCGCCGGCCGCGTGGATCGCCGCGATCGCGTTCGCGTCCGCACTGCCTTGCAGCGGCCTCGAGCCGTCCCAGGCCGGGTTGCAGCCACCGGACGACAGGATGAAGGCCATGGTGAACCACTTGATGCCGGTGGCGTTCATCACGGTGGTCGGGCTCGGTGGGTCTCCCCAGCCCATGTACAGGTACGGCGCTGCCTTCGCGCTGCCCGTGTTGCCGCCACCACCTGTCGTGGTCTTGACCGAGATGCTGCCGCTCTTCGGACCTTCTCCGGCGCTGTTGGACGCGCTGACCTGATAGCTGTACGTCGTGTTCGCGCTGAGCCCGGAGTCCGTGTACGACGTACCGGTCGGGCTGCCGACCTTCGTGCCGTTGCGGTAGACGCTGTAGCTGGTCGCGCCGGACGTCGCCGACCAACTGAGGCTCACCGAGCTCGAGGACGCCGTACCCGCGAGGCCTGTCGGTGCGCCGGGGACTGTCCCGCCACCGCCGCCCGAGCAGGAGCCGCCGTTGAGCCGGCAGGCAGCGAGGCCGGGGAAGTTCCCCGGGCTGCCGTTGAACCCGAAGCTGACCGAAGCGCCCGGTGCGAGCGGTCCCGCCCAGCTGGGCGGGGTGAAGGTGTGGGTCTGGCCGCTGCTCGTGTGGGTGGCGTCCCACGCGCTGCTCACGGTGTAACCGGACGGGAAGTCCAGTGCGACGGACCAGGTGCTCAGTGAGCTGGTGGTGCCGTTGGTGACGGTCACCTTGCCTTCGAAGCCACTGCCCCAGTCCGACACTTTGGTGAAGGCTGCGGTGACTCCTGCCGCGTTCGCCGCCTGTGCTGTCAGCAGTGCGACAACCACTGCGGTGATGGCCGCTATGGCCAGAGAGATGCGTTTCATGATGCTCCGATCAGTGGGCGGTACGTGATCAGACCCGGCCCCAGAGTGCGGGGACGTTCGGTGGCTCCCAGCCGGTCAGGGAGGTGTGACCCTGGATGCACTTGTAGGTGACGCCGTTGTAGGTCACCAGCGCACCGGTCGCATAGGTCGTGTTCGGCGCCCACGGGGTGGCCGTGGGAGGCGTCGTCGGCGGTGTGGTGGGAGGGGTGGTCGGGGGCGTGGTCGGTGGAGTGGTGGGCGGTGTTGTCGGGGGCGTGGTGGGAGGCGTGGTCGGCGGTGTGGTCGGCGGGCCGCTGCAGCCTGGGGTCTCGGCGTTGACCGAGTTGACGACGGCGTTGAAGAGCGTGACGTTCGGGTCCAGCGCCTCGAGGGAGTACATCATCGCGCCGCCCAGTCCGTTGCAGTGCTGGTAGTCGGCCTTGGCCTTGATCGACTGGGCGTTGTCACCGGACCAGAACGTGCCGTTGCTGTAGAACCACGAGGACTTGGTGGCGTCGTCGAAGTACGACATGGACGGGTTGTCGACGAAGCCGGTGAGCTCCTTGTAGAACGAGACACCCGGCACGTTGCCACTCAGCGCGTGTCCGTCGGCCGGTCCGGTCGCGGTCTGGTACTTGCCGTTGGCTGTGCTCGGAACACCCTTCCATCCCCGGTAGTAGAAGGGATAGCCGATGGTGAGCTTGCCGGCCGGGAACCCGCCGGGGATGCCGTACGCCGGGTCACCAGTCGTCCACGCCTTGACCGCGGCGTCGACGGAGTACTTGCCCGAGCCCGGTGGGATCGGATTGCTCGGGTCATTGGGAGCGGTGTAGAGCGGGTCCTGGAAGTTGGTCGGCCCGGTGGCCTCCCAGCCGCCGTGCATGTCGTACGACATCACGTTGTTGTAGTCGAGGTACTGCCCGATCTTGTTCGTCTCGATCGTGGCGATCTTGTCCTGCCCGGCCGGAGTGGCCGCGGTCAGGTAGTAGCGCTTGCCGGTCTGGTTGCCATAGGCATCAAGCTGGGCACGCAGTTCGGCCAGCAACAGGGTGAAGTTCTGCTTGTCGGCGGCGCTGTAGTGGTTGCCGACGTGACCGTTCGGCGAGCCCGGGTACTCCCAGTCGATGTCGATGCCGTCGAAGATGCCGGCCGCCGTACCGGGGCCGCCGAAGCCGTCGACCACCGGCAGGTCACCCTTGAGGAACATGTTCACGCAGGAGCTGACGAAGGCCTTGCGCGTGGCGTCGGTGGAGGCGGCGTCGGAGAAGTACTTCGAGTACGTCCAGCCGCCGATCGAGATCAGGATCTTCAGGTTCGGGTACTTCGCCTTGAGCTTCCTCAACTGGTTGAAGTTGCCCTGGATCGGCTGGTTCCAGACGTCACCGACCCCGTCGACGCTGATGTCCGCGCCATACGACTTGCCGTAGTCGGCGAACGCGTCACCGGCGAGGTCACCGGCGTTCGGGTTGTTCTCGTCCTGCGAGGCGGCCTTGTTGGCCATGAAGCAGGTGTGGTCGGTCGGGTGGACGTTGGCGAACGCGTAGTTGAGGAAGTCCAGTTTGCCGGCCACACCGGCGGTGACCAGGTTCTTCGGATAGAACGCGTTGGCGTAGATCCCCCACTGGGTGAAGTACGCCGTCTTCACACCGCCGCTCGTCGCAGCCGTGGCGGTGCGTGCTTCTGGGGTTGCCAGCGAGACGCCGGCGGCGGCGATCAGGGCGGTGGCGGCGACGGTGGCCGTAGCGGCGAGCATGCGCAGTCGACTCATGGGCGGGTCCTCCGGAGCGTGGGACGGAAGCGGTCCGGTGAAATTTAGTTAAAGACGCTTCGAAAGGAACCGTAACCGTTCCCGGCGGGTTGGTCGCCGCCTTGTCGTGGCGGGTTCCCGCTGCTGACGGAAACCCGACAACCCTTTGTCCACAGGGATTCCGGTGGGACGCGCGAAGTGGGTCCGGCAACGGCATCTTCTAAGGCATGGACACGAATTCACCTCCCACATCGGTGCTCTTGGCAACTACCAACGAAATCCTGCTCGACGACCTGCTCAGGCTGTCGGCGGCAGCCGCGATCACACCCCTGGTCGAGCCCGACCTGATCGGCCTGCGCCGGAGCTGGCACTCCTGCTCGCTGGTCGTGGTCGGGCGAGACCTGGCCGAGCCACTGGCGCGCGCCCAGCCTGCGCCCCGGCCGGGTGTCGTCATGGTGGGCTCCGCGCTGGACGGTGACGAGCTCTATCGCTGCGCCTTCGACGTCGGCGCGGACGGGGTGTTCCGCCTGCCCGACGACGAATCCGCGCTCGCCGGCAAGCTCGCGGACGCGGTGGACGGAGCGGTCCGGACAGCTCTCACTCTCGCCTTCGTCGGCGGCTGTGGGGGAGCGGGTGCCACCACGCTCGCGTCGGCCGTCGCGGTCTTCGGCAACCGGCGCGGCCTCCGCACGATGCTCATCGACGGCGATCCCCTGGGCGGTGGCATCGAGCTCGCCCTCGGCATCGAACGTGATCCCGGCGACCGCTGGCCCAAGCTCCTCAACGCCTCAGGCCGTGTCAGCGCCGCCGCCCTACGCTCCGCGTTGCCCTCAGTCGACGGACTGGCCGTCCTGTCCTGGGATCAGTCCGACGTGACCGCCCTGCCACCCGACACGATGAGCTCGGTGATCGGCGCCGCCCAACGCAGCAGCGATCTGGTCGTGGTCGACCTTCCCCGCCGTGCGGATCCCGCCGTCGAGGAGGGCTTCATCCGTGCGGCGGCAACCCTCCTCGTCGTGCCCTGCGACGTCCGCTCCGTCGCTGCAGCCAAGCGCTTGGTCGGCCCTCTCCGCGCCGTAGCCGGCGACCTCCGAGTGGTGGCCCGGGAATCCCGCCGCCCCCACGGCCTCTCGGCCACCGATGTTGCCACCCACCTCTCCTTGCCCTTAGCAACAAAAGTGACGCCCGAACGCGACCTCCCGGTCTCGATGGACCAAGGCCGCTTCGACCCCCACCCCCGAGGCCCCCTGTGCCGAGCCGCCACCCAGATCCTCGACCTCTTCCCCACCCCCGAATCAACCGCAGCCTGATGACCCGCTTGCCGGAGCCACTCGGATCGGAAACCGCATGAACGCACACCCCACCCCCAACACGCTCCACGGCAGATCCATCTCGGCTCTCGACGGCGCCTCCGTCTCGCCCGAGCTCCTCGACCGTGTCCGCGGCTCGCTCGCCCTGACCGGCGCCAAACCAACTCCCGCCCACGTAGCAGCCGCCCTCCGCGCCGACGGCACCATCTGCGGCGACGCAATGGTCCTCGCAGTAGTCACCGCCCTCCGCCGCGAGGCCCTCGGCGCCGGCCCCCTCGACACCTTGCTCGCCGAGCCAGGCATCACCGACATCCTCGTCAACGGCCCCGATGAGGTCTACATAGACCGCGGCCACGGCCTGGAACGCGTCTTCGTCCGCACTGGCGACGAACCTGCCATCCGCCGGCTGGCCACCCGCCTGGCCGCCGCCGCAGGCCGCCGGCTGGACGACGCCACGCCATACGTCGACGTCCGACTCTCCGACGGCACCCGCTTCCACGCCGTACTGGCACCGGTAGCCGCCCCCGGCACCTGCCTGTCGCTCCGCGTCCCCTCCCGCCACGTCTTCACCCTCGACAACCTCGTCACCGCCGGCGCCCTCCCACCAGCCGGTACGCCGATACTCCGCGACCTGCTCAATTCCCGCCTGGCGTTCCTCATCAGCGGCGGCACCGGCACCGGCAAGACAACCCTGCTCAACTCCCTCCTCTCCTTGGCAGACCCATCAGAGCGCCTCATCCTCGTCGAGGACGCAAGCGAACTCCGCCCAGACCACCCCCACGTCGTGCGCCTGGAAGCACGCCCTCCCAATATCGAAGGCACCGGCGAGATCTCCCTCCGCGACCTGGTCCGCCAAGCCCTCCGCATGCGCCCAGACCGCCTCGTAGTAGGCGAGGTCCGCGGCCCCGAAGTAGTCGACCTATTGACCGCCCTCAACACCGGCCATGAAGGCGGCTGCGGCACAATCCACGCCAACTCCGCGTCCGACGTACCAGCCCGCCTGGAAGCCCTGGGCGCCCTGGCCGGCCTGACCCGCGAAGCCCTCCACAGCCAACTCGCCTCAGCCCTCCACGCCGTAATCCACCTGGCCCGAACTCCCGACGGCACCCGCCGAATCACCGAAATCCAAACCCTCACCCGTCACCCGACCGGCACCGTCACCACCCATCCCGCCGTCCAATTCCACCCCAACGGCACCATCACCCTCCTCCCTCCAGCCCAGCTCTTCACCAGCCAAGTTCAGCCCGGTCTGAGCGGTGCGGCATGAGCAGCGCCGTGGTTTCAGGGTTACTTGTGTTCCTCGCCAGCGCCCTGATCCTGCCGAAACCAGGCCGCGGCCTACACCGCCTCACCGACCCGCCGCCACGCCGAGACAAACCGGACGTACGCCGAATCAGACCGGACGGCCGCCGACTGACGCGACTACCCTCGCCGAGCCGCCTTTGGCTGGTCGCGTCCATCGCCGCGGCCACCCTCCTCACCCTCGGCGCACAGATCCTGGTCTCGACCATCGCGATCGCCGTGGTCGCCGCCCTGGTCGCCGTACAACGAGCCCAACACCGACGCCGTACAACAGCCGCAGCCCGCCGTACTCAGATCATCGAAGCCCTCGACGTACTAGCAGCCGACCTGACCGCCGGCCGCCCACCGGTCGACGCCTTGGAGGGCGCCGCATCCATCAGCCCCGACTTCCACGTCCCGCACGCAGCAGCCAAACTCGGCGGCGATGTCCCCGGCGCCCTAGAACTCGCAGCCGAATCACCCGGCGCCGCCGGCCTCCGCGCATTGGCCGCAGCCTGGCGCGTAGCCGAAGAATCCGGAGCCGCCTTCGCCGCCCTGACCGAACGCCTCGCCGACTCCCTCCGCGCCGACGAAGCCATCCACCGCCAAACCGAGGCCAGCCTCGCAGGGGCCCGCTCCACCGCCCGCATCCTCGCCGCCCTCCCCGTCTTCGGCATTGCCCTCGGCTACTCCCTAGGCGCCAACCCCCTGACCTTCCTCACTGCCACCCCCACCGGCTGGCTCTGCCTAACCACCGGCCTAACCCTCACCGCCCTAGGCCTCCACTGGACAACCCGCCTCTCCGACACCCCCACCTAACAACTCGCGCGTCCGAGATTCCCCCTCACCCTCACCTGTCTCCGAGGTTCTTCATGCCCGCGACCTTCTCCGCAGCCGCAGCTGTGGCGATCACCACCTACCTGCTGACCCCACCCCATCCCAACCTCCGCCGCCTGACCACGCCGCCGCGTTCCACCCGACCCCGAACACCCCGAGCCCATCGGCTAGCAGCAGTCACCACGGCCATCGGCGCACTCCTGCTCATCGGCCTCCCATGGGGCGCCATACCTGCGGCCCTCGCCTTCTACACAATCCCTCGCGCCCTCTCCCGCCTCGAACCAACCGCCACCAGACAACGCACAGCCCGGATCACCCGCGACCTCCCACTAGCCGTAGACCTCCTCACCGCCTGCCTCCGAGCAGGCCGCCCACCCCAACAAGCCCTCAGCCTCGTCGCAACCGCCGTCCCCGGCCCACTGGCCGACCTCTTCACCAAGGTCGCCCACCACCTCGCCCTAGGCGCAGACCCGGCCGACGCGTGGTCCCACCTACGTTCCGAACCAGCCTGTTCATCCGTCGCCCGAGCAATCGACCGCTCAATCCGCTCAGGCGCACCGCTCTCTAAGACCCTCGAACACCTAGCCGACGACACCCGCCAAACGCACCATCACGCAGCCGATCAACGAGCCCGCGCCGCAGAGTCCCGCTCCGCCCTCCCGCTAGGCCTCTGCTTCCTGCCGGCCTTCGTCCTTCTCTCCATCGTCCCCACCATCGCCGACGCCCTCGTCCCGTACCTGCTCAACCCCTGAAAGTGCGTCATCCACAGCCCCGAAACTCCTTCAAAAAAAGGCCGTCCGGCAACGGCATGTTGTCAGTAAGCGATCCGGACAAGCCGCTTCGCACCCCCGGAGGTATCAGATGTCCAAGGCACTAGTAGCCGTCCGCAACCATCTCCACACCCGCGCCCGCACCCAGCGCGGCGCCGCCACCGCCGAGTACGCCGTCAGCGTCGTAGCCGCCTGCGGCTTCGGCGGCATCCTCGTCGCACTCCTCAAGTCCGACGTGATGCTCAACGCCCTCAAAGCGCTCATCAACTACGCCCTCAAACTGGCCGGCGTAGAAGGCGTCCAGCTCTAACCCGCCCAGCCACCAGGCGGCCGGTCGAGTCCACCCCTCAACCCGACCGGCCGCCCCAAGGAGCCCCAGATGCCCTCCACCAGAGCCCCAGCCCCCGCCACCCCAAATCACCTTGTCCCCACAGCCCAACCCAACCCAACCGACCACAGCGATCCCACCAGGCAACCCAAACCGTCCGAGCGCGGTGCTGTCACCGCTGAGCTCGCGATCACACTCCCAGTCCTGCTTTCCCTTCTCCTCTTAGGCATCTGGTCGATCGGCCTCGTCATCCTCAACATCCAATGCATCGACGCCGCCCGAGACGTAGCCCGCGCAGTAGCCCGAGGCGAACCTCCCGACCAAGCCAAGGCCATCGGCCACCGCACCATCCCCACCGGCAGCATCACCATCTCGCGCGAAGGTCCCGACATCCACGTAACAGTCACAGCCGTCCCAACCCACAACCCCCCACTCCTCTCAGCCCTAGCCCCCGCCCACCTCACCGCACACGCCACCCTCGAGTCCGAACCCAGCCAGGAAGAATCCCCATGACCCGCAACGAGAAAGGCAGCGCCACCCTCCACTCCCTCTTCGCCGCCGTACTGCTCCTAACAGCCCTAGCCGCCGCCATCCTCTGGTCCACAATCTCCACAGCCCGCCACAAGCTGGCGACCGCAGCAGACCTAACAGCCTTGAGCGCCGCCCAATCCCTAGCCAATCCAGCCGCCACTGACGCGAGTACGACGGCCTCAGGCGCAACCACCTTCGACATCACCGGAGCGCGCACGGCGTCAGACCTCCCCGGCCCAGACCTGAGCACCTCCAGCTCCTCCGCGCTGGACCGCACGATTCCCTGCGCCATCGCGGCTCGAATAGCAGCGCTCCAGAAGGTCGATCTGGTCGCCTGCCACCCCACGCCCACCTCAGTAACCATCCAGGTAGCCCTCGACCTGCGCCTGCCCTTCACCCACCCGACACTCACCACCACTGCGCGAGCCGGCCCCCTCTGACCTGCCGCCATCGGCGCAGGACGCCCGATCTTTGACGCAACCAATCAGTTGCTATAAAGTAGCAACCAATCAGTTGCTAAATAGTCGGAGGTTGTGATGGCTGGCGGGGTTGGGGTGCGGTTCAGCACTCGGGAACAGCTGGTTTTGCTGGTCCTGCTGGGTGCCGGGTTCATGTTGTCGGTCGACTTCTCGATCCTGAATGTGGCGCTGCCCGAGGCTGGGGCGGGCGTCGGACTGGGGCCTGAGGGGTTGCCGTGGATCTCGTCGGCGTTCGCGTTGCCGGCGGCCGGCTTCACGCTCCTGTTCGGCCGGCTGGGCGATCTGTACGGTCGGCGGAGGTTCTTCCTGGCCGGCATGGTTCTGCTGGCTGGAGCGTCGTTGCTCGGCGGTTTCGCAGGCAGTGCCGAGATCCTTCTGACCGCGAGGGCGTTGCAGGGGCTCGCTACTGCGATGGCGCTACCCGCCGCGCTGTCGCTGCTGACGACGACATTTGCGGAGGGTGCGCGGCGTGAGCGGGTCCTCGGACTGAGAGGTGCCCTGGGGTCGGCCGGGTTCGCCGTGGGTGCGTTGGTGGGCGGAACCCTTGTCAGCCTGTTTGGCTGGCGGGCGGCGTTCTTCATCAACGTTCCGGCTGCGGTGGCCGTGCTGGTGCTCGGCCCGTTCGTGGTCAAGGAGAGCTCGGTGGCAGTTCGGGCAAGGCTGGATGTGGCTGGAGCAGTGACCGTAACTGGCGGGCTGATGGCCGTGGTCTATGCGGTGATCGAGGGGAGCGTTCGATCTGCGGTTGTCGGCGTACTGCTGCTGGCTGCGTTCGCCGCGATCGAGCTGCGAACGTCGGCGCCGCTCGTGCCACTGCGCATCCTCAAGCGGCCATCGGTGACGTGGGGCAACGTGGCCGGGTTGGTGACGTGTTCCATGGTGACCGGGATGATCTTCCTGACGACGCTGTACCTGCAGCAGACGCTGAAGCTCTCACCGTTGACGACCGGCATCGTGTTCGGGGTGCCAGGCGTGGCGTCTGTGGCCGCCGGAGTCCTGGCCGGGCGAATCATCGGACGCTTCGGGGGCCGGCGGGTCGTGGCCGTGAGCATGGCGCTCCAGGGGATCGCGACGCTGCCGCTGGCGTTCCTGGGAGCTCATCGGATCGCGCTGGTGATCCTGGTCCCCGCGCTGTTCATCGGCTTCTTCGGTCACGTCGCCGCGATGGTCGCCTACTCGGTGATCGGCACGTCGGGGGTCGCGGACAGCGAGCAGGGTCTGGCGACCGGCCTGACCTCAATGACTCAAGAGGTGGCCTGCACCGTCGGCACACCAGTCCTCAGCGCGATCGCCGCCACCCAGGCCACCCAACTGACCGGAATGCACCTCGCCCTCTCTGTAGCCGCAACCCTGCTCCTCGCTACCGCCCTACTCGTCTACCTCAACCTCCGCCCCCGCCTACCGCACCCCGTCCCTACCCACCACGCCACCCAAACCACCCCGGCCATCCCATAACCCTCCGTCCGCACTCCTCTGCTGGTGGCCTCCTGCATCTGCGCCCCTCCCGTCGGTGGGCTCCTCCGTCCGCGCCTGCGGCTATCGTCGGCTTGCAGAGTTGATGGGGTAGCGGGTCCGTTCGGGTTGGCTGCGCTTTGGTGCTTGGGAGACTGCGTGGTCGGAGGTTGTGGGGATGTGGTGGGTTGGGGTGGTTCTGGTGGGGTCGCGATCTGGTCGCAATCTGGTAGAGATGCCGCGTTGATGTGGACGGGGCGTGGGACCGGGCTTCATGATCTGGAACCGAGTCCCTGCTCATTCCTCCCGGACGTACTTCCCCGGCGCCCGGACGGTTACCTCGGAGGTCCGTTTGCCCGACCGGATCCGGCTGCTGCTGGTCGATGACCAGATCCTCAGCCGCGGCTTGCTGCGCAGCGGTTTGGAGCGTGAGCGCGATCTGGAGATCGTTGCCGAGCTCAACCGAAGCGACGACGTGGTGAGTGCCGCGAAACGGCATCGGGCGAACGTCGCGCTGCTCGACGCCGCCGGCCCGGGGAACGACAGCATCACCGTGACCACCAGGTTGCGTACTTCGATGCCGGAATGCCGGGTCGTCATGCTGACGACGTACGGGCGCCCGGTGCACCTGCGACGTGGTCTCGATGCCGGGGCGAAGGGTTTCGCACTGAAGGGAAGTCCGGCTCCGCAGTTGGCAGATGCGGTACGACGGGTGCACCTCGGCCTGCGCGTGGTCGACGCAAACCTGGCGGCCGAGACACTCAGGTACTCCGAGACCCCGCTCAACGAAGACGAGACCGACACGCTCCGGGCAGCCCGCGATGGGGGCTCGGTCGCCTTGATGGCACGAAAGCTCGACGTCTCCGAGCGCGTAGTGCGTACCCGACTCTGGTCGGCCATCGGAAAGACCGGCGCCCGCACCCGCTCCGACGCCATCCAAATAGCCGAACACAACGGCTGGCTCCTCGACTGATCCACCCGCGCACGGTTGATCCGAGCGGTTGGCGGGGGGTGGCTACAGGCAGAAGGGGTGGCCGGCGGGGTCGGCGAAGACGACGTTCTGGAATGCGATGGTCACGGCTTCACGACCTGTGTTAGTCGAGTTGGTCTAGGAGCCAGCGGGTGCCTACTGGGGTGGCGCCGGTGGGTTCTATACGTTGGCGGAGGCCTCGGTCGGCCGTTACTACGGTGACTTCCGGGGTGTTTGGTTGGGCGGCGGACTCGGCGGTGATGGCCGCGATGGTGTCGTCGCCGGAGCCGGGGGCGAGGACGACACTCAGTTCGCCGGTGTCGGGGGCGTCGGGGCCGGAGACCGCGGCTCGGGCGGCGCCTTCGAGGATCACGATGATGTCGGTGTCGTCGAGGTGTTGCTGGAGTACGGCGAGTTTCGTCAGGAGGCGACGGGCTGCGCCAGGGCGGTCGCGCCACCAGCCGTCGGGGCGGGAGCCGATCACGTTCGCGGCGTCGACGACGATCACCTGACGGTGTGCGGTTGTCATCAGCTCAGTCTGCCCCTCCGCCGTCTCAAACGGTCACAGGCGAAGGTCGGACCTTGGGCAGGCTCGGGTGGAGGCACGGCCTCGGACACGTCAGGCGGAGGCGGGCAGCCGCAGATGGGGCGGGAGACCGCGGGGTCGCGAGGTGTAGGCGGGGGAGGCCGGCGGCGCAGGTGGGGTGGGGTTAGGCGCAGGTGGAGAGGAATTGGCCGGTGTGGGTTACGAGGAGGTGGGGGCCCGGGGTGGCTGGGATGGATTGGCGGGAGGTGTGGATGGGGTGGCGGGTGCCGTTGGGGGAGATGACGAGGGTGTTGGGGGCGTCCAGGGCGACCAGTTCGTTGTCGGTGCGGACTAGGACTGGGGCCGTGTAGGACCAGGAGAGGGCTGTGCGGCCGGCGGCTAGGCCCGCTAGGACCGCGAGCGGCAGTTCGTCGGGGCCTTCGGCTGCGGCGTCTACGGCTATCCAGGTGGTCGGGGTGCCGGGTGGGGTGAGTGAGGTTGGGTTGTGCCAGTCGCTACCGCCGATTGGCGTTGTGCTCTCCAGGCCCCATGCCTGCCACCAGGCGATGGGACCGCCCCAGGTGTGGTCCAGCCAGGACGAGTGCCAGATTTCGGCGAGTGGTGGGTGTTCCGGGAGTGGGTGGCGCCAAGAGCAGTCGCCGCCCAGTGGGTGGTTGATCGAGAGCAGGCCGCCACGGCGCGCGACCTCGGAGACCCAGGTGGCGGCGGGCTGACGGAAGTCGATGACGCCGATGTCGCCGAAGGCGTTCGCGTGGCCGGTGTCGGTTGTCACCTCTTGGCCGGGGATCAGGCCGATTCCGAAGAGTTTGCTGAGCGACGGCAGTTCGAGGTGATGCGCGACGGTGTTGTGATCGGTGACCGCCAGCACGTCCAGGCCGGCGGTGACGCCGAGGGCGGCGAGGTTCGCGATCGGGGTCGAGCCGTCAGAGTGGAGAGAGTGTGCGTGGAAGTCGCCCGCGACCCACTTCAGCCCTGGCGCTGCGGGCAGCGACCGTCGTGGCGGTCTTGCGGGTACGGCGATCGCCGCGTCGGCGTCGGCGTACTCCGCTAGGCCCGGCACGGTGTCGACGGGGCCGGTCACGGCTTCGACGATGAGTTCGACGCCTTCGACTGGGATGCGATGGAGGCCGAGGACGACCCACCAGGTGCCGGGCTCGAGTTCCCCGGGGACGTAGCCGGGCGTCGCCGCGGACGGTGTGATGGCGAACGTCTGGCGCGCGCCGCCGGACCAACCACGCCAACCGGCCGCACCTTCGCACCCGATGTCGATGACCGCGCCTTCGATCGGCGGGACGGTGAGCGTGACGAGTAGGCCCGGGCAACCGGCCGGGATGTCGACGGGCAACGAGTGATAGACCGACTCGGCGCGGTCGTCGAGGGTCCAGACGCGGCGGTACGACGTGACAGCCATCAGTCGACGGTAACCGTCGGGAGGTTGTCGGTCATGAGGGCACGGGGGCTGGTTGGCGGGCTAGGAGGTCGCCGGACTCCTTGTCGTACAGGAGGACTCGGGAGGCCGGGGCGGTGAGGACGACGGTTGCGCCGGGGGACGGCTCGTCTTCTTCCGGGACGGTCACGCCGACCAGGGTGCCGTCGCAGTCGACGCTGACCAGGGACTGGGTGCCCAGGTTCTCGGCCACGACGACTGTGCCGCGCAGGACCGGGCCGGTGACGTCGCCCGTCGCGATGGTGAGGTACTCGGGGCGGATGCCCACGGTCACCTCCGCGCCGGCGGGGGCCGAGAAGGCTGTCGCGGGCAACGATCCGCCGGCGACCGTGACCGAGCCCTCGGCGGCGGACGAGCCGTTGGTGCCCGAGGAACCCGCGGCGACCTTGCCGGGGAGAAGGTTCATCGGGGTGGAGCCGATGAAGTTGGCGACGAAGGTGTTGGCCGGACGGGCGAAGACCTCGCGCGGCGAACCGAGTTGCCGCAGCTTGCCGGACTCCATCACCGCGATCCGGTCGGCCAGCGCGAGCGCCTCGGCCTGGTCGTGGGTGACGAAGACGGTGGTGATGCCCAGATCGCGCTGCAGCTTCTTGAGGAAGGTGCGCGCCTCCAGCCGCAGCCGAGCGTCGAGGTTCGACAGCGGCTCATCCAAGAGCAGCACCTTGCCTTGGGAGGCGATGGCGCGGGCCAATGCGACCCGCTGCTGCTGTCCGCCCGACAACTGGCCTGGCTTGCGCTCCAGCAGTCCTTGCAGCGACAGCGCACCAGCGGTCCGCTCCGCTGTCGCCGTACGAGTAGCGACGGCGACCCGTCGTACCTTCAGGGGGTAGGTGATGTTCTCCGCCACATTCATGTGCGGGAAGAGCGCGTAGTCCTGGAAGACCATCGCCACGCCGCGCTTGCCTGGCTCGGTCCGGGTCACGTCGGCCGAGTCGATCCGGACCGTGCCCTCGGTCGCAGCCTCCAGTCCGGCGATCGTCCGCAGCAGCGTGGTCTTGCCGCAGCCGGACGGGCCGAGCAGCGCGAAGAACTCGCCGTGGGCCACGTGCAGGTCCAGCCCGTCGACGGCGCGCACGCCGTTCGGGTAGACGGTCGCCAGGCCTTCGATGTCGATGCCCGCCATCAGCTCTTGATCCCTCCATGGAAGCGGAACCCATACCGCGAGTTCACCAGCAGGTACAGCACGACGACCGGGATCGAGAACAGCAGCGAGAAGACCGGCAGCACCTGCAGGTTCACGCTGCCGCCCTCGTCGGTGAGGGTCTGCATCAGCACCGCACCGGGCTGCTTGTCGATCGACCGGATGAGCAGGAAGGGCACCAGGAAGTTGCCCCAGGAGTTCACGAACGCCCAGACCATGATGGTGGCCAGGCCGGGTCGCGCCACCGGCAGTACGACGTCCCGCAGGATCTGTCCCGTGGACGCGCCGAACACGCGGGCCGACTCCTCGTAGGACTTCGGCACCGCGTCGACGAAGTCCTTCAGGATGAAGATTGCCGCCGGCAACAGCCCGCCGGTCATCACCAGCGCGACGCCGAACCGGGAGTCGATCAGCCCGAGCTGGAACATCATCACGAAGATCGGCACCATCGCGGCGGTCCCGGTGACGACCGAGGACAGCAGCAACAGCCCGTACAGCAACGCGTCCCGGCCGGGGAGACGGACGCGCGACAACGCATAGCTGGCCAGCGCGGCGAAGGCGGTCACCGCCACCGCCGTCGTCACGCAGATCAGCAGCGAGTTGACCATCGAGTGCATCGCGTACGGATGGTCGAGCGTCTTGCGGACGTTTTCCAGCGTCCAGTCCGGCCAGCGCACGCCGAGACCGGGGTTCTTGTCGAACGGCGCCGACGCGATCCACAGCATGGGTACGGCGAAGAACAGCGTGATCGCGCAGATCAGCACGTAGAAGCCGATCCGCCGTACGACGAACGCCGGCGTGAGCGCCGCGGCACGCGTACTCACGAGCGCCTCCTCAACAGTCGGAGGTAGATGAGCGAGACCAGCAGGTTCGCGATCAGCAGCAGGAACGAGATGGCCGAGGAGTACCCGAGCTCGCCGCCCTGCAGGGCCACGTTGTAGATGTAGACCGGCACCGTCTCGGACTCGTGGTTCGGCCCGCCCTTGGTGAGCAGGAACGGCGAGAAGTCGTTCGCCGTCCACAGCGAGATCAGCAGCGTGTTCGTCAGCACGTGCCCGCGGATGTGCGGGAACACCACGTCCCGCAGCGTCTGCCAGCCGGATGCACCGACCATCCGCGCCGACTCCAGTTGCGACGGCGGGACCGCCTGCAGCGCGGAGGAGTAGAGCATCATCGAGAACGCCGTGCCGCGCCAGGTGTTGAAGAACACCAGGCACGCCATCGGGTAGTCGATCAGCCATGCGGTCCCCGGCGTACCGAGGACGCTGTTGAGCGTGCCGCCGTCGCGGTCGAAGAACGCGACCCACAGGTACGCGACCACCGTCGACGGCAGGATCCAGGCCAGCAGCACGAAGGCCTCGACGGTACGGCGAACGGCCGGCCGGGTACGGCGCATCACCCAGGCCAGCGTGAAGCCGAGGATGTTCTGCCCGATGATCGCGGAGCCGAGGACGAACAACATCGTCAGCCACAAGGCGTTGTGGAAGAGCGCGTCGTTGAGCGCCTTGGTGTAGTTGGACAGCCCGACCATCGACGGCGACACGGCCTCGACACCGGTCAGCCGGTAGTTGGTGAGCCCGATGTAGATGGTCCAGACCGCCGGGAAGACCAGGAACGCGCCGACCAGCAGCAGGGCCGGAGCGACGAAGCCGAAGGCCCGGCCGACGCCGAGCCCCGCCACATCACGAGCGGGGCCCCGGCGGGCTGCCGGACCGCGTTCCCGGACCGGATCGCCCGGCACGGGTGCGGAAGCGGAAGTCATCAGTTGCTGGTGACCTTGTCCTTGCTGCCGGCCGCGGTCTCGACGGCCTTCTGGTACGCCGTCGCCGCCGCGTCGGTCGTCTTGCCGCCGACCACGTCAGCGGTCGACTGCTGCAGCGCGGCCGAGATCTTCGGGTACTCCGCCAGTCCGGGCCGGAACTGCGTGATCGGCAGGACCTTGGTGGCGACGAAGTTCAGCATCGGGTCGCCGGCGAGCACCTCGCTGTTGACGTCGTTGCGCTGGGTGATCTTCGCGGCGCCGTCCAGCGAGGCCTTCACCATGTCCGCGGAGTTCATGAACTGCAGGAGCTCCCAGGCCTGCTGCGGGAACTTGGTGTTCGGGTTGATCACGGTCGCGCCGCCGCCGGACATCGAGACGAAGTCCTGGCCCTTGACGCCGCCGCCCGGCTTGCTGGCCGGGATCAGCGCGTAGCCGACAGCAGTGTCGCGGTCGGCCATCTTGGCGACGCCCGCCTTCGGCTCCACGACGCTGCGCCAGAAGTAGTCGCTCTCCAGCAGGATGCCGACCTTGTTCGCCGCGAACTCGGCGAACGACTTGTCCCGGCCCTTGGCCTCGCGCTGGAGCACGGGGTCACCGAGACCGGTGCTGTAGATCTGGTGGTAGAAGTCCAGCACCTGGCGCAGCTGCGGGGTGTCGCCCAGCCACTTGCCGTCGGTGTTCACGGTGGCGCCGGTGCCGACCAGGAGCGGCAGAACGCCCTGCATCGTGGTCGCCTCGCCCATCGCCGTCCCGGCGTTGATCTGGATCGGGGTGACGCCGGTCAGCTTCTTCAGTGCCTGGCCGGCGGTGATGATGTCGTCCCAAGACTTCGGCTGCCAGTCGGCGGGGAGGCCGGCCTGCTGGAACAGCTTCTTGTTGAAGAACAGCACCCGGCCGTCGGTGCCACCGGGAACGCCGTACCGCTTGCCCTCGAAGCTGCCGAGCTGCTGCACCGCCTCCGGGATCTGCTTCCAGCCGTCCCAGTCGTCGACCTTGGCCGTGTCGCCGACGGTGTCGGTGAGCGGCTTGATGTACCCGGCCTGAGCGAACTCGCCGACCCAGATGCCGTCGATCTGGAACAGGTCCGGACCGGACTTGTTCGACAGGTCGAGCGACAGCTTCTGCTTGTAGACCTCGTCGTCGGAGCCGTCACCCTGGAACTTGACCGTGACGTCGACGCCCTTGCCCTTCTGATCGGCGACGAACTTCGGGATCAGCACGTCCTCGAGGAAGGTGGCGCCGGCGCTGCTCTTGCCGCCCTTGACCGAGTTCGAGCCGATCGTCAGCTCGACCTTCTTGGCCTCGGAGTTCCGGTTCGCGTCCTGATCGCCGCTGCCGGCGTCGGACGAGCCGAGGCAGCCGGTGAGCAGGGCAAGGGCCGCGGCGCCGAGGACGCCTGCGGTGGTCAACCGCGTGAGTGATCGCATCTGGGGGGCTCCTAGCGAAAAGTGGTCCAGCAAGAGTGCCGGTCAAAGATTGGCACTCCTTGGCGATTATGTGAAGACTTTTTCCCAACCCTGGGGCGAACGTTTGCCAGGGGCTGTAGGCAACCAAGCGCGAACTGTCAACCTGGAAGTCCGCGGCACGCGTTGCGGAAGAGTTAAAGGATGCTCAAGGTTGTGTGGCAACAGGTAGTTGAGTAGATACAGAAAGTGAGCAGTGGCGGTACGGTCTTGCCGATCGGTTCAGTGGATCGGAGGTGAACGACATGGGGCTGCTTCACGGAGTTGCCTGCCTTCTCGACGATGTGCTCAGGCATTGCCACCACTGGTGCTGGTGGTGACCCGCCTGGCCGGCTGGTGACGGCCGCGACCGGGCTGGTGGGCCGGTGACGATCCCGCCGAGCTCCCGCTGACGCGCAAGCAGCGGGGATCCCGGAATCACCCCGAGCACCGCTCCACCCCCGACGAGATCACCAGGACAACTGAACGCAGCGTCGATCGCGAAGGAGTGAGAAACAGCCGGCCCCGACATCGTCGGGGCCGGCTGTCCTCCGTCTGGCTGAGGATCCACTGCGGATCAGCGTTGCGCCAGCTGCATCATCTGCTTCGGCAGCACCGTCAGCTGTGCCGGAATCGGGAGCTGCGGACGAACCAGTTGGAGCAGGCTGGCAGCCGCGTTCGCGATCGGCAGCGGCAGGGCCAGACCCAGCGAGGCCAGTAGTGCGTTCACGAGTGCCAGGACCGCGCCCAGGATGTCCAGGCCCGGCAGCGGCAGTGCGCTCCAGCCCTGGATCGGTGTGCCGGCCGTGGACATGCTGCCGGTCGGTTGTGCCTGCTTGGCCTTCCCCTTGCCAAGCAGAGACGTCAGGGCGAGACCACTGGCCGCGTTCACGAACGTGCCGGCGTCCTCGTCGTAGGTCCACTTCTGGCCGTCGCCGCTACGGCAGGGCAGGACCAGCAGTGGAGCGGAGGCCGGAACCTTCGCCAGGTCTGCACCGCTGTCCAGGCAGGCCCCGGTCTTGGCAAGGGCGCCACCGACGCTCTTGCTCATGGCGACCTGCAGCCGGCCGGACTCGGTGTAGATCCACTCCTGGGTCTTGCCCTCCTTGCCCGGGGCACACGCCATCATGACCGCCATCGGGACCTTGGCAGCCGCGACGAAGGTGAGGCAGTACCGCGTGTCGGCGCGGGTGGCGATCTGTTGCGCCACGCCCACCTCGACGCCCGGAGCGGTCGAGCCGCCGGAGACCGGGTTCGCGGCCTGCGCCGGTACGGCGGTGGCCAGGGCCACGCTGACCGCGAGCACTGCCACACCGGTGCGGCTCAATACCTTACGGATGATCAAGACAACCTCCAGAGGTCGTGCCATCTCAGCTCGCGTCAGGTCGTCGGGACCCCGCGGCGTGAGCCGGTCCGGGTTCCGGGAACCGCGACGGACACCCCTTGCGCGTAGGGCGAACTGCGGGTCGATCCTCCGTGAGGAGGTGGTGTGGCCCGGAAGGCCGATCGTGACTCAACGCGACGTTGACGCCACAACCAGTAAGGCACAGCTGGGTCGGCGGTGGTTATGGCGCGACCACGGAACTTGATGCCAATGGCAACTAACTGCCAGGGCAAGGTCGTTGCGCAAGGCATCGAAACCCCGCTGCAGGTCCGCCGTGCGGAGGCTGTGCGGTGATCGAGATATTACAGCAATCCGGCGATGAGGGGGATCGCCGCCGCGTTAGTTGATGCCTTCGGCAACAGAGTTCTCAGTGCGGCTGTTTGGTGTCGCCCGGGTCCGGAGCGAGCTCCTGCTCGGTCGCGAGACGTTCGTCGGCCGGCGCCTCGCGGGCGGTCTCGAGAGCTGCCGGCTGGTCGGCGCCGGCGTCACCTTCCGTGATCTCGCCGCCGACGGTGTCGCTCGGTGTAGTGGCGGCCTGGGCGCGGAGTTCGCGCATCTCCTTGTGGCGGCGGTAGCCGCGACCGAGTCCCTTCTTCGTCAGCCACAGGCCGGCCATCAGCGCCAGCCCGGCCGCCACGCCGAGGAAGAACACAGTCGGTACGGCGACGCCGAAGTCGACCCCGAACACTTCCAGCGTGGTCGAGGCGGTGGACGACACCGAGACTCCGAGCCCGAACAACACGGCAAGCGTGATCAGAACTATCCCGAGAACAACCATGGCAAGCTGCCTCTCCGCCCGGGGCTGCCGGACTCTTCAGGCCTCACTGCTCAGTAGTGCGGTGAGCAGCGCGACCGCGCCGCTCTTGTCGAGTGGGTTGTTCTGGTTCCCACACTTGGGCGACTGTACGCACGACGGACATCCGTCCATGCACTCACAGTGTGCAATCGCCTCGCGTGTCGCGGTCAACCACTCGCGCGCCGCGGCGTACCCGTGTTCGGCGAATCCGGCTCCGCCCGGGTGGCCGTCGTACACGAAGACGGTGAGGCTCCCGGTGTCGGCGTGCCGGGCGGTGGAGACGCCACCGATGTCCCAGCGGTCGCAGGTGGCGAACAGCGGGAGCAGGCCGATCGACGCGTGCTCGGCCGCGTGCGCCGCTCCGGGTACGTCGGACAGCCCGAGACTCTCGACAACTGCGTCGGGCACGGTCCACCAGACCGCCTTGGTCCGCAGGGTCCGCTCCGGCAGGTCGAGGGGCTGCTCGTCGAGTACGTCGCCAGTCGCGATCAGCTTGCGTTGGTACGAGATCACTTGGCTTGTCACCTGGACCCAGCCGCGCGACAACTCCGCCGTGCCCCAGGTGCAGGTCGCTTCGGTTGCCAGGATGCTGATCTCGGTGACGTCCCGGGCGAAGGTGGTGTAGTCGGGCGACGCCGGCTCGACGACGGCTGCGTGCTCCTCGAGGTCCAGAGTCCTGACCAGATACGACTCACCTGCGTGTACGTAGACAGCGCCCTCGTGGACCGAGGCATGCGCGGAGCCGCCGTCGACAGTGCCGAGCAGCCGACCGGTCCGGTCCTCGACGATCTGCACTGTCTTGCCACCGGCCGATCGGATGTCGATAGCATCCACGGCCCGCTCCCGGCGCGTCCAGAACCAGCCGTGCGGTCGTTCGCGGAGCAAGCCCTGCCGGACGAGCTGCGCGATCACGGATGGCGTCGTACTGCCGAAGATCCCGTAGTCATCGGAGGTGAGTGGCAGCTCTTGCGCGGCGGCGCACAGCTGCGGACCGAGGACATACGGGTTCTCCGGGTTGAAAACCGTTGCCTCGACCGGGCGTCCGAAGATGGCAGCCGGATGACGGACCAGATAGGTGTCCAGCGGGTCGTCGCGGGCCACCAGCAAGGCCAGGGCGTCCCCACCGGCTCGGCCGGCGCGCCCTGCCTGCTGCCATAACGACGCGCGGGTGCCAGGCCAACCTGACAGCAGGACGGCGTCCAGTCCGGCGATGTCGATGCCCAACTCCAGAGCGTTGGTTGCCGCGACCCCAGTGAGCTCACCACTCTGCAGCATGCTCTCGAGTCGCCGACGCTCCTCGGGCAGATAGCCCGCCCGGTACGCCGACACCTGCTCTGACAACGCAGGATCCACCTCGACCAGGTTCTCCCGGGCTGTCATCGCGACTGTCTCCGCGCCACGACGAGAGCGCACGAACGCCACAGTCCGCACGCCCGACACGACCAGATCGGTCAGTAGGTCGGCCACCTCCGCCGTGGCAGAACGCCGTACCGGAGCGCCGTTCTCACCGCGCAGTGAGGTCAGAGGTGGTTCCCACAGGCCGAAAGAGATGCCGCCGCGGGGAGAGCCGTCCTCCACCACCTCGACCATCGGCAGACCGGTCAGTCGCTCGCCGGACACCGCCGGCTCGGCCACCGTCGCCGAAGCGCAGACGAAGATCGGATGGGCGCCGTACTGCGCGCAGACTCGGCGCAGTCGGCGCAGTACGCCGGCGACATGTGCACCGAAGACGCCGCGATAGTGGTGACACTCGTCGACCACGACGTACTGCAGGCAACCCAGGAAGCGCGCCCAGCGCTGATGGTTCGGCAGGACCGAGCGGTGCAACATGTCCGGGTTGCTGAGCACGTACGTCGCGTGGTCGCGGGCCCAGTCGCGTTCGGTGCGCTCCGAGTCGCCGTCCAGCGTCGTGGCGCGCAGACCGGGCACTGTGTACGACGAGACCGCGCGGAGCTGGTCGTGCGCCAGAGCTTTGGTCGGGGACAGGTACAGGACCGAGGCCGTCCGCCGATGTGGTGACGCGGCCTGCGCGATGCTCAACGTCGCGAACGAAGGCAGCAGGTAGCCGAGGGACTTTCCCGACGCCGTGCCGGTTGCGACCACGACGTGCCGACCGGAGTACGCCGCTTCCGCAGTGGCGACCTGATGCGTCCAGGGTGCGGTGATCCCGGCGTCGGCGAGCTGGCTGAGCACGTCGTCCGGAACCCAGCGCGGCCAGGCACACGTCTGCCCCACCCGGGGTGGCACGGACTCGACATGGGTGAGCCGATCGTCGCGGCCGTTCGCCAAACGCTTGAGTACGGCCGCCGCCTCACCACCCGCACGCATACCGTGAGCCTAGTCCCGGCCACGGACAGCAGCAGCCGGCGTGCACGAGCTGGTGCACACTACAGATGCACGCGGCTTTTTCGGGGTGGAGATCGACTTCGGTCTGACGAGATGAAAGAGTTTTCGGCAACGGCCCTTCTCACGGTCCGTACATGGTTGAATGCAGCAGTTCACGGATCGGAGGCTGAAGTGAGTCTGTCGCTGACCGCGCGCGCCGAGGGCGGGCGGACCGTCATCGAGGCGACGGGTGAGATCGATGTCGAGACCGCGCCGCAGCTCGGCGACAAGATCGCCGCGCTGGTCGACGAGGGTTCCTACGACCTCGTGCTCGACCTGGAACGCGTGGAGTTCTTGGACTCCACCGGTCTCGGTGCGCTCATCGGCGGACTCAAACGGGTGCGTAACCACGACGGCTCGCTGTCCCTCGTCTGCACCCGTGAACGGCTGCTGAAGTTGTTCCGGATCACCGGCCTGAACAAGGTCTTCGACATCCACCCGGACATCGATTCGGCGATCTGACCACAGCGAAAAGGTATCCACCCCACCACGAGGAGTCATCTAGTGCCCCGACACCCGGGTATGGCGTAGACCACCCTGTCGTCAGGTCTGGTCGGATACCCGTTAGAGTGACCCACCGCGCCAGTTCCTGGCGCTGTGTCGTATTTCCCCAACCCTTCGGTTGCGGCAGATGGGGGCCGTCAAGCCTGGATGGGTTGCCTACAAGGAGGACGGATGTCCGCGCTGCTTGCACCACAAGCGGTGGATCTTTCGTCGAGCAACACCACACTGGTGATCGTCGTCGGAGTGATCGCGATCCTCGCGGTCGCCCTTGCGATGGTCTTCCGGGGCCAGGTGCTTGCCGCGAACGATGGCACCGAGAACATGAAAACGATCGCCGCAGCGGTCCAGGAAGGCGCGGCCGCCTACCTGAACCGGCAGTTCCGGACGTTGTCGGTCTTCGCCGTGGCCGCGTTCCTGTTGCTGTTCCTGCTGCCCGCGCACAGTGACAGTGGCAACGAGACCACGCTGAAGATCTTCCGGTCCGTCTTCTTCCTGGTCGGTGCGGGCTTCTCCGCCCTGATCGGTTACATGGGTATGTGGCTCGCGACGCGTGCCAACGTCCGGGTCGCCGCCGCGGCCCGGGACGAGGGCCGCAACCCGGCGATGCGGGTCGCGTTCCGTACCGGTGGCAGTGTCGGCATGATGACCGTGGGCTTCGGCCTGTTCGGCGCCGCGCTCGTCGTCCTGCTGTTCCAGGGGAACGCACCGACCGTGCTCGAGGGCTTCGGTTTCGGTGCCGCCCTGCTGGCCATGTTCATGCGGGTCGGGGGCGGTATCTTCACCAAGGCCGCCGACGTCGGCGCCGACCTGGTCGGCAAGGTCGAGCAGAACATCCCCGAGGACGACCCCCGCAACGCGGCGACCATCGCCGACAACGTGGGCGACAACGTCGGTGACTGCGCCGGTATGGCGGCCGACCTGTTCGAGTCGTACGCGGTGATGCTGGTGGCGTCGCTGATCCTGGGCAAGGCCGCCTTCGGTGAGCAGGGCCTGATCTTCCCGCTGATCGTGCCGGCCATCGGTGCCGTCACCGCGGTCATCGGTGTCTTCCTGACCCGCCCGCGGACCGGCGAGAACGGGCTGCGCACGATCAACCGCGCGTTCTACGTCTCCGCCGTGATCTCCGCGATCCTGTGCACGGTGGCCGCATTCGTCTACCTGCCGAGCCATTTCCGGGACCTGACCGGCGCCACCGACGTGATCGCCGCCCACGACGGCGACCCGCGGCTGATCGCCACCGTGTCGGTGATCATCGGCATCGTGCTGGCCGCGATCATCCTGGCCCTGACCGGTTACTTCACCGGCACCGAGGACAAGCCGGTGAAGGACGTCGCCAAGACGTCGCTGACCGGCGCCGCGACCGTGATCCTGTCCGGTATCTCGGTCGGCTTCGAGTCCGCCGTCTACACCGCGCTGGTGATCGCGGCCGCCGTGTACGGCGCGTTCCTGGTCGGCGGCTCCGGTGTCGTCGCCCTGTTCGCGATCGCGCTGGCCGGTTGTGGTCTGCTCACCACGGTCGGCGTCATCGTCGCGATGGACACCTTCGGCCCGGTCTCCGACAACGCGCAGGGTATCGCCGAGATGTCGGGTGACGTCGACGGCGAGGCGGCCCAGATCCTGACCGAGCTGGACGCCGTCGGCAACACCACCAAGGCGATCACCAAGGGCATCGCGATCGCGACCGCCGTACTGGCCGCCACCGCGCTGTTCGGCTCCTACACCGACTCGATCTACGCGGTCCTGAACGACGCGGGCGACGCGGCGTTCAACGCGGACGCGCTGGTCTTCGACCCGTCCACCCTGGTCGGTCTGATCATCGGTGCCGCGGTGGTGTTCATGTTCTCCGGCCTGGCCATCAACGCCGTCGGCCGCGCCGCGGGCGCGGTGGTCTACGAGGTACGTCGCCAGTTCCGCGACATCCCCGGGATCATGGAGGGCACCGGCAAGCCGGAGTACGGCAAGGTCGTCGACATCTGCACCCGCGACTCGCTGCGTGAGCTGGCCACCCCGGGTCTGCTCGCGCTGACCGCGCCGATCGCCGTCGGCTTCGGTCTCGGCGCCTCGGCGCTGGCCGGCTACCTGGCCGGTGCGATCGCGTCCGGCACCCTGATGGCGGTCTTCCTGGCCAACTCCGGTGGTGCCTGGGACAACGCGAAGAAGCTGGTCGAGGACGGCAACCACGGCGGCAAGGGTTCGCCCGCGCACGAGGCCACCGTCATCGGTGACACCGTCGGTGACCCGTTCAAGGACACCGCCGGTCCGGCCATCAACCCGCTGATCAAGGTGATGAACCTGGTCTCGCTGCTGATCGCCCCTGCCGTCGTGGGTATGTCGACGATCGGCGAGAACACCAACACTCCGCTGCGGATCGCGATCGCCCTGGTGGCGGTGCTGATCCTGGCCGTGGCCGTCATCGTCTCCAAGCGCCGTGAGTCGGTCATCTCCGACACCCCGGCCGAGGTGAACGCCGCCGCCTGACCGCAGTCGTACGGCGGAACCCGTCGTACACCGATGTAGCTCGAGCGGAACGGCCCGCCGGATCACCCGGCGGGCCGTTCCGCCTTTCTGACAGTCCTGGCGGTCGCGGTCAACCAGCCCGAAGTAGCGGCGGCCGTCGACTTTCGGCTGATGCGCCCCGCTGGGTGGATGGGGGATCGTCGGGGTTGTGGTCAGGGCTTTAACCGATGGCAGCGGTCTCCGGCCCGACGGCAGAATCAACCCACGGGTGGACACACCGGATCCGCCCCGGGTCCGATGATCTGGCCCCGTCCGACCTCGATACTGAATGCGACACAGAACGTCCCGACGACCAACTGACGCGCCACCCGAACGAGGAGTACGGCGATGATCGAGGCAAAGGGCCTCACCAAGCGATACGGCGCAACCGTTGCCGTTGACAACCTGTCTTTCGAGGTGAAACCCGGCAAGGTGACCGGCTTCCTCGGCCCGAACGGGGCCGGTAAGTCGACCACCATGCGGATGATCCTCGGCCTGGACGCCCCCACCGCCGGCGAGGTCACCATCGACGGCCAGCGCTACCGCGACCTGCACCGGCCGCTGACCAAGGTCGGCGCGCTGCTGGACGCGAAGTGGGTGCACCCGAACCGGTCCGCCCGGGCCCACCTGGCCTGGATGGCCGCGTCCAACAAGTTGCCGAAGGACTCCGTCGACAAGGTCCTGGAGATGGTCGGCCTGACCGCGGTCGCCGGCAAGCGGGCCGGCGCCTACTCGCTGGGTATGTCGCAGCGGCTCGGCATCGCCGGCGCCCTGCTCGGCGACCCGGAGGTGCTGCTCTTCGACGAGCCGGTCAACGGCCTCGACCCGGAGGGCATCGTCTGGATCCGCACCTTCATGCACCGGCTGGCCGACGAGGGCAAGACCATCCTGGTGTCCAGCCACCTGCTGTCCGAGATGGCGCTCACCGCCGAGGAACTGATCGTCATCGGCCGCGGCAAGCTGATCGCGCAGAGCACCACCCAGGAGTTCGTCGACCGCGCCAGCGGTACGACGGTCAAGGTGCGGACACCGCAGCTCGACCAGCTGGCCGGCGTACTGCACCAGCAGCAGTTGGTCACCCGGATCGAGGACATCGAGAACGAAGGCAAGGTCCTGTTCGTCGAGGGCGACCTGACCACCGACCAGGTCGGTGAGGCGGCCGCCGCGCACGGCATCGTGCTGCACGAGCTGACCCTGCAGCGCGGCTCACTGGAGCAGGCCTTCATGCGGATGACCGGCGACTCGGTCGAATACCACGCGCACGACGAGATCGCTGCGGTGACCCAGCTGGACGCGCCCACCGCCACCGAGGTGGCCGCAGGTCCGAAGGAGGACAACTGACATGTCGGTGATCACAGTCGAGCGGATCAAGCTCTTCTCCACCCGCTCGCCGTGGTGGTGCATGGTCATCGCGGCCTTCCTGACCGTCGGCTTCGCGGCGCTGACCACCGGCTTCCTCAAGGGTGCCGACGAGCAGCAGGCGACGATCTTCATCACCCAGCCGGGCGCCCAGCTCAGCCAGATGGTGATGATGGTGATGGCCGCGCTGGCCGTCACCACGGAGTACCGGTTCGGCACCATCCGGACCAGCTTCCAGGCTGTCCCGCAGCGCGCCGCGCTGCTGCTCGGCAAGACCGCCGTGGTCGCCTTCCTGGCGGCCGTCGTCGGCCTGATCGCGTCGTTCGGCGCCTGGGGCGTCGGCAGCCTGTTCGCGAGCACCGCCGACCTTTCCATCAACACCGGTGCCGAGTGGCGGCTGCTGGCCGGACAGGGCCTGGTCTTCGCGATCTCCGCGGTGATCGCGGTGGCGGTCGGCATCCTGATCCGGCAGAGCGCCGGCGCGATCGCGATCCTGATCCTCTGGCCGCTCCTGGTCGAGAACCTGGTCACCCTGATCCCCAAGGTCGGCGACGACCTGGCCAAGTGGGCGCCGTTCGCGAACGGCAGTTCGTTCCTGAACCAGGGCCAGGACTTCGGCCTGGCCGGCCAGAACGCGGGCGACCAGTACGCGCTCGGCCCCTGGTGGGCACTGCTGTACTTCGCCGGCTGGGCGGCCGCACTGATGACGATCGCCCTGGTCACGGCGAGCAAGCGCGACGCCTGATGCAGACCACCCCGGCTGAGGTTGAGGGGCCCTGGCCGGGGCGTGGGGCCCGGCCGGGCTGAGGGGTCCTGGTCGCTACGCGGCCCGTGGAACGTCTGGGAGACCGGACGCGCCACGGGCCGTTTCCCTGTGTCGGGCGGCGTACCTGGGCACGGGGTAGCGGGTGGCCTGGGGAAGCGTCTACCGTGCCGCGCATGACCGACTGGGCGCAGGTAAGAGAAGACGGGTACCCGGTTCCGGGTGATCGTCCGGTGGACGAGCTGGTCGCGGAGCTGACCGGCATGCTGCGGTCGCCGGATCCGCTGGTGCGGGACAGGCAGGCGTACTCCGTACTCGCCACCTGGATCGGCCGTGGTGTGCTCTCCACCCAGCAGTTGCGCGCCCTGGGCGACGAGATGGTTCCGAGGTTCGGCGACAGCGAGATCCAGGCACGGACCTTCGCCCCACTGATCCTGGACGCGATCGTCTCCGCCGGTGTCTTCGAGGCGAGCTGGGTGCCGCCGTACGAGCGCTGGTACGTCGCCGAGGAGGACCTGCGCGGGTACGACGCCAAACTCGGCTGGCTGCACGCCGTCGCGCACGGCGCCGACCTGCTCGGCACCCTCGGACTGCACCCGGCGGTCGAACCCGTCCAGATGCTCCGCCTCGGCATCGGCCGCCTGCTCACGCCCACGCCGTACGTCCTGCGCGACATGGAAGACGATCGCCTCGGCTACGCCCTGGCCGTGACCCTGACCCGCCCGGACCTGACCGACTCGGACGCCACCGAGTGGCTGGACCCGGCGCTGCGGGCGTTCGCGACCCCGCCCGCGGAAGGCATCACCCCTGAGGTGACCAACACCATCCGCACCCTGCGAGCTCTCTACCTGCTCGTCGACCATGGTCTTCGGCTGCCCGGCGCTCAGGACGTTGCCCACATCCCACAGCGGGATCAGGTGAAGGCGAAGATCACCGAGGTCATCCGCATGGTGACGCCGTACTACCTTTGAGAGACAGGGCAACAGACCACCGGTGGCCGGCGCATCCTACTTTCGGCTGTGATTTCCCTGAAGTGACCCTGATGTACGGCGTGCCGTGGTCCAGGGCGGTGTACAGGTGGTTTCCGGTGGCTGCGGGGATCTCGTCTGTGACAAGGTCTGTGCTGGCAGAACCATGGACCCCTCCCATGGTGGTGCCAACGCCATTACCGAAGTAGTGCCAACACCATTAGATCTGGTCCTTGGCAACGTTAGCTTTTAGGTGACGAAAGCCGTCGGGGGCAGCAGTTTCAGAGAGGGCGCGTGGAAGTCATGGTTGCGACATACCTGAAGAGATGGGTCGGCAACCGGATCTTGAGCAGGACCACCCGCAGGGGTGGTCTCGACCTGTCCAAGATGCGGATGATCCCGAGCTCGGTCTCGATGCCGCTGCGCCGGGAGGGCGTGGACCCGGTGCCGGTGCTGGCACGGGTGCGCGAGACCGAGCCGGTGCACAAACTGGCCCACCTGTTCGGGCTCAACGTGTGGGTGGTCAGCGGTCACGCGGAGGCGAAGTCCGTGCTCGCCGACACCACGAACTTCAGCAACGACATCCGGCCGCTGGTCGGCTCGGACCCGAACAAGCCGTCGGAGGGGATCGGCGGTCTCGGGTTCACCGACCCGCCGGACCACACCCGGCTCCGCAAGCTGCTGACGCCCGAGTTCACCAAGCGCCGGCTGGCCCGGCTGGAGCCGGCGATCGAGAAGATCGTCAACGACCAGCTGGACCTGATGGAGGCCAAGGGACCGGTCGCGGACATCGTCTCGGACTTCGCCTTCAACGTGCCGTTCCTGCTGATCGCGGACCTGCTCGGCGTCGAGGAGTCCGATCGGGACCGTTTCCGTGCGCTCGGGCCGGCCCGGTTCGACCTGTCCGGCGGTGGGATCGGGGTGTTCGGGTCGGCTTCGGAGTCGCGGGACTTCCTGTTCGAGATCGTCCGCAAGCAGCGGGCGAACCCCGGCGACGGGCTGATCGGGTCGATCATCCGCGAGCAGGGCGACGCGATCGACGACATCGAGCTCGGCGGTCTCGCGGACGGGGTGTTCCTGGGTGGGTACGAGACGTCCGCCAGCATGCTGGCGCTCGGCACGCTGGTGCTGCTGCGCGATCCGGAGAACTTCGAACGGATCCGGAACGAGCCGGGCGCCGTCGACGGGATCGTCGAGGAACTGCTGCGGTATCTGACCGTGGTGCAGGTGGCGTTTCCGCGGTTCGCGCGGCACGACCAGGAGCTGTTCGGACAGCAGGTGAAGAAGGGCGACCTGGTCGCGGTGTCGCTGTCCGGCGCCGACCGGGACAAGCAGGTGTTCGGCGACGACGCCGAGGACTTCTACCCACGCCGTACGGTGTCGTCCGCGCACCTCGCGTTCGGTCACGGCATGCACCGCTGCGTCGGCGCCGAACTGGCGCGGATGGAGCTCCGCGCCGCCTTCACGGCCCTCGCACACCGCTTCCCCGACCTGTGCCTCGCCGTCCCCGAGGAACAACTCCGCTTCCGCGACTTCTCCATCGTCTACGGCGTCGAGACCCTCCCCGTCCAACTCCACGCCAGCCCCGCCGAACAAGCCGCCGGCTGAGCGGTCAGGCGTCCAGGCGTTCAGGCGTTCAGGCCGAAGCGTTCTGCGAAGGCTGAGAGGTCGTCCAGGGTGGGCGGGCTGACGACCAGGCGGGTGACGCCTTGTGCCTCGTACGCCGCGACCGATTGCGGGGTCAGGTCGGTGGAGGCCCAGCGGGTGTACTCGAGGTCGTCGCGGCCGGACGTCGTACGGGCGAGGTCCCACTGGGCGGTGCGTTCAGCAGGCGGGAGCGCGCCGCCGGGGAAGTAGCCGTCGCCACGCAGGCCGGCGCGGCGAGCCGCGGCGCGGGACGAGCCGCCGATGTGGATCGGGAGCGGCGCGAGCGGCTGAGGGAAGCTGCACAAACCCTCGAAGGCGAAGAACTCGCCGGTGTGACTCACGCCGTCCGCGTCCCCCGACCACAGCAGCCGCAGTACGTCGATCGCCTCGTCGGTACGACGGCCACGGGTCGAGAAATCCACGCCCATCGCCTCGGCCTCGCCCGGCAGACTGCCCAGACCAACGGTCAGCAACCGCATCCGGCCCTTCGACAACCCGTCGATCGTCGCGAGCCGCTTCGCCAGCACGACCGGATGGTGATACGGCAGCAGCAACACCGCGGTCCCCAGCAGGAGCCGCTCGGTCGCGGCCGCGACGAACGCGAGCAGGTCGAGTGGATCGGCGTACGGCAACGTGGTCGGCATCTCCACGCTGCCGAAGGTCGCGCCCCGATAGAGCGCCACGTGCTCAGGGACATACAAACCCTCGAAACCACAAGCCTCGGCCCGCTGCGCATACCCGACCAGCTTGTCCGGATCCATCCCGTAGAACGGCGTGCTGTAGCTCACGGCGAATTTCATCCCGCGACCCTAAAACCCTGCCCTTGGGGTCAAGGCAAATCGGAACTGGTGGTTCTCGAGAGTAGTGCTGAGATGGCACTAGGTGGTCGTTGGCCGGATCGGGTCGTGACAGAGGTGGGGGTGGGTGGTCACAATGGGCGGTCCGGCCCGAGGTGCGGGTGACGGGAACAGGGGAAGGCCGTCGGCGGGTATGGGTATTGGCGAGATGTCGACGGGTGATGCGCTGACCGTCCGGATCGCCGCCGCGATGACAGCGGCCCAGTCGGGTGGGCATGCGACCGCGGCAGCCGAGATCGAGGCGGTCCGGTCCGAGCTGGGCGGGGTGCCGAGCTACCAGCTCGCCGCCGCGGAGTACGTGCGCGGCGTCACGGCCCACCACGCGAGTGACGCCGACGAGGCCCTGCGTGCGGTCGACGACTGCATCGCGGTCGCGAAGGCGATCGACGAGCCCGGCTGGGAAGCGAACGCGCTGCCGATCCGGATCATCAACCTGGCCCGCAGCGGCCGCGGTGGCGACACCGTCAACGACCTGGTCGCGGCCGAGTACGCCCTCGACCGGACCAAGGACGCCGGCCTGACCGCCTGGGCCCACACCGGTCTCGGCTACGCGTACGAGGTTCTGAGACTTTTCGAACTGTGCATTCCCCATTACGAGCTGGCCGCTCAGCTCGACGACGACGTGTTCGAGCTGGCCGAGTCGCTGGCGATCGACCGGCTCAACCTGGCCGAGACGTATCTGCGCTGGGCCCACGAACTCGAGCGACTCGGCGATCCGTCGTACGGCCGGGAGATCCAGGATCGGCTCGCCTCGGCGGCGTACTGGTCGCGGGAGGCGGAGCGCGTGATCGTCGACGACCAGAGCCAGGAGTTCTGGCGGCTGTCGGCCCGGCTGTGGCTCGCGGCGGCTGCCACGGAAGCGGATCCGGCCGCGGCGGTGACCGAGCTGACCGAGTGCCGCGACCAGATCAGCAAGCTGGGTGAGACCGAGCGCGTCGCGATCGCCGGCGCCTACCTGGCCAGAGCCCTGCACGCCGATGGCAAACCCGAGGAAGCGCGAGCCGCGGCGGACCGGGCCGCGGATGACTTGATTCCCTTGGCCGATCCGTCGACGCATGTGCTCGTGCTGCAGACCAGAGCGGAGATCGCGGCGGGCGTCGGGGGTCCCGGGGCCCAGGCCGGCCTGGAGTACGCGCGCTCAGTGGCCCGGGGCTGGTGGAAGGAGCGGCAGCGGGCGCTGAACGCCGTACGGCACGCGCTTGCCACGCATGATCTGTCCGCGCGGCACGATGCCGAGTGGCATGCGGCGCGGCACGATCCGCTGACCGGCGTGGGGAATCGGCGCGCCCTCGACGAGCGGCTCACCGCGGACCGGGACTTGGGGCGCGCGGTGACTCTGCTCGCGATCGACGTCGACGACCTGAAGCTGGTCAACGACACGTATGGGCACGCCTGTGGGGACGAATTGCTGCAGGTTGTTGCAAATCTCCTGGTAGAACAGGCGCGAGCGACCGATGCCGTGATTCGATCGGGAGGCGATGAGTTCTTCGTGGTACTCGACCAGCCGGACGCCAAGGGCGGTGCGCAGCTGGCCGAGCGGATCCGCACCGCGGTCGCCGCGATCGCGGCGACGACGGACAAGCCCTGGCTGGGGCGGCTCGGGCTGAGTATCGGGTACGCCGCGACCGCGGAAGGCGTCGGTGTGGATCAGTTGGTCGCCACGGCGGATCGGCGCTTGTACGGGGACAAGCGCCACAAGATGAGGTACGGGCAGACGCGGCACGAGTGAGGCACGCAGGGGAGGTGTGGTGCGCGAGACGTCGGGGGTGACGGCACGGATCGCGGCGGCGATGACGCTGGCCCAGTCGGGCGGTCCGGCCGAGGCTGCGCTCGAGATCAACGCGCTGCTGACCGAGCTCGGGCCGGAGCCCAGCCATCAGCGGGCCGCGGCCGAGTACGTACGGGCCGTCGCGGCGCATCACGCCACCGACGCGGTCGAGGCGCTGGACGCCGTCGAAGGTTGCATCCGGGTCGCCCGGGCGATCGACGAGCCCGGCTGGGAGGCGAACGCGATCGCGATCCGGATCGTCACGCTGATCCGCACCGGCGAGGGCGGCGACTCGGTCGCGGACCTGGTCGCCGCGGAGAACGCGCTCTCGCGGACCCGCGACCTCGGGCTGGCCGGCTGGGCGCACACCGGCCTCGGCTACGCCTACGACCTGCTCCGGTTGTACGAGCTGTGTGTCCCGCACTTCGAGCTCGCCGCGGAAGGCGATCACGATCCCCTCGGGCTGGCCGAGGCGCCCGCGATCAACCGGCTCAATCTGGCCGAGTCCAACCTGCGCTGGGCGCACGAACTCGAGCGCCTTGGCGACACGTCGTACGACGAGGAGATCCGCGAGCGGAGGCGGTCCGCGCACAAGTGGGCGGGTGAGGCGGTCGAGGTGATCGTCCGTGCCGACCTGCTCGGGTACTGGCCGATCGCCGGAAGGCTGTGGCTGGCCGCCAGCAACGACCAGACCGACGCTGCCGAGGCCGCGGTGATCCTCAAGGACTGCAGGGACCAGCTGGCCAAGCTGGGCGACCTGGAGCTCGCTGCGATCGCGGGAGCGTATCTGGCGAAGGCGTACGCCACCATCGGACGGCTCGACGACGCCATGGAGGCTGCGCACCGAGCCGGGAGCGACCTGCCACCCACATCCGATCCGCCGGTCGAGGCACTGATCCGGCACACGACTGTGCTGATCGTGGCGGAGTCAGGCGATCCGGGAGCGGTGGCTGGGCTGCAGTACGCGCGGGCGATCACCAGAGGCTGGTGGGCGGAGCGGTTGCGCGGTCTGTACGCCGTACGCAGCGCACTGGCCAACCATGAACTCTCGATCCGGCATGACGCGGAGTGGCGGGCCGCACGGGAGGATCCGCTGACCGGTGTGGGCAATCGCCGGGCGCTGGACGAGCGGATGTCGGTCGCGCACGACGCCGGCCGGTCCGTGGCGGTGATCGCGATCGACGTGGACAACCTCAAGGTGATCAACGACAGCTACGGGCACGCCTGCGGAGACGACGTACTGCGTCGTGTCGGGCAACTGCTGTCCGAGCAGTGCCGGGCCGAGGACGTGGTGGCGCGGGCCGGTGGGGACGAGTTCGTCGTCGTACTGGACAAGCCGGACGAGCGTGGTTCGCGGGAGCTGGTGGAGCGGATCAAGGCCGCGGCGGAGCGGGAGGCGGCGGTGGCCCGGGAGCCGTGGTTCGCCATGCTGCGGCTCAGCATCGGGCAGGCGAGCAGCACCGACGGTACGCCGGTGGCCGACCTGCTGACCGAGGCCGATCGGCGCATGTACGCCGAGAAGCGCCGGCGCCGTCAGTAGTCCAGAAAGCCTTCCACGACAAGGCGTCTGATCGCCGGCAGGTACTCGCGGTATACATCCTGCAATGGACGATCGAGCAGGTCGGCGAGTGCGCCCAGGATCTGCCCGACACTCAGCTCGCCGTCGCACGCGCCGACGAAGCCGGCCAGCACGGTGTCCGCCTGTTCCGCCCGCCGCATCCCACGCTGCCGCCGGAGCACGATCGTGGCGGGGTCCTCGGCACCCGGCTGACCGCTCGTCTCCTGGACCACGTCCTCCGCCAGCACCAGGTGCAGGCCGGTGAGGTCGTCCGGCAACCCCTCCGCCCGCTCGAACCGGCGCAGTACGTGCGGACCGATCGGCCGCTCGATCTCGTACGGCCAGGCCTCGGCCTCGAGCGTGCCTTCCACGTTGTGCACGGTGATCCAGCCCATACCGATCGCCTCGACCTCTTGCTCGTCGAGCCAGCGCATCCATTCGTCGTACCGGGCCGTGTACTGCGGGGACCCGTGCAGACCGGCGTCACGCAGCCAGAGTTCGATGTACTCGGACGGGTCGAGTTGCTCGCGCTGCACCGCCCACGCGGACCGGTCACCCGTCCATCCGGCGATCCGGTCCTGCCAGTCCTCACCGCGCACGCAGGTCCAGTTGGCGAGCAGTTGGCACCAGCCACCCTCGGTCAGGTGGTACGGCGCCTGCCGCACGAGTTGCTCTACGACGGCATCACCGGCGAACCCGGTCTCGCGGTAGGTCAGCCCGCCACCGGGTGGCGAGATCACGTACGGCGGGTTGCTCACGATCAGGTCGAACCGCTCGCCGCTGACCGGCTCGTACAGGCTGCCTTCGCGGACGTCGAGGTCGATCCGGTTCAGCGCGGCCGTCCACCGGGCCAGCTGGAGTGCTCGCGGATTGACGTCGGTGGCGACGAGTTGGTTGACCCGGTCGGCCAGGTGCAGCGACTGGATCCCGCAGCCGGTGCCGATGTCCAGCGCTCGCTCGGCTTTGATCGGCACGGTCAAGTGGATCAGGCTCAGGCTGGCCGGCGCGATCCCGAGCACGTAGTCCGACCGCATCGGCTCCCGCCGCCCGTCGAGCCCGGGCGTCAGGTCGGCGATCACCCACCACTGCCGGTCGTCCTCCGCGAACGGCCGGATGTCCAGGACGGCCCGCGCTTCCCCGCCACTGACCTTGATGATGCCAAGAGCAACCAAATCCAGGCCAGGGATCGCCTGTGTGACAAGGGATTCCGGTACGGCGTGTTGCAGCAGGAACAACCGGATCATCGTGTCCAGCTCGTCACCGCCGCCGGTGCGCCGGCCCGCAAGAGTCGTCTCGTTGCGGGCCAGCGCACCGTTGGCCTGGGGACCCAGCCGGTCGGCGACACCGTCCACCGTGTATCCAGCTGCCGTGAACGCCCGCCGCAGCGCGTCCACGTCGGTCCCCGTCAGCTCACTCACACCCCCATCCTCGCACCCACCCCCGCCACCCCACCCATCAGCGCGAACCCTCCGACTCGGGGGTCATCCCCCGAGTCAGAGGGTTGCCCACTGAGAATCTGAGGGGGCAACCCCAGATCTCAGTGGGCAAGGTCGGGCGATTATGGGTTGCAGGTCAGCTTGGCGTCCGCCCAGTCGGCGTGATCGCTGGTGATGCCGTCGCCGCCGTCGGTGACCTGAAGGGTGAGGGTCTGGCCGCCGGCCACGTTCACCGAGACGTCCGCGGTGGGCGACGTACCGGTGAGGAGATCCGAGGTGTACTTGGCGACCCCGTCGACCAGGACCTTGAAGCTGACCTTGCCGCGGTCCTCCATCTCGTCGTCCACCCCGACCTTGGCGGTGAAGGTGGTGCAGTTGCCGCCGAGCCGCACGCTGGCCGACGACGGCGCGTGGGTGCCGAGGCCCTTCGCGTACTGCACGCCGTCGAGAGTGATCGGGCCGCCGTCACCGGCACCGTCCTCGCCGTTGCTGTGATCCCGCTCGACAGGTCCCCAGCCGTTGGTCGAGTCGAGGAACTCGAGGTCGCTCACCCACTGCTCGCCAGTAGGTGCCGGCGGCAACGGTTTGTCTGCGATCGTGGCGGCGAAGAAGCCCAGCCCGCCGCCGGGCAGTTTGATCGCCTTGACCGTCTTCCCCGGATCGAGCGGTACGGCGGTGTAGAACACCCGGTAGTCGGTCGTGGTGTTGCTCAGACCCGCTGGTGTGTAGCGGCCCTTCACCGACACCGCGAGTTTGGCGCCACCGGTCGCCGGGTCCTGGCAGCACCAGTTCGGTAGCTGGAACGTGCCCTGGGACTCGGAGCCGTCGGTGTAGATGATCGTCACCGTGCCGCGGGCATTGAGACTCGCGCCCGCACCGAGCAGCGCGAGGTGCGTACCGGTGCCGGAGACCAGGATCGGGGCCGGCTGGTTCTTCACCAGGTTGGGCGTTCCGGGCGCTCCGGTCGGCCAGGTGAACTGCGCGTCCTGGACGGTGACCGTGGCACCCGGGGTGTAGCCGGCCGTGGCGAGCGCTTCGCCGTTGTAGCTGTCGCCGGATCCGTCGAAGTTGCCCTGGGCATAGGTTGCCGCGTCGCTGATCCCGACGACATTCGCCGCCTGGGACAAGGAGGCATACGGCAACTGCGCCGTTGCCACCGCACTGTTGGTGTAGCTCTTGCCCTGGGCAACATAGCTGGCTTTCAGCTCCAGCGTGAAGCTTGCGGGTTTGACGTCGGCGGCCGGGGTGACCTGCAGCTTCGTCGTGACCGTCTTGCCCGGAGCCACGCCGGCAAAGGTGTTCGAGCCGGTGACAGTCCAGCCGCTGGGCACCTGGACGTCGAGGCGCACGTCGCGGGCGGTCGTCGTGGTCCCGTTGCGGAAGGCGGCGGTCACCTCGGTGGCCTGCCCCGGAGCGTTCCACAGCGAGGGAGTGGTGAGCTCCGGAGTGCCGAAGGTGTTGGTGACCGTGCTGCCACCGCCGACCGAGGAGGTGTCGGCGAGCCGGACGACCGCGGTGTGTGCGGTCGAGATCGGTGCGGTGTCGATCCGGACGACGCCGTTCTCGTAGCTCCAGCTGGTTCGGCGTCCGTCGACCGTGACCTCACGCGGCGCGGTGCCGGTGTGGACGGTGAGCTCGTACGGACGGGTCGCCGGCTTGCCGGTGTACGAGCCGACGCTGGCGCCGATCTTCACGGTCACGTCGCCACGGGACTGCGTCGGCGCGTCCACCGCGAAGGTTTGCTGAGCCGACTTGGTCGAGCGGGTGACGCGGTCGTCCTCGTAGAGCGTGAAGGACGATTTGCCCTGCGGATAGATGTCGACCGAGAGCCGGTCGCCGAAGCCCTGCTCGGCGGCGTTGTTGATCCCGGCCTTCCACATCGGCACGACCGCTCCGGCCTTCACGAACAGCGGCAGTGTGTCGAGTGCGGCGTGGTAGCCGTTCACCGTGGTCGGGCCCTGGTAGACCCGGCCGGTCCAGTAGTCGATCCACTGGCCCTTGGGCAGGTAGATGCCGTTCTTCACCTCGTCGGCGCCCCACATCGGTGCGACGAGGAACTCCTTGCCGGCCAGGAACTCGTACTTCGTGGTGTCGTCCCAGGTCTTCGGGTCGTCCGGGTACTCCAGCACCAGTGAGCGGTTGAGCGGTGCTCCGGTCCGGTGCGCCTCAGCGGCGTACGTGTAGAAGTACGGGAGCAGGCGCTCGCGGAGCTTGAGGTACTTCCGGTTGATCGAGGTGTAGGGATCGCCGTACGCCCACGGCTGCTTGTACGCCGGCGTGGACCAGCCGGACATGGTCATGAAGGCGGGGTTGAACACCTTCCACTGCATGTCCCGGACGTACGACGTGGCCGAGCCGCCGAAGATGCCGTCGACGTCACCGGCGCTGTAGGCGATACCGGAGTTGCCGGAGCCGGTGATGGCGGGGATCTGCCACTTGATCGCGTCCAGCGAACCACTGTGGTCGCCGGTCCACTGCACCGCACACCGCTGCGCGCCGGCCCAGCCCTCCACCATCCAGGCGAAGCCACGGGCGTTGCTGTACTGCTCGATGCCGTTGTGCGCGGTGTCGCAGGCACTCAGCGCGTAGCGGTAGCCAGGGCCGACCCAGGCGACGTCCAGCTTGCGTACGCGAACCCCTGCGTCGCCGACCTCGGCCGGCTGCCGGTCCAGCGAGGACTGCGTCCACAGACCCATCTGGAGGTTGCGCTGCCGCAGTTCGTCACCGGTCTGCTTGAGTGCGGGGATGTCGCGTTTGCCCCACCACGTGCCGTCGACCTGCTCGGAGTCTGTGTTGGCGGAGTAGCCGCAGCCGTAGTCGTCGTTGACCAGCATCCAGCCGCCGGGCATGTCCTCGTCCTTGAACCGCTGAGCCACCTTCACGGCGTCCAGCGTGGTCACCTTGTCCGGGTTGACCTTCCAGTCGTTGCTGGGATCGGGGTCCGTCCCGTAGTGACCGCGGTTGTAGCAGTCGGAGTCGCCGTACTCGAGTCCGTAGATCGGCGGCATGAACGGGCGGCCGGTGAGCTCGGTGTAGCGGTCCAGCGAGGTCTTGAGGTCGCCGACGAAGTAGTACGCGTCGAACCGCTGCTCGTCGTGCGTAGTGACCACGGGGCTGGTGAAGCTGTAGCTGCCCGGGCTGAACGTGTTCCGCAGTACGCCGTACCCCGCGGTGCTCATGTAGTACGGCGAGGCGTTCGGGTTTCCGCCATCCTCCCAGTTGAAGTCGGCGGAGATCTTGATGGTCTGGTCGCGGTGCGAGAAGCGGCCGTTCTGCATGCCGCCGCCGAAGAACTGCTCGTTCGGGCCGCGGCCGAGCGACTGGGTGGTCGACGTGTCGTTCCAGGACAGCGGAGCGGTCTCGGCCCAGACCAGCTGGCCGTTCGTCCGGTAGAGGGAGAACTTCAGCGGCGACTTCTGCGCGCGGACCTCGACCTTGCCGGTCGTCAGCGAGTAGTAGGAGCCGCGGTCCCGCCAGTCCGTGTGCGGGGTGCCGTAGTCGGTCTTGGTGACGATTGTCGACGCCGGGGCGTTCGGATCGGTGGGCGGCGTACCGGCCGGGTCGGTGAAGTTCCCGTCCGGCGCCAGCCAGAGCCGGAAGACGTCGTCCTTCAGGAAGACCACGCGCACCTTCGCCGCGCCGGCGCTGAGGGTGTACGTCGCCTTGTCGGCGGAGAACCCGGTCACGTCACCGAGCGTGGTGTCGCCGGCCGCGGTTTGGGCGGTCGCGGGCCCGCCGTTGACCAGGACGCCGGTGATCACGGCCATGGCGGCGGCCGCGACGATTACTGAACGTTTCAGGCGGACAAAGATGCTCACGAGTGCCTCACTTCACGCATCAATGAACAAGATGCGGTCATTGAAGCGCAGAGTGGTCGGCTTGTCACGCGGTCGGCCGTCATCAAGTTGAGACGGGGTCTCCATCACAGGGTGAAAACCGGCGATGACGATGAGTCGCATGGCGAACTCGCGTCCCATCAGCACCACCCGTCACTCACTCACCAGGCGCGGCCTGCTGACCGGCGGGCTGGCCGCGGGGTTCGCACTGGCCGCTCCCGGCCTGGCCCGGGCGGTCCCGATCGACCCGGACGCGACCGCCCGCCCGGCCGGCGACCCGGACTTCCATCCGGTGAGGTTCCGGCTACCGGCGCCGACCGGGCGGCGTGCGCTCGGGACGACCGCGATCCACCTGGTCGACCAGTCCCGGCCGGATCCGACCATGCCGAGCGGACGCCGGGAGCTGATGATCAGCCTCTGGTATCCGGCCTCGGTGTTCGGCTCCGCGCCCGTCGCCAAGTACATGCCGGCCCGGACCGCGGTCGAGGTGGACGACGCCTGGACCGGTGAGTACGGGCTCGCGCTGCCGACGGGGTCGTTCGACTTCGCCGGGACCGTGACGCACTCGCGCGTCGACGCGCCGATGCAGCCCATCCGGCATCCGGTCGTCCTGTTCTCGCCCGGCCATCAGTACAGCCGGTTCGTGAACACCGCGCAGGTCGAGGACCTGGCCAGCCGTGGGTACGTCGTGGTGACGATGGACCACACGCACGAGACGCCGGTCGAGTTTCCCGGCGGACGGTTCCTGCCCGGCGTGCCGGCCTCGCAACTGCCCGATCCGGACTTCACCCGGCGGGCGGTCGAGACCCGGACCGCGGACGCGCGGTTCGTCCTGGACCAGCTGGACCGGATCGCCGGCGGCGGGAATCCCGATGCCGAGGGCAACGATCTCCCGGACGGGCTGGGCGACGGGCTGGACCTGCGCAAGGTCGGCATGTTCGGCTTCTCGCTCGGTGGGTACGCGACCGCGAACACGCTGCTCGAGGACGAGCGGGTGCTGGCCGGCATCGACCTGGACGGCAGCCTGCAGGACGACCCTGCGAAGGGCCCGCTCGGCGAGGTGGCCCGGAAAGGACTGGCCCAGCCGTTCCTGCTGTTCGGCTCGGCCGACACCCAGCGGACCGATCCGGGCAAGGAGTACTACGACCCGTCCTGGGCGAGCTTCTGGGCCGCCCAGCGCGGCGGGAAGCTGAATCTGAGCCTGGCCGGGACCAAGCAGAAAGCGTTCACCGACTACCAGTTCATCTTCGACCAACTCTTCCACGAGATCTACGGCGACGACCCGATCATCAACTCCGTGCTGAAGGCTCTCGTCGGCGGCGCGGAGCCGCATCGCAGCGTGCTGGCCCAGCGCGCCTACATCGCCGCCTTCTTCGACCAGACCCTCCGCCGCCGCCCGTCCCTTCTGCTCCGCGGCGACTCCCCAAAATTCCCGGAAGTCCACTTCGCCCGCTGAGACGGCGTACGCTCGGAAAGCTCGGGCGGGACTCGGGGAGGTCAAACGGGGCGGCTGTGACGCGCGTGAGAGTGGGTTGTTGGCCACACTCTGGAACCCTGAGGGGTGTAATCGGGCCCGCACCGGTTACCGTGCGTTGAGAAATGCGTTGCCGTCGGCCGTACTCTGTCCTCGGACGGGGTCGGAGTGTGCTCGGGGGAACAGACGTCCGGTCACGGGCGTTGTCGGCAGGACGAGAAGGCGAGAGCAAGGAGCGCAGTGGCAGGGGCAGCAGGGACGAAGACATCGACGGGCAGGCGCCTGGTGATCGTCGAGTCGCCGAAGAAGGCGCGGATGATCGCCGGCTTCCTGGGGTCCGGGTACGTGGTGGAGTCGAGCTTCGGCCACATCCGGGACCTGCCGAGTGGGGCGGACGAGATCCCGGCGAAGTACAAGGGCCTGCCCTGGGCGCGGCTCGGCGTGAACGTCGAGGACCACTTCGACCCGCTGTACGTCGTGCCGGCCGACAAGCGGGCGCAGATCCGCAAGCTGAAGGACCTGCTGAAGGGCGCCGACGAACTCTTCCTCGCCACCGATGAGGACCGCGAGGGCGAGGCGATCGCCTGGCACCTGCTGGAGGAGCTGAAGCCGAAGGTCCCGGTCAAGCGGATGGTCTTCCACGAGATCACGCCGAAGGCGATTCAGGACGCGGTCGGCAACGCCCGGGACATCGACGAGGACCTGGTCGACGCGCAGGAGGCCCGCCGCATCCTCGACCGGCTGTACGGCTACGAGGTCTCGCCGGTGCTGTGGAAGAAGGTCATGCCACGGCTGTCGGCGGGCCGGGTGCAGTCGGTCGCGATCCGGATGGTGGTCGACCGCGAGCGTGAGCGGATCGCCTTCCGGAGTGCGTCGTACTGGGACCTGGACGCCACGCTGGACGCCGGCGAGAGCCGGACGCCGCGGCAGTTCCCCTCCCGCCTGGTCTCGGTGGACAGCAAGCGGGTGGCGCAGGGCCGCGACTTCAGCTCGATCGGTGAGCTGAAGGGCGCGAACACGGTCCACTTGAACGAGGAGACCGCGACCGCGCTGGCCGGCGCGCTGCGCGACTCGCAGTTCTCGGTCCGGTCGATCGACTCCAAGCCGTACACTCGCAAGCCGTACGCGCCGTTCCGGACCACCACGCTGCAGCAGGAGGCCGGCCGCAAGCTCGGCATGTCCGCCTCGCAGACGATGCAGATCGCCCAGCGGCTGTACGAGAACGGCAACATCACCTATATGCGAACCGACAGCGTCACGCTGTCGGACACGGCGATCACCGCCGCCCGGGCCCAGGTCCGCGAGCTGTACGGCGCGTCGTACCTGCCGGACAAGCCGCGGGTCTACACCTCCAAGGTGAAGAACGCGCAGGAGGCGCACGAGGCGATCCGGCCGGCGGGCGAGGTCTTCCAGACCCCGGCGCAGACCGGTCTGTCCGGCTCGGAGTACCGGCTGTACGAGCTGATCTGGATGCGCACGATCGCGTCCCAGATGAAGGACGCCGAGGGCCGCAGCGTCTCGATCCGGATCGACGCGACCGCGTCGACCGGCGAGAAGTGCGAGTTCACGTCGTCCGGCCGGGTGATCACCTTCCACGGCTTCCTCAAGGCGTACGTCGAGGGCGCGGACGACCCGTCCGCCGGGACGGACGACCAGGAGACCCGGCTGCCGGACGTCGCCGAGGGCGACGTGCTGCCCGCGATCGAGGTGCTCGCCTCCGGGCACGAGACCAAGCCGCCGGCGCGCTACACCGAGGCGACGCTGATCCGGGAGATGGAAGAGCGCGAGATCGGGCGGCCGTCGACGTACGCCACGATCCTCGGCACGAACGTGGCTCGCGGGTACATCTACAAGAAGGGCCAGGCGCTGGTGCCGGCCTGGCTGGCGTTCGCGGTGGTGCGGCTGCTCGAGGAGCACTTCACCCGGCTGGTCGACTACGCGTTCACGGCCACCATGGAGGACGTCCTCGACGAGGTCGCCTCCGGTGACCTGCAGCGCGAGGGCGTGCTGTCCCGGTTCTACTTCGGTGACACCAACCTCGAGGGCCTGCAGTCGATGGTGAGCGACCTGGGCGACATCGACGCCCGGGAGATGTCGACGTTCCCGGTCGGCGGTGACGACAGCGGCATCGTGCTCCGGGTCGGGCGCTACGGGCCGTACGTCGAGGACAAGGACGAGCGGCGCGCGAACGTACCGGAGGACCTGCCGCCGGACGAGCTGACCGTCGAGAAGGCCCAGGAGCTGCTGTCCCAGCCGTCCGGTGTCGAGCACGAGCTCGGTACGGCGCCGGACACCGGCCTGCGCGTGGTTGCGAAGGCGGGCCGGTTCGGACCCTATGTGACCGAGGTCCTGCCGGAGGACGCGCCGAAGGGCGCGAAGCCGCGGACCGGTTCGCTGCTGAAGTCGATGGCACTGGACAGCATCGGCCTCGACGACGCGATGAAGCTGCTGTCGCTGCCGCGAGTGGTCGGCAAGGACCCGGCCACCGGCGAGGAGATCACGGCGCAGAACGGGCGCTACGGGCCGTACCTGAAGAAGGGCACGGACTCGCGGTCGCTGCAGACCGAGGACCAGATGTTCGACATCACCCTCGAGGAAGCGCTGAAGATCTACTCCGAGCCGAAGCAGCGTGGGCGCCGGGCTGCCGCGCCGCCGCTGAAGGAGCTGGGCGCGGACCCGGAGTCCGGTCAGCCGGTGGTGGTGAAGGAGGGGCGCTTCGGTCCGTACGTGACCGACGGCGAGACGAACGCGACGCTGCGCAAGGACGACTCGGTCGAGACGATCTCGCTGCTGCGCGCCGCCGAGCTGCTGGCCGACAAGCGGGCCCGCGGGCCGGTGAAGAAGACCGCCAAGAAGTCGGCCACCAAGAAGACCGCCGCGAAGAAGACGACGGCCAAGAAGACCACCACGAAGAAGACGGCCGTGAAGAAGGCCGCCGCGAAGAAGACCACGGCCAAGAAGACGGCAGCGAAGAAGTCCTGAAAGAGGGTGCGCCCGTGACGGCATCGATGCCACGCCTCCGGCGCGGCGGGTCATGGGGCTTTTACTCCCGGCCTTCCCTCGTCGCTCCGGTCGCTTCGCTCCCTACGTTCCTCAGTCCAGGCCGGGAGGCCCCATGACCAGTCCGGTCGAGGTCAGCGCGCAGCGGCTCCGCGAGCGGGGTGAGCGGGTCACCCCGGCTCGGCTGGCGGTCGTCGAGGTGCTCGCGGGGACCGAGGAGCACCTGAGCGCGGAGCAGATCGGCGAACGGGCCGAGGAGCTGCGCCCGGGGATCCACCGTGCCACCGTCTACCGGGCTCTCGACGCGCTCGGTGAGTTCGGCCTCGTCACGCACGTCCACCTCGGCCGGGCGGGGACGACGTACCACCTGGCGGGGGATCTCGCGCCACGCCACCTGCACCTGCGTTGCTCCGAGTGCGGGAAGGTGTACGACGCTCCCGGCGACATCCTCGAGTCGGCCCGGAAGAAGGTCCAGCGCGAGCTCGGCTTCCACCTGGCCCCGGAACAGGTGGCCCTCGTCGGCATCTGCAAGAACTGCGCCGAGAGCACTTGACGTGAGCCCTGGGCGCATGATGCGGCCAGGCTTACGCTGGCGCCGGACACGTTTGTCACGGCCCAGGCCATTCCTGTGGTGAACGCTCCGCTTGCCCGGACCTGGGCCGCGCGGAGAGGAGTCCCCCGTGCGTTCCTTACGACGATGTCTGATCCTGGCCGCCGCTCTCGCGCTCGGCGCGATCGGCGTTCCGGCAGCCCACTCCGCCCCTGCGGTCGACGCGTTGGTCAGCGTCGCCAGCCCCACGAACCTCCACCCACGCAATGCGCAGAACGAGCCCGCACTGGCGGCCAGCGCTCATCGCCCGGACGTACTCGCGGCCGGCGCCAACGACCTGGTGGACATGCAGCCGTGCTCGCGTGAAGCGTCAACCCAGCACGCGGCCTGTTCGTTCCCGCTCGGAACCTTCAACCTGGGCGTCGGCCTGACGGGTGTGTACTTCTCGTTCGACCGCGGTCACACCTGGACCCAGCCGACGTACTCAGGCCTGACCGCGGCCGACTGCAGTCCGACCGTCGAGCCCTGCGTCCCACACGTCGGCCCGATTCACACCGTGCCGAACTACTACGAGAACGGCCTGCGTTCGCGCAGTGACCCAGGCGTGGCCTTCGGACCCGCCCCTGGTCCGAACGGATTCTCCTGGGGCAACGGCGACCGGCTCTACCTGTCCACTCTGGCCACGAACCTCACCGACACCGTGATCCGCAACGGCAGCGGCCAGAACAGCCCCACCGGGGTGACCGTCTCGAGCATCGACAACGCGACGCCGGACCGGATCGCCGTCCAGTCCAACTGGTCGCAGCCGTACTTCGCCGCACCGCATGCGGCCTTCAGTTCCGGACTCGACAAGGAGCAGATCTGGGCGGACAACGCCGAGAGCAGCCCGTTCTTCGGCAACGTGTACGTCTGCTACTCCGACTTCCACAGTTTCAGCGGGGGCAACGCCTTCCCGCTGAAACCGATGGTGTCCACCTCCCGTGACGGCGGGGTCACCTGGAAGCAGCACCAGGTCGCACCGGCTATCGCCAACGGCAAACAAGGTTCGTACGACGGTTGCACCGTGCGGACCGACAGCCACGGTGTCGTCTACGTGTTCTTCACGCACTTCGGCGGGACGAGCCTGGCCGGCTTCCACAGCGTGATCAAGTCGCTGGACGGCGGCCAGACCTGGCGGCGGCCGCAGGATGTCGTGGCGATCACCGACCCGTGCTTCCACAACGACCCGGTGACCGGGCGGTGCATCATCGACGGGGTCTCGGGGGCTCGGACCGACCTGGCCGCGATGCCGAGCATCGACATCGCCAACGGCGCGCCGACCGGCGTGGACGCAACCAACGAGATCGTCGACGCGTGGGTCGACGGCCGCGACGGTCCCGACAACGAACGGGCGTTCTTCGCCTACTCGTCCAACGGGGCGGCCTCCTTCAGCACACCGACGCCGATCTCGCCGGCGGGTGATATCGCGGCGTACGCCGCGCCGGCCATCAGCCCGGACGGCACCCGGGTGTATGTGACGTCCCAGTCGTTCACCCAGCCGTTCCAGACGACCACGGTGAATCCGCGGCCGGAGCACGGCGTACTGCAGACTGCCGCGATCGGGGCAGGTGGTGCGCCAGGCGCGTGGACGACGGAGTACACCGGTCCGCTCGGCGATGCGCGCGGTTCGTCGCAGGGCCGGATCCTGTACAACGAGTTCCTCGGCGACTATGTCTACAGCATCGCCACCCGTGACTATGGCGCCGGTGTGTGGACCGACGTCCGCCGTACGGCCGACTGCCCGGCGTTCGACGCCTGGCGTCAGCAGTCCGCGAATGCCGGCCAGGTGGTTCTGCCCGCGCCTTGGCCGCTCGGCGACTGCCCGGCCGACTTCGGCAACAACGACATCTTCAGCGCCACCACCGGATAGGAGTACGCACGGACAGCCCTGGCCACATCGGGTCAGGGCTGTCCATATCTGTTGATCGATGTGGATTCGTGAACAGCTAGGGCTTAGGCTCGATACCTGTGACCCAAGACCACAGCTACGTCGAGGACTTTGCTCCCGGCGCCAACGTGCTTCCCCCGCGGGCCTGGCTGGACGACGACTCGGCCAAGCTGCCGCTGTCCGGTGATTGGAGCTTCCGGCTGTCGCCGAGCGTGGCCGACGCCCCGGACGACCTGAAGGTCCCGGACACCTCCGGATGGGACACGATCGCCGTCCCTGGTCACTGGCAGCTCAGTGGGTACGGCGCGCCGGCGTACACGAACGTGGTCTACCCGTTCCCGCTCGAGCCGCCGTACGTGCCGACCGACAACCCGACCGGTGACTACGTCCGGACCGTGGCGATCCCGGCGGACTGGGCCGGCGCCCGCGTGGTGCTGCGGTTCGAGGGTGTGGACTCGCGGTTCGCGGTGCACGTCAACGGCGAGCTGGCCGGCTGGTCGTCCGGTTCGCGGCTGCCGTCGGAGTTCGACGTCACCGACCTGGTTGCCCCAGGCAAGGAAGCGCGGATCGTGGTCCGCGTGCACCAGTGGTCGGCCGGCAGCTATGTCGAGGACCAGGACATGTGGTGGCTGTCCGGGATCTTCCGCGAGGTCAACCTGATCGCCCTGCGTCCGGGTGTCGCGACCGACGTTTTCGTCAAGGCGGCGTACGACCACCTCGACGGCGCCGGCACGCTGCTCGTGGAGTCCGACGTACCGGGCACTGTTTCGGTGCCCGAGTTGGGCCTGGAGCTGGCGACCGGCGAGCACACGCGGATCGAGAGCGTCGAGCCGTGGAGCGCCGAGGTGCCACGCCTGTACGACGGTGTGCTGCGGACCGAGGGTGGTGAGGTGCGGCTGCGGATCGGCTTCCGCACGGTCGCGATCGTCGACGGCATCCTGACCGTCAACGGCAACCGGGTGCTGTTCAACGGCGTCAACCGGCACGAGTTCCACCCCGACCGCGGTCGCGCGCTGACCGAGCAGGACATGCTGGACGACGTACTGCTGATGAAGCGGGCCGGGATCAACGCGGTCCGGACCAGCCACTACCCGCCGCACCCGCACTTCCTCTCGCTGTGCGACTCCTACGGCCTCTACGTGATCGACGAGTGTGACCTGGAGACGCACGGGTTCGGGTACGAGCCGCAGCCGCCGAAGCTGCCGAACCCGGTGATGGACCCGCGGTTCCGCGACGACCTGGTGGCGCGGATGGCGCGCACTGTGCACCGGGACAAGAACCACCCGTCGATCATCATCTGGTCGCTCGGCAACGAATGCGGGATGGGCGAGAACCTGCGCGCGATGTACGACCTGGCGAAGGAGCTCGACCCGTCGCGGCCGGTGCACTACGAGCGCGACACCGAGGCCGAGTTCGTCGACATCTACTCGCGGATGTACACCTCGCCGGAGGGCTGCGCGGAGATCGGCGCCGACTCCTCGCTGTACCGGAACCTGCCGTTCATCCTGTGCGAGTACGGCCACGCGATGGGCAACGGGCCGGGCGGGCTGCTCGACTACCGCGAGGTGTTCGACAAGTACCCGCGCTGCCAGGGCGGCTTCATCTGGGAGTGGATCGACCACGGCATCCGGACCACGATCGACGGACGCGAGGTCTACGCGTACGGCGGTGACTTCGGCGAGACGATCCACGACGGGAACTTCGTCTGCGACGGGCTGCTGTTCCCGGACCGGACGCCGTCACCCGGCATGCTCGAGTACGTCAAGGTGATCGAGCCGTTGCGGATCGTTGCTGATGGCAACGGTGGGGTGTCGATCACGAACCGCTACGAGGTGTTGGACACGAGTCATCTGACGTTCACGATCGTGACCGAGGTCGAGGGTGAGCTGGTCGGGAGCGGAACTCTGCCGGTCCCGGCGATCGCTCCGGGCGAGACCGTGTCGGTGGAGTTTCCGCCCGGCGTGATCAAGGCGGGTGACGCGGGTCGGCCCGACACCTGGGTGACCGTGGCGGCCGAGCTCACCTCGCCGACCCCGTGGGCCGAAGCCGGACATCGGATCGCCTGGGGTCAGATCCGGCTGGACGAGCCGGCTGAGCCAGCGGCTGTTGTTGGTGGATCGCCCGCTGACGGTGAGGCAGGCGTCGCTGGGATCACCGTCGCCGGTGTGAAGAACGCCCGGCTGGATGTCTGGCGAGCGCCGATCGACAACGACGCTATTCCCGGGGTTGCGAAGGCCTGGCGTGAGCAGGGTCTGCACCGGGTGCAGCACCGGATCGTCTCCCAGGGTGAGCGCGACGGCGCGTGGGAGGTCGTGACCCGTACGGCGCCGCCGCAGCTGCAGTGGGGTCTCGTCAGCACCTGGCGCTGGACCGCCGTCGACGACGCGGTCGTTCTCGAGCTGAACGTCGTACCCGAAGGCCTGTTCCCGGAGGTGCTGCCGCGGCTCGGCGTCACCTTCGAGCTTCCGAAGGTGGAGCGCGTCGAGTGGTTCGGCACCGGCCCCAACGAGGCGTACGCCGACAGCCGCGAGGCCGCCGCGGTCGGCAAGTACTCGGCCACGGTCGCCGAGCTGCAGACGCCGTACGTCCGCCCCCAGGAGAACGGCCACCGCATCGACACCCGCTGGGCCACCTTCGACGGCCTCCGCGTCGAGGCGATCGGCACCCCCTTCGGCCTCACCGTCCGCGACTGGACCACCGACGACCTGGAGACCGCCAAGCACACCGCGGACCTCGTCCCCGGCGACACCACCTACGTCACCCTCGACATCGCCCAATCCGGCGTAGGCACCGCCGCCTGCGGCCCGGCCCTCCCGGACCGCGACAAACTCACAACAGCCCCGGCCACCCTCGCCGTCCGCTTCACCACGGCATAGGTCACCTCGCCGGTCCACCTACGCGGACCGCCAGGCCATCACAACGACGCGAATCCGAGCGACTCCCGCGCGAAGGTGCCGCCGGCTCCGCGTTGTGATGGCGTGGCGATCCGTGGGTGGACGGCGCGATCGGCTAGTCGAGGTGGAGGACTGCCTTGCCGCGGACCTCGCGGTTGAGGAGGGCTGTGATCGCTGTGCCGGCGTCGTGCCACGAGCCGTGCCAGCCGATCTGCGGGTCGAAGCGGTTGGCGGCCACGAGGTCGAGCAGGTAGGCGAGGTCTGGACCGAACGGCCCGCTGACGGCGAAGGCCGAGATCGGTTGCCGTCCGCCGCGGCGCCGGGCTGCCTCGAAGTCGAAGCTGACCACCTGGCCGGCCGTGCTGCCGATCGACAGGGCGACGCCATCCGGCTCGACCAGTTCGTACGCCGCCGTCAGGGTGTCACCGCCAACCACGTCCAGTACGGCGTACACCGGGCTGAGGTTGTCGAGTGTGGTCACTACCTCGCTCGCGCCCAGCTCGGTCAGACCGAGACCTCGTCCGGCAGCGCCAACGGCTGCGACCACCTCTGCGCCTGCCAGCGCAGCCAGTTGGACCGCTGCGCGGCCGACCCCACCTGAGGCGCCGGTGACCAGTACCCGGCGACCCAGTGTGGAGCCGAGCCGCCGTACCGCTTGGAGGGCGCTCACGGCTGCACCTGGTAGGGCAGCGGCCGACGCGAGGTCGACCTCGGCCGGTACGACGGCGATGTCCGCGGTGTCGACTGCTTGGAACTCAGCCCATGCACTGGCCGGCCGGAACCCGGCCACGCGCTCACCGACGCCCGGGCCCGAGCCGTCCTTGGCAGCACAGACGACGATTCCGGCCGAGTCTCGCCCGACGATGTCGCCGGGGCGATGGACGACATCCATCCGGGCCACCTCGACCCAGTTGAGCGCGGCGTACTCGACGGCGATCAGAGCCTGCCCCGGCCCGGGCCGCGGGACGGCGCCCTCGGCCATCCGGAGACCGTGCGGGGGATCGAAGACGAGCGCGCGCATCTGCTGAGGAAGACTCATGCGTCCAGCCTGTGGTGAGCTGGGCCGGGTGGTCCAAGATCTGCTGGTACAACCGTTGGTTATGGACGCACACGTGCGGGACCTGCGGTACTTCGTGGCGGTGGCCGAGGCAGGGAGCTTCACCGCGGCGGCCGAGCGGTTGTACGTGAGCCAGCCGGCGCTGTCCAAGCAGGTTCGGGCGTTGGAGAAGAACCTGGGTCGCGTTCTGCTCTGCCGCGACAGTCGAGGGATCTGCCTGACTCCGGCCGGCGCCGAACTGCTGCCACGGGTGCGTGAGGTGATCGAGCGATGGGAGGCCGCGGTCGCGACTCTGGAAGGACATTGCGATCACCTGGTGATCGGCATGCAGACGAGTCCGGGGCGGAACCTGCTGCCGCGGATCAGGAATCACCTGCCCGAGCCGATCGAGTTCGACCTGCGTCAGGTCCCGTGGGACGACCCCACCGCGGGACTGGCCGCGGGCACCACGGACGCCGCCTTCTGCTGGTTGCCGCTGCCGGAGCCGTCGGCGTACCGGTGGCTGACCTTGGCACGGGAGCGGCGGGTCGTCGCGATGACGGAGAACCATCCACTGGCGCGGCGGGAGTCGGTGCGGTTCGCCGAGATCGTGGACGAGCCGATCCTTGCTTTGCCGCGGAGCGCGGGAGCGTTACGGGATCACTTCCTCGCCCTGCCGGAGCGAGCCGGGGCACCGCCCGTGATCGCCGGGACCATCAGCGACCCGGAGTCGACGTACGAGGCCGTGGCCGGTGGCCGCGGCATCTGCTTGCTTGCCGAAGGCAACGCTCCGGTGCTGGCCCGCGGCTGCGTCGTCATGGTGCCGGTCACCGATCTGCCACCGAGCGAACTCGTCCTGGCGTGGCGGGCCGATGCGTCCTCGACCGCCTTGTGGCAGTTCGTCCAGGCCTGCGCCGAGGCCACGAGCTGAAGACCGTTCCGGCGGCCTGTCCTACGCGTCGGTGCCCGGCGCCGCGTTCGCAGACCGGCGTCGGCCAATCACGCGGACTGCCAGGCCATCACAAACGCGCGCCCGGGGGCAACTCCCTCGCACGGGTACTGCGAGCCCTGCACTTGTGATGGCATGGCGGTCCACGGTTGGTCGGGGCACCACGGGGTTGGTCAGTGCGATAGGTCCGTGATTTGGCCGACCCGCGACGTGCGGTCCAAGCGCTCAGACCAGTGCGTTATGCGTCATCGCTCGATCAGATGGCGATGGTCGGGCGGGGGTGTACTCGGTCGGCTGGGGGGTTGTAGGCGTGCCAGGCGGTGGTCAGGCGCGTGACGGCCTCGGTGAGGTCGTCCGGGCGGGCTCGGAAGTGCAGGCGGACGTAGGGGTCGCTCGCGCCGGTGACGTCGAGGCCGGCGCCGGGGAGGATGGCCAGGCCGTGGCGGAGGGCTGTTTGGGCGAAGGAGTTGCCGTCGCCTTGGGGGAGTTTCACCCAGAGGGTTTGGCCGCCTTGGATGGCTGGGACGTGCCAGCTGGGGAGGTGCTCGGCCAGGAGGGCTTGGAGGTGGTCGTGGCGGGATTGGAGTTCTTCCGCGCGGCCTAGGTCGTCCAGTTGGGTGATCAGGTGGGCGGCGGCCAGTTGCGCAGGGACGTTGCCGCCCAGGTCGTGGACGGCTCGGATGCGGGCCAGGCGGTTGACGAGGGGTACGGCGGCGCGGATCCAGCCGGTGCGGAGGCCGCCCCAGATGCTTTTGCTGAGGGAGCCGACCGAGATGACAGCGTCGCTGAAGGCCGCCAAGGACATGGGCCGCGGCTCACCGGGGAAGCCGAGGTCGGCCGGCACTTCGTCCTCGATCAGTGGTACGTCGGCCGCGCCCCTGGCCAGTCGCTCACGGGCCAGCGGGGGGAGCACCGAGCCGGTGGGGTTCTGGTACGTCGGGATGACGTAGACGGCCGCTGGACGACGCTCCCGGACGGCGGCCTCGAAGCCCTCGAGTCCGACCGGCAGACCGCGCAGGACCGCGCCCTTCTCCCGGAACGCCTCCAAAGCACCCGGGTACGTCGGTGCCTCGACCAGCACCTGATCGCCAGGCGACAGCAACGCATGGGCCAGCAACGACAGCGCTTGCTGACCCCCGTTCGTCACCAGGATCTGGTCCGGCGTCGTCGGCACACCCTGCTCGGCATAACGGTCGGCCAGCGCCTCACGCAGTACCGGATGGCCGTACGGGTAGTACCCGATGTCACCCGAGATCCGGCTGAGCTCCGGCACGATCTGCGCGTACGCCTCGGCCAGTTGCGGCGGGGGATCGCCGGGAGCGGCACAGATGGCGAGCAGTACGTCGTCGTCCCGCGACTCCAGTGAGTCGAGGAAGATCGGATCCACGGGGGCGTCCTCAAGAGCACCGGTCGTCGGCGTACCGGCGACCCGCGTCCCACTGCCCTGACGGCGAGTGATCCGCCCCTCCGACCGCAGAAGTTCGTACGCCCCGACGACTGTGGTCCGCCCGACTGCCAGCGCGCCGGCGAGTGCCCGGTCCGGTGGCAGCAGCACACCGGGAGGTAGTTCGCCGTCGTCGATCAGCCGGCGGAGCCGGGTCGCGAGCAGCACGTACAGCGGGCCGCGGCCGGACGACCAGCGGCCCAACCGCTCAACCACCTCGATTGGCCTCATTCGCGAACCAATTCTGCCGGATTGGCTCTGGGGATGCCAGCGAAACCCTCGGACGATGGCGGTATGGCCACCTTTCCCCGCAACGACATCGCGTCCCTGACCGCCGAACATCCCCGGCACGACCTGGGCGAGAGCTACGGGCCGGACCTGCGCATGGGCGACCTCCTGACTCCGGAGCTCGCCCACCTCGAGCTCGGCTACGGCACCGCGCCCGGCGACCTCCGGCTGCGTACGGCGATCGCGGATTCATATTTGGACAGCTCATCGCGTCCGGGCCGCCACGGCGTACGCCCGGAGCAGGTCGTCGTCACGGTCGGTGGAATGCACGCGATCTTCCTGCTCGCCTACCTGCTGGTGGATCGCGGCGGTCAGGTCGTCACGACCCAGCCGCTGTTCCCGTCGACCGGCAACGCCTACGCGTCGATCGGTGCCGACGTCCGCGTGGTCCCGCTGACCTTCGACGACGGCTACCGCCTGACTGCCGACGCCGTCCGTGCGCAGCTCACGCCCGACACCAAGCTGGTCAGCCTGACGACACCACAGAACCCGTCCGGAGTCGCCATACCCCGCCAGACCCTGGAAGAGATCGTCGCCGCCATGGCCGAGATCTGCCCGGACGCGTACCTGATGGTCGACGAGACCTACCGGGCCGCGGCGTACGGCGACGATCCGGTCGCGGCGACCGCGGTCGACCTCGGCCCGAAGGTCGTGACGGTCGCGTCGCTGTCGAAATGCCACGGCGCGGCCGCGCTGCGGATCGGCTGGCTCGTCAGCACCGATGCGGACCTGGTCGACCGCGTGGTGACCGCGAAGTTCAACACGGTCGTGTCCGCGTCCCCGGTGACCGAGGCGCTCGCCGTCCGGGTGCTGGAGCGCGAGGACGAGATTCTCGCCGTACGACGGGCGTCGCTCGCCGAGGGACTGGCCATCACCGAGGGGTGGGTGCGGGACAACAGCGACGTGATCGAGTGGATCCGGCCGGATGCGGGTGCGCTGTGCGCGGTTCGGCTGAAGCCGCAGGTCGATCTGGGTCGGTTCCGCCGGGCGGCCGCGGACTTGGGGGTGCGACTGGCCGACGGCGACTGGTTCGGCGACGAGCCCGGGGTGTTCCGGCTGGGGTTCGGATTCCCGCCTCCGGTCGAGCTGAAGGCGGCCCTGGATGCGCTGCGTCAGGCTGTCGATGCCGCCCACTAGGCTTTGGGTGTGCCGGAGGTTTATGACCCGCTGACCGATCCTGCACCGGCGCACGATGTGCGTGCGGTGTTGCGGATCCGGGCGTTCCGGCGGCTGTGGGTCGGGTTCGGGCTGTCCAGTCTCGGCGACTGGATCGGGTTGCTGGCGTTGACGGCGATGGCGAAGGCGTTCGCCGGCGACGACTACCAGGCGGCGAACTTCGCGATCGGCGGGGTGCTGTTCCTGCGCGTGCTGCCCGCCCTGGTGATGGGCCCGGTGGCCGGCTGGATCGCGGACCGGTTGGACCGGCGCTGGACGATGATCATCGGCGATCTGATCCGGGCCGCGTTCTTCGTCAGCATCCCGCTCGTCGGCACGCTGACCTGGGTGCTGGTGGCAACCGTGCTGATCGAGATCGTCAGCCTGATCTGGGGTCCGGCCAAGGACGCCAGCGTGCCCAACCTGGTGCCCCGGCACCGGCTCGAGGCGGCCAACCAGATCAGCCTGATCACGACGTACGGGACCGCCCTGCCGGCCGCGGTCATCTTCACCGCGATCACCCTCCTCTTTCGCTGGGCCGGCGACTTCGCCATCAACCTGGCCGTTTATGTGAACGCCGCGACCTTCGTCGTCTCGGCCTTGGCGATCCTGTCGGTCGCCGAGATCGGCCGCGCCGTCCACGAGCACGAGGATCACCCGACGCTGTGGCGGACCATGGTCGAGGGCTGGTCCTACGTCACCGGTACGCCGGTCGTCCGCGGCCTCGTGGTCGGGATCTCCGGCGCGTTCGCGGCCGGTGCGGTGGTGATCGGCCTCGGCCGCACGTACGTCGAGGATCTCGGCGCCGGCGATCCCGGGTACGGCGTCCTCTTCGGGGCCGTCTTCGGTGGTCTCGCGCTCGGCATGGGCTTCGGGCCGCGGATCTTCTCCGGCCTGTCCCGGCGCCGGCTGTTCGCCGCCGGACTGGTCGGTTCCGGCATCTGCCTGGCCGGCCTGGCACTGATCCAGCAGATCGAGATCGCCACGATGATCGCGATCCTGCTCGGCTTCTGCGCCGGCGCCTCCTGGGTCTCCGGTTACACCCTGCTCGGTCTCGAGGTCCCGGACGCGGTCCGCGGGCGGACCTTCGCGTTCGTCCAGTCCGCCGTCCGCACGGTCCTGGCGGTCACGCTGGCGATCGCGCCGTTCGCCGCCGGGGCGATCGGCCGGCAGACGTACACGATCGGCGGGAAGTCCGTCACCTACAACGGCGCTTCGATGACCATGCTGATCGCCGCGATCGTGGCCGGCGTGATCGGCCTGATCGCCTGGCGGCAGATGGACGACCGACCGGGCGTCCCGTTCTGGGGCGACTTACGGCGCAGCTTCGGCAAGACTCCTGGTGTGTATCCGACCACCGGACTGTTCATCGCGCTGGAAGGCGGCGAGGGCGCGGGGAAGTCGACGCAGTCCGCGCTGCTGGTCGAGTGGCTCAAGGAGCAGGGCCAGCAGGTCCTGCTCACCCGTGAGCCGGGTGCGACCGACCTCGGCAAGACGCTGCGGCAGATCGTCCTCGATCCGGCCACCGGCGACATCTCGCATCGTGCCGAGGCGTTGATCTACGCCGCCGACAAGGCCGAGCACGTGGACTCGGTGATCAAGCCCGCGCTCAAGGCTGGCGCCGTCGTCATCACCGATCGGTACGTCGACTCCGCGCTGGCGTACCAGGGATCCGGGCGGGACCTCGACCTGTCCGACGTCGAGCGGGTGAACCGCTGGGCCACCGACGACCTCCGGCCGAACCTGACCATCCTGCTCGACCTGCCCCCGAAGAGCGGCCTCGGCCGCTTCGCCGAGCGGGACCGGATCGAGTCGCAGTCGCACGACTTCCACGAGCGGGTCCGGACCGCGTTCCTCGAGCTCGCCGCCGCGGAGCCCCAGCACTACCTGGTCCTCGACGCCACGCAGGACCGCGACGACCTCGCCCAGCAGATCCGCGCCCGGCTCCAGCCGATCCTTCCGAAGGTGGACCTATGAGTGTGTGGGACGACCTGGTCGGGCAGGAGCCGGCCGTCGCCGTGCTGACGAGGGCCGTGGCCGGCGCGGCGGCCGGGATGCGGGGCGAGACCGGCGCCGCGGTGGCCGGGATGACGCATGCGTGGTTGATCACCGGCCCGCCCGGATCCGGCCGGTCGAACGCCGGGCGGGCGTTCGCGGCCGCGCTGCAGTGTCAGGACCTGGGCTGTGGCGAGTGCAAGGACTGCCGTACGGCGCTCAGCGGCGCGCACCCGGATGTGTCGCTGATCCGCACCGAACTGCTGTCGATCCGGGTCAGCGAGATCCGTGAACTGGTCCGACGGGCGGCGATGAGCCCGACCCAGGGCCGGTGGCAGGTGATGGTCGTCGAGGACGCGGACCGGTTGACCGAGCAGGCCGCCGACGCGTTGCTGAAGAGCATCGAGGAGCCCGCGCCCCGGACGGTCTGGGTGCTGTGCGCGCCGACCGTGGAGGACGTCGTACCGACAATCCGGTCGCGGTGCCGGCTCCTGGTGCTGCGGACGCCGCCGGTGGCCGCGGTGGCCGACATGCTGACCAGCAAGCTGGGAGTGGATCCGGAGCTGGCCGGGTTCGCGGCGCGGGCGGCGCAGGGGCACATCGGGCGGGCGCGGGCGCTGGCGCGCGACGAAGAGGTGCGCGACCGGCGGAACAAGGTGCTCGAGGTTCCGTTCGCACTACGGGATCTCGGGGCGTGCCTGAAGGCTGCCCAGCAGTTGGTCGAGGCGGCCAAGGACGAGGCCAAGGCCAGCGCCGAGAAGGTCGACGAGAAGGAGCGGGCCGCGCTCGAGCAGGCGCTCGGCGTCGGGACCAAGGGCGCCAAGCCGCGCGAGGCCAACGCTGCGCTGAAGGAGCTCGACGAGCAGCAGAAGGCGCGCGCCAAGCGCTGGGAACGCGACGTGCTCGACCGGTCACTCGTCGATCTGATGGCGCTCTACCGGGACGTGCTGGTCGTGCAGACCAACGCCGGCACCGAGTTGATCAACGCCGAGCTGCACCGCACCATCGAGCAACTGGCCGGCCGGACCACGCCGGAGCAGACCATTCGCCGTATCGATGCGATCACTGCCTGTCGTGAGGCCATCGAGGCCAACGTCGCACCGCTGCTCGCCCTCGAGGCGATGACCGTGTCGCTGTTCGAGGGCCGCAACGACGGCCCGCACGTCCCGCGCCGGGTCCAGCGATAACCGCGTGGTCACTGTCTGAGACTGCCGTCCGATTACTGGGCAGCTGCTGTAACACCGAGACCGGCCAGTCCGATGTTTGGGTGTCCGAGCACTACCGCTCGGCCGATCGCCGAACGGACGCCAATGAGCCAGCCGCCCCCTCCGATCCAGCCGGCGCGGCCCTCGCTGCCGCCGGCTGAATCGTGGTTGGCCGGCGTACCGACACCGGCGCAGCAGCGGCAGGACCGCTACGCCGTGGCGGCGTTCGTGACCAGCCTTCCCGGCCTGGTCCCGATCGCCCTGGTGCTGGCCGGGATCGCGTTGCGCCGGATCAAGCGGACCGGCGGCCGCGGCAAGAAACTCGCGTACGGCGCCTTGGCGGTCAGTCTGTGCTGGGTGCTCGCGACCAGCGTCGCGGTCACGCTCAACCTGCTCGGCGAGCGTCGGGCCGGCATCGGCCGGACCGTCGGGATCGCGCAGGTCGCCGTCGGGCGGTGCTTCGACGCGGACCTGGAGGCCGCAGCCCTGCGGGTGGTGCGGATCGCGGACTGTGCGGTTGCGCACACCGGGGAGGCGTACGCGAAGGTCCGCGCCAGTCTGACCGGCCTGGCCGCCGACCAGACCCAGACGGTCGCGACCCAGCAGTGCGCGACCTCGTTCAGCGCGTTCGTCGGGAAGCCGTACGAGCGGTCCGAACTGGACATGTACTACGTCGTCCTGGAAGATCGTGCTGTTGCTGATGGCAACGTCCTGTGCCTGCTCGGAATGCCGGGGATGCGGCTGACCGGTAGTATGCGCGGATCGCAACGGTAGTACTCGCGGGGGAAGAGTGACGCAGCCACCATACGACCCGGACGCGGGCCGCCCACAGGACGCGCCGAGGTCGTTCCCGAACTACGGCCGGCCCGACCAGCCGCACGCCCAACAGCCCGCCACCCCATGGGCCGCCCCAGGCCAGCCTCAGCCCCAGCAGCCGCCACCGCCGTACGGCCAACCGCAGCCGCAGCCCACGCAGCCGCCGTACGGCCACGCTGGTGGGCAAACGCCGTACGGACAGCCGGGTGGCCAGGCGCCGTACGGCCAACCGCAGTACGGGCAGCCGCAGTATCCGGCGGCGTACGGCCCGGCGCCGGCGCCCTATGGGTACGGCTACGGGTATCCGGGGACGACGGGTGGCACCAACGGGCTGGCCACGGCGGCGCTGGCGACCGGCATCGGCGGCATCTTCTTCGGCCTCGCCGCCCCAGTGGCGATCGGCCTGGGCATCGCCGCCCTGGTCCAACTCAAGAAGCGCCAGGAAACCGGCAAGGGAATGGCGATCGCCGGCCTGGTCATCGGCTCCCTGACCATCATCGGCTATCTCGTCCTCTTCGGCGTCCTCATCGCGATCGGCTCAACCGTCGACGACACCTCCAGCGCCCCCGAGCCCGTCTCGTCAGCTCCGGCCGACATCACGTACGTCGAATACCTGGCCGTCGGCGACTGCTACGACGACGGCGAGGACGAGAACGAGGCGATCCGAAAGCCCTGTGCGGAGCCGCACGACGCCGAGATCATCGCCGATGTCACGCTCCCGGACGGTCCGTACCCGGGCGACAAGGGTGTTCGCAAGGCTGCCGACAACACCTGTGCGACGGAGTTCGGCACGTACGTCGGCACCCCGGCGGACGAGTCCGAGCTCGAGTTCGTGTACTGGTCACCCGATGAGAGCCTGTGGAACCACAACGACCGCCTGGTGGTCTGTGCGGCGTACGGACCGGACGACGAGCCGCTCACCGGGAGCGTGAAGGGCACCCACCGCTGAGCACCCCCGGTCGGGTGGGTAGGAGCGCGCATGGGTGGAGCTGGCTTCCGGCAAGTACCCTGGCGCCGTGGGCATGGTTATGGCTGTGTCGTTCGAGCGGTATGGGCGGCTCTACTACCTGGACCCCGGCCCGCATCGTCCGCGTGTCGGGGACAAAGTGCTGGTTCCGACCGATGACGGGCCGGAGGTGGCGGAGTGCGTGTGGGCGCCGCAGTACGTCACCGAGGAGATCGGCGGCCTGCCGCTGTGTGAGGGTGTCGCCACGTCCGCGGACCTGGATCGCGACGAGCAGAACCGGCAGCGGCGCGCCGACGCCCGGGTGATCGCGAAACGGACGATCCGGCAGCACGGCCTGCCGATGAAGGTGGTCGGCATCGACTTCGTCGACCGCCGTGCGGACGTCGATCAGCTCGTCATCGTGTACTTCTCCGCGCCGCACCGGGTCGATTTCCGCGAGCTCGTGCGGGATCTGGCCAGGGCGCTCCGGGCGCGGATCGAGCTCCGGCAGGTGGGTGCGCGCGACGAGGCCCGGCTGCAGGGCGGGATCGGGCCGTGCGGGCGGGACCTGTGCTGCGCGACCTTCCTGAAGGACTTCGAGCCGGTCAGCGTACGGATGGCGAAGGACCAGGACCTGCCGCTGAACCCGTTGAAGATCTCGGGCGCGTGCGGGCGGCTGATGTGCTGCCTGAAGTACGAGCACCCGCTCTATCAGGAGTTCAACGCGAAGGCGCCGGCGGCCGGGACCCAGGTGGAGACCCCCGCGGGTGATGGAGTGGTGGTCGGGCACAACGTTCCGAGCGACACCGTGGTAGTCCGGCTGGCGGCATCCGGCCGGCGGTGCGCGTGCAGCCGCGCGGACGTGTGCTCGCCGCGGCAACAGTACGAAGCCTCCAGTACGACGACCTCCGACGCACCACTGCCCGAGGAGCCGGCTGACGTCGTACCGGACGAACCCGGGGTCACGGACGCACCAGCAGCCCAGGCGGCGGCCGAGACGCCACCAGCTGGAACGGCGGCCGAGACGACGGCGGCCGAGGCGCCCGAGGAGCGGCGGCCACGCAAGCCACGGCGCCGGCGCCGACTGCACCACGAAGACGAGGGAGAAAGCCCGCAGTGAGATTCCGCAGGACAACGGTGCTGGTGGCAGCCCTGGCGGTGCTGGTGAGTGGGTGTGGGGTGGCGAGTCGCGCGCAGGATGCGGGTGACGGTACGGCGACCGGGACGGGGGCCAACCCGCCCAAGGGGCCGGTCGGGCCGATCCCGGCCGGGCTGGAGAAGTTCTACCAGCAGCAGCCGGACTGGCAGCGCTGTGGCTCCAACCAGCAGTGCGCCACGATCACGGTGCCGCTGGACTACACCAAGCCGACCGGTCAGACGATCGAGCTGCGGGCGCGGAAGGTGCCGGCCAGGGACCGGGCCGGGAAGATCGGGACGTTGTTCATCAATCCGGGCGGGCCGGGTGCCTCCGGCGAGAAGTTCGCCGCCTCGGCCGGGTTCGTGCTGGGCTCGTCGCTGCTGCGGAAGTTCGACGTGATCGGCTGGGACCCGCGCGGGGTCGGCCAGTCGACTCCGGTGCGCTGCTTGGACACCGCGCAGATGGACAAGTTCATCGCGACCGACGGCAGCCCGGACAACGAGGCCGAGATCACCGACCTCAACAACGAGGCGAAGATCCTCGCGGACGGCTGTGAGCAGCGGTCCGGCGAGCTGCTGCCGCACGTGTCGACCAAGGACGCCGCGCGCGACATCGACGTACTGCGGGGGATCGTCGGCGACCCGGAGCTGTACTACCTCGGCTTCTCGTACGGCACCTACCTGGGCGCGACGTACGCCGAACTCTTCCCGAAGAACGTCGGCCGGCTGGTGCTCGACGGCGCGGTCGACCCGTCGAAGACCGCGAAGCAGAACAACATCGCCCAGGCGAAGGGCTTCGACACCGCGCTGGACGCGTTCGCGGAGGACTGCGCCCAGCGGTCGTGCCGGCTCGGCAGCAGCAAGGCCGAGGTGCTCGCGAAGATCGACAAGCTGATCAACGACAGTGACGCGACCCCGCTGCCCGGCGACGGGAAACGCGAGGTCACGCAGGCGCTGGTGTTGCTCGGCGTGCTGTCCCCGCTCTACCTGAAGCAGCTGTGGCCGCAGCTCGAGGACGCGGTCCTCGACGGCCTGGCCGGGAACGGCGCTCGCCTGCTCGCGCTGGCCGATCAGTACACCGACCGCGAGCCGTCGGGGTACTCGGACAACGCCAACGAGGCGATCTATGCGGTCAACTGCCTGGATCGCCCGGACATCACCTCGGTCGCGGAGGCCAAGGCAGAGATGCCGGAGTACGAGGCGGCCTCGCCGCGGTTCGGGAGCGCGCTGCTCTGGGGCTCGCTGCCGTGCGCGAACTGGCCGGTGAAGGCCGAGGACAAGCCGCACACGATCAAGGCGGCCGGCGCGAAGCCGATCATGGTCGTCGGCACCACTCGCGACCCCGCGACGCCGTACGAATGGGCCGTCGGGCTCGCGCACCAGCTGGAGAGCGGCGTGCTGATCACCCGCGACGGCGACGGCCACACCGGCTACAAGCAGGGCAATCCGTGCGTGGACAACGCCGTGGAGAGCTACCTGCTGCAAGGTACGGCGCCGACCGCCGACATCAAGTGTTAGCCGGCGCGTAGCGCCGGAAGTCTGTTCAGTTCGGACGGGTGTCGCCCGCTGAGGGCGGGAGCTGCAGCGTGTCGGTGGCGTGCTGGAGGATGGCGCGCAGGCCGGCCTCGTCCTGCGGGCGCCCGCCGACGGTGATCTCGACCGCGGAGCTCGTGCCGCCGTCGGTGGAGATCCAGCGGGACAGGCCCATCCGCGGCCCGCGCGTCTGGTCGACGTACGTGTAGATCAGCGTGCCGTTGTCGCGGCTGATCACCTTGAGATCCCGCTCGTTGATGCTGCGGGCCCGGGCCGCTACCAGCTCGTCCGGGGACTGCTTGCTGCCGCGGGTGTCGAACCGGAGCTGCCAGACGCCGGTCGGGTCCAGGAACCGCGGCCGCGTGCCGGCCTGGGAACTCTTCCACCCGGTCGGGACCTCGGCCGACACCGGTGCGTCCGCGCTGCCGAAGGTCTGTACGGCGTACTGCAGGGAGTCGGGCTGGAGCCCGTCGGTCCGGGCCGGCGTGCTGGCGGCGGGTTGACTGTTCACGATCCCGGCCGGGGTGTCGTCACCTGCCAACGGATTGCCGTTGAAGGCGAGCACCGCGCCGAACACGGCTACGCCGACGGTCATTCCCGCCAGCGTCATCAGCAGTGCCTGGTGCCTGGGCGTGAGCATCCCGACCTCGCTTCCCTCTCTCCCGGCCGATTATCCCCGACAAGAGGGGCGTCTCCGCAATCGGCCGCTACGGATGAGCACCAAACTTCGTCGCGGCAGTACGCTGACACCTCGTGAGCACGCACGACCCCGCATTTCACCAGGCCCTGCAGCGATATGACGCCGGTACGGCGGAACGCGCCGACCTCAAGTTGCTCACCAAGCAGCTGCTGAAGCTCCTGGTCGCGAAGGCTCCCGGACACGCGGTCGAGGTGCGGGTCCCGCCGTACGGCGCGGTCCAGTGCATCGAGGGTCCGCGGCATACCCGGGGTACGCCGGGCGCCGTGGTCGAGCTCCCGCCCGAGCTCTGGATCGACCTGGCCCTCGGCCGCGTCGCCTGGGCGGACGCCCGCCACTCCGGCAAACTCCGCGCCAGCGGCGAACGCACCGACCTGAGCGCCCTGCTGCCACTGGCCTGAGAGCGCGCACATCGCAGACAGCACTGAGCCGCGGCACCCCCAGGATGCCGCGGCCGCGTGCATCTCACGGTAGGGACAAATCGGTTCTTCCCCGGCGATCGGAGCTGGCACTATGTGCCAGTGGCAGCAAGTGTCCGCGCGTGGCTGGCCCGGCTCCGTGTCGATCTGACCCCGTGGCACAGCTCTCGCGACTACCGCATCCTGCTGGTGTCGGGATCGGTCTTCTTCCTGGGCGGCATGTTCGGGTACGTCGCGCTGCCGTACCAGCTGTACCAGCTCACCGGCTCCAACTTCGCCGTCGGTGCGATGGGTCTGGTGACGATCGCGCCGCTCGTCGTCTTCGGCCTGTACGGCGGCGCCCTCGCGGACCATGTGGACCGCCGGAAGCTGCTGATCGGCACCGGCATGGCGCAGGCCCTGATCTGCGCGGCACTGCTCGGCAACTCGTTGCTGGACCACCCGCAGGTGTGGCTCATCTACGTCTGCGGCGCGCTGAACGCAATCGCCACCTCCCTGCAGCGGCCGAGCCGGGAGGCCCTCCTCCCGCGGGTCGTGCGGCACGAGGAGATCCCGGCCGCGGTCGCGCTCAGCTCGCTGACGATGCAGGTCGGCCAGCTCGCAGGCCCGGCGCTCGCCGGCCTGCTGGTCGGAGCGGTCGGCGTGACCTGGGCGTTCGCGGTCGAGCTGACCGGCCTGGTGCTCGCGACCGCGCTCTACCTCGGCCTGCGCCCGTACCGGACGAATGAGCACAGCACGCCGCCGAGCCTGCGCGCGATCGGCGGCGGGATCGTGTACGCGTTCCGCCGCAGAGACCTGCTCGCCACCTACCTGGTGGACATGGTCGGGATGTTCCTGGCGATGCCGATCGTGCTGTTCCCGGCGTTCGCCACCGAGATCCTGCAGCAACCGAAACTGCTCGGTCTCCTCTACAGCGCCGAGGCGATCGGGGCGATGTGCGCCAGCCTCACCAGCGGCTGGGCGAAACACGTCCACCACCAGGGCCGGGCCGTCGTCCTCGCCACTATCTGCTGGGGTGCCGCGGTCGGGATCGCCGGGCTGGCGCCGAACATCTGGTTCGCCATTGCGTTCTTCGCCGTAGCCGGAGCCGCGGACATGGTCTCGGTGCTGTTCCGGTCGGTGATCTGGAACCAAACGATCCCGGACGAGATGCGCGGCCGGCTCGCGGGCATCGAGATGCTCGGCTACTCCCTCGGTCCGCTCGGCGGCCAGGCCCGTTCCGGCCTGGTCGCAGACCTCACCGGTGTCCGGGCGGCGATCGTCAGCGGTGGCGCCTTGTGCGTCGTCGGCGTGATCGGGACCGCGGCCTGGCTGCGCGAGTTCTGGCAGTACGACTCCCGCACCGACGAACACGCGGTCCGCGAAAGGGAACTACGCACAGCCAGTTAAAGTCTTGGCATCATGCGTATCCGCCTTGTACTGATCGTCGGCCTGCTGGTCGTCGCGGGGTGTAGTGGTCCTGGACAGGAGGATGCCCCGAACGTGCCGCCGTTGGTCTCGGTCAGCACCGCGCCTACCGAGACCCCCTCGGAGACGCCGTCCGAGACCCCGAGCGGTCCGGCCACGTCCAAGGTCGCTGACACGCTGTGTGTGCGGATGGATCAGTCGCTGGTGCAGTCGACGCTCGGGGTGCCGGTGGTGCAGATCCAGCCCAAGGCGATCCCGGCCGAGTTCGGGTTGCCGACGTACGACGTCTGTCAGCTCGGTCTCAGCACCAGTCCGAACGGGCCGGTCCTGCGGGTCGGGACTTCGGTGCTTCCGGCAACCAAGGCGACGCTGGCGGCGACGCAGAAGGCCTATGCCGCGACGAAGGGCGAGAAGGCCAAGCCCGTGGTCGTGGGTGAGGGTGGCTACGGGACCAGCACGTTCGTGGTGTTCCTGCTGGACGGGCGGTTGTACAAGGTCAGCGGACCACCGGCGACCCTGGCGAAGTACGTCGTACTCGGGCAGGAGGTGGTCCGGCAGGCGCCCGGATTGCCGGAGGCACAGCCGCTGATCGCGCGGCCGGACTGTGAGCGCGGATCGGCCGCGGCGGAGAAGGTGATGGGCGCGCCCGCGATGGTCCGCCGGGACGGTCAGACCGCGCTCGGTGACCTGGTCTGTGGCTGGGTGAACCCGACGAGCGTGCTCTCCACATCAGTACGGCGTACTCCGAACGCGGAGGCCTTGATGGCGCCGATGCGGAAGGCCGCGACGTCGCAGCCGATCCCGCTGGGCGACGAGGCGTACGTCGACACCGCCACCGGGCGGACCACGATCCGGGTCGGCGACGACAAGCTGGTCGACCTCGTCCCACTGCCTGCCCGGCCGATCGACCCGGACCTGATGATCACCTTCGCCCTGGCGATGTCCCCGCTGTACACCCGCTGAAACCGTGCCTTTCTGTACCGAAGGACGGGTAGTGGTCGGCTGATTCGGCCTCCAGTTGGGGAGTCCAGGCGTGGATCGGCGCGAGTGGCCGGGGTGGCGGCGACTACTACCCGTTCTTCGGTCCGCCAGCCCTGACCTCGGCGATGGTGGCGATGGCTTCGGTGATCTCGTTGGGGGTGCGGGCGGCGTACCCGAGGACGAGGCCGGGGGCGTGCGGGAGTTGGCAGTGCCAGGAGAGGGGGTGGGTCTTGACCCCCTTGTGCAGTGCGGCTGCGGCCAGCTCGACGTCGTTGGACGAGTCGTCGAAGGTGATGGTCAGGTGCAGGCCGGCCGCGGCGCCGTGGACGGTTGCTGTGGGCAAGTAGTTGTGGACGGCGTCGACCATGGCATCGCGGCGGGTCCGGTGCCGGCGGCGGAGGAAGCGCAGTTGGCGTTCGAGCTCGCCGGACTCCATCAGCTGCGCGAGGGTGAGCTGGGGAAGCGCGGCGTTGCCGAGGTCGGCCAGGCGCTTCATGCCGATCAGCGCATCCTTGTACCGCGGCGGCGGCAGCATCCACCCGATTCGGAGCGAGGGTGCGAGCAGCTTCGACACGCTGCCGGCGTAGATGACCTGATCCGTGAGCATCGCGCGCAGAGCGGGAACCGGGGGACGGTCGTACCGGTGCTCGGCGTCGTAGTCGTCCTCCAGGATCAGCCCGCCCTCGGCGGCCCACTGGATCAGCTCCCGCCGCCGTTCCCCTTCCAGTACGACGCCGGTCGGGAAGTGGTGCGCGGGAGTCGCCATCACGACGCCGGCGCCGGACGCGCGGAGCAGGTCGACCCGGAGGCCGTCACCGTCGACCGGGATCGGGATCGTCGTCAGACCCCAGTTCTGCAGGTGCTGCCGGGAGCCGAGCGAGCCGGGGTCCTCGACGGCGATCTCGGTGATGCCGCGGTCCTTGAGGACCTGTGCGACCAGGCCGATCGCCTGTGAGACGCCCGCCACGATGATCAGGTCATCCGGGTCTGCGCCGACACCCCGGTTGCGCGCCAGCCAGTTCGCGACTGCCCGGCGCAGCGCCGGCGTCCCGGCTGGATCGCCGTACCCGAATGCGGAGGACTCCAGATCGTTCAGCACCGCCCGCTCGGCCCGCAACCAGGCACTCCGCGGAAAGGCCGCCAGATCCGGCACCCCAGGCGTCAGATCGATCCGCGCCGGCGCAGCCCGCAAACTGTCAAACACATCCAAGCCGGGCTGCTCGATCATCGCCCCTGTCCCATCCGCCCGAGGGCCACGGCCTTCAGTGAGGATCGGCCGAGCGGCGTCCCTTACCCCAGCGTGCGGTGCGGCGTCCGCCTCCCCGTCCCGCCGCGGCCGAGGGCTGCCTTCGGTGGGAAGTCGCCGAGAGCCGTCGACCTCCCCACCGCGCTGCGCCGCCGCTCCCTCTCGTCCGGCGGCTGTCACGTCGCCAGCCCGGCGCTCGGCAGGTGCGGGAGTGCCGATGGGGGCGGCGACGACGATGGTGCCGGCTCGGCCGCGGCCGGCCACGTGGCCATCTTCGGTCAGGCGTTGGTAGGCCTCGGTGACTACACCTCGGGAGATGTGGAGTTCGGCGGCGAGGACTCGGGTGGCGGGTAGGCGGGTGCCGAGGGGGAGGCGGCCGTCGGAGATGGCGGTGCGGAGGCGGTCGGTGAGCCAGTCCGCGAGGCCGCCCGCGGGTGCGTCCGCCGGATTCAGTTGCAGGAAGTCGGCGCCGGCCGGGCTCTGGTGCGGGGAGTCGGGGCCGGTCGGCGACGTACCGGCGGCCGATCCATTGGACCTGCCACTTTGGCTCGGATTGGACCTGTGCACCGGACCATTGTGGCGGCACCGTGGAGTTATGGGAACCGACTACGTGCACGGCTACACGCCGGCGGAGACCCGCCGGCTGACGGACCAGGCGCAGACCCTGGCCGATCTTCTCCACGACGGCACCAGCTACCCGGCCGGGAGCCGCGTCCTCGAGGCGGGCTGCGGGGTCGGCGCACAGACGGTGCAACTGGTGACCCGCAGCCCCGGCATCGATCTCGTCTCCGTCGAAATCTCCGAGGAATCACTCGCGCGAGCCAAGGCCCGGGTCGCTGCCATCGCACCGGACGCCCGAGTCGACTGGCGGCACGCGGACCTGCACGACCTGCCCGCGGAGGAGTTCGACCACGTCTTCCTCTGCTTCGTCCTCGAGCACCTGCCGGACCCGCACGCCGCGCTCACCGGACTGCGCCGCCTGCTGAAGCCCGGCGGCACGATCACCGTCATCGAGGGCGACCACGGCTCAGCCTTCTTCCACCCGCGCAGTACGGCGGCGCAAGCGGTGATCGACTGCCTCAGCGACCTCCAGGCCGAGACCGGCGGCGACGCGCTGATCGGCCGGCGCCTGCAACCGTTGCTCAAGAACGCCGGGTACGACGACGTCCGCGCCCGGCCGTGCACCGTGTACGCCGACGAGACGCTGCCGCACCTGGTCGACGGCTTCACCCGCAAGACCTTCATCGCGATGGTCGAGTCGGTCCGCGAACGCGCCATCGCCGCCGGGATGCGCACCCCGGCCGAGTGGGCGGCGGGGATCCGTGACCTGGAGAAGGCCGCGGCTTCCGGCGGCACCTTTCACTACACGTTCTTCAAGGCGGTGGGACGGACATGATCACGTTGCTGGCCCTCGTCGTACTGATCTGGCGGGGGCTCAACCGCAACCAGCGGCGGCAACTCCGGCCGACGTCACCCAACGGCGTGCCGGACCGGGACATGGAGCGCCTCATCGCCGACCTGCGCGCACGTAGCTGACCAGTTCATGAATGCCTGGTAAACAGTACGTATGCCTCCGACCGAACAGCTGGAGATCGAGACCAAGTACGACGTCGACGAGAGCGCACGGCTGCCGACGTTGCGCGATCTCCCCGGTGTCGCGAGGGTGTCGCGACCGGTCAAGCTCGAGCTGGAGGCCGTGTACTTCGACACCGCCGGGCTGGACCTGGCTGCGAACAAGGTGACCTTGCGTCGGCGCACCGGCGGCGAGGACGACGGCTGGCACGTGAAGTTCCCCAAGTCGAACGGCGAGCGGCTGGAGGTCCACCATCCGCTCGGGCGGGCGGTTCGCAAGGTCCCGGTCGCGGTCGTCCGCTCGGTGCGGGTGCATGTCCGGGAGCAGGAGCTCGTGCCCGTCGTCGCGCTGAACACCAAGCGCGTCGTGCATCGCGTCCTGGACGAGGCCGGCGAGGTGCTCGCCGAGTTCGCCGACGACCGCGTCACCGCGACCGTCGATGGTGGCGAGCCCGAGAGCTGGCGGGAGTGGGAGGTCGAGCTCGTCAACGGGGACCACGCGTTCCTGGAGGCCGCGGGCGAGCTGCTGCGGTCCGCGGGCGCTCAGCCGGCCGTGGGTCCGAGCAAGCTCGCACGGGCGCTCGGCGACCGCGTACCGCCGCCTGAGTCGTTGGAGCTGCCGAAGAAGCCCAGGACCTCGGACCTGTTCCGCGCGTACGCCGGTGCCCAGGTGCAGGCGATCCGCGAACGCGACCCCGAGGTACGGCGGGATGTCCCGGACTCGATCCACAAGTTCCGGGTGGCGACGCGACGACTGCGGTCGGCACTGGCGACGTACCGGCCGGTCGTGGATCGTGCGGCCGGGCACCTGATCCGCGTCGAGCTGAAGTGGCTGGCGGGTGAGCTCGGAGCAGCGCGAGACGCCGAGGTTCAGCGTGAGCATTTCGCGGCGGAGGTCGCCGAGCAGCCGGTCGAACTGGTGATGGGCCGCGTGGCCGGCCGCATCGACGACCATCTGCGCGGGGTCTACAAGGCCGGCCGGGCGGGCGCGCTGGCCGCGCTGGAGAGCGAGCGCTACTTTCGGCTGCTCGACGTGCTGGACGAGCTGATCGCCAAGCCGCCGCTGACCGACGACGATCGCAAGGCCGCCAAGCAGCTTCCCGAGCTCGTCGACCACGACCGGCGGCGCCTGCGCAAGGCCGTCCGCCGCGCCGAGTCGGCCGAGACCAGCGCCGAGCAGGACCACGAACTCCACGAGGTCCGCAAGGCTGCCAAGCGACTCCGGTACGCCGCCGAGTCCGCCGTACCCGTCCTGGGGGACGATGCCGCTTCCCTCGCCGCCCGCGCCGAGGAAGTCCAGGAGGTTCTCGGCGAACACCAGGACAGCGTCGTGTCGCGCGACCTCCTGCGCCAACTGGCCGTCGAGGTCTACCTCGAGGGTGGCAACTCCTTCACCTTCGGCCGCCTGCATGCCGCCGAGGAACTCCGCGGCACCCGCTCCCGCGACGCCTTCTTCGCCCTCTGGCCCACCCTCGAGGCCCGCTGACAGCACGAGACGGACTGCCGGTTGGCGGCGCCTGCACCCCAGCGATTGCCGGCCCGGGCGATCACCGGATACATCGAAGGCGTGTTGCCCGCGCAGGCCATAGCGACTCTCCGTGGTATTCCTCTCGAGAAGGCGGAGTTGCGCGAGGCAGGCGTTGTTCCCAAACAGCTCACTGTTGCGTGGACCGATGCTTCAGATGAATGAGAGCCTGCGCCACCACCTGCCTGAACGCGGATCCGTGGATGCTGACCAGTCCGACACCCCGGGATGGCGTTCAGGTCATGGGTTATCCGCTGCTGTTGTGGGTTCTCTCCGCGCACACCAGCGGGGAACCCAATCCACGCACGGATATCCGGCCCATCGTCGGGGTGCGGTCTGGCGGCGGGGGCGTGGACACCATGTCGGGACCTGGTACACCTCACAACCTGTCCCAGGCCTCGACATGGTGTCCCAGGTCCCTTGCTGTCCGGCCGGACCGCCAGGCCATCACAACGAGGCGAGGACGACGGACTCCCGCGGGCTATCGCAGCGTCTGGGTGATTGTGATGGCCTGGGAGTCCGCCATACGCGGCCCGGCGGTGGTGGCGGGGTTGGGTGATGCCGGGACGCTGGCCGGACCTGCACCACTCACAGCAACGCGATGCCAGAGCTGCCACGCTCGGCCGCGTGCACTCGGTGGCTGACGGACCGGGTTAGTGAGTGCGCCACGTCCGCCCAGGTCGAGACCCGCGGGCCGTCCAGGGTCAGGCTGGGGAGGATCTGCCCACCCGGTCCGGGACGAGATCCTCCCCACCCCGGCGGCAACCGACACAACGCGGCCGGCTGCCCGGGACGCGAAGGAGGCGAACCAACCACCCACGGATACGTCAGGAGAGCTCGATATCCCCCGAGGTTGCGCGGTGGGCTGGGGGGATCGGGGGACGAGCGCCGGACCGGTCCACGGATCCCGGCTGGATGTATCTCGGCTTTGCTTGTAGTTGCTTGTTGTTTGAACGAGAGACGGACCCGGCGGGGGCCGGGTCCGTCTCTCGGGGCGGGGCTGTCAGGCAGGTTCGCGTCGAGTCAGCAGGGCCTGCCTGACAGGTCTAGTGCTGCACCGCCTTCTCGGCGCCCGCGCCGGTGAGGGAGCGGACCTCCATCTCGGCGAACTTGTCGACGTCCACCGGCTCCTTGCTGGTGACCGTCCCGAGCCAGCCGAGGAAGAAGGCCAGCGGGATCGAGACGATGCCGGGGTTGTCCAGCGGGAACCAGTGGAAGTCGATCGAGGTGTCGGTGATCATCGACAGGCTGGCGTGGGTCTTCGCGTCCACCTTGCCGGAGACGACCGGGCTGAATGCGATCAGGATGATCGCCGAGCTCAGACCGCCGTAGATGCTCCACAGCGCGCCGCGGGTGGTGAACCGCCGCCAGAACAGCGAGTACAGAATGGTCGGCAGGTTCGCACTGGCCGCGACCGCGAACGCGAGCGCCACCAGGAAGGCGATGTTCTGGCCGTTGGCGAAGATGCCGCCGACGATCGCGACCAGGCCGATCACCACCGCGGTGTAGCGGGCCACCCGGACCTCGCCGTCCCCGCTGATCTGGCCCTTCTTGATGATCGAGCCGTAGATGTCATGGGCGAACGACGTACTCGCGGTGATCGTCAGGCCGGCCACGACCGCCAGGATGGTGGCGAAGGCGACTGCGGAGATGACACCGAGCAGCAGCTCACCGCCGAGCTCGAACGCGAGCAGTGGTGCGGCCGAGTTCGCCTTGCCCGGCGCGGCCTTGATCCGGTCCGGGCCGACGATCGCGGCGGCGCCGTACCCGAGCACCAGGGTGAACAGGTAGAAGATGCCGATGATCCAGATCGCCCAGCTGACGCTGCGCCGGGCCTCCTTGGAGTTCGGCACCGTGTAGAACCGCATCAGCACGTGCGGCAGGCCCGCCGTACCGAGCACCAGCGCGAGCGCCAGTGAGATGAAGTCCAGCTTGCTGATCCCCGTTGCGCCGTACTGGAGACCCGGGTGCAGGAGCTTCTCGCCGGCCGCCGGGCTGTTGTCCACGGCCGCACCGAGCAGGCTGGACAGATTGAAGGTGTACTTCGCCAGCACCCAGATCGTCATGATACCGGCGCCGACCACCAGTAGGACGGCCTTGATGATCTGCACCCAGGTGGTGCCCTTCATGCCGCCGACCAGCACGTAGGTGATCATGATCGCGCCGACCACGGCGATCACGATGCTCTGTCCGGTCCGTCCGGAGACACCGAGCAGCAGGGCGACCAGACCCCCGGCGCCGGCCATCTGCGCCAGCAGGTAGAAGAAGCAGACGCCGAGGGTCGAGATCGCGGCGGCCATCCGGACCGGTCGCTCCTTGAGCCGGAACGACAGGACGTCGGCCATCGTGAAGCGGCCGGTGTTCCGGATCAGTTCGGCGACCAGCAACAGGGCCACCAGCCACGCCACCAGGAAGCCGATCGAGTACAGGAAACCGTCGTACCCGTTCAGGGCGATCGCGCCGGCGATGCCTAGGAACGACGCGGCGGACAGGTAGTCGCCGGAGATCGCCATGCCGTTCTGCGGGCCGGTGAAGGACCGGCCGCCGGCGTAGTAGTCGGCCGCGGTCTTGTTGTTCCGCGACGCCCGGAGCACGATCGCCAAGGTGGCGACCACGAACAGCGCGAAGATGATGATGTTGACGGTCGGATTGCCGATGTCGGTTGCCAGCGGCAACATCAATGGGGCGGTCACTGCTCGGCTCCCTCGATCTGGTGGCGCAGCTTCTCGGCGTCCGGGTCGAGCCGGCGGTCGGCCCAGCGGACGTAGATCAGCGTGATGGCGAATGTCGACACGAACTGGCCGAGCCCGAACAACAGGGCCACGGTGATGTTGCCGGCGACCTTGTGCGACATGAAGTCGTGCGCATAGGCGGCGAGCAGGACGTAGACGAAGTACCAGACCAGGAACAGTCCGGTCATCGGGAACACGAAGTTGCGGAACCGGCGACGCAATTCGGAGAAGTCCGGGGACAACTGGACATCTCGGTACGTCGTCAGGTCCGGATCGCGCGTATCACTCATCGCGTGACCTCCAGACGGGGGATGAGGCCGGGCGGCTTGACCGGCAGGGGCTGCTGCTGCTCGTACTGTGGTCCCGGTCACGTCGCACCGACAGCACCCACACGCAACGAGCGCTCAGCGGAGCAGACCAGTCGGCCGGTGGATCACTCGGTTGCGCCAAGCGGTAGGAATCACACGACGAGCGGTCTCATCGGGTGGGAAGGCCTCGATCAACGTCGACTGCTTCGGGGGTGTGGAGGCGGACCATGCTGCGGGCGGTGCCGGCCGGGATGCGGTCCGGGGTGAGCTTCGAGACCACGATCACGGTGAGGAACGCGAGCGGCATCGTCCACGCTGCCGGCTGGCCGACCAGCGCCCGCGGCCAGCCGCCGTGCGGTGCGCCGACCACGTTCACCAGGGCCGCCGCGCTCGCGGCGATCCCGCCGACGACCAGCCCGGCCGCCGCACCGGTCGTCGACATCCGGCGCCACCAGATCCCCAGCACCAGCAGCGGACAGAACGTCGACGCGGCCACGGCGAACGCGAGTCCGACAGTGTCCGCGAGACTCAACGCACCGGTCACCGTGAACGCCAGGTACGGCACGGTCATCGCCAGCAGCGCCGCGATCCGGAAGCTGTTCACCGCCACATAGTCCCCACCGGTCCACCGATGCAACCGGCTCCGCAACAGGTCCTGGTCGATCACTCCGGCGATTGCGACCGTCAGCCCGGACGACGTCGAAAGGAACGCCGCGAACGCCCCCGCCGCAACCAGCGCACCGAGCAAATCCCCTGCTGTACCAGGCAAAACGAGCCCGGGCAGCTTGAGTACGACGGTGTCCGCGCCACTGCTCACCAGGTCAGGCGCGAACGATCGGCCGAGGACGGCGTACATGGGTGGGAACAAGTAGAAGAACCCGAGGAGCGCCAGGACGACGACCGTCGTACGGCGTGCTGCCCGTCCATCCGGGTTGGTGTAGAACCGCACGAGCACGTGCGGAAGGCCCATCGTCCCGAAACAAAGGGCCAAGAGCAACGAATATGTCGCGTACAGCGGATGGTCGCGACCGCCGGCCCGGGACAGCGGCTCGGCCCATTGCGCCGCCGCGCCGTGCAAGGAGTCCAGCACGCCGACCGGTTGGTGCCAGACGATCAGGATCACGAAGATCGGCGTGGCGAGCGCGGTGAGTTTCAGCCAGTACTGGAAGGCCTGCACGAACGTGATCGAGCGCATGCCGCCGGCGGCGACGTTCATCACCACGATTACCGCGACGATCGCAGCCCCGACGTAGGGCGGTGCGCCCGTGACGGTCTGCACGGCCAGTCCAGCTCCGTGCAACTGGGGCAGCAGGTAGAGCGTGCCGATGCCGACGACCAGGCCGGAGCAGATCCGGCGGACGAGCGGGGATTCGAAGCGGGTCTCGGCGAAGTCGGGCAACGTGTAGGCGCCCGAGCGGCGCAGCGGGGCGGCGACCAGCACGAGCAGCATCAGATAGCCGACGGTGTACCCGACCGAGAACCACAGCATGTCGGCGCCGTTCACCAGCACGAGGCCCGCGACACCGAGGAACGACGCCGCCGATAGGTACTCGCCACTGATCGCGGATGCGTTCCAGCGCGGGGTGACCGCGCGGCTGGCGACGTAGAAGTCGCTGGTGGTCCGCGAGATCCGCAGCCCGAACAGGCCGATCCCGATCGTTGCCACGATCACCAATCCGATCGCGGTCACGCTCATCGCGGCAGACATTTAGTGCCTCCCGACGGGGCAGGCATTACTGCCTCCCGACGAACTCGGTGAACTCCGCCTCGATCCGCTCGGCGTTGCGGACATAGATGCGGGCGGCGCCATAAACCACGGGATAGATCGCGATGCCGAGCAGCACCCAGGGCAACGGCAGGCCGAGGACGGACAGCGTGCGGGTCGGCGGGACCAGCCAGAACAGCAACGGGATGCTGCCGAGGACGAGGAGGACGCCGCCGATGACGGCGAGCGCAAGTCGTAGCTGGGACTGGATCAGTGAGTGCATGTAGATCTCGCCGAGCCGGGTCTGCTCGTCGATCTCGCGCGTACCGGTCGGGATGATGGGCCGGCGGGCGGCGCTGGTCCGCGGGCTCGTGACCCGGACCCGTCGCGGGCCTTCCGCCGTACTCATGTCATCCGCCTCACGTCATCCGCGCAGGGCGGTCGAGCGGACCAGGAGGTCGCGGAGTTCACGGGTATGGCGGCGGCTGACCGGGAGCCAGTCGCCGCCGACGCGGACGGCGCACCGGCCGCCGTCGACGCGCATCTCGTCCACGTGGGCGAGGGCGACCAGCGTGCTGCGGTGGATCCGGGTGAAGCCGGCGTCGCGCCAGCGTTCCTCCAGTGTGCTGAGCGGGATCCGGACCAGGTGTGAGTTCTGCCCGGTGTGCAGGCGGGCGTAGTCCCCTTGCGCCTCGACGTACCGGACCGACGAGCGCTTCACCCATCGGGTCACGCCGGCCAGTTCGACCGGGATCGTCGCGTCCTCGGTCTCCTCGGGTGTCTGCAGCGCGGCCGGTGCGCCCGCGGTGACGACCCGGCGAACAGCCTCGGCCAGCCGCTCGGCCCGGACCGGCTTCATCACGTAGTCGGCCGCCTGGAGGTCGAACGCGGCCACCGCGTGTTCGTCGTACGCGGTGACGAAGACGATCTGCGGGTGCGGCTGGCGGAACTTGGACAGCACCCGGGCCAGGTCGATGCCATCGAGGCCCGGCATCTTGATGTCGCAGAACACGACGTCCAGGTCTGTCTCGTGCAGGATCTTCAGCGCGTCCGGTCCGTTCGACGCCGTCTTGATCTGGCCGATCCGGGGGTCGCGCTCGAGCAGGTACACCAGTTCGGCCAGGGCGGGCTCCTCGTCGTCCGCGACCAGCGCGCGCAGCGGAGTGTCGGCCATGGCGTCACCCTACGGCGAAGCGTGCACCCCTGAGGAGTATTTGGGCACCCGGAAAGTCACCTTGGTGCCTGCGTCGACGGCGGTCTCCACGACCAGGCCGTACGCGTCTCCGTACACCTGCCGCAGCCGGGCGTCGACGTTACCGAGGCCGACCGAGTCGCTGCCGGACTCGCCGGACAGCGCGGCCCGGATCACCTCGGGGTCGCTGCCGGCGCCGTCGTCCTCGACGCTGATCTCCGCCTCGTTGATCCGATCCCGCGCGTGGATCGTGATCCGGCCGACGCCGGTTGTGCCTTCCAGGCCGTGCCGTACGGCGTTCTCGACCAGCGGCTGCACGACCAGGAACGGGACGACCACGGGAAGAACCTCGGGCGCGATCAGCAGCGACACCTTGAGCCGGTCGCCGAATCTGGCCTGCTCCAGCACCAGATAGCGCTCCACGTTGCGCAGCTCGTCGGACAGTGTGGTGAACTCACCGCCGCGCCGCAGCGCATACCGGGAGAAGTCCGCGAACTCGAGCAACAGCTCACGCGCCCGCTCCGGATCGGTCCGGACGAACGACGCGATCGCGGCCAGGGCGTTGTAGATGAAATGCGGGCTGATCTGCGCCCGCAGTGCGCGCAGCTCGGCCTCCATGGCGCGAGTACGTTCCTTGTTGAGCTCCGCCAGCTCTACCTGGCCCGAGACCCAGCGGGCGACCTCTTCAGTCGCTCTGACCAGTGCGGCCGACGTGCGGATGCTGTACGCGACCAGTACGGCGACCACTCGCTCCTCGGTGACGATCGGCGCGACCACCGCCGTACGGATCGGGCATTGCGGATCGCCACAGGCCACGTCATGTGCGCCGAGCACCGCCGTACGTCCGGACCGCAGTGTTGGGGCCGCGATGGCCTTCGCATCACCACGGTGATTGCTCTCGTAGGGTCCGCCGATGCCGTCCCATGCCAGTACGCCGGAGGAGTCGCAGATCGCGATGGCCGCCGTACCGAGGAGGTCTCTGAGGTGGCGGCTCGCCTTACCCGCCGCTGCGGGCGTCAGACCCTCGCGCAGGTGCGGCGTGGCCAGCGAGGCGGTATGCAGGGTCGCATACGTCGCCTTGTCAGCCGGAGTCCCGAAATGCTTCCGCCGCCGCGCGAACATGCCTCGACGGTAGCTGTTCAACCCTCCGCACGTGGTCTGAACGCGTCCAAGGCCTCGGTGTCGGAGTAGGTGTTCAGCAGATACTCGTCCACCCAGGCGCGGCGATCCGGGAACGCCGACTCGGCAACGATGCGTTCCGCAGCCTTCACCGCGTCGAGTGGTGCACGCCGCAGCTGCACGCCATCCGGAGTCAGCAGAGCCCAGCTCGGCCCGGGAGCGCCGTACGGCATGCCGACACTGCCGGCGTTGACCACCAGCCGCCGATCGACCTGCCGGGCGAACGGCATGTGCGTGTGCCCGCAGACGATTGTCCGGATGTCTGCAGGCACTCCGTCGAACACCGTGGCCCAGCGGGAGATCGGGCTGTCCACCAGCACCATCTCCTCGTCGTCGCGCGGCGTCGCATGGCAGAACACCGTGTCCCCGATCGTCACCGTGGTCGGCAACCCAGCCAGCAACTCCACCTGGTCCGCCCGCAACTGCTCAGCGGCCCAGGGACTCACCGCATCCGGCGCCTCGCGGTCGAACGCACCCCGAGCCATCTCCACCAGCTCCCGGTCGGCGTTCCCCCGAACCCACACCACCCGCTCACCCAACTCCGTGAGCAAGTCCAAGGTCTCCACCGGCTGCGGCCCGCTGGCGATGTCCCCCGCCAGCACGATCACATCGGCCGCCAGCACGTCCTCCTCGGCCAGCACGGCCTCCAACGCCGGCAACACGCCATGCACATCTGCCAGCACCGCTATCCGCTCCATGGCGTCAGTCTGCCCTCAAACCCCTTGCATCACAGGGGCATCTGCTCACGGCAGATCAACTGCCGATGAGCAGATTGCCGTTGGCCAGCGGCGTGGCGAGTTCGCAGGTGCCGGTCGGGATCGTGCAGCGGATGATCGAGGCGGGGGTCTCTTCGCCGTCGTCGGCCAGGATCAGCAGGTGCTGGTCGTCTTCAGGGACCGTCTGCCGGAAGATCCCGGACCACTCGTGCAGCAGGGCGCCCGTCTTGGCGTCCAAGGCCGATGCGACGCCGCTGCCGTACCCGTCCTCGTAGAAAGGACCGCCGAAGGCGGTCGAGCCGTCGAGGGTGAAGCCGTGGATCTGATAGTCACAGGTACGCCAGAGCCGCGTGGCGGTCGCGACCTCGACGACGGTGGAGCAGCTGTTGTAGTCGGTCAGATTGCTCAGCGACGCGGCGAGCTTGCCGTCGCCGGTCAAGGCGGTCGCCTTCGGCACGGTCTTGATCGCGGTCGCCTTCGAGGCACCCGGTGCCCACTCGTACAGGGTCCAGGTGAGCGCGCCCTGGGCGGACTCGGCCCGGAAGTAGACCTTGCCGTCGACGTAGCCGAGCGGAACAGGGTCCCAGACGTCCGGCAGGGTGAGCTTCTGGACCGATTCCTGCTCCGCGTAGATGACGGCGCCCGGCGTCGAGTCACTCTCCGCGGATCTGCGCAGGGCGACATAGGCGGCAGCCCGGCCGTCCTCGGTCGTCACGATCCTGGTGACGTCCGGGGTGTGCCGGAGCACCTTTCCGCTGAAGTCGTCGATCGTCAGCATCTCGGTGTCGGTGCCCTTGCTGACGACGGCCAGCACCGACTGGTTCAGGCGGGCGACGTCCTGGATGTCCTCCGTGCCCGGAACCTTCACGTCGCGGCCGGCTCCACCGCGGACCGTGCGGCCGGACAGGTAGGTGACCTGCGGGGCACGGCCCTGGGTCAGTTTGGCGAGCTCGACCTTGGTCTTGAGCGGACCGGACTTGGTGGCGGCGGGCTTCGGCGTCGGGGAGCTCGAAGGGGTTGCGGTCGGAGTCGGAGTCGGCGTCGGGGTGGGGGACGGCGTTCCGGAGAGGGGGGCGGCGTTGGCCAGGGCGTTGTCCTGGGGGCCCTGGCGGTAGGCGAGGGCTCCGCCGGTGGCGATGGCGGCCACGGCGACGGCTGCGACGAGGGCGATCAGCGCCCCGTACTTCTGCCGCATCAGCGGACTCCTAACGTCATGACCCGAGCAGCAGCGGTTCGGAGGACCACAGCCACCGGCGGCCGCTTTCGCGCTGCGACTCGTTCCATATCCATCCCCGTGTGACGCACCAAGACGCCCGATTGTTTGCTCCGGCGAGCGAGTCGCAGGAGCGATCGAGCATAATTGCGCCATGGACCAGCCACCGCGGATCGGCCGGTACTCCCTGGTCCGCCGGGTGGGTGCCGGGGGTTTCGCGACCGTTTGGCTGGCCCGCGACGAGCAACTGGACGCCGAGGTCGCGGTCAAGATCCTGTCCGAGAACTGGATCGAGGACGACGACGTACGGCGCCGGTTCCTGGCCGAGGGGCGGTTCCTCCGCAAGGTCGACTCGCTGTACGTCGTCGGCGTGCACGACATCGGCGAGGCCGACGACGGCCGCCCGTTCATGGTCCTCACGTACGCCGACGGCGGCACGCTCGCGGACCGGATCAAGGCCGGGCCGATGGAGTTCGCCGAGGTCGTGCGCATCATCACCCAGGTCGGCCGAGGGCTGAAGCACCTGCATGCCCGCGGCGTCCTGCACCGCGACGTGAAGCCGGCCAACGTGCTGTTCCACACCGATCCGGCCGGCGACCGGGCGATGCTGTCCGACCTCGGTCTGGGCAAGTCGCTGGCCGAGGTCTCCCGGATCACGTTGCCTGGCGGCACTCCGGCGTACGTCGCGCCCGAGCAGGTGCTCGGAGAGCGGCTGGACCAGCGTGCGGACCTGTACTCGCTCGGAGCGGTCGCGTACGCCGCCTTCACCGGACAGGCGCCGCACGGCGTGGCCAGCCTCGGTGCGGTGATGCAGATCGAGAAGCCACCCCCGTCGATGACCACACTGCGCGAGGACGTCCCGGACGCGATCGACGTCGTCGTACGACGGGCTCTCGAGCCGAACCGGGACAAGCGCTGGCCGGACCTGGACAGCTTCCTCAACGCGTTGCGGGAAGCCCACACCACCGGGAAGGTCCCACCCGGGCTGGTCCCGGCCGACGAGATGCCCACACCGGTCCCCGCGACCGGTGCCGTCGATCAGGCGACGGCCCTGTCCGGAGCCAGCCAGCCAACAAGCGCGGCCGAGCCGACCAGCGTGAGCCAGTTGACGGACGCTGGTCAGCCAGCAAGTGCGGCCGAGCCGACCCAGCCGCCCAGGTCCAACCAGTCGACCGTCGCCACCCGACCGAAGCGGTCTGCTCGCTCCCGGGTGATCGCCGTTCTCGTCGCGCTCCTGCTGGCGGCCGCTGGAGGCTACGGCGGGTACCGCTACGTCCTGACTCGCCCAGTGCAGGTGACGACCGATCACCTGTCGGTCGATGTGCCGCGGTCCTGGTCGCAGAAGGCGGTTGACCCCGGCAAATCGCTGGTGGTGAGCACGAGCACGTCGACGTGGCAGACCAACTCGGACACCCAGGGTGTCTTCGTCGGGCTGGTCGCCTCGTCAACGCTGCCGAACAGCGCCAGCGCACCACCGGGATGCACAGCTGGCACCGCGGATCGTGGTCAGACAGCCGGCGGCGTGCAGATCGTCACCTTCCAGCACAGCTGCGACGGCCACCCGCCGGTCGTGGAGCAGTACCGGCAGGTGAACGACACGACGCAGCTTCGGATTCAGGTGCGCGGGGATACGAAGGAACGTCAGGCCGTACTGGATTCGGCGGCCTACACGCCTTAGGGGACGAGCGACGTCAGGGACGAGATGGTTGCCTTGTGCAGGCGGGGGATGACGTTGAGGGTGGCCGGGTCCGAGGCGTAGAGGTATGAGCCGGACTCGTAGACCAGGTACGCCGTTCCGTTGTACTCGGTGATGCCCTCGGTCATGCTCGGCGCGCGGAAGCAGCTCAAGGCCGCCGCGTCGAGGTCCTTCTGGCCGCGCTTCACCACATAGATGTTGCTGCGGTTCCCGCGCCCGTAGGACGTGCTGTAGATGAAGTGATTCGCGGTGACCGTCAGACCCTGCGTCTTGGTCGGCACCTCCCACGCACCGGCGACCGTGGTCAGGGTGCCGTCGTCGGCGATCTTGTACTCGTACATGGTGCCGCGGCCCGTCTCGTTGAACGTGCCGGCGAACAGCGAGTCCCCGTAGCTGCCGATGAACGATGCGCCGGCCACGTCCCGCGCGGTCCCCACCTGCGTGAGGTACGGCGTACCCGCTGCCTTCATGGCGTCGCGCAGCGCGGTCAGGCTGTACTTGCGGATGCTGCTACCGGCGCCGGACACGAACGCCCAGCCCTTGCTCACGGTGATGCCGCCGACGTGCGACTCGGCGATCGCCACGACGCCGACGGTGGAGCCGGTGGCCGGGTCGATGCCGTAGATCTGCGAGTCGGCGCCGTCGCGGTATGACCCGACCAGGAGCAGGTTCTTGCCGGAGCCGTCCCAGTTGTACCAAGTGCCCGCGCCCTGTGGGGTCTGCGTGCTCAGGTTGGGGATAGTCGCGCTGTTGCTGAAGCGGGCGTCGTACTTCTTGGACGCGGACGGCCCGTCGTAGAACGTCGAGCCTCCGGTGGTGTCGGTGTCACAGCTGATCGCGGCGTGCGCCGGCAGTGCGGCGGTGAGCGCGGCGCCGGCCGTGATGAGGGCGGTGAGGATGGCTGAAGGGCGTTTGGCCATGATGGGATCCTCTGGAGGTTGGGCGGAAACCTACGAGAATTCCAGATTAGATCGCCAATGAGTAACGCGCGAGGGTTTCCCGGGCGTCGGCTCCGCGAACGGACGCCGTACGGTAGGCGCATGACCGATCTGTCAGCGGCGATCGACCGCGTTCTGCCCAGTGTCCGTGCCGACCTCGAGGACCTCATCCGGATCCCGTCGGTCAGCTACGAACCGGCCCGTGCGGCCGACGTCCAGCGCTCCGCCGCGGCGACCGCGGCGCTGTTCGAGGCCGAGGGTTTCACGGTGAAGATCGTCCGGGTCAACGACGGCGCGCCCGCCGTGATCGCGAAGAAGGCCGCGCCGGCCGGGAAGCCGACCGTCCTCCTGTACGCGCACCACGATGTCCAGCCGACCGGACCGGTCGAGCAGTGGACGTCGGACCCGTTCGAGCCGACAGAGCGGGGCGACCGGCTGTACGGCCGGGGCGCGGCCGACGACAAGGCGGGCATCGCCGCGCACCTGGCCGCCGTACGGGCCTTCGGCAACGACCTGCCCGTCGGCGTGACCGTGTTCGTCGAGGGCGAGGAGGAGATCGGCTCACCGACTCTGCTGCAACTGCTGGACGAGTACTCCGACGAGCTCGCCGCCGACGCGATCGTGATCGCCGACTCGGGTAACTGGGACGTCGGCCGGCCGGCGCTGACGGTGTCGCTGCGCGGCCTGGTCGAGGCGTACGTCGAGGTGCGGACGCTCGATCACGCGGTCCATTCCGGGTTGTTCGGCGGTCCGATCCCGGATGCGCTGTCGACGCTGTGCCGGCTGCTCGCCACCCTGCACGACGAGAAGGGTGACGTCGCAGTGGACGGGTTGCACGCCTCCCGGGCGGCGGATGTGGAGTATCCCGAGGATCGGCTGCGGGCTGAGTCGAGTGTGCTGGAGTCCGTGCGACTGACCGGTTCGGGTTCGCTCGTCGACCGCCTGTGGACCCGCCCGTCGATCGCCGTACTGGGGATCGACGCACCGTCGGTCGCGGAGGCCAGCAACACGCTGGTGCCGGTCGCGCGGGCCAAGGTCAGCCTCCGGGTCGCGCCGGGCGACGACGCGACCAAGGCGAGTGCCGCGCTGAAGGAGCACCTCGAGTCGCACGCGTCCTGGGGTGCCCAGGTCACGGTCACCGAGGGGCAGACCGGCCAGCCGTGCAGCGTCAACGCCCGCGGCGCCGGGTACGAGGCGGCCCGCTCCGCTTTCGCGACCGCGTGGGGCGTCGAGCCGATCGACATGGGCATGGGCGGCTCGATCCCGTTCATCGCGGAGTTCCAGCAGACCTTCCCGCAGGCCTCGATCCTGGTCACCGGCGTGGAGGATCCGGACACCCGCGCCCACGGCATCGACGAAGGTCTGCACCTCGCCGAGTTCGCCAAGGTCTGTCTCGCCGAGGCGTTATTGCTTCAAAACCTGGCAGACCAGGCGTGATCGGGCTTTCCGGCGACCCAGTGTTTGGCATAGGTTTCGGCGAGTGAAGATCGCAGTCGTGCGGGAGACCAGACCGGCCGAGCGCCGGGTCGCGCTGGTGCCGGAACAAGTCGCGAAACTCATCGAGCTCGGCTACGAGGTGGCGGTCGAGCCGGCCGCCGGGGAGCGCGCACTGTTCTCCGACGAGCAGTACCGCGACGCCGGTGCCGAGGTCGCCTGGGGTGCCGACCACGCGGCCACCATCGTGACGTCGGTGCAGCCGCTCGAGCGCGAGCGCCTGCAGCGGTTGCACGCCGGTACGGCGCTGATGTCGTTCCTGCCGACGAATCCGCCGGATGTGGTCCGGACCGCCACGCGGGCCAAGCTGACCGCGTTCGCGATGGAGCTCATCCCGCGGATCTCCCGGGCCCAGTCGATGGACGCGCTGTCCTCCCAGGCCCTGGTCGCCGGCTACCGGGCCGCGATCGTCGCGGCCGAGCGGCTGCCGCGTTTCTTCCCGCTGAACATGACCGCGGCCGGCACCGTCCCGCCGGCCCAGGTGCTCGTCCTCGGCGCCGGCGTGGCCGGCCTGCAGGCGATCGCGACCTGCAAGCGTCTCGGAGCGGTGGTCAAGGCGTACGACGTCCGGACGGCGGCCGCTGAGGAGATCGCCTCGGTGGGCGCCGTACCGATCGAACTGGAGCTCGGCACCCTCGACGGCCCCGGTGGATACGCCCGCGAGATGACGGCCGAGCGGGCTCAACTCCAGCGCGAGCTGCTCGCGCCGTACGTCGCCGCCGCGGACGCTCTGATCACGACAGCCGCCGTACCCGGCCGGACGGCGCCGATGCTGGTGTCGCGGTCGATGGTCGAGCAGATGAAGCCGGGGTCGGTCGTGGTCGACCTGGCGTCCGAGCAGGGCGGCAACGTCGAGGGATCCGTGGCCGGCACGGAACTGACGATCGGGAACGCGCTGGTCTGGGGTGGAGCGAACGTCGCGAGCCAGCTGGCCGGACCGGCCAGCCGGCTCTACGGTCAGAACCTCACCAACCTGATCCGGCTGATGACCCGCAATGCCGCCTTCGACCCCGACTTCAACGACGAGATCGTCCGCGGCTGCTGCGTCACCCACGACGGCAGCGTCCTGCACGAGCCAACCCGCGAACTCCTAGAAGGACAGGGCCTGTGAGTGAGTCCATCGCGCTGCTGACGATCTTCGTGCTGGCCGCGTTCGTCGGGGTCGAGGTGATCAGCAAGGTCTCCTCGACCCTGCACACCCCGCTGATGTCCGGGGCGAACGCGATCCACGGCGTCATCCTGGTCGGCGCCATCATCGTCACCGGGCAGGCCGACTCGACGATCGTGGTGATCGTCGGGCTGCTGGCCGTCGTACTGGCGACGGTGAACATGGTCGGCGGATTCGTGGTCACCGACCGGATGCTGGAGATGTTCAAAGGTCCGGGCGCTCGCAAGAAGGAGCTGCACAAGTGATCCCCACCTGGGCCCAGATCGGTTATCTGGTCGCCGCGGTCTGCTTCATCGTCGCCCTGAAGGCGCTGTCGTCGCCGCGGAGCGCCCGGGCCGGCAACCTGCTCGGCGCCGCGGGTGCGGTGCTCGCGGTGATCATCACGTTCGTCGCGTACAAGCCGGACCACCTGGCCCCGATCCTGATCGCGCTCGCGGTCGGCACGGTCGGCGGCGTGGTCGGGTCACGGCGGGTGCAGATGACGCACATGCCGCAGCTCGTTGCCTTGTTCAACGGCGTCGGCGGCGGCGCGGCGGCGCTGGTCGCGTTGATCGAGCTGGGCGAGGTCTCCGCCGACGCGACGGTGGCCGCGATTGCCTCGGCATTCACGATCCTGGTCGGTGCGGTCAGCTTCTCCGGTTCGGTGGTGACGTTCACCAAGCTGCAGGAGCTGATGACCACGCGGCCGGTGACGTTCCCAGGCCTGCCGGTGCTGTTCATCGCCTCGATCCTCGGCGGTCTCGCGCTGGCCGGCTGGCTGGTCTCCGATCCGCGCGTGTGGGTCGGCGTACTGCTCTGCCTGGTCGGTCTCGCGATCGGTGTGATGCTGGTGCTGCCGGTGGGCGGGGCCGACGTACCGATCGTCATCTCGCTGCTGAACGCGTTCACCGGTCTGACGGTGGCCGCGAGTGGTTACGTGCTCGGCAACACGCTGCTGCTGGTGGCGGGCACGCTGGTCGGCGCGGCCGGTACGTTGCTGACCAAGCTGATGGCCGACGCGATGGGGCGGTCGGTCTTCAACATCCTCTTCGGTGCCGTCCGCGGCGGGTCGACGCTGGGTGCCGGCACGGTGTCCGAGCGGCCGGTGATCTCGGGTGGCGCGGAGGACGTCGCCATCCTGCTCGGGTACGCGAACCGGGTCATCATCGTGCCCGGGTACGGTCTCGCCGTCGCCCAGGCCCAGCACACCCTGCGCGACCTGGTCGAGGAGCTGCAGAGCCGCGGCGTCAAGGTCGACTACGCGATCCACCCGGTCGCGGGCCGCATGCCCGGCCACATGAACGTGCTGTTGGCCGAGGCCCAGGTCCCGTACGACCAGCTCCGCGAGATGGACGACATCAACGGCGACTTCAAGTCCACCGACGTCGTCCTGGTCGTCGGTGCCAACGACGTAGTCAACCCGGCAGCCCGCAACACTCCGTCGGCCCCCATCTACGGCATGCCCATCCTGAACGCCGACGAGGCCCAGCGAGTCATCTTCCTCAAACGCTCCATGCGCCCCGGCTTCGCCGGCATCGAGAACGAACTCCTCTACGACCCCCGAACTACCCTCCTGTTCGGCGACGCCCGAGACTCCCTGACCAAACTCCTGGCCGCCCTCAAGACGGTCTGACTCGGGGATTTCGTTGTCACCTGGGAAAGTCGCGAACTAGACCACGTGCTGAGCCTTTGTGGCAATCGTTGACACTTCCGGACTGGACGGCTTTCAAGCGGTCCAGTCCGGTTTCTTGCCCACGCCGATAGTTGTTGACGACGACCTGGCCGCCTGCGGCCGACGACCCACCCCGGCCACCGCGGATCGTTGACCCCCAACTTGCGCCTCTGTTTGACTTCCGGCGATGAGGAATATGGGCCGCGCGCGCCAGTCCCTCACGCCGCCCATCACAGAGGAGATCATTTTGTGCTGCCCATCCAGCAAACCCCGCCGCGCCTGGGACTGGGGCTGACTAATCCACCACCACGCTGCGCCGCCCGAACCCCTAACTCAAACCGCCCCGAAGCCCCCACCTGCTCACTCAATTTCGCAGCTATCCGCCGAACAGTCCGCAGAGAAACCCCCAACTTCCGCCCAACCTGCTCGTCGGTCGCGCCCTGTACGAGGAGGCCGAGAAATGCTCTCTCTTGGTCGTTGATACCTCCTTGCCGTTCAATCCGATGCGCGGCGAAGGGGTCGACTGCCCTGGCCCAGTAGCTGAGGAAGAGTTCCTGGGCCATCCTGACTACCGCTCGGCTGTGGTGCACCACCGCGCCAACGGATGGGTCGTCAGGATCGATCCCCGAGACCACGGACTCCCCATCGAAGATGACCAACTTCGGGGGTACGGTCGGCATCGTCCGGAACTGTGAGCCGAATCCGAGTAGCTAGCGGAAATGCCTCCGGAATATTCAGGACAGATTCGGCCATCAGAGTGCGGCATCTACTCCGCGCTCGAGGAATGGAATGTCCGGACTTTCGTGCGGCTCATGGGATGGCGCGACGTAAGGCGGTGGGAGAATTGCCCACACCGATTTGGTGGTTGGAAATGCTGCATGCGTTGGTACGCCTTGTCGCGGCCCTCGAGCACCTCAACATCCGCGACATTCGATTGCCTGACGAACTCACTGTAGTCCGCGACGAAGTGGCTCGCTGCCGGCTGGTCGTGGCGAAGTGTGTTCAGCATGGCATCAATTGCCTGTTGGCGCCTGGCGGCGAGGCGCTCGAATCCCACAGCAGGGTGCAAGGGGTATTCCTCGTCGGCAGCGCTCCAGCGAGGAACAAGCAGGCCCAGTTTGCGGAGCAGATCAAGTTCGGCAATCGCCTCGTCTGCGCTGAGTTGGAGTTCGGTGCAAAGATCCAGCAATCTGTTGCGTCGGATCAGCTCTGGCCGCTGCAACAACGCTCGATAAACGGTGAGGGTGCGCTCCGCCAGACCTAACGATTCGAACAAGCCGGCCCTCGGACTAGACCCAGCCACGCTTGGCAGCAGCCACGCCGAGTTCGAAGCGGCTCGCGGCATCGAGGCGTTCGGAGAGGTTGGCGGTGATGCGGCGGGCGGTGCGGAGCGAGATGCCGAGCAGGCGGGCGACCTGTTCGTCCTTGGCTCCGCCGGCGAGGAGACGCAGTACCTCAGCCTCGTGCGGAGTGAGGGGGCTGTCGTCGTCGCGCTCGTCCGGGTCGAACATCTCGGTCGCGCGCGCCCAGTAGGCGTCGAACAGGGCGAGAGCAACGGAGACGACCGCGGGGGTGCGGTGGATGACTGCGCCGGCCGTCGGGTTCTCGGGGTCCATCGGCATGATCGCGATCTCCTGGTCGAAGATCAGCAGACGCATCGGAAGCGTGGGGGTAGCCCGCACTTCACCGCCGAGTCGGTGGATCATCGCGGCGTAGTCGTGCGCCTGCTTCGATGTGGTCATACTCTGCAGGTAGACCGTCCGCATCTTCAGCCCTCGCTCGAGCAGGGGCAGATCCGGCGATCGCTCGAGCGGCAGGATCGTGTCGTCCACGTGTGCGGGCAGCAGGCCCCAGAACGACTCGGTCGCCTTCAGACCAAGCTCCTCGATGCGGCGAGAGGCATTCGCGCGCCCCTGGAGGACCTCGACGTCACCACTGCTACGGGACGTGAGTAGCTCGTTGTACTGCTCGGCGACTACTTCGGCTGTTGCCTCGGCCTCCTTGAGTTCACCGAGCATCTTGTTGAGCTCCGCACGGCGCCGTTCAGCCAGCCCGGTCAGCCCTACGCGTGGATGGACGGCGTGCTCGCCGTCGGGGTTGGTCCAGGTCGGCACCAGCAACTCCAGGTCCCGGAGCCTGTCCATCAGTTCGATCACGCCGGTCAATGGACTATTTACTAGCGCGGCAATCTGCTCCGGCGTACTGTCTGGGTGGCTGAGCAGGGCGTGGTAGACCGCAAAGGTGGCTTCGTCCACACCCAGCGGTTCGAGCACGATCCCTCTCCTCCAGAACTTGTCGGAACCGACCATATACAGAGTGCGTCGACAAAGAGCACTCAATAGGTCGGGTCGGATTATTTCGAAAGGGCTGCTTGTGATCAAGAAGTTGCTGACAGTAGCTAGTTTGGCGCTTGTGCTCGGAGCGCTCTCGCCGCTCGCGGCCGATGCCGCGTACCCGGAATGCGGTCCAGCTGGAGTGTGCTGGCTGTCGTAAGGAGTTGTCGTGGCCGCCGGGTGAGTCTGCGTGCTGGACCTGCCCGGACGGTGCACCCGTCCGCGTCCCGTAGACTGCTGGTGTGGCTCGTGGCGATGGTCGGCTTACTCATGAACTTGACCCTCAGGACCTGGGGCCGCAGGACGCGTGTGGCGTCTTCGGGGTCTGGGCTCCTGGCGAAGAGGTTGCCAAGCTCACCTATTTCGGGCTCTACGCCTTGCAGCATCGCGGGCAGGAGTCGGCGGGGATCGCGGTCAGTAACGGCAGCCAGATTCTGGTCTACAAGGACATGGGGCTGGTCAGTCAGGCGTTCGACGAGGCGACGCTCGCGTCGCTCCGAGGGCATATCGCGATCGGGCACTGCCGCTACTCGACGACCGGGTCCAGTGTCTGGGCGAACGCGCAGCCGACCTTCCGGTCCACCGCGACCGGCTCGATCGCGCTCGGTCACAACGGCAACCTGACCAACACCGGTGAACTGGCCGCCAGTCTGAACGGCGAGGGTGATCTCGATCTCGGCCTGGACGTCGAGGTCGAGCACGCGAAGGCGAACGCCAAGCACAGCGCCTCGTCCGACACCGACATCCTCACCTCGATGCTCGCCGGCTACCCGGACCTCACCATCGAGCAGGCCGCCGCGAAGGTGCTGCCGAAGGTCAAGGGCGCCTACAGCCTGATCTTCATGGACGAGAACACCCTGTACGCCGCTCGCGACCCGCAGGGCATCCGCCCGTTGGTGCTGGGCCGGCTGGAGCGCGGCTGGGTGATCGCCAGCGAGACCGCGGCCCTCGACATCGTCGGCGCGAGCTTCATCCGCGAGGTCGAGCCGGGTGAGATCGTCGCGATCGACGCCGAGGGGCTCCGCTCGACCAAGTTCGCCGAGCCGGACCCGAAGGGCTGTCTGTTCGAGTTCGTCTACCTGGCCCGCCCGGACACTCAGATCTCCGGCCAGCGGATCCACTCCACCCGAGTCGAGATCGGCCGCCGGTTGGCGCGTGAGCACCCGGCCGAGGCCGACCTCGTCATCGCCACCCCGGAGTCCGGCGTACCGGGCGCGATCGGGTACGCCGAAGAGTCCGGCATCCCGTATGGGTCCGGCCTGGTCAAGAACGCGTACGTCGGCCGCACGTTCATCCAGCCGAGTCAGACCATCCGCCAGCTCGGCATCCGGCTCAAGCTGAACCCGCTGCGCGAGGTGATCGAGGGCAAGCGGTTGGTTGTGGTCGACGACACGATCGTGCGCGGCAACACCCAGCGCGCGGTGATCCGGATGCTGCGTGAAGCCGGCGCGAGGGAGATCCACGTCCGGATCACCGCGCCGCCGGTGAAGTGGCCGTGCTTCTACGGCATCGACTTCGCCAGCCGCGCGGAACTGATCGCGAACGGCCTGAACACCGAGGAGATCTGCCGCTCGCTCGGCGCCGACTCGCTCGGGTACATCAGCCTGGATGTGTTGGTCGAGGCCACCACGGTGCCGAAGGAGCGGCTCTGCCGCGCCTGCTTCGACGGTGTCTACCCCGTCGCGCTGCCGGAGCCGGAGCAGCTCGGCAAGCACCTGCTCGAGCTGCCGGTGGCCACCGACGCCGACGGGCTGGCCACGGTCTCCGGCGGTGGTGGCGCCGCCGACGCGCTCAGCCGCCCGTAGTACGCCGTACCAAGGAGAGAAGAACGTGAGTCAAGGCGCGAGCTACGCCGCGGCCGGAGTCGACATCGAGGCCGGTGACCGGGCCGTCGAGCTGATGAAGGAGTGGGTGGCCAAGGCGACCCGCCCGGAGGTGGTCGGCGGGCTCGGCGGGTTCGCCGGGCTGTTCGACGCGACCGCGCTGACGTCGTACCGGCGACCGCTGCTGGCGACCTCGACCGACGGGATCGGGACCAAAGTCGCGATCGCGCAGAAGCTGGACAAGCACGACACGATCGGGTTCGACCTGGTCGGGATGGTCGTCGACGACCTGGTCGTGTGCGGCGCCGAGCCGCTGTTCATGACCGACTACATCTGCACCGGCAAGGTGGTCCCGGAGACGATCGCGCAGATCGTGAAGGGCATCGCCGAGGCGTGCGTCGAGGCCGGTACGGCGCTCGTCGGCGGAGAGACCGCGGAACACCCCGGCCTGCTCGAGCCGGACGAGTACGACGTGGCCGGCGCGGCGACCGGTGTGGTCGAGGCCGACGAGGTGCTCGGCGCGGAGCGGGTGCGCGCGGGCGACGTCGTCGTGGCGATGGCGTCGTCGGGGCTGCACTCGAACGGGTACAGCCTGGTCCGGCACGTGTTCTTCGAGCGGGCCAAGTGGACGCTGGACCGGGAGGTCCCGGAGCTGGGCGCCACGCTCGGCGAGGTGCTGCTGACGCCGACCCGGGTGTACGCCAAGCACTGCCTGGAGCTGATCCAGGAGCTGAACGACGGGGACGAGCGACCGCTGCACGCGATGTCCCACATCACCGGCGGTGGCTTCGCGGCGAACCTGGCGCGGGTGATCCCGGACGAGCTGTCGGTCCGGATCGACCGGTCCATGTGGTCGCCGGCGCCGATCTTCGGCCTGGTCGGGTTGCTCGGCGACGTCGCACTGCCGGAGCTGGAGAAGACCCTGAACATGGGCGCCGGCATGGTCGCCGTACTCGACCCGTCCGCAGCCGATGCCGCGATCGCCGCACTGGCGGCGCGCGACATCCCGGCCTGGGTGTGCGGTGAGGTCACCGCGAACGCCGGTGGCACGGTCACCCTCGAGGGCACCTACGCGAAGTAGGCCCCGCCTACCCCGAGATCACGGCACGCAGGAGCGCTCCGGGGTTTCAGGGTAGGCGGCACTGCATCGGGTACTGCTGGTGTGGTGGAACTCGTCGGCGCACGGTGAACTGCTCAGGCACCCTGGTGGGTGCTGAGCAGTCAGCCGGGCTGGTGTTGCTTACCGACGGGGGTGGTAGTCGTCGGCGTCGTAGTCGTCGCCGTCGTTCTCGCCGTTGGCAGAACGGTCGCCACCTTGGTCTCCGCCGGACAGCTCACGCTTGAGCTGGTCCAAGTCGGTGTCCCAGGTGCGGTACTTCAGGTCGCGTGCGACCTTCGTCTGCTTGGCCTTTGCACGGCCGCGCCCCATAGCGTCGACCCCCTCGCACAAGTCAACCGGGTACGCAGCGTGGCGCCCACGGATCAGTCGTCAGTAATCGTGGTTAAAGGATACCCGGAGCGGGGGATCGACACACGCACCGCCCCCTGGCTGGAATCCGGAGAGGTCCGATCACACCGCCGGCGGGGTGGGCCGGTCCCCTCAAACCGGCCCACCCCGCCGCGTTCGGCCCCGTTACTTGACCTCGCGACGTGAGCTTGCCCACAGTCCGACGATGGTCGGGACGACGATCCAGACCCCGACCGCGACCAGCGTCTCGGGCAGCATCCCGTGCAGATCACGCTCCGCGATCCGGCCGAAGGCGCCGAACACGTCCAGCCAGTTCGCGTTGTCCTTGAACAGCGCCGGCCCGGCCAGCGACCAGGCGGTCGGAGCGATGAAGTAGACCAGGATCGCGACCGCGGTCTGGGCGATCACCGCACCGAACGCGGCGCCCATCACCACGTTCAGCGCGACAGTCAGGTAGGCCCCAGCGAGCTGTCCGCCGAGTCCGGCGTACGTCGTCGTGTGGTCGGTGACCGCTCCGGCCAGCGCAGTACCGGCGAACGCGAGTACGACGACCGCGGTCATCACCACGACACTCAGCACGATCGCGGAGACGAACTTGGCCAGCTGGACCCGCACCCGGCGGGGCGACAGCGTGAACGTGGTCAGCGCGGTCCGCTGGGTCCACTCGCTGGTCATCGCCATCACGCCGATCACCGGCAGGATCAGCATGACGCCGGTCGAGGCGGCGCCGAGGAAGCCGTCGAAGCCGGCCGGGCCCTCCGGCAGGTGAGTGAGCTGCCAGGTGATCGCGACCGCCGCGAGCAGCAGGATCGCCGCGATCAGGACCCGGCCGCTGCGGGTGTTCACGGACTTGCGCAGCTCGATGGTGACGAGTTTCAGGAAGGACTGCCCGCGGGCCGGCGGCAGCGCGGTCGCCACCTCGGCCCGGTGCTTCGCAGGCGCCGTGGGCGCGATGTTAGTGACGGTGGTCATGAGTATGAGCTCCAAGAAGTAGGTGTGATCAGGCCGCTGCGGCGACCGGGGCGGTCAGCTGGAAGAACAGGTCCTCCAGGCCGGCACCGTCGCTCTGGCGGAGTTCGAGAAGGATCTGACCGGCGGCCGCGGCGGCCCGCCCGACCTGCTCGGCGGTGGCGTCGACCCGCAGCGCGCCGTCGTGCAGCGGCTCGAGCTCCAGGCCGGCGGCGGTCAGGGCCTGGTTCAGGCCGATCGGATCGAGACCGCGGACGAGCGTGCCGGTCCCGGCCAGCAACTCCTGCAGCGAGCCGTTGGCGACGATCCGGCCGCCGCCGATGACGACCAGCCGGTCGACCGTCGCCTGCACCTCGCCCAGCAGGTGGCTGGACAGGATCACTGTGCCGCCGCGGGCGGCGAAGTCCTGCAGCAAACCGCGCATCCACCGGATGCCTTCCGGGTCCATGCCGTTGGCCGGCTCGTCGAGAATCAGTACGGCAGGATCGCCCAGCAGCGCCGAAGCGATACCGAGCCGCTGCCGCATGCCGAGCGAGTACTGCCCGACGCGGCGCTTCGCGGCGTCGCTGAGTCCGACCGCCTCGAGCATCTCGTCGGTGCGGCCCTTCGGGACGCCGAGCAGGCTCGCGTTCAGCAGCAGCGTCTCCCGGCCGGTGCGGCCGGGGTGCTGCGCGGCGGCGTCGAGCATGACCCCGACGACCCGGCCCGGATTCGGCAGGTCGGCGTACCGCTTGCCGGTGATGGTCGCGGTGCCGGACGACGGCGGGGTGAGCCCGGTCAGCATCCGCAGCGTGGTGGACTTGCCGGCGCCGTTCGGGCCGAGGAAGCCGGTGATGCTGCCGGGCTGGACCGTGAACGAAACGTCCTGGACAGCTGTGGTGCTGCCGTAGCGCTTGGTCAGATTCTCGACGGTGATCATGGCAACGAGTCAACCGTCGCCGACCCCTGTCGCGCATCGGACGACCGGCTGCACCGACCCCCTACGAAAGTCGTCCGGGAACGCCCTGGATCACACCCGGAAGGGGGACGTGATCGCGTCCACCGGACAACTACGCTGACAGAATGCGACGGTTGCGCCGGTGGTACGCCTGGTGGGTCAGGCATGCCGCGCGCCTGCGCGACTTCCTGTTCGTCGGCTTCAGCCTGCTCACCATCGTCGCGCAGGCCGCCACCGGTGGTGGGGGCTGGACGATCAAGGACTGGTACGTCCTGGGTGTCGGTGTAGTGGCGTCGGTCGCGTTGCTCTGGCGCCGGCGGTTCCCGGCGACCGTCACCGTGATCACCGTCCTCGCGATGCTGACCGCGGGCATCTTCGTCCCGATGGGCCTCGCCCTGCTGACCCTGGCGATCCGCCGGCGCGACCTGGTCCTGGTGCTCCTGAGCCTGGCCGCGTACGCCGCCTCTGTCCTCAACACCTGGCGCACCGACGGCCAGTTCTGGGTGCCGGTGTTCACCGGGCTGTTCCTGATCGGGACCTGGGTCGCGATCGGCGCGTACATCGGCGCCCGCCGCGACCTGATGGTGTCGTTGCGGGACCGGGCCGAGCGGGCCGAGGCGGAGCGCGAGCTGCGCAGCGAGCAGGCCCGGTTGGGGGAGCGTGCCCGGATCGCCCAGGAGATGCACGACGTACTCGCGCACAAGGTCTCGCTGATCGCACTGCACGCCGGCGGCCTCGAGGTGAACCCGGCTGTCGGCCCGGACAAGGTGGAAGGGTCGGCCCGGCTGATCCGGGAGACCGCGCGGCAGGCGATGGAGGATCTTCGCGAGGTTCTCGGCGTACTGCGCTCCGACGTCAGCGTGGACGGCGCGGACCTGGCGCCGGTGCCGCAGGCGGCGGATCTCGAACGGCTGGTCGCGGCGTCGCGGGACGCGGGGGTCAGCGTGACGAGCAAGTTCGCGCTGCCGGACGACGTACCGACATCGCTCGGGCGGACGATCTATCGCGTGGTCCAGGAGTCGCTGACCAACGTCCACAAGCATGCGCGGGGAGCGTCGACCGAGGTGCAAGTGCACGGCGCTCCTGGTGAAGGCGTCACGGTCAGGGTGACGAACGTGCGGCCGGTGGCTGCTGGTTCACTGCTCCCGGGCGCCGGGGCCGGACTGGTCGGCCTGCGGGAGCGAGTGCAACTGGTGGGCGGTCGGCTGACGACCGGGCCGACGGCGGAAGGTGGTTGGCGGGTGGAAGCCTGGCTGCCCTGGGAAGACTACCGACGGAGTGCTGAGCCTGTGTTCGTGGATGAAGGGGAACGATGACGCGGCTGCTGATCGTGGACGACGAGGCGCTGGTGCGGGCCGGGCTGAAGATGATCCTCGAGTCCGACGACGACCTCGAGGTGGTCGCCGAGGCCGACGACGGAGCCGACGCGGCGGCCATGGTGAAGGAGCACCGTCCCGATGTCGTTCTGATGGACATCCGGATGCCGCGGCTGGACGGCTTGGCCGCTACCCGCGCGGTGCAGGCGCTGCCGGATCCGCCGAAGATCGTCGTCCTGACGACGTTCGACCTGGACGACTATGTGTTCCGGGCGCTGCAGGCAGGCGCGAGTGGCTTCCTGCTGAAGGACACACCGCCGCGGGAGCTGGTGCAGGCGATCAAGATCGTGGCGGCCGGGAACGCGATGCTCTCGCCGGCCGTGACCCGGCGGCTGATCGGGCACTTCGCCGCGGACCCGCGCGCGGATCGGCGGCGGCTGGCCCAGGAGCGGATCAGCAAGCTCACCGAACGGGAGCGGGAGGTGCTGATCGAGGTCGGCCGCGGACTGCAGAACTCCGATATCGGCAAGACGCTGTTCATGAGCGAGGCGACGGTGAAGGCGCATGTCTCGCGGACGCTGGTGAAACTCTCGGCCACCAACCGGGTCCAGGTCGCGATCCTCGCCTACGAGGCCGGTCTTCTGGACGGTTAGACACGACCGATGAGAAACCGGCCCGGGCCGTCGGAGGGGTGGGGGACGACGGCCCGTGCCGGTTTCAGTAGTCAGCGCGCCTTGGGGGGAGGGAACGCTGACGAACCGGCAGCGCCCGGGGGGGAAGGACGCTGACCGGCGGGACTCAGACGCGGCCGAAGGCCACGCTGCTGGTCCAGATCTTCGCCTTGGCGACCGGACGACCCGGACGCGAGGAGTGCCACAGCATGTTGCCACCGGCGTAGATGCCGACGTGGTAGACGCCGCCGCCACCGCTCTTGAAGAACACCAGATCACCTGGCTTGGCGGCCTTCCGGCTGATGTGCTTGGTCGCGCTGTACTGCGCACGCGACGTACGCGGCAGCTTCTTGCCGGCCTTCTTGTACACGTAGCCGGTGTAGCCGGAGCAGTCGAAGCCGCGCGGGGTGGTGCCGCCGTAGCGGTACGGCGTGCCCTTGAGCTTCGCCGCCTCCCGGAGCACGCGGGCCCGGAACGTCCCGGTCGAGGTGCTCGAGCCGCTGCGGTGGGGACCGTAGAGCAGGTGGTGCTTGGCGGTGTAGGTGAGGCGGCCCCAGGTCGCCTTGTCCGTGTAGCCGGTGGCGCGCAGACCCCAGGATGCCTGGTACTTCTTCAGAATCCGCACCGTGCTGGTGCCGAAGTAGCCGTCCGGACCCAGGTGCAGAGCCCGCTGGACGTACTTCACGGTCGGGCCCCTGTCGCCGTACCGGAGCAGCGGCTTGCTGGGGATGCTCCAGTACCCACGCGGAACGGTGGTGGTGGCGGTCGTGCTCGCCGAGGCGGTTGCCGGGGACGCGGTGAGGCTGATCGCAGCGCCACCGCCTACTGCGAGGCCGACGGACAGAACGGCGGCGGTTGCCCGCGGAGTCGCCGACTTGGTGGGCTTGCGGTGTTTCGCGCGAGTCCGGCCGGATCGCCGGAGGCTGTCCTCGCTGGTCTGACTGACGGCGCGCCAAAGCGACGTCCGTCGGGCAGTGACGGGCATGGTTGTCTCCCGACGCCTGTGAAGTTAGCTGTCGGGTTCGGGCTGGGATTCATAGCCCGGTCCGCTCCCGCGGACTTCACCCCAGGGTTTCGACCACTCACGGTCGAGACCCAACTTCCTGGGTCCCCCACCCCTGCCATAAATTTTCGAGGGGAGCAGGCGGGCCTTGGCAGGGCTCGGCGTTGACCCGTCTGCGGTTCGTCGTCTTTACCGAACCGCCGCCGACTGTATAACAGAACGATCACGACGCAAACCCTCAGATCCACAGAGACCCTCTGGAAAGGCCCTGGAGGGCTGTCTGACGGGTCAGGGAGTCAGAGTGAACACCAGGTGTCCTGAGCGCGTCTGAGCGTGGCTCAGACGACAAATGGCGGGTTCGATGTGACCTCGGTCACATTTCATCGTGGCTTTCTGTGACAACGGGCACAGTGCGTGTCCAGGGCACTCTAAAGTCCTTGCGATTTCAGCGATTTCCGAGCAGTTCGACGAACCGGTCCAGGCCGACGTTGCCGCCCGACAGCACCACTCCGACGCGTTCGGGCAGCCCTCGGATCCGGCCGGCCAGCAGGGCCGCCAGCGCACTCGCTCCGCTCGGCTCGAGGACGATCTTCAGCCGCTCGAACGCGAACGCCATCGCGACCAGGATCTCCTCGTCGCTGACCAGCTCGAAGCTGTCCACCAGCCGCCGGTTCACCGCGAACGTCAGCTCGCCGGGCGTCGAGATCGCCTGCCCGTCGGCGATCGTCCGCGGTACGTCGATCTCCACCCGCTCGCCCGCGGCCAGCGACCGGGCGTGGTCGTCCCCGGCGGCCGGCTCGACGCCGATCATCCGGATCCCCGGCGACATCATCGTCGCCGCGGTCGCGCAGCCGGCCATCAGCCCGCCGCCGCCGACCGGGACCAGCAGTGCCCCGAGGTGGCCGACGTCCTCGATCAGCTCGAGCGCGACCGTCCCCTGCCCGGCCATCACGTCGACATGGTCGTACGGCGGAATCAGCGTGAGCCCACGCTCGGTCGCCAGTTCCTTGGCCAGCGCGGCCCGGTCCTGTGTATAGCGGTCGTACTCGACGATCTCCGCGCCGTACCCGCGGGTGGAGGCGAGCTTCGTCGGCGGCGCGTCCGCGGGCATCAGGATGACCGCCTTCGTGCCGGCGATCCGGGCCGCCAGGGCGACAGCCTGCGCGTGATTGCCGGACGAGTACGCCGCGACGCCGTACCGGAGCTGCTCCGGGGTGAGCCGGCTGATCGCGTTGAAGGCGCCGCGGAACTTGAAGGCGCCGATCCGCTGCAGGTTCTCCGCCTTCAGGAACACCTGCGCCCCGACCCGCTCGTCCAGGGTCCGCGAGGTGAGTACCGGCGTGCGGTGGGCGACCCCGGCGATGCGGTCCGCGGCGGCCCGGACATCTGTGAGACTCAGCTCGGCCATGGGGTGACGCTATCTGCTTGCGAGCGATGTCAAGATGGCGCGGTCCGCTCCGTACTGATGCACGAGAGGCGCCCACACCGGGGGCCACGGGCGAAGGAGACACTGTGAAGTACCTACTGGTGATGAACATCAACCCCGACGTGCTGGCCGCGCTGACCGAAGAGGAGCAGCAGGCCATCGGCGCCGGGCACCAGAAGTTCATGGAGACGACGAAGGCAACAGGCGAGTTCCACAGCACGGTCGCGCTGGCGGAGCCGGCCAAGTCCGTGGTCGTGAAGGTCCGCGACGGCATGCCGGCGGTGACCGACGGGCCGTTCGTGGAGGCGAAGGAGTTCCTGGGTGGCTACTACCTGATCGAGGCGGCCACCCCGGAGCGCATGCACGAACTGGCGGCGATGATCCCGGACGCCGGCATCGAGGGCCTCGGCGTCGAGGTCCGGCCGGTCGTGTTCTCCGACGGTCTCTGACTGTCCACGACAAAGGGGGTTCTCCACAGTCTGTGGAGAACCCCCTTGTTTTCCTGAGGTTTCAGGAAGTCTGGTCGTCGACGTTCGCGTCGGCGGCGTTCTTCTTGATCGACTCGATGCCGTTCAGAGCCGAGGCCTTGGTCTTGTAGCTTTCGCTGCTGGTCGCGATCACCTCGCCGTTCCCGGCCTTCAGCCGGAAGCGGTACTCACCAGACTTGTCCTCGTACAGCTCGAACTTCCCCGCCATCGGTAAACCTCCGCGTGTAGTGGTATGGCTCCGCTTCGGAGCGTAGTCCCGTCAGCCCGGCGGGACCTCGCGCACCACGCCGGGCGCGTCGGACCAGCCCGGCCAGGGCCCGGGTGGCGGCCCGTCGGCGTCGGGGCGCTCCTCTTCCACCGTCTGGTACGGCGTCAGGCCGCGCGCCTTGTAGTTCGCCACCGCGGCGGGTCCGTCGAGGGTGTTCGTGTGCACCCAGACCCGTGTGATCGGGTCCACGCCGGCGTGCCGCTCGTGCAGGGTCCACGCGTTCCGCAGGCCGACCGTGAGCAGATGGCCGCCGACCCCGCGGCCGATGAAGCCACGCAACAGCCCGAAGTTCTCGATCTCGGTCTCCTGGCCCACTCCGCGCAGAGCGACGTACCCGGCCGGAACGCCGCCTACCCACGGCACGTAGGTCTCGAAGCCGGGCCGGCTCAGCCAGTCGACCCACTGGTCCCAGTTCCAGCCGTGCTTGCCGATCCAATGCCAGTGACCGCCGACAGCGGTGTAGAGGTAGCGGGCGAACTCCGGTGAGACCTCCTCGACCCGCCTGACCTCTATCGGCTGCTCTCGCGCCGGCACTAGCTCGTCAGGACTGTTCTGCTGCAGATAGGTGATGACGCTGAGAGCCAAGCTGCTACTCCTTGTTCAGTACGCCGCAGACGCCGGCGACCACCAGATCGATCCCCAAGGTGTAGTAGCGGTCGGTCGACGACGGACAGATCAGTGTGTCCGCGGCGGCAGTGATCAGCGGGTACTTGCGCGGGGACAGCGCGCCGAGCGCCGCACGCTTCATCCGCAACGAATCCTCGCGCTTGACCGGGTCACTGACTTCCCGGGTGATCGGATCCGTCGTCACCAGGGTGATCAGTGAGCACAGCGACTGGCGGCCGACCTCGGCCGCGTCATCGATCGAGAACCCGCCTTCGGTGAGCAGCTCCATCGTCCGCTCGGCCATGGCCAGCCCTGGCTCGGACGCCAGGATCCGGACGAGGGTGAGGTCTGCCAGCCGTGGATGCCCGCGCAAGGCGGTCACGAACGCCGTCAGCACCTTGTGCAACTGTTTGTCCCACCGCTCGTCGGTCGGCTCCGGCAGTACGACGTCCGCCAGCAGGCGATCGCCGAGAGCGGCCAGCAAGTCGTCCTTGTCCTTGAAGTGCCGGTACAGCGCCATCGGCGTGACCTCGTGCTGGCCGGCTAGCCGGCGGAACGTGACAGCGGCCGGTCCCTCGTCGTCGGCGATGGCCAACGCGCTGTCGACGACCTTCTCCGGATCCAGGCGGCGGCCGCTCTCTTTGGTGATCACGTTGACAAGTTTACACCGTAGACCTAGTGTCTACTACGTAAGCTTACGACGTATACATACGGCGTAGACTCTCTTTCTGAGTGAGGTAGTCATGCGACGCAGTCCTTGGGCCACCCTGGCGGTGCTGGCTCTTGCGCAGTTCATCGTGGTGCTCGACGTGACGATCGTGAATGTCGCGCTGCCCCACATCCAGGCGGACCTGCACTTCTCCGCCGACTCCCTGCAGTGGGTGATCAACGCCTACACCCTGCTCTTCGGCGGCTTCCTGCTGCTGGGCGGGCGGATGTCCGACCTGCTCGGGCCGCGCCGGGTGTTCGTGGCCGGCCTGCTGCTGTTCGGTGTCACCTCGCTCCTGGCGGGGTTGTCCAACTCACCTGAGTTCCTGATCGGTGCGCGCGCCGTACAGGGTCTTGGTGGTGCATTGCTGTCACCGGCTGCACTGGCGATCTTGACGATGACGTTCGCGCATGGCCGCGAGCGGAACATCGCCATGGGCGTCTGGGGTGGTCTCGCCGGCCTCGGTGGGACGCTCGGTGTGGTGGCGGGCGGCGTACTGGTCGATTCACTCAGTTGGCAGTGGGTGTTCTTCGTCAACGTGCCGATCGTGCTCGCACTGGTCGCTTTGATCCCGGTGTTCGTTCCCGACGTACGGCACTCGTCTGGGCGTCGTACCTTCGACTCTCTGGGCGCAGTGCTCGGGACTGCGGGCCTCATGGCTGTTGTGTACGGCGTGGTGCGGTCGGAGCCCGCGGGATGGGGATCTGCTGAGGTTGTCGGCGTACTGACCGCTGGAGTGGTCCTGCTTGCGGCGTTTGTTGTGGTGGAGCGGCGGTCTGCTGCGCCACTGGTGCCGATGCGGCTGTTCCGGTCGCGTGCATTGAGTGTTTCGGGCGCATCGCTCGCTTTGAACGGCGCTGCGTTCCTCTCGATGTTCTTCTTGACCGCTATCTACTTGCAGCAGGTCCGTGGAGACAGTGCACTCGAGGCTGGTGTGCACTTCCTGCCGATGGGTGGTGCGGCCATCGTCGGCGCGATCCTGGCTTCCCAGCTCGTGCAGCGGGTCGGCACTCGCACGGTGCAGCTCGCCGGCGCCGTCCTGAGCGTCACCGGCCTGTTCTGGCTCTCGCAGGCCGACGCCGCCGGCAGCTACCCCTCTCAGCTACTTCCCGGCCTGATCATCTTCGGCTTCGGCATCATCGGCGTCGGCGTGCCCGGCCAGATCACCGCTGTGTCCGAAGTCCGCCCCGCTGAGGCCGGTGCGGCATCCGGTGTGGTCAACGCGATGTACCAGGTGGGCGGTGCGCTGGGCCTCGCGATCGTGACCACGCTCTCCATCAGCCACACCACCCACGAACTGACCCACGGCGCCACCCAGCTGCAAGCCCTCCAGTCCGGCTTCCAGCGCGGCCTGCTGGCAGCCGCCGCCTTCGCCTTGGCCAACGTCCTCCTGACCATGGCCACTCCCCAACTCCAGCCAACCTCTGAACAACTAACCGAAGCCACAGCTGCCGCCTGACAACCCCTTGAACGAGCCCCGGCCCACCGGCCGGGGCTCGTTCAGTTGCTCAAGGCAACCTCCCCGATGCCATCTACTGTGGTGTCCATGACTTCGTTGACCTGGCCCCGCTGCCGAAATGCTCGAGATCTCGGCGGACTCCCCATCAGCGATGGCGGTCAGGTGCGGGCAGGTGCTCTGATCCGCAGCGACAACCTTGATCAGCTGGACTCCCACGGCCTCGCCGCCGTCCAGGCCGCGGGGGTCAGCCGCATCGTCGATCTCCGCAGTGCCTGGGAGTGCGAGAAGTACCCGTCCCCGTTCGCCAACGACGAGCGCTGGCTCAACGTGCCGCTCACCGATCCCGCCGACCCTGATGTAGGTGAGCAGGACATGTTCGAGCAATACCGCATGCTGATCGACGACTATCCGCACCGTTTCGCAGCCGCCGTCACCGCCATCGGCGACGCACCTCCCGGCTGTGTGGTGGTCGCTTGCCACGCAGGCAAAGACCGGACAGGTCTCGTCATCGCGCTGACCCTCGACCTACTCGGCGTACCTCTCCCGGCAATCGCCACCGACTACGCCACAGCCCCCGAGACCACCACGACCAATCCACTCCCCGAACTGGCCCCACCCCACCCCGACACCATCCTCCACGTCCTGGCTCACCTGAGCATGAGGTACGGCGGCACCGCCCGCTACCTCTTGCAGTCCGGTGCGACCTCCAGCCAACTCACCGCCCTGACTGACCGGCTCCACTAGTTGATCCTTGGGGGAATGCCTCGGGTGGTTCCCGGATGTCTGGGGCGGTCTGGTCCGTGAGGGTTGAGGGACGGACTGGTGATGGGAGCTGGGGATGAAGCTGCTTGCTGTAGTTACTGCGGCTGTTGTGGGGTTGTCGCCGGGCGTGGCGATGGCGGGGGATCGTGGAGGGCTGCAGAAGGGCCTTGATGACGTGGTGGCCGCGAGTGCTGTCGGGGCACTGGCGGAGGTCCGGGACGGGCAGCGGGTGTGGCGAGGGAGCAGCGGGGTCGCCGAGGTGGAGACCACCAAGGCTGTGCCCGTTGGTGCGCGTGTGCGGGTCGGGAGTATTACGAAGACGTTTGTGGCGACCGTCGTACTGCAGTTGGTCGACGAGGGATGGTTGCGGCTGGACGACTCAGTGGAGCACTGGCTGCCGGGCGTCGTACCGAACGGCTCACGTATCACCGTGCGGCAGTTGCTCAACCACACCAGTGGTTTGTTCGACTACAAGGACACTCTGCCGATGCCGCCGTCGCAGGAGTTCCTGGACACCCGGTGGCGGACGTGGACCGCGTCCGAGCTGATCCAGCGTGCGGTCGCCGAGCCGCCGACGTTCGAGCCGCCGGGGTCGTCCTACGCCTACTCGAACACCAACTACCTGCTGATCGGCGAGATCATCAAGAAGGCCACCGGCCACACGTACGGCGACCAGATCGAACGCCGCCTGATCCGCCCACTGGGCCTGCACGGTACGTCGGTACCGGGCACGTCACCGCGGATCCGCGGCCCGCATCCGCACGGCTACATCCGAACCGAGCAAGGCCTGCTCGACTACACGGAGCTGAACCCGTCGTTGTTCGGCGCCAGCGGCGAGATGATCTCCACGACAGCCGACCTGAACACCTTCTTCGCCGCCCTCCTCGGCGGACAGCTCCTCCCACTCCGCTTCCTCAACGAGATGAAGACCCCCGGCACCAAGGACGGCACCTACGGCCTCGGCCTCTCCTGGCACGACACCTCCTGCGGCGCTCGCGTCTACGGCAACGACGGCGACGCGCTCGCGTATCAGGCCTACTCCTTCTCCACTGCCGACACCCACCGCCAGATCACCGTTGCCGTCACCCCCAACTTCACCAACAACCCCGACGTCCCCGTCAATGCCTTGATAGACAAGGCAATCTGCTCCTGAAGGGTTCACACTGCTCGTATGACGCGCTTCTCCGATGAGCAGATGCAGGCGGCAATGACCCAGACCCGCGAGTACACCGTGGTGGTGCTCGAAGCAGGGCCGCAGTACGGGACTGAGGCGGCAAAGCCGGTGATCTGGGAACACGGCCGCCGGAACTTCGAACTCCGGGCCGACGGCATCCTCAACATCGTCTGCCCGATCACCGACGACTCTCCACTCTGCGGCGTCGGCATCTTCACCGGCACGGCAGACGACGTACGCCGAATCATGGACGACGACCCCGGTGTCCGAGCCGGCGTCTTCACCTACCGCATCCACCCGACCCGGAGCTTTCCCGGCGACGCCCTCCAAGGCTGACTCAAGCGTTGAATCGCTGCTGGTACTGGGCCGGCGTCAGCCCGAGGCTTCGTTGGAAGTGGCGGTGGAGGTGGCTCTGGTCGGCGAAGCCGGTGGCTGTGGCGGCTTCGCCGATGGTGGCGCCTGTCTCGAGCATGCGGCGGGCGGCTCGGATGCGGTGAGCTAGTTGCAGCGCGTGGGGAGGTAGCCCGGTGCGCTGGCGGAAGAGCCGGATGAGGCGGAACTTCCCGATGCCCGCGACAGCGGCGAGCTCATCGAGTCCGACGTTGCGCTGCGGCTGGTCGGCGAGATAGTCGAAGGCGAGGCGAAGCGCAGTGTCCTCACGAGCCGTGGTCGCCGACCGCGGCGAGCGGACGGCTGATGTGCGGTCGATCAGGAGCCGCAACCACTCGGCGAGGAGCTCATCTTGTTCGAGTCGGGTGCACGCCGACTCCAGGGTTGTGTGAAGCCGTACGAAGCCTGCCGCGAGTTCGGTGTCGGAGAGCACCGGATCGGGAAACAGTACGTCGGCCAACGGGTCGGACTCGGAGTCGTCCGCGAGCGCCGCGAGATCCGCGACTTCGATGACCAGCAGGCGAGCCCGCCACGGGCGCTCGTCGACGGCGCTGCCCGTGTGGGCGTGGGAGGGGTCCCAGGCAACCAGCTGGCCCGGGCGGACCAGGCGGTGCTCGCGACCGCGCCACGACCGCATCGGCTGTTCGCCCACGATTCCGAAGACGTACTCGCCGCGCGGCTCCACGGCGTACCGAGTGGTTCGGCCCGCCATCAGCAGGACCCGGTGCTCGTCCGGTGCACGCCACATCCGAACCTGCTCAGTCGCCACGTCACCATGCTAGGCAGGTGCAAGAACGTTCAAGACGGGCGCTTCGCGACGACGTACGGTGCGGGCATGTCGATCACCGCACACATTGTCGTTCAGGGCGCCGAGCGCGCCGCGGCCTTCTACCGGGAAGCGTTCGGCGCCGAGGAGATCGAGCGCATCCCGACACCGGACGGCCGGCTCATGTCGGTTCAGCTGCGCATCGGCGACAGCCTCCTCCATGTGGCCGACGAGTTTCCGGAAATGGGCGTTCTCGCTCCGCCCACGATCGGTGGGACCGCCGTCGTACTGGCGCTCGGTGTCGCCGACGCGGAGGCGGTGTTCGCGCAGGCGGTTGCCGCCGGCGCCGAGGTTCGCCAGCCGCTGCAGGACACCTTCTGGGGCGATCTGCACGGTCAGTTCGACGACCCGTTCGGCCACCGCTGGAACGTTGACCAGCACCTGCGCGACGTCCCTCACGACGAGGTGGTCGCCGCCGCAGCCCAGGCCTTCTCCTGACCGCGGGCGGCTGTCGGCGTTCTGTGATTGTGGAGGGAGCTTCAGGCTTCGTGGGGGAGGCTGCCATGACCACAGCACAGGGTGACCTTGCACTTCTGCAGGACCCGATCGCGCAGGAACTACTGGTATCGCGTCAGCCGGCGCGGCTCGCGTACACCTGGACGGACGGAACGCCGCGCGTCGTACCGATCTGGTTCACCTGGACCGGTGAGGAGCTCGTGTGCGCCTGTCCGCCAGGGGCGCCGAAGCTCAAGGCGCTGGCCGCAGCGAGTGACGTTGCCGTCACCATCGATGACTCGTCGTCATGGCCGGACAAGGTGTTGCTGCTGCGCGGCACCGCAACGGTCGAGATGTACGACGACGTCGTACCGGAGTACGCGCAGTCCGCCAACCGCTACTTCGGACCCGAGCAAGGCGCTGCGTGGGTATCGCAACTGCGAGGGCAACGAATGGCGCGCGTCGGCGTCAGACCGACGTGGGTGGCGGTGCTCGACTTCGAAACCCGCTTCCCCAGCGCACTGACGGTCTAGCAACTAATTGCCATCCAGGCCCTTGTTTCTGCCTGGGGTGCGGGTTCAGGATGCCGGAGGGAGGGCACATGAGAATCCGCCAATTGATTGTTGCTGCCACAGTCTCGTCCGCGTTGGTCGCCGGGGTGATGTCGGTCCCCGTCGCGACTGCGGTGCCGTCGAGCCCGTCTTCGACCAGTTACACGCCGCCGCCCGTGCAATGGGGTGCATGCACCAGTCCACGCCTGGCGAACGCTGGTGCTCAATGCGGTTACGTCGTGGTACCGCTCGATTACGAGCATCCCAACGGAACGAAGATCCAGCTCGCGGTGTCCCGGATCATGCACAAGACGCCCGACGCGCAGGCGCAGGGCCCGATGCTGGTGAACCCGGGTGGCCCGGGCGGCTCCGGCCTGACCTTGGCGATCCTCGGCGAGTTCGTCCCGCATGGTGCCGGTGACGCCTACGACTGGGTGGGATTCGACCCGCGTGGTGTCGGCTCGAGCAAGCCGGCGCTGAGCTGCATCCCGGACTACGCCGGCTACAACCGTCCGTTCTACGTGCCGGTCACGCCGAGGATCGAGCAGACCTGGCTCAAGCTGTCCAGGTCGTACGCCAAGGCTTGCGACGCCAACCAGCACGCGCTGCTCGGCCACCTCAAGACCACCGACTCGGTGCGCGACATGGAGAGCATCCGCAAGGCCCTCGGCGCACCGCAGATCAACTACTACGGATTCTCCTACGGCACGTACCTCGGCCAGGTGTACGGAACCCTGTACCCGAACCGGCTGCGCCGGGTCGTCTTCGACGGCGTCGTCAACGCGACGCGGGTCTGGTACGACGCGAACCTCGACCAGGACATCGCGTTCAACAAGAGCGTGAAGGTCTTCTTCCAGTACGTCGCGGCGCACGACTCGACCTGGCACCTCGGCAAGACCGAGGCCGCGGTCGAGCGCCTGTACTACCGCGAGATGGTCAAGCTCATCGGCCACCCGGCCGACGGCAAGATCGGTCCGTCCGAGTGGACCGACGTCTTCACTCAGGCGGCGTACTACGTGTACGGCTGGGTGGATGTGGCCGACGCGTTCGCCGCGTGGGTGCACAACGGCGACGCCTCAGGGCTCGTCGCGCTGTACGGCGGCCCGCCATTCGACGACAACGGGTACGCCATCTACCTCGGCGTCTCGTGCACCGATGCCCCGTGGCCGAGCAAGTGGAGCACGTGGCAGCGTGACAACTGGCGCACGTTCGCCAAGGCGCCGTTCCTGACCTGGGCCAACGCCTGGTTCAACGCGCCGTGCTTCTACTGGCCGGCGAAGGCAGGCCGCCCGGTCAAGGTCGACGGCCGAGGGGTCCAGAGCCTCTTGATGATCAACGAAACGCTGGACGCGGCAACGCCGTACTCGGGCGCACTCCAAACCCGCAAGACGTTCCCGCACTCCGTCCTGATCGAGGGCGTCGGCGGAACCACTCACGCCGGCTCACTATCCGGCGTGACTTGCACCGACGACCGCATCGCGGCGTACCTCCAAACCGGAGCCCTGCCACCCCGCAAGCCCGGCAACCGCTCCGACGTCCAATGCGACCCGGTCCCCGCCCCCGAGCCCCCGGCCGCAGCCGCCGCCAAGTCCGCCTCAACCGGCGCCACTAGATCGCTGAGAAACACCCTGTCCCCGACCATCCCCTGACCACCAACACCAGACTGCACCGGCCGAACAACCTTCGGCCGGTGCAGTTCTGCGTTCTGCTTCCGCTAGGCGGTGACGTGTTCTGCGGCGGCGAGATGGGCTGATAGGAGTTGGCCGGCTCTGTCCAGCGCGGCTGCGGCTTCGTCGAGGATCGGGTAGTAGGCCTGGAAAACGTGCGGTACGCCGGGGCTGATATCCAGGGTGACCTCGACGTCGGCGGTGGCGGCTTGTTGCGCTAGGCGTACGGCGTCGTCGAGGAGTACCTCATGACTTCCGGCCTGGATGACCAGGGGCGGCAGGCCGGACAGATCGGCGAAGATCGGGCTGATGAGACCAAGGGCGGTGTCTTGTCCCGACGCATAGTCGGTCACTCGGGCCTGGAGGTTCTCTCGGCTCATCAGGGGATCGACCTCACGCTTGGTCTCCATGGTCGACCCGGCCAGCGTGAGGTCGGCGTACGGCGACATGACGAGAGCCGCGGCCGGCAACGGCAGCCCGTGATCTCGGGCGTTGATCAGCGTGGCGACGGCGAGCCCACCACCGGCGGACTCTCCTACGAAGACGATGTGAAAGGGGGCAGTGCCGTTCTGCAGGAGGGCCTCGTAGGCGGCGAGTGCGTCGTCGACCGCCGCCGGATACGGATGCTCGGGGGCGAGTCGATAGTCGACGGAGATGACTTTGGCGCGCGTACGCCGGCCGACCTGCGAGGCCAGGTCAGCGGAGAGGAAGGCGTCCCCCAGTGCGTAGACGCCGCCGTGGAAGTAGAGAACAACGTGGCGAGGTTCGACTCCGTCGATAGTGATCTCGGCGGTCGGGACACCGCCCAGCGTGGCTGCGGTCACGGTCACGTCGGCCGGCAGCGGCTGCGCCGAGAGCAACTCCCGGAGCAGTCGGCGTTGCTCGTTGAGGTCGATATCGGTGGGGAAGGCTGACTGTCGCAGCATTACTTCGAGGTTCTGTCGCTGCTCGGTGCTCACGGAGAAACTCCCTTCGGGTGGGTCGGTTCGGGAGCGGTCCCCTGCGGGCTCGCCAACGTCAATCCACCGCTGCAATCTCCTGCCGGAGAGGCGGGCCACAACCAGGCTCGCCGTACGGCAGGTGAGCAGGCATCACCTGATCCCAGTGATTCGCCTGACCGGTCAGAACCCGTTGCCCGGGGCAGGGGCTGCCGGCCTATTCCCCGGTGGTGCCGTCGATGGCTTCGCGGAGGAGGTCCGCGTGACCCACATGGCGCGCGTACTCCTCGATCACGTGCTCGAGGATGAACCGCACATCCGTGTCCCCGAACTCCGGGTTCGGCACAATGCGTACGACGTCCTCGGTCACCTTCGCGAACACCTCCCGCGACTCGTCACACGCCGCCAGGTAGTCCGCGTAGACATCCTTGGCCGGTGTGGGGTCCGCCTCGTCGAACCAATCGCCACCATCACCCGTGACATAGGTCCGATAAGGAAAGAACCGAGGCGTTGTATCCGCAAGCCGCCGCTGAAACCAGTACCGCTCGACTCCCTGCGCATGACGCATGAGCCCCAACAAGGTCAACTCCGACGACACCAAAGGCCGCTCCCGAAGCCGAGTCTCCGACAGCCCTTCGCACTTCCACAAGAAGGTCGCCCGGTGATACTCGAGATTCGAGCCGATCACCTCCAGCCACGACCCCGACAACCTACGCTCAGGCCTAACGATCCCCGCGATCACAACACCACTCACTTCCGCAGCCCTCCATAGTCCTGATCGATCTCGTTCGAGTCGGCACGCGCCCGCCGACCATCGGGCCACCTACCTCTCCGATGCCTCAACCGCTCGCAAATCGACAAGGCCGGGAGAATCTCTACAGGGCACAAGATCACCAGCGGTAGCCCGCAAGGAACGTCGGGTGGGTGGGAGCGTCGTCACCCTGGACGACCTCTTCGCTGGACAACGGTCCGGCGAGGGACATGAGGTATGACGTCGACGCCGGTCGCCAACCGGCGGTTGAACCAGTGAGGCATCCACCAGTTCGCGTTGCCCAGCAGCTTCATCAAGGCCGGCACGAGAACCAGTCGCACGATGGTCGCATCGATGAAGACGGCGGTGGCCAGGCCCAGGCCGAACATCTTGGCCGTTGGGTCGTCGGCAAGGGAGAAGCTGACGAAGACCGCGATCATGATGAGCGCTGCCGAGGTGATCACGCGGCCGGTGGTGGTGATGCCGTGGACGACCGAGGGGGTGTTGTCACCGGTCCGGACGTACTCCTCACGGATCCGGGTGAGCAGGAAGACCTCGTAGTCCATCGAGAGCCCGAACACCACGGCGAACATGAACATCGGGATGAACGGGAGGATCGGAATGGTCGACTCCAGCCCGATCAGGTTCGCGGCCCAACCCCACTGGAAGATCATCACCATGACGCCGAAGGACGCGCCGATGCTGAGCAGGTTCATCGCAGCAGCCTTCAGTGGTACGACGACCGAGCGGAAGACCACCGTGAGAAGCACGACGGACAACAGGATCACCGCGCCGATGAACCACGGCAGCCGATCGTTGACCTTTGCACCCACATCCGCCTGGGTCGCCGTCTGACCACCGACATGGGCCTTCGCCGGACTGTCACGCAGTACCGAGGGGAAGACCTCCGCGCGAAGCCGCTCGACCGTCGTCATCGTGGCATCGTCCTGCGGTCCGGTCGTCGGTACGGCGATCAACGTCGCGACGCCCGCCGCGGTATTCACCTGCGGAGGTGCGACCGACGCGATGCCCCGATCGGCCCGGACGGCGTTGAACAGGGGTTGTACGACGCTCGCATCTCGCGAGACGTCGACGGCGATCACCAGCGGACCGTTGCTACCGGCACCGAATCCTGCGGCAACCAGGTCGTACGCCCGGCGCTCGGTGCGCTGCACCGGAAGGGTGCCCTCATCGGGCGTACCGACACGGAGTGCGAGCACGGGTGCGGCCAGCGCCAGCAGCAGGACGGTGGCGCCGACGGCGTAGGCGGCGGCGTGCCTGGACACATGCCCCGCCCACCGCTGCCAACCCGAACCAGGGGACGCCTGCATCCGCCGTACTCGAAGGCGATTGATCCAGTGCCCGGCCAGACCCAGGAACGCGGGTAGCAAGGTGAGCGAAGCGAGCACCATGGTCAGCACGATCAGTGAGATGGCAATCCCGCCGGCGGTCATGAACGGTACGCCGGCCACCACCAGACCGAGGATCGCGATCACCACTGTGCCACCAGCGAAGAGCACAGCCTGCCCGGCCGTGGCGACAGCACGCCCGACCGACTCCTCGACCTCCATCCCGCGGGCGAGGTACTCGCGGTGCCGGGTGACGATGAGCAGCGCGTAGTCGATGCCCACGCCGAGTCCGATCATGCTGCCGAGTACGGGCGCCCAACTGGGCAGCTCGATGAGATATGTGACCAACGACAGCGAACTGATCGCCAGCACGAGGCCGAACACGGCCATCCCGATCGGCAGCCCCATCGCGATGATCGATCCGAACGCGAGCAGCAGGATGACCATCGCCGTGATCAACCCGAACGCCTCGCTGAGGCCGGCCGGGCCCTCCTCGAACGCGGAGAACAGATCCCCGCCCAGCTCGATCCGCAGCGGAGATGCCACCGCTGTCAGGGTCTTGAGCTGTTTGAGGTCGCTTGGCTCCAGCTTGTCGAGCACTGGATACTGAAGCCGGATGAGCCCGACCCGGCCGTCCGGCGAGATGACGGGATCACCGACCCGCAGCACGTGCGGCAACGAAGCCGCGGTCGACTGGACCCGCGTCATGGCTGCGCGCAGCTCGGGTGAGTTGAGCGTGGCTTCCTCGTCGAGCGGAGTCACGACTACCTGCGCGGTCAGCCCGGCCTGATCCGCTCCCGCGGCCGACAGCAGATCGGTCGCGGATTGAGAGTCGACGCCAGGTGCTCCGAACGATTCCTCGAGTTTCTTGCCGAAGGCGCCAGATGCCGCGATCACGAGCGCCGCCACGACCAGCCACGCCCCGATCACCACCCAGGGCCGACGTGCGGCGTACCGGCCCAGTCTGTACAGATTCGACCTCATCACAGATCCCTTCAGCGAGAGTTGGACTCATCGTGTGGGCGTGGGGCCGGCCACCACCTCAGGCGATGAGCCGGACTTCCCTCGGCCGATCAGCCGGGTCGCGTCCCGTACTTTGAGCCGATCCGCTCGGCGCCCGGAGTCCCTACGCTGTGGGCATGGTGAGAAACGCCGTCCGCTCGCTGCTGGCCGAGCCGCGAGCGCCCGACCCACCCAGGCGGGTGTGGCGCGACTGGGTGCTCGTCGGCGGTCTGCTGACGGCGGTCGTTCTCGAAGGCATACTCCGTGAGGACGTGGTCTGGAGGCCCGTCGCGGTGGCGCTCGCTGTGGCTACCGTGTGCGCTCTCCTGTGGCGTCGTACCCACCCGCTGGCCGTGGTGGCCGCCGTGTTCGGCGCCCTCATCGTGGTCAACATCGCGGCCCTGATCAGTGGGGACGCGACCTTCGGTCTGTACTCGATGATCTGCGTGGTGTTACTGCCGTACTCACTCGTTCGCTGGGGATCCGGCCGCGAGATCCTCATCGGGCTCGCGTTCATCCTCGTGGCGCTGGTGCTGGGAATCATCAGTGACTTCACCGGGTACGGCGAAGCCGCCGCCGGCAGCATGTTCCTGCTGTTCCCGGCGACAGTCGGGGCCGCGGTCCGCTATTGGTGGTCCGCCCGGCTCCGCGAGCTGGACCAGGTGCGACTCCGGGAGCGCGAGCAGTTGGCCCGGGAGTTGCACGACACGGTCGCTCACCACGTCTCGGCCATCGTCATCCGGGCCCAGGCCGGCCGAGCCGTCGCGGCCACCCGCCCGGAAGCCGCGGTCGACGCGCTCGCCATCATCGAGGCGGAGGGCACGCGTACTCTCGCCGAGATGCGGACGATGGTCGGCGTACTGCGCGATGACGGAACGGCGGCGTTGGCTCCACAACCGGGAGTGGCCGACCTCAAGCGGCTCGCCCGCAGCGTCGGGGACCGGCCGCGGGTCGAGGTCGAAGTGTCGGGGGACCTCGACGACCTCGGACCAGCGGTCGGCGCCGCGATCTATCGCATCGCGCAGGAGTCGATCACGAACGCCGTACGGCACGCTCGGCAGGCAACTCGCATTGACGTCCGGCTGACGTCGTACGACGACTCCGTCCGCCTGACGGTCCGCGACGACGGAGCAGCCACCTCGGCGCCCCGGAACTCGCTCGGCTACGGCTTGGTCGGGATGACCGAGCGGGCCACGCTCCTCGGCGGCACGTTCGCCGCGGGACCCGATGCGGACCGCGGCTGGTCCGTCGACGTGGTGCTGCCGCGAACGGCGGTCGGCCGATGACCATCCGCGTACTCGTCGCCGACGACCAGGATCTCGTCCGGACGGGACTCGCGATGATCCTCGATGCGCAACCCGGCATCGAGGTGGTCGGTCAGGCGGCCGACGGCCTGGAAGCGGTCCAGTTCGCCCGCCGGCTGCGGCCCGATGTCTGCCTGCTCGACATCAGGATGCCCGGCCTGGACGGGATTGCGGCGACCCGCGAACTCGCCGGCCCCGGCGTCGACGACCCACTGGCGATCGTCGTGATCACCACCTTCGATCTCGACGAGTATGTGTACGGCGCCCTGAAGGCCGGCGCGCGTGGATTCCTGCTCAAGGATGCCGGCCCCGACCTTCTGGTCCAGGCGATCCACGCCGCCGCCAACGGTGACGCACTGATCGCACCTAAGATCACCGCGCGGCTGCTGGCCGCGTTCTCCGAACCACCGAGTGGCCGCACACCGGTCCAACCGGTCGATCCGCTCACCGCCCGCGAGGAACAGGTCCTGATCGCCGCGGCCACCGGCCGGACCAACGCCGAGATCGCGACCGAGCTGCACATCAGCCTCAGCACCGTGAAGACTCACCTGACCAGCGTGATGGGCAAGGTGGGCGCCCGGAATCGGGTCGAGATCGCCATGTGGGCCTACGAGACCGGCCGCATCAAGCTCTAGCTCACCTCGTCGGTGAGGCGGGTGCGGACTTGGGACCGCTCGTCGAGGCCGTCTCATCCTGCACCACCAGGCCCTCGCGCGGTACGCATGCGGCATCGGTTCAGTTCACCTTGGCGGCTGTGAGGTTTGCCGCAGGTTTCGGTTGGGCGCCGGCCGGCAAATCGCCGTACTACCTGGCGTGGGCCGTGCACAAGCGTCGGCCGCAGATCCGGAAGGACAAACGTCATGTCTAGCAGCACAAAACGCCGCTTGGCCCGCGGCATCGGCGCGGCCCTCGTCGCGACTGCCGCGTCCGCCACGCTCGCCGTCAGCGCGGCGTCAGCGAACAGCCAGGCGACACCGCCGGCGGGGATCACCGTGCCGGGCGACCCGACCGCAGCACCCGCCTCCCTCGTCGCGAGCCTGGAGGGCCGCAACGAGGTCACGGGCGGCGATCCGGACGGGCGGGCGCTGGAACTCATCGGCATTCAGGGCAACACGCTCAGCTATTCGGTGTCATGGCGCGGTATCAGCGCCCCGACCGAGGCAGCCATCCACGCCGCCGGTCGAGGAGCGGACGGGCCCGTCGTCGTACCTTTGTTCACCAGGCCGAGCGGAGGGGGTAGCTCCGCCTCCGGCAGCGTGACCGTCAGCGACCCGACCGTGCTTGACGCGTTGCGCTCAGACCCGAGCGGCTTCTACACCGACCTGCGAAACGATGACTTCCCGAATGGCGCCGTACGTGCCCAGCTACACCAGCTCAGTCACGCGGTCAGCACGACCGGAGTGGCCGCAGTGCAGGAGTCGGTGATCTTCGGCAGCCAGATCTACGCCTGCACCGTGCAGCGCGACGGCTCCTTCGCCTTCACCCAGAACAACGTCGAGGCACGCCTCACCGGCGGCATCCACCACACCTTCGTCCAGCCGGCCGCCGGCCCGCCGCAGTGGCAGGCAGCCGACGGCAGCGCTGTCACCGGCAAGGTCGTCACCAAGAACGCCAACGGCGCGGGCAACATCGCCGAACTGGACCTCGACGCCACCCAGATCGGCGACTCCTCCGGACTGCTGTCGAACGCCGTCGAGGTGCTTCGCCTCAACACAGTCGGCGGCGTCGCGCCGACCGGTACCTGCGACCCGCAGGCCACGCCACTCGTCAACGTCCCGTACCAGGCCGACTACGTGTTCATCAACGGCTAGCTAGCCACCGCGATCTGAAGGAGTCGCCACGCGCCCACATCTGACGTGACTCTTGTTCGATCGGCACGATGGCCTCGACCCCTTGAGGTAGGAGGGGGTCGAGGCCATCGTCTACACCCCGGAGAAGACGTGGATGATGCTGATCACTCCGGGCCCGATGATGACGACGAACATGGACGGGAACAGGCAGAACACCAATGGGAACAGGATTTTCACCGGCACCTTCTGCGCCTTCTCCTCGGCACGTTGCCTGCGCCGCAGCCGCATCTCCTTCGCCTGTTCACGCAGTACGTCGGCGATGGTGATGCCCAGCTCGCCGGCCTGCACGAGCGCGGACACGAACGACCGCAGCCCGGGCACCGTCGTCCGGTCGGTCATCGCGCGCAGAGCCTGCGAGCGCGACTTGCCGATCTGGATCTCCTGCAGCACCCGGGAGAACTCCGCAGCCAGCGGACCGGTGGTGTTACGGGCGACCTGCGCCAGCGCCGCGTCGAATCCGAGGCCGGCCTCGACGCAGACCGTGAGCAGGTCGAGCGCGTCGGGCAAGGCCTTCTGGATCTTCTCCTGTCGCTTGATCCCGGCGTTGTACAGCAGGACGTCGGGCAGGAAGAAGCCGACGGTCCCCGCCACGGCAGCGCCCACGACGAGCAGGCCGATCGTCCGAAGCCCGTACAGGCCGCCCAGGCTGCCCAGGATGAACAGACCAAGGCCCTTCGCCGCCAGGACTCGGTCGGGCGTCAACCCCGACGGGTTGCCGGCCAGGTCGAGCCGGCGCTGCAGCGTCGTACTGATGCCCGAGGGCGACAGGCGTACGGCGACTCCGCGCAGCCAGCCTGGCAGTGCGGCGAACGGATCGCGCTTCGGCTCGACCTCCACAGGTGCGTGCCGCGTGTAGTGACTGTCGATCGTGGCGAGTGCCCGCGCCACGCCACCTTCGGCAGTTCGCGCGGTGATGCTGATGACTGCCATGACAATGGCGAGACCGAGCGCGGCGACTCCCGCGATCAAGAGCACGGTCGGGTTCATCTCATGCCTCCACCTTGATCAAGACGCGGATCCAGAACGCGCCCACGATGATGAGTCCGACGCAGGCGGCGACCATCATGACGCCGATCGGTGTGGTGAACAGCGGGCTCATGTACTGCGGTTTGCTCAACGTCAGCCACGCACCGAGCGCAATCGGCAGACTGACGATGATGTAGCCGGACAGCCGCCCTTCGGCACTGAGAGCCCGGACGTGGCGGCGGGTCTGTGCGCGTTCGCGCATGGTGTCGACGGTGTTCGTCAGTACCTCGGCCAGGTTGCCGCCGACCTCCCGTTGGATCCGGGTGGCCATCACGACCCAGCGTAGATCCTCGCAGTGCATCCGGTCCGCAACGTGGGTGAGACCGTCCTCGAGATCGACACCGATCCTGGTCTCCGCGAGTGCCCGGGAGAACTCACTCGCGGCCGGTTGCGTGCCGTCTCGTACGACGGCATCGATGGCCTGAGCCAGCGAGAACCCGGAGCGAAGCGATCCGACGATCAGCTGTAGCACATCGGGGAGTTGTTCGCCGAAGGCCGCACGGCGGCGCCCGATGCGGATATTGAGGAAGACATGTTGGGCGAGCCAGCCGACGAGAAGTCCGATCGGCAAACTGAGCAGCTCGTTGACGCCCACGAGCATCAGGGCGACCCCCAGCGCCACACTGCCGCAGAGGACCAGCGACGCCCATTCGGCGGGCTTGCGCTTCACGTCCGCGAGATCGAGCCGCTTGGCAAGTCCTTGTTCGACGCCACTGGACCGCAGGACCTGGGCGACGAGTCCGACCGCGGTCCGCGCGGAAGCGCCCTCCACCTCACCGGTGTGGTGCTCGTCGCGGCGAGGCCCGTACTGGCTGACCTTCTGGACCAACCGACGCGCAGTGTCTTCCCGGGAGCCCTGCCAGCGCAGTAGTACGACGGCGAGCACCACGATCAAGAAGACCCCGGCCAGCAGCGCGAGAAGCTGCCATGACCAGATGGTCTGGTGCGACCGAGCCGGCTGTATGGCGTTCGTCGGCGCCGATGGAGGAGTTGGCAGAGTGGCCGCGGCGAAGGTCACCATGGTCTTGGCGGTGACCGAACCGATGGCGACCCGCAGCATCACACTACGGCCGGCCAACGCGTCGGGCACAGTGATGTCGACCTCGGCGCGCGCAGTGAAGTTCCGCGCCACGGCAGCGAAGGCTGCCGTCAGCTCACTGGCGTTCTGCGCGGTCAGTATCCGTCCGCCCGCGGCCGACGCGATCTCCTGTGCCGCTGATGCGTCGCCGCTGCCGTACCGGAAGGCGACGACGTCAGCCGGGACGCGATCCGCCGCGAGCTGCCTTGTCACCGAGGTGAGCTTCGCCTTGCTGGAGGTGTCGACGCCGTCCGACAGCACGACCAGTCTGCGCTGGGCTGCCGGGCCGAGGCGGGCGGCATCGAGCGTGGCGACGGCTGCGCGGACAGCGTCGTACAGCGCTGTGTCGCCGATGGCCTGCACGTGCGCCAATGCCGCTCGAACCAGCGTGCGGTTCGTCGTCGGCGAGACCAAGAGACGAGGCCGGTCGGAGAAGGTGATCAGGCCCGCCCTTACGTCGTTCGGCAGGCTGGCAAGGTAGCTGAGCGCGGCCTGACGCGCCGCAGCAAGCCCCGAGCCGGCCATCGAGCCACTGGTGTCCAGTGCGATGACCACCGCGCGCGGCGGAGCCGCTGTCATGGTCGTGCTGCTCACCGGCGTCACCTGTGCCGGCAGCGAGGTGCTGCCGGCCTGGACGCGCACCGACTTCGAGTCCAGCTTTCCTGACACGTTGGCGGTCGTGAGCACGAAGCTGGCATGGCCATGGCTGACCTGCACAGAGTCGATCCGTGCCGACGGACTGCCGTCCGCGTGCGCAATTCCCGGCAGCACCACTGCCAAGCCGAGGACTATGGCACCCAGCCATCGGATGCGTCGCGCGATCGTCATCGGTAGACCTCTTCCACGCCGAACATCCGCGGCGGCACGTAGACGCCGCGATCAGCGAGCCGCTCGAGGAAACCTGGGCGCAGGCCGGTCGACCGCAGGGCGCCGCGGAAGCTGCCGTGCTCGTCGACGCCAGCGCGGAAGTCGAACTGGAACACGTCCTGGAGAGTGATGACCTCACCCTCCATGCCGGTGACCTCGGTGATGTGCGTGATGCGACGTGTCCCGTCCTTGAGGCGGGCCTGGTGCACGATGAGGTCGAGCGCCGAGGACATCTGCTCGCGGATCGCCCGCTGCGGCAGGTCGACGCCGGCCATCAGCACCATGGTCTCCAGCCGGGACAGCGAGTCGCGTGGCGCGTTGGAGTGCACGGTCGTGATCGAGCCGTCGTGGCCCGTGTTCATGGCTTGCAACATGTCGAGTGCGGCGCCGTCGCGGACCTCACCGATGATGATGCGGTCGGGGCGCATCCGCAGGGAGTTGCGAACCAGTTCGCGGATCGCGATCTCGCCACGCTTCTCGACGTTCGCCGGACGCGACTCGAGCCGCAGTACGTGCTCCTGCCGCAGCTGTAGCTCGGCCGCGTCCTCGATCGTGACGATGCGTTCGTCATCGGGAATGAACGATGACAGCACGTTCAGCGTCGTCGTCTTGCCGGAGCCGGTGCCGCCGCCGATCAGGACGTTCAACCGGCCCCGCACACAGGCCTGCAGCAGTTCCGCGACCGGCCCGGTCAGCGTGCCGAACGAGATCAGGTCGTCGACCGTGAAGGGGTCGGCGGCGAACTTCCGGATCGTGAGCAGTGACCCGTCCAGCGCGATCGGCGGAACGACGGCGTTCACCCGGCTGCCGTCGGGCAACCGGGCGTCCACCATCGGGCTGGCGTCGTCGACCCGGCGGCCGACTCGGGAGACGATCTTGTCGATGGTGCGACGCAGGTGGCTCTCGTCGGTGAACGCCGCGTCGACCGGGGTCAGCCGCCCGTCGCGTTCGACGTAGATCTGGTCGTGACCGTTGACCATGATCTCGGAGACGCCGGCATCACGCAGATACGGCTCGAGGGGGCCATGGCCGAGGATCTCGTCGGCGACCTCCTGCGCGACGCGCGCACGATCGGCCGCGGTCATCGGGGTGTCATCGCGCTGCAGTACTGCCTGCAGGGTTTGCGTGACCTGCTGTTCGAGCTCGTGCTGATCGAGGTGAGCGTCGTACAGCTTGGGACCAAGGCTCTCCAGCAGACCCTGGTGCACGCTGCGCCTCACGCCGGCGAACGGGTCCGCGTTGCGCGCTGCCCGGCGCGGTACGTCGGCCGACGTCTGCGGACTCGGTGAACTCGTCGGCACCGTCCGGGAGTGTTGCCCAGGGGGTGCCTGGCGCTTGGCCAGTCGTTCGGACAGATTCATGATCGCCTGCCCGCACCACGGCGTCCGAACGCCTTGGACCTCGTCGCAACCGGCCGGTTGAGCAGTCGTTCGTGGGCGAGCCGAGTAATCGCCTGGCTGACCGGATGAGTCGGGGTCGCGATCACGATCGGGGTGCCCTTGTTGATCGAAATGGGCACGTTGCGGCTGGACGGCACGTGCCCGTTGATGGCACTGCGGACCACGCGCTCGACATCGCCCGAGGACAGTCCGACCTTCGAGTCGGAGCGATTGAGCACCACTGAGCGGATGTCGCGCGAGTAGGACAGCAGGTCGAGCATGTCCAGCGTGATTCGCAGATTCTTCAGTGCTGGTGTGTCCGGTGTGGTCAGCAGGACATGGTGATCGGAGACGTCCATCGCGGTCAGCACATGCTCGCTGAACTGCGCCGGCGTATCGACCACGACGAAGTCGAACATCCCCCGCAGTACCGTGAGCAGCTCGCCGACCAGCGTGGCGGGAATCTTCTCCGCATCGCCGGGGGTCACCGGCGCCAGCAGCATGTCCAGCCCCGGTCGGTACGACGTCAGCAGCGAGACCGCACCTGTCGTGTCGAGATGGCCGGCCATCGGCAAGGCGTCGCTGATCGTGCGGACCGGGTCGAGCTGAACGCTGATCGCCACGTCACCGAACGAGAGATCGAGGTCCACCAAGCAGACTCGGATGCCGTCGCTCGCGGACAGCGCCGCGGCCAGGTTGATCGCGATGGTGGTCTTGCCACAGCCGCCCTTGGCGGCGAACACGGTGACGACCTTCCCCTGGTGCTCCGGTTCCGGCTCGTCGTTGACACGCACCCGGCCCGACAGCGCGCGCGAGCGTTCGCACGCCGCGACGAGCGCTACGGTGTCGCCGGCGGCAACCACTTCCCGCACTCCGGCCCGAAGTGCCTCCGTGAGCAGGTCGACGTCCACGTGCTCGCGGACCAGGATCAGACCGGTGGCCGGCCGCTCCAACCGCAGCTCCGCGGCGAACCGCAGGGCAGCCCGGGCGTCGGCATCGGGTCCGACCACGACGAGATCCTCGGCGGAGTCGTCGTTCAGGGCGCGAAGCGCGGCATCGAGGTCGTCGACCGACCGAACGTTCCCACCGAGGTTCGAGATCAGGTCGTCCGGCGCAGCGGCCGGCTGACAAAGAATGGTCATCGCAGTGCCCTCACTTCTTCGTGGTCTTCGGCGCCACCGGGAACAGCGGCTCGTTGTGGTCTTGGACCTTGACCTGAGCGGACGGGCCGAGCAGTGCCAGGTACGGCAGTGAGGTCTGGGACAGCTGGATCAGGCGTTCGGCGTCGATCTGATTCGCGGCGAAGGTCACCAGCGTCAGGTCGTTCTGCCCCGACGCGGCGCCCTGCGAGAAGGAGCTGTTGCTCGTCTTCGCATCCTCTTGCGGCGTGCCGGACGTGGCCGGGCCGATCGCGATCACGCGCACCTTCGGGATGACGACCGCGGTTTTGGCGACGGCCTTGCCGCCGCCCTGCTGTTTGTGCTGGCCGGTGCAGTTCGGCTGCCCATTGACATCGCCGGTGCCGCCGACGACGACCGTACCGAAGACGGCGACATCCGACCCGGCCTTCACGTTGCCGGCTACCGCTTCTGGGCTGCAGAGCGTGATGGTGACAGCTACCTTACCGTCGGGAATCGACAGTCCGCCGGTTGCCTGTGCGGGGGTCACCAGCGTCGACTTCAGGAGCAGCTGGCCCGGGCTGAGGTCGGACGAGGTGACGAGGGACTCCTGCGCCGGCGTGATCTCCATGACGGCGTCCGACGACACCGACGATGCCGGCAAGGTCTCCTGGTGCAGTGATGCCTTCGCGTCGGCGGCGGAGGTTCCGGACGGAATCGCCTTACCTACAACGAGAACGGTCACCGCCTGCTGTCCGGCGACCGCGCGGGCGTCCGCGCGATCGACGTACACCAGCACGGCGGCTGTCCCGAGTACGGCCAGCACGACCGCCAGCACGATGGTCAAAACTCGACGTTTCATGGTTCTCTCTCTTCTGCTGGCGGTTCTAGCCGGCGAGCTTGACGGCTACGGCGCCGAAGTACGTGCCGGTGCCGACGCTGGTGGAGACAGGCACCAGGGCCTGCGTGAAATGTCCGTAGATGCAGGACGGAGTGGTGCCCCCGTTCGGGCACGAACTCTTGGTGAACGGCGATGGGATGGCGTCCTTGAGGGGGTTCATGTTCGCGTAGCCGGTGAGGATGAAGGCAGCTAGTCCGACCAGGTGATATGTGGCGCCGCTGCCCGAACCGGTCGTGGTGTCGAAGATCGGGATGAAGATCGGCGCCCCGCTCGCGACGTACGACGTCAATACGTCCTGACACGGCTTGGTGATGCTCTTGCCGGGGTCGCTGCCCCCGATGGCACCGCTCTGCGTGAGGTCGATCGCGGCCCTACATCCACCGCTGTCGGTCAGCCAGCCGAACTCACCGGGCGCGCTCAGACCGGCGCAGGTGGGCGCGTTGGGCGCGTCGCGCACGAAGATCCGTACGTCGGCGCCGAAGGTCGGCGGTGTTGTACCACCGGTCGCCTGGGTCCACGCACACAGCGAGAGCGTCATCGCGAGTGACAGGGAGCTCTGCAGGGCCGGTCCCCACATCGCGCGAGCGCAGGCGTGGACCGTACTGCCTTGGTAGCCGGCGTTTCCGGTCAACGCGCGGGCGAACGCCGGCGGCAACAGCGAGGAGCCGCCCGAGGTCCTCGTGGCGGTGTGCACATCGACGTAGTTCGTCCCGGTTGCAGGTGCGCTCGGGCAGTCGACCATGGTTCCCGAGAACGCCGGACAACCCGGCAGACCGCCTTTGATGTCGCGACCGCAGACCAAGGTCACCGCCGACACGCCGTCCTTGGCGTTGAGGTTCGCGTAGGTGGCCGCCGTACCGGGGGTGCACGCCGGGCCGCTGAGGCAGCTCTTCGCGACGGCGAGCGAGCCGGCGTCGGCGCCGTTCTGCAACTCGGCACGCTCCTGGTACAGCTGTCCGACATCGACGGTCAGAGCAGCCATGCCGAGCAGTACGCCGGTCGCGAGCAGCATGCCGACCAGGACCCCGAAGGCACCTCGGTCGTCGGCGCCGAGCAGCCGCATCATCGGACGGACGAACGGTGGGATCAGGTTTCGCATGGCATGACTCCCCGGGCTGACAACGTGGTCTGGCCGCTCAGGCCGGTGCCACCGAAAAGGCCGACGAGATATCCGAGGCCCGGCGTGAACTGGAAGGTGAAGCTGGTTTGCACGGCGCCCTGGCTGGCTGAACCGGCGCCAACCGGGCAGGCCGACTGGATCGACACGCCGACGGGGCTCAGCCCGGATGCGGCAGCCTGCGTGCGACTCGCCACGTTCGGCTGTCCGAGTGCGACGAGCCGAGCGCCTTCGCGTGCGGCGTTGGTGAGGGTCTCCTGTGCATTGAGCATCCGGCCGAAGTCGATGATGCCCAGCACGATCAGCAGCAGCAGGGGAAGCAGAAGCGCGAACTCGACAGCGACGGCGCCGCGGTCCGCGCCGCTGCCCCCATGTACGGACGAGGGGAGCATGCGGCGTACCCGTGCCGCGGGCCGGATGCGAGATACGTGACGGCCGTGGTGAGTTTCCCCGCCGCGCTTCCCTCGTCTCGGATACATGAGCTCTCCCGGTTGATGAAGATCGATCAGAAGGCGCCGATGACGCCGGTGTACAAAGCGGCGACCAAAGGGCCGAGGATGATGACAGCGGGCATGACGACGAGCGCGATCAGCGTTGCCACCAGGCCGTACTCGATCAGGTTCGCGCCGCGATCGTCGCGGATCACCTTGCCGGCAAGGGTTTTGACCAACCTCGCGAGACTGAGCATCGGAACTCCAACCTGGGCGAGGCGGTGGCGGCCCGACCGTCCGGCCGGGCCGCACCACCCCTCGCGATCGAACGGAGGGGATCGGCAGATCGTTCGATCGGTCAGAGGTTGCCGGCGACGCCGGCGAACAGGTCGCGGACGGCCGGGCCCAGTACCACCAGCGCGGGAATCACGATCACGGCGATCAGCGCGACCATCAGGCCGTACTCGATCATGGTGGCGCCGCGCTCGTCGCGACGCGTCTGCTGGACAGCGTTCTGCACGTAGGCAAGCAGGGTGTTGATCATGGGAACTCCTTCAGTTGGCGGCGGGTGCGGGACCCACCCGTTGCTCGAACGGCGACCTGCCGATCGGTACCGAAACAGTGCGGGATCGCCGGCCTGGCCCGGCATCGGTCAACCGGCCAGACAGCGCAGGACGATCGACCGACAACGGCGGAGACCAGCGCCGACCGGCCGACAGGAGATGACAGGGTCTGTCGGTCGTTCGGCTGACACCGTCGGCCGGTCAGCCGGCTTCGCGGCTCCGGTCGGCCGGTTCTGCGGTGATGTGGTTCCTTCGCGCGTGACGTGCGCCGTACCTTGGCCGGCATGGACATCGCGTGGACAGTTGCCGGGGGCATCATTGGCTTCGTGGCCGGACTGCTGCTGCGTAGCACGGTCTTCCGGCTGTCGGTGGCTTCCGGCGAACCCGCCCCCACCTGCTGCGCGCGCTGCGGGGCAAGGGTCGGCGGACGTTTCGCGATCCGGTGTACGCAGTGTCATGGCTGGTTCGGCGTTCCGTTCGTCCTCGAGCTGGTGACCGCTGCGGTGGTTGCCCTGCTGCTGTGGCGGTTCGCCGGTCTTCCGGATGCGGCCCCGTTCGCTTTCATCGGCGCGTTGGGGGTCGCGTTGGCCGCCATCGACATCGCGGTCCAGCAGTTACCCAACCGGTTGACTCTGCTGCTGTACCCGGGCCTGATTGCGCTGTTCGGACTCGCGACGGCGGTCGACGGGCATCCGTCGTACCTGCTGCGTGCACTGCTGGGCGGGCTGGTGCTCGGTGGCGGCTACTTCGTACTGGCGGTGTTGAGCCGTGGCCAGCTCGGTGGCGGGGACGTCAAGCTCGCCGGCGGAATCGGCATCGCGCTCGGCTGGCTGGGCTGGCCGACTCTGCTCGTCGGGGCGTCCCTGGGCTTCGTCCTGATGGGTGTCGTGAGCCTCGTGCTGCTGATCGCACGCCGGATCACGCTCCAGCACAGCATCAGCTTCGGCCCGTTCATGCTCGGCGGCGCACTGGTGGCCATCCTCGCCGTCGCGTGACGAGTGGAGCGTGGCCTGCAGGAACTATGTCACCAACTGTCTGATTGTTACGGCAAAAAGCACCCATCCGAATCCCGTAACGGGTTGTAGGCGATTGCCGATCAACGGACCAGTAAGTGACATCTACTCATCTCCGGCTGGGGGCCACCGAGAGTCCGGCGGGGGCAAGCAATGCAGAGCTCGATCAAAGTCGTCGTCATCGACGGCCACACACTGACCAGGTACGGACTGATGAGGCTCGTCAGCATTGACGCCGACATCACCGTCGTCGGCGAATGCGGCCTCGCCGCTGAGGCGCCGGCACTGGTCGAGTCCGCCCGGCCGGACGTCGTGGTCCTGGATGTCGCTCTGCCTGACGCGGACGGCCTCCAGCTCGCCCGTGAACTCCGTGACCGGTACGCCGAGCTCGGCATCGTCGTACTCACGGCCCAGGCGAAGGACGACCTACTGTTCAGGGCGCTCGAGACCGGCGTCTCCGCCTTCGTCGACAAGACCGCGCCGAACGCCGAGGTCCTCGGGGCGATCCGGCACGCCGCCGTGGCAGCCGCTTCCTTCACCGCAACCGGCCTGATGCACGCGTTGGCTCGTCGCGGCGCCGGCCTGCCCACCGGTGGGCAGTCTGTCAGTGATCGGGTGCCGGTTGGTCTGGCGCTCAGTCCGCGCGAGCAAGAGGTTCTGTCCCTCCTGGCCATGGGTCATTCAGTGCCTGAGATCGCCGGCGCGATGTTCGTCAGTCTCTCGACGGCCAAGACCTATGTTTCCCGCGTGTACGAGAAGCTGGGCGCCGTCAATCGCGCGAACGCGATCATGATCGCCCTCGGACAGGGCCTGATCACGCCGAAGCTCTCGGCCTCGGCCTAGGCCGAGACGGCGGGCACTGAGGTCCGTGGGGGTATCGCTTGCTCGGCCGGCACGAACTCGTCAGCTCGATCCTCGCGGGTCGCTTGCAGCGCATGATCGAAGCCCGGATCGGAGTACGCGGCCGCCCTCAGGCGCCAGAGGTGCAATACGTCCCGCAGTTGCTGGAAGCGCCACACCTCGTGGGCAGCGTCCAGTGCGCCGTGGTACTCGCTGAGGAACTGCTCATGCCACTTCGCCGGCAATAGGCGGAGGATCTCGCTGGGGTCATCCAGCGAGCTCTGCATCGGCTGAGCAGTCATGTCACCAGATTACTCTGAGCAGACCCTCCGCGTATCAACGCTGTACCTCGGTTCGCCGTGAGTGACCGGATTGCCCCGGAGCCACTCGGCCGCCGCCGTACCGATCGCTGCGCCGGGGTCGACGCGACCAGGTACGCCGAGGCGCTGGCGGGTTAATGGTTGGCCTCGCGGGCTGCCGGGGCTGAGGATGAGTGCGATGACTACTACTTCCCCCCGGGCGGTTCGCTTCGTCGAGATGACCAGTACCGCGCTGAGCGCGTTGCTGGCCGACGACCGTCCCGCGGCAGAGACCGAGCTCGGCTTCCCACTCGGCGACGAGTTCCTCACTGACCGGGCCAAGTGGCTCTGGCAGTACCGCCTCGATCAGCTGACCCGGGATCCCAGCACCTTCGGGTGGCTCGTCAAGCTCGTCGTGGCCGACGGGATCGTGGTCGGCTATGCCGGTTTCCACGGTCCACCGGACGAGGCCGGCATGGTGGAGATCGGCTACACAGTCGACCCGCCGTACCGGCGACAGGGTTTCGCCAGGGCGATCGTGACCGCGCTCCTGGAACGTGCGGCGGCCGAACCCGCAGTACGGACCGTGCGGGCCACAATCAGCCCCACCAACGAGGCATCGCTGGCCACCATCGCCGGCTTCGGCTTCGTCGAGAACGGCGAACAGTGGGACGAGGAGGACGGCCTGGAGCTCATCTTCGACTGCCCCAGCCGCTGACACGAACGTGGCTCGCGGGCCTCACCCGCCTAACCAGCCTCCCTGGTCAGGACTGCTAGGCCACCTTGGCGATCTTGCATTCGATGCCGGCCGATCCAATGGGAGCTTGCGCCGGGGTGGTTCCTCCGAATGTGGTCGTGCCGCGAACCTCGAAGGTCTGACCGACGATCCCCTGGTGAGAGGCTGCATCCAAGACGTCGGCGGTAACTGAATAGCTCGCCGCGTCGCCTGAAATCGTGCCGCTGATCGTTACCGTGCCCTGCGATCCGACTGTGTTCACCTGGCAATCGACGGTGGTCCTGTAGCTCTTCGCACCCCCTGGCTCACCGATCACATAGAGCACGGCGAAGACGCCAGGAACGCCAGCACACCCAAGGCGATGATCATGTAAGTCTTCCGCCTGCGGCGCGGACGCGAGCCGTATTCCTCGTTGGCCATGGTCCACTCGCTAGTCGGCATCCCGGTCCCCCGGCACAAGGGGGCACTTCATGGAGGGAAGTAGCAACTCCCAGAACCCCTGCCTCACTGCGCACGTGCGGCCGGTTCACGGCGCCGGGACGTGGCGACAGCGCCGATCAATGATCCAGCTTGTTGTCTGGGCCGGTGGTAAAGCAGAACAAGGCGCGACCCCGTGCGCTGCTGAAGGTTCGTGAAAGTCCGTACATGCCAAGGCGCGAAAGACGACAGGTAATCAGACTAGGCGCCGGAGAGCGGCGTCCGCGACACTTGGTGGATGGAAACATCGATCACTGCCGCTGGTGCGATCGACACGTTCCTGGTCCTGCTGATCGGTATTGGGCCGAAGCTCGCGCTGGTCCCGTTCCTGGAAATCACCGCTTCCCTTGACCCGGCCGTCAAGCGGCGGGTGCTGCGCAAGATGCTGACCACGGCGGCGGTGGTGGCCGTGGCACTCATGGTGCTGGGCGAGTTGTTGCGCGCATTGCTGCACTTCACGATCGGATCCCTGTCGATCGCAGGTGGCGTGATCTTGCTCGTGCTGGCGGTGTGGATGGTTCTCGGGCCACCCACTGACAGCAGCCACCGCACCGCCGGGAAAGACCCGATGCAGCTTGCGCAGTTCCCGCTGGCCGTGCCCTACCTGCTCAACCCGGTGGGTATCGTCGGCCTGATGACGATCTCCGCTGAGGCGAAGTCACTCAGCGTCTTCGCCGTGGAGTTCGGCATCCTCGTGTTCGTCCTGCTGCTGGACGTCGTGGTGTTCCGCTGGGCGAACCGGGTGAGCGACAAGCTCGACGAAGGCCGCATGCTGGTCACCGAGAAGGTCTTCGGCTTCCTGATCGCTGCGATCGCTGTGCAGCTGGTCCTCGACGGCCTGGCCGATGTCGGAGTCATCGCGCCAATCCCGCACTAAGCACATCGCCACGCCGGCCGCTTGATGTCGTCGGGCCTGCGCGTGAACGCCACAGTTGCGTGAGGCTGCTCCTGCTGCTCGGGGTTCCGCCGCACATCGTGCAGGTGATCGTCGGGCACGCGGACATTCACGTGACGAGACGATCTACGCGCACGTATCGCTGGACGATCAGCGGAAGGCCCTCGATCAGCTCGCGGAGCTGGTTGCCGGGTAGCCGTTGCGGTCCCGGGTTGCGGTCACCGAAGACTTCAGTGGGAACGAAACCTGTAGGCGTGGTTCCGGGAAGCCGGGCGCGCGGTGACGGGTCAGTTGAGCCGAAGAGATCCGGCCCCTGCCCCGGCGCTGCGGTCCTGAGCCCCGATCGAAGGCAAACGTCGGGAGGGCCTCGGTCATCACGGGAACTTCGGGTTCTAACAGCCAACACACAAGCTAGTGCCTCGCCAGGAAGCGTCGAGGTCGTTACGGCACTTGCCTTCCGCCCGGTCAATTTTGGGGGAGAACCTCGCAGCTGCACCCTTCTACCTACGCATTCCCAGGGTGAAGGGACCAGATCAGGGGTGAACCCCGCACCTGGCCGCAGGGGGGACGGGCTTCGGGGTGGTGGTCACTGCGGATTACCTCCCCTGCTTGCTTGACGCGGCACTAGCGCCCGGCCACGGAGCAGGTGTCAGCTTGACCTTTAAGGGCATCGGAGATCTCTGAAGGATCACGGCCCTGCGGGGTACGACGATCGTTGGGGGAGCGCAGAGGGCTACGGGAACAAGAGGATCAGGACGACAGCCAGGAAGACGCCGACGAGGAAGTACGGAACTGCGGCACGCCAGTAGGCCTTGCTGTTGCCGGACTTCCGGGCGCCTCTGATCACGTAGTACGCGCAGCCGACGGCGACGAACATGCAGAGCGTGCCGACGACATCCCGCTTCCAGGCCCAGGTGACCGCGGCGAGGATGATCGCGGCGATGACGCTCTCGGCGATACGGCTCGCTGAGTTCTGCTGATCGGCCACGGTGGCCCTCCCGAACGTCCCCCAGGCCAGCACGACAATGCTAGTCGCGGAGTCAGCCCCTGTCGCCGGGTCCGCAAGCGGAGGTGAGGAGCTGCTTCTACCCGCCCTGCCGGCGCCAAACCTCTCGTCGTCATGACCCAGATGGGACCCGTGCAGAGCGTCTCCTCGGCGTGTATCGCTGACTGGTGAGAGGCTCTGAGCCTGCAAAGGTGGGTCGAAGGAGGGTAATGAGACACATCTACCTCGTCACGCATCCCGAGGCACAGCATCACGTTGACGGCGTCGTTGGAGGCTGGCACGACTCAGATCTGACAGCCCTCGGGCGCGTGCAGGCCGAACGCATCGCCGAGGTTCTGGCGAGCAGGATCGGACTCCAGCCGGTCGAGGTCTACTCCTCTGATCTGCGGCGAGCCAGCCAAACGGCAGAGCGAATTGCTCGGAGGTTCGTCGTCGAGGTCCAGACTGATGCGCGGCTTCGCGAGAGGTCCAACGGTGAGGCTGACGGGCGTCCCCAAGCGTGGCTCGCCGAGCGCCGCATCCCACTTCCGGAATACGGCGATCGACTCGGCCACCACGACGGACCAGCCGGTGCGGAGACACGAATGGAACTGGTCGCACGTCTGTACCCGGCCCTCGATGACATCCTCCGTCGACCAGTCGCGAACCAGATAGTGGTGTCGCACGGGTCCGCATCGAGCTATCTGATTGCTGCCTGGATCGGCATGCCGATGACGTCGACAGACCGGGTCTTCTTTCCCCTGGCTGCAGGCGGTATCACCACCCTCCGCCGCAACGACACCCACTTCAGCCATCAGGTCGTGTCTCTGAACGAGACCCAGCACCTGCAGGGTCTCGGAGAGCCACCACTGGTGTGATCAGTGGCTTTGGTGCCGCCGCACAACGTTCAGTCGATCGTCGGGTCATGCCGACATCCAGGTCACGATCGCGGCCTACGCGCACGCATCCCGTGAGGGCGGGCGGGGGCTGGATCAGCTCTCGCGGAACACCTAGCCGACAGACGTTGCTGGACCCGTTGCTGTACTAGCGGGAGGGTCGGCGATTCTCAGAAGGAGAAACCGTAGGTGAGAGGTGTGGTCAGGGGCGGTCTCGAACCGCCGACCTTCCGCTTTTCAGGCGGACGCTCTACCAGCTGAGCTACCTGACCGGGAGAAAGTTCGGCGGCGGTGTGTTCACACCGCCGCCTTCTCCTGGCGACCCAGACGGGACTCGAACCCGCGACCTCCGCCGTGACAGGGCGGCACGCTAACCAACTGCGCCACTGGGCCAGATGACTCGATGATCCTACAGCATCTTCGAGGTGCTTCTGACACCGGTCTTTCGACCGTATCCCCAACGGGATTCGAACCCGCGTTACCGCCTTGAAAGGGCAGCGTCCTAGGCCACTAGACGATGGGGACTCGGACCCGCGGGAGCCGAAGCTCCAGGGACAGCCGTAAGCATAGAGGAGACCGCGCCCGCAGCCAAAACGAGTTCCGGGGCGGGCGCCGTACGCCCTGGGGGGAGGCGTACGGCGCCCTGGAATCAGCTGGTGGCGTCAGGGGCAACCAACTGCGGGTACTGAGCGGCGAACAGCCCGTAGAAGTCGAGGGCCGGAAGGATGTGGCCCTGCGGGCGGGCCGAATCCGCGACGCTGTAGGCCCAGAGGGCGGACCGCATCCGCTGGTTGGGTGTGCCGTGGTGGCCGTCCGCGGCGAAGCCGCAGTCGCCCAGCTGGTAGAACATCTGGCCGAACGCCTGCACCCGCTTCCACTGCATCGCGGCGCCGCGGGCGTGGGTGAGGAAGTACGCGCTGAACGCGTCCGCCATCAGCTCCGCCCAGCGGGACGCCTCGGGCCCGGGCAGGTCGGGCCGCATCAGGCCGTCGGAGTACTGGACCTGGTGACCGAACTCATGCGCGAGGATCGCCTGCGGCGCCACGTCGCCCAGCCCGATCCGGGCGAAGCCTTCAAGCACGCCGTCACCGAAGGCGATCCGCCGTGGGGACTTGCCGAGGCCGGGGATGTCCTCACCGCCCGGTGCGGCGTACGCGTTGAACGTGAAGATCGGCAGGTCGCCGTACCCGAGCGCGGGGCTGTTCAGCTCGTGCGCGACCAGGTCCGCGGAGATGCGCGACGCGGCCGGGTCGAAGCCGTAGAGCGTGGTGAAGACGCGGTAGTTCACCTCGGGGTCGAGCATGGCTCGGCCGTGCGCGGGCACCAGTTCGACGTCGCCGGACGGAATGTCCCAGAACGTCTTCAGGTCGCGGATCGTGCGGTTGACCTGGTTGCTGAACTCGCCCCGTGCACCGTACGTGAACGGACCGGTCTGCGGCAGGTACGCCGCGTCCATGAGCGCCATGTTGAACAACAGGACGTGGAGGACGGCGAGCCGCTGCTCGAAGGTCCAGTCGGTGACGTCCGGCATGATCGCGGACACCACCGGCGGGGTGGCGTCGGAGCACTCGTACTGGGTCGGGTCGATGGCCTCGAGTACGGCGTCCTGGGCCGTGTTGTCCTTCAGCCCGAGCTTGGCCTTGACCGCTTCGGCCCGCTCGCGCATCGCCGGCAGGTTGTCGACAATCTGCTGCAGCTCAGGTGACAGGTTCTGCGGTACGGCGCTTTGCACGACAGGGGCCGCAGTGGCGGTGGACGGGATCGCGAGGCCGAACGTCAGGGCGAGAGCGGCGACCACCGGCCAGATCAGGCGTTTTCTCATCGGGGACTCCTGGGAACGCGTGGGGGACTTGGGCGGCATCAGTATTTGCCGCAGGTAGCGGACGCTACGAGGGCTGGAGCTGTCAGAAACCGGCATGGCGAGAACCTGTCGCCGGTGATACACAGAGGCATGGAAGCGCTCCGGGCCCTGGGTCTGTCGGCCGGCGCGGAGGGGGTCCTGCTCCAGCTGCTGCAGAATCCGGAGACCACCCCGGCCGAGCTGGCCGCGAGCCACGACGACCTCGACGTCGTCCTCTGCGAGCTGACTGATCTCGGTCTGATCGAGCGGACCGCCGACGCGGTGGTGGTTCGGCCGCCCCGCCTCGCGCTCGGCGCTCTCGCGGAGCGTCATACGCAGCAGGCCGCGCTGGCCCGGGACAGCGCCGAGCTGTTGTCGGAGCTCTGGAAGGCGGCCACCGGCAAACCTGACTACCTTGAGGTCCTGCCGACGTACGCCGCCGCGCAGGCGGTCCTGAACTCGGTCCAGACCGAGGCCGAGGAGCAGGTCCGGGCAATGACCATGGGCAACATCGCCGCCCGTGAGCTGCGGATCGTCGACGGCATGTTCGACGCCCTCGAGCGGGGTGTCAGGTACGACGTGATCTACGGCGCCCACGTCCTCCAGGACGCCGACGCGCTGCACCTGGTACAGGCGTGCATCGAGGCCGGTGAGCAGGCCCGGGTGTTCCCGCACGTACCGCTCAACATCACGATCGTCGACGATCGGTGGGCGCTGGTCGGCGCACGGTCAGACGTCCAGCGGGGGCCGGAGTTCGTGGCGATGGTGGTGCACGATTCGCCGCTGCTGGGTGGGCTTGCCCGGATCTTCGAGGCACTGTGGCGGATCGCGGTACCGATCACCGGCGGCACCGAGCTGAACGACGTGACCGCTGGACCCAGCCTGGACGCGAAGCGGCTGCTGACCTACCTGAGTGCAGGGCTGACGGACGAGTCGATTGCCCGCGAGTTCGGGGTCAGCGAGCGCACGATCGCGCGCCGGATCGGCCGCCTGCAGGAGGCGCTCGGGGCGCAGACCAGGTTCCAGCTCGGCGTGCAAGCGTCGCGTCAGGGCTGGCTTTAGGTCACTACGCTGGCAGCGTGATCGAGATGAGTCGGGCGGACTTCGAGGTGCTGGTGTCGGAGGCGCTGGACGAGGTGCCGGGCGAGCTGGCGGCGCTGATCGACAACGTGGCGATCTTCGTCGAGGACGAGCCGCCGGCCGGGGATCGGGAGCTGCTCGGGATCTACGAAGGCATCCCGCTGACCGAGCGCGGGCACTACTACGGCGGCGTACTGCCGGACCGGATCACCATCTACCGCAACCCGACCCTGCGGATGTGCGCCACGGTCGAGGACGTCGTCGACGAGGTGCACATCACGGTGGTGCACGAGATCGCGCACCACTTCGGCATCGACGACGCCCGCCTGCACGAACTGGGCTACGGCTAGGAGCGCGAGAACAGCAGCTTCCACGGCATCAGGGCCGACTCGAGCTGCACCTTCAGGGTCATCTTCGACGCACCCACGGTCCGCTCCTCGAAGCGGATCGGAACCTCGGCGATGCGCAGGCCGCGCTTGACCGTCCGGTAGTTCATCTCGACCTGGAACGAATACCCGTTGCTCTCGATCGTGCCCACGTCGATCCAGCGCAGCGTGTCCGCCTTCCAGGCCTTGAACCCGGCCGTGGCGTCCTTCACATGCAGCCGCAGGATCGCGTTCACGTAGAAGTTGGCCCACGCGGACAGCGCCCGCCGGTGCCAGCCCCACTCGGCCGCCGCCTCGCCGCCTTCGACGTACCGGGACCCGATCACCACGCCGGCGTCCGTCGTCCGCAGCGTCTCCACCATGGTCGGGATCACCGAGGCCGGGTGGGACAGGTCGGCGTCCATCTGGATGACGATGTCGGCGCCTTCGTCGAGGGCGCGGGTGATCCCGGCGATGTACGCGCGGCCGAGACCGTCCTTCACCGTCCGGTGCAGTACGCCGACCCGCTCCGGCGACTCCTTCGCCAGCTCGTCGGCGATGTCACCGGTGCCGTCGGGGGAGTTGTCGTCGACGACGAGCATCTCCAGGCCGGGCAGGTTGAGGTCGGCCAGCAGTCCGGCCAGCACGGGCAGGTTCTCCCGCTCGTTGTAGGTCGGCACGACGACCACGATCTTGGTCAGCTCACCCATGACTTTCCTTTGTCGGAGACAAGGAAAACTACCGCATCCGACGATCAGAGCTGCGCCAGCGCCTCCGGGACCGTGGCGAAGATGCGGAACTGGGCGCCGAGACCGGTGACCTCGAGCGGCCGGTCGATCGGCCGGCCGACGCCGACCAGGGCCAGGGTGATGTTGTGCTCGCCGGCCAGGTTGCGGGCCTCGACCAGGTTGCCGAGACCGGCGGAACTGCAGAAGGTGACGTCGGAAACGTCGATCAGGACCAGCCGGGCCGGCGGCGCCACCGCGGCGCGGATCGACGCGGATGCGAAGTCGGTGCTGGCAATGTCGATCTCACCGGACAGCCGGACCAGCAGTACGCCGGGTTCGAGTTCCTGGGTCTCAGCGTCGAACGTGGTTCTGATCATCTCGCCATCCCGCGGGTCTCGGTGGCTTGTCACGCCGGTCTCTCCCCCGGGCAGCACCATGACCACCGGTCGGTCCTGGCGGAACGGAACTGCCCTGCTCTCACCGTATGCCCCAACGCGCCGGCGTCACAACGGTTCTCGTGCGGATGACCTCGGAGCGTGACCTGACCGCTGTAAGCGCTGCCAATTGGCAGGCAAGCGATTCGAAGACTCAAGCAAACGAAAGACCCACTCGCGGTGATAGACAAGAACAATGGGCGTACTCGAAGGCAAGGCAGCTCTCGTCACCGGCGGCTCGCGCGGCATCGGCGCCGCGATCGTACGGCGCTTGGCCGCCGACGGTGCTGTGGTCACCTTCACCTACGCGAGCAGCGAGGCCGCGGCCGCGGATGTGGTCGCCGAGGTGAAAGCGGCCGGCGGTGAGGCGATCGCGATCCAGGCCGACCAGGCCGACCTGTCCGCTGTCGACGAGCTGTTCGACCGCGCGGCCGAGCCGACCGGCACCCTCGACATCTTCGTCTGCAACGCGGCGCAGGCGTCGGTCCAGCTGATCGCCGACGTGATCGAGGACGACTTCGACACAACGTTCGCGGTCAACGTCAAGGGACCGTACTTCGCTCTCCAACGCGCCGGCCGCAGTCTCCCGGACGGCGGCCGGATCATCGCGATCTCCACGGTCAACACGGCCCTCCCGGGGCCGGGCATCTCCCTGTACGCCGCCGGCAAGGGTGCGCTGGAGCAGTTCGTGAAGGTCGCCGCGCGCGAGTACGGTTCCCGCGGGATCACCGCCAACACGGTGTCGCCGGGCGCGACCAGCACCGACATGTTCCACGGAGCCAATCCGCCGGAAGCCGAGGCGAAGCTGGCCGGAATCACCGCCCTCGGTCGCCTCGGCCAGCCCGCCGAGATCGCCGACGTGGTCGCTTTCCTGGCCGGACCCGACAGTCGCTGGCTCACCGGTCAGAACATCCAGGCCAGCGGAGGGTTGCTGATCTGACCACGAAGGACCTGACCACGAAGGACCTGCTCGCCGAGGTCGACGCCGCGGCCGACCCGGCGGTGGCCGAGGCGCTGTCACGGTACTTCCAGCTGCAGCCGGGTGGCTACGGCCACGGCGACCGGATGATCGGGGTGAAGCTGTCGACCATCCGCGGCATCCTCAAGCCGTACCTGCGCGCCGACCTCCCGCTGCCCGAGCTCGAGCAAGCATTGACCAGCCCGGTTCACGAGCACCGGCTGACGATCCTCTGCCTGCTCGCCGATCGCGCGTCCCGCAGTCTCAAGCCGCGTACGGCGAACCCGGCCGAACTCACCGCGATCCACGAACTCTATCTACGCAGTACGGCGTACGTCGACAACTGGGACCTGGTCGACTGCAGTGCTCCGCAGGTCGTCGGCGGCTACGTGGTCGACAAGCCCCGGGACATCCTCTACACGCTGGTCCGCTCGGCATCACTGTGGGAGCGCCGGATCGCGCTGATCGCGACGCAGTTCCTGATCGGGGTCGGTCAGACCGCGGACACCTACGCGCTGGCCGCCGAGGTCCTCGGCGATCGGGAGGATCTGATCCACAAGGCGTCCGGCTGGATGTTGCGCGAAGCCGGGAAGCGAGTCTCGGAGGAGGAGTTACTGGCGTTCCTCGACCAGCACGCGACGCAGATGCCTCGCACCATGCTCCGCTATGCGATCGAGCGGCTCGATCCAGCCGTACGCAAGCACTACCTCGCGCTGCGCTGATTCAGCCGGGGATCGGCGTAGGGCGGGGCTTCGAGAGCGCAGGTGGTGTGGTGGTGGACGAGGCCCCGGATCTTGCTCGGCTTCGTCCTCGGCTCGGCGAGGCTGAACCAGGCGATCGCCGCGCCGGCTATGGCCAGCACCGCCGTGATCCACAGCGCGTTGTCGAACCCGTTCTGGAAGGCAAGGGGATCGCGGTAGCTGTCGCCGGTGATCCCGGCCGCCATCGGGATCGCGGCGACCGCCATCAGTTGCGCCGACCGCGCGACCGCGTTGTTCACCCCGGACGCGATCCCGGCGTGGTGGTCGTCGACCGACGACAGCACGGTGGCGGTCAGCGGCGCCACCGTCGACACCAGGCCGAGTCCGAGGACGACGACGGCGGGCAGTACGTCGATGAAGTAGTTGGAGCCCGGTTTGATCCGCAGCATCAGCAGGAATCCGGCTGACATCAGCAGCGGTCCGACCGTCATCGGGATCCGGGCGCCGATCCGCTCGGACAGACCACCGGCGTACCCACTCAGGCCGAGCATCAGCAGGGTCATCGGCAGCAGGGACGCGCCGGCCCAGAGAGCGGAGTACCCGAGGACGGTCTGCAGGTACACGACCAGGAGGAAGGTCGAGGTGCCGAGAGCGCCGTACACGGCGACCGTGACGAGGTTCGCGCCGGTGAAGCGGCGGTTGGCGAAGATGCCGGGTGGCAGCATCGGGTGCGAACTGCGGCGCTCGACCTCGACGAAGGCCACCAGCGCGAGTACGCCGATCGCGAGGCTGATCAGGACGCGCGCAGAACCGAAGCCATCATCGCCGGCACCGATCAGGCCGAAGGTGAGACCGGCCAGACCGATCGTCACCAGGGCTGCGCCGTTGAGGTCGAGCTTGCCGGTCGCTGTCTCGTCGCGGGTCTCGGGCACGTGCCGGAGAGTGACCAGGACGGTCACCAGCGCGATGGGTGCGTTCAGTACGAAGATCAGCCGCCACGAGCCGCTGTCGACCAGGCTGCCGCCGACGAACGGGCCGACCGCCGCGGCGACCGAGGTGAGGCCGGACCAGATGCCGACTGCCTTGGCGCGGTCGGAGCGCTGGAACGATGTCTGCAGGATGGCCAGGCTGCCCGGAGTGAGCAGCGCGCCGCCCATGCCCTGCAGGACCCGGCCCGCGATCATCACCTCGAGCGTCGGCGCCACCGCGCACAGCATCGAGGCCACCGCGAACCAGATCACCCCGATGACGAACACCCGCCGCCGGCCGAGCCGGTCGCCGAGGGAGCCGCTGAGCAGGATCAGGGCGGCCAGCATCAGCATGTAGCCGTTGACGATCCACTGCAGGCCGGCCATGCCCGCGTTGAAGTCCTCGCCCATCGCCGGCAGAGCGACGTTCACCACCGTGCCGTCCAGGAACGCCATGCCCGACCCCAGCGCCGTCGCCGCGAGCACCCACCGCCCCCGGCTCGTCCCCAACGCGATCCAGTCATCGCTCATGGGGTCAGCCTAAGCCGCTATCCGCGGCCCCTGGCGCGCTGCGCGGCACTCGGCGGGCACATCGCGGCGTTGGAGGACGGGGCACGGAGAAACCCACTCCGAGCCCCGTCCTCCGCCTTGCGCTGCACTCCGCCGAGCACCTGCTCGCTGCTGCCAGGGGCCGCGGATAGCGGCTCAGGTCAGCGCGGTAGATCCAACTGCAGTACGACGAGGGCTTTGCTGGCCGGGATGTTGGGCAGGATTCCGAGCTTCGGGGGATCGCCGACCGCGCACCGGGTGTCGGTCATCAGTGGGCAGACGGCATTGAGCAGTCCACCGGTGACGGAGAAGGTGGTCGGCAGGGTCCCTTCGGTGATTGCGGTGAGCGGCCGGATCGCCGCGCCGGCCCGCTCTGGTTTCGACTGCGTCCTGCGGACCACGGAGCCGGACAGCCGGTACGTCAGATGGACCCTGGTGGCGGCCGTCGTCAACGGCAGGTCGGCCGAGCCGTTCACGGTGGTGTTCTGGACCGGCACCGACTGGTCGTCGGCGATGACCTTCAGGTCCGTCACCTGCGGACTCGTCTTGGCCATCATCCCGGGCAGGTGCTCGCCCGACGACGGCACCTGGAGCTGCAGGATGTTCATGGCCTCGGGCAACATCACGTCCTCGGTCATGTCGAAGGACCCGTCCTTGCGCGGTACGGCGATCATCCGGATGCCGGGCTTGGTCACACCGGGACCGGGACTGACCGTGCCGCCGGCCTCCGGGGTGGGCGTGGCCGAGCCCCGGTCGATGCCGGGGCTGGGTGCGACCGGGCCGCTGCCGCCGTCCGTGCAGGCGGCGGTCGCGCTCAGCCCCAGCATCAGCGCGGCCGCCGCCAGCACCCGCACCGTGGTGCGGGTGAGGTCCTCCACCCCCGTTGACGAAGGGAGGAACTCACGACCCGGACGAGTGCGTCCCGACATGAGTCATCGCCCCCCAAAAACGGACCTGGCCGCTACCCCTTCCGGCCGGATCGGACTGGGGCTTACGATACGCCCGAATTAGTGGGGTGCGGCAATTACCGCCGTATTTTTCCGTGAGCTACGGAGGGGGCGCAAAATGCAGGGACGGAGCGTGTCCGGGCAATTCCGGTCAGTATCACAACGTGTATTAACGAGAATTCGTGGTCCGGTATTTCGAAGGGTGATTCCGCTGTTCCTGGCGGTCACCGTCGCGGCCGCGCCGGCGGTGCTCGCGACGCCGGCGCAGGGGGCGGCCGGCGCCAACCTGTACATCGTCCAGGGTCTGCCGGGGCGCACCCTGGACATCAGCATCGACGGCCACTCGGTGGCGACCGGCGTCCAGGCGGCGCAGATCGTCGGGCCGTTCGGGGTTGCTGCGGGCAAGCGGATGATCACTGCCAAGCAGGGCGGGAAGGTGGTCATCCAGCGTCAGGTGACGGCTGGATCCGGGGCCAGCATGGACGTCGTGATCCATCAGCCGGCCTCGCCGACGGGGGCGCCGGTGATCACCTCGTACGCGAACAAGCTGGACTCGGTCCCGAAGGACAAGGCAGCGCTCCGGGTGGCGCACACCGCGGCGGTCGGCCCGGCCGACATCCTGGTGAACGGCAAAGTGCTGTTCTCCAATGTCGCGAACGGGGAATCCCTCGACGTAGTCGTTCCGGCGGCCACGTACAAGGTCGAGATCGTGCCCACCGGCGCGACGTCACCTGTTGTTCTCGGTCCGTTGGATTTGCCGGCGAAGGCTGGTTATCTGACCCGGGTATTCGCGGTCGGCGCACCGAGTCAGAAGACGATGACGGTCGCGGTCGGCACGATCAAACTCCCGGCCTCGGGGTCGGGCACACCGAACCTGGTGAACACCGGGACCGGCGGACAGGCGGCAGAGCTTGACCAGGCGCGAAACTCGGCCCCGTCCAACGAGTCCGGCCTCTGGGTCGTGGTGCTGCTGGCCGGACTGTTCGCGGCTGTGGTGACGGTCCGTGCGGTGGCCGGCCGCAAGGTCGCGCGAAAGGTGGTACGTCGCTGAAACGGTGGCTGATCGGGCCGGTGCTGTGTGGTGTCGTCCTGGCAGGCTGTTCCGGCCAGGACGACAGCGCCATGCCCAGTCCGGGTACGGATGGCGGCACCTCAACGCCGGCGCCGCCGTCCGTACCAAGGTTCAGTTCCGAGATCACCCCGACGATCCCCACGCCGTCGGAGCCGGTGACCGCGCCCCCTGGCCGGGTCGGGACACCGGCCCCGAGTCAGCGCATCCGTTTCGTCCCCGAACAAGTCGTGCTGCCCGGCGGCGCGAGCGCACCAGTGCTTCCGGCAACAACCGTCAACGGTCAGCTCCAGGTGCCGGCGAAGGCTCAGCGGGTCGGCTGGTGGGACGGTGGGGCCGAGGCTGGTGATCCGTTCGGCTCGGTGGTCCTGGCCGGTCACGTCGACACCAAGACCGAGGGGCTCGGCTTCTTCGCGCGGTTGCGGCGCGTGCAGGTAGGGGAGGTCGTCGTACTCAATGGTTCGGGGCGTACGGCGTCGTACAGGGTGAAGTCGATCGTGTCGGTACCGAAGGACGCGCTCGCGACCAAGAGTGGCGCCTTCACTCAGACCGGTGACCACCGGCTGGTTCTCATCACCTGCACCGGACCGTACGACGCCTCCCGGGGCGGCTACGCGGACAACCTTGTCGTCACGGCGACGTCGCTCGGTCTGGCGAAGTAGGACGGTGGTGTTAGCTCCACCTCTGGTTGGGGTGATTGCCTCCTGTCGGTGAGGCCGGCCACCGACCAGGCTGGCGGCATGACTCTGACGACTCTCCGCCCCGCGCGCCGCTTGCTGGTGGCTGTCGGAGCCGCCGCCGGACTGGTGGCGGCTCCGTTGTCCGCTCCACTCGCCGCTACCGCCGCGGGATCCGCCACCGGGGTGTGGGCGATGGACGGCTACGGCACGATCGTTGCCGTTGACAACGGTAAGGCGAAGCTCTACCAGACCACGAGCATCAGTTGTACCCCGAGCGCCGAGTACACCCAGGACGGCACCGCCTTCGCCGCGGACGGCGAGCAGTCGTTCACCTTCGCCGTCCACCGGGATCGCGCGGAGCTTCGGCTCGAGGGTGACGTCGGGGCGCGGCACCTGCGCCGGGTCCCGAAGCTCCCGGCCGCGTGTTCGATGCCGGGGGCAACCGGTCCGCTGGCTACCTTCGATCAGTTCTGGACCACCTTCGCGGAGAACTACCCGTTCTTCGCCGCCAAGGGGATCGACTGGACCGCGGTCCGCGCGAAGTACCGGCCGCAGGTGACCTCCGACGCGGCGCTGTTCGACGTCCTCACGGCGATGATCCGTCCGCTGGGTGACGCGCATACCGGCATCAGTACGCCGGACCGGGACTTCGCCGGCGTCCGGCCGGGGACGACGCTCCCGACCTTGGAGCTCGAGACGAACGTGATCCGTCCGTACATCGAGCACACCACGTTGCACGGCGTCCGCTACACGTCGTACGCGAACGACCGGATCGGGTACGCCGAACTCCCCGGTGGGATCGGATACCTCCGGGTGATCGGCTTCCTCGGGTACGGCGACATCCCGCACTACGCCTCCGAGCGAGCCGTGCTCGACCGGACCCTGGACACGATCCTCGCGACCAAGCCGCGCAAGCTGATCCTGGACCTGCGCCTCAACGGCGGCGGCTCGGATCAACTCGGACTCGACCTGGCATCCCGCTTGACCGCGCGCCCGTACTTCGCCTATTCCAAGCGGACCCGCAACAACCCGGCCGACCCGTCGTCGTTCACCGCGCCGCAACCGGCGTACGTCGTTCCGTCCGGGAAGTCGAGGTTCACCGGGCCGATGGCGATCCTGACCGGTGGATCGCAGCTGAGCGCGGGCGAGACGTTCACGATGGCGATGATGAATCGCACGCCGCGGCCGATCCGGATCGGCGAGAACACCCAGGGCGTCTTCTCCGACACCATGGACCGGACGTTGCCGAACGGTTGGACGTTCTTCCTGCCGAACGAGGTGTACCGCACCGCAGCCGGGACGTCGTACGACGGCGCCGGCATCCCACCGGACATCCGGCGGCCGGTCTTCACGCCGGCCGAGCTGAGCGGCGGCCGGGACTCCGCATTCAACACGGCGGTGGAGTACCTGCGCCGACGATCCTGACGGAGTCGGCAGCGGTAGGCTCGGCGGCCATGGCCAGGTATTTCGACGTGCATCCGGAGAATCCGCAGCGGCGGTCGATCGGGCAGGTGGTCGACCTGCTGCGCGAGGACGGTCTGATCGCGTACCCGACCGACTCCTGCTACGCGCTCGGTTGCCAGCTGGGGAACAAGGATGGGATCGACCGGATCAAGGCGATCCGGCACCTGGACGATCGGCACCACTTCACACTGGTCTGCGAGAACTTCGCCCAGCTCGGGCAGTTCGTGCACATCAGCAACGCCGTCTTCCGCTCGATCAAGGCGGCGACGCCCGGGAGCTACACGTTCATCCTGCCGGCGACCAAGGAAGTACCACGCCGGCTGCTGCACCCGAAGAAGAAGACGGTCGGGGTGCGCATCCCGAACCATGTGGTCACCCAGGCCCTGGTCGCCGAGCTGGGCGAGCCGCTGGTCTCCAGCACCCTGCTGCTCCCCGACCATGATGAGCCGATGACGCAAGGCTGGGAGATCAAGGAAGAGCTCGACAACCAGATCGACGCGGTCATCGAAGGTGAGGCCGGCACCGAGCCCACTACGGTGATCGACTTCTCCGACGACGTACCCGAGATCGTCCGGGTCGGCGCGGGGGACCCCACGCCGTTCGAGTGAGGCCTTGCGATGGGCAAGATTGTGCCCGATGGTGGCTGGTGAACGTTAGTCAGTAACGCATCCTCACCCGCCCCGGAGGAGCCATGAAACGTCTCGTGTTCGCGCTGCTGGCCGTCATCCTGCTGGCCGGTCTGCCAGCCCCGGCGTACGCCTATGCCAATGCCTTCTTTCCGACCCAGAGCAGCGGCAACCGCGGTGCCGACGTCCAGGCGATCCAGTACCTGCTGCAGTACAACGGGCAGTCCGTCGACGCGGACGGGGTCTTCGGCGCGACCACGGTCACGGCGGCCAAGGCGTTCCAGACGGCCAAGGGGCTGGGCGTCGACGGGATCGTCGGTCCGCAGACGTGGACGGCGTTGACGCCGACAATCGGATCCGGCGACAACAACGCGGCGGTCAAGGCGTTGCAGGTAGAGCTGAACGCCAAGCGCCGGCTGAGCCTAGCCGTCGACGGAGTGTTCAGTACGGCGGTCCACGACGCGGTGGTGGCCTTCCAGTCGCACGCGGGAATCGGCGCGGACGGCGTCGTCGGCCCGATCACGTGGCGCAACCTCGCCTGGCACTACGACTATCCGGACTTCAGTGCGAACCTGTGCGACCAGGACCCGGACGGCAACGGTACGGCGGCCAATTGGGCCACGGCCGCGGCCGTCGCCGAACTGGAGCAGGGCGCTCGCGCGTTCGCGTCGACTGGCCAGGGTCAGGTCCCGTACGGCGATGCCGGCTTCGAGCACGGTGGCGACATCCCCGGCCACAGCAGCCACGATGTCGGCCTGGACATCGACGTCTGGCCGATCCGGACCGACAACGCCCAGTGCACCGCGGGCCGGATCACGTGGCAGTCGGCGACGTACGACCGAGCCGCGACCCGCCAACTCATCCAGTCCATCAAGGCGGCCGCGCCCGGCCATGTCCGCCTCATCTTCTTCAACGACCCGACCCTGATCAACGAGGGCCTGACCACTCAGTGGCCCAACCATGACAACCACTTGCACTTCCGCTTCTGCGAAAAGGTCCACCCCAGCTCACTGCACACCTGCTGAGATAGTGGTGCGGTGACCACACTCGATCTGTCGCCCGACGAACTGCTGACCACGACTCGCACGGTGCGAAAGCGGCTCGATCTGGAGAAGCCGGTCCCGCTCGAGCTGATCCGTGAGTGCATCGAGATCGCCTTGCAGGCACCGTCCGGGAGCAATCGGCAGAAGTGGCACTGGCTGGTGATCACGGATGCGGACAAGCGGGCCGCGATCGGCGAGTACTACCGCCTCGCGGTCGAGAAGTACCTGGCCGGTCCCGGAGCCGCCGGCAAGTTGTACGCCGACGATCCCGTGCGCGGACCCATCCAGCGCCGGATCGGGGACGGCGTGGCCTACCTGGGCGAGCGGATGGGCCAGGTGCCTGTACTGGTGATCCCCTGCCTCGAGGCCGCATCGCTGCCCGCGGGGAACCAGGCCGGCCTCTGGGGGTCGATCCTCCCGTCCGCGTGGAGCTACATGCTCGCCGCCCGAGCCCGCGGATTGGGTACGGCGTGGACCACCCTGCACATGAACTACGAACAAGAGGTCGCCGACCTGCTCGGGCTCCCGGAAGAGATCCGGCAGACAGTGCTGATCCCGACCGCCTACACGATCGGGACCGACTTCAAGCCGGCGCCTCGTCAACCGCTCGACGACGTCCTCCACCTCGACACCTGGTAGATCAGGACGCGGCCATCTCCTCGATGGTCAGACCGCTCAGCACCGAGCGCGGCTCGGTGACGGTCAGATCCACGGCCGGATCGGCCTCGGCGTCCCGGACCTTGACCAGCAGCCAGTCCTCGCCGGTGCGGGTGAAGGCCCAGGCGCCGTTCAGTTTCACGCCGTGCAGTTGCACCTTGAGATGCCCGCGCTCGATCGCCGCCGCTGGGTCGACCAGCTGGTGACGATCGTCGCGGGTCAGGTTGGTGAAGACGCCCGCGTCCCAGACGATCACCGCGCCGGTGCCGTACTGGCTGTCCGCGATCACGCCCTCGTAGGAGGCGTACTCCAGATCGTGGTCGGTGGTGAACACCGCGAGTCGTTTCACGGTCGGATCCAGTGACGGCCCGCGCGGCACCGCCCACGACTTCAGGACGCCGTCGACCTCGAGCCGAACGTCGTAGTGCAGCCGCCGAGCATCATGCAGCTGCACCACGAAGATGGGCCTCGGGGTCAAGCCGCAGCTGCCGTCGGCGGTTCGATCCGGCGCCGCAGCCGGCCGAGGATGCCGCGGAGCAGGCGGGAGACCTGCATCTGGCTCACCCCGATCTCGGCGCCGATGTCCGCCTGGGTCTGCTCCTCGACGAACCGTAAGGTCACGATCCTACGCTCGCGCGGTGGCAGGCTGTTCAGAGCCGGTTCGAGCACGGCGACGTTCTCGAACCGTTCGTACGATGTGTCGTCGACCGCGAGGGTCTCGGCCAGCGGCACGGCCGCGTCGCCCTCGAGCGGACGGTCCAGCGACATCACCGCGAAGCATCCGTCCGCGGACAGCGCGGCGGTCACGTCCTCGACGTCCGCGCCGATCGCGTCGGCCAGCTCCCGCAGTGTGGGCTCGCGGTGGAGATCCTGGACGAGTCCCGGCCGGGCCGCGCCTATGGATCCCTGCAACTCCTGCAGCCGCCGGGGGATCCGGATGGTCCACGAGCAGTCGCGGAAGTACCGCTTCACCTCGCCCCGGATGGTCGGTACGGCGTACGCGAGGAACGGGGTGTCCGTGGTCGGGTCGTAGCTGTGCGCGGCCTTGACCAGGCCGAGGGACGCGACCTGGTTCAGGTCGTCGGCCTCCACGCCGCGGCCGTGGAAACGGGAGGCGATGCTGTGGGCGATGCCGAGGTTGAGTTCGATCGCCTGCTCCAGGAGTGCCTGGCGGACCTGGTCGTCGGTAGCGGCGGCGCGCCGGCTGAGCAGCGATCTGGTCTCGTGGTCCCGCCGCTCGGCCGGATCGGTCGGCGGCTCGGGGGTGGTGCTGGATTGTGCGGTGTTCATTTTGGGTCTGACCTCGCGACTGGAGTCACGGCGCGGCACGGGTCTGGACCGCGGTCAGAAGGTTCTGGTGACCTTTCTACCCCCTGCGGCCGGGCTTAAGCATCCGCACCTCCTTGGCATAGGTTGCGGGCCATGGACTGGAAGCTGGAGTTGGTGTCGGTGCCGGTGTCCGACGTGGACCGGGCCAAGGCGTTCTACACGGACAAAGTCGGCTTCGTCGCCGACCACGATCATCGGGTCACCGACGAACTGAGATTCGTTCAGCTGACCCCGCCGGGTTCGGCCTGCTCGATCGCGATCGGCAGCGGTATGGACCAATCCGAACCCGGCTCGGTCCGCGGGCTGCAGATCGTCGTACCCGACGTTGCGGCCGCTCGTGACGCGTTGCTCGCCCGCGGTGTCGAGGTGTCGGACCTGCAGGAGTTCCCGTGGGGGCTCTTCGCCTTCTTTCGCGACCCCGACGGGAACTCCTGGGCCCTGCAGCAGATCGTCGCGCGTTCCTGAGGATTCCTCACTCCGGCGCCGGCCGGATCCCCTGGCAGACGGGCGATTCTGTGCGGTCGTGTTCGGTTCGCGACCAATCCGAATTACCGCTAACGGCGCGTCATCTGGCGGTTGTAGGGTGGCCTTTGGTTGAGAAGCCAGCCCCCCGAAGTTGGCTTTGTTTCCCTGCGAGGGCGACGATGACCGATCTTCAGCACCACCCCAGAGCAGTACGACGCCATCCCACCACTCCCGCCCCTGTCCAGAAGTCAGGTGCCATGCCAGTAGCCACTTCCCCGGCTCGGCCCACCGCCGTTCAGGTCCGCCTCGGCGGCCGCTGGATCGCGGGGCAGGAGCTGGGCCGCCGGGCCGGGGCGGCCGGGGCCGACGAGGTGCTCGTCAGCCACCACGGCCACCTCGTCTGGGTCGACGAGCGGTCGGTGCGCGAGTCCTAGGAGCTGAGAACCCTTGCAGGTAAGGGGTTTCAGCAGAGAGTTTTCGCAACCAGATTGCCGATCTCGACCGCCGACGCCGACTGCGCCGGGTCGAACAGCACCCTGGTGAGACCGAACGCGACGCCCGAGCGCGTGTCGGCCCAGCCGACGCTGCCGCCCATCCCCGGCATCCCGAACGACGTCGGACTCTCCTCCGCCGACGACCCGAGCCGGCCGATCGGATAGCCCAGCGCCCACGTCGCGGGATTACCCATCAGCTCGTCCGGCGCGGTCAGTGCCGGCCCGGTGATCTCCGCGACCGCGTCCGGGCGGACCAGCCGGACACCGTCCACCTCACCGATCAGAGCGGCGTACAGCTTGGCGATGCCGCGCGCGGTCAGCACGCCTTCGGAGGGGATCTCGGCGGTGAGCTGGTCCGGGCGGTTGCAGCGGGCGGCGCGCGGGGTGAGGCCGGGCGGGGTGACCTTGGCGAACAGCCCGGCGACCATCGCGAACGTGTCCTCGGCGCCCTCCGACTCGACCAGCGTCGCGACCCGGTGCAGCTGATCCTGCGGTACGGCGAAGTACACCTCGTCGGCGATCCCGAGCGGCTCGGCGATCTCCCGCAGTACGTCGGAGATCCGCCGGCCGGTGGCGCGGCGGACGATCTCACTGACCAGGTAGCCGAACGTCATGGCGTGGTAGGTCATCTTGGTGCCCGGCTCCCACCACGGCTCGGCCGCGGCCAGGTACGACGTGATCTTCGCCGGGTCGGTGAGATCGTCGGCTGTGGTGTCCGGGGCCAGCGCGGGCAGGCCGGCCGAGTGGGTCAGCACGTGCCGCAGGGTCGCCTTCTGCTTGCCGTTGGCCGCGAACTCGGGCCAGAGGTCCGCGATCGGAGCGTCGTACTCGAGCACGCCGCGGTCGACCAGCACGTTCGCGACCGTCGCGGCGGCTGCCTTGCCGGTGGATGCCGCGTAGAAGAGCGTGTCCGACGTGATGTCCCCGGCGACCGCGTCCACGACCAGCTCACCCCGGTGGTAGACCGCCGCCTGCAGCCCGAGCTCGGCCTCCACCAGCTCGTCGAGCCGCCCCTGCACCTGGTCCTGAAGGTTCGTCACGATTCCCATCCTGTCTCTCTCGGTGGCCTTTCACGGAGAGGTCGGAGCGACGCCGACGATCTTGACGTACGTAAGAACGGGTAGTGGTCGGCCGACTCGGACCGCCGCCCGCGTGCTCGCCTCGCCAGGGCTTGGCTGACGGCTACTACTACCCGTTCTTACGTACGCTCTTCCCGTGGAATTGCGGCAGCTGGAGTACTTCGTGGCGGTGGCGCACGAGCGGAGCTTCACGCTGGCCGCTCGGCGGTTGCATGTCGTGCAGAGCGCGGTGAGCGCCGCGATCGCCGCGCTGGAGCGAGATCTGAAGGTCACGCTGTTCGAGCGGAGCGCCCAGCGTGTGGTGCTGACCGAGGCGGGTACGGCGCTGCTCCCGGAGGCGCTCGCGGTGATGGACGCCGTCCAGGGCGCTCGTGATGTCGTCGACGAGATCGGCGCGGGGATGCGTGGATCCGTCCGGGTCGGGCTGCTGCCAGGGCTCGGACTGGTCGATCTGCCCGCGGCGGCCGGCGAGTTCCGGCGGCGGTACCCGAAGGTCGAGCTGCAACTGCGGGTCGATGCCGACGGCTCGGCCGGTGTCATCGTCGGGCTGCGCAACGGCGACATCGACGTCGGCTTCCTCGGGATCGCGGCCGGGAGTGTGCCGCGTGAGCTGACCGCCTGGGAGCTGCTCCGGGTCCCGCAGGTCCTCGCGGTCCCGGTCGGGCATCGGCTCGCGCGCCGGCGGACGGTAACGCTGGCCGACCTCGCCGACGAGGCGTTCGTGGACTTTCCACCTGGCTTCGGTACCCGGACGTTGATCGACCAGACCTTCGAGGCGGCCGGGATCGCGCGGCATGTCGTGGTCGAGGCGCTCGGCATCGAGAACGGCGTCCAGTTCGTGGCCCACGGCGTCGGCCTCGGCATCCTGCCCGGCTACGCCGTGAGCGGGGTGGACGCGATCCGCGTCGTACGGATCGCCGGCGAGTCGTTCCAGTGGTCGCTCTATATGGCCACGCTGAAGAAACGGAAGCCGACGGCCGCGCTCCGGGCCCTGCTCGGCCTGGTCAGCACCCACCTCCGCCACCCGCCCGGCACCGAACTCGGCCGCGCCGTGGATCAACAGAATTGATTTACCTATCGACTTGAGTCGTTGGACGTGATGCATCGTCCGGAGCAGGATCGAGATGTCAGCAAGACATCGAGATCGAGGAGCAGGACGATGACCGAGAACACCACCGCCGGACGGGTCGCGATCGTGACGGGTGGATCGAGCGGGATCGGCCGCGAGGCCGCCGTCCGGCTGGGGCGGGACGGCTACGCGGTGGCGATCGTGTACGTCGGCGGCCAGGCAGGAGCCGAGGAAGCCGTCAAGGAGGTCGAGCAGGCCGGCGGCCGGGCGATCGCGGTCCAGGCCGATGTCGCGGACGAGACCGCCGTGGCCGCGCTGTTCGACCGGACCGAGCAGGAGTTCGGCGGGATCGACGTGGTCGTGCACGCCGCCGGGATCATGCCGCTGGCACCACTGGCCGACCTCGACCTGGAGGTCTTCGATCGGATCGTCCGGACCAACCTCCGCGGCACCTTCGTCGTCGACCAGCAGGCGGTCCGGCGACTCCGCACCGGCGGCGCGCTGATCAACATCTCCAGCTCACTGACCAAGCTGGCCCGCCCGAACTACTCCGCGTACTCCGCCACCAAGGGCGGCGTCGAGGCGATCACGCTGATCCTGGCTCGCGAGTTGCGCGGCCGCGACGTCACCGTCAACGCCGTGGCCCCCGGCCCGACCGCGACCGCTCTGTTCTTCGACGGCAAGTCGCAGGAACTGATCGACCGGATCGCCGCGGAGCCGCCGCTGGAGCGCCTCGGCCAGCCGTCCGACATCGCCGAGATCATCGCCTTCCTGGCCGGTCCGGCGCGATGGATCAACGGCCAGCTCATCTACGCCAACGGTGGCTCGGCCGCCTGAAACCTCGTGCTGAAAGGAAGACCGTTATGAGCAAGACAGTCCTGATCTCCGGCGCGTCGAGCGGTTTCGGCGCCCTGACTGCCCGCGCCCTGGCCGACGCCGGCCACATCGTGTACGCCGGGATGCGCGATGTCGCCGGCCGCAACGCGGCCGCCGCGGCGGACGCCAAGCAGTACTCGTCCGAGCACAACGTCGACCTCCGCGCCCTCGAACTCGACATCAGCACGGACGCGTCCGTCCAGCAGGCCGTCGCCACCGTGATCAGTGAGCAGGGGCGTCTCGACGTACTCGTGCACAACGCCGGTCACATGGTCACCGGTCCGGCCGAAGCGTTCACGCCGGAGCAGTTGGCCGACCTGTACGACACCAACGTGGTGGGCACGCAGCGCCTCAACCGCGCCGCGCTCCCGCACCTCCGCGAGCAGCAGGACGACCTGATGGTGTGGGTCGGTAGCTCGAGCACGCGCGGCGGGACCCCGCCGTACCTGGCTCCGTACTTCGCGGCGAAGGCGGCGATGGACGCGCTGGCGCAGAGCTACGCGCTCGAGGTCGCGCGGTTCGGGATCGAGACGACGATCGTCGTACCAGGCGCCTTCACGCACGGCACCAACCACTTCGCCCACAGCGGCTCCCCGGCCGACGCGGACGTGGTCGCGGCGTACGAGACGAAGTACGCCCGTCTGATGGAGCAGGTGAGCCAGAAGCTGGCCGAGCTCGAGCCGGCCTGGGCCGATGTCGCCGAGGTCGCCGAGGCGATCGTGACCGTGGTCGGCACCGAGAAGGGCCGCCGGCCGTTCCGGGTGCACATCGACCCGTCGGACGACGGCGCCGCGGTGGTGAACGGGGTGGCCGACCGGGTCCGCGCCGAACTGCTCCGCCGGATCGGTCTGGACGACCTCCTACACCCGGTGGCGGGATGAGGGTGATCGACCTCCACGCGCACTTCCTGCCGCCGGACCCGGCAGCGGCTACTGCTGTGCCGCGTAGTCGAGGGCGAACCTGACCGTCCGCTCGTGCTCGTCAGGCGTCCCGACCGGACAGAACACGAACTCCGTGGTCCCGGCGTCCGCGAATCGCTGGATCTCCTTCGCCACCGCCGACTCGTCGCCGAGCACGGCAGTGTCCTCCGGTCCCGCCTTCCCACCGCGATCGAGCACCGCCCGGTACGCCGGCATGTCGCCGGCGGCACCGAAGCGTTCCCGGATCCACTCGCGGGTCGCGTCCGGATCGTCGGTGAGCGCGATACAGGCAGCGGCGACCACCTGTGGTTGCGGCCGGCCCGCGGCGGTGGCGGCTCGGTCGATGGTTGGCCGGATGTAGCTCTCGACCAGGTCGGGTCCGACCCAGCTGGTCATCGTCCCGCCGGTCAGTTGGCCGGCGGTCTCGAGCATCCGCGGACCCAGCGCGGCCAGGATCAGGTCCGGGGCCTCCGCGCCGGCGATCTCGATGTGGCCGCGGGCCGTCAGCCGTTCGCCTTCGTAGTTGGTGGGCTCGCCGGAGAGCAGTGGGCCGAGCGCTTCGACGTACTCGCGCATGTACGTTGCCGGCCGGTCCATCGACAGGCCGAACATCCCCTCGACCATGTGCGGATGACTCGTCCCGATCCCGAGCGTCAGCCGGTTGCCCGTCACCGCCTGCACGCTGAGCGCCTGCGCCGCCAGGGCCATCGGATGCCGCGGGTAGATCGGTACGACGCCGACCGCGAAGCCGATGGTGGAGGTGAACGGTGTCGCTCCCGCGATCAGCGTGAGGGCGTCCCAGCCGGTGCGCTGGCTGAACCAGATCCGGTCGATCCCGCTGTCCTCAGCAGCCTTCGCGGCCGCGCCGACCTCGTCGATCCGGAGGCCTTCTTCCTCGATCCACAGTCCGATTCTCATGTCGACAAGTCAACGAGCGCGGCGATCGGTGACCAAGACGCGGCTACCCTGTGCAGTGATAAGGAATCGTGATCGCTGGGGGTGGCCGATGGAGCTGCGGCAGCTGCGGTACTTCGTCACCGTCGCCGAGGAACTCCACTTCGGCCGGGCCGCCGAGCGGCTGAACATCGTCCAGCCCGCGGTCAGCCAGCAGGTCGCCCGGCTCGAACGCGAACTCGGTCTGAAGCTCCTCGACCGCTCGTCGCGCCACGTTCGGTTGACCGGGGACGGCGAGCGGATGCTGCGCGAGGCCCGGACCATCCTCGCCGCCGCGGATCACGCCACCGGGGTCGCCGCGGAGCTCGCTTCCGGCCGGGCCGGCGTCCTCCGGATCGGCACGGCGCCGGGTCTGCGGGACCGGCTCGAGCGCGGCCTCGCCGCCCTGCGGGCGAGCACGCCGGACCTGGAGATCAAGCTCAGCTCCGGTACCGCGGCCGATCATCTCGACGCCCTTCGATCCGGGGACCTGGATGCGGCCTTCGTCCGTGGCGAGGTGGCCGCCGCCGATCTCCGGGTGATCGAGCTCTGGCAGGATCCGCTGTCGGTCCTGGTGCCGTCGGAGTACCGGGCGGACGACGGGGTGAAGCTGGTCGACCTGGCCGGTCTGCCGATGCGTCTGCCGGCCGACCCCTGGCTGCGCGAGTTCCTCACCGCGGCATGCCGGGACGCCGGCTTCGAGCCGGTGCTGGGACGGCCGGCGGACGACCTGGAAGCCACGATCGTCGAGATGTCGACCGGCTCGCCGGCCTGGTCCGTCGTGTACGGCACGTCGTGCGGATCGGCCGAAGGCGTCCTGTGGATGGGGCCGTTCGCGCCACCGCTGCGCGCTCCCGGCAACCTCGTGATCGCACCGGGTCGCCCGGCGGCGTGCGTCGACGTCCTCGTCTCCGCTTTCGGGTGACCCCCGGCGGGCCCTGACAGCACCGCCGGGGGCCGAGCGTTGATCTCTCAACTGGAACCGGATCGTACGTGGCAAACCCTCTCCCGAGGAGATGTCGTCTCAAGAAAAGACGCCGAGCGGTAGGTAGCTCCCGGTGAGCGGTCGCTGACGCTGCGGGCCTATTGTTGGTTATCGCAACCAAATATCAGGCTGGGTGAGGACCTGCCGGCCGTTTCCGCCCCGGAGCAGCGCCCCGCGCTGCCCCGGCCGCAGCGACCCCGCGTACGAACGGAACCCGATGTCTGCCACCCGGACTCTGGACACGGCCACACCCCCGGCCTCCACCCCTGCCGCCGACCCAGGACTCTCCCACCGCGAGATCCTGGAGATCCTGGCGGGGCTGCTCGCCGCGTTGTTCACCGCGGTACTCAGCTCGACCATCGTCAGCAACGCACTGCCGACGATCATCGCGGACCTGGAAGGCTCCCAGACGCAGTACACCTGGGTGATCACCGCCAGCCTGCTCGCGATGACCGTGTCCACGCCGGTCTGGGGCAAGCTCTCCGACCTGATCAGCAAGAAGCTGCTGGTCCAGCTCGCGATCGTGATGTTCGTGGCCGGGTCGGCGCTCGCCGGCGCCGCGCACAACGTCCCGTTCCTGATCGGTGCCCGCGTCCTGCAGGGCCTGGCGATGGGCGGCCTGATGGCCCTCGCCCAGGCGATCGTCGGCGCGGCCATCCCACCGCGTGACCCCACCACCGCCAAGCCTTCGGCTAACCCCACCCCTCCACCCCGTTCCCCCGCCAACCAACCACCGCCGGCGCGGTGACTGGGGAGGGTTTTACCCCTGTGGGATTGCAATTCCCTCCCCGGTCAACGGTGCCTCGGGAGGACGCCCGTGCCATGCCAAGTAGCCGGGGAACTCGGTCGCGCGCCATTCAGCGTCTGCCAGGTCCGTGGGCGGGGTGGCTGATTGGTGGGTCGTGGATTCTGGCCGACGGCAGGCCCTTGGGCTCAGGTGTGACCGTGATTCACGGCTCCACTCCGCGAGAGCACCGAGTCGTGGATCTTGGCGGCTGGAGATCGGTCGAGGCTGACCGCGATCCACGACTCGGTCCCGCTTGGTCGCGACCCCCCTTGCGCTCTCGCGGCGGGCGGCGTGCGGTGAGTTTTGGTTTGGGTGGAGGCGGGGTGACTGGGGAGGGTTTTACCCCCGTGGAGGTGCATTTCCCTCCCCGGTCTACGTGGGCCCGGTCTACGTGGGCCCGGGTCTACGTGGGCCTGGGGTCGTCGGGTTGGGTGGGGAGACGCGATGCCGGGTGAGCTCTTGGGAGGATGTCGGGGGCGGGTGGCATGCTTCCGGGGGAGGGGTTGTCGAGCGAGGAGTGCCGTGGGGCCGTGGGATGTGGAGCAGGTGCTGGGGCTGGCGTCTGATCCTGCGTCCGCGAAGGCCGGTCAAGCGCAGGCCCGTACGGCGAAGTGGCCCGAGACCGGCTCGTCCGAGCGGGCGGTGTGGGGGCTGTGTCAGGGGAGCGGCAAGCAGCCGTACCAGGTCACGGTCGACCTGAGCGGACCGGCGTACAAGTGCTCCTGTCCGAGCCGGAAGTTCCCGTGCAAGCATGCGCTCGGGCTGCTGTTGTTATGGGCCGGCGGCGAGGTGCGGGCGGGCGACGAGCCGGAGTGGGTGACGTCGTGGGTGGAGCAACGCGGGGCTCGCGCGGAGCGGCCGGAGCGTAAGGCGGGTGAGGTCGCCGACCCGCTGGCCGCGCAGCAGCGGGCGTCCCGGCGGGCCGACCGGGTGTCGGCCGGGATGGCGGAGCTGGCCAGCTGGCTCGATGATCAGGTCCGGCAAGGGCTCGGTGGATTCGACCAGCGTGCGTACACCGAGCTCAGCCGGCTGGCCGCCCGGATGGTCGACGCGCAGGCGCCCGGGGTGGCGGGAGCGGTACGGCGCGCAGCCGGGGTGATCGGCCGTGGTCACGGATGGCCGGGCGAACTGCTGGAGGAGCTCTCGCTCATTCACCTGATCGTCTCCGCGCACGACCGGCTGGCCGAGCTGCCGCCGTCGCTGGCCGACACCGTGCAGAGCCGGATCGGCTGGACCGTCGAGACCGCGCGGGTGCTGGCCGAGGGCGAGAAGGTCGAGGACGACTGGCTCGTGCTCGGCCGGGTGATCGAGCCGGACGAGCGGCTCACGGTCCGCCGCGTATGGTTGCGCGGGGCAACAACTGGCCGGCTCGGCCTGATCCTCACCTTCGCCGCCGCCGGACGTCCGCTCGACCCACTGCCGGCGCGGCCGGGTGAGTACGTCCCGGGTGCGCTGTCGTTCTACCCCGGTGCGCTCCCGATGCGTGCCCTCCTGACCCAGACCGCTCCCCGCCTGCCCGCGCCCCGGCCATCCGGATTCACCGCGCGCCAGGCGTTGGCGTCGTACGTCGAATCCGTCGCAGCCGACCCGTGGAACGAACGCTGGCCGCTGGTCCTGCAGGACGTCCGACCTGCTCGGTACGGCGAGGGCTGGGCGCTCGTGGACACGGCCGGTGACGGGCTCGAGATCCTGCCCGGCGTGGATCCGTGGAAACTGCTCGCGGTGTCCGCCGGCGATCCGGTCACCGTCGCAGGTGAGTGGAACCGCGCCGGCTTCCGCCCGATGACCTGCTGGCACGACGATCGGCCGGTGATCCTGTGAAGGGCTGGGACGGGCTGGTGAGTTCGGCGCTGCTCGGTACGGACCGGCGGCCGCCGCACTTCGAGGAATTGCCGGAACATGTGCAGGAACGACTGGGCGATGGCGGTTTGCTGGACGCGGCGGCGCTTGCGACCGTCTACAAACGGGCCGGGCGCACGCCGCTTCGTGAGGTCGAACCGTTGCCGGCGGCCCCTGGTGAGGATCGGCCGCTGCCCCGGCCGGTCGCGATCCGGCGGTTGGCCGCGATGCTCGGTGGCTTCCAGGCGACGGCGCTCGGCGAGTGGTTGCGGGCCGCTGATGCTTCCGGCTGGGGCGTGCCGCCCGAACACCTGCCGGCGTTGGCCGACTACGCCCGCAACCGGGCCGAGTACCGCCCGCTCGTCATCACCGCGGCCGGCCGCTGCGCCCGGTGGCTCGCGGACGTCAACCCAGAATGGCGCTTTCTTCACGCTGCAGTTGCTGAAAGCAACGACCCGGAGTTGTGGACCCACGGCAACGCCCTGCAACGGCGTACCTGGCTCCGCACTCTCCGCTTGCAAGACCCTGAGGCCGCTCGCGAAGCCCTGGCCGAGGTCTGGCCGACCGAGTCCGCCGCCACCCGCACCGACTTCCTGAGCCTGCTCGCCGACGGATTGTCCAAGCAGGACGAGGACTTCCTCGAGGCGGCCCTCGACGACCGCTCCAAGGAAGTCCGCCGAGCCGCCGCCCGCCTCCTCGCCCGAGTCCCCGGCGCACAGTACGGCGTACGCATGACCGAGCGCCTGCACTCCCACCTGACCCTCACGCAAGGCGTGCTCGCGGTCGACCTTCCGAAACGCGTCACCCAGTCGATGGAACGCGACGGCATCGACTCCCAGAACCCGGAGGGAGTGGGCAAGCGGGCGTGGTGGTTCGTGCAGATCGTCGCCAACACCCCGTTGTCGGAGATGGATACCGCCTGGCTCCACCTACCGGTGGAAGGGTGTGCACCGGAGGTGCTGCAGTCGGGGTGGACAGAGGCCGCCATCCGAGAAGGCACCGCGCGCCAAGCCGCCGGGCGAGCGGCCGAGGCGCCGGATCTCGCGACGCGGTGGGCGCGGGAGCTGCTGCGAGCGAATGCCGGCACCGGCAGCCGGAGTCCTGCGGAGTTGCTGCGCCTGCTACCCGCCGAGGAGTGGGCCGGCGCGATCGACACTCTCCGCACCACAGTCGACGTCGCGGAGTTGGTGGGTGGCCTGCCGGTGCCGTGGCCGGCTTCGTTGGCGAGCATGATTCTCGACCAGTTGGCCAAGGTGGGGACCAACCGCGCGTGGGCCCGGCTGGCGAGTATCGCGGCGCGTGCGGTGCCGCCCGACGTACTGAATCATCCGATCACCCGCGAGCCGACCGGCGAGGAAGACACCTGGCGCCGCCGCCTCGTCGAGACCTTGATCTTCCGTCGTGAGATGTATGAGGAGCTGGCATGACCACTGAAGTACTGCGGCCGCATGCGGAAGAGGAGTATGCAGGGGAGTTGGCCGCGCTGGCTGCGGCGGACGACAGAGCTCGGCCGCCTGCGTGGCTGCTCTCGCCGGCTGCTGTGGTCAGGTATCTGCTCGGCGGCAAGGCGGGCGACGTGGAGATCTCGCCCAAGTACGTCGGTCCGCGGCGGCTGATCGAGGTGGCGGTGGCGACCCTCGCGACAGACCGGGCGCTGTTGCTGCTCGGCGTACCGGGGACGGCGAAGACGTGGGTCAGCGAACACCTGGCGGCGGCCATCAGCGGGGACTCGACCCTGCTCGTGCAAGGCACGGCGGGGACTGCCGAGGAGTCGATCCGGTACGGCTGGAACTACGCCCAGTTGATTGCCCAGGGTCCCAGTGAGGCGGCGCTGGTGCCGAGTCCGGTGCAGCGGGCGATGACCGAGGCGAAGATCGCCCGGATCGAGGAGCTGACCCGGATGCCGTCCGACGTCCAGGACGCGCTGATCACGATCTTGTCGGAGAAGACGCTCCCGATCTCCGAACTGGCCACGGAAGTCCAAGCCCGCAAGGGTTTCAACGTCATCGCGACCGCGAACGATCGCGACAAGGGCATCAACGAACTCTCCAGCGCACTCCGCCGCCGGTTCAACACCGTCGTACTCCCGCTTCCGGACTCGGCCGAGGACGAGGTCGAGATCGTCTCCCGCCGAGTGGCACAGCTCGGTACGGCGCTCGAGCTGCCGCAACCCGACGACGCACTCGACGAGATCCGCCGCGTGGTCACGATCTTCCGCGAACTGCGGTCCGGCCGGACCGAGGACGGCAGGACCGCGGTCAAGTCGCCGTCCGGCACCCTTTCGACCGCGGAGGCGATCAGCGTCGTCACCGGTGGCATCGCGCTGGCGGCTCATTTCGGCGACGGCGTCCTGCGGCCGACCGATGTGGCCGGCGGCATCCTCGGTGCCGTGGTCAAGGATCCCTCCGCGGACCGCGTCGTCTGGTCGGAGTACCTGGAGACCGTGGTCCGCGAACGTGACGGCTGGGCGCCGTTCTACCGAGCCTGCCGAGAGATCTCTGGATGAGCGTTCATCTGCTGGGGATTCGGCACCACGGGCCGGGGTCGGCGCGGGCGGTGGCGACTGCGCTGGCCGAGCTTCGGCCGGATGTGGTGTTGATCGAGGGGCCGCCGGAGGCTGACAAGGTCGTGGAGTTGGCCGGGTCGGAGGAGATGGAGCCGCCGGTCGCGCTGCTGGCGTACGCGGTCGACGACTCGACGCGGGCCGCGTTCTGGCCGTTCGCGGTGTTCAGTCCCGAGTGGCAGGCGATCAAGTACGCGCTCGCAGCCGGGGTGCCGGTGCGGTTCTGCGATCTGCCGGCCGCGCATCAGTTCGCATCGTCCGGTGGTGGCGGCCGACGGGCGGCGTCGATGGATCCGCTGGCGACGCTTGCACATGCCGGTGGGTACGACGATCCCGAGCGCTGGTGGGACGATGTGATCGAGTCGCGGCGCGAAGGTGCCGAACCGTTCACCGTGATCGCCGACGCGATGCGCGAACTCCGCCGCGATGAAGTCGCAGTGTTTGATTCCTCCCCCGCCCCACCGCCCCGGTCAGGCGGTCGCGAGGCGCAGCGTGAGGCCTACATGCGCACCGTGCTGCGGAAGGCCATCCGGGAAGGGTTCGAACGGATCGCGGTGATCTGCGGCGCCTGGCACGTGCCCGCGCTGGAGTTACCGTTGCCTCCGGCAACTCATGACCAACGGATCCTGAAAGGCCTGCCGAAGCGGAAGGTCGCCTGCACCTGGGTTCCCTGGACGCACGGCCGGCTGGCGGCGGCGAGCGGGTACGGGGCCGGCATCACCTCACCGGGGTGGTACCACCACCTGTTCACCGCCCCCGACCAGATCACCACCCGCTGGCTGTCGAAGGTCGCGCGGGTCCTGCGGGCCGAGGATCTGCCGGTCTCCAGCGCCCATGTCATCGAGGCGGTCCGGCTCGCGGACACCCTGGCCGCATTGCGGGGACGTCCGCTGGCCGGGCTGAGCGAGGTGACCGAGGCGACGCGCGCGGTGCTCTGCGGCGGGAACGACGTACTGCTTGATCTCGTCACGCGGGAAGCGGTCGTCGGGGAGCTGCTGGGCACGGTGCCCGGGGAGACGCCGCAGGCTCCGGTCGCGGCGGATCTCGCGGCGCAGGCCCGCCGGCTGCGGATGAAGCGGGACGCGACCGAGCGGGTGATCGAGCTCGACCTGCGCAAGCCGAACGACCTGGAGAAGTCCAGACTCCTGCACCGCCTGCGGATTCTCGGGGTGCACTGGGGTGTGCCGGCCGCCGACGAACGGCGGGCGCAGGGCACCTTCCGGGAGATGTGGCGGCTGACCTGGGATCCCGGCCTCGAGGTCGAGTTGGTCGCCGCTGGTGCGCACGGCACGACAGTGGTCGGCGCCGCGACGACGGTGATGCTGCGCGTGGGTGACGAATCCTCGACGCTCGCCGAGGTCACCGCCGCGCTGGAGAAGTCGCTCCTCGCCGACCTCGCCGAGGCGTTGCCGTCATTGCTGCAGGGTGTTGACACCCGCGCTGCCGCCGATGCCGACGTCGGCCACCTGATGGCAGCGTTGCCCGCGCTCGCGCGCTCTTCGCGGTACGGCGATGTCCGGGGCACCGACACCGCCGGGCTCGCCGCGGTCGCGGGCCGGATGGTGTCGCGCATCTGCGCCGGCCTCAGCCGGACTGTGCACGGACTCGATCCGGATGCGGCGGCCGCCGTACAAGAGCTGATCGACGGCGTGCAGGACGCGACGGTGTTGCTGGCCGAGAATGTGCGGTCGGAGTGGCTGAACACGTTGCAGGGGTTGAGCGATCGCGTCTCGGTGCCGCCGCTGATCCGCGGCCGGTTGACCCGGCTGATGCTCGACACCTCGCGGCTACCGGATCACGAGGTCGCGCTGCGGCTGGGGCGAGCGCTGTCTCCGGGTACGCCGACCGCCGACGCGGCCGGGTACGTCGAGGGGTTCCTGGCCGGAGGCGGTCTGTTGCTGGTGCACGACGAGCGCCTGCTGGCGCTGGTGGACTCGTGGCTGGGTGCCGTCCCGGACGATGCGTTTCTCGAGGTGTTGCCGTTGCTGCGCCGTACCTTCGGGACGTTCGCCGCGCCGGAGCGTCGGTCGATCGGGACCAGGGCTCGCGCGCTGGGCGATCCGGCCGCACTAGTCGTTGCTGATGACAACGATCTCGACACCGAGCTGGCGGCGTCCGTCCTTCCCGTCGTCGCGCAGCTGCTGGGGGTCTCATGAGCGAGGAACGCATGCGCCGCTGGCGCCTCGTGCTGGGCGGCGAGGCCGAGCCGGAGACCGGTACGACGCTCTCCGCCCAGGACCGATCCGTCGATGCCGCCTTGGCCGCGTTGTACGACGCGGAGGCACAACGATCGGCCGGGCTGGGTTCGTCGGCGCCGCGGGTGGCGCGGTGGTTGGGCGACATCCGGCAGTACTTCCCGAGCACCGTCGTCCAGGTGATGCAGCGGGACGCGGTCGAGCGGCTCGGGATCACGCGGATGTTGATGGAGCCGGAGTTGCTGGGTGCGGTCGAGCCCGACGTACACCTGGTCAGCACGCTGCTCGCGCTCAACGAGGTGATGCCGGAGGAGACAAAGCAGACTGCGCGGGACGTGGTCGGGCGAGTGGTCGCCGAGCTGGAGGCGCGGCTGGCCGAGCGCACCCGGGCGGCCGTGACCGGCGCGCTCGACCGGGCTGGCCGGACCGGACGACCGCGGCACTCGGACATCGACTGGGACCGGACGATCCGGGCCAACCTCAAGCACTTCTCGCCGGCGCTGGGGACGATCGTCCCGGACCGGCTGGTCGGGTACGCGCGGCGGAACCACAGCATCCAGCGGGACATCGTGCTGGCGATCGACCAGTCCGGCTCGATGGCGGAGTCGGTGGTGTACGCGTCGCTGTTCGGTGCGGTGCTCGGGTCGATCCGCACGCTGCGGACCAGCCTCGTCGTCTTCGACACCGCGGTCGTCGACCTGACCGATCAGCTGGAGGATCCGGTCGATGTCCTGTTCGGCACGCAGCTCGGTGGTGGGACGGACATCAACCGCGCCCTCGCGTACTGCGAGGAGCTCGTGACCAAGCCGGCCGAGACCGTGATGGTGCTGATCTCGGATCTCTACGAGGGCGGTGTCCGCGAGGAGATGCTGCGGCGGGCGCGTTCGCTGGTGGAGTCCGGCGTACAGCTGATCGCTCTGCTCGCCCTGGCCGACTCCGGCACCCCGTCGTACGACGCCGAGAACGCGGCCGCCCTCGCCGATCTCGGCGTACCCACCTTTGCTTGTACTCCCGACCTCTTTCCCGACCTGATGGCCGCCGCCATCCGCCACGAGGACATCACCACGTGGGCCTCCACCAACCTCGCCTGACGCATCGCGGGACAAGGGCGGGAACCTGCCCGGCATCGCTCGCTTCTTCGCCGCGATCGACTCACTGGTCGTCGCCGAGGAAGGCGTCATCGCGGTGTAATTCGGCTGACAGCCTGGCGGCGCCGGTGCGACGGTGGGCGGCATGGAGATCGGCGGCATTGCGCCGGACGAGTACGACCGGGCCGCGGAGTTGTGGGAGGCGTCCGTACGGGCGACGCACGACTTCGTCACCGAGTCGGATCTGGACGTGTTCCGGCCGCTGGTGCGGGCGTCGTTCGGAGCGATCGAGCACCTGGCCGGACTGCGGGCGGATGACGGGCTGCTGATCGGTTTCATCGGGTGGCCGAGGGCAACGTCGAGATGCTCTTCCTGGATCCGGCGTACCGCGCGAGAGGTGGCGGGAGCATGTTGCTCGCGCACGCCTTCAAGACCTTCGACGCCACGTCGGTCGACGTCAACGAGCAGAACCCGCAGGCCACCGGGTTCTACCTGTACCACGGCTTCCGGGTCGTCGGCCGGAGCGAGACGGACTCGACCAACAGGCCCTACCCGATCCTGCACCTGGCGCTCTAGCCTGCGATCTCCAGGATGTCGATCGGTGTGTTGGGGTCGGCCTCGGCGAACCGGAGCGCCCACTGGACCGCTTCCTCCTTGGAGTCGACGCGGATGATCGAGACGCCCGCGACAAGCTCCTTGGTCTCGGCGAACGGGCCATCGAGCACGCGCGGCTCCCCCGGGGCCGGGAACGTGATCCGCGCCCCGCGCGAACTCGGCATCAAGCCCTCACCGAGCAGCAGCACGCCCGCCTGACGCATCTCCTCGAGCACCGCGTCGGCCCGCGCCAGCATCTCCGGGTCCGGCGGGTTCCCCGCCTCCAGCTTGTCGTTCGTCTTGTGAAGCAGCATGTACCTCATACGCCTGACCTTAATGCTGCCCAGAACCGCTTTGGGATGTCGTGGTCGAGCCACGCCGCGGCTTCTGTGATCTCCCGCGGGCTCCGCGCCCCGACCACCACGGCCGGTACGGCGGGGTGCGTGAGCGGGAACTGGAGTGCGGCGGCCAGCAGCGGTACGTCGTACGCAAGACAGAGCTCGCGGAGTCCGTCGATCCGCCGGAGCAGGGTGGGCGGGACCCGCGCGTATCCATGCGGCGCGCCCGCCGCGGTGTCGGCCAGGACGCCGCCCTGGAACACGCCGGCCGCGAGTACGGCGACGCCGAGCTTCTCGCACAGCGGCAGCAGTTCGTCCGCGCCGGACTGGTCGAGCAGGGTGTACCGGCCGGCGAGCAGGATGCAGTCGGGTCCGATCGGGCCGGTCTCGCGAAGGAACCGGGCGGCCACGTTCGCGTGGTTGACGCCGAGGGAGATCGCGCGGATCGTGCCGCGGCCACGGAGCTCGCTCAGCGCTCGCAGCGCCTCGGTCGAGGCGGTCAGGTAGTCGAGATCCGGGTCGTGGATGTGCAGGATGTCGATCCGGTCGATGCCCATCCGCTCCAGGCTGGCCTCGAACGAGCGGAGCACCGCGCCGTACGAATAGTCGAGCCGGGGACCGAGGCCGGCCGGCGGCTCGGCCCAGATCGGCTGGATGTCCGGGCCGCCGGGCTCGATCAACCGGCCGACCTTGCTGCACAGCACGAACTCCGCCCGCGGCCGCCCGCGGAGCGCGAGCCCGGCCCGCTGCTCCGAGAGTCCGTAGCCGTAGACCGGCGCGGTGTCGAACAGCCGGACGCCGAGCTCCCAGGCGCGGTCGATGGTCGCGACCGCCTGCGCCTGCGGTACGGCGGAGAACATTCCGCCGATCGACGCGAGCCCCAACCCCAGCCTGCTCACCGTCAACCCGGTCCGCCCGAGCTCCACCATCCGCATGCCGCCGACCCTAGAAGCCCCCACCGACACTCCACCGGAACCGACCTTGTGCACCGGTCAACCGTTTCGGACGCCGAATCTTGGTTGAGCCATGCACAAGGTCGCGGGGGGAGGTCTTCCGCGCGGGGAGTGGGGGCGGGAGGATGCGGGGATGGGTGAGATCGCGGAGCGGTACCGACGGCGGGCCGAGGCGTTCGAGCGGAAGGTCGCGGCGGTGGAGCCGGACCAGTGGGACAACCAGTCGCCGTGCGCCAAGTGGACCGCCCGGGACGTGGTCGAGCACGTCGTGACGATGCACGGGGTCATGCTGCAGCCGGTCGCCCGCAAGCTCGAGCCGTCCGATGACCCGCTGACCGCGTTCCAGGAGGCGCGTGCCGCGGTCGAGGACGTGCTCGACGACCCGATCCTGGCGCTCACCGAGACCGACTCCCCGAGCGGTCCGCTGACGGCAGAGCGGCACATCGACCAAGTCGTCTCCGACGACCTCGTCCTGCACGGCTGGGACCTGGCCCGGGCGACCGGCCAGGACGAGACGATGGACCACGCCGACGTCGAACGCCTCTGGGCGACGGCGGCGGCGATCCCGCCGGACGTGATGGAGAAGTACCGCACCCCAGGAGCCTTCGGCGAGGGCATCGAGGTCTACGGGCCCGAGGTGCCGGTCCCTTCGGACGCGCCGCTCCAGGACCGGCTACTGGGGCTGATCGGCCGTCAGCCGTAACCCCGCCGCGCCGCTCCCATTTGGCTGGCTGACCCACCAGCTTGTGGGTTTGCCACCGTTAATCAGGGTCGTGAACCCCGCATTTGCTGGGTCAGCCAGCGAAATGCGGCGGGGTGCCGAGGAGGGAGTCGAGGTTGGTGGGGGCGTAGTAAGTCGCGGGGTCTGTGCACAGCGGGGCGCTGGTCAGCTGGGACGGCCTGGTCATGAGGAGTGCATGGCCCTGGGCGATCGCCGGCTCCAGGTACTCGTGCCCGGGCAGGTTCGCGACCGCGGTCCGGCAGCCGAGGGCCATCCCCTCGAACAGTGCGGTCGTCGACACGCCGACCTGGTAGGTGGCCGAGGCCAGCAGGTCCAGCGTGCTGCCGTCGGTGGACAGCTGCACACCGGCCGGGATCGTGTAGTCCGACGCGCGCTCGCTTGGATGGAGGCGATACAGGACCTCCAGACCGGGATGCTCCTTCGCTACTGATTCGGCCACGTGGAGGAGCTCGGCGCCGATCGTGCCCTGCGACAGGAAGACGACGCGGTGGGGCTCTTTCGGGCGTGCTGTGGGGAGGAAGGGAGCGCCGACCACCGCGGTCTTCATGTCGGCGGGCAGGTCGGCGACGTTCGTCCAGTACGAGCCGAAGCACCACAGCTCGTCCGGCTGGTCCGCGACCACCGGGCGGCCCGGGTAGCTGTAGCCCAGGTGGAACGGGCTGATCGCGCCGTGCTGCAGCTCGACCACGCGGATCCCGAGGTCGCGCGCGGCGCCGACGATGTGCTGGTGGAAGTACGCGACGACCACATAGATCGTCTTGATCCGGTGGCGTCGCAGCAGCGCGCGGTACAGCGCGCGCAGCCGGAGATGCTTGGGAACCTCGCGGGCGAGCAGAGCACCTACAGGTACCGAGACACCGGTCAGTTTCTGCAGTGCTGTCGCGATGCCACGGTCGTCCAGTTGGCGCTTGTGTACCGCTCCGGCAGCCGACGTGAAGAAGTCCAGGTTCTTGCTGCCGGGTAGCGGGGTCCCGTTGATCCCCGAGTCGAGGATCAGCGCTGACGAGCCGAGGGCGGTGCGAAGTTCGTCGGTGTAGATCTCGACACCGCTCGGTTTCCGCGGGTGGGGTACGACGAGAGCGTCGTACCGGCCGAAGAACGGGTTGCGGGTGGCCACGCCGCTCACGTGCTTGGCGACGAGTGCGGCCTTGTCGTACGGCGAACGTCGGACCGGATGGGGTGCGCCGTGGATGCCGCTGCGGCGGGTCAGCTCATGGAAGACGCGCATCCGGATGATCGGCCACGGATGCGCGTCCCGGATCCGCCAGTCGAGCAGACTCAGGTCCCGCTCCAGCTGCCAGATCGCCCGGCACAGGCTCGCCACCGTCGGCGCCGTGCCGTTCCCGGTACTCGTCATGGTTGATCCCCACTATCCCCGCGAGACTGCCGACGCCGGAGAAGAACCGGCGGACCGCCTTCAGCAGGTGCGTCTTCCGGCCGAGCAGCAGCCCGGCGAGGGCGAACCCGATCGCCGAGATCACCCGGGCCGAAGCATAAGCCAGCACCAGGAGGTAGCTGATCGCGCCCGGCCGGATCAGCAGCCGGCTGATCGTGTCCCCGCTGCCGGATCGGAAGGCACGCCGTACCAGCCAGTGCAGCGTGGTCCGCCCGACCGGCACCTCCTCGGCGATGCACGCCTCCTCGCACCAGACGATCCGGAACCCGGCCCGGTGCACCCGGAGGAAGAAGTGCAGGTCGCTGGAGCCGGTGTAGCGGAACGCGGGATGGAAGCCGGGCGTGACCGCGTGGTAGACCCGTCGGCTGACCAGGGTGTTGTTCGTGTACGCCTTGCGCAGTTCCTCGCCGGTGGTGTGCTTCCCGGTCGAGTCGTGGACGTCGCTGTAGTGGTTCCAGGGCGGGGCGCCGGGTGGTAGGTGGCCCTTGACCGGCCCGGTGACAACGTCGGCACCGGTCGACTCCCAGGCCTTCAGCAGGGTTTTGAGCCAGCCGGGTGGCGCGACCTCGTCGTCGTCCACGAAGACCAGGGCGTCGTCGTTCCAGCACAGCGCGACCGACCGCTCCCGCGCGAACGGGATCCCCGGCTCCGGTTCCACCACCGATTCGATCGGGTACGGCGTACCTGCCCCGAACTCCTCCAGGACCCGTTTGGCCGACCCCTCCGCGTCGTTGTCGACCACCACGATCCGGATCGCGTAATCCCCGTCCTCCGGCAGTTCCTGGGCCTGCAGGCTGGTCAGCAGCCCGTGCAGCAGAGCAGGTCGCCTGAACGTGATTACCGCAATGGCGACACTGGTGCTCATGGCGCCCGAGACTATCGGTCCCGCCCAACAACCGCCCATCCGACAAGGCATTTGAATGCTGTGAGACACGCCCAACAACACCGCTCCGCGGTGGCAGCCCCTTGGCCGCCTTCGGTGGAGTGTCACGGGTTGGTGTGGTCGGCGGATGGGGAGGTGGCTACTCGTCGGGAGCGGACTCGGGTTCGAGTCGGGGATTGGGGTTGCCCAGCGGGCGGGTTTTCCGCCGGGATCCACGACTCGACGGATCGGACGGGCGCCAATCACCACGACTCGAAGGTCCCGGCGCGTGACAGACGATCGGCACCTCTTCGCGGCGGCCGTTCTTGTGGGCTGCCTGCGGTGGCTGCCGCGGGCTGGGGACACGGATTGACGTGGTCGGCGCGGGTCGGCTGTGATCACGGGCAAGGACGCGGCCCTCGGCCGCCGCTGTCTTCTGGACGCCTTCGGTGGCTGCCGCGGTGCGGAGGTGAATTCTGTGGTCTTGCCTGTCGGGCGACGCCATCATGTTCTTGCGGCGCGGCGGGGTTGACGCCTGCCGCAGCGCACGCGGTGGCGCGGAAGGGAGTGCGGTGCGCGAATTCGAGCTTCGAGTGGCTACGGCCGACGACCGGGACTTTCTGTATGACCTGCATCGTCGGTCATTGGGTGATGCCATCGAGGCGACCTGGGGGCCTTGGGACGACGAGTTGCAGCGGCAGTTCCATCGCGACTGGTTCGATCCTGAACAGGTCGAGATAGTGGTGATCGACGGTCGGCCGGTGGGGATGATTCAGGCTGACTCAACCGCACTCGACACGTTTTACATCTCGAGGATCGAGGTCGACCCAGACCTGCAGAACCATGGCGTCGGCACCGCACTGATGCAGCACCTGGTGGAGCGTGCCCGGCAGTCGAACGCACAGGCAGTCGAGCTGCACGTCCTCGAGTTGAACCGTGCTCGCGAACTCTACAAGCGGCTCGGCTTCCGCGTCGTCGCCAAAGAACCACCAAGACTCCGGATGCGTCTCGCGCTGTCCTGACTGACTCCTTGTGCGGTCGGGTTGGCGGCGTGGATGTGATCGCCGACGAGTCGACTCGCTGCGTGGTCACGGGATCGGCCACTTTGTGCACCAGATCCGTACGGCGACGGCCTTGGCGTACGGATCTGGTGCACAAAGTCGATTCTGGCCGTCGTGCACAGCTCCGATCCAGCCGCGCGAGGACAGCGCGGGGTCGGTCCGGAGCTGCGGGGCGGATCTGTGCCACTCACCAAGTAGGCACTGCCCGGGCTGGTCACGCTCAGGCCTGGGCCGGTGATGGCGTGGCGGTGGGGTTGGTGAGTGCCTCAGGTCCACACCCGCAACGATCCGGGCAGACCGGCCTCGACGCCGCAAGGACCGATCACCCACGCAAACGACAAAAGCCGGGTTTTGGGTGAGGGCCGTAACGCTGGGGGTGGTTTGGGCGATTTAGGGACGGGCCGGTTCTCGGTCCTTCCGCCCGCGAGGCTCTTTGGGGGTCCCGTTGTTGTCCCGTCCCGCTCGTTTGTTGCGCTTGGCTGTGCCCGCAGCCTTGGTCGCAGGGGGTTTGGTTGTTGTGACCGGTTCGTCCGGGTCCGCTGCCGAGCCCAGGCCGTTCCGTCCGGCGTTCGCCGCTCACCACAACTCTGCGAAGGCTGAGTTCGAGCCGAACACGGTGATGGTGAAGTTCAAGGCGAAGGCCACGTCCTCGGCCCGGAAAGCTGCGGTCGCCAAGGTTGGTGCCGCCGAGGAGTCGGTGCGCTCGAATGTCGTGAAGATCAAGGGTGACCTGCCGGCGCCCGAGCTGCTGAAGAAGGTCAAGGCCGACCCGACGGTCGAGCTCGCCTCGCTGAACTACAAGCGCTACGCCACCGCCGTACCGAACGACGAGTTCTACGGCACCGACCAGGCGGCGTACCTGAACACGGTGCGGATGCCGCAGGCGTGGGATCTGTCCAAGACCACCGGGAGCCAGATCGTCGCCGTCCTCGACACCGGTGTCGACGCAGGCCACCCGGACCTCGTCGGGCACCTGGTCACCGGGTACAACGCGACGTCACCGAACCGCGGTCCGATCGACGACAACGGCCACGGGACCATGACGCTCGGCATCATCGCGGCCGCCGCGAACAACGTAGAAGGCGTCGCCGGGGTCGGCTGGAACGTGAAGGCGATGCCGGTCAAGGTGCTCGCCTCGGACGGGTCCGGGTACGACGTCGACATCGCCGAGGGCATCGACTGGGCAGTTGCCCACGGGGCCAAAGTGATCAACATGTCGCTCGGCGGTCCGGGCGACAACCCGATCCTGCATCAGGCGGTCAGCGACGCGGTCAACGCGGGTGTCACAGTGGTCGCGGCCGCCGGCAACGACGGCAGTGGCGACCTCCAGTACCCCGCGTCCTACACCGAGGCGATCGCCGTCGCGGCGACCGATGCCAGCGGTGCGCTGACCGACTTCAGCTCGTTCGGCGGCTGGGTCGACATCGCGGCGCCGGGCTGGGACATCCTGAGCACCGGGCCGCGATCACTGACCCCGGCCGGTTACCTGCCGTACTGGTACTGCACCGGCACGTCCTGCTCGGCGCCGATCGTCGCCGGCGTCGCGGCGCTGGTGAAGAACAAGTACCCGTCGCTCGGCCCGTACGACATCGCACAGCGTCTCGAGGCGCTCTCCCGGGACGCCGGCCCGCGCGGCATCGACCCGTACTACGGCCACGGCATCCTGGACGCGTACGCCGCCCTCGGTGGCCGGTTCGCGCCGGACTTCCCGACGGCGGTTGTGGATGGCAACGACCAGCCGATCCGCGCCAAGAAGCTGAGCGGCTTCGGCTCGACCACCGGCGCGATCGACTCCGAAGGTGACGTCGACTGGTACTCGGTCGACCTGGGCACGCCCCAGGACGTCCGGGCCGCGCTCACCGGCCCGTCGTTCGACGAACGCAGCTACTCCTCGAACGTCGGCCCGGTCGTCGATGTCTACGACTCGGACCTGAAGTTCCTCGGTCACGCCGAGAACGAGTTCCCGGTCGTCGACCCCGTCACCGGTCCGAAGTGGGGTCCGCTGACCGCGTCGGTCGACGTCAAGGCCCCCGCCGGCACCCTGTACGTTGCCGTGCGCAACTACAACGGCTCGAAGGTCACGCGGCCGTACACGCTGAGCGTGGGCAGCAGCGGCGTCGGCGTTGCCGCCACGGGTACGGCGTACCCGCTGCGGGACGTGTTCCCGGCGAACCTGGCGTCCGGCGTACCGGCCTCGGCGAAACCGACGGTGACGTTCGCGCGGGACATGGACCCGGCCTCCGTGACCACCGGCACTGTGATGCTGCGCGACGGGAAGACCGATCAGCAGGTCAACGCGATCACCACCTACGACGCCGCGACGCGGACGGCCACGATCACCCCGCAGCAGCCACTCCTCGACAATCGCCCGTACAAGATCGAGGGCACGTCCTACCTGTACGAGCCGGATGGCACGCAGCTGCACGGGTTCGGGACGGTCTTCAGTACGGCCGACCTGGCGCCGCAGGCGCTGACGACCTTCACCGGTAGCGGCGCGTACCTGGCCGTCAACCTGGCCTGGAAGATCCCGCCGACCACGGATCTCGACCAGGTGATCGTTCGGCGGAACGTCGGCAGCAAGGCGCCGACGCCGAGCACCGGCACGCTGGTGTACGCGGGCACCGCGACCTCGGTGAAGAACACCGGACTGGCCCAGGGGACGACGTACACCTACGCGGGCTGGGTCGTCGACCGGACCGGCCACTACAGCCCGATCGCGGTCAAGCAGCTGCTCGGGATGAAGTCCGGGATCGCGACGACCTCCACGCTGATCAACTACGGCGGCTCGGTCACGATCAAGGGCAGCACGCTGCGGATCGACAACCTGGCGTACGCCGGTCTGCCGGTCAACGTCTACGTGCGACCGAAGAACGTCTCCACCTTCAAGCTGCTGGCTGCGCTCAAGACGTCGTCGACCGGGACCCTCTCGGTGGTCGACAAGCCGGCCGTCTCGTCGGTGTACATGCTCACGTTCCCCGGCAGCGCGGACCTGATGGGCACCCGGACCGCCGACATCTCCGTCCAGGTCGCACCGACGATGTCGGCGACGCTGTCGCCGGCGTCGATCCGCCTCGGCGGCACGACCGCCTTCAGCGGGTACGTCGCTCCGGCGCACGCGGGCCGGTCCGTGTACCTGCAGCAGTACGGCAACAAGGTGTGGAAGTCGATCGCGTCGGTGAAGCTCAGCACCTCGGGCAAGTACGCCTTCGGTATCAAGCCGGCGATCCGGGGCCAGATCGCCTATCGGGTCTGGTTCCCCGCCGACGCCGACCACGCCCAGGCCTACACGGTGAACAAGATCGTCACCGTCAGCTGAACGAGGTCAGGTCTGGAGGCGCTGGAGTTCCTGGCGGGCGTGGGTGACGGGTGGGGTCTCGGTGCCGTCGGCGCGGGCGATTTCGCGGGCCAGGTCGTGGGCGGCTTCGAGGCGGTGGCGGGCTTTGGAACGGCTGTGGAGGTGTTTGCGGTACTTCCTCCGATCCTTCCGAAGCCCGCTGACCGCGTCGAGGAGGGCCGGGTCGATGACGCCGGCCTCGACCTCGGGGCCGAGTAGATCCCGCATCCAGCGGCGTTCCTGGCCGGCGGCGTGGCGCAGGACGTAGAAGAGCGCCACGAGTTCGACGGCGGCGATCGCGAACGGCAGCACGGCCGCCGCGACGGTGCCGCCGCTGAGGGCGGCCATGTCGTCCCAGGCGAAGTGGAACACCATCGCCATCAGCATGGTCAGCACACCTCGAACCACCTTGCGTTCACCGGGGGTCCGGCCGAGGACCCACATCAGCCCGGCGCAGAAGATCGCGCTGAACAGGGCGTGTGACACGATCCCGGCGGCGCCGCGAGTCACGAACACCCGCAACGACGAGCCCAGTTCGTCCACGCCGTACAGCTGGGTGGCGCCGTTGTAGACGTACAAGACGTCCTCGAACACCTGGAACCCCAGGCCGATGAACGCTCCGATGATGAAGCCGTCGTACGCACTGCGAACCAGGCGGGGCGCCAGACCGATGAGCAGGACCAGGCCGATCGCCTTGCCCCACTCCTCGTTGATCGGCGCGGTCAGACCGGCACCCCAGTCGGACGCGAACGACGTGCCGCCGACCTTGGCCCAGATCGCGAGCAACGCGGAGTTGGCGGGCAGCGCGATCCAGAACGTCGCGGCGACGCCGCCCCAGACGAAGCCGGCCGCCAGCAGCCCGGCCGGCTGCGAGGTGAAGCGGTTGTGATGCCGTAGAAGCAGCAGCCAGGGCACGAGATAGAGACCGAACAGTACGACGCCTCCCGCGAGAGCCGGCGTGTAGAACGTGGCGCCAGGACCGAAGTACCGCAGCATCGTCAGCGCGCCACCGCCCACGCCCAGCAGGTAGACCCAGAAGGCGACGTTGTCCGGGCGCAGGAACCGGAACGGCGCACCCCAGCCCGACTCCTCGATCGCGCGAAGCTGCGCTGTCTTCTCCTCGGATACGACGCTCATCGCGCCACCCCCGGGGTGATGCTCCGCAGCAGCGCGGCGACATCGTCCTGGTAGCGCTCGAACTGACCCGACGCGGTCCGGACCCGGACGAGCAAAGCCGGTGCCGAGTCGACCTCTTGCGTCGTGCCGGTGGCCATCTTGAATGCCACGTCAATCCCGTCGCCGCTGGGCCCGGTGCGGCTCTGCACGACCCCGACCAGCCCGGCGTCGGTGGTGAGCGTCCCGCGCGCTCCGGTGACGCCTGGCGTGTCGCTCTCGGACCGCTCGACCTGATCGAGGAATCCGGTCGCGCTCCCGTCGTACGACGCACCACGCATCTCGATCGTCGCGCCGCCCGACGCCAGCAGGACCTGCAGGCTGGTCGCGGTCGCGCCGGCCCCACCGGTCAACGTCCCACTCTCCAACTGCCAGCCCACCGGCGGCACCGCCGTCGCGCCGCTGCCGAGATCCAGGACCTGGCCGGCCTGGATCTCGTTGTGCCACGGGATAGCCGCGTTCAACGCCTGCAGGCCGTAGATCAGCACCAGCGCCACCGCCAGCGCGGTGAATCCCGCCTTGAACGTACGCCGGTCGAGTCCGAGGAACCGGTCCTCGACCGGCACCCACTCCCGCGGCGCTTCCTCCCTGCTCACGACCATCGAGGCTCCATTCGCCTGAGCGGCACGGACTGGGCGGGTATCCGGACACTCTAGGCGCAGTTGCCCCCGATCTGTTCGGTGTACCTGTGGGTACAGTTGGTCGGGTGGAGACGGTGGAGCGGTTGATTCGCAGTACTCAGGAATTGTTGTGGGAGCGGGGGTATGTCGGGACCTCGCCGAAGGCGATCCAGCGGGCCGCGGACGCGGGGCAGGGGAGCATGTATCACCACTTCGCGGGGAAGGCGGAGTTGGCGAAGGCGGCGATCGAGCGGTCCAGCGCCGAGTTGCGGGAGGCTGCTGAGGAGCAGTTCAGCGGCTCGGGGTCGGCGACGGAGAAGATCAGCGGCTATCTCGAGCGGGAGCGGGAGGTGCTGCGGGGGTGCCGGATCGGGCGGTTGACGGCGGATCCGGAGGTGATGGCGGATCCGGAGTTGCGGGCGCCGATCGACGAGACGTTCACCTGGCTGCGCGCCCGGCTGGCCGAGGTTGTTGCTGAGGGCAAACTTGCGGGCGAGTATCCGGAGTCGCTGGATGCCGAGGAGACGGCTGCGACGATCGCGGCTGTGTTGCAGGGTGGGTATGTGCTGGCTCGGGCGGCGGGGTCGGTCGAGCCGTTCGAGTTGGCTGTGCGGGGATTGATCAACTTGTTGCCGGAGGGTGCGAAGTGAAGATCGGTGCCGTGTTCCCGCAGCTCGAGATCGGAGCGGATCCGCGGGTCGTGCGGGAGTGGACGACCACCGTCGAGGCGGCTGGATACGACCACGTGGTCGCCTATGACCACGTGCTCGGTGCGGATCCCGCCAATCGGCCGGGGTGGACCGGATACACCGACGAGTCCTTGTTTCATGAGGTTTTCGTGCTGTTCGGGTACATGGCGGCGATCACGACCGAGCTCGAGCTGGTGACTGGTGTGCTGGTGCTGCCGCAGCGGCAGACGGCACTGGTGGCGAAGCAGGCGGCCGAGGTGGATGTGCTGAGTGGCGGCCGGCTCAGGTTGGGCGTCGGCATTGGATGGAACAGCGTCGAGTACGACGCACTCGGGGTGCCGTTCGAGAAGCGGGGCGCGCGGCTGACCCAGCAGGTCGAGTTGTTGCGCAAGTTGTGGGCCGAGCCGGTCATTTCGTACGACGGCACGTTCGACCAGGTCGAGGAAGCTGGGTTGAATCCGTTGCCCGGCAGGGAGATCCCGATCTGGTTCGGTGGCGGTGCGGACGCCGTACTGCGTCGTACCGGACGGATCGGCGACGGCTGGATGCCGACGAGTCCGCCCGACGACAAGGCTCGTGCCCAGCTGGAGACGATCCGGGAAGCGGCTGCCGAGGCTGGACGTGATCCGGCCACGATCGGTATCGAGGCCCGGCTCACGCTCGGCGCCGTACCCGAGCAGGACTGGCGAGCCTTCGCCGACGGCTGGCGCGAGCTCGGTGCGACCCACTTCGGCGTCAACACCATGAACATGGGCCTGTCCAAGCCCGAGGACCACGCCGAAGTACTTCGCGACGTGCTCCCAGAGCTCAGCTAGACCAAGGGGTATTCGCGGTTGATCCGCGGATGATCAGCGGGCAGGGGAGGGTGACGGTTTCGGCGGCTCGGTCGGGGTCTTCGATGCGTTGGCGGAGAAGGTTCACGCCGGTTTCGACGATGGCGTGGACCGGTTGCTCGACCGAGGTGAGGTCGAAGGACTCCCAGGCGGCGAGTTCGGTGTTGTCGAAGCCGATCACCCACACGTCGTCGGGGACCCGGACGCCGAGTGCCCGTGCGCCGTCGAGGATGCCGAAGGCGAGTAGGTCGGTGACGGTGTAGATCGCGGTCGGTGGATTCTTCCGGGACAGCAGTTTCTGCGCCGCGGCGTGGCCGTCCGCGTGGGGTACGCCGACCGGGACGACGTTGCCGGGTTTGATCTCGACACCGGCGTCGGCGAGTGCGGCCCGGAAGCCGAGGTCGCGGTCGCGCGAGGTGTTCCCGGTGTGGGTCAGCGTGACGAGGCCGATGTCGGTGTGCCCGGCTTCGACCAGATACCGGCCGGCGTCGTACGCGCCCTGCCAGTTGTCGCCGACGACCTGGTCGCAGTCCAGACCGTCGATGCCGCGGTGCAGCAGCACGGTCGGAGTCCCGGAGGAGAGCGCCATCGTGTGCAGCTTCGAGTCGTACGTCGCCGACGTGAGCAGGAACCCGTCGACCAGGCGCTGCTGCAGCACGCCTGCGATCGTGTCCTCGGGGTCGTGCTCGATGTTCCACAGGATCATGTGCTGGCCTACCGAGCTGAGCACCCGGCCGATCTCGTCCAGCAGTGCGGCGTGGAACGGGCTGGTCACCCGGGTCATGAACACGCCGATGGTGTCGGTCCGCCCTGTCTTCATCGCCCGGGCCAGCGCGTTCGGAATGTAGTTCGCGTCTTTCAGCACCTGCAGCACCCGGGCCCGGGTCTCCGGGTTGACCTTCGGATTGTTCGTCAGCACCCGTGAAACCGTCGCCTGGGACACCCCTGCCAGTCGCGCCAGATCCCGGCTCGTCGGTGGTCGCGCCATGATCCGCCCTCCCCTCGTCGTCCAAATGCTGAACCCTACTCAAGAGTGTCGCCCCAGGTCGTTGACCACGCCCAAGGACATGTGTATACGTATTCATTGTATACGTATTCATCCTAGCGGATGGGAGATTCCGGTGCAGACACAACTCTCCAACCTGAGCCGCCGCAGGTTTCTCGCCGGACTGACGGGACTCACGGCTGCCGGCGTACTGGCCGGCTGCGGAGGCAACGGCGCCGCCCATGGCGGCGGCAAGAAGGGCCTCACCTTCCTCAACTGGGAGCAGGTCAAGGGCAACCCGCTCGAGCAGGCGATCCAGGCCTTCGAGAAGGAGTCCGGTACGTCGGTCACCGTGCAGCCAGCGGTCACCCAGGAGTACGACACCAAGATGCGCACGCTGATCGCGGGTGGCAGCCCGCCGGACGTGATGCGGATCAACGACGACTTCGTCCGCGGCTTCTCCCAGCAGGGAGCGCTGCTCGACCTGAAGCCGTACATCGAGAAGGACAAGCTCGACACGTCGCAGTTCGCGAAGGAGACGTACGAGTTCCCCAAGCAGCCGGACGGTTCGCACACCGCCTGGGTGCTCGGCTACCAACCCCGGCTGATCTTCTACAACGTCGATCTGTTCAAGAAGGCCGGCGTACCGCTGCCGCCGACGACCTGGTCGTCGACCGGATGGACCTGGGCCGATTTCACCGAGAAGGCGAAGAAGCTCACCGATCCGGCCAGCAAGCAGTACGGCGCTCTGGTCTACCTGGACACCGGCTACGAGCAGACGTTCACGGTCAACCACGGCAGTGAGACCGGGATCTTCTCCGCCGACGGCACCCAGTTCACGCTGCCCGGCACGAAGGAGGCCGAGGCGCTGCAGTGGGCGACCGACCTGACCTGCAAGGACAAGGTGCAGCCACCGTGGTCCGCGCTGCAGCAGGACAATGTGCAGAACCAGATGTTCGCCCAGGGCAAGATCGCGATGATGTTCGCGACCTTCGGCACCGTGCCGTACCTGCGGACCGCGGTCAAGGACTTCACCTGGGACGTCGCTCCACCGCCTGGTGACGTGGAGCAGAAGACCGAGTCCAGCGTGATCGTGTTCTGCGTCCCGAAGAAGGCGAAGAACCCCGACCAGGCCTGGGACCTGCTCAAGTACCTGGCCAGTGAAGAAGGCGGCAAGATCCTGCTGCAGGGCGGCGCCTTCACGCCGATCAACCTCAAGGCCGCGGCCGGGCTGGCGCCGAACGGAAAGGCGCCCGCACACATCGGGCTGTTCGCCGAGGCGGCCAAGCACCTGACCGCGACCAACCAGACCAAGAACACCATCGGCGCCCGCGAGCTGTACCGGCCCGCGCTGGACACGGCCTACAACTGCGAGAAGCCGGTCGGTGACGTTCTCCAAGGGGTCAGATCACAGGTGGAGAACGCCTTGAAGGGTTGATGTCGATGGCAACCATCACGATGGCGCGCGAGACCTCCAGCGCGGTCAACACAACCGACGTACGCCGGGCCCGCCGCAGGCAGAACCTCACCGGCTGGCTGTTCATCAGCCCGATCGTGGTCGGGGTGGTGGCGTTCCAGTTCTTCCCGATCCTGGTCTCGATCGTCGCGTCGCTGACCGACTGGAACGGCATCTCGGCACCGAAGTTCGTCGGCCTGAAGAACTTCTCCGAGATGTTCACCGACGATCCGTTGTTCCTGCAGACGTTCAAGAACACCGTCTACTTCACCCTGGCGACCATCCCACTGACGATCGGCATCGGCCTGGTCCTGGCGTTGCTGTGTGCCCGTCCGATCCGGGGCGTCGCGTTCTTCCGGACGGCGTACTTCGCGCCGTACGTGACGAACGTGGTGGCGATCGGGTTCGTCTGGTTCTGGTTCTTCCAGCCGGACAACGGCGTGATCAACGGATTGCTGAACCAGCTCGGGATCCACGGCCCGCAGTGGCTGTCGAGCTCGAGCTGGGCGATGCCGGCCGTGATCATGGTCAGCGTCTGGCAGGGCATCGGGTACCCGATGATCATCCTGCTCGCGGGCCTGCAGGGCCTGCCGAGCGAGTTCTTCGAGTCCGCGAAGATCGACGGCGCCGGAGCATGGCAGCGGCTGCGGTTCATCACGCTGCCACTGCTGACGCCGCATTTCCTGTTCCTGCTGATCACGCAGTTCATCTCGTCGTTCCAGGTCTTCGGCCTGATCTACGTGATGACCAAGGGCGGGCCCGGCCACGCCACCAGCGTCTACATCTACAACATCTATCAGAACGCGTTCAGCTACGGGAAGATCGGCTACGCCTCGGCGATGGCGTGGATCCTGTTCGCGGTGATCGCGGCCGTCACCTTCCTGCAGTGGAAGCTGCAGAAGAGGTGGGTGTTCTACTCATGAGAATCGTCGGAAAGACTTCGCAGTACGTCGTGATGGCGCTGTTCGCGGTGGCGTTCCTGGCGCCGCTGGTGTGGATGATCAGCGCGTCACTGCGGCCCGAGGCGAAGGTGCTGTCGGTGCCGCCGAAGTTCCTGCCCACGGACACGCAGTGGGACAACTACCGGCAGGTGTTCGACCTGATCCCGATGTTCCTCTGGAACAGCGTGAAACTCGCCGGGCTGAACGTGATCGGCATCCTGATCGTCGCGTCGATGGCCGGGTACGCGTTCGCGCGGCTGCGGTTCGCCGGCCGGGACATCGCGTTCATGGTGCTGCTGGCCACCTCGATCATCCCGGGCATCGCGTACCTGATCCCGCAGTACATCGTCTTCCAGCACATCGGCTGGGTGGACACGCAGTACCCGCTGTGGGTGCCGAAGGTGCTCACACCGGTGTTCGCGACCTTTCTCATGAGGCAGTCGTTCCTCACCATTCCGAACGAACTGGAGGACGCCGGCAAGATCGACGGCGCCTCCACGTTCGGCATCTACTGGCGGATCATGCTGCCGCAGACCAAACCGGCGCTGGCCGCGATCGGGGTCTTCACGTTCCTCGAGTCGTGGAACGACCTGTTCGGTCCGCTGATCTACATCACATCCGAGAACCTGCAGACGCTACCGGTGGCGCTGGCCCAGTTCCAGGGCGAGTACTTCACCCAGATCAGTCTGCTGATGTGCGGTGCGACGATCTCCGTCGTACCGGTGATCGCCGTCTTCCTCTTTGCACAGCGCTATTTCATCCAAGGCATCACGATGACAGGAATGAAGGGGTGAGCACCGTGCCGGACCGGCTCGTTGCCATGCAGATCGGAGCGGTTTCGTTCGTCGACGAAGGCGTCGACCAGACACTCGACATCCTGGCCGACCGCGGCGCGGTGAACGCGCTGTTCCTGGCCACGCCGACCTGGACCCGGGGGACCGGCGGCCGGCAGATCCCCGGACACCCGATCCCCGACCACGGCGGATCCGAGTACGACCTCGGCTGGGTCGGCGGCAACTACGCGACGCCGCACCCGCAGTACTACGGCAACACCGCACTCGGCCTGGTCGGCCGGGCGCCGGAACACCCGGAGCTGGACCTGCTGGCCGAGGTCGTGCCGAAGGCCCGTGAGCGCGGCATCCAGTCGTTCGCCTGGATGGAGGAGAGCGGCGGTGCCCGCGAGCTGCGGACATACCCGAACTTCGCCAAGGTGCTCGAGGTGGACGCGTGGGGGCGGCCCGGCCGCCGGCCGTGCTTCAACAACCCGGACTACCGCAACTGGCACCTCGGGTTCGTCGAGGACTACGTGCAGAGCTACGAACTCGACGGACTGGCGTGGTGCTCGGAGCGGCCCGGTCCGTTGAACATGCTGATGCAGGGCACGGTCGACGTGTCGGAGATCGGCTGCTTCTGCCCGCACTGCCGGCAGATCGCCCGCGAGCGCGGGATCGACGTCGACCGCGCGATGCGCGGCTACCGCGAGCTGGTCGAGTGGAACCAGCGTGTCGGCGCCGGTGAGCGCCCGGTCGACGGTGCGTTCGTCACGTTCTGGCGGATCCTGCTGAACCACCCCGAGGTGCTGGCCTGGCAGACCCTGTGGACCGAGAGCCAACGGCAGCTGTACCGCGACATCTACGGTGTCGCCAAGGCGATCTCGCCGGAGGTGCAGGTCGGCTGGCACGTCTACCACAACATCTCGTTCAGCCCGTTCTACCGGGCTGACCAGGACTACACCGAGATGGCGAAGTTCTCCGACTTCATCAAGGTGGTCATCTACAACAACTGCGCCGGGCCACGGTTCTTCACCTGGGTCAAGAGCATCTGCGGCGCGCTGTTCGGCGACGCCGAGCCCGACGACGTCTACCCGTTGATGATGAAGCTGCTGCAGCTCGACGAAGGCGCGTACGAGAAGCTGCCGCAGAACGGCTTCAGCTCCGACTACGTCCGCCGCGAGACCGCGCGGGCGGTCGCCGGGGTCGGCGGGCAGAGCAAGATCTATCCGGGGATCGACATCGACATCCCGGTCGGTGTGGCCAAGCAGCGCGGACTCGAGAAGCCCCGCGACGTCGGGACGAAGATCAACTGGGACGACAACGAGGGTGAGCTGACCCAGTGCACGCGTGAGTCGGTGCGGGACGCCACGCTGGCCGCGTTCGAGGGTGGCGCGGAGGGCGTCGTACTGAGTCGCAAGTACTCCGAGATGCTGCTGGAGAACGTCTCCGGCGCGGGCGACGCGATCCGGAGCCTGAAGTGAAACCTTGGTACCAGACAACTCTGCGCTGGGCACAGACCAATCTGACCGAGAAGGACCCGGCCCGGTACGACGCCGATTGGTGGCGCGACCACTGGCGTCGTACCACGGTGCAAGGGGTGATCGTCAACGCCGGCGGCATCGTTGCCTACTACCCCAGCAAGTTCGAGCTCCAGCACCGGGCCGAGTTCCTCGGCGATCGCGATCTGTACGGCGAGATCGCCGCGCTGGCCAAGGATGACGGCCTGACCGTGCTGGCCCGGATGGACTCCAACCGGGCCCACCAGCCCTTGTACGACGCGCATCCGGACTGGTTCGCGATCGATGCCGAGGGCAACCCGTACCGGGCCGGGAAGATGTACGTCGCCTGTGTCACCGGGCCGTACTACCGGGACTTCCTGACCGGGATCCTCGAGGAGATCATCGAGCGCAGCGCGCCGGACGGGCTCACCGACAACAGCTGGAGCGGTCTCGGCCGGGACCAGATCTGCTACTGCCCGAACTGCCGGGACAGCTTCGGCCAGGAGCTCCCGTCACGCGTCGACTGGGCGGATCCGGTGTACCGGCAATGGATCCGCTGGAGTTACGACCAGCGGCTCGCCGTGTGGGACCTGAACAACGAGGTGACCCGGCGCGCGGGCGGTCCGGACTGTCTGTGGATCGGCATGAACGGCGGCGATGTCGTTGCCCAGAGCAAGCGACTTCGGGACGACGTGGAGATCTGCAAACGTGCGTCGATCTTCATGCTCGACTCGCAGTGGCGGCACGACGAGTCCGGCTTCCAGGCGAACGCGGACACCGGCAAGCGGCTGCACGGCCTGCTCGGCTGGGACACGCTGATCCCGGAGAGCACGGCGATGTACGACGCCGGCGTGCCGACCTTCCGGCTCGGGAGCAAGCCCGAGCCGGAGGCGCGGATGTGGGCGCTCGAGGGGTTCGCCGGCGGCATCCAGCCGTGGTGGCATCACATCGGGTCCGTGCACGAGGACCGGCGGCAGTACGCGACGGCCGAGCCACTGTTCGAGTGGCATGCGCAGCACGAGGACTACCTGATCAACCGCGAGCCGGTCGCCACGGTCGGGCTGCTCTGGAGTCAGCGCAGTGTGGACTTCCACGGCAAGGACGATCCGGAGACGACGAGTCTGCTGCCCTATCGCGGGTGGGTGGACGCGCTGATCCGGGCCCGGATCCCGTACCTGCCGATCCACGAGATCGACCAGCGGATGGCAGTGATCATCGTCCCGAACGTGGGTGTCCTCACCGATGCACAGTCCGAGGCGTTGACGGCGTACGTCGAAGCCGGCGGGCAGCTCGTGGTCACCGGGGAGTCAGGCCTGTACGACGAGTGGGGTGATCGGCGGGACGAGTCGGCGCTCGCCGGGCTGCTCGGAGTGCGTCACCAGGGCAAGCGACTGGAGGCGGGGCAGGTCGACTGGGAGACGTACGGCGCGCACAGCTATCTGCGGATCGAGGATCGGGGGATCGCAGACGGTTTCGGGGACACGGACCTGCTGCCGTTCGGTGGGCAGCTGGAGGTGGTCGAGGCTTCGGGTGCCGCGATGACCTATGTGCCGCCGTTCCCGATCTATCCGCCGGAGTTGTCCTGGATGGCCGAGCCGCGGACCGACGTACCCGTGGTGGTGCTCGGTGAGCGGACGGCGTACCTTGCGGCCGACCTGGACCGGCTGTACGCGCAGTATCACCACCCCGACCACGGACGGCTGCTGGCGAACCTCGTCCGCCGGGCAGCCGACGGCGACATCCCGTTGCAGGTGGACGGGGCGGGCGTACTCGATTGTCAGGTCTATCGGCACGGTGACGCGGTGGTGCTGCACTTCGTCAACCTCGACCAGGGCGGTGCCTGGCGCGGGCGGTTGGAGGAGTTCACGCCCTCCGGCCCATTCACCGTCAGGCTCAAGGCGGGCGGCCGGCGGGCGCGGTTCCTCGTCGCAGGCGGGGAGGCGGAGGTGAACGAGCGGGACGGCTGGATTACGGTCGAGGTGGCGCGAATCGCCGATCACGAGGTCGTGGTTGTGGAGTGAGAGGGAGTGAGTTCGTGGCAGTCGAGGTCACCGGGGCACGGCGCGAGCGGTACGACGAGATCCTGACCGAGCGGGCGCTCGGGCTGATCGAGCGGCTGCACCGCGAGTACGACGGACGGCGGCGCGAGCTGCTCGAGCGTCGCCGGGAGCGGGTCGCGGAGATCGCGGCCGGCGCGTCGCTGGGGTTCCTGCCGGAGACCAAGGACGTGCGGGACGACCCGGACTGGCGGGTCGCTCCCGCGGCGCCGGGGCTGGTCGACCGGCGGGTGGAGATCACCGGGCCGACCGATCGGAAGATGACGATCAATGCGCTGAACTCCGGCGCGAAGGTGTGGCTGGCCGACCAGGAGGACGCGAACACGCCCACCTGGGACAACGTGGTCGGCGGCCAGCTCAACCTGCTCGACGCGATCACCCGGCGGATCGACTTCAGCACCGACGCCAAGAGCTACGCGCTGAAGCCGGACGACGAGCTGGCGACCATCGTCGTCCGGCCGCGCGGGTGGCACCTGCCGGAGAAGCACGTCACGGTCGACGGCTCACCGGTGAGCGGATCGTTGGTGGACTTCGCGCTGTACTTCAGCGCCTGCGCCCAGCTGCAGCTCGACCGCGGCCAGGGGCCGTACTTCTACCTGCCGAAGATGGAGTCGCACCTCGAGGCGCGGCTCTGGAACGACGTGTTCCTGACGGCCCAGGAGTTCGCCGGCATTCCGCGCGGGACGATCCGGGCGACGGTGCTGATCGAGACCTACCCGGCCGCGTTCGAGATGGAGGAGATCCTCTACGAGCTGCGCGAGCACTCGGCCGGGCTGAACGCGGGGCGCTGGGACTACATGTTCAGCGTGATCAAGACGCACCGGACCCGGGGCACCGACTTCCAGCTGCCGGACCGCAACAGCGTCACGATGACGGTGCCGTTCATGCGCGCGTACACCGAGCTGCTGGTCCGGACGTGTCACAAGCGGGGCGCGCACGCGATCGGCGGGATGGCGGCGTTCATCCCGAGCAAGGACCCGGCGGTGAACGAGCAGGCGTTCGCGAAGGTCGAGGCGGACAAGACGCGCGAGGCCGGTGACGGCTTCGACGGCTCGTGGGTCGCACACCCCGGCATGGTCGAGACCTGCCGGACCGTGTTCGACTCGGTTCTCGGTGATCGGCCCAACCAGGTCGACAAGCTCCGCGAGGACGTTGCGGTGACCGCCGAGCAACTGCTCGACGTCGCCTCCACGCCCGGCGAGGTCACCGAGGCCGGGCTGCGCAACAACGTCAGCGTCGCCATCCAGTACCTGGCGGCCTGGCTGGAGGGCACCGGTGCGGTCGGCATCTTCAACCTGATGGAAGACGCCGCGACCGCCGAGATCTCCCGCTCGCAGATCTGGCAGTGGCGACAGAACGGCGTGGTCCTGGACACCGGCGAGACCGTGACGACCGAACTGGTCGAGCGGATCGCCGACGAGGAGATCACCAAACTCGACCAGTACCTGCGCTACCAGTCCGCCCGCGCCCTCTTCCTCGAGGTGGCTCTCGCGGACGAGTACGTCGACTTCCTGACCCTGCCCGCCTACGAACGCTTCGACTGAGGCGGGTCGACGTTCACGGTCGGGATGCCGCCCCCGGCCCGGGCGATGATGGCCAGCGACGGTGCACCGGAAGGATTGCTCTCCCGGTGCACCGTGAAGGCCGGCACATGCACGAAGTCCCCGGCCACGGCGTCGAGGTACTCGTCACTCCCCTCGAACTCCAGCCGCAGTACGCCGGACACGATGTAGAGACTGCTCTCGTTCTTGTCGTGGTGATGCCACCCAGAGATCGCGCCGGGCTCGGTGGTCACCTGCCCCGACCACAGGATCGGCAACTCGAACGCCCGCATCCGCAACATCCCGGATGTCGGATCGGCGGCCACCAGGTTGCCGGCCTTGATCACCCGAACAGGCTCACTCATGCCAGTAGTCTGCCTCCGCCCGAAGGGCTCCCGCCAGCGGGTGGGCCGGTGCGGATGCGGGCGCGGGCATCGGGGACGGTGAGGGCCTGGGTGAGAAGCCAGGTGACGCCGGAACGTTCGTACTGCGGGATGGTGGCGGGGGTGGGTTCGGTCGCGTCTGCGTTGCCGATGAGGACGACGTCGTACGGCGCATCGGAGGTCCGGGCAGCGCGGAGATCCTCGGCGATCTCCGCATAGGTTTCGGGCGGGATCACCACCGTCGGCCACTGCTCACTGGCTGGGGCGAACCCGTCCCAGCGGGCGGCACGGCGGCGGGGTGGCCGGAAGGAGCCGCCGGCGCCGATCCAGATCGGGATTCTGGGGTTCTGGAGCGGCGTGGGTTGGAGGGAGACGCCGCGGCAGGTGTAGTGCTCGCCTTCGAAGTCGACCCTTTCGCCGCTCCACAGGCGGTTCACCAGCTCGAGGAACTCGTCGACCATCGCCGCCCTGGTCCGCAGATCCACGTCCATCCCGAACGCGGTGAACTGGTCATCCGGGTGACCGAGACCGACTCCGAGCACCAGGCGGCCCGCGGACAGCCGATCCAGTGTCACCGCCTGTCGCGCAAACGCCTCCGGCCGCAGCCGGGCCACCGCCGTGACCAGAGTCCCGAAGCGGATCCGCTCAGTCGCGCCGGCCACTGCCGTCAGCGCCACCATTGCGTCGGCCACGTCGTCGGACTCACCGAGCGCCTCTCGGACCGCGTCCGTGTGCGGATGCAGTGGCAGCAGTTCGTCCCAGATGAAGAATCCGTCCCACCCGGCCGCTTCAGCCGACTGCGCCAGCTCCACGAGCACACCCACGTCAGCGAAAGCACCCTGGTTCGGCAAGTAGATCCCGTGCCGCATAGGCCCTCCTCCTGCGGCCGACGCCGTCGACTGCAGCCTTGCGGCCCGCCGGGCGCACTGTCAACGACGCAGTCGCGCGCCTAGGCTACGAAGATGGCGAGCGTTGTGTTGCGGGTCCGGCTGACGAGCGGTGACCACCTCGATGTCACCTATGAGGAGTCCGCTGCGGCCGATGATGACGAAGTTGTCGAGCACGCTGTCGCCGCCCTCGCGAGCGATGGCGGCATGCTTCGGTGCAGACATGGCGACCGGCTTCTCGTCCTGTACGCGCGCGGAGTCGCCGCCGTGGAGATCGCGCCACGAGGCGCGGTCCTGTAACCGCGGTGATTGCGGCCGGATGCCCTGGCGTCGGCTCGCCAGGGCATCCGGATCCGTTCAGCGCTCGGCGGGGTAGGCCGCGTCGACTTCGACCTCGACCAGCCAGCCGTTCACCGGCAGATTCTCGATCTCCAGGGCGAAGCGTGACGGCCTGGCCGTGTTGACCACGAACGGTTTGGCGGGTGGCGCCGTACCGAGGGGGACGGGGACGTACTGACCGGTGGTGAGGTCGGTGTTGGCGAAGTACTGGCGGTAGGCGCGGTTCCAGCCGGCGAAGTCGGCGGTGGCCGCGCCGGACGGATTCTGCAGGAAGACGCGCATCGTGTAGACGTCGGCATAGGACAAGCCCGCGGCCTGGAGGTTCTCGCCGATGCGGCGGAGGACGTTGATGCCCTGGGCCTCGGTGATGGTGACGCCCGCGGGGAGCGTGCCGCCGGGGAACACGACGGTGTCGACGTACGACGCTTCCGAGCCGGCCGGAGCGCCCGTGTTGAGTGCCGTCGGGCCGATCCCGCTGGTCTTGTAGACGGGGGTGTTGGCGCCGATGCCGACACCGCTGGCGATCATCGGGTTGGACTGAGCGGCCGGCAGAGCCGGTACGACGGTGCCGGGCTTCGGCGGCTTGGGTTTGTCCCACCAACCGGCGGCCGTCGTCGCGCCGCCACCGAAGGACAGCGCGACGACCGTGATACCGGCGAGCACCGCGCGTTTCCTCATCGGCTTGTCACCCGGGTGTGCAGTGCGGTCACGGTTGCGCGGGCGGACACGATCGCGCCGTGCTGCCAGGCGATGGTGTGGGACAGGTGGTCGCCGGCGAAGTAGATGTTGCCGGTGGCATCGAGCAGCCGGGCGTAGATCCCGTCGGTCTGGGACGGCCAGCTGACCCAGGACGCCTCGGAGTACTTGGTGCCGAGCCAGTTCACCGAGAACGCCGCCTTGACGTCCTTGGTGTACACGTCTCCGTGCATCTTGGCGCCCTGCATCAGGGCTCGTTCGAGCCGGGCCGCCGGCGTCAGAGCGCCGTACGCGTTGGCGTTCGAGCCGGTGTTGTAGTAGCCGATGACAGTGCCGCGTTGGCCGTGGAAGCCGGTCGACGGGTACCAGGTGTTGACCGTGTCGAGAGAGCTGTTGGTGATACCGCCGTAGATCTTGTGGTCCTCCTCCCACCAGCGCCGGCCGTACTCGATACCGATCTTGCCCGCATTCGTCGGACGCGCGTACTTCAGCGCCTCGATGATCGGCGCCGGCAGGTTCGACGGGACCTTCGCAGCCAGGTGCGGCGGCAGCGTGCAGATGGCGTAGTCCGCGGTGACCGTCCGGGTCCGCGTCCCGGTCGTGTACGTGACCTCGACGCCGGCGCCGGTATTGCGCAGTCCGGTCACCTCGGCGCCGTAGGTGATCTTCTCCCGGCCGATCGCCTTCTCGAAGGCGTACGGGATCCGGTCCATCCCGCCGACCGGCTGGAACATCATCATCGCCTGGTCCCAGCCGAACTCGAACGAGAAGTAGTTGCCGACACCACTCGCGAAGACATCGCTCAGCGGGTACGGCGCGGCCGTCGTCCCGCCCTCCAGCCCGGCTCCCGGTTCGACGACGTAGCCACGACGGCCGTCGGTGCCGGTGTAGGCGAAGCCGGCCGCCTTGTTCCCGATCGAGCCGAAGCTGCTGAGGAACCCGATCAGCGCGTCCTTGTCGGCCTGCGTCAGCAGGCTGTCGAGCGCGCCCTGGTCGGTGGCTGTGGCAAGCAGTTCGGCGACATAGCCGTAGACGTCCGCCTTGGCGGTGCGGTGCCGGATCGCCTTGCTGGACAGGGCTGTGGTGCCCTCGCGGTAGAGGTACGCGTCGGCGTTCTGGTTGACGAACGGTTCGATCGCGACGCCGAGTTCACGGCAGTACTCCAGCGTCAGGTGGTGCTGTGGTAGACGGCCCGGGCCTGCGTTCATGTACTGGCCGGGCGAGAACGTCGCCCGCTGGGTGTTGCCGGCCAGATCGGTCTCCACGGTGCCGCCGCGGACCGTCCAGTTGCGGCCGCCGGGGCGGTTGCGGGCTTCCAGCAGCGTGACCTTGTAGCCGGCCTTGAGCAGTTCGTACGCCGAGGTCAGACCGGAGATCCCGGCACCGAGGACGACGACGTGCTTGCTGTCGCGGCCGTGCAGGTCAGCCCGCGACGGAGCGGCGTACGCGGGAGTCGCGGCGCTCGTGAGACCGAGCGCCGACATCGTGGAGTACAGGACACCGGCTCCACCGGTGATACCGACCTGTTGCAGGAACTGACGTCTGGTCTGCGCCATGCCTTCTCCTCACTGGGCAACGGGGTAGCTGACCAGAAAGGTAAGGACCTGGTGTTTTCGGAGTGTGTCCGGGCGGTGACGACCTGAGACCGGTACTGACAGGTATGTTTCGGCTTAACGAACCTGTTGGAACTGTGCCCGCAGGGCCTTGACGGCGGGCGCGATTTCCGCGTAAACACCAGGAAATCCGGGCTCCGCGCAGCCCTTGCCCCAGGACACGACGCCGAGCAGGCGGCTGTTGAGGACCAGGGGTCCACCGGAGTCGCCCTGGCAGGAGTCGGCGGTGCCGTCGAGGTAGCCGGCGCAGATGTTCGAGGCGGCGGCGTACCCGTGGGCGACGTACTCCTTGTTGGCCAGGCAGGTGCTGTCGCCGAGGTCGGGGACGGCCAGCTTCTGCAAGGTGTCGTCGGGCCCGGTGCCGGCCGTGTCGCCCCAGCCGTAGACCGTCGGTACGGCGCCGCGCCGGTCGGCCTTCGGGTTCGTCTCCAACTGGATCAACGGAACACCGGTGAAGGGGCGCGACAGCGTGAGTACGGCGAAGTCGTTGCGGTTGTTCTTCGTGTTGTACCCGGGATGGATCCACACCTTGCTGATCCCGGACACCTGCCCGGTGCTGTCATCGCTGAGATCGGCCCGCCCTTGGACAGCGACGTACGTCGACAGCGGCTTGATCATGCAGTGCGCGGCGGTGACGAGCTTGTCCGGCCGCACGAGCACCGCACCACACCACCGCCCGGTCGCCCCGGCGACCGCGGTGTTGGCGAGCGACACCGCCCACGGCGCCTCGCTCACACTTGCCAGCGTCCCCCCGACGACGAACGGCTTGTCCGTCGACGCGGCCACCGACCCCGCCGTGACAAGCAGAAGAGCACTGGCAAGAACTGCGGCCCGTTTCAGCATGCGCCGAACCTACTCCACGTGACGATCCGGATGCGTCAGGTGACCTCGATCAGACGTGCAAAGTGGTCACCCCGGCCACGCATGCCGGGGTGACCACGTCTCAGGAGTTATGCCCGGAATACTGCGCAAGAACTTCCTTGCTGCGGAAGCGATCGCCGCGCTTTCTCCGGCGGTCTAGGGAAAACCTTCGGTGCTCGCCGGGGCTTGCAGACTTCCGTAGCGTTCCATTCTTTGCCAGCGCAGCCGGGTCCCGGCCAGTGCGGTGAAGACGGACTGGATGACCACCAGGTACATCAGTTGCCGGTAGACGAACTGCTGTAGCGGGAGGGTCCACAACGGCCCCGCCCGCTCGCCGTCCAGGCGGAACGCATACAGGCCCATGCCCATTTGCACGACGAGGAAGCCGAGCCAGACCAGCAGCACCCGCACCGGGTCGAGGAACACCAGGCCATAGAGCGAGAAGACGTCGACCACCGGTGCGAGCAGCGGCAGGAGTACCTGGAAGAGCAGGAGGTAGGTCAGTCCGCGCCGGCCGAACTTCCCGGCCTGGCCCCGCTGCACCCACGCTCCGCGGTGCTTCCACATCGCCTGGATCGTGCCGTAGCACCAGCGATACCGCTGCCGCCACAGCGCATCCAGTGACGCCGGCGCCTCCGTCCACGCCACCGCGCGCTCCTCGTAGACCACGCGCCACCCGTCCCGGCACAACGCCATCGTCAGGTCGGTGTCCTCCGCGAGCGTCACGTCGCTCAGTCCACCGATCCGCTCCAGCGCCGTACGACGGAACCCGCCGACCGCACCGGGCACCGTGGGCATGCACTCGGCCAGGTCGAACAGCCGCCGGTCCAGGTTGAACCCGATCACGTACTCGATGTGTTGCCAGCGACCGAGCAGCCCGCCACGGTTGCCCACCTTGGCGTTGCCGGACACCGCACCGACGGCCGGATGTCCGAACGGCTGGATGAGCATCCGCACGGCGTCCGGCTCGAACACCGTGTCTCCGTCGACCATGACGATCAGGTCGAACCGGGCCGCCTGCATGCCGGTGTTGAGTGCGATCGGCTTGCCGGCGTTGGCCTGCCGGATGACCCGGACTCCGGGGATCCGCAGTGACTCGACGAGATCCGCCGTACCGTCGGTCGAACCGTCGTCGACCACGATCACCTCGAGCGGATGGTCCGACGCCACCAGCGATCTGATCGCGGCCTCGATCCCCGCGCTCTCGTTGTACGCGGGGACGATCACACTGACCGGTTCGGTCACCGGCGGACCGTACAACCAGTCCCGCATCCGGGCATGACGCCGCGCCGCGATCAGCGTGGTGATCGCCCGCAACACGGCCAGCGCACCAGCGGCGTACAGCAGCCAGGTGAGGAGCTTCAGGACGAAGTCGCTCAACCACATCGCCCAGATCACCGCGAGTCCGCGGCCGCGGTCCAGCAGCCCGGCCTTCCGCGTCGGGTCCGGCAGGCCGACGGCGTCGCTGACGGTCGCGAAGCGGAACCCGCGCGCCTTGAGCCTCGGAACGAGTTTCGACAGCGCCTCGACGGTCTCGCTGCGGTCACCACCGGCGTCGTGCATCAGCAGCACCTGTCCGGCGCTGCTCCGCGGCATCGAGTTGGCGATGATCTGCGTCGTACCCGGTTTGCGCCAGTCCTCGCTGTCCTGAGTGGTCAGCACGGTCAGGTAGCCGGCCTTGCGGGTGGCCTCGATGCTCTCCCAGTCGCGGTCGGTCAGCTCAGCCGGCTCGGACGAGTACGGCGGCCGGAGTAGCGTCGTGGTGACTCCGGTGGCACCGGCCAGGATCGACTGGCTCTGTCGCAGCTCCATGTCCCGGCGCCAGCCTGCCACGGTGGTCAGATTCGCGTGGGTGAAGGTGTGCACGGCGATTTGGTGGCCCTCAGCAACAATTCGCCGGGCCAGCGCCGGGTGGGCGGCGATCTCGGTGCCGACGACGAAGAACGTCGCATGCACTTTCTGGGCTTTCAGCAGGTCGAGGATCTTGGGTGTCCAGACGGGATCCGGTCCGTCGTCGAAGGTGAGCGCGATGGTGCGGGGCTTCGGTGACGCCGACCTCGGCTGTCCCTCCCCGGCGTCGATGACCGGCCCACCCTTGACGATCGACGGCGGCGCTCCACCGAGCTTGCCGGGTGACCTGACCGCGCCGTCGGGCTCCGCGCCGTACATGTGATGCGTGTAGCCGTTGAGGAGCAGCATGGTCGCGAGGCAGACGAGCAGCATCGTCAGAACGAACCAGTGCGTCCGCAACGGGACCTGTTTGGCGCGGCGTGCTACCGGACGGCTCACGGCTGGGGCGGTGTCTTCGTATGCCCTGGAGGCGCGGTGGGCTTCTTCCCGTTGTTCCCGTTCGTCGGCGTGGAGGTCGGCGCACCGGGTGGTGTGGTGGGTGCCGTCGTGACCGGCGCTGTGGTGGGCACTCCGGTGGTCCCCGTTGTCGGCGCCACCGTCGGTCCGGCGGTCGGGACGCCCGGTGTCGGGATGGCTGTGACCAGTGTGACGGCCGGCGTCGTCGCGCCGTCGGTCGGCGCGGGCGACTGGGTGGCGCCGGGGTCGCTCGGGCTGCCGGTCGGCTCGCTGCCACTCTTCGGCGTCGGACGTGATTCATCCGTTTGAATCGCCTCTGGACCTGGAGTGACTTGTGGCCGGTGGTTGGGGCCTGAGGCGGCTTCGGGGAGTGGGATCAGCGGTGTGTCCAGGCGAGGCCCGCCCAGCAGGCTGCTGCTCATCAGGATGAGATAGCCGACGATGGGTACGGCGAGGAAGGCTCCTGCGCGGCGGAGAAGGCGACGACGTTGCCCGGTCGAATCCAGGAAGACTGGACGCCGGGCGGAGGGCGATTTCACAAGGCCGAGATCTTACCGATTACCCGCGGGTCACGGCAGTCCCTTACGGAAGTACTCCGGAGCCCTTTACACAAGACCGCCTGAGCGTAGTTGCGGTCCGACGCACCGGGATGAATTCTCAGCGCAAACCACCCCGCCATGCCGCGACCGGGGACCGGGGTGGCTACTGTCATCAGGTGCAGAAATGGCCTGGTCGCCCTTATCCCCTTGGAGCCACGTATGACGGCTCCGGGACGAACTTCGCGGTGTTCTCGGAGGTAGCTGAGCGAGTAGATCTGGCCCTGATCGGCGACGACGGGACCGAACAGTTGGTGCAGCTGACCGAGGTGGACGGATTCGTCTGGCACGCGTACCTGCCGGCGGTGCAGCCGGGGCAGCGGTACGGGTTCCGGGTGCACGGACCGTACAACCCGGCCGAGGGGCACCGGTGCAACCCGTCCAAGCTGCTGCTGGATCCTTACGCGAAAGCGATCGATGGGCAGATCGACGGTGACGAGTCACTTTTCAGCTACCGGTTCGCCAAGCCCGACGAGCTGAACACGATGGACAACCGTGAGCACACCATGCTCTCGGTCGTCACCAACCCGTTCTTCGACTGGGGCAACGACCGCCCGCCGGGGCACGACTACCACGAGACGGTGATCTACGAGGCGCACGTCAAGGGCCTGACCAAGACCCACCCGGCGCTGCCGGAGGAGATCCGTGGCACGTACGCCGGGATCGGCCACCCGGCGATCATCGACCACCTCAAGGAGCTCGGGGTCACCGCGATCGAGCTGATGCCGGTGCACCAGTTCGCTCAGGACGGGCATCTGCAGGAGCGGGGCCTGTCCAACTACTGGGGTTACAACACGATCGGTTTCTTCGCCCCGCACAACGCCTACTCCTCGCTGGGCGGCCTCGGCCAGCAGGTGACCGAGTTCAAGACGATGGTGCAGGCGCTGCACGAGGCCGACATCGAGGTCATCCTCGACGTCGTCTACAACCACACCGCCGAGGGCAACGAGCTGGGCCCGACGCTGTCGTTCAAGGGCATCGACAACGCGGCGTACTACCGGCTGGTGGACTCGGCCAAGTCGCACTACTACGACACCACCGGCACCGGGAACAGCCTGCTGATGCGGCACCCGCACGTGCTGCAGCTGATCATGGACTCGCTGCGCTACTGGGTCACCGAGATGCACGTGGACGGATTCCGGTTCGACCTCGCGTCGACGCTGGCGCGCCAGTTCCATGAAGTGGACCGCCTGTCGGCGTTCTTCGACCTGGTCCAGCAGGACCCGGTGGTGAGCCAGGTCAAGCTGATCGCCGAGCCATGGGACGTCGGCGACGGCGGCTATCAGGTGGGCAACTTCCCACCGCTGTGGACCGAGTGGAACGGCAAGTATCGCGACACCGTCCGCGACTTCTGGCGCGGCGAAAAGTACACGTTGGCCGAGTTCGGCTCGCGGCTGACCGGCTCGTCGGACCTGTACCGCGACGACAGCCGCCGCCCGTTGGCGAGCATCAACTTCGTCACCGCGCACGACGGCTTCACGCTGCGCGACCTCGTCTCGTACAACGAGAAGCACAACGAGGCCAACGGCGAGGGCGGCAACGACGGCGAGAGTCACAATCGCTCGTGGAACTGCGGCGCCGAGGGCGAGACCGACGATGCCGCCGTGCTCGCGTTGCGGGCCAAGCAGCAGCGCAACTTCCTGGCCACGTTGCTGATCTCGCAGGGCGTTCCGATGCTCGCCCACGGCGATGAGCAGGGCCGGACCCAGTCGGGCAACAACAACGTCTACTGCCAGGACAACGAGCTCGCCTGGGTGAACTGGGATCTCACCGAGGAGCAGCAGGACCTGCTGGAGTTCACCGGCGAGCTGGTCCGGTTACGCAACGAGCACCCGGTGTTCCGGCGCCGCCGGTTCTTCCACGGCGACACGGGCGTCGACGGGCTGGGCGACCTGGTCTGGTTCACTCCCGACGGTCAGGAGATGCAGAACGGCGACTGGAGCCGCGACGACGCCCGTGCGGTGGCCGTCTTCCTCAACGGCGACGCCATCTCCGAGCCGGACCTGCGCGGTGAGCCGGTGGTGGACGATTCATTCCTGATCCTGCTGAACAGCAACTACGAGTCGCAGGACTTCCTGCTGCCCGTGAAGGAGTACGGCGAGGCGTGGTCCGTGGTGGTGGACACCATCAGGCCGACCGGTCGTGCCGAGGAACGCGAGCACACCGCGGGCAGCACCATCCGGATCGAGGCCCACGGCATGCTGGTCCTGACCCGGCCGCGGCGGGCCGCTGGATGACGGCGATCCCGCAGGCCACTTACCGGCTGCAACTGCGCGCCGAGTTCGGGTTCGACGACGCCGCCACGGTCGTCCCGTACCTGTCCGGCCTCGGGATCTCGCACGCCTACCTGTCCCCGATCCTCCAGGCCGCGCCCGGCTCCACGCACGGGTACGACGTGGTGGACCACAGTCGCCTGTCCGAGCCTGCCGGTGGTCGCCCCGCGTTCGACCGGCTGGCCGCACGGCTGGCCGACCATCGCATGGGGGCGGTCGCGGACGTCGTACCCAATCATGTGGCTGTACCGACACCGGCTCGGCTCAACAAGGCGCTCTGGTCGGTGCTGCGGGACGGGCCGGGGTCGCCGTACGCCGAGTGGTTCGACGTCGACTGGGGTTCGGGTAACCAGCCGCTGCTGATGGCGGTGCTGGGCCAGCGCATCGGCAGGGTGCTGGCGGATGGCGAGCTGTCGGTCGCTGGCGACGTACTGCGGTACTACGAGCACGAGTACCCGCTCCGGCCAGGGACTGAGAACCTGCCGATCGCGGAGCTGGTGACCGAGCAGTGGTACCGCCTCGCGCACTGGCGGGTCGCGGACGAGGAGCTGAACTACCGGCGCTTCTTCGACGTCGACACCCTCGCTGCGGTTCGCGTGGAGACACAGGAGGTCTTCGACGCGACGCACGAGCTGCTGCTGGCACTGCTGCACGAGGGCAAGCTCAACGGCTTCCGCATCGACCATCCGGACGGTCTGGCCGACCCGCGCGGCTACCTCCGTCGGCTGGCCGAGCGCACCGGCGGTGCGTGGGTCGTGGTCGAGAAGATCCTCGAAGGCACCGAAGAACTTCCCCACGACTGGCCCTGCGCCGGCACCACCGGGTACGACGCTCTGCTCCGAGTCGGCGGCCTCTTCGTCGACCCGGCCGGTGCCGCACCGCTTGCGGCCTTGCACTCCGAACTCACCGGCGCACCTGCCGACTTCGGCCCGGTCGTGGAGGAGGCGAAGCGAGAGGTCGTCAAGCACGGGCAGTACGCCGAAGTGCATCGGCTGGTGGAGCTGCTCGCCCGCATCTGTCAGGACGACGTACGACTGCGCGATCACACGCGCCGTGCGTTCCACGAGGTGGTCGTCGAGCTGCTCGTCCACTTCGACGTCTACCGGGCGTACGTCGTACCAGGGGAACAGCCGGCGCCGACCGCGATCGACGCTCTGGAGCGCGCGGCCGGGAAAGCCCGGCAGAACCTGGACGACGACCGCCAGGAGACGCTGGACGTCGTACTGCACCTGCTGCTCGGCAAGGAGACCGGGACGGCGAGCCGGATCGACGAGCACGCGCGGCACGAGCTGATCGTTCGGTTCCAGCAGACGTGTGGGCCAGTGATGGCCAAGGGGGTCGAGGACACCGCGTTCTACCGGTGGTTCCGGCTCACGTCGCTGAACGAGGTCGGTGGGGATCCAGAGCACTTCGGCGTGACACCGGAGGAGTTCCACGCGTTCGCGGCCCGGCTGAACCAGCACTGGCCGAAGACGATGACCACGCTGTCCACTCATGACACCAAGCGATCCGAGGATGTGCGTGCGCGCCTCGGTGTGCTGTCCGAGCAGCCCGCTGCGTGGTCCGAGGCGGTCCGCGAGTGGTGGCGGTTGTCGGAGGACCACCGGAGCCCGGTGCTGGACGGGAGCACGGAGTACCTGTTCTGGCAGACCCTCTTCGGCACCTGGGACGACGGACCGCTGCCTGAGGACCGGCTGCAGGCGTATCTGCTCAAGGCGATCCGCGAAGCCAAGCGCCACACCACCTGGACCTCCCCGGACGAGGAGTACGAACAGGCCGTCGCCGCCTTCGCGAGTGCCGTCCTCACCGACGCCGCGGTGCTGGAGTCGGTACGGCGCTTTGCCGCACGGCAGACCGAGTTCGTCCGGGCGGCCACGCTCGGCCAGAAGCTCGTGCAGCTCACGATGCCCGGCGTACCGGATGTCTATCAGGGCACGGAACTGGTCGACCTGTCCCTCGTGGACCCGGACAACCGGCGGCCCGTGGACTACCAGCACCGGATCGACCGGTTGCGGCGCCTGGACGACGGTGCCAAGCCGGACGACCTGTCCGACGAGAAGCTGCTCGTCACCTCGCGAGCGCTCCGCCTTCGGCGGCAGTACCCGGAGGCCTTCGCCGGCAGCTACACCCCGCTCCCGACATCCAACGGTCACGCGGTCGCCTTCGCTCGTGGCGACGCGGTCATCACGGTGGCGACCCGGCTGCCCGCGGCACTGCATCGGCTCGGCGGTTGGGGCGACAGCACGGTGGTGCTGCCGAGTGGCCAGTGGAAGAACGTGTTGACCGGCCACGAGGTGGGTAGTGGAGCAGCCCGGATCCACGAGCTGCTGGAGAACCTCCCGGTGGCCCTACTAGGGCGTGTCTGGAGCTGATGTCATGCACACCTTCACCGTGTGGGCACCGGCCGCGTCGTCGGTCGACCTGGTCCTGCGGGACGGCGTACTGCCCCTGCGCCCGGCCGCCGACGGCTGGTGGAAGCGGAAGGTGGTCGAGGCTCACCACGGCACCGACTACGCGTTCTCGATCGACGGAAGCGAGCCGCTGCCGGATCCACGCAGCCCGTGGCAGCCGGACGGCGTTCACGGCTTCAGCCGGGTCTTCGACGCGGACCGCTTCGGCTGGACGGACGAGGACTGGATCGGCCGGGATGTGCGCGGCTCGGTCTTCTACGAGCTGCACATCGGGACGTTCACGCCGGAAGGCACGCTGGACGCGGCTGCCGAGCACCTGGATTACCTGGTGGTGCTGGGCATCGAGGTGGTCTCGCTGATGCCGGTCGCCGCGTTCCCCGGCCGCCACGGCTGGGGGTACGACGGTGTCCACCTCTACGCGGTTCACGAGCCGTACGGCGGGCCGGAAGCGTTGCAGCGGTTCGTCGACCGATGCCACGACGCCGGACTGGCCGTGTGTCTGGACGTGATCTACAACCACCTCGGTCCGAGTGGCAACCACCTGGCCGGCTTCGGTCCGTACTTCACCGACCGGCACACGACGCCGTGGGGTCCGGCGGTCAACCTCGACGACACCTACAGCACCGAGGTACGCCGCTGGGTGTGTGACAACGCACTGCGGTGGTTCCAGTCGTTCCACATCGATGCGTTGCGGCTGGACGCCGTCCATGCGCTGGTCGACGACAGCCCGGTGCACCTGCTGGCACAGCTGTCGCTCGAGACCGAGGAGCTGTCCGAAGAACTCGGTCGGCCACTCGGACTGGTCGCCGAGTCCGATCTGAACGACCCACGCGTCGTCGAGCCGGTGGTCGACGGCGGTCTGGGGATGACCGCGCAGTGGAGCGACGACTTCCACCACGCGCTGCACAGCCTGCTGACCGGCGAGCGCTTCGGGTACTACGTGGACTTCGGGGACCCGGCCGTGTTCGCGAAGACGCTGACGCAGGTGTTCCGGCACGACGGCTCGTACTCGACGTTCCGCGGGAAGGACTGGGGCCGGCCGGTCGACCCGGCGAGGCACCGCGGTGCCGAGTTCCTCGCCTACACCTCGAACCATGACCAGATCGGCAACCGCGCGCTCGGTGATCGACCCGCGCTCACGCCGGGCCAGCTCGCGATCGGCGCCGCGCTCGTGGTCACTTCGCCGTACACCCCGATGCTGTTCATGGGGGAGGAGTGGGGCGCCTCGACGCCGTGGCGCTTCTTCACCGACTTCGACGAGCCGGCCCTCGGCGAGGCGGTCCGGACCGGCCGCCGACGCGAGTTCGCGGCGCACGGCTGGACCGCGGACGAGATCCCGGATCCGCAGGACCCGCAGACGTGGCGCAGTTCGGTGCTGGACTGGTCCGAGCTCGACGACTCACCGCACCACGAGCTGCTCGCCTGGTATCGCCACCTGCTCGCGTTCCGCGCGCGGATGCCGGAGCTGCGCAACGACCGGCTGGACTCGGTCGGCATCTCGTTCGATCCCGGCGGGGACTGGCTGGTCGTGGCACGCGGCAGCCTGCGCGTGGTGGTGAATCTGGCCGCGGCCGGGGCCGTGGTGCCGGTCGACGAGGTCCCGGAGTACCTGGTGATGGCCTTCGGCGCCGGGGAGCTGGTCACCGGCGGTGTCCGGTTGCCGGGTCACGGCGTTGCGATCGTCGCGGTCTGAGAATTACCAACGGCCCCCAATTCCGGCGCAATCCAACAGAACCTGGCGTTCGAGCCTGTTGATCGATGGTGATTTCCGGAATCGCTTGTGCGCACGCGTCCCGTGACGCAACGTGGAATCGCCAGCAGGGGAAGCCGGGGGGTAGACGGGAGGATCTGAGTGACTATCGGAGGCGTCGATACCTACTACGACTACGAAGAGAAGCAGTGGAAGAGCCGGCGGCTGGGCGGCGGACCGATCCGCCGGGGCCCGGTGTGCCCGGCCCCACGGACCGCGGACCACACGCTGCACGAGCCGCCACCTCGCGAGCGCCATCCGGCCGGCCGCGAGCACGACAAGCCCAAGACCGTCCTCGGCTGAGAGACCGGTGGCAGGACCCGCCAGATCAGGTCACCGCACTCATTCGATCAGCACCACCACAGCGGCCGTCGAGCCGGAACCCGACGGCCGCTGCGGCCTGCCCGGCCACCACACCGAGCCCTGACCCGGCTGACCCGCGTTCGGGAACCGGTCAGTAGCACAAAGCTCGGCAAAGACTGGCCGGGGTCGCGCGCGAGGCCGTTCGGGGGTCGCATAGAGTGACTGCTGTCACCACCGGATCGGAAGGACCGCCGCGATGGCCGATGCAAACGAGCAGGTTCCGGAGAAGCCGCCGTTCCCCGGATTCGACGTGAGCAAGCCGAGTATCGCTCGCACGTACGACTACCTGCTCGGAGGCAAGGACAACTTCGCCGTCGACCGGGCGTTCGGGGACAAGTTCATCACGGACCTGCCCGGCTCCCGGCAGATCGCGCCCGACAACCGGGGCGCCCTGATCCGGGCGGTGCGCGAGATCGTCTCGAACACGCCGGTCCGGCAGTTCGTCGACCTCGGCAGCGGGCTGCCGACCGCGGACAACGTCCACCAGGTCGCCCAGCGGTACGCCCCCGATGCGAAGGTCGTGTACGTCGACAACGACCCGATCGTGCTCGCCCACGGCCGCGCGCTGCTCGCCGAGAACGACAACACCAGCGTCATCCAGGCCGACCTGCGCGACCCGAAGGCGATCTTCGACCACGAGGAGACCCAGCGGCTGATCGACTTCACGCAGCCGGTCGGGGTGATCTTCAGCGCGACCCTGCACCACGTGAACGACGACGAGGACCCGGCCGGCCTGGTCCGGTTCTGGTACGACCGGATCCCGTCCGGCAGCTACGTCTTCATCAGCCACTTCCGCAGCGAGAACGACCCGCGCAGCCAGGAGTTGGAGCAGGTGCTGCAGGGGTCGCTGGGTCGCGGCCGCTGGCGCACCGACGAGCAGATCCTCGCGCTCTACGGCGACGGCTTCACCGTCGTCGAGCCGGGCCTGGTCCCGGCCGTCCAGTGGCGCAACCCGGACGCGCCGGACGAGCTCTCCGACTGGCAGCGGCTCATCGCCGCCGTCCTCGCGGTCAAGGACTGACCTCACCCAGGAACTGTGCCCGGGTGAGGAAGGCGAACTGCGCCGTCTTCGTCGTCCTCGCGGGTGAGTGAGCCCTCGACCGGAGCGAGCTCACCGCGCTGCCACAACGGGAGCTGGTCATGATGATGCGGATCCCCGAGTACGCCGGACGCGCCCAACGGCACGACCCATCCACTCGCCGAGCGATCCGCGAGATCGAAGGCATAGCGGGCCGCGGAGCCGCGGATGCACACGTCGGTCAGGCCGGGAAGGCTTGACGTCGACATCACGCAGTGGTGGTCGCCGGACACCCCGAGATCGAACGGCTCCTCGTCCGGCGCGAACACCGGACCGCGCAACGCATGCAGCGGCGACAGTTGATGGGTCTCACCCCAGGGCGGCCTGGCCTTGCGGGCGGCCACTTCCTCGAGCGCTTCCCGGGCCAGCCAGCCGACGTTGACGTCCGGGAGCAGGTCGGTCGGGATCAGGTTCTCCAGCGCGAACGAGACGTGCGTGAGGGTGTCCATCCACGGCGCGAACACCTCCGCGCAGTGGGCGTCCTCGAGCATCGTGAGGTGGTCGGTCAGCCGGGAGACGAGCGCTTTGCGGAGCGCGGCGTACGACGAGGCCGTCGTACTCGCGGCGTCCATCCGGCGATCCCAGCCGAGGAACTCGGTGCGCAGGGCCACGGCTTGTTCGGAGAGATCCTCCAGGCCGGGCAGGAGATCCAGGATCGATCCGGCGGATCCGAGGAAGGTGTCGGTGTGGATGTCCGGCATCTCGCCGACCGACCACATGGGCCGGGAGGCGAGGAGCTCCCGGATCCGGCGGGACCGGTGCGGGGTGGCGAACTCGACGCCCAGCGGTGCCGCGAGCTCACGCGCGTTCGCCATCACGGCCGGCCCGTCGACAGTTGCCCGCGGCATCGGATCGTGCCAGCCGTCCCACTGGTGCTCGGCCTCCCACGCCGGTACGACGCGCAGCCGGTTGCTCTCGTGCCGGCGCGGAACCATCCCGGCCGTCCGATGCAGCAAACCACCGGCGGTGTCTGCCGCCAAGACCACGTTGACCGGCTCCACCCACTGCTCGAAGGCGGCATCGACATCGTCCACGGTTGTTGCTCGGAGCAACTTCGGCAGTACTTCGAAACCCAGTCGGCTGGTCACCCGGGGCGGATACCTCAGACTGATTCCGTCCGTGATGATCGGACCGCGGTCGGTCTCGATCACCTCCACCTCGATCGGGTCGGCCCCACTGACCTCGACCACCTCGGTGTGCACTGCGCACGCAGTCCAGCCCTCCGGGCCGAGGGCCTCCACGCCGGATCCGGTGCGGCGGAGTTGTTCGGCGTACAGGTCCTGGTAGTCGGCCATGGCGTTGGTGATGGCCCACGCGACCTTTCCGGTGTGGCCGAAGTGGGCGAGACCCGGGATGCCGGGGACGGCCAGCCCGAGGACGTCGTACTCGGGGCAGGTCAGTTGGATCTGCTGGTAGACGCCCGGGCTCTCGATGTACCGGTGCGGGTCGCCGGCGACGATCGCCTGGCCGGAGGTGGTGAGCGAGCCGGGGATCAGCCAGCCGTTGCTCCCGGACGTGTGCGGCCCTTCCGAGCTGAACAACTCGAGCGCTTCGTCGCCGAGATGCCGGGCGACGTGTGTCCGCCACAACTTCGAGGGGAACCCGGCGAACAGGACATGCACCGCCAGCCAGATCCCGAGTGGCGTCCACGGCTCCCACTCCTGCAACGTCAGCCCGGTCTCGGCGAACTCCGGCGCGCGCCGGGCTCCACCTGGAAGTGCGTGGTTGACGCCGTCGACGTACGCCGTGATCCACTCCCGCGTCTCGTCGTCGAGCGCCTCGAAGCAGCGCCGCGCGGTATCGGCGAGCCGGGCCTGCCGGGCGAACACGTCCCACGCCGCTGCCTCGGAACCGAGGAACGCCGCACTCGTCCCGAGGTAGCGCCGCCGCTCGAACTCGATCTGCCAGGCCCGGTCGCGAGCGACGTTGATGCCTTGCAGGTACACGAGGGCAAGGGGGTCTCCGGCTTGCAGGTGTGGTACGCCGTACGTGTCCCGGAACACCCTCGCATTCACAGCGGTCCTCGTTTCAGTCAGGTGAGCCTGCTACCAGACAGCGCTCGGGTCATGGCGGGCAGCGTAACCTGACGCGCGTGATCAGACGTCTCGATTTGTCCGACCCAGCGGTCGCCGAGCGATTGCTGAGGATCCAGCACGCCGCGTACGCCGTGGAGGCCGAGCTGATCGGCTTCGACGGCATCCCGCCACTGCAGGAGGATCTAGCCGGTCTGATGGCGTCGACCGAGCACTGGCTCGGCCGGTACGACGGTGCCGTGCTGGTCGGCGCGGTCGCCTACGAGCTGACCGACGACTCGGTGGACATCAGCCGACTGATCGTCGACCCGGCCTACGCCCGCCGCGGCCATGGTCGTGCCCTGCTCGACCACCTCGACCAGCTGGAGCCGCGACCGGTCAGCCTGGTATCCACCGGCAGCGCGAACACGCCGGCGATCACTCTCTACAAGGCCCGCGGCTACACGGAGACCGACCAGGTCGAAGTCGCTCCGGGGGTGTACGTCACGCAGTTGAGGCGCGTGTCCTGAGCTGCTCGAAGCCGTAGTACACCGCCAGCAGGAAGACGACCAGCAGTGTTGCCTGCGCGGAGATGAAGGACAGCCCGATGCAGGCCGCGTAGATCAAGGTGCCGATCGAGTACCTGAGCAGCGACCTCCGGACCTGGGCGTTCGTCATGTTGTGCTCGACCAGATGCTTGTGCAGGACGTGCCACCAGATCAGGCTGAACGCGATCGCGGCCAGGGTCAGGTTGGTGCTGTAGACGGCTGCGGCGACGCTGGCGTTGATCGAGTCGTCTCTGAGGTGCTCGGCGAACAGACTGGTCGGGAACGGCAGCAACGTGGCCCACAGCAACAGCTGCAGGTTGAGGAACAGCAGCCCGCGGTCGGCGCGCTGGATCTGGCGGAACAGCGAGTGGTGGTTGACCCACATCACCCCGAGGATCGCGAAGCTGGTCAGGTACGCCGCGAACTGTGGCCACTCGTGCACCAGTGCCGGCCACAGCCGTTGCCCCTCCTCGAGTTCGGGGCTGTGCAGCTCGAGGACCAGCAGGGTGATCGCGATCGCGAAGACGCCATCGCTGAAGGCTTCCAGGCGGTTGGTCTCGGCAAGGTCAGACTGGGTGCTCACGGCCACCCAGTCTGACCTAGCACCATCAGTCCGTCGACAGAGAAAGCGCTGTCCAGCTGATCGCTGGGAGCGTAATGGTCAGCTTGCCGTCGGCGAGGCTCACCGACTCGTGTGGCTGGGCGGTCACCCGGTCCGGGTGCGCGGCCGAGTTGGTGGCGAGTGGGTCCTCGTCGTGGACGATCACGGCCTCCTCGATCGCGGTGACGCCGGTCCGGCTGACGTCCACGGTGATCTCGACCGGGCCCTCGGTGGACCGGTTCACGGCGAAGACCGCGAGCCGGCCCTCGTCGTACGTCGCGACCGCGTCGACGGCCGGGATGTCGCCGTACTTGGCGGTGCTGACGGTCGGCGAGTCGGCCCGCACCTGGAGCACCTGGCCGGCGGCGAGCCGGGAGGTGATCGCGAACGGGTGGAACGTGGGCTGCCGCCAGGCCGGGCCGCCGGGCTCGGTCATGATCGGCGCGATCACGTTCGCCAGTTGCGCCAGGCACGCGACCGCGACCCGGTCACTGTGCCGCAGCAGCGAGATCAGCAGGTTGCCCACGACAACGGCATCGGTGACGTTGTACTCGTCCTCGATCCGCCGCGGCGCCACCTCCCACCGGTCGTGCGGGCCGTCGGTCCGGCGGGACCGTTCGCCGTACCAGACGTTCCACTCGTCGAAGGAGATGCCGATCTTCTTGCTGCTCTTGAGCTCGGCGCCGACGTGGTCCGCCGTCGCGACCACGGCCTCGATGAAGCGGTCCATGTTCACCGCCGAGGCCAGGAAGGACGCCGTGTCGCCGTCGTCGTTGCTGTAGTACGCGTGGCAGGAGATGTAGTCGACGAAGTCGTACGTCTCCCGCAGGACCTCCCGCTCCCAGGTGCCGAACAGCGGCATCCGTGACGAGGACGAGCCACACGCGACCAGCTCCAGATCGGGCTCGATCATCCGCATCGCCCGTGCCGTCTCTGCCGCGAGCCGTCCGTACTCCGTCGGCGTCTTGTGGCCGACCTGCCACGGGCCGTCCAGTTCGTTGCCGAGGCACCACAGCTTGACGCCGTACGGCGATGCGCCGTGCTGCTCCCGCAGATCGGACAAGGCGGTCCCGCCCAGGTGGTTCGAGTACTCCTGGAGGTCGAGCGCCTCCTGGACTCCGCGCGTACCCAGGTTGAGCGCCATCATCGGCTCGACCCCGGCCTTGGCGCACCAGCGGATGAACTCGTCCAGGCCGAACTCGTTCGTCTCGATGCTGTGCCAGGCGAGGTCGAGCCGGCGCGGCCGTCCTTCGCGCGGGCCGACGCCGTCCTCCCAGCGGTAGCCGGAGACGAAGTTGCCGCCGGGGTAGCGGACCACCGAGACGCCGAGCTCGCGGGTGAGCTCGAGGACGTCCTTGCGGAACCCGTCCTCGTCGGCGGTCGCGTGGCCCGGTTCGTAGATACCGGTGTAGACGCACCGGCCCATGTGTTCGACGAAGGTCCCGAAGGTACGGCGGTTCACGGGCGCGATCGTGAACGCGGGGTCGATGGTGAGGTTGGCAGCGGGCACCAGGTTGCTCCTGTCGTGGTGAGTGGTGTCAACCCTTGATGCCTGCGTCGCCGACGCCGCGGACCACATGGCGCTGGAACAGGGCGTAGACGATCAGCAAGGGAAGTCCGCCCAGGACCGCGGAGGCCATGATCTGGGCGTAGCGCAGGCCGTACGAGCCCTGCACGTTGGCCAGGCCGACCGGGATCGTCATCATCGACGGGTCGGTGGTCACGATGAAGGGCCAGAGAAAGTTGTTCCAGGCACCGATGAACGTGAAGATGCCGACGGCAACGAGGATCGGCCGCGACATCGGCACCATCACGCTCCAGACGATCCGCCACCGGGACGCGCCGTCGACCCGGGCGGCGTCCTCGTAGTCACGGGAGATGCCGTCGAAGAACTTCTTCAACACGACCACCATCACCGGCGCGACCACCTGCGGCAGCACGATGCCCCAATAGGTGTCGACCAGGCCGAGCCCGGTCATCTCCTGGAACAGCGGCACGATCAGCACCTGCGGCGGGACCAGGATGCCGGCGATGATCAGCCCGAACAGCACCCGCCGGCCGGGAAACCTGGTCCGCGAGAAACCGAAGGCGGCCAGCACCGACACCACGAGCGTCAGGCCGGTCACCAGGACGGACACGACGCTGCTGTTCAGGAACCAGCGGATCAGATCACCCTGATCGATGACGCTCTGATAGGCAGCCAGGGTCGGTGCGTTGGGCAACCAGGTGATGGGCGACCGGGTCGTTTCCGGCTCCGGTTTGAGAGACGTGTCCAAGGCCCACAGGAGCGGGACCAGCCACACGACTGCCAGGATGACGGCCCCGACGATGCTCGCCACCTTCGGGAAGGTCCACGACGTCCTCATTCGCCGGCCTCCTTCCGGCCGGAGAACAGTTTGAACTGCAGCAGCGCGACCACCACGATGACCGCGAAGAACATGTAGGAGATCGCCGACGCGTAGCCGATCCGGTAGTTGGTGAAGCCGTTCTCGTAGATGTACTGGATGATCGGCCGGGTCGCGAAGTTCGGCCCGCCGTCGGTCATCAGGTACACCTGGTCGAAGATCTTCAGCGACGCCACCAGCTGCAGGACGACGATCAGCCCGGTGGTCCGGCTCAGCAACGGCAGCGTGATCCGGAACAGCTGCTGCCGCCCGTTGGCGCCGTCGATCGAGGCCGCCTCGTACACCTGGGCCGGAATCCCTTGCAGCGCGGCCAGATAGAGCAGGAAGTTGAACCCCACGGTCCACCAGACGGTGGTGATCACGATCGCGAGCATGGCCCGGTTCTCGGTGTTCAGCCAGTCGATCTCGGCGAACCCACCGGCCGTCAGCAACCCGTTCACCAGGCCGAAGCCGGGCTGGTAGATCCACACCCAGATCAGCGTCACGACGGTGGCCGGCAGGACGAACGGAGCGAAGTACGAGAACCGCAACAGCCAGCCCAGCAGGCCTTTGCGGTTGGCGAGCAGAGCCATCAGGAGCGCGATGATCACCAGCGGCGGCGTACTCATCGCGGTGAAGATCAAGGTGTTCTTCAGCGACGACCAGACAGCCGGGTCGCCGAACATCTCCCGCCAGTTCTCCAGGCCGAGGAACTGGTGCTTGACCCCGGCCAGGCTGGTGTTGAAGAAGCTGTTCCACAGCCCGGACACGATCGGCCAGAGCAGGAAGACCGCGAACAGCAGCAGGAACGGCGCCACGAAGAACAGTCCGCCCCAACGCTCCGTCCACGGGCGGCCAGTGCCCGGCTTCGGTGCGGCCGGTCGGGTGGTACTGAGGGCACGAGGTGGTGTCTGCACAGCCATGATGGCCTCCTTTCAGACCGGGGACGGGGTGTCGAGCAGCTTCTGGGTGGCTGCCTTGAACTGGGCGAGCGCGGCCTTCGGAGTGGCCTGTCCGGTCGCGATCCCGTTGAAGGCCGCGGCGGACTCGTTCTCCAGCTGGGCTCCCGAACCGCTGAACCACGCATCCGGGTCGTACAGCACGTTCGGAGCGACGCTGCGGTACTCCGCCTGCGGCTTGAGGTCCAGGTACTCCTGGCTCGTCACCACCGGCTGGTACGCCGGGATGTGGCCGCCGGCCGCCCACTCGACGCTGTGCTTCAGCATCCAGGCGATGTACTCGATCGTCGCCTTCGTGTCGTCGGCGTTGCGGTGGGCCTGGTGCGGCAGCACGAAGGTGTGCGAGTCGCCCTGGAACTTCGGTACGTCGTACACGACCGGGAACGGCGCCATGCTGAACGGCAGCTTCGCGGTCTGGTACGTCGTGACCTCCCACTCACCGTTGAAGCTCAACCCGGCCTCGCCGTTGCTGAACTGGGCGACCAGGGCGGCGTAGTTCGCTGACCGCGGCGTCAGTCCTTCGCTCGCGAGCTTCGCGATCAGGTCCAGGGCCTCGAGCGCCTTGGCGTCGTCGATCACCAGCTCTTTGCCGTCCGGACTGAAGAACTCGCCCTCGAGTTGGCCGTACAGCGTCCACCACAGCCGCCACGGGCTGGTGGTGTCGACGGAGACGGCGTACTTGCCGGTGGTCTCCTTGACCGCCCGGAGCATGTCGAGGAACTCGGTCACGCCCTTGACGGTCTTGATCTTGTTGTCCGGGCCGAGCAGACCTGCCTTCTTGCAGATCTCGAGGTTGTAGTAGAGGACGAACGGGTGCTGGTCCAGCGGAACGGCGTACAGCTTGCCGTCGATGACGCAGCGGTCCCAGGTCGCCGGCAGGAAGTCGGACTGGTGCACGCCGGCAGCGGACAGCAGATCGACCGGGATCGGGTCGAGCATCGTCGTCGGGCTGAATCCCTTCAGCCGGGACATGTGCATGGTCGCGACCTCGGGCGCCCGGCCGCCGGCCGCCGACATCGCGAGTTTGGTGTAGAACGGCGGGCCCCAGGCGAGGGTGGTCGCCTCGAACCGCACGTCGGGGTGTTCGGCGACGTACTGCTGATGGATCTGCAGCAGGCGGGCGCCGTCGCCGCCGCCGAAGAGGTTCCATTCCCGGACTCTGGGTTTGCTGCTGAGGCTGCCGCAGCCGGTGAGGGCGAGGGCGCCGCCGAGCAGGCCACCAAGTACTGCTCGACGTCGTGGGCGGAGGGGCGGAGGGGAGTCGTCAAGCATCTGCGTGTCCTCCAGGCGGGGGCGGGGACAGGGCGTTCTACATCGGTGTACTACATCGGTGTAGGGATAATGCCCGGGTGCTCCGGGACCGTCAAGACCTCAGCTGGCGCCGAGCGTGGATTCGCGCGTGTGCAGCTCGTACGGCGCGACGATCTCGGCGTGCTCGGAGTCGTCGCCGGCCATTCGCTGGACCAGCAGGTCGACCGCGGTGCGGGCGATGTAGATGCGGTTCGGATCGACCGTGGTCAGGGTCGGACTGCTGTAGCTGGCCTCGTCGATGTTGTCGAAGCCCGCCACCGCGACGTCGTCCGGGATCCGAATGCCGTGCGCGGTGAGCGCCCGGACCGCGCCGAGTGCGAGCGTGTCGTTCAGACCGAGGACGGCGTCGAACCTCTGCCCGGACGCGAGCAACTCCTCCATCGCGTCGGCGCCACTCGATCGGTGCCACTTCCCGCCGGACACGGCGAGGTCCTTCGGAACGGGTACGTCGTACTCCGCGAGCGTGTCGGTGTACGCGCCGTACCGGATCGCGGCCGTGCCGACCTTCTCGCCGGGGCGGATGCCGATCACCGCGATCCGGCGCCGGCCCTGGTCGAGCAGGTGCCGGACGACCGCTTTGGTGCCCTCGACATTGTCGATCATCACGTGGTCGACCGGGCCGTGGAAGATCCGCTCGCCGAGCAGCACCATCGGCGTCGGTGTCCGCAGTTGGTCGACGTCCTCAGGGCCGAGGCCGAGCGGGCTGTAGAGCAGACCGTCGACCAAGTGTCCGCGCGGCCGGGCGAGTGCGGTCAGCTCGCGGTCGCGGTCGGCGCCGGTGGTCTCGATCATCACGGTCAGGCCGTGCTCACCGGCGGCCGCGATCGCCGCGTCGGCGAGCTCGGCGAAGTACGGGTTGCTCAGCTCGGGGACGGCGAGCGCGATGATGCCGGTCCGGCCGGACTTCAGGTTCCGGGCGGAGATGTTCATCTGGTAGCCGAGGGCATCGATCGCGGCGAGCACCCTGGTCCGGGTCTCCTCGCGGATGTACGGATACCCGTTCATCACGTTGGAGACCGTTTTCGGCGACACCCCGGCCTGCCGCGCCACGTCCCGCATCGTCACCGCCACGGCATCACCCCCAACCATCCGGTCATGGGCACACACGGTAATGCACGCGGGCGGGATGTTGCCGTCGCCCGCGTGCTCCGTCGCCGCTGGAGGGCGCTCCGGTCAGCTGTCCGCCGGTTCCTCCGCCGGGTCGTCCGCCGGTTCCTCCGGGGGTGCCTTGTGGGGCGGGCGCCGGGGTGGGTTGGGCTGCGGGCCGAGAGATTTGCCACCGGGGTGGTCGGGGAGCACGCCGTCGTAGTTGGTCAGCTCAAGGCCTTCCTCCTGCAGCGTCTCGTCGATCACCGGGGACGGCTCTTCGCCGGGATCCCACCTGCCGGGTCTGCGGACAGTCATGACACCCTCCCTGGGACGTGTTTGCACCCACGGTACGTCGGCGCCGTCCCGGCGTCAGGGTGTCGGCGTCAAACGCCGTACGGCGGGCGGTTGAGCGGGGTGAGCTTGATACCCGCCTCGACGGCCTTGGTCAGGATGGCCGCGACCGGGCGGCCGAGGCGGAGGCTGATCACCGAGGGTGGCAGGTTCTCCGCCGCGAGTTTCTCGAACTGCCGGACTTCCTTCGCCGTCCACGGTTCCGCGGCGTTACGGGTGGACTGCGGCAGGGGGTTCATCGATCTGACTCTTTCTCTTGGCTGACGATCTTCCAGTGCCCATCTCGCCCCGCCAAAAACAAACCGTCGCCGCCACGCCCCTGACTGAAAACCTTCATCTTCCGCCCGCCCGGGGCGATTTGCGGCCGTAGAGGACTACCAGCGCACGAGACAGCTGACAGTCGACGGCATCGCAGGCCCAGCCACCTGGACCACCCTCCAAACCGGCAACTAACCCACCCCGCACCCCCGATCCGAGCCACTCGACCCACCCCGAGCCGACGCGGCCCAGACCCAAGCCGACCCGACTTTGTGCACCAGATCCGTGTTTCGCCGGCCTGTGGATGCGGCAACGGTGCACAAAGTCGCGGTGCGGGTGGGTCGGCACCCGGCCGACCTCGAGCCGGCCGACCGGCCCACGGCCGCGTCGTGCCGTCGCGCCCCGGCCCCGGCCACGTCGAGTCGTCGCGACACCCGGCCCGCGTCGAGCCGACTTTGTGCACCGGATCCGTGCTTTTGCGGCCTGTGGATGCGGCAATGGTGCACAAAGTCGCGGTTTGGGTGGGTCGGCTTGCTGGTCGTGCGATGGGGGCGGGGCGGGGGCTCAGCGGTCGGTGGGTGGGCGGCGGCGGGCGGTGGGGTTGGTGAGGGATTGGGGGCGCCAGGCGGCGTCGGTGTCCCAGAGGTCGGTGCCTGGCGGGACGATCTCGTCGATCCGGTCGAGGGTCGCGTCGTCCAGGGTGAGGTCAGCGCCCTTCAGCAGGCCGTCGAGTTGCTCCATCGTGCGGGGTCCGCTGATCACCGACGTGACCGCCGGATGCGTGGTGACGAAGGCCATCGCCAGCTCAGGGAGGGACACTCCGATGCCCTCGGCGACTTCGATCAGGCGCTCGACGGCGTTGTACTTCGCCGCGTTCGCGGGCAGCGACGGATCGAAGCGGTTCGGAGCGATGGCAGCCCGGCCCGACGTGAGGTCGATCGGCTGGTTCTTGCGGATCTTGCCGGACAGGAAGCCGAACGCGAGCGGGCTCCACGTGAGCACTCCCATCCCGAGCCGTTGACACGTCGGCAACAGCGAGCGCTCGATCCCGCGGCCGATCATCGAGTACGGCGGTTGCTCCGTACGGAAACGCCCGTACCCTCGCCGCTCCGCCACGTGGTACGCCTCCACGATGTCCTCGGCCGGGAACGTCGAGCATCCGAATGCCCGGATCTTCCCCGCGCTGACGAGATCGCTGAGCACCCAGAGTGTCTCCTCGATATCCGTCGAGTGATCCGGCCGGTGCACCTGGTAGAGGTCGATCCACTCGGTGTCGAGCCGGCGCAGGCTGTCCTCGACCGCGCGAGTGATCCACCGCCGGGAGTTCCCACTGCGGTTCCGGCTGTCGTCGTGCAACGGGAAGTGCACCTTGGTCGCGAGTACGACGTCGTCCCGGCGGCCCTTCAGCGCCTTGCCGACGATCTCCTCGGACTCGCCCGTCGAGTACATGTCCGCGGTGTCGACGAAGTTGATGCCCTGGTCGAGGGCGGCGTGGATGATGCGGACACAGTCCTCGTGGTCGGGGTTCCCGACCGCGCCGAACATCATCGCGCCGAGGCAGTGCGAACTGACCTCGATCCCGGTCCCACCCAGCGTGCGATAGCGCATGAAACAGCTCCCCAGTCTTGCCGGTCCTGACCGGCGCAACGCTAGAAGCTAGAGCACTGTCTAGGTCAACGGCACCGCATCCCGCACCACCACCGACCACCGCGGCAACACCGCCCGGGCCGTCTCCCACGACCCCATCACCGACCGCCTGACGTCAGCCGGCCTACTCCACTGATCCGGCCGCGGCTCCACCTTGAGAACCCACCAACCACTTTCGGCGCCCGAAAATGGTTGGTGGGTTCTCAAGGTCAATCCGCAGGTGGAGTGCGAGGTCTGCAGTTCCAACAGCTCCAGAACCGTTCTTGAGCACGAGCCGCCGACGGCGGCGGCTGGCGACGCTGCTAGCGCACCTGCGTAACTGACGGTTTTGGACAACTCCCGCGGCCGGTCCGCGCGGCTGCGTAGGCTGGAGCAATGGGAACTCTTGGGGACTTCGCCGGACTATGGGATCCGGAGCCGGGTTGGCTGAACACGGCGTCGTACGGATTGCCGCCGAAGCCGGCCTGGGACGCGTTGCAGGCCGCGCTCGCCGACTGGCGGGTCGGCGCGACGTCCTGGGAACCATGGGACAAGTCGACGACCCGGGCCCGGGAGTCGTTCGCCCGGCTGGTCGGTGCGGACGCCGGCGATGTGTTCGTGGGCAGCACGGTCTCCGCGGCGTTGGCGCCGATCGCAGCGGCGTTGCCGGACGGGGCGAAGGTGCTGACCGACGACGTCGAGTTCACGTCGGACGTGTTTCCGTGGCAGGTCCACGCGGACCGTGGCGTCGAGGTGGTCGCCGTACCAGGGGATGAGCTGGTCGCGGCGATCCGGCCGGGGTTCGACCTGGTCGCGGTGAGTGCGGTCCAGTCGTCGACCGGCGCCGTCCTCGATCTGGCCGCGGTTGTTGCCGCTAGCAAGGAAATTGGCGCGCTGGTGGTGATCGACGCGAGCCAGGCGCTGGGCTGGTTGCCGTTGCGGGTGGACGGTGTCGATGCGCTGGTCACACACACGTACAAATGGTTGATGTCGCCACGTGGCGCGACGATCGGGTATCTCTCGCCACGGTTGCAGGAGCGTTGCCGGCCGTCGGCCGCCGGGTGGTACGCCGGTGCCGAGGTGCACGACTCGTACTACGGGACGCGGATGGTGCTCGCCGATGGCGCGCGGAAGTTCGACCAGTCGCCGGCGTGGTTCTCCTTCGTCGGGGCCGCGCCCGCGCTCGAGCTGGTCGAGCAGATCGGCGTCGAGACGATCCACCAGCACAATCTGGAGCTGGCGAACGAGTTCCGCGCCGGTCTCGGGCTGCCACCGGGCGACTCCGCGATCGTGAGCACGCCGCTCCCCGGCGCGCAGGAGGCCTTCGCGTCGGCCGGCATCCGTGCGGCCGTCCGCGACGGGAAGTTGCGCGCGTCCTTCCACATCTACACGACCTTGGCCGACGTCCATCAGGCGCTGACGGCCCTGAAACCACTGCTGTAAGAGCTACGACCGGGGTTATGGTGCCGCGTATGGACGCTGGACTGAGTATCGGACAGGTTGCGGAGCGGACCGGGCTGAGCGTGCACGCACTCCGGTTCTACGAGCGCGAGGGGTTGCTCGCGGACGCCGTACGGCGGGAGTCGAACGGCCGGCGCGTTTACACCGAGGACGATGTCGACTGGCTGGACATGTGCATCAAGTTCCGCTCGTCCGGGATGCCGCTGGACACGATCCGCAAGTACACCGAGCTGGTCCGCCAGGGCTCCGGCAACGAACAGGACCGCCTCGCCCTGCTCCGCAGCCATCAGGACCACGTCACCGCCCAGATCCAGGAGCTCACCGAGTGCCTGCGGGTGATCACCCACAAGGTCGGCGTTTACGAACAGCACCTGGCCGAAGGCACGGCCGAGTGCCTGTGGGTGGCGCCCTCGACCGCCAAGGCCAGCGAAGCCTCCTGAACCTCCCCGTCATCAGGACAGCGTTTCCTGCATTGACAGCAGGGTTTTCCGCATGTTGGCGGACAGCTGGTCCAGGCGTCCTTGGATCACCTCCGCGGCCCGCTCGGGCTGCTGCCGCACGCCGGAACGCAGGCCGCTGTCACCAGGTCCATGGGTGAAGGACTGCCGGACCAGCGTCACCCGCCCCTGCGGCTGCAGCTCGTACTCCCAGTGTGCGAAGGGCACATCCCCACCGCCGTACACGTCCCAGCCGAAGCGCAGCGGTTCGTCGGCGATCGTGACCGTGCACGTCACGTAGGTCTCGTACCCGTCCGCGAAGCGATTCCGCGCTTCGAAGCGGGCACCGGGGACAGGCCGGTCCGCGTCGTCGAGCCAGGCGCCGTAGTAGCACTCCGGGCTCCACTCGCCGTACCGGTCGATGGCCGTGATCCCCGCCCAGACCGCGTCGACGGGCAGCTTCAGCAACACCTCTGCGCCGGTGGTCGCACCGGTCACTCCGTAGTCGTTCATGTCCGCGACGTCGGAGGCGTACGACCGGGCTCGACATTTACTGTCTACACCAAGGTCGAGAGGCTTGACGCCGGGCCGTAGAGGGCGGCCGGGCGGTCCCCGAGGTAGGCCCTCACAGAGCCGGTTTGACGCTAGCGTGATCGGCATGACGGCTGAAGACGACGCGACGAACCGCGAGGTGCTGACAGGCGGCATGGTGAACACGGGCGCGGTCTTCCGTCACGGGGCGCTTGTGGATCGCCCGGCGCCGAGCACCGCGCGTGCCATCCATGCCCACCTCCTCGCACTGAGAGATCACGGCTTCGACGCGGCACCGACCCCCGTCCACCTCACCAAGGACGGCCGCGAGCAGCTGACCTTTCTTCCCGGCGACGTTGCCCTGCCGCCGTTCCCGCCTTGGGCCATGACCCGGAGTGCACTGACGTCGGTGGGGAGCCTGCTGCGGCGCCTCCACGAGGCCAGCTCGGACATCCCCCTCGACATCCACGTCGCATGGCCCCGAGATCTGGCTGATCCGGAGGGAGGGACGTTGCTCTGTCACAACGACGTATGCCCGGAGAACGTCGTCTTCCACGACGGCCGTGCCGCCGGGCTGATCGATTTCGACGTGGCGGCCCCTGGGCGGCCGCTCTGGGACGTCGCCATGACCGCCCGCTACTGGGCCCCATGGTCGACCCAGCATCAGCGGCCGGCTATTACCCTGCCGGATTGGATGCCCCGACGCGACTTCGGATCCTTGCCGACGGCTACGGCCTCTCGCTGCGGGAACGCGCCGAACTGCCGGGCACCATCGAGCAGGCCACCGCAGTATGCCGGGCCTTCGTCGCGCGCCGCGTGGCCGACGGCGACACCATCTATCTCCAAGCACTGGCCGAGCGCGGGGGATGGGAACGCTGGGACCGCATCCAGGAGTGGCTGGTAGATCACCGCGAGAGGTTCACCGCCGCCCTCCTGGAATGACCTGCTCAGCTCGGGAGAACAAGCTCCCCACAGCCTGGTCGTACTGGGATCCGGGTGATCCGTTCGTCGCTCAACAGAACAGTCACTGCTGAGCCACCGCCGTCCGGATCAGCGTGTCGACGACCTCGGCGTACGACATCCCGGCCGCCGCCCACATCCGGGGGAACTGCGACGCCGGCGTGAACCCGGGGAACGTGTTGATCTCGTTGACCACCGGCTGTCCATCGGCCGGTACGAAGAAGTCCACCCGGGCCAGCCCTTTGCACCCGAGCACATCGAAGACATCGATCGCCGTACGCCGCAGCCGCTCGGCCAGCCCGGGTTCGAGCGGCGCGGGTACGACGAACCGCGTGGCGCCGCTGTCGTACTTGGCAGTCGCGTTGAAGAACGGCTCGGCCGGATCAGCGTGGATCTCCAGCGCCGGCGCCGTGTCGACGCGCCCGTCCGGGAACTCCAGCACGGCCAGGTCGATCTCCCGGCCGACCATCTCCCGCTCCACCAGCACGACCGGATCCAGTACGGCGGCATCCGCGATGGCGGCCGACAGCGTCCGCAGATCGGTCGCCCGGGTCACGCCGAAGCTCGAGCCGCCGTTGCCGGGCTTGACGAACACCGGGAACTCGAGGCCGGCCACTTTGATCTTCTGCAGCGCGGCCTCGATGTCGGTCAGGTCCGGACCGCGCAGCGTCACGCCCGGAGTGACCGCGATGCCGTGCGCCATGAGGACCGCCTTGGTGAGTCGCTTGTCCAGCCCAACCGCGCTGGCTGCTACGCCGCTGCCGACGTACGGGATCTTCAGTTGCTGGAAGAAGCCCTGCAGTGTGCCATCCTCACCGCCCTCACCATGCAAGGCGGGGATGGTGACGTCGCACGCCTGCAGGATCTCGATCGCCTCGTGCTGCCCGTCCAACCAGTTGCCCGCGGCATCGATCACCAGCGGGATCGCCGTGTGGCCGAGGAGCTCGACCGCCTTCACGACGCCCTTGCCGCTGGCCAGCGAGACCCGGCGCTCAGGACTCGCCCCTCCCAGCACCACCGCGACCTTCATCGGATGCCTTCCTCGTAGCGACGGGGGACCCGGGATCCGATGCCGCAGTAGATCTCGTGCGGGATGGTCCCGGCCCAGTCGGCCCAATCAGCGGCGGTCGGCTCACCACCCGAGCCGTCTCCGAACACGGTCACCGGCTCACCGGGCTCAACCGCCAGATCACCGGCGTCGACGACGAACTGGTCCATCGCGATCCGGCCGATCACCGGCATCCGCACACCCCGGCATTGCACGCCGGCCCGACGTACGGCGACCCGCGGGGTCCCGTCGGCGTACCCGAGCGGGACCAGGCCGATCGTGGTGTCCCGGTCCGCGACGTAGTCGTGCCCGTACGAAACCCCTTCGCCTGCTCGGATCCGGCGTACTTGGGCCAGCTTGCTCGTCAGCCGCATCGCCGGCCGCAATCCGACGCCGACCTCGTCGATGCCGTACAGACCGGCGCCGATCCGGACCAGATCGCAGTCCGGTGCATCCAACGTGATCGCGCCGGCCGAGTTGGCCAGATGTACGACGTCCGGCCGCAACCCAGCCCGGCGGGCGAGGCTCACCCCGGTCCGCAGCAGCTGTAGTTGCCTCCGGCTCTGCGCGGCATCGGGCGAGTCGCCGTGCGAGAGGTGAGACCAGATCCCGCGGACCGTGACGGCCCCGAGCGTTTCGTAGTGCGCCGCCGCCCGGGTGAGCTCGATCCACTGGTCAGGTGCACTGCCGGCGCGGTGGAGTCCGGTGTCCAGCTTGAGGTGTACGAAATGCACAGAGGGGATGGAGACGACGCGCTGGAGTTCGGCGACGGTCGAGACGCTGACATCCACCTCGAGATCGCCGAGCAGCAGCAGTTCGGTTGCGTCGTACAACCAAGTCAGGATCGGAACGGTCAGGCCTCCGGCGCGTAACTGCAGCGCCTCGTCGGCGTGGGCCACGCCGAGCCAGGTCGCGCCGGCCTCGACCGCGGCCCGGGCCACCGGTACGGCGCCGTGGCCGAAGGCGTCGGCCTTCACCACCGCGAGGATGTCCTGCGGCACCAGCCGCCGGAAGGTCTGGACGTTGTCGCGAACGGCCGCGAGGTCGACGACGGCCTCGGACAGGCCGGCGATCCCACGGACTGCAGGGCGGTGGCGGGACTCGACCAGGTTCATGACCGCTATTGTTGGTCCCGGCAACGATCTGCGGCATCGGAGCCCGGACGGATGTTCCCTCGCCCGAGCGTACGACCCTGGTAGCACACGCCGCAGTGCCCTGGTCTGACCCACCTCCTCCGGATGAACGATTTCCACCGTCACGCGATAATGGCGGAGTGGAGGCTACGGATCACCTGAAGGCGTCGCTGGTCGCAGCGATCGCGCTGGCGAACGCCTTCGGATCCGCCACGCGCCAAGGGCGGCCGGCGGTCTCGCCCGAGGCGGACGACATCCGCGCTGTCCTGCGACTGACCACCAACCGCGTCGGCGAGGTGGACGTGGCGGCGTACGCCTCCGGGGGCAAGCAGTTGTACGACGCTCTCAGCCGCCTGCCGGATGTGGATGGGGCCGTCGACCTGGTGAACGACTTGCTCAGGGATACCAAGGCGGCGCCGCAGCTGGTGCGGGATGACGGGGCACCGTGGCATCTGCACTTCGGCGGGCCTGGGGCGACTGGCTGGATCGCCGAGTTCGCGACCGCGGCTGCGATGCTGCTCGGCAGCGATGAGGTCGAGCGTCTCCGCCGGTGCGAGGCGACCCGCTGTGACGACCTGTTCCTCGACGCGACCCGGAGCCGCACGCAGCGGTTCTGCTCAACGGCCTGCCAGAACCGCACCAAGGTCGCCGCCCACCGCGCGCGAACTGCCTGACCCTGTCACCATGGTTGCCTCGGGCAACCAGCCGAGCTTCCGGTAGAGCTGGAACCCGTCGGTGGTCGCCATCAGCAATCCCGTCCGCGCACCGCGCTCCAAGGCCCGCCGGCTGAGCGCGCCCATCACGACGCTGCCCAGCCCGCGCCGCCGATGCGCCGGATCGGTCTGGATGTCATGCATCACCGCGTCGCTCCCGACGGTCGCCGCCATACCCCGCGCCGCGACCGTGCCATCCGCCGCGAGCATACGTACATACTCCAGCGCGCCGTCGGAGCTCACTTCAAGTCGGTACGCCGCTGTCGTCGGTTGCGGGTGTTCACGCAAATCGATCGACATCAGCGTCTTCTGCTCCGCGAACGGCTCCACCCCCGCGGCGGCGAGCCGTCGGCCGATCTCGTCGCCATGCTGCGTGGTCACGGTCAACCAGATGTCCCCGGACACCTGCGCCGCAAGCCGATCCACGGTGGCCGGATCGTCGCCGAGCGCGAACAACTCCCGCTCGCGTCCGGGCAACCGCAGTACGGCGGCCAGCGCGTCGTCGTACTCGATCACTGGTTCCAGTCCGCGGCAGAGCCGCCAGCCCTCGAGCCATCGCCTCACTGAGTCCATGACCTGGAGTGTAACTGTTTATAGCCTGATAGTCAGTTACTCGATTCCGAGGACGAAGGTCTGGATCGCGACCACCGCGGCGCCGCGAGCCCACTCGGTGAAGTCGGCGGGCTGCAGCACCATCGGCAGTTCCGCGGAGGAAGGATGGCGGTCCGCGTGCAGGGCGGCGAGCAGCTCGGCGTGCGCGACTTCGGCGAGCCGGACACCCTCGCCACCGAGGACGACGAGCTCGGGCATGGTGAAGTTCGCGGCCGCCGCGATCAGCTTGCCCAGCGCGCGGCCCGCGCGGCCGATCACCGCGCTCGCCGCGGGATCGCCCTTGGCCGCGAGATCAAGAGCCTCGTCGTAGCCGACCGTCCGGCCGACCGCCGTGCCGACCTGTTCGGTGATCGCGCTGACGGTCAGGAGGCTGAGCGCACAGCCGCGGTGGCCGCGCTCGCAGCGCGGACCGTCCGGCAGCAGAGGGTAGTGACCGATGGTGCCGATGTCCGTGTCGGGACTGTCGACGGTCAGGTTGTGGACGACCAGTCCGTACCCGACCCCGGCGCCGATCGTCAGCAGCACGAAGCGGTCGACGCTCCGGCCGGCGCCGAACCAGTGGGTCGCCTCGGTCAGCGCGGTGAGGTCGTTCGCGATCACGACCGGGATGCTGGTGTGGGCGGCCACGATCTCGCCGAACGGTACGTCGACCCAGTTCAGGTACGGCCCCCAGCGGACCTCGGTGTTGTTCGCCACCCGGCCGCCGAGGGCCACCCCGAGCCCGGTGATCGGGGTCGCGCCCGGCACCTGGATGGCGAGGTCGTCGGTGAGCTCGAGGACGAGCTCGGCCACCACGGACGGGGTCGGATCGGTCAGCGGACGCTCGGCGCTCGCAATCACTTCGGCACGCAGCGTCGTCAGTACGCCGATCGCCGAGTCGCCGGTGAGTTTGATGCCGACGAAATGGTGGGCGGCCGCGTCGAGGTCGAGTGGCTGCGACGGCCGGCCCACCCGCGCGTCCGTCGGTCCACCGGCCACCTCGACCAGCAGTCCGGACTCGACCATCGGCTTCGTCAGGCGGGTCAGGCTGCCCGGCGACAGGCCCACCCGACGCGACAACTCGGCACGCGACAGTGGCCCGTCCAGCAGGATCTCCAGCGCCACCTGCCGGGAAGGCCCTGAGAGCGGCCGCCACTCACCCATCCCGACAGGGTAACCGCGCGATCGGGCTGGGGACGCCGGGACGTGACCCGGTCCGCCGTTCTGGCCGCACAAGTCCCGGCGTCATGCTCAACCCAAGGGCGCCTAGGTGTCCACACCCCTTGCACAGATGAACCATCCGCGGGCGCCGTACCCAATTCTTCTCGAAGTATGCACCCGATTTCGGTAAATGTTCCCTGGACAACGGTGTCAGATTCGGCCTCGTGCTCTCAGGCCGGACGGCACGAGCGTGTGTCACCGGCCCGGTACGTCGGCCGGCGTACCGGACTAGTGCGGGAGTTTGCGGGTGTCGATCAGGTGCTGGGCGACGTCGCGGAGTTTGGTGTTGTTGTCCTGGGAGTAGCGCTTGAGGATGGCGAAGGCACGGTCGCCGTCGACGTCGAAGCGTTCCATCAGGATGCCCATCGCCTGGCCGACGAGCTTGCGGGCGTCGACGGCCTGGGCCATCGTCTCCTCGTGCCGTGCGGAGGCGACCGCGACCGAGGCGTGCCGGGCGAGGATGTGCGCGATCGCCTCGTCGTCGGCGTCGAAGGCGTCCGCGGCCGGGCTGTACAGGCCGAGCACACCGACCGTCTGGTGGGCCCCGCCGCCGGTGACGAGCGGTACGTCGAGAACGCTGCGGACTCCGAGCGCGGCGACCTTGGCGGCCCACTCCGGCCAGCGGTCGTCGGTGGTCGTGTCGCGGATCAGGACGGTTGTCTTCTCCTGCAGTGCGGTGACCAGTGGTCCGGTCTGGCTGCTGAGCTGCAGGTCGTAGACGTCGGCGACGACCGGGTCCGTGACCGCCGCGACCTCCGGGCGTGAGCCGCGGGCATACAGCGCGACGCCGGCATACGTACAACTCAGTGCCTGCAGGGCGAACTGGACGACCGCTTCGATCGTCTCCTCCACCCCGGGTGCTTCATGCATCTCGATCGCCAGTCGCGCGAACGAGTCCGCGGACGCGCTCATGGCGAGGTATTGCTCGGACACAGGGGACTCCAGTCGTGCTCAAGCCATCGGGCACCCCGTGGCTGGAGTGATCCTCAGGACACATCATGCAGCCCGCAAGCCCCGAACTGTTAGCCGGATCAGCACGGATTTTTCTGGGTCCTTCAACCCAGAACGTTAGAGTGATGCCATGACGGACTTCCCCGCGCTGCTGAGCGGCCGGACCAACTGGCGGCGGGAGTTCGCAGCACCGCTCCGCGCGTTCCTCCGGACCGAGGCGGGCAGCTCCGGCGTCCTTGCCGCGGCGATCGTGGTCGCCCTCCTGTGGGCCAATGTCCTGCCCGGGATGTACGACGATTTCTGGCGGACCGACCTGTCGATCGGACTCGGCCACAACGTCCTGAGCCTGGACCTGCGGGAGTGGATCAACAGCGGCCTGATGACACTGTTCTTCCTGGTGGTCGGCCTGGAAGCGCGCCGCGAGTTCGACCTCGGTGACCTGCGTGACCGCAGCCGGTTCGTGCTGCCGGTGCTGGCCGGCGTCGGCGGGATGGTCGCGCCGGTGCTCATCTACCTGGCGTTCAACGCCGGCGGCGAGGGCTCGCATGGCTGGGGTGTCGCGATGTCCACCGACACCGCGCTGGCGCTCGGCCTGCTCGCGCTGGTGGGTCGTGGGGTCCCGGACCGCGTCCGGGTGTTCCTGCTGACGGTGTTCGTGGTCGACGACCTGCTCGCGCTCGTCGTGATCGCCGTCGTCTACAGCGAGAACATCCAGCTGATGCCGCTGATGGCGGCCATCGTGGCGTTCGGCGTCGTCCTGGGCCTCGCCCTGTTCCACGTCCGCAAGGCCTGGATGTATGTCGTGCTCGGCGTGATCATGTGGGCCGCGTTGCTCAAGAGTGGTGTGGATCCCGTGGTCGCGGGACTCGCGATCGGGCTGACGGCCTCGGCGTACTCACCGGGCCGGGAGGAACTGGAGGAGGCGTCCGGGTTGTTCCGGCTGTTCCGGGAGCAGCCGACGCCCGAGCTGGCGCGCTCCGCGACGATCGGACTGACCGCGACGATCTCGCCGAACGAGCGGCTGCAGTACCTCTACCACCCGTGGACCAGCTACCTGATCGTCCCGCTGTTCGGCCTGGCCAACGCCGGGGTGACGATCGACGCCGCCTTCCTCGGCCGCGCGTACACCGCGCCGATCACGCTCGGCATCCTGGTCGGCTACGTGGTCGGCAAGCCGGTCGCGGTGACGACGGTGTCCTGGCTGCTGGATCGCCTCAGCCGGGGCCGGTTCCGGCCGACGGTCGGCTGGGCCGCGGTCGTCGGCAGCGGCACCATCGCCGGGATCGGCTTCACGGTTTCCTTGCTGATAGCAACGATCGCGTTCGAGGGACCGCAGTTGGCGGAGGCGAAGGTCGGCCTGCTGTCGGCGGTGATCGTCGCCTCGGGGCTGACCTGGCTGGTGTTCCACGGGGCCAAGCTGCTCTCGCCGCCGAAGAAGGCGCTGGCTCTGCTCGGCGACGCGGAGCAGTTGCTCGACCTGACCGACCCGGTCGATCCCGAGCGGGACCACATCCGCGGCCCGGAGACCGCCTCGGTGACGCTGGTGGAGTACGGCGACTTCGAATGCCCGTACTGCGGGATGGCGGAGCCCATCGTCCGGGACGTGCTGCAGGACGACGATCTGCGGTTCGTCTGGCGGCACCTGCCGCTCAGCGACGTCCATCCCCGCGCGCAGATCGCCGCCGAGGTGTCCGAGGCGGCCGCCAAGCAGGGTGCGTTCTGGGAGATGCACGACCTGCTGCTCGCGAACCAGGACAAGCTGCAGCCGACGGACCTGATCGGGTACGCCGAGCAACTCGGCCTGGACACCGCGAAGCTGCATGACGACGTGAAGCGGCACGTGGCGGCGGCACGGGTCGCGCAGGACGTGGAGTCCGCGGACACCAGCGGTGTGTCCGGCACACCGACCTTCTTCGTCAACGGCCAACGGCACTACGGCGCGTACGACGTCGAGACGCTGAAGGCGGCGATCAAGACTGCCCGGGCCCGGGCCAAGATCAGTGCGCGGCGTGGCTGAATTTTGTAGTAGTAGGGCATTTCTGCCACTGTTGCGCACTGCCGGTGATGCCTGACGCTGGTGGCTCCCTGATCACGAAGGAGCCAGCCATGACCGTTCAGACCTCGGCCGTCCTGCACACCTCCACCGCCGCATCGGAGGCCGCCGTCGCGCACTTCGCCGGCCGGCTGTCGTTCGAGGCGGATGTCTCGGACGTGGCCGCCGACATCGGCGCCGGCGTGACCGGGTGGGTCCTGGTCGACAGCCGCAGCCAGGAGAGCTGGGACCAGGGTCACGTACCGGGCGCGATCCACCTGCCGACCCGGGAGATCGCGGCCCGGGCGGCGTCCGCCGTATCGGCCGGCGTCACGGTGGTGACGTACTGCTGGGGGCCGGGTTGCAACGGCGCCACGAAGGCCGCGCTGGAGTTCGCCAAGCTGGGCTATCCGGTCAAGGAGATGATCGGCGGCTTCGAGTACTGGGCTCGCGAAGGTCTGCCGGTGGAGACCGCCGATGGAATCGACCGGCGCCTCCCCGACCCCCTCACCGCGCCACGCGGTGTCGCGTGTGCCTGCTGACGGACTGGGATGTCAATCGCGGGCGAACGCCGCCCGTACCTCCTTGTCGAGGTCGACCCAGGGATCCCCGGCCACGTTCACGACGACCCGGCGGATCGTTCCGCCGGTGAAGGCCCAGGGCGACGTTCCGGGGTAGTCGTCGGTGACGGGCGCGGCACGGTCCCGTCCGACGTTGAGACCCTCCCCGGCGAGGGAGAACTTGCCCGGCTGGGTCCTGATCTTGGCCTCGCCGACCTTCTCCTCGTCGATGTAGAGGCTGAGCAGGCCCTCGGTCGGCATCCCGGTACCGGCCTTCTCGAAGGAGGCCGACAGGACACAGTTACCCGTTGGAACAGGCTTGCTCGAGTCGACGATCTGCTCGAACTCGCCGACATAGTTGTAGGCGTACTTGAGCTTGCCGTCCTTGATGTAGAGGGCATGGCCGCCGAACCGGGCCCCGTGTGCGAACAGGACCCCCGCCGCGTCGGTCGTGTCGATGGTGACCTCGGCCGCGATCGCGTAGGAGCGGTTGCGGACATTCACCGCGACCGACTCGGGCACCTCCTCACAGTCCGGGTAGTACACGTACTCGTCGCGCGGCTTGGAGAGCTGTGGCCGCTCCGCGGTGAGGATGGCCAGCGCGCCCCGGGACTCGAGCGGGAGAGCGTTGTACTTGCCCGCCTCCGACCACCACAGCGCGATCAGCTCCGCCAGCTTGGCCGGGTGTTGCTCGGCGAGGTCGTGGCATTCGCTCGGGTCGGTCTCGGTGTTGAACAGTTCCCACCGCTGCGTCGCGAACTCCGCCCAGCCGTCGGGTGAGGCCGGCGTCACCGACGATGCCTTCCAGCCCTCGTGGTAGATGGCGCGAGTGCTGAGCATCGAGTAGAACTGCGTCTGCCGGCCCTTTGCCTTCGTGTCGTGCAGGCTCGCCTTGAAGCTCTCGCCCTCGAGCGGGATCTGGGTAGCCCCCCGGTAGACCTCGGGCATCTCGATCTCGAGGCAGTCATAGATCGTCGGCACGATGTCGATCGCGTGCGTGTACTGGGTCCGGATACCCGGCGTCGTGATCTGGGCCGGCCAGGAGATGATCATCGGGTCGGCGGTGCCGCCCTGGTAGTTGGCGTAGCGCTTCCACATCTTGTTCGGTGTGTTGAAGGCCCACGCCCATCCGGTCGGGTAGTGGTTGTAGGTCAGCGGGCTGCCGAGCACGTCGGCGTACTTGAGGTTCTCCTTCATCGTGTCGGCGATGCCGTTGAAGAACTTGTTCTCGTTGACCGAGCCGTTCGGGCCGCCCTCGCCGGAGGCGCCGTTGTCGGACACGAGGACGATCAGGGTGTTGTCGAGCTGCCCCGATTCCTCGAGGTAGTCGAGCATCCGCCCGAGCTGGTGGTCGGCGTGGCTGACGAAGCCCGCGTAGACCTCCGCCATCCGGGCGAACAGCTTCTTCTCGTCGTCGGCCAGCGTTTCCCACGGGCGTACGACGTCGAGCGCCGGCCACTCCTGTCCCTGCGGGCCCTTGAGGTCCGTGTAGGGGTTGATCGGCGACAGCTCGGCGTGCTCGGGGATGATCCCGAGCTTCTTCTGGTTGGCGAAGACCAGTTCGCGGTAGGCCTCGTAGCCCATGTCGAACTTGCCCTTGTACTTGTCCGCCCACTCCTTCGGCACGTGATGCGGCGCGTGGCCGGCGCCGAAGGCGTAGTAGAGGAAGAACGGCTTGTCCGGAGCGATCGCCTTGGCGTCGCGGACGAACCCGATCGCCTTGTCGGTGATGTCGATCGAGAAGTGGTACCCCTCTTCCGGCGTCTTCGGCTGGTCCACCGGGTGGTTGTCGTAGACGAGGTCGGGGTACCACTGGTTCGTCTCCGCGCCCAGGAACCCGTAGAAGCGCTCGAAACCGCGGCCGACCGGCCACTGCTGCCGGATCGAGGCCAGGTTCTCCTCGTCCTCGGCGCACAGGTGCCACTTGCCGACCATGAACGTGTTCCAGCCCCGCTCGCCCAGCACCTCCGCGGCCGTCGCGCACTCCATCGGGATGTGCCCGTTCGCGTTCGGGAAACCCGACGACGCCTCGCTGATGCAGGCCATGCCGTTCGTCGTGTGGTTACGGCCGGTGAGCAGGCACGACCGGGTCGGCGAACAGAGCGCGGTCGTGTGGAAGTTCGTGTAGATCAGGCCGTTGTCGGCGATTCGCTTGATATTCGGTGTTTCGATCGTCCCGCCGAACGACTCGAGCGCTGAGAAGCCGACGTCGTCCAGGATGACGTACAGCACGCTCGGCGCCCCGTCGGCGGGCAGCGGCTGCGCGTACGGCGTCCAGTCCGGGGTCGAGTCCTGGATGTCGATGTTGATGGTGCCCTTGAACGGCTTGCCCATGTCCGTCACTCCTTGTCGTCTTACTGCAGTCGCCCGGCCGTCGGTACGGACCAGAGCGGGGCGGTGGCCGCTCACCCCACCAGGATGCGCGCCGGCGTCCGTCGGCGCGCCACCTCAGAGGGGTGAATCGGCCCGCGTTCACCCGCGCCGGATGAGGCGCAGTCCTGACGTGCCGTCCAGGGTGGGAGATAAGAGACGGACGCCCTCGGGGTGCGCCGGAACGGGCCAGACGGAAGAGGTTTGAAGATGGCAATCGGACCAGTGCAGCTCATCGTGCTTGGGTTCTCACACCCTGAGTTCCACGGTGAGATCATCGCTGAGCTGGAGCGGCTGCGGGAGAGCGACACCGTTCGGGTGATCGACTCGCTGGCGGTCTACAAGAGCGCGGACGGAGAGATCGAGGCAGAGCATCTCAGCAACCTGACCGAGGCGGAGGCGATCGAGCTCGGTAGCAAGATCGGCGCGCTGATCGGCTTGGGCTTCGAGGGTGAAGAGGGCATGGAGGCCGGGGCGGAAGCCGGCGCCGAGGCAGTGGCCGAGGAGGGCGGCGTGAACGTGTTCGACGAGGAGGACGCCTGGGATGTGCTCGACGAGATCCCGAACGACTCCGCCGCGGCGCTCATCCTGCTGGAGCACAACTGGGCTGTGCCGTTGCGGGACGCGATTGCCCGCGCGGGCGGCTTCCGCATCAGTGACGGCTTCATCAGCCCGCTGGATCTGGTCGGACTCGGGCTGATGTCGGCCGAGGAAGCCAAGGAAGTGCACGACATGGAGAAGGCGGGCGCCGCCGGCTGACCATGGGGCCGGTGTTCACGACTACCGATCCTTTCCACTACCAGGAGGAACCACATGTTCGGATCACGCAGGGTCGCACGCCGCACCGGGCGACGCACCGCGCGGCGGACCTCCCGCCGCAGGTAACGGATCACCGGCGGCCAGTTCGCCGGGATCACTGCCCCCACGCGCTCGGGCAACCGCGCGCGGTGGGGGCGTGCGCTGCTGAAACACCTGTAGCTCTTGAGGTTTTACACACCGTGAAACTCATCGTGCTGATCGGTTCACTGTCCGTGCGATAACCTCGTCGGAGTACGCGACGCCGACGGCGAGGAGACAGTGTGACGGATCAGCCGATCGATGACGGCGGGCTGATCGCCCAGGGGATCGACACGACCAAGCCCAGTGTCGCCCGGGTGTACGACTACTTCCTCGGCGGGAAGGACAACTACGAGTCCGACCGCGAGCTGTACCGGCAGATCATGAAGATCGCGCCGGAGGCGCCGGAGTGGGCTCGGGTGAACCGGAGCTGGCTCGGGCGGATGATCGGCTGGCTGGCCGGTGCGGCCGGCGTGGATCGGTTCGTGGACGCCGGCTCCGGGCTGCCGACGGCGCAGAACACCCACCAGATCGCCCAGGCGCAGAACAGCGCCGCCTCGGTGGTGTACATCGACCGTGACCCGTCGGTGGCCGCGCACGGGCGGGCCCTGCTGCTGGACAACGACCGCACGTACTTCGCCGCCGCGGATCTGACCCGGCCCGACGACGTGCTGGCCGACCCGGCCGTGACGGCCATCCTGTCGGAGGGCCGGCCGGTCGCGCTGGTGATGGCGCTGATGCTGCACTACGTCGAGGACCTCGACGATGCCCGCGCGATCCTGCGGCAGTACGTCGACGCCCTGCCCCCGGGGTCGTACCTGGCGATCAGCCACGCGTGCAATCCGCGCGACGGCGGCGTGATCGACCAGATGGCGACGGAGCTGACGGAGAAGGTCAAGCCCGCCTTCCCGACCCTGACGTTCCGGACCGTCGAGGAGATCGGCTCGCTGTTCGCCGGGCTGGAGCTCCTCGAGCCGGGCGTGGTCCGGCTGGCCGAGTGGCGCGCGCCCGGAGCGGAGGCGCCGGCCGAGGACGAGCAGCTGGCCGATGCCCGCGACGTCATCTACGGCGGCGTCGCCCGCAAAGCGTGAGCCGGCCGTCCGTCAGAGGTTGGCGAGGTAGTCGGCGTTACCGCGGATGGCGGCCTCGTACCGCTTGATCTCCGGGCTGTCCACCCGGTCGGCGATGACCAGAAGCAGCGTGGCCAGCGCCTTGTCCTTGTGACCGGCCGCGTGCAGGGTGAGCGACTTGAACACCCGCAGCGAGTCCGACTCCGGGAACTCGGCGCACGCCTTCTTGAACACGTCCAGCGACTCGTCGAACCGGTCGAGGTTGCGCAGGGTGCTGCCGTACTGCAGCAGGCACTTCCGGCGTATCTCCCCGGTCAGATGGGGTAGCGCACGCTCGTAGTACCCGATCGCCTTCTCCTCCTGGCCGTCGGTGTCGTACGAGCCGCCGACCTCGTAGAGCACGTACGGGTTGTCCGGGTGCTCGGTCAGCAGCTTCTCGAAGAAGTCGATGGTCGGCTGCATGTTGTCCCGGTCCCGGCGCGCGAAGGCCGCCTCGATCGTCGCGGCCAGCTCCGGAGTCAGTTCGGTCACGACACCATCATGCCGCGTCGGGCGGGGCCGGCTCGGACCGGCGCTGCTGCCACGGCCAGGCGCCGGAGATCTCCACCTCGAGGGCGAAGCTGAGGACGACCCGGATCAGCACGATCAGACCGAGCACCAGCACGTTCTGGAGCGACGTGTCGACGATGATCGTGCGGATGATGTCGCCGACGATCAGGATCTCCAGGCCGAGCAGGATCACCCGGCCGAGGTTGACCCGGAGTTGCTGGTAGCTACCCGTGCCCGTGCGGACGACGTCGTACAGGTAGCGGACCAGGACAACGGCGAGCCCGATGGCCATGATGACCACGCCGGTGCCCTCGATCACCCGCGCCACACCGGCGAACACCGACTCGAAGTCCACCGTCAACAGGTACCAGTCAGGCGGCGGTCTCCGCACTCGCCTCGCCGGGGCGGATGTTCTGGTTGAGGTGGAAGACGTTGGCCGGGTCGTACGCCGTCTTGAGCGCGGTCAGCCGGGCCAGCTTGGCCGGCGGGAACGCGCGGCTGATCGAGTCGCCGTTGAGCGTGTTCACGTAGGCCCCGTTCGCGTACGACGCCAGCGCCGCGGCGTACTCGCGGAGTTGTGCGATCCGGCTCTCGTCCTCGGCCGGGTCGTCCCAGCGCGTCGCGGTGACGAACTCGAACAGCGTGTCCCGGTGGCTGAAGGCCGCGTCGTCATCGGGGACGTCGGCGATCGCGCCGCCGTACGCCTGCAGGCTGGCGGACACACCCGGCGTCCGGAGCAACGCACGGATCGCGTCGTCGGGCAGCGCCTTGAAGTAGTGGCCCTTCCAGTAGCGGCGGTACCGGTGACCCTGCACGTTGTCGTCCCGGGTCTGCAGCTCGAGGTACGACGTCTGCTCGACAATCTCATCGCTGACCGGACCCAGAGCACGAAACGCGGGCAGCAAGGCGTAGCCACCCTCGCCGACCCATACGTACCCGACCGTGACCGAGTCCGGCTTGATGCTTGCGGTGAACGTCGCCTCCCGCGGTGCGTTCGCGTTCAGCTCACGCCACCCGCGCAGTACCTCGAACCCCGCCGACGCCGGGTAGGTGAACTCGACGCTGAGCGCCCGCGTCCCCACCTGATGCAGCCGGAACTCGAAGGACGTGACGATCCCGAAGTTCCCGCCGCCACCGCGCAGCCCCCAGAACAGCTCCGGGTTCTCGTCGGCACTCGCCCGTACGACGGAGCCGTCCGCCGTCACCAGTTCGTACGACGCGACGTTGTCGCAGGCCAGACCGAATCGCCGGGCCAGCCACCCCATCCCACCGCCGAGCGTGAGCCCGCCGACGCCGGTGTGCGAGACGTTGCCCGCGGTCGTCGCCAGACCGTGCTGCTGCGCGGTCTTGTCCAGCTCACCCAGCAGCGCGCCGCCCTGGACCCACGCCAGCTGCCGCTCGGGATCGACCTGGACCGCGTTCATCGGGGTGAGGTCGATCATCAGGCCGCCGTCCGGCACGGCGAGACCCGCGATGTTGTGCCCGCCGCAGCGGACCCCGATCTCGAGGCCGTTGGTCCGGGCGAACCGGACCGCGGCGACCACCTCCTCGGTGCTCTCGCACCGGGCGATCACGGCGGGGCGGCGGTCGATCATCGCGTTCCAAACAGTCCGGGCCTCGTCGTACCCCTGGTCTCCGGAGCGCAGCAGTGTGGTCATCGTTCTCTCTTCTCTGATCGGCTTGCTTCAACACTGACAGCGCTGCGGTACTCCGATAAGGTCCAGTTGTGTGAGCCGAATCAGTACCAGTTCGGGGCCGGGCGAGCTGTTGGTCGAGCTCCGGCGGGACACCGGCGTGCCGCTGCACCAGCAGCTGGAGAGTGGGATCCGGACACGGATCCGGGCCGGTCTACTGCGCGCCGACACGGTGATGCCGTCGACTCGGGCGCTCGCGCAGGACCTCGGGCTGTCCCGTGGCGTCGTGGTGGAGGCGTATCAACAGCTGGTCGCCGAGGGGTACCTGGTCAGCCGGGGCGGCGGCTACACGCAGGTCGCCGACATCGCCGTGGTCGAGCCTTCCGCGGTGAAGCCGTCGCCGAGCGGTCCGCCGCGGATCGACTTCCGTTACAGCCGGCCGGACGTCTCGCAGTTCCCGCGCGCGGCGTGGCTCCGGTCGATCCGCCAGGTGCTGAACGAGACGCCGTACCGCAGCCTCGCTTACCTGGACGGTCGCGGCACCATCGAGCTGCGGACCGCGCTCGCCGACTACCTGAACCGCGTCCGCGGTACGGCGGCCCGCCCGGAGAACATGCTGATCTGCAACGGGTTCGCCCAGGGATCGCGCTTGCTCCTGCAAGTCCTGGCCGCGCAGGGTTATCGGCGGCTCGCGGTCGAGGACCCGTCGGACAACGACCTGCGTGACGTCGCGGCGGCGGCCGGTCTCGAGGCCGTCGGCGTACCGGTGCTGCAGTCGGGGATCGATGTCGACGCGCTCGAACGGTCAGGAGCTGACGTCGTACTGGTGACGGCGGCGCACCAATTCCCCACCGGTGCGGTGGCGTCGGCGGAGACCCGGGCGGCGCTGGTGGCCTGGGCGGCCCGCGGCGATCGGCTCGTCTTCGAGGACGACTACGACGCGGAGTATCGGTACGACCGGGAGCCGATCGGGGCGATGCAGGGCCTCGCGCCGGATCGGGTCGCGTACGCCGGGACCGCGAGCAAGACCCTCGCACCGGGGCTGCGGCTGGGGTGGTTGATCCTGCCGGCCCGGCTGGTCGAGCCGATGTCGCAGGCGAAACTGATGGACGATCGGGGATCGCCGGTGTTCGATCAGCTGGCGTTCGCGGACTTCGTGGCCCGGGGTGAGTTCGACCGGCATCTGCGCCGGATGCGGCCGCGCTACCGCCTGCTGCGCGACACGCTGGTCCATCGACTGGCGGCGCGGTTGCCGGAGTTCGAGCCGGTCGGGGTGTCCGCGGGGCTGCACGTGATGGCGTTGCTGCCGCCGGATCTGGCCGAGGAACCACTCCAGGCGGCTGCGCTCGAACGCGGTCTGGGGGTTTACGGACTGGCGCCGTACTGGGTGTCGGCCCCAGGGCCGGCCGGGCTGGTCTTCGGCTACGGCTCGCTCACCCCGAAGGAAGTTGTCGAGGGCATCGATCTGCTGGCGGACGTGATCGGGACACTCCGGGATGTATGAATAATTATGCAATCGGTTGCAATTTAATCCGCCTGCTTTTACTCTTGGGCGAGTGATCTCTACAGCTCGCATGAATGGTTTGATGAACCAAGGCTGGCCCGCCGCGGACAGCACCGAACTCGACGGCTGGCTGGTCCGCCGCAACGCCGGCGTGACCCTCCGAGCGAACTCGGTGCTGCCCGCGAACGCGCCGTTCGACCTCGGAAAAGCCTTGGACTACGTGGAAAACCTGTACCAGGCGCACGGCATCACGCCGTCCTTCCAGATCAGCTCGGCGGCGCAGCCCGCCGATCTCGACGCGCACCTCGAGGCGCGTGGCTACGAGATCCGGACACCGACGCTGGTGCAGTGCGCCGAGGTCGCGGACATCCTCGCCAAGCTTGCCGAGCCGACGGTCGAGGTGAATATTTCCTCGGCGCCGGACGACAGCTGGACGGACTTCTGGTGGCGGGTCGACGGACACGGCTCGCCGGACGAGCAGGCGACCGCCCGGCAGATCCTCCACCGCGGCCGGGCCCTGTACGCAACCGTCTGGTCCGGCGACCACATCACGGCGATCGGGCGGCTCGCGCTCGTCGACGACTGGTCGGGGTTGTACTGCCTCGCCGTCGACGACCACCTGCGCCGGCAGGGACTGGCCCAGGCAGTCATCCACGGCTTGTTGCAGGCGGCAACGGCCCAGGGGATCGGCCGCATCTGGCTGGCAGTGGTCGAGGCCAACGCGCCGGCCCGCGCCCTCTACGACCGCCTCGGTTTCCAGACCGTCGCCTCGTATCACTACCGGGTCAAAGCGTGATCTTCTCCAGGTGATCCAGGAGGACGAACTCCGCGCCTGCCTTCTCGACCGAGGCGCGGAGCGGGCCGAGATCGGTCCACGGAACGCCCGGCTCGTCGAGCGGCTTGTCGAAGTCGTCCCAATGGGTCGCGATGACCTTCTGCACCGGCTTGATGGTGTCGAACAGCCGGTCGGTGATGCCCGGTTCGCCGCCGGGCGCCGCGAACACGACGTCCACCTGCAGGTCGCGCAGTGCGTTCTGGTCGAAGTTCGCCGTACTGAGGCTGAGGATGCGCAGGCCACCGATCGTGATCACGTACGCCAGTGTGCCGCCCTCCACCAGGTCCTCGATCACCCGCGGGCGCGGTGGCACGGACTCCAGGTGGTAGCCCGGGTACGCGTAGGTGTGCCGCTTCCCGCCGCAGGAGTGGAGGGACGGGAACACCTCGATGGCGAAGCCGTCGAAGGGCAGGTATTCGCCGCCGCGCACCGGTGACAGCAGGTCCTCCTGGGTGCGCATCGCGCGGAGCAGGTTGACGTGGGTCTGCGTGCCCAGGACCGTCGCCTGCGTCTTCTTCGCGACGTACGGTACGTCGGCCATGTGGTCGTAATGCGCGTGGTGGACGAGGATCGCGTCGGCCGTCCCGAGGTGGCGATCGATCACCTCAGGCTTGATCACCAGCTTGGTCTTGGGGTCCGCACCCTCCGGCGTGAACGTTCCGGTCTTGAAGCGGGTGAGCCACGGATCAGTCAGTACGACGCTCTTGCCGCAGCGCAACTGCCACGCGTGGGTCCCGAACCAGGTCACCTCCACCGGGGTCCGCTGCCCTGACCCGCCCTGTGTCTCGGCCGCCTGGGTCTGCGACGTCTGGGCCGTCTGGGTCTGGCCGGCTTGTGTCTCCGCCGTGGCGGCGTCCTCGCGGGTCGCCGCGCCGATCACGCCGGCCGCGCCAACCGCCGCCGCGCCCGTCAGCATGCCTCTGCGACTCACCTTCACCGTGTCTCCTCTCGCCGTACCGGAGCTTCAGTCAAGGTGAGGCCGTTGGTGGCTGTCGAATATGCTCTTACGCATGAAGCGATTGGCTGGAGATATCAGCGCAGGTCAGCCGGGTCATGCTGACTGAGCGGCATCTGCAGATCTTCATCGCGCTGGCCGAGGAACAGCACTTCGGCGACGCGGCCCGGGTGGTCGGCATCACCCAGCCACCGTTGTCGCAAGGACTGCGCCGGCTCGAGGCGCTGGTCGGGGCCAAGCTGTTCGAGCGCGGCCAGGGCCGGGTCGAGCTGACCTCGGCCGGCGCCGCATTGCTGCCGTACGCGCGGCGGGCACTGAGCTCGATCGAGGAGCTGCATCAGGCCGCGGTCGGGCGCGATCCGGAGGGGCCGGAGATCCGGCTCGGCCTCGCGCCGGAGGTCCCGCCGTCGGCCGGCGCCGCGGTAGCGGCGGCTTGTGGTGAGGTGATCCCGGGCAGCCGGGTGACGGTGCTGTCCGCGCCGACCAGCTCGCTCGTAGCTCAGGTGTCCGCGGGCAGGCTGACGCTGGCCGCTGTACTGCATCCCGCCGTGCTCGACGGGTTGGAGGCCGGACCGGTCACGCTGCTGCCGACCTGGGCACTGGTGCCGACGTCGGCAATGGCCGATGACGGCTCGGAGCTGAAGTTGCGGCAACTGGAGCGGCTGCAGATCGCCGTCCGGCCGCGGGCCGAGGCGCCGGCGGCGCGGGATCTGTTCCTGGACACGCTCGCGTTGCACCGGCCCGACGGCGGGACCGTCGTGGTCACGGACGAACGGGCCGGACTGGCGATGGCGGCCGCGGGTCAGGTCGCGGTGGTGACGGCAGATCCGGCGCTCGCCGCTCCGGGGATCGGCCGGCACCGGCTCGTCGATGATCCGCTGCCGTTGCGGCTCCGGCTCGTCTGGTCCAGGACGCGTACGCCGTTCCTCCGCCCGGCGGACGTGATGGCGCAGCTCACGGATGCGTTGGTGGCGTCGTGAGCGCCCGGATCCGCGCGGTCTTCGAGGACGCCGGCGTTCGCGGCTGGTTGCACGCGGTCGCACTCGATGCGCCGGAGTCGACCGTCGAGGTGGATGCGGATCGCGTCGTACCGATGGCGTCTGTGTACAAGTTGCCGCTGCTCGCCGGGTTCTGCCGGTTGGTGGATCTGAGCGAGGTCGATCCGCGCGAGCGGGTGACGCTGGATCCGTCGACGCGGACCGCCGGGCCTACTGGGCTGTCGTTGTTCGCGGACCCGGTGACGGTGTCGCTGCGCGACCTGGCGGTGTCGATGATGACGGTGTCGGACAACGCGTCGGCCGATGCGTTGCTCGACGTGGTCGGGTTGCGGCGGCTGGCCGGCTTGCTGGAATCCTTCGGCCTGCAACGGACCTGGGTACGACGAGGGACCGCGGGGAACCTGCGTGACCTACAACGTCGGACGGGGCTGGACGATCCGGATGCGGCACTCGCCGTACTCGCTGACAACGACCGGACCGATCCGGCCGGGATCTACGAGGCGGCGAATGCGTCGGCGAGCACTCCGCGGGATCTGACGTCGCTGTTGCGGCGATTGTGGGCGGGGGAGTTGCTGTCACCGGAGCAGACCGCGTTCGTGCAGGCGACCATGCATCGGCAGGTGTTCGGCCACCGTTTGGCCTCTGGCTTCCCGCACGACGCGATCCGCGTCGCCGGGAAGACCGGGACGTTCGGAGCCCTCCGCCACGAGGTCGGGGTGGTCACCCTGCCCGACGGTGCCGCCTTCGCACTCGCGATCTTCACCCTGGCCGCGCGCGGCGATCTCCGCCAGCCACGCGTCGACGCCGCCATCGGCGAAGCCGCCCGCGTCGCGGTAGACCTCCTGCGCTAACCCTCCCCAACCTCGCTCCACCCGGGTCCCGTGCCCGCCCCCGACCTGGATGGTTGCCCGCTGCGATTCTGAGTGGACACGCTGGTGAAGCCGACAGCCGCGATCCGCGCGACCATCCACCTCAAGGGCTATCCGGCTCTTCTGACTGATGTGTGGGTGGGGATGGTGGTACTGCAGGTGGTGCGGTCGCGGTCCAGCGGACTTTCGACAGGATGTGTTCGCGTTCGGCTGGCCGACCTAGGCTCACGCAATCGTCCATCACCTGGTCGGTGGGGTTCGATGGGGTCTGTGTCTGGTGCGAGGAGGGTTTTAGCCCGGTGAGGGAGGAAAACCCTCCCTGGCAGAAAACCCTCCACCCGAACAGAACGGGGCGCATCCCGGGCCGGTATCTCCGTGCCCACACCCTCCAGCACCACGGACCCGTGCCCAGCCCTCTCCCACGCTCCGACCGGGTTGGGGGAGTCTGGCCTGCCGATCCAGGGGGTATCGCTCCCCCCAGACAAACCCCCGCCGACCAACAGCGGCCGACCGTCGACAGTCCGCCCCGCCCCACACCGGGTGAGGCGGGGACGGAGCGGGAACCGACCAGGAGCACCACGCAACGCCCTCCGGAGCGACCCACACATCCAACAGAAGAGCCGGTTATCCCCTGAAGTTGCTGGGCGGGAGGAAGGCGAGGACGGGAGTGGGTCAGTTGATGACGGCGTAGGCCTCGACTTCCAGGAGGGCGTCGGGGCTGAACAGGGCAACGACCTGGACGGCCGTGCCGGCGGGTGGGTTGGCGGTGTCGACGTACGCGTCGCGGGCCGCGCGGATTGCGGGCAGGTAGGCGATGTCGGTGACGAAGTAGGTCATTTTCACGACGTCGGCGAAGGTGGCGCCGGCTGCCTTCAGGCACGCGTCCAGGTTGGCGAACACCTGGCGCGCCTGCGCGGCCGGATCACCCACCCCGACGAACTTCCCGTCGGCATCCAGTGCCACCTGCCCGGCGATCGCCACCCACTGCCCCGGTCCGGTCACGACATGGCTGTAACCGTTGCCCGGGGCAACACCATCGGGCCGCGGGAACGAGAGCTTGGTCAAGAGTTCCTCCCAGAGAGTCGTCGCCTCATCTTCTCCCGGTTGGCCGGGCAAATCGCGGACGGGGTTGAGAAACCGGTTTCCGTCGGGAGAAGATACCATCGTGGGCCGGACACCGAAGGACTCGATCACGATCGCCGATGTCGCGCGGGCGGCGGAGGTGTCGCGGGCAACCGTGTCACGGGTGATGAACGGGCGCCTCTCCGTCGCGCCGGACATCGCCGAGCGGGTGCGGGCCGCCATCGACCGGCTGAACTACCGGCCCAGCGACCTGGCCCGCAGCCTGTCCCTCGGCCGGACGGACATGGTCGCGCTGGTGGTGCCGGATCTCGGCAACCCGCTGTTCCAGCAGATCCTGCGTGGCATCACCAACGCCTCGGCCGCGGCCGGCTACCGCGTGCTGGTCGCCGAGACCGATGAGGACCCCAGCGCCGAGGCGGCCATCGCCGTGGAGGCCCGGCGGCGGTGCGACGCACTGATCATGGTGTCGCCGCGGTTGCCGGAGGAGAGCCTGCTCGAACTGCTGCCGCAGGTGCAGCCCGTGATCCTGGTCAACCGGCAGGGCCCTCCGGAGGTCTCGTCAGTGGTCGTGGACTACGGCCGCGCGGTGCGGATCCTGGTGGATCACCTCGTCGGCCTGGGCCACCGGCGGCTGTCCTTCCTGTCCGGGCCGGCGGCGAGCGCGTCCAACACGGCCCGGCTGCGATCGCTCGAGGTGGCCGAGCGAGAGATTCCCGGGCTGGAGATCGTCCGGCTCGACTGCGGCTGGTCGATCGAGGACGGGTACGCCGCTGTCGAGCGCGTACTGGAATCACACGTGACAGCCGTGGTCGCCTTCAACGACCTGGTGGCCTTCGGTTTGCTTGCGCGACTCAACGAAGTCGGCGTCGCCGTACCCGCGGACCTGTCGGTGACCGGGATGGACGACATCGGCTTGGCGCGGTTCGCCGTACCGTCGCTGACGACTGTGCGGGTGCCGCAGAAGGGCCTTGGGGAGCTGGCGTGGCGGCGGATGTACGCCACGATCGCGGGATCCGATGTCGAGGTGGACGGCGTACCCGAGCTGCGGCTGGCAGTGCGGGCGAGCACAGGGCCGGTGCCGCAGGCGCCGCGCCTGCATGGGGATGCGCCGGCCGGGCGCGTGGGTTGGCAGCGGCAGGGCGACATCTTCGAGCTCAGCAGCGATTCCGGCATGCTCGCGCGGTACGAGTTCGGGCGGCGGACGCCGGAGGTCCACTCGCCGCGGCCCTATCTGCATCCGGTCCGGACGCTCGGCGGTCAACCGCTCACGGAGGTCAGCCCGGTCGACCACCGGCATCACTACGGCGTCTCGCTCGCGGTCGCCGGGGTCAACGGCACCTCCCATTGGGGCGGCCGGACCTTCGTCCGGGGCCAGGGCCCGACCCTGCTCACGAACCACGGTCAGCAACGCAGCCGCAGCGTCGCCGTCGACGACGATCACACGCTGCGCGACGAACTCACCTGGTACGACGAACAAGGCCGGCCGCAACTGGTCGAACGCCGACAACTGACGGGCTCGCTGGCCGACGGCGGCTGGCGGCTGGACTGGCAGAGCGTTCTCACTGCTCGCTACGGATCGATCCGCATCGACAGCCCTGCCACCACGGGCCGTCCGGACGCCGGGTACGGCGGCATCTTCTGGCGACTGCCGTCCGCCGAGACCACGACTGTCCTCAGCTCAGCCGGCGAAGGGACCGATGCTGCCTTCGGCTCGCTGAGTCCGTGGCTCGCCTTCGTCCAGCATCGCGCCGGCATCATCACCACGTTGCTCCTGGTCCAGCCCAGCGACGTACGCCCGTGGTTCCTTCGCTCCACGGGGTACGTCGGTGCCGGTCCAGCGCTGGCGTGGGACAGCCCGCTGACCCTCCAGCCCAACCAAGACCTCGCCCTGTCCCTCACCGCGCTACTGCTGGATCGCCCGGTCGACCTCGCCGAAGCTGCCGAACTGGCGGCTAGAACGTAGGCAGACCGGTCGTCGGCGAGGAGGCCAGGGCCGACTGCCAGCGGCGGGGGACACGGCCGGCCAGGCGGGCGGCTCGGCCGGCGGAGACGGCGTCGCGCATGGCCGCGGCCATCAGGGCAGGCTTCTCGGCGCGGGTGACCGGGGTGGCGAGCATGACGGCGGCACAGCCGAGCTCCATCGCCAGCGCGGCGTCGCTCGCCGTACCGATGCCCGCGTCGACGATCACCGGAACGTTCGCGGCCTCGGCGATGAGGGCGATGTTGTGCGGATTGCGGATGCCGAGCGCGGACCCGATCGGCGCCGCCAACGGCATCACTGCGGCACAGCCGGCCTGCTCGAGCCGGCGCGCGAGAATCGGGTCGTCGTTGGTGTAGGGCAGCACCGTGAACCCGTCGGCCACCAGGGCGTCCACGGCGTCGAGCAACTCGATCGGATCGGGCAGCAGCAGGTGGTCGTCGGCGACGACCTCGACCTTGATCAGGTCGGTCTGCAACGCCTCCCGCGCGAGCTTCGCGGTCAACACCGCCTCGGCGGCAGTGTGGCAACCGGCCGTGTTCGGCAGGACGTCGATGCCATGCTTCTTGAGTACGTCGAGCACCGAGCCCTCGTGGCCGGTCCCGAGCCGGCGCATCGCGACCGTGGTCAGTTGGGTGCCGGAGGCAATCAATGCCTCCTCCATCACTTCCAGGTTGGCCGCACCGCCCGTGCCCATGATCAGGCGCGAGGTGTACGTCCGCCCGCCGAGCTCCAGTGGATCGTCCATGTCAGCCTCCTTGCACCGCGCTGACGATCTCGACCCGATCGCCGGCTCGCAGGGCGGTGGACGCCCATTCGGCCCTGGTGAGCACGTTCTGATTGATAGCGACCGCGATCCCGGTGGTGCGGTCGGAGTACTCGGCGATCAGTTCGGCCACGGACTTCCCCGGGGCGACGTCGGTCGCCGCACCGTTGACCCAGACAGCTTCCTGCATCGCTTCCTCCCTACGCCGGAATTACCCGATTCAGGTTCAGCGGTCGGCGACGGCCCAGTCACCCTCTCAGCCCACTCCTGCAAGCTCCCGCGGCGCTTTCGACTCTAGCTCACGTCTTCCCATGATCGCCAACGCGTCTCGAAGGCATACGCCAACGCCGGAAACCGCTACCGTATGTATTGGGGGAACGTGAGCAGCGACGGGGACGATCGATCGGGCTCACGGGGGAACAAGACTTGGCCTGCTGATAGCCGCAGCTGTGGTGCTGGCAGCAGTTGTCGTGGCGCTGAGGATCGGATTCGGCGGGGCCGATCCGCCGGGTGTCGTCCCGTGACGTCCGAGCCGGCGACGACATCGGCGGCTACGTCAGGGCCGACTGCGCCGGCCACGTCACGGCCGACTGCGCCGCCCACGTCGGAGCCGACCGGGTCGTCCACGCCAGAGCCGAGTGCCTCGACGAGTCGGGAACCGACTTCGCGCGAGCGGTACGAGCAGGCCGCGCGGCGAGAGCTCGAGCAGGGTCTGGTCGCGTACAACCCGACTGCTCAGGCTCGGGTGCAAGAGGACTTCGAGGTCACGGTGCGGGTGCAGCGCGGCAACTTGACGGTGTCACCGTCGCTTAGAACGCTGCCCGGCACGGCCCCGTCATCATCGAGAATCTTCCCATCGGCACCTACATGCGGGCGGAGCTCCGGGGTTCGGGGCTCGACGTACAGCCGCTCAGCGACAAGTTCCAGCTCATCGACGGGGTGACCGGGTGGGCCTGGCGCGTGACACCGCAGACCGATGGTGTGCGGACGCTCCGTCTCACCCTGGTCGTGGAGCTGAACGACCTGCCCCTCAGCAGCCGTACCTTCGAGCGGGCGATTGCAGTCGACGCCGAAACGCAGCCGCCGTGGTACGAGTGGGCGTGGGGGTTGCTCGATGTCGCCGGCGTGGTTGTGACCGCGATTGTCATCGCCGCGATCCTGGGATCCGCCAAGCTGGCACGCGTGTGGTGGGTACGCCGGAAGGCAGAAGAGGAGGCGGCCGGCGAGGACAGCGGTACGGCGGCCGACGCTCCGGACGTCTCCGCGCCGACGGAAAGTCCACCGCCAACGGGAAGCCGACGGCCGCCGCCAACGGGAACAAGCCGAATCCGTGAGTACTCCTCTTCCCCGGTCAGTCGAGGTCCGATCCGGTGAGCAGGGCGGCGAGTTCGGTCGGCCGGTAGAGCACCTGTTTCCCGGTGCGTTGAGCCTCGACCAGCCCTGTACGACGCAGCAGTTGCAGGTGCTGGCTCACGGCCGAGGGCGTCACCTTCAGCTCGCCGGCCAGGTCGGTCGTCGTCCGCGGGTGCGTGAGCAACGCGAGGATGTGGGCTCGCGGCGTACCGATCAACTGTGCAAGGTCTTGCCGTGACGGCGGTTCGACGACGGACCACAGATTGGCCTGCCCCCGCGGCGGATACCCCAGCAGCGGCTCGGCCCCGACGTCGAACGGAATCACCGCATGCGGCCCGAACAACGTCGGCTGCAACACCAGCCCCCGCCCGTCCACCCGCTCGGTCCGACTCGGATCGCTGACCCGATCGACTTTCAGTCGCCCGTCCTGATAACTGATGGCTGGCCCGAGTCCGTTCAGCATCGCTCCGGTCCCGTGCTGCGTGAGCACATGCCCGCGGTAGCTGATGTCGGCCGACAGAATCGTGCGCATCCGATCCCAGTACGGCGCCATCGCCAACTGCCAGTACGCACGCAGCGCGTCGACAACCCTGGCGGGACCATCAGCACCGGCAAGCTCGTCGGGAACCTCCTTGTTGACCGCGACGAACTGCCGCTCGAACGTCCGCCGATCCACCGCCCCGATGATCTCGAGCTCATCCTGGATCTGCGTCAACGGCGAGGTAGGCCGCGGCGTCAGGAAATCCGGACTCCCCATCGTGTCATTGACCAGCCACCGCAACACCGACCAATCCACCTGCTCGACCACCGGCTGCACACCCCGAACCCACCCCAGCTGCAACGGAAACCGCCCCGGATCTCGCAACGCCCGCAACGACAAAACCATCTCCGCCGCGGGCGAGATCGCGAATCGCACCTCCTCCAGGTCTCGCGAGCTCAGCTGATAGGTCAGCACGCCGGTCCCCTTCGTCGATGTAGCTCGATCCTAAATCGACTCGGATGTGTCTGTGGATCTGGAACTCCCAGAGGGAGAATCCGTACTGGGTGGCTCGCTGGATGCAGTGCAGCCGGACGTACCGGGCTGTCGTCGGAGCGAAGCTACTGCCGCGCCAGGAAACGTCGAGGTCGTTACTGCACTTGCCTTCCGCCTGGGTCAATCTCAGGGGAGAACCTCGCAGCTGCACCCTTCTACCCACCGCATACCTGGGGTGAAGGGGCTAGATCAGGGGTGAACCCCGCACCTGGCCGCCGGGGCCGGCTTCGGGGTGGTCACTCCGGATTACCTCCCCACCTTGCTTGACGCGGTACTAGCTGTCTCGACCCCACCCGATCCGGCGTTGTTGGAGTAGACGTCGCGCCAGGCATTGCTGTCATCGGAGACCTGGATGGCATAGGTCCTGGCGTACGCCGCCTCCCAGTACATGGTCGCGCCCTTGACGCCCGTCGGCGTCCCCAGACCGACCTGGAGCCAGTGATCGTCGGTGTGGTCGGAGCCACACCGGGACAGGTTCCCGTCCACCGCCTGGCCGGCGATCTCGAACCCGGTCGAGGCGGTCGCGGGCTTGTTCAGCGCGAGGTTCGGCATCGACTCCGGCTCGGGATCCTGCTCGGGAGGATGGTGATACCGCTGTAGTTGCTGCGATCAATGATGTTCATAGCCGTCAGCGTGGTCGCCGGAGTGGTTGCCCCCGGCATCATCACGCGATCGAATCGTACGTCGCGATGGTCGAGGACGAGTCGAAGCCCTTCAGGACGCCGTACGTCCAACGCCTCCGCACCCCAGCCCGTCGACGTCACCGGTGCGCAGTACCTGACCCTCGCGACCCGCGACTCCAACGCCCACGACCACGACCACGCCGACTGGGCCGAGCCAGGCTGGTCTGCTCCTAGCCGTTCGCGGCGACTCCGACCTTGTGGCCGTGGACGTCGGCGAAGACGCCGAAGCTGGTGCCCGGCACCTGCTGGGTCGGCTGGATGATCTTGCCACCGAGCTCTTCGGCCTTCTGCAGGGTCGCGGTCACGTCGTCGACCGCGACGAAGAACAGAACTTCGTCCTCGGCGCCTTGCCGTGGGCCGATCGCCACATAAGGGCCGGCTTCGCTGCCGGTGTCGATGAACGTGTAGCCGGGGAAGCCGCCTTCGGACGCGACCTTCCAGCCGAAGAGGTCCGCGAAGAACTTGCGCGTGACGTCAGGGTCCTCGGACCGGATCTCGGTGTGAACAACTGGATGGGACATCAGATCTCCTCAGGTTCTGGGTCTCTTCGTGACCCGTGGTGCTTACCTGACGATCACCGCACCTCAGAATCGACAGCCCTTGTGGGGTAAAGGATCGGCTGAACCACTGCCCGGATCGCACCATGTCGCAGACGGTGCTCAGCCGTCGCTGTTCGTACTCACAGCAGGGTGGACGCACCCCGGCTGTAGGCCAGTCTCGTCGCGAGAGCCGGCGACGAGTTCGCCAGGGTCTGGCGAGAACGAGTCGGCGACGGTTCCCCCAGGGGTGGCGAGAACGAGTCGGCGTGAGCTGAGCGCCGACCGATCGATGCCAGCCTCCCCGGAGGGCGGTCGTCGAGCGCCGGGTCGTTCATCCTCCAGCGCCTCACCCGCCCCGACTGCCTCTCCGGGGCCGATATGGAGATCATCAGCTGGCTGGACGACCATGATAGTTACGCCCTGAGCTCACAGCGCATGCTGGATCACCGGGGCGATCATACCGTTGCCCGCGGCAACTACCATGCGGACGTGGACGCTGTTGCGGAGGTCGAGCGCGGCCACCGTCCCCCGTGGGAGAGCCGCAGGGCGCTCACCCGCTTGCCGAGCTGTCTCGGGGAGCCGGTCACCAGGGCCGCTTGCGTGCGTCGTTCATGGGCAGCCCTGCGTACCGCTGATTAGTCCGGGCGACCCTTCAGCCGGCGGCTGACCGCACGCTCGGCCTCCCGGCTGGCCTCGCGCTCGGCGAGCGTGTGCCGCTTGTCCCAGGTCTTCTTGCCGCGGGCCAGGGCGATCTCCACCTTCGCGCGACCGTCCTTGAAGTAGAGGGACACCGGGATGATCGTCAGCCCGCTCTCATTGACCTTGCGCTCGATCTTGTTGATCTGGGCACGATGCAGCAGCAGCTTCCGCTTGCGGCGTGAACCGTCGTTGAACCAGCGGGCCTGCGAGTACTGCGGGATATGCACGCCGTACAACCAGATCTCCCGGTTTTCGACAGTGGCGAAGCCGCCGACCAGAGACGCCCGCCCGGCACGCAGCGCCTTCACCTCCAAGCCCTGCAGCACGATCCCCGCCTCCCAGGACTCGCCGAGATGGTAGTCGTGGGCAGCCTTGCGGTTGCGCGCGACCACGGGATCGGTCTCGGGTTTCTTCACACGGCAATTCTGCCCCCACAGCCCGACAACCCGACGGCCCGGCCTGCGAGGCGACGGACGCCGAGCTGGCTGTACTGGCCGAGGACGCCGAGGTTGCTGCCGGTTCCAGATAACCAACTTATCCGGGAGGTGGTGTCGGATCGGGGCGGTGGTGCTCGTTGCAGGGGTGAGGCTGCCCACGAGGGGCCGGCCCCGAAGAGCAGGGAACCGCGATCATGAAACTGACGACCACGACGACCCGTCCGACGTCCTCCCGGTTGATGTGGGCGATCCTGGCGCTGGTGCTGCTTGCCGACGCCCTGGACGTGATCGACTCGACCGTCACAAACATCGCCGCGCCCACCATCGCCGAGGAGCTGCATGGCGGCCAGGGCCTGATCAAATGGTTGGGCACGGCGTACATGCTCGCCATGGGCGTGCTGCTCGTAGTGGGCGGCCGGCTGGGCGACAAGTACGGGCAGCGGAGGCTTTTCCTGATCGGGATGGCCGGCTTCACGGTCGCCTCGGCGGTGGCGGGTCTGTCCCCCGACCCGGCGTTGCTGGTGGTGGCCAGGGTGGCGCAGGAGCCTTCGGCGCTCTGCTGATCCCGCAGGGCATGGCGATCATGACGAAGACGTTCTCGCGGGAGATGCTCACGAAGGCGCTCGCCCTGTTCGGCCCGCTGCTAGGGGTGGCCACCATCGGCGGCCCGGTACTGGCCGGCTTCATCATCAGCGTCGACCTGTTCGGGCTGTCCTGGCGCCCGATCTTCCTGATCAACCTGGCCCTGGGCGTGATCGGTTTGGCGGTGGCGGTCAGGATCCTCCCGTACGACGACGGCGACCACTCCACGGTCGTTGACGGCTGGGGCTCGGGCCTCCTCGCCGGCGCGATGTTCGGCCTGTTGTACGGCCTGATCGAGGGCTCCACCAACGGCTGGACCAGGATCCCGATGGCCTCGATCGTCGCCGGCCTAGCATTCTCCGCCGCCTTCGCCCACCGCCAGTCGACTGCCGCAGACCCGCTGCTCAAAACCATCGCTGCTGAGAAACCGAGGCTTCACCTCCGGCCTGCTCGTCGGGCTCGCCGTCTTCGCCGCCACGATCGGGCTGGTCTACGTGCTGTCGCTGTTCCTGCAGGAGGGACTGCACGCCTCACCGCGCGGCGCGGCGCTGGCTATGCTGCCGCTGACCCTGGGCACCATCGGCTCCGCGTTCGCCGCCATGGGTGGCCTGGTCGCCAAAGCTCGGCCGCACCCTGATCTTCATCGGGCTGGCAATCGTCCTGGCCGGTTGCGGGTGGGTGCTCGTGCTGGTCATTGCCTCGGGCACCGGCCTTGGGCTGCGGACGCTCACCCCGGCGTTCTGCGTGATCGGTCTCGGGCTGGGCTCCTGCTACAGCAAGATCTTCGACGTCGCCCTCGGCGACATCAACCCCGACGAGGCCGGCAGTGCCAGCGGCTCGCTCAGCTCGATCCAACAACTCGCCGCCGGAATAGGATCGGCAGCAGTCACCTCGATCTTCTTCCAGGGCGCAACGTCAGGCCTGGACCACGCCATGAAGATCAGCCTGATCGTCGTCCTTGCCCTGGTCGCCCTCAGCATCCCGCTCGTCACGCGCATGCCCCGCAGATCCCCGGCCGGGACCCACCACTGACCAGCGCGCTCAATATTGCGTTCTGGCTCGGGGTGTTGAAGAGGAGCCCGTGCACGGCCGCCGGCTCAGTCCCAGAGTTCTCCTCGATCCGGTGGTCGCAGGTGGCCTGCGGTCCTCCGACCACGACAGTCACGTCTGGGAGAGCGAGCAGCGCCTGGACGTGTGGTGGGTTCGCGGTCGACCAGACTCAGGCCGGTTTCGGTCGGCGGATCAGTTGGTAGGCCTTGCAGCCCAAACACAGCCCGATGGATGCGTTGAGGGCTGCCACGCCGAAGGCGAGAGCGGTGAGGCCGTAGCCAGCGACATCGACACCGAGTGCAAAGGTGGTCAGCGCCAGAGCGGTGAACACGAAGCCGACGAATTGGGCGAATCTCGGCGGCCGAGCATCCTCCAACTCGGCTGGCACTCCGATCCGCGGCCAGATGACACGGGCGAAGATCTGCGCCCACAACGACCACTGAAAACTCACGAACGCGGTGAACGCAAACACGGCGACCTGGGAGGCGAGCAGGCCGAGACCCAATGGTCGAGCAACGTCAACGATGAGCAGCACCACGGCGAGCACACTCGCTGTGGCCCCGGCGCTGAATCGCAAGAGGCGCGGATCGACACGGGCACGGAGCGGGCACGCGCCAAAACTGCTGCCGGGCATGTGGTTCTCCAGAGAATGAGATGCCAGCTAGTCCGATGCAGGTCAGGATACTCGGCCACACCTGCATCTGTTCCGACAAGGGTTTGAACCACGGGCGCCGCCGGATGCGAGCCCGCAAAAGGCAAGACCGGGGTGCAGGCGCCCACTCTCGCACCGTGCTCCAGTCCGAGACAACCCTGGCCATCGAGCTGCCCGGCAACGACGACCTCGTCATGCGCCGCACCACCACCCAAGCCGTGCGTAGCATCAAAGGTCAGCGCATACACGGTTTTTGGTGGGCCGTGGGACTCGAACCCACAACCCGCGGATTGGGAAACCGACGCACCCAACCTCCATACTCCTCTCCAGGCGTGACCAGTCATCACCAGTTCGGTCGCTTTCGACTCCAGTTGAGTCGAATTGGCCCCTCTTGGTCCCAGAGTGTTCCCACGCTGAGCTGCTGAGCGTCAGCCAGCTCGCGAAGTCGTAGCGACTGAGATGAGGCTGATCCGGTGCGTCTGGGCGGGCGAGATCTCGGCGGTGGCTTAAGGTCGCGTGATGCGAACCCTCCTTGCCGCAGCGATCGTGGTCGGCCTCGCGGCTACGGGGTGCACCTATCCAATGACCGGCGCCAACCCGGTCGGGTCGAACCCGCCGGCACGGACCACACCCACCCGCAGTCCCGCCGCGGCTCCGCCAGCGACCGGCACGGCCAAGCTGATCTTCGCCGAGCTCCGCCAGGTCCGCGTCATCGCCAGCCGGCCGGAGGTGGCTGGCTACAGGCGAGACCAGTTCGGGCAGTCCTGGACCGACGATCACGCAGGGCTTGGCGGTCACAACGGCTGCGACACCCGCAACGACGTACTCGCGGCCCAGCTGACGGCGGCGCAGTATCGCGCCCGCTCGAGATGCGTCGTCATCGCCGGCACGCTTCCCGCCGACCCTTACACCGGTCGCCGGATCGAGTTCCGCAAGGCCGCCGCGACCAAGGTGCAGATCGACCACCTGTACCCGTTGGCGCGGGCGTGGGACATGGGCGCGGCCCGGTGGCCGCTGCAGCGACGGGTCGACTTCGCTAACGACGAGGCCGCGAACCTGCTGGCTGTCGACGGACCGGCGAACGCCTCCAAGAACGACAGTGGGCCTGGCGAGTGGCTGCCGATCAACCGCAACTACCGATGCACCTACGTCCTGCGATACCTCCAGGTCGCCGGCAAGTACGCGCTGCCGATCACCGCGGCCGATGGCGACGCCGCCCGGGCGACTACCCGAACCTGCCCTTAAGGAAGCCGAGCTAGCCCGCCGGCGGGCCTACGGACCAACAGCCAAATTCGGCCGCGCCGCCGCCGGCGTCAACCCCGACCACTCCCGCGTTTGGGCGCACGAGGGGCTCCTAGAGGAGAGCGTCACACCTCGCCGCGAGACGGACAGCGCGGACTGTCGGCGGCAAGTAGCCCTGAGTGAGAGCACGGTGTCGTCGTGCTACTTTCCGATCTCGTCCAGGTAAAACTCGGTGGGCTGCCATCCAGACCCGAGCGACCACACTGCCTTGTCGGCAAGCTCGTGGATCACAACGTCAACGTCGCCATCGTCGATAGAACAATGCCCGCCCGGCCGTCGCACAGACCTGAGCGGACGAGTGGATGGGCATCACCGTCGCGGATGATCTCGGCTTCAAGCTCAGCAGCAGCGACCACCCGATGGACGCGTCGGCGCTCCGTGACAAATAGGTGCGCCACATCACGCGGCACATGGGCCCGTCGTTCTGTCCTGCGCTCATTGGCGGCCTGCTCAAGGCTGACCAGTTCGACTTGAGGCTCTGCTGCGATTGACTCGGGCTGCAGGTCGTGGATGAGGAGTAGGACGTGGGTTCGGGCGTTTCGAGGCGTCGCGCGAAGCGATCTCCGCTTCGACCAGGGTGAGGATCTCGCCGATGTCGCCGGGGCAGCCTTTGTGCCAGCCACGGCGGCTCCGAGGAGCGTTCGACGGAGCATCTGCGCAATATCATCAGGTTTGCGGATCGCGCCGGGCCAGGCAGTCCCGTGATCGAGACACGTCACGGTCCAGCACCCGCGATGTCGTCGTGGCCGCAGGCTTGCGGGCGTTCTTGATCCTCGGCACCTGGTGATCCCGCAATCCCGGAGCAGTCGTGGATCTATTTGACAACATTCATGCTGGCCGATGCAGCGGAACAATGTATTCTCAATTAAGGCGGCGTGTCCGACCACCGGCGGCAGGATTTCGCCGGACCGGGAGAGGAATCCTGCGATGGCCATCAAGCCAAACCAGCCCCCGTCATCCGATGCACGCCCCCCCGATGCTCGACTAACGCTTCGCGGCGCGGTCTTCCTCGGTATCGGTGCCATGGTCGGCGCCGGCATCTTCGCCCTGCTGGGCGAGGCGGGGGCGATCGCGGGTTCGGCCGTGTGGATCTCGTTCCTGGCGGCCGGGGTTGTGTCGCTCGCGCTGGGCTACGCGATGGCCAAGATGGGGACGCGTTACCCGTCCTCAGGGGGCCTGATCACCTACTTGATCCATGGCTTCGGCAACGGCCGGCTCGTCGGAGTCGCGGCCTGGCTCGGCTACCTCACGGCCATCGTGGTCGTCGGTGCGATGGTCGCGGTTTCGTTCGGGGAGTACGCCAGCGCCATCGTTGTCGGGGACAACAATGCAACCGGGTGGACGAAACTCTTCGCATCGGCGATGGTGCTGGCGACCACGTTCCTCTGCATCATCGGGCCGCGCACGGTCGACCGCGCCCAATCCGTCATCGTCATCGCCCTGCTCGCGGTGTTCGCGATCTTCGTCGTGGTGACCCTCACTCATCTCGACACACACCTGCTCGCGCCCAGTGGGTACCCCTCGGTCAACTCCATCGTCTCCAGTATCGCGCTCACATTCTTTGCCTACCTCGGCTTCGCGGTGATCAGTTTCACCGGAGGAGACCTCGAGAACCCGCGCAGAAACTTGCCGCGCGCGATGTACGTGGCTCTGGGCGTTACGACGGTGCTCTACGTCGCCATTGCCCTCGGCGTGTTCGGCACCCTCACAGTCAGCCAGGTCGTCGAATTCGGCCCGACCGCGATCGCCGAAGCGGTGCGGCCGACCCTCGGCGACGCCGGTTTCGCGGCCATGGCGATCGCCGCGCTCCTCGCCACCGCCTCATCCGTCACAGCGACCCTGTACGCCTCGGAGGGGCTCACGAGCGCCCTCGCCGACGTTGGTCAGTTCCCCACCGTGTTCGGCAAGACCTCTCGACTCGGACCCCACGGCGGTCTCTGGATCACGACCGTCGCAACGCTGCTGTTTGTGAACGTGTTCGACCTCGGCGCTCTGGCTTCCATCGGCAGCGCCGTCTCGCTCGCCGTCTTCGTCCTCGTCGGAGTAGCCGCGATCCGCCTCCGGCACACCATCGGCGCCAACCTGGCGATCCTGCTGGCCGGGGTGATCTTCTCGATCGTGGTGCTTGTCGTGTTCGCCGTCGACACCTACGGCAATGACCCAAAGGCGTTCTGGACCATGATCCTGCTCCCCGTCCTGGCGCTCGTGCTCGACGCGGTTTGGAAGCACCGAGACGCCGGCACCGCGCCCGCAGCCGGGGGCGAGGATCAGCGAGACCGGTCTTGAGGCCTCCTGGATCGCCGCCAACTTGTCCTGCTTGACGGGAGGCATGGCCGAGCGGTGCTTTCGCGTCAGCCAAGCCTTGGCGGGAACACCGGCGCCGCGTGGGCCGAGGTCTACACCTGAGGCGTGCTCCGGGCACGGGACGGAGCGACCGCATGCTCGGGGTCCAAGGTCGTCGTCCTACCGCTCCTGCGCCTCCGGATCAGCTTGCCGATCTCGACGACGATCGGGAGCAGCGCCGCCAGACCCGCACAGGCCAGCCACTGGTGCGGGGTGAGAGGGACGGTCAGCAGACCGGCCTGCAGGGTTGGCAGTTGCGTCGCGAGGAACAGCAGCGCGACTGTCACGAGGCTGATCCCGACCGCCCTGACGATCGGCGGTAGCAGACCGCTGGTCGGGTCCCGGCGATTGACCACTGCGTTGAAGGCGGTGCCCAGCCCCATGACGGCAAACGTCATCGTCATAGAGACACTCGCGGTGTGAACCTTCGGCTCGTCAGGTCCGGCGACCAGCGGGGTCAGCGCAGCGAGGAACAACACCAGTGCGTACACAATCCACATCACCACGGCGTTTCGGTTCGTGATCGTCACCGACGCGTCACGAGGCGGCCTGTGCATCACGTCCGGATCGCCGGGATCGACCGCGATCGTCACGACTCCGACGGCTGTTGCGAAGAACAACAGGTACAAAACCATCGACGGCGTCATGGCGACGCCTTCGTTGAGGTTGAAGATCGTCGCGGCCAGGAAGAGGAACACCAAGGAGAGCAGCTGCGTCATCTGATACCGCACGTACGAGACGACCTTGTCGTACGCGCGGCGGCCGATCTCGACCGCGTGAACGAGCGTGCCGAAGTTGTCGTCGGTGAGCACCATCCGTGCGGCCTGCTTGGTCACTTCGCTGCCGCTACCCATGGCGACTCCGATGTCGGCCTGCTTGAGGGCCGCTGCGTCGTTGACCGCGTCGCCGGTCATCGCGACGATCATGCCCTCCTCCTGCATCGCCCGGGCCAGGCGCAACTTGTCCTCGGGGGTGACGCGACCGAACACGTGCAGCCCGGGCAGCTGCCGCTTGAGCTCGTCCTCGGTCAGCGCCTGGAGCTCTGCGCCGCTGATCGCACCCGGCCCGAGGCCGAGCTCCTCACCGATCGCCCGGGCGGTGACCGCGTGGTCCCCGGTGATCATCCGGACGTCGATGCCTGCGGTCAGCGCCGCGCTCACCGCGCTCCTGGCCTCTGCCCTCAGCGGGTCGATGATGCCCGCGAGCCCGACGAACCCGAGACCCTGGATCAGCGACATCGGATCGCTCGACATCGCCTCCAACTCGTCGTCCGACACCAGACGAGCAGCGAACGCCAAGACACGCAGACCCTTCTTCCCCATTCGTTCGTTGGCCTCGTTGATGCCGGCGCGTGCTGCCTCGATGGGCACCTGCGATCCGCTCAACGGGCCGCCGGCATGCCCACATCGAGCGATGACCACGTCGGGCCCGCCCTTCACCAGCCCCATGACGTGCTCAGCGCCGTCGACCTGGACCCGGTGGAACGTCGCCATGAACTTGTACTCGGAGTCGAAGGGAACCTCCGCCAGCCGTGGATACATCCGACGGGTTTCCTCCGCGTCGATGCCGAGCTTCGCCGCGAGCACCACCAGCGCCGCCTCCGTCGGGTCACCGATCACCGACCCGTCGTCACCGACGACCGCGTCGCTGTCGAGGACCAGGCCGAGTCCCAGCCGGGTGAAGTCGGGGACCGCCCCACCGGCCACCGACCGGATGCCCCCGGTCTTTCGATAGCCCTCACCCTCCACGCTGAACCACGAGCCGGACGCGTAGAGGGTCGAGACCATCATCTGGTTCAGGGTGAGGGTGCCGGTCTTGTCGGTGTTGATCGCGCTTGTCGCTCCGAGGGTCTCGACGTCGGTGAGGTTCTTCACCACAGCCTTCGCCTCGGCCAGCTGCTTCGCGCCGAGGGACAGCAGCCCCGAGACGAACGCCGGCATACCGGTCGGAATCGCCGAGATAGCCATCGCGATGCCGAGCAGCAGCAGTTCCTTCGCCGGCGTGCCGCGAATCAGGCCGGCGACGACGATCACGGCGACCGCGCCCCAGGCGATAAACCCGAGCACCTTGGTCAGAGAGTCGAGCTCTTTCTGTAGTGGTGACTTGGTGCGGGTCACCGAGCTCAGCATGGTCGCGATCTGGCCCATCTGCGTCTGCATACCGGTCGCGGTCACCACGATTGCGCCTGTCCCTCGGGTAACCGAAGTGTTCTGGAAGAGCATGTTGGTCCGGTCGCCGAGGGCCACGTCGGCTGATCCGAGGGCGCCGGAGTCTTTGGCTATCGGCGCACTTTCGCCGGTGAGGGCCGCCTCCTGCGCCTCCAGCGTCGCCGACCGGAAGATGCGGCCATCGGCCGGCACGACGTCACCGGCCTCGACCTGGACTATGTCACCGGGCACGACCTGCGTCGCAGGAACCAGTGTGACCCCGCCGTCTCGGACCACCCGCGCCTGGGGGACCTGCATCTTGGCCAGCGCGTCGACGCTCGCCCTGGCAGTGAGCTCCTGCCGCGTTCCGAGAGCGATGTTCAGCACGACCAGCAGGGCGACGATGATCCCGGTCGAGATCTCGCCGATCAGCAGGCTGACGCCCACGACGACGACCAGCATGATGTTCATCGGGTCACGGAACTGAAGGGCTGCGATCGCCCAGGCCGACGGCGGCTTCTCCGCGGCGATCTCGTTGAGCCCCACCGAGCGGAGGCGGCCTGCGGCCTCGGTGCTCGTCAGGCCCGAGCCGGCGTCAGACCCAGCTCGTCGGATCACCTCGTCCGCCTCGAGCGCGTACTCCTCTCCCACTGCCTCGACTCGTGCACCTGCTCCATCCGTGGCGGTCACCGAGCCTCCCCCGCTGCCGTGGGGATCCGGGCCGTGGTGATCAGTGTCCCGGCCTCACCGCGCAGTATGGCCGCTGTGTCGTCGATGGAGCCTATGGCTGCGAGCCTGCCGGTCTGTTCGACGAATGTGCAGGCGGCTCTGACCTTCGGTCCCATCGACCCTTCGGCGAACTCCGCGGCGGACAGTTCCGCCGGTGAAGCCCGGCGAATCGCCTGTTGGTCGGCGGTTCCCCATCCGCTGTAGACGGCGTCCACGTCGGTGACGATGAGCAGGGCATCGGCGTTGAGGTCGAGGGCAAGGAGGGCGCTGGCGTGGTCCTTGTCGATGACCGCCTCGACTCCGATGAGCTCGCGGCCGGCCGGGACGGGGGTGTCGGTGTACATGACGGGGATCCCGCCACCTCCGGCGCAGGTGATGACGGTGCCGTGCTCGAGCATCCACTGGATCGGCTCGACGCCGAAGATGCTCTTCGGCGCAGGCGAGGGTACGACCCGCCGCATGTGCTCGCCGTCCGGTTTGAACACCCAGCCCTTGTCGGCGGCCAGCGCATCGGCCTCGGCCGCGCTGTAGATCGGTCCGATCGGCTTGGTCGGGTTGCCGAATGCCGGGTCGTGTTGGTCGACCTCGATCATCGTCAGCAACGACGCAATGCGCCGGTTCGCGGGCAGCAGGTTGCCCAGCTCCTGCTGGATCAGGTAGCCGATCATGCCCTCGGTCTGTGCGCCGAGGACGTCCAACGGGTACGGGTCGACCTCCTTGTACGCCGAACCTTGGAGCGCCAGCAGCCCGACCTGGGGGCCGTTGCCGTGCGAGATCACCAGCTCGTGGTCGGCTGCCAGCGGAGCCAGCGACTGGCAGGCGGCGCGTACGTTCACCCGCTGGTTCTGCGCGGTCATCGGCTCGCCCCGGCGCAGCAGCGCGTTGCCGCCCAGCGCGACCACGATCCTCATCTCAGTCGGCCAAGGTCGCGACGAGAACTGCCTTGATGGTGTGCAACCGATTCTCCGCCTCGTCGAAGACCAGCGATGCAGCCGACTCGAAGACCTCTTCGGTCACCTCGAGCGACTCCCTCGCGAATTTGTCGGCGATCTCCTGACCGACCTGGGTGTCGGCGTTGTGGAACGCCGGCAGGCAGTGCATGAACTTCACGTCCGGGTTCCCGGTCGCCGCCATCACCTCCGCGTTGACCTGGTACGGGCCTAGCAGCTCGATGCGCTCGGCCCAGACCTCGTCGGGCTCGCCCATCGAGACCCACACATCGGTCAGCAGTACGTCGCAGCCGGCCACCGCTTCCGCGACCTTGTCTGTCAGCGTGATCGTGGCGCCGGTCTCTGCCGCCGACTCGCGCGCGAGGGCCACGATCTCATCGCGCGGCCACAGGGACCTCGGAGAACAGATGCGGACGTCCATGCCGAGCTTCGCGCCGCCGATCAGGTATGAGTCGGCCATATTGAATCTCGCGTCGCCGAGATAGCAGAACACCACCTGCTCCAACGGCTTGGGGATGTGCTCGGTGAACGTCAAGAAGTCGGCGAGGATCTGGGTCGGGTGCCATTCGTCGGTCAGCCCGTTGTAGACCGGCACGCCCGACCATGTAGCGAGCTCCTCGGCGGCCTGCTGGTCGAACCCGCGGAACTCGATCGCGTCGTACAGCCGTCCCAGCACGCGTGCGGTGTCCTTGACCGTCTCCTTGTGACCCATGTGCGAGCCGGACGGTCCAAGGAAGGTGACGTGCGCGCCCTGGTCGTAAGCGGCGACCTCGAACGAGCAGCGGGTCCGGGTGGAGTCCTTCTCGAAGATCAGCACGATCTCCCTTCCGCGCAGGCGCTGTTCCTCGCGGTGCTCACGTTTGGCCGCCTTGAGCTCTGCGGCCAGGTCGAGCAGGTAACGGATCTCGTCACCGGTGAAGTCGGCCAGCCGCAGCAGGTGGCGACCTCTCAGGTCGATAGTCTGATTCACGGAGATCTCCTCAGGCGTCACGGACGATCGGACAGGTCATGCAATGGCCGCCGCCGCGGCCCCGGCCGAGCTCCTGGCCGGAAATGGCCAACACCTCGATGCCGGCCTTCGCGAGCTTGGCGTTGGTCGCCTCGTTGCGTTCGTAGGCGACGACCACGCCCGGTTCGAGAGCGACCACGTTGTTGCCGTCGTCCCACTGGTTCCGCTCGGCCTCGAACTCGTCGCCGCCCGTCGTGACGATCTTCAGGTGGCCGATGCCGAGCGCGTCCTTCACCTCGTCGACGAACGTTCGCTCCGACAACGTCGCCTGGACCCCGGTAGCTCCACCAGGTCGGAACAGGATCGGAAGAATCTGCGAGACGACCGGCTCGTAGAGGGTCACCACATCGCGGTCGCAGAAGGTGAAGACGGTATCGAGGTGCATCGCCGCACGTTCACGCGGCATCTGCGCCCCGATGACGAGCCGGGCCGCACCGGCCTCGAACAGGTTGCGGGCGAGGATGCTGACCGCACGCGCCGTACTGCGCTCACCCAGCCCGACCAGGACGACACCATCGCCGATCGGCATGATGTCCCCGCCCTCCAACCTGGCCAAACCCCAGTCGTGGTCGGCTCCGCCGAACCAGATCTTGAAGTCCGCGTCACGGAATCGGGGATGGAACCTGTAGATGGCCTCGACGTTCAGGGTCTCCAGTTGACGCGCGGGCCAGTACATCGGGTTCAGCGAAACCCCGCCGTAGATCCACGCACTCGTGTCACGGGTGAACAGCTGGTTGGGCAGGGGCGGGAGGACGAAGTCGGTCTGCTTGAGCGCGTCGCCGATGGCCGAGTTGATCTCGACCGGCAGTTCCTGCACCGTCACACCACCGGTCAGCCGGGTCGCCAGATCTTCAGGCGCCATCTCGGCGAGCCAGTCCCTCATCGGGCCGGCGAACATCACCGTGACGTCTTCCGGTCGCACCCGCCTGGACAGCAGCCAATCTCGCGCATCGCGGTCCTCCAGGGTCGTGGTCAGCAGATCGTGGACGAGCAGGACCTCGACGCCGCGTGAGTGCATCAGGTCGGCGAACGCATCGAACTCCTGACGAGCCCGGCGAACCCAGATGACGTCGTCGAACAGCAGTTCGTGGCAGTTCGACGGCGACAACCGCTCGTGTGCGAGGTCAGGACGGTGAACCATCACCGTCCTGAGCGTGCCGGTCTCGGAGTTCGCGCCCAACGCCTGGGTTGTCGACGTGGTCATTTGTAGTTCTCCTTGTGCTCAGTCCAACGCGGCAGCGATGCCGACGAAGGCGCAGATGACGACGAAAACCGCCAGGATGAACGGCCAGACGAATCTCAGGTAGCGGTCATAGCCGACCTTCGACAACGCCAAACCGCCCATGATCACCGCCGACGTCGGCGTCACGATGTTGACCAGACCCGACGCCGACTGGAAGCACGTCACCACGATCGAACGGGAGACATGGGCGAAGTCGGCAAGTGGCGCCAGGATCGGCATCACCAGCGCCGCGTGCCCGGACGACGACGGCACCAGGAACGCGATCGGAATGTTCACGACAAAGGCGACGATCGCGAACACTCCGCTGGACGTGCCCGACACCGCGCTCTCCATCTTGTGCAGAATCGTGTCGGTCATGTACGAGTTCTTCATCACGACCGTGATCCCGCGCGCGACCACGATGATCAAGCCGGCGCCAAGGAAGTCCGAGGCGCCGGCGACGATCGTGGTGACGGTGCCCTCCTCCCCGAGACGGGCGATCAGGCCGATGACCACGGCCATCACAATGAACAAAGTGGCGGCCTCGGGGAAGTAGAAGTCGTGGAAGGTGGGCAGCGGGAAGTCGGTGTTGAACGCCTCACCCCAGATGTCGTTCCAGGGGATGAACCCGTAGATCATCAGCAGGAACGTGAAGCCAAAAAGCACCAGGACCACCCCTTGTCGCCTTGTCAGCGCAGGGACATCCGTGACGAGGCTCTGGGCGTTGAGCGCGTCCTCCTCCGAGACACCGACTACGGACTTGGCTGCGTCGCGCCGGACGCGACCGGCATACCGTAGGACGTAGCCGATCGCCATCGCGACGATCACCACCCACATCGCTATTCGGAGGCCGATCCCGTCGCCGATGCTGACACCGGCGGCGTCGGACGCCACGCCGGTCGCGAACGGGTTGACAGTCGAGGCGATCACCCCCGACCCGGCGCCGAGGAAGATGATCGCCGCCGCCACCATCCGGTCATAGCCGAGCGCCAGCGCCAGCGGGACCAGCAGCACGAAGAATCCGAGAGTCTCCTCCCACATTCCGTAACTGGTCCCACCGAGAGCGAACACCGCCATCAGCAGGCCAACGAGGACCGAGCCACTGCGCCGGAACCGCAACGCCAACCGGCCGATCCCGGTCTGGATCGCCTCGGTCTTCATCGTCACCGTGATGAACGCACCGACGGCGAGCACGAACAGAAAGATCGCCGCCGACCCGTACAGGAAGCCCTCCTCCCACGGACCGACGAAACCCTTACCGCTCTCGACCCCATACAGACCGTTCGCCGGGGAATTCCACAGCTGCTTGAACCGAAACGACAGCGAGTCATCCACACATGGAACGCCGAGGTCGGACACAGTCGCCCCGGGAGCCGACGCGGCATCCGCCGGCGCTACGCCGCTCTCCCCCGGAGAGGGAACATCAAGTGACGACGCCGTCGCCGCCGGCGCCGAACACGACGGCAACTTCTGGTAAGTACCCGGCACCGGCGCGCCATCCTTGTCGAGCTGGTAGTGCCCAGCCGGCACGAAAAACGACGCAAACCAGACCAACAGCAAGACACCGGCGAGCACCGTGAACGCAGTGGGAAACCTGAACTTCCGGCGTTGCTCAACCTCGGACACGCGAGGCCCCTCCCCAGTCATCTTCCGGTCGCCAGGCTTTGCAGCAGAAGCGCTTGGGTGTCGATCATCCGTTCGATCTCCTTGGGGTCAACGCTCTCGTCGGAGGCGCGGATGCGGGCGCCTGCCACGTCGGAGGTGCCCCACGCACGGGGCGTGTTGCTCGAGATGTGCCACGAGGGCATCGAGCTCGCGGTCGGGTCGGAGCCGGGAGCGATGCGCATGGACAGTTTCGCCCTTGCTTCGGGGATGTGGACGTTCGAGGGTCCAGCGACGTCAGTCATGTCGACCCCGATCGCGTTGATCGACGGCTCCGCCCACACCGGACGCCACTTTGAGGCCCTGCACTCGGAACCGCCACTGTCAACACATCCCTGCATCTAGCTCCGCCATCTGCAAGTGCCGCGAGAGCTAAGTCGGCATCCTGCAGACACGACCGGGTGACCGCCTTACCAGCAATCACTTCGCATCACAGACCTCGCCGGACTACCGGCACAGATCTTGCCTCCCGCAAGGATGCGGGCGCCTCATCCAGCATGGATGAGACCGACACGAACCCAGGACATTCGGCGGCCTGATCACATGCGCTCGTGGTCGGACTGCCAAGCAGCCCGCTCCCGGAGAACGATGTGCGAATTCAGGCACCGCAGAACGGAACGAATTGGGTACTCAGGCGAGGTCCGACAGCACGCAGCAGCAGTGGAGGTGAAAGGGACGTTTCCTCGCCTCCTACTATTCTACGGATCTCCCCCGGAAGCAGCCTTGGGTTCGATTTGGCGAGCAATGCTTCATGATTTCACCTGCGCGTCACTTGCGCGTCACTTTCGCCTCATTTGCACGTCATGCTCGGGTATCTGGGAACCTGTGGTTTGACGGCTGTCGTCGAGGAGGTTCCAGGCGCGTAGCAGGCCAAGAGCGCGACGGATGGTTCCCTCCGAAACTGCGTGCCGTTCTGCAAGCTGTTTTGTGGGTGGCAGCGAGGTGTGTTCCGGCAGCAGGCCGGACTCGATGGCAGTGCTTAGTCTGGCCGCGATCGCCTCGTAGGGTGCCCGCGGGTTACGCATGATCCTCTCACGCTCGCTGACCTGGTCGGGGCGACTCGGAAGGCGGTTGAAGAGCGCTGTCGCGGCGCGTTGGTCAGCCTCCGAGACGAAGGCTGTGTAGACGCGAAGCGTTGTGGTGCCGCCGCCTCCGTGGCCGAGGCGGCCGGCGACGGTCCGGATGTCTACTCCTGCGGCGATGAGTTCGGTGGCCGAGTAATGGCGGAGGTTGTGCAGGTGGGTGTCGATGTCGAGGCGAGCGGCCAGCTTGCTGTAACGCTGCGAGACGCTGTCGGGGACCAGGTGCTCGCTGTTGTCCGGGGCAAGGGAGAACACGAACGCATCCGGCCCTAGCGTGGTCTTGAGCTTGGCTGCGTTGTCGTCGCACGTCTCCCGGTGCTTGCGGAGGAAAGTTACGGTCTCAGTGTCCAGCGTTAGGCGTCGATGCTGGTGGGTCTTGGTGTCCTTGAGCCACTTCTTGCGGCTGTTCTGAGCCACGCTTGTATCGACGACGACGGTTCCGTGGTCGAGGTCGACCTTTGACCAGCGCAGGCCGCAGAGTTCTCCGCGGCGAGCACCGGTGACCATCGCAAGCCACACGAATGTGCCCCATGCTGGGTCGTTGAACGCCTCGTCAAGGATTCGGGCAGCCTCGGCGGCTGTTGGCGGCCGGGGATTCGGCTTCGGCGCCGAGGGCGGCTTGCCGGTAGGCATCGGATTGACCGATACCCACTTCCACCTGACTGCCTGACGAAAGGCGCCGCTGAGGATGAAGTGGATCTGGCGGATCGTGGAAGAACCGAGCGGTCGGCACTCGTGCGGGCGGCACCGGGCGTCGCACTCGTGCGGGGTCTTGGTGCGGTGTTCGGTGACGGGTCGTCGGTCGCAGTGGCGACGACAGCGCCGGAGCTCGGCGTAGTACGAGTCGAGAACGTCGGCGTCGACAGCGCCGACCTCAACCTGCCCAATCAGCGGTTCGATGTGGCTGCGGACGTATCCGAGATAAGTGCGGCGGGTGGTCTCGTCCAGCTCGGCGAGCTCCAGGTGGCGCTCGATGAGCTGGCTCAGGCTCGCGTTTGTCCGAGGCTGCCGCCGCTCGTCGACCTGGGTCTGGAGCCGCCGTATGGCTCGCTCGGCCTCCTCGGCGGCCTTCGGCGTAGTAGCCGGGACGGTCTCGCGCAGGTAGTGGCGGCGTTTCGTGACGGGGTCAATGCCGGCGTACACGGACACTCGGAGCGCTCCACTCGGCAGTTCCTCGACGGAGCCGCGGGCGCGCTGACGCCGCTTCGGGGCCTTTGCCATGGGACCAATCGTACCGATTCGCACCACGTTTGATCCCACGAAGCCGATTGTGGTGAGCGGATCAGTTTGCCGCCTAGCCAAGAATCGCCTTATTTCTAAGGGATCCGAGCTTGGTAGGCCCCGTGGGACTCGAACCCACAACCCGCGGATTAAAAGTCCGCTGCTCTGCCAGTTGAGCTAGAGGCCCTCTCACGAGGGGTGAGGGGAACAGTGTGTCAGGTTTGTCGAGGGGTTTGCTCGGTGGGGGCGGGATCGGGATCGCGAAGTGATCACTGTTCGGAGTGGAGTGGTCGGCGTACGCTCAGGCTCAGGGGGAGCAAGGGGGCACGAACATGGGGGTTGTGGAGCGGGCGGCGATCATCGGGGTGCATCGTGAGGTGGTGGATGCCTGGCGGGAGATCGTCGGGCTGGCGAGCACGCTGGGGCTGGCCGATCGGATCGTGATCGGGGTCAAGCTCAAGGCGCGGGCTGATGCGCTGGCGACGTACGAAGGGCTGGTCCGGGACGCGGGGGACCTGGCCGGCGATGCGCGGGCGTTCGCGGCGGCGGTGAAGACACAGAATCCACTGACTGCCGGGTTCTGCGGTGTCGGGGTGGCTGCCGGGGGGCTGGGATTCTTCGGGTGGTGGTCGTTCGAGGCGCTGAAGGGGGCGTTCACCGCGGACGTGGGCACGGCGGGGATGGCGCAGACGACCGTGGCCTTGATCGGGGTGCTGACGGTGGCGGCGGGTGCCGTGATCATCGGGGTCGTCCGGGCCGCGGTGATCGCTGCTCACTCCGGGCTGCAGGCGCGGGAGATCTTCGGCGTCAACGAACATCCGTCCGTGGTCATGCTGCGGGAGGTGCGGCCGGCCGAGGAGCGGTTGTTCGCCGTCTTCCAGCAGCGGGTCCCGGAGCCACCGATCAGCGCAGGACCGTTGATCGTGCTGGGGGTCGGCGGGCTGATCGCCGGGATTGTCTTCGCGATGCTGGTCGGGGTCGGCGCCGGCACAAGCTGAGGTTGACCCTGAGGTCGCCTGCGCTGTGTGTTGCACACAGGTCAAGGCGGTGACGCCGGGGGTGTCGACTGGCGTGCCGCTTCCTCGGGGGAGGAACGGCGATGGGTTTCCGGATCCATTTCGGGTGCGCCGATCTGGCGCGTACGCCACACCATCAGCCCGATCGGGACCCACATCCTCACCGGATCCCACGGCTGACTCGACAGTAGGTCACGAAACCGCTGCGGTTCGCGACTGATCCGCGCCGACCCCTCGCCTGACGCCGCGGCCCGGTGGTATGGATCGGAACTTGCCCGGGAAGTCCGGGCGCTGACAATCCCGCCGCGGGGGGAACCGACGGCGGGTTGGGGGGAATCGTGCATCTCATTCGTGCTGCGCTGGCGCCCATCGCGCTGCTGGCTGTCGGCGCACTCGCCACCGGCTGCGGATCATCATCGGGTACGTCGGGCACCGGCGAACCGGCCGCGATCGCGAGCATCCGGACCGCCGCCACGCCGACGTCCACTCAGGCTTCGACCACGGCGCCACCGACGACCGAGCCCACAACGACCGCGGAGCCGACGACGAAGGCCAAGCCGACCGCGACGACGCCGGCGCGGGTGACGACCAGGAGGCAGGTCGTCGAGTTCAAGACCATCCCGTTCAAGAAGAAGACAGTGACGGACGGCTCGCTTCCGAAGGGCGAGAAGACCATCCGGACCACGGGCAGCGACGGGACACGCAAACTGACCTACGAGGTCACATACGTGAACGGCGTACAGACGGCCAAGGAGCTGCTGCGGCAGGAGGTCTCCAAGCAACCGCGGACACAGGTGACCGTCGTCGGCACCAAGGTCGAGGAGGAGAGCGGGTCGTCGGGTTGCGATCCGAACTACAGCGGCTGCGTCCCGATCGCCAGCGATGTCGACTGCTCAGGTGGCAGTGGCAACGGTCCGGCGTACGTCCAAGGTCCGGTCACTGTGATCGGCGATGACATCTACGGCCTCGACCGCGACGGTGACGGCATCGGCTGCGAGGACTGAGACAGTTCAACGGCGAGTAGCGGTGAGCTGGAGGTCGAGGATCACGTCCGGGCTGACCATGACGGTGGTCAGGGCGTTCCAGTTCACCTGCCAGTGCATGCGATTGAGCGTCTGGGTCGCCTTGAACGTGACGTCTCCGTCCGCCTCGATCAGCTCGAACGGGACGGTGACCGGATGCGTGACACCCCGCATGGTCAGGTCTCCCGTGACGTCGAACGTGGTCGCGCCGGTCTGCTCGACCTTCGTCGACACGAACATGATGGTCGGGTACGCCGCCGCCACGAGGAAAGTCTTGCTGAGTTGGTCATCCCGCTGCTTGTTGCCGGTATCAACGGTGTCCGCCTGGATCGTGAGCCGAGCACTCGAGGCGCTCGGGTCGTCACCATCCAGGCGCACGACTCCCTCGAACCCGGCGAACCGCCCCCGCACCCTGGTCGCCATCCGATGCCGAGCAACGAACCCGATCCGCGTTCGCTCCGCATCGAGAACGTAGTCCCCGGTCAGCTCGCTGAGCTTCGTCGTCATTGTCATGCCAGTACGACGAGACACCGCCGCCGAGTGTCAGGCCTGTTCCACAACAAGCCTCCGGCAGGAGGAGTGGGTCGGGTGCTAGGCAGGCCAGCGCGGCGAGCGGCCGAGGTGGGCGACGATCTGGTCGAGGGGGTCGTCGCCCGACCAGGGGAGGTCCACAGTGAAGGCGGCGCCGGGGACGAGGCGGACGTCGCCGGTGGGGACGATCTGGGCGACGGTCTGGGCGGCTGCCAGGACGTCAGGGGTGAATGTGACCCCAGTGCCCAGGGACTTGGCGACATCCCAGCTGTGGACGACGTAGTCGATGAAGTGGAAGCTGACGGCCTGGTGGCCGGGGAACGACAGGCCGGGGCCAAACTCGGGGAGGGCGAACTGGCGCTCGGTGACGCCGTCTTCGGCGAAGGCGGTCAGGACGTGTTCGGCGGAGGTGATGTACGCCTTCACCGGGTCGTCGCCGAGGTCGCGGAGTTTCCAGAGCTCTGGATCGCTTTCACCGCGGGACGCCGCCGCGAAGCCGTAGTGCTGGGTGGCCATGTGGGCGAGCAGACCGTAGACGGTCCAGGCGCGGCAGGGGGTCGGCTTGGCCAGGTCGGCGGAGGTGGCGCGGGATACGACGTCGATGCTGGTCCGCACCGCGGCGGCGTCCAGAGATACGTAGTCAACTGTAGGCATGAGCATATCGTATGCGCCAGCTTATGATTGCGCCAGTGTTATCTTCCGGCTATGCCGAGCGAGGACCCAGGCGAGCGTCCCGACCTCGCCGCGATGCTGGGTCCGTTGGTGCGGGCACTCATCGCGGCCGAGCTGCCGGTGCTCGCCGCGCACGAGGTCTCGATGTGGGGATATTCGGTGCTCACCGTGCTGGACGAGACTCCGGTGCGCACGCAGGCCGCGCTGGCCGAGGCGATCGGCGCCGACAAGTCGCGGATCATCGGCACCCTCGACGAGCTCCAGGACGCCGGCCTGATCGAGCGCACCCCGGATCCGGACGACCGCCGCGTCCGCCTGCTCTCGATCACCACCCAGGGCCGTCGCGTACGACGTTCCGTCCGCAAAGACATCCGCGCCCGCGAGGACCGCCTCCTCGCCAAGCTCCCCCGAGCCGATCGCGAAGCGTTCCTCCGCGTACTCCGCGCCCTACACGAGGCCCGCGACGTAACGCGCTGACGGACGACAGTGCCGGAGGGCGCCGCCGGAGGTGGTGGTGGAGCGCGGTGACGTCAGTCCTGCGATGGAGGGCTTTCACTCGCGGGAGTGATCCGTCCGGCGGGTGACGCCGCAGAGACTGGCGCCATGGCATCGATTATGGAGGCACCGGTTCGAGTCGCACGCAGTTGGGTGCCGACGGCCGCGCTCGTGTGGGCGGCGGCGTACGGCTGTCTGCGGGTGTGGTTCGCCACCGGGAACGCGCCGGTCTGGAAGCTTCCCGGGCGCGATCTCCTTGTTCCTGACTGGATTGCAGTCGCCGGGTGCCTGGTCAGTGCTGCGGGGGTGATCGCGCTCGGTCGACGCCCGCGCTCCCGCGCCCTGATCCGGTTGCTGTGGGTGCTTGCCGCCGGCTGGGTTGCCGCGGCTGCCTTCGCTCTGCTCGATCTGGTGGCAGGTCTGCTGCCCGGACTCGGGATTCCCTTCGATTTGCTCGGGATGCTCAGTAGGTTCACTGCGCTGGGAGGCGCTGCGCTGCTTGGGGCGACAGCGCTGGCCTACCAGCGAAGGCTCGACCCGACCTGCCTTCGCTGCACTGGTCGGCCGCGTCCCACCTCGATACCGACATGGCCAGCCTGGCTGGCCGTCGTCGGCTGCCTGACCCGGCTGGCCGCCCAGGCTGCGGTCGGATTCGGCAGTTCGCCGTACGACGGCAACCTCTCGCGCATCATCTTCGAAGGCGGCTTCGTGCTGGCGGGCGTCGCGCTGCCCCTGCTGCTCGTGTATCGGCCTGGCCGGTTCTTCCCCCGTTGGATGCTGCTTCTCCCGGGATTCGGCCTGGGTGCAGGGATCACGGCGTACTTCGGTGTCGGGCTTCTCCAGATGATCGGCAACGTGATCCAGGGCAAGCCCGCGTACGACGATGTCGGTCTGCCGGAGGCCTTCTTCTGGGTCGCGGTCCCGGCCTACCTTCTCTGGGGCGTCGGCCTGACGCTGGCCGCCTACGGCTACCAGCGCCGCACCCGCAAACCCTGCAAGGGCTGTGGATTGTGATTTGATCCGGTACAGAATGGTGGCGAGAAGAGCAGCCAACTGAGCAGGAGTGCCGATGGCCGATGACCGGGCGGCCCTGCTGCGTGAGCTGCACGACGTCCATGGGTCGTCGCTGTGGCGGTTCGTGGTGCGGCTGACCGGTGACGACCGGCTGGCGGAGGACGTCGTACAAGAGACCCTGCTCCGGGCGTGGCGCCGGCCGCAGATCCTGACCGAGGACGAGGCGGGGGCCCGGGCCTGGCTGTTCACGGTGGCACGCAATCTCGTCATCGACGACCGGCGCAGTGCCCGGGTCAGTCGCGAGGTGGCCAGCGACGACCTGCCGGAGAACCCGAGCGCCGACCACGCGAACGCCGTACTGGACGCCTGGCTGGTGGCCGAATCACTGGCCCAGCTGTCCGAGGAACATCGGCAGGTCATCGTTCGTGCGTACTACGGACGCCGGACGGTCACCGATATCGCCGAAGAGTTGGACATCCCGTCCGGCACCGTGAAGTCGCGGCTGCACTACGGGCTGCGGGCGTTGAAGCTCGCGCTGCAGGAGAAGGGGGTGACGACTCAGTGAGTGATCCGTACCGGGACTGGGACGCGGCGTACCTGCTCGGCGCGTTGTCGGCGAAGGATCGGCGCGCGTACGAGGAGCATCTGCGGACGTGTGACGAGTGCTCGGCGGAGATGGCGTCGTTGGCCGGCGTACCCGGGACGCTGGCCGCGCTGCCGGACGACCGAGCGCTCGCGACCATCACCACCGACCCTCCGAACCTGCTGCCCGGCCTGGTCCGCAACGTGCAGCGGGAACGGCGCCGGCAGCGGGTGCGGCTCGGCGCACTGATGACCGGGGTCGCGCTGGTCGCTGCCGCGATCGGCGCGGTGATCGCGATCCCACTCACCCACGAGCAACCGCAGGGGGACTACGTCGTCCTCGCGCAGACCGTGTCCAGCAAGCTGTCCGCGGACGCGCGGCTGGTGCCGGAGCGCTGGGGTACGACGATCGAGATCAGCTGCCGGTACGACGACCTGGCGACGCCGAGCGAACGAGCCCGGGGATACGAGTTGTACGTCACAGACACGTCCGGCAAGTCACAGCTGATCGCGAGCTGGACGTCATCGCCTGGTACGACGGTGAAACCGGCCGCCACCACGAAGTTGCAGCGCAGCGAGATCCAGGCACTGGACATCCGTAGTTCGGAATCTGGACGGGTCCTGCTCGCCGTGCATTTCTGATCACCGTCGGCATGATTGCCCGCGGCACAGAAGGGCACCTGACACTCAAGAGCGGCGGTCGCTCGAGAGGCCCCCGATCCAGGCCCCGGTGTTCAGGGACGTGCACCGGGGTCGCCGCTTGCCCCGGGAGCCGCTGTCCCGGGCGGCCGCCGTACCCAAGAATTTCCGGCGATTCTGTAACACCCGGCCCGTCACCAGCGATACACCCTGTGTAACGCCACTGAGGATCCCGTCCCAGGTCAACCGCCCGAAGGGCCTGGGACGGGGTTCTCGTTCGACGCGAGGCGCCCCGGCAGCGTTACGCACGAAGGCCCCCGGTCGACCTACCCCGGGGGCCTTCGTGCGTTATCCCCTCCTCAGCTCAACGCACTCTTTCGGTGCGCTACGACGCTCGTTCGCTTGGGCCGTCCGACGCGGGCAGCGCGATCCGGTCCGCCGGCAGGCGTTCCGTCCGCTCCGTCCCGTCGTCGCCCTCGTACTGCACCAGACCGGTCCATCCCGTCTCCTCGTGCTCGCGGCCGATCAGCCAGCCGCGACGCCACTGACCGTCCGCATGGACGATCACATGGCTGGGCAACGGGAGGCGGGACACCAGATCGGTGCCGGGCTCGAACTCAGTCATGGCCGAAGGCTAGGTGGTTTCGGCGCCTCGCGCCTCTTGGAAGCGTGTTCCGTCACGCACTTCTCAGACTCTGGGCAGTAGTTCTCGTACGACGCCGACCGGCAGGCCCAATTCACGTACCGAGCCGGTTACTTTCAGCGCTCGGCCGCCGGGGATGTGGCTCACCCACCCGTGCTGCAACGCATGTCCACACAAGGCCGCGCCGACCGCGCCGGCAATGTGCGGCCGCCGCTCGGTCACGTCGAGGCACGACCGCAGTACAGCCCGTCCGCGCTTCGGCCCGACCTCGATGCCGAGATCCGCCAACCAGGCCAGTCCCGCCGGCGTCAGAGCGATCCCTTCCGACCAGTCGAGCAGGCCGCGGTCGGTCATCGCATCCGCGAGCGCCACGCCGAGCTTGCCGGCAAGGTGGTCGTAGCAGGTCCGCGCCCGAGCGAACGCGTCTCGTTTGCTGACCGCGGACAGGCTGTTCGCAACCTCCGTACGCCGAGGTGCGAGCGCGGCCAGTCCCTCGATCAACTCGGCCGTGTCCGGACCGGCGAGTTTCACGTAGCGATGCCGGCCCTGCCGAACCTCGGTCAGCAGCCCGCCCTCGACGAGTAGGTTGAGATGCTCGCTGATCGTCGGCCGCGACACCTGCGCCACTCGCGCCAGCTCGGTAGCCGTCCAGGCCCGACCGTCGAGCAGCGCCAGGCACACCGTCGCCCGCGTCCCGTCGGCCAACATGCGAGCCCATGCAGCCAACTCCTGTCCCTCAGCCTGCATGCTCATCCACGTCCTCGCTTCGCTCCAGGCGCGGATGAGACACAAGGTGCGCTGTGTTTGATGATGAACTCGCTCCGCTCGTTCATGACCTCATCATGCCGCTCCGACAGTTAGGTCACCGCCGAAGCGACCGCCGCCTAGCGTCGGAATCATGACTCACCTGACGATCGAACCGTCCATCCTGTACGTCGGTACGCCGGTCGCACTGCTGTCCACCGTGAACGACGACGGCACGAGCAACCTCGCCCCGATGTCGTCCGCCTGGGCGCTCGGCGACGTCGTCGTACTCGGCGTCGGTGGATCCGGTCAGACCGCCCACAACCTGCAACTTCGGCCCGAGCTGGTCATCAACTACCCGTCGCCGGCGCAGTGGGAGGCGGTCGAGCGGATCGCCGGTCTCACCGGACGCCATCCGGTGCCGGATGCCAAGAAGGCCCGGTTCCGATTCGAGCGGGAGAAGTTCAAGGCGGCCGGGCTGACTCCGGTGGCGTCCGAGCGGGTCGGGCCGCCGCGCGTTGCCGAGTGTCCACTCCAGTTCGAGGCCACCGCGGTCCAGGTCGAATTCGATGCCGGAGGCACTTTCTTGATCATCCAGGCGAAGGTACTGCGGGTGCACGCCGACGACCGGATCGTCGTACCGGGCACGTCGTACGTCGATCCGGACGCGTGGTCGCCGTTGATCTACAACTTCCGGCACTACTTCGGTCTCGGCTCGGAGCTCGGTGAATCCTTCCGGACGGAGACGCCTAGGCGCAGTCGGTCCTGAGCTGGGTAGCGGTCGATCTGTGGGGAAACAAATGTGCACCCAGTGACAGTTTTGTTCCCCACCGGCCCGGCCGGCGCACCTAGAGCAGCCGCAGGTAGGCGTCCAGGTCCAGGTCTTCGATCTGCCACATGACGCCTACCTCAACACTTCGAGCTCAGTTGAGGTCAAGCTCGGTGAACAGCGTCAGCTGGATGCCGCCGGGGGTTTCCAGGCGGGCGTTCAGCGAGTTCCACGGGGTGCGGGTCGGCTCGGCGATCACCGAGGCGCCGGCGGCGGCCAGCTTGCGCGTCGTCTCCGCGGAGTCGTCGACCTCGAAGGCGACGCGGTACTTGCCGGCCACCCGGCGGCCGACCTCGACCTCGTCGATGAAGCCGGCCTGGCCCGGGTCGGCGATCTCGAGCGTGGCCCGTTCGACCTCGAGGATCGTCACCCGTCCGTTCTCCGATGAGTACGACGCCCGCTCCGGCAGCCCGAGCACGTCCCGGTAGAACGCCACCGCCTCGTCGTAGTCGTCCGCTGTCACGACCAACCGCAGTTCCTTGACCGTCATGGCTTCAGTATCGGGCCCTGATAGGGCTACCACCCCTGGGCCAGGGCAGTGGTCCGCGGTGCCGGGGTGAGCCGGTAACCGGTGTTCGCCGAGAACTCGGCCGACAGGGCGAACCGGTCCCCGCGGACCACGGTGTGGCGCCACTCGACCGGGCGGTTCTGCGTGGTGCCCTGGCGAATGATGGAGAAGACGGCAGCGTTGGCCGGGCAGTGCAGCAACACCCGCTCGGCCGGTGTCGGGTTGATGGCGCGGATGTCCTCGCGGCCGTGATCGAGGCTGAGACCGGTCCGGACGGACAGCTCGTTGTAGAGGCTGGTGTGGGTGAAGTCGGCGTCGAGGAGGGGTTCCGCGAGTGATGCGGGGAGCCAGACCCGGTCCAGGGCCAGCGGTTCGTCACCGGCGTACCGGAGCCGCTCGAGGTACAGCAGTGGGCTAGACGCCTCCAGGTCGAGCCGGGCCGCGATGACGCCGTCGGCCCTGATGTCGAGCGCCCGTACGACGCTGTGCTGTGACAGACCGGATGCCTCGACGGACGAGAACAGGCTGTAGAGCGCGCCCATCGGCTGCCGGATCTCCGGCGCGGCCGCGACTCGGGGCTGGCGGCCGCGTTCGGCCACGATCAGACCGTCCGAGCGGAGTTGGCCGAGTGCCTGCCGGACCGTGTGCCGGCTCACCTCGTAGTCCTCGACCAGCGCAAGCTCACCGGGGAAGGCCGCGTCGAACTCCCCGGACCGCAGCCGCCGGACCAGATCCTGCTGCAACTGCTTCCAGAGCGGCTGGCCGCCGGAGCGGTCGAGCCTGCGCACGGTCATCTCGGGGTGTCCTCCCAGTGGGCTTGCCAAATGTCCGGTCATCTCCTAGCTTAAATGTGCGTACATTTCTGCGAAAGGAGCCGGCTCGATGGTGCAGGTCGAGGTTAGGCCACCCGTCACCCCGGTCGCTGCTCTTCACCACCCGCGTCTGCATGCTCTCTGGTCCGGAGTGACCCAGCGGGCCGTGGGTGTGCTCGTCGTGCTGGCCCTCGCCGCGATCGCGCTCCCGCTCGGTCGACTCGTTCCGGTCGTCGGCGGGCCCGTGTTCGGGATCGTGCTCGGGGTGCTGGGCGGCTTGCTGATCCCGGCGCTGCGTGCCGACCGGTGCCGGCCGGGCTACGACTTCGCCTCGAGGAATCTGCTCCAACTGTCGATCGTCATCCTCGGCACGGGCCTGTCTCTCCAGCAGGTGGCTCGCGTCGGCGCGTCATCGCTGCCAGTGATGCTTGGCACGCTGACGATCGCGCTCGGCGGCGCCTGGCTCTTCGGCCGGCTGCTCGGCGTCCGCGGTGATACGCAGACGTTGATCGGCGTCGGTACGGCGATCTGCGGCGGATCCGCGATCGCGGCGGCAACAGCGGCGATCGGAGCGAAACGCTCCTCCGTCGCCTACGCACTGGCGACGATCTTCACCTTCAACGTGGTCGCCGTACTCACGTTCCCGCCGCTCGGCCACCTGCTCGGTCTCAGTCCGGAAGCCTTCGGATTGTGGGCCGGTACGGCGATCAACGACACATCATCCGTGGTCGCGGCCGGGTACGCCTACAGCCAGAGCGCAGGCGACCAGGCCCTCGTCGTCAAGCTGACGCGCTCCTTGACGCTGGTGCCCATCGTTTTGGTGTTGGTCTTCCTCAAGTCGCGCCGCGAGTCCCGGGTGGCCGGCGCCAAGACGAAGTTGCCCTGGCGCAAGCTGGTCCCGCTGTTCCTGATCGGCTTCATCGCGGCTGCGGGTCTGCGAAGTGTAGGCGCCGTACCCGAGACCTGGCTGCCGACGCTGAGCCTGATCGGCACCTTCCTGATCACGTCCGCGCTGGTCGCGATCGGCCTGTCACTCCGGCCGAAGGAACTGCGCGACGCAGGACCCAGGCCGCTCCTGCTCGGAGCGATCCTCTGGGTCCTGGTCGCGGTCGGCAGCCTCGGACTTCAGTCTCTCTCGTAGGCGGCCTGGCGGACCTGGATCTTCTGGATCCGCGGTACGTCGAGCTTGCTGCTGCGGTCGAAGCGGTAGATGCCGTTCTCTTCCTGGAACACATCGGTCAGCTGCGTGTAGCAGTAGCCGAACATCAGCGGGTTGTCGAGCAACGCATCGACGAGGCCGGCGAAGCGGGTGTAGAACTCCTCCTCGTCCGCGACCCGCTGTCCGTAGCCCCAGGAGTCCTCGCTGCGCCCGCTCTTGCCCGCGGCCGCCGCCTCCGCGTTCCACCAGATGCCGCCGAACTCACTGCAGAAGTACGGCTGGCCGGCGTACGGCTGGGAGATCGGTCGCCCGCCGTGCCCGCCGACGTTTCCGTACGGCTTCTCGCCGACCAGGTCGGCCATCTGCTTCGCGAACTCGGTGGGGTCCTGCTCGTAGTTGTGCGAGTCCCACACATCGGTTTCCGGCACCCGGTGCGAGTAGCCGGACGCGTCCAGCACCGGCCGGGTCGTGTCGGCGGCCTTCGTGGCGAGGAACATCGCGCGGGTGACGTCGTCCAGCTGGGTGATCCGGTCATGCAGAAGTTGGTGTGTCTCGTTCAGCGGGCACCACCCGATGATCGACGGGTGGCTGTAGTCGCGCTCGACCGCTTCCAGCCACTGCGCGACGTACGACGCCGTCGGCTGCTGATTGTCGTTGCCTGTGTCACCGACTCCCGAGCCCCAGTCGCCGAACTCGCCCCAGACCAGGTACCCGAGCCGGTCCGCGTGGTACAGGAACCGCTCCTCGAACACCTTCTGGTGCAGTCGCGCGCCGTTGAACCCGGCCGCGATGCTCAACTCGATGTCGCGGACCAGCGCCTCGTTGGACGGCGCCGTCATCAGGCTCTCCGGCCAGTACCCCTGGTCCAGCACGAGCCGCTGGAACACGTGCCTGCCGTTGATCAGGATCGCCTTGCCGTTGATCGACACCGAGCGCAGTCCGGCGTAGCTGTCCGCGGTGTCCACAACGTTGCCATCGGCATCGATCAGCTCGAGGAGTACGTCGTACAGATGCGGGTCGGTCGTGTCCCAGAGGCGGACCCGGCCGGCCGGGATCTGCAGCGTGAGCCGGGGCGCGAGGTCGAGGTCGGCGCGGACCTCCGCCCGCGTGACCTCGCCGTCGCTGTCCTTCAGCGTCGCGCGGATCTTCCAGTCCGGCTTGTTCGCCGACACCGGTACTTCGAGGTGGAAGCTGGAGCCGGCCACATCCGGGGTGATCCGGGGGCGGCCCAGGTGCACGGCCGGCACGGCCTCGAGCCAGACGGTCTGCCAGATGCCGGTGGTCCTCGTGTAGAGGCAGCTGTGGTTGAAGTAGAGCTGACTTTGCTTGCCGCGCGCCTGCGGGCCCTTGTGGGTGTCGCGGGCGCGGACCACGATCGTGGCCTCCTCGCCCGGCTGGGCGACCTTGCTCAGGTTGGCGCTGAACGGCGTGAAGCCGCCGCGGTGCCGGACCACCTCGACGCCGTTCACCCACACGGTCGCGTCGTGGTCGACCGCTTGGAAGTGGAGTACGGCGTCCTTGCCGGACCACTCGGCCGGGATCGTCACGGTCGTCCGGTACCAAACGGCTTCGAGGAAGTCGACGTTCTCGATCCCTGACAGCTGCGTCTCCGGCGCGAACGGGACGGTGATCCGCTGCGCCAGGTCGCGCTCGCGCACCCCGCGCTCCAGCCCGGAGTCGGACCGGTCGACCTCGAACTGCCACTCACCGTTCAGATTCACCCACTCCGCCCGAACGAACTGCGGACGCGGATACTCGGCACGAGGCTGGCTCATTCGTACTCCCGGAGGCTGAAGTGCGGCGGTCGACAAGCACAGTACAACGTTGGAAAAACCCCGGCAACGCCTCGCTCCCCAACTGCTGTCGCCCCCTCGCACCCGGCTCCGCTCGCCACCGCTCGCCCGACCCACCCTTGCTTTCCACGCGCCGCCGCGCGCTCCACCACGTGGCGGAGCTACGTGGTCGTCCTGAACAGGGCGGCGTTGAGGAAGTCGGCTCCGAAGGTGCCTTCGCGGTCGGAGTGGACAGGTCGGACTTCGAGGGGATCGAGGGTCGCGAAGATGGTTCGCAGGTCTTCGAGCGAGAAGGCCATGCCGCCGCCGGTGTCGCCGGTCGTGACGACCTCCAGATCGGTGGGGGTCTGCACGCGGCCGGCGGCGAACGTGACGATCCCGAAGCGTCCTCCGTCGCGCACGGCCGGCACCACCCGTGCGAGGTACGTGATCCGCCGGTGCGGGGCCAGGTGGTGGAAGCACCCGGAGTCGTAGACGAGATCGAACTGCCCGGCCGGCAGCGGGTCGCGCAAGATGTCCGACGCCGTGAGATTCACTGACGCGGGCATCGTCGGCCGGACACTGTCCAGCAACGGCGCGGCCAGGTCGATGCCCTCGACCGTCGCGCCCTGCTCGGCGAACCACCTGCTGTTCCGACCGGATCCGCAGCCGATGTCGAGTACGCGGGCGCCGGCCAGGTCGAGCAGGCCGCGCTCATGCCAGTCGACCAACGGCTCGTCCGGCAGTTGCGTGGCCAATGGGTGACCCGGCCTGCTCAGCAGCTCGGTCCAGAACTCCGCGGCCGATGCCTGGGATCGATCACCGCGGGCGCTCGTCGCCACGACCGCGTCGATGGTGTCGAGCAACTGCTCGACCGTATGAATGCGTACGTCGTCGCTCACCAACGAACTCTACCGGAAAACAAGGTGATCAGTGGCGGTTCGATCGTTTAAGGTCTTCGCGATGATGCGTTTCTGAAGGTGCGCGCAAGACGCCGGGTGACGAGCCTGGCGTGCTTCGCGTGCGCCGCGATCTCGGCCATATGTCGATCGCGACCTTCAGAGGATCATCGTGTCCAGAACCTCCGATCGCCTCGTCCTGCGCACGCTGGACGAGGCGGTAGACCTGCTCCTGCAGGACCTTCGATCACTACCTTCTCTTCACTCGATCCGTCAGACGTCTGCCATCACCGTGGAGTGTGCGGTGGACGGGAGCATCGACGAGCTCACGGCCTGTCCGCTCTACTCGACCGCCGCAATCGTCTTGCCAGACGGGACAACCGGCTTGCTGCGACAACTCGAGCAGTCGATGGAGTACGGCGTACTCGCGACGCTGAGGCCGTCCGGGTTTCGAGTCAGCGCTGACGAGGGCAGGCCCGATCTCATTGCGGCCGTCGAGCACCACCTCGGCTGGGTGAATCGGCCCGGCGACTGGGACGTCAACCTCACGCGGACGGGAGGCGGCTGGGTCGCCGAGGTCGGTCCGCTCTCGTGGATGCGCAGGTTCGGGCGGTTGGAACGGTTGCCGTGGTCAACCACCCCGCTCGTCGCCGAAGTCCTTGTCCGGCTGGCGAAAGTGCACAAGGATCACCGGGTCCTCGACCCGTTCTGTGGGACGGGCACGATCCTCCTCGCCGTACGCCGTCGTGAGCCGACTGCCTGGATTGTCGGAGCCGATCACGACCCGAGGGCGATCGTGATCGCCAAGCGCAACACCGGACGCTCGGCCCACCTGACCCAGGGCAAGGCGGAAGCCCTCCCACTGCCGCCCGGCAGCGTGGATCGGATCGTCACGAACCTTCCGTTCGGCAAACTGGTGGGCAGCCACCGCGCCAACCGCACGCTCTACCCGGCCGTCCTGTCCGAGATCGATCGGGTACTGGCGATCGATGGAAGAGCCGTCCTCCTCACCGAGGACAAACGCCTGCTACGCGAGGCGATCGACCACCAGAAGGCGCTCAAGGTCATCCGCCAACGCCTGCTCAGATACAACGGTGCCACCCCGACCGCCTACGTCCTCACCCGCACCCGCCGAGCCTTGAGATGACCAGAACTTTCGGCTGACACCCTCGCTCGTGATGATCGTGTCACAGGCCTAGGAGGCTCGCGCCGTTGTCCCGGCAGACTGCGCGCAGCCACGCATCGCCTAGGTCGAGGGATTCCAGAGCGGAGAGCTGGACGGCGTACGGGTAGGGGATGTTGGGGAAGTCGGAGCCCAGGACGATGCGGTCCTGGAGATCGGCGAGGCGCGGGATCAGGTCGCGGGGGAAGGGCATCAGGGCTTCGGTGAAGGGAGTCAACGCCATCGTGGTGTCCAGGTGGACGTTTGGGTACGACGTGAGGGCCAGGTGCTCGGCGTATTCGGGCATGCCCAGGTGGGCGATGACTGCGGTCAGCTGCGGGTGCTTGCGTAGTACGTCGCCGAAGGGGCCCGGGCCCGTATGCCGGCCGCGGATCGGGCCGGAGCCGCAGTGCACCACCACTGGTACGCCGGCCTCCGCCAGCTGACCCCACACGTCATCGAGCTCGTCGGTCCGCGGATCGTAGTCACCCACCTGCAGGTGGACCTTGAAGATCCGGGTCCCCAGCTCCAAGGCCTCGCGCACGTACGCAGCCGCGCCCGGTTCCGGATAGAACGTCCCACTGGGCACGCAACCCGGCGTCGACGCGGCGAAGTCTCGCGCCCAGACGTTCAGCCACGCGGCCATGTCGGGCTTGTGCGGATACACCAGCGCCGGGAACGCGCGAATCCCCAACGTCTGAAGGGTTTTCAGCCGCTCCTCGACCGGCGTCCGGTAGGTGATCGGCCAGTCGGTGCTGTAGTGCTCCGAGGCGTGGTCGAAGTACGCCCAGACGGCGTTCATCACCTGGTCCGGCAGGAAAGTGCACATGCACATCCACCAGCCCGTCCAGCCCCAACCGCTGCCACCAGCCCGGAACGTCCTCGTCGCGCACTGGCCCAGCCTAGACGCGCGGTGCGGTTGCGCGAAGATCACCTAACGACCCATGGTGGACTTTGGGCGTTAGAAAGGAGAGGCGGAGCCATGGAGTATCGGCCGGAGTTGATCGGCGGACATCTCGCGCTCGATCTGGTCAACACCGTGGCGTGGCGGTTGGACGTTCGGCGCCGGATCGACCGGATCGCGGATCCGGTCGGCCTCCGGAGGTGGTTGACGGCCACGGGCCTTGATCCGGCCGGGGAAGATCCAGGTGACCTGCGCCGCACGCTGGTGCGATGCCGTGAGACTGCTTATGCCGTCCTGCGTCCGCTTACGGCCGGCGACGAGCCTCGCGCTGCCGATCTCGCCGTACTGCGGGAGGTGGCCGAGGACGCCGTACGCAACGCCACCCTGGTCAGCGCGCGGCCGTTGACCTGGCGCGCCGGGACCGTCGCCGGCCAGGTGCGGTTGGCCGTGTGGCGGTTCTTCGAGGATGAGGACCTGCACCGGTTGCGGCAGTGCGCCGACAACGATTGCGGCTGGTTGTTTCTGGACCGCAGCAAGAACGGTTCGCGGCGGTGGTGCAGTTCGGCGGACTGCGGCAATCGGGCCCGGGCCCGCAGGCATTACCAGCGCCACTCCGGAGCGCCGGCATGATCGCGATCGACCGGACCGCCTTCGCCGCTGGAGTCCGGCTCGGCCTCGGGCCGGCCGGTGCGGGGTTCGTCCTGGCGCTCAGCTTCGGCGCCGAAGCCGAGGCTCGGGGCTGGGGACTCGGGCTGCCTGTCCTGTTCTCAGCGCTGGCATTCTCCGGATCCGCCCAGTTCACGTTGCTGACGGCATTGTCCGGAGGGACTGTGGCGGCCGCCATCGCCTCGGCTGCCCTGATCAACGGGCGCTATCTCGTCATGAGCGTCGCCCTGAACGACAGCCTGCACGGCAGCCGGCTGTCCCGGGCCCTCCAGGCCCAGGCCCTCGTGGACGCCTCGTTCGTCCTCGCTCACCGCGACGATGGACGGTACGACGTGTCCCGCTTGATCGGCGTCAGCCTGCCGCAATGGATCGCCTGGGTGCTCGGGACCGCGGTCGGCGCACTGACCGCTCCGTCGTCTGAGCTGATGCACCGGCTCGGGCTGGACGTCGTGTTCCCGGCGTTCTTCCTGGTGCTCGCGCTGGACGAACTGAGGCGGTCTCGTCGAGCGTTCGCCGCGTCGCTGCTGGGTGCCGGTATCGCCGCGGCCTTGTTGCTGGTGACCGATCCGGGCTACGCCCTGCTCGGCGCCACGGCCGCCGCACTGATCGGCCTGATTCCGGAGCACGCCTCCGAGCCGGCCAAGCTCACTGAGGAGGCGTCGTGAGGCTCTGGCTGGCCGCCCTGGCCGTGACCGTCGTCAACTGGCTCATGAAGGCCGGTGGCCCGCTGTCGATCGGCGAACGCAGGCTGCCGCCGGCGGCGATCCGGGTGGTAGGTCTGATAGCTCCCGTGCTGCTGGCGGGTCTCATCGTGACAGAACTCGGCGGCAAGCGACTGGACTGGACACAACTCGCCGGAGTCGGTGCCGCCGGCATCCTTTCTGTCCTGAGACTTCCGCTGTTGCCGGCGGTCGCCGCGGGCATCGCCCTGGCCGCCGGGCTGCGGCTGCTGCTCGGCTGACCAGGTCGAGAGGTCAGGAGTCTGCGAGCCAGGAGAGCAGGCGGCCCTGGGACCAGGAGCGGCCCAGGGACTCGGCGTGGAGGGTTGAGTGGTCGAAGACGGCCAGGCCGATGATGCTGTGGCCGGAGGCGGGGCGGTCGCCGAAGGTCGGTATCGCCGGCGCGACGCCGACCCCCTCCACGGACACCGACGCCACCGGCCGGTTGGTGGCCGCTTCGTCGAGGCGGTGCAGGAAGCGCAGACGGCTCTCGAGCGAGAATTTCGACAGCGTCCACGTCGTGGTGACGACAGGCAGGGCGTCCGCGGGCACGCTTGCGAAGGCGTCGGGCAGCACCTCGACGGCGTCACCTCGCATCAGCAGCGGAGGCGCACTCGCCGCCAATGCCAACTCCGCCTCGAGCCTCGCGAGGTGCTCTGCTTGATCTGGCCACACGCAGGCGCGCAACCATCGGGCTTCCTCCGCGTCGGTCACGTCGACCGGATCGAGGTCGACACCGACCCGGACGACGACCTCTGGCAGCGTGCGCGCCGGAACTGGCCGGTCGCGCACGATCGAAGCCGACAGCTGCACGGGAGATGACGGATCGCCCAGCGATTGTCCGTTGCTGTACGAGATGCCAACCCGATCGACAGTGAGATTGAACCCGGCCGAACAGCCCACATCGATCAGCCCGACCGCGTTCGCGCCGACCCGTCGCGCCGCCTCGGCGATCGCCGGATACAGCACGGCGCCGCGCCCGGTCTCATTGGTCCACGGCTTCCGGCGTACGGCGATGGCCACGACCGAGTCGGTCATGCGCAGCAATGTGTCGATCGCCGCGCCGGCGGCAGCGACGCTGTCCGCTGACGCATAGGCCGCGCTCAGCGCCGGGGCGCGTCCGGCGAGGGCGAGGTCGTGCAGTGCGGCGAGGATCACCGTGGGGTGCCGCTTGCGCGCCGGCGCCGCCTCGATCGCGCGCAGTGCCTCCTCGGACTCGCTCAGGGCCACGGCGACGCGCTCGTACAGCGGCGATGTGCCGGCGGCGTCGACCTCACCGAAGTGCCGATACACCTGAGCGAGTGTGCGGACCCTTCCCACGGATGGCGATTCTAGGTCAGCGCGGACGGAACGGGTCGTCGGCGGGGAGCCAGATGCCTGGCTCGGTCAGGTCGATCGCCACGTCGTCGGTCAGCGCCGACAGAGCGGCACGTACGGCGGCCCGCGGCTCGTCGCGGCGGGACACCAGCGCCCAAGTCCAGACCGGCACCGGATCGGCCACCGGCCGACGGACCATATCCCGGGGCAGCGGCGTCGCGTCTCGCTTGGGCGAACTCACGACCGGCCGGCGCAGACGTCGTACGTGATCGAAGAACGCCGGCCCGGTGATCCCGTGATCGTCGATCCGGACCAGCTCGGCGCCGGTCGTCCGGGCGAACTCCACCGCGTAGATGTTCCACGACGCCCACGTCGCGGTGTCGGTGTCCAGCAGGACCGCTGTGTCCTTCGCGCGTACGGCGGACTCGTCCGGACCGAACGACACGGCGGACAACCGGTCCGCGCCGATCAGCCGGCCGTCGAGGTCCTGCTCGGCCAGATCGGTGGCCCGGACCCAGCAGATGGCCAGGTCGATGCTGCCATCGGCGACCCGGGCCGCCTGCGTGTGCGAGGGCATCACCCACGCATCGACCCGCAGTTGTGCGACCCCGGAGGTGCGCTCGGCCAGATCGGCCGGACGCCAACTGACGTACCCGAGCCGCACCGGCTCACTCGCCGCGAAGCCGGCCGCCGTACGGCGCAACGCGTCGGCCTGCTCGAGCATGGCGCGCGTCTGTGGAAGCAGCGTCTCACCGATGGCCGTCAGGGTCACAGTACGGCGATCGCGCTCGAACAACCGGACACCGAGGTCGCGCTCCAGCGATTTGATCTGCTGCGAGAGCGACGGCCCGGCGATGTGCAGCCGGGCGGCGGCGCGACCGAAGTTCAGCTCCTCCGCAACCGCCACGAAGTACCGCAACTGCCGCAGTTCCACCCACTGATCGTAGTAGGCCGGGCCTCCCAGCTGAGAGAAAACCGATCGTGGAAAACCTCACATGGTTCGACAACTATCGAAGTACAAACCTTCGAGAAAGTGAGAACCATGAGTTCCCAGAAAGTCGCCGTCGTGACCGGTGCGTCCCAGGGCATCGGTGCGGCCCTCGTCGCGGCGTACCGCAAGCTCGGCTATGCCGTCGTCGCCAACTCCCGCACGATCGCACCGTCGGACGACCCGCTGGTGCTGACCGTGCCGGGCGATGTTGCCGAGCCGGGCGTGGGCGCGCGGATCATCGAGGCCGGGCTGCGCGAGTTCGGCCGGGTCGACACGCTGATCAACAACGCCGGCGTCTTCCTCGCCAAGCCGTTCACCGAATACACCGACGCGGACTACGACCTCGTCCTCGGGGTCAACCTGCGTGGGTTCTTCGAGCTCAGCCAAAGCACCGCCGAGGCGATGCTGGAGCAGGGCGGCGGTCACATCGTCAACATCACGACCACCCTGGCCGATCACGCCCTCAGCACCGTGCCGTCCGCGTTGGCATCGCTGACCAAGGGCGGGCTGAATGCAGTCACGAAGTCGCTCGCCACCGAGTACGCCTCCCGGGGCATCCGGGTCAACGCCGTTGCCCCCGGTGTCGTCCGTACGCCGATGCACCCGGCCGAGACGCATGAGTTCCTGGCCGCGCTGCACCCGGTCGGCCGGCTCGGTGAGATCGACGACATCGTCGACGCCGTCATCTACCTGGAGGGCGCCGCCTTCGTGACCGGCGAGATCCTGCACGTGGACGGCGGCCAGCTGGCCGGTCACTGACGGCCGCTTCCCTCGTTCGCCCCCAATCCGACTTAGGAGAACTCTCATGACCGAACTCGACATCCTGCACACCGTCCTCGACGAGTGGAAGGCCGGTGTCGACGCCCACGAGCCGAAGCGGGTGGCGTCGACCTTCACCGACGACGCGATCTTCCAGGGCCTGCACCCGTACGGCGTAGGCCCGGACGACGTGGCCGAGTACTACGACTCACAGCCGCTCGGGATGAGCGCGTCGTACCGGATCGTCGAGAACCGGCGGCTGGCCGACGACCTGATCCTCGGGTACGCCGCGGTCGACTTCTCGTTCACCGACCGGCCGACTTTGCCGCTCTACCTGAGCGTGATCCTGCGCCAGGTGGGTGACTCCTGGCTGATCGCGCACTATCAGGTCTCGCGGCTCCCCGAGGCCTGATCGGACAGCCACAGGTTGGTGAGCCCCTTGAAATGGGACAGGAACTCCTCCTGCTCGTGGACGGGATAGGTGCCCGCGACCGTCTCCCGGAGCAGGCGGTCGAAGTCGGCGCCGGCGACCCACTCGCGGACGCGGGCGTCGAAGTCGGGCAGGTGCTCGGCGCACCACTCGTGGTACTTCGCGGTCTCGAAGTGCTCGTCGGCGAGGGCCAGATAGGCGTCGAGCTTGGCGTCGTAGTCGAGCGACTCGTCGTCCGCGATCGCGAAGTACCGCCCGGTGTGCAGGTCGATCCTGCTGCGCCGGGCGGTCGCGAGTGAGAAGACCGACCACTTCACCAGCGCGCTGATCGCCCACGGGAAGTAGTAGTGCAGCGAGGTCACCGCGACATCCGGGCAGGCGTTGGCGTAGTCGATCGGGTAGACGTCGTCACCCTTGACCAGCATCTCGCAGGAGTTGAACTCCCAGCCGAAGAACGCGTTCACGATCCGGCTGATCGCCACCGCCTGGTGCCCGGCGGACGGGCTGAGGAAGTCGTGCGAGACGGCGTACCGGTTGTGCATCGGCTCATCCGGGCGGAAGTCCATCACCATCGTCTCGGCGCCGATCGACAGCGCCCGGGCGAACTTGTCGTACTCGACCGTCGCTTGCAAGTGCATCAGCATCTCGCCGGACTCGTCGTACGCCGTGTGCAGGTCGTCCTGGTTGTTGATCCGGGACACGCCCCGCCAGCCGCCGCCGTCGAACGGCTTCATGTACAGCGGGTACCCGAGGTCGGCGGCGATCGCGTCCAGGTCGAACGACTTGTTGTACTTCGCCGACGTGTAGGCCCAGCGGACGTTGTCGAGCGGGTTCTTGTACGGCACCAGCACGGTCCGCGGGATCTTCAGCCCGAGCCGGAGCATCGCGCAGTACGCCGAGTGCTTCTCCATCGACTGGAACGTGAACGGCGAGTTCAGCAGGTAGGTGCCGTTCATCAGCGCGGCCTTCTTCAGCCACTCGCGCGGGTGGTAGTACCAGTACGCGAGCCGGTCGATCACCAGCCCGACCCGGACCGGGTCGTTCAGGTCGAACGGCTCGATGGTCAGCCGCCGGGACCCGAACTCGTGCTCGTGCCCGTCGAGGCTTACCGGCCCGACCCGCTGCAGCAGCGCCTCGAACGCCTGCGGCCAGTCCTCCTCGGCTCCAAGCAACAACCCGATCAAATGCCGCGAGCGATCAGCCACAGTCATCCTCCGTACGTCGGCGTGCTTCGAGGGTAGGGACGTTCCGCCCGCCCGTCGACCGCACCGGCCCCAGCGACGCGCTACGCCCGCTTGAGCTCGAGCACGGGAATGGTGCGGACCCCGGCAGTTCGGCGTTCGTACTCGACGAATCCTGGATAGCGTCGCGCTTGTTCGGCGTAGATGCGGTCCCGCTCGGCGCCGGTCAACTCGCGGACGATCACCTGGTAGGTCTCGGTTCCGCGTTCGACGGTGCCGTCGCCGGCGGCCGTCAGGTTGCGGTACCAGTCCGGGTTGGTCGGTGCCCCGCGCTTGGTGGCGAAGACGTAGATCGTGTCCGGCTCGGTCTCGTCCGGGAGGTACATCGTCGGGGTGACATACTCCCGGCCGCTCGTGCGACCGCGGGAATGCAGCAGGGTCATCGGAGCGCCCTCGAAGTTCCCGCCGACCCTGCCCTCGTTCGCCCGGAACTCCTCGATGGTCTTCGTGTTCCAGTCGCTCATGGCGAATCTCCTTCTCCTAGCAGAACCGCGGCAGGTGATGGGCGATCTGCCGGCGCCACCAGGGCCAGTCGTGCGCCACGTCATACCCCCAGAGATCGAAGTCATGGGGGATGCCCTTCGCCTCCAGTACGGCGGCGGTCGCGCGAGCCGACGGCAGCGAGCCGGTGGGGTTGGTCTCCCAGTCGCCCTGACCGACCGTGAGCACGATGAAGATCCGGTCGCGCAGCCACTGCAGGTGGTCGCCCTCGAGGTTGGGCAGGTAGTCGGCCGGGTTGTTGAAGTACGTCGCCTCGCCGCGCTCACCCCACGCGTACCAGCTGGCCGCGTCGTAGTTGCCGGACTGGCAGATCGCGATCGGGAACAGATCCGCCCGCTTGAACGCGAAGTTGAGCGCGTGGAAGGCGCCGAGGCTACAGCCGGTGGTGATGATGTCACTCACGCCCGGGGAGTCCGAGCCGATCGTCGGGACCACCCGATCGACGATCCACGACTCGTACAGCCCGTGCCGGCGGGCGCGGTCCTCGAGCTGGATGCTCCGGTCCGACCAGCTGACGTGGTCGAAGGAGTCCACGCAGTACAGCTTCACCCGGCCGGCCTCGATCAGGTCCGCGACCGCGTCGACCATGCCGTTGTTCTCGTAGTCCCAGGCCCGGCCCTGTTCGCTCGGGAAGACCAGCACCGGGCGGCCGAAATGCCCGTAGCGGATCACCGTCCCGCGGCGGTCAAGCCCCGGTGCCTCCAACTCGACCTGCTCACGCTCCATCAGCCCCACCCCAGGTCTGTCGCAGTAGATCCGTGAGATCAGGATCCAGCACATCACGCCAGGCTGTGAAGTTGTGCATGTCCGGCGTTTCGCCGAACGCCACGGTGAGCCCGAGATCGGCCAGCTTCGCCGCCATCACCCGGTTGTTGTGCACGTTCTCCTCGGTCGTCCCGGCGGTCATCCCGACCAGCGGCGTACTCGGCGCCGTGGTTGCCGTCAGCACCTGCTTCACGAAGCCGGTGACCCGGGCGTAGAACTCGAACTTCGACTCCTGCGGGTCCGTCTCCGGTGTGAAGAACGATCCGGACTGCAGGAACAGCCCGTCGAAGGTGCCGGGATAGTGCCATTCCGCGTGCAGCGCCGCGAGCGCTCCCAGGCTCGCGCCCATCATCACCGGCTTCCGGCTCCGGTACTGCGCCTGGACGGCAGGGAGCACGTGCTGCGTCAGGGCCTCGGCGTACTGCGGGTTGGCGGCGTACCAGAGATTGCGGGCGGTGGGGTGCATCAGAACGAGCCGGAAAGGCGACAGCCTTCCAGAGGCGACCATCGCGCCGGCGTAGTGGGTCAGACCGGCGTACGCGGCGAACTCGGGACCGTCGTGGGCGAGCAGGAGGGGGAGCTCGAAGGTCGGCGCGATGCCTTCCGGTGCCCAGACCTGCGCGTCGACCGGCCCGAGCGGGGACTCCACGGTGAGCGGGGTCAGCGTCGACGCGATCGACTCAGCCGTGATCCAGGCGGGCTCGACGTACCCGGGGAGCGGCAGCCAGGAGTGCTCACCGAAGGCGCCGCCGACAAGCCGTGAGTTGGTCGGATCGGTCCGCATCCCGAGGTCGGCGATGTCGAACAGGTACTCCATCCGGTGCACGGACGGCCGCGGCAGGCGCAGCTCCCATCCGTAGTCGACCGGCTTGAACTCGAGCAGCTCGGCCGCGAGTCCGAGCTCCTGCCAGAGCCGGACGCCGGTGAAGGCATGCGAAAGGTCGGCGAGGCGGAACACCACCTCGGCCCCTTCGACCGCACTCAGCACAGCAGGCATCCGACCAAGGTACAACCGGAATCACTGACAACAGGTGTCAGTGATAGCGGTCTATCGTTGGATCGTGGTCGATCTCACGGACATCAGGGCAGTCACGGCGGACCTGCCGCGCAGCTACGAGGTGCTGGTGCGCGACCGGATCAAGTTCCGGGTCGGGCAGATCGTGTACCTGGCGATCGCGCCGGACGAGCAGACGATCGGGATCGGGTTCCCGCGGGAGGAGCGAGCCGCGGCGCTGGCGGCCGAGCCGGACAAGTTCCTGCCGCCGCGGCCCTCGGACGAACGGTTCCGGTGGATCGAGGTGCGGCTGGCCGCGCTCGAGTTCGACGAACTCCGCGAGCTGATCCTGGACGCCTGGGCGATGTGCGTCCCGAAGAAGGTCCGGCGCGAGTACTTCGGCGAGTCGTAAGTCTGGGCCCAGGGCAACCATCTCATCCCCTGGTAGTAGGACAGAACCATTCTGATGGCCGATGGGCGGCGGCGGTTCGCGAAGCACTCTTGAAGGTATGACCGGAGACTTCCTCCCGCGGCGCCGGCAGGCGTCGATCCTCAGCCAAGCCCTGACCATCGTGATTGTGCTCGCCGTCGTGGGCCTGGCTGTGTATCTGTTCTCTTAGTGTCCCGTAAGCGGACACTAAGAGTCCCAGCGGACGTCGGCCTCGCCCGGGCGGACCACGCCGGCCTCGTAGGCGACCACGACCGCCTGCACCCGGCTGGACAGCCCCAGCTTCGACAGCACGCTGCTGACGTGGGTCTTCACGGTCGTCTCGCTGACGAACAGCTTGGTGGCCAGGTCCCGGTTCGACAGGCCGCGGGCCATCCAGACCAGGATCTCCCGCTCCCGCTCGCTCAGATGTCCCAGCAGCCCGACCCACCGCGGATCCGGTTGCGCCGGCACGGGTTCCGCCGTACCGCCGACCTGGCGCTCGAGCTCCATGCACCGCTCCAGCAGCACCCGCGTCGACGCCGGGTCGACCAGCGAGTCGCCCCGGTACACCGCGCGTACCGCTGACACCAGCAGGTCCGGATCGGTGTCCTTGAGCAGGAACCCGGACGCCCCGGCCCGGACCGCGCTCAAGACGTACGCCTCGTCGTCGAACGTCGTCAGCACCAGTACGGCGGGCCGCGAACGGCCGGCCGCCTTGTTGGCGGACGTGATCCGCTCGGTCGCGACCAGCCCGTCCATCACCGGCATCCGGATGTCCATCAGGACCACGTCCGGGTCGTACTGCTCGATCAGCCGGAGCGCCTCCTCGCCGTCCCCGGCCTGGGCGACGGTGGTCAGGTCCGGTTCGTGGTCCAGGATCATCGCCAGCCCCATCCGGATCACGCCCTGGTCGTCGGCGACCAGGATCCGGATCTGCCCGGACTCCGGCTCGTTCAGTTCTGCGGCGGCAGCCATGCCTGCACCCTCCATCCACCCAAGGGGCCGGCCGCGACGGCCAGTGTGCCGCCGACCGCCGTCGCCCGTTCCCGCATCCCGATCAGTCCGTTGCCGCGGCCACTCTCGCTCCGCCGGGCCGTCTCCAGCACGTTCACCGGCGGCGGCCCGCCGCTGCCGTTGTCGTCGATGGTCAGCAGTTCGCCCTCCGGCCCACTCTGCCAGGTGACCCGGGCAGCGGTCGCCTTGGCGTGGACCATCACGTTGGTCAGCGCCTCCTGGATGATCCGGACCGCGGTCAGATCGGTGGCCGAGGTCAGCTGCCGCTGCCGCGACGGCAGGTTCATGCTCACGTCGATGCCGACGGCCTTCAGCCTGTCGCCCATCCGCGCGACATCGGACAGATCCGGGACCGGAGTGGTCCCGCCGCCGGAGCCCGGCGAGGCTCCGTCGACGCCCGGCGACGCGGTGTTGAGGACCCGGACCGTCTCCCGCATCGCGGTCAGCGCTTCCTTGCCGCTGGCAATGATCCAGCGGATCGCCTCCCGCAGCACCTCGGGCCGCTGGTCGGCCACCCGGTCGGCGGCCTGGGCCCGGATCACCACCGCGCTGACGTGGTGGGAGATGACGTCGTGCAGGTCGCGGGCGATCCGGGTGCGTTCCGCGACCGCGGCCCGCTCGGCCTCGACCGCGCGCAGCCGGACCAGTTCGGCGTTCCGCTGCTCCAGCAGGGCGACCGACTTCCGCCGCCGCCGGGCGTCCGCACCGAGCAGCACCATGCCGCAGATCAGCGCCTCGGCGAACACGAACAGCGAGACGTCGATGTAGCTGTAGAGGCTCGACAGATCCCTGGGCAGCTTCTGGTACCGATCGCCGTACAGGATCGCGCGGTTCGCGTGGCTGAGGACGATCGCGACCACGGTCGGCAGGCCGATCATCAGCGCGGCCAGGCTGCCCATGGTGAAGAACAGACAGGTGAAGCGCCGTACGCCGCTCGATGCCGCCAGATACCCGACGACGAGGAGCGGGACCAGGTGGATCTCGGACTGCAGTGCGGCGTCGCTGATCTCGGGCTGGCCGAAGACCGTGATCCCGACCTGGGCGGCCAGGCCGGTGCCGACCGCGGCGTACAGGAAGGGGTAGAGCACCGAGACGATCACCAGCATCGTGCGCGGGATCCGCCGGCCGAAGGCGACCGTGGCGACCAGGAAGACGCCGGTCACCACCGAGACGGCCGGGTTCTGCGGCCGCAGCCCGCTGCCGTTGATGAGGTTCAGCGCCGTGAACCAGACCAGCCCGATGAGCGCAGCGAGCAGCAGATCCTGCTGCGGCTGCGCCAAACGGCGCCAGATACTCATCACGTCGCCCAGCGTAGTCAGCCGCCGTTCGCCGAAGCTTCATCTGCCCGGAGGGGCAGGCTCTCCAACTTTTGGAGGAGGCTCGGCGTCCGAATTGATACTCAGGGGCTACGGATGGGACGTCAGGACGGTCCCTGGGACCGATGTGCCGACCCCGCCCGATCCGAGAGGCTGTACCCCATGAGGAACGACCTGCACCCGCGCCGGACCGGCGCGGTGCGGACGCGGTTGCTGTCCGTGACCGGTGGTGTGGTCGCCGTGGGGGTGGTCGGTTCGCTGCTGCTCTGGCATGCGCAACTGGGGGACATGCTCGGTCTGGCCGCGGACAAGGAGCCGGTGGTGTCGAGCGTGAGCGCACCGGCAGTCGGCGCGCCGCCCGCGACCAAGCCGACGCACACTCCGACCCACTCACCGTCCACTCCGCCGAAGACGACCAGGACGCCGAAGCCGCCGAAGAAGCCGGTCAGGACGACGAAGGTGTCGGCCGAGGAGAGCATCGACGGGTTGTCGCCGAAGCTGAAGGCGCGACTGAAGCGGGCGATGGCAGCCGCGAAGGCCGACGGCGTCACGATCCGGATCACCTCGGCCCGGCGGAGCGCGACCAAGCAGCAGCGGCTGCTGAACGAGGCGATCAAGAAGTACGGCTCGTACAAGCTGGCGACCCGGTGGGTGCTGCCGCCGAAGTACTCCGCCCACGTGCTGGGCAAGGCCGTGGACGTCGGTCCGGCGGCCGCCATGACCTGGCTGAACAAGAACGGCTGGCGGTACGGCGTCTGCCGCCGCTACGACAACGAACCCTGGCACTTCGAGGCGCTGACCGCGCCCGGCACGAAGTGCCCACCGCGTGAACCCCACGCGGTGGCGAAGTCCGACTGATCCGACACCCAACGGGAGCTGACGATGACGATGACATACGCCCAACCGCTGCCCCGGCGCTACACGCGTGCGCGCCTCGCTGTCCCCGCCTTGTGGCGACAGGTGATTCGTGGCGGTGAGACGGGAGGCGAGACGATCGTGCCGGAGCCGGATCGCTCGGCGCACACCCAGTTGGACATCTACGACGGCATCCTGGCCGCGTTCGAGCGGCGGGACGAGGTCGCCGCGGTTGTGGCCGCCGCTGCCGACCGGCAGGCCGCGGTCAGCGGGCTGCGCTTGCGGCTCGGGCTGAGCCAGCTGCAGGCGTCCGCACTCGTCGACCTGCCGCTGACCGACGACTGCCGGGACCGGATCGCCCACCGCGCCGAGGAGCTCCGGGCCGCCCTCCGTCACTGAGGCGCGCGGCCGCACCACCATCCCCGCGGCTCGCCCGGACCTGCGGGGGTTGAACGGCGCGGGGAGGATGGAGGGGTGATCACGATCGAGCAGGCCGGGCGACTGCGCAAGGCCGGGGTGCTGTGGGCGCCCGCGGCAGGGGATCGTTTCGTCGTACCGGACCGGGACATGGACGAGGACGTGTTCGTGGTGAGCGACATGACCGTCGAGGTGCACGACTACCAGGGCAGCAAGGTGATCGGCTTCAACGGCACCACCGAGTGGGCCCTGGACAGCATCGAGCAGCGCGAGGTCATCTGGCTCCCCCGCGAGGAGCAGCTCCGCGCCCTCCTCGGCAACCACTTCCACACCCTCGAGGCCGTCCCCGGCGGCTTCCGGGTAGACCTCACCGACTCCACCCACACCGCCGAAGACGCCGAACAGGCCTACGCCAAGGCCGTCATCCACCTCCTGGGTGCGTGACAGGGTCCCTACAGCTTGTAGCCGATCTGCCGGAGCAGCAGCTTGCGGTCGGTCAGGTCTGACTCGCTCTCGACGCCGAGTGGCGGTTGCCCGTCGATCACACCGATGATCCCGCGGCCGAGGTCGGTCTCGGCCACCAGGACTTCGACCGCGTTGGCGGTAGCGCAGAAGATCCCGCAAATCTCCGGCACCTGCCGCATGGCGGGGAGGACGTTGACCGGATAACCCTCGCGTAGGAACACGATGAACGAGTGGCCGGCAGCGATGGCCTGCGCGTTCTCGACCGCGAGTTCGACGAGGTCGGGATCGTTGCCGGAGTGGCGGATCAGCCGCAGCCCGGACGCCTCGCAGAACGCCAGCCCGAAGCGCAGGTGCGGGCTGACCCCGATCAGGGCCTCGTGCAGATCCTCGACGGTCTTGATGAAGTGAGACTGCCCGATGATCACATTGAGGTCGTCGGGCTTGGTGACTGGAACAGCTGTCAGGTCCACACGGCCATGCTGCCCCTCGAAAGGTGTGGCAGGAAGAAGCAGCAGCGCCGTCGGTTGTGCAGACGAACAGGACGTACATCTCTACGTATGTCGCCTCGGCACGCTCAGGCGGTCCCACCTTGTGGCCGGTAGGTGGACTACCTCCTGTCTGTATGTACCGTCGTGAAGGTGACGGACGGGATCTGGTTGCGGTTTCTGAGTGGGCCGGAGATCGACTCGCTGGGGCTGACCCGGCTGGAGATCGTGGACGCGGTCGAGGATGCGGTGCGTGAGCACGGCGAAGGGCGAACCAGCTTCGAACCGCGGGTGCACCTGATGCCGGACAACGGCGGCATCGGCCATTTCAACGTCCTGCGTGGTCACCTCGACGGGCTCGGCGAGCATGGCATCAGCGGGGTCAAGGTGGTCGGCGACTTCGTCCCGAACTACCAGAAGGGCCTGCCGAGCGAGCTGGCGATGGCGACCCTGTTCGACCCGACCACCGGCGTGCCGCTCGCGGTGCTGGACGCGACCATGATCACCGCGGCCCGGACCGGAGCGATGACCACGGTCGGCGCCCGCTACCTGGCCCGGCGGGACAGCAAGATCCTCGCCCACGCAGGCGCTCGCGGTACGGCGTGGTGGAACGTGACCATGCTCGACGACCTCTTCGACCTGGACGAGATCCGGGTGACGTCGCAGCGGCCGGAGTCGCGCGAGAAGTTCGCCGCCGAACTGTCCGCCGAATTGTCGACACCGGTGCGCGTGATGGCGACCGCGGAGGAGGCGTTCGACGGGGCCGATGTACTGGTCGAGGCGACGCGGTTGACCGAGCCGGAGCCGCTGTTGCGGACGGCGGCGGTGAAGCCGGGTGCGTTCGTCGTACCGTACGGGACGATCAGCGCGGTCGAGCTCGATCTGCTGGACGTGATGGACAAGGTGGTCGTCGACGACTGGCGGGAGGCGCAGTCGGGGCGGTTCGGGTCGTTGCGGCGGCATGTGGACACCGGGCGGCTGTCGCCGGCGACCTTGTACGCCGAGCTCGGTGAGATCGTGGCCGGCCGCAAGCCGGGCCGGGAGAACGATGCCGAGCGCAACCTTTTCTGGCACCGCGGGCTGTCGCTGCTCGACGTCGCGATCGCTCACCTGATCCTGCGTAAGGCCGAGACGGCGAACGTCGGCACGATGCTGCGCTTCCACTGATGATCAACGAACCCGCAGACCTCGATCCGGCCTCCACCGAGCCGATCACCATCGCCCAGCCCCTCCTGGATCGTCTGGCCGCGATCCGCTCCAGCGTCCTGCAGGCTCTCTCGACCGGCGATGCCGTCTACGGCGTCAACACGGGAATGGGCAACCTCAGCAAAATCCGGCTGTCCGAGCACGAGCAGCGCATCCACCAACGCAATCTGCTGCTCGGCCGCGCGGTCGGCGGCCCGCCCTGGCTCCCGGCCGACGAAGCCCGAGCCGTCCTGATCGGCCGCCTGAAGACCTTCCTCACCGGCGACGCGGGGGTCTCGGTCGAGCTCATCGGACAGTTGGTCGACTACATCAACAGCGGACAGGTGCCGAAGATCCCCGTCGAAGGAGCAGGCTCAGCCGGCGAGATCATCCCCCTCGCCCACGCCTTCGCTCCGTTGGTGACCGGGCCGGACTCGTTCGAGCTCGGCCCGAAGGAGGGCATCGCTTTGCTCGCCGGGATCCCCGGCGCCACCGGACGAGTTGCTCTCCACTCCACGCGGGTACGCCGTCTCGCCGACAACCTGAGTGCGGTTGCTGCCGGGGCGATCGCTGTGGTCGGCGCCAACCGCGCGCCGTATCAGCCGGCGGCTGCCCGGGGTGACGACCTCCTGGCCGCTGAATTCACTCGGATCCGCGAGTTGGCCGGGCCCGAGGCCGAGCCGCAAGCCCTTCAAGCACCTGTGTCGTTTCGCGTTGCGGGTCACGTGATCGCGCATGTCCAGCGGAATCTGCGGGCCTTGGACGAAGCGGTCGAGCGGGCGTTCAACGGTGTGACGGACTCACCGGCGTACCTCGACGGTGAGTTCGTCGGGACGGCCGGGTTCCACGGCATCGATCTGGCAGCGCACTGCGATCACCTGACCGCTTCGCTCGCCCACGCCGCCGAGGTCTCGACCGCCCGGCTGCACCGCTTGCTCGACCCGCGAGTGACCGGCCTGCCTGCCCAGCTGGCCCGCGAGCCCGGTCCGCAGGCCGGGCTCGTCGCCGTCCACAAGCGAGCCGTCGCCACCACCCACTATCTCCGCCGCCTCACGTTGCCCACGGCAATCAGTACGGCGGAGACCTCGAACGGCCAGGAGGACGTCCAGTCGTTCTCCTGGGAGGCCGTCGGCGTCCTTGCCGAGGCGATCCGCCGCACCCGCGAGACGACTGCCTGCGAACTCCTGGCCGTCCGGCAGGCGTTCGCCCTGTCGAAACGCCCGATCCCGGCCGGCCTCCGCAACCTCATGCGGGCCGTCGATGCCGCCGTACCTCCGATCGAAGCGGATCGCCCGTTCGGCGAAGACCTGACCAGACTGCTGGACGAGGTGCTCTAGCCCTCGGCCATCCGGTACGGCCGACCTGACTCGATGGCTGTCCCATCCATGGGTTGATCGAAAAAGCCAGCGCGACACGCCGGTGGTGAGAAGCCGTAAGTAGCTTGCGTGGGGCCTGTGTCGTTGGCCTGGGTGTTCAGTCGATCCACTAGCCTGACCAGGGTCCGAGGCGGAGATGGGGGAGTTTCTTGAAGCGGTTCGTGGTCCCGCCGACCTGGCCGTCGCCGCCCCGCCGCAGTTGGGTCCCACCGAAAACCTGGCGTCCCGATCCGTCCTGGGCGCCGGCTCCCGGGGGCTGGCAGTTCTGGGTCGACGGCAAGGGCAAACCGGTCCGCGGCCCGATCGGCCGGTACGGCGGTCCGTCCCGCCGGGTGATGTACGCCGGAGCCGGCGCGCTGGTCCTCTTCCTCGCAGTCAACATCTGGGCGGTGTCCGCGCTCGGCCTGTTCGGTGGCGACTCCGGTGACCCGCAGGCTGTCCAGGTCGTCGACGACAGTACGCCGACACCGTCCGCGAGCCCGTCGCCCGTCGTGCCGCAGACCACCACGCCGCCACCGGTGCCGAAGGCGACCGTGACGCCGACCCAGAAGCCCACGCAGCGGCCGACCCAGCCGACCAAGACCCGGACCACCGTGCGCCCCACCGAGGAACAGACCGACCCGACGCCGACCAAGACCGCGACCACGGCGAAGAAGACCCCCAAGCCACCGCGCACGAGCACGCCGCCGACACGGGAAGAGATCTTGCGGCAGTACTGCCTCCAGCGGGGCTGGGATCCCAAGTGGTGCGACCCGAACAACTGGCCCCAAGACCCGGGTGGCACTCCGCGCAACGGTCCCTGAGTTCCCTCCTGCCGGTTGACACCCGGAGAACTCCGCCTGCATTCTTAACCACATGGTTCTACAACCAGATGGTTATGATCAGCTGAGCGGGGTGTTCGCGGCGCTGGCGGATCCGACCCGGCGGGCGATCCTGCGGCAGCTCCGCGACGGTGACGCAACCGTCGCCGAGCTCGCCAAGCCGTTCACGATGTCGCAGCCGGCCGTCTCCAAGCACCTGAAGGTGCTCGAGCAGGCCGGCCTGATCAGCCGCACGCAGCGGGCGACCGCCCGGTTGAGCCATCTCGAGGCCGAACCGCTGCGGGCGGCCGTCGGCTGGCTGATGGACTACCGCGCCTACTGGGCGGAGAGCTTCGACCGTCTGGACAGACTGCTCGACGAACTGAAGGACGAGTCATGAGCGAGATCCAGGTGATCGCGGAGCCCGGCGTACCGCAGGTCATCGTCACCAGGGAGTTCAGAGCACCGCGAGAGCTGCTGTTCCGCGCGTACACCGAGCCGGACCTGGTGGCGCGCTGGCTCGGGCCGGCCGGTCTCGAGCTGATCGTGAACCAGCTCGATCCACAGCACGGCGGCCGGTGGCGCTGGACGCACTACGACGCCGACGGCAAGGGGTATGTCTTCCACGGGCTGTACCACGGGACGCCGACGCCGGAGCGGATCGTGCAGACGTACGAGTTCGACCAGCAGCCCGGGACCGTCTATCTGAATCTGATCACCCTCGACGAGGCCGACGGCATCACGACACTGCGGCAGAACACCGTGTTCTTCGCCGTCGAGGACCGCGACCTGTACGTCGCCGGCGGCATGGAACGCGGCATCCGGGCGTCGATGCAACAACTCGACGACCTCGTCACCGAACTGGCCAAGGAGAGCCACTCATGATGCTCACCGGAAAGAACGCGATCGTGTACGGCGCGGCCGGCCCGATCGGCACCGCGGTCGCCAAGGCCTTCGCAGCCGAGGGCGCGACGGTGTATCTCGCCGGGCGTACGGCGGACACGCTCAAACGGGTCGCGGACGAGATCCGTGCAGCGGGCGGGACCGCGGAGATCGGAGTCGTCGACGCGCTCGACGAGCGTTTGGTGGACGAGCACGCTGACGCGGTGGCGGCCGCGGCCGGCGGCATCGACATCTCGTTCAACCTGATCGGCAACCGGCAGTTCTTCGGGACGCCGCTGATCGAGATGTCCCTCGCGGACGTCGAGCTGCCGGTGTCGACGATGGTCCGCACCTTCTATCTCACGTCGCGCGCGGCCGCCCGGCACATGACCCAGCGCGGCTCGGGTGTCATCCTGACCTTCGGCGGATACGGCCCTCCGACGGCGAACCTCGGCGCGTTCCAGGTCGGCTTCGGCGCGGTCGAAGCGCTCCGTCGCAGTCTCGCCTGCGAGCTGGGACCCCACGGCATCAGGGTGCTCACGCTGCAGACCGGCGGCATCCCCGAGGCGATTCCGGACAGCTACGGCGAGAAGGTCAAACAGAGCCTGGCCAAGGACACGGCCGCACGCACGATGCTCCAGCGGGCCGCGACGCTCGCCGATGTCGGCGCGCTGGCGACCTTCGCCGCCTCCGACCTAGCCCGCTCCATGACAGCCACCGCCCTCAACCTCACCGCCGGCGCAGTCGTCGACTGAGGCTCGTTACGTCCGAAGAAACGAGCGCTATATGGGCCACACTTCTTCGGACGTTGCGAGGTGTCAGACGATGTTTCGTTCGGCGCGTGCAGCAGACGTGTGGAAGCGGCGGGCGTCGAGTGGGCTGATGTCGACGAACGGCTCGCGGCCGAGGTAGAGGTCGCGGATGATCTCGCCGACGGCCGGTCCCTGCAGGAAGCCGTGGCCGGAAAACCCTGTGGCGTAAAGGAATCTGGACACTCCGTCGGCCTCGCCGATGAGCGCGTTGTGATCCGGAGTCACCTCGTAGAGGCCGGCCCAGCCGCCGGTCAGGCCGACGTCGAGCAACGAGGGTGCGCGCCTGGTCATCGCCTCGGTCAGCCGGGGGAGCCAGGTGTCGGTCCGGTTCAGGTGGAAGCCGGGTTGCTCGTCGGGGTCCGACATCCCGACCAGCAGGCCGGGACCCTCGCGGTGGAAGTAGAACGTGCTGCTGAAGTCGATCGTCATCGGGAGGCCGGCCGGAAGGTCCGGGATCGCCTCGGTGACGACGATCTGCCGCCGCAACGGCGTGACCGGCAACTCGACCCCGACCAACTCGGCGAGCGGCGCCGACCAGGCGCCGGCCACGCAGATGACCGTGCCGGTGCGTACGTCGCCACGGCTGGTCCGGACCGCGGTGATGTGGTTGCCGAGGGCATCGATACCGAGGACCTCGCACCCGGTGGCCAAGGTGGCGCCGAGCCGGCGGGCCGCGGTCGCATAGCCGAGTACGACGGACTCCGGCGTACAGTGCCCGTCCGCCGGGGAGAAACAGGCGCCGGCCAGGTCGTCCGGCGCGAGGATCGGGGCGAGGCTGACCGCTTCGTCGACGTCGATCATCCGGGTCGGCTGGCCGGCCGCGTTCTGCAGACGGGTGCTCTCGCGGAACAGTTCGAGCTGGTCGGCCGTCTCGAGCAGGAACAGGTAGCCGACACGCTGCAGGTCGATCTCCTGGCCGGGTCGTTCGCCGAACCGCGCGAACGCCTCCAGACTGCGGGCGCCCAGCGCGATGTTCAGCTCGTCGGAGAAGTTGGCCCGCACTCCACCGGCCGCCTTCGAGGTCGAGCCGGAACCGAGCTCGTTGCGCTCCAGCAGCAGCACGTTCGCCACGCCGGCTTCGGCGAGGTGGAACGCGATGCTCGTGCCCATCACGCCACCGCCGACGATCACTACGTCGGCGGCTCCCGGCAAGTGCGCCGCCATCAGCGCTCGCCGAGCCGCGTCGCCATCAGCTGACACCCCCGAGCCCCGGTGCCAACTGCCGGGGGGCTTGAACAGCTTCTGGTGGGCCAGGACAGGTTATTTCGTGTCCGAGGACCCGAGTGCATGTCCCAGCCCCCCAAATGCGGTCTCGTCACGGCAGCCGATAGTCGAGATCAGCCTCGACCGTCTCGACGTCCATCTGCGCCTTCTGCAGCTTGCCGGAGTAGTCCCAGTTCATCGACTGCCAGCGGGTGAACTGGTCGAGCACCCAGATCCCGCTCTGCCGGGAGCCGTTGCCCGACTTGCCGTTGCCACCGAACGGCAGATGCGCCTCGGCGCCGGAGGTCGAGTTGTTCACACTCACCATCCCGGCCGAGATCCCCTGCGCGAACCGGAACGCCTTGTTCGGATCGGTGGTGTAGATCGAGCTGGACAGGCCGTAGCCAGACTTGTTGCCAAGGGCAATCGCCTCGTCGAGCGTCGTGTACGTCGCGACCCCGACGACGGGACCGAAGGTCTCATTCAGGAACAACTCGTCGTCCGGCCGCACGCCGGCCACGATCACCGGGTGATAGAACAACCCGGCCGACGGATCGCCGACGAAACCGGCCCGCGGGTGCTCCGCGGTGACCCGTCCGGTCGCGCCGATCACCCGGTGGTGGGCCGCGATCCAGCCCAGCGACTTCTCGAACCCGGCCGCGAACTTCTCGTCCAGCAACGGACCGAACAGCACGTCCTGCGTCGGATCGCCCATCGCCGCACTCGCGACCGCCCGGCCGAACCGGTCGAGGAACTCGTCGTGCACCGACCGGTGGACGATCGCCGTACCGAGTGAGGTGCACCGCTGACCCGCCGTACCGAAGCCGGAGAACAGGGCGCCCTCGACGGCCAGGTCGAGGTCGGCGTCCTCGGTGATCACCATCGGGTTCTTGCCGCCGAGCTCGAGGCAGGGTGTCTGCAGGTGCCGGCCGCAGAGTTCGCCGATCCGGCTGCCGACCGCGCTCGACCCGGTGAAGCCGACCTTGTTGATCAGGCCGGCCCGCAAGGCCTGCTCGAGTCCGGTGAACGTGTCCGGCCCGTCGGCGTACACGACGTTGAAGACGCCCGCGGGTACGCCGGAGTGCGCGAAGATCTCGTAGAACGCGTCGGAGACCACCGCGGAGTACTCCGCCGGCTTCCAGACGACCGTGTTGCCGCAGAGCAGCGCGGGGACGATGTACCAGGACGGTACGGCGACCGGGAAGTTGCCGGCCGTGATGACCGCGACCGTGCCGACCGGGCGGCGGAACGTGAACAGCTGCTTGTCGGGCATCTCGGACGGGACGGTCTGCCCGTACAGCCGGCGACCCTCGCCGATGAAGAAGTCGCAGGTGTCGATGATCTCCTGGACCTCGCCGCGCGCCTCCGCGATCGGCTTCCCGATCTCGCGCGTGACGAGTGCCGCGAGCCGCTCCTTGTTGGCGGTCATCAGCCGACCGACCGCTGCGATCACCTGCCCACGCTGCGGTGCCGGCGTCGCCGCCCACGCGCCCTGTGCCGCCCGGGCCGCCTCGGCCGCGCGCACGAACACCTCAGGCCCCACACTGCCGACCGTCCCCACGACATCGCTGAGCTGAGCCGGGTTGGTCGACGGAGTACGCCGTACCGCTTCCGCCACTCGCTCGCCACCGACAACGGACAGCACCTCGAGGGCCATGCGGCGTCCCCTTCCTGGTAGGAGCTTCCACCTTATGTGCGGGGCGGCACCTTGTGGTCGGGGTAGAGATCTGGGATCGGGATGGGCATCCGCCAGAGCCGGGACTCGGGGTGGATCATGCCGTGGCGGACAGCGACGTACCGGAGCAGGCGCAGCGGGCCGGCGATCAGGATGAACGCGAGCGGGAGCTCGACCAGGCACGCGCTGAGCAGCGCCTGGGTGAGGTCACCGCCGCGCTGACTCGTCATCACATCGAACCAGGCGTCGCAGATCAGCAGCACCCCGGAGGCGAACGCGGCCGGGAAGACGAACTGCTTGCGCTTCCAGCCCGCGAGCGCGGTCAGGGTCAGCATGGCGACCAGCAGGATGTCGAACCCGACCCAGGTCGCGACCCAGTTCCGCGCGACGTAGTGGCTGGGCAGGGTGATCGCCAGGTAGACGGTCCACGGGATCAGGGCGGCCACGCAGACCAGCATCAGCGCGGTCCGGAACTTGCGGATCCGGTCGATCGCGCGCCGCGACGGCATCCCCGGCGGGCGGGGCGCCAGCCGCAGGATCAGGTCCCGTCGCTCGGCCGGTGTCATCGCCGCGATCTCTTCGTCGGTCAGGTCCACCTCCCCAGTATGTCTTGTGATTGCATTCACAAGCCGATAAACTGAGCCGCGCGAAGCAACTGTCGATGAGGACAGATGGAGTGTGGGTATGACCGAGCGCAAGCCACCGGGCATGAGTACCCAGGATTGGGTCCGGGCCCAGGTCCAGCAGGCCGCGAATGCGGGCGAGTTCGACAACCTGGCGTTGGCGGGCAAGCCGCTGACCAAGTTGGCCGCTCCGCACGACCCGGACTGGTGGGTGAAGGACTTCATCCGCCGCGAGCAGATCGAGACCGACGCGCTGCTGCCGCCGGCGGTGCTGCTCCGCAAGGAGAAGCAGAAGGTGCAGGAGACCGTCGCGCGGATGCGGCGCGAGTCGGAGGTGCGGGACTACCTCGCGGATCTGAACAAGCGCATCCTGATCAGCATCCGCGACACCACCGGCCCGGTCGTTCCGGTCGGCACGGTCGACGAGGAAGCGGTCCTGGCGCAGTGGAAGGCCGAGCGCCCGGAGCCGGCCCGCCCACAGTCGGTCGCCGAGCCTGAACGGCCGGCCAAGAAGTCGTTCTGGCAGCGGCTGTTCAGCTGAGCAGTTCGCGGGCCGCGGTCTCGATGGTCTGCTCGCTGAGCAGGACGTGGTGGGCGGCCGCGCCCAGCGGGACGTAGGAGTCGTGGCTCGTCACCCGGGCCAGCCGACCGGTGTAGCCGTGGTCGATCAGGGTGGCCAGGACGCCTTCGGAGACACCGCCGGACCGCCGGGTCTCGTCGACGACCAGCACCCGGCCGGTTGTAGTTGCCTCGCGCAACAGATCGTCGACCGGCAGCGGCGCCAGCCAGCGCAGGTCGAGGACCCGGATGCCCGGCACCCGGGCCGCCACCCGCAGACTCATCGGCACGCCGTTGCCGAACGTCACGACGGTCAGCTCCGTCCCGTCGCCGTACGTCCGGCCGCGCCCGATCGGCACCGGCACGTCCGGGTACGACGCCACCCACTGGTCGTCCCCGTCGTCGTACAGATCGCGCCGGTGGTAGAGCGCGATCGGCTCGAGGAACACGCTGACCGTGCCCGACGATCGCGCGGCCGCCGCGCAGGCATGCAGCATCGCGGCCGCGTCGTCCGGCCGGGACGGTGACGCGATCACGATCCCGGGGATGTCGCGGAGGACGCCGATCGCGTCGTCGTTGTGGAAGTGGCCGCCGAACCCCTTCTGGTAGCCGTAGCCGGCGACCCGCAGGACCATCGGGTTCGCGTACTGCTCCTGGGAGAAGAACTTCAGCGACGCCGCCTCGCCGCGGAGCTGGTCTTCGGCGTTGTGCAGGTAGGCGAGGTACTGGATCTCCGGGATCGGCAGCAGTCCCGAGACGCCTGCGCCCAACCCCAGGCCGAGAATGGACTGCTCGTCCAGCAAGGTGTCGAACACCCGGGCCGGGCCAAATGACTTCTGCAGTCCGCGCGTGACGCCGTACACCCCGCCCTTGCGGCCGACATCCTCGCCGAAGACCATCGCCTCCGGGTAGGACGCGAGTACGTCGCTCAGGGCCTGGTTGATCGACTGGCTCAGGGTCAGCCGCTCCGTCGTCTTCGACCGTTGAGGCAACGAGGTCGCGACGGCCTCCGGGTCGGGGAAGCGCAGGGGCGCGGCGACGGCCTCGGCCGACGACAGCTGCGGCAGGCCTGCGACCTCGGCGGCGATCCCCATCGCCTCGGACCGCTTGTCCTCGTAAATCTCGATGACGTCGTCCGCTGTCAGCCCAGTGCCGAGGAGCAGGCGCGCCGTACCGAGGAGTGGGTCGAGCTCCTCGTCCGCGGCCAGCTCGGCGGGACTCCGGTACGCCGCTTCCACATCAGAGCCGGCGTGGCCGAGCAGGCGGACGGTGCGCAGCCGCAGGAAGGCCGGTCGCCGATTGCGCCGGACGAAGGTGGCCGCCTCTGTCGCGATGGTCAGCGTCGCGGCGAGGTCCGTGCCGTCGGCGTCGAAGTACCGCAGGCCGGGTCGCTGCCCGTACGCCTGCCGGATCCAGCCGTCCGGGGTGCGCACGCTGATGCCGATGCCGTTGTCCTCACAGACCAGCAGCAGCGGCATCGGCAGTCCCTGGTACGACGCGTGCAGGGCGGCGTTGATCGCGCCGGTCGCGGTGGAGTGGTTCGCGGAGGCGTCGCCGAAGCTGGTCACCACGATCGCGTCGGCCGGCCACGGCGACGGTACGCCGAGCTTTCCCGACCGGTTCAGCGAGAACGCGACGCCCATCGCCCGTGGCAGGTGGGATGCGATCGTCGAGGTCTGCGGGATGATCGCCAGGTCGTGCCGGCCGAACACCTTGTGCCGGCCGCCGGCGATCGGCTCTGTGGTCGCCGCCGCGACGCCGAGGAGGATGTCGCGGAGGCCTTCCTTCGAGCCGCACTGGTCGGCGCGGGTGAGGTAGAAGGCGCCGGACCGGTAGTGCAGGAGCGCCGGATCCGTCGGTCGGAGAGCGGCGGCGACGGCCGCGTTTCCCTCGTGGCCGGCCGAGCCGATCGTGTAGAACCCGCTGCCCTGCGACTGCATCCAGCGCGCCGCCAGGTCCGCATGACGACTCCCGAGCTGAGCGTCGTACAGGCTCCGCAGCAGCTCGGTGGGCTGGTCCCACGGGGCCGGCACGAGCCCACGTACCCGCTCGGCGAACCGCTCGTCGACCGCGTTCACGCGCACCACTCCAAGCTCCTCATCAGTTCCATGATCGGCGAAGAACGCCCGGACCACAGCTTCGCCCACGGACTGAGCACCCATGCTCGACCCAGCCCGGGTCCATCAGGAGTCGATTGATGGGGCGGGCTCAGGGAACCGTGACGGGGGGTGGTTCGTTCTCCGGGGTAGCGGGTGTCTGTGAGGTGAACGTGTCGGCGGTGAGTGAGTAGTGGTGATGCGTCTTTCCCCGGTGGTGCGGCGGATAGCGATCGCGGCTGGTCTGGGGGTGGGGACCACCGGGGTGCTGTCCGGCATTCTGCTGCTGGGTCCGCTCGCCTCGTCGATCCTGCTGGCCGTCGTGTTCGCGCTGGTGTGGCCGCTCGCCGCGGTGATCCGGCAGGTGAACGACGATGCGCCGTTCCAATCACCGGTGATAGTCGCGGCCGCATCCGCGGCCGCCGTGCTGTGCCTGCCGGGGCTGGTGCGAATGCTGGCGTGGGGTGCGCTCGGGCTGGCGGCGGCGCTGGTCTTCGCGGCGGTGTTCGTGCTGATCGACCTCGTCGTACCGGAGCGGCGGCCGCGGCTGTCACGGCAGCAGCGGACGCTCACGCGGATGAGTGAGACCCACTTCTTCGAGGACGAGGCGCTGATCGCGTCGCTCAAGTGCCCGCTCAGCATCGAGGAGCTCTGCGGAGTCTGGGCCGAGACCGCCACCCAGCTCGCGCAGGGCGCGGGACCACGGGATCGCCAGGCGGTCGCCGAAGTACGCCGGATCTGCCTGGACGAATTCGAGCGCCGCAACCCCGACGGCTTCCACCGTTGGCTCGACGCCGGCGCCCCCGCCAACCCGAGCAGCTATCTGCTACCTACGCCGGGAGACGGCCCCACAGCCCTCTGACCAACGAGCCCGGCCGGTACCCAGGTCAGTCAGAGCCGGTTGTAGCGCTTCCGTGCCTCGCGGCTGTGTTTCTGGGCGTCGCGGGCGGCTCGCCGGGCTTCGTCCAGTTCGGCGCCGAGTCGTTTGACCTGCTCCTGGGCCGCGGCCAGCGCTTCGCGGGCGTCGTCGAGCTGGTTGTCGAGGTCCTCGACCGTCGCCTCGGCCGTCTGGGCCGCGGTGACCGCGTCCTCGAACGCCTGCTTGGCCTTCGCCTTCTCGGCGGCCTCGCGTTCTTCCGCTTCGCGCTCCGCGGCCTCCCGCTTGCCGCGCGTGGCGGCCGACTCCTTGTCGGCCTCGGACTGCTGCGCCTTCCGGCGGTCGCGGGCGGCCTGCCGGCGTTCGTCGGTGAGCGGGGTGACGTTGGAGGGTTCGCCGTTCTCGTCGACGACGCCGAAACCGACGTGCCGCAGCGCGCTGCTCAACCGGCCTTCCCGCAGCGCGTCACCCGCGGCCGGATCGATCAAGGCGGCGTCGAGTGTCTCGCGCAGCTTCTGACCGACGTCGGCGCTGACCTTCTGGCCTTCGTCCGAGGCCAGCCGGACAGCCTCCTTGGACAGCTTGTCCAGCAGTTGGTGGCGTTTCGGCGTCAGGTCCCGGAGCCGGTCGCCGTCGAGATCGGCGGTCGCCTCGCGGAACTCGTCGCCGAGCGCGAGCAGATCGTCGAGCTCGTCCGGCAGGCTCCGGGCGACCAGGTTCGCCACCCAGGCGGCGACCGTCGGCTTGCGCATCGCCTTCAGCCGGGTCGACCCGAGCTGATCGCCGTCAGCCTTCAGCTGCTTGGCCAGCTCGTTGCGAGTAGCAATGAAGTCGGCGGCCGGCGCCGCGTAGAGCGCATCCGCCGCCTCCTCGAAGTCCACGCTGCCGACGCTACCGTACCGACGAGCGGGTAGTGGTCGCCGTCAGCCCGCCGCGTGAGTCGTCTCCCCGCGTGGGCTCGCAGGCCACTACCCGTTCTTCGGTACGCCGTCCGGTGCGGCCAGATCGGTGCGGAGCCGGTCGAGGATGCCGCGCAGCAGGCGGGACACCTGCATCTGGCTGACGCCGAGCTCGTGGCCGATCTCTTCCTGGGTGAAGCCGTTGCGGAACCGCAGCTCGAGGATGCGCTTGTCCCGGTCCCCGAGACCGGCGACGGCCGGCGTCAGGGTGTGCACGTTCTCGACCAGGTCGTACCCGTCCTCGGCGTCGGCCACCGTGTCGAGCAGGCTGGTGCCGCCCTCGGGCGCACCGGGCGCGTCCAGCGACAGCGTGCTGAAGCAGCCGCGGACCGAGCTGGCCTCGGCGATCTCGGCCGGATCAGTCCCGAGTGCCGCGGCGGTCTCCTCGTCGGTGGGGACATGCCCGAGGCGCTGGATGAGTTCGGGCTCGGCGGCGGCGATGCTGCCCTGCATCTCCTGGACCCGCCGCGGCGGCCGGACGGTCCACGCGCAGTCGCGGAAGTACCGTTTCAGCTCGCCTCTGATCGTCGGTACGGCGTACGACAGGAAGGCTGTGGACGCGTCGATCTTGTAGCCGTTGGCGGCCTTGACCAGGCCGAGGTAGGCGACCTGCTCGAGGTCGTCGGAGTCCACGCCCTTGCTGCGATACCGCGACGCGATCGAGCGGGCCACCGGGGCGTTCAGGATCACGACCTCGTCCAGGAGTTGCTGATGGCGCGGATCCGGTGTGCTGCCGGCTTCGAGCAGGAGTTCATGGGTGGTGTCGGCGATGCGCTGTTTGGAGTCCTCAGTGCTGGGAGCTGCGGTCGTCACGGGAGAAACCTCGTCGTGTCGTCGTGCAGGTCGGTGGCATCACGGCTGAGCCACTACCTCCACCAGATCAAACTCGGGCGCCGCTTTCAAGTACTCAGCTCTTACACGTGTTTGAAACGAGTGCGTTGTGTGACGACGATGCAAAGAAGTACGACGACCGCGGTGATCGGAGCGGTCAGCGGGAGGTGCTCGTTCATCAGCAGCACCGACCACACCAAGGTGAGCAGGGGCTGGGCGAGCTGCAGCTGACTGGCCTTCGCGACGCCGATGATCCCCATGCCGCGATACCAGACGACGAACCCGCCGAGTTGCGAAATCCCAGCGATGTAAGCAAGGCCGACGAGACTCGACAGTGTCGGAGCGAAGCGTTCGTGCGGTACGGCGATCAGCGTGATGGCGAGGCTGATCGGCAGGGCGAGCACCACGGCCCAGGCGATCACATGCCAGCCCGGCAGATGCCCGGCGAGCCGGCCGCCCTCGGCGTATCCGAGCGCGCAGACCAGCAGCGCCGCGACGAGATACAGGTCGGCGATCGACACGCTGCCGTGGTGCTGGGTCAGCGTGAACACGACGACCGCCGCCGCGCCCACGCCGGCCGCACCCCAGAACATCCCGGGCAGCCGCTTTCGCGTCATCACCGCCGAGGCGGAGGCTGTCGCGATCGGCAGCAGCCCGACCACCACCGCCGAGTGCGCGGTCGTCGAGGTCTGCAACGCCAACGTGGTCAGCAGCGGAAACCCGATCACACACCCACCCGCAACAACCAGCAGCCCGGCCAGATCCCGCCGCTCCGGCCACCTGACCCGAAGCACACCCAGCAGCCCAGCCGCGAGCATTCCCGCCAACAGCCCCCGCGCCCCGGTCGCGGTCCACGGCCCCATCCCTCGAGTCGCCCAGACAGTCGCCGGAAAGCTGAGCGAGAAAGCAGCCACCCCGGCCAACGCCGCGACCGTCCCGGCCCCGATGGGCGGTATCGCTTTCCGCTGGGCGACAGTAGCGCTATCGTGACTTGTCATGGACCACGATAGCAGTCTGGGTGTGGTGGTCGGCCGGTTGCGGGCGGAGGTGACGTCCGCCGGGCCGGGTGGGCGGTTGCCGTCCAGCCGTACGTTGGTGCGGCAGTGGGGGATCAGTCCGGTCACGTTGTCGCGAGCGGTCACCGTGTTGATGGCTGAAGGGGTTGTCAGCTCGCGGCCCGGGGCGGGCGTGTTCGTCAGCGAGCGTGCGCCGCGCCGACCGGCGACGTCGGCTGACCTGTCGTGGCAGGAGGAGGCGCTCAGGACGAGTCGGCCCGACATCGCGCCGATGATGCTGATGCTGGCGGCTCCCGCCGAAGGGGTCGTCGATCTGTCGACCGGTTACCTGCACGAGTCGCTTCAGCCGAGCAGGGCGCTGGCGGACGCGATCGGACGGGCGGGACGCCGGCCCGGGACCTGGACGCGTGCGCCGGCTGATGGGCTCCCCGAACTGCGGGCCTGGTTTGCGGCCGACATCTGTGGACGAGAGGGCCCTATCGGTGCGAACGACGTGCTGATCAGTTCAGGCGGCCAGACCGCGCTGGTGACCGCGTTGCGAGCCTTGACCGATCCTGGTCAAGCAGTGCTGGTCGAAGCCCCGACGTACCCGGGAACGCTCGCGGCTGCCGCCGCGGCCGGCCTGCGGACAATCCCCGTCCCGGTCGACGCGGACGGCCTCCGCGTCGAACTCCTCGAAGAGGCGTTCGCAACCTCAGGCGCCCGCGTGCTGGTCTGCCAACCACTGTTCCAGAACCCGACCGGTGCCGTACTCGCGCCGCCGCGCAGAGCGCGCTTGATGGAAGCGGTCCGCGCAGCCGGCGCCTTCGTCATCGAGGACGACTTCACCCGCCGCCTGGTCCACGATGACGCGCCCGACCTGCCCCAACCGCTGGCCGCGGACGACCCCGACGGTCACGTCGTCCACATCCGGTCGCTGACCAAACCCACCTCGCCGAGCCTGCGCATCTCCGGTCTCACCGCGCGCGGAGCGGCGTACGCGCGGCTCCGCGACACCCATGTGATCAACAGCTTCTTCGTACCCAGGCCGATGCAGGAGACCGCACTGGAGTTGATGACGTCACCGTCCTACGCGACGCACCTCCGCCGACTGGCGGCGGCATTGCGGGAGCGACGGCAGACGTTGACGCAGAGCCTGGCGGAGCGGAGTCCGCACCTGACGATCGACGCGGTCCGGCCCGGCGGCTATCACCTCTGGACCACACTGCCCGACGGAATGGTCGACGATCAGGTCGTCGCCGAAGCAGTTCGCCAAGGCGTCTCGGTCAGCCCGGGGCGGAACTTTTACCTGCCCGGCGGTCCGACCCGGCATCTGCGATTCAGCTATGCGGCCGCGGCGTCCGCCGACGAGATCGTCCGCGGCGTCGAACGACTCGACCAGGCGGTGCGGAAATTGCGCTGAAGCCTGACAGCTTCTGTCAGGTTTCCCTGATTGACTCACGCCCATGGACGAGTGCTGCGCCGTGGTCGACCTGCGTCAGTACACGCTGCATCCCGGGCGGCGTGACACCTTGGTCGAGGTCTTCGACGACCACTTCGTCGAAGGGCAGGAAGCGGCCGGGATGCACATCGTCGGTCAGTTCCGCGACCTCGACGACCCCGACCGGTTCGTCTGGATCCGCGGCTTCGCCGACCTGCCCACCCGGGCCCAGGCGCTGAACGCGTTCTACTACGGCCCGATCTGGCGTGAGCACGCCGCGACCGCGAACCAGACGATGATCGACTCCGACAACGCGCTCCTCCTCGAACCGCTGCACCTCGGCCCGGCCTACCCGCGCCTGGATTCACCCCGCCCACCAAGAGGTACGACGGAGGTCCCCGGCTCGATCGTCGCCGGAGCCGTGTACCACCGGGGTTCGCCCGACGACGGCTTCGTCGAGTTCTTCACCGATCACGTCGTACCGGCGCTGACCGCCACCGGTGCCGAGCCGGTCGCGGTCTTCGAGACTTTGGTTGCCGAGAACAACTTTCCGGCGCTGCCGCTGCGGGACGAGGTCGTGCTCGCGTGGTTCGCCCGGTTCGACGACGAGGCGGCGTACGACGAGCATCGCCGGCGGCTCGCGGTGTCGGAGGTGTGGCAGCGGCAGGTGCTGCCGGAACTGGTCTGCCGGTCGGCCTCACCAGCCCAGGAGCTCCGCCTCCGGCCGACCGCGCGTTCACAGCTGCGATAAATACGTTGCGCGCCCGGGAGCGGGCGTGCATGCTGGTTCAGCCGAGCGGCGACGAGCGCTGCCTGGACCTAAGGAGGGCTGACGGATGGCCATCACTGTGCTGCGGCATGTCCGCGTCAGTCTCACCTCAAGGTTCAGGAGCACACCAGATGTCTTCCGACGTCTTTCGTACCGAGCACGACCTTTCTGACAACTTCCCCGACTTCGACTCCCGCTGGGCCGATCTGACCCGCGACGAGTCCGAACCCGATCCCGCCGACGCGTTCGTCTTTCACTTCCAGGAAGTGGAAGAGACGCTGGGATCGGATCAGCGGTGGTCCACCTGGCTGGACGTCGAGCGCGGTTCTCGCGGCCCGGATCCACGACCCGACTGGGTCGTGACGGAACAGGCCGCGATCGACACCGAGCTCGGCGTCCTCAAAACCGGCAAGGAAGCCGACGTCTTCCTGGTCGAGCGCGCCGTCGAAGCCATCGGCGGCAACCCGGCCCGTTCCTCGCTGCTCGCCGCCAAGCGGTACCGCACCGAGGAACACCGGTCCTTCCATCGCAGTACGTCGTACGTCGAAGGGCGCCGTACCCGCAACAGCCGGGACACCCGCGCGATGGCGAAGAAGACCTCGCACGGCCGCAGCGTCGCCGCAGGGCAATGGGCGGGTGCCGAGTGGGGTGCGCTGTGCCAGCTGTGGAAGGCCGGCGTCCCGGTGCCGTACCCGGTGCAGGTCGACGGCACCGAGTTGCTGATGGAGTTCATCGACGACGGTGAGGGCGGTGCCGCGCCGCGGCTCGCCCAGGTCCGGCCGTCGAAGGAACTGCTCGGTCAGTACTTCGAGCAGGTCCGGCACGGGATGCGCGAGTTGGCCAGGGCGGGGTTGGCTCATGGCGACCTGTCGCCGTACAACGTCCTCGCCCAGGGGGATCGGATCGTGATGATCGACCTGCCTCAGGTCGTCGACATCGTCGGCAATCCGAAGGGCATGGACTTCCTGCTCCGGGACTGCCACAACATGGCGACCTGGTTCACCAACCGCGGGTTGGAGATCGACGAACAGGAGCTGTTCGCCGATCTGCTCAGCATGGTGTTCTGATCGCCTGCTGCAGCAGGGGGACGAGCGGTACCAGCTGGTCGGGGTAGACGTCGACGAGACCGTCGAGATGGTTGCCCGCCTCGACCCGCTGGTACGTGTGCAGGCCGGTCGGGGCTGCCAGCTCCGCGTAGGCATCGGAGTTCTGCGTGATCGGGAGCAGGCAGTCGTACGTCCCGTGGATCGTGTGCAGTGGCTTGCCGATCTTCCCGGTCAGCGCGAAGCGCGCGATCGCCCGGTGCGCCTCGGGCCGTTGCAGGTAGTCGTAGTCGGCTTCGCCGCCCGAGTACGACGGATCGAGTTCGGCGGTGTAGATCCGTTGGGTCAATGGCCAGTAGACCGTGTAGTGGTACTCCCAGAGGAAGTCCGACCGCGGATCGAAGCCGGCCGCCGTGATCAGCTCCGGGGATTGTTGCTCATAGCCCCTGATTGCCAACGGCAGAGATCTGAACGGGTTGGGCCCGTCCACCGTCCACAACGTCCCTTCCAGGTCGACGCCGCGGGTGTAGAGCTCCGGATGATTCTCGAGTTGCCAACGGACCAGGTATCCGCCGTTCGAGACACCGGCCGCGATCACTTCGTCGGCCGGCCGGCCGTAGTGCTGCGCGACGGTCTCCCTGGCGGCCAGGGTGAGCTCGGTCATCCGGGCGTTCCACTCGACGATGGCGTCGCCCGGTTCGCGGCTGCCGGCGAAGAACTCGGCGCCGGTGTTGCCCTTGTCGGTGGCGGCGTACGCGTAGCCCAGCGAGAGGACGTAGTCGGAGATCGCCGTGTCGTTCGCGTACTGCGCTCGCACGCCGGGTGCACCGGAGACGACCAGGCTGCCGTTCCACGTCTCCGGCAGCCGGATGACGAACTGGGCGTCGTGGTTCCAGCCGTGGTTGGTGTTCGTGTGCGTGCCGGACGGGAAGTAGCCGTCGAGCTGGATGCCCGGCACACCCGAGTGCGTGGGCAGACCGGCGTGGGTGGTACCTACATAGTCCGCCGGGTTCGTGTGGCCGGACGCGACGGTGCCGGTCGTGGTCAGGTCGTCCAGCTCGGCGAGCTCCTGGTGCTCAGCGCCCGGGACGCGAGTCAAGAGCTGGCCTTCGCTGCCGCGCGTCCCGCCGTACGTCCGGTGAAGAGGCAGCCGCCGACGAAGGTGCCTTCGAGCGAGCGGTAGCCGTGGATGCCGCCGCCGCCGAAGCCGGCCACCTCGCCGGCCGCGTAGACACCGGGCAGCGGCGTACCGTCGGTGCGCAGCACGCGGGAGTCCAGGTCGGTCTGCAGGCCGCCGAGCGACTTGCGGGTGAGGATGTTCAGCCGTACGGCGATCAGCGGGCCGGCCTTGGGATCGAGGATGCGATGCGGTGACGCGACCCGGATCAGCTTGTCGCCGCGATAGTTCCGGGCACCGCGCAGCGCGGTGATCTGCAGGTCCTTGGTGAACGTGTTCGTCAGCTCGCGGTCACGGGCGACGATCTGCCGCTCCAGGTCGTCCAAGTTGATCAGGTTGTCGCCGGTCAGGTCGTTCATCCCGCGGACCAGGTCCGGAAGGTTGCCGCGGACGACGAAGTCGGCACCCTTGTCCATGAACGCCTGCACCGGGGCGGTCGCACCGCCGCGCGCCCGGCCGAGCACACCCTTGATGTCCTTGCCGGTCAGGTCCGGGTTCTGTTCCTGGCCGGAGAGGGCGAACTCCTTCTCGATGATCTTCTGGGTGAGCACGAACCAGGTGTAGTCGTACCCGGTCGTCATGATGTGCTCGAGTGTCCCCAAGGTGTCGAAGCCGGGGAACAGCGGCACCGGCAGTCGCTTGCCGGTGGCATCGAACCAGAGCGAGGACGGACCGGGCAGGATCCGGATCCCGTGCATCGGCCAGATCGGGTCCCAGTTCTGGATGCCTTCGGTGTAGTGCCACATCCGGTCGCGGTTCACGTACCGGCCGCCGGCGTTCTCGGTGATCGCGAGCATCCGCCCGTCGACGTGCGCGGGGACGCCGGAGATCATCCGCTTCGGCGGCTCACCCATCCGCTTCGGCCACTGCGCGCGGACCAGATCGTGGTTGCCGCCGATGCCGCCGGACGTGACGATCACCGCCTGGGCGGTCAGGCTGAAGTCGCCCACCTCGACGCGTGAACTCGAGACCCCGCGCTCGACGTCGCTCGGCTCCAGCACCTTGCCCGCGACGCCGTCGACCACACCGCCGGTGACCGTCAGCTCGTCGACCCTATGGCGGAACCGGAACTCGACCAGACCCTTCGCGACCGCCTCCCGGACCCGCCGTTCGAACGGCGCGACCAGCCCCGGCCCGGTGCCCCAGGTGATGTGGAAGCGGGGCACCGAGTTGCCGTGACCGTCGGCGTTGTAGCCACCGCGCTCGGCCCAGCCGACCACGGGGAAGAACCGCACGCCCTGGGCATGCAGCCACGGGCGCTTCTCACCGGCCGCGAAATCGACGTACGCCTCGGCCCACTGCCGGGCCCACCTGTCCTCGTCGTCGAGCCGGTCGAACCCGGCCGAGCCGAGCCAGTCCTGCAGTGCGAGGTCGCGCGAGTCCTTGATCCCCATCCGGCGCTGCTCGGGGGAGTTGACGAACATCAGTCCGCCGAACGACCAGAACGCCTGGCCGCCGAGGGACGCCTCCGGCTCCTGGTCCAGCAGCAGCACCTTCCGGCCCGCGTCGGCCAGCTCGGCCGTCGCGGCCAGCCCGGCCAGTCCCGCCCCGACAACGATCACATCGGCGTCCATGGTGTCCATGTATAGCGCAATTGAAAGGATGAGGGATGTGACGATCCTTTCCGCAACTGAGCTTGTCCTGCCCGCCGCCTCCCTCGGGCCGGAGAACCCGCTCGCCCCGCTGCGCACCCAGCAGGAACTCCACCAGGTCGAGAACCTCGCCGGACTGCCGGACGAGCTGCGCGAGAACATCCAGTACGGGCGCCTGCACAGCACGCTGCCGTGCCTGAACCAGGACGGATACGACCGCTCGCTGGTCGACACCACGTTCCCGGCCCTGGTGCTGGAGAACGACCACCTCCGCGCGACCCTCCTACCGAGTCTCGGCGGCCGCCTCTACTCGCTCGTCCACAAGGCCGGCGGGCAGGAGTTGCTCTACCGCAACCCCGTCTTCCAGCCCGCGAACCTTGCCCTCCGCAATGCCTGGTTCGCCGGCGGCGTCGAGTGGAACGTCGGCAGCACGGGCCACTGGACGGGCACCTGCGCCTCGATGCACGCAGCCCGGGTCGTGGGGCCGGACGGTACGCCGGTGTTGCGCCTCTGGGAGCTGGAACGGACCCGGAACCTCGTCACGCAGCTCGACTTCTGGCTACCGGAGTCATCGGAGTTCCTGTACGTCGGGGTCCGGCTGCAGAACCCGTCCGACAGCGAGGTCCCGGCGTATTGGTGGTCGAATATCGCGGTCGAGCAGTCGCCGGAGACGCGGGTGCTGGTGCCGGCGGATCAGGCGTGGCGGTACGGGTACAGCCGCCGGCTCGACCTGATCGACGTACCCCGTTATGAGGACTCGGATCTGACGTATCCGATGCGGCACGGGCGGGCGGTCGACTTCTTCTTCGAGCCGCTGGCCGGCGAGCGGCCGTGGATCGCGTCTGTCGACGCTTCCGGCCATGGGCTGGCGCAGGTGTCGACGGAGCGATTGCGGGGACGGAAGTTGTTCGTGTGGGGTGAAGGCGCCGGTGGACGTCGGTGGCAGGAGTGGGTGGCGCCGGGGCTTACGGGTTCGGGGTACGCCGAGATCCAGGCGGGGCTGGCGCGGACACAGATGGAGCACCTGAAGTTGCCCGCAGCAACTTCTTGGCACTGGATGGAAGCCTACGGGCGGATGTCGGTTGATCCGGTGGCCGCGCACTCGGACGACTGGCGGACGGCGCGTGGTGCCGGGGCTGAGGCGTTGCGTCCGGTGCTCGACGAGCTGCCGGTGCGGGAGCGGGAGTGGCTGGCGGTTGTGGATGCTGCGCCGGTCGAGCGGCTCGCGGTCGGTTCGGGGTGGGGTGCGCTGGAGCTGGCCCGCACGGGGTGGTCGGTGTCGGCGGGTACGCCGTTCGCCGAGGACACGATGACGTCGCGGGAGCGGGCGTGGTTGCCCTTGCTGGACGGGCGATTGGCTGCGGTTGACGGCGTACCTGATGGGACGTTGGTTGGGTGGCGGGAGTTGCTGGAGAAGGCCGCGGACAACTGGCTGGTCTGGTATCACCGGGGTGTTGCGCGGCACTACGACGGTGATGTGGACGGCGCGGTCGCGGCGTGGCTGCAGTCCGGGGACAACCCGTGGGCGCTGCGCAATCTGGGGTTGGTGACCGGCGACCTGTCGTACTACGAGCACGCGGTTGCGTTGCGGCCCGAGCTGGTGCCGCTCGTCGCGGAGGCTGTGGCCGCGGCGCTGGACATGGACGTCGCGCGCGCTGAGCGCATGCTCGAGAGCGCTCCCGACGACCCGCGGATCCGGCTGCTGCGCGTCCGGCACGCAGTGCAGACCGGCGACCCGCAGAGTGCCCACGACTTGCTGGCCGCAGGAATCCAGCTCGCCACCGTTCGCGAGGGTGCCAACCCGCTGACGGACTACTGGCGCGAGGCCGAGGAGGCCCTTGGAACCAACCGGCCGGTGCCCCTGCAGTACCAGTTCGGCATGGGCGGAAACTGACGTGGCGAATTCTTTGTCCTGACCTGGAACCGATGGGGTCCGGGTGGCGTCTCACCAGTGTGCGGCAAGGGCCGCGCAGGCAGTTCGACTACGACGACCGCGTCGCTCGCGGGCGGCGCGTCGGGGGTGAGTGCCATGTTGACGATCGTTGTGCTCGGTGGGTTCGGCCTGGTGCTGCTGGTCACGGCATGCATCGCGGCGGACGTGATCGCCGGTCTCCGGCGGAACGAGACCCCGTCGGGCACGGAGGAGAAGACGGCTGGACGGGTGATCCGGGTTCGTGGCCCGGTCCGCGGTCAGCTGGACAGCGGGGCCCCGGCGGAATACACCGAGGTCACCGTCGAGTACTACACCCGCCGGGGCGAGGGACCGTTCGAGGTCACTCGCAAACTTCCCGCCGGGAGCCGCATTACTTACACCAAGGGCGACCGCGTCATCGTCAGCTACGACGTTCGCACGCCCCGCCGGGCCCGCATCGCCGGCCGAGTCAGCCACTGGCCCACCCTCGGCCCGCGCAGCGCGGACCCGGTTCCACAGCCCTAGGGCCTAGACCGCGACCGCGGTCAGCATTGATCCTCCATCCCTCGCCCGAGTGGCGGGGGCCTTTCAGTTTTCCACCGCACCTGCCGTCACGACGGCAGGTGCGGGGACAGTAGGTTGTAGAGGACCGGACGGCCTTGGGACAGGACGTACTCCGCCTCGTCCAGGGGCAGTCGGTCGGCCAGGTGGGCCAGGGATTCGCCCATGGTGATGCTGAGGCTGACCGCCAGGCGGAACTCGAGGCTGTTGCGGGCGCCGAAGCGGGCGGTCAGGAGTTCAGCGAACTCGCCGGCGTGCTGGTCGTCGAACTCGCCGGGCTTGGTTTCGAGGTCCGGGTCGCCGAGGCCGCTGAGCGCGACGGCGCGGAAGCCAGGGTCGGTCCGGTGCATCTCGCGGAAGGTGTCGAGAGTGACGTCGACCGCCGCACGCCAGCTGGTCACCGACGCCAGCCGGTCGCGGACCGCCTCGGTGTAGCGGGCCTGGTTGCGCCGCTCGATCGCCTGGATCAGGCTCCGCTTGTCCGGGAAGTACCGGTACACGCTGCCGACCGCGATCTCGGCCCGCTTCGCGATCCCGCTCGTCGACGCGGCGTCGTACCCGCGCTCGACCACCTCGGCGCAGGCCGCGTCCAGGATCCGCTCGACCTGCCGGCTGGCCCGGTCCTGGGTCGGCGTCCGGCGCAAGGGATATGCCCCCGATGTCACCATGTTGCTCATTGTCCACGCTTTGGGGGGAAGACGTTGCCACCTTCCTGTGACAGATTGCCGTCAATCGGTGTCATCCACAGGAGGGGAACGACATGCGTTTGAGCAGAACAGTGGTCGCAGGCCTCGCGTCCACCGCGATCGCGGCGTCCGGCCTCGCGGGTACGGCGATCACCCGGAACGAACCGCACGCCGCCGGGAGCAGCCTGCGTCTCAACCAGATGCAGGTGGTGGGCTCGCACAACTCCTACCACCGTGAGCTCAGCCCGAACGAGCAGAAGGTCCAGCAGCAGCAGAACCCGGGCTCGGTCGACCTCTGGTACTCGCACGCCCCGATCACCCAGCAACTGGAGGACCAGAACGTCCGGTCGCTCGAGCTCGACCTCTTCCCCGACCCGCAGGGCGGCCTCTACACCTACCCGCTGATCCGGAAGCTGACCGGCCAGGGTCCGCTGACCGACCCGGCGATGGCGCAGCCCGGGATCAAGGTCATGCACATCCCGGACTTCGACTACAACACCAACTGCGACACGTTCGTGCTCTGCCTGCAGCAGGTGAAGACCTGGTCCGACCAGCACCCGAACCACGTGCCGATCGCGATCAACCTCGAACTCAAGCAGTCCGACCCGAACGTGGTCGCGGCCGGTGGCGTGCAGGCGCCGCCGTGGGATGCGGCGAACCTGGACAGCGTCGACACCGAGATCCGCTCGGTGTTCTCCGCGGACGAGTTGCTCTCGCCCGACGACGTCCGCAAGCCGGGCCTGACCCTCGAGCAGTCGGTGCTGACCAAGGGCTGGCCGACGCTGAGCAGCGTCCGCGGTCAGGTGATGTTCTACTTCGACAACGGCGGACCCGGTGAGATCCGCGACATCTACACCGCCGGCAAGCCGAACCTCGAGGGCCGGGCGGTCTTCACCCGCGGTCCGGAAGGCGCGCCGGACGCCGCGGTCACCGAGGTGAACGACCCGCGCGGCGCGAACCAGGCCGAGATCCAGCGGCTGGTGACGAAGGGCTATCTGGTCCGGACCCGGTCGGACGAGCCGATGGCGACGATCCGTGACAAGGACTACACCCGGCTCGGGATCGGGCTGGCCAGCGGCGCCCAGTGGGTGACCACGGACTTCCCGGTCGCCGGGATGGCCGCCCGCTACGACAGCGACTTCGTCGCCAAGCTGCCCGGGCACACTCCCGTACGATGCAATCCCGTCACGGCGACCGCCAAGGCGGCCCTATCGGAAGGATGAGCTGAGCATGTCGGAGCACGTGGTCGACGTCAGTTGGAGCCGCGGTGAGCACGAGTTCACCTACGACGTCTACAACCGCGACCACGAGTGGCGCTTCGACGGCGGGATCACCGTGCCCGGCTCGGCCAACCCGAAGTACCTCGGCAACCCGGGCCCGGTCGATCCCGAGGAGGCGTTCGTGGCGTCCCTGTCGTCCTGCCACATGCTCACCTTCCTCGCGATCGCGGCGCGCAAGCGCCTGGTCGTCGACGCGTACGACGACCACGCGGTCGGCGTGATGGCGAAGAACGACGCCGGCCGGCTGGCGATCACCCAGGTGACGCTGAACCCGAAGATCGTCTGGGCCGGCCCGGAGCCGGACGCGGAGGTGCTGGAGCGGATGCACCACCTGGCCCACCAGGAGTGCTTCATCGCCAACTCGGTCACCACCGAGATCACCGTGGCCTACGGCAACTAACCTCTCCACTCCTTCCCTGCAAACAAGAACCACCCGCCGGTCCGGCCTGAGCCTCGCGCAAGCGGCGTCAGGACAGCCGGCGGGTGGTTGGGGTGCACCCCTGTGGTGGTGCACCAGACGGATCCGGCGGCGCCTCGCACGGGGCGCCTCTGCGTTGGTGTGCGAACATCCGTGCGGTCTAGCTCGGTGGGCAAGGCCGTCCGGGTGCGCTGCCGGGATCCGTTCGTCCGGTTCGCGCCAGTTACTGCTCGGCGGCGGCGTCGCTCCGGTCGTCCGTGGTCCGGGTGGTCGTCTCGACGACCTGCTCGTCACCGTGCAGGCGGCCCTGCTCGGTGGCCATCGTGGTCATCAGTCGGTGGATCGTCATGCCGGTGAGACGCACCCCGACCCCGGCTATGACGGGAATCCGGCAGATCTTTGGTGTGAGCTACTTCTCATCCAGCCCGTCGGGGCGGAGCGGGACGAGTTTGCGGGCTTCGTCGTACGTCGTCCCGGTCAGCTCGAGCAGGTCGACCACGGTGGACCGGATCTGGGCGAGCACCACGACCGCCGACAGTCCGGTCGGCAGCGGCATCTCCGCCGTACGGCGGCCGAGCTCGCCGAGCACGCGGTGGGCGGCGACGTCGGCGTGCGGTTCGAACAGCGACTCGCCGATCAGCCGAGTGCCGTCGGCGAGGCGCTCGAGCAGGTTCGGGAACTCGGGCGGCATCGCCTCGTCGCGCCAGACCGCCACCGCACAGCGCCGGACCAGGACCCGGATGTTCCGGATCGCGCGATCCAGCGGTACGACGAGGTCGGCGATCTCCTGGACCCGGCCACGGTGCCGGCGACGGAACGGCGACAGCCGGACCACCGCGACGCCCTCGTCCGCGGCGCTGCGCAGGTCGTCCAGGAGTGACTCACTGGCGCGGGCCCGGCGCAGCGCGTCGCCGGCCGCGTCCTCCGCCCGGGACCGGAGGCCGTTGGCGGTCTCGACCAAGATCTCGGACAGCTCGTTCAGCACCGCGGAGGCTTGCTGCCGTGGACGGCTGATCGCCGCGGCCGGGGCGATCGTGGCGGCGGCCAGTGCGACCAGCCCGCCAACGACCGCGTCGATCCAGCGGCTGAAGCCGGCGCTCGGGTTCGGCAGCAGGGTGGTGACGAGCGCGGCCTGAACGCCGGCCTGGGTGCTCATCAGCGTGCCCGCGCCCAGCAGGAGGGCGAGGCTCATGGCCAGCGCGACCACGAACACGATCTGGGGGACCCCGGTGCCGAAGATGCGGACGAACCCGTCCCCGACGCCGACTCCGACCGCCACCCCGACCATCAACTCGGCGACCCGGCTCAGTCGCTGACCGAAGCTGAACCCGAGGCAGACCATCGCCGCGACCGGCGCGAAGAACGGTTGCGGGTGGCCGACGACGTACCGGGCGATGGCCCACGCCACGCCGGCGGCGAGGGCGCACTGGCCGATGAAGAAGGACCGGCTCCGCAGGCGGTCCACCCGGCGGCGGATCGAGTCGCGCGAACGGCGGGCGGCGTACGGCGCGATATCGTCGCGTAGCTCCCGCAACTGGTCCAATGTCAACCTGACCGGATCCACGCGCCCCATTCTGCGGCACGAGCCCTCCGGCTTGCTTCGGCCGCGCCCGACGGTCAAGGTTGCTGCATGACCGAGAACAACCGTGAGGACTACGGCAGCTACAGCGTCGATGACGAGGACCAGCTGCAGGCGGAGGACACCCTGAACGACCGGGGTGTGGACGATCTGCTCGACGAGGGCTACTCGCCGCCGGAGAAGTGGTCCGCGGGCGAAGGATTCGGTACGACGGCCGACGAGGCGCTGGAGGGGGAGACGCTGGACCAGCGGATCGCCCAGGAGGAGCCGGACGTCGACCCGTACGCCGAGGACGGTGAGGACGTCGGCGGTCCCGAGGTCGGGGTGCAGCGCTCCGGCCGCCTGGTCGCCCCGGACGAGGGCGCGCACGACGACGCCGACGACGAACTGGTCGCCGAGGACGTCGGCTTCGACGGTGCCGCCGCCTCCGCCGAGGAGGCGGCCGTCCACGTCGTCGACGACGAGGACTCCTTCGAGCTCGAGGACGACGACGAGGAGGACCTCGAGTCCTACGAGAACGTCGACCTGGGCGACGTCGGCGACCCCGAGGACTGAGTCCTACCTGGGCGTGACCCGCACGACGGACCCGCGGCGCGGGACCAGAGTGACGTTCTTGGCCTGGGCCGGCTCGGGCTTCGGGTCGGGAGCCTCGAAGTCGTAGGCGGCGAGCGCGGCGCGAAGGATCTCGGTGCCTTCCATCAGGGAGAAGCCGGCTCCGATGCATCGCCGCGCTCCGCCGCCGAACGGGATCCACGTCCCCGGCGCCGGCGGATCGTCGGACAGGAAGCGGTGCGGCCGGAAGTCCATCGGCATCGGGAAGTGTTCCCCGTCGCGGTGCACGAGTCCGATCGCGGCCATGATCGTCGTACCGCGCGGCAACCGGTAGCCGGCGACGTCCGCGGTCTCGGTCAGCCGGCGACCCACCTGGTACACGACCGGGTGCAGCCGCATCGCCTCCTTGACGATCGCCTCCAGCTCGTCGTCGGCATCCGCGTCCGCGGCCCGCTGACCGAAGGCCAGCTCCTCCGGGCGGCGGGCCAGCTCGTGGAACGTCCAGGCCAGCGCGGTCGCGGTCGTCTCGTGCCCGGCCAGCAGCAGCGTGACCAGCTGGTCCCGCAGTTCCTCGTCGGTCCAGTTGCCCGCGGCAAGCAGCCGGGACAGTACGTCGTTGCGTCCGGCCAAGTTCCCGCGGCGCCTGGCGATCTCGTCGTACAGGATCTCGTCGACCTGCCGCTGGGTGGTCAGGTAGGTCCGCCACGGCCGGATCCGGAGCAGCGCCGGGTAAAACCCACCCAGCATGATCACCGGCGACACCGAGACGATCTTGTCCAGCAGCGGCCGGAGCATGTTCAGCCGGTCGGTGTCCGTCACGCCGAAGATGACCTGGAGGATGATCTCCAGGGTCAGGTTCCGCATCCGCTCGTGCACCTTGAACGGCGTGCCGACAGGCCACTTCGCGACGTCCGCTCGAGCCAGTTCGTGCACCATCCCGGCGTACCCGCGCAGTGCCTGGCCGGAGAAGGCCGGCATCAGTTGCCGCCGCATCCGGACGTGGTCCTCGTCGTCCAGGAGCAGGAGCGAGTGCGAGCCCATGATCGGTTCGAGGACCATGTTGCCCTCGCCCGCGTGCATCACCGCCGGCGGACTGCCGAACACCTCGCGGATGTGGTCCGGCCGGCTCAGTACGACGCACACGCGGCTGGACGGGACCAGGCGGATCGTGAACACGTCGCCGTACTTGGCCCGCATCCGGGGGAAGAACGTCCGGCGATGACTCGCGAACAGTACGGTCTGAGCCAACGTGGGCCATCGCGGACCGGGCGGCAGCGTGCGCGCCGTCTGCCGGTCGAGCGTCCGGGAACCGAGCAAAGGTGTCGGAGCCATGGCTTCACGCTACGTCAGCCGGGTGAACGCCGGGCGTCGAATGCGCCAAGCGCCGCGGCGACCCCGGCGGCCGGCTCGCGGGGGCCGGGACAGGAGCTAGGGGCCTGAGACAGGTTATTGCCTGTCTCAGGCCCCCATGGGGTGTTCAAGCCCCCGGCTCGTGCCGGTGGGTCAGGAGCGGGTGAAGCGCAGCGTCAGGATCTGGAACGGGCGGAGCTCGAAGGAGACTCCGTTGTCCCGCAGGTCCCGGTCCGCCAGGTGGCGCTCGAGCAGGTCGACCTCGGTCACCGACGCCGCGCCGAAGGACGGCGTGACGGTGGCGCGCGAGCGGCCGCCGGACGACTCGTACAGGCGGACCACGACGTCGCCGGACCGGTCGTCGGCCAGCTTGATCGCCTCGACGATCACATTGTCGTTGTCAACGGCAACGAGTGGCTCGACCCCGCCGGCCCCGGTGACGACCCGCTCGGGCAGGTTGATCCGGTAGCCCTCCTCGATCGCCTCGGGGATCCCGGCGCCGGCCACCAGCGCGTGGTTCACGGTGTGCACGCCCTGGTCGGTCTTCGGGTCGGGGAACCGCGGCGCCCGGATCAGCGAGGTCCGGATCGTGGTCGTCGTCCCACCGTCCTCGCGGGCGGTCCGGTTGATGTCGTGGCCGTACGTCGAGTCGTTGACCACGGCAACGCCGTACCCGGGTTCGCCGACGTGCACCCAGCGGTGCGCCGCGATCTCGAACTTCGCCGCGTCCCACGAGGTGTTCTGGTGGGTCGGCCGGAAGATGTGCCCGAACTGGGTCTCCGACGCCGACCGGTCGGCGTGCACGTCGACCGGGTACGCCGCCTTGAGGAACTTCTCGGCCTCGTGCCAGTCGACCGTGGTCTCGATGTCGACCCGCTTCGCGCCCGGCCGCAGCCGCAGCGTCTGGGTCACGCTGGACCGGCCGAACGACCGCGTCACCACGACGGTCGCGACACCCTCGACGGTGCTGAAGTCGACGCTGTCGACCTCGGTCACGTCGCGGACGTTGTTCTTGTAGAACGAGTCGACGTCCCAGGCGTCCCAGTGGTTCGGAGTGTCCACGTGCAGCTGCAGAAGGTTGCCCGCGGCACCTGGCGCGATCACCTCGCGCCGGGCCTCGACGTCGTACAGCGAGGTGATCAGACCGCGCTCGTCGATGGTGACCCGGATGACCCCGTTGTCCAGGACCCCGTTCTCGACCGACACCGCCTGGCCCTCGCCGACGGCGATGCCCGCGCCCAGACCGGCGACGCCACTGCGGGAGTGCGGTGCCGCGTTGAAGACGATCTGCGCGTCGCCGGAGCCGGCCAGCGCCTGCTGGGCGGTCGCGATGATCGCCTCCAACTCGGCGGCCAGCTTCGCGTACGTCGCCCCGGCCTCGCGGTGCACCCAGGAGATGGACGAGCCCGGGAGGATGTCGTGGAACTGGTTCAGCAGCACGGCCTTCCAGATCCGGTCCAGGTCCTCGTACGGGTACGCGTCCAGCTTGCCCGCCACCACGGCCGCCGCGGACCACAGCTCGGCCTCGCGGAGCAGGTGCTCGCTGCGCCGGTTGCCCTGCTTGGTCTTGGCCTGCGAGGTGTACGTCGCCCGGTGGATCTCCAGGTAGAGCTCACCCGACCAGACCGGCGCATGCCCGGCGTACTCCTCTTCGGCGGCCGCGAAGAACTCGGTCGGGGACTCGATGGTCACCTTCGGCGAGGACTCCAGGTTCGCCACCCGGCGCGCGGTCGCGACGAACTCGCGGGTCGGGCCGCCACCGCCGTCGCCGTACCCGAACGGGACCAGCGACCGGGTCGCCGCGCCGTTCTCGGCGAAGTTGCGCTGCGCGTGTGCGAGCTCGCGGCCGGACAGGTCGGAGTTGTAGGTGTCGATCGGCGGGAAGTGGGTGAACACCTGGGTCCCGTCCAGGCCCTCCCACCAGAAGGTGTGGTGCGGGAACTTGTTCTCCTTGTTCCAGGAGATCTTCTGGGTCAGGAACCACTTCGACCCGGACAGCTTCACCAGCTGCGGCAGCGCTGCGGTGTAGCCGAACGAGTCCGGCAGCCAGACCTCCTGGGTGTCGATCCCGTACTCGTCCAGGAAGAACCGCTTGCCGTGCACGAACTGCCGGGCCAGCGCCTCGCCACCGGGCAGGTTGGTGTCGGACTCGACCCACATGCCGCCCACCGGAACGATGGTGCCGTCGGCAACGGCCTTCTTCAGCCGCTCCCACACCTGCGGGTAGTTGTCCTTCACCCAGGCGTGCTGCTGGGCCTGCGAGAACGCGAAGACGAGCTCCGGGTACTCCTGCGCCAGGGTGGCGACGTTCGAGACCGTCCGGGCCACCTTGCGCCGGGTCTCCCGCAGCGGCCAGAGCCAGGCCGAGTCGATGTGCGCGTGCCCGACCGCGGACAGTTGGTGCGCACTGGCGTGCGCCGGCCGGCTCAGTACGTCGGTCAGCAGCGCGCGGGCGTCCGCCGCGGTGCCGGCGACGTTCTCGTAGTCCAGGGCGTCCAGGGCGCGGCTCAATGCCCGCAGGATCTCCCGGCGGCGCGGCTCCTGCGGGGACAGCTCCTTCTGCAGGCTGTCGAGCGCCTCGAGGTCGAGGATCAGGTCCCACACCTCGGCGTTGAACACGGCCAGGTCGGCGCGAGTCAGCGTGTAGATCGGCGTCTCGCCGAGCTCGGCGCCGATGTCGGTCTTCGCGTAGGCGTTGTCGAGCGGGATCTCCGGGTTGGCGGCCGCCTCGACATAGAACTCGATGGTGTCGCCGGGCGAGGCCGCCGTACCGTCGGGGCCGAGGATCGACAGCGGGGCGTACGTCTGCCGCGGGTGCAGACCCTTCAGCGGTACGCCGGACGTGCTGTGAACGAGGCCCTCCGCGGAGAACCCGGGGCCGCCGCTGAAGCCGAGGTCGACGACGGCCTCGATCTCGCTACCGGCCCACTCGGCCGGCACCTGGCCGCTGAACCTGAACCACGCGGTTCCCCAGGCCGGACCCCATGGCAGGCCGATCGCGGCCGGCTCGAAGGTCTGGGCGAGGGCCTCGGCGGGGGACACCGGCTCACCGGGGGCATGCCACACCTCGATGTCCAGCGGGACCGCCGCGCCGTAGATCGCGGGGCGGATCCGCTCCCGCAGGGCGCGCTGGAGCCGCTCCTCGATGAGTTGACGGTCGTCGTGCACGAAATCATCCTCCGGGGGTTGGGCCGTGCCTTGTCGCGCGACCCGCGCGGCCGCTGCATGACAACGCTGTCACACCCACCCCTGGCCCGTCCAGACGCAGTCCACCTACCTTCCCCGCCCCACCGCCCCGGTCGGGTCGACCACCGTCCCCACCCCACCGTCCGGTCGGGTCGCCACCGGCCCGGCGCCGTACCTGCGGGTAGCGGTTCGGTTGCAGGCCGCGGCTCGGCTACCCCGGAGCACCTCTTGTTGTCTAGGTTGTCCTGCATGGATCGCCCCCGCCTGCTGACCCCTGCCCGGCCGACTGGGATGACCCGGCGCAGCGTGCTCGGTCTCGGTGCCGCCGCCGCGTCGTCCCTGCTGCTGCCCGGATGCTCCCGCGGCCGTGCGGACGAGCCGGCCCCGGCTGGGTCGGCGACGTTCGCGACCGGCAACGAGGGCGGTGTCTACGCGACGTTCGGCGCCGCCCTGAGCGGGCTGGTCAGCGAGGTCACCGGCATGGAGCTCAAGCCGATCATCACCAACGGGTCGGTCGACAACCTGATGAAGGTGGACAGCGGCAAGGCGGACCTGGGCTTCAGCACCTCGGACTCCGCGCTGGCCGCCTACGAGGGCACCGGGATGTTCGACAGCGGCCGGCTGAGGTTCACTGCGCTGGCCCGCATGTACGACAACTACGTCCACTTCGTCGTCCCGATGGCCTCGTCGGCGTCGAAGCTCGACGATCTGAAGCCGGACCCGAACAAGCCGAGAAAGAAGCCCTTGGTGGTCAGCGTCGGTCCGTCCACCTCCGGCACCAGGGTCGTCGCGGACCTGATCCTGGCCACCGCCGGCATCACGGTGACGAAGCGGTACCTGACGCTGCAGGAGTCGGTCAAGCAACTGAAGGAGAAGGCCGAGGGTAAGAACCCCAACGGGATCGACGCGATGATCTGGAGCGGTGGCGTGCCGACCGATCCGATCAAGGCGCTGCAGACCTCCGTCGGGTTCCGGCTGCTCGACATCGGCGCAGTGGCCGAGGACATCGCGCTCAGGCGGTTCGGTGGCTATGTGGTGTCGTCCATCCCGCCGTCGCAGTACGGGCTGGCCAGTTCGGTGCCGACACTGGCGATCCCGAACTACCTGGTGGCCAACTCGACCCTGTCCGACTCGTGGGCCTGGTGGACGGTCAACACGCTGTTCCGCCGGCAGAACGACCTGGTCAACAGCAACCACCCCGAGGCCGGATCGCTGGACCCGCGCTCTGCGATCGCGACGATGCCGATCCCGCTGCACCCCGCCGCCGAGCGCTGGTACCGCAACAACCACATCTGAGCTGTACACCTTGCGCGCCTCCGGCGCGGGGTCATGGGGCCGGACTGTTGCCTGGAGCGGCACGCTCAGACCTCGTAGTCGTCGATCAGGGGGACGCGGACCTCGATCACCAGGCCGCCTCCGATCGGCGGACGGGCGACCACGCGGCCGCCGACCCGGGCCGCCTCGGAGCGGACGATCGCCAGCCCCAGACCGGTGCCCGGCATCTCCCGGTGGTGCGCGCTGCGCCAGAACCGCTCGCCGACCTTCTTCAGGTCGCGCGACCCGAGCCCGAGCCCGTGGTCGCGCACCGACATCACCACTTCGGTGCCGTCCCGGGTGACCGAGACCTCCACCGGCGGAGCGCCGTACTTGGAGGCGTTGTCGAGCAGTACGTCGAGGATGTCGTCCACCTCGAGCTCCGGCGCGACCCCGCCCGGCACCATCTCGCCGATGATCAGCTCCAGGTCGTCGGCGGCGTACACGGCCTTCCAGCCGACCAGCCGCTCCTTCACCGCCTGGGCCAGGTCCAGCGGCTCTTCGTTGCCCTCGGCATCGGCTCCCGGGCGGTCCGAGCCGGCCAGCCGGGACAGCCGCTGGACGATCCGGCCGAGCCGGTCGATGTCGCTGAGCGCGAACCGCGCGGTCGGTGACAGCCGGGACAGACCCTCGATATGGATCCGGGCCGAGGTCAGCGGCGTCCGCAGCTGGTGCGACGCGTCCGCGACGAACTCACGCTCGCGCTGCCGGGCCTGGTGCAGGCTCAGCGCCATCGAGTTGAAGCTGTCGCCGAGCCGGCGCAGCTCGGGGGCGCGTCCGTCGGTCGACACCCGGGTGTCGAGCGCGCCGCGGGTGATCTGGTGGGTCGCGTTGTCGAGGTCCTTCAGCGGCCGCAGCACCCAGCGGGTGATCGGCCGGACGATGCCGATGATGATCGCGCCGATGCTGATCAGCAGGCCGCCGAGGAGCAGCAGCAGGCCGCGCTGCACCTGGTCACGGGCCTTCTCGGTCGGCACTCGCAGTACGGCAGCACCGAGCACGCTGCCGTTGTTGACGACCGGGCGGGCCACCACCATCTCGCCGGAGCGCCACGGCCACAGCGGCGGCGGCTCGGCCGGCAGCCGGCCCGCCAGGGTGCTGTGCAGTGCGGCCTCGATGTCCGGTTCCTTCACGTTCACACCGGACACCGAGGTGGCGACCACCCGCGAGTCGACGTCGACGACGAACACCGGGGTGTTGTAGAGCTCGTGGTAGCGGACCGCCAGCTCACGCAGGTTGGCGATGTCACCGGTCTGCAGCGGGGACTCCGCCATCGTGGCGAACCAGTCCGCGTCGTTGCTGCGGGACAGGAACAGGGTGCGCGACGTACTCGTGGCGATGTAGTTGGCCAGCGGTACGACGGCGACGATGGCGAGTGCGATCACCATCGGAACGAGGGACTGCAGCAGGCGACGGCGCAACGGTCAGTCCGAACCCAGGCGGTAACCGACACCGCGGATCGTCTGCACCAGCTCGGGCCGGCCGAGCTTGGCACGCAGGCTGGCCACGTGCACGTCCATGGTCCGCGACGACGCCTCGAACACGGACTGCCAGGCGTACAGCGCCACCTGTTCCCGGGGGACCACCCGGCCGTGGTGAGCGGCCAGCACAGCGAGCACGTCGAACTCCTTGCGGGTCAGACTGATGGGCTTGTCCGCCACCTGTACCGTCCGGGCCTCGATGTCCACGGTCAGGTCTCCGACGGTCACCCGGGGGCGGGGCTGCAGGAGGCCGGTACGACGAAGTACAGCATCGATGCGGGCCAGCAGCTCGGAAATCGCGAACGGTTTCACCACATAGTCGTCGGCGCCGCTGCGCAACCCGCGGACCCGGTCGGCCGCCTCGCCCCGCGCGGTCACCGCGATCACCGGCACGTCCGAGACCGTCCGGATCTGCCGGCACACGTTGATACCGTCCCCGTCCGGCAGCCCGAGGTCCAGCAGAACCAGGTCGCCGGGGTCCGCCGCGAGGGCGTCCGCGGCCGTCCGGACATGGGTCACCATCAGGCCGTAGCGCCGCAGCGCAGGTATCAGGGCATTGGCGATATCGAGATCGTCCTCGACCAACAGAATCCGTACCGCGCCACTCATGCGGTGATCGTAGGCCAGGAGACGCTCATGTGTGTCAGATCTTGGTAAAGACGTAATCACGTGACTCCACCCCGTGTTCGCCGACACTAGCCTTCCGGACACAGGAGGGAACCGATCGATGACTGTCGGTACCGGCACGGGGGGTGGCTTGACCACGCCCTCCGAGGAAGAGCTCGCCGAGTACGAACAAGAACGGCCTGCTCGGCGGCTTCGGCCTGCCCTCGACCTGGCGATCGCGGTCTGGTGCACGATCGTCAGCGTCGGCGTGCTCGCGCAGGTGTTCTTCCCATTACCACAAGGCACGCGGTTTTACTTGGTGATCTTTCTCGCAGCGGTTCTGCCGATCACGCTGCTGTGTTACCGCGGTTGGAAGGTGCCTTCATCAACGACAACAAGGACGCGCTGGTCGCGGTGAACGTGGCGGCCAAGGGCATCACACTGGAGAACGCCGACCAGACCGACCCCGTGCCGTTGCACCCGGGCGCGAAGAAGGCGATCGACGGACTGAAGTAGACCCACGGACCGTCCTCTCCCGCACACCAGGCGCAGCGGGGGAGGACGCAAAGGGACCCACCTTCGCACACCAGGCGCAGCGGAGGTGGGACCATGCCGGCCCCACAACCAGGCGCAGTGAGTGCCGGCAGACCGGGCCCGGCCCTTCGGAGGCATCCGAGGGCCGGGCCCGGTCACCTACTTGTGGTCGTCCTCCGGGGACAGGGGAGTGCCGTACAGGTAGTGCGAGAGCGCGGAGTCGCGCTTCGGGTGGGCGTGGTACTTGATCGGTACGACGCGTCCCTCGGCGCTGTCCCACGCGTTGTCGGCCATCCGCCACATGCGGTGCGCCATCCGGCCGGCCATCCCGGTGTGCGGGGAGAACGGATGCGCTCGGGTCGGTGCGACCTCCTCGGCTTCGAGGAGCTCCTCCGTCAGCGTGTTCACGTCCGAGTCGTCGAGGTGTTCGGAGATCCGCTGGCTGTACTCCGTCTCCATCGTCTCGTGCCGCAGCATGAGCCGGTCGATCTGCTGCCAGAGCTCGTCGAGGTGCAGGTCCATGAACCGGCTGTCGCCGTACTGACGTCCCTTCAGGAAACGCAGTGAGCGCTCCAGTCTCTTCGCGTTGCCGACGTACCTGGTGACCAGATCCTCGCCGCCGGGCAGGCGCCGTACGTGGGGGAGGAGGACGTCTTCGGCGGCGGCCAGATGCTGGGCCGCGATCGCGTAGAACCAGTCGGTCTGATGCCTGCGCTCGGGCTGCGCGGCCTCCGGGTGGTGAGCCGGCCCAGCCAGCTCGCGAATCCGGGCATGTTCGTAAGTCAGGGCCATTTCGAGCGTCGAAGCGGTCATGGCAACCACCTCCAGGAGGGTCTCATCCCAGCCTGTGCCCGTCCCTGGAGAACCACAACCACCCGTACCCACTCCGTGACCGACGGCTTCGCCCGACGTCTCGCACGCGGCGACGGTCCAGAAAATGTCGAGCGGGTGCGCCCGGTGCCGTCGTAGGCTGCCGGGCATGGCTGAATCCTTCTTTTGACTCGATCTCCATCGCGTCGCCGTGGTTCTGATCGACTTCCAGAACGACTTCTGTGGCCCCGAAGCCGCGGGCGACGGACCGGTGACGAACACGAACAATGCCGCCGCGGCCCTGCGGGCGAATGCCTTCGCCAGGGAAGCGGCCGAGCTCGGGGCTCGAGTGGTGTACACGCGTCAGGTTCTCGACCTGGATCGCTTGACGGAGCGCCAGCGCCGCTGGGAGAAGGCGGACGGGCTGTGTGCCGCGGGCACCTGGGGTGCCGAGCTGTTCATCCCGCCGGTGGCCGGCGCCGAGGTGATCGTCAAGGACCGGTTCGACAGTTGGCAGAGCGAGCCGTTCGTCGAGTGGCTGACCGCCGCGGACATCGACGGGCTGGTGATCTGCGGGGTCGAGTTGGTGTGTTGCGTGCTGTACGCGATTCTCGGCGCCCAGGAGCGCGGGTACGACTATGTCGTGCCGCCCGACCTGGTGTCCGGTCAGGACTTCGGGGACGAGACCGACAATCGCGCCGTACGCGACTTCCTCCGGTACAACCAGCCCGACCGGCTGGTCGCCTCGGACGACATCCTCACTCGCTGGCGAGCCGCGGCCCGCTGATCACCTGCGACCCGCCCAGCCTGCGCGAGCAGGCCGGGCGGGGCTGGGGGGTCAGGAGTCGGAGCTCTTCTTCCAGAGGTTGATGCCGGCCTCGACGGCGTCGGCGTCGATGGCCTCGAGCTCGTCGGCGGAGAACTTCAGGTTGCGGACGGCGGCGAGGTTGTCCTCGAGCTGCGCAACGCTGGAGGCGCCGATCAGAGCGCTGGTGACGCGGTCGTCGCGCAGAGTCCAGGCGAGTGCGAGCTGAGCGACGGACTGGCCGCGCTCCTTGGCGATCTCGTTCAGCGCGCGGACGTGCTTCAGCGTGTCCTCGGTCAGCGAGTCCGGGTTCAACGACTTGCCCTGCGCGGCGCGGGAGTCCGCCGGGACGCCGTCCAGGTATCGGTTGGTCAGCACACCCTGAGCCAGCGGCGAGAACGCGATCACGCCGACGCCGAGCTCACCGACGGCGTCGAGCAGGTCCTCCTCGATCCACCGGTTCAGCATCGAGTACGACGGCTGGTGGATCAGCAGCGGCGTGCCCATCTCGCCAAGGATCCGCGCCGCCTCCCGGGTCCGATCCGCCGAGTACGACGAGATTCCGGCGTACAGCGCCTTGCCCGAGCGGACCGCGGTGTCGAGCGCGCCCATCGTCTCCTCGAGCGGCGTGTCCGGGTCGAACCGGTGCGAGTAGAAGATGTCGACGTACTCGACGCCCATCCGGCTGAGCGACTGGTCCAGCGAGGCGAGCAGGTACTTCCGCGAGCCGCCGCCCTGACCGTACGGACCCGGCCACATGTCGTATCCGGCCTTGGTCGACAGGATCAGCTCGTCGCGGTACTTCTTGAAGTCACGCGCGAAGTGCGTCCCGAAGTTCGTCTCCGCCGAGCCGTACGGCGGACCGTAGTTGTTGGCCAGGTCGAAGTGCGTGACGCCGAGGTCGAACGCCCGCCGCAGGATGTCGCGCTGCGTGGTGAACGGCTTGTCGTCGCCGAAGTTGTGCCACAGCCCCAGCGAGATCGCGGGCAGCTCCAACCCGCTCCGCCCCGTTCGCCGATAAGCCATCTGGTCGTCATACCGGCCCTCGGCCGCCACATAATCAGTCACGGAACCCCAGTCTGCCCCATGTCCCAACAAGTGCAAAACCCCTTGTTTTACAGCAGAAATCCCATCGCTGACACCCAGAACCCCATCTTCTTGATCCGTTCAAGTGAGGGTGGACCAGGGCGCGGGCGGAGCGGACGCGAAGAACCGGAGAATCCCGAGGACGCGACTCGCGGGTGGTGCAGTCCAGTGTCGTTGCCCGGGCCAGGGGTCGGCCGGCAACTTCCCCAGCGCCCACTCGAGGTGCAACCAAACGGTTGCCGCCGCCAGTTCTTCCTCCGGTACGGCGGACTCCGTGTGGTGAACGTAGTCGGGAAGGATCGCGGCCACGTGCTCGAGCGGCAGTTTGGCGAAGTCCACCTCCGCCGGAGCCAGCGCCGCGTCACCCCAGTCGATCAGGCCTGTCAGTCGCCCGTCCGGGGTAGCGAGAAGGTTGTGCGCGGCAACATCTCCGTGAATCAGCACCTTCGGCCGATCCCGATCGAACCGACCCGCCAACCGCGTGAACCACCCCGCCAACCACTTGGCCGTACCGACATCCAGGTAGCCGCGGTCCGCCAGGTCGTCGACCGTCCGCCACGGATCACCCCACCCATCCTCCGGAAGGCCCGGCACCTGGACCCCCTGAGCCCGATGCAACCGCGCCAATTGCTCCCCCAGCCCGGTCGGCACGTCGATCGGCTCGCTGCCGTGAACCCGCTCCATCACGACGTACGGCGCGTCGATCACCGTCCGGCTCTCGTCGTACTCAATGATGGCCGGCGTCAACACACCCGCTGTCCGCGCCACCGGGATCACCGCGGTCTCCTTCCGCAAGTCGCCCTCGAACCCCGGCCGCGCCACCCGCAAGAACAACCCATCGCCAACCACAAACCCCCGATTGGCAACCCCACCCACAACCTCCACCACCTCAGCAGCCCCCACCCCAAACCGCCGCCCCACCACCCCCACCCGCCCCAGAACCACATCCCCCACTCCGTTCCGCCCCGCACCCGCGGCCCGGCCGGCAACCTCCGCCCGCCCCTGCTCCGAAACGACATTCCCCACCTCTTCCGGAACCGCCTCCGCCGCCTGGTCGGCGAGGTTCTTCGGCGTCGGGTTCGGGAGTTCATCGGCTGGGGGTTTGGTGTGTTCGTCCAAGCTGTGCCTCCGTGGTTCGCGGCGATCTGTCGGTTCGATCCTTGTGCCGGGGTGCGGTGGCGTCCACCGGATTTGATGTACTGCGACCGTGCGTGTCGATGTGGATCCGGATGTCGTGGGCCGGCGGGAGTTCTACGCCCTGCTGAATTCCGTGGTGGTCCCACGGCCGATCGCGTGGGTGTCGAGCCGCTCCGCCGACGGGGTGCTGAACCTCGCGCCACACTCGTTCTTCACGGTGTCGTGCGTACAGCCGCCGATGGTCCAGTTCACGTCGGTCGGGCGGAAGGACAGCCTCAACAACGTCGAGGCAACCGGCGAGTTCGTGGTGAACTTCGCCGCGGAGCCCTTGTACGAGCAGGTGAACGCGTCGGGGACGAACTTCCCGCCGGAGGTGTCTGAGTTCGAGGCGGTCGGCGTACACACCGAGCCGTCGCGGACAGTCGCCGTACCACGGGTCGCGGAGTCGCCGGTGGCGATCGAATGCACCCTCCACACCACCCTCGAACTCGGCGACTGCACCCTCGTCATCGGCCGCGTCCGCCACCTGGCCATCGACGCGTCAGTCATGGTCGGCGATCACCCGGAGATCCAGCGGCTCCGCCCACTGGCCCGCCTCGGCAAGAACGAGTGGTCGACCCTGGGCGAGGTCCGCTCCATCACCCGAATCCGCCACTCCGACTGGCCAGGCCACTTCACACCTCCAACCAGCTGACTCTGGCTGTGGGGTTGCCCCGCTCTGACGGACAGGGCTGATGACTTGGTCAGGCTACCTTCGCGATCTTGTTCTGTTCCTCGCACTCGGCGGGGCTGCGGTAGCCCAGAGTGCTGCTATCAGGTGACCTTCGGCGATTTCTACTGACCATCCAGTCGCCTGGACATCGTGTCGAGTGTCGGCCAAGGAGGACCCTCGCGCAGTGCACGCAGGAATTCCTCTCCGAATCGTCGCCCGTTCGGAAACTGATCGCCAACATCCCAACGCCACGCTGCGACCATCGCGAGAACGAGCTGCCGGCACTCGTCCAGCAGTCCTTGGTCAACGCCCGCGTAGTGCTCGCAGACTGCCTCGGGAACGTGGGCGAGATCGAACTCGACGGGTCCACTGCAGCACGTCTCGAAGTCGATGAACAACGGGCCGTTCTTCGTGCTGAGCAGATTGCCTGGGTGCGGCTCGCCGTGGAGCATTTGCTCCACTGCGCCGCGGTCGTCGATCGCCCGTCGCAGGCTTCCCAGCCTGCTGCTGAGGAACACGCGGTCTGCGTCGGCGAGCTCCGGCGAAAGATCCGGGTTGCCAACGATTTCTTCCGCCTCCGCGATGCGATCCGTGAACCGCGGGCTCTCCACATCAACCTTGCGCATGCCGGCGTGCAGCCGCTCCAACGCCTTGGCGTAGTCGACTGGTGAGACGTGAGGTGTCACGGGCTCGTAGTAGGTCCACAACGTCACTGCGAATCCATCGCGCGTGTACACAAGCGGGTCCACCCGAGGCTCCAAGGCGCCTACCGGGCACCCAACCTCGGCGAGCCGTTGAGCGAGCTCGACTTCGAGCTGTGCAACCTCTTGCCCGACTGGGGCGACCCGGGCAAAGACGTCGCACGGCGTCAGCCGCAGCGCCAGCTTGTTCGAGTCGTGAAGAACGATTGCGTCGTTGACCGGCAGGTCGAGCGATGCGGCGATCGAAGTCGCAGCCGCGACCGCACGCGTGACCTCGGACATCTCCATGACTTGGTGAGACTACATTCGTGATCTTGTTTCTGTCCCTCCTATTTCGGCGGTGCCGCGGTAGCCGAGAGTGCGCGGCGGCCGGGTCAGGATGGTGGTGTTGCACCACCGCCTGGGCGACTTGCGGCGGATACCAGCCTGGGCGGGTCAGGCCCAGCTGTCCGGTGCGGGAGTATGTCGGCTTTACCCCTCCCGACGTCGCTCAGGTGTCGAATGGTTGCCAAGGGCACCTTTCGGCAACCGCTGGTCTGTTGGGTGGCGCGAGTACGTGTCGAGCCTTCGGAGGTGGTGTCCTCGGGGAGCGCTCCTGGTCGGCAGATGGCGTCCGTCCTTCCGAATGCGTCGTGCCGTCGTATCCGATGTCCCGTCCTGTCGCTGCGGTGTCGCGGTGCGGTCGTGCCTGCCGTGTCGAGGTGGTCGGTCAGGTGCTGAGTGCCGTGGCCCCTGCATCCGGGCTTTACGCAGCCTGGTGAGGGGGTGGGGTGTGTGAGGTGTGCGTTGGAGTTTGCGGCCGTTGACTGGTGATGGGGGGAGCCGGTTAGTGCGGGGGTGGTGGGGGTTCGTGGGTGGCTAGGAGTTTGGTTAGGGATTCGAGGTGGGGGGAGAGGCGGAGGGGGGTGCTGTCGGGGGAGCTGGTGGTGGCTGGGTGCCAGGTGAAGGGGTGACGGGGGTCGGGGCTGGCCTCGGGGGAGGGGGTGGTGGGGGTTACCAGGTGGACTTCGGGGGATAGAGGGCCTGGGTCGTGGGTGTGGGAGCGGGCGGCGAGGTTGAGGAGGAGGCCTAGGGCGGGGATGACGGAGAGGTCTTTGATGACGTGGAGTAGGAGGAGGTCTCGGGCGGGGACGGCGGCTAGAAGGCCGTGGGGTGGGTGGTGGTCCAGGTGGAGGGAATCGCGGAGGACGGTGTCCAGGACCAGAGCTCGGGACGCGGCGAAGGGGGTGCCGGTGACGAAGGCGATGCGGATGTCGTCGTGGTCTAGGTACTCGACGTGGTCGGTGAGGCGGCGGAGGTTGGCCAGGCCGAAGCGTTCGGCTTCGGGCCAGGTGAGGCCGAGGTCGGGTGGTTCGAGGTACATGGTGACCGTGCCGTCGTTGATGGTGGCGGGGACGGACATCAGACCGGGCACGAAGTCGGAGCGGTCCTCGCTCCAGTGGGTGGGGAGCGCTTCGCGAGGGACGAGGCGTTGGAGTAGTTCTCGCTCGGGGTCTTCGGGCGGGGGTGGCGGCCCGTTGCGGAGGCAGTCGAGGAGTTGGACGAAGTGCTCCTCGACCAAGGCCGGCCAGCGCTGCTCCTCGTAGCGCGACAGGGTGCGCGCGAGGTTGCTCAGGCCGAGGACCGGGCCTTCGGCGGACGGCTCGACCGGGACGAGGGCCGCGCCGCCCTCGTAGGCGACGTCGAGCCCGAGCCGGGTCGCGACGGCCAGGCCGAGGTGCACCAAGCGCGTGGCCTGGCTGCGGGTCAAGGGGGTCAGGACTGGGTCGGCCCAGTCGAAGTTGTTGCTGTGGGCATATTCGGTGAAGCTGTCGATGGTCATCGGGGCCACCTCCTCGCCAGAGAAAGTACGAGGATCGGCACCCGCCGCAGCCTGCGATTTCGAACCTGTGGACAACTCGCCGGGATAGTCTGCGCAGATCCCACCAGGTGAGTCCGAAGGAGTCAGCATGTCCAGCAGTCCGTCGTCGCGGCCGACCTCCGAGACACGGCTGTCGTTGTCGCACATCACCGCGCAGAACGAGACCAACCTGCTCGGCACCGTGCACGGTGGCGTGATCATGACGCTGGTCGACTCGGTCGCGGGAGTGGTCGCCGCGCGGCACTCCGGTGGGCCGGCGGTCACGGCGTCGATGGACGAGATGGTGTTCCTGGTACCGGTGCGGGTCGGCGACGTTGTGCACTGCAGCGGGCAGGTGAACTGGACCGGGCGCAGTTCGATGGAGGTCGGCGTACGGATCACAGCTGATCGGTGGGATTCCGTCGGGCCTCAGGTCCACGTGGCGTCGGCGTACCTGGTGTTCGTCGCGGTCGATGCGGACGGCCAGCCGCGGCAGGTGCCGCAGGTCGTCCCGCAGACGGATGAGGAACGCCGGAGGATGCGCGAGGCCGAGATCCGCCGAACGCACCGCCTGGCCCGCCGCGCCGCCATCATCGCCTCCCGCGAGGAGACCGCCCGCGAAGAGGCTGCCCGCGAAGAAGCCGCGCGCGAGCAAGCCGAGCCTGCGGGAACCGAGGAAGCAGCCCTTCAGGAGAACACCCGGTGACCCTGTTCGGGAGCACCCGCCGCGTTCTAGGTGGCTTGGGGTTTCGCCTACCTGTACGTCTTCGTCCAGGTGCTGGTCCCCGGCAGCTTCACCGCGGCCGTTGACCCAGGCAACGAGCGCGCCTGGTCGGACTCACCATCGCGAGACGCAGCAGTAACACCTAGACCCGCGGCCACCCGGCCAGCAGATCGGCCGCCGCCCGGGCGGCCACCTGGGGCGCGCGCTCCATCGCGGCCACGCGATAGCTGACCAGGGCACCCTCATGCAGCAGGAGCAACCGGTCGGCGAGCTCCCCGGGATCCGCCATCCCCGCGAGCCTCGCCTGCGCCTCGAACTCGGACCGCATCCACTGCTTCTGCCCGACGATCACCGGCATCGCCGGGTGGTCCGGCGCCGCCAGTTCCACGCTGGCGTTGATGAAGCCGCACCCGTTCCGCGACCCCGCGAGCCAATCCGTCAGCGCGTCGAACAGCGCCAGGATCACCTCTTCCGGAGTGGTCGGCGCGCGGGCCGCCAGCTGTTCGTCGAGGAACGCGTGCCAGACAAGGTTCCGCCGCTCCAGGTACGCCGCGATCAGCCGATCCTTCGAGCCGAACCGGTCGTACAGCGTCTTCTTGGTCACATCGGCCACCGACGCGATCGTGTCCACACCGACCGTCCGGATCCCCTGCTCGTAGAACAGCGTCGACGCAGCCGTCAGGATGCGCTCGCCGGCTGGTGTCAGGGTGGTGGCCTCGGGCAGCTGCCGATCCACCAACAGTCCCATCTGCTGATCGAGCATACTGACAGTATACCGACCGGTGTGGTTACTGTCGGCCATGACGATTCTCCAGGTACGACGTACGCCGCGCCACCAGCTCGCCGCCGCCGGAGCGGGAGCCGGGTTCGTCGTGTTCTGGAGCTGCGGATTCATCGGCGCCCGGTGGGGCACGCAGTACACGAATGCGTTCGACCTGCTCGCCTGGCGCTTCCTCCTCGCCGGTGCGCTTGCCGCAGTGGTCCTGCTGATCAGACGACCGGCGATCTCCCGCAGAGACCTCATGACCCAGGTGTGGATGGCGGTCCTGACCCAGTTCGTCTACCTGAGCCTGATCTTCACCGGCATCGACCACGGCATCACCGCGGGCGTCACCGCACTCATCGGCTCGCTGCAACCGCTCCTGATCGCGACCGTGGCCGGCCCGCTGCTCGGGGAACGCGTCAGCCGGCGTCAGTGGATCGGATTGGTCCTGGGCCTCGCCGGGGTCGGACTGGTCGTCGCCGATGACCTCAACGCGGGCCATGGCTTGTTGCTGTTGTTCCTGGTCCCCCTCGGCGGACTGCTCGGCCTGGTGATCGGCACGTGTCTGGATCGGCAGCGAAAGCCGGCTACGAACTCTCTCGACGCGCTCTGCGTGCAGAGCCTCGTGTCCGCGATCCTGTTCACCGCGCTGGCTGCTTCGACCCATCAGCTGACCGTTCCAGCTCAGCCGGGCTTCTACGGCGCCGTCGTCTGGCTGGTGCTCCTGGCAACAGGTGGCGGTTGGGGTCTATACCTGGTCAACCTCAAGCTTTCCGGCGCGACTCGCGTCAGCTCACTGCTGTACCTCGTTCCCCCGACGACGATGGTCTTCGCCTATCTGATGTTCCGCGAGACCATCGGCCTGCTGGCAGTCATCGGCATGCTCGGATGTGCCATCGCCGTACTCCTGATCAGGGTCCGGCAACCAGTACGCTGCGGGGATGGCGGAACCCCGGTGGCTGGACCAGACGGAAGCACAGGCCTGGCGCGCGTTCATCGCGGCACAGCGAGTAGTGAACAGCCGGATCGAGCAGCAGCTGCAGCGCGATGCCGGAATCCCGCACACGTACTACGAAATCCTGGTCCGGCTCTCCGAAGCGCCGGACGGCCGCCTGCGGATGAGTGAGCTCGCCGTCGCCACTCTCGGCTCCCGCAGCCGGTTGTCGCACGCGGTGAATCGGCTGGAGCAGAACGGATGGGTCAGGCGGGAGGGCATCGAGTCCGACCGTCGCGGCCAGGTGGCGATCCTCACCGACCTCGGCCGGCAGAAGCTGGTGGAGACTGCGCCCGGCCACGTCGACGAAGTCCGCAAGTCGATCTTCGACGCGCTGACCGAGGAGCAGGTCGAGCATTTGTACGACGTCTGCGCGACGCTGGCCCGGCACTCCGGCGACACGGTCGACCGCGCCGTCTGGGAGCGTCGCTGAGATGAGGCGTCCGGTCGCCTTGGTCGCGATGACGGCACTCGTCGTCGCCGGCTGCAGCGACAGTCAGTCCCCGCCGACCGCAGGCCCGAGCACGGTGCCGTCATCGTCGGTGCCACTGCCGACGACCCAGCCCGCCACCGAGCAGCCCAGCACTCCGGCCGAGACTCCGACGCCGACACCAACTCCGACCGCAACGCCGAGCTGCATCGAGCAGAAGCTCCAAACGCTGACCCTCCGGGAGCAAGCGGCCCAGCTGATCATGACCGGCATCAGCGCCAGCGGCATGACCTCGGCACAACGTCCCATCGTGCAGAAGGAGAAGCCCGGCAGCGTCTTCCTGCTCGGAAACAGCGGAAGCCTGTCCCACACGCGTACGGCGATGGCAGCAGCGAACACCGCCGCCACGGTGAAGGGCGTCCGCCCGCTGATCGCCGCTGACCAGGAGGGCGGCCAGATCCAGCGCCTGAAGGGCCCCGGCTTCGACCGGATCCCGGCCGCGACCGTGCAAGGCAGCTGGTCCACCGACAAGCTCACCGCGCGTGCCCAGCAGTGGGGCGGGCAACTCAAGCAGGCGGGGGTGAACGTCGACCTCGCGCCGGTGGCCGACGTCGTACCCACGTCGCTGAAGTCCCAGAACGCGCCCATCGGCAGTCTCGACCGCGAGTACGGAAACACGCCGGAGGATGTCGGGCCGCCGGTGCAGGCGTTCGTCAGGGGGATGCAGAAGGCCGATGTGATGACGACGGTCAAGCACTTCCCAGGACTCGGCCGAGTGCGCGGCAATACCGACTTCTCGTCCGGTGTGGTCGACAACGTCACGGTTCGCGGTGACACCGATCTCCAGCCGTACGCCGACGGGATCAAGGCGGGCGCCGCCATGGTGATGATCTCGACGGTCACCTACACGAAGATCGATCCCAAGAACCGCGCTGTGTTCTCACCGACCGTCATCCAAGGCATGGTCCGCGGCGATCTGGGCTGGAGTGGTGTCGTGATCACCGACGACGTCGGGGCCGCCGCCGAGGTAGCGTCGGTGCCGGTTGGCCAGCGGGCGACCCGGTTCGTCGCGGCGGGCGGCGACATCGTCATCAATGCCAAAGTGGGGCTGACCGCCACCATGGTGAACGCACTGGTCGTCAAGGCCCAGCAGGACAAGGCATTCGCCGCGAAGCTGACCAGTAGCGTGAGGCGTGTGCTGACACTGAAGCAGGACCACGGCTTGGTGAGCTGCGGATGACGGACGAGCAGGAGCCCGACTACCGCTTCACCCTGGCGAACGAGCGGACCTATCTGGCCTACTTGCGGACCTCGCTGGCCTGCTACGCGGGCGGTCTGTCGGCGGTGCAGTTCCTCGACCTCGGTCCGGCTCGCTGGCCGGCCAGGATCATCGGTGTGGTTCTGGTCACTGCCGGAATCGTCACCACCGCGGGCGCCTTCCGTCGCTGGCAGCTGAACCTGGCCGCGATGCGCACCGGTGCCAGCCTCCCGGTCACCCGGCTGCCGTTGATGCTCGGGGCAACAATCGCGACGGTCGGCCTGATCGCCCTGCTCCTCTCCCTGTGGCGATGAGCACACCCGATCCCGGTCTGCAGCCCGAGCGCACCCTGCTCGCCTGGCGCCGGACCGCGCTGGGCCTGATCGCCAACGGCATCCTCCTGATTGCCTCCGGCCACGGTTCCTCCGACGTCCGCACCGGCCTCGGCATCGTCGTCCTCGTGCTCGCGCTGTCCTGCTGGGCCGCGGTCAGCGCGGTGTATCGCCGTACCGGCGGGTCCGCGGTGCATGCCCTCGGCCACGACCGAGTGCTCCGCGTCGCCGCCGGTCTGGTCCTGGTCGTCGGCCTCTTCGACCTGTACGCCGTGATCACTCACTGAAACCGACCGGTCACCTATCGTTCGTGCCGCCCCGGATGAGTTCATTCCGACGCGCTACCTTGACCGGGCGGATGCCGCGTCAATCGCACGTTCCCCCTAGCATGTTCACGGTTTGTCCCTCGTTCACCCGGAGCTTGAAGTGCCGTTACGTCTGCGTCCGAACGACCCGACGTTCTACGACCTTTTCACCGAGTCCGCCAACCACCTCGTGGACGGGGCCCGGATCCTGGCCGAACTGCTCGGCAGTACGGCGGGAACCGGACTCTCCTCGAGTCACCAGATCGCCGCCGAGATGAAGGACGCCGAGCACGCGGCCGACGAGACCACCCACTCGATCATCCGCCGGGTCAACTCCACCTTCGTCACCCCGTTCGACCGCGAGGACATCTACCGGCTGGCCTCCGTTCTCGATGATGTGATGGATTTCATGGAGGAGGCGGTCGACGCCGTCCACCTGTTCAACCTGGACAAGTTGCCGGAGGAGATCGCCGAGCAGATCGAGGTGCTCCAGCGGATGGCGCAGCTGACCGCCGAGACGATGCCCCGGCTGCGGACGATGAAGGACCTGGCCGAGTACTGGATCGAGATCAACCGGCTGGAGAACACCGGTGACGCGGTGCACCGCCGGATCATCGCCAAGCTCTTCAGCGGCGAGTACGAAGCCCTGACCGTGATGAAGTTCAAGACCGTGGTGGACCTGCTGGAGGCCGCGATCGACGCGTTCGAGCACGTCGCCCACACGGTCGAGCAGATCGCCGTCAAGGAGAGCTGAGCGTGGAGCTCGCGCTCGTCGTCGCCCTCGTCGTCATCGCCCTCGGATTCGACTACACCAATGGCTTCCACGACGCCTCCAACGCGATCGCGACCTCGGTCTCCACCCGCGCGCTCACACCGCGGGTGGCGCTGGCGATGGCGGCGGTGATGAACTTCGTCGGCGCGTTCCTCGGCACCGAGGTGGCCGAGACAGTCGGCAAGGGCATCATCAGCGCCCCGAGTGGCGAGAAGGGCCTGGTGGTCGTGATCGCGGCCCTGCTCGGCGCGATCACCTGGAATCTGATCACCTGGTACTTCGGCCTGCCCAGCTCCTCGTCGCACGCGCTGATCGGCGGACTGATCGGCGCCGGGGTCGCCTCGTCGAGCATCGTGCTGTGGTCGGACATCCTCGACAAGGTCGTCATCCCGATGGTGCTGTCTCCCGCGATCGGCTTCTTCGGTGCGTTCGCGCTGATGATCGCGATTCTGTGGGCGTTCCGGCGCAGCAACCCCGCCAAGACCACCCGCGGTTTCCGGATGTCGCAATCGCTGTCGGCGGCGGCGGTGGCGCTCGGGCACGGCCTGCAGGACGCGCAGAAGACGATGGGCGTCATCTTCCTGGCCCTGCTCACCGCCGGCTATGTCAACGAGAACGACGGCATCCCGCCGTGGGTCAAGCTCTCCGCCGCGACAGCGATCTCGCTCGGCACGTACTCCGGCGGCTGGCGGATCATGCGCACCCTGGGTCGCCGGATCATCCACCTCGACCCGGCCCGCGGCTTCGCCTCCGAGGCGGTCGCCGCGACCGCGCTGTACGTGATGGCGATCGGTCTGCACGCGCCGGTCTCCACGACACAGACGATCACGTCGGCGGTGATCGGCGCCGGTGCGACCAAGCGGCTGTCGGCGGTCCGCTGGGGAGTCGCGAGGAGCATCGTCATCGCGTGGGTGCTGACCATTCCCGCAGCCGGCATCATCGCGGCGCTCTTCTACGGGTTGGCCCATCTGATCTTGGAGTGAATTCCCTCGATCTGTTCACTTCGAATTCACTAACCGGCCTTACCGTCGATCCACGCTGTACATCGCCGGCCCAGGGGGGAAGTGATCGCGATGGACCTGTCCTTCCTTGTCGTCGTGGTGATCATCACCGCGTTGGTGTTCGACTTCACCAACGGTTTCCACGACACCGCCAACGCGATGGCGACGTCCATCGCCACCGGCGCGCTCAGACCCAAGGTCGCGGTCACCGTGTCCGCGGTGCTCAATCTGGTCGGCGCGTTCATCTCCACCGCGGTGGCCACGACGATCTCCAGCGGCCTCGTCGACGACTCGAAGATGACCGTGCCGATCATCTTCGGCGGCCTGGTCGGCGCGATCCTGTGGAACCTGGTGACCTGGTACTTCGGCCTGCCGAGCTCCTCGTCGCACGCCCTGTTCGGCGGCCTGATCGGCGCCACCTGGATCGCGGCCGGCAGCGGCGCGATCAACTTCGGCACAGTGGTGCAGAAGATCATCCTCCCCGCGATCGCCGCGCCGATCGTGGCCGGCGCGGTCGCGCTGGTGGGCACCTTCCTCGCCTACCTGATCACCCGGCGGGCCCGGAAGAAGTCGGTCGAGGCCGGGTACAACAAGGGGCAGATCGCGTCCGCGTCGATGCTCTCGCTCGCCCATGGCACCGGTGACGCGCAGAAGACGATGGGCGTCATCACGCTGGTGCTGATCACGTCTGGCAGCCTCGCGCAGGGTTCGCCCCCGCCGACCTGGGTGATCTTCTCGGCCGGCTTGGCGATCGCCCTGGGCACCTATTTCGGTGGCTGGCGGATCATCCGGACGATGGGCAAGGGCCTGACCGAGATCGAGTCGCCGCAGGGGTTCACCGCCGAGAGCAGCTCGACCGCGGTGCTACTGGCCTCGTCCCACCTGGGCTTCCCGCTGTCCACCACCCAGGTCTGCTCCGGCAGCATCCTCGGCACCGGCCTCGGCAAGCGGCTCGCGGAGGTGCACTGGACGGTTGCCCGGCGGATGGCGGTGGCCTGGCTGTTCACGCTCCCGGCCGCCGCGGTCGTCGGCGCGCTGGCCGGCCAGGTGGCCAGCTCCGGCAACTTCGGCGTCGTCATCGTTGCTGTCCTCGCGGTCGTGGCCAGCGCTGGCATCTACGTCGCCTCCCGGCGCCGGCCGGTGACGCCCGAGAACGTCAACGACGACCCGGCCTCCACTCCGGCGACCACGACCGCGGTGGTCTGATAGGAGTACGGCGATGCACATCCACTGGAATGCACTCGGTCAGGTGGCCCTGGTCAGCCTGCTCTTCGGGGTCGGGCTGGCGATCGTGTTCGCGTTCGGTGTGACCGCGATGTCGCGGCGGGCGGTGGCGATCGAGGAGAAGAAGCCGCCGTCGATCGTGGACACCTCCCTGGCCGCGCTCTGCTTCGCGGCCTGCCTGGCAGCGGTGTTCTACGGGCTGTATCTGATCATTCCGCAGTTCCACTGACGCGGGTACGACGGACGGTCCGCTCGAGGGCTGTCCGTCGTACGGGTCGTCAGCGGTTCCAGCGCCGTACCGACTTGGCCACGTCCTTGGAGCGGATGGAGCCGAGGTTGTACTCCCACGCGGCGGCCAGCTTGCCGCCGAGGATGCTCGCGTCCAGATAGATCCTCGGGCGCACCGCCACGGCCCAGGTGGCGGCGGCCGCGTGGCCCTGCTGGTGGAGCAGGTGGTCCACGGTCGCCTCGATCCGGCTCTTGTTCTCGCCTCTGAGGCCTTCAGTGGCCCAGCGTTGCATGATCGCCGCGTCGTCGGACGTCATCCGGGCCAGATAGGTCAGCGGACCGCGCCAGAAGCCCCGGCTGCCGATGCTGTCCAGGCTCTCCAGCGGGAACCAGCCGTTCTGGCAGCGGCGTCCGTTCACCGCGGATTCGATCTCCCGGGCGCGGTCCGCGGACAGGCCCCGGGTCGCCCAGTCGACGAAGAACGTCCCGGCGTCCGGGATGTGCTCCGCCACGTGCGGCGCTGGAGTCATCTGCCCCGGTTCGAACAGATGGAGCTCTTCCGGTGATTCGAACACAACCTTCCCCGCCCGCCTGAGTACCGCGGCCGCGCGTACGACTACCCGGCCCGCCGCACAGGGACCCCCCAGGTTCCTGTTCCGTCAACAACGACAAGTCTTCGTACCCTCGTTCCCGCCCGAGGGTCAAGGTCTTGTCCGCGTTAGCGGTCCTCCTTGGTCCGCCGCGCGGCCCGGCGCGCGAGCTCCTCCTGATCCAGCCGCTCGGCCTCGGCCGGGGTCGGCGCGGCGCCGCCGTACGACGCCGGCAGCCACCAGGCACCGGCCGGTTGCTCGGGGTAGGCGCGGATGGTCTGATCGAGCATCCCGGCCATGGTCGAGTGCAGGCGCGCGGTCGCGTCGGCCGCATCGTCGCCCCGGGTGACGGTGATCGGTGCGCCGACGGTGATCGCGATAGTGCGGTGCCGGGAGAAGTCGCGCGGATGATCCTTGGTCAGCATCCGCTGCGTGCCCCACAGGATCATCGGAATGATCGGTACGCCGGCCGCGGCGGCCATCCGGACCGTGCCGGACTTGAACTCCTTGAGCTCGAACGACCGGCTGATCGTCGCCTCCGGGAACACGCCGACGACCTCGCCCTGGCCGAGGTACCGGAGCGCTTCGCGGTACGACGCCATCCCGGCCGCGCGATCCACCGGGATGTGGTGCATCCCGCGCATCAGCGGCCCGGAGTACCGGTTGCGGAACAGGACCTCCTTGGCCATGAACCGCACCAGCCGCTTGCTTGGCACAGCGCCGAAGCCGCCGAGCACGAAGTCGACGTAGCTGATGTGGTTGAGCGCGATCACCGCGCCACCGGTCCGCGGCACGTTCTCCGTCCCGGTCAGCTGGAACTTCAGATCCAGCACCTTGAACGCCGTCTTCGCGAAGCCGATCACCGGTGGGTACACGAGGTCACGCATCCCCCGACGCTACCCGCCCGGTCAAGACGGCGGGTTATAAGGTGACGGTGACAATTGGAGATCGCGGGAGCTCGCACCGTAGTGGGCTGAGAGGGCGGCTGGGTGAACCGGCGCCGCCGACCGCCGAACCTGTCCGGGTAATTCCGGCGTAGGGAGCAGCAAGGTGAACGTCAGCACGATTCGACCGACTGTCACCACCGGCCCGATCTCGGGGTCGGAGAAGATCTACCGCGGTGAGCTGGGCGTCCCGGCCCGCCGCGTCCACCTCACGAACGGCGAGCGCTTCGACCTGTACGACACGTCGGGTCCGTACACCGACACGTCGGCGCGGATCGACGTACAGGCCGGACTGCCCGCACTCCGGCGGGACTGGATCGCCGGGCGCGCACCGCTGACCCAGCTCGGGCACGCCCGGGCCGGGACGATCACCGAGGAGATGAGGTACGTCGCCGTCCGGGAGGGCCTCGATCCGGAGTTCGTCCGGTCTGAGGTGGCCCGGGGCCGGGCCGTGATCCCGGCGAACCGGCGGCACCCGGAGAGCGAACCGATGATCATCGGGAAGAAGTTCCTGGTGAAGGTGAACGCGAACATCGGCAACTCGGCCGTCAGCAGCTCGGTCGAGGAAGAGGTCGAGAAGCTCGTCTGGGCGACCCGGTGGGGCGCGGACACGGTGATGGACCTGTCCACCGGCAAGAACATCCACGAGACGCGGGAGTGGATCCTGCGGAACTCACCCGTGCCGATCGGGACGGTCCCGCTGTATCAGGCGCTCGAGAAGGTGAAGGGCGATCCGGCCGCGCTGTCATGGGAGGTGTACCGCGACACGGTGATCGAGCAGTGCGAGCAGGGCGTCGACTACATGACGGTGCATGCCGGCGTACTGCTGCGGTACGTGCCGCTGACCGCTGGACGGATCACGGGCATCGTGTCCCGGGGTGGCTCGATCATGGCCGCTTGGTGCCTGGCGCATCATCAGGAGTCCTTCCTGTACACGCATTTCGCGGAGCTGTGCGAGATCCTGCGCACCTATGACGTGACGTTCTCACTGGGCGACGGGTTGCGGCCGGGGTGTATCGCGGACGCCAACGACGCGGCGCAGTTCGCCGAGCTGCGGACGCTGGGAGAGTTGACCCGGATCGCCTGGGAGCACGACGTCCAGGTGATGATCGAGGGGCCGGGCCACGTGCCCATGCACAAGATCGCGGAGAACGTGCGGCTCGAGGAGGAGCTCTGCGGCGAGGCGCCGTTCTACACATTGGGGCCGTTGGCAACTGATGTGGCGCCGGCCTACGACCACATCACGTCCGCGATCGGTGCGGCCCAGATCGGCTGGCTGGGTACGGCGATGCTCTGCTACGTCACGCCGAAGGAACACCTCGGGCTGCCGGATCGCGACGACGTGAAGACCGGCGTGATCACCTACAAGATCGCCGCCCACGCAGCCGATCTGGCCAAGGGGCATCCGGGCGCGCAGGCGTGGGACGACACGTTGTCCATGGCAAGGTTCGAGTTCCGCTGGGAGGATCAGTTCAACCTCTCGCTGGATCCCGACACGGCCCGCTCGTTCCATGACGAGACCCTGCCCGCCGAGCCGGCCAAGACCGCCCACTTCTGCTCGATGTGCGGCCCGAAGTTCTGCTCGATGCGGATCACCGCCGACATCCGCGCGTACGCCGAAGAGCATGGCCTGACGTCCGCCGAGGCCATCTAGGCCGGCCTCGCCGAGATGTCCGGCACGTTCAAGGCGAACGACCAGAAGCTCTATCTTCCGCTGGCGGAGTGAGGTCGCGGACCGCCAGGCCATCACATTCGCCGGCCGACGATCGGGCCGCGCTGAGGGGTGCCGGCGAACCGCGGTTGTGATGGCCTGGCGGTCCGTCTCCCCATTGACTGCGCGTGAAGTGCGGGGCGAGTCGAGATGCCGAGGTCGCCGGATCGAGCGGAGAATTGGGGGAATCGGTGGCCCGAGGGAGTGATCACTGGGAGTGATCGGGTGAGCCGATTCAGGTTTCTTCCTTCACTCTACGTGAATAAGACTGTAGCCTTAATGCGTTCGGAAGGAGGTGCAGGGCGATGGTCTTCGTTCTCACGGTAGATCAGCGCGGCAGCCGAAGCATGAGCGATCTCGTACCCGAGCTACTGAACTCCCTGAACCGCCGGCCGCGACGGACCGGTTTGCTCCGGAAGTTCGAGCGGACCGCCGGCGACGAAGTGCAGGGCATCCTCTCGGAGGCCCGCGCCACCATCGACGTGATCGTCGAGCTGCTCCGCACCGATACCTGGTACGTCGGACTCGGGGTCGGCGAGGTCACCCAGCCCCTGCCGCGCAGCACCAGGGCGGGCAGCGGCGACGCGTTCGTGTACGCGCGGGAGGCGGTGAACCGGGCCAAGTCGAGCCCTCACCACGTCAACGTGGTCGGTCCGGATCCGCACCGGGCCGAGCAGGTGGAGACCGTGCTGTGGCTGATGGCGTCCGTACTGCGGCGTCGGAGCGACCGTGGCTGGGCAGTGGCCGACCTGCTGGCCGAAGGACTCACGAGGCGGGAGATCGGCGTGAAGCTGGGGATCAGCCAGTCGGCGGTGACACAGCGGGCGCAGGCCGCCGGGTTCGCCGAGGAGCAGCGTGGACGGGTGCTGGCGGCCGAGTTGCTCGACGCTGGAGTCGCTGCGTGACGGCACTCGTCTTGTCGTTGACCGGCGCCGCCCTGATCCTCGCCGTACTGGCGTGGGTGCCCAAGGCCGGCTCTACCCTCGAGATCGTCATCAGTGGCGTCATGCTGGCCTGTCTGGTTGCAGTCGGTCTCCTACTGCTGGCAGGCAACGGTGTGGAGGGCTGGCGCGAACGCTGGTGGGACGTGCTGCTCGTGCTGGCCGGGGGACTCGCGGTGACCGGTGGTGGGCCGCTAACGACGTCAGTGCTGTCTCTGGTGGACCGGGGGAACACCCGAGCCCAGTCCACACAGAAGGCCGGCGAGGTACTGCGTGGTGGCGCGCTGATCGGCTCGCTCGAGCGGGCCGCGATCTTCGCGTCGCTGGTGGCCGGCTGGCCGGAGGGCATTGCGGTCGTGCTGGCGATCAAGGGACTGGCCCGCTACCCCGAGCTGCGTAGCCCGGACCAGCCGGCCTCGGTCACCCCCCAGGCGGTCGCCGAGCGCTTCATCATCGGCACGTTCACCAGCGTCCTGTGGGCGGTGACCTGCGCTGGGTTCCTGTTGTCCGACTAAGTGCGGATCACGATGTCGTTGACCACTTTGTCGTGCCAGGTCTGCTGCTTGTCGTCCCAGAGCGGCCAGAGCACGTTGAGAATGCAGAGCTGGTTGAAGATCTGGGCGAGGATCTCACGGCCGAGATTCGGACCGATGCCGATCAGCTGACCGGTCTGCGAGTGCACGACCTTCAAGCCGGTCAGCTTCTTCCCGAAGGACTGGCCGGTCCGCCCCTGCCGGATGACCCGGTTCCAGACCCACATCAGGAACGCGAGAAGGAAGCCGGCGCCGATTGCGATCCCGCCGCCGGGGCCGAGCTGCTCCTTGTCGCCGTCGATGACCAGGGACAGGATCGCGCCGGCGATCGCCGGGATCGAAACGATCAGCGAGTCGAGGATCGAGGCGCCGACACGGATCGGCCATCCAGCCGGCTGTCCGGGCGGCGCGTAGCCGTACCCGTAGCCCGCCGGTCCGTGACTGCCTTGTCCGTAAGGGTTGTAGCCCTGCTGGTGGTACTGGCCCGGTTGACCCGGTGGGTACTGCGGGTTGTACGGAGGGGTGGTCACCTGCGGGGTCCTTTCTGCGGCCGAGATGCCGAACGCCGCGGCCTCGAGGGGCCACGGCGTCCGGGAGATCGCGGTACGGCGTCAGAGCTTGATGACGTAGGTGTTGTTGATCTTGTCCGCGAACGTCTGCCGCTTCTCGTCCCACAGCGGCCACAGCCAGCCGATGTAGCAGGCGAGGCTGTCCAGGATGTGGGTGAGCTGGCGCAGGAACGTCTTGCCCGCGCCGATCGGCTGGCCGGTGTCCGCGCCGACGAGCTTCAGGCCGAGGACCTGCTTGCCCACGGTCTGGCCGGTGCTGCCCTGCCGGATCACGATGTTCCAGATCGCCAGACCGATGCCGATCAGGTAGAAGACCAGGGCCAGGATGGTCACGGCCGAGTTGTCGGCGTTGGACAGCGCGCTCGCGATCCCGTACGGGACGGCGACGATCAGGCCGTCGATGAGGTAGCCGCCGAGCCGGTTCGGCCAGGCCGCCAGGTTGCCCGGGATCCCACCGAAACCACCCGGCTGCCCGTAGCCCTGGGGGTAGCCCGGCTGGCCGTACGGCTGCCCGTAGCCCGGCTGCTGACCGTACTGACCAGGCTGACCCGGCTGCTGCGGATACCCGGCGGGCTGCTGCCCGTACTGCCCCGGCTGCGGCTGGCCGTAACCCGGCTGCTGCCCATAGCCCGGCTGCTGCTGGGCGCCATAGCCGGGCTGCTGCTGCCCGTACTGGCCCGGCTGCTCCTGCCCGTACTGGCCCGGTTGCTGCGCAGGCTGTCCGTACTGGCCAGGCTGGCCGTACTGACCCGGCTGCTGTGAGTCTTGAGGGCCGTAACCCGGCGGCGGCGTCGGATTGCTCACGACGGTCCTTTCTCCTGATTGCTGTTGAGGGGACTTGCAGGCTAGTCGTCGGACGGCTCAGACCGGGCAACGGATCCCACGAGATGAGAGTTACCGTTGTCCGGTGAGCCTTTCGCTGAGCGTCGTACTCCGGCCGACCGGTCCGGTGCAGCCACTGGACCGGCGCGTGTGGGGCCTGACCGCGGTGGGAGTGGGTGGGTTCGGGCTGGCGGCCGTCTACCAGCTGTCCAGCGGCCAGATCGGTATTCCGTGCATTCTGCATGCGACCACGGGGCTGAACTGCCCGCTCTGTGGGTCGACGAGGATGGCGGCCGCTCTGCTGCGCGGCGATCTGGACGCAGCCTGGCACTTCAACCCGGTGGTGCTCGTCCTCGGCCCGCTCGTTGGTGTTGCCGTCGGCTACCAGTTGCTTGCCTGGTCGCTCGAATCGCTCCGGCTGGTCCGGTTGCCGCGACTGACGATGAGCCCGCGGGTGGCCGACTGGCTGATCAAGGGCGTCATCGCCCTACTGGTCGTGTACGGCGTCGCCCGCAACCTGAACTGAGTCGTCGCCGGGCCGCGGGGTGTGCCACGGCCCGGCGGGACGTCAGCTCGCGAGGTAGCCGATGAGGTAGAAGAGGATCCCGAGGCCGATCAGGACGACGCCGCCGATCCAGGCGACCTTGGCCAGGGTGGCCGAGCGGCCTTGCTCGCGGAACTTGCTCTGGGCAATCAGACCGAGGACGACCGAGGCCGGGGTGCAGATGACGAAGCAGACGATGCCGATGATGGCGAGCACCTGCGGAGTGCTGCTCTGCGGGGCGGCGCCGTAGCCGTAGCCGCCGGGCTGGCCGTACTGCCCGTAGGCGCCGGGCTGCTGACCGTACGACCCGGGCTGCTGGCCGTACTGGCCGTAGGAACCAGGCTGCTGGCCATAGCCGGGCTGCTGCTGACCGTAGCCCGGCTGCTGCCCGTACTGACCCGGCTGTCCCGGGTAGCCGCCCTGACCGTACTGACCAGGCTGCTGCTGTTGCCCATAGCCGGGCTGCTGACCGTACTGGCCCGGCTGGCCGTACTCACCAGGCTGACCGTACTGGCCAGGCTGCTCCTGGCCGGGCTGGTTGTACGGATTCGGCTGGTTGTACGGGTTCGGCTGGCCGTACTGGCTCGGCGGTTGCTGCCCCGGGGTCTCAGGGGTGTCCTGCGGCCTGTTCGGGTCGTTCTGGTCGTCGCCCGGAGGCGTCGGAGTGCTCACCGCGGTCCCTTCTGAGAACGTCGAGGATCTCCGAAGGCTATCTTTTCCACAGGTTCTCGGTCACGCACCCTCGCCGGATCCCGAACGCCCGGGGCCACGCGCCGCCGCGACGTGCTGTCGCGGCGGCCGGAGACGTACCAGGTCGAACGATCCGCCCGAGGGCTTCCGTCGTACGGCGGATCAGCCGAAGCGGCCGGTGATGTAGTCCTCGGTCGCCTTCTCGTTCGGGTTCGAGAAGATCATCTTGGTCGAACCCATCTCGATCAGCCGGCCCGGCTTACCGGTCGCGGCCAGGTTGAAGAATCCGGTTTGGTCCGACACCCGGGCCGCCTGCTGCATGTTGTGGGTGACGATGACGACGGTGAACTTGTCCTTCAGCTTCTCGATCAGGTCCTCGATCGCCAGCGTCGAGATCGGGTCGAGGGCCGAGCACGGCTCGTCCATCAGGATCACCTGGGGCTCGACCGCGATCGCCCGGGCGATGCACAGCCGCTGCTGCTGACCACCGGACAGTCCGGCGCCGGGCTTGTCCAGCCGGTCCTTGACCTCGTTCCAGAGGTTGGCGCCGTGCAGGGACTGCTCGACCACCTCGGTGAGCTTCTTGCGGTCCTTGACCCCGTTGAGCTTCAGGCCGGACGCGACGTTGTCGAAGATCGACATGGTCGGGAACGGGTTCGGCCGCTGGAACACCATGCCGACCACGCGGCGGACCGCCACCGGGTCGATCCCGGTCGCGTACAGATCCTGCTGGTCCAGCATCACCTTGCCCTCGACCCGGGCGCCGGGGATCACCTCGTGCATCCGGTTGAGGGTGCGCAGGAAGGTGGACTTGCCGCAGCCGGACGGCCCGATGAACGCCGTGACCGAGCGGGGCTCGATCGTCATCGACACGTCCTCGACGGCCTTGAAGTCGCCGTAGTAGACGTTGAGGCCGCTGACCTCGATGCGCTTCGCCATATCGACTCAGTACCTCTCGTGACTATTTCGACTTGATCGCGCTGAACCGGGCGATCAGCCGGGCCAGCACGTTGAGGACAAGGACAAGCAGGATCAGCGTCAGCGCGGCCGCCCAGACCCGGTCCGCGGCCGGCTGGAGTGCCAGCTCGGTCCGGTCCTGGTTGATCATCGTCGGCAGCGCGCCCATGAACCCGTTGAACGGGTTGAGGTTGATGTTCTTGGAGTAGCCGACCAGGATCAGCAGCGGCGCGGTCTCACCCATCACCCTGGCCAGACCGAGCATCACACCGGTGACGATGCCACCGAACGCGGTCGGCACGACCACCTTCAGGATCGTCTTCCACTTCGGCACGCCGAGTGCGTACGACGCCTCCCGCAACTCGTCCGGGACGAGTTTCAGCATCTCCTCGGTCGAGCGCAGTACGACGGGCAGCATCAGCAGCACCAGCGCCAGCGAGACGGCGAATCCGACCCGGTTGAAGCCGAGCACCGTGATCCAGACCGCGTAGATGAACAGCGCGGCGACGATCGACGGAACGCCGGTGAGGATGTCGATCATGAAGCTGACCGCGCGGGCGGCCTTCGTGCCCTTGCCGTACTCGACCAGGTAGATCGCGCCGAAGACGGCGATCGGCACCGCGATCATCGCGGTGATCAGCGACATGATCAGCGTGCCCATGATCGCGTGGTATGCGCCGCCGCCCTGACGGCGGACGGTGATACCGCGCTGCGACTGGCTCCACCAGTCCGCGTTCAGCAGCAGGTGGTAGCCCTTGCTGATCACGGTGAAGAGGATCCACACCAGCGGGATGAGCGCGACCACGAAGGCCAGCACGATCAGCACGGTGGCCAGCGTGTTCTTGAAGGCCCGGGCCCCCGACTTCCCGGTCAGGTCCAGCTCCTGACCGTCGTACGCCGGTTCGTTGGCGGCGATGGTCGTCATGAGGTCGCTCCTTCGGTCGCGGCGGACGAACCGGCGCGGCGGTTGCGGCGCGGCCGCTTACCACCGGGGCCGCTGCGGGCGACGATGATCCGGGCCGCGGAGTTGACCAGGAACGTCACCACGAACAGCACCAGGCCGGCCGCGATGTAGGCGCCGGTCTTCTCCGGCGAGTCGAACTCGGCGGCGTTGTTGGCGATCTTCGACGCGAACGTCTCGCCACCGGCGAAGATCGACGAGTTCCACGGGTCGTTGCCGTTCGGCACCGACAGGATGATCAGGACGGCGACCGTCTCACCGAGCGCCCGGCCCAGGCCGAGCATCGAGGCGCTGACCACACCGGACCGGCCGTACGGCAGCACGGCCATCCGGATCATCTCCCACTTGGTCGCGCCGAGCGCGAGGGCGCCCTCGCGATGCGCGATCGGCGTCTGCTGGAAGATCTCCCGGCTGATCGCGGTCACCACCGGCAGGATCATGATCGCCAGCACGACGGACGCGGTGAACACCACACCGACGTTGTCGCCCGGCGGCTTCTCGAACAACGGGAGCCAGCCGAGCGCCGAGGCCAGGCCGTCGATCACCGGGCGCAGGATCGGCGCGAGGAACAGGATGCCCCAGAGGCCGTAGATGATCGACGGCACCGCGGCGAGCAGGTCGACCGCGTACGCGACCGGCTGGGCCAGTCGCTTCGGCGAGTAGTAGGTGACGAACAGCGCGACCCCGATCGCGATCGGGACCGCGATCAGCATCGCGATGATCGAGCTGATCACGGTGGTGTAGAACATCGCGGCGATACCGAACCGGGGGTCGTCGCCGCCGGGCTCCCAGATCCGGGAGAACAGGAAGCTGCTGTTGTTGTCGGCCAGCGCGGGAATCGCCAGCGCCAGCAGGAAGATGCCGACGAACGCGACGATCGCGACCACCAGGCCGCCGGAGCCGCGCGCCAGGCCGGCGAACAGCCGGTCGCCGAGGTGACCGACCGGGCCGAGGTCGAGCTTCGGTTCCTTCGCGTCGGCGTCGGCCGTCGCGGTCCCCGTCCCTGTCTCGACTCCGGTCTCGGTCATGGTCTCGGCGGCTTCGTGCTCCGCGTGCTCCGGGGTCTCGGCCGCCGCCTGGTCGGCGGCTGGGCCGTCCGGCCGGTCGGGCGGTGCCGTGCCGTCTGGACTACTCATCGATGGTGCTCCAAGCGCCTGGGTCGGGTGGTCAGGTCTGCTGCACGGTCTGTGCCGGCCGGGTTCCGGTCCGCCACGGTCTCGTCCGTTGCGGTCCAGCCCGGTTCGTCCGAACTGCTCCGGGTCCGACGAGGCGAAGCCCCGGCCGTCCTCCGATGACTCGGATCGGCCGGGGCTCGCATCAGTTTGCTTCCGTCGTCAGCTGATCGACTGGATCGCTGCGTCGACCTTGGTCCGGATCTCCTCCGGGAGCGGCGCGTAGTTCAGATCGGTCAGGGCGGCCTGTCCGTCCTTGCTCGCGAAGTAGCTCAGGAAGCTCTTCACCAGCGCGGTCTTCTCGGCCGGCAGACCCTTGCTGCAGGCGACCTCGTAGGTGACCAGGATGATCGGGTAGGCGCCCGCCTCCTTGGTCGCGTAGTCCAGCTTCAGCGACAGGTCGTTGCCGCCGGCGCTCGCCGGCTTCGCCGCGGCCAGCGCCTTTCCGGCGGACTCGGCGCTCAGCTCGATCGGGGTGCCCGAGCCGTTGTCGATCAGCGCGATGCCGAGCTTGTTGTCGACGGCGTACGACCACTCGACGTAGGTGATCGAGTTCTTGGTGCTCTTCACGCCCTCCGCGACACCCGCGGACTTCTCCTTGCCGGCGCCGGTGCCGGTCCACTTCTTGGCCGGCGTACCGGTCCAGGCGCCACCGCCGGAGGCGGCCAGGTACTTGGTGAAGTTCTCGGTGGTGCCGGACTCGTCGGACCGGAAGAACACCGAGATCGGGGCGGACGGCAACGTGACGCCCGGGTTCAGCTTGGCGATCGCCGGGTCGTTCCAGGTCTTGATGGTGCCCTGGAAGATCTTCGCGGCGGTCGGGCCGTCGAGGATCAGCTTCTGCACGCCGTCGACGTTGTAGGCGATCGCGACCGGGCCGATCACCATCGGCAGGTCGAGCGCGGGGTTGTTCTGGCAGCGCTTCGTGGCCTGCGCCATCTCGCTCGCGCCGCCATCGGTGGCCGCGGTCTTGAGCGCCGAGTCGGAGCCGGCGAAGTCGACCTGGGCCGCGTTGAACTGCTTGATGCCTGCACCGGAGCCGGTCGGATTGTAGTTCACCGTGACGTCGGCGCACTGCTCGTTGTACTTGCTGATGATTTCGTCGATGGCGTTCTTCTGCGCCGAGGAACCCTCAGCGTTCAGGGTGCCCTGCGGGCAGTCGGCGGCAGCGGAGGACGACGAACCACCGGGGCTCGAGGAACCGGCCGGTTGCGGGTCACTGCCACAGGCGCTCAGAGCGAGGACGCCGAGGGATGCCACGGCGACCGAGCCGACGCGGAGCAGGCGATTGACGGACACGAGAGTGTTGCCCTTCTGCGGGAATCAGACTTCTGAACTTCCACAGACGCTAGAGAGACGAAGTGACCGACCGGTCCGTCGTCGGTGAACGAGTGGTGAACGGTTCCCGTAGGGTGTGCGACGCTTGGCGTGCCGCCAGGCGGCCAACAGGTGAACTGAGTTAGGTGACGTGACTCTCCGTCGATCCAAACGCCTGTTGGCTCACGTTTCGGTAACGCTCAGCGCACTGCCAACGTGAACGACCGGCTCCCCGTGGTCTCGATCGGCAACCCGTAGTACGACATCTTCGGAACAGCCACACGGTAGTACGTCTTCGTCCCACGCCCCGCGGCCCGCACGTACATCACTGCCTTGCCCTTGGTGACCGGCACGGCCAGCACACTCCGCCAATACTTCCCGTCCCACCGCTGCAACGCGCCTTTCACCGTCCCGGCCGGCCTCACACCCACAGTCAACTTCACCATCTGCCCAACCTGCGCGGAAGTCAGGTTGAACCCGGCGACGTCGAACTTGGCCAGTGTCTTGGAGGAGCGAGCGGAGGTCGAGGAGGCCTGTGACCAGTTGACGGTCGTCGACAGGTTCGCGGGCAGGTTGGCGTCCTCGACCTTCGGTGCGGCCGGTTGCCACGTGTCGAACCAGGCCGACGGCGGCGTCGCGGTGCTCTCCACGCCGTCAACCCGGCTGGTCACCCTCAACCGCACTCGGTCCCGCTCCGGGAGCCCGGGAAACAGAACCTCGTTCGGTCCGTTCGCATCCGTGAGTTCGAGCACCTGGGCGAGGTCGGGATATTCGACGCGCACGAAGTTGGCCGTGCCGCTGTCCTGCCAGGACACCCGCACCTTGCCGTCCGCAGTCCAGCCCACCTGAACGTCGGTCGGCGCCTCGGGGGCGGCCCACCTGCAATCAGCCTCTGCTCAGCTGGAGAAGTCCTCCGGGGCTACGCCGTCGAGGAACTTGCGGAAGCGTTCCAGTTCGGCCTGTTCTTCCTCGGGGGTGGCGACACCGGCTTCGCTGAGCACCTGTTCGGTGCAGCGGATCGGCGTACCGAGACGGACCGCCAGGGCGACCGAATCGCTCGGCCGGGCCGAGACCCGGGCGCCGTTGGCGAGCACGAGTTCGGCGTAGAAGACGGCGTCGCGCAGCTCGACGATCTCGACCGCCTCGATGTGTACGCCGAAAGCCTGGATCAGATCGCGCATCAGGTCATGGGTGAGCGGCCGCGACGGACGCAGGCCCTGCTCCTCGTACGCGATCGCCGTCGCCTCGACCGAGCCGATCGAGATCGGCAGGTAGCGGTAGCCCTCGGTCTCGCGCAGCATCATCACCGGGGCCCGGTTGGGCGATTCCATCCGGATCCCGATCAGTGTCAGTTCTCGCATCATCGCCATGGTGCGCCCCGACCTCTCCTCAGACCGGCACCCGGTAGGGCGCCGGTTCCTCGAACAGGAACATACCCGTCAGTTCCAGTGTCACCCGGAGACACCATGTCCTGTGCCTGGATCGTCACCGACCCGTGTCACGGTGCGCCGAATCGCTCGTAAACCACGCTGCCGTCGGCCAGTCGGTGCGCCGCCAGAAAGGCCCCGGTGGCGAACTTCCCGACCTTGAGCCCGAGCTCGCGGGCCAGCGCGGGAAGCACCGGCCGGTGTGAGCACACCACCGTCACTTTGCCCGCCTTCCACGCCCGCTCGCGCAGTCCACGCAGGCCGTCCGGATCGGCGTTATACCCACGCTCGGAGATCTCCGGCCACAAGTCGATGTGCCGATCGATCGAGACGGCGTACGGCGCGAGGGTCGCGGCACACCGATCCGCGTCACTGCTGACCAACCGGTCGGCCCCGATAACGGCCAGAACGTCGCTGAGCCGTTCGGCGACCGCCGCACCGGATTGGGTCAGCGGACGAGCGTTGTCCTTGCCGTCCCAGTCCTTCCGTTTCACGGCCTCGGCGTGCCGGACCACGACCACCGTGGCGACGACCGGGATCACCCGGTCGAGCGCGTCCAGGATCTCGACGTCGCGTGGATAGCTGAGTTTGCCGCGGGCCTTGTCCTCCGGGAGCCAGGTGATCTCGTCCACCTCGTCGTTCGGCTCGAAGGCGCTGTCGTCGACCGCTGTGGCAGACCAGTAGTGCACCAGCTTCTGCGCGGTGCCGCCGTTCTTCCGGACCACATAGCGCTGCACACCGAGCGGGGGGCCGAGTACGACTTGCAGGCCGGTCTCTTCCTCGATCTCACGTCGTGCGGCGAGCAGGACGTGCTCGTGTGTGGTCAGCTTGCCTTTCGGGAGGGACCAGTCGTCGTACCGCGGCCGGTGCACCAGCAGCACCTGCCTGGTGCCGCGGCTCTCACGCCAGACGACACCACCCGCGGCGATGACAGTCGCCGGGTTGCTCATGAATTCACCCTACGGAATGGGGTCTGCTGTTCGCCGTCGCCCACGCGTGGCGATGAGTCTTTCCTGAAGGTCGCGCAGTGGTTCGCCGTCCGGCCCGGTGAGCCTGGGCTGCCAGGTGTCGTCGGCGTGCAGCCACCACGAGCCGGTGCCCTCGTCCATGGCCAGGTTGAACATCTCGTCGAGCTCGGTGACGTGATCGGGCTCCTTCAGTTGCACGAGCACCTCGACCCGGCGGTCCAGGTTGCGGTGCATCAGGTCGGCCGAGCCGATCCACACCTCCGGCTCACCGCCGTTCTCGAACAGGAACACGCGGCTGTGCTCGAGGAACCGGCCCAGGATGCTGCGGACCTTGATGTTCTCGGACAGGCCCGGGATGTCCGGCCGGATCGTGCAGATGCCACGGATCCACAGCTCCACGGGTACGCCGGCCTGTGACGCCCGGTAGAGCGCGTCACTCAGGGCCTCGTCGACCAGGCTGTTCACCTTGATCCGGACCCTCGCCGGGCGGCCGGCCAGGTGGTGCTGGATCTCTCGCTCGATCCGCTCCACAAGCCCCCGCCGTACCGACTGAGGTGCGACCAGGATCCGCCGGTAGCCGGCGCTGCGACCGAAGCCCGACAGGTGGTTGAACAGATGCGCGATGTCCTCGGTGACGACCTTGTCGCTGGTGAGCAGACCGAGATCCTCGTACAGCCGGGCGGTCTTGGGGTGGTAGTTGCCGGTGCCGATGTGAGCGTAGCGGCGCAGGCCGTCCGGCTCGTCGCGCACGACCAGCGACAACTTGCAGTGCGTCTTGAGGCCGATCACGCCGTACACGACATGGCAGCCGGCGTGCTCCAGCTGACGGGCCCACTTGATGTTCGCCTGCTCGTCGAAGCGGGCCTGGATCTCGACCAGCACCAGCACCTGCTTGCCGGCCTCGGCGGCGTCGATCAGCGCGTCCACGATCGGTGAGTCACCGGAGGTCCGGTAGAGCGTTTGCTTGATTGCGAGCACATGCGGGTCGGCGGCGGCCTGTTCGATGAACCGCTGCACACTCGTCGAGAAGGAGTCGTACGGGTGGTGCACGAGGACGTCGCGCTGCTTCAGGGCGTAGAACATGTCCGCCGGGTTGGCCGTCTCGACCTCCGACAGGTGCGGATGGGTCGACGGCACGAAGCCCGGGTACTTCAGCTCGGCCCGGTCCAGGCTCGCGATCGTGAAGAGGCCACGGAGGTCCAGCGGGCCGGGCAGCTCGAACACCTCGGCCTCGGTGACACCCAGCTCGGACAGCAGCAGCGCCCGCACCTGCGGGTCGATCGACTCCTCGACCTCGAGGCGGACCGGCGGACCGAACCGGCGGCGCAGCAGCTCCTTCTCGAGCGCGGCCAGCAGGTTCTCGGCGTCGTCCTCCTCGACCTCGAGGTCCTCGTTGCGGGTGACCCGGAAGGTGTGGTGCTGGGTGACCTCCATGCCCGGGAACAGCTGGCCCAGGTGCGTGGCGATGACGTCCTCGAGCGGGACGAACCGGCCCTCGGCGACCCGCACGAACCGCGGCAGCAGCGGCGGCACCTTGACCCGGGCGAAGTGCTCGCCGCCGCTGTCGGGGTTGCGGACCACGACAGCCAGGTTCAGGCTCAGGCCGGAGATGTAGGGGAACGGGTGCGACGGGTCGACCGCCAGCGGCGTCAGCACCGGGAAGACACGGTCCCGGAAGAACCGGGTCATGTCCTCGCGCTCGCCGTGCTCGAGCTCGTCCCAGCGCAGGATGTCGATGCCCTGCTCGGTCAGCGCCGGCTGGACCACCTTCCGCCAGGTCTCCGCCTGCCGGTCCATCAGCTCGCGGCTGCGGCTCAGGCTCCGGTCGAGCACCTCGCGCGGCAGCAGCCCACTGGCCGCCCGCACCGCGACGCCGGCCGCGATCCGGCGCTTCAGACCGGCGATCCGGACCATGTAGAACTCGTCCAGGTTGCTGGCGAAGATGGCCAGGAACTTGGCCCGTTCGAGCAGCGGAATCCGGTCGTTCTCGGCCAGTTCGAGGACACGCTGGTTGAACGCGAGCCAGCTCAGCTCGCGATCGGAGAAACGGTCGGCCGGAAGATCGCCGGCCGCCGCGATGTCGTACGGCGGCTCGACGTCGTACTCCCGGTTATGCGACGCCAGCAGGTCTCCAGCCACATCGACCAGCATCCCATCCTTTGGTGAACAAGGGGTAGCCGTCTCGCGGGTCCGTGGATGTGACGTTCCCGTTGCCTCGACGCCCGCGTGCGTGGTCGCTGTTGCTAGCGTCACTCCTTGTGAACCAACGATTGGACTCGGTGCTCCGAGGCGCGGTGGCCGCCGTACAGGCGAATGCCCTGACCCCGCTGTTCGCGCTGCCGACCGCCGTCCGGCGCCGGCTGGCCGGCCCGCCGATCCAGATCGACGGCAACACGCTCGACCCCGAGCTGCAGCTGCTCCTCCGGGTGAAGGGCTGGTTGCCGGATACAACGAAGTCCACCGCGGCCGTGGCCCGAGCGCACCTGAAGTACCTGTGCATGCTCGTCGCCGGACGCCCGGTCGAACTACAGCGCGTGACCGAGCTGACCGTTCGCGGCGCCGACGGCCAGCTGGGCGCCCGGCTGTACGTCCCGCGCGACGCCGGCCGCGGCCTCCTGGTCTTCTTCCACGGCGGCGGCTGGGTCGTCGGCGACCTCGAAACCCATGACCCGCTCTGCCGGGCGCTGGCCGCCGATGCCGGCATCAGGGTCCTGGCGGTCGACTACCGCCTCGCTCCCGAGGCGCCGGCCCCGACCTCCGCAGAGGACGCGATCGCCGCCTTCACCTGGGCCGTCGAGCATGCGGAGGACCTCGGCGTCGATCCGTCCCTGGTCGCAGTCGGCGGCGACAGCGCCGGCGGCAACCTGGCCGCGGTCGTCGCCCAGCAGACCGTGCGCCGCAACCTCCCGCAGCCCGCGCTGCAGGTCCTCCTCTACCCAGGCCTCGACCTGGTCGGCCGCCGCCCCAGCCGGGACCTCTTCCCTGAGGGCTTCATCCTCACCGAGGACGACATCATCTGGTACCGCGACCACTACACGCCGGACCCCAAGATCCGCCCGAACCCTTTGGTCTCCCCGTTGCTGGCCGAGGACCTCACCGGCCTACCCCCGACCTATCTCACCACCGCCGGCTTCGACCCCCTGCGTGACGAAGGCAACGACTACGCCCAAGCCCTCGAGTCCGCCGGCAACCACCTCACCCACGTCCCCCACCCCTCCCTGACCCACGGCTACGCCAACCTCCTGAACATCCCCGGCGCAACCCGACAAGCCCACACTCACCTCACCAATCACCTGAAATCCGCCTTGCATTAGTTAGGCGGATCTACCAACACAGGGACCGCCTCACGAACCTGCAGTGGAGTGGCGGGGCCAGTGACCGGGACGGTGCCGTCGACGTACTGCCACCCGGTATCGGCGACGTTGAAACGGGCCGCATAGTTGGTCGTCAGGGTCAGGCTGACTGCACGGCGCTGCATGTACTTGTGCGTGATCTCCTTCGACGGGTAGGGCTTACCAGGCGTACTGGTCGTCAACGCCGGCGTACCGTCACCGAAATTCCAGGTATAGCTGATCGGCGTGGCTTCAACCGCGACGGGGAATCCCAGCAAAGTGATGGTGGTCGTCGACACCTTGCTCTCGTCGGTGTAAACGATGGTGTCCAGATTCACCAACGTCCGCCCCCGCGGCTGCACCTTCACCGCCAACTCCGGAAACAACACCACCTTCGACTCCGCCAAAACCTGCCCCCAAGTCACATCCTGAGGCCGAGCCCGCACAACCACAGGCAACTTCCGCGGAGTAGCCGTCGTCTCCTGAGGCACCACCGGCTGACACCAGTTCGGTCCCGGCACCGTCCCATCCGGCTGCACCCGCCCACAAATCCCGATGTTGAGGTTGAAATCGACCCGCACCGGACTATCCGTCGACGTGCTGTCCTTTGTGCGCCGAGAACGGGGCGTATGCGTGTTGCCCGACTCTTCCGTTCCTCGCTTGGGCCCCGGAGTGGATTTCCTCGGAGGTCGGCTGTTCGCCAAGCGGCCATCAACTTTGCCCTTCGCGCCTGCCTGCACGCCCTCCTTGGACGGATCCACAGTCACCCGAGGCGGCTTGCTGGGCTTTGGCTTTGGAGATTCGACAGCCTGTGGCGCGCGCGGTTGGTCCGCCGCCGCCACGGAGTTCGCCGGTGTCAGAACTGTGACGAGAAATAGGGTTGCGACAGCGCTGACTGTCAGACTTGGAGATGTCATTGTTGGACAAGTTTCATCTCATACATGACCCAGCTTCCGCCTTGCGGCGACAGCGCGAACTCGCGCGTGTACTTTGCTGGCTTGCTGTTGACCGGATTGGCACTTGCAGTTGCTCGGCTCACATAGGCTCCGACACTCACGCTTGCAGATCCGCCGAGGCGCCCGGCTTGGCCGCGAACCAGCTCTGAAACATCTATGACGTGTTCTCGGTAGTCGCCTGTGAGTAGGCCATTTGCCGCGTTGGATTTCGTGACGAAATCCGCATACGCCTTGCAGTTTTCGCAACCGGCTTCACTGGCACTCAGCAGAAGGCCCGTGTCGCCTGTGTCGGCGGCGTAGTTCATCAGGCCGCTGTAGTACCGCACAAACTGCTCGGCGGCCGTGAGCGTGAGCCCGACTGCGTCGCCGGGCCGAGACGGTGGACCAGATGGCGGTGCCGAGGTCGCTGTCGGGGGAGTAGCTGTTCCGCTCGAACCGGTTGATGTCGCTGTCGATGCGCTGGGTAGCGCGGTGTTGGGGCGGCCGGCTTCGGGGCTTTTGGAGGTGCAGGCGGTTAGGAGCAGAGCTGTTGCTAGGCAGGTCAGTAGTGGGGCGGCTGGCCTGTTGCGGTTAGTCACCTTTGTCACCTCTCCGTAGTCGACTTGATCGTAGTCGGGGGTGGGAGCGGGCGGGGATGTCAAAAGGTGCAGGTGTGGATAAGTGGTGGGGGGCCAGGAGCCGTCCGGCTGGGGGGTTAGAGGCGCGGACGGCTCCTGGTTGGTGATGGGACGGGTCGGCCGCCGGATTATGACGTGAAGTGAGTGGATGGTTTCGCTGTGATGTCGTTCACAGGGCGTGGGAGGGGGCGTACTGGACATCCAGGGCGGCTGTGGTGAAGCCGAGGGCGTTGTAGAGGGCGCGTGCTGCGGTGTTAGTGCCGTCTACGTAGAGAACGATGGTGTCGAGGTCGCGGTCTTCCTGGAGGTGGTGGAGGCCTTGGAGGGTGAGGGCCTTGCCCAGGCCGCTGCCCTGGTGGGCGGGAGAGACGCCTACCACGTAGACCTCGCCGATGCCGTCCTCGACCTTCGTCCAGTGGAAGCCGGCCAAAGCTCCGGTGCTGGAGTCCACGGCCAGGAAGAAGCCGTTCGGGTCGAACCACGGCTGCTGCAGGCGTTCCGCCAAGTCGGCCGCCGTCCAGCTGCCCTGCTCCGGGTGGTCCGCAAAGGCCTCGCCGTTCACCTTCAGCCAGGCCGCGTCGTCCTGTCCGGGTACAAACGTCCGTACGGCGATCCCGTCCGGCCACACCGGGTCGGGGAGAGACGCCCTGGTTCGGCGAAGGAAGTAGAGCTCTCGTGTGACCTCCAGACCGAGTCGATTCGCCAACTCGTCGGAGCCAGGCAGTCGTCCGTGTGCCCACACGCGGATCCGGTTGCCGCCGTGGTCGAGCAGCATGCGGAGTAGCGCCGTACCGGTGCCATGGCGTCTGGCTGTTGGGGCGACCACCAACTCGGCCGAACCGTCTGGTGCGAGAGCGCCGTACCCGATGAGGTTTCGGGCGCTCTGCAGGCCGGTGACCTCGATCGTGCCCGGCTCGCCCTCGTACGCGAGCACGTGCAGGTCGCCTGGGTGTTCGCCGTCGAGATGGAGCAGGGTGCGCTCGGAGAGTGGGTGGACGCCGTCGCTCTGTGCTGCTGAGCGGGCGAGTTCCGTGACGGCGGCGGCAGTAGCCGAGGGCAACGGTGAGGGTACGGCTTCGAGAGTCACGGGAATACCGTAAAAGGTCCTGGTCAGTTCATGCTCAAGTCCTTGGCGGGGTCACGCCGGGCCGGGTAATTTTCGCGGCACCGCGGAGCTTTTCGCGGGACCGCCATCCGCGGTGACCGCCACGACGACGGAGTAGACATGGCCCTGACAGGACGAGACAAGACGCGGTTGGGGGGACGACGGGTCGTTGGCCTGCTCGCCGCCGGGACGGTCGCGGTGCTCGCCATGGCCACGGGGGGAACCGTGACCCAGGCTGCGCCGGCGAAGCCCAAGCCGACGCACACCCAGATCCAACTGCTCGCCATCAACGACTTCCACGGCAACCTGGAGCCGGCGACGGGCTCGAGCGGCAACATCAACGGCATCCCGGCGGGCGGCGCGGCGTACCTCGCGACCCACCTGAAGGACCTGCGCGCGGCCGCGGCGGCCAAGGGGCAGGACTCCGTCACGGTCGCCGCCGGTGACCTGATCGGCGCCTCGCCGCTGCTGTCGGCCGCGTTCCACGACGAGCCGACGATCGAGGCGCTGAACGGGATGGGCCTCGAGGCGGCCTCGGTCGGCAACCACGAGTTCGACGAGGGCTGGCACGAGCTGCTCCGGATGCAGACCGGCGGCTGCCTGCCGGACGGCGACGGGCAGAACAACCAGAACTCCTGCCCGGACGCGAAGCACCCGTTCACGGGCGCCAAGTTCAAGTACCTGTCCGCGAACGTGTTCTTCGAGAACACGCAGCAGACGCTGTTCGCGCCGTACACGATCAAGACCTTCGATGACGGTCAGAAGGTCGCGTTCATCGGCATGACGCTGGAGAACACGCCGAACATCGTCACCAAGTCCGGTGTCGAGGGGCTGACCTTCAAGGACGAGGTCGAGACGGCGAACGCGCTGGTCCCGATCCTGAAGAAGCAGGGTGTGAAGTCGATCGTCGTGCTGCTGCACGAGGGGGGCTTCCCGGCCGACCCGAAGGCGTACAACAGCTGCCCGGGCATCTCCGGTCCGGTGGTCGACATCAACGCGGGACTGGACCCGGAGATCGACGCGATCATCTCCGGCCACACCCACCAGGCATACAACTGCTCCCTGCTGGACAGCGCCAAGCAGCCGCGGCTCGTCACCAGTGCCTCGTCGTTCGGCCGGCTCGTCACCGAGGTCCGGTTGAGCATCAACAACGCGACCGGTGACGTCGACCGGGTGAACACGCTGGCCAACAACCAGATCGTCACCCAGGACGTGGTGCAGGACCGCAAGACGGCCGAGCTGATCGCCAAGTACAAGACGCTGGTCGATCCGATTGCGAACAAGGTGATCGGCCACATCACCACGCCGTCGGTGGTGCGGACGCCCGACGACTCGCTCGAATCGCCACTGGGCAACTTGATCGCGGACGCTCAGCTCGCCGATCCGTCGGTCGTGACGGGCGGGAAGACACCGGTGGTGGCGTTCATGAACCCGGGCGGTATCCGTGCCGACCTGGCGTCGACCAACGGCCAGGTCACCTTCGGGCAGGCGTTCACCGTGCAGCCGTTCAACAACTTCCTGGTGTCGATGGACATGACCGGGACGCAGATCAAGGCGTTGCTGGAGCAGCAGTTCTCCGGGGTGAACGGTCCCGAGACGGCGAAGTTCAAGGTGCTCCAGGTCGCGGGCATCACCTACACCTGGAACCCGGCGGCCGCGGCGGGCTCGAAGGTGGTCGCGGACTCGATCAAGATCGCGGGGCAGCCGCTGGTGGACGGAACGTCGTACCGCATCGTCACGAACAACTTCCTCTCTGATGGTGGCGACGGCTTCCCTGCCTTCACCACCGCGACGAACAAGTTCTTCGGCGGCCTCGACATCGACGCCTTCGCCAACTACCTGACCGCTCACGACCCCTACACACCGGTCGCCACGGACCGCATCTCCATCGGCTCCTGACAACCAGCCGGTACGCCGCATCAGTCGGTACGCCGTGACCCGGCCGGTACGCCGTTGTGCGCGGCGTACCGGCCTCGGCGGGGGAAGGCTGCGTCGCCAGGGGGCTCGGTCGGTCCGCGAGTTCCGTTACAGGTGGGGCTTCTGAGGCTCCTGGGGTTTGTGAGCCGGGTTGTGCGACGAGCACTGGTTGTGGCTTTTACGTGCATGCGGGGTTGCTGCTACCTTGCGTATTCGGTTCTTTTCGGAAGGTGACCGATGTCGCACGTTGCTCCGACTTCGCATCGCCGTGCGGCCCGGGCGTCGCATCGCGGGCATCGCAGTGAGGATGGGCCGATCCAGGTCACTACCTGGCTCGGGTTGACGTTCGCGTTCGTGGTCGGGCTGGTGCTGACCGGGCGGGCGCATGTGGGGGTTCACGCGGCAGGCATCACGTTGCTGGTGATGCTGGTTCCGCTGACGGTGGCTGTGTTCGTGACCGCGTTCCGGCGGGGGTTCGGGTCGGGGAAGGCGGCGTTGACGACCGCTGTGGCGCTCGCCTTCGTCCTGCTGAAGTTGTTCTTCTGATTCAGCCGTCGGGGGTGGGTCAGCCGCCGGCGAAGGGTGGGAGGGCGTCTACCTGGGCGCCGGCGGAGAGGGCGGTGGTGGGGTCTGCGCGTTCGCCGTTGAGGAGGAAGGTGCAGATCGAGAGGACGCGGGCCAGTTCGGGGCGGTCGGCCGAGACGGTCGCGACGAGGTCGCCGATCGAGGTGGCTTCGGCGGTCGCGGTGGACCGGCCGGCGGCGGAGCGCGCGGCGGCGAAGTACCTGATGGTCACTTCCGGCATGTGGTCGCAGGCCTCACTTATCGGTTAAGTCTTCCGCTATTATGTCAGCTTGCTGTTGCTTTCCAGCGTGTCTCGGGCCCCCGGCAATGACGCCGCAGGGGCTTGACACCGCCCTTGGACCGGGTCGCTCACGAAGGATCCGATGATCAGCGCAAGGAGACAGCGTGAGCACGTTGCTTCTGCTGACGAACGCGTTGCAGGCCTCCACAGAGGTCCTGCCGTCGCTCGCCCTGCTGCCGCACCAGATCCGGATCCTACCCGCCGAGGTCGCCGCCCTGGTCGATGCTCCGGACGCGGACGCTGTCCTGCTCGACGCCCGGCGTGACCTGGTCGCCGTCCGCGGGGTGTCCCGCCTGATCCGTACGACGGGCATCGACGTACCGCTGATCCTGGTCGTCACCGAGGGCGGTCTGACCGCGGTGAACGCCGACTGGGGTGCGGACGACGTACTGCTCGACACGGCCGGTCCGGCGGAGATCGAGGCGCGGCTGCGCCTCGTCATCGGCCGGCTCGCTGCGGTGCGGAACGAGGAGCCCGACTCCACGTTGATCCGTAGCGGCGATGTCGTCATCGACGAGGCGTCGTACACGGCGAAGCTCAACGGGCGGGCGCTCGACCTGACCTACAAGGAGTTCGAGCTGTTCAAGTTCCTCGCGCAACATCCGGGGCGGGTGTTCACCCGGGAGCAGTTGCTGCAGGAGGTCTGGGGCTACGACTACTTCGGCGGCACGCGGACGGTAGACGTTCACGTACGGCGGTTGCGCGCGAAGCTCGGCCCGGAGCACGAGTCGCTGATCGGCACCGTACGAAACGTCGGGTACCGCTTCGTCATCCCGCCGACCACAACCCGCGAGACCGCCGACGCCAACGCCTGACCCCTCGCATTCGACCTGCGTGAGCAGGTTAGGGGCCTTCGGCAACTTCCAGCTGGACGCGACGTCCCCGTCAGTCGTCCGGTCGGCCGCGGAGGCGCTTGGTCTGGCCCCGGCGCTTCTTGGCGTCGAGCCGGCGGCGGACCGAGGCCTTGCTCGGCTTGGTCGGCCGCCGCGGCCGGGGCGGTGGCGCGATCGCCTCCCGCAGCAGCACGGCCAGGCGCTCCCGGGCGGCCTCCCGGTTGCGCCACTGCGACTTGTACTCCGACGCCGCGATGGTCACCACGCCCCCGACCAGCCGCGACTCCAGCCGCTCGAGCGCCCGGGTCTTCAGTACGTCGCTCAACGCCGTCGTACCGGCCACGTCGAAGCTCAGCTCGACCCGGCTGTCCGTGGTGTTGACGGACTGCCCACCCGGCCCGCCGGACCGCGAGAACCGCCACTCCAGCTCGGCCTCGGGAATCACAACCCCGCCTCGGACCGTCAACCCGTTCTCCACGGACCCCATTGTCCAGTCCGAGGAGTGAAACGCGCGGTTGAATCGTAAACACACCGCCGTACTGTGGATTGTTGTGAGCTTGGGTATCTGGGTGCTGGTCGGCGCGGTAGGCGCCGGTGTGCTGCTCAGTGCGCTCAAAACGTGGGTTGACGGACGGTTCCGGGGGAAGGTCGAGGACGTGGAGCGGGTGTCGGCGGCCGAGGTCGGTGGCGAGCTCGGCGAGCGGGCCACCTTGCTGCAGTTCTCGTCGGCGTTCTGTGCGCCGTGCCGGGCGACGCGGCGAACGCTGGCCGAGGTCGAGGGCATGGTCGAGGGAGTGCGGCACGTCGAGCTCGACGCGGAGTCGCATCTGGAGCTGGTCCGGCGGCTCGACATCCTGCGGACCCCGACGACGCTGGTGCTCGACAGCACCGGAGCGGTCGTCAAGCGGGCCAGTGGCGCGCCGCGCAAGCCTGACGTGATCGCCGCGCTGGCCACCGCGATCGAGCGCCAGCCCAACTGAGTCCGTCCGCAGACTGCAATTGATTGACAGATACCTGTAACTGAATGGCGGATGCCCTCGGACTTAGGCGATGCTATGGCGGTGAGCTTCCCAGCCGGTTGGTACGACGACCCCCAGGACCCGACCCAGCAGCGCTACTGGGACGGTGAGGCTTGGACGGACCAGCACCGTGCCCAGGAGGGCCCGCCGCCGTTCCAGGGCCAGTTCGGCCAGCCCGCGGCCACCGGCCAACCGCAGTACGGCCAGCCCGCGCAGCACGGTCAGGTGTACGGCGGCGGCCAGCAAGCGCCGGCGCAGTACGGCGCGCGGCCGCAACAGACCGGTCAAGCGCCGTACGGGCAACCGCAACCTGGGCAGCCCCAATACGGCCAGCCGCAGTACGGGCAGGGTTTTCAGCAGCAGGGCTACGGCTACCCCGGGCGGCGGGTAGCCGCGACGCCGGACGGGCAGCCGCTGTCGGGCTGGTGGCGCCGGGTGTTCGCCTTCATCATCGACTCGATCATCGTCGGGATCATCGGCCTGCCGCTGACCGGCTACTTCTACTACCAGTACTCCCAGGTGATCTGGAAGTACTTCGAAGACACGCTGAATGCAGCGGAGGCCGGCACCCCGACGACCAGCACCGCGCTGCCGCCCGAGGCGTACAAGTGGATCATCCCGGCGGTGCTGCTCGGGCTCCTGGTGTCGTTCGTCTACCAGTACCTGTTCCTGACCAAGAAGGGCGCCACGCCCGGCAAGAGGGCGCTCGGAATCGGCGTCCGGCTCCGGGACGTGCCGGGCAATCCGCCCGGATCCGCCGTGGCGAAGCGGTACGGCTTCATCATCGGACTCAGCCTGCTGGCCACGATCCCGCTGGTCGGGACGTTGTTCAGCTTTCTTGCTCTGATCAACTACCTCTGGCCGCTCTGGGACGACAAGAAGCAGGCGCTGCACGACAAGGTCGCCCACACGAACGTGGTCCGGACCTGATTGTCCGCAATCTGATCAATTGTCTCATTCAGTGGGACCACGGCTGGCTAGTCCGCCCGGTTTCCGTACTCTCGATGCGTGGCGTACACGACATGGCTGACCAAGCGCAGGGCAGTGGACAACTGCCGGATGCGCTCGTCGCTGTGTCGTCGCCGCTGACCAGGCGGCGTCCCGAGCGCTGCGAGACCGGTCGCTGAGCACGGTTTCGCGTACGTCGCCTCCCGCAGACCCGGGCGGGTCCGGCTCGAATCTTCTCTCCTCCGGGAGTCGTCATGTCCGAACAGACGGCGAAGCAAAGCCTCCAGGTCGATCCGCGGGGACTCCGGTTCGCGGCCGGTGTGACCACGGTCGTCCTGGCGTTGACGCTCGTACTGAACAGCCCCTGGCCGCTCGCGGTGCAAGCCGTGGTGTTCGCGATCTCGGTCGCGTTCGGCGTCCAGGCGTCGCCGTACGGGCTGTTGTTCAAGCGGCTGATCCGCCCCCGGCTGGGTCCCCCCAAGGAGCTGGAGGACGCGGCCCCGCCGCGGTTCGCCCAGCTGGTCGGCCTCGTCTTCGCGGTCGCCGGTCTGATCGGGTACCTGACCGGCGCGACCGTGCTGGGCGTGGTCGCCACCGGATTCGCCCTGGTGGCGGCGTTCGTGAACGCCACCGTCGGGCTCTGCCTCGGCTGCGAGGCCTATCTGCTGATCCACCGCATTCGTACGCCAACCCGTGACACCAGCACCGCTACCAACTGAGAGGCAGCACACATGAGCAGGGAATCCGCGCTCGTCTCGGCCGACTGGGTCGAGGAGCACAAGACCGACGCCGGGGTCGTCCTGATCGAGGTCGACGAAGACGTCTCGGCGTACGACGCCGGCCACATCGCCGGCGCGATCAAGATCGATTGGCAGGACGATCTGCAGGACCCGGTCCGGCGGGACTTCGTCAACAAGCAGCAGTTCGAGGCGCTGCTGTCCGACCGCGGGGTGAAGACCGACGACACGGTCGTGCTGTACGGCGGCAACAACAACTGGTTCGCGGCGTACGCGTACTGGTACTTCAAGCTCTACGGCCACGGCGACGTCCGCCTGCTCGACGGCGGCCGCAAGCGCTGGGAGCTGGACAGCCGTGAGCTGACCGACGAGGTGGTCAAGCGCGAGGCCACCGAGTACTCCGCGCAGCCGCAGAACCTGGAGATCCGCGCCTTCCGCGACGAGGTCAAGGACGCCATCGGCGTGAAGAACCTGGTCGACGTGCGCAGCCCCGACGAGTACGCCGGCCGGCTGCTCGCCCCGGCCCACCTGCCGCAGGAGCAGGCGCAGCGCGCGGGTCACATCCCGACCGCGGCCAGCATCCCGTGGAGCAAGGCGGCCAACGACGACGGCACGTTCCGCTCCGACGACGAGCTGAAGACGCTGTACGCCGACGCCGGCGTGGACTTCGGCAAGGACACCATCGCGTACTGCCGGATCGGCGAGCGCTCGGCGCACACCTGGTTCGTGCTGCACGAGATCCTCGGCCAGCCGAACGTGAAGAACTACGACGGATCCTGGACCGAGTGGGGTTCGCTGGTCGGCGTACCCGTAGCACTCGGCGACGAGCCCGGGGAGGCCTGACATGTGCGGAGCGAAGAAGGGCGGCCTCGACCTCAAGGGTGTCGACGTCGACAAGGAAGCAGTGATCCAGGGCCAGGTGCTGCGCGGCGAGGAGCCGGTCGGCGGCGCGTACGTGCGGTTGCTCGACGCAACGGGTGAGTTCACCGCCGAAGTGCCGACGTCGGCGACCGGGCACTTCCGGTTCTTCGCGGCGCCGGGCAGCTGGACGCTGCGCACGCTGGCGCCGAAGGCGGACCCGGTCGACCGCCAGGTGGTCGCGCAGTACGGCGAGGTCGCGGAAGTGGCCGTCACCGTCTGACCTGTCGTTCGTTACTGATGGTGCCACCACCACCCGAAGGTGGCCCACCCTGAAGGTAGCCCCGAAGGGCCCGGACCTTGCGCGTCCGGGCCCTTCGGCATGTCCGGAAACGCCTGCGGGACTGGGGTTTGCGTCATCGCTTCGGAGTTACGGGTCATCGGTCGAATCTTGCGGAACGAGCACAGATGTAACGGTTTGGTCTCGGAGCGCACTCCGCTCGTCACCTACCGCAACCGGCTGAGTTGTGTCTGTGTCCTGACCCGCACTTCGGGTCACGTCATCACTCAGGGAGGAGGGGTCAATGCGACCCCGCATCGGATACAAGAAGCTCGCTGCCGTCGGTGTTGCGGCGGTTGTCGGCGTGGCTTCTACGATCGCGCTGACTTCGGGTTCTGCGTCCGCCTCGCCGGTTTTCGGATACAGCGGCTACTCGTACGGGACCGACGTTGAATCCGGGCTGGCGAACAGCGGCCCGCAGGTCGTCAGCAAGTTCGGTTGCACCACGGACCCGACCAAGGCCGACAAGAACGACATCGCCACGGCGAACGTGAACAACCAGGCGATCGCGCGCAGCGTGCGCACCGACACGCACGCGTTCAACGACAAGAGCGGTACCGGCGTGACCAGCAACGCCACCGCGGTCGACATCAAGGTCGGCAACCTGCTGACGCTGACGGGTGTGCAGACCACCACCACGGCGCGGTACTACAAGGGCAAGCTGTCCTACACGGGCAACACCACGTTCGCCGGTGTGAAGATCGGCGCCGTTTCGGTGCCGTCGCTGCTCGCGCCGAAGTGGAACACCAAGGTCGCCGTACCGGGCCTCGGCTACATCGTGCTGAACCGTGTCGGTGGCGTGAAGACCAGCTCCGGCATCTACTCGTACGCGCAGGCCGTCGTGATCCACGCGAACGTGAAGAACCAGTACGTCCCGGAGGGCGTCGACGTCGCGGTGCTGAAGACCCGCGCGGAGATCTCCAAGCCGGCCACCGCGCTGGTGATCGGTGACGCGTACGGCACCAAGGCCAACGCCGACAAGCTGGTCGTGTCCGGTCCGACGTCGCTTCAGACCACCTGCCAGGGTACTGAGGGCAAGACGGTCAAGGTCGCGGTCGGCGAGGTGAACATCCCGAAGGTCGCCTACGTCGGTGGGGTCTACACCACCAAGAACGGCGCCATCGGCGAGAACAAGTCCTACATCAACTTCACCTCGCACGTCGCGGGTGTGAAGGTGGGCAACCTGTCCATCGGCGCCATCGAGTCCTCCGCCTCCGCGTGGAAGACCAAGGACGGCAAGGGTGGCGTGAGCTCGTCCTCGAGCATCGCCTCGATCAAGGTCGGCAACAAGACCTACCCGGTCAAGACCGGTGTGAACCAGACCCTGGACATCCCGGGTGTCGCCCGGCTGACCTTCAACCAGGTCCTGAAGCAGTACCGCTACATCTCGGTGAACGCTCTGGTGATCGACGTCTACAGCCTGAACACCAAGGTCATCGTCGGCCACTCGGCCGCCGGCGTCGTCAGCTGATCCAGCTCGACACCCCTCTGAGTCGAACCTCACCGACCCAGAACCAAACACCGGCCCCCGGATCCGATGGATCCGGGGGCCGGTTCGTTGTGGTCAGGCGTCGAGGATGAGGGTTACTGGGCCGTCGTTGGTCAGGGAGACGTCCATGTGGGCTCCGAAGCGGCCTCGTTCCACCTTGGCGCCGAGGGACTCGAGGGCGGTGCAGAAGGCGTTGTAGAGGGGTTCGGAGACGGGGCCGGGGGCGGCGGCGTTCCAGGACGGGCGGCGGCCTTTGCGGGTGTCGGCGTACAGGGTGAACTGGCTGATGGCGAGGATCGGGGCCTGTTCGTCGGCGGCGGAGCGTTCGTCGTGGAGGATGCGGAGGGTCCAGATCTTCGCGGCCAGGGCGGCGGCTTTCTCTGGGGTGTCGTCGTGGGTGACGCCGAGGAGAACCAGCAGGCCGGGGCCGTCGATCGCGCCGACCACCTCGCCCTCGACGCTGACCGATGCCTGGCTGACTCGCTGTACGACGGCTCTCATAGTCACATCTTGCCGTGCCGGAGATCGTCCGGTGATCGAACCCCTTCACCGGCAAATATCTCGTTGCGGGCAGACATCTGGCAGGATTCGTTCATGGCGTCGACTCTGATCACAGTTGCTCCCACCGGTGCGGAGACCGCGAAGGCGGACTGCCCGGCGCTGCCGACCACGCTCGACGAGCTGGTCGAGACCGCGAAGCGGTGCGAGGCCGCGGGGGCGGCGATGATCCACATCCACATCCGCGACGGCGAGCACAAGCCGACGCTGGACCTCGGCCGGCTGACCGAGACGGTCGCCGCGATCCGGGCGAACACGGCGCTGATCGTGCAGCTGTCCACCGGCGGCGCAGTCACCGATCCGTACGACCACCGGCTCCGCGTGCTCGACGCCGTACCCGACTCCTGTTCGCTGACCATGGGCACGGTCAACTTCGGCGACGACGTGTTCATGAACCCGTGGCCGTTCGTCACCGAGCTCTACCAGCTGACGCAGGAGCGCGAGGTGGTGCCGGAGTTCGAGCTGTTCGACCTCGGGCATGTGGCCGCGCTGCACCGGTTGCTGGACAAGTTCGGCCTGCCGTACGGCGGACGCGTGCACTGCGACCTGGTGATGGGCGTGCCGGGCGGCATGCCTGGTACGGCGGACACCCTGGTGGCAGCCGTCAACGCGCTCCCCGCCGCGGTGACCTCGTGGTCGGCGACGGGCATCGGCCGCACGGCGCTCCCGGTCGCTCTGGCCGCGTTGTCGAAGGGCGGGAACCTCCGCGTCGGCATGGAGGACACGCTCACGCTGGCGAAGGGTCAGCCGGTGAACCACAATGCCGAGCTGGTCGAGCGGGCCGCCGCACTCGCCACGCTGGCTCAGCGCCCGCCGATGTCGCCGGACGAGTCCCGCGACCTGCTGAATGTGAAGCGGGACCGGTGAACCAGGAACACCACCGCACCGGCTGCCACAATCGTTGCCTCAAGCAATAACCAGTCGCGGAGGTAGTCCCGCGGGAGCACGGTCGGGTTGACGCCTTTGCCCTGCCGCAGGAGCAGTGGGATCGCGATCAGCGTGGTGAGACCGACGTACAACAAGGTGGTCCGCACGGCGCCAATGGTTCGATGCCGATCAGGCCCGGTGGACCACCGAGTGACGAGCCAGCCGACGGTCAGTGTCAGCGGCACCAGGAAGAAGTCATCGGCGACGACCGCACCACCCAGCCAGATCGGCAACCGAATCAGCTCGGCCGGCTCCACCGCATCAACCAGCAACCACAGGCCCCAGAGTCCGAATCCGACGCCTGTGGCTGCGAGTGCGGCACGTGCCTTCATGAGATGACCTCCAGGTGGTGGACCCATTTGGTTTGGAGGACGCCGGGGCGGTTGGGGGCGATGATGCGAGCGGGGAAGCCGTGGTCGAGGGAGAGTTCGGCGCCGTTCAGGCGGAGGGCCAGGAGAGTGAGCGGGTCGTCGGCGAACTCAGCTGGTAGCTCGCTGGTGGCGTAGAAGCCGCCCTTCTCCATCGAGACGACGCGGACCCGGGAGCCCGGCGGTGCGCCACTGAGGCGGAGCAGGTCGCGGATCCGGATGCCTTCCCACCTTGCGCCCTGGCTCCAGCCCTCGACGCACGCGATCGGCAGGTCGGCGCGGCTTTGCGGGAACTGCTGCAGCTCGTCGAGCGTGTACGACAGTTGCCGTGGGCCCGCGATCGTGAAGCGCCAGTCCGCGTCGATCCCGGCGACGCCTGCGTCCTTCGCCGTACGGTTGATGGGCAGACCTTGTGGGCCGACGTTCGGTTTGCGTGGCGCCAGTACGGCGATCGGGCCCAGGGCCGGGACGGACTGACCGACCGAGGTGATGCCGACGAGGGTGGCGGCGCCGGCGACGGTGCGGAACAGGCCGCGGCGGGTCAGGCCGGTGATTGCTGGGGGCAAGGAGTCCGCGATCGGGGCGCGGTCGGCCGGCGTACGGCGCCAGTGCGTGAGGATGAGCGGGAGTTTGACGGCGAGGTGGACGAGCAATGCGCCGACGATGATCCAGGCGAGCGCGTAGTGGGTCTGCTTGAACGGAAACGGCCACGGATACCACTGCAGGGTGTTGAGGAAGCCGGTGAACAGTTCGAGTGCCATCGTGGAGACGAGGACGAGGATCGAGCCGCGTTCGAGCGCGGTGGTGAGGGCCTTGCGGCTCGGCGGCCAAGGCAGCTTGGCGAACAGCTTGGGATAGACGGTCCACAACTTTGCCAGCAGCAACGGGATGACGACGGTACCGCTGAGCACGTGCAGGCCCTGGGTGACGCGATAGAGGGACGCCGGCCGGCTCGGGATGTGCAGCCAGGCGGGAGAGTCCTGCTGGAAATGGCTGAACAGGCCGGTCAGGAAGCAGATCGCCACCGCGAGCCCGAGCCAGCGGCCGATCACCGTCGCCGTGCGCGGATGGTGCAGCGCGGACGGGAAGGACTTCTCGGTCGGAGGGGCCGGGAGCTTCATGGTTCCACTACAACCCAGTTCGGCCCGTCGGTACGGCGCTCTGCGCTTACTGCTCGCGAACGACGTACTTAAGGACGGGAGGTGCTGACACAAGGCTGGTCGGCGGCGGGCGCTCCCAGGCGGTGGGTCCCCGGGGGGGCGACCCGTCCCTAGGTACGCGAAAGGCGAGGGATCCGTTGTCCACAAGTGCGCGTCATTCGGGAGGTGGTGGTACCGGCGGAGGCTTAGGCTGGGCGGACTGAGGAGAGGAGTGTGGCGGGGTGAAGACGCAGCAGCGGTCGTCGAGCGATGACGAGCGCGCCATGGCGGATCTGGCCGAGGTCTCCGACTGGAGATCGATCTGGGGACCGCAGGGCACCGGCGTGGACGCGATCCGCGCGCTGGTCTCCCGCGTCACCGCCGCCACTGGCTGGCGCCCGTGGGCCCCAGGCAACATCGACCCCGACCGCTACACCTGGGGGCTGGTCACCCCGCGCGAGACCGTGATGCTCGTGCTGCCGGACGCCGTACTGCCGGAGAGCCCGCGCAGTGGCTGGTCGGCGTACGAGATCGGACCGGCCGAGTTGCCTGATGCCGAGGAAGGGCTGGACGCGCACTGGCCCGCCCAGCTCCAGTTGGCTCGCCAGCACTGGGGCGCACCGGTCTTCGTCGGGCCGGGGTCGGATGCGCGCATTCCCCCGGAGTGGCGGGGCCGCCGACGCCACCTGGCCGTCTGGCTGAAGCCGGGCGCCGAGTTTCACTTGTACGCGACCCAACCCGGGCCGGAGGACACCGCGGCCGGCTTTGCCTACTCCGTCTATGCAAGTGAGGTGGCGTGATGGCGATTCACGATGACCCGGCGCATGAGGTCGTGCAGTCGGTGGTCGCCGAGATCCAGCGTCTGTACACGCGGCTGCGTCAGCTCTACAACTCCCTCCAACGGATGGGGGCGAACAGGGAGCGGCGGGCCGCGATGGAGCAGCTCCTGAACCGGCAGAGGTTCGATCGGGATTTCGACGAGCAGGTGCGGGGGATGGACCCGGCCGAACGGACGGCCATGCTGGAGCAGCAGGTCGAGGAGCAACGCCGGCTCCGCGACGAGCTCCAGCAGCAGGTCGATGCGGCCGAAGCGGATCTGCGAGAGGCGCAGCAGGAGCAGGACACCGAGCAGCGGCTCACCGACCCCAACGACAACGGCATCCCGGAGGCCCAGGAGTTCGCCGGCGCCGGCGACCGCGACGGGCGGCTCGACAGCGAAGTGGCCGAGGTGGACGACGCCGATGAACGGGCAGAGCAGGCGGAGACGGATGACGCCCGCCGGGATCAGCAGCGCGAGGACGCTGAGGCCGAGACACGACGGGAAGAGCGGGCGAGGGCGGACCAGCGCGAGGCTGCTGATCCCGGCGTCGATGCCGGTGTGGTGGAAGGCGCTGCCGCTGGTGCGGCGCTGGGCGCGGCCGAAGAAGCCGAGCGGGCCGAGGATGCTGAGGGGCAGGGTGCGCCAGAGGTTGACCAGGATGCACCGGAGGTTGAGCGAGGGCCGGAGCTTGGTGACGACGGTGTGGTTCGGGCGGCTGGTGAAGAGCCTGGGCGGGGTCTGGATGGGGGTGCGCCGGAGGTTGATCAGGATGCGCCGGAGGTTGAGCGGGGGCCGGAGCTTGGTGACGACGGTGTGATCCGGGCGGCCGGTGAAGAGTCACCAGAGCGGCAGGATCGGGATCTGGATTCGCTGGAAGGCGGGCAGCCTGGGGAGCAGGAGCCTGAGCAAAGGCAGCAGCAAGGTCTAGAGGCTGAGCAGGGGCAGGGGCAAGGTCTGAGGGCTGAGCAGGGGCAGGAGCAAGGCGATGCCGGGGCGCAGCCGGCGTTGCCTACGGCCCAGGATCGGGCGGATGCCAACCTTGCTGCGCAGCAGAACGGGGCGAATGCCGAGCGGGTTGGCCAGGATGCCCAGCCGGCCGTGGACCAGAGCGCGCAGTTCGGACAGAACGGCCAGGACGGACAGCAAGCAGGTCAGAACGGGCAACAGGTAGGGCAGAACGGGCTGCAGGCAGGCCAGGACGGGCAGCCGGCGGGGCAGGACGGGCAGCAGGTCAGGCAGAATGCTGCCGACCGAGATCGGCCGGTAAACCAGGTGCTGGCCGAGACCCGGGCTCAGAATCAGCAGCCCGGTCAGCGGCAGGGAACGGGCAAGCGCACGATGTCCCAGGACGAGATGGCCAAGAACCACTCGGTGTACACCGACGGAAACCCGCCCGCGGCGGGTGCCGCCAGTCCGCCCGACCCGACTCAGCTTGCAGGCAATGGTCGCGGTGGACGGACTCCTGGCGAACTGCACAAGCAGACCGCCGGCCGCAGCGGCCCGAGCAACGACGGCCCCGCTGTTGGCGGCTGATCACTGACAGCGCCTGCGGGCACGACCCCGCCCGGGTACCCACAACACGACAACCCCGGGCGGGAAGGGGCTGTCAGTACACGATGGCCTGGGCGTTGTCGGTAAGGATCTCTTCGGTGAAGGCAGGGGCGCCGGCGACCCGCGTACCGGGCAACAGATCGGTGTCCGTGAGCTCGCGGCGTTTGGCGCATTGGGTGCAGACCGTGAGGCGTCCACCCTCGAGCACCGCGGCCAGCAGATCGGCGAGCGGTGCCGCGTGGGGTAGATCGAAGGACTCCGCTCGGCCGGGGACGGCGAACCAGACGGCTTCGCCGGTGAGCCAGAGGGAGACGTCGGCGCCGGCGGCGATCGCGGTGGCGGCGACGGTGAAGGCCTGGTTGGCGCGCTCGGGTTCCTCGGCGCCTGCGGTCAGCTTGATCACCAGCGTGCGGGACATCACGCCACGGTAGCCGAAGCCTCGGCAGGCGCATCCCCTAGACTGGCCGACGTGCTGCACGTCATCTTCACCACGCTGCTGATCCTGGTCTGTGTATTCATGGCCTGGTTCTCGGCGTTTGTCGTCTACCGGCTGTACCGCGGCCGCAACGCGAGCTGAGGGACCGATGGCGTTCGAGATCCCGCAGGACCTGCACCCCGACCTGGTGCCGCTGGCCTGGCTGCTGGGCCGCTGGGAAGGTCGCGGGCACGGCGACTACCCGACGATCGAGAAGTTCGAGTTCGGCCAGCAGATCGACTTCAGCCACAACGGCAAGCCCTACCTGCACTACGTCAGCCAGACCTACGTGGTCGGCGAGGACGGCACCAAGGAGCGCCCGCTGGCCGTCGAGACCGGCTTCTGGCGTCCGAAGCCGGACAACAAGGTCGAGGTCATCCTGGCCCACCCGACCGGCATCGCGGAGATCTGGTACGGCGAGATCGACGGCGCCAAGATCGAGCTGCGAACCGATGTCGTCGCTCGCACCGTGACCGCCAAGGAGGTCACCGCCGGCCACCGCCTGTACGGCCTGGTCAACGGCGAGCTCCTGTGGGCCTACGACATGGCCGCCGAGGGCCAGGCCCTCCAGCCCCACCTGTGGGCAACCCTCGTCCGCACCTGATCCGTTACGTCCGAAGAAGCGTGCGCCATACGCCACAGTTCTTCGGACGTTAGCTCTCCGCGACCCAGGAGTACTCGACTTTGGGGCGGCCGCTGCGGCCGTCGTAGCGCTGGGTGCGGAGGGCCTGTCCCTGGTCGGCGAGGTGCTCGAGGTAGCGGCGCGCGGTGATGCGGGACGTGCCCAGCGACGCCGCGACCTCCTCCGCGGTCCAGCCCTCGCGGTTCCCGAGCAGCTGGACGACGCGGTCGAGCACTGATCCGGCCAGCCCCTTCGGCACCGACGAGACGGTTGCTGGATGCAACAACCGGTCGACCTCGTCCTGATCCGCGACCACTTCACCCAGCGAGGCCGTCCGCCGTTGCCGCGCGTACGCCGTCAACCGGTCCCGCAACGTCTCGAAGGCAAAGGGTTTCAGGACGTACTGCACCACGCCGATCCGCGCCGCCGCCTGCACCGCTGCCACCTCCCGCGCCGACGTCACCGCGACCACATCGGTTTGGTTGCCCAAGGCCCGCATCCGGCGAACCACGTCCAGCCCGTGCCCGTCCGGCAGGTGCATGTCGAGCAGCACCAGATCCACGTCACCACGGGCGAGCACCTGCAGCGCGCGAGCCGCCGTACCCGCGACACCGAGACATGTGAAGCCCGGCAGGCGTTCGACGTATATGCGATGCGCCTCGGCGGCGACCGGGTCGTCCTCGACGACCAGCACCCGCAGCTCAGGCACTGGCGCTCACCGCCCGCGGCAGCCGGACCCGGACGGTCAGCGCCGGTACGTCGTCGAGCTCGGAATCCGGGTCGACCATCAGCGTGCCCTGCCACCGCTCGACCGTGCTCCGCACCAGCACGAGACCGAGGCCGTGCCCCGGCTCGGCCTTCGTCGACCAGCCGCGCTCGAACATGTGCGCCAGCTCCACCGCGCCCAGCTCGGCACCGGTGTTCGTGACGATCAGGTCGATCGCATCCGGCGTCGTACCGGCGCGCAGCTCGACCCGGCGCGGAGCCGGTCCGCCGCGCGCGGCCTCGATCGCGTTGTCGAGCAGGTTGCCTACGACGGTCACGACATCTTGAGCCGGGAGCCGCGTGTTCAACGCCTCGGAACCAAGCTCCAGCGTCAGTACGACGCCACGCTCCTGAGCCTGCGACAGCTTCGCGAGCAGCAGGGACGCCAGCACCGGATCGCCGACCGTCCCGACCACCCGGTCCGTCATCGCCTGCGCGAACTGCAACTCGGACACCGCGAACTCACGAGCGCGTTCCGGCTTGCCGATCTCGATCAGGCTGACGACCGTGTGCAAACGATTCGACGCCTCGTGATTCTGCGCCTCCAGCGACTCGGCCAGACTGCGTACGGCGTCCAGTTCGCCGAGCAACCGCTGCAGTTGGGTGTGGTCCCGCAGTGTCACGATCCGTCCGGACCGGGCCGGCTGCTGGTTCACCACCAGGACCCCGTGCGCCCCGAGGTGCAGTTCGTCGTACGCCGTTCTCCCGCCCTGGAGCAACTCCGCAAGAGTCGACCCGAGGTGCAGCTCGTCGATCGGCGTCCCCGGGGTCACCTCGAGCAGGCCGAGGAGTTGCAGCGCCTCGTCGTTGGCGAGCTGGACGCGACCGTCCGCGTCCAAAAGGATCAGGCCCTCCCGGGCCGCGTGCAGGACGCCTTCGTAGAAGTCGAGCATCCGGGCCAGTGACTGCGTGCCCATGCCGCGCGTGGCCCGCCGGACCCGCCAGGAGACGAGGGCGTTGCCGGCGATCGCGACGCCGAGCATCAGACTGGCGATGCCGAGCATCGAGCGGACATCGAGCCGGATCAGCTCCCACCAGCCCGGCGCGGCGATGCCCGCGGCCGCGGCATCCCGCGCGGCCTGGGCCCGCGACCGGCTGATCAGCGTGATCCAGGCCATCGCGATCAGGACGGTGACCGTGACCGTCTGCAGCCAGAGCACCTGGCGGCGCAGTTCCCACGGCCGGTGTTTCACAACGGACAGTGTGCACTGAGAACGATATGAACGAAATGAGCAGTTCCCCTGTGCGTCACGTCACAGTTACTCCAGACCAGCCCGCCCGGCCGATCCAGGGAGTCCCCACATGTCGAGCCCGCCCGAACCCCGACCGACGCCGGTCCGCAACGACCGGACCCATTTCCTTTACATCGCCGTCATCGTCGCCGTCCTGCTCGGCATCGGTGTCGGATTCCTGTTCCCGGACTTCGCGGTCGAGCTGAAACCGCTCGGCACCGGGTTCGTGAACCTGATCAAGATGCTGATCAGCCCGATCATCTTCTGCACGCTGGTACTCGGTATCGGCTCGGTCCGCCAGGCCGCCAGCGTCGGCAAGGTCGGCGGTCTCGCGCTCGTCTACTTCCTGGTGATGTCGACGGTCGCGCTCGCCATCGGCCTGGTGGTCGGCAACCTCGTCCAGCCCGGTTCCGGTCTGAACCTGACCGACAAGCTCCGCGAGACCGGCCAGAAGCAGGCCGCCGGGGCGCATGAGGGTACGACGGACTTCCTCCTCGGCATCATCCCGAAGTCGATGCTGTCCGCGCTGACCGAGGGCGAAGTGCTGCAGACCGTTTTCGTCGCGCTGCTGATCGGCTTCGCGCTGCAGTCGATGGGCAACAAGGGCCAGCCGATCCTGGACGCCATCGGGTACATCCAGCGGCTGGTGTTCAAGGTGCTGTCGATGATCATGTGGGCTGCACCGATCGGCGCGTTCGGCGCGATCGCGGCCGTCGTCGGCGCCACCGGAACGGACGCGCTGGTCAGCCTCGGCAAGATCATGCTCGCCTTCTACGCCACCTGTCTGCTGTTCGTGATCGTCGTACTCGGCACGCTGCTCCGCGTGGTCACCGGAATCTCGATCTTCCAGTTGCTGCGCTACCTCGGCCGCGAGTTCCTGCTGATCGTGTCCACCTCGTCGTCGGAGACCGCCCTGCCCCGGCTGATCGGGAAGATGGAACACCTCGGTGTGGACAAGTCGGTGGTCGGTATCACCGTCCCGACCGGCTATTCGTTCAACCTGGACGGTACGGCGATCTACCTGACCATGGCGTCGCTGTTCATCGCTGAGGCGATGGACCAGCCGTTCTCCATCGGCCAGCAGATCTCCCTGCTGCTGTTCATGATCGTCGCCTCGAAGGGCGCTGCCGGAGTCACCGGCGCCGGCCTGGCCACGCTGGCCGGAGGTCTGCAGTCGCACCGCCCGGATCTGGTCGACGGCGTCGGCCTGATCGTCGGCATCGACCGGTTCATGTCCGAGGCCCGGGCGCTGACGAACTTCGCCGGCAACGCGGTCGCCACCGTCCTGGTCGGGCACTGGGTCGGGGAGTTCGACAAGGACCAGGCCCGGCAGGTCTTCGCCGGCGAGGACCCGTTCGACGAGGCCGCCTTCGCCGCCGGCGACCCCCACGCCGGCGACGTACCGGCCGCAACAGCCCAGGTCACGTCCGACCGCTGAGCCACCTTCCCACCCCTCCCAGCACTGCCCGCCGGGCCACAGACCGGCGGGCAGTGCTATGGCCATTTCAGGGGTCAACCGGCTCTTCTGCTTCATGTGTGGGTGATGTGACGGACGGTAGGTCATCGGTGAGACCACCGACCAGACAGCTTTGCCGGGCACGCGGTGAGTTTGTGAGAAGGAACAGGTGATGGCGCTCGCGACCGGGCACGCCCTCGCGTCGGTGGTCCGGCAGTTCGGCACCTCGCCCAGGCGGTAGGCGGCCCGCTTACGCATTTGGTGGGTTGACGTCCCATGTGGTGGGTTGCCGTACCGAATTCCGGGGCGCCAACCCACCATCTCGGACGTCAACCCACCAAATGGGGGTCGCTCAGCACCATGCCCGCGCCGACACCGAGCGCCGGGCGGGGACGGTGCCGGTGGGCTGGGACAGGTCGTGGTGGGTTGGGGCGCTGCGTTGTGGCCGGTGGGTTAGGACGGGTCGTGGTGGGTTGGGACAAGGAATTGCCTGTCTCAGCCCACCAGGACCTGTCCCAGGTCACCAGAGGTGGACCGATCGGCGGAGAACACGCCCGCCGAAACCGCCCGACCTGACTGACGGTGGTGGTGGCGCGAGGGTGCGGGTGGTGGACGGGTCAGCGGCCGGTGAGCATCTCGACCACAGGAGCGAGGTCCTCGAGGTAGGTCGAGTTGACGCTGATGTACGTCGTACCGAACTCGTCCCGCCGCCGTTGCAGCTCGTCGGCCATCTGTTGCGGCGTACCGCGCAGCATCATCAGCGAGTCGCTCGCCTCCAGCTCCTCGGGTTCGACGCCGGCCGCCCGCTTCGTCCACGGCGGCAGCTCGCGCGTCCCGGCCGCGAACAGGTTCATCGCCAGCTCGATCTCGTCCGCCCGCGATCCGGCCAGCTCACGCAGGTCCCGGACCAGCTGAGTGATCTCGGCCCGTGGTGTCATCGCGTCCTTCGCCAGCGAGACGATGTCGGCCCGTGACGCGGCCAGTGCGAGCGCCCGTGGTCCGCCGGCCGCGAGCATGATCGGCGTACGGCGCTCGCCGTCGAGCCGCACCAGGTGGTCGAGAGTCTCGCGGACCTGGTCACGTCGTTCCTTGGCCGAGCCGAAGCGCAGACCGATCTCTTCGACCTGCTGCTCGACCGCCGGCCGCCCAGTCCCGATGCCGAACTCGAACCGCCCGTCGGTCAGGACGGTCAGCGTGTGCGCCTCCCAGGCGGCCGCACGCGGTGTCCGGAGCGGTGCCGCTGCCACGAACGTGCCGACCCGGATATCCGCGACCGCGGCGGCCATCGCCAGCGAGGGGAACGGCGACGGCAGTTGGAGCCCGTCGGGCATCAGTACGGTCGAATATCCGAGGTCCGCCGCTCGGCGGACGGTCTTGATCCAGTCGTCGCCGGTCGTCGGGCTGCCCACCACACCGAACCGGAATCGCCGGTCACTCATCGCCTTGCTCCCTTCAAGTTCTGATACCTCAAGCGTGGCCGCGACCCGGGGTTGTCCACATCCCACCCCGGGAGGCGATCGCCGTACGCCGCTCGACGTACTCTGGTGACATGTCACGAAACCGCAGCCCACTGCTGGCCCGGCCTGGCGCGGTCGAGGCCACCGGACTCGACGCCGGCGTCGCCGCCCACTACGGGTCGGATCTGCGCGAGCAGCGGGCACTGGTCGCTGGTGAGGCGTTCGTCGACCTGTCGCACCGCGACGTGGTCACGATCACCGGCCCCGACCGGCTGACCTGGCTGCACGCGCTGACCACGCAGTACTTCGAGGGCCTCAAGCCCGGCACGTCGACGACCGCGCTGCTGCTGTCACCGACCGGCCACATCGAGCACGTGATGTACGGCGTCGACGACGGCGAGACGTTCTGGCTGCACACCGAGCCGGGCGCGGCCGCGGCGATGGTCGACTGGCTGCAGAAGATGGTGTTCATGTCCCGGGTGGAGATCGCGGACGTGACCGACGACTATGCGATCGTCTGGCGGCCCGGACCGGCTTCGGCCAACGAGCATCTGACCCGCAGTGGTGCGGATTCGCTCGGCGGCCACGAGGTGTTCCTGCCGCGCGCGGAGCTGGCCGGACTCGAGGGGCCGGCGGCCGGGATCTGGGCGTACGAGGCGCTCCGGATCGAGGCCGGCAACCCGCGGTTCGGCCTCGACACCGACGAGCGCGCCATCCCGAACGAGGTGGGCTGGCTCGGCGTCGGCGTACACCTGAACAAGGGCTGCTATCGCGGTCAGGAGACGGTCGCGCGGGTGCACAACCTCGGCCGTCCGCCGCGGCGCCTGGTGCGGCTGCATCTGGACGGCTCGGTCGACCACCTGCCCGCGCACGGGTACGTCGTATGCGCGGGGGAGAAGCAGGTCGGGTTCGTGGGGTCGGCGGCCCGGCATCACGAGCTGGGCCCGATCGCACTGGCGATGGTGAAGCGGAACGTGGACCCGGACGCCGTCCTGGAGGTCGTGGCCGAGGATCAGCCGACCGTGACCGCGACGCAGGAGATCCTGGTCGACCCCGAGGCAGGACTGCACGTGCGCGCCCGGCTGTGAGCCGGATCATTCGCAACACCGCGTTTTGCACCTGTACAGTTCAGCCGTGACCGAACCTGTGATCCTGGCCGACGTCGTCCGCAGCGACTTCGTGGAGGGCCATCATCGTGGCTCCGTCGTGGTGACGAACCCCGACGGCAGTGTGGCCTGGTCGGCCGGCATCGTCGACCAGCCGATGTTCCCCCGCTCGTCGAACAAGCCGATGCAGGCGCTCGGCATGCTCCGCAACGGCCTGGACCTGGACGGCGAGCTGCTCGCGCTCGCGGGCGCGTCGCACTCCGGCGAGCAGTTCCACCTGGACGGCGTACGCCGGATCCTCGCGAAGGCCGGTCTGGACGAGTCGGCGTTGCGGACGCCGGTGCAGTACCCGCTGGACGACGCGGCCCGGGACGCCTGGGTACGCGCGGGCCACGGCCCCGAGCCGATCACGATGAACTGCTCGGGCAAGCACGCCGCGATGATCCTGACCTGTCACGTCAACGACTGGCCGCTGGACGACTACCGCTCGCCGGATCACCCACTGCAGAAGGAGATCCGGACCGCGATCGAGGACTCTGCCGGCGAGAAGGCCTCGTACATCGCCGTCGACGGCTGCGGTGCGCCGATCTTCGCCCTCACGCTGTCCGGCCTGGCCCGCTCCTTCGGCCTGTTCGCCGCCGCGGCCCCGGAGACCCTGGAGGCTCGCGTCGTCAATGCCTTCCGCGCACACCCCGAGTTTGCCAGCGGGAGTACGCGCGACGAGGCCGAGCTGATGCACGCCGTCGACGGCCTGTTCTGCAAGGCCGGCGCCGAAGGTGTGTACGCCGTCGGCCTCGCGGACGGCCGTGGCATCGCCCTGAAACTCGAGGACGGCCAGGCCCGCGCCCGCAAGGTTGTCATGGCCGCGACCCTGCAGCGCCTCGGCATCACCAACGACACCATCGAGCGCCACCTCCACTTCCCCCTCCTCGGCGGCGGCGTCCAGGTCGGCGCCGTCCAGCCGCATCCTTCGGCTTTCAGCTAGTTGACGGCCCGCGTGAGCGGGCTCACGGTGGCTCTGCTTGCAATTGCAAGCAGGTTGCTAGCACAATGGACGCATGGCCAAGTTGAGTGATCGTGCGGCTGGGGCAGTGGGCTCCCTCGGGGAGTACCTCGCCGAGCAGCGGCGGCATGCGCAGTTGTCGTTGCGGCAGCTGTCGGACCTGGCCGGTGTGTCGAACCCGTATCTGAGCCAGATCGAGCGCGGCCTGCGGAAACCGTCGGCCGATGTGCTGCAGCAGCTCGCGAAGGCGTTGCGGATCTCCGCGGAGACCCTGTACATACGGGCCGGCATCCTCGATCCGGACGACAGCTCGGACGGCCGACGGGCCGCGGGCGTGGTCGACGCCGTCCTGCTCGACCCCGCGCTGAACGAGCGGCAGAAGCGTGTCCTGCTGGACGTCTACGCGTCGTTCGTCCGTGAGAACACGTCCCCTGATGAGCCCGACGAGCCGGCTCCTGCCAGACCGGCTGCGAAGACCACGGCCAAGAAGACCCCTGCAAGCAAGCGCACCACCAAGTAACTGTTTCCTGCTGAAAATCCGAGGAGAAGCCTGATGGCTACCCGTACGCCTGTCACCCCGTTCTACGCGATCGCCGGCGCCGGCGACCTCGCGGTGGAGAAGTTCCGCGCGGTCAGCGAGGACGTCACCGCCCGGTTCGCCAAGCTGGACCAGAAGACCCTGCAGACCGAGCTGACCAAGGCTCAGACCGAGTTCGCCAAGCGCTTCGAGACCCTCGTCGCCGATGCGCGGACCGCCCCGGCCAAGCTGCGTGAGCTGCCGGCCGTCGCGCAGCACGGTTTCACCACCGTGCTCGGCCAGGCCGAGGAGACTTACGAGGACCTGGCCGGCCGCGGCAAGGACCTGGTCGAGCGGATCCGCAGCCAGAAGGCCACCGAGGAATTCGTCACCCAGGCCAAGACCACGGTGAGCAAGGCCAAGGCGACCCGGACCACGGCCAAGAAGACCGCCGACAGCGCGACCCGCAACGTCAAGGCGACCGCGACCAGCGCCCGCAAGACCGCGAAGACCGCGTCCAAGGCCGCCACCGACGCCGCCGCCAAGCTCGGCGACTGACGGTAACGATCAGCCCACCTGTGGGTGAATCCTCCGGCCGGGTGGCCCCGATCTGCGACCGAGCAGAGGTGGGCCACCCGGTCTTTCGGTTAGGCTCGTAGGCATGCTCCCACTCGCTACGTTCCCGAACCTCTTTCCCGGGTTCGCAGGTCCGCTCGAGATCATCTGGTGGGTGCTGCTCGGCCTCAAGCTGGTCGCTCTGATCGACGCCGCCTTCCGGCCACGGGCGGTGTTCGTCGCCGCGGACAAGCTCACCAAGCCCGGGTGGATGCTGATCCTGATCGTGTTCACGCTCAGTCAGATCTTCCAGGGCTGGCTCAGCTTCTTCGGCCTGATCGGCATCGTCGCGTCCGCCGTCTACCTGGTCGACGCCCGCCCGGCCCTGCGTGCCGCCGCCGGCCGCGGCCGAGGCGGCTGGGGCATCCGCCGCCGCCGCGGCCCACGTCCCCTCTGACCCACCCCGCCGTACGACGTTCCAGGACCCAGCACTCGTACTGCGTTCCTGCCGTGCGGCTTCGGCCAAAGGCTAGCGGCCAGCGTGCAGTGCCCCGGCCGCGCCAGTCGTTGGGGGGTAGGACAGGAACTGGTGGGGCATCACCTGCTATTTCCTGTCAAAGCCCCCGAGTGGGGGTACGAGCCCCCGAAAAGTGCGACGGCGCAGCAACCTCCCTACCCCCGGCGACCTGGGACGGCGCTCGTCGTAGGGGCCGACCGTCGTCCGGGGCTCGTCTAACAGGCGACCGTCGTACGGCGTTCGTCCTACGGGCGTTCGTCGTACGGCGGCTCACGAGCGGTAGACGATCACCTTGTCGCCGACCTTGATCTCGCTGAACAGGACCTTGATCTTGCCCAGGTCCCGGACGTTCACGCAGCCGTGCGAGGCGCCGTTGTAGCCACGGGCCGCGAAGTCGGACGAGTAGTGCACCGCCTGGCCGCCGCTGAAGAACATCGCGAACGGCATCGCCGAGTCGTACAGCTTGGAGACGTGGTTCCGGCTCTTCCAGCCGACCGTGAAGCTGCCCTCGCGGGTCGCCGTCTTCACTGCCCCGAACCGCACGTCCAGCTGCATCTTCACCACACCGTCGACGACGTACCGCAGCTTGCGGGTCGACTTGTCGATGCACATCACCGCGCCGGTTGCGCAGCGCGGGTCGAGCTTCTTGCCGCTCACCACCGGCGCCGGCGGGAAGAGCTCGGTCTGCGTCGGCTCGTGAGTGACCGCGGCCAGCTTGGTCAAGGTGTTCTGATCGATGTATCCGAGCTGGGGAATGCCCTTGGACTGCTGGAACTTCTTCACCGCGGACCGGGTCATCGTCCCGAACTCGTCGTCCTGGTAGCGCTTCTCCAGCAGCTTGAGCTGCACCAGCCGCGCCTCGACCTTGCGCACGTTGGTCCCGGTGGAGCCGTTCTTCCACAGCGCCTTCGGGTAGATCGGTAGCTCACCGCTGACCTCGAACGGCACCGTCTTGAGGTCGTTCGGGGTCGCCGTCGCACTCGTTCCGGAACTGAGGAGGGCAGCAAAGATGGCGCCCGTGACCAGTCCGGTCAGTACGTTGCGAATGATCGGCCCACGCATCGGACACCCCTCTGATCGACCCGTCCCTACACTTGTGGGACGTCCTCACCGGTCTTTCGGTTGGCTCAGCGTACCGGAGGAACTCCGTATGGAGATCGTTCTCAGCACCAACGACATCACCACGATGCCGGCCGATGCGATCGTGAACGCGGCCCATCACGCCCTGCGCGGCGGGGGTGGCGTGGACGGCGCGATCCATCGCGCGGGTGGCCCGGAGATCCTCGCGGAGCTGATCGAGCGGTACCCGAGCGGCACCCCGACCGGTACGGCGGTCTGGACCACAGCCGGCTCGCTGCCCGCGTCGTACGTGATCCACGTGGTCGGGCCGAACTACACCGCGGGCCAACGGGATCCGGCGCTGCTCGAGTCCTGCTACCGCAACGCCCTGCGGATCGCGGACGAGCTCGACGTGAAGACGCTCACCCTGCCGGCGGTGTCGGCCGGGATCTACGGCTGGCCGGCCGGGTCCGCCGCGGACATCGCCGTACAGACGCTGCGCCGGACGGCGACCGGCGTCGCCACCGCGACCTTCTGTCTGGTGGAACCGCGGCTCTACAAGGCCTTCCAGAACGCGACAGCGGCCGGGGAGTGACTCCCCGGCCGCTGCTGAGCGCTTGCTGATCAGCCGCTGTAGACGACGACCTTGTCGCCGACCTTGATGCGGGCGAAGATCCAGGCGATCTTCGCCTTGTCCCGGATGTTCACGCAGCCGTGCGAGGCGCCGTTGTAGCCACGGGCCTTGAAGTCCGAGGAGTAGTGCACCGCCTGGCCGCCGCTGAAGAACATCGCGTACGGCATCTTCGAGTGGTACAGGGACGACACGTGGTTCTTCGACTTGCGGTAGACCTTGAAGACGCCGTTGCGGGTCGGCGTCTTGCGGGCGCCGAAGCGGGCGTCCGCGACCTGGACCGCCTTGCCGTTCACGACGTACACCAGTTTCCGGGTCTTCTTGTTGATGCAGAGCACCCGGCCCTTCGTCAGACAACGCTTGTCCAGGCGGTACTTGCCCACCACCGCGCTGGACGACGCCGCCGTGGCCGCCTTCTGCGGCGCGACCACGACCTGGGGCGCAACCTTCGGTGCGACCGTGACGGCATCGGCCGTCGTGGTGGCGGAAAGTGCGCCGACGCCCACGAACGCGGCGGCCGTCAGAGTAGCGCCGAGCTTACGCAGAATGCCCATGTTTCCTTGTCCTTCCCCCAACAGAGTTGCTTGCACAAAGACAGACGTCATCGACTGACGTCTGGTTGGTAACGATCCGGAACTTCCTCACCCGCGACCGCCGTAGCCCCCGCGACCGGCCGAAGAATTATTTATCACACCGATGTAGTTCAGGTCGCACTCCGCGAGTGACCGTTTCCACTTCGTGCCCTAGGAACCCTCCAGGACGCTTGAAGTATGGAACAACAGCCACTCCCGCCCCAGGAGTTACTGACCCGCCAGCGCTCGCAGCCGACGCAGCACTTCCGGTTCACCGAGGGCCTGGGCCGTCGCGTGCAGGTCCGGGCTGCGGGTCGCACCGGTGATCGCGACGCGTACGAGCTGGGATGCCTCGCGGATCGAGCCGGCATACGCGTCCGGGTCCTTCTTGTACTCCTTGGCGTTCGCTGCGAACCCGTGCTTCGCGGCGAGGGAGCGGATCTGGTCGAACCACTCCTGCGGATCGTCGCGATGCTCGTAGCCGGCTACCAGGTCCTGGGCGAACGCCGTGACGACCTCCGGCGCGACCCCGAGCGGGACGAGCCGCTCGTCGGCCGGACCGTCGACGGGGACGAACAACTCCGGGAAGAAGAAGCCGTACGCCGACCGGAAGTCGGACCACTTACGCAGATCCTTGCGCGGATTCTCGACGCCGTCCCGCTCGACCGCGAGCGCCCGCAGTGCGAGGTCGGTCCGACCGTCGAGCACGGGGACAAGCTCCGCGTCGTACTCCGTCGCCCACCTGCGGACCGCGGCGAGGATCTGCTGCCCGGTCAAGGTCGCGATGTGGTCGGCGCTGATGTCCTCGAGCTTCACCAGGTCGACGAGCGGCCCGGCGACACCGGCCTGGCTCAGATCGATGGGCGTCGACAACGCTTCTGCCAGAGGCATTTCCGCGAGCCGGCCGTTGGCGAGTCCACGCAGGTAGTAGAGCACCGCGTCCGCCGGGTAGCCCGCGCCGATATAGAAGTCGACACCGGCCTCGGGGTCCTTCCGCTTCGACAGCTTCCGTTTCCCGCCCGGGATCTGCTTCATCAGCGGCGCGATGTGCGCGTACGTGATCGGCTCGAACTCGAGCGCCGCGAAGAGCTGCTGATGCAGCGGTACCGAGGAGATCCACTCGTCGCCACGGATCACCAGGTTGACCCGCATCAGGTGGTCGTCGACCGCGTGCGCGAAGTGGTACGTCGGTAGTCGCGGCGACTGGTCCGATGACTTCAGGATCACCGCGTCGTTCCGATTCGCCTCGTGCTCGAGCCGCCCACGAATCGCGTCGACGAAGCTGGTCCGCTGCCCGTCGGCGTCGTCCGGGGTGCGGAACCGGACGACGTACGGCGCCCCCTCGGCCAACTTGGCCCCAACATCAGCCGGGTCGGCGTCCCGCCAGATCGCCCAGCTGCCGTAGTACCCCGTCGGGACCTTCGTGGCCTGCTGTTGCGAGGTGATGTCGGCAAGCTCGTCCTTGGTCGCGAAGCACAGGTAGGCGTTGCCCTGCCGCAACAGGTGCCGGACGTAGGTCAGGTAGATCCGCTCACGGTGCGACTGCACATAAGGCCCGTACGTCCCGTGGTCGACGTCTTCGTCCGAGCTGATGCCGAAGTACTCGAAGGCCCGCGCGAACTGATCCAGCGCCCCTTCGACCTCCCGCGACTGATCGGTGTCCTCGACCCGAACCAGGTACACCCCGCCGGAGTTGGAGGCGATGTCCCGATCGATCGTCGCGACGTAGATCCCGCCGATATGCACGAAACCTGTCGGCGAGGGCCCGAACCGGGTGACCTTCGCCCCCTCCGCAAGCCCTCGCTCCGGAAACTCCTGCTCCCAGACCTCCACCTCGGGAAGATCCGCCGGAAACAGCCCATCGACAACCGCACGATCCAGCATGGTCAGGCGAACTCAGCTCTTGCTCTTGCGCCCGAGCTTCGACCGCTCGATCTGGGTGAGGGCGACCTTGCGCATCCGGATCGCGTCGGGGGTGACCTCGACGCACTCGTCCTCGCGGCAGAACTCCAGCGACTGCTCGAGCGACAGCTTGCGGGCCGGGACCAGCTTCTCGAACTCGTCCGCGTTGGAGCGGACGTTCGTCATCTTCTTTTCCTTGGTGATGTTGACGTCCATGTCGTCGGAGCGCGAGTTCTCGCCGACGATCATGCCCTCGTACACCTCGGTGGTCGGCTCCACGAACATGGTGCCGCGCTCCTGCAGGTTGATCATCGCGTACGACGTGGCGGCGCCGGACCGGTCCGACACCAGCGAGCCGGACGGCCGGGTGCGGAGCTCGCCGAACCATGGCTCGTAGCCCTCGAACACGTGGTGCGCGATACCCGTACCGCGGGTGTCGGTGAGGAACTCGGTGCGGAAGCCGATCAGGCCGCGGGCCGGCACCAGGAACTCCATCCGGACCCAGCCGGTGCCGTGGTTGGTCATCTGCTCCATCCGGCCCTTGCGGACCGCGAGGAGCTGGGTAACCGTGCCGAGGTACTCCTCGGGGCAGTCGATCGTCAGCCGCTCGACCGGCTCGTGCCGCTTGCCGCCGATCTCGCGGGTGACGACCTGTGGTTTGCCGACGGTCAGCTCGTACCCCTCGCGGCGCATCTGCTCGACCAGGATGGCCAGCGCCAGCTCACCACGGCCCTGCACCTCCCAGGTGTCGGGACGCTCGGTCGGCAGCACCTTGAGCGACACGTTGCCGACGAGCTCGCGGTCGAGCCGGTCCTTGACCAGGCGGGCGGTGACCTTGGTGCCCTTGATCCGTCCGGCCAGCGGCGAGCTGTTCGTACCGATGGTCATCGAGATGGCCGGCTCGTCGACGGTGATGAACGGCAGCGGCTTGGGATCGTCCGGGTCGGCCAGGGTGTCGCCGATCATGATCTCCGGGATACCGGCGATCGCGACGATGTCACCCGGTCCGGCCGAGTCGCCGGGCACCCGCTCGAGCGCCTCGGTGATCAGCAGCTCGGTGATCTTGACCTTCTGGATCGTGCCGTCGTGCTTGCACCACGCGACCTGGGCGCCCTTCTTCAGGGTGCCTTCGTGCACGCGGACCAGCGCGAGCCGGCCGAGGAACGGCGAGGCGTCCAGGTTGGTGACGTGTGCCTGCAGCGGCGCGCCCTCGGTGTACTCCGGGGCCGGCACGTTGGCCAGGATCGCCTCGAACAGCGGCTCGAGGTCCTCGGAGTCCGGCAGCCCGCCGTCGGCCGGCGGGTTCAGCGAGGCGCGGCCGGCCCGGGCCGAGGCGTAGACGATCGGGAAGTCGAGCGCGGACTGGTCGGCGTCGTGGTCGAGCAGGTCGAGGAACAGTTCGTAGGTCTCGTCGACGACCTCGGCGATCCGCGCGTCCGGCCGGTCCACCTTGTTCACCACCAGGATGACGGGCATCTGCCGCGCCAGCGCCTTGCGCAGCACGAACCGGGTCTGCGGCAGCGGGCCCTCGGAGGCGTCCACCAGCAGCACGATCGCGTCCACCATCGACAGGCCGCGCTCGACCTCACCACCGAAGTCGGCGTGGCCGGGGGTGTCGATGATGTTCAGCGTCATCTGCTCGCCGTTGGCCATCTTGTGCCGTACGGCGGTGTTCTTGGCCAGGATCGTGATGCCCTTCTCACGTTCCAGGTCGCCGGAGTCCATCGCTCGCTCGTCCACGTGCTGGTGTGCGCCGAACGCGCCGGACTGCCACAGCATCGCGTCGACGAGAGTCGTCTTCCCGTGGTCGACGTGGGCCACGATCGCGACATTGCGCAGGTCGTTACGGACAGGCATGGGGAAGCGCTCCAAGCAGATAGGACTGAGTGTCAGGCGGTGGCTACGGCGTGTTGTGTCGCTCGAGAAGGCCACTCGACGCAGGGCGCAGCCTCTTCATCTTACCGGTGACCGTTCGTGTCCACGAATCGGAAGCCCCTTTGACATTTGTTGACCGGACGTCCAGTCTATAGAAGGCGCCTGGGGAGGGGCCTGAAATAACGGGGGGTCAGCCCGGGAGCGCCGGGCAGAAGGACGGGGATTGTCCGGCGCTTCAGGGCCTTGACCACAAAGGAAAGGGATCGTGCCGCGGTCGGCCACCGTCAATCAGGAACTGCGAGAGCGCTCCCGGGAGCGCATCCTGGCCGCCGCGCTGGAGGTCTTCGCCGCCAAGGGCTACGAGGCCGCGTCCATCTCGCAGGTCACCGCCCAGGCAGGCGTTTCCCGCGGACTGGTCGCGTACTACTTCGCCACCAAGGAAGAGCTCGCCGCCGAGTTGCTCGACCGCTGGCTGGACGGCATCGCTGCGATCCTCACCATCCCGGGGACGCCTGACGAACGCCTGGCCGGCATCATCGACGGCGGCTTGATGGCGGCCGCCACCACGCTCCCGATCCAGCGGCTCGCGATCAGCCTGATGATGCAGCCTGGCACGCACGACGTGTTCGCCCGGGTCGAGACCGCCAAGTCGGACCGCCTGGCCCTGGTCGAGGACGCGATCCGGGACATCTTCACCGCCCGCGGCGCGGCCGACCCCGCCGTCGAGGAAATGTTGCTCAGAGCAACCTTGGAGGGCGTGACGGTCAAGCTCGCGATCTACTGCGAGACCTTCCCCGTCGAAGACATCCGCCGCCGCCTGTACGCCGGCTACAACCTGCCGGAGCCCACCAGTCCACTGCCCGTCTTGTCCCCGCCGGTGGATCGACTCCGTGCGAAGTAGTAGCGGGGAAACTAATCGTCACCTGGTGCACATTTGTTTCCCCGCAACTTCGAGCGCGAGGCCGACGCGGCCGAGCGCGCTCGGCAGTTCCCGACGGCCGCTTGGAGCTCCCCGGTGCACTCCTCTGCGTCCGGCTCGATCGACACGTCGCACGACGACCGCGATTGTGTGACACCTCTACCTACGTCGGAGTGCGGCCCTACTGAACGCGGTGGACCTTGTGCTGGGCGGCTTGGGCGCGGGGGCGGACGGTCAGGCGGTCGATGTTGACGTGGGACGGGCGGGTGGCGATCCAGGCGACGATGTCGGCGATGTCGTCGGCGGTGAGGGGCTCGGCGACTCCGGCGTACACGGCGTCGGCCTTGGCCTGGTCGCCGTCGAAGCGGGTCAGCGCGAAGCCTTCGCTGCGGACCATGCCGGGCGCGATCTCACAGACCCGCACCGGCTGGTCGAACAGCTCCAGCCGCAGCGTGTCGACGACCGCCTTGGCGCCGTGCTTGGCGGCGACGTACCCGCCGCCGCCCTCGTAGGCGACCTGGCCGGCGGTCGAGCCCATCACGATGATCGTGCCGTGGCCGGCGATGAGGGCCGGGAGCAACGACTTGGTGACGGCCGCGACGCCGATCACGTTCACCTCGAACATCTGCCGCCAGGCGTCCAGGTCCGCCTCGGCGACCGGCTCGAACCCGAAGGCCCCGCCGGCGTTGTTCACCAGCACCGCCAGCCGGTCACCGACGGCGGCAGCCAGCGCGGCCACGTCGTCGGTCGACGTGACGTCGCACCGCACCGCGCGCCCGTCGATCTCCTTGGCCAGCGCCTCGATCCGATCCAGCCGCCGCGCAGCGCAGATCACCTCGAAACCCTCGCGGGCCAGGTACCGCGCCGACGCGGCCCCGATCCCGCTGCTCGCTCCGGTCACCACGGCAAGAGGTCGGTCGGAAGTCATGCGCCAAGTCTTCCACTCACGTGCCCTGACGCTGGACCGCGTCTCAGGACAAACTGCCGATATGACCAGGATCGCGCTGCGGGCAGACCGGATCTTCGACGGCGAGCGGGTGCTCGACGACCGGGTCGTGGTCGTCGAGGACGGCCGGATCACCGGTACCGACCGGGAGGCGCCGCGCGACTGGCCGATCCGCGAACTGCCGGGCGGCACCATCCTGCCCGGGCTGCTCGACGCGCACGTGCACCTCACCGGCGACAGTGGCCCGGGAGCCCTCGACCGGCTGCGCGAGGCGACGGAAGACACGATCTTCGCCACCATCGAGCAGTCGTTGCGGATCCACCTCGACGCCGGGGTCACCACTGTCCGTGACCTCGGTGACTCGAACGACGCCGTCCTGGACTGGCGGAACCGCGGCGTCAATGGGCTGCCGACGGTCATCGCGGCCGGCGCGCCACTCACCAGCGTGGGCGGGCATTGCTGGTGGCTTGGCGGTGAGGTGGCCGGCCCGGAGCAGATCCGCGCGGCCGTACGCCGTCGAGCCGAGAAGGGTGCCGATGTCATCAAGATCATGGGCAGCGGCGGTCCGGTGACGCCTGGCAGCGACGCGCTGAGCCCGCAGTTCACCCCGACCGAACTGGCGGCAGCCGTGTCGGAGGCCCACGCGGTCGGCCTTCCGATCACCGCACACGCGCACGCGCTGGCCGCCGTACGTCAGGCGGCGGCAGCCGGTGTCGACGGGATCGAGCACTGCACCTGTCTGACGGCCGGCGGCGTGACGATCGACGGCGACCTGCTCGCCGCACTCGCCGCCTCCGGGATCGCGGTCTGCGGAACGCTCGGGTCGGATAGGTCGGTCGTCGTACCGCCGGAGGTCCTGGCCGTTGCCGCCCGGGCCGGAATCACCGAGGCCGCGCTGCAGCAGGTCGTTCATCGCCTGTACGACGGCGGAGTCCGGCTGGTCGCCGGGTCCGACGGCGGGATCGGGCCGGCCAAACCCCACGGACTCCTGCCGGCGACCCTCGCCGAGTACGTGCAGTCGGGTCTTCCGGCGAAGACAGCACTCACCACCGCCACGGCCGTCGCCGCCGACGCGCTCGGTCTCGGCGCTCGCAAAGGCCGGATCCGGCCCGGGGCCGACGCGGACCTCCTGCTCGTCGACGGTGACCCGACCGACGACATCACGGCTCTGGCCAGTCCGGTCGCCGTCTATCTGGGCGGTAGTGAGGCTTAGGCCTGGCGGGTCGGGAGGGCGATGATCTGGCGGAGGTTGAGCTCGCGACGGCGGCTGACCGCGAACGTGACGACGTCGGCGATGTCGGTCGCGGTCAGTGCGCCGATCTGGTCGTTCATCGCGGCGATCAGGTCCTGACCGTCGGCGTCGAGGTGAGTGGCCAGCTCCGTGTCCGTCAGCCCGGGTTCGATGTTGGTGACGCGCACGTCGTACGGCGAAAGGTCCGCCCGCAGGGACGTGGACAGATGGGTCAGGGCGGCCTTGGTCGCGCTGTAGACGCCGTACCCGGGGAAGACCAGGTGCGCGCCGATCGACGAGATGTTCACCAGGTCGGCGGTCCGGCCCTGGGAGCCGGCCGCGATCAGGTCCGGCGTGAACGCGCCGATCAAGCGCAGCGCGCCGGTCAGGTTGGTGTCGATCATCCGGGTCCAGTCGTCCAGCCGGACCTGCTCGACGGGGGCCGCGAGCATCACCCCGGCGGCGTTCACCAGCAGGTCGACCTGGCCCAGCCGCTGGTGGATCTGGCCCACCCCGGCATCGACCGAGTCCGGTGAGGTCACGTCCATCCCGACTCCGAACGCCTGCGGGCCGAGCTTGCCGGCCAGGTCGTCCAGCCGGTCCTGCCGCCGCGACACCAGTGCGACCGCGGCGCCGTCGGCCGCCAGCCGCTCGGCGATCGCGGCGCCGATACCGCTCGCGGCACCCGTGACGACAGCGTTGCGGCCGGCCAGCGGAAGGTTCGTCATCGTGTTCTCCAAGTAGTTGCGAAGGTTGATGACACCGATCCTGTGGCGATCGCCGGACGCTACCCAGATGTCTGCTGAACCTGGTTCTGGCAGGACCAGGCTCCGGACCCGGCCGATCTGGATACTGGAGCCATGGATCGCCGTGCGGAGCTGACCGAGTTCCTGAAGTCGCGGAGGGCCCGGGTGCAGCCCGAGGACCTCGGACTCAAGGTGTTCGGCGGCCGTCGCCGCGTGCCGGGGCTGCGTCGTGAGGAGCTCGCCCAAGCGGCCGGGGTCAGCGCCGACTACTACGTCCGGCTCGAGCAGGGCCGCACCGACAACGTCTCGCAGGAGATCCTCGACGCGGTCGCGGACGTGCTCGGCCTGACTGTTGACGAGCGCAAGCACCTGGCCCGGCTGGCGAAACCGGTCCGTCGGACGACGAGACGCCGTACGGCGACGCAACGGATCAGGCCCGGACTGCAGCGGCTGCTGGACTCGATGGACGACGTACCCGCGTTCGTGCTCGGCCGCCGGATGGACGTGCTGGCGTGGAACCAGCTGGCCGCGGCGCTGATCGCGGACTTCGCGAGCCTGGCGCCGACGGAGCGGAACGTGCCGCGGATGGTGTTCCTGGATCCGGCCTCGCGCGACTTCTACCCGGACTGGGACGCGGTCGCGGCCGAGAGCGTCGACTACCTGCGGATGTACGCCGGCCGCTACCCGGACGACCCGGAGCTGGCCGAACTGGTCGGTGAGCTGTCGATCCACAGCCCCGAGTTCCGCGAGCACTGGGCCCGGCACGAGGTGAAGGACAAGAGCTTCGGGACGAAGGTCCTGCACCATCACCTCGTCGGCGAGATCAGCGTGCGGTACGAGACCCTGCAACTGCCCGGCGACCCGGATCAGCTGCTGGTCACCTACACCGTCGAGCCCGCGTCGGCGTCCGAGCAGAACCTGCGGCTGCTCGCGAGCTGGGCGGCGGCGGACCATGACGCCGGCGGCCCGGCGGATAGGGAGAAGTCCCGATTCCCGACGCAGACGCCGGAGTTACCCTGACCACGTGACCGAACCGTCCGCAGACCGTCCACCGCGGCGGGTCGCGATGATCAGCCTGCACACCTCACCGCTCGACCAGCCGGGCACCGGGGACGCGGGCGGCATGAACGTCTACGTGGTGGAGCTGTCGAAGCGGCTCGCCGGCCTGGGGATCGAGGTCGACATCTTCACCCGGGCGACGTCGTCCGCGCTGCCCGCCCGGGTCGAGCTGATGCCCGGCGTGATGGTTCGCAACGTCGCGGCCGGGCCGTACGAAGGACTCACCAAGCACGAACTGCCCGCCCAGCTGTGCACGTTCGCCCGGGCGGTCCTGCGGGCCGAGGCGATCCACGAGCCCGGCTGGTACGACGTGATCCACTCGCACTACTGGTTGTCCGGGCAGGTCGGTCTGCTCGCCCGCGACCGCTGGGCCGTCCCACTCGTCCACACCATGCACACGATGGCCAAGGTGAAGAACGCCAGCCTGGCCGAGGACGACGTACCCGAACCGCCGGCGCGCCTGATCGGCGAGGAGCAGGTGGTCGAGTCCGCGGATCGCCTCCTGGCCAACACCGACGACGAGGCGCAGGAGCTGATCAGGCTGTACGGCGCTCAGCCCGCGAAGGTCGAGGTGGTCAACCCTGGCGTGGATCTGGACATGTTCAGCCCCGGTGATCTGGCCTCGGCCCGGCACACCCTCGGGGTGCCGGCGGACGCCGTCGTACTGGCCTTCGTCGGGCGGATCCAGCCGTTGAAGGCGCCCGATCTGCTGATCCGGGCGGCCGCGCGGTTGCTCGAGCGCGACCCGTCGCTGCGGGAGCGGTTGATCGTCGCGATCATCGGCGGTCCGTCGGGCAACGGCATGGAGCACCCCGAGGCGCACGCCGAGCTGGCCCGGGCGCTCGGGGTCGACGACGTGACCCGGTTCGTGAAGCCGATGGAGCGGCCGGTGCTGGCGGACTGGTACCGAGCCGCATCAGTTGTCTGCGTTCCGTCGTACTCGGAATCCTTCGGGCTGGTCGCGCTGGAGGCGCAGGCCTGCGGTACGCCGGTGGTCGCGGCGGCGGTCGGCGGCCTGAGTACGGCGGTGCTGGACGGGCAGACCGGGCTGCTGGTGCGCGGGCACAGCGTCGACGACTTCGCCGACGCGCTGGGCCGGATCGCGACGGATCCGCTCACGCGCGAGAGCATGAGCCGGGCGGCGGTCAAGCACGCACAGGGATTCGGCTGGGAGCTGACCGCCCGCAAGACGCTGGCGGCGTACCGGACCGCCACGCGGACGATGGCGGCCGAGATCGCCGCGGAGGTGGCTGGGTGAGAGTGTCGGCGGCGGACGTGATCCGCCAGGTCCTGACCGAGAACGAACTCGAGTTCACCGAGAGCGAGCCGGGCGTCTTCGCCGCCGACCTGCCGGGGGAGCGCAAGCTGAAGACCACGGTGACGCTGACGGTCGGGGCGCAGTCGCTCCAGGTGCACGCGTTCGTAGCACGGCACCCGGACGAGAATCACGCCGCGGTCTACCGCTGGCTGCTGGAGCGGAACCTGAAGATGTACGGCGTCGCGTTCGCCGTCGACCATCTGGGCGACATCCACCTGGACGGGCGGGTCCCGCTGCACGCGATCACGCCGACCGAGGTGGACCGGCTGCTCGGAGCGGTGCTGGAGTACGCCGACACGTCGTTCAACACGATCCTGGAGCTCGGGTTCGCGTCCTCCATCCGCAAGGAGTACGACTGGCGCGTCGCCCGGGGCGAATCCACTCGAAACCTGGACGCGTTCAAGGGCTGGCTGGAGCCCCAGTAGGCTGGCAACCATGACCTATCGCCTGATCCTGCTCCGCCACGGCACGAGCGACTGGAACGCCAAGAATCTGTTCACCGGCTGGGTCGACGTCGACCTGAACGCGGGTGGTGTCGAGGAGGCGCAGCGCGGCGGCGAGCTGCTCCGCGACCGCGACCTGCTCCCCGACGTGCTGCACACCTCGGTGCTGCGCCGGGCGATCCGCACCGCGAACATCGCGCTCGAGGTGGCCGGCCGGCAGTGGATCGACGTACGGCGGTCCTGGCGGCTGAACGAGCGGCACTACGGCGGCCTGCAGGGCAAGGACAAGAAGCAGACCCTGGAGGAGCTCGGCGAGGAGCAGTTCATGCTGTTCCGGCGGTCGTACGACACGCCGCCGCCGGCGATTGAGCGCGGCTCGGAGTACGACCAGGCCGGCGACCCGCGGTACGCCGGGCTGCCGTCGGAGCTGCTGCCCGCGACCGAGTGCCTCAAAGACGTCGTCGAGCGGATGCTGCCCTACTGGTACGACGCGATCGTGCCGGACCTGCGGGCCGGGAAGACCGTCCTGGTCGCCGCGCACGGCAACTCGCTCCGCGCGCTGGTCAAGCACCTGGACAACCTGGACGAGAAGACCATCGTCGGCCTGAACATCCCGACCGGCATCCCGCTCTACTACGAGCTCGACGAGGACTTCCACCCCCTCACCCCCGGCGGCGAGTACCTCGACCCCACCGCCGCCAAAGAAGCCATCGAAGCCGTCAAGAACCAGGGCCGCTGATCTGTTCTGGCGTGAGAGCCCGCAGGTGCTCGAGCTCGTCCCGAAGCTCGGGATGCTGCGCGACCGCCTCCGGGTTCTCCTCCAGGAGCTCGAGTAACCTCGCTCGGCTCCGCTTCAATTCGTGATAGCTCGCTGCGGCGCCGGCCATGAGTTCCGGCAAACTCATGGCGGACAGGTCGGCATCGAGCGCCTGCGTGATCTCTGAATCAGTCATGTCGGTGAAGTTATCCACTTCCACCGACGACTCTCAGGCGTTGTGCTGAGCTGTGGACAAGTCGGCGCCCGTGACGGCGTCAAGGTCCATGCTCCGAAGCTGATCGCGCAAGGCACGCAGTTCGGGCCGTTGGGCGACGATCTGAGGGTTGTCCTCCAAGAGAGCGAGTTTGGCCCTCTGGAGATTTCTCATGTGCTGTTCCGCCGCGTCGAGATGTGCGAGCAACTCGGCACCGTTCATGGATGACAGGTCGGTACTGGTCAGTCGGTCCGTGAGAGATTCGTCCACGTCCGGAAAGCTATCGGAAACCCGCAGGCCGCCATCCTGCTCTGCGACCAGCCTGTGTGCACCTGGTCGGCACCGCCTCTTCGCGACGCGAGGGCTAGCCGGCTCTGTTGTCGGTTCCGTGGGTGCTTCGCGGGCCATCGGCCGGATGGCCAGGCCATCACAACGCCGCGAGTGCGACGGCTTCCCGCGGGCGGTCGCGGCGTCTCGTTGATTGTGATGGCCTGGAGGTCCGCCACACCCCGCCCTGCGGCGGTGGCGGGTTAGGCGATGCCGGGCCGCTGCCCGGACCTGCACCACTCACAGCAGTGCGATGCCGGAGATGCCACGCTCGGCCGCGAGCAGTGGGCGGCTGATGGACCGGGTTGATGAGTGCGCCACGTCCGCCCAGCTCGAGCAGAAGAGCCGGATATCCGTTCGTAGGGCGGTGGCGCAGGCAAGCAGACCCGGTCCGCGTCGCACGTTGATGCGCTTCTGCGGGCAACGAAAAGGCGCCTCCGGCAACTGTTGCCGGAGGCGCCTGCTGGCTGGTGGAGCTCAGTTGCCGTTCGGGTTGGGCGTGGAGGCGCCGGCGCCGGAGCCGGCGGCGGTGCCGCCGACGGCGACCGGGAGCTCGCCGGTGACCAGGTAGACGACCCGGCGGGCCATCGCGACGGCGTGGTCGGAGATGCGCTCGTAGTACCGGCTGAGCAGGGCCATGTCGACCGCGACCTCGACGCCGTGCGGCCAGGCCTCGTCCATCATCAGCCGGAACTGGTTGGTCCGCAGCTTGTCCATCTCGTCGTCGGTGGCCTCGAGCTTGCCGGCCGCCTCGACGTCGCGGGACGAGATCACGTCACCGGCCGCGTCGACCATCTTGCCCGCGACGGTGCCCATCTCCTCGATCACGTCGTGCAGCTCGGCCGGGATCGCCGGGGCCGGGTAGCGCATCCGGGCGATCTTCGACACGTGCGCGGCCAGGTCGCCCATCCGCTCCAGGTCGGCCACCATCCGCAGCGCCGCGACCAGCATCCGCAGCTCGTTGGCGACCGGCGACTGCCGCGCCATCAGCTCGAAGACCTTCTCCTCCACACCTTCACCGGCGGCGTCCAGCTGGATGTCGGCCGCGATGACCTCTTCGGCCCTGCGGATGTCCGCTTCCAGCAGGGCGGCGGTCGATCGGCGGACGGCGGTGGACACCGTCCGCGTCATCCGTTCGAGCTCGGCGAGGATGTCGTCGAGCTGCTCGTGGTAGCTGTCACGCATTGTGTTCGATTCCGATCTGTGGTGTCCGGTGCCACGGTGAGCGGGGTGGCAGGCCCTTGCCTGTACCCGTCCACCGGTGACCGTATGCCGTCGAGGTTGCCGGATGGCGACGAGTGGTGAACGACCGATGAACAGTTAGGTCGTGTCCCGGTCATCCGGTGATCATTCGGTCTTTCCCTGCTGGTTGCCCGCGTAGCATCGTTGCCGTGGACCCCACGCTGGCTGCGGTGCTGGGCGGCGTCATCGGCGCGGCCCTGGCCCTGCTTTCGCTCGGCGCGATGATGCTGTCCGAGCGGGCCCAGCGCAAGATCCCGGAGTCCCCCGACCCTATCGTGCCCAACGGCGTCGCCACCGTTCTGTCGGTACTGCGTTCGTCCGCGGTGGTGATGGGTCCGGAGGACCAGGTGCTCCAGGCCAGCGCGCCGGCGCACGTGCTCGGCATCGTCCGGGGTGAGCGGCTGGTGGTCGACGACATCCTGACCATGGTCCGGGCGGTCCGCCGCGACGGCGAGATCCGCCAGCAGGACCTGGAGATCGTCCGCGGCCGGCTCGGCGCGACGCAGTTCGTGAGTGCCCGGGTGGCGCCGCTGGGCAGCCAGTTGGTGCTGGTCCTGGTCGAGGACCGGACCCGCGAGCGCCGGCTGGAGGCGATCCGGCGGGACTTCACCGTCAATGTCAGCCACGAGCTGAAGACCCCGGTCGGCGCGCTGATCCTACTCGCCGACGCGGTGTCCGAGGCGGCCGACGATCCCGAGGCGGTGCAGCGGTTCTCCGACCGGATGCGGGTCGAGGCCTCCCGGCTGAGCCGGCTGGTCAAGGAGATCATCGAGCTGTCCCGGCTGCAGGGTGACGACCCGCTGGAGAACCCCGGCCCGGTCGACATCAACGCGGTCGTGGAGAGCGCGGTGGATCGCTGCCGGGTGGACGCCGAGGGTCGCGACATCAAGATCGTGGTGAAGACCGAGCCGGCGCTCGAGGTGATGGGCAGCGAGGACCAGTTGTCGATCGCGATCGGCAACCTGGTCGAGAACGCGGTCAACTACAGCCCCGACGGCACCCGGGTCGCGGTCGCCGCGCACCCGATCGGCGACCTGGTCGAGATCACCGTCTCCGACCAGGGCGTGGGCATCCCGAGCAGCGACCTGGAACGCATCTTCGAGCGCTTCTACCGGGTCGACCGGGCCCGCAGCCGCGAAACCGGTGGCACCGGCCTCGGCCTCTCGATCGTCAAGCACGTCGCCTCCGTCCACGGCGGCGACGTGCGCGTCTGGAGCGTCGAGGGCCAGGGTTCCACCTTCACCGTGAGACTCCCGCTGCGGCTGGAACCCGCCGCGGGTCAGACCGATTCCTCCAGCCAGGAGGAGCCGGCCATCTACCTGGCGCCCACCCCGTCAGACAGGACCAAGGAGGCAGCTTCGTGACCCGAGTGCTGGTCGTCGAAGACGAAGAGAGCTACAGCGACGCGTTGTCGTACGTGCTGCGCAAGGAAGGGTTCGAGGTCGCCGTCGCGGAGACCGGACCGGACGCGCTGGACGAGTACGACCGGGCCGGTGCGGACATCGTCCTGCTCGACCTGATGCTGCCGGGTCTGTCCGGCACGGAGGTGTGCCGGGCACTGCGCAGCCGGGGCAACGTCCCGGTGATCATCGTCAGTGCCAAGGACACCGAGGTCGACAAGGTCGTCGGCCTCGAGCTCGGCGCGGACGACTACGTGACCAAGCCGTACAGCCCGCGGGAGCTGCTGGCCCGGGTCCGCGCGGTCCTGCGCCGCGGCCAGGATGTCGAGCTGCTGCCGGACACGCTCGAGGCCGGCCCGGTCCGGATGGATGTGGAGCGGCACGTGGTGACCGTGTCGGGGACCGAGATCCGGCTCCCGCTGAAGGAGTTCGAGTTGCTCGAGATGCTGCTGCGCAACACCGGCCGGGTGCTCACCCGCGGGCAGCTGATCGACCGGATCTGGGGCGCCGACTACGTGGGCGACACCAAGACCCTTGACGTGCATGTCAAGCGGCTGCGCTCCAAGCTCGAGAAGGACCCGTCGAACCCGCAGCACCTGGTGACGGTGCGTGGCCTGGGCTACAAGTTCGAGTCCTGAGTCACATCCCCCGCAGGTCGCCACGACCTTCGGGGTTAGCTTAGGCTCTCCTTAGTTGAGGCAACCGCTTTTCTGAGGAGGGTCACGATGTCCTGGTCCCGTCCCCGCGTGATCGGTGCGGCTGTCACCGCCGTACTGGTCGCGACGACACTGGCCGCGTGCGGCAGCGACGCCGACAAGTCGGCCGGCGGTTCGGCCGGTACGGCGTCCGCCGGGTTCCCGGTCACGTTGAAGAACACGTTCGGCGAGACCACCATCACCGAGAAGCCGGAGCGGATCGTCACGCTCGGCTGGAACGCGCAGGACGTGGTCTACGCCCTCGGTGAGACCCCGGTCGGGATGCCGGAGGTCACGTACGGCCAAACCGCGGCGGGAACCACTGCCTGGGGCGCTGGCGAGTTCGACCCGGCGAAGACCACGCTGCTCGACACCGGCGACAAGTACCCGTTCGAGAAGATCGCGGCGTTGAAGCCGGACGTGATCCTGGCGCCGTACGAGGGCTTCGACGAGGCGACGTACAAGACCCTGAGTGGCATCGCGCCGACGGTCGCGTACCCGGGGGCGCCGTGGCAGACCACCTGGCAGGACCAGACGCTGCTGGTCGGTGAGGCGCTCGGCAAGAAGGCCGACGCGGAGAAGCTGATCACCGGCATCCAGGACAAGATCGCCCAGGTCGCGAGCCAGCACCCGGAGTTCAAGGGCAAGACGATCACGGTCGGCTCGTTCGGCCCGGACAACTACGTCTACCTGCCGGGTGACCCGCGGGTGCAGATCCTGAACGAGATGGGCTTCGAGAACGCGCCGGGCGTCGAGGCGCTGGAGAAGACCAACACCAAGAAGGAGTTCTCCCTCGCCATCAGTAAGGAGAAGATCGCCGATGTCGACGCCGACGTCCTGGTCGCGTACGTCGACGGGATCGGGACGCAGAAGTTCCTGTCCGACCCGGTCTTCTCGTCGCTCGGCGCGGTCAAGCGCGGCGGCGCCTACGCCCTGCAGGACCAGCAGGTCATCTCCGGGATGAGCGCCGTCAGCGTGCTGAGTGTCCCGTGGGTCCTGGACAAGATGCTGCCGGGCCTGACCAAGGCAGCCCAGGCCAAGGGCTGACAGCGTGCTGGACGACTACTGCTGGCCCAGGGGGCCCGGTGAGTAGTAGTCGTCGCTCAGCACCGGGATGTAGGTGGTGATCGGCGCCGCCTTGCCGAAGGTGATGGTCACGTTGACCACCTGGCCCGGCTTGCCGCCGGTGACCGTGATCGGGTCGCCGCTCGCCTCACCGCTGTCGGTCTCCGTACCGGTCGCCGGCGGCAGCAGCGTCGACGTCCCGGCCTTCAGGTCCAGGGGCGTCTTGATCTCGCTGAACGTGACGTCGGCGGGCTGGTCGCCGCCGGCCTGGCCGTCCGGCGTGCCGGCCGGGGCCTGCGCGATCTTGACCAGGGTGTCGTCCTCGATGCCGTCGTTGACGATGACGGTGTGCAGTTCGCCCTTGCCGTCCACGTCCGCCAGCACCAGCATGTTGCGGACGTGGAGCGAGCCGGAGTCGGCGTTGCTGCCCTCGGCCGCCTGGTACGGCTTCTGGGTCTGCGCACCGAAGCTCGCGCTGCACGCCGCCAGCGCAATACTGAGAGTGGCGGCGGCACCCGCCAGCGCGGTACGCCGGACGGACCGCGAGGACAACGAGATCGGCACTGGAATCCCTCTCCTACAAGCTGTTCGACGCCGTCAGGCAGCCGCCTCCGGCGCACCAAAGCGTAGCCCGCACCCCGCCCGGACCCGACGGCGGGAGGGGTCTCACCGGGTGTCACGGAGGTCCCGGAGTGGTGTCCTGGGCAACAGTTCGCGTACGCACGAGGCACGGCTGAGAGCGTTTGTCAACCCGAGAAGTGGCCTCTGACCAGCGCAAACGTCCCGACCGGACCACCGACCGCGTGGTAGGATAGGACTCGGAAAGGGGCACGTGACATATGACTTTCACAGTCGGCGAGACGGTTGTTTACCCCAACCATGGTGCGGCCGTCATCGAGGACATCGAGACCCGTCAGATCAAAGGTGAGGACAAGACCTATCTGGTCTTGAGGATCGTCGCTCAGAACGACCTGGTCGTCCGGGTCCCCGCGTGCAACCTCGATCTTGTCGGCGTGCGTGACGTCGTGGATCAGGCCGGTCTGGAGCGCGTCTTCGACGTGCTGCGGGCGCCGCACACGGAGGAGCCGACCAACTGGTCGCGTCGTTACAAGGCGAACCTGGAGAAGCTGCACTCCGGTGACGTGATGAAGGTGGCGGAGGTCGTTCGCGACCTGTGGCGCCGTGAGCGTGACCGTGGTCTGTCCGCCGGTGAGAAGCGGATGCTGGCGAAGGCTCGCCAGATTCTCGTCTCCGAGCTGGCCCTGGCCGAACACACCAACGAGGACAAGGCGGAGGCCATCCTCGACGAGGTCCTCGCCTCCTGATCAGCACCACGATCAGGTCGAGTCGGAACACGTGATCCTGCCGTCCTGCCCGGAGTTCGCATGAGCACCGCGGCGATCATTCCGGCGGCCGGGCTCGGGTTACGGCTCGGTGGTGAGACACCCAAAGCGTTTCGAGAGGTCGGTGGCGAATCGCTGCTGGTCCACGCGGTCCGTGGACTGAAGGCAGCGACCGCCGCCGACCTCAGCTGTTTCGTGGTCGCCGTCCCGCCGGGCACCGAAGAGGCCGTCGGCAAGGAACTCGAGCCGTACGCCGGTGACGCCCGGCTGCTCGTGGTCCCGGGCGGCGCCGAGCGGGCCGACTCGGTCCGGACGGCCCTCGACATGGTCCCGGTCGACGGGATCGACTGCATCCTGGTGCACGACGCGGCGCGTGCCTTCGTCCCGGTCGAGGTGATCGAGCGGGTCGTCGCGGCGGTCCGTGGTGGAGCCCAGGCCGTCGTACCGGTGGTGCCGGTGACCGACACGATCAAGCGGGTCGCGCCGACGGGTGAAGTGGTCGACACACCCGACCGGTCGTCGCTGGTCGCCGTACAGACGCCACAGGGGTTCGATCCCGCCGTACTGCGCCGTGCGCATGCCGCCGGCGTGGTCGGGGCGACCGACGACGCGATGCTGTGTGAGCGGCTCGGAGTCACCGTGATGACGGTCGAGGGGTCGCCGGACGCGTTCAAGGTGACGCGACCGCAGGACCTGCTGCTGGCCGAGGCGTTGCTGGCGGAGAGGCGGCTGGCGTGAAGGTCCCACGGGTCGGGAACGGCATCGACGTACACCCGCTGGAGGAAGGCCGCCCAATGTGGCTGGCCGGTCTGCACTGGCCGGATGAGGCTTCCGGGCTTTCGGGCCACTCGGACGGGGATGCGGCAGCGCACGCGATCTGCACCGCGTTGCTGAGTGCGGCGCGGTTGGGTGACCTGGGGTCGAACTTCGGCACCGCGGAGCCTGAGTGGGCCGGTACCGCCGGAGTCGCGCTCCTGGCGGAGGCGGCTCGGCGGGTGCGGGCCGCGGGATTCGAGATCGGCAACGTCTCGGTCCAGATCGTCTGCAACCGGCCGCGGATCGGTGCCCGCCGGCAGGAGGCGGAGAAGGTGCTCAGCGCGGCCTGCGATGCCGAGGTGTCGGTCAGCGCCGCAACCACCGACGGCCTGGGGTTCACCGGCCGTGGCGAGGGCATCGCGGCGATCGCGACCGCCCTGATCTACTGACGCTCCGGTCCCGGCAAGCTGACAGGATCCGTCGAGAAGCGTGCGGCCCTCGGGTCCAGCTCGTCTCCTATGACCTGCGTCAGCAGGCCGTAGAGCTCGGGCCTGCGGCCGCGGAGCCAGCGGCGGCCGGTTGCCATCGGCACCAGCTCGAGGTCCAGGTCGGCGACCACCACGGCCTCGTCGGGCACCGGGGTCTCGGCGACGATCCGGCCGTACGGATCGAGGATCATCGCGTTCCCGGTGCGGAGCTCGTCGTCGTCCCGGCCGACGCCGTTGCTGAACAGGACGAACAGGCCGTTGTCGTGGGCCCGCGCCGGCAGCCACCGCATCAGCCAGCCCCGCCCGCTCGGCCCGTCGAAGGCCACCCGGACGGCCTCCGGATCCTGCCCCCGGCGATCCCAGACCTCCTGCGGGATCGGCTTCATGCCGTGCGGGCTGCGGGAGTTCGTCCCGCCGGTCTGGTGCGGCGCGAGCAGGACGGTTGCGCCGAGCAACGTCGTGATCCGGACGTTCTCCACCAGATTGTTGTCCCAGCAGACCAGCACCCCGGCCCGGAACCCCCACGGCGTGTCGAACACCGTGTACGACGACCCGCTCGCGATCGCCTCGTGCTCGAACGCGTGCAGCTTCCGGTGGACGTGGACCTCGCCGGTCGGCAGGCACACGGCGTAGGCGTTGAAGAGCTTGCCGTCGGCATCCTCGAGGAACCCGGCACCGATCCCGGCGTCCAGTTCCTTGGCCAGGGCGAGGACGCGGCTGACCAGCGGCCCGTCGGCCGGCTCGGCCAGCTCGTGCAGCCGCTCGGCGGTGTGCCGGCGCAGGTGCCAGTAGCCGAGCAGACACAGCTCGGGGAACACGACCAGCCGGGCGCCGTCGGCGACCGCCTGCCGGGCCAGCCGTTCGACCGTGGCGAGATTGATCGCGGGCTGATCGGGAGTCGGTTCGAACTGGACGACGGCGGCGCGGAAGGCTGTCATACGACCATCGAAACGCCCGGGCATCGATGACGTCCAATAGCCGTTCGGTACGAATCCATATCCTGGGGTTATGGATCTCCGTTTGCTCCGGGCGTTCGTCACCGTCGCCAGGCTGCGGAACTTCGGTGCCGCGGCCGACGAGTTGTCGACGAGTCAGCCGGCCCTGACCAAGCAGATCCAGGTGCTGGAGCGTCGGGTCGGTTCGGTGCTGTTCAGCCGGGGCCGGCATGGTGCCCGGCTGACCCCGGCCGGTGAGCTGCTGCTTCCTGACGCTCTGGAGTTGCTGGACCGATCCGAGGCGTTCGAGCGGCGGGCTGCACAGGTCGCGTCGGGTGCCGAGGGCTCCCTGGCGATCGGGTTCGGGTTGTCCGGGATCGAGCTCGCGCCGCGGGCGGTCGCGCTGTTCCGCAGCCGCTGGCCCGGCGTCACGATCTCACTCGAGGACATGTCGTCGGTGGTCCAGTGCGAGCGGCTGCTGGCCGGCAGTCTCCAGATCGGCTTCGTCCGGCTCCCCGTCCCGGCCGGCCTCGAACACCTTCGGTTACGAAGAGACCGGTTGACCCTCGCGGTCCCGGCGAGCGCGGACGTCCCGCGCGACCTGGTCAGCTGGATCGACGCGCGCCCGCTGGTCCGCCTCACCCCGGCTCGCGGGCCCGGCCTGACCGCACAGATCAACAGCTTGTACGCCGAACTCGGTTGCCACCCGCGAATACTTCAGGAGGCCGGCGACCTGCAGACCGTCCTGGCCCTGACCGCCGCCGGTGCCGGGCCCGCCGTCGTACCGCAATCCGCCGAGCGCATCGCGCCGCCCGAGATCCGCCTGATCCCGCTGCCCGGCCGCGCCGCCACCTGGTGGACCGGCGCCGCCTGGGCCACCAGAACGCCCCTCACCGAACGCTTCCTGAAGGCCGCCACCGAGGTGGCCCGCACACCGGCAGACTGCTAGCGCAACCGGGTCCGGGGTAGCGGCGGCAGATCGTAGGTGTCCAGCCAGGCGGCGAAGAGGTGGCGCAGGGCCTCCTCGTCGGGGCTGAAGGTGGAGGCGAGGGCGATGAATTCGGCGGTGGTCACCGAGCCGTGGCGGTAGGTCTTGGTCCAGGCGCGGAGGAGATCGAAGAAGGCCTCGTCGCCGAGGTGGCGGCGGAGGACGTGCAGGGTGATCGCGCCGCGCTTGTAGAGGCGGTCGTCGAACATCAGTTCTGGGCCCGGATCCGACAGCATCAGGTCCCGCGGGAGGCCCCGCAACCGCGCGTGAGCCTTGGCCGTCTGCTGCTCCGCCGTCAGGCCCCGCGACTCCTCCGACCACAACCACTCGGCGTAGCAGGCGAAACCCTCGTTCAGCCAGATGTGCTGCCAGCTCGACGGGGTCAGGCTGTTGCCGAACCACTGATGCGCGAGCTCGTGCGCGACCAGCCGCTCCGAGCTCCGACGGCCGTCCACATGGTTGCTGCCGAAGATCGAGATGCCCTGCGCCTCGAGCGGAATCTCCAGGTCGTCGTCCGTCACGACGACCGTGTACCCGCCGAACGGATACGGCCCGAACAACCGGCAGAACACCTTCATCATGTCCTGCTGCCGGCCGAAGTCCGTCTTGAACTCGCGGATCTGGGCCCCCGGCAACACCGCCCGGGTCGGCACCGGCGACGCGGCCAGGTCGACCACGTCGTACCGGCCGATCTGGACCGTCGCCAGGTACGTCGCCATCGGCGCGGCCTGGTCGAAGACCCACGTGGTCCGGCTGGCCTTCACCCGGCGCGACACCAGCCGTCCGTTCGCCACCACCTGGTACGGCGAATCGGTGGTGACCGCGATCCGGTAGTGCGCCTTGTCGCCGGGGTGGTCGTTGCACGGGAACCAGGTGGCCGCGCCACTCGGCTGGCTGGCGACGATCACGCCCTCGGTGAGTTCCTCCCAGCCGAGCTCGCCCCACGGACTGTCCTCGGGCTTCGGGTTGCCGGCGTACTGGACCTCGACGGTGAACTCGGCGCCGTCCATGATCGTCGCGGCCGGGGTGACCTGCAGCTTGCCCTGGCGGTGCACATACCGCTGCGGCCGCCGGCCGTTCACCGACACCTTCGACACCCGGAGGCCGGTCAGGTCGAAGCTGACCCGGGAGAGTGCCTCGGTGGCGAAGGCGGTGATCGTCGCCTTGCCGCTCAGGCGGTTGCTGCTGACCCGGTAGTCCAGGTCCAGCTCGTACGACTCGACCTTGTAGCCGCCGTTGCCGTGGGTGGGCACGTAGCGGTCGCCGGCCGTCGTCGCTCCCGGCTGCCCGTTGCCCAGCTGTCGTTTGAGCGGGCCAACCATCAGCCCTGCCAGGGAGCGATCGGGTTCCCAGCCCAGCGCGTCCCGGCCGGCACTCCTTCACCACGCATCACGAGAGACACCGGGCCGATGGTAGCTCCTGCCCCGACACTCGCGGCGGGCAGGACGATGCCATGGGGCCCGAGGGTTGCTCCTGGTCCGAAGGTGACTGTGCTCATGGAGAGAACTCGATCATGAAAAAGGTGCGTCTGCAGCACGCAGCCGCGATTCACCGTGGCGCCGTCGCCGAGGGTGACCAGATCAGCCTCGGGTAACCAGTACGTCTCGCACCAGACACCCTTGCCGATCTTGGCCCCGAGGGACCGCAGCCACACGTTGAGGAACGGCGTCCCGGCAACGGTGTTCGCGAACCACGGAGCCGCGACCAGTTCGACGAAGCTGTCGACGACCTCGTTGCGCCAGACGAACGAGCTCCAGAGCGGGTACTCGACCGCGCGGGTCTTGCCGACGATCAGCCACTTGGCGACCGTCGCCATCCCGCCCGCGACCGTGCCGGCGGCGAGGATCACGGCACCCGACAGCACCACGGTCCACCACGGCCCGATCCAGATGTCGAGCGCCTGGAACCCGAACAGTACGCCGAGCGCGATCAGGACCGTGCACATCATCGGGACGAACCGGCACAGCTCGACCAGCGCCCGGGCGATCTTGAGCTTGAACGGCGGGTTGAAGGTCCGGCTCTGGTCGCCCTCGACCGCCTGCCGCCGGAGCTTGACCGGTGGCGAACCGAGCCACGACGTACCGGCCTTGGACTTCTTCGGGGCCGCCGACAGCACCGCGACCAGGCCGTTCTTGGGCACCGACCGGCCGGGCGCGGTCATGCCGGAGTTGCCGAGGAACGCGCGCTTGCCGACCTTCGCGCCGGCCACGTGCAGCCAGCCGCCACCGAGCTCGTACGACGCGATCATTGTGTCGTCGGCCAGGAACGCGCCCTCGCCGACGGTCGTCATCTTCGGCAGCAGCAGGACCGTCGACGCCTCGACGTCGCGGCCGATCTTCGCGCCGAGGGCCCGCAGCCACCAGGGCGTGAGCAGGCTCGCGTACAGCGGGAACAGCAGGGTCCGGGCGGTGTCCAGCAGCCGCTCGGTCGCCCACACCTGCCACCCGATCCGGCTGCGGACCGGGTAGTGACCGGGTTTGATGCCGATCCCGAGCAGGCGGACGCCGATCAATGTCAGGACGGCGACCGTCATGAACCCGACGAGGGTCATCAGCGGGATCGCGCCCAGCGCCCTGAGTGCGGCTGCCTGGAGCGTGTCGGTGCCTTCGATCGCGTTGCCGAGTACGACGAGTGCGACGAGTGCCGCGGCCACCGGGATCAGCGACATGACGGCGGACTGAACGCCGTACGCGAGGACCCACCAGGGGGCGCGGGCGGGCCGGTGGTCCGGCCACGGGTGGCGGGCGCGGCCGACGCGGGTCGCGGGAGAGCCGGACCAGCGCTCGTTCGGGGGGACCTTGCCGGAGACGGCCGAGCCGGCCGCGATCTCGGCCTTCCGGCCGATCTCGGTGCCGGGCAGCAGCGTGCTCCGGGAACCGACCACGGCCTCCGCGCCGACAGTCACCGGGCCGACGTGCAGCCGGTCGCCGTCGATCCAGTAGCCGGCCAGGTCGACCTCGGGCTCGATCGATGCGCCCCGGCCCATCGTGAGCATGCCGGTCACCGGCGGCAGCGTGTGCAGGTCGACGCCGGGGCCGACCTTCGCGCCGAGCGCGCGGGCGTAGTACGCGATCCAGGGGGCGCCGGCCAGGTTGGCGGCGCCGGCGGCATCCGAGAGGTTCTCGGCGGCCCACAGCCGGACGTGCTCCGTGCCGCCGCGCGGGTAGGTGCCGGGTTTCAGGTTGCGGAGGAGGATGCGCGCGCCGACGACGGCGATGCCCATCCGGCCGGCAGGAGTGATCAGGAGCAGCCAGCCGGCCAGGATCCACCACCACGAGACTGTCCTGGCCCACGGCAGCGGGCCGACCAGCTCGGCGAGCACGTTGTTCAGCGTGAACAGGTAGACAAGCCAGCGAACGCCGACGACTGTCTGCAGGACGAGCGTGAGCGCTGTCTGCAGGAGCTGCGTGCTCTTCGGCGTCGGCCGGATCTCCCGGATCTCGACCGGCACGTACGCCTGTGGTTGTGACTCGTCGAGCCGGTCCGCGAGCGCGCCGAGGCGCGGGTACTCGTAGATGTCGCCGACGGTCACGTCCGGATACCGCTCGCGCAGTACCGACACCAGTTGGGCGGCGGCCAGGCTGCCGCCGCCGTGCAGGAAGAAGTCGTTGTCCGGGCCGGTGACCGTCGCGCCGAGGACCTTCGTCCAGCGCTCGGCCAGCCAGCCCTCGGTCCCGCTGAGCTCGGCCGCGGGGCCGTCGCCGTCCATCCCGGGCAGCGGCCAGGGCAGCGCGTTGCGGTCGACCTTGCCGGACGTCCTGGTCGGCAACGTGTCGACGACGGCCAGCAGGGGGACGAGCGCCGCGGGCAGTTCCTCGCGCAGTCTCGCGGTCGCCTTGGCCTGATCGAACGCGGCCGGGTCGTCGGGTACGACGTACCCGACCAGCAACTGGTTGCCGGCGGCGCTGTTGCGGACCGCGGCGGCGGCGCCGGAGATCTGGGGCAGGGCCTGGAGTGCGGCGTCGACCTCGCCCAGCTCGATCCGGCGGCCACCGAGCTTGACCTGCTCGTCGGCGCGGCCCTGGAACAGGAGGCCCTTGGGGTCGTTGCGGACCAGGTCGCCGCTGCGGTACGCGCGCTCCCAGCCGAGGCTCGGCATCGGGGCGAACTTCTCGGCGTCCTTGGCCGGGTCGAGGTACCGGGCCAGACCGACGCCGCCGATGATCAGCTCGCCGATCTCGTCCTCCTGCACTTCGTTGCCCGCAGCATCGACCACGGCCAGATCCCAGCCGTCCAAGGGGAGACCGATGCGGACCGGGCCCTCGCCGGTCAGCTGGGCGCCGCAGGCGACGACTGTGGCCTCGGTCGGGCCGTACGTGTTCCAGACCTCGCGGCCGTCGACCGCGAGCCGTTCGGCGAGCTCGGGTGGGCAGGCCTCGCCGCCGAAGATCAGCAGCCGGACCTGGTCGAGCGCGTCGGCCGGCCAGAGCGCCGCCAGCGTCGGCACGGTCGAGACGATAGTGATGCCTTGGGCAACCAACCACGGTCCGAGGTCCATACCGGTCCGCACCAGCGAGCGCGGCGCCGGCACCAGGCACGCACCATGCCGCCAGGCGAGCCACATCTCCTCACAGGACGCGTCGAACGCGACGGACAGGCCCGCGAGCACCCGGTCATCCGCCCCGATCGGCTCCTGCTGGAGGAACAGCCGCGCCTCCGCATCCACGAACGCCGCGGCCGACCGGTGGGTGACGGCGACGCCTTTGGGTACGCCGGTCGAGCCCGAGGTGAAGATGATCCACGCGTCGTCGGTCGGCTCCGGACCGCCGTGGGCTCTGGGTGCGTCCGTCGTACCGGAGGAGTCCATCCGGGCGCTGTACGGGTAGTCGAAGTAGCCGTCGGCGTTGTCGTTGTCGTCGCTGGGGATCGGCGCGGGCTGCGGGCGGGTGAGAGTGAGCTCGAGGTCGTCGCCGACCGTAGCCGCGACATCGGCCTCGCCGAACACCAGCTCCGCCCGCTCGTCCGGGTCGTCGGCGTCCACCGGGACGTACGCCGCCCCGGCCTGCATCGTCCCGAGGATCGCGACGTACAGATCGTTGTGCCCCGACGAGATCCGCACTCCGACCCGGTCGCCCGGCCCGATCCCGGCCTCGGTGAGACGCGCGGCGAACTTGGTCGTCTGGTTCAGCAGTTCGCGATAACTCAGACTGACGTGGCCGTCGTCCAGCGCAGGCTCATCGGCGTACTTCGTCGCCGTCTCCTGCAACACATCCACCAGCGTCCGCGCGGGTGGCGCCAGGTCACCACGTCGCAACGTCACGGCCGGATCTTACGCCGCCCAGTTACCAGATAGATAACCCCAAGCAAAGCCTGCGTACGCCGTCGCGCACTTGGTGAAACCCCAACGAAACCTGGCGATCGCGGGTAACCAACTGTCGGCCGACTGTGGGTGTTCGCTCCCGCGCGGCGTGGATCGGCCTTGGTGAGGCGGCTGCCGTCGCGTCAGGTGCGGTGTCAGGAGCGTGTCAGGGCGGTGGCTGGGTGGACGCCGAAGGTAGTCACATGACTAGTTCAGCGATCGCGGCCTCGGGGCTGCGCAAGGCGTATAAGGACAAGGTCGTGCTCGACGGCATCGACCTGGAGGTCGCGGCCGGTACGGTCTTCTCCCTGCTCGGCCCGAACGGCGCGGGCAAGACGACGACGGTCAACGTGCTGACCACGTTGATGAAGGCCGACGGCGGCACGGTCCGCGTCGCCGGTCATGACGTGGCCACCGAGACCAAGGCCGTCCGTGCGGCGATCGGCGTCACCGGCCAGTTCGCGGCGGTGGACGAGCTGCTGACCGGCCAGGAGAACCTGCAGCTGATGGCGGATCTCAAGCGCATCGAGTCCGCCGAGGGCAAGCGCATCGTCGCGGAGTTGCTCGAGCGGTTCGACCTGACGCAGTCGGCGCAGAAGATGGTGGCGACGTACTCCGGCGGTATGCGCCGGAAGCTGGATCTGGCGATGACCCTGGTCGGCAAGCCCCGGATCATCTTCCTGGACGAGCCGACGACGGGACTGGACCCGCGCAGCCGGCGGACGATGTGGGACATCATCCGCCAGCTGGTGACCGAGGGCGTCACCATCTTCCTGACCACTCAGTACCTGGACGAGGCCGATCGGCTCGCGGACCGGATCGCGGTGCTCGACCAGGGCAAGCTGGTCGCCCAGGGCACGCCCGCCGAGCTCAAGCGCCTGATCGGCGGCAGCCATGTCCGGCTCCGGTTCGCCGGCGACGCCGAACTCGACGCCGCGCAGCAGGTCCTGACCGACTCGACGCGGGACAGCGAGGACGACCTGACCTTGCGGATCCCCAGTGACGGCCGGGCGAAATCGGTCCGGGAGCTCCTGGACCAGCTCGATGCCCACTCGATCGACGTCGAGGAGTTCTCGGTGCACACACCGGACCTCGACGACGTCTTCCTCTCCCTGACCGGCCGTACCAACCCGAAAGTGAACGCATCATGAGTAACTCGACGACCATGCTCGGTCGCAACTTCAAGCACACTGTCCGGAACCCGGTCGCGGTGTTCAACGCGATCCTGCTCCCGATCGTGCTCCTGCTGATGTTCGTCTTCGTGATCGGCGGCGCGTTCGACGTCGGTGAGAAGTACATCGACTACGCGACGCCGGGCATGATCATCCTGGCGATCTGCTACGGACTGAGCGCGACCGCGACGGCCGTGAACTCCGACATGACCAAGGGGATCATCAACCGGTTCAAGGTGATGGACATCTCCCGCAGCGCCGTACTGGTCGCGCACGTCGCCGAGACCCTGCTGCGCAGCCTGATCGCCGTCGCGGCCATCATCGGTGTCGCGTTCGCGGTGGGATTCCGGCCGGACGCGAGTTTCGCCGAATGGCTCGGTGCGATCGGTCTGATCGTGCTGGTCTCGTTCGCGACCAGCTGGATCACGGTCGCGCTGGGACTGTTCGCCAAGACCCCGGAGTCGGCTGGGATGGCCTGCGTACCGCTGATCATGCTGCCGTTCCTGAGCAGTGCGATCGTGCCGGCCGCAACGATGGGCGCCGGCGTCCGGCAGTTCGCGGAGTACCAGCCCTTCACCCCGATCATCGAGACCCTGCGCGGTCTGCTGGCCGGCGAACCGGCCTCGACGAGCAGCGCGGTCCAGGCCATCGTCTGGTGTGTCGGGATCGCCGCGATCGGGTTCGTGTGGTCGCTCTCCACCTTCAAGAAGCGCGCCTGACCAACCGGGGCGGTCGAGCCCACCAAGACGACGTACGAGGAGAGTTGTCATGCCTACATTCGCCACGCCGGGGCCTATCACCGCCACCGTTCAGGTCGCCGGTGCCCGGGTGCGGGTCACCGCGACCGACCGGACCGACACCGTGGTGCTGGTCGAGCCCGTCGACGCGGCGAGCCGGTCGGACGTCAAGGTGGCCGGCAAGACCAAGGTCGAGTTCGCCGACGGTCAGTTGTCGGTCAAGACGACCGCCGCGGGCAGCAAGAACGGTTCGGTCGCCATCACGATCGACCTGCCCGCCGGGTCCAGCCTGGTCGCCTACCTGGCGTACTCGAACGTTCAGGCTGACGGATCGTTCGGCGAATGCGAGCTGCACATGGCGTCGGGCCTGGTCGAGCTGGATCGCATCGACGCCCTGCACGCGAACATCTCCTCCGGCGAGGTGGTGGTCGGCCACATCGCCGGGACCGCCGAGATCCAAGGGGGTGCGTCCGAGGTACGGATCGGCGAGGTCGAGGGCAGCGTCGGGATCTCGAGCTCGGGCGGCCGGGCCTGGATCGGCCACGCCGCGGCGGACCTCGAGCTGAGCAGTGCCAGCGGTGGATTCGACATCGACCGCGCCGACGGCAGCGTCACCGCCAAGACGGCCAGCGGTGCCATTCGGATCGGCCGGATGACCCACGGTCAGGCGAAGCTGATGAACGCCTCCGGAAACATCGAGGTCGGCATCAGCGAGGGCGCCGCAGCCTCCGTCGACGTGGACAGCGAGCGAGGAGCGGTGCACAACTTCGTCTCGTCGCAGGGCGACGCCGGCCCGTCCGACGACAAGGTCATGGTGCACGCCCGTACGCGGCACGGCGACATCATCATTCAGCGCGCGGCGAGCTGAGCCTCACGAAGCGAGCGCGGCCTCGACCAGGTCGGACCAGCTCGCCTCCGCACCCTCCTGCGTCACCTCGGCGAACCGTGCCGCGCCGAGGTGACTTCGTGCGTCCCGCTCGATCCTGGCCACATCCGGGTTGGAGCGATCCGGCAGTCCGCGGAGTCCGTCGCCGGCCGCGAGCAACCGCGCCGCCTGTTCGTACTGGTCGAGGCGAACGGCGAGATCCGCGATCCCGACCACTACCTGGGCGGTCAAGGGTGGGTGGCCCGCCTCGGACGCCGCTTGCCAGGCGGCCACGCGATGGGTACGGGCGTCCCGGACATCGTCGGCCAGGTAGCCGAGCATGTCTTCTATCCCGGCCCGGATGCTCGCCTGCTTCGCGTCGTCGCCCAGATAGCTGGTCGCGACGGCGAGTTGACGGCGCGCCTCCTCGGCGTTGCCGCCCCAGCGAGCGAGCTCCGCCTTCGTCAGCGCCAAGTCGACCAGTACGTACGTCCAGGTGACGCCTTCGGCGCACTTCTCCGCCTCGGCGATGGCGGCCGCGCTCGCCTCCTGATCGCCGTTCCGCCAGTACTGCAGGGCCTGCAGGGTCCGCAGCCGGATGACATCCTCGATCGCGCCGACCTCGGTGACGACGGTGATCGCCTGTTCGTAGTACTCGGAGGCACCGGCGAGTTCGCCACGCATGGCCAGTTGGCCCGCCAGCTCGGAGAGGGCCAACGACATCCCGAACCGTTCGCCGAGCGTCCGGAACTCCGCGAGCGCCATCTCCATATGGGCCTCGACCTCCGGACCGCTCTCGCCGAGCACGGTTCGCATCTTGCCGACCTGCCAGCGGGCCAGAGCGCGTACCCACGGGTCGACGCTGTCCAGCAACGACTCGAACGCCGGCACGACGGACTCAGGGTCCTCCAGCAGGCGTTCCAGCGGGATCACCAGATCCAGCAGCGGGTTGTGGTGCTCGGATTGCTGACTGAATCGATACGCCTTGTGGATCCACTCCACGCCCTGCTGCTCGCCGCCCCGCCCCGACGTCACGAAGAGCACCACCAGCGCGTACGTCATGGCCCGAACCTCATCGGTCACCTCGCCGGGAACCTCGGTGGCCGCGATCATCAGCTCGATACCTTCGCCCCGGCGCCCGCTGAGCCACCAGTACCAGCCGGTGGCCGCCGCGAGCCGCATCGCCGCCGGTGCGTCGCCGGCCGCGATCGCCGCCCGGAGCGCGGCACTGATGTTGTCGTGTTCGGCCTCGAGCGTGGCGATCCAGTCCAGTTGCTCGGCGCGACGCAGGTGTGGCTCCGCGGTCTCGGCGAACTCGGTGAAGTAGGAGAGATGCGCCTGCCGGGCCAGGTCCGATTCCCCGGCTTCCGCGAGCCGATCCGCGGCGTACTCCTTGATCGTGCCGAGCATCCGGTACCGCGGCGCGCCGTCGCCATCCGTGACCAGCAACGACTTCTCGACCAGCGAGGTGAGCAACTCCAGCACCTCGTCAGACTCGACGTCGGCGCCGGCGCAGACCTGCTCGGCCGCCTCCAAGCTCGCGCCGCCCGCGAACACCGACAGCTGGCGTAGCACCAGCCGCTCGGCATCGGTGAGCAACTCCCAGCTCCAATCGACCACCGCGCGCAGCGTCCTGTGCCGCGGCAGTGCGGTCCGGCTGCCGCTGGTCAGCAGACGGAACCGGTCGTCGAGCCGGTTGGCGAGCTGATCGATCGACATGGTGCGCAACCTGGCCGCAGCCAGCTCGATCGCCAGTGGCATCCCGTCCAGCGCCCGGCAGATGCGCGCCATCGTCGCCAACGTGTGCTCGTCGGCCGCGAGGTCCCTGCGCACCGCGTCCGCCCGGTCCCGCAGCAACCGGACGGCCGCAGAGGACGCGATCTCGCCGGCGCCGGCGTCGCTGGGCAAGGCCAGCGGCTCGACCAGCCAGAGCGCCTCGCCGGTGATGCCGAGCGGTTCCCGGCTCGTCGCCAGGATCCGCAGCAGTCGGCACTCTCCGAGGACTCGATCGGCGAACTGAGCCGCCGCCTCGATCACGTGCTCACAGTTGTCCAGGATCAGCAGCGCCTCCCGCTCGCGGATCGCGGCGATCAGCCCGTCCACCAGGTCCGTGCCCGGTCCCGAGCCGAGTAGCGCATCCCGGAGCCCGAGCCCGGTGAGCGTCGCCTGCGCGACGTCACCGTCGGCGCCGATCGCGGCGAGCTCCACCAGCCAGACCCCGTCCGGCAGGTCGCCGAGCAGCGTACGCGCGGTCTCCGTGGCCAGCCTGGTCTTGCCCGAGCCGCCCGGTCCGACCAGCGTGGTCAGCCGATGCTCCGCGATCAGCTCGCGGACCACGGCGACGTCAGCGTCCCGCCCGACGAAACTCGTCAGCTCGGCCCGCACATTGGTCTTCCGGTTCTCCTCCCGGCGTCCCAACTCGCCCCGCAACAACGCGACATGCAAGGCCGACAACTCCGGCGAGGGGTCAACGCCAAGGGCCTCCGCGAGAGCCTCCCTCGTGCGCTCATAGGTGAGCAGGGCCTCGGAATCGCGACCGGCCGCCACCAGGGCACGCATCAGCGCGGCCACCAGCGGTTCGCGCAGCGGATGCGCGGCTACCGCGTCGGTCAGTTCCCCGACCACCTCCGCGCCATGGCCGAGGCTCACCTCTGCTTCGAACCGATCCTCCATCGCGGTCAGGTGCAGCCCCTCGAGCCGCGTCACCGCCGACTCGAATGCTTCGCTGTCCTCCAGCCCGACATCCTGCATCGCCGCTCCGCGCCACAAAGCGAGGGCCTCGCGCAACAGCCGAAGGCGCCCGGAACCCTCCTCCTGGCGAGCCTGGGCGAAGAGACGCTCGAACCGCAGGGCGTCGACAGTGTCGGCGCTCACCGCCAACCGGTAGCCGCCCGTCTGGCCCTCGATCACCCCTGGCAGCACCTTCCGCAGCCGGGAAGCCAAGCGCTGCAGGGCATTCGCGGCATCAGCCGGCGGACGCTCACCCCAAATCCAGTCGACAAGCGTCGCCTTCGACACGACGCGGCCCGGCTCGAGCGCCAGGGCGATCAACAGCGCGCGCAACCGAGCACCCGGCACGTCGGCCAGGCTGCCGTCGTCCGCGCGTACCTCAAATGACCCAAGGACCCCGATCTGCACCCGGAGATTCTCCCACGCCAGCTGGCCCCACCCGACCCATGGCTAGCGCTTCTCGGCGCGTAGGGCCAGGACCCAGGGGACCGGGTCGGTGCGTGGCTCCACGGTTCGGGTGATCGTCAGGCCCGCCGCGGTGAACGAGTTGAGTAGGTCGGCGAGCGGCAGGTGTCGCATGCCGAGGCGGTGGCGGATACCGCCCTCGCCCCACCAGGGTGCGGGCGGATGCCAGCCGACAGCGCGGTACGTCGGGTGGACGACGCGCCCGCCATCGACGCGGCCTTCGGTGTGTGGACCGTTGAAGCACGGGTGGACCCCGTAGTACGCCAGCACTCCGCTCGGACACAGTACGCGGGCGGCCTCACGTAGTACGGCAGCGAAGTCATCGACGTCGGTGGAGAGCCAGAGGGCGGCGACAGTGGAGAAGACTGCCTCGGCGAACGGCAGTGTGGCGGCGTCGGCTTGGACCAGCGCCTCGCCGCGGGCGGTACGTGGCCGGGCGAGCCGCAGCTGGTCTGCGGAGTACTCGAGCCCGATGACGGTGCGTCCGGTGGTACGCAGGGTCTGGAGGTTCTGACCGGTCCCGCAGCCGAGGTCCAGACACAGTCCGCCTCCCGAGCCTAGCAGCTCCAGCAGTGGGTCACGGTTGTCGTCAGCCGCGGCCGCGTTGTGCTCGTCGTACCAGTCCGCGAGGCCGTCGTACCGTGCCGGCTTCGGCCCGGGTGTCATGGCAAAGGTCCTCCCTGTCGCGGCGCGCCTTCGAGGATCTCATCGTGGACCTGACTCGACCCCGGGGCGTGCCGGCGGTGGCAGCGGTTAGGCTTGGTGGTGTATGACCGGCGGTGGGGCTCGCCGGCCCCGAACCGTCACCCGATCGCGGGATGGCCAACAGTCCCTACCTGTCCGACCCCGTGGCGCGCCTGCCGCGGGGTACTTGTCCAGGTAGGAGGCATCACCCGGTGCAGCAACGCGAGCAGACCGATCCGGCTCCGCAGGAACCCATCGATCCCGACGTCGACCTGCATCTCGCCCGCCCCACCCGGCATCTGGCGACCGACGCCGCCGTACTCGCGGTCATCGCCGTCGGCGGCGCGATCGGCGCGACCGCCCGCTACCTGATCGGCCTGGCCTGGCCGACTCCTGCGGGCGGCTTCCCTTGGGCCACGTTGGTGATCAACATCGCCGGCAGCGCGCTGATCGGTGTCCTGATGGTGCTGGTCACCGATGTGTGGACCCGGCAACGGTACCTGCGCCCGTTCCTCGGCACCGGGATCCTGGGCGGCTTCACCACGTTCTCCACCTACACCCTCGACATCCAGCGCCTGATCGCCGACCGGCACCCCGGCACGGCTCTGATCTATCTCGCCAGTACTGCGGCCGCGGCGCTGATCGCGGTCTGGGCGACAGCCAGCGCGACGCGAAGCCTGATCCACCGGAGGCAGCGATGAGACTCACCGGCACCGCTCTTCGACTCACCATCATGATCGGCGAGTCCGACCGCTGGCACCACAAGCCCCTGTCGACCGAGATCGTGCACCGCGCCCACAAGGCCGGACTGGCCGGCGCCACCGTGCTGCACGGCGTCGAAGGCTTCGGCGCGTCCAACCGCATCCACACCACGCGTCTGCTCAGCCTGTCCGAGGACCTGCCCGTGGTGATCGTCATCGTCGACACCCACGACCGCATCCACGCTTTCCTGCCCCAACTGGACGAACTGGTCACCGAGGGCCTGGTGATCCTCGACGACTGCGAAGTCATCCGGTACGCCGGACGTGACGCCGCCCCGGACTCCAAGGGGGAGTCGCGGTGAACCTGCTCCTGGTGATTGCCGGGGCCGTTGTCGGGGCGCCGCTGCGCTATCTCACCGACCGCGCGGTCCAAGCCCGTCACGACACCGTCTTCCCGTGGGGGACGTTCACGGTCAACATCGTCGGCTCGCTGATCCTCGGAGTGGTCGCCGGTACTGCGACGACGTCGAGCGTGCCGCATTCGGTGCAGCTGTTGGTGGGCACCGGGTTCTGCGGTGCGCTGACCACGTACTCCACCTTCTCCTACGAGACATTGCGGCTGATCGAGCAGGACGCGAAGTTCTTCGCCGCCGCAAACGTTGCCGCCAGCATCATCGCTGGACTCGGCGGCGCGTTCCTCGGCGCGGCAATCGGCCAGACGATCTGACCCCGGTTCTTCCGCACGGGTTTCAGGGGAGGGCCGGCCCGCGTGCGCATGTGATGGGTTGACGTCCCATGTGGTGGGTTGGGACAAGGAATTGCGGTTCTTCTGCTGGATGTGTGAGCGAGGTCGGCTGGGTGTGCCGGCTCGACAGGTGGTGTCGGTCCGGGGGTGCTGGTCGGAGGAGGCATTCACGCCTGGCTCTGGCCGGCCAGGCCGGGGCCGGGGTGGACACCTCCTGTCGTGCTGGCACGCCCAGCCTCCGGCCGCACCGTCGGTAGCCTCCGCGGCCGGACCGGCCGCAGACGGGTGGGCAGGTGCGGTGGCTGGACGGGTTCGTTGTGGCGGCGGGTGGGGCCGGTGGCGATCCGCCGGGGCCTGGGACACCATCTCGGGGCCTCGGACAGGCTGTGCGGTGTCCGAGATCCCCGGCACCTGTCCAGGGTCGCGGCAATCGCGCTGATCAACACCCCCGGCGGCGCAGGCATGTCGGGATCCCGGGCGTCCTGGCGTGTGGAGGCTGCCGATCGGATGCCGGGAACCGGGGCCGCGACTGGACCACGAGCCGTTCCAGGTCACCGGTTCTGGGTCCGCCCGCTGACCATCAGGCGTTCGGTTACTTCACCAGGTCGGCTGCTACCGCGAAGGTGTTGCAGGCCTTGTCGGCGCCGATGTTGAAGCCGTTCTGGATCCAGAAGCCCTGGCTGGTCGCCAAGCCGTGCGTACGCTCGTCCTCCGGGGTGTCAGGCGTTTCACCGAAGCTGTTGCTCGACTGCTCCTTGAACTCGGCCAGCCGGTTGGTCAGCGGGTACGACTTCTCGACCGCCTTGCTGAACACCCCACCGAAGCAGGACGCCTGCAGCTCGTTGCGACGTGAGCTCTCGAGCTCCTGATCCGGATGGTCCTGCAGATAGACGGCCCGGGCGTAGAACAGCCCACTGACGCCTTGCACGTGGTGGCCGTACTCATGCGCGATCGTCATCAGGTAGGCCAGATCCTGCTGCGGCCCGAACGCCCGGTTCATCTGCTTGACGTCGGTGTACATGACCTGGTTGCCGTAGCAGTAGAACGCGAGCACCCGGCCGGACAGCGGCTCGAAGCGGCCGCACGGTGTCGTCACCGGCTTGTCGAACACGACCAGACCAGGGTCGGGCTTGTCCTGGCCGAGCTCCTTGAAGATCGGCCGCCACGCGTCGTTCAGGCACTTGAAGAGCTTCTGGTAGTACACCTTCTGCGCCGCCAGGCTGCCGTCACGCAGGTTCGCGGCGGGGCAGTTCTGCTCGGCCAGCGGACCGGTGCGATAGATGTCGGCGTTCAGCAGGTAGTCCTCCGCCGTACCCTTCTGCGGGTTGCTGGTCGGCGTCGGCACGATCGACGGACCGGTCACCTTGGGCTGGGCGGTGTTGTCGTCGCTCTTGCCCAGCAGGCTGCCGAGCACCGCCACCGACACCGCGATGAACATCAGCAGCACGAACGCGAGCACGATCAGCCGGACCGGACCGCGCCGGCGACGCGGTGGCTGGAACCCGTTGAACTGCCCCGGACCGCCGTAGTACGGCTGTGCCCACTGCCCCGGGTATTGCTGGCCCGGGTACGGCGCTCGCTGCTGCATCGGACCGGGGCCAGTGGAGTACGGCCCCTGCGGCGGCCATGGCGCGGACTGTGGCGGCGGCAGCACACCGGGAGGCGGTCCGGGCGGACTGTCCTGGAGACGGCCACCGTAGCCGTACGGACTGCTCACAGGTCTGGCCTCCTGCGCCGTGATCGGGTTCGGTCGGGTTCGCTGGGCGAACCGGCACGAGACTACTCTCGACCCATGTCACTGAAGCGCCGCCTCCTTCCGGCTGCCCTGCTGATGTCCCTGACCGCCCCGCTGTCCGCGCTGTTCGTTGCCCTGGGCACGTTGCCCGCGCAGGCCGCCGACGACCAGATCACGGCGTACTCGGCCGACGCGACGCTGACCAAGGACGGCACGCTGCAGGTCAAGGAGACGGTCGACCTGACCGCCGGCGGTACGACGTTCAGCCGGACGCTGGCCACCCGGGTCCGGTCCGACGCCGAGCGGGACCGCACCTACAGCCTGAGTGACGTGTCGGCGACCGTGAACGGTCAACCGGCCCAGGGGTTGAAGAACGAGAGCACCGACGACGGTCGCAAGCTCACCGTGAACGTGTCCGGCCAGTCGAAGATCGTCTACAGCTACACCGTCGACAACGTGGTGGCCGACTCGACCGAGGGCCGCGAGGTGAGCTGGCCGGTCGTGCAGGGCTTCGGGGTGTCGATCCCGAAGGCCGAGCTCAGCGTCAGCATCCCGTTCGCCACCTGGGTCACCTGTTTCGCCGGCCGGGTCGGCTCGAGCATGCCGTGCACGTCGTCGCAACTGGCCGAGTCGGCCGGGTTGCAGATCGAGCAGAACGGCGTACCCGCGGGTGGCCGGATGACGTTCCTGACCGGACTGAGCGACCAGGCGACCGTGCAGCCGAACGCGCAGTTCGAGACCCGCTGGACGCTCGGTCGGGCGTTCACTGCCGACTCCAGCACCATCGGCCTGGCGGTGATCGTGTTCGGCATCGGACTGCTCGGTTCTGTGGCCCTGTGGTTCTTCCGCGGTCGTGACGCCGCCAGGGTCGGCGAGGGCACGCCCGAGCGGCCGGTGCTCAACGGCTCGGACGGTCCGCAGTTCGCCGCACCGGACGGGATCCGGCCGGGCCAGGTCGGCACGGTCGTCGACGAGACGGCCGACGTCGTCGACATCACCGCGACCCTGCTGGACCTTGCCGTCCGCAACTATCTGACGATCGTCGAGCTGCCGCGGGGGTCGCACTTCGGCAAGCTGGACTGGGAGTTGCACCGGCTCCACCAGGGCGGCCCCGAGTTGTTGCCCTACGAGAAGGCTTTGCTGGACGCGGTCTTCGCGGAAGGCGACTCGGTAGTCGTGTCCAACCTCGGCCCGTCGCTGCGGCCGCGCCTCAACCTGGTCCGCGAGCAGCTGTACGCCGATGTGGTGACGCAGGGCTGGTTCACCACCCGTCCGGACGCCGTCCGGAACCGCTGGACCACTGCGGGCGTGGTGCTGCTCGGTGCTGGCGTCGTATTGACCGTCGTGCTCGCGATCGTGAGCAAATTCGGCCTGGTCGGCTTCGCGGTGATGGCGGCGGGTCTGGTGCTCGCACTGATCGGTCAGGTCGCACCGGCTCGCACTGCGCGCGGAGCCGCCGTACTGGGTCGAGTGGCCGGCCTGCAGCAGTACCTGGTCGACGAGACGTCGGCGGACCTGCCGCAGAGCCACCGCCTCGAGTTCGCGTCCCGCTGCCTTCCGTACGCCGCTGTGCTCGGACTGACCGAGAAATGGGCGCTGGAGATCGCGGCGACCGATGACGACGACGACCCGGACGCCGGCATCGGCTGGTACTCCGGCCCGGACAACTGGCACCTGTCCGACATCGGTGAGTCCCTCAGCAACTTCGTCACCGCGTTCGGCGGCACGCTGACCACAGCGCGCCGCCTGTTCTGAACGCCGGCAAGGCGGTGTCCGACGGTCCCGCGCCTACTGCGCGGGACCGTCAGACACCGCCTAGTTCACTCGGACGTCAGCGGCGGTGAACGTGTTGCAGAAGTCGGGTTTCTTGTTGTTGTAGCCGGCGATCGACCACTGGTAGTTGCTGACCCGGTTCCCGTGGTCGTGGATGCGCGGCCGGGCGTAGTCGTCGCCGGTGTGGGAGATCAGGAACTTCCAGTTCAGCAGCAGCGGGTCACGCATCGGCGTGAAAGCCGCGTTGGCGCCGAGGTAGGCAGCGCCCAGGCAGGTCGCCTGCAGTTCCCGCCGGCGGCTCTCCTGCAGCTTCTGGTTCGGCGTCATCTTCTGCTGCCGCGTCACCGACGCCCCGAGGATGCCGGCCAGGTTCTGCACGTGGTGGCCGTACTCGTGCGCGAACGTGTTCAGCATGATCGCGCGCGCGTACATCGGGTTCGACTGGTAGTACCGCAGGTCCACCGCGAACGGCAGGTAGATGGTCTGGTTCGCACCGCAGTACGCCGCTCGCACGCTGCGCTGGATGCCACACGGGGAGGGCAGCTTGCCGGCGTACACGACCGCCTTCGGGGCGCGGAACGGCAGACCGCCCTTCTTCATCGCCAGCGACCAGGTGCGGTTGAGGCACGGCAGCAGACGGTTGTAGTAGTTCTTCGCGGCGGTGAAGTTCGTCGGCGCGATCAGCGGCTCCGCGCACTTCGAGGCCGCGATCGGGCCGATGCTGTAGAGCTTGCTGGCCTTCACGACCTCGTCGACCGTCGGGCCGGGTGGCCTCGTCGGGGTCGGTGCACTGGACGCTGACTCGGAGGGCGACTCGGACGGGGACTCCGAGGCCGGGGCCGACCGGGTGCCCGTCGTTTGAGGGGCGTCGTTGCCGGCGTTGCGGACGAGCAGTGTGACGCCGGTGCCGACGACCAGGACGGCGAGCACCACCAGGCCGATCAGGAGAAGGCGCGGGGTCCGCGTCGGCTTGCGCCTGCGTCCGCCGGGCGGCTGGGGGATCGGGATCGGCGGGTACTGCCAGTTCGGCGCCTGTTGCACCGGCTGGCCCATCGGGCCGAGCTGGTTGCCGGACGAAGCCGCGTGCCGGGGCATGCGCTGCTGCTGTGGTTGCTGTGGCGGCAGGGCGTTGCTCCACGGCGATGCTGACTGCTGAGGCGCCGACTGCGGCGAGCCCCACAGGTATGAGCCCTCGGAGTAGGGACCGGGCTGCTCGGGATTGGACTGGGACGGAGCCGAGTGCCAAGCACTGGACTGCGACTGGTCCGTGCTGGGCTGCTGCGGCGGCCGTGACTGCCCCGGCCGACCCGGACCGGACTGCTGCGGGCCGGCCTGCTGCGGACCGGTCTGCAGCGTCCACCCGGACTGAGCTCCACCGGCAGGCGGACCGGACTGCTGCGTCCATCCGGACTGAGCTGGACCTGATTGCTGCGGACCAGACTGCTGCGCTGGGCCGGACTGAGCTGGGCCGGACTGGGGTGGGCTCGACTGCGACGTCGGACCGGAGCGCGGCGGCCCCGACTGCTGGGCAGGGTCAGGCTGCGGACCTCGACCGAACTGAGCTGACGGACCGGACTGGGGTGACGGACCGGACTGGGGTGACGGGCCCCAACCGGGCTGTGGACCAGCCTGCTGGGGTGGAGTCGGGCGGGACTGTTCGGGGCTGGTCTGCCACGACGACGGCTCGTCGGGGTTCTCCGGGCGGCGGTTCGCCCAGCCCTCGCCGAACCACTTGTTCGGCGGACGTTCGCCCTGCGCCGGGTCCTGGAACTCACGTTTGGCCGCGGTGTCCCCGGTCCACCACTTGGGCGGCTGGCCACCCCCGGGACCCCGCTCCGGCGGGCCGGCCGGCTGCTCACCGTCAGCCGGTTCGTTCCCCGGAGGTGGGTTCCAGTTGTCCGACATCGATACTCCTCACGACCGTGCTGGTGTAGCCGTCAACGTGGTGCATCCGGCGCTGTTCGGGGTGCCGAAGCGCGCCAGGTCGGTTCTTTTCCCCCCGGACACCGCACACCCCCCGGACATACTTTGCGTGATCCGGACCCACCAGGCTAGCCACCCCGGCCAGTCGGTTCTCAGCAGACCGGATTCCGGGCCTTACTGCACCTTCGCGGCCGACGCGGCGAAGGTGTTGCAGACGTTCGGGTTGCGGCTGGTGAACCCCCGGCCGGCCCAGTACTGGTGGTTCACTCCGTCGCCGTGGTCGTTGTTGTAGTCGGTCCAATGCAGGATCAGCCACTTCCACTGGAACAGCGTCTGCCCGGTGACCGGGTAGGTCCGCTTGTTCGACCCGATGGCGATGTCGCCGAAGTAGGACGCCTGCAACTCCAGCCGCCGGCTGCCCTCCAGTTCGGCCGCCTGGGTCGGAGCGTCGTACCGCATCCGGGCGTTGGCCGCCAGGATCCCGGTCATGTTCTGCACGTGGTGGCCGTACTCATGCGCGAACTGGTGCAGCATCCACATCCGCGCCCAGACCTTCTGATAGGCCTCCGGGTACCGGTTGTAGTTCCCGATGTCCTCGCTGAGGTTCATATAGTTGGTCTCGGTACTGCCGCAGTAGAACGGTGGACCGGTGTCGCTGTACATCCCGCACGGCGTACTGATCGTCCCGCTGAACACCTGCACCTTCGGCGACCGGAACCGCCCACCCGCCTTCGTGACCAGCGCGGGCCAGGCCTTGTTCAGGCAGTGGAGCGGCGGAGCAGTCGGTGGAGGTCCGCCGTACCCGGGACCCTGTTGCCAGTGGGGTGGCGGCGGGTGCTGCTGTCCGGGCGGTGGACCCCATTGGTTGCCTGACACACCGAAGACGCTAGCCGAGCCCAGGCTCAACCGAACTTGACCAGACGCCGGTCCCCGCTGGTCGCCTGACACTCGCCAGGGGCTATCGTGCCCGTGTCAACCTGACCCTCTCTTTACGGTGTGATTGGGCGATGCGTCTACGTGTGCTCGGGCTCTCCCTGTGTGCCCTCGGCCTGATGGGCCTGACCGCTGCGCCGGCCGGTGCGGCCGGTTCGGGTTCCGCGGCCGACCCGGCGGTGACCAGTTTCGACAGCCAGGTCCGGGTCGAACGCGACGGCCTGCTCAGGGTCTCCGAGACCTGGAAGCTGAGCGACGTGAGCGGGACGTTCACCCGGTTCATCGTCACCCGCGACCACCTGCCCGACGACGTCGATCACGTCCAGGAGATCGGGGACCTGAACGTCAAGGCCGGCGGTCAGGACAAGCAGGCCGACGTGAAGACCGACGGCGACGTCACCTCGGTGGCGGTCGCGGATGTCAGCGGCACCACTCAACTGGACTTCACCTACACGGTGAAGGGCGCGGTCGCCAAGACGCTGAACGGCACCGAGGTCCGGTTCGCCCCGCTGACCGGCATCAACCTGCCCGTCACACAGGCGAACATCCTCTTCAGCACACCTGAGGTCTCGCACGTCTCCTGTTTCGCCGGCGCGATCGACAGCAACACTCCGTGCACGCTGGCGCAGATCGGTGAGACGTCCGGGCCGACGTTCCAGCAGCAGATGCTGCCGCCGGGGAACACGGTCCGGATGGTGATCGGCTTCCCCGAGGGCGAGATCGCCGCGAACTCGATCGTCGAGTACCGCAAGACCTTCAAGCGGGCCTTCTCCACCGACACCGCGCAGTTGCTCACCGCGCTCGCGATCCTGCTGCTCGGCGTGATCGCGCTGCTGGTGCTCTACCGGCTGCGCGGACGCGACCGGGTCGACCCGCGGCGCGTCGTACCGGCGTCGCTGTTCAGCCTGGGTACCGACACCCGGATCGACTTCAGTCCGCCGTCCGACCTGCGGCCCGGCGAGGTGGGCACGCTGATCGACGAACGGATCGACCCGGTCGACGTCACCGCGACGATCATCGACCTGGCCGTCCGCGGTCACATCACGATCCTCGAGCTGCCGCACGAGACCGAGTACGCGCGGCCCGACTGGGAGCTGCGCCGGGTCTCGAACGCGCCGTCGGAGGAACTGCAGCGGTACGAGAACGTCCTGATCCGCGCGATCTTCGGTGACTCGGACTCGGTGCTGGTCTCCGAGCTCGGCCGCCAGGTCCGGGCGAACCTCGCCCAGGTCCAGGACGCCTTGTACGACGGTGTGGTCAAGCGCGGCTGGTTCAACGAGCGCCCGGACCGCACCCGCTCGCTGTGGGCGACGATCGGCATCGCCACCACCGTGCTGGGCGTCGCACTCACAGTCGTCCTCGCACTGCTGTCGACCTGGGGTCTGGTCGGCCTCGCGGTCACCATGGCGGGCATCGGCCTGATCGTGGTCGGCCGCTACATGCCGGCCAAGGCGCCGGCCGCCGGACGGGTGCTCGGCCAGGTCGCCGCGATCCGCGGTGAGCTGCTCGAGATGGACGTCAGCGAACTGCCGGTCGACCAGCACGCCGAGCTCTGCTCGCGTGCCCTCCCGTACGCCGTCGTCCTCGGCGGATCGGAGCGCTGGATCGACGCACTGGTCGCCACCGACAGCACTCCGGACGAGGAAGACGAAGGCTTCACCTGGTACCGCGGCCCGCGCGGCTGGCACCTGCAGTACCTGCCGGACTCGCTCCGCAACCTCACCACCAACCTGACGGGCGCCCTCTTCGCCCGCTGACCAACTCACAACGTCCGAAGATCTGAGGCCTATTGCCCACAGATCTTCGGACGTTGCTGTTTCACCAGTTGTGCTGCGGATTCGGCGGCGCCGGCAACTGCATGCCCGCCGGGTGGATGACGTAGACGAGCCCACCGGAGTGCGGCACCCACGCGTTCTCGAACGCGGTCCGGTCGTACGTCGTCCGCACCTGGTCGTTGCTCGCGATCAGATGCGAGGCCGGATCGTTGACGACCACGTTGCCGGCCTGGTCGAACCCGACGATCACCATCAGGTGCCCGTTGGTCCCGTAGCCTGCGCCGGGCAGGTCGCCCTTCTTGAACGACAGCGACGCGACCAGCGGGATCCCCGCCTTGATGAACTGCTCCGCCTCGGTCAGCGACCGCAGCCGGGTGATGAACCCGTCCAGTCCGCGGCTCCCGGCGTACGCCGTGTTGAACGGCCAGTTCCCGGCGCCGTCGTAGGAGTAGTCGAACACCGAGCGCGCCGAGTGGTCCACCTGCGGATCGGTGTAGGACGGATCGACCCACGCCGTCTCCGCCGCGGTCGGCCCGGCGCCGTAGTAGTCGAGCACCATCGCGGTCGAGGTCGCCGAGCACCACGCCTCACCGCCGCCGTCCCACTGTGGATACTGCCCGATGTGCGTCTCCTGCGAGTACGTCGGGACATCCAGTACGACGCCCTCCGCACCGCCAAGGGGGCTCACGGCAACTTTCTTGTCGGTGGGCAGGCGGGACGCCATCGCACCCACGGACCGTACCACCGGCGACTGCGTCGTACCGCTGAGCCGGTACAGGCTCACCTTGAGCTGCCAGCGATCCAGCCAGTGGCCGGTCGCGGCGGTAAAGGTGTCGACGGCAACGGATCCGTCGGCGTCACCCTGCTGCGGCACGGACGTCCGGTGGATGTCGCCGGCGGCGGTGTCGTCGCCACCGGACCAGCGGCCGAGCACGTACCACTTGGTCGTGGTGCCGAGATCCGTCGTACCTGCCATCGAGATCTCGATCCAGGTGCCGGGCGGCGTGGTCGCGTTCCAGGACGCGACCAGCTCGGTCAGCCCGAAGCCGCTGCTGACCTGTGGCGAGATCCAGCTGGTCTGGTCGTAGTTCTTGGCGGTGCCGTCCCCGAACGGATCGACGTACGCCGTGCTGCCGGTCGACGTACCGAAGGTCAGGGCATCGTCGGCGACGGTGGTGCCGTACTGGGCACCGGCGAGGAAGTCGGTGGTCGACGTCCACGTGCTGTAGGCGATCTGACGCGGCGGGGATACCTTGACGGCCTCGCTCGGAAGCGAGCCCGCGCTCAGCACGACCACACCGAGAATCAGGGCGGTGAAGGAACGGGCGGCGATCATGTTTCGACGGTAGTCCCGCTCGCCGCGACTGTCGCGGTGAACGCGTGCCTTGACGTCCACTTCTCCTGTCAAATACTTACGAGCGTTTGTCCCACTCCTCGGCGAGCATCGCGAAGACCAGTTCGTCGGTCCATTCGCCCTTCAGGAACTCGTTCTTGACGAAGTGCGCCTCCTGGCGCAGGCCGAGCCGCCGCAGCAGGTTCGCCGAGCCGGAGTTGCGGGCGTCCAGCCGGCCGATGATCCGGTGCATGCCGAGCTCCTCGAAGCCGAGCCGGAGCAGTTCGATCGACGCCTCCGCGGCGAACCCGCGGCCGTGGAAGTCCGGGTGGAACACGAACCCGATCTCCCCGATCCGCTGCTCCACGTTCTGCGCGAACAAGGTGACCTCGCCGACGTGCTGACCGGTCTCCCGCAGGATCACAGCGACGGTGAGCGCTTGACCGTCGGTGTCCATCGGTACGTCGGTCAGCCGGCCGGCGAGGGACTCCTTCACCTGCTCGGGCGTCTTCGGGCCGTACAGCAGGAACCGGGTGACATCCGGGCTGGACTGCAGCCTGAGCAGGTCGTCGTAATCGGTGGCGAGATAGCGGCGCAGGGTCAGGCGGTCGGTCTCGATCGGCAGCGAAAAGCTCACCGATCGAGACTATGAGACCGCCGCAACCCAATTACCCCGGCTCACCCGTTGGCGAGGGCTTGCAGGCGGCTGTAGTCGCCGTTGAAGTGGTTCTGGTCAAGCGGTGACGAGGTCCACTGCCAGATGGTGTAGAACGGCCAGGCGCCGGGGAGGGTGCCGACCGTCGAGGAGTAGCGGGCAACCCAGAGCGGGTTGGTCGAGTTGAACGCGGTGGTGTTGCCCGTGCAGCGGTTCCACCAGTCGTAGTTGGTGTAGATGACCGCATCCCGGCCGGTGAGCGACTTGTAAGTGTTGAGGAAGTCGCGGATCCAGCTCACCATGCCGGATTGGGTCTTGCCGTAACAGGTGTCGCCGTACGGGTTGTACTCGATGTCGAGCGCACCAGGCAGCGTCTTGCCGTCGCGCGACCACCCACCGCCGTGGCTGACGAAGTAGTTGGCCTGGTTGGCGCCGGTGGAATCGTTCGGGGTGGCGAAGTGGTACGAGCCGCGGATCATCCCGATGTTGTACGAGCCGTTGTACTGCTGGGCGAAGTACGGGTTCGTGTAGTAGTTGCCTTCGGTCGCCTTCACATAGGCGAACCGTTTGCCGGCGTTCCATTGTGCGGCCCAGTCGACGTTGCCCTGGTGGCTGGAGACGTCGATGCCTTCGACAACCGCGGCGGTGCCCATGTCGGTGGGTGCGGTGGCGGTGGTCGTCGTGTTCTGCAACCAGCCCATGTACGCGTCGCCGGCCTTGTTGATGCCGTGCAGGCGCGCCTGAGCGGTGGGCTGGTGGGAAGCGGTGGACTCGGTGGTGCTGGGAGTGCTGGCTTGGGCGGAGCCGATCGAGGCCAGAAGCAGACCAAGAGTGACGGCGGCACCCGTGAAAAGGGCGGACTTCACGGTGGACCTCCACAGAGCGATGAGGGGCGGACAGAGCGCTCGGCGGAGGTTTTACCCGGGATCGGTAAGAATCAACCATTCGATCTGGGTCGAATGGTGAGTAATTACCGCACGTACTTCGGCGAGGCGGTGTAGGTGTTGCAGGCGGACGGGCTACGGGTGACGAAACCGGCGTTCGCCCAGCGCGGGATGATCGCCCGGCTGCCGTGGTCCGGCTGGGTCATGTACTCGTCGCCCTGGTGGGAGTGCAGGTAGTCCAGTTGCGACTTCAGCAGCCCGGTCATCCCGTAGCTGCTCTTGTTCGCGCCCATGAACACGTTGCCGAAGCAGGTAGCCTGGATCTCCAGCCGGCGGCTCATCTCCAGCGACTTGTCACCGCTGAACTCGTACTGCAGGTTGTCCGTGGCCGCCAGGATCCCGGTCATGTTCTGCACGTGGTGACCGAACTCGTGCGCGACCGTGTCGGTCATCTCCGCCCGCAGCCAGGCCATCGCCTGGGTCTTGTTGGGGTAGGTCAGATACAGCTGGTACCACTTCAGGTCGCTGTTGACGTCCATATAGATGGTCCGGTTCGACGAGCAGTAGAAGGAACTCGGCGAGCTCCCGCCACACGGGGACTGGGCCGTCCCGGCGAAGCCGACCAGGTGCGGCGGCACGAACCGCCCGCCGGCCAGCGCGACCTGCTTCGGCCAGGCTTTGACCAGACAGGCCAGCACAGTGTTGTAGTACTTGCGCGTGTTGGTGGCGCTGTTCGCGCGGGCGCCGGACTCCCGGCAGTTCACCGTCTTCTGCACGCCGGTCTTGTAGATCCGGTTCTTCGCGACGATGTCGGTGTCCGAGGGCGGGGGCGGCGTGGTCTTCGTCGGCTGCGGCTGCGTCGTCCGGGTGGCCGGCGCCGTCGGGGCCTTGGTCGTCGCGATGTACGTCGGTTCCTCGGTCGGACCGTCGGTCGCGGTGGAGGTCGGCTGTGGCTGGGTGTAGTCGCCGTCGCCGTTGTGCTTCAGCACCGAGCTGAGCACCGCGAACCCGACGACGGCGATCGGCAGGATGATCCAGCCCGCCTTGCTCTTCTTCTTGGGCGGCGGGAATCCGTTCGAGCCCCAGCCGAATCCCGGACCCTGCGGTGGCGGTGGCCCCCAGTTCTGCGGGCCACCCGGCGGCGGGCCGTACGGCGGACCACCCGGTGGGGGACCGTACGGCGGCTGCGGCGGCCCCTGGTATTGCCCGGGTGGCGGTCCGTACGGGCCCTGGTTCGACAAGAGTCCTCCTGGATGAGCGAGCTTGGGGACATCTTGTCAAGGAGGAGTGCCACTTCCCGTTACCCTTGACCGGTGACACTTCGCTTGTACGACACCGCAACGGCAGCAGTGAGGGATTTCGTGCCGGTCCATCCGGGCCAGGTCGGGATCTACCACTGTGGGCTGACGGTGCAGGGTGCCCCGCACGTCGGGCACATCTACAAGGAGGTCGTCTTCGACGTCCTGCGGCGCTGGCTGGAGCGCTCGGGCTACCAGGTCACCGTGATCGCGAACGTGACCGACATCGACGACAAGATCCTGGCCAAATCGGCCGAGCGGCACGTGCCGTGGTGGGCGCACGCCTACGAGTTCGAGCGCGAGCTGCACTGGGCGTACGACGTGCTCGGCTGCCGCCCGCCGACGTACGAGCCGCGCGCGACCGGTCACGTCCCGGAGATGCTGGAGATGATCGCCGAGCTGATCGAGCGCGGGCACGCGTACGTCGCTCCGGACGGCTCCGGCGACGTCTACTTCGACGTCAGGTCCTGGCCGTCGTACGGCGCTCTGTCCCACCAGAAGATCGAGGACATGGAGCCCGCCGAGGACGCGGATCCACGCGGCAAGCGGGATCCGCGCGACTTCGCGCTCTGGAAGGGCTACACCGAGGGCACACCGCGGACGGCCTCCTGGCCGACGCCGTGGGGCCGCGGCCGCCCGGGCTGGCATCTGGAGTGCTCCGCGATGGCGGGCAAGTATCTGGGTGACGAGTTCGACATCCACGGCGGTGGGCTGGACCTGCGCTTCCCGCACCACGAGAACGAGCTGGCCCAGTCGACCGCGGTCGGGCAGAAGTTCGCCCGGTTCTGGATGCACAGCGCGCTGGTCACCACTGCCGGCGAGAAGATGTCCAAGTCTTTGGGCAACGGCGCGAGCGTGCGCAATGTGGTCCAGCGGGTGCGGCCGATCGAGCTGCGGTACTACCTGGTCCAGTCGCACTACCGGTCCGTGGTGGAGTTCTCGTTCGCCGCGCTGGACGAGGCCGCGACGAGCTTCCAGCGGATCGAGGGTTTCGTCACCCGGGCCGACGAGGTGACGGGTGGGGTCGAGCCGGCGGTGGAGCTGCCGACGGACTTCGTCGCCGCGATGGACGACGACCTCGGGACGCCGGCGGCGGTCGCCGTACTGCACAACACCGTCCGTGACGGGAACAAGCTGGTCGCCGACGGCGACTCGCCCGCGCTGCGGGAGGCGCTGGCCGCCGTGCGCGGGATGCTCGGCGTGCTCGGGCTGGACCCGCTGGCGGAGCCGTGGGCCTCGCGGGCCGCGGTCGGCGACGAGCTCACCGAGGTGGTGGACGGGCTGGTGAAGGCGCTGCTCGAGCAGCGGCAGGCCGCCCGCGAGCGCAAGGACTATGCCGCGTCGGACGCGATCCGCGACCGGCTGAAGGCACTCGGCGTCGTCGTCGAGGACACGCCGCAGGGACCACGCTGGTCGCTCGCGGCACCGATTACTACCGACGAAGGAAACTGACGTGCCAGGCAGTAGCCAGCGCAAGGGCGCCATCCGGAAGAAGCCGAAGGGGAACCCGACGGCCGGATCCGGTGGCCGGGTCCGCCGCGGTCTCGAGGGCAGAGGCCCGACACCGAAGGCGGTGGACCGGGTCAAGCACCCCGCGCACAAGCGGGCGAAGGCCCAGGAGCGCGCCAACGAGGGCGACCGCAACCGGCCGGCCCGCAAGTCCATGGACACGGGCGTCGAGTGGGTCTACGGCCGCAACCCGGTGGTCGAGGCGCTGCGGGCCGGCGTCCCGGCCGCCGCGCTGCATGTTGCCGAAGGCACCGAACGGGACGCGCGGCTGCGGGAGGCGTTGCTGATCGCGGTCGAGCACGGCATCTCGGTGCTCGAGGTGCCCCGGACCGAGCTCGACCGGGTCACCGCCGGTGGGGCCCACCAGGGCGTCGCGATCCAGATCCCGCCGTACGAGTACGCGCATCCCGACGACCTGCTCACCCGGGCGTACGACGCCGGCGAGGTGCCGCTCATCGTCGCGCTCGACGGCGTGACCGACCCGCGCAACCTGGGCGCGATCACCCGGTCCGCGGCCGCCTTCGGTGCCCACGGCGTACTCGTGCCGGAGCGTCGTGCGGCGTCCATGTCCGCGTCCGCGTGGAAGACGTCGGCCGGCGCGGCGGCCCGGATCCCGGTCGCCCGAGCCACCAACCTCAACCGCGCCCTCAAGTCCTACAAGGACGCCGGCCTGATGGTCATCGGCCTCGACATGGATGGCGCAGTCGAGCTCCCCGACCTCGACGCCGCCACCGAGCCGCTGGTCCTGGTCGTCGGCTCCGAAGGCAAGGGCCTGGCCCGCCTGGTCCGGGAGAACTGCGACCTCATCGTCTCCATCCCGATGACCACCGCGACGGAGTCCCTCAACGCCGGCATCGCCACCGGCGTCACCCTCTACGAAATCTCCCGCCGCCGCGCGTGATGTAACTACATGATGTAGGTACATTGATGGGTATGGAGACCATAGGGCTGCGCGAGCTGAACCAGAACCCGTCGAAGGCGGTGGCCCGGGTGCGCGCCGGGGAGACGATCGTGGTGACCGACCGGGGCCGGCCGGTCCTACGTCTCGTCCCGGTGGACGAACGGCCAGGAGCCTTGCAGCACATGATCGACTCCGGCGAGGTGACACCGCCGGCCGAGCTGGGGATGCCGGATCTCGTGCTGGAGTTGGCGCCAGAGGTCGGGAGCCTGTCTGACCTGCTCATCGCTGATCGCGACAAGGAGCGGAACAGGTGATCTACCTGGACGCCTGCGCGCTGCTCAAGTTCATCAAACCGGAAGCCGAGTCGGCGGCTCTGCGTGCGTGGCGCGAGTCGCTGCCGACGGGGACCGAACTGGTGACGAGTGAACTGGCACGGCTCGAAATCACTCGCACGCTGTTGCGGGCCGGCGTCGACCATCAGCAAGTCCCGTACTTCGCGGGGCAAGCAGTGCGGGGTGTCTACCTGGTCGATCTCACCTCGACGGTGCTAGGCCGGGCGATGGCATACCAGACCCCGAGACTCGGCTCGCGGGATGCAATCCAGCTCGCCAGTGCCGATCCGTTCCGCGCGGACCTGTCGGAGTTCGTGACCTACGACAAGGAACTGACCATCGCGGCGGAGGAGCTCGGGTTTCCTGTACTTGCGCCCGCGTGAAGCACTACAGGCCCGGGACGAGATCCCGGGCCTGTAGTCCACGAGTGCGTCAGTAGACGCTGACGCCGTAGCGCGAGAGCGCTTCGGTGACGGGCTGGAAGTACGTCGTACCGCCGGAGGAGCAGTTGCCGGAGCCACCGGAGGTCAGACCGAGGGCGACGGAGCCCGCGAACAGGGCGCCGCCGGAATCGCCACCCTCGGCGCAGACGTTGGTGCGGATCAGACCGGTGACCGTGCCCTCGGCGTAGTTCACCGTGGCGTTGGTGGCCGTGACCGAACCGCTGTGCACACCGGTGGTGCTACCGCTGCGCTTGACCGCCTGGCCGACAGACGCGTTGCCGGCGGACGTGATGTCCTGCGAGGAGCCGTTGTACAGGTCCACCGTGCCGGGGTGGTTCGTGTACGACGTGCTGTACTTCACGATCGCGTAGTCGTTCCCCGGGAAGCTCGACCCGAAGGTCGTCCCGAGCAGCGTGGTCTTGCTCGAGTTCGCGTACCAACTGGACGCGATGTTGCCGCAGTGGCCCGCGGTCAGGAAGTAGTACGTGCTGCCACTGCGGACGTTGAAGCCGAGCGAGCAGCGGTACTGCCCGCCGTAGATGGCGTCACCGCCGGCGATGTACTTCGTCAGTCTGCCGGGGATCTTCTCCAGCGTGACCCGGTTGCCGAACTGCTTGGTGACACCGGTCAGCGCCGACATCTTGGCACCGGTGACCGTGTCGTCGTACGACACGATGATCCGGCCGTCCGGGTTCGTCTGCCAGGCGGTGCCCGGGATCGATGCGTCCTTGCTCAAGGTCGCGGTGATCGCGGATGCGGACAGCGTCGACGGGTTGATCGTCGCGGCCGAGGCCTGGGTGGCCAACAGTCCGGCGGCAGCGAGCCCGGCGGCGGCCAGGATCGCGGTGGTACGGCGGATAGGCGAAAATGTCACGGTTTCAGCCTCCTCACGATGAGGACGCGCTCGGGGCGGGTGCGTCCTTGACTTAAACCGTGAGCACTCGTACCCCGTTCTCTCCCTGAGTATTCAGGTGAATCCGGAGCGTAGGGGAAACCTGCGTTCAGTAGATGGAGACGCCGTACACGTTGAGGGCCTCGACTACCGGCTGGAAGTAGGTGACACCGCCCGAGGTGCAGTCGCCGGAGCCGCCCGAGGTCAGGCCGAACGCCCACTGCCGGTAGAACAGCGGACCGCCAGAGTCGCCCGGCTCCGCGCAGACGCTGGTGCGGATCAGTCCGGCCACCCGGCCGTCGCCGTAGTTGACCGTCGCATTCAGCCCGGTAACGCGGCCGCTGTGCAGACCGCTGGTGGAGCCGCTGCGGTACACGTACTGCCCGATGCCCGGGTTCATCGCCGTCGTGATGTCCTGCGAGTGCCCGTTGTAGAGGTACACACTGCCGCCCGGCGGCTTCATCTTGATGTCAGTGCGGTAGACGATCAGCGAGTAGTCGTTCCACGGGTAGCTGGAGGCGTGCACCGCGCCGGTGAAGACCTGGTGGTTGGCGTCCTGGTACCACCGGGCGGCCTCGTTGCCGCAGTGACCGGCGGTGAGGAAGTAGTACTTCCCACGCCGCTGCACGTTGAAGCCGACCGAGCACCTGACGTCGCCGCCGTACGTCGCCATGCCGCCGCTGATGTACTTGGTCAGCTTGCCGGGCAGCTTCTCCATCGTGATGCCCTGACCGAGCCGCTTGGTCACGCTGGTCAGTGCGGTGAGCTTGCTGCCGGTGACGGTGGTGTCGTAGGAGACGACGACGGTGCCGTCCGGCTTGGTCATCCAGGCGGTGCCCGGCGTGTTCACCTGCTCGTTCAGGGCCGAGGTGATCGCGGCGGCGGACAGCCGGGGCGGCTTCACCGGATCGGCCTTGGCAGGCATCGTGGCGACAAGGGTCAGCGCGGTGGCGGCGAGCATCGCCGCGGTGCGTCGAAGAGTGGACGATTTCATGGCCATCAGCCTTCCGGGGCGTGCGGCTCTGATGAGCGGAGTGGCGTCTTCAGGACATCGGATGTCCGGTGCTGGAGTCTAGGCGTCCGCAGGCTCAGTCCATGCGGAGCGAGTGGAGCACGAAAGAGGCGAGCTCGCGGTAGGCCTCGGCGTCGTTCAGGCCGGTACGGCGGGCGATGTCACCGCGCTGGATCGCCTGCATGGTGTGCGCGATCATCTCGGCCGCGAACGCGATGTCGACCTGCCGGAACATCTTGTTGTTGATCCCGTCCTCGATCAGCGACCGCACCCGCTCGGCCGCGATCCGGGTGTTCCGCTCGTACACCGACCGGGCCGGCGCGAACGTGGCCACGTCGTCCAGGAAGGTCCGGCTGGCCGGCCGGAGCGCGTCCGCGACCGCGTTCAGGTACGCCGCGATCCGCCGGTCGTGCCGGGTCTGCCGGGCCACCGCGGACTCCACCTGCGCGGTGGCATTCTTGAAGTAGTGCTTCACCACCTCGACGGCGAGCTGTTCCTTGCTCGGCGCGAGCGCGTAGAGGGTCGTCTTGCTGCAGCGCAGCTCGGCGGCCAGGTCGTCCAGGGTGAACCGGCTGAAGCCTTGTTCGAGGAACAGGACCAAGAGCCGGTCGAGCAGCTCGGACTGCCGGCGGGTACGGCGCCCCGGAACGACTGTTGTCATATCGAGACAGCATAGAACGATACGGAATTATGTGCTTCAGTATCATTACGAGTATCATTTCGTCAGCCGTTGAGAGGGGTGCCTGATGGCTGTCGATCGTCTCCTGCCGACCGATGAATCCGTTGATCTGCTCGGCCTGGTCCGTGACCTGTGCGAGCACGAGCTCGCGCCGCACGCGGCCCGGGCCGAGGAGAGCGAGACCTTCCCACGGGAGGCGTTCCGCACGCTCGGCAAGGCCGGCCTGCTCGGCCTGCCCTACCCGGAGCAGTACGGCGGCGCCGAGCAGCCGTACGAGGTGTACCTGCAGATGCTGGAGGAGATCGCCGCCGCCTGGATGTCGGTCGGCGTCGGGGTCTCCGTCCACACCATGACCAGCTACGCCATGGCGACGTTCGGCACCGAGGAGCAGCGGGCCCGCCTGCTGCCCGACATGGTCGGCGGCGACCTGCTCGGCGCCTACGCGCTGTCCGAGCCGCAGGCCGGATCCGACATCAGCGCGATGACCACTCGTGCCGTCCGCGATGACGACCAGTACGTCCTGAACGGGACGAAGGCATGGATAAGCCACGGCTCGCACGCCGACTTCTACACCACCTTCGCCCGGACCTCGGACGACCCGAAACGCGGGATCTCCGCGTTCCACGTGCCGGCGTCGTCCGCGGGGCTCAGCTTCGGCGCGCCCGAGCGCAAGATGGGCCTGACCGGGTCGACCACCACGCTGGTCAACTACGACGACGTCCGGATCCCGGCCGCGAACCTGATCGGCGCCGAGGGTGACGGCATGCGGATCGCGCTGTCCGCGCTGGACTCCGGCCGGCTTGGGATCGCCGCGTGCGCGACCGGCCTGGCCCAGGCCGCGCTCGACGTGGCCGCGGCGTACGCGAAGGAGCGGCAGCAGTTCGGGCAGCCGATCGCGGATTTCCAGGGGATCCAGTTCCTGCTCGCCGACATGGCGGCCGCGGTCGAGTCCGCCCGGTCGACGTACCTGCAGGCCGCTCGGCGGCGCGACCTCGGCCGGCCGTTCACGCAGCAGGCGGCGATCGCCAAGCTGATCTGCACGGACGCGGCGATGAAGGTCACCACCGACGCGGTGCAGGTGCTCGGTGGGTACGGTTACACCCGCGAGTTCCCGGCCGAGCGGTACATGCGTGAGGCCAAGGTGACCCAGATCTTCGAAGGAACCAACCAGATCCAGCGGCTGGTGATCAGCCGCGACCTGCTGAGGAGCGTTTGATGAAATTTGGCCCGGCCGACGTCGCCCTGGTCACCGGTGGTGGTTCCGGGCTCGGAGAGGCGACGGTCCGCCGGCTCGCCGCCGACGGACTGGGGGTCGTGATCGTCGACCTGCCGTCCTCGGCGGGCAAGGCCGTCGCGGACGAGCTGGGCGACCGGGTCGTGTTCGCCCCGGCCGACGTCACCGACGAGGCTGCCGTGACCGCTGCCCTCGACGCCGCCGCTGCGCTGGGGACGCTGCGGGTGGTCGTCACCTGCGCCGGGATCGCGACGCCCGGGCGGGTCGTCGGCCGCAAGGGTCCATTGCCGCTGGCAACGTTTCGGCAGGTCGTCGAGGTGAACCTGGTCGGCACCTTCAACGTGCTCCGACTGGCCGCCGAGCGGATGATCGCCCAGGAGCCCGGCGAGGACGGTGATCGCGGTGTGGTGGTGATGACCGCGTCGATCGCGGCGTACGACGGTCAGGTCGGCCAGGCGGCGTACGCGGCCAGCAAGGGCGGCATCGTCGGTCTCACCCTCACCGCCGCCAGGGATCTCGCCGACAAGGGCATCCGCGTCGTCACCATCGCCCCCGGCACCATGGAGACGCCGATGCTGGCCGGCCTCCCCGAAGAAACCCGCACCATCCTCGAGCAGCAGGTCCCGCACCCGTCCCGGCTGGGCCACCCCTCCGAGTACGCCGCGCTGGTCGGCCACATCCTCGACAACCAACTCCTCAACGGCGAAGTCATCCGCCTCGACGGCGCCCTCCGCATGCCACCCCGCTGACCCACTTCGACCGTCAGCGGGGTGATGGGGTGAGCGGGCGGGCCGGGTCGAAGAGGTCGCTGGGCTGGTTGGGGTTGTGGACGCCGGTGCGGATGAGGTCCAGGGCCGGGTAGCCGATAAGGCGCCGGGTCGTGCCGTCGTCGGCCGGGAACTGGCGGGCGAGGTTGCAGCTTGAATAGGTGACGCGGACCGGCCACGAGGCGGACCCGGTGTGGAGGATGACCACGTAGGTGCGGGGAGACGGGTCCTGGCAGCCGGGTGGAGTCTCCGGTGGCCGGCCCTCGGGCGCGGCGCGCAGGAGGCCGGCGAGTTCGGCGGCCTGTTCTGCGGGGACGCTCGATCCGGCGACCAGGGAGCCCTTCCAGTACTCGCAGATACCGGCTGACGTGACCGGATCGCTCGTACTGGTGCCGGGTGGCCGGAAGTCCGCAGGTGTGCAGCCGTAGTCGTCGGTGCCGGTGATCGGGCGGGCGGTGTCGAGGATGCGCCGGCGGAGTGCGTCGTCGTTGGTCAGCACGCTGACCTTCGTCCCGCCGACATAGCGTGTCTCCTCGGTCCAGCCCCCGTCGTACTGCTTGATCCCGGGCGCCTGGACGTCGTTGAACCACAGGTACGGAACCCGCCGATCCAGCGGGAGTACGGCGTCCTCACACGTGTGGCCCGACTTCCCGAGCCAGTCGTTGAACCGTCCGATCACCGGCTGGCTCGACGACGAGAACGTCGTACAGGGTGCCGCGCCGGAGATGTACTGCGTCCAGGACTCGGGGACCTGCACCTGCGCGAACTTGTACGACTCCCAGCGCCAGCCCGGCTCAGCCGTGCCAGGGCGGGCGATCGGCGGGTCGGTCCGGAGGTCGGTGAGGGAGTGGGCCGCGGTGATCGCGGTGGCGACCGCGGCGCAGGCCAGGACGGTGGCACCGATGGTGCGGCCGGTACGGCGGCGGCGTAGGCGATGGTGGACATCGGACAACAGATGGTCGTCCGACGGTGCGTCGGCCGCGTGCCTCGACAGGCTCGCCGCGACCAGGTCCTCGGTTGCGTCCATATCAGGTGGCCTCCTCGGCCGTGGTCAGCGTGGTGCGCAGGGTGGCCAGCGCCCGGTGGATCTGCGAGCGGACGGTGGCGGGCGAGCAGTCGAGGATCTCGGCGATCTCGGCGTCGGGCAGGTCCTCGTAGTACCGCAGGACGACCGCGGCGCGTTGCTTGGTCGGCAAGGTCGCACACAGAGCCCAGACCGCGTCGTGCTCCGCCTGCGCGTCCGCAAGGTCCATGCCGGCGGACTCGGCCGCCGGGTTCGGGGTCGGCGTCTCCCGACGGAGGAACCTGCGCCACCGGGAGATGTCGGCGTTCACGATCGACCGGCGGACGTAGGCCTCGGGGTCCTGACCACGACAGATCCGGGTCCACCGCGAGTACGCGGCGATCAGCGCGTCCTGCACGGCTTCCTCGGCGCGAGCATGGTCGCGCGTGAGCAGGTACGCGAACCGCAACAGCGCGGCACCCCGTTGCGCCACCCACTCGTCGAAGTCGGGCGTTTCCATCCGGCACCTCCCACCCTTATCCACGCTGGCGGGCGGCCGGACGTTGCAAACCTCAGTCGGCCTCGGGGATAGCCGGGGTCGGCAGCGCGAGCTTCTCGTCCGGCTTCGCGCTCAGTACGTCGTCCACGTAGGACCGCGCCGCCTCCATCGTGTCGATCTCGTGGCCGGCCTGCTCGGACAGGAACCAGCGGTGTTCGAGCACCTCGTGGAAGACCTCGGCGGGCTCGAGCTTGCGCTTCAGGTCGCGCGGGACCAGGCGGACGACCGGTTCGAAGACCTCGGTCAGCCACTCGTGCGCGACGATCTCCTCGTCCTCGTTCTGCTGGTCGGTCGAGGCGGCGTAGGAGTCCAGGTCGTTCAGCAGCCGACGGGCCTGGTTCTCCTCGACGTCCAGTCCGGTCAGCCGGAGCAGCCGGCGCGAGTGGTGGCCGGCGTCCACGACCTTCGGCTGGATCCGGACCTGGCTGCCGTCCCAGTCGGTAATGATGTCGATCTCGGCGACATCGAAGCCGAGGTCGTTCAGCCGCCGGATCCGCGAGTCCAGCCGGTGGATCTCGTCGGTGGCGAACTCCTCGGGTGCGGTCAGCTCCGCCCACAGCGCGTCGTACCGGTCGTTGATCGACTGGACCGTCTCCTGCGGATCGATGTCCGGGTCGAGCAGGCCGCCCTCCTGCAGGTCGAGGAACTCGCCGAACAGGTTGATCTCGGCGGTGTACAGATCGTGCGCACGCTGCCCGTCGGAGATGTCCTGGTGCAGCTCGCCGGTCTCGGCATCCACCAGGTACGCCGCGAACGCGCCGGCGTCCCGGCGGAACAACGTGTTGGACAGCGAGCAGTCACCCCAGAAGAACCCGAGCAGATGCAGCCGCACGATCAGCGCGACCAGGGCGTCGATCAGCCGGTTGACGGTGTCCGGCCGCAGCGTGCTCGAGAACAGCGCGCGGTAGGGCAGCGAGAACTGCAGGTGCCGGGTGATCAGGATCGAGTCGATCGGCTCGCCGTCGCGGTCCAGCCGGTCGGTGATCACGCCGACCGGTTCGACCGAGGGCGCCTCCAGTCGCTCCAGGTCGCGCAGCAGCCGGTACTCGTGCATCGCGAGATGCTCGAGCACCTCCTTGATCGCGTACACAGTGCCGTTGACCCGGACGAACCGGACCACATGCCGCGAGATACCGCGCGGCAGCGCGACCAGTTTGTCCTCGGGCCAGTCCTCCAGCGGCACATCCCACGGGAGCGACAGCAGACCGGTGTCCGGGCGAGTGGCGACGAATCGGGGCACGACGCCCAGTCTGTCAGGAATCCTGAGGCTTCAGCGAGGTACGTAAGTCGTTGCAAGATTTTGCGCGATGTGGCGTAGAGTTTGCGTCATGACACGACGACTTGCAGAGGTGGCCAAGAAGGTCGGCGTCAGCGAAGCCACCGTGAGCCGGGTCCTGAACGGGAAGCCCGGAGTATCCGAGGCGACCCGGGAAGCGGTGCTCACCGCGCTGGACGTGCTGGGGTACGAGCGTCCCACGCAGCTGCGCGGTGATCGCGCGAGGCTGGTCGGGCTGGTGCTGCCGGAGTTGCAGAACCCGATCTTCCCCGCGTTCGCCGAGGTCGTCGGTGGCGCGCTCGCGCAGCAAGGTTTCACCTCCTTGCTCTGCACCCGGACGCTCGGCGGGGTGTCCGAGGCCGACTACGTGGACCTGCTCCTGCAGCAGCAGGTGTCCGGGGTCGTCTTCGCCGGCGGGTTCTACGCGCAGGCCGACGCGCCGCATCAGCACTACGAGCTGATCCAGGAGCGCAAGCTGCCGACCGTGCTGGTCAACGCGGCCGTCGACCACCTCGGCTTCCCGCAGGTGTCGTCGGACGACGTCGTCGCCGCGGAGATGGCGATCGGGCACCTGCGCGCGCTCGGTCACCGCCGGATCGGGATGGTGCTCGGGCCCCGCGACCACATCCCGTCGCGGCGGAAGCTGGACGCGTTCCTCGCCTCGGAGGAGGCGGACCCGGACCTGGTCGAGCACACGATGTTCTCGCTCGAGGGTGGGCATGCGGCCGCCACCCGGCTGGTCAACAACGGCGTCACCGGCATCGTCTGCGCCAGTGACATCCTCGCCCTCGGCGCGATCCGCGCGGTTCGCCGGGCCGGTCTCTCCGTCCCCGACGAGGTCTCGGTGATCGGGTACGACGACTCCGCGATGATGAACTGCACCGACCCGCCCCTGACCACCGTCCGCCAGCCGATCGATGCGATGGGCCGGGCCGCGGTCGACATGCTGGTCGCGCTGATCGAGCGGGCCGCCGTACCCGCCGACGAACTGCTCTTCGAGCCCGAGCTGGTGGTCCGGGCCTCCACCGCCCGCGCCCGCATTTAGCATCATGACCAGGCAATCCGCCAGTACAAAGGTTCCCCTCGCCAAGGTCACCTGATCGACTGAAAGCGCTGTGCCGCCGGCAATCGATTGCCACATCACAGTCCCTTCACTCGACTGCTGCAGCCCGGCGAATCTGCACGGTGGCTTCAGTGGATGGGCTGTGCAGAGAGGCGGGGCTGGCCAGCACGAGCCCCAGTACGCCGGGCCGCCCGGAGCCGTGGTCACCCACCCGTACGCCGGTCCCGCCGGCTGAGCGCCACGGCGTGTCCCGCCGCCTGCGCACTACCCACCTTCGATCCCCAGCCGCCGACCGGTCTGCCGGTCGGCGGTTTGCTGCTATATGCCGTGCGTACCAGACACCTTCCCATCTGAAGTCACGATTTTGCAATCTCAAATCGAAGTATTGCGCGACGGTGTCGAGTTGCCTACGGTGTCCGCAAGATCGAGGGAGAGGGTGGATCGATGAGGACAACGCGCCGCGGGCTCAGCCTGGTGTTGGTGGTGGGACTCGGGCTGCTGGCCGCGTCCTGCGGATCGGGGGAGGCGAAGAAGCCGGCCGCCGAGGGATCGGCGGACGGGCCGGTGACGATCACGGTCGGCTGCCAGCCGCCGAAGAGCAATCCGAAGGAACGCACGGCCTGGGACGCGGATGTGGCCGCCTTCCAGAAGCTGCACCCGAACATCACCATCCAGAGCAAGGACGCGTTCCCCTGCATCAACCCGGACACGTTCCAGGCGAAGCTGGCCGGCGGCACCCAGGAGGATGTCTTCTACGTCTACTACACCGACGTCCAGAAGATCATCAAAGCCAAGCAGGCCGCGGACATCAGCCAGTACGTCGGCAGCGTCGGCGCGGTCAAGGACCTGCGTCCCGACGTGATGGGCGTGTTCAAGGACGGCGACAAGACCTACGGCCTGCCGCGCAACAACTACAACATGGGCCTGGTCTACAACCGCAAGCTGTTCACCCAGGCCGGCCTGAACCCGGACAGCCCGCCGGCGACCTGGTCGGAGGTGCAGGAGGACGCGAAGAAGATCGCCGCACTCGGCCCCGGGTACGTCGGCTATGGCGAGTACTCGGCCGGTAACACCGGTGGCTGGCACTTCGCCGCCTCGCTCTATGCCCGCGGCGGCTCGATGGTCAGCGACGACGGCAAGACCGCCGCGTTCAACAGCGCCGAAGGCAAGGCGGTGCTGGAGAACCTGAAGAAGATGCGCTGGGACGACAACTCGATGGGCAGCAAGCAGCTCCTCCAGTGGGAGGACCTGATGCGGATGATGGGTTCCGGCAAGCTCGGCATGATGATCGGCGCGCCGGACGTCGTGCAGTCGGTGAACAACGACTTCCAGGGCAAGTTCGACGACTACGGCGTCACCGCCGTACCGGAGTCCGACGGCAAGGCGTCGCTGAGCGGTGGCGACGGCTACATGTTCAACCCGAAGGCGACGCCGGAGAAGATCAAGGCCGGTCTGCTCTGGCTGCAGTTCCACGAGCTGACGCCGGGTCAGGGCCAGTTCAACTACGCGCGGTCCAAGGAGCAGGGCCGTCCGGTCGGACTGCCGATCCCGGATCTGTACGGCGATTCCGCGCCGGGCAAGCAGATCGTTGACCTGCGCAAGCAGTACGCGACTGTTCCGGTCGACCACTTCGCGCCGTACGTCGCCGCGCAGCCGAACATCACCAACAAGCTCGAACCGCCGAAGGCGCAGGAGCTGTACGCCGTCCTCGACGTGGCGATGTCCGCGGTGCTGACCCGCAAGGACGCCGACATCGACAAGCTGCTGTCCGACGCGGAGAGCAAGGCCAACAAGATCCTGGCCAAGAACACCTGATGGCTGTTACCGAGCAGCAGGTCCGTCGTCCCCACGCTGTGGGGACGACGGACCCGCGATCACCGGACGACCACGGCGCTCTCCGCCGGGCGGTTGGGCGCAACCTCACCGCGTACGGGTTTCTCTGTGGTGCACTGATCTGTTTTGCCTTGTTTTCCTGGTATCCGATGATTCGAGAGGTGGTTCTGAGTTTTCAGCAGAACAACTTCGTGGATCCGGGGGTGTGGGTCGGGTTCGACAACTTCCGGACGGTGATCGAGGATCCGGCGTTCCGGTCGGCGTGGCTGAACACGGCCGCGTTCAGCGCGCTCGCGCTGGTCATCGGGTATGCGGTTCCCTTCGTGCTGGCCATCGTACTCAACGAGCTCAGGCACGCGAAGGCGTACCTGAGGTTCGTCGTCTACCTGCCGGTGATGCTCCCGCCGGCGGTCGCCGTACTGCTGTTCAAGTGGTTCTACGACCCCGGCAACGGCCTGTTCAACCAGGTGCTCGACGTCTTCCACCTCCCGCCGCTGAGCTGGCTGGACTCCACGAGTACGGCGCTCGTCAGCCTCGTGCTCGTGTCGACCTGGATGAACCTCGGCACCGGCACGCTGATCTACCTGGCCGCGCTGCAGAGCATCCCCGGCGATCTCTACGAATCGGCCGAGCTCGACGGCGCCGGCCTGTTCCGGCGCGTCTGGCACGTGACGGTCCCGCAGACCAAGCTGATCCTGCTGGTGATGCTGCTCCTGCAGATCGTCGCGACCATGCAGGTGTTCATCGAGCCGTACCTGCTGACCGGCGGCGGCCCGGAGAACGCGACCGTCACCGTCGCCTACCTGATGTACCAGTACGCCTTCAACTTCGGCGACTTCGGCGGCGGCAGCGCCCTCGGCCTGATGCTGATGATCGTGCTGCTGGTGTTCTCCACCGTCTACCTGCGGGTCTCGCGCGAGGAGGACGCCCGATGAGGACTCTGGTGTCGCCCCTCTCACTCCGGACTCCGAGAGGACGAGTGATCTACTGGACCACGCTGGTCGTCGTCGTGATCGGATTCACCGGCGCCTTCGTCTTCCCGCTGTACTGGATGGTGACCGGCGCAATGAAGTCACCGGACGAGATCGCCCAGATCCCGCCGGGCTTCTTCCCGAAGCATGTCGACTTCGGTGTCTACAAGGACGCCTGGGACCAACTCCAGCTCGGGATCTTCCTGAAGAACACCGCCTTGTACGCCGGTGGCGCGTGGCTGTTCACGCTCGCGGTAGATGTGACCGCGGCGTACGCGTTGTCGAAGCTCCGCCCGTTCTTCGGCAAGCTGATCCTGGGCGCGATGCTGGCGACCCTGATGATCCCGCCGATGGTCCTGCTGCTGCCGACGTACCTCGTCGCGAAGGACCTGCCGATCTTCCACGCCAGTCTGCTGAACACACCCTGGGCGATCTGGTTGCCGGCGGCAGCGAACGGGTTCTTCGTCTTCCTGCTCAAGCGGTTCTTCGACTCGATCCCGCGCGAACTGCTGGAGGCCGCGGAGATCGACGGCGCGTCGCCGCTGCGGATCCTCTGGTCGATCGTGCTGCCGGTGTCGCGGCCGATCCTCGGGGTGGTGTCGATCCTGTCCGTGGTGACGGTGTGGAAGGACTTCGTCTGGCCGCTGCTGGTGCTGCCGGAGACCGACAAGATGTCGATCAGTGTCGGCATCGCGTCGCTGTCCGCGCAGATGCCGCAGAACGTGCTGATCGCCTCGCTGGTGATCGCCAGCCTTCCAACCATCCTCGTGTTCTTCATCTTCCAGCGGAGCATCATGGCCGGGCTCACCGCCGGAAGCCTGAAAGGTTAAGGAGATTCGATGGCCGACGAATGGTGGCGTGGAGCTGCGATCTACCAGGTCTATCTGCGGAGTTTCGCGGACGGGAACGGGGACGGGATCGGCGATCTGGCCGGGCTCCGCCGGCGGTTGCCGTACCTGGCCGAGCTCGGCGTGGACGCGATCTGGCTGAACCCGTGGTACCCGTCCCCGATGGCCGACGGCGGGTACGACGTCGCCGACTACCGCGCGATCGACCCGGCCTTCGGCACGCTGGCCGAGGCCGAGGCGTACATCGCGGAGGCGCACGCGCTGAACATCCGCACGATCATCGACATCGTGCCCAACCACGGCTCCGACCAGCAGGCCTGGTTCGTCGAGGCGCTGCGGGCCGGCCCGGGCTCACCCGAGCGGGAGCGGTTCATCTTCCGGCCAGGTCGCGGTGACCAGCCGCCGAACGACTGGCAGTCGATCTTCAACGGCCCCGCCTGGACCCAGGTCGAGGACGGCGAGTGGTACCTGCACCTGTTCGCCCCCGAGCAGCCGGACTTCAACTGGCGCAACCCCAAGGTGGTCGAGGAATTCCACGACATCCTCAGGTTCTGGCTGGATCGTGGCGTCGACGGGATCCGGATCGACAGTGCCGCCGTACTGTTCAAGGATCTGGACAGCGTCGAGGAGTCGTACACCGACCACGACGAGGTGCACGACGTCTACCGCGGCTGGCGGCAGATCACGGACTCGTACGACGCCCGGTTCCTGGTCGGCGAGATGTGGATGCCGGACCAGGAGCGGTTCGCGCTGTACTTGCGGCCGGACGAGATGCACACGGCGTTCAACTTCGACTTCCTGTCCCGGCCGTGGGAGGCCGGCGAACTGAAGGCGTCCATCGATCTCACGCTGTCGACCCACGTCCCGATCGGCGCGCCGCCGACCTGGGTGCTGTCCAACCACGACGTCACCCGGCCGGTGACGAAGTACGGGCGCCCGGACACGTCGTTCTCGCACCAGGACCGCAAGCACGGCATGCGCACGGACCTCGTCCTCGGCGAACGCCGGGCCCGGGCGGCAGCCCTGCTCGCCATGGCCCTCCCCGGCGGCTTGTACGTCTACCAGGGTGAAGAGCTCGGCCTTCCGGAAGTCGAGAACCTGCCCGACGAGCTTCTCCAGGACCCCATCTTCACCCGCTCGGGCGGCGCCGACCGCGGCCGGGATGGTTGCCGCGTCCCCCTACCGTGGTCCGGCAAGGAGCCGCCGTTCGGCTTCGGCGCCGGCTCGACCTGGCTCCCGCAACCCGCCGACTGGAAGAACCTCACCGTCGAGTCCCAGCACGACGACCAGAACTCGATGCTCACCCTCTACCGCACTGGCCTGAAGCTCCGCCCCGCCTACCTGGGCGACGGCACCCTCACCTGGCTGGACTCACCACCCGGTGTCCTCACGTTCCGGCGCGAGAACCTGGCCTGCGTGACCAACTTGAGCGCCGAGCCTGTCGACCTGCCGCCGCACGAGGAGGTGCTGCTGACCAGCACCCCCCTCGACGACGGCCGGCTTCCGAGCGACGCGACCGCTTGGATCCGCTGACGCGGGGAAACAAACTTGCGTCAGCCGACCAGAAGTTTCCCCGCCACCCTCAACCAAGCGGACGGAAGCGGCGGAGGCGGAGGCTGTTGGAGACGACGAAGACGGAGCTGAAGGCCATGGCGGCGCCGGCCAGCATGGGGTTAAGCAGGCCGGCGGCGGCCAGCGGCAGCGCAGCCACGTTGTAGGCGAAGGCCCAGAACAGGTTGCCCTTGATGGTCCGCAGCGTGCTGCGGGACAGGCGGATGGCGTCCGCGGCGGCGCGGAGGTCGCCGCGGACCAAGGTCAGGTCGCTGGCCTCGATCGCCACATCGGTGCCGGTGCCCATGCTCAGGCCGAGGTCGGCCTGGGCGAGGGCGGCCGCGTCGTTCACGCCGTCGCCGACCATCGCGACCACCCGGCCCTCGCTCTGCAGCTTCTTCACCACGTCGACCTTGTCGGCCGGCAGCACCTCGGCGATCACCTCGTCGATGCCGACCTCGGCAGCCACCTTCGTCGCTACCGCCTCGTTGTCACCGGTCAACAGGACCGGCCGAAGACCCAGCTCACGAAGGTCCCGGATCGCCTGCACGGACGTCGGCTTCACCGTGTCCGCGACCACCAGCACGGCCCGCGCCGTCCCGTCCCAGCCGACGGCGACCGCCGTACTGCCCTCGGCCTCGGCGTGCTCCTTCGCATGCGCGAGGTCGTCCGGCAGGTGCTGACTCCACTCCTCCAGCAGCCGCGTCCGCCCGACGAGTACGGCATGACCGTCCACGATGCCCTGGACGCCAAGTCCCTCGACGTTCCCGAAGTCCTCGGCCTCGGGCAGCCGGCCGACCTCGGCGGCCGCGCCACGAGCGATGGCCTGCGCGATCGGGTGCTCACTGGAGTGCTCCAGCGCCCCGGCCAGCCGCAGTACGTCGGCCCGCTCCTGCCCAGGAGCCAGCAGTACGTCGACAAGCTCCATCCGGCCCGTGGTCACGGTGCCCGTCTTGTCCAGTACGACGGTGTCGACCCGGCGCGTGGATTCGAGCACCTCCGGACCCTTGATCAGGATGCCCAGCTGCGCACCTCGCCCGGTGCCGACCATCAACGCGGTCGGTGTGGCCAGCCCGAGTGCACAAGGGCAGGCGATGATCAGTACGGCGACCGCCGCGGTGAACGCCACCTCGACCGGCGAACCGTTGCCGAGCCAGAAGCCCAGGGTGGCCAGCGCCAGCCCGATCACAATCGGCACGAAGAACCCGGACACCCGGTCCGCCAGCCGCTGCACCGCGGCCTTCCCGTTCTGGGCATCCTCGACCAGCCGGGCCATCTGGGCCAGCTGCGTGTCCGCTCCGACCCGGGTCGCCCGGACGACGAGCCGTCCACCGGCGTTCACGGTCGCGCCCACCACCGGGTCACCCGAACCGACCTCGACCGGCACGGACTCACCGGTCAGCATCGACGCGTCGACCGCGCTGCTGCCGGTCACGATCACCCCGTCGGTCGCGACCTTCTCGCCCGGCCGGACGACGAACTCGTCACCCACGACCAGTTGGTCGGCCGGGATCCGGGTCTCCGCACCGTTCCGCAGTACGGCGACATCCTTCGCGCCGAGCTCCAGTAGCGCATGCAGAGCGGCGCCCGACCGGCGCTTGGCGCGGGCCTCGAAGTACCGCCCGGCCAGGATGAACGTGGTCACGGCGACCGCGACCTCGAGGTAGATCTCCTCGGCCCCGGTGCCGCGGGACGGGATCAGCGTGAACGGCATCTTCATCCCGGGCTTGCCGGCGTCGCCGATGAACAACGCGTACAGCGACCAGAGGAACGAGCTCAGCACGCCGAGCGAGATCAGCGTGTCCATCGTGGTGGCTGCGTGCCGCAGGTTGGTCCAGGCGGCCTTGTGGAACGGCCAGGCCGCCCAGGTCACCACCGGGAAGGCGAGCGTCAGCGACGCCCACTGCCAGAAGTCGAACTGCAGCGCCGGGATCATCCCGAACGCGATCACCGGTATCGCCAGCACGATGCTCGCGATCAGCCGCTCACGCAACGGCTTCAGTTCGTCGGGCTCGGCAACGTTGCTCTCGGCAACGGCTGGCGCCGGCAGTGTCGCGGTGTAGCCGGTCTTCTCGACGGTCGCGACGAGGTCGTCGGTGCTGATGCCGTCCGAGTAGGTCACCTTCGCCTTCTCGGTGGCGTAGTTGACGGTCGCCGAGACCCCGTCCATCCGGTTCAGCTTCTTCTCGACGCGGGCGGCGCACGAGGCGCACGTCATGCCGCCGATGATGAGCTCGACAGACCGGCCGGTTTCTGTGTTGGTCATGATCCCACCCGTAAGGTGAACTCCGCGGTGTGCACGGCACCCGCGTGCTGGAAGTCGAGGTACAGCCGGTAGGTCCCGGCGGTCGGGAACGTGGTGCCGAAGCTGATCGACGGCCCGCCCTTCATACCGGGCTCGGCGTGCTGCGCCGGGTGGTTGTGCAGGTAGGCGAGGTCGCCACTGCGCAACGACACCAGGTGGCCGAACGCGCCCAGGTACGGCTGCAGGTCCGTGATCGGCTTCCCGCCGCGACTGACCCGGAACGTCAGCTCGGACTCGTGTCCCGCGACCGGATTGCCCTCGAGCGTCACGTCGTACCCAGTGAAGCTGGCGGTGCCGGCCGGCTTTGGCAGTGGGACCGGGGTGAAGCTTCCGGAGACGCTGACGTCGGTGCCCAGCGTCAGCTTCTTGTCCAGGCCGGCCGGCTGGAAGTCGGCGTACAGCCGCCAGGTCCCGCCGGTGGTGAAGGTGAACGGGATGCTCCAGGCGCCCGTCGCGTCCATGGTCGGATGCACGTGGTGGAAGCCGGACAGGTCACGCCGGACCACGATCAGGTGCAGGTCCTTCTCGTGCGTCTTGGTGTACGTCGTCACCGGCTTGCCATCGGGGCCCTGGATCGTGAAGCGCAGTTGGGTCTTGGCGCCGGACCGGAACGACATGGTGGCCGGACTCAAGGTGTAGCCTGCGTCGGACACCGCGAGCCCGGGTAGTTGCCCGCCCGCGTCGTGCCCTGCTTCCTCCGCCATGCCACCCATCTCCTCGTTGCCGTGAGCCTGGGCGGGCGCGGGATCGGCCGCCGCGACCGGGTCGACCGCGGAGCCGATCGCGAACGCCGCCCCGAAGGCCAGCGCGAGCGCACCGGCGAACGCGCCGAGCCGGAGCGCGGCGGCCCGGCTCATGACGCCGCCAGCTCGTAGCCCGCCTCGTCGACGGCCTCGCGTACGGCGGTCTCCTCGAGAGCGGACTCGCTCGTCACGTGCACCGCGGAGGTGCCGCCGGCGTTCAGGTCGATGCTGACCTCCCGCACGCCGGGAAGCTTGGTCAGCTCCTCGGTGACGGCGGCGGTGCAGTGCCCGCAGGTCATCCCGGTGACGGAATAGGTGGTGGTGGTCATATCGGACTCCTTGAGAGTTTTCAGCTACGAACGAGACGGGCGATCGCGTCGGAGGCCTCGCGGACCTTCTCCTCGGCCTCGGCGCCGCCCTTCTGCGCGGCCTCGACCACGCAGTGCGAGAGGTGCTCGTCGAGCAGCTCGAGCGAGAACGACTGCAGCGCCTTCGTCGCGGCCGACACCTGGGTGAGGATGTCGATGCAGTACTTGTCCTCCTCGACCATCCGCTGCAGACCGCGGATCTGGCCCTCGATCCGCCGCAGCCGCTTCAGGTGGCTGCTCTTCTCGGCGGTGTATCCGTGCACGTGGCCGTCGGCGTCGGTGGTCATCACAAGCTCCTCATCTACCCCTCGGGGGTATGTCGACACACAGAAAAGTACCCCCTATGGGTATCAAGCGCAAGTCCTGCACGGATACCAATAGGGGGTATTTGGCGGCCCCGGTCAGAGACCCGGCCGAGACGTCAGCTCCTGACGCGTCGCCGCCACCACCACCCGAACAGCACGATCCCGAGGGTGAGCGCGGCGGAGGCCGCGCCGATCGCCAGGCCGCGCCGCAGACCCGGCGGAATGAACGTGCACGCGATCCGGTCGGCATTGCCGGTCAGGGGTACGGCGACCAGACCGCCGTAGTCCCGTGGATTCTGAGCCTTTCCGTCCCCGGCCGAGCACTGCCAGCCGGACACCCGCGGCACGGACACCACGGCGTACCCCTTGCTGCCCGGCGGCAGCGTCGCCCGGATCGAGTGACCGCCGGCCTCCACGTCCGTCGCCCCGCTCGCCCGCAGCCGCCGGACCGCCTTCGCCAGGGCTTGCCGATCAAGGCAGCCGACCGCTCCCTTCGGCGGGATGCCCTGCGGAGCGTCGCCGAAGTTGACCTCGATCAGCACGACGCCGGACTTCGGTACGGTGCCCAGCTGGACCATCGCGCTGTTCGTGTTGATACCGGGCCGGCGGGTCGCGGACAGCTCGTGCCAGATGCCGTCGGCCAGCCGCGCCCGGCCGTTCACCCGCGGGAGGTTCAGGAACGCAGTCGTCCCGGGAGTGCAAGCCCCGACCAGCTTCACCTCACCGGTGGCGAACCTGGTGCCCTTGTAGTCGGGGATCTCGTACACCTTGGTCCCGAGCAGCCGCTCCTGGGCGGCGTAGGCGCTCGAGGTGTCGGTCAGGCCGAGATTCCGCCGGACCGTGACGAGCGGGGGTGCCACCGACCGGGTGATGGTAGGGCCGCTGGCCCGCAACTGCAGCCTGGCCCCGACCGCGAAGATCGCATCGGTCACCGGGTTGTCGAGTGTGTGCGACGCGCGGCCGTAGCCGGACCAGCCGAAGCCGAGATCGGTCAACGTCTGGTTCAGCGTGTACGGCAGCAGGCTGCTGTAGAGGCCGGCGCCCTGGCCACCGAGCAGCATCGGATCGTTCGGCGTGATCGACGTGCCCGGTTCGGTCCGGAACTGCGGCCAGTCCTGAGCCGCTGCGACCGTGTCGTGACGCTTGGTCTGCGCGGCGTCCCACGGGCCCTCCGTCGCGCTGAGCACCTTCGCGCGCTCCTCGTCGGTCACCACCGCGGTCCACGTGGTCTCCACGGCGACGACGACCATCAGGACGGCGAAGGCGACCACGACCGGCCACTTGTGCCGGCGCAGGGCCGCGGAACGCCGGACGGCCCAAATGGTGCCGAACGCAACCATAGTCACGGCTCCGGATGCGATCAGGACGGTCATCGCGTGCCGGGTCAGCAACGGACTGCCGATGGACAGCACCGCGATCACGGCCAGCAGCGCGCCGCCGCACAGCACCGCGATCGGGCCGGGCAGGCCGTACGCGACCGCCAACCAACCGAGGACGACGATCACGCCGCAGAGCACGAACGCCTCGCGGTACTGGCTGCCGTTCGGGGTGTCGAAGCCGTGCCACATCTCCTGCGTCGGCGCCCATCGGAAGGAGAGCGTGAGCAGGACCGTCGTCACCACCCAGACCACCTTGGTCCGGAGCGGGACGAAGCGGTTGAACGGCATCGTCAGGGCGAGCAGCAGGGCGACCGTTCCGACGTACAGGCTCGCGGTCCGGCCGACGCCCTCGGACAGCGGGAGCAGGCGGGACAGGAACAGGTCGATCCGCGACGCCTTGAACACACCGGACGGCGACGGCGTTGCGGCGTCGTTGGCGGTGAGGACCGGTAGCAGGATGGGCGCGGCCAGGGCCAGGCCGAGCACGGACGAGATGCCGTGCCGCACCACCACCCGCAGCCGCAGCAGCCAGCTGAGGTCACTGGTCAGCACCCGAGCGAGCAGGAAGATCCCAGCCGCGATCGTTGCCATGTAGGCGGTGTAGAAGTTGGACACCCAGAACACGGCGACCACCAGCACACTGAGTAGCCGGTTGGTCCGGCGCAGTGACCACTCGGCCACCAGGAAGAACATCGGCAGTGCGATCAGGCCGTCCAGCCACATCGGCACGTACGACCCGTCGTCGAGGGCCCAGCCGCAGACGCCGTACGACGCTGCCAAGATCGCCGCAACCCAACGGGGTCCTTTGTGCATCTTCAGGAGTAGGACCGCCATGGCGGCCGCGGCCAGGCTGAGTTTGAGGACGGTGATGACGTAGACCGCCAGGTCGATCTGGTCGCGCGGGAACAGACCCACCAGCAGGGACAACGGGCTGCCGAGATCGACGCCGTAGTCGGCCAGGAAGCCGACGCCGAACGCGCTCTGGAAGTTGAAGAGCAGGTCGCCCTGGGCACGACCGTGCAGGATGTCCCACAGATGAGCGAAGAAAGGGATGTACTGCGTGCCAAGATCGTTGGTACTGCGGGACAGTGAGCCGAAGGGATAGGTTTCGCGGATGATTCCGGACGCGGTGAAGACCGCCGCCACCAGCACGCCGGCGACGAGCGCGGGGAGCAGTGCCGAGCGCCGTCGTACCGCTCTGCTGTCCGAATCCACCGGCCGCCCCTCTGCTCGCCCTGGATGGTGCATATGAGCACAACGATGCGTCTGAGCCTAGTGGTGCCCTGTTACAACGAGGTCGAGGTGGTCACGCGGTTCCACGAGGCGCTCAGCCGCGAGCTGGTCGCGACCGGCCGCCCGTACGAGATCGTGTACGTCGACGACGGCAGTACTGATGGGACGCTCGACGAGCTGGTGAAGTTGGCCGCCGCCGACGAGGCGGTGCGCTACCTGTCCTTCAGCCGGAACTTCGGCAAGGAGGCCGCGATGCTGGCCGGCCTGCGGTACGCGGGAGGCGACGCCGTAGTGATCATGGACGCCGACCTGCAGCACCCGCCGGAGCTGATCGGCCGGATGCTCGAGCAGTACGAGCGCGGCTTCGACCAGGTGATCGCGCGCCGGACCCGGACCGGCGACCCGGCGACCCGGACCCTTTTCGCGCGGACGTACTACTGGCTGATCAACCGCTGGGCCGACGTCGAGCTGGTCGACGGGGTCGGCGACTTCCGGCTGCTGTCGCGGCGAGCGGTCGACGGGCTGCTGGAGCTGGGCGAGTACAACAGGTTCTCCAAGGGGTTGTTCGCCTGGATCGGGTTCGAGTCGATCCTGTTCGAGTACGACAACGTGAAGCAGCCGGACCGGAAGAGCCGGTGGACGTTCCGGCGCCTGCTCGAGTACGGGCTGGACGGGCTGCTGTCGTTCAACAACCGGCCGCTGCGGCTGGCGATCTACGTCGGCCTGCTGCTCACCGCGGTCGCCGCCGGGTACGCCGTCTGGGTGATCGTGAACGCGGTCCTGAACGGGGTCCAGATGCCCGGGTACGTCACGCTGATCGCGGCGATCACCGGGCTCGGCGGGCTGCAGATGGTGATGCTCGGGGTGATCGGCGAGTACATCGGCCGGATCTACTACGAGACCAAGCATCGGCCGCACTACCTGCTCAAGCAGAGCAACATCGACCCGATCGACCGCCCCGCCACCCAGACCCCGCGCAGCCGGCAGCTTCCTTAGGCAGTGTGACCTCAGAACGTGCAGCGGCCCCGGGTGGACGAACCACCCGGGGCCGCTGCGTTGCGTCGTAGCGGCGATCAGGCGATCAGCCGCTCGTCGGTGGAGGTGGAGAACAGGTGCAGCTTGTCCGGCACGGCCGCGAGCCGGATGGTCGAGCCCTTCTCGACCGGCATCCGGGCGTCGATCCGGGCGACGATCTGCTGGTGCTCGTTGTTGTGCTCCGCGGTGCCATACAGGTACGCGTCGGCGCCGAGCTCCTCGACCACGGCGACCTTCACCGGCAGACCCTCGTCGGAGACCTTGAAGGCCTCCGGCCGGACACCCAGGGTCAGGGTCTTGTCGTTGCCGGCCTTCGCCAGGATGGCGCGATCGACCGGGACGGTGTAGTCGCCGAGCTTGGCGCCACCCTCGACCAGGTCCGCCTCGAGCAGGTTCATCGCGGGCGAGCCGATGAAGCCGGCCACGAACTTGTTCTTCGGGGCGTCGTACAGGTTCAGCGGGGTGTCGACCTGCTGGAGCAGACCGTCCTTGAGGACGGCCACCCGGTCGCCCATCGTCATGGCCTCGACCTGGTCGTGCGTGACGTACACGGTCGTGACCCCGAGGCGCTGCTGCAGCTCGGCGATCTGGGTGCGGGTCTGCACGCGCAGCTTGGCGTCGAGGTTCGACAGCGGCTCGTCCATCAGGAAGACCTGCGGGTTACGCACGATCGCGCGACCCATGGCGACACGCTGACGCTGACCACCGGACAGCGCCTTCGGCTTGCGCTCCAGGTACTCCTCCAGGCCGAGCAGCTTGGCCGCCTCCATGACCCGCTTGGCGCGGTCCTCCTTGGAGACACCCTGCATCTTCAGCGCGAAGCCCATGTTGTCCGCGACCGACATGTGCGGGTAGAGCGCGTAGTTCTGGAACACCATCGCGATGTCCCGCTCCTTCGGCGGACGGTGCGTCACGTCGCGGTCGCCGATGTAGATGGAACCCTCGTTGACCTCTTCGAGGCCGGCGAGCATCCGGAGCGAGGTGGACTTGCCGCAGCCCGACGGGCCGACGAGAACCATGAACTCGCCGTCCTCGATCTCGAGGTTCAGCTTGTCGACGGCGGGGGTGTCACCACCCGGGTAGATCCGGGTTGCCGACTTGAAAGACACAGTGGCCATGACGATTACTTCCCTTCACCGGCAGGAACGTGCCGGACGATCCGAGTAAAGGCCCCCGGGCGGGGGTGCGTTCATCCTCGCCCGCCCCGCTCGTCCTGACAAGCTGTACGGCGTGTGACGTGTCCATTCTGTTCACGTAGTGGACAACTGTGCGCAGTCTCAGTCTGCAAGTTCTTGCAGGATCTTGCTGCAACGTCAACCGCCGATGGGTACAGTGCCCCGCGTGAGCAGTAGAGCGAGGCTGGCGGACATCGCAGCCAAGGCGGGGGTCAGCGAGGCGACGGTCTCACGGGTGCTGAACGGCAAGCCGGGGGTGGCGGAGGAGACCAAGCAGTCGGTCCTGACGGCGCTCGACGTCCTCGGGTTCGAGCGGCCGACCCGGTTGCGGCGGCGGTCGGCGGGCCTGATCGGGCTGGTGATGCCGGAGCTGATCAACCCGATCTTCCCGGCGTTCGCCCAGGTGATCGAGTCGGCGCTGTCGCAGCGTGGCTTCACGCCCGTGCTGTGCACGCAGTCGCCGTCCGGCGCGACCGAGGAGGAGTACGTCGAGTTGCTGCTGGAGCGCGGTGTCTCCGGGATCATCTTCGTCTCCGGCCTGCACGCGGACACCGGCGCCGACCACGCCCGCTACCAGGCGCTGGTGGACCGCCGGCTGCCGGTGGTGTTCGTGAACGGCTGGCTGCCCGGGGTGGAGGCGCCGTTCGTGTCGTCCGACGAGTACGCCGCGATGGAGCTGGCCGTCTCGCATTTGGTTGCCCTCGGCCACCGTCGGATCGGGTTCGCGTCCGGGCCGGAGCGGTTCATCGTGGTGCAGCGCAAGCTGGCCGGCTACCGCACCTCGATGAAGGCCCAGCTGGGCGTTTCCGACGAGGACCTGCATCCGTTGGTCGCGTTGAGCATGTTCGGCGTCGAGGGCGGCGCCGCGGCGGCCCAGCAGTTGCTGGACGCCCAGGTCAGCGCGGTCATCTGCGGCTCCGACATGATGGCGCTCGGCGTCATCCGGGCCGCCCGCCAGCGCGGCCTGTCCGTCCCCGGCGACATCTCGGTCGTCGGCTACGACGACGCCCCGATGATGGAGTTCACCGACCCCCCGATGACGACCATCCGCCAACCAGTCCAATCCATGGCCCTGGCCGCCGTCCAGTCTTTGCTTGAGGAGGTCCGCGGCCACACCACACCGCACACGGAGTTCCTGTTCCGGCCGGAGCTCGTCGTCCGGGGGTCCACCGGGCCGGCGCGCTAGGTCCAGTCCTCGCAGGTCTTCGTCTTGAAGTCCTCGAGGGACTCGGACCTGTGTCCTTCCTGCTCGCGCTCCGGCACGAGCACGGTGCCAGGCTTGAGGCCGGACAGATCCCGGTCACTGAAGTCGAGGTGGTTCGCGGACCAGCTGTTGTCGGTCGACCACCCGTAGATCGTGTACTGCTGCTCCGGGTCGCGCCCCTCGAGCTCCCCGACCACAGCCCAGCCGTTCCCGCCGGAGTCCAGGGTGAACTGCGAGAACCCGGTCACCGGAGAGCTGACCTCCCACTTGCCGAGCGTCTCGTCATCCCGATACAGCGTCGCGCCGTCGATGTGCCCCTCGCACATCTGGACGACGATCACAGCTGCGCCCTGGGCGTCGACCGTCACGCCGACGACTCCGCCCGGCGGGACCGTGCAGCTGGTCAGGCCCGCACAGCAGGCTGCCGCGGCGCCCCAGATCCCCACCCACCTACGCACGGGATCAGGGTAGGTGGCGGGAGGGGCATCGTACGCAGAGCTCCGGCCCGGAAGCCGTCCCCTGCCGGGCGGGTTCCGGGCCGGAGGCCTCGGGGTGGTTACTTGGAGATGCGACCTCTCACTTGGAGAGGTGGAAGGCCGCCGTGGGGAGGCTGGCCTTGCCGTTGGCCCAGAGGGCGTTCACCTTGGAGCGCTCGGTGGCGTCCGGGTAGGGGTTGGTGCAGGACGGGCCGGGGCCGCCGCCGGACATCAGTTCGGAGCAGGGGCCGGAGTAGTGGTCGGGCAGGCCGAGCACGTGGCCGGTCTCGTGGGCGGTGATCCGGGTCGGGTCGTACTGCTGCGCCTGGGCGTAGTCGAGGAAGACGTACCCGCTGCCGTGGCCGTCGGTGGACGCGTACGAGCCGCGCGGGTCGTTGCCCTCGGTGTAGTAGAAGTCGTAGTTGCTGCCCTCGACCAGCTTGACGTTGCTGACCGAGGAGTTCCAGATCGACGTGCTCGAGTTGATCTGGGACTGGAAGCTCGGCGCGTCGACGGCGTACGTGACGGTGACGGCCGTGACCTTGCGGCCGGCCTTGGCCTGCTGCGCCATCTTGGCCTGGGCGGACTTCATCACGGCGTCGTAGAACGCCTTGGTGGCCGCTTCGTCCTGCGGCGAACCGACGTACGCGGCCCGGCTGGCGGCGGTCGAGACGGACGAGTCGGTGGCCGGGGCCGAGGCGGTGGGACCGGTGCCGGTGAAGGCGGGGGCGGCGAAGGTGGGGACGGCCAGGGCTGCGGCGGCGAGCCCCGCGAGCGAACTCAGGATACGGCGATGCGACATGGAGGGCCTCACTCCGGTCGGTGGCGGATAGCGACGGGCGGATTACCGTTCGCTACCCCCGGATGGTGCCAAGAGTCCGGGTTCTGCGCACCCGGTCGCGGAAAACCCTGGGGATAACCCGCGAATCACAGCGTCCGTTCTATGCCGGTCATAACCGGATCGGTATGACCCGAACTCCTCCGGTCAGCTCACTCGCCGGGGATGCCCACGTTGAGGAGGCGGGCGCCGGGGCCGCGGTCGGCCAGGCGGTCGGCCTTGTTGTAGAGGTTGCAGCGCTGGAGGCTCAGGCAGCCGCAGCCGATGCAGCTGTCGAGGTCGTCGCGGAGCCGCTCGAGCTCGGAGATCCGCTCGTCGAGCCGGCTGCGCCACGCCTTCGACAACCGGCTCCAGTCCGCCCGGGTCGGGGTCCGGTCGTCGGGCAGCGAGTCCAGCGCCTCCTTGATCTCGGCGAGCGCGAGGCCGACCCGCTGGGCCGCCTGGACGAACGCGATCCGCCGCAAGGTGCTGCGCTGGTACTGCCGCTGGTTGCCGGCCGTCCGCCGTGAGTCGATCAGGCCCTGATCCTCGTAGAACCGCAACGCCGATGCCGCCACTCCGGACCGCTGTGCGATCTCCCCGATCGAGAGCCAATGCTCCTTGCTGGGGACGTTCACCTCTCCCATACGGCCACCCTAGGACGAGGCGCCAGAAACTCAAGCCCACTTGAACTGCGGCCACCTTGTGCACGGGGCAACCATCTGGACCGCGGTTTCGTGGTTGGTGGGTGCTCAAGGTGGAACACCAGTGCGATGGGTGGTCTGGTAGATGGCGGGGTGGTCGGGGGAGGGGTGGGAGTCGGGTATACTTTTCAGGTCGGTGCGCGCGTCGCGTCACCAGAGATTTTCCCCAGGCGCTCCGACCCGTCGGTTTCAGCATCCCGCTGAAGGTCCCCGGCGACATGGGTGCAACGCGATATGCGCCCGCAGGTCGATGCCCGTCTCCTGCTCAGCACGTTCCGTCCGGTCACGTCCGTGACCGGCGCTCGCGTGCGGTTGCGATCCGGCCATTCGTCCGTGACGTTGAGAGAGAGTTTGCGTGACCCAGCACCACCAGGACAATCAGCCGACCGCCGGCGAGCAGGCCGACGGACGGATCAAGAAGCCGCGGCACAAGAAGTTCCAGACCCAGTCGTACGGCGAGCGGATGGCCGCGGACGCCGCCACCACGCCGACCGGCGAGGTGCGCAACGACGCTGCCCGCGGTGAGCGCCGCGGCGGCCCGTCGCAGTACTCCGACCGCGGCGCCCGCACCGGCAGCCGGTCCGACAACGACCGGCGCCCGGTGAAGGGCTACCGCGCCGAGCGCGCGACCCAGCCGGCCCGTTACAACCGCGACGACCGCACCCGCATCGACCGCGGTGAGCGGACGCAGTACGGCGACCGCCCGCAGACCAACCGGGCCGACCGCCCGCAGTACGACCGCACTGACCGCCCGAAGTTCGAGCGGAGCGATCGCCCGCAGTACGACCGCACCGACCGGCCCAAGTTCGAGCGGAGCGACCGGCCGCAGTTCGACCGCGCCGATCGCCCGAAGTTCGAGCGGAGCGAGCGGGCGCCGTACCGGCGCGACGACAAGCAGTACGAGCGGCGGGAGCGTCCGTCGTTCACCGAGACCAAGCGGGACGAGCCGATCGACCTGGGGACCGTTGCTGCGGACAACCAGTTCGCCGCGCTCGGCCTGGCGCCGGGGCTGGTGCAGCGGCTGGCGCGGGACGGGATCACCACCCCGTTCCCGATCCAGACCGCGACCATCCCGGACGCGCTGGCCGGCCGGGACGTCCTCGGCCGCGGTCAGACCGGCTCGGGCAAGACGCTCGGTTTCGGTCTGCCGACGCTGATGCGCCTGGCCGGTGGCCACACGGAGTCGCGCCGGCCGCGCGGCGTCGTACTGGTCCCGACGCGTGAGCTCGCAATGCAGGTTCACGACGCGCTCGAGCCGCTGGCGCACGTGATGAACGTGTCGATCAAGCTGATCGCCGGCGGTCTGCCGTACCCGAAGCAGATCGACGCGCTTCGCCGCGGTGTCGACCTGCTGATCGCGACGCCGGGCCGGTTGATCGACCTGTGCGAGCAGGGCGCGGCCGACCTCGGCGCGGTGGAGATCGCCGTCCTCGACGAGGCCGACCACATGTGCGACATGGGCTTCATGCCGGCGGTCACCACGCTGCTCGACATGACGCCGCCGGAAGGCCAGCGCCTGCTGTTCTCGGCGACGCTGGACAACGACGTCGACAAGATCGTGAAGACCTACCTGAAGGACCCGGTGCAGCACTCGACCGAGTCCGGCCAGGCGTCGGTGAGCACGATGGAGCACCACCTGCTGGTGATCGAGCCGGGGCACAAGCAGTCGCTGACGGCCGAGCTGGCCAGCCGCGACGGCCGGACCATCGTGTTCGTCCGCACCAAGCTGGGCGCCGACCGCGTCGCCACCCAGTTGCGCGATCGTGGCGTGATGGCCGCGGCACTGCACGGGGGCCTGACCCAGGGTGTCCGGAACCGGACGCTGGACCAGTTCAAGGACGGTTCGGTGCCGGTGCTCGTGGCAACGGATGTGGCGGCCCGCGGTATCCACGTCGACGACGTCGGCCTGGTGGTTCAGGCCGACCCGCCGGCCGAGCACAAGGACTACCTGCACCGTGCCGGCCGGACGGCGCGCGCCGGTGGCAAGGGTGCCGTCGTCACGCTCGTCCTGCCGCACCAGCGGCGCGGGATGATGCGGATGGCCGAGACCGCCGGCGTCAAGGCCGAGCCGGTTCGGGCCCGTCCGGGCGACGACCTCGTCACCGAGCTGACCGGCGGCACCAAGCCGTCCGGGTACCCGGTGAAGCTGCCGGCCCCGAAGCCGCAGCGGTTCTCCAAGGGCGGTGGCAAGGGCGGCAAGCGCTACGGCAGCGGCCGTCCGGGCAACCGCGGCAGCAACGGACCCCGTCGTACCGAGCGGAAGTCCTACCAGCACTGAGGCAACTGAAAGGGCCCGGTTCTCCTGTAATCCAAGGGGAACCGGGCCTTTCGCCTACGTCAGGATCGCCCAGAGCCTGGCCAGGACGGTCGCGATCTCGTCCGCGTCGAGCGGAATGAGTTCGAGCATCAACTCGTCGTCGGCGACCCGGTCGGTCATCACATAGATCGGCGGCACCCCGGCCTCGAGTTCGGTCGCGACCCGCTTGGCGTCCTTCACCTTCAGCAGTACGCGCGACACCTGCAGCCCGGTCGGATCCGGGACCACCTCGGCCGAGACCTCCGGGATCCGCGCGGCAGCCTCGGCGAACGCGAGCACCTTGGCCAGCTCGTCGGCTTCCCATTTCATCCGATCGAAGGCCTGCCACTCCTCGAGCGCCGCGATGACGCCGATGATGGCCTCCTTGGTCGGCTTCATCACCCGGCCGATGCCCTTCTCCTGCGCGCGCACCGCCTGGACCAGCGGCCAGGTGCCGGCGACCAGGCCGGCGGTGGGGGAGCCGAGGTACTTCTGTCCGCTGACCAGCACCAGGTCCGCGCCGGTTGCCAGCAGGTCCGCGATCCGCGGGAACTGGGCGGCGCCGTCGATGATCGCGGGGACGCCGCGACGGTGTGCGGCCCGTACGGCGGCGACCAGGTCTAGCGGCTCGCCCTGCGTCAGCCGGGACGAGACCAGGAACAGGCAACTGACGTCCGGACCGTCGAGCTCCTCCTCCAGATCCCCGATGCTGCAACGGGTTTCGTCGCCGGCCAGATCCACCTGCGCGCCGGACAGCCGGATGCCCTGCAGGTTGGAATGCCCGTAGTCGACCACGTGGCAGGCCGGCATCACGACCCGGTGGTGCATGTCCGTTGCGTCCGGCAACGCCGCGATCCGGCGCGAGTCTCCGCCGGTCATGGTGGCCGCGACCGCGAGCGTGATGCCGGCCGCGGTGCAGTGGACGACCGCGCCTGCCTGCGCGCCGGTCACCTGGGCGATGGCCTCGCTGGCGCGGTCGCCGAGCTCGTCCATCACGAAGAATTCGGGTAATGCCTGTGCGACGGCCGTCGCCACCCCGTCGGAACTCCGCGACACCCCCAGTGGCGTGAAAGTCCCCTTGGCGTTGATCACCACACTCAACCGATAACGCTCATGGATGCTCATGGTGCTGCTCACAGTAGTGGTGACTGTCAGTACTTGGACAGTACCTGAGCCAATCCGACCTCTTGACCCGAAGCTACTGGTGAGTCATTCTCATTTTCACCCCGACCGAGGGAGGATTCCGTGCCCCGCCCCGCACCCAGAACCCGCGCCCTTCGTACCATCGCCGCGCTGGCCGTCACCGCCGTACTGGCCGCCCTGCCGACCCCCACCCACGCGACGCCGGAAGCGGCCGCGGCCACCCCGGCCGACTACTGCGCCGGGCAGTGCCGCGACATCCTGCCGCCCGGGCAGAACGGCAACGCGACCTTCACGGATCTCCTTGCTTTCAAGGCTTTGGGGATCAGACCGGCCCATTTCAGCGACACCGTGAAGCCGTATCAGGACCTGGTCTGGAACTCGCAGGGCATCACCGACGACGGCCTCGCGCCGTACTACGACGACTCGTCGCTCGGGGTGAAACCGGGCGATGTGGCGAGCACGATCCATCCGCGCGCGGATGTGACGATCGTGCGGGACAAGTCCCGCGGGATCCCGCACATCACCGGCACCACCCGGCAGGGCGTGATGTTCGGCGCCGGGTACGCCGGCGCGCAGGACCGGCTGTTCGTGATGGACGTGTTCCGGCACCTCGGCCGCGGTCAGCTGACCCCGTTCGCGGGTGGTGCGGCGGCGAACCGCGCGTTCGAGCAGGAGTTCTGGCGGACCGCGCCGTACACCGAGGCCGATCTGCAGCGGCAGTACGACGACGCCGACGAGTTGTACGGCGCCGACGGCGTGAAGATGCAGCAGGACATCCAGGCCTGGGTGGACGGCGTCAACAACTACATCACCACGGTCGGCATCGCGTACCCCGGTGAGTACGTCGCGCTCGGCCTCGACTGGCCGACGCAGCCGTGGAAGGTGACCGACGTGGTCGCCACGGCCGCTGTGGTCGCGGGAATCTTCGGCACCGGCGGCGGCCAGGAAGTCACGTCGGCCTTGGCGTTGCTCGAGGCACAGGCGAAGTACGGCGTTGCCGAAGGCACCAAGGTGTGGGAGTCGTTCCGCTCGCAGAACGACCCGGAAGCGAGTACGACGGTGCACAACGGTACGACGTTCCCGTACGGCACGACCGGTCCGGACCCGGCCGGTCGCGCGATGCCCGACCGCGGCTCGGTCACTCCCGAACCCGAGGTGATCGACCAGACCGTCAACGCCAAGGCCGCGGCGAAGCCCGCACCGAAGGAGTCGGAAGCGCTCCAGGGGATCTTCGATGGCGGCCTGTTCCCCGAGGGCTTCGGGAAGAAGGGCATGTCGAACGCGTTGCTCGTCTCCGGCGCCCACACCGAGAGCGGGAACCCGGTCGCGGTCTACGGCCCACAGACCGGGTATTTCGCGCCACAGTTGCTGATGCGCCAGGAGCTCCAAGGCCCGGGCGTCAGCTCGCGCGGCATCGCGTTCGCCGGGCTCAACTTCTACACGCTGATCGGGCGCGGCCCCGACTACTCGTGGAGCGCGACGTCGGCGGGGCAGGACATCACCGACACCTTCGCCGTACCGCTGTGTGAGCCGGGCGGCGGGACGCCGACGAAGAACTCGCAGTACTACGAGTTCCGCGGGCAGTGTGTCCCGATCGAGCGGCTCGAACGGCACAACGCGTGGTACTCCAGCCTCGGGTCGTCGGAGCCGGCCGGGTCCTACACGCTGGTTGCCCTGCGCACCAAGTACGGGATCGTCACGGATCGCGGCACGGTCGGCGGCCGCCCGGTGGTGTTCACCAGGAACCGATCGACGTACGGGAACGAAGCCGGGTCCGCGCTGGGCTTCATGCAGTTCAACGACCCAGACCGCATTCACTCGGCGGCAGACTTCCAGCAGGCGGCCGCCAACATCGGGTACACGTTCAACTGGTTCTACGCGGACAAGTCCTCGATCGCGTACTTCAACTCCGGTGACAACCCGGTCCGCGCGGCCGGCGCCGACCCGAACCTGCCGACCTGGAGCTCCTACGAGTGGCAGGGCTGGAACCCGGTGACCAATCGGGCCACGTACACCCCGCCCGCGCAGCACCCGCAGGTCGTCAACCAGGACTACCTGACCAGCTGGAACAACAAGCAGGCGCCCGGATTCTCCGCGTCCGACGGTCAGTGGGGATACAACTCGGTCTATCGCAGCCAGCCGCTCGACGACCGGATCAAGGTGGTCATCAACAGCGGCCAGAAATTCACCCGCGGCAAGTTGGTCGAGGCGATGGAGGACGCTGCCACCGTCGACCTCCGGGGCGATCAGGTGCTGCCTTACTTACTTCGTGTACTGAAGTCGGCCCCGATCACAGATCCGGCCGTCGCCGACGCGGTCGCCAAGCTCACCGCGTGGCAGCAGGCCGGCAGTCACCGCAAGACGCCGAACGCGTCCTCGAAGACGTACGACAACGCCGACGCAATCCGGATCCTCGACGCGTGGTGGCCGTTGCTGGTCCCGGCCGAGTTCAAAGACCTCGGGCCCGACCTGTACGGCGCTCTGGTCGCGAACCTGAAGATCGACGAGCGGCCGAGTGCGCAGGGCTCCGCGTTCCAGAGCGGGTGGTGGGGTTTCGTTCAGCGCGACCTGCGCAAGGTGCTCGGGGATCCAGTGAAGACGCCACAGCCGGTCACCTTCTGCGGCGGTGGTTCACTGGCCGCGTGCCGGTCGGTGCTCACCAACTCCTTGCTGGCGGCAACCAAGGTGCCGGCGGCGACGACGTACCCGGCGACTGCGGACTGTGCGGTGGGCGATCAGTTCTGCGCGGACCAGATCGTGCACCAGCCGATGGGTGGGATCACCCAGGACCGCATCGCCTGGGTCAACCGGCCGACGTACCAGCAGGTGGTCGAGTTCCCGGCACGGCGTGGTGACGATGTCAGCAACCTCGCCGCCGGGAAGACCGCGACCGCGAGCAGCTACGAGACGGGATGGTTCAACTCGCCGCCGGCGCACGCGGTCGACGGGAAGCTCGACACCCGATGGGCCAGCGACTGGTCGGACCCGCAGTGGTTGAAGGTTGACCTCGGCAACGAGCAGCCGGTCGGGCGGGTGGTGCTGAACTGGGAGGCGGCGTACGCGAAGTCGTACCGGGTGGAGGTGTCCCGGGACGGGACGAACTGGCAGCAGGTGTACGCGACGACCACGGGGAACGGGGGCGAGGATGTGCTGCGATTCGGCGCCGTTCCGGCGCGGTATGTCCGGGTCACCGGGACGCAGCGGGCGACGTCGTACGGGTACTCGCTCTATGAGCTTCAGGTCTTCCGTCAGTGAGCACCACAGGCCTGTCAGGATGAGCGTATGACGCAGAACTATCCTCCGAACCCGAACCCGAACCCGAACCAGCCGTACCCGCCGCAGCAGGGTTACCAGCAGGGTCCGCCGCCGGGCTATGCACCGCCGCAGGGGTACCAGCAGGGTCCGCCGCAGGTGGCTCCGCAGGGTTCGCCGTACCCGGTGCTCGTCTCGACGATGAACGACCTGCCCGGGTACACCGCGGACAAGGTGTTCGGCGAGGTCTTCGGGCTGACCGTGCGAAGCCGTGACTTCGGGTCGAACTTCACCGCGAGCTTCCGGTCGCTCGGCGGTGGCGAGGTGCCGGAGTACACCCAGATGCTGGCCGAGTCGCGGCACGTCGCGGTGATGCGGATGTGCCAGATGGCACAGCAGCTGGGCGCCAACGCGATCCTGGCGATGCGGTTCGACTGCAACGAGATCGCGCAGACGATGAGTGAGGTGGCGGCGTACGGCACGGCCGTGATCGTGCGGAAGGTCGAGCCGCCGCGGGTTCAGGACAGCAAGCCCGATGAGGATGATGCGAATGACAGGTGACTTGACGTTTCCGCCCGGATTCCAGTGGGGGGTCTCGACGTCGGCGTACCAGATCGAGGGTGCCGTGGCCGAGGGCGGCCGCGGTCCCTCCACCTGGGACACGTTCTGCGCCGAGCCCGGCCGGATCAGGGGAGGCGACACCGGCGCGGTCGCGTGCGACCACTACCACCGGTACGCCGAGGACGTCGCGCTGATGCGTGAGCTGGGGGTGGACACGTACCGGTTCTCGTTCTCCTGGCCGCGGATCCAGCCGTCAGGGAGCGGGCCGGCGGCGGCAGCCGGTATGGACTTCTACGACCGGCTGATCGACACGCTGCTCGGCGCCGGGATCCGGCCGGCGCCGACGCTGTACCACTGGGACACGCCGCAGCCGCTGGAGGACGCGGATGGGTGGCTGTCTCGGGATATCTGTGATCGCTTCGCGGACTATGCGGCGCTGCTGGCCGCGCGGTTCGCGGACCGGGTGCCGCAGTGGATCACGATCAACGAGCCGATGGTGCTCACCTTGATGGGCTATTCGCTCGGTGCACACGCGCCCGGGAAGGAACTGCTGTTCGACGCGCTCCCGGTCGCGCATCATCAGTTGCTCGCGCACGGCCGCGCGGTGCAGGCGTTGCGCGCGGCTGGGGCGACCGAGATCGGCATCGCCTCCAACCATGCGCCGACCTGGCCGGCCAGTGACAGCGTCGAGGACAAGGAAGCGGCCGGGCTGTACGACAACCTGATCAACTGGCTGTTCGCCGATCCGGTCCTGCTCGGGACATATCCGCCGGGCTTCGAGGCCGCGATGCCCGGACCCGTCGTCGACGACCTGACCGTCATCTCCACCCCGATCGACTTCTTCGGCATCAATCACTACGCACCCGTGTCCGTCGGCGCCGCAACCGGCCAGGCCGACACCGCCGCGACCGACGGCATCCAACTCCCGCCCGGCCTGCCCTTCGAACCACGCCAGCTCACCGGCTACCCGACCACCGACTTCGGCTGGCCGGTGGTGCCCGCCGCGTTCGGCGAGATCCTGCGGATCTTCAAGGACCGGTACGGCGATCGGCTGCCACCCCTCTACATCACCGAGAACGGGTGCGCGGTCAACGACGATCCCGTCGACGGGGTGGTGTCCGACCAGCGGCGGATCGACTATCTGGACGGGTATCTGCGATCGTTGCGCGCGGCAATGGACGACGGGATCGACGTCCGCGGATACTTCCAGTGGTCGTTGCTGGACAACTTCGAGTGGGCCGCAGGGTACTCGCAGCGGTTCGGCCTGGTGCACGTCGACTTCGACACGCAGGTGCGGACTCCGAAAGCGTCGTACCACTGGTTTCGTGACGTGATCGCCCAGAGCCGGCCATGATTCCGGAGCCGGGGGTGGTGCCGGCGGCTCTCGCGGAACCGACCATACCCGTCCGGGCGCGGTGGACGGCGGCCGTCGTACTGGCGAACGTGGGGGTGTTCGCGGCGTGGCTCGGGCCGATCCAGGTGCTGCTCGCGAAGCAGTCGGAGGCAGTTGCTCCGGGCAACAAGGAGTTCGTGTTCGGGCTGGTCACCGGGGTCGGCGCGGCGGTGTCGGTGGTCGCGAATCCGGCGTTCGGGGCGATCTCGGACCGGACCCTGTCGCGGCACGGGCGCCGGGTGCCGTGGGTGGCGGCGGGTGCGCTGGGAGGCGCTGCCGGGCTGTTCGTCCTGGCCGGGGCGGACGTGATCGGGCTGATGCTGCTCGGTTGGTGCCTGATGCAACTGTTCGGGAACGCGCTGCTGGCGGCCATCACCGCGACTGTGCCGGACCGCGTCCCGGTCTCGCAGCGTGGCGTGGTCGGTGGGTGGGTGGCGATCTCGCAGGTACTCGGTGCGCTGGTCGGGACCGCGCTGGCCACTGCCGCGGGCGGGATCGGCCTCGGGTACGTCGCGTGTGCGGTCTTCCTGCTGTTGTCCGTCGTACCGTATCTGTGGCGGAGCGGGGACTCCCGGCTGGCGCAGCGGCCGCCGCTCGTGGTGCGGGACTTCCTCCGCGGGTTCTGGATCAGCCCGCGCCGGTATCCGGATTTCGGGTGGGCGTGGCTGACCCGCTTCCTGTTCAACGTGGGGAACGCGCTGGGGACGCTGTACCTCTTCTACTACCTGCAGGATGAGGTCGGCGTCGATGATCCGGACACCGGCGTACTGATCCTGACCGCGATCTACAGCGTCTGCGTGCTGTGCACCGCGATCGGGTGCGGGAAGTGGTCGGATTCCGTTGCCCGGCGCAAGGTCTTCGTCACCGGCTCCGGCCTGGTGATGGCCGCGGCGGGCGTCGTCCTCGCCGTCTGGCCGACCTGGCCCGGCGCCATCACCGGCGCGATCATCCTCGGCGCCGGCTTCGGCGTCTACCTCTCCGTCGACTTCGCCCTGCTCACCGAGGTCCTCCCCAGCGCCCGGGATCGCGCCAAAGACCTCGGCGTCATCAACATCGCCAACTCTCTTCCCCAGGTCCTCGCCCCCGCTATCGCCGCCCCGATCGTCAAACACCTCGGTGGCTACCCCGTCCTCTACCTCCTAGCCTCCATCGTCACCGCCCTGGCCGCCGTACTCGTCCGCCAGATCCGCTCAGTCGATTGAACGCTGGTAGTCCTTCAGCGCATCGAGGACAGCCTCACTCGCGCCGCCACGCCACCTGCCTAGTTGTCAGACGGCGACTGCTCGGGCGACGGAGCGGCCGAGGGGGCTGGTCGCGGTGACCTTGATGTGGTTGAGGCCTAGCCAGGCGGCCATCAGGTGGAGTTCGGCGGACAGGGGTTCGGTGGGGTCCGGGGTGTTGGGCTCGGGGGTGAGGGTGGGGACCACGAGGGTGGAGGTTTGGCGGTCGGACTTCAGGTCCACTCGGGCAACCAGGCGATCGCCGAGGAGGAAGGGAAGGACGTAGTAGCCGTGGGTGCGTTGGGGGGCCGGGGTATAGATGCTGATGCGGTAGAAGAAGTCGAACAGATGGTGGGTGCGGTCGCGGTTCCAGATCAGCGGGTCGAAGGGTGAGAGGAGCGCTCGGGCGTTGATGGGGCGGTCCTTGGCTTCGTGCCAGCGGTAGCTCTGTTGGGTGATGCCTTCGACCCGGACGGGGATCAGGTCGCCGGCCTCGACCAGCTCGCCGATGACCTGGCGTGCTGTTGCTGTGGGCAACGTGAAGTGACCCTGGCCGGCGCCGCAGAGGTCCTTCGCTGTCGCGACACCCAGCCCGCGGGCGGCGATCCGGATGAGCTCGCGGCGGGCCTCGTCCGCGGTCGGCTCCGGTGCGGACAGTACGTCGGCCGGTAGCACGCGCTCGGTGAGGTCGTAGACGCGCTCGAAGTTCCGCCGTCCCGCGATCGTCACCTGACCCGTGCAGAACAAGTACTCGATGGCGATCTTCGCGTCCTGCCAGTTCCACATCCGGCCGGTGGTCGGATCCGGATCCGCGTCGGTCCGCTTCCGCCGTACGCCGTCCGGACTCGCCTCGCCGGCCGTGAGCGGGCCCTTCTCGGTGACGATGGCGCGCACCTGGTCGACGTACCCGGGTCGCTCGGCGCTCAGCCGCCGCATTCCCGCGACCACCGACCACGGCGCGGTCACGTCGGGGCTCAGCTCCTGGTCCCACACCTGCCGCTCCGCCGCGCGCATCCGCCAGCGCAGCAACGGGTAGTAGTTCAACGGCAGCAGCGCGGCCTTGTGTCCCCAGAAGTACTCGAACAGCTCCCGGCCGTCTCCCCAGCTGATCCGGTCGAGCGTCGTACGCGCGTAGTCCCCGACCCGGGCGAACACCGGCAGGTAATGCGACCGGCACAGCACATTCACCGAATCGAGTTGCAGCACTCCGGCCCAGTCGATCGCCTTCCGCAGCCCCCGTACATCCGCACGCCCGCCAGGCCGCGCTTCCCCGAACCCCTGCGCGTCCAGGGCGATCCGCCGCGCAACCTCGACCGAGATCTCATCACCAACCGCCACCATGAGCCGAACCTATCCCCGCCCCGGCCCATCACGCGGGTGGACGTGACGATGGCGGACCGCCAGGCCATCACGATGCCCCGTCGCCGCGGACGTCCGGCGGCCGCCGGCCTCACTCGGCCAGTTGTGATGGCCCGCACGTCCGCCATCCCCGCGGGTCCACCGGCCGCCCTACCGCGCATGGGCCTGCTCCACTGCACGTTTGCGGTACCAAAGGCCCCAGCCGACCAGCACTGCGAGAGAGCCGACGTGCAGCACCGGTGACAGGTTCGCCATGACGTCGACCGGCAGCAGGTAGACGAGCACCAGGCGGACGATCGCATCGGCCAGGAGCACACCCCCAACGACGGCGCTCAGCTTCAGGAAGCGGCGGCGGAACTGCGGCTGAGTGTGCCAGCGCTCGTCCCATTCGGCGAGGAGTTCCGGCTTGCCGGCGTTGAGTTTCCGGGCCAGCGTGTAGATCAGCGGGCGGCCGGTCAGGCATGAGCCCACGAGCAGCAGCCCGGCCGCGCCGGACAGGACCGATTCGCGCGCCAGCAGGATCCGCGGGTCGCCGGTGAGCAGCGACAACACGAGCAGCAGGGCGAAGCTCGCACCCACCAACGCCCCGAGTCCGTTCAGCCGACGGTGTACGACGGCCACGAACGCGACCCGGATCAGCGCCGCGACACCGCCCGCGGCCAGGGCCGGGAGGACGTCGTACCCGAGGGCCCGCCCGCCGTAATAGACGACGGCCGGCAGGCCGACGTCCCAGAGCAACCCCCGCAGGAGTTTCCGCTTGTCCATCAGAACCTCTCTCAATCAGATAAGCTACTGTCAGTAGCTTAAGAGGTGTGTGACAAGCGTGATTAGGTCAGATGTCATGGGATACTCTGGGTATCTCTCACGGGAGGTTGGATGACCCAGGTGACGCGCCGGCGGGGCGCCGCCCTCGAGCAGGCGATCCTCGATGCGGCGGTCGAGGAGCTCAACGAGGTCGGCTACCACCGCCTGACCATGGACAGCGTCGCCGCCCGCGCCGGGACCGCGAAGAACGTCATCTACCGGCGCTGGCCGAGCCGTGCGGCGCTCAGTATCGCGGCTTATCGGCAGATGCTGCCGACCAACCCGGAGGCAACACCCGACACCGGTTCGCTCCGTGGGGACGCGCTCGCCCTGCTCACCCGTGCCAACGACCGGTTGTCGTCCCCGGTCGGACGGATCCTCCGAGAGTTGCTGACCGACATCCAGTCCGACCCGGAGCTGCTGCGTGAACTGCGCGACCAGATGGCCCGAGCCGGCATCGGCGTGTGGCTGACGGTGCTGGCCCGGGCAGCGAGCCGAGGCGAGGTCGACCCGGCCGCACTCACACCCCGCGTCGCCACGGTCGCCGTCGATCTGCTCCGCAACGAGTACGCATTGAACGGCGCGACCAGTGTCCCCGGCAGCGTCCTGACCGAGATCGTCGACGAGGTGTTCCTCCCGCTGACCTCGCGGGCACGGGCTGAGCGTCGTACCTGAGGCTGACATGCCGCGGCTAAGGTTTCGGATATGTCGGTGAAGCAGTCGTCCAAGCTCGCGAACGTTTGTTACGAGATCCGCGGCCCGGTGCTGGAGGAGGCGCAGCGGCTGGAGGCGGCGGGGCATCGGATCCTCAAGCTGAACACGGGGAATCCGGCGCCGTTCGGGTTCGAATGTCCGCCGGAGATCCTCGAGGACATCGTCCGTAACCTCGCCGACGCGCATGGTTACGGTGACGCGAAGGGCCTGCCGTCCGCCCGGCGCGCGATCGTGCAGCACTACCAGCCCGCGGGCGTTCACCTGGACATCGACGACATCTACATCGGCAACGGCGTCTCCGAGCTGATCCAGATGGCCGTGCAGGCGCTGCTCGAGGACGGGGACGAGGTCCTCATCCCCGCGCCGGACTACCCGCTGTGGACCGCGGCGGTCGCGCTGGCCGGCGGTACGCCGGTGCACTACCGCTGTGACGAGCAGTCCGACTGGATGCCGGACCCGGCCGACATCGAGGCGAAGATCACCGACCGCACCAAGGCGCTGGTGATCATCAACCCCAACAACCCGACCGGTGCCGTGTACGACCACGACCTGCTGGTGACGCTGGTCGACATCGCCCGCCGGCACGGTCTGCTCATCTACGCCGACGAGATCTACGAGAAGATCCTGTACGACGACGCCGTGCACATCCCGGTCGCGTCACTGGCTCCCGACGTACTGACGCTCACCTTCAACGGACTGTCCAAGGCGTACCGGGTGGCCGGCTACCGCTGCGGCTGGCTCGCGGTCAGCGGTCCCAAGCACCAGGCGACCAGCTATCTCGAGGGCCTGACGATCCTGTCGAACATGCGGTTGTGTGCGAACATGCCGGCCCAGCACGCCATCGCCACCGCACTCGGTGGAAGGCAGTCGATCCGGGATCTGGTCCTGCCCGGTGGTCGGCTGCTGGCGCAGCGGGACACGGCGTACGAACTGCTGACGCAGATCCCCGGCGTGACGTGTGTGAAGCCGAAGGGCGCGCTGTACGTGTTCCCGCGGCTCGACCCGAAGGTGTTCGGCATCACCGACGACCGCCAGTTCGTGCTGGACCTGCTCCGCGCCCAGAAGATCATGATCGTCCAGGGCACCGGCTTCAACTGGCCCGAACCGGACCACATCCGGATCGTCACGCTCCCGCACAAGGATCAGCTCCAAGACGCCCTGACCCGCATCGCCACCTTCCTCGACACGTACCGTCAACGCTGAGCCATCGCACTCCGCAGCAGCAGGAAGTCGCTAGGAGCGAGAGACACGAGGCCGCGGCGGAGTTGATAGCCCCAGTTGGGTTGCCGGGTCAGGTCCAGCTCGGCGGTGATCTCGGCGAGCCAGACCGGCTGTACGGCGTCGAAGTCGACCCGGCGCCGCCAGGGGCGAACGATGCCGTGGGCACCCATCGACATCGGTTCCGCCTGGTAGGGCTCGGCGTCGGCGACCACTCCGAGCGCGGTGAACGCCCGGAGTGGCGTCTTCTCGCCGAGTCGATCGGTCGGGGAGTAGATCGCGAACCCATCCCCGGCCTGGAGTCGGGCAACGCCGTACCGCTTGCCGTGGTTGAGCTGGATGAAGCCGCCTTCGGTGGCGCGCCGGGCGTGGTCCGCCGACACGACACCGAGCCAGGCTCGTTCAGGTCGAGAGGTAGTAGTCACCTACCTACTGTCCGGCCGTATATACGACATCTTTCGTCATGATTTTCCGGCGGATTCCGGCGATCAGCGGCCACGCCAGCATGGCCAGGATGACGGCGTAGATGAGGTAGGCGACCGGCCCGCCGATCAGGCCGGACGGATCGCCGTTGGACAGCTGCAGGGACATCCGCGCCTGGCGTTCGGCGATCGGGCCGAGGATGACGCCGATGATCAGCGGCAGCACCGGCAGACCGAAGCGGCGCATCGCGAAACCGAGCAGGCCCAGCATCAGGAGCAGGAGTAGGTCGAGCGGTTGTGCGTTCACGGCGTACGCACCCATCGAGGCGAAGAAGATGATCCCGGCGTACAGGTACGGACGGGGGATCTGCAGGAGCTTCGCCCAGGCCGGTGCCAGCGGCAGGTTGAGCAGGAGCAGCATCAGGTTGCCGATGAACAGACTGGCGATCAGCGCCCAGACCAGCTTCGGCTCGCGCTGGAAGAGCAGCGGACCCGGCTGGATCCCGTACGACGTGAACGCCGCCAGCATCACCGCGGCAGTCGCGTTCGTCGGCAACCCGAGGGCCAGCATCGGCACCAGGGTCCCAGCGGCCGAGGCGTTGTTGGCTGCCTCCGGTCCGGCCACGCCCTCGATCGCGCCGTGGCCGAACTCCTCCGGATGCTTGGAGAGCTTCTTCTCCGTCGCGTACGAGAGGAACGTCGGGATCTCCGCACCACCGGCCGGGAGCGCCCCGATCGGGAACCCGTACGCCGTTCCGCGCAGCCACGGCCTCCACGAACGACGCCAGTCCGAGCGACCCATCCACGGCCGGCCGACCGGGATCACGGTGCCCGGGTTGCGGCGCAGGTGCGCGGCCACCCAGAGCGCCTCGCCGACCGCGAAGATGCCGACGGCAACCACCACGACATCGATGCCGTCGGCAAGCTGTGGGATGCCGAAGGTGAGCCGCTCCTGGCCCGTCACCTTGTCGATCCCGACCAGGCCGATCACCAGTCCGAGCAGCAGTGCGGCGAAACCGCGGATCCGCGACGAGCCGAGCACCGACGTCGCGCCGGCGAACGCGAGCAGCATGATCGCCAGGTAGTCCGGCGCGCCCAAGCTGATCGCGAACTTCACCACCTGCGGCGCCACCAGGACGAGCAGGACGGTCCCGATCGTGCCGGCCACGAAGGATCCGATCGCTGCCGTCGCCAGCGCCTGCGCGGCCCGGCCGGCCCGGGCCATCTTGTTGCCCTCGATCGCCGTCACGACCGACGACGACTCGCCCGGTGTGTTGAGCAGGATCGACGTTGTCGAGCCGCCGTACATGCCGCCGTAGAAGATGCCGGCGAACATGATGAACGCCTGCACCGGCTCCAGCCCGTACGTGATCGGCAGCAGCAGCGCGACGGTCATTGCCGGCCCGATCCCCGGCAGTACACCGACCGCCGTACCGACCGTCACCCCGAGCAGTGCGAGCAGGAGGTTGAGCGGCGTCAGCACGTCGCCGAACCCGTTGAACAGGTTCACCAGGTTGTCCATCAGAGGATCCCTTGCAGTACGCCGGCCGGGAGGTTGACGCCGAGGCCGATCGCGAAGGCGTAGAACGTGGTCAGCGACAACGCCGCCGCGATGAACAGATTGCGGATGTGATGCCGGCTGCCGAGTGCGAACGCCGAGCCCCAGAACAGCAGGCCACCGCTGATCACCCAGCCCAGCGGCTCGATCAGCGCCAGGTTGACCACGAACGCGCCGACCAGGAGCAGCACCGTCCGCCAGTCCACCGGTGAGGTCACGTCGATGTCCTCGCCGCCTTCGGCCTCCCCGGTTCCACCGCGGGCGACGTCGACGGCGTACAGGATCGCGATCAGCAGCAGGAGCGCGCCGAGCACGATCGGGACCGGCTTCGGCCCGATCGGGTCGTTGCTGTTGGCAATGTGCCGGATCCGGGCGGCGTCGGTGATCACCAGGACACCGACCACCGCCAGGAACCCACACACGCCGTACTGCGCCCGATCCCGCCGAGTCTCAATGTGAGGCTCGGCCGTGGTCATGCCGCGAGGCCCAGCTTGGTCAGGATGTCCGCGACCGCCTTGTCCTGGTCGGTGAGGAACTTCCCGAACTCGTCACCGGTGACGAACGCGTCGGTCCAGCCGTGCTTGGTCAGCTCGGCCTTCCACTCCGCCGAGTCGTGCATCTTCGTCAGCGCGTCGATCCAGACCGCCTTGTCCTCGGCGCTGATCTCCGGCGGCGCGACGATGCCACGCCAGTTGGTGAACACCAGGTCGATCCCGGACGACTTCAGCGTCGGCACGTCCTTCAGCGCCTCGACCGGCTGCTCACTCGTCACCGCGAGAACCCGCACCTGACCACTCTGCACCTGGTCCAGGAACTCGCCGAATCCGCTGGCCCCGAAGGCGATCTTGCTTCCGAGCAAGGCGGGGAGGAGCTCACCGCCGCCGTCGTAGGAGACGAAGTTGACGTCCTTCGGGTTGATGCCGACGGCCTGCGCGAGCTGCATCGGCAACAGGTGGTCTGGCCCGCCGGGCGACGAGCCGCCGCCGACCGCGAGCCCCTTCGGGTTCGCCTTCCAGGCGGTGACCAGGTCGCCGATCGTCTTGTACGGCGAGTCCTTCGGTACGACGATCGCCCCAGCCTCCTCGATCAGCTTGGCCAGCGGGGTGGTCTGGGTCAGCGTCGCCTTCGACTTCGACGTGTACGTCGCACCGACCACACCGAGCCCCATCTGCATGGCGAGCTTGCCGTTGCCCTTCTCGTTCACGGTCCGCTGCAGGCCGACCGTGCCGCCGGCGCCTGGCAGGTTGAAGACCTGCACGCCGGTCGCGATCTTCGCGTCCTCCAGCACCTTCGCGGCGACCCGGGCGGTGGTGTCGTACCCGCCGCCGGCCGCGTTCGGCACCATCAGCCGAAGGCCCGTGGCCGGCTTGCCGGCATCGGGCTGATCATTCTGGTCCGCGGTCGCGCCGCAAGCAGTCATACTGAGCAGCGCGAGCAGCGCGGTGGATGCCAAGAGCATCGGCCTAGACCTCATCGGCGGTGTCCTTTCACAGGCAGTGGTTCAGGTGGCGACGATCGTGGTCTCCTGGTGGGCAGGCCGTCTGCCTTCTGTCAGCAGCGGAGGTTGAGTTCATTGTGGTCACGACGGGAATCCCGCTGAAGGGTGGCCCTCGGGCGCACAACCCGGTGATCATGCGGCATGGCGTTGAAACTGAGGCTGTGCTTGTGAGATTAGGGAAGCCGACCCTGGCCGGCCAGCTGCTGGTGCTGCAGCTGGCGATCGTGGTGGTGGTGCTGGTCGCCGTCGCCGCGGTCTCGCTCGCCCAGTCCGCCGCCACCTTCAACCGGGTCGAGGGCCGCCGGGTGACCGCGCTGGCCGAGCAGCTGTCCGGCAACCAGACCCTGCGGTTCGGCATCCGGCACCCGGCGCCGGCCGAGGTTCTCGCGCCGCTGCTCCAGACCACGCTGACCCAGTCCGGCGTCACATCGATCACGGTCGCCGACGCCCAGGGCCGCGTGATCGCGGCGACCAACCCGACGTCGATCGGCACCGCGCTGACGCTGGGTGACGCGACCGTCGCGAAAGGCCGCGGATGGTCGGGAGAGCTGCGCGTCGACGACGGGAAGGAGCTGGTCTCCCAGGTTCCGGTGCTCAGCGATGGTGTCGACGACGGGACGCTCGGCGATCACATCGGGACTGTGATGGTCGGTGAGCGGGCGCCGTCGATCTGGCAGCGGCTCCGCGGCGCATCGTCGTACCTGGCGATCTATCTCGGGATCGCGTGCCTGCTCGGGCTGCTCGGGTCGTGGTTGCTCGCGCGCCGGATCAAGCGGCAGACGCTCGGACTCGAGCCGCGGGAGATTGCCGGGCTGGCCGAGCACCGCGAGGCCATGCTCTACGGGCTGGCCGAGGGGGTCGTGGCGCTGGATCCGCAGCTGCGAGTCACTCTGGTGAACGACGTCGGCCGGCGACTGCTCGACCTGCCGGAGAAGGCGGTCGGCAGGAGCCTGCGGGAGCTGGGGATCGAGGGCCGGCTGCGGGAGGTGCTGGCGGGGGAGCACAACGGTGACGAGGCCCGCGACGCGGTCGTCGTACGGCGGGGTCGCGTGCTGGTGATGAACCGGATGGACGTGCTGAAGGACGGGCGGTCGCTCGGATCGGTGACGACGTTGCGGGACCGGACCGAGCTGGCTCAGCTGGAGCGGGAGCTGGGGTCGTTCCGGAGTTCGGCCGAGTTGCTGCGGGCCCAGACGCACGAGTTCGCGAACCAGTTGCACACGATCTCCGGGCTGATCCAGATCGGGGAGTACGACGAGGTCGTCACGTACGTCGGTGCGCTCAACCGCTATCGTGAGTCGCTCGACCTGACCGTGACCCGGCGGGTCCACGACACCGCGGTCGCCGCCCTGCTGATGGCGAAGTCCTCCGTCGCGGCCGAACGCCGCGTCGAGCTCCGGGTGTCCGAACGCACCACGCTGCTCCGGCTCGATCCGGAGCTGTCCGCCGACGTCGCCACCGTGATCGGCAACCTGGTCGACAACGCGATCGACGCCGCCGCCCACTCGGGTACGCCGCTGTCGCCCGCGTGGGTCGAGGTCGAACTGCGGCAGGACGCCAGCAGCGTCGAGATCGTGGTCCGCGACTCCGGTCCGGGCATCGCGCCGGAGCTGGTGCAGGAGGTGTTCGCACACGGGTTCACCACCAAGGCCGCGGCCGAGGGCGAACGCGGGATCGGGCTGGCGATGACCCGCCTGGTCTGCCGCCGGCGCGGCGGCGAGGTCGCGGTTACCAACACCGAGGACGGCGGCGCCGCGTTCATAGCCCGGATGTCCGTCCAGCGCCTGCCCGAGGGAGCCCGATGATCAAGGTCCTGGTCGTCGACGACGACTTCATGGTCGCCCGGATCCACCGCGGTTTCGTGGACCGGGTGGACGGCTTCGAGGTCGTCGGTACGGCGAACTCCGGTGAGCAGGCCCTGGACGCGCTGCGCGAACTGCGACCCGACCTGGTGCTGCTGGATCTCTACCTGCCCGACGTGTTCGGGCTTGACCTGATCGGCCGGATGCGGGCCGCGCAGCCGGATTGCGACATCCTGGTGATCACGGCGGCGCGTGAGGCCGACGCCGTCCGAGGAGCTGTGCGGCAGGGTGTCGTCAACTATCTGCTGAAACCCTTCGGTTTCGAGGATCTGCGGTCGCGGCTGGAGGAGTACGCGCGGCGGCGGGCGAGCGTGCCGGATCGGGTCACCAGCCAGGCCGATGTCGATCGCGTGCTCGCGCCGGCCCGGTCCACCGTGAGCCGGCTGCCGAAGGGCTTGAGTCAGGAGACCGCGGACCTGGTGGCCGCGGCGCTCCGGACCGCCGAGCGCAACCTGTCCGCCGCCGAGTGCGCCGAGAAGGTCGGCATCTCCCGGGTCAGCGCGCGCCGCTATCTCGAGTTCTTCTGTACACGCGGCCAGGCCGACGTGGCCCTGCGCTACGGCACCACCGGGCGGCCCGAACGCCGGTACCGCTGGCGCGCGTAGGGTGCGGCCTATGCCGCTGTATTCGTTTGAGGGAAAGAGCCCGAGCATTCACCCGGATGCCTGGATCGCGCCGACCGCGACGCTGGTCGGCGACGTCGTCGTCGAGGCGGGCGTCTCGATCTGGTACGGCGCGGTGATCCGGGCCGACCTGGGCACGATCACGATCCGGGCCGGGGCGAACATCCAGGACAACACCGTGATCCATGTCGGCAGCAACGGTTGTGAGATCGGCCCGAACGTGACCGTCGGCCACCAGTGCCTGGTGCACGACTGCACGATCGGTGAACAGGCCCTGGTCGGCAACGGCGCGATCGTCCTGGACGGCGCGGTCGTCGGCGCACGATCCCTGATCGCGGCCGGCTCGACCGTGACGCCCGGCGCGGTGATCCCACCCGAATCCGTTGCCCTCGGCAGCCCCGCCAAGAAGATCGTCCCGCTCGAAGGCACCGCCAAGCTCTTCGTCGACCACAACGCCGCCGTGTACCACAACCTCGCCCAACGTCACGCCGCCACGGTCGAAGAAGTCGGATGAAACCCGGTGAGCTCGACCGGCGGGCCAAACTGCACTTCGCCCGCGAGGCGCCTGGGGATGCGCCTGCCCTGAACCACAACCCCCTGGACCGCAAGGACTCCTAGGCCGCGGGGGCGGATCGGGGAGCGGGAGAAGGCGGTGGGAAAGGACCCGGTGTGAGGTTACGGTGGCAGCCTGACCGAGGGAGGGTACTCATGACCGAGATCGCGAACTCCGGCGCCGCGGTGATCAGCCGCGCGGACGGGCGGGACGACGGCGAGGACTGGACCGAGAACTATACCGAGCTCCCGGGCGGTGCGAACGTCTCGCTGATCCTCGAGTCCACCACCCAGGAAGGCGTCGGCCCCCGGCTGCACAAGCATCCCTACGCCGAGACCTTCATCATCCGGCGTGGTACGGCGACGTTCACCGTCGACACCGAGGAGATCGTCGGCAAGGCCGGCCAGATCCTTGTCGTCGCCGCCGACACCCCGCACAAGTTCCGCACCGGCCCCGGCGGCTACGAAGCCGTCCACATCCACGCCAACCCCACCTTCGAAACCATCTGGCTGGAGTAGTGGTTCGTCACCCGGGCACGCGTTCCCCGGGTGGGGTGAAGGCCGCCAGGAGGGTCGCGGTGATGTAGGGGGCGGCCTGGTCGGGGGTGATGCGGGCGGCGTGGATGTCGTCGGCGGCGCCGTGCATCACGTTGTGCATCACGCTGACCAGCCACGACGTGGGCAGGTCGGTCCGGAACACACCTTCTGTGCGGCCGCGCTCGATCAGTCGCTCCACGCGCGCCATCGGGTCCGCGTGCAACTCCCGCACCCGGCCGGGCGGGAGCGTGTCCTGCGCCGCGATCAGGAGTGAGCGGTAGCGGTCGACCAGATGCCAGCTGGACTCGGTCAGCCGGGCCAGCGCCGCGCGTGGATCGCCGCTCAGGTCGACCTGCCCGAGCGACTCCTCGCCGCTCTCGATCGCATGCACGAACACCGCGTCGACCAGGTCGCTCCGGGCCGGGAAATGACCGTAGAGCGTGACCCGCCCGACGCCGGCCGCCTTCGCGATCTCGCTCGTACTCGCGGCCGGATCGCGGCTCAGGCAGTCCGTCGCCGCGGCCACGATCGCGGCGATGTTCCGCTGCGCGTCCGCCCGCTTGCCGGTGGTCTGCGCCATCCACACTCCTCTTGTCGAACACCGCTGTACGAGTTACTGTACTGGAATTAACCTGAACAGTACTGTTCGACTTAAGGACCGGATCATGGAAGAACCTGACCCCCGGCGGTGGCGGCTGCTGGGGCTGCTCGCCGTCGCGCAGTTCATGCTGATCCTGGATGTGACCGTGGTGGCGATCGCGCTGCCGAACATCCAGACCGACCTCGGGCTGCAGCGCGAGACGCTGACTTGGGTGGTCAGTGCTTACACGCTGATGTTCGGCGGCCTGATGCTGCTCGGCGGTCGCGCGGCCGACCTGTTCGGCTCCCGCCGCGTCGTACTGACCGGCCTGTTCGTCTTCACCCTCGCCTCGCTGGCGACCGGTCTCGCGAACGGTCCCGAGCTCCTGCTCGCCGGCCGCGTCGCCCAGGGCATCGGCGCCGCGATGCTGTCCCCGGCCGCGCTGTCGGTGGTGACCAAGACCTTCGACGGCGAGGAGCGGAACAAGGCGCTCGGCATCTGGTCCGCGATGGGCGGTGGCGGCTCGGCGATCGGCGTACTGCTCGGTGGTCTGCTGACCGCCGGCCCGGGCTGGCAGTGGGTGTTCTACCTGAACGTGCCGATCGGCGTGATCGTCTTCGCCGTCCTGCTCCGGATGCTGCCGGCCGACCGTCCCGCCGCGGGTACCGGCCGGCTCGACGTACCAGGCGCTCTGCTGGTCACGGCCGGCACCGGTACGGCGATCTACGCGCTGATCAACGCCGGCGACCGCGGCTGGTTCTCGGCCGCGACGCTGGGCACACTGGCCGGCGCGATCGTTCTGTACGGCGTCTTCGCCTGGGTGCAGCGGTCGGTCCGGTCGCCGCTGATGGACCTGCGCATCTTCACCCGCCGACCGGTTGTCGCGGGCATCTTCATGATTCTGGTCGCGACCGCCCTGATGATCGCGACCTTCTTCCTCGGCTCCTTCTACCTGCAGCACTTCCAGCAGTACGGCGCACTCCGCACCGGACTGTTGTTCCTGCCGGTCGCGCTCGCCGCGATCCTCGGGGCGCAGGTAGCCGGCACGCTCGTGGGGCACGTCGGCGCCCGCATGGTCGCGTTGGCCGGGTTCGCGATCTCGGCGCTGGGGATGGCCGTTCCCGCCATCTGGGAGGGTGCTGCCGTGATCGTGACTGGGATGACCGTCAGCACCATCGGGCTCGGTGCGGCGTTCGTCGCGGCCTCGACGACGACGTTCGCGCAGATCGACCACCGCGAGGCCGGGCTCGCGTCCGGGCTGCTCAGCACCTTCCACGAGTTCGGCGCGTCGGTCGGGGTGGCGGTGGTGTCGAGTGTCGCGGCCGCCAGTCTGGCCGGGACGGTCAGCACCGGGTTCACCCGTGGGTTCACGTTCGCCGCGATCACTGCCGCGGTTGCGGGCGTCCTAGCGCTGGTCGTCGTACCCGCCTTCAAGCCCGCGACACGAGCGGTCCATGCCCACTGAGATTCAGCTGAAGGAGGCGAAGCCGAAGCGGCCCCAGGCTACGAAGATGATCAGGGCCAGGTAGGTCAGGTTCAGGACCATGTGCTTGAACTCCTGACGGCGGAACTCCACGGTGGCCGCGCCGGTCATGATCACGGCCAGGCCGAGGGCCGCCAGCGGGACCAGGATCGGTCCGATGTCGAGCGCCGCTGGCAGGATCAGGCCGGCGGCGCCGACGATCTCGACCGCTCCGAGGGTCTTGACGAAGCTGCCGCTGAAGTCCAGGACCCATCCGCCGCCAGGCGCCCTGGCCAGCTTCTGCTGCGGGATGAACAGCTTGTTCGCGCCGGCGATCAGGAAGACTGCGGCCAGGAGACAAGCAATGATCCACAGGGCGATGTTCATGAGAGTGCTCCTCGATCGGTTACCTCGGCCCTTCCGGGCTCGTCACTCTCATGACGGACCATGCTGGAGGAAGGTAACGACATGACGGGAGCCGGCCCGGACGACGCGGTGGCGGGAGCCTTCGAGGAGCAGCGTGGGCGCCTGGTGGCGGTCGCCTACCGGATGCTCGGGTCGCGGGCGGACGCCGAGGACGCGGTGCAGGAGGCCTGGCTACGGCTCGCCCGCCAGGACCCGGCCGCGATCGACAACCTCGGCGGTTGGCTGACCACTGTGGTGGGCCGGGTCTGCATCGACATGCTGCGCTCGCGCAAGGCCCGGCCCGAGGCGTCGTACGACGACCAGCTGCCTGAACTCGTCGTGACCGAGCACGACGGCGGTGCGCCCGAGGAGGGCGCGCTGCTCGCCGAGTCGGTCGGGCTCGCACTGCTGATGGTGCTCGACTCCCTCGGTCCCGCCGAGCGGCTCGCGTTCGTGCTGCACGACATGTTCGCGGTGCCGTTCGAGGAGATCGGTCAGATCCTCGGCAAGTCCGCGAACGCGTCCAAGATGCTCGCCAGCCGGGCCCGCCGAAAGGTCCAGGGGACGCCCCGTCCGACCGACGAACCGCAGCAGCAGCGCGCGGTCGTCGATGCGTTCCTCGCGGCAGCGCGGGACGGCGACTTCGACGGCCTGCTGCGGGTGCTCGACCCGGACGTGACGTGGCGGACCTACAGCTCGCGGGGCGTGACCGTCCGGCTGGGAGCGACCGAGGTGGCCGCCATGGCCCAGCGCGGCGGCCGGGCCACGGTGACCGCCACGCCGGTTCTCGTCAACGGCGACCCCGGGGTGGTGGCGTGGGATCCGACCGGCCGACCGGTGGGCGTGATGGCGTGCACCGTGGTCGACGGCCGGATCGTCGACCTCCTGTCGATCCGCGACCCGGAACGCCTCGCGTCCATGGACCTCCCGGGCCGCCCCGACTGAGCTGCTTCAGGCTCCCTGCCCCTCCGCCGCGAGGTCCTGCCAGTCGGACCACAGCTCGAGGCGGTCGGCGTACGTCTGCTGGAGCATCGGGTAGCCCTGGGTGCCGAAGAACACGCGCAGCGGCGGGTTGGCGGCATCCGCGAGCGTGAGGATCGCGCGGCCCGCGGCGGCCGGGTCGGCGGCCTCGAGCGTCTTCGTGAGTGAAGCGAAGCTCTCGCGGAGATCGGCGTACAGCGGATTGACCTCGGCGTGAACGGCGCCGGCACTGCCTTCGGTGGCGTAGAAGCCGGGCTCGACGATGGTCACCTTGACGCCGAAGGCGGCGACCTCCTGCTGGAGGGACTCACTCAGGCCCTCCAGGGCCCACTTGGACGCGTGGTACCCGCCGCCGAGCGCCATCGCGGTGAGTCCGCCGACGGACGAGATCTGGATGATGTGCCCACCGCCTTGCGCGCGGAGGGTGGGCAGCGCGGCCTGGGTGACCCACAACGGGCCGAACAGGTTGGTCTCCAGCACGTCGCGCAGTTGCTGTTCGGTGAGCTCCTCGACCGCACTGAGCACGCCGTAGCCCGCGTTGTTCACGATGACGTCGAGACGGCCGAAGTGTTCCTTGGCCTGCTCCACGCTCTCGAAGACGGCGGCCTTGTCGGTCACGTCCACCGCGAGCGGGAGTACGGCGTCGCCGTACGCGGTGACCAGATCCTCGGGGGGTTTCCGCGAGGTGGCGGCCACCCTGTCACCACGGGACAGGGCGGCCTCGACGAAGGCGCGGCCCAGGCCGCGCGACGAACCGGTGACGAACCAGACCTTGCTCATGACGCTCCTTCTCTCACGGCCGGACGTTGTGGTTGCGGGCGAACAGGTTGCCGGGGTCGTACTCGCGCTTGACCGCCGCCAGCCGCTGATAGGTCTCCGCCGGGTAGACCGCGGCGACGTCGTCCTCGGTGGCGGACGCGAGGAAGTTCGCGTACGCGCCGTTGGCGTGCGGGGCGAGTCGCGCCCAGATCGCTTCCAGGGCAGGCCGGCCGGCCTCGATGACCGGCGCCGGACCGATCGTGGTGGTCGCGAACATCAACTCCGCCTGGCGATGTGCGTACGCCGTGGCGTCGTCAGGGACCCGGGACACCGCACCACCGACGCTGCGGACGGAGATGACCGGCGGGTGCTCCGACGCCCCGACCTCGGCCAGGATCCGCAGGACGTCGGGGACGGATTCCTTGTCGGCGAAGGCACTTCGGGTGACCAGCTGGATGCCGGGCGGCGGGACCGCGCCGTCCTCGAGCACGTCGGCGTACGGCTTCAGTGCGACGTCGTCGGCGATCACGGTGCCGAGCCGGCGGATCGGGTCGAGGGCCTCGGCGGCACGATCCGCGTCGTCGCTGTCGAAGGCGACGACGACCTCGACCGGCGCGTTAGGCCCGCCGAGGAACGGGTTGGCGAAGTTCACGATCGACGTGAGCTCTTCGGGTGCGGTACGGAGGTAGTCCGCCCAGCCCTGGAGCACGTCGGCCGCCTCCGCCGCCGGGAACGCGATCTTGCCGTGGAAGACGTCGGTGGTCAGGTGTGCCGCGAATTCGAACGCGGTCACGATGCCGAAGTTGCCGCCGCCACCGCGGATCGCCCAGAACAACTCCGGGTTCTCTTCCGCGTCCGTGCGGACGACGTCTCCGTCGGCGGTGACCACCTCGGCGGCGACCACGCTGTCCAACGCCAGGCCGTACTTGCGGACCTTCCACCCGAGGCCGCCGCTCAGCGTCAGTCCACCGACGCCGACGCTCCTGGTGTCGCCGGAGGAGATCGCGAGGGAATGCGGGGCGAGGGCCGCCGTGACCTGTCCCCAGGTGGCGCCGCCGCCGATCCGGACGAGGTGACGGTCCTTGTCGATGACCTCGACGGTCGCGAGTCTGCCGAGGTCGATCACGACACCGTCGTCGTTCGTACCGAAGCCCGCGAAGGCGTGGCCGCCGCCGCGCACGGACAGCTCGAGCCCGGTGTCGGCCGCGAATCGGACGGCCGCTTGCACGTCCACGATACTTCCGGGCCGAACGACGTACGCCGGACTGCCCGAGGCCAGGATCGAGCCACTGGCTGCTGCGTACTCCGCGTCACCCGGTTCGATGATGTCGCCGCCGAACTCACGGCGCAGGGTTTCCACTGCTGAATTCATGATGGTCCTCGTCTTGTTGCTGGCGTACCGAACAAACACAAGACGCCGCCGGCCCGGTCGGTGTGACGTGACGAAGGACACGTCACAGCCCGCGGGGCTGCCTCGTCTCGGGCTGAGAGACCCATTTGCGAGAACGGAAGGTGAGAGTCATGCGGGTGTTCGTGGCTGGCGGGACCGGAGTGCTCGGGCGGCGGCTGGTACCGCAGTTGGTGGCCGGGGGGCACCAGGTGACGGCGACGACGACGAGTTCGGCCAAGCTGGAGGTGCTGAAACGGCTGGGCGCCGAGGCGGTCGTGATGGACGGGCTGGACGGGGTCGCGGTCGGTGAGGCGGTGGCCAAGGCGCAGCCGGAGGTGATCGTGCACCAGATGACCGCGATCTCGGTGGCGCACGCGGGCAAGCCCGACATGAAACACATGGATCGGTGGTTCGCCGGCACCAACCGGCTGCGCACCGAGGGGACGGATCATCTGCTCGCCGCCGCGGAGGCGACCGGCGTGACCCATTTCGTTGCGCAGGGCTACGGTGCCTGGAACGGCCGCCGCGAAGGCGGCTGGGTGAAGACGGAGCAGGACCCGGTGGACCCGATGACCGGTACGCCGGCGGAGCCCGGGATGAAGGCGATCGGCCACGTCGAGGACGCGGTCGTCAAGGCCGGCGGCGCGGTGCTGCGGTACGGCTGGTTCTACGGGCCGGGTGCCATGGACGATCTGGTCGAGCCCGTTCGCAAACGCCAGTTCCCGGTGGTCGGGAGTGGCGCCGGGTACTGCTCGTGGGTGCATCTGGACGACGCTGCGAGCGCTACTGTGCTGGCTGTGGAGCGAGGGGCCAAGGGTGTGTTCAACATCGTCGACGACGACCCGGCGCCGGCCAGCGAGTGGCTGCCCTACCTGGCATCGGCCGCGGGCGCCAAGCGCCCGATGCGAGTCCCTGCCTGGCTGGCCCGTCCGCTGGCCGGGGAGGTCGCGGTGATGATGATGACCGAGGGTCGCGCGTTCTCCAACGTGAAGGCCAAGCGGGAGCTCGGCTGGGAGCTGCGTTACCCGTCGTGGCGGCAGGGTTTCAAGGCCGAGTTGGCATGACTCGCGCCGAGGAGTTCGAGCAGTTGCGGCCACTGCTGTTCTCGATCGCGTACCGGATCCTGGGCAGCGTGAGTGAGGCCGAGGACGCCGTACAGGACACCTGGCTGCGCTGGGACGCCTCGCCGACGCCACCGGCCTCGGCGAAGGCGTTCCTGGCGGCCGTGGTGACCCGGATCTCGATCGACGTACTCCGCTCGGCCCGCGTACGGCGGGAACGGTACGTCGGGCCGTGGTTCCCGGAGCCGCTGCTGACCGATCCCTATCAGGATCCGGAGCGGTCGGCGGAGCTGGCCGACTCGCTGTCGATGGCGGCCCTGCTCCTGCTCGAACGACTCAGCCCGCTCGAGCGTGCGGTGTTCGTGTTGCGCGAGGTGTTCGGGTTCGACTACCCCGAGATCGCTTCGGCCGTGGACCGGTCCCAGGCTGCCTGCCGACAGATCGCCGTCCGGGCTCGGCGCCACATGGACGAGGGCCGGCCTCGCTTCGCGGCGGACCAGGCCGAACGCGAGGAACTCGCCGAGCGGTTCTTCGACGCGGTCCGCGACGGGGACGTCGACGGACTGCGGGAGCTTCTCGCGGCCGACGTACAGATGGTCAGCGACAGCGGCGGCAAGGCCCCGAACTGGGGTACCGGCATCTCCGGTGCCGCCAACGTGTCCCGCATGCTCGCCGCCCTCATCGCGCCGTTCGCGACCATCGGCGGCGTCGTGGAGCCACACCGGCTGAACGGCCAGCCCGGGGCCATCTTCCGCGACCGCGACGGCAAGGTCCTCAACACCTGGACCCTCGACATCCTCGACGGCCGGATCCAGACGATCCGCACCGTCCTCAACCCCGACAAGCTGGCCCACATGGGCCCGGTCGCGGACGCTTGGTCAGTAGTCCGCGAGACAACCCACTCGCGCCGCCGCACCACCTGACCTGGCCACGAAGGGTAGGCGTTGACAAGGAGTGGTCACGCGAGGATGGTGAGCGGCACAGTGCGTATGCGGGTGGTGGACCCAAGCCTGTTCGTCGCAGACACCTATGAGTGGCCCGGGGGCTGCTGCAGGGGGCCTTACTCGCATGGCGAACATGAGTGCAATGAGACGTACCGCGTTGGTCGCGGGCGTGTTCTTCCTGGGCACCGAGGTCACGTCGATCCCGGCGTTGCTGCTCTACCAGCCCGTTCTGCGTGACGGCAATTACCTTGTCGGGGGCGATGCCGACAACCGCGTGTTGCTGGGCGGGCTCCTCGAGCTGTTACTGGTCGTCACGGTCATCGGCACTGCGGTGACGCTCTATCCGGTCGTCAAGCGGCAGAACCACAGCATCGCGCTCGGTTACGTGTGCGGTCGGCTGCTGGAGGCCGCGATCATCGTCGTCGGCGCGGTCAGCGTCCTCACGGTCGTGACGCTCAGGCAGGACCTGGCGGGTACGGCGGACAGCGCCGGCGCGGGTGTCGCCGCCGTCGAGAAGTCCCTGGTGGCGATCCACGACTGGACCTTCCTGATCGGGCCGAGCTGGATCCTGGGAATCAACAGCTTCCTGCTGGCGTATCTGATGTATCGCATGGACCTGGTACCGCGGGCCATCACCGTGCTGGGGATGGTCGGAGGCGCGCTGGTGTGTGCGTCGGCAACCGCGATGCTGTTGGGGGTATATGGGCAGGGCACTCACACGGTCCTGGCGCTCCCGGTGTTCGCGTGGGAGGTCAGCGTGGCCATCTGGATGATCGCGAAGGGCTTCAAACCGTCGGCGATCGCCGCGATCAGCTCCCCCGAGGCCGAAGGAAAGACACCGCTGCCGCTCAGCTGAGCAGCAGCTATCGAGGGTGGGATTCCCACTCTCCTTGAGCAAGTCCGCTGGGAGATGGTTGTTTGTGGCAACATCTGTGACGTATCCCGTGCACGTGAACGCCACGCTGGATCCGAAGTTGTCCAGGTGGCTGTGGCTGGTCAAGTGGATCCTGGTGATCCCGCACTACGTCGTACTGGCGTTCTTGTGGCTCGGTTTCCTGATCGCGTCGATCATCGCGTTCTTCGCAATCCTCTTCACCGCTCGCTATCCACGCGCGATCTTCGACTACAACGTCGGTGTGATGCGGTGGTCCTGGCGAGTGACGTACTACGCCTACGGCGCGCTCGGAACCGACCGGTATCCGCCGTTCACCCTGAAGGAGGTCGAGGACTATCCCGCGCACCTGGCGGTCGACTACCCGGCGCACCTGTCCCGCGGCCTGGTCCTGGTGAAGTGGTGGCTGCTGGCCATCCCGCACTACATCGTCGTCGGCATCTTCCTCGGCGGTGGAGCATGGGCCGTGAACCGGACCGAAAGCTGGCAGTGGACCGTCAGTGGTGGCGGCGGTCTGGTCGGCGTCCTGGTGGCCATCTCCGCGGTGATTCTCGCGTTCACGGGCGCCTACCCACGGTCGTTGTACGACTTCATCCTCGGGATGAACCGGTGGGCCTTGCGGGTCGCGGGCTACGTGTCCCTGATGACCGACGTCTATCCGCCCTTCCGCCTCGACCAAGGCGGCAGTGACCCCACGCTGGTCGTCCCACCAGCCTCAGGCGACGCACCCACGCCGGCCGGTACGACGGATACCGGAGACGTACTTCGATAACCCTGCCGCACGGCGGGCGGTCCAGCGTTACGACAGCTTGCGACGCAGGCGGAGTTCGTCGCGGATCGCCCGCGGGACGGGGAGCCGGTAGCCTTCCAGGGCTTTGGCGTAGGCGAGGAGCGACGCGGCGAGCCGGCCGGAGTCGCTGCGGAAGGTGTCGTCCCGGCGTCCCGCGCTACGGGCCAGTCGATCGGCCGCGCGGGCGGACCGGACCTCGGCGAGCAGGTGTGCAAGGTCGAGATCGGCTGCCGAGCGGTACTGGATCCCGGGCCGGTCGGCTTGTGGTCGGACGGACATCAGGCATCGCCTCACAGGCCTGCCGGTTCCTGACAGACCGCCTGGAATGCCATCGTTCCGGAATTAACCAAGTCTACCTCTCCGTGCCAACCCCGACCGCCGGTCGCCGAAGCAGCAGGAGTACGCCGAGCACGAGCAGCCAGATCGCCCACAGATAGCTGCCGAGCAGACCGCCCAGGTCCCAAACCGGGAACCCGGAGACCGCCGTGGAGAGGATGTCTCCCTGGTTGACCAGATACAGCGCAGTCGCGAGGAGACCCAACCAGCCGACCCAAGCAGGCATCACCCGGCTGAGGTGAGGTGACCGTGAGGTCGTGGCGGGAGGCTGGCAGCGAGCACCGGTGCAGGCGATGGGAGACGCACGATGGCGACACTGACCGCGTGGAAGTTCGGGAGCTGGGACGGGGCCAACCAGGCGATCGGCACGTTGGAGGCGTTGTCGAAGCAGGGATTGATCACGCTGCACGACGCCGCGTCGGTGTCGTGGCAGCCGGAGACCAGGAGGCCGAAGACCAGGCAGTTGCGCAACTTCACCGGAGTCGGTGCGCTGGGCGGCATGTTCTGGGGGATGCTGTTCGGGATGATCTTCCTGATGCCGCTGGCCGGCGCGGCCATCGGGGCCGCATCGGGTGCCATCGCGGGATCGCTGGCCGATGTCGGGATCGACGACGACTTCATCAAGGCCGCCCGCGATCAGATCACGCCCGGCACCTCCGCGTTGTTCCTGATGTCGAGCGATGCGGTCCGGGACAAGATCAAGGAGACCTTCGACGCGACGGGGCTGCAGAAGCCGCAGCTCATCCAGTCGAACCTGTCGACCGAGCAGGAGGCGGCGTTGCGGGAGATGTTCGCCGGCTAGCGGGAAACCCCTTCCGGCAACCGGCTCCGACCCGCACAACCGCGGGTCGGAGCCGGTCTGTCAGCCCAGACAGTCGCGTACGGCGGTGATGAGCCGGTTGGCCCGGGCATCACCGTGGCCGACCATGCGGTTGGCGACGTACCCGAAGCCGACGCCGTACTCGTCGTCGCCGAAGGCGAACTGCCCGCCGGCTCCGTCGTTCCCGAAGCTTCGCGCACCCAGCAGCGGCCGGAAGGTCGCGGAATCGAGCAGGTAGCCCGAGCCCCAGCGCGCGCCCGCGTCGAAGCCGAGGAAGCCCTGTCCCGACGACACCTCCCGGACCGCGTCCGTCACGGTGTCTGCCGTCAGCAGCCGCGCACTCCCGTCGATACCCGTCACGGCTGCCGCGTAAAGCCCGGCAAGGCCGGTCGCCGACGCCACCGCGCCGGCCCCGGGAAGCTCCATTCCCAGCAGGGCGGGATCGTTCCAGCCGTGCGGTACGTCGAGGCCCGGGAAGACCAGCGCGCCGTTCATCGTCACGATCCGCGTGAGCAGATGCTCCGGACCCGGCATCGGCGGTCGTCCTTCGGCCTCGGTCAGCCGGGCCAGAGAGCCCAGTTCCTCAGCGGGCAGGCCGATCCAGGCCCGCAACCCGAGCGGATCGCCCACGACCGAACGGAAGTACGCGCCCGGCCGCAGCCCGGTGATCCGCCGGACCACCTCGCCGAGGACGAAACCGAACACGTGACCGTGATACTCGTACGACGTCCCCGGCTCCCACAGCGGCTTCTGCGCCTCGATCGCCGCGATCACCGGCGTCCAGGCCGCGATCTCCTCGAAGGACAGCGTCTGGTCGAGCACCGGGATCCCGGCCCGATGCCCGAGCACCATCCGGGCGGTGATCTTCTCCTTGCCGGCAGCAACAAACGAGGGCCAGTACTCGCCGATCGGCGCATCGAGCTCGAGTCGCCCCTGCTGCGCGAGCAGGTGGACGACCAGACTCACCAGCCCTTTGGCACAAGAGAACACGGGTACGACGGTCTCGCCGTCCCACTGTCGTCCGGGAGCGGCCTCGCCGTCCCACAACTCGACGACCTTGCGGCCACCGACGTACACCGTGACCGCCGCGCCGAGCTCGGGGAACAGGTCGAAATTCTCCGCGAAGGTGTCGGCGACCGCGCCGAATCCCTCGTCCACCCAGCCGCTGTCCATGATCTCCCGTCCTTCGGTCCAAGGCCGAGTCACTGTATGTCGCGGAGTTCGTCACCAACGACTGATTTACGGCAGCACCCACTTCTGATTCGTCCCGCCGTTGCAGGTGTAGATGATCAGCTTGGTGCCGTTCGCACTCGAAGCACCGGATGCGTCGAGACACAGTCCGGAGGCGGCGTTGAGCAGCGAGCCGTCCGACCGTGGCGTCCACTTCTGCCCGGGACTGCCGTTGCACGTCCACAGCACCGCGGCGGTCTTGATCGCCGTACCGCGAGCGTCCAGGCACTTGCCGAGCGAACGCAGGGTGCCGTCATCCGACGACGGTGTCCACTGCTGGTTCGCCGCGCCCTTGCAGGTGTAGAGCGTGGTCGGCGTGCCGTCAGCGGTTGCGGCTTGGTAGATGTCGACGCACTTCCCGGCGATGCCGGTGACCGGACCGGTGTCCTGGAACACGCCGAACTCCCACAGCGAGTAGTAGCTTCCGGCCACACCACGAGCCGTCGCGTTGATCCGCACGTACCTGGCGTAGTTCGGAGAGAACACGATGCTGTCGGTGCCACCGTCTCCAGCGGTAGTCGACGACACGGTCTTCCACGTCCGCCCGCTGCCCGACACCTGGATCTGGTACGCCTTTCCGTATGCCGTCGACAGCCAGTTGAGCAGCACCCGGTTGACCAGTTGGACCGACCCGAGATCGACCTGGAACCACTGCGGATCCGTGCGAGCACTCGACCACGCGGTCGCCATCGAACCGTCGACCGCCTTCGACGCCTCCCGCCCGGCGAGGTAGACGCTCGACGCCAGCGCCGGGTGACCGCGGGCGAGATTGCGCTTCGGTACGTACGTCGCCGTGTAGGTGGCCGGTGCTGCCGGCGCGACGAAGTTGTGGGTGCGTGCGCCGCCGTCGGACCAGGACGCGAACCGGTACAGCTGATTCGCGGGCGCCTGCAGTTGCTCCGCGGACAGTGATCCGCTCGACCCGACGATCGTCGTACCGGTCCAAGGAGCCTTCGCGGTCTTGGCGAGGTAGGTGAGCTGCAGCCCGGCCGGCTGGGTCGCGAACGTGAGCCCGACCGTCTTCGGATCCAGCCGCACGCTCTTGGTGTCGGTCAGCCCACTCGCATCCGTGGCGGTCAGCTTGAGTTCGAGGTACGACGGATACTCGTGATCCGGCGCGGTGAACGTGCCGCTCGACCCGGTCAACGCCGTGATCTGATGCGAGTGGCAGTCGCTCGGGCAGTGGTGCATGATCAGCGCCCAGCTCAGCGCCGAGGCGGGCAGCGTGCCTTGCTCCGGATCGGTGGCCGAGCCGGCGAAGGTGATCTTGTCGCCGACCTTCCACGTCGTCGCAGGTCCGGGCAAGGTGATCAGCGCCGTCGGTGCCGTGTTGGCGACATTGATCTGTGTCGAGGTCGCGCCGGTCGTATGGCCGTCGGACACCTTCAGGCGCGCGGTCACGGTGCCGCTGGTGGTGTACGTGTGCTGCGCGGTCGCCGCGGTCGAGTCGTCGTACTGGCCGTCGCCGTCGAGATCCCAGGCATAGGTCAGCGCGTCGCCGTCGGCGTCGTTGGAGGCGGTCCCGTCGAACGTCACCGTCAGCGGCGTCGGCCCGCTGGACGGGTCGGCGTTGATCACCGCGGTGGGCGGGTTGTTCGTGGCGTCGTAGACGTACCGCATGATCCGGCCGTTGTCGTAGTCGACCGCGAACAGGTCACCCCCCGGACCGCTCTGCAGCCTGGTGGATCCGTAGCCCGATGCGAACTGCACGATCTTCGACGGGTCCGGCAGCCCGTTGGAGCCCGGCATCATCGCCCACACGCACTGTCGGCTGTAGTCGGAGAAGAACAGGGCGCCGTCGTACTCCGGTGGGTAGTTTCCGCCCCGGTAGAAGGACATCCCGGAGATCGACGAGCTGCCGACGCTGCAGGTCTCGTTCGTGGCGACGTGATCGGCATGGTTGTAGTTGTAGTACGGCGAGGCCACCGCGGACGGACCGGCGGCGTACAGGTTCTCGCAGATGTTGAGGTTCGCCGCGTCGAACCCGGGCGACCGGCCGGCTCCTTCGTAACAGGGCCAGCCGAAGTTTGTGACGCCCGCGGTCGGGTTGACGACCCGGTCGATCTCCTCCCAGGTCTTGTTGCCGACGTCACCGATCCAGATCTCGTTCGTGCCCGGGCGGAAGTCGAACCGCAGCGGGTTCCGCAGACCGTGCGCCACGATCCGGCGTGCGTTCAGGTCGGTGCTGCTCAGTGCGGGGTTGCCCGGCGCGGCCTGGCCGGTGTCCGGGTCGATCCGGATCAGCGATCCGTCCAGACCGGCCGGATCGCCGCTGGTGCGGACGTCCTGGGCCCGTAGTGAGCCACCTTCGGCGGTCGGCGGCGTGAGCGTTGCGCCCACGGGCGCAGGCCCGTCGCCGCAAGGGTTGTCCGGGGTCGCATCCGAGGCCGGGAAGCCGTCCTGGCCGTAGTCGGTGTAGTTGAAGCTGGCGCCGTCACCACCGCCGGCGTAGAGCATGCCGTCGGGCCCGAACTCGATCGAGCCGATCGAGTGACTCGGGAAGACCTGGCACCAGTCCTCGACGAGCACTTGTTCGGCGCCGGTGCCGTTGATGACCGATAGGCGCGCACTGGCCTGACAGCCGTCGCTCGTCGGGCCGGGCGGCGACGGACACGGATCGTCGGTCGTGTCCGGCGTACCCCATTTCGGTGTCGGTCCACCGATCAGGCCGTCGTGCGTGTACAGCACGTAAATGCGAGGATCCGCAGGGAAGTCGGGGTGCAAGGCGAGACCGAGAAGTCCACGATCCCAATAGTTGTAGACCTCCGTGCGGAGATCGGCGTACACACTCGGCGTCGGATCGTCGAGCGAGTCGAAGACCTTGATCAAGCCGCTCTTCTCGGCGACGAACACCCTGCCGTCCGGCGAGAACGCGACGTTCGTCGGATTGACCAGCCCGCTGAACACGGTCTGCTCGGTGAAGCCGGTCGGCGTGACCGCGGCCCGTGCCGGTTCGATCGCGACGAGTGGCGTCAGCAGGAGAACACAGAGCGCGGACAGGACGCGACGCACCCACACAGCGGTAAACCTCATCAAGCCCCCAGGCCCTACAACTGCGGCGCTCGGCCTCACTTACCCCCTGCGAGCACTCGAAGTGGCCGCCAGCATGACCGCCGCGCCAACCTCGGCGCAAGACCGGATATGCATTCGTTTCAAACATTGCATCGCCTGGTCGACACGCAGTCAGTCAGTGCATGCACACTGTGGTGATGAGGCGTGATGTGCGGCAGTTACCGGCCGAAGCAGGGGTGTACCGCTTCCGTGACGAGACCGGGAAAGTGCTGTATATCGGACGGGCCCGTAACCTCCGCCGGCGCGTGCAGTCGTACTGGAACCACCTCGGCGACCGGCCGCAGCTCGCGCGGATGGTACGGCGGATCGCCCGCGTGGAAGGGGTTTGGTGCGACTCCGAGCACGAGGCCGCCTGGCTGGAACGCAACCTGCTCGAGCATTCCAAGCCGCGGTGGAACCGGACCGAGGGCGGTGCGGAGGTGGTCGGCTACATCCGGTTCGACGACGGATCCAAGCCCGGGCTGCGGTTCGAGCACACGGTCAGCGGGACCGCGCCGCACTTCGGGCCGTACCTCGGCGGGCTGCGGATCCGGCAGGCGATCTCCGGTCTGCATCGCGTGCTGCCGTTGCAGTACACGGTCGAAGGCGACGGCTCGGCCCAGGAGTTCGGCCGGCTGTTCGGGATCGGGCCGGGGGACCGTGCTGCGCTGGCTCGGACGGCGATCGCCGTACTCGAAAGGGATCCGGCCGCGGTGGCTGCGCTGCGCGACGAGTTGGTACGGCGGCGGGATCGGGCGGCCGGCGAGCTCCGGTTCGAGTTCGCGGCGAAGGTGCAGGACGAGCTCGCGGCGCTCGAGTGGATCGTCGCCGAGCAGAAGGTCGCTTGGCTCGAACCTCGCGACGCGGACGTGTACGGCTGGGCGGACGGCGTACTCGTGCACTTCCAGGTCCGCGGCGGGCGGATGTGCACGTGGACGCAGCGCGCTGTGTCGGAGGCGACGGCTCGCGATCGGGTGGCGACGTCGCCGGACCTCTGGCAGTCGTTTGCCCAACGCAACGCCGAGCTGGCCGTCCGGCTGCGTGACTCGATGAGTGCATAACATCGGCTGTCATGACGCAGCCCCCGTTTCCGGAGTACCAGCCAACGACTCAGCGCCGTGGTCCCGTGGTGCTGATCGGCGTACTCGTGCTCGTGCTGGTCGCGGTGGTGGTGGCCGGGGTGGTCGTCGTACTGCGCCTTGTCGACGACAAGCCGGCGGCGGCCGCGACTCCGCAGGCGGTTGAGTTCCGGCGGGTGCTGACGGCCGCGCAAGGCACCTGCGCCAGCCCACTGCCGAAGGCGATCGTCTGCGATCCGAACGGCATGCGCTACACCGTCGGCAAGGTCGAACTCGACGGCAGCCACGTCTCCGAGGTCAAGGCGGCGCAGTCACCCGACCAGCCCGGCTGGTACCTCACTCTGACCCTCGATGAGCAGGGCACCCGCGTCTTCGCCGCGCTAACCACCCAGCTGGCCGCCCTGCAACCACCGAAGAACGAGTTGGCGATCGTGGTCGGCGGCCAGGTCGCCGCGGCCCCGACAGTCACGTCCGCCATCACCGCCGGCAAGGTCCAGATCAGCGGGAACTACACCAAGAAGGACGCCGAAGCCCTGGCCACCAAGATCACCGGCTAACCGCTGCGTGGCTCAGCGGGTTCGGTGGTTCAGGTTCAGCGGTTGGTGACTTCGAAGGCGACGACCGCTGCGGCCACGGCGACGTTCAGCGACTCGACCCCGGAGTGCAGCGGGATCTGCAGGTCGGAGTCGGTGCCGACGGTGATGCCGTTGGTCTCGCCGCCGAGCACGTAGACGGCGCGCGGCGCGAGGTCGGCCTTGAACAGCGAGTCCTGGGAGCGGGCCGCCAGACCGTAGACGTGATAGCCGGCGGTGCGGAGCAGATCGACGGCCGTCTTCGCGGTCGAGGTGTTCACGATCGGCGCTTGGAACGCAACCCCGGCCGATGCCTTGATCACGAGCGGCCCGACATGCGGCGTACCGGCTCGGGGCAGGATCACCCCGTCGAACCCGGCGCCGGTCGCCGTACGCAGGATCATGCCGACGTTGCCCGGGTTGGTGACGCCGTCGAGCAGGAAGACGTTCGTCGGCCGCTTGCCGCGCTCCCGGATGAACTCCTCGAGCGGCGTCATCCGCGGCGCGTCGACGTCCGCGACCACACCCTGGTCGTGCTTCCCATTCCCGGCCAGCCACTTCACCCGGCTGGCGGTTGCGCGCTCAACCGGCGTGCCGTACTTCTCCGCGGCCCGCAGGATCTCCTGCATCGACTGCCCGGTCGCGTTGTCCGCCAGTACCACCTTCGCCACCGACAACCCGGGATCATGCAGCGCCTCGAGCACCGGCTTCCGCCCGTACACCGTGATCCACTTGTCCCGCGGCGACTTCCTCGATTCCACCCGCCTACGGTACGCCGTGCCGCCCGATGCACTGGACAAGATGCGGGTGGACCGGTGTACTCGGTGCCCATCGACCTCTCGGGAGGGGGCGCATGCCGGGGATTCGGCTGGACTCGGTGTCCAAGGTGTACGACGGGGACCATCTCGCGGTTGACGAGTTGTCCCTCGAGGTGGCGGACGGCGAGTTCATGGTGCTGCTCGGGCCGTCCGGCTGCGGCAAGTCGACCGTACTGCGGATGATCGCCGGCCTGGAGCGGATCACCGCCGGCGACCTGTGGTTCGGCCGGACCCACGCGAATCGACTGCAGCCCAAGGACCGCGGCGTCGCGATGGTCTTCGAGAACGGCGCCCTGTACCCGAACCGCACGGTCCGCGAGAACATCATGTTCCCCCTGCTGGTCGCGGGGGAGGAGCCGGCCGAGGCGAGCGTCAAGGCCGCGGAGCTCGCCCGGATCCTCGGCATCGAGAACGCGATCGACCAGTTCCCGTGGACCCTGTCCGGCGGCCAGCGCCAACGGGTCGCGATCGGCCGGGCAATCGTCCGCCGGCCGGAGATCTTCCTGATGGACGAGCCGCTGTCGAACCTCGACGCGACGCTACGCACCGAGCTCCGCCAGGAGATCGGTGCCATGAGCAAGGACCTGAAGGCGACCACGGTCTCGTCACCCACGATCACGTCGAAGCCTTCACCCTGGCCGACCGGATCGCGATCATGCGCAACGGCCGGATCGAGGACGCCGGCACCCCCGAGCAGGTCTACGCCGACCCGGGCACCGCGTTCGTCGCAGGCTTCCTGGGCACGCCGAGGATCAACCTGATCTCCGCGGTTGTCCGCGTCACCGCCCACCACCGCGTAGCTCTGGACTTCGGCACCCAGTCGATCTCCCTGCCCCCGGTCGACCGCAGATCCATGATCCTCAGCCACCACGACGGCGCCCAGGTCATCGTCGGCATCCGCCCAGACGCCCTAACCCTGACTGACGGTTCCGACACCGACAACTGGCTCTCCGGCCGCCTCCGCGCCCTCGAATTCCACGGCAACCAATGGTTCGCCTTCATCGAATCCGACCTAACCCACCAAAACCCCGACCTAATAGGCCAGGCACCCCCCAACCTCCCCGCCACGCTGATCCCACTCCCCACCCCTGGCCGCCGATCTCTCCGAGCCGGCCGCCGCTCCCAACCCTCAGAACCTCCACCCTGCACCCCAACCCACCGCCGCGCCGACCTGATTGTCCAACTGGACGCCCCCACCGGCCTACGCCCCTCAACCCCCGTCCGCGTAGCAGCAGACGCCACCCGCCTCCACCTCTTCGACCAAACCGGCCATCGAGTAGACCGCCGAACCCGAAGAATGTAACGGCCACCTGTTGGCAGGATCCGACGGACAGCCGTCTTGCCGACGGGGGTCGGCCTGGGTGGTCGGTGGCGCGCGCAGACAACAGCAGTTGGCACGGTCCACGAGCTTCAAAGCAGCTGGCAATGTCTCACAGACATTGCCAGGGGAAAGGTGCCTGAGCAGTCAACTCAAGCCCGCCCCTGTGTGAGGTGAGGAGTGTCCTCGGCACTGCCAGTTCACGGAGTGAGCACCATGACGCGGGCGCCGGTGGCGTGCTGGAAGGCGTCCCTGATTTGGAATGGCGAGTCGCGCATCGCGAAATGCAGCAGGCTCGGCAGCACCACCGCAGTGACTTCGCAGCGGTTGACCGAATCGATGAGTGCCTCGAACGCCGCGGGCCACCCGTCGAATTTCTCGACGTAGGTGTATCCCATGGCGAAACCTTCTGCTTGAGCGAAGTGGGCCATCTGCCGCTCCAGCTCAGCGACCTGGCTGTCGACGACGAGCAGGTCTCGGCGGAGGTAGCCGAGTAGCTCTGGCTTGGTGTAGTCCTCGCCGAGCCTCTTCCCTCGTCTCGCCAGCGCCGGAAGGCCTCGTTGAGGCGCTGCCAGAGCCGCGCCCGCCAGCGTCGACCGCGCTGGCTCGTCACCGGCGGTCGGCATCCGGGGTCACGACGGGTTCGTTTGTCACGCGCAGGCTCAGGAAGCGTCGCCGCATGGCGGCCTCGTACGCGGCCGCGGCCTCAGGATCGGCAGTGTGGCCGGCGACCAAGTGCTCGCCGAACCAAACACAGACTCGGCGAACCGTCGGCCTTGGAGGGTGAGCAATGGTCATTCGCCACGCACTTCCCGCATGATGTCGTGCAGCATGAACCCGTACAGCACTGCAGCGATGATCATTAGCACCCACATAGCTGGTATCACGTAGCCTCACCCCGTCATTGCGGTTGGCGCTCTCTGTGTATGGAAGCTTCGTGCCGAGCTGGCTGACAGAGCCATGAACCGCAGTCGCCGGTTGACTGCCATCTGACTGCCACTTGCGCGGAAGGCCTGAAGATCGCCGTAATGTCACGGCTGCCGCCCGTCTGCCATCTGTCGGACGTTGGGCTGCCATCGACGCGCGGGCCCAGCCCTGAGGGCGCTCAGCTGACGTACCGTGAAGTCGTGGCTACGGCGCAGTACAGAACGCTGCTGGAACAGCTCGTCCACGAAGGACCCTGGACGGTCGACGAGACTTGCCGGGAGTTTGAGACGAAGGCGCAGCGGATGCAGGAATCGGCCACGCTGTCGCCGCGTCAACTCGCGCGGTGGATGCGCGGAGACGTCGCCCAAGCAAGGCCGGTGGCTCGGCGAGTTGCCGAAGCTTTCTGGGGGGACCGGTTCGAGGTCTTGTTGGGCGCACCGCAGGTGGTGCCCGAGTCTGAGGGTCGTAGCGGCCCGGCCGCGCCCGGCCTGTCCGTTGACGTCAAATCGTTGGAGGCAGCGGCAGTCATGGCCGCCCACGAGAGCTTTGAACACGCAGCCCGAATCGCCGGCACCGTCGATTCCACGGATATTTCGTGGCTCCAGGAGTCTGTTCTTGAGCTTGCCCGCGAGTACCAAGACCGCCCGCCGTTGCAGCTTCTGACCGAGGCGCGGCACATCCGCAATGTCGCGTATTTGCTGCTCGACAAGACTCGGCGACCGGCACAGACCGCTCAGCTGTACCAGGTGGCCGGGCAAGCTTGCGGGCTGCTCTCGGTCGTCTCGTTCGACTTGGCGCGGTGGGATGCCGCCGAAGAGCAGGCACGATCGGCGCGTACCTATGCAGAACTCATCGGCGACGCCGACCTTGAGGCATGGTCACGCGGGACGCAGGCCCTCATTGCCAACTGGCGTGGACAGAGTCGTCGAGCGATCGACCTGATCGCCAGCAGTATCGAGGCTGCGCCGGCAGGCGCCTTGACAGCCAGATTGCGAGCGATTGAAGCTCGGGCCTGGGCGGAGCTGGGGCGTCCGAATCAGGTGAAGGAAGCACTTCTTCTGGCTGACCTCGAGATGGACCAAATCCGTGAGGACGGGCTCTATGGCGCGACCGGTGGTGAATTCGGCTGGGGTCCGAGTCGGCATGCCGCCTGTGCCGGAACCGCTCTCCTCAAGGTCGGCCACGGTGAGACCGCCGTGACACGGATCAGTGACGCCATTGGCTTGGTCGCGGAGGACCCGTTCGGTGGGCTAGCACCAGCTCGGGCGCAGATCGATCTCGCGACCGCCGAACTCCTGGCCGGGCGACTCGACGCCAGCGCCGATGCGCTCGAGACGGTGTGGACAATCCCGGCGCCGAACCGTCGGCAAGGCCTCACCGGGCGCATGGACCAGCTGGCCCGGCAACTCACTGGCCGGGACTGGCGCGAGACCGCTCAGGCGATCGAGTTGCGCGACCAGATCGAGGTCTTCAACGCCGAGGCAGTCTCTCGTCTAGCGCTGCCGAGCGCCTGACATTTTGTCCCACTCGGCAAGGAGATGGGCTTCCCGCTCTGGTTCCAGGCCGAGCTGATTCTGCCGCGGATGCTCGATCAGGCCATCGCGATCCAGTGCCAGCTTGAAGTCTTGCATCGTGTCACTGAGCGGCCGACAGGTCAGGCCGGCCTTGGCAGCTTGCCGGCCGTCGACTTTCCACGTGCCTTCCGGGGTGCGCCACAGCGGGATCTCTGTCCATTGTCGGACGCCATGCTCAATCAACCACTGAGGATCAACCCAGGTCGGTTGAGCACGGTGGCCAGTCAGCTTCAGGCACATGTCGATGAGATCGCCGTACGTCGCATGATCTTCCGGCGCGACGACGTTGTACGCGCCGTCCAGTCGATGCTCGATGGCGTCGAGCAAGAATCTTGAGACGTCCCGGACATCGACTGGCTGGATCGGCTGCTCAGACGGCGCGGGGAGCAGCCATCGTCTGCCTTGGGCTGCTCGTTCCAGCAGTTTGAGGCCGCGGCCGACGTACTCGCCAGGACCTAGGATGACGCCAGGGCGAGCGATGAGGCTGCGGGCTGCACCGGTAGTGGCGGCAATCTCGCAGCCTGCTTTCAGCGTTCCGTATCGTTCGCCGATGGTCATGCTCGCTAGCTCTGGCGAGTTCTCCGTGTACGTCGGGGCCGAGGGCCACAATGGCGAGGTCTCGTCGACTGCGGTCGCCGGCCAGTCTTGGTAAGCGCTGACGGTTGAGACGAGGACGTATTGGTCGATGCGATCGCCGAGGGTGTTCGTCACATGCGCAACATCGATCGGCTCATAAGCGCTGGTGTCGACTACGGCATCCCAGGGGCCTTCGTTGGCTAACCGATGAAGGTCGGCTTCCTTGGTCCGATCACCAACAATGTGCCGGACACCAGCCGGCGGCCGACCGCTCCGGCCCCTCGTGAAGGCTTCGACATCCCACCCTCGGGCCAGCGCATCCTTTGCGAGCGTCCGACCCAGAAACCAACCACCACCGAGGATGAGGATCCGCATACGCAGATGGTGTCATGTCTGTGAGTTGAGTCCCCGATAGTGGTGTAGCGCGGTCGCCGAGTTCGTCACCGGCGTGTACGTCGGACGAAGAAGCGGCCACCGCGTGATCCTTCGAGTCAACCTTCCACAGAATCCTCGAGGACCAACCACGATGACCGCACCACATATTGTCGACCCTGCCGGCCTGCTTGGCGAAGCGCTCGCCGAGGCCTCGCCCGATCTGATGCGCAGCCTGCTGCAGTCGATCATCAACGCCCTGCTGTCGGCTGATGCCGATGCCGTCGCCGGCGCCGAGTGGGGCCGTCCCAGCCCGGGCCGTGCAGCTCAGCGCAACGGCTACCGCCACCGCGACCTGGACACCCGCGTCGGCACCATCGACGTCGCGATCCCCAAGCTGCGCAAGGGCACCTACTTCCCCGAGTGGCTGCTCGAGCGCCGTAAACGCGCCGAAGCGGCCCTGATCACGGTCGTGGCTGACTGCTACCTCGCCGGGGTGAGCACCCGGCGGATGGACAAGCTGGTCAAGACCCTCGGCATCGACTCGCTGTCGAAGTCCCAGGTGTCGCGGATGGCTGCCGACCTGGACGCGATCGTGGACGACTTCCGCCACCGTCCCCTCGACGCGTCCGGGCCGTTCACGTTCGTGGCCGCCGACGCACTGACCATGAAGGTCCGCGAGGGCGGCCGCGTGGTCAACGCCGTGGTCCTGCTGGCGACCGGAGTCAACGGCGACGGGCACCGCGAAGTGCTCGGCATGCGCGTTGCCACCAGCGAAACCGGGCCGGCGTGGAACGAGTTCTTCGCCGATCTGGTCGCCCGCGGCCTGGCCGGTGTCCGGCTCGTCACCTCCGACGCCCACGCCGGCCTGCGGGAGGCGATCGCAGCCAACCTGCCCGGCGCCAGCTGGCAGCGGTGCCGCACCCACTACGCCGCCAACCTCATGTCGATCTGCCCCAAGAGCATGTGGCCGGCGGTGAAAGCGATGCTGCACTCGGTCTACGACCAGCCCGACGCGACCGCCGTGCACGCCCAGTTCGACCGACTGCTCGACTACGTCGCCGAGAAACTCCCCGCCGTCGCCGACCACCTCGCCGCCGCCCGCGAGGACGTCCTCGCCTTCACCGCCTTCCCCAAGGACGTATGGACCCAGATCTGGTCCAACAACCCCGCCGAACGACTCAACAAGGAGATCCGCCGCCGCACCGACGCCGTCGGGATCTTCCCCAACCGCGACGCCATCGTCCGCCTCGTCGGCGCCGTCCTGGCCGAACAGACCGACGAATGGGCCGAAGGACGCCGCTACCTCGGCCTCGAGATCTTGGCCCGCTGCCGCCTCACCACCATCCCCACCACCAACCCCGAGATCGGAGCCGACGACCTGCCCGCACTCACCGCCTAACAACCGCCCAAGGATCGCGCAGCGATACACCACCACAAGGGACTTGACCTGTCTGTGACTGTGAGCCGTGTCAGAGGTGCGCCGCCCGGGTAACAACATGTGAGGGGCCGGCGACACCCAAACGAGCGGTCTCTGACCTCTTGCCGGGTGGCTCGTCGAGCAGGTGACTCACTGACCCTCGCCCCGGGAGCCACGCATGCCACCCGCGGGCCGGCACGCAAAGCCGCGGCTCACCATCTGCATCCGCATCGACTCCGACAACCCCTCCACCCAGTACGCGTGGATCCAGACCCGCATCCCCGCCGGCGGGCGACCCAGTTCTCCTGCCAGACCGCACGCGGTCGGTCCCCCGGCGCCGAGCAAACTCACGCAGCCCGGCCCACCCGCGCGAGGCGGGACGAGGCCCCGGTACTCCGCCTACGCATCAGACCCTTTCGGTGGCGGCCAGCGTACGGGCGAGATGAACCCCCGCCCGTAGCCCCGGCAGGTCGTCGGCAGTACTCTCGGGTGACGTGCACTGCGTCCGGTGGGGACTGGGTTACAGCACCGGCACCGCCGCGGTGTAGATGTCTAGCTGGTGCAGCGCACCGTCCGGATTATCGCCGGTGCTGTTGGAGTTGTCCGACCAGGCCGGATGAGCCAGCCCGGCGTAGAACGACAGCCCCGAGTAGTCCCCGTAGTCGATCCCGTTCCCCGAGTCATGGGAGTTCGAGGTCCCCGCGCTCATCGAAGGACAGGCTCGGGTCGCAGCAAGTGTCGCCCAGCGGGTCTCCGTTGCCGAGGCCGACCAGCCTCCTGGTCCAGGTCTGCCTGCCATCGAAGCTCACGCCCAAGAACATGCCTGCTGCGAGCCCGGCCTCGCTGTGACCGACATTCGTGAAGATCACGATGTTGTTCGGGTTCGTGGGGTTGACCGCGATGGCTTCCTCGGACTCGTTCAGGTGCCGCTGGCTGACGTTGACGTTGGTGGGGGTCGCCGCAGCCTGCGCGGTGGCCGACGTCGCGACTAGGACGGCGGCGGCGGTCAGCGCACCGAGTATCAGGGTGGGAGATCGGAACCTAGTCCTGTCTGATCCTCCTTGCCTGCTGCCGCGAAGGAGGCCAACGCTACTCCCCTTGTCCGCGGGCGTTGTTGCGTTTGGCTAGAGCCGGCAGGCTCCGGCGCGGCGGGAGCCTCGTTCGGACGGCGAGTGCGAGTTCGGTGAAGGCCGCCGGGAGGCGCAGCTGTGCCGGGGTGTCGGTGGCGGGTGTGGTGTGTCCGCGTCGGAGGTTCTGCACGAACGCGTGGCCGGCGGCGATCCGTGCGGCGGAAGCGACCCAGACACATGCACGTGGCAGGCCGGCGACGAGATGCCAAGCGTGAGACTTTCGACCAAGGCAAGGCGTGCATGTCCCGGTCGTGCGTCATCAACTTCAGCGCCCACCGGCTTCCTAGCGCCGTGCGACGTTGCGGGGGTTGTTGCGGGCGTCGGTGGCTCCGGTCAGATTGTCGGCGCGCCGCTGCGCGTCGCGCGCCACTTGCGCCGACTCCACGGTCTTTTGCATGAGGCGGTCCATGCGTTCGATGTCGCGGCGGTGCCGCCGCTCGGAGTGGTGGCCTACCAGGATCGGCTGGCCGAGAGGGATGTGGTCGGTGATCTGTCGGCGGGCCGCGTCGGCGCTGTCCGCGATGGTCTGATGCCGTGCGGCCCGGTCGCTCAGCATCTCGGCCCGGGCTTCGACGCGCTCGGCGCGGTCGGTCTCGCGGTCCTCGACGCTGCGGGTGATGTCGTTGTGGATCCTGATCTCGACTTCGGACCCGGCCGCTTCCAGGGCGGTCTTGGTGGCGTCGATGCCCCAGTCCTTTGACAGCTTGTCGCGGGAGTGGGGGATGTACCAGGCCTGCAGGTTTCGGGACCAGCGCCAGCGGTTCGCGTTGAGGACTTCGGCCGACCCGTCGCCTTTGCTGGTGCCGTACGCGATGGTTCCGTCGGCGTGGGTGTGGACCAAGGCAATGGAGTTCGCGCCCGCGGTGATCATGACTGCTCCGGTTCCTGCCAGGTGGCGGGCCGTCGACGCTCTGCTTGGCCGATTGTTTCCGCCCCCTCCTGGCAAGCGGAGTCCGGGCCCCGTGAGCGTCTGGAGTGCAACCACTGCGCACCCGGAGGGACCGCCGCAGGCGGGGTGGTTGCGGGCCAGGGGCGTCGGGTCATGATGAAGACGCCAGGAGGGGGAGGAAACCCAACTGGTACAGGGCCGACGGCAGTCGGCTCGATCGTGCGGCCGCAGGCCGGCCCGGATCGTGTCCGTCATCGCGCGCAGGGCAGGGCAGACGACTCGGCGGCGGCAGCCCGCGGCCGAGGGGGCTCGACACCCGAGGCGCGGTACGGCGTACGACCCACTGCCGTGAGAGGCGCGCCTCGAATCGAACAGGAGCGCCCCTCGGGTCTGCTCAGCTGTCGTGCTCGGTGTCGGAAGCGATCGCGGCGACAATCGCCGCCAGGGCCGGGATCTGCGGTACCCGGCCTGCACCTTCGTGAAGGTGGTCTGAGCGCATGGCTTGGCAGAGTGCGGATGACCGGCACGAGGGGTACGTCGAGTACGTGTTCGCTGACGGCTTCGGCGGGTCCGGGTGGGACGTCGACGGAGTCATGGTGCACACGGCCCCGTCCGGGACGTGGATCCCGTACGACGACAGACCTGGCGTCTCGGCCGCCGTCGGAGATCGCTGGATGGCGGGTGGCCTGTAACTGCGACGGCCGGCTCGGAACCTGGCGCGGCGAGCTGTGGACCCGGGGCGAGACCAGCGATGTGAAGGCCCGGATCCTGCGCGTCCCTGACGACCAGGTCGACGACATCGAGGACCTGCCCGCGGGGAAGCTGCTGCGCGACCAGTGGGTCCGGCACCTGGGGCCGGCCTTCGCCGAGCTCGTCGACGTACGGGCCGCGGCCGCGGATCTGGAGACGGCCCGGGACCGGCTGAACGACGCGGTCGCGGCCGCCCGGGCGGCCGGCGCGTCCTGGGAAGGCGTCGGTGATGCCGCCGGAATCACCCGCCAGTCCGCCCACGAACGCTGGAGTACGCGATGACCACAGAATCACCATCCGGATCGCCGGTGAACCGCAACGGCGAAGGAGGAGCAGTGGGTGCGACAGCAGGCGAGACACCGGCAGGGACGGATTGGGTGCTGGTACCGGACGTCGAGGAACTGACGGCAGTCGTCGAGGCCGCGGAAGACCTCCTGCTGGCCCTCGTCGTGACCGAAGAGGACTCGGCAGAGGAGCCAGACCCGTGGGTGCTGCCGGCACCACTCATGGGCCGCGACGGAGCCCTGGCCGCGCTGTACCGGATCCTTCAGGTGCTGCGCGGCACGATGGACGAGCTGGCGCTGCCCCGGATCGAGCCGGACGCCAGCACCCGGCCCCGGATATTCAACGGGAGCTACGAACACACGCCGTTCCGGGCCGTGCCGATCACCACCGCCGACCGGCGACTGCTCGCGGCCGCGGCCGACCAGCTCGAGGCCGCGCTCACGCCGGTGGCCGAGCGCGAGGCCGGGAACCCGTGGGACCGCAAGCGGCTGGTCGACCTGGTGGAACTGCTCGAGCAGATGGCCGACGGCGAGTCCAAGCCGACGACCCAGACCGAGCTGATCAAGCCCGTGTCCCGGCTCAGCCGCCTGCTGAACCTGCCGCCCGACGACGACACCGCGCTCCTGCTCGACGTCGTGAAGACCAGCGCGGCTACCGGCACCGACGTCCAGTTGACCTCGGCCCAGAACACGGCGTACGGCCGGACCGCCACCCGGATCAACACGATCCTGACCGGCGGCGACCCGCTCGCCCGCTGGGCGTACTGACCCAGAGGAGGACGAGATGACCAAGACGAACGGGATGACCGGGATGAACACCGAACCGGACGATCAGGCCGACCCGCGGTTGTCGACGCGTGAAGAACGTGCCGCCGTGGTGGCGTCGGTCCGGCACTCCACTGAGCTCGAAGGCGGCCGATCCACCGACTTCGCCCGGGAGCTGCAGGAGCAGTGGGTCGAAGGCCGCATCGACCTTGACGAGCTGGGACGCCGCCTGTGTCGCCGTACGTGGTGAGGACGGCCTTGGGCGGATCCGCGGCCCTCGGGCGACTGGCGGTCTTCATCTCTCCTCTACTTGCTCAGCGCTGCCTTGAAGGCGGTGACGTACGCGCGGTTCACGGACGGCTTCAGCTCGCCTGTTACGCGGAGGAGTGTCGAGCCCTCCACGGTCAGGTACTCGGTGCCGAGGATCGGAGCGGCCTTGTAGATCCCGGCGATGTAGTCGAGCCGCCGCTTGGCGTCCGTCTCGTTCGCGAACTGCTCCACTTGGGCGCCGCACATGCTGTCGGGCTTGGCTTTGCAGTCCGGGACGCGGTTGTCGTATGCGAACGTGGCGGAGGTGTAGCCGCCTGGGCGACCGATCAGGTTGTTGGGGTCGGTGTCTTCGGTGTAGGTCCACAGAGACTTGATGTGTCCAACGCTGGCCGCCTGCAGCGCCTTGGCGATCGTTGCGGCGTCCGGCGCAGTCTTGGGCTCGGACGCGCTGGCGCTCGGTTTCGTGCTGCTCGGCGCGACGCCGGCGATCGTGGCTTGATTCGAGGGGGAGCCGCCGGCGGGTGATTCGTTCCCGCCGCATCCGGTCAGCAGGGCGATTGCTCCGATAGCGGCGAGAGCGGTTGCGGCGACGGTCTTGCGGATCTTGGTCCCGGTCACGGGTGGTGTTCTCCTGTCGTTGCGCGAAGCAATGAAGCTCGCGGTTCATCGTGGGCCCGGAGGCCAGCGCGTTAGATGTGCTGGCCTCCGGGGTCCTGCGCAGAATTCAGCGGCCTGGCCAGGCGGTATCGCCGCGCGAAGGTATCTACTTGTGCTGGCGGCGCCGCAGAACCAGTGCTCGGCGCGATGGATCCACCCGCGAGCGGCGTCGGGCACCCGCTCGCGCTCGGCGAGCTCGTCGCCGAGCGGAGCAGGAAGCTCAGCTCGCGGTCACCTCGTCCTTGTACTGCTCGCACATCGATCCGATCGCCCAGCCCGCGATGGTGGCACCATCCGTGGCGCTGAGACCCTTGCCGGTCCCGGCAACCTCCAGGCTCACGATGATGTAGGTCTTGCCCTGGCCCAGCTCGTCGCAGACCGCCTGGCCGACCGCGATGACCGACGCGTCGCTAGCCGTGGCGTACTGCGGGTAACCGGACTTCAGTAGCGCCACGAACGCCTTCTCACCAGCCTGCTGCTCCGTCACGGCGGGAATGGTCTCCACCGGATCCGGCGTGCTGCTGATCGTGACCGGAGCGCCGCCAACGGCCGGGTGGTCGTTTCTGCTGACGGCCATCACGGTCGCACCCACGATGACCACGACGATGCAGATCCCACCGAAGCATCCCCAGCCCCAGCCCGCAGTCGGCGGCGCGCTCTCACTCATGTCCCCCCTCGTGTGATCAGCTCATAAAGAGCCTCGTGATGGCACCCCTGATACATCTACTGGCGCTCGTCGATCCCGGGACCTCGTCGGCAGCGGCCAGGTTGGCGCCTGCCTACCAATTCACCGCATTGGCGCGATTGGCGCGACTTGTCGCTCCCCACATCGAAGAGGACCTGGTCGTAGACGTTCGCCGCGAGCTCGGCTTTCTCGACCTTGTCCGGGCCGACAGCGCCGACGAGATCGTCGTAGGCCGGCTCACCCAGACGCTTCCCCAGTACGCGCTGGAGCGCTGTGACAGGTGGAAGGAGACCGCCCACAGCGAGGTCGCGTCCGTCTTTTCTGACATCCGTACCGCCTCGACAAGCCGCCGCCGCAGCAACGAGGTCGACATCATGCGCGAGTACGCACGTGTCGATGGGTTCCTCGAGGACGGCGGCGGCTGGTAGGTGCCTGGCACCGAGCCGGGCGCGGCATGTCGCGCAGGGTCAGCGGGACCCGTCGATGACGACTGCTCTCACCGGCTTGAGCCGGTTCATCAGTCCGGAGTCTTCCCGTTCAGGAGATGTCCGCGGATCAGCACGCCGCAGGTCGCGCCCCAGACGACTCCGATCGATGCGGCGGCCCCCGGTGAGCCGAGCATCGAGACGAGAACGATCGCGGGCCAGGGGTACAACGGTGCCGACCAGAATCAGCCACGGCTGGACAGGCGCAGCGGCTTGTCGGTGGCGGGTCGTAGCCTTCATTTCGTACAGCCTCCGGTTTCATGATCGGCAGAGTGCTGTCGAGCGGCCCCCGCCCACCGGGGGCCGCTCTTGCACGTCAGGGACCGTACTCATGAACGCCGACACCTTCGCCTGGGTTGAACACCTTTGCCGTGCTTTTCGGGTCTCAGCAGCTGCCGGACCGCCTCGGGTGGCGCTCGGATTCGGCGTTCTTCCACTCGTACTGCGCGGCGGCGTTGTTGTGGTCGATCTCGCTCAGCAGCGTCATGTTGATGTACTCGACGCGCTCGTCCACCTTCACCGTGGTTTCGAACTTGCCCTCGTGCATCTGGATGCCGTCGAAGATCTCGTCGGCGACGAAGATGAACTCCCTGATCTCGATCACCGGGCGCTTCCCGAATCGCTCTGTTCAGGTACGAGTCGCGGGAACTTGTCGCCGGCGTGCAGCATGTCTATCCAAGGCGGTCTGCCTGCATGCCACCGATCCTTGCCTGGCGACCCAGTGATAACGACCAGCATCAAGGGAGGCGGCCGCCGGCGGCCCGGATCAGCCGCTCAGACCGCCGCGACACGCCCGGCGGGATCCACGCCCGATTCCGCCGTTATCACCGGCGTCGTCCGCTGCCGGACGGTCGGTGCCCGGCTCTACCGGCCCGATGACGGGCACGGCGCGTGGGCGGCAATCACCCCTGATCCCCAAGTCAGAAGGACCGCCCGGGACTAAACCGGAAGGTGGGCTGGGCCGGCATCATCACCCCGGGGGCGCACTCTGGAGGCATGGCCTGGCGGTGTGGAAAGTGCGACGGCGGAGACCTGCCTGCCCACCACCGGTTCTGCCCGCTGCGCGACCCGGACGACGTCGTCGACCAGGTCGTCGTGGTGGTGTGGCCGCCGTTCGGCCAACCGGCCGATCCGCGAGCAGCGAGGCGAGACGATGCCCCGGGTACGGCGGACTGACCCCGACGCGGTCCGGCTGCCGCCGGATCTGGTCGGGCCGGTCGACGTCGAGCTGACCCGTGCGGTCGAGGAGATCCCCGGCCCGAACGCGCTGCCCGGCGGCAGCCGGTACGAACCGAAGTGTGACGGGTTTCTTCACTGAACTACTCAGCGAGAGATCTTCCCATCGGCATGATGCGAAGGCACCGTCCCCAAAACCTCGGCTGGTGCGCGACGGTCTCAAGCAGGATGCTCGGTCTGGTCGAGGCGTTCGGTAGGAGTCCGTTCGAGTTCGGTCCAACCCGTCCAGCCGCGTTGTTTCAGGAGGGCCACGAGGCGGCGGGCAGGCGGGACGGTGTCGAGTGCCAGCGTGTCCATCAGTTTGGCCAGCGGTGGGTCGAGGTTGGTGTCATTGACATAGTGCTCGCCGTGTTCGTCCGTCAAGTGGGTGAGGTAGGTGGCAAGTTCGTCGGCCAGCTCGACCAGCTTTGGGTCGTCGGGGGTTTGGTCGAAAGCCTGGCTGAGGATGCGATAGAAGTTGATCAGCTGTGGGTCGGTGATCTGTTGCCGCTTGCGTGCCATCCACGTTGGGACATGCTGGGGCGACTGTGCGGCCAGGAGGATCCAGCCGTCGCGCTCGGCTTCGATGATTCGTTCGTCGACGCCGAGCGCTCGCAAGCGGTCCAGATAGCCGACCACTTCGAGTGGCAGAGCCAGTTGGTCCCCAACGGCGAGGCGGGCAATCTCTTCTCGATGGCGCTGCCGTTGTCGGATCTCGGCCCGCAGCCGCCTGTCGATTTCGGCGACCGCAGCGGCAAATTGTTCTTTGTCGGCATGCATAAGTTCGCGCACGCGAGCCAGCGGGACGCCGGCCTCGGCGAGTGTTCTGACCTTGATCAACTCGATCACGGCGCTGGCGCCGTACCTGCGGTAGCCGGACTGGTCGCGCTCGGGTTCTGCCAGCAGTCCCTTGGCGTGGTAATGCCTCACCGCGCGCACGGTCACCCCGGCGTACCTCGCCAGCTCACCGATGGTCAGCATTGAGCCAGTTTCCTAGATCGTGGTCGAGGAGTCGACCGCGGCTTGGGTACTGCGGATGATGTCGGCGATCTCCGGTGCATGTGTCAGGACCAGGCCGTGGTCGGCGTTGAGCCGGAAGGTGCTGATGTGTGGCTGGTCGCTTACCAGCCGATCGAGCCCGGCGTGCCAGTTCTGGTTGAGCGCACGCCCTTGGCCGCCTTCGCCTGCCATCGCCGTGGACATGATCATGGTGATGGGCCGGTCGATCATCCGGTACCGGTCAAGGATCCCGGACCGGATCGCATCGATCTGGATGTTCAGGTCGAGAATTTCCCGCGCGTCGAGCAGCACCTGCCTTGCCGTGCCGCGCAGGCCCTCCAGTTGGTCCGCCATCTGCTCCCACATTTCGCGGAACACCGGCAAATCGGCCTCGGTGATGAACGGCTCGGGCACCGGGTTGGCCCCATCGATCAGCACGAGCTCGCCAACCCTGCCGGGATGCTCCGAGGCGTAGTGCACGACCAGGTCCGCGCCCAGCGAGTAGCCCACGAGCAGGGGCGTTGCGCCCGGCTCGGTGTGCCCGAGTTGCGACATCACAGCGACCAAATCGCTGAGGAAGTCCTCGAAGAAGTACCTGTCGGCGGCCGAGGAAAGGCCATGGCCGCGCAAATCGAATGTCACCACGTCGTAGTCGCGCCGCAGTAGCCCGACAAGCTCATGCAGATCGGCCTGCGTCGAGCTCAGCCCAGGGCAGAAGACCATCAGGCGTCCCCGCCCTCCTCGGGACGCCGAGATCGTGACGCCGTCGTGTTGGATCGTGTAGCTCCGAACAGCAGTGCCGCCTCCCGTGTCGGCTTGCTCCGGATCGCCGTTGGAGGGGCGCGGGCCAGTGACCTCCATCGCTCTGTTCTTCGTCATGTCCCCATCCTGGGAGGTTGACCCTGCGTCAGGGTCAACCGTTGCGGCGATGTGCCCACACAGATCGTGCACGTCACAGGAGCCCGCGGTAGGCCTGCGCAACGCTCGCTCCAGCCACCGACCGAGGTCCCAGCGGTGCGCTGAAGAGTTCAGTCAACTAACCGCTGCACCATCGTCCGGCGCGGTGACCAAGCGAGGCTGTGGTCACGGCAGCGCAAAGACCTGACCGACCGGTTTCCCGACATCGCGGCCGCCGCCGTTCGCCAGATCCCCGCCGGCGTCGTATTGGACGGGGAGCTGCTGATGCTGGTCGAGGGCCGGCTGTCCTTCGACGCTTTGCAGCGCCGCCTGGTCACGGCACCGGCCAAAGCGAGGCAGCTGGTCGCCGCCGTGCCGGCGTCGTACGTCGCGTTCGACCTGCTCGCGGTGGCTGGGGTCGACCTGCGCACCCAGCGGTGGACCGTACGCCGCGGACGACTGGAGCAGCTCGCCACCAGCTTCTCGCCCCCGCTGCAGCTGACACCGGTCACCGCGGACCTCGAGGAAGCCCGGGAGTGGTTCGACGTGTTGCCCGCGGCGATGGGCGTCGAGGGTCTGGTCGTGAAGGGGGCGGCCACCCGGTACGTCGGCGGCCGCCGCGAGTGGCTGAAGGTGAAGCACCGGGCCACCCGGGAGTTCTTGATCGGTGGCGTGCTCGGGCCGATCGCCCGGCCCGAGGTGGTGATCGCCGGCCTGTACCGCGGCGACGATCTGGTCATCGTCGGCCGCACCGTTCCGCTCAGCCCGGCCCAGTCGGCCGAGCTCGGCGCGGTGCTGACCCCAGCCAAGCCGGGCCACCCGTGGCCGGACAAGATCACGTCCCAGCGGTGGGGCGGGAAGGATTCCAAGAAGCCGTTGACCCAGGTCGAGCCGCTCGTCGTCGCCGAAGTCGCGGCCGACGCCGCCACCCAGGCCGGCCAGGTCCGCCACTCGATGAGGTTCATCCGCTTGCGACCCGACCTCACTCCCGACGATCTCGACCAGCTCGATTCCTGAGCCGTACCGACCGCTTGCGCGCCGTTGTTGGCGCCGCGCGTGCCTCAGATGGCCACTGCAACGGTGGCGGCATCCACCCAACGCGCGAGGATGCTGAAGGCCGCTAGTTGTTCCAGGGCCTCGTTCTCGTCCAACTCCTCGTCGATCTCGTGTGCGATCGGGTTTCGAATAGCGGAGTACACGCCGCGGGCGAAGTTGCCGGCGCCATCGTGGCGGTTCTTGAACGTGTCGCTGCCGTCGTCGAGCATGAGCCTTAGTCGCGGGTGACCAAGGGATGGCGGGTTGGTCGAGAAGGCATCGGAGAGCAGCTTTGCCTCCGAGGCGTCGCGGCGGCCGAGTTTCGTCTGTGCCTGGGCGTTGATGGCCCTGGCCGCCATGCCGATGGCTTCCCGGTAGTGACCGCTGCTCCACAGCCCTTGGACGCTACCCCAGACCCAGGGGTGCAGAGTTGCGGCGTCGAGTTGCGGTGCTCCACTACCGAGGTTCTCGATCAGTTCCTGCTCAGCCTCGAGTTGCGCGATGGCGCGGTTGGTCGCCTCGCGATGGCGCCAGTATGGCTGGGAATCGTTCGCAGGCCAGTCGGCGGTCCGCCAGTGCGGAAGCACCCGGTCGAGGATTTGCTCGATGATCTGCGCGGCAGCCTGCACCTCCCGTTCCGGCCTGTCCAGTACGTGGTACCCGCCGCCGCTGAGCGGCGAGCCGCGGAGGTACTTGACCGACGCGGTTTCGAGGAAGGCCTGCAGCTTGTCGATCACCCATTGGCGGTTCATTTCTGGCACCGCCTCATCATCGCTTCCGCGGCTACGCAACGTCTCGGCGATAACTGCCTGCACCACCGGACGTCCCTGCACGGCCGGACATCGCTGCTGGTGTGTCCGTGGCGCGTGGCAGGCTGGCAGGCCTGTGTGGTCGATACGCCTCGGTGGCTAGCCGCGCCGATCTGCTCGAGCGGTTCGTCGTTGACGAGAGCAACGCCGACGAACTGCGGGGCCAGGACTTCAACGTCACCCCGACCAAGGACAACCCGGTGGTGATCGCCCGCATCCCTGAGGACGCCGGCGAGGCTGCGGATCCGGTGCGCGAGCTCCGGGCGTTCCGGTGGGGCCTGCTGCCGGTGTTTGCCAAGGAGATCAAGGATGGCGCGAGGATGATCAACGCCCGCGCGGAGACCGTCCACGAGAAGCCGGCCTACCGGCGGGCGTTCAAGTCGCGGCGGGCGCTGCGGCCCGCAGCGGCACTGACCGACGCAATCAGCGCGGCGAGCCCAAGTCAGGGCTCACCGCGCTGAGTCGTTTCTGCGTTCAGCAGGCGACGTTGGTGCACTGGGCGGGGTTGCCGTTGTGGCTTGCGTGATTGCCGCCGCCGTCGATCACACCGGGGACGGCTTCGATTCCCAGGTTGTGGTTGTTGTTGGCGGTGTTCCGGGTGAGCTTGGTCGAGGGCCCGTCGACGTGGATGCCGTCGTTGCCGTTGCGGTTGGCGGTGTTGCGCTCCACGACAGTCGCGATCGCCGTGGTGCCGACGTAGATCCCTTCACTCTCCACGCTGTTGACGGTGTTCCGCGAGATGATGTTGTCCTCGGGAGCGTTCGGTGCGTCGAGTGTCAGGACCAGGATGGCCGGTCCGCGACCGCCGGTGACCGTGTTCCGGTCCACCGTGTTGCGATTGGCGCCGTCGAGGATGATCCCGAATCCGCCCGTCTCCGCGGAGCCGAAGAATCCCGTGCCGGTCACGAGATTGTGGCTGATCAGGTTGCCGTCGACCTCCTGGAGGACAATCCCGTCGCCGTTGGCGGCCAGCCGGTTGTGCTCGACGCGGTTGGCGGTGGCGCTGCCACCGATGTCCATCGCGGCCCCGGCGTTGTGGGACACGGCATTTCCGCGGACGGCGTTGCGGGAACTGTCGAAGATGCCGATCCCTTCGTCGTTGCCGCGGACCACATTGCTTTCGATCGTGCTGTCGGTGGTGTCCGCGAGGATGACCCCGGCGTCGTTGGTGTCCGCAATCACCAGTTGACGGAGACGATTGTGAGCGGCACCTCCCCCGACGAACGCTCCGGCCCGGAACTGGCGGACCTTCCCGCCGGTGACGGTCACGCGATCGTGGCCGTCCAGATTCGACACCCCGATGTCGCAGGGCCCGTCGGGACACTCCGACCGTACGCCGTCCCCGTCGATGGTGTGTCCGTTGAGGTCGAGCGTGATGTTGTCGGCGCCGATGACGATGCCGTCGCCCGGACAGTTGACGAGATCGGCGTGCAGCTTGGTGTCAGCCGTGATCGTGTCACCGCAATGGAGGGTCGTCTTCACCGCAGTCGCCGCCGCGACGGCGCCGGCTTGGGCAGGTGCCACCATGGCGATCACCGTCCCGGCGATCACGACGGCCAGGGTGGTGGCCGCGGCCAATGCACGTGAGCCATCTCTTGCTTCTGACATCGTTCGCCCCCTCTCCCTGGGGCCTGGAGTTCTCGGCCCTTGCGGTCGAAGCTAGGTGCCACGGGGCAGATCTGTCGATGTTCGAAGTCGACTGCACAAATGTCCGGAACAGTGGGCCAAGCGAGTGCAGCGATACCTTCGGCACGTGGAGAACCTGTTCACCCCCGACCTGTTCGTGGTCGGCGGCGGGGTCAGCAAGCACGCCGACAAGTGGGTGCCGCTGCTCGAGATCTCCACCCCGGTGAAGCAGGCTCAGCTGCTCAACAAACGCCGGCATCGTCGGCGCGGCGATGGCCGCGCACGAGAAGTTCACCGAGTAGGCCGGCTAGAACCCGAGCTCGGCGCGGATCGCGGCGCCGTGCTCGTCGAGATCGGGCGCCCGCCGCCGCTCGGCCGGGTCGGGCCAGGGCGCGATCATGGCGCCGCCTGTCGACGGCAGTCTCGACATGTACGCGGTGTCGAAGGTCGTGGACAACGTGAAGAACAACGGCCCTGAGCTGCTGGAGCCGCTCCCCGCTGAGGGCTGAGCGCTCGTCTGCGACCTGTCGAACCTGTACCAGCTGGGTAGTTGATCCGGAAGATCTACCGCCAGCTGGGGTCGATCACGTCGACCCTGCGGGGATCGCCACCCAGGACGAGATCCGGCGCATGTCCTCGTTCTTCACCGTGTTCGCCTCGGGCATCGGAGTGAAGAACCACAGTTTAGGAAACCAGTGTTCTACCGCAGGTCGCGGCTGATGAGTTCCTTCATGATCTCGCCCGAGATGTCGGTGTCCATCGGCTCACCGATCATCACCGACATCAGCCCCCATTACGGTTCGCGATCCTCGACAGTCTCGACATGTACGCCGTGTCCAAGGCCGTGAACAGCGTGAAGAACAACGGACCCGAGCTACTCGAACCACTTCCGGCCGAACACTGATGGTCTGTCGCCCGCCAGAACTCACTTCGTCCTGGCTCGCCCGCGAACTGGGCCAGGCGTTCGAGCAGGCACAGGCCGCCATCAACCAGCAGGGCTACAACGACCGTCAGGAGCAGCAGCGATGAGCGAGGTCATCGAGCGCGCGGCGTACCGGAACCTGTGGGCCGATGCTTACCGAGCCCTGGTGTCCGAGCACCCGGACCGCGAGCAGCGGTACGAGCGGGTACGCATCGCGAGTGCTGAGAGCTGGGACAGCGGGGAACGGTTGTCCGAAGACGAGATCCGGGACCGGGTTGAGGTGCTGACCCGGTCGGACTCGACGCCCGGCGACGACCTGCCGGATGACCACCACCCCCGCTACCGCTGGTACAAAGAAACGCCTGGCCCGCAGAGCGATGCCATTTTCGGCTCCGGGCCGTTCGCCGTGTTGCCTCGAGCCGCGCGGGGACGATGATCACCGGCCTAGCGTTATCACTGAGGGTTTGTCAGTCCGCGGCCGCTGTCACGGCGACCGGGTTATCTCCGGTAGGTGAGGGCGGGCGCGGCGCGGCTCGATGGGCTGCGCGGGAGGATGGAGGCAGGGGTGGCGCAACAGTCCTCCGACGTTCCAGCGACCGCCGCTGTAGGTTTCAACCGGCTGGTGGCGGTCATCGCTGCCGTGGTGTTCGTCGAGTTGATGCTGTTCGCTGGTCGGTACGGGTATCACGGCGACGAGTTGTACTTCATCGTCGCCGGGTCGCATCCGGCGTTCGGATATCCCGACCAGCCGCCGCTGGTGCCCTTGCTCGCGGGTCTGATGCACCACATCGCGGCCTCGTTGTACCTGTTGCGGCTCCCGTCTGCGGTGGCGGCGGCTGTGACGGTGATGGTGGCCGCTGCGATCGCTCGTGACGCCGGTGGCGGCCGGCGGGCTCAGCTGATCGCGGCTTGTGTTGTGGCGGTGTCGGCGATTTCGTTGGCCACTGGCCATTTCGTGACCACGACCACGTTCGACGTGCTGTCCACGACCCTGCTGGGCTGGCTGCTGGTGCGGGCGGTGATGCGACACGACCCGCGGCCGCTGGTATGGGCGGGGGTGGTGGTCGGTGTCGGCTTCGAGGCCAAGCCGCAGGTGGCCTTCGTCGCAGTCGTCTCGCTCGTGGCGCTTGCCGTCATCGGGCCCCGGTGGGTGTTTCGATCGAGACACCTGTGGACGGGCGTTGTCATTGCCTTCGTGCTCGGCGCGCCGTACCTGATCTGGCAGCAGCGTCATGGCTGGCCACAACTCACCGTCGCGGGCAACATCGGCGGATCCGCTGAGGGCGGCCGGGCGGGGTTCATCCCGTTCCAGCTGGTGATGGTCTCGCCACTACTCGTCCCGATCTGGATCGCCGGCCTGGTGGCCGCGTGGCGCAACCCGGCACTGCGACTGTTGCGCTTCATCCCGGTCCTGTACGGGATGCTGGCCTTGGCGTATCTACTCGGCGACGGCAAGGCCTACTACCTTGCCAGCCTCTATCCCACCCTGATCGGGCTCGGTTCGATCCCGACCGCGGCCTGGTTGACGCGTGGCACGAGGACGTGGTTGAGGTGGGGATCGCTCGCAACCGCCGTCGGGCTTTCGGCGGTCATCAGCGCCGTGGTCGCGCTACCGCTGTTACCCGAGCGCGATCTGCCGAACAGCGCCACCATCGCACTCAACCCTGACATCGGCAACGAGGTCGGCTGGCCACAGTTCATCGACACGATCGGCACGGTGTGGAATGCCGTTCCGCCGGCGACCAGAGCCCACGCGGTGATCTTCACAGGAAGCTACAGCGAAGCCGGCGCCGTCGACGTCCTCGGCGACCGCGACGGACTCCCGCACGCCTTCTCCGGTCACAACGGGTTCAGCCTGTGGGGACAGCCGAAGCCAGACCAGACCACGACGATCGTCGTCGGCTACGACTCACCGCAGCAGGCCAGCGCCTACTTCACCGGATGCCGTGTCATCAGCCGCATCAGCAACCCCGTCGAGCTGGACAACGGTGAGTACGGCGCACCAGTGCTGCAATGCTCAGGACTCACCTCCACGTGGGCACAACTCTGGCCCCGGCTACGGCACTACGAATGACATGACCAGCCGACGGACAAGCCGTGTACGAGCCGATGACTCGTCCACCCACAGCCCAGAACTCCCGAACCCGTCCGTAGCCGCAAGTAGAGGCAGGTCTCGCCCGGCCTGACTCGAGCGGCCCGGCCCGGACGTCGTAGACGCGTCCATCGCCTGCAGTACAACGAGGCCCGACCACGATGCTCGCGGCCAGGCCAGGGCGGCGCGTTCCCGTTCCACAAACGGTCGTTTCGGAACACCATGCGTTCCAACTGCAGTCGCCGCGTTGGCAAATGGGTGACGCGAGGTGTGGTCATTGCCCCGAGGACGAGCCGAGTTCCGTGAGACCAGCCGTCCCTCGTCCGGGTGGTCGCGCTGGACCGGCCCGACGTCGCGCTCGTCGACATCAAGATGCCACCCACACACAGCGACGAAGGCTTGTCCAGCATCGCTGGTAACCAGTACGACGGGATCGTGCGCTGGATGACCACGAATGTCGGTCTGTGGCCACGTCGCCGCCGACGCTGCCCTGCACGCCAGGCCTTTCGCGATGAGCGGGTGCACCTGTGCGGTCGGGCAACCGAGGATGGCGGCTGCCTGGACAGCACTGATACGGATCGGCAACCATGCGCTGCTGCCCCAGGAGAGGATCGATCGGGGATCGACCTCAGCGTTCGTCGGCGACGGCCCGGACTGACTCACCGCCTGGCCTCGGCATGGTTGTCGCAGTACCAGTCGCCCCGGTGCTGTTGCCAGGCGTTCGTGGTGAGCCAGTGCACGGCCAGTTGGGGGAGGGGGGAGGGTTCGGGGACGGCCAGGTCGTCACCGAGCATGACGGTGGTGTCGAACAGTCCACACATGACGATGCGCGCCCGGTGCGGCTGGCAACGTTCGCAGTGGCGCCGCTCGAGGATCCGTCCGGCGTGGTCGGGGTCGAGGGTCAGCCAGATCGTGGCGAGACCGTCGCGGTGCAGCTCGAGCTCGCGAGAGTCGGTCGGCCGGTAGTCGCAGGTCGGACATACAGGCCCTCGCCCAGCCGGTACGGGCCTACTCACCGGCTGCGGTGCCTCGATGATCGCGGCTGCCTCAGGCTGCTGCTCGGCCTCCTGCGGGAGGGTCGGCTGTTTGGTCAGCTCAGGGACGTACTTGTAGATCGTCGACCGGCTCACGCCGAGCAGCTTGGCGATCGAGGACACGCTGTTCTCGTGCTGGGTGAGCAGGGTGCGGGCGGACTGGATCTGCTCCGGGTCATCGCCGGTGGCCGGCCAAGCCGCACACCTCTGGCTCGTGCGGCGGCGAGGCCTTCATTGGTGCCTTCGACGATGAGTTCGCGGATGAACTCGGCGAGGGCAGCGAAGACGTGGAAGACGAGCCGGCCGCCGGGGGTGGTGGTGTCGAGTGCTTCGTGCAGGGACTTGAACCCGATGCGGCGGCGGCGCAGTTCGCCGATGATCGAGATCAGGTCCTGCAGGCTGCGGCCGAGTCGCCACAGCTCGAGGACGACGATCGTGTCCCCGGGACGCAGGTAGTCCAGGCACTTGGCAAGCTCGGGGCGGTCGGTGTTCTTGCCGCTCAGCTTCTCCTCGAAGATCCGCTGGCAGCCGGCCGCGGTGAGGGCGTCGACCTGGCGGTGGAGCTTCTGGTCACGGGTCGAGACCCGGGCGTACCCGATCAACGCGCCTGCACCGCCGATCGAGTCGATCGGATCACCATCAAGCTCCAACTGGGCAAGGTCCGGGACGGTCGTCAGGCCCTGGACTGTACGAGAAAGGGGCCTAAGGCAAGTTGTTCGACACTCCGACTTCTCGACACGTTTTATCGACACCGATCCGATACCCACCGAGTCAGATCGGTGTCGATGTCCGAAGTCGGCTGCGCAGTTGTCTGAACTCGGCTGCACATGGTGCTCGCCGCTCGAAGGGCAAGGCTCAGCGGACCCTCGGTCGCTAGTCCTGTTCCCGCCGCTGCTCGTTGATGCGCAGGGCTTCGGCGAGTTGGTCTTCCAAGATGATGATCCGGCAGGCCGCGTCGAGCGCAGTGCCCTGGTCGACGAGTTCACGGGCGCGTGCTGCTAGACGCAGTTGGTAGCGGGAGTAGCGGCGGTGGCCGCCCTCGGAGCGTTGCGGGGTGATGAGTTTCGCCTCGTCGAGGCTCCGCAGGAATCCCGGCGTGGTGCCGAGCATCTCCGCCGCCCGGCCCATCGTGTAGGCGGGGTAGTCCTCATCGTCGAAACTGGCCGGCCCGGCCGGCGGGGTTGAACTCATCGGTGTCTCCGTGTGCAGGTCTGGGGTCATCGAACCTCCATGCCGAAGGGCCCCGGTGCCGAAGCACCGGGGCCCAGGGGTTGTGGATTGTCACCATCTACCGGCCGTGAGGCCGGTCTTGCATGTCCGCAGCGCGCCACGTGAAGGCTGTCACTGCGGGGATCGCTGAATGCGTAACCGAAGACCACCTTCCCATCTGATGGAGCTACGGCACCCGCCCGGCGAAGTACTGGCACTGGCGGGCGATCCGACGGTGTAATCCCTTCCCTTCTCTCTCTCGAACAGCAACTACTTACTGCTACCTCAACTACAAACAGCAACTGCTACTGCTGGTACGGAACTGCGACTTCAACCGCTGACTACAACTGCGAACTGCAACAGCTACTTCCATCCGTCAAGCCTGGAACCCTTTCCGACCACTGGCTCCAGTGACTCTGACCGGATCCTGGCGGGAAACCCGAGCCCCTTCACTGATCGGCCCGGCGGAATCCGCCGTCGTACGTACTTCGCAATCACACTCTTGGACAGGACGGTAGCTGTCCACGTCAGCTTCGCTGTTCTTCTCTGTCAACACGAGGAACACTACACACGTCGCCGGTGAATGTCTAATCCCATCACCACAGATATTGAGGGTGTCGCGGGAGAGGTTCGAGCTGCTGCTAGGAGCCAGGTGGCGTGCCTGGCTGTGCGGTGAGGTCGGGATGGCGGCATGCCGAGGTTGACTGCGCGGCGGGCCTGGGTGCGTTTGCCGCGGAGGAACGCCTCGTCCAGGTAGGCCGCCAGATAGGCCAAGGCCTCCCGCTGACACCGGCACCGGCTCGTGCTGCCGGGTGCCCTTGCTGATCACCCAGACCTTGCCCGCTGACCAGTCGACGTCTTCCAGGCGCAGCCCGAGCAGCTCAGCCGCTCGCGCCCGGACGACACGAAACACGCCGGCAGCGCGTGATCACGAACACACCGCAGCTGAGCAAACAGCTCCTCCCACAGCCCGTCCGGGATCGCCCGCGGCGCCCGGGACCTGACCTTGGGGCGCAGCCTGCCACGCCGGACCGGCACCGTCGGCTCCAGCGGTGAACGGTGCGCCAGCCGCGTCCGGCGATCCGGGTTCTGCGGAACCGGGTTGATGACCGGCCCGCGGCCGTAGTGCCGGTGATACTCATAGAACCCGTGCACCACCGTCAGCGCGTGCGCGATCGTCGACGGCGCATACCCAGCCGCCAAGGTCGGCTTGCCCGTACGGGCATTCACCACTCCACCGGCACGCTTCCGCTGCGGATTCGGCGCCGACCGCAGCCAACCAACCATCGCGGCCGCCTCAGCCTCCGTCGCCTGCTCCCAGCCAACATCCACTAGCCACAGCAGCCGGAACCACCTCAGCAGGTCGTGCGCGTAGCTGCGCCCTGTGGCCGGGCTGGCATCGCCCAGCGCGAGATCCCGCAGATACCGGCTCACCGCCTCGACCTCGCTGCCGGCCGCATCGACCACCAGCCACGGCAACGACTCAAGCCCGCCAGCCGAAACAGCACCGACCCGAGGAAGGGCGACACGCCCCTCCATCAACTCACCGTACGAACGGGGCTGCCCAGTAGACACGTCGCAGATCATCACGAAGGCCTGCCCGGGCAACCAACTCGGTAGGGCCGTTAGTGCAGTCAACTGGCCACCACAGCCAGGGCAGAGCGAGCGCCAGCTCAACCCACGCCGAAGGCTTCACCTTCCGCACGAGCTCCGGCAGCTGTGGGAGCTTCGGCGAGACGATCGGTGAGGTCCGGAGCGGTCGCGGTGGCTGTGCTGGCGCTGGGCCGGGTGCCGGTCCGTGACCTGGTCGCGGAGCGGGCAGCGGTCTCCGAGGCGGAGGATCAGGCCGCACAGCGGGTGGGCGACGCCTGGTCGCTCCTGGGTTGCGAAGGTGAGGGACCCGCGGTGAGGAGGGACCGGGCGGTTGGCATGGTGGTTGCTATCGGCCCCGTTCACCCTCTGCACAGTAGCTTCGGCGGCGGTGATTCGAACAGTCGTTTGCAGGTTGCTGCAGCGCCTCGACCTCCGAACGGCGACAGGAGTTGACCAGCGGGCGCATGCTGGTGCCGTGGCCAGGGTGTGGCGGTGTGGTGACGGGGCCGACGTCCCCGAGCACCACCGGTTCTGCCTGCACCGCGACACGCCGCGCACGGTGCAGCGGGTGGTGGTCGTGGTGTGGCCGCCGTTCGGCCGGGTGCGGCGCAGAGGCCCCGCGTGACGCCGGCGCGGCGGCGTAGCGCGCCGGCCAGGGTGCGGATCCCGGCCGAGCTGGCCGGACCCGTGGAGGTCGCGTTGGCTCGCTCGGTCGATCAGATCCCGGCACTGAACGCGCTGCCGGGCGGGTCACGCTACGAGGTGAAGTGGGATGGCTACCTTCACTGAAGTCGCCAAGCCGGCTGACCACAGCCGAGCTGGTGCGGTGTTGTCACATGCTGAGCAGGGCTGAGCCCTGCGGGGGCTTGATCGGCGACGAGGCGCCATCGAGGCTGCCGAAACCGGTATCACTATGTACCTCACCAGGGTCAGGCATTTCTTCCATTGAAGTCCGCTGCGGTCAGCGGTGCGACCGCCGGGTTGCGGTGGTGTTGGAAGACGACCGAGGTGCGGAAGCCGGTGACCTCGCGGCGACGGCTGAGGCGGTCGACCAGGAACGCGTGCAGCAGGTCGATGCGCGGTACGCCGACGTGCAGCAGGAAGTCGTCACCGCCGGCCAGCACGTACACCGACATCACCTCGGGTAGCGCGGACACCTCGCGCTGGAAGTCGTCGATGAGTTCGCGACGCAGCGGCCGGACCTGGGCGAACACCAGCGCCTGCACGGTCCGGCCGAGCGCTTCTGGGTCCACCTCGGCGTGGTACCCGCGGATCACCCCCCTGTCGTGCAGGCGTCGTACCCTCTCGAAACAGGTCGACGGCGCGACGCCGATGCGCTGGGCCAGTTCCCGGTTAGTCTGCCGGGCGTCTCTCTGGAGCTCGGTTACGATACTGCGGTCAATCTCATCCATGTCCGGATCATAGGATGATTTCCGGACAATATTCGGATCCGCATATCCGAAGCGGGACGACTGGCTAGGTTGGCCGACATGATTCGACACGAGGGGATTGTTGTCCGCCGTGGCCGCCGTAGCGGCGCGACGGTGATCATGGCGGTGCATTCGACGGTGCTCGGGCCAGCCATCGGTGGGTGCCGGGTGCGGCACTATCCGTCCTGGCAGGCCGGGCTCGACGACGCGGTGCGGCTGTCCGAGGCTATGACGTGGAAGGCATCGATCGCGGGGCTCGACCATGGTGGGGGAAAGACCGTCGTCGTCCTGCCCGCAGGGTCTGCACCGTGGCGCTCATTGCTCGAAGACGTGTCCGACGCGCTCGCGTCCATGGGCGGGACGTATCTGACCGGACCGGACATCGGCACGGGGCCGGACGATATGCAGTTCCTCTTCGACCGCACCGGCTTCGCCTTCTGCCGTCCGGTGGCCAGAGGAGGCAGTGGTGACTCCGGGCCGGCGACGGCTGACGGCGTACTGGCTGCGCTCCGGGCCGGCGCAGCCCACGTCTTTGGTGATGGAGCTTTGGAGGGCCTGCGGATCGGTATCATCGGTCTGGGCTCGGTCGGTCTGCGACTCGCGGAATCCCTGGGCGGCGCCGAGTTGATCGTGGCAGACGTCGATGAGGCGCGGCGCGCGGACGCTTCCCGGCTCGGCGCGCAGTGGGCGTCGCCGGAAACGTTGCTCAAGTCCGACCTGGACGTGCTTATCCCGGCTGCTGTCGGCGGCGTCCTCACCTCGACCCTGGCCGCCGAACTCTCCGCCCGGTTGGTCGTTGGGCCGGCCAACAATCAACTCGCCGATGATCGCGTGGCGGACCAGTTGCGCGACCGCGGCATCACCTGGATCCCCGACTTCTTGGCCAGCGCAGGCGGCGTCATCCACGCGATCGGCATCGAACGCCATGGGCTGGACGAGAAAGCAGTCCGACCATTGGTCGACTCGATCGGCACCACTGTCTCCGAGGTCCTGAGTGAGGCGGCTCGTGCCGGTCGCACCCCGCTCGCCGTCACCCACGCCCGCGCCGCCGCCCGCATGGCGTCCCATGGCGAAACGGCAACGCAAGCCCGGCATGCCGTCTCTGACACCTGCTATAGCACCAACTAGCGCTCGAAAGAGTTCAGTCAACTAGTCGGATCGCGATCGTCCGCTGTCGATGTTCGAAGTCCGCTGCACAGATGTCCGAACTCGTCTGCAACGCGCGTAGGTAGGTGCGGATTCGCCAGTCGATCGGCGTTGTAGGAGACCCACGGCTGGCGCTCGCTGAACACGGTTCGTGCGGCGCGGTAGCAGGTGATTGATGAAGTGATGCTGCTGGTTCCTGCAATTCCGGTAGCGCCCGGAATCCGTGCGCGATGTGACTACTGCCGAACCCGCTTCGGCAGCGCCTCGCCGCCGTCGCCCATCGGGCCGCGGGAGGGAAGTGAACGAAATGCGTAAGGCCAAGCTCAATACGGTCTGGGCAAGCGTGTACAACCTTGACACCAAGCATCTGAAGCGGGCCGTCCGGCGGTTCGGTGCCAACTCAGACCGTTGCTCTCGGCTCGCTCGCGAGCGCCTGGTGTATTGACGCGACGACGGTCGCGCCCTCGCCGACCGCGGCTGCGACCCGTTTCATTGATCCAAGTCGCACGTCGCCAACCGCGAACACGCCGGGCTGGCTCGACTCCAGCGGCAATGGCCGCGGTCCCGCTGCCTGCGCGAAGCACGCAAGGGCGTCGCCTGACATCTGCTCGCCGGTGGTGATGAACCCCGCCTGATCCCGGTCGACCTGGGTCAGCCACTCAGTCGCTGGGTCCGCGCCGATGAAGCTGAACAGCCCGCTGCACGCCAGCTCCTCCCTCGCCGGGTCCCCACGCTTGACCAGCGTCACTGCCTGTAGGCGCGTACCCCCGTGCAGCTCAACAATCTCAGTGTTCGTTCGCACGTCGATCCGACGGTGCGCGAGGACGCGGTCGAGAAGGTACTGCGACATTCCAGCCGCGAGGTCCGATCCGCGGATCACGAGAGTGACCAGCGCGCCGCGCGAGGCGAGGAACACGGCTGCTTGGCCTGCCGAGTTGCCTCCACCCATCACCACGACGGGAGACGACTCGCACGCTCGTGCCTCCAACTCGGTGGCCGCGTAGAAGATGCCGGAATTCTCGAACTCGGCCCACCGCGCCAGCGGAAGTGTCCGGTACTGCGCGCCGGTCCGCGGACGGCTCTGGTGTCGGCCGACAACTCGTGACCGACGATGACGAGCGAGTCCGCGGCCCGTCCGCGTCGCAACCGTGTCCGTCGCGCTAGCAGCGCACGCAGCACGAGGTCGGACAGCTCGGGGTCCTCCGCCATCAGCCGGTGGAATCCAGGCAGGTCAATAGCGGTGACCCGGCCCGGTCGAGAGGCTCGAACGGTCAGGTACAGCCGTTGCCCGGTGAGGATGGCGAATTCGCCGACGAATCTCCCCGGTCCGAGTTCGTCGAGTACTTCTTCGTCTTGCAGCAGCGTGGCCGGGCGGACTATCTGCACCGAGGCGGTCTGCAGCAAGAACAGCATCGTCGCGCGGTTGCCGGCTGCGAACAGCACGGTCTCGGCGTCGACTTCGACGTCGGTCCCGTACGAGGCCAGCCTGCCCAGCGACAGGTCGTCGAGGACGGGGTAGGGATCGAGGGACTCGACGACCTCGAGCGGGTAGTCGCGTGACTCTACGTCCATCACTGGTACCGACTTTCAGGTGGTCGCGTGTAGTGAGTCGAGGAACGCCATGTCGTTGTCGCTGATCTGGAAGTCGACCTCGATGTTCGCGGCCATCCGCGACGGCGTGGTGCTCTTCGGTAGCGGGAGCACATCTCGTTGCAGCAAGTAGCGGATGCTGAGCTGGGCGACGGACTTGGCGTAGCGGGCCGCGACGTGGGCGAGCTGCACATTGTCCAGCAGCGCACCGGTGGCCAGCGGCGAGTACCCCTCGACCAGGATCGCGCTGTCCTGGCAGAAGGCCGTGATGTCCGGCTCGGTGTTGCCGATATGGAACTTGATCTGGTTGACGTGCGGGGCGACCTTCGCCGTCTTCAGCAGGGCTTCGATGTCCTTCACGCTGAAGTTGGACACTCCGATGGCCCGCACCCGGCCCGTTGCGTGAAGCCCCTCCATAGCGCGCCACACCTCGGCGTTGCCGGCCCGGTAGTCACCGCCGGGGTCCTGAAGCGGCGTTGGAAAATGGATCAGATACAGATCGACGTAGTCGGTGTCGAGCGCGGCGGCACTGTCAGCGAAGCTGGCCATTGCCTCGTCGTAGGTCTTCAGCGCGGCAGGGAGCTTGGTGGTCAGAAACAGCTCGTCGCGCGCCACTCCGCTGTCGGCCACGGCACGGGCGATGCTTGCCTCGTTGCCGTACGCGCGGGCGGTGTCGATGTGCCGGTACCCGAGCTGCAGCGCCGCCATGGTCGCGTCGTAGGCCGGGTCACCATCGGGGATCTGCCAGGTTCCAAACCCGATCTTCGGGACACGGACCCCATTGGCCAGCGGGAACCCTTCGGCGATGCTCAACATGTGCGACTCCTAGCGGACGGGGTTGCTTCCATGACCTGTCTAGTAGCTCGCCGGGCCTGGCGATGTGCAGGACATGATCCGTTCTGTGCCTGGACTGCACGTCAACCGCCACTGGGTTCCGGTCGCGCCGCTGAGGCGCCGACGCTGTCGGCACAGGGCTCGCCCCGCGCCAATCCGGCGCCACCGGACGCGCGCCGTGCTCATCCCGCACGAGGAGACGAAGGCGATGACGGACAACAGGCTCGATGTACCCATCCGGTCGCGCTACCTCGATACCCAGTTCGGACGCCTGCACGTCCGCGAACACGACGGCGACGGCCCACCGGTCGTGGCGCTGCATGGCTTTCCCGACGACTCACGCATCTACGACCGGATCGCGCCGCAGCTCGCACCGAGACGGCTTCTGGCCGTCGACTTCGTCGGCTTCGGACATTCCGACCGGGTCGACTACGACGACCTTCCACCCGATCGCCGCGAGGAGGAGGTTGGCGCGGTCCTCGACGGACTGGGACTGGACCGGGCCACAATCATCGGACATGACGCTTCCGGCGCAGTTGCGATCAACTTCACCCTCGCGCACCAGGATCGCGTCGACCACCTGATCCTGCTCAACTGCTATTACGGTTCTGACCCGGATCTGCGACTGCCGGAAATGATCCGGCTGCTCGGCGACCCACACTTCACCCCGCTGGCCGATGCGCTGCTCGGCGATCCGGCTATGCGGCAATGGCTACTGGCCCACACCCGCCGCCAATTCGGCTACGAGGTCGACGACCCGCACGGGGTAGCCGTCGCCTCGGTCGTGCCACAGTTCTTCGGCGAGACGGGGTGGCCGGACGCGCTGGCTGCGATCCGCGCCTGGACCGGGACGCTATACCCCGAACTTGACCGGCAGGACCGGCAGATCTCAGCCGGCAAGCTCGCCACGATCACTGTCCCGGTCACCGTCGCCTTCGGCCGCGACGACCAGTATCTCAACCCGACCGTCGCAGCCCACCTCGCCGCCCGATTCACCAATGCAAGCCTGCACCTGATCAACGACGCCAGCCACTGGCCGCAATGGGACCAGCCAGCCATCACCGCTCGCATGATCGCCGGCGACGCCCCGTGACACGTCGGCACGACCCAGTGCAAACCCACGTCAACAAACGTGCGGTCGCCCGGCCGCATCGAGGCACCCTCGCAGAGGAGCACACATGCCTACCGTCACCACACCTGAGGGCCTGGACATCAGCTACAAGGACTGGGGAGCTGGCCAGCCCATCGTGTTCTCCCACGGATGGCCACTGTCATCCGACGACTGGGAGCCGCAACTGTTCTTCTTCCTCGCCCAGGGCTTCCGCGTGATCGCGGCTGACCGGCGGGGACACGGCCGAACCACCCAAACTCCAGATGGTCACGACCTCGACCACTACGCCGACGACCTGGCGGCGGTCGTGGACCACCTCGACCTGCACGACGCCATCTTCGTCGGCCACTCCACCGGAGGCGGTGAAGTCACCCGCTACCGAGCCCGTCACGGTCTCGACCGGGCAGCGAAAGCCGCGCTCATCAGCGCGATCCCGCCACTGATGGTCAAGACCGAGACCAACCCGGGGGGCCTGCCGAAATCGTTGTTCGACGATCAGCAGGCACAGCTGGCGGCGAACCGATCAGTGTTCTACCGCGAACTGGCCGCCGGCCCGTTCTACGGCTTCAACCGTCCCGACCGAAGGCCCAACCAGGCCATCATCGACAACTGGTGGCGCCAAGGCATGACCGGCGACGCGAAAGCGCACTACGACGGCATCGTCGCGTTCTCCCAGACCGACCTCACCGACGACCTCAAATGCATCACCGTGCCGACGCTGGTAATGCACGGCGACGACGACCAGATCGTGCCTATCGACGACTCGGCGATGCTGTCCGCCAAGCTTCTGCCGAACGCGACACTGAAGATCTATCCCGGCTTCCCGCACGGCATGCCGACCACCGAGGCGGCCACCATCAACGCCGACGTCGACCACGCAATCCCGACCGAGCAGACAGAGAGAGCGCCCCGCGGCCGCGGGCATGCGACGCATCACCACGTCCGCGTCTCAAGATTGGTTCCATAGATGACCAGCATCGACGACCTCGTCGAACGCAACACCGGCTTCGCCGCCGACGGCTACTCCGCTGACCTGACGATCAACGCATGGGGCAACATCACCGTCATCGGCTGCGTCGACTCCCGAGTCGACCCCACCTACGTCCTCGGCCTAGGCAACGGCGAGGCCTCCGTCATCCGCAACGTCGGCGGCCGCGTGACACCCGCGACGTTGCAGACGCTGGCCATGCTTGCGAAGGTCCGGCACGCCAACGCCGCCACCAGCGTCGCGGGGACCCGGAACCTCGTGCTCCTTCACCACACCGATTGCGGCATGTCCGCGCTGGCGGACTTTCCCGACGTCCTCGCCGAGTACTTCCAGATACCCAGCGGGCAGCTCGACACCAAGTCCGTCCGTGACCCGTACGGAGCGGTGCGCGTCGATGTCGAGGTGCTCCGCGCCCATCAACACGCCCCCGACACACTGGTTTCCGGACTGGTGTACGACGTGGGGACCGGAGGCGTCGACGTCGTCGTCGCGCCCACCCTCCTTGACCCACCCTGAGCGACGTCGTCCCACCTTGAGCGGCGGTGACACATTCCGTGTCCGTATATGGCCACGAGCTTCGAGAACGACCCGTTGCCGAGTAGCGTCAAACGTCGTACTCCATGACGAACTATGTGGCGCCCGGGGAAAGCGAGCCGGCGTCGATCAGAAGGCCGCGCAGCCATCAGGTTCTAGTCGAAACCAGTCAGAACGTGACATTCATCCTCAACACCACCGAGGTCAACGAACGCGACCGACAGGAATTCGTTCACACAGCCCTCGGCATGACGATGGTGCCCATCGACCTGTACTGGCCCCAGCACCATGACGGGGTCAAAGCTCGCCGCGTCATCACCGATATCGGCGACCTCACCGTGTGCACCGGGCAGACCACTGCCTACCGGGTGGAACGCACCCCCCGGCTCGCTCGCGACGCGATGGAACCGAGCGTCTTCCTCAACCTGCAGCATTTCGGCTCGGGCATGGTCGTCCAGCATGACCGTGAAGCAGTTGGTCACCCGGGCGAGCTGGTCATGCGGCTTTGGGCATCCGTGGGACGTGCTGCTCGATCTGCACACTGTCTAGTTCCACCAACGCGATGCTCAATTGCAGCCGTCGGGTGTCGTCGACCAGTCGTTCGCCGTGGATCTTCATTGTCGCGGTCGGCCGTCCATTCCACGCGGCTGCAGTTGTGCCTGCGGCCGACCTCGAACAGCGACTCCATCAGCACACGGCCGAGACCCCGGCGCCGGTGGGCTTGCGAGACGAATAGCTCCTTCAAGTAGAGCGAGCAAGTCAGGCCGACGGCCGGCCAGAGGAAGGAGTACGCGGCGAAGCCGATCGCCGTGTCACCGTCGAACGCCAGCGTGGTGTTGGCGGCAGGGAAGTCGCTGAACAGGGCGTCATGGATCTGCTGGCGCCGGAACTCAAGCGAGCCGACCTGGGAGGTCCCGTAGAAGCGGTCCATCTCCTCAGCCAACGTGAGCAGTTGGTCGACGTCATCGGAGGCGGCAGGGCGCACTACGATCACAGCAGGCGATCCTCTGGCGTCGAGCTAACAAGGTCACGACCGGCACCGGAGGCACTCGGACGACGCTTCGACGAATCTCGCGAGTGGCTAGGCAACGTTTGCCGGCCACGGTTTCCACTCGATCGAGCCCGGGCGCTCGCCTCCGCTGGCCAGAAAATTCTTGACCGCCGCGCGGATCAGGTCGAGGGAGACTTCAGAGTCGAGTGGAAAGTCCTCCGGGTGGCCGGCGTACTCGTAGAAGACCTCATCGTGCTGTGGGCCTTGTCCGACGGCGTACCAGACACCGTTCGCTCCGTCGGCTGTGCCGGCGAACTTGATGCCTCCGAGTTTGCGTTCTGAGTCGAGGCCGATGCGGAAGTTGTGGTCGGGCAGTCCTTGCTTGGTCTTGGGGCGCTCGCGGATGTATAACGCGGCCATGGTGTGGTCGAAGGTTTCACCGAGCAGTGCATCGATCAGTTGGTCGACGTCTTCGTCGGACGTCAGGATCACCGGGTTGCGGTCGTGCTCATGTCGGTAGTAGGCCTCGATGGTGTAGGTCATGATCAGGTGTCCTCGTCCTGTCGTGGATAGGTTCGCTTGAAGCCTGCTGGTCCGAACACGGTCAGCCGGGCGCCCTCGGGCAGGAACCGGAGTAGGTTCTCATCGCAGCCGTACGGCCCGGGGCACGGCCAGTTGTTGATCGTGATGATCTCATCCGTCAGACCGCGCTCGCGCATGAACATGGCAAACTTGACCTCGACGTGCGAGCCGAGAGTGATATCTCCGGGTGCGATCTGGATGTTGTTCTCGTTCATGAAGCGGTCGGCGTCGGTCGAGTACTCGTCGACTCCGCTGATGAGGTCGTGCTCTTGGCCGTCGGCGTCGACCCATGCGCCGCGTGTCTTGTCTCGGCGACCGCGGACCGGCAGTCGGTTCAGGATCTCGCTCGCCCTCGGCCGGAACTGCTCACGATCCCGGCCGACAGGTCCGTCCTCAGGGCGCGCCTCGTCGCCAGCGTCCGCAGGCTTGCCCGACCGCTTGGCTTCAGGCTCAGCCTGCTCGTCACCTCGCCGGCCTTCCGCGGGTTGCGCGCTTCCGCCTGCGCCGTCTGGCCTTCGGGCCGTCGAATCTGCCGCTGGCTCGGCCGTCCGCACGCCGCTGACCATCTGCTCGACCCAACCACGCGCTCGCGGCGGTGCCATCGAAAGGTAGTGCGCGGCTTCCTCGCAGCGCCCGGCAGCTTCGTCTAGCTGCATCGCGGCCATGCGGGCATTGGGGTTGCTGCTCAAGCCGCCCACCCACGCGGCCGCCTCGCGATACTTGCTGGCTCGATCATGTAGGTACGACACGACGCGCGGGATCTCGTCCAGTGCGTTGAGAAGCTCCTGGGCGACCCGTTGCAGTTCGGACGGCATCTGAGATGAAAGCGCGCTGGCTAGATCTGGTTGGCATAGCTGCGGCAGCCCGCCTCGGCGATCTGCAGCGCCTGGACGGCTTGGTCGACCGACTTGGCCGCCGCCTCGAGCATCGTCGCGATGTCCTGATCGGCCCGCGTCGCAGTGCCACGGATCAGAGCCTGGACATGCTGGCTGGACTGCTCGAAGCGTTGCTTGAATCCGGCCAAGCTGCCAGCGCCTTGCCGGGACTGGTCGGCCAGACTGTGGAGCTGCATTTTGAGCTGTTCGACTTGGGACATAGTTGTTCCTCACTTGGTCCGGACTGCCAGCGATCGCAGATCCGGAGCGACAAGCCGCATGATTGCGCGGCGATGATGGTCTCGAGACGGGAGGACGGCAGGTCAGATGGTTCGACGCAAGAACGCCATGCTGGACACTGCGCTCGCTTGTGTGGAGTCCGGGGACTCGGGTACGTCGTGACCTGACAGCAGACCAGTCAGGTACGAGGATCGAACTCCCCCGCCTTCATGCCTTCGGTGAACGCCGCCCATTCGCCGGCGGTGAAGCGCAGAATCTGACCGTGGCCGTGTTCCTTGCTGTCGCGGACCGCTGCTCCGCCGTCCGGCATGAGCGCGACCTCGACGCAGTTGTTGCTGTTGTTGCTGCGCGTGGCCTTGCGCCAGGCGGCGTCGATGAGATCGGTCATTTGCTTCCTTTCGCTCACGCGCCCCAGGACGAGGGTGCACTCGGTGATCACTGACTTGGCCGGGTGGTGCCGTGGTCCCCGCCCCGCCGTCCCTCGCGACTCAGGCCGTCAGACCCGGTGACGAGGGACGGGCGGGCGCCCCGGGATCCCGCCCGACCCCGGATTGGAACGGCTGGCTCCCGCAGGCCGTGTTCACAACGGGCGCCAGCCGGGTTCAAGGTGGAGTGCTCAGTCCCGCCCAATCAGGGCGGATCGTCTGCGATGAGGAGCCGGACTCCGGCAGCCTCGAGTTCACGGCGGAACTGGTCTGCGATTGAATCGGCGGCGGTGATCGCGACTGTCGAGACGCCGTCTCGGCGCGCTGCCTCGATCAAGGCCTCGAGCGCCGCGGGCTGTGAGTCGAGCGCCTCCATGTAGATCGCCGTCATCTGTAAGCCCGCGCGGTCAGCCAACTCGAGTAGCAGCTTGCGAGCGCGGTCCTGCTCGGCCGGTGTCATCAGGAAGGTCTCGACGAAGTAGCCCAGCATCCCCGGGCGGGCGGCGACGCTCACCTCACTGCTCCTCGCCGTCGATCCGGATCGCCCTTGGCATCGCGTCGATCGTCACCGGTAGGCCGAACCGCCTGGACGATGCCGCGGCGTACCGCTCAGCCAGCTCGTGCCTGACCAGATAGTCAGCGATCACATGATCGCCGAACCAAACCCGCACGCGATGTCGCGGCATGGGATCGGCTGCAGGGTCGGTGATGGTCATCAGCCGCGGACTTCCTGCGCGATGTCACGGAGCATCAGGACGTACGCAAGAGCCGCGACGCCGATCAGGCACTGCAGGACCGTCGTGTGCGATTGCGTTAAGAGCCAGTAACCAGTCATGAACCCATCCCCGCTTCTCGGTCGATTGGATCTCGTGCCAGGGCTGTGGGCTGGAGCCCCAGTCTTTGCCGTGCAGGCGATTCGTTGCCTACATCACCGAGTTTCGACCTGCCCGCGCAGGGTTGTTCAGTCCATCGTGGGGGTCCACGATGGACCCCCACGCAGTGCCTCGTCGCTACCGGTAGCGATGCCAGGTAGCGGTGTCGCCAGCGATCAGGCTGCGGAGGCGGTGAGCCAGCTCGTGGGCGACGTCCGGACGACCGGGGAGCCCGTCGATGACGCTGGTGACAATCTGGAGCTCGCGGACCGACCGTAGGGTCGGCCAGGTGGGTGACGAGAGCAGGTCGAAGCCGTACCCTGCGCTGAGTTCGTCGTACTGCTCACGTGGATCTCCGAACCGCTCCACGCCGTGGGCAGCTGGGACGAGGTCCCACTCGGGAGGGCCGATGCTGACCGAGTCCAGGTCGCAGAGCACGGACTGGCCGCGAGTGTCGGTGAGGAGGTTGCCGGCGTGAGCATCGCCGTGGATGACCGACGTGGGCAGCAGCCAGTCAGTGGACGCCGCAGCGGCCCGGACGGAGCGGGAGCGTCTCCGCAGCCAGTCGACGAGGTCGCTCAGATCAAGCCCTACTTGACCTGAGGCCCACGTCTGCAGGTACTCCAGTTCCCCGTCCCGAGCTGCCGCGGCGGTCTCGAGGCGAGACTGCGCGCGGCTGATGGGATCCCACTGCGGGAGCGGGAATCCGAGATCGTTGAGCGAGTGGAACGCCAGCAACGGCCGCGCGAGTTCAGCTTGCCGGTGGCGTTTCCCGGGGATCTGTTGGAGGTATGTCCAGGCGGTGGCAGCCCAGTCTGGGGTCTCGATCGGCTCCTGCAGTCCGGGCGCGAGCCGGACGGTGGGCAGATCGAGTTCGGCCAGCCTGTGGGCGATCTTGGTGACGCGGTAGACGGTGGAACGATTGGCTGCGGGGGCGATGCGCAGTACCAGGTTGGCGGCAGGCAGTTTGTAGACGGCGTTCATCGTGTAGCGGAGCAGTACGGCGCCAGCGGGGTCGAGCCCTGCTGCGCTGGCAATGTCGCGCAGAGCAGTATCAAGGCGGTCGTGTTCGCCGCTGCTGAGAGTTGTCACGCCGTAGAAGTTAGCCGCCGGCCAACGCACCAACCCGCTCAAGGACCCCGCTCACACCGTCGTGGGCGGAGTAGGGACGGGCCAGTGACGCCATCGCCTGCAACCGATCGGCAGCACGAACCGAGTCCGTCGCCAAGGCCATGTCGACGGCCAGATGCCCGGCGGCGGCCGCACGGTCGGGTTGGGCGTCGAGAAGGTAGCCGGTGGCGAGGCTGATCGCGTCGAACGTCCGGCTACGCTCCTCTCCCACGCCCCTGATCGTGTACGAGCGCTCAGCATGCTCGATTGCCCGCGGCGCGAACCGGATCCGATGCTCGGAATGGGAGGCCAGGCTGGCGTAGATCACCCCCGAGATGCCGTCCAGGTCTGCCGGCGCCAGGAAGAACCGTGCCCACGCCGGGACCGTGCCTTCGTCGACCCGCCCGAGCTCGTCTTGAGCCCGCGCCAGCGAGTCGGACACCCTGTCCGCGGCGCCGAGCATGGCGTACGCCCAGGCCTCGTTGGCGTGCAGGACAGCGACGGCGGCGAGGTTTCCGCTGTCCTGGGCAACGATCTGCCCGAGCTGCCATAGCCGCAGCGTCTCCTGCGCCCGACCCTTGTGGATCGAGACCCGCCCGAGGCGGTAGAAGCCACCGGCGATGAGCGCGAGTTCGTTGATCTCCCGGGCGAGGACGAGCCCGGCGGTCAGGTAGTGACGGGCCGCCCCGTGGTCGCCGAGGTCGTGACTGGCCCACCCGGCGACTTGGTACATGTCGGACAGCGCGGCCTTGAAGTCCGCCTCGGTTTGCTCGGTTTCGAAACGGCTGGCAAGCATGCCACTGGCGAAGGCGAGGTAGCTGACCGCGGAGTCCCGGCAGGATCCGCCGCCGTGCGCGGCATCGATTTGGCGGTGCTCGTCACGAACCGCGCGGACCAGATCGACGTGGGCGGCAGTCACTCGCGCTGGAAGGCCGGACGCGTTGGGATGCTTGGCATCGACGTACCCGTTCAGCTCGGCCGGGACAGGACCAACCGCCAAGGCAGCGAGAGATCCGACGAACCCCGGCACTGCACCGGGGTCGCGCAACCTGCCATCGCAGTTGGTTTCTCTGCTAGTCGCATGCGACCCCACACCCAGCAAGCCGCGGTCGATGCCGAAACCGTCCGCGATTCGCACCAGTACGTCGTACGACGTCACCATCTGCTTGCCCTGGGAGATACTTCGAACCCGGGTTTCCGCGAGACCGGACGCAGCCGCGAGCGCGCTCCTGCTGTAGCCGTGATCCCTCAGAAACAAGAACAGCGTCCGGATGTCTTGCTCAGCCAGGGAATCACGCAGTGGCCGGCCCTCGTGCACACCCGACGTCCACCACTGCGGATCTGGCCGCGCCACGTGCCGCGCAGCGTACTCGGTCGCCGTGGCCATCACAGGTCCCGGATCTCGCGGCCCAGATCCCGCGCCACGAAGGCGTAGAAGACGCGCGCGATCGCGTTCAGCGCCCACGAATCTGGCTGCATTCTCGGTCTCCCTGCGACGTCGGTGTGGATACGATGAGCGAATCACTGGCTACCGTGGGTGGGACAGCGGTTATGAGGCCGAGAGTGGTGAAAGTGGGGAACGAGCGAACGGGGAAGTCGAGCGCTGGACAGCGCCGTAACGCCAAGCTCGAGGCGGTCATCGCCGAGGCGGGCTGGTCGCATGCCCAACTTGCGCAGGCAGTGGGTCGGGTGGCGGCCGAAACCGGCAACCAGCGCCTTGTCTCAGTGGGCAGGTCCCATGTCTCGCACTGGGTCGCAGGGTCGACGCCGTCGGGTGACGCGCCGGCGATCCTGGTGGAGGCACTTTCTCGCCGCCTCGGTAGGGTCGTCACCGTCCACGAGATCGGCCTGTCCGGTCCGCGGTCACCTGCAGCACTGGATTGGTCCGCGGATACGCTGACGACGCTCGCCGATCTGGGAAGAGGCAACGTGGACATCGAGCGCAGGTCTGTCATGCGGGCCGCCGGCTACTCCGTGGCCGCACTGGCGGTGCCCTCTCAGGCCTGGTGGGACACCATGGCGCGCCGTGGGGCTCAGCGCTCTGCCCGGACCGGCCGGTTGATCGGCGCCGGTGATCTGGAAGCGAGAGATGGCGCAGATGTTCACCCGGATCGATCAGCGCCGCGGCGGCGGACATGCGCGCACCGCAGTGGTGCAGTATCTGACATCCGATGTCGCCAGCACGCTCAGAGCCGCCCACGCCAGCGCCGACATTCGCCGCGGCCTGTTCTCCACTGCCGGCGAGCTTGCGTATCTCAGTGGCTGGATGGCGTTCGACAATGCCGAGCACGCGACCGCCCAGAAGTACTTCACGGTAGCCGTCCAGCTCGCCGCCGAGGCCGACGACCCACCCCTGGCCGGCCACGTTCTGCGTGCGATGGCTCACCAGGCCGTCGATCTCGGCCATTCACGACAAGCCGTGCAACTGGCCAAGGCGTCGCTCTCCGGGCGTCGATCGACCCTGGCTAGTCTCCGCGAGCGGGCCTTGCTCGAGGTCGTCCACGCGAGGGCACTGGCAGCCGACGGTCAAGGCGGCGCGGCCGCGAAAGCTCTGCTACGCGCCGAGGACAACCTGGCCGCCATCGGCGCCGGTGACGACGAGCCCCACCGGGTGTTCTTCTTCGGCGAGGCCAGCCTCGCCCACGAAACCGCGTGTACTCTGCGCGACCTCGGCGATCTGGCCGCGGCGACAACCCAGTTCAGACACAGCGTCCGCACCCGCAAGTCGGCTACCTTTACCCGCACGCACGCCGTGACCCTTGGATACTTCGGCGCAATTCAGGCCCGTCAGGGCGCGATCGACGAAGCCTGCTCGACCTGGTCGACGGCTCTTGACGTCATGGACGGCGTGCACTCCGGCCGCACGCGTCAGACTGTCGTCGACATGCGTGCGGCGCTGTCGCCGTTCCGAGCCCGCGGCATCCCTGCCGCTGCCGAACTCGACCGGCGCGCCGCCCGCTACCTCGCCTCCGCGCCAAGATGACCAACCCTGCCCCGTCACTGTCACAAATCGGAGGATCTCTCCCATGATGCATAGCGTTGTCACGGTCGAACCCGTTGCCCAGGTCATCGGTGGTCGAAGCGAACCCACCGATGACTTCTGGGGCGGCACACGCTCCATCCTGCGCATCGACAGTGAGCGATTCGACGAACGATCCACCGCCGGCCTGGACGCCTTCTCTCACCTCGAGGTCGTGTTCTTCTTTCACCTCAGCGACCAGACCGACCTGAACCTCGGTGCTCGCCGCCCCAGGGACAACCCGGCCTGGCCCGAGGTCGGTGCGTTCGGCCATCGCAACATGCGCCGGATCAACTGGCTCGGCATTTCTCGCTGCCGCCTGCTGAAGGTCGATGGACTCGACCTGCACGTCGAAGATCTCGACGCCGTCGACGGCACTCCCGTCATCGACATCAAACCCTGGTTCGACGAGTTCGGCCCCCGGGGCGAGACCCACCAGCCGGCCTGGACCACCCACATGCTTACGGACTACTTCGCGCCCGGCGAACAGAGCTGAGCCCGTCTGGGTTCAGGCGAGCTGTTGCAACTCGTTGAGCCTCTGCTTGATGAAGTCGGCCGACTCCTCGTCGCTGAGCGCGATCTCCCACAGATTCGCCCAGGCCTTCTGAAGCAGTCCGACCTCGTCGGGCTTGTCCGCCCAGAAGAACCCGAGGAAGCCGTCCACGTAAACACCGGACCGCTCGACCAGCGGACCGCGCGGCGGGAAGTCCAGCAGGGCGAACGGCCCAGTCGTCAGCCCAGCGTGTTCCTCAACGTCGAGCGGCATGATCCTGATCGCAATGTCCGGCCGCTGCGCCATCTCCAGCAGGTGGATCAGCTGCCCGGCCATCGTCTCCGCACCACCGATGCGCCGGCGAACCACTGCTTCACTAAGTACGACGTCGAGCTTGGGCGGGCCTGACTCTCGGTCGAGGATCAGCTGCCGGTTCAGCCGGATCTCTAACCGGCGTTCGAGCACATCCGGATCGAGCTGGGTCCCGGTGAAGCGCTCGTCTCCCATGATGCTTTTCGCGTACTCGAGGGTCTGCAACAAGCCAGGGATGAGGTCCGTCTCGTAGAGGGCGAGCGACGACGTGGAAGCCTCCAAGCCGGTGAACAGGACGAAGTTGTCCGAGACCAGGTCGGCGTAGGAGCTCAGCCAGTTCTTCGCCTTGGTCGCTCTGGTCTCCTTGGCCAGGTCCATCAATGCACGGATCAGCTCGGCGTCGTCGACGCCGTACACCTTGCACGCCTGCTCGACGTCCAGGCTGCGCACCGGAGACTCGCCGTTCTCCAGCCGCGACACCGTTGATGCCGACATCTCCAGCTTCAATCCCGCCTGCCGGAGGGACAGACTGGCCGCCTCCCGAAGCTCCCGCAGGTGCCGACCGAGCAGGTACCGCGGGACCACCGAACCGGTGGCTGATTCCAGCCTCATCTGACCTCGTTTCTGAGCGACCAAACACTACAACGGTCCTCCGCAGACCAGGCGCTGTCCGCGCCTGTCTGGAGACATGTTAGAACGAAACGCCCCGCTGTGAAACGTTGCATGATGAGACGTTCGCTGATTCACTAATGCCTCGACATCACAGAGTGATGGAGCGGTGAAACCGATGACGACACTGGCACGTCCCTCGAAGCTGACAGACCCAGAAATCACTCGGCAGGTCGCGCCGCCGACACAAGTCAGCCTCATCCACAACCACGCCACGCGCTGTGCCGCCCGGCGCCTGCTCGAGGAGTGCCTGCAGCGGCTCAATGGCAAGTTCCGCCGTTGGCGCGACGAAGACCTCTATCCGTCGGTTTGAGTCGGCCGAAGCTGGCGCCAGAGGCGCCCGAGGTTCCACTCCTCGGGTTCGGCACTACCGGGCCGAACGCCTCCGCTCCGCCGCCACGACTTGGAGTCCCGGCGCGATCCGCTCTCCCTTGTCGAGTGGATTGAGTCCAGCCCGTGGTCGGGAAGCCGGGGCTCCAGAAAAGGGTCGGTGAGTGCCTGGCGTCCTCCGCGCAGATGCTCACCGGCCACCACTCCGTGTCGATCGAGCACCGAGGACCGAAAGGGCCGACTACCGACGATGACCAACGGCGAACCGGCTTTGCGGGGCGGCACCGTGGCGCAGGACCTGCTTACCCGGGCGAGCAGCGCCAGGTTCTGGAACCTGGCGCAGGGCGGTAAGGACCACTACGCGGTCGATCGCAGGCTCATCGTCGGAGTCAAGGAGATCGCCCCTCCGTCCGGCGACATGGCGGCCGCTAGCCAGGAGTTCCTGCGTCGCGCCTGCGAGTACCTGGCCGGCACTGTCGGCATGACCCAATTTGTCGACTGCGGTGCTGGGCTGCCAGTAGGCGATCGCGTTCACGACATCGTCCAGGCAATCAACCCCACCGCGAAAGTGCTGTACGTCGACAACGACCCGGAAGTGCTGGCCCACGCTCGCTCTTTTGTGGTTGCGAACGAGCACGTACGCGTCGTGGACGGCGATATCTTCGCGCCCGACGTACTGCTCAAGTCCGAAAGAGGTCAGCACCTTCATCGACTGGACCAATCCGGTGGCGATCATCCAGACCGCGACCCTTCACCACCACCCCGGCCCCGCCAGCGACATTGCCCGCATCATGCAGACCTACGTCGACGCCGCGGCACCCGGCTCCTGCACAGTGATCTCCCACTTTCTCGATCCACAAGACGTCGTGAGTGGTGCGGTACGCCGGATCGAGCAGCGACTCCTCGACAGCAGCGCCGGAACCGGCTGGTTCCGCACTGTCGACGAGATCCGATCTCTGTTCCCCGGACAGTGTCTCGTGGGCCCAGGCGTCGTCCCTTGTTATCAATGGCCCGACACCTACGCGGAAGCGACCAATTGGACCCAGGGCTGCATAGCCGGAGGCATCGGACAGAAACGGACCGGCCACTGATGACCACTACCGAGCCGAGCACCAGCCCAGCTCTCGACGAGGCTGTCGAGGCCCATAGGCGCCTGCTTGCACACCTCGATCCACCGCTACCGAGCACGCTGTTCAACCTGCTCGCTCGAGAGGGATACAAGACCGTCGCGGACGTTGCCGCTGTTAGCGATGCTGATCTGCTCAAGGTGCGAGAGATCGGTGAATCGTCGCTTGCGATCATCCGCGCTGCGCTTGCTGGTGATGTGCAACCGCCTCCCTCGGAGCACAGTCCACTCAGTCGGCTCAACGGCGTGCTGCACTACGAGCTTCTCGCCCTGCTCGCCGATGCCGGCCTCCGTACGGCTGAGGAAGTCGCGGCCGCCAACACCTCGGTTCTGCGTGATCTGCTCTTCACAGGGGCGCTTGAAGTCAGAGCCATCCATGCCGCGACATTGGCTTAGGTCGCCGGCAAGTACACCATCGGCGACACTCTTGCTTTGCCAAGACAGGAAGCGCGCGAACTGGTCGCCCTGCTCGGCCACCTGGCCATCTGCGCAGACCAAGACAACGATACCAAGCTCGTCCGCCGCACTCGGGCGATGCTTCAGCGAATCGCCCCGGGATTCCCCGCCCCCTAGGATCCTTCGCGGCCCGCGCGAACGAAGTAGGTGAACGAGGTCCGCCGCCGGGAGCGTCCTCGCGATCGCGATGGTGTCTGAGCCCAGACGTTGAGCCTGCCTCTGCCTGTTCGGGAATGGAGCCGGACCGGGGCTAACTCTGGAAGTCTGGATGGCGAGTCAGCACGCTTGTCCGTCGTGCGTGCGCAGCTCTGAGCATCGCCAAGACGTCTGAAGGAGCAGAACCGTTGTCGAATGAACAAGGCCGCGTCTTCCGTGAGGCCTGGATTGCCGGCGTGACGAAGCACTACCCAGGTGAGCCGAAGCCTGGGTAGGTCGCACCGTGGGAAGAGACGCCAAATTGGGAGCGGGAGAGCGCCGCGGCTGTCTACGACCATGTTCGGATGTTTGTTGATGTGTCTGAGGGAAACACCAGCAAGCTCACTCGCGAGCAGAAGGGGCGGTTCGTAGCGCTGTGCTGGATTGCGCAGATCTACCGCCATATCCCCGACCCCAAGCCGAGCTATGTCGCCGACTGGAATGATCTGCCTAGCTGGCAGCAGGAGACGGACGCCGACATCTTCGAACACATTGAGAGCCTGGCCTGATCCTGGTGGAGGCCTGCGCAGGAGCCCTACGGGCTGAGCGGGCGCCAGCGGGCAACGCTGTTGGAGCCCTGCTCTTGGACGAGGCGTTGAGAGGCGTTCATCAAACACGACCGGCGAACGCCGGAAGACCTTGCGTCGCAGTTGCACTGGTCGTGTGTCGTAGACAGTTGGCGTGACGACCTGTCGTCTTCAGGCAGGCGCGGACTCCGGTAGTTGATCGCGCGGTAGCGCGCAGGCGCGGGCCGTACCCCGCAAGGAAGGGTCGGGTGGGTGGGTGGGAGCGCTGCGTAGCACGCGTGGGTAAGAAACCCCTGCTGAGAGCCGGTGAGGGGACTCGAACCCCTAACCACCGCTTCACCAATCCCGCTGTCCCGACACATCGCAACGTTTGCCAAGGTTGCCTGTGACCTGCGGAAACGTAGATTTTCAGTTGCCGTTGACATGCACCATTTGCCCACATTCGCCGTTCAAAGCGGTCAGTAAAACGGTCAGTGATCTGCAGATCTCAAGGTGCGGTACGGCTGACGCCGCGAATCCACCCGCCGATGCGGTTGTCCTGCGACACTGAGGGCATGCCGCATCCGGGTACCCGAGCTGGGTCGCGCCGAGGTGGGAATCGTCTGGCATGTCTCTGACTGTCGCAGTGGACGACCCAACCAGCCTGATCAACGGCTTCTTCGATAAACATCTCCCGCACCATCTTCCGCTGATCCGCCCGTGGGAGAGAACACTTCGACAGCGTGCGATGAGGAGAGTCGCATCGACCTCCAACGCACCTCACCTTGTTGGCGCAGCTATCGAGATTCGAATCGGTCTCGACCTCGCGCAGGTCCTGCCGTACGCCGACCTGGCGGCGGCCGTCTGCTCGACGACCGGGCACGGTGCGATCAAGGCACTGGGCTACGAGCCGACCGTCAACGCCGGTCTTGGCGACGAACTGTCCACATGGCGCAAGGTCGGCTCGCCGCCAGCCAGGGAGCTCGATGACGAGCGCGACCGGCAGATCGCGGCCGCCAAGCTCTGCTGGCAAATGGCTTATATCGAGACCGTTGCGTTCGAACTGCCGAAGACCTCGATGAACTCCAGCGACGCCCTGGCAACGTTCTGGTCGCAGTGTCCACACCCCGAGGCGCCCGACGAAACGATCAACGTGCTTCTGAACCTGTGGCACCGGTACGCCACCTACGCACAGGCGACGCTGTCCGGGTTCGGTGAACCGGTGAAGATCAGACCGTCGTTCGCGTCATGCTTCGCCGTAGGCGACCTGCTAGTCGGCCACACGGTGATCGAGGTCAAGTGTGAACGGCGCCCTGAGGAATCGCTTCCCCGCACATTGCGGCAGGTTTTGGGCTGTGCGCTCGCCGAATCCGATGACGCCGGTGCAGTGGACAGCGTCGGTGTCTACCACGCGTACGAGGGTTCTCTCGTCCATTGGACGCTCACCCAAGCTCTCCAGATCCTCGCCGCCGATGACCACGCTTCAGTTTCCGAACTTCGCGCACGCTTCGCCGACACCATCGCGGCGGAGCGCACCGCGATCGGAGAGCGCAGCCGCTGACCGGTCCGGCTTGGGGAGCCTCGCCACGTCGACGCGACGCACCGGCGGATTGCATCGCGTCATGTACCGAGCGCGGCTATCCTGAACTCAGGTCGCCCCGCTGCCCGGCTCCGAGCCTCAGTGCCCATGTCATGCGGCAACGAGGACAAGAAGCTCCGCATCACGTGGGACCTGTTGATCTGCCGTAGCGAACTAAGTCCAGCCTTTGGCACCGTCGGCGGAGCAACGACATGGGCGTGCTCTCTCGCAGAGAGAATGTGTCATGGCCGACAAGCGCCAACGCGAGATCCGTGCGTACAAGCAGATCACGGGACTCAACTACACCCGCGCCGCCCGCGAGATGCAGCGGTATGCCGATCCCACTCATTGTGAGGCTGCGTCCGAGGCACGGGAGATCGTGCGCCGGCTGGAGCAGATGCTGCCAGCTGATGAGGCGGAGTTCCCTGCGACGGTGCGTGCCCCGAATCTCGCCCTCGCCGCAGCCCGCGACGTCGCTCTGTGGACCGATCGGGGCGTGGTCGAGTAGGAGGAGTTCGACCGAGCCTTTCAGATCGGCGAGTGGCTGCGAGAGAGTGGCGGCCAACTATCTGATGTGCTCCTCGCTGCGGACGCCCTCCTAACGTGCGTGTGCGCCGCACGACGGGGCAGTTGCCATATCGGTCACTGCCGGCCGACCTCCTGTTCCCCGGCCCGCAACGTGCAAAGCTGACCGCCGACCGCGAGACCAAGCAGGGATGCTTCCAACATCGTCGAGGACATCGCCCGGCTGCACGAATCTCGCTCAGGCGTGAACTACGAGATCATCAGCCCTCCAGGCGTCGCCGAAGCAATCGGGGACCTCGCGTCGAGCGGTGCCGTCACCGCGACCGAGGACCTCGAGATCGATCTCGGCGAAGCTACAGCCCACATGGTGGAGCTCGAACTCGAATACGAGCTGGCACAGCACACCGCAGAGTGCATCGGGGCCGCGATCACGATAGCCTACAACCTCGGCAACGACGACGAGTTTAGGATCCGCCAAGCCGCTGCTCGGGTCCTCGAGGACCACCCAAGCATCTGCGGCTGCCCTTCATCAGCCGTCGGCGAACGCCTCGCCATTGTTGTCCGTCGCGCCCTCCGCCCGGCGGACAACCTCGTCGTCACACGCAACCCAACCCGATTTCACCACGGTCACCTAGCAAGATACGGTCCGAGGCCCGTGCCGAATCCTTGACAAGAGAGACGGCGGAGCCGGCCGACCGCCGTCTTCCGCGCCCTTGATGCCATCGTCTGTCCTCTCGAGCCGAACGAACTGACGAAGCAGTCGATATTCAGCTCTGATTCGACAGATCTCTGCCAGCTCGAACGATCGTTGCTTGTCCGGAACGACGCCGCCACCGCTGCTCAGGAGTTGGCCGAGATGGCCAACGATCAGGTCGGCGGATCAACGTCAAGCTCGTGCTCGGAGCTGTCTGACCGAGATTTGCGCTGATAGAGCTGTGCGCTCGCCTCCTCGACAAATGAATCGGAAGTTGTGGCGCAAGCCGAGGACCACTTGCCATTTCCTCACCTCCCGGCATCGCCCAATTCTCAGGATGAATCGAGACGATACGATTGCCAGACCGCGGTGGAGACGAGCTGTGAGTTCCGCGAGAACGACGCGACCGCTCCAAGCCGGCCCAGTCCGCGAAGGCGAGCTTCGATCCGTGCGAAGGCATAGCCAGACTGGCTTGTAGCGGGTACGATCCTACGCTCAGGGGTGGGAATATCTTCCGTGCGCGTCAGCCCAAGATCGCCATGGCGCCACTTCCTGGGGTGCGAGGGGGGCCTCGACCAGGCTGTGGATGTGACGTCGCGCGGAGTTGTGTCGCTGGGGGAGTTTTGGACGTCTTAGAGCCGGCCAATGCGAGGCTTACGCCTGACCGGGCGTCTCAATCGCGGATCTACGGCTGTTCCTCGTCTGTCATCGCCAGAGCCCACGCCTTCGAACCCAGCTTGTCACGGGTTAGCAGAGACTAGGTCGAGGCGGGAATCTGCGAAGTGAGGAACCAATGGACGAGTCTCAATCAGCCAATGTCATTGTGTATGTTCAGGCAGCAGCCGACGAGGCAGAGGACGGGTACGGATCGGCGCCGGTGAGTCGTCGCGACGCCGAGATCCCGACGTTCGCTCTAAATCTCCAGGATGCCCTGGACAAACTGACCCCCGCCTTTGGCGTGATTTCCCAGCACATCGAGACATGGGCGCGCACGGCCAACCCAGCTGAGGTGGAGCTAAAGCTGGGGGTGAAGCTCACCGCCGAAGCAGGAGCGATCATTGCCAAGACTAGCGCAGAGGGCAATCTGGAGGTGACCTTGCGCTGGGCACTAGAGCACAAACGGAATCGCTCAGGTTGATCAGAGGCGAGACTATGGACGCGGGGAGCGCTTCACAATCAATCGTGCGGATTCTGGACGATCAGCACACTGTCGTAGGCCTAGGAACATATGTCGCCCCGGATATCGTCCTGACTTGCCGCCATGTCGTCCAAGACGCGACGGACGTCGGGTCAGCCTCGATCGATCGTGGCGCTGTCGTAAAGGTCGACATGCCATTCGCGGCAGGAACCGCAAAGACCGTGGCCGCCGAGGTCGTTGTGGAGTTCACGTCGGTTCTCGGTGCCCCCCGCGATCTAGCAGTGTTGAGGCTCGTGCATCGGACAGATGGTATGGCGATAAAGGACAGCGCACCTTTGAGCCTAGAGGCCCCGTGGCATCGCAAGTTCGCCGCCTTCGGCTGTCCCCCGGGCCACGATACAGGAGTCTGGGCGACGGGCCGCATTTTGGGTCCTACCACATCTGGATTGATAGCCCTCGAGGCCGAAAGCCAGACCGGGTATCAAATTGAGAATGGATTCAGCGGGGGTCCAGTCTTCGACCATGACACCGGAACGATCTTGGGTATCGTTGTATCGCGGGAGCGCAAGCGAGAAGTCCGCGGTGGGTTCATGCTTCCAGTCTCCGAGATCGCCAACGCGTGGACACCGCTAAGAAGGAGAACGTCACAGGCGTTGCCCATCACGGCACCCTCGTTCGATCTGTTCGCGCCGGTCGAGCTGAACGTGTTCGTATATTCAGCGCCTCACACGCATCACGAGTTTGGACTCATCGAACGCCTCGTCGCCAAGATCAACTCTGATCCGATTGTGCGTGGATTGGCACGCCTAAACATAGTTACTTGGACGGAACCGTTCACGCACGATGAGAGCCAGACGCTCTACACGCAATCCGATGCGGACACGCGCAACCTGAGACGACCGTCTGACTGCGAGCTGGTGATCGTCATAATTTGGGATGATCCGGGTCCGCCGGTCGGGGCTGGGACCGACGAGCTTAGTGCTGCCGAGTGGGTTCTGAAAGAACGCGGAGCGGCGGGAGATCAGCCCCGCACCTACATACTGAACAGCCAGGCTCCGAGCATGGTATCGACCACCGACCCTCATGTCCTACAAAGAATCCGCCAAGATCAAGTCGCGCGGCGCGTTGTTCACCAGCATCGAGATGAAGTCCGCGTAATTTCCTACGCCGATCGCCTTACGATGGAATCGCGTGTCGAAGATATTTTGCGGACGTTGATCAAGGAAAATAGCAAGGCAAAGCTGATCGATCATAAGCCGAATCGACGCCTGGATAGCCGGCGCGTCATACAGCCCGTCGCAATATGGCCGTATCCAGGACTACGGTCATTCCGGTCGGACGATCGCAGCGTGTACTTTGGGCGGGACGGTGAAGCCGACCTGATCGTCACAGAGCTCGATCGCAAGTCGGGTCCCATCCTGGTCGCTGGCGCTTCCGGGAGCGGAAAGTCATCACTGGTCAGCGCCGGCCTCGTGCCTATGCTCGACAATGACTTGATCCCAGGATCATCTGACTGGCTGTATGTGCGCATGAGCCCCGCAGAGGTTGGCGATGACCCTGTAATCCCATTGGCCTACAGGCTCCATTCCCTCCTTCCGGAGCGCGATCAGCCGCCACGTGTACTGCTAGATGCGTTGAGGGACGATCCACGGCGCTTGGTCTCGATCATTGATCAAATTCTCTCCACTCGCCCCGAATGGTCTCGGGTTGTTTGGATGATCGACCAATTCGAGGAGCTCCTTACGCTCGCATCGGCAACCAATGCAGAGATATTTGTTGAGGTGTTACGGGTTGCTAGCCAGCTCGATCGATTATCATTGGTACTTGTGATTCGCTCGGACTTCTTAGCTAACATGCTGTCGATCGGATCACTAGCAAAATTCGTCCAGAGTAGGCTGATTCCATTGGGAGGACTCGATACAGGTGCGCTCGCCGAGGTCGTCGAGAGGCCGGCGGCACTGGCTGGACTTGAGTTCCAACCGGGATTAGCAGAGGTCATCGTCAGAGACGCCGTTGCAACCGGTGGGTCGCTGCCCCTGCTGGCGTATGCATTGTCAGAGCTTGAGCCGTCGTGTATCGGATCGGGATCCATAAGTTATGAGGCCTATGAGCAGATAGGTGGTGTGCACGGTGCGCTCGCCCGTCGTGCTGCTGTGGCGCTCACTTCGCTGGAGCTGAGCGGAGTCACCCTTGCGCCGCTCTTTGCTCGTCTGGTAAGCATCCAGGGGGATGGATCGGCTGTAAAGCGACGTGTATATCTAGACCGCGAAGATTTCTCAGCCCTCCAGCGACGTGCAATTGAAAACCTCGTTGTAGAGCGCCTGTTGACTGCTTCTGCGAATGCAAGTCGAGAACCGTACGTGGAGCTAGTCCACGAAGCATTGATGGATCACTGGCCGGCCCTTGCGGATTGGCTAAAGCAGCAGCGCGGAGCAGTCGGACGCGGCCCACATATTGACTTGACCCACCGAAATGAGATGGGCCGACGCCGACTTGTGGCTGTTGAACGATCTACAAGTGGTGCTGTCTTCCACGCATCGTTAGGCCCCTACGATGGCCGATATTGCTGGATCCAGATCGACCGTAGGTTCTATGAAACCTACCTCCTTCCCCGAAATTGGCGGTCATCTCGTTCCCCGGGCATCATCACTCAGAAAGTCCAGATCAGCTCTGCAAAGGAAATGCCGATCATATTCAGGCTCCGCGGCGGAAGTCTTCAATCTCTGAGCACGAAAGTTGATCTGGGCGAAAGAGTGATAGGCGAGTTTTGGCCGAATGCTCCGGCTGAGGGCTTTCGGGGCATTAACCTCGTTCTCGCCTCTGTGACGCGCGACCCAAGGATCGATCTTTGGCCAGCGTCGGAGCAGGTCTTTACCCTGAGTGTCAGGGATGGCCGGCTGGTTCTGGAGGACTGAGCTGCTCACTTGTCGTAAGAAACGTTCGGAGCTCATGCCCGACTTCCTCCAGAGCTCCAGTGAACTGTGGCGTGACTCTGAGATGCTCAAGCACGTCAAGGGGGCCAGGTAAACCCTGGCCGGCTCCAATCCGAGTCACTGCGAGTGCGCCTAGTGTGCTCCCAAGTACCAGAGACGTCAGCGGACGGAGGCCGAAGAGCTGACCCGCTATGAGCCCGGCACAAAGGCAGTCTCCGGCGCCAGTGGTGTCGAGCGCTTGGACACGGGCAGGGCGATACCGGATGTCGAGCGACGGCTCAAGGAGTCGTGTGCCGGATGCGCCGCGTTTCAGTATGACTCGCCTGACGCCCCTCGCAAATAGCGACCTTACGGACTCCCGGAGATCTAAGTGGTCGGTCAGCGTGCGCACATCGCGCGGTGCGCAGATCAGCGTACCGACCGCTGGTAACGCTGAAAGGACCGTTCCTTTTGCTGTGATTGGTGCAACGGTCGGTAGGTCGAGGTAGGTGTGCGTCCCGGACTCACTGGCGGAATTGAGTGCCTGCAGAGCGGCCTCGCTTTGAGGGGGTGCGAGCAGTGCGTAGCCGGACACATGTAGCGCACGGGCGCCGGGCAACCAGTGAAGTCCGCGAGTGGCGGACGTCTCACTACTCGCTCCGCGGTAGCTAAACATTGTCCGCTCTCCGTGCATGTCGACGACCACTACGTTAAGTTGAGTCGCCTTGTCTGGGCTGCGCTCGAGAAACCCTATGTCGACGCCAACTTCCTCCAGCCCGCTCGCGATGTATTCGCCCCAGGAATCTGTGCCGATAGTCGCAATAAGCTTCGCGTGCGCCCCCAGCCGTGCCAGACAAATTGAACTATTAGCCGCAGACCCGCCAATTAGTGTCGCACGACTCGACGCGAGAGCCTCAGAGCCAATCCGGGGGTACTCCTCGACTGGCAGAAGAATGTCCACGTTCGCGTCACCGATGAGGCAGACGGTCGGTCGCTGGTCTGACATCTTCTCTCCGGCTAGTAGTTGATCCTATTCCTTATCGTTTGCGCACGTATAAGGCTTCGAAGCAGGTGACTTGATGGCCCGTTCTGGATTTGGCCTGGCGCGTCCCGAACTTCTTGCGGTCGAAACTGTCCAGCATGCTGTCCAGCTCCTCCAGCGTCCAGTGCTTTGCGAAATAGGATATGTCGCCCGGATGCTGACTCTCTGAATAAAAGCTGCCTCGCTCCTCTTGCAGATACCTCAGACGATAGGCAGAGTTGGTAGGTTCATAGAGGAAGTCTCCGACGTATAGGTGCCCGTCAGCCATCACGATGCGATTCAGCTCGGCAAAAGCGGCGACGTACTCGCTTCTCTTCGACAAAGCCGTAAGAACTGCATTTGCGGTGACGGTATCAAATGTTCCGTCGCCGAACGGGAGCTGCCGAATGTCGCCGCACACCCTGGCGCCCCATAGCGATGGGTTGCTCACCATCGCCGCCTTGTTGACGTCGAGGAGATAGAGCTTTCGAGACCCCGGGGCCGAGGTAATGTCCCAGACTGATCGTGAACCGCAACCCAGATCCAACCCAACTCGGGATACTTCGAGGATCTCCTGAAGCCAGGCGCTGGGACGCAGGGTACTGGGGATTGATTGTGGAGATGCATCGACCCATGGCGATCGATTCATTGACAGCCCCCTGCTCCATCATTGGATATATCGATGCTGCCAGCTCAGTCGGACCTAACAATGGTGCCAGACTCTTCCTCGAAGGAGGCTGAATGCGCCCGCTCAATCGCAGACTTTAGCGTGTTTAAGTGACGCCAATGGTCAATTAGAAGTGGGATCTTGGTATCAGCCAGTGACTTCGCCGCGACAACGTCGAGTACGAAGCTGGCGCCGGGGGTCCTGCTATCAAATTCGAGCGCGAGGTGAGCCAATTCGCGGTGTGGCAGGCAGGAGTGGCGATTGGTTCCCGACTTGGCCTCGTGGTCACTCGGGTAGACACCGTCGATTTGCGACAACTTAACAACCAGGTCGGCCGCGATATAGCTCGCGAAGAGCGCAGCAACGGCGTCGGACGTCAAACCGTGCCAATACCCGAACAAGACAGGAGTCAGTCCGCTGCGCATCGCCTCGGCAGCTGCATCAAACGCCGTGATAGGTTCGGCGCTGCAGGGTATTCCGCCTCCGCGCAGCGCTGCGATGGCAATTCTGGCGTTCATCAATCCGGCATCGGCACCTAGATAGCTCGCCCTTACCGGCTCTAGGCCAAGGCGCCGAGCGCGATCAATGGATCGTCTGGCCAAGGAACCCCCGCCGATCGTTAATGCGATGTTATGGCCGGCCGCCGTGAGCTCGGAGATCGAGGCCGCCAGCCGCCGAGCGTAGTCTTCTTGGCCGCCATGCAAGTCTGGCCGATCTTCGAAAGCGACACCAGACACCTTGAGCACAAGTGTTGCCATGTTCCCCCCGGGTCATGTCAAATAACGTCTTGCTCGGTAGTCATGATTCAGAATCGCGCCAGCAATTCCTTAACGGCCTGCCTTGGCAGTCCAATAATGGTGTCTTCGTCGCCGGAAAATTTGGCAATGAGCGAGCTCCCCTCTCCTTGGATTGCGTAGGCGCCAGCCTTGTCCATTGGCTCGCCTGTAGCGACGTAGGCGTTGATCTCGTCGTCGGATAGATCACGGAACTCGATCTGAGCTTCTGCAGCAGTGACCTCGGAACGCATGTCATTTGAATTCACCATCGCAACGGCGGTTCGAACAATATGCGTCCTGCCGCTCAGTGCGCGCAGAGTGGCGGCTGCCTGCTCAGGTGTATGCGGTTTGCCGATGATCTCACCAGCGAGGTCGATTACTGTATCCGAGCCGATCACGAGGCTGTCAGGAAGACCTGCGGCAACCGTAGATGCTTTGCGAATGGCGAGTTCGCAGACGGCGTCGGAGGGGCTTGTGCCAGGATCTACGGATTCGTCACAGTGACTCGGGTTGATTGTGAACTCGAGTCCCATATCGGAAAGGATTTCTTTGCGGCGGGGTGACCCAGAGGCCAAGACTAATTTCATGAAACACGTCTCCATCTATTGTCAATTACACTATGACATGACCGCAGTTGTAGCGCAATATCTATTTGGATGCGGATGGCTTGCCCTAGGCAAGGTCCGGCTCAGGATTGACACTATTGATCGATCTCGGATCGAACCAGTATGCAATCTCGCGCCGAGGTTCGTCAGGGTCGAGCTCGTTGTCTGATGCGTGAACCAAGTTTCGGACAGCCGCCTTTCGGGTGCTGGCGACAAGTGAGGAGACGCTCGCGAAATCGCCACGAATCGTCCCAGGTGGAGCGGTCAGTGGCATCGTCGGGCCGGCTAGGGACCGGAGCTTCTTAACACAGTGATATCCCTGGACGACCGCGGCGACCAGCGGTCCAGAGGCAAGGAAGTCGCAGTTCCACTCGTGAATCATTCGGCCAAGGGTAATCGGATCCTCTGTGTTGAATTCCTTGCGAAGATCGAGACCAGCCTCTTCAAAGGCCGCCACCGTTTTCCGTCCCATCTGTGCTAACTGGGCGTCGGTGGTGGCGTAATGTCCACGGGCAAAATGAATGTCGACCTGACGCATTTGCAGAGCGGCGATTGAGAGGCCTGTGCGCTCCACTCGTCGCAATATTTCGCCGACTAGGCTGCGGCGGACGGCATCTGGCTTCAATAGGAGTAGGGTAGACTCAAAGTATCTTTCCATGAATCCTCAGTTGTTGTGTTGTTGGACGCTTAGGGGCGCAGGAGCGCCTCGAGTCTGGCTCGCGCGGTGCCTGCATGGAAATAGTCGGGCATCGCGATGCCGCCTATCGCCTGATGCTCACTAATAACGTCTTCGAGCGTTTCGGAAGGCAGTGTCTCAAGAATCTGGATGCATTTCCGTGCATAGGCTGATGCCTCCTCCAGACGATGATCGTTTCGAAGCCGCTGGGCAATGACAAATGCGTACTCAGCTGCAGCGCGCCGCCGGCCTTCGGTCTGCGCCTCTCTGAAACGATTGATTAGGTTGCCGATACTCTCTCCCGGCATCTCCCCCCCATGGGTTCTGCTGAGTTGTGACCGCTCGATAGCGGTCGACGCGTTCCTTCAGGTGTGGATGCCCGGACGGTTCCCCCCGCCGTGCGCGTTAGATTCGGATGCTTAGGCTCTCAAGAGTTGGTCCGTCACACAAGGTCAGGGGCGAAACTGAGCTGTCGGTGTGGGGCTGAGTGATCTATCGGGTTTGCGGCGCTGCCGCAGCTGTTGGAGCGGCCCACCGCGGACGCCGCCATGTCGGGCAAGCATCAGCGGTCCTCTCCTCGCACGGCTCCGGGGCCGCTAGACGACTCACATCAGTCCCGTGCGGTCTGTGAGGACTGGCATGGGTCATGCGCCTCTCCTGCTGATGTCGGAGATCGCTCAGCTGACGCCTTCAGGCCAGGCGCGCCACTCGAACGATCCCGGTCGGACCCCGTCGCCCGTCACGAACTCGCGCACCGCTTGCCGGACCCGCTCGATGCTGACCTCAGAGTCTTGTGGCCAACCATGGTCGTGACCGGCGTAGTAATAGAAGACTTCCTCGCGTTGGCTGACCTGGCCGGGGACGTACCAACTACCCTCTTGGGCGCCATCGTCGCCGGCGTAGCGGATGCCACCGACTTTGGCCTCAGCGTGGAGAGCAACTCGCATCTCGTGATCGGGGACGCCAGACTCCATAGAGGGCGGGCTGTGCTGTAAAGCGCATTGCCTTCCCTGCTGTGCCGTCATCTCGCAACAATTGCCAGCATGCCCGTGACCTGCGGAAACGTCCGATGGCGCTTGTCGTTGGCTTGCGTCGTCAACCACTGTTGGCCGTTCATTCCGGTCAGTAAAGCGGTCAGTGGCTTGCGGTCCCCGCGAGTAGCGTCCTGATGTCATTCGAAGCGCGTCCGAGAGGTGGCGGCCTGCACGGGAAGCCGGGCGCTTATGGCGTCCGAGAGGTGGCGGCCTGCACGGGAAGCCGGGCGCTTATGGCTGCCGCGACCTCTCGCATTTCGCCCATCGCTAACCGATTGAGGGCGAGCGAGTCTGGGGCGGCTTTGGCCTACGAGGTCGGACGCGGCGTCGAGGTTACCGGCGACGGAGTGAGCGTTCGCAAGCTACGCGGGGTACCAAGCGCAGTCGCTCCGGGGGTTCGCTGGCACGCCGTCCAAGGCTTGGCCATGCAGGCATACAGCCGACTCTCCGAGGCCGAGTTCAAGTTCTGCCTCGCTGGGCGGTGAACCAGGCGTGTCCGTAGAAGTACATCCAGTCCGGCTCATCATTGGCGGCCGCCGAGACCGTTCAGCCTCGTCGTGGGCCGCTGACAGGGCTGCTCCCCTCGAAAGTTTGAGTGCGACGCTGCGGAGTCATCGTGGAACAGGGATCAGTAGTCGACGCGAACCAAGGTAACTGTCTCCGCTGCAAGCTGGACCTGTGTCGCCTTCCAACCAGCATCGATGATCGCCCGAGCGACGGCACTGCCTTCGTAGCTGTACCAGTGGGGCAGGTGATTTCGGCTGGAGTCGGGTAGAGAGAATCCAAGGATTTGCTCGATCTCCGAGAATGTCAGACGGGCTTCGCGCCCGTCGAAATTCCGGAGCCAGCGCCACAGCGGCTCATACTTCCCCGTGTGTACCACCTGCTGGCCAGCAGGTGGCCGCGAGTCGGGTTGTGGCTCAACCGTCTCAGTTGTATTGATGAGATTGCGGAGTGTCCGCCACCGCTCGGCAGCCTCAGGATGCATGCGGTAGTGCCAGCGGCCGTTGGCCTTGATGAACTCAATCGGTGGGTTCGATCTGCCGTAGTTCTGATAGACCTTGCGCGCCATGGCACCACTGATGCCAGAGATCTGGTCGACGACGTACCCCTGATTTTCAAGATCCGCGCCTGTGAAGAGCATGCCGGGTTTGTTCGCAGCGACGTAGTCAAGAAATTCGAGAGTCAAGTCGGTCGAAGATGCAGCGAAATCGGAGAGGTCGGCCTCCGCCCACGGGACTTCTTGCAGTCTCGCCATGTCGGGCGAGCCTACGACTTCAACAGTAAGGTCCATCGGTGCGACACCAGCAGGTGGCCCGGGCCAGACGTCGCAGATGTACGCCGTCAGCTCAATGGCCCGGGCCTCGATGGCTGCATCCGTCCAAGCATCGGGGTGATTGTGGATGAGGTCTTTCGACAAGACGAGCAGGCTGTATTTGTCGAGGAGGCTGCGCTTTCCGAGGTTCGCGTCGCCGCCAGCCTTGAGCCCGTCAGCTTCCTTGTCCGTCCAGGGTCGGTGCGACAGCGACCCGTTGAGACTCTTGGTGACCAAGGTGAGGTTACCCAGCGTGTTGATCCGCCTGTCCCGAGCCGTCGCGTCCTCAGGTGTGAGCTTTGGCTCCGGGTCCCAATAGGTGTGCCACTTCTGAGGCATTACGTGCTCGATTTCCAACTTCGGAGGTAAGGCAACCGCCTCATGCCGCTCGGTTCGGAGCAATTGCTCGACCGCCCCAAGGACTATCCGGAGCCGTGCCTGCCGGACATTTCCGTACAGCCGAACCGCGGGGAGATCAGCCTTCATCGCGTCGTCTGTCGGCCAGACTCGGGCATCGGCGGTTTGCGAGGCAAGGAAGCTCCGGACCGTGTCGCCAGCGGTTATGACCGTGCTCCTGTCCAAGAGCTTCAGGATCGTCACCATCATCCGGTTGATGTCCTTCATGGTGAGTCGAAGGAGGGTGCGGCGGATGACCCAGCTCTCAAGCGCGTTGAGCCCGACCGTGCGTTGGCCGGCTGGCACTTGGTGATTCTCCGACAACATCCACATGAGTAGAGGGCTCGTCGCGGCAAGCTCCATCGTCTCGATGACGCGATTGTAGAAGGCTCCCTCAGCAGTGTCCTCATCAAGCTGGACAAATGCCCTATAGGTGTCAGCATCCTTGCGTAGTTCACCAAGCAGTTGCTCGGCCCCTACGGAGTCCATCATGAGCGGTCCCGTGTACTCAGTGAAGACTCGGAACACATGCTCGGTCTTGACCTCGTCGGACAGACGCATTGTGAGCCAGTACTGCAGGAAGATGTCGATTCGCGAGCGAGAGTGGCGGCCCTGACTGATCTCGGCTCGCCACCAGTCGTCATCGAAGTCCACCCAGTGGGTTTCAGGCCACCGCTCGACATCGGCACCAACCTTCTCGCCGTGCTGGAAGACCCAGTTCTTGATCAAGTCGGCCTTCAGCAAGGGGGTGCCGCGATCGTTCAGGGTCTCGAAAATCAACTGTGCGTCGTCATGGCCGGCCAGGTTAATCGCAACCAGGAACAATCCGTTCTGGAGCGTCGCGGACAATGCTCCAGCTCGATCAGCTTCTGTGCCGGGTGGTTCCTTGCCGTCAGCATCGGGCGTGCCGGTCAACCAAGTGCGGGCTTCGGCACGGAAGAACTCGTGAGCTGCCAAGATTCGGTGCTCGCCAACCCAGCCTGCCTGGGGGTCCATGGCCTGCGCGAACGCCATGCGGTCGTGGCGCGACGGCCAGAGTTTGAAGCGTTCGGGCCTTCCCTTGAACGCCGAAGACTTGTTGAGGATCAACTCCTCGAGATCCTCGGCCAACAGGTCGTGTCCGCGCTCGGCGATGACGGCTTGAGCTGCGTCGATCATCAACTGAAGGGTTGTCGTGCGTTGCTGGCCGTCGATGACCAGATGTCGGGTGACGTCGCCGACCACCGGCGGGCTTCGACTCGTAGACGACCGCGGCCAGAAAGTGGTGAGGTACCGTCGGCTGGCCTTCGCCGGCGACGACCCGGCTCTCTGCAACTCGGACTATGTCGGCCCACAGCGGCGCCCACTGGTCTTCTTCATTCCACACGTACGGGCGCTGGAATGCGGGGATTTCGTAGTGCATCTTCCCGTCGAACAACTGTCGTGGGCTGAGTGCATCCGCTTTCATCTCGCTCCTCATCATGCTGGCGCAAACAAGGTGCGCCGATCAAGTGTCAGGCCCAGCATGCCGTGAACCGCCACCAGGTCCTAGAGCAACTTATCCTCCTAGCCCATTGCGTCTGGCTGGCGATTATGGAACTCACATCGGACCGACATAACCCGCAGTTGGCCTCCGAGCATTTTCATGAATCGCGGGGGACTTCGCTCAGTCCTGAACCTCGACTACCACAGCCTGCTGGATGCCTCGTGGTGTGTTGAAGTGGACGGTGTCTCCAGGTTGGGCGCCTTCGATGGCCTGGGCGAGATCAGTGAGTGGACTGACCGGTGATGTATCCGCCGGAACTCCGTCGGCATGCGGCATGATGGTTACGAATAAGCGGTCGACGTCGTCCTCGCCGGGGTACTGCAGCCAGGTGATGCAGCCGGGTGTAACCCACGAGCCGCCGTTTTTCGATGGATCCACGATTGACTGTGACAATACCCGCTCGAGATAGTGGAGCCGGGCGTCCAGGTCGTCACGATGTTGCTCTCGGTTCGCGACCTCGACGTCGTGCGACCGTCCGTCCACGGCGCGGACAGGAGGCGGATCGGCCAGCCATTCCTCGATGGCTGCCGCCTCATCTCGAACCCTTCTCCGCGCGGCCGACGACAACAGCATCTTGCCATTGCTGAATCGCTGCGCCCGGCGATCCGCCATCGAGGGCTGCTGGAAGACGGTCTGCACTGATGCGGCCGGCGAGACGGTCGTCGTTGCCTCGCTCGAGTCGCCCCCAGGCGAGTACTCATCGAGCAAGTCGTCCGCGGCTCTGCTGACGGGCACCGCCGGCGCCTCGACCGCGACATGTGTAGCAGTCGTGTCCTCGGTAGTCGGCTGTCCCCAGGTCGGCTGGATCTCCAGCTTCTCCAGCAGCTCCCAGAGTGGCTCGAGGGCTTGTTCCGGGTCCCGGAAAAAGACGCTCCCTCGGATGCGCCAGAACGTCCAGCCAACCCGCTCGAGGTCCCGCTGCCGGGCTGCGTCGTCCCAGGCTGCTTCACCATCATGGAATGCATCGCCGTCACATTCGACGGCCAGTCTCTGGGTCCCGCCTTCAATGACTAGATCGATCCGGTAACCGCCGACCTTGACCTGGGGACGGACGCGGAATCCGCGCTCGCGAGCGGCGAGGAAGACGCGCTGTTCGAACAAGCTGTCAAAAGCCGAGTGTCGGCGATCCGGCAGTACGTCGCCGATGTCGAGGGCATCCTGCTCAGCCAAGGGCTTGAGCAGGTATCGCAGGTAACGCTGACGCAGGTCCTTGCCGGACAGATCTCCCGGCTGAACGCTGTGGAACAGCCACACCTGGTCCCTCGCCCGCGATGCGGCGACGTTGAGGCGCTGTTGATCGGACTCTTTGCTGAGAGTCCCGATCCGGGCCGGGCCGCTGGTCGACTGCAGACTCGACACCATCGAGATGAAGATGACGTCTCGCTCGTCGCCTTGGAATGCCTCAGCGTTGCCGGCGCGTAGCTTTCGCTGCTCGACGACACGGACTCCCAGCGCATCCACCAGCCGCTGCATGATGAGCTTGTCCTGCGCGTGTCCGAGCAAGCTGATGACGCCCATGGATTTGCCGTCGTACGCCGGATCGGCACAACACTTCTCGATCTGAGCGACGATCTCCTCGGCTTCGGGTTCGTTGACGACGTCCCGGCGGCCTGACACTACGGCACCCTTGACGTAGGTAGTGCGCAGCGGTGGTAGCCGGTCCGCGCCGTACTGCCGCAGAGGCACAAGTGCGCCGTGATAGCAGAGCTCGTTAGAGAAGCCGATGATCTCGGGCATGCAGCGGAAGTGCTCGCGGAGCATGATGCGCGAGGCCATACCGACCGCCTGGTCGAAGAAGCTGTTGAGCGGGCCGAACAAAGCCTTGTGCTCCAGCGGCGCCAGGTAGCGGTCCTGCAAGGTGAAGACTGCCTCGTGGTCCAGCCCGACGTTGGACGGACTGACCTGCTTGTCATCTCCGACGACCACCATGCGAGGTGCCAACCAGGACAACAGCAGTCCTTCGAGTCCGGACTGACTGGCCTCGTCGACGATAACGACGTCGAACAGGTTCGGCCGATCGACTGGCACGGTGTCGAAGACCTGGTGCATCGGCATGATCCACGCAGGGACTGCGCCCTGACATTCCTGGAGGCTCTTACGGGCGTCCTCGCGATACCTGTTCACGTATTTCCCGGTACCCTTGCCCGCCTTGCGCACAGCTTGGGCGTACATCTTTAGGTGAGTGGACTCTCTCGGCGTAAGCCGCCTCAGTGCATGTGCCCAACCTCTGTTGGTCGCGAGTCGCTCCAACGCCGCCCGCGCATCCACCTCCGCGGCATCGAGCGACGCCCGCCATCGTTGCTCGGCCAGCGGATCGGTCTTGGCGCGCAACCGCTCGTCCCACACGGACCAGGCCCATGCTTCGGACAGCCTCGGCAGCCGCTCGTCCCAGCTCAGATCCGATCTAGTCTCCTCGATGCGTACGGCGAGATCCGGCGCGGCAGCTGCCACTTTGTGTTGCAAATGCCCCAGTTGCACCAGAATCGAGTTCGCCTCGTGGGCTGCTTCCAGAGCATGGAACGCCGCCCGGTACTCGGCCGGGTCCCAACCTCCGAGGGCATCCGCGGCTCGCCGGACGGCCGCGACCGAGCCTGGTGCCGATGCCAGATCGACCAGGATTCTCCTCGTCCGGTCCACCGAAGCTCGAACATCCACCTGAAGCGACATCAGATCCAGGGCATCCAGCGCCCACAATAAGCGCGTGAGCTCGTCGGTACTGTTCAGGTCCACGGCAGGCATCGCCGGCACTGCCTGCAGGCGTCGCCCGAGTGCGACGACCGCATCGGCAAAGGACAAGACATCGGCGAGGAGCTTGTTCTCGTCCGCGAGTACGGCGATCCGTTGGGCCTGCGGCAGAGTGTGCGGCTGTCGGTAGCCCCACATCTCTTCCAGGGGTGCCAACAGCTTCTCGACCATCGCTTGACTATGCGCCGGCCGAAGGTGGTCCAGATCTTCGATCTCGCGGCCGTCGACACGGACCTGATCGAGGAAGGGTGAAGCCGCCTTGGCGATCTTCGAGCGTCCAAGCAGACCCTTGAGCTTGCCGCCCTGGCTGAGGTGATCGAACAGCGCCGAGGCGTGCCCCACGGCCTCGCCGAAGTCAAGCGCATCGAGTCCCGCGACTATTCTTCCATCAACACCCGTGAGCCAAGACTGACCGCTGTCGATGCCGACAGCGGTCATTTCTTGTCGGTGTCGCCACATGCGATCCCGGCCGCCCGTTATGTCACGCAGGGCCTCGGCGATCCATGGTTCGTTGCGGCGCTCAAGTTCGCGGCGACGATGGCTCAGGTCGCCCAGTCCCCGGCGAATCTGCTCGCGCTCGGACGCCTGCGTGTTGGCCAGCGCGAGAAACTCGTCCGTACCACGGGCTTCGGTCAAGTCCGCTTCACGCGCATTCAACTCGCTACGACGCTCCGCAAGCTGCTCGAACTCGGCCGGCGGCACGAGCTCGCCGAGCTGTGGGACAGTTCCGGTCAATGCGCGCAGTTCACGTGTCGCTCGACGTAACAGATCCAGGAATCGGCTCACATCCGCCATGCTCAGAGTAGGCTGGTCCGACGTGACCCGGCCAAGCCATTCCGATGTGCTCTCTTCCTCTGCCAGGCGTTCGGCAATCTCCTGCAAAGTTCCGGAGTAGTCGCCGACGTCGGGCGCGTAGACGTAGGTCTCCAGCTCTCGGATTGTGCGCAGCTCCGTCAGGGCCGTCTGCTCTCGATCGCGGGCATCTGCCAGACGCCGCCGAAGGTCCGCGGCCTCGCGCTCCGCACCTGTCGAGTTCCATCGGTCAGCCTGATCCAGAATGGTCGTCACCGATTGCTCGAGATCGGCCTGACCCTTTACGGCGTCGTCGGTGACACTGACGCAGAGATCGCTGATGTCGCTCGGCAACTTCTCCTTGAGCACGGTTAGCGCGCGAGTGGTCGTGCTGGTGACGAGAACCCGCTGCCCGTGGGCCAGGAGGTCACTGATCAGGTTCGCGATCGTGTGCGTCTTGCCTGTCCCCGGTGGGCCCTGGACGACCACCGTCTGATGGTCGGCCAACCGGTCCCGGATCTGGCGCTGTTCGTCGTTCGCCGCCTTCGGAAAGTACACCTCCTCGTCGGCGTAGGCCTGTTCCCAGGAATGCTGGTCGGCGTCGAAAACGCGACCGTCGGTGATTTCAGCGAACTGCCGTACGCCTGAGGGCACGTCCACACCTGCGCGCAGCATGGCGATGATCTGCTCGCAGGCAGCGACGAACGACCTCTTGGTTCGTTCACGCAGTATCAGCGCGGGCGCGAACGTGACGGACGGCCCGTCCGGGCCGGCGTGGCCGCCCGGAGGAGCGATGTCAGGAACGAAGGCAGCGTCGGGCCCGGATCCATTCACCCAGGAGCGGAGCAGGCTGCTCACGCCATCGGGTTCACTGGCCCAGGGATCATCAAGGCTCTGAAGACCAGCACGGATCGCTTGACGGAGCTCGTCCGACGCTGTGTCCTGCGGGTCCAACATGTCTTCCTCGAGGGCGGGCGGCCGTGCGTCCGGGGACGGCACGACAGTCAGGCGCCCGGAGTCGAGATCGAGCTCGATCGTCGCTGCCGTCGTGACGAGATGCCGCCGAACGTCCTGGCCGCCGGACGTGGTGACAAGGCAGCCGAAGCCAAGGACGATCTCGTAGGTCTCGGCGAGAGCTCTCGAATCCTGGTACATCGCGTAGAGATGGTGGTACGCCTCGCCTATAGCAGCTCTCGGCTGATCATCCGTCGCCCATGCCTGCCAAACCGGGGCCCATTCCCTCAACGCGTCGGCTACCTCGGGATGGTCCTCGAGCAGCAACTCCTCGGTCACGGTTTCCAGATCGCCCTCAGGGGTGACGACCTGAACCGCCCGCGCCGCGACCCCACTCAACGACGGGAGTGTCTGCGCGGAGTCACGCAGCGACCGCTCGGTGATCCACGGCCGAAGCAGGTCCGGTGGCGACGGAGGCGGAACTCGCTCGATACGGTCGATCGTCAGCCACACGCCCGGGTCGGTCTCCTGCCCGAACTGCAGGCCTTCGACGAACGGCAGCTGGCCGAACCACATCACCGAGCGGTAGGCGTCGACCGAGCGCACCACTCTCGTCCGCAGCCGCTGCAGCTGGACCAGGAATTCGAAGATCCGCGCGGCTCGATCGTTCAGGGACCCGTCCGGCACGGTCGAGCCCACTCCTTGTGAATCCACTGTCTCCCCCAGATTCATCCACCCCTGGCAAATCTTCGCCACACCGTACCCGGCATCACCGACAAGGCGCGGTCGCGGACTACATCAGCCGGCGCGGCCTCCGGTCATCGCCGCAAGCGTGCTGCACGGTCCGCGCACCACGTCATCATCATCGTTGTAGTACCCACACCGTTACAGCACGGTCAGACCGGGTCGCCGTCAGGCTTTGATCAGGACAAAGCCGCGCCGTGTGCACTTCTGGAGTGAATCTCTCAGTTGGCGGCTGACCCAGTCGACGAGAGCCTGCGGAACGCTGGAGGGCGCCAGCTTGACCGCCACCGGGAGCGGCCACTCAGACTACAGCCACAGGTCCAGTTGACCCGTCCGGTTGGTGTGGATTCCTTCGAAGCGCGCTTCTCTGACGCGCAGATCACGCCGAATCTCCGAGTGGAATTCTTTCGGCCGCGCCCGGCCTGTCCGTTGAAGTCAAATCGTTGGAGGCAGCGGCAGTCATGGCCGCCCACGAGAGTTTCGAACACGCGGCCCGAATCGCCGGAACCGTCGATTCCACAGGTATTTCGTTGCTCCAGGAGTCCGTTCTTGAGCTTGCCCGCGACTACCAAAACTATCCACCGTGGCAGCTCCTGACCAACGCATGGCACATCCGCAATGTCGCGTACTTGCTGCTCGAGAAGACTCGGCGAGCGGCACAGACCTCGCAGCTCTACCAAGTGGCCGGGCAAGCTTGTGGGCTGCTCTCGGTCGTCTCGTTGACTTGGCGGGGTGGGATGCCGCGGACGAGCGGGCGCGGTCGGCGCGTACGTATGCCGAACTCGTTGGCGACCCCGACCTTGAGGCATGGTCGCGCGGGACGCAGTCCTCATTGCCAACTGGCGTGGCCAGAGTCGTCGGGCGATCGACCTGATTGCCAGCATTGTCGACGCTGCGCCGTCGGGGCCTCGACAGCCAGACTGCGAGCGATCGAAGGTCGGGCGTGGCGGAACTGGGGCGTCCGGATCATGGGAAGGAAGCACTTCGTCTGGCCGACCTCGAGATGGAGCAAGCCCTGAGTACGAGATGTATGGGGGTGACAGGTGGTGAATTCGGCTGGGGCCAGGGGCGGCGCTCCGCCTGTGCGGGAACTGCTCTCCAAGGTCGGCCTGGGCGAGACGGCCGTGACGCGGATCGGCGACGCCATTAGCTTGGTGGCCGCCGATCCATTCGGTGGGCTGGCGCCGGCCCGTGCGCAGAACGCTCGGTGCGTACATGGCCGGCAGCTCTGGCTGGTCTCAGCGAACTTGGTTGCGGGCCCCCGACGATCCCTTCACTTCGACCGTCGCCCGGTTCTTGGCGACGAGCTAACCGACCGCCGCCGCTGGTTCCGGCGGTGCTGAAGCCTCCGGGAGCGCGCCAAGCACCCTTGAGACTTGCGGCGACCGGACCAGACTGTCTGGGACATGGTGTTACCTGCAATACTCGGTGAAACCAGGTGAAGCGGGGTCTCCTTCGGTATCACCGGGGACGCACTGCGCTCCGTACCACTAGTCGGCTGGAGGTCCCTCTCGTGTCTGACCCCTGGCTCTCTGCCGACGACATTGCGGCCCACCTCGGTGTCACGAAGGACACGGTCTACGCGTTGATCGCGGAGAAGGGTATGCCCGCCCACAAGGTGGGTCGGCTTTGGAAGTTCCAGGCGAGTGAGGTCGACGAGTGGGTCCGAACGGGTAGCGCAGCTTCGTCGGGCGAGGGTGCCACTGCCAACGGCGCGTGAGTATCCATGGGTGCCAGTGGGCTGGCGATAGCTTGAACGACTTGCCAAGATGCGGAGAGGCGGGACCGATGAACGACGCACTGGCGGCAGTACCTCGGCGATACGCGCTCTCGTTCACGACGGGCGCTCTCCTGGCGCGTGAGGCCGCGCTGCTCGCACCCCTGTACATCGAGCAGCACGACTGGGAGCGGGTCCGGGATCTTGCCGTGGCGGGCAACCTCCTGCAGGCGCGGACCTACAGCTCGGGGATCCGTCTGGTTCGCGAGACGGTGAAGCGGCTCTCTGCGCTGGCTGACGAGGAGGTCGAGTTCCTGATCGATGCGGCGGCTTCCGAGCGCGCGTACCTCATGTGGGCCGCCGCCTGCCGACGCTACGAGTTGATCGGCGAGTTCGCCGAGGAGGTCTTGCGGGAGCGGTTCCTTGTTCTCGCCTCGACGCTGGGTTACCAGGACTTCGACAGCTTCGTCCGGACCAAGGCGCTATGGCACGAGGAACTGGCCGAGATCAAGGGCTCGACCCTGCAGAGGCTGAGGTCAAACGTGTTCAAGATGCTGCAGGAGGCCGAGCTGCTGTCGGAGGCGGGGTACATCGTGCCCGCCGTGTTGTCCGAGCGAGTCGCCGCCGTACTGAGTGCTCGCATACCGACTGACCTGCGATTCTTCCCGACCCAGCAGACCGACGGGCGGGGGGATGCTTTGTGATTCCGAAGACTCTGCCTGAGCAGGAGGAGCACCTGTTCGCTGTGCTCAGCGGCCGGCGCTTCCTGCAGATGGAGGGCCTGAGCAACGAGGTCCCGTTCTTCATCTACCCGTACCCGCAGGAGGACGCGCTAGCCGTCGCAGCGGCCAAGAAGCGGATCAAGAACCGGCTGTCCAACGCGGGGATCACCGCGATTGAGATCAACCTGTACGACCTGTCGGTCCAGCTCCTCGAGGAGCGAGGCGTGTGGGACCGGGTCCTGGCGATCGAGCAGGACCAGGACAAGGACGACTTCCGCGAGACGCTCCAGGGGATGCTCGACCCGCAGTTGCACATCGCACCAGCGATCCGCGACCGGCTCGCGCAGGCGGACTTCGACATCTTCTTCCTCACCGGCATCGGTGAGGTCTTTCCGTACATCCGCTCGCACAACGTGCTGAACAACCTGCAGTCGGTGGTCAAGGGCAAGCCGATGCTCATGTACTTCCCGGGCCGCTACGAGCAGTCCGACACGTTGGGGTCGTCGCTCGTGCTGTTCGGTCGGCTCAAGGACGACCAGTACTACCGAGCCAAGAACATCCTGGAACAGGAGGCATGAGCTCGATGCTGCTCAGCGAGATCTTCGCCAAGGACATCCAGCGCCCGATCGAAGGCGTCATCAAGGCTGATGACGTCGCGCACCTGGGTACGGAGGTCGAGGAGTACGTCCTGACCAACGAGGCCGCCAAGGGTCTGGAGATCCTCCTCGAGGAGTACACCTCCTACACCAACGCCAACGGCGTGTGGATCTCCGGCTTCTTCGGCTCCGGCAAGTCGCACATGCTCAAGATGCTCGCCCACCTGTTGGGCGACGTCGAAGGCCAGGACTACCCGCGTCAGAACGTCTCGGACAGCTTCCGGGCCAAGAGCCCGGATGCCTTCCTGCCCGGCCTGCTCAACAAGGCAGACCGCATCCCAGCCAAGAGCCTGCTGTTCAACATCGACCAGAAGGCCACCCTGATCAGCAAGGACCAGACCGACGCCTTGCTCAAGGTGTTCGTCAAGGTTTTCGACGAGAGCTGTGGCTACTACGGCAACCAGGGACACGTCGCTCGGTTCGAGCGCGACCTCGACAGCCGGGGACAGTACGAGGCGTTCAAGGAGGCGTTCGAGCGCATCGCCGGCATCCCCTGGGTTCAGGGGCGTGAGCAGAGCGCCCTGGAAGGCCCGAGCATCGACCGCGCCTTCGCCGAGGTCAACAATGGGATGGCCGACGGCATCATCAAGCAGTACAGCGCGTCGTACTCGGTCTCGATCGAGGACTTCGCGGACGAGGTCAAGGCGTGGCTGGACAAGCAGGGCGCCCCGAGCTTCCGCCTGAACTTCTTCGTCGACGAGGTCGGCCAGTTCATCGGCTCGGACACCAAGCTGATGCTCAACCTGCAGACCATCGCCGAGTCGCTCAACACCAAGTGCTCTGGCCGGGCCTGGGTGCTGGTGACCTCGCAGGAGGACATGGAGAAGGTCATCGGTGACCGCACCAGGCAGCAGGGCAACGACTTCTCAAAGATCCAGGCTCGGTTCAAGATCCGCCTGAAGTTGACCAGCGCGGACGTCGAGGAGGTCATCCGCAAGCGTCTACTGGAGAAGAACGATGCGGGCGCCGCCTCGCTGAGCAAGATCTACGCCGGCCAGCACGCCAACTTCAAGATGCTGTTCGACTTCGTCGACGGGGCCAAGACCTACCGCAACTACACCGACGAGGCCCACTTCGTCGGGACCTACCCGTTCGTCAGCTACCAGTTCCCGCTTTTCCAGGCCGCGATCGAGGGCATTTCGGACCACAACGTCTTTGAGGGACGGAACAGCTCGGTCGGTGAGCGCTCGATGCTCGGCGTCGTTCAGCAGGTCGCCAAGGACATCGGCAATGTCGTAGTCGGCCAGCTCGCGACCTTCGACAGCATGTTCGCCGGCATCCGCGCCTCGCTGAAGTCGGCCGCTCAGCGCTCGATCGACGTCGCCGAGCGCAACCTCGACAATCCGCTGGCGGTCCGCCTCCTCAAGGCGCTGTTCCTCGTCAAGTACGTCGAGAGCTTCCAGGCGACCCCGCGCAACCTCACGGTGCTGGTCTACGACCGTTTCGGCCTCGACCTTCCGGCTCTGTCTGAGCAGGTCAAGGAGGCGCTGACCGTTTTGGAGACCCAGACCTACATCGAGCGCAACGGCAACGCCTATGAGTACCTGACCAACGAAGAGCAGGTCATCGAGGAGGAGATCAAGAACGTCGAAATCGACGCCTCCGAGGTCAGTGGCCGGCTGTTTAAGATCCTGTCCGGCGACGTCATCAAGACCAACAAGTTCCGCTACGCCAAGAACGGGCAGGACTTCCCGTTAGGCTTCAAGCTGGACGACCAGGCGCACGGCTCCCAGAAGGAGTTGGCGGTCCATTTCATCTCGCCGGAGTACCCGTACTCGCCCGAAGAGATCCGCATGCACAGTGCGGGCAAGGACGAGCTTCGGATCATCCTCGAGCCGGACGCCCGGGTTCTGTCGGACCTGCGGTTGCTGATCAAGACCGAGAAGTACATCAAGCGCAAGCAGAGCACCTCGATCTCGGCCGTCGAGGGCCAGATCCTGCAGACCAAGGGTGCGCAGAACATCGACCGCGAGAAGGAGCTGATCGAGCGGGTCAAGGCCTCGGTGGGTAAGTCCACCCTGGTCATCAACGCCGCCGACATCACCTCCAGCTCGCAGGACGCACTGGTCCGAGTAGCCGACGGCTTCCAGGACCTGATCAGCCGCACCTACACCCAGCTCAAGCTGCTCGACGGCAGGACGTACAGCGAGCAGCAGGTAGCCGGAGCAGCCAACCCCGACAGCGGGCTGTTCGACGCCGCTGATGCCAGCAAGCTCTACGCGCCGGCGGAGGAGGTGCTGTCGTTTGTGCTGCGCAAGGAAGCCCTCGGTGAGCAGATCACGGTCAAGACCATCGTCGACAGCTTTACGGCCAAGCCCTACGGCTGGGACCTGGGCTCGATCGAAGTTCTGGTCGCGTACCTGATTGGCACCTCCAAGGTCACGCTGACGGTCGACGGCAACGTCCTCAGGCGCTCCGAGGTCGCCACGGCGCTGCGCAACACCCAGAAGCACGCCCACGCCGTGGTCTCGCCACAGAAGACCTTCGACGGGCGCACGGTCGCCGCCTTCCGCAAGTTCTGCACCGACTTCTTCGACGAAGGCAACACCCCCAAGGACCCGCTGGAGCTCGCCCGGCACGGCGCCGACAAGCTGAAGGCCAAGCGTGACGAGCTCAAGGCGACCGTCGCCGGCTCCAAGTACCCGTTCGTCGCTCAGCTCTCCGCCCCGATCGATCTGCTCGACCAGGTGGTCGGCAAGTCCGACGACTGGTATCTGACCGACTTCAACCTTGGCGACGACCTGCTCGACGCCAAGGAGAGCACTGTCGACCCGATCCAGGCGTTCCTCAGCGGCGGACAGAAGGCGATCTACGACGATGCCCTTGCCCTGCTGACCACCCACAGCAGCAACCTCGGCTACCTGCCCTCCGGCAGCGACTCCACGGTGCGTGCTGCCCTGGACGACCCGAACGCCTTCCGCGGCAGCAAGATGGCCCAGCTCAAGCAGGCCACCGACCAGCTTCGCGCCCAGATCGAGGCGGTCGTTGCCAGCAACCGCGCCGATGTCGTCGAGGCCATCGAGGGGCGCAAGGCCGAGATCGAGCAGAGCGCCTTCTGCGCCAAGGCGACCCCTGACGCTCAGGAGAGTGTGCTGCGCCGGGTCGACCAGACGATCTCCCGCGTCCGCACCCAGAACCAGGTCGCCCTCATTCGTGAGACCGGCTCGAGCTTCGAGGAGAGCGTCTACCCGAGCCTGCTCGACCAGCTGGCTGGCTCGCAGCAGGCGGACGGTGACGGGGATGGCGGTACGCCACCGCCGCCGAAGCAGACCGTGTCGGTCAAGACCATCTCCGCTACCGGCATCTCCGGGGTGCTGGAGACGGAGGCGGACGTCGACCGCTACCTCGACGCCCTGCGCTCCGTGCTCGTGAAGACCCTGAACGACGGAAAGCGAATCTCTCTCTGATGGAAACCGCACCGCTGAAGTCGTTCGCCACCTGGGCGCGCACCTCGCTCATCCGCGAGGTGACCGCCCGGATCGCCGTTGTGCTGGCTCCTGCCTCGCCCGAGCGGGTAGAGCAGCCCAAGGCCGTCGACGCCCTGGAGAAGGCCGTCGGCGCAGCCGGTGGGGGCGACAAGGGTAAGGCGGCGGTCGCCGACAAGGTCGCCTACACCTGGTTCAACCGGATCATCGCCCTGCGCTTCATGGACGCCAACGGCTACACCGGCATCGGCGTCGTCTCCCCGCAGGCCGGCGTCGAGACGGGTCAGCCCGAGATCCTGGCCGCGGCAAAGCGCGGCAACATCGACGCCACGGTGGTCGGGGGCAAGACCCGCGACATTGTGACGGCGCTGCTCAACGGCACCCGCCGTAGCGGCGATGCTCAGGGCGAGGCCTACGCGCTGCTGCTCGCGGACTACTGCCGCTATTGGAACCGCGCCATGCCGTTCATGTTCGAGCGCGAGGGCGACTTCACCGAGCTGCTGATCCCGGCCAACCTGCTGGCCGACGACTCCGTGCCGAGCCGCGCGGTCAGGGTGCTCACCAAGGAAGTCTGTCAGGACGTCGAGGTGATCGGCTGGCTGTACCAGTTCTACATCTCCGAGCGGAAGGACGAGGTCTTCGCCGGGTTTAAGAAGAACAAGAAGGCCGGCGCTGACGAGATCCCCGCAGCCACCCAGCTGTTCACGCCGCACTGGATCGTCCGCTACCTGGTCGAGAACTCCCTTGGTCGGCTGTGGATGCTCAACAGCCCAGCCTCGCAACTCGTTGACCAGATGCAGTACTACATCCCGCCAGTCGACGAGGAGACCGACTTCCTGAAGATCACCAGCCCCGAGGAGTTCAAGGTCGTCGACCCGGCCTGCGGATCGGGGCACATGCTCACCTATGCCTTCGACCTGCTCTACGCCATCTACGAGGAAGAGGGCTACGCCCCAGCCGAGATCCCCAGTCTGATCCTGACCAACAACCTCTACGGCGTGGAGATCGACCCGCGAGCCGGGGCGCTCGCGGCCTTCGCCCTGACCATGAAGGCCCGCGCCAGGCAGCGCACGTTCTTCAACAAGCAGGTCGAGCCAAACGTCTGCGTCCTCGACCCAATCCGCTTCACCTCGGACGAGATCGACTTCCTGCTGACACGAGGCGGTGATCGGTATGCGGAGTCGACCTTCTGGAACCAGTTCGAGCACGCCGACACCCTTGGGTCACTGATCCAGCCCGATCCCGAGCTGACGACTCGCCTCAAGCAGCACGTCGCTCAGCTTGATGACGGCGGGGACATCATCTTGGCGGACGTACTCGATCGGGCGGAGCGGGTCGTTGTTCAGGCCGAGTACCTCTCGCCTCGCTACTCCGTGGTGGTTGCCAATCCACCGTATATGGGCAGCGGGAACATGGATCCACAGGTTTCCGCGTTCGCGCAGGAGTCTTACCCGCGATCCAAAGCCGATTTGTTTGCGATGTTCATCGAACGCTCTTTCGACCTTCTCAACCATCTTGGCTACTCAGCAATGGTGACGATGGAGTCGTGGATGTTCCTGCGCACCTACGCAGATCTGCGCGGCGAGTTGTTGACGAGCACTTCCATCAGGGACATGGTCCACATGCCGTACGTTGGCAAGGGCAGCACGAGCATGGGGATCAACTTCGGGACGGCTGCCACGGTCATCAAGAAGGGGATAGATGTCGACTGCCGCGCGAGCTTTCAGTCGATCCGCTACTTCGAGACCGATTCCCAGGGGGTGCCAACAAGCTTTCCGGTGCTGAACGAGCGCCATTCGATCCTTGTGCCCAACGTCCTTCGTTTGATCCCGGGGGCACCGATTGCATTCTGGCTCTCGGACGCAACTCGTGATGCATTCGTCGGCGCGACCTCTGTGGGCACGATCGCCACGCTTCGTGAAGGAATCAACACTGGAAATAATGATCTCTTCTTGAGACGTTGGTGGGAGGTTGAAGCGGGCAAGATCTCGTTCGATCGGATGCGGAACCAAGAGAAGTCCGAGCGGTGGGTTCCCCACAAGAAGGGCGGCCCGTTTCGGAAGTGGTCGGGCAACGAGGAATATGTTCTTGACTGGGGGTCCGAAGGCGCGGGCATCCACGCGTATCACGGCGTCCCGCTCTCGACCAATGGTGCGCCCATGCGGGGAAAGGCGTACTTCTTCCAACCGTCTCTGGCGTGGAGTAGGATTAGTACTTCCGATTTTTCGCTCCGAGCGCATCCCGCTGGGTTTGCGTATGATTCGACGGCGCCCTCCATCTTCGGCGACGAGGCATCCCGTTGGGTCCTGTTGGGACTTCTCAACAGCGTCGTGGTCCGGCACTTGCTCGGAGCGCTGAGTCCGACTCTTGACTTCAGGATCGCGGCTCTCAGCAACATCCCCCTCCCGGATGATTGGCGGAGCATCGACGTTTCGACCGTAGTCGAGCTCGAATCGCTGGCCCGTTCCGATTGGAACACGGCTGAAGTGTCATGGGAGTTTGAAGCCCTCCCTTGGGTGCCGCAGGGGGGCGGGACCTCCGTTGTGCTTGCTGACTATTGGGCCAGGGTCGCGGACGACCGCGAGGCGGCGACAGGTCGTGTGCGCAGCTTGGAGGAAGCAAACAACAGGTCCTTCATCGAGGCCTTCGGACTGACGGAAGAGCTCCGTGCGGACGTGCCGATTGAGCGCGTGTCTCTTAGAGCCAACGTCAGGTGGCGGTACCCGACTGAGGAGAACGCCCATGATCTGCGATCACTAGCGTTCTCGGATGCCGCGAGAGAACTCGTGTCATATGCAGTTGGATGCATGTTCGGGCGGTACAGCCTCGATGAGCCGGGCCTCATCCTGGCCGATCACGGCTCCACGGTGCAGGACTACCTGGCGAAGGTGCCGGGCCCGACGTTCGCTCCGGACAAGGACAACGTCATCCCCATCGTGGATGGCGACTGGTTCGAGGACGACATCGTTGCTCGCTTCCGTTCGTTCCTGCGCGTGGCCTTCGGAGAGCAACACTTCGAGGAGAACCTCCGCTTCGTCACCGAGTCGCTCGGTGTGAAGGACATCCGCGACTACTTCGTGAACTCGTTCTACAAGGACCACGTCCAGCGGTACAAGAAGCGCCCGATCTACTGGCTGTTCTCCAGTCCCAAGGGTTCGTTCAACGCCCTGATCTACATGCACCGCTACACGCCGTCCACGGTCTCGACCGTGCTCAACGAGTACCTGCGCGAGTTCCGGGCCAAGCTCTCGTCGAGCCTGCAGCAGCAGGAGCGCCTGGCTGCTGGTGGGCGTACGCCGCGTCAGCAGGCAGCCACCCAGAAGGAGGCCGACCGGCTGCGGAAGGTGTTGCTGGAGCTCGAGGAGTACGAGCACGACGTGGTGTACCCGCTTGCTTCCCGTCAGCTCGCGATCGATCTCGATGACGGCGTGAAGGCCAACTACCCGAAGTTCGGTTCCGCCCTGAAGAAGATCGTCGGTATTGAGGCCCGCGATGAGTGACGCCGCGACGGTCCGTCCGCACCTGCTGCGATGGTTCGATAGCCGCCGGGTCGTCTTCTGGCACGACCCGGATGGCCAGTACGCCGCGGATCTGGACGGTCTCGAGCTGCAGGGTACCCAGACGATCCGTGTCGCCAACGACGAGTTCGCCGTCAAGAACCGGTTGCTGCACGACGAACCGGAGGGCAAGTTCCTCGTCTATCGGTCTGGCGCGCTGCCGAGCGGCATCGGGAACTGGTTGCTCGACTTGGAGCTGGCCTACGGGGTCTTCACAGCCGACCGCACCGCCCTGGTGGCGCAGGATCTGGGCTTAGTCGGCAAGGGCATAGACGAGGTCGTCCAGGCGCACGAGAAGTTTTTCAACGCGGCGAAGCGCGTCCAGAGCCTCAAGGCACTCCTCAACCCCGAGGACGATGCGACCGACCTGCGGGCCAAGATGACCGCAGTGGTTCTTGGTCTCAAGGACTCGCACAGCCTGCTGGAGATTACGCGCACGCTGTTGACCGAGAACGCCAAGGGCCAGCACGCCAAGTACGACGCCCTGGTCGACTACGGCCTCGATGGCTTCTACTGGCAGGGCGTGGAGCGAATCTACGGCTACGCGTCAGCCTCGCCGAGCATTGACGACCTCGTGCTGTGGGTTTTCGGCAGGGCCATCGAGGGCTTCAAGTCCGACCGCCCGGGCGGTCTCCAGAATATCCAGCTCGACTTTGCCAGCCTGCGAAATGACCGGCGCAGCCAGGAAGCCATGGCGACACTAGCCAAGCGGGCGGCCGGCAATTTGGACTACAAGTCGAAGATCGAGGACGCGAGCTTCCGCGACATGGTCGGTGTCGACCTGTTTGAGGAGACCGACCAGAAGATCATTAGCGACCTGGCACGAGCAGTCGCCGAGCAGACCGTCACCCCGCGCGAGGTAGCCGAGGTGGTGCGGGCGCGGCAGAGTAGCGTCTGGATCGACGGCTATAAGCAGCTCTACTCAGCCATCGCCTGCGCCTCGGAGGTGCTCGGCGTTCTGGCCTCCCTGAACCTCAGCATCCAGTCGTTCGACGACGGGTTAGACCGCTACCGACGCGAGTGGTTCCGAATCGACCAGCTCTATCGTCAGTTCACCTTCGCCGCCCGCACTGCCGAGTACCCGAAGCCTTTGGAAGCGCTGCGGGAGCAGGTCGAGAAGCGCTACACCAACAAGTATGTGTACGAGCTGGGCAACGCTTGGCAGCAGCAGGTCGACCTGGCCGCCAGGTGGCGTTCGACCGCGCTCCGCTCGCAGACCGCCTTCTACTCACGCTACGTCGAGCCACTGGTACGCGACGGCGACAAGAAGGCCGTCGTCATCATCTCCGACGCGATGCGCTACGAGGTGGCCGACGAGCTTGGTTCGCTCATCCGGCAGGAGGACCGCTTCGACGCCAACCTGGAAGCCGTCCTCGGGGTGCTGCCGAGCTATACCCAGCTCGGTATGGCGGCGTTGCTGCCGCACTCGACGCTCAAGCATTCGGCTGACGCCAAGACCGTGCTGGCCGACGACCAGCCGACGAACAACACCGCCTTCCGCAGCAAGATCCTGGAGGGGGTCGGTGGATCGGCGATCCAGGCCGAGGACTTCAAGGCCCTCAACGCCGAGGAGCGGCGCGAGCTCTACAAGGCGAATCGAGTCTTGTACGTCTACCACAACCGGATCGACGCCACCGGTGACAAGCCCGGCACCGAGCGCCAGGTCTTCGAGGCGGTCGAAGATACGCTGCGCGACATCGTCGACCTGGTGAAGAAGCTGGCCAACGCCAACGCCACCAACATCTTCATCACGGCCGACCACGGCTTCCTGTTCCAGGACGACGCCCTGGTCGACACCTTGTTCCTGTCGACTCAGCCGCAGGGCGACGACATCCAGGTGGTCAACCGGCGCTTCGTATTGGGCAAGGGCCTCAAGGTCGACAGCGCCTTCGCCACCTTCGCCGCCGCTCAGCTCGGGCTTGAGAGCGATCTAGAGGTCCAGATCCCCAAGTCAATCCACAGACTTCGGCTGGCCGGCGGTGGCTCACGGTTCGTGCACGGTGGGGCGACTCTCCAGGAGATCGTGGTCCCCGTGCTGGCGGTCAACAAGAAGCGCAAGAGCGATACCAGATTGGTCAACGTCGAGGTCTGGCCGGAGTCCGACAAGATCACGACCGGGCAGGTCGTCGTCCGGCTGTTCCAGACCGAGCCGGTCAGCGACAAGGTTCAGCCGCGCGCTCTCCGGGCCGGGCTCTACGTCGGGGAGACCCTGATCTCGAACGTCGTCAACCTGACCTTCGACCAGACCTCTGCCGACAAGCGCGACCGTTACCAGAGCGCGCGGATGCTGCTCAGCCAGGAGTCGAGCGACTACAACAACCGAGCCGTGGAGTTCCGCCTCGAGGAGCGCATCCCCAACACGAACCAGTGGCGGGTCTTCGCTAAGGCGGTCTACACGTTGAAGCGTTCGTTCGCGTCGGACTTCGACTTCTGAGGGGAAGGGGGCTGAGATGAGCGAGACCGAGAACGAGACGCCCGAGCCGAGTGCGCCGCAGCAGAGCGACCTCGACTTCAAGATCAACCTGCTGTTCCCCGGCGTCGTCGTCCGCAAGGACCTGGTCAAGGCCGTCAAGGGCAACGCTATCGTGCCGTCATACGTCCTCGAGTACCTCCTCGGGCAGTACGCCGCCTCGGACGACGAGGCCACCATCCAGGCTGGCATCGACACTGTGCGCAAGATCCTCGCCGAGCACTACGTGCATCGCAGCGAATCCGAGCTGGTCAAGTCGACGATCAAAGAGCGCGGTCGGCACCGGGTCATCGACAAGGTCACCGTCTCCCTCAATGAGAAGGCCGACGTCTACGAGGCCGAGTTCGCCAACCTCGGCATCAAGGGCGTGATCGTCGACTCACCGACGATCAAGGCGCACCCCAAGCTCCTAGTCGGTGGCGTCTGGTGCATCTGCGACATCGAGTACTTCCATAGCGAGGACCAACAGGTTGTGCCGTGGATCCTCGGCTCGATCAAGCCCATCCAGCTGTCGAAGTTCGACGCCGACCAGTACCTCGAAGCCCGTCGTGGATTCAACACCGAGGAGTGGGTCGACCTGCTCATGCAGTCCATCGGGTTCAACCCCGAGATGTTCAGCAGGCGAGGGAAGTTCTTCCAGCTCATGCGCCTCATCCCGTTCGTCGAGCGCAACTACAACCTCGTTGAGCTCGGCCCCAAGGGCACCGGCAAGTCCCACATCTTCTCGGAGTTCTCGCCCCATGGGATGCTGATCTCCGGTGGCGAGGTCACGGTCCCAAAGCTTTTCGTCAACAACTCCAACGGGCGGATCGGCCTGGTCGGGTACTGGGACGTCGTCGCGTTCGACGAGTTCGCCGGCAAGAAGAAGCGCACCGATAAGGCGCTCGTCGACATCATGAAGAACTACATGGCGAACAAGTCGTTCTCCCGTGGTGTCGAGACGCTCGGCGCCGAGGCCTCGATGGTCTTCGTGGGCAACACCTCGCACACCGTGCCGTACATGCTCAAGAACTCCGACCTGTTCGACGAGCTGCCCGAGGCCTACCATGACCCCGCCTTCCTGGACCGTCTGCACCACTACATCCCCGGCTGGGAAGTCGACATCATCCGGGGCGAGATGTTCTCCGACGGCTACGGGTTCGTCGTCGACTACATCGCCGAGGTCCTCAAGTCGATGCGATCGCAGGACTACTCCGACCGCTACCTGCAGTACTTCACACTGTCGCCCGACATCTCAACCCGCGATCGCGACGGAGTCCACAAGACATTCTCCGGTCTGATGAAGATTCTCTACCCAGGCGGCGAGGCCACCCGCGAGGAGCTCGAGGAGATCCTGCGGTTCGCGATCGAGGGCCGGAAGCGCGTTAAGGACCAGATCCTGCGCATCGACTCGACTATGGCCGAGGTCAAGTTCGGCTACCTCGACAAGGACGGCAGCTGGCACGCTGTCGCCACGCTTGAGGAAGACGAGTACCCCGCGTACTACCACCGCGTGCACAAGGATGCCGAACCAGAGGAGGCGCCGGCAGACACCGACCCGCTTGGAGGCCGTGCAGCGTCGAGTGACGCGGCAGGTGCCGACAAGGTCGCAGAGCCGGCGCCTGAGCCCGAGCTGTTCCACGGACACCTGGAGTACCGAGGCGGCCAGCGCGGTGTCTCATACGACGCTCTGCTCGTTCCGTACTTGCGTGGCGCCTCGCAGATCACGATCGTCGACCCCTACGTGCGCATGTTCCACCAGGCCAGGAACCTTATGGAGCTCATCGAGGGGATAGCTCGTCGCAAAGACCCCGCCGACGAGGTCGCGCTGAAGCTCGTCACTGTCGAGAACCAGGACGGCCCGGAGAAGCTGCAGAAGCAGTACGAGTACCTCCTGCAGATCAAGAAGAGCGCGGCCGTGCTCGGTATCGTCTTCGATGTCGAGTTCGCCGAGCCGCACACGATCCACGACCGGTCGATCACGACAGACACCGGCTGGAGGATTCTGCTCGGACGCGGCCTCGACATCTTCCAGCGCATGTCGGACAGCCCGTTCGACCTCGCCACGAAGTACCAGAAGTACCGCGAGCTCAAGGCCTTCGGTATCACGTATCTCCGAGACCTTGACGAGTAGGGCCAGTCTGAGCGACGAAGGTCGCGGTGATATGGAGGGGCGCAAACGAAGCCTGCTGGATAGCATCGTGAGAAGAGCCCAGCATTCCAGAACTGTTTGAGGCGCCTTGACTGCTACGTGTCAAGGCGCGCGGGCATTCCCCGCATTGCATCGCCCCGACAGCTGCCGACCTCAGGTTCGGTTCGGCGCGGGTCAAGGGCGAGCTTGCTCGATCCCGTGCGACGCCGAAGGCGGCGCCCTTGACCTGAGTTGGGTCAATCGGGTTAGCCCGGGCTTTGCGGTAACGATGTGATCCCGAGGGGTCGATGCTCGGCCTGGATGCAGCGAAGTGCCTTACCTGCAAGGGATTCTGGACTTGTCTAGAGCTCAGAATGACCCGAGAGGGAAGGCACTTCGTAGGTGCAGAATACAACGACGCGTCCGGTGGTCACGGTGACGGCAGATGGGTGGGGTGTCGCCTCGCATGCCGGGTCGCGGTTGCTGGCAGATCTGGCCGAGGTCACCGGTCTGGCCGCAGCGTTCAGTGACGGATTGGCGGGGCTGCGGGAGCGCCGGTCGAGGCATGACCCGGGCAGGGTGCTGGTCGATGTAGCGGTCATGCTGGCCGACGGCGGTGAAACGATCTCGGATCTGGCCGTGCTGCGCGACCAGCCCGACCTGTTCGGACCGGTCGCCTCAACCGCCACGGCGTGGCGGGTCTTGGACAGTGTCGACGACGTTGTGCTGGCCGGATTGCGGCAAGCGCGTGCGCTGGCGCGGGATCGGGCCTGGATGGCCCGGGCCGAACTCGGGCGAGACGTGCCCGCGGCGACCGCTGGCGGGCGTGAACTGGCCGGGCTGGTGATCGATGTCGATGCCTCGCTGGTGACTTGTCACAGCGAGAAGGAGTCTGCGGCGGCGACGTTCAAGGGTGGGTTTGGATATCACCCGCTGCTGGCGTTCCTCGACAACACCGGTGAAGCGCTGGCCGGGCTGCTCCGACCCGGGAACGCCGGCAGCAACACCGCGGCCGACCACATCACCGTCACCGAGTTGGCTCTGGCCCAGATCCCCGAGACTGATCGCTACGACCGCCCGATCCTGATCCGCGCCGACGGCGCCGGCGCCACCAGAGACTGGCTGAGGCACCTGCACGGCCTGCGGGAGACCAACGGCCTGGACCTGGAGTTCTCGGTCGGGTTCACCATGACCAAAGCAGTCCAAGCCGCGATCGACGCGCTACCGCGCCAGGCCTGGACACCGGCGATCGAGGCCGACGGGTCAGTCAGACACGGGGCTGATGTCGCGGAGATCACCGGCCTGCTGGACGGCCTGACCGCGGCGGGCTGGCCAGCCGCGATGCGGGTCATCGTGCGTCGCGAACGACCCCATCCTGGCGCGCAACTATGCCTGTTCGATCAACACCACGGGCTGCGCTACCAGGCGTTCGCGACCGACACCACCCACGGCCAGCTCGCCCACCTCGAAGCCAGACACCGTGCCCATGCCCGCGTCGAGGACCGGATCCGCTGCGGCAAAGACACCGGCATCGGCCGGTTCCCCTCCAGACTGTTCGCGCTCAACGCCGCCTGGCTGGAACTCGCCCTGACCGGGATCGACCTGCTCGCCTGGACCCAACACCTGCTCCTGGACGGCGACCTGGCCAAGTGCGAACCCAAAGCGCTGCGCTACCGGCTGCTCCACGCCGCGGCCCGCATCACCCGCGGCCAACGCAAGATCTTCGTCCGTCTCGCGGAGCACTGGCACTGGGCCCGCGACCTGGCCGCCGCGTTCGCCCGCCTCGCCCTGATCCCACACCCGCTACGCAACTGAACACCGACACCCCCTGACCACCCACGATCAAAGGACCTAGGAAACAGCCGGCAAGCCGGCCGACCCATCACGCCCGACACCCACCCGGCCACCCCGATACCATCGCCGCGCAGAATCAACCGCTTACTGAAAGACCAGGGTTAGTGCCTTGGGATCGGGCGATCCAGTGCGTCGAGGATCGCCTCTTGGTCGGGATTGAGGGCGGGCGGGATCGTGGTGATCACGCCGTTGATCTCGACGGTGGCTGAGCGAAGTGGCTTGAGGGTGCGCAGGAACCGTCGCAGCGATAGGCCGGTTCGGTTCTGCACGGTGCGGGACACTGCCAGTGCGGTGAACACGATGGTCAGGTGGGCCTCGATCGCGTCGCGGGTGCGGGCGAACATCGGCCGGGCGCGTAGGTCGGTCTTGGACATCCGGAAGGACTGCTCGACGTGCCACAGGTCGTGGTAGCTGGCGATGACCTCGGGCGCGGGCATGATGCTGGCTTCGATGTTGGTGACGTAGCCCTTCAATCCGACCAGCCGGCGTGCCCGCGCGAGTGATGCCTCGTCGAGCTCGGCGGCGCCGTTGCGGGTCTTGACGAACCGGGGTGTCCTCGCGGTTTTCTCGCCCGCGACGACGGCTCGGGCCTTGTTCTCCTGCAGGGTCAGGGTCTTGTTGTCGCGCACCGCCCGTTTCGTGGAGTACGCCCAGACTGCGCGCCATGATCGAGGATGGGTCTGGGGGTCCCAGACCGGCTCGGCTTTCACCTTGGGGTCACTCGCGTTGCTCGCTGTCCCGCGCTGGTCCTTCGGGGTGATGGTGTCGATCACCTGCCCGTCGACGAACGCGTCACCGTGCCACCGGAAGTGGGACTCCAGGTCCTTGGGTGCCTTCGTGACCCAGGAGCCGACGATGAACCGCAGGCCAGCCTCGTCGAGCTCCTTGAGGTTGCCCGCTGACAACATCCCGGCGTCGGCCACGACGACCATGTCGGCCAGGCCGTGGCGTTCCTGGAAGGCCTTGATGATCGGGACAATCGTTAGCGTCTCTGTCAAGGTGGCCTCGAAGCAGCCGATCTCGAGTGGAAACCCGTGCCGGTCGACCAACAGCCCAACAACCACTTGCGGGTCGACTCGGCGTTCTTTGGAGTTATGCCGACGTCGGCATAACTCCAATTACGCCGTGGTGCCGGTTATGCCGAGGTTGTGGCGTCGATGGTGGTGTTCGTGCTGGTCAGCGGGTTCGGCGGGGGTGGCCGACGCGGCATAACCGGTGCGGCGTGTGCGCTGATGTGTCTGTCTGGTGGTGCTGTCGTATGCCCATCAGAGGAGGAACACATGGACCCGGTAACCATCACGGATGCCCGCGAGGACACGACTTCGGTGAGCGACCTGCTTGTCGAGTTTGGCGGGTGGCTGGACCGCCAACGGGGTCTGGCGCCGATCACCGTCCACAACTACTGCTGGCACGCCGAGCAGTTCCTGACCACGCTGCCCCAGCCCACGCAGGTGTCGGTAAATCTTTTGGACGCGGGGACTGTAACAGCGTTCATGGTCGAGTACTGCCGAGATCGCAACACGAACACAGCGAAGTCGATGGCGAGGTCGGTGCGTTCGTTCCTGCGGTTCGCGCACGCAACGGGGCGGACGGCGGCCGAACTGTGGGGGGCGGTGCCGTCGCCCGCGGCCTGGCATCTCGCTTCGCTGCCGAGGTCGGTGCCAGCGGCCGACCTTGAGCGACTGCTGGCGGGCGCCGCGCGTTCGCGGTTCACGGCCACGGGCCGGCGCAACTACGCGATGTTGCTGCTGCTGGCTCGGCTCGGGCTGCGTCGAGGCGAGGTCGCAAGCCTGCGCTTGGACGACATCGACTGGCGTGCCGGTGAACTGACCGTGGTCGGCAAGGGCAACCGGGTCGAACGACTGCCCCTGCCGGCCGAGCCGGGAGAAGCGATCGTCGCGTGGCTGACCGATGGGCGACCCGAGTGCAAGACGCGCTCGGTGTTCACCACCCTCAGGTCACCCGGTCGGCCGCTGACGTCCGGGGCAATCGGCCATGTCGTGGGCACCGCATGCGAGAACACGGGGCTTGATCGAATCGGCGCGCACCGTCTGCGACACACGCTGGCCACGGCCATGCTGCGCGCCGGGGCATCGCTGCCGGAGGTGGGGCAGGTGCTGCGCCACCGAAGGCGCGAGGTCGACGGCGATCTATGCCAAGGTCGATGAGGCGGCTCTGCGACCACTCGCCCGGCCCTGGCCAGGCACGACACCTGGGGTCACCGGTGGTGATCTTGCTGCTCGGAGTCTGGCTCGACCGTGGCCGGGTGCTCGATCATGAGCACGCTGCGCGAGAACGTCACGGATTACCTCGCCACGCGCCGGGCGATGGGCTTCAAGGTCGAAGGCCTGAGCAAGCTGCTGTTGAGCTTCGTGGCGTTCTGCGAGGACCGCGGAGCCACCCGCGTCCAGAACGACCTCGCGGTGCGGTGGGCCACCGCGGCGATCAAGGTTCCCGTCAATGACGCATTGTTCGCCCGCAGGATGGACGCGGTGAGGATCTTCGCCCGGTATCAGCACGCGTTGGACCCGGCCACCCAGGTCCCTCCCGAGTCGATCTGCAACCGGCGATACCGACCCAAGGAACCGAATGTGTTCAGCGAGGCGGAGGTTCTCGCGCTCCTGGCAGCCACCGACACCTTGTCCCCACTGTTCAAGGCGGTGACATGGCGAACGCTGATCGGCCTGCTCGCCGCGACGGGGATGCGCCCCGGTGAGGCGTGCCGCCTCACGATCGGCGACATCGACCTGGCCAACGGCGTGGTGCAGGTTCTGCAGACGAAGTTCGACAAGTCCAGGCTGGTGTTCATTCACCCGACCACTGCCACGGTTCTGGGCCACTATCTGCAGGTTCGACACGACTGGGTCGGGACCACGGCACGTGCCTGCCCGGCCGTCTTCGTCAACAGCCGGCGTGAGGCGATCAACCCGGACAGGCTGGGCGTCACCTTCAGACAGATCGTGGCCGCTGCCGGCATCACCACCACGCCCGGTCACAGGCCGCCCAGGCTGCATGATGTGAGGCACACCTTCGCCGTGACCACGATGCTCGATTGGTACCGCGATGGCCATGACGTTCAAGCGCGGCTGCCGCAGTTGTCGACCTGGCTCGGGCACGTCGATCCCGCCTCGACCTACTGGTACCTGCACGCAGTGCCCGAACTGCTCGCCCTCGCCACGCGCCGCCTCGAGGCCCGAGCGGGCGGTCCCACGACGGAGTCGGTGTCATGACCGCGCCGACCGTGACCTCACTGCTCCAAGGTTTCTTCACCCAACGGCTGGGCAGGCAGTTGCAGGCCAGCCCACAGACGGTCTCGGCCTACCGGGACACGATCAAGCTCCTGCTGCTGTTCGCCGGACAGAAGACGAACAAGGCCCCATCCGGCCTCACGATCGACGATCTCGACGCTCTCACCGTGGGCGCGTTTCTCGATCACCTCGACAACGAACGGCACAACAGCACGGCGACCCGCAACGCGCGCCTGGCTGCGATCCATTCCTTCTACCGCTATGCGCTGCCGCTCATCCCCGACCGAGCCCACACCGCGAGCCAGGTCCTGGCGATCCCGCAACGCCGCCACGACCGGGCAATCGTGTCCTACCTGACCGGCCCTGAGACCGACGCCCTCCTCGCAGCGCCAGACCGCACGACCTGGCACGGGCGGCGGGACCACGCGCTGCTCCTCACCACTGTTCAGACTGGGCTCCGTCTCTCGGAAATGACCGGGCTGACCATCCAGGACGTCACCACCGCCATGCCCGGCGCTGCCGTTCACACCACCGGCAAAGGCCGAAGGGAACGCGCCACCCCGCTGACCCGGCAGACCGTGGACGTTCTACGCACCTGGTTGCCTGAGGCCGGACCTTCGCCCAGCGGCCCAGCCTTTCCGACCCGCCGCGGAACCCCGATGTCTGCCGACGCCGTCCAACGGCTCGTCGCCCTACACGCTGCGACCGCCGCGCTCGCCTGCCCGTCGATCACGTCCAAGCACGTCACCCCGCACACCCTGCGGCACACCGCGGCGATGGCGCTGATGAACGCGGGCGTCGACACCTCCGTCATCGCCCTGTGGCTCGGTCACAAGAGCGCGGTGACCACCCACATCTACCTGCACGCCGACATGAGCACCAAGGAGCGCGCCCTCGCCCGCGTCCCCACGACCAACACAACCCCAGGCCGCTACCGGCCCGGCGATAACCTCATCGCCTTCCTCGAACAACTATGACAACCGAGCCCCACCGCACCGGGTTATGCCGCGTCGGCCACCCCCGCCGAACCCGCTGACCAGCACGAACACCACCATCGACGCCACAACCTCGGCATAACCGGGACCTCGGCGTAATTGGAGTTATGCCGACGTCGGCATAACTCCAAGGAACGTCGGCTGGAGCCGCAAATCACTATCGGGCTGCTGACCAACGAATGCGGGTTCCCGTTGATGGTGAACGCGTTCGAGGGCAACCGCGCCGAGACGACCACGATGCTGCCGGTGATCCGCGAGTTCATGAAAGCCCACGACCTGGCGGATGTCACGATCGTGGCCGACGCGGGCATGGTCTCCGATGCGAACAAACGTGCCCTGGAGACCGAAGGTTTGTCGTTCATCATTGGAGCACGGGTCCCCGACATCCCTTACGTGGTGAAGAAGTGGCGACAGAACCACCCCGACTCCGAGATCCCGGACGGGCACGTGTTCACCCAGCCATGGCCAGCCGCGCGCAGCGACAAGCGCCGCAACCAGATCTTCTACTACCAGTACCGCGCCGACCGAGCCCGGCGAACCCTGCGTGGCATCGACGAACAAGTCGCCAAGGCCGAGAGGGCCGTCCAGGGCTTGGCCTCAGTGAAGCGCAACAGATTCGTCAACCTCACCGGCGGGACGAAGAAGGTGAACCGTGAGCTCGAAGCCAAGGCCCGGGCGCTGGCCGGGATCAAGGGCTACGTGACCAACCTCGACGCCGGGCCTGAGTTCGTGATCGACGCCTACCACCGGCTGTTCAACGTCGAGAAATCCTTCCGGATGTCCAAGAGCGACCTCGCCGCGCGGCCGATCTACCACCACAAACGCGACTCGATCGACGCCCACCTGACGATCGTGTTCGCCGCCCTCGCGGTCTCACGCTGGATCGAGGACACCACCGGCTGGTCGATCAAGAAGTTCGTCCGCACCACCCGCCGCTACCGCACCATCCAAATCCAGGCCGGCGCCCACACCATCACCGCGGCCGACCCGCTACCCAACGACCTGCACGAGATCCTGCGAACGATCCACGGCCACGACAGTGCGCACTAACTTGGCACAAGTCAGGTTAGAGTGAGGAACCACGTGGACAGGGTGTCGATCGATGATGGCGAGTTCTGGTGTGTTCGACCCGGCACCCATGGCTGCGAGCGCGCCGAGCCAACGGGAGGCGGGCATCCGAGCCCTTAGCTTAAGCAGGAGCCGGAGGGAGCCCGCGCTCCCGGTCCTGTGGTGGCGGCGCGCTTTCGCGCCTAGGAGGGCACGTCTTGAAGACCTAGAGAAACTTGTCAGGCAACGAGGAATCGAGTGGCCCTGGCCTGAAGCTCGCTTGGAGGAACCTAAGCAGTCCTCACCGGGTGGGGCAGCCCACCACGACTGGCAATTGGTGCGCCACTCTCGGCCGTCAGGTACGTAAACTCTGTGCTCATGGACTGGATCGGTGGGGCTGGACTGGCGGTGGCCGTGTTCGCGCTGGTTATTCAGTGGCACTCGAATCGTAGGGCCTTGGAGGCGCAGGCGACTGAGAGTCGCGAAGGCCGTCAACACGCTGAGAAACTCGCGCTTGCCGAGCACGAGAGCGCGCTTGCGATGGCCAGGGAGGAGCGTCTCTGGACGCGAAGGGCCGATCTGTACACTCGCATGCTGGAAGCCGTGCGCAGCCGCGTGGAGGACCCGGGCGCTGTGAAATCGGAGCGGCCCGAGGATGATTCCAATTTGACAAGCCTAGCTGCGGAAGCCTACGTCCTGGCGAGCAGCGAGGTTCAGGATGACTTCAACAGATTCGTGTACGACAACGTTGATCGCGAGGACCAGGTAGACATCTGGGCTGAACTGCAAATTGCCGTAAAGCGGGAGCTCGGCATTCCTCGGGACTGACCCAGCCTCTGGCCCAAAGACTCGAGTTAAGGGCAGGCAGCATGGCGCCACAAGGCATTCCTGAAGCACCGGTTGTGGGTCTGAAGCTACCGTACTGGCTCAACGAGGCGTCACCTCGCCCCGACTGCGGGCCGTGACGACCACCGAGAGTGACGTAGAGCGTTCCTGATCCCCTCTGGCAGTCTCGGCGGTGCCCTCGGCCACGTGCCACGGTTCGTGACGTGAACTGGAGTCAACTGGTGGTGGAGAAGGCGTCCAGCGAGGTGCGCGATAGCAGTGTCGCTTGGACAGGGCAGACGAGACGCCATCGTGCGGACTTGATCCGCAGGTTGTGGGTCCGCGTCCGACGAGTCCGCCCGATCAAGGCGCTCCGCCCGGGCGTCCAGACGCACTGATCCGACGCTTCGGGTTTCTCGGTTCGGAGGTTCTCGCGGTTCACTCGCGCGCCGGTTCACGACGTGGCGTCGAGATCTGGAGTGAGGGCGGCTGCAGCCGCTGACCGCCGGCCAGCGTCTGTCGGCGGCGCTCGAAACCTGAACACTTTCGGCGGTGAAAAGTGGGCACTCGACGATTGGAGTGTGATCACTTTGGAGGACTGGGCGCTGATCCGGAGGCTGGCGGCTGAGGGTGTGCCGAAGGCGCGGATCGCTGAGCGGCGGGGGATCTCGCGGACCACGGTCATCAAGGCGGTGAACTCTGATTCGCCGCCGAAGTATGAGCGGTCACCGGGTCCGACGTCGTTCACGGTGTTCGAGCCGGCGGTGCGGGCGTTGCTGGCGGAGGTCGCGGCCATGCCTGCGACGGTGCTGGCTGAGCGGGTGGGCTGGACGGGGTCGATTCGGTGGTTCCGCGAGAACGTGAAGCGGCTGCGGCCCGAGCATCGGCCGGTCGATCCGGCTGACCGGATCGCGTGGGCGCCCGGCGACGCCGCGCAGTGCGATCTGTGGTTCCCGCCGCGCAAGATCCCGCTCGAGGATGGCACCGCGAAGCTGTTGCCGGTGCTGGTGATCACCGCGGCGCACTCGCGGTTCGTGACGGGGCTGATGATCCCGACCCGGAAGACCGAGGACCTGCTGCTGGGCACGTGGGAGCTGATCCAGCAGCTCGGACGAGTCCCACGACGGCTGCTGTGGGATAACGAGCCCGGCATCGGCCGCGGCCGGCGCCGGGCCGAGGGCGTCGCGTCGTTCATGGGCACTCTCTGGCCACCAATCTGGTACTGCTGCTTGCGCCGAGGGACCCGGAGTCCAAGGGTGTGGTGGAGCGCCGCAACGGCTGGTTCGAGACCTCGTTCATGCCCGGCCGCAGGTTCACGTCGCCGGCGGACTTCAACGCCCAGTTCACCGACTGGTTGTCGAAGGCCAACGCGCGGGTGGTGCGCACCATCAAGGCCGCACCGGCCGACCTGGTCGACGCCGACCGGGCGGCGATGCTGGCGTTGCCGCCGATCCAGCTGCACCTGGGCTGGCGCAACAAGATCCGGCTGGGCCGCGACTACTACGTCCGCCTGGACACCAACGACTATTCCGTCGACCCGACCGTGATCGGCCGGATGGTCGACGTCGCCGCAGACCTCGACCGGGTCCGGGTCCGCTGCGAGGGCCGCGTCGTGGCCGAGCACCCCCCGCGTCTGGGCCAGAGGAACCACCATCACCGACCCGGTCCATGTCGAGACAGCCGCCTGGCTGCGCAAGCAGTTCCAGCAGCCACGCCCCGCCGCAGCTGCGGGTGCCGCAGGTGATGGCGCAGCAGACGATCTCGCGCGGGATCTGAGCGACTACGACCGCGCATTCGGGCTCAACGACCAAGACGGGATCAGCTGATGGGCGCCACCAAGAACACTCCGAGGCCCACGGAGGCGGTCAAGCAGATCACCTACCTCGCTGCTGCATTGAAGGCACCACGGATCACCGAGGCCGCCGCCCGGTTGGCCGACCAGGCCCGTGATGCAGGCTGGACCTATGAGGACTATCTCGCCGCGGTCCTCGAGCGCGAAGTCAGTGCCCGCAACGCCTCCGGCGCCCGACTGCGGATCCGCGCAGCAGGGCTCCCTGCCCCCAAGACCCTCGAGGACTTCAACTTCGACGCCCAACCCGCAGCACGCCAACAGGTCGGAGCGCTGGCTTCGGGCGGGTTCTTGGCCGAGGCCCGCAACGTCGTACTGCTCGGCCCGCCCGGGACCGGCAAGACCCACCTGGCTACCGCCCTCGGAGTCGCGGCCGCCAGACACGGCCACCGCGTCTTGTTCGCAACCGCGACCGACTGGGTCACCCGCCTCACCGACGCCCACCGCGCCGGCCGGCTCCCCCAAGAGCTCGTCAGGTTGCGCCGCTACGGGCTGATCATCGTCGACGAGGTCGGCTACCTCCCGTTCGAGCAAGACGCCGCGAACCTGTTCTTCCAGCTCGTCTCCTCCCGCTACGAACACGCCTCCCTGGTCCTCACCTCGAACCTGCCGTTCTCCGGCTGGGGCGGCCTCTTCGGAGACCAAGCCGTCGCCGCCGCGATGATCGACCGCATCGTCCACCACGCCGACGTCCTCACCCTCAAAGGCGCCAGCTACCGACTCCGCGGACGCGGAATCGACAGCCTCCCCAGCATCCGCACCACCACCGACCAAACCGAGTCCTAGACTCTCAACAACCGCTCACTTTTCAACCGCCGGAACCGACCAGCTTTGGAGCGCCGTCGACACAGCGTCGATTAGCATCTGACTCCGCGTCGGTTGCCGACAACGGCTGTGCGCTGAGGTGAGAAAGGGTTGGAATGGTTCAGCGTACCGATCTGAGAGATCTGATCGCTGGTGTGTTGCAGGTCGCGTTGGTTGATCTGGCCGAGCGCATGGTGAGCCGACGATCTATGAAGAGCTCGATCCGCGGAGATGGGTGCGGTACGGGTAGGAGAGCTTTGCGATCGGTCGGCATCGGGTGTGGCGACAGCCGCCCGAGACCTACTCGAGCGCATGGCTTGACGCCTTCGCCCCGATGCGCTCGCTGCGATCGGTCGTGCGGTCCGATGCGGAATTGTCGCAGCGCTTCGACACACTGGTCGGCAGTGAATTCTCGCGATCCAGACGCGCATTACCTGATGTCGTCATCGATCGCTTTGCTGAGACCTCTGATCCTCTTCGCGCAGGACTACGAGTTCCGCCGCGAGAAGTTCGACGAGTTGTACGAGGGGGTCGAGCCGGCACTGCTTGCTCCACGAGTCAGGTGGGTCGACCTCGTGCCAATCAACCGCGTCGCACTCGCGCAAGATGCTGTCGTTGAGCTGTCTCCTGGACTGGTCTTGCGAGAGATGACCGATGCTGAGATCGGTGCTGCTCTGCGTGTGCTGGCGATCCGGTCGAGCGGTATGACAACCCTGACCAGCGTCACCGTTTCGCGCTTCAACCAGATCGCGCTGACCCTCGAACACGACCATCCATTCGTCGCTGAACGGGACCTGCCCAAGCAGACAACGTCCGAGGTCGTTCAGGCAGCCGACGATCCGGCGGCTCGGTTGATCAGCACGTTGCGTGTGGTTTGCGGTGGGTCGACGGCGGCCACTCGACGTCTTCGCATGCTCCACCCGGACGAGCTAGAGGCGAACGGCAGTGCTGAGGCGCAGCTGACCCCGCTCGGCACACTTGATCCCGAACGACCCATTGTGCTGTTCGCGGATCACATCAGTGAGCTGCGGCGGGTGTTCGAACTCCTGGCACAACCACTTCCCAAGACGCTGCAGGTAGCCCTACGCCGCCTCAGCTTCGCCGGCGGCCGCACGCAACCGGAAGATCGTCTCATCGACCTCATCATCTGCGCCGAGGCTCTGTTCATCCATCACCTCGGCCACACGACCCGTCAACAGTCCGCTGTCATCTCGGAGGAGGCCGAACAGCTGCTCCGGGCTGATTCGGTCCTTGGAGTCGATCCGGGGGCCGTGGAGCGTTTCATGCGGGCGGCGTACAAGCGCCGCAATTCCGAAGTACACGGGGATGTGGAACCTGCGCCACTGTTGAATCTGCGCGGTGAGTCGGCGACCGACCTGCACCGTGTTGTCGATGACTTGGACCGCGTCATGCGGCGAGCCTGCCGGCTCATGCTGGAGCGATTCAAAGACCCCGCCGCCGCGGACCTTGGCACAGACTGACTTCTGCGATTCACGAACCCGGCTACAGCGTCATCGACCAGAGGTTGCGCCGCAGCTTGCCCAGCGGTGCTCGAGGAGAAGATGCCAACGATGCCTGCGCAGATGACGATGATCCCGCGAAGGCGGCAATCATACATGGTCCGCAGGCCGCCCAGCGTCAAGTTGCGCCGGAGGCTACTACGGCTCGCAGTCCCAGTGTCGGCGTCCCGCCGGCGGCGGATGGGGCTCCATCGCCCTCACCTTGTCTGACCGTCGGCTTTCCCGCGCCGATCCCCTTGTTCGGCCTGAATTTGGCGTAACGGACATGGCCAAGGTGGTTGGCGGCGACCGTGTAGCCAAGGAACACTCAGCCGCGAGGTGCATCCTTTGGCTGGGAGCTCGCGAACTTCGCTCCTGTGGTGGGTGGCTGATCCGGGAGTCCTGGATGCCGTGATCCGGGTTTCATCCGACGTCTAGTCGTAGCGAGCCTGAATGACCATGACGGAGCGCGAGCACGGTTCGCACACCAGCCGATTCATTAGGCCGGCGCGGGTGGGAAGTGAGGCCGATGAGAGACCGATGGCCGAAGTCAACTCCCCTATCACGGGCGGTGGTGGAAGGGCCGGCACGTGGTCGATTCGGCGGGCGATTGAATTGCTCGATGAGGCGATTGACCGGATGGGGAGTCAGCTTGCTCGGACTGCTGATGTTTCGATGGATTGGTCGGATGAGCCACCTGGGAGTCGGTTGAGGAGAACAGCTGCTCGCGCTGGGCGCGGTGTGGACGTCGGCATGAGAACGTCCCTCGAGCCTGCTGACGATGGGATCTCATCCCTCCGAGGTCCGGAGTTGCCCTGATCTGTCCAGGACTCCTTGAGGAGTGGATCCGGGTTCTCTTGCCTCAGGCATCAGACGACCTTGAAGACCGGAGAAACTCTCGTTCCTGGTCGGGGTGGTTGGAGTGTCGAAGGTCCACTGGTTGGTCACTCGCTCTTGCAGGAGAGGCTGTGGCTAGCCCTCATCGTGCAATGCGCGAGGCGCACGCGGCCGCGGGTGAGTTCTTCCGGAACGAGTTGCTTGGGTCCAACACCGGTTGGGCTCCCGGGTACCTCACCGACCGTGGACTTGGACATGTGTTGAGGCGAAGCTCGCCCTGGAAGGTCGGATATGCGCCCGACGGCTGGGCCCACCTGGTAGACCATCTGAGGCTCCAGGGCTTCGAGGATGAGGACTTGGTGGATGCCGGGTTGGCGAGTGTCACCAAGAGCGGATATCTGGTCGACAGGTTCCGGGACCGCATCATGTTCCCTGCATGGGATTGTGACCGGCAGGTGGTCGGATTTGTCGGACGTTCGCGCAGTGGGCGGGCGAAGTACCTGAACTCTTCCACGACACCGATCTACCAGAAGTCGCACACGCTTGTCGGGCTCGTCGAGCAGCGCGATCTCTTGGAGACGGGGGCGACACCGGTTCTCGTCGAAGGGCCGATGGATGCAGTGGCGATAGACGAGCTGAGCCGGCTGACCTCTCGAGGCTGGGCCGGGCTTGCGGTGTGTGGGACAGCCTTGTCGTTCCATCAGGCAACGATGGTTCGTCTCTCGTCCAGCGGCGAGACAGTGATCGTGGCCGCCGATGCGGACAGAGGCGGACGTCATGCGGCGGTCAGATGGCTGGACGACCTGTCGTCGCTCTTCAAGCAGGTGCTTATCGCGGAGTTGCCCGTCGGCAATGACCCCGCCTCGTTGCTTGAGACACCATCTGGTGCGGATCGGTTGTTTGGGGCGTTGAGTACTTCCCGGCCGCTGGCGGAGTTGGCGATAGAGGTCGAGATCGCTCGCTGGTCCCGGGTACTGGATCACATCAGCGGACGCGTGAACGCGCTGCGACGCGTCGCTCCCTTGGTGGCGCGGTTGCCACATGATCGGGTGGCCGGGCAACTTGGCGAGCTGTCGAAGGTTCTTGATCTCGACCAGGAGATTGTCTCGCGAGAGTTTGTCGCGGCGTTAGGCCGTTCGGCTCGGCGGACTGCGCCGGATCATTCGTTCGAATCGGTGACTGGGGTGGATCCGCCCGAACCGGGGCCGACCTTGTGAGGGCTGCATTTCGGGTGGTCCTTGATCTCGGTATCTGGGTTCTTTGCGGGGCATGACCAGACGACCCTCGTAGGCGCGTTGATTCTCAATCGCTTCGGAGGTTGTCATGAATGCGGGTTCGTCCGAGTCCGAACAGGTGCTGATCAGTGGTGAGCGTCAGCGATTGATGGTGGCGCACCTAGTGGCGAACAAGTTCTTCCGGAAGGAGCTGCTGCGCGCCAACGTCGGTTGGCCGATCGAACGGCTGCGGGAGCGTGGAGCAACCGAGGTTCTCGATTCCGACTCCGCGTGGAAGATGGGGTACGCACCCGACTCGTTCACTCGGCTGACGGATCACCTGCGAGAGCGGGGCTTCGACTTCCGCACGCTCATCAGGGCCGGCCTGGCGGAGTGGACCGAGGAAGGCACCGCAGTCGACGTGTTTCGGGACAAGCTGATGCTGCTGGCCCGCGACGAGCGACTAGATCCGGTGGGTTTCGTCGGAGTCAGCCAGGGGGATCAGCCTGGCTTCACGCCCTCACCGACGACACTGATCCATCGTCCGTCGAACGCGCTCGTCGGTATCGGAGAGCAGCTCGACCTTCTGACCGATGGCGCGATGGTTGTCGTCGTCAACGATCCCCTGGACGCGATGGCCGTCGAGAAGCTGAGCCGTATGTCGGGCGAGAAGTGGGCAGGGATCCCCTTGTGCGGTTCGCTGATGTCGTCGGCGCAAGCGAGGACCCTGTACCGGTACACGGCAACCGACACGGTGATCGTCGCGCTCAACGGTGATCAGGAGTGGCGTCGGACTGCCGTCGCAGCGTCTCCTGACCTGTCGTACTTCTACCGCCGTGTGCGCGCAGTGGAGATCCCCGACGGACACACGGCGACGAGCCTCCTCCAAACACAGGACGGCGCACAGCAGTTGCACGACGCGATCCTGTCAACACGGCCGCTTGAGGATTACGCACGTCGGCGTCAGCACCTCGCCGATGTCGAGAACGACCCGACTCCGGCGGCGTCGGGTCCGAGTCTCTGAGCAACTCCAGGACTCCGGGACTTCGCGCTCCGGGTTCAGACCTCGTCGGCGTGCGGCGAGATTGGTGCCGCAAGCAATCAATAGTCAGCCTCGGGCTACGGTCCGGGCGTCGGATACGGAGTGAGGCCAATGACTGAAGAGCTCCAGGCACTCCTGGTCGAAGCTGCGGAATCTGGGTGGGCAGATGATCCGTCGAACCGGTTGGCCCAGGCGATCGAACGCCGAATCGTTGCGGAGGTGCCCAGCCGCTTGCGGATGGCGCTGGGGAACGACGAGGCTGCGCAGTTGGCGCGGGTGCTTGCGTGGGAACGCTGCCACCGGCTGGCTGCTCAACCTCCGGCCGGTCAGGTCACCTGGGGCTACCTGGCCAACATGGTGCGGTGGCGTCTGGCGGATGTTGTTCGTCAGGATGCGCGGCGGCGCCAGCGGCACCCGCTGACCGACTTCCTCCCCGAGCGAGTACAGCCCGCCTTGCTCGAGGAGCTCGGCCCGCACCTCGACCGGATCGGTGCGCAACTGGAGCGCGCCGGCCTCGCGGTCGTCGAGGTCCGGCGTCGTGTGGTGGCCGCATCCGAAGGCCCGAGCTTCTCCAAGCACGCAATCACGGCCCGAGTGCGGGATATCGGAGTACCTCGGGAACAGGCCGAAGGGCTGGCCCGGCTGCTACATAGCGGACCTATCCGTCGTTCGGCTCTGTCGCAGCTTGCCTCGGGCCGGTCTGCAGACGAGGTGTTCCGCGATCCGATGGTCAAACTCTGGATCAACCAGGCGGCTGGCGGGGTCGTCAGCCGGAATCCCCGGGCGGCCACGCTCGGCGGCCCGCCAGGTCCACTGTGGTCTGGACGCCTGGGAATGGGCATGGCCCGAACAGCCTGACCTGAAGTTACTCCGGAGTCACAACAGCTCGGTCGTTGAGCTTCCATGAACGTTCTCGACATGCGTCCGCGTCGACGCAACTGGCTGGTCCGCTACTACTTCGCGCAGTTCAGGTTCTACCTGCGTCTGCAGGCCGCGTTGCGGATCATCCCGCCAGCTGTCGCACGCTCACTGATCGCCCGGCTGCAGCCGGTGAAGTTACGGAGGGAGCTCTGACATGCGTCGAGTCTGGAACTCGAAGCTTGCCGCACCACTCATCATTCTGGGGCTGCTGATCGTCTTGATCTTCGCGCTCATGCTCCGCTGGCACGACGCACCGAACGCCGCTCGTGGCGAGCCCTCGACGCCAGGCGCCGACGACGGGCAGGTCACGGAGTCGAAGGAACCGAATTCGATCGTGGAGCCGCAGTTGCCAGCGTGGGAGCGGCCGGCAACGACAGACCCGAAGGCCTATGCGATCGCATTCGGTACGGCGATCTGGACGTACGACTCGAGCGTGCACGGCTACTTCGACTGGCAGGACGCCGTCACAGCCTTCGCGAATCCTTTGGAGTCGCCCGACGCCGGCCGCGTTGCTCGCAGCATGTTGCCGTACGCAACACAGTGGGAGGACCTGAAGGTTCACGAGGCTCGCGCGAGTGTGCTCGATGTGACCGCCGCGACCACGCCTGAATTGGTCGCGCTCGCGCGGGATCCGCGGGCGCCCGCGGGCTGGCACGGCTTCGTCGTACGAGGAACACAGGAGAGTGTGCTCGACGGCGAGATGACGAGGTCACAGCGGCACGTGACGGTCGGAGTGATCTGCCGTCCGCGGTGCAGCTTCTGGTCGGCCAGCAACGAACTGCCTCAATGATCATCAAGCTCATGGTGGCCGGCGCTCTGCTGGCCACCAGCGCCTGCCTGATTCCACCACTCGCGATTGCCGGGAAGGACGCCGACAGCTGCAAGGCCGTGCAGACGCTGAACAAGGTGAACCTCGATGCCGAACAGGCTGCGAATCTCGCGGTCCTCCTCGGTGTCGGCGACCGATCCGGTGTCGGCGAGGCTGGCAAGGTGATCGCGGTCATGGCGGCGCTTACGGAGTCGTCGCTGCGCAACGTCGACCATGGCGATACTGCTGGGCCGGACTCGCGTGGACTGTTCCAGCAGCGAGACGGCTGGGGACCACTCGCCGTTCGGATGGATCCGGCGGGTGCGTCTGACCTCTTCTACACCGCGCTGGCGAATGTGCCCGGCTGGACGGCGATGCTGCCGTGGCAGGCCGCTCAGGAGGTTCAGCGCTCTGCGTTCGCCGACGGTGAGAACTACCACAAGAACTACGACGCGGCAGTCAGCTTGGCCCGCTCGACACCACGCGTGAATTCCTGCGGCGGCTGGGGAGCAGGTGACACCGAGGCGCTGCCAGGAGCTGACGCTTCAGTCTCTCGGGCGCTGAGGCTGGTCGGCAGTCACGGCTACTACCAGCTCTGTGCTCGGTTGGCATCCAACATCTGGGGCCGTCCCTACTCGGGTTACTACTCCGCGGCCGAGCAGTGGCTTCAGATGGTCAGCTCAGGCAATGCGCATCCTAACGACCGGCGACCGCCTGTCGGCGCTCTGCTGTTCTGGTCGACGGACGGTCCTTACGGCCACGTGGCGGTGTACGTCGGCAACGGTCGCATCGTCTCCAACGACATCGGGGACCGGACGCCCGGAGACGGTGGCGTCTACCTGGTCGACGTCGGTGCGATCGAACAACGCTGGGGTGCCACCTATCTCTGGGTGGGCACCACCGATCTACCCAAACCCATGAAATCCGACTACTCGGCGCTGACCGGCGCCAGGAGGCACATCCGCATGCTCAGCTTCTACTACACCCAGGATCCTGGAGTCAGCCCGAACTCCAACGGACTGCCTGGGCTCCCGGCGCTCCGCGAGATCGTCGGTGCCTTACAGACATTCGGTCTGGTGATCTGCGTGGCCGCGCTGATCATCTCGGCTGGTGCGTGGGCGATGGGTAGCTTCGGCAGCAACGCCCACTACGCCGGTAAGGGCAAGGTCGGTTGCCTGATCGCAGCCGGTGCTGCCGTCCTCATCGCGTCCGCGAATCCGATCATCCGCTTCTTCAGCGGCATCCAGATCGGATAGGTGGCGATCCACGATGGCTTGGAGCGATTGTCTTTTGAACCCGGTCAGCTGCGTGGTCGGAAGCGTCGGTGAGACTGCCGCGAACTCGGCGTGGGACTCGTTTCTCAGGTGGTCGGCGAACGGTCTGTCCGATCTCTCGGCGACGGTGTTCCAACGCTTCAGCTCCAGTACGTCGCCCAGGTTCGATCAGAAGTGGTGGAGCCACAACCTCGATCTCATGGTCGGAGTCTGCCTGCCCATCCTCGTCGCAGCCTTCGTCTTGCAATGCGTATCGGCGGCAATTCGCCGCGAACCCGGCCGCCTCGGACATGCCGTGCTCGGAGCCCTACTGGGAACGGCGGGGGTTCCCTTAGCTGTCGGAGTCATCGCAGCATGTGGGGCGATGGTCGACGACCTCTCCCGAGGAATTCTTGGAACCGATGCAGCCGCCGCCGGCATCAAGCGGATGACGGACCTCACGGCGTACCTGACCGCTCCGACGCTTGGTGGCGTTCTGCTCCTGGCCGTGCAGTTGGGGCTGCTCGCGATGTTCTCGCTGTACTTCGTCATGCTGCTCCGCGAAGTCGCGCTGATCGCGTTCGTCGTCTTCGCCCCGGTCGCTCTCGCGAGCTGGACTTGGTCTGCGACCAGACATTGGTTACGCAGGTGGATCGAGATCGTGGGAGCGTTGCTGTTCTCGAAGGTCGCCATGGCCGTCGTGTTCACCCTCGGCTTCTCGGCGGTCGGCGCATCCGGGCAGGGAAACGCCTCGAATCTCGGCAGCTTCTTCGCGGGGATCCTGCTGATCGCCATGGCGGCATTCACCCCGCTCGCCACGTACTCGTTCATCCATTGGGCCGGCGACCAGAGCCATGCCGTTACCCGCACTCTCCAGCAAGGCGCTTCGGGTGTCGAGGCTGGCAAGGACCAGCTTGAGCGGTTCGCACAGTGGCGAGCAGACCAATTCAGCGGCGGCTCCGACGATGACGACTCCTCGCCGGTTGTCGGAGGTGATCACGACCCCAACGACACCACAACATACGACGGCGACACTGGCTCGTCCGATCACACCGCCGCGACAGCTGGCGGTCAGGAGTCGGCGGCGGGGGCGGAGCAAGGCGCCCAGTCCACGCTGCAGCCGCCGTCGAGTGGCGGCAGCGATTCGGGATCGGCGGCGATCGCGGTTGCCATGAGCGAGGTCTCGGTCGATGGTCAGCCGAGCACCTCAGCGGATGACAACAGTCAGGCTTCGGAGAAGGGCAACTGACGATGTCCAATGCACTGTCCGCGCGGTTCCCGCGTCCCCAACGGAACTCGCTGCTTCTCGGTCTGCGACCGATTCAGGTAGCGCTCCTGGTCATCGGTGTGGTGGCGACAGCCAGTGCGCTGCTCGCAGGATGGACCGCGTTCCCTCGGTTGACCGCTCTGTGCGTAGCAGCCCTGTGTGGCCTGGTCGCGTTCGGCCGATTCGAAGGACTGCCGGGCCACCGGTGGGTTGTCTTGCGCGCAGTCCATTGCATCCGCAGTTGGCGTAAGCAGCAGTCATCCCGGGCGAATGTGCTCGCACCGCGGCGGCACGGCTATCTGCAATTGCCCGGCGAGACGAGTCCGCTGCGGATCCTGGACACGCCGTCGTCGATCGGTGCGGTCCATGATCCACGCCGCCGGAGACTGATCGCGGTGGCGAGGATCGAGGGGCCTGCACATCTCCTCCAGAACTCCGATGAGCAGGACCGGCGGGTGGCGGCGTACGGGCGGATGATCGCCGGACTGTGCCAGAGCAGCCGGATCGCACGAGCGCAGATTCTCGAGCGCACGATCCCTGACCCAGGCGACGGTCTCGGTGACTGGGCCCGCGAACGCAGCCTAGACACGGGGACGGCCGCAGGTTCGATCTATGGCGACCTGCTGCGGCACGCGGCGCCGGCAGTCGCCCGGCACGAGACGTTGTTCAGCTTCGCGTTGAGTCTCGATGCGGTGTCGAAGGAGGCTCGGAAGTACGGCGGGGGAGTGGCGGGCGCAATGGCAGTGCTGGACGCCGAGTCGCGTGCGTTCCAGACAGCGTTCGCTACGGCCGGGGTCGCCGGGTGTTGGCTCAACGCCGCAGACCTGGCTGCAAGTCTGCGGGTCGCCTTCGACCCGGCCGCGACGCGGACCTTGTTCAGCGACATCGACCCCGCTGATGCTGCCCCGCTCGCGGTCGACGCGGCCTGGGACCACCTGCGCACCGATTCGTCGTACCACCGCGTCTACGTCGTCACAGAATGGCCGCGGATCCGCGCGACGCCGTCCTTCCTGAGCCCGCTGTTGTTGAAACCGGGGATCCGGCGAACCTTCTCCTTGGTGCTGCAGCCGGTGCCGGTCGGGAGAGCGTTGCGTGATGCACGCCGGCATCAGGTTGAGCGGGTGACCGACCGGGCGACGAGAAAACGGATCGGCCAGTTAGAGACTGAGGAGGATCGTCAGCAGGATGCGGACGTCGCCCAACGAGAGCGGGACCTGGCCGCTGGACACGGTGACGTGCGCTGGATCGGACTCATCGCAGTGTCCGCCGATACCGAGGAGGCGCTCGACGAGGCGTGCACCGAGATCGAGATCGCCGCATCGCAGGCCTTGCTCGATGTACGGCGCTTGGTCGGCCAGCAGGTCGAGGGGTTTCTGGCGGCAGCGCTGCCGTTCGGGGTGGGGTTGGGATGAGGCCAAGTGCAGCGCTGTTCGAGCCCAGCGCGACAGATCGACGTACGCGACGCGCCAATCGCCGGGTGGGCCGGCCGGATGGTCGACGTACGTCGCCTGCCCCGCCGATGCAGGAGTTGGTGGACGATCCGCCGCCCGTAGTCGACGGCCTACGCTGCCGACTACCGTTGCTGGTCGACGACCATCGAGCGACGACCAGAATCCTGCGGATCGCCTATCCGTTTCTCGCCGAAGGCGGACTGGGGGCCGACGGCACCTATATCGGCAACGACGTATTCAGCGGTGGATCATTCGTCTACGACCCCTGGGTGCTCTACCAGTCTCGTGTGATCACCAACCCGAACGTACTCCTGGCCGGCGTCATCGGCAGCGGCAAGTCGTCGACCGCTAAGGCTCTGATCACGAGATCGATCGCACTCGGGTACAAGGCCTACGTCCCGTGCGACCCGAAGGGCGAGTGGACGCCGGTCGCCGAGGCAGTGGGCGGTGCGGTCATCAAGCTCGGTCCGGGCCTGCCAACGCGGCTGAATCCTCTGGACGCCGGAAGCAGGCCGAGCGGGGTACTGAACGACGACTGGCACCGCATCGTGAGGTCACGACGGCGCGCCCTCCTCGGCACCTTGGCCGAGTCGACGCTTGGCCGGCCGCTGACGGCGCTGGAACACACCGGCCTGGATCTTGCTATCGACCGTGCGTCACAGTTGCCGGCGCCAACGATCCCCGACGTGGTTGCGGCGCTGTTCGACCCGGATGCCGGTCAGGAGACGTCCGCGGTCGACAACCGCGAACTTGCTCATGCGATCAGGCGGCTGGTCCACGGCGATCTCGCCGGGATGTTCGACGGGCCCTCTACGACGCGATTTGATCCCTCGCTCCCGATGGTGACATTGGACTCGTCGTGGATCGGTGCGGGTGGCAACGATCAAGCTCTCCGGCTGACGTTGGCGTGCGCTTCGTCCTGGCTAGAGGCGGCGGTCACCGATCCGGCGGGTGGCAAGCGGTTCATCGTGTACGACGAGGGGTGGCGCGTCATGCGAGACCCGGCACTTCTGCGACGCATGCAGGAGCAGTGGAAGCTGTCTCGCGCGTGGGGTGTCTCTAACGTCCTGATCGTCCACCGGCTGTCCGACCTCGCGGCCGTCGGCGACCTCGGATCGGAGGCCCGCGCGCTGGCCGAAGGCCTGCTGGCTGACTGCTCGACACGCATCATGCTCCGCCAGGAGCCGGACCAACTCGCCCGTACGGCGACCTTGCTCGGCCTGACCGATGTCGAGGTGGCGACAATCGCGAAACTGCCGAAGGGCCGAGCGCTGTGGCGGTTGCCGAGTCGGTCGTTCGTCGTACAACTCGTTCGCCATGCCCGCGAAGTCGAGCTGTTCGACACCGACGGGAGGATGTGAGGTGAACGGGGGTGTCCGTCCGCCCCGAGATTCCTCTGACCTGCTGATGCTTGCCGGGGGAGTGTTGCTCGCCGGCGCGGGCGTGTTGTACGTCGCTGGTGGATTGACCAGCTTGGCCACGAATGGAGGCTGGGTGCGGACGTCTTGGCCCGAGGCGTTGAAGGTGGTGATGGCTCCGGCTGATCCGGCGCGTGTGTTCGGGCTTGCCCCCGGCGCGCTTCCTGTCGTTGTCTACTGGATTGTCGTCGCGGCGCTGCTGATGGCTCCAATCGGTGCCATCGGATTCCTCTGCCACATTTGGAGCACACGAGGCCCCGGCGCGGCTCGGCGGACCAGGTCCGTCGACAGCCGAGCTGGGCTTGCGACCGCCGCGGAAGTTGAGGCGGCCGTGGGGCGGAGTCAGGTGCTGCGCCGCGGAGTATCGGCGCGTCCCGCCGTACGCCAGGCAGATCCGACCGATGTCGGCCGCTACCTCGGACGAGCTCGGCGACGACAGTGCTGGGCATCGGTTGAGGACTCCGAGATCCTGCTCGGCCCGCCGCGATCCGGCAAGGGATTGCATCAGATCATTGGTGCGATCATCGACGCACCCGGCGCGGTCGTCACTACGTCTACCCGTCCCGACAACCTCGCCGCCACCGTGGAACTGCGGCGCGCGATCGGACCCGTCGCGATCTTCGATCCACAAGGACTGGGCAGGGTCGAAGGCATCCGCTGGTCGCCTGTGCGTGGTTGCGAGAATCCCACCACCGCGATCGTCCGTGCGAGCGGCCTCGCAGCGGGCGCAGGCTTCGCCAAGGGTGGCGTGTCCGACGGCGCATTCTGGCACGGACAGACCGAGATGGCGCTCCGCGGACTCCTCCATGCGGCAGCCATTGACGGAGCGGGAGTCGCGCAGCTCTACCGATGGAGCCTCGAGCCAGCCTCCGCGATCGAGGCCGTCACCATCCTCAACCGCTCGAACGATGCCGCCGAAGGCTGGGGTGACACACTCGATGGCATCGTCCGCATGGACGGCCGGACACGCGACGCTGTCTGGGCAGGCGTCCGCTCCGCACTGTCCGCCCTGGCCGACCCAGCCGTCCGGAGATCCTTCGACCCACCCGAGGGCGAAGGACTCGACCCCAAGACGTTCATCGCCGACCGCGGCACCATCTACCTCCTCGGCACCGGAGTCGGCGCGAGCGCCACGTCGGCCTTCATCGCCGCTCTCCTCGAAGACATCACCGAGACCGCCCGCCAACTCGCCGCAGCCAACCCAGGCGACCGGCTTGAACCACCTCTCGCACTTGTCCTCGACGAGATCGCCAACCTCTGCGCCGTACCGTCCCTGCCATCGCTCATGGCCGACGGTGGCGGATCAGGCATCTCCACTCTTGTCGTCATCCAGTCCCTAGCCCAGGCGCGAGACCGTTGGGGAGAACAAGCGGCCGCAGCGATGTGGGACGCCGCCACCCTTCGCCTCATCCTCGGCGGGTCAGCCCAACCCCGAGACCTTCAAGACCTCGCCGCTGTTTGCGGCGAACGCGACGAGGAGGTCCGCAACTGGAGTCGCGGCGCCGATGGTGGCCGCACGATCTCGACCAGTACCCGCAGAATCCCGATCCTGCCACCTGACGTGATCCGAACTCTTCCCTTCGGCACCGGCGTTCTCCTCGCCCGCACCGCCCCACCCATCCTCCTCAGCATGACCCCCTGGCCGGACCGCCACGACGCTGACCAGATCCGCGCCAGCATCGCTCGTACCTCAGGCCCAGGAAGGCAGCGCGATGACCTCGCGCGATGAGCTGTTGAGGTCGTTCGACCTGGCAGACAACGATCCGGAGATTGTCTGCTGGCGCGACCTCGACCCATCCACCACAGCCGCAGAGCTCACCCGCCTCACCAGCTGGGCCGACTGGATCATCGACCGCTACAACCTCGACCACAAACTCATCCCACCCTGCTGGCCCGAACACGGCGCCCTGGTCGAGGAACTCTCCGCCCTCCGCACTCTCTGGGAAGCCTCCTACCTCGAAGACGCCAACCCTTCGGGTCCCCTCGCCTTCCACCGAGACCTTGACTTCGCCCTCCGCCGCCTCCGCGAATGGACCTCCCGCCTCGGCTGCTCCCGGACCGAACACCGGCCGGAGTAGATCCTGTGTGGTGGCTACCCGCCAGGTGACCGAGTGCCCACTCGAGCTGGAAGTCCTGGCAGGAGGGCGGGGACGCGGGCGGCGTAGTCGTCGTACGAGGCTCCGAACGTGTTGCGGAGGTCGCGCTCTTCGAACCTGATCCCGACGGCGATGTAGCCGGTTGCGGCGAGGGCGAAGAGAAGATGCGATGCGCTCATCCGTGGTGTCGCCCAGAAGGCCAGTACCAGCCCGGTCATCAACGGGTGTCGCACGACGGCGTGGAGGCCGCCGACATAGAGGTCAGAGGTGAGGCCGGGGTCTCGGGCGGGCGTCCATCCGGCCTGCCGCAGCCCCATGAGTTCGAGGTGATCGATCGCGAACGTTGCGGTGATCGCCAGCGCCCAACCGGCGGCGAAGACTGACCAGGCGACGACCATGACTGGGCCATCGGCGTGCCAGATCTGCCCACCCCAGGGCTGCCAGAGCACCAGCAGCAGCGCGAGGCAGATGTCTGTGGCGAGCACGTAGGAAGTGCGTTCGAGCGCCGGCGGGATCCGCCGACTCAGCCAGGACTTCACCTGAGGCCGCGCCATCACCGAGTGCTGGACGGCGAAGAGCAGCAGGAGCGCCAGGTCGATCGCGACCGCGCGAGCGGTGGTCGTACGGTCGGGACCGTCGACGGTCCTGGGGACGACCACGCCGGCGAGGAAGGCCATCGTCCACACGGTGACAACGACGAACCCCAACCACGCGGCGGCCGAGACGAGGAGATGGGCAGGGCGTCGGGACATGTCTCCATGCTGCGCGGTGGCCGTCCCCGGCGCAGCCGTGGAACTACCTCACTTGTGCGGGTGTCGCGCGACGTACCAGGCTGCGACCTGGGAACGAGATCTGAACCCGAGCCGCAGCCGGATCCGCTCGAGGTGCGACTCGGCGGATCGTTCGGTGATGCCCAGGCGGTCGGCCAACTGGCGGTTCGTGAGGCCGTCCGCCACGAGGGCCGCGACTTCTGTCTGGCGGGCGGTGAGTCCCGTGGGAACGGTCCTTCGTAAACGTGGCAGTCCGAGGAAGCGTCGCACCTGTTCGACCAGTGACTCCACATCCCCGATGGCAGGAAGGTGCGAGCGACCTGCGAGCTCCACGAGCTGGGCGCCCGGGATCGCGTCGGCGAGCACCCTGCTCTGGTCGATCGGGGCGGCTCGGTCTCCGCTGCGGTGCAGCACCAGCGTCGGCGCCTGCACCCGCGCCAGGCTCGGAAGCACGTCCAGGGCGTACGCGAGACGCAACAAGTCGACCGCTGTCTCGGGCGAGGAGGCTGCGCGCTGGTAGCGGGCGAGCGCGAGGCGGGTGCCGGTGTCAGCCTCGGGTGCGAAGAGATCGGTGAGCAGGTCTGATCCCAGGCCCCAGTGAGAGGCAAGCAGCCCGAGCAGATGCCGCTTGCTGTCCTCGTCGCCGATGGCGTCGCCGGTCGCCCAGCCGCCGTACAGCACCAGACGCGAGACCTTCTCCGGTTGGTCGGCGGCCCACTGTGCGGCCACCGCCGCCCCGAGCGACCAGCCCAGGACATCACAGCGGGTGATGCCGAGCGCGTCGGTCACAGCGGCGATCGTGGCAAGCTCGAGCGCCATCGTGCGAGGGCCGTCGTAGGCGTCGGAGAGACCACAACCAGGTCGGTCGTAGCGCACCAACGTACGGCCCGACGACAGCGACTCGTGGAACATGCGCTCGGCGGGGATGGCCCATCCCAGCTCGAGATGACTGAGCCACCCCGGCGCAACCAGCAGGAACGGCCCGCTGCCTGTCAGGGCATAGGCCACCCGCCCGCCATCGGCCAAGTGCGCCATCCCCAGGCGCTGGTCCTGCGCAACCACGACACCAGTTAACAGCAGTGAGGTCGCGATTCGCACAAGGATCTTGGCCGGCACCGCGCGCATCACATCCGCGGCAAGTCCGGTCATCGCTCAGCGTGTGTGACCACAGTCACCGCGCTCATCCAAGGTTTTGCCTACGTTCGCCCGGCGTCCACGCGCCCTGGCGGGGGTAGACAGGTTCCCTGGCCAGCGTGGCACGGCCGGGGTGCGCGCTGGAGAGGCACAACGTGATGGCCAGCGTGCGTGGCGGTGAGAACGTCACCGGTGCCTGCCGTTGACGATTTCGACCCGCGTTTCCTCCTCGGCTTCAGCGGTCCGACTCACGTGGCCGGACCGCGCCCCAGCCCCAGTGAGAAGGGATAGATCGTGCAGGTAGTACGTCAGCGCCGTGAGAGAGGCCGCACAGGTCCGCTCGCGCTGCGGAAGGGACGAGCAGCGATCGTGGCGGTCGCCGCGTTCGCCCTCGTCAGCACCAGTACCGGTATCGCTCTCGCTCAGACCAGCCAGTTCGGCTTCGAGCAGGCCGGCCAGATCACCGACCAGGGCCGGGTCATGGCCGACGGCCAGCACACCGACCCGATCGGCGAGAGCGTGGTCCTCAACGAGGGCAAGTTCATGTCGACGGTCGTCAGCCCGGACGGCACCCACCTGGCCGGCTCGATCACCGACGGCGGGATGGCGATGGCCATCGTGGACCTGAAGAAGCTCAAGCTCCAGGAGTACGTCGGCAACAACGAGGCGGCCGATCTCAAGATCAGCGGCAACGACGTGGGCCAGGAGGGTCCGACGTACTCGCCCGACGGCAAGCAGCTGTGGCTGGGCCAGGCCAACGGCTACACCCGGTTCACCGTCAACCCCGATGGCAGCGTGTCGAACCCGACCACGGTCGCGATCCCTGCCCAGGGCGGCAAGCAGGCGCTGGTCGGTGCCGCTGTCTTCTCGACCGACGGCAAGACCGTCTACTCGGCGGTCAACGGCCAGAACCGCGTTTTCGCGATCGACACCACCACCGGGACGATCCTCCAGAGCTGGACGGTGGGCACCGCCCCGCGTGGCATGATCATGGTCGGCAACAAGCTCTACGTCACCAACGAGGGCGGGCGTGCGGCCAAGCCCGGCGAGCTCACCCAGAACTCCTACGGAACCCAGGTGCCGGCCGACCCGAACGCCGGCACCACCACCGGCACGGTCAGCGTCATCGACCTGGCGAACCCGGCCGCCGTTCCGGCGAGTATCGACGTCGGCCTGCACCCGACCGCGGTCTACGCCAAGGACGGGGCGCTGTTCGTCACCAACACCAACAGCAATGACATCTCGGTCATCGACACCGCCAGCGACAAGGTCGTCCAGACCATCGCCACCCAGCCGTGGCCGGAGGCCACGGTGGGCTATGACCCAAACGCGGTGACGGTCACCGACGACGGCCACCTGCTGGTCACGCTCGGCCGCGCCAACGCGGTCGCCGTTTACAAGTACACCTCCGCGCGGGAGGCGGTCCGCTACCTCGGCCTGCTCCCGACCGACTACTACCCCTCGGAAGTCACCACGGTCGGCAACGACGTGCTGGTCTCCAACACCCGCGGCATCGACGCGCGCAGCCCCAGCAACTTCCCGCCGCCCGCCTGGTACCACGGCACGCACGATACGACCTCCACTGTCCAGCGGTTCGCGCTGCCCAGCGACGGGGAGATCAGGTCCTACACCCAGATGGTCTTCAAGCTGAACGGCTGGATGCCAAACTCGCTCAAGCTCTCGGACAGCAACGGCCGAGGCGTGGGGCCGGTGGCGGTCCCGGAGAAGCTCGGCGACCCCTCGACGATCAAGCACGTCTTCTTGGTTGTGAAGGAGAACCGGACCTACGACCAGGTCTTCGGTGACATGCCGAAGGGCAACAACGACCCCAGGTTGGTGACCTTCGGCGAGAACGTGACGCCGAACCAGCATGCGATGGCACGTCAGTTCGGGCTCTACGACAACTTCTACGACCCGGCGACGAACTCCGCCGAGGGTCACAGCTGGCTCATGCAGGGCGACAACCCGGAGTACACCGAGTCCTCCGCAGGTGAGTACACGCGCAGCTACGACACCTACAACGATGCTCTCGGCCACCAGGCCTCCGGCTACATCTGGACCGGCGCTGAGGCGGCGGGCAACACTGCGCGGGACTTCGGCGAGTACCAGATGCAGTCCAACAACAAGCCGTCCGGTGCGAGCTGGCAGAACCTGTACTGCGACACCAAGAACATGGCGGCGAACCCCACACAGGCCACCTCCTACCCCATGAACTCGGCCGTGGCGATCCCGTCGCTCAACGACATCTCGGTGCACGGCTACCCGAGTGGCGACCACGGCATCCCGGACATCTACCGGTACGAGATCTGGAAGCGCGACTTCGAGAAGAACGGGCCGGCGAACCTCAACATGCTCTGGCTCCCCAACGACCACACGGGTGGTCCGACGACTTCGCCTGCCGCGGTTGCCGACAACGACCTCGCCCTCGGTGAGATGGTCGATACCATCTCGCACAGCAAGTACTGGAAGGACTCCGCGATCTTCGTCGTTGAGGACGACTCCCAGGCCTGGGTCGACCACGTCGACGGTCACCGTGCTCCGGTCCAGATCATCAGCCCGTACGCCCAGCACGGCACCGTCGACAGCCACTACTACACCCAGGCCACGATGATCCGCACCATCGAGCAGATCCTCGGGATCCACCCGATGAACCAGATGGACAGCGCCGCCACCCCAATGAACACGGCGTTCACCAACAAGCCCGACTTCACGCCCTTCACCGCGCGGCCGAACCGGACGTCGCTGACCCTGGGTGTGGAGAGCAACCCGCCCTCATGTGGCCTGGACACCCCCGCCCCGCAGGACCCGAACGCCACTGCTGCGCCGACTACGGGGAAGGCGCCGGCCGCCGAGCAGACGGTCGCCGCGGCCTGGAAGGCGTGGAAGGACAAGCAGCCCTTCACCGGCGACCATTCCCGCCTCGACTCCGCGCCGCCGGAGCAGATGGCCCGCATGAGCTGGTACGAGTCGACGGCCTGGACCAGGCCCTACCCCGGTGACGCCAGGATCCTCACACCCGACGAGGTCCCCGGCGCCGTGATCCCGGGAATGGACACCGACGGCTGAGCACCAACAGATCAGCAGCATGACCCGTACGGCCCGCCGGCGTCCCGGCGGGCCGTACGCCACTCGCGACCTCACGAGCCAGACCATACGTCGCCCAGATGTTATGTCGGAAAGCCCGAGTTCAGGCTGGACGGACATCGGCTGATCCGTGCGTTGGCGTCATGTGTTCGGCAGGCTTCCAGACCTGTCGCCCACCAGTTCGCGGAGATCTGTCCCAGATCTGTTGACGGATCAGAGAGCGGGTCTGACGGGCTGACGGAGCGGGGACAGCCTCGATCGTCTGATTTTCGTACATCTGGTTGTTGTGGTGCAGCTCGACGAACGACACGCCGGGGCTCGCAACCGCTGGCGGGGAGCGCTGGATCAGAATCAGAGCAACCCTTGTGTTACGCCGTCGGTGCCCTGCGATGCGCTCCTGGTGTCGAGATCCTGGAACCTTCGCATCAGGCGGTGGTGATGACTCACGTGCCAGGTGTTGTCGGGACGGACCCGGCCCAGGATCTCGTCGCTCTGGATGTTGAACCGTTCGCGGTAGGCCGCGACCTCGCGTACCAGCAGGTCCCGCACATCTTCTCTCGTATCTGCAGACGCTGCGAGCAGCGTGCTATACCAGGCTGGGTTGGCTGATGCCGCTTCGTCTGCGAGCCAATCGGCACGTTGACTGATCTGCGACTCGAGTTCCTGCAAAGCAGCCTTGTAGGTGGGATTGGTGACGTGAGTGGAGGGTATGGCGAGGCCGGCAACGGGCGAGGTAGAGGCGCTTGCGGTACGCCGTTCTGCTCGGCTGGCGACGCGTTCGATGCGGGCGTGGAGGACCGAGGCGAGGTCTTTCGCGGTCGATAGGGACGACTGGGATACGGCTTCCTGAAGGGTGCTGGGGACGTCCAGGCCCAAGTGTTCCGCTCGGCGAAGGGCTGCGATGACAGGGCCGAAGGCGGGAGAGGATTGGAGGGCAGCTTGGTCGACGGGGTCTAGGCCGCTGTTCGCAATGGCGGGGCGGTAGCGTTCGCGGGCCTCTAGCTGGCTCAGGTGTTCGTGGATGGGGACCAGGCGGTCGAGGCGGGCGGCATCGTCGAGTTGCTCGCGCATCATCTCGTGCGCGGAACGCTCGATGCCGTCTTGCTGGAGGACGGCTTCGAGGACGTCCTGCATGGTCTGGGGGAACTGCGGTTCGTGTTGCTCTGGTGTTGTGGTGTGGGTGGCTACGTAGGCGCGGTTGGCGTGGCGGCCGCGGGTCATGCCGACGTACATGAGGGCTCGGGTGAGCTTGTCAGTGACGAGTAGGTGGGCGGTGTCGACGGTTGCGCCTTGGGCTCGGTGGGCGGTGGTGGCGTAGGCGAGTTCGACGGATTCGCGGACGTAGGCGCTCGGGAGGGTAACGGTTTGGAGGTCGTCGTTCTCGACGGTGAGGGAGCCATCGTCCCAGCGGCGGATGACTGTCCAGCGATCGCCGTTCTGGACGAAGCCGTGTTGGCCGATGCGGAGACGGCGATTGTTGAGGCGGGTGACAACGTGGTCGCCGACGCCTACTTGGTTGCCGTCGTGGAGAGAGATTCCTTCTGGTTCTATCTCGCCGGTGGTGACGCGGTCGAGGCGGGCGCGGGTATTAAGTCGGCTGACAGTGGCGTTGTCGGCCGCGATGAGGAGGCTAGTCGCGCCTGCCGAGGTGTCGGCCTTCCACGCGAGGTAGGCGGCGTTCTCCATAACCTCGAGCGAGCCGTGCGAGAAGCGCTTGTGCTCGTCGTAGGCGTCGATGACATTCGGCTGGCCGTCGCGGAGTTTCAGGCTGGCGTCTCGTTCCCAGTCGTTGCTGAATCGCCAGACGTCGCGGAGTTCGGCCGCTTGCGTGTCGCGCGCGATGAGTCGGAATGCTCCGCCGGTGTTGGCGGCTCCAAGTTGGGCGTCATCGCCGACGAGGAGTAGCTTGGCGCCGACCGTGTCGGCCTCACGGGCCAGGGTCGCGAGTTCCATGGTGCCGGCCATGGATGCCTCGTCGACGATGACCAATTGACCTCTCCGGAAGCGCCATCGATCGTGTTCCGTCCGCACCTGGGCGAGCTCGCCGACGATTCGCCGATGACGTCGGCGGCGGCCTGCTTCATGCGCAGCTAGGGCGGCATGTTCGAGCTCGCCGATCCATCGTTTCCGCTGGTCCGCATTTACCCCAACAGCCTCGTGCACCCACTTCGCGACGTTCTCTGCGGGAAGCCCGAGGGTGTCCGCAAGGATCGTTGCAGCCGCCGATGAAGGCGCTAGAGCGAGGATGGTTCCCTCGCCGTGTTCGGTCTCCCAGGCCGCGCGTAGCGCAGCTAGGAGGCTCGTCTTTCCCGTGCCAGCCGGTCCTACGAGGGCTTCGACGACCTGACCACTTGAAGCAATCCGGTGGAGCGCCTCCAGCTTGTCTTCGCTCAGGTTCGCATCGCGAGAACTACCCACTTCCAAGGTCGGCCCGGTCGTCTTGCGCGCCAGTTCGAGCAGCAGGCTCTCGGCTCCAAGGATGACCGGCGAGGTGAAGATCTCACCGTTGTGAATAGTGAAGAAGCTCTGCTTGTCGGCCCGGTGCATCGGAGAGGTGAACAGAGCTGGCGGGGAGATGCGGATCGACCGGCTCTCGGCACTCCGGACGATTGCTTCGAGCATCTTTAGCCTGTCGTCCGAACTCGCCATCCGCAGGAGACGACTCTGGCGCGCGGCCTCAGCGAGGAGGTTCCAACGCGTCCACGTTGACCGTTTGGTCTGTAGAGCGAGCACCGTGGTTACGCCGTACGCCTGGATGGTCTCAGGGCTGAGGTCGTCCGCTGACAGCGGACGGTCTGTGGCCTTATTGAGAGCATTCTCAACGACGGCTGCGGCCTGTCCGTGGGTGACGCGGTCGGCGCGCTGGCGCCAGGTTTGCATGAGTTCGGTGAGAGGTCTGGCGAGGTGCTTGGCGGGCCGGTTCATCAGGGTTGCTTGCTGCCGCAATAGATACATATCGCGTTTGCCGGGAGGTCGCCCCTGGTCATCGCGGCGCGCGACAAGGATCGCCAGATTCGCTTCGATCTGCTCTGTCCGTGATGAGAACTCGTTGATCAGGTCATCGGGAATCCCATCGATTTCGAAGGCGGCATTGCGGCGTTCGCCGCGCTCGCGTAGCTGCCAGCCGACACCGAGTCGGCGGCTGAGGTTGTCGGCGAGGAGCGTGTTGTGGACCTCGGACATCGCGACAGTCGCGGCGAACAGGACCCTCCCGTCGATGGTGCGCCACTGGCCATCAGTCGCGGCCTGAACGCGGTTCGCCACGACGATATGGGTATGAAGTTGTGGATCTCTGCTGCGGGTATCCCAATGGTCGAAGGCTGTCGCGATGACGCCGCGGGTGTCGTGCTGCGCGACGCCGTTCTCGCCGGTTCGGGTGAACAATGCTTGCCGTTCGACGAGTTCGATGACGTCGCCGACTGCTTCGTGGTGGGCGGCAACGATCTGCTCTTGTACGCCGACGTCCGCAGTCGCCCAGAGGGCGGATACCGATTTGACGGGGGAGAAGGTGAGGTCGTAGCCGGCGACGGCCTGCTTGGTCCTTCGCCGGGCTTCATCGTTGCGGATCTCCTCGATCGCGAGCTCGCGCTGTACCGGATCCAGCTCGGGGTCAAGCCCGCGAACTCGCTCGACCATGCGCTCTGTAGGACTCTTGTAGACCCGATACGGTCGGCCGAGAACGGTCCCTGTCACGGGGTCTTCCGCTCGCCCGAACAGTGATGCCATCTGCGCTTCGGTCACCTCATCTCCGGTCCTTAGCTCACCGCCACCCAGTCCAGAGAGACCGCTGCCTAGCCAGCTCCCTGGGGGATACCCGGAGGCCGCGTAGTACGCGGTCAGCTTCGTAGCCATGCGTCGGTCGATGTCTCCTGTTGCTACGTGTTTGAGGAGATAGGTGTAGCCCTCGCCAGCCGTCAGCCGGTGAATGCTAAGCATCGCTCAGCGACCCTCTCCGCGTAGGAGGTGACGCATTGATCTCGATCGTGCGTTGATCGGAGTACGACGCTTCGGCCGCCTATCCTGATCGAGTTGCTTGCCGTAGGCGCTGACGGTCTGAGAGCACGACTCCGGCTCGCAGAGTGCCTGCCGAGGATGGACGGCGGTTGAGTAGCTGAGTTCCATGTGGGCTCAACGCTTCGCTGCGGTCACTCGCCGCGCGCCGCTCGGAGAGCTGAAACGCCTTGAATGCAAGATGTGTAACGGCTTGCGACTTCGTCGCTGCGGTGGTGGATGAGAATCGTGGTTGCCGTCCGGCGACGTCGGGTCACACTGGTGCGGGTGAGCCCGTAGAAGTGTAGGGCGCGGGGTCTTCGGGTGCCGGTGGATTGTTGCTGCGAGCACGTGGGTCTGTGTCCTGGCAGAGGGCCCTCCGGACGGCGCGCGGTCGCGGGCGTCGCGGGCAGGCTGATATCGGAGGTGTCCTCGATGGAGGTTCTGTTCGAACGGGTGGCTGGCTTGGATGTCGGCAAGGGGTCGGTCACGGTCTGCATGCGCGTACCGGGCAAGCGGCTCGGGAGCCGGTCGTCACAGACGCGGACGTTCAAGACCACGACCGGATCGCTGCAGGTGATGCGGGAGTGGTTGGTCGACAACGGCGTGACGATCGCGGCGATGGAGTCGACCTCGACGTATTGGAAGCCGCAGTTCTACTGCCTCGAGGAGTCGATCGAGGTCTGGCTGCTGAACGCCGCGCACATGAAAGCGGTGCCGGGCCGCAAGACCGACGTGCGCGATGCGGAGTGGATCGCTCAGCTGCTCGAGCACGGGTTGTTGTCGCCGTCGTTCGTGCCGCCGCCACCGATCCGGCGGTTGCGGATGCTGACCCGGTACCGGGTGCAGTTGATGGGGGATCGGACCCGCGAGGCGGTCCGTTTGGAGCTGATGTTGGAGGACGCCTCGATCAAGCTGTCGACGGTGGCGTCGTCGGTGACGACGGTCTCGGCGCGGGTCATGTTGCGCGCGATGATCGAGGGTGAGCGCGACGCGCGTGTGCTGGCCGAGCTGGCCAAGGGCAAGATGCGTTCGAAGATCCCCGACCTCGCCCAAGCGCTCGAGGGGCACTTCGACGACCACCACGCGCGGATGGCCGGCGCGATCTTGGATCTGCTCGAGTTGGTCGAGCGCGCGCTGGCCGACCTGGATGAGGCGATCCGGGCCGACTGCCGGCCCTGGGCTCACCAGATCGAGTTGTTGCAGACCATCCCCGGGGTCGGGGAGAAGATCGCCCAGGTCATCGTCGCCGAGACCGGCGCGGACATGTCCCGGTTCGGGTCGGCGGCCAAGCTGGCGGCCTGGGCCGGGGTCGCGCCCGGTATCTACGAGTCGGCCGGCAAGCGCACCCCCACCGGCAAGCGGCACGGCAACAAGTGGCTGACCGCGATGCTGGTCGAGGCCGCCGGCTCGGCGGGACGGATGCACGGCAAGAACTATCTCGCCGCGCAGCACGCACGCCTGACCAACCGCCGCGGAGCTGGCCGAGCCATCTCGTCAGCGAGTCGGTGTCGCTACGATCGTCTCCTTCCAGCTGTAGCTGCTCAGCGGCGGCATGTCGCCGAGTCAGCCCTCCCGCTACCAGGCCAAGTATCGAAGGGGGTGGATGTCGCCGAAGTCGGCCTCATCGCACGCGCAGTCGAGCCCGGGCCGCCAGCCGGGAGCTTTTCAGACATCTCATGAAGCCCAGTTGGTATCCGAGCGCTTTGAGAGGGCCTGTCCTGATTCGAACCTGACGTCGGTCGCGGGTTCCGGGTCTGGTCATGCGGTGTGATCTGTTAATTGGGCATTCACTCAGCGTTAGAGATCAGGTCCGGAGCGCTCGCCCTGATCAGCGCCAAGCCGTCGTCGGTGACGGGACCCTCGACCCCGCTGATCGGGAACCTGCCGCGAGCGACGCGGAGCAGTCCTGCAGCGACGCCACGCCGCCGCCAGACCTTCGCGACCCACAGGTGCGCCAGCGACTCGTAGTCGCCGTCAGCATCGCGGTCGTGGACGATGGCGAACCCTGCCACGGCGCCGTAGCACATGTCGTCGTTGCCGAAGCTCATCGAGCTGTAGGGCGTAACCGCGAGCAAATACAGCCCGCCCTGGCCGGGTGAGAAGTCCCACCCGCAGTCGCGGCGGTACGCGCGTCCCGCGCGGTCCAGCGACGAGCCGTCCCACTCCTGCTCGTCATCGAGCACGTAGCTGGTGAGGTCGTCGGGATCGACCGGCTCGCTCATGCGCCCCCACTTGTTGACCGCCTCGATCGCCCCGGCGGCGGATTCGTCTGTGGCGACCACCAGCACCTGAACGGCCCATTGCGGACCGGGAAGACCCCGCCAGGACACGAAAGGGCCGAACTCGACGTCGATCCCGTACATGGCGTACTCGAAGGCAGAACCGAGCTGGTTGGCGACCGATAGCAGGTGGTCGTCGGCGGGACCGAACGCCGCGTCGGTCGGGTCGAGCGCCCGCAGCGCGCGGTACGCCGCGCGGATCGGCTCGTTGAGCTTGGACAGCGTGGCCGGATCGGTGCTCTCGTCGTTGTTCGGGATGTCAAGGAAGTGCTCTTGTCGGCGGTGTCCGCCATGCTGGTTAGCTCCTGTATTCGTCGTAGTGGAGATTGTCCCGCTCCCGGACCTCGCAGAGGCGTCCGCGATGGCGTTTCGCCGGGGCCATGGACTACAGCAACCAACGGAGTATCCAGGCCGCGGGAACGGGCGATCGTCGCGGTGTGTTGCCTGGTGGGAATCGCAGCTGCCGCGCAGGCGTGGCTTCCAACCCGCTGCGTCCAAACATGACTCGAATCCGACTGCTCATGTCGCCGAGTGGGAAGCAGCTACGTCGCTGCCGCCGGCGCGCTCGATCCTCGGGTTGTGCGCGACGAGCTGCTCTCCGCCTCTCGGAGCCGGCCAGCCCGATGGACGTACGCGGACGAGACTGGCCGCCGATCTCAACGAGGACTTCCAGACGACCGGCCTGACGCATCTGTCCGCGGCGTCAGGGCTTCCGGTGGTTTCCCAGACGGGCATCGGTGGACGCACGCTGACGCGATGAGTTGGAACCGCCGATTTGGCAAGAGGCTCGCCGACAGGAGCGCGCCTGAAGCATTGATGCGCGAATCGTGTGCCATACTGAAGCCGCGTCCGACCGACAGGCGGTCCTGGACGGGGTTCCAGGAGGTTCACAGATGGTTCCGGACTCGCCTGCCGACGCTCTCGGCTCTGACGCTCCCGGTCTGCGCGACCTGCTCGTCAAGATCGTACGGGCGCGGCACGCTCTCGCGGCCGAGGCGCACCTGGTCTCCGAGTCCCGGTACGCGATGGGCTTCGGCAGCCAATGGCGTGACCTGCTGGACGACACCCGTGACGCGCTGACGGACCAGGGCTTCCGCTCCTGCAAGCTCGCCCCCGGCGGGCACGAGATTCCTGTCGTCAACGACAGCCTGGCGTACGTCTGGCGAGTCCCGAACAACCCGAACGCGGTGAGCGAGTTCGCGTCGAGCCCGACCCGCAGGAACGGCTTCACGACCCCGCCGCTCGACCCGACCCTGTGGGAGCCGAGCCTGTCAGGCGAGCCGGAGCCGGCCCAGGACGCCACGGGGGAGGGCGAGATCGGCCCCGTGCTCAGGGCGGCCGGCGATCGCATGCCCTTGGTGCTCGTTATGGTCGAGTCGACGCCGCGCCAGCTGCTGTCGATCGAGTGGGCTGTCGCCGTGCTCGACGACGAGGGCAAGGTCGAGCTGCGCGGGCAGGAGGCCATCTGGGAGCCGGAACCCGCCGCCGTCGAGACCGCTACCGGTGTCGAGTCGTTCGACAGCGGCGTGCCGGTCGCGCCGAAGGTCGAGCCGCGCGAGCAGGAAGGGTCCGGGCCGGATGCCTGAGGACGGCCCAGGCCTGTTCGAGCTCGCGGACGGCGAGGTCGGCCGGTTCGAGCCGGCACGGCTGACCCAGGCCCGCGCCCGCCTCGGCGTGAGCAAGACCGACCTGGCGGGCGAGGTGGGTGTTTCGGCCGCCGCGATCGGACAGTACGAGGCAGGCGTCAACTCGCCGCGGCCCGAGGTGCTCGACCGGCTGGCGACCGCCTTGGAGGTCCGCCCGGGGTTCTTCGGCGTCGGCCGCCCGCTGGCCCGCATCGACACCGTGAACGCGCACTTCCGGCGCCTGCGGTCCGCACGGGTCAGCGACCGCCAGAAGGCGCTGGCCACCGCCACGTTCGTGTGGGAGCTGACCTTCGCGCTCGAGCGGTATGTCAGGCTCCCCGAGGCGGATCTCCCGGTCCTGCCCCCCGGCACGACGCCGACCGACGCGGCCGCGGCGCTCCGCGCGCACTGGGGCCTGCCTGACGGGCCGGTCAGGCACCTGGTGGCCACCGCGGAGTCCCGCGGCATCGTGGTCGCAGTGCGCCCCCGCCGCGAGATCGAGGCTGTCGACGCCTTCTCGGCCGTCATCGTCGACCGGCCGGTCATCATCACCACGCCCCGCCGCAGCGAGAACGTCTTCCGGCACAGGTTCTCGACCGCGCACGAGATCGGGCACCTGCTGCTCCACGGCGACTCCGGCGAGCACAGCGCCGCGGTGGAGAAGGAGGCCGACGAGTTCGCGGCCGCGTTCCTGACGCCGGCAGCCGCCATGGACGCGGCGCTGCCGCAGCGCCTCGATCTGGCGGCCCTGGACCGGCTCGGGCGGACGTGGGGCGTCTCGCCGAAGTCGCTCGTCCGGCGGATGGTCGAGCGCGGGCGCACCACCGAGTCGTCGGCACGTCGGGCCTACCAGCGCCTGGCGATGACCGACGACCCGCTGGCCGACCCGACGAGCGCGTACCCGGGGGAGATGCCGTCGCTCCTGAAGAAGGCCGCGGAGCTGGCGGGCGACCACAGCGCAGGGGTGCCAGCTCTCGCCGAGGCGCTGAAGCTCAGCGCCGCGCAGGTGCGCGACCTGCTCGGCGACGCCGACCAGCGCCCTGTCCTGCGCCTCGTCGGCGGCCAGGGCTGACCCAGGTGGCGTCCGTAGAACAGCAGGTCAAGAGCGTCGACGGCGTGATCTGCCAGAACATCGCCAGTCTCGGCGGCGACCGAGGCTTCCTCTCGCAGAACCTCCTCGCCCAGCTCCGGAACCTGGTCGAGGGGCTCATCGTCTGGGCGCACCTCGGCGACTCCTCCGCCGAGTTCCACTACAACCAAGTCGGGCCAGCGCTGGACGAGGTCAAGGCGAAGGCGAGGTTCCGCCTACTCAGCAGGTTCCACATCCTGCTCCAGGCCAGTGCCTCGCATTACACGCTGGACGGCGACCCGTCCGAGCGGCTGATGCTCAAGTACTACGAGTACCTGGTGCGCACGCGCGACCTCGCGCTGAAGGAGTTCGGCACGGCGATCCTCGGCAACCTGGAGAGGTTCCCTGCAGACCTCGACCCGTCCCTGCGGGAGTACCACGAGAAGATCGCGGAGCGCATCGAGGCGGCCCGCGCCACGCAGGCCTCCACCCGCCGCGAGCGCTACTACGTCCACACTTCGCGGCCGTTCTTCACCGGCGGGCGGGTCTACTACGAGGTCACCTTCTCGGTGGCCCACAACTGGACGAGCAAGTTCGACCGCACGATCGCGTTCACCGACATCGACATGACCGACCGGTACGCGGCCTACCTCGACCTGTCGAGCGAGTCGATCACGGCGCTGGGGAAGACCATGCCGATCCTGGTCATCCGGTCGTGGGAGGTCTCGATCCGCCCCTGCGAGTTCGACAACTTCGCGCGGCTCCTCGGCCAGTCGACGCGGGTCCGGTCGAGCCACAGCGAGTACCGCAACCTGATGCAGTACCTGACGACCACCCGCTCCAGCCTGCTCGACCTCGTCGACATGACCGACGCGGGTTACGGCCAGATCCGCAGCTGGGCTCTCGCCGGCTCCCGGCGGACGCCGCTGATCTTCCCGGCGCTCGATGAGGCCCGGGCGGTCATCCGCGCGAAGCGGCCGGGGTCGCGGGTGCTGCGGTACCTGATGCTCCAGATGCGCAACCAGTGGATCAAGGCCCAGTACGACCCCACGCCAAACAGGTGGCTGTCGGGCCTCGGGCTCACGTCGCGGAGCAGCCCGTTCGACACGATGCCGTTCTGCACCGCTCCCGCCGCTCACGTCCCTCGGTTCGCGGACCTCGCTGAGAGCCTGGACGCGACCGGCCGCGAGCACGAGCTGCTGGCCCGCCGGGTGAGGAACAATGTCGAGCAGCACGGCGCGATCTACATGCCGGCCGCCGAGTGCGAGGACCTCGGCGACGTCGACGCGCTGATCAAGAAGCACAACCGGCTGCTCCCGCCGACCGACCGGCACGCGCCGCGGAAGCTCGCGCACGCGAACGGGCACGTCTTCATCGTCGGGTACGAGGACGACACCGTCGAGATCATCGAGAAGCTGCAGGCGATCGCTGGCGAGGGCATCGAGGGGCACGCCGACGGCGTCCAGGAGTGGCTGGACGCGAACCCGGGCGAGGTCGACGACGAGCTGAAGGCCACGGCGCTGAAGGCGCTCTTCACGCGCTCGAAGGTCGCGCTCGTCTACGGACCGGCCGGGACCGGGAAGTCCACCATGGTGGACCACATCGCCAACTACTTCTCGGATGAGCGGAAGCTGTTCCTCGCCCACACCAACCCGGCCGTCGACAACCTCAAGCGCCGGGTGCACGCGCTGAACTCCGACTTCAGCACGATCACCAGTCAAGTCAACAGAAGCGCGTCGTTCGGCTCGAGCTATGGCGTCGTCGTGATCGACGAGTGCAGCTTCGTGGACAACGCGAACCTGCTGAAGGTACTCAACAGCACCACATTCGACCTGCTCGTCCTTGTCGGCGACGTCTACCAGATCGAGTCGATCCAGTTCGGCAACTGGTTCAGCCTCGCCCGCTCCTACGTCCCGAAGGAGTCCGTCTTCGAGCTGACCAAGCCATGGCGGACGGACGACGAGGCGCTGCTCACCCTGTGGGACCGGGTGCGGAGCCTGGACGACCGGATCGAGGAGTCGCTCTCCAAGAACGGCTACTCGAAGGCGCTGGGCGACGCGCTCTTCCAGCGCGAGAGCGACGACGAGATCGTGCTCTGCCTGAACTACGACGGGCTCTACGGCATCAACAACGTCAACCGGTTCCTGCAGGCGGGCAACCCGAGTCGCGCCGTGGCCTGGGGGGAGGCGACCTACAAGGCCGGCGACCCGGTGCTGTTCAGCGAGACCGAGCGCTTCCGCCCAGTGATCTTCAACAACCTGAAGGGCACGATCACCGGCATCGAACGGGTGCCCGGCCGCATCACGTTCGACGTCGAGCTCGAACGGGAGGTGACCGAGAGCGACGTGCGCTTCACCGACCTGCGCTGGGTCGAGGGCTCGACCGTCCAGTTCGACGTCTTCGAGCGGCCGGACTCGGACGACGATGACGACGAGGTCAACACGCTGGTCCCCTTCCAGATCGCCTACGCGGTGTCTATCCACAAGGCGCAGGGCCTGGAGTACGACTCGGTCAAGGTGGTCGTCACGGACGCCAACGAGGAGCGGATCTCCCACAGCATCTTCTACACGGCGATCACGCGGGCGAGGCGTCGGCTCGGTGTGTTCTGGACGCCGGAGACGCAGCAGCGGATCCTAAGCCGTCTGGCGGTGCGGGAGAACATAAAGGACGAAAGCCTGCTGAAGGTACGCCGCGGCGTCATGCCTCTCGGTGCCCGGCCGAGGCGGCAGAAGCAGCGCCCCTGGCCATAATGCGCCCGCCGGGAGGGCGCGCCGGCAGTGCGAGGCCCGTCGCCCCGTTAACGTCCGCCTTCAGCCTCCCGATCGACCCCGCACGCGACGCAGTCGTCCCGCTGCCCGACCTGCGCCGCCGCGCCGACATCGTCTTGGGCCCGGCGAAGGTCGCTATGTTCGTCGGCCGAATGCTTCTGGCGCGGCTGCCCAGAGCACAGCCGGGCAGCCAGCAATCTCCTGGCGTACGATCCGCGGAACGGTTGTTGATTGGCCGGGTGATTGGCGGCGGGTGCTGGGGCGTTTGCTGACGACCAGGTCGTCCTTAACGACGCGGTCGTTCTGACGACGCTGATCCAGGCATGCTGCGAAACCGAACAGCATGCCTGAATCACTGAAATCGGCGCGGATGAATCCTTCGAAGTGACCGAAAGCCGAAGAACGGTGAACACACCGCGCTGGGGCAGGTGTGTCGTGCAAAGCTGAGTTCGCGCTCGCCTTGGGTCGACCCGGTGATCGAATACTTCGCAGACGCGCTGGCGTGGCCTGTTCCGTCACTGTTCCGTGGGCAGCAAACGACCCGATAGGCTACAGCTCGACCTGTTGTTGAGTGGATGGCGTCCTGTGATCACTGAGAAAGCGTTGCGAGAACCGGCGCGGTGCGCGGCTTCGGGTTCGATGCGGCGCCGACAGGAATGCGGCGCCAGTTGAGTTCGCCCGAGGTCGCCGTACCTCAGGGTGGACTGCGTGGGTCTGTCGGATTCGTGCGAATCGCCCAGCTGGTGCCGCTCGAGCAGGAGGTCGTGACGGTTCCTATCGGAACAGAAGCTGGGTCCGCGCTCGATCTGATGGAAGCTCGTGGATTCGACCAGCTGCCCGTCGTGAACCCTCTCAGTCGGGTGATCGGGGTCTTCACCTACCGGTCCTTCTCACAGCAGATCGTTCACCTGCGCACCCAAGACGACCCTAGAGCTGCGCCGGTCGACGATCTGATCGAGGAGTTGCGGTTCGTGCGTCCGTCCGACAACGTCGAGGAGATCCTGCCATGGATCGACTCGGACAACGCCGTTCTTGTCGGCGACGACGATCGTCTGCTGGCCATCGTCACCGCGTCAGACGTCACGAGCTTTCTGTGGCGCCGGACACGGCCGTTCGTTCTCCTCCAAGACATCGAGCTTGCCACGCGAGAGTTGATGCGCTCCGCGTGCTCTGACAGCGAGTTGTTCGACTGCCTTGCGGCGGTGCTCGCGACCGAGGAGGACGCGGCACATTCTGCGGCCAGCCTCGAAGACTTTGCGCTAGAGGATCTGACACTTCATGAGCTGCATTCGGTTCTTCTGCACAAGGCAAGTTACGGTCGGTACTTCCGTACGACGTTCGGCCGAAGCCGGGAACTGGTCCAGAGCACCCTCGAACCGGTGCGCGAGATCAGGAACAAGGTTGTGCATTTTAGGGGTTTCGTGTCTGACGAGGAGATCGGGACGCTCTTGCGCGCAGCGGCGTTGCTGAGACGCAGGCTGCTGATCAGGGAGGGAGCATGACGATGCCAGCATCGCTCGCCGATCTCCACAATGCTGTTCTGCAGAAGCTGAGGGACCCGGACTGCCCGCGTTACGCAGTGGTTCGATCTCCGACAGGATCTGGTATCCGCCGCGTCCTGGAGATATTGATTCGTGACGTCGCGGCCTCACAGCTTGTGCTGGTGCTCACGACCCGCTCAGTGGTGGCTGAGCAGTGGCGCGATCGCCTGACGGACGACGACAACGAGACGCGTGTCACCGTTCTCGAAACCTCCGAGGCAGTGCTGGGGCTGCTGGACGATCCGGTAGCGGAGTCCGGAGGCGGGCGGGTCCTGGTAGCTACGACGGGCAAAGCGATCAGTGGACTCAGTGGTCGTGCACTCTCGGAGCTCGACTATGGCCTGGTCATCCTCGACGAGGAGCACACGAGAGGCATGGCTCTGATGGAGCGTCTGCGAGCCGATCGGTGCATCGCATTGACGTCATCGCCTGATCAGTTGGCACGTGAATGGCCGATAGTCGCGGTCATCAGTCTGCCGGACGTCGTGGCTGCAATCGGCCGCCCCCTTTTCGATACAGTGTGGCACGCACCCAGCGAGATCGAGAGCCTCCTACAGCAGGATGCAGACCAGATTTTTCGCGATTACGCCGAAGTCAGTGCTGCCTGGGATGCCCGCCGCGCAGGCAAGAGCCTAGCCTCACTGCATACCGCATTGCTGGATGTGGCCGCAGCCCTTGAGCACGATGCAGAGTTGCGCGGGGCGCAGACGCGTCCAGTGCTTGAACTGATCCTGAGGCGAGTGTGGAATCTGCTGGATCGAGTTGAGGATGCATCCGACGAGGACTCCCGCCTGCGATCGCTGGACGACGTACTGGCTGCCGAGCAAGTCGACGGTAACCGATGCGTCGTGATGGCGGTCAAGGTTGCCGACGTCAGCTACATCGCCGCACACCTGGCCAACGTCGGCCGGCAGGTCGTCGGAGCCGTCACTTCCTCCACCGAGCGTCTCGAACGCGAGACAGCGTTTCGCTCGCTCAATCCGGGCCAAGTCCTCGTGGCGGGTGTGGGACTTGCAGCGCACCTCGCCAATGTCCCTGTCCCGTACACCGTGATTCTCTGGTCAAGTGCAGGGCTCACACAGGTGATCGACCGAGTCGGCGCAACTGATGGAGTGCGTATCCGGGTGCTTGCGGAGGAAGGCCCACAAGGTGGCGCCGACAGCGAGCCGGACCTGGGCGAAGCTGACTGACGCGGTCTGCGCAGGCCACAAGCTCAGATCGGGACCTGTGCGCAAGCCTCTCGCGATTCGAAATGTTGCTGCAGGCAAATTCTTGCTCCGTCACAGCTCCGTGAGACGCTGACAGGCGACGATCAATGGCGAACATCGATGAGAGGTAAAGCCACAGATCAGAGGTCGTTTTCGGTCCTCCGCCAAGTGATGTCCGCTTGACTGGAAGAGATCTACACCATTTTCGAAGGCACCTCAGAGATTCAAGGCCTGGCGCTAGCCCGAGCCATCGCCGGCATGAGTATCAGGCAACTGTTCTCGCGGCGCAGGCCTGCGCCCTCGTGATGAGTGCGGATTCGGTCCTGGGCTGGATGTTGGCGACCGGCCGGCGCATCCGGTCGATCCGGAGAGAAGGTTGGGAAGGCAGCCGACCCCGAACGTTGAGCCTCCGTGGAACGTCCTGGACGCTCGGACCTTCGAGCGTCGCACGGTGGGTGGTTATCCACAGATTCAACCGGATCCGCCGGAACGTGGATCGTTCCGGCCCATCTTCCTTGTGACGAAAGGGAGCCCATGAATGTGTCGGATGCACGCGCTCGCGTGACGAACTTGCTGAAGCAGGCTGAGGCGGTCATTGAGTCTCTGGAGGCGAAGGACGGCGGCGGCGGATGGTCGATGACCGCCTTCAGTCGGTACCGAGCCTGCCAGTTGCTCGGGGTATCGCCGTACGAGCCGATTGACGAGGATCTCGATGCCGACCCAGCCGAGCTGCTGGACCAGGCAGCGCTCGAGGTTGATCGGCTCGAGGTCTCGATTGACGAACTGAGCTGGCGTCTCGCGGTCGCCGACGCCTTGAGGTCGGCCGCTGCGGACATCCGGATGGTTCAGGATGCGCGTGACGTATGAGGATCTCCTGTGGGCCGCGCGACGGGACGCAGCGTCGGCGTACAACTCGGCCGAGGCTGACACGTCAGACCTGGTAGCCGGGTGGCGGGCGACGCTCACAGCCGCTCGCCATCACTTCAAATGGCTTCGGCTCGAGATGTCCACGCCCGCCTTCGCGAGCATCGCCGATGTCCGGGCCACCGGACCGCTCCATGCGCTGGCACAGTCGCTTGGTGCCGGCGGCGATCTGCTTGCGAGTCAGAACGGGAGCACATGCGTCGCTTTGGAGGACGAGAGATCTCTGGTGGCGGCTCGATCGGAGGTCGCGTCGATCACGGCTCTGGGAGCGCGCGCGGCGTTGACGAGGCTCACCAGTCAGAGGTTCTGCGGTGCCGAGTCGACTAGTCCGCTGTTCCGGCACCTGGTTGAGATCATCGCTGAACTTGAGTTCCTCCGCCGACATGGCTCCGCGGACATCGGCACCCTAGGCGGTCTCTCAACAACTCTGCCGATCACGCCGGCCAATACGCCATCTCAGGTGGTTCGGTTAGCCGCGAGGTGGCAATCGGCTCACGAGGCAACGTCAGCGGTCGGCGTACTGACGCGCGATCTCCGGTCGAGCACTGCGCAGCTGCGGACAGTGGTCGGCTATGCGGCGCACCTCGTCGGTGTTTTGAGAGCCGCAGCCGGTCAGAGTGAAGATCTGCGGGAGCTTGCACACGCTCTACGTGCGGCGGATGGGGCTGCGTCACGGGTTGCTCATGCCTGGCGGACTCGTCTCTCGGACCTCAACGGCCGGAGTGACGCACCAGCTGAACCTCTCTTCGCCGAACTCCTTGTAGCGCTCCGGAACTGGCTACGCGACGGGAAGCGGCTACGCGAGCCCGAGGATGTCGTGACCGACGAGCAGGCCGCTGCATTGGTTCGCGAGGTCGTCGACGAGTTAATGCGTGCGGCTCATCGGGTAGCGAGCGTTCAGCAGGAGACCGTGACTTGGCTCGTGATGCGCGGGGAACTGTTCGTCCCGCGGGCTGAGCTCGCGAAGCGCGATCCGGAGTACGAGTTTCGTTCAAGCGTGTGGCGCTTGCGGTATCCGCAGCGGCATTGGGTGAGGACAAATCGGTCGTCCTGCTTCGACGAGTTGACGTCCACCTTAGCGGAGCTCACGGATCAGCTGTCCGTGGCGGCTGACGTGGCCCAACGAATCGCCGGGACGGCCACCCTGCGACGTCCCTTTGGCTCTGACCGCGTCACGGCTCCACCGGTCGCGAAGAGGTCACGGTGGCGGTGGTACGAGCCCGCATCCACTGACCTCGTTCCGGAGATCTACCTGGATCCAACCGGTCCCGAACGTTGAGCTTCCCCGACTCATTTGGAGGACCGATGGACAGGGCAAGAGTCACCCCCGAGAACCTGCGTGACGCGCTCCACTCGGAGATCCGTGGGCTGAGGTCAGGTGTCGAGTGGGTGAGGTGGCTCGACGCGGCTGTGGCCTTGCGCAACTACTCCTTCCGCAACGTCGTACTGATCACCCTCCAGATGCCGTTTGCCAGCCAGGTAGCGAGATCCGACATCTGGACGAAGCTCGGACGGTCGGTCGCCGCGAACCAGCGCCACCGCGATATCCGGATCCTGGCTCCGGCGATCCGGCACCGAGGAGGCAAGACAGCTGAGCTCGTCGAAGCTGATCTCGAGTTCGATCGGGCGCGGTCGGCTCGTGGTGGGGGCCGGCTCATCGGCTTCAACGTTGCTTCGGTTTGGGATGTGTCGCAGACGGACGGACCACCGCTGCCCGTGCCGCCCGCAATCGGAGGAGGTGCTCCGACAGCCGATCTGTGGCGTGCTCTGAGCCATCGGGTGCGGTCGGCTGGGTACACGCTTGTCGAGGGAAGTACGGGGCACGTGAGCGTCGATGGGTTCACGGACTATCACAACCGGACGGTCGTTATCAGAAGCGGTCTGGATGATGTCACCGCTGTCTCCAGGCTCGCGCATGAAGTCGCGCACCTACGGATGCACAGTGCCCGGCAGGTCGCATCAGCTGGCAGCATCATGTGCCGCGGCATGCGTGAGATCGAGGCAGAGTCCGTCGCGTACATCCTGATGGCCCACCACGGGTTGTCCACCGGCGGCTCATCCTTTCGGTACGTCGCCAGTTGGGCGGCCAGCATCGACAGGCACCATCCGGAGAATGTCATCGAGGGGGTCGGCAATCGGATCGTGTCGGTCGCACGCAAGTTGATCCAGACGGTCGATCGAGACGTCCGGCGGATGGAAGCGGACCGCGATCGGCGTCCCTCGCGGATGGTTGAGCAGTCAAGTCTCGGCCACGATCCGCAGATCCGCTCGCTCGGCGGACCCCAGTGGTGACGGGAGGCCGCGGATGTCCAGCTCGAGAGTCGCCGCCCTTCGAAGGGCACGCCAGCGGCAGGCCCGGATCGAATCGGCGACTGCGCGCGCGACTCGCGCTCAGGCAGCCTTAGACCGAGCCATCAAGGCACGGGAACAGTCCGCGGAGCGTCACGATGAACGGGTTCGCGAGGCGGAAGCCGCCTCTGCCGCGGAAGTCGTGCAGCTCGTCCGAGTGTGCGGAAGCACCGAAGGTGCTGCCGAGATCCTCGGACGGACGGTGCGAGACATTCGCAGAGTCCTCAAGTCCGAGGACGAACGATCCAGTGCGACGTCTGAGCCCACCGCTCGCAGCACACGCCCTCAGCCAGAGAGAGCACGGGCGGATGGGGGAGGTACCGATGCACACCTCGAACACGGCTGATCCGCTGTGGGACATGGATCAGTTGTCGGCGTACCTGAAGGTTCCGAAGCGAACTCTCTACCGCTGGCGGACTCAGCACTACGGACCTCGCGGCATCCGAGTCGGCCGGTATGTCCGGTATCCACAGAGCGAAGTGATCGACTGGGTACGTCAGATGGAGCAGGCTGAAGACAAGTAGATGATCGTGGTGACCTGGGAGTCAGCACCGACCGTCAGGCCTGGTACGTGCGTCGTACGTGTGCCAACGGACTGTGGCGAAGACGGCGCGGTGATCGGCCAGCCTTGTGCAGGTTAGAGCCGCCTCCGGCAGATCCGGCTCGAAGGGGCGGATGGTGCAGATCTCCTCGACCACAACGCATGAACTGAGTTCGGTGCTGATCACCGGCTTTCTCCGATTGCTCGAATGTCTGAAGCACGCGCTGCCTCTCGTCGCCGGTGAGTCGCGACGACGGGAGGCAGCGGGGGCACGCCAAGACTCGACCGGTCCCGGCGGGTGGAACGGCAGGCGAGCGCGGTTGTTGGTCGGCACGCTCGCCCACCGGCATGGAGAGTGGAGTCCTCGTCCGCGCGATGCGCAGGAGATCGGGGATCTCGCGGACGAGGACTCCGGAGACGAGCCCGAGTCGACAGACGCTTGAGGAGGGACGTGTGCCGACGAGGTGCGGTCGGGCTCGCTCGTTTAGGGACCAGCCGTGGCCACGATGATCTCGGCTGAGGTCACGCGTCGCAGACGTTCGTACTTCGAACCGCTGTTCTCCCAACGGCCGAGGTGCGCCTTCGACGGGATGATCACGGCTCGGACATTGAGATCTGCCACCGCCGCGAGTAGGACCTCGAATGCCCGCGGATCTGTCGGCAGTTCTTCGACGTGGATCGTTCCGAGTGTGTGGCCGGCCCGCCTGGCGGCGATCGCGAGACGTTCCTGGACTTCGCCGTACTCGAGTTCCGTCATCCAGGGGTATCGCCGCAGGTAGCCGAGGGCCAGTGGCATCGGACGCCCGATCACGTCAGCGCTCCTCATCCATCCAACGCCGGAACCTGGCGTTGAGCGCATACCACCATCGCGCGAGCCGGGATCGCCAGCCTTCCCACCTGAGTCGGGTCCTGCGCCATTCGGGCTCATCGGACCGCATCGACCGCTTGCAGACTGTCGTCCGGATCGATCGTCACCCGCAGACTCGAGAACCGTCGTCGAAGGCCGGATGCCTGAGCGGTCGCGTCGCGCAGGTTCGCGGTGTAGTCGACGATGGGAAACCGACCGAACCAGACCCGCACTCGAGCGGGGCAGTCCGTCGCATCCTCTTCGGTCACGTTGTCCTCCCGGATGACTGTCTTTGTGGACCTGAACGCTCTCCATGTACTCAAAGGTTGGTCTGGACACGGGGGACGGCAGCACCCCGGGATCGGGACGTCTAGGGACTTCTAGTGCTAACCTCAACGGGACGACTAGGGACTTCCTAGATGCTCTTGAGGCGGGAGATCCGGTGAATGACACGCTCCGACGCGCACTATTCGAGGTGCGGCTCTCGGAAGGTGACGTAGCAACGCGCCTCGGCGTCGATCCCAAGACCGTGCGGCGATGGATGGAAGGAAGGTTGCCTTACGCAAGGTATCGGGACCAGCTCGCCAGACTGCTTGGTCTCGACGAGGGGGAGATTTGGCCGGAAGTCCGGGCGTCTCATCCTGAGCGGTCGATGCCGACGGAGCTGGCTGCGGCCTTCCCGCGACGGAACCTGATTCCGCGGGATGCGTGGCTGTCCCTGTTTGCCGACGCCCAAGTCCAGATCGACGTTGTCGCTTACAGCGCAGGATTCCTGGTGCAAGAGTCTCGATTCCTGCAGACTCTGTCGGCCAAAGGGAACCAGGGGGTGCGGATTGCGGTCGCGCTCGGCGATCCCGACCGCCTGGATCGCTCTCGAGTGACACCCGAGGAGGACGACGAAGAGGCGGTTTCAGACAGCATCATTGGTGCGATCGGCCGTCTCCGGCCGCTCGCTGCTGTTGGTGCGCTTGAACTTCGCCTGCATGATGTCGTGCTGTACAACTCGATCTATCGAGTCGACAACCAGGTCCTGGTGAACCAGCACCTGTACGGAATCGCGACCGCGCGGACCCCGGTGTATCACCTCTATAAGTCGGAGCAGGAGGAGATGTTCGACTTCTACATGTCGAGCTTCTCTCGCATCTGGAAGGATGCGAGGCCGACTCGATAGTGCCCGTGAGGCCGACGGGACGTCCTGAGATGTCCTCGCGAAGTCCTGTCCTGTTCGATGGGTCTGACGTAGCGTCGAGCAGGTGATCAAACCTGACGAGGCCGCCCGCATTGCGCAGAGCCTTCTCGAGCATGAACTACCGCGCCGCTGGGCTCATACCCAAGGCGTGGCGAGATGCGCGCGATCGCTCGCCGAGGCGATGGGGGAGCGGTTGGACCTGATCGAGGTCGCGGCATGGCTGCATGACATCGGCTACGCCCGCTCTGTGGCGCTGACGGGCTTCCATCCGCTCGACGGAGCGAGATATCTAGGCGGTCTTCCTGAGGTCCCAGTGGTTGTATGTCAGTTGGTTGCGCATCACAGCGGGGCTGCTCTCGAGGCCGAGGAGCGTGGTCTCGCGCCAGTGTCCGATGAGTTTTCGGTGCCACCACTGGAGCTGTTGGACGCGTTGACGTATTGCGACTTGAGTACGTCGGTCGACGGCGAGCCCACGACTGTCGATGACCGGCTCGCGGAGATCCTGGTTCGGTACCCATCCGATCATGTCGTCCATCGGTCCGTGCGCCGATCGACACCGATGCTTCGCCGTGCGACCCGTCGGGTGCAGGAGCGAATGGCCCGATCGAGGTCAATCGAAGTAGGGCGTTAACTGACGCGTTAGGTAATCATCGACGCGCCGTCTCATCGATCGATGCATCGCGAGCTCGCCCAATCGCGCGGGCTCGACCCAGTGGACTTCCTTGCTCTCGCTGCTCGGCGTCGGGTCACCGGCGAGGAATCGTCCGGTGAGGACGATCGAGAACTCCTGCCGAGCCTCTCCGTCGCTGGTATAGAGAATGATGTGCCGCGGGTCGGTATAGATGCCGACGACACCTGTGATCTCGCACTCGATGCCAGTCTCTTCAAGGGTTTCGCGGATTCCCGCCTGTGACATCGACTCGCCGAGATCGATCGCGCCACCCGGCAGAGCCCAGTTGTCGTTGTCGGAGCGACGGATCATGAGAATCTGACCGCTGCCGCCCTCGACCACGACGTTCACCGAGGGAACCATGCTGTTCGCCGCGGGTGCCGTCGGGTCGTCGTAGTAGTCGATTCGTCCTGGCATCAGTGCTCCGATAGCGGTACGGCGGTGTCCCAGACTCGTTCGAAGCTCTCAAGGTAAACGCTGGCGAACTCGCCGCCGGCGACCTTTCGCAGGTGCCAGACCGGTGCGTGGGAGGCGATCAACCCGTAGACATGCGAGTTGACGAGCAGTTGGTCATCAGCTCGGTAGATCGAGTTGTACAGGACGGTCCGATGCATCCGAAACTCGACTCCCTCCACTTCGCGGAGCGGGCGATAGAGGGCGATGGCGTTGCTGATCTTGGCCGCGATCGCATCGCCGATGCCTTCCTGTTCGCCGCGCTCCGCGATGTGTGGATCGTCCCGGTCGCCGAGAAGAAACCGAACCCTAGCGCCGGCGTTGGCTTTCTTGCGGATGACGCGGTGCAGGCTGGTGTCCTCGGCAAGGAACAAGCCGGCGTACACCAGTACTCCGATCTCCTCGTCGGCCGACTCGAGGAACCGTCGCCACGCGTCTCGGGGAACTTCGGATCGGCGCGGGTAGACCGCGACCACCTCGCTCGCCGACGCTGCAGTCACTTGGTCCTTGGTGAGTGCGTCGGGCCAGAGGTATCCCTCATCGACCCCGAGTCGGGTCGATACGGCGTACCGATAACGGCGATAGGGCACACGCCCATTGACCCAGCGCTCGACTGTCTTAACATCGACTCCAAGGTCAGATGCGAGCGCGGGCGTGGTCAAGCCGTTCTCCAGGATCGCGGCTCGCAGTCGCTCGTTGGCCATGCACATAACCTAAGACATCTTGGGACGACTTGAGCGTAACCAAGACGTCTTGAACGCGTCCTCCCATGCCCGTGCGCCGTCCCGACGCTTCGTAGGACCCTGGGCCATCGAGCCAAGAAGGGAAGCGGCCGCGTGAGGTGTGGACTCGAGATGGACCTGGCGAGGCAGTTCGTTGGCCGGATTCATGGCTGAGGACAGGAAGCCCAACAGGCTGTTGCGCCGGGCGCGCGGCGAGATGTCGCAAGCCCGCCTCGCGGAGTTGGTGAACGGGGCGATCCTGCAGACTACGGGTCGGCCCGGCACGATCACTGCGAAGTCTGTGTCGGACTGGGAGCGAGGCTGGTACTCCTGGCCGATCGCTCTTGCGCGAGACGCATTGCGCGAGGTGCTCGGCGCGTCGTCTGACGCGGACCTCGGTTTCGAGAATCGAAGGGCTTTGGAGCACGGGGACAGTGCAGAGGCGAGCGGCAGCGTGGCTCTGGTGGACCTTGCGCGTCGCGAGGCCGGAGCAGCGATTGGGATCGTCGATGTCCCGGGCGGGCGATCATTTCATGGTGCAGAGCTGGCAGCTGTGCTCTCGCCGTCAGTCCCCGTCGACGACGGCGTCGTACTCGAGCTGTCCTCGGGCCTACTCGCCAGTCTGGAGCGTCCGCACCGCCGAACGATGTTGATCGCGCCGATCCTGACAGAGGACGGGCCGGTTGTGCACGTGGCGGACGGCCGTGAGTTCGCGGCCTCCGCCGTACGACGGTCAGACGCTCATCGCGTTCCTCACGCGTACCGCCTGGACGACCTGACCGTCGGTGTCGTGTGGGCGGTGACGAACGCCGACTCCGCAATCCTCGCCGACGACAGTGCCCTCGACTTCTACCAGCGATCGTTGGCGCACTATGACGGAACCTCGAAGTCATCGGCCACGCTCAGTGAGGTGCCGAAGCTGAACGGTGTGTCGAGCAAGTGGCTCGGATCGGAGTTCTGCGCTCGTCACATCATTCGCCACATGCCGAGGCTCACCACCGAGCCGTTCTTCTGGAGCCGAGAGCAACGGGGCGAGGAGGCGTCTGCGTGGTTGCTCTGGACGCACAAGCTGGACTACCTCCGCCGCACCTCAGCTCGGTTCGGGACGATGCGCCGCGGGTTCTGCATTCCGGAGCACGAGGTTCGTACGTCGCCCAGGTACGAGAGGGTGCTCTTGCTACTGGCGATGGCGCTCATGGAGGCCTTCGGGATCGAAGTCCAGATCGCCGCGGAGCCTGAGCTCGCCGAGATCGAGGGATTCGTTCTCGCCGATGACGTCATCGTCGCCAACTGGCTCCGGGGCCCGGGCCTCTGGTACGTCGACACCGATGCACCGTCGTCCCGGTGGTCGACGTACCACGGCATCTCCCGCGATGCCGCGGTCAAGTCGGTCGTCGGCCAGCCGACACCCGCTGGCCGATTGCAGGCGATGGCGGCGTACTTCGACATCTCGTGGAAGTGGTTCGTCACCCGGAACAGCGAACTCGCGGCAGCCGGCGTTGACGGCCTCGCCCACCCACGCAGCCGCCTGCTGTCAACCGAGGGTCTCATGACCGCCTTGCGTTACGTTGCCAACATCAACCAACCTCAGAGTCCCTGAAGGAGCAACCAGTGCAAGCAGCCGAAGTCACCCCGGGCCGGACGTTCGCGGTCCGCTTCGACCACGGCGAGGACTTCTACACCTCACTTGCAGAGTTCTGCCGCACCCGGAACATCCGTCAAGGCTTCATCCCCATGTTCATCGCCGGCCTGCGGAACGTAGAACTGGTCGGCACGTGCGAACGCCTCGAAAACCCAGAAGCCCCCGTCTGGAGCTCCGTCCACCTCGAGTACGTCGAGGCTCTCGGTGGCGGAACACTCGCCTACGACGACGCGAACTCCGAGCTCAACCCCCACATCCACGTCTCTGTCGGACTTAAGACCCATGCTGCTGCTGGCTATACGAGTCATTTGCTAGGAGCAACCGTCCAGTTCCTAACCGAGATGTACGTCGTAGAGGCCACCACCCCAACCTGGACGAGACCACGGATTCGAGATCTCTATGACGTGCCGCGTCTGACGTTCGACGGCTAGAAGCGGTCGGCATACTCGATGCCGCAAGCCGCCAACTCGCAACTTCATCATGGACGAGCGAATGTTCGACGGGGAGCCCTTCAGATAAGCGTCACAGAGTGGCAGACAGGAGGTCGCGCATCGCATCATGGTGGCCGATCGTCAGTTCTTCCTGGCTGCTTGGGAATCCAGTCCGATCTGTGAGCGCAACCAGCCGGGTCGGTTCGTCGTACTTGACCAGCGCCTTGTCCTTGTGGCCCGTCGCAGTGACTCGGTGAAAGCCCATCTGCCGGAACAGCGGGAGCAGAACGTCGTCGATCAGCTCGTCTTCTGACGCGCTGTCGAGGTAGACGGGGAGTTGCTCCCGACGTTCGAGTTCGGTCGCGGAGAAAGGCCGGTGTGGGTTCTGCTCCGGAGCAGTCGTGACGTTCGTGGCGATGTGCCGGAGGTAGCACTGTCCGTCCGGTGCGTAGTACGCCTCGAATCCTTCCCTGGCCAAAGAGGCGTTGAGCATCTGCAGCGCGCCGACTCGGCTCTGGTCCTCGTTGACCGCGTCTGCTGGGTCCATCAGCCGCTGGATCACCCGGGCGAAGGTCAGCGGAACCTTGCCAGGCCCAGGTTGCGGCTCCTCAAGGACCTTCTCCAGCGTGTCGGCCACCCAGTGCTGCCGGGTCGTCCCATCGTGGGCATAGTCGGTGTCGACATCGCTGAAGAACTCGGTGAGGTACGAGCTGCTGCGATACCGGAAGAGCGCCGACTCGTCCGGCCCGTTCCCACAGATCATGTCGGTGATCTGCATCACCGTCCGTCGCTTGAAGCGCATCCGCCCCCCATAGAGTTCTCCAGCCAGCGCACCGTCCATCGGTGGCCGCCTGCATCTTCCCCCGGATTCGATCCCGGTGATAACGACCAGCATCAAGGGAGGCTGCCGCCGGCGGCCCGGATCAGCCGCTCAGACCGCCGCGACACGCCCGGCGGGATGCACGCCCGATTCGGCCGTTATCACCGGCGTCGTCCGGTGCCGGACGGTCGGTGCCCGGCTCTACCGGCCCGATGACGGGCACGGCGCGTGCGGGCGGCAATCACCCCTGATCCCCAAGTCAGAAGGACCGCCCGGGACTAAATCGAGAGGTGGGCTGGGCCGGCATCATCACCCCGGGGGCGCACTCTGGAGGCATGGCCTGGCGGTGTGGAAAGTGCGACGGCGGAGACCTGCCTGCCCACCACCGGTTCTGCCCGCTGCGCGACCCGGCCGACGTCGTCGACCAGGTCGTCGTGGTGGTGTGGCCGCCGTTCGGCCAACCGGCCGATCCGCGCGCAGCGAGGCGAGACGATGCCCCGGGTACGGCGGACTGACCCCGACGCGGTCCGGCTGCCGCCGGATCTGGTTGGGCCGGCCGACGTCGAGCTGACCCGGGCGGTCGAGGAGATCCCCGGCCCGAACGCGCTGCCCGGCGGCAGCCGGTATGAACCGAAGTTTGACGGATTTCGCTGCACCATCGTTCGGCGCGGTGACCAAGCGAGGCTGTGGTCACGGCAGCGCAAAGACCTGACCGATCGGTTCCCCGACATTGCGGCCGCCGCCGTTCGCCAGATCGACGACGGCGTCGTATTGGACGGGGAGCTGCTGATGCTGGTCGACGGCCGGCTGTCGTTCGACGCTTTGCAGCGCCGCATGGTCACATCACCGGCCAAAGCGAGGCAGCTGGTCGCCGCCGTACCGGCGTCGTACGTCGCGTTCGACCTGCTCGCGGTGGCCGGGGTCGACCTGCGCACCCAGCGGTGGACCGTCCGCCGCGGCCGCTTGGAGCAGCTCGCCACCAGGTTCTCGCCCCCGCTGCAGCTGACATCGGTCACCGCGGACCTCGAGGAAGCCCGGGAGTGGTTCGACGTGCTGCCTGCGGCGATAGGCGTCGAGGGGCGGGTCGTGAAGGGGGCGGCCACCCGGTACGTCGGCGGTCGCCGCGACTGGCTGAAGGTGAAGCACCGGGCCACCCGGGAGTTTCTGATCGGTGGCGTGCTCGGGCCGATCGCCCGGCCCGAGGTGGTGATCGCCGGCCTGTACCGCGGCGACGATCTGCTCATCGTCGGCCGCACTGTTCCGCTCAGCCCGGCCCAGTCGGCCGAGCTCGGCGCGGTGCTGACCCCTGCCAAGCCGGGCCACCCGTGGCCGGACGAGATCACCTCGCAGCGATGGGGCGGGAAGGACTCCAAGAAGCCGTTGACCAAGGTCGAGCCGCTTGTCGTCGCAGAAGTCGCTGCCGATGCCGCCACCCAGGCCGGCCAGGTCCGCCACTCGATGAGGTTCATCCGCTTGCGACCCGACCTCACTCCCGACGATCTCGACCAGCTCGATTCCTGAGCCGTACCCGCCGGCACCGGGGGTGGCGTCCTGCCTAGCGCACCGCCACATGGCGCCAGCCCTCAGACCCCCGGCCTGTCGTGCGGCTCTCCCCGCGGTCGGCCGTGGAGGGGGGTGATTCCGTCGGCATCGCTGCTGTGTCCGTGGCGCGTGGCAGGCTGGCAGGCATGTGTGGTCGATACGCCTCGGTGGCTAGCCGCGCCGATCTGCTCGAGCGGTTCGTCGTCGACGAGGGCAACGCCGACGACCTGCGGGGCCAGGACTTCAACGTCACCCCGACCAAGGACAACCCGGTGGTGATCGCCCGCATCCCTGACGACGCCGGTGAGGCTGCGGATCCGGTGCGAGAGCTCCGGGCGTTCCGGTGGGGCTTGCTGCCGGTGTTTGCCAAGGACATCAAGGATGGCGCGAGGATGATCAACGCTCGCGCAGAGACTGTCCACGAGAAGCCGGCGTACCGCCGCGCCTTCAATTCTCAGCGAGCGCTGATCCCGGTCGACGCCTCCTACGAGTGGCTCGAAACCGATGAGATCGGCAAGTCGGGCAAGAAGCTCAAGCAGCCCTTCGCGATCAGGCCGACCGACGGATCGACGACGCTGGCGCTGGCAGGGCTGTACGAGGTCTGGTACGACAAGTCGCTCCCCGACGACGACCCCAACGGGGTCATCCCCACGTACACGATCATCACCACAACGGCGACCGACAGCGTCGGCCGGATCCACGACCGGATGCCGATGGCGGTCACCCCTGACGGGTGGGCCGAGTGGCTCGATCCCCGCAACCACGACGTCGACCAGCTCCGCGGCCTGATGGCGCCGCCGGTCGACGGCAGTCTGGACATGTACGCGGTGTCGAGGCCGTGAACAACGTGAAGAACAACGGCCCCGAGCTGCTGGAACCTGGACATCGGTCATCTTGGGCGGGATCGCCGCGGTGGGTCTAGGCGTCTACTTTGTCGCGTCCGGGCTGGATCGAGCCGACTTGCGGCGGCGCGCCAGCACGAGCTCGATCACGACGATCAGCACGATGGCTACCGGAACTGAGACCACGCCCCACGCAAGGCCACCGAGCGTCGCCAGACAATCGCTCTCGGAGCCGTCGCACTCGGTCGCGGCGTAATAGGACGCCCCGGAGAGGAACGCGAGGAACACGAAGGCGACGGATCCGCCCAGGTAGACCGCTGCCCGCACGAGCCACCGGCCTGCTCCCGGACCTTCGCCGGCCACCCGCGCGGCTTCGGCCTCGGCCTGCGTCGACGGTTGCACCGCAGTCGCGATCAGCACCGCGGCGGTCACCCCGAGGCCGATCCCCAGCAGCACGAGCTCGCCCTCGTCACGGTGCCAGATGAACCGAAATCCGTCGTTCCCCGTCTGCTGCCAGACAAGGCAACCGAACAGGACCGCCTGCACGATCCCCAGCCAGAGCCGCGCCTTCGCATCGGACCAGGCGACCACCACGGCCGAGACCGCCGCAGGTAGGGCGAGCAGGCCCAGCGGAAGGATCCACAGGTCGCTGCCGGCACCGGACAGGTCGTCGAACTGCACGAATCGGCCGACGATCAGCAGCCCGAGCGCCGCACCGAACAGAAGCAGCGACACGGCGATCGGCCGCGAGTGGCTCACCATCCCGCCAGGAAAGCACACCCAGAGGTCCAGCACTCAGGACGCGCGGGCCAGGGCGATCAGCCGGGAGAGGGCTCTGAGGTACTTCTTGCGGTAGCCGCCCTTGAGCATGTCGGCGGAGAAGAGCTGGTCCAGCGGGACGCCGCCGGCCAGGAGCGGCAGGTTCCGGTCGTACATGCGGTCGGCCAGGACGACGACGCGCAGCGCCACGTTCTCGTCGGCCAGCGGACGGATGTCGGTGATGCGAACGCTGTCCACGCCGTCGAGCAGAGCGCCGTACTTGCTGGGGTGGAGTTGCGCGAGGTGGTGGTGCAGGTCGACGAAGTGGTCGCACGAAGCGTTGGCTCGCTCGGCGGCCGTGGCCTCAACCTTCTCGTCGGGCCACGGCTCCGGCGCCACGGGCAGGCCGCGGTGACGGTAGTCGGGGCCGTCGATGCGTCGTACGTCGAAGTGCGCGGACAGGGCCTGGATCTCGCGGAGGAAGTCGATCGCCTGGAAGCGGCCCTCACCGAGCTTGTCGGGCAACGTGTTCGAGGTCGCCGCCAAGTCGACACCGGCGGCGACCAGTTGACCGAGCAGGCGCGAGATCAGCATCGTGTCGCCGGGATCGTCGAGCTCGAACTCGTCGATACAGATCAGCCGGTACGACGACAGTTCCTCGACGGCTGTCCGCAGGCCCACGGTGGCGGAGGCGGTGCGGGTCCTTGGCTGTCGGGGTGTCGGTAAGAAGCCTGTGACCGCCTGGCCCCAAGCCGCGGGTAGGGCCTGGGCTTGCGCCTTGGGTTGCGGTCGTGCGGCGGTCTACGACAGAGAAGGGGCTCCGAGTCGGTGACTCGAGTCCCTCCGGCTCTGTTCGTTGGGCGAGTTATCCAACTAGGACGATCTCGCGCACGTGTGGCTTGCCGTCCGGGCCTTCCTCCACGACGGCCTCCTCGTGCATCACCCACTGCCGCGCGCGGCGATTGACCGGCCGCGACTTGGCGAGTTCTAGGGGTAGTGTCCGCAGATCCACTGGTTGCCGGCGTGGTACCAGCCGCGGCTGGTGAGCCACTGTACGGCGGCTTCCGGTATCTGCGCTGGGTCACCGGTCGCGAGACATCTCCCGGGCTCCTGACACCCAGCCGGGAGAACTCCCCGCATGGAGTCAGGGTGGCGTCGGTCCCGGCGATTGATCCGTGACCAACCAAAACGAGAGTCCGGCGCCTGAGTGGGCGATGACGAGGTAGGACTCGCCATCGCTATCCACCCATGTCGCCAAGGCGCGGACTGAGCTGCCCACCCGCGCGACCTCGCCTCGCGTCGTCAAGTCCCACACACGCACACCCTGGTCGAACCCGCCGGTGACGACCCGCCCGTCCGTCAGCACAGCCACCGCCGACACCCTGTCGTCTTGGCGGCCGAGCTCGTTTGGCTCAGCGCCGGGTGTGGCGGGATCCCACAGCAGCACCCGGTTGTCCACCCCGCCGGTGACGACCCGCCCGTCCGGCAGCACAGCCACCGCCACCACCTCGCCGTCGTGGCGGCCGAGCTCGACCGGCTCGGCACCGGGGGTGGCGGGATCCCACAGCAATATCCGGTCGTCGCCCCCGCCGGTGACGACCCGCCCATCCGTCAGCACAGCCACCACCCACACCATGCCGTCGTGGCGGCCGAGCTCGACCGGCTCGGCACCTGGGGTCGCGGGATCCCACAGCAATATCCGGTTGTCTGCTCCGCCGGTGACGACCCGCCCATCCGTCAGCACAGCCACCACCCACACCATGCCGTCGTGGCGGCCGAGCTCGACCGGCTCGGCACCTGGGGTCGCGGGATCCCACAGCAATATCCGGTTGTCTGCTCCGCCGGTGACGACCCGCCCGTCCGGCAGCACAGCCACCACCCACACCATGCCGTCGTGGCGGCCGAGCTCGACCGGCTCGGCACCGGGGGTCGCGGGATCCCACAGCAGCACCCGATCGCCCACGCCGGTGACGACCCGCCCACCCGGCAACATAGCCACCGCCTTCACCTCACCGTCGTGGCGGTCGAGCTCGACCGGCTCACTGCCCGGAGTGGCGGGATTCCACAGCAGCACCCGGTTGTCGGCCGCGCCGGTGACGACCCGCCCGTCCGGCAGCACAGCCACCGCCCACACCCTGTCGTCGTGGCGGCCGAGTTGGACCGGCTCGGCGCCGGGTGTGACGGGATCCCACAGCAGTATCCGGTTGTCCCACCCGCCGGTGACGACCTGCCCGTCCGGCAGCACAGCCATCGCCGACACCATGTCGTCGTGGCGGCCGAGTTGGACCGGCTCGGCACCGGGGGTGGCGGGATCCCACAGCAGCACCCGGTTGTCGCCCCCGCCGGTGACGACCTGCCCGTCCGGCAGCACAGCCACCGCCGCCACCGCACTGAGGTGGCGGCCGAGCTCGACCGGCTCGGCACCGGCGGTGGCGGGATCCCACAGCAGCACCCGGCTGTCGCCCCCGCCGGTGACGACCCGCCCGTCCGGCAGCACAGCCACCGCCGCCACCGTACTGCCGTGGCGGCCGTGACTGTCGTGGCGGCCGAGCTCGACCGGCTCGCCGCCGGGTGTGGCGGGATCCCACAGCAATATCCGGTTGTCCCATCCGCCGGTGACGACCCGCCCGTCCGGCAGCACAGCCACCGCCGCCACGATGTCGTCGTGGCGGCCGAGTTCGACCGGCTCGCCGCCGCGTGTGACGGGATCCCACAGCAGCACCCGGTTGTCCTCCCCGCCGGTGACGACCCGCCCGTCCGTCAGCACAGCCACCGCCCACACCCTGTCGTCGTGGCGGCCGAGCTCGACCGGCTGGGCACCGGGCGTGGCGGAATCCCACAGCAGTACCCGGTTGTCTGCTCCTCCGGTGACGACCTGCCCGTCCGGCAGCACAACCACCGCCGTCACCGCACGGTCGTGGCGGCCGAGCTCGGCCGCCATGCGGCTACTTGCGCGGCGGGTGGTCCACAGCGGAAGCAGCCCGCCGGGATCGGCCTGCAGCCGTGCGTGCAGGTCATTGGCGAGGCTGTCCTCGGTGAGTTCGGCCGCCTGTAGCCACAGTTGTCGCAACACGTAGCCGGCCTGTGCAAGCGGCTGGGACCGTTTCAGGTAGTGCGCCTGGCGGGTGACCGTGGCGAGCATCGCGCGGACGGCTGCGTCGGTTGGGTTGGCGGTTGCGGCCTGCCGAATGGCGGCTGTGACATCCGCGCCGGCTGATTGGATCGCAGCGTTGACCCATCCGGCGTCCCTGACCAGCGCCGTCAACCTATCCGGCTCGGCGGTCAGTGTCCCGGGGTAGCTGTCCAGCAGGTACGCCGGAGTGCCCCCGGTGGTGACTGGCCAGCCTGTAGCGCGCCACTGCTCGGCCCACTGGTGGATCCGGTCTCGATACTCGGGGTCGCACAGGTCGTCGGTCGTCTGGGCGTACTCGAGCAACGAGTAGTGGGCGAACTGATAGCGCGGCTGCCCGATCGACCCGACCGGCTCCAGGCTGCGGGCGGCGCGCTCGGCGACGAGGCGACGCACCTGTCGCGTGTGGCTGGCCGATGGTGCGGCCAGGCCGTTTGAGAGCGTAGCCAGGTCCGTGACCGACAGCGGGCCGCCGGCGGCGGTCAACAATCCCAGGACGTCCACCGCCAGATCGACATCGTCTCCGTGGGTCAGGTCGTCGATCTCCTGGCGGGCTCGGTGCGCCAACTCCTTGGCGCCCTCGAACGGCTGTAGCTTCGCGGGGTCCGCCGCTCTCAGGGCGTGCCCGTTCGGTACGTCGACCGGCAGATCCGGGTTGGGGCGGCTGGCCACCAGCACATGCGCATGTGCGCCGACCAGTGTGGGCAGCAAGCTCGCCACGCTCGCCGACCCAGGCGGGCGGCGGTCCTCGTCCAAGCCATCGACCACGAGCAGCAGATGCCGGCCAAGCCCGTTCGCCCGGTCCACCGCCTGCCGCCACAACGCGGCGAACTGATCCCGATCCGCCACAGGCGGATCCACCTCGCACAGGTACGCCAACTGGGGCACCGTCGCGTCAAGAAACCGGTCGCTGTCCGCGTCCGAGGCCCGCCGGGACAGGAAATAACAGACCACATCGACCTCGGGGGGCAACCCCACCGTGACCGTCTCGTACAGAAGCGCGGTCTTGCCCACGTACGCCCCGCCGACCAGCCACCGATATCCCGCAGCGCCGGTGGCGAAGGCCGCGATGTCGGCGAGCTCCTGCCCCCGACCGAGGAGTTGCGGCATCCGCTGGTGCAGGGTGCGGCCGAACTCGCGCAGGGTTTCCCAGTACGCCGGCTCTGGCCGCTCCTCACGGGCCGGCAATCGTCGCAGCTCATCGAGGCCTGATACGCCCAGCCGCGACCACCACGCGGACGGATCATCGACGCCCTCACCCCAATTCTCGTGGAGTGGGTCCGGCTCAAGCGCGGTCAGCGGGATCGCCGTGATCGCCGAGGTGCCTTCCCGGGGTGCGTGCTCGGTCACAACGCCGAGCAGCAACCCGCCCGAAATCACTGGGGCGCCGGACATTCCCGACCACTCTGATTCCCCAAGGCCTATTCGCTCAGGCGGCAACGGCCGCGGCGATGCGGATACCTGCATGCTCAACGCACCGCGAGCCAGCTTCGACAACACCGGGACAACGCCGAGAGCGTCGACCGTGTCCCGCACTCTCTGCGGTGACGGGACCACGGCGAACCATGGGTAGCCGACCGCGTGACACCTCTCCACGGGCTCGCCCGTCGGGCTGTCCCGATCGACCCGCGCCAACCCGATCGGTGGCAGATCCAGCGCCACGTCGTCGATCTCTACCAGCGCAAGATCGGGCCGAGGGCCGTCCACCTCGCCAACAAACCGCGCGTCAACCGTTGCCGGGAACAACCGCTTGTCCTGGCCACGTACCTGCACTGCGACGGCTCCGGTCACCACATGTGCCGCGGTCAGCACCGTGCGACCTCGCACGATGCACCCCGACCCGTACCGGTACCGCTCTGCCAACGATTCACCCAGGTCGGCGATCACCTCGACCACCCGGGCTCCTAACGCCACCGACTCTGCCGGTGCCACTGACCTACCCGATCAGTTCGTTGCTGGCCTCGGCCACCTTCACCGGTTTGCCCTCGCGGTCGACCGGCCCGCCGAACACCACCGTCACCGTCTGATCCGAGCCTCGCTCCCGGCTTCCGCCGCCGCCCAACTCCAGGTTCACGAAGGGCACTTTGAACCCAGCCTTGCCGTCAACCGACTTCGTCGCCGTGACCTTCAACTCCACGGTCATCGACTCGACCGGCAGCTGGACATCCGACCGGCCCCCCTCGGCCCGAGCACGCAACAACTCATCACGCAACATCCCGATGGCATCCGCCAACCCGAGCCCATCCACCGACGCCTCATCCCGCTCACCCATTTGAACCACTCTCCCCAACCTGATCCGCTCCCCACTTCCAGAATCATGTACGCACACGCGACGTCCGTCACCATGTCCGCCTGGCGGCGTCCTCGTCGAAGAGATTCTGTGCGGCGCTAGACCGCGATCGCCTGCTGCCGCCCTAGGAGTGGTCTCCGTAGATCCACGGGTCACCTGCGCGGGTCCAGCCGTGGCCGGCGAGCCACAGCACGGCGCAGTCAGGGACCTGCGCAGGGTTGCCGGTTGCGAGCAGTCCGCCGAGCATGACCGTCGCGCTGCACAGGGTGCACATGATGATCCGGGCTTGGTGGGGCTGGCAGTGTTCGCAATGCCAGCGCTCGATGACGGCCGTGTCGGGTTGGGATGGGTCCGGTAGGAGCCACACGGTTTCGAGGCCTTCGCGGTGCAGTTGTAGCTCGTGCTTGCTCGCAGGCCGGTGGCCGCAGCTCGGGCAGGCAGTCGACCGCGGCGACGCGGGCATCGGCAGTGGCTCGTCCGACGTACGCCCCGCAGGTTCTGCCACAGGCAGCTCAAGGGGAGCAGCCGAACTGGGCAGAGCGGGCGAGCGGAGGTCGGGGACGTATTTGTAGATGGTCGCCCGGCTGACGCCGAGTAGCCGAGCGATCGAGGACACCGTGGTGTCCGGGTTGCCGAGCAGATCGCGCGCGTGCTGGATCTGTTCTGCGGTCATCGCCGGTGGCCGCCCGAGACGGGTGCCGCGGGCACGCGCGGCGTCGAGGCCTTCACGCGTGCCCTGGACGATCATCTCGCGGATGAACTCGCCCAGGGCGGCGAAGACGTGGAAGACGAGCCGGCCGCCGGGTGTGGTGGTGTCGAGCGCCTCGTGCAGCGACTTGAACCCGATCTCACGCCGGCGCAGGTCGCCGACGATCGAGATGAGGTCCTGGAGGTTGCGGCCGAGTCGCCAGAGCTCGGTGACGGTGATGGTGTCGTTGGGTCGGGCGAACTCCAGGCAATTCTGCAGTTCGGGGCGTTCGGCGTTCTTGCCGCTGAGCTTCTCCTGGAAAATCCGGATACAACCGGCACCAGTCAGGCCGTCGATCTGCCGGTCGAGGTTCTGGTCGCGGGTGGAGACGCGGGCGTAGCCGAGAAGCATGCCGCCGCCGATGACGCCGAGGGGGTCCGGGTCGAGCAGCAGGGCGGCGCGGTGGTCGAGATCGGTGGCCGTCACACCCTGACTGTATGGAAATAGGTGCATTGGGAGTTGTTGGACACTCCGGGTTTGCAACACGTTTTTCGACACTCGAAGCGCGGCGTGTCGAGGTCTGGCCGAATTGTCGGGTGGGGGTGTTGAGAAACGATCGATTCTCGACACCTGCCCGTCCCGGTTGGTCAACTCGGACGGAGGAGGCTACAAGGTGCGCAGAAGGTGATCACCGGAGGCTCAGCTCGGGCGGGCGGCCCGGCGGTCGATCTACGAATACGTCCCCGGAGTAGACCCAAGGAAGTGGCTACTGACACCCTTCTTCCCGTGATCCAACGACGAGTCGGGGAGGTTTAGAGGGCTACGACAGGGTTGACGACGGTGGTAGTGGTTCCGCCGGCGGTGATGATCTGTGTCTCGGTGAAGAGCCGGAACGCACGAGACTGGTCGCTACCGGACCACGTGATCTCCAGAGTGCTCGTGCCATTCACCTGCTGGTTGCCGCGAAACTCGGCGACTTCGTTGTAGCCGCTGACGTTGTTGTCCACCCACACGTCAGCATGGATGTGGTACTGACCATTCGGGCTGGGTTTCATCGTTGTGGATGTCCCTTTCTCTGTAACGGTGCTGACCAGGGTGAAGCTGTTTAGGTTCTGCCGCCACAACGACCAGGTGATGGACGTGATCTTCAGGATGCCCGGGTAGTTGTTGTTTACGCTCAGGTGCAGCGTTCCGGTTGACGCCGGCGGCGGATCAACGAGGTTGAACGTGATCGCACTCGGCTCGTAGCCGACGGCCTCTACTGTCGCCGGCGGCGCGGGTTGTCCGAGCGCGAACAAGTAGCCGAACGGGGTTCCGGTCGGGCCCACGACGGCACCGGCGATCCTGACGACACCGCCGACAGGTTGACCGGTGTCAGCGTCCGCCGCCGTGACCGTGATGCTGGTGGGTACTCCCCGCTGGATCGTCGAGGGGGTGACGCCGACCTTCATCACCCCCTGGGTGACAGGTTCTGATGAACTTTCGATCGACTGCTTTGTGCACATTGTCTGCTGCAGAGTGACGTGGTCATCTCGCCCGGACCCGAGACCTGGGACGGGAAAGAACATCCGGTCCGTCGTGACGTCCACACCGGGGCGCAACGCTCCGTTGACACGTACGTACGCGCGGGCTCCTGGCATCAATTGGCGAGCAGTGAAGCCGCCGCGCGGGATACGCACTGGTGTCTCGATTACCGGCTGTGGGAGGCCTTTGAACACCTGGACGTCCACCTGCGCTGAGTCTGCCGCAACGCTGCAGCCACTCTGGCTGAGCCAGACCTTCTCAGGCCACCGCAACGGACGGTACAGCTCGAGCGTCATCTGTGATCCAGTGATGGGATATGACGGGCTCAGGGTGGGCAAGTCAGTCTGGTCAGAGTGGACGACGACATGCGCGCCGGCGGTCAACCCCGTTGCGTTGACGTACCTGCTGCACTCAATCGGAGCCGGCGAGATAGTCGGGGTGCCTACAGCACCAGGGAGAGGAGCGATGGGGTACGTCACCACCGGAGCGCGCTTGTTGCAGAGTGACTCGGCGAACTGCAGCAAGAACTTGCCGGGATACTTCGCGATTCCGGGACGGTCCGCCCACCCGGCCGGAAGCGGGAAGTCGCACTCCGTGGCCCACGCCTGGATGTGCCCGAGGTCCTCGTCGATAATCAAACCCGTGTCTGGGTCCTTGAGCGCCTCGATCCACACGTCCGCTCCTGGGCGCAAGTTGCGCACCTCCACTGACACAGCGTTGGGGCAGATCGGGCCGACGATGGCTGGCGCCGGGAGGTCTGGTGGCGCATTGACTCCCACTGGCGGAACGGTGAAACCGCTCGACCGGTGGCAGGTGGTGCTCTCCTGCTTGGCCGATACCTGATCGACGGGCTTAACCGCCCGCGGCACGCCAACCCAGACCGGCGTGCCGACGAACGGGTAACCGCCGAACTCGTCCGCGCCCACCTTTACTGTCAGGCTCGCACCTTCGAGCAACCCGGACACCAGGACGGCCAGGTCACACTCATATGGCGGGGTCACCGTGGGCGGTGGGGCGTCACGATTCGGCGATGCCTCGAGCGGCGGCGACTCGACTGCTGGCCCCCTGACTGTCCGGCCGGCGACCGTTGCCGACTGCGATGCCATCACTGTCTGTCCGGGCGAGGCGCCAGGAGGGAACGCGATCGGTACCGAGACGGTGGTGGAGGTGGACAGCGCGGTACCGATCATCTGACCGTTCCAGACGAGCTCGACGGTCACGCCGGGCACTGTGCCACCGACGAACGCCCAGTCGGCGCACGGGTGCAGGATCGAGAGAAACACCACGGGTGGCAACGAGGTCGGTGCGCCGCCGACCGGCTCGCCCACAGGAGAAGGTGGGCTGACGTCGTTGAGCAGGAATTTTGAGGCCGCCTGGGTCGCTGTCACCGACACGCCTGCTGCGAGTGGGACCCCTCCCAACGGCACATCCACGGACAGACCGTGGGCGGTGGCCGGAATGCCGACCGGGGCATTGTTTGCTAGCAATTGGACAACCGCGCCATCTATCGCCCCAAGAACGGTGACGAAGGTAGAGAGCTCGGTTATCGGCCCGACGACCTTGGGCGGCAGGAGAGTCATGGACGCTCCCCCTGGCTGGTGGATGGCTGCAGGTGAACATCCTGTCCGGAGCCGATGACCTCGGGAGCGTTCGGGGAAATTAAGACGATGGCGCAGGCGATCTGGTCACTGACCCTCACGGATGTGCTTAGGACAGGAATCCTGCCGACGATAATGAGTGCTGAAGCTGGCACGACGTGCTCCTAGATCGAAGTTGGCGCCCGCTCGCGCTCTCCGTGCTGCGAGGTCCAGTCGCGATCACTGATCGGTGTGGCTGTCGTCAGGCGTCGATTTACCCGCGCTGTGCCGCTGATCGCGGATCTAGCTACAGCCTTCTGGGTGCGGCGCGCCTCGGGGCGCGTGTCTTGAGACGCTTAGGTTCCCGATGCTTCAAGCACCACGACGGACTCCGCACCATCTCGGGGTCTCCGCGGTCGGGGTGGGTCGCTCTGTCAACGCGCTGGTGGGAGGGCCACTACGCAGTCGCGTGTGGGGTCCACTCGAACCGGATGTCGACCTTCGCCTGCTCGGCGATGTCGTTGCCGGCCTCGGCAACGACATGCCCCAGGCGATCGGCGAGGTCGGCGTTTCGGAAGTGTCCAACGGTCGCGAGGATCTGCCCGATCTGGGTGAGCTCGACCTTCCACGGCTCCGGTCTGGGACCGGCTTCAGGGTTGTCCAAGACGAGTCGGGTGAGGTCGATCACTGGGTCAGGATGCCGCCACCAGAACGGGTCGGCGAGTTCGCAGTCGATTTCGAGCTTGTTGGTTCCCAAGTGAATGGTGCCGCACATTGTTTCCCCCTTGGGGGAAGCTTCCGCAGTGGACGGCTGTCTACTCCGGCTCTCCCTCCCTTGCCACCCTCCTCGCGCGGTCCTCTCACGTCAATGCTCGGATCCCTTCCGCGCCAAATGGGTTATCAGCAGCACCCCAGGAACTACCTTGCTTGTCTATCGGCATTACAAGCGTTCGATTGCGCTGTAGCTGACGCGGATAGGCCGCCGGATAGTCGCGAGATCGTCCTCAGGGTGGCGGAATGGTGACGGCCGGAAGACCATCCGTCAGTAAAACCCGAGTTGGAGGCCAACGATACCCGCACCCAAGCCTTTGAAGATCGCCGAGCGCGACGTCGAACGCATCCAGGTGGGGAACCATCTGCTCGGACAGGTGGTGACGGTTGTGATCCCGCACCCTCGGTCCAGCAGTGAAACAGGGCCGGCGTGGAACGAGTTCTTCGCCGACCGGGTCGTCTGCGGCCTGACCGGCGTCCGGCTCATCACCTCCGACGCCCACTGCGGACTGCGCGAAGCGACAGCCTGGGAAGCCGTCAGGAAGGGTGTGCCGTCTTGGAGAAGTGGTCCAGGACGAGTTTTGTCTTCAGTTCCGGGGTTGCGCTGATGGGCACGCCCAGCGACTCGTACAGGTCGAGCAGTTGCTGCTGGCTCACCTGGGCAGCATCTGCGTCGTCTGCGCGACCCGAAAGCTCCAAGAACCGCAGTCGCGCGTCAATGTCCCATTCCTCACAGTAGATCTTGTGACCCCTAACCTTGGTCTTCCACTTGCGTGCGCGGACCGGGCCCAAGAGTCGTAAGTGCTTTGGCTGCAGGTCATGAGAGGTATACCCATGAAACAACTCGAGTTGGTCGTCGGCGAACACCGCTGACGGATCCTCGCCGCGCACCGCAGGCTCCACCTGAGCGTCCTCGCGGTCCACCACCAGGGATGCTGACAGGACCCGATGGTCACCGGTCCAGTCTTCTTCGAGCCGGTATTCCCAGCCGTCACCGGTGGACGGCTCCTTCCAGGCAGTCGGCAGTTGGGCGAGGCGGCACGGTCGGAATTTCACCGTGCAGTCATTGTCCCCACCCACGCCACATCTGATTCGCAAGATGACCCCTTGGGCGTACAAGACCAGAGGTTCGTGGGCGCGGCTGGTGTCGAGGAAGTAGATCGACCGCTCCTCCGCGTCGCTATCCGCCAACTTCAGCGTGGACAAGGCCGAGTCAATGGCACTCGGCTCGACGTTCGCCTTGATCTCGACCGGGTAGCTCATGGGCACCCCTTAAATTCCGCGCCGGGCCGCCGCACCGTTGTGACCACTTTGGCGACTTTCCTGGTATGCGGGCGGACCTTCAGTGTGCGTCGGAAATGAGGGATAGGCCAGTCTGTCCATGCAGGGCCTTGGGCCTAGCCGGTCTCCGGCCCTAGGAGTAGCGTCCACCGGTAGGCCGTGGCGCGTCGTTCCGCAACCGGCCGCCGCAGACCTTGACGGTGTTGCCGCCACGTTGCAGCGGACGGCGACGGCAGGTTCCGCCGCCGGGGGAGGCAGCATGCCAGCAGTTAGGGAAGCACCTACGACGGTCCTTGAGACGCTCCAGGAGAAGGCCCGCGGCATCGTTGCGGTACTTGAGGCGTACGTCACCGGCCCGACGGGCCCGGTCGACCCGGCGGCCGCAGCCGCTGCAATCGGCCTGATGACCAAGGAGCTGCTCACCACCATCCCCAGCCTGGGTGCTGCTGCGCCGGCCGACACCGACAGGTTCATCGTCCCCGATGGGCAGGCACCCGGACCGAACCAGGCGACGCTGCACGGGTTCTTTGTCGAGGTCGCCAACACGCTCGCGACCAACGGTGTGATCGAAGCCTCGGTTGCAAATCCTGTCGGCACGGCGCTCGCTGCACTGTCCACGAAGATCGGGATCGACCCCGAGACGTGGGTGCGATGGATGTTCGGCATCAGGGAGAAGGCCACGGCGCTGGACAGTGCGAAGCAGCTGGCGAAGGCGGTGCAGGAGTTCTTCACCCCGAATGGAGGCAAGGTCGAGTCGGACGTCGCTGAGGACATTCCAGAGGAGTTCCCGTCTTACGACGATGTAAAGGAAGTTTGGCTGAAACAGGGGACGCCCCCTGACTGGGTCGCGAAGATTGTGAGACTCGTGAGTACCAATATCCCGGGAGGGACCTCAGTCAGCGACCGGACGATCGGGCAGGCGGTCCATAAGGACCTGATGGCTGTCTACGCGAGGGACTTCCCGGACCACTGCATCGTGGTCGACAGCCGCGCCACGATAGAAAGTCGCAAGAAGGACGACGCCAAGGACGGCACGCTGCTGATCAGCCGACTCTTCACCGACACGGTGATCGAGAATTGGCCCGACGAGAACAAAGCCAAGCTAGCGGCCTACTGGGCAGCGATGCATGACGAAGAGACAGGCGCTCGGGTCCGTCCCGATATCGCGGACCTGCACGATGCGGCCAGCGGGGTGAACCCGAAGGAGGGTTGGGGCTGGTTCGAGATCAAGCCGATGCACTCTCTGGCGCGAGCGTTCGAGGAGTTGTTCTCCTACTACCTGCGGCTGTGGAACGACTCCGATGCGGTCACGCACAATCTTCCTGAGTGGACCGGGAAGCCGGGCACGTGGCAGCCGCCGCTGTGCAAGCTGCTCAGGACATTGACCCCGATGCGGGTGTATGCCGCGGTCACGGTGCCACCCGGGTGCATCGGCTACCTGAGTGTCGAGGTGAAGGCCGGCCTCGAGGCAGCAGCCGCGGCGGCGGCCGTCGCTGCGATGGCCGCCCTGATTGCCAGGCGGCTTGTCGACGCGCTCCGAGACCTCTACCGCAATGTGGACGCGATGAACCCCGTGACGCTTCTGCTGGGGCTTGTCCTTGTGGCTGCCGTTTTGGTGGTGCTCTTCGAGGTGGAGCTCGTCGCATTGCCATTCGAAGTCATCGCGGCCCTCATCGGCTTGGTCAGCTCTGAGGGGTTGCGGATGCGGCTCCAACAGCTTGCCCAGACGCTCTAGAAGCCGCTAACAGTCCTGACCTTCTCCCTATGAGAGGTGACTCGTGGTCACGGCCAAAACCCAGCTTGTCACATTCACCCATGGCCAGACCACGGGGCACCTGGCTGCGGAGGCTGACGCCGACGCGGTCGCCCAGTTCGACCTTCGCCGAGGCCTGCGCCTGTCGGCTGAAGCGCGCGCGAAGATCGAAGGTGAGTTCCAAGAGAAGCTGTCCGCCAGTCCGAGCGGGACGGCGGCCGCCGCGACAGTTTCAGCCAGCGTCGGCGTCGCCGCCCGTGTTGCAATGGCCGCACAGCTGGACGTGAACGGGCTGTGGGCCGAATTCTCCGCAGCCGCCGAAGCCAGAGCCCAGATCCGCGGCGATATCGAGGTCACCGGGCAACTGCTGCTCGACGCTCTCCATGCCGACGAACTACTTCCGGCTGGCGCGCTCGTGCCTGCCATCGCGTTGCTGAAAGAGGTTGAGGTCCGAGCCGGCGTGTACGCCGAGGCCTACTTCGCATTGCGAGCCCGCGCCCGGCTGATGGTCGGCGGCTCGGTGATCCCCCGCGCGGACGAGGACCGCGCCGCCGGGTTCACCGTCGCATTCGACTACGGGTACGCCTACATCTGGGGTGCCGGTGTCTCCGGCTACCTCGACATGGACGTTCCCGACGCGTCGCGCATAGTCACGGTCGTCGCCGACGCCGTGATTGACGAGGTGGTGCGCCTCCTTCCGGCCGGCACACCCAAACTGGTCGACTCGCTGCTCCACATGGTCGTTCCGCTCGCTGCGTCCGCCGCGGTGGCCGTCGGTAAGGCACTCGGCGCCCCCCAACCCGCGGAGACCGGGTCGGGACCGGCCGGCGGCGACACCGTCACCGACGCACTCCTCGAGGAGCTGCGCATCCACGGCCTCACCCTAGTTCTCAACACCGTCCTCGACGCAGGCATGGCGGCCGTATCCGAATTGGTGAACCGAAGCCTCGACTCGATCGGCCTCACCGATGATGTCCGGGCTGCCGGGAAGGCCGCCCTCGACGACGCAAAGGCGATCCTGGACGCGCTCGACGGTGCCGGGTCGCTGCCCGACGCACTGCCGCACATCGCCGACTTGTGCGACCGGCTTGCCACGTTCGCGGCCGGAGCAGCCTCGGAGGTGGAAGGTTTCGCAGACGTCGCTGACGGGCTCACCGTCACCGCAGCCGCGTCCGGTGTCCTGCAGCAGATACTTGGCCGGGAGCCGATGTCAGTCTTCCCCATCAGCTCCGCGCAACGGATCGGGGCCCGGCTCAGCAAGACGGGCACCCTGACGGTCGCGGACCTGGCTGCATACATAGCGGTTGACATCGGCAAGCTCGGTGAGTCGCCGCTGTCGTCGGTGGGGTGGCTTGCCGATGTGGCGGGTTGCGCGGCCCCCGACCTGATCTCCTTGTTGTGGAGCCTCGGTGAGGAGCACCCGGACCCCGCGGCCCGCACCCAGCTGGCCACTGACCTGGTACACGGCCTCACCAGTCAGCTAACCAACAACCTACGCCCGTTCATCGACCGCCTCCCCGACGGTGAACTGCAGGACGTTGCCACGTTCATCGAGCCGCTCCTGGCAGTCGTCGAGGAGGCACTCGTGCCGGCGCTCACCGCGACCGACGAGAAGGAAGCCGCGCGGGTCCGCGACGAGCTCGACACACTGCTCACCGGAATGTTCGGCGCAATCGTGGTGCGCTGCATGGATGCAGTCATCCGTCCGTTCTTCAGCGAAGCCGAGGTGCAATTGACCGAGCTCGCCGATCACATCGACCGAGACGACCCAGCGTTCGCGGACTTCTTCAAGGCGGCGAACGAGGTCGACGTCGTCTTCCGGATCAGCCCCGCGATCGTCAGCGCGAGCCTGCGGGAGATCGCCGGGATCCTCGACCTGGCCGAGCACTCCGCGTTCGACAGCGGGGTAAAGCTGATGAGGTCCTTCGTGCTGCTCCCTGCGGATAGTGCCGAGCGCCGCGCACAGCTCGCCCGACTGTCCGGCACCGACGAGGCGCGCATCAGCCAGGGCCAGTTGCAAAGTGAGCTTCTGGAGGCAGTGTTCGTCGACAGCACCGAGTTCGCGCTCGGCATGATCATCCCGTCGCTCCACATGAGTACGCTGATCGCAATCGACCAGGGACCGCTTCCCTTGGTCACCCTGTACACCGACGCCGAGCAGGTGGGCGTGAGCACCGCGGCAGCAATAACAGACCTGGCCGGCGTGGCGAAAACCGTGGGCGACGTCATCACCTCCCTCGGCGACGGAAAGGTCACTGCCCAAGAGCTCCTGGAGCTCGGAAAGTCGCTGAAGAAGTTGATCGGGGACACCGACGCCCTGGTCAAGGACGTCATCGAGCTCATCAAGGTCTTCACGTATCCGGCGTTTCTCACCGCGACCGCGGGCCTCGGCGCCATCCCGGCCATTCGGAAGAAGTTCGACGATTTCTTCGCCGGCGCCGACTGGCTCGTCGACGAGGCGAAGAAGCGTCTCGACCAGCTCACCGACGCGCTCATCGAGGCGATGATCGCCGTCGCCCAGGACGTCGGCGTCCTCGACACCGGGAGCGGGGACGACCTCGGCACCCTCGGGCAGGCGGTCCGCCAACGCACGCTCGGGCTGCCCGGGCAACCGGGGACCGACCTGCTCGACGGGCAGGTGCACCTCAGCCATGCCGAGTTGGCCACCATGGCCACCAACGCGGCATTCGCCAACAGCGACGTCCGCGACACGATCCGCACCTTCCACACCCGCGCGGTCACGCAGGCCAACACCGCCAGGGAGGCCGTCACCCTGCTCATGCCGAACGTCACCGAAGCCACGGCCGCCAAGACAGCGCTCGAGGCTCGGCTCGCTGCGCAGCAAAGAGACACCGGCTTCGTGTTCGGTATCAGGATCGAGGGAATCGAACGCGAGTCCGCCACCGGCGCGCTCACCAGGTTCCAGGTCGCCATCACCGGCGCCGGCCGAGAGTTCGTAGACGGCAACCATTCGCTCGTGCGGGTCGAGGTCGGCGGATGGCCGGTCCCCATCGACAGCGCCGCCTGGCGTCTCGACGGCGACGGCACCCTGCGCGGCTGGTTCGTGATCCTCGCGGACCCGTCGCTGCCTGCGCCGCATCCATTCATCAGCGAGGGCGTCGTGGCGATGTCTCCGCAGCAGGGGACGCACGGCACAGGAATTTCGCCTCTGCTGGGCGCCGTCCACGGAATCGCTGCACAACAGTCGTCTCAGAGCACGGCTGAAGAAGACCCTGCCCGGTTCCTGACCAGCCCGATAGTCCGCGACCAGCCACTGTTGGCGCTGACGGAAGAGATGTTCATTCCCCCGGTTCTGCGTAAGAAGAGCGCAGAGGGCGAACGGTTCCCCGGAGTATTGGCGTTGGACCGTCAAGCCCTGATCGCGGTCGCCACCGACACCAGCACAGTCGACACCTTGACCCAGTTGCCTGGCACACGACACCTCGCCTTCGTCTCCTCCGCCGACACCGGCACGGTGGATCTGCTGACCAAACTGGCCGGCGGCTCTTCGACGACCACCGCTTCCAACGAGCACCCGTTGTCCATCGTGGCCAGAGCACGTCCGGGCTACACCACCGTCACCGCGGCGGTGCACGCCGTCCCCAAACCGGGACAGGACCGCACCAGCACTCCCGGGAAAGACGCGGAACCCACCTGGTTCGTGCTGGCCGGCGCCCCAGTCCCGGTCAACGCCGCAGAGTTCGTCACCGAGATGGGCGTAATCCCTACCGGCCTCCCGCACGGAGCGTCGGCGATGATCATGGTCGTCATGCGGAACACTGGCGCGGCCACCTGGACATCTGTGGGTGGGTACAAACTCGGTCTCGCTCAACCGTTGGGCGCCAGGTTCGAGGAACTTCCCCATGACGTATTCCCTGGTGAAGACATATCGTTCCCCATCAGGTTCGATGCGCCGGCCGCTGAGGGCATGACGTTCAGCTGGCGCATGGTCCAAGATCACGCGGGCGATCGCGAGTGGTTCGGTGAGACCTCACCGGTCCACCAGATTGCGCTTCTCGTCAACGACGCTGCCTGCGTCCAGCAGGTCGGGGTATCCACCTCGATCCCGCGCGGCAATACTGTCGCGGTCACCGTGACCATGAAGAACAACGGCACGACAACGTGGACGCAGGACACCGGTTACCGTCTCGGCGCGGTCGGCTACGCCTTCGGCAGCCCACGCCGTGAGCTGACGCAGCCGGTGAAACCAGGGGAGTCGTTCCCCTTCACGTTCACCATCGCAGCACCGCCAAGCCCTTCGGCGTTCGAATGGCAGATGGCCCAGTACAACGACGGGTGGTTCGGGCAGCGCTCACCACTGGTCACGATCACTTCCGCCGATCCAACCGCATGCGCCGGGCTGCGAGCATCAGAGAAGGCGCTGAAGCAAGACATTGCTGATCTCCAGAAGCAACTCCACGATGCGGCACCGGGGGACAAAGGTGGCATCGCAGCCGCTATCCGCAAATGCCAGGATGAGCTCAAGAAGGTTCAGAGTCAGACCGCTGCGTTGGGCTGTTCGCCGTAGATGACAGCTCTCCCCTGAGCCAGGTCGAGAGACATGCGCTCATTTATCGGTCGCGGAACCGAACGGCAAGTGCGTCAGATGCCAGGCGGCTCGCTGGCGTAGTAGCGCAAGGCTGCGGCGTCTTGTGTGAACGTGGCTGCGAGTTGGCCTGCATGGGTAGCGCTGAAGTTCTCTGGTAGCACGCCGTCGTTGACGAGGCTGGCGGCGGCCTCGAGGTAGCGAGCGGCCCGGTTGACCAGTCCCGGCGGCATCATGACCACTGCTGCACCGTCTGCTGGGATGGGTGCCTGATCGGCGGTGACCTGGCCGAAGGCGGACAGGGTTTGGGCCAGATGGGCAACGGTCGTGCGCAGGTGCTCGATGTCGTCGAGTTCGCAAAGTCGGATCTGGATGGCTTCGGCGAGACCGGCGATGCAGTGGCCGACGATCGGTAGCGGCACGGCGGCGGTGCGGGCAGATTCGATGACCTCGGCGCCAGGCGTCTCGTCCGCGAACGAGACGACCATGGTGCGGGCGAGGTCGGCCAGCGCGTCGTCGGCGAGGTAGCGCCGTCCGGCGGTGGGGGAGATCCTCATCTGGGATGACACCCATTGCACGCGTTCCTGGATGAGTTCCGTCGCGGCTGCACGGGAGACGGACATGCCGAGTTCGTCCAGCGCGGCGAGCAGCGCGTCGACGCGACCGTCGGCCCAGCTCGACCTTGGGGTCATCACGCGTCCTCGGCTTTTTCGAGCGCGGCGATCGCGCGGTTGAGCCCGGATCGTGCGGCCCGCAACTCGGCGAGCACGTCGACCGGCCGCGGGACCGGTTCAGCGCGCAGTACGAACGAGCCGATGCCTTGCCGGGTTTCGACCAGGCCGTCGTCGACCAGAAGTTGCTGGGCTTGCCGGATTGTGTTGAGGCCGGGCACGTCGTAGTGCTCCTGCAGCGCAGCGATCGACGGGAGCTGATCGCCGGGAGCGAACTCGCCGCTGGCGATCCGGGCCTTGAGGTCCTGGGCGATGTCGCGATACCTTGCCATAAACCTACACTATCATCACTGCATAAGTGGGCAAGAGGGCACATGCCGAGTAGTTAACATAACGCCGTCTATCGGCACCCAAACCCTGGACGACACCGACCTTGCTGCACCGTCACTCCTTACGGGGACCACTCAGCTCGACCAGCGGCCAGAGGATCGCTGAGGGCCTCCGCCACAGAACCAGTCCCACCTCAGCTTCCCTCGTCACCTGCGCGATCGTGGCTTCGTTTCGTGATTGTCGCCGGACCGGCCTTGGATCATCAGCCGCTCGTCAAAGCCGGCTCCAAGGCAGCTAACAACAAGTTCGCCGGGCTCAAGTTGGAATGAGAACCGTCCACGGTCGCAATTGAGAATAACCACCGTCAGGCCGGGCTCGACGTTGTCTGCCTTCTGTGAACCAACTACGAGGTGAATTTGACCGCTGGACGAATCGGTTGCTAAATGAGGCGCGCAGGACTTGTGTGGTCTGGTCTGCCGGAGCAAGCTGAGCGGAAGGGTCCGGCGGTAGGGGTGCCGCGTAGGACATGTGGCCGGGCGATGTCGACGCTCGGCGAGGGGGCACGATGCCTGGGCATTTCACTCATATCTATGCGGCGCGGCGCGTCTCGGATCTGCTGCTCAGTGGGGAATTCGATGACTGGCCGGACCTTGGCGAGGGTGGCGTGGCCGTCGGTCACTACCCACCGGAGTTCTGCGGGCAGGTGATGCGGGACTGGGAGAAGTTCACCGCGATCGGGGCGATCGGGCCTGACCTCTTCTTCTTCAGCCAGGACTGGAGCAACGATCTGCTCGGGCCGCGCTCAGACCAGATCATGCTGGCGCTGGCCACCTTCTACTACTTCGACATGGCGGCCGAGAACGACTGGGAGCCGCTGCTGATCATCCTCGACGAGGTCTCCTCGACGATGGCCGGGATCATCCGATTCCTGATCAAGCTGGACAAGATCTGGCAGGACTTCGTCAAGGCCTGGAACAAGACGATCGGCCCGCTCGTTGACGCAGCGTCCGAGGTGCTCGACGACCTGACCGGCGGTCTGCTGAGCCAGTTCAAGGTCGCGTTGGAGGAGCTGAAGCTCGCGATCGTGAACATCGGCGAACAGGAGCTCAGCACCTTCGTCGACATCTGGGGAATGATGAACACCTGCATCCAGAAGGGGTGGTCCGAGGACTCGTTCCTGTGGAGCGACATGAGCCACTACCGGCGGACGTCAACGACTTGCCAGGCTCTGGTGAGGCAGGCCGAGGCGATGCACGACGGTTCGGAGTACGGCGGTGAGCGGTTCCAGCAGATGCTGGCGTTCGCGCTCGGCTGGATCGTGCACGTGGGCACCGACACGATCGCGCATTCGTTCGTCAACGAGCAGTGCGGCGGCCCGTACCGCGACCACGCGACCCGGCATCACCTGATCGAGAATCACATCGACGCCTGGAACTACAGCCAGAGCGGGCCGGGCGGCACGATCCCCGAAGATCCCTGGGGCAAGACCGAGGACTACCCCGATCTGTCGATGTCGGCGCTCTGGTTCGCGGTCCAGCTCACGCCGGACGACCCGCAGGGCGAGCAGCGGCCCGCGCCACTGCCCACCGACCCGGACGAACGAGACGAGGCGCTCGACGTCGACGGGGAGATGCCGCTGTGGCTCGCGGAGGCGATCGTGGCGGCGCTGAAGGAGACGTTCGAGGACCATCCGCATCCACAGATCTATCTCGGCGACGCGTTCCAGCAGCAGATCGATCAAGGCATGCTGACCAACGTTGTCCGGACCGTCACCGGACACGGTCTCGACCGGCCGTTCCAGGAGATCCTGGACGGGATCGCGCCACCACCGCCGTTCGACGTACCACGCGGTTTCCCGCTGCCCTGGGAGGTGCGTACGGCGTACCGACTGATGATCACGCTGTACAAGCTCAACTTCAACGGGTCCTGGGAGCTGCAGAAACCACGCAAGCCGGACTTCGTGATCATGCCGCCGGCCTCGGACTTCACCAATCTGCTGCAACCGCCCGACTTCTCTGGTGTGACCGGCGACAACCCGATCGAGGATGTCTGCGCGGTGTTCGTCGCGCTGGTGGAATGGGTGATCAAGGAGGTGGGCGCGGCCATCGAGCTCGTGGGTGACCTGATCAAGATGGCCCTCAGCCCGCTCACCTATCCGCTCCGGCTCGGCCTCTACGAGCTCGCGATGATGGTCTGGGACATCGCAATGAAGACCCACAACGTGATGACTCACACGGGTCTGCTGATGCCGCACTCCGAGCAGCGCTACCCCGACGGCGAACTGCGGCTGCCGAACGAGATCGACCTGCCACTGATCACGCTCGGCGGCACCATCGACGGCGCTTTCGCGCAGGCCCTGGCGGACGCGATCGACCCGCTCGGCCACCTCGACACGGCAGAGGATGTGATCGTCAGCCACTCGGTCCGCGACCCGCGAATGCCGTTCTACCCGGTGCTTCAATACCACGCCGACGGCTCGACGCCGGACGAGTGGGAGTACCGGCGCCCGTGGGCCTACCCGTTGATCTCGGAGTTCGAGAGCGGTGGCGTGAACTTCGAGGTACCGACACCGACGGAGACCTACGACCCGTCGAAGTCCGATCCGTCGGTGAACTCTCAGGCCTACCGTCCGATGCGCCCCGGTCCCTACCCTGAGGGATCACGTCCGGACCAGGTCTTCTTCCGCACCGACGCCGGGCACGATCCGAACGGTCGGTACAACTACGAGCACGCGCAAACTCCTTGGCAGACCGACCTCCTGAACGAGCAGCACATCGGCAAGGCCCAGGTACGGCGAAGCCCGCTCGGCGATCCGGTGCCGTTCTCGGCGTACCTGATCGGCCGGCTGGCGAACCCGACCGAGTACGACACTCAGTTCAACCTCGACTCCGACCGCGCGTACGCGTATCTGACCTGGGACTGGATTCGCGGCGAGGAGCTCGGCACCGCGGGGATGGGGATCAAATACCGCAAACCCGTCGTACCGCCGCAGGGCGACACAGTCGGCTGGGACGGTGGCACCACTCCGTTGCAGTTGCGGTATGTCGATCCGCCCAGCCCGCCGATCATCATCGGCCGAGCTGACGACCCGGACGGAGAGCCCCAATGAGCAAGCACCGGCACTGCGACTGCGGCCACCACCAGCACCATCACGATCACTGGGATCACCACCACCAGCACCAGCACGGCGACCACTGTTGCTGCGACCGCCACCACGACTGCCAGCGGTGCCATCCGGACCACGACAAGCCAGACTGCCCGGACGACGGCGACCACGGAGGCAAGGACGGCACCGATGTCGGCTGGAGGAACCCGAACCGTCCGGGTAGGCACTGTGGGACCTCGACTGGTCAGGTGCCCGGCGGCTACCTCAACCCCGGGAACTTCGACGACAAGCCACCCAACCAGTGGCCGGGCCAGCGCGGGGACCTCTACCTGCCGTTCCTGTTCATGCGAGCCAACCCCGGCGATCTCGGCGCCCGTCCCGTGGTTGGGCCGTTCTGGGAGAGCCCGGACATCCTGTTGCTGGCCGGCGTCGAGCCCGGCCAGGCGCCCCCGGTGCCGCCACAGCTCGGGCAGACCGCGCTGGCCGGTCAACCGAACACCCTCTACGCCCACGTGTGGAACTTCGGAATCAGTCAGGCTCCCGGTGTCGTCGTGGAGTTCTACTGGTGCGATCCGACGCTCGGGATCGGACCGGGAAGTGCTCACCTGATCGGTCAAGCGACAGTCGCGTTGGGTGCCCGCGGCAGCGCCCGATCCCATGCGGTGGTGCGCTGCCCGGATGCCTGGGTGCCGACCTTCGTGAACGGTGGGCACGAGTGTCTGGTGGTTCGCGTCTGGGACGAGACGTCGGACGGGATCGGTACGCCGGAGTGGGACGCCGCCCTCAACCGCCACGTTGCCCAGCGCAACATTCACGTCATCGCCGCCGGACAGCAGAACCGGGCGTTGCCGGGAGCGCTGATCCTGCCAGCCCCGATGACGCTCGAGGTCGGCCCCCTGTACGGCGAGCCGGCCAGTGTGGCGGTCCAGCGCGCCGCACCGCACGAGATGGCCTGGTTGCAGTTGCGCACCGGCGTCAGAGGACAGTTCCCGGGCCAGGCCGCGCCGACCGGCGTGGCACTACTCGGCGCTCCGCGGCCGATCGGAACCGGCACAGGCCTGGACGGCGGAGCGGCCCAGCACGAGGTGGCCGACGATCATCAGCAGGTCGTCTTCCATACCACGGACGAGCCACCCGCCCCCGGCGAAGCCCACGTCTACCGAGTAACCGCAAGCCAACAAGGCCAAATCTTCGGCGGCTACACAGTTGTCATGTTGGGATAGAGAGAATCCTGCCGACGTGCGTTGTCAACTTACGCAACGAACTTCAGAAGCAGGACGCTAGAGGGCTCCCCGGTGCCGTCCGCTTGATCCAAGACGTCGTAGCGATCTGGCGAACTGGCTCGGCGCAGCGGGCCTTGCGATTTCATCGACGCCTACTACGACCGCGTCGGTGGCATAGTTAGTGACCAATCCGTACGGTGCTTGAGCTTGCAGGAAATGGGTGGGGTGGATGCCTCGGATTGTGGCGGTGCATGGAATCGGCCAACAGGTCCGCGGCCCGAATGTCTTGCGGCAGGTGTGGGTGCCGGCGCTGCGCGATGGGGTCGCGCTGGCTGGCGGGCAACGGCCGGCGGAGTCCGACATCGGGGTTGCGTTTTACGGCGACGTCTTCCGCCAGGCGGGGCGGAAAGGATCGGGCGAAGCCCGGTACGGAGCCGGCGATGTCGAGAATGGGTTCGAGTCGGAGTTGTTGGAGGCGTGGTGGCGGGAGGCTGCCGAGACCGATGCTTCAGTGGCTGGCCCTGACGACCAGACCAAGCTGCGCACACCTCGAGCGGTGCAACGGGCGCTGAACGCGTTGAGCTACTCCCGTTTCTTCACTGGTGTGGCTGAGTCGCTGCTGATCGGGCTGATCAAGCAGGTGCACCTGTACCTAACCGACGATGCGGTTCGTGCAAAGGTGCAGGCTCGTGTGACGGACATGATGGGCGAGGACACCAGGGTGTTGGTGGGTCACTCGCTGGGGTCGGTGGTGGCTTATGAGGCGTTGTGCGCGCGGCCCGGGGCCGACGTCGCCTTGGTGACGCTGGGGTGCCCGTTGGGCATCCGCAACCTCGTTTTCGACCGGCTGCGGCCGGCTCCGGTGGACGGTCGAGGTCTGTTCCCGGCGGGGGCGGTGTCGTGGACCAACATCGCGGACGGCGGCGATGTCGTGGCGCTGGTCAAGCAGTTGAGTCCCCTGTTCGGGGGGAGGGTGCTTGATGTCGCGGTGCACAACGGCAGCAAGGCGCATGAGGTGTCGCCGTACCTGACCGCTGCCGAGACCGGGCGGGCGATCGCGGCAGGATTCCGATGACGGTCGATCCCGGGCGACGGTTCCTGATCGCGGCCGGCACCGAGAACTACAGACTGAAGGAGGATCGTCTGGAGTCGGTGCCCGCGGATCTGCGCACGATGGTCGAGTTCTTCACCGGCCAGGGGTACCTGGAGCAGCTTCCCGAGCTGCGTCACGACCCGACCAGCGATGCGTTGCGGGCATTGCTGGGTGGATGGCTGAACAACGATCAACGTCAGGCTTCCGACACCGCGGTCTTCTACTATTCCGGCCACGGCGACACCGACGCCAGTTTCCATTACCTGCTGGCGGCCAACACGGTGCAGGGCAGCTACGAGGCCACTGCGCTGCCTGCCGATTTCATGGTCAAGGCACTGGGGGGTGAGCCTAAGGTCCGGCGGCTGCTGATGATCCTAGATACCTGCTACGCCGGGCAGGGTGCGTTCAACGCCGTGGAGGTGGGCGCGCGGATGGCGGCCACGCAGAGGCTGGATGGCCGGTACGAAGGAGTTTGGGTCTTGACGGCCTCACGGAGCCGGGAGGAGGCCGATCAGGCAGCGTTTGCTTCCGCGTTTGTGCAGGCGGCCCAGGATCTACAGCAGGCGGCCGGCGCGCTTCAGCGCTACATCGGGTTGGAGGATCTGGTCGACCGGATCAACACGATCCTGGAGGAGCGGGGGTTTCGGCAACAGGCCAGTCAGACTCCCACGCATCTGGCGAGGGGGTTGGCGCCGTTCCTGCCTAACCCCAGATACGAGCCCGCCGCGCCCATCGGAGTGACCCTGGAGACGAGGGCCTGGCTGCAACGTCGCGCCGAGGAGCTGTCCGCGCATTGGGGGCCTAAGGCCCGTGGCGTGGAGGTCGCGGCCCAGGCCGGCTGGTACTTCACCGGCCGCGCCCAGGCCCTAGGGGAGCTGGCGGCATGGTTGGCGGATCCGGCCGCCGACACCCGACTGCGGGTAGTGACTGCGGACCCAGGCTCGGGCAAGTCAGCGCTGCTGGGCCGGTTGGTGATGCTTTCCGACCCCCAATCTCAAGCCATGGTTCCCGTGGACGATGGCGCGCCTGACACGGTCCCGCCACTGGGGTCGATCACCGCGGCCCTGCTGGCTCGCGCAAAGACGGCCACCGATCTCAGGTCCGAGCTCGCGGACGTACTCGGATGCGCTGCCGGAGACGACCCGATTGCGGCGATCAGGTCGCGCCGACCTCAGGCCGTTCTTGTGTTGGACGCCCTTGACGAGGCGGCCGACCCGCACGCGGTCATCGCCGACTTCGTCACGCCGCTCCAGGCCGCCGCAGCGACAGGCACCGGTCCGCGGCTGATTGTTGCAACTCGGCGGCCATGGCTGGCGGCGCTCCCCTCAGACCGGGTTGAGATCGACCTTGACGATCCGGTGCATCTGGAAGCAAACGACGTCGCCGACTATGTGACCAGCGTCTTGCTGGCCGCTGACGATCCGGCATCCCCTACCCCCTACCGGGGTCACCTGGACGCGGCCCGGGCCGCCGCAGTGGAGGTGGCAAAGATCGCCGGGCCAAGCTTCCTGGTCGCCCAGGTCGCGGCCCGCACCCTGGCAAACTTCTCCCACATCCTTACCGCGGAGCAGGTGTGGGCTGACAGGCACCGATGGCGCGATGTCGGTACGGCCTTCGATCGCGACCTTGCCCGCTATGGCGATCAGGAAGGTCGAGTGCGTGCCCTGCTGACGCCGCTGGCCTGGACTGAAGGGGCAGGGTTGCCCCGTCAGCTATGGCCAGCCCTCGCCAGCGCGCTGGCCGGTCACGACTACACCGACGGCGACGTCGCCTGGGCGCTTGAACAGGCTGGCGCCTATATCGCGGAGGCGGTCGAGCAGGACCGGTCGGTTTACCGGCTGTACCACCAGGAGTTCACCGACCACCTGCGCACCGATAACGCGGTCGCCGCCCAGCAGGCGATCACCGCTGCCCTCATACGACACGTACCTGTGGCCGCGCCAGGGACCGTTCACGACTGGTCCGCAGCCCACCCGTACATTCGCACCCACCTGGCCACCCACGCCGCGGCCTGCGGAGCACTGGACGACCTGATCCAAGACCCCGGCTTCCTGCTCGCCGCCGCACCCGAACGGCTGCTCCCCGCCCTGTCCACCGTCGCTGACCCTGCCGCGGAGTTGGCGGCCGCCGCCTATCAGACTGCACTACACCTGCTAGACGGCCAGACCCCAGGGCGGGCCGCCGCCCAACTACAACTCGCCGCCCGGCAACGCGGTGCCACAGCCCTCGGGGACCGAATCACTGAACTGCCCTACGCAATGCCGTGGACAATTCCCTGGGCGCAGTCCTCGCCCGAAGCCCGCCACCTGATCCTCGGCCGTCACCAAGGGCCCGTGAGCTCGATCGGACTCGGCGAGCTGGCCGGCCGGCCGATCGCGGCCACCGGCAGCTGGGACGCGACGGTGCGGGTGTGGGATCTGCGCACCGGCCACCAACACGGCGATCCCCTGACGGGCGACGCGTGGCCGGTGACCGCGGTCGCAGTCGGCGAGCTGGACGGCCGGCCCATCTCGGTCACCGACGGCGGCGACGGGACGGTGCGGGTGTGGGATTTGAGCACCGGCCACCAACACGGTGACCCTCTGACGGGCCACGTGGGGCCGGTGCGTGCGGTCGCAGTCGGCGAGCTGGACGGCCGGCCCATCGCGGTCACCGGTGGAGGCGACGCGACGGTGCGGGTGTGGGATCTGCGCACCGGCCACCAACACGGCGATCCCCTGACGGGTCACGTGGGGCCGGTGACCGCGGTCGCAGTCGGCGAGCTGGACGGCCAGTCCATCGCGGTCACCGGCGGCGGCGGCTTCGACGGGACGGTGCGGGTGTGGGATCTGCGCACCGGCCACCAACACGGTGACCCTCTGACGGGCCACGTCGGGCCGGTGACCGCGGTCGCAGTCGGCGAGCTGGACGGCCGGCCCATCGCGGTCACCGGCGGAGGCGACGCGACGGTGCGGGTGTGGGATCTGCGCACCGGCGACCAGTACGGCGATCTCCTGACGGGTCACGTGGGGCCGGTGTATGCGGTCGCAGTCGGCGAGCTGGACGGCCGGTCCATCGCGGTCACCGGCGGAGGCGACGCGACGGTGCGGGTGTGGGATCTGCGCACCGGCCACCAGTACGGCGATCTCCTGACGGGCCACGTCGGGTCGGTGACCGCGGTCGCAGTCGGCGAGCTGGACGGCCGGCCCATCGCGGTCACCGGCGGAGGCGACGCGACGGTGCGGGTGTGGGATCTGCGCACCGGCCACCAACACGGTGACCCTCTGACGGGTCACGTGGGGCCGGTGTATGCGGTCGCAGTCGGCGAGCTGGACGGCCGGCCCATCGCGGTCACCGACGGCGGCGACGCGACGGTGCGGGTGTGGGATCTGCGCACCGGCCACCAGTACGGCGATCTCCTGACGGGCCACGTGGGGCCGGTGTATGCGGTCGCAGTCGGCGAGCTGGACGGCCGGCCCATCGCGGTCACCGGCGGCGGCGACGCGACGGTGCGGGTGTGGGATCTGCGCACCGGCCACCAGTACGGCGATCTCCTGACGGGCCACGTGGGGCCGCTGTATGCGGTCGCAGTCGGCGAGCTGGACGGCCGGCCCATCGCGGTCACCGGCGGCGACGACGCGACGGTGCGGGTGTGGGATCTGCGCACCGGCCACCAACACGGTGACCCTCTGACGGGCCACGTCGGGCCGGTGACCGCGGTCGCAGTCGGCGAGCTGGACGGCCGGCCCATCGCGGTCACCGGCGGCGACGACGCGACGGTGCGGGTGTGGGATCTGCGCACCGGCCACCAACACGGCGATCCCCTGACGGGCCACGTCGGGCCGGTGTATGCGGTCGCAGTCGGCGAGCTGGACGGCCGGCCCATCGCGGTCACCGGTGGAGGCGGCTTCGACGGGACGGTGCGGGTGTGGGATCTGCGCACCGGCGACCAGTACGGCGAACTCCTGACGGGTTACGTCGGGCCGGTGACCGCGGTCGCAGTCGGCGAGCTGGACGGCCGGCCCATCGTGGTCACCGGCGGCGACGACGCGACCGTGCGGGTCTGGACGCTCACACCCAACGTCACCCTCGCGGTCGAGATAGGCACCGGGGTCCCCGTCACTGGCATCACGGTCGGACTCGACGGGACGCTTGTAGTGAGCAGTGTCCGAGGGTTGTTCAAGGTTCAGATGAGCCCCTGAGTCATAAGGCCCAGGTCAGAAGTATTGGGGCGGTCTTGAACCGCTGACCTCCACTTGTCAGATCGCGGCACGTGAGTGCGGCCTCAGATGACGCCCGAGCCGCCGGGCAGGAGACGGCGCCGCCAGACGGACATCGCGGGTCAGCGCACGAGGTGTGAGCCGGCGTGGACCTCACCGGCGCGGACTCGCGCGTGCGTACCTCGCGACGTTGTCATCAGCAACGAGCAAAGCGCAGCTCCGTGACGGCGCCAGCCATCGCCGCGCACCATCGGGTGTGTTGAGAATCGATCGATTTTCAACACCTGGTCGCTGGCATCGCAGGACGAGACGCTTGGACACCGGTGGTCATCAACTCTTACTGGGTCCGTGCGCCCCCTTCCGCGAGCGGCGCTTCGTCGACTGCGGCCCAGCAGGCGTGTTCGCCGGCGCTGATCTTTCTGGGAATGCAGGCATGCGAAAGACGCTGGTCGACACGCCGGCTGCGACGACCATCAAAGCGGCATAGACGCATACGCCCACGATCACCGGCACTGTGCCATCACCAGGCAGGCTCGCCGCACGAGAGAGCATCACAGCGGTCTGGCCGAAAACGAGCAAGTACAACCCGAGGAAGACCACAGTCATCACGAGGCTGATCGGCATGAGATCGGTCGTTCGACGGCTCGCATGCAGCCCGACCTCATCGCGATGTCAGACGTCGATCCCGGTTGGACTCTGCCGAGGTGCTGAGCGAGGCGCGCTTCGAGGATCAGCGCCGATCGCCATCGTGTCGACTGCATGAAGCCTTGGATCAGTCCGTGAAGGATCAACAGGAATAGGGGCAACGGCGACAGCACCACGGCCCACGCACCAGCACTCTTCGCAATCTCACCGGACAGCAGGGAGAGCGTTGCAAGGAAGTATGTGAGTCCCAAGGCCAGAAGGCTTACGCCAGTGCTGCTGGCCGCGGCTAGATCAGCTCGCTCGGCGGCGTAGAGCACGCCAAGGGCGCCCAATTCGGACTCTTCAGCCATGTTCTGTAGACGCTTCGGCTTCGCCGTTGGTTCCGTACCAAAGCTCGAGCCGTAGGCCCGCCATATCGCACGTAATTAGCAAACGCTCATTTGTTTCTACATAACGCGGCTATCGACACCCTAACCGGGCGACTTGCCGGCCGAGCCCGCGCCCAACAGTTGCTGGGGGCGATCCGCTCAAAACCCGCGCTTGACGACACTCTTCGAGTCCAGGCTTTACGACCGGAGCTCCCACCGGTTAGTGGCAGGTGAAGAAGAACCTGTCCACGTTCGCTGAGATCTCGTCCGCCTGCGGCACCCCGTCGCCGTTCAGATGGGATTTCCAACGCCTCGCAGCGTGACCACCCCGATTTCACGCACGGCAGGGGCGTCACGACAGAGTCATCGGAGACTAGATGCGACCTTGTGGTGGACGCGTTTGACGGCAGCGTCAGGGGCAGAGGATTGCTGCCTGCTCACGGAGTTGTGATGACCAGTGCGTCCGCGGTCGCTGTCGGCGGGGTCAGGAAGCGCGGATCCGCCATCAGGAATTGAAGGTCGACTCTGCCCAGCGATTGCAGTTCTGGACGGAATTGCTGCACGTCCCCGCAGAACGTGACGCGGCAGCCGGGGGCTGCGATGCGGAGTATCTCGTCGCGACCCGCGGCCGTCGACTGGTTCATCGAGATGGGCGTATCCCGCAGGCAGATGTTCTGCACCGAATGGTCGCGCAGTGTTCTGGTGAGCGGCCTCGGCGGCCCGATGACTGCTGGATCCGTAACGAAGTCCTCGAACCCGAGGTAGTCCGTCTCGTGTTCGCCGCCGATGTTGATGCTCCGCCCTGGAAGAGGATTCACCGGAAGGCCGAAGTGGTTTACGCGACCGCCGGAGCCCGGCGCCGAGAAGCTGGACAAGGCGCAGGACGAGTGATCGTGCGGCGCACCGAGAACGGTCGTCGAGACGAACTCGTCGGTCGCAGTTGCCTGTTCCTCGAAGATCGACATCTCATCGTCAAGGCTCTGCAGCGTTCGTTTGCCGACGATTTCGTCAGGGGTCACCTGACCTGTGCCGAGGATGTGGCGGGCGTCCTTGTAGTCGAAGACTGCAGCGGCCGTCGCCTGCCCGTACACACCGTCGATAACGAGGAAGACGGCACCGTCGCTGAGAAGGCTAAGCGCGATCTGGATGCACGCGACATGGGCTCCGCGCGCACCCACGAGGATATGCGCGGCATCCTCGACGAGGCATGTCTCGAGTTCAGCATTGCGAGGGTCTGCGAACAGCCGGGACGCGAGTGGCATGATCACCATGATGCCGCAGCCAGCGGGGAGTGACGCCAACAATCTGGGTCTGCGGATCTAAGCCTGGTTGAGGGTGGCCGCTGAGGGCGCCCGAGTGTCGGTGTGGCGATCCGGAAGTGAGCAGGTCGAGGCTCATCTCCTTCGGGGGTAGGGATGCGGCAGCCGCTCGACTTTCTGATGGCGCTGCATTCATGGACTGGCGTGGGCGCGCGCGGTTTCATGGCGCTGCTACCGGCGACGCCGACACCCGAATTGGTTGCGTGGTCATCGACTGGCCCGCGGGAGACCGGCGCGGCGTTGCGGCCACGCGGGATCTTGACCTTGACGCGTCGTCAATGGTCAGTGAGAGTTGCTATGTCGAGAGTGCCAGTTGGCTAACTCGACGGTGTGGGGGCGAGCGTGAGCACGTCGACGACGGGCCGCGTCCTGCGGGGCGTGGGTGGCCTGCCATGGGTGGGTTTGCGGGTGACGGTCACGGACCTGTCCGCGGTGCTTGCCGATCTCCTGCTGACCAGCCAGATCACCGATGCCGACGGTCGTTTCGCACTGGTGTACGGCGCAGATGGAACTCTCGGGCTGCCGGCGCGCCGCCTGCTGGTCCAGGTGACCGACCGGGCCGGCCGGGAGCTCGCCCGCGCAGCGTTCGATGACGAGGCGGTGCCCGTGCACGCCCTCCCGGACTTCATCGTCCCACCCGCGGAGGCCGAGGGTCTCCAAGTGACCCTCGGCACGGGCACGGCGGCGTTCGTGAGCTCGGGGAACGCCGTCAGCTGGCTGGTCGACAACGTCGAGGCGTGGCGGCACCTCGGCAGGCTGCTCGATCGGGCGACGTCCTCGATCGAGTTCATGCAGATGCAGTACGACGTTCCCAAGAGGTTCCACGCGGACCCGGGCGACGAGACGCCGGTGATCGTGTTCGAGTTCGCCAGTCCGCCGCCGACCGCTGACTCGCCTCGCAGCATCCGGTGGGACGACGCACGCCCGGAGCGGATCTTGGAGCTCAAGGCGCGGACCGGAGGCGTCAAGGTCAGGATCTTGATCAGTCAGCCGGTCGTCGAGCGCCACCTCGTGGTGCTCGGTCTGCTGCTCATCCCGGTGGTGGGAGCAATTCTTGTCCTGCTCGTTTTCGGGTTGCTTCAAGAGTGGGGCGTGGCCACCACCGCCGACGAGGTGAAGCGCTATTTCAAGCAGGCGGGTCAACCCACCATCGAGCCGCACGGCACGCCGACCGCCGCGATGGGTCCGACGCACGCCAAGATCGCGATCGTCGATGGCGTGGAGGCCGTCAACCTGGGCTCGCCGTTCATGCAATCCTACTTCGGCGGTTACGGCAGCCATCCGATCAACGACCCGCGCCGCGGAGCGGCGGACGCGACTCCGATCCACGACGTGAGCGCGGCTGTGCGCGGGCCCGCGGTCGCCGATCTGCACGAGGCGTTCCGGCTGCACTGGAACCTCGTGCAGCCAGACGCACCCATCCCGGCGATCGCGCGGCCGGGCCCGGCCGTTGGAGGCGACGGCACCGCCACGCTTCAGGTGGTTCGCACGCTGGACGGTGGCCGCTTCCCTGATCCGGCGGCCGGGGAGAAGGGTGTGCTGGAGGCGTACCTGCGGGCGATTGCGGTGGCCGAGAGCTACATCTATCTCGAGAACCAGTACTTCACGAACGATGCGATCGCCAACGCCCTGATCCTCGCGCTGAAAGACCCGCAGCGCGCCGCGCTCGAGGTCATCATGCTGATCAACATCGGCCCGGACGTCCCGTTCTACCCGACCTGGCAGACCGCCCTGATCACCCGGATGCGCAAGAGCCTGGCACCACCGGCACTGCAGCGGCTGGGAGTCTTCACCCGATGGACGCACGAGCCCACCCAGGCGGGCGAGCCGCGTCCGCGCATCGTCCCGAACTACGTGCACACGAAGGTCGGCATCATCGACGACCGGTGGGCCACCGCCGGATCGGCCAATCTCGACGGCGCCTCGCTGGACTTCTTCCAGCTGCTTCATGACGCGCAGCCCGAGGACGTGCGCAACACCGAGGTCAACCTCGTCGTCCTGCCCGAGCCCGGCATGCTGCAGCATCCCCTCGTCGATCTACTCCGCCGGCGGCTGTGGGCCGAGCATCTCGGCTTCGACAACGACGCTGGAGCGCCCGACCCGGATGCGCTCAACCTCGCCGGGCCGGCTCCGGCCGGCGGCTGGTTGCCACTGTGGACCGGACGGGCGCAGGCCAAGCTGGACCAGCTGAAAACCGACCCCTCGATTGAGGGGCAGGGGTCGATCCTGCCTTGGCCGACCGTCGACAAGGTGCTGGACAAGCCGCGCAAGCACCTGACCGCGCTCCTCGGAAAGGCACCGGAGCTGGGTGTGGTCAAGAAGACGCGCAGCTTCGACTTCATGAACGGCGAATGGACCGAGGACTCGACGACCAAGCTGGACGTGTGACGTGGCCAGCACGTTGGAGCAGGCGCTCGCCGTCCTCGCCGGAGGTCTAGATGATCTCCAGGCCACGATCGCCTCACCGAGTGGCGCGGAACGACTGCTGGCCGCGCTCGGCTTCGCGCCACCACCCGGCATCGCTGACCCCGGTCTCGGTGGAATCGACTTCTCCGCCGTCCTCGACCGGCTCGATGCGCTGACCACTGCTCGGGTCTCCGGGACGTCGATCGAGGTCGGAGCCGCGTACGCCGGGTTGGCGACGGCCGTGCCTGACCTCGTGTCCCGGCTGCGCAACGTCGCGGCGGGCTTCGAGGCGAGCCCCGACTGGCTAGCCCGCACGGACATCGCCGGGCAGTTCTTCCCCCGACTCTTCGACCTCGTCGTGATGCGGACGGTCTCGACCTCCGCTCCGCCGGCGTTCGCCGTCGGCGCGATGGCCGGCATCTTCGTGCTGCAGCCGTTCGACGCAGATCCAACGAACTTCCGGACCGCACACCTGCGTCATATCGTTCGCTGGGACCGCCTCGCCCTGCTGCTCACCGATCCCGTGCGGCTGGTGCGGGAGACCTTCGGCTGGGGGACGCCCGACCTCGCCGTAGACGCGCTGGCACTAACGATCGGCGGCCTGCTGGGACTGGTCGGTCTGCCGGTGCAGACCCGGCCGCTGCCGCGACGGGCCGAGGAGCGACTTACGGGGCGGTCGCTGCCTGAGGCGGACGCCGACCCCAAGCTGCAGCTGTTCGCCAGCCTGCTCAAGGGGTTCGGCCCCGCAGCCGTCGACGTTGGGGTCTCGGTTTACGGCCTGCGCCCATCGGCAGGTGCCGATGGAGGGGTCGGATTCGTGCCGTACGTCCGCGGCAGCACCAAGGCACAGTTCGCCGTCTCCGAGTCTGTAGGGCTGGACGTCGATGGCCTCGCTGACGTGCAGGCCGGGGTTGCTGTCAACGTCCGCCCAGGCTCGGTCGACGTCAAGGTCGGCGTCTTCGGCGACGGTCCGCTCAGCGCGCTGACGAGGCGGGTCTCGCTGCGGTTGACCATCGCCGGCGGCGACCAGCCCACGACGCTGTTGTCGATTCCCGGCGGATCCCGGGTGGAGTACACCGCGCTCACGCTCGACATCGGCGTACGACCCGGTACGGGTGCAGCACCGCAGCCCTTCGTCGAGATCGGGCTGACTGGCGCGACATTCTTGCTCGACGTGAGCGAAGCCGGCGCGTTGATCGGAGCGCTGATCCCGAAGGATGCGGTCCAGGCGGACGTCGACCTCAGGATCGGCTGGGCCGGCGGCCAGGCCTACCTGGGTGGCAGCGACGACCTGACCGCGCGGTTCCCGGTGAACCGCTGGCTCGGCCCGATCGAGCTGCAGACCGTCTATATCGGGCTCGCACCCAGCGCGCGTGGCGGGATCCCCGTCGAGCTCACCGCCACGGTTCACGTCGGACTCGGGCCGTTGGACGTGCTCATCGAGCGCATCGGGTTGTCGGCGACGCTGGACTTTCCAGGCGGCGGCGGCAACCTCGGCCCGGCACAGCTGGACCTAGGGTTCCGCCCGCCAGTCGGGCTCGGCGTCGAGATGGACGCAGGAGTCATGCAGGGCGGTGGATACCTCTCGGTCGACCTGGCCGGTGACCGGTACGCCGGCGTCCTGCATTTCAAGCTTTCGTTTCTCGGCGTGACCGCGTACGGCATCGTCGAGCATGCGCCGGGCGCGGGTATGTCATTCGTCGCTGTGCTCGGTGTGCGGTTCTGGCCGGGGATCCAGCTCGGGTTCGGCTTCGCCGTCACCGGCATCGGCGGGCTGGTGGGGCTGAACCGACGCGCCAACACCGATCTGTTGCGGGAACGGCTGGCCAGCGGGGCGGCTGGCAACGTGCTGTTCTGCGACGACCCGGTGGCGAACGCACCGACGCTGCTCGGCGACCTGGACGCGTTCTTCCCCGTCGCCGCCGACACGTTCGTCGTCGGGCCTACCTTCCAGATCGGCTGGCTGGCACCCATCGTCCGGCTCGATGTGGCAGTCCTGATCGAGCTGCCGGGTCCCTCCAAGATCATCATCCTCGGCTCGATCAAGGTGCTGATCGGCGCCGATGAGACATTCGCGCTGCTGTACTTGAGGATGGACTTCCTCGGCGTCCTGGACTTCGAACAGCGGCTGTTGTCGCTGGACGCCTACCTGGTGAACTCCCACGCGCTCGGCATCTTCCGACTCACCGGTGGGATGGCATTTCGCCTGTCGTACGGCGACAACCCGTACATCTTGCTGTCGATCGGTGGCTTCCACCCGCGGTTCGACCCTGGCCCGCTGAACCTGCCGGCGATCCCGCGTGTCGGCGCAGTGCTCGATGTGAGCGTGGTCGCCCGGGTCTACCTGCGGCTCGAGCTCTACACCGCATTCACCTCCAACACGCTGCAGCTCGGCGCGCACGTGGAGGCCGGCCTCGAGCTCGGCCCGATCAGTGCACACGGCTACCTGACCTTCGACGCGCTGATCCAATTCCGCCCCTTCATGTTCGACATCGAGTTCGCGGCCGGCTTCTCGGTCGAGGTCTTCGACGTCTCGCTGTGCAGTGTGGACATCCGCGGCCGGCTGAGTGGGCCAGGACCGCTGGTGGTGCATGGCGAGGCGACTGTCCGGCTGCTCTTTCTCAAGGTCTCCGGCAGCATCACGGTCGAACTCGGCGGCTCGGTCGGGGACAAGATCGATCCGGTGCTGAGCATCGTCCGGGCGATGGAGCCCGAGCTGGCCAAGCTGGAGAACCTGCGGGCGGACGGCTTCGATGCCGGCGTCGTGCTGAAGCCTGAAGCACCTGTCGCTGGCGTCCTCGTGTCACCGCTCGGCAGCCTGATCTGGGAGCAGAAGCGGGCGCCGCTGGATACGCTCGTCGACCGGTTCGAGGGCGCCCCGCTGGCCGGCTCGCACCAGTTGCAACTCGAGGCACCTCCGGGCTGGACGATCACCGAGGAGCGGGACTGGTTCAGCCCGGGCAGGTTCACCTCGCTCGACCTCAAGGCGTCGCAGTCGCTGAACAACGCCACCTTCCAGGAGCTGCGGTCCGGTGTACGGCTAGGGAGTGCCGGCGACCGGATCGCCCCGAACCCCACGCCGTACCCCCCCAAGATCGATCTGATCAAGCGGCCGGTCGAGGGGCTGAAGCTCACGGCCACCGTAGGGTCGTACATGACCGAAGCGCTCTCCGCGGCGCTGCAGGCCCGGGAGGGCACGCCACCGATGCCTGTGACACCGGCCGTTGTGGCCGTGACATCGGAGACGTTCGACCTGGTGAGCGCGACGGGCTCGGTGACCGCGTCAGCACAGACGCCGTTCCAGGCTTTCCAGCTGTCCCGGCAACAGCCGGGCTCGATGCCGGTGCCTAGCGCGGACGTGGTGGTCCCGCTGTGAGCGACCTGACCTTCTTCAGCTGGCAGCGGTCGCCGATGTACGACCTCGTCGCCGACCCGACCCCCAAGGACGGGCGCCTGGTGGGGTCACTGCCGCTGACCCTGCGGGACCTACACGGACCCGACGTCGCAGCCGGGGCGGTGCCCTTCCATCTCGTCGCCGCGCGCGACGTCGCCGCCCTCAGGCCCGGGTCCGTCCTTGGGGTCGCGCCACGACCGCTGGCCCGGGACGCCGAGACCACCAAGTTCGTCCACGTCGACTTCCGCGATCCGGACCTGCCCTGGCGGTACACCCCGGCGACGGCTGCCGCGGACCGGCTGTCGCCGTGGCTGGTCGTGCTCGTGGGGACGGCCGCGGAGCTCCGGCTGGCCGGGACGACCGTCGCGGTGCTGCAGCCGTCGGTGCTCACCGCGCACCCGCTCGCCGACTCTCACCGCTGGGCACACGTGCAGGACGACGGTCGTCGGCGCACGTCCCGCCTGTTGTCACGCCGCGAGCTCTACCCGGCGACCGAGTACGTCGCGGTCGTGGTGCCCGCCTACGACGACACCGGACAGCCGGCGTGGGACCCGGATCGCGGCAGGCAGCCGGCCGCACTGCCTGTGCTCTACTCCTGGCGGTTCTGGACCGCCGAGGCGGGCGACTTCGAGACGCTCGCGTTCCAGATCACACCGCGGTCGGTGGGCAAGCTCGGTCGCGCCCCGCTAACGTACGCGCGCGGGGAGGTCCAGGCCGACCTGGAGGTACGCGGAGCGATCACCACGCTCGGCACGGACCCGGACGGGGCACCGGAATCAGCGGCGCGGGCTGACCTGGCGCTCTTCGTCGCGGCGGCCCGGGCGCTGTCGGACCCGCTGGGACGCTCGATCCTCACGATGCCGTCATACGGCCGACCATGGGTGGCCGACCTTGACGCGACGACGTGGACCGCCACGCTGAACGCCGATCCCCGCTTCCGCGGCACCGCCGGGCTCGGGCTCTGGATGGGCCTCGAGGCGCAGGACGAGCTCGTGGACGCCGCCGCCCGGCAGCTCGGTGGACTCGACCTCGCCGGTCACCTGATCGGGCAGCTGGCTCTCGGCCTCTCTGCGGCACGGTCGCTGTGGAGCCGCCGGCTGCCAGCCGACCCGATCCGTCGGCTGGACACGTTCGCCCCCCTGATGCGCCGCCTGCGGACGCCGTCCGGCAGCGCCTTGGGAGCACTGGTCGGCGGGGCCAGCCCGCTCGAGGCCGCGCTGTTCTCATCGGCCGCCCGGCGGCTGCTCCGCCGTGGGGCAGCCTGGACCCGGCACACCACGACCGGGTTCGTCAGTCGGCCAGCTCTGATCGCAGCGGCGAACCGATGCCCACCTCCAGCCGGCACCCCAGCGGGCACACCGCACGTCGACTCGGTCGCCAGGTCACTCCGCCTACCCCCGCTGGCCGAGCTGCCGCCCGGCATCGTCCGCGACCCACCGCTCGTCGGACCAGACCGCCGCCTCGACATGGACTCGATCCGAGAATTCCTCGCCGAAGTGCTGCGTCCACCCCAGCCGCTGCCTTGTGCGCCAGCGGACCTCGGTTTGATCTCCGACGCCGTCGCCGCAGCCATCGACCCCTACGGTGCCGAACCTCCGGCGCTGCGCCGGATCCAGGCCCGCATCACGGGGATCGCCCTCGACGACCTCGGGCCGCTCGAGGTGCCGGTCGGGCTGGACTTCCCCACCTGGACGTTACTGCGAGACCGCGCCAAGGAGTGGATCCTGCCGGGGATCGGCACCCTGCAGAAGCACTCCGTGGTGGCCATGCAGACCAACCCGACGTTCATCGACGCCTACCTGGTCGGGCTGAACACGCAGCTGCAGAACGAGCTGCACTGGCGCAACATGCCGATCGACCGGCGGGCCACGCCGCTCCTGATGTTCTGGCGGCACATCAACTTCGAGACCGGGCTCCCCGAGGCGGAGATCCGCCCGCTGGCGACCTGGCGGGCGGGCTCGGAGCTCGGGGACCTGGACCATCAGGTGCTGCAACCGGGCGACACCACCGGCAAGCGTGATCTCGTCATCGTCTTCCGGACCGACCTGTTCCGCCGCTATCCGAGGACGATGGTTTACCTGGTGAAACCCCCGGGACCTGCGACGGCGGACGTGGACGATGCGCTGACCGCCACGCCGTCCTTTAGCTTCGCCGCGGCGGACAAGGCTGACCGGCAGTTCCTCGGGCCGATCTTCCAGGGTGCGCTGGCCCCGGACGTCGTGTTTTTCGCGTTCGACATAGACCCGGCCAAGCTTGACCAGTACTGGCTGGTCCTGGACGAGCCGCCCTCCGAGCTGCGGTTCCGGCGGGTCGCCCCGTCCGGCGCGGCGCTAGGCGGGCTCACTCCCGCAGCGCAGTTCGCGTTCGACACCATCGACAAACCGACCCGGGTGGCGACGTCTGGGAGCTTTCTCAAATCTAAAGGGCTGGAGCTGCAGTGAGCTACCTCAGCCGCCGGCTGCAGGCGCTCTCCGACGCGGTCGCCGAGATCACGGCCACGCGGGCCGACCTCCAGGCGCAGCTGGACGCCCTCCACCCGGACGACCCTGGCGTCCCTGCGTTGCAGGCCGAGCTGGCATCGTGGGATGCCGTCGGCCCGGAAGCCGCCAACGAAGCTGCTCTACTCGCCGCAGCTACGGACCTCCCCGACCTGGATGCCGAGCTGACCCTCCTGGCGTGGCTGTCCGGTCCGCTCAACGCCGACGACCTCGTGGCGGTCGTGGCGGCGGACCCGGTGCGGCGGGCGATGTCCGGTGCCCCGCTCAGCGCCGGCGCCGCCGAGCTCGTGCTGGCGGCCATGGCCGGCAGGCGGCCGGGGCCGTCCGAGCTGCCCGCGATTCGCACGATCGTCGGCGACGACACGCTCGACCAGTTAGTCGCGTCCGCCGTACGAGCACGGTTGTCGATTTCGGCGGAGGACCGACCAGCGCTGGTTCGGGACGTCGCTGTGCTGCTGCCGCTCCGGCTCGAGACGCTGTTCCGTCAGGCCGGCGCGGACTGGACCATGCTGCTGCGGATCGTCCCGGACGAGGCGTCGGTGCGGCGGGACGACCCGGACCCAACCCCGAGCGAGATCCGGCTGCTCACCGCGATGTGGCAGGACACTTACGACGCCCTCGGGCCGGCTGACCGGGCGCTGCCGCCCGCCGACTGGCTGTCCCGCGATCTCGTGCCGACTGCCTGGGAGACCTTCTGCACGCAGGTGTCGCCGGCCCGGGCCGCGTGGCTCGTCGGCGCTGCGCCACCCTCGGTCGTGGACGACGCGGTGGCGGTCGGCGCGACCGGCGTGGACCACCAGTCGCCGCCGAACCGGATCGGTGGCTACCCCACGGAGATCGAGATCTGGTGCGCGTTCACCGGACAGCCTCCGACGCTGCTCGCGACCTCGGCGGTCGACACGTCGGCGCTGGTGTTTGACGTGGTCGGACGCCGGGTGCTGGACGACGGGACCCTGGTCGACCAGGCCGACCGGTGGTGGGTGTCGTTCGCAGCTGCTCGCGAGGTCGGCCTCGGACTGGAGATCATCCTCCCGGACGGTCGCGGGCCGTCGGACATCGCGGTGGTCTACGCGGTCGGCCTGACCGCAGAAAACCCGGCGGAGCACTTCCGCGCCCAGGTGGATGCCGGCGAACTCGCCACGCTGCCCCTCGGCGTCCCGACGAACGCCGTGGACGGCACGCAAGCCGTCAGCCTCGGCCACGACGCGGGTGGCTGGCGCAGTGTCGCGGCGCGCCGGCTGTCCGGCATACCGGCTCGAGAGCTCGGTCGACACCTGACCGGGGACGACGCGGCGCTTCCCTCGATCCCGTCCGAGGCGGGGCTGAGCGGGCTCGACCAGGTGCTGGTGCGAGCGCTGTGGCCCGCGCTGTGGGGGCACCACCTGCGTGATGTCTGGGGCTTTGGCGAAGAGGCCGAGCGGCTCGGCGCGTGGGCGGCCGATCTGCTGCGCCCGGAGGGTCCGCTGCCACCGGTACGGATCGCGGACCAGCCGTACGGTTTGTTGCCGACCGCCCAGATGAGCGCATGGCGGCCGGCAACCGAAGAAGGCGACCTCGCGGCCTGCGAGGAGCGGATGCTGCCGACGCTCCTGACGATGCGGACCGCGTCGGCGTCTGCGGCACTGGCCCGCGGCACTGCCGTCGGCGCCGACACCGACGGCCTGATGGAGCTGCTTGGTCGCGACGCCGGGTCGGCGGGCTATGCGTACCGGCTGTTCCTGCCGACCCAGCTGTGGGCCGCGCTCTACGACGCGACGACTGGCACCGATGCGGATCTGTTCAACGACACGGTCCGCGAGGTCTACCGCGTCGCCCAGGAGCTGTTTAGTCGCGAGCCCGCGCGCTTCTACTTGTCTGCCGACGAAGTCGACCCGGTCAAGATCCCCCTCGTCGCGCCAACCGTGTGGCCGCCCTGGTTCTGGGACGAGGGTCGGGTCGACGACGAAGGCAACCCGGTTCCGGCGATGTCCGTCGAGGCCGGACTGGCCCAGCTACTCGACGTGCTGGTGCGCGCGCCGTTCTTCCCGTATGACGCCGCTCGTGAGGAGTGGCACGACGTCCTGCCGGACAGCCTGCTGGTCCGACTGCTGCTGCTGTCGACGCTCCTGGCGACCGCGACGAACGTCCTTGTGAACACCGGGTCGGCCGATGCGCTGCTGGAGGAGCCACTCGGGGACACGGCACTCCCCACCCGGCTGCGCGAGCTGGGACGTACGTGGGCCGACGGCGACCCGGACGATCATCCGGCCGGCTTTCTCCGGCGGGTGCACCGGGATGGCCTGGAAGTGCTGTACAAGATCATGATGTCGGAGTCGCCGCCGGACGTCGTCGCCCAGCTCGAGCGGGCGCTGCGTGCGACCTTGGACACCGCGACGCACCGGGCCGACCCCTGGTTGGTCGGGATGGCTGGTCGGCGGCTGGCCTATCTCGCCGGCCGACCGGACACCAGGTTCCGCCTCGGCGTCTATGGGTGGGTGGACGGCCCGATCCTCGGCTCACCGGGACCGACCATAGGTGGACTCCTGCATGCGCCCTCGCACGCGCAGGCGCTCACCGCGGTGATCCTGCGCGATAAGGCGGTCACCGACCGGTTGGTGGATCCGGGCGGGCGGGACCAGTGGTCTATGCAGCTCGACTCGGACCGGGTCCGGCTCGCCGAGGAGCTGGCCGAGGAGGTGCGGATCGGCGCACACATCCACGAAGTGGTTGGTCGGCAGGTCGAGCGCGTGATCGGGGCGGCCGAACCAGTCCGGACCCTGCGGTCGATGTTCCCGATGCACACCGGCCAGGACGAGGCTGGCCGGGTCTGCTCGGGGTTCGCGGCCTTGCCGGCGCTGTTGTCGGCCGGCCCTCCGGTGCCAGTGTCCGGAGACCAGCGGGTGGCGCTGGAGGCGTTGCGTGACGGTCTTGACGCGTACGGAGACCTGCTGGTGGCCGAGGGCGTGCACCAGGTGGTGAGTGGACGGGCGGATCTGGCTGGCGCTGCGATGGATGCCGCTGCCGGACTGGCCGGGCCGCCGAGCCTCGCGTTCACCGAGACCCCGCTCGGCGGCGACGGGTTGACGACAGCGGTGCTGAGCGCGCTGCCGTACGTCCCGGCGGGACCAAATGCGTCGCCGGCGGTCCTCGCGGACGCGTCGATCGCCGCCGCGCTCGTCTCGACGATCGGCCCGGCTGCGGCGTGGACCTGGTCCGATGGCGCGGCGGTCGCTACGCTGGCCGACCTCGGGCTGGAGCCGGCTGACACGCTCGCCCTCTCGACAGAACTGCTCAGCGGGATGGCCGGGCACCGGCTCGGCGCTGCGCCGTCGTCTGGCACCGGTCCGGAGTTCCACCGAAGGGCGGCCAGCCTGGTGCGCGCCTGCGGCACCCAGCCGGCGCTGGCGAGCGATCTGTCCCGCAACGTCCCAGCCGATGACCCCGCGGTGATCGCCGCTCTGGACGCGGCGATGCTGGCGGAGCTCAAGGACCGGTACGCGGCCCTGCGCGCCTTGGCGCAGTCGACGCTGGACCTGTTGGCGGCCGCAGCCGATCCGGCCGCTGAGATCGTCGCGCTGCGGGCGGCCTTGCGCTTCGGCATCACCCCGATGGTGAGCAAGGCCGAGCGACCTGCCCTGTACGCGGCGCTGCTGGACGGGGTCCAGCCGGAAGATCCGGCCCTCCTGCCCGGCCTGACCATCCAGGCCGCCGCGGCGCTCGGCGCACGGTTGCGGGCGGCGCCGGCGGCGGACGCCCGGGAACCGATCGGCCGCTCGATCGCCGAGCTCGCGGCTCCGGAGGGGCAGCTCGCGGTGCTCGGCCGCATGCCGCTTGCATCGCTGCTCGGCATCACCGGCCTTTCGGCTGCTCCAGACGATGCACTCGATGCGGGCTGGCTGCCGGTCGTTGCCGCGGTCCGCCCGCAGCTCGCTCGGCTGGAGGCGTTGCAGCTGTCCGCGCTCGTGGGCGACGGCTCCGGGTTCACCCCGACGTCCAGCGCACCCGACGACCACTGGCGCACGGCGGCGCTGGCTGCCCTCGCAATCCGGCGGACCGCACCTGGTGGCGATCCAAGCGAGACGCTGCCCCGGTTTGTCGCGGGTTACGGGTTGGTAGATGTCTGGGATGCCGGACCGGGCGCAGACGCCGCAGTCGGCCTGATCGACAGCTGGAGCGAGACGGTGCCGCGGCGGCGACAGGCGACCACCGCCGCGTTCGGCTTCAACGCACCCGCGGCCCGGCCGCCGCAGGCGATCCTGCTTGCCGTGCCGCACGACCTGTCCGAGACCTATGGCGCTCCCGCCGACACGGCCGGGCTGGTGCGGGTGCTGGCCGAGACCCGTCAGCTCGCCCACGCCCGGGCGGCTCGGCCGGAAGACCTGGGTGAGCTGCTCGCCGCCGTACCGACGTCGATGCTGCCGTCGACCGGGGACACCGGCATCAGGCTCGACGGGACGGTCTTCTGATGGCCGACCGTTACGAGACCTACTTCCGGCTGGAGCCGGACCCGACCCGCCGGAGCCTGGCTGCCGGGTTCGCCGCTGCGATCCACGATCCAGTCTGGTTCCTCTCCCGGCAGTGGCAGATGGGCGAGCACCAAGGGGAGAACGCGACGACTCCCGTGCTGGTCAACCACGACAGCGTCCACACCTCATTGTTGCCGGCGGCGGACCTGCCGCTCGATGACCCGACCGTCGTACCGGCTGAAGCAATCGTCGAGGCCGAGGTCGAGAGCTGGTGGACGATCGGGCGACGGATCCGGGTCGGCGCCGCAGTGGCTCGCGATCACGCCGTCGACCTGCAGCTCGTCGACCCGAAGTACCTGCTGACCCATCCGCCGCCGCCCTACGAGCAGCTGGCCGGAGCGTTGGACGGCCTGGCGGCCTGGCGTTCGCCCGGCGGGCTGGGGCTCTCGGCCGCCGACCTCGCCGGCTTCGGGACCCCGCCAGAACGACCGTCGCGGTGGGATCCGGCGGAGCTGGTGTACGCGGCGGCGTTCCCCCTGGCGGGGCAGGCTGCGTCGCTGGAGCTGTCGCGGCACCGCGGCGGGAGGGTCGACTGGTTCTCCGCCTCCGCCACCGGTCCGCTCGCAGGCGGGGAAGTCCTGCCCGGCCAGGCGTACCCGATCGCACTGCATTACCCCGGGGCGCCGAACAGCCGCTGGTGGGAGATAGAGGACGCAGCGGTCGACATCGCTGGCTACCCGCCAGACAGCAGCCACTTCGCGACGACGCTGCTGATCGAGCTGATCTCGACGCACGGCGACGACTGGTTCCTGTTCCCCGTTGACGGCTCTGTCGGTTCCGTTGTCACGCTGTCGTCGGTGACCGTGACCGACTCGTTCGGCGACGTCTATCCGGTGACCCCGCCCGCAGACTGGAATCTCTTCCGAACGAGTGGCTTCACCACGTCCTCGCTGGTGGTCTGGCTGCGGGCCATGAGCCCGATCGAGGGTCAGCCCGTCGAGGAGGTGCTGCTGGGGCTGGACGAGTACTCCAACGTCCTCTGGGCCGTCGAGTGTCGGGTCGACGGGCAAGAGGTGAGCGGATCTGTGACCTCGGACCCCGAGGAGCGCTCAGGGGAACCCGCGGAGACGCCTACGTACGCCTATCGGCCGGGCAGGAACGTGGCGCCCTTCTGGCATCCGTACGAGGTAGTCGACCGGGACGGTCGCCGCCGATTCGTCCAACGTCGGTTGGCCGACCTGTCCGGCGTCGAGCCGAAGCTCACGGCCGCCGCTGCGGCGGAGGTGCTGCGCGTGCGGACCACCGATGGTGGCGAGCTCATCCACGAGATCGAGCCGGCCACCATCCCGTCCATCGGTGTCGTCCTGCAGCGCCGCCACCGGCTGGCCCGCGACATCCTTGGAAACCCAGTGCTGTGGTCGCAGCGCCAGCGCAGCCCGTTCCTGCGGCCGCCCAGCCGGGCGCTGCGGTTCGATGTCCTCGAAGAGACCGCCCCAGCGGTGCCCTAAACCGGCGCCGTGCCTGGCGCCGGCGTCACTAGGACGGACTCAGCTGGGCTCTCGTGTGTGGTTCGCGCGCTCATGACAAGCGATCCTCGCGCCTTCGGACTTGTCGTGTGCCATTGCGCCGTTCCCCGAGCGTGGATGCTCTCGTTGGCGGGTCCGTGGCGATACTGCACACAGCATCTCGGCTCGGTTCGAGTCGGTGAATGTGGGGCGTCGTTCTGTACAAGGGTGCTGGCTGGGCGTTGAAATCCCTGGGGTGGAACCTGCATTTGCCGCGATCATCGCCGTGCTCGGCACGCTGACGGGATCAGCTCTCACATACATCTTCCAGCGCCGCACCAATGAGCACATGTACACGCTGGGTTCTCGAGAACGGGCCCGGCAGGAGCGACTAGATGCCTATGCATCGTTCGGCGGTGCAGCGGTTCGGTTCCGGGTGGCTGGCATCGATGTGTGGCACCGGCGCGATGAGAACGCGGGTGAGGAATCGCAGCGCCGCGCACGGGCTGAGTTCTATCGTCTCCGGACAGAGCTCGTCGACGCCGAACTCCGAGTCCAGCTGGTGACTCCTCACGCCTTCCTTCACCCTCTGATGACCAATGTCATTCGAGCAGCACATCAGGTGCCCGAGGCGACTGATGCGGCAGATCGCCGACCGAACCGCCGCCGGTCAACGGGACCAGCGTCCTCGGGAGCGACGTGGGCGTCGTCGCCGTACGCCGGGTCGTCCCATTCGGTGTCGGGCAGCGTCACGAGGGCTCTCCTGTCGGCGCGATGGTCGGGTTGATGACGTTCCGTGCGCCGGGGTCGTGCCGCGCGAGGGAGGCGCGGACGCGGTCGGCGTACGGCCGGTCCATCCAGGGGATCGACCTGATCAGGGTCGCACGCGACCCCGGACGAGAACACGATCGCGCGGCCGGCGGGCAGTGCTGCGAGCTCGGCGATGTCGAGGATCTGTTCGCGCTGCAGCTGCCGGTTGACCGAGGTGCCTTGCTTGCTGGTCGAGGTCGAGGAGCGCAGCAGTTCGCGGTCGCCGATGAGCTTGCTGAGCCGGTCGAGGAACGCGGCGTCGTCGACGCCACCGCCGTAGATGCGGCGGTTCGCGGCCGACCAGAGTTTCTCCATGCCGCGCTCGCCCCAACAGCCCACGCCTTGGGCCCAGGACTGCAGAATGGTGATGAGCACGATGCCGCGGGAGCCGTAGTGGCTGTAGAGGTCGGGCAGGTCTTTCCACCGGCAGACGTTCGCGGCCTCGTCGAGGACGCCGATCATCGGGACGGGGAGGCGGCCGCCGGGGCGGGTGGTGGCGTAGTCCTCGGCGGCTTTGACGAGGGCGGCGGTGAGCGCGGTGACGAGCGGCCCGGCGTTGCCGGCGCCTTCGCGGGACAGGCTGTAGAGGGTGCCGCCGCGGCGGACGAAGTGGTGCGGGTTGAACTCCGGGCGCGGGGCGGGTCGGGGGTTGACCCAGGGCGCGATCCGGCTGGAGCCGAGGCAGCTGGCCATCTGTTGGGCGGTGCCGAACACGCCGCCGCGCTGCCGTTCGGGGGCGGTGCGGATGGCTTCGACGGCTTCGGCCATGGTGATGTCGCCGTGGTCGCGCAGCAGCTGCTCGGGCTGGGTGCTGTTGACGTTGGTCAGCCAGGAGTGGACCCGGCTGACCGGGTGTCCGCCGCGGGCGCCGGCGAGCAGCAGGCCGGCGAGTAGCTGGAGGCCGGCGTTGTCGAAGAACGCGTCGGCCCGCGCGTCGGCGGGCCGGGATGCGTAGGCGAAGTGCTGGGCGAGTTCGCGGGCGGTGTCGTCGTCGACGACGTAGCTGAGCGGGTTCCACCACCAGGTCGGTTGCTCGGCGGCGACCTGCTGGGGGTCGAACACCCACACCTCGTCGTCGCCTTCGCGCAGGCCGCGGGTGGCGTCGAGGATGTCGCGTTTGTTGGAGGTGACGATCACCGCGCCGGGTGCGTCGGCGATGACCGGTACGGCCAGCGAGGTGGTCTTCCCGGTCCGGGGGCCGGCGATGTCGACGATCATGTCCTCGTAGGCGCCGAACACGTCGGCGCCGGAGGCAACGGTCTGGCCGAGGAACACCCCTGGGTTGTCGGCGATGACGCCGAGCCGCTGCGCGGTGGCGACCACACTGGTCTTCGAGGTGGCGGCGATGTCGCGGCCGCGGCCGAGGTGCCGTGACGCGGGATCGACCCGGGTCCGGCGGCTCCGCAGCCGGGTCACCGGCACCAGTACGCCGATCGTGAGCAGTACGACGGCCGCGGCGATGATTCCGGCGGAATAGGTCGCTTCACGCGGCCATAGGATCCGGCCGGCGAACAGCAGCAGGAGCAGGTTGAGCGGGTTGTTCGGTACGTCGGCCGTCGTACCGGCCCAGGCCATCCCGAGCTTGAGTGACCCCCAGGCGATCGCGCCGGCGGCGAAGACGACGCCGATGAGGATGATCGCGGCGACGTTTTGTGGTGCGAGCAGGCTGTTGGGGTCGCGTTCGCGTTGCACCACGGGTCAGTACACCTCCTCAAGCGTGCCGTCCAGACTGACCCCGGCACCTTCGGTGAGGGTGTCGGCCAGCTCATCGGTCAGTTCGGCGACCGCGTCGGCGTCGCGCCAGCGCTTGTTGGTGTCGTTGAGGGCGCGTTCGACCGGGGTCAGGTCGACGTGGATCGGGATCCCGGTACGGCCGCCGACCTTGATCAGGAAGTTCCCCAGGCCGGGCGGATCGCCCTCGCCGTCCTCGTGCGCGGACCAGGCGGCCGGGTCCTGCCAACTGGAGACCATGTCGATCTCGGCCTCGGTGAGCTTCACGACCTCGGTCAGCTGGTCCATCTCCGAGCGGGGCAGGCCTCCGCAGATCACCATGCCGGAGCGTTCGACGAAACCCTTGGCTTTCATCCGGTCTTCCTCGGCCGGCAGGGCGAGCAGGTCGGACATGGTGTGGGACACCATCACCTGCCCGACGCCGCGTTGCCGGTTGAGCCGGGTGAGGGCGTCGATCCGGTCGACGATCCCGCGCCCGGACCGCAGCGCCCGCCACAGTTCGTCGAGGACGACGAAGTAGTTGCGGCGGGGTTCGAGGCCGGCGTCGGCCAGGACCTGGGAGACGTTGACGGTGGCGAACCCGTTCGACCAGCACGCGAGCAATGCGGCGGCCTGGAGGTCGAGTTGGCCGTCGTCGATGCCGGACAGGTCGAACGCGACCGGGCTGTCGCGGCGCATCGGCTGGGTGGTGTGGCGGGAGAAGATCGTGCCGAGTTTCGAGGTGCCCTCGGCGAGGCTGGTCAGGGTCGCTTCGAGGCCTTCGGTGAGGTCGCGGTAGCGGGCGATGTCGCCGCGGTCGAGGGCGGCGGCGCGGACGTCTTCGGGGGCGTCCTTCACGACCTGGAGCAGGTCGTGCAGCACCGGTACGCCGTGGTGGCGGCTGTCGAGGATCTCCATCGCCCGGCCGATCACGGCCTCTTCCCGGTCGGTCGGTGGGCTGCCGGCGCCCAGGATGGTGATGAGGCCGCTGACGGTGTTCGCGCGGCGCTGCCGGGCCGGAGATCAGCCAGGTGCGCTGTGACCCGACCGCGCGCTCGGCGGCGGCCATCGCCTCGCCGGGGTCGAGGACGTTGAGGTTGCCGCGGCCGGGCGCGTGGTCGATGACCTGGCCACCGAGGGCTTCGATCAGGTCGCGGTAGTCGGGTTTGAGGTCGCCGAGGATGAGCGGCTGGACGCCGTATCCGGCCAGGCCGAGGACCATCCGGCGTACGACGGTGGACTTCCCGAGGCCGGGGTTGCCGAGGATGGTGGCCGACGGGTTGAGGATCAGCTTGGCGCGCATGAACCAGCTGATCGGGTCGCAGCAGATCGTCGCGTCGTTCCTGAGGCTGCGCCCGAGCGGTACGCCGATCATGGGGGCGCCGCTGCCGACCGGGAACGGCCATAGCCCGCACACCTGGATCGAGGTGCCGCGCCACCGCGGTGGCGGCTGCAGGTAGGTCGTTGCTCCCCCGCCTGGCGTCGACCAGCCGCGGGCGCCGGGGTCGAGTGGGCGTCGGGGTGGTTTCGCGACCAGGTCGAGCCGCTCGGTGCGGGCTCTGCCGCCGCGTCGGCGGTCGGCCTTCACAGTGCCCCGCGGATGGTGTCGGGCACCATCAGGTGCGACTCGGGGACGATGCCGAGCGGCAGCGCGGTCACGAAGGCCGAGTCCTGCGACCCGTACACCGGGCGCAGCAGGATCCGGGACTGCGACCCGAGCCGGTCGACGGCGGCGACCGCGTCCGGGAGCGCGGCGGGGTCGGTGACGGTCGCGGTGACGACGAGCCCAAAGTCGACCAGGCCGGCGCCGCGGGCTTCTTCCTGCGCAGTCTTCTCTGCGGCCTGCTGGTCGTTCTGCAGCCGCGCGGAGGGCCGGTCGGTCGAGTTCACCCGGAACGAGCTGGAGCGGATGTCCGCCTCGACGATCCGAGCCGCGAGTCCGGGGTCGAGGACCTTGTAGAGGATGGTGACGCGTTTGCGGTCGATCGCCTTATGGGGTGCGAGCAGTGGCTGCAGCACGGTCTCGTAGACCTCGCCACGGGGTGCGACGGTCATCGCCCACGACACCGACCAGGCGGCGTCGTGGCGGTACTTGTCCCAGAACACCTGGTGTGCTGCCGGGCCGACGTCACTCCACCGCAGCTTCGTGCGCTGCCCCATCGCCTTGGCCTCGTCGATCAGCGTCGCGGCGACCGGGTCGTAGGCGGTGCGGATGACCTCGCACAACTCCTGCGCGGTCGTCGGACGGGCGCTGCCGGCGCCGCTGCTGGCCAGGCCCTGGGTGAGGTTCGGCAACCGGGTGCCGAGCTCGAGGACCATCTCGTCGGCGTCGACGCGGCGACCGGAGCGGGTCTGTGCGGAGAACGTCAGCGTGATCCACGCCTTCACCTGCGCGGCACCGCGCGGGTAGGTGTCGACGACCTCGGCCAGCATCTGCCGCGCCACGGCGGGCGCGTCCGCTGTCGTGTTGTGCCGGACCTCGGCGCCGAGCCGGTACCCAGTGTCCGGGGTGGTCTCGACGGTCACCGAGGCGCCGACGAGGCCGTCCTCGTGGCCCAGGCTGGTCAGCCACGCGCTCCACCCGGCGACCCAGTTGTCGACCTGCTCCTGGTCGACCTGGCCGGCACCGTCTGGTTCGCAGGAGATGACGACCGCGTAGTGCCCGAGCCGCGGCCAGCACACGATCGCGAACGGCCGGTCGTAGGAGTCCTTGGCCTCGATCAGGCGGGTCGCCGCGAGCAGACCGGGCAGCTGGTAGGTGCCCCAGCCGGCCCGGCCGATCGGCCCGGACCGGTAGAGCCGGCCCCGGGTGCGCGCGGCGATCCGGTACCCGACCCGGGGACCGATCCGCTGCGCGGCGGACAAGTCGTGCTTGTCCTTCAGGATCAGGCCGAGCAGCACCAGGCCGCCGACCATCGCGACCAACATCGCGGCGAACAGCCCGGCGACCTGCTGGGTCAGCACGATCACGACGCACAGCATCAGCAGCGCGATCGTGCCGAGCAGACCGAGCTTGCCCAGGCCGGTGGACAGCGGCTTGCGCCAGTTGCCGTAGGTCCGTGGAGCGCTACTTACGTTTGCCACCGGACGGTCCTTCCGTGGTCGGAGGGGTGGATGGTGGTGGGTTCGATGGAGGTTTGCCGTTCTGTCCGCCGCTGGGTCCCGACTGTGGCGGACCCTGACGACCCGGGCCGGGCTTGCTCGGCGTCCGCGGCGACGAGGCGCCGGCGGTGTCTTCGCCGGCAGAGCTGCTGACGGCGTTGTTCACCGCCTGCGGTGCCTTCTTGATGCCTTCCGCAACGGCAGCTGCGACCGCACCGGCCGGTCCACCGGCCGCGGCCTTCGTGGCCTTGCCCGCTGCCTGGCTCGACGACGCAGCGGTCCCGGCAGGTTTGCTGTTGCCCTGCGGGCCGCTTCTGGCCGACGACTCCGACTGACCCTTGCCGCCACCCGACCGGCCGCCGCCGCTGCTGCTTCCGCTGCTGCGGCCGCCGGAGCGGCTCATGGCAGCCTTCGCGCCCATGCCGAGCGCGCCGCCCAGTGCGGCGACCGCGCCGCCGCCGCCACCGGCCGCGGCCGCGACGGCCGGGGCGGTGAACCGCATCAGCGCGGGCAGCGCGAAGACCGCCAGCAGGCACATCACCAGGCCGGTGACGATCTTCATCAGCTGATCACCGGCCGCAGGCGCGAGCGCCCCGGCCGGGACGGTGTCGGTCCCTTCGCGGGTCAGCTGAAACGCCGTCGCGTAGACGATCGCCGCCACGGGTTTGTAGAGGACGAACGCGATCGTCCACGCCACCGCTTTGCGGAACCACTGCCGCCCGGTCTCGGTGTTGGTGGCCGCGGCCGTCAACGGCAAGACGCCGGCGAGCAGGAACAGCATGCCGCCGCGGATGAGGAGCAGCGCGATCTGGATGAACGTGCTGACCAGGATCAGCCCGTACAAGATGATCAGCAGCACCGCGGTGGGGCTGGTCGGGTTCGGCTGGGTGAACATCTGCCCGAACGCGACCTGGAAGGTCGTTGGCTTCCCGTCTGGTGTCTTGGTCGCGTCGCTGAGGATGTACGAGGCAGCCTCGTCGCTGGCCGTTGTCGCCAGCGAGATCGCCGCGACTCCGGCCCCCGAGACCACGACCAGGGTGAGGATCGACTGCAGCAGCTCCCGGGCCGGGGCGCCGTTGCGCTGCCAGGCCATCTTCCCGGCCGCGAACAGGATCGAGAAGATCGCCAGCCCCGCGACGTACCAGTGCAGATGCGACCACAAGTAGCCGACCGTGCTGGCCGGGGTGTAGGGGTTCTGCGCGGTTTCATATGTCAACTGGGGCGTCTTGAGGCCGGTCACCCAGAATGTCGCGGACTTCTCCAGGAACACCTGCGCGGACTGCCCGGTCTTCCCGGCCAGGTCGATCAGCCAGTTCTCGGCGACGTTCGCGGCCGCGTTCTTCAGGTTGTCGAATGGGTTCGGAACCAGCGGGAGCATCAGGCGCCCCGCCACGGCACGAAGCCGGTCAGGTCCTGCAAGGTGGTGTAGGGGTCGCCGGCCTTCTCCCCAGGCTGCGGCGCGACGACCTTCCAGTCGTCGGTCTGCCACACCAGCGTCCAGGTCGACGATGCGAACCCGCCACCGGCCTCACCAGCGACCAGCATGGTCACTCGGTCCGTGGTGGCGTCGAGGACCTTGAACCCGACCAGCTGGACACCACCGCCGCTGCTGCCCGGGTCGTCGGCCGTCTTCAGCCACTCGATGTAGCGGTCACGGTTCTCGCCGGCAGTCATGATGCGCTGCAGCACCGGGAATGTCTTGGCGCCCGTCGGGTCGTCCGGCGCAGACATCGCCGCGATGAAGTTGTTGAACGCGAACACCGCACCGACCGGGGAATGCGCGAAGCAGCGGCGCAGCCCGTCCGGATCGGTGACCTGCGGCCCGTACGCCTCCGCGCCCGGCACGGCGGCCTGGTTGACCAGGCTCCACTGCGCACCGTGGATCGGCGTCGACGGGATCGTCTGACTACCGGTCAGCAGGATCGTGTTCCGGTGCACCGAACTGTCGATCCAGCGTCGTCTCTCATTTCTCCTGTTGCCGACGACAACTTCCCTGCGTGAGCGTCGGCGTACTGGGTGGGAGCCGAAACCAGAACGTGACGTCCAGGAGCCCTGGACATCAGCCCGGATAGTGACGGCCCAGGGGCCGTATCAGGCCGCCGCCGTCGATCCCGAGGATGGATCGACCTGGGCGCAGCCATTAGTCGCGCCGCGTCGCGTCATTCGTTGAGCCTCCGCAGGCATGACCTCGGACGGGTGGCGTGCCGATGTGAGGTGGAGGTGTGCGTGGCGAAGCAGTGGTTGCCGTTGGGGACCTGGGGGAAGATTTCTTCGCGGGCCGTACGCAGCGATGGTAGGGGGCGTCCGAAGAAGTTCGAAGCTAAGGCCCGGTATCGGGACGTCGATGGTCGGACTCGGCGGGTGGCTGCATGGGGGAAGTCCGCGACTGAGGCGGAGAACAAGCTCCGGGCGATGTTGAAGACTCGTACGCGGCTGAGCGGGTCTGCGGAGATCAAGCCTGAGAGTCGGGTTGCGGTGGCGGTTGAGTTGTTCCTCGCTGAGGTGAAGGAGCTTGGAGAGCAGGACGTTCTGGCGCCAGGGACGCATCAGACGTACCGGTATCAGTGCGACAAGAATCTCGTGCCTCGGATTGCCGAGATTCGGCTGGTTGAGTTGACGACGCCGCGGGTGAACGACGTGATTCAGGCGATCCGGAACGAGGTCGGCGTGGCTAGCGCCAAGACCTGCAAGAGCATCTTGTCGGGGTCATTGTCTATGGCGGTCCGGCATGGGGCATTGGCGGCGAATCCTGTTCGGGAAATCAAGATTCGGGGGAAGACGCGGCGTCGGGCGCCGCGGGCGTTGGAGGAGGACGAGAGGGAGGCTTGGTTCGAGCTGCTGCGACAGGATGAGCGGGCAGTTCGAGCTGATCTGGTGGATCTGTGCAAGTTCATGCTGGCAACCGGTGAGCGGATCAGTGAGGCGTTGGCTGTCACCTGGAACGACATCAATCGCGAGACGGGACAGGTCGACTGCAGCTACCAGGTTCAGCGGCTGAAGGGGCAGGGGCTGGTTCGCCGTCGGGTCAAGTCCGCCGCTGGTGAGCGGGTTCTTGTGCTGCCGCGATGGGCTCTGGAGATGGTGCTCGCGCGCTGGAAGCCCGGGACGGCCCTCGACTCCCCAGTGTTTCCGGACTCCAAGGGCGGATTCCGGGACTCGCACAACGTCCAGCGTGCGCTGCGAAACGCCCGGCGGCCAGTCGGTGGTCAGCGACGAACGGAACTGGGGCAGACGCTGAAAGCGCATCGGCGGCACGCTGGCTTCGCGCAAACGCAGATCGTCGAGAAGCTCGGCTGGCGGAAGACACGGATCAGCCTGATCGAGACCGGCCGGGTGAGACTGGAGCCGGAGGAAGCGGTCGCTTTGGCCGACGCGTACCGGCTGAACACGCGCGACCGTGCAGTGTTGCTGGAGCTGACCGAGCTGGCCGGCATGCGGTCACTGGCAGACGAGATGGCTTGGGTCACCGCCCATGTCTTCCGGAAGACGACCGCGACGATCCTCGAGGACTCTGGTCAGACGCCGCGGAAGATTGCGGACCAGCTTGGGCACTCAAGGATCTCGACCACAGTCGACGAGTACGTCGGTCGGCGGGCTCGAAATCCGGAGGCAGCGAGCCTCCTGGACGACGCATTGAGGGGCATTCATGAGCAGGATCGGCAACCGACGGAACGCCCTGCGATGGAGTGATCAGGATGTCAAAGCGGTCAGTAAGCGGTCACTTGAACCCCTCACGAGCCTGCCCCGCAACGCATCTTCCCAGGTCAGAGAGCCGGTGAGGGGACTCGAACCCCTAACCACCGCTTTACAAGAGCGGTGCGCTGCCAGTTGCGCCACACCGGCGGGTGTTGTGCCGGACCATAGTAAGGGATCGTGTGGGGGGTGTGGCGGGGGTCGGTGGGGTTTCGGGTGCTGTGGGTGGCTCGGTCGGTGTCCTTCTTGGGAGACTCGCTCGGGCTGGTGGCCCTGCTCCTATACGTCGAGGGGGCTACGGGCGCGGCGCTGGCGGTGGCGTTGCTGTTGTTGGCGGGGGACTTCACGCCGGGTTTGTTCGGGGCGTTCGCGGGAGCCATCGGGGACCGGTTCGACCTCAAGAGGGTGATGGTCTCGTGCGATCTGGTGCAAGGGGCGCTGGTTGTGGTGATGGCGGTGGTGTTGCCCCCGTTACCGGTGTTGCTGGTGCTGGTCGCCGTACGGAGCATCACCGCGCAGGTGTTCCAGGCGAGTTCGCGGAGTGCGGTGCCGGCGTTGGTCAAGGACGAGGAGTTGGAGGCGGCCAACTCGGCGCTGGGGGCGGGGACCAATGGGCTGGAGGCCGTCGGGCCGTTGATCGCGGCGGCGTTGTTCCTGATCACCGATGTGCGCGGGATCCTGCTGATCGATGCGGCGACGTTCTTCGTGTCGGCGGTGCTGCTGAGCCGATTGCCGAAGATGCCAAAAGCAGAGCTGTCGGGCCACAGCCTCCTCAAAGATGCGCGCGACGGCCTGGGGTACATCTGGCGGACGAAGGCGATTCGCGTGATCGGTCTCGGGTTCTTCGCCGTGGTCGCGTTCAGTGGGGTCGACGACGTCGCGATGGTGTTCCTGGGCAAGGACGAGTTGCACGGCAGTGACTCGGCCGCGGCGATCCTGTACGCCGGAGTCGGCATCGGGCTCGTGACGGGGTTCGCCCTCCTGGCGAAGTACGCGACTAGATTCAGCATGCCTGCACTGATGGTCACAGGGTTCGCCGTGAGCAGCATCGGCAACCTGTTCACCGGCCTCGCCTGGGCGATCTGGGCTGCGCTCGCGTTCCAGGTCATCCGCGGACTCGGCATCGCCGGCGTCGACGTGGGGATCAACACGCACCTGCAACGGGTCGTCCCCCCACACCTCCGGAGCCGCGTCTTCGGCAACCTGTACGGCGCGATCGGCCTGGCAGCCGGGATCTCGTATGTCTTCGGCGGCCTCCTCCTTCAGCACACGAATGCACGTGTCACGTTCGTAGCCGCAGGCGTCGGTGGACTGCTGGCTACGACTGCGACAGCGCTCGGAGTTCGGCGATCGGCCGGCGGAGAGCGCGAGCCCCGGGTACGGCGATGAGCGCGATGGCCGCCATCACCAGGAACGCCGCGGACGGGTGGTCGACGAGCAGCCCGACCACGACCGCGACCAGCAGGCCGCCCAGGTTGCCGGCCATCCAGATCAGGCCGGCCGCGGTGCCTTCGGCCTCCCCGGTACGGCGTTCCACGAGCTCGAGCACGATCGGGAGAGCGGGGAGCAGGAGGAACCCGATCAGCGTGATGGCGGCGAAGCCCGTCACGACGCCGGGCGCCAGCGCGAGCAGGACGCAGGCGGCCGCGGTGCAGCTGAGACTCACGACGAGGAGAGCCGACTCGGCGCGGCGCCGTACGACCAGGATCGGGATCACCGCGCAGCCGAGGACACCCGCGATGACATTGACCAGCAGGATCGTGCTCGCCGTACCGCCGCTCACCCCGGCCGGCTCCAGCAGCGCCTGCGCGAAGGTGCTCATGGCAACGAAGACGCCGAAGGGGAAGATCGCCAGTACACACAGCCGGCGGATCAGCGGATCACCCCAGGCGACTCGCAGCGCGCCGCGATCCGGTCGGTGCCTGCCCATCTCGAACGGACCTTGCTTGCGCAGGGCAACGATGAGGAGCAGCGCTGCCACCACGCAGAACACGGCGGCCACGGCCAGCATCGTCGGCAGCGACGAAGCCGTGGTGAAGACCGCGGAGAGCAGGAACGCGATCACCATGCCGAAGAAGATGCTGGCGGTGCCGACCGCGATGCCGGTCGGGCGGTCCTTCTCGGCCAGATAGTGGCCGGTGATACCGGTGACCGCGTTCAGCACCAGCGGCTGGGCGATCGAGGCGATGATCTGCCCGGCCAGCAGCCAGCCGAAGTCGTCACCGATCAGCCGTACGCAGGCACCGAGCGCGGTCAGTACGGCGCCCGCGATCAGGCCGGCCCGGAACCAGCGGTCCAGGATCAGACCGCAGGGGATCGCGAGTACGACGTACAGCAGGGGGAAGACCTGGGCGAGCCAGCCGATCGCGCTTTCGGAGACGCCGTACCGGGCGGCGGCGACCGTGGTCACGCCGGCGAAGTTCAGCCAGACCAGCTGGGTCGCCGCGCCGACCAGCGCATAACCGGCAATCGCCGTCCAGCGACTCCCCGTGACCACCCGCGCCATACGCATCCTCCCAACGCCTGAGCGAACTGTAATGCCGTCACACGCTGCATCACACGATCCCGGCGTACAAATGAGGCATGGTGGATTGGGAAGGGCCGCTCACGGAAGCGTTCGAGCGGGCGACGACGTACCTGACCGGGCTCCCCGAGCGCCGGGTCGGCCCGCGGGCGACGGCGGCCGAGCTGCACGACGCGCTCGGCGGTCCGCTGCCCACCGGGCCGAGCGATCCCCGGGACGTGGTCGCGCACCTCGCGAAGGGGGTCGAGGACGGGCTGTTGCCGAGTGGCAGCGGCCGCTTCTTCGGGTTCGTGTTCGGCGGCGCGACGCCCGCGGCGCTCGCCGCCGACTGGCTCACCACGGTGTGGGATCAGAACGCGGGCCTGTACGCCGCCGCACCCGCCGCGGCCGTGGTCGAGGAAGTCGCGGCGAACTGGCTGGTCGAGCTGTTCGGCCTGCCCGCAGGTACGTCGGTCGGCTTCGTCACCGGCGCCCAGATGGCCAACTTCACTGGCCTGGCGGCTGCCCGCCACGAAGTACTGCGGCGCACGGGCTGGGACGTGGAGAGCCAAGGCCTCATCGGTGCACCAACTATCCGGGTCCTCGCCGGCGCCGAGCGGCACGACACGATCGACCGGGCGCTGCGCTTCCTCGGGTTGGGGACCAGTTGCATCGTGCCGATCGATGTCGACGATCAGGGCAGGATGCGGGCGGACGCGCTGGCGGCCGCGCTGGAAACAGAAGGACCGCAGATCGTTTGTGCCCAGGCCGGCAACGTGAACACCGGTGCCTTCGACCCGATCGCCGAGATCTGCGACCTGGCGCACGCGGCCGGCGCGTGGGTCCACGTCGACGGCGCCTTCGGTCTCTGGGCCGCGGTCAGTCCCGAGCTGCGGCCGCTGGTCGCCGGCATCGACCGCGCCGACTCCTGGGCGACCGACGCGCACAAGTGGCTGAACGTCCCGTACGACTCCGGCCTCGTCCTCTGCGCTCATCCGGAGCCGCACCGCGCGGCGATGTCGATCAGAGCGGCGTACCTGATCCAGGACGAGAACGGGCAGCGTGACTCGCTCGACTTCAACCCCGAGTTCTCCCGGCGGGCGCGCGGTTTCCCTGTGTACGCCGCGATCCGCGCGCTCGGCCGATCCGGGATCGCCGAGATCGTGGATCGGTGTCACGCGATGGCTCGCCGGTTCGCGGACACGCTGGCCGCGAACGAGGTCGCCGTACTGAACGACGTCGTACTCAACCAAGTACTGGTCCGCTTCGGCGACGACGACGCGCTCACCCGGCGAGTGGTCAGCGCGGTGCAGCAGGAAGGCACGTGCTGGATGTCAGGCACCACCTGGCAGGGCAAGGCCGCGATGCGCATCTCGGTCTGTAACTGGACCACCGACGAGTCGGACATCGATCGCTCAGCTGCCGCTGTACTGACTGCTGAAGGAGTCGAGCGTCACCAACGCCGCGTTGAGTGAATCGCGGAGCGGTTCAGGGCGGCGGAGGGTTTGGGTCAGCAGTGCGCCGCCCTGCATCGCGGCGAGGATCGTGTTGGCCAGGTAATCGGGATCGGCGTCCGGCCGGAGTATGCCGTTGTCGCGCATGGTCCGCAGATGGGTCCGGAAACGGTCGAGCCAGCGCTGATAGCCGGCGGCGAGGCGGGCGCGGGTCTCGGGGCGCGACTCGGCGAGCTGACCGGCGAGTGAGCCGAAATCGCAGCCGCCCTCGAACCTGCGGGCGGTCTGCCGCGCCACGACGCGGTCGGCCCAACGATGCCAGGCCGCGATGGAGTCGAGCGCGGGCTCCCGATCCAGCAGGGTTTCCGCCTGCCAGCCGATGACGTCGTCGATCAGCGTCGGCTTGTCGCGGAAGTAGTGCGTCAGCTGCGAACCGCTCACCCCGGCGACCCGCCGGATGTCCTCGAGCTGGGTACCGGCGACGCCGCGCCGATGCACCAGGTCCGCCGCGGCCGCGAGGATCCGGGCTCGGGTGGCGTGCCCCTTCGCAGTCAGTCGATGGTCGGCCATTCATCGACACTAACGCGCCGTTTGGGGCGTCGGACCCAGAACGGCCCGGATGGCCCATGATGGGGTCATGGCGGAGGGGATTCTGGAACTGGCGCAAGAGTTGGCCGAGGTCAGTCGACTCGTCGAGGACGACGATGTCGCCACGACGCTGGGCCGGTTCGTCAACCGGGTGGTGCGGACCGTGCCCGACTGCGAGGAGGCATGCATCAGCGTGCTCGTCGACGGTACGGCGGAGATGGTCGCGCGCTACCACAGCACCGCGGATGAGCTCTCTGAGCCGGCCCGGGCCGCCCTCGCCGAGCGGCTGATCGCGGCGGACGGTCCGGTGTACGACGCGATGGCGTACGGCGAACCGCACCGGATCGGTGACCTGGCGTCGGACCACCGTTGGCCGGAGTTCGCCGCGAGCGCGATCAACGCGGGCTATCGCAGTTGCCTGTTCCTCCCGCTGCCCGCGCAGACCGGGGCCGCGGCCGCCTTCAGCCTGTTCTCGGCGACGCCGGATGCCTTCGGGAGTACGTCGTACGACGTCGTGCTGCTGTTCGCCCTGCACGCCGGGGTCGCGTTCGACAACGTGCAGCTGTTCAACGACAGCCGGACTCTAGTCGACCAGTTGCGGTCCGCGATCACGACCCGGACGGTGATCGGTCAGGCCCAAGGCATCCTGATGCATCGATACGGGCTCGCGTCGAACGTGGCGTTCGAGGTCCTGAAGCGGTGCTCGATGGACGCGAACGTCAAGCTCCGGGAGGTGTCGACCGAGCTGGTGGAGGCGCAGGACTCGGGACGGCTGACCGCGGCGCTGAAGAAGTACGGCCTGCAGACTTCTTGACCGGGCCTGTCGATTTCCGGGGTGGTCGCTCGACGCAGGTGTGTACGACGACCACCAGGGAGAGGCAGCGAGATGTCGTTTCAGGCGTATCTGGACAAGATCGAGGAGAAGACCGGCCTGACGCCGCGGGAGCTGGTCGAGCAGGCGAAGGCGCGCGGGTACGACGCTGCCGGCGTGAAGGCCGGTGTGATCTGCGACTGGCTCAAGGAGGACTACGACCTCGGCCGCGGGCACGCGATGGCGATCGTCCACGTGATCAAGAACGGTCCGGGCATCAGCGACAAGCACGTCGGCCGCAAGGGCCCGCACGGCGACCCCACCAACGTCCTCTGGCTCGACGGCAAGGCGACCAACCCGCTCAACGCCTAGTGAGCGCGAGCTCGGCGAGCTCCGCCAGGCGGTGGGCTCGGGCCGACTCGGCCGGAGTGAACGGCTCGCCTGCGCGAGTGAACGCGAACAGGCCGGTCCAGGGGGACGGGATCTTGAGGACGGTGCCGTCGGCCGGGAGCGGCGCGGCCAACGTGACGTGGTCGGTGACGAGGCGGGCGCCGAGGAGTTCGGCGACCGCGTGCGGGAGCTCGCCCGGGTCGCCGACCACGCGGGCCGACAAGCTCAGCGCCTTCGTCTGGCCGTCGACCAGGGCGAGGGTGGTGGTCGGCCACGCGTGGGCGTCCCGGCCACCGGCGGCTTCGATTGCCGTCAGCAACGAGTCTGGGTCGATCGGATCCGGGGTCGAGACGACCAGTTCGTCGCGGACGCCGTCGTCGAGCGGGTGGACGTGCAGGCCGAGGATGTTCGCGTCCAGATCGGTCAGGTGGTGCGTCAGGCGTTCCAACGCGCCGGTCCGGTCGTCGAGCGTGACGCGGATCCGCCACAGCGCGCCGAGTCCCGCGGCCGGCCGGGTGCGCGGCGCGTGCAGCCAGGACCGCAGGAGCCGCATCGTGGACGGCTCGATCACCCAGATCACCAGGGCGGTCGTCACGACCACCAAGGCGCTCACCGCGATTAGGTACGACGGGTGTAGCGCCAGGACGATCGCGTGCAGTGCGAACTCGACGGGGAAGATCGCCAGCCGTTTGGCCACCGTCAACCGGAGTCGTCGCGGATGCGGAAGTCGCCCGCACACATCACACGCCAGCCCGCCGGTGAGCGCCGTACGCAACGGTTCCATGCCTCCAGCGTGACCGGGATAAGTTGCCCGGCTGTTGCGGTGACGTGAAGTTGTGCGGCGTACGCAGAGCGCAGACTCTCGACGGCGGTGGTCTGACCGTTGAGACTGGGCGGCATGGGTGGGGCGATGGTGGCGATGTTGTTCTCGGACATCGAGGGATCGACCGTGTTGCTGCGGCGCTTGGGGGACAGGTATCTGGACGCGCTGGAGAGCCATCGGCGGATTCTGCGTGCCGTGTGGACGGCGTACGGCGGGGTCGAGCAGGGGACCGAGGGGGACAGCTTCTTTGTCGTGTTTCCGCGTGCTGGGGACGCGGTCGCGGCGGCGGTGGAGGGGCAGCGCGGGCTCGAGGCGCAGTGTTGGCCAGGTGGTGAGCGGCTGCGGGTGCGGATGGGCATTCACACCGGTACGCCCGGGGTGCACGACGGCGACTACTGGGGGATGGACGTCCACCTCGCGGCCCGGATCGCGGCCGCGGCGCACGGTGGGCAGGTGATCGTGTCCGCGGTCACTGGGCAGCTCACCCAACTCCCCGACGGCGTCACCCTCCGCAATCTCGGCACCCACCACCTGAAGGACATCCCCGAACCAGAGCACCTGCTCCAAGTCACCGGCGCCGGACTCCAGGCGGACTTCCCGCCACCGCGCAGCCTCGGTACGGCGACCAGCCTTCCGGTCCCGGCCACTCCACTCCTCGGCCGGGAGTCGGACCTGACCCGCGTCATGGACCTCCTCGACCAACCGGACGTCCGGTTGGTCACGCTGACCGGCCCGGGTGGCTCGGGCAAGACGCGACTGGCGGTGGGAATCGCAGGCGGACTGACACACCGGTTCCCAGGCGGCGTGTACTTCGTCCCGCTCGCGTCCGTGACGTCCGAGCAGGTGATGTGGACGTCGATCGCCGAGGCGCTCGACATACCGCCACGGGAGCGTGGGCGGATCGTCGCCTACCTGGCCCAACGCACGCTGCTGCTCGTTCTCGACAACCTCGAGCAACTCGCGGGTGCCGACAAGATCGTTGCCGAGATCATCGAAGGCGCGGCGCACGTGAAGGTCGTCGTGACCTCGCGGCGCCCGCTCGGGCTGGTCGGCGAGCATCAGCACTCCGTGGCGCCCCTCACTGTGCCGTACGACGAGACGCTGGCCGAGAACTCCGCCGCCGTCCAGCTCTTCGTCCAGCGCGCGCAGGCCGTACAGCCCGGATTCACGCTGACGCCGGGCAACGTGGCCGACGTGGTCGCGATCTGCCGCCGGTTGGACGGGCTCCCGCTCGCGATCGAGTTGTGTGCGCCCCGGATCCGGGTGCTGAGTGTCAAGGAGTTGCTGGCCCGCGTCGACCAGACCCTCGACATCGCCTCGACGAGCAGCGTGACGCCGGCGCGGCAGCGCACGCTGCGCGGGACGATCGCCTGGTCCTACGACCTGCTCAGTCCCGAGCATCGGCAGCTGTTCCGCCGGCTGGCCGTCTTCTCCGGCGGCGCCGATCTCGCGGCGGTCGAAGCCGTTGCCACCGGCACCGACCCGCTCGACGCGATCGCCGAACTCCAGGACGCCCATCTGGTCAGCCTGTCCGAAGGCCCTGAGAGCATCACCAGGATCGAGTTGTTGCAGACGATCCGGCAGTACGCCGCCGACGAGCTCGCAGCCACGGACGAGGCCGACGCGATGCGCGGGGCCCACGCGTCGTACTACGCCGAGCTCGCCGAGAATCTCCAAGCCCTGAAGGAATCCACGTACTACACGGCGCTCGAACTCGCCGAGACCGACCTGGACAACTGCCGTGCCGCACTCGGCTGGGCAGTCCGGCAAGACCTCGAGACCGGTCTCCGCCTCTGCGCAGCGCTCGGCTGGGTCTGGCTCCTCGGCGGGTACATCGCCGAGAGCCGGGAATGGCACGAACAACTCGTTGCCCGAGTCGGCGACACACCGTCCACGGACCTCGCCGCCTGCCTGCGAGGATTGAGCAATCTCCTGCTCCTGCAAGGGGAAACCAGCCGTGCCCACGAGCTGGCCACCAGAAGCCTCGAGATGGCCAAGACCTTGGGCGACCGATCCGGGGTCGCGTTCGCGATGAGCCTCCTCGGTACGGCGCAACGCCACCAAGGCGATCTCGAGGCGGCGCAACGCACCCTGTCGGAGGCTGTGGAGCTACACCGCGGTCTCGATGACAAAGGCAGGCTGGCTCGCGCACTGGGCAACCTCGGCGGGGTCGAGGAGGAGTTGGGCCGACTCGATCGGGCGGAGACGCTGCTCCGGGAGTCGCTCGCGATCAACGAGTCGATCGGTGACGTTCACGAGATCGCCTTGCAGGGGCAGAACCTGGCCTACCTCCTCGCGCTCGCGGGGCGGGTCGACGAGGCGAGCGAGCTGGCCCGTGGGCTGGTCACGACCGTCGTGGCCTTGGGCAGTCCGAGCCTGACGATGGCGTTCTCCAACACCATGATGAGCATCCTCGTGCGGAAAGGGGATCCAGTCGGAGCCGCGCACCTGTTCGGCGCGGAGGAGGCGATGGGTGAGCGCCTGGAGATTGCCAACCCCTATCTGGAGGAGGAGTTGGCGGAGGCGCTCGAGCTCGTCGGCGACGCGCTGACCCGCGAGGAGTGGGAGCGGCACCGGCGGGAAGGCCGCTCCGAGCGGGTCGAGGATCTCCTCAACCGCCTCCCGGTCGGCTGAGCCAGGCGTGATCCTTGCCTCCCGCAAGGATCGGACCCGCCGAGCGGTTGTGCAGGCCGTGAGGGGACTCCATACTGCTCTCACCGCCATCGGCGGTCTGTGGGGGTAGAAGTTTAACTGGGGTTCATCGAACTGGGGGGCTTTACTGTGCATGCTTTGAGGACGTTTCGTGCTGCGCTGGTAACGGCGCTGGTGGGGGCCGGTCTGGTGACCGGCGCACAGATGGCGGTGGCCGCGCCACCGTCGAGTGTGATCTCGGTCAGTACAACCTCGGTCGCTCCGGGGCAGACCTTCACGATCACGCAGACACTGAACAACGACCGCGACTTCGACATCATCGGCGCGAAGGCGGGGCTGTACGCCAAGGAGCCGGCGTCGCTGCCCAGCCTGATCGACATCGTGTCCTGCCCGGAGGCCTACGCCTGCGACGTCCTGGGCAGCAGCATCCGGGGCGGCTTCCACGAGGTGAAGGCCGGCCAGTCCGTGACGCTGAACTGGACGTTCCGGGTGAAGGACGACGCTCCGGCCGGGACCATCCAGCTGCAGCACCAATTCATCGGGGAGAACTACGCGTTCGAGATCATCGACGGACCGTCGCTGACGATCGAGCCGGCCCACCAGGACGCCGACGTCGCGGTGTCGCTGAGCGCATCGGTGAAGTCGCTCGTCGTCTCGCGGATCACCTACACGGTCACGATCAAGAACAACGGGCCGGCCGATGCGACCGGCATCCGGGTGGTCGGGACCTTCCCGTCCCCGCTGGTGTACGTCGGGACGACGTGCGCCCGGGTCGGGACGACGAGGTCGGTCAACTGTGACATCCCGTCGCTGGCCAGTGGTGCCAGCGTCACCCGGACGTTCACGGCCGACGCCAGACTGCTCACGGTCGGCCGGCTGATCGCGTCGGCTCAGCGTTCGGCGAGCTTGCCGAACGACCCGGTCGCGGGCAACAACAGCGACAGCCACACCTGCACGGCGCTGACCAGCCTGCTGGTGCGTTGCTGACGACGTACTGAGGTAGTAACCGGCCGGCGGCCGCGGGTTCTCGGACCCGCGGCCGTCGGTTTTTGGCGTGGCCGACAAAAACAACACAGTTCGTGCCTGCGCCTTGCATCGAGGGGCGGGTCAGGTTTACGGTCCCGGTTAACGTTTAAGTGAGTGTTAGTGAGCACTTTCACATGACTTGGAGCAGCTATGATCAGTCGTCGGCGATTCCTGCAGGTGACCGGGGCCGCCGTGGTTGCCGGGCCCACACTCGCTGCCTGCGGTGACGGCGGTACGGCGAACGGCGGTGCGAAGGCGTCCAGCGAGCTGAAGCTCCCGACGTACAAGCCCTTCGAAGGGCTGCGGCCCGATCTGCCGGGCGCGGAGTCGGGGCTCGAGCCGGGGTTCCTGAAGTTCCCGGCGGACGCGATCTCGAGCGTGAAGACGCCGCCGCTGAAGAACGCGGTGACCGCGCTGACCGAGACGTTCGCGACACCCCCGCCGCCGATGGGCAGCAACCGGATGTGGCAGTCGCTGAACCAGGCGCTCGGCGCCGAGTTGCGGCTCACCATCGGGACAGACCCGGGCTACCCGGAGAAGTTCGCCACGCTGCTGGCCAGCGACTCGCTGCCGGACCTGATGTGGCTGCCGCCGAACCAGGGCATTCCGAACATCGGCCCGATGCTCGAGGCGAAGTTCCAGGACCTGACCAAGTACCTGTCCGGCGACGCCGTCCTGGAGTACCCGAACCTGGCCGCGCTGAAGCCGGCCTCGTGGCGGACCGCCGTGGTGAACGGGAAGATCTGGGGCGCGCCGATCCCGTCGACGCCGTTCGGTCAGGTGATGATGGGCAACCCGCGCACCTGGGAGAAGGTCGGCGGCCTGCAGTGCTCCAGCGCCGACGAGTTCTTTGCCAAGTGCAAGGAACTGACGAACGGCACCAACTACGCGCTCGAGCCGGCCATCATCAACATGCTGCACATGTTCGGCGAGTGGTTCGGCGCCCCGAACGGCTGGCGGGTGAACTCCGACCGCTCGCTGACCCACCTGTACGAGACCGACAACTACCGGGCCGCGGTCGAGTACGCCGCCAAGCTGTGGGCGGCCAAGGTGTTCTACCCGGACCTCAACCTGGCCGACGCCACCCCGAAGACCGTGAACGGTCAAATCGCCGCGCAGGTCACGGTCGGCCCGCGGGCGACGTCGGACTTCCGCGCGCTGGACCCGACGCTGTTCGTCGACACGATGATCCCGTTCGGCCATGACGGCAAGGCGAAGCCGGTCTACGACATGGGCTACGGGACGGTCGGGTTCACGCCGTTCAAGAAGACCGACGAGGGCCGGATCCGCGAACTGCTCGCGCTGATGGACTACCTGTCCGCACCGTTCGGCACCAAGGAGTACCTGCAGAAGAACTTCGGCGTCGAGGGCCAGCAGTACCAGCTGGACGCGCAGCAGAACCCGGTGCTGACCAAGGCCGGCACCCAGCAGGCGCCCGGTCTGGTCAGCGCGCTGCAGATCATGAACGCACCGGAGAGCGTGATCTTCAACCCGGCATACCCGGAAGACACCAAGAAGATCTACGCGACCGAGCAGAAGTTGCTCGAGCACGCGATGCGCAACCCGACCGCCGGCACGTACTCCGACACGTCGAGCAAGCTCGGCCCGAAGCTGACCGCGGCGTTCCGCGACACGATTGTCGACATCGTCACCGGCCGGCAGAAGATCGACGCGTACGACGCGGCCCTCAAGCGCTGGAAGTCCGGTGGCGGCGACAAGATGCGCGACGAGTTCGCCGCCGTCCTGCCCGCCAGCGTGCCGGTGTCCTGATCGATGCTGAAGCGAGCTGCCTCGACCAGGCCGGTCAAGGCCGGTCTGCCCTTCGCGGCGAAGTGGCGCCGGGACTGGCAGATGGTGCTGCTGATGATCCCGGGTGTCGTGTTCCTGCTGGTGTTCTTCTACCTGCCGGTGCTCGGCAACGTGGTCGCGTTCCAGGATTTCCAGCCGTACCTCGGCATCATGCACAGCGAGTGGAACGGGTTGCAGAACTTCGTCAACCTGTACGGCAACCCGGACTTCTGGGACGCGTTGCGGAACACGCTGCTGCTGGCCGCCGTACAACTGCTGCTGTTCTTCCCGGTGCCGATCGGGCTGGCGCTGATCGTCGATTCGCTGGTCAGCAACCGGTTCCGGCGGTGGTTCCAGACGATCGCCTACCTGCCGCACTTCCTGTCCTGGGTGCTGGTCGTCACGCTCTTCCAGCAGTCGCTCGGCGGAGCCGGGTTCGTCAACAATCTGCTGCGGAACGCGGGCCTGAACCCGATCCCGTTCATGACGAACCCGGACACCTTCCCGCTGCTGGTGGTCGCACAGCTGGTCTGGAAGGACGCCGGCTGGGCGATGATCATCTTCCTCGCCGCGCTGACCACCGTGGACGTCTCGTTGTACGAGGCGGCCGCCGCGGACGGCGCCGGCCGCTGGCGGCGGCTGTGGCACATCACGCTGCCGTCGCTGCGCACCGTCATCGTGCTGCTGCTGATCCTGCGGATCGGCGACATCCTGAGCGTCGGGTTCGAGCAGTTCATCCTGCAGCGTGACTCGGTCGGCCCGGGTGCGGCCGAAGTACTGGACACCTTCACGTACTACGCGGGTGTCGTCGGCGGCGACTGGAGCAGTGGAGCCGCGGCCGGGTTGGCCAAGGGCGTGGTCGGGGCGTTGCTGTTGTGGGGTGCGAACTCGCTCGCGCACCGGCTCGGTGAACCAGGGATCTTCCAGAAGCGTGGTGACTCGTGAGACCAGTGTGGAAAGAGAAGCCGGCGCCGTTCTACCAGTCGATCAAGGGCGTCGTACTCGGCGGATTCGCGCTGGTGATCGTGGTCCCCATCCTGGTGGTGATCTCGACGTCGCTGGCCAGTGACAAGGACATCATCGACGCGGGCGGCTATGTGTTGTGGCCGTCGCATCCGACGCTGAAGGCGTACCAGACGTTGTTCAGCGGCGGGTTGATGGGCCGGGCGATCCTGGTCAGCGTCTTCGTGACGCTCGTCGGTACGGCGATCGCACTGGCGGTCACGATCGCGTTGGCGTACGCGACCTCGCGGCCGGTGCTGTTCGGCCGGCCGGTGCTGCTGATGGTGTTGTTCACTTTGCTGTTCGCGCCGGGGATCATCCCGATGTTCCTGGTGGTGAAGCAACTCGGGCTGCTCGACAGTCTGTGGTCGCTGATCCTGCCGGGCGCGTTGGGCGCGTTCAACTTCGTTGTCCTGCGCACCTTCTTCATGAACGTGCCGGGTGAGTTGCTGGAGAGCGCGCGGATCGACGGCGCGAGCGACTTCACCATCCTCCGGCGGATCGTGATGCCGTTGTCGAAGGCGGTGATCGCGGTCGTCGGGCTGTTCTACGCGGTCGGGTTCTGGAACGCCTTCTTCAACGCGCTGCTCTACCTGAACGACACGTCGAAGTGGCCGGTGCAGGTGATCCTGCGGACCTACGTCCTGCAAGGCAAGTCGCTCTCGGCGGATCAGCTCGGGGTGGAACCGCTGCCCCAGCCGCAGTCGCTGCAGATGGCCGTGGTGGTGGTCGCGCTGGTCCCGATCGCGATGGTTTACCCGTTCCTGCAGCGACACTTCACCAAGGGCGTCATCACGGGAGCCGTCAAGGGCTGATGCCGTCTGCGAGAATCGACCGTATGTCGATGGGGCACACACAGGACCGGCCGACTCTCCGGATGGTCGCGAAGGAAGCGGGCGTTTCGGTCGCGACCGTGTCCTACGTGCTGTCCGGGCGGCACCGCAGCCACACCATCAAGGACTCGACCGCGGAGCGGGTCCGCGAGGCGGCGTCGCGGCTCGGGTACCGCCGCAACGACGCGGCCCGCGCGATCCGGACCGGCAAGTCCGACCTGGTCCTGCTGTCACTGAGCGTGCTGGCCGACCCCTGGTCGCAGGCGGTCGCGGAGACCGTCAGCGCCGCGGTCAGCCCGCTCGGTAAGACCGCGCTGATCGTGGCCGACGGCGACTGGCGGACAGTGCTGTCGAACCGGACGCCCGACGTGATCTTCATCGACAGCGTCAGTACGGATCCGGCGCAGATCGCGGAACTGGAGGCGTTCGCGGCGCAGGGTGTTCAGATCGTCGCCTTCAGTGAGACGCTCGAGCCGCGTGGCTTCGACGTGATCCGGTCCGGCGCCGAGCCGCGCTGTCACCTTGCTGTGGAACACCTGCTCGAGCACCACGACCGGGTCGGCGCGCTCACGTCGCGGACGTCCGGATCCGCTCGGTTCGACGCGTATCTGAACACGCTCCGGGCAGCCGGCAAGCCGATCCGCAATGACGACATCGAGGTCTTCGAACCGCACCCGGAGGGCGCCTACCGGGCCGCGATGGCGTTGCTGAGCAGGCCCGATCGCCCGACGGCGCTCTACTGTACGACGGACTTCGCCGCGATCGCCGCCGTCCGGGCAGCCCATCGACTGCGGATCGACGTACCCCGGGATCTGGCCGTGGTCGGCGTCGGGAACACGCCTGAGGGTGAGCATCTGGATCCGTCGCTGTCGACGGTCGGCCCGGTCGGCTTCAACGACGCGCTGACCCGGATCATCGTCGGCCGCCTCACAGACCGCGAAGGCGCCCCCGGCGAAACCTTCGACTTCCCCTGGCAACTCATCGTCCGCGACTCCTCCAGGGTCGACCCCGCTTGATCGGCTGGGAGCCGGTGCCGGCGGGGGAGTCCGCCATGTCGGTGTACCGGCGCGGCGACGTCTTCGCGAAGTGCTGCGGGGTGGCCGATGTGGCCGAGTTGCGGGCCGAGCGTGACCGGGCGGAGTGGCTCGCCGGCACGGGTCTGCCCGGTGCGACGGTGGTGGATTGGGTGGAGTCGGCGGATGGGGCGCGCCTGATGACGACCGCGGTGCCTGGTGTTCCCGGCGATTCACTCCCGCCGGCGGCTCATCTGGCGGCTGCCGAGAGTCTGGGTCGCGTCCTGCGCGACCTGCATTCGCTGACCGACTGCCCGTTCGAGCGCCCGCTGTCGTCGGTGATCGCGCTGGCCGAGGACGTCGTACGGCGGGACGCGGTGAACCCGGCCTTCCTCACCGACGAGTGGCGATTACTGAAGCCGACCGAGCTCCTGGCGCAAGTAGTTGCCGAGCGCCCCTATGTCGAGTCGGTCGCGGAGCCGGTCGTGTGCCACGGCGACGCGTGCCTCCCGAACGTCTTCTTCGACCCGGTGACGCTGGACGTCACCGGCCTGATCGACCTCGGCCGCCTCGGCATCGCAGACCGCTACTCCGACCTGGCGCTCACCACCATCCAGCTGCACGACGAGTGGTCGGCCGATCCCGCGCCGTTCCTCGCGGCGTACGGACTTCCGGAGCCCGACGAGCGCCGTCTGTACTTCTACCGCCTCCTCGACCCGCTCACCTGGGGCTGACCGCCGTACCGTTGACCGCGTGGGCATCCCGGTCGAGATCGTCGCGTTGATGGTCTCGCCTGTGCACGCCTTCGAGGGGCGGCCGCAGGACGGTCCAGAGCCGGATCCGGAGCCGGTGGGGCGGGCGGAGGTCGAGATCCGGGCGGAACTGGGGATCGTGGGGGATCGCTACTTCGCGCAGAAGGTGCACCGGAACGCGGCGGTCACCTTCCTGGACGCCGCCTCGCTGGACGAGCTGGCTCGCGACCTGGGACTGCCGGCGGCGCCTGATCCCTTGCTGATGCGCCGCAACATCGTGGTTCGCGGCTTCCCGATCGACACCCTCGCCGCCCATCGGACGCCCGACGGCACGCGCGTCGACGGCCGCCGCTTCACCCTCGACTCCGGCGCGGGCGCGATCACCTTCCAGGCCAACCGTCCCGCCAATCCGTGCGGCTGGATGGACGTTGTCCTCGCTCCCGGCGCGTTCCGGGCTCTCCGCGGCCACGGCGGCATACGCACCACCCCGCTGACCTCCGGCACCCTCCGGCTCGGGCCGGCCGTGCTTACCGTCCTCTGAGGTTTTCGCGCGGCTTTCGGTCTGACGGCTTACCGTCGGAGGGTGAGGCTGGTGGTGGGGTTGCTCGTCGCGGCGGCCGGGCTGGTGGGGTGCAGTGATGTTGCGCCGGCCGGCGGGGCGTCGCCTACTGCCACGCCCACCCGCTCGTCTTCGACGCCGACCGCGGCGCCCAGCAGTCCCTCACCCAAGCCTTCACCTACGTCGAAGCCCACGGTTTCAGGTGTGACGACCATGACGATTCCGGCGATCGGCGTCCGTGGACTGCGGGTCGTTGCTTACGTGGGTACGGCGGATGACGGGCCTGGGACTGTGATCCAGAATCGCGGCGTCGCCGCCAGTCCGCGCGGGCCGAGGGGCGGCGTCGGGCCGGGCGACGTGGGGAACTTCATCATCACCGGGCATCGGACGAGTCATGGGCGGCCGCTCGGCCGGGCGACCGAGCTGGTGAACGGCGACCACATCCTGATCACCGCGGGCGGGACCGTGTACGACTACGTGGTGAACCGGACGATGACGATCTCGTTCCGCAAGTCGGCCGAGCTGGCCCAGCAGAACGCCGCCGTGCCGGGCCGTCCAGGCGTGACGCCGACTCGGGCGATGATCACGATCTCCACCTGTGCGACGCCCGAGGATCACGCCGCGGGCAACTTCTGGCACGACGAACTCGGCAACCCCGAACACCGCATCAACAAGATCGGCACCCTGGTCGCTACCCATCCTCTGTGACCTGGACTCGGTGGGTGCCGGTGGGGTCGACGTGGAATGTGAAGCCGTGGGGTGTGGTCCATTCCAGGGTCTGGTGGTCGAGGCGGTGGACGGTCCAGCCGTGGGCGTGGGTTTTGACCCGGTGGCCGAAGCGGCCGAGCGGTGCGAGGTTGGTGGTGCTGGTTTGGCCGGGTGGGCCGAGGGGGTCGTAGGGCTGGAGGTGGTCCAGGTCCATGCCGGGGTGGGTTTCTTGGGTGCCGAACGGGAAGAGTTCGACGGGGTGGGTGAGTTTGATGCGTTCGCGGATCCGGTCGGGGATCTCGTAGGCGTCGACACTGACGGCGTCGTTGAGGTCGATGACCGGCTTCACAGTGTACGGGCCGTAGCCGATGAGTTCGGCCAGCTGGTCGGCGAGCAGCGGGCCGATGCCCTCGGCGCGGAGTACGCCGGTGCCGGTGCCGGTGGCGAGGGTGTGGTCGGTGAGGTGGACGTAGATCTGGGTCTGGCCCGGACGGGTTCGTCGGCTGGTGGGGTTGGTGTAGGCGTCGTGCTTGATTTGGGCGAGGCGGGTGTGCAGGGCGCGTTGGGCGGCGGCGTTCAGGGGTTCGCCGTCGTCGGGGTCGAGGTGCAGGCCGGGGTCGGACGGGTCGAAGCGTTCGACAACCCTCTGGGGTGGTGCGTCGAGGGGGTCGGGCAGGTCGCTGGCGCTTGGGTGGGGTGCGTCGCGGTCGGCCTCGTCCTCCGCGCCGACTTCGCCCCAATCATTGGCTGGATGGTCGAGCAGGTCCTCGTCATCCCGTCCGGCACTGGATCCCACGCCGGGGTCCGCACCATCTCTGCGCGCCGCGGCCGGAGCCGCGGGGTCGATGCGACGGCCGGCGTGGTCAGGGTAGTCGGCGCGGGCATCGGCCGGGGCGGCGCTGTGGTTGGTGGCGCCCGAGGTGGTGGCGTCCTGAGCGGTGGTGCGCGAAGCGGTGGTGCCTGGAGCGGTGGTGCGCGAAGCGGTGGTGCCTGGAGCGGTGGTGCGCGAAGCGTTAGTGCCACGAGCGGTGCTCGGGACAGTGGTGCCCGGAGCGGTCGTGTCTGATGCGCCGGTGGCGTCCGGGGCCGTGTTGTCCTGAGCGGTGGTGTCCGGGGCGGCGCTGGTGGTATCTGGGGTCGTGGTGTCGAGGCGGTGGGTGCGGGCTTGGGTGAGGAGTTCTTGGGCGTAGCGGGGGTCGGCGATGATGCCGACGGCGTCGGCGCGCCGGTGCTGGACCGACCGGGTGTCGCCGAAGGTTTTGAGGGCGTCGGCGATCGCGTCGAGGGTCGCCTTGGTGCGGATGACTGCACCGGCGGCGGCTTTGATGTACATGGTCTTGGTGCCGTGCTCATCCGCGCGGCCGACGAACACGCCCCGTTCGCGGGCCGTCTCGGCGGCCTCGGCCCGCGCCAGGTCGGCATCGGCGTGCATCTTCGCGGCCTGGACGATCTTGTTCAGCCGGTACGGGGTGATGGAATCGATCAGGGATGCGGCCCGCCGGTCGACGTACCGGGCGGCGTCCTCGGACAACTTCACGCACTCGGCCACGATCCGGCACGCCTTCCACGCAGTCGCCTCACCGGCCAGGACCCGCGCCCAGGTGAACGGGAACCGGTGCCGCAACGCCAACGCCTGACCGATGTAGTTCGCCGCGACCCGGGGTGAGATCCCCAGCATGACCGCGAACTCGGCGATCGCGAACTCCAAGATCTCCGGGCACCCGTCGCCACCCAGCACCACCGCCCGTTCGCGGCCGTCGCAGGCACGGCGGCCCGGGCGGACCGGGCACGCGTCAGGATGGAAACGATCGGCATAGACCTGGGCATGTTCCAGGCGCCGCGCGTCGACCCGCCGGGCCTCGGCGTCGTGGTCGGCGGCCGAGGCCAGCAGGTCGGCCGTCGAAAGCGTCGCCAGGTCTCCTTCGAACATGTGTGCGATTCTACGCACCGCCATGAGGCTGCGGCAAATCCGACGAGACCCCGAAAGCCCTTATCCACAAGGGGAAACATCACATCGGAACGACTGCGGAGTTGGGTAAGCCGAGCTGAGGTTCACCGGGGCGGCCGGAGGTCCTGGATCAGTATGGTCGGTTTGCCGGTGATCGCGGCCGGGAGGAGCATGCGGAGACCTCGCGGGCGAAGAATCAGCAGGAGCGCACGTCGGGCCGGCAGTTCCGTCCGCGAGTCTCGCAGGAACCAGCGTGCTGCTTAGCGGCCGACGCGTTTCTTCTCCTCGATGACCGGCCGCCGGGTCTGCTCGTACTCGGTCGGCCCGGCTTCGATCGGCTTCCGTGTTCACCAGCAGGTCCGCGAGTACGCAAGCGCCTGCGGTCCCCCGCGACACGCCCTGCCCGGCGAGCAGCGAGACCGCGTAGCTCGCATCCCCACCAGTTCCTGCTGCGCCCGCCGTTCCTGCTGCGCCTGCCGTTCCTGCTGCGCCTGCCGTTCCTGCTGCGCCTGCCGTTCCTGCTGCGCCTGCCGTTCCTGCTGCGCCTGCCGTTCCTGCTGCGCCTGCCGTTCCTGCTGCGCCCGCCGCTTCTGCCCGACCCGCCCGGAGCTCCACCGTGGCATCACGATCCGCGCGACCTGGTTCCAGTAGATCTCGTCCTCGTCCGGACACAGCGCCTCCGGCGCGACCCAGCCGAGGTCGGCGCCCAGCCGCAGGGCCTCGCGGTAACGGACAAGGCTGGGTGCTGATCTCGTCATCAAGCGATCCGAGCGGGACTTCGTGGACGTCGGCGCCGGCACCCGCTTCCAGGTCGGCATCGCGACACCATCTGGACGCATCGCACTCGACATGGACACGGTCTCGGCGCGTGCCCACGCTGCCGGTACGCCGCCTTGATCGCGGCCCGTGAGTCCGCCGGCGGCGACGGGTCCGCCGTACGGTGGACGGCGAAGGACGCGACCCGCCGTCCCGCAGCAGAAGCCGAACTGGCTGCCGATCGTGTCGGGTCAGGCAGAACCGCCCGCGACCTCGGCGTGGATGTGCGGTGCGTCGAAGGTCTAAGCGGCTGTAGGGAAGCCGAGATGCCGCAGGCACGACGTCTCCGGCCCGAAGACCAGCCGGCGTACGGCGGAATCGATGCCGTCGGCACCTATCAGCACGTACGCGTCCAGCGTCGCCCCCTCCGCAAGCCCGATGCGTACGCCGTCAGGCCGATTCGTCATGCTGGTCAGGGTCGCGCCGTGCCGGAGGTCGAGGTCGGCCGGAACGTGCTCCTCGTGCCGGTCGGGTGAGAAGAGCTCCCGCAGTACCCGCTCGAGGTCTGGGCGGCGGATGACGCTGAGCAGGTCACCTCGGCGACCTGCAGGATGTCGATCCCGGCCCGTCGGCGGTCCTGCTCGTCGACCAGGACGGCTTCGCTGGTGCGGTACGCGACCTCTTCGAGGGCGAGAAGCACGCCCATCGCGTCGTACCCAGGCCCGAAGATCAGGTGGCCCCGGGCGCGGAGACCCGTGGTGTGGTCAAAGCACGGTCACCTCCCGGCCGACGGTCGCCAGTCGGTGGGCGAGAGCGAGGCCAGCGATGCCCGCGGCGCAGATCAACTCACCAGTCTTCGGAGGACGTGGGCCGTGCCGTCGCTTCTCGAGCCGAGAGCCCGATGCAGGAGCAGGCCGTCGACGGCGGCCGCGAGTACGGCGGCGGTCGCGGCCGGGTCGGGCACCTGACGGATCCGCAGCCAGTCCTCCAGGCGGCCCCGGAAGTCCGCCACCATCGCCGCGAGCTGCTCGCGTAGCCGCTCGTCGCGGGTGGCGGCCAGGTAGGCCTCGACGAACAGCAGCGACATCGGGTCGGTGCCGTCGTACTGCTCGACCGACGCGACTATGGCGTCGACAGCCTCGGCCGGAGTCTCCGCGGACCCGAAGACCTCGTCGGTGTCGGCCAGCATCTGACGCATCGTGGTGACGACCGACTCGGTGAGCACCGCCTGCACGGACGGGAAGTGATAGTGCACAACGCTCGGCGTGACGCCGGCGCGGTCGGCCAGGATCCGGGTGCTCACCGCGGACCAGCCGCGCTCCGGGATCAGCTCCGCCCCGGCCGCGAGCAACCGCTGCCGAACCTCGTGCCCACGAGCAGCTGCTGGAGACGTCACGGGCCGATCCTCTCGGGCAATCGCCCTGTACGATCGCCCTGATACTAGCTCCCGCGAAAGCCCGTCGGGAACCGCAGGTGAGCGTTACTTGCGGCCGAACTTCCACCACTTCGGCTTGTTCATCTTGATCTCGTCGTCGCTGAGCGGCGGCGGCACCGGCGGCCGGGACTCCTCGGTGAGGAAGTTGCCGGACTCGGTGTCGTACGGCGTGACGCCGAGCCGCCGGCTGATCTCCATCACGATCGGGATCGAGCGCGGGCCGTCGTTCAGGTAGAACGTGATGTCGCGGACCTCGACGCCCTTGCCGATGGTCATCTCGACGTCGTACTCCGGGCTCCGCAGCGCCAGCCAGGACGGTTTGCTCGTATCCACGTCCGGCACCAGCTCGCGAACCACGGCCATCACGTCGGTCGCCGTACCGACCGATGGTGGCTCGTAGTCGACCGGCATGTCGTCGAGGCGACGTACGCCTCCTGGCCCTCGCACCGCGTACACAGCCCAACTCATGCCCCCAGCATCCCTCACTGCGGGCCTACGGGCGACAGGCGGCTACGGTTTGCGCGCGGCGAGGATGGCGAAGGTCAGGAACTCGCCCTGGTCGGCCTCGAGCATGTCGAGTGCGCCCTTGCGCGTGCCGCGGTACTCCGAGACCGCGTGCGACCAGGCCAGCCAGTCCGCCCACCCGGACTCCTGCAGTCGTGCCGCGGTGACCTCGACGAGCTCGGTGATCTCCCACTGGAACCGCCACCAGTCAGCCGTGTGCCAAGCCAGCGCTTCCCAGCCGACCAGCGTCTTGATGTGGCCCGGGATGTGGCCGAGCTCGCGGATCTCCTTCCGCAGTGCCGGGGTGGCGACGCCGAGCTGGCCGCCCGGCTTGAGGAACTGCGTGATGTAGGCGAGATAGCCGTCCGCGGTCCCGAAGTACTCGTAGGCGTCGATGCACACGATCGCGTCGAAGAACCCGTGCGCGAAGGGCAGCGTGTGCGCCTCCGCCTTCACCGTCACGACCCCGTCGACGCCCTGCGCCGCGATGTGCGCGGCCGCCTCGGTCGGGTCGACCCACAGATCCGCAGCCCACACGTGTACGCCGTACTCGCGGGCCAGGAACACCGACGTCGTCCCCTTCCCCGACCCGAGATCCAGTACCCGCATCCCCGGCCGCAACTCGAGGTCCCGCGCCAGGTCCTCCAACAACCACAGTGGATGCGGGCCCATGTCCCCGGCCAGCACCCACTCGGCGTCATACCCGTTGGACCGCGGATACCCGTGCCGCTTCAACTCCACCATTGCCACACCCTAGACCCAGCAAAACCGGATGGTCCTGGCATTTTCCGCGCCCCCGATGGTTGCCCCCGGCATCTGTCGTCACCCGGGGACGACGCTGATGGGGATGCCGTCTGCTTGGAGGAGTACTCGGGCTCCCAGCGGCCTGGTGAGAGTGGCGGTGACCAGGCGTCCGACGGCGACTGCGGGGATGACCTCGACCCAGTCGTAGGGGGTGGACTGGATTTGGAGGAGTACGGCGATGGGAGTTTCGAGGACTGCGGAGACCTGGACGTCGGTGTAGGCCGGCGGGGACCCGTGGACGATCAGTCTGATCGTTCGCCCGCCATCGGTCAGGACGGCGGGTGGAAGGCCGCGTAGTCCACCGCGATAGGACGAATCGAAAACCGCCGGCCACCAGGTGGTTGCCTCGACGTCCGGATCGAGTGCGAGCATCGAGCGGACCCCGGATCCTTTGAACTTCGGCTCCAGTGAGCGCCGGGTTGCGACGCCCTCGAACTCAATGCGGTACGCCGGAAGCGGCCGGTGCCCGCGGTCCGTTCGGAACTCCGGGTAGACCCGCCGAACCGAGCGCACCCGGACAGGATCGACGTGCCAGTGCGGCGCGGGGTTCGGCTGGAGCGCCTCCAGCAGGCCAGGCGGCAGTTCGACGTCCGACACGACCGCCGCATGGTGGAGGACGGACACCTTGTCCTCCACCATCGGGAGCGCGCCCGGCCCGATCGCATAACTCATCAACACGATCGGCCGCGGCTGACGGTCAACCGGGAAGTCGTCCCACAACGCCAGTGCCTCTGCCGGTTCCACACTCCAAGAGTCGCACCGCCGGCGTCAGTAGACCGAGTAGCCGCCGTCGACCAGAAGCACCGAGCCAGTCATGAAGGATGACGCCGGGCTGGCCAGATAGACGACGGACGGAGCGATCTCTTCGGGCGTGGCATAGCGCTGCTGGGGCGCGTCGAGGATCCAGTGCTGCTGGAACTCGGGCTCGTCGACCGGCGACATATCGGTCTTCACGTAGCCAGGAGCCAACGCGTTCACCCGGATCCCGTACGGCGCCCACTCGGCGGCGAGACTGCGGGTCAGGTGATGTACGGCCGCCTTGGACGCGTTGTACGACGCCTGCCACTGCGGACGGTTCACGATCTGGGCGGACATGCTGCCGACGTTGACGATCGCCCCGCCGCCGGCGTCGATCATCTCGCGGGCCACCGCCGTACTGCAGTTCCACAGCGCCGTCAGGTTGAGGTCGAGGACCTGCTGCCACTCCTCCGGCGGCACGTCGAGCGACGGGCGATGGATCGCGATCCCGGCGTTGTTCACCAGGATGTCGATCCCGCCGAACTCGGTGGTGACGTCGGCGACGAGACGGCGTACGTCGTCCGGGTCGGTGATGTCGGCCTGGAGCGCGAGACCACGCCGGCCGCGCGCCTCGATCTCCGCGGCGACCGCCGCGTTGCGGTCGGTGTCGCGGGCGGCGATCGCGACGTCGGCGCCGGCCTCGGCCAGCGCGAGGGCGAACGCGCGACCGAGACCGCGGTTCCCGCCGGTGATCAGCGCCCGCTTGCCTGTCAGGGCAAAGGTTTCCAAGACGTTCATGCGCGGCTCCTGCGTGTGGTTACTGGGAGTAGGTTCTCGGTCGGGTTGGGTAGCGGAACGATGTCAATAGCTGCAAGCGGTATCCCGGATGCCGGTCGAGGGCTTAGCATCTTGCGTCGGTCCGGGACAGGGGGTGTCCCCGGCCAGGTTGACATGTGGGTGGAACCGGCGGAGTCCGGTACTGGGGAGAAGCGGGGACATGATGGCGGACAAGCCGGCGCCCAAGCCCGGCCATTTCTTGCCGGGCGGCGAGGGTGAGCAAGGAGCCGACAGCGCCGAATCCAAGCCGGCAGTGGCGGCGCCGTTGGCCGCGCCGACGCGGCGGTTGAGTGGGGAGGCGCCACCGACGCCCCCGCAGTTGTCCGGCTCGCGGATCGACTCGAAGCGCCTGTCCGGCACCCGCCTCGGTCCGCCGCCACCCGATGACCCGGCGGCCGCGGCGTACCGGGCCGTCTTCCACCCCGAGCCGATCCCGTTCGTCCCGAAGAAGCGGTCGAAGGCGCTGGTCGCCGCGGTCGTCGTCGCGGCGCTACTGATCGTCGGGGGCGGAGTCGCGTTCGCCGCCAAGGTGCTCACGTCGTACGACGATTTCGTCGCCAACCCGATGGGTTCGCCGTCCGTCCGCCCGAGCGACGGGGCCACCACCGAACCGACGCGCAAGGTCACGCCGGACGCCGACGTGGTCACGAAGAACCCGCTCTACACGGCCGGCAAGCTGCCGGTGGTCAGGTGCCAGGAGCCCGCGTACCGGCCGACCTCCAAGGAGAACGTCCGCTCGTACTACCAGACCCTGATCGCCTGCATGGACAAGGTGTGGGAGCCGATCGTCACCAAGGCCGGCTTCGAGTTCCGGTCGCCGCGGCTGATCGTCTTCGACGAAGGCCAGGAGACGGCGTGCGGCGTACAGAAGGAGGTCTCGTCGTACTGTCCGGACGAGCAGGGCGGCAGCGTCACCATGCCGTGGCAGGACCTGATGGACCACTACCCGACGCACAAGGCGCTGGCCCGGGCCGACATGGCTCAGTCGCTCGGGTTCGTGTACGGCGCGCACCTGCAGAACCTGACCGGGATCTTCGATGCCTCCGACAACCTCCGCGACACCGCGGCCAACCCGGCCGGGCAGCTGGAGCAGGACCGGCGGAGGGCCCTGCAGTCGAACTGCTTCTCGGCCGTCTTCTTCGGCGCGGCCAAGGCGAGCTTCCCGCTGCGCGGCGAGCTGCTCCGGCAATGGACCTCGCTGATCCAGCACGGCGGCGACGAAAACACCAAGGACAAGGTCCGCGACCACGGCTCCGCCAAGAGCCTCACCCTGTGGATGAACCGGGGCTTCGCCAGCACCGATCCCGCGACCTGCAACACTTTCGTGGCGGCACCCGCCCAGGTCAGCTGACGAGACGACGATGAGGACCACCGATGCCTGAGGAGAACGCGGACACCGGCGTGGGTACGGCGGGAGGCTCGCCCAAACCGGGACACTTCCTGCCGGGTGGAGCCGGTGACGTGCTGACCGAGAGCGACCTGGCCGCGGCGCGCCCACTCGCCGCGAACCGCCAGCAGCCCCTCGGCCTCGGCAAGGCCCGCTCGATCTCCGCACCCGACTCGACCCTTCGTCACAAGGCCCGCCCGCTCCCGACGGACCCCGACGCGACCGGCGACTACAGCGGACCGCCCATGGCACCGCTCACGGGTGCTCACCGGACCCCGTTGAAGGGCACCCGCCGTACCGGCGGCCCCCGGCCGGTCGGCTGGCACTCGAATCCGACCCGCGCGGCCGCCCAGTTCTCCGCCGAACCCCCGCCGGTCAAACCTCCGCGCCACTACTCGCGCGCCGTCATCGCCGGCCTCTCCGCGCTCGTCCTGATCATCCTCACCGGCGCCACCGTCGCCGGCTTCAAACTCATCGACTCCTACGGCAACACCGTCGACAACCCCCTGGCGCAACCCTCGGTGAAGAAGTCGCAGCTCCCCATGCCGATCCCGCCGGACCCCACCAAGACCGTCACGGTCCCGGTGGTTCCCGACCTGGTCCGCCTCCGCCAGAACAAGCTCTACACCGTCGGCAAGCTTCCCGCCGTGACGTGCAAAGAGCCGGCGATCAAGCCGAACTCCCAGTCCGCGATCCTCAACTACTACAAGGCTCTCCTCCCCTGCTTGAACAACGCCTGGGCGCCGGTGGTGAAGAAGGCCGGCTACGAGTTCCGCTCACCGAAGGTGCTCCTGCAAACCAACCAGGTGGCGGCGAACGACTGCACCGGCGAGGAGAGCGTGGCGTACTACTGCCCCTCCGACGAGACCATCAACATCAGCTGGAAGGAGGATCTCGCGTATTACAAGAACAGTCCGCTGGCCGCCAGAATCTGGATGATGGACACGATGGCGCACGAGTACGGCCACCACGTCCAGAACATGACCGAGATCCTCACGGCGGCCTGGTCCCGCGGAGGGTGGGCCAAGACGAAGGCGGAGAAACTCGAGTGGAGCCGTCGCGAGGAGTTGCAGGCGGACTGCCTGGGCGCGGCGTTCCTCGGTGCGAACAAGAAGTCGCTCGGTCTCAGCGGCGAGAAGCTGAACCTGTGGGAGTGGGAGAGCCAGCACACCGGCGACGAGTACAACCCGAAGAAGGTCCGCGACCACGGTTCCCGTAAGAGCCACTGGCTGTGGTCCGAGCCGGCGTTCAAGTCCGCCAGCCCGGCCTCCTGCAACACGTTCAGCGCGCCCGCGAAAAAGGTGAGTTGATGTCTGGTACGGCGAAGCGGGCAGGGCTGGCCGTTGTCGCCGTACTGGCTGTGGTGGTGACTGGGGGGTGTGGACGGGCCAACAAGCCTGTGGTGGCGGACGCTGCGCACTCGGTCGCTTCTACGCCGACACCGACGCCTTCGGTCACGCCGACCGCTTCGGTGGCGAGTCCTTCTGATCCGCGGACGATGGATCTGAGTGACGGGGTGCTGAAGAACAAGCTGTACCTGGCGGGGAAGGTGCCGGCGGTGCAGTGTGTGTTGCCGCGGCCGAACCTGACCACCAAGGCGGGGATGCTCGCGTACGCCCGGGTGTTCGTCACCTGCATGGACAAGGCCTGGGCGCCGGTGGTCGAGCGTTCCGACGCGTACCTCGTGCCGCCGAAGATCTTCGCCTACAGCCTGCACCACCTGTCCGCCACGCCCGAGTGTGCGAATCCCCTGGCGAACGTCGACGCGTTCTACCGCCAGGGTGGCCTGACCGGACAGATCTGCTTCGACTACGACACCTTCCTCGGCGCGGACGACCCGGTCGAGAACCTGATCGACTTCGAGCAGTTGCTCGCGCACGAGTACGGACATCACGTCCAGCACTCGGTCGGCATCCTCACGCTGTACAACGAGCTGTACCGCGGCAGGACCCAAGCCGGCCAACTGGAAGTCCAACGCCGCAAGGAACTCCAGGCCAGCTGCCTGGGCGCCGCCTTCCTGGGCGCTAACAAATCCACCTTCCAACTCACCGGCCGCCGCCTGGCCATCTGGCAGAACATCGTCCGCCACGTAGGTGACGAGTACAACGACGCCCACATCCGAGACCACGGATCCCGCAAAAGCCACGCCTACTGGACGCTCAAAGCCTTCACCGCCACCACCCCCGCCGCCTGCAACACCTTCACGGCACCCCCAAAGCGCGTCAGTTGATGCCCAAACCAGCCACACTCGTGCTGCTCGCCGTACTGGCCGCATCCGTCACCACAGCCTGCGGACACCACACCACTCCCGCCGCCGCGAACCCAGTACCCTCGTCCGTCACCACGCCGACCCCGACGCCAATCCCTTCGCCCACACCGAGACCCGCAGTCAGACCAACTCCCACGGTTGCTGTCCCCACGGACGACGACGGATTGGCGATGGAGACCGAGCAAGTACTGCGGCGGAACCAGTTGTACGACGGCGGTCAGGCGGCTGCGGTGCGGTGCCCACGCTCCAGCGCCCGGCTGGCAACCAAGCAGGCGGTGATGCGTTACGCGTCGTCGATCGTCGGCTGCTTGACCAGGTCGTGGACGCCGGCGGTGGAGCGAGCGGGGTTCAAACTCTTTCCGGTCAATGCCGTCCACGCTGCCCCGCGCGGAACCCCATCACCCTGTGGGCCGATGGATACGGACACCGTGGCCTTCTATTGCGACGACGACCGGGGAATCTATCTCGACTGGACCCAGTACATCGCGAAGTCGGCGGACAGCCAGGAGTCGTCGCGGGTCGCGGTCGAGTACACGATGGCGCACGAGTACGGACATCACCTGCAAGCGACGTCGGGGATGTCGTCCGCGTACGACGATCGCTTCTTCGCGGCGAAGTCCGAGACGGCCCGGGTCGCGGAGTCGCGGCGGAACGAGTTGCAGGCCTCGTGCTTCGCGGCAGCGTTCTTCGGGGCGAACCAGAAGACGCTCCAGGTGTACGGCGAACGACTCGAAGACTACGAGTACCACGCGTTCAGTGGTGACGACGCCGACGCGCCCGCGACGGAACGCGGGTACGGATCTCCGAAGACCAACAGGACGTGGGCACGCGCCGCTTTCAAGGCTGAGGGTCCCGGGGCGTGCAACACCTGGGCGGCGCCGGCGAAGCAGGTTAGTTGAGCTTGAGTTTGAAGCCCTCGTGGGAGTTGGTGAAGCCCAGGCGGTCGTAGAAGCGGTGGGCGGCGGTGCGGGTCTTGTCGGAGGTCAGTTGGACCAGGGTGCAGCCGCGGGTGCGGGATTCTTCGATCGCCCACTCGATCAGCGTCGTACCGAGGCCGGAGCCGCGCGCCGGGGCGGCGACGCGGACGGCCTCGATCAGGCCGCGGGAGGAGCCGCGGCGGGACAGGCCGGGGATGATCGTGAGCTGGAGCGTGCCGATCAGTTCGTCGTCGCGTTCGGCAACCACCAGGACTTGGTTCGGGTCGCCGTCGATGAGTTCGAACGCGTGCAGGTACGGTGTCAGGTCGTCGACGGACTCGCGGACGGCGCCGAGCTGGTCGTCGGCGATCATCGCGACGATCCCGGCGACGTCGGCGGCGGTGGCGCGGCGGATCACAACATCGGTCATGACACCAGGATCTCAAGTGGCTGACGCGGTTCAGCGACCGGGGTAACTACCGAAGCACCTCGACGGTACTTGCCTTATGCAAACACTTTCCGCTGGAATACGCGCCGGAGGCGACTGTTTGCCGTATGCAACGAAGGGTACGAGTGATACTGGACACCACTGCATCCGCCCGTGCCGGGGTCGTGTGCGGTGTTGCGCGGCGGCGGATGCGGGCCCAGTCCGGAAGGAAGATCCGATGTTCGCGTTAGCGATCGACTTCACCCAACCGTTCGAAGATGCCTTCAGCAAACTGCTGTCGTTCATCCCGAACCTGCTCGGCGGTCTCGTCATCCTGGTGGTCGGCTACTTCGTCGCCAAGGTGCTCGGGAAGCTCGTCGGCAAGCTGCTCGGCCGGGTCGGGTTCGACCAGTGGATGGAACGAGCCGGCGTGTCCGGCGTGCTGCAGCGGTCCGGCACGGGGCTGACCGCTTCGGCGATGCTGGGCAAGGTCGTGTTCTGGTTCGTGTTCCTGATCAGCTTCACGATGTTCGCCTCCGCGCTCGGCGTACCGGAGATCTCGAACTTCATGAGCGACATGCTCGGCTACATCCCGCGGATCTTCGCGGCGATCGTGATCATCTGCCTGGCCGCGCTGTTCGCGAACTTCCTGGCCGCGATCATGCGCGGTGCCACCGGCAACGAGACGGCCTCGAACGGTACGGCGGGTTACCCGGCCGACCCCCAGCCGCCGGCCACCCACGGCGCTTCCCAGGGCTGGTCCAACGGCACTCCCTCCAACGGCAACTGGCCGGGCGGTCAGTAACCACAAGTGCACCAGCCAGGCGGGCGGCAATCCCAGGGTTGCCGCCCGTCGCCTCTTCGCGGTCAGCTCTGGGTGTCGGGGCCGGCTTGGCGGACGGTTTCTACTTTGGTCATGGCGTCGCGGAGGTCGGCGAGCCAGGTTTCGCTGTGCTGGGCGACGAGTTTGACGCACCAGCCGAGGGCGTCGCTGCGGGAGCGGGCCACGCCGGCGTCGACGAGGGTGTCGAGGACCTGGCGTTCGGGCTGGCGGAGGCGGGTCATCACGGGGGCGGACAGGGACGTGAAGACCGTCTTGGTGTCGCCGCACCGGACGCCCCAGGCGACCTTGCGGCGGGTGGCGTGCTCGAGTTCGCGGGCGATCTCGATCCGGCGCTCCCGGGTGTCCTCGCGGAACTGCTTGATCCGGCCGTCCTCGGCCGCCGACCGCTCGGCGTCGCTCACGCCGTCGGCCTGCTCCGGCGCCAGGATCCGTCCGACGATCAGGATCTCGTCCCGGTCGACGCTCAGCTCCGGCTCGCCCTCGAACCACTCCTTCGGCAGCCGGCCGGTCAGCCAGCCCCGCACTTTCTCATGCTCTGTACTCATGTAATCATGATTACACCTCGACCAAGCCCCTTTTCAAGCCACCCGGACGACGAAGGTGGCCCGCAGCCGGGCCTGGGCCGCGGACCCGGCGGCGGTGTGGTCGAGTCCCAGCAGAGCCGCCCCGACGACAGGCGGTACGTCGACCACCCGCGGGATCGCCTTCGGTGCCACCTCCGCCAGCAGGCGTACGACGCGATCGAGCAGGACCGAGTGTCCGCCGGCGAGCACCCCGCCACCGAGGACCACATGGACAGGTTCGCCGAGCAGCTCGAGCCGGCGCAACGCGCTGAGCGCCATCGCGACGATCTCCTCGGCCTGCTGCTGAATGATGCCAAGGGCAACAACATCTCCGGCTGCCGCGACCTCGAACAGCACCGGCGCCGCCTCCAGTTGTCGCGATTCCGGCAGCTCACCGAAGTGGAACGCCTCGATCAGCGCGGCCAGCGAAGGGAGCCCGAAGTGCGCCGGTAGTGCGGTGAGCAGCGCGGTCGCCGGACCACGGCCGTCATCAGCGCGGGACGCCGACCAGAACGCCTCCTCGGCCAACTGGGCTCCACCGCCCCAATCGCCGGTCAGCTTGCCCAACGCCGGGAACCGGGCGGTCCGCCCGTCCGGCAGCATCCCGGAGCAGTTGATCCCCGCACCACACACCACCGCGACACCCCGCGGTTCGTCCACACCCGAGCGCAGCAAAGCAAACGTGTCATTGGTGACGTACACCGACTCCGCCCAACCGCGCGCCTCGAAGGCGGCGGTCAGCCACTGCTCCTCGATCGGCATGTCCGCGTTCGCCAGGCAGGCGGAGATCTGCTGCACCAGCGGCACCGAGTCGAGCCGCAGGCCGGCCTCCGCGGCCGCGGCCCGGATCATCGGCTCCAAGCCCGCCACCGCGGCGTCGGGTCCAACTTTCTGCGGCTCGAACCCACCACCACGCGCCGTACCGAGGACTGTCCCGTCCGCCGCCACCAGGGCCACGTCCGTCTTGCTGTTCCCCGCGTCGAAGGCGAGCACGCCTCCGGGAACCGTCACGCCCATGGCAGGTACGCCCGGTTGTGGGCCAGGAGCTTGTCCGTCAGTTCGCGCGCGATGGAGATCTGCCCGACCAGCGGATGCGCCAGCAGGGCCTCGAACACCCGCTCCGATCCACCCTTCACGGCAGCCTCGAGCGCCAGGTCCTCGTAAGCAGTCACATGACTGACCAGACCGGCGTACAAAGGCTCCAGAGCGCTGACCGGCTCAGGCGTCGTACCCTCGGCGCCGACCGTCGCCGGCACCTCAATGACAGCATCATCAGGCAGGAAGGGGAACGTGCCGTTGTTGAGTGTGTTCACCACCTGCACGTCACCCGTGTTGTTCAGCAGTGACGACGCGAGTGCGACGGCCGCCTCGGAGTAGTACGCACCGCCTCGCTTCTCCAGCAGTGCGGGCTTCTCGTCGAGCATCGGGTCGGCGTACAGGTCCAGCAACTGCTTCTCGAGTGCTGCCACCTCAGCCGCGCGAGACGGCTTGGTCAGCAGCTCCTGCACAACCTCGTCGTGTGAGTAGTAGTAGCGCAGGTAGTACGACGGAACGACGCCGAGCTGCCGCAGCAACTCAGGCGGCATGTACAGGTCGTCAGACAGCTCAGCCATGTGCTCGGCGAGCAGCGTCGGCAGCATGTCCTCGCCGTTGACCCGGACGGCGCGCTCCCAGGTCAGATGGTTCAGTCCGACGTGGTCCAGCGACACCTCCTCCGGTGTCACCCCCAGCATCCGCGCGAAGTTCCGCTGGAACCCGATGGCCACGTTGCACAACCCGACCGCCTTGTGTCCGTGCGACAGCAGCGCCCGCGTCACGATCCCCACCGGATTGGTGAAGTCGATGATCCACGCGTCCGGGTTGGTACGCCGTACCCGCTCGGCGATGTCCAGTACGACGGGAACCGTGCGCAGCGCCTTCGCCAGACCACCGGCCCCGGTCGTCTCCTGGCCGACGCAACCGCACTCGAGCGGCCACGTCTCGTCCTCGTTGCGCGCGGCCTGTCCGCCAACGCGCAGTTGCAGCAGTACTGCGTCCGCACCGTCGATGCCCGCGTCGAGGTCGGACGTGGTGATCACCCGGCCGGGATGCCCTTGTTTTGCGAGGATCCGGCGGGCCAGGCCACCGACCAGCTCGAGCCGATCGGCCGCTGGATCGACGAGCACCAGCTCGGACACCGGCAGCGTGTCCCGCAGCCGCGCGAAGCCGTCGACGAGTTCCGGCGTGTAGGTGGATCCGCCACCAACGACTGTGAGTTTCACCGTTTGACTCCTAGGGGATCGGTGGACCCGCGGTGTCGAAGACTTCGTCGCGGGTGGTGCTCAGGGCGGACTGGAGTGCTCCGGAGACCACGGGGTCGGTGCCGAGCGCGGTCATCAGCAACCGCGGCCGCGGTACGGCGAGATCGGCCAGCTCGTCCTGGACGAGACTGCGCAGGCGTTCGCCGCCGGCGGTGATCACGCCGCCCGCCAGCACGATCAGTTCCGGATCGACGACCGCGACGATCGCGGCCAGACCGACGGCCAGCCGGTGTGCGAACTCGCTCAGCACCGCATCGCCGGCGCCCTCGGTCTGCAATGCGGCTGCGATCGCGGCCTCCGGCGTACGTGCCTTCAAGCCGTGCGCGCGGGCCAGCTCCAGCACAGGTTCGCCACCGGCGAGCTCCTGGAAACCGCCGGCGTTGCTGCGGCCGACGTTGCGGACCAGCGGCGTACCGGGCAACGGCAGGAACGCGACCTCGCCGGCGCCGCCGGTCGCTCCGCGGTGCAGCCGGCCGTTGATCACGATCGCCGCGCCGATGCCTTCCTCGCCCCACAACAGCACGAAGTTGTCGCTGTCGCGGGCATGGCCGACCCGCTGCTCGGCGACGGCGGCCAGGTTGACGTCGTTCTCGACCTCCAGCGGTACGGCGATCGCCGCCGCCAGCTCCTCGAGCAGGTGCGGGGCGTGCCAGCCGGGCAGGTGGGTCGCGTACCGCAGCCGGCCGGTGGTCGGGTCGAAGCCACCCGGAGTGCCGATCGAGACGCGGTGCAGCCGCTCCCGGTTCAGGCCCGCTTCGCCGGCCGCTCCGTCGAGCGCCTTGAGCACGCGGTCGACGGTGCCCTTGGCGCTCCGGCCGGGGGTGGGCAGCTCGTAGGTGCCGACGACCTTGCCGGTGAGGTCCGCGACGGCCGAGCGTATCCGGGCCGGCGTGACGTCGAGGCCGCCGACGTACGCGATACCGCCGTTGATCTCGTACAGCTGCGCGTTCGGGCCCGGACGGCCGGCGGAGGTGCCGCTGGCGCGGACCAGGCCGGCGGCCTCCAGGCGCGCGAGCAGCTGGGACGCGGTGGGCTTGGACAGGCCGGTGAGGTTGCCCAGGGTGGTGCGGGAGAGCGGGCCCTGGCTGAGCAGCAGGTCGAGGGCGGCGCGGTCGTTCATCGCGCGGAGCAGGCGCGGCGTTCCGGGTGTCGTTGCCATGAGCTAACCCTGCCTCCCGCCGTCGCCCTCGCGTGGTCGGCTCGCGGTCCGTCCCGAACTGTTAGGAAGGTTTCCTATTAAGGCGAGACCGTACGGCGGACCGACGCGGGTGTCAATCGGCGAGGGTGAGTCAGTACCAGTTGGTGCGGAGTGTCTACGCCTGATCGGCGAGCAGGGCGAACGACACCAGCCAATGGGTCGACATGAAGTCTCCGCCGGTCACCATCGGCAGCACTGCCTTGATCTGACGGTCGGCGCCCTCGCGCAATACCTCTGCGACGTCGGGTAGTGCCGGCGCGAGGGTGCGAAGCTGCCAGGCCCGCGACAAGGCCAGGCCGGACAGGTGTGCCAGTTGACCATCGCCGGAGTTGTCGGTGACGGGCACCTCGAGCAGATGCTGGTGTGCATCGACGCCGAGACCTGGCAGGAACGCGGACAGCCAGGTGCTGAACTCGTCGGCCGGGAGGACTCGGCGCATCAACTCCGCCTCGGTCAGCGCCGGCGACAGGAAGTCGGTGCCGGACGGCTCGAAGCGCGTGTCGTACGCCGTGTCCTGGCCGAACCACTCGAGCGCACGGGACCGGATCGCGTCGACCACGTCCGGCCGGTGCAGGTCGTCGTACGCCTCCAGCAGCAGGGCCATGGCGAATGCGGTGTTGAGGTGGACGCCGTGGCGGACCGGGTACGCCTGGCGTGGCAGCCAGCCGAGGACGAGGTCGGCGATGACGTCGCCGAGCGGACTGAGGGCTGCCGCCCAGTTCTTTGCCCCAGGCAACTTACGGGCGGCGGCGACCAGCATCGCCGCCCAGGCCCAGCCGTACGGGCGTTCGTACGCCGGACGCTCGCGCAGGTACGCGACCTCGGTCGCGATCGCCTCGGGGGTGAGGCGCTGATCCAGGACCTCGATCGGGCGCGGGCCGGCCTGGTCCGGTGCCAGCGTGAGCAACCGGACCAGCGACCACTGCATGTGTGCGCTGGAGTGCCAGTCGTAGGACCCGTGGAACGCCGGGTGGAGGCGCTGCGGGGTCACGTCGACGTCGTCCGGACCACTGGACGCGTGCGCGGCGCCGTACGGGTACGGGGTTTCGAGCACCTCACAGGCGATGGCGGCCCAGGCGGCGGCATACTTCAAGGGGACTCCTTAGGAGAGCGGTTACCCGGCGCTGAGCAGGTCCCGGAGATCGGCGAGCGGGACCGCGCCGTCCGCCTTGGCGGCCAACTCGGGATCCACGGTGATCAGGGCGTCGGCCTGGAGTTTGGTCACGGCCAGATACTCGGCGTCCCGGAGGGTGTCCCAGTCACGCTCGAGGGCGATGTCCCACGCGGTCCGCCGGGACACCCGGTCGCCCAGCGTGCGGATCTTGAGCTCCGTCATGCGCTCGTGCAGTTGCAGCGCCTCCTTCACGGAGCGCGCCCCTTGCTGGACCTCACGCAGCAGTAACTGCAGGGCGTCCGACCGGATCGCGTTGGGTGCGACCAGTTGATGAGTGGGATCGATGGTCGAGCCATCGGCCACGAGGTGCAGAAGAGTGGGGGCGTCTATCACGTAACGTGCCATGCCCGCAGCATGGCACTGACTACGGGAGGCGCCAGTCGATCGGGGTGGCGCCTTGTTCGACCAGGAGGGCGTTGACCCGGCTGAACGGGCGGGAGCCGAAGAAGCCACGATCGGCGGACATCGGACTCGGGTGCGCGCTCTCGACGTACGGCGTACTCCCGAGCATCGGCTTGAGCGTCTGGGCGTCGCGGCCCCAGAGGATCGCGACGAGTGGGCCGCCGCGCTTCACCAGTGCGTGGATGGCCTGTTCGGTGACGGTCTCCCAGCCCTTGCCGCGGTGCGAGCCCGACTTGCCCGGCTGCACGGTCAGCACTCTGTTCAGCAGCAGCACGCCCTGCTCGGTCCACGGCGTCAGGTCGCCGTTCGACGGAGCCGGCACGCCGACGTCCGCCATCAACTCGCGGTAGATGTTGGCCAGGCTCCGCGGGATCGGCCGCACATCAGGCGCCACCGAGAAGCTGAGCCCGACCGGGTGCCCCGGCGTCGGATACGGATCCTGCCCGACGATCAGCACCCTCACCTGCCCCAACGGTCTCTTGAACGCCCTGAGGACGTTCTCACCCGCGGGCAGGTACGGGCGGCCGGCGGCGATCTCGCCACGCAGAAACTCACCCATCTTGGTGATTGTGTCCTCGACCGGCGAGAGTGCTTCCGCCCAGTCCGGGGCAACCAGATCCGACAACGTCTTCGGGCTCACCCACCACAGTTTCGCAGCACGCCGCACCGCGGTGCATCCAGGGTGGTCCTCTGGCGTTCGCGTGTCGGTCAGCCTCCGCGGCAGGCTATTCGCCCGTGGCGCCGTCGATGCGTTCGCGGAGGAAGTCCGCGTGGCCGTTGTGGCGCGCGTACTCCTCGATCATGTGCAGGTAGATCCACCGCAGCGTGTAGTCCTCGCCGGGCATGGCTTCGTCGAGACTGCGGCCGGCCACGGCCTCACGCGACCGGGCGACACTCGCTTGGTAGCTGGCCAGGTCGTCGGCGGCACGCGCGCTGTCGACCGCGTCGGAGCCTTCTCTCGATCCCGGCACGTAGTCCCAGAAGTACATGTGGTCCGGTTGGCCATCGTACGCATGGAACCATGCCTCGACTGCAGAAAGGTGCCGAACAAGGCCGAGCAGTGAGAGCGTCGACGGCGGCACCGACCGCAGCGCCAGTTGTTCCGGCGTCAGCCCGCCACATTTCAGCAGTAATGTCGTGCGCTGGAACTCGAGGCGGTCCTCGAGCGCGGCCCGCTCGTCGATCGGGTTGTTCGGCGGCTCGGGTCGCTCGGGCGTGGTCCATGTCGACACTCCGGCGACCTTACCTACGCGTCGACCCCTTAGCCAGCCAGCGAGCGAGTCCACGGTCGATGGGAGGGTGGCCGATCGTCTTGTTTTGTTGGCGTGTTGGTCATCTGATCCATTTGAAGCGACTGGTACAAAGGACCCGGCCCCGCAAAGGTATGAGCTTGCGGGGCCTTTGCTAGGGAGTGGAGAGGGTTTGGAGGGCGCGGGCGTAGCGCCGGGCGGCCAGTTGTTGGGCTGTGCGGGTGGCGGGGCCGGCCAGGCGGGTGTACCAGGTGGCGGCGCGGCTGTAGGCGCGGATGGTGAAGTGGATGCCGTCGGGGTCGCTGGTGACGACGAAGGACTCCTCGCCGGACTCCGGGTGGCCTTCGAGGGTGCCGTACGCGAAGCCGATGCGGTCGGGCTCGTCCACGGTCCAGACGACCCGGCAGGGGACCGGGAGGCCGACCATGCCGAGCGGGGTCATGGTGCGGAGGCGGCCGATCAGCATGCCGGCGCCGAGGCGGCCGAGGCTGTTGGTGCCGATCGTCGGGGGTGTGTCGGTCGCCGTCATCGGCAAGCCAGCAGCCCGGTGCATGCGCCAGTTCAGCAGCGCCTCTCCGGCTCGGGCGAACACCTCACCCCCCGCACCGATCCGGGTCCGGTACTCGAGTCGGTGGTAGCCCGGCGGCGTCTCGTCGTACCGGGTGGAGCCGACCACGTCGTAGTTGAACCGCAGTGCCGCCAAGTCGTCGAGCTTCATCGAACACCCTCCCCAAGTCGTCGCCAGGCCAGCAGCCCGCAGAGCGCGAACCCGATCGCGTTCGCCAGCCCGTGCGTGGCGGCCATCCACTCCAACGGTAGATAAGGCGTGTCTACGACATGCCCCAAGGCCCAACTGAGTGCCAGCAGCATCGTCACCACGAGCACGGACGCCGAGACGATCAGGAGGGCCGCTGTGGCTCGGTCTGCTTGATGTGACCGTCGCCAGAGATTCCAGCCGACCAGCCACATGCCAGTCGTCAGCACGGCGGCTCCCGCGAGTTCCACCGGGTCACCCAGGAAGAAGCCGAGCAGTACGACGCCAGTGCCGAGGGGAACGCTGATTGCGGCCGCAGTGGTTGCGGGAGTCAGTGAGTCCGCCACCAGATAGGCGATGAGCGCGGCCGCGAAGCCGGCGAAGTGGAAGTGGGCGACTGTGAGGGACAGAACCGTCAGGTTGAAGCCGAACAGTTCGTACGACGATCGCTCGGCAACCAGTGCGAGTGCGGCGATGGACGGAGTGGCGAGTGCGGTGTAGAGCGCGATCTCGCGGGGCCGGATCACCTTGTAGTGAAGGAAGTGACGAGCAGCGAGGGTGATCAGGACGAGCGTACCCGCGAGATAGATCGCCGCGAGTGTGATGGACACGGCGCCGCGCGGCAGCCAGAGCGAGATCACCCCGGGCACAGCGAACGCGAACCACCAGCGGGGGCTGGTGGTTCGCGTCGGCAGGAGGGTGAGCCCGAGCGGTACGACGACGAGCATGCCCAGGCTCACCACGGCATGGACAAGGACGGTCAACTGCTCTTCAGACCTGTCGTGTTGCCGGACTTGAGGGCGTTGAAGAGAGCCTTGGCCTTGGCGGTGTCCCACTTCACCGCGACACCCCGGTTCTGGCCCAACTGGTAGTTGTCATCGCTGATCGGGACGGTCAGGGTGATGCCGCCGCTCCCGGAGACGGCCCGCATGCCGCGGGCGAACCGGATGAAGTCGAACAGGCTCATGTCCTTGTCGACGGTCAGCGCGTCCACACCCTTGGTGGCGACGCTGTAGTAGCGGATCGGGTTCAGGAACGTCGTCGGCGAGCTGGCCTTCTTCGCCACCGCGCCGACCATCGCGCGCTGCCGCTCGACCCGGCCGAAGTCGTTGTTGCCGTCGGCGTGCCGGGAGCGGACGTAGCCGAGCGCGTTCACGCCGTTGAGCTGCTGGCAGCCGGCCGGCAGGTTGATGTGCGCCTGGGGGTCCTTCATTGCCTTGGGCAAGCACATGTTGATGCCGCCGATGCTGTCGATCACCGAGGCGAAGCCGCCGAAGCCGACCTCGACGTAGTGGTCGATCCGGAGCCCGGTCACGTTCTCGATCGTCTCGATCAGCAGCGCCGGGCCCTTGTTGAAGGCGGCGTTGATCTTCTGCTTGCCCGACACCCCTGGGATGTTGACCGCGCTGTCGCGCGGGATGCTGATCAGGACCGTCGGCCCGGAGTCGGGGACGTGCATCACCATGATGGAGTCGGTCCGGGGCGGCCCGGCGTCCGAGCCGGTGTGGAGCCGCGCGCGCTCGGCGCGGGTGAGGTCCTCGCGGGCGTCCGATCCGACCATCAGGTACGTCGTACCGGACGTCTCGGCCGGCCTGCTGCCGGTCGGCATCGCGTCGATCTTGTCGATCCGGCTCCACGCGTACAGCGGGACCGCGACCAGCATGAGGATGAACAGCAGGACGATCAGTCCGACGGTGCGGAGGAACCAGTTGCGCCGCTTCTTCGGGCGGGCCTGCGGCGGCCGGTTCGCGTATCGCGGGTCGATGGGCTGCGGTTGACTCATACCCACGACCGTATCGGTGCCGGCGTCTGCGCACGTCACCCCACTGAACGGTTTTACACGTCGGAAAGTCGGCACCGCCTCCTTCAGAAGGAGGATTTTCGCCCCGAGACCGAACCAAACCGCCGGAACGCGCGCGGCGAAACCCCTACTCGTGCGGTGAACAAGCGGGTGAAGTAGGCGGGATCGTCGTACCCGACCTGCCGGGCGATCGCGGCGACCGACAGGTCCTCCTCGGCGAGCAAACTCTTTGCAGTGTTGAGTCTTGTGGTCAAGACCAGTTCCTGCGGTGTTGAGCCAGTGGTACGGCGCACCGCCTCGCGCAACTCCTTCACGCTGAGTCCGAGCTCGGCGGCATAGTCCTGAACGGTCATCGGGGTGCAAGCGAGCTCTGCCAGTTGCGCAGCCACCCCGTCACCAGACGAAGGCGCCGCCCGAGCTATGAGGTCATACAACGCTGCGACGGTCTGTACTGCGTTGTGCGTCGTGCTGACGCGTAGGAGTCGAGTGAAAGCGCGATCGACCGGCCGTGGGTCGGCGAACCGGCGGACCGGTTGGCTGATGTCCAGATGGCCGAGTGTTGTGAGCGCTGCGGTCGCGGGACCGCTGAAGAGTGTCCACACTTGTCGCCAGCGAGTCGTCGGCCGATAGCCGTGCAGAACGCCGGGGTAGAGCCAGAGCATCGCGGGTGCTCGCACTTCGTAGAGCTGACGATCGGGGCCGTGCAGCAACTGGCCGCGGCCCTCCTTGAGCCAGACCAGGGCATGGCAACCGAGGGCGCGTTCCGGCGTGGCGCCAGGCCGGTTGTCCTGCTCGCCGGCACCGAGGCAGCAGAGTCCAAGTTGGCGTTCAGTCGCACCTGGAGTCAGGTAGATCGACCAGTTCGGCACGGAACAAGAGTCCAAGAAGTGATCGCCGATGTCCATTCCGATGGTTGACGGCGTGCGGTGGAATTGTGGACGTGCTGACTTCGAATGGGTACGTGCTGGATGAACGGCGGGTCGGGGAACTGAGCGTCGTGCCGGAGAGGGAGCGGGGTGAGCTGCACGGGTTGCGGGAGCGGTTGCGGCGGGACGGATACCTGTACCTGACGGGGTTGCTGGACGCTGAGGTGGTGCAGGGCTTCCGGGAGTACTACTTCGGGCTGACCGGTGCTGCTGCCGATAGACCGTCGTACCGGAAGGTGCTCTTCGACCAGATCGTGCCGGGACCGGAGTACGCCGCCTTCTGTGCGCAGCCGGCGCTCAAGGGGTGGTTCGAGTGGTTCCTCGGCGGGGAGCCGTTTCTGCACAAGCGGAAGATCATCCGGCAGACCGCGCCGGGCGAGAACGGCATCGGTACGGCGACGCAGGCGCACTATGACCTGGTGTACCTCAGAGGGGGCAGCGACCAAGTGCTGTCGGCGTGGATCCCGCTCGGCGATTGTCCGGTCAGCAGAGGCGGTCTGACCTATCTGGAGGGCAGCCACCACCGAGTGCTCGCGGAGGAGGCCGCCGGCACGCTCAAGCGACCCGCCGCCTCGATGACTGCGGACCTGCCCGGCCTGGCCGTGCAGTACAACGCCAACTGGCTGGTCACCGACTACGCGGCCGGTGACGTGGTCATCCACACCGCCCACACGATCCACGCGGCCCTGGACAACGTGTCGACTGAGATGCGGCTGTCGACCGACATCCGCTACCAGTTCGCCGACGACGCCATCGACGGGCGCTGGCAGAACCACTGGCACGATCAGGACGGCCTCTGAAGACGGTCACTCCGGCGGCAAAGTTCCCTCGGCTCCGGGTTTGACCGGAATGCGGATGCTTCTCGCTAACGACAATCATTTCGGCTTAAGGTGCCGATCGAAGGGTTGGTCGAGTCTGAGGAGAGCTGTGAACCGCAACGAGTTGGTCGCCGGGGTGGCGCAGAAGGCGGGCATTCCACGGAACCAGGCCGAGAAGGTCCTCGACGCGCTGGGCGATGTCGTCACCGAAGCCGTACATAAGGGCGACAAGGTCTCGCTGACCGGCCTGCTGAGCATCGAGCGCGTGCTGCGCGCCCCGCGCACCGGCCGCAACCCGCAGACCGGTGAGCCCCTCTCGATCCCGGCCAACTACTCCGTCCGCCTGTCCTGCGGAAGTCGCCTCAAAGCCGCGGCCCGGGGCGACCTCCGCACTGTCTCCTGACTACTGCGCCGGCGCCAGGAACCGGATGCGGTCGCACTCGCCTTCGTCGACCGCGTGCTTGATCGGCTTGGTCGTCGCTGAGATCGCTGTGGCCCAGTACGCCGTGGTCGGCGTCGGCGGCGTGGTGAACCGGGCGTTCGGCAGGTAGAGCCGGTCGCCGAAGGCCGCGGCGGTCGTCGGTACGTCGAAGTCCGGGCTGGTGACCTCCCGGACCAGCGTGCCCTTGGTGCCGGACTGGTTCAGCGTGAGGACGGCGACCTTGTTCAGTAGGTTCTGGACGACGAACAGGGTCCGGCCGATCAGCAGCAGGCCGTCGCCGTTCGTCATCACGGCGTCGCCGATGTCGATCCGCCTGGTGACTCCGGTCCGTGGGTCGACCCGGAACAGGAAGCCGGTCGAGGACTGCACGATGATCAGCGCGCGGCCGTCCGGGGTCAGGGCGATGCCGTTCGCGTTGGTGCCCGCGGTGTGCTGGTAGTCGCCACTCAGTGGGAGGGTCTGGGCCTTCGCGGGCAGCTTGCCGTGCCGGCCGAGCGGGAGCTTGTAGAGCACCGGCTGCCGCGAGTCGGTGAACCAGGCCGCGTTCTTGCTCAGGATCACGTCGTTCACGAACGTGTCCGCCGACGTGGTGAAGGTATAGCTGGCCAGAACGCGCCCCGTCCGGGTGTCGATCACCCGTCCGTTGCCACCGCCGGCACCGGCGACGAACAGCCGGCCGAAGTGGTCCACCTTCATTCCGAGCGAGCCGGTGCCCGGCCCTTGGCTGATCACCTTGCCGGTGCCGGTCTTCAGGTCGACGGCGAAGATGTCCCCGTCGGCGCGGGAGCCGAAGTACGCCGTACCGCGGGCGATCGCGATGCCTTCCGGCTGGAACCCGTCGGGCAGGTTGAGCTTGGTGGGCGCTCCGGTTGTGGGCGCGGCGGTGGCGACCGAGGTGCTCACCAGACCCAGCATCAGTGCGGGCACGCTCACCAGCGTGGCGAGGCGGCGGACGAGGTGCGACATGGCGGGGTCCTCCTGATCCGGTCCTTTACCAGGACAACGAGCCGGGCCTGTGGAAAGTTCATAACAGCCCGGGCGGCAACCGGGTATGTTCGCTGGCAGATACTCCACACGCGACAAGGGGCAGGGATGACAGCAGGGATCGACAGTTCGAGTCTGTCCGGCACGGTGCGGCCGCAGGACGACCTGTACCGCTATGCGAACGGGCCGTGGCTGGAGGAGCACGAGATTCCGGCGGACAAGGCCATCTACGGCGCCTTCCACGCGCTCTGGGACACCGCCGAGCAGGACGTCCGCGCGATCGTGGAGAAGTCCGTCGCAGCCGGGCATCCCGAGGGCAGCGAGCCGCGGAAGATCGCTGATCTGTACAGCAGCTTCATGGACGAGGAGGCGATCGAGCGACTCGGCGCCGAGCCGATCGCCGAGCAGCTCGCCCTGGTCCGCGGGGTCGAGGACCTGCCCGGCCTGGTCGCGGCCCTCGGACAGCTCGAGCTGCAGGGCGTGCCGGGAGTCTTCCATTACTGGGTCGACGCCGACGCCAAGAAGTCCGACGAGAACATCGTCTACCTCACCCAGGGCGGTCTCAGCCTGCCCGACGAGTCGTACTACCGCGAAGACAGCTTCGCCGAGGTGCGTACGGCGTACGTCGCGCACGTGACGCGGATGCTCGAGCTCGCGGGGCTGCCCGATCCGGCCGGTGCCGCGGAGCGGATCATGGAGCTGGAGACCCGGGTCGCCGGCGCGCACTGGGACCGGGTCAAGAACCGCGACGTCCAGCTGACCTACAACAAGGTCGACCGGGCCGGGCTGGAAGAGCTGACCCCCGGCTTCGACTGGTCGACGTGGCTGACGGGTGCCGGCGCACCGGAGAGCGCCTTCGCAGAGGTCGTCGTTCGCGAGCCCGACTTCTTCACCGCGGCCGCCGCGGCGTTGCAGGAGATCGAGCTGGACCGGTGGAAGGAGTGGCTGAGCTGGCGCATCGTGCACAGCGCGGCGCCACTGCTGAGCACGGCCTTCGTCGATGAGAACTTCGCCTTCTACGGCAAGACGCTGACCGGTGCGCCCGAGCTGCGCGAGCGGTGGAAGCGCGGCGTCGGCGCGGTCGAGTCCGCGCTGGGCGAGGCGCTCGGCAAGCTGTACGTCGCCGAGCACTTCCCGCCGGCCGCCAAGGCCCGCATGGTCGAGCTCGTCCAGAACCTGGTCGAGGCGTACCGGCAGCGGATCGAGGCGCTGGACTGGATGGGTCCGGACACCCGGCAGCGGGCGCTCGACAAGCTTGGGACGTTCGTGCCGAAGATCGGCTACCCGGACGAGTGGAAGGACTACGGCGCGCTCGACGTCGACCCGGCCGACCTGTTCGGGAACGTACGCCGGTCGGTCGCGGTGGAGACCGCGCGCGACCTGGCCAAGCTCGGGCAGCCGGTGGACCGGAACGAGTGGAAGATGACGCCGCAGACGGTCAACGCGTACTACAACCCGCGGATGAACGAGATCGTCTTCCCGGCCGGCATCCTGCAGCCGCCGTTCTTCGACCTGGACGCCGACGACGCGGTCAACTACGGCGCGATCGGCGCCGTGATCGGGCACGAGATCGGCCACGGGTTCGACGACCAGGGTTCGCGGTACGACGGCGAGGGCAACCTGAACGACTGGTGGACCGACGAGGACCGCGCCGCGTTCGAGCAGCGCACCGACAAGCTCGTCGCGCAGTACGACGTCCTGTCGCCGGACGAGACGCCCGGGCAGCACGTGAACGGCAAGCTCACGCTGGGCGAGAACATCGGCGACCTGGGCGGGCTGTCGATCGCGTACGTCGCCTACCAGCTGTCGCTGGACGGTGGCGAGGCGCCGGAGGTCGGCGGGCTGCGTGGGAGCGAGCGGTTCTTCGTGTCGTGGGCGCACGCCTGGTCGACGAAGACGCGGCCCGAAGAGGCGGCGCGGCGGCTGGCGATCGACCCGCACTCGCCGCCGGAGTTCCGCTGCAACGCGGTGGTGAAGAACATCGACGAGTTCCACCAGACCTACGGCATCACCGAGGCCGACGGCATGTGGCTGTCCCCCGAGAACCGCGTCCGCATCTGGTGACAAACGAACGGCAGCTCGCCGCCTGGGCGGCGAGCTGCCGGGTAGTTGCTGGTGCTTGGCTAGGAGGCCATCCAGTTCTGGAGGCCTTCGATGTCGCGGGGCATGGCTTCGGAGAGGTTCTCGGCACCGTCGTCGGTGACCAGGATGTCGTCCTCGATCCGGATGCCGATACCGCGCAGGTCCTCCGGCACGGTCAGGTCGTCGGCCTGGAAGTACAGGCCCGGCTCGACCGTCAGCACATAGCCGGTCTCCAGCTCGCCCTTGCCGAAGAACTCGCTGCGTGCCGCCGCGCAGTCGTGGACGTCGAGACCGAGCATGTGGCTGACCCCGTGCAGCGTGTACCGCTGGTACAGCCTGCTCTCCGGGTCCAGCGCCTCCTCCGCCGAGACCGGCAGCAGGTCCATCGCGTCGAGACCGTGCACGATGACCTCCATCGCGGCCTCGTGCGCGGCGCGGAACGCGGCGCCCGGCCGGACCGCGGCGATGCCCGCGTTCTGCGCGTCCAGCACCAGTTGGTAGAGGTCGCGCTGGCGCGGGGTGAACTCGCCGTTCACCGGCAGCGTGCGGGTGATGTCCGCGGTGTAGAGCCGGCGGTTCTCCACACCCATGTCGAGCAGCATCAGCGTGCCGTCGGCCACTGCGCCGTCGTTCTCGATCCAGTGCAGCGTGGTCGCGTGCGGTCCGGCCGCGGCGATCGAGGTGTACCCGACGTCGTTGCCCTCAGCCCGGGCCCGGCGCCAGAACGTGCCCTCGATCCAGCGTTCGCCGTACTCGCGGACCTTGTCCATCTCCGCGAGTACGTCGGAGAAGCCGCGGTGCGTGATCGCGACCGCGTCGCGGAGCTGCTCGAGCTCGAACGGGTCCTTGACGAGCCGGAGCTTGGACAGCATGGCGGCGAGTTCCTGGTCACGGTCCGCGTCGGTCTTCGCGCCGCTGAGCACGGACGTGAGTGAGGCGTCCTCACCTCGCCGGACGCGGGTCGGCACATCGCTCTTGAGCGCGTCCGCGAGCCGGTCGACGTGCCGGGTCTCGATGCCGAACTCCTTGGCGGTCTCGGTCAGCGACGGACGCCGGCCGGCCCAGAGTTCGCCGTACATCCGGTCGCGCCAGAACTCCTCGCCCTCGCCACGGTCGGCGCGCGGGCGGAAGTACAGGACGGAGTCGTGGCCGCTGGTGCCGTTCGGCTCCAGCACCAGCACGGCGTCCGAGGTCTGGTCGCCGGCCAGCCAGACGTAGTCGGTGTGCGGGCGGAACACGTAGTCGGTGTCGTTCGAGCGGACCTTGTAGGTGCCCGCCGGGACGACGAGCCGCTCCCCGGGGAACGCCTGCGACAGCGCATCCCGCCGCTTCGCCGCCCACACGCCCACGTCGCTGAGCGTCACGTCCTGCCGCTCGGAATCGGCCCAGCCCGAGTTCATGAACGCGCGAAGCTTCGGGCTCGGCTCGTTGTCGTGGGACGCGGTCTTCGGGGCGGCGCTCTCGGTCGCGGCGTTCTCGGCTGCGGTCGTCTCAGTCGTGTCGGTCATGGTCGACCAGTCCTCATCTCGGCGCGCGGTCTGCGTTCAGCGCTTGGTGTGCAAATGGTCACCGCGGAGCGTGCCGCTGTCGGGCAGCGCCTCGGCGGGGTCCGAGCCGATGCGGGTGATCGCATTGTGCTCGTCCACGAAGACTACGCTCGGCTCGAACACCTTCGCCTCCGTGGTGTCGAACATCCCGTACGCGATCAGGATGACCAGATCGCCCGGATGGATCAGGTGCGCCGCGGCCCCGTTGATCCCGACCACCCCGGACCCCCGCGGCCCCTCGATCAGGTACGTCGACAACCGGTTCCCGTTGGTGATGTCGACGATGTCGACCTTCTCGCCGGGCAGCAGGTCGGCCGCCGCCATCAGCTCGGCGTCCAGCGTGCACGACCCGACGTAATCCAGATCGGCCTGCGTCACCGTCGCCCGGTGCACCTTCGACTTCATCATCTCCCGCAGCATGCGCGCCATGATCCAGCCTGGCCCCCGACCCTGTCAGTGGCGACCGTCACCTGCCCGGCCCCGGGCCGGTCCGGGGAGGGTTTTACCCCCGTGAGGGCACATTTCCCTCCCCAGTCGACGCAGACGCGGTACCAGACGCGGTATTAGACGTGTGAGGCCTGGATTGCGAGTTCGCGCAGGCGCTCGTACCGCGACCGCAGCGCCGCGACTCGCTCGACCTCGGCATCCACCGGGGTGAGGTGTGCGCCGCCAGGCGCGGGAGACAACCCGAGGGCCACGGCTGCCGCGCCGCGGGCGCCGACTTCGGCCTCGGCACAGACCGTCGTGGGGCGGGCGAACGTCGCGGTCGCGCAGCGGCGTAACCAGGCGGATGCGTCGATGCTGCCGCCGCCCAGTACGACGTCCAGTTGCCGCCCGAACACCGCATCGAGCATCCGCAGGCCGCGGTCGACCTCCAGCGCCGCGCCCTGCAATGCCCCGGCCAGCACGCCGGAGGCGTCGTCGTCGAAGGACAGGCCGAAGAACACCCCGGACCCGCTCGGCACGGTCGCCGGCGGCCTGGTCCCGGCCATGAACGGGATCGCGATCACCCGGGACGCTCCGATCGGTACGCCGACCGGCTCGTCGGACTCCAGTCGCAGCAGGCTGGTCAGCCAGGCGTACACGTTCCCAGCCGCCGAGAACGCCATCCCGGTCACCGCCCGCTTGTCGTCGACCCGGTAGCGCCAGAGCTCCCAGGGCAGCTCCGGTGCATCGTCGATCGGATGCACAACACGTACGGCGGCCGACGTCCCCACGGTCACCGCCGCAGTGGTCTCGTCGTACCCACCGGACCCGACGTTCGACGCGGCGCCGTCTCCGGTCGGCGGATGCACCGGTACGCCGACCAGCCCGGGCCAGCGGCGTCCGTACTCGGCGGACAACGTCCCGGTCCATCCGGTCGGAACGATCGGTGGCAGCCGGTCGGCCTTGACCTGGGCGATCTCGAGCGCCTCGTCGTCGTACAAGCCCGTGGCGAGGTCGAGCGTGCCGGTCCCGGAGGCGACCGACACCGAGGTGACGCGCTCGCCGGTCAGCCGCTCCAGCACCAGGTCGGGCAGGCCGGCGAACGTCGCCGGGGACGACGATGACAACAGCCAAGGGATCCGCCGGGTCCAGTAGAGCCGGTGCAGCCAGGCGCCGGTGCGGGCGTGGAAGGCGTGCTCGTCGAACGACGAGCCCAGGTCGAGGTCGACGGATCGCGTGTCCGCCCAGGTGATCACCGGCGTCAGCGCGTCACCTTTGTTGTCGAGGGCAACGATCGAGTGCCACTGCGAGGACAGCACGATCGCGGCGATGCCGTCAAGGTGACCGTTCTGCTGGAGCTCGTCCAGGCAGCCCAGCAGGCCCTCGACGTACTCGTGCAGATCCAGGGTCGCCGAGCCGCCGGTGGCGTAGGTGGGTGAGATCTTGTGCCGGGCCAGAGCACCGGGCAGCGGTGCTGCGTCGTCGGCGGACAACACGAGGGCGCGGGACGACGACGTACCGAGATCGAGCGCGAGCACCCGGCCGTCAGTCTTCGTCATGCTCAGTCTTCGTCATGCAGCGCCTTCAGGAAGCTCGCCGCCCACACGTTCACGTCGTGCGCGGCCAGGTGCTTGCGCATCGCCTTCATCCGGCGGCCGAGCTGGCGGTCGTCGGTGTTCATCGCGTCGACGATGGTGTCCTTCATGCCGTTGATGTCGTGCGGGTTCACCAGGAACGCCTGCCGGAACTCGTCCGCCGCGCCGGCGAACTCGCTCAGCACCAGTGCGCCGGTGTCGTCGTACCGGGTGGCGACGTACTCCTTGGCGACCAGGTTCATGCCGTCGCGGAGCGGGGTCACCACGGCGACGTCCGCGGCCCGGAACAGTGCGGCCATCTCGGTCCGCGAGTACGACGTGTGCAGGTAGTTGATCGCCGGCGTGCCGATCCGGCCGTGTTCGCCGTTGATCCGGCCGACCAGCAGCTCGATCTCGTCCCGAAGTACGCGGTACTGCTCCACGCGCTCCCGCGACGGCGTCGCCACCTGGATGAACACGGCATCGTCGACCGACACGCGCTTCTCGTCCAGCAGCTCGCCGAACGCACGCAGCCGCTGCCGGATGCCCTTGGTGTAGTCGAGCCGGTCGACGCCGAGCAGGATGTGCGCGGGGTTGCCGACCTCCTGGCGCATCTCGGCGGCGCGGGCCGCGGTCTCCGGCTTGCGGGCGAGGTTCTCCAGCTCGCCGACGTCGATGGAGATCGGGAACGCCTTGGCCCGGACGATCCGGTCGTCGGGCAGGTGGATGCGGTCGCCGCGAGTCCGCAGGCCCATCCGGTTGCGGGCCAGACGGGCGAAGTTCGAAGCGGCGCCGGGTCGCTGGAAGCCGACCAGGTCCGCGCCCATCAGCCCGTCCAGGATCTGCCGCCGCCACGGCATCTGCGCGAACAGCTCGGTCGGCGGGAACGGGATGTGCAGGAAGAACCCGATCCGTACGTCGGGCCGCAGCCGGCGCAGCATCGCCGGAACCAGCTGCAGCTGGTAGTCGTGCACCCAGACGTCCGCGCCGTCGTCGGCGGCGTCCGCGGCGGCCTCGGCGAACCGGCGGTTCACCGCCACGTACGACTCCCACCACTCCCGGTGGAACTCCGGCGCCACGATCACGTCGTGGTACAGCGGCCAGAGCGTGGCGTTGGAGAAGCCCTCGTAGTACAACTGCACGTCCTCGGCCGACAGCATCACCGGCACCAGGTGCATCCCGTCGGCCTCGAACGGGTCCACCTTCTCGTCCGCGCTCCCGGTCCAGCCGATCCACGCGCCGTGGTGCCGCTGCATCACCGGCGCCAGGGCGGTGACCAGTCCACCAGGGCTGCGGCGCCACGCCGTACTGCCGTCGGGCATCTCGATCCGGTCGACCGGTAGCCGGTTGGCCACCACCACGAAGGAACTTCGTCCGTTCGGCATATCAGCGTCATCCACTCAGGTCGTCGTCGTCACCGGGGTAGCGGACCCCGATCTGGCTCCGGGTCTCGTCGAGCAGTTCGAGGATCTCGAGTGTCGAGGCATGGGGCAGCGACGGCACCTCGGTCCGTCCGTCGCGCAGCGCCTGCATCACTGCGGTGGCTTCGTAGTGGTACCCAAGGCCATGCACCGGTACGTCGATCCGCTCCGCCCCGGCAGCCGTACTGCGCACGTAGTACTCGGGGTGGTGGAAGCGGTGTGGCAACTGCAGACTGCCCTCGGGGCCACTCACCGACGCCACCCACGGGTTCTGCGACCGCAGCCCGCAGGTGAGCGCGGCGACCGCGCCGGAGTCGTAGCGCCAGGCCATCGCCACGTTCAGGTCGATGCCGTCGTCGTTGAGCGAGCCGACGGCCTTCAGTTCGGCCGGGCGCCCCAGAGCCATATAGGCGAACGTCATGGGATAGATGCCGCCGTCCATCAGCGAGCCACCGCCGAGCGCGGGGTCGAGCAGGCGGGTGGGCAACGACGGCTTGTAGAAGGCGAAGTCCGCGACCACTTGCTGCGGCTCGCCGATCACACCGCTGTCCAGATCCTTGAAGAAGGCCTGGATGACCGGGTTGGTCCGCATCCACATCGCCTCGGCGAACAGCGTCTTGTGCTCGGTGGCGACCGCGATCAGGTCGCGGGCCTGCTCGGCGGTCAGCGTGACCGGCTTCTCGCAGAGCACTGCGACTCCGGCCTGTAACGCGGCACGGGCGATCGCGTAGTGCTGTGGGTGTGGCGTACCGATGTAGATCACGTCGACGGTGCCCGAGTCGATCAGCCGGCGGTAGTCGCCGTACCCCTGCTCGACGCCGAACTCGGCGGCGAACCGGTCCGCGCTGGTCTGGGAACGGGACGCGACCGCGGTCACCTCGGCGTCGTCGGCGAGTAGCTTCAGATCCCTCGTGAACGACGTGGAGATGTTGCCCGTAGCAACGATGCCCCACCTGACGCGATCTACACCCACTGGGTTAACTCCGGGGTCGGGAACGGTCCGTCTGCTGCGATTCTCGCTGTTTCGAAGGCGTGAGCCAAGCGAATGAGCGTGGCATCACTCCGCGCGGTGCCACTGAACGTGATCCCGACGGGCAATCCGGCAACCAGCCCGGACGGCACCGAGAGCAGCGGATAGCCGGCCAGGGCGGCGTGGGAGGACGAGCTGCCGAGCACGTGGTCTCCGTTGACCAGGTCGATGGTCCAGGCCGGGGAGTACGACGGGCAGACCAGCGCGTCGAGCTGGTTGTCCCGGAGCAGGCCGTCGATCCCGTCCCGGCCGGCCCGGAGAGCCGTCAACCGGGAGGCGACATAGATCGGGGAACTCAGCCCCTCCGTGGCTGCGGCCCGCTCGAACAGCTCCTGGCCGAACCACTGCAGCTCGACGTCCGCATGTTCCCGGTTGAACGCGATCAAGTCCTCCAGCGTGCGCGGACCGCCGGGCGCCCGGGTGGCCAGGTACGCCGTCATGTCGACCTTGAGCTCGTGGGCCAGCACCTGGAGCTGGTCCTCGTCGCCACCAGGCGTCGGCAACGACAGCTGGTCGACCAGGGTGGCTCCACAGCGGCTGAGCGTCTCCAGCGCCTGCTCGGTGACCTGGTCGAGGCCGATCGAGTAGCCCCAGAGCGGACCGCGCGGTACGCCGATCCGCATGTCGCGGAGGTCGGCACCACGGCAATGCTCGGTGTAGTCGGTCCTGCTACCGGTCATCACCGAGAGCAGGGCTGCCGCCTGGGTGACGGTCCTGGTCATCGGTCCGGCGGTGTCCTGCGAGTGTGAGATCGGAACGATGCCCTGCTGCGGGATCAGGCCCACTGTGGGCTTCAGGCCGACGATGCCGTTCAGTGCGGCCGGGCAGACGATCGAACCGTTGGTCTCGGTGCCGATCGCGTAGTCGGCGAGCCCTGCGGCGACCGCTGCGCCCGATCCGCTCGAGGAGCCGCCGGCCGAGCGGTTCAGGGCGTACGGGTTGCGCGTCAGACCGCCGTACGCGCTCCAGCCGGAGGAGGACGCCGAGCCGCGGAAGTTGGCCCACTCGCTCAGGTTGGTCTTGCCCAGGACGACACAGCCCGCTTCACGGAGCCGCCCTACCAGCGGGGCGTCGTCCGGTGGCGGTGGCTGATCGGCCAGCGCCAGGGAGCCGGCCGTGGTCGGCAGGTCGGCGGTGTCGATGTTGTCCTTGACCAGGACCGGTACGCCGTGCAGCGGGCCACGGACCCGGCCTTCGCCACGCTCCGTGTCGAGTTGGGCGGCATGGGTGAGAGCGGCGGGGTTGGGCGTGCAGATGGCGTTGACCAGCGGGTCCACCTCACGGCTTTTGGCCTGCAGCTCTTCCACCAGCGCCACGCTGGAGAGAGTTGAGCTCACCCCTTTCATCCTGCCAGAGTTGACCGCGCCCGGCTGTCCGCTCAACGACACGCTTCGTGTCGTTCGACGGTGAATGACATCGCTGTTGTTCAACCCGTAGTGTGGAGCGCGGACGGACGATCACCGACCGCACAGGAGTTACCAGCAAATGGACAGCGCCAACGCCAGCTCTCCCGGCCCCGCCGAAGCTGCGCCGCCGGTCATTGCCGGACTCTCCGAGCGTGACGGGGCAATCCTCGCGTTCGAGCGGCACTGGTGGAAGTACGCCGGCGCCAAGGAGCAGGCGATCCGGGACCAGTTCCAGATGTCGGCCACCCGCTACTACCAGGTCCTGAACGCGTTGATCGACCGGCCCGAGGCTCTCGCTCACGACCCGCTGTTGGTCAAGCGCCTGCGCCGCCTCCGCGCGGCCCGTCAGCGCGCCCGCTCCGCACGCCGCTTGGGTATCGAGGTCTGACCATGTTCCGCCCGAAGGGCGACGACCGGGGGCAGGTGCTCTCGTCGCTCGTCGCTGTGGCCGCGGTCGTCGCGATCGTGGCCGGTCTCCTGGTGCTGTTCGGTACGCGCGGACACGACAGCCTGGCCGACGAGCCGGCGGGCGCGACCACCCCGAAGCCGAGCACGAAGCCCACGTCCGGGCCGTCGACGATCGCCGCCAGCATCCCCGGGCCGTCGTCGAAGCCGACCGCGCCGGCCACCACGCCTACACAGGCCCCGTCGTCCACGCCGACCACCGAGCCGAGCTCGCAGCCGACCCAGCCGCCGGCGACCCAACCTCCGGCAACCCAGCCGACGACCATCCCGCCGGCTGAGCGACCGGCCGCGGAGATCTACAACAACACCCCGCGGAAGGGCCTGGCCGACTCGGTCGCGGGCCGCGCCCGGCAGGCGGGCTGGACCGTGGCCGGCGCCGACAACTGGCACGGCAAGATCGCCGAGAGCACCGTCTACTACCCGCCGGGCATGCTCGACGCCGCCAACCAGCTCGCCCGTGACATCGGCGTCAGCCGGACCAAGGGCGCGCTGGACAACATGAAGAAGGACCGCCTCACCGTGATCCTGACCTCGGACTACGCGGGATGAGTACTCCGGTCATCCAGACCGACGCCGGTCGCGAGGGGTGGGAGGCGATCGTCGCCGACCCGGCCACCGCGGTCATCTCCGCCGACTTCGACGGCGTACTCTCGCCGCTGGTCGAGGATCCGGCCATGTCCCGGCCGGTCGAGGGCTCCCTCGACGCATTGGCCCGGCTGGCCCGCTCGGTGAAGCAGGTGGCGATCGTCACCGGCCGTCCGGCGCTCGTGGCGACCGAGCTCACCGGTGTGACGGGCCATCCCGGCCTCGGGAGCCTCGTCGTACTGGGGCACTACGGGCTGGAGCGGTGGGACGCGGCGACCGGGATGGTGACCAGTGACCCGGTCCCGGCCGGTGTTGCCGAAGCGCGCTCCCGGCTGCCGGAGCTGCTGCGCCAGGCAGGCGTGCCGGACGCCCACGTGGAGGACAAGGAAAGCTCGCTGGCCGTTCACACGCGCCGGCTCGCCGACCCGACCGGTGCGCTGGACAGACTGCGTACGCCGCTGACCGAGCTGGCCGAGTCGACCGAGTTGCGCCTGGAGCCCGGCAACCTGGTCCTGGAGCTCCGGCCACCGGGTATCGACAAGGGCATCGCGCTCCGACGGCTGATCGAGTCCACGGGTGCCCGGTCGATCCTGTACGCCGGTGACGACCTGGGCGACCTGGCTGCGTTCCGGGCGGTCGAAGAGCATCGCAAGACCGGGCTGCGCGCCGTACTGCTGGCCACTCGCTCGTCCAACGCGACCGAGCTGATCCAGGCCGCGGACATCGTGGTGGACGACCCCACGGGTGTGGTGACTGTCCTCACGGCCCTTTCGGACGCGATCGCAGCACGCTGAACGCCTGCGTCACGGTCTTGCCGATCGGCTGGATCGGCCGTTCGACATAGCCACCGTCCTTGAGGCTGGCCAGTCGCTCGAACGGGTTGCGCGAGGCCGGGTCGCCGGTGAGCAGGAACGAGATCACCACGCCGACGACGTACAGCGGGAACATCGGTAACCCGAGCAGGCAGAAGTACTGCCACGAGTGCCGCTCCTCGTGCCGCACCAGCGCCGCGTCGTCGAAGTACGTGCGCTCGTTCTTGCTCAGGACGACGTTACCGATCGTGAACGCCCCCGCGATCGGAAACCCCAGCTTGTACCCGTTCGCGAAGTACAACCCCCGCGGCCCCCGACTGACCCGGGCCCGCCCGATCACCCCGACCGCAAGCCCCACCAAGGTCGTCAGGTTGACGAAGTTCCCCACCACCTTCACGCGCTGCCACCCGGTCATGGGCCTCAGTATCGGCTCGGTGACTGCGCTTTGTCTCGATGTCGCAATCATTAGGACCTCGGCGTACGATGTCCTAAGAATTAAGACATTGAGACATCGCGGACAGTGACCATCTTCAGCACGCCGGAGCCGGATCTCGAGGATCGACAGGTCCTCGAGCAGATCCACGCGTTCCGATCCGAGCTCACGGACATCCTCCGCGTGCCTCGGCGCTGGGCCGGCGGGCTGCGGCGGAGCATGCTCGCGCGGGCGATCCAGGGCTCCAACAGCATCGAGGGCTACGACGTCAAGCTCGACGACGCGGTGGCCGCGTTGGATGACGAGGAGGCGTTGAGCACTGACGAACCTACGTTCGCCGAGATCCGGGGATACCGGCAGGCGCTCGGCTACGTGCTGGCGATGGCGAAGGACGCGGACTTCCGGCTGGACGTGTCCGCCGTCCGTGGCATGCACTTCATGATGCTGAGCCACGACCTGGCCAAGAGTCCGGGCAGCTATCGGCAGGGTGTCGTCTACGTGCATGACGAGACCACCGGCGAGAACGTCTACGAGGGTCCGCCCGCGGACGAGGTGCCCGATCTCGTGGCCGAGCTGATGGCCGGGCTGGACGCCGACGGAGCGGTGGATCCCCTCGTGGACGCGGCGATGGCGCACCTGAACCTGGTGATGATCCATCCGTTCCGGGACGGCAACGGCCGGATGGCCAGAGCCCTGCAGACGCTTGTCTTGTCCCGCGGAGGAATTGGCGAGCCGGCATTCTCCAGCATCGAGGAGTGGCTGGGCGGCAACACCGAGGACTACTACCGAGTGCTGGCCGCGACCGGCGCGGGCGCGTGGCATCCCGAGCGGTCGGCCGCACTCTGGGTCAAGTTCAACCTGCGCGCGCATCACATCCAGGCGCAGACGGTACGGCGGCGGTACCGGGAGGCGGGCAAGCTGTGGCTGGCCTTCGATGAGCTGATCTCGCAGTTCGGCTTGGCGGAGCGCGTCGCTGACGAGCTGTTCGACGCGTCGCTCGGCTTCCGTATGCGCCGCTCGACGTACGTCCGCCGAGCGGGCATCGAGGAGCGGACAGCCAGCCGCGACCTGGCGAGGCTCACCGAACTGGGGCTGCTGCGCTCGGTCGGTGAGACCAAAGGGCGGCATTACGTGATGGGTGATCGCCTCGCCGAACTCGTGCAGAACGCACTCTCCACCCGCGAGCCGTTGGTCGATCCCTACCCGTGGATGCGCGAGCGGTTGGCCGGGGTGGCGACGCCGATCCGCTAGTTGTCCGTGGGGTGAGTAAGACTTGGCGGGTGAGTTCGGTGGTGCGGGTCTGGCGGGCTGGGCGGGTGGTGGATCCGCATTCGGTGATCGGAGGGCTGCGGAAGGGGCCGGGCGACCCGGCGTACGTGTTCGATCCGGGGCGACGGACCGTGTGGCGGGCTACTCGGACGCCGGATGGACCGGTGCTGTTGCGGCTGACGCCGTACGCCGGGGAAGTGGAGGCCGAGGCCTGGGGGCCGGGGGCTGCGTGGGCGCTCGAGGGGGTGCCGGAGTTGCTGGGCGACGCGGACAGCTGGGACGGGTTCGAGCCGTTGCCGGAGCACCGCGCGCTGGTGGACGCGGCGCGGCGGTTCCCGCATGTCCGGGTGCCGCGGACGCGGGCGGTGTTCGAGGCGATGGCCGCCGCCGGGATCGAGCAGGTCGTCACTGGCAAGGAGGCCTTCCGCGCCTGGCGCGTCCTGCTCCGTGAGTACGGCGAACCCGCGCCGGGCCCGACTGCGCCGGACGGCCGCGTGATGATGGTGCCGCCGGCGCCGGAGGAGTGGCGGCTGATCCCGTCGTGGCAGTGGCTGCGGGCCGGCGTGGAGAACCGCCGGTCCCGCGTGGTCGTGACAGCGGCGACGCGAGCAAAGGCGCTGGAGCGGACGCTCGAGCTGACCGACTCGGCCGAGATCGAGCGGCGGCTCCGATCACTCCCGGGCGTCGGGGTGTGGACCGCGGCCGAGGTGCGGCAGCGCGCCCACGGCGACGCCGACGCGTTCTCGTTCGCGGACTATCACGTGTCCCGCGATGTCTCCTACGCCCTCATCGGCGAAGAGCTCGACGACGAGGGCTGCGCCGAACTCATCGAGCCCTACCGCGGTCATCGCTTCCGCGTCCAGCGCCTGTTGGAGCTCACCGGCATCGGCCATCCCCGCTACGGCCCGCGCATGGCGCTGCCCACGCACACGCCCGGCGCAACGCATCGCTTGAGGTAACTCCGCCAGGGGCACAGGATCGCCACCATGACGATCAACGGGGACGGGCTCTACCTGGTGGCGGGGCTGGCCCTGTTGCTCGGGGCGATCCTGCCCCGCATGCTCCGCCGGTACGCCGTCTCGGCGCCGATCGGGTTCCTCGGCGCCGGCGTACTGCTGGGCCTGGCCGTCGACCGTACCCACCTGAGCCCGATCGTGGAGACCGGGATCGTCAAGCATCTCGCCGAGCTGACGATCCTGGTCGCGTTGATGGGCGTCGGACTGGCGATCGACCGGCCGATCGGATGGCGCCGGTGGATGGTGACCTGGCGCCTCCTGCTGGTGGCCATGCCCGCCTGCATCGCCGCCGTGGCCGGCGCCGGCTGGCTGCTCGGGCTGGCCCCGGCGACCGCGCTGCTGCTGGGCGCAGTCCTCGCCCCGACCGATCCAGTGCTCGCCTCGGACGTCCAGGTGCAGGGGCCGTCGACCGGCGCGGGCGCCGAGCAGGAGGAGGACGACGAGGTCCGCTTCGCACTCACCTCGGAGGCGGGTCTGAACGACGGTCTGGCCTTCCCGTTCGTGTACGCCGCGGTGTTCGCCGTCACCAAGGGATCTGTAGGCAATTGGGCGCTCGAGTGGTTCGCCTGGGACCTGGTCGGCCGGATCGCGATCGGCGTGGCGGTAGGTGCGGGCGTGGGCTGGTTGCTCGGCCGGATGGCCTTTTCCGCGCCTTCGCGGACCTTCCGCCTGGCCGACTCACGCGAACCCGTGCTGGCCCTCGCGATGACACTAGGTGTCTACGGCCTCGCCCAGGTGCTCCACGGCTACGGCTTCCTGGCCGTGTTCGTCGCGGCGCTGGCGCTCCGGGCGGCCGAGCGGCAGCACGACTTCCACGAGGAACTGCACGGATTCGTCGAGCAACTCGAGCACATCCTGACCTGGGGGATTCTGCTGCTGCTCGGATCGGCGATCACGGCTGGACTGCTCCGTCCGCTGACCGTGGCCGGCGCCGCGCTGGGACTGCTGCTGGTGCTGGTGATCCGACCGGTGACCGCGTGGGTCGCGCTGGCCGGGACTCCGATGCGCCGCTCCGAACGATGGGTGACGGCCGCATTCGGAGTGCGTGGTGTCGGGTCCGTGTTCTATCTGGCGTACGCCGGCGCCGCGTTCCACACCGACCTGCCCTGGTTGTGGGCGACGGTCGGTTTCACCGTCGTACTGAGCGTGGTCGTTCACGGTGTCGCGGCGACGCCGATGATGCGGATGCTCGACCAGCGCCGGGGCCGGACTCCCTGAGCGCTCGAGCCTTCCCGGAGCTGCAGGGCTGAGATCGAGCGTCTCGGATAGTGGGAACGGAAGACACAATATGGACCCTATTGGGTAATCTCGGGGGAGCTCATCCAGAGGGACTGAGGGAAACGGCCCGTTGAAGTCCCGGCAACCCTCCCCGTTGAGGTCCCAGTCCGGGGCCCTCGCGGCGGAACGGTGCCAAATCCGTCCCGTGCCGAGATCCGGTTCCGGGGAAGATGAGAGGGGAACCTCACTCATGAGCCTGACCGCCGCCACCCACACGATCCGCGAAGGTGCCTTCGGCAACGGTACGCACCTGAGCTGTCGCGCCTGCGGGGCGAAGTCGCCGCTCGGTCCGTTCTACGCCTGTATGGAGTGCTTCGGTCCGCTCGAGGTCGGGTACGAGTACCCGACGATCACGCGGGAGCAGATCGAGGCCGGTCCCAAGAACATCTGGCGCTACCAGCCCTTGCTGCCCGTCCCGGTCGACGTGGCCAGCTTCCCGAACACCGAGCCCGGCTACACCCGGCTCGTCGACGCGCAGAACCTGGCCCGCGAGCTGGGGCTGCGCAAGCTGTGGGTGAAGGACGACTCCGGCAACCCGACCCACTCCTTCAAGGACCGCGTGGTCGCGTCCGCCCTGAGCGCCACCCGCGAGCTCGGCATGACGGTCTTCGCCTGCCCCTCCACCGGCAACCTGGCCAACGCCGTCGCGGCGGCCGCCGCCCGCGCCGGCATCCGCTCGGTCGTGTTCATCCCGCACGACCTCGAGCGCCCGAAGGTGATCACCACCGCCGTGTACGGCGGGACCCTGGTCGCCGTCGAGGGCAACTACGACGACGTGAACAAGCTGGCCTCCGAGATCGCCGGTGAGGAGGAGGGCTGGGCGTTCGTCAACGTCAACGTGCGGCCGTACTACTCCGAAGGCTCGAAGACCCTGGCCTTCGAGATCGCCGAGCAGCTCGGCTGGCGGTTGCCGCAGCAGATCGTGATCCCGGTCGCGTCCGGCTCGCAGCTGACCAAGATCGACAAAGGCTTCACCGAGCTCGGCAAGCTCGGCCTGGTCGACGCCACCGACTACAAGGTGTACGGCGCTCAGGCGACCGGGTGCTCGCCCGTGGCGCAGGCGTTCCGGGATGGCCACGACGTGGTCAAGCCTGTTCGCCCGGACACCATCGCCAAGTCGCTGGCGATCGGGAACCCGGCTGACGGACCGTATGTGCTCGACGTCGCCCGCCGTACCGGTGGAGCGATCGAGGACGTCAGCGACGAGGAAGTCATCGAGGGCATCCAGTTGCTGGCCCGGACCGAGGGCATCTTCGCCGAGACCGCGGGCGGCGTGACGGTCGCGACGCTGAAGAAGCTGATCGCCACCGGGCAGCTCGACCCCGAGGCCGAGACCGTGATCATCAACTCCGGTGACGGGCTGAAGACGCTCGACGCCGTGGCCGACCGGGTCGGCCCCAAGGTGACCATCCCCGCGTCGTACGACGCCTTCGTGAAGGCAGGCCTGCAGTGAGTGTGAGCGTTCGCGTCCCGACCATCCTGCGGCCCTACACCCAGGGCGTGTCCGAGGTGTCCGCCGAGGGCTCCACGCTGATCGAGGTGCTCGACTCGCTGGACGGCTCGTACCCGGGCATCAAGGGCCGGGTCCTCGACGAGTCGGGCGAGCTGCGCCGGTTCGTGAACGTGTACGTCGACGATGACGACGTACGCTTCGCCGACGGCCTGCAGACGTCGATCAAGGACGGCGGGCAGGTCTCGATCATCCCGGCGGTCGCCGGCGGCTGATCTGTTCATCCGGGCGTGGATCGTCCGGAATGCGCGCTAGCGTTCCCGCCATGGCGACCAACTGGACCCTTGGTGGGGACGCGGCCGAGCCGCAGCGGCTGGCGGAGTTCTGGGCGGCGGCACTCGGCTACATCTTCGAGCCCGGGTACGACGACCCGGACGGAGCCTCGATCGTGGACCCCGACGACGTCGGGCCGGCGATCGGGTTCCTCCGGGTGCCCGAGCCCAAGACCTCGAAGAACCGGCTGCACATCGACATCCGCGTGGCGGGCCCGACCCGTGACGACGTGACCGCCGACCGGATGCGGAGGAAGGCGGTCGAGTTGGTGGGGCTCGGTGCTGTGCAGGTGCGCGAGGAGTTCTACGGTCCCGACGTCCTCGGCCACATTGTGATGCTCGATCCCGAGGGCAACGAGTTCTGCGTCGGCTGACTACGATGCCTTGGTGCGCGCTGTCGTCATCGAGGAGTACGGCGTTCTGCCCGTCGTACACGAGGTTCCGCGGCCTGAGCCGGCGGAGGGTGCGGTCGTCCTGAAGGTCGAGGCGACCGGGCTGTGCCGGAGTGACTGGCACGGGTGGATGGGCCACGACGCGGACATCGTGCTGCCCCACGTGCCTGGTCATGAGCTCGCCGGGACGATCGCCGCCGTCGGTGCGGGAGTCACGGGGTGGCAGGTTGGCGACCGGGTGACGACGCCGTTCATCTGCGCGTGCGGGTCCTGTGAGCAGTGCCGTGAGGGCAACCAGCAGGTCTGCGTTCGGCAGGAACAGCCAGGCTTCACCTATTGGGGCTCCTTCGCCGAGTACGTCGCCGTGCCATATGCACAGGTCAACCTGGTCCGCCTGCCCGATGAGCTGGATTTCGCCACCGCGGCGGGGCTGGGCTGCCGCTTCGCCACGTCGTTCCGCGCCATCCGCCAGGTCGGCCGGCTCACCGCCGGCGAAACCGTCGCGATCTTCGGCTGCGGCGGCGTCGGCCTCTCCGCCGTGATGATCGCCGCGTCCCTGGGCGCCCGGGTGATTGCAGTCGACACCAACCCGTCGGCGTTGAAGCTGGCCCGCGAGTACGGCGCCACCGACCTGCTGGTGGCGTCACCGGACACCGTCCAGGAGATCCGCGACCTCACCGCCGGCGGCGCTCACGTGACGATGGACGCCCTAGGCTCCAACGACATCGTCCAACAATCCCTGCAGGCCCTCCGCCCCCGAGGCCGCCACCTCCAGGTCGGCCTCCTCCCCTCCGGCGTCCAGCTAGACGTCAGCCGCCTCATCGGCCAGGAACTCCAATGGCTAGGCAGCCACGGCATGCCCGCCCACGCCTACCCGGAGCTCCTGAACCTAGTTGCCCAGGGCAACCTCAAGCCGGCCGACCTGATCACCCACACCATCACGCTGGAACAAACCCCGGCGGCCCTCGCCGCCCTCTCGCACGGTACCCCCGCCGGCGTCACCGTCATCCACCCCCACCACCCCCTCTGATGGGCTCACCCATCTCCGGGCGGGTTGGCCAACCGAATTCCGCTGGGTGAACCCACCGCCGGATGGGTCTACCCATCAGATGGTGGTGGAGGCCCATCAGAGGGGACGGATGCGGTTAGAGGCGGATGAGGTAGACGGTGGGTGGGCGGCCGGTGCGGCCGTGTTGTTGGGTGCCGGTGGGGGCGGCCAGGCCGGCTCGTTCCAGGCGTTTCAGGACGCGTCGCGCCGTCCGGAGTTGGACGGCGAGGTGGTCGGCGACGTCTTGGGTGGTGAGGCCGTCGGGGAGGGTGGCGGTGAGTTCGCGCATGCGGGCCAGGGTTTGGGTGTTGAGGCCGACGCGGCGGGCCAGGAGCGGGAGGCTTTCGGTGCCGCGGGTGGTGGCGGGCTGGTCGCCGGTGGGTTCGATCACGATCTCGACGTCGTCGGACATCGACACGACGCCGGCGACCGCGCCGATCGACTCGGCCCGGCTGACTGCGCGACGGGCGAGCGCTTCCGCCTCCGCCGCCGTACGTCCGACGCCGAAACCGACGTACGCCGTACTGTGCCGCGCCGCGAGGTGGTCGAGTAAGGGCATCCGCGTGAACTGTTCGGTCGCCTGCTCGAGCAGGCCGCGGGTGGTGACGACCAGGTGCCGCCCGTCCGGCAGCGCCGCCAGGCTGCCGCCGAGCGTGATCAGGTCGCCGGCCAGGGCGTCGTCCGGCTCGGGCAGGGCGATCACGCCGAGCGCGACCTGCGCGTCCCCGACGTGTTGCCCGGTCGTGGTCAGGACCAGGGCCTGCAGGGTCGAGCGGATCGAGTATCGCGACGGGGCCAGCCGGACCGAGGGCATCTCGTTCTCGAGCAGGTGGAAAGCTGAGCCCAGGCAGCTGATTGCGACCTTCGTGTCGTGCTTGTCGCGCGCGATCCGGTGGAACGCGACGATGTCGTCGGAGGTGAGGCCAGGCCGGTACGGCAGCACGTGGATCTGGTCGGTCGGCAGCTTGGCCTCGATCAGCGTCTCCAGCACCTCACTGCGGCGCAATGTGTCGATCGAGAACTGGGTGACGTTGTGACCGAGCCGCAGCAGCTCGACCAGGGCCCGGAGCAGCGTGGCGCCGTCGTACGACACGTACATCGCCGGCCGGTCGATCACGCCGGCCTCGGTGGCGATCGTGTACGGCACGACGCCGGTGAACAGCAGGGCGTCGACCTGCTCGTGCGCCTGCTCGACCAGCTCGACGGCCTCGGTCTCGTGGCGGTAGGGAAGTGGGAGCAGGGTCGCGCCGCTCGGGGGGCCGACCGCGATCACGCGCTGCACCAGGTCCTCCGGGCCGACGACGCCGACCATGAGTGCCATCAGGCCACCGCGCCCGAGGCTGAGCTGATCTGCACGGCACTCCTTCGACTTCTGGTCTGGCCCTCAACTCGCAGAATAGCGCAGCCGACCCCGGGCACTTGACGTTCAAGCCGGTCTCTCCTAGTTTCGGTCAAGACCACAATTGCCGCCACCCGGAGGCGGTCGCGACGGCGTCGGTGTGGTGGAGCGTGGAGGGAGCGCGCCACCCCACTACCTAGCTATTGAGCTCCTCGAGGCAGCGGATCACCACGTCGCGCTCGCCGGCTGGCAGCGGAGGTCCGTAGGGGTCGTACGACGCCTCTTCGGGGATCAGCCCCTCCCAGACTGCCGCCCAGAGCATGCGCTGGACGTAGCCCTCGATGGGTGCGTAGAAGGTCGCGGCCGCGAACCGGTCCAGCCGGTCGGACGCGGTCAGGAAGCCAGCGTGGTCTCCTGACGTCCAAGCCGACAGCACGGTGGCCGACAGCGGGACCTGCGCTGCGGCGATCCCAACCAGTGCCGTATCCGCGCCCCACATGAACGAAGGCCCGTACATCCGGTCCTCACCGGTGATCAGCAGCTTGCCAGTCCCGCGTCCCGCCCAGATGGCGTCCTGACACCCGATAGCGCGATCCAGCGTGGCAGTCTTCACCCCGAGCATGGAGTCCAGGCTCAACAGATCGCGGATCAGCGCCGGCGGGTACGGATACCCACCAGCCTCGCCATGCAGGTAGAAGCCGACCAGTGGCAGCCCACTCTCCGCCGCCACCCGCTCGTGCAGCGCCACGGCCTGTGCATGCCCGTCCGGCAACAAACCCAGTGCAGCCAGCGGATAGACCATCACCGCGTCGGCCCCACCCGCAGCGGCCTGCAGCGCCATCGTCACTGTCGCGTCTGCCGCCTCCTGCAGGCTTTGCGCCGAAGAAGACCGCGGTACGCCGACTCCCGCGACAATCGGGACGTCAGTAGCCTCCCGCCACGTCTCCAGCACTTTCGACCGGTCAGCCGGAGACAGGTAGAGCCCACGCCCGGTATGGGCCCACACCGCGAGCCCACCGATGGACTCTGCCGTGAGAGCACCGGCGTACGCGGTCAGAGCGTCGTACGCGACGACGCCGTCGGAGTCCATCGGGGTGACGACCGCGGGGAGCAGTGTGCCGCGGAGTTGCTCGACGAGTGGGTGCATGTGGACCTCTCAGACGTCGTGGCCGAGGCCTGGGCGCTTCGGTACGTCGATCCAGCCGTCGCAGTCGGCGAACACGCTCGGGGCCAGCGGGTCCTCGTCGACCATCAACGGCCCGACCAGATCGGCCGCGACGGTGGCGCCCGGTACGGCGGCGGCCAGGTGCACCGCGGCCAGTGTGGCCACGCCCAGCTCCGGCATGGAGCCTACCTTCACCGCGAGCCCGGCCGCCTCGGCAACGTTCGCGATCTGCAGGGCGCGATGCAGTCCGCCGACCTTGAGGATCTTGATGTTCAGTACGTCGGCCGCGCCGCGCCGCGCGATCTCCAGAGCGTCATGCAGCGAGTGCATGCTCTCGTCGACCATGACGCGTACGTCGAGACGCTCACGCAGCCGCACGAGCCCGGCAAGGTCCCAGCGTGGCAGCGGCTGCTCCAGCAGTGTCAGGCCGGCGTCGGTCATCTTGGCGAGATACGGCAGCGCAGTGGTCGCGTCGTACCCCTCGTTGGCGTCCAAACAGAGCTCTGCGTCGGCGGGGATGACCGCACGGACCGCACGGATCAGTTCGAGGTCCTTGGCCGGCTCATGGCCGCCCTTGACCTTCAGATGCCGGAAGCCCTTAGCCGCGTACTGCGCTGCCTCGGCGGCCATCTCGTCGAGCGTGCCGAGCCCGACCACCCAGGTCGTCTGCACGCGCTCTCTGATGCTGCCACCGAGCAGCGCGTGCACCGGCCAGCCACTCAGGCGCCCGGCCAAGTCGTAGAGCGCGATGTCGAGGCCGGCCTTGGCCACCTGCTGGCCACGCAGGACGGTGTCCATCACCACATGCGCACCGGCCCGGTCGAGCGGATCACGACCGATCAGGGCGGGCGCGAGGTACTCCTCGATGGCGGCGGTGACCCCGGCCAGCGTCTCGCCGGTGTACGCCGTCATCGGTGAGGTCTCGCCGATCCCGATCGCGCCGTCGGCGGTGTGGATCGCGACGACCAGGCTGACCAGTTCGGTGCTGATCCCACTGCTGATCTGGAACGGCCGGCGGTACCGCGCGCTGACCACCCGGGTCTCGATCGCGCTGATCCGCCCGGCCGCTGACCCTGCGGCTGATTCTGGGCCGGTCGGCAACCCGACCGGATGCGATGCAACACTCAATTCCGGCTCCTAGGGTCGCAATCTGATCCGAAAGCATTTACGGTCAAGACCGTAAATACCGGGAGCGCTCTCTGTCAACGGAAGGCGGCACCGCCGATGCGGCTGGGTCTCTATCTGAACCTCTACGGCACCCCCGACGAGCGGCCGTCGCTCGAGGACGCGGTCGAGCAGGCGCGGCTGGCCGAGCAGGCCGGCTTCGAGTGGATCGTGCTCGGCGAGCGGCACCTGCACCGGCCCGGGTACCACGAGATCCTCACGTCGCTGACCTGGCTCGCCGCCCGGACCGAGCGGATCGGCATCGCCACCGCCGGCATCGTCGCGCCGCTGTACGACCCCGTCGTTCTGGCCGAGATGCTTGCGCACATCGACGTGCTGTCGGGCGGCCGGCTGACCGCGGGCTTCGTGCTCGGCTACCGGCCGGAGGAGTTCGCCCTGTACGGCGTGACGCAGGCCGAGCGGGTCGCGCGGTTCGAGGAGTGCCTGACGATCCTGACGCGGTTGTGGACTGAGGACGAGGTTACGTACGACGGCAAGTTCACCAGCATCCGGGAAGCGTTCCTGTCGCCGCGACCGCTGCAGAGCCCGCGCCCGAAGCTGTGGAACGGCGGCCGGGTGTCCGCGATGCTCGAGCGCACCGCTCGGATGTGCGACGGCTGGACCACGTCGTTCAACGAACTCGACTCCGACCTCCCGGCCAAGATCGCCGAGTACCACTCCCACCCGCGCGGCGAGGGCACGCTCGGCGCCGAGGTGATCCTCTGCCGGGAGGGCTTCTGCGCGCCGACGTCGCAGGACGCGCGGCAGGCGCTCGAGGAGCCGCTGCGCGACCTGTACGACGCCTACACCGGCTGGAAACGTACGTCGGCGGACGCGAGCCGCTACACCCAGGGCTGGGACGACATCACCGCCCGCAGCGTGATCGGCTCGCCCGCCGAGTGTGCTGAGCGGCTGGCGCACTACGAGGAGATGGGCGCCGACGGCATCATCCTCCGCATCCAACCACCCGGCATGCCCCAATCAGACGCCCTCAAAGCAATCGAATCCTTCGGCGAACTGTTGTAGTCGCCCCCCGCGGGCGGCCGCCGGCTCGTGGGGCTTGGGACATCCACTCGGGGGTGAGGACAGGAAATAGCTTGTTCAAGCCCACCGGGCCCTGTCCGAAGCCCCGGGAGATGGGTGCTGGTCGGCGCCGCCGCCCGGGAGATGCCGTTGTGCGCAGTCAATGTGACCGCAGTCGTCTCGGGGACGCGCGGGGCGGCCTGATCGTCGTAGCCTGAGGGATCGGAGAGGGTGGTTCCACTCGGAGGAGGTCGCGATGTCGGAGCCGGAGGACAACCTCGGAACGCACCGGCGGCCGGGGGAGGTCGAGGTTCCCGAGTGGCCGAGTCGTTGGGTCGGGTGGATCCTGTTCGCCGGCGTGATGATGATCGTGCTGGGGATGATCCACGCGTTTCAGGGGTTCATCGCGCTGTTCGACGACACGTACTTCCTGGTGCGGAAACGAAGTCTCGCGATCCACCTCGACTACACGGTCTGGGGCTGGATCCATCTGGTCGTCGCGTTGCTCGTGCTCGGGTCCGGGATCGCGCTGCTCAACGGCCGCCTCTGGGGGCGGATCGTCGGGGTGGTGGTCGCGGTGCTGAGCATCCTGGTGAACATCGCCTTCCTCGCGGCGTACCCGATCTGGTCGACGATCACGATCGCCGTCGACGTCCTGGTCATCTGGGCCCTCACCGTCCACGGCGACGAGATGCGCGTCATGCTCGAGCGCAAGTCCGCAGGCGGCACACCACGGTGATCGCGGCCACGTCCGCCCTCCATGGAATAGCGACTTGAGCTGGAGTGCACTCCAGCACCTAGCGTCGGGGGAATGGACTACAGAAACCTCGGAGCCACCGGGCTCAAGGTCAGCGAACTGTGTCTGGGCGCGATGATGTTCGGCTCCCGGACGGACGAGAGCGACAGCCGGAAGATCCTGCAGGTGTTCACCGATGCGGGCGGTACGTTCATCGACACCGCCAACGTGTACGGCGACGGCGCGTCGGAGGAGGTTCTTGGACGGTGGCTGAAGACGCAGCGGCGTGCGGACTACGTCATCGCGACCAAGGTCTGGGGGCCTGCCGGACCACGGCCGACTGATCGGGGCCTGTCCCGCAAGCACATTCTCGATGCCGTTGACGCGAGCCTGCGGCGACTGGGTACTGACTACATCGACCTCTACCAGCTCCATCTTTGGGACGACAGCACTCCGCTCACCGAGAGCTTGTCGACCCTCGACGGTCTCGTGCGGTCCGGCAAGGTCCGCTACATCGGGGTCAGCAACTTCCGCGGCTGGCAACTGCAGAAGGCCGTCGACCTGTGCACCCAGCATGGCTGGGAGCCGCTCGCCAGCCTCCAGCCGCTCTACACGTTGCTCGATCGCTCTCCTGAGTGGGAGCTGCTCCCGGTCTGCCGGAACGAGGGCCTCGGCGTCATCACCTGGTCCCCTCTGCGCTCGGGGTGGTTGTCAGGCGCGTTCCAGCGCGGCATGACCGCGCCGCCCGCGGACAGCAAGGTCTCCACTCCCGGGACGCACTCCTGGGACCGGTATGGCAACGAGCACACCTGGCACGTGATCGACGAACTGACCGCGGTCGCGGCGGAGGCCGGCCGTACCCTCCCGCAGGTCGCGGTCCGCTGGCTGATGCAGCGCCCGGGCGTCACCGCACCGATCATCGGTCCGCGTACGTCGGCGTACCTCGACGATCTCGTTGGCGCCGCGGAGTTCTCGCTGACCACCGAGCAGATGGAACGCCTCGATGTCGCGAGCCTGCCCGAATCTGTTCCGTACCCCTACTTCTTCGACTGAGACTCGTCGGCGCGCATGCGTGGGCGGCCTCAGGCCTTGAGGCCGCTCATGGCAATGCTGTCGGTGAGGTAGCGCTGTAGCAGGCCGAACACCAGCAGGCTTGGTACGACGGTGATGGTGGCGCCGGCCATGATCTGGTTGATCGGGACTGCCTGGGTCTGCAGTGTGGCCAGGCCGACGGTGAGGGTCTGCATCGTGCCGGACTGGCCGATCACCAGCGGCCAGAGGAAGTCGTTCCAGTGCCACAGGAACACGAAGATCCCGAGGGTCGCGAGCACCGGGCGGATGAGCGGCAGCACGATCATCGTGAAGATCCGCCACTCCGCGGCGCCGTCGATCTCGGCGGCTTCGAACAGCTCGTCCGGCAACTGGCTGATGAACTGCCGCATCAGGAACACGGCCTGCGAGTTCGCCAGCGTGGGCACGATCAGGCCCCAGTAGCTGTCCACCCAGTCGAGCCGCGAGACCAGGATGTACGACGGGATCAGCGTCGCCTGGAACGGGACCATCAGCGTGGCCAGGAAGGCCCAGAACAGGATCTCCCGGCCGGGGAACTTCTTCTTCGCGAACGCGTAGCCGGCCATCGAGGCGAACAGCAGCACGCAGACGACGGAGACCAGCGAGTACAGCAGCGAGTTGACCGTCCAGCGGGGGATGTCGGAGCTGGACAAGACCTTGGAGAAGTTCTCGAAGGTCCAGTGGGCCGGGTTGAGCGCGTCCGGGAAGGTCTGGCCGCTCGGGGGCGCGAACGCGACCAGGACCATCGCCGCGAACGGCACGATCGTGACGATCGCGGTCAGCGCCAGCAAGGTCGGCAGCGTCAGGCGGGCGACCTGACGCCGCGCGGCGGTCGGAGCCTCGGTCAGCTCGCGCACCGGCGGTCGTTCGAGCACGTTCACCATCAGTCGTCCCTCCCGACGAGCCGGCGCTGCACGAGCGAGACGATCAGCACGATCAGGAACAGGACCAGGCCGATCGCGCTGGCGTAGCCGAAGTCGAAGTACTTGAATCCGCTGTCGTACAGGAAGTAGACGAGCGAATAGCTGGAGCGGACCGGGCCGCCGCCGGTCATCACGTACATCGCGTCGAAGACCTGGAACGCGCCGATGGTCTCGATCACCAGCACGAAGAACAACACCGGACGCAGCTGCGGCAGCGTGATGTAGCGGAACCGCTGCCAGGTGCCGGCGCCGTCGATCATCGCGGCCTCCAGGTACGACTTCGGCACCGCCTGCAGCCCGGCGAGCAGGATCAGCATCGAGTAGCCGAAGCCCTTCCAGGCAGACGTCACCGCGATCGACGGCAGCACCGTGCCCGATTGACCGAGGAAATCGACCGGCCCGACGCTGACCAGCCCGAGGACGGCGTTCAGCAGGCCGTCCTGGGCGTCGTAGATCCACTTCCAGATCACCGCGGCGAGCACGATGCTGGTCACGTACGGAAGGAAGAAGACGCCCCGGAAGAAGCCGCGCTTCCAGACCACCTGGTGCAGCAGTACGGCGGTCCCGAGCGACAGCAGCACGGTCAGCGGGACGAAGATCACCGTGTAGGTGATCGTCACCACCAGCGCCTCGTGGAACACGTGGTCCGAGAACAGCCGCGTGTAGTTGTCAAAGGCAATGAAATCCCACTTGCCGCTGATCCGGTAGTCGGTGAGCGACAGCAGCAGGGCGCCGATCGTCGGCAGGAACCGGAACAGCAGGAACAGCAGGAGCATCGGGGCGACGAACAGCAACCCGATCCACGGCCTGCGCCGGGGTCCACCGCGTGAGCGGGACGTCCGTGCCGACCGGCCGGCCGCGGGTCCCGCCCGACCCGCGGCCGACGCTGTCGGCAGAGTGTTCGTCAACGTTGCCTCGAGAGCAGGTCGTTGGCCTGCTTGGCGGCGTCGTCCAGCGCCTGCTGCGGCTGCTTCTTGCCGGTCAGCACGGCCTGGATCTCGGTGCTCAACATCGACATCACCTGGCGCGCCGACGGGTTCGCCTCACCCGGTACGGCGTACTGCAACGCGTCCTTGAACTTCGCGGCGTTCGGGTCCGTCGACTCGTACTTCCCGTCCTTGCGCGGCGAGTAGTAGCCGGACGCCTTGCTGAGCGCGTCAAGCTGGGCCGGCTGAATCATGAACGACAGGAACTTCTTCGCGGCGTCGGGGTTGCCGGTCGCGGCGTTCATCACGAGACCACCCGGGATCCCGTACCCGACCTGCAACTTGTCGGTCAGCGGCGCGCCGATCTCGACGTTGGCCGCACCCCACGTCTTGCCGACCGTGGCGGCGTCCGCCGGGACGCTGGTATACGCCATCGCGACCTGCCCCTTGCCGAGCGCCGAGTCGGCGATCGTGTTCACGCTGCTCAGCGCGGTCTTCGAGATCGCGCCCTCGTCCCACAGGCCCTTCAGGAAGGTCAGGGCCTCCAGCCCCGGGGCCTGGTTGAACGCCACGCTCTTGCCGTCGTCGGCGAACACCTTGCCGCCGGCCTGCCACAGCAGCGGGTAGAAGCTGAGGTTCAGCGTCGCCTCCGGCGAGGCCGAGTAGTCCAGCGTGGAGAACCCGGCGGCCTTGATCTTGGGAGCCGCCGCCTTGATCTCGTCCCAGGTCTCCGGCGGCGTGCTGATCCCGGCCTTGGTCAGGATCGCCTTGTTGTACATCGTGGTCGTGACGGTGTGGTAGATCGGTGCGCCGTACGCCTTGCCGTCGACGGTCAGACCTGGGACCGCGGCCGGCAGGAAGGTGTCCTTCTCCGGCTCGACCACGTCGTCGATCGGCTCCAGCGAGCCACTGTTCACGTACTGCGGAATCTGGTCCGGGATCATCAACAGCACGTCCGGACCCTTCTTGCCCGAGAATGCGGCGGTGAGCTTCTCCTCGCGGTTCGCCCACGGCTGCATCTCGATCTTCAGGTCGATCCCGGAGTTGGCCGCCTCGAAGTCGGTCTCGACCTTCTTCCAGTAGGCGTCGCTCGTCGCCTGATCGGCGATCACCGGGTACATCCAGAGCGTGACGCTCTTCTTCTCCGACGAGGAGCCCGAGTCGTCGTTGCCGCAGGAACTGAGCGCGGCGGCGAGTACGAGCGCCATGAGTGGTGCCGCGATGCGGCGAACGGTCGAAATCATCACACCCCCAGGGTGTCCGGAAGTCAGGGCCGGAAAGTGTTGCACCGAATAACGGTCAGGACCGAAAGTAGCCGGGTCGAATTTGGGCTGTCAACGGCTGATATCAACTCGGAACAGCTCGGAGCCGCTGGTGAGCAGCAGTTGGTGATCGCCGCGGACCCCGAGCCGCCGGTGCGCGTGCTCGAGGAACAGCGTCGGGGTCTGCTTCTTCCCCGGTGCGATCCGGTAGATCTTGTTCAGGTCGATGCTCACGTACACCGCGTCCGGGGTCGCGACGATGTCGCCGCTGGAGTTGGTGGTCCCGAGCGCGAAGGATGTGAGCATCTTGCCGGAGTGTGGATCGACGGCGAAGACGGTCTTGCCGGCCACGCCCCAGAGCAGCCCGTCCGGGCCGAACGTCACGGAGGATACCGTGGCCGCGCCGGGCACGGGGACGGTTTCCCACAGCTTCTTGGACTTGGCCACGTCCCAGGCGAACACGGTGCCCGCGTCCCGGGTCGGCGGCGTGGTGGAGAGTCCGCCGACGATCGACGTACCGCCGTAGACGATGCCCTGGCGGGCGGTCAGGCCGAAGACGCACTCGTCCTGCACCACGTTGCGGTACTTCTGCGCCGTGTTGGTCTTCGGGTCGTAGATGACCAGTGCGCCGCCGAGCCGGTCGCCGTCGGGGACGGTGCCGACCGCGATCTTTCCGTTCACCTCGGCCAGGGCGCGGGCCCGGGTCTGCAGGAGGTCTGGCTTGAGGTTGAGCAGCTGCGTGGGGTTGTCCGGCGTACCGGGCGGTCCGGGGGAGTACTCCGGGCTGCTCCAGGGCTGGGTCTGGTCGTAGGCGTAGAGCCGGGCCTCGGGGTAGGCGCCGATCCACAGCTTGCCGTCGGAGCCCTCCATCAGCGCCTCGACCTGCGAGAACCGGTTGAAGGTGGCCGCACCGGTGGACGGGTCGACCACAGACACGCCGCCGTTGAGGAAGCCGCCGGCGTAGATCTTGTCCTTGCCTCCGGCCACGGACAGGATCTCGATCGGCTCCCGCCGTACCTGGGTCTGGAAGATCTCGGACTTGCCGGTCTGCGGGTTGTAGCGGAACTCCTCGCCGCGCCAGAGCGTGCCGACCACGCTCGTGCCCGGGTAGTCGGGCAGGCCGAGGTCGGCGTACCCGATCGAGCGGGTGTTCTGGATCCGGCCGGTGAAGGTCAGGCCGGTGCCGGTCAGGGTCTTGGTGGCCGGGTCGTACTTCTTCAGTTCGCTGTTCTGGATCAGGTACAACGAGCCGTCCGCGCCGATCGGCGAGATGTCCAGGCCGTGCGCGTTCGGGATCTCGTCGACCCAGGTCCGGCTCGCGATGTCCCAGACGTACAGCGGGCCGGGGAACGCGGTGCTGATCCGGGCGTAGACCCGGCCGCCGCGGGCGTTCAGGTCGTAGACGACCTTGTCGGCCGGGTCACCGAGCCCGGGTGGCGAGGGCAGCTCGGTGATCGCGCCTGTCGTGGCGTCGACCTCCATGATGTGCGCATCCGGCAGCGAACCGGTGTAGATCTTGCCGTCCGCGTAGTCGATGCTCTTGACGTACGTCTGGCCGGGTTTCACCGTGCCGTAGTCGCGGACGGCGCCGGTCTTGTCGTCGTACCGGAACACCTTGCCGTTCGGGAACGTGCCGCCGTACACGTTGCCCTGGTCATCGGTCGTGATGCGCCAGATGAATGTCTCACTCGCGATCGGCCGGCCGAGGTCCTCGACCGTGCCACCGGGGCGCAGGCGGTAGAGGTGGCCGTTGTTGTAGGTGCCGGCGTAGATCGTGCCGTCCGGGGTCGCTGCGACCGCGTAGCTGCCGTCGGCGCCGGGCAGGGCGGCGGACAGCAGGCTGGCGCCGGTGGCCGGGTCGATGGCGTTCAGGTACGCCGGGCTGCCGGTCGACACGTTCCAGATCGCGGTCTTGCCGTTCGGGCCGGGCGCGACGGTGCCACCGATCAGGAGTACGTCGGACAGCGGGGTGCCGAGTGAGACGAGCGTGCCCACCGGTGGATTGTGCCCAGCCTGGGCAGGAGTAGTCGGAGTGGTGACGAGAACGGCGGCGAGCGCCACCGCGACGAGGGAGCGGACTGGTCGCATGCGAGTGCCTCCGGGGTGCCGTATTTACGGTCCTGTCCGAAAGTGAATCCCTCCCGGCGCGACGAAGTCAACCGCTCAGCCGGATTTGCCGGTACTGGCAGGACGAGCCCAGGTTACGGCGTCGGCCGTTACGTGGTGGGCAGCCGGGTGAGCAGGTTCTCGAGCATCTCCCGGGTGGCCGCGAAGTAGCTGTTCTCGCGGTGGAGGGCCCGGTGGAACGCGGCCAGCTCGGCTGCCGAGATCGTGTTGGAGAACGTACTGATCTCGGTCAGATCGAGCCGCCGGTTGAACAGGTGCACGGTGTCCCGCCACCGGTGCAGCAGGCCGACCAGCTCGGCGTCGCGATGCAGCCCGAGCGCACCCGAGACCAGCGCCAGGTCGACCGCGGACACGACCAGCCGTGGGTACACCTGCCGCGTGGTCGGCGTGTTCGGCGAGAACCGCTCGTCGCCGAGCAGCCGGGTGTTGTCCCGCAGCTCGTCCGCAACCGCGCGCAGCACCTCGGTACGGCGTTCCGCCTCGGCCGTCAGCCGCTCGACGAAGATGCCGGTCAGCCCGGCGACCAGGGTGAGCGAGTTGACCGCCGGCTCCCACCGCGAGTTGCCCGGCGAGATGAACCAGACCACGCCCAGCACGAACGCCAGGGCGAGCAGGCCGTAGCTGACCGCGGTGACGATCATCCGCCGGTTCGCCACCCACCGCGAGTCCACCGGCGGCAACACCAGCCGTAGCCGTCGGAGCCGGGCCAGGACCCGCCGCCGCTCTCTCGGCAGGCCGGGGTCGGGCGCGCCGGCTGAGGTCATGTCGACCAGATGTCGTCGGCGAGGGTGGTGGCGGTGGTGACCTCGGCGGTGCCGGGGGCGAGCAGGAGCAGGTCGAGGCCGAACGGGCTCGGGCGGCGGGTGTGGCGGAAGCCGGAGTGGGCGTGCTCGATCGGCGTCAGGTCGCAGGCGGCGGTGAGCTTCTTCAGCCGTTCGGTGGAGAACTTGCGGGTGGTGTAGAGCAGGATCGTGTCCTCCGGCTCGAGCACCACCTCGGTGTGGTCGGGCAGGCCCATCACGATCGGTTCGCCGGTGTTGTTCTGCCAGACGATCTTCACCCGCAGGGCGTCGTCGGTCTCGACCTCACCGCGGAAGTCGATCCGGTCGTTGTCGATGGTCAGGTCGGTGTTGTAGCGCAGCGCGCTGGTGACGAACTCCGCGAAGGCCCGGGTCTGGTGGTACTCGTCGGCGGCCGCCTTCGCGGCGTCGGCGTCCAGGCTGCTGGTGGTGGCCACCTCGAGGAGCAGCCGGTCCTGCGGACGCAGCGCCCGGGTGAGCGTGCTGAGCAGCTCCTCGTCGCTCTCGAAGTTGGCCAGCGTGTTGCCGGTCAGTGTGAACAGGATCGGGTCGTCGCCGATCAGCCGGGACAGCAGCTGGGCGAGCTCGTCGATGTTGTCGGCGATGGAGAAGTCGAGCTGCACCGGCAGCACCTGGGACATCGGGAACCGGGCGCCGCGGACCGGCTCCAGGGTGCCCATCCGCAGCATCTCCGAGCTCATGTCGACCGGGATGTAGAACATCTCCCGGTTCTGCCGGCGCATGTCGCCGAGGATCGTGCGGTCCTTGACCCCGGTGCCGACGCCGAGGCTGACCAGGTGGAAGCCGCCGTTCTCGACGTGCGGCCGGACCTTGCGCCAGTGCCGCAGGAAGGACTCCGCGCCGGCCTTCATGACCAGGTAGAACGGGTCGTTGGTGGCGTTCGCCCAGGCGATCGTCGGGCCGATGCCCCAGTAGGAGAAGCCGGAGGTGATCTGCTTGCCGTCGCCGGTCTTCGAGAACGGTCCGCGCAGGTCGCCGGTCAGCGTGGCGAGCTTGTCGGTCTGGTCCTCGCCGACGAGCAGCAGCGACCAGGCGAAGTCGTCGTCGGCGAGCGCCTGCTCGAGCTTGCGGATCACGGGTACCGGCTCTGTCACATCTCAACCCCTCACACGGTGAGACGACAGGCTACCGGTTGGCGACTCCCGGTGCAGTCCGGAAACCCGGGTCCGGCGGCCGGTCAGACGGGGGTGACGGTGTCGGCCTCGCGGCCCTTCGGCCCGTCGACGATCTGGAAGTCGACCTGCTGGCCGTCCTCCAGGGTCTTGTAACCGTCGGAGACGATCTTGCTCCAGTGGACGAACACGTCGTCCTGGCCGTCGACGGCGAGGAAGCCGTAGCCCTTGTCGGCGTTGAACCACTTCACGGTGCCGCGCACCATCGAAACTCCTTGACCACGGGGCCCGCTTCACCCGGACCCCTCGGGTACTCGCCCCCCGGCAGACGCCGGCAGACAGTCCACAAGCCTAGCCGAGGGCCCTGGCCCGACCGGTCCGGAGGCTGCCGGCGACAAGATGCCGCTGGCAACTACGCGCCGGGCGCCGGCCTCAGCCGCGGTGCGAGGCGGCCAGGCCGATGACGCCGGCGGTGACCAGCAGGAGGGCGCCGGTGACGCCGAGGTCGTCGGTCTGCAGGACGCCGCTGTCGTTCAGCATCCAGATGGTCGCGGCGCCGGTCAGGACGGTGCCGGCAACGACCCCCGGCACATCCGGCTTCGCCTTGCGTCGAGGCTGCTTCATCCGCGCTCCACTGTGATGCTGCCCAGCTTCAGGTGCAGGTCGACGGTGAGAGTCGACGGACCGGCCTTCGCGTCCGCGCCCAGGTCGTTGACCGTCATTTGGGCATTATGCCCGTCCTGCTTCGCGTTGTTGAGTCCGATGACCTCGCCCATCTCGGTCGACATCGTGCCCTGGACGTCCACGTTCTGCGGGACCTTGACGATGACCTCGCCGACCCCGCCGTTCACGTCGACCCTGGCACCCGGTGCGAAAGTCGCCTTGGTCAGGTCGAGCGTCACCTGCCCGGCGTCGAAGTTGTAACTGTTGCTGGTCGCCGTGACCGTGTCCGTGCTCGTCGCGGTGAAGTTCACATCGGCGAAGTCTCGCGGCACGTTCGGGAACACGGTGCTCACCAAGGCACCGATCGCGAGCAGGATGCCCAGCGGCAGCAGGGCCAGCGTGCGGCCGACGAATCCACCGATCAGCATGCCCGCGCCGAGCGTGGCCACGCCGATGACCAGCATGGTCGCCGTCGGAGCACCAGCGAGCGCGGCGATCCCGATCGCGATCCCGGTCAGTACGACGATGATCGACTTGATCCCGCGGACACCCTTCGCCGGCGGCTCGGCGGTGCTCGCCTGCGTCGGCGGTGCGGTCGGCGGCTCGTCGACGTACAGGCCGAGGGGGTCGTCCTCGGTCCACACAGCCTGGACCGGTTCGACGGTGCGGTCCTGGGGTCTCTGCGTGGCCGAGGACGACGGGCCCGCCGGGGGAGCTGACGGGCCGGTCTGAGGAGGCATGTACGCCGATGCGGCCGGCTGCTGACCAGCCGGGGAGGCGCCGGTCGTCGGTGTGGTGTCCTGCGGGCGGCCGGTCCAGTTCGTCCCAGGAGCGGTCCAAGTGGTGCCCGGACCGTTCCCCTGGCCGCGCCGGCGCTCGCCCTTGCGATGCTTGGCGGCCAGCCAGATCACGGCGAGCACGATCAGCGGGCCGGGGACGAACCGGCCGACGTTGAACGACGACATCATCGCGATGGCGACGAACACACAGACGCCGATCACGATCGGCCACAGCCACGGGTGGTCGGGCCGGACCCGGTCGCCGAGCAGACCCTGCGCCGCCGAGCGCTCGCTGCCCTCGTCGGGCATCAGCACCCAGGCGGCGATGTAGAAGATGACCCCGGGACCGCTGATGATGAGGACCGCCATCACCACGCGGACCAGGACCGGGTCGATGTTCAGCGCGCGGCCGATACCGCCGCAGACGCCGGCCACCCACCGGTCCGACCGGCTCCGCTGCCAGCTCTGCATGTTCTGCAGGCGGCTGCGGTCGAACCCACCGGGTTCATTCTGGTTCTGCTCCATGTCATCGATAGTGGCGCGTTCGGCGGCCTGATCACATCGGGGATGCCCCCTGAGCACCCCGGAGTCCTCGGGCCTGACGGGTGCCACGAGGCCCTCGGCTCGGGGTTCTCCCCGAGGGGACCCTGACCGCGCCGGACGGGTGCTGAGGAGACAGCCGGGGACAAGCCTGCTGGTGTCGGCCCTCGTGGCGTGTGACGATCGTTGTGATGAGCCAGCCAGCAGCCGCGCCTCCGGGCGGGACCTCCGCGAACGGAGGCCCTCCCGCGTCGCCGCCTGGGCAGGGCACGTCTGACGGGAGCCCGTGGCAGTACAAGGGGTGGGGTCCGCAGGGACCCGGGCAGTATCAAGGCCCTTACGCAGCGTACGCCGCCCGCCAGGCCGCAGCCGGCGCTCAGACGGGACAAGGTGCCGGTGGTCAGGCTTTCGGCGGCCAATCCGGACAGGGATCCGCCGGGCCGGCGAACGGCGGGCCGACTGGGCCGGCGTACTCCGGTCCGGCCGGGCAACCCGGGCAGCCGCGGCAGCCGTCCGAGGCGCCACCGGTCCGCCGGGCGTACCGCCGTACGGAGGGACGGGTCATCGCCGGTGTGGCCGGCGGGGTCGCGGATCACCTGGGTGTGTCCGACACCGTCGTCCGGTTGGTGCTGATCGCGACCACGGTGTTCGGTGGGTTCGGCGTACTGATCTATGCGGCGTTGTGGTTCCTGATGCCGCTCGCGCCGGCGACCGTGCCGGCCGCGCCGGGGCTGGCCGCGCACACCCGAAGTGGAATGCGCTCCGACGAGCCACCGCCGGTGACCGAGGCCAAGGCGCGGAAGCGGGAGAAGAGCCGCGGCCAGGTGACGGCCCTGGTGGCGATCGGGATCGGGCTGCTGCTCCTGCTGCAGGTCGCCGGGCTCGGGATCGCCGGGAAGTTGTTCTGGCCACTGGTGTTCGCCGGCACCGGTCTGGCACTGATCTGGCGGCAGGCCGACGAGAGCCAGAAGGCCCAGTGGGCCCGGGACGTCCGCGTCCCGATCCTCGGCGTCGTGCTCGGCAAGGGCGGCTGGAAGTCGCTGATCCGGATCGCCGTCGGCCTGATCCTGATCGGCACCGCGATCACCGTGTTCCTGGTGCAGAACGGCCGGCTCTCGATGGTCGGCGACGTACTGGTCGCGTTGCTGCTGGCCGTGGTCGGGATCGGTGTCATCGCGGGGCCGTGGGTGCACCGGCTGACCCGCGACCTGAACACGGAGCGTGCCGAGCGGGTCCGGTCGCAGGAGCGCGCCGACATGGCCGCCCACCTGCACGACTCGGTGCTGCAGACGCTGGCGCTGATCCAGAAGCAGGCCGACGACCCCCGCGCTGTGGCCCGGCTGGCGCGCTCGCAGGAGCGTGAACTGCGGTCCTGGCTGTACGACGAGGACGACAACACCGACCAGACACTCGCCGGCGCCGCCAAGCGGGCCGCTGCCGAGGTCGAGGACTCGCACGGCGTACCGGTCGAGGTGGTCACGGTCGGGGACTGCGACCTGACCGAAGGACTGTCGGCGATGGTCCGGGCCGCGCGGGAGTCGATGGTGAACGCGGCCAAGCACTCGGGTGCGGCGAAGATCGACGTGTTCGTCGAGGTGGACGGGGACCGGGCGGAGATGTTCGTCCGGGACCGGGGCAAGGGCTTCGAGGTCGACGAGGTGCCCGACGATCGGCTCGGACTGCGGCACAGTGTGATGGGCAGGATGGAACGGCACGGCGGCCGCGCAACGGTGCGGTCCGATCCGGAGACAGGGACCGAAGTGCGACTGGAGATGGACAGATGAGCAGCAGGCGCGTTGTCGTCGTCGACGATCACGACATGTTCCGGGCCGGGGTGCGCAGCGAGATCGGCGCGTCGGTCGACATCGTCGGGGAGGGATCAGACGTCGACACCGCGGTGAAGGCGATCGTGGGCACCGAGCCAGACGTCGTACTCCTGGATGTGCACCTGCCCGGCGGCGGTGGCATCGAGGTGATGAAGCAGGTGCACCAGCGGCACCCGGACATCAAGTTCCTGGCGCTGTCGGTGTCGGACGCGGCCGAGGACGTGATCGGCGTGATCCGGGCCGGCGCGCGTGGCTATGTGACGAAGAACATCAGCGGCACCGAGCTCGTCGACGCGATCAACCGCGTGGCCGACGGTGACGCGGTCTTCTCGCCGCGGCTGGCCGGCTTCGTCCTCGACGCCTTCTCCGGCGCGATCGACATCGCCTCCGTCGACGAGGACCTCGACCGCCTCTCCCAGCGCGAGCGCGAGGTCCTGCGCCTGATCGCCCGCGGCTACGCCTACAAGGAGGTCGCCCGCGAGCTCTTCATCTCGGTGAAGACCGTCGAGACCCACGTCTCCTCGGTGCTGCGCAAACTCCAGCTCTCCAACCGCCACGAACTGACCCGCTGGGCGACCGACCGCCGGCTGGTCTGACCGGTCAGCGGTTCGCCGAGGTGTAGGGCAGGAGCGCCATCTCGCGCGCGTTCTTGATCGCGCGGGCGATCTGCTTCTGCTGCTGCACCGACAACCCGGTCACCCGGCGGGACCGGATCTTGCCGCGGTCGGAGATGAACTTCCGCAGCAGCGCGGTGTCCTTGTAGTCGATGTAGGTGATGCCGTCGCGATCGAGCGGATTCTGCTTCGGCTTGCGCTTGCCGGTCGGGGCCGGACGACGAGGCATGGGACACCTCTCCTTTGTTGAATGTCGTTTTCATTTAGCATAACGCAAGGGCTCGCCGGTGGCGGATTCCGGACAGGGCGTGGATTCGCCACCCCGGCTGAGGCGGTACCGGCTTGGTCGCTGTTATACCGTCGACTGCTATGGAGCGGAATCTCACAGCCGAACAGCTCGCGCTCTTCGAGAAGGAGTTCGCGTCGAACCCGCAGTACCGGGTGATGCAGAACGCCGTCACGCAGACGCCGGTCAACGCCATCGCCCTGGACCGACAGGTGGTCACCTCGATCGACCACTCGGTGTCCCACCTGCTGGATGACTGGAAGGTGACGAACCAGAAGAAGAGCGGCCGTTGCTGGCTGTTCGCCGGGCTGAACCTGCTGCGCGCCGGCGCGGCCGCGAAGCTCGGGGTCAAGGACTTCGAGTTCTCCCAGAACTACGTGCTGTTCTGGGACAAGTTCGAGCGGGCCAACTTCTTCCTCGAGGCGATCATCGACACCGCGGACCGCGACGCCGACGACCGGACGGTGGCGCACCTGCTGTCCGACCCGATCGGTGACGGCGGCCAGTGGAACATGTTCATCGCGGTGGTCCGCAAGCACGGCCTGGTGCCGAAGACGGCGATGCCGGAGACCGAGAGCTCGTCCTCGACCGGGCAGATGAACGACATCCTGCGCAAGGTGCTCCGGCAGGGCGCTCGCGACCTCCGGGCGCTGGACGGCGCGGAGGCGCGACGCGATCGCAAGCAGGAGATCCTGACCACGGTGCACCGGGTGCTCAGCATCCACCTCGGCACGCCGCCGCAGAAGTTCCTGTGGCAGTGGAAGGACAGCGACAAGGGCTTCCACCGCGACGGCTGGACCACGCCGGCCGAGTTCGCCGCGGCGTACGTGCAGCTCCCGGTCGAGGAGTACGTCTGCCTGGTGCACGACCCGCGCGAGACCAGCCCGGTCGGCCGGACCTTCACCGTCGACTACCTCGGCAACGTCATCGACGCCCCGCCGGTGGTGTACCTGAACGTCGACATCGACCTGATGAAGCGGCTTACCCAGGACGCGATCGTCGGCGGCGAGCCGGTCTGGTTCGGATGCGACGTCGGCAAGCAGATGAACGCCGACCTCGGCTACTGGGACGCCAAGCTGTACGACTACGGCTCGGTCTACGACACCGAGTTCAGCCTGAACAAGGCCGAGCGGCTGGTGCACCACGAGACGCTGATGACGCACGCGATGCTGTTGACCGGTGTCGACGTGGTCGACGGCGAGCCACGGCGCTGGCGGGTGGAGAACAGCTGGGGTGACGAGAAGGCGGACAGCGGCTTCTGGACCATGAACGACTCGTGGTTCGGCGAGCACGTCTTCGAGATCGCCGTCCGGCGGTCCGCCCTGCCGGCCGAGTTGCAGGCGCGACTCGACGACGAGCCGATCGTGCTCCCGGCCTGGGACCCGATGGGCGCGCTGGCCGACTGACGATTCCCTGACGACGTCCCCGGGCCGGGTCCGGGGACGTCGTGTCGTTCAGAGGCTCCGCAGCGCCGCGACAATGCGGTGGAGCGGCCGGTGCCTGGGCCGGAGCGTCGCCGCCCGTCCCTGCGGGCGGCTGGCTGCGACGTTCGCCGCGCGCAGCTCCAGCTCGTCGTTCAACGGCCGCAGCTCCTCGACGCCGTACCGCCGCCTCAGCGCGGTTAGCAGGAGGTGGTCCGCGAGGACCGGGTTCTTGGGCAGGACAGGGCCGTGCAGGTACGTGCCGATGGCGTTGCCGGTGACCGCTCCCTCTTCGCCGCTCGAGCCGTTGTTCCCGAATCCCTGCACAACCGTGCCCAGCGCCTCCTGGCCCGGGTCGAGCACGGTCCGGCCGGAATGGTTCTCGAATCCGACCAGCCGTCCGAACGGGCTTTCCAGGACAATGTTCCCGATCATTCTGTGCGGGCCGCCGACGGTCGCCGACCGGAAAATTCCGAGCCCCGGAACATGTCGTCCGTCGCTGGTGGTGAATTCCCGGCCGAAGAGTTGGTAACTGCCGCAGACCAACAACATCGGAACGCCGTCGTCGACCATCCGGTGTAATTCCGGGCCGCGTTCCAGAAGATCTCCGGCGGAAACCAGTTGCCCGGAATCCTGGCCACCGCCGCCGAAGACGAGATCGACGCTGGAGAAATCCACCGGCCGGCCGGCCTCGACCGGTAGCACCTCGGCCCGGTAACCGCGCCATTCCAGTCGTTTCACCAGCGTGATGACATTTCCCAGGTCGCCGTAGACGTTCAGGTCGCGGGGATAGAGGTGGGCGATCCGTAGTGATCTCATGCGTGCGCGTCCTGAAGGGGTGCGAGCCGGCCGAGCACCTTGCGGATCTGCAGCATCGCGGTGTAGGTCGGCAGAATGTAGGCGTCGCCCCCGGGCGGCAAGCCGGTCAGCAGGCTGGCGATCCCGTCGTCGAAGCTGGCCGCCACCGAGACCTCGGTGCCGGCGTAGTGCATCCGCAGCGCCATGTCCTGCGCCCGGCTCCCCGCCGTGACGACCTCGGGTCGTGTGGAGGCCAGCGCCTCGAGCGGCACGTCCCACAACCAGGAGACGTCGCGGCCGTCCGCGGCCAGGTCGTTGACCGCCATCATCACCCGCGGTCGCCGCCGCCCGATCAGGAACGTGTCCAGCACCTGGGTGAATCCGGTCGGGTTCTTGATCAGCAGCAGCCACAGGGTTCTGCCCTGGACGTCGACCTTCTCCACCCGGCCGAACGCCGCTTCGGTGGTCTCGAGTGCGCGCCCGGTCACGACCGGGTCGAGACCCAGTCCGGTCGTCACACTGACGGCCGCCACCGCGTTGTAGAGGTTGTAGGTTCCCGACAGTCCGGACCTCATCTTCACCGGTACGCCGTCGGCGGTCACGGTGAAGTCGGTGCCTTCGGGATCGGTGTGCTCGACGCTGGTGACCGCGACGCCGGGAGTCGGCCGGGAAAAGTCGCCGCGCGGGCAGGCGTAATGCCCGAGGTGGCTGTAGAAGGTCCGGCTGAACCGTAGCCGAGTGCCACACTTCGGGCAGCGGTCGGAGTCGGTGACGGCTTTCGGCGCCGTCTCCGGCCGGCTCGGAAGTCGTTCGATCCCGAAGTAGGTGGCCATTCCCGGGTCGGCCGCCGAATCGGCCAGACTCGCGACCAATGCGTCGTCGGCGTTCAGGCAGACTCGCGCGTCGGTCGCGGCGATTCCCTCGACGAGCAGTGCGGCAGTGGTGTCCACTTCGCCATAACGGTCGAGTTGGTCGCGGAACAGATTCAGTACCACGATCTGCCGCGGCCGGACCTCGGGTGCGACGAGGCGCAGGCAGGCCTCGTCGACCTCGAACAGACCGATCGTCGCGCCGATCCGTCCGTCCAGATCGGCCGCCCCGATCAAGGCCGACGTGACACCACTGCGCAGGTTTGCGCCGGTGCTGTTCGTCAGCACCTGCTCGCCGTTGCTGCGTAATGCCGCGGCGATCAGTTTGGTGGTTGAGGTCTTTCCGTTCGTGCCGGTGACCAGAATGATCCCGTTCGGCAATTTCGCGGACAATCTTCCGAGCAATTGCGGATCGAGTCGATCGGCGATCGTCCCGGGCAGTGACTGGCCGCCGCTGCCGAGCAGGCGACACATCGCGGCCGCTAACTTGGTGATCGCGAGTACGGCTCTTTCGCGCATACAAGAATTGTAGGCGGGGCCGTCAATGGAAACTCAGCGTCTACTCAGGCGCACCTTCTCAGTGATTACTCAGAAATGCGCGCGGATCAGCCCGGGCGCAGCCGCCGGACGCTCGAGGGTCGGCAGGTGGCCGGCCCACGGGAGGTCGATCCGCTCGACGTCCGGCAGGCGTTCGGCGAGGTACGTCGCGCAGTTCGCGAAGAACTGGAAGTCATGCGCGCCCGTGATCAATCGCACGGGCGCGCTGATCTTCTCCGGCTCGACGGCGTACTCCTCGTTCTCCACGTCGTCACCTGCGGCCAGCTGGAGTTCGTAGGCCCGCTTCTGCATGGTCCGGAGCAGCTCTCGCGCGTCGTCATCCGCGTCCGGCCCGATCCAGCTCCGCACCATCAGGTCGGTCGCGCCGTCGACATCGGCGGCCTCGATCAGCTTGTTCTCCTCGGCCCAGACCGCGCGCAGGTCCTCGGTCGGCTCGACGTTGTCGGTCGGCGCGCAGATCAGCACCAGCCGGCTGAACCGCTCCGGCGCCCGGCTGGCCATCTGCTGCACGACGTACCCGCCGAACGACGCTCCCACGGCCTGTACCGAGTCGACGCCCAACTCGTCGAGCAGCGCGAGCACATCACCCGCATCCGAGTACTTGGCGCCGGCCTCCAACGGGGTCTCGCCGTACCCCCGCAGATCGACCGTGATCACCCGGTGGTCCTGCTGCAGCTCCGCCACCTGCCGAGCCCACATCCGCGCATCCGCCACCCCGGCATGCACCAGCAACACCGCCGGCCCGTCACCAACCACCGCATGAGAAATCGTCATGCACGCACCCTCGCTGGTCCGGCGTACGTGTGCAAATGGGATTAGGGCAGGCGGATGACGGTGAAGGCTTCGGCGTAGTGGTTCGGGGGGAGGCCGGCGCCGGCGGCGATCTGGGCGGACCAGGTGCGCATGTGGCCGGGAAGGGTGTCGGGGTCGCGGTGCTGGCTGGTGTGCGACATCAGGGCGGCGAGCTTCTGGTCGAAGGTGTCGGTGATGTCGACGTAGTGGTTGCGCTCGGGGTGCCCGAACATCCAGAGCTCGTCGACGTTCCAGGCCTCCTCGGTGAGCTCGGGGAAGGCGTAGGGGTTCCCGGCTGCCGGGTAGAACGCGCGTACGGTCGCCTCCGCGGTCGCGAGGTGGTCGGGGTGGGACACCGGGAGCCGGGCCCACCAACGCTCCGGTGACTGGGTCAGCAGCCGCTGCGGCCGGACCTGGCGGATCAGCCGGCTGATGTCGCGGACCAGGTCGCGCGTCGGCTCGACCGATCCATCGGCGTACCCGAGGAAGTGCAGGTCGGTGACGCCGACGTGCCGGGCGGCCGTGGTCTGCTCGGCCCGGCGGACCGCGGGGATCTCGGCCCGGTCCCGCTCCGGCTCGAAGCCACCCTCCTGACCGTCGGTGACGATGCAGTAGTGCACCTCGATCCCGGCCTTGGTCCACAACGCGACCGTGCCGGCCCCGCCGAAGTCGATGTCGTCCGGGTGCGCGACCACCGCCAGCACTCGCTCGATCTCGTGGTCCGGTCGCGGATTCCCCTCAGGCACACTCACAGCACCGACCCTAGCCTCTTGCCTGGCACGGCAAGCTGGTCGTGGGAGGGATCGATGGAACTCGGCGGCGCGTGCGAACCACAAGACGTCGGGCTGGACGCTGCCCGGCTGGGTGAGGCGATCGAGCTGGTCGAGGCCCGTGGCGCGATCGCCCAACTGTGTGTCCTCCGCGACGGGCAGGTGGTGATCGACCGGAGCTTCGGCTGTCCGCCGGACGCGTTGTTCTGGCTCTTCTCCGCGAGCAAGCCGTACGTCGCGATCGTGATCCACCAGCTCGTCGAGTCCGGTCTGCTCCACCTGGACGACGCGGTGGCGGCGTACTGGCCCGAGTTCGCGGACAACGGCAAGCGGGAGATCACCGTGCGCCAGGTGCTGCGGCACCGCTCCGGTGTGTCCCACGCGGGCTCGTACCTGGGTGAGGCCCGCGCGATGACCGACTGGCATCGGTCACTGCAGCGGATCGAGGAGGCTCGCCCGCAGTGGCCGATCGACACGGTCGCGTACAGCCCGCTGGCCTTCGGGTTCATCCTCGGCGAAGTCGCCCAGCGCTGCAGCCGCCAACCGATCGACGAGCTGCTCTGGCGCTCAGTGCTCGAACCACTCGCCGTCACCGACACCTTCCTCGGACTCCCCGCCGACGAGTGGCCCCGGCATGTCCCGGTGCGGGCCGGCGGACCCGTCGGCCCATTCGTCCAGTCGGTGGTGAACCGTTACAGCACGCGCGCGGCCGTCATACCCTCGGCCGGGATCTCCGCCACCGCACGGGACCTGGCCGCGCTGTACCAGGCCCTGCTGTACGGCGGAGTCGGGCCGGCCGGCCGGATCCTGCGGCCGGAGTCGATCGCGCTCGCTGTCGAGCCCAGCAGCGACGGTGAGATCGACCGGACCGCGCGGGCACCGGTCCGGTGGTCACAGGGGTTCCAGCTCGGCGGCCCGCGGTCGGTCCCCGGAGGGACCACACCGCTGGGGACGACGAGCGGCCCGCGGACGTTCGGTCACAACGGCAGCTACTGCTGCATCGGCTGGGCCGACCCCGACCGGCGGATCGCCTACGCCTACCTCACCAACCGCGTCGGCCGCCCGCAGGCTGACCACGTCCACCACGCCGCCGTCGCCGACAAGGTCATCGCCGCCGCCGGATGATCACGCCGGCCGCCGGATGATCACGCGAGCGCCGCGATCGGCGCCCGCTCCACGATCACATGGTCGATGATGCCGTAATGCCGTGCCTCTTCAGCCGTCAGCACGTGGTCCCGGTCCGTGTCGTGCCGCAGCTGCTCGACCGTCTGCCCGGTGTGGCGCGCCAGGATCGACTCCACCTGCCCGCGGACCCGGACCACCTCGTCGGCCTGCAGGATCAGGTCCGGGATCGTGCCCTGCCCGCGCGCGGCCGGCTGGTGCAGGACGACCCGGGCATGCGGCAGTACGGCGCGACGCCCGGTGGCACCCCCGGCCAGCAGGACCGCACCGGCCGCGATCGCCTGACCGACGCAGAACGTCGCGACCGGCGACTGGATGTACTGCATGGTGTCGTAGATCGCGAGCATCGCGGTCATGTCGCCGCCCTCGCAGTTGATGTAGAGGTTGATCTCCTGCTCCGGCTTGTCCACCTCGAGATGCAGCAGCTGGGCGATCAACGCGTTCGCGACGCCCGCGTCGATCGCCGTACCGAGGTAGATGATGCGCTCGCTGAGCAGGTGCGAGTAGACGTCCATGATCCGCTCGCCCCGCGGGTGCTGGGCGATCACGTTGGGAATCGTGTAGCTGCTCATCCACGTCCTCGCTTCGCTCCGGGCGCGGATGAGACACGAGATGCGCTGTGCTTGATGGTGAACTCACTTCGTTCGTTCATTACGCGGCCGCCTTCGGTTGGGGCATCACTTGGTCGAACGACTCGACGATGTGGTCGATGAAGCCGTACTGACGGGCCTGTTCGGCGGTGTACCAGTGGTCGTGCAGGGAGTCCTCGTGCACGACGTCGAACGGCTGCCCGGTGTCCTCGGCGATCAGCGCCAGGACGGTGTCCCGGATGTGCCGCAGGTCGTTGGCCTGGATCTCGATCTCCACCGCGGACCCGCCGATGCCGGCCGATCCCTGGTGCATCAGAACCCTGGCGTGCCGCAGTGCGTAGCGTTTGCCCGGCGTACCGGCCGACAGCAGGAACTGCCCGGCGCTGCAGGCCAGTCCGATCGCCAGCGTCGACACGTCGCACGGCACCAGCCGGATCACGTCGCGGATCGCGAGCATCGACGGCACCGAACCGCCGAGCGAGTGGATCCACAAGGCGATGTCGGCGTCCGGGTCCTCGGCGGCCAGGGTCAGGATCTGGGTCGCCAGCAAGGTCCCGTTGTCGTCGTCGAGGGTTCCGTCCAGTACGACGATCCGCTGCCCGAACAATCGTTGCCGGGCCGCCTCGTTGAACAGCGGTGGTTTGTTGTCTTCTGCCATGTCCTCAACCCTGACCGGGCGGACCGGCCTCACCCCAGCTTTTCTGCTGACGGCAAGTCTGCCCACAGAAGATCCCGCTCAGCTGTCCGGGCGGAGTGCGCGGCCGAGGATGTGAGGGGCGGCCGGGTTGGGGCCGGTGGGTGGGAAGTTGAAGCGGTCGAGTGTGGTGATGGTGAAGCCGGCCGTCGTGATGGCGGCGGCGGTGTCGCGGTGCAGGTGGCAGCCGCCGGACAGCGGTGGATAGATAGTCGCGTCGAGGACCTTCTGTACGCCGCGCAGCCGGCCGGATGTGGCGACGACGTGCTCGTAGAACCGCAGCTCGCCACCTGGTCGCAGCACCCGGAAGGCCTCGGCGAGCGCAACCGCCTGGTCCGGGACCGAGCACAACACCAGCGACGCGACGACGGCATCGACAGCGCCGTCGTCGAGCGGCAGCCGTTCCGCCGTACTGTTGACGACTTCCACCCGGACCGGCGCGGTGGTCGCGTGTCGCACGGCCTTGGCGCGTAGGTACGCCTCCGGCTCGACCGCCACCACCTCGGTCACCTCCGGCGGGTAGTGGGCGAAGTTGCCGCCGTCGCCGGCGCCGACCTCGAGCACCCGGCCGGCCAGGTCGCGCAGCAGCCGCCGCCGGTGCTCGGCCACGCCCTGCTGGTCCAGCGTCGGCCGCACTCGCGCGTACAACCGAGCGAAAACCGGGTGCGCCATGACCACCCACGATAGAGGGTGTGACGCGCGGTTCGAACCGGCGTTCGGTAAGTGTCGGAGCGAGCGCCTAAGGTGTTGGGTGATGACTACGCTGTTCTCGCCTGACGAGCTCCCGGTGCCGCTGGAGGAGCCCACCAAGCATCGGACCGACCCGGAATCGCTGCTGGACGGGCTCAATCCGCAGCAACGGGCCGCCGTCGTGCACGCCGGCAAGCCGCTGCTGGTGGTGGCCGGTGCGGGATCCGGCAAGACCCGGGTGCTGACCCGGCGGATCGCCTACCTGCTGGCGGCCCGCGACGCGCACCCGGGATCGATCCTCGCGATCACCTTCACCAACAAGGCCGCCGCCGAGATGCGCGAGCGTGTGGTGGAGCTGGTCGGTCCGCGGGCGAAGCTGATGTGGGTCTCCACCTTCCACTCGTCCTGCGTCCGGATCCTGCGTCGCGACATCAAGCGGTTCGGGATCAGCTCGACGTTCTCGATCTACGACGACACCGACTCGCGCCGGCTGATGACGCTGGTCTGCCGCGAGCTCGACCTGGACGTGAAGCGGTACAACCCGCGGGCCGTGCTGAACTGGATCAGCACCCAGAAGAACGAGCTGATCGACCACGAGACGGCCGCGGCGAAGACCTCGAACCACCTCGAGGAGACGTACGCCGAGTGCTACCGGATCTACCAGGAGCGGCTGGCCCAGGCGAACGCGCTGGACTTCGACGACCTGCTGATGACCACGGTCAACCTGCTGCAGGCCTTCCCCGAAGTCCGTGAGTACTATCGCCGCCGCTTCCGTCACGTGCTCGTCGACGAGTACCAGGACACCAACCATGCGCAGTACTCGCTGATCCGCGAGCTCTGCGGCGAGGACGAGCCGAACTACAACGGCCCGACCGCGCCGCCGGCCGAGCTGATGGTGGTCGGCGACTCCGACCAGTCGATCTACGCGTTCCGCGGTGCGACGATCCGCAACATCCTCGCCTTCGAGGAGGACTTCACCGGCGCCGAGACGATCCTGCTCGAGCAGAACTACCGCTCCACCCAGAACATCCTGACCGCGGCGAACGCGGTGATCAGCCGCAACGAGGGCCGGATGGCGAAGAACCTCTGGTCCGACCAGGGCCAGGGCGAGCAGATCGCGGTGTACGTCGCCGACAACGAGCACGACGAGGCGCAGTTCGTCGCCGACGAGATCGACCGGCTGACCGACGCCGACGGGGTGAAGCCGTCCGATGTCGCGGTCTTCTACCGGACCAACGCGCAGTCCCGGGTCTTCGAAGAGGTCTTCATCCGCACCGGCCATCCGTACAAGGTGGTCGGCGGCGTCCGGTTCTACGAGCGCAAGGAGGTCCGCGACGCGCTCGCGTACCTGCGCATCCTGACCAACCCCGAGGACACCGTCTCGCTGCGCCGGATCCTGAACGTGCCCAAGCGCGGCATCGGCGATCGGGCCGAGGCCGCCGTCGAGGCGCTCGCCGCCCGGGACCGGATCTCGTTCGCCCAGGCGCTCCGTCGTGCCCAGGACGCCCCGGCGATGGCGAGTCGCTCGGTGAACGCCGTCCAGTCCTTCATCGACATCGTCGACGAGCTGACCGCGATGGTCGACTCGGGTGCCCCCCCGGACGACATCCTGGACGTCGCACTGCACCGCTCCGGGTACTACGAGGAGCTGCAGAAGTCACCGGATCCCCAGGACGAGACCCGCCTGGAGAACCTGGACGAATTCATCTCGGTCGCGCGCGAGTTCGTCGAGGAGCGGACCGCGGCCGGCGAGGCAGCCGACCTGCAGGCGTTCCTGGAGCGGGTCGCGCTGGTCGCCGACGCGGACCAGATCCCGGACGCGGCCGACGACGGCGGCGTGGTCACGCTGATGACGCTGCACACCGCGAAGGGCCTGGAGTTCCCGGTGGTGTTCCTGACCGGGATGGAGGACGGCGTCTTCCCGCACTCGCGGTCGCTGACCGACCTGAAGGAGCTCGAGGAGGAGCGCCGGCTCGCGTACGTCGGCATCACCCGGGCCCGGCAGCGACTGGCGATCTCGCGAGCCGCTGTGCGCTCGGCGTACGGCGCTCCGCAGCACAACCCGCCGTCCCGGTTCCTCGAGGAGATCCCGGCCGAGTTGCTCGACTGGCGCCGCGACGAGTCCGCGATTACCCGTTGGTCCGGCACCGGGACGACCCGGGGCAGCGGCATCTCGAGTCGCTACGAGCCACCGCGGCGGACGGCGTCCGACAAGCCGGTGATCAGCCTCAACCCGGGTGACCGCGTGGTCCACGACACCTTCGGCATGGGCACGGTCGTGGTCGTTCGCGGCGACGGTCAGCAAGCCCAGGCAGACATTGACTTCGGCTCAGAGGGTGTCAAGAGGTTGCTGCTGCGCTACGCACCGGTAGAGAAGATCTGACGGCCGGGCCATATCTCCGTCAAGGTTTTGGACGTTTACATTGCGTCCCGGCCGGAGATTGAGACAATCAAGGCTCTTCGGCCCCTCCCGGAAGCGTCCTCCCTCATGTCCAAGTCCTCGGGTAGCAACCGCCGGATCATCCTGGCGGGGGCCAACCCTGGGCTGCGGCTGTTCGACGAGACCGGCAAGGTCACCGCGTACGCGTCGATCTGGATGGTCGACTGGTCCATCCGCGGCTCCGGTACGGCGGTGGTCCTCTGGTTCGACGGGATCGTCCGGGTGGTGTCCGAGGACGTCGACCTGGCGTCCTGGCTGGAGCGGTACTTCGTCCGCTCGTTCCTCGAGGTGCAGGGCCTGCCCTGGCACGAGCCCGCGGTCGAGCGCGACCTGGTCCAGGTCTCGATGAACCTCGCCGACGGCCTCAGCGCCAAGGCGGCCGACATCCAGATCGAGATGGGCGGTGTCCTCGACCGCCGGTTGTTCGCGACCGAGAACTTCCCGCTCGCCGAGGGCAACCACAGCCTGAGCCTGGTGATCGCTCCGGTCCGCTCCGCGACGGTCTCGATCGGCGGCGCCTCGGTCCCCGGCTTCGTCCAGGTCGACGGGTCCCCGGACAAGCCCGGCTCGTCCGCGTTCCTGACCACCGCCGAGGTCTGGCAGCGCTGACCCTGCCTTACGCTGTACGAATCCAGCGTGGGAAGGGGATACAGGTGGCAACCCAGGCGTCTGAGCCGCGCACTCCGCTGAGCCGGGACCGGGTGCTCCGGGCCGCGGTCGCGATCGCCGACACCGACGGGCTCGACGCCGTCACGATGCGCCGGATCGGTGACGCGCTCGGCGCCGAGGCGATGTCGCTGTACTACCACGTGTCCAGCAAGGCAGCCTTGCTGGACGGCATCGTCGAGCTGGTGATGACGGAGATCAACGACGTCGTGGACCGGATCGACCTTCCGGCGGCGGAGTGGAAGACGGCCATGCGCCGGCGGATCCTGTCCGCGCGCGAGATCATGCTGCGGCACCCGTGGGCCCCACGCCTCTTCGAGACGCGGACGACGATGAGTCCGGAGGTCGTCCGCTACCACGACCGGCTGGTCGGGCTGATGCACGCCGGCGGCTTCTCCTACGACCTCGTCCACCACGCGCTGCATGCCTTGGGCAGCAGGGCTCTGGGCTTCTCGCAGGAACTGTTCGATCCGTCCGCCGGCGCCGGAGCGGAGTCCGACCGGATGCTCGTGGACCTGGCCGATCAGCTCCCGAACCTGGTCGGCATGCTGAGCGAGGTCGCTCACGACGATCCGGACTCCACCCTGGGCTGGTGTGACGATCAAGCCGAGTTCGAGTTCGCCCTCGATCTCATCCTCGACGGTCTCGACCGGCTCCGCTGACTTCCCATCCCTTGAGCCCTTGACGATTCTTACGCCGTAAGTCAGCCTCGCCGTAAGACTTACAACGTAAGGGGCGGACATGAAGGCCATCGTTCAGGACCAGTACGGATCACCCGACGTCCTAGAGTTCACCGACGTCGACCAGCCGGTACCGGGCGACCGGGAGGTACTGGTCCGGGTTCACGCCGCGGCGCTCAACGCCCGCGACTGGCATGTCCTGCGGGGCGACCCGTACGTCGCCCGCCCGTCAGCCGACCTGGGCCTGCGCCGGCCGAACGTCCGCATCCGGGGGACCGACTTCGCCGGCCGGGTCGAGGCGGTCGGCCCGTCGGTGACCGGCGTCCGCGTCGGCGACGAGGTCTACGGCGATGCCATCGGCGCCTTCGCCGAGTACCTCGCCGTACCGGAGGATGCGGTCGCGGCGAAGCCGGCCAACCTCAGCTACGAGCAGGCGGCGGCGATCCCGCTGGCCGCGACCACCGCGCTGGTCGGCCTGCGTGACGTCGCCAAGCTCCAGCCAGGGCAGCAGATCCTGATCAACGGTGCCTCGGGCGGCGTCGGCACCTTTGCGGTCCAGATCGCCAAGGCACTGGGTGCCGAGGTGACCGGCGTATGCAGCACCAGGAACGTGGAGCTCATCCGGTCGATCGGTGCCGACGACGTCATCGACTACACCACCGCCGACTTCAGCCGCACCGGCCGCCGGTACGACGTGGTGCTCGATCTCGTCGGCAATCGGTCCCTGACCGCCCTCCGGCGGATTCTGGTCCGGAACGGCACCCTCGTGCTGTCCGGCGGTGGCGTGTTCACCGGCGGCAGCCTGTTCGGCCCGGTCGGCCTGATGGTCAAAGGAATGGTCTCGGCCCCGTTCGTCAGCCAGCGCGTGGTCCTCTTGAAGCCGACGATCAACAAGGCCAACCTCATGGCGCTGTCCGAACTGGCCGAGTCCGGGAAGCTCGTGCCGGCCATCGACCGGACCTACCCACTGTCAGCCGCGGCCGACGCGCTCCGCTATCTGGAAGCCGAGCACGCCCGGGCCAAGGTGGTCCTCACCGTCTGAGCGCCCACCAGTTGTCCATCCGCTCGACCGCCTCGTGGCTGCCGTCGAGCACCCGCTCGATCCGGAACAGGAACGCCGCGATACCGGCCGCGCCCTGCATCCACCCGACGCCCGGCGGCAACAGCGGCTCGTCATTGCGGTGCTCGATGAAACGCCAGTACGCCGACGGGCCGTCGTGGATCGCCCGCTCCACCACGGCATCCGCGAGCCGTACGGCGAACTCCAGGTCCTGTGGATCGCCGTCGCGATGCCACGCGTCCAGGAACGCATCGCCGACTCCCGCCGTACCGCAGCAGCGTCCGTCGTTGTCCCAGAAGCCGGGGTAGAGGCGTTCGGGGATCCCGGAGTTCCGGACGCCGTCCAGGCAGCGCCGGCGCCAGGTCAGCGGCGAATCACCAGCCACTTGGTCGACTCCGGCGTACTCGAGTGCGCTGAACAGCAACGCCGTACCAGCGCCGCCATGGCACCAGTTGTAGGTGAACTCGTCGCCGTGCCGCTCCGACCACGGAATCACCCGCGGCACCCGGAACCCCTTGTCGTCAAGGATCCCCAGCGTGACGAGGTGCTCGGCCCCGCGCCGCCCCGCGTCCACCAACTCCGGCCGCTCGAACTCCACACCAGCCACCGCCAGAGCAGCCGCAATCCCCGCCAACCCGTGCGAGAAGTTCGGCATCTGCAGGGGTTGCTCCTGCAGGAACCGACGAGACACGAACTGCCAGTTGAGACCGGTCGGCAACTCCTCCTGCTCACCCAGCAGGAGGTCGGCGGCCCGATCGGCCAGCGGCTGTGCGTCCTCGCCGTGGCGGTGCGCCCAGAGAGCGCCGAGCAATGCGGCCGCGGTGCCGAGCGTCGCGTCGTTCGCGACGGCATCCGGGAGGTACGCGTCCTTCTGGAGGAAGCTCTCCGGCCAGCCGTCGGGAGTGGCGATCTCGGCGGCCCGCTCCACGGCTGCGGCCGAGCCGGGCTCGTTCAGCGCGGTCAGTACGCCGCTCGCGCTGATCAGACCGTCGAAGTAGGTGATGCTCGTTTCGCCCGGGATGGTGGTGCGGATGCGGTCGGCGATGGCGTCGGCCAGGTGTTGTTCGTCGGGGGTCCACGGGCGGGTGAGTCTGATCTCCGCGAGGGTGTGGGCGAGCCCGCCGATGCCGCTGTGCATGCCGTCGCGGTACTCGTCCGGCTTCTCGCCACCGGCCGCCTCCGGGATCCACGGGCCGTCGTCGTCCCACTGCACCTGGTCGAGCACCCAGGTCCACGCGACTTCGGCGAGTCCGGCGTACGACGTCATGGCCGGGCGTTGCGGAGCCGGATGCCGCTCCACTCGAGGGTGCTGGCGACGGTCTCAGCCCAGAAGTCGTGCAGCCGGTTCAGCAGGCGCAGCTGGATACCGGCCTCGTCGTGCAGTTCGAACAGATCGCCGACGCGTTCGGGTGGGCCGACTGGCCGGACCTCGGTGGTCGCGACGACCGCGGCGTCATGTTCCTCGAAGTCGTCCGCGGGGAGGCGGTAGGCGTACAGGTCGACGGATCGCATCGCGTCCAACCAGCCGAATTCGACCGCGTGCACACGAGTGCCGGAGCCAGCGCCGATGATGCGGTCGCGGTCCTCGGGAGTGGTCGAGAGGCCCACCCACGCCATCGCGCGGGGGCACTGCCGCGGGAACCAGTAGTCGGGGGCCCGGTCGTGGCCGACGGCCCACACGTAGGGAGTGACTTGTCCGGCCGTCTTCGCGACGTACGGCCGGAAGACCTCGATGGTCGGGTCTTCGGAGAAATGCAGGACCTCGCCAGGTGCCGGACGCATGCGCTGCAGCTTAGTCAGGTACGACGTGGTGGTGCTGAGGTTTACCGGGTCAGCCCGCGGTGTAGGGGTCCAGCCCGCAGTGGTTGCGGAGCCACGGTGTGGGGTCGATCGCCTCGCCGCCGTCCGGGTGGACCTCGAAGTGCAGGTGCGGGCCGGTGGTGTTGCCGGTCATCCCGATCGCGCCGACCTGGTCACCGGCGTACACGGTCTCGCCGACCGACACGCTGAACTTCGACATGTGGTTGTACCAGGTGACGGTGCCGTCCTCGTGCCGGACCTGGACCTGGCGGCCGTACGGCCCGGCCCAGTCGGCGAAGATCACCACGCCCTTCATCACGCTGTGGATCGGCGTGCCCATCGGCGCGGCGAAGTCCAGGCCGGTGTGGTTGTGCGCCCAGCGGGTGCCGCCCTGACCGAAGGTGGCGGTGATGTGGTAGCCGGTGACCATGATCTCGCAGCGGGTGGCCGACTCGCGGGCCTTCTTCGCGTCGGCGTCGGCCTTCGCCTTCGCGGCGGCCAGCGCGGTCGCGCGCTTGGTGGTGAGGGCCTGGGTGGCGGTGAGCTTGGCGGCCCGGGCCTTCGCCAGCTGGGCGGCCGCGGCCTGCTTCTTGTTCGTGTCGTTGCCGGCCAGCTGGACCCGGGAGGAGTCCCGGGTGGCGAGCTGACGGGCCTGGATCCGCGCGGTGGTGATGCCGGACAGTTGCCCGTTGTCCAAGCTCGATGCGGCAAGGTTCACCGCCGAGTTCGCCTGGGTCGGCGAGGCGAGCGAGCTGTGGCTGAAACCGACAGCTCCCGCCGCTGCAGCAAGCGCTGCGGTCAGACCGACGATCTGGGTACTACTCGGAGTGTTACGCCTGGCGACGCGATGCTTGGCACTATGACGTCCTGCGCCGGGTTTGCGCGCAGCGTTGCCGGGCGTGACGCGGTCTCCCGCGACACCGTGCTGGGACACAACGTGGCCTTTCGGTCACAGGGGAGGGGCTTCGTCCGTCCTCGGCGGGGGTTTATTCCCGCTGGGGACTCACGCACGATAACGGATCAGTCACGAGGCCACAAACCCCGCCACCCACTTTTCCTCGCCACCTTCACGAAACTTTTGCATGAGCGCCTGCACGTGCATCGGCTCTGGGCGTCTGGTTAGCTGCCCGGTCAGGCAGGTTGGTCTCAGGCGGTTCGGTCAGGTGCCTCGGCCTCGTCCAGGTGGGCCAGCGCCGCGGTGATCTGGTGCACGACCTCGCCGTGGAACGGCAGGGACAGGTGGCCCACGCCGCGGACCCGCACGTTACTCGCGACCAGATCCGGGTGCCGGATCCGGGCCCGCCGCTGCGGCACGATCAACTGGTCGACGTCGCTGTAGAACGCGACGAACCTGGTCCGGCAGTCCGGCGCCGGCTCGGCCAGTTCGGCCATCAGGTCGCTGTCCGGCCGCACCTGCTTGACCAGCGGCCACGGCAGCAGCCGGGCCGCCATCGTGCCCTGGTGCGGCGTCCCGAGCGTGACGCAGGTGTGCACTCGCTCGTCACCGCCGAGCCGCTGGGCGTAGTACCGCGCGATCAGTCCGCCGAGGCTGTGCCCGATGACGTGGATCTTGTCCGACCCGGAGGCCGCACAGATCGCCTCGATCTCCTGACCCATCCGCTCGGCGGTACGGCGTACGTCCAGCGTCAGGGGTGAGTACGAGAACGTGTGGATGCTGCTGAAACCGCGCCGGTGGAGCTGCCGGCGCATCAGCGCGAAGATCGTGTGGTTGTCGATGATCCCGTGCGCCAGCAGGATCGGCGTACCGGCGGCGCGGACGTCGCTGACCAGCAGGCTGCGCTGGGCCGGAGTCAGGCCGGCCAGGGTGAGTCGCTGGGCCGGGGCGCCGGAGCCGCCGACCAGACCGAGCGGATACATCGCCAGGTGGGTGGTGAGCCAGCCGATCTCCACGGCCGCGCCGTGCAGCACGCGCGGCGAGAGGGCGGAGCGGGCGCCGTACGCGAGTCCGTCGAGCGCGCCGCGGACGTCGTCCTGCCAGGTAGTCATGGGCGACTCCTCACACCAAAACCAGACCCCCCGAACGGTCCGATCTCTTCCAAGGTAACCGGATCCCTTCGCGCGTGGCGGGGAACACACACCTCCGTGTCTTATCCGTGAGGTACGGACCGGTTAGCCTGCCAACATGCCTGCTACGAGTCCTCTGCGCGTCGTCGTCGCCAAGCCTGGCCTGGACGGCCACGACCGCGGCGCGAAGGTGGTCGCCCGGGCGCTGCGAGACGCCGGCATGGAGGTCATCTACACCGGCCTGCACCAGACCCCGGAGCAGATCGTCGAGACCGCGATCGCCGAGGACGCCGACGCGATCGGGCTGTCGGTGCTGTCCGGTGCGCACATGACCCTGTTCAAGCGGGTCCGCGAGCTGCTGGTCGAGCGCGAGGCCGAGGACATCGTGGTGTTCGGCGGCGGCATCATCCCGGATGCCGACCTGGTGCCGCTGGCCGAGCTCGGCGTGCACAAGATCTTCACCCCGGGCGCCACGACCACCGAGATCGTCGAGTGGGTCCGCGGCAACGTCGGCGACGCATCGGCCTCCACTTCCTGAGGCGCGGATTCGCTCCGGAGCGTGATGGCGACTGCCTGGAGTCGATCTGAACGAGTACTGTCCGTTCAGGTAGGTTACTGCCCGGTAATACCGAATCGTTAAGAACCACCCGGTTGTGCGGACTGTCGAATCGCGGTCGCATACAGCCATGCGGCTGTCCGTTTCAGAGGCTGTCCAGCGGCAGGGGTGTGGCTCAGGACACATCACCCCCGTTGTCGGTTACTGTCCGGACATGCGGGATCGCAGCGCGGTGGGGGACTGTGACCCGCTGACGCAGGACCAAGCGATGTCCCAATCGGGAGAGGGCAGGTAACGATGAGGTTTGAACGATCACACACACGCAAGGCGGTCGCATTGGCCGTCGCCGGCGGCCTGGTGCTGCTCGCATCCGCGTGTGGTGGCGGGAACGATCAGAGCAGCGGAGGTACCTCGACCGGGGGAGCGCTTGAGGGTCGCGGCCCGATCACGTTTGCCACCGGTAAGGACACGTCCGGAAACCTGACGAACCAGGTCGCTGCGTGGAACTCGCAGCACCCGGACGAGAAGGTCACTGTGTCGGAGCTGCCTGAGTCCGCGGACCAGCAGCGCGCGCAGATGATCTCGAACGCGCAGAACAAGTCCGACGCGTTCAGCGTGCTGAACATGGATGTGGTCTGGACCGCCGAGTTCGCGGCCAACCGCTGGGTCACCGAGTTGCAGCCGAGCCAGTTCCCGGACCTGGGGAAGTTGCTGCCGTCAACGGTCGACACCGCCAAGTACCGCGACAAGCTGTACGGCATTCCGGTCACGTCCGACGGCGGTCTGCTGTACTACCGCAAGGACCTGCTGGACAAGGTCGGTCTGAAGCCGCCGAAGACCTGGGAAGAGATGGTCTCCGCCTGTGCCAAGGTGAAGGCACTGCCGGAGGCTAAGAACATCGGCTGCTACTCGGGCCAGTTCGAGAAGTACGAAGGCCTGACCGTCAACTTCTCCGAGGCCGTCAACGGTGCCGGTGGGGTCGTCGTCGGTGACGACGGCAAGCCGAACGTGGACACCCCGCAGGCGCTGGCCGGTCTGACCGCGCTGACCGAGGGCTTCAAGACGGGCTTCATCCCGAAGGCCGCCATCACCTACAAGGAAGAGGAAGGCCGCCGGGCGTTCCAGGAGGGCAACCTGCTCTTCCACCGCAACTGGCCGTACGTGTACGCGCTGGCCGGCAAGACCGACGGCTCGTCGAAGGTCGCCGGCAAGTTCGCGGTCGCGCCGCTGCCGGGCCAGACCGGTCCGGGCGTGTCCACCCTGGGTGGTCACAACTACGCGATCTCGGAGTTCGCCAAGAACAAGGCGACCGCGGCGGACTTCATCAAGTTCATGTCCAGCGAGGACCGGCAGAAGGCGAACATCGAGAAGACGTCGCAGGCGCCGACCTGGGCCTCGCTGTACGACGACCCCACGCTGAACAAGGAGTTCCCGTACCTGGCTCCGCTGAAGGCCTCGATCGAGGGCGCGAAGTCGCGGCCGAAGGTGGTCAAGTACGGCGACGTCACCACCGCGATCCAGGAGGCGGCGTACGGCGCTCTGACCGGCACGACGACGCCGAAGGACGCGTTGACCCAGCTGCAGACCAAGTTGAGCTCGCTCATCACGCAATGACCGAAGCGGCGGGGCCGGCGCGCAGCTTCACAGCTACGTGCCGGCCCCGGCCTGTCGCTGCCCGCCGCAGGTGGGCGGAGAGAAGGAGGCAGAGGTGAGTACATCCGTCCCGGTCGCAGAGCGACCGACACCGGAGACCACCAAGAAGCCCAAGCGGAGCTCGTTCAACGAGGGCACCGGCCGGCTGGCCGCGTTGCTGCTGTCGCCGACCATGATCGTGCTGATCCTCGTCGTCGGTCTGCCGATCATCGCGGCGTTGCGCGAGTCGCTGTACACGAGCGGTCAACAGATCGACGCGTCGGGCTTCATCGTCCAGGGCTCCAAATTCGTGGGTCTCGACAACTACACGGCGATCTTCTCCGGCGAGACCGGCGCCCGATTCTGGAACGCTTTCTGGAACACCACGTTCTTCACCGTCGCGTGTGTGGTCCTGGAGACCGTGCTGGGTGTCGCGATGGCCCTGGTGATGCACAAGGCGTTCAGGGGCCGCGGCGTCGTGCGCGCCAGCATCCTCGTCCCGTGGGCGATCCCGACCGTCGTCTCGGCGATCCTGTGGAAGTGGATCTTCCAGGCCGACGGTATCGCCAACAACGTGCTCGGCACCCAGATCCTGTGGTCCACCGAGGGCTGGCAGTCGGTGGCGTCAGTCATCGTCGCCGACACCTGGAAGACCGCGCCGTTCATCGGGCTGCTGGTGCTCGCGGGCCTGCAGACGATTCCGACCGACGTGTACGAGGCGGCGAAGGTGGACGGCGCCTCCGTCTGGCAGACGTTCAGCCGGATCACCATGCCGCTGGTGAAGCCGGCACTGCTGGTGGCAGTGCTGTTCCGCATCCTCGACACGCTGCGGATCTTCGACCTGCCGTTCGTGCTGGTCGGCCCGAACAAGGAGTCGGTCGAGACGCTGTCGATCCTGGCATACCTCGAAGCCAACCAGACCCGGTACGGGCCGGCGGCGGCGTACGCGACGTTGCTGTTCATCTACGTCGCCGTGGTCGCGTACGTGTTCGTGAAGCTGCTCGGTGCCGACGTGTTCGGTGACAACATCCAGCGGAAGCCGAAGAAGAACGCGAGGAACGGGCGAGGCCGGGCCAGGCAGGCGGACCCAGGCGCTCCGGTGGCCGGACTGACCGCCGGTGGCGGCTTAGGAGGTGAATGATGACTGTTGTTGCTGAGAAGGCCAAGGCCCCAAGGGTGATCGACGTCAAGGCGGCCGAGGCGCCGTGGTACCGGCGCTGGCTGCCGCTGCTCGGTGTCGCGGTGATCGTGCTCTACTGCCTGCTGCCGTTCTTCTGGATGGTGGTGTCGTCGCTGCGCCGGCCGACCGACCAGTTCGACAACTCGGCCATCCCGTCGCCCATTTCGTTTACCAACTACTCGGACGTGTTCAAGCCCGGCACCGGGTTCCAGCGTGGTCTGCTGAACAGCCTGATCGTGGCCGGGACGGTGACGGTCCTGACGCTGGTCATCGGGATGGTGGCGGCCTACACACTGGCCCGGCTGGAGTTCCGGGGCAAGAACTTCGTGCTGGGGATCATCATCATCACCTCGATGTTCCCGGGGATCTCGCTGGTGATCCCGCTGAAGAAGCTGTTCGTCAACATCAACTGGATCAACACCTACCAGGCGATGATCGTGCCCAGCCTGTCGTTCGCGCTGCCACTGGCGGTGTGGCTCCTGACCGCGTTCTTCCGGCAGATGCCGCGAGAGCTCGAGCAGGCCGCGATGGTGGACGGCTGTACGCCGGCCCAGGCGTTCCGCAAGGTGATCCTGCCGCTGGCCGCACCGGGTGTGTTCACCACCGCGATCATCACCTTCATCGCGGCCTGGAACGAGTTCCTGATCGCGCTGAGCATGGTGAACAAGAAGGAGTTCCAGACCGCCAACGTGGTGATCTCGCAGTTCACCGGTGCGTCGGGACGTGACCAACCGTTCGGCAGCCAGATGGCCGCCGGTGTGGTGGTGACGATTCCGCTGGTGATCGCCGTCCTGCTGTTCCAGCGCCGTATCGTGGCCGGCCTCACGGCAGGTGGCGTGAAGTGAGCTGGTTCCGCCGGCAGGCGGCGGAGCGGGACCGCCGGGACCGGGAGGACCGGGATCGGCGGGATCGCGAAGACCGGGATCGGCGGGACCGCGAGGAGCGGGACCGCCGCGACCGGGAGGACCGGGACCGATGGGATCGTCAGGATCGCGCTCGGTTCCGCTAGCAGCTACAAGAAACGGCCGGGTCCCTCCGGCCGTTTCCTTGTTTCTCAGAGTGTTTTCAGAGCTTCAGCCAGGCGGCGGCATCCGTTGGCAGCTGCCCGTCGGGGACCGGCTCGCTGCTGAGCAGGATCCGTTGGTGGGCGCGGAGCTCGATGGGGGTGTCACCGAGATTGACCACGCAGCGGAAGCCTGGGTCGCGGGTGAAGGAGAGGACGCCGGGGGCGGCGTCCTGGTCCCAGGCGAGGCGGCCCTCACCCAGGGCCGGGTGCTCGCGACGGATGCGGAGGGCCGACTTGTAGAGGTTGAGGTGGCTGTCCGGCTCGGGTGCCTGCGCCTCAGCGGTCAGGGCGGACCAGTCGGACGGCTGGGGGAGCCAGGGCTGTCCGGTGCCGGGGCCGAAGCCGAACGGCGGCTCCGAGCCTGACCACGGGATGGGCACGCGGCATCCATCGCGACCGCGGACCGTGTGGCCCGAGCGTTCCCAGGTGGGGTCGTCGAGGACGTCTTCGGGCAGGTCCTCGACCTCGGGCAGGCTGAGCTCGTCGCCTTGGTAGATGTAGGCCCCGCCCGGAAGAGCGAGCTCGAGGAGCGCGGCGGCCCGGGCGCGGCGGCGGCCGAGCTCGAGATCGGTCGGTACGACGCCCGCACCCTCCAACGCGTCCCGCTGGTCCCGGCCGTACCGGGTGCGGTGCCGGATCGTGTCGTGGTTGCTCAGCACCCAGGTCGCCGGTGCCCCGACCGCCCACAGGTTGTCCGTGGTGTGGTCGATTACCTCGCGCAACGCCTTCGCGTCCCAGGCACACTGCAGTACGTCGAAGTTGAAGGCGGAATGCAGTTCGTGCGACCGCACGTACCGCGCCAGCCGCTCGGCCGGCGACAACCACGCCTCGGCCACGAACACCCGGGGTCCCTGCGGAGTATCGGCGTACTCGTCGGCGATGGCCCGCCACCGCTGGTGGATGGTGTGCACGCCCGGCTGGTCGTAGAACGGGTTGCCGACGTACTTCTCCCGCGTCGGCTGACCGTTGTGCAGCGGTACGTCGGGCAGCGCCCGGTCCTTCGCCATCGAGTCGGCCACGTCGATCCGGAAGCCGTCGACGCCGCGGTCGAACCAGAACCGCAGGATCGAGTCGAACTCCTCGATCACCTTCGGGTTGTCCCAGTTCCAGTCCGGCTGCGAGATGTCGAACAGGTGCAGGTACCACTGCCCGTCCTCGATCTGCTGCCAGGCGCCGCCACCGAACGCGGCCGGCCAGTTGGTCGGCGGCAGCCCGCCCTCCTTGCCGTCGCGGAACCAGAACAGGTCGCGCTCCGCGGAACCCTTGCCGGCCGCCAGCGCGGCCTTGAACCACGGGTGCTCCCAGGAGCAGTGGTTCGGCACCAGGTCGATCAGGATCCGCAGCCCGAGCGCGTGTGCCTCGGTGATCAGGGCGTCCGCGTCCGCCAGGGTGCCGAACTCGGGGTTGATGTCCCGGTAGTCGGACACGTCGTACCCGCCGTCGAGCAGCGGGGACGGGTACCAGGGGCTGATCCAGATCGCGTCGACGCCGAGGTCGGCCAGATACGGCAGCCGGGCCCGGATCCCGTTCACGTCGCCGGTCCCGTCACCACTGGCATCGGCGAAGGAACGCGGGTACACCTGGTAGACGACGGCGCTACGCCACCACTCGTCAGCTGGTCTGGTTACTGGATCGGTCATGCGCACTAGCCTGACATGCGGGCACGAGGACCTGTGACAGTCGTCTCAGCGTGTACCCCGCCTGTTGCCGGGGCCGCCGGGGTGGCTAGTCTCAGGCCGACGGAACGCGCCGGCGACCGTGCCCTCTTCCGGGAACAGCCCGCCTGCCGCGGCCTACTCGAACAGGTGCGAGAGAGGGACCACAGTCGTGGACTTGATGGAATACCAGGCGAAGACGGTCTTCGCCAAGCACGGAGTGCGGACGACCGTGGGTGAGGTCGTGACGACTCCGGAGGAAGCCCGCGCGGCGGCCGAGAAGATCGGTGGCCGGGTGGTCGTGAAGGCCCAGGTGAAGACCGGCGGCCGTGGCAAGGCCGGCGGCGTCAAGCTGGCGAGCAGCCCGGACGAGGCGGAGGAGAAGGCCCGCGAGATCCTCGGCCTGGATATCAAGGGTCACGTCGTCAAGATCCTGAACATCGTCCCGGCCGCGGCGATCGCGGAGGAGTACTACTTCTCCTTCCTGGTCGACCGGGCGAACCGCAACTACCTCTGCATCGCGTCGGCCGCCGGCGGCATGGAGATCGAGGAGGTCGCGCACACCAACCCGGACGCGGTCGCGCAGATCTCGATCGACCCGGCCACCGGGGTGGACGAGGCGTTGGCCCGCGAGATCGCCGTGGCCGCGAAGTACCCGGCCGACGTGATCGACGCCGTCGTACCGGAGATCGTCAAGCTGTACGACGTCTTCCTCGCCGAGGACGCGTCGCTGGTCGAGGTGAACCCGCTGGTCAAGCTCGAGGACGGCAACGTCGAGGCGCTGGACGGCAAGGTCACCCTGGACGAGAACGCGGACTTCCGGCACCCGGACCACGCCGAGTTCGAGGACATCGCGGCGGCCGACCCGCTGGAGGCCGCGGCCAAGGCCAAGGGCCTGAACTACGTCAAGCTCGACGGCTCGGTCGGGATCATCGGCAACGGCGCCGGCCTGGTCATGTCCACGCTCGACGTCGTCGCGTACGCCGGTGAGGAGGTCGGCGGCGTGAAGCCGGCGAACTTCCTGGACATCGGCGGCGGTGCGAGCGCCGAGGTGATGGCGAACGGCCTGGAGATCATCATCTCCGACCCGCAGGTGGAGAGCGTGTTCGTCAACGTCTTCGGCGGCATCACCGCCTGCGACGCGGTCGCGAACGGCATCGTGCAGGCGTTCGAGCTGCTCGCCAGTCGCGACGAGCACGTCAGCAAGCCGCTGGTCGTCCGGCTGGACGGCAACAACGCCGAGGAGGGCCGCCGGATCCTCGACGAGGCCGGCCTGGCCGGTCTGGAGCGGGTCGACACCATGGACGGCGCCGCCAGGCGCGCCGCCGAGCTGGCTGCGAAGTAAGGGATCGCCGAACAATGTCTATCTTCCTGACCAAGGACAGCAAGGTCATCGTCCAGGGCATGACCGGCTCCGAGGGCACCAAGCACACCACCCGGATGCTTGCCTCCGGCACCAACATCGTCGGCGGCGTGAACCCGCGCAAGGCGGGCCAGAGCCAGGACTTCGACGGCAAGCCGGTGCCGGTGTTCGGCACCGTCGCGGACGCCGTCAAGGAGACCGGCGCGAACGTGTCGGTCGTCTTCGTGCCGCCGAAGTTCACCAAGGACGCGGTGCTGGAGGCGATCGAGGCCGCCGTACCGCTGGTCGTGGTGATCACCGAGGGCGTGCCGGTGCACGACACCGCCGCGTTCTTCGCCGCCGCGCAGGCGTCCGGCACCACCCGGATCATCGGGCCGAACTGCCCCGGCATCATCACGCCGGGCGAGTCGAACGCGGGCATCATCCCGGCCAGCATCGCCGGCCAGGGCCGGATCGGCCTGGTGTCGAAGTCGGGCACGCTGACCTACCAGATGATGTACGAGTTGCAGGACTTCGGGTTCTCGACCGCGATCGGCATCGGTGGTGACCCGATCATCGGGACGACGCACATCGACGCGCTGCGGGCGTTCCAGGACGACCCGGACACCGACGCGATCGTGATGATCGGTGAGATCGGTGGTGACGCCGAGGAGCGGGCGGCCGCGTTCATCAAGGAGAACGTGACCAAGCCGGTCGTCGGGTACGTGGCCGGGTTCACCGCGCCGGAGGGCAAGACGATGGGTCACGCGGGCGCGATCGTGTCCGGTTCGTCCGGCACCGCGGCCGCGAAGCAGGAGGCGCTCGAGGCCGTCGGTGTGAAGGTCGGCAAGACGCCGAGCGAGACCGCCAATCTGATGCGCGAGATCATGCAGGGCCTGACCAAGTAACCCAGGCGTTCAGAGAACGGGACCCGCAGCCACGGGTCCCGTTCTCATTTGTACGTCGAGGAGCGCTCGGCCGCGCGGGTCAGCGTCTCGTTGAACGCCGTGTCCGAGATGTCCAGGTCCTTGAGCACCGGGAACACCAGGTAGACCGCGCGGTCGCCGGACCCGGCGATGCCGATCCGGTAGGTGAACTTGTTCCCACCGCCGGTGTCGTACGACGCCTGCCAGCTCTCGCCCTTGATCGTGCCGGACGCGATCGTGCCGGTCGACTTCACCTTCGCGGTCGAGACGTCCTTCTCGCAGCCGTCCACGTTCTTGCGGACCTGCGCGACGAACGCGCCCGCCGCCGTCGGCGTGGCGAACTTCGCGATCGTGTCGTCGAGGCCGAACACGGTCGGCACGTCCGCCTCCGGCGTCACGTAGGTGAGTGAGCCGAACTTCGTCGCCTTCGCCTTCGTGAAGTTCATCCGCTCGCAGCCGGTGCCGCCGCCGGTCTTGGCCGGTGCGCTCACCCAGGGCTTGTCGATCTCGTCCAGCACCGGCAGGTCGACCGGCGCCATGAACCCGGGCGCCTCGCTGCTCGGCAGCAGGCCCGGTCTCGCCACCGGCGCCCCGGCGCCGCAGCCGCCGGACTGGGCGCAGATCCGCTTCGCCGCGACGTTCGCCGTGGCCAGGATCGGACCTGGCGGGGGCGGCGTGGCTGCGAGGGTGTCGTGTTCGAGCACCATCGTGGCCTGACCGGCCAGTGTGACCGCGATCGTCTTGTACCGCGTCTTGGTGCCGGACGGCTGGCCGAACACCGCGATCACGCCGCGCTCACCGACCCCGGTTGTGACGTAGCTGGTCGTGAGCCGGGTCTTCGGGACCGAGCACTGGCTCAGCCAGCCGACGACCGAGGTGTACGCCTTGCCGGCGGCGGCCTTGTCGTTGGACACCTCGACGTACTGCACCGCGGTGTCCTTGGTGGTCGCGTTCTGGAAGGTGCGCACCCAGGTGCGCAGCCCGGCCGGGTCGGCGAACCGCTGGGACTGGCAGACGAACGCCTTCTCCGGCGCGGTGCTGCCGTCGGAGGTCTTGGCGACCGCCCAGGTGCCGGTCGCGGCCAGCGGCTTCGCGGTGGCGGCGTCGAGCAGCACCTTGTCGTCGGCGAGCACGTTCGCGTCGGACGACTTGTCGTCGGACGGGCCGCTGCCGACCTTCTGGCCGGGCGAGTTGTCGCCGCCGAACGCGTTCAGCGCCGCGACTCCGCCGCCGCCGACCAGCACCACGACCGCTGCTCCCGCGGCGATCGTCTGGTTCCGCTTGCGCGCCTTCTGCCGGCGCGCTTCCCGTGCAGCGGCGCGACCGCCGCCGCGCTGTGCGCGGTGGGAACCGGCCAAAGCTCGACCTCCTGACTGATTCCACCCGACAGTACCCGGTGGGCCCACACCGCCCACCGTCAGCTACTCGCAGGCGAGGGCCTGCGAACCGAGCGTGAGCAAGCGGGCTGAAGTCTTCCATATCCGGCGTGTCAGGACGAGTGGTGTCCAGCGCCGGGGGGACGATGGGAGTCAGATGACCGACATGCTGAGCCGTCCGGGCGCCCGTGACGGCGGACCACACCAGGCGCCCGGGCCCGCCCCCGCTTCGGATCCGGTCGCCGCCCCGACCAAGCCGGTGGTCGTGTCGGCCGTGATCTCCGCCGGCGCCTGCCTGCTGACCGGCCTGCTCACCTGTGCCGCGGTCGCTGTGATCGGCTGGCTGGCCGCGACCTTCGGCGGCGCCTCCGGAGCGATCCGCGCGGGCGCATCGGCCTGGTTGGTCGCTCACAAGGCCGGTGTGACACTCGGCACCGGTTCTCTCACCGTCGCGCCGCTCGGCCTGACCCTGTTCTTCGGCTGGTGTCTGTATCGCGGTGGCAAGTCCGCCGCCCGCACCAGCGCCGCGGACCGGACCCGGGACCTCATCCTGCTGTCCGGGACCTTCGCCGTCGTCTACGGCCTCGGTGCGCTCGTGGTGGCGTTGCTCACGGCGGACGGTCCGCTCAAGGTCAGTCCGCTGTCCGCGTTCCTCGGTGCCGCGTCGATCGCGCTGGTGGCCGGGACCCTCGGCGTACTGGTCGAGTCCGGTGCGGGCGCCGACCTCGCCGACGCGACTCCCAGCGGTCTGCGGGACGCCGTGCCGGCCGCGATCGCCGCCGTACTGACCGTGATAGCGATCGCCTCGATCCTGTACGCCGTACTGCTGGCGATCCACTTCTCCCGGATCACCGGGATGCTGGAGCTCCTGGACGCCGGCGTGATCGGGTCGGTGGTGCTGTTCGCCATCTGCCTGATGCTGGTGCCGAACATGATCCTTTACGTCGTCGCCTTCCTCGCCGGACCCGGATTCCAGCTGGGAGTGGGTACGACGATCGCTCCGACCGGAGTGGATGTCGGGAACCTGCCTGCGCTTCCGCTGCTGGCCGCCGTACCCGCGGATGGGGCGACACCGTCGTACCTGCTCGTCCTGACGGCTGTGGTGCCGCTGGTCGCCGGCGCGGTCGCCGGACTGGTCGTGGTGCGGCGTGGACTCGCGGATCAGGACGCTGAGGCGCTGGGCTGGGATGCGTTCGCCCTGCGTGGCGGTATGGCAGCCCTGCTCGCCGCCGTGTTGCTCTACGTGCTGATGGCGATGTCCGGCGGCTCGGCGGGGCCTGGCCGGATGGCTGCTGTCGGGATCCCGGGGGCGCTGGCGGCGGCCGGCGTACTGGCCGCGGGGATGGCGATCGGGGCCTCGATCACGGCCGCGGTGGTCGCGTCCCGCCGACCGGCCGACAGCGAGGCCGACGCCGAGCGATAAGGTTTCCCGCGTGACAGACCCCGTTGCGCCCACTCCCGATCCTGCGCGCCTCGTCGTGCTCGTGTCGGGCTCGGGGTCGAACCTGCAGGCCCTGCTCGATGCCTGCGCCGATCCGGCGTACGGCGCTCAGGTCGTCGGCGTCGGCGCCGACCGGGACGGGATCGCCGGGCTGGACCGGGCCGCGAACGCCGGGGTGCCGACCTTCGTACACAAGGTCAAGGAGTACGCCGAGCGGTCCGACTGGGACCGCGCGCTGACCGCGTCGGTCGCGGAGCACAAGCCCGACCTGGTGGTGTCGGCCGGGTTCCTGAAGCTGGTCGGTGACGACTTCCTGGCCGCCTTCGGCGACCGGTACATCAACACCCACAACGCACTGCTGCCCGCGTTCCCCGGGATCCACGGGCCCCGGGACGCGCTCGAGTACGGCGTCAAGGTGGCCGGGGCGACGCTGTTCTTCGTGGACGGCGGCGTCGACACCGGGCCGATCATCGCGCAGGTCGTCGTACCGGTCGAGGACGACGACACCGAAGAAACCCTGACCGAACGGATCAAGGAGGTCGAACGCCGCCAGCTGGTGGAGTGGGTCGGCCGCCTGGTCCGCGAGGGCTGGACCATCACTGGACGAAAGGTTCGACTGAAGTGAGCACCGACCGCAGGCCGATCCGCCGGGCGCTGATCAGCGTCTACGACAAGACGGGTCTGGAGGAGCTCGCGAAGGCGCTGTCCGAGGCCGGCGTCCAGATCGTGTCGACCGGTTCCACCGCGGGCCGGATCGCGGCGGCCGGCGTACCCGTGACCAAGGTCGAGGAGCTGACCGGGTTCCCGGAGTGCCTGGACGGGCGGGTCAAGACGCTGCACCCGAAGGTGCACGCCGGTCTGCTGGCCGACGTCCGCAAGACCGAGCACGTCGAGCAGTTGGCCGAGATGCGGGTCGAGCCGTTCGATCTGCTGGTGAGCAACCTGTACCCGTTCACCGAGACCGTCGCATCCGGCGCGTCGGTGGATGAGTGCATCGAGCAGATCGACATCGGCGGTCCCTCGATGGTCCGCGGTGCCGCGAAGAACCACGCCAACGTCGCGGTGGTGGTGTCTCCGTCGCGCTATGGCGAGGTTCTGGAGGCGTTGGCCGCAGGTGGCTTCTCGCTGGAGCAGCGGCAGCGGCTGGCGGTGGATGCCTTTGTGCACACGGCGTCGTACGACGTTGCCGTTGCGTCCTGGATGGGCAGCGCGCTGACCGACACCTCCGAGGGCACCGGCTTCCCCGAGTGGGTCGGCGCGACCTGGGAGAAGGCGGCCGTGCTGCGGTACGGCGAGAACCCGCATCAGCCGGCCGCGTTGTACGTGAACGGCCGGGGTGGTCTGGCGGCCGCGGAGCAGTTGCACGGCAAGGAGATGTCGTACAACAACTACGTCGACGCCGACGCTGCTCGCCGTACGGCGTACGACTTCAGCGAGCCGGCGGTCGCGATCATCAAGCACGCGAACCCGTGTGGCATCGCGGTCGGCAAGGACATCGCCGAGGCACACCGGCGGGCCCACGAGTGCGACCCGGTCTCGGCGTACGGCGGTGTGATCGCGACGAACCGGCCGGTCTCGGTGGAGATGGCCAAGCAGGTCGCGGAGATCTTCACCGAGGTGCTGGTGGCGCCGGCGTACGAGGACGGTGCGGTCGAGATCCTGCAGGGCAAGAAGAACATCCGGTTGCTGGTCGCGCCGGCTCTGTCCTCGGCCGAGCAGGTGGAGATGCGCGCGGTGAGTGGCGGCCTGCTGCTGCAGCACACCGACCGGTTCCAGGCTCCCGGCGACGACCCGTCCGCGTGGACGCTCGCGGCCGGCGAGGCCGCGTCACCCGAGGTGCTGGCGGACCTGGCCTTCGCGTGGAAGGCCTGCCGTGCGGTCAAGTCCAACGCGATCCTGCTGGCTTCCGACGGCGCCTCGGTCGGCGTCGGCATGGGCCAGGTCAACCGCGTCGACTCCTGCCGCCTGGCCGTCTCCCGCGCCGGCGACCGCGCCACCGGCTCCGTCGCCGCGTCCGACGCCTTCTTCCCGTTCCCCGACGGCCTCGAGGTCCTCATCGAAGGCGGCGTCAAAGCAGTGGTCCAGCCCGGCGGCTCCATCCGCGACGAAGCAGCCATCGAAGCCGCCCAGAAGGCCGGCATCACCATGTACTTCACCGGCACCCGCCACTTCTTCCACTAACTCAAAGGCATCACAGGGTCTTCTGGAAGAACACGCGGTGGCGGTCGGCTACGGTTTCGCGGGTGGTTTCGACGTAGCCGTTGCGGGGGTAGTAGGCGAGGTTCTCGGTCATGGCCTCGTTGGTGTAGAGGGTGATGCGGGTGTAGCCACGGCGGCGTGCCTCGGTCTCGACGAAGGTGAGCAGGTGCGAGCCGATGCCACGGCCCTGGGCTGCCGGGGAGACTGCGAGTACGTCGAGTAGCAAGGCGTCCGGCTCGTCTTCCAGTAGGACGAAGCCGACGACCACAGCGTCGTCGGTCGCGGCCCAGACCTTGCCGGCGCGGATCGCGGCCGGGTAGTCGAGCAGCATCGGGATCGGCGGGACTCCGATGCGCGGGATGTAGTGCTCGAAGGCCGCTTGGGCGATGGCTGTGACGACGTCGGCGTCGGCCTCGGTGGCGGGTCTGATCACGAGGCCAGATTAGTTTTCGCAGAGACATTGTGTAAATCGCCGGAACGGGCCTAGGGTGACCGCATCTGTCCCGCTGAGGTGGTCCGCTGGGGGTTCGATGAAGCGTCGGAGTGTGGGGCTGCTGGTGACGGCCGCGGTCGTGATGGCGGGGGCCATCGCCGTACCGGCCGAAGCGCACAGCAGCAAGCGAGTGGTTGGGTACTACACCAACTGGAGTGGGTACGACCGGAACTTCCTGGTCAGCGATCTGGTCAAGAACGGGTCCGCCGCCCGGCTGACCCAGATCAACTACGCGTTCGGATTCCTCGACGCCCAGGGGAACTGCGTGAGCAGCGATCCGTGGGCCGACTACCAGCGCCCGTTCAGCGCCGAGCAGAGCGTGAACGGCACGGCCGACGAGCCCGGTCAGGTGCTCAACGGCAACCTCAACCAGCTCAAGCAGCTGAAGCAGAAGTTCCCGAAGCTGCGGATCAGCATCTCACTCGGCGGCTGGACCGGCTCGGCGCACTTCTCCGACGCCGCCCTCACGCCTGCCTCGCGAGCCGCGCACGTGAAGTCCTGCCTGGACATGTGGCTGAAGGGCAACCTGCCCGGCCTGCCCGCCGGCGCGGCGAAGGGGATCTTCGACGGCGTCGACCTCGACTGGGAGTGGCCTGCCAGCGAGGGCAACCCGGGCAACGTGATCCGGCCCGAGGACAAGCAGAACTTCACCGCCCTGGTGCACGAGTACCGCAAGCAACTGGACCGTTTGTCGCGGCCCGGTCGCTACAACCTGACCGCGTTCCTGCCGGCGAATCCCACGATGATCGACAAGGGTTTCGAGGTCCGCCAGCTGTTCAAGGACCTGACCTTCGGTACGACGCAGGGTTACGACTACCACGGTCCGTGGGAGCAGCTGACGAACCAGCAGTCCGCGATCGACGGACCCAAGGGTGATCCGACCACACCGGAGTTCAGCTCGCAGGTGACGATCGACTCATATCTGTCCCGGGGTGCGCCGCGCAGCAAACTCGTGATGGGGGTGCCGTTCTACTCCCACGGCTGGACCGGCGTCACGGACCAGAACCACGGCCTGTTCCAGCCCTCGACCGGCCCCGCGCCGGCAACGTACGAAGCCGGTACGGAGGACTACCGCCTGCTCAAGGCGACACTATCCAACTACAGCGTCTACCGGGACAACAAGGCCGGGTTCGCCTGGCTGTTCGACGGTACGACGTTCTGGACCTGGGACGACCCGGTCGAGATGCAGCGCAAGGCGCAGTACATCTCGCAGCGCGATCTCGGCGGCGCGATGATCTGGTCGCTCGACGGCGACACCGGAAATGGGGAGCTGATCTCGGCGTTGCACCGTAACCTTCGGTGAGTGGATCTTGATGCGCTGGTGGATCGGTTCGGTGCTGACGGTGCCGAGCCGATCCACCTCGGTAACTCCGCGGCGACCGTCGTCCGGCTCGATCGCGGCCCGCAACGCCTGTATTACAAGGCCGGACCGGGCATCGACGCCGAGGCCGACCGGCTCGCCTGGCTCGGTTCGACCGGCTTCCCCTGCCCCCGGATAGTTGATCGTGGCAACAATTGGCTGCTGACCACCGAACTCACCGGCCGCGACGCGTCCCAGCCGTGGCCGGCGCGCGATCGACCGGGTGTGTTGAGTGCGATCGCCGACGGGCTGCGCGCGCTGGACGAGCTGACGGACTGCCCGTTCAGGTCGCCGTTCCCGGGTGCAGGCGACGCCGTCACGCATGGCGACTACGCGGCGCCCAACGTCTTCATCGACCCGGCGACGCTGCGCTTCACCGGCATCCTCGACCTCAGCCGCCTCGGCACCGGTGATCGGTACATCGACCTCGCGCTGATGTTCAAGAGCCTCCGCGGTGAACTCAATCCCCAGTACGGCGGACCGCCGGCCGCCCGCCGTTTCGTCGAGACGTACGGCGCCGACCCGGACGACCCGCGGATCGCCTACTACATCGACCTCGACAACGCCTCCTAGGGCCCACAGACCCGGCGTACGCTGGCCGTGGGGTGGGCGGTGATGAGCGACATCAGGGAGCTGCAGCGTGGGCTCGGGGCGGTTTGGTCGATGAACCGCCCGGGCGGACCACCACACGTCCTCGTTGTCCTTCCGTCGTTCAGCCTCGGCGAGTCGTTCCTGTCGCACTACGCCTCCCGGCTTCCCGCGCTCGAGCATCGCTATCTCCTCGCGTCGCTGATGTTGCCGCGCGTCGAGCGTTGCGAGATGGTCTTCGTCTGTTCCGAGGCACCGTCGCGGGAGGTGCTCGAGTACTACGTCAGCCTCGTGCCGGTGTCGCGTCGTATCGACTACCGGGACCGTCTCCGGATCCTCGCTGTCGACGACCTCAGCCACCGCTCGGTCGCGGAGAAGCTGCTGGACCGGCCCGACCTGCTGCGCCGGATCCGTGCGCTGATCGGTGGCCGGCCGGCCTTCATCGAGCCGTGGAACGTGACCGATCACGAGATCGAGATCGCGATCCGGCTCGACACCCCCATCAACGGAACGATGCCCGGGCTGTGGCCGCTCGGGTTCAAGAGTGCGGGGCGCCGGCTGTTCCGGGAGGCGGGCGTGCCGGTCTTGGCCGGTTGCGAAGGGGTGTGCTCGATCGATGACGTCTGCGCGGCCGTCAGAGGCATTCGCGCGCAGCGGCCGGACGCGTTGGGGGTCGTCGTCAAGCACGACGACAGCGGCGCAGGCGACGGCAACGTCGTCGTCGACCTGTGCGACGCCACCGGCCGCGAGTTGACCGACGCGGAGATCCGGTCCCAGCTCGAGGCGACCCCGGCCTGGTACCAGGCCGACCTCGCGCACGGCGCGGTGGTGGAGGAGCTCGTCACCGGCGCGGCCGCGGCCAGTCCGAGTGTCCAGCTCGACATCTCGCCGTACGGCGACGTAGTGGTGGTGTCGACACACGAGCAGGTGCTGGGTGGCGCGACGCATCAGATCTACTCCGGCTGCCGGTTCCCCGCGAACCCGGCGTACTCGCCGGACCTCGCGGCGCACGGGCTCGCGATCGGACGATCGCTCGCCGACCACGGCGTGGTCGGCAGGCTGGGCGCCGACTTCATGGCGGCGGCCGACGAGGCCGGGCGATGGAGCCTGTACGCGCTGGAGATCAATCTCCGCAAAGGCGGTACGACCCATCCCTACAGCGCTCTGCGACACCTGGTACCCGGGCAGTACCAGCCTGAACACGGGAGCTGGCGCGCCGTCGACGGAACGTCCAGGTGCTACACCGCGACCGACAACCTGATCGACCCGAACTGGCTCGGTCTCTCGCCGGTGGACGTGATCCGAGCGGTCTCCGACGCGGGACTCCAGTTCGACCGGCGCAGCGGAACAGGCGTGGTCCTGCACATGTTGTCCTGCCTCGCGATCGACGGCCGCCTCGGCTTGACCGCGATCGGCCTGTCACCCGACCACGCGCGCTCCTTGTACGACGACACGGCCCGAACGATCGCCACCTTGACCGGACCCCGGACCAGCCGGCCCGTTCAGCGTCTGCCGAGTTGACCAGCCTCCTGGAAGGCGCGACGGTACGCACTCGGCGTCGTCCGCAGGGCGGTCCGGAAGCGGCGGCGGAGGTTGGTTGCCGACGACAACCCGACGCGGGCTGCGATGGTCTCCACCGCAAGCTCGGTTTCCTCCAGCAGGACACGGGTTCTGGCGATGCGCTGAGCGAGGAGCCATTGGCCCGGCGCCGTACCGAGTTGCTCGTCGAAGCGGCGGGCGAGAGTGCGTGGTGAGACGTTGAGCCGCGCCGCCAGGTCGTCGACGGTGATCGGGTCGGCGAGGTGGTCCGTTGCCCAGTCGAGCACGACGCCCAGGGATTGGGTGGACTGCGGAGCCTCGGTCCGGTACTGGACCTGGCCACCCTCGCGATGCGGCGGCATCACCATCCGCCGCGCGACCTGCGCGGCGTACGCGGCGCCGTGGTCGTTGCGGACGAGTTGGAGGCACAGGTCGATCCCCGTGCCGGAGCCGGCGCTGGTGGCGATGTCGCCGTGGTCGATGTAGAGCACGTCCGGATCGACCTGGACGGCCGGGAACCGGCGCTGCAGGTCGTCGGCCATCCGCCAATGGGTGGTGATCCGGCGGCCGTCGAGCAACCCGGTCGCGGCCAGCGCGAACGCCCCCGAGCAGATGCTGACCAGTCGCGCGCCGCGTCGATGCGCCCGGCCGAGTGCACGGAGTACGGCGGTGGACGGCTCCCGGTCGATCGGCAGCCAGCCCGGCACGATGATCGTGTCCGCGCGGTCGAGAGCGCGCAGGCCGGACCCGACCAGCATGTCGAAACCCTCGGTGGTCCGGATCGCGCCGGGCCGGTCGGTGCACACGCTGAAGCGGTAGCGCTCGTCGCGGAACACCGCGGCCGCACACCCCAGCTCGAAGCTCGCCTGGGGTGCCGTCACGAGGGCGACGACGCGATGCGGACTCATGGCAGAAAAGTACCCGATCAGGACTATCCAGACACTGGGGACAAGCCTGTGGACAACTGCATGATCGAGGTATGCAGACCTTCGAATCGGCCTCTGTCCACGATGCGCCCGTGCGCGAGCTCTTCCCCGGCATCCGGTTGCGGCCGTTGTGGCGCGGTCCGGTCGCGGCGGCGTATGTCCTGCAGATGGACCCCGGGACCAGCTGGGAGGGCATCGACGTCCACGACCCCGGACCCGAGGAGGTCTTCGTCGTGGACGGGGTGTTCAACGACGGTACGCGCGACTACCCGGCCGGCTCCTTCATCCACTGCCCGGCCGGGTCGACCCACGTCCCGCAGACGACCCAGGGCTGCACCCTGTTCTTGTTCTATCCCGAGGGTTAGTCCGTACTGCGCAGTTCCGTCGGGGCGCCGTGGACGGCGGGGATGCTGCCGAGCTTGCCGGCCTGGAAGTCCTCGAAGGCCTGGATGACCTCGGCGCGGGTATTCATCACGAACGGACCGGCCATCGCGACCGGCTCGCGGATCGGGCGGCCGCCGAGGACCAGTACGTCGAGATTCGGTTCGGCCTGCGGTTGCGTCGTACCGGCCGCCGTGCGGATCGTGTCGCCGGGGCCGAAGGCGGCCAGCTGGCCTTTGCGGATCGGGCGCCGCTCGGCGCCGACCGTGCCCTGACCGGCGAGGACGTAGACGAGCGCGTTGTAGTCCGGCTGCCACGGAAGCACCAGTTCGGCACCGGGGCTGACGGTCGCGTGCACCAAGGTGATCGGGGTGTGGGTCGAGCCGGGGCCGTCGTGGCCGTCGACCGAGCCCGCGATCACGCGAATCAGCGCACCGCCGTCGGGGGTGGACAGCAGGGCCGAGTCACCACCGCGGATGTCCTGGTAGCGCGGCGGTGCCCACTTCAGTGCCTTCGGCAGGTTCACCCAGAGCTGGATGCCGTGGAACAGGCCACCGCTCAGCACCAGGTGCTCCGGCGGGGTCTCGATGTGCAGGAGCCCACTGCCGGCGGTCATCCACTGGGTGTCGCCGTTGGAGATGACACCGCCACCGCCGTTGGAGTCCTGGTGCTCCATGATCCCGTCGAGCATGTACGTGACGGTCTCGAAGCCCCGGTGCGGGTGCCACGGTGTGCCCTTGGGCTCACCCGGCGCGTACTCGACCTCTCCCATCTGGTCCATGTGGATGAACGGGTCGAGGTCTCGCAGATCGACTCCGGCGAACGCCCGCCGGACCGGGAATCCTTCGCCCTCGAAGCCGCTCGGCGCCGACGTCACCGACTTCACCGCCCGCTCGTTCGCGACGGCCGGATCGGGCTGATGGACGCGGGGCAGCACAGTGATGTCGCTGACGGTCACGGCGGGCATGTCTTCTCCTCGCTCGGGTAGTTCAAGAATAAACTATATGGCCCAACCGCGGCAAGACGGTGGGCATTCCCGGCTCACAGCGACCTCCCAGCGAACGCGCAGGGTGACCGAAGACCCGCTTGCCATCGTTCCAGTGGAACCCCTCGACGTGACTGGAGACGACCGATGACGAGCCTGCTCGACCCACCCCGCACCCACAGCGTGAGCCCCGACCCGCCGGCGCGTCCACCGGGTCGCGTCCGTCGGGTCATCCGCGGGCCGGCCGGACAAGCGGCGTACGTCCGGCCGGCCGCACTCGGCCTCCTGATCGGCACGGCCTTCCTCTACCTCTGGAATCTGACCGCTTCCAGTGAGGGCAACAGCTTCTACGCCGCGGCCGAGCTCGCCGGGACGCAGAGCTGGAAGGCGTGGCTGTTCGGATCGCTCGATGCGGGAAATGCGATCACGGTCGACAAGCCGCCGGCGGCGCTGTGGGTCGCGACCGCCTTCGCGCGGATCTTCGGGTTCAACAGCTTCACTGTGCTGGCACCGCAGGCGCTGATGGGGATCGCTGCCGTCGGGCTGCTCTATCTGACGGTGAAGCGCCTCGCCGGGCCGGCGGCCGGGCTGATCGCCGGGACGACGCTCGCGTTGACTCCGGTCGCCGTACTGATGTTCCGGTTCAACAACCCAGATGCGCTGCTCGTGCTGCTCATGGTGGCGGCGGCGTACTTCGTCGTACGGTCGCTGGACAAGGCGTCGGCGCGGTGGCTCGCCTTGGCCGGGGTGGCGATCGGGTTCGCGTTCCTGACCAAGATGATGCAGGCGTTCCTGGTGCTGCCGGCGTTCGGGCTGGTGTATCTGATCGCGGCGCCGACGTCGCTGCGCCGCCGGTTGCTGCATCTGCTGGGTGCGTTGGGCGCGGTGATCGTGAGTGCCGGCTGGTACGTCGCGCTGGTGGAACTGTGGCCCGCGTCGAGTCGCCCTGATATCGGTGGGTCGACCAACAATTCGATGCTGGAGCTTGCCCTTGGTTACAACGGGCTCGGGCGACTGCTGGGCGGTTCGGGCAACGGCGGTGGTGGTGGCAACGGGACTACCGGCTTCGGCGGGAGTGCGGGGATCACGCGGATGTTCGGAGACGCGTTCGGGACCGAGATCTCGTGGTTGTTGCCTGCGGCATTTGATCGCGTTGGTCGGTGGGTTGTGGCTGACGCGTCGCGCGCCGCGGACGGATCGCTTGCGGGCCGGGCTCGTGCTGTGGGGCGGGTGGTTGCTCGTGACCGCGGCGGTCTTCAGCTTCATGAGTGGGACGGTGCATCCGTACTACGCGATCGCGCTGGCACCGGCGATCGCCGGGCTGGTGGCGATTGGTGTGTGGATCGCTTGGCAGCAACGGGCTTCGCTGTCGGCGCGGCTGACGCTGGCCGCGATGGTGCTGGCGACAGGCGCGTGGGACTACGTGTTGCTCGCCCGTACGGCGGACTTCATGCCGTGGGCGAAGTACGTTGTACTCGCGGCCGGCGTGATCGGTGCAGCGCTCGTGATCGGCGGCCGGTACGTGCGACGGTTGCTCCCGGCTGTGGTGCTCGCGCTCGTGGTGTCGCTCGGTCTCGGGAGTACGGCATACGCGGTGTCGACGGCTTCGCAGACGCACAGCGGCTCGATCCCGACCTCAGGCCCGAGCACCAGCGCTATGGGTGGCGGCATGCGCACAGGCGACGGCGGTGGCCCCGGCGGATCTGGCGGAACCCCACCCAGCCGCTCAGGTCCAACCACAACGACCCAGCAGCAGGGTGGTGGCGGGATGGGCGGTAATGCCTCTGCGAGCAGCGCGCTGACTGCCTTGCTGGCGAAGACGACCACCACCTGGGCCGCCGCGACCAGCGGGTCCCAGTCGGCGGCGTCGCTCGAGCTCGCCACCGGGAAGTCCGTCATCGCCATCGGCGGCTTCAGCGGCACCGACGACGCCCCGACTCTGGCCCAGTTCAGGGAATGGGTCGCCGAAGGCAAGATCGCCTACTACATCTCCGGCGGCCAAAGCGGCGGCGGCGCCGGCGGCAACTCCTCCGCCGCCAGCCAGATCCAGTCCTGGGTCGCCGCCAACTTCACGGCGACCACGGTGGGCAATACCACCGTGTACGAACTGGTGAGCTGACGAACCGCCAGCCCATCACAACTGCACAGCTCGGTCGGGTGTCCCGCGTGGGCGCCCGGCCGAGCGCCGATTGTGATGGCCTGGCGGTCCCCACCCTGCCGCCGCATGGCAGACTCTGGTGGCGTGACGGCGCAGATTCTGGACGGTAAGGCCACGGCGGCGGCGATCAAGGACGAGTTGAAGGTCCGGGTCGCGAAGCTGGCCGAGCAGGGTGTGGTGCCCGGGCTCGGCACGATCCTGGTCGGAGACGACCCGGGCAGCCGGGCCTACGTGGCCGGCAAGCACCGCGACTGCGCGGCGGTCGGGATCTCGTCGATCCAGGTCGAGCTGCCGGACACCGCGACCCAGGACGAGATCGCCGCGAAGGTCCGCGAGCTCAACGAGAACCCGGAGTGCACCGGCTTCATCGTCCAGCTGCCGCTGCCGAAGCACGTCGACACCAACGAGATCCTCGGCCTGATCGACCCGGCCAAGGACGCCGACGGTCTGCACCCGGTCAGCCTCGGCAAGCTCGTGCTCGGCCAGGACGGTCCCTTGCCGTGCACCCCGAAGGGCTGTGTTGAGATCCTGCGGCGGTACGACGTACCGATCGCCGGAGCCCACGTGGTCGTCGTCGGCCGCGGGGTGACCGCGGGCCGGCCGATGGGGCTGCTGTTCACCCGCAAGTCCGAGAACGCGACCGTGACGCAGTGCCACACCGGCACCACCGACCTCGCCGCGGTCGTCCGCACCGGCGACATCGTGATCGCAGCGGCCGGATCGGCCGGCCTGATCACCGCCGACATGGTGAAGCCGGGCGCCGTACTGCTCGACGTCGGCACCAGCCGCAGTGCCGAGGGCAAGATCGTCGGCGACATCGAGCCCGCCGCCCGCGAGCAGGCGGCGTGGATCGCCCCGATGCCCGGCGGCATCGGCCCGATGACCCGCGCGATGCTGCTCACCAACGTCGTCGAGGCCGCCGAAGCGAGCCTGGCCTGATGACCCGGCCGGCCGAAGCGGGCGTGACGTGCTGATGGCGGGAGAGGCTCGACGCCGGAGCGAATGGCCTCTCGTGCTGTCGCTGCTGGTCGGCCTGACCGGCCTCGTCGTACTCACGTTCTATGACTGGCGCAACGGCGTGCTGGTGTTCGCCGCCGGCGTCGTCCTCGCCGGCTTCCTCCGCGCGTTCCTCAGCGACAACGCAGCCGGCCTCCTCCGCGTCCGCGGCCGCATGTTCGACACCACGCTCCTCGTCCTGGTAGGCCTGTCCATCGCCACCCTCGGCCTCATCGTCCCGAACTGACTCGCGCGCCCGGCATAATCGGCCTGGTGCCGATCACCATCCGTCCAGCGTCAGCCGACGATGCGCTACGGGTCGTCGAGGTCTACGTCGACTCATGGAATGCGGGGTTCGTCGGGCTGATGCCGCCGATCGCTCTCGACGAGGGCCGGGTCGCCCGGTGGGCAGGAGAGTTGGCGGAGGGCAACTGGTGGGTCGCGGAATACGATGGTGTCGTCGCCGGGCTGGTCGGCGTCGGCCCGAGCCGGGATCCGCTGGATCCACAGCTGGGCGAGCTCGACACGATCGCCGTGGATCCGACGTACTGGCGGACCGGCATCGGTACGGCACTCATGCACAAAGCCCTCGACGAACTGGCCGCCGGCTACCCGGAAGCCATCCTCTGGACCCTGGCCGACTACGACCGGGGCCAACGCTTCTACGCATCGACCGGCTGGCAGCCCGACAGCAACACCCGCGACAACGGCCACCAGGTGTCGTACCGGTTCACCTTCTCCTGGAACCACACATAGGGTCGCGGGTATGACGAGTGTTCGTGAGGATTTGGCGCCGACTGGGGTGTTGCGGGCGTCTATCAATCTGGGGAATCCGGTGCTGGCCCAAGGGACGCCGGAGGAGCCGGCCGGGGTAACCGTCGACATTGCGCGGGAGCTTGCGCGGCGACTTGACGTGCCGCCCGAGCTGGTCTGTTTCGACGCGGCCCGGAAGTCCTTCGAGGCGATGACCTCCGGGCAGGCGGACATCTGCTTCCTCGCGATCGACCCGGCGCGGGCCGGTGAGGTCGCGTTCACGGCGCCCTACGTCGTGATCGAAGGGGTCTTCGCCGTTCCGGCAGACTCACCGCTTACCACCGTCGACGAGGTGGACGGCCCGGGTGTCCGGATCGGCGTGAAGCAGGGATCGGCGTACGACCTGTACCTGACCCGGACGTTGCAGCAGGCAACGGTTGTGCGAGGTGACGAAGGCGTCGACATCTTCCGCGCCGAGGGGCTGGAGGCGACCGCCGGCATCCGGCAGCCGATCGCGCGGTTCGTTGCCGAGAACCCCGATGTCCGGCTGATCGACGAACGCTTCATGGAGATCCGGCAGGCCGTCGGCACCACGAAGACGCGCAGCCCCGAGACGGTTGCCTACCTGCATGGTGTGGTCGAGGAGCTCAAGGCCAACGGTTTCGTCGCCGACGCGCTGGTCCGTTCAGGCCAGGCGGACGCGTCGGTCGCGCCGCCCGCGGCGCTTTAACTCCACTAGGACGCGCGAAGACCCCCGGGACGTGGTCCCGGGGGCCTTCGCGGGGGTTGGGGTCAGCCGAGGAGGTTGAGAGCCGCGACTGCGTCGCGCTCTTCGCCGAGCTCGGCGGTGCTGGCGTCGATGCGGCCGCGGGAGAAGTCGTCGATCTCGAGGCCCTGGACGATCTCCCAGTTGCCGTCCTTCGTGGTGACCGGGAAGGAGGAGATCAGGCCCTCAGGGACGCCGTACGAGCCGTCGGAGACGACCGCCATCGACAGCCAGTCGCCATCGGCCGAGCCGCGCAGCCAGTCGCGGGTGTGGTCGATGGTGGCGGCCGCGGCGGACGCGGCCGACGACGCGCCGCGGGCCTCGATGATCGCGGCGCCGCGCTTCTGCACGGTCGGGATGAAGTCGTTCTCCAGCCAGTTCTGGTCGTTCACGACCTCGGCCGCGTTCTTGCCGGCCACCTCGGCGTGGAAGATGTCCGGGTACTGGGTCGCGGAGTGGTTGCCCCAGATCGTCATCTTCTTCAGGTCGGTGACGTGCGTACCGGTCTTCTTCGCCAGCTGGGCCAGCGCACGGTTGTGGTCCAGCCGGGTCAGCGCGGCGAACCGCTCGGCCGGGATGTCCGGCGCGTTGCTCTTCGCGATCAGCGCGTTGGTGTTGGCCGGGTTGCCGGTGACGGTGATCCGGATGTCGTCCGCGGCGTGCTCGTTCAGCGCCTTGCCCTGGACGGTGAAGATCGCGCCGTTCGCCTCGAGCAGGTCGCCGCGCTCCATCCCCTTGGTCCGTGGCCGCGCGCCCACCAGCAGTGCGACGTTCGCACCGTCGAAGATGACGTTCGGGTCGTCGCCGATCTCCACGCCGGCCAGCGTCGGGAACGCGGAGTCGTCGAGCTCCATCACGACCCCCTCGAGCGCCTTCAGCGCCGGGGTGATCTCCAGCAGCCGCAGCTCGACCGGCGTGTCCGGCCCGAGCAGTGCGCCGCTCGCGATCCGGAACAGCAGGCTGTAGCCGATCTGACCAGCGGCCCCGGTAACGGCCACCTTCACCGGTGTAGTGCTCACGACACGCTCCTTCTGTGCTTGTGGGTGCTTCGGACGCTAGCAAGCCACGCCCACCGACCCAACGCTGGGGCACCGAGTACTTCCTCACACCCCCTCAAACTCCACTTTGAGCATCCACCGACCATTTTTCGCCCGGCAAATTGGTTGGTGGCTTCTCAAGGTCGCTCGGCAGGCGGGAGTGCGCGGTTGAGAGGATGGGTGGGTGGAACACAGGGTCGGCTCTGGGATCGCGAGCGTTGAGGCAGCGGCCGACGGGACGTTCGTGCTGCGGGTCGACGGATCTCTGCAGTCGCAGGTGGACCTTGCGGATCCCGCCCATCTGTCGTTCGAGTACATGCGCCGGATCGGTGACGTCGTCGACGCGGTGGCACCCCGGCGTCAGCCGGTCGCCGTCGTCCACGTGGGCGGCGCGGCGCTCAGCCTGCCGCGGTACGTCGCCACGACGCGCCCCCGCTCCCGGCAGATCGTCCTCGAACCCGACGAGGACCTGACCGAGTTCGTCCGCGAGGCGCTGCCGCTGCCGAAGCGCTCCGGCATCAAGGTGCGCGGCGTCACCGGCCGGGCCGGCATCACCGAGCTGTACGACGACTCGATGGACCTGCTGATCCTGGACGCGTTCGAGCACGAGGCGGTCCCGGCGAACCTGGTCACCACCGAGTTCTTCACCGAGTGCGCCCGCGTCCTGCGGCCCTCCGGCGTACTGGTCGCGAACCTGATCGACGGAACCGCCGGCCTGCCGTTCATCCGTCGTACGGCGGCCACCGTGCGGGCCGTGATCGGCGACGGCGTGGTGCTCGCCGAGCGGAAGATCCTGCGAGGCAAGGGATTCGGGAACGTCATCCTGGTCGCGTCGCCCCAGCCCGTCCCCGACCTGACCACGGCCGGCGGCCGGGCCCAGCCGCCGTACGACGTGATGCCGCTGAGCGAGCTGGCCGGGAAGGCGGCGCCGCTGAGCGATGCGGAAGGGTTCGTCACGCCGCAGGCGCCGCCCGCAGTCTTCCGGAGCTGAGCCGGTCGAGGGCTTGCGCAACCGCCGCCCGCTCGTCGGGCGTCGCACCGATCGCGCGCACGAGGTGGTCGAGCCGATCCCGGCGGGCCAGCCGGCTGCCCTGTAACCAGCCTTGGATGGTGGTCCTGGGGATGCCGGTGAGCCGCTCCAACGTGCGCAGGGACCTCGGCCGGGCGAGCGCGGACAGCGCCGCTCCCAGGTCCTCCAGCGTCTCGGCGGTCTGCAGCAGTTCGACGACGTCCTGTGGATCGCGGCTCGCGGCCTCCCAGTACCGTCGCCACACCGGGAGCAGCTCAGCCGGCACACCGCAGCCGGTCAGGAACGCGGTCGTCACATCCCAGGACGGCAACTGCCGGCCGCTGGTCGCGCGGACCAGGTGCGCGTGCGAGTAGTGCGCGTGGTCGGCGAGCTCTCGATAGGTCAAACCCGCCTGCCGCCGGACTCGCTGCAGGGCGCCCGCGAACGCTTCCAGGTCCATGGTGACCTCCTCGCGATCAAACATAATTCAACATGAACAAACAAATCAAGTGACAGGAGTCAAGTTACGATTGGCCAATGTCCGTCGCGAGGATTGCCGCACTGACCTACTACCCCGTCAAGGGGCTCTCCGGGGTGTCCGTGGATCAGGCCGAGGTGGGTCCGGCGGGACTGCGGAACGACCGGAACTTCATGCTCGTCGAGCCCGACGGCACCTTCCTCAGTCAACGCAGCCTGCCCGCGATGGCAGCACTGCGCGCGGAGCTCGCCGGCGACGCCATCCGGCTGTCCGGCCCTGGCGCGCCGGACCTCGAGATCCCGATCCAGTACGACGGCAAGCGGCGCGACGTCAGCCTGTTCGGGAAATGGTTCGGGCTAGGTGTCGTCCAGGACCCGGCCGCGGACGAGTGGTTCACCGAGCGGCTCGGCAAGCCGGCCACGCTGGTCCGGGTGACGCCCGAGCACGATCGGCCCGGCTGGGGTGTGCATCATGGCCAGACCGGCTTCGGCGATGCGCACGCGCTGATGATCACGTCCCTGTCATCGCTGGACGGGCTGAACGAGCGGATCGTCGAGCGAGGTGGCGACGCCATCCCCATGAACCGCTTCCGCCCGAACATCGTCGTGGCCGGCTGGCCGGAACCGCATACCGAGGACAGGGTCCTGCGGATGTCCGCGGGTTCGGTCGAGATCGGCTACTCGGCCCGCTCGATCCGCTGCGCGGTCCCGACCGTCGACCAGTCGACGGGCGAGAAGTGTGGTCCCGAGCCGACCCGGACGCTCGCGTCGTACCGGCGGCAGCCCGACTACGGCGGCGGGGTCAGCTTCGGCATGAAGGCCGCGGTGCTTGCCGAAGGCACCCTTCACGTCGGCGACGAGATCCTCGTGCACGAATGGATCCCGGCCGGCCCCGACCCGGCCCCCAACCGCCGTTAGCCCGCAGACTTGTGCGCCGGGTACTTTCGCCGCTGCCGGCATCGGCTGCGAACTGTCGACGCCCCGCGGGTTCGGCGCATCCGTCGTACCAGGTGGAGCTACCTGGCAACGCGCACGGTCCGACCTGGTTCGCGCGGGAGGCACCACCATCAGCCTCCACCCGTCCGAGATGGTGCTTGACGCGGTACTAGCAGGCGACGCGGGCGCGGCCGGTGACGGCCTTGTAGGTGCAGGTGTCGAACGTCTTGCCGGCCGGCGTCTGGAACCGGGCGGTGTCGCCGGTGTTGTTCCAGATGTAGTTGCCCTGGTTCCAGTACAGGGTCTGCGCGCGGTTGCGGTTCTTACCGGTGCGGACGATCGCCGTCGTCTGGCCGGCGAGGACGTAGCCGCGCGGGAAGGCGAAGACATGGTTCGCAACGTCCAGCACACGGAACCCGGACAGGTTGATTGGCCTGCTGCTGATGTTGCGGATCGTGAAGAACTCCTGGTTCAGCTGCGCGTTGGTGCGGTAGTCCGGACCGGGCGGGTCGTACTGGATCCCGCTCAGCACGACCGTGATCGCCGCTGACGCGGACAACGGTGCGACGACCGCCGCGGCGACCGTCACCGCGGCAGCGGCGAACCCGGAAACGAGCAGGTTGAAGCGTCGTGCGAACAAAAGATTCCCCCTGGGCAGTGGGCCCGAATTCCCCCCGGGCCTGATCAACATGGCTGCCGGTTCCCCCCGGCCGTCGCACGGTAGTCGTCACGCTGCGTGCTCGTCAAGGGCTCAACCGACCGGTGTCGCGACCCCGTGCTCGAGCATCCTGACGCGGGCGGCCAGGCCGGCTTCGCCGAAGGCCTTGAGGAACTGGTCCGGGCCCTCGGTGAAGTGCGCCCAGCCCTCGGTGTGGACGGGCACGATGGTCGCGGAGCCGAGGAGGTGTGCGGCCTCGACCGCGGCCTCCGAGGTCAGCGTGAGCGCCGCGCCGTCGAGCAGCGTGGTCCGGGCGCCACCGGCGAAGAGGACTGCCACGTCGATCGGCGCGAAGCGATCGGCGATCTCCTTGACCAGGCCGATCGACGCATTGTCGCCGGACACGTACACGGTCGGCAGGTCCGCACCGGTCAGCACGAATCCGGTGACGACACCGAGCACCGCCTCGGCGCCCTCCGGACCGTGCAGTGCGGGTACGCCGGTCACCGTGACGACGCCGCCATCCGGACGCGGCAGTTCGATGGACTCCCAGTTCTCCAACGCTCGTACGCCGGGAATCCGGGTGGCCGCCCCTGGGGTCGACAGCACCGTCGGGACCGACGGGAGCAGGGCGCGGCCCGCGTCGTCGAGGTTGTCCTTGTGCTGGTCATGCGAGAGCAGGACGACGTCGACCGGACCGAGCTCCGCGGCCGGGATCGCCGGGCCGGTCAGCTTGGTCATCACCCGGCCGGGCAGCTGGTAGTCCCGGGGCTCGTCGAAGGCGGGGTCGGTCAGGAACGTCAGCCCGCCAAGGCTGACGACGGCGGTCGGGCCGCCGATGTGCGTGATCTTCATGTCCACGATCTTCGGTTCCGGCGCGCCGATCCACCATTGGCCCGCGAGCCACAGTTCCTGAAGATCGGGCCATACTGGTCCCATGCGCACAGTCGCCGTCCTCGCGTACGACGGGATCAGTCCGTTCCACCTGTCCGTGCCCTGCCTGGTCCTCGGTGATCGCCACGGTCCGCCGAGTCAGTACGACGTACTCGTCTGTGCCGAGGAACCGGGATCGCTGCGGACGAACGCCGGCTTCGGGGTGACTGTCGATCGCGGGCTCGACGTGATGGACGAGGCGGATGTGGTGGTGCTGCCGAGTTGGCATCCCGGTCGCGAGCCGTCCGCCGTACTGATCGACGCGATCCGCCGGGCGCACGCGCGGGGAGCGACCGTGGTCGGTCTGTGTATCGGGGCGTTCCTGGTCGCGGCGAGTGGGATCGCGGACGGGCGGGAGGTGGTGACGCACTGGCGGTGGGCGGATGAGTTGCAGGCACGGCATCCGGAGCTCACGGTCCGGGCGGACGTGCTGTGGTCGGATCTGGGTGACCTCATCACGTCCGCGGGTACGGCGGCGTCGCTCGACTGCTGTCTGCACCTCGTCCGGACGCATCACGGGGTCGAGGTGGCCGAGCGGTTGGCCCGGGACATCGTGGTCGCGCCGCATCGCAGTGGTTCGCAGGCGCAGTACATCCCGGTTCCGGTGCCGCCCGATCCCAGCGACGACGTGATCGAGAAGGCGATGGTGTGGGCCCGCGCGCGGCTCGATCAGCCCGTGACGCTGGACGAATGGGCGACCGCGGTGGCGTTGTCGCGGCGTACGTTCACTCGGCAGTTTCGCGCGCGGACCGGGATCTCCGGGCAGGCATGGTTGCTGCGCCAGCGGCTGGACCGGGCCCGGTTGTTGCTGGAGACGACCGACCATCCGGTCGAGCGGGTCGCCGGCGAGAGCGGGTTCGGCAGCAGCGCGGCGCTGCGTCACCACTTCCACGCGCTGCTGGGCACGACGCCGCAGCGGCATCGGCAGGAGTTCGGGGCGCTATAGCAGCAGGAACAGCATGTAGACGGCCGGGGCCGCGAAGGTGATCAGGAGGATCCAGGCGATCATCCGGTGCCGGGGCTTGTCGCGGCTCAGCGAGGACGCGAAGTACAGGACGGCGCCTTCCTCGGTGTGCCGGCTCAGGCCCATCTTGCGGGCCTCCTCCGGGCGCGGATCCGGCCGCTCGTCGGCCAATGCGTCCGGCGGAATCCCGAAGTGCGCGGGGAGAGCCGGATCCAGATCATCACGTTCCCCGAACATCCAGCCTCCGCAGGTAGGTGGACCATGAGCCGTCCACCCATGGTCGCACCCCCGCCTGCAAAAGTGCCGCCGCGTCTTACGAGAAGTCAGCCACCCACGCGACACGGGTCTTCTTCGAACACAGCAGTGGGCACAGGACGCCGCTGTCGTGGGGCGATCCCTGGGCTCCCACACCTAGCGTGGTGAGCCCGCAATTCAAGATCGTGCTCCTGCTGTTGTTCATCATTCGGTCGAACGCCTGCTGCGCGGTCATGTTGTCGCCGCCGGCGCCCGTCCCCGAGTTGAGGTTGCTGCCGGACGAAGCACGGTCGCCGGCCTCGGCGCGTGCGCTTCCGGTGAGGTTCGGGTCCTGCTTGAGGCGAGCGCAGCCGTTGTCGACGCGAGCGTTGTCGATCAGGTTGAACAGCTGTAGCTCGTCGCCCGTCATCTGACCGTCCACGGGCGGCGGAGGCGGCGGTGCCGTGGTGGTTGGTGGGGTGGTCGGCCGCTTTGTGCTGACGGTGCGGCCTGGGGAGGTTGGGGCTGTGGTTGGTTCTGTGGTCTTGCCGTCCTTGGTGGGGGACGCGGTGGGGTCGTCGGTCGGGCTGACGGTGGACGGGGTTTCGGTGGGGGAGGCCGAGTCCGTCGGGGTTGGGGTTGGCGTCCGGGTCGCCGTGGGTGGGGTGCTGGGGTGGGCGGTCGGGGGAGCGACCACCGGCTTGGTCGTCGGGGTGATGTAGGTGTCGTCGGTCCGGGTGACGATCGGGACCGAGGCGTCGGCCGGGTCGTTCTGCGGCTGGTGCAGGAGAATCCACGAGATCGGCGTGATCACCAGCACCACGGACGCGATCGCGACCACGGTCCGGCGGGTCCGCGCCGACTTCCCGGCCGCCGCCGACCTCGCCGCCGCGCGCGATCCACCCCGGCCGGGCCCGGAAGACCCACGCCCGCCGGAACCAGAACCGTCGCCGGACCCACCACGACCACCCGCGCGACCACCAGAGCCGCCCGCCGGACCTGCAGTCGAACCAGCAGCCGTCTGTCCAGCCGTACCCGCAGCGCTGGCCGACTCAGCACCGGCGATTCCGGTCCCGGCAGCAGTGCCGAGCCCAGCAGCCCATGCGTCACCCGACGAACCGAGCCCTGAGGTCCCGCGTTCGCCTGTCGAGTCCGACGTACGGCCATCGGTCGTGCCGGCCGCTCTCGTCGACGCAGCACCAGCAGCCGGGCCACCAAGTGATGCCCAGTCGTCGCTCACACCACCGAGTCGCGAGCTCCGACCGTCAGCGTCGTCACCAGCACGTCGCGACGACCAAGCGCCAGCCGTGTCACCAAGGCCGGTGCTTTGCGGGTCCGAAGTGCCTGCGCCGCGCGAGGACCAAGTGCCGGCGGTGTCGCCACGCCCTGGGGTCCGGGCGTCGGCGGCCGCGGAGTTCTCCGACGTACTGGCGCGGCGGGCCGACCAGGTGCCGGCGGTGTCGCCGAGGGTTGCTGACTGGGCGTCCGTAGTGCTGCGGCGCGAGGACCAGGTGCCGGCGGTTTCGCCGAGGTCTGCTGGGGTGTCCGCGTCGGCTGATCCCCGGCTTCGGCGGCCGGCGGCTCGGCGGCCGGGGCGGGGGGCCTGCTCGGGCTCGGTGCCGGCGATGGATTGAGCGACCCACGAGGGGCTACCGCCGGCGGGGCGGGAGCGGGCACCCAGGCCGGAGTCCGCGTCCGGTGGGGTGTAGCTGGGGATGGACGGTCGCGGCGCGTACTGCGGGGTGGCCGGGCGGGACTGGGCATCGGCCCAGAACGGGGACTCGTTGGCGGCGCCCGCGGACTGTGCGGTCGCCCAGAACGGGGACTCGTCACTGCCGCGAGGTGCGTACCGGGGTGGTTCGGGCGGGGCCGGTGGTGGCGGGGTTTCCGCCGCAGGGGTGGACCGGTTGCCGGACCGCGACGAGCGCGAGGCGGCGCGGGTCGCCTTCCTGCGTGGCTTGTACCGGCTGCTGCCGGAGTCGGACATTATGTCGTTGTTCCCTTCACTGTCTCGCCCCCAAGACGTGCCTCGTCAGTCGTCTCACCGGAGCCCCCCAGGACGGTCCGGCGACATGACAAGGACGGATCTACCCGCAGTGACCGACCATGAACCGGCCGGACATTGTGGCCGTGAGACAACATCTCCGCCACACTCGGTGTGTTCGGCACAATGACGATCTCGAAGTCTCATCGGGCGCCTGCACTCAACTGCGCCCGAAGTCCTGGACCCAGCTGCCCGGTCCCCAGTCCGGCTTGACCTGGCCCGGGTCGTAGCCGATGCCGATCGAGGTGAACCGGCAGTTCAGGATGTTCTTGCGGTGGCCGTCGCTCTGCATCCAGGCCGCGACGACCTTCTGTGCGGTGTCGTAGCCGGCGGCGATGTTCTCGCCCCAGCTGGAACCGCGGTACCCGGCGGCCGCCATCCGGTCGCCCGGGTCCTGCCCGTCGGGGTTCGTGTGGTCCATGTAGTGGCGACGGACCATGTCCGACGCCTGCTTCCCGGCCGCCTTGACCAGCGCGCTGTCCAGCCGGAGCGGGCCGCAGCCCTGCTGCTCACGGATCTGGTTCGTGTAGTCGAGCACCTGGCGCTCCTGCGCGTTGGTGCCGCCACCACTGGTCGGCGGCTGCGTGGTGTCCCTCGGCGTCGGCTCGGTGGTCCGCGTCTTCGTCGGCGTACTGCGCGACGGCTTCGGATTTGTTCTGGTGCTGTTCGGGGTCCGCGGCGCCGTCGGTGTCATGGTCGACACGCCACCGGTCGGGACCGGGGTGGTGACGGCACTCGTGGCGGTGTTGCCCGGGGAGCCGCTGGTGGCCGGGGTGCCCGACGTGGACGTGGACGCCGCCGACCCGAGGGCCGGCGTACCGACGACGGAGGTGACCACGCCGTTCGGCAAGGTGTTGGTCACGGTCGCACCGGGTACGGCGGCAGTCGTGGTGCCGTCGGCCCCGGACGGGGCGGAGTCGTTGCGCGTGTCCTCAGAGACGTTCAGCACCTTGGCCGCGTCGTCCACGGTCGAGTGGTCGCGAGACATCAGCCAGACCACCGGGCCGATGGCGAGCAGCACGGACAGCGCGCTGACGGTCGGGCCGATCAGGCCACGACTGCGTCGGGGAGCACGTCGGCTGCCGCGGTGTCGCCGGGGGGTAGGCGAATCCGTCATGGGTGGGCGAATCCTCTTCGTTTTTCGTCGTACCGAGTGCTTCTTCGTCGTTCCCCGTGGTTGCTGCCAGGTCCCCCCTGGTCACCGAACAGTGACCTTAACCGATGGGTAAGGTCACTGTTACAGGTTCGCGACGGCTCTTAACGTTCCCCGAAGGTTTCCGGGAAACGATTGACGAACGGGTCCTGAACGGGTCAGCCGCCGAAGTCCTGCACCCAGCTTCCGTTGCCCCACTCGGGCTTCACCTGGCCGGAGTCGTAGCCGATGCCGATCAGCGTGTAGGTGCAGTTGAGGATGTTCTGCCGGTGCCCCGGGCTGTTCATCCAGCCCTTCACGACCGCGGCGGCACTGGAGTAGCCGACGGCAATGTTCTCGGCCATCGCGCCGCCCTTGAACCCGGCCGCCTTCATCCGGTCGAACGGGCTGCGGCCGTCCAGGCTGTCGTGGGCGAAGAAGTGCTCGTCGACCATGTCGGCCGCGTGCGCCTCGGCCGCCTTCGTCAGTGCGCTGTTCATCCGCAGCGGCCCACAACCGGACTTGGCGCGCTCTTGGTTGGTCAGGGCAAGCACCTGCGCCTCGGCGGTCCCCGACCCGCCGGAAGGGTTGGTCGGCTTCGGTGCCGGGGTGGCGGTGTGGCTCGGCTTCGGCGACGGTTTCGGGGACCGCGTGCCGCCTCGGCTGGGCGCCGTACTCGATCGGGTCGGTGCCGGCGTCGGGCTCTTCGTCCTCGACCGCGTCGGTGTCGGCGTCGGCGTCGCACGACGAGGTGTGTACGACGGAGTGGTCGGACGGATCGGGGTCACCGGGGTCGACATCGGGGCGTCGTCGGACGCCGAGGTAACCGACGTCACCGGGCTCTCCTGGCTGGTGACCTGACGCCCGCCGGTGTCACGCAGGACGAACCATCCGATGCCGGCCAGCAGGACCAAGGCCGACAACGAAGCGATGAGAGGTCCGGCCACTCCACTACTGAGTGACCGCTTGTGGTTCGTCATGGTGAGCAGCCTTGCCCAGGTCAGCGCTTGCGCACTCCCGGGCCGGGCCGCACTTCACGAACCTTTGACTATCTCAGCCGTTTGAAACGCCTGCGTATCAGCGTGAGCGCGCGATGACGATGTCCGCGACGACCTTCCAGCCCAGACTGCGATACAGCCGCAGGCCGTCGATCGACGCGATCAGGATGCCGCGCTTGGCGCCCTGGGCCGCGGCCGTCTCGACCAGCGAGGCCATCACGGCACTGCCGAGACCGCGCCGCCGGTGCGCCGGGTCGGTTTCGATCCGGTCCGCGACCGCGTCCTCGCCGACCACGGCCATCCGCCCGCTCGACACCACACCACCGTGCAGCGTCGCGCGAGTGATGATCAGGTCGGACTCGAGCTCGGTGTGCAGGGCATAGCGCTCAGGCAGTTTCAGGGCCGGCTGCTCCGACAGCTGGATCGTCATCAGCCAGTCCTGGTCCTGCTGGACCTCGAGACCGAGATCCTCGAGCTGCTCGATCCGGGCTTCCTTGTCGTCGGTGGCCAGCGTGATCCAGCCGGCCCCACGACCGCCGCCGCCGGCCAGCGCCAGCTCGGCGGCCCGTTCGACCCGTTCGGGTTTGTCATCGGCATCCAGAACGACATACTCCGTCGGGCGGTTCTCCTCACCCGCACGGACGGTCAGAATGCCGTCGTTGTCGTCCTCCACGGTGGTCCAGCCCCTCGAAACCGACCACCCGGCCTGCCAGCGGCGGACGAGCTCCTCACGATCTCTCACCCGTCGATTCAAGCAGCCGGATCGCGCCACGGCGAGGGGAACTTGTGTCGTCTGTCACCAACTGGCCGTATTCCGTCGTTTCCAAGGGGTCACCATTGCCGCTTCCACCAGCCCCGTCGCAACCCACCGCCCACCCCCTCCACCTCCCGGCCATTTGAGGGGAGATCCCCTCAGCTGGTCCCTTCTCCCTCTGTACGCGAGGGGAGAAGGGGCAACTTCCGGGGAGATCCCCTGAGCTGGTCCCTTCGCCTGTCGGTATGCGACGGGAGAAGGGGCAACTTCAGGGGATCTCCCCTCAAATGGCCGGGGTCGCGCGGGGCCGGTCGGTGGCGAGTCGAAGGGTCAGGGGCGGGGGTCGGTGGCGAGGAGGTCGAAGCCGAGGAGGTTCAGGAACTCGCCGTCGCGCCGTGGCGAGGCCAGTCGCTCGGTGCTCACCGCGGTGAAGCCGTTGACCTCGGCAACGTGCGCCGAGGCGGTGTTGCCCTCGGCAGCGAACAGCACCAGCCGGCGTCGCCCCAGACCGCCGTCGGCGACCGGCCGGAAGGCATGCTCGATCACCAGCCCGACCGCGGTCGACATCACCTTGCGGCCGCGCGCATCGGGGTGCAGCCAGTAGCCGATCTCGCCCATCGTCTTGTCGATCCGGTTGTTCAGATCGAAGACACTCACGCAGCCGAGCAGCTGATCCGAAGCCGCGTCCGCGATCGCCCACGGCACTCCTTCGCCACTCGCGAGGGCGTCCTGTCGGCTCCGCATGAACCCTTCGGCGTCGCTCAGCTGGTACGGCGACGGCAGGCCGGCCAGCCAGTACTGCGTCCGCTCGTCGTTGCACGCCTCCGTGATCCGCGGTGCGTCCGCCGGCTGGAACGCACGCAACCGGATCCCGCCACCCTCGAGCTCCGGCACCGACCACCAGTTGCCCTGCGGCTCGAGCTCGTCGTCGCGGCCGATCGTGGCGATCCATTCGTCCCGCCGGACGTCCCGCGCCAGCCCACCACCCGGTACGACGACCACGCCGCGGAACCCGCACTTCCACGCGACCCGGCGCGACGCGTAGTTGCCGGTGAACGCCCGCCAGATCACCCGGTCCCAGCCGAAGACGTCGAACGCGTGCCGTACGACCAGCTTGACCGCCCGCGTCATCACCCCGGCACCCCGGGCCCAGGGCGCGACCGAGAACCCGATCTCGCCGACCCCGCCCTGCCCGTCGTGCAGGTCGACGGTGCCGCTGAAGCGACCGTCGTACTCGATCGCCCAGGCCCAGGAGCCACCGTCCCGCCAGCCCATCGGCACGATCTCGGTCACGAAGTTCACCGCGTTCTGGCGGTCGTAGGGCACTGGGATGGTGGTCCAGCGCTGCATCTCCGGGTCCTGGCACATGTCGTACACGCACTCGATGTCGTCCGTCGTATGCGCACGCAGCGTCACCACGCCGTCGGTCAGGACCGGAACGTCCTCGGGAAATCGCATGCTTCAGGGTGACGCGGTGCCACCGGCGAGGCAACGTCATTTCCCTGACAGCGGCGGGTTTCGACACTAGGCTGTGGACGTGAACGCAGCCGGAACGGAGCCGTCGCGGGGCCGGGGTGGGCAGCTGGCCGCCCAGCGGCAGGCCACGATCGTTGCCGAGGTCAACAGTCGCGGCGCGATCACGGTCGCCGAGCTGGTCGATCGGTTCGGGGTGTCGGACATGACGATCCGGCGCGATCTGGACGCGCTCGACTCCAGCGGGTTACTGCACAAGGTGCACGGCGGCGCCACGTCGGTCGGGCTGCGCAGCGCGCACGAGCCCGGGTTCGACGCCAAGCTGACGCAGGAGTCCGCGGCCAAGCAGGCGATCGCGGCCGAGGCGGCCGGCCGGGTCCAGCCGGACAGCGCGATCGGGATCGGTGCCGGTACGACGACGTACGCGCTGGCTCGTCAGTTGCTGCGGGTGGAGAACTTGACAGTCGTCACGAACTCGGCGCGGATCGCGGATGTGTTCCACGGCAACAGCCGCTCGGATCGCACGGTGGTCCTGATCGGCGGTATCCGCACTCCTTCGGACGCATTGGTCGGCCCGATCGCTACCGCCGCCCTGGCGTCGCTGCATCTCGATCTGCTGTTCCTCGGCGCGCACGGCGTCGACGCCGAGCACGGACTGAGTACGCCGAACCTGATGGAAGCCGAGACCAACCGGTCCTTCATCGCCGCGAGCCGCGAGGTGGTCGTGGTCGCGGACCACACCAAGTGGGGAACGGTCGGGTTGAGCACCTTCGCCACCTGGGCCGACCTCGACGTCATCGTCACCGACAGCGGACTGTCCACCGCCGCCCGCAAAGCCATGCGGGACACCGGCTGCGAGCTGATCCTCGCCTCCTAGTTGAGGCGCGACGCTCGGGCTGACGGGGTCGCCGCGAGGGCGCTGGGTGCGGTGAAACCGTGCTCCGCAAAGGCTTTCTCGATCGCCGCGAGGACGGACTCGGCCGCGTCCGCCACAACCAGCGCGATGATGCAGCCACCGAAGCCGCCGCCGGTCATCCGGGCGCCGAGCGCACCGGCCTCGAGCGCGGTGTCGACGGCGACGTCCAGCTCGGGCACGGTGATCTCGAAGTCGTCCCGCAGCGACGCGTGCGACGCGGTGAACAACGGCCCGACCTCCTGCAGCCGACCGGCCCGCATCAACGCCACCGCTTCCTCGACCCGGCGGATCTCGGTGACCACGTGCCGCACCCGGCGCCGTACGACGTCGTCGCTCAACCGGGCGAGTGCGTCGTCGAGGTCGTCGTACGCGATCGACCGCAGGGCCGGTACGCCGAGCTCGGCGGCGGCCTGCTCACAGCTCTTCCGGCGGGCGGCGTACTCGCCGTCGACGTGCCGGTGGGGTGCCTTCACATCGACGACCAGCAGCGCGAGGTCGTCGGCCACCGGGTCGAACGGGATCTGGTCGGTGGACATCGCGCGGATGTCGAAGTACAGGGCATGACCGGCGGTGCAGCACATGGACGCCATCTGGTCCATCAGGCCGACCGGGGCGCCGACGTACTGGTTCTCGGCGCGCTGGGCGAGCCGCGCGACCTCGGCGGGGTCGACCTCGATGCCGCGCAGGCCGAGCAGGGCGACGGAGGTCGCGCAGAGGAGTGCCGCGGACGACGAGAGGCCGGCGCCGGAGGGCAGGTCGGAGTCCACCAGGAGGTTGGCGCCGCCGATCGCGTAGCCGGACTCGCGCAGGATCCAGGCCGCACCGGCCGGGTACGCCGCCCAGTCACTGACGGAGCCCGGAGTCAGTTCGTCGATGGCGAACTCGGTGATGCCCTTGTGCCCGGTGGACGCGACCGCGATCCGGCCGTCGTCGCGCTGCGAGGCGGTCACCACGATCCGGTTCGGCAGGGCGATCGGGAGGACCAGGCCGTCGTTGTAGTCGGTGTGCTCGCCGATCAGGTTGACCCGGCCGGGAGCGCGCCAACTGCCGTCCGGCGCCGTACCGAAAACGTCCTGGAAACTCACGAACCCACCTTCCGCAGGGTCTCGGCCACGTCCTCGGGCCGGGTGTCGCTGATGAACGCGCCCATCCCGGACTCCGAGCCGGCCAGGTACTTGATCTTGTCCGCGGCCCGGCGGATCGACAACACCTCGAGATGGAGGTAGCCGAGCTCGCGATCGATCCGGACCGGGGCCTGGTGCCAGGCCGCGATGTAGGGCAGCGGATCGCCGTACAGGCCGTCGAGTCGTTGGAGTACGTCGAGGTACAGCTCGGCGAAGTCGTCGCGCTCGCCGACCGACAGCTCGTCGATGCCGAAGACCTGACGGTGTGGGTAGAGGTGCACCTCGACCGGCCAGCGGGCGGCCTCGGGCACGAACGCGGTCCAGTTGCCGTTCGCGGCGATCACCCGGCTGCCCTCCTTCCGCTCGGCGGCCAGGACGTCGGCGAACAGGTTGCTGCCGGCAACTTCCTGGTGCTGCCGGGCCCGCGCCATCAGGGTGCGCATCCGCGGCGGCAGGAACGGGAAGGCGTAGATCTGGCCGTGCGGGTGGCTGAGCGTCACGCCGATCTCACGGCCGCGGTTCTCGAACGGGAAGACGAGCTCGACGTCGTCGCGGGCGCCCAGCTCGGCGGTCCGGTCGGCCCAGGTGTCGACCACCAGCCGGGCCTGGCCCTGGGACAAGTGCGTGAACGACTGGTTGTGGTCGCTGGTGAAGCAGACCACCTCGGTCCGGCCCGGGCCGGCGAAGGAGGGGAACCGGTTCTCGAACACGGCCACGTTGTAGTCGTGGTCCGGGATCTCGGTCGGGTTGCCCGGCTTGCTCGCGCACAGCGGGCACTGGTCGGCCGGCGGCAGGTAGGTGCGGGTGTTGCGGTGGGTCGCGTAGGTGATCACATCACCGGTCAGCGGGTCGGTCCGCAGCTCGACCTGTGGTTGCGGGGCGGGCAGTCCGCGGGTGTCCTCGAGCGGCACCCGAACCGGCGCGTCGGCCGGGTCGTAGTAGATCAGCTCGCGTCCGTCGGACAGCCTGGTGTCGGTCCGGCGTACCCCGCGCGGTGTCTTCATCGGTTGACCCTCCCGGCCGTACGACGTGGACGGCCAGGAATCATCGTAAACCAACAAACTCGAACATGCAGCATGGTACGGGCCACCGCTAGGCTTGTCGGATGGACGACTACGCCCAACGCACGCCCTCTCGACGTACGACGAGAGGGCGTTAGGAACTCCGAACCATGAATGTCACCCTGCTCAACATCGCCCTGATCCTGGTCTTCGTGCTGATCGGCGGGGTCTTCGCCGCGGCCGAGATGGCGCTCGTCTCGCTGCGCGAGAGCCAGCTCAAGTCGCTGTCGCACCGCGGCCGGCGCGGCGAGATCGTGGCCAAGGTGGCCGCCAACCCGAACCGGTTCCTGTCCGCCGTCCAGATCGGCGTGACCCTGATGGGGTTCCTGTCCGCCGCCTTCGGTGGCGCGACGCTCGCCGACGGCCTGTCCCCGCACCTGCAGAAGCTGGGCCTGCCCGAGTCGGTGGCCAACACGGTCGCCCTGGTGCTGATCACGATCTGCATCTCCTACGTCTCGATCGTGATCGGCGAGCTCGCGGCCAAGCGGCTCGCGCTGCAGCGGGCCGAGACGTTCGCGCTCGGCCTGGCGCCGCTGGTCGACAAGATCGCCTCCGGCGCCCGCCCGGTCATCTGGCTGCTGTCCAGGTCGACCGACCTGGTGGTCCGAGCCCTCGGCGGTGACCCGAACGCGAACCGCGAGGTGATGTCCGACGAGGAGCTACGCGACCTGGTCTCCGCGCACGAGTCGCTCGGCGAGGAGGAGCGCCGGATCGTCGACGACGTGTTCGAGGCCGGCGGCCGGCAGCTCCGCGAGCTGATGCTGCCGCGCACCGAGGTGGACTTCGTCGACGCGGAGATGCCGGCGTACAAGGCGGTCAAGTTCGCCGCCGAGCGGCCGCACTCGCGCTACCCGGTGATGAACGGCTCGGCCGACGACATCGTCGGCTTCGTGCACGTCCGGGACCTGTTCGACCCCGCGGTCGCGTCTCGTTCGGTCCGGGTCGGCGACCTGGCCCGCGAGGTGCTGATGCTGCCGGACACCGCGAAGCTGCTGCCCACGCTGACCGAGATGCGCCGGGTGTCGACCCACCTGGCCATCGTCCTGGACGAGTACGGCGGTACGGCGGGCATCGTCACGCTGGAGGACCTGGTCGAGGAACTGATCGGCGACATCAAGGACGAGTACGACGAGGAGTCCGGCGAGACCACCCGGTTGCGCAGCGGCGACATCGAGGTCGACGGCCTGCTCAACCTCGACGACTTCGCCGACGAGACCGGCGTCGAGCTGCCCGACGGCCCCTACGAAACCGTCGGCGGCTTCCTCGCCGCCCAACTCGGCAAGGTGCCGTCCACCGGTGACGAGGCCCGCGTCGACGGTCACACGCTCACCGTCATCGAGATGGACGGCCGCCGGGTGGCCCGGGTCCGGATCCATCGCCTCAAACCGGCAGGGGAGGAGCCGGTTCCGGCCGAGGAGCCAGCACCTGCCGGCGACTGAGGATGACCAGGCCGCCGACGACGTAGCCGAGGCCCTGGAAGACCAGGACGGGGATGATGCCGACGGCGTCGCCGAGGAAGCCGGCCGAGGTGATGCCGACCAGGACGGCGACGGACTCGGTGGCGGTGATCGCGCCGAAGATGCGGCCGCGGGTGCCGTCCTGGGTGAGGTTCTGGAACACCGTCATCATGCCGGCGACCGTGAAGGCGCCAGGGAGTCCGACGACGATCATGCAGGCGAAGGCCGGGATCAGGCTGTCCGAGATCAGCGGGTAGCAGAACAGCGTCAGGTCGACCAGGCCGAAGAAGAAGGCACCGACGCCCCACATTGTTGCTGCAGGCAACCGTGACCCGATGGCCGCGGCGACCAGGCCGCCGACGATGCCGCCGATCGCCTGCGACGAGACGATCAGGCCGTACGCCGTACCGTCACCACCCAGCTCGGAGCTGACGAAGGGTGCGAACAGCGTGCTCATGATCCCTTCGCCGACACCGGTGACGAGGCAGAAGACGAACAACAGCCGCATCGCCTGGCCCGCGACGCACAGCCGGAGACCTTCGGTCCACTCGGCCCGCAGACGGCGGATCGCCCCGCCGGCCTCCTCGGCCGCGCTCGCTTCGTCGTGCTCATGTGGGGTGCGACGATGCCGCATGCCGGCGACCAGAACGACGGCAATCAAGAAGGTGCCGGCATCGGCCAACGCGAGCAGGGTGAGACCACCGAGCGCCGCGAGCACGCCGCCCAGGGCGGCGCCGACCAAGCGGGCGATGTCGCGGATCTGACCGTTCAAGGCGTTGGCCGTCACCAGTTGCTCGGACTCGACCAGCACCGGCACCAGCGACTGCTCGGCCGGGCTGAAGAACTGCTGCAAACAGCTCTGCGCGAGGACGACGCCGTACACGATCCAGATCGCGCTCTCGTCCCGGACGGCGAGCAACGGCAGCAACACCAGCGCGTTGAGTACGTTCGTCACGATCATCGTCTTCCGCCGGTCCCAGCGATCGACGAAGACTCCGGCCAGCGAGCCGAGCACGACCGGCGGCACGAACGACGCCAGCAGCAGCCCGCCGGAGGCCAGCGTGGATCCGGTCAGCACATACACCTGGAACGCGAGCCCGGTCCGCAGCAGCCAGTCGCCGATCAGCGAGATCAGCCCGGCGCTCAGCATCAGCCGGTAGTCGCGCTGCCGTGCGAGGACACTCCACAGGTCCTTCATCACTGCTCCTCAGGTGTGATGGTGACGATCTGCGTGATGGAGACATGGCGGCTGCCCGGCGGGCGGGTGGACTTGTCGTCGATCGGCCGCTCGTCGACGTACCGCTGCAGCAACGCGTCGATCTGGGTGACGAGCTCGGACAGTTCCTCGGCGGTCAGATAGAACCCGCTCTGCCCGATGCCCGAGTTGTCCCGCCAGACCGCGTCCTCGGTCGTGCGTTCCTGCTGCCATTGGCTGAGACGCTCCAGCGCTTGCTCGGCCAGCAGTTGCTCGAGGACGTCGGCTGCCGCCGCCCCCTCGGGCGTCGTGGCGGCGTCTCGCCAGGACTGCGAGGTCGACACCAGCCGCCACGGCCGTTCCCGGTTGTCCTTGCCCGGCGCCGGTTCGACGAAGTCGTACTTCGCCAGCTGCCGCAGGTGATGCGACGCCAGCGCCTGGCTGATGCCGAGCCGCCGGGCCGCGTCGGCCGCGGTCATCGGCCCTTCCCGCCCGAGCAGCGACTGCAGGTCCAGCCGGACCGGATGGGCCATCGCCCGAATAGCCAGCGGATCGGCCAGTAACCGCGTCCGCCGTGGATCCTTCTCCAAAGACATGCTTGGAATATGCGACAGCCTGAATCGGATGTCAAGCCGTTGCTTGGAATGTTGTCGCGTGTACCGAAGCACGGGTGGTGGTGGGCGTCGCCTCGCCCGAGAGCGATGGTTCGCGCCCTAGGCTGCCTGGCCGGGGTCGACCACTACCCGTTCGTCGGTACGGTCAGCCGGTCTGTTCGCGGATCCACTCGAGGGCGTCCTCGGCGTGGGCCAGGACGGAGATGTGGCCGAGGCCGGGACGGAGGTCGAGGTCGGCGGTGCGCAGGTGGTCGGCCAGCCAGCGGCCGTGGGCGCTGGGGATGATGCCGTCGTCGGTGCCGTGGACGAGGAGGGTCGGAGCGGTGATCGTGGCCGGGGCGCAGCCCCAGGGCACTACGTAGGAACAGTCATCGTCGATCAGCCCGTCCGGACCGTTCGGCATCGACTTGTCACCCGCGACCGACCCCAGCCAGCCCCACGGCCCGTCGAACATGGCCAGGTCCGCCTCGGTGAACTCCGGGTCGTACTCCACTCCCGACGCCTCGTGGCGCTCCTTCGCCGACCTCCCCGCGGCCGCGGCCCGGAGTGACGCCAGCCCGGACGGGATCATCCCGTCGTACCAGTCGAGACCTTCGGCGTCGTACGGCGCGATGGCCGCGAAGGTGGCGACGGCCTCGACCCGCTCGCCGAGGACCGCGGCCGAGCCGAGGGCGTACGAGCCGCCGCCCGAGTAGCCCATCAGCGCGAAAGTGCCGACCCCGAGTGCGTCCACGACTGTGGTCAGATCGGCCGCGACCGAGGCCATCGTGCGTCCGGGTGCCGGCGTCGAACCGCCGTACCCGGGCCGGTCGAACGAGACCCAGCGGATGCCGAGCCAGTCGCCGGCTTCGAACAGCGGCTCCGGCGGGACGCCCAGGTTCGGCGTGCCGTGGTGCCAGACGACCGTCAGCCGGGCGGTGTCGCCGGGCGCGCTGTCGTACACGTGCAGGGTGCGGCCGTCCGCCAGCCGGAGGTCCGTCTCGTCCATATCGCTCACCTTAGGTTCGTCGGGGTCTTGGCGAGCGGTACGTCGGAGGCCCGCGGACGGAGTCGACATTCGAACGAGCGGAGCGAGTTCGTCATCTGGCACCGCCGGGCGCGAGGTTTTGCCCGGAGGTGAAATGTCGAGTCCTGCCGGCCGCCTCCGACCTCTGCTGCGAAGATCCACTCAGACTCCGAAAGGAACAAGTCATGAAGTACCTGCTGCTCATCCACAGCAACCCGATCACCTGGGGACACCCGTCGTTCCTGTACACCGACGAGGGCCAGGCGCTGCCGAAGAAGGCCCGCGATGCCCTGGAGGCTCAGCTGAACAGCCTGCTCGACGAGTTGGACACCTCCGGTGAGCTGGTCACGGCCGTGCCGCTCGAGCCGCCGTCCAGCACGCGGGTCGTCCGGGTCCGCAAGGGCGTCCGGGCGACCACCGACGGCCCGTACTCCGAGGCCAAGGAGCAACTCGCCGGCGTCTTCCTCATCGACGTCGCCACCCCTGAGCGGGCGGAGGAGATCGCGGCCACCATCCCGGAGGCTCAGTTCGTCGCGGTGGAGGTCCGCCCGGCCTCGGTCTTCGACTAACTGACCAGTCGGGTGTGGTTCTCCCCGGTCGCGAGGGCGGGGTCGAGGGCGCCGAGGGCCAGCCAGGTGGCGCCGCCGACCCCGTCCCTGGCGGTCAGGACCTCACCGGAGAAGTGCTGATGGATGGCATCCCTGATCAGGCGGCCGACCGGTGAGGCTTCGCCCGCGACACTGCCCGCGAGCACCATCGGGCCTTTGTCCGACGTTGTCCGGAGCCGGCCGACTGTCGCTGTGAGCAGTTCGGCTGCGCGTTTCACCAGAGCGCGTGCCGTTTCGTCGTTCTGCTCGTACGCCGCCACCACGGTCCGTGCCAACTCTGCGAGCAGGACCGGTGGCCGGCTGTTCACCGTGCGGATCAAATCGTCACGCAGTACGTCGTATCCCTCGCGCAGCGCGATCGCATGCTCGTCCCGATCGGGCAGGATCGCCTGTACGACGGATTGCCCGAGCAGGCCGAGTGGTTCGCCCAGATCCAGTGCGAGCAGCACACTGCGCACTGCTTCCCGGCCGAGCCAGAATCCGGACCCGTCGTCGCCGAGCAGCCAGCCGTGCCCGTCGGCGGTCCGCACCAACTGGTGGTTGCGCATCAGACCGGCGTTGCTCCCGGTCCCCGCGATCAGCACGGTCCCGTCCGGTTCCGCCGTACCGGAGGCGAAGGCCACTTCGAGATCGCCGATGAAGTCGGGCTTGATGGTCAGGCCGACGCCGGACCAGGCGGCGTCGAACTGGGCTGCCACGTCGGGCCGCGCCAGCGCCGAGCCGCCGGCGACGCCGACCACCGCTGCTTTGACCGCGGTCGGGTCCAGTCCGGCCAGTGCCGCGTGAAGCGCCTGACCGAAGTTGGCCGCCGCACTTGCGGGATGACTGGTCGGGTTTCCGCCCGCGGCGGCACCCCGGCCGACTACGTTGCCGTCAGGGTCCGCGATCACGATCCGGGTGGAGGTGCCGCCGAGGTCGCCGCCCAGCACCAGTGCCGTCGCTGGCATCAAGACCACTGGGTCGGCAGGTTCCCGCAGCGGGCGTTCGACCGACATACGCAATGCTCCAAACTGCTCAAAAGAGCCTCTCAGCAAGCACAAGAGAACAAGGTTACGCAACGGTTCCGATCCGGCGAGAAGAGTGAGATCGGCCTTGACTTTAGCTGCCAGGTAAGAAAAGTTCTGTCCAGCAAACCGCAAAGTTGCGCACTTGTCGGCACCGGGAGTGTCGTAGCGAACAGGTTAATCGAGGGGTGGGGGCCGCTGATGGCCAGCAGTAAGCACGGGGGACCGGCAGAGTCCGGTGGTCTGAGCGCGCAGGCATATGTACACACGCTGACGCCGATCCTGGCCGCGGTCACCGAGCAGATCGACGGACCGATCCAGCAGGCCGCGGACCTGATGACCACGGCGCTGCGCGCCGACGGCGTCATCCAGGCCTTCGGTTCCGGCCACTCCGAGGCGCTGGCGATGGAGATCGCCGGCCGCGCCGGCGGCCTGATCGCGACCAACCGGATCGCGCTGCGCGATCTTGTCCTGCTCGGCGGCGAGCCCGCCGAGTTGCTCGGCAGTGCTGAGCTCGAGCGTGACCCGTCGTACTCCCGGAAGCTTTATGAGCTGTCCGCGGCTCGGCCGGGGGACCTGTTTGTGATCGCCTCCAACTCCGGCGTGAACGGTTCGATCGTCGAGCTGGCGTCGGTGGTGAAGGAGAAGGGCCACCCGCTGATCGCGATCACCTCGCTGCAGCACACCGGCGGGGTGGACTCGCGCCACCCGTCCGGCAAGAAGCTGATCGACTTCGCCGACGTCGTACTGGACAACCACGCGCCGTACGGCGACTCCGTGCTCGACCTGCCCGACGGCGGTGGCAAGGTCTGCGCGGTGTCGTCCATCACCGCCGCGCTGATCGCCCAGATGCTGGTCGCCGAGGTACTGCGCCGGATGACCGACGCCGGCGAGACGCCGCCGGTCTACCTGTCCGCGAACATCCCCGGTGGCGACGAACACAACCACGCCCTTGAAGCACGGTATGCCGGTCGCATCCGGCGTACTGCGTGAAACACTCCTTGGAAGGCAGGACTATGACCACTCCCAACAACCTGTCGCGGCGCCTGTTCCTGCAGCGCGCAGCGGTCGGCACCTTGCTGGCGACCGGCGGCAGCACGCTTCTGGCCGCCTGTGCCGGTAGCGGCAGCAACGACAGCGGTTCCAGCGGTGGCGGCGCCGACAAGACCGCGGACAACCCGTTCGGCATGGCGGAGAAGTCGGCCGTTGAGGCGGTGATCTTCAATGGTGGGTACGGCTACGACTACGTGACGTTCGCGGCCAACCTCGTTCAGCAGAAGCAAGCGGGCTCGACGGTCAAGGTTGCTCCGTCCACCGAGATCGCCCAGCAGCTGCAGCCGCGCTTCGTCGGTGGCAACCCGCCGGACCTGATCGACAACTCCGGCAAGGCCCAGATCGGCTTCGGCACGATCCTGGACCAGCTCGCGCCGCTGGACGACGTCTTCGAGGCCAACAACTACGAGGGCACGAAGATCGCCGACACCCTGTACCCCGGCGCCAAGGTCCCCGGTACCTTCGACGGCAAGTTCGTCGCCATGAACTACGTGCTCACCCTCTACGGCCTGTGGTACTCCGAGAGCCTGTTCAAGGAGAACAGCTGGGAGCTGCCGAAGACCTACGACGCGCTGCTCGACCTCGGCGCCAAGGCCAAGGCGAAGGGCAAGTACCTGTTCGTCTGGGGCAAGGAAGCCGCGACCTACTACCACACCCTGGCCGTCGACTCCGCGATCAAGGAGGGTGGCGACGAGGTCCGGCTGGCGCTGGGGAACCTGGAGGAGAACTGCTGGTCGCAGCCGCAGCTCCAGAGCGTCTTCAAGGCCCTGGAGACCATGGTCAAGAACGGCTACTTCGTCCCCGGCGGCGCCGGCACCCAGTTCACCGCCGCCCAGGCGAAGTGGAGCAACGACCAGCAGGCCATCCTCTACCCCTCGGGCTCGTGGATCGAGAACGAGATGAAGAAGGCCACCAAGAGCGGGTTCCAGATGAAGGGCATCCCCGAGCCCACGCTGACCGAGAGCCCGAAGCTGCCGTACGCGGCGCTGCGCAGTGCGGCCGGTGAGCCGTTCATCGTCCCGTCCAAGGGCAAGAACGTTGCCGGCGGCAAGGAGATCCTGCGGGCCATGCTGTCCAAGGAGGCGGCGACCAACTTCGCCAAGACGCGGCTGGCGCCGACGATCGTCAAGGGTCTTGTTCCCGCGGACGGTTTCGGTTCGACCGCGCTGCAGTCGCAGATCGCGATGCTGGACGCCGCCGGCACGAACATCTTCGACTACCAGTTCGTCAGCCTGTACGGCATGAACACCGACAACCTCGTGGTCTGGAACTCGTTCCTGTCCGGCCAGCTCGACGCAGCTGGCCTGACGAAGGGCCTGCAGGAGATCACGGACAAGGTGCGCAACGACAGCTCCGTCAAGAAGATCCCGGTCACGGCGTGACCGTGTCGCACAATGTCGTGCCGGGGGGCGGACCCAAGCGGTCCGCCCCCCGGCGGCGCCGGCCGCTGACCTTCGACCGGGTCAGCTTCATGGTCGTCTTCCTCGGCCTGCCGCTGGCGATCTTCGTGATCTTCGTGGTCTCTCCGTTCGTGCAGGCGCTGTGGTACTCGCTGACCGACTGGTCCGGGTTCAGCTCGAAGATGAACTTCGTCGGCTTCGACAACTACGTCAAGCTGTTCCACGACGACATCTTCCTGAAGGCCGTGCGCAACAACATCGAGCTGGCGATCGTCGTGCCGATCGTGACGATCGTGCTGGCGCTGACCCTTGCCACGCTGGTGACGATCGGCGGCTCGGGCACCGGGACCGTCCGCGGACTGCGCAACTCCGGCTTCTACCGGATCGTCTCGTTCTTCCCGTACGTGATCCCCGCGATCGTGATCGGCCTGATCTGGGCACAGGTGTTCACGCCGGGCTCGGGCTTGCTGGACGCGGTGCTGTCGAAGATCGGGCTGCACCAGTTCGAGAACTACGCGTGGCTCGGTGACGCGCGGACCGCGATGCCGGTGTCGATGTTCGTGATGATCTGGGGCTTCGTCGGCTTCTACATGGTGCTGTTCATCGCGGCCATCCGGGGCATCGACCCCGAAGTGTTCGAGGCTGCCCGGATCGACGGCGCCGGCCGGTTCCGTACCGCGGTGTTCCTGACGGTGCCGCTGATCCGCGACAACGTGCAGACGGCCTACATCTATCTCGGCATCGCCGCCCTCGACGCCTTCGTCTACATGCAGGCGCTGAACCCCGGCGGCGGCCCGCAGAACTCGACGCTGGTCATGCCCCAGCAACTGTTCACCACGGCCTTCACCAAGGGGCAGTTCGGTTACTCGACGGCGATGGGCGTGGTCCTGGCCACAGTGACGCTGCTGTTCGCGCTCGTGGTCTTCGTGGTGAACGCCCTGACCGGCGGACGTGAGCGGAAGGTGAAGGTACGCCGATGACAACCACCGCCGACCGGGCCGAATTCGTCGCCGGGTCCCGCGCGCCCGACAAGCAGGCCCCGGAGGGCAAGCGCGTTGCCACGACCGCCCACATCGCGCTGATCCTGTGGTCGCTGTTGGTGATCCTGCCGCTGCTGTGGACGCTGCTGTCCTCGTTCAAGACGACGCAGGAGATCCTGGGCAACCCACTGTCGTTGCCGGGCAAACTGCAATTCAGCAACTACGCCAGCGCCTGGACGACGGCCGGCATCGGTCGCTACTTCGCGAACACGGTGGTCGTCGTGGGCTCCGCGCTGGTGCTGGTGATGATCCTGGGTGCCATGTGCGCGTACGTGCTCGCCAGGTTCTCGTTCCGCGGCAACCGGCTGATCTACTACTCCATGCTGGCTGGGCTGACGTTCCCAGTCTTCCTCGCGATCGTGCCGCTGTTCTTCGTGCTGAAGAACCTCGCGCTGCTCAACACCCTGCCCGGGTTGATCATCACCTACGTCGCGTTCGCGCTGCCGTTCACCGTCTTCTTCCTGCACAGCTTCTTCAAGGCGCTGCCGGGCGAGGTCTACGAGGCGGCGCAAATCGACGGGGCAGGTGAGTGGCGATCGTTCTTCTCGGTGATGCTGCCGATGGCGCGGCCGGGGATGGCGTCGGTCGCCATCTTCAACTTCCTGGGGTTGTGGAACCAGTTCCTGCTCCCCGTTGCCCTGAACACCGACTCGAAGAACTACGTGCTCTCGCAGGGCATGGCCTCGTTCGCATCGCAAGCCGGTTATGCGGTGGACTTCGGCGCCCTGTTCGCGGCCGTGGTGATCACTGTGGCGCCGGTTCTGGTGGTCTACATCATCTTCCAGCGTCAACTGCAGGTCTCCGTCACCGCCGGCGGCGTGAAGTAGGTAGCGTGCCGTGATGCTGACACGGCGGACGTTGTTGCAGAGCGCGCTGGCCGGAGCGGTCCTGAGCGGGTGCTCGTCGGGTACGACGAGCACCCCGACCGCGTCGCCCGGCAACCCGTTCATGGTCGACGGATCCGCGCCCGTCGACGTCGCGGTCGGCGAGGAGTACGGCGGCTTCGCGGCCGCGGCGTACCGGAAGAAGTACGCGAGCGCCACGGTGTCGCCGACGGTGAACGCGCAGCTCGCGAATGCGCTGTTGCCGCGGTTCGCGGCGGGGAATCCGCCGGATGTGGTGCTGAGCGCCGGGGACCAGGCGCTGGAGCTCGGCCGGCTGGTGAAGGCGAACCAGCTGGCGGATCTGCGATCGTTGCTCAACGCACCGGCCTGGGACAACGCGAACGCGAAGGTCGAGGACAGCCTGCTCCCGGGGATGCTGGACGCCGGGCAGTACGACGGGACCCAGCGGACCGTCAACTACGTCGCCACTGTGTACGGCCTGTGGTACTCGGCCAGTCTGTTCCAGCGCAACGGCTGGGACGTGCCCCGCACCTGGCCGGAACTGCTTGCCCTCGGCACCGATATGAAGGCGGCCGGCCTCGGCCCGTTCGTCTACGCGGGCGCGCATCCGTACTACGTGCTCGAAATGGTGCTCACCCTCGCCGCCAAGGCCGGCGGCCACGACGTGGTGAAGCGGATCGACAACCTCGACGACGGCGCCTGGAAGGACGAGAGCGTCACCCGCGCGATCACCGCGGTCGGCGAGCTCGTGAAACGCGGGCTGATCGCGCCGGGCAGCGCCGGCTTCGACCACATCGGCTCGCAGAAGCGCTTCCTGGCCTCGAAGGCCGGTCTGCTGCCGTGCGGCAACTGGCTCGAGAACGAGATGAAGGCGCTGATCCCGCAGAACTTCGGGCTGACCCTGATCGGCGTACCAGCCCTGGACGGGTCGGCGGCGCTGGGCCGGGGTCTCCACGTCGCGGCGACCGCGCCGTACCTGGTGCCGGAGCAGGCGAAGAACAAGGCCGGCGGCCTGGAATACCTGCGGGCCACACTCTCGAAGGACGTCGCGGCCCAGGTCACCTCGGAGTCCAACCAGCTCACGATCGTCCGCGGCGCGGCCGACGGCCTGGAGATCGGTACGGCGCTGCGCTCGGCCCGCGACCTGCTCACCGCAGCCGGCGACCAGGTGATCACGTGGTACTTCGACAGCTGGTACCCCGCCTTCGCCGAAACCGCCGCCCAGGTCACGGGCCAATTCCTCGCCGGCGGCCTGCAACTGTCCGAATGGACCGCCCGCATCCAGTCCGCCGCCGACCGAACCAAACAAGACAAAGCAGTCACCAAGTACCACCGGGACTGATTGGGTTACGGCAATCTAACTTCGACCGGATAGGGCAAAAACACTATCGCCGTCCGCCGCGCGCCGAACTACCCTCGAAGGTGGCAGGTGAGATCGATGGCGTGGGTAGTGGTGTTGCTCGTGTTCCTGGGGCTCTGCGTGCTGCTCAACCTCCTGCTGCCGCAGCCGCCGCCCTCGCGCTGGCGCCGCCGTCTGCAGCGGTCGGTGAACGGTCTCGCGGGGCGGATCCACCCTCGGCCCGCCCCTGAGCCCGATCCGTTCGACACCCTGCGTCTGCAGACCAGGCTCGGTCATCTCGCCGGGGAGATCCGCCGGGTCGAGGCCACCCGGATGTACGCGAAGGCTCACAAGCTGATGGCCCTCGAGGCGGCGTACGACGACCTCCTCGACGAGGCCTGCCGGATGGCCGGCGTCTCCGAAGAGGGCGACCTGAAGCGCGGCGAAGCCAAACGCTGGCTGGAGGAACAGGAACTGGCGTCCCGCGGCTGGTCCTGGTGACCTAGAGCCAGACGACCTGGTCGAGAAAGTCCTCCACGGCAGTGGCCACCTGGCCCAGCACGGCAGCCGACTCCGCGAGCCGGCCCGGCACATACATCCCGTGGTCCGCCTCCGGCACTTCCAGCACGTACGGCGTGAGCTCACGAGCGAGAGTCGAGTCCCACAACGGGTCCGCCGTACCGCCGACCAGCAGGAACGGCGCGGTCGACCGGCGGAGGCCGTCGACCACCCAGTCGCTCGTCAGCACAGGTGTGAGCCAGACCGCCGGCAGTCCTCGCTCGGCGGCCAGCACGGAGGCGTGAGTGCCGAGCGACTTGCCGATCAGCAGCACGTCGCCGGTGGCGGCTGCCAGGGCCTTCGCAGCCTGTGGCAGGACCCAGGGACCGCGCTCTGCCTCGGTGAGGCTGAGCGGGCGATCGGGCTCGTCCCACCACACGGGCTGCACGCTCGCACCCCGGTGTTCGGCCGCGTCGGAGGCGAACATCGGCAGCGGAGCGGCCGGGCCGTTCTGCCCGCCGGGGAGGACGACGGCCGTACGAGAAGTCATAGGGCCGAGTCTATGGGGCGAGTGGTCCGCCCCGGTGTGGCGTGGACTGGAGGCGCTGGCAGAATCGGGTGCATGTCCCTAGCTGCGTCTGACCCCTCCGCAGCCGGTTCCCAGCGTCGCCCTCGGGTGCTGTCCGGGATCCAGCCGACGGCGGACTCCTTCCACTTCGGCAACTACCTCGGCGCGTTGCGACAGTGGGTGGCCCTGCAGGACGACCACGACGCGTTCTACTGCGTCGTCGATCTGCACGCGATCACGGTGGAGTACGAGCCGAAGGCGCTGCGGGAGCGGACCCGCCGCTCGGTCGCGCAACTGCTCGCGGCCGGCATCGATCCGGAGCGCTCGACCCTGTTCGTCCAGTCGCACGTGCCCGAGCACGCCCAGCTGGCCTGGGTGCTCGGCTGCCTGACCGGGTTCGGCGAGGCCAGCCGGATGACGCAGTTCAAGGACAAGTCCGCGAAGGGCGGCGCAGACCGTGCCACGGTCGGCCTGTTCACGTACCCGATCCTGCAGGCCGCGGACATCCTGATCTACCAGGCCGACCGCGTCCCGGTCGGCGAGGACCAGCGCCAGCACCTGGAGCTGACCCGCGACCTGGCCCAGCGGTTCAACCACCGGTTCGGCAAGACGTTCCGGCTGCCGGAGCCGTACATCGTGAAGGAGACCGCGAAAATCGGGGACCTGCAGGATCCGAGCGCCAAGATGAGCAAGTCGAGCTCGTCCCCGGCCGGGATCATCGACCTGCTGGACGACCCGAAGGTGAGCGCGAAGAAGATCCGCTCCGCGGTCACCGACTCCGGCCGCGACGTCGTCTTCGACCCGGAGAACAAGGCCGGCGTGGCCAACCTGCTGACCATCTACTCGGCCCTGACCGGCCGCAAGATCAGCGAGCTCGAGGACGAGTACGCCGGCCGCGGGTACGGCGACTTCAAGAAGGATCTGGCCGAGGTCGTGGTCGAGTTCGTCACGCCGTTCCGGGAGAAGACGCTGGGCTATCTCGACGACACGGCGCAGCTGGACGGGATCCTGGCCGCCGGCGCCGAGCGTGCCCGCGCGGTCACCGAGCCGACCCTGCAACGGGTCTACGACCGGCTGGGCTTCGTGCCCGGTCCGGCAGTGGGCCGGTAGGCCCCGGATGGCGACGATCGGTGTCGCGATCCCGATCGCGGAACCCTACGGCTCGGAGCTGCAGAAGTACCGGGCCGAGTTCGGCGATCCGATGGCCGCGTCGATCCCCACCCACGTGACCCTGCTGCCGCCGACCGAGATCGACGACGCCGACCTGCGCCGGATCGACGAGCACCTGCTCGCGGTGGCCGCCCGGTTCCCGAGCTTCCGGATCCGCCTGCGCGGTACGGCGACCTTCCGGCCGATCTCGCCGGTCGTGTTCGTCCCGCTGGCCGAGGGCATCTCGTCCTGCGAGGTGCTGCAGTCCCAGGTCCGGTCCGGCCCGCTCGAGGTCGAGCTGCGGTTCCCGTACCACCCCCATGTCACCGTCGCCCATGACCTGGACAAGGATGCGCTGGACCGTGCGTACGACGCCCTGGCCGAATACGACTGCTCGTTCGACGTCGAGTTCTTCAGCCGCTACGAGCACGGCGCCGACGGCGTGTGGCGGCCGCAGCGTGCCTTCCCACTGGCAACCTAATCCACGGCGACCTAGCCGGCTGGCAGGCTAGGCCCGGCACTCTCGGGTACAGGAGCGGTATGGGGATCATCAAGGCGGCGTGGCAGTGGTTCGGCAAGACCCAGGTGTGGCGGGCCTGGCAGCGGTACGGCAACTGCCGGGGCAACCGGTTGGCCGGGGCAACGACCTTCTTCGGGTTCCTGTCGATGTTCCCGCTGATCGTGCTGGCCGCGGCGATCACCGGTGTGCTGCTCGGCGACGAAGCGGTCGACACGCTGAAGGACACTCTGCACCAGAACCTGCCCGGCATCGACAACCAGATCGACATCGACTCGCTGATCGCCCACGCCGGCACCATCGGACTGATCTCCGCTGTCGCGCTGCTGTTCGCCGGGCTCGGCTGGATCGACTCGATGCGGGCCTCGATCCGGTCGATGCACGAATTGGACGACCAGCCCGGCAACTTCGTGGTGGTCAAGCTCTGGGACTTCGTCGCCCTCGTCGGTCTGGGCCTGATCGCCTTGATTTCCACCGGTGTCTCGTCGGTTCTGTCCGCGCTGACGCAGCGGATCGTCGACCGGACGAATCTGGACGGGAGCTTTCTGACCGTCTGCAGCGTCGTGTTAGGCATCGTGACAGGTGCCATCCTGATCCTCTACCTGCAGACGGCCCTGCCGGGGATCATCCTGCCGGGGAAGGTCGCGCTGATCGCAGCACTGGCCGGCGGCATCCTGTACTACCTCGCGCAGAAGCTCGGCAGTCTGTATGTGACCCACGTCATCGGGACGAACGCGGCGTACGGCACTCTGGCCCTGCCGCTGGCGTTGTTGGTGTGGATCTACCTGCTGACGCGCGCGATCATGGTCATCGCGGCGTGGACCAAGGAGGCGACCCTGGACGCCCGTGCTCCGGGCGAGGTCGAGCCCGAGCCGGAGCCGGTGGAGCCAGAGCCGGTCGAGGAGCCGCTGCTGCTGGGGCCGCCTGGGAAGCGCTACAAGGTGGTGCCGGTGCCGCAGCGGAAAGCCGACACGGTGGCGGTCGCCGCCGGTGCAGTCCTGGGCGTCACCGTGTCCATTCTGGCCGCGCAGGTCGGCAGGGCCGCTCGCTCGCTTCGGCGTTAGGCCTCAGTGCCGGCGCCGGCGCAGGGTGCGTGGGCGGCGGAGGAAGAGGCCCAGGAGCAGTACGGGCGGGCCGGCGTACGCCCAGGCGGGGACGCGGAAGGCCAGGGATTGGACGGCCTGGCCAGGGTTCAGGACTGTGCGGCTGCGCGGCGGGTGCGTCGTACCGGAGGATTCGGTCTTCTTGCCGTCAGCGGGCTGGGGTGCGGACTTGGGCTTCACCGCGGGCTTGACCAGGCTGCCGACCGGGGTGAGCTTGCCGTAGTTGTCGAACGTCCAGGTGAGCAAGTTGCTGGCGTCCTCGGTGATGCCGTGCGGCGCGTTCATCATGGTCACCACCAGCGTGTGCCCGTTGCGTCGGGCCGCTCCGACGAACGTGTTGCGGGCCAGCGTGGTGTAGCCGGTCTTGACGCCCAGTGCGCCGTCGTAGCTGAACAGCAGTTTGTTCTGGTTCGCGACCTGGTAGGTGCCCTTGCCCTTGCCTGCGTTCGGGAAGGCCGTGTACTTCGTCGACGCATACTTCGCGAAGTCCGGGCGGCCCAGGCCGTTCTGTGCGAACAGGGCCAGGTCGTAGGCGCTGGAGTACTGCCCGTCGGCGTCGAGGCCGGTCGGGTCGGTCACGTGGGTGTCGAGTGCCCCGATCTCGGCGGCCTTCTGGTTCATCCGCTGGATGGTCGCCGGTATGCCGCCCTGGTCGTGCGCGCACAGTGCGTGCACCGCGTCGTTCCCGGAGGCCAGGAACATGCCCTGGAAGAGCAGGTCGACCGTGTACGTCAGTCCCGGGTAGACACCGACCTTGCTGCCGATGATCCCGGCGTCGGCATCTGTACCGACTACTTGGTCGGTCTTCTTCAGCCGTGGCAGCAGGACCAGGGCCGTCAGGGTCTTGAGCGTGCTGGCGGGCCGCAGCTTGGCATGCGGTGCCTTGGCGGCCAGTACGGCGCCGGTGTCGAGGTCGGCGACGACGTACGCGGACGCCTGGACGGCCGGCGGTGCCGCCCCGTCGGCGACGACCGTCGGCTTCGCGGTCAGCAGGTCGCCGCCGACCGGGCCTTGTGAGCCCTGGTCGGCGGCGGTCGCTGTCAGAGGTCCGGTGACCACCAGTGCGGCGGCCGCGCAGCCCGTCAGAAGCAAACGCATCGGCCGCACTCTAGTTGCCGCCTGGGGCAGATGTCACAGTCGGGTCTCATGCCCGATAGGCAGTCCACATGTTGCTGACGCGGGTGCTCTGGCCCGGAGTGAACTGGTTGTAGCAGGAGTCGTAGGAGTAGTCCATGTAGTTGTGGATGGGGTCCACGCCCGGCAGTGAGCAGGAATCCCGGCCGGTCGGGCAGCCGCTGCTGGCGCTGCTCTGGGCCGGCGTGTCGGCCACGGAGTCGTTCGTGCTCGTGCAACCGCCCTGGAACGTGTGGTAAAGCCCGAACCAGTGGCCGGCCTCGTGGGACGCGGTCTTGCCGAGGTTGAAGTTGGTCGCGGAGCCGCCGGGCAGCGAGCTGTACTGCACCCGGATGCCGTCGATCGACGGGTTGCTCGCGTAGTCCCACGGGAACGTCGCGATGCCAAGGTAGGAGAAGTCGACCAGCCAGATGTTCAGGGCGTTCTTGCCGCCCTTGCGCGTTTGTGACCGGTACGTCGTGCTCTGGCCGTCGCGGTGCCAGGTGCTGTTGTCGTACCGGTCGGTGCCGGCCAGGTAGAACGTGAAGCCGGTGTTCGCGGCCTGCGACGACTCGCCGCCGGCGTAGTCCTGGTTCAGCTCGGCGATCTGCTGGTTGATCTGGGTCGCTGTCACGTCGCCGGCGCCGGAGCTGCTCCGCATCACGTGGACGTAGACCGGAACGCTCGCCGCAGCCAGCGTGCCGGCCTTGGGAGCCAGTCCACGGGCCGCCTTGGCCTTGAGGATCTCCGCCGTCTTGGCATCGATCGCCTTCTGCTCGGCCGCCGACAACTCCCGGTGGTCGGCGCCGAACCCACCACGAGCCGAGGGACCCTCGGCCGGCGTGAGACACGGCTTCCCCACCTGGTCGGCTGGCAACTGCGCGGTCGCCTGGCCTCCGAGTGGGCTGAACGCGAGCGCCGTACCGGCGATCAACACGGCCAGGGCGCGGGGACGGGTGATGAAAGGACCGGGGCGGTGGGGCGGGGAAGGAAGTGAAAACCGCATAGTGCGTCCTCCGAGATCGGGCCGCTTGGGCGGTGCGGCCGAATCCCGAGATCTTCCCCACGATCCCGCACAGTGCCTAGCCGTTCACTGTCCGCACAGTGCCACGGCACCACCACGCCGCGTTGACAACTGTGCTGAGGCTTGAGTCAATGGACTGACGGTAGACCAATAGAATGCCGGGAGTGGTCGTGAGCGGTGGCAGGTTGGGTGTGCAGGAGTTGCGGGATCTCGTGGCTCGCGGGCAGGTCGACACTGTGCTCGTCGCGATCACGGATATGCAGGGGCGGTTGCAGGGGAAGCGGTGTGGGGGGCGGTACTTCCTGGAGGAGGTGCTGAAGCACGGGACCGAGGGGTGCAACTACCTGCTCGCGGTCGACGTGGACATGAACACCGTGGGCGGTTACGCGATGTCGTCCTGGGAGCGGGGGTACGGCGACATGGTGATGGCGCCTGATCTCGACACCCTCCGGCTGGTGCCGTGGCTCGAAGGTACGGCGATGGTGCTGTGTGACGTGCAGTGGCTGGATGGGACGCCCGTGGTGGCCTCGCCCCGGCAGGTGCTGCGGAAGCAACTGGAGCGCCTGGCCGAGAAGAATCTGAGGGCGTACGTCGGGACCGAGCTGGAGTTCATCGTCTTCGACGACACGTTCGAGTCGGCCTGGGACAAGCGCTACCGCGACCTCACCCCGGCGAATCAGTACAACGTCGACTACTCCCTCCTCGGCACCGCGCGGATCGAACCACTGCTGCGAGACATCCGCAAAGCCATGACCGGCGCCGGCCTGTACGTCGAGTCCGCGAAGGGGGAGTGCAACCTCGGCCAGCACGAGATCGCCTTCCGGTACGACGAGGCCTTGGTGACCTGCGACAACCACTCGATCTACAAGACCGGTGCGAAGGAGATCGCCGCGAAGCACGGCAAGAGCCTGACCTTCATGGCGAAGTACGACGAACGCGAGGGCAACTCGTGTCATATCCACCTCAGCTTCCGCTCCACCGACGGTGACGCCGTACTCGCGGGCGACCGGGACCACGGGTTCTCCGAGCTGATGGAGCGGTTCATCGCCGGCCAGCTCGCGTGCCTGCCCGAGTTCACCTATCTGCTCGCGCCGAACATCAACTCGTACAAGCGCTTCGTCCGCGGCAGCTTCGCGCCGACCACGGTCGCCTGGGGGCTGGACAACCGGACCTGCTCGCTCCGCGTGGTCGGTCACGGCGACTCGCTCCGGGTGGAGAACCGCCTCCCCGGCGGCGACGTGAACCCGTATCTCGCGGTCGCCGCGATCATCGCCTCCGGCCTGCACGGCATCGAGAACGAGCTGGACCTCGAGCCGCTGCTGGCGGGCAACGCGTACGAGTCCGACAAGGACCACGTCCCGTCCACGCTGCGCGAGGCGGCCGCGCTGTTCACCGGCTCGAAGCTCGCCCGGGAGGCGTTCGGCGACGAGATGGTCGACCACTACACCAACACCGCGCGGGTCGAGCTCGACGCGTACGACGCCGCCGTCACCGACTGGGAGCGGATCCGTGGCTTCGAACGACTCTGATCGTCCTGTTGTCGACAATCAACCCGTCGACAACAGGACCGTCGGCAATCCGAGGATCGGCATCACGACATACCTGGAGCCGACGATCTGGGGGATCTGGGAGCGTGACGCCGCGCTGCTGCCGCGCGTCTACCTGGATGCGGTGGCCGCGGCCGGAGGGGTGCCGCTGCTACTGCCGCCAGTCGGGACCGATCCGACCGTCCTGGATCTCCTCGACGGCCTGATCGTCGCCGGCGGGTGCGACGTCGATCCAGCGTCGTACGACGCGACGCCGCATCCGGAAACGGTCGACACCAGGCCCGGCCGGGACGAGCATGAGCGCACGCTGATCCAGGGCGCACTCGACCGGGATCTCCCGTTGCTCGCGATCTGCCGCGGTCTGCAGATGCTCAACGTCACGCTCGGCGGGACGCTGCACCAGCACCTGCCCGACGTGATCACGCACGACGAGCACCGCCCTTCGCCCGCGGTCTTCGGCACGACCGAGGTCAAGCTCGAGCCCGACTCGCTCGCAGGCCGGATCCTCGGCGACCGCGCCGGCGTGCGCTGCTACCACCACCAGGCCATCGACGTACTCGCGCCGGGCCTGACCGTCACCGCCCGGGCCGGTGACGGGACCGTCGAGGCGGTCGAGGTGGACGGCCACGCGTTCGCCCTCGGAGTGCAGTGGCACCCGGAGGAGAACCCCGATGATCTGCGGCTGTTCACCGCACTGATCGCCGCAACCAGGAGCACAGCATGACGTACGACGTGATCAACCCGGCCACCGAGAAAGTGGTCCGCACGATCGCCCTGGCCACCGAGCAGGAGGCGGACGAGGCGATCGCCCGTGCCGCCAAGGCCTTCGAAACCTGGCGGGACGTCACCCCGGCGGATCGTGGCCGGCTGCTCCGCCGGTTCGCCGACGCGGTCGACGCCGATCTGGAGAACCTCGCCGCGCTGGAGGTCGAGAACGCCGGCCACACCATCGGCAACGCCCGTTGGGAAGCGGGCAACGTCCGCGACGTGCTCACGTATTACTCGGCCGCGCCGGAACGCCTGTTCGGCCGGCAGATACCTGTTGCCGGGGGCATCGATATCACCTTCCAGGAGCCGCTCGGTGTGGTCGGCGTGATCGTGCCGTGGAACTTCCCGATGCCCATCGCCGGCTGGGGTTTCGCCCCGGCCCTTGCCGCTGGCAACACTGTTGTCCTCAAGCCGGCCGAGCTCACACCGTTGACCGCTCTGAGAATCGGCGAGTTGGCGTTGGAGGCAGGGCTGCCGCCGGGTGTGTTCGAGGTCGTGCCGGGCAAGGGCACCGTCGTCGGACAGCGGTTCGTCACGCATCCCGCCGTACGCAAGGTGGTTTTCACCGGGTCGACCGTGGTCGGGAAGCAGATCATGGCGGGCTGTGCCGACCAGGTGAAGCGGGTGACGCTGGAGCTCGGGGGGAAATCGGCCAACATCGTCTTCGCCGACGCGGATCTCGAGAAGGCCGCGGCCCAGGCGCCGTACGGCGTGTTCGACAACGCCGGGCAGGACTGTTGTGCGCGATCGCGGATCCTGGTCGAGCGGTCGGCGTACGACCGCTTCATGGAGTTGCTCGAGCCGGCGGTGAAGAGCTTCAAGGTCGGGGACCCGAGTGATCCGCTGACGGAGATGGGGCCGTTGATCTCCCGAGGTCAGCTCGAGCGGGTCGCGTCGTTTGTCGACAATCCAGCGATCCAAGGGACGGCGCCGACTGGCCCTGGGTTCTGGTTCCCACCGACCGTCCTCGCAGCTGCCGGCGACCGGGCGATCAGGGAGGAGATCTTCGGGCCGGTGGTCGCGGTGATCCCGTTCACGGACGAGGCGGACGCCGTGCGGATCGCGAACGACAGCGAGTACGGGCTGTCCGGCTCGATCTGGACCCGGGACGTCGGCCGCGCGCTGCGGGTGAGCCGCGGCGTCGAGGCCGGCAACCTGTCGGTCAACTCGAACTCGTCGGTCCGGTACTCGACGCCGTTCGGCGGCTACAAGCAGTCCGGGCTCGGCCGCGAGCTCGGTCCGGACGCGCTGGCCGCGTTCACCGAGACCAAGAACATCTTCATCAGCACGGAGGACTGAATGAGTGACGTGAAGGCGAGCCGGCTCGAGGGTCGCGTCGCGGTGGTGACGGGCGGCGCGAGCGGGATCGGCCTGGCCACGGTACGGCGGCTCGCCGCCGAGGGAGCCAAGGTCGTGGTCGGCGACCTCGACCCCGCCGCCGGCAAAGCCGCTGCGGACGAGGCCGGCGGGCTGTTCGTCGCGACCGACGTCACCGACGCGGCCGCGGTGGACAACTTGTTCAAGCAGGCCTTCGACACCTATGGCAGCGTGGACATCGCGTTCAACAACGCGGGCATCTCGCCGCCCGACGACGCCTCGATCCTGGACACCGGGCTGGAGGCGTGGCGGAAGGTCCAGGAGGTCAACCTGACCTCGGTGTATCTGTGCTGCAAGGCCGCGATCCCTTACATGCAACGGCAGGGCAGGGGCTCGATCATCAACACCGCGTCGTTCGTCGCGGTGATGGGCGCGGCCACGTCGCAGATCTCGTACTCCGCGTCCAAGGGCGGCGTACTGGCGATGAGCCGCGAGCTCGGGGTCGAGTTCGCCCGGCAGGGGATCCGGGTCAACGCGCTCTGCCCGGGACCGGTGAACACGCCGCTGCTGACCGAGCTGTTCGCGAAGGACCCGGAGCGGGCGCAGCGCCGGTTGGTGCACGTCCCGATGGGCCGGTTCGGGGAGCCGGAGGAGATCGCGGCCGCGGTCGCCTTCCTGGCCAGCGACGACGCCTCCTTCATCACCGCCAACACCTTCCTCGTCGACGGAGGAATCTCAGGCGCCTATGTGACTCCGCTCTAGGCTGAGATCATGATTGGCCAGGCAGACGACGCGGTGTTCCGGCCGGTGCGGACCGGGAACCCGTTCGAGGAGGCGGTCGAGCGGTTGCTGCAGGCAATCAAGCTCGGCGTCGTCGTCCCGGGCGACCGGCTGCCGTCCGAACGCGACCTGGCCGCCCGCCTGAACGTCAGCCGGGTCACCCTCCGCGAGGCGATCCACGCGCTCGCCGAGGCCGGGTACGTCGAGTCCCGGCGCGGCCGGTACGGCGGAACCTTCGTCAACGAGCACCTGCCGAAGCCCCGACGTACACCCGCGAAACGTCTGGCTCGAGAGTTGGGCGATGGGCTGGACGACGCGCTCGTACTGCGTTCCGCGCTCGAAACCGGTGCCGCCGAAGCCGCCGCCGCGCGGGCGTTGTCGGAGGCCGAGCGGGAGCACTTGTGCCGCTGCCTGGCGGAGACGTCCGCCGCGACACTGGCCGACTACCGCCGCCTCGACTCCCGGCTGCATTTGGCCATTGCGGAGGTGACCGGCTCACCGTCGCTGACGTCCGCAACCGCCGACGTTCGCATGCGCCTGAACGAACTCCTGGACGCGATCCCCTTGCTGGAAAGGAATATCCAGCACTCGAACGACCAGCATCAGGCGATCGTCGACGCCATCCTCGCCGACGATCCCGAGGCGGCGCGGCGCGCGATGCAGGAGCACCTGTCCGGGACGGCCGCCCTGCTGAGAGCCTTCCTCGCCTGATTCCTCGACAACCCCTCCGACGTTCCTCGCGCGGCTGTTTGCTGTTCCCGCCGGCCGGCTCTCGGGACCTGGGCCAGGACAACGGGGCCCGAGACAGGAAATAACCAGTCGCAGGCCACCAGTTCCTGTCCAAGCCCCCAACGCCGGGCCCTGCCCGGCCCCGCCCGCCCAGCGCGGCCGCGCAGGCCGCCCAGGTCGGCCTCGGTCGGGCGGACCGCTGGTCGCCTGCGGTTGGCCAGGTGTCGGGGGTGAGGCCGGGGCGTCGGGGCCTCGGACAGGAAATAACCAGTCCCAGGCCACCATTTCCTGTCCGAGCCCCCGACGCTCGGCCAGGTGCTCAGCTCCGCAGGGCGGCTGGCAGCGGGGCGAGTCGGGTCCGAGGTTCGCGGGCTCGAATCCAGGTGGACCAGCAACTTTCAACCGCTTGTCGTGGTCTTGCGCGGCAGGCGGTTGAACTTTGTCGCGACCGCGTGGGCCATCAGTGCCCCGGCACGATCGTGCCGCCCTGACTGCTCTGATCTGGGCAGCGACGGGTGACAGGATGGTGACGGGATGGTTTCCTCATGTGACACTCGCCGTGTCGGACGGTCGTTCACTGTGATAATCGGCGAGGGTAAACCTTCGAGGAGTTTGTGGTGGATCGATGACTGACGACGAGCTGGTCGGGCGCGCCGGGCTGGTCGAGCGTGCGAACAAGCAGCTCGAGACCAGCGGCAGTGTGCTGCTCTACGGCCCGACCGGGATCGGCAAGTCGGCCCTCGGCCGCGCCCTCGTCGCGGACCGGGCCCGGGCCGGCTGCCGGATTCTCAGCGCCGCACCGTCCCAGTCCGAAGCCGGCCTCCCGTACGTCACCCTCCTCGACCTCCTCTCCAACCAGCTCGAGCTCGCCTGGCAGGTGCTGCCCGACCACCTGCGCCAGCCGCTCGAGGTCGCCCTGCTCAAGGCCAGCGCGCCCGACACCGTCCGTGACGAGCTGGCCGTGCGCCTCGCCGTACTGCATGTCCTCCGCCGTCTGGCCGCGGGCGGACCGGTCCTGCTCGTCGTGGACGACATCCAGTGGGTGGATCCGTCGAGCCTGGAAGTGCTGACGTTCTGTGCCCGGCGACTGTCCGAGGGCGTGCATATGCTCGCTACCGAGCAGGTGGCTGACGGCGACCTCCCGATGATGGCCGAGGCCTGCCCCGAGCCGGTCCTCCAGTTGGAGGTCCCGCCGCTCACCGAGCCCGACGTGCTCGGCCTGCTCCGGCAGCGCTTGTCCAGCCCGCTCCCGGTTCGTACGGCGCGGCGCATCTTCACCGCGAGCGCCGGCAACCCGTTCATGGCGCTCGAGCTCGGTCGCGCCGTACTGCGTCATCCGGAAGGCGTCTCGCCCAACGACCCGCTGCCGGTGTCGAGCCGGCTCAAGACCCTGCTCGGCGACCGCCTGTCCGACCTCAGCCCCGCCACGCACGAGCTCCTCCTGCACGCAGCGTCGTCGCCACGCCCGACCACGACTCAGCTCGCACAGTCCTTGGACCGGCCGATCGACACCGAGCTCGCGGAGGCGGAGGCGCTCGGACTGATCGACGTCTCCTCCGAGCGGTTGCGGTTCTCCCACCCGCTGCTCCGGGAGTTCGTGTACGCCGAAGCCACGTCAGCATCCCGTCGCCAGGCCCACGCCCAGCTGGCGGCCGTGGTCGACGAACCGGTGGAGAACGCGACCCACCGCGCGCTCGCGACCCAGGAGGCCGACCCCGAGCTTGCCGCCACGATCGAAGAGGCCGCCACGGTCGCAGCCGGCCGGGGTGCGCCCGGTGCTGCCGCGACGCTGTGGCGCCTGGCGGCGGAGCGTACGCCGATCACCCTGCCGGACGAGCGGGCCCGACGACTGACCCGGGCCGCTGACGACGCCGCGGCCGCCGGTCATCTCGCCGAGTCGGCCGACATGGCGCGGCTCGCCGTCCAGGCGGCGACCACGCCGGAGAACAAGGTGCTCGCGCTGTTGCTGCTGGCGGACGCGGCCTGGCCGGACCGGGACCGTCGCGTCGAGCTGCTGGACGAGGCCTTCCAGGCGTCACTCGGCGACCAGCGGCTCGAGGCGCGGGTGCGGATCATGCGCAGCCACAGCGAGTACTTCGATCGCCGGCTCGACGAGGCGCAGGAGGACGCGCGCGTCGCCGAGGCTCTGGCCCGCGCGTCCGGTGACACCGAGGCGCTGGTGGACGCGCTGAGCGCCGCGAGCTCGGTGCAGATCGCGCGCGACGCCGAGCAGACCGCGGACGCGTTGCTGCAGCAGGCCGCCGAGCTGGCCGGTGGGCTGCCACTGACCAAGACCGTGGTGAACGCGCGGCAGATGGCCGCGATGCGGGAACTGTTCCGCGGCCGCACGGACGAGGCGATCGCCGCGATCACCGCACTGGTCGACGAGGTCCGCGACAACGGCGCGATGCGGTGGCTGGCGTCCGTACTGATCTCCGCGACCGCGATCTACGAGCGCAGCGGGCGCGGCGCGGACGCGTTGGCCGCCGGGCACGAGTGCTACCAGCTGATGCAGGACATCGGCGAAGAGGCCGAGGTCGGCATGATCATCGCGAGCCGCGCCGAGTGGGCCGGTGGCGCGGCGGCGATGGGTCGCCAGCTGGCGGAGGCGGCGCTCGAGGGTGTCCGGCTGGTCGGGAACGACGAATGGACCGGCCCGGCGCTGGCCAGCCTCGGGCTGATCGCCGTACTGACCGGGGATCCGCAGCGTGCGGTGGAGTCGTTCGACGCGATCGCGCAGTCGGGGGAGGCGGCGATGCCGTTCGACCCGGCGGTGATCCCGTGGCACGCGGACTACGCGGAGGCGCTCGTCGCGGCCGGCCGGCTGGAGGACGCCGCCGCGTTGATCGCCGACATCCGGACCCGCGCGGACAACCTGGACCGTGCGGTCGTGCGGGTCGGGCTGGCCCGGTCAGAGGCGCTGCTGATCGCCAAGCAGGGCGATCCGGCCGCGGCCCTGGACCTGCTGGAGGAAACGATCAGTACGGCGGGCGACCGCGTGTACCCGCTGGACCTGGCCCGCTGTGAGCTCACCCGCGGGCGGGTCGCCCGGCAGGCGCGCCGCCGTTCGGTCGCGCGGACGGCGTTCCTGGACGCGATCGAGCAGTTCGAGGCGTACGGCGCTCCCGCGTGGCGCGAGGTCGCCGAGACCGAGCTCGCCCGCCTCGACGTACCGAGCCGCAGCCGGCAGCCGTCGGAGCTGACCGACAACGAGCAGCAGATCGTCGCGATGGTCCGCGACGGCTCCACGAACCGCGAGATCGCCGCCGCGCTCTACCTGTCGGTGAAGGCGGTCGAGTCCCAGCTCACCCGCCTCTACCGCCGCTTCGGTGTCGCCAACCGCACCCAGCTCCTCCGGATGGTCGACCGCCCCAGCCCCTGAGTCCGCAGGGAAACCCTTGTGGTGACCCGTGAGTAGCTTGCGATGTCTTGCTGCTCGACGAGCCATGGACGAGGGTCGGTGGGGTGAGATCTCCGCTCCGGCGGGGCGACCGAGTGAGGCGCGGCCGCCCCGTTCTCACGGTCGGGGACAATGAGCAGGTGAAACTCGAACGCAAGCACGCACTGATCCTGCTCGGCATCGCGGTCTGGAACGTGGTCACCTACCTGCGTTTCATCAAGGCGCTGGCCGACACCGAAGGCCGTCCGACCGGGTACTACGTCGCCCACACGATCCTGATCATCGTCAACCTGCTGATCGCTGCCCTGCTCGGCACCTGGGGTGTCCGGGCCTACAAGGCGTCCCGGGTCAACGCTTCACAAAACTCGACGGTGTGACCCCGAGCATCTTCCGGAAGTGCCGGTTCAGATGGGACTGGTCGTAGAAGCCGGCCAGCGCGGCGACCTCGGCGGCCGGAAAGCCGTCGAGCAGGTACCGTCGCGCCAGGTCCACCCGCCGCCCGGTCAGGTACCGGTGCGGCGGCATCCCGAACTCCCGGCTGAACGCCCGGACCAGATGGGCCGGATGCGCGTGCACCAACTTGGCCGCGTCATCCAGTGTGATCCCGGCCGGCACGTTGGCATCCAGTACGTCGCGCAGCCGCGAGGCGACCGTGGGATCGCTCCGATCAGGCGGATCGAGCACGTTCCGGCGGAGGTGCTGGGTGAGGCGTTCCTCGATCAGCGTCAGCCGGCTCTGCGCCTCCAGGTCCTCCTTGCCGTCGAGCAGCACGCCGTGCAACTGGTGAAGCCGGTGCCTGAGCAGCGGATCGACGTACTCGGGCTGGTCGACGGCCGCGCCGATCAGACCGTCGCCGAGCCGATCGGGCTCCAGGTAGAGCACCCGTTTGCGGAACCCCTCCGGCCGGACCGACCGGCCGTCGTGCGGCACATGCGGCGGCAGCAGTGAGACCTGTGCCTGGGCCAGGCCGTGCTCGCGGTGGTCCAGGTCGTAGCGGACGACGCCCTCGTCGACGATCAGCACGGTCCACGCGTCGTGGGTGTGACTCGGGTACGCATGCGACCGGAAATGCGCGTGCAGGACCTCGACGACCCCACTCAGCCCGGGCCGCCACGCCCGGACCTCAGCGCCGCCGCTCATACCTAAGAACATACGCTTGCGTCCCGTGAAGGTTTACCTGAGCGCGGACATGGAAGGCATCACCGGACTCGTCGACGCGGAGGACGTCCAGCCGCCCGGCCGGGACTACGAACGCGGCCGCGTGCTGATGACCGAGGACGTGAACGCCGCCGTCCGGGGCGCGTACGACGCGGGCGCGACGGCCGTCCTGGTGAACGACGCCCACGGCCCGATGCGCAACATCCTCCCGGACCTGCTCGACCCGCGCGCCACGCTGATCAAGGGCCGGCCGAAGCCGATGGGCATGATCGAGGGCCTGACCGGCGAGTACGACGCCGTCCTCTGTGTCGGCTTCCACGCCCGCGCCGGCGTCCTCGGCGTCCTCAGCCACAGCTTCATGGGCCACGAGATCGAGGACATCTGGCTGGACGACGACCCCACCGGCGAGATCGGCCTCTTCCACGCCGCCTCGTCCGCGTACGGCGTACCGGTCGCGCTCCTCACCGGCGACGACACCGCCTGCGCCGAGATGAAGGCGTGGGACCCGGCGGTCGCCACCGTCCCGGTCAAGTTCGCCAGGGATCGCTTCGCCGCCCAACTGGTTCCCGTCGCCGAGGCCCGCGCCGCGATCGAAGCCTCCACCACCGAAGCCCTCCGCAATCTCCCCGGCATCACCACCGACTTGGCCACGACCCGTCACCTGGCGGTCCGCTGGCAATCGGCCTCCGTCGCCTCCCACCTGACCGCCATCCCCGGCGTCACCCGCCGCGACGACCGCACGGTCGCCGTCGAGGGCGACATGCTCCACCTCTACCGGCTCTTCAACCTCTTCCTCCGCGTGGCGACCGCCGTCACCTCGAACCCGCCGTACTGCTGAACTGGTCAAGAACGTACAAGCCGACCGGTGGGGTGCCGGGCCAGTCTGGTGTCATGACTGACGAAGCTGAGCCGATCCGGTTCGACACGAAGATCGCTGTGCTACTGCGTGACGACCTGGCGGTGTGGCAGCGCCTCAACGTCGCCGCGTTCCTGGTGAGCGGTATCGCCGGGACTCGTCCCGAGGTGGTCGGGGAGCCGTACGAGGACGCCGACGGGACCCGGTATCTGCCGATGTTCCGGCAGCCGGTGATGGTGTTCGAGGGCAGCAAGGAGTTCATGGCGACGGCGCATCAGCGGGCACTCCAGCGGGAGATCGAACACTCGGTGTTCACCCAGGACTTGTTTGCTACCGGCAACGACCGCGACAATCGCGCCGCCGTGAAGGCAGTGTCCACGGGTGAGCTCGACCTGGTCGGGATCGCCGTCTACGGACCGAAGAACGCCGTCGACAAGGTCCTCAAGGGCGCCACCAAACACCCTTGAGCTAGCGGGGTACGACGTACTCCCAGGTGGTGCCGCCGTCCGTGCTGAGGGCGAGGCGGGTGGTGTGACGCTTGGAGACCTCGGGGCCGTAGAGCAGGTGGGCGTCGCCGGACAGGTGGGCGAGCACGCCGGGGGATCCGCGGTCGGGGCGGCCCTGCCCGTCGCTGATCCGGTACAGGTGCGGTGTCGGGTCGCCGGAGCGGCCGCCGAGCACCAGGGCGGTGCCGTCGTTCAAGACGACGGGGCCTGCGTTCAGGCTCCACGGAGTGTTCCGCACCGTCGTCCAGCGGGCGCCCCGATCGGTCGAGATCCGCATCGTCGAGACCGTCTCGGACAGACTGCCGATGGTGACCGCGGTCGCCACGAGGGTCTTGCCGTCCGGGCTGACCGCGAGCCGTCCGCCCTGGTTCGTCGCGTCCAGCGGCGCCGAGCCCCAGGTCGCGCCGCCGTCGTCGGTCCAGACGATGTCCGTCCGGCCGATCCCGGTCAGCGCCCAGCACCGTCCGCCGGTGTCGCAGGCCGGCGACCTCGTCGCCGAGGTCTCCAGCATCCGGACGGTCGAGTCCTCGAGGTTCACCACGACGATCCGGCCCGGCACGATCTGGTCGGTGAGGATCTCGCCGCTGCGGAAGGTCCGGGTGGGCAGGACGTACTGCAGTCTCGACGTCACCGGGCCGTCGTACGTCAACCGGAACAGCAAGGTCGCGTCCCCGGTCAGGGTGCCCTCCGCGGGCGGGGCGACCGCGATCGCCTCGTCCCCGGTCCGCAGCGTCGCGTACGGCACCGGCCATTCCGGCGCGGTCGCCTTCGCGCCGTCCCGGTCGATCACCGCCGAGTACCGGCACTGCGGACCCGTCGCGCACTCGGCCCAGCCGGCCGCCCACCGGTTCCGCGTCACCATCGCGACCGAGCGTAGCTGTGCGGTCCCCGCGGTCACCACGGAGTTCCCGTCCTTGAGGGCGGCCGCGGGCAGGATCGCGATCGGTGGATCACTGGGCCCGCTCCGGCCGGTGATCCAGACGACGGCCGCGAGAACGACGGACATCGTGGCCGCCACGACGCCGACGATGAGCAACGGCGGCCAGCGCCGAGGTACGCCGAGACGCTCCAACCGCTCGATCAAGCGAGGGTAGGAGCGGTCGAAGTACGCGCGCAGACGCAGCAATGTCACCCCCGGGGTAGCGATCAGCCTCTGACCCTTCGACGTCACGGGGCCAGAGGCTGGTTGCGCAGTGAAGTCTACGTCCCGTCAGACGCGTCGGAAAATGAGCGCTCGCTTCACTTCCTGGATGGCCTTGGTGACCTCGATGCCGCGGGGGCAGGCGTCGGTGCAGTTGAAGGTGGTCCGGCAGCGCCAGACGCCTTCCTTGTCGTTCAGGATCTCCAGCCGCTGCTCGGTACCCTCGTCACGGCTGTCGAAGATGAACCGGTGCGCGCCGACGATCGCCTGCGGGCCGAAGTACTGGCCGTCGGACCAGAACACCGGGCAGGACGTCGTACAAGCGGCGCACAGGATGCACTTGGTGGTGTCGTCGAAGCGGTCCCGGTCGGCCTGCGACTGGATCCGCTCCCGGGTCGGCTCGTGGCCGCTGGTGACCAGGAACGGCATCACCGCGCGGTACGCGTCGAAGAACGGCTCCATGTCGACGACCAGGTCCTTGAGCACCGGCAGGCCCTTGATCGGCTCGACGGTGATCTCCTTGTCGGGGTTCAGGTCCTTGATCAGCGTCTTGCAGGCCAGCCGGTTGCGGCCGTTGATCCGCATCGCGTCCGAGCCGCAGACACCGTGCCCGCAGGACCGCCGGAAGGTGAGCGTGCCGTCCTGCTCCCACTTGATCTTGTGCAGCGCGTCCAGCACCCGGTCGGTCGGCTGCAGGGTGACGGCGTACGTCTTCCACTCGGCCTCGTCGACGACCTCGGGGTTGTAACGCAGGATCTTGACCTTGACGTCCATCAGTACTTCCGCTCCATCGGCTTGTAACGGGTCTGGACGACCGGTTTGTAGTCGAGCCGGATGTTCTCGTTGCCCTCGCCATCGATCTCGCGGTACGCCATCGTGTGCCGCATGAAGTTCACGTCGTCGCGGGTCGCGTAATCCTCCCGGAAGTGACCGCCGCGGGACTCCTTGCGGGCCAGCGCGGACACGACCAGCACCTCGGCCAGGTCGAGCAGGAAGCCGAGCTCGACCGCCTCCAGCAGGTCGGTGTTGAACCGCTTGCCCTTGTCCTGGACGCCGACCTGGGTGAACCGCAGCTTGAGCGCCTCGATGTCGACCAGCGCCTGCTTCAGCGAGCCCTCGGTCCGGTACACCTGCGCGTTCAGGTCCATCGTCGCCTGCAGGTCGCCCCGGATCGCCGCGATCCGCTCGCCCCCGGTGGAGTTGCGCAGTCCCTCGACCAGGTCGACGACGTACGCCGACGGGTCATCCGGCAGCTCCTCGAAGACCGCGGTCTCGGCGTACTCGGCGGCCGCGATCCCGGCCCGCCGGCCGAACACGTTGATGTCGAGCAGCGAGTTCGTGCCCAGGCGGTTCGCGCCGTGCACGGACACGCAGGCGACCTCACCCGCGGCGTACAGGCCGGGGATCACGGTGTCGTTGTCGGCCAGCGCCTCGCCCTTGATGTTGGTCGGGATGCCGCCCATCGCGTAGTGCGCGGTCGGGAACACCGGGATCTGCTCGGTGTACGGCTCCACGCCCAGGTAGGTCCGAGCGAACTCCGTGATGTCCGGCAGCTTGGCGTCGATGTGCGCCGGCTCCAGGTGGGTCAGGTCGAGCATCACGTACGCGCCGTCCGGACCGCAGCCGCGGCCCTCACGGACCTCGTTCGCCATCGCGCGGGCGACCATGTCCCGCGGCGCCAGATCCTTCACGGTCGGGGCGTACCGCTCCATGAACCGCTCGTTGTCCTTGTTCCGCAGGATGCCGCCCTCACCACGCGCGGCCTCGGACAGCAGTACGCCGAGACCCGCCAGGCCGGTCGGGTGGAACTGGAAGAACTCCATGTCCTCCAGCGGCAGGCCCTTGCGCCAGACGATGCCCATCCCGTCGCCGGTCAGTGTGTGCGCGTTGGACGTGGTCCGGAACACCTTGCCGAACCCGCCGGACGCGAAGATGACCGACTTGGCCGAGAACACGTGCAGCTCGCCGGTGGCCAGCTCGTAGGCGACCACGCCGCTCGCCTTGCCGTCGGTCATCAGCAGGTCGAGGACGTAGTACTCGTTGAAGAACTCGACGTTCTGCTTGATGCACTGCTGGTACAGCGTCTGTAGGATCATGTGGCCGGTGCGGTCCGCCGCGAAGCAGGAACGCCGTACGACGGCCTCGCCGTGGTTGCGGGTGTGGCCGCCGAAGAACCGCTGGTCGATCTTGCCCTCGGCGGTCCGGTTGAACGGCAGGCCCATCTTCTCCAGGTCGAGGACCGCGTCGACGGCCTCGCGGCACATCACCTCGGCCGCGTCCTGGTCGACCAGGAAGTCACCACCCTTGACCGTGTCGAAGGTGTGCCACTCCCAGTTGTCCTCCTCGACGTTGGCCAGCGCGGCGCACATGCCGCCCTGGGCCGCGCCGGTGTGCGAGCGGGTCGGGTAGAGCTTGGTGAGGACGGCGGTGCGGGTGCGCTTGCTGGACTCGAGAGCCGCGCGCATCCCGGCACCACCTGCGCCGACGATGATCACGTCGTACTGATGTTGCTGCATGCCAGTCCTTCCAGAAATTGCAGCCTTACTTACAGACCGACAGCGTGCTGTTCGGGTCGAGGCAGGGGTCGAAGGTGAAGATGACCAGGGTGCCGAGGACGACGATCACGAGCGCCGCGGTGATCAGCAGGGCCTTGAGCCAGAACCGGGTCTGGTCCTTCTCGGCGTAGTCGTTGATGATCGTGCGCAGCCCGTTGCTGCCGTGCAGCATCGCCAGCCACAGCATCAGCAGATCCCAGACCTGCCAGAGCGGGTTGGCCCACTTGCCGGCCACGAAGCCGAAGTCCAGCGCGGTGATCCCGCCGCCGAGCATCAGGTTCACGAACAGGTGGCCGAGCACCAGGATGACGAGGGCGAGCCCGGACAGCCGCATGAACAGCCAGCTGTACAGCTCGAAGTTGGTCTGGCCGGACCGGTTCCGACCGCCGCCCTTCAGCGAGCGCGAGCGGGAGCTGGATCGGGGCGCCGCGATCCCTGAGGTGCCAAGAGGTTCAGCCATCTCAGCCTCCGAACACGTGGGTCAGATGCCGGATGACGAACGGCACGAACAGCACCACCCAGATCACCCCGACGCCGATCATCAGCTGCCGCTGGTAGCGCGGGCCCTTGGCCCAGAAGTCCACCAGGATCAGCCGGATGCCGTTGAACGCGTGGAACAGGACCGCCGCCACCAGCCCGACCTCGAGGAGGCCGACGATCGGGTTCTTGTAGGTGCCGATGACCTCGTTGTAGGCCTCCGGGGAGACCCGGACCAGCGCGGTGTCCAGCACGTGCACCAGCAGGAAGAAGAAGATCCCCACGCCGGTGATCCGGTGCGCGACCCATGACCACATGCCCTCCCGGCCGCGATACAGCGTGCCGGCTGGTTTGCTGGGCACCAGATCCTCCTTGTCGAGAACGCCAGATCGTCTCGATGCTAGACCCGCTGCGTGAGGTGAAATGTCCTGACAGATGTGACATCGATCGCGATCCGTGTGAGATCGGTCGCGTCGGTGTCCGACGAAGGGGAGAACACGGTGAGTTTCTGGATCTGTGCGACCTGCGCGGTCGAGCACTCCGAGCAGGTCGAGGTCTGCGCGATCTGCGCCGACGAGCGGCAGTGGGTGCCGGCCGACGGCCAGCACTGGACCACGCTCGAGGACCTGGCCGCGGCCGGCACCGAGGTCACCATCGAGGAGGTCGAGCCGGACCTGTACGGCGTCCGCTCGAAGCCGCCGGTCGGAATCGGTCAGCAGTCGATGCTGCTGCGGACCGCCGAGGGCAACCTGCTCTGGGACCCGATCGGGTACGTCGACGACGACGCCGTACGCCGGGTCCGCGAGCTGGGCGACGTGGTCGCGATCATCGCCAGCCACCCGCACATGTACGGCGTTCAGGTCGAGTGGAGTCACCGGCTCGGCGACGTGCCGGTCTACGTGTCCGAGGCGGATGCCGAGTGGGTGGCCCGGCAGGACCCGGTGATCCGGACCTGGTCGGGCAAGCTGACCCCGCTGCCCGGCGTGACCGTGATCCAGCCGGGCGGGCACTTCCCGGGCAGCGCGGTGGTGCACTGGGCGAACGGTGCCGAGGGCAAAGGTGTGATCCTGTCCGGCGACACCATCTTCGCCAACCCGGACCGCACCTCGGTCAGCTTCATGCGCAGCTACCCGAACCGCATCCCACTGTCCGGCGCGGTCGTCGACCGAGTCGCCCGCTCCCTCGACCCCTTCGCCTACGACCGCCTCTACAACAACTTCGGCTCGGTGATCCCGGTCGACGCCAAGGCAGTCGTACGCCGCTCAGCCGACCGCCACGCCGCCTGGGTCCGAGGCGACTACGACCACCTGACCTGATCGGTGCACAAGGACAGGACGTATACGCCCACTGCGCCGGCAGGCACGCTCAGGATGCGCTGCCGAAGGGCCTGAGTGGGCGTATACATCCTGTCGAGCTGCACCTCAGGTGCGGCCGACCGCGAGGCCGTCGATCTGGACGAGTTTGCCGGTTGAGACCGTCCTGAAGGTCAGCGTGCCGCTGAAGAGTGTGCTCTGCACCGGCAGCCCGAGCACGACCTGGTAGTGCGTCGTCGGATAGGCGAGGTTCACGGTGGTCAGGTACTTGTTGCCCGCATATACAGCGACCGATCCACAGCTCGGGCAGCGGGTCGCGATCAGGAAGAACCGCTTGCCCTGCACCGTCCGCGTCAGCGCCTTCCCGGACGCGGTGGTCTGCGTATCGGTCCCGAAGTAGAACTTTGAGGACGCACCCCGCGCCCACCCGGTCGTTGCCATCGTCATGGACCGATCGTCGAGCGGCCGGGAGAAACACCGCTCGGCACTCCAGTCGCCCACATTCCCGAGCTTGTCCTTCGCCCGCACCGAAGCGCAGTACTCGTAACCGGCCGCCACCGCGAGATCCATCGAGGTGGCGGTCGTGTTCGTCCACGGCTGGATGTAGGCGCTGTACGGCCCGGCAAACGACGCCCGCCGGTATCGTACGTCGTACGACGCGACCCCACTGGCATCCGTAGCCGCCACGGTGAGCTTCGCCGTAGCCGCCACCGACGACTGATAAGCCGGCCCAGTCATCCGAGCGACCGGCCCGGTCGCGTCCGCGGTGAGGATGCGGAACGCCCTGGTCACCCGGCCGTCGGGCTCCTTGGCGGCGATGATCAGCAGGTTGTCGCCCGACTGCAGGTCCGTTGCTGTGAAGGGCGAGGTGCACGGGCCCAAGTTCCGCAGCGGGAGGCCGCAGCTGAACGTCGTCCCCGGCATCAGCGCCGACGAGTCGAAGGTGACGGAGGTCTGCGGACCCACCACCGCCGGCGTCTGCCCGATCGTCAGCCCGAGCTGCTGCCAGGCGAGGTCGAGGCGCAGGCCCTCGACATACTCGTTCTGCAGTTTGTACGGATCGATGTCCAGTCTGTCGCTGTTGAGCTGGAACATCTGCCCACTCCCGGTCAGTGCCAGCAGAGTGCCCCCGTACGGGTTCCAGCTGATCGAGCGGACCGTGGCGTCCAGCGGCAGACTCGACAACACCTTGCTGGAGTAGAAGTCGACGAACTTGATGGTGCGATCGGAGCCGAACGCGACCAGCTTTCCGTCGGGCGACACTCGCACCGGCGAGCCGTCCGCTGCTGCCGTCGGTGCCGGCAGCGTCGCCACTCGCGTGCCGCCTGGTGCCGCCTGGATCCGGGCGAACCGGTCGTCACCGTCGAACCGGCGATCGGTCACGACCAGTGTCCGCGCGTCCGGCATCCAGCTCGGGCTGGTGACGTCACATGCGACCTTCTCCGGCGTGCCGCCCGTGGCAGCGATCGTGTACACACACGGCAGGTCGTTCTCGGGGGACTGGAAGGCGATCCGGGTTCCGTCCGGCGACCAGGAGAGGTGGGTGATCGCCGCCGGCGTCGTCCACACCTTGACCGCCGTACCGGATCCGCTCGGGTCGAAGCGCTGGGTCCACAGCTCCTTGTCGCCGTTGGTCGTCACATAGGCGAGCGAACGGCCGTCCGGTGCGGCGGCGACGGATTCCTTCGGTGTGACCGAGTTGCTGTTCGCGAAAGGCACGATGTAGCCCCCGAGGGTCGCCGCCATCAGGTCACTCGGCCGGCCGTCGGTCAGAGCGATCTGGTCCGTCGCGCGCCCAGGTGCCTTGGGTGGCCCGGCCGGGCCTTCACCCACCTCGTTGACGATCGAGAGCGCGTAGGTGGTGCCCGGCTTCGGAGCGGATTCGCTGAGGCTCATCCACTCCTTGGGGAACTGGTCGGGGGCGATCCACTGCGTGGTCTCCGTGCCGTTCAGGTACCGGTGCAGGAAGTAGCCGCGGACCGGGGTGCCGCCGGCGATCTTCCACGTCTGCCAGCTCAGCGAGACGCCGGTGTAGGTGGGAACGACGTTGAAGGCGTCCGGCGCCTTGGGCAGCGAGATCGAGGTGCCGGTCATCAGGACGTTGTGCGCCTGGGTGGAGTTGGATGTGACGATCACCAGCCGGTCCGAGAAGTCACCTCTGCCGTAGTCCCCGAGCGCCTCGAACTTCAGCGTCAGGGTGCACGACGCGCCGGGCGCCAGGGACATCCAGCAGTCCCGGTCGGCGATCTTCCACACGTCGTTGCCGCTGAGGTAGATCTGGCCGAACTGGAGCGGTTCGTTGCCGGTGTTCTTCAGTGTGAGCGGAATGCTCTTGGTGCTGCCGATCATCACCCGGCCGGCGTCGAGCTTCTCCGGCGCGATGGACAGCAGGCTGTAACCGAGGGTGCTCTTGAAGCGGATCTCGAGGACCGCAGTACTCTCGGCGCCCGGGCATGAGGCACCCAGGGAGGATGCGAACGTCTCGAGTTGCAGGTCAGGGGTGTAGCTCAGCTCCTTGACCCGGAACACGCCCGTGGTCGTGCAGGTGCGCGCGCCCTGGGTCAGCTCGATCGGCACCTCGTAGTACCCGGGCCCGGCCAGGAAAGCCGGCATCTTCAGCTTGAGTGATCCGGCGGTCAACGTCCGGGTGCCGTCGGCGGGCGCGGAGGCGGTGACGGGACCGGCAGTCTCGTCCTGGAGCCAGGTGACGCCGTCGCTCCGGCGGCCGTCCAGGGCTAGTACGTCGGTGTCGCCGACGGATGGGGTTTCGGTGGCTCGGGTGGCGGTGACGGCGGCGCTCGTGGCCGGATCGGGGGTGGTGGCGACTACGCGGTAGTCGGCGGTGGCGCCCGCGGCCAGGGACTCGTCGATCCAGGTGGTTGTCGACGAACCCAGCGTGCCGCTGATGTCTTGCCAGTCGGTGGTGGATTGTTTGCGTTCGACGCGGTAGGCGGAGGCGTCGACCGGGTCCCAGGTGACGCCGATGCCGGTGCTGGTCGGGAAGACCTGCGCGGTCGGAGTGATGACGGTCTCGTCGCCGAAAGCGGCGTGGGCGATGAAGGGGATGGTGATGGCCGCGAGAGCGGCGGCCAGGGCGGTGCGGAAGAGGGCAGGGCGGGACAGGGCGGGCATGCGGGCGCGGCGCATCAAATCTCCTGGCAGGGGATTCCGGCGCGCCCCGAGACACACCGACGAGAAAGGAAAGAGATATCGCGATTGCGGTCTTCACCGCAACCCGGCTGCAGCTTTGTGCAATCAGGCCGCGAGGCGGCCCTCGGCGAGGCGGGTGTGGAGGGCGAGCATGTGGTGGATGCAGGAGTTCCAGTCGTAGCGCTCGGCGCGGTGGCGGGCGGCGGCTCTGCGGCCTGGGAGCTGCGCGAGGGCGAGTACGGCGTTGGCCAGGGCGGCCGGGTTGGCCGGGGCCCAGCGGCCGCAGGTCTCGTCGACGAGTTCGCGCGCGCCGCCCGTGTTCGCGGTGACGACCGGGGTGCCCGCGGCGAGGGCTTCCAGTACGGCCAGTCCGAACGTCTCGCCCGGGCACACCGACAGGGCGATGTCGGCCTCGGCCAGGTGCGTGGCCAGCGTCCGGCGGCCGTCGACGTACCCGTGGAACGTGACCGGCGCGGAGCCGGCGATCTCGAGGAGCTCGTCGAGATGAGGGCCGGTGCCGTAGACGTCCATGCGCAGGTTGACGCCGCGGCGGTACAGCTCGGCGGCGGTGGCGACCGCGAGGTGCGGGCTTTTCTCACGGGACAGCCGGCCGGCGTGCACCAGCTTGAGTACGCCGTCGTCGACCGGCTCGGCGAGTGACGGGTGGAAGGTGTCGAGGTCGACGCCGAGCGGGATCCGGACCAGCGGAGTGGTCACCTCGTCGAACTCGGCCGCCGCGTAACGCGAGGTCACCACGACCGCGTCGTACGTGCGGCTGAGAAGTTTGTAGAGCGCGCCGACGCCGGCCGCCACTCCGAGCTGGCGGCCGGTGCGGAGGGAGAGCATCGCGTCCAGGCGCTCGTGGCTGAACAGGATCGAGCCGATGTCGTTCTTGCGGGCCCAGCGGGCCACCGGCAGGAGTGTCGACTTGTCCGAGATCTCCACGGTGGTCGGCCGGAAGCGTTCGAGGGTCTCGATCACCTTCCAGGGGTCGGTGATCAGGCGGTAACCGCCGCCGACCTTCGGGGCCTTCATTCGGACCACGGTGCCGAACTCGGTCTCGATCACGACGTCCCGTTCGCCCGGGGTGATCACGATCCGCTCGGCGCCGGCTTCGACGTACCCCTGACCGACGTGCTCGATCGCGGTGCGCATCCCTCCCGACGTGGGGCCGACGAAGTTGGCCAGCTGGGCGATCCGCAGCCCGGTCATGCGACCCGCCGGACGGCTGCGGCCTCGCGCAGGACCTCGGCGTAGTGCCGGTCGACCAGATCGTCGACCACCGCCGGCCAGGTCCGGGACTGCACGCGTTCCAGGCCGCTCGCCGCCATCCGGCCGCGGGCCGTCGGGTAGTCGAGCAGGGTTTTGACCGCCTGCCGCAGCGATCCGGGCCGACCCGGCTCGAACAGCAGGCCGTTCTCGCCGGGTTTGATCAGGTCGAGCGGGCCGCCCGCGGCCGGGCCGACGGTCGCGACACCGGACGCCTGCGCCTCCTGGATCGTCTGGCAGAACGTCTCGTGTTCGCCCGTGTGCACGAAGACGTCCAGCCCGGCGAAGATCGCGGCCAGGTCGGCGCCCCGGCGCATTCCCAGGAAGGTTGCGTCAGGCAAGGAGTTCTCCAGGGAGGCGCGATCCGGGCCGTCGCCGACGATGACGATCCGGCAGCCCAGGCCGGTCAGCTCGGCGAGCCGGCGGACCTTCTTCTCCGCGGCCAGCCGGCCGACGTACCCGACGATCGGCTTGCCGTCAGGGGAGATCTCCCGGCGCCAGTTCTCGTTGCGGTGCTCGGGATCGAAGAGGTCCAGGTTCACGCCACGGCCCCACAGGTGGACCCGGGGTACGCCGCCCTGGACCAGCGCGTCGACCGACGCGGTGGACGGTGCGAGTGTGCGGTCGGCCCGCGAGTGAGTACGCCGTACCCAGCGCCAGATCCCGCGATCCGCGGCAGCGAACCAGGGGTACTGGCGGGCGAAGCCGGCGATGTCGGTCTGGAAGATCGCGACCGTCGGCAGCCCGAGCTTGCGCGCACTGCGCAGCCCGTACGCGCCGATGATGAACGGCGACGCGAGGTGGACGAGGTCCGGCCTGAACTCGGCCATCGCCCGCTCGATCGAGGGATCGGGCAGACCGACCGGGAACTCCTTGTAGCCCGGGGTCCGGAAGCTGCGGGCCCGGATCACGGGCACGCCCGCGTAGCTGCCGGGTCCGGGGCCGGGGGCAATGATCAGCAGTTCGTGCCCGCGGGCACGCAGCCGATCGGCGACGTGGCGAGCCGTGTTCGCCACGCCGTTGATCTGCGGCAGGAAGGTCTCAGCCACCATCACGATGCGCACACCTCGGAGGTTCCCCAGCGCGCATGAACCCTCGGCGACACCTTCGTGACACCGCGTCGATTCCCTGTCGACGCGTGCAGGGCCGCCGGGTGACGGGCACGTGACCACGAGGCGGTACTTGGTGAGTGCCCCGTGAACAGCGCGGTCAGCGGGTGAGCGTCGTGGTGACGGTGGCCTCCGGGTACCAGTTCTCGAAGTCCTTGTAGCGGGCGGTGAACGTGGTGGTTCCGCGCGGGAGGGCATACGTAGCGGTGAAGGTGCCGGCAGTCGTCAGCTCGGGGTTGCCGATGAGACGGGCGGTCGAGCCCGCCGGAGTGGCGTAGAGCTGCATGAACTGCTGGTTGGTGGAGCTTCCGGGGCGCGAGTACGGCGACGTCCACGTGACGGTGACGTACGCCGTGGACTTGTCCTTGCCGGAGCCGGTGCGCGCAGCGACGTGGATGTCGGTCGCCGGCGCTTTCGGCGGGTGTCCCGGGCCGAAGGAGTGGAGGAGCTGAACATTCTGGTACGTGTCGTCGTACGTCACCGCCCAGGCCCGGGTGCCGGTGGAGTTGAGCAGCAGAGTGCCCTTCCAGAGTTCGTCGTCGGCGCGGAAGTCGACGGCGTACGTCGGGGTCGTGGTGCCCTTGGCATAGAACAGCACGTCGGCGTCGTTGGAGGCGGTGCTCGAGCGGCCGGCGGCGACCGTCGAGCTGTCGCCGGACCAGGCAGCGTCGGCCGGGTAGACGCCACTCGGGTACACGGTCGCGTCGGAGAGGTCGGGGAGCTTGTAGGAGTGGTGCTCGTAGGGGTTTCCGACGGTCTCGACGACCTCGGTGCCGTCGGGGCTGATGGCGTAGTCGATCAGGTTCGAGCCGGTGTCCGCGCGCCTGCTGACGATGGTCGGCGTCGCGCCCGAGACGTCGATGACGTACGTCGTGACCGGTGAGTACCCGGTGTCGCCGGCGACCAGCAGTCCGTTGGCCGCGCCGGCGATGATCGGGTGGTAGTTGGGGCCGTCGGTGTAGACCGTCGCAGCGGTGCCCGGCGCGGACCAGATCAGCAGGCCGGACGTGCCGAGGCCGCAGTCCAGGAAGGCGGCGACGATCTTGTCCCCGGCGGGTTCGGCGCTGTAGACGCAGGCCCCCTTGGGAGCGTCGTACGTTGCCGATGGCACCAATGTGTCGGCGTCCAGAGCGGTCACGCGGTCGTAGTCCTGAGTCACCAGGAGCTGCTGGTGGTCGTTGCTGAGAACCACGTCGGAGGCGCCGGTCACCGCAGTCAGCTTCGTCTGCAGCACGCCGTCCAGGTCGGTGATCACGAGCGGGAGAGTGCTGCCGGCGCCCTGCGCGAAGTACAGCCGGCCGCGCGCTTCGTCGAGTTCCATCGCGCGGAGGTCCTGCACCGGCAGTTGGGTGCCGACGCTCTTCACCAGCGGCGGCTCGTCGGCCGAACTCGGCCTGGCGAGCACAATGCCGACCGATGCCAGGGTGATCAGAGCCAGGCCCCCGAGGGCGAGTCCACGCGCGCGCATCAAGAAAACTCCGGGTTGGTAGGCGGAAACCTCTTCCCCCGAAGCCGCCACAGCTTAGAAGGAATCCCACCACGCCGCAAAAACGTTTCCGGTTGTGCTGGAGCACACATCGGTCGCGTGCGCTGGTGCATACCAGTGGAGGTGTGGTTCGGCCTACGGTGGGAGGATGAGTCATCGGAGTGAGTCGGGGTTCGAGATCGCGCCGGTGTACGGACCCGAGGCGCTGGACGGGTTCGCGCCGGACCAGAAGCTGGGCGAGCCGGGGAAGTTCCCGTACACCCGCGGGGTGTACCCGACGATGTACACCCAGCGGCCCTGGACCATGCGCCAGTACGCCGGCTTCGGGACGGCGGCGGAGTCGAACCAGCGGTACCACCAGCTGATCGACCACGGAACCATGGGCCTGTCGGTCGCGTTCGACCTGCCGACCCAGATGGGGTACGACTCCGACGCGACGATCGCGCACGGTGAGGTCGGCAAGGTCGGGGTGGCGATCGACTCTATCGACGACATGCGGGTGCTGTTCGACAAGATCCCGCTGGACCAGGTGTCCACCTCGATGACGATCAACGCGCCGGGCTCGGTGCTGTTGCTGCTGTACCAACTGGTCGCCGAGGAGCAGGGGGTGGCCGGTGACAAGCTCACCGGCACGATCCAGAACGACGTACTGAAGGAATACATTGCCCGCGGCACCTACATCTATCCGCCGAAGGAGTCGCTGCGGCTGATCAGCGACATCTTCGCCTACTGCCAGACGGAACTGCCGCGCTGGAACACGATCTCGATCTCCGGCTACCACATGGCCGAGGCCGGGGCGACGCCCGCGCAGGAGATCGCGTTCACGCTCGCCGACGGGATCGAGTACGTCCGGGCCGCGGTCGCGTCCGGGCTGGACGTGGACGAGTTCGCGCCGCGGTTGTCGTTCTTCTTCGTCGCCCGGACCACGCTGCTCGAGGAGGTGGCGAAGTTCCGCGCCGCGCGGCGGATCTGGGCGCGGGTGATGCGGGATTCCTTCGGTGCCAAGAACCCCAAGTCACTGATGCTGCGGTTCCACACCCAGACCGCCGGCGTGCAGCTGACCGCGCAGCAGCCCGAGATCAATCTCGTCCGCGTCGCGATCCAAGGGCTGGCCGCCGTACTCGGGGGCACGCAGTCCCTGCACACGAACTCGTACGACGAGGCGATCGCGCTGCCGACCGAGAAGGCGGCCCGGCTCGCACTGCGCACCCAGCAGGTGCTCGCGTACGAGACCGATATCACCGCGACCGTCGACCCCTTCGCCGGTTCGTACGTCGTCGAGTCGCTGACCGACGAGGTCGAGGCGGCCGCGGTCGAGCTGATGGACCAGGTCGAGGAGTACGGCGGTGCCGTCGCCGCGATCGAGAAGGGCTTCCAGAAGCAGGAGATCGAGCGGTCCGCGTACCGCATCGCCCAGGAGATCGACTCGGCCGAGCGGGTCGTCGTCGGCATGAACAAGTTCCGGATCGCCGAGGAGGAGCCGTACGAACCGCTCCGCGTCGACCCCGCCATCGAGGCCCAGCAGGTCGACCGCCTCGCCGCTCTCCGCGCCGACCGCGACCAGTCCGCCGTCGACGAAGCCCTGGCCGCCCTGAAGAAGACCGCCCAAGGCGCCGACAACTGCCTCTACCCCATGAAACAAGCCCTCAAAGCCCGAGCCACCGTAGGCGAAGTCTGCAACACCCTCCGAGACGTCTGGGGCAGCTACGTCCCCGCCGACACCTTCTAGTCAGACAGTCGCAAGATCCAGGTGGATGTCCGCCTCGGCGGCCAGCGCGGTGAGGTCGCCGGGATGGGACGTGAGGACGAGGTCGCCGTCACGTGCCAGGAGGATCACTGCTGCGTCGATCACGTCTCGTCCACCGGTGAGCTTCAGGAGTACGCCGGCTCTTCGGCCGAGGCCGTCGTCCAACGGCTCGACCTGGACGCCGTCGAGTAGTTGGACTATCGGTGCCTGTCGGCCGGAACCTCCACGCCAGACCTGTCCGACGACACCGCCGTGCGTCACCGGCGTACGCCCGGCCAGCAGTTCGGCTTTGAGGAGAGCCATGACGGTCCGGTCGCGACGTTCAACGGCCGCGAACGCGCCCGCGTCGAGGATCAGGGTCATGCGGCGCCGTGCGAATGCTTGCCTCGGACAACGGTCGCCCCGGCTCGCGTCGAGCGGACAGCCTCCGCCAGCTCTGCCGGCTCGATCTCCCCGTGCTCGGTTTCGTAGGCGGCCAGGAATCGGTCCAGCCCTCGAAGCCTCTGCTCGTGATCCATCTGGCGGTGCAAAGCCTCGTTCACCCAGGCGCTCACACTGCCAACCCGCCCCGAAGACACAGCAACCCGGGCGGCCTCCACGACCTCTTGGTCAACCGTCACCGAGAGCTTGTTCTTCTCTGTCACACCATCATCCTACTCTTGTCCCACCAACATCCACCACGGCTGATCGTGTCGTCAGCCTGCCCGAGCAGATGCGCGCGGGCAACCGCGCTGAGCTCGTCCTGTGGACAAGTCAATCCAGCAGGGCGGCCGAGGTGAGGATTGTCGTGCCGAGCGAGATGACTTCTTCGGAGGGGTCGAAGCCGGGGGTGTGGAGGTCGGCGGCCGTTTCCTGGGCGGGTCGGCGGACGCCTAGGCGGGCCATCGCGCCGGGGGTGTCTTCCAGGTACCAGGCGAAGTCCTCGCCGCCGAGGGACTGGTCGGTGGGGGCGATCGCGCCGGCGCCGAGGGTCTGGTGGACGGCGTTGTGGAGTACGTCGATCGCGGTCGGGTCGTTCATCACCGGGGGGACGCCGTGGGTGACCTCGGTGTCGACCTCGACGCCGTACGGCGCGACCAGCTGGGAAGCCAGCGACGGGATGAGCTCGGCCGCGAGGCGCCAGGCGTTGACGTCGAGGCAGCGGAGGGTGCCTTCGGCCTCGCCGCGGGCGGGGATCGCGTTGGCGGCGGAGCCCGAGGTGATGCGGCCCCAGACGAGGGACATGCCGGCGCGGGGGTCGACACGCCGGGAGAGGGCGGCCGGAAGTTCGGTGACCAGGGTCGCGAGCGCGTAGACGAGATCGCCGGTCAGATGTGGGCGGGACGTATGACCCCCAGGCCCGGTCAGCCGGACCAGGATCCGGTCCGCGGCCGCGGTCAGGGCGCCGACACGCAGGCCGATCTGTCCGACCTGCAGGCGCGGATCGCAGTGCAGGCCATAAATACGGCGGACCCCGTCGAGTCCGCCGGCCGCGATGACGCCGAGTGCTCCGCCCGGCATCACTTCCTCGGCCGGCTGGAAGAGCAGTCGCACCCGCCGGTCCAGCTGCTCGTCGCGCGCCATCCCCGCCAGCACCAGGCCCGCGCCCAGCAGAGCAGAGGTGTGTACGTCGTGACCGCACGCGTGCGCGACTCCGTCGATCGTCGACCGCCACGGAGCCTCCACCGCGTCCGGCACCGGCAGCGCGTCGATGTCGGCCCGCAGTGCGACACAGCTGTCGCCGGAGCCGATGTCGCAGATGAGTCCGGTCCCGGTCGGTAGCACCCGCGGCGACAGCCCCGCCTCGATCAGCCTCCGCTCGAGGATCTCCGTCGTACGCACCTCGCGCCAGCCGAGCTCCGGGTGCGCGTGCAGATCACGCCGTACCTCGACCATCTCCTCGCGCACGGCCTCGACGCGGGCGAGGACGTCGGCGACCAGCAGCTGATGACTCATCCCGCGATTGTGACATCCACGGACGACGTACTCCGGGAGGTGTCCACGCCGGTCACCGATCGTGACGACCACGGACCGTGAACGCAAGCACGGAACGTGCGCACCGTGACGTACGCTCAGCAGGCGGTGACCAGACCGGAGGAGTTGTCGAAATGTGACGGAAGTGCCGGTCACTTTCCGGTATCGAGGCCCTCTTGACGTTCAAAGAAGGTCGGACCGCACCCTATAGTCTGCGGATGCGGCACGTGGGGGAAGGCGTGCCGGGAACAACTCTGGTTGACGAAGGAGACATCCGGTGAAGAAGTACGTGCGGGGTACGGCGATCGTGGGCGTACTGACGCTCGCCGTCGCCGCGTGTGGCAGCAAGCCGACCGAGAGCAGCTCTGGCGGCAGCAGCGCCAACAAGGACTTCAAGGCCTGCATGGTCTCCGACTCGGGTGGCTTCGACGACAAGTCGTTCAACCAGACCTCGTACAAGGGTCTGCAGGACGCCGTCAAGGAGCGCGGCCTGACCGAGGTCAAGGCCGAGTCGAAGTCCGACAACGACTACACGACGAACATGACCGCGATGGTCAACGCCAAGTGCAACGTCATCGTCGCCGTCGGCTTCAAGCTCGAGGACGCCACCGAGGCGGCCGCCAAGGCGAATCCGGACATCAAGTTCGCGATCGTCGACTCGGCACCGAAGGCACCGATCGCGAACCTGAAGCCGCTGCTGTTCAACACCGCGCAGTCCAGCTTCCAGGCCGGCTACCTGGCCGCCGCGATGACGAAGTCCGGCAAGGTCGGCACGTTCGGCGGTCTGAACATCCCGACCGTGACGATCTTCATGGACGGCTTCGCCGAGGGTGTGCGCTACTACAACCAGCAGAAGGGCAAGAACGTCCAGGTGCTGGGCTGGGACGACGCCAAGCAGAAGGGCCTGTTCACCGGCGACTTCGAGGACAAGGCCAAGGGCCAGAACAACGCGCAGAACCTGATCACCCAGGGCGCCGACGTTCTCTTCCCGGTGGCCGGCCCGTCCGGTCTGGGCGGTCTGCAGGCGGCCAAGGCCAGCAACGGCAAGGTGAACGCGATCTGGGTCGACACCGACGGCTGCGTGAGCGCGGAAGAGTACTGCCCGGTGCTGATGAGCAGCGTCGAGAAGGGCATGGACGTCGCGGTCAAGGACGCGGTGCTCTCGGTCGTCGACAACAAGTTCGACAACACCCAGTTCACCGGAACGCTGCAGAACGGCGGTACGGCGATCGCGCCGTTCCACGACTTCGACAGCAAGGTCCCGGCGGACGTGAAGTCCGAACTGGACCAGATCAAGGCCGACATCATCAGCGGCAAGATCATGATTCAGTCGAAGGTACAGCCCAAGGCGTCCTGAACCACGGCGCATTCGCGTAGTACGGTGCGAGCCAGGAAGGCAGCAGACCCACGGTCGCCTTCCTGGCTCGCGGTTCGAAGAGCCTGGCTCGCGGTGTGAAGAGCCTGGCTCGCCGTCTGAAGGGGAGGCTGCCCGCATGCACCTGGAGCTGTCCGGCCTGACCAAGAGCTTCGGCTCGCTGGTCGCCAACGACCACATCGATCTCGTCATCGAACCGGGCGAGATCCATTGTCTGCTCGGTGAGAACGGTGCCGGCAAGAGCACGCTGATGAACATGCTCTACGGGCTGCTGCAGCCCGACTCGGGCGAGATCGTGATCGACGGCGAGAAGGTCCGGATCACCTCGCCGAGCGATGCGATCAAGCAGGGGATCGGCATGGTGCACCAGCACTTCATGCTGGTCCCGGTGTTCACCGTCGCCGAGAACATCATGCTCGGCCGGGAGAACACCCACGCCGGCGGCGTCCTGGACCGGAAGAAGGCGCACGCGCTCGTCACCGAGCTGTCCGACCGGTACGGGTTCGAGGTCGACCCCGAGGCGCTGGTCGAGGACATCCCGGTCGGCGTGCAGCAGCGGGTGGAGATCATCAAGGCGCTCGCCAACGAAGCCAGCGTGCTGATCCTGGACGAGCCGACCGCGGTGCTCACCCCGGCCGAGATCGACGAGCTGATCGGCGTGATGCGCCAGCTCAAGGAGAACGGCACCTCGATCGTCTTCATCACCCACAAGCTCAAAGAGGTGAAGGCGATCGCGGACAAGATCACCGTGATCCGCCGCGGCAAGGTGGTCGGCCAGGCCGAGCCGTCCGAGACCGAGGAGCAACTCGCCGAGCTGATGGTCGGCCGGGCGGTCGATCTGGTGGTCGACAAGGCGCCGGCCCAGCCGCAGGACGTCGTCCTGCGGGTCGAGGGCCTGACCGTGATCGACGAGCGGGGCTTCACCGCGGTCGACGACGTCAGCCTCGAGGTGCGCGCCGGCGAGATCCTCGCCGTGGCCGGTGTCCAGGGCAACGGTCAGACCGAGCTCGCCGAGGCGCTGCTGGGGCTGACCGAGATCGCGACCGGCAAGATCTCGCTGGACGGCGTGGATCTGACCGGGCGGACGACCAGACAGCGGCTGGACGCCGGGATCGGATACGTCCCGGAGGACCGCGCGCACGACGGCTTCGTCGGCTCGTTCACGGTCGCCGAGAACCTGGTCCTCGATCTGTTCCGCAAGGCGCCGTTCGGCAACGGGCTGGCCCTGCGGACCGACGAGATCGCCAGCAACGCGCAGGCCCGGGTGGAGGAGTTCGACATCCGCACCCAGGGCATCGAACTGCCGGTCTCGTCGCTGTCCGGCGGCAACCAGCAGAAGGTGGTGCTGGCCCGCGAGCTGTCCCGGCCGCTGAAGCTGCTGGTCGCGTCGCAGCCGACCCGAGGGGTGGACGTGGGCTCGATCGAGTTCCTGCACGCCCGGATCGTGAAGGAACGCGACAACGGGACCGCCGTGCTGATCGTGTCCACCGAGCTGGACGAGATCGCCTCGCTCACCGACCGGGTCGCGGTGATGTACCGCGGCAAGGTGGTCGGCGTCGTACCGGCCGACACCCCGCGCGACGAGCTCGGTCTGATGATGGCCGGCGCCTCCAGATCCGAGGCGCACGACGTCGCGATCGAGAACCCGACCACGTTGGGAACCATCTAGATGAGTACTGACACCACCACCGAGCCGGCCCCGGCGCCGGCACCCTCCACGAAGGAGCGGCTCTCCGGCCTGCCCAACTGGGCGGTCCAGGCGCTGGTCTCGCTGAGCGCGATCGTGCTGGCGCTGATCGTCGGCGCCGTGCTGATCATCATCGGTGACGAGGGCGTGAAGGCGGCCGTCGGGTACTTCGGTGCCGCGCCGATGGACACGGTCACCGCGGCCGCGTCCGCGGTCGGCGAGGCCTACAAGGCCCTCGCCGTCGGCGCGCTGGGCGGGATCACCCCGATCAGCGAATCGTTGACCCAGGCAACACCTCTGATCTGCGGCGGCCTGGCGGTCTCGCTGGCGTTCCGCACCGGTCTGTTCAACATCGGTGCCCAGGGCCAGCTGATCATGGGCGCGATCCTCGCCGCATACGTCGGTTTCGCCTGGCATCTGCCGCCCGTCCTGCACCTCATCGTGGCGATCATCGCCGGTCTGCTCGGCGGCGCGCTCTGGGGCGGTGTCGTCGGCCTGCTGAAGGCCCGGACCGGGGCGCACGAGGTGATCGTGACGATCATGCTCAACTATGTCGCGATCTACCTGCTCGCCTGGCTGCTCACCACCACGGCCTTCCGGCGGCCGGGTCGGACCGACCCGATCTCGCCGATCGTCGACCACAACGCGCAGTACCCGCAGTTCGGCGATACCCGGTTGCACGGCGGCTTCATCCTCTCGGTGCTCGCCGCGATCTTCGTCTGGTGGTTGCTCAACCGGTCCACCATCGGCTTCGAACTGCGGGCCGTGGGCTCGAACCCGGACGCCTCCCGGACCGCGGGGATGTCGGTGGGCCGCGCGTACATCGTCGCGATGGTCGTGGCCGGCGCACTGGCCGGTCTGGCCGGCACCCAGCAGGTGCTGGGCACCGACCTGCCGCTGACCGACGGCGTCGCGGCGTCGATCGGGTTCGATGCGATCACGGTCGCGCTGCTCGGTCGCGGTACGCCGGTCGGCACCGTGCTGGCGGGTCTGCTCTTCGGTGCGCTGAACGCGGGCGGTCTGCAGATGCAGCTGATCACCCAGACCCCGCTCACCCTGACCACGGTGCTGCAGGCCGTGATCGTATTGTTCGTCGCAGCTCCGGCGCTGGTGCGCTCGATCTTCCGGTTCCTGCCGAAGGAACGCGGAACAGGCCCCGTCCTCGCGAAAGGCTGGAACGGATGAGCGAGACCACACCCGACGCGGTACCCGCGGCGCCGGCCAAGCCTCAGGTCATCGAGGCGCCGGCCGAACGAACCCGGCGGTTGCGCGTCGGGGGCCTGATGGTGGTGTTCGCGCTGATCGGGCTCGGCCTGGCGATCTTCACCAAGGGCGGCAAGGCGACGTTCCAGCTGACCTCCGGCGACCTGCAGCACAACCTGCTCGGCATTCCCGCGCAGTTCGCCGCACTGGTGCTCGGCATCCTCGGTGTGATCGCCGCAGGCGCGTACCTCCTGCGCCGCGTCCCGCAGTCGTACTCCGGCTACCTGGCCACCCTGCTCGGGATCTGCTTCATCGGCTCGTTCCTGTGCTGGGCCGCCGCGGGCAAGACGTTCCCGCTGGCCAACCAGTTCCAGGGCACGCTGAACTTCGCGACCCCGTTGATCCTCGGTGCGCTCAGCGGTGTGCTGTGTGAGCGGTCCGGTGTCATCAACATCGCCATCGAGGGCCAGTTCCTGGTCGGCGCATTCACGGCCGCGGTGGTCTCGAGTACGACGAACAGCGCCGCGCTGGCGTTGATCGCGGCGGCCGTGACCGGCGTGGTGATGGCGTGGCTGCTCGCGGTGTTCTCGATCAAGTACCTGGTCAACCAGGTCGTGCTCGGCGTCGTCCTGGTGGTGTTCGCGACCGGTATCACCGGCTATCTGTTCGACCAGTTCTTGCAGTCGAACGCAGAGAAGCTGAACACACCGACCGTGCTGTCCGCGATCAAGATCCCCGGTCTGGGCGACATCCCGTTCATCGGGCCGATCCTGTTCAACCAGACGATCCTGGTCTACCTGACCTACCTCGCGGTCGCGGTGGTCACCTTCGTGCTGTTCCAGACCCGGTGGGGCCTGCGGGTCCGCGCGGTCGGCGAGCACCCGAAGGCCGCCGACACGGTCGGCATCAAGGTCAAGCGCGTCCGGTACTCCGCGGTCCTCTGGGGCGGCGTGCTGGCCGGGCTCGGCGGTGCGTTCTTCACGGTCGGGTACGCCGGTTCGTTCAGCAAGGAGATGACCGCGGGCAACGGGTTCATCGCGCTGGCCGCTCTGATCATGGGCCGCTGGCACCCGATCGGCGCGATGGTCGCGGCGCTGTTCTTCGGCTTCGCGACCCAGTTGCAGTCCCAGCTCCAGATCATCCAGACCCCGATCCCGGGCGAGCTCCTGCTGATGGCGCCGTACCTCGCGACGATCATCGCGGTCGCCGGACTGGTCGGCCGCGTCCGAGCCCCGAAGGCGGATGGTGAGCCCTACGTCACCGAGTAACTCACAGCCGTCCGCCGTCCGCACTCGTCTGGTGGGTCAGCCCACCAGCGGGTGGGTTGGCCAATCGGAATCCGGTGGGTCAACCCACCATCTCGTGGGCTGACCCACGAGAGTGGTGACAGGGTGGGGACGGCACGGGGTCGTGGGATGGGGGATGCTGTGGGAGTGGATGTGGACTGGGAGCTGCTGCGGGCGACCGCGGTTGAGGTGATGCGGCGGGCGTATGCGCCATACTCGGGGTATGCGGTGGGGGCGGCCGCGCTGGTGGACGACGGCCGGGTCGTTGCCGGGTGCAACGTGGAGAACGCGTCGTACGGGCTGACGTTGTGCGCCGAGTGCGGGCTGGTCAGTGAGCTGTACCGGACCGGCGGTGGGCGGTTGGTTGCGTTCACCTGCGTCGACCACAACGAAAAGTTACTGACGCCGTGCGGGCGTTGCCGGCAGTTGCTCCACGAGAACGGTGGACCGGAGTTGCTGATCGAGACGGCGACCGGGAGCAAGCCGCTGCGTGAGTTGTTGCCCGACGCGTTCGGGCCGGACGATCTGGAGAACTGATGAGCTTCGACGCTGTCGACGTGATCCGCACCAAGCGGGACCGGGGCGAGCTGAGCGACGGCCAGATCGACTGGGTGATCGACGCGTACACCCGCGGCGACGTCGCGGACGAGCAGATGTCGGCACTGGCGATGGCGATCCTGCTGAACGGGATGAACCGCCGCGAGATCGCCCGCTGGACCGCGGCGATGATCGCGTCCGGCGAGCGGATGGATTTCGGCAAGCTGTCCCGGCCGACCGCAGACAAGCACTCGACCGGCGGTGTGGGCGACAAGATCACGTTGCCGTTGGCCCCTTTGGTGGCTGCGTGCGGCGTCGCGGTGCCGCAGCTGTCCGGTCGCGGCCTCGGTCACACCGGCGGCACGCTGGACAAGCTCGAGTCGATCCCCGGCTGGCGGGCCGCGCTCTCGAACGACGAGCTGATGCGCCAGCTGGACGAGGTCGGCGCGGTGATCTGCGCGGCCGGAGACGGCCTCGCGCCCGCCGACAAGAAGCTCTACGCGCTCCGGGACGTGACCGGCACGGTCGAGGCGATCCCGCTGATCGCCAGCTCGATCATGAGCAAGAAGATCGCCGAGGGCACGGGCGCGTTGGTGCTGGACGTGAAAGTCGGCTCCGGCGCGTTCATGAAGGACCTGGCCGACGCGCGGGAGCTCGCCGGGACCATGGTTGCCCTGGGCACCGACGCGGGCGTGAAGACCGTTGCCTTGCTCACCGACATGTCGGTTCCGCTCGGCCTGACCGCCGGGAACGCGCTGGAGGTCCGCGAGTCGGTCGAGGTCCTGGCCGGCGGCGGTCCGGCCGACGTGGTCGAGCTGACCCTGGCCCTGGCCACCGAGATGCTCGCCGCGGCGGGCGTCACCGACCTGGATCCGGCCGAGAAGCTTCGCGACGGTACGGCGATGGACGTCTGGCGCACGATGATCGCGGCCCAGGGCGGCGACCCGTCCGCCGAACTCCCGGTTGCCCCCGAGCAGCACGTCGTACCGGCTCCTGCCTCCGGAGTGCTCTCGAAGCTGGACGCGCTCGCGGTCGGTGTCGCGGCCTGGCGCCTCGGCGCCGGGCGGGCTCGCAAGGAGGACCCCGTGTCCGCCGTCGCAGGCGTCGAGTTGCACGCCAAGCCGGGCGACGAGGTCCGCGAGGGGCAGCCTTTGCTCACCCTGCACGCGGATGACCCAGCCCGCTTCGAACGAGCCCTGGAAGCGTTGACCGATGCCGTCGAGGTGTCGACAGCGTACGAGCACGGGCCGTTGGTGATCGAGCGGATCGGCTGAGCTCAGCTCGAGGTCGCCGTGAGGCGGGCGCGCTGCTCCTTGGCGAGGCTCGTGAGCAGGCCGGTGTCCGGCCGGAGGTCGGTGCCGAGGGCACCGGTCTGCTGGACGCCGAGCTCGGCGACCAGGGCGCCGGCGACGAAGCTGACCTCGGCGATGGCCACGGACTGGTTGAGACCGCCGTCGTACGCGACGCGGGCGTCGCTGAGCGCGTCCGGTACGTCGAAGGAGCGCTCGTGGGTCTCCTGGCTCCAGAAGCCCCGCTGCAGGACTCTCGCCTTGGCCGCGGAGCCGGTCTTGAACAGTTGCAGGGTGAACCGCTTCTTCTTGTCCGGGCTGAGCCGGGTCGCCCGGTAGCCCTCGGTGAAGGCGGCGTTGAGCAGCAACGCCCGGTCGGTCGCGGGCTCGGCGGACCAGTTGACCAGGAAGGCGGTCGCGGTGAACGGGCCGGTGAAGTTCTGGGTGCCGTCGACGTATCCGCGGGGCAGCACGACCAGGCCGGCGAGGGCGCTCTTCGGCTTCTTGTCCGCCGGCGCGGCCAGGGCCGACTTCTTCGCGGCGGGATTCTGCAGGCTGCCGCCCGTGCCGCCGCTGTCGTTCCCGCAGGCCGGCGCGCCGAGCAAGAGCGCGGCCACTACAGCGGCGATTCCTGGCGCAGTCCGCGTCACGGTCCCTCTCCGTCCGGCTACTCGCCCCGAGAACACAGCTGGTTGCGAGCCAGATGCCATCAGAGCAAGGTGAACACCAGGAGAACGATCCGGAATCAACCCGACCGGGCGTGCGTGACAAGCGTCTCGATCCGGCGGCGGGCGGCCTGGGGATGCAGGGGTTCGCAACCGGCCTCGACGCAGCGGCGGACCACCTGCGGATCGTCGCGGAGCAGCAGCAGACCGCGCCGGAGCAGCGTTAGCGGCGGCTTGCGGTGTTCGCGCAGGTCGCGCTGGAACCTCCGGACGAAGGTGACCAGGCGGTGGTGCCGGACGCAGATGGCGGTGGCGAGCAGGCCGCGCTCGCGCAGCGCACCGGCGATCTGGTCGGCGAAGATGCCCTCGGCAACGATCAGCGGGGAACCCGCGGTGGTGACCGGCCGGTGACCGACGGTGCCGTCGGCGGCGATGTCGTAGATCGGCAGCTCCGCGGTGCCCGTCGTACACAGTTGCTCGAGTGCGGCGACGGCGCGGTCACCGTCCCACGACCGCGGGTCGTCCCAGTCCACGATGCCGAGCGGCGAGCGCGGCATCGCCTCGTCGTCGCCGTCGCGGTAGAAGTCGTCCAGCCGGACCACGGGCAGCGCCACCTGCTCGGCCAGCCGGGACTTCCCCGCCCCCGACGGCCCGGCCAGCAACACCACCCGTGAACTCACCGGAGCATTCTGACACTCGCCCCGGCTACTGGTTGTACGGCGCCGACAGCAAGGGCCGGGTGTTCGTCAGGACCTGTTCGTACAGGGCCCGGACCTGGGCAGCCTGGGCGTCCGTCATGACCGAGGGCTCGGGCTTGCCGACCGGGACCTGCCAGGTCGGCGGGGTGTCCGCGCCGGACAGCGCCCAGGCGGCCTGCCGGGCGGCGCCCAAGGCGACGTACTCGGCCGGCTCAGGGAGCGTGACCTCGGCCCCGAGCAGCGCCGGAGCGAGCGCCTGGACGGCACGTGACTTGGCTGCCCCGCCGAGCAGGAGGACCCGCTGGACGGGCAGTCCCTGTGCACGGAGCGCGTCGACGGCGTCGGCCAGACCGCAGAGCAGACCTTCGACGGCCGCGCGGGCCATCGTCGCGGGTTGCATCGTGGCGCGGGTGAGGCCGTAGATCAGGCCTGTCGAGTGCGGCAGGTCGGGAGTGCGCTCACCGTCGAGGTAGGGCAGCAGGACCAGACCGTTGCTCCCGGGGGACGCCAGGGCGGCGTCGTTGAAGGCATCGAGATCGAGGCCGAGAAGCTCCGCGGTGGCGGACAGCACCCGGGCGGCGTTCAGGGTGCAGACCAGCGGCAGGTACTCGCCGGTGGCGTCGGCGAAGCCGGCCACCAGGCCGGTCGGGTCGGCGGTCGGGTGCGCCGAACGGGCGAACGCCGTACCACTCGTGCCGAGGGAGACGGCCACGTCACCGGGCTGCAGATCGAGACCGAGTGCGGCGGCCGCGTTGTCTCCGGTGCCCGCCGCGATGGCCGCACCGAAAGCGGTCCGGCCGACGATCTCGGCCGGGCCGGCGACGCGCGGTAGGGCGAGCTGCCGGCCGAAGGCAAGCTCGACCAGGTCGGGCCGGTAGCTGTTCGTGGCCGGGGACCACCAGCCGGTCCCGGACGCGTCGCCGCGGTCCGTGGTGATGCCCTCGATACCGTGCCGATCGGCCGCCAGCCGGTGCGTCATCCAGTCGTGCGGCAGGACGACGGCCGCCGCACGGGCAGCGGCCTCCTTGTCGCGCACCCAGCGCAGCTTGGTCACCGTGAAGCTCGGCACCGGCACCGAACCGACCGCCTCGGCCCACGCGCCCGGACCACCGAGCTCGTCGACGAGCTCGACCGTCGCGTCCGCCGAGCTGGTGTCGTTCCACAACACCGCCGGGTGGACGACCTCGCCGGCCTCGTCCAGCAGGACCATGCCGTGCTGCTGGCCACCGACCGAGATCGTCTCGACCCCGTCGAGCAGTCCGTCGGACGCGATCTCCCACGCCTTCCACCACTCGGCCGGGTCCACCTGGGTCCCGTCCGGGTGCGGTGCCCGGCCTTCCCGCAGTACGGCTCCGGTCTCGGCATCGCATACGACGACCTTGGTCGCCTGGGTGGAGCAGTCCACACCGGCCACCAGTCTCTGCTCAGTCATGGCTCCCAGACTAAGGCCGTGCCTGGATCGCTTCGAGAGTGGCGCGGGCGCCGGTCTCGTGGAGCGACTGGAGGGCGGCCTCGTACTGCGTGACGAACCGATCGTCGGAGGCGAGGTCGCCGAAGAGATCCGGGTCGGAGATGAACACCAGCGGGTCCTCGCGGTTGTGCTGAGCCCGCTCGACCAGCTTGTCGCGCAACCGGTCCACCACTTCGATCGACTGCCCGTCCTCGTCGACGGCTTCGGCGTACCGGGCCCAGGACGCGACCACCAGGACCGAGCGCTTGATCTCTCGCCCGGCCGCCAACTGCTCACGGACCACTGGAAGCAGCCACTTCGGGATCCGGTCCGAGCTCTCGCCGCACAGTCGCGCGAGGGTGTCGCGGACCTCGGGGTTCGCGAACCGCTCGATCAGCTGGTGCTTGTAGCGGTCGAGGTCCACCCCGGGGACCGGCGGCAGCGTCGGCGTCCCCTCGTCGTCCATGTAACCGAGCAGGAAGTCGACGAAGAGCTTGTCCTGGCACACCTCGTGCGCGTACCGGTAGCCGGCCAGGTACCCGAGGTAGCACAGCGCCTGGTGGCTCGCGTTCAGCAGCCGCAGTTTCATCAGCTCGTACGGCTCGACGTCACCGACGATCTGTACGCCGACATCCTCGTACGGCGGCCGATCGCCGCCGAAGTCATCCTCGAGCACCCACTGCGTGAACGGCTCGCACACCACCGGCCAGCCGTCCTCGACCCCGAACCGCTCGGCCAGCGCGGACCGGTCGGCGTCGGTGGTCACCGGCGTGATCCGGTCGACCATGCAGTTCGGGAACCGCACCTCGGTCTCGAGGAAGTCGGCGATATCCGGGTCCTTGAGCCGGGCGAAGCCGGCGAGCATCTTCCGCGCGACGTGACCGTTGCCGGGGATGTTGTCGCAAGACATCACGGTGAACGGCGGGATCCCGGCCGCCCGCCGCCGGGCCAGCGCCTCGACGATGAACCCGAAGACACTGACCGGCACGGCGCCGGGTACGAGATCGGCGGTGAGCCCGGGATCGGAGGTGTCGAGCTCACCGGTCACCTGGTTCACGTTGTACCCGCCCTCGGTGATCGTCAGCGACACGATCCGGGTGGCCGGGTCGACGAGCCGATCCAGGACGGCGGACGGGTCGTCCGGCGCGAACAGGTAGTCGACGATCGACCCGATCACCCGCGGCTCGAAGGTCCCGTCCGGGTGCTTGATCACCAGCGTGTACAGGTGATCTTGGGCCTCCAGAACGTCGTACATCCGCTTGTCCTGCGGGAGTACGCCGACTCCGACGATGCCCCAGTCCAGCGCCTTGCCGTCGTTCATCAGCCGGTCGAGGTACATCGCCTGGTGGGCCCGGTGGAAGCCGCCGACCCCGAAGTGCACGATGCCGGGGCTGACCGCCGTACGGTCGTAGCCGGGCACGCCGACCTCGTTGCCGACAGCACCTAAAGCGTCGATGGTCAGCACAGTCACTTGACCGCCCCCAGCGACAGGCGCTGGACGAGCTTGTCCTGGGCGGCGAACCCGGCGATCAGCACCGGCAGCGACACCACGATCGAGGCGGCACAGACTTTGGCGAGGAACAATCCTTGGCTGGTCACGAACCCAGTCAAGAACACCGGAGCCGTCTGCGCCACTGTGCCGGTCAGAACCCGGGCGAACAGCAGCTCGTTCCAGCTGAAGATGAAGCAGATCAGGGCGGCCGCCGCGATCCCCGGCGTGACGACCGGCGCGACCACGGACCGGAGCGTGCGGCTCAGGGAGGCGCCGTCGACCGAGGCCGCCTCGAGGATCTCCACCGGCACCTCGCGGCCGCGCACAACCACATCTGGTGCATGGACTACGTCCGCCGCGGCGCCGAGACCGGCCACCCGTGGTTCCACCAACGCTGGACGACCGGCGAAGCCGAACTCACCGACCGAACCAACCACTGGTTCAAGACCCAGGGGGACGCACTTCGTCAGGCTCTGCTCTGACAGCCGCGATCTCCCGCTCCGCCTCGGCGACACCGTCGTAGTACGACTCCTGCTGCCTGCGGATGAAGTGGGGGAGGAACGGGGTAGGACCTGTCGGCCACATCGGGACGTCCTGGTTGCTGAGAAACGCAGAGACCCAACCAGCGGCGGTCAACCCGAACAGCACTATCCAGCCGTGCCGGCAGATCCACGGTCCGTCGTCGGCGACGAGGCCACGCCGGGTCACCGCGCCGACCGCCAAGAGCAGGGCCGTTGCCGCGAGCACGACGACCGTTGCGGCAAGGGGTGCGCCGTGGACCTCGGCATACGCGCCGTAGTGCCGAAGGGTCAAGACGACACCAACGGCCAAGCCGACAGCGACGAGCCCGTAGATCACAGCACCCAACTTCAGCTTCGGCACGCGATCTCCAGGTGGTCGGGCGGTCTGCCCCGGTTATCGGCCCCCCGCGCCCGAGCGTTACCACCCCCGCCCGACGGCCGGCCGCGGCGCCAGCGACCGCGGCTGCCCCTCTGCTGGCGACTTTGTGCACCGTGTCCGCGCGACACGCCGACGCGCGATGCGGCAACGGTGCACAAAGTCGCCACGACGTCGGCCGGGCGGCGGCCGGCGGGCGCGCGGGGCGGCGTGGGGCGTTAGGGGCGTGGGCCGAGCGGGTCTTCGGGGGGTGGGGTGGGGGCTCGGTGGGTCGTGTTGGTGAGGGAGCGTTCGGGGAGCCAGAGGACGAAGGTGCTGCCGACGCCTAGGTCGGAGTGCAGGGCGACGGTGCCGCCGTGGGATTCGGCGATCTGGCGGACGATGGCGAGACCGAGGCCCGATCGGCGTTCGCCGCTGGAGGGGACGGTGGCCGGGTGCTGCCGGTGGCCGGCGCGGAAGAAGCGATCGAAGACGCGATCGGCGTCGTCCGCGGCGATCCCCGGGCCCTCGTCGCGGACGGCGATCCAGGCCCAGCCGTTGCGACGTCCCACGGCGAGGACGAGTTCGCTTCCGCCGCGGGCGAGCCGGACCGCGTTCGACAGCAGGTTGTCGACCGCGCGCTGGAGCGCCGACGCGTCCCCGGCCGCGGTCGGTCCGGGGGCGAGCCGCCGTACGACGTGAAGCTCGCGATCGGCCGCGAGCAGTTCGTACTCCTCGGCCGCCTCACCCGCGATCGCGGCGAGGTCCACGTCCGCGTCGACGAACGCCGGCGACGACCGCCGCGCCGACGCGAGCAGGTCCTCGACCAACCGCGTCATCCGCTGGATCGCCCGGCTCACGATCGCGGTCGCCTGCGCGCGATCCTCCGGTGGCGTGTCGTCGTGCGCGAGTACGGCGTCGACGTTCGCCTGGATCACCGCCAGCGGATTGCGCAACTCGTGCGACGCGTCGTCGACCAGCTGGCGTTGCGCCACGAACGCCGACTCGAGCCGGCTGAGCATGTCGTCGACGGTGTCGGCCAGGTTCCGCAGTTCGTCCCGCGGTCCGTCCAAAGCGATCCGGCGGGACAGGTCGGTCGCCGAGATCTCCTGGGCCGTCGCGGTGATCCGTCGTACCGGCCGGAGCACTCGGCCCGACAACCACCAGCCGGTGCCGAGACTGACCAGGAACAGGCCGGCCATGCCCGCGACCGAGTAGTTCCGCAGGCTCTGCAGGGTCTGGTAGTTCACCGCGGACTGGAAGCTGGAGATCTCGGCGGCCTGGATCACCTGACCCTGCTTGAGATGGAGGTTGCCCTGGTGATCCTTGTAGTACTTCTGGACCTCGATCTGGTTCAGCGGCTTCGGATCGAGGATCTGCGACAGCGCGAGGTACACCCCACCCAGCAGCAACGCCGACAGCGCGATCAGTACGGCGGAATACGTCAGCGTGAGGCGGAACCGGATCGTCTGGGTCCACGGCGGTCGCTTGAGCTTCATGAGTCACCTCTGAGCCGGTAGCCCCGGCCGATCACCGTTTCCAGCACGGGTTCCTCGCCGTCCTGGGTGAGCTTGCGGCGCAGCGTGCCGACGGTCACCCGGACGCTCTGGGTGAACGGGTCCGCGTTCTCGTCCCAGACGTGCTCGAGCAGTTCCTCCGCCGACACGACGTGTCCGGGCTGCGACATCAGATAACGCAGTACGCCGAACTCCTTCAACGTCAGCGGGAGTTCGCGGCCGGCCCGGGTCGCGAGGTGGCGGGACGAGTCCAGGACGAGGTCGCCGACGTGCAACTGCGTGCTGCCGTTGGTGACGTCGCGACGGAGCAGCGCACGGATCCGGGCGAGCAGTTCGACCAGTGCGAACGGCTTGGTCAGGTCGTCGTCGGCGCCCTCGTCGAGCCCGCGGACCCGGTCGGCGAGCGAGGCGCGCGCGGTCAGCATCAGGACCCGCAGCTCCCGGCCGGACGCGACCTCGATCTCGCCGCGGCGGACCGCGCGGCACAGGTCCAGGCCGCTGGTGTCCGGCAGCGTGATGTCCAGGATCGCCAGGTCGTACGCCGTGGTCGCGAGCTTCTCCATCGCCTCGGCCCCGGTCGTCGCTGCGTCGACGGCGTACCCGGCCCGGCCGAGTCCGGAGCGCAGCGCACTGACCAGGCCTTCCTCGTCCTCCACCACCAGTAGTCGCACGCAACCAAGGTGGCGAGGCGATCCTTGAGGTCAGGCCTGCTCTTTCGGCGGACTTTCGCTCTCCTTTCCGGTCGTTGGCCGCCCTCCTGTGGTTCTCCCGGCTTCCCTGAGTTCAAGCCCCTGTCTCCGTCCTGAAGGGCCTGTAAGGCCGAGGACCCCTACAGTTGGTGGATGGCGTACTTCGGTGGACTGCTGGCCTTGATCGGGGTCCTGACTCTCGTGTTCGAGGACGGGGATGTCGTCGGGCTGCCGGCTGTCGTGGTCGGAGTGGGCCTGCTGGTGCTGGGCCTGGTGGTCGGCGCGCTGGGGATCGTGCGGCGGCGGCAGGTGCGGCGGCGGAAGATCGCCCGCGGCGAGCCGGTGCCGGTCGGCAACGTGGTCGACCGGGCCAAGGCGTTGCCGCGGTTGATCCGGGCCGCGCGGCGCGGGACCTATGGGGAGTTGCCACAGCGCCGGATGTTCCTCTGGGTGCTGGCCCTGGTGTACCTGGTATCGCCGATCGACATCCTGCCGGACCTGCTGCCTGTCATCGGGGTGGCCGACGACGCAGGCGTGGCGGTGTGGCTGCTCACGGGTGTGTCGACGGCGACGGGTCTCTACCTCCGCCATGAGCGGGACCGGCTGCCGGGTCGTGAGCCGGGGAGCGGCGGAGCCAGTCGGTGATGTCGGCGGCCGCCTCCTCGGGGTACTCGTAGGCGAAGAGCTGCAAGGCGTCGGTGGGACGCCCGGACTGGGCGAGCCGAGTCGCAGCCCTCAACAACTGCTGTGCGGCGGCGAAGACAAGCTCCGCCTGGGCGATCGCCTCGGCGGGATCGTCAAGCCTGACGGCGTCCCGGGCCAGGTCGGCCACTTCGCATGCCTGGTAGGCCATCGCAAGCTGGGCCCGGTTCATCGGAACGCCCGGACGAAGAAGAGCGCGGTCATCGCGACTGCCGTGGTGAGGACGAGCGAACGCAGTACGGCGGACGGAAGCCTGCGGACCAGGTGAGCTCCGGTGTAGCCGCCGAGGATGGCGCCGGCCAGGAGCACGACCAGCTGTAGGGGCTGGGCCAGGACGTCGGCGGCGAACAAGAAGATGACGGCCGCGGTCAGGTAGACGGCCGCGACCTGGATGACGCGGAGCGGGTTGCCGCGGGCCGGGTCGAGGGTCGTCGTCGCGGTCCAGAACGCGAGCATCATCAGCCCGACCGCGCCGCCGAAGTACCCGCCGTAGATGGACAGCACGAACTGCCCGGCCAGGATCGCCGCCGGCCCGGGCGTGCCGAGCCGGAGCGCCTGGGTCAGCCGCCTGCCGAACGCGAGGACGACGGTCGCGAACGCCAGCAACCACGGCACTGCCGCCTCGAAAGATGCCGACGGCAACAACAAGAGCAACCCGGCGCCGATCGCCCCGCCGAGCACGCTCGCCAGTGTCAGCCGGCGCGGGGACGGCCGGGCGAAGCCCTCCACATCGCGCCGGTAGACCCACGCGCTGGTCGCGTTCCCGGGCAGCAGCGCGACGGTGGTGGTCGCGTTCGCGGTGACCGGCGGCATCCCGGCCGCGACCAGGGCGGACAGCGCCACGAAGCTCCCGCCGCCGCCGACGGCGTTCAGCGCGCCGGCCGCGACACCGGCCAGGAGGATCAGCAGCACCCTTCGAGGATCACGGCTCGGTCGGCACTCCACAATGCGCGATCCCCGTAGTCAGCCTAAGGCGGAGACGTAGGCTGAGGCCATGCGGTACGACCTGGACGACCTCCGGCTCTTCACTCACGTCGCAGCAGAGGGCTCGATCACCGGCGGCGCGCGGGTGATGCACCTCAGCCTGCCTTCGGCCAGTGCGCGGGTCAGAGCGCTCGAAGCGCAGGCCGGCGTACCCCTGCTGGTCCGCGAGCGCCGTGGCGTCCGGCTCACTCCCGCGGGCGCCACCCTGGCCCGGCACGCCCGCGAGGTGCTCGCCGAGACCACCCGCCTGGACAGCGCCGTCGCGTCGTACGCCGTCTCGCGGTCCGCGCCGATCCGCCTGGTCGCAGGTGGCTCGGCCATGCACCAACTCGTGCCGGTCGCGCTCGCCACGTTCCTCCGCGACCATCCGGAGTACGACGTGAACGTCAGCGAACGGCGCACAGTCCGCAGCGTCCGTATCCTCGCCGCCGGAGAGGCCGACCTCGGCGTCATCCTCGACGACGAACCCACCGACCTCCGCACCGAACCGCTCGCCGACGACTCCCTGGTCGTGATCGGCCAGGCCGGCGGCACCCTGTCCGGCCGCACCTCCATCGCGTACGCCGAAGTCGCCGAACATCCCCTGGTCGGTCTCGACCGCAACTCCCCACTCACCCAGTGGATGGACGAACGCCTCGGCCCGCACGCCCCGGCACCCCGCTACCGCACCGTCGTACCGAACCTGCACACCCTGATCACGCTGGCCACGGCGGGCGCCGGCCTGGCCATCGTTCCGCGCCGAGCCGTCGCGGCGATCGCCGCACTCGACATCTGTCCACTCCAGGACTCTTGGTCCACCCGCCAGCACCTACTCTGCTACGCCGCGAACACTCCGGAGCCCGCATACCTCCTCGCAACCCATCTGCACGCGGCCGCGACGACCTAGGGCAGGTTGGCCTCGATGCCGTCGAGGAGGTATTCGAGGCCGAGGTCGAAGGCCGCGGCGGCGTCGAGGTGGCCGGCTTCGCGGATCGTCTCGGCCAGCGCCGGGTAATTGCCGGTGGCAAGCATGCGGGTGAGGTAGGGGCCGGTCGAGACCCGCCAGCCGTGTTCGTCGAGGCCGGTGGCACGTTCGTCGCGCAGGGCGGTGATCTCCTTCCGGACGGCGCCGACCAGGAAGCAGGACAGGGCTTCGAGGGCATTCATGACCGCGGTCGAATCAGGAAACGCCCGAGTCGCGCGGAGAGCGGCGAGGGACGCTTCCAGGCTGGCCAGGGCGGCGGGGCCGAGCTGCGGGCGGCCGCCGAGCAGGTCCGCGAACCACTCGTGCCGGAGGGCAGCCTGCCGCCTGCTGTGGGCGATGGAGCGGAAGATGTCCCGCCAGGTCGAACCGGTCGGTGCCGGGATCTCGGCGTACACCGCGTCGGCCATCAGCTCGAGCAGTTCCTCCTTCGTGCCGGCGTACCGGTAGAGGCGCATCGGGCCGGCGTCCAGGGCGGCGGCCACCTTGCGTAGCGACACCGCCTCCAGGCCCTCGGCGTCGGCCAGGCTCAGCGCGGCGCGCACGATCCGCTCCCGGCTCAACGGGCTCAGGGCGCGCCGCTCGGTCGGCTCGGGCCGTTCCCACACCGGTTCATTCGTCACATCGGAGACGATACATCGCATCGTACGATACGGTGTATCGGTCAGATACGGTGTATCGAACGGAGTAGGCATGATCGCGATCATCGGGGCCGGTCCCGGCGGCCTCACCCTCGCGCGGATCCTGCACGTCCACGGCGTCGACGCGGTCGTGTACGAACGCGACGCCTCCCGGGCCGCACGGACCCAAGGCGGGATGCTCGACCTGCACACGGACACCGGCCAGCTCGCACTCCGCAAAGCCGGCCTGGAAGAGCAGTTCCTCGCCGTCGGCCGCCGGGAAGGCCAGGACTTTCGCCTGCTGGATCACACCGGCACGTTGTTGCTGCAGGAGGACACTGCGGACGATGCGCCGATGGCGCGGCCCGAGATCGATCGCAGCGACTTGCGCGACCTGCTGCTCGACTCGCTTCCGGCCGGCGCGATCTCCTGGGGCCGAAGCTTCGCCGGCGCCGACCCGCGACCCGGTGGTGGGTACGTCGTCCGGTTCGCCGACGGCACGTCCGCCGAGTGCGACCTCCTCGTCGGCGCCGACGGCGCAAACTCCGGCGTCCGCGCCCTGCTCACCGACGTACGTCCCACGTATGCCGGTACGACGGCGATCGAGGGTTCCATCCACGATGCCGATCGGACCCAGCCGGAGCTCGCGGCGATGGTGGGAAGGGGGAACTACTGGGCCATTGGTCCGAGCCAGACCGTGGCTGCCCAGCGCAACGGCGACGGCACCATCCGGGTCGGTCTGGTGGTGCATCGCCCGGAGCCGGTGCTCGAGGCTGATCCCGCGACGATCGCCGCGCTGCTCGACGGCTGGCATCCGCGCTTCCACCGCCTCGTCGAGGCCTGCGAGCTGCCGTTCGTGGTCCGTCAGACCCATGTGCTGCCGATCGACATGACCTGGTCGCCGCGGCCCGGGATCACTCTGCTCGGCGACGCCGCGCACCTGATGCCACCGGTGGGAGAGGGGGCGAACCAGGCAATGCTCGACGCGGCCGAGCTCGGCCGCGCCGTCGCCGCGAACCCTGACGACCTGGACAAGGCGGTGGCCGTTTACGAGCCGGTCATGCAGACCCGCTGCGCCGCGGTCGCCAAGCGGTCGGCTGCCGTGGCGCGGCTGATGAGCGGACCGGACGCGGCGCAGCAGATGCTGAAGTTCTTCCAGGGGTAGCGGTCGAATACGGTGCAGGCATGAGTGGGCCGGATATTCCGCTGCAGGCGTTTGCGGCGTTGTTGCACAGCGACAACGTGGCAACTGTGTGCCGGGCGCTGAACATGTATCAGGTGGCGGCGTCGTACACGCGGTTGAGTGGTGGGAATCCGCTGGAGCCGCTCGGTGGTGAGGTGCGGTTGGTCGCGCGGGAGATCCTGTCCCGGCCACCGGTCGAAGCGGACGAGGAGATCCGGGCCGGCTTCGATCATCTGAGTGCGTTGAATGTCTTGACGAGCTTGGCGGAGCCGGAGGATGCGGAGCTGATCGCCAGGGTGCTGGAGAGTACCGAGGATGAGCAGATCCGGGCGGTGGCGACACTGGCGGCGGCCGCGGTTCGCAACCAGTGATTGGGTCGGCGAGATAGCGTTCTCCGCATGCGCGCTTTGACTGTGGACGAGGCCCGGCGACGGGCGGTGGATCTGACCGTGCGGTCGTACCAGGTGGAGTTCGACCTGACCGGATCGGGTGACACGTTCGTGACGACCAGCCGGATCCGCTTCGGGGCGGCGAGTGACAGCAGTTGGGTGGACGTGAAACCCGAACGGCTGCGCGCGGTCGAGCTGAACGGCGCCTCGCTCGACGTCGGTCTGCTGGACGGCGGCCGGTTTCCGCTGAGCGGTCTGCAGGCGGAGAACGAGTTGGTGGTGACCGCCGAACTGAAGTACTCCGCGGATGGCGAGGGTCTGCAGCGGTCCGTCGACGCGGCCGACGGGCGGGTCTACACCTACGGCATGTCGTCGCTGGAGTCGGCGCCGCGCTACTTCCCGTGTTTCGACCAGCCTGACCTCAAAGCGCCGTACACGATCAGCGTGAAGTGTCCCGAGGACTGGGTGGTGCTGGGCAACGGCGCCGCCACGCAGGTCGCGCCGGGGGAGTGGACGCTGGCGGAGACCAAGCCGCTGTCGACGTACTTCGTCACGATTGTCGCGGGCCCGTATCACCTGATCCGGAGTGAGCACGACGGGATCCCGCTCGGATTGGCCTGCCGGCAGTCGTTGAAGCCGCACCTGGACCGCGATGCCGAGGACCTGTTCCGGACCACCCGGGAGGCGTTCGACGAGTACCACCGGATGTTCCGGCAGCGGTACCCGTTCGGCGAGTACTGGCAGGCGTTCGTGCCGGACTTCAACCTCGGCGCGATGGAGAACCCGGGCTGCGTGACGCTCGCCGACCACCTGGTCTTCCGCAGCCAGGCCACCGAGGCGGAACGCAGCACGCGGGCGCGGATCATCGTGCACGAGATGGCGCACATGTGGTTCGGCGACCTGGTCACCATGAAGTGGTGGAACGACATGTGGCTGAACGAGTCGTTCGCCGAGTACATGGCGCACCGGGTGTCCGAGGACGCGACCAGCTACGGCGGCAACTGGACCGACTTCGCCTTCGTCCGCAAGTGGTGGGGCCTGCAGACCGACCAGAGCAGCTCGACGCATCCGGTCGCGCCGGACAGCCTGAAGGACGCCCGCCAGTCGCTCGACGACTTCGACGGGATCTCGTACGCGAAGGGTGCCGCCGTCCTCAAGCAGCTGGCCAAGTACCTCGGCGACGACGTGTTCCTGAAGGGCGTCAACGCGCACCTGGAGGCGCACGAGTACGGCAACGCCGACCTGCACGAATTCATCGAGAAGCTCACCGAGGCCGGCGCCGACGACCTGGACAACTGGTCCCAGCAGTGGTTGCGCACGTCCGGCCTGGACACGATCACGGTCGAACGCACGCCGAGTGGAGTCGTCCTGCACCGCACGAGCCCGGACGCTTCCCGCCGCCTGCACAAGCTGAGCATCGGTGGGTACGACGAAACCGGCGCGGCGACCCTGGTCGACGTCGTGCTCGACCAGGACACCGTAGAAGTTGCCCTCAGCAACGACAGCGCCGTGATCGTGCCGGATGCCAACGACGACACGTGGGCCAAGATCCGGCTCGACGCCACCAGCCTGGCCAATCTCCCGGCGGTGCTCCCGAAGATCGCCGACGACACCACGCGGGCCGTGATCTGGAACTCGATCCGTGACACGACCGCGGACGCCGAGCTCGATCCGCGGCTGGCGCTCGACCTGTTCCTCGCCACCATCCAGCACGAGGACAGCGACATCGCCGTCGGCTCGCTCGTGCGCTGGCTGGAGGACCGGGTCCTCGGCGGCTACCTGGACTACGACGAGTACCGCGCTCCGGTCGCTGATGCTCTGAGCAACAAGCTGGCGAGCAGTGCACCGGGCAGCAGTCTGCAGCTGGTCACCGCCCGCGGGTTCATCGTGACCACGGACGACGCGGAGTTGCTGAAGTCGTGGCTCGACGGTGCCGGCATCCCGGCCGGTCTGGAGATCGACGCGGATCTGCGGTGGTCGCTGGTCCTGCGACTCGTGCGGCTGAACGAACTCGGGGCGAAGGACATCGATGCCGAGCTGGCGCGCGACAAGTCGACCGAAGGTGTCAACCAGGCCGCACGCTGCCGGGCAGCTCTGCCCGACGGCAAGGAAGCGGCCTGGACGCGGATCATGACCGACTCGTCGGTCGGGGTGAAGGAACTGCTGGCCGCGGCCGAGGGCTTCTGGCATCCGGGTCAGGCTGCGATCACTGCGCCGTACGTCAAGCGGTTCTTCACCGACATCGCGCGGACCGGGGAGATCCGGGCCGGCATGGTGGTCTCGCTGACCGTGCACCGGATCGCGCCGCGGTTCGCGATCGACGCCGAGCTGATCGGGCCGGCCGAGGCGCTGATCGCGGACGAGAGCGTGGTCCCGGGCATCCGCCGGCAGACGGCGAACTTCCTCGACGATCTCCGGCGGGCGGTGGAGGTACGCCGTACCTTCGGCTAGATCCGCCAGAGTTGGGTCAGCGCACAGTGAGGCGTTCGGCGACGGCCTTGCGGGCCTGGTGGATGCGGGCCTTGACCGTGCCGAGCGGGACATCGAGCTCGTCGGCGATCTCGGCGTACGACAGCGCGCCCAGGTCGCGCAGGACCAGCGGCTGGACCAGCTGGGGATGGCTGGACTCGAGTGACTCAAGCGCTTCGAGCAGGTCCAGGCGGGAGCCCGCGATCACCGACGTCGTCCGCGGGTCGACGGACTCCGGGAGGACCTCGGCGGACTGCTCGACCGCGCGCCGCTTCAGCGATCGGTAGGTCTGCCGGGCCTGGTTGGTGGCCACGATCGTGACCCAGCCGGCGAAGCTGCCGGTGCCTCTGAAGGTGTGGATCTTGTTGGCCACCTGGAGCAGGGTGTCTTGGACCGCCTCTTCGGCGTCCTCGCGGTACGGCAGGAACTTGGCCACCCGGCGCTGCACCTGCGGCCGGATCGCCTGCAGGATCTGCGGAAGCAGGGATTGGTCCCCCGCGGCGGCGCGTGCCGCCAGGTGTTCCAGATCCTCGTTCATGCTCCCTCAGAGTGTATGTTTCGTCGCTTAGCTCGACTGTGCACGACAATAGCCGGGATGGATGCCATCGGGAGGTACCGGCTGCAGGACAAGATCGGCGCGGGCGCGTTCGCGACCGTCTGGCGTGGGTACGACGACGACCTCGACGTGGACGTGGCGGTCAAGATCCTCGCCGACAACTGGGCGTCGCGCGCCGACGTGCGGGAACGCTTCCTGTCCGAGGCGCGGCTGATGCGCCGGATCGCCAGCGACCGGGTGGTCCGGGTCTTCGACCTGGGCAAGCTCCCGGACGGGCGTCCGTACTTCGTGATGGACTACGTCGGCGGTGGCACGCTAGGCGACGTGCTGCAGCATGGGCCGCTGGATGCCGTCGACGCGTTGTGGTGGGGAGCGGACCTGGCGCGGGCGGTCGCCGCGTTGCACAGCGAGGGTGTTGTCCACCGTGATGTCACCCCGGCGAACCTGCTGCTCCGGCCCAACCAGGGTGACGAGTCCGGCGGCGGTACGCACCGCATAGTGCTCGCCGATCTCGGCCTGGCCAAGCGCGCCGCGGAGGCCTCCGGACTGACCCAGGCCGTCGGCACTCCGTCGTACATGGCTCCTGAGCAGGGTCGCGGTGACGGTGGATTCGACGAGCGGGCGGACATCTACGCGGTCGGCGCGGTGACGTATGCGCTGCTGACCGGGCATCCGCCGTACTCCGCGGGTTCGATCGGGGATGTGCTCAACCGCGATCCGGACCTGCCGCCGCCGAGCTTGCGGCCGATGCTGCACGGCGCGGTCGGTCAGCTCGACGACATCCTCACCCGGGCCCTCGCGTACCGGGTCCCCGACCGCTGGGAGCGTGCCGACACACTGGCCGAGCGGTTCGAGGCGGAGGCCTACCGGCTCGAACAGGAAGCGCCGCTGCGGGCCGAGGAGCGGACCAGCATCACCGACGACACCCCCCCGACGACCGTCGCCACCGACCCGCCGGTACGCCGCCGGCGCCGCAACCGGGCCTGGTTCCTACTCTCGCTGCCGGTGGTGTTCGTGGCCGCAAGCGTCGGAGGCTGGTTCCTGTTCGGTCGGTGAGATGCGACCAGATCCGGGCAGGTGTCCGTTGGGTGGTACGGGCGTGCAGGCCGGCGGTCCCGGGCGCGGCGTGGACATGGGAGGGTTTTGTCCCTCTGCGGGGGTAAAACCCTCCCCAAACCACCTGCCTCCACCCAAAACCCTCCAAAAACACACTCGGCGCGTCGGCAGCCGCCGAAACAACCGCCACAGCAGCCCCGGCCCCGCCAACCGCGCCGACGCTGACCGCGGTACGCGATCTCACCGGTGGGTGGCGGTGGACCGGGATCCCGCGGTCGTCTGTGACTGCAGGTGCGGTTAGTAGGTGACGGTGATCCGTTCGGCGGCTGGGTCGATCCGGACCTGGCCGCCGTACGGGAGGACCAGTTGAGGGTCGGTGTGGCTGATGTCGAGGCCTTTGACCACGAGCGCGTCCGGGTTGTACTCGGCGAGGGCCCGGTCGACCGCGAGGTACTGACCGGTGATGTAGGCGACGGACTGCTCGGGCGTGAAGTGGTTCTCCAGCGACCAGGACTTCGGGCGGCCCCAGAGGACCGCGTCGAAACGCTCGAGCAGGCCGCGTTCGCCGAAGTTGCGCAGGATCCGGTAGACCATCTCGGAGCCGGGCATCTCCTCGCTGGTCTCCAGGAACAGCACGCCGCCGTAGGAGTCCGTGGGCAGCATCCACCGGTTGGCGGACAGTTGCCAGTCGAGGATCTCCAGGTTGCCGCCCCAGAGTTTCCCGCTGACGGGCTCCGTGCCCTGCCAGATCCAGCCGGTGCCCGGGAACATCGGCGGCTCGGTCTCCAGGTTGACCGCATCGGCCCAGTCGCGGTCGTGGTCGGTCCACTCCGCGGCCGGCGTCAGCTCGAACTCGCCCGGCGTGAAGAGCGCGGCCCGCAGCGACCGCTCGGAGTCGGGGTGCATCGCGCCGCCGCGGCCGAACTGGACCATCACGCTGCCGCCGTGAAAGGCCGGCAAGCCCAACGAGTACAGGAAGTTGAGCAGATTCGTGTTGTCGCTGTACCCGAAGAACGGCTTCGGGTTCGCCTGGAAAACCCCGGGATCGAGGTGCTTCAGCACGGTGAGCTGGTCGTCGCCGCCGATGGTCGCGATCACCGCGCGAATCGACGGATCCGACCAGGCCGCGTGCAGGTCGGCCGCCCGTGCCTGCGGGGAGGCCCCGAGCACACGGGTCGTCGGATACTCGACCGGGATCAGGCCGAAGTCGTCGCGCAACCGCCGCAGGCCGAGCTCGTAGGGCCCGGGAAAGATCTCCGGCAGCCCACGGGACGGTGAGACGATCGCGACTTTGTCACCAGGCTGCACCATGCGGCGACTGTACGACGCTTCCGGCCCAGGCGGGATCGATTTAGACGCCGATCGGATGCCAGACGGTCTTCAGTTCCAGGTACTGCGTGAGGCGGGACAGGCCCGGAGACTCGGTCCAGTCCTCCTCGGCCGGGCGGCGCACCCGCTTGAGATTGTCGGCCGCCGCGGCCTCCAGGTCGCGGGCCTCGTCCGGCTCCTCGATCCCGCACAGGTCGATGGCATTCACGTCCATGTGCGACGCCAGCCACGGGCCGACCTCGGACGCGGAGCCGGTGAGGATGTTCACCACGCCGCCCGGTACGTCGGACGTCGCCATCACCTCGCCCAGCGTCACGGCCGGCAACGGACGCGCGTACGACGAGACCGCGACGACCGTGTTGCCGGAGACGATCGCGGGCGCGATCACGCTGGTCAGGCCGAGCAGGCTGGAGTCCTGCGGCGCCAGCACCGCGACCACACCGGTTGCCTCGGGCAACGAGAAGTCGAAGTACGGGCCGGCCACCGGGTTGCTGGATCCGACCACCTGGGCCAGCTTGTCGGCCCAGCCGGCGTACCAGACCCAGCGGTCGATCGACGCGTCCACGACCGCGCGGGCCTTGCTGATCGACAGACCCTCCGACGACGCCACCTCGGCACTGAACTGCTCGTGCCGGCCCTCCATCACCTCGGCGATCCGGTAGAGCACCTGGCCGCGGTTGTACGCCGTGCGTGCCGACCAGCCGCCGAACGCCTTGCGGGCCGCGACCACCGCGTCCCGGGCGTCCTTGCGGGAGGCCTGCGACGCGTTCGCCAGGAACTTGCCCTTGGCATCGTTCACGACGTACGACCGGCCGGACTCGCTGCGGGGGAAGGCGCCGCCGACGTAGAGCTTGTAGGTCTTGCGCACCTCGAGCCTCGAGTTGTCCTTAGTGGGCAAGGTAGGCCTCCAGACCGTGGCGACCGCCCTCGCGGCCGTAGCCCGACTCCTTGTAGCCGCCGAACGGCGAGGTCGGGTCGAAGCGGTTGAACGTGTTGGCCCAGACCACGCCGGCGCGCAGCTGGTTGGCCATCCACAGGATCCGGGAGCCCTTGTCGGTCCAGATCCCGGCGGACAGCCCGAACGGCGTGTTGTTCGCCTTCTCCACGGCCTCGGCCGGGGTGCGGAAGGTGAGCACGGACAGCACCGGGCCGAAGATCTCCTCCCGGGCGATCCGGTGCGCCTGGGACACGCCGGTGAACACGGTCGGCGGGAACCAGTAGCCCTGCGGCGGCAGCTCGCACTCCGGCGACCAGCGCTCGGCGCCCTCGTCCTCGCCGATCTGGGACAGCTCGCGGATCTTGGCCAGCTGGGCCGACGAGTTGATCGCGCCGATGTCGGTGTTCTTGTCCAGCGGGTCGCCGACGCGCAGCGTGCCCATCCGGCGCTTCAGCCGGGACAGTACCTCGTCGTACACGCTCTCCTGGACCAGCAGCCGCGAGCCCGCGCAGCAGACGTGGCCCTGGTTGAAGAAGATGCCGTTGACGATGCCCTCGATGGTCTGGTCGATCGGCGCGTCCTCGAAGACGATGTTCGCCGCCTTGCCGCCGAGCTCGAGCGTGACCGCCTTGTCCGAGCCCGCGACCGACTTCGCGATCGCCCGGCCGACGGCGGTCGATCCGGTGAACGCGACCTTGTCGACGTCCGGGTGCTCGACCAGAGCCTGCCCGGTCCGGCCGGCGCCGGTGACGATGTTCACCACGCCCGGTGGCAGGTCCGCCTGCTGGCAGATCTCCGCGAACGCCAGCGCGGTCAGCGGCGTCGTCTCGGCCGGCTTCAGCACCACGGTGTTGCCGGCGGCCAGCGCCGGGGCGATCTTCCACGCCAGCATCAGCATCGGGAAGTTCCACGGGATCACCTGGCCCGCGACACCCCACGGCCGCGGGTCGTCGCCGACTCCGGCGTACTCGAGCTTGTCCGCCCAGCCCGCGTAGTAGAAGAAGTGCGCGGCCACCAGCGGGATGTCGACGTCACGCGACTCGCGGATCGGCTTGCCGTTGTCCAGCGACTCCAGCACCGCCAGTTCCCGCGCACGCTCCTGGATCAGCCGCGCGATCCGGAACAGGTACTTCGCCCGGTCCCGCCCGGCCATCGGGCCCCAGACCTTCTCGAACGCCTTGCGGGCCGCCTTCACCGCCTTGTCGACATCGACCGGACCGGCCTCGCTGATCTCCGCGAGCACCTCCTCCGAGGACGGGCTGATCGACTTGAACGGCTTCCCGTCCGTGGCGTCGACGAACTGGCCGTTGATGAAGAGCCCGTACGACGACTTGATGTCGACGATGGCCCGCGATTCCGGGGCCGGTGCGTACTCGAATCTGCTCATGCCTCAGTCCAGCGTGAAGTAGTCGGGGCCGGGGTAGTGCCCGGTGGCCAGCTTGGTGCGTTGCATCAGCAGGTCGTTCAGCAGGCTGGACGCCCCGAAGCGGAACAGCTCCGGGTCCAACCAGTCCGGTCCGGCCGTCTCGTTGACCGTGACCAGGTACTTGATCGCGTCCTTCGCGGTCCGGATGCCGCCGGCCGGCTTGACGCCGATGTGCAGGCCGGTGGACTCGTGGTAGTCGCGGACCGCCTCCAGCATCACCAGCGTCACCGGCAACGTCGCCGCGGGGGACACCTTGCCGGTCGAGGTCTTGATGAAGTCCGCGCCGGCCAGCATCGCCAGCCAGGACGCGCGCCGGACGTTGTCGTAGGTGACCAGCTCGCCGGTCTCCAGGATCACCTTCAGGTGCGCGTCGCCGGCCGCCTCGCGGATCGCGGCGATCTCGTCGAAGACCAGGCCGTACCGCCCGGACAGGAACGCGCCGCGGTCGATCACCATGTCCACCTCGTCGGCGCCCGCGGCGACCGCGTCCTTGGTGTCCTGGATCTTGATCGGGAGGCTCGAACGCCCACTGGGGAAGGCGGTTGCGACACTCGCCACGTTGATCCCCGAGCCGCGCAGCTCGTGCTTGGCCGTGGCCACCAGGTCCGGGTACACACAGACCGCGGCGACCGGCGGCGCGGTCGGATCGGCCGGGTCGGGCCGTTTCGCCTTCGCGCACAGGGCCCGCACCTTGCCCGGGGTGTCCTGCCCCTCGAGTGTGGTCAGATCGATCATCCGGATCGCCAGGTCGAGTGCGTAGGCCTTGGCAGTCGTCTTGATCGACCGGGTGCTCAGGGTGGCGGCCCTGGCCTCGGCGCCGACCTGGTCGACGCCCGGCAGGCCGAGCAGGAACCGGCGCAGCCGGTCCTCGGACGAGGTCACGTCGGCCAACGAGTCGACGCCGCTGTCGAGAGTGGTCACCCTGGGCAGTCTAGTGCCGTTCCACCATGCCGGTTACTTTGTGCTGGTGAAGTCGAAGTCATCTGACACCGAGCGGTACCTGTCGACGTCGAACCGGATCACCGGGTTCCTGGTGGTCGGGATCGGCGTCCTGGCGCTGATCGACATCGTGGTGGAGTGGCGGAGTGCCAGCGGTCTCCTGGTCGCTTGTGTGATCGGCATCGTGATGGTGCTCGCGTACGTCTTCCTGATCCGCCCGTCGGTCACTCTCAGCCCTGAGCACATCCTGCTCCGTAACCATCTGCGCGACCATGAGATCCCGTGGTCCGAGGTGACCGGGGTCGACGTCGCCGACATCCTGCGCGTGCACGCCGGCGACAACAAGTTCCGGGCTCCCGGCGTCGTACTCGTCATGCGTGACGTTCGCAAGCAACGGGTCGGCGGAGCCAGGCTCCCGGAAGACAGCTCGATCTCCCGCGCCGACTTCGTCGTCGACCGGATCGAGGCCCACATGAACCAGTACGGCGAACAGGCCGGTGGCGAGGTGGTCACCAGCTGGGCCCGCCCGGAGCTGATCGCCATCGGAGTCCTCGCTGTCGTCGCCGTAGTGGCGGCGCTGCTGCGCTGATGCCGCTGCTGTCCCGCCGTGCGCTCCTCCGCACGGCAGCCGCCGCTGCCGTCACCAGCGCCGCAACAGTCACCGCCCTGGAAACAGGAGCCCTCCCAGGCCGAGCGCGCATCCACAAAACCCTCGGCCTGAACGGGCGCGACGGCGTCGTCCCCGACGTCCCGGCAGGCCTGGTTGTGGCGGACACCTTCGCGTCCGCTGCTCGCCGTACGACGGTTGGGTACAGCGTCATCTATCCCCACGGGGTCAGTCCGTCGGCGGAGTTGCCGGTCGTGCTCGTTTTGCACGGTCGTGGCGGCGACCACACGTCCGCGGTCAACGACCTCGGCATCGACCGCTACCTGACGTCCGCCGTCCAGGCCGGCTCGCCGCCGTTCGCGCTCGCGACCGTGGACGGTGGGCAGGCCAACTATTGGCATGAGCGGCTCACCGGGGACGACCCGATCGTCATGCTCGACCAGGAGTTGCTGCCGCTGCTGGCGAAACGTGGACTGCGGACCGAGCGATACGCCCTGCTCGGCTGGTCCATGGGCGGGTACGGCGCCCTGCTGTTCGCCGCTCGCGACTTCCTGCAGCGAGAGGTCCCCGTGGATCGAACAGCGGTTGCGGTCGGTGCGCTGAGTCCGGCGCTCTGGCGTCACTTCGGCGACGCTGCTCCGGGTGCGTTCGACGGGGCAGGTGACTTCGGTGACAACCAGGTTCTGGGTCGCCGGGACGACTTCAAGGATGTTGCTGTGCGCATCGATTGTGGGCGGGACGATCCGTTCGCGGGGGCGGCGAAGGACTTGCGGATGGAGTTGCACGCGGCGGGTGGGGAGCAGGCGGGGGCGCACACCGCCGGTTACTGGCGGCGCATGCTTCCTGACCAGTTGCGGTTTCTGGGGGCGAAACTCGCCGATTGAGGGGAACTCTGGCGCGGGTCGCGGCGTCAGAGCCCGTGTCCACCCCGACATGAACCCCTGTTCACTCCAGGATGGGCACGACAGGTCCCTTCATCATCGAGAGCGGAGCTATGTTCAACCTCTCCCGCACCACCCTGCGTGGCCTGGCCGGTGTCGCTGCCCTGGCCGGGTTCGCAGCCCTGGCACTTCCGAACGCGCAGGCCGCCCCGGCTGCGGCTGCAGCCACCCCGGTCCTGCCGCAGCCGGCCGAGACCCCGAACCAGGCGGTCAGCAGGCCGCCGGCGGGTGCCGCCCTGACGACCATGTCCTCGACGACGAACATCGTCCGCTACAACCGGCTCTACAAGACGCCGGCGATCACGCCGTCGAAGTGCAAGGAGGTCAACGTCTCGCTCCGCACCCTGGCGGGCGTCCAGGCCTACGACACCCAGCTGTGGAACTGCATGTACGCGGCCTGGGCCGTCCCGCTGAAGGCGGCCGGCGCGGCGTACAAGGTGAAGCCGAAGCTGGTCGTCACCACCGCCACCAAGATCAACACCCTCTGCGGTGTCGTGAACAACACGACCGGGTACTACTGCAGCGGGAACGGCGGCGTCATCTACATCCCGGCGTCGCAGATCATCGCGCAGTGGAATTCGAACCCGACCTACGCACGGGCGTGGGCGACGCAGATGATGGCGCACGAGTACGGTCACCACGTCCAGTTCCTGACCGGCATCCTGAACGCGTCCTGGACGCGCCAGAACGCCTTCAGCACCAACGCCGCGCGGCTCGAGGAGAGCCGTCGCCGCGAGCTGCAGGCCTCCTGCCTGGGCGCCGCTTACATCGGCGCGAACAAGCTGTACTACCCGATGAGCGGTGGCCTGCTGGTGCAGTTCAACTACCTGGTCAGCCACATGGGCGACCAGCCGGGTGGCGTCCGTGACCACGGCTCGCCGAAGAACCACGCGTTCTGGTCGACTTCCGGCTTCAATGCGAGGCACACCTACACCGTCGCGGGCAACTGCAACACCTTCAACGCGACCTCGACGTACGTCGCCTGACCTTCAGCACGCTCGAGGTCCGAGCAGTCTCGGGGTCGGAGCAGTAACGTAACCCAGCCGCCCGGTACGCGTTGCCGTACCGGGCGGCTGTTGCGTTTTGGAGACACCTGCACGATCTGCGATCGTGTGGTTACTTGTTTCGGGATCGCACGCCGTACAGTTTCCGAGTCGAGCGTCGAACGGCAGGAGTCAAGGACAGTGAACTACGACGAGTTCAACACCGAGTACGCGAAGGTGCTGGACAAGATCAAGAGCGGTCGGTGCAGCTGGTCGGAGCTGTCCGGTCACGTCACCCGCCTGCGCCAGGCGACTGCCGGGATCATCGTGCCGGTGGAGCGGACCCAGGTCGACCACGACCTCGCCGCGCTGGCCCAGATGGTCGACATGTCCCGGCGGACCAACGACAAGGAGGACGTCTGGACGGTCACGTCCGACGCGATCCGCAAGGCAAGCAGCCAGGAGGGTTCGGTCGCGGACCGGATCGCCCGGATCGAGGCGAGCATCAACGAGATCTCCAACCTCGCCAACCGGAACCCGGACGAGCGGGACGCGCTGATGCAGTCGACCAGCACGCTGCGGATCCTGCACGCCTCGCTGCAGAGCTCGCTGCGCACCGAAGAGGCCGAGGCCGCGGCGGCCGCCGCCCGCTGACCTCCGCGGGAGCCACCCGCCAGGTGCTCTCGTTCCTTCGAACGTCAGCCGCTGACCACGACGGCCAGCGGCTGGCGTTTCACGCGTTTTCAGATACCTGCCGCGGCAGCCAGATCGGCCTTGATGCCGGCCAAGGCGACGGCCGCCTCGGTGCGCGCTGCGGTCACGTCGGTGCTGACCGGGACGACCACCTCCAAGTAGCACTTCAGCTTCGGCTCGGTGCCCGACGGCCGGACGACAACCCGGGCGCCGTCCGACAGCGTGTAGCGCAGCCCGTCGGTCGGGGGCAGTGACTCCGAGCCCTGGCCGAGATCGTCGATCCGCTCGACCGTGTAGGCGCCCAGCGACGCGGGCGCAGTGGCGCGGAGCCGGTCCATCGCGGTCTTGATCAGCGACAGGTCCTCGACCCGCGCGGACAGCTGGTCCGTGGCGTGCAGGCCGTACTTGACCGCGAGGTCGTCCAGCAGATCCTGCAACGTGCGCCCCTCGGACTTGGCCCGCGCGGCTAGTTGCAGGACGCGGACCAGTGTGGAGATCCCGTCCTTGTCCTTCACCGCGACCGGGTCGACGCAGTACCCGAGCGCCTCCTCATAACCGAAGACGAGGTCCGGCACCCGCCCGATCCACTTGAATCCGGTCAGCGTCTCGACATACCGCACGCCGTACGACGCCGCGATCTTGCCGAGCAGGGACGACGAGACGATCGAGCACGCGGCGACCCCGTCGGGCTGTGCGGACAGCAGGAACTCACCGAGCAGCGCGCCCAGCTCGTCCCCGCGCAGCATCCGCCAACCGGCGTCGGCCGAGGCGTCGGGGATGGCGACCGCACACCGGTCGGCGTCCGGGTCGTTCGCGACGGCGATGTCCGCGTTCATCGACCGGGCCAGCTCGAGCGCCGCGTCGATCGCGCCCGGCTCCTCCGGGTTCGGGAAGGAGACGGTCGGAAAGTCTGGATCCGGGTCCGCCTGCGATGCCACCACCGCCGGTAGGGCGAACCCCGCGCGAGCGACCGCGCCCTCGACCAGCAGCCGGCCTACCCCGTGCAGCGGCGTGTAGGCGACGCTCAGGTCCCGCGGCGCGTCCGCCGGCACCAGCCCGGCGATCCGGTCCAGGTAGGCGTTCAGCAGGTCGTCGCCGGTCGTCTGCCAGTCGTCGCCGCGCGGCACCGTGTCCAGCGGGCCGACCGCCGCGATGGCGGCCGCGATCTCCGCGTCCGCGGGCGGGACGATCTGCGACCCGTCGCCCAGGTAGACCTTGTAGCCGTTGTCCTGCGGCGGGTTGTGCGACGCCGTCACGACCACTCCGGCGACAGCCTTCAGATGCCGGATCCCGAAGGCGATCACCGGGGTCGGCGTCGGCCGATCCAGCAGTACGGCGTCCAGCCCGGCGCCCCGGACCACCGCGGCCGTGTCCTGCGCGAACACGTCCGACTTGTGCCGGGCGTCGTACCCGATCAGGACCGGGCCGTTGGTGAGGCCCTTGCCCTTCAGGTAGGCGCAGAGGCCCGCGGCGGCGCGGATCACGACCACCCGGTTCATCCGGTTCGGTCCGGCCCCGACGGCACCGCGGAGTCCCGCCGTACCGAACTCGAGGGTGCCGGCGAACCGGTCGGCCAGCTCGGCGGTGTCACCGGCCGCCAGCAACTGCTGGAGCTCGGCGCGAGTGTCGGGGTCGGGATCTTCGCTCAGCCAGGCTTCGGCCGCACTACGGAGGTCAACGGTCACCTCCGCACGATAGCTAATGCCCGGACGACTGGCAGGGTCTCGCGCGCAGGTCGGCCACGTAGTCGTCGGGGGCGCCGGCGGCCTCGGCGGCCTCGGCGAGGATGCCGAGGTAGCGGGCCGACGGCAGGCCGCCCTCGTAGGCGTTCAGGACGTACATCCAGGCCAGCTGCTCGCCGTCCAGGGTCTGCACCCGGACCTGGATCTTGCTGTAGACGTCGTGGTCGATCCACTCCCACTCGTCCAGCCGCTCGACGTCCTTGGGATGGACGTCGTACAGCGCGACGAAGACCTGGTTGGCCGGGTCGGACGGGTCCTCGACCACGGTGGCCATGGCGCCCTCCCAGCCGAGCTCCTCGCCGCCGAAGGTGAGGCGCCAGCCGTGGAGCCAGCCGGTCCCGCGCAGGGGCGAGTACGGGCACCGCTCGGCCATCAGGTTCGGGTCCAGATTCGACGCAAACGCGGCGTACAGGGTCACGGAGACACAGGATACGGAAGAATGACCTCCCGTGGCGCGAGTTGTGATCATCGGAGGCGGTCCCGGCGGGTACGAAGCGGCCAGTGCGGCCGCCCAGCTCGGGGGCGAGGTGACGGTTGTCGATTCCGGCGGGATCGGCGGATCCGCCGTGCTCACCGACGCCGTCCCGAGCAAGACCCTGATCGCCACCGCGGAGGTGATGACCGAGGTGGAGGCGGCCGGCGAGCTCGGGGTCAGAGTTACAGGCGATGGGGCCAGTGACAATGCAGACCCGGCCAACGCGGTCCGTGTCGACCTGTCGGTCGTCAACAAGCGCGTGAAGGCGCTGGCCACCGCCCAGTCGGAGGGCATCGAGCGCCGGCTGGACCGCGACAAGGTCCGGATCGTCAAGGGCCGCGGCCGGCTGGACGGGCCCGAGGCCGTGGTCGTCGGCGACGAGCGGCTGGACGCGGACGTGATCCTGATCGCCACCGGTGCAAGGCCGCGCATCCTCCAGGGCTCGGAGCCGGACGGCGAGCGGATCCTGACCTGGGAGCAGGTCTACGAGCTCGACGAGCTGCCCGAGCGGCTGATCGTGGTCGGCTCCGGCGTCACCGGCGCGGAGTTCGCCAGCGCGTACGACGCTCTCGGCAGTGACGTCGTCCTGGTCTCGTCGCGGGACCGGGTGCTCCCCGGTGAGGACGCTGACGCGGCCGCGGTCCTGGAGGACGTGTTCAAGCGGCGCGGCCTGACCGTGCTGAGCAAATCCCGGGCCGAGTCGGTCAAGCGGCAGGGCGACGGCGTCGTGGTGACCCTGACCGACGGCCGCACGGTCGAGGGCTCGCATGCGCTGCTCGCGGTCGGATCGCTGCCGAACACCGACGACATGAATCTCGTCGAGTCGGGCGTGTCGCTGACCGACGGCGGCTTCGTCCAGGTCGACCGGGTGTCCCGGACCACGGCCCGTGGCGTCTACTCGGCCGGCGACTGCACCGGCGTACTCATGCTCGCTTCGGTCGCCGCCATGCAGGGCCGGATCGCGATGGCCCACGCGCTCGGCGACGCGGTCACCCCGCTGGACCAGTCGACCGTGTCGGCGAACGTCTTCACCGCCCCGGAGATCGCCACCGTCGGCCTGACCCAGGCGGTGGTCGACGCCGGCGGCAGTACGGCGATGGTCGTGAAGGTGCCGCTCGCCGACAACGCCCGGGCCAAGATGCAGGGCGTCCGGGACGGTTTCGTGAAGCTGTTCTGCCTGCCCAACACCGGCATCGTGGTCGGCGGCGTGGTGGTCGCCCCGCGCGCCAGCGAACTCATCCACCCGATCTCGCTGGCCGTCGGTGCCCGCCTCACCGTGGACCAGGTCGCCCAGGCCTTCACCGTCTACCCGTCCGTCTCCGGCTCGGTCGCCGAGGCCGCCCGAAGGCTGCACCTCCGCTCATGAAGTTCCTGGTGCTCTGGCAGATGGAGCTGAGCCTGCTCTCCCCGGAGATGGCCCGGTCCGTCGGCGCGATGCCGGAGTACGGCGAGCGCCTCGAGCGCGAGGGGAAGGTGCTGGCGCGGTATCACGTGGTCGGATCGCACGGTGGTGCGTGGATCTACGAGGTGGACTCGCACGAGGAGTTCGAGCGCTTGCTCGGCCGGGCGCCGGTGTTCAACTTCGCCCGCTACACCGTGCATGCCCTCGCCGAGATGGATTCCGGCCGCCCGGGCGATTGACGCGGTCGCGGGGGCCGGTGGATCGTGGCTGCAGGGGGTAGCCCATGTTCGAGGATCGCAGCGAGGTCGCTGTCGACCGGCATCTGGTCGTCAGCCATCGGCTCCGTGCCCGCCGGCTACAACTCGGCCTGACCCAGAAGCAACTGGTCAGCCGACTGGCCCGCCGCGGGATCCGCACCACCAACAAGACCCTGTCCAGTTTCGAGCACGGCGCCGGTGTCGACGTGGTCCGGCTGCCTGAGCTCGCCGTGGCACTCGATTGCACGGTCACCTATTTGCTCGGCCTGACCGAAGATCCGGCTCGCTGGGAGCCCGACCGGTCCGGCCTGCCGACGAACCGACCGGTGGCCCGGCCCGCCGTGCTGAACTCAGCGGGCGTCGTCGGCCAGCCGGACAGTCACTGGATCCTCGGCCCGGATATCCCCGCGCGCCCCCCGCGCCGTTGACCCAACCGCTCGTTCACCAGCCGCAGGTGATGGGCCGAATAGTGGCGTAGAGCAACCAACTGGGCCGGCGTCAGCCGGTCGCAGACCCAGCCCCAGTGCAGCGAGACCCAGTCGCCCGGGGCCAGCGGCTCGATCAGGTCGACGCCGTCGAAGCCACGGATCGCGGTCTCCTGGCGTGGTGAACCGAGGAGGAGCCGCAGGCCGTCCCATTCCAGCGGACGCGACTCGACCACGACCTGCTCGCCGGTGTCCGCCATCACCTGTCCCCAGCGGATCCGGCACTGGTCGAGCACGCGCAGGGCTTGCGCCGTACTGCGTTCGTCGTCGAGCAGGTCTGCCCACGGGTACAGGCAGAACACCGCGAAGCTGTGATGTGGCAGCCCGCCTCCGGCGTCGCCGGCCCGGTCGAGCAGCCGGTTGCCGATCCAGTACGCCTCGACCACCTCGCGGTCGAGCGGATCCGCCGTACCGGTGGCTGCGGCGATCCGGCGCAGTTGTGGCCAGGCGCCCTCGAACTGCCGCGCCAGCGCGCGGAAGCCGTTGTCCACCCGGCCCAGAGCGCCGTACTCGAGCAGGGCACCGGCGTCGGCGGGGCCGCAGTACCCGAGCCGGTTGGGGGCGAACGCGTACCGGACGAACAGCGCCGGTCCGGTCACAGCTCGGCCCCGAAGAACGCCAGCGCGTCGGCGGCCCGCTCCCGCGACATCCGCTCGAGCGCGAAGCCGCTGTGGATCAGCACGTACTCACCGGGGACGAACGGGCCGTCGAGCAGGGACAGGTTGATCTCCCGGACGACGCCCGCCACCTCGACCCGGCCGAGGTCCGCGCCCTCCGGGCAGTCCACCACCCGGCCCGGGATGCCCAGGCACATCGGGCTACATGCCCCTCAGCCGGTAGTACCGCCGCATGTCCTCGATGCCGTAGTACCCCAGGACGACGAGGACGACGACCACGACTGCCACCAGCATCCAACGCATCACAACTTCCCCTCCGTCACGCCGACCGGCCCGTCAGCCGGTACGGCGACCTTCCCGGTGACCAGGTCGATCACCAGCTGCGCCGCGGTCCCGACCGCGTCCTGCACGGACGGTGACAGCCCGATCCCGGCGTCGATACCCGCCGGCTCGCACCCGACCACGACCACACGTCCCACGGTGCCACCGAGTCGCGGTACAAGCGAGAGCACGGCGTCCGGACCGAGGTCGTGGGCGTCCATGCTCACCTCCGGCCCGGGCTCGGCGGCCGGCTCGGCCTCGATCACGTACAGCGTCCCCGGCGGGCCGCCCCGCTCGACCGCGTCGATCAGAACGACGAGGTCGTACGGCTCGAGCAGCTGGTAGGCCAGGTGGATGCCGCGGATCCCGAAGTCCCGCACCTCGACCCCGGCCGGCAGGCTGCGCCGGGCGAGCTCTTCGACGACCGAGACACCAAAGGCGTCGTCACTGCAGAACACGTTGCCCAGTCCGGCCACGAGAATCGTCATCCTGCACCTACCAAGGGCTCGAGTTCGTCCGGGCTGAAGTACAGGTAGCGGCCGTGCGCCCGCTGGATCTCGCCCTCCTCGCCGTCCAGTGCGACCGCGACGTGGGTCTCGCCGTCGACGTCGGACAGTACGGCGACCACCGTGCCGAGGCGGCCGGTGAGGAACATGTCCTGGGCGTCCGCCCGCCGGATCCCGGGCCGCAGCCGCACCCGTGAACCGTTGCCAACGGCAACTCCACCGACCAGCACCGTGTCCGTCTCCGGCGAAACCGTGCTGTCGTTGCCCGGATCCCACCACGGCGTGTCGGGCGGCGGTGGCTCCGGCTCGGTCACCTTGCGCAGGTAGCGGATCGTGCCGTGCAGCCGGTCCATCAGCTCCGGCGGCATCGAGTCGACCCGGGCCAGCAGTTCGGCCGCGCGCTGGTCGGTGCCGCGGACCTCGCGCTTCTCGTCGTCGGTCAGCGTCATCGCGCGCAGGCTGAGGATCTCGTCGATCTCGGTGGCGTCGAACAGATCGCCCTGACTCTCCGGCGCGATCCGCGGGTGGTCGTAGAGGATGATCGGCGAGGACAGCAGCAAGTCGCCGGCCAGGACCGGGTACAGGCCGACGTTGTCGCAACCGGCCGCATACGCGGTGGCCCACTCGGGTGGTTCCAGTAGCGAGAGGAAGCGGCAGCCCTCGGCGGCGACCAGGACGTGGTGGGCGATCAACGCCTGCCGTAGCGCTCCGACGCGTTCCGAGCTGCTGTCCGGCGTGTTGTTCTCGACCCGGATCCGCAGCCGCGCGGCGCCGTACGGGCCGGGCAGCGGTTTGATGGTCAAGGCAACGGTCCCGGTGACCGGCAACCGGGTCCGGCGGAGGAAGCCGGCCGTCCCGACGGCCTCGGTCTCGGTGCCGCCGGGGATCCGGAACGGCACCAGCTGCGGCAGCTCTGTCAGGTCCGCCCGGAGATCGACGGTCCGCACCACGGCCTCGTCCCACGGCAGGTAGGTCGCCTGATCGGTCTGCAGTGAGGCGACCTCGACCTCGTCGGCATCGAGGACCGTACGGCGCTGCGCCTGCAGGAACCGTACGCGCACCGAGAGCACGGCCGCGTCGCCGTCGAGCAGGCACTCGGTCTGCGACCAGCCCCGCTCGGACGGATCCACCACGCAGTAGTCCGGCGGCATCAGCACGCCGAACTGCCAGCGCACCCGGTTCTTCCCGTCCGACGCGCGATAGGGATACAGGACATAGCCTTCGAACAACAACGCATCCGCGATCTGCTGGACCGCGTCGAACCTGTTCATTCCAGCTGCTCCTTCAGCAGCCGCTCGATCGCGTCGTCCCAACCGGGCAACGCCTCCCGGGCGCGATAGCGGTACAAGCGGTCGAAAACGTCCTGCCGCAACCGCAGCCACGCGGCACCCGGGAAGTGCTGGTCCATCGCGTCCCGCCACACCGCCACCGGCAGCTGGTACGTCGCCTCCTTCTGCCAGGCGACCGGCGTCACGGAGAGAGTGCCGGGACGGCCGGTGAAGATCGTCCCGTTGAACAACATCAGCAGCGGTACGCCGCCTTCGCGCACGGCGTACAGGTACTTGTTCGCGGCGACGTCGAAGTCGTAGCTGCAGGGCAGATTCAGGTCGACCTCGGTCGCGCCGGTGAAGCCCGGCACCATCTGGGTGACGAACGCCAGCTGCAGCGGCTTCAAGGTCTCGCCCCAGCGAGCGCGGTCGCCGAACAGATCCGCGAGCCCCTCGGCCTCCTCGTCGTTGTAGCGGCGGCGGATCGGCTCGATCCTGATCTGGCAGCGCAACGCCAGCGCGTGCACCGGCGTACCGGTCGTCTCCTCGATCCGCAGTCGCATCCGGATGGCCGGGGTGGCCGCGTAGCGGTCGGCCTCCGCGTCGGTACAGGTGAAGTCCAGGTCAACCACGGCTGCGCTCCTGGATCCGCGCGAAGAAGTCGTCGATCCGCCGCCAGACGTCCTCGCCGCCGGCGAAGCCCTCCCAGTACTGGCGGACGATCCCGACCAGCTCGTAGCAGGCGTCGATCGGGACCAGGTAGCACGCGAACCCGTCGTCCAGCCGGCGCAACAGCACGGCCTCGACATCAGGGACGAGACTCTGCAGCCGGGGATTGCCGGCCACGACCTCGTCCCAGCCGGCCAGGTCGAGCAGCGACTCGGTGGCACCACCCGGGCTCGGGTAGAAGGCGACGTACCGGGACTGATCGGACTGGTAGAAGAGGAACGCCAGGTTCACCGGGAACCCCATCGCGTCCCACTGCGCCGGGGACAGCGTGAAGTCCGGGTTGGACTGGTAGCGATCCGGCACCGCGCGGTAGTGCCCGTGCGACGCGCCGCCCTCGGTGAACAACAGGTAGCAGGCCCGGCAGGTGCACAGCAGCCGGTGCCCCGGCACGTCGGCCAGGTGCGAGTGCTCAGGTCCGATCGGCACGGCGCACATCTCGCACTGCTCACCCGGCGCGGCCTGCTCGCGCACACCACCGGTGAACTCACGGAGCACCGCGACCGGATCGACGGTCGGCTGCTGCTTCTTCTGCGCGAGTGATCGCAGCGTCGGCGATGGCCTCACGCCGGCTGCACCCCCGGGATCGCGACCTTCCAGCCCGCGCCTTCCGGCAGCAGCGGCAGCGCTTCGAGCGGCGGCGCCCCCTCAGGTGCGAGCGCCCGCCCGGCCAGGCGTACGTCGTACTCCGCGGTGCAGCGTGGACACGTGAGCCGGTCGCCGTCCAACTGCCCGTGGTGCAGGGCGGAAGAGCACATCGGGCAATTGTTGCGGTAGGCAAAGAACGTGCCGGCCAGGTTGGCCACCAGCACGTCGAGGCCACCGACGGTCAGGTGCTGGACCTGGTCGAGGGGTGGGACCAGGTCCAGCTGGTGCCAGCCGTCCCGGTGGGGGCGGAACGGCTCGATGGTCAGAAGGCTCTGCTTCTCCTTGACCATGCCCGCGACGTCGACCGCGACGGCCTCCGGCGCGGCGTCCAGGACGGCGTTCTCGACCGTCAGCCGGACGGTGGCGGTCGAACCCGGGCAGCCGTCACAGCTGCCCTGCAGGCTCAGGTGGACGACTCCGTCGTCGTCGATGCCGAGGTAGTCGATGCCGCCGGCGTGCGAGCCGAGGTACGGCCGGACCGAGTCCAGCGCGCCCTGGATCCGGGTCGCGACGTCGTCGGGGTGGAGGTCGTGCAGCAACAGGAGCCCCGCGACCAGGTCGTCCCCGACCAACTGCCGAACCTGCGGCTCGTCCAGCAGGTTCAGCAGTTGTTCGAGGCCGGCGCCGTGCAATGCGAGCACCGCGCGGACCAGCTCCTCCACCTTCGCGGCCAGGGCCGGATCGGCGCGCCGCTGGACCTCGTCCAGCAGGACGTCGATCCGTTCACTCAACTCCTGGACGTCGTGCCGGTCCATAGCAGCTCCAGGTCAGTAAGGCTTGACCGCGATCGAGGGGGAATGCAGGTGGGTCTTCTCCCGTCCGTTGCCGACGAACATGTGCACACCGCACGGCAGGCAGGGGTCGAAGCTGCGGACCGCACGCATGATGTCGATGCCCTTGAACCGGTCCGGCGGATTCTCCTCGAAGATCGGCGTGTTCTGGACCGCGTCCTCGTACGGGCCGGGCGTGCCGTAGGAGTCCCGGACGCTGCCGTTCCACGGGGTCGGCGGGTACGGGTGGTAGTTCGCGATCTTGCCGTCGCGGATCACCATGTGGTGCGAGAGCACACCGCGGACCGCCTCGGTGAAGCCGCAGGAGATCGCCTCGTCAGGCACCTTGAACGGCGTCCAGGTCTCGGTCTGGCCGGCCCGGACCTCGGCCATCGCCTTCTCGCAGAAGTGCAGCGCGAGCGCGGCCGCGTAGGCCTGGAAGTACGTCCGGGCCCGGTTCCGCTCGATCGCGTTGCTCCAGCGCGGGATCTTCCACTCGTACTCCGTGGCCGGCTTCAGTGCCGTCCGCGGCAGCTGGATCTTCACACTGTGCCCGGTGGCCTGGATGTAGTCGGTGTTGACCAGGCCGGACAGGGCCGTCGACCACAGGCGGGCGATCGGGCCGCCGCCGGTGTCGAGGGCCAGGTGGTCCTTGCCGTCGAACCAGCGCGGCGACATCGTCCAGCTGTAGGCGTTGGAGAAGTCGCGCTTCTGCGGCTTCGGCAGCGTGTGCTGGTTCCACGGGTGCCGGACGTCGATCGGGTTGCCGAGCGGGTCGATGTCGACGAACTTCTCGTGACTGCCGTCGGCCCAGTCGTCGTAGTACGAGCTGCCGAGCAGGATCCGCAGGCCGAGGTTGATGTCGACCAGGCTGTTGGTGACCAGCTTGCCGTCCACCACCACGCCCGGGGTGACGAACATCCGCCGGCCCCACGCCTCCATGTTCTGGTACTTGAAGTCGCAGATCGCCGGGTCGTTCAGGCTGCCCCAGCAGCCGAGCAGGATCCGCCGCTCGCCGACGTGCTCGTAGCCCGGCAACGCTTCGTAGAAGAAGTCGAACAGGTCGTCGTGCAGCGGCACGACCTTCTTCATGAACTCGATGTAGCGCATCAGCCGGGTCAGGTAGTCGGTGAAGAGCTGGATCGTGGCGACCGTGCCGACCCCGCCGGGGTAGAGCGTCGACGGGTGGACGTGGCGGCCCTCCATCAGGCAGAACATCTCGCGCGTGTAGCGGCTGACGTGCAGCGCCTCGCGGTAGAAGTCGCCCTCCAGCGGGTTCAGCGAGCGCATGATGTCGCCGATGGTCCGGTAGCCGTGGTCGCCGGCGTGCGGTGCCTCGGTGCGGTTCGCCAGCTCCAGCACGCCCGGGTTGGTCTCCTTCACCATCCGCTCGCAGTAGTCCACCCCGACCAGGTTCTCCTGGAAGATGTTGTGGTCGAACATGTACTCCGCGGCCTCGCCGAGGTTGATGATCCACTCACCGAGGTGTGGCGGCGCGACGCCGTACGCCATGTTCTGCGCGTAGACCGAACAGGTGGCGTGGTTGTCGCCGCAGATCCCGCAGATCCGGCTGGTGATGAAGTGGGCGTCGCGCGGGTCCTTGCCCTTCATGAAGATGCTGTAGCCACGGAAGATCGACGACGTGCTGTGGCACTCCTGGACGGTCTTCTGCTTGAAGTCGACTGATGCGTAGATGCCCAGGCTGCCGACGATCCGGGTGATCGGGTCCCACGCCATCTCGACGACGTCGGAGCTCTTCGAGTCACTCGCGGCAGGTTTGACCTTCGGGTCGGTGGTGGTCATGGCGTTACCAGACCTTCTCGTAACCGGTGGCGAGGTCGGACCCCTTGCGCCGCCACTTGGGTTCCTTGTTGCTGGTGTTCTGGGTGAACTTGCGCAGCCGGCGGATCACCGTGCCGTAGACCGTGCTCGCGGCGGTGGAGACCCTGCTGCCGGGCGGCTCGTCCATGAACGGCATGAACTTGTCCGGGAAGCCGGGCATCGTGCAGGCGATGCAGATGCCGCCGACGTTCGGGCAGCCGCCGACGCCGTTGATCCAGCCGCGCTTGGGCACGTTGCAGTTGACCACCGGGCCCCAGCAGCCCAGCTTCACCAGGCACTTGGGCGAGCCGTACTCCTTGGCGAAGTCGCCCTGCTCGTAGTACCCGGCCCGGTCGCAGCCCTCGTGCACGGTCCGGCCGAACAGCCATTGCGGTCGCAGTTCGGCGTCGAGCGGGATCATCGGGGCCTGCCCGGCCACCTGGTACAGGAGATAGACGAGCGTCTCGGACAGGTTGTCGGGGTGGATCGGGCAACCTGGCACACAGACGATCGGCAGGCCGGCCTTGGATTTCCAGCTCCAGCCCAGGTAGTCGGGTACGCCCATTGCGCCGGTCGGATTACCGGCCATCGCGTGGATCCCGCCGTACGTCGCACAGGTGCCGACGGCAACCACCGCGGTGGCTTTCGGGGCGAGGCGGTCCAGCCACTCGGACGTCTTCATCGGTTGCCCGGTGGCCGGGTTGTTGCCGAAGCCGGCCCAGTAGCCCTCCGCATGGATCGCCTCGTTCGGGATCGAACCCTCGACCACCAGGACGAACGGCTCCAGCTCACCGCGGTCGGCCTTGTGCCACCAGGCGATGAAGTTGTCGGCGCCGGTCTCCGGGCCGCACTCGAAGTCGATCAGCGGCCAGTGCACCGCGATCTTCGGCAGCCCGGGCAGGGCGCCGAGGACGATCTCCTCGATACTGGGCTGGGTGGCTGCGGTCAGGGCCACCGAGTCGCCGTCGCAGCTCAGTCCGCCGTTCATCCAGAGGATGTGCACCACACCCTCGTCGGTCTCCTGCGCCTGATCCGGTTCCAGTGTGGTGGACACGACCCCGCCCTCCCTGACCGGGAACGGCCCGGCCGCTTTTTCGACCGTACGTCGGTCACGATCGGTCCGACAGACACTTGTGTCAGGTATTTATGGCGGTGTCCGGAAATCCCGGATTCCCGGATTCCCGGACAATTCTGAGAGCGCTTTCTCGCGGTGCTCCGCCGGTATTCTTGGTCAATGGACGATGCCGCCCGCGAGGTGTTCGTCTCGCCGGTGGTCGTCGTGTCGCACGCGTTCCCGGCGCGGCCCGGCTCGATCCCGGACGCCGAGCAGTTCGTCCGCGAGGCTCTCGACCCGGTCACCCTCGAACCCGAGGAGAACCGGGCCCTGTACGACGCGATCACCACCGCGCTGCTGGCCGCCGCCGGGCCGAAGGACGGCGTCTTCGACGTGACCGTGCGGATCTTCCCCGACGGCGTGGAGGTCGAGGTGCTGCACGGCGCCGGCGTCCGCCGGGTGCAGCCCGCGTCGGAGCCCTTCGCGGACTGGCTGAACGGGGTCCTGCGCGGTCAGGGACTGTCGCAACAGGCGGCCGCGCAGCGGATCGGGGTGTCGGTGCGGACCATCAGCCGGTGGCTGCGCGGCGACACCGAACCGCGACTGCGGGACCTCCGCAGGGTGCACGAGATCTTCGGGCCGTGATCTGGCGTGCGTCCGGGTCCGGGTTTAGTGTGCGAATTGTCCGCTGATCGTGGAATTCGTCATTTCTTCGCCCGCCGGGGTGAGCCTCACGAACGATTCAGAGCGTGTTCGCAGCCGCGTGCTGGTCACCGGCGTCGTGCAGGGCGTCGGCTTCCGTCCGTTCGTCTATTCGCTGGCCCGTGAGCTCGGGCTGTCCGGCCAGGTCGGCAACACCGCCGCCGGAGTGATCGCGGAGGTCGAGGGACCGGCCGCCGCGGTCACCGCGTTCGGGCAACGCGTGGGCACCGACGCGCCGCCCCTGGCCGTGGTGGCGACCGTGGCCCTGGAAGCGTGGCCGCCGGTCGGCGGGACCGAGTTTGTCATCCGCGACTCCATCGCCGGAACGGGCCGGACGCTGGTCTCTCCGGATGTCGCGACCTGCGCGGACTGCCTGGCCGAGTTCGCCGACCCGTCCGACCGGCGCTACCGGCATCCGTTCATCAGCTGCACGAACTGCGGTCCGCGGTTCACGATCATCACCGGTCTGCCCTACGACCGGCCGGCCACCACGATGGCCGGCTTCCCGCTCTGCCCGGACTGTGCCCGCGAGTACGCCGATCCGGCCGACCGCAGGTTCCACGCCCAGCCGATCGCCTGCCCCGCCTGTGGTCCCCAGTTGCAGCTGGTCCAGCCCGGCCTCGAGACAGCGTACGACGAGGACGCGCTGGCAGCCGCGCACGCGCTCCTGATCGACGGCGCGATCCTGGCGGTCAAGGGGCTCGGCGGATACCACCTGGTCTGCGACGCCGGCGACCAGGCGGTGGTGACCACCCTGCGGAAGCGTAAGGACCGTGGTGACAAGCCGTTCGCCGTCATGGCCGCCGATCTCGACGCGGCCCGGCGGATCGCGTTGGTCGACGCCGCGGAGGAGGAACTGCTCACCGGCATCCGGCATCCGATCGTGCTGCTGCGGCGCCGGCCCGGTGCGGCCGTCGCCGAAGCCGTTGCCCCCGGCAACCCCGATCTAGGCGTGATGCTGCCGTACACGCCGTTGCACCAGCTGCTGTTCGACCAGCCCGGCCCGTGTGTGCTGGTGATGACGAGCGGCAACCTGACCGGTGAGCCGATCGTCACGAACGACGACGAGGCCGAGACCCGACTGGCCGGCCTGGCGGACGCCTGGCTCGGTCACGACCGCCCGATCCACGTGCCGTGCGACGACTCCGTCGTACGGAGCGTGGACGGGACAGAGCTGCCGATCCGGCGGTCGCGCGGGTATGCGCCGTTCCCGATCGACCTGCCGGTCCCGGTCCGGCCCGCGCTGGCGGTCGGCGGGGATCTGAAGAACACGTTCTGCCTCGGCGACGGGCAGTACGCCTGGCTCTCGGCGCACGTCGGGGACATGGACGACCTGGCCACGCTGGAGGCCTTCGAACGGGCTGAGCAGCACCTCGAGCAACTGACCGGGGTCCGGCCCGAGGTGCTCGTGACGGACAAGCATCCGTCGTACCGGTCCCGGCAGTGGGCACAGCTGAACGCGGCCGGTCGAGAGGTGATCGGGGTCCAGCACCATCACGCGCACCTCGCGTCGGTGATGGCTGAGCATCGCCACTTCGGCAAGGTCATCGGGTTCGCCTTCGACGGGACCGGGTTCGGGGACGACGGTGCGGTCTGGGGTGGCGAAGTACTGCTGGCCGACTATGACGGATTCGTCCGGGACGCACACCTCAAGTACGTGCCGCTACCGGGCGGCGACGCGGGGGTTCGCAATCCGTGCCGGATGGCGTTGTCGCATTTGCGCGCCGCCAGGCTGCCCTGGGATCCGCGTCTGCCGTCGGTGCGCGCCTGTGGCGGCGCGGAGCTGGAGCTGCTCGACGCCCAGCTGACCAAGGACATCGCGTGTGCGCCGACGTCCAGCATGGGCAGGTTGTTCGATGCGGTCTCGTCGCTGGCCGGGGTGTGTCACCGGGCCGGGTACGAGGCGCAGGCCGCGATCGAGCTGGAGGGACTGACCTCGGCCGATCGGGGGCTCGGTGCGTACGAGTTCGCGATCGCGGCGGAGGAGATCGATCCGGCGCCGGTGCTGGCCGGCGTCGTCCGGGATGTGCTGGCCGGGGTGGCGCCGGGCGTCGTGGGCGCCCGCTTCCACCAGGCCCTCGCCGAGTTGATGGTGACGCTGGCCGAGCGGGCCCGCGCCGCCCGAGGACTGTCCACCGTCGCCCTGTCCGGCGGTGTGTTCGTCAACCGAGTGTTGCTATCGGCAACTACCGCGGCACTGACCGCGGCCGGTTTCACCGTCCTGCGCCACCGCCGGGTACCCCCGACGGACGCCGGACTCGCGCTGGGACAGCTGGCGGTCGCGGCCCGCGCCCGCAGGGAGGGGACATCATGTGTCTAGCCGTACCGGGGAAGGTCGTGGAGATCCGGGAGGAGGACGGTACCCGGATGGGCCGGGTGGACTTCGGCGGTGTGCTGAAGGACGTCTGCCTGGAGTATCTGCCCGATCTGGAGGTGGGTGAGTACACCATCGTCCACGTCGGCTTCGCGTTGCAGCGCCTGGACGAGGAATCCGCGATGCAGTCGCTCGAGCTGTACCGCCAGCTCGGCGCGCTGGAGGAGGAGTTCGGCGACCAGTGGGGACTGGCGGCGCGGCAGGCCGGTGAGCGCCGGCCGCCCGGGACCGAGTGGGAGCGCGCCGACGAGATGGGGGACGTGACGGGATGAAGTACCTCGACGAGTTCAGCGATCCGGTCCTGGCCAGGAAGCTGGTCGACCAGATCCACGCCACGGCGACGAAACCGTGGGCGATGATGGAGGTCTGCGGCGGCCAGACGCACACGATCGTCCGGCACGGCATCGACCAGTTGCTGCCGGACGGCGTCGAGATGATCCACGGCCCAGGCTGCCCGGTCTGCGTCACCCCGCTGGAGATCATCGACAAGGCGCTCGAGATCGCGTCCCAGCCGGGCGTGATCTTCTGCTCGTTCGGCGACATGCTGCGGGTGCCCGGCAGCGGGCGCGACCTGTTCCGGATCAAGAGCCAGGGCGGTGACGTCCGGGTGGTCTACTCGCCGCTCGACGCGCTCCGGCTGGCCCAGCAGCACCCGGACAAGCAGGTGGTCTTCTTCGGCATCGGCTTCGAGACCACCGCGCCGCCGAACGCGATGACCGTCTACCAGGCCAAGAAACTCGGCATCCCGAACTTCAGCCTGCTCGTCTCGCACGTCCGGGTGCCGCCGGCGATCGAGGCGATCATGCAGTCACCCAGCTGCCGGGTCCAGGGCTTCCTTGCCGCCGGCCACGTCTGCAGCGTGATGGGTACGGCGGAATACCCCGAGCTCGCGGACAGGTACGGCGTACCGATCGTGGTCACCGGGTTCGAGCCGCTGGACATCCTGGCCGGGATCCTGCGCACGGTCAGCCAGCTCGAGAAGGGCGAGCACGTGGTCGAGAACGCGTACCGGCGGGCGGTCCGCGACGAGGGCAACCCGGCCGCGAAGGCGATGCTGGCCGACGTGTTCGAGACCACCGACCGGGCCTGGCGGGGGATCGGGATGATCCCGCAGAGCGGCTGGCGGTTGTCCGAGCGGTACCGCGAGTACGACGCCGAGTACCGCTTCCAGGTACGCGACATCACCACCCAGGAGTCGACGGTGTGCCGCAGTGGTGAAGTCTTGCAAGGGCTGATCAAGCCGCACGAGTGCTCGGCGTTCGGGACGCTGTGCACACCACGCAACCCGCTCGGCGCGACGATGGTGTCGAGTGAGGGCGCGTGTGCGGCGTACTACCTCTACCGCCGGCTGGAGACGCCTGCAGAGGTGGTGATGACCGGTGGCTGAACAGGTGATGTTGCCGGATCCCGCGATGCCCCATCCGCCGGACTTCGACGGATGGACCTGTCCGCTGCCGTTACGCGATCACCCTGCGGTCGTGATGGGCCACGGGGGCGGCGGACAGATGTCGGGCGAGTTGGTCGAGCATCTCTTCCTGCCCGCGTTCGCGAATCCGGTGCTCGGGGGCCTGACGGACTCTGCCGTGTTCACGCTCGGCGAGGCCCGGTTGGCGTTCTCGACCGACTCGTTCGTCGTGCAGCCGTTGTTCTTCCCGGGCGGCAGCATCGGAGACCTCGCCGTCAACGGCACGGTCAACGATCTCGCGATGAGTGGCGCGCAGGCGGCGTACCTGTCCTGCGGCTTCATCCTCGAGGAGGGCGTCGAGTTGACGGTGGTCGGCCGGATCGCGACAGACCTCGGGGCTGCCGCGCGCCGGGCCGGCGTGACCGTCGCGACCGGCGACACCAAGGTGGTCGACGCGGGTCATGGCGATGGCGTCTACATCAACACCGCCGGTGTCGGGCTGGTCCCGGCCGGCGTGGACATCCGGCCGCAGCGAGCGGCCCCAGGGGATGTGGTCATCGTCAGTGGCCAGATCGGGGTGCACGGGATCGCGATCATGAGCGTGCGCGAGGGGATCTCGTTCGGCACCGAGGTGGTCAGCGACTGCGCCCCGCTGAACGGGTTGGTGGCGGCGATGCTTGCTGTCTGCACCGATCTGCATGTCCTGCGCGATCCGACCCGGGGTGGCGTGGCGACCTCGCTGAACGAGATCGCCAAGTCGGCCGGGGTCGGCATCGAGCTGATCGAGAGCGCGCTGCCGGTGCCGGAGACGGTCGCCAACGCCTGCGCGTTCCTCGGGCTGGATCCGCTGTACGTCGCGAACGAGGGCAAGTTGCTCGCGATCGTGGCCCGGGACGACGCGGACGCCGTACTCGAGGCGATGCGGGCGGATCCGCTGGGTGCGGACGCGGCGGTGATCGGCGAGTGTGTGGAGGCGCATCCGGGGATGGTCGTGACGAAGACGGCCTTCGGTGCGACTCGGGTGGTCGACACACCGATCGGGGAGCAGCTGCCGAGGATCTGTTAGCGGGCTGCCAGCCAGCTGTGCCAGGCGTCGAGGCCGTCGCCGCGGGTCGCGGAGATCGGGAGCAGCTCGACGTCCGGCTGCAGCCGGCGGATCAGGTCCAGACACAGGTCGATGTCGAAGTCGACGTACGGGAGCAGGTCGATCTTGTTCAGCAGGACGAGGTCGGCGGTGCGGAACATGTACGGGTACTTCGCCGGTTTGTCCGCGCCCTCGGTGACCGAGATGATCACCACCCGGGCCGACTCGCCGAGGTCGAACAGGGCCGGGCAGACCAGGTTGCCGACGTTCTCGACGAAGACCAGCGAACCGTCGGGCGGGGCGAGCTCGAGCAGACCGCGGTCGAGCATCTCCGCGTCCAGGTGACAGCCGGCGCCGGTGTTGATCTGCACCACCCTGCTGCCGGTCGCGCGGATCCGCTCGGCGTCCAGCCAGGTCTCCTGGTCGCCCTCGATGACCAGGGTCTCGCGGCGACCGGCGAGGTCGCCGACGGTGCGCTCCAGCAGGGTCGTCTTGCCGGAGCCCGGTGAGCTCATCAGGTTGATCGCGGTGATCGCGTGCTCGGTCAGGCGGTGCCGGTTGGCCGCGGCGAGCAGATCGTTCTTCGCCAGGATGTCCTGCTCGAGCAGCACTGTCCTGGTCCCGTGCTCGTGCTGGTGCTGGTGCTGGTGCGGGTGCTGGTGGTCGTGGTCGTGTGGATGGTCGTGCGTGTGGACCGGCTCAGGACCGTCGACCAGGGATACCCGGGTGGCGGCCTCGTCGGAACAGCCGCAGGTGCTGCACATGTCACTGCACCTCCACCGAGACGATCCGCAGCTCGCGGCCGGCCAGGATCTCGAGATCGGCACTGCCGCAGTCGCACAGCATGATCGGATCGTCGAGCGCGAACTCCCGCCGGCAGTCCCGACAGTACGCCCGGCCCGGCGGCTCGTCGATGTCCAGCCGGGCCCCCGCCAGCCCGGTGCCGTCGGCCACGATCCCGAAGCAGAACCGGATCGAGTCCGTCACCACCCCGGACAGCCGGCCGATCTCCAGCCGGACGGCGGCGACCGGTCCGTCGCCGATCTTCTCGACGATCGCATCGACAATGCTCTCCGTGATGGCGAGCTCGTGCACGCTCTCGACGGTAGGCCGCGCCGCCCGGGCCCGGCAAGGCCCGGTACGGCGCGGAGGCCCGGCAAACGGCACGGATCAGGCCGGCGCGGGTCAGGGCCGGCGCGGATCAGGGCCGATGCTGATCAGGGCCGGCGCCGATCAGGGCCGGCGGCTCACTCGCCGTTCAGCGGTGCGACCCCTTCGGTGGTGTGGCGGTAGTAGACGGAGTCCTTGTAGGTGCCGGGGACCTTGCCGAGGCCCTTGATCACGGTGGACGCACCGGTGGCGTGGCCGACGGCGTACAGGTAGGCGGAACCGGTGTCCTTGTCGATCGCGGTCAGCAGCGTGCTCTGGTTGCCGCACCGCTCTGTGACCAGGGACTCGAAGGTCTGCCAGGTGGACGTGCGGATCTTCGTGACGACCGGCTTGAGCGCGGCGTTCTTCGGGATGTGGATCGTGTAGAGCGCGCCGGCGCGGGTGTTCGCGAGGAACGTGTCGTACGTCTTGGTCTCGCTGATCAGCGCCATCGTCTTCACGGCCGCGAAGCCGTTGTAGTGGTAGACGGTGTCGTAGGGGAAGTTCGTCCAGTGGTGGTCGAAGCGGTACAGGACTCCGTCGCTCCGGAGCCGGTAGGTCGCCATCTCCGGGCCCGACGGCAGGTACGAGGTTCGCTCGTCCACGATGTAGCCGCCGTAGTTCTTGCCGGCGTTGCTCAGCCCGGTGATCGGCTTGCCCGTGGTGTCCGTCCCGTACCACGCGCTGTACAGCGTCGTGTTGAGCAGGACCTCACCCGAGGTCAGGTCACCGGACGACGACTTCGGCCGCCGGGTCCAGGTGGTGCTGATCTTCGCGATACCGGGGGAGAATATGTGTACCCCGGTGCTCTGCTTGGCGGCGACCGGCGACGAGGCCGTGATGGCCGAGGAGCCGATGTCGCCGCCACTCGTGATGGATCCGACGGTCATCGTGCAGGCCGCGGACGTCGTCGCTTCCGCCGTACCGGCTTGGACGGCGGCCAGGCCGCCCAGCAGCAGGGCGGACGTCGCCACCGCGGAAGTTCGCTTCAGGCTCATAGTCGGGCAGGGTCCTTTCGGGAGGGTCTCTGATCACCTCGATACCGCCACGGGCCAGAAAGTTGCGCCAAGCCACGCGAACCGGCTCGGGTGGTCAGGGCTGGGCGATCTCCGGAAACAAATGTGCGCCCAGTGACGATTTATTTCCGCAAAGCCGCAACCACGGCCACGATGCACCGCGCTGCCGGGGAGCCTGGCAACGGTACCGGCCCACGCAGCCGGTACTGGGCCGGCTCAGTGGTTGCTCAATTGGTTGCCGGGAGCAACATGGCAGGGAGGCGACATGGCGGATTCAGGCCAGTGCAGTGCCTTGTCGCCGGGGCCGGCGGCTGGCGAGGATCACGCTACGCCCAGTTCACTGGAGGACCCGTGCCCTTCTCCCCGCCGCTCCGGCGACGCCTTCGCAGCATCCTGATCGGGGTGATGTCGCCGGTCCTGCTGGCCGTGTCAGCGGTCAACGTCCCGGCCGCCCGCGCCGTGCAGCCGGACAAGCTCGAGCCTAAGCTCGCGGTCAGGCTCGCGGACGGCCGGTCGGACTTCTGGGTCCGGTTCGAGCGGCAGCCCGAGCTGACCTCCGCCGCGCGGGTCGCCGACTGGACCGAGCGCGGCAAGGCTGTCGTCTCCGCGTTGCGCGCCAAGGCCGATGACGATCAGGCCGGCGCGACCAAGCTGCTGCGGGCCGCGAAGACCGACTACATCCCGCTCTACATCGACAACTCGATCTACGTCCGCAACGGCAGTAGGGAGCTCGCGGCGAAGCTCGCCGCCGATCCGAAGGTGGTGTCCCTGCGGACGCCGACGACGTACGCGCTCCCGGAGCCGCAGGTCGAGCCGAAGGCCGCGGTCACCGCCGGTGTCGAGTGGGGTGTCTCGGCCATCCATGCCGACCAGGTGTGGAGCCGCTACCACGCGACCGGCCAGGGCGTCGTGGTCGGGAGCATCGATTCCGGTGCGCAGTACGACCACCCTGCGCTGGTCTCGTCGTACCGCGGCGCCAACGGCGATGGCACCTTCGACCACGACTACAACTGGTACGACCCGGGGCATGCGTGCGGCACCGACGCGCCGTGCGACAACGTCGGGCACGGGACACACACCATCGGCACCATGGTCGGCGACGACCACGCCGGTCATCAGGTCGGAGTCGCTCCTGGCGCCCGCTGGATCTCGGCGAAGGGCTGCGCGACGGACGGGTGCGACGATCTCACCCTGGCCCTGAGCGCGCAGTGGATGCTGGCGCCGACCAAGCTGGACGGCTCCGACCCCGACCCGTCGAAGCGGCCGAACATCATCAACAACTCCTGGTCCAGTCCGGCCCGCGACCCGTGGTTCGAGGAGTGGGTCCGGCAATGGGTCGCCGCCGGGATCTTCACGACGTACTCCGCGGGCAACAACGGTCCGGCCTGTTCCACGGTCGGCTCACCCGGTGACTACCCGGAGGCCTACGCAGTCGGCGCGGTGGACAACAAGGGTGCGGTGGCGAGCTACTCCTCGCGCGGCAACCCGGCGGTCGAGGGGATCAAGCCCGACATCGTCGCGCCGGGTCAGATGATCCTGTCCAGCGTTCCCGGCGATCGGTACGCCTACTACAGCGGTACGTCGATGGCCGCACCGCACCTCAGCGGTGCCGTCGCGCTGCTCTGGTCGGCCGCACCGGCCCTGATCGGCGACGTGACCGCGACCCGGGCCGTCCTCGACCGGACCGCGCACGACCACGACGACCTCAGTTGCGGCGGTACCGCGGCTGACAACAACGTGTACGGCGAAGGGATGCTGGACGTTGCCGCAGCGGTCTCCGGCTCACCACGCCCGGATGCCGGCCTCCTCACCGGCACCGTCACCGACAGCGGCGGGAAGCCGATTGCCGGCATCAGCCTCAGCGCTCCCGACAGCAACGTCGTGACGACCGACGCCGCGGGCCGGTACCAGCTGTATCTCGACGCGGGCGACCATGACGTGACGGCGCAGGGTTTCGGCTACGACACCGAGGTCTTCACGGTCCAGGTCGAGAAGCAGACCACGATCACGAAGGATCTCCAGCTCGCCGTCACTCCGCGGGCGACCCTGAGCGGGCTGGTCCGGGACGGCTCGGGTCACGGCTGGCCGCTCTACGCCAGGCTGAGGATCGAGGGTGTGCCCGGGGTGTGGTTCACCAAGCCGGCCACCGGCCGCTACACGATCGACCTGCCCGTTGGGACGACCCACAAGCTGAAGGTCGAGCCCGTGTACGGCGGTTACACCTCGACCACCGTGGACGTGAAGCTGACTGACGACCTGGTGCAGGACGTCGCCGTACCGATCGATACCCAGACCTGCAAGGCACTTGGGTACGACGCCCAGTGCAACAAGGAGCGCGGTGGGCTGGTGGAAGGCCTCGTTACGGACGCGAACACCAAGCAGCCGGTCAACGGGGCGACCCTCACCCGCGCCGGGCAGACCGCGACGACCGTCACGACACCGGACGATCCCGCCCTGCCGGACGGGTTCTACTGGTTGTTCGCACCGGTAGGCGCCGAGCGGGTCGCCGCCACGATGCACGGTTACCAGCAGCAGACGAAGCCGGTCACGGTCCAGACCGACTGGGCGAAGCCGCTGAACTTCTCGCTGCCGGCGGGCCTGCTCACCGTGCGCCAGTCCGCGGTCGACGTGACGGTCGAACTCGGCAAGTCGGCCCAGCGCGAGCTCACCATCACCAACGAGGGCACGGCGCCGGCGTCGTACTCGCTGGCCGATGTCCAGCGTGGTTTCGAGCTGCAAGGAGCGGGCCGTACCGCGGGATTCGGCCGGACGACAGCCGGTACGCCGGTCCGCCGTGAACCGATCCACCCCGAGCCCGGCCACACCCTCGGTGGTGCCGCAACCCGTGGCGGTGCTCAGGTGGCCCCGAAGCAGTCAGTGGCCGGGTTGTGGATGCCCACGGCCAACTATCCCGTGGCGGTGAGCGACAACGCCGTCGCCAGCCAGGACGGTCTGGTGTACTCGGTCGGCGGACTCGCCGCCGGTCAGGTCGCCGCGGCGTCGTACGTGTACGACCCGTCGACACTGCAGTGGCAGCGGTTCGCGGACATGCCGGAGTCGCGACGCAAGGCCGCCTCCGGCTTCGTCGACGGCAAGTTGTATGTGGTCGGTGGATGGGGGCCGCAGGATCTCGCGGCCGCTGCGACGCTGATCTACGACCCGGCGGCCGACCGCTGGAGCACCGGTGCCGCCAACCCCAAGCCGTGGGGTGCGGTCGGCTCGGCGGTCCTCGACGGCAAGGTGTACTCGGTCGGTGGGTGTGCCGGCGAGTGCCAGAGCTCCACGACCGACGTGCTGGCGTACGACGTGGCGCACAACAAGTTCGACACAGTCGCGCCGTACCCCGAGTCGATCTCCTGGCCGTCGTGCGGCGGCATCGACGGCAAGGTGTACTGCGCCGGCGGTCTGGGCATGGACAGTTCCGGCACCGGACCGCAGAGCACCGCCCACAGCTACGTCTACGACCCGGGAACGAATACCTGGACACGGGTCGCGGACCTGCCGCTCGATCTGTGGGCGAGCAGCTACACGGTTGCCAACGGAGTGCTGGCCGTCACCGGTGGCGTCGCTGTGGACTCGACTGTGCTGACCAACGAGGCCTTCGCGTACTCGCCCCGAACCGACCACTGGACGGCGCTGCCGAACACCACCAACGCCCTCTATCGCGGCGCCGCGGCCTGCGGCCTGTACCGCGTCGGCGGACTCCACGACGCTCGCCAGGTCCCCTATTCCGAGGTCCTGCCCGGCTACGACCAGTGTGCCGAGGACGGCACCGATGCGGCGTGGCTGACGGAGTCGGTCGGCAGCGGCACGCTGGCCCCGAAGGCAAGCGCGACCATCACGCTGACGGCCGACTCCGCGACGCTCTCCCAGCCAGGGATCTACCGGTCCGCGCTGTCGGTCCGCGACGACACGCCGTACGCCGGTCCCTCGGTCGACGTCACGCTGACCGCGCGGGCGCCGGCGAACTGGGCCCGGCTCTCCGGCACCGTGACCGGCCGGTCCTGCACCGGCGAGGCGACGCCGTTGCCTGGGGCAACTGTCGCGATCGACCGGCGGACGGATTCCTGGACGTTAACCAGCGGGATGGACGGCGGCTACGCCGTCTGGGTGCGTGGTGCGGGAGTCAAGGCACGGGTCGTGGTGGCTGCGCCGGACTTCCGGCCGGCGTCGGTCGATGTGGTCCTGCGCCCGGGCTCGAGCACCGTCCTTCCCGTCACCTTGCAAGCCTTGCACTGCTGACCGGCTCGTCGGCCGTGGCCGATGAAAGACTGAGCCCCGGTGACCGTCGGGTCACCGGGGCTCGGGGGTTTCAGGTCAGAAGTCGCCGCCGCCGAAATCTCCGCCGCCGAAGTCGCCCCCGCCGCCGAAGTCCCAGCCGCCGGAGTCGCCGCCGCCGCTGTCGCCCATGTTGAAGTCGCCACCGCCGTCGCCACCGTCACCACCGCCATCGCCGCCGTCGGCCATGCCGGCGTCGTAGCCGGCCGCGTAGTCGCCGTAGCCGCCTCCGTTGAACATGCCGCCGAGCGCCGTACCGAGGAACAGACCGGTCGCGATACCACCGATGCCGCCGAACATGCCCTGCGCGTACGGCGAGTAGGCCGGGCCGGCCTCCCAGTACGGCACCCGCTGCGGGCCGACCATGACCTTGCGGACGTCCGGCTCGGCGCCGGCACGGACCCGCTCGGCGTCCGCCGCACAGGCCGGCACCTCGCGCGGCGCGCCACCCGGCGGCGCCCACATCACGTCGGCCACGGACGGGCCGTGCTGCGGGTTGAAGAAGCAGGACGGGCGACGCTGCGGGAGCGGCTCACCGGCCACACGGGCGCGCACACAGGTCGCGGCGTACCGGCCGTCCTCGAGGATCTCGATCACGTGTTTGATCTGGTCGGCCTGGGTGACCTGACCGACCGCCTGCTTCGCGGACTCGTAGGAGTCCAGCGCGCGCTGGTAGTCCTGCCGCGCTCCGTCGCCGAGGTCCTTGCCGACCATTTCCAGGTCGAGGTCCTGCAGCTCCTCGCCGAACCGGGTGATGTCCTCATCGGCGGTGCGCTTCACCGACTCGAGTTCGCCGGCGGTGATCTCGTGCTGCTTGCGGGACTGCAGCTGGGTCCGACGGTACGAGCGATACGCCAGCACCGCGATCACCACGATGGCGATGATCAGGATGAAGTCCATGTCGGGCCTCTCTCAATGGCTTTACGGAGAGCCTATCCAACTCCGCAAAGGCTGTCTCGCCACGCAGGGTGACGCAATGCCGGGAAAGCGGTCACCCTGCGCGCATAATCGATGAGCGCCGCCCAGCGAACCGTCGTATCCCCGCCGGAAGGCTGTTCCATGGGCAAGACCTCCCGACTCCTCACCCTCGCGGCGACAGGCCTCGCCCTGGTTCTCCCCGCCCCGCCACCACAGGCGAGTGCCGTGACCAGGAGCGGTACGACGGTCAGCGACGCCAAGGTGATCCTCATCCAGCCCGGCGTACTCGCCAGCGACGCCGACGAGCCTCAGGCGTCCGGCGTGATCCAGCCCGAGGCGAGCAGAGCGCCGTACCCGATGCCATCCATGGTGAGCCGGAAGCGGCAGCGCGCGCCTCGGGCTGCCGGTCACCGACCTGTACGCGGTCAAGGGCGGCCTGAAGCAGAAGTTCCAGCGCGGCTGGCTCATCTACAACCAACCCCAGGGCGAGGTCTACGTCCAGTACGGGAGAGCGTCATGAAGAAGCGTGCGATCGCCGCCGTCGTCCTGTCCTCCGCCCTGACCAGCGCGAGCGCGCAGGCGAGCCCGGTCGATCCGAAAGCCGCTGCCGCCGGCACGACCATCAGTGGCCGTGGATTCGGGCACGGCCGCGGGATGTCGCAGTACGGCGCCCAGGGCGCGGCCATCGCCGGGAAGTCGGTCCGGCAGATCCTCGACTTCTACTACCCCGGCACGACGACCGGAAAGGCGACCGGCAGCATCCGGGTCCGGATCAGCGCGGACACCACCGACGGCGTCCGGGTCGGCACGGTCAACCACCTTCGCGTCCGCGATCTGACCGCCGGCACGGTCTACACGTTGCCCAAGGCGTCGACCCGGAACCAGTGGTCGATCGATCCGTCCGGCGACCACGGCACCAAGGTCAGCTCGTTCGACGCGAAGACCCGGAAATGGACGCTGTGGAAGACGTTCAGCGGCATGGCGCAGTTCGACGGTGCCGCCGTGACCGGGTTGATCCTGCCGAGTGGAGCGGTACGCCGGTATCGCGGCGCGCTCCGGGCCATCGACGTCTCCGGTGCACACCTCGACACGGTGAATGTCGTGTCGCTCGACTACTACCTGCGTGGCGTCGTACCGCGAGAAGCCTTGTCCAGTTGGCGTCCGGCCGCCCTGCAGGCGCAGGCCGTTGCCGCACGCACCTATTCGGTGTTCCACCGGAGCCGGGCCGCGCGAAAGGCGTACGACCTGTGTGACACCACGTCGTGCCAGGTGTACGGCGGGTACGACTCGGAGAAGGCGTCGACGAACACGGCCGTCGCGGCGACCGCGGGGCAGATCAGGCTGTACAAGGGGAAGCCGATCATCGCGGAGTTCTCCTCCTCGAACGGCGGGGCGACGGCGGCCGGTGAGGTGCCGTACCAGGTGATGAAGGCGGACAGCTGGGACGCGTATCCGAACAACGGGAATCCCAACGTGACCTGGACGGTGACCCGGACGGCGGCGGAGGTGCGGGCGGTCTTCGATGTGGGGTCGATCCGGAGCCTGCGGGTGCTGAAGCGGACCGGCGTCGGCCCGTCGGGCGGCCGGGCCCTCACCGTGGAGGCGGTCGGGTCGAAGGGGCGGCGGGTGCTGACCGCCGATCAGGTGCGGATCCGGCTGCATCTGCGGTCGGGCTGGATCGCGTTCCCGGTCAGTCCTCTTGATATGCCAACTGATCTCGTCGTCGGTGCTGATCGCTGAGCCATTGACGGCGCATCCCTGGGCCGGTTAGAACGTGACATCGATGTCAATCACCACCGCCCAGGAGGATCACAGTCGATGCGCCGACAAATTGGTATATCAACTCGAATCGGGGCCGGGGTGCTCGCGGTCGCCGTCCTCGGCTCGCTGAACATGGCCGCGGCCGACGCCGGGACGAATCCGGCGGCTCGTGCACAGGCGTCGTACGACGCGATCAACAAGTACTTCGACGCGGGCAACGGACTGTTGCTCGAGGAGTACCCGAACACCCAGACCAACCCGTACTCGTACGTCTGGCCGTACTCGCAGGCGGCGATCGCAGCGGAGGACCTGGCGGGTGTGCCGGGTGCCGGCCGGAAGGCGTCCGACGAGGCCGACCGGCGGATCGCGGCGTACGAGCCGTACTGGAACGCCGGTACGACGCCGACGGGCTACGACTCGTATGTCCGCCCGCCGCTGGGTCAGGGCGGGGACAAGTTCTACGACGACAACGAGTGGATCGGACTGAACCTGATCCAGCGATACAAGCGGACTGGTGACCGCGCTGCGCTGGCTCGGGCCAAGGACATCTTCACGCTCGTCGTCCACGGGTGGGACACGGATCCGTCACACCCCTGTGCAGGTGGCGTCTACTGGACCCAGGCGCCGTGGAGCCAGGACCGCAACACGGTGTCGAACGGGCCGGGTGCTGAGCTCGGTGCGCATCTGTACCTGCTGACGCGGGACCGGTCGTACCTGACGTGGGCTCAGACGATGTACAAGTGGGCGCAGGACTGCATGCTGGCGCCGAACGGCTTGTACTGGGACCACATCGACCTGGCCGGCAATGTCGAGAAGACCCAGTGGAGCTACAACCAGGGCGTGATGCTCGGTGCGGGCGTCCTGCTCTTCAAGGCGACCGGCAACCGGCAGTACCTGGAGGACGCCAAGTCCGTCGCGAAGGCGTCGCTGGCGTTCTACAGCACGCCGGAGATGCTGGCCAAGCAGGGTGCGGCCTTCAACTCGATCTGGTTCAAGAACCTGTTGATCCTCGACTCGGTGGCGCCGGACCCGCGTTACCGGCAGGCCATGCAGGCGTACGCCGACGACAACTGGAACACCACCCGCGACCCGGCCACCAACCTGTACCACTTCAAGGACGGCTCGGTCGAACTCCTCCAGCAAGCCGGCATCACCCAAGTCCACGCCCTCCTCGCCTGGCCCCGCTCCAAGTACGGCCTCCTCGCCTGACCCCAAGCAGTTACGTCCGAAGAAGTGAGGCCTATAGCGCTCGCTTCTTCGGACGTAACGAAGGTCAGGCTGCGGCTGTTGCCGTTTTGATCTCCACCGGAGTGATGGGGGTTCCGTCGGTGGGACCCTGCTGCGGGGTGACGCCCGTCTTCGCGACCTTGTCGATCAGCTTGAGGCCGGCCTCGTCGACGGTGCCGAAGGCCGTGTACTGCGGGCCGAGTCCGGACGCATCGCCGTACACGATGAAGAACTGACTGCCATTCGTGTTCGCCCCGGAGTTCGCCATCGCGAGCACACCGCGGCCGTACTTCAGCGTCGGGAAGACCTCGTCCGCGAAGCTGTAGCCCGGACCGCCACCACCGGTGCCGGTCGGGTCGCCACACTGCAGGACCTGGAGGCCTTCGCCGACCGTGAGCCGGTGGCACTTGGTGTTGTCGAAGAACTTCTGCCCGACCAGGCTGAGGAAGTTCTTCACCGTGCACGGCGCCAGCGCGCTGTCCAGCGTGAGCTGCAGGTCGCCGATCGACGTGTTCAGGCTGACCTTCGACGTGCCCGACGCCTTGGTCTTGCCGTCGGCCGGCGGGTTCACCGGCTTGCTGGCCGGCTCGGCGCTCTTCTTGTACGCGCAGCTCACCTGCGCCGGCAACGGCGTCGGCCGCTTCAGCGGCGCCGCGAGCGCGGTCGGGATGTTCGTCGCCTTGTTGTCCGGCCCGGCCGACGAGGGCAGCTCGGTCGGCGCGGCCGCGGGAGTATCGCTGCTGCCGCCGGTCCCGATCACCACGAAGACCCCGACCACGACCACTACCACCGCGGCGATCGCCGTGATGGTGATCCCCAGGTTTCGCCGCTGCCGTCGCCGCTCAGCTTCCCGCTCGGCCTGCCGTTTGGCCTTCCGCTGCGCCAGCTGATGCTGATGGGTCTTCTTGGACATGCAGTACCCTCCTCACCGAGATGCCTGCAGGGAACCTACAGCGTCAACCTGAGAACTGTCTGTCAATCCGGCTGCAAACCGTCCTCGACGGCTTCCAGGCCCGCCGCACCGCCGGCGGTCAGTCCTTGATTTCGCAGAGGGTGGCGCCGGCGGAGACCGTCGCGCCTACTTCGGCGGTCAGGCCGGTGATGGTGCCGGACTTGTGGGCGTTGAGGGGTTGTTCCATTTTCATGGCTTCGAGTACGACGACGAGGTCGCCTTCGGCGACGGTGGCGCCTTCTTCGACGGCGATCTTGACGATGGTGCCTTGCATCGGCGAGGTGAGCGAGTCACCAGAGGCGGCGGCACCCTTGCCGGAGCTGCCGGCTCGGCGGGCCGGCTTCTTCTTGCCGGCGGCGGGTGCGGCACCTGCGCCGAGGCCGGCGGGGAGGACGACCTCGAGGCGTTTGCCGCCGACCTCGACGGTGACCCGCTCGCGTTCGCCGGTCTCCTCGACCTCGGCGGTCGGACCCTCGTACGGCGTGAGCTGGTTGTCGTACTCGGTTTCGATCCAGCGCGTGTGGACCTTGAAGCCGTCGGTGCCCACGAAGGCGGGGTCCGACACGACGGCCGCGTGGAACGGGATGACCGTCGGCATGCCCTCGACGACGAACTCACGCAGGGCCCGGCGGGACCGTTCCAGCGCCTGGGTCCGATCGCGACCGGTGACGATCAGCTTGGCCACCAAGGAGTCGAAGGCGCCGGGGACGGTCTCGCCCTGGTCGTAGCCGCCGTCGAGCCGTATGCCGGGACCGGAGGGTGCGTGCCAGCGGGTCAGCGTGCCCGGAGCGGGCAGGAATCCTCGCCCGCCGTCCTCCGCGTTGATCCGGAACTCGATCGAGTGCCCCGACACGACGGGATCGTCGTACCCGAGCTCCTCGCCGTTGGCGATCCGGAACATCTCCCGGACCAGGTCCAGCCCGGTGACCTCCTCGGAGACCGGGTGCTCGACCTGCAGCCGGGTGTTCACCTCGAGGAACGAGATCAGCCCGTCCTGCCCGACCAGGAACTCACATGTCCCCGCCCCGACATATCCGGCCTCCCGCAGGATCGCCTTCGACGCCGAGTACAAAGTCTCCATCTGCTCGGACGACAAGAACGGAGCAGGAGCCTCCTCGACCAGCTTCTGGTACCGGCGCTGCAGCGAGCAGTCCCGTGTCGACACCACCACAACGTTGCCGTGGGCATCGGCCAGGCACTGGGTCTCGACGTGGCGCGGCTTGTCCAGGTACCGCTCGACGAAGCACTCGCCGCGTCCGAACGCGCTGACGGCCTCACGCGTCGCGGACTCGAACAGCTCCGGCACCTCCTCCAGCGTGCGGGCGACCTTCATCCCGCGGCCGCCACCGCCGTACGCCGCCTTGATCGCGATCGGCAGGCCGTATTCCTCGGCGAACGCGATCACCTCCGAGGCGTCGGCGACCGGGTCCGGCGTACCGGGGACCTGCGGCGCGCCGACCTTGTCGGCGATGTGCCGCGCCTTCACCTTGTCGCCGAGCGAGTCGATCGCCGACGGCGGCGGGCCGATCCAGATCAGCCCGGCGTCGAGGACGGCCTGGGCGAAGTCGGCGTTCTCGGCCAGGAAACCGTAGCCGGGATGTACGGCGTCCGCACCCGAGCGGGCCGCGACGTCGAGGATCTTGGCGATGTTCAGGTAGGAGTCGGCCGGTGTGGACCCGTCGAGGGAGTACGCCTCGTCGGCGAGCCGGACGAACAGCGCGTCCCGGTCCTGGTCGGCGTACACGGCGACACTGGCCAGGCCCGCGTCGGCGGCGGCCCGGACGACCCGGACGGCGATCTCGCCCCGGTTGGCGACCAGCACCTTGGTGATCTGCTTGCTGTCGGACACAGCTGACTCCCTTCGGCTGGCCCGAGTCTAGGGTCAACCAGCCTTCGAAGGAGACAGGGCGTTCCTCACATCACGGCGGGCGGGCGCTCGAAGTACGACTCGAGGACGACGATCGTCTGCGTGCTGGTCACGCCGTCGATCTGGTGCAACGCGCGCAGGGTCGCCTGCAGGTCCTCGGTGGTCGCCGTCCGCACCTTCACCAGGACGGACGCCGGCCCGGCGATGATGTGCGCCTCCTGGACCGCCGGAATCGTACGAAGAGCGTGCAGCGTCGGCTCGTCGCCCATCCAGGCGCTCGCGTCGAGTAGGACAAAGGCCAGCACGCCCTGACCGAGAGCGGCCGGATCCACCTCGACCGTGGTCCGCCGGATCACACCGGCCGCCTTCAGTTTGCGCACCCGTTCGTGCGCCGAGCCCGCCGAAAGGCCGACCGCCTGGCCCAACGCGGCGTACGACTGCCCCGCGTCGTCCTGCAAGGCGGCGAGGAGCTTGCGATCCAGATCATCTATGGTCATCTATAGCTCTCTCCGAATCTCATCCTGTTCAGCGCGAGTGTAACAGGATACAGTTCTGAACATGCCCATCATCCTCACACCTACCCCACCGCGTATTCGGGCCGAGCTGGTGAAGCTCGACGACCGGTTCACCGTGGCCGGCGACGAGTACGTCGAGTGCCTGTACGACGGCGGTCGCTGGCTGGAAGGACCGGTGTACACACCGGCCTGGCGCTGCCTGATCTTCAGCGACATCCCGAACGACCGGCTGCTCCGCTGGGACGAGGTCTCCGGTCAGGTGAGCGTGTTCCGTGATCCGTCCGGCTACATCAACGGCAACACGATCGACCGCACCGGCCGCCTGATCAGCTGCTCCCAAGGCGACCGCAGCGTCATCCGGACCGAGTACGACGGGAGCCGCACGGTGCTCGCTTCACACCTGGACGGCAACCGCCTCAATAGCCCGAACGATGTGGTCGTGCGCAGCGACGGCTCGATCTGGTTCACGGACCCGCCGTACGGCATCACCTCGAACTACGAGGGCCACGCGGCCGAGCAGGAGATCGACGGTTGCCACGTCTACCGGATCGCCCCGGACGGCGCGCTGACCGTGGTCGCGGACGACTTCATTCGCCCGAACGGCCTCGCGTTCTCCCTTGACGAGAACCAGTTGTACGTCGTCGACACCCCGGGCAAGCACATCCGCCGGTTCGGCGTGGACGGCGAGAAGCTGACCGGGGGCGAGGTGTTCGCGCCGTGCGAGGCGGGCATGTTCGACGGCATCAGGCTGGACAGCGCCGGCCGGGTCTGGGCGGCGACACACGAAGGCGTGCACTGCTTCGCCCCGGACGGCACGCTGATCGGCAAGCTCCTGCTGCCGGATGTCGTGTCCAACCTGACCTTCGGCGGCCCGAAGAACAACCGCCTGTTCATCACCGCCACCACTTCGGTCTGGTCGTGGTTGCTCAACGCAACAGGCAACTGATCAGCACAGTGGGAGGTCCAAACGGCGGGCGGGCGGGGGCGGCTCGCGCCGGAAGCGCATAGGCTCGTCGATGACTTGCAGCCGAGTTCGCGAGGAGTGGTGATGACGGGCATTCTCGAACCGTTGGCGGGGACCGCACCAGCCGTCTGGGAGGCGCTGGACGACCGGTTCGCCGGGATCCGCGGGGACAGCCTGCTCGAACGCCTGTGGACCGGCGGCCGGTGGGTGGAAGGTCCCGTGTACTCGCCGGCCGGCCGCTATCTGCTCTGGAGCGACATCCCGAACGACCGCATCCTGCGCTGGGACGAGACGTCGTACCAGGTCTCGGTCTTCCGGCAGCCGGCCGGGAACACGAACGGGCACACCCGCGACACCGAGGGCCGCCTGGTCAGCTGCGAGCACGGCAACCGCCGCGTGAGCCGGACCGAGCACCACGGCGCGGTCACCGTGCTGGCTTCGGAGTACGACGGCAAGCGGCTGAACAGCCCGAACGACGTGGTCGTCAAGCGCGACGGCTCGGTCTGGTTCACGGATCCGGCGTACGGGATCGACAGTGACTACGAGGGGTACAAGGGCGCGATCGAGACGGGTGGTTGCCACGTTTACCGGATCTCGCCGGACGGGGTGCTGACCCGGGTCGCCGACGACTTCAACCGGCCGAACGGACTGGCGTTCTCGCTCGACGAATCGTTGCTCTACATCGCCGACTCGGAGGAGGGGACGCTCCGCGTCTTCACCGTCGACGGCGACAAGTTGTCCGGCGGCGAACTGTTCGCCGAATGCGGCAACGGGATCTTCGACGGCATCCGGCTCGACACCGAGGGCCGCATCTGGGCTTCCGCTGCCGACGGCGTACACATCTACCACCCCGACGGCACGCTGCTCGGCAAGCTCCTCGTCCCCGAGACCGTCTCCAACCTCACCTGGGGCGGCGCCAAACGCAACCGCCTCTTCCTCACCGCGACCACCTCGGTCTACTCCCTGTTCACCACCGCGAACGGAGCGCCCGAGGCCTACGGCCCTCGCCGCTGAGGAAACTCGGTCGTCGACTCGGTGGTCTGCACGCGATGATGGCCTGCTGACCACCGATGAGGAGGGCGGCTGTGCTGACGGAGGACGACGTACGCACGAAGGACCGGGTGTGGCGGGTGACGGCGTTCGCTGTTGTCATCGCCAACGTGGTGCTCGGTGTCGTGGAGCTCAAGCATTACGGCGGTGTGAGCGACGACTGTCTGTTCGACGACCCTGAGTGCGGCCGGCGAATCGACCACGCGCTCGACATTTCGAACACGTGGGAAGGCATCGCGGCGCTGCCGGTGGTGCTGTCGCTGTTCCTGCCGTTGCGGCGGAGTACGACCCCGTGGCGGATCGCGTGTGTCGCTGTACTAGCGCTGTCGTTCGTCGTCCGCCTGATCCTGCTGATCAGCCGCTGAGGAGGAGCCATGCATCGAATTCCGGAGCATCTGCGTGAGATCGCCGATGCGGTGGTGGCTGCGGCCGCTGGTGACAGCCGGATGTCGGCGGTGATCGCCGGTGGGTCGATCGCGACCGGAACCAGTGACGAGTATTCGGATCTGGATCTCGTGCTGGTGTGCACGGCGGACGGACAGCAGGAGTGCCTGGCGGAAGCACCGGAGTTCGCCGGGCGGCTTGGGACGTTGCTGGCGAGCTTCACCGGGGAGCATGTCGGTGAGCCGCGGTTGCTGATCGCGCTCTTCGGGCCGCCGCTTGTGCACGTCGATCTGAAGTTCGTCACGGCGGACGACCTGCGGGACCGGGTCGAGGACGGTGTCGTGCTGTGGCAGCGGGACGGCACGGTCGATCGCGCCTACAGCACGTCGCAGCCGAGGTGGCCGCAGGTCGATCCGCAGTGGATCGAGGACCGGTTCTGGGTGTGGGTGCACTACACGGCGGTGAAGATCGCCCGCGGTGAACTCTTCGAGGCGGTGGAGGCGCTGGACGCGATCCGCTCGGCCGCGATCGCGCCGCTCGCGACCCTGGGCCGGACGTCGAAGCCTACCCGCGTACGGCGGTTGGAGACGCTGGCGCCGGAGTTGGTCCCGGAGTTCCGGGCGACCGTGGCGATCGCGGATCGGGGCGATTGCCTGCGGGCGTTGAACGCGTCCGCGGAGCTGTACCGGAAGGTCCGGGACAGCAGTGGCGTCACGGTGGAACGGCGTACCGCGGCCGAGCAGGCGATCACGGACTTCTTGGCTGGATGAGCCGGCAGGCCCGGGGTACGGCGATACCCCGGGCCCCACCGGTTACAGCTTCTTGAGCTGGTCGATCACAGTGAAGACGGCCAGGAAGCCGAAGGCCAGGAACGAGAACCACAGCACGGCGGTGCGCCAGGTCGTGATCCGGATCGCCTTCGGCAGGGCCCGGGAGTTCATCCACCAGAGCAGGCCGGAGTACACGAACATCATCGTGCCGGCGGTGCACGCGGAGATCACCAGCAGCACCAGCGGCTGGTCCAGCCCGGCCAGCAGCACGAGGATGCCGAAGGCAACCAGTCCCCAGACCAGCCAGAAGTACAACTTGGACTCGGTGACCTTCGATTCGCGCAGGTAGCGGGACTTGATCATGTCCGAGGCCAGCCGGGACGTGTAGTCGACGATCCCGGCCGCGGCCGCGAACAGCGCGAACGCGCCGATCGCCCAGAACAGGTAGCCGAACCAGCCGCCGACCAGGGACTGCAGGGTCGTGCCCTCGATCTTCAGGAAGCTGATGTTGTTCTTGACGTCGGGGTTACCGAACAGCGTCGCGTGCGCGAGCATCGAGGTGAACACGATCGTCAGCACGGTGATCGCCACGAACGTCGCGGCCTGCTCGATGTTGGCGAACTTCCACCAGCGCCGCCAGCGGGCCATGTTGGCCTCGTCGGGGGTGAAGGTGTAGCCGTTCGCGGTCGGGTCGGCCTCGGTCTCACCGGTGACCGGAGACGTCAGCCGAGGCACGTGCTGCCCCATCCCGAAGCCCTTGTCCCGGATCCAGTTGCTCTGGACGAGATTCTGGCCGCCACCGGCTCCGGCGTACGCGATCGCACCCATCACCAGCGCGAACCCGAGCTGGTCGACCGGGAACTGCGGGTGGGTGACCGCGTCGCCGAGCGCGCTGTACGTCTTGCCGCGGATGGCGAAGACGAGCGCCAGGACGACGAGCAGCGCGACGGCGGCGATCTTCACCGCGATCAGCCGCTCGAGCATCACGTAGACGACCGGCGCGAAGGTCAGGATCACGCCGATCACCAGCAGGATGCCGATCGCGATCCAGCGCGGGTCGCCGGCGCCGAACAGATAGGTCAGCATCGCCGCCGAGCTGGTCGCCCAGCCGGGCCACATGTTCGCGAAGTAGGTCATGATCGCGAAGAACAGGCCCCAGTGCTTGCCGTACCGGTTGAAGCCGGTCAACGCTGTCTCACCAGTGGCCAGCGTGTACCGCTCGATCTCCATGTTCAGGAACCACTGGATCACCACACCGACGACGGCGCCCCAGAGGAACACCAGTCCGACCTGACTGGAGATGTACGGCCAGAGGATGAACTCACCCGAGGCCAGCCCGACCCCGGCGCCGACCATACCGGGGCCGACGATCTTCCAGGTCTTGGTGGGCGGTTCGGGGAGGTCGCGGACCTGCGGTGCGGGCAGGTTCTTGGTGGGCAGTGCGAACTTTCCGTGGTCAGTGGTCGTGATGTCTGCCATCGGCTCCTCACTTCCTCGGCCCCCTTTCTGCGGAGGTTAACGAAGACTGCCGACACAGGCGACCCGACACAGGTGGATGGCAGACTGCCGGACATGAGTGGGGTGACGGTGGTACTCGCATCGTACGCCGGTGCCGCGAGTGCGCCTGCTTACGTCCGGCTGGCCGGGCTGGTCGACGAACTGCACGGCGAGAAGCTGGTACGGCGTGACGCCGCCGGGCCGATCGTGGTCTTCGATGACCCGGCGACCGCGGTCTCCGCAGCGCGGACGTTGCGCGCGGCCGCATCCGGCGCGCCGGCGGCCGAGTTGCTGCGGATCGCCGTACACACAGGCTCGGCGACCGGTGCGGCGGTCAGGCATGCCGAGCAACTGCTGGAGATCGCGAATCCCGGGCAGACGTTGCTGACCGCAACCGCCGCGGCCGGCCTGCCCGACGTCACCGATCTCGGCCTTCACCGACTGAAGGATCTCGGGTCGCCGGAGCGGATCTTCGAGCTCACGGAGACGACCGGGCCGCTGCGCTCGCTGGATCGGGTGCCGAACAACCTGCCGGTGATGTTCACCAGCTTCGTCGGCCGGCAGACCCAACTGGCCGCTCTGCGGACGCAGCTGTCCGGGAACCGCCTCGTGACGCTGACCGGCCCAGGCGGCAGCGGCAAGACCCGGCTGGCCGCTCAGTCCGCGGCGCAGTTGGCAGAACGCTGGCCGGACGGCGTCTGGTGGGTCGACCTCGCCGCGGTCACCGAGGGCAAGCAGATCACGGAGGTGGTCGCGACCGCGGTCGGCGTGCTGGTCGAGGCCGGCGATCGCACCCGCCTGCTGATCGGTCAGTTGCGGATCAAGCAAGCCCTGATCTGCCTGGACAACTGCGAGCAGATCATCGACGCCGTCGCGGAGTTCGTGGTCGCGCTGCAGACCGCGTGTCCCGAGATCTCCGTACTCGCGACGAGCCGCGAACCGCTGGACATCCCAGGCGAGGCGATCTGGCGCGTGCCCGCCCTCGCGCCGGACGAGGCGCGGACACTCTTCGTGGAACGAGCCGGAGCCGAGTTTCCCGAGTCGGAGCAGGCGATCCGATCGATCTGCGTCCGCCTGGACGGGATGCCGTTGGCGTTGGAGCTGGCCGCGGCCTGGGTACGCACGCTGACGCCGGAGCAGATCGAGTCCGGCCTGGACGACCGGTTCGGCCTGCTGACGAAGAACGTCCGTGGTGTCGCGGCCCGGCAGCAGACGCTGGCCGCGTCGATCGACTGGAGTCATGAGCTGCTCGATGCGGACGAGCGGCACGTGTTCCGCCGGCTGGCCGTGTTCGCCGGCGGGTTCACCTTGGACGCAGCGCGGGCCGTGTGCGGACGGGACGGCGTACTGGAGATCTTCGGGCGGCTTGTCGACAAATCGCTTGTTGTCGCCGAGGCCGGACGGTACCGGCTGCTCGAGACCATCCGCGAGTACGCCGGTGCGCGGCTGCGGGACGCGAATGAGGAGGACGCCGTCCGTGATCTGCAGCTCGATCATTACCTCGCCGTGGCCGAGGCGGCAGAGCCGTTGCTGGACAGCGATCGGGACAAGTGGCGAGCGCTGATCGAGCCCGATCGAGAGAACTACCGCGCGGCACTGGACCACGGACTGTCCCGCAGCGACACCGAACGCGGCCGCCGGCTGGCCGCCGCGTTGCCCTGGATGTGGAACCTGCAGGCGACGGGCTCCGAGGGTATCGGGATTCTCCGGTGCGCGATCGACTCCGCGCCGGACGAGAGGTCGTTGCTGCAGGCCCGTTTGCTGTACGGATACGCGTCCGTCGCCGACACCGTCGACCCGTTCGGGTACGACGCGGCCGGCCGGGGTCTCGGGTTGGCGACCGAGCTCGGTGCCGATCGGCTGCGGTCGTTGCTGCTCGCTTTGGTTGCGGTCGGCAAGTTCTTCACCGGATTCCAGGACGCGTGGGACCTGACCGAGGAAGGACGTCTCCTGGCCGAGGGGATCGGCGACGACGCCGCTCGCGACGCCAACCTCGCGCTCCAGTGCGTGTTGCTGGCGCTGTGGGACCGGCACGACGAGCTGCGTGCGATGCTCGAGATCGTCACGCCGGGCCTGCTCGCCCGCGGGGAGCGCGGTATCGCAACCACGTTGCTGTTGGTGCGGTCCGAGAGCCTTGCGTCGACCGGCGAGCTGCGACAGGCGATCGAGGTGGCCGGACAGGCCCTCGCAACGGCCGAGCCGCTGGCCGACTTCCATCGTGTCGGGACGGCCCGCGGTCAGTTGGCGACGTTGCTGGCTCGGTCGGGGCGGCTTGACGAGGCGTACGCGTTGATGCAGCCGCTCCTCGATCTGGTCGACGCGGCGGTGGTCCCGAACCTCGGTCAGGTGATGGGCGTGCTGTCACTGTGGAAAGGCGACCACAAGACCGCTGTCGAGTGGATGCGGCCCATTGTGGATCCGGACAGCCCGATGGCGCAGACATATGTGCCGGCGATGCTCCTCCCGACGTACGCCGCCGCGCTGCAGGCGGGTGGACACACGGCGGAGGCGATCGAGACCGCCGACCGTGGGGTGAGTCTTTCCCGGGAGTACGGCCTGCCGAAGATCCTCGCCGAAGCGCTCGACCAACTGGGGCGATGCCTGATCACCGAACAACCCGAGAAGGCCGCCGACCTCCTGCACGAGTCGCTGACCACAAGACTCGACCATGGCCTGCGCACACAACTGGTCGACAGCCTCGAATCCCTCGCCCTGCTGGCAAACCACACCAACCGCCCCGCCGACGCAACCCGGCTGACGGCCGCGGCCGCCGCCGCACGCACTGCCCTCGGCTACACAGCCCCGGCCGGTCGACCCGCCCCGGCCGGTTTGCCTGCGCCGGCCGATGGACCGGAGCCAATGGGGGTCGACGAAGCGCCGTTGTCGCTGGACGAGGCTGTTGCGTATGCGCGTCGTACCAGGGGAGCGAGGGGCCGTCCGTCGAGTGGGTGGGCGAGTCTGACGCCGACCGAGGAGCAGGTCGTCGCGCTCGCGGTGGAAGGGCTGAGCAACCCGGAGATCGGCGAGCGGCTGTTCATCAGCCGGGGCACGGTGAAGACGCACCTGGCACACGTGTACGCGAAACTCGGCGTCGCCAACCGCACCGAACTCGCATCACTCAAGAAGACCTGAGCTCAAGAAGACTCGAGCATCTCGAGTGCCTTGCTGATCCGCCGTACCCGCGTCTCCGGCTTCTTGGCGTCGTTGATCGCGTTCACATGCTCCCGCCGATGGCTGTAGCTGAGCGCATCGAATGCCTTCCGCAACCCGGCCTCCTGCAGCGCCGCGGCGAGATCCGCCGGCACCTCCACCGTCCGCTCGGCCGCGTCTCGCACCAGCGTCACGGTCACCGGATCACCAGCCCCCTTCCCCAACTCACCCCGAATACTCTTCAGGATCCCCAGCGCCATACACCCACCCATCGACGCGATCGACCCCCGATACGCGATCCCGTCGAACGTCGCCTGCACCGGAATCCGCCCACCACCTCCGAGCGCGGCAACGACCTCCCCAGGCACCCCCACCCACGCCCCACCCCCGTCATTCACCACAATCGTCCCCTCGAACGTCTCCATGAACCAAAGGCTACAAAGCGAACGAGAGAAGGCGAGCATCACGAGGAGAGGTCACCCACGTAGAGGTCTGGGGCAGGTTGACACAAGCTATTCCGGCTCTTCTGCCGGATGTGGGTCGTTTCGGAGCGCGTTGGGTGGTGCTCCTGGTCGGTCCCAGCCTCACCCGCTGTGGGACGGGGTGGACTGCCGACGCGCTCCGTTCTGTTCGGGTGGAGGGTTTTCTGCCGGTTTGGGGAGGGTTTTCCTCCCGAACCGGGGTAAAACCCTCCTCGCACCAGTGCGACAGACCCCACCCGGCCCGTCCCACGGTCCCTGGCGAAGCGCGGGTCAGTCTTGGTTTTTCAAGGTGCTTGGCCACCAGACGCGTGGGCCGACGTCGTAGGCGAGGGACGGGACGAGGAGGGAGCGGACGATGGTGGTGTCCAGGAGGACGCCGAAGGCGACCATGAAGGCGATCTGGACGAGGAAGAGGATGGGGAGCACCGCGAGGGCGGAGAAGGTGGCCGCGAGGACGACGCCGGCTGAGGTGATCACGCCGCCGGTGACCGCGAGGCCGACCAGGATGCCGGGTCTGGTGCCCTGTTCCTTGGATTCCTCCCGCACCCTGGTCATCAGGAAGATCGAGTAGTCGATGCCCAGGGCCACCAGGAAGACGAACGCGTACAGCGGGATGTTCGGATCCGCGCCCGGGAACTTGAAGACGTGGTTGAACACCAGCGCGCTCACCCCGACGGTCGCGCCGAAGGACAGCACGTTCGCGACCACCAGCAGGACGGCGGCGACGAGCGAGCGCAGCAACAGCGTCAGTACGACGAAGATCAGCGCGAGGATGGCCGGGATGATCACCCGCAGGTCCCGCTTGCTCGCGTCGAGGACGTCGAGGTTGATCGCGGTGTTGCCGCCCACCAGGATGTCGGGGCTGACATGGTCCAGTTCGGTGCGCAGATGCTGGACCACCTTGGTCGCCTCGGGTGAGTCGGCCGGCACCGTCAGCGTCGCCTGGACCAGGACCTTGCCGTCGACAACCTTCGGCGGTACGCCGGGGGCCGGCGACGCGGACGCCGTACCGACGCCGTCGACCTTCGACGCGGTCTGCACCACCTGGTCCGCCTGGGCGGCCGGGGTCAGGATCTGGACCGGCGTACCGGCGCCGGCGTCGAAGTGCTTGGCGAGCTCCTGCTGGCCGGTGACGGACTCGACCTCGTCGAGGAACAGGTCCTCCTGGGAGATGCCGCTCGCCTTGAATGTCGGCAGGAACGCCGCGCAGGCGAGCAGCGCCAGCATGCTGACCACCCAGACCCGGCGGGGGCGCCGGCCGACCAGCCCGGAGACGCGACCCCACAGCTTGCGGCCGCCGACCTGGTCGCTGGCGTGCACGTGGTCGAGACGCGGGATGGACGGCCAGAAGATCCGCCGGCCGAACGCGAGCAGGATCGCGGGCAGGAAGGTCATCGCCGCGATCAGCGCTCCGGCGATGCCGATCGCGCCGACCGGGCCGAGGCCCTTGGTGCTGCCGAGTTGCGACAGCAGCAGGCAGAGCAGCCCGAGGATGACCGTCGCCGCGCTGGCCGCGATCGGCTCGATCGCCGCGCGCCAGGCGACCAGCATCGCCTGGTACTTGCTCTCGTAGTCGTGCAGCTCTTCCTTGTAGCGCGAGACCAGCAGCAGCGAGTAGTCGGTCGCGGCGCCGACGACGAGGATGAACAGGATGCCCTGACTCTGCCCGTTCAGTTCCAGTACGCCGTGCTTGGCCAATGGATAGACGACGAGCGCGGCCAGAGCGAGACCGAAGACGGCGGTCAGCAGGACCGCGATGGGCAGGATCGGGCTGCGATAGACGATCAGCAGGATGATGAACACGACCGCGAGCGCGACCCCGAGCAGGATCCCGTCGATCCCGCTGAACGCCACGACGAAGTCCGCGAAGACACCGCCCGGGCCGGTGACGTAGACCGTCAGACCAGTGGGTGTGAGGTCTTGTTTGATGTTGGTGCGCATCGTGTCGGCGACCGCGAACAGCACGGTCTCGCCCGACTTGACCACCTCGTCGGCGCGCTCACCGTCGATCTCGACGGTGAGCAGCAGCGCCTTCTTGTCCTCCGACGGGATCACCGTCTTGGCGGGCGCGGCGAGGTAGTCGCCGATGGTCTTTCCGCCGCCGAGCTCCATCGTCGGGACCTTGGCGAGGAACGCGTTGGCGTTGGCCACGTCCTGCGGGGTGATTCCGGAGTCGCGCACGATCAGGACGAAGTACGGCAGGGCCTTGGAGTCGACGAACTTGGCTGACTCGTTGGCGACCAACGTCGACTCGGCCTGTTTCGGAAGGAAGTTGGCGTTGTCGTTCTCCTGGACCTCACTGAGCTTGCCCACCGTCGGGCCGCCCAGCGCGCCCAGCACCAGCCAGCCGATCAGCACCGCCGCGATCGCCGCCCGCCACTTCCAGCGACCGCCGGCCCGGCTCTTCTCCTCTTTCATGCTGTCCCCTCCGCCTGTCGGTACCGGCACAGTACCCAGGCCGGTTCCTTCTTCTCTCACCACCCGGCGCCGGGTGTGCGGGAGCCGTTTCGGCGGCGTAACAACAAGATGACTACGTGGAAACACCCCGGTCATAGCGTCCTGGCCTAATCGAACAGGTCGGATGATCGGAGACGCACGATGACGCTCGAGACACGGCCGGAGGTCGTCACTCCCCGCGACCGGACCGGTGCGGTGGGCACCGTCGAGGTGCCGCGGCGCGGGCGCTGGATCGATGTCTGGGACCCGGAGGACGCCGGATTCTGGGCCGCGAAGGGCCGCGCGGTGGCGCGGCGCAACCTGTGGCCGTCCATCTTCGCCGAGTTCCTCGGCTTCTCGGTCTGGCAGCTGTGGAGCATCGTCGTGGTCTCGATGCCCAAGGCCGGCTTCGGCTATGACACGAACCAGCTCTTCTGGCTGGTCGCGCTACCCAGTCTGGTCGGCGCGACGCTGCGACTGCCCTACACGTTCGCCGTACCGAGGTTCGGTGGGCGGAACTGGACCGTCGTCTCCGCGCTGTTGCTGCTGATCCCGACCAGCGGGCTGGCCTACTTCATGACCAGGCCGGACACGCCGTTCTGGGTGATGGCGCTGGTCGCGGCCACCGCCGGTGTCGGCGGCGGCAACTTCGCCAGCAGCATGACGAACATCTCGTTCTTCTACCCGGAGAAGGAGAAGGGCTTCGCGCTCGGCATCAACGCGGCCGGCGGCAACCTCGGCGTCGCCGTGGTCCAGTTGCTGGTGCCGATCGTGATCGTCGCCGGCGCCGGGCTGTCGCTGAACCGGGCCGGCCTGATGTGGATCCCGCTGATCCTGTTGGCGGCGTTCCTGGCCTGGAAGCTGATGTCCAACCTGTCTGCCGCGACCTCGTCGTTCCGCGCCTCGATCGCGGCGGCGAAGCGGCCGCACACCTGGATCATCTCGTTCCTCTACATCGGCACGTTCGGCTCGTTCATCGGGTTCGGGGCGGCGTTCCCGCTGCTGATCAAGACCACGTTCCCCGAGATCACGGTGGCGCACATCGCGTTCCTCGGCGCGCTGGTCGGCTCGGTCGCACGGCCGTTCGGCGGCAAGCTGTCGGACCGGGTCGGCGGCGCCCGGGTGACGGTGTGCGCGTTCGTGGTGATGGGCCTCGGCATCCTGGCCGCGATCGTGTCGCTGAACTCGGGCAGCTTCACCGCGTTCCTGATCAGCTTCCTGGTCCTGTTCGTGGCGAGCGGCGCTGGGAACGGATCGACGTACCGGATGATCCCCGCGGTGTTCCGGCTGACCACGCCGGGCGATCCGGGCCGGGCCCGGCGGGAGGCGGCGGCCTGCATCGGGATTGCCTCCGCGGTCGGCGCGTACGGCGGCTTCCTGGTCCCGCGTGGGTTCGCGATGTCGACGAGTCACTTCGGCTCCCTGGTCCCGGCGCTGTACGTCTTCTGCGGCTTCTACGTCCTCTGCGTGGCCGTCACGTACTTCTGCTACCTGCGCAAGGGTGGCCCGCTCAGCCGGGAGCGCGTGTGAAGGGTGTCCCCACTCATTGCCCGTACTGCGCTCTGCAGTGCGCGACCACCCTGCACCCGGTCGACCGGCCAGGTGCAGTGGAGGTACGGCCACGCGACTTCCCGACCAACCGGGGTGGGTTGTGCCGCAAGGGGTGGACGGCTTCCGACGTACTCACGGTGCCGGACCGGCTCACCATGCCACTGGTGCGCGACGCGGCGGGCAACTTGGTGGAGACGAGCTGGGACGCGGCGCTGGACTTCGTTGCCGATCGCATCCGATCGCTGCAGCGCGACCATGGCCATGACTCGGTCGCTGTGTTCGGTGGTGGCGGTCTCACCAACGAGAAGGCCTACGCGCTGGGCAAGTTCGCCCGGGTTGCGCTGAAGACCGCGAACGTGGACTACAACGGCCGGTTCTGCATGTCGTCCGCCGCGGCTGCGACCAACCGGGCCTTCGGCATCGACCGTGGGCTGCCGTTCCCGCTGGCCGATCTGGGCGGTGCTGGTGCCGTCCTGCTGGTCGGCAGCAACATCGCCGAGACGATGCCGCCGGCGGTCGCGCATCTGCGGGGCGCCAGGGACGCGGGTGGGCTTCTGGTCGTCGACCCGCGTCGCTCGGCGACGGCCGGCCTGACCGAGGACGGTGCCGGGATCCACCTGCAGGCGACTCCGGGGTCGGATCTGGCGCTCATGCTCGCGCTGACTCACGTCGTACTGCAGGAGGGTCTGGCGGACACGGCGTACCTGAACGAGCGGGTCGACGACGCGGAGGTGTTGTTCCGCTCGACCGCGTCCTGGTGGCCCGAGCGGGCGGAGCGGGTGACTGGCGTGCCGGCGGCAACCATTCGCCGGGCTGCTCGGGTGCTTGCGGCGGCCGCACCGGTGCACGGTGGTGCTGGGGCGTTCATCCTGACCGGTCGTGGTGCTGAGCAGCACAGCAAGGGCACCGACACCGTGACGGCCTGCATCAACCTCGCACTGGCTCTCGGGTTGCCCGGACGGCTGGGCAGTGGCTACGGCTGCATCACTGGTCAGGGGAACGGTCAGGGCGGCCGGGAGCACGGGCAGAAGGCGGATCAACTTCCCGGTTACCGCAGCATCGCCCATCCGGCGGCTCGTGCGCACGTGGCCGGCGTGTGGGGTGTGGATCCTTCCGAACTCCCCGGGCCCGGAAAGAGCGCGGTCGAACTCATCAATGCTCTTGGTACGACGGGCGGCCCGAAGGCACTGCTCGTCCACGGGAGCAACCTGCTGGTGTCGGCGCCACGGTTGGCCTCCGTGCGTGAGCGGCTCTCAGCTCTCGACCTGCTGGTGGTGGCGGACGTCGTACCGTCTGAGACCGCTCTGTTGGCGGATGTCGTCTTTCCGGTCACGCAGTGGGCTGAGGAAGAGGGGACGATGACGTCCCTCGAAGGGCGGGTGCTGCGGCGGCGGGCTGCTATCGCACCGCCTGGTGAGGTGCGGAGCGACCTAGCTGTGTTTGCCGGCTTGGCCTCGCGGCTTGGTTGTAGTGCGGCGTTCTCGACCGATCCGGGTGAGGTGTTCGACGAGCTGCGCCTGGCCAGCCAGGGTGGGAAGGCGGACTACTCGGGGATCACGTGGGAGCGGATCGACGCGGGGGAGGCGTTGTTCTGGCCGGTCCCGTTCGAGGGGCACCCAGGGACGCCGCGGTTGTTCGCGGACGGCTTCGCCACACCGGATGGCCGTGCGCACGTCGTACCGGTGGATCACCGGCCGGTTGCCGACGACCTGAACGCGACCGCGCCGATGTACCTGGTGACCGGGCGGTTGTTGCAGCACTACCAGAGTGGGGCGCAGACGCGCCGGGTGCCGGAGTTGGCCGAGGCGGAGCCGGAGGTGTTCGCGGAGATCCATCCGCGCGTGGCCGCACAGCTGGGGATCGCGGACGGGCTTCCGGTCCGGTTGCGGACGGATCGCGGGTCAATGGTGCTCCCGGCGCGGGTGACGGCCGACGTCCGGCCGGACACAGTCTTCGTGCCTTTCCACTTCGGTGGTGCCGGCGCGGTCAACGAGCTCACCAACGATGCGCTCGACCCAGTCTCCCGGATGCCCGAATTCAAAGCGTGTGCCGTAGAAGTCACCGCTGTGCTTTTGGCCGGGCCTTCGGCGCCGGCAGTGTCATGGGGCCTTGGCTCCCGGCCTTCCCTCGTCGCTCCAGTCGCTTCGCTCCCTGCGCTCCTCAGTCCAGGCCGGGAGGCCCCATGACCGAAAGGGTCGTGATCATCGGCGGCGGGATGTCGGGTCGCCGACTGGCCGAGCTGCTGCCGACGTACGACGTGACCGTCCTGGGCGATGAACCGTCGTACAACCGGACCCGGTTGACCGAGTACGTCGCCGGCCGCGCGGAACCCGTGGTCGGGGACGAGGTGCCGGTGGCTGCGGTCGCCGTGGATCGAGGCCGGCGGGTGGTGGTGGATTCCGGTGGTCGCGAGTGGGAGTACGACCGGTTGGTCTTCGCGACGGGTGCGGCGCCGTTGGTGCCACCCGAGCTGGTCGAGGCGGCCGGCATCTTCACGTTGCGGTCGGTGGGAGATGCGCGTGCGGTGGTCGAGTCAGCCGGCCGGGCGCGGCGGGCGGTGGTGCTTGGCGGGGGTGTGCTGGGCATCGAGACTGCTTGTGCGCTGCGGGAGCGGGGTGTCGCGGTCACGTTGGTGCATGACGGCGAAGCCCTGCTGGACAAGAGCATTCGGCTTTCGGCCGGTCGCCTGCTGACGCGGGCGGTGCGGGAGTTGGGCGTCGAGGTGCTGCTCAACACGAGCCTCGCCGGGACAGATGTTCGCGACGGGCGGTTCCGGGCGCTCAACCTGCGGAGCGGACGGCAGGTGTTCGGCGAGTTGCTGGTGGTCGCGTGCGGGGTGAAGCCGCGGACCGAGCTGGCGACCGGGCTGACCGTGCGGACCGGGATCGTGGTCGACCGGACTCTGACCAGCCCCGACGACCCACGGGTGCACGCGATCGGGGACTGTGCCGAGGTCGACGGGCGACTGAGCGGGACCGTCGTGTCGGCGTGGTCGCACGCGGAGGTGCTCGCGACGCGGCTGAGCGGCGAGCGGGACGGCGACGCGCCGGGGTTCTCCGGCGACACCGGTCCGAGCCTGCCGGCCTTCGATGTCGTCCGGCTCACTGCGGGTGGACTCGACGTGCTTGTCCTCGGCAACAAGGACGAGGACGGCGAGGTGGTGCGACTGGAGGACGGCACGCGATATGTGCGGGCCGTCCTGCGAGACGGGATCGTCCGGTCGGCCGTGGCGGTGGGTGCGCCGGAGGTGGCCGCGGAGCTGGTGTTGCTGGCGGATCGGGGGACGCCGGTGGTGGCGGACGGGTTGCTGGCCGAACCCGTCGTACCGAAGAAGAAGGTGGCGACCGTGTGCAGGTGCAACGGCGTCACCCGGGCCGCGATCGAGGCGGCCTGGCGTGGGGGTGCCGACAGTGTCGCCGGCATCGCCGCCACGACGCGGGCGACGACCGGGTGCGGCAGTTGCACCGGCGCCGTCGGCGATCTGCTCGACCGCTTCCGTCGCGGCGAGACCGAACCAGTCCCGAGCAGGAGGGCGACGATGGCAGAGCTGAACAAGGCCCGGCACGTTGTGGTGGTAGGCGGTGGCATGGTCGCGCACCGGCTCGTGGAGGCCCTGCGTTCCCGCGACAGCGAGATCACGTACCGCATCACCGTGCTGGCCGAGGAGCCGCGGCTCCCGTACGACCGGGTGGCGCTGACCAGCTACTTCTCCGGCCGCGACCCGCACGACCTCTCCCTCGGCGACCCGGAACTGTGGGACGACCCGGCCGTGACCTTGCGCAAGGGAGTGGAGGTCGCCGCGTTCGACAGCGTGGCCAAGACCGTGACGACCGCGCGGGGCGAGCAGCTCGGGTACGACGAACTGGTCCTGGCGACGGGTTCGTCGGCCTTCGTGCCGCCGGTGAAGAACAGTGATGCCCAGGGTTGCTTCGTCTACCGCACTGTCGACGACGTCGCCGCACTGCGCGTGTACGTCGAGCGACTCAAGGACGAAGGCAAGGACGTCCATGGTGTGGTCGTCGGTGGCGGTCTGCTCGGCCTGGAAGCGGCCGGCGCGCTCCGGGCCCTCGGCGCCGCGACCAAAGTGGTCGAGTTCGCGCCCCGCCTGATGCCGTTGCAGGTCGACGAGGGAGGCGGCAGCGCACTTGCCCGGCTGATTCGCGGCCTGGACGTCGACGTGATGACCTCGACGCAGACGACCCGGGTCAAGCTCACCTCGCAAGGTGCGGCCCGCGCGATGGCCGTTGCCGAAGGCCCCGATCTCCCGGCCGACGTGGTCGTCTTCGCGACCGGCGTCCGCCCGCGCGACGAACTCGGCCGCGCGGCCGGTCTGCAGATTGGCGAGCGCGGCGGCGTCGTGGTCGACGAGGCCTGCCGGACGTCGGTCCCCGGGGTCTGGGCGATCGGCGAAGTCGCTTGTATCGAAGGCCGCGTCTGGGGATTGGTTGCCCCCGGCTACACGATGGCCGAGATCGTCACCGACCGGCTTCTCGGCGGCCAGGCGACCTTCCCGGGTGCGGACACCTCGACCAAGCTGAAGCTCCTTGGTGTCGACGTGGCGAGCTTCGGTGACGCGTTCGGCGCGACCGAAGGCGCGTTGGACATCGTGTACGCCGACCCGGTGGCCGGCGTCTACAAGAAGCTCGTGCTGTCCGACGACGCGCGCACTCTGCTCGGCGGGATCCTGGTCGGCGACGCGTCGGCGTACTCCGGACTTCGCCCGATGGTGGGCCGGGAGCTCGGCGCGGATCCGGCCGCGTTCCTCTTGCCGGAAGGTGCCGGCCCGGTCCAGCTCGAGCTGCCGGACGACGCGCCGGTGTGTTCGTGCAACAACGTGTCCGCGGGCACGATCCGTTGCGCCGTACGTGACGAGGGCTGCAGCGACATCAAATCGGTGTGTGGCATGACGCGCGCCGGGACCAGCTGCGGTTCCTGCCTGCCGATCGTGAAGAACCTGCTCAACACCGAGCTCACCAAGGCCGGTGTCGAGGTCAGCAAGGCGTTGTGCGAGCACTTCGCACTGTCGCGGGCCGAGTTGTTCGACGTGGTCCGGGTGACGGAACTGCGCACGTTCAGCGAGATCGTCGAGCGGCATGGGACCGGCCGGGGGTGCGACATCTGCAAGCCGGTGGTCGCGTCGATCCTGGCCAGCCTGGACCCGGCCGGTCACGTCCTCGACGGCGAGCGGGCGACGCTGCAGGACACCAACGACCACGTGATGGCCAACATGCAGAAGGACGGCACGTACTCCGTCGTCCCGCGGATCCCCGGCGGCGAGATCACCCCGGCGGGCCTGATCACGATCGGCGAGGTCGCCCGCGACTTCGGCCTCTACACGAAGATCACCGGTGGTCAGCGGGTCGACCTGTTCGGTGCCCGGATCGAACAGCTGCCGGCGATCTGGAAGCGGCTGGTCGACGCCGGCTTCGAATCCGGTCACGCCTACGGCAAGGCGCTGCGGACCGTGAAGTCGTGTGTCGGGTCCACCTGGTGCCGGTACGGCGTACAGGACTCGGTGGGGATGGCGATCGCGCTGGAGCTTCGCTACCGCGGTCTGCGGTCGCCGCACAAGCTCAAGCTCGGTGTCTCCGGTTGTGCTCGCGAGTGCGCCGAGGCGCGCGGCAAGGACGTCGGCGTGATCGCGACCGAGAAGGGCTGGAACCTGTACGTCGGTGGGAACGGCGGGATGACACCCCGGCACGCGGAGCTGCTCGCGTCCGACCTGACCGACGCGGAGCTGTTCCAGGCGATCGATCGCTTCCTCATGTACTACATCCGCACCGGCGACCGGCTGCAGCGGACCGCGGTGTGGATGCGTGAGCTCGAAGGCGGCCTGGATCACGTGCGGGACGTCGTACTGAACGACAGCCTGGGCATCGCCGCGGACCTGGACGCCGCGATGGCCAGGCACGTCGACTCGTATGTCGACGAATGGCAGGCGACCCTGAACGACCCCGACAAGCTGGCCCGGTTCGTCTCGTTCGTGAACGCGCCGGACCAGCCCGACGCCGACCTGCGGTACGTGGTCGAGCGCAACCAGCCGCGGCCCGCCACCCCGGCCGAACGCGGACAGCTGGAGCCGGTCCTGCTGGCCGGCCCCCGATTGGAGGTACGCCAGTGAAGGAGCGAAGCGAGTTCACAATCAAGCACAGCGCGCTCCGTGCCTCATCGGCGCCCGGAGCGAAGCGAGGACACCGATGAGCGTCACTGCGATGAGTCATACGGTCGTCTGCCGGTACGACGTCCTGCTGCCGGAGCGCGGTGTCGCGGCCCTGATCGGGGACCTGCAGATCGCGTTGTTCCGGACGCACGACGGTGAAGTGTTTGCCATCGGCAACCAGGACCCGTTCAGTGGGGCGAACGTGATGTCGCGGGGTATCGTCGGCAGCCGCGGTGACGTGCCGACGGTCGCGTCGCCGATGTTCAAGCAGGTCTTCGATCTGCGCACCGGCTCGTGCCTCGACGATCCGTCGGTGTCTCTTCCGGTGTACCAGGTCGACGTGGTCGACGGACAGGTCACGGTGAATCTCGGTGATGACTAGGCCCGGGCCACTCAGTGGCTGCACGATCGCGATCACCGCCCATCGGCGGGCGGAGGACCTGGTCGCCTCGTTCGAGCGGCGGGGCGCGAAGGTGCTGCACGCACCGACGCTGCAGATCGTGCCGGTCGCCGACGACCACGCGCTGATCGAGGCGTCCCGGCGGGTGATCGCGAACCCGCCGGACGACGTCGTCGTCACCACCGCGGTCGGCTTCCGCGGCTGGATCGAGGCCGCGGACACCGCCGGGCTGGCCGCGGATCTGCTCGGCACCCTGGAGCAGTCGCGCCTCCTCGCCCGTGGTCCGAAGGCCCGGGGTGCGATCCGGGCCGCCGGACTGGTCGAGCACTGGTCCGCTCGGTCGGAGACCACCGCCGAGGTGGTGCAGTGGCTTCGTGACCAAGGGGTCAACGGCCGGAAGATCGTCGTACAACTGCATGGGTTGTCGGACCCGTCGCTGCAGGACGCACTGCGGTCGGCCGGGGCGTCGGTCCGCGGGCTGGAGGTGTACCGCTGGGGTCCGGCGCCTGACCCGGCCGTTGTCGAGCGGATGATCGGTCAGGTCTGCACAGGGATCGTGGACGCGGTGGTGCACACATCTGCGCCGGGTGCCCAGGCCATGCTGGACGCTGCAGCCCTGACTGGGCAGTACGACGCTCTGATTTCGTCGCTGCGGGCAGGTCGGGTGCTGAACGCCTGCGTCGGACCGGTGACCGCTGGACCCTTTGTGGCGTTGGGTTTGGAGCCTCTGGTGCCGGACCGCTACCGACTGGGTGCGCTGATCCGGATCGTGACCGACCGGCTCACCGATGACAACGCCCGGTCGATCGAGACGGAGTTCGGGCAGTTGGTGATCCGCGGCGGAGCGGCGGTGCTCGACGGTGTGGTGTTGCCGCTCGGTCCGGGTCCACGCGCCGTACTGGCCGCGCTCGTCGCAGCAGGCGGCGATGTGGTGTCGCGGCCCGCGTTGCTGGCGGTGCTCCCTGGTGCCGAGGACGTCCACGCGGTTGAGGTGACGGTTAACCGTTTGCGCACGGCGGTCGGCCGGCCCGAGCTGGTGCGGACCGTGGTGCGGCGCGGCTACCGGCTCGCCGTGGAACCTGCCGGGGTACCGACATGATCACCGGCCCGACCCAGCGGACGGCTGGCGTCGACCTGGTCGCCGGCCCGACCGGGCGGGCGGCTGGCGTGGACCTGATCGCCGCGGCTCACGGGACGGCGGACCCTCGGGGCATACGCGAGGTCCGCGAACTCATCCGGATGATGGCCCGGCGGCGTCCCGACGTACCGGTCTCGCTCGGCTTCGTCGACGTCGACGTACCCGCGCTGCCGGGGCTGGTCGCCCGTGTTGTTGCTGATAGCAACCAAGCCGTGGTGGTGCCACTGTTGCTGTCCGGCGGCTACCACGTCTACGTCGACGTAGCTGCCGAGGCGGATCGGTATCCCGGCCGGGTCCGCACGGCGCCGGCCCTCGGACCATCGCCTGTCCTGGCGGAGATCCTCGCCGATCGCCTCGGCAACCTCGGTTGCGTCGACCACGTGGTCCTCGCTGCGGCCGGCTCCTCGGACCCCCGCGCCCTCGCCGACTGCTCCGAGACAGCGGATCTGCTCTCCGCTCGCGTCGACCGCCCGGTCTCCGTCGGCTACGTCTCCGGTGCGGGTGAACGCCTCGCCTCGGTCCTGTCGCGGACCCCGGGGGAGGTGGCGGTCGCGACGTACCTGCTGGCGCCCGGCTTCTTCGCCGACCGCGTCCGCCGGCTGGCCGCCGGACGTCCGGTGACCCCGCCGCTAGGTGCCGATCCCCGCCTGGCCGACTTGGCCCTCCGCCGCTACGAGGCCGTTGGGTACCGAGGAACGGGTAGTGGTGGGCGATTCGGCCTGGCCGGATGCGTGGCCACGGCGTGATGGTGCGCTGACCACTGACTACTACCCGTTGCTCGGTACGGTGCCGGGCTTGTATTCGGCGATAACCACTCCAGTGGTGGTGGTTTCGGAGTGGGTGAGGGTGAGGGGCTGGTGCAGGTTGCCGAAGAGGTGGCGGCCGGTGCCGAGCACGAGCGGGTGGATCAGCAGGATGTAGACGTCGATCAGCTCCGGGATGGATCGGACCAGTTCGCCGCTGCCGAGGACGATGAGGTTCTGCTCGCTCTTCAGCTTCGCGACGCCGTCCAGACCGATCACGTGGGTGTTGACCCAATCGGGGTCCGTCAGCGTCGACGAGACGACGTACTTCTGCTGCTTGTTCAGCGCGTCCGTGTAGGGGTTGTCCTCCTGCTTCGGCCAGAAGCCCGCGAAGTCCTCGTACGTCCGCCGCCCGAGCAGCATCCCACCCTGGACCCCAGCCCGCCGCTGCAGCACACGCCCCATCGAGTCCTCGCTGTACGGCGTCCCCCACCCGCCGTACTGGAAGCCCCCACGCACATCCTCATCCACCCGCCCCGGCCCCTGCATCACGCCATCCAACGTCAAACTGCAAACCACCGTGATCTCACCCATAACTGCCTCCTTGGTCCGTGTTCTCGCCCTCTACACGAACCAAGGGTGTGCAGATCGACAGGAGATGTCGGTCAATTCAGCCCGGGCGAGCACTCAGTCCCGGCGTGTCGTGCCGTGAAGAGCAGACACCTCCTGTCGAACCTGCACCAGTCGCGCTCGTTGAGTCGACCGAAGTCGTCAACAGGCGTGAAGAGTTTTGAGGTCGCCCTAAGCCGGTCACGGACGGTGAGGAGGCTGGTTGCGTGCCGGGTGCAGGGGGAGCATCGTGGAGGTGTGGGTGCACCACTTGCCTGTTTGGAGTTCGGGCGGCGGAAGATCACCTAGTTTCGGAGGCGTCATGCCTGAGGCTGAGCACACGGTCCGGATCCAGCGGCCGCCGGCAGCCGTGTTCGCGTACTTCGCGGACAGCGAGAACGACCCGCAGTGGCGTCCCGCGGTCAAGGAGATCGCCCGGAACGGTCCGATCGGTCCGGGGATGACGTACCGGCAGCGGGTCGCCGGGCCGGGTGGCCGGCCGATTCCGTCGGACTTCCGGGTGACGGCGTACGAGCCGGACAGTCATCTGGCGTTCGAGGTCACCGCCGGGCCGGTGCGCCCGGTTGGCGACTACCGGTTCGAGGCGGTGGACGACGGGACCGAGGTCACCCTCAAACTGTCCGCCGGCCTGTCCGGCCTGAAGAAACTCCTGATGACCAAGCCGGTCCAGCAGTCGATGAACTCCGAGGTCGCCGCCCTCGACCGCGCGAAAGAGATCCTGGAAAACCAGGCGTGAGCCTGTACCGACGAACGGGTAGTGGTGCCTTATTTCCCCTGCCACCCGTCTGCCACGCCGCTCGGTGTTCGGTCGATGCGGGGGTACTACCCGTTGGTCGGTACGCCGTCCGGCCGGGCTGCCCCTGCTCCGGCGGCCGACCGGAGGGAGTCCAGGTCCGCGTGGCAGCGGGCTTCTACTTCGGCGAGTTCGCGGAGGGTTTCGTCGATGTCGTGGCGGCGTTGTTCGAGGTCGGCTCGGCGGTGGGTGATCTGGGTGAGGAGGTACTCGAGCTGGCCCTCCTCGCCGGGTTCGGCGTCGTACATGTCGACGATGGTGGCGATCTCGTCGAGGGAGAAGCCGAGGCGTTTGCCGCGCAGGATCAGGCCGAGGCGGACCTTGTCGCGGGGGTGGTAGACACGCAGGGTGCCGCGGCGCTCGGGCGTGAGCAGGCCGCGGTCCTCGTAGAACCGGATCGTCCGCAGCGTGACGTCGTACTCGGCGGCCAGTTCGGCGATCGACCAGGTCTCAGCGGGCACCCGGATATTGTGCACACACCCCAGGTTGCTTTACGTTTACGTAAGCGTCAAGCACAAGGAGTGCCTCATGTTCGAGCTGTCCGAGGAACATCGCGAGTTCCGCCACAGCGTCCGCGACTTCGCCGAGGCGGAGATCGCGCCGCACGCCGCCGAGTGGGACCGCAAGCACTACTTCCCGGTGGAGGTCGTGCAGAAGATGGGGAAGCTCGGCCTGTTCGGCCTGACCGCCCCGGAGGAGTACGGCGGTGCGGGCGGCGACTTCACGAGTCTGTGCGTGGCGATCGAGGAGATCTCCCGGGTGGACCAGTCGATGGGCATCACGCTCGAGGCGGCGGTGGGGCTGGGGATCAACCCGATCCTCACCTTCGGCACCGAGGAGCAGAAGGCCACCTGGTTGCCCGACCTGGTCGCGGGCCAGAAGCTGGCCGGGTTCGGGCTGACCGAGCCCGAATCCGGGTCGGACGCGGGCGCGACCAAGACGCGCGCGGTCCTCGACGGCGGCGAGTGGGTGATCGACGGCTCGAAGCAGTTCATCACCAACTCCGGTTCCAGCATCACCTCCTGCGTGACCGTGACCGCGCGGACCGGCGAGAAGGCGGACGGCAAGGCGGAGATCTCCACGATCATCGTCCCGAGTGGTACGCCGGGCTTCGTCGCCGAGGCGGCGTACGACAAGCTCGGCTGGCACGCTTCGGACACACATCCGCTCTCCCTCGTCGGCTGCCGGGTGCCCGAGGGGAACCTGCTCGGCCAGCGCGGCAAGGGGTTCGCGCAGTTCCTCGCGACGCTGGACGACGGGCGGGTCGCGATCGCGGCGGTCGCGCTCGGGTGCATCCGGGCGTGCTTGGAGATGTCGGTCCAGTACGCCGGTGAGCGGCAGACGTTCGGTGGTCCGATCGGGCGCAAGCAGGGCGTCGCCTTCCAGATCGCGGACCTGAAGGTGATGGCCGACGCGGCCGAGCTGCTCGTCTACCGGGCCGCCGCACTGAAGGACGCCGGCGCCTCGATGGCCGACTTCAAGCAGGCCGCGTCGGTGGCCAAGCTCTACGCGACCGAGTCCGCGGTGACGGCGACGCGGATCGCCACCCAGGTCTTCGGCGGCTACGGCTTCATGGAGGAGTACCCGGTCACCCGGTTCTACCGCGACGCCAAGATCCTCGAGATCGGCGAGGGTACGTCGGAAGTCCAGCGGATGCTGATCGCCCGCAGCCTCGGCCTCCCGGTCGAATGATCCCTTGCGTCCGAAGAACTGTGGCCTATAACCCTCGCTTCTTCGGACGTAACAGGTAGAAAGGCAGATATGAGGGACCACTGGACCGAGGTGAAGGCAGCGCGCGAGGCGACGCTGGCGCCGCCGGAGAAGGCGGCGGCGAAGCTCGCGAGTCAGAACAAGCTGTACGTCCGGGACCGGATCGCACTGCTCGTCGACGAGGGCAGCTTCGTTGAGGACGCCCAGCTCGCGAACGCGCTGAACCCCGGCCTGCCGGCCGACGGCGTGGTGACCGGCCGCGCGCTGGTCGACGGCCGCCCGGCGCTGCTGGTCGCGAACGACCCGACCGTCAAGGCCGGCTCGTGGGGTGCCCGGACGGTGGAGAAGATCGTTCGCATCACCGAGGTCGCGCTCCGCGACGAGCTGCCGATCTTCTGGCTGATCGACTCGGCCGGCGCGCGGATCACCGACCAGGTCGACCTGTTCCCCGGCCGTCGCGGCGCCGGCCGGATCTTCCACAACCAGGTCGCGCTGTCCGGCAAGGTCCCACAGATCTGCTGCCTGTTCGGCCCATCGGCCGCGGGTGGCGCGTACATCCCGGCGTTCTGCGACATCGTGATCATGGTCGACGGCAACGCCTCGATGTACCTGGGCTCGCCCCGGATGGCCGAGATGGTGGTCGGCGAGAAGGTGACGCTGGAGGAGATGGGCGGCGCGCGGATGCACACCAGTGTGTCCGGCTGCGGTGACCTGCTCGCCACCGACGACACCGAGGCGATCGACCTCGCCAAGCAGTTCTTCTCCTACCTGCCCGGTTCGTGGCAGTCGCGGCCTCCGTCGTACGACGCGTCGCCGCCGGCGCGCGACTTCACCCGGGATCTGGTGCCGGCCGAGGAGAGCGTCGGGTTCGACATCCACGACGTGATCGACGCGCTCCTCGACGCGGACACGTTCTTCGAGGTCAAACCGGCGTACGCGCCGGAGCTCGTCACCGGGTTCGGCCTGCTGGCCGGTCAGGTGGTCGGGATCGTGGCGAACCAGCCGGCCGTCAAGGGCGGCGTGCTGTTCGTCGACTCGGCGGATAAGGCGGCCCGGTTCATCTGGCTGTGCGACGCGTTCAACGTGCCGCTGGTGTACCTGTGCGACGTACCGGGCTTCATGATCGGCAGCGAGGTCGAGCGGGCCGGCATCATCCGGCACGGCGCGAAGATGATCACCGCGGTGTCGGAGGCGACCGTGCCGACGGTGTCCGTGATCGTGCGGAAGGCGTACGGCGCGGGGCTCTACGCGATGTGTGGACCCGGCTTCTCGCCGGACGCGTGTATCGCACTGCCGACCGCGAAGATCGCCGTGATGGGTCCGGAGGCGGCGATCAACGCCGTGTACTACAACAAGATCCAGGAGATCGCGGACGAGGGCGAACGGGTCGAGTACGTGTCCCGGCTGCGTGAGGAGTACGAGACCGACATCGACATCCTCCGCCTCGCCGCCGACCTCGTCATCGACGCCATCGTCGAGCCGGAGAACCTCCGTGACGAGCTGATCGCCCGCCTCGCCGCCGCCCAGTCCAAAGACCGGACATTCTCCCACCGCCGCCACGGCGTCCCGCCGGTCTAGAAATCCTTCAGCCGTTGGCCGATGCCCGCGAGATAGGCGACCAGACCATTGCGCCAAGTGCTCGGTGGTCGGCATGCGCTCATCCATTCGTCCACCGATCGGTCACGCGAGCGGTTTTGCCGGCGGTGGCCCGCTAGGGTGAAGTGTGTGACTGCAAACGATTTCGCGAGGAAGATCCGGGGCCGGGAGAAGCTGGTTGGTTACTGGGTGACGCTGGATGCGCCGCCGGCGACCGAGCGGATCGCGCGGCTGGGGTACGACTATGTCGTGCTCGACGGGCAGCACGGCCTGATCGGGTACCAAGGTCTGCTGACCGGGTTGCTCGCGATCGACGCCGGTGCGGCGATCGGCTCGGGCGAGACCGTCGGGCTGGTGCGCGTCGAGGCGAACGACCCGACTCCGATCGGGCGTGCACTGGACGCTGGTGCGGCCGGCGTGATCGTGCCGCTGATCGACACCTCGGACGACGTGGCTCGGGCAGTCCAGGCGGCGAAGTATCCGCCGGTCGGCGGGCGCTCGTTCGGCCCGACGCGGGCGTCCCTGCGCATCGGCCCGGTCCCGGCCGACTCCAACGCGGCGACCGTCGTACTCGCGATGATCGAGACGCCGCTCGGCCTGAAGAACGTGGCGGAGATCTGCGCGACGCCCGGCCTGGACGGCGTGTACGTCGGGCCGTCGGACCTCGGACTCGCGCTGGGTGCCCGCTTCCCGGGTGACCCGGAGATCGACGGTCCGTTCGAGGAGGCGGTCGAGCTGATCGCCCGGACCGCCGCCGCGGCCGGGATCGCGGCCGGCATCCACACCTTCGACGGCGACTCCGCGAAGCGCCGGCTGGCCCAGGGCTACTCCTTCGCCACCGTCTCCTCCGACCTCAACCACCTCGAGGGCATCGCTGCTGCCCACCTGGACACGGCTCGTTCATAGGAACACGCAGGCGCCTCCTCGGGTTAGGTTCGGAGAGGACAGACCGAGGAGGGCCTGGATGAAGGCACCCGAGCGAGGGGCACTGCCGTTGGGGCTGGCGGCGACGCTGGGGCGGACCTATGGGCGGCTGACCGAGACCGTGCAGGGTTTGGCCGACGCGGACTTCGAGCGGGAGACCAGATGCGCCGGTATGCCGGTCGGTCCACTGCTGGTCCATCTCCTGTACGACGCTCAGCGGGCACTGATCGCATTCGCCAGCCCGGCCACCGCTGACCCGGATCGGGATTTCGTCACGTACTGGCAGGACTTCCCACCCCGGTCCGAGAGCGATGCGGAGCCGGATACGAAGTTCGTCCGTGGCGTCGCGGCGGCGTACCGAAAGCCTGGCCTGCTGGTCCAGCACTGGCGTGAGGTGTCCGAGGCGGCGGTGCGGGCCGCGGCGGTCGGACTGGCCGTGAAGGGTCATCGGGTCGAGACGCAGGGCCATGTGCTGAACGCGAAGGACTTCGTCGCGACTTTGGTGCTCGAGTCGACGGTTCACCATCTCGACCTGATCGTCGGCCTGCCGGACGCGCCCGAACCGGATCCGGAGGCGCTGCAGGTGACGGCCCGGACGCTGGACGGCCTGTTCGGCTCGGCCGCGTGGGACGTGATCGGCTGGGACACCACGACGTACGTCCTGAAGGCAACCGGCCGGCTGCCGCTCGACGAGGACGACGTGGACATGCTCGGCCCGCACGCGGACCGTCTACCTCTGCTGGGCTAGAGCAGTCCGGCGAACGGGTCGTCGAGGTCCTGCCAGCAGGTTGTGCAGTCGCTCGGGTGCCGCGCCGCGATGAGCGTTCGCGAGTACGCACACGTCGGCGTACTCGATCTGTCGTGCGGTCAGCTCCGCGACGTTGCGCCGATCCGGCATCAGCACACCTCGCCGAGGCAGCTCGTCCTGCTGCACGACCACGGTCACTGTGCTTCCGTCATGGCGTCGAGCACCGGCTCGCGGAGCGTCGTGGAGAGCCCGGCGAGCAGGGACAACGGAGTCTTCCCTTGGGCGGCGGTCATTCCCCGAGTATATGAAAACGATTTTCATCAGTCCAGAGCCCGGCGGCCGCGACTTTCCCACCACCACAGGAATTTTCCGGTGCCGGCACACAACGCACTTGAGTGGTCCTCAACGACAGGAGGTAGTCGGGCGGACCGGTGGATCGTGAGCCTGAGCGGGCCGGTCCACGGGCGGCGGAGGGGCACTACCTCCTGTCGTCAGGCCGCGAATTCGGTGGGCGGGGGATCTGCGGTCTGGTAGGCAAGGGGTTATGGCGATCGAGATCGGGCGGTTCAAGGGTGGGTGGGACGAGCTCGTGGAGCTCCTCGACTTGGCGTTCGCGGCGCCTTGGACCGAGACGCAATTAGAGGCGGAGCGGCGCGTCTGGGAGGCCGACCGGAGCACAGCCGCGACCGACGACGGCCAACTGGTCGGTCACACCGGGGCGTTCTCGTTCCGGATGACGGTGCCGGGCGCGCAGGTGCCGGTGGGCGGGGTGACCCTGGTCGGGGTCCGGCCGACGCATCGGCGGCGCGGCATCCTGCGCGACCTGATGCGCGCGCAACTGACCGAGATCCACGAGGCCGGGACCGAGCCGCTGGCCGCGCTGACCGCGAGCGAGGCGGTCATCTACGGCCGCTTCGGCTACGGACTGGCGGCCGATCACCAGGAGATCGTCGTACCGAAGGTGTCGCGCGAACTGCGGCCGGTGGCCGGAATCGACGACGTACGGATCAGGTACGTCGACGTGCGCGAGACGCTGGCCACCTGCGCGGCGTTGCGCAATCGGCTCGCGGAAGAGCGGCCGGGGATGTTCCAGCACGACGATCGGTGGAACGAATACGTCATCAGTGAGAACGTGATGATTGATCCGGCGAACGGGTCGAAGCGCCGGTGTGTGCTGGCCGAGCGCGACGGCGAGGTGACCGGGTTCGCGCACTACCGGACGAAGCGCGCCGAGAAGGGGTACGTGCAGGTCGACCGCGTGCATGCCGTGGACCTCGCGTCGCATGCCGCGCTCTGGCGCTACCTGCTCGAGCCCGACCTGCTGAGTGAGACCCGCTGCGCGATGGTCGCGTCGGACGACCCGCTGCTCGATCTTCTGCTCGATCCTCGCGCACCGTCGCCGCGCACCGGGGACGGCCTGTGGGTGCGGACGGTCGACGTCGGCCGTGCGCTCGCGGCGCGGACGTACGCGCGGGACATCGACGTCGTTCTCGACGTCACCGACGGCTTCCTGCCGTGGAACGTGGGCAAGTGGCAGCTGTCCGGAGGGCCGGACGGTGCCACGTGCGAGCCGAGCACGCGCGCGGCCGATCTGACCGTCGATGTCCGCGAGCTCGGGGCCGTCTACCTCGGCCGGCCATCGCTGGCGCGGCTCGGCCGGGCCGGACTGGTCGAGGAGCACACGGCCGGAGCACTGGCCGCGACCTCGGAAGCGTTTTCCACATCTCGCCTACCGTTCCTCGACACGGGCTTCTGATCGGTTAGCCTTCCCAGATGCAGACGCAGCGTCGAGGCGCGCTCGCGCTGGCCGCAGTCCTGCTCGTCGGGGTCGCTGCGGCCGGTTTCGTGGTGCTTGCGTCGGCGGGCGGTCCGGTCCGGCCGCTGAGCGAGAGCACGCTGCGCTCGAGCCCGCGTCCACTGCCGACCTTCACGCCGACCCAGTCCGTGTCGGCGCCGACACCGATCGGGCCGCCGCGGCAGCGTCAGGTGAAGCCACGGCCGATGCCGGAGTGGCTGAAGGCCTTGTGGCAGGCGCTGGTCTACCTGGTGATCGCCGCGATCGCGCTGTTCCTGGGCCGGTGGATCTACCGCGTCATCCGCAAGGTCGAGTTGCCGCAGGCCGAGGTGGCCGACGCCGAGTGGGAGCGGGTGAAGGCCGAGCGGCTTGCCGAGGCGGTCGACACGGGGTTGTCCCGGATCGACTCCGGGACGGCGACCGATGCGGTGATCGCTTGCTGGGTCGCGCTGGAGGAGGCGGCCGCGTCCGCGGGGGTGGCCCGCGATCCGTCGGAGACCCCGGCCGAGTTCACCGTCCGGGTCCTGGGTGTCGGGGGGATCTCCGAGCCGCAGCTGAACCGCCTCGGTGAGTTGTACCGCGAGGCTCGTTACTCCACGCACGGTTCGTCCGAACCGGCCCGCACCGAGGCCCGGGCTGCCCTTCTGCGGCTGCGGGACGAGTTGGCTGTCGCACACACCGTGGAAGTGACGTCATGACGTCGTACCGATGGTCGCCGTTGGAGGAGAAGGGTCCGCCGCCGGAGCCCGGGAAGCGCCGGGGCCGGTCGATGCGGCTGAACAAGGTGCTTGTCCAGCATGTCGGGATCACCGTGCTGGCGAGCCTGCTGCTGGTCGGCGTGTTCGGGGCAGCGGGGATGGCGCCGCGGCCGTTGTGGTTCGTGGCCGCCGCCCTGGCGATCGGGTTCGGGTCGCTGGCGATCCGGCTGATCGCCCCGGAGGTACTCGAGACCAGCTGGCCGACCCGCCACGACGAGCAGCTGGCGGCGATGCGGGCCCGGAGCAACGACAACCGGACCCAGTTCATCGCCACCTGGCTGCAGGAGTCCAGCCGCGAGCGCCGGGCCGGCGAGGGTTCGCAGACGTTCGCCCGCCGGGTCCGTCCGCTGCTGCTCGAGCTCACCACCGATCGCCTGGTCCACCGCCACGGCGTCGATCCCACGTTCGAGCCGGACCGCGCCCGCGCGATCACCGGCGACCGGCTCTGGGGCCTGATCACCGGCGACGAGAAACGTACCGCGTCCCTCGACGAGATCGAGTACGCGATCCATACCATCGAGAACCTGTGAGGAACTGTGACTGATCGCGAGCAGCCGCTCGGGGGAACTGGCCGCGAGCTGACGCTCGGCGAGGTGTCCGACCTGAGCCAGCGGGTGCTGGAGCGGGTGAGCCAGGCTGTCGTCGGCAAGTCCGAGGCGCTGGAGCTGGTGCTGGCCGGCATCCTCGCGGGCGGGCACGTGCTGCTGGAGGACTACCCGGGCCTGGCGAAGACGCTGGCGGCCCGGTCGTTCGCGCAGGCGCTCGGGCTGGAGTTCCGGCGGGTGCAGTTCACGCCGGACCTGTTGCCGTCGGACGTGACCGGCGCGTTCGTGTACGACCAGAAGGATTCGGAGTTCGTCTTCCGGCCCGGTCCGATCTTCACCGGCCTGCTACTGGCCGACGAGATCAACCGGACCCCACCGAAGACCCAGGCCGCGCTGCTCGAGTCGATGCAGGAGCACCAGGTCACGGTCGAGGGTCAGACCTTCCCGCTGCCCACGCCGTTCCACGTGCTCGCGACCGCGAATCCGGTCGAGTACGAAGGCACCTATCCGCTCCCCGAGGCGCAGCTCGACCGCTTCATGCTGCGGATCGGCTTCGGCTACCCGAGCGCCGCGGAGGAGTGGGAGGTACTGCGTCGCCGGATGAGCCGCCGGCAGGAGGACCAGACGGTCGACGCCGTCACCGACGCGGCCGGACTGCTCGCCGCCCAACGCACGGTCGAGTCGGTCACCGTCGACGACACCGTCGGTCAGTACTGCGTCGACCTCGCGTCCGCGACCCGTCGGGACTCGCAGGTCCTGGTCGGTGCATCACCTCGTGGTTCGCTGGCGCTGCTTCTGACAGCCCGTGCGTACGCCGTGATCCACGGCCGGGACTACGTCGTACCAGAGGATGTGAAGGCCGTCGCCGTACCTGCCCTGGCGCACCGGATCACCGTGCGGCCCGAGCTCTGGCTGCACGAGGTCACCGGCGCGACCGTGGTGCGCACGGTGCTCGGCACAGTCGCGACACCGCCGACCGTGGTCGGCGCTTCCCGCTGATGAGGTGGCGACCGACCCATGCGCAGGTCCGCGCGATCTGCGCGGCCGCGGTGTTGCTCGCCATCGCGGTGTTGCTGCGGCGGCCGGACGCGGCGGTGTTCGGGCTGCCGCTGGCATTCGTCGCCGTGTGGGGGCGGTACTTCCGGCCACGAGAACAGCCCGAGGTGCGCACCGAACTCGATGCGGACGTGTTGTTCGAGGGCCAGGCGACGACGTACCGGCTGCGGGTGTCCGGGACCGTTGACCCGGACATCGATCTGATCGTGGCGGCGCTGCCCCGGTCCGAGTGGTTCCAGTACGACCCGCCGCAGGCGGCGATCGCGGAGCCGGTGACGGACGGCGCGGTGACGCTCGAGGTCGGGCTGCGGTCGAAGCGGTGGGGCCTGCGTGCGTTGGAGCGACCAACGGTCGCGGCGACATCGGCGCTCGGCGCGTACCGGCTCCAGGTGACGTCGGCGGAGCCGCTGGCGGTGACCACGCTGCCGCTGCGTGAGGGCTTCGAGGCGATCGACTCCGTACCGCGGCCGGCCGGACTGGTGGGACTGCACCGATCCCGGCGACCGGGGGAAGGGACCGAGCTGGCCGGTGTCCGGCCGTTCCGCACCGGCGACCGGTTGCGGCGGATCAACTGGTCCGTGTCCGCGCGGACCCGCGAGCTGCATGTGACCTCGACGTGGTCGGACCGCGACACCGAGGTGGTGATCCTGCTCGACACCGGCGGCGAGATCGGGATCAGCGAAGGGATCGACGGGCGGTCGAGCAGTCTCGACACCGCGGTCCGCGCGGCCGCGTCGATCGCCGAGCACTACCTGCGGCACGGCGACCGGGTCCGGCTGATCGACACCGGGAACCTGGTCCGCGGCGTACGCTCCGGCAGCGGTCGCGGGCACCTGCGCCGGATCCTCGACACGCTCGTCCACGCCGACCGCAAGGGCCGCCAACAGGACGAACAGCAGTTGGCCCGGCGGAACCGGATCAGGTCCGACAGCCTGGTGCTGGTGCTCAGCCCGCTGCTCCGCCAGGTGATGCTCGGGTACGTCGTGACGCTCGTCCACTCGGGATGCACGGTGATCGCCGTGGACACGTTGCCGCCGGACATCGCGTCGATCATCGACCTCGAAGAGCACGACTCGCGGACCTGGCCGCTGGCTTGGCGACTGCGCCTGCTCGAGCGCCGCCGCGACCTCGATCGGCTCAGCGATCTCGGCGTACCGACGGTGCCGTGGCGAGGCGCCGGGACCTTGGACGAGGTACTGCGGGACGCGTCCAGGCTGGCCTCGGCCCCGAGGATGAGATCATGAACGAGCGAAGCGAGTTCATCATCAAGCACTGCCCGCTTCGTGCCTCATCGGCGCCCGGAGCGAAGCGAGGACGTCGATGAGCATCGCGGAAAGAATCAGCTCGTGGTTGGCGCAGGTGCGTGCGTCGGGGCGTGCTGTGCTGCTGGTGCGGTTGGTGATCGCGGCCGCGGGGACCGTCGCGCTCGTGGTGCCGGCGGTGCAGTCGTGGGACCAGGCCGATCTGATCCCGCTGGTCGCGGTGCCGATGCTGGTGGCAACGGTGGCGTTGCCGGATTCGCCGGCCGGGTTGATCTTCCTGCTGGTCGTCCCGGCCGGCTGGTTGATGCGGGCGCCGGGCGAGCTGAGCTGGAGCCTCGCCGTCACCGCGATCGCGTTAGTGGTGGTGCATCTGGCGACCGCGTTCGCCGCCCAGGTCCCGTCGTACGCGCGGGTCCACCGGGACGCCCTCCGTCGCTGGTGGTTGCCCGGGGCAATCGCTGCGCTCATCGTCCCGGTGGTCGCGGTGGCGGCCGCGCTGGTGCAGGGCGCAGACGTGCCAGGCTCACTGTTGATCACCGTCGGCGCACTCCTCCTCGCAACCGTGACCATCTGGTTCGCCGCCGGCCAAAGACTCGGCCGCGACTAGTACTGGGGGTAGCTACATGAGCACCACTCCAGCGGCCGACGAGCGGACGCGATACTCCTCCCACCGTGCGGATGCTGTCGACGATCAGGCTTGGCCCGAGTTCGGCGAGCAGGTCCGAGGGCTGTTGGAGTCGGTCGGCGAGGTGATCCGTCCCGAGGCCGGCGAGGTGTTGTGGGATGCCGGCGACGGCTACGACCTGCACCTCGTACTCGCGGGTAGAGTCGGTCTCGTGGATCGGCGGGACGACCGGGTCGTGTTCGTGGTGGAAGCCGGCGACTTCGTCGGCGAACTCGGCATGCTGATGGGACAGCCGGCCTTCCTCGCGGGCGTCGCGATGCCCGACAGTGTGGTGTTGCGGGTGCCGATCGAGGATCTGCGACGGCTCGTGGCGACCTCCGTCGAGCTGGGTGACGTGCTGCTGTCCGCCTTCGATGCGCGACGACGCCTGCTGACCCGTATCGGCGAGGGCGGCCTCGTGCTCGCCGGCGACGACGACCGCGACCTGCACCGGCTGCAGCAGTTCGCCGAGCGCAATCACGTTCCCTATCGGACGGTGCTGCGCTCGAACCCGGCCGCTTGGGCCGAGATCGCGGCGACGTGTGCACTCCCGGACAAGGGGACGGCCGTGGTGACCGGCCGACGTCGGATCCTGGCCGAGCCGACGACGCGCGAACTGGCTACCGCCATCGGTCTCGATCTGTGTGCGATCTCCGACCAAGCACGTTGCGATCTGCTGATCGTCGGCGCCGGCCCAGCGGGCTTGGCCGCTGCCGTGTACGGCGCATCCGAAGGACTCGACGTTGTCATCGTCGAAGACGTCGCTTTGGGTGGGCAGGCCGGCACGTCGTCGCGGATCGAGAACTACCCCGGATTCCCACGCGGGATATCCGGCAGTGAGCTGGCTCGGTCGGCGATGCTGTAGGCGGTGAAGTTCGGGGCCCGGTTGGTCTCACCTCGATCGGTGACAGAGCTCTCGCAGACCCCGGGCGGATTCCGGGTCCGGCTCGATGACGAGCAAGATGTCGCAGCCCGGGCCGTCGTCATCGCGAGCGGTGTCCAGTACCGCCGATTGGGGATCCCAGGTGTCGCCGAGTTCGAGGGTCGCGGCGTCTACTATGCCGCAACCGAACTCGAAGCGCGGGCATGCTTCGGACGAAACGTGGTGGTGGTCGGAGGCGCCAATTCGGCCGGCCAAGCCGCACTGTTCCTCGCCCAGCAGGCCAACCAGGTACACATCCTCATTCGCCGCGACAGCCTCGCCGAGACCATGTCGACCTACCTCGAGCAGCGGATCGCTCACCACGAACGGATCACCGTCCACCCCCAGTCGCAGCTGACCTCCGTTGCCGGTGCAGACCGCGTCACCGAACTGACCTGGCGGGACGACCGCAGCCAACAAGACGTCCGGCTCGAGGCAGGCGGATTGTTCTTGATGATCGGCGCGGTCCCACGCACCGCATGGCTCTCCGACGTCGGCGTAGAACTCGACGACAAAGGATTCGTCACAACCCGAGGATCCTTCGAAACCTCAGTACCCGGCCTGTACGCCGTCGGCGACGTCCGCGCCGGCTCCGTCAAACGCGTCGCCTCCGCCGTCGGAGAAGGCTCAGTCGTGATCTCCGCAGTCCACTCCCACCTCGCCGGCACCCGCTGACAGAGCGCCGACTGGATCGGCGCCGCCGTTCTCGAGGATGGCCCGGTCGCGCCGGTCACCAGGATCGTCATGCCGAGGACTGTGCTCGCCACGTGCGCTTCCGCGGCCACTTCTTCGTCGCGTGTGCTTCCGCGGCCGCTCCTTCGTCGCGTCCGCTCCGCGCGCTCCCACCCACCCCAGGTTGCGCGCTATCGCGCTTCATCAACCACACCGTGGTTTTCGGGGCGTGGTGGTTGGCCCAACCCCACCGCTTGATGTGGTCGCTCACGCGTGCTCCCGCGGCCACTGAGCTGTGTCAAGAATCTTGGACAGTCAAGGATGCCGAATGCGATCTCATCGATTCGGTTGAACGCCGACCCGACCACCTCCCGGAGGTTGGGACACCTTCTGAGGGTGCTGGCACAAGAAATGACGGCTCTCCTGCCCAATGTGTGGGTGGTGGCCGACGTGCCGCGTCCTCGTCGGGGGCCGGATCGGTTGACCTGAGACAGCTTGTGGTGGGTGGGGATCTGCAATGTCAGATCCCGGCCACCACGTGCTGTGTGAGGCCCCCGGGCCGACGGCGGGATCGGTGCGACCTCGGACAGGTGCCAGGGACCGCGGACACGGCACAACCTGTCCGACGACCCCAGCTGGTGTCCCAGGTCCCGCAGATCCGCACCGATCCCACCGTCAACCCCACGAAACCCACCCCGACTCCCGCCCCGCCCGGCCCCCCAGTGCGGTCGGTTCGGTCCGGTCAGTGCGGTCGGTTCGGTTCGGTTCGGTGCGGTCGGTTGGGTGCGGTCGGAGGCTGATGGGGCGCAATTGGAGGCTGGGACGTGCAAGGTCGACAGGAGGTGTCGGCCCCAGCCCTGGCCGGGCCAGCCGATCTCAGGCGTGAATGCCTCGCCCGAGCCGCACTCCTGCACCGGCACGTCCTGTCGACCCTGCACATCCCAACCCGACCCACACTCGCATCACCCACACATCCAGCAGAAGAGCCGAAATATCCCGTCCCGGCCCACCACCTCGCGGCCCCCCGACTGCGGCTCGCCGGCGGCGGTGGTGGTGATGAAGAGACGGCGCTGACCACACTCGTCCTGCGGTGGCCCACACTCCTTCGTCGCGCCCGCTCCGCGCGCCCCACCCACCCCAGGTTGCGCGCTGTCGCGCTTCACCGGCCACACCGTGGTCCCGGACTCGGTGGTTGGTTCAGCCCCACCAGGTGGTGTGTTCGCGCACGATCGTCGCCGTACTGGGACCTGCCCGGCGTGAGCGCCGCTCAGGCTACACTCCCGTCGCGTGCAGGAGACACGACTCGACACCGGTCGGATCCGGGCGGCTCGTCGGGTGATCGACCCGGTCTTTCTCGACACTCCGTTGTACCGCTGCGAGGCTCTGGAGCCCGCCCTCGGCTGCGCGGTGAGCATCAAGCTCGAAACCGCGAACCCGGTCCGCAGTTTCAAGGCCCGCGGCACCGAGCTGGTCGCGACCCAGCTCGCAGATCGTGGTTCGCGAGCCGTGGTGTGCGCCAGCGCGGGCAACCTCGGCCAAGCTCTCGCCTGGTCCGGACGCGGACGCGGGCTCGACGTCACCGTCGTGGCATCTCGCTTCGCGACCGCGGCCAAGCTCGATCGCATTCGCGCGTTGGGCGCCAAGTTGGAGCTGGTGGACGGCGACCACGAGCTGGCTCGCGAGCGTGCGGCGGCCATCGCGCGGTACGACGGCATCCGGCTGCTCGAAGACAGCCTGGACCTCGAAACCTGCGAGGGCGCGGCAACCATCGGCATGGAACTGGTGGACGCCGCGCCGTCGTTCGACACCGTGCTGATTGCTCTCGGCGGCGGTGCGCTGGCGACCGGCGTAGGTCATGTGATGAAGGCCTTGGCGCCGGAGGTCCAGGTGATCTGCGTGCAGCCGCTGGGCGCACCGGCGTTGACACACTCGTGGCACCAACGCTGTGTGGTCACCACCGACTCGACCGACACCATCGCCGACGGCGTCGCGGGTCGGTATCCCATCCCGGCCGTCCTGGACGACCTCCTCGTGGTCGCTGACGACGCGGTCCTGGTCCGGGAGACGTCGATCATCACGGGTATGCGGCTGCTCCTCGAACACGCCGGCCTCGTCGTCGAACCGTCTGCCGCGCTCGGCATCGCGGCGATCCTCGAGGACCCCGATCGCTTCGCCGGCCGGCACGTCGTCACCATCGTGTGCGGCAGCAACGTCGACCTCGACGCCTACCACCGCTGGGTCGGCGCGACTCCCCTCCACAGACCGTGACACTCGCTCGGTCGGGTTGAGCCAACCACTGAGCCCGGGACCACGGTGTGGTCGGTGAAGCGCTGTGGTGCGCGACCTGGGTAGGTGGGAGCGCGCGGAGCAGGCGCGACGAAGGAGTGGCCGCGGGAGCAGGCGTGGGTTAGTCGGAGCCGAGGGTTTCGGTGAGTTCTTTGGCCCAGGGGAGGTTGATGGCGTCGGGGCCGAGGACCTGCATGGCTGACATGACGGTGAGGAGCATGCCGGTGGCCAGGAACTCGCGGACCTCCTCGGGCGATGCGCCGGTGAGTTCGCGGACCAGGCGGTAGATGCCGCCGAAGCGTTCACGGACGCAGTCGCCGATGGCCGGTTCGCGGCTGGCGGAGAAGCCGTGCAGGAGGACCAGCAGGAGCTCGGGCTCGGACAGCAGCCGTTTGTAGTTGCGGCCGAGGTGGTGCAGGTCGGGCGACTCCGCGGCCGCCTCGCGGAAGATCTGTTCGATCCGCTCGCAGACGGACTGGACCGCGGCGACGAACAGTTGCTGCTTGGTCCCGAACAACCGGATCACGTAGGGCTGCGAGACTCCCGCCATCCGCGCGATCTCGTCCGTCTTGGTGCCCTCGTAACCAGATGCGGCGAACGCCCGGACCGCCGCCTCCAGCACCTCCACACCCCGCTCCTTGGCGGTCAGTCGCACCTTCGTCGCCATGCGAGCTCCTCTCGTCGCTTGACATGTTATCAGCGGATGCATACTTTGGTCTCACCGAACTTGTTATCAGTCAATTACAACTAGGAGATTGAGATGTCGTCGACCGCTCTCGATGAGCCGCTGCGGACCGGGCGAACCCGCAGCTACGGGCTTGGCGCCGTTCTCGCCGCGGTGGGGATTCCCACCTTCATGGTCACGCTGGACAACCTGGTCGTGACGAACGCGCTGCCCGTGATCAAAACCGAGCTCGGCGCGTCGCTGTCCGATCTGCAGTGGTTCGTGAACGCGTACACGCTGTCCTTCGCCGCCTTGCTGCTGACGATGGCGGCCATCGGCGACCGGCTCGGCCGGCGGCGGGTGTTCCTGGCCGGGATCGCTCTGTTCACCCTGGCCTCGGCGGCCTGCGCGATGGCGACCGAGCCGTGGATGCTGATCGGGTCGCGGGCGATCCAGGGTGTCGGCGCGGCGGCCGTGATGCCGTTGTCGCTGACGTTGCTGGCCGGCGCCGTACCGGACAAGATGCGCAGTGCCGCGATCGGGATCTGGGGTGGCATCTCCGGACTCGGTGTGGCCGTTGGTCCGGTCGTCGGTGGAGCCGTCGTCGACGGCCTGAACTGGCAGTGGATCTTCTGGCTGAACGTGCCGGTCGGTGTGGTCGCCGTACTGCTCGCCGCGCGCGTTCTGACCGAGTCGAAGGGTCCGGCGAAGCGCCTGGATCTGATCGGGTTGGTCCTGGCAGCGGCCGGCGTACTGTCGATCGTCTGGGGTGTCGTGCACGGTGCCGGCGACGGCTGGACGTCGGGTAGCGTCCTGGGCTCGCTGGTCGCCGGTGTGGCGTTGCTGGCCGCGTTCGTCGGCTGGGAGCGGCGTACGGCGGCTCCGATGCTGCCGCTGCGGTTGTTCTCGGTCCGGGCGTTCAGCGTCGTGAACTTCACCTCGTTCACGTTCTCGGTGGGCGTGTTCGGCTCGGTCTTCCTGCTGGCGCAGTTCTTCCAGGTCGTGCAGGGCTACAGCCCGCTGGAGTCGGGCGTCCGGACCCTGCCGTGGACGATGGCGCCGATGGTGGTCGCACCGATCGCCGGCCTGATCGTCGACCGGGTCGGGCCGCGCCTCCTGATCACGACCGGACAGGTGCTCCTTGCCGTGGGGCTCGGCTGGCTGGCTCTGATCACGACAGCCACGACACAGTACGGCGAGATGGTCATCCCGTTCGTCCTGGCCGGTGTCGGGATGGGGCTGACCTTCGCGCCGGCGGCGAGTGTCGTGATGGCGAGTGCGTCCGACGCCGACCGTGGCGTGGCATCCGGCACGAACAACACCATCCGCGAGGTCGGTGTCGCGATGGGCGTCGCCGTCCTGGCCTCGGTCTTCGCCTCGGCCGGCTCCTACGAGTCCCCGGCCCGGTACGCCGACGGACTGGTCCCCGCGGTCTGGACCGGCGCCGCCATCGTCGCCGTCGGCGCGGTCGTCGCACTCCTCCTACCCGGCCGGAAGCGCACCGCTTAAAGTGTCGGCGTGCTCGACGCTGACGACGTACGACGGATCGCGCTGTCCTTCCCGGAGACGGTGGAGAAGCAACGGTGGGGGCACCCGACCTTCGACGTGGCCGGCCGGATGTTCATCACGGTCCCGGACGATCAGACGTCGTTCGCGGTGCGGTGCCCGCGGCTGGAGCGGGAAGAGCTGATCGCGGCGGAACCCGAGAAGTTCTGGGTTCCGCCGCACGAGGCGGGTTCGAACTGGGTTCGAGCCCGCCTCGCCGCGCTCGAGGATGCCGGCGAACTGCGCGACATCCTGCTCGACTCCTGGCGGCAGGTCGCGCCGCCGGAGCTGACCTAACTGACGTTGGCCGGTGAGGCCGCGAACGTGTTGCAGGACGCGGGATTCGCGTTGGTGAAGGACTTGCCCATGAAGCGCGCCTGGCTGGCGACGCTGCCGTGGTCGCCCTCCTCGGGCTTGTCGCCGGCGGTGACGACCCACTTCTTCCACACGCTGAGCATCAGGCCGTTGATCGGGTAGCTGCGCTTGTTCGCGGCCAGGAAGACACCGGCGAAGCAATTCGCCTGCAGTTCCATCCGGCGCGTCATCCGCATCTGGCCGGCGTAGTCGGTCTGCTCGTACCGCATCTTGCTGGATGCCTGCAGGATCCCGGTCATGTACTGCACGCTGTGCCCGTACTCGTGCGCGATCGACCGCGAATACCACATCCGGGCGTAGGCCTTGGATTCCGCGTCCGGGTACTCGTTGTAGGTCTTCACGAAGACGTCGACCTTCATGTACATCATGTGGTTGCCGGAGCAGTAGAAGGGGACGTTCACCGGTCCGTCGCCGCACGGGCTGTGGACGCTGGTGCCCGACCAGTAGAGCATCTTCGGCGCCCGGAAGGTGTAGCCCGCCTTCGCAACCAGCGGCGCCCAGGACTTGTCCAGGCAGGGCTCGATTGCGGCCCAGTACGCCGCCGCGTTGTGGGCGTTGGTCGGCCGGACGCGGGGCTCCTTGCAGTTGACCGTGCGCATCTGGCCGACCTTGTAGAGCGCGTTCTTGGCGACGATCGTCGAGTCGGACGGGCCCTGCGTGGACGTCGAGGTCGTCGTGGTCGGCTCACCGGTGGGCTCCTCGGTCGGCTCCGACGTGGTGGTCGGCTCCGGTGTGTACCGGCGCGAGCTGACCGGCGGCGTGTAGGTGTTGTCGGCGTTCTTCTTGATCACGCCGAAGGCCCACGCGCCGACGACGGCCACGCCGACGAGGCTGAGGATCGCGATCAGCGGGCCCTTGGACTTCTTCTTCGGCCGCTGCGGCTGCCAGCCCGGCTGGAACCCGTGCCCACCGGGTCCACCCGGACCGGGCGGCGGCCCGAAGTTGGGTCCCCAGCTGAATCCGGGTCCCTGCTGTGGCGCCATCGAGTGCCCGTACTGCGGTACGCCGTACTGGCCCGGCGGCGGACCGTAAGGACCAGGCGGCGGCCCCGGTGGCGGGCCAGATGGTGGACCAGGCGGCGGACCCGGCTGCTGGTACGGCGGATACGGCTGATTCTGGCCGGGCGGTCCGCCGAACGGTGTCTGGCTCAACGCCGTTCCCTTCTCGAAGCAACGCTGTACGTGGACAGCGACCGCCCACAGTATCGGCAACAAACAGGTCAGCTCAGCGGCCCCCCGCGGGGTAGGGTCGGCCAGGTGACCGAAGCCAGCATCCCGGCCAGTACGCCGAACAGCCCGATCGACCAGCTCGCCGACCGGCACCTCGAGCAGTACGTCGCTCTGTCGCCGACCGCCGCCACCTTCATGGGGATCGCGGGCCACGACCACGAACTGCCGGACTACACGCCGTCCGGGTTCGAGGCACTGGCCGAGTTGACCCGGCGGTCCGTCGCCGCAGCGCAGGCGATCGAGCCCGGCAGTCCGCGTGAGGAGGTCGCCAAGGACGCGTTCCTGGAGCGGCTCGGGCTGGAGCTCGAGCGGTTCGAGGCCGGCGTCCCGCAGCACCAGCTGAACGCGATCGCCTCGGTCCCGGCCGAGATCCGGCAGGTGTTCGACTTGATGCCGACCGCAACGGATCAGGACTGGGAGACGATCGCGATCCGGCTCAGTCAGGTCGGCACGGCCCTCGAAGGGTACCGCGACACCCTGCTCGAGCAGGCCGGCAAGGGCCGGGTGTCGGCGCTGCGCCAGGTGAACGACCTGGCCGCCCGGATCGCCAGCTGGACCGGCGCCGACGGTGACGACTTCTTCGCCGGCCTCGCCGCGCAAGCGCCGGACCACGCGGTCAAGGCGACCGTGGAGGCCGCGGCCGCGTCGGCGCGTAAGGCGTACGAGGAGTTCGGTGCCTGGCTGACCGCCGAGCTCGCGCCGCGGGCGCCGCAGCGGGACGCGTGCGGCCGCGAGGTGTACGAGCTGGCCTCGCGCGACTTCCTCGGTGCGGCGATCGACTTCGAAGAGACGTACGCCTGGGGCTGGGAGGAACTGGCCCGGATCGAGACGGACATGCAGGCGATCGCGGCCGGCCTGAACGGCGGCGACCGCAGCATCGAGGCGGCCGCCGCGCTGCTGGACGACGACCCGGGCCGCAAGATCCACGGCAAGGACGCGTTCCGGGACTGGATGCAGCAGATGTCCGACGCGGCCGTGGCCGAGCTGGGCGGCACGCACTTCGACATCCCCGCCGAGATCCGCGCGCTCGAGTGCATGATCGCGCCGACCTCGGACGGCTCGATCTACTACACGCCGCCGAGCGAGGACCTGACCACCCGGCCGGGCCGGATGTGGTGGGCGGTGCCCAACGGCGTCGAGGACTTCGCCACCTGGCGTGAGGTCACCACGGTCTACCACGAGGGTGTGCCCGGGCATCACCTCCAGTGCGCGCAGACGATGCTGCGCACGGACCTGCTGAACCGCTGGCAGCGGATCGCCTGCTGGGTCTCCGGCCACGGCGAGGGCTGGGCCTTGTACGCCGAACGCCTGATGGAGGAACTGGGTTACCTCGAGGACCCCGGCGCGCGCTTCGGCATGCTCGATGCGCAGGGGTTCCGGGCGGCCCGGGTGATCGTCGACATCGGCATGCACCTGGAGCTGGAGATCCCGCGCGACAACCCGTTCGGCTGGCATCCGGGCGAGCGGTGGAACGCCGACCTCGGGTTCGAGTTCCTGCGCGCACACTGCCGGATGGAGACCGAGTTCCTGCGGGCCGAGCTGAACCGCTATCTCGGCTGGCCCGGGCAGGCGCCGTCGTACAAGGTCGGGGAGCGGATCTGGCTGCAGGCGCGCGAGGAAGCCAAGCAGCGCAAGGGATCCGCGTTCGATCTGCGGACGTTCCACTCGGACGCGCTGAACCTGGGGTCGATCGGGCTGGACCCGCTGCGGCGGGCCCTGGCCAAGTTGTGAAGCCGCGGTTCGTCCTCGCCTCGGCCTCGCCGGCGCGGCTGCAGACGATGCGCGGCGCCGGCGTCGAGCCGGAGGTGATCGTTTCCGGTGTCGACGAGGACCACATCACCGCGGAGACCCCGGGTGAGCTCGCCCGCCTGCTGGCCACGCTGAAGGCGCGCGCCGTCGTCGCGAGCCTGGACGACCACGCGACCGTGCTCGGCTGCGACTCGGTCCTCGAGTTCGACGGTGTCGCCTACGGCAAGCCCGGTACGCCGGAGGTCGCGCGCGAACGACTCCGGTCGATGCGCGGGCGCTCCGGCGTACTGCACACCGGTCACTGCCTGATCGACACGAACTCGAAGCAGGAACTCCGCGAGCTCGCGTCCACCACCGTCCACTTCGCCGAGCTCACCGACGAGGAGATCGACGCGTACGTCGCGACCGGCGAGCCGCTCGTGGTCGCCGGTTCCTTCACCGTCGACGGTCTCGGCGGTCCCTTCGTCTCGGCCATCGAGGGCGACTACCACAACGTCGTCGGCCTCTCCCTGCCGCTGCTCCGCCGGATGCTCATCGAGGTCGGCATCTCGTGGCCCGCCCTCTGGCAGACGTCGACCCCGTTCACGTACGACGAGTCCGTGGCGGCGACGTACGACGAGACCCGCGGCGGCGCCACCCGCGCCCAGGCCGCCGCCGAGGCGGTCGACTCGCTGCTGCCGAAGGGCGGCCGCGTCCTCGAACTCGCCGTCGGCACCGGCATCGTCGGCGCCGAACTCGTTGCCCGAGGCAACCTCGTGCACGGTGTCGACCTGTCCACCGCGATGCTGCGCCAGGCGCGGATCCGGCTACCCGGTCACGTCGCGGCCGCGAGCGCGACGGAGCTCCCGATCGCTGACCGCCGCTGCGACGCGGTCGTCGCGATCTGGCTGCTGCACCTGCTCGACGACAGCGAGCCGGTCATCGCCGAGGTCGCGCGGGTGCTGCGTCCGGGCGGCGTCTTCATCACGACGACCGAGAAGTCCGACGCCGGCCGGTACGCCGACGGCCGTGTCCCGGACGAGTCCCGCGCCCAGGACGCGCTCACCCACCTCGTCGCCCAGGCCGCCCGCCACGGCCTGACCCTCGACGGCGCGACCACGTTCCCCGGCCCACTCCGCACCACCGACCAGATCCCGATCTACCCGCTGGTCCGATTCCGCCGTACCTGACGCCTTTGACCAGTGACTGGCCTGTGCCCGGCTGCGGGGTGGCTGTGCTTCGGGTGTGGGGAAACAAATGTGCTGTAGGTGACTGGAATGTTCCCCACTGCGGGGGTTGTGGCCACGGCTCTCGGGGGTGCTCAGCGGTTCCGGCTGGCGTTGTCCGCGCGCCGGAGCTCTCGATCCGGCCGTGACTTGCGGCCGAGTACCCCTAGGCGGTCAGCCCGGCCTGGGCGTCCAGTTGCTGAAGCAGGTCGTGCGCGGCCAGTTCCACGGACTTGTGGCGCCACTCGGCCGCTCGGTAGACGCAGGCGATCAGCGCGGTGCGGTGGATCCGGCGGAAATCGCCGAGCACGAAGGCATAGCGGGCCTTGGTCTCGTCGCCGGCGCCCTCGGTCAGTCCGAGGTGCCAGGCGGCGTACTCCGCCCAGCTGTGCTTGTCCAGGAACGCGTTCTGGTCGTCCGCCCGGGGCTGCACCTCACCCCAGTCGCTGTCCAGCACGTACTGCCGTGCCTCGATCAGACGCTGCGCCAGCTCGACTGCCGCCGGGTTTACCTCGTACTTGGCCATACGTCCAGTGTCACGGGTGGGCGCTGGCCCGCCAGCGGTTCGGGCCGGGATAGAGGGCGTGGCGGGCGTTGCGCCAGTACGTGGCCCAGTTGCTTGGGCGCTCGGGCTCTGCGGTGGCGGACGGAGCGGCGGCGCGGGCCGCGACGACGGCGACCAGGGCCGCGAGTTCCTCCGGTGTCGGATCGCCCTTGACCACCCGCAGTACCTGCTCGCTCATCGAGCACTCCTTTCTCGTTACGTCCGAAGAAGTGTGGCCTATAGGCCTCGGATCTTCGGACGTAATCGCCGCTAGAGGGGGATGTTGCCGTGCTTCTTGGGTGGGAGGGTGTCGCGCTTGGTGCGGAGCAGACGCAGGCCGCGGACGATCTCGGCGCGGGTCTCGCTCGGCTTGACGACGGCGTCGATGTAGCCGCGCTCGGCCGCGATGTACGGGTTCGCCAGGTGGTCCTCGTACTCCGTGATCAGCTGTTGCCGGCGGGACTCCGGGTCCTCGGCGCCGGCCAGTTCGCGCCGGTACAGGATGTTCACCGCGCCCTGTGCGCCCATCACCGCGATCTGCGCCGTCGGCCAGGCGATGTTCATGTCCGCGCCCAGGTGCTTCGAACCCATCACGTCGTACGCGCCGCCGTAGGCCTTGCGGGTGATCACGGTGATCATCGGGACGGTCGCCTCGGCGTAGGCGTAGATCAGCTTGGCGCCGCGGCGGATGATGCCGTTCCACTCCTGGTCGGTGCCGGGCAGGAAGCCCGGTACGTCGACGAAGGTCAGGATCGGCACGTTGAACGCGTCGCAGGTGCGGACGAACCGGGCCGCCTTCTCGGACGCGTCGATGTCCAGGGTGCCGGCGTACTGCATCGGCTGGTTCGCGACCACGCCGACCGGGCGGCCCTCGACCCGGCCGAAGCCGACGATGATGTTCGGCGCGAACAGCGTCTGCACCTCGAGGAACTCGCCGTCGTCGATCACCGCCTCGATCGCGGTGTGCATGTCGTACGGCTGGTTCGGCGAGTCCGGGATCAGCGTGTCCAGGGCCAGGTCGGTCTCGGTCAGCTCCAGGTCGGCCGGGGCGTCGTACACCGGCGGGTCCTCGAGGTTGTTCTGCGGGAGGTGACCGACCAGGGCCTTCACCCACTCGATCGCGTCCTCCTCGTCGCTGCCGAGGTAGTGCGCGTTGCCGGACTTGGTGTTGTGCGTCCGGGCGCCGCCGAGCTCCTCCTGGCTGACGTCCTCGCCGGTGACGGTCTTGATCACGTCAGGGCCGGTGATGAACATGTACGACGACTCGTCCACCATCACGGTGAAGTCGGTGACCGCGGGGGAGTAGACCGCGCCGCCGGCACACGGGCCCATGATCAGGGAGATCTGCGGGATCACGCCCGAGGCACGGACGTTGCGGCGGAAGATCTCGCCGTACAGGCCGAGGCTGACCACGCCCTCCTGGATCCGCGCGCCGCCGGAGTCGTTGATGCCGATCAGCGGGCAGCCGATCTTGGTGGCCAGGTCCATCACCTTGACGATCTTCTCGCCGAAGACCTCGCCCAGGCTGCCGCCGAAGACGGTGAAGTCCTGCGCGAACACGCACACCTGGCGGCCGTCGATGGTGCCGAACCCGGTCACCACGCCGTCGCCGTACGGGCGGTTGCCGTCCAGGCCGAAGCTCGTCGAGCGGTGCCTGGCGAACTCGTCCAGCTCGGAGAAGGAGCCCTCGTCCAGCAGCAGGGCGATCCGCTCCCGGGCGGTCTTCTTCCCGCGGGTGTGCTGCTTCTCCACCGCGCGCTCCGACCCGGCGTGGACGGCCTCGTCGAGCCGGTGCTCGAGGTCCGCGATCTTCCCGGCGGTGGTGTGGATGTTCACGGTCTCTCCCATAAGCGGGCAGCCTAACTGTCCGGTAGCCGTTCGCGGGCTGTGACGTCCACCGCAACGGTCCCGCTGAAACCGGGTCATCGGTAGGTTTCCGGCGTGGCGGACGCGAATGTGGTGAACCTCATCCGCAGTATCAACCACCTCGTGGTCGAGGACACCGGCACCAGGTCACTCGCGACCGGCGACCGGATCGTGGCACGTGTCACGTGGTCCGATCAGAGGCGGCTCGGCCCGCTCGCAGCCGGCCTCGACATTCCGGGCCGGCCGGCCCCGGCGCCTGGAGCGCACGACCCGCGGCCGGAGATCCGCGCGGCGCTGACCGAGGTGGTTGCCGGGTGCGCGGGTGTGCTCGAACCCCGGGAACCGGTCGCGGAGACGGCGTACGACTACGACCGCTGACCGAGCGAACCTGCTGGGTGCCACCATTGGCGGGTGGAGTACGCCGAGTTCGACGCCGAACGTCGCCGGATCGTCCATGCGTGGGGGCGTGAGATCACCGACCCGGCGCAACTGGCCGCGGCTGTCGAGCGGTTGCGTGAGCAGGCGGCGACCGTCCCCGGTGACGCGGACCGCGACCGTGCGATGCGCTACCTGACGACGCTGGACGACCTGGTCTCCGAGGCCGGGGAGCCGGAGAGCGAGCCGGTCCGGCGGGCTTCGGGCGTACTGCTCCAGGCGTCCGGGCCGGAGGGTACGCCGGCCGAGCGACGGGCTCGTGCCGAGGCCGCAATGGCCGAGATCACGCGGATCGCCGCCGCGGCCCCGACCGCCGCCGAGCGTGACGCGGTGCTGGAGATGAACGAGTCGCTGGCCGCGATCGTGGCCTCGGCGGACGCCAGGTTCGCCACTGATCCCGCGATGGCGCCGGCGGGCCGGATCGGTGCTCCGAGCACGACCCCGGCGTCTCGCACCGCCGGCTCGTCCGGGCCGAACCTGCCGGCCCGCGACCGCTGACCGTGCCGACCGAGGTCGGCACTCGCTGATGGTTCATCAAACGAATGAGAGAATAGCCGGATGGAGTACGGGGACTTCGACGTCGAGCGCCGCCGGATCGTTCGCGCCTGGGGAAGCGAGCTCACGGATCCGGACGAGCTGGCCGCGGCCGTCGAATGGCTGCGTGAACAGGCGGCGACCGTACCGGACGACGCCGACCGGGCGAAGGCGATCCGCTACCTGACGACGCTCGACGACCTGGTCACCGAAGCCCGGACCCCGGAGAGCGAGGCGGTCCGGCGGGCTTCCGACGTACTGCTGGAGGCATCGCGGCCGGACGGTACGCCGGCCGAGCGCCGCGCTCGTGCGAAGGCCGGGATGGCCGAGATCGCCCGGATCGCGGGCGCCGCTCCGACCGTCGGTGAGCGCGACGCCGCCCTGGAGATGAACGAGACCCTGGTTCAGATCATCACGATGATCGACCTGGGGTCCGGGGTGGACTGAGATGGCGGAGCGGATGGTCCGCAGCGCCGACAGCGAGGTCCCTGATCTCGGCAACGGGCTCTGGGAACGTGTCCGGGACGCGGTCTCGGCCGAGTCGGGCTCGCGTACGTCGCTCTGGAACGGGACGCTGAACTACACCACCGAGGAGACCTACCGCGGTGCGGCGTACCCCAATGGGAAGGTGGAGCTCAACCGGGAACTGGTGGTCGAGCCGCTGCAGCAGATGTATGCGACCAGGGGGCAGCCGGCCACCGAGCAGCAGTGGATCGAGCGCCGGAACGCGCTGAAGACGGTCGCGCACGAGTTCAACCATCTGGCCGGCCCGGAGGGTTTCACCCACGCCCGCTGGAATGCCGACCTGGGGCCGATGGAGTTCAGGCCGCTCGAGGAAGGCGTCACCGAGGCCTGGAGCCAGGGCCAGCTCGACCAGATCGCCGACCGCGTGCTGCCGCCGGACCTGGCTGCTCAGGTGAAGGCGGTCCGCGGGCCGCACTCGTACCCCGCGTACGAACCGGCAGCGCGCGCGTTCGCCGACCAGGTCGGCGCCGAGGCCAACCTGTCCGGCAACGAGGTGCTGAGCCGGATGGCCGGCCAGCCCCCGAGGTCGAAGGCGCGTGCGGCGGCCGACGTGCTGTTCGACCACTCGGACCTGCCCAAGCTGGTCCCCGCCGATCAGGAGGAGGCGGTCCGCCAGCAGCTCGCCACTCAGATCGACCGGGGTTTCGCGGACCTGCAGTCCATGAGTACGAGCACCGCCCCCAACCTCCGATCCATCTCCCGCAGCCGCGGCCTCGAAATCGCCGACGCCGCCTCAGACACCGTCCGAAGCACCGAGAACCACTACCGCGCCCTCCTGGAACAGCAGCAAACCCAGCAACTCCAAACCACCCGGCAACAATCCGCCACCCGCGAACAACCAACCCTGCAGTTGCCCCGCCTACAACAGCCAGGTCAACAAGCCGCCCCTCAGCACCCCGGCCAGCAGGCGGTCCCTCAACAGCAACCTGGCCAGCAGCGGCAGTTCCCGATACTGCAACCGCAGCAGGCGCCAACCCCACCGCTGCGACCACAGCAACCGCACCAGCCGCACCAGCCGGCCCAGCCGCAGCCGTGGCAACAAGCCCCCAGGCATCAGCAGCCCCCGCCATCCCAGCACCAGCCACAACAACCGGCGCCGGGCCGGTACCGGCCACAGCAGCAGGGGCCTGGGCAGTATCAGCCACAGCAACAGCCGTCCGCCTGGCAGCAGCCCACGCAGGTTCCGCCGCGTCCGCAGTACCCGCCTCGGCAGCCGCAACAACAGGCGCCGGGCCAGTACGGGCCACAGCAGCAGATGCCTGGGCAGTATCAGCCACAGCAACAGCCGTCCGCCTGGCAGCAGCCCACGCAGGCTTCGCCGCAGCCGCAAGCCCAGCAGTACTCGCAGCAAGCGCATCCGCCGCAACCGCAGGTGCAACGGCATCCGCAGCAGCCGCAGTGGCAGCAGCCGCCTGGGCAGTACCAGCCTCAGCAGGCCGCAACGCCGCAGCCTCCGCGGCCGCATGAGTCTTGGCAGCAGCCGCAGAGCCAGCAGGCTTGGCAGCAGCCGCAGAGCCAGCAGCAGTATCCGCAGCAGGCCCAAGCCCAGCCGCAGCCCCAGTGGCAGCAGGCGGCGGGGCAGTACCCGCAGCAGCCGCATCCCCAGCAGTACCCGCAACAGCCGCAGTGGCAGCAGACGCCGGGGCAGTACCAGCCACAGCAGCAGTCGCCGGCGCAGCCTCCGCGACCGCAGCAGCCTTGGCAACAGCCGCAGACCCAGCAGCCTCAGCAGCCGCAGTCCCCGCAGCAGCAATACCCGCCGCAGCCGCACGGACAGCAGCATGCGGCTGGGCAGTACCGGCCTCAGCAGGCGCAAGCTCCGCGATCGCAGGCGCGGCAGGTGTGGTGGCAGCAACCGCAGTCCCCGCAGCAGCAGCAGTACCCGCAGCAGCAGCAGTACCCGCAGCAGCAGCAGTACCCGCAGCAGCAGCAGTACCCGCAGCAGCCGCAGTCGCCGCATTACCCGCAGCAGGCTCAGCAGCAGCCGTGGTACCCGCAGGCGGGGCAGTCGGGTTCGGCTGGGCGGGGGGATGGGGGGCGGGCGTCCGATCAGGATGTGGCGGCGTTGCGGGCTGTGCTTGATCATCAGGCGCCTGCTGCCGGGGCCGCGCGAGTACCTCAGGGGCCGGCGACCGCGGCCCGACGCGGCGGGGCTCATGCGACGGAGCAGTCGACCGCCCGCACCACCGACGTCCCGAGCAGGTGACCCCAGGCGGTGGAAAGCCGGGGGAGACCGGTCAGGCCGGGCCGACGGCGAAGAGCTTGGTGAGGCGGGCGGCCAGGGCCAGGTCGCCGCGGACCGAGAGGCGCTGTTTGAGGACCGCGAGGACCGGGTCCTCGTTGCCGGTGACGACGCGCAGCAGGGTGGCGGGGTCGGTGCGGATGGAGATGTCCGCGGCCTCCGGCTGATCGGCGAGCACCGTGCAGCGGCCGTCGCGGATCCGGATCCACAGTTCGTCCACCTCGTCCGGCCGACCGTCCCCGCCCGCCCCCGTGATCTGCCAGGCGACCACAGCGTCGAACCCGGCTGCACGGGCGGGTCGGAGGTACTCCGGCATCCGGCGAAAGATCTCGCGCAACGCGACCTCTCGCACACCCCCGATGAGCCGATGCCGAAGCTCCCGCTCCGAAGTCCGGTCGACCATCCGGGCCAGCTCACTCGCGTCCAGGGTGGTGAGACCTTCGGACTCGAGCCAGCCGGCACTGCCTCGCTCGGCCATCGCGACCACCCCCGGGCAGTTCCTACCAGACCGTAGGAATTTCCTACGATCTGGTAGGTTTGTCAAGTGGTCGGGGACTTGGAGAAACGCCGCCGGGCGGCGCATCTCGGCCCGGAGCGCCGGCGCCCGATGATCCTGGACGCCGCCCTCGAGGTGTTCTCCGCGAACGGCTACGCCGGTACGACGATGCAGTCGGTGGCGGACGCGGCCGGCGTCACCAAACCCGTCGTCTACGACAGCTTCGCGAACCGCGACGAGCTGCTCCTGGCCCTGCTCGCCCGGGAAGAGCAGCATCTGGTCGCCTCGATCGTCTCCGCGCTCCCCGCCGACCCGAGTGTGGGCACCCCCGAGGAGCACGTCCTCGAGGGCCTGACCGCCTTCCTCACCACCGCGGCGAAGAACCCGCAGTCCTGGCGGATCGTCTTCGGCGCCCAGTACGGCGCCGCGCCCGCGGTGGCCGAGCGCGTCCGGGCCGCCCGTGCCTTCCTGGTCGAGGGCCTGCGGCTGACCCTCCTGCAGTCCCTGCCCGGCGTCACCGACCCGGATGCGAACCTGCCGGTCCTGGCCGAGTTGCTCGCCTCGATGACCGAGGCCTGCGCCCGGATGCTCGTCGTCGACGGCACCGAGCGCACCCCAGTGGAACTGGCCAAGGTCGTCTCCCAGGTCGTCGGCGGCGGCTTCGGCAACGTCTGATCGCCGAGTGGGGAGGATCCTGCACCCGATTCGGGCACACCCGATTCGGGCAGGGATCCTCCCCAGCCCCGCCGTACTGTGCAGTAGCTGAGCGCACGGTCACGATCGGGCTTCCAGCTGGCGGACTCTGCGGCGATGACGGGTCCGCCCCGATAGGGTGGGCGAACGTGACCGAGACCGGTAGTGAGACCCGTACCCGCGCGCGGTTCGAGGTGCCCGAAGAACTTCGGGCCGACGTCCGCCTGCTCGGCGAGCTTCTCGGCAAGGTGCTGGTCGAGTACGCCGGACAACCGCTGCTCGACGACGTCGAGAAGCTCCGGGAGCTGACCATCGCCGGCGACGGGGCGGCGGCCGAGCAGCTCGTCGCTTCCTGGCCGCACGAGCGGGCCGAGGACGTCGCGCGCGCGTTCACCTGCTACTTCCACCTGACCAACCTCAGCGAGGAACTGCACCGCGCCCGGGTACTGCGCGCGCGGGACCGGTCCGGCGACGCCCCCGCCGTGTCCGAGCTGGCCCAAGCGGTCGAGCAGATCGCCACCGACAGCGGCGAGCAGCAGGCCCGCGCGCTGCTCAACGGGCTCGAGTTCCGCCCGGTGCTGACCGCGCACCCGACCGAGGCCCGGCGCCGCGCCGTCCTGGCGACGATCCGGCGCATCTCGTCGCTGCTGGACGAGCGCGGCGACCCACGGACCGGCGACAGCGAGCTGGCGGAGAACCGCCGCCGCCTGATCGAGCAGGTCGACATCCTCTGGCGTACGTCGCAGCTCCGCACCAGCCGGCCGTCGCCGCTGGACGAGGTCCGGTCCGCGATGGCCGTGTTCGAGGAGACGCTCTTCGATGTCGTCGGCAACGTCTACCGGCGGCTGGACGACGCGCTGGCCGGCGACGCAGCCGGGGTGAAGCAGCCGGTGGTGGCGCCGTTCGTCCGGCTCGGCTCGTGGATCGGCGGCGACCGCGACGGCAACCCGAACGTCACCGCCGCGATCACCCGCGAGGCCATGCAGATCCAGGCCGACCACGTCCTGCGGGCTCTCGAACAGGCCACCGAAGTCCTCGGCCGGGCGCTCACCCTGGACGCGGCGACCACTCCGCCGTCCGCACCGGTCCGCCGCATCCTAGAGGACGCGCGGGCGGTCAACCCGGAGCTGATCGCGGACATCGAGGCCCGTTCGCCCGCTGAGCCGCACCGGCAGCTCCTGCTCCTCGCCGCGCGCCGGCTCGCCGCGACCCGGGCTCGCGACGCGGACTTCGGCTACCCGCGGGCTTCCGACTTCCTCCACGAGCTCAAGGTCCTGCAGGACTCCCTGGTGACCGCAGGTGCACTACGCCAGGCGTACGGCGAGCTTCAGCAGCTCATCTGGCAGGTGAACTCGTTCGGCTTCCATCTGGCCGAGTTGGAGGTCCGTCAGCACTCCTCGGTCCACACCAAGGCGCTAGAAGAGGTGCTCGGCGGCGGCGAGCTTTCCGACCAGACCGAGGAGGTGCTGGCGACGCTGCGGGTGATCGGTCAGATCCAGCAGCGCTTCGGCCCCGAGGCCTGCCGTCGGTACGTCGTTTCGTTCACACGCAACGCCGGTGACCTCGCAGCCGTCTACGAGTTGGCGGATGCCGCACTGGACGGGCGTCCGATCGAGCTGGACGTCGTACCGCTGTTCGAAACCGGTGAAGACCTGCAGAACTCGGTGGAGGTGCTGGACAACGCGATCCAGCTCACCCGGGTCCGGCACCGGCTCACCGCCAACGACCGGCGCTTCGAGGTCATGCTCGGGTACTCCGACTCCGCCAAGGACGTCGGTCCCGTGTCGGCGACGCTGGCCCTGTACGACGCTCAGGCGCGGATCACCGCGTGGGCACAGCGCAATGCGATCCGGCTGACCCTGTTCCACGGTCGGGGTGGCGCCCTGGGTCGTGGCGGTGGCCCGGCGAACCGCGCCGTACTGGCTCAGGCTCCTGGGTCGGTGGCCGGGCGCTTCAAGCTCACCGAGCAGGGTGAGGCGATCCCGGCGCGCTATGGCAACGCGGCGATCGCACAGCGGCACATCGAGCAGGTGACCGCGGCGACCTTGCTGGCGTCCACGCCGGCTGTCGAGGAGCGGGCTGCCGCGGCGGCCGATCGGTTCTCCGTGGTGGAGAAGACCCTCGACGAGGCAGCGCGTACGGCGTACCACCGGTTGGTGAAGGCGGATGGCTTCGCGGAGTGGTTCGGCCGGGTGACTCCGCTGGAGGAGCTCGGTCAGCTGCCGCTCGGGTCGCGGCCCGCCCGGCGTGGGGTGGCGGTGTCGTCGCTGGAGGACCTGCGCGCGATCCCGTGGGTGTTCGCCTGGTCGCAGGCCCGTGTGAACGCCCCCGGCTGGTACGGCCTCGGCTCGGCGCTCTCGGCTGTCGGGGATGTCGCCGTACTGCGAGACGCCAACCAGAACTGGCCGCTGTTCCAGGTGATGCTGGAGAACGCCGAGATGTCGCTGGCGAAGACGGACCGGCGCATCCTGAGCCGCTATCTGGAGTTGGGCGATCGGCCGGACCTGTCGCAGTTGATGCTCGACGAGCACGCACTCACCACGGAGTGGGTGCTCAAGGTGCTCGACCAGGACCGGCTGCTAGCTGGGCGGCGCGTGCTGGGCCGAGCCGTCGAGCTGCGGAACCCGTACGTCGACGCTCTCAGCTACCTGCAGTTGCGGGCGCTGCGGACGCTGCGCACCGATGACTCGGTGGACGAGGAGCAGATCGTCCGCCAGCGGCGGCTGCTGTTGCTGACCGTCTCGGGTGTCGCCGCCGGCCTGCAGAACACCGGCTGATGTTCAGCGACCTGGACCGGCCGCCACTCGACGCACGGTTCCTGCGAGGGCGCCTGGTACGTCCCGGCTCGCTGTGGACGCAGATCGACGTACTCGCGGAGACACCGTCGACCAATGCGGTCGTGGCGGCTGCGGCGGCTGACGGGGCGGCCGAGGGGTTGGTGGTGGCTGCTGAGTTGCAGTCATCCGGTCGCGGGCGGCTGGGGCGGACGTGGACCACTCCGGCGCGCTCTGCCCTGCTGATGTCCGCGTTGCTGCGTCCGACAGCTGTGGCTGCGGCTCGGTGGCCGTGGCTGGGTCTCCTGGTCCCGTTGGCGGTGGCCGCCGCCGTACGGCAGGTGGGGGAGATCCCGGCTCTCGTGAAGTGGCCGAACGACGTACTTGTCGAGGACCGGAAGCTGGCGGGCATTCTGCTCGAGCGCGTGGAGGGGCCGGCCGCTGTGGTCGGTATCGGCCTCAACGTGACCCTGCGCGAGGCCGAGAAGCCACATCCCGCGGCGACCTCGATGGCCCTCGAAAAGGCGGCCACGACCGATCGGGCCACTGTGCTGAGCGCCGTACTGCGGGAGCTCGCCACGCGCTACCTCGCGTGGGTCGAGGCGGACGGTGACCCGGCCACGATCCTCCCGGAGTACCGCGAGCTGTCCGCCACGCTGGGCCGCGCCGTTCGGGTAGAGCTGCCCGACGGCACCTTCCTCGAAGGCACTGCCCGCGACCTGGCCGACGACGGCCGGCTGATCGTCGACACCGCCGACGGTCCGCGCCCGTTGGCGGCGGGCGACGTGACCCACCTACGCGCGTCCTGACACCGCACCGATCGTCCGCCCGTGGTCGGGGCGGTAGTCGACGACGATCCGGTTGCCGGCCCGGACCGAGCCGGCGGACAGCACCTTGAGGTAGGCCCCGACCCGGCCCGTCGCCACGAACCGATGGTGGAACTTCGGGATGCCCATCCGGGCCGCCAGATTCCCGCACGGCGTGCGCGGGCTCCGGACCTCGACCAGGATGCCGGTCTTCGGTCCGCCGATCCGCCAGCGTTCGCCGATCAGGGCGTTGGTGATGTCCAGGCCGCGGGTGGTCAGATTCTCGCCGAACAGCCCCGGTGTGATGTCGCGGTCCAGCTCGGTCGACCACCAGGCGGCGTCCTCCTCGGCGTACGCGTAGAGCGCTTTGTCCGGCCCGCCGTGGTACCGGGTGTCGCACTGCCGGTCGCCGGTCAGGCCGAGCTCGTCGACGGCGACCAGGCCGCTCACCGGGCGCTTGTCGATCGCGGTCCAGCGGGTCGGTCCGCGGATGAGTTCGTGGACGACGTTGACCGCGACCAGCCGGGCGGGCATCAGGTTGTCCGGGTGATCCAGCGGATGGGGTCGCCGCTGTCGAGGTCGTCGCAGCCGGCGTCGTGCAGAGCACCGGCGACGAGCGTACGGCGGTACGACGCGAACGTGATGACGTGCGCGATCATCGCGCCGGCGGTGTAGACCTCGACCGATTCGCCGGGGCAGACGATGAGTTCGTCGAGACGGTTCTGGGCGCAGAGCTCACCGACCTCGGCCGCGAACGCCGGGCCGACCTCGTCGAGACGTCGCCGCATGCTCTGGACACTTTCGCCTTGCTCCACAGAGAAGTCGTACTCCTGCCCGGCAAGCGCCGCGTGCCACATTCCCAGCTGACCGATCAGGCGGGACAGCAGCGAGCGCAGGGTCGGGTCGGCGTCGATGCCCTCGACGGAGATCTCGATCCGAGTGTCCAGTTGGTCGTCGGTCAGCGTCGACGCCTGGTCGCACATCTGGCCGAGCAGCCAGACGTGGTGGTCGACCATCGTGCGGAGAAGATCCATGGAGGTCACCTTGTCCCTGGCCGGCACCCGCAGGCCGTTCGGTGGGTGGAAGTGGATGCCACTCGGCGCGTCGATCCGGATCCGGTCCGGACGACCCCGCCAGGCCGCCGGCGCGACGCCGTACGCCCGGCTGAAGGCGCGCGTGAACGCCTCGTGGGATCCGTAGCCGGCCTCGACTGCGACGTCGAGGATGTGGCCCGGCGCGGTCAGCAGCCGGTACGCGGACCGCTCCAGCAGGATCCGGCGCCGGAACGCGCCTGGTCGCTCGCCCGCCGCGGCCGTCACCACCCGGTCGAGCTGCGACCGGGACAGCTGGACCCGCGCGGCCAGATCGATCCCGGTCGCCTCGTGATCGTCCAGCGCATCCGCCAGCACGTCGACGAAGGCGGCGAACACGTCAGTCATAGGACCATCGTGCCGCCGCCAGGCTCGCCGTGCTTGATCGTTTTCGCCTAACTGGTGAAGATCTTCGCCGCGGTGATCAGGGTTTCGATGACGCCGTACCCGAGGAGGACGGCGACGAGGAGCCAGGAGATCACCAGGCGTACGGACTGACTCATCGCGCGGCCTCCAGCGTGGACTCGGACTTCTCGTGGAACCGGTCGGACACCTGACGGATCAGCAGGTTGGCGACGAGGCCGACGGCCAGGACGCCGACCATCGTGAACAGCGCCGGCCGGTACGCCGCGGCCGTCAGCGTGCCGGGCTTGCCCTCCTTGTCCAGGAAGCCGTTCACGATCAGCGGCCCGGCGATGCCCGCCGCCGACCACGCGGTCAGCAGCCGGCCATGGATCGCGCCCACCTGGAAGCCGCCGAACAGATCCCGCAGGTACGCCGGAACCGTCGCGAACCCACCGCCGTAGAACGAGATGATCACCGCGGCCAGCAGCACGAAGATCGCGGTGTTGTTGTGCCCGACCGTGGCGAGCAGGAAGTAGGCGATGATGCCGATGCCCAGATAGATCGTGTACATGGGCTTGCGGCCGATCACGTCCGACGTGCTGGACCAGCCGAACCGGCCGGCCATGTTGAAGATCGACAGCAGGCCGACGAACCCGGCCGCCGCCGCGACCGCGACGCTGGACTTGCCGTCCGCGCCGCGGAAGAAGTCCTGGATCATCGGGCTGGCCTGCTCGAGGATGCCGATTCCTGCGGTGACGTTGCAGAACAGGACCACCCACAGCAGCCAGAACTGCGGGGTCTTGATCGCGTTCGCGGCCGAGACATTGGCCGTGGTCATCAGTGGCTTCTGCTTGACCGTCGCCGGATCGAACCCCTCCGGCGCCCAGCCCTCGGCGGGCACCCGGATGTTGAACACCCCGAACATCATGATCGCGAAGTAGACGATGCCGAGGGTGAGGAACAGCCCGACCAGGGCACCGCCGCCGGCCACCGAGGAACTGACGTCCGGGTCGTACGCGGAGTCGTACTGGCTCAGCAGCTGGCGGGACAACGGGCTATGCATTTTGTGAAGGCTTCAACCATCGTGTCGCGGGGGGACAACCGAACCCGGGAACTGTGACACTGGGGGCATGGCGATCTCGGCGAAGTTGTTGGGTGAGGACGAGTACGTCGTCGTCAGCACCCGGACGCACTGGAAGGCGCTGATCTTCCCGGTGTTCCTGCTGCTGCTGGTGGCGGGGCTGGGCGGTTTCCTGGCCGCGATCGTGCCGTCCGGATCCCTGCAGACGCCGGGCCGGATCGCGATTCTCGCGGTCGGCGTGGTGATCCTGGCGGCCTTTGCGCTGAAGCCGTTCCTGAACTGGTTCTTCTCGACGTACACGGTGACGAATCGCCGGCTGATCACCCGGCACGGCATCCTCACCCGGACCGGGCGGGACATCCCGCTGATGCGGATCAACGACGTGTCCTACGAGCACGGCCTGATCGACCGGATCCTCGGCTGCGGGACCCTGCACATCGAGTCCGCCGGCGAGCGTGGCCAGGTCGTCCTGCCCGACGTACCGCATGTCGAGCACGTTCACCTGCAGATGTCCGACCTGCTCTTCGGCGGTCCGGAGGGCCGGCCCGGTGACGGCATCCTCGCCGAAGAGGAGCCGCCGGACCACATGCGCCGCCGCGCCGAGCCGAAGCAGCAACCGCAGCCTGGCCCGGACGACGGCCAGACGCTGTTCAGCTCAGACGACAACGACCGCTAGAGCCTGTCGGTCAGAAGATCTCGATGGTGAGCGGGGCGACCGGCCAGACGAAGGCCGCCGTGGCGGTGGTCAGGGCGCCTGGGGTGTGTTCGGTGACGCGGCCGGTGGCGGCGAATTCGGCGAGGGGGCGGCCGCCGAGGTAGGCCGCGCCGAGTTCGGTCACGGCGAGACTCAGGTCGGCGGGATCCTCGGTGCGTTCACAATGCACCTCGGCGCCGTCGGCGGTCAGGCGGAAGCGCCCGGCGTTCGCCGGGATCAGGTCGTCGGTCAGGTCGAACACGAGGTCCACGGCGACGGCGTACCGACGCTGTTCGAGGGCTCGGACGACGTCCGTCACACGGAGCCAGAGGGACTCGTTCACTCGCCGGTTGAGCGCGGTCGGGGTGCTGACGAGTTGCTGGATCGGCTCGTCGATGGCGGCGTACCCGAATCCGAGGGTGGCGGCCAGGTCCAGTGTCAGCAGGTGGTGCCACAGCGCGCCGTACGCGGCCGGGTTGATCGCGACCAGCTCTTCGAGCAGCACCTCGTTGGCCGGACCGGTCACGGTCCAGTTCATCTTGCCGCGCCACAGCGCGTACCCGTCCACGGCGCCGGTCTCGTCACGGTGGACCAGGATCTGGCGGGCGGTCCGTCCGTCGCGATCGTCCTTCTTGTCCTCGAGGTGCTTCTGCCATTCGAGCTCCGAGCGACCGGAGACGCCCGGTCGCCGTTCCTGCATGCTCCGCAGGAGTGGCGCGAGCTCCTTCAGCGCGGCGTCCGCGGCCAGCTCGCTCACCTCGCCCGGACGAAGTCTGACGTCGGGCGGTCCGACCCGGTGCAAGTCGATCTCGTACGACGTTCCCCATGCGGCAGCGCCGTACCCGAATCGCCCGTAGATGCCGGGCTCGCTGGCCCAGAGCACTGCGATCGCCTCCGGCACCTCACGCAGCTGCCGGGTGATCAACTCGGACATGACACCGCGCCGCCGATGAGTCGCCCGGACGCCGACCCCGGTCACGTGCGCCGCGGGCACCACGGCACCCGGCACGGACAGATCGCGGGTCAACGCCCGCGTGGTGCCGATGATCTCCGGGCCGTCGGTCGCCACCAGCGCCCGGTCGGGTTCGAACAGTCTCCGGCGCAGGTCATCGGGCGACGGCTCGAACATCATCGCCCCGCCGAACAGGGCAGCTACCTCTTCGTAGTCCTCGGACACGGCCGGACGAACGGCGAACTCGGTCACGCCCGCATCTTCACACGTCCAGTTGGCATAACCAACGTCCTCCACCGAGCATCTGGTCAGGTAGACACAAGGGACGGTGCACGATGAGGAACCTCCTCGGAACGACAACAGCAGCTTTGCTCGTGGCGGCCGGCTTGATCCCCGGGACGGCCGCCGCCACGCCGAGCGCAGCTGCATCGCCAAGCGCGGCGTCGGCGGGGGGCTGCCCGGTGGCGGTGGGGTCGGTGACGGCCGGGGGTGACCACAAGGAGCAGGGCGCGTTCGCGGCAACGCCGCCCACGGCCTCGGCCGGCGTCATCCTGGGGCGCGGTGTGTACCCCGATGGAGCAGTCCGGATCAGCTCCTCGATGTCGCTGGGCGATGACGGGATCAGCGTCGTCTTCGTGTCGGGCTACAGCGTCCTGGGGGATGCGCTGTATGTCGCCAGCTACTCGGCCGGGGACGACGCCGTCATCGACGGTGGGGTGAGGCGGATCGGTGGCGGCTGGGGGACCTTCGTCGCCCTCGACACGACCGCGTACGCCGACACGGTGGTTCGGCGAACCAACGCATACGGACTCCGCAACGACGGCACGCTGTTCCGCTGGTCCGTCGACAGCAACGGCGTCTGGCGGAACAAGGTCTCGGCCGCCGGCTTCGCCGCCGTGAAGTCGATGACGCTGATCAGCACCACCAAGACCTACGACACGTTCCTCGCGAACACCCGGGGTGGTGCGCTGTACACGATCCACATCCCGGCCGGCGCGCCGATGAAACCGATCGTGAAGCAGGTGCGGAGTAAGACCTGGCAGGGCTTCGAAACGCTGATCGCGCAGAAGTGTGGCCAGTACGGCACCCTGCTGCTCGGCATCGACCGGGACACCCACACCGGCAACCTGTACGCCGTCGGCCATGCCACCGGCGCGACCACGGTCATCCAGTCACTCGGCAAGGTCCCGAGCACCTTCGCCGACCCGGTCTACTTCCACTGGTCGGACGGCAATGCCGGCAGCACGCCGCCGTTCGGAGAGTGACGAGGACAGTTAGCGGACTACGGGGAGGTCGCCGGTGTTTTCGTCGTCGAGGGCAGCGGGGGACTCGGGGACCGGGGTGTGCTCGGCCTCGTCGAGCGCGATCTCCTCGCGGAAGACGAACTTGCGGTAGGACCAGAACCGGAACAAGGTGCCGAGTCCCAGGCCGATGAAGTTCGCGGCGATGTTGTCGGACAGCCAGCTGTGCAGGTCGAGCACGTACCGGGAGAAGGCCAGGCAGCCGGCCGCGATCAGCAGGCCGATGCCGTTCAGCACGAAGAAGAGCACGTACTCGCGGCGGAGTCCGCTGCGCTCACGGTGCCGCCAGGTCCAGTACCGGTTCCCGAAGTAGGTCGCGACGGTCGCCACCGTCGTCGAGATCAGCTTCGCGGTCAGCGGCTTGTCGTGCAGCATGCCCACGCCGGAGTCGGCGAGCACCAGCGGGTTGTCGAAGACCAGCCAGTTGTAGATCGGAAGGTCCACGGCCAGACCCAGCAGACCGACCAGACCGAACTTGGCCACTTCGTGCACCAGGTGTTCGAACTGGCGATACATCGTGGTGACGAGTTTCAACGGTCTCTGTAACCTTCTGTGATCACACCGCAACGGGGAGGGCAGCTTCCCACGGTACCTGCCGACCGGGCCGACCCTGAAATCCACCGCGCGTGCCAGGGGTGTCACGGTGGCCGCCGTTCGCGCGGTGATGTATGGACATTAGGCTCCAGGCTGTGAAGTTCGAACGAAACGACCTCCCCGTCGGTACGCCTGTCGTCGGCATGGTCGGCGGCGGTCAGCTGGCCCGGATGACGCAGGAGACCGCCATCGCGCTCGGCATCCAGCTCCGCGTGCTGGCCGAGGGCCCGACTGTGTCCGCGGCCCAGGCGGTCGCGGACGCGCCCGTCGGCGACTACAAGGACCCGGAGACGGTACGGCGGTTCGCCGCGGAGTGTGATGTGGTCACGTTCGACCACGAGCACGTCCCGACCGACCTGCTGCACGCGCTCGAGGCGGATGGCATCAAGGTCCATCCCGGTCCGGACGCGCTGGTGCACGCCCAGGACAAGGCGATGATGCGGCGCCGGCTCGACACTTTCGACGCGCCCTCACCGGAACACCAGGTGGTCGAGACACGAGCGGACGTCGTGGACTTCGCCAAGCGGGTCGGCGGATTCCCGATCATCCTCAAGACCACCCGCGGCGGGTACGACGGCAAGGGCGTCTGGTTCGTGGACGGTCCGGACGACGACGCGATCGCGGTCGCGTTCGGCAGCGGCGTACCGATCCTGGCCGAGGAGAAGGTCGACTTCGTCCGCGAGCTGTCCGCGATCGTCGCCCGCTCGCCGCACGGCCAGGCGGTCGCATACCCGATCGTCGAGTCGGTCCAGAAGGACGGCATCTGCGTCGAGGTCACCGCGCCCGCGCCCGGTCTGGCGCCGGAGAGGGCCGCGCAGGCCCAGCAGACGGCGCTGAAGATCGCCGGTGAGCTCGGTGTCGTCGGCATCCTCGCGGTCGAGATGTTCGAGGCCCGCGACGGCCGGCTGCTGGTCAACGAGCTCGCGATGCGCCCGCACAACACCGGTCACTGGTCGATCGAGGGCGCGATCACGTCCCAGTTCGAGAACCACCTGCGGGCAGTGCTGGATCTGCCACTCGGATCGCCGGCCGCGCGAGCGCCGTACACCGTGATGGTCAACGTGCTCGGCGGCGACGTCCAGGACATGCACCGCGGGCTGTTGCACTGCCTGGCCCGCGACCCCGGGCTGAAGGTCCACTTCTACGGGAAGTCGGTGAAGCCGGGTCGCAAGATCGGCCACGTGACGGCGTACGGCGACGACCTCGAGCAGACCCGTGAACGCGCCCGGCACGCGGCGGCCTATCTGACCGGCACCATCGACGAATAGGAATGACCATGAGTGTTGGCATCGTGATGGGGTCGGACTCGGACTGGCCGACGATGAAGGCCGCGGCCGAGGTGTGTGACGAATTCGACGTGCCCTTTGAGGCAGACGTCATCTCGGCGCACCGGATGCCGGTGGAGATGATCGACTACGGACGGTCAGCACACGAGCGGGGACTGAAGGTGCTGATCGCGGGCGCCGGCGGGGCCGCGCACCTGCCCGGCATGCTCGCGTCGGTGACTCCGTTGCCGGTGATCGGCGTACCCGTGCCGCTCAAGTACCTGGACGGGATGGACTCGCTGCTGTCGATCGTGCAGATGCCGGCCGGGGTCCCGGTGGCGACGGTGTCGATCGGCAACGCGCGCAACGCCGGCCTGCTCGCGGTCCGGATCCTGGCCGCGTCCGACGAGAAGCTGCGGGACCGGATGATCGCCTTCCAGGAGTCCCTGGCCGACCTGGCCCGGGCGAAGGGCAGTACTGTGCGTGACGGCGCGGCAGAGCTGCGTAAAGGCTAGTCTTGTAACTGGTTTTCCACAGCCGGGGACGGGTAGTCATGAGATCCCACCCGATGTCGTCTAAGGTCGTCGATCGTGACTCCGCCCACTGAACCGGACACGCAGCGCATCCCGGTCCGTTACTGGATCTGGCTGTTCGGTGCTGCCGTGTCCCTCCTGGGCGACCTGACGATGACGTTCGCCATCGGATGGTCGGCCAGCCAGCACGGCGGCCGCGTCGCCGGTCTGATCCTGCTGCTCGCCGCCGCACCCCGTGCCGCCCTGCTCCTGGTCGGCGGCGCGGTCGGCGACCGCTTCGGCGCCCCCCGCGTCCTGCTGGCCAGCTGTACGGCGATGTTCCTGGTGACCGCCGCGCTCGTCCCGGCCTCGCTGGCCGTGGGCGAGCCGGTCTGGCTGCTGGTCGTGCTGGCCCTCGTCGTCGGCGTGATCGACGCGTTCTTCCTGCCGTCGTCGCGCTCCATGCCGCGCCTGCTCGTCCCACCGGAGCAGGTTCCGCGCGCACTGGCCAGCTTCCAGGTCACCGGCGTCGTCTTCGCCGTCACCGGCACCGCCGTCGGCGGCGTCCTGGTCAGCTGGGCCGGCCTCAAGGCCGCCGCCGCCTTCGACTCCCTCACCTTCCTCGCCATGATCATCGTCCTGATCCTGCTGCGCGGGACGATCGCCCCGCCCGGACGGATGCCGTCCGGCATGCTGCGGTCGATCGCAGCCGGCATCAGGGTCGCTTTCGGGCGCCCGCTCACCCGCGCGCTGCTGATCACGATGACGGTGGCGGCCGGGTTGCTGATACCGCTGGATGCGTTGCTGTTCCCGCTGCTCGCCCGGTCGCACGGCTGGGACGCGGCGACCGCGGGTCTGCTCGTCGCGAGCCGGAGTCTGGGGGTGGGAGTGATCGCGGTGCGCATCCTCATGCGTGGCGCGTTTCCACGGCCGGGTGTGTTCGCAGGCATCGGCCTGCTGGTAGCCGCCGCGGGCCTGCTAGGTCTGTCCGTACTCGACCCGTTGCCGTTGGCCTTCGCGGCCGGCGTGCTCAGTGGGATCGGCGTCGGCACGTTCACCGGTCACGTGCTGCCGCTCTTGATGAACTCCGTCGAGCGTGAGTACCAGTCCCGCCTGCAATCTGTCGTCGTGCTGTGTCAGAGCCTCGCGCTCGTCGTGATGAACCCGGTGCTCGGCAGTCTCTCGGATGTGAGCGGGGTAGGCATCACCGGTGTCTGCCTCGGCATTTCCGTGGCCGCCGCCCTCACCGGTCTCGTCGTCCTGACCCGCCCCGTCCTGCGCAACGCAACTGTCACGGGACACTAGGGCTTGCCGGGGGCTCGGTAGGTCCAGCCGGCGGCGCGCCATTGGGCGGCGTCGAGGAGGAGGCGGGCGTCGATGACGACGGGGTGTTCGACGACGCCGCGGAGGGCGGCGGGGTCGAGTTCGCGGAACTCGGGCCACTCGGTGAGGTGGAGGACGGCGTGGGCGCCTTCGCAGGCCTCGGTGGCGGAGGCGGCGTAGCGCAGCGTCGGGCGGACCTTACGGGCGTTCTCCATCGCCTCCGGGTCGTAGACGGTGACGTTCGCGCCGTGCAGCTGGATCCGGCCGGCCACGTCGAGCGCGGGCGAGTCGCGGACGTCGTCCGTACCAGCCTTGAACGCGGCGCCGAGGACGGTGACGTTCTTGCCGACCCACTCGCCGCCGAGCACCTCGTGGGTGACGTCGACGATCCGGGCGCGGCGGTGCTGGTTGATGTCGTCGACCTCACGCAGCAGCGTGATCACCTCTTCGACGCCGAGCTCACCGGCCCGGTGCATGAACGCGCGTAGGTCCTTCGGCAGGCAGCCGCCGCCGTACCCAGGGCCGGCGTTCAGCATGCCGCGGCCGATCCGCCTGTCGTACCCGAGCGCGTCGGCGAGTTGGGTGACATCCGCACCGGCCGCGTCGGCCAGCTCGGCGAGCGCGTTGATGAAGGAGATCTTCGTGGCCAGGAAGGCGTTCGCGCCGCCCTTCACCAGCTCCGCGGTCGGCCGGTTGCACACGACCACCGGCGAACCCTCGGCGATCGGGGTGGCGAAGACCTCACGCAGCCGGGCCTCCGCGGTCGCCGACTCCACGCCGAACACGAGCCGGTCCGGGTGCAGCGTGTCGTCCACGCCGTGGGCCTCGCGCAGGAACTCGGGCTGCCAGGCGAGCTCGACCGCCGTGCCCGCCGGGGCCTCGGTGTGGAGACGCTGCTCGATGTGCTTCGCCGTACCGACCGGGACCGTCGACCGGCCCACCACCAGTGTCGGCCGGGTCAGCAGCGGCGCGAGCATGTCGACGACCGAGTTGACCTGGGTCAGGTCGGCCGCCTCGCTGCCCTCGAGTTGCGGCGTGCCGACGCTGATGAAGTGCACGTCGGCCCAGTCCGCGATCTCGCGGTAGTCCTTGGTGAACCGCAGCCGGCCGGAGTCGACGTGCTTCTTCAGCAGCGGGTCCAGCCCGGGCTCGTACAGCGGGGCCTTGCCGTCGTTCAGCAGCTTCAGCCGGTGCTCGTCGATCTCGACCCCGACGACGTCGAAACCGAACTCGGCCATCCCCGCGGCGGTGTTCGCCCCGAGGTAGCTGGTACCGATCACGGCGATCCGCAGGGGGCGGGAGGTCGCTTCACTCATGTCCGGGACTCTACCCACCACGGTTATCACCCGGTGACCGGCTCATGTCCGAGGGCCCACCAGGGCGTGCGCTGTTGGTCACTTTCGGCGTCCGACGGCTGCCGAGCGGCGGGCCTGCGTCGTACAGTGCGACTCGTGAGTAACTCATTCGACCTGTACGCGCTGTCCGAGGAGCACCAGGCGATCCGGGACGCCGTCCGCGACGTCTGCGACGCCAAGGTGGCCCCGCACGCCGGTGACGTGGACGAACTCGCGGAGTTCCCGAAAGCGTCGTACGACGCCTTGAAGGCCTCAGACTTCCACGCGCCGCACATCCCGGAGCAGTACGGCGGCGCCGGGGCGGACGCGCTCGCGACCGTGATCGTGATCGAGGAGGTCGCCCGGGCGTGCGCCTCGACCTCGCTGATCCCCGCGGTGAACAAGCTCGGCTCACTGCCGCTGCTGCTGTCCGGGTCGGAGGAGGTCAAGCAGCGCTACCTGCCGCCGGTTGCGGCGGGCGACTCGATGTTCTCGTACTGCCTGTCGGAGCCCGAGGCCGGTTCGGACGCCGTCTCGATGAAGACGCGGGCGGTGCTCGACGGCGACTCGTACGTGCTGAACGGCGTGAAGCGCTGGATCACCAACGCCGGCGTCAGCGACTTCTACACGGTGTTCGCGGTGACCGATCCGGCCGCGCGGTCGAAGGGGATCTCCGCCTTCGTGGTCGAGAAGTCCGACGACGGTGTCTCCTTCGGTGCGCCGGAGAAGAAGCTCGGCATCAAGGGTTCGCCGACCCGCGAGGTGTACTTCGACAACGTGCGGATCCCGGCGTCGCGGCTGATCGGGGACCCGGACACCGGGTTCGGCACCGCGATGGCGACGCTCGACCACACCCGCGTGACGATCGCCGCGCAGGCGCTCGGGATCGCCCAGGGTGCGCTGGACTACGCGCTCGGGTACGTGCAGGAGCGCAAGCAGTTCGGCAAGGCGATCGCGGAGTTCCAGGGCCTGCAGTTCATGCTCGCCGACATGGGCATGAAGATCGAGGCCGCCCGGCAGCTCACGTACGCCGCGGCCGCCCGCTCGGAGCGTGGTGACAAGGACCTGACCTACTTCGGCGCCGCCGCCAAGTGCTTCGCCTCCGACGTCGCGATGGCCGTCACCACCGACGCCGTCCAGCTCCTCGGCGGCTACGGCTACACCCACGACTACCCGGTCGAACGCATGATGCGCGACGCCAAGATCACCCAGATCTACGAAGGCACCAACCAGGTCCAGCGCATCGTCATGGCGCGGCAGCTGCTGAAGGGTCTCGGCTGACGACGTTTCCGCAGGTCAGGCTCATATTGAGCTCCCGCGGGCGGCCTGGTCCGCTGGAGGTCAGGCTGCGGCGGAGTCGCCGCTGCTCCGTGCCTGCTCCGTCAGCCGAACGAGAAGCCCTGCCAAGCGACGGTCGACGGCCAAGCGAGCACGGTCATGTGACGACGGCAGAAGATGGGTGTAAAGGCGAAGTGTGAAGCCGGGATCGTGATGACCCAGGTACTAGGCGAGCTCCTTGATGTTGACGCCGTTGTGGAGCGCCACGCTGGCGAAATGATGGCGCAGGGCATGCATGCCGGTCTTGCGGTCCGTGATGTAGTGACGACGACCGCGGTTGTCCCGAGTAGGTGGCGGGATGACGCCGACCGTCGCTAGCGCGGGCTTCCAAATCGTCTCGTCGTAGTTCCGACCTCGGATCTGCTTCCCAACCGTCCAGGCGAACATGAGCTCCACGGCCCGCACCGTGCCATCGGGGCGCTTCCACGGCAGTGTCGAACGCTTCGTCCACGGGATGGCCGGCAGTTTTCCTCGGCGGACATCTGACTCACGTAGAGGGCGGTGAGCCCGAGACGTTCCGCGGCGTCTTTGGTGCTGATGTAGTAGCCGGCGGATCGGTGGGTGAGCGAACGCGTGCCTGCTCGCCGGCACGTGCGGCCGGGTAGGCCATGGACTTCGTACCTGGGGCGAGCGGTAGGTGGCCGTCGGCCACCAGCTCACGGGTGGCCTCGACGGGTCGAGCCAGCGTGCGGGCAGCGTCTTTGAGCGATCGGCTCACCTCGCCGGAGTGCAGATCGTGGGACGCCGGGAATCGAACCCGGTCGTTACTCCTGGCTACCAACTGCCAGCGCCCCGCCTTGATCAGAGCGTTGCTTCGGCCGTGACCTTGTCCCAGCCGGTCACCCGCTTGGTCGTGGTCACCGAGTTGTAGCACTCGACCGCCTGGGACTGGTTCGGCTCCAGCTCCTCGGTGCTGCAGTTGAAGTTGGCCAGGACGGTCGCGCCCTTCAGGAACTTGATGCTGAAGAACGCCGTGGACGTCGACTTGCTGGTGTTGGTCACCGTGCCGACGACCTGCGAGCCGCCGAACTCCTGGTAGTCGACCTTCCAGCCTCTGGCCAGCGTGTGCTTGCCGATCGTGAACGCCTTGCCCGGGGTGACCTGACGCGGGTCGTTCCGCGTCTGCGGGGCACCGACGGACGAGTCGTCGGTCGAGGCGCTCGGGCTCGTGCCACCGCCCCCACCGCTGGCGGCCACCGAGATGACGACGATCAGAGCGATCAGGCCAACGAACGGCAGGACGACGAAGTTACGGAACTTGTGGGTCTTCTTCTTGAGCACGTAGCCGGGCGGTGGTCGGTTCGGGTCCTGCGGATACTGCGGAGACATTGGTGTCTCCCCTCTCGTGAATGATGCGTGGTGGTCGGTCCTTGCTCGGACTAGACCGGGGTGAGGCCTCGGGGGCGGTACGACGTCGGTGGCGCTGCATGAAGCAGCCCCTCGACCCGGGTGGGCCGGGGGCTGCTGTGGTGCGGATGGATCAGCCGGCGAGCGCCGGAGCGGGGTGTTCGGCAGGGCGGCGGTCTTGTCGCCGATCTTCACCGTCAGGTCACCAGTGCTGGTGACGTAGCCGAACGGGTGCGCCGGGTTGACCCACCCGGCGAACGACTCGCCGCTGGGGTCAGGAGGTCGCGATGGTGACGTCGTCGATCAGCAGGCCGTGGCCGTTGACGAGCTGCGGGCCTGCGGTGCCGCTGAGGCGGAACATCAGCGTGTCGGTCTTGTACTCGTCCTCGCCGGTTGCCTTGTAGTAGGCCTCGAACGTGGTGTTCTTGACCGGCTTGCCGTCGACCTGCACCGAGAACACGTCGTTGTTGGTCGACTTCTTCGTGTCAGGCTTCTTGACGAGCTTGAGCTTCACGGTGTGCGGCTTGCTCGGGTCGAGCCCGGTGGCCACCGTCGTCTCTGTCCACTGGACCTCGTTATTGGCGTTAAGGAACGACCCCTGGCTGACCAGGTCGATGGCGCCGTTCTTGTGCTCGATCGCGAGGAAGCCGCCCCGGCCGCCCTGGCCGTTGTCAGGACTGACCGTCACCCGCAGGCCGTCCTGATACGGGGTCGGCTCGAGCACGAAGGACGCGGTGAACGTTCGCGCCGGCCCGGTCTCGGTGGCCGGGACCGCGAGCGTGGGGCTGAACAGCTGGTCGCCGAAGCTGCCGGACGTGACCGCGTTGCTGATCCGCAGCGCCGAGTCGCGGCCGTCGGTGATTGCGGCGTCGTAGCCACCGGTCATCCGCCAGTTGCTGTCGCTCGCCCCGGCGGTCTTGTCGATGGTCACCCCGGTGAAGCCGGTGGTGTACGGGCCGGTGACGGCGGCGTTGGCCGATCCGGCGAAGGCTAGCGGCACGGCCACGGCGGCCACGGCGACCGCGCCGAGGAAGATCTTCTTCATGGTGAGGTGTCCTTATGTGGTTTGGGCCAGCGCCGGGTGTAGGCCCAGATCCCAGGAAGTTGGTCGGTTGACCGACTAAGTCTGATGGTACGGTCTGCTAAGGTCAGAGCTAAAATCGGCGGGGCGTGATCTGCGACACTTGGTCGAACGACCGAATTAGATGCGAGGTGCATGATGGCGCACGTGAAGGCGTCCGAGCGGCGCGGTCAGCTCGTGGCCGCGGCCCGAGCCGTGCTGTCCCGCGACGGCGTTTCCGGCGCGACCCTGCGGGCTGTTGCCGCCGAGGCGAAGGTGCCGCTGGGGACGCTGCACTACGTCTTCCCGTCCAAGGAACTGCTGATCACCGCGGTGATCAGCGACGTCACCGACGAGGTCTCCGCGGTCTTCAGCGCGGCCGAAACCGATGCCGGCCTCGACCACGCCATCCGGCACGGGCTGGACGTCTACTGGCGGCGGCTCGTCGTGAACGACCCTCAACTGGCCCTCATGCGGCACGAGTTGTTTGTCTACGCCCTGCGCACCCCCGGCCTCGAAGACCAGGCGCGGTGGCAGATCGAGAGCTACACCCGGATCGTGGCCGAGTGGATCCAGAAGGCCGCGAGCAACGCCGGCGAGGTCTGCGCCGTGCCCTTCGACACCCTCGCCCGGGTCCTCGTCGGCAGCGTCATGGGGATCGTCGTGCAGTACCTCAGCGACCACGACCGGGCCCGGTCACAACGGGACCTGCACGCCGTCACCGAGATGCTGATCCGCCTCGCCGCGGTGCACCCGGCACCCCGCACGGCGCGAGATTGATGAATGGGCCGAGGGCGTACCTGGCTCCCAACACGAATCCCTCGTACAGCCGGCTCAGGACCTAGCCAAGCGAAGAGAGCCGAACAGTCATACTGCGGAGGCGGTGACCGCGGCGCGCTCGAGCGCGATGTTCCGAGGCTTGAAGATCGAGCGATGGCTGGTGAGGTGGCCTCCGGTGTCCGGTACGTCGGCGAGCAGGGTGACACCGGACAGTCAAGAGGCCCGGAGCCGAAGCGCCGGGCCTCGCGACTCAGGTACGACGGACAGCCAGGCCGTCGATCTGGTAGACCTTGCCCGCAGTCCGGGTCGTCAGCAGCACCGAACCGGTCAGGAAGCTCGCCGGCACCGGGAGCGGCACGATCGCCTGGTATACGGTCGCTTCGTAGCTCAGGTTGACGATGCCGACCGACTTTCCGTTGTAGTAGACGTTCAGGCTGCCGCACGTCCCGCACTTCGTCGCGATCAGGAACAGGCGTTTGGCCTGCACGCTGCTGCGCGAGACGGAGATTCCGTTTCTCGTGGTGACGGTCGCGGTGCCCAGGTAGTACAGCTGATGGCTGGCGCGGGTCCAGCCCGTCGCGGCACCCATGGCGCGGTCGTCCGACGGCCTGGAGACGCACCGATCGGCAGTCCAGCCGGACACGTTGCCGACGGCATCCCGCGCCCGGACCGACACGCAGTACTCGTATCCCGCCGCGAGGCCGATCAGCACCGAGGTGGCCGTCGTACCGGACTTGACCGGGGCGTAGGCGCCGAAGTTCCCGGCCGTCGGTGCGATCCGCCAGCGGGTGTCGTACGACGCTACCGGCAGGCCACTGTTGTCCGTGGCGGTGTAGGTCACGGTCGCGGTCGCTGCCTTCGTCACGTCGAGGACCGGGCTGGTTATCCGCACGTTGGGTGCGGTCACGTCGACCAGCACGGACTGGTGCGCGACGCTGGCGTGGCCGTCAGCGTCGACCGCCTTCACCAGGAACTGGTGCACACCGACCCAGGCGCCACTCGTCTGGTACGGCGAAGAACATGGAGCGGCCGGTGAGCCGTCGAACTGACACGTCGTGGTCACGGGTGTGGCCAGCCCGGTAGTGCCGAACGGGATGCTCAGGTCGGGGCGCACCGCGCCGGACATCGGCGGGATGACCACGCGCGGTCCCTGCCAGACGGCCGATCCGATTCGGTCCGACGGCTGGGTGCGGAAGATGGTCTCGCCCGCTCCGAGGAAGCCGTCGGCACCGACCGACTGGGTCACGAGTGCGCTGCCGCCGAAGCGGATGGGCTGAGCCACCAGCACCTCGGCGCCGTCGGGTGACCAGGTGATGCCGTCCGGCCGGAGTTCGGATGCGGTGCCGAGCTTCGGCGCACCGCCGCTGACCGGGATGAGTGCGGGCGCATTGCCGTCGAGGTAGGCGATCCAGCGGTGATCCGGGGACACCGACGGCATGGTGCTCTGCGCGGTGCCGGCGATGGTGCCGAGTACGACGCCGTTGGCCTTGGCCTCGACGTACTCGAGGAGCCCACTGTTGCGATCCTTGACGATCAGCTGCGCGCGGCTCAGCCAGGTCGGCATCAGCATGTTGCAGCCGACCCGGATCGGCGTACCGCCGGTCGCGGCGACGATCTCGACGCACGAGCCGCCGTCGGGCTGGAGCCGCTCGAAAGCGAGCTGCGCCCCGTCCGGCGACCAGGCCAGCCGGATGATGCCGGACGAACCGTCGAGGATCTGCACCGGCGTCGCGTGCGGGATGTCGGCCCGCACTCGCCACAGACTGTTCTGCCCCTTGGCGAAGGCGATCTCCCGGCCGTCGAGTGAGGCGGCGACGACCTCGCCGATCACCTGGGTCGGACCGTCCGGTGCCAGCGGCACGACCTGCTTGCCGCCGGGTACGGCGATCTGGCCCGCGAACGTCCTGGTGTTGCCGTTCTCCAGCCGGATCGTGTGGCCGACCGTGATCGCCCGGTGCGTCGGCGGCAGCATGATCGGCGTACTGGCCGGGCCTTCGCCCTCGGCGTTGGTCGCCGCGACCGCGTAGGTCGCGCCGGGGATGCGCTCGGACTCGTGCCACTCGTACCCGCTCGAGTTCCACGCGGGCTCCCAGGGCAGGACGGTGTCGACGCCGTCGACGACGCGGTGGATGACGTAGCCGTTGACGGCATCGTCGTTCGCGTCCGGCGCCGCGGTCCAGCTGAGGTCGACACCCGTGAGGGTGCCGGTCAGCTTGATGTCCAGCGGGGTCGACGGGAGCTTCGCCGCCCGGGCGATGCCGCGCGGGACGGGGACCGCGGTGGCCGGTAGGGCCGAGGTCAGGCAGACGGCCGCCAGCACGATCGGTGCCATGGCTCGCAAGATCGCACGCAAGAGGTTCCTCGAATCGGTACGGCGAGAACCGGAGAGGTCCTCGCTCGCCCATGTATCGAGGTGGCCGCGCCACCGTTACGCGGATTGCAGGAAGTTGCGATCTGGGTTGCCCGATCACACCGCGGAGGCTCTCTCTGACACGGAAGAGGTCACTGGTCGGGGCCGATGAGTTCCTTCATGATCTCGTCCGGGTTGCCGGTTAGTCGGCGTGCTTGCTGGGTGGTTGGGGCGTTCTCGTCTTGGCTGCGTTGGCGGCGCGTGCGACGAGCTCGAGCAGGTCGCCAGTGACATTCCATCTCCGTTCTATTCATCTAGCTGTGGCAGGCGGGGAGGGCGTTGCGCCTGCAAGAGCGGGTCGGGTATCCGGTCGCCGAGTCGCAGCAAGCCGGCTCCGATCAGTGCTGCCGCCAAGGCGCCACCCCACCAGATGGCGTTGGGTGACGTTGCGAGCAGCGCGCCGCCGACCGCGGGGCCCAGCGCCACGCCTGCCGTGAAGCTGAGGCCGTAGAGCGACATGTAGCGGCCGAGCAGATGCGGCGGTGCGAGGTCGGCGACGATTGTGCCGAGCACGATGAACTGCGCGCACTCACCGATCGCGATCACGATCGCGACCCCGGCCAAGACGATGGTAGCGCTGAGCGTCGAGCTCGTTAGCGTTGCGAGCAGGACCGCGAGCAGGCCGATGGCAAATAGCGCGCTGGTCGCGGCAAGAGCGTGTGTGCGGCGCATCCGCTTGACGACCCGTGTGGCTGGAATCTGCGCGACGACGATGAAGAAGGTGTTGATGAAGAAGACAACGCCGATCTCGTCCGGCCCGACAGGCGTGTGCGCCTTCGCAAACGGCGCGAGGATGTTGGAAAAGAGCGCGCCGCCGGTCATTATGAGCACGATGTTGGCGGCGATCAGGATGAGGAAGAGCCGATCGTGAGCAACTGATCGGAAGCCTGTTCCCCTGTCACTCGCGGACGCAGCATTCGCAAGGCGAGCATTCGGGATCCCCACGAGCACAACCAGCGCGAAGACAGCGAACGTGGCGCCGTCGAAGAGGTAGAGCGCCTGGAACGCGCGGAGGTCATTGGCGGAAGCGACGATGAAGCCCGCAACCGTCGCGCCGCTGCCAAGACCGAAGTTGCCTGCGACTCGGCGGAGCGCGATCGAGGAGGCGCGCTGCTCCGCTGAGACCAGGGTCAGGCTCAGAACCTGGTTCGCGGTGCTCGCGACTCCGAATCCGGCGCCGCCGACGGCCGAGCAGACGAAGGCTTGCCAGGGACGGTCGACGAATGCGAAGCCCGCGTAGCCCAGTGCGCTCGCGAGATTGCCGATGATCAGGATCGGCTTCGCGCGGAAACGATCGAGCAGCGCACCCGAAAAGGGCGTTACGACCGCCGCCGTGCCCATGACCGCCGCCAGCACCAGCCCCGCCGTCGCCGTCGGGAAGCCGCGGGCCTGGTGCAGGTAGATGATCTCGAAGGGAAGGATCAGTCCAGTGCCGAAGTAGTTGACCGCGGTCCCAGCCTGAAGAACGATGACGGGCCGCGGCAGGCCCGTCCGCCAGCCGGCGAACACACGAGCGAGCGTCCTGCTTACGTGGTTCCTGCGGGTGGCTGCTTTCCCATGCGTGCCTGGGACTTGCACGTTCAGCAGCGCCCGCGGCGGCGGCGATCGAGAACGGCGAACGCCACGCGCCCGGCCGATGCGGACGATTCCATCGTCAACCTCCAGGGTCGTTTCCAGCTGCCGCGGCACGATCCGGTGGGCGGATCGTCCGGGCGGTCGCTAGTGCATACACCGCGGCACCGGGAAACTGGGCGCCCGCGAGCCGCCCAGTTCGCGCCATGGGCGGTGTATATACCGGGCAGAGGCACGACAAGGTGCGGAAGGAAGGAGTGCAGGATGGTGACAGCCGATCTGCTCTCACGGGCGCGGGCCGGGGATGGCGAGGCGTTCCGGGAGCTGGCCGAGTCCCACCGGCGGGAGCTACAGGTGCACTGCTACCGGATGCTCGGATCCTTCGCCGACGCCGAGGACGCCGTCCAGGAGACGATGCTGGCCGCCTGGCAAGGCATCGGCGGGTTCACCGAGGAACGCGCATCGCTGCGCACCTGGCTGTACAAGATCGCCACCAACCGGTGCCTCAACGCGCGCCGCGCGGCAAGCCGGCGCCCGGCCAGGGAGTGGGATATGTCGCAGTTCCAACCGCCCGTGCCGACCCCGCGCGACGAGGCCGCCTGGCTGCAGCCGTTTCCTGACGCGTTCCTCGAGGGCGCCGTCGACCAGCCGCTCGGGCCGGAGGCCCGCTACGAGCAGAGCGAAGCCATCTCGCTGGCCTTCGTGGCCGCCCTGCAGATGCTTCCGCCCCGCCAGGTTGCCGTCGTCATCTTGCGCGACGTCCTCGGATTCCACGCCAGCGAGGTAGCCGGCATGCTGGAGGTGACCGTCCAATCGGTCAACAGCGCCCTCAAACGAGCCCGCGCTAGCCTGCAGCGCCGCGAGCAGCCGGCCGCCGGCCACCAGCCGCCGCCCGCCGCTGGCTCGCCCGCCGAGGACGCGGTCGTGGCCATGTTCGCCCGCGCGTGGGAGTCGGCCGACCTCGACGCGCTGGTGGCCCTGCTGACCGACGACGTCTTCATCGCGATGCCTCCGGAGCCCTTCGGATACGAGGGCCGAGAACTCGTGGCCCGCTACTGCGCCCGCCAGTTCGCCGCGGGCCGCAGGTTCGACCTCGTGCCGGCCCGAGCCAACGGCCAGCCCGCGTTCGGGGCATACCTGCGCGGCCCGGCCGGAATCCGCCACGCGACCGCCTTCTACGTGCTCACCCTTGCCGGCGGCCGGATCTGCGGCATGACCCGCTTCGAGGCCAGCGTGCTGCCGTGGTTCGGGCTACCGCGATCGCTCCCCAGCCGATAGCCAGCACCGGGCCATGGAGAGGCTGCACGCGCCGAACGAGTTCTTCCGAGTCCGCGGGCTGCGCGAGGGATGCGGGCCTGGGAGGAGTTGCGGCGGCTGCCGGCCGACGCGCCCGCACCGGCCCGCGAGCCGGGAGGGCGACGACGGCTGAGACGCATTGACCGACGAGGAGGCAGCGATGGCATCCGACCGCGACGACTCGCCGAGATGGGCGCCGGACGCCGATTCGCGCCGCCGTACCGCTGCCTGCTCGTCCAAGGAGCGGCTGTCGCTCCGCTCGGAACGGAGGAACTCATGCATCCCTACATCGGCAAGGCGATGGCCGAAGCCCGGCAGGACGAACTGCTCGCTCAGGCGGAGCGGCATCGTCTCGTCCGCGCGGCGCGAGCCGGTCGGACGTCCTGGCCCGTTCGATGGCTGCACGCGCTACGCCGGCGTTCGTCAGGCGGTCTTCGGACCCCACCGGTCAGCGCCGCTCAACCCGGTGGTTCGGGTGGGATGACGGATCCGAGTTGAATCGCGAGGCGCTGGATGATGTCGGCGCGGCTCTGTCCGGTGGCATCGGCCAGCCAGATGATCAGCTGCGCCTCGATGAGGTGGTTGAGCCAAGCCTGCCGGCTGCGGGTCGTGTTCATCGCCGCGACGCCTTCGGCCAATGCCTGCTGGTCGTGCTCGCTGACCGGGCCGCGGAGCTTGATGCCGACGGCGCCGGGCTGGTTCACTGCCGCGATCATCGCGACCTTCTGCTCCAGGTGCTCCGGGTCGTGGCCAGGTTCGCCGAAGATCGTCATCGCCCGACTCACAGGCGATTGCAGCTACATCCCTCGGACGAGCCGGTCACCGAGGTCCGAGCGGCGGTAGAGGACCGAGCGGCCGTGCCGCGCCGAGATCAGCAGGCCGGCTGCCCGCAGTGCGCGCAGATGCTGGTTGACCGCGGTCGTTGTGACCTTCAGGCGCACAGCAAGCTCGGTTGACGACGTCGGCGTCTCGAGCAGTCCTAACAGGCGGGCCCGGACACGGCCGACCAGGCCAACCAGGGCCGCTGGCGGCGTACTCGTCTCGGCCTCCCAGAGCGTTCCCAGGCCGCGTGCCGGGTAGATGAGGTGCGGCGGCTCGTCGGGGGAGATGGGCACCGATCCGCGTCGGCTGAAGAGCGAGGGAGTGAGCGTCAGGCCGCGGCCGGCGGTCGAGGTGCGGTAGGAGTAGTCGCTGCGCAGCCGTACCCGCAGGACGGTGCCGTCCAGGCGTACATGTGGGTCGATGCCGGCGAACATCGCCGCGAGACCGGCCTGGGCGGTGACCCGGCCGCGGTAGACGACGTCGGCCTCGAGCACTGTCCGCATCCGCGCCCAGTGCGGCTCGAAACAGGCCTGCCAGTAGTCCCGCAGCGCTGCCAGCACGCGGTCGAGTACCTTGTCTGATCGACCCCGTAGTGCCGGCGGAAGCGTGGCCGGATGGATCTGCGCCAGGTCCGCGCGTACGACGCCGGCCGGGGTGCCCGTGAGCGCCGCCAGTTCGTCGTCGATCCTGCCCAGCGGTGTGTAGGGCCGTGGGGTGAGGAAGTCCGGCGTCCACAGCGACTCGTTGGTCAGGGCGCGGAGCAGTTGCAGGTCGAGGCCGGCCCGGGCCGGCCCGGTTGCCCGTAGCCAGGGCAGCTGGAGCGGGAATCGGCCGGGGTCGCGCAGGGTCCGCAGGGACAGGGCCAACTCGTTCAGCGGTGAGATCGCGAACCGTACTTCGCCGAGGTCGTTGCCCGCGAGCTCGTACTCGATCATGAAGCAATACGCTATATCTCTGGTGCCGGGAAGCTCCGGATGCCACAACTGTCGAGTGCCTGAACTCCTCCGCGACTGGACGCTCACCGCTGCGGGATCGCACGTACGTCGCCTCGACAGTCCTCACGCCGTACTCGCGATCCACTTCGAGCTGACCACGGTCGGGGCGCAACCGCGGCCGTCGCAAACCAGGCCGCCACACGCAGGAACCAACGCCACGCACCTGTCGACGGCACGAAGAGAGTTCTCGTGCTCTCGAGGCTTACAAGGAAGGTCCACAAGTGAGACGAACCAAAGCTGTCCTGGCTGTCGCGGCAATCGCGTTGACGCCAGTGCTTCTGACAACCACCGCTGCGTTCGCCGCCGAGCCGGTCGGCGCCCCGACCGCTTGCCAGGCGCCCACGGACACCTTCGTCGTGACCACGCCGGTGGACGAGATGTCCGACGACGATGTGCGGATCACGATCTTGCGCATCATCGGCGACCCGAGCACGGGCTACGAGGTCGAGGCCGCCGCGCAGGAGGCCTTGAACGGCACCGTCGAGGACCAGCGCAACTTCCTGACCACCGACCGCTGGCCGGCCCGAGCCGAGGACGACAGGTTCGCCGTCCTTAGAACCCTCTACTTTGCCAACGTGTACAACGACCGCGGCGTCAGTACGGCGGTGCAGCAGGCTCTCAACGACGGCACGCCGACTGTCCTGCGCGCCTTCCTGGAGACCGGCTGCCGCATCGCCCAGTTCGAAGACGACAGGTTCGCCATCTTGCGAATGCTCGCCGATCCGACCACCACTGCAGCGGTCCGTGCGGCGGCCCAGCAGGCCCTCCACGAGGGCACATCGGAAGCGGCGCGGTACTTCCTGGAGCACGGCCAGTTCGAGGTCTAGGACACCGAGCCGGTCCGCCCACAGGAACTGAGCCCAGCCGAACGACTGGGCTCAGTCCACCGGGGAAGCCAAACCCGACGTCGGCCGAACGGGCGATGTCGATCCACGCCTTGTCACCGCTCTCGTCGAGGCGTTGCCCACGCCGGCGGGCCGAGGAACTCGCTCAGGCGCCCGTGAGCATCGACCATCCCGACGTACAGGACACCAACGCTCTGGTCCGCGACGACGATGCTTCGATCGTCCTCCTCAATTGGGAAGAGGCGATGGTCGGCTGCCCGTTCTTCTCACTTCACCGCCTGCTGCGAGATGCCGAGCTCGTGCACCTGACCGGTCCGGTACGGCGTGCGTACGTGGACTCACTGCAGGCATGGGGAGACGAAAGGACGTTGGATCGCTGGATCGAGTTGGCCCTCGCCCTCGCACCCCTCAAGCTCGCCGGCGAAGCCCGCTCCTTCGCCCGGGCCTTCGGCCTGCAACAACCCACAGCAGATACACGACCCGCCTGATCAGCGACTGCCTACAGAAGCTGACGACATCCTCGAACGCCTGACACCCGATGTCCGTACTCCCGGCTCCCCGCTCATCCGCTGAGCGGCGAGCCGTGCCGGACGGACTGTCGACACCCTCGAAGCAGCCACCGGAGGTATGTAATGGATCAGCGAGAGGCGATTGTCGCTGTGGTGCGACGATGCGAGCGGGTGCTCGTCATTCAGCGCGGCCCAGCCGCCCGGCTACCGGGCTACTGGGTACCACTCAGCGGCAAGCTCGATCCTGGCGAAACGCAGGCGGAAGCCCTGGTCAGGGAGGTACGCGAGGAAGTCGGCCTGAAGGTGACACCCATCGCCAAGGTTTGGGAATCACAGACTGAAGACGCCGCGTTCGTCCTCCACTGGTGAACCGCCGAACCCGAAGAAGGCGACCTGGTCACCCATCCCGGAGAGGTCAGCGACGCCAGATGGGTCACGGCCCGCGAGTTCTCCCAACTCCAGCCAACCTTCTGCTCCGATCGCCCGTTCTTCGAGCAGGTGATGCCTAACCTCTGACACACAGCCGTGGCAACGAGCGTTGGCGGTCGACGTCTGCTCGTGCCGCATGGCGCGCGAAGTCGCCCAGGTCCTGTCGGGTAGCGGAGACACCAGGAAATGGTCAGCAAATGGCGCCACCGGTCCCAGAACCTGCGGTGTGAGAAATTCGAGAAGCTGCGGTGCTAGAAAGCGGAGATGACTTGCGAGCGTTCCCCGCGGGTAAGAGTGCTGATCAACGCTGACTGACCATGTCGGCGCTCGGCCAGGCGCACCAGCAGGTCGCGGACAGGCGCGAAGACTTCCTCCGGGAATGCCGGCGTCGGGACTTCAAGACTCAGCGCAAGGTCGTCGGTGTGAACGACGATCTCCAGCATGCGGGTAAGCAAGAAGTCATCCCGGCGCAAGGACCAACCTTGCCAGGGAATCAGGACCACATCAGCAGCGGTACGGCTTGCGAGCAGCGTCCGCAGCGTCGCGAGTGCCTCGTCGACTCGAGTCCTGAGCGCAGCTACGCCAAGCGCAGCCTCGGCCTCGTCCGTGGTGCGGTCGTTGACCGCGTCATCCGGAGAGCTCGACATCACCCATGCAGCGCGATGATAGTGCTCGTCGACCGAGTTCAGTGGTGGGATGTCGGTTGTAGCTTGGAGGAGTTCTGCGGCGCGCACCAGCTGCTGCCCCAGGTGGCAGGCTAGTGCTCCGACGGACATCTTTGGCAAGACGCTCTGCCGTAGCCATCGATCGGACACCTGGGCCTGTTGGATCAAATCCTCAACAATTTCCCCAGCGATCGGAAAGACCGCATCCCGGCGATCGGAAGTCGAATACACGGTACAAGTCTGGCATGTGCGCCTTTGCAACTCGACTGGGGTGGCGTCGGCGCTCGACCTGCACCCGACCAGACGCTGCTGATCTCGACATGGCTGACGGTACATCGGCGATGCCTGCCCTCGGCGACGATCCGGGTCGCGCCCGGCACGGCCAGGACCCCGTCGTACGGCGTGGTGTCGCCCATGAACCAGCCGCAAGCGGCCGCGTAGCGCCAACCCCGCTCAGCCACCCTGGCCGCGACGCCCGCGAACAAGAGCGCGGCGACCGGCCGGTTGCTCCAGACCCAGCCGTCAGGCAGCCGGAGCTGGAACAGACGGCCCACTCCGATGGAGTCGGTGAACAGCTCGAGTCGTTCGTCGGCCGGGTCCAGGACGGCCATCGTGAACGGCGGGGCCAGATCCAGGAATCGGCCGGGCGCCTGGAGAACTGCGCGCGCCAACCGCCCAGGGGCGTCGTTCAGCGGGACGTCGCCGACGATCCGCTCGTACCCGAGCGGCGCATGCAGACTCGCTACCCGGAGATCGCCGCTGTCCTGCCAGGAGGGTCAGAGGCAGTCGCGTTCGCGGCGATCCCAGACGTGCAGCCCGACCGTCTCCGCATCATGTCCCTGATGGACGGCCTCCTCACGCCAGAGGCCGCTGTAGTAGGCCTCGACCCGTCGGAGGCCCGCGGCAGCTCGCTGATTGTCGTCGGATCGATCGGAGACGTATGCAATCACAGTTTCCACAGTGCGGAGGATGCTAGCGCCGAAACGGCCGTGCGCACATATTTCGCGGGTAATTGAATTTTGTCGTGCTGTGTCACGGTGAGCAAGGAAGCAAAAACCCGGAGCGATGGAAAGTGGATCAGAGAATTTCCGTCAGAGGGTTTTCGACAATTCGAGGACAACCAGTTCTGTCCCGGTCTCTTCCTGGGCGGCGCGAGGTCGGTTTGTTGGCTCTTCACAGTCGACTCAGATCGGTCAACGGCGCACCCGATAGCGCAGGTGAAGCACCCGGTTGCCCTGAATCACCACGTCAGGATCCTCCAACAGGTGCTGCGCGTGGACCGACCCGAAGTAGCGCTTGCCGGACCCGAACACGACGGGTACGACGTCCATGCGCACCTCGTCGACCAGACCTGCGGCAAGCACCTGGCCACCGACGTCGCCGGCGGCGACCTCGACTATGCGGTCACCCGCAAGCTCCTGCGCCTTGGCCATGGCTGCCTCGACGCCGTCGACGAAGTGAAACGGCGCCGCGGGGTCCCAGCCCTCGGGCTCTGGCCGGTGCGTCACGACGACCATGTGGTCCATCCCGCCCGGAGGCTTCCCGTCCCAGCCGTCCGTCATGTCGAAGACGCGGCGGCCGACGACTGTCACCCCGATCTGGTCCCAGTACGGCCGAGTGTAGTCGTACGACGTCTGCGACACCTTCAGCACGCCGCTCTCGTCCAACGGCACGTCACCACTGGACAACCAGTCGAACAGCGGTCCGGGCTGGTCGTTCTCGTCCGCGACGAAGCCGTCCACCGACACCGAGCTGTACATGACCACCTTGCCCACGGGGCTCTCCTCTGCTCTGGGGTGCCCCCAAATTAGCGTGTTGTGAGCTGTCGCTCTTGTAAGAAATCAATCGGCCGGCAGCGGCCAGCCGTCCAGCGCGTGGCCGGGATATTCGGGCAGGAACCGCCGCCGGACTTCGACGTACCGGGTCGGCGTGAGCCCGGTGAACGCCCGGAACTCGTGCCCGAAGTGGGCCTGGTCGGCCCAAACCTGCTCTCCCGTCACCGGCCGGTCACACAGCCCGGCCGCGGGCATCGGCAGGAACGGCGCCGGCCCCCACGGCTTGAAGTGCATCGCCGACGCCCCGCACCGAAGACACTGTGCATTGTGATGAGCCGGTTTGTTGCTTGGGCACAGGGTGGTCGCTGCGGTCATCACCGCGGCGATCCGGAGCTACAAGAGGAACGGAACCATGGAGATCATCGGAGTCATCGTCGCGGGCATCATCATCGGCCTGCTCGGAAAGTTCGTCGCGCCCGGCAACAAGGACAACATCCCGATCTGGCTCACCATCCTGTGCGGGATCGGCGGGGTGATCATCGGATGGTTCGTCTACACCGCGTTCGGCGGCAACGGCAGCCCCGGCGTCGACTGGGTGCGCTGGCTCGTGGCCATCGCGATCGCGGCCATTCTGGTCGTCATCGCATCCACGCTGACCGGCCGGAACACGTCCGCGCGGAGCTGAACCACGCGGAAAGCTGCCGGGGTGTCAGCCGACACCCCGGCAGACCGTTGTCAGGCTCCAAGGCCCCACCGGTCGGCCTTGCCTAGAATCGGAGGCTGACTATTGGTCTGAGCGGGGGCAGGAGGTCGAGGGTGGACCTGACCGGCACGTTGGCGGAAGCGGACTGGGTGTCGCATCGGCCGGCGGTCTTCGGGGCGGCGTACCGGATTCTCGGGACCGTGACCGAGGCCGAGGACGTGACGCAGGACGTCTGGTTGCGGGCCGCTGACGCCGACCTGTCCGAGGTGCGCGACCTGCGGGCCTGGCTGGTCACGCTGGCCGCCCGGACGTCGTACAACGTGCTGAAGTCGGCGCGCGTACGGCGTGAGTCCTACGTCGGACCCTGGTTGCCCGAACCGCTGCTGACCGGGCCGGACACCGCCGACCAGGTGCTCACGGACGAGTCGGTGAGCACCGCGATGCTCGTGGTGATGGAGACGCTGACCCCCGCCGAACGCGTCGCACTGGTGCTCCACGACGTCTTCGACCTCCCGTTCGGCCGGATCGCCGAGGTGCTCGGCTCGACGCCTGCCGCCAGCCGCAAGCTCGCCTCCCGCGCGCGGGCGCGGGTCGCCGCGGTCGAGGAGCGGCCCCGGGCATCCAGGGCCGAGACCGAACGGGTGCTTCAGGCATTCAAAGCAGCGGCCGACGCCGGCGACATGGCCGGGCTGGTCGCGTTGCTCGACCCCGAGGCCGTCTACACCGCCGACGGCGGTGGCAAGGTGACCGCCGCACGGAAGCTGGTCACCGGTGCCGAGACGATCGCGCTGCTGACGGCCAGGCAGATCGAGCTCAGGCGTCCGGACGAGTCCCGGATCATCGAGGTGAACGGGCAGCCGGCGCTGGCGACGTACCGCGGCGGCAGGATCGTCTGGCTCGACACCGTGGAGCTCGCCGGCGGGCGGATCACGGCGTTCCGGCGACTGGTCAATCCCGACAAGCTGGCTCAGCTCGGTCACATCTGACGCCGCCGTGTTGTCTCCCTGCCGAACCCCCGATCCGCGGGGGGAGCGAGGCTGGGAGAGGACGAGAAAGTGGCACACGTTGTGATCATCGGGGGCGGTTTCGCGGGTGTGTGGAGCGCGGCGGGCGCAGCCCTCGCAGGCGGCGACGCGGACCTGCGCATCACGCTCATCGCGCCGAACGAGCAGCTGGTACTACGCCCTCGCCTGTACGAACCGGAGCCGGAGCTGGCCACGGTGGAACTCCGCCGGATCCTCGACCCGATCGGCGTCGAGCACGTGCGGGCGTCGGTCAGCACGATCGACACCGAGCGCCGCGTAGTGGTGGCCGACGGCAACGAGATCGGCTACGACCGGCTGGTGCTGGCGGCGGGCAGCAAGCTCGTTCAGCCCGAGGGTCTGCCCGGCGCGGAACGGCTCTTCGACATCGACACCCTGGACGGCGCCCGGCGGCTCACCGGCCGGCTGCGCGACCGCGATGATTACTCCGTCGTGGTCGTCGGCGCCGGGTTCGTCGGCCTGGAGGCCGCGACCGAACTGGCCGCCCGCGGCCGGGTGCTGCTGGTGGACCAGTCGGACGTCGTCGGAGCGCAGCTCGGCCCGGGACCGCGCGAGGTGATCGAGGCCGCGCTCGACGAACTGGGCGTCGAACGACGGCTCGCGACGACCGTGACCGAGGTCGGCGACGGGTACGCCGTACTGTCCGACGGCAGCCGGGTCGAGGCGGACGCCGTCGTCTGGTCCGTGGGGATGCGGGCCAGCGAGCTGACCCGTCAGATCTCCGCCGAGCTCGACGACCTCGGCCGGGTGCCGGTGGACCACCGGCTGCGTGCTCTTCCCGCGGTGTTCGTCGCCGGGGACACGGCCGCGGCGGCGTTCGACGCCGAGCACACGGTCATGCAGGCCTGCCAGCACGCCACTCCGCTCGGCAAGGTCGCCGGGTACAACGCGGCGGCCGACCTGCTCGACCTGCCGCTGCGCGACTTCACCCCAGGTCCGTACGTCACCTGCCTGGACCTCGGCGGTGCCGGTGGGGTCTTCACCCGGGGCTGGGATCGCAGGGTGATGGCGTCGGGCGCTGAGGGAGGGGCCGTCAAGAAGGGCATCAACCAGGCCATCCACCCGCCGGTCGACGACGCCGCGAAGATCCTCGCCGCCGCCGATCGCGTCTACCTCGAGCTGCCCTTCTTCCCTCGCGACGAGGAGCAGGACGCGCCGGCCGCGTGAGGCCGGCCGGCATCCGTCAAGTGACCAGTCTTCGTCCGGATTCCTAGTAAACCGGTCGTCCGACCGATATTTTTCCAGACATGCCACGAGTATCCGAGGAGTACCTCGAACAGCGCCGCCGCGAAGTCCTCGCGGCGGCGCGCGCCTGCTTCATCCGTAAGGGTTTCCACGCCACCTCCATGCGTGACGTGGTCCGGGAGGCCGAGCTGTCGGCGGGCGCGGTGTACCACTACTTCCCGAAGAAGAACGACCTGGTCACCGCCATCGCCCGGGAGAACCTCGCCGCGGTCGCCGACACCATCGAGCTGATGATGCACCGGACTCCGCTGCCCCCGCTGGACCAGGTGATCGGCGAGATCTTCACCGTCTTGCAGAACCACGACGACGCGATGGACGTGGCCCGCCTCGCCCTCCAGGTCTGGGGTGAGGCGGCCCGCTCGCCCGAGCTCGCGGTCCTGGTGCAGGCCCAGCTGTCGTTGATCCGCGAGGCCTTCACCCGCCTGGCCCGCGGTTACCGCCGCGAGGAACGGCTCGCAGCCGACGTTCCCGCCGAGGCGGTCGGCGCGGCGATGATGGCGCTGCTGCCGGGCTTCTTCCTGCAGCGCGTGATGCTGCCGGATGTCACCGCACAGACCCTGCAGAGCGGTCTCCAGGCGGTGCTCGCACCCTCACTCGCTCAGGAGTCAGGAGGTATGTCATGACCGTCCACGGCCGCCACGCCGCACTGCCCGGCCAGCCCAAGATCCCAGCGGTCGTCGCACTCTTGGTCTGCGCCCTGACCGTTGTCCTCATCGCCTTCACCTGGCCCGCCGTACGGTCCCAGCCCAGAGACGTGCCGATCGTCGTGGCCGGATCCGCGGAGGCCACCAGATTCGTTCTCATGACGCTCCAACTCGACGCACCGGGGGTGTTCGAGCCGACCGTGGTCTCCGACCGCAAGGCAGCGACGACGGCGATCGCGGGCCGGGACGCGTACGGCGCGATCCTCGTCGAGCCGAGTGGGACCGAGGTGCTCACCGCCAGCGCGGCCAGCCCCGCGGTTGCCCAACTGCTCTCACAGCTCGCCGACCGGCTCGGCGGTACCAGGGCCGGCCCGCCGCAGGTCACCGACGTCGTACCCGCTCCGGCCGACGACCCTCGGGGCGGAGGTCTGTCGGCGGGCGCGTTCCCCCTTCTCCTGGGTGGAATCGCCGGAAGCCTGGGACTGTCGCGGTTGCTGCGGTCCCCGGTGAAGCGACTGGCCGCAGGTACGGCGTTCTGCATCCTCGGCGGACTCGCCCTGACAACGGTCGACCAGTACTGGCTCGGAGCTCTGACCGGAGAGTTCTGGGCGAACGCCGGCGTAGTTGCCCTCGGCATCGGATCGATCGTGTTCACGTTGCTCGGCCTGGCGCGGCTCGGCGGGCTGCGGTCGTTCGGTCCCGGAGCGGCGTTCCTGCTGCTGGTCGGCAATCCCTTGTCCGGCCTCGCCAGTGCGCCGGAGCTGCTGCCGGCGGGCTGGGGCGCCTTCGGTCAGCTCCTGCCGCCCGGCGCGACGGGTTCGGCGCTGCGGTCCGTGGCCTTCTTCGACGGCGCCGACGCCGGGCGGCCGCTGATCGTCCTGGGCGTCTGGTGCCTCGGCGGACTCGCGCTCTTCTCGCTCGGCGCGTTCCGGCAGCACCTCGCCACGCGCGTACGACGCTCATCCGCAGCCCTCCCGCTCGGCGGCGAGCCGGCCCGGACCGCGGCACAGTAGGTTTCGATCATGTTGTTCGGCCGGAGCCGGGAGCTGCAACGGATCGATCGCTTGGTCGCGGACCTGGTGGACGGAGTTCCGGGCCACCTGGTGATTCGTGGCGAGGTCGGCTCCGGCAGGTCCGTGCTGCTGGACCACGCCGCCGGCTGCGGTGGCGACGACGTACAGGTGCTTCGCGGGTACGGCGTACAGAGCGAGGCCGAGCTGCCCTTCGCCGGCCTCTACCAGCTCCTCCGCCCGCTGCTCGATCGCGTCGACGATCTGCCGGAGCCGCAGGCACTGGCGCTGCGTGGTGCCTTCGGTGTGATCCCCTCCGGCGAGGTGGACCGGATGCTGGTGGGACTCGGTGCGCTGACCCTGTTGTCCGAGGCCGTGGAAGAGCGTCCGCTGCTCTGCCTGATCGACGATGCTCAGTGGCTGGACGAACCATCGGCCGACACGCTGCGGTTCGTCGCAGGTCGGCTGGTGGCCGAGCGGATCGGGCTGCTGTTCGCCGTTCGGGATCAGGAGACGGTCTGGTTTCCGGCCGCGCCTGAGGTCAGGCTGGCCGGTCTCGACAGCGCCGCCGCGACCGCACTGCTGGCGCAGCGTCATCCCGACCTGACCGGCGACGTGATCCGGCGCGTGATCGAGGAGACCTCGGCGAACCCGCTGGCGCTGACGGAGCTCCCGGCCGCATTGTCTCCCGCACAGCGAGCCGGGATCGAGCCACTTGCCGGGCCGCTGCCATTGCCCGAGCGGCTGCAGGCGATCTATCAGGGCCAACTGCACAAGCTGCCTGAGTCGACCAGGGCCATCCTCCTCCTCAGTGCGGCGGAGGAGAGTTGTGACCTCGCGGTCGTACTGCGAGCGGCCCGCCGGTGCGGCCTGGATCCGGCATCCCTTCAGCCGGCTGAGGCTGCCGGTTTGGTACGGACCGAGGATGCTGTCAGCGGCCGGCGGATCGTGTTCCGCCATCCATTGCTGCGCGCGGCGGTCTACAACGCAGCCAGGGTGAGCGATCGTATCGACGCGCATCGCAGGCTTGCGGGCGTGCTGGACCCGGAACTCGAGCCCGATCGGCGAGCCTGGCATCTTGCGGCGACCGTCACCGGCCCCGATGAGCGGATTGCGGCGGAGCTCGACCGCTGCGCGCAGCGGGCCTTGCAGCGTGGCGGGCCGGGCACCGCGTCCACTGCCTTCGAGAAGGCAGCCTGGTTGACCGAATCGACGAGCGAGCGCGCGAGCCGCCTGTCCGCGGCGGCACAGGCCGCGAACCTCGCCGGGCAGCCCGGCCGCGCCGAACGACTCGTTGTCCAGTCGGACCGGCTGTCCACCGATCCGCTGCTGCGGGCTCGCAACCGCCGGGTCAGCGCGAGCATCAGCTTCGACAGCGGCTCGCCCATGACGACGCACACGCTGCTGCTGATGGATATCGGCGAGATCGCCGCTGCGGACCCCGAACTCGCAGCCCTGCTGCTGGTCGACGCGGTGCGGAATGCCTGGTTCGCCAACGACCGCGGCTGGTCGCGGGAGGCCGTCCGTGAGCTGCATACCCTGCACCTTCCGGCCGGCAGCCCGACGCGGTCGGCTGTGCGCGTGGTGCTCGAGTTGTCGGATCGGCTCGAGGTCCTGACCGGAGGCGAGCCGCTTGGCCTCCCGGCGTCGTACGACGCAGCTGCCGAGAGCCGCTCACCGGCGGAGTTGGTGCTGCAAGCGGCCGCCGACCTGTCGCTGGCCGATGACGACGCGGCGCTCGTCGCGGCCGAAACCGCGGTGCGAGTCTGCCGGACAAGCGGTCAGCTCGGTCTGCTCGTGCTGTCACTGCAGATCCTGGCCACTGTCGAGCTGCTGACCGGCCGCTACCGCTATGCCCGGGCGAACGCGACCGAAGGCCTGGAGTTGTCGACCGTGCTCGGACAGCAGAACCGGACCTGCCACTTCGAGGCGCTGCTCGCCTGGCTGGAAGCGGTGACCGGCGATGCGGAACGCTGTCGGCACCTGGCGAGCCACGCGCTGGGCCACGCCGAGGTGCACCGGGTGGCGCCGGTGGTGGCGATCGGCCGGTGGGCGCTGTGCCTGTGCGATCTCGGTCGCGGCCGGCCCGAGGAAGCGCTGGAGTTGCCGATCTTCCAGGAAACCAGGACGGCCGAGCACCCGTTGATCTCGGTTCGGCAGATGCCCGACCTCATCGAGGCAGCGGCCCGGATCGATCGTCGTGAGGACGTCATCGACCGGCTGGCCCGGCTCAGCGCGTGGGCGACCGACAGCGGCCGGCCCGCCGCTCGTGCGGTCGAGCTGCGCTGCCGTGCACTCCTGGCCGACGACGACACGACCACGGGCAAGCTGTACCAACAGGCGCTGGAGATGCACGACGCAGCGACCCGCGGGGGTCAGCCCAGACCGTTCGACCGAGCACGAACCCAGCTTCTGTACGGCGAATGGCTGCGACGGCAACGTCGTCCTGCCGAGGCCAGGATCCCGTTGCGGGCCGCCGCCGGCACGTTCGATCAGCTCGGTGCGGCGCCATGGAGCGATCGAGCCGCGAGCGAGCTCAGGGCAGCGGGGGTCACCGGCCGTGCGGTGCGAGCTCCGCTGCTCGACAGTCTCACCCCACAGGAAGTGCAGGTCGTCCGGTTGGCTCGGCAGGGGGCGAACAACCGGGAGATCGGCGCCCGGCTCTTCCTGAGCCCTCGCACGGTCGCCTACCACCTTCAGAAGGTCTACCGGAAGCTGTCGATCCGGTCCCGGATCGAACTCACCCACTTGCCTCTCGACACGCCGCCGGACGACTGAGGACCAGTCATCCGGCAGATGCCTCCGAGCGACCGGATCCCTAGCGTCTCAACCATGCGGAGAAGCCCAGAACAGCCGGCGACGACAGAAGTCCGGTCCCTGAAGTTCGGAGTCGAAACCCCCACCTGCCTGGCCGGGATGATGTATCCAACCCCGTTCGCGACTGCTCAAGACGTGATCCGGGTAGCGCTGGAGGCCGAGCAGCTCGGGTACTACGACGTCGGCGGCAACGATCACCTGAGCACCATGCGCTTCATCCGGGAGGCATGGACGGAGCCGCCGGACTTCTACGAGCCGTTGATCACCTTGTCGAACATCGCTGCCAGGACGTCGGTGATCCGGCTCACCACCGGAATCCTGGTCCTGCCGATGCGTGATCCGGTCCTGCTCGCGAAGCAGGTCGCCACGCTCGACCAGCTCAGCAACGGCCGGGTGATCCTCGGGGTCGCGGTCGGCGGGTATCGCGACGAGTTCGAGGGCGTTGTCCCCGACCTCGCCGATGCCTCGCGGGCCGTGGTGGCCGCGGAGGGCATCGAAGCGCTCCGGGGCCTGTGGAACGACCGGCGCTTCTCGTACGCCGGCAAGTATCGGCGCTTCGACGACGTGGAGTCGTATCCGAAGCCGGTGCAGAACCCGTTGCCGATCTACTCCGGCGGCAACGTGGAGGGCTCGCTGCGCCGCGCGGGTGAACTGTGCGACGGCTGGCTTCCGGCGAAGGTCGGCCCGGACAAGATTCGCGCCGGGCGGGAGAAGGTCGCGGCGTACGCCCGCGCGGCCGGACGTGACCCGTCGGAGATCGTCACCGCGCTGCAGTCGGTCGTCTGCCTGGGCGACACCCGGGATCAAGTTCGCGAGCGGTTCGAACGGTCCGCGTTCGACCTGTTCCGCAGGTCGCTCGGTACGACGATGACCAAAGGGATAAGCCTGGACGCCTACTTCGACGCGAACCTGATCGGTACGCCGGACGAGGTGTGCGCCAAGGTCGAGGCCTACCGCGAGGCCGGGCTGGAGCATTTCTGCGCGACCCTGTTCGTCGGCACCACGGTCGACGAACTGATCGACCAGATGCGCCTCTTCGCCCGGGACGTGATGCCCGCCTTCCAGTCCACCCAGCCGAAGTAGACGTCCTTGCCTCGGCCGGGGTTACGGGACGTCTGGTGGTTCACAGCGGGGCGTGAAGTTCGACCACCGTACCGTGCGGGTGGTTCGGTGTGACCTCGATTGATCCGCCGACGGCAGTGGCGCGGTCCTCGAGGTTCTGGAGTCCGCTTCGCCGGCCGGCCGCGGAGATGCCGATGCCATTGTCGGCGACCCGAAGTGTCGCGCCCTGGCCCGTCACGGTCAGGTCGACTCTGACGTCGGAGGCCTGGGCGTGGCGTACGACGTTCGACAGCGATTCCCGCAGCGTCGCAAGGATCTGGGGCCGGGCGTCGTCCGGTATGGCGGTGTCGATCGGGCCGGTGCAGGTGAGGTGTGGACGGAAGCCGAGCGGTTGGGTGTAGTCGTTGACCAGTGCGTAGACGTCGGCGCGCAACGAGCTCTGGTCGGGCTGGTGGTGAAGTTCGAAGATCGCGCCGCGCAGGTCATGGATGGTGGAGTCGATGTCCTCGACCGCGCGGCTGATCCGTTGCTGGGCGTCGGGACCGACCAGCCGGTGCATGCCCTGCAGTTGCAGACCGGTGGCGAAGAGCCGCTGAATGACCAGGTCGTGCAGGTCCCGCGCGATGCGGTCGCGGTCCTCCAGGACGGCGAGCGTCGACTGATCGCGCTGGGCCTGTTTGCGGTCGAGGGCCAGAGTGACCTGGTTGGCGAACATCCGCACCAGATCGGTGCCCGGCGTCACCCCCAGCACCGCGCCCTGGGCGGCTGCGACGGCGAGGAGACCACCGGTGCTGTGGCTGCCTGGTGGGAGGGGCGCGAGGATGGTGCGGCCGACCAGTTCGAGCTCCGGTACCTCCGTCAGCAGACCGGCCTCCTTCGCCAGCTCGGCGACGTCCTCGATCACGACCTGCTCATCACCCTGGAGCGCGTCGGCCAGCACCGGCAGGTTCGCCGGGAAACGGCGGCCGATGTAGCGCTGGAAGTCCGGTGGAGAATCGACGGCCTGGACGACCAGATCATCGCCATCGACCAGCAGGATCACCCCTACCAGCGAGCGAGACACCTCGCGAGCGCGGCTCGCGATCAGCTGCAGCGCCTCCTGGGGGTCGAAGTCGTCCAGCATCAGCTGGGTGATCTCGGCGGTCACCTCGTGCCAGCGGCGTCGGCGTTCGGTGTCGGCGTACAGGCGGGCATTGTCGATCACCACTCCGGCCGCCGCGGCCAGTGCCGTCACCGCGTGTTCGTCGTCGTCGGTGAAGTCGGCGCCTTCGGCCTTCTCCGTCAGGTACAGGTTGCCGAAGATGCGATCCCCGCTCCGGATCGGTACACCGAGGAAGCTCTTCATCGGCGGATGATTGGCGGGGAATCCGTAGGACTGCGGATGCTCGGACAGGTCGTCCAGCCGCAGTGCCTCGGGATGTTCGATCAGCAGTCCGAGAATCCCGTGCCCTTCCGGGTAGGGGCCGATCTCGGCGATCTGGTCCGCGGCGATGCCGCGGGTGATGAACCGCGAGAGTCGTTCGCCGTCACGCCGCACGACGCCGAGCGCACCGTAGCGGGCGCCGACCAGCTCACAGGCCGCGGCGACGATCCGGTCCAGCGTGCTGTTCAGATCCAGATCCGCACCGATCCCCACGACAGCGTCGAGCAACGCGCGCAGGCGCTCCTGGGAGGCCAGGATCTCGTCGACCCGGACCAGAAGTTCCTGGAGCAATGCGTCGAGCCGCACCCGGGACAACCCGGTGAACTCTAGGGCGCCTTCGTCCCACGTATGCCGACCGCCGGCCACCGGGTGGGTCATGTACCCACACTACGTAGACCGTCAATCCCCGCGAGTCGCTCGCAGCGGCCGGAGCCCGGTCGAACATGCCGTCCGGCCCCTGCGCCGAGGGCCGGACGACTCTGCGCTGCGCGCTCCTGACGGAACAGGCTCTAGATAGCCGGGAGGAGGCAGGATGAACAGCTGGACACGGACCGGACCGGTCGTGGTCGAGGTCGACGGCAGCAGCGATGGGCTGCGCGTAGTCGACTACGCCGCTCAGGACGCGCTTCATGCCGGCGCCGACCTGGTCCTCGTCGCGCCGTTCTACAACTACGGCACCTACCCGCCGATGACGCCTCCGCATCAGCAGGCATCGCCTTCGGAGGACGCGGCGGCGGCGCTGCGGGATGCGGCCGACCAGGTGAGGCGCCGGTACGGCCGAGACCTGGTGATCAAGAACATTGCGATGGAAGGGTCGCGCCTCAAGGTCCTGCGAACGGCCGCTCGCGAGGCCCGGGTCCTGGTGGTCGGGCGAGACCACGACAACGGACCGGCCGCACTGATCTCCGCGCAGGGCAACCTCGCCCTGGCCGGACATTTGCGGTGCCCGGTGATCGTGGTCCCGACCCCTTGGAAGTCGAATCCGGCCGAGCACAGCATCGCTGTGGGGATCGACGGCACACCGTTGTCGCTCGCGGCCGTCGAGTTCGCCTTCCGGACCGCCGCGGACCGCCGCGCCGGGCTGACGGTGGTCCACTCCCACCACCTGCCCTATCGACTGCCGGCCGACGACGCCTGGACGGAGCGTGCCGGCCTGACGGTCGCCGAGACGCTGGCCGGATGGGACGAGGAGTTCCCGCAGGTGAAGGTCACCCGCCTCCTCACGACCCGGCCGGTCGTGGCCGCGCTGGCCAGGGAGAGTGAACACGCCGCCCTGATCATCGTCGGCGCGCACGCCGGTCCGCTGCCCATCGGCGATCCCGTCGCCCGCCGGACCATCGCGGAGCTGCCCTGCCCGGTCGCCATCGTGGCCCACCACGTCACATCGGCCGAGCGCGACCAGCAGCGCCGGGAGATCCCCGGCCGGCTCGACACCTTCGCTCCGATCACCTGAGAGACACGCGCCGTCCGCGGGGGACAGTCGGAGTCACTCGCCGGTGAGTGGGGCGCCCGGGTCCTTGCCGCGGAAGTAGACGTCGTCGCCGAAGGTGGCGGGGACCTTGCCGAGCGACTGGATGATTGCCTTGAACATCTCGCACCATCCTTGGCCTCTGCTTGACCAGATGCCCGGCGGCGCGGATTTGTTACGGGAGCGTGTGACCGGCGGCGGTGAACAAGCGGTACCACTCCTCGCGAGTGAGGTCGACGGTCGCGCCCGCGGCGGCTTCGCGGAGGCGGGCGGGGTTCGTGGTGCCGACGACGATCTGCATGCGGGCGGGGTGGCGGGCGATCCAGGCGACGGCGATCGCGGTGGGTGTGGTGCCGTGGTCGTGGGCGAGTTGGTCGAGGGCGTCGTTGAGGTCGGGGTAGTTCTCCCGGTCGCCGAGGAACACCCCACCCGGCGGCGGCTTCTGGAGGGATCCCCAGGTCTGGATGGTGATGTCCTTCAGCCGGCTGTAGTCGAGGACGCCGAGATCGCGGTCGGCGGACTGGTCGAGGCCGGTGATGTTGGCGGCCAGGCCCTGCGCGACGAGCGCGGCGTTCGCCACGCTGAACTGCAGCTGGTTGACGACGAGTGGTTGCCGGACCGACCTGGCCAGCAGCTCCAGCTGCGCGGGCGTGTGGTTCGAGACGCCGAACGCCGCGACCTTGCCGCCGGCGTGGAGTTCGTCGAACGCGGCGGCGACCTCGTCAGGTTCGACCAGCGTGTCCGGGCGGTGGATCAGCAACAGGTCCAGGTAGTCGGTCCGCAGCGCCGCCAGGGACTGCTCGACGCTCGACACGATGTGCGCGCGGGACGAGTCGAAGAAGCCGGCCCGGATGCCCACCTTGGACTGGATGGTCACCTGGTCCCGCTCCGAACTCGGGACCGGCTGGGCCTCGCCGTACCGCTGCTCGCAGCCGTGCGGGCCGCCGTAGATGTCCGCGTGATCGAACATCGTCACCCCGGCGTCCCGCGCCGCGCCGACGAGCTCGCGGATCTCGCCGTCGCTGAGCTGCTTGATCCGCATCAGCCCCAGCACAATCCGCGACACGACCATTCCGGCCCCGGTCAACTCGACGGTCTCCACTACTGCCTCCTGGTGAGATCGATACCAGGACTGTCTACCAGCCGCGGGCCCGCCAGGCGTCGAGGTGGGGACGTTCGGCGGCGACGGTGGTGTCGGAGCCGTGGCCGGGATGGACCACCGTGTCGGGCGGCAGCTCGAGCAGACGCTGGACCGAGGCGATGATCGCGGTGAAGTCGGACAGCGGCCATTGGGGACCGGTGAGGCCGGGGCCGCCGGGGAACAGGGTGTCGCCGCTGAGTAGGTGACCGGGAAGGCTGAGACACAGGCTGCCTGGGGTGTGGCCGGGAGTGTGCAGCAGTTCGACCGTCAACGGACCCACGGAGAGCCTGCTGCTGTAGTGATCCAGCTGACCGTCCCAGAGTCGCAGGTCCGGGGACGGTCGCGGGAGGTTGCCGCTAGCAACGAAATCGGGTGTCGCGGTGCCGGCGTCCAAATGGCCGTGCTGGGCGAGGTAGTCGAGCTCGGCAGCCCAGACCCGGGCTTCGTCCGGGTGACCGACGATCGGTACGCCGAACTCCCCGGCCAGCGCGGCGACAGCGAGGACGTGGTCGGCGTGGGCATGAGTGATCACGATGCCGGTCACGTCGAGATCGGACACCGCCGCGGCGATCCGGCGCGGTTCGTCACCGGGATCGACGATCAGCGCCTCGCGGCCGCCGAGTGGTCTCACCACCCAGCAATTGGTGTCCAGGTAACCCACCACGATGCGCCGAAGCTCCACCCCGTTGGCCTCGTCGATCACGCGACCTGCTTCAGCAACCGGTCGGCCCAGCCGGGATCGTTGTCCTGGGCAACGGGATAGCCGGACGCCCACGGCCCGACCCAATGCACCGTGATGCCGGGGTTGTGGACACCGCTCCCGTCCGGCAGGAACAGGTGCGGACTTCCTTGTACGGCGTCCGTCACGGCGACCGCGTGGTCGGCCATGACCGCGGACCGGGCCCGACCATCGTCGAGAGCCGCGCCCAGCGCAACACTGTCGACCGTGTCCACCTCCGCGGCGACATCGAGGATGACCTGGCGATGCCCGATCGACCGCGACTCCAGCCAGAACGCCCGCCGCAGCGCGTGGTCGAGATCCTCCGACTGCCGCAGCCCCTGCTCCTTGGCCGCGTGCACGGCCTCGGCGGCGAGCAACACTGTCGAGGGATACGTCCAGTCCGGCTTCGTCCACAGCCGGAAACCTGCCTCCGGCTCCAACTGGCCAAGGCCGACCGCCTCGCTGTCGGTGCCCGGCCGGGAATGCGGCCCGTTGAACAGCTCGAGCGCGAACGTGTGATGGTCGAGTCGCACCTGATCATCGAGCCCGAGCCGCGCCCGCGCCGCCCGAAGCCGATGAATCGCGACATGGGCGAACGGGCAGAGCAGGTCCGACCAGACCTGGATCGTCCCCGGTGCGGCCGTCGTCGCGGTCATTCGTCCTCCTCGTGATCGGCGCCCGCCGGGTTGCTGGTGAACCGCTCCGGCCTGAGCAGAACCGCCGTACGGCGATCTGCCGCCATGGCGCGGTCGTATTCGTCGAGATCCGGGTGGTTGCCGCCGGCAGCGTGGTAGATGTCGCGCAAGAACAACCGCAACTGCTCCGCGTCGAGGCCGGGCAGGGCGTCGTCCGGTCCGGCGAGCTCGACCGGTCCGGTGACCCCGACCCACTCCCAGCCCGCGCGAAACACCAACGTGGCTTGCGGGTCGCGGCGCAGATTGGCGAGCTTCGCCGTCCGTCCGCGCGCGACGAACGCCACAACCCGCTCGCCGGTGAGCGGATGCTCCAGCACCCCGGCGTTCACCACCGAGGTGGCCGGCTCACCAGAGCGGCGACGGGTAACGAGCACGGCCAGCCAGTGATCCTGCCGGCCGAGCTCGGAAACAAGGTCGAGCCCTCGATCCATGTCCATACCCAGGACGTTACCGGACCGCGGTCCGTTTTATCAAGACGAGGGCCTCACAGTGCCGAGGCGCTGCCAGAAGTCCTGCTCCAGGTCGGCGATGTCGCTCATCGGGCGGATCGCCGCCGTCAGCAGGTCTGCGGGGTCGCCGGCCTGCGCCGCCAGCGAGAACGCCGCGGCGACCTCCTCCCAGCGGTCGCCGATTGCGGTCAGCTCGGTGCCCAGAACGGCCAGCCGCGGCTCGCTGGTGATCGCGGCCGCCTCGGCGAGGAAGCGCGCGTACAGATAGCGGAAGATGCCGCCGCCGGTACCGCCGCGACGGTCGATGAACATCGCGGTACTGAAGCACGTACGGCGCAGTGCGTCGGGCGCGAGTACGTCGGGCCAGCGCACGGTCTCGCGGATCGCCTTCCGGATCCCGGGCACGCCGAAGTTCGCGATCGGCGGCGACAGCATCCCGCGGCAGACCTCGTCGATCGCCGCCGCGATCTCGGCCGGCGCCGGGTCCCGCGCACCGGCGAAGTCGAAGGTGTACCAGGTGTGCCGCGGCGGGAACGGCTTGAACTCCGAGCCGCGCGCCTTCTCGAGCACGTCCCGGTCGACCGGGTGCAACTCCTGATCCCGGTCGGCGACGAGCACCTGGCCGGTCTCCGGGTCGTAGCCGGCCACCACCACGACATGTCCACCGAAGTGGTAGCCCGCGGGCAGGTCGAAGTACGGCAGGAAGCCCATGTCCAGGTACACGAGGACCGGTTCGCCCGCGTCGAGAAGCTCCCGCAGCTTGGTCTCGGCGACCCGTGGACTCGTCGTGGCGTGGGACTCCACGAGGACTCCGGTGCGCCGGCCGGCGGTCTTCTCCAGCCCTTCCTCTCGAGGGCTCGCGTGGTTGGCGCGGCCGCCGTAGAAGGGATCGGTGTCCTTGAAGTGGAAGTAGACGAAACCGAGCCCACGGCCGAGCCCGAGCAGCATCTCCTCGGAGATCGGATGGCCATGGTGGTCGTAGATGTGCTTCAGCGACCCGGTCACACAATGCTGGGTCGGGTAGGTCGCGAACGCGGGAAATGGCCGCAGCGTCTGCGTCATCGGCGTATCCCTCCTCACCGTGGTCCCGCTCACGATCGTGCTCCGGCGGCACGGCGCGGCCCAGGGCCGTAGGTCCCGTGACCAAAGGCCACATCGCGCCTGCCCTCGATCCGCTCAGGCCGATTTACACTTCGAGACAGGAGTGTGAACGACGATGCCTGTGGTCTCGAGCTGGGAACCCTTCACGCCGCCGGCCGGCCGGCGCCGGCGCGAGTTGCTGGGCTGGCTCACGTACGCGCGGGTGGTCGCGCCGCCGGTGCCGGCCGTCGACCCGCACGAGTCCGAGCAGGTGCCGGTGCTGACGGTGCCCGGATTCCTTGCCGGTGACTGGTCGATGATTCCGCTCGCACGGCAGTTGCGCCGGGCCGGACACGCCACCTTCGGCAGCGGGCTCGTGCTCAACTGCGGATGCACCGAGATGCTGGTGGACCTGCTCGAGCGACGTCTCGAGGAGGTGGCCGACGAGTCCGGCCGGCCGGTCGCGCTCGTCGGACAGAGCCGGGGCGGCACCCTCGCCCGGATGCTGGCTGTCCGCCGGCCCGACCTCGTGGCCGGCCTGATCACCTTGGCGTCTCCGCTGCTGCATCAGTTGCCGACGACCCGATCCCTGATCGCGCAGGTCGATCTGATCGCCCGGCTCAACGTCTGCGCGTGGCCCTGGGTCCTCTCGCCCGACTGCCTGACCGGCGGGTGCGCCGAGCGGACGTCGGCGCTGCTCACGTCGCCCTGGCCCGCGTCGTTGCCCTTCGTGTCGGTGTACTCCCGCGAGGATGCGGTGGTGGACTGGCGGGCGTGCCTCGACCCGGCGGCCGAGCAGGTCGAGGTTCGCAGTACTCACAACGGGATGGGGACCGATCCCGTCGTTCACTACGTCGTGGCGGGGACGTTGGCGAAGTTGCGGCCGGTCAGTCGTCCACCTGCTTGAGCAGGACGGCCAGTTCCTCCGCCATCCAGTCCGCGATGCGTTGGACGTCCGGCACCTGATCGCGATCGGCGACGATGCCCGCGGTGAGCTCGCCGTGGTAACTCATCACCGTGATGTTCAGGCCGAGACCGTCGGTGATCCCGGCCAGCGGAACCATCGACTCCACCCGGGCGCCGGCGAAGTACAGCTGGTCGGGTGGTCCGGGGACGTTCGAGATGTTCACGTTCATCGCCGGCGTGAGCGGTGCCCAGGTGTTCAGGCCGGTGAGCAGTTGCGCGGTCAGCCCGACCAGCACCGGCGACACCAGCCGGATCGTGTCGGCCAGCGTATCCGGGGCGGTTGCACGGTGATCACGCAATGCGGTGAGCATGGCCTGATGCGCGGCGTTCACCCGGCCGTCCGGCTCGGGTTCGTCGGTGGGGATCCGGACCACGACCGCGCTGAGCTGGTTGCCGTACGAGCTCGGGCCGGATCCGCGCAGCGATACCGGTACGACGGCGGTCAGTGGATCCGCGGGTAGTTCGTCGTGTTCCAGCAGCCAGCGACGCAGGGCGCCTGCCGCGATCGCCATGACGACGTCGTTGACGCTCACTGTGAAGCGGTTCTTGACCCGCTTGACGTCATTCAGCGTCATGGTGGCGAGGCCGATCCGACGGTGCGGGGACACCCGCCGGTTGAACGACGTCCGCGGTGCCCCGAAGATCGGTTGCTCCTCCAGGCCGGTCAGGACTCCCGGGAGATCCGCCCAGGCCCGCAACGGCTGGCGGACGAGGTCCACCAAGCCGTGGATCAGCATCGCCGTGGTGTTCGGCGGCGGTGAGGTGACGACCTGCTCCGCACCCGGTGGCAGGTCGGGATGCGGGACCGGATCGGTCAGGATGGAGAGGATCTGCGCTCCGGTCCGGCCGTCGGCAGCGGCGTGGTGAACCTTTGTCAGCACGGCCGCACGGCCGTGCGCGAGTCCTTGGATCAGGTACATCTCCCAGAGCGGGCGCGACCGGTCCAGCTGGCGCGAGAAGATCCGCGCGACCTGCTCTCGCAGTTGTGCCTCGTCGCCCGGTGGCGGCAGTGCCGTCTCCCGGACGTGGAAGTCGAGGTCGACGCCGGTCTCGGCCCAGTAGGGACGGTCGAGGCCGAGCGGCACCCTGACCAGTCGCCAGCGGAACGGCGCGATCAGGTGCAGCCGATCGCGCACCATGGCACGCACCATCCCAACCGTCAGCCGGCCGTCGGGCAGCGCGCTGGGATCGACGGTGACCAGCGCCGCGGTGTGCGTCGTCACCCGGCTGTTCTCCGCGGCCAGGTACATCGCACCCAGGTCGTCAACCTGACGCATGGCCGGACTCCTGTCGTACGGCGTCCTCCGGCGCGCCGAAGTGGTGGAACGGGTCTTCCAGCACGCAGCGCAGCCAGTCCGCGGACCGGGCGGCGTACAGGCCGTCCTCGATCCGCTCGTCGAAGGTCCAGCGCAGTGGCAGCACATCGCGGACCCGGACGGCACCGTCGTCCTCGGCCACCGGGGTCGGCCGGATCCGGCCGACGACCAGGAACAGCGGGCAGTTCCCGTGCTCGTACAGGTGGTGGTAGGCGGCGTCGGTCTTCAGGCTGCCCAGGTTGGACACCACCGCCGACGAGTACATCGGGTCCGAGCGGGTCAGCCCGCTCGGCAGGGCGCCGCGGGCATCGAGCCAGTGGAACAGGCTGACGGCGACGTCCAGCACCGGAGTCGGCAGCGCCAGGAACAGCTTGAGTTCCTTGTCGACGTCGGAGCCGTTGCCCGACCGCGCGCCGGCGACCGCGTCGGTCAGTCCGCACACCATCGCGGCCAGGCTCTCGTCCGGCTCGAACCGCCGCTTCAGCATCTCCAGCGGAGCGTCGTCGGTCATCGCCCGCTTCGCGCCGAACGACAGGTAGACACCGTCGCGATCGTAGAGCCGTCGCCTCGCGATGAACCTGTTCATCCGCGGGCGCGCGTGCAGCATCCGGGCCACGGCGTGCAGCACCAGCAGGAAGACGCTCAGCCGCGGCCCACCGGCGGCGTTCCAGCGCCGGACCCATTCCTCGGCCGCGGTGCAGTCGACGGCCTGCTCGAAGTACACCGTGGACTCGGTCCGGCCGCGCATGATGAACGGCATGATGGCCCGTTCGTCGGGGACGTCAGCGACCAGCCGTCCGTCCCGGCGCGGCAGTCTGGCCCGCAGCTCCATGGTGTCCTCCCTCGGTCTCGATCCTGAACACCTGGGACGTGCCCGAGTAGGGCCGAAGGGCCTGTCCGTGGCAGCGGATCCGGTACTCGCCGGCCGGAGCGTCAACGGGCACCGTCCACGTGACAACGGCCACCTGACCGGTCCGGTCGCGACGCCACCGGAACGTGGTCGACCAGTCGCCGTCGTCGGCGACCCGTCGCCAGCGGGCCCGGTCACGCCGTAGCACTTCGAGGTAGGTGCCGTTGCGGCGCAGGTCGTTGTTCGGGTACGCCGCGGCGAAGGCTGCCGTCACCAGATCGCCCGGGCGGTAGCTCCGTCGTGGTTCGACGAGAACGTCGCCGAACTGATGACCCGGCGGGGGCACGTCGGGCGGGATCCGGGGCCGGGCCTCCCGCTGCCGATGGCTCAGATCCGGCTCGGGGTCGCCGTACGGCGCTGGGACACCTTCCCGCATCGCAGTAGCCAGACCGGCGGCGACCTGTTGTAGACCGGGCAACGTCCAGCGCCCGAACAAGGTGCTGCCGCCCTCGTACTGCTGAGTGTCGTACTCCTCCGGCGTGGTCACATAGTGCAGGTAGCCGTTGCTGTAGCCGGCGACCAGCACGTCGGCGGGATCGGCGCCGACGATGGCGGCGACGGTACGACGCAGGCGCAGGCCGGCGACCACCGTCACCTCGGCCGGGATGCCGATCAGGTACAGCGGCCCGATCCGCAGCAACTGGATCGGCCCGCGCCGGGCGACGTACGGTCCGAGCAGGTCGAGGGCACGGCCGCCGACCACCATGCCCTTCGGCGCCTGGACGTCACGAAGCCGGGGAGCGCAGGTGTAGACGAGCTTGGAAAGCCCGTCCCAGAAGGGATTCCGGCCTTCCTGGAAGCCGCCGAACGCCGGGCCGTCCTCATGACTTCCGGCCAGTGCGGCCGCGCCACCGACCGGGTTGCCGGTGCGGTGCTCGCGCCCGTCGCCGGTGAACTCGGGCCGGACCACGAGCGTGCCGAGGTCGACATGGGTGAGCCGATGGTCGATTCCTCCGGTCACGGTCCGGCCCGGGCAGGTCATCAGTGCCGCGGCGGCCTCATACTGCCGGAGGCCGATCAGCCGGGTGTTCTCGACCTCGTCCGCGGTCGGACCGTGACCGGGGCGCAGGTCAAGGTTCGGCGTCAGGTCGCCGGCGTTGGTCTGGGCGAAGGCCACGACGAAGTCGCCCGGCCGGCGGTCGGTGTAGTCGACACCGGTCACCAATCGTTCCCAGTGGTAGGCGGCGTACCCCTTGTTGTCGCCGCTGATCAGGGTGTTGGCGTTGGTCATGCTGGTGTTGTGGACCCCGAACCAGTTGATCGCCGCGACCGGCTCGCCGCCGCGCTCGATCCGCAGCAGCGTGGTCCGTGGGTCGATCCCGTCCGGGAACAGTGCCCGCTCCGCCGCCGGGTTGTTGTCAAAGGCAACTTTCGACCGGTTGGCGCTGGCGTCCCGCAGTTCGCCGTGCGCGAGGGTGAGGGTGGCCGGTGCCAGATCGTCGTGGGCCAGCCCGGCCGCCTCGGTGATCCCGTCGACGATCGCGGCGAAGGTCTTCGGCCGGAAGCCGCCGGTGTTCGAGTGGTACAGCCGGTGATGCGAGTAGCCGCCGGGTCCGCTGTGCGTGTGGGTCGCGGTGATCATGGTGTTGTGCTCGGTGTAGAGATCGCCGTACCGCTCGGACAGCCGGCGGAGCACCGCGCGATGGATGCTGTCGAAGATCATCGGCAGGTCGTTGACGACGAGCAGCACCCGGCGGCCGCTCGCCGGATGCACGATGACGAAGGCGCGCGACCGCAGTCGCAGCTGGATCCCGTCACTGCGCTGCCAGGACTTGCCGTACCCGAGCATGCCCGCCCCGGCCGGCTCACCGGTGATGTCCGCGATGCCACAGCCGGCCAGGTACTCGATCGCGGTCACCTCAACGCGCCAGGTAGCCGCCGTCGATGCTCAGCTCCAGGCCGGTGACGAAGGACGCGTCGTCACTGGCCAGGTACGCCACGCCCGCGGCGATCTCGTCCGGCCGCCCGAGCCGTCCCATCGGCGTCAACTGGACCATGGTGTCCCAGAACGGCGTGTTCCGGGTCGAGTCGAGGATCGGGGTGTCGATGAACCCGGGATGGATCGAGTTGACCCGGATGCCGTCCACGGCCCAGTGCAGGGCGGCGTTCTTGGTCAGCGTCCGGACCGCACCCTTGGCCGCGTGGTAAGCCGGCGAGGTGCCGAAGCCACCGCTGACGCCGAAGATCGAGCTGATGTTGATCACCGACGCGTGACCGGATGCCTTCAGGTACGGCGCAGCCGTCCGCATCCCCAGGAAGACGCCAGTCTGGTCGATGTCGATGGTGTGCTGCCAGTCCTTCAGCGTGGTCTCCTCGATGGTGGCCAGGTCGCCGATACCGGCGTTGTTGACGAGGATGTCGATCCCGCCGAACTCCGCCGCGGCCCGGGTGCAGGCGTTCTCCCAGTCGACCTCGCTCGCGACGTCGTGCCGGACGAACACCGCGCGTGCTCCGGAGTCGCGCAACGCCTCCGCCACGGCCTCGCCTGCCTCCACGGCGATGTCCGTCAGCAGTACCGCGGCCCCCTCCGCGGCCAGCCGCCAGACTGTCGCTTTCCCGATTCCGCTGGCTGCGCCGGTCACCATTGCCACTCGATCGTCAAGCCTGCCCATCACTGACCTCCTTCGCCGGGGGCCTGCCGTAGCCCATCGCTTCCACTCTTCGGGGCGGTACGGGCGAGCGGCAGAGCCGGAGGTCTAGTCGGAGCCGGGCCGATAGACCCTTCAGCGTGGCCAGAGCACAGGCTGGATCGCCGGGTCCGTGTAGTCGGGGTCGGGGTTGTGGCGAACGAGGGTGTCGTTCGGGTGGGTCGAGCCGGGGCGCCAGTGGTTGTCGGTGGGCTGGAGGTGGATGGCGAGTGAGCGGCGTGGCTCCGTACCTCGGTTGGCCGAGCTGCTGTGGACGGTGCGGCAGTGGTGGAAGCTGACCTGGCCGCGGCGCATGCGGGGTACGACGGGGGTCGGGTCGAAGCCCTGGGCGACGATCGAGGCCTCGAGGGCGGCCGCGTCCTGGGAGAAGAAGTCCAGGCCGGTGATGTCCCAGCGGTGACTGCCGGGCAGGAACGAAACGGCGCCGTTGACCTCGTCCACGTCATGGAAACCGACCCACGCGGTGAGCATGTCGTCCGATGTACAGGACTGCCAGTACTGCCGATCGGTGTGCCACCCCACGCGGGCCGAGCCGCCGACCGGCTTCCGTAGGAGCTGGTCGTGCCACAGCCGGATCCCGTCCGCACCGGACAATGCGGCCGCGGTCGCGCCGATCGCGGGGTGCCGGACCAGCGCCGCCAGTTCGTCCACCCGGAGCGAGGCGTAGTCGTTCTTCCGCAGTACGTCGCCGTCGGACGGCTGCCAGCCACGAGTCGCAGGCAGGTCCGCAAGGGCGTGATCGTGGTCGCCGGCGTAGAAGCGCTCCATCCCGCGCTCGGCCGCGTCGAGCACCTCGGGCGGCACGATCACCGGCGAGATCCAGTAGCCGTGGTCACGGTAGAAGGCGATGTCTTCGGGTCTTGGAAGCATGCGAGAACCGTAGATAGCCGACCGGCCGGAAGCGTTGCCGTTGTTCAGGCGACTGGACACAATCTTCAGGTGTCCTTGTCCCGGCCGAGCGGCCTGCGCGCCGGCTTCCACGCCGACGTGCGGGACCCGGTCAGCGGCCTCGTACACGCCGGCGAGCAGTGGGTCCCCGAACAGTTCCTGATCGAGCCGCACGACCATCCGGTCTGGGAGATCTACCTGCAACTGCACGGCATCACACACTGGGTGGCCGGCGCCGAGAGCTATGTCCTCCAGCCCGGCCACCTGTTCGCCGTACCGCCGAACCTCGAGCATCACCTGGCCGGGCGCTCCGGCAACCACCACTTCTACTTCGCCGCCATCGACCTCGAACCCGTCGTACGACGCCAACCGGCGCTGGCGATGTCGTGGCCGAAGACCGTGGTGCACCGGGAGGCGGGAGAACTCGGGTATGCCTTCGCGCAACTGGTCCGCGAGCTCACCACGCGCTACGAGTACGCCGACGCCGGCCTGGCTCTCGCGGTCGACCAGCTCGTGCTTGCGGTCGCACGGTCGATGACGCCGACCGCCGTACCGCAGCTCGCGATGCATCCTGCGGTGCGGACCGTCAAACGGCTACTGGATCAGGAGTTCCACGAGCGGTGGACACTGCGGCAGTTGGCGGATCGCGTCGGCCTCGCGCCCTCGTACCTGGCCGAACTGTTCGTCGACCAGCTTGGTCAGCCCCCGCACCGCTACCTCAACGAGCGCCGGATCGACCGCGCGCGGCAACTCCTCGAAACCAGTGACGTGACCATCACGGCACTCGCCCTCAGCCTGGGTTTCAGCTCCAGCCAGCACTTCGCCCGCGTCTTCCGTCAACTGGCCGGCGTCACCCCAACCGGCTACCGCTCCTCGTCCGCGGCCGGGGGCAGGGTCGGGTAGTCGAGGATCGGGTAGAGGCCAACGGTGAAGCCGTACGTCGTGTCGCCGGATCGCGGCAGCTTGTCGAAGTGGTGGATCAGGCGGTCGACCTCGCGCCAGAACTCGGCCGCCCGCTCCTCCGGGATCCGGGCGTGCCGGATGAACGAGTACATCTGGCCCGCGTCGTACGCCGGTTTGGACTCCTCGGCCGCGACCTCGAAGTCGTTGAAGTCGTGCGGCAGTTCCCCGCCCTGGCGGCCGAGACCGATGTAGAACATCCGCGCGGCCCGGCCGTAGAACCGCTCCTCGATCGCCCGGACGCGACGGGTCCGGACGACGCGCAGGATGCCGGCGTCGGTCAGCACCTTCACGTGGTGCGCGACCGTGCTCTTCGGGCGTTTGACCGCGGTGGCCAGCTCGGTCACGGTCGCGGCCCGCTCGTGCAGCAGGCCGAGGATCGTCGTCCGCAACGGGTCGCTGATCGCGCGCACCTGCTCCGCGGTGGTCAGCTCGATGGTGTCTGCCAGCTCGTAATCCGGCACCGGGCTGTTGATCGGCATGATCCGAATAGACTAGCATCGCGGATTGTTCGAGATATTTGGATCATTGGAGCTGACGATGGCCGAGGTCGTGCTGTACCACCACGCGCAGGGACTCACCGACGGGGTGAAGTCGTTCGCCGAGGAACTGCGCCAAGCGGGTCACACCGTCCACCTGCCTGACATGTACGAAGGGCATACGTACGCGACGCTCGACGAAGGCCTGGAGTATGCGAGGACAACGGGGTTCGGGGTCGTCAACGAGCGCGGCGTCCAGGCCGCACAGGGCCTCGGCGACCGGCTCGTCTACGCCGGTTTCTCGCTCGGCGTGATGGCGGCCCAGCAGCTTGCGCAGACCCGCCCCGGGGCGACCGGAGCGCTGTTCTTCTACTCGTGCCTGCCGGCGGAGGAGTTCGGTGGGTGGCCTGCGGGCGTCCCGGTCCAGGTGCACGGCATGGACGAGGATCCGCTCTTCACCGAGGAAGGCGGTGACCTGGACGCCGCCCGTGCCCTGGTCGCGTCCACCGACGAGGCCGAGCTGTTCCTCTACCCCGGCAAGGAGCACCTGTTCGCCGACTCGTCACTGCCCGGGTACGACGAGGCCGCGGCGAAGCTGCTCACCAGCCGGACGCTCGCGTTCCTCGACCCGATTCGCTGACGCCTGCCAGACAGACAGCAACCGCCCACACCGTGACGGTGTGGGCGGTCGGGTTCCTCAGAGGGCGTGGAGTTTGGGGAACGGGGCGAGGATGCGCATGAGCTTCCCGGCACCGAAGTCGACGACTACCGCGTAGCCGCCGTCGACCGAGGTGATCCGGCCCAGGCCTTCCTTGTCGTGGGACACTCGCTGGCCGACCTCGAAAACCTTGACCGGGTCGGGCACGCGGGGTTTGAACGGGCTCGTGGACAGGTGACGACGCGTCGTCGCGCGGAAGGAATCCATAGCACCTTCAGTATGCGCCACCTGGCCGCCGGGAATCTTCACGATCAGGAAACTCTCGCGTCGGCGGTCCGCGCCGGCGCCGCTGCACCGGTCTGGACCGGTTGCCGGGAGAACTGATCAACTGTAGGCGTTGAGGTTCCGGTCGGCCCACTCGCGGAAGCTCCGTGCGGGCCGGCCGGTCAACTCCTGCACCGCACTCGTGACGAGGTCGGACCGCGGCCGGTTCTCGGCGCTGTCGATGAGCGCCTCCACGAGCGCCGGCGGGCGACCGTCCGCGAGCAGTTGCGCCCGGGCGTCGTCGAACGGCGTCGGGGCGAAGGTGAGTTCGCGGCCCAGCGCCGTACCGAGGATGCGCACCTGATCGGCGCGGCTCAGGACCTCCGGGCCGGTCAGGGTGTGCGTGGTGCCCGGCTGGGCGTCGAGCAGGACGCGTACGGCGGCGGCCGCGATGTCGGCGGGATCGATCACCGCGGTCGCGGCGCTGCCCGGACCGCGCACGACGTCACCGGCGCGGAGTTGCGCGGCCCAGCCGAGTGCGTTCGACGCGAAGGTGTCGGCCCGCAGGATCGTCCACTCGAGACCGGTCGCCTGGACGGCTGCTTCGAGGTCGGCGTGCAGTCGCGTGATCGGGTCGGTGTCGCGGCCGAATCGCACGGCCGACGAGGACAGGTAGATCACGCGGCGCGCATGCCGGGCGATCACGTCGAGGGTCTCGCCCGCGCCGTCGGGGGTGAGGAACGGCCAGACCAGGAAGACTGTGTCGACGCCGTCGAGTGCTGTGGTCAGGGTCTCCGGCCGGGCGAGGTCGGCGCCGGTGCTCCGGAGGAGTGCTCGGGCTTCACCCGGGTTCAGCTGGGTCATCACAGCTCGGCCGACGTTCCCGGTCGCACCCGTCACGAGGATCATCTTCTGGACAACCCCGGGTGCGGCCGGGCTATTCCGCATAGGTTCGGTGCATGCGGGAGTTCAGGATCGAGGTGCCGGACGGAGCCTTGGTGGATCTGGCCGAGCGGCTGGGACGGATTCGTTGGCCGGGGCAACTACCTGGGGGCGGGTGGGATCGCGGGGTGCCGGTCGACTATCTCCGCCAGGTCGTGGAGCGGTGGAAGGCGTACGACTGGCAGCGGTGGGAGGCGCGGCTGAACGCGTATCCGCAGTACACGACGCGGATCGACGGGCAGACGATTCACTTCCTGCACGTGCGATCGCCGCAGGCCGACGCGCTGCCGTTGATCCTCACCCACGGCTGGCCGGGGTCGATCGCGGAGTTTCTGCCGATCCTCGGCCCGCTTACCGATCCGGCGTCGTACGGCGGGGATCCGCGGGACGCCTTCCACATCGTGGCGCCGTCCGTGCCCGGGCATGGGTTCTCGATACCACTCGAGTCGACCGGCTGGAACCACGACCGGATCGCGCGGGCGTGGGCCGAGCTGATGGCGCGCCTGGGGTACGAGCGGTACGGCGCGCAGGGTGGGGACACCGGGTCGGTCGTGTCACCGCTGGTCGGGCAGGTCGATCCAACGCATGTCGTCGGTGTACATATCAACGGGGGACTGGCCTATCCGGCGCTCGAGCCTGGTGATGTCGAGCAGTTGAACGACGCCGAGCGCGCGCGACTGGCGGCGGCCGAGCAGCTGCGTGCGGTCGGGACGGGATACGCGGAGTTGCAAGGCACCCGGCCGCAGACGGTGTCGTTCGGGTTGAGTGATTCGCCGGTCGGGCAGTTGGCCTGGATCGTGGAGAAGTTCTGGGAGTGGACGGATCCGGCGCACGCGCTGCCCGAGGACGCGGTCGAGCTCGACCATCTGCTGACGGATGTCTCCATCTACTGGTTCACCAACACGAGCGCGTCATCGGCCAGCCTGTACTACGAGAATCGCGCCGCGGCCGACGACCTCAGGCCGGGTGTGCCGACCGGGGTGGCGGTCTTCCCGACGGATCCCGCGATCCGCCGGGTGCTAGATCGCCGGCACCGGATCGTCCACTGGTCGGAGTTCACCCGGGGCGGGCATTTCGCCGCGCTCGAGGCGCCGGACCTTCTCGTCGACGACATCCGTGCGTTCTTCCGGTTGGTCCGGTAGGCGGGCCGGGCCAACGAAGTTGACGAGCGTGCCGTCGCGCTCCGCGGTTGCCTCGGGCCAGCGGCGGCGGACCATCCGGAGGGTCCGGTCGTTGGCCGCGCCAACGACGAACAGGAAGTGCCGCGCGCCGGCCGCGATGGCGTCCGCGGCCGCGATCGACAGCATCCGGATCCCCAGTCCGCGGTTCTGGTCGGCCTCGGCGATGATCGCGGCCAGTTCGGCGGTGGCCTCGCCGGGCGCCCAGGCCCACATCGCGTGGCCGACGATCGTGGTGTCGCGGGTGGCGACGAACGCGGCGCCGGTCGGGCACAGCATCCGGAGCAGGAGCGCAGGCCGGAGTGGCCGGCCGATCGCGGTCTGGAAGCGGAAGTGGAGGCTGAGGTCCGTCATTCCGATCAGCATCCGGGCCAGCTCGTCCGTGTCCGGTTCACCGGCCCGGCGGACGAGCGGCGTCCGCGTCGCCGGCGGCCGCGGATCGCGGGTCCGGTCGATCTTCTGAGTCTGGTTCACGGATTCAGCCTGACCGGACTTGGCTGAGTCTGTCAAGCGGACTTATCATCGTCACATGACTGACGAGGTGCCCGAGGCGATGCGCTGGTCGACCGAGAACTGCACGATCTCCCGGACGATGGAGATCCTCGGCGACAAGTGGACCTTTCACGTGCTTCGCGAGTTGTTCGTCGGAGTCCGGCGGTTCGAGGACATCCGGGCCCGGGCCGGGATCCCGCGCCAGGTGCTGACCGATCGGCTCGCGGCGCTGATCGAGCGCGGCCTGATCCGCCGCCAGCCCTATCGCCTGCCCGGCCAGCGGGAGCGGTACGAGTACCGCCTCAACCAGGCCGGACTGGACCTCTATCCGGTGCTGGTCGCGATGATCCAGTGGGGCGATCAGTACCTCCCGCTCGACGGCGGTCCACCGATCGAGCCCCGCCACCGCGGCGACTGCGGTGAACACGTGAGCGTCGTACTCCGCTGCGAGGCGGGCCATCAGCCGGCACCGCGCGAGGTCGCCATGCGCCCCGGACCCGGAGCACAACCACGCGCCCTCGCCGGTTGAGGTCATCGACGGAGATTGGTGAGTGGCAGCGGTCCGCGCCGCACGTCAGACCTGGCGAACCCCACTGGAATCACGCCGCCGCCGATACGCCGCGCAGCGGTCACAAACGCGAGGCCGTGGACCCCAAAGAGGGGCCTTGAACACGAAATAACGTGTTCAAGGCCCCCACCGCCTGACCCAGCTCCCCACTCCAGGTCAGCGAGCACCCCTCGGCAACTCGTCGCCGCCGAAGCCACCATCACAACCCCAGCCGTTGTACTACAGGACGGCGATTGCCTCGCGGAGGATGCGTTCGGTCTCGCGGGGCTGGGCGGCCGTGATGGACAGCGCGTCCATGGTGACGACGTACGCGTCGAGTTCCTCGCGCTTGTCGAGGTAGACGGCGCTGGTCAAGTGTTCGATGTACACGATGTCCGGCAGGTCGCTGTCGTTGTACCGCAGCAGCGTGAACGCGCCGCCGGTCGCGGTGTAGCCGCCCTTGTCGAACGGGATGATCTGCAGCGTGACGTTATGCCGCCGGGAGGCCTCGATCAAGTACTCCAGTTGGCCTTTGAGCACTGCCTTGCTGCCGATCGGCCGGCGGAGTACGGCCTCGTCGACGACCGCCCAGAGCCGGGCCGGCCGTTGCCGGGTGAGCACTTCCTGGCGGCTCATCCGCAACGTGACCAGGCGCTCCTGCTCGGACCGCGACAACGGCATGTCCTGCCGGCCGAGCTGGACCACGGCCCGGGCGTAGTCGGGGGTCTGCAGCAGGCCGGGGATGAACTGGAGCTCGAACGTTCGGATCAGGTCCGCGGCCATCTCCAGGCCGAGGTAGGAGTGGAACCAGTTCGGCGTCAGGTCGTCGTACCGTTGCCACCAGCCCGGGTTGTTCGCCTCGCGGGCCAGGTTGAGCAGCCGGTCGCGCTCCTCGCCGTCCTTCAGCTTGTAGAGCGTGAGCAGGTCGTCGACGTCGCGGACCTTGAACCCGACCCGGCCGAGCTCAAGCCGGCTGATCTTCGACTCCGAGCCGCGGATCGCCCAGCCCGCGTCGGTCCGGGTGATCCCGGCTTCCTCGCGCAGGCGGCGCAGGTGTACGCCGAGCATGATGCGCAGGGCGGTCGGACCGCCGTACGCGCCCGGTTCCGTCACGCCTCGCCTCCCAGCAGCCTGTGTCCCGGTGCAGCAGTAGATCATTTCACAACAGATTGTGATTTCGTCCAGCCCGGCGCGCTAACACCATGTGTTCACGCGACCCTACTGTCAGTAGAGTCGGAACTACAGACATCCCGATCATCTGCGAGGCCCCACTGATGCCCGATGCCACCAAGGCACCCAGCTCGATCCCGGTGGGCGTCGACACCACCCGCGCCAGTATCGCCCGGGTGTACGACGCCGCGCTGAACGGCAAGGACAACTTCGAGATCGACCGCGAAGTGCTCCGCCAGGTCGCCACGGTCGCGCCCCAGGTCAACGACCTGGCCTGGTCGAATCGGAACTTCCTGATCCGGGCCTGCCGGTTCCTGGCCAGCCAGGCGGGCATCACGCAGTACCTGGACTGCGGCTCGGGCCTGCCGACGGCGGAGAACACCCACCAGGTGGTGCAGCGGCTGCTGCCGGAGGCGAAGGTGCTCTACATCGACAACGACCCGGTGGTGCTCGCGCACGGCCGCGCGCTGCTCGAGGAGAACGAGAACACCCGGTTCGTCAGCGCCGACATCTTCGACCCCGACGACGTCCTGAGCCTGTCGGAGGTGAACGACTTCCTCGACTTCAGCCAGCCGATCGCCCTGATCCAGAACGGCACGCTGCATCACTACATCGGCAACGACGGCCCGCAGATCATGCAGAAGTACGTCGACGCGGTCGTCCCGGGGTCGTACACGGTGATCGCGCACTTCTTCGACCCGGAGACGCCGGAGCACTCGCAGGTCGCGCGGATGATGGAGGAGAAGTTCGTCCACAGCCCGATGAAGAGCGGCGTCTTCCGCACCCGCAAGCAGCTGCTCGAGTTGTTCCCCGACCAGGAGCTGGTCCCGCCGGGTCTGGTGCTGTGCGACGACTGGTGGCCGGACGGCCCGCGGGTCAAGCCGCTCAACCAGGTCGAGGAGTGCATCGCCGGCGGAGTCGGCCGCAAACTCTGACCGGTCCGGTACGACGGGGGGCCCGGGACCACTGTGGTCCCGGGCGCCCCGCGTTCAGGCCGGCGTGGTCCAGCGCTGACTGGCAGAGTTGTTGCATGCGGCAACAGTTACTGCGTTGCCCAGGGCAACTGGCGCGGTGAGGCAGAGCCCGTTCGAACGGATCGTCCCGTCACCGGGCTGGGTCCACTGCTGGTTGGTGCCGCCATGGCAGCTGTAGACGATGACGGCGCCGGCCTGGGTGGCGCTGGCGTCGAGGCAACTGAACAGGGCGTGCAGGCTGTGGTTCTCGGCGTGCACCCAGTTCTGGTTGTTCCCGCCGGTGCAGCTGTAGAGCAGGACCGTCGTGCTGTCGCTGCCGGACACGTCCAGGCATCCGCCGCTGCCGCGGATCTCGCCGGATGACGAGTTGCCGATCCCGTTCTCCTGGACGGCGGTGGAGCCGGAGATCGTCACCTGACTGTCGGCCGCGCAGCCGCTGCTCTCCGAACTGCCGGTGAAGTGTGCCGTCTGACTGCCGCTCGTCGGCGCGGTCATCGTCAGCTTCGAGTACGGCTCGTCGTCGCAGGTGGCTTGGTCGTTGTTCCAGTCGAAGTACTCGGTCCAGCTGACCATGCCCGACGTACTGATGGCGTTGCCGTTACCGGTCTGCAGGCTGCCGAGCTTGAACGACGTACCGGCGGTGAGGTCGCGGACAGTCACGCCGTACCAGCCGCTGCCCTCACTGGCGACCGCGAAGGCGTAGGTGTGTCCGGCAACCGGCGATTGGTCGAGACGGCAACTGCCACCGGTGCCGTCCTCCTGGAACTGGATGCAGTAGGTGCCGGCGTCGCCGACCCGCCAGGCCGTGGAGTTCCAGAGCGAATAGATGAACATGCCCACGCCGTCGCGGTGGGTCTGCATGCCGGTGTAGCCGAGCGCTTAACGTTACACGTGCTCGGAAACAAGCGTCGCCATCGTGCCCTCCTCGAGGGCCTGGAAGATGTGGGGGAGGTCGCCTGGGTAGGCGACGTAGTCGCCCGGGTTCAGTTCGATGGGGTCGTCGGCCGGGCCGACCAGGGCTCGGCCGGAGCCGAGGATGACGTGCTCGACCACGCCGGGCATGTGCGGGTCGGACTTCCGGCCCGGGCCGGGGGAGGCGGCGATGCGATAGATGTCGCGGCGGGCGTTGGGCGGGCTGGAGGCCACGAGTGTCGCGCTGTAGTCGGCCTGGTCGGAGTAGATCACCGGGCCGTCCCCGGCGCGGATGATCTGGACCTTCGGTCGCGGTGGATCGAGGAGCGCGGCGAACGGCGTGTCCAGAGCGACGGCCAGTGCCCACAGGGTTTCGACGCTCGGGTTGCCGGTGCCGGACTCCAGCTGGGACAGCGTCGACTTGGCGACGCCGGCGCGTTTGGCCACCTCGCTCAGCGACAGGCCGGCGCGGGCGCGGTGGCGGCGCAGGGAGGCCGCGATCACGTCGAGCGGCGCCTTGGTGCCGCGATCCCCGGAGGCAGGCTCGGTATCCATCGGTGTTCGCTCCATCGGTCTGGTTGTTCGGCTTGACGAACGGGTGGAAGGTTGTTCATCATAATGCTCATGCGTTCGATCTGGCGAACACTCGATCGTGGACTGGCCCGCGACATCGGCCTGGTCTGCCTGGCCGACGGCGTCGTCGGTCTCTCCTACGGCGCGATCAGCGTCGGCGGCGGCCTGCCGTTGTGGGTGCCGGTGCTGTTGTCGATCGTGGTGTTCGCGGGCGCGTCGCAGTTCCTCTTCGTGGGGATCGTGGCGGCCGGTGGCAATCCGATCGCGGCGATGATCGCCGGCCTCCTGGTGAACACGCGGCACGTCGCGTTCGGCCTGGCGGTCAGCGACCTGATCGGCGGCGGCTGGCGGCGCCTGCCGGGCAGCCACGTGATGACCGACGAGAACGTCGCCTTCGCCATGGGGCAGGACGATCCACAGCAGAAGCGGGCCGCGTACTGGGCCGGCGGGATCGGCATCTTCCTCTGCTGGAACGTCGGCGTCGTCATCGGCGGCCTGGCTGGCTCCGTGATCACCGACACCGACGTGTTCGGTCTGGACGCGGCCTTCCCCGCGGTCCTGTTGGCACTGGTCCTGCCGGCCCTGCGCGACCGTGCGACCCGTACGGCGGCACTCATCGGGGCCGTGGTCGCGCTGGCGGCGACGCCCTTCCTGCCCGCGGGTCTTCCGGTGCTGCTTGCCTTGGTCGGCGTGCTGTTCTACCGCACAGAGAAGCCCGCACTGGAGGTCTCGCGATGATGACCAACACCCCACTCGTACTGGCGGCCATCATGATCCTTGCCGTAGGCACCTTTTCGCTGCGGTTCGCCGGGCCGATGCTGCGCAGCCGGTTCGAGATCCCCGACCGGGCCCAGCAGATCCTGGCCGCGGCGGCGATCGTCCTGCTCACCGCACTCGTCGCGACCTCCGCGCTGATGGACGGCCACGGCCCGGCCGGGGTGGCTCGCCCGGCCGGCGTGCTGGTCGGCGGCATCCTGGCCTGGCGCAAGGCTCCGTTCGTGCTGGTCGTGGTGGCAGCCGCTGCGACCGCGGCCGGCCTGCGGCTCCTCGGCGTACCGTAGCCGGAACGGATAGCGTGCTCGCATGAGCACCTATCCCGGGCAGCCGCCGGCGGCGAAGAAGACCCTGATCTGGATCGCGATCGCGTGCTTCGTGATCGGTGTCGTGCTGACCGGGTTCTTCGTCTGGCGGATCGTCGTGACGGCGCCGAGGTCGCCGCAGCCGATCGAGAGCGGCGTGATCCATCTGAAGAAGGACGGCCTGACGATCTATGCGTCCGTGCCGGTGCCCACGCCGCCGTGCAAGGCGCAGGACTCCTCGGGGGCCGACGTGCCGCTCAAGCCGCCGACCGGGTCGGAGACGATCACGATCAACGGCGACAGTTGGTACGTCGTCGCCCGCTCGGTGGACCCCGTCCCGGCGGGCGACTACAGCATCTCGTGCACCGACGACCAGACCTCAGCGACGTACGCGGCCGGGCCGGGGATGTCGGTCGGCAAGTTCGTGTTGTCGATCTTCGGGGCCATCGGCTCCTTCCTGGTCTTCTTCATCCTCGGTGGCGTCCTGCTCACGATCGGCCTGGTCAAGAACCGCCGCCGCAACCGCCCGGGCGGCACGTTCCCGATGCAGCCACCACCAGGTGCCCCCGGCAACTACCCGCCGCCGCCGAACACCACCTTCCCCACACCCCCGCCGTACAACCCAGGCCCGAACCCGGATCGCCCGCAGGATCGCTGATGGACCTCGACTGGCCCGGTTGCCGCAACGCCCGCGACGTCGGTGGACTGCCGACCGCCGACGGCCGCACCATCCGCGAAGGCGTGCTGATCCGCTCGGAGAGCCTGCAGTACCTGACCCCCCACGGCGTCGACGCGGTACGGCGTTCCGGCGTCAGCCGGATCCTGGATCTGCGCGGCGACGGCGAGGTGGCGACCGCGCCGACGCCGTTCACCGGGACGCCGCTGGCGGTCCGGCAGCCGCTGCAGGATCCGGCCGACCCGGACCACGGGCAGCCGACGATCGTCGCGGCGTGCACCTGGATGCTCGACCGGCGGCCGGAGTTGTTCGCGGCCGCGGTCAAGGCGATCGCGGACGAGCCGGACGGCGCGGTCGTGGTGCACTGCCACGGCGGGAAGGACCGCACCGGCATGGTCGTCGCGCTGGCGCTGAGCATCGCCGGCGTACCCGAGGACGAGATCGTCGCCGACTACTTCCGCACCCAGGAGCGACTCTCCCCGTGGCTGGAGGAGCAACTCGCCGCCGAGCCGGACACCGCGTTGCATCCGGAGATGATCGAGTTCCGCGACACCCGGGCCGAGTCGCTGGTCGCGATTCTGCGGCATCTCGACGAAAAGTACGGCGGGCCGGAGGCATACCTGCGGCACGGTGGTCTCACCACCGCGGAGCTGGCGAAACTGAGAACCCGCTTAGTGGGCTGACCTGCGTCACGAGCGGATCACAGAGCGCAGTACATTGGCGCAATGCCGACCGCCGCAGTGTTGGAGGCCCCATGACCGGGCCGACCTGGGTGACCGACCCGGCGGCGGCACTGGCCGAACGCCACGGACTCTCCAAGAGCTCGATCCGCCCTCCTCTCGGCTCGTACTTGCGCGAGCTGTGGAGCCGTCGCCAGTTCGTCCTCAGCTATGCCACCGCACGCACCTACGCCATGTACGCCGGAGCCCGCCTCGGCTCGCTCTGGCAGGTGCTGACACCGCTGCTCAACGCTGCGGTCTACTACCTCGCGTTCGGTGTGCTGCTCGGCACCAAGAACGGGATCGACAACTACGTCGCGTTCCTGCTGACCGGGATCTTCGTCTTCACGTTCACCCAGCGCTGCATGACCGAAGGCTCGCGGTCGCTGGCGCTGAATCTGTCGCTGATCCGCACGCTGCACTTCCCGCGGGCGACGCTCCCGCTGGCCTACGTGCTGAACGAGCTGAACCAGATGCTCGTCTCACTGGGCATCCTGCTCGTGATCGTCGGCTTCACCGACGGATTCGCCTGGCACTGGCTGCTCGTCGTACCGGCCCTGCTGCTGCAGGTCATGTTCAACATCGGGATCACACTGGTCTTCGCGCGGGTCGGCACGTTCGTGGCCGATGTCAGCCAGTTGTTGCCGTTCATCACCCGCACCTGGCTGTATGCCTCCGGCATCTTCTTCTCGCTGCCCGCCAAGCTCGAGCAGGCGAACGCGCCGGGCTGGGTCGTCCAGGTGCTCGCGTTCAACCCGATCTCGGCCTACATCGACATCGTCCGGCGATCCCTGCTGGAGGAGCACAAGCAGAACGAACTGCCGCACGCGTGGTCGATCGCGATCGTCTGGTCGTTCGTGATGCTGGCCTTCGGGTTCGTCTACTTCTGGCGGGCGGAGGACCGATATGGGCGAGGCTGAGCCGACCGTCATCGCCGACCAGGTCGACATCGTCTACAAGGTGATCTCCGGCCAGGGCGGCAAGGGTACGGCGGCGACCGCGTTCCGGCGGATCCTGAAGCGGCAGGACCGGCCGACGATCCGCGAGGTGCACGCGGTCAAGAACGTCAGCTTCACCGCCTACAAGGGCGACGCTATCGGCGTGATCGGCCGCAACGGTTCCGGCAAGTCGACGCTGCTGCGCGCGGTCGCCGGCCTGCTGCCGCCCGCGGACGGCGTGATCTACACCGGCGGCCGGCCGTCGTTGCTCGGCGTCAACGCGGCGATGATGAACGACCTCACCGGCGACCGGAACGTCGTCCTCGGCTGTCTGGCGATGGGCATGTCACCGGCCGAGATCCAGCGCCGGTACGACGAGATCGTCGAGTTCTCCGGGATCGGCGACTTCATCGACCTGCCGATGTCGACGTACTCGTCCGGGATGGCGGCGCGGCTGAAGTTCGCGATCGCATCGGCGAAGACGCACGACATCCTGCTCGTGGACGAGGCGCTGGCGACCGGGGACGCCGAGTTCCGGATCCGGTCCGAGCGCAAGATCCGTGAGCTGCGCGACCAGGCCGGTACGGTCTTCCTGGTCAGCCACAGCCTGGACGTCGTCCGCGACACGTGTAATCGCGCCCTGTGGCTGGACGCCGGCGTACTGCGTCTCGACGGTCCCGTGGACGAAGTGGTCGACGCCTACATCAAGGAGACCAGGAGCTAGGGGACACGCCCTAGGCCCGCGGCCGCTCGCGGAGGCCCAGCAGGAAGCCCAGGCCCCAGGAGACGTGCATGGTCGCGCAGACCAGCGGCATCCAGAGCTGGGCCCGCCAGGGCAGGTAGCGGCCCTCGACCGCGGAACCGGCCACGAGCAGCACGGCGTAGCCGAGCGGGGCCAGGAAGCCCAGGTCGAGCCAGCTGACGCCGCTGATCAGGCCGATGATGCCGAGGATCGTGCCGATGGCCAGCAGGATCACCGCGATCGGCGGCGCCAGGTAGCGCTTGTTCGCGGTCTCGGGGTGCCGGCGGATCACCTCGCGGCGCCACTGGCCGGTGTGGAAGAACTGCTTCGCCACCGCGGACAGCGATGACCGCGGCCGGTAGGTGACGGACAGGTCCGGGCTGAACCAGATCAGGCCACCGGTCTTGCGGATCCGGTAGTTCAGCTCCCAGTCCTGGGCCCGGTGCATGGTCTCGTCGAAGCCGCCGACCCGCTCGAGCGCGGCCCGCCGGAAGACGCCCAGATAAACGGTGTCGGCCGGCCCGGCCTTGCCGCCCTGGTGGAACGTCGACGCACCCAGACCCAGCCGGGACCGGTACGCACACGCCACAGCCATCTCGGTCGGTGTCCGGCCTTCGGCCGCCATCACGCCGCCGACGTTGTCGGCTCCGCTCTCGTCGAGGACCTCGACCGCGCGGGTGATGTAGCCGTCGGTGAGGGCGCCGTGCCCGTCGACCCGGACCAGGATGTCGTGCTTGGCGTGCGCGATACCGACGTTCAGCGCGGCCGGGGTCTTGCCGGTCGGGTTCGGCACGATGCTGATCCGCGGGTCGCGGTCGGCCAGCTTGTCCGCGATCTCCTGGGTCCGGTCCTTGCTCGGGCCGATGGCGAGCACGACCTCGAGCTCACCCGGATAGTCCTGGTCGAGAACGCGGCCGACCGCCTCCTCGAGGTGACGTTCCTCGTTCAGCACGGGCATCACGACGGACACGGGCGGCCAGTGGGACAGCGGCATATCAGGTCAGGCCTTACAGATCGAAGCGACGTCGTCGACGCCGGTGGCGGGTGTGGTCGGTGAGCTGCCGGGTTTCGGCGTGCTCGGCTTCTTCGTCGTACTGGTGGTCGGCTTGCTCGTCGTACTACGGGGAGTGTTCGAAGTCTTACCGTCTCCCCCCGAGCCCGCCTTGTCCAGCGCTTCCGACTTCGCGACGGCCTCCGCGACCTTGGTGCGGATCAGTGCGAAGTCGGGATCACCGGTGTGGATCAAGGGTGGGACCGCGGAGAAGCTTGACACCGGCAGCTTCTTCGCGTCCAGCGCGAGGTCGGTGAAAGTGCCCAGCTCACCGGCCGGGATGTCGGTCTGGACCACTTCTTTGCTGGCCGACGCGATGCCCTGGAACTTGGTCAGCACGGTCTGTGGAGACAGCTGGTTCAGCATGGCCGACATCACGCACTTCTGCCGGGTCATCCGCTCGTAGTCCGACGACTCGGCCCGGGACCGGGCGAACCAGAGCGCGTGGTAACCGTCCAGGTGCTGGTTCTGGCCGGCTTCGATGTAGCCCTTGATCGGTGAGCTGCCGCCGCCGATCGGGACCCGCTTGCCGATGTCCAGGGTGATGCCGCCGACCGCGTTGAGCAGGTCACGGAACCCGGCCAGGTCGATCAGCACGTAGTAGTTGACCTTCATCCCGGTCACCGCCTCGACCGCCTGCTTGGTCGCGGTCACGCCGGGGTGCGGGTCGCCGGGGAAGAGGTCTTTGTGGTTGGAGGCGTAGGTGTAGACGGCGTTGATCAGGCACTCGGCGCCACAGTTCTTCCAATGGAAGCCGTCCGGGAACTGCTTGGCCATCGCCGTACCGGCCGGGAACGGAACCTTCGACAGGTTCCGCGGCAGGCCGATGAGGACGGTCCGGCCGGTGTCCGCGTTGATGCTGGCCAGCGTGATGCTGTCCGGCCGGGTGCCGATCCGGTCCGCGCCGGAGTCGCCGCCGAGCAGCAGCACGTTGTAGCGGCCCTTCTCGGCCTTCGACTTCTGCCCGTTGCCGAACACGCTCGCGACGAAGTCGCGCTGCGCGTTCACGATCGTGCTGCCGTAGATCAGCGCACTGACCACGGCCAGGATGAGGACGCCGTCGAGGATGCTGGTGACGAGCCGGTGGTTGCGCTCCAGACTCAGCGGACGGCCGAGCCGGTAGGCGTCGATGAACAGCCCGGCCCACCCGATCGCGAGCAGGATCAGCAGCACCTGGACGATCCGCAGCGTGCCCGGCCGAGCCATCAGGTTGATCGTGCCGGACCGCCAGACCAGCCCCAGCAGCACCAGGAACACGACGATCGCGATCAGCCCGGCGACCACCCGCCAGGCCCAGCGGCCGGCCCGCTTGCTGCCGGCCGCGATCTGCGCCGATCCCGGCAGCACCAGTGTCATCAGCACCAGCGTCAACGCCCGCTTGAACCGCACCGGCTCGCCGAGATTGCGCAGGTCAGGCTTCTCCTGCGGCATGACGTCCTTCCGTTCGCAGATTCACGCAGCACGGCGGCCAATACTGCAGTCGACCGTACCTTGTGGTTCCCACCCTCGCCCGGTACGACGTGCCGGGGGCGGTGAAGGTTCGAGCCGAGGCGGATCCGGAGACGAAGAGTAGCAGCCCTTTCACTCAGCGCAGGAAAACCCGTGCACACACCCTGTCGCCGATCGGTTTCACGCAGTTGTGATGGTGGTCGATGGGTGGATGCGTTACGAAGTGCTGCACGCACCTTCAGTGAGGACAGGAAACCGCCCATGAAACTGTTCCGTACGCTTCTGGCTGCCACCGCGGCCGTCACCGTCACCCTTCTCGGCACCAGTACTGCGCAGGCATTCGAACCTGCGGTGCAGGCGCCCGGTGCCGACTTCACCGGGATCGCCGCGCTCAGCAACTGCTCCGCCTCGTTGGTCCGGTACGCCGAATCCGCCAGCACCGACAAGGCGCTCGTACTCACAGTGAGGATGATGGGTGTGGTCCCCTGCAGTGGTCGTCCTGACTCGACCACTCACTGACTTCGGGTCTTGAATTGGATATGTCGGTCGACCGCTGCGGGGGTCACGTGCACTCACCGGACGAGGGTCTGTGACTTCATAGGAGCCTGTGCCAGCAGGCACCCATCACTGTCTTGTCCGCTCGCCTCGGCTGGTGCGTGCCGCCCTCATCCCTAGCCAGTGGAAGGACGGCAGTACCACGATGCCACGAGCAGGCGCCCAACCTCAGCTCGAGATCACCGGTGGTGTCGACACCCACCGGGATACTCACACCGCGGCCGCGGTCGATCAGACCGGCCGGATGCTCGGCCATGCCACGTTTCCCACCACCCGGGCCGGCTATGCCGCGCTGCTGGCCTGGCTGCAGTCGTTCGGACTGCTGGTCCTGGCCGGAGTGGAGGGCACGGGCGCCTACGGGGCCGGCCTCACGACCTACCTGAGCGAACAAGGCATCACGGTCGTCGAGATCGATCGGCCGAACCGCAAGACCCGCCGCCGGGCCGGCAAATCCGACCCGATCGACGCCGAGGCCGCCGCCCGCGCCGCCCTGGGCAAAGTACGCACCGGAACCCCCAAATCCCGCGACAGCCAGGTCGAGGCGCTGCGGAACCTGCGAGTCGCCCGCACCAGCGCCGTCGACCAACGTGCCGGCTGCATGCGCCAGATCAAAGCCTTGATCGTGACCGCACCCCACGCCCTGCGCGACCAGCTGCGCGGTCTCACCACCGCCCGCCTGATCCACACCTGCCACAACCTAAGGCCCGATTCCACCCAGATCGGCACCCCGGAACAAGCCGTCAAAACGGCGCTGCGTTCACTGGCACGCCGCTACACAACCGCCCAAGAAGAGATCGCCGAACTCGACACACTCATCACCACCCTGATCGAAACGATCAACCCCGCCCTTCTCCAGCTCACCGGAGTCGGCCCCGACACCGCCGGCCAACTCCTGGTCACCGCCGGCCACAACCCCGAACGGATCCACTCCGAAGGCGCCTTCGCGATGCTCTGCGGCGCCGCACCCATCCCCGCGTCCTCAGGTCAAACACAGCGCCACCGCCTCAACCGCGGCGGCGACCGCCAAGCCAACAAAGCCCTCTACATGATCGTCATCAACCGACTCCGCTGGGACCCCCGCACCCACACCTACCTCGCGAAACGCACCGCCGACGGCCTCTCCAAGAAAGACACCATCCGCTGCCTCAAACGACTCATCGCCCGCGAGATCTACTACACCCTCCGCCAAACACAGCCCACACCAAACCAGCAACCGGCCACCGCTTGACATCTATAGGAGCATCCAACGGGCACTGCTACGAGGGCGGGTTCCTGCAGCCCGGCCAGGTGCTGGTGAACCGTGCGTCGACCCGCTCGATCACGCTGCTCCGGCCGGACTCCAGCCGGGCCGGCACTGTCCGTGCCGCGCGGATCCTGTTCGGCACGATGACGAAGACCGACATGATCGTCTACGAGGTGAACGAGACCTACGCCTCGATCAAGAGCCGCCTCAAGGTCTCGCCGCTCACGCTGGCCAAGCAGGGCCCGGCGAACGGCGCCGGGATGGCGGTCGTTTCCGGCTACTGGAAGCGGATCTACACCTGCTCGGTGCAGGCGACCATCCCGCAACTGCGCGAGGGCGACTGGACCTGGCAGAACTCGATCAAGTACGAGCAGCCCGGTTGCGAGACGATCGGCGGTACGTCGGGATCACCGGTCGTCAGCACGTCCACCGGTGAGGTGATCGGCATCAACAACACCGGTAACGAGGACGGCGAGCGCTGCACGGTGAACAACCCGTGCGAGGTCGACACCGACGGCAACGTCACGGTCGAGCAGGGCGCGGCGTACGGCCAGCAGACCTGGTGGCTCTACACCTGCCTGACCGCGACCCGCACCATCGACCTGAACAAGGCCGGCTGCGAGCTACCGAAGCCCGCCGCCCGCCACTGACCCTCTGTCACTGCCGAGTGCGGGGTGACGCACACCACTTCGATATCCGGTAACGTCGCCCCGCATGGCAGTCGACTCCTCTACGGATCAGGTCACAACGTCGAAGTGGCCGAGCCCCCTCGGGGTTCGGACCAGACTCGTCGCGTCCAGTGCGCTGATGCTCTTCGTCGAGCTCGCGCTGATCCGCTGGACCGGCTCGAACGTGGTCCATCTGAGCTACTTCTCGAACTTCGTGCTGCTCGGCTCGTTCCTCGGCATCGGGATCGGCATCCTCCGATCCGGGCGGGCGAAACGGCTGCCCTACTACTCACCGATCATGCTCGGGCTGCTGGTCCTGGTGATCGCCTGGAAGCCGGTCACGGTCAACCGCGGCACCTCGTCCAGCGTCATCTACTTCACCAGCCTGAACACCACCGGCCCGCCGACCTGGGTGATCCTGCCGATCATCTTCGTCGCCGCCGCGGTGGTGCTGGCCGGTCCGGCCGAGCTGGTCGGCCGGTGTTTCGCCGAGTTGCCGCGACTGACGGCGTACCGGTACGACCTGATCGGGAGCCTGGTCGGGATCGCGAGTTTCACCGGGCTGTCGTTCCTGGGGGCGCCGCCGATCTGGTGGGGTCTGATCGTCACGGTGATGTTCGGCGCGCTGATGATCCCGCGGCAACGATCCGGGGTCGCCGCGACCGGTCGTAGTGTCGTCGCTCTCGGGCTGAGCGCCGCGATGGTGCTCGCGCCGCTGCTGGTGATGGTCGGCGTGCTCTTCCACGAGTCGACCCGGCCGGAGAACAGCTGGTCGCCGTACTACAAGGTGCAGACGAAGCAGACCAGCTATGAGGGTGTGCCACTGGTGACGATCACGGTGAACGGCGTACCGCACCAGCAGGCGATCCCGGCCGACGCGCGGCTGCAGTGGGAGTCGCAGTACGGACTGCCGTACGAGCGGGCCAACGTCGGCAAGACGCCGAAGAATGTGCTGATCATCGGTGCCGGTTCCGGGTCGGACGTGGCGATCGCGCTGAAGAAGGGCGCGACGCATGTGGACGCGGTCGAGATCGACCCGCGGATCCGCGACATCGGGAAGGCGCTGCACCCGGACCGGCCGTACCAGGACCCGCGGGTGACGTCGCACATCGACGACGGGCGGGCGTTCCTGTCCCGGACGGACAAGAAGTACGACCTGATCCTGCTGGCACTGCCGGACTCGCTGACGCTGGTGAACGGCGCGAGCTCGCTGCGACTGGAGAGCTACCTGTTCACCGAGCAGGCGTTCAAGTCCGCCCGTGACCACCTCAATCCGGGTGGCGCGTTCGCGATGTACAACTTCTACCGCGAGACCTGGCTGATCGATCGGCTCGCATCGACCGCACAGAAGGCGTTCGGGCACAAGCCGTGTGTGGACAAGGTCGGCGACGAACTGCAGCAGGCCGTGGTGACGGTCGGGCTCACCTCCGCCGACCAGACCTGCCAGGGTGAGTGGGCCGGTCCGACGTCGATCACGCCGCCGCCCGCGACAGACAACCGGCCGTTCCTCTATCTGTTGACGGACCGGATCCCGTCGCTCTACCTGGTCACGCTCGGGCTGATCCTGGTCGCCGGTCTGATCGGAGTCGGGATCGCCGGCGGGGGATCGTCGTACCGGCGGATGCGCCCGTACGCCGACCTGTTCCTGCTCGGCGCCGGCTTCATGCTGCTGGAGACGAAGAGCATCACCGGGTTCGCCTTGCTCTTCGGTACGACGTGGGTGGTGAACGCGATCGTGTTCGCCGGGGTGCTGGTCGCCGTGCTGGCCGCCGTCGAAGTGACGAGACGGTTCAAGACGCCACCGGTGAAGATCATGTACGGCGTCCTGTTCGGTGGGCTCGCGTTGGCCTGGGTGTTCCCGGACGGCTGGTTGCTGGGGATGCCGGTCGGCCTGCGGGCGTTGGTCGCCGTACTGATCGCGTTCCTGCCGATCTTCGCCGCGAACGTCATCTTCGCCAAGCGCTTCACCGACACCGCCGACGGCACCGCGTCGTTCGGTGCGAACCTCCTCGGCGCCATGCTCGGCGGCTGCCTCGAGTACGCCGCGCTGATCATCGGCTTCGACGGCCTCCTGATCGTCGCCGCCCTGCTCTACGCCGGCGCCTTCCTCCTGACCCCGAAGGTCCGTGCGGTGGTGAGGAGCTGACCGATGAGCGACCTGGCCGACTACTACCGGGACCGCGCCACCGAGTACGACGCGGTCTACGACAAGCCGGAACGGCAGGAGGACCTGGCTCGCCTGCGCGCCCTCCTACCACCGTTGGTGGCCGGCAGGTCGGTCCTGGAGATCGCCGCCGGCACGGGCTACTGGACGACGGCTCTGTCGGCCTCGGCCCAGTCGGTGCTGGCGACGGATGTGAACGACGAGACGCTCGCCGTCGCCCGGACCCGTTCGTACGGGCCGGGCGAGGTGCGCTTCCACGTGGCGGATGCCTACGACCTCGGTGCCGTACCGGGCCGGTTCGACGCGATCTTCGCCGGGTTCTTCTGGTCACATGTGCCGCGGGCCGACGTACGGCGGTTCGCGCGAGCGTTGATCGATCGCGTCGAGCCCGGTGGCGTGGTGATCTTCGCCGACAACCGGTATGTGGAAGGCAGCAACCATCCGATCACGCGGACCATGCCGGACGGCGACACTTACCAGACGCGGCGGCTGTCCGACGGACGCACCTTCGAGGTACTGAAGAACTTCCCGAGCGCCGAGCAGTTCGCCGCGGACGTGGCGCCGGGTGAGGTCAGCTGGGCCGAACTCATCTACTTCTGGTTGGCGACCATCTCCTAGAGCGTTCGACTCGGCCTGCCTGTCGATCTCCGTCGAAAGGTCCGGACCGGTCAGCCCCGGACGATCTCCCGGGTCCGGGCGCAGACGTGTTCGTCGAACTCGGCGACCTTGGCCGCGGTCCGTTCGGGGGTGAGGACCGACTCCTCGAGGACGGTGAAGCGGCCGGGGCGGGTCAGCGGCGCGTAGCAGACGATCTCGGCGAACTCGTCCAGGCTGAACCCGAGGTCTGCGGGTCGTACCGGCAACCCATGGCGATGCAGGCAGTCGACGGTCGCGTTGAAGTGGTCCGCGTCGCCGCGCAGGAACCACGCGAAAGCTGCCCCCAGTCCGACTTGCTCACCGTGGAAGGCCCGTCGGCCCGGATAGTGCAGATCGATGGCGTGGGAGATCTCGTGGCAGGCCCCGGAGGCCGGCCGTGAGTTGCCCGCCACCACCATCGCCATCCCGGACAGCACCAGGCCCTCGGCCAGAGTGGTGAGGAACGCGTCGTCACCGACCCCGCCGCGATGATCCATCACCGCTTGTGCGGCGGTCCGGGCCAGCGAGACCGCGAAACCGTCGATCGCCTCCCCGCGCAGCCGGTGTGCGGCCTCCCAGTCAGCGGTCGCGGACAGGTTCGAGACGATGTCGCCGATGCCGCTGCGGACCGATCGAGGTGGTGCTTGGCCGATCAGGTCGAGGTCCACCAGCACCGCGATCGGCGCAGGCACGCTGTACGAGCCGCGACCGGCGTCGTTGTCCAGCGTGCTGATCGGTGAGGCGATGCCGTCGTGTGCGAGGTTCGTGGCCACCGCGACCATCGGCAACCCGAGCCGGGCCGCGGCGAACTTGGTCACGTCCAGCACCGTGCCACCGCCGATCCCGACGATCGCGTCGTACTGCTGCGGGCGGATCTGCTCGACCAGCCTGATCGCGGCGTTGATCGTGCAGCCGTCCACGGTGAACCAGTCCGCGCCCGCGAGCCCGGGCTGGAAGGTCTCCCGGATGACCGGACCATGGGTCGGCCCGACCGCGATCGCCACCCGGCCGGAGGGCGAGATCCGCTGGTCGGCCAGGATCTTCGCCAGCTCGCACAGCGCTCCCCGCCGCACGTCCACAACGAGCGGTGCCGGGATCATCCGGGCTAAGAGCGGCATACGATCTCCCGCGCCCGGGTCAGGTCGGCGTGGTTGTCGATCTCGACCCAGTCGACGGTGCCGATCGGAGCGACGTCGATCCTGAGGCCCTGGTCGACGAGGAGTTGGTAGGCGTCCTCGTAGTAGAGATGCGGGTCGCGCTCCCAGGTCTTGCAGAGGGCGGCGGCGAGGTCGGTCGCGGCGGCGGGCTCGATCAGGGTGACGCCGATGTACTCGCCGGTGGCGGTGGCCGGGTCCATCAGCTTGGTGATGCGCTCGACGCCGGCGTGCTCTGAGCAGATCACCTTCATCTCCTCCTCCGCCAAGGACTTCTCGGTGTCGACGGCGAGGATGATCCGGCGGTTGTTGCCGCGGGCGTCGAGCAACGCCTGCTGGACCGAGGCCGGATGCACGGTGTCGCCGTTCGCCAGCATCGCCCCGGAGCCGAGGTGATCGCGCGCGCACCACAACGAGTATGCGTTGTTCCACACCTCGGCCTTGTCGTTCCGGATCAGCTCGAGGGTGACGCCGTACCGCTGCTGCAGGTCCGTGACGCGGGCCTCGATCGCTGCCGCGGCGAAGCCGACCACGATCGCGACGTCGGTGATGCCGACCGCCGCATAGTTGGCCAGCGTGAGGTCGAGAACGGTCGTATCAGGACCGATCGGAACGAGTGCCTTAGGCAACATGTCCGTGTACGGGCGCAACCGCCGACCCGCCCCGGCGGCGAGGACCAGTCCGATCATGGCCCATGGTACGGCTTCGGCCCGTCTGCGCGCCCTGGCTTGCGATGTGATGGCACGATCGTGACCATGACATGGCTTGTGACTGGTGGTGCTGGGTATATCGGGGCGCATGTGGTGCGGGCGTTCCTGGCCGACGGGATCGACGTGGTCGTGATCGACGACCTGTCCAGCGGGAAGGCCGAGTTCGTGCCGGACGGCGTCCCGTTCGTCCAGGCCAACCTGCTGGACGGTACGGCGGTCCGCGGTGCGCTGGACGGGGTCAGCGGGGTCGTGCACCTGGCCGGGTTCAAGTACGCCGGGGTCTCGGTCGACCGCCCGCTGCACACCTACACGCAGAACGTGACCGCGATGGTGTCACTGCTGGAGGCGATGGCTGACAAGGAGATCCGCAACCTCGTGTTCTCGTCGAGCGCCGGCGTCTACGGCACGCCGAAGGACGAGCTGGTGACCGAGCAGACGCCGCCGGACCCGCAGAGCCCGTACGGCGAGTCGAAGCTGGTCGGGGAGTGGTTGCTCCGGGACCAGGCCGCCGCGACCGAGCTGCACCACACGTCGCTGCGCTACTTCAACGTGGTCGGGTCCGGTGACATGAAGGTGTACGACGCCAGCCCGTACAACCTGTTCCCGATCGTCTGCGGCCTCCTGGCCCAGGGGAAGGTGCCGCAGATCTACGGCAACGACCACCCGACGCCGGACGGCACGTCGGTCAAGGACTACGTCCACGTCGCCGACCTAGCCCGTGCGCACGTCGCCGCCGCCGGCGCGCTGGACGCCGGGACGAGCCTGGAGCCCGTCTACAACCTGGGCAGCGGCACCGGCACGTCGGTCCGCCAGATCATGGACGCCGCCCGCCGCGTCACCGGCATCGACTTCACCCCGGCCGAAGGCCCTCGCCGCCCCGGCGACCCGTCCCGCGTCGTCGCCGACGGCACACTGGCCGCCCGCGACCTGGGCTGGAAGAACACCTACACCGTCGACGAAATGTTCGCCACCGCCTGGGAAGCCTGGCCGAAGAGCTGACCTCTGATCGTGGTGAGCGGTGCCCGCCGGTTGTAGCCTGTGGCGCAGTTCACTGAGCTGCCCGGTGCGGGCACCGATCGAGGGGTGCGATCCATGAGTTACGAGAGCCTGCCGCATTTCCTGGGGAAGATCGATCTCTTCGAGGGGCTGTCCGAGGACACGCTGTCCGACCTGATCGAGCGTGGCACCCGGCTGACCGTCCCGGCCGGCCAGCACGTGATCGAGCAGGGGGCCGACGACACCGGCCTGCAGGTGGTGCTCGAGGGTTCGGCCGACGTCGAGGTCAACGGTGTCGTCCGCGAGCCGCTCAAGGTCGGGGACTACTTCGGTGAGATCTCGCTGATCGACGGCCTGCCGCGGTCCGCGACCGTGGTCGCCGGGCCGGACGGGCTGGGCACGTTCGCGCTGTCCGCGCTGGCGTTCGAGCCGGTCGTGCGGGAGAACCCGGACGTCGCCCAGGCCCTGCTCAAGGCCCTGACGGCCCGCATCCGCCGCCTCGAGTCCGACAACTGAGCCGATAGGTTCGAGCGCGCGGGAACGGCGATGACCGTGTTGATGCCACGCCTCCGGCGCGGCGGGTCCTGGGGCTCTGGCTCCCGGCCTTCCCTCGTCACTCCAGTCGCTTCGCTCCCTGCGCTCCTCAGTCCAGGCCGGGAGGCCCCATGACCGAGGAACGGAAGGTTGTCTCGGTGCTGTTCTGCGACCTGGTCGGCTTCACCACCGCGTCGGAGTCCGCCGACCCCGAAGACGTCCGCCGGTGGCTGGCGCCGTACCACTCGACGCTGCGGCAGACCGTCGAGCGGTACGGCGGGACGGTCGAGAAGTTCGCCGGGGACGCCATCCTGGCGGTCTTCGGTGCGCCGCGGACCCGGGAGGACGACGCCGAGCGGGCGATCCGGGCCGGCTTGGCCATCCTCGACGCGGTACGCGAACTGCCGGACGGGCCGCTGGAGGTCCGGATCGGGATCGAGACCGGTGAAGCACTGGTCCAGCTGACCGCGCGACCCGAGCTCGGCGAACCGTTCGTCACCGGCATGGTCGTCAACACGGCCGCCCGGTTGCAGGCGTCGGCGCCGGTCGGCGCGGTCGTGGTCGGACCCGGCACCTACGACGCGACGAGTCGCGTGTTCGGCTACGAGGCGCTGGAACCCGTTGTGGCGAAGGGAATCAGCCACCCGCTCGACCGCTGGCAGGCCGGCCCGCCGCGGGCCCGGTTCGGCGCGGACGTGATCCGCGACCTCAGTACGCCGATGGTCGGCCGGCAGCGCGATCTGACCTTGCTGTGCACGACGTTCGAGAAGGCCGTCGCGGAGCGGGTGCCGCAGTTCGTCACACTCCTCGGCGAGCCGGGCATCGGCAAGTCGCGCCTGGTCGCGGAGCTCGGCGCCTGGCTGGACCGGCACGACGAACTCGTCGGCTGGCGCGAGGGCCGATCAGTGCCGTACGGCGAGACGCCGTTCGGGCCGATCGCGGAGATCTTCAAGGTCCAGGCGGGGATCCTCGACACCGACCTGCCGACCCAGGTGGCGGAGAAGCTCGATGCGATCCTTCCGGACGGCGCGGACCGGGCCTGGTTGCGGGCCCGGGTCGGACCACTGGTCGGCGTCGAGCGCTCCACGCCGGCGGAGTCGGTGGCGCAGGAGGAGTCGTTCGCGGCCTGGCGCCAATTGCTGGAGTCGTTCGCCGAACAGTCGCCCGTGGTCCTGGTGTTCGAGGATCTGCACTGGGCGACGGACGCGATGCTCGCCTTCGTCGATCATCTGGCCGAGTGGCTGACCGACCTGCCGCTGCTGGTCGTCGTGACCGCCCGCCCGGAGTTGCTCGAACGCGGACCGCAGTGGACCCGCGGCGTACAGAACTCGCTGACCATCGGCCTCTCGCCGCTGACGGCAGCCGAGACCGACCAACTCCTGATCGAGATGTTCGCCGGTCAGGACGTCCCGGACCAGACCCGCCGTCGCCTGGTACGGCGGGCCGACGGCAACCCCTTGTATGCCGAAGAACTCGCCCGGATCGTCGCCGACTGCGGCCCGGACCGGGCCGCCTCCGTCGAGCTGCCCGCCGGCATCGCCGCGCTGATCGCGGCTCGGCTGGACACGCTGGAGTCCGATCGCAAGGCGCTGCTCGCGGATGCGGCCGTGATCGGCCGGGTGTTCTGGGCCGAAGCCGTCGCGGCCCTGTCCGGCCGGGACCCGGCGGAGGTCGTCCAAGCACTGCAGGAGTTGGCTCGTAAGGAGCTGGTGCGCCCGGTCCGGCGGTCGTCGATGCTGGGCCAGCACGAGTACACCTTCTGGCACGCACTGACCCGCGATGTCGCCTACAGCCAGGTGCCGCGGGCGGCCCGCTCGGCGCGGCACCTCGCCGCTGCCGGCTGGCTGGAGCTGCGCTGCCCGGCCTGCCAGGCCGAGACCCCGAACCTGATCGCCTATCACCTCACCACCGCACTCGATCTGGCCGCCGCACTCGGCGAGACGGATGCGGTCGCGACGATCGCGCCACGAGCCCGCCGCTATCAGCTGATGGCCGCCGAGCTGGCGATGAACCTGGACACCAGCGAGGCGATCGCCCTGCTCGACCGCGCGCTCGGCCTCACCCCACCCGGCGATCCTGAACGTCCGGCGGTTCTGGCGCGCTGGGGCTGGGCGGCGTTCCTGGCCGGCCGGCTCGACAACGCGCGGACCGCCTACCGCGAGGCGATCGCCGGATTCGAGGCCATCGGCGACATCCGCGGACTCGCGCTCACGTTGCGAGCGTCGACGTACGCGCTGAACAGCATGGAGGAGAGCCTGGCCACGGTCGACCGGGCGGTCGCGATGCTCGAGGAGCTCGGGCCGAGCGCGGACCTCGTGCAGTTGCTGTCCGGGCAGGCGAGCATCCGGCTGGTCGCGAGCCGTAGTGAGGATGCGATCGCCTCGGCGGACCGTGCCCTGCGGATGGCCGCCGAGCACGGGTACGCCGTACCGCAACGGGCTCTCGAGGCCCGGGGGCTCGCCCGGGTCGGTCAGGGCGACACCGGCGGGCTGGTCGACGTGAAGGAGGCGCTGGCCGCGCTGCTCGAGCTCGGGCAGGGGCGCGACGCGGCGGTGGCTTGGCTGAACTACGGCTGGGTGCTGTGGCAGATCGAGGGACCGGTCGTCGCCTTGGGCGAGCTCGACACCGCTCGCGACTTCGCCGCTCGGCGGCGGCTGGCCGAGATGGAGCAGCAGATCGGCTGTACGGTTCTGCAGCTGATGATCGAGACGGGCCGGCCGGACGAGGCGATCGCGGCCTGCCGGGCCAAGCTGGAGCACCCCGGACCGGCGTTCACCACCCTGCGGCGCATCGAAGTGCTGTCGGCCCTGGCGGTGGCGGAAGCCGAGTCCGGTCTCGCGGGCGCGCGCGATCCGGCCGAGGAGGCGTTCCGGCTGGCGGTGGATGCGGGCTGGCCGGACCTGATCGTCGTCGCGGGATCGCCCGCGGTGACCACCCGGGCTCGGGACGGCGACCAGGACGGCGTACTGGAGGTTCTCCAGTTGCTCGCGTCATTGTCCGACCTGCGCGGCAGCCTCGAGTTCGACGCCCGGCTGCCCTCATTGGTGCGGGCGGCGCTCGCCGCGGGTCATGCCGAGGCGGGCGCTGTGCTCACGGACTTCGTGGAGCCGGTGCTGCCGATGCGCGAGTACTCGGCGACGACCGCCCAGGCGCTGCTCGCCGAACACCGCGGCGACACGAAGGCGGCGGCCGCCGCGTTCGCCCGGGCGGCCGCGGACTGGGGTGCCTTCGGCAACAAACTCGAGCAGGCGCACGCCCTGCGCGGTGTGTACCGCACCACTGGCGACCCCGCCGCCCTGGCCCAGGCCGAGCTGCTGTTCAGAGCCCCGGGTACTCCTTCCTGAAGGAGCCGGACGGGGTCAGGTTCATCTCGCCGCGGGGGCCGGTGAGTACGCCGCCTTCGACCGGGAGCGTGTGACCGGTGATCCAGGCGGCGTCGTCGGAGGCCAGGAAGGCGACCGCGGCGGCGATGTCCTCGGGCTCGCCGACCCGGCCGAGCGGATACATCTTCGAGAACCGCTCCAGGGTGCCCGGCTGGTTGTCCCAGTTCGGCGTCCGAATGGTGCCGGGGGCAACGATATTGAACCGGACGCCCAGCTCGCCGTACCGGGCCGCGTAGTTGACGGTCATCGCGATCTGGCCCGCCTTGGCCGCGGAGTACTCGATGTTGCCGAAGGCGGCCAGGCCGTTCACCGAGCTGATCGTCACCACGTTGCCGCGAGTCCTGACCAGGTGGGGGAGCGCGGCCTGGATGCACCGGGACGCGCCGACCAGCGTGAGGTCGAGTTGCCGGTGCCACTCCTCGGCGGTCGCGTCCTCCGGCACGGACGTCACGATGCAGCCGCCGGCGTTGTTCACCACGACGTCCAGCCGGCCGAACCGATCCACCGCGGCCGCCACCGCCGCGTCGACGTCGTCCCGGCTGGTCACATCGAGGCGCAGGCCGAGCGCCTGCTCGCCGATCCCGGCCGCGACCTCGGCGACCTTCTCCTCCTGCAGATCGGTGACCACGACGGAGGCGCCTTCGTCCGCCAGCCGCCGGGCCACCGCGGCCCCGATCCCCTGCGCACCCGCGGTGACCAGAGCCACCCGTCCTTCGAATCGCCGCACGTCATCCCTCCAGCACTCGGTCGACCTTCTCGTCCGTGACCCGGCGCTCCAGCTTGGCGGCATCCAGGTTGCGGCAGAGGACGATCGAACCACCTCCGGAGATCACCCCGACCAGCAGTGCCACCCCGTCCCGCGTGGTCAGGTCCCGGGTGACGAGGATCCGGTCGGCGACGGGTTCCGCCGTACCGATCAGGTCTTCGTGGGTGAGGTCGTCGTACGCCGGTGACGACGGAGCCGGCGGGTCGAACGGGACGAACACGTCCGGGTGGTTGTAGACCTCGGCGCCGTAGTCGTGGATGCCGTCCGGCAGCGGCTCGCGGAACCGGCCGCCCAGCGGGAGCAGCGCCGATGCGATGGTCTCCCGCTCGCCGCGGACGGTCAGGTCCGGGCCGGTGATCGCGAGGGAGCCGGTACCGCTGGTGAGGGCAGCGCCGACCGACCAGGTCGACAGCGCCCAGACCACGCCGAGCCAATGCGGCGGCAGGCCGATCGCGACGGTCTCGCCGGGCTCCAGGTCGTACTCGTCGACCAGCAGGTTGGCGGTCTTGGCGACCCAGTTCGCGGTGGTGAGGGCGCTCAGCTCGATCCGTTCACCGGTCGCGTCGTCGTAGTAGGTGAGGAAGGGACCGGCGCCATCCCGGCGGACCGCGGTTCCGAACAGCTCGGGAAGGACTCGTGACATATGGCCCACCCTACGTTTCCGGCGCCGACGTACCGTGGTGAGGGGATTCGCGGAAAGAAGGCTTGTCATGGTGCCACAGCTCGAGCTGCCACAGGGCGGCGAATGGATCGTCATCCTGGTCATCGTCATTCTGCTGTTCGGCGCGAAGAAGCTGCCTGAGCTGTCGCGCAATGCGGCGCGCGCGCTGAACGAGTTCAACAAGGCCAGATCCGAGGACGACGACGACAAGCCGGCGCAGGTCACCGCACCTCAGCCGCCGCCGTCGGACGGGCCGGCCGAGTCAGTCGGGCGGGTTGATGTCGAGGGCGGCGGCTCGGAGGGCGTTGGCGAGGAGCGTCGCGGGCTCTGAGAGGCGGCCGGGGAGGCGGGCCAGGATGGTGCGCCGTAGCTCCTTCGGTCCGCCGCGGACGGTGACCACGCGGACACCCGCCGGTGCGGCCGACGCCATCGACGCGGAGATCGTGGTCAGCCCGGCACCGGCCGCGACCAGCTGCAACTTAGCCAGCCAGTCGCGCACCGTGTGCGCGATCACCGGCCGCTCGTCGAGCCCGGGCCAGACGCCCATCAGCAACTCCTCGCCGGACGCAGGCCCGGCGATCCACCGCTGACCCCGCAGGTCGGCCACGTCCACCGAGTCGTGGGCCGCGAGCGGATGACTGGCCGGCACCGCCAGCCGCAGACTCCGCTCGGCCAGCGTCTCCAGCTTCAACGCCGGCGACTCCGCGTCCGGTGGCCGGAACGGCGGTGCCGACGCCAGCAACGCCAGGTCCACAGTTCCCGCCCGCAGCGCCCGGACCAGCGCGGGGGTGGATCCCTCCCGGGTCGTGACCGTGATCGCCGGATGGCCGCGGCGTAGCGCACTGATTGCCTGCGGCAACAGAACGGCGCCCGCGCTCGGGAACCAGCCCAGCCGGACAGTTCCACCGGCTGCGGGGAGCCCGGCGAGCTCGCGGGCCGTCGCGTCGAGCTGATCCAGCACGCCGGCGGCATTCCGCAGTACGACTTGACCCGCTGCCGTCAGCAGCACGCCTTCTCGCCGCCGCTCTAGCAGCGGCGCGCCCGCTGCTCGTTCCAGCGACGCGATCTGTCGCGACACAGCCGACTGGGTGTAGCCGAGCGCGGTCGCGGCCGCCGTGAACGTGCCGCGTTCCGCGACCTCCCGGAACACTCGCAACGCCACCAGTGAGACATCGGTGAAGTCCATGATGTTTACGCATACCACGTGTGCCAAAGATTCGTTGGAGTCATACTCGCACCGCATCTACGTTTGGTCACATGAGAGAACAACGCATCGCACTCGTCACCGGCGCCAACCAAGGCATCGGCTACGCCTTCGTCCGAGAACTAGCCATCCGCATGAACGAAGAGGACCTGGTGCTTCTGACCGGCCGTGACCCAGATCGGGTAGCTACCGCCGTGGCCGAGCTGGCTGACTCCGAGGCGGGGATGGCTCGGATCGAGGGGCGGGTGCTGGATGTGACGGATGCGGAGGCCGTGGCGGCGCTGGCCCGTGAGCTGGGGGCGGTCGACATCGTGATCTCCAACGCCGTCGGGCCGCTGCACCCGGATCGGACGCAGGCTGAGCAGGCTGATGTGTTCATCGATGTCGCCAACCTCGGGGCTCAGGCTGTGTTGCGGGAGTTCGGGCCGATTCTGCGGCCGGGTGGCCGGCTGATCGTGGTGGCCAGTTCGCTGGGGACGCTGGAGCAGTTGCCGGAGCCGCTGTGGGGGCGGTTCGACGGGGTGACGCTGGACGAGGTCGAGCAGGCGGTCGAGGATTGGCGGGCCGCGATTCACGACGGGACGGCCGAGGAGAAGGGCTGGCCGGAGTGGATCAACTTCCCGTCGAAGGTGGCTCAGGTGGCCGCTGTACGGGCCGTCGCCGCGGATCGCCGTACGCGGGACCTCGAGGACGGGACGCTGGTCGCGTCGGTCTGTCCGGGGCTGGTGGACACCCGCGCGTCCCGGCCGTGGTTCGATGACTTCAGCCAGGCGAAGTCCCCGGCCGAGGCGGTCAAGCCGATCGTCGACGTCATCCTGACCGACCGCACCGATCCCGCGATGTACGGCGAACTCGTCCGCGACGGCAAAATCCTCCCGTGGAAGCCGTCCACGCGGTGAAATCACCCCGCAGTACTCCAGCAGCCGGAGTTCTCATAAGGTCAGGACATGTTGATCCTGGGCGGCCTGGCTCTGATCCTGGTGCTGACCGTTGCCACTGGCTACTTCGTGTCCCAGGAGTTCGCGTACGTCGCGGTCGACCGGAGCCGGCTGCGGACGCTGGCCGAGGACGGTGACCCGGCGGCGGCGCGGGCGCTGAAGGTCACGTCGCGGCTGTCGTTCGTGCTGTCCGGCGCGCAGGTCGGCATCACCATCACCGCGCTGCTGGCCGGGTACTTCGCCGAGCCCTATCTCGGTGCGGGCCTGGAGGATCTGCTCGGCTCGGCCGGGGTGCCACAGGCCGTGAGCGTGTCCGTCTCGGTCATCCTGGCGTTGCTGTTGGCAACGATCATCCAGATGGTGCTGGGCGAGCTGGCGCCGAAGAACCTGGCCATCGCGAAGGCCGAGGCGATCGCGCTCCGGCTGGCCCGGTCGACGCTGCTGTACCTGACCATCGCCGGCCCGCTGATCCGGGTGTTCGACTCGGCCTCGAACCGGATCCTGCGCCGGGTCGGCATCGAACCGGTCGAGGAACTGCCGCAGGGCGCGACCGCGCAGGAGCTCGACCGCATCATCGTCACGTCCTACGAGCAGGGGTTGCTGGACGAGGACACCATGCGGCTGCTCGACCGCGGCCTCGATTTCCGCGGCCGGACGGCCGGGGAGGCGATGGTCCCGCGTGTCGACGTCATCATCATGCATCGGGACGAGCCGCTCACCCGGGTGGTCGAGCTGCAGGACACCGGGCACAGCCGGTTCCCGGTGATCGCCGACTCGGTCGACGAGGTGCTCGGCGTGGTCGCGATCGGCGACGTGGTCGAGCTCGAACCGGCCGACCGGGCGCACATCGCGGTCGGCTCGCTGGCTTCGCCGCCGGTCGTCGTACCCGAGACCTTGCCGTTGCCCGGCGTACTGGAACGGCTGCGGACCGCCCGCCGTCAGCTCGCGATCGTCGTGGACGAGTACGGCGGATTCGCCGGGATCGTGTCGCTCGAGGACATCGCCGAGGAACTGGTCGGCGAGATCCACGACGAGGACGACCTGCCCGAGAGCGGCCTCGTTCCGGGCGGCGACGGATCGTGGGTGGTGTCGGCCCGATGGCGGCTCGACGAGGTCCGGGCGGCCACCGGCGTCGCGCTGCCCGAGGGTGACGACTACGAGACCCTGTCCGGCCTCGTGATGGCCCGGCTCGGCCGGATCCCCGCGATCGGCGACGAGCTCATGGTGGAACTGCGGCACCGCATCGACCATGACGGCCGGCCGGTCCCGGCCGAGTTCGTCCGGCTGACGGTCCAGACCATCGAGCGCCACGTGCCGGGTCTGGTCCTGATAGAGCGGTTGGCATGAGTACGCCGCTCGCCCTGATCATCTCGGTGATCCTGCTGGCCCTGAACGGCTTCTTCGTCGCCGCGGAGTTCGCGCTGGTCGCGTCGAAGCGGCATCGGCTCGAGGAGGCGGCCGCGGCCGGCAACCGCTCGGCTCGGGCCGCGATCGCCGGGGTGAGTGAGCTGTCGCTGATGCTCGCCGGTGCGCAGCTCGGCATCACGTTGTGCACGTTGGGACTCGGTTCGCTGGCCGAGCCGGCGGTGGCCAGTCTGCTGCACCCGTTGTTCGAGCTGGCGCACGTCCCCGAGCGCGCCGGTCAGGTGATCGCGTTGATCATCGCCGTCGCCGTGATCGCCCTGCTGCACGTGCTTCTCGGTGAGATGGCGCCGAAGTCGTGGGCGATCAGCAATCCCGAGCGGTCCGCGCTGGCGCTCGCTCTCCCGTTCCGCGCCTTCACGTACGTCTTCCGCCCGCTGCTGATCGTGCTGAACTGGCTCGCGAACCTCTGCGTCCGGCTGGCGAAGGTGACCCCGCAGAACGAGCTGGCCAACGCGCACGGGCCCGACGAGCTCCGCCTGCTGATCGAGTCCTCCCGGGAACACGGCACGCTGGACGAACCAGAGCACAACCTGCTCACCGCGATGCTCGCGCTGCAGAACACCACGGTCGCCCAGGTGATGACTCCGATCGCCCAGCTGGCGACGGTTCCCGCGGCCGCGTCCGCCCGCGACGTCGAGCTGACCAGCCGCCGCGAGGGCCGCTCCCGCCTCGCGGTCGTCAGTTCGGGTACGACGATCTGCGGCATCGTGCACGTCCGTGACGCGGCGCGCGCGACCACGAGCGGCGGTACGACGTTGCGCGCGTCGGACCTGATGACGGCGCCCCTCGAGCTGGCCGCGAGTACGCCGGTGGCGACCGCGATCCGGACGATGCGCGATCGGCGTTCGCAGCTGGCCGTCGTACGGGACGAGGATCGGCCGGTCGGGGTGGTGGCGTTGGAGGATCTGCTCGAGGAGGTGATCGGGGAGTTCGACGACGAGACCGACCCGATCGTCAAAGCCGCGAAGGCGGAATCACCGGATCGCTAGGGCGGCTACGGTGGAGGCAGGAACCGTCCGGAGGAGGACCGTCGTGCCGATCAGGCGGCTTGGGCTTGTCGTTCATCAGGGGCGTCCGGTGGCTGTGCAGACCGCCGAGACCGTGCGTCAGTGGGCGACCAGACACGACATCGGCTGCACCGACATCGACGTCTGGAAGGCGCACGAGGAACGGCGCGGCGGGATGGACGAGCTGCACCACGCCGGGAACCCGGATCTCGTGGTCACGCTGGGCGGTGACGGCACGTTCCTGCGCGGTGCCCGGATCGCGGCGAAGAACGACGCGGCGGTGCTCGGGGTCGATCTCGGCAAGGTCGGGTTCCTGACCGAGGTCGCGTGCCGCGACGTGGAGGCCGCTCTGGAGGCGGTGCACCACGGCGGTGCGACCTACGAGGAGCGGATGACGCTGACCATGCGGGCGTCGCGTCCACTGGAGATCCCGAGTGGCATCGAGTCGTTGCTGCGCTACGGACATGGCCCTGCCCTTCCGCCGCCGGCGGTCCGCCCGGAGACCGCCGAGGGTGACGGCTGGGGGGTGGCGCTGGACGTGACCGCGCTGAACGACGTCGTCCTCGAGAAGCTGGCGCGCGACCATCAGGTGGCGCTGGGTGTGTATCTGGCCGGCCGGCTGCTGGCGTCGTACTCCGCGGATGCGGTGATCGTGGCGACGCCGACCGGGTCGACGGCGTACAGCTTCGCGGCGGGTGGGCCGATCCTGTCGCCGAGCACCGAAGCGATCGTGTTCACTCCGGTCGCACCGCACATGACCTTCAATCGAACGGTTGTCACGGCGCCGGACGAGCCGGTCGCGCTCCGGGTCCTCCCGCACTCCGGTCAGGCCGCGGTCAGCATCGACGGGCAGCTCCGCGGCGTCCTCGATCCGGGCGACTGGATCGGCGTCTACGGCTCGACTCGGCGGCTGCGACTGGTCCGGTTGGCTCCCACCGATTTCTACGGCCGGCTGCGGGACCGCTTCCGGCTCACCGACGCGCCCGCGACCGCCCTCGACGGCGAGTCCGACCTGTTCTGGCGGACCACCACACCTGTCCCACCGGACCTCGCCCACCTCAAGCTTCCGCCACCGTCTGGTCACGACCGGTAGGGTCTCTCCTCATGCGAAACGTGGTGATCCTGGCCGGTGGTTCGGGGACACGGTTGTGGCCGCTGTCCAGAGACGACCGGCCGAAGCAGGTGCTGCCGCTGGCAGCCGGACAGTCGTTGCTCCGGGTGGCGTACAACCGGCTGCGCGGCTTGGTCGAGCCGGAGAACATCTATGTGTGCACGGTCGGCGCGTACACCGAGGTGGTCCGCACCGAGCTGCCCGAGCTCGGCGAGCACAACATCATCGGCGAGCCGGCCCGCCGGGACACCGCGAACGCGGTCGGCCTGGCCTCTGCGGTGGTGGCGCGCAACGACCCCGACGCGGTGGTGGCGTTCGTCGGATCGGATCACCTGATCAGTCCGGAGGACGAGTTCCGGACCGCGATCGAGAACGGTTTCGCCGTCGTCGAGCAACGTTCCCGGTCGCTGGTGACGTTCGGGATCGAGCCGACCCATCCGCACACCGGGCTCGGGTACATCGAGCGCGGCGAGCCGATCGAGGGGACCAGGGCCTTCGCCGTCGACCGGTTCCGGGAGAAGCCGGATCGGGCGACCGCCGAGGAGTACCTGGCCACCGGGCGGTTCTGGTGGAACTCCGGCATGTTCGTCTGGCGGGCCGAGACCGTGCTGAGCGTGCTGGACGAACTGCTGCCCGAGTCGGCCGCGCGGCTGCGTCAGGTCGCGTCGGTCTGGGACACCCCGTCGCGTGATGCGACCTTGGCCGAGATCTACCCGAACCTGCGCAAGATCAGCGTCGACTACGCGGTGATGGAGCCGGCCTCGCAGGGCAAGGTGGACGCGGACGTGGTAGTCGTACCGATGCCGGTGCACTGGCTCGATGTCGGCTCCTGGGCCGCACTGGCCGGCACGTACGACGCCGATGCCAACGGCAACCGTACGGACGGGACGACGCTCAGCTGCCTGCTCGACTCCCACGACAACATCGTTGTCACCGACGACCCCGACCACCTGGTCGCCGCGGTCGGCCTGCGCAGCCACATCATCGTCCACACCCAGGACGTCACCATGGTCTGCCCCCTCGCCGACGGCGAACGCGTCAAGGACCTGGTAGCCCAAGTCCAATCCGACCACGCCGAGCGCTACATCTGACCCCACACACCGCCCGGAGGCCGGCGGGGGTCGTTGCGCTGGCGGGGGTGCGGACACCCTGTCGGGACCTGGGACACCTCACAACCTGTCCCAGGCCCCCGCAGCGTGTCTCAGGTCCCTGTTTTGGTTCGTTCGCCTCCTTCGGGTCCCGGCAGTCGGCCTCGTTCTGTCGGTTGCCTGGGGTGTGGCGGACCTGCAGGCCATCACAATCGCCGAGACGCTGCGGTCGTCCGTGGGAGGTCTTCGTCCTGGCCTCGTTGTGATGGCCTGGCGATCCGGTCGACGGCACGGGAACACCCACGGAACCGACGAGAGCGGCGGATATCCGTCGAATGGTCGGGGTACGACGAACGCCCCGGCGGAAGCGGCTCCGCGGGGGCGTTCGATGTACACGAGTTGGGAGCTCAGCCGCCGGCGGGCTCCTGGGCGTCGGTGGACGGGTACTTGTCCATGAACTGTTTGAGGGCGTCACCGCTGACGGAGCCGCAGAACTGGCGGTGGCCGAAGGCCTTGTCCTGGCCCTGGGCGTTGCCGCTCCAGTGCGAGAACGCGATGCTCTTCCCGTCCGGCCACGGCTTGCCGTCGGTCTCCCGGAACGGCGCTGCGATGAACTTGCCCGACGAGCTGTCCGGCAGCTTCGCCTTGGAGATCTTCTCGATCTGGTCGATCTGGTCCTTCGGCAGGGAGTCCTTGTACCAGAGGATCGTGTACCCGTGCTCCAGGTTGTGCACCAGGTTCGGGATCGGCGGCCGGTCGTCGAGTGTGTAGAACTTCTTGTTGAACGGCGCCCAGACCGCGTAGTGCGAGCCGGACGACGGCGGCGACACCGAGTAGTTGATCACCGTGCCGTCGGGCTTGTGGTCCTGGGTGCCGGCGGCCTCGTCGTTGGTCGGCGCCTCGCAGGACGCGGCCGACGCGGCCACGCCGAGCTCGGTGGCGGCCTGGTTCTTGGTCTGGGAGTCCTGGATCAGCCGGACCGCCGGGTAGGCGATGATGGCCAGGCCGACCACGATCGACGCGACCACGATGAGGATGGTCCGGTTCCGGTCCGTTCGGGCCTGGTCCCGTTGCATCTTCTCGATCATCTCGCGACGCGACTGCTTCTGCGACGACGCTTTACCCACTGTGTTGGTCTTCCCGGATCAGGGCGGCCACCGCGCCGCCGTGCGGGAGCAGTGTACGAGGTGACCCTGAGAGGTTGCCTAGAAAACTACCTGGACCGTGAGCCGAACGTGACAGTCGCCTCACTGCCCGGTCCGGTCCGGACGGTGACGCCGTACCCCTCGGCGTGCAGCAGTACGGCGAGCCGCTCGGCGATCACGCCGACCGCGACCGGCTCGTCGCCGAAGACCGTGACAGCGTTGTCCAGCAGCTCGAGGTGAATGTCCTCGACCTCATCCAGCAGTCCGGCCCACAGCGCCGGGTCGACCTCACGCGGACCGGTCGGCGCCAGACGCTCCAGTACGGCGGCCCGCGCCGCCTCACGAGTCCCGAGACTGAACATGTCCTGGTCGGCGTCGCGCACCAGCGCCCGCGCCCCAGGCCCGTGCTCCCCAGTCGGGAGTACGGCGTCCTGCAGCCCGCGCACCACCGCGACAGGGACGCCGTCCGCCTTGCCCTTGACCAACTCGCTCGCACTGGCGATCTCGTCGGCCAGAGCCGGCTCCGTCACCGCGAGGACGTTGCCATGGCTGTCCGTCGTACCGCGAAGGTCTTCCACCACGCGGACTCCGGCCGCACCGATGGCCAGGTCGGTCTGTCCGGTGCGCCACGGGCGGCCCAACGTGTCAGTGATCACGATGCCGACGTTGACGTCGTACCGCTGCTTCAGGGCGGTCCGCAGCTGCCGGGCCGACTCGTCGGGGTCGACCGGGAGCAGCAGGACCGTGCCGGGGGCGGTGTTGGACGTATCGGTGCCGGCCGCGGCCATGACCAGGCCGTGCCGGGTCTGGACGATCCGGGTCTCGCCGCGCTGGGCCACGACCCGCACGAGCTCGGTGTCGATCGCCTCCTGCCGGGTGCCGTGGGTCAGGCGTCCCTCGGCCTTGCTGACGATCTTGGACGTGACGGAGACGACATCGCCGTCCCGCAGGTCCGTCCCGTCGCCGATCAGTGCCGCCAGGTCGTCCCCGGCCGCCACCTCGGGCAGTCCGGTCACCGGGAAGACTTCCAGGTGCTTCCTCATCGCCGTACGGCCTCCGCGAGGTTCAGCGCCGCATCGGCCATCGCGGCGGTGGTGGACTCGTCCGTCATCCACAACGGCACCGCCTGGACGTGAATTCCGGCTCCGGCGATCGAATCCGCCTGGATCGCGTCCGACGTGTCGATCAGCCAGCCGTCCAGTACGCCGCCGGACGCGCGCGAACCGTAGTACCGGGCCACGGCCGAGGCGGTCGAGGCCACACCGACGGTGGCCAGCACCTTGTCGGCCATCCCGCGGACCGGGCCGGTGCCGATGATCGGCGACAGCCCGATGACCGGCGCGGCGGTCTCCCGGACCGCGTCCCGGATCCCCGGTACGCCGAGGATCGTGCCGACCGAGACGACGGGGTTGGACGGCGGCACGATCAGGACGTCGCAGTCCGCGATAGCCTCCAGCACGCCGGGCGCGGGCTTGGCCTTCTCCTGGCCGACCGCGACGATCTGGTGCGCGGGGATCTGGGCCTGCCAGCGGACCCAGTACTCCTGGAAGTGGATCGCCTTGCGCCGCCCGGGCTGCTCCGGGTCGTCCACCACCACGTGGGTCTCGACCCGGTCGTCACTCATCGGGAGCAGCCGGACCGGGAGCTTCCAGCGCGCGCACAGCGCCTCGGTGACCGCGGTCAGCCCGTAGCCGGCGTCGAGCATCTGAGTCCGGACCAGGTGGGTCGCTACGTCCCGGTCGCCGAGGCCGAACCAGGTCGGCTCGACGCCGTACGCCGCGAGCTCCTCCTTGATCACCCAGGTCTCGTCCTCCCGGCCCCAGCCGCGTTCGGCCGAGATGCCGCCACCGAGCGTGTACATCACCGTGTCGAGGTCCGGACACACCCGCAGCCCGAACAGGGTGATGTCGTCCGCGGTGTTCCCCACCACGGTGATCTCGGCGTCCGGGCGGGCCTTCAGCAGCCCGCGCAGGAAGGTGGATCCGCCGATGCCACCGCTGAGCACTGTCAATCGCATGGGAAGAGTCTGCACGAGTCGTCAATCGGTCGGACCACCGCACGACTATGCTGCGGTGGGTCCGAACCATCCGCACAGCTCAGTTGTACGGCCCCCAACATCCGAGGAGCCCTCGTGGTCACCGACGCAACCAAGAAGCTCAGAGAGCCGGTCGCGTACATCCTGCTCGCATTCGCCGGCCTGATCGTCCTGGCATCGCTGATCCGGCTGTTCGTCGGCGGCGCCGGCTTCACTGCCGCCGCCGGAGGCGTGCAAGGCATTCTCACCCCGCCGTCCTTCGGCGCAGTGCTGCTCCTGCTCTCGCTGGTGGGATCGGTCTGGCTGGTGAACGAGGCGGGTGAACGGACGCCGAACGCCCGGACCGTGGCCCTGGCCGCGCTGGTGATCACCGGTGTGGCCGCGCTGATCGGCCTGATCACGGCGTTCGCCGGCTTCAACGAGACCAGCAGCGCCGGCATCAAGGTCGTCGGGTTCATCTACGCGCTCGGTGGCCTGGCTCTGTACGGCGCCGCCGGTCTCTACATCCTCAAGACCTACCAGGCCCTGCCGGCGCCGGTCCGCGCGCCGAAGCCGGGTCAGTTCGCGCCCCAGGGCCAGGCGCCGTACGGCCAGCAGCAGTACGGCCAGCAGGCGCCGTACGGCCAGCAGGGTGGCTACGGCCAGCCGCAGGGCCAGCAGGGTCAATACGGTCAGTACGACCAGGGTCAGGGCCAGTACGGCGGCTATGGCGCCGCGGCCGGAGCGGCCGGCGCTGCCGGTGGTTACGCGACGGCTCAGGGCGAGCAGCAGCAGTGGCCGCAGGAGCAGAGCTGGAACCAGGGCGAGCAGCAGGCCTGGTCCGCCGGCGATGCCGAGGCTCAGCAGCACGGCGAGCAGCCGCAGCAGCCGGCCGAGCAGGCCTGGTCCGCTGAAGGCCAGGGCGTCGAGCCGACGCAGGCGTGGAGCGCCGAAGGCCAGCAGCAGTGGGGCGGCCAGGACCAGGGCCAGCAGTGGCCGCAGGAGCAGCAGCAGTGGAGCGGTGGCGACGCCGGTCAGCAGCAGCAGTGGAGCGGCCAGGAGTACGGCCAGCAGGGTCAGCAGGAGTGGGCCGGCCAGGGCGAGCACGCCGCCCGCGAGGAAGGCTCACACGAGCAGCCCGAGGCTCAGCAGGCGTGGCAGCAGGAGCAGGCCTGGCAGGCGGAGGAGACTCCGGCCGCCGAGCCGCAGCCGAGCGCACAGCCGGAGCAGCCCGAGACCGAGGCCGCTGACGAGACCCGGGTCGACCCGCGCGTGACCGAGCCGGAGAAGAACGACCAGAACCAGCAGGGTCAGGAACAGCAGGGTTGGTGGTCGCAGCCTTCCTGACAAGGCAGCAAGCCTTTGCCGAAGTCGTCCCGAAACTGTTTCGGGGCGCTTCGGGAGGGCGTAGATCGGTGCGAGAGGCCTGTGCACGCAGGCCTCTCGTTCTTTTGCAGCCGTGTTGCGGATAGTGCCAATAGCAGACCACGGCTTGACTTTCGTGGATTGCAGGAATGTAATTTCAACCGTGTCGTTCGTTGGACACTCGGTATCGGGGACCGTTGCAGAGCGCAGGACGGACGAGGTCAGGCATGTGGACCGCAAACCCACATGTACAGGGGAACGAACAGGGTCGAGGAGGTCGTACCGTGACAGAGCTGATGGCGATTGTCGACGGTGAAGCGATCGAGGAGGAGCCGAACTGGCAGGAACGGGCACTGTGCGCCCAGACCGACGCAGAGGCTTTCTTCCCGGAGAAAGGCGGATCCACCCGCGAGGCGAAGAAGGTGTGCCTCGGTTGTGACGTGCGGGGCGAGTGCCTCGAGTACGCACTGCAGAACGACGAACGCTTCGGAATCTGGGGCGGCCTGTCGGAGCGGGAACGCCGCAAGCTGAAGAAAAAGGCCGTCTGACGGTCAGAACCCGGCACACAACTTCATCCAGGACTTTCCGCGAGGCCCCGCCGACGAACACGTCGCCGGGGCCCGCGGCTGTCCCGGGGAAGAGCGGAGTACGTCCTCCGCGTGCGGGTGAGTGGGTTGAGGCTCAGGGTGACGGCTGTATGGTGAGTCCTCGCCGCGACTCTGGTTGTGGTGAGAACCGTCCGTAACCATCGAGGTGTCACAGCTCCGCATGGAACAAGAAGCTCCGGCCGGCTGGGAATTCTTCGACTCCGTCGACTTCCCGACCGATCACATCGACGACCCGATGGGTCGCCCGCGGGTCCGGCATGTCGTCACCGCGGTGGTGGTCGGCCATGAAGGCGCCGCCTGGCTGCCCCGGCTGTCCGAGGCGCTGTGGGCGCTCAACCCACGGCCCGACCGGCTGATCGCGGTCGACACCGGATCCACCGACGAGACGGCCGAACTGCTGGCCGCGATGCCCGGCGTCGAACCCGTCGTCAGCGTCTCCGCACGCACCGGTTTCGGCGTGGCCGTGGCCCGCGGTCTCGAGGCGGTCGGGTTCGCCCCGATCCCCTCGGCCGTCGGCCCGTACGGCGACGACGGCCACATGCCTGTGGTCGAGTGGTTGTGGCTGCTGCACGACGACTGCGCCCCGGCCCCGAAGGCCCTGGAGAAATTGTTGCTCCAGGCCACGATGTCGCCGGCCACCGGCGTCTGGGGCCCGAAGCTGCGGCTCTGGCCGCGGGACCGTGAACTGCTCGAGGTCGGCGTCAGCACCTCGCTCGGCGGCCGCCGGGACACCGGCATCGAGATCGGTGAGCTCGACCAGGGCCAGCACGATCAGCCGCGGAACGTCCTCGCGGTCAGCTCGGCCGGCATGCTGGTCCGCCGCGACGTCTGGGAGGCCTTGCACGGCTTCGATCCGCGGTTGCCGATGTTCCGCGACGACATCGACTTCGGCTGGCGGGCGAGCCGCGCCGGGTTCCATGTCGGCGTCGCGCCGGACGCGGTCGTCTACCACGCGCAAGCGGCGGCGACCGGCGAGCGCGCGCTGGCCGGCACCCGTCGGCACGCGTACCAGCTCGACCGCGCACACGCCTACTACACCGTTCTCGCGAACGCGCCCGGCAGGCTGCTGCCGCTACTGATCCTGCGCTTCCTGTTCGGCACCGTGCTGCGATCGGTGTGGTTCCTCCTCGGCAAGACACCATCCGGTGCGGTCGACGAGTGGACCGCATTGCTCGGCACGCTGCTGGCCGGCGGCTGGACCCAGGCCCGCAAGAACCGCCGCAACCTCGATCGGGTCCCGTACGACGACATCAAGGGACTCTTCTCCCGGTCGGTGAACGCACTGCGGCACAACCTGGAAGAGACGACCAGCACGATCTCCGAGCGGATCCGCGAAGCCTGGGCGGACGAGCCGGAAGAGCAGGTCGTCACGACAGCACGCCGGGCCAAGTCCACGGCGCGGGTCGCCGTCGACCAGCCGCGCTGGCGTCGTCAGCTGATCCGCCGCCCGTTCCTGGTGGCGTGGGTCGTCCTGGCGATCGGTGCGCTGGTCGCGGGCCGCAGTCTGATCGGTGGCGGTGTCCTCCGGTCCAACCTCTTGCTGCCGGCGCACGAGAGCCTCGGTGCGCTCTGGCACGCGGCCGCTTCAGCTCCGCCCGGTGTGACGCCGCCGGCCTGGCTGGCGCAGTTCTGGGCGTTCTCGACGGTCATGTTCGGCCCGTCCGGTGCGGCGAACCTGTTGTTGCTCGGCGCTGTTCCGCTGGCCGCTCTGTCTGCGTGGGCGTTGCTGCGCTCGTTCGTCGTCGACCGTGTCGCACGAGCCTGGGGTGCCGCGGCGTACGGGATCGCTGTGTTCACGAACGGCGCGATCACGCAGGGCCGGATCGGGACGTGCGTGGCGGCGATCGTGCTGCCGCTGCTCGGTGCTGCCGTGCACACCATCGCCCGGCGGCGTCGTGTGGTCATCCAAGGCAGTTGGCGGGCCGCGTGGTTCGCCGGAATCTGTCAGGCCGTGCTCTTCGCGTTCACCCCGGCGCTCGGACTGCTGGTCAGCGTCCTCCTGGTCCTCGGTGCGGTGATCGGACTCGGTTGGCGCCGGCAGAGCCGCCAGTTGGTCTTCTCCGTCGTACTGGGTCTGTTGCTCGTGTTGCCGTGGACGATCCAGCTTGTGCTGCATCCGTCGCGGCTGGGGCAGGAGGCCGGCGGACCGCCGACCGCCGCGGTCGGTCCCGGCGACAGCCTGCCGCATCTGCTGACCGGTACGCCGATCGGAGCGCCGGCACCGTGGTGGTTCGCCGTACCGCTGATTCTGGTCGCGATGATCAGTCTGCTGCGTTCGTCGCGGCAGCGGTACGAGTTGCTCGGATGGTTCGCCGCACTGGCCGGTCTGGCCGCGACGCTGGTCGCGAGCCGGCTGGGTGGTGGCAGTGGGCCGCTGATGTTCCTGATGACGGCCGGATGGATCATCGCGGTCGCGGTCGCCTGGGACTCGGTCGGCAAGTCCACCGCGATCATCGTGCAGGGCGTGCTCGGGTTCGTGCTGGTGACGACGATCGTGACGGCCGGGTTCTGGCTGGTCCGCGGGATGGACGGGCCGCTGTGGCGCGGACCCGCGCAGGACCTGCCGGCGTACCTGGTGTCGTCGCAGGATCCGCCGGACAACGCGTCCATCCTGGTCGTGCGCAAGGCGCCGGGTGGCGAGATGCGGTTCTCGCTGGTGAAGAACGGTGGCCCGCGGATGGGGGCGCTGGAAGCCGCGCCGACCGCGGAGCAGACCAAGCCGATCGGCGACGTCCTGGCGACCCTCGGTGGCGGTGGCACCGGTGAGGAAGGGCGGCAGTTGGCCGGATTGGCGGTCGACTACGTCTACCTGCCCGGACCGCTGGATCCGACGCTGCAGTCGACCCTCGACTCGCTGCCCGGTCTGACCCGGGCCAGTGCCGAGGACGGAGACGCGTCCTGGCTGGTGGACCGGACGAAGATCGAAGGCACGTCGCCGTTGCAGGACCAGACCCACACGCTGTGGCGGCTGCTCGGCATCATCGGCTGGATCATCGCGCTGGTCTTCTGTCTGCCGACGGTTCGCCGTACTGTCGCCGTCCCGCACGGCACCCACGCGAGGAGGGACCGGTGATCCGGTTGCTGGCGAACCCGCTCGTCCGGCTCGGAGCCGTGGTGCTGGCGATGGCCGTGATCGGCGGGCTCGCGGTGGTGACGCACCCCAAGGAGCCGGTGACGAGTCCGGAGGCCGCAGTCGCCCCCGCGCCCGCGGTGGTGAACCGTACGGCGTTGTCCTGCCCGGTGCTCGCGACCGGCGGGAAGCTGACGAGCGTGGTGAACGCGGTGTCGCCGACGCTGCCCGAAGGCACGCCGACCGCGTCCGGCACCGAGGCGCCGCTGTCGATCACCCCACTGGCGGCCAAGGCCGACCCGGTCGGCTCGCTGCTGGTGCGCGGCAAGATCGGTTCGACCGCTCCGGCGACGAAGCCGGAGCCGCTGTCGATCCAGGGCACCGGCCCGCTCGCCGCCGGCACCGTCGGCACGAGTACGACGACCGCCACCGAGGGCGTGAACCAGGGTATGGCGAGCGTGACGTGCCAGGCGCCCGGTTCGGACTTCTGGTTCGTCGGAGCGTCCGGAGCGAGTGGCCGGCGCGATGTGCTGGTGCTGACGAACCTGGACAGCGTCAACGCCGAGGTGAACGTCACCATGTATGCGCGGACCGGTCCGCAGGACCTGCCGGCTGCGCGGGGGATCGTCGTACGGGCGCGGCAGACGACCGAGCTGTTCCTCGGTCAGGTCGCGACCAACCTGCGGGACGTCGCGCTGCACGTCGAGTCCACTGGTGGCCGGGTCTCGCCCGCGCTGCGGGACAACGCGAGCAACGGCACCAAGCCGGCCGGTGTGGACTGGCTGAACCCCTCGGCCCCGCCCGCGACCAAGGTGTTCGTGCCGGCCGTGGCGCCGGGTGCCGGAGCGCGGATCCTGTCGATCGCGAACCCATCGGATCTGCAGGCGACGGCAAGCCTGACCGTGCACGGGCCGAACGGCCCGTTCAAGCCGGCCGGTCTGGAGACTGTGCAGGTGGACGCCGGCTCGGTGAAGACGGTCATCCTGGACCCGGTGCTGAATCGTGATCCCAGCGCGATCACCGTGACCTCGGACCAGCCGGTGACCGCGTCGATGCGGATGTCGGACGCGAGTGGGACGGACTTCGCTTCGCTCGGGTCGGCCGAGGCGCTCACGGGACCGGCGTACCTGGTTCTGCCGGCGCATCAGCAGCCGGCCGTCCTGGAGGTCACCGCACCGGGTAAGACGGGCAGTGTGAAGTTCGAGCTGCGCGACCTGGCCGGGCGGGCGCTGCAGACCCGAGCGCTCGACATCATCGGCGGCGCGACCACTGCGATCCCGTTGCCGGCGCAGCCGCGGCCGACGGACCTGATGGTCCAGCAGACGCGGGGCACGGTCGTGGCTGGGGTCACGTTGATGCCGGCGGCCAAGGCGGACAAGGAAGACGTGGCTCAGGTCGCCGCATGGCCGCTGAGCACGTCGCTGGTGTTCCAGGCCCAGCTGGGCGCGCAGCCGGATGTGCGGGCCGCGCTGAGGTAGTCAGCCCTCGGAGGTGTTCGCGCCGGGATCCTGGAGCATACGCAGGTGGCGCCGGCGGGCGATCTCGACCGGTGCACCAGGACCACCGGTGCCGGGCTCCTGGCGAGGCAGCGGGCGAGCTGCCTCGCGGACCGCGTTGGCCAGGGCTTCCAGATCGTCCGACGACGGTCCGGCCGCGGCCGGGTCCGGAGCGAGCCGGATCACTTCCCAGCCGTTCGGTGCGGTCAGCCGGTCGGCGTGATCGGCACACAGGTCGTAGCAGTGCGGTTCGGCGTAGGTCGCCAACGGGCCGAGCACACAGGTGGAGTCGGCGTACACATACGTGAGCGTCGACACCGCCGACTTATGACAGGCGGCGCGCGAACAGATCCTGGCGATGCTCACGACCAGACGTTACCCCCACTAGGCTGAGCGCGTGACCGAGGCTCGCCGTCATCGCAGGCACATCGACCGCCACGGCCGCGGAATGCTCGGGCCGATCAGCCGGCCGAGCAAGTTCGCGCCGCGCGGTCTGCCGCTGCAGCGATCGGCCGCGGCCCAGTTCGACGAGGTGGTCGCGATCGAGGTGACCCGCCTGGAGAAACGGCTGCCGCAGGTCGTCGCCCGGGTCGAGTTCGCCATCGAGGACGTGCCGAACCTGGAGCTCGACGCGACCGAGATCCCGCTCACCCACTCCACCGGCGGCACCTCGCACGAGCCGTACCGGATCGTGGTGTTCCGCCGCCCGATCGAGCTCCGCGCCGAGCGCTCCGCCACCGGCCTGGCCTGGCTGGTCCGGTCCGCGCTGGTCCTCGAGCTGGCCGACGTACTGGCGCTCTCCCCCGAGCAGATCGACCCCGACTTCGACGTAGACGACGACTGAGCTTTTGGCCGGGCCTTCGGCGCCGGCGGGTCATGGGGCCTTGGCTCCCGCCCTTCCCTCGTCGCTCCGGTCGCTTCGCTCCCTACGCTCCTCAATCCAGGGCGGGAGGCCCCATGACCACGATGGAACCAGTCGACTCGCTGGTGTTCGAAGATGTTCCGTAGTGTGGGAAGGGGTTTGTGACCTTCGTTGTCATTGCGAGAGGATCGTGAGTGTGAACGATCAAAAACTACGGGTCGGGGTTGTCGGGCTGGGCTTCGCCGGGCGGACGGCGCTGGAGGCGTTCTCCGAGTTGCCGGACGTCGAGGTGGTGGCGCTGGCCGGGCTGGAGAAGGACCTCCTGACCAGCCTCGGTGAGAAGCACGGCGTACCGCATCTCTACGAGAAGTGGGAGGACCTGCTCGACACCGACGGACTGGAAGCAGTCAGCATCGGTACGCCGACGCAGCTGCACGCCCCGATCGCGCTGAAGGCACTGGAGATGGGCCTGCACGTGCTGTCCGAGAAGCCGCTGGCCCGGACGGTGGCCGAGGGCGCCGCGATGGTCGAGGCCTCGAAGCAGGCCGGCCGGGTGCTCAAGGTGGTCTTCAACCACCGCGAGCGTGGCGACGTCGCGGCGCTGAAGCACCAGATCGACGAGGGCCAGCTGGGCCGGATCTACTACGCGAAGGCGCACTGGATGCGCCGCAACGGCATCCCGGGCATGGGCGGCTGGTTCACCAACCGCGAGCTGTCCGGCGGCGGCCCGCTGATCGACCTGGGTGTGCACATCCTCGATCTCGCGCTGTACCTGCTGGGCGAGCCGCAGGTGACCACGGTCTCGGCGAACACGTTCGCCGAGCTCGGTCCGCGCGGCAAGGGCAGTGTGAGCAGCCCGGAGCGGCCGACGGTCGACACGCTCGGTTCGAAGTTCGAGGTCGAGGACCTGGCCACGGCGTACCTGCGGCTGCAGGGCGGCGGGGCGCTGCAGCTGGAGACGAGCTGGGCCACCTTCCGGGCGCCGGGCGACAACTTCGGCATCGAGCTGTTCGGCACCGAGGGCGGCGCCAAGATCGAGGTACAGAACTACACCACCGTCGACACGCTGCGGATCTTCACCGACGTCGCCGGCGTACCGGCCGAGGTGAAACCGGCCACCGGGCCCGGGCTCGGCCACCGCGCGGTGGTGCGGGAGTTCGTCAAGATCGTCCGGAGCGGCGACTGGGCCGCTCACAACGGGTCCGAGGCGCTGCTGCGGACCGAGGTCATCGACGCCTGCTACGCCTCGGCGAAGGCGGGACGAGAGGTTGTGCTGCATGACTGATCCGATTCGCGTCACCGTCTGGGGCGAGAACGTGCACGAGGGCCGCGACGAGTCCGTGCGCAAGATCTACCCCGACACGATGCACGAGACGATCGCCGCGGCGCTGCGCGCCAAGCTCGGCGAGGACGTGGCCGTCCGGACGGCCTGGCTGCAGCAGCCCGAGCACGGTCTCACCGAGGAGGTGCTCGCCGAGACCGACGTGCTCACCTGGTGGGGTCACGCGGCGCACGGCGACGTCGACGACGCGATCGTCGAGCGGGTGCAGCGGCACGTGCTGTCCGGGATGGGCCTGATCGCGCTGCACTCGGCGCACTTCAGCAAGATCTTCATCCGGCTGATGGGCACCACCTGCTCGCTGGACTGGCGGGCCGAGAACGACCGCGAGCTGATCTGGACGGTCGCGGCCGGGCACCCGATCGCGCAGGGCATCCCGCACCCGCTGGTGATCGAGCGGGAGGAGATGTACGGCGAGCTGTTCGACATCCCGCAGCCCGACGAGCTGGTGTTCGTCAGCTCCTTCACCGGTGGCGAGGTGTTCCGCTCCGGCTGCTGCTACCGCCGCGGCCAGGGCCGGGTGTTCTACTTCCGGCCGGGTGACCAGGAGTTCCCGACCTACCACCAGCCGGAGGTCCAGCAGATCATCGCCAACGCGGCTCGCTGGGCGGCCCCGAGCAGCCCGCGCCAGCTCCCGCAGGTCCACCACCGCAAGGACATCGGCTGGTTCGAGCGAGCATGAACAGAGCCTGAAATACGAATCTCGCCGTGGGCCGGATAGGGTCCACGCATGGCTGACGTTGCGGCGATCTTCAAGGCGTACGACGTGCGAGGCGTCGTCCCGGACCAGTTGGACGAGTCGGTGGCCCGGGCGGCCGGCGCCGCGTTCGTCGAGGTCCTGGACGTTCTCGGTGGCCCGGGGGCGGTCGTGGTCGGTTACGACATGCGGCCGTCCAGCCCGGGACTGGCGGCCGCGTTCGCCGAAGGCGTCACCAGCACCGGCGCGGACGTGATCGACATCGGCCTGGCCTCGACCGACCTGCTGTACTTCGCCTCCGGCCGGCTCGACCTGCCCGGCGCCATGTTCACCGCCAGCCACAACCCGGCGCAGTACAACGGCATCAAGATGTGCCGTGCCGGCGCCGCGCCGGTCGGCTCGGACTCGGGCCTGCGCGACATCGCCGACCTGGTCGCCAAGACCCTGACCGAAGGCCCGGCGACCGTCGCCACTCCGGGCCATGTCCGGCAGAAGGACCTGCTCACCGCGTACGCCGACCACCTGCACGACCTCGTCGACCTGAGCGGGATCCGCCCGCTCACCGTCGTCGTCGACGCCGGCAACGGCATGGGCGGCCACACCGTCCCGGCCGTGTTCGCCACCGGCCCGGTCACGATCGTCCCACTGTACTTCGAGCTGGACGGCAACTTCCCGAACCACGAGGCCAACCCGTTGGACCCGAAGAACCTGGTCGACCTGCAGGCCAAGGTGCGCGAGGTCGGCGCCGACCTCGGCCTGGCCTTCGACGGCGACGCGGACCGCTGCTTCGTGATCGACGAGTTGGGCGACCCGATCTCGCCGAGTGCGATCACCGGGGCGGTCGCGGTTCGCGAGCTGGCCAAGCACCCGGGCTCGGCGGTCATCCACAACCTGATCACCTCCAAGGCCGTGCCGGAGTTGATCACCGAGCACGGCGGGACGCCGATCCGGTCCCGGGTCGGGCACTCGTACATCAAGCAGAAGATGGCCGAGACCGACGCGGTGTTCGGCGGCGAGCACTCCGCGCACTACTACTTCCGGGACTTCTGGCGGGCCGACACCGGCATGCTGGCCGCACTGCACGTGCTGGCCGCGCTCGGTGAGCAGGACAAGCCGGCCAGCGAGCTGTTCGCCGAGTACGAGCGGTACGTCGCGTCCGGCGAGCTGAACAACAAGGTCGACGACGCCGCCGCCACCGTGGCGGCCATTGAAGACACCTACGGCGGTCGGGACGGCATTACCGTTGACCACCTGGACGGTCTGACCGTGTCGGCGGGACAGTGGTGGTTCAACGTCCGTGCGTCGAACACGGAACCGCTGCTGCGGCTGAACGTCGAGGCCGCGGACCGCGCCACCATGGAACGCGTCCGCGATGAAGTACTGGCCCTGATCACCGGTGCATCGGTGGAGGAGAACTGAATGGCAGTCAATCTGGACCCGGACCTGCTGAGCATCCTGGTCTGCCCGAAGTGCCGGTCGGAGTTCCGCGTGGACGACGAGGCGAACGAGCTGGTCTGCACCAACATCGCCTGCGCGCTGGCCTACCCGGTCCGCGACGACATCCCGGTGCTGCTGATCGACGAGGCGCGGGACACCCGGGCAGAGCAGTCCGAGAGCCCGGACAACTGATGAGCGTCTTCGACGACACGCGGCTGGACGACCCGGCCTCGCTCCGGGCGGCCGACCACCTGCTCCGCCGGCTGGCGATGGCCGGGGCCCGGGTCCGGGCCGAGCTGGAAGCGGCCGCGGACGTGCTGTCCAAGCTGGAGTCCGATGGCTTCCGCCCGCGGGCTGTCGTTGCCGCCGGCCGCGACGCCCGCCTGGTCCGGGCTGTGCTCGAGCCGGTGTGCCCGGTGCCGTTCCTCGCCTGGCCTGGTCCCGGTCTGCCCGGGTGGGCCGGTCCGCTGGACCTGGTGATCGTCCTGAGTGGCGTCTCCGAGGACTCGGACGCGGTGTCGGCCGCCGGCGAGGCAGCACGACGGGGTTGTGGCCTGATGGTGGCAACGCCGGCCGACTCGCCCGTCGCGATCGCGTCAGCCGGTCTGCGGCACGCCATCCGGTTGCCGTCCCAGTCCGATGACCAGTTGGCCTCGGCTGTCGCCGTACTGCAGGCCCTGCATCAGATGGACCTCGGTCCGGAGGTGGACCACAAGGCGGTCGCGGCGCTGCTGGACGAGGTGGCGATCGAGTGCTCGCCCAACAACGACGTGGCGTCCAACCCGGCCAAGGACTTGGCGTTGGTGCTGGCGGACGCTTTGCCGCTGGTGTGGGGTGGCTCTGTCCTCGCCGCGCGTGCTGCCCGGCGTGTGGTCGAGGCCTTCCGGCTGGCGAGTGGCCGGCCCGCTCTGGCCGCCGACGCCGGTCACCTGCTGCCGGTGCTCAACCAGCCGCCGCGGGACCTGTTCGCGGATCCCTTCGACAAGCCGGCGGAGCTGCGGCCGGCCCTGGTCATCCTGGATGACGGTGTGGACGACCCAGGCGTCGCCGAGCACCGCCGCAAGCTGGAGTCCAAGGCGGAGGCTCACGACGTGCGGGTGAACGTCGTGACCCAGGCCGACGGCACCGACATCGCCAGGTACGCCGCTCTGACCCAGCACGGCCGCTATGCCGCGGCGTACCTGGGTCTCGGCCTCGGCCGCTACGGCGCCGCCGGCGACATGGACCCTGTCGAACCGGGGAATCCCTCGGAGGACCCAGCGTGGTAGCGCGGCTGCAGAACACCATCCGGGACTACGCCTGGGGGTCGCGGACCGCGATCCCCGAGCTGACCGGGGTGGAGCCGGACGGCAAGCCCCAGGCCGAGCTGTGGATGGGTGCGCACGAGTCCGCGCCGTCCGTGCTCCCGTCCGGCGACTCCCTGTACGACGTGGTGTCCGCCGGGCCGAGCGACGTACTGGGGGAGGAGACGGCCGAGCGGTTCGAGGGCCGGTTCCCGTTCCTGGCCAAGTTGCTGGCGGCCGCGCAGCCGTTGTCGATCCAGGCACACCCGTCGCGGGAGCAGGCGATCGACGGGTACGCGCGGGACGAGGCGGACGGGATCCCGCGGGACGCGGACGACCGGAACTACAAGGACGCGTGGCCGAAGCCGGAGATCCTGATCGCGCTCGAGCCGTTCGACGCGCTGGTCGGGTTCCGGCCGCTCGAGGCGACCGTGGCGTTGCTGGACGCGCTACAACCGATCGGGTTCGAGGAGCTCACCGACCTGCTCCGGGACGGGAAGCTCCGCGAGGCGTTCACGCAGTTCATGAGCAGCGACCGGGATTCCATCCGCCCACTGGTCGCGGCCCTGGCGGAGGCCTGCACGAGCTACGCGGGCGAGGCCTTCGCGCTGGAGCGGGAGACGATGACGCGACTGTGCGAGGACTTCCCGGACGATCCCGGCGTACTGGCGGCCCTGCTGCTGAACCGGGTGCGCCTGGAGCGTTTCGAGGCGGTGTACCTGCCGGCCGGGAACGTGCACGCGTATCTGCGGGGACTCGGGTTCGAAGTGATGGCGAACTCGGACAACGTCCTGCGGGGTGGGCTGACCAGCAAGCACGTCGACGTACCGGAGTTGGTGTCGGTGGTCGACTTCGAGCCGCTCGCCGATCCGGTGCTGACCGCGACGCCGGTGGCCGACGGGGTGTCGGCGTACGAGACCGGATGTGAGTACTTCGCTGTCCACCGGGTCGATCTGGACAATGACGAGCGGACGATCGACGGCGTCGGGCCGCGGATCATCTGCTGCGTCGCGGGGACAGTCGATGCTCTGGGTAAAGACTCCGCTGTGACGTTGTCCGCCGGTCAGTCCGCGTTCGCCACGGGACCCGAAGGACCCTGTATCTTGCGTGGTTCCGGCACGGCGTTCGTCGTGTCCGCGCGCTGATTTCGTACGGAGGACCTGGAGAAAATGGCTGGTGGCGGTAACAAGGCCGTGGTGGCGGCATTGCTGGCGAACACCGGGATCGCCGTCACCAAGTTCGCCGCCTGGGCACTGACCCAGTCGGCCTCGATGCTGGCCGAGGCGATCCACTCGCTCGCCGACGCCGGCAACCAGGTGCTGCTGCTGGTCGGCAGCAAGCGGGCCCAGCGTGAAGCCGACGACCTGCACCAGTTCGGGTTCGGCCGGGAGCGGTACGTCTACTCCTTCATCGTGGCGATCGTGCTGTTCAGCGTCGGTGGTCTGTTCGCGCTGTACGAGGGCTACCACAAGGTGCACGACCCGCATGGGATCGACAGCTGGAAGTGGGTCCCGATCGCGGTGCTGCTGATCGCGATCGTGATGGAGTCGCTGTCGTTCCGGACCGCGATCACGGAATCGAACAAGCTACGCGGCCAGGTGCCCTGGATCAGGTTCGTCCGCAACGCCCGGGCTCCCGAGCTGCCGGTGATCCTGCTGGAGGACTTCGCCGCGCTTACCGGTCTGGTGCTGGCGCTGATCGGCGTCACCCTGACCCTTGTCACCGGCAACGGTGTGTTCGACGGCCTGGGTTCGATGGCGATCGGCGCGCTGCTGGTCTGTGTGGCGATCTTCCTCGCGATCGAGATGAAGTCGCTCCTGCTCGGCGAGTCCGCGACCCGGGAGGCCCAGCAGAGGATCGTCGACGCGATCGAGAACACTGCCGGTGTGCAGCGGCTGATCCACATCAAGACCCTGCACCTCGGCCCCGAAGAGGTGCTGATCGCGGCCAAGATCGGCGTCGCGCCGACCACCGACGCGGCCGTCGTCGCCGAGACCATCGATGCGGCCGAGCGCGCCATCCGCGCCGCCGAACCGATGTCGGTGCACATCTACCTCGAGCCGGACGTCTACCACGAGAACTACGTCGCCGACGAGCGCCCCGCCGTCCCCGAGGCGCCCTCGCACTGACCCTCAGCCCGAGAGCTTCTTCGCCAAGCGTTCCTGGTTCGGCCACCTGACGTCGTACGCCCAGCCGAATCGCTCGAACCACTTGATCAGCCAGGCGTTGATGTCGACCTGGCCCCTGAGGACGCCGTGGCGTGCGCACGTGGGGTCGGCGTGGTGGAGGTTGTGCCAGGACTCGCCCTGGCTCAGGATGGCGAGCCACCAGACGTTCCCCGACCTGTCACGGGCCTCGAACGGCTTCTTGCCGGTGACATGGCAGATCGAGTTGATCGAGAACGTGACGTGGTGCATCAGGGCGATGCGGACCAGGGTGGCCCAGAAGAACGCGGTCGCGGCGCCGTGCCACGACCTGTCCCACAGCCCGCCGATGAGCGCGGGCGCGAGCAGGGAGATCGCCGCCAGTCCGCGGAAGTGCCGCGAGATCGTTGCCATGTCGCGGTCGTTCATCAGGTCTGGCGCGTACTGCTTGGGGTCGGCGCGATCCTCCCCCCAGAGCACCCACCCGGCGTGGGCGAACACGAACCCCTTGGTCACCGCCCAGGCGGTGGTGCCGTAGCGCCAGGGCGAGTGCGGATCTCCCTCGCGGTCGGAGAACTTGTGGTGTTTGCGGTGGTCGGCCACCCAGCGGACGACCGGTCCTTCGAGCGCCAGGCTGCCGGCGATCGCGAGTCCGATCTTGAGGCCACGCTTGCTCTTGAAGGAACCGTGGGTGAACCCGCGGTGGTAGCCGGCGCCGATGCCGGTGGTCGTGATCACGTAGAACACGACCAGGAGGACGATGTCGCGCCAGCTGATCCAGCCGCCCCAGGCGAAGAAGATCCCCGGCAGTAGCGCGAGCGTGGGTACGACGATGAACACCCAGATCAGCCCGCGCTCGAGCTTGCCACCAACGGCCTGGAATTCGTCCGACGCCGAGCTGTCGGAATCTGGTGCTGCGGTCATGGTCGACATCCCGGATGTTCACCGTTGGAGTGCGCCAGGGACTGGGGAGCACCGCTCACGAATCAGTGGAGCGTAGTCCGAACGATACCGCCGAAGCGAGGGGTCAGCGCGGTTTCGGTGGGAGGACGCCGGAACGGCCCAGCCAGCGCAACGCTCGGTCGCGGTCGATCTGGGACTGCGTGGGCGGTGCGGTGAGGCGGCCGGTGCGGTAGCCGAGGTTGCGGATGTCGGCGGCGACGGACGGTTCGGCCAGGGCTCTGAGTGCGAACGCCAGCGCGGCCGGGGTCACGTCGTACCGGCGTTCGAGGTCCAGGGCGAGCTGGACGGCGGCCAGGTCGCGGTCGTCGTACTGGCGTTGTGCGGTGTGCCCGGCGCGTGAGCGCGGCAGCAGGCCGAGGGCCTCCCGGTAGCGCAGCATGCGCGGGGTGGTGCCCAGTCGGCGCGCGGCCTCGGTGATGCGCATACGGCAATCTTGACATTTCAGTGTCAAAATCACCTCCCCCGCGATCAAACCGCCTGGCTCGGCCCTCTAGGCTCTGGCAAGCAGGAAGCAATCACAGTCTTCAGGGGAGCGGGAACCGGTATGACGTTCGACTACAAGGTGGCGGACCTCGGCCTGGCCGAGTTCGGGCGCAAGGAGATCCGGCTGGCCGAGCACGAGATGCCCGGCCTGATGGCGATGCGGGCCCAGTACGGCGAGAGCAAGCCGCTGGCGGGCGCGAAGATCATGGGCTCGCTGCACATGACGATCCAGACCGCGGTGCTGATCGAGACGCTGGTGGCTCTCGGCGCCGACGTGCGCTGGGTGTCCTGCAACATCTTCTCCACCCAGGACCACGCCGCCGCCGCGGTCGTCGTCGGCCCGACCGGGTCGGCCGAGAACCCCGCCGGGGTGCCGGTCTTCGCCTGGAAGGGCGAGACGCTGGACGAGTACTGGTGGTGCACCGAGCAGGCGCTCAAGTGGCCCGGTGCTGACGGCCCGAACATGATCCTCGACGACGGTGGCGACGCCACCATGCTCGTCCACAAGGGCACCGAGTTCGAGAAGGCCGGTGTCGTGCCGGACCCGTCGACCGCGGACTCCGAGGAGTACGGCGTCGTCCTGAAGCTGCTGACCCGCACGCTGCGGGAGGACCCGCAGCTGTGGACGACCATCGGCCAGGGCATCAAGGGTGTCACCGAGGAGACCACGACCGGCGTGCACCGGCTGTACGAGATGCACAAGGCCGGCGCGCTGCTGTTCCCGGCGATCAACGTGAACGACTCGGTGACCAAGTCGAAGTTCGACAACAAGTACGGCTGCCGGCACTCGCTGATCGACGGCATCAACCGGGCCACCGACGTACTGATCGGCGGCAAGGTCGCGGTCGTCTGCGGGTACGGCGACGTCGGCAAGGGCTGCGCGGAGTCGCTGCGGGGCCAGGGCGCGCGGGTGATCGTGACCGAGATCGACCCGATCTGCGCGCTGCAGGCCGCGATGGACGGCTACCAGGTGACCACGCTCGACGACGTGGTCGGGATCGCCGACATCTTCGTCACCACGACCGGCAACAAGGACGTCATCACCTCCGACCACATGGCGGCGATGAAGCACCAGGCGATCGTCGGCAACATCGGCCACTTCGACAACGAGATCGACATGGCCGGGCTGTACAAGGTCCCGGGCATCGAGCGGGTCAACATCAAGCCGCAGGTCGACGAGTTCCGGTTCGCCGACGGGCACACGATCATCATCCTGTCCGAGGGCCGCCTGCTGAACCTGGGCAACGCGACCGGGCACCCGTCGTTCGTGATGTCGAACTCCTTCACGAACCAGGTGCTCGCGCAGATCGAGCTCTTCGTGAAGACGGCCGACTACCCGACCGACGTGTACGTCCTGCCCAAGCACCTCGACGAGATGGTCGCTCGCCTGCACCTGGACGCCCTGGGCGTGAAGCTGACCGAGCTCAGCAAGGAACAGGCCGCCTACCTCGGCGTCCCCGTCGAAGGCCCCTACAAGGCGGAGCACTACCGCTACTGATCCCCCCACAGCAAGCGCCCCACCGTTCCGCGGTGGGGCGCTTCGCTTTACAGCTCGTTGCTGCCTGGGGCGGCCCAGCCTTGGGGATTGAGGGTGGCGGGGCGCGGGTCGACGTACGGCGGTGGTGCGGTGAAAGGTCCTGGGACCGGGACGGCGGGCGCCGGGAGAGCGCCGTACGGGGTCGGTGGGGCGAAGGGGCCTGGAGGGATGGCGTAGGACGGGGCGTGGAGCGGGCGTCGGGTGGCCAGGCGGTTGAGTTCTCGGCGGCGGCGTTCGGCCAGTACGGCGGAGAGGTAGGCCGGCGCGATCAGGGGGACCGGTGGGGCCGGCGCGGTGACGACAGCCATGCGGGAGGCCAGGGCGTCGCCCAGGTCCGTCCGGGCGTCGGGCTGGAGTTCGGTGTAACGGGCGAGGTAGTCGCGGGAGGCGTTGGCGAGGTCGTCGGAGAGGCGGGACAGTTCCAGGGACTGGGCCCACTGGACCAGGTGGCCGGGGACGAAGAGTGGGGGTGACGCCATCGGCTGGTGGCGTTCGCGGATCACGACGGTGCCGGAGACCATGTCGCCGAAGCGCTTGCCCTGCTTGTTCATCAGGCTCGCCACGATCCCCGGGCAGGCCGCGAACCAGGGCGCGAAGTCGACGAAGAACCACAGCAGCGACCGCACCAGCGCCTGCCGGAACCGGATCGAACTGCCGTCGTCGCGGACCACCTTCAGGCCGAGCACCATCTTGCCCAGCGTGCGGCCGCGGGTCAGCGTCTCCATCACCACGCGGTAGCCGATCACGACGAGCAGGACGACGATGAAGATCAAGGCGGCCGCGAGCGCCTCACTCGCCTGCCCACCGATCAGGAAGCCGGCCAGCAGCGAGATCAGGACGACCAGCACGATGCCCTGCAGCACCACGTCGATCGCGCACGCCAGCGCCCGCGTCGGCATCCGGGCGATCCGCACCTGAAGGACAACCGCTTCTCCGGTGACCAGCTGAGACACTTCTGTCGCCCCCCTCCAGGTCAGACACTGTGTCGGGCTAGTCTGCCAGCGCAAAGAGCCAGTCAGGGGAGGAGGTGCGGGCTATGGACGTCGAGGCGTTCGTGTCGGTGCACCAGCCGCAGTGGGACCGCCTGGCCTACCTGACCCGCCGCCAGCGCCGCCTGTCCGGTGCCGAGGCGGAGGAACTCGTCACGCTCTACCAGCGTGTCGGCACCCACCTGGCCGCGCTCAGAGCCGCAGGTGCCGATCCGGTCTCCATCGGACGCCTCTCCGGCCTCATCGCCGACGCGCGTGGTGCCGTGACCGGTGCACAGGCTCCCGTCTGGCGTGACATCTCGAAGTACTTCCTGGTGAGCTTCCCAGCCGCCCTCTACGCGTCCAGACGCTGGTGGCTCACCATCGGACTGCTGTTCTACCTGGTCGCGGCCTGGGCGGCCTGGCGGATCCTCGTCCACCCGGAGGTGGTGGACTCGATCGCAACGCCGGCCCAGATCCAGCAACTGGTCGACCACGATTTCCAGTCCTACTACTCGGAGAACCCGGCCCAGGACTTCGCCCTCCGGGTCTGGATCAACAACGCCACGCTGAGTGCCGCCGTACTCGCGCTCGGCATCTTGCTGATCCCGTCGATCTTCATCCTCTGGGACAACGCGCTCAACCTGGGCGTCAGCGCCGGACTGATGATCAGTCACGACAAGGGCGGCCTGTTCTTCAGCCTGATCACGCCGCACGGCCTGCTCGAGCTGACCGCCGTGTTCGTCGCGACCGCGGCCGGGCTCCGGCTCGGCTGGGCCTGGGTCGCGCCCGGCGCGCGCACCCGGATGCAGGCCCTCGCCCAGACCGGCCGCGCCACGGTCGGTATGGCGATCGGCCTGGCCGCCGTACTCCTGGTCACCGGCCTGATCGAAGCGTTTGTCACACCGTTCCTGCCCGGTCCGGTCCGGATCGCGGTCGGCATCCTGGTCGAGGTCGCGTTCTTCGTCTACGTCTGGACCCTCGGCCGCCGCGCCGCCCGCGCCGGCGAGTACGGCGACATCGACCCGGCCGACCGGGAAGCCACGGCCCCGGTCTCCGCATAGAGCGTTTCGGCTCTGGGCACCGGATCTGGAGTGAGCAGCCAAAGCAACACCGCCAATGAGGTCAGATACAGTCGTTGGTACGGCATCGCGATCACCGTCGGGCTGATCGCGTACGGCGTCGTCTACCTGCTGATCGCCTGGATCGCCCTGCAACTCGCCTGGGGCAAGTCGTCGCAGGAGGCATCGCAACAAGGCGCTCTCCAGGAACTGGCCGACAAGCCGTTCGGAGACGTCCTGCTCTGGATCGTCGCGATCGGGCTGTTCGCGCTGGTGATCTGGCGGGCCATCGAGCTCGCCTACGGTCACCTGGACCTCGAGAAGAAGGTGTCGTCGATCGGGCGCGGACTGGTCTACCTCGTCCTCGGCATCAGCGCGGTGAAGGTCGCGCTCGGGTCCACTGGTTCGAGCACCAGTCAGCAGGAGTCACTCAGCGCAAGGCTGATGGCGAACGGACCGGGCCGGGTGCTGGTCGTCGTGATCGGTCTGGTCATCATCGGCGTCGGTGTCCGCGACATCTACAAGGCGATCACGAAGAAGTTCACCGAGGATCTGACCGGTGGGGTCTCGGAGACGACGATCCTGCTCGGGCGGATCGGCTACGCCTCGAAGGGGGTCGCGTTCATCGTCGTCGGCGCCCTGTTCGGCTGGGCGGCGATCGCCTACGACCCGAAGAAGGCCGGCGGCCTGGACACCGCGCTCCGCACGATCAAGGACCAGCCCTTCGGTTCCGTCCTGCTCACCATCCTCGCCCTCGGTATCGCCGCCTTCGGCGTGTACGCCTTCGTCTGGTCCCGCAACGCCCGCCGCTGAGCTAACCCACCGGCATGTCCCGTCGGCGCAGCCCCGCGAGTCCGGCGGCTCCGAGTACGGCGGCGATCGCGAGGAGCGCGATCAGCGGACCCGCTGACGTGGACCCGCCGGGGAGTTGCGGCAGATGGCTGAACGGCGAGATACCCCGCACCCAGTCGTCCAACTGCACGCCGCCACTGACGAGTCCGATCAGCAGGCAGATCGCCGGCCCTGCCCACGCGACCGGTGACAGGCGCGGAAACAGCCCAAAGAGGGCGATGGCGATCGCGGCCAGCACCCATACGGCCGGCAGTTGCGCCAGTGACGCACCGATCAGCCGCGGAAGTTGTCCGCCCACATCGCCGATCGCCAAGCCGTAGGCGATGCCCTCGGCCACACCTGCGGCGAGCAGAGCCAGCGCCGGACCCAGCAAGCTGAAGGCCAGATGGCTCCCGGCCCACCGCAGCCGGCTCGTCGCGGTCGCGAGTACCGGCTCGGCCCGCCCACTCGCCTCCTCGGTGCGCAACCGCAGCGTAGCCTGGACCGCGTACGCCGACGCGATCAGCCCGACGATCGTCATCACTCCGGCGAAGTACGAATCGATCAGCCCGGCCGCGCCGCCGAGCCGCTGAAACACCTCCCGCACCGAGGCATCGTCGCGCATCATGTCGCCCACGCCCTTGGCCACGCCACCGAACAGCAAGCCCAGCAAGGCGAATCCGACTGTCCACGCCGCCAGCAGCCCGCGATGCAGCCGCCACGCGAGCGCCAGCGGCGATCCGAGCCGCCCCTCCGCCGGACCGAGCCTGGCCGGCAACAGTCCCGCGCCGACATCCCGCCGTACCGACAGATAGAGGGCAACGGCAACGAGTACGACGGTTGCCGCGAGCACCAGAATGGCGAGCCACCACCGGTTGGCGCCGTACGGATGGATCCGTTGGGCCCAGGCGATCGGGGAGAGCCAGGCCAGCCAGGCCAGCGGTCCGTCCGCGTGCGCGCTGGTGTCCCCGGCGGCCCGCAGGACGTACGCCGCACCGAGCACGCTGATCGCGATACCCCGCGCGGTCCCGGCGCTCGCGGTCAGCTGGGCGGCCACCGCGCCGACTGCGGCGAACATCCACCCGGTGCCGGCGAATTCGATGCCGAGGGCAATGGATCCGGCCGTGGGAAGATCCTGACTGTGCATGCCGAAGGCAAGCAGTACGCCGAGCACCAGATTCGCGCCGAACGTCGCCAGCAGCGCCGCGGCCAACTGCGCGTGCCGGCCGACGACACTCGCCCCGAGCAGCTCGCGCCGCCCGGTCTCCTCCTCGACCCGGGTGTGCCGGATCACCGTGAGCAGGCTGATCAAACCGATCATCACCGGGACGAAGCCCAGTCGCCAGGTGACGAACTCACCCAGGCTGGTCCCGGACAGTTCGCCGTACAAGGTGATGAAGCCGGCGTTGCTCGCGTACTTCAGTCTCGACTCCGGCGTCGGGAACAGATCGCCGTACGTCTGCACGTAGCTGATCGATATCGCGCACAGCAGCACGATCCACAGCGGCAGCACGATCCGGTCGCGGCGCAGGATCAGCCTGATCAGCCCGCCGGTCCCTGCAAGAGTCTTCATCGCGAAACCGCCTCCGGCTCGTACAGCCGCAGGAACAACTCCTCCAGCGACGGCGGCTGACTGACCAGACTCCGTACGCCGATCTCGGTGAGCCGGCGGAGCACCGGGTTGAGCTCGTCCGTGTCGACGTCGAACCGCACCCGCCCGTCGTCCACCCGCAGATCGTGTACGCCGTCCAGCTGAGCCAGACCGTCCATGGTTCCGACCAGCTCGGCCTGGATCGACGTACGGGTCAGGTGCCGCAGCTCGGACAGCGTGCCGCTCTCGACGGCCCGGCCGGCGCGGATGATCGTGACCCGGTCGCAGAGCGCCTCGACCTCGGACAGGATGTGGCTGGACAGCAGGACCGTCCGGCCGTCCCGCTCGCTCACCTCCTGGACGACCTCGCGGAAGACCTCCTCCATCAACGGGTCCAGCCCCGAGGTGGGCTCGTCGAGGAGCAGCAGCTCGACGTCGGAGGCCAGCGCGGCGACCAGCGCCACCTTCTGACGGTTGCCCTTGGAGTAGGCACGGGCCTTCTTGCGCGGATCGAGATCGAAGCGGTCGAGCAGGTCGGCCTTGCGCTTCTTGTCCACGCCGCCGCGCATCCGGCCGAGCAGGTCGATCGCTTCGCCACCGGACAGGTTCGGCCACAGCGTCACGTCGCCGGGCACGTACGCGAGCCGGCGGTGCAGGTCGGTCGCATCGGACCATGGGTCGCCGTCCAGCACGCGTGCGGTGCCAGCTGTCGCCCGGGTCATCCCGAGCAGAATCCGGATCGTGGTGGTCTTCCCCGCGCCGTTCGGGCCGAGGAATCCGTGCACCTCCCCGGTGTGCACCGTGAGGTCGAGACCGTCCAGGGCGCGCGTCCGCCCGAACGTCTTGACCAGACCTTCCGTGCTGATCGCAGCCGGCATGATCACTTCTCCTCAGAGCGTTTGCGTAGTTGTTCTGCCTGTTCCGGCGTGACCAGCGGGATGGTGAAGACCTCCATCAGGCCCTGGCCGATCCGGGCATACCCCGCCGGTGAGGTGATGTCCTCGCCCAGCGCCTTCGAGACCTGGTCACGGAACACGAAGATGCTCAGCTTGATCGCGGCCAGCGCGGCCGCGTAGGCCCGCCGGTCGCTGGGCTCGATGCCGTAGCTCGTGCTCCACTGCTCGACCGCGTCGACGGCGTCCAGGAACAGTGCGGTCGCGGTCTCCGAGCCGTCCATCATCGAGCGGACCAGGTAGAGCTGCAGCGGGAAGACGCGCGGGTGCAGCGCCGCCGGGTCGAGGCCGGCCACTCCGTCCTGGCCGGTGAGCTCCGCACCGATCTCGGTCATCCGCTCCCGCGCGTACTGGTCGCAGGCGTCCCGCAGGGCTTCCTTGGAACCGAAGTGGTGCCGGACCAGGCCGGACGAGACGCCGGCCTCGGCGGCGATGTCGCGGATCGACGCACCCTCGATGCCGCGCTCACCGAACAGCTTGATCGCCGCGTCCCGGATCCGGGCCCGCGCGGTCAGGTCGTCGACCGGTCGATCCATCGTCAGCTCCTCTCGCTACACATAAGAGCAAACTACTACACGATCGTGTAGTCAAGTCGACAGAAGATCACTGATCACTCCCTGGCAGCCGGCGATCCCCAGATCGCCTGCCACCTCGTCCCAGCTACCCACCACCTCGTCCCGGCTGTCGCCCACCACCTCGTCCCGGCTGCCCACCACCTGACCCCGCGGCACACCGCCGTACGACCTCTGCCCGCCGAGCCGCCACGGGCCAACCCCAAGCGAGGGGATAACCACCGAGTTGGAGGGTTGCCCACTCGGAATCCGAGGGGGCAACCCTCCATGTCGGGGGGCAACCCTGACGTTGCGCCGCTCCCTTCGGCCATCGAGGCAGGTGGGTGGTTCTTCATGCCGTTGACAATAGTTCTGTGTACGGTTAACTATTGCGGCATGGTGGAAGATCAGGTGGATCGGTTCTTCGAGGTGCTGGCTGATCCGACCCGGCGGCAGGTGGTGAAGCTGCTGGGGCAGGGGCCGCGGCGGGCCGGGCAACTGGCGGCCGCGACCGGAGCCTCGTCGCCGGCGATGAGCCGGCATCTGCGGATCCTGCTGGCGGCCGGGCTGGTCGCCGACGAGCGGGTCCCCGACGACGCCCGGGTCCGGGTCTTCCGGCTCAACCCCGAGCCCGTGGTCGCGGTGCAGGCCTGGCTCGACCAGGTGCAGGCGCACTGGCGCGAGCAGCTGGGCTCGTTCAAACGACACGTCGAGCAGAAGGAGTCGTCATGACCGAACGATCCGCCACCGCATCCGTCGAGGTCGCGTCCGACCCGGCCACCGCGTTCCAGGTGTTCACCGAGGAGATCGACCTGTGGTGGGTGCGGAACCCGATCAACTTCTGGGACTCCGGCCGGGTGACCGCGATGCGGATCGAGCCCGGCGTCGGCGGCCGGGTCCTCGAGGTGTACTCCGGCGACGATGCGCTCGAGCTCGCGACGATCACCGAGTGGGAGCCCGGCGCCCGGCTCGGCTACCGCAGTTCGGTCGACGACACCGAGACCCGGATCGACTTCGCCGCCGTCGACGGCGGTACGCGCGTCACCGTCGTACAGTCCCTGGTCCGCGACGACGGCAAGGCGTTCTACTTCTGGCCGCGCGTCATCCGGTGGATCCCGGCCTGGGTCGCCCGCCGCGACACCGCGCCGCGCACCCCACGCGAGCTCGACCGCCTCACGATCGCCTTGTCCTACGACGATCCGGCCGCCGCGGCCCGCTGGCTGCACACCGTCTTCGGCCTCGACTCGTGGGACAGCATCCCCGCCGAGGGCGACAACCCTTCGTGGATCGAGCTCAACGTCGGCTCAGCCGCCGTACTCCTCGTCAAGCGCACCGACCCGCGCCCCACCACGACTGACCACAACGTCTGGGTGTACGTCGACGACCTCGACGCCCACTTCGCCGAAGCCCAGGCGGGCGGCGCCAAGATCCTCACCGAGATCCACCACTACGGCTATACCAGCTACGAAGCCGAAGACCTCGAAGGCCACCACTGGACCTTCGCCCAAGCCCGGCCCACGATGGCGTGACCGAACACCCCCTCACCGGCGGCCGCATCACCCACGGCGTCGTCCGCGTCGGCGACACAGTGCGCCGCCCAGCCTCCGCGCGATCTGCGTTCACGCGCGATCTGCTGCAACTGCTGGATCGGCGAGGCTTCGACGCAGCGCCGCGCTACCTGGGTCGGGACGACGAGAGCCGAGACATCCTCACCTACCTCGACGGGTGGGTCCCGGCGAAGTTCCAGCGCTGGGCCGACCACCAGGTGGCAGCGGTCGGCGTACTGCTCCGAGCCTTCCACGACGCCACCCACGGAACCCCGCTCGCCGCCTGCCACGACGTGGTCTGCCACCACGATCCCGGCCCGACCAACGTCGTCTTCCGCGACGGCGTCCCCGCGGCCCTCATCGACTTCGACACCGCCGAGCCCGGGAGCCGCCTGGAAGACATCGGGTACGCCGCCTGGACCTGGTGCATCGCCTCGAAGTACGACGACGCCGACCGGCAGGCCGAGCAGGTCCGAATCCTCGTAGACGCCTACGGTCTCAACGGACCGCAGCGTCACGCGGTCGTCGACGCCACGCTGGAACAGCAGACCCGCAACGCCCGCTTCTGGACCGAGGCGGCCGTAGAGGTGTCAGACCGGCACCGAGCCGACCGCATCACCTGGTCGAGGCGTGAGCACGCCTTCACGACGGCCAACCGGGAGGTGTTCGAGCGAGCGCTGGATTAGAGGATCCGCGCGTGGGTAGGCGGGGGCGATCGGGGCTTTCGTCGATGACCTGACTGGCCCTCCCGGTCGGCTACGTTGTCCCCGGCAACGATCTGGGGAGATGCAGCCGATGAGGACGAAGGCACCACCCATCGCGATGGCGATCGGCGTGATCGGTCTGGTCGTGATGACATGGTTGCTCTTCAACCATCCCGCGCACACCGCGGAGTCCGCCGATGTGACGACGCACTGCTTTGCGGTGATCGGCACCGACCCGGGAGTCGAGCCGTCACCGGAGCCCGGGATCGGTACGCACTGGGACAAGCCCGAGAAGCCGATCGACACCGACTGCCAACTGCAGCGCAACCGCAGGGTCGGGTACGCCGTCCTGATCGGAGTCCTGTCCGGCACAACACTCGCCGCCGCCGCGCCGTACACCTTCCGTCCCGAGGCGTGAGCCGGTGGCCGAAGCCGTCCCGCTGACCGGCGGCAGACTCACCCAGGGCACCGTCCGCATCGGAGACACGATCCAGGCCCAACCAACGTCGTCTTCCGCGACGGCGCCGGGCTCGTCTGACTGAGGTGCTGGTTTTGAGCGGGCCTGCTGGCGCGTTGACGAGCGGGACCGCCGGGGCCGCGGACAGGGATTGAGGATCGTGGACCTGAGATCGAGTGTCCCGGGTCTCCAGGTGGTGTCCAAGGTTGCGAGTCGTGCGCCGGCGTGATCACCGGACAGCCGCATCAGTCACCGGCCGTGGGGTGCAGGTGGGGATGGGTAGTGGTGCAGCTGGACAGGAGGTGTCGGCTCGGGTCCGGTCCTGCCGGCCGGCTTCACGCCTGAGCACGCCGGCGGACCATCGCCGGTGGACAGACACCTCCTGTCAAGCTGCACACCACCAGCACAAGAGCCCGGCGTCCCCCTGTTAAAGGCGACCGGCCTTCTTGAGGGCTAGGTAGGTGTCGGCCAAGGCGGGGGCGATCTGCTCGGGGTCTTCGTCGACGACGGTGGCGCCGGCTCGGGTGAGGATGGCGGTGACGCGTTCGCGGTCGAGGCGGGTGCGGGCGGCTGAGGCGGCGGCATACACCTCGGGGAGATCGGTGCGGGTGGACTCGAGTTCGGTGAGTCGGGGGTCGGCGACCGACGCGAGGACTACGACGTGGCGACGCAACAACGGGCCGATTACCGGCAACAACGACTCCTCGATGACGGCTGGGTCGAGGCCGGTGAGGAGGACGATGAGGGACCGTTGGCCGAGGCGCTCGAGGACCTGGGAGACGACGATGCGGAAGTCGGTCTGGACGAGCTCGGCCTCGACGTTCGCCAGTGCGTTCACGAACGACGGCAGGACGTCTTGAGGAGCAGGACGTCGTACGTCGGCCCGCACCGCGGAATCGCAAGCCAGTAAGGAAACCCGGTCACCCGCCCGCGTCGCCAAGGCAGCCAGCAACAACGCCGCGTCCATCGCATGGTCCAACCGCGGCGCATCCCCGACCCGCCCCGCGGACATCCGCCCGGAGTCGATCACGATGGCAACCTGCCGATCGCGCTCCGGCCGCCACGTCCGCAGTACGACGTTGCCGCGCCGAGCCGTCGCCCGCCAGTCGATGCTGCGTACGTCGTCACCCGGCACATAGTCACGCAACGAGTCGAACTCCGTGCCCTGCCCCCGCACCAGCAGCGCCGTACGCCCGTCCAGCTCCCGCAGCCGCGCCAACCGCGACGGCAAGTGCTTGCGACTCTTGAACGGCGGCAGCGCCCGCACAGTCCACGGCACCCGGTGTGACCCCTGCCGACCGGCGAACCCGAGCGGACCGATCGTCCGGATCGTCACCCGCTCCGCGTGCCGATCACCACGCCGCGTCGGCACCAGATGCGTCACCAGCCGCCGTCGCTCACCAGCAGGCAGGTCCAGCTTGTGCGGCGGATCCAGTACGCCGGCCGACGGCGGCCACGCGTCCCGCAACAACCCGCGCACCCGCCGACCCGGATTCGCGACCAGCAACTGAACCACAGCCTGCTCACCGAGCCGTACGGCGTTGTCGCCCTCACGACTCAACTGCAGCCGTCGCGGCGACCCGGCCAGCAGTATGTCGACGAGACACACCACCAGCACGACCGCGGCCACCACACCGACGCCGCTCCAGCTAGGCATCACCAGAGCGACGAAGATGACACCGGCGGCGGCCAACAGACCGGCCCGGCCCGTGAGAACCATCAGCGTGGAACCGGGACCGTGGCCAGCACGCTCTCCAGCACCGCATCGGCGCTGACACCCTCGAGCTCCGCCTCCGGACGCACCTGCACTCGATGCCGAAGGCAAGGACGTGCCATCGCCTTCACATCGTCCGGGATCACGTAGTCACGCCCCGACAACCACGCCCACGCCCGGGACACCGCCAGCAACGCGGTCGCGCCGCGCGGCGATACCCCGAGCTGCAGCGACGGAGACTGCCGCGTCGCCCGGCAGAGGTCCACCACGTACGCCAGCACGTCCTCCCGCACGGCGACCCGTCGTACGGCGTTCTGTCCGGCCAGCAGGTCCTCCGGCCCGGCCACCGGCCGCAGCCCGGCCGCCTCCAGGTCCCGCGGGTCGAAACCCTGGGCGTGCCGAGCCAGTACGGCGATCTCCGCATCGCGCGGCGGGATGTCGAGCGTCACCTTCAGCAGGAAGCGGTCGAGCTGGGCCTCCGGCAACGGATACGTGCCTTCGTACTCGATCGGGTTCTGGGTGGCGGCGACCACGAACGGCACCGGCAGTTTGCGCGGTTCGCCGTCCACGGTGACCTGCCGCTCCTCCATCGCCTCCAGCAACGCCGCCTGGGTCTTCGGGGGAGTCCGGTTGATCTCGTCGGCCAGCAGGATGTTCGTGAACACAGGGCCCGGCCGGAACTCGAACTCACTGGTCTTCGCGTCGTACACGAGTGATCCGGTGACGTCACCCGGCATCAGGTCCGGCGTGAACTGCACGCGCTTGGTGTTCAGCCGCATGGCCGTCGACAACGCGCGCACCATCAGGGTCTTCGCCGTACCGGGCACGCCCTCCAGGAGCACGTGGCCGCGGCAGAGCAGGGCGAGCACCAGTGCGGTCACCGCGGTGTCCTGACCGACCACCGCCTTGCCGATCTCGGTCCGCAGCGCAACCAGCGCCTGCCGGGCCTGGTCAGCGCTGATCTCGGTAGTGGTCACGGGGCCTCCCGGCGTGGACTGTGGAGCGTAAGGAGCGAAGCGACTGAAGCGACGAGGGAACGCCGGGAGCCGAGGCCCCGGGACCCCCGCGCCGGAGGCGCGGCCATGTGCACCGTCACGGGTGTCTTACCTCCTGCGTCAGTACGTCGAGTTCATAGGACAGAGACATCAGAGCGGTGTCACTGGTTGGCGGAAGGCCGTAGAGGAGCTCGTACAGCATGGCCGGGTCTCGACCGGTGCGAGCAGCCACGGTCGCCACAACCGCCGAAGGATCGGCTCGCCGGGGGATGCCATGGGCCTTGTGCAGCTTGCCGAGCGCCGACTCGCGCAGTGCCGCCGCGGCACGGTCCCGAGCTCGTGAGCGCCGATAGAGCCGCGCCCTGCCTTCAGTGGTCTCCGCGGCGTGCACGATGACCGGCAGCCGTTCTGCAATGACCGGACCGAGCCGACGCCCGCGCCAGATCGCGACGACCAGTACGGCGAACGCCAGCGCCCAGCCGATGTAGCGGACGTCCGGCGGAACCAGCGGGGGACCGCCCGAGTCCTCGTCGTCGAAGCCACTGGACTCCCACTGCGGCAGATACCAGGTCAGATCCTGGTGCGTGCCGAGCAGATCGAGCGCCAGCGCGGCATTGCCGTCGTCAGCGAGCTCCGCATTGGTGAAGGTGCGCGGAGTGCCCACGACATCGACGATCCGGTTGTCCGACTCCACCCGGATCACCGTGTTGTTGATGCCGTCGCCGTAGCACCTCTGTGCACCGTCGGGAGCGGAGTACGTCGACCCGCTGACAGTCGCCGTACCCGCCTTCACCGCGGCCGGCAGATCGCAGCCCGGCCGGCGACTGCTCGACGACAGGATCTGACCGGTGTCCAGGACACCCGGTGCGAGGACTTCCAAGGCCCGTGTACCAGGGCGGATCAGGATGAGGTGACTCCACCGCGCATCCGCGATCCGTTGCCAGTCAGAGCGATCCAGCGACCCGTCCGGGCCGATGACGAGCGCCTTGCCGTCTCCAGGTTGCACCGCGTCGTCCAGAACCTCGGTGCTGTGCACATCGACGCTGTGGTTCTTCAGCAGCGTCGCCAGCGCACGTGCGCCGTCCGACTCTGTGGAGTCCGGGCTGAACGGTCCCGACGTCCGTGCGGTGGTGGCGATCATGACGACGATGGCGATCAGCACGATGGCGCCGGTGACGAGCAGCGGTGTCCGCAGTACTCGCCAGCTCTCCGCGGCGCTCCGCCCGACCGGCGTACTCATACGGCCACCCGAGCAGTCCGCGCCGCGTCGTCGGCGGCCACGACAGCGGCGTACCGCTCGGGAGTCCCGGGACGGTTGCCGTAGACAACCTCAGTGAATGCCAGCGCCGCCGGCTGCAACGGCCCCCGCAGTGCCGGAGCGCTGCGGCCCGCGTCCGCGACCACCTCGTACGCCGTCCGGCCGGCGCGCTCGTCCAGGATGGTGCGTTCGGTCAGCTCGGAGACGCAGGCCCGGAAGCGACTGCGGATCGCGAGCGCGTAGTCGCCGGATGCCGCCTCGCGCTCCGACTGGGCGCGGTACTCGGCCGCCGTCCGGGGTTTGGCCGTGTCGAACACCGCCTGCGGCGTCCGGTGACTGGTGCGCAGTACGCCGGCCCGCCACAGCACCACGATGACGACGAGCACGAGCAGACCGATCAGCATGGCCAGACCGGCGTGCCCGTTCGGGGAGGAGCCGGTAAGGCTGTCCAGCAGGTCGCCGATCCACTGCAGGATCTTGGCGATCGCCTTCCCGACGATCGAGCCCCCGGACTCCCGGTACGCCGACTTCGACAGCTCCTTGGCCGCCTCCTGGGCAGCCTGGTCCCGGCCGATGTCGACCGGCGGCTCCTGGAGGAAGATCACGACCCACCTCCGGGCCGCAGCACCGGGCGCATCCACAGGTCGAGGCCTTCCCGGCGTACCCGGAGATCCAGGTAGATCAGTGCCTGGACGGCGGACAGGAACGCCAGGCTGGCGACCAGCGTCAGCACGGTCGCGATCCCGGCGGCCGCACCGAGCGCGATCGCGACCGCCGTCGCACCGCTGCCCTCGCTGCTGTCCGCCCACGAACCGACCGTGATCACCAGCGCCGAGATCCCGAACTGCAGGGCGTAGCTGACGATGTTCACCACGAGCCCCCCGAACAGCAGGATGCCGAACACCCGCCAGAACTTGCCCCTCACCAGCTGCCAAGACCGTCCCAGCGCACCCCAGATGCCCACTCTGGCAGGGATGTGGAGCCCGATGTCCGGTGCGTGCCGGCCCTCCATCAGTACGACGGTCCCGGCCAGCACCAGGCGGATGCCGAAGATCACCACGAGCACTCCGCCGACGAGCATCATCGCCACGGCCACCGCACCGGCCGCATCGGAGGAGATCGCCGCGTCCGCGCCGGCTCCGATCCCGAGCACCGCCAGACCCCAGCCGCCGATCAGTAGCGCGAACGACAGCGACTGCACCAGCCCGACCGCGGCAAGTGCGGGCAGTGCCGGCCGGACCAGCCGCAGCAGCTCCCGTGGGCCGACCCGGCGGGCCAGCTGACTCCGTACGGCGGCCAGCGCGATGATCCCGGCCAGCATGCTCGACACCGCGCTGAACAGCACGAGCTGCACGCCGTACGTGAGCAGGAGCGCCGCACCGGCCTGCTGGAACGGCTCATCGGCACCGAAGAACCCACCGAGCCCACCCGGTACGGCGACCTGTGTCAGAGCGGCCTGCACCGCGACCAGGGCGATGGCGGCCAGCACCGGGAGGCCCAGCATGATCGTCTTGTTGTCGGAGATGGTTCGGGCGGCGTTGTCCAGCAGGTCCGCGGGCAGCCAGGGCCGCAACGGCTCCTCCGCCGCCTCCTCGTGCAAACGGATGTCGTCGGCCACTAGCTGCCCTCCCGTCGGCTGAACCGCCGGCTCGAGTCCCGCGTGAGTTGTGGTGAGCCCCGGCGATGCACCATGATCACAGCCCAACCGGGGGTCACTCGGCGATCCGGCGTGTGCACTACCAGGGGAATGGGACACTATCCGTAGTGCGTACGGTCAGCATCCGCTGGGCGCACAACGATCGGACGGCAAGGAGCAGGGCGTGGCAGATGGTAACCGGACGATGAGAGGTCGGGTCCTCATCGTCGACGACGACACAGCGTTGTCGGAGATGCTCAGCATCGTCCTGCGCAACGAAGGCTATGACACCTACCTGTGCGCGACGGGTGACAAAGCGGTACCGGCGTTCCGGGAGTTCAAGCCGGACCTGCTGCTGCTCGACCTGATGCTGCCCGGGATGGACGGGATCGACGTCTGCCGGGCGATCCGGGCCGAGTCCGGCGTACCGATCGTGATGCTGACCGCCAAGAGCGACACCGTGGACGTGGTGCTGGGCCTGGAGTCCGGCGCCGACGACTACGTGGTCAAGCCGTTCAAGCCGAAGGAGCTGGTGGCCCGGATCCGGGCCCGGCTGCGCCGGATGGACGAGCCCGGGCCGGAGTCGCTGACCATCGGCGACCTCACCATCGACGTGGCCGGCCACTCGGTGAAGCGGGCCGGCGAGACGATCCAGCTGACACCGCTGGAGTTCGACCTGCTGGTCTGCCTGGCCTCCAAGCCCTGGCAGGTGTTCACCCGTGAGGTCCTGCTGGAGCAGGTCTGGGGCTACCGGCACGCGGCCGACACCCGGCTGGTGAACGTGCACGTCCAGCGGCTGCGCTCCAAGATCGAGAAGGACCCGGAGCACCCGGAGATCGTGGTGACGGTCCGCGGCGTCGGCTACAAGGCGGGTGCGGACTGATCGAGTACGGACGCGACACAGAGTCGCAGGCTGCCACCGAGCCGGCTGCCGCCCCCGCGGCAGCAGGCCCGGCGCAGCCACCGGCCCCACCCGAGCAGGAGGTGGCCGAGTCCCGTGGGACGGAGCTGGAGCTGACCGCCGCCGCGGCGGACTGGCCTGCCTACCCGCAGCCGCTCTGGCGGACGCACCCCAAGCACTGGCCGGACATCTGGCGCCGGTCCATCCAGGCCCGGATCGTCACCGGCACCCTGCTGATGTCGACCCTCGTCCTGATCCTGGTCGGCTGGGTGATGATGAGCCAGGTCACCGATGGGGTGCTGGAGTCCCGCCGTACCAGCGCGCAGGCGGAGGCACTCGCCCAGCTCACCCAGCTGTCCAACACGATCAACGCCGCCGACCGCAACACCATCAACCAGCAGCTGTCCGAGCTGGTGCTCGGCTCCAACCGCCCCGGCCTGTACGACGTCCTGCTGGTGCCGACCGACAGCTCCAAGTCCAACGCGATCCGCTACACCGGCCTGGTCGACAGCGACTCGATCCCGCAGACACTGGCGTCCTCGGTGATGAGCGACGAGTCCAAGCTGTACGACACCTACACCCAGATCAACTACCGCGACGGGCCTAGCGTGCCCGGCCTGGTGATCGGCTCGCAGCTGCGGATCACCTCCACCAACGAGCGGTACGCCGTCTACTTCCTCTTCCCGCTCACCGCGCAGCAGGAGACGCTCGACGTCGTCCAGCGCGCGCTGCTGACCGCGGGACTCCTGCTGATCGTGTTGCTCGGCGCCGTGGCCTGGCTGGTCACCCGGCAGGTCGTCACCCCGGTCCGGATGGCGCGGCGGATCGCGGAGCGGCTGGCGGCGGGCAAGCTCGAGGAGCGGATGCAGGTCCGCGGCACCGACGACCTGGCCCGGCTGGCGGTCTCGTTCAACAAGATGGCGAGCAACCTGCAGCGGCAGATCCGCCGGCTGGAGGAGCTGTCCCGGCTGCAGCGCCGGTTCGTCTCCGACGTCTCGCACGAGCTGCGCACGCCACTGACCACCGTCCGGATGGCCGCCGACCTGCTGCACGAGAGCCGCGACCAGTTCGACCCGATCAGCCGCCGCTCGGTGGAGCTGTTGCAGAACGAGCTCAACCGGTTCGAGGAGCTGCTCGCGGACCTGCTGGAGATCAGCCGGTTCGACGCCGGCGCGGCCGCGCTCGACCTGGAGGACGTCGACCTCCGCGACATCGTCAACCGCGTCCTGGAGAACCACGAGACCCTGCTGCAGCGCAAGGGCTGCGAGGTCCAGCTGGACATGGCCGAGCCGTGCCGCGCCCAGGTGGACTCGCGCCGGATCGAGCGCATCCTGCGCAACCTGATCGGCAACGCCATCGAGCACAGCGAGGGCCAGCCGATCCGGATCAGTACGGCGCACGACGAGGACGCGGCGGCGGTTGCGGTCCGGGACCACGGTATCGGTTTCCGGCCCGAGGAGGCGGAGATGGTGTTCAGCCGGTTCTGGCGCGCCGACCCGGCCCGGGCCAGGACCACCGGCGGCACCGGCCTCGGCCTGTCCATCGCCCTGGAGGACGCCCGCCTGCACGGCGGCCGGCTGGACGCCTGGGGCTCGCCGGGTGACGGCGCCTACTTCCGGCTCACCCTGCCGCGCCGGGCCGACGTCGCTCTGACCGGCTCACCACTGCCGGCCCGCCCGGTCGACGCCAGCCGGGTCATCACCGAGAAATCGCTGGTCGACGTGGGAGCGCCGTACCAGAAGCTCACCGGAGGTGAGCAGCGATGAGAAGGCGCCTGCTCGTCGCTCTGCTCGCGGTCCTGCTGCTGGTCACCGGCTGCGCGACCGTGCCGACCAAGGGCACCGTCCGCAGCGGGAGTCGCCAAGGACTGGCGCCGGATCTCGGCGGTGTCGGTGTGGAGGCGAAGCCACCCCGGGACACCTTCAACGACATGGACATCGTCAACGGCTTCCTGGAGGCCATGTCGGACTCGCAGGGCGCGTTGGACATCGCCCGGCAGTACATGACCCCGGAGGCCGCGGCGGCATGGAAGCCGGAGTCGGGGACCGTGGTGTACGACCAGCGTCCGGACGCGCTGGCGCGACGGGCCGGCGGCATTCAGCTCACCGCCCGCAAGATCGCGACGATCAACCAGCGCGGCGAGTGGATCCCCGCTCCGGCGAACGTGCCGGCCGACTTCTTCTTCAAGCTGACCAAGGTGAACGGGCAGTATCGGGTCGCCTCGGCGCCGCCCGGGGTGTACCTGGGCAGCAACCAGGTGGATCTGAAGCTCGCCCCGCGCGATCTGTACTACTTCACGCCCGGCCGGGAGATGCTGGTCCCCGACCCGGTCTATCTGCCGGTGAACCTGTCCTCCGGGCAGGCCGCGACCCAGCTGGTCCAGGAGCTCCTGAAGGGCCCGACCGGCCGGCTCGGCAGCGGCGTGATCACGCTGGCACCACCGGGCACCGAGGTGCAGGTGTCGGTCCCGGTCGAGTTCGGCGTGGCGACCGTCGCGCTCAACGACGCGGCCGCGTCGATGCGGGACCAGGACCGCCGGCTGCTCGCGGCCCAGATCGTCTGGACGCTCAACCAGATCAGCCTGCGGGTCAAGATCACCGTGGGCGGCGCACCCCTGCTGCCGGACGACCCGGACATCCTGCCGTTCGCGAACTTCAGCCAGTACGACCCGTCGGTGCCCGGCGGCGCCCTGACCGACCTGTACGGCGTGAGGCTGGGGAAGGTGCAACGGATCGTCGGGCTGGACGGGGCGTCGGACATCGCCGCCCAGCCACTGACCTCCAGCCAGCTCTATCCGTACAACGCCCAGTCCTTCGCGGTGAACCTGCACGGCGACGCCGGCGCGGTCGTGACCACGGCCGACGGCGACGACGTGGTCGCCTACGCCCGGCTGGACGCGACCGACAAGAGCGACGCGGTCAAGTCGATCCCCGTGAGCGGCCCGGTGCTGCGGCCGAGCTACGACAACCAGGACAACCTCTGGATCATGGACAAGGCCGACAGCGCGGCGCCGCGGCTGCGGGTTCGCAACCGCGGCGGCGACGTCAGCCTGGTGAAGACCAGCTTCCGCGGCGACACCCCGGTGGTCCTCAGGATGGCGCCGGACGGCGTCCGGGCGCTGCTGGTGATGAAGTCCAAGACCACCGGGAAGAACTACGTGCAGACCGGGACCATCCTGCCCGGGAACAGCGGCAAGCAGCTGGTGCTCGGGCAGTTCCGCCAGCTCCAGCTCCCGCTCGGCGGCATCACCGACGCGGCGTGGACCAAGCAGGGCATCCTGGTCGTCGGCGTGAGCACCTCGAGCAGCAACTCGACCCCGGGGCCCTGGCTGGTCAACTCCGACGGATCCCAGCTGCAGCTACTGCCCGGGTCGCCGGCCGGTTTCTCCGCCCGGTCCATCGCGTCCAACCCCAACCTGGACACCCTTCCGGTCATCGAGGACGTCGAAGGCAAGGTGCACTGGCTCAGCCGCGACCTGCTCTGGACACCGATGGACTCCGACCCCAACACCCCGCCCATCTTCCCGGTGTACCCGGGCTGACCGCTTGTCCACAGGCCGGCGCCAGGACGGTTGCGTCCGACGGGCCGGTTCGTCGATCGTGGGTGCGGTGCCGGCCCGGGACGCGTTCGTGGATCTCGTCCTGGGTGGGCGCTGCGCGGGTTGCGAGCGGCCCGGCATCACTCTCTGTGGTGGTTGCCGGGAGCTGCTGGCCGCCCTGACTCCGTTCCGTGCCTGGCCCGACCCGCGGCCGGCCGGACTGCCTCCGCCGACCGCGAGTGCGCCGTACGCCGATGAGCTACGGCAGTTGATCATCGCGCACAAGGAGAACGCCCGGTACGCCCTTGCACGGCCGCTCGGTGGCGTGCTCGCGACCGCGGTGGTGAGCGCGCTGGGGGAGCACCGGGCCGCGTGGTTGTGCCCGGTCCCGTCGGCGCGGGCGACCGTCCGGCAGCGCGGGCACGACCCGCTGCGGCGGATTGCGAAGGCCGCGATCAAAGCCCTGCGGAGACAGGGCGTCGACGCCCGGCTGGCCGACGCGCTGCGCGTCGTACGGCGCCCGGACGACCAGGCCGGCCTGTCCGCGGAACGCCGTACCGTCAACCTGGACGGGGCTTTCGCGGCTCGTTCGCGCTGGGCTGAAAGGCTGACGGATCAGCCGGTCCTGCTGGTCGACGACGTGATCACCACCGGTTCCACGCTCGCGGAGGCGTGCCGCGCCTTGGAATCCCGGGGGATCGCGGTGCTCGGCTGCGCGGTCCTGGCCGCGACCCGCCGGCACCGGTCGTCTGGTTCATGAGAACTTCCCTACCGGTTTTCGCCGAAGCCGACTAGCGTTGGCCCATGACACCCGCACGGGCTTGTCGGGCAGGGATGTGGTGCAGGACCGGATCAGCCGGAATCCTCACTGCGGAGTCCGACGGGCGTGGTCGCGGGTGTTGTCGTTTCGGGCACCCCGACCGCTACCGGCACAGTGAAATGGAGTCGAATTCGTACACCTGCGGGGGTCTGGAGACGTAACAAGAAGTCGCCGATCGATGGAGGTTTCCGTGGACGTCGTTGTCAAGGGTCATCACTGCGAGGTCAGTGACCGCTTCCGGCAGTACGTCGAGGAAAAACTCGAGCGAATCGAGAAGGTCGATCACCGGGTACTGCGGTGCGAGGTGGAAGTCAGCCAGGAGAAGAACCCGCGACAGCACGATCGGGCGATGCGTGTCGAACTCACCATGTACACCAAGGGTCCGGTGGTCCGCGCCGAAGCGTGCGGTGAGACCAAGCAGGCGGCGTTCGACGTCTGCCTGGACCGGCTCCGGGCCCAGGTCCGCAAGGCGGCCGACCGGCGCCGGGTGCACCGCGGTGAGCGCTCGCCGGAAGGCCTGCGGCACGTGAACGCGAAGCAGCCAGTCAGCAGCACCGCTGTGGAGGAGAAAGCCGCCGAAGACAAGGTGGCGACGTACAAAGTCGGATCGCTCACGGTCACCGGCGACGGTCCGCTGGTGATGCGCGAGAAGACCCATACCGCCAAGCCGATGTCCCTGGACCAGGCGCTCTACGAGCTCGAACTGGTCGGACACGACTTCTACCTGTTCGTCGACGCCGACGAGAACCAGCCCAGCGTCGTCTACCGCCGTCGCGGTTACGACTACGGCGTGATCCGTCTGGCGGTCTGACCCCCTTGGTCGTGTGAGGCCGACCTGCTGATCCAGGAGGAGCTACACAACACGAGGGCCGGGCAGCAAGCCCGGCCCTCGGTCTGTCCGAGGCGCGATGACAGTCTTGTCATACCTGAGCACGTGTGTTCCCCCCCGGCCCGCACGGCGGCGTAGTTTTCCACCGTCATGTCCCGCCACCGAATCTCAGAACGTGTACATGGCCCGCTGTCCCGGCTCGCCTGGTTCCTCTGGTATGCCGCTGTCCTGCTGGTTCCGCTGTTCCTCACGTGGGGTGTGATCGGGCCACCGGAGGCCAATCCGGGTCCGGCTCTGGTCCTCAGCGCCGGACTGGTCGGCTTCTCCGCCCTGGTCGTCGCGGTCGTGCTTCCTGCCCGGCTGCCCTGGCTGATCGCGACGTTCGGGATCGAGACCGTGCTGGCGGTGCACCGATTGATCGCGCTGATTGCGGTCCTGCTGGTCATCGTTCACCTGGTCGCGGTGCTGTTCGTGGATCCGCGCGGGCTGTCCATCCTCGATCTCGTGCACACGACCTGGGCGGCCCGAGCGGCGGTCACCTCGACGGTCGCGCTCGTCCTGGTCGTCGTCCTCGCGCTGCGCCGTCCTCGCCGCCAGCCGCGATACGAGGGCTGGCGGTTGGTTCACAACGGGCTGGTGGCGGTCGTCCTGGTCACCGCCTGGCTGCATGTCTGGTGGCTGCGGCACCTCGTCTCACACACCCTGCTGGCCGCGTGGTTCGTCGCCAGCGGGCTGCTGCTGGCCGGTCTGGCCGCGCGCCGCTGGATCTGGCTGCCGATCCGGTCCCGCAAGCACGCCTACGTCGTGGTGTCGGTACGGGCGGTGCCGGGCGACGGTGTGACGCTTGTGATCCAGGCGGATGGTCACGCCGGTCTGCCGTTCGACGCCGGTCAGTTCGTCTGGCTGAAGATCGGCTCCACGCCGTTCGTGTTCGAGGAGCATCCGTTCAGCATCGCGTCGACCGCGGAGCACCCCGAGCGGATGGAGTTCACCATCAAGGCCCTCGGCGATTTCACCGAGCTGCTCGGCGCGCTCCGGCCGGGTCGCCGGGTCTTCCTGGACGGCCCGTACGGCGGATTCACGATCGAGGGCCATGAGGACGCACCGGGGTTCGTACTGATCGCGGCAGGCGTCGGCATCACGCCGCTGCTGAGCATGCTCCGGACCCTGGCCGATCGCGAGGACCGCCGGCGGCACCGGTTGATCGTCGCAGCGCGCACCGAGGACGAGCTCATGCTCCGGCCGGAGATCACCGCGCTGCGCGCCCGGCTCAACCTCAGGGTGGTCGAGGTGCTCAGTCGCCCGCATCCCGGCTGGCCGGGGGAGACCGGCCGGATCACCAGGAGCTTCCTGTCCCGTCAGTTGCCGCGCCGCCCGCAGCGTCTGGAGTACTTCATCTGCGGCCCGCAGCCGATGGTCAGCGCCGTCAGCCGGGACCTGTCAGGCCTCGGCGTACCACTCCGGCGAATCCACACCGAACGCTTCAGCGCTGTCTGACCCGGACAGCATGCGAGGCCCGGGCGAACAGGCCCGGGCCCCACGTGACTGCTTTACCCGCCGATCTGGGAGTGCAGTTCGGCGGCGTAGGTCGCCACCTCGGCGTAGACGCCGGGGTTGCCCGCGTCCGCGCAGCCGACGCCCCAGGAGACGACGCCGAAGAGGCGGCCGTTCAGGACTAGCGGACCGCCGGAGTCGCCCTGGCAGGAGTCCTTGCCACCGTCCTCGTAGCCGGCGCAGATCTCGCCGTCGGCGGTGTAGCCCTCACTCGCGTACGCCTGCTCGCAGTACGCGTCACCCAGCACGGGGACGTCCACCTTCTGGAAGGTGTCCTCCGGGCCGGTGCCCTCGGTCGAGCCCCAGCCGTAGACGACCGACGCCGCGCCGGCCGCGTCCGCCGCCTTGTCGGTCTGCAGGGCCAGCGTCGGTACGCCGGCGAACGGCGTGGCCAGCGTCATCACGGCGACGTCGTGACCCGGCTGCTGCCCGTACTGCGGATCCACCCAGATGCTGCTGATCTTGGACGATGTTCCACCTGCGCTGGTCAGCACGTCCCGGCCCTGGATCGCCGTGTAGGTGCTGACCGCTTCCTGGGCGCAGTGTGCGGCGGTGACGATCTTGTTCGCCGCGACCAGGGTCGAGCCGCACCACTGGCCGCTCGGTGACGGGGAGCCGCTGTTGTTGAGGGCGATCGCCCACGGGGTGTCCGCGGTATGGGCGATCGTGCCGCCGACGATCCGGGTCTTCGGTCCGTCAGGTGACTGCGCGGCCGACGCGGAGCCGGCTACGGCCACCGCGCCGAGGGACGCCGCGGTCAGCACACCGGCCGCCAAGACGGCACGGATCAACTGCACTCTTCCTGTCATGCCTCACTCCAGGTTGATAGGGGCCGCGCGGGCGGGCGGCCTGCTGGCAGCGTCCCCTGAACACCCTCCGTAGCACACCTCCCACTTGCGGTAACTCCCGAGTTATGGCTCCACCTTTCTGTCGGAGCCACCCGGCAGAATTCGTGCCGTGAATACGCAGGTTCTGTCAACGGCTCAGGCACGGCGGGTGGCGCTGGCTGCGCAAGGGTTCATGGATCCCCGTCCGAAGGGGACGCCGGATGCGCGGGCGCTGGCGCGGGTGCTCGGCCGGATCGGGCTGATCCAGATCGACTCGGTCAACGTCCTGAGCCGGGCGCAGTACCTGCCGCTGTACTCGCGGCTGGGACCGTACCCGCGGGACCTGCTCGACCGTGCGTCCGGGAAGGCGCCGCGCCGACTCGTGGAGTACTGGGCGCACGAGGCGTCGCTGATCCCGGTCGAGACGCACCCGCTGATGCGCTGGCGGATGGCCCGCGCGATGACCGAGGCGTGGGGCGGCCCGCGGTCGATCGCCGCCGAGCGGCCGGAGCTGCTCAAGCAGGTGCTCGCCGACGTCCGCGACCACGGCCCGCTGACCGCCCGCCAGATCGATGACGACGTCGAGCGCGACCGCACCAACTGGGGCTGGAACTGGTCCGACGTGAAACGTGCCCTCGAGTTCCTCTTCTTCGCGGGCGAGATCACGGTCGCCCGGCGCAACCAGCAGTTCGAGCGGATGTACGACGTACCCGAGCGGGTGCTGCCTCGCGCCGTACTGGAGACCCCGACGCCGTCCGTGGCAGCGGCGCATCGCGGGCTGGTGTCGATCGCGGCAAGGGCGCACGGAGTGGCGACCGCGCAGTGTCTGAAGGACTACTTCCGGACCGCGCCGGACGCGACCGCGCAGGCGATCGCGGAGCTGGTCGAGGAGGGCGAGCTGCTCCCGGTCCGGATCGATGGGTGGAAGCGGCCGGCGTACCTGCATCGGGACGCGCGGCTGCCGCGGCGGGTGAACACCCGGGCCCTGGTCAGCCCGTTCGATTCGCTGGTGTTCGAGCGGACCCGGACCGAGGTCCTGTTCGACTTCCGCTACCGGATCGAGATCTACGTCCCGGCCGAGAAGCGCATCCACGGGTACTACGTGCTCCCGTTCCTGCTCGGGGACCGGCTGGTCGCCCGGGTGGACCTCAAGGCCGACCGGACGGCCGGCGTACTGCTGGTCCAATCGGCGCACGCGGAGCCGAAGGCGCCGGTGGAGACGGCCGCCGAGCTGGCCGCGGAGCTCGTCCAGCTGGCCGGATGGCTCGGGCTCGACCAGGTGCGGGTGGCCGGTGGTGGTGACCTCTCGCCAGCGCTCAGTGACGCTCTGCGCGGTTTCTGATCGGGCAGTGGGAACTTTCCTGGCCGCCTGAGCGTGGGTCGGATAGGCCCGGCGGCACGCATCCGGCGTGGCTTGGCACATCGTGCCCCGTAACATGGGTGCTGCGCGCCTGCCCGAGGGGTGGATCGTGCCCTGTCGGCGTTCGGCCGCAGCCAGGCTTCAGCAGCAAGGAGAGAACTCCCCACCATGAAGGTGATCGACAAGGTCCTGCGGATCGGCGAGGGCAAGATCCTGCGTCAGCTCCAGGGCATCGCGAAGATGGTCAACTCGATCGAGGACGACTTCGTCGGGATGACCGACGAGGAACTTCGTGGTCAGACCGCGGAGTTCAAGCAGCGGTTCGAGAACGGGGAGTCTCTCGACCAACTGATGCCGGAGGCCTTCGCGGTGGTCCGGGAGGCGGCCAAGCGGACCCTGCACCAGCGGCACTACGACGTCCAGATCATGGGTGGCGCGGCGCTGCACCTCGGCAACATCGCCGAGATGAAGACCGGTGAGGGCAAGACGCTGGTCGCCACGCTGGCGGCGTACCTGAACGCCCTGTCCGGCCGGGGCGTGCACGTGGTCACGGTGAACGACTACCTGGCCAAGTTCCAGGCCGAGTGGATGGGCCGGGTGTACCACTTCCTCGGCCTCGACTACGGCGTGATCCTGCCGGAGATGACCCCGGCCGAGCGGCGGATCGCGTACAGCAAGGACATCACCTACGGCACCAACAACGAGTTCGGCTTCGACTACCTGCGCGACAACATGGCGGGCAGCATCGACGACCTCGTCCAGCGCGAGTACAACTTCGCGATCGTGGACGAGGTGGACTCGATCCTGGTCGACGAGGCCCGGACCCCGCTGATCATCTCCGGCCCGGCCGAGGACTCGCAGCGCTGGTACGTCGAGATGGCGCGGATCGCGAACACGCTGAAGCCCCGGATCGCCGACGACAAGGTGCCCGAGGAGCAGCGCCCCGTGGCCGACTACGAGGTGGACGAGAAGAAGCGGACCGTCGCGATCCTCGAGCGCGGGATCGAGAAGGTCGAGGACCGGCTCGGCATCGACAACCTGTACGAGTCGGCCAACACCCCGCTGATCAGCTACCTGAACAACGCGCTAAAGGCGAAGGACCTGTTCCGCCGGGACAAGGACTACGTGGTCGTCGACAACGAGGTGCTGATCGTCGACGAGCACACCGGCCGCACGCTGCACGGCCGCCGCTACAACGAGGGACTCCACCAGGCGATCGAGGCCAAGGAAGAGGTCGAGATCAAGGAGGAGTACCAGACGCTGGCGACCATCACGCTGCAGAACTACTTCCGCCTCTACGACAAGCTGGCCGGCATGACCGGTACGGCGATGACCGAGGCGGCCGAGTTCTCCAAGGTCTACAACCTCGGTGTGGTCCCGATCCCGACCAACAAGCCGATGATCCGAGTCGAGGAGCGGGACCTGATCTTCCGCACCGAGGACGCCAAGTTCGACGCGGTGGTCAAGGACATCGTCGAGGTGCACCAGACCGGCCAGCCGATCCTGGTCGGCACCACCAGCGTGGAGAAGTCCGAGCGGCTGTCCGCGCAGCTGCGCAAGGAGAACATCGCGCACGAGGTGCTGAACGCGAAGCAGCACGCGCGGGAGGCGGCGATCGTCGCCGAGGCCGGCCGCAAGGGCGCGGTCACGGTGGCCACCAACATGGCCGGCCGTGGTACCGACATCATCCTCGGCGGCAACCCCGAGCACCTGGCCGACAAGGACCTGCGCGCCCGCGGGATCGACCCGGTGGAGTCCGCCGAGCAGTACGAGGCGGAGTACCCGAAGGTCCTCGAGGAGTTCGAGAAGCGGGTCAAGGACGAGCAGGAAGAGGTCACCGAGGCCGGCGGCCTGTACGTGCTCGGCACCGAGCGGCACGAGTCCCGCCGGATCGACAACCAGCTCCGCGGCCGTGCCGGCCGTCAGGGCGACCCGGGCAAGTCCCGGTTCTACCTGTCGCTGGAGGACGACCTGATGCGGCTGTTCAAGCGCGAGATGGTCGACTGGGCGATGTCGCGGAACAACGACGACACCCAGCCGCTGGAGAACAAGGTCGTCACCAAGGCGATCGCGTCGGCGCAGGCCCAGGTCGAGGCGCAGAACTTCGAGACCCGGAAGAACATCCTCAAGTACGACGACGTGATGAACCGGCAGCGGCACGTCGTGTACGACGAGCGCCGCCGGGTGCTCGAGGGCGCGGACCTGCACTCGCAGGTGTCGGACATGCTCGAGGAGACCGTCACCGGGTACGTGCAGGGCGCGACCGCGGACGGGTTCGCCGAGGATTGGGACCTGGACGCGCTGTTCACCGCGATGAAGACGCTGTACTCGACCGAGCTGACCGAGGACGAGCTGATCGAGGAGGCCGGCGGCGAGAAGGCCGGCCTGACCCAGGACTTCCTGATCGAGCGGTTCATCGAGGATGCCCAGGCGGCGTACGAGCGGCGCGAGGAGCTGCTCGGTGAGGACGCGATGCGCGAGCTGGAGCGTCGCGTCGTACTGAGCGTGCTGGACCGCAAGTGGCGCGAGCACCTGTACGAGATGGACTACCTGCGCGAGGGCATCGGCCTGCGCGCGATGGCGCAGCGCGACCCCCTGGTCGAGTACCAGCGCGAGGGCTACGACATGTTCGCCGCGATGATGGAGTCGATCAAGGAGGAGTCGGTCGCCTTCATCTTCAACGTCGAGGTGGACGTCGAGGCGATGCGCGCCGAGATGGAGCTCGCCGCCGAGGCGGACGCGACGGTGGACCTCGACCTGGACGGCGACGGTCTCGAAGGCCGTCGGATCGAGGACATCCTCACCCCCGGTGCGCCGGTGCCGGAGTTCCCGGGCCGGGTCCAGGACGAGGTGCGGCCGCGGGACACCCCGCGCCTGCGCGCCAAGGGGCTGACCGGTGACAGTCGTCCGCAGCGCCTGTCCTACTCGGCCCCGACCATGGACGGCGACGACGAGGTGGCCGTCCGCGAGGCGGCCGTCGAGGACGGTGGCCTGCAGTACGCCGGCACCCCGCGCAACGCGGCCTGCCCCTGTGGCTCCGGCAAGAAGTACAAGCGCTGCCACGGCGACCCATCCTCAGACGTCTACAAGTTCTGAGGCATCAAGCCACCGCCGGGCCTGGGAGGTAACTCTGGGCCCGGCCGTCGCGCGTCCGACCAACGCCAGTCCGGAGGCTTCGGATCGCGGCACCGGACCGCGTTCGGGGACCTGGGTCAGGTTGTCGGGGGCAGCGACAGGTAATGCCATGTCCCCACCCACCAGTTCCTGTCCCAGCCCCCGGCACATGGCGGGGGCACGTGGCGTGGACCGGGCGGGTGTGATGCTGTGGACTCATGTGGCTGACGGAGAAGTTCGGGCTGAGCGTTCCGGTGGTGGGCGCGCCGATGGCGAACGTGAGTGGTGGCAGGCTGGTTGCCGCGATCTCGGTGGCGGGTGGTCTCGGCATGCTCGGCGCCGGATCCGCGGTCACGGCTGACTGGATCCGGACCGAGGGCTCGATCGCTGCGGCGAGTGGGAAGCCGTATGGGATCGGGTTGATGGCGTGGTCGGTGCGGGAGCGGCCGGAGCATCTGGAGGCCGTGCTGGAGCTGAAGCCGGCGCTGGTGTCGCTCAGCTTCGGGGACTACACGCCGTACGTCGAACCGCTGCAGAAGGCCGGGATTGTCGTTGCCACGCAGGCGGGGACGGTTGCCGATGCGCGGGAGGCGGTGGATGCCGGTGTCGACGTGATCGTTGCCCGGGGCGCGGAAGCCGGTGGGCATGGCCGCAATGCCGTGGCCACACTGCCGTTGCTGCAGGCGATTCTCGAGCTGACCGAGCTGCCGGTGCTCGCGGGCGGTGGGATCTCGGGTCCGCGCGGGGTGGCCGCCGTACTGGCCGCGGGGGCCGCGGGTGCCTGGATCGGTACGGCGTTTCTCACCTGCCAGGAGGCGCTGACGTCGGAGCCAGTCCGCCGGCGTGTGATAGCGGCGGACGAGACCGACACCGTCTACGGCACGGTGTTCGACGCGGCGTCGCGGGCCGGGTGGCCGGACGAGTTCGGTGGCCGGGCGCTGCGCAACGCGTACTTCGACACCTGGCAGGGCCGCGAGGACGAGCTGAAGACCGACGACGCCGGCCACACCGACTACGTCGAAGGCACCCGCGCCGCCGACCCGGCCCGCGCCTCGATCTACGCGGGCCAGGGCGTCGGCTCCCTCACCGGTCAGCCGACCGCCGCCGAGGTACTCGACGGCTTCGCGACGTACCGCACCTACCTGCAGGCCGCCCTCAGCGACGGCGCCAAGTAATTGCCGTGAGCAACCACGAGCTCGTCGCACAGGTCCCAGATCCGTTCGACCGGTAGCGCGGCCGCGGTGGCCGGGTCGACCATCACGGCCTGCCGGATCGCCCGCGGATCCTCGTCCATTGCGGCCTTCACCACCAGCTCGGCCACGTTGAGGTAGGACCGGTTGAGCGCCGCACACTGCGCCGGCAATGCACCCACCGAAGTCGGCTGGACTCCCGAACCGTCAACCAGACAAGGGACTTCGACCACCCCGCCGGCCTGCAGGTTGCTGATCAGGCCGGTGTTCGGGACGTTGCCGTAGATGGTTCGCGGCGTCCCGGTGACGATGCTGTGGATGACCTGCGGCGCATACTCCATCGTCGGCTCGACCGTCACCGGTTCGCCGGCCTTCAACGCCTTCCGCGTCTGTTCGTACGACGCCAGGTTCTCCTCGACGATCCCGAGATACTCACCGACGGGCAGCCGCAGCCGCTCGACCTCGTCCGGATGCGACAGGTACCACGGCACGTACTCCGACGAGTGCTCGCTGGTCTCGGTGGGATAGAACCCGAGCCGCCGATACATGTCCACGCGCACTCGCCGTCGCAGTTCCGGATCCGCCGCGATCGCCGCGTCCAGCCGCTCGTACAGGTTCTCGGAGCCGCGCTCGAACCGCAGTACCCACGACTGGTGGTTGACCCCAGCGGCCCGGTAGGTGACCTCGTCGTACGGGACGCCGACCAGCTCGGACAGACCGTGCATCGTCCAGTAGACCGAGTGACAGAGCCCGACGACCTTGCGCACTCCGAGCGCGGCCAGGTACCAGACGTTCATCACCATCGGGTTGGTGTAGTTCAGCAGCCACGCGTCCGGACACATTTCGGCGATGTCCTCCGCGAGCCCCCGCAGGACCGGGAACGTCCGCAGCGCCCGGAACACCCCGCCGACACCGAGCGTGTCCCCGATCGTCTGCCGGATCCCGTACCGGGCCGGGATCTCGAAGTCCACCCGGGTCGCGGCGTTCATCCCGACCTGGACGATGTTGATCACGAAGTCCGCGCCGTCGAGCGCGGCCCGGCGCTCCAGGTGCGCGGTGATCCGCGGCGTCACACCACGCTCCTGGGCGATGTACGCCGCCGCCGCGGCGGCTGTGTCGAGTCGCTCGGGATCGATGTCGTGCAACGCGATGTGCAGCGGTCCGAGGTCGAAGCTGAACAGGTCGGCGAGCAGGCCTTGGGTGAAGACCACACTGCCCGCGCCGATGAAGGCGATCTTGCTCATTGCATCACGCTCTCGATGGCTAGATCGCAGTCCGGCTGGGCCGCGGTCCCGCCGGCGGCGCGGGTGGACAGTGAGCCGCAGGCGGCAGCGATCGCCAGGGCTCGTTCGGTGCGGGATCCGTTCAGTACGGCGGCCACCCAGCCGGCGTCGAAGCTGTCACCTGCTCCGACCGCGTCGACGGTGTCCACCTTGAGCGCCGGCGCTGTCGTGACCTTGGAACCGTTGTGGGCCAGGGCGCCGTCCACACCGTTCTTCACCACGACCAACGGTCCGCGACGGGCAAGGATGCCCGCGGCATCTTCTACCGAGTGATGACCGGTGAGGGCCAACGCTTCGGCCGCATTCGGCAGGAAGTAGTCGGTGACCCGAAGCACCGGGTCGAGGACCGTCCGGTCCCAACGCCCGACCGGGTCGTCGTTCGGGTCGAGCGATGTGGTCGCCTTCGCGGCCTTCGCCTCCTTGAACAGGGCCGCCAGCCCCGCCGCCAGCGCCGGCATCAGGTAGAACGACGCCGCGTGCACGTGCCGGACAGATCGCAGCAACGACCCGGGTACGTCGTCCGTCGTGGTGGCCGGGAGACAGCCGGGCGAGGTGAGGATCGCCCGGTTGTCGCCCGAGGTGAGGATCGTGGTCAACGGGGTCGGAAGGGTGTTGTCGACAATCAGAGCGTCGACATTCACTCCGCGGTCGGAGAGCGCCGTACGGATGAAGTCGCCGGCCGGATCGTCACCGACGCGCCCGGCAAAGGCGACGCTGAGCCCGAGCCGGGCGGCGCCGCAGGCCATGATCGAGGCCGAGCCGCCGAGCACCAGAGAACCGTTGGGAACAAGCCGTTCCCGCTGGCCGAAAAGGATGGGTTGGTCGACAGGCCCGACAACCACATCGGGGTTCGCGTCGCCAATCACGAGCAGGTCGTAGGTCATGGGGCCTCCCGGCCTGGACTGAGGAGCGTAGGGAGCGAAGCGACTGGAGCGACGAGGGAAGGGCGGGAGCCAAGGCCCCATGACCGCGTCGGCGCCGAAGGCCCGACCAAAAGCACAGTCATGTGTCAGCCCTTGAGTCCGGTGGATGCGAGTGAGCGGATGAAGGCCTTCTGGGCGAGGAGGAAGCCCAGCAGGACCGGCAGCACGGTGATGACGTTGCCGGCCATCACGGCGGCCCACTGGGTGTGGTGCTGGCCCTGGAAGGTGGTCAGGCCGAGCTGGAGGGTGTACGTGGTGTCGGTGTTGATCGCGATCAGCGGCCAGGTCAGGTCGTTCCAGGTGGCCAGGAAGGTGAGGACGGCGACCGTACTCAGGGCCGGCCGGGCCAGCGGCAGCACGATCGAGACCAGGATCCGCAGCCGCCCGCACCCGTCGATCCAGGCCGCCTCCTCGAGCTCGCGCGGAAGCGAGACGAAGAACTGCCGGAAGAGAAACACCGACAGCGGCGTCACCAGCGACGGGATGATCAGCGCGCCGAGGGTGTCGATCAGCCCGAGTTCCTTCATCACCAGGAAGGTCGGGATCATCGTCAGCTGGAACGGGATCACCATCGTCGCCAGCATCAGCCCGAGCACGAGCTTCGACCCGGCGAACCGGATCCGCGCGAACGCGTACCCGCCGAGCGAGCCGAGGACGAGATTGGCCGTCACCGCCACCGCCGACACGATGAACGAGTTCAGGAACCAGCGCGGGAACAACGCGTTCCCCAGCACGTAGCGATATCCGTCGAGCTTGATCCCGTGCGGAATCAGCGCCGGTGGGAACCGGTTGATCTCGGCGTTGCTCATCACCGAGCTCACCAGCAACCACGCCAACGGCAACGCGAACAGCAAGGCAAGTGGCGCGAGCACGAAATGCCAAGCACTGAAAGGCAATCTCTTCATCGCGCAGCCGACCTCCGCCGGTAGAGCTGCAAGGCCACACCGATCACGAGCAAGGCGACCGCCAACGCGTACGCCGCGGCCGCGCTGTAGCCGGCCGTGAACGTCTTGAACGCCTTCTCCCAGATGAAGTACACGATCACGGTGGTGGAGCCGAGCGGCCCGCCCTTGGTGGTGACGAACACCAGGTCGAACACCTGCAACGCGTTGATGGCCTGGAACAGCAGCAGAAAGATCGTCACCGGTGTCAACGACGGCAGCACGACATGACGCAGTACGCCGAACCGTCCCGCACCGTCGATCCGGGCAGCCTCGACCAGGTCTGTCGAAACCCCTTGCAACCCGGCCAGATAGACGATCACGCAGAATCCGGTCCCGCTCCACAGCGAGATCGCGACCAGCAGATACAACGCCTGACCGGGATCGCTGAAGAACCCCTGCGCCGGCAACCCGACCTTGTGCAGCACCGAGTTCGCGACACCGAACTCCGGATCGAGCACGAACGAGAACAGCACGCCCTGCGCCGCCGCCGACACCACGAACGGCACGAACACCAAGGTCCGATACAGACCGATGAAGGCGATCTTCCGATCCAGCGCGATCGCGATCGCCAGCCCGGCGACCACGCTCAGCGGCACGTACAGCACCGTGTAGATCAGCGTGTGCTCGACCGCCGCACCGAAGGTCGGGTCTTTCATCAGGGCCTTGTAGTTGGCCAGCCCGACCCACTCGCTCGGCGAGACCAGGTCATTCACCTGGAACGACAACAGCAACGACCACAGCACCGGTACGACGCTGAGTCCCAGGATGATCAGTACCGACGGGCTGACGAACGCCCATCCCGTCGCGCTCTCGTTCCGGGTACGACGCTTGGCCGCCGCCCGGCTCCGGGGGTCGACGGTGAACGTACCGACCACGCTGGCCATCAGTTCGGCACCGCCAGCACCTGGTTGCACTGGTCGACGGCCTGCTTGATCGCATCACCCGGGCTCTGTTTCCCGAGCAGGACGGCGGCGATCGCCTGACCGAGGTTCTGCGAGATCTGCGGGTAGGTCGTGATCGTCGGCCGGACCTTCGCCGAGTCGAGCGCCTTGACGAACACGTCCAGCCCGTTCGTCTCGGTCGAGTGCTTCTTCCACTGGGGGAGCTCGGCAGTGGCCTTGGTGATCGGCAGACTCCCGCCCTCCATGTCCCACTGGATGTCCTGCGCCGGGTCGGCCATCCACTTCACGAACTCGGTGGCCGCCTGCACCTTCGCCTTGCCGTTGTCGAACACGGTCCAGGTGTCCGGACCCGAGATCGTCACCGGTTTCCCGGAGTACGACGGCAGCGGCACCACGCCGTAGTCGAGGTGATTGTCGATGAGCTCCGGGAGCTGCCAGGGGCCGGTGGCGACCATGGCCATCCGGCCACCGAGGAACACCTGGTAGAGCTGTTCGCTGCCCGGCTTGGGATCGACGTACAGCGACTTTTCGCTGCGCAGCCGGTCGAGAGTGCCGAGCGCCTGCTCACCGACCTGGTCGAAGCCCACCTTCTTGCCGGCTGTGCCTGATTCCTTCCCCGCCCCACCACCCCGGTCGCTGACCACGTCGCCGCCGAGGTCCCAGATCATCGGCCAGATCCGCCAGACCGTGTCCTCATCGCCGACACCCGGCCAGCCGGTGCCGAAGATGCCCTTGCCGGGGTTGGTGAGGGCTTTGGCGGTGGTGACGAAGTCGTCCCAGGTCCAGCCCGCCTGCGGCGCAGGGACGCCGGCGGCGGCGAACAACTTCTTGTTGTAGACCACGCAGAGCGAGTCGAGCAACGCCGGCGCGGCCCGGACCTTGCCTTTGACGCTGACCGCGTCCTTCGCGGCCGGCCAGTAGTCGTCGATCTTCAGCGCACCGGTCAGGTCGGCCACCTTCGGGCTCTTGGTCAGGCTGGCGAGGTCCGAACCGAAGATGTACGCGACATCCGGGTAGGACCCCGCGGCCAGCCCCGCGGTGACCTTCTGCAGCATGCTGTCCGCGGTGACCCCGCCACCGCCGCCGACCACCTTGATGTTCGGGTGCGACTTGTTGAACTCGTTGATCAAGGCATCGATCGCGGCCTTGCCGGTGTCGACCTGGCCGTGCCAGAGATCGACGCTGACGACGCCGTCCGGGCCGCCCCCCGCATCGTCGTTGTTCTTGCCGCACGCACCGAGCGTGCCGGCGGCAGCGACGGCGGCCGCGGCGCGCAGGACGTCACGACGGGAAAGGGTCAGAGCATGCTGGGACATAGGGGTCTCCAGGTGGTACCGAGGGATGAAGGGAGTGGAATCAGCAGGTCTTGCGCACGTACCCGGAGTCGACGTCGCGCTGCACGATCGTCAACGTGCCTGGGTCGCGGTGAGCAGCCTCATCGAGCGGGTGCGGCTGTCGTAGTCGTCCGGCGGCGGCCAGAGTGGCCGGCGGGAAGCGGCGAGCGAGGTTGGACACGATTGCTCCATCGGTCCGGGGACGCGACCCCGCCTCGGGCTGGGTGGATCGAGCTGCCCTGGCGCCTGGAAACCGGACTTCGGACCCCTCTCGGACCGCTACCGGCTGGGTGCGTCACTGCCGACCAAGTCAAGCGCTGCGGCGTCGTCCCGTCAAGGCAAAGTTGCAAACGAGTGCGTGGATTCCTCGCCTGAGCGCGTTACCGCGCAGAGAAGCCGAGGGGAAGGCCGGGGGAAGGTGACCGGCCTAGCGTCCTTCGGCAGATGCCTGAGCCGACCGGGCCAGGCAGACCAGGGGAGGATCCATGAACGAGCGAAGCGAGTTCATCATCAAGCACAGCCCATCTCGTGTCTCATCGGCGCCCGGAGCGAAGCGAGGACGTCGATGAGCACGACAACAGAGAGCCCGCGCCGGAACGGCGTCGACACCGCGACGCTGTTCGCCACCCTCGATGCGGTGAAGGGGCAGCACGAGATCGCCAAGTTCCAGTTCCGGGCGAACAACACCTGGGTCACCGGGACGCACAGCCGTTCCACCGCAGCGGGCTTCTTCGGAGCCATGCAGGAGCTGCGGCACAAGGCCGACACGGTGCTCGAGTTCGACCACCCCGAAGTCCTGGTCGGCACGGACCACGGGCCGACGCCGGCGGAGTACCTCCTGCACGCGATCGCCGCCTGCCTGACGGCCGGTATCGCCAACATCGCCGCGGCCCGCGGCGTCGACCTCACCAAGGTCACCTCGACCGTCGAGGGCGACATCGACCTGCTCGGGATCCTCGGCCTGTCGGGCGATTCCGTCCGCAACGGCTACCAGCAGATCCGGGTGTCGATCGCGATCGAAGGCGACGCCGACGACAAGACCCTGCGCGGCATCGTCGAGCAGTCCCGGCGCCGCTCGGCGGTCTTCGACGCGCTGGCCAACCCGACTCCGGTCGTCGTCGACGTGGTCACCGGCTGACCATGACCACCATCGACACCGTCGTGATCGGCGCCGGCCATGCCGGTCTCGCCGTCAGCCGGCTACTCACCGGAGCGGGCCGCGATCATGTGGTCGTCGACCGGGGCCGGATCGGCGAGCGCTGGCGCAGCGAGCGCTGGGACTCGCTGCAGCTGCTGTCGCCGAACTGGATGACCCGCCTGCCCCACTGGGAGTACGACGGGTCCGAGCCGGACGGGTTCATGAGCTCGGCCGGCTTCGTCCAGCACCTTGAGCGGTACGCCCAGTCGTACGGCGCACCCGTGCTGACCGGTACGACGGTGCGCGACCTGGTCACGGCGCATTCCGGGGGCTATCGACTCGTCACCGATCGCGGGACCTGGTCGACTCGTCAGGTGGTGATCGCGACCGGCCCGCACGGTGTGGCCAACGTGCCGGACGGATTGGACGCGGCCGAGGTCGTCACCGCGAGCAGCTATCGCAACCCCGGTCAACTGCCGCCCGGTGGCGTGCTCGTGATCGGCGCCTCGTCGTCCGGTGTGCAGATCGCCGACGAACTCAATCGCGCGGGCTGGGAGGTGTACCTGGCAGCCGGCCGGCACACCCGGATCCCGCGCTGTTATCGCGGCAGTGACATCTTCTGCTGGCTGCAGCGAACCGGCCGGCTGGCGCGGACCATCGACGAGGTTCCCGACCCGGTGGCCGCCCGGCGGGAGCCGTCGATGCAACTCGTCGGCCGCCGTACCGGCGAACGTGCACGGAATCTTGACCTGGTCACTCTGCAGGCCAACGGTGTCCGGCTCCTCGGCCGCTTCGAGGGCATGAAAGGAACACAGGCACGCTTCCGGCCGGACCTGGCCGCGACTGCTGCCGACGCCGACGTACGGATGCATCGGCTGCTCGACGCGGTGGACGACTACATCGCCTGTACCGGACTGACCGGCGAGGTTCTCCCGGCGGTACGGCCGCCGGCCCTCGTGGCACCGGCGGCAGCACGCGTTGTGGATCTGTCCCGGGCGGGCATCGCCACCGTCGTGGTCGCCACCGGCTACCGGCCCGAGTATCCGTGGCTGCGGCTGCCGGTCATCGGCCCCGACGGCCACATCCGCCAGAACCGCGGGGTCACCGCAGCACCTGGTGTGTACGTCGTCGGCCAGCGATTCCAATACCGGCGCGACTCCGCCTTCATCGGCGGTGCCCGGCACGACGCGGCGGCCGTCGTACAGCATCTCTTGACCGGCAGGATCGCGGCCCGGGCAAACGGCTGCAGTGCGGAGCCGGCAGCATGACCACCGAGTACGACGTGCTGGTCGTCGGCGGACGGGTCGCCGGGGCCTCGACCGCGATGCTGCTCGCCCGGGCCGGTGCCCGCGTGGCTGTGGTGGAGCGGTCCGCCTACGGCACCGACACCGTCTCGACGCATGGTCTGACGCGCGCGGGCGTCATGCAGTTGGCGAGATGGGGACTGCTGGACGAGGTGGCCGCGGCGGGGACGCCACCGATCCGGCAGACGACGTTCCACTACACCGACCGTGCGTCCGAGCAGCTCGCGCTTCGTTCCAGCGGCGGTGTCGATGCCTTGTATGCGCCGCGTCGCTACGTGCTCGACCGGATCCTCGCGGACGCGGCCGCCGATGCGGGTGTGGAGATGTGGTTCCGGACCCCGGTCACGGCAGTCCTGCGCGACGAGAGTGGTCGCGTGACGGGCGTTCGCGCGCAGGATCGCGAGCTCCGAGCCGGGATCACGGTCGGTGCCGACGGCATCCGTTCGACTGTCGCGTCCGCAGTCGGGGCCCCCGTCGTACGGCGGGGTCAGTCGCTCAGCGCGATCCTCTATCGGTACTACGCCGATGCACGACCCACCGGATACGAATGGGCTTATGGGGTCGGTGGCGGAGCCGGTCTGATTCCCACCAACGACGGGTTGACCTGCGTGTTCGTCGCGACGACCCCGGACCGGATGCGAGCGCTGCGTCGCTGTGGGACCGAGCGCGCCTTCGCGATACTCCTCGCGGAGACAGCACCGGCACTGGCGGATCGAGTGTCGGCGGCAGAGCCGGTGGGCGCGATGCACGGCTGGGCTGGTGCGGCGGGGTTCGTCCGCGAGTGCTGGGGGCCAGGGTGGGCGCTGGTCGGAGACGCGGGCTACTACAAGGACCCGATCACCACGCACGGCATCACCGATGCGCTGCGTGACGCCGAGCTGTTGGCTGACGCGATTCTGGAAACGCATGAGTCCTATCAGGCGACCCGGGACAGACTCTCGAGCCGGTTGTTCGCGGCGACCGAGACGGTCGCGTCGTACAGCTGGAGCCTGGACGACGTGCGGGTGCTGCTGCGGGAGGTCAGCTCGGCGATGCGCGACGAGGTCGACCACGTGGGATCGCTGCCGGATCCGGGGTTCGCGGCCGATCCCGCGGACTTCCTGCTGTAGAACGGGATTCTCCTGACGCCTACGATCCGAGATGTGCAGGTCAGCGTGCGGATGCTGGACGGTTTCGCCGTACAGGTGGACGGCGCGCCGATTCCTGCGCGCCGGTGGAGCCGTCGCCAAGCGGCTGCGCTGGTCAAACTGCTGGCGCTGTCGCCCGGTGGAAGGCTGCACCGCGACCGCGTGGTCGACGCCTTGTGGCCGGAGCTCAGCGTGGATCTCGCGCTTCCCCGGCTGCACAAGGCTGCCCACTATGCCCGTACGGCGCTTGCCGATCGCGACGCCGTGGTCCTGAAGGACGATGTCGTCGCGCTGTTCCCAGGCGCGATGCTCGAGGTCGATGCCGGCGCGTTCGAAGCGGCCGCGGATGCCGCGCTCGCGGCGGACCCCGCATCGCCGGAGCTCTGCGCCAAAGCGCTTGTGCTCGCAGGCGAACTGCTCCCCGACGACCTGGCCGAGCCGTGGCTGGACGGACCGCGTGACCGACTTCGCCTTCAGGTCATGCGCCTGCTGCGCGGTGCGGGTCGCTGGGAATCCCTGCTGGCCATGGATCCCGCCAACGAGGAGGCGCATGTCGAACTCCTGCGCGAAGCGGTCGTCTCCGGTGACCGGCCGACCGGGCTGCGCCGCTACGCCCGGATGCAGCACGCGCTGAGCACCGAGCTCGGCATCTCGCCCGGGCCCGAGGCCGTAGTACTTCGCGACCGTCTGCTGGCCGCCGAGTCGGTTGCGCCGCCTCGATCCGCCGAAGTGGTGAGCGGACCGCAGGGCAGCACGGACCTGGTGGAGCGGGACGCGGAGCTGGCCGAACTCACCGCGGCCGTCGGCACAGCCGTCGACGAAGGCCGTGGTGTCGTCGTCCTGGTCTCGGGTGAGGCGGGAGCGGGCAAGTCGGCGCTGGTGCGTACGTTCGCCGACGGACTGAGCCGCGCGATCAAGGTGGGGATCGGCGGTTGCGACGACCTGCTCGCGCCGCGCAGCCTCGGGCCGTTCCGCGACATGGCCGAGAGCGACGCGGAGCTGGCCGCGGCCCTGTCGGGGGATCGGCTCGACACCGCACTGCCGGGTCTGCTGCGCGCGTTCTCCGCGTGCCCGTCGGTCGTGGTGGTTGAGGACATCCACTGGGCCGACGACGCGACGCTCGACGCGATCCGGTTCCTGGCCCGTCGGTTCCCGGCCATCCCGGCCGTGCTCGTGCTGACCTTCCGGGAGACCGGTGTCGACGCCGGTCACCCGCTGCGGCAGTTGCTGGGCAGCCTGGCGGGTTCCGCCGTACGCCGAGTGACGTTGCCACCGTTGAGCATCGAGGCGGTACGGCGGCTGGGCGCGACGAGCACTCGTGAGGCCGTGGAGATCCACCGGGTGACGCAAGGGAATCCGTTCTTCGTCACCGAGGTGCTCGCCGCCGGGGAGACCGACGTACCGCCGACCGTCCGCGATGCCGTCCTGGCCCGCCTGGGCAGGCTGTCGCCGTCGGCCCGCATGCTGCTGGAACGGCTGTCCGTGATCCCGAGTCGCGCCGAGCGACGGCTGGCCGAGAGCCTCGCCGGAGATCAGCCGGTGCTGGTCGAGGCCGAGCGGTCGGGCATGCTGATCGGAACCGACGCCACGCTCGCGTTCCGCCACGAACTGGCCAGGCGGGCGATCGAGTCGTCGCTGACGGCCGGGGAGCGGATCGGCGCCAACCGGGCCGTGGTCGACAGGCTCCTCGAGGATCCGGCTGCCGAGCCTTCCCGGCTGGTGCATCACGCGGAGCGATGTGGACGCACCGACGTGATCCTCGAGTACGGTCCAGCCGCTGCTCTCGAGGCTGCTCGCCTCGGTGCGCATCGCCAAGCGGTCGGGGTCCTCGACGTCGTACTGCGCCACCGTGAGCTGCTCGAGTCGTGGGAAGCCGCGGAGTTGCTGACCCGGCGCGCCTACTCCCTCTACGTCGTCAATCGTTTCGAGGCCGCGCTCGAATCGGCCTCGGCCGCGGTTGGTGCGGCCGAGGAGGCCGGCGGCGCGTCGAGGTTGGCCGATGCCTTGCTGGTGCTGGCGCGGGTCGTCATGTTCGGGCACGGACCGATGCGTGCCCGGCTCGCCGCGGCCCAAGCCGTCGAACTGCTCGAGACGACTGGCGACGACGCCCGGCTGGCCGCGGCCCTGATCGAGCAGGCCCGCGCTCACAGCAACCTGGCGACGGTCGGCATCGTCGCCGAGCCGAGTGCACGGGCCGAGCGGTACGCCGAGCGCGCATTGGCCATCGGGTTGCGGTTGGGGCGGCAGGACCTGGAAGCGCAAGCCGGGTGCTATCTGGGCGACGCCCGGCTGGCCCGAGGCGATGCGCGCGGCGACGAGGACTTGCGGCGTGCGATCTCCCTGGCCGGGGCGGACAGCCGGATCGAGACGCTGGTGCGGTGCTATGTGAACGCGGCCGGCGGCGCCTATCGCAGCGGCCGTCTGGACGACGCGGAGAGGTACGTCGCTGCCGGGTTGCGGGCCGCGGCGGACGGCGAGTTCTTCGCCGGTCAGTATCGATTGCGGCTCACCGACGCCGCGGTCCAGGCGAGCCGAGGCCACTGGGACCTGGCGATCGCCGCCCTTGGCGCGCTCCTGGACAGCCCAGGCGAACCGGGGTTGATGGAAGCGCTGGCCCGCAGCGTCCTCGCCCGGCTTCTCGCCCGGCGTGGCGATTCCACGGCCGGCGAGGTCCTGGCCGTCGCGCTCGCCGATCGAGCACTAGCGGACGACAGCTTCGTCGTGGGTCCGCTGGCGGCCGCACGGATCGAGCTCGGCTGGCTGGACGGCTCGCTCGGCGCCCTGACCGACGACGCGCAGCGAGCGCTCAGGCTCGCCGAGGCCGCCGGGCATCGGTCGATGCACGGCGAGCTCTGCACCTATCTGCGTCGAGCCGGCATCGACGTACCGGCTCCCGCCGACGCACCAGGCCCGTGGGCGGCGACGCTCGCCGGCCAGTGGCAGGAGGCGGCGGCGGCGTGGGGCCGCCTGGGCGACCGGTACGAGCAGGCGGTCGTGCTGGCGACGGCCCCGGACCGCCAGGCGCGTGCGCATGGACTGCTCACGCTGCGTGAACTGGGAGCCGCAGGTACGACGCTCGCCGTCTGAGCCGCCCGTGGCCGACTCCGGACGGTGACGGTCGCTAACCTCTTGACGTCGTGGTTTAAACCGGTTTAGATGCCTGTTAAACCGGTTCAAACCCGCCAAGGTAGGTGCATGTGAGCAAACAGCGGCCGACGATCGCGGATGTCGCGACCCGGGCTGGGGTGTCCAAGGGCGCGGTGTCGTTCGCGCTGAACGGACGGCCCGGGCTGGCGCAGTCGACCGTGGACAAGATCATCGCGGCCGCCGACGAACTGGGCTGGCGGCCCAGCAACCGGGCCCGGTCGCTCTCGGTCTCGAAGGCGTTCGCCCTCGGCCTGGTGATCACCCGGGACCCCGCGGTGCTGTCGTCTGACCCGTTCTTCCCAGCCTTCATCGCGGGGGTCGAGAGCGTGCTCTCGACCCGCGGGCAGGCTCTGGTCCTGCAGGTCGTCACGGCCGGCGAGGACGAGGAGGCCGGTTACCGGCGACTCGCACAGGACGGCCGGGTCGACGGGGTGTTCCTGTCCGATCTCCGGCACGACGATCCCCGGATCGGTCTGCTGGTCGAGCTCGGTCTGCCGGCCGTCACGCTGAACCGGCCCGACGGGGCGTCACCGTTCCCGGCCGTCACCCTGGACGACCGGCCCGGCACCACCGCGGTGGTCGAGCATCTGCTGCGGCTCGGTCACACCCGGATCGCGCACGTCGGCGGCCCGCCCGCGTTCGTGCACGCGACCGCGCGATCCACGGCCTTCGCCGCGGCCCTCGCCACGGCTGGTCTGGAGCCAGAGGCGATGGAGACCAGCGACTTCACCGCCGCCGGCGGGATCGAGGCCACCCGGCGATTACTCGCCCTGGCCGAGCCGCCGACCGCGATCGTCTACGCCAACGACCGGATGGCGATCGCCGGCCTCGGCGCGGCCCATGCCGCCGGACTGAGCGTGCCGGACGACCTGAGCATCGCCGGCTTCGACGACAGCGAGATCGCCGAGTACGTCCACCCCGGCCTGACCACTGTCCGCGCCGACCCGTTCCGCTTCGGCGAGGCGGCGGCCCACACGCTCAACCAGGTCGTCGACGGCGCCGCCGACGTATCCGATGTCGAGCTGCCCCCCGCGCAGCTCGTCGTACGCCGCTCGACCGCTGTACCCCCACAGCTGGAGGAATCATGAAGTTGCAAGCTGGACTGCTGGCCGTTGTCCTGGCCGGCTCGCTCGCCGCGTGTGGCGGCAGTAGTGGCGGCTCTGGTAGTGCCGACACCGCTGCCAAGGCCCGCGGGCCGATCACGATCTGGTACTCGAACAACGCCGAGGAAGTGGCCTGGGGCAAGCAGATGGTCGCGGCCTGGAACACGGCCCACGCGGACCAGAAGGTCACCGCCCAGGAGATCCCGACCGGGAAGAGCTCCGAGGAGGTGATCGGCGCCGCGATCACCGCCGGCAACGCGCCGTGCCTGATCTTCAACACCTCGCCGGCCTCGGTCTCGCAGTTCCAGAAGCAGGGCGGTCTGGTGCCGCTCGACTCGTTCAGCGACGGTACGTCGTACATCGAGGACCGCTCCGGGGACATCGCCAAGCAGTACAAGTCGGCCGACGGGAAGTACTACCAGCTGCCCTGGAAGTCGAACCCGGTGATGATCTTCTACAACAAGAAGGCGTTCGCGAAGGCCGGTATCGACACCGCGAAGCCGCCGCTGACGACGTACGACGACTTCCTCGCCACGTCGCGCAAGCTGGTCGCGGCGAAGGCCGCGAAGGTCGCCATCTACCCGGCGCCGAGCAACGAGTTCTATCAGTCCTGGTTCGACTTCTACCCGCTGTATGCGGCCGAGAGCGGAGGCAAACAACTGGTCGAGGACGGCAAGTCGACGTTCAACTCCGACGAAGGCAAGCGGGTCGCTACCTTCTGGCGGACGATGTACGCCGACAAGCTGGCGTCGCAGGAGAAGTACACGGGTGACGCGTTCGTCGACGGCACCTCCGCGATGGCCGTGGTCGGTCCGTGGGCGATCGCGTCGTACAAGGGCAAGGTCGACTGGGGCGTCGTCCCGGTGCCGACCTCAGCCGCCAAGCCGGCGAGCGAGATCCACACCTTCTCCGACGCGAAGAACGTCGCGATGTACTCGTCCTGCAAGAACCGCGGGACGGCGTGGGACGTGCTGAAGTTCGCCACCAGCCAGGAGCAGGACGGTAAGTTCCTGCAGACGACCGGCCAGATGCCGCTGCGGAAGGACGTCGCGTCGGCGTACGCGGACTACTTCACCAAGAACCCCGACTACAAGGTGTTCGCGGACCAGGCAGCCCGTACGGTCGAGGTGCCGAACGTGCCGAACTCGATCACCATCTGGCAGACCTTCCGGGACGCCTACTCCAAGTCGGTCATCTTCGGCCAGCAGGACACGGGTGAGGCCCTGGACGGCGCCGCGCAGAAGATCGATCAGCTCGTCAAACAGTCATGATCGCCGGACGTCGCGGCCTGACCGGGCGGATCCTGGGGGAACACCCGGTCGGGACGGCGTTCGTCACACCGTACGTCGTCTTTCTGTTCGCAGTATTCGCCTACCCGCTCGGGTTCGCCGTGTACATGTCGTTCCACGACTACTTCTTCGCGGCGCCCGGTGCGGTCGTGGACCGGCCGTTCGTCGGGTTCGAGAACTACGTCACGGTGCTGACGGATCCCGCGGTCCAACGATCCTTCTACAACGTCCTGATCTTCCTCGTCATCAATGTGCCGCTGACAGTCATCTTCTCCCTCGGGTTGTCGACCGCGCTGAACTCGGCGATCCGGTGGCGGACGTTCTTCCGGGTCAGCTACTACGTGCCGTACGTGACCGCCAGCGTCGCCGTGGTCGGGGTCTGGCTGTTCCTGTTCAACTCGAACGGGCTGGTCAACACCATCCTCGGCCCGCTGGCGCCGGATCCGTCCTGGCTGGTCAACTCGAAGCTGGCGATGCCGACGATCGCGTTCTATGTGACCTGGAAGCAGCTCGGGTTCTTCATCCTGCTGTACCTGGCCGCCTTGCAGAACGTCGGGGCGGACCTGTACGAGGCGGCGTCGATGGACGGCGCCGGCCGCTGGAAGTCGTTCCTGAACGTGACCGTGCCGGGGGTCCGGCCGGCCACCACGCTGGTGGTCCTGTTGGCCACGGTGACCGGGGCCAACCTGTTCACCGAGCCTTATCTGCTGACCGGCGGCGGTGGGCCGGACGGGGCGTCCGCTTCGCCGGTTCTGATCATGTACCAGAAGGGCATCGAGCAGGGCAATCCGGACGTCGGCTCTGCGATCGGCGTGCTGCTGGTGATCGGCGTACTCATCATCGCTCTGATCGAACGGCGCTTCGTAGGGAGGGAGGACTGATGCGACTACGGTTCATCGCCCTGCTGCTGGGCGCGTTCGTGTTCCTCTTCCCCTTCTACTACATGCTGATCGGCAGTCTGCAGACCGAGCCGGATTCGACGGTGCGCGGGGCGTTCCCGCAGCTGGGGAACCTGACCGGCCAGAACTACACCGCGATCAACGAGGCGATCAACCTCGGCCGGTCGTTGATCAACTCCGGCATCTTCACCGGTGGGGTCATCCTCGGCACGCTGGTCTTCGGTGTGCTCGCGGGTTATGCGCTGGCGCGGTTGCAGTTCCGCGGCCGCGGGCTGGTGTTCAACCTGATGCTGCTGATCCAGGTCGTCCCGTTCCAGCTGCTGACGATCCCGCTGTACGTGCTGATCGTGCGCAGTTACGGGCTGGCGGACTCGTACGGCGGGATGATCCTGCCGTTCCTGATCAACTCGACCGCGGTCTTCGTGTTCCGGCAGTACTTCCTGCAGTTGCCGGCCGAGCTTTTCGACGCGGCCCGGATCGACGGTGCGTCCGAGCTCAACATCTTGTGGCGGGTCGCGGTGCCGTTGGTGAAACCGGCGCTGCTGACCGGCGTACTCCTGACGTTCATCGGGCCGTGGAACGAGTTCCTCTGGCCGTTCCTGATCACCAAGCAGCAGAACCTGCAGCCGCTCGCGGTCTCGTTGTCGAACTACCTGACCACGGTCGCGTCCCGGGCGGCGAACCCGTTCGGCGCCGTCCTCGCAGGGGCCTGTGTGCTGGCCGCGCCCGCGGTGGCGCTGTTCGTGATCTTCCAGCGCCGCTTCATCTCCTCGAACCTCTCGTCCGGGGTCAAGGGCTGAAATCTCTCCTTCTGAAAGGCTTCTCGTGGTTACTGTTCCTTACACCCTGGCCCGTGTCGGCGTCCTGATGACGGCCGAGCCGGGCAACGAACTCGAGGCCGAGGGGGTGCTGAACCCGGCCACCGGGCACACCCCCGACGGCACGCTGTACCTCCTGCCGCGACTGGTTGCTTCCGGCAACGTGTCGCGGGTCGGGCTGGCCGAGGTCGAGCTGAAGGACGGTGTGCCGGTCGGCGTCCGGCGCGACGGCGTCGTCCTGTCGCCGGACGAAGGCTGGGAGCGCGGACTGAACAACGCCGGAGTCGAGGACCCGCGGGTGACCTGGGTCCCGTTGCTCGGCCTGCACGTAATGACGTACGTCGCCTATGGTCCGCTCGGCCCGAAGCCGGCGTTGGCGGTGTCAGCGGATCTGCGTTCGTGGACGCGGCTGGGGCCGTTGCACTTCGAGTACCAGCCTTCGCTCGACACTGATCTGAACCTGTTCCCCAACAAGGACACGGTGTTCTTCCCCGAGCCGGTGACCGGTCCGGACGGCGAACCGTCGTACGCGATGTTGCATCGGCCGATGTGGGACCTCGGATGGTTCCGTGAGGGCGAGGGCGTGCACCTCCCGGCCGGGGTCACCGATGACCGGCCGGGGATCTGGGTGTCGTTCGTATCGGTGGCCGACGTCGAGGCTGATCTGGGGAATCTCGTGCATCTGCGCAACCACCGGCTGGTGGCGATGTCGGAGTACCCGTTCGAGGAGCTGAAGATCGGGGCCGGCCCGGCGCCGCTGCGGGTGCCGGAGGGCTGGCTGGTGATCCATCACGGCGTCACCGGTGAGCAACCGGAAGGGTTCGATCCGACCACCCAGCGGGTCTGCTACGCGGCCGGCGCGCTGCTGCTGGATCCGGACGACGTGACCCGGGTGATCGCGCGGACGCCGGAGCCGATCCTGGTGCCGGAGACCGAGGAGGAGAAGGTCGGCACCGTCGGCAACGTGGTCTTCCCGACCGCGATCGAGGAAGTGGACGGCGTGCGCTACGTCTTCTACGGCATGGCCGACGCGGCGATCGGTGTCGCGAGATTGGACCGACTGACATGAACCCGACCCGCCGCACCGTCCTCGGCGGCGCCGTCGCCGCTTCCGCCGCCGTGATGTTGCCGACGGCAACCGCTGCCGCGGCGACCCCGAAGGGTGGGCGGCTGTCCAACCTCGCCCACCTCGATTTCCTCCGGGCCTCGGTCACTCCACCGGCAGCGTCCGGCCACAGCACCTTCGGCTCAGGCCCGCTCGGCGTGTTGTGGACCTACGCGGATCGTCAAGCCGACGGCTCTTACAAGCGCATCGGTGGCGGCACCTACGACCCCGTCACCAACACCTACGGGCAGGGCGCCTACAACGCCGACGACATCTCCCGCGCCGCCGTCGTCTACCTCCGTCACGGGGAGCTCTTCCACGACGCGTCCTCGCTGGCCGCCGCTCGCGGTCTACTGCGCGGCCTGGCGTTTCTCCAGTCACCCAACGGCAACGTCGTCCTCTGGATGCAACCGGACGGCACCCTCAACCCCAGCGCCGATCCCCCCGAACTCCCCGACCCCTCCGACTCCGGACCGGCGTACTGGCTCGCCCGCACGGTCTGGGCGCTAGGGGAGGGGTACGCCGTCTTCCGCAGAACCGACCGTGCCTTCGCCGACTTCCTGAAGGCTCGCCTCGAACTCGCGGTGTCAGCGTTGGAGCGTCAAGTGCTCACCCGCTACGGCCAGTACAACATCGTCGACGGTCGCCGTGTGCCAGCCTGGCTTATCGTCAACGGTGCCGATGCGACGTCCGAGGCTGTCCTCGGCCTGGCGGCCTATGTCCGAGCCGGTGGGTCAGCGCGGGCTCGGCGAGCGCTGGCACAGTTCGCCGAGGGAATCGCGGCGATGAGTGCTGGATCGACGACTGTTTGGCCGTTCCGCGCGCTGCTGCCCTGGGGCGAGTCCATCTCGGACTGGCACGCGTGGGGTGCCCAGATGCCGTCCGCGCTCGCCGCTGCCTCGTCGGCGCTGGGCTCTCGCCGCTTGCTTGACCCGGCGATCGGCGACACCGCCGGCTTCACGCCGTTGCTGATGACTGCCGGTGGGCCGGACAACGGCTGGCTCCCCGCTCCGATCGACCGTACGCAGATCGCCTACGGCGTCGACGCTCGCCTGCAAGGCCTCTTGGCGGTCGGACTGCCCGGCCTCAAGCAGGTCGCGGCTTTCGTCGCCGCCTGGTACTTCGGCGCGAACCGGGCCGGCGAGGCGATGTACGACCCGGCCACCGGCCGCACGTACGACGGCATCTCCGGTGACGGTGTGGTCAACCGGAACTCCGGCGCCGAGTCCAGCATCCACGGCCAGCTCTCCATGCTCGCCCTCGACGCCGCACCGGAGATCGCCCGCCTGCTCGGCCGACCGACGTACGACGGACTCCGGGTCGTCGAAGCGGAGTCGGCAACCGGCGGTCAGGTGGTCACGCCACCCTCCGCCTGGACCGGCGAATCCCAATGGAGCAAGGGCTCCTACCTGTCGCTGGGAGCCGGCGAGTCCGCGACCTGGACCCTGCCGTCCTCATCTCAGCCGGTCCTGGTCCTCCCGATCGTCAACCTGGTCGACACACCGTCGCCCGCTCGCACCACCTGGACCACCGGCTCGCATGTCCTGGGCACCATCGATCATGTGACTGGCCCGCAAGGCATCTCCGCGGCTCCTGGTGCTCTGCTACCGATCACGCTCGCCACACCACTTCCGCCGTACGCGACCAACCTGAAAGCCACCGCGACCGCTCCGGCCCAGGTGGACGCGCTACTCCTGATCCCCATGATCAGCACGCTGCGCCTGGACAATGGGACCTTGCTGACCAGCGTCGACTCGCATCCTCGCAGTGTCAGCGTCCCGGGCCGAGTGGCCTACTCCTACACCTCCACCGGCCAACTCCATTCGCGCACCAATCCCAGTCACGCGGTCGTCCAACCCGGCGGCTTCACCGTCGTGCTCGGGTGATCGCCTCAGCACACCAGTTCGCCGTGAACAGCAATGCTGACACGCGGAGAGGGGCTCAGCCCAGAAGGATTCTCGGCGGTACGCCGGTGAGGGCCTTCACGTCGCGGGTGAAGTGGGCCTGGTCGGCGTACCCGGTCCGGACCGCGACGTCCGCGAGCGCGAGGCCGGTGCGGGCCTGGTCGAGGGCGACGTTCATCCTGAGGACGCGGTCGAGCATCTTCGGGCCGTAGCCGAACGCGTTCAGGCAGCGGCGATGCAGCTGTCGCTCGCTCAACCCGACGCTGCCGGCCAGACCCCACACGCCGGCTCCGCCGCGCAGCACACCGGCCCGGATGCTCCGCAGTACTTGAATGATCAGCCGATCCGGCGGCTCCTCGGCCAGGCTCGCCACGGCCTCGTCCAAGGCCCTGGCCGGGTCCGGCGCCGACCTGATGCGGTCGAGCATCCGCCTGCTCCGGGCCGGGGACCAGAGGTCGGCCAGCTGAACGCGCTCGTTGAGCAGCTCCTTCGCCGGTACGCCGAGGAAATCCGGCGCGGCTCCGGGCGCGAACCGGATCCCGGCGTACCTGGTCCCGCGGTCCGCGGTCCCGGTCCACGCGCGGCTGTCAGGCCCGGCGACGATCAGGTCGTCGTCCATGAACAGCAGGTCCATACAGCCGTCGGGCAGGATTCGGTACTCCCCGCCCTCGGCGGTCCGCGTCCACAGGGCGGCGCCGGGCACCAGCGCGGGGCGCTCCCGGTACGGCTCGACAACCAGAGTCACGCCACCAGTCTGCAACCCGCCACCGACAGTTTCTGCCGGTTGTGGTCATGGCTCGGGCGGTTGAGGATGGTGTGCACGCTGACTGGGGAGCTGATTGGATGTCGCGTCGAGATGATCTCTCGGGCGTGCCGCTGCTCGGACGGACCGTCGCTCCTGCGGGATCGGGGCTGGTGCTCGCGGAGTGGGAGGCGGCGGGGCGTACGTCGGACCAGGTGGCTTGGCAGGCGCCGCTGCATGTCCATCACGAGGACGACGAGGCGTGGTACGTCCTCTCCGGGACGCTGCGGCTCCGGATCGACGGCGAGGACTACGACGTCCCGGCCGGATCGGGGATCGTCGGCCCGCGTGGGGTGCCGCACACGTTCGGCAACCCGGGCGAGGAGCCGGCCAGGTACGTGCTGGTGATGTCGGCGACGACGCACGCGATGCTCGGGGAGCTGCACGGCGGATTCTCCGGCGACGTGGCCGCACTGTTCGAGAAGTACGGCTGCGCGCTGCTCGAGTAGTCGCCGGCTACCTGCTCGGGGGGTACTGCTGCGGCGGTACGACGTCCAGCACCGGCACGTCGACCGGGACATACTTGACCAGGGCAACGTTCTCGCGGATCAGTTCGTCGCGGACCGTCGTACCGGTGCGCCGGTCGATCACCGTCCGCCAGATCTCGTTGCGGCGGAAGTACTCTGCGCCGACCCGGAGGAACCGCTCACCCCGCGAGAACACCCGGTACGACGATTCGGCCGGAACGTCGGCGAAGATCTCGCCCTCCAGGTAGCGATCGCCCACTCCGACGCGCAGCTGGAACGTCTGGTCGGTGTCGTTGCGGAACTGCAGATCCACGTAGTTGTAGACGATGCTGCAGCCCACGCCCCACGGCAGCACCCGCCCGTTGTCCGGGAACGGGTCGAAGCTGTGCGTGGATCGCTGCGTCACCGTCAACGGCGAGTGCAACACCATCCAGTGCAGCAGGTTGGCGAGCTGGCAGATCCCGCCACCGATGCCCGGCCGCGCCTGCCCGTTCGAGAGCCGCATGCCCTTCCGATAGCCCTTGCGGCGCGTGGCATTGCCCACCAGCTTGTTGAACGAGAACGTCTCACCCGGCCGGATCAGCAGCCCGTCCACCTGGGCGCATGCGAGCTTCAGGTTGGTCACCTTGTTGTGCTGCATCCACATCTCGGTCTCGCCGAGCTGCCGCAACAGCAACGACTTGTGCCGCTTCACCCGCACCGGCAACTCGTCCACCTGCCGGAGCCGTGCGTACGGCGTACTGGACCGCATCCACTCGAGTCGCTTGAGCACCCGGTGGTACCGCACGGCCAGTGGGTAGAGCAGCGGCATCCGCTCGCTCCACCGGCGTCGCCGTACCGCGGGGAGCACTCGGGCTCGCTCCGCGTCGGTCAAGTCCTCCAGACCGACCCGCCACGCCACGTCCGGCGTCACCCCAGTGGACTCCGATCGCTCCGTGTCTGTCGGTTCGCTGAACTCCAGTGCCCTGCTGACGGTCGTGTCTGACATTCGTTCCCCGAACGACGAGGGGCGGTCCTGCGACCGACCCGGTTACGGTACGCCGCGCCTGCCGCAGCCATATGACAGCGAAAGCACGATCGGATTGCGCTCCTCTACGACGCCAGAACTCCACCGAGAGTTCGATGCCGGGCTGGCGTGGCCTGCCGTCCGGGCTCCGACCGCTCCGCCCAAGCCGTCGCCGCTCAGCCGATCTCGAGCGCAGTACAGATCCATCGGTGACGCCGGATCTCCATCCGCAAAGCGATCGCCCTCGACCGATCCCCGTGCCGCACATGCGCAGCAACCTCAGCCACGTGCCGAGCCGGCGTACACACCCGAACCGACCGCACCGCACTCCGCTCCCGAGCCCCGCGACTGGTAGCCGTAGTAGTCAGCCCCAACACCCGAACCCGCCGATTCAAATCCGCGAACACAGCCTCATCCGCAAACCGAACCAACTGCGAAATCGGCCGATCCCCCGCCAGCACCTCCGAAACCGCCTGCACCAACCGCCCAGCCCAAGCCCGCGCATCCGGTACCCTTGGCCCAACCCCCGCCCCCGCCGCGGCCGCCGCTGCACGAGCAGCTCCACCCACCTCCGGCCCCGCCGACCCAAGCCCGTCCTCGGCCACCTTCAGCGCCGCCGCCCCGCCACCGGTCGCGGCCACCGTCAGTGCCGCCGACCCGTCGCCGACCCCAGCCCTGACCGGCGCGGCCGACCCGTCAGCGGCTGCGGCCACCGTCAGTGCCGCCGACCCGTCACCGACCTCAGCCGGCACCGGTGCCGCCGACCCGTCACCGACGTCAGCCCTCACTGGCCCAGCCGATCCGTCGCTGGCCGCCACCGGCACCGCTGCGAGCTTTCGCCCCTCAGCCACCGCGGCCTGAACCTTCAGGTGGGCTTCACCCTCGGCTTCGCGGGCTTGGGTTGGGGCGGTGGTGAAGGCGGCGAGGGTGGTGAGGGTGGTGGGTGCGGAGACCACACCAAGGCGGGTGATCGCCTGCAGGCGCAGGGCCAGCGCGCCGTCGGTCATGCTGTCCGCGTAGCGCACCGTCGCCGGCACGGTGTGCGCCGGAGGACCATCGACAGCCCGCAGCCGCGGTGTCGCGATGCTGACCTCGCCGGCCACGTCGTCCGGGGACGCCGGGGTCTCGGGGACAGCTGCGAGAGGGGTGAGGGGAGTCGGGTGCTGGAGGTCGTCCGCACGGAGGTTCTGAGGCTGGCTCATGTCACTTCTCCTGGTGGGTGGGCGGCACGTGCTGGCCGGTCGCGGCTGCCGGGATGCGCAGTACCTGACCGGGAAGAATGAGGTCGGGATCGGAACCGATCACCTGACGGTTGGCGGCGTACCACTCCGGCCACCGGGCCGCGATCGCCTCGGCACTGGCGTTCGGACCCAGTTCCCGCGCCGCGATGCTCCACAACGAGTCCCCGGCCCGCACGTCAACCCGCCCAGGCACCCGCACCGGAACCCCGGACCGCAGATCCGTATACCGAGTGGCAGCCCCCACCGCCGGCCGATCCGGCACCCCCACCCGAACCCGCCCCCCACCCGGCACCCCGTCCTCCGCCCGTCCCACCCCAGACCGCTCCACGCCGGGCCGGTTCACGCCGGGGTGGGTAGTGCCGGGCTCGGTGGTGCCGCGCTGCTTCACGCCGGGCTGGTCTACGCCAGGCCGGGTGGTGTCGGGTTGGGTGGCGCCGGCGTCCGGGTGAGCGGTGGGTGCGTGCCCGGTGATGTGGACCGTTGAGCCGGGCTCGGTGGTGCGCCAGTTCGTCGTGTCTGAGGCGGCGTGCAGGGGGGCGGGTGCCTGTCCGGCGAGGTGGACGGCTGAGCTGGGCTTGGTGGGGGTGCTGGTGAGTTGGACGGTGGAGTGGGGCTCTACCTGGGTCCAGGGGCGGGTGGTGGCGTCGGCGGGGGTTGCGTGGGCTACGCCGACGGTGAGGGGGGTGACGGCGGCGACGCCGAGGCTGGAGCGGAGGAGGGTGCGGGCGGTGGTTGAGGTGATCCGGCCGGCGATGGCTCCGGCGAGGGCACCGATGGCTCCGGGGAGTTGCTCCAGGACGGTCACGAGGACTGCGAGGACGAGCCAGCCGTAGGCCATCCAGGCGACGGTGCCGACTGCGAGGACTGTCATCGAGTCGAGGTCGTGGCTGTTCACGCCGGTGATCGAGCCCGCGGTCATCCAGCGCAAGCCCAGGCCGACGCCGACGAGCGCCAGCACCGCGAGCGTCCCCTTCACTCCCCGGATCATCGCGTTCATCCCGCTTCGCTCCCGACTTATGAGTTTGCTTGAGTTTGCGTTGGCTTGACCACTATAGACCGGTCCTACTGTCACTTTGCAAGTCCTTAACGCACGAAGCGTGCACTTCCCTGACAGAGGGTGACCGCCAACGGCCGGTAGGTTCAGCGGGTATGCGGTGGGATGCGTTGTTCGCGGACCTGGAGTCGCAGTTCGAGGCGCTTCAGGAGGGCGACCTGTACGGCGAGGTCGCGGATCGGGTCCGGGCCGAGGTCGGGAAGATCACGGTGCTCGACCGGCTGCGCGGGGCCGTGGACACGGTCGTCCGGGTGGAGTTGATCGACGCGGACCCGGTACACGGGACGTTGACGCGGGTCGGGAAGGACTGCCTGCTGATCGAGACCGAGCGGTACGAGGAGTGGCTGATCCCGGTCGCCGCGCTGGTCGCCGTACACAGGCTGGGGCCGTGGGCGGAGCCGGCGAGCGGCGCGGTCGAGGGGAAGCTCGGGCTCGCGCACCTGCTGCGGGGGATCGCGCGCGACCGCTCACCGGTCACGCTGTTCTGTAGCGGCGGCGGACCGGTCACCGGCACGATCGACCGGGTCGGAGCCGACTTCCTCGAGCTGGCCGAGCATCCCCTGGACGCTCCCCGGCGCCGGAGCGAGGTCTACAACCAGCGCCTGGTCCCCACCCAGGCCCTCCGCGCCCTCCGCCGCCGCTGAGCCAACCGCATCCGGCCGACAGCGCTCCGGTCCGAAGTCCCGGCAGAGCCGCGATCGCACCCGACCGGTTCCACGACTGAACCGACCACACTCGCGAGGCTGGGTCGGACAGTGGAGGGATTCCCTACTGGACGGGCCAGAAACCCTCCACGAATCCCGCGGGCGCTGGCTTTGGCGAGCGCTACACACCCGGAGTGACTAGCAGAATCCCCGAAACCCCAGACAGACCGGCCCGGCGCCGGCTCGCCTGGGTTAGTGGTGCGCTTCTTCCGTCTGTTCTGCTTCTTCGCCGAACGGATGACTGTCGATGAAGTCCTTGGTCTCGCTGTAGAGCCGTTCGATGTACTTCTCGAGCTCGGTGGCCTCGACCCGCCACTGGCCTCGGCCGCCGATCTTGACCGCGGGGATGTCGCCGCGCCGGACCAGGGCGTACACCTGGTTGGCGGAGATGTTGAGGACTTCGGCGACGTCGGCGAGCTGGAGGAATCGGGGACCCGGCATCCGTCCTACTCCTTCACATAGTGGCTGGTTCCGTCAGTTTGCCACGGTTGACGCTCGGATGATCTCGTTTGTCCCCAGGCAAGGGCCGGGAGTGACGCCCTGTGGATGACCGTTCACAGCGAGGTCCCCGGACACGGCAGAATGTCGGCTCCGAGAGCGATCGATTGACTGGGGAGTTCGACGTGGTCGACACAGCAGTGCGGAGTGGGTTCGGGGCACTGTCCGTCCCGGCCCAGCGCAACCGGCGGGCCCGGTGGAAGGACGGCCGGCTCGTCCTCGGCGTACTGCTCGTCGCCATCACCGCGCTGGCCGGCGCCAAGCTGCTGTCGGCGGCCGACGACACGACCACGATCTGGGCGGCCAAGCACGACCTCCAGGCCGGCACCACGCTGACCGGCGACGACCTCACCACCGTGCGGGTGCGCTTCACCAGCAGCGACGACGCGAGCAGGTACGTCGCCGCTGACGCCGACCTCAAAGGCCTCGTCGTAGCCCGCGCCGTCGACGCCGGTGAGTTCGTGCCGCGAGAGGCCGCAGTCTCCGAGTCGGAGCGCAACCGCACCGAGTTGCCGTTGTCGGTCGCGACCGGACGGCTGCCGTCGGACACCGCGGGAGGCGACACAGTGGACATCTGGGTCGTCCCGAAGGAGCAGAGTCAGCCGGCCAAGCTGCTCTGGAGCAGCGTTCGCGTTCTCCAGATCGACGCGGTCAAAGGCGTGGCAGGTGGTTCGGCCCGCAGACAGGTCCTGATCGGGCTCGCGCCGTCCGACCTGTCGCGGCTCCCGGCCGCGCTCACCGCGATGAGCACGGGCGAGCCGACTCTGGTGCGGCGGGCCGGCTGATGTCCGTCCCCGTTCTGCTGGCCGTGACCGGCGCCCCCTGGGAGGCAGACGTCGTACGGCGGACCGAGCGCGCACCCGGGATCCGGGTGGTGCGGCGCTGTGTCGACCTCGCCGACGTGATGGCGGCGGCCGCGAGCGGTCAGGCCCGCGCGGTGCTGCTCGCCGACGACCTGGCCCGGCTCACCTCGGATGCCGTGTCCGCATTGCACACGCGCGGGATCGCCGTACTCGCCCTGGTGGACCCGACCGAGAACGGCGCACCCTTCGGCGCCGAGGACAGGCTCAGCCGGATGGGGATCGAGCGCATCCTTCCGGCCGACGTCAGCCCGGAGGACCTCGGCCGCGCGGTGACCGATGCGGTCGAGTCAGGTCCGCCGGCCTCGCTGTCGCACTTCGGGGGCGGATTCGTGCCGCTGACTCCGGAGACGGCGGGCAACCCGCAGCCCGTCTACACCCAGGGCAGCGGCCGGGTGATCGCGGTCTGGGGCCCGACCGGCGCGCCCGGGCGGACCACCGTCGCCGTCGGACTGGCCTGTGAGCTCGCGGTCAAAGGCGTCCCGACCCTGCTCGCCGACGCTGACGTGTACGGCGGGACCGTCGCGCAGCTCCTCGGCATGCTCGACGAGACCTCCGGGCTGGCCGCCGCGGCGCGGTCGGCGTCGAGTGGTTCGCTCGACATGGTGATGCTGGCGAAGCACGCGCGTCAGGTCGAGCCGCATCTGCTGGTGCTGACCGGCCTCAGCCGCGCCGACCGCTGGACGGAGTTGCGGCCGGCCGCGATCGAGTCGATCTGGTCGGCCGCGCGCATGCTGGCGCCGGTGACCGTCGTCGACGTCAGCTTCTGTATCGAGACGGATGAGGAGATCTCGTTCGACTCGCTGGCGCCGCGCCGCAACGGCGCGACCGTGGCGACGCTGGAGGAGGCCGACGAGGTGATCGTCGTCGGTACGGCGGACCCGGTCGGCCTGACCCGCCTGATCCGCGCGATCCACGAAGTGCGCGCCATCGTGCCGTCGGTCAACCTCAGGGTGGTGGTCAACCGCGTCCGCTCCGGCTCCCTCGGCAGTTCTCCCGCCGATGCGGTCGGTGAGGCACTCACGCAGTACGCCGGGGTGCAGCCGGCCGCACTGCTTCCGTATGACCTGAACGCCGTGGACACCGCCATGTCCCGTGGCCGCAGCCTGGCCGAGTCCGCCAAGTCCAGCAAGCTCCGCAAGTCGCTCCAGCAACTCGCCGGAACCATCGCCAAGGAGCTCGTCGGCTGACCGTGCCACTCAGGGTCGAGTCGGTGGGAATACGGGGGAAAACCCCACCGACAGGCGTCGGGGGATGTGTCAGGGTTGGGCTGTTGTCGCACCCCAGGGGAGAGCAATGTCCGACGTCGAGGGCCGGCCGGCGAGCACGATGAGCACCGAGCGGCGGTATGGGATCGCGATCTCGGTCGCGCTCATTCTCGGCGGGCTGTACTGGGCGCTGACCGGCCTGACCGAGGGCACCAAGACGGGCGAGGGCAGCTACCCGGTGCAGGGCGACGCGCTGCGAATCGACAGCAGCTCCGCGGAGGTCGAAGTACGCGCCGGCGACGGCCCGGACGTCAAGGTCGAGCGGCAGTTCGAGCGCAACGTGTTCGGGTCGGATCCGAAGGAGAAGTACGACAACGGCAAGCTCGAGCTGACTGACTCCGGTTGCGGGTTCCTGTCCTTCGGGTGCAAGACCACCTACATCGTGACGGTTCCCAAGGATCTGCAGGTGACGCTGAGGAGCAGCAGTGGGCACGTCAAGGTGTCCGGGCTCACCGGTGGTGCGGACCTGAAGTCGAGTTCGGGCACCATCGAGGTGCAGGACGTCGCCGGTCCGCTGCGGCTGGAGTCCAGCTCCGGTGACCTCGATGGGCAGGATCTGCGGGCGACCAGCGTGTCGACCGAGAGCAGTTCCGGCGATGTCGACCTCGACTTCGCGGTCGCACCGCAGTCGGTGGACGCGAAGGCGAGCTCGGGTGACGTGTCGATCCGGATCCCGTCCGGCACCGAGTCGTACAAGGTGGAGACCGACACCTCGTCCGGCGACGAGTCGGCGAGTGTGAAGACCGACCAGACCGCGACCCGGACCATCAAAGCCAAGACCTCGTCGGGCGACGTCACCATCGAGTACAACCACTGACGCCGCGGATACGGCGAGTGACCGGGAGGACCGCCGGCGTGGTCGGGTCCATGTTCTGAGTAGGCTTGCCGGCATGTCAGAGGTCAGGGTGGTGCCGCGCGGCCTGCTGGTGGATTGGGGCGGCGTGCTCACCTCGGGCCTGGAGGCCGCGCTCCGGCGCTGGGCCGAACTCGACGGATTCGACTTCGATTCCTACCTGCAGGCGGTGCTCGCCTGGCTGCCCGCCGCGACGCCCGAAAGCGCCACCGCGGAAGCCGAGCTGAACCCGGTGCACGCCCTCGAGCGCGGCCAGATCGCCGTCCCCGACTTCGAGCGCAAGCTCGCCTCGATCCTGGTCCGCCACGACGGTACGCCGGTGCCCGCGGAGGGGCTGATCGAGCGGATGTTCGCGCACTTCGAGCACCAGCCGGCGATGTCCGCGCTGGTCCGCCGGGCCCGGTCGCACGGGATCCGCACCGCCCTGCTGTCGAACTCGTGGGGCAACACCTACCCGCGCGACACCTGGGACGGGATGTTCGACGACATCGTCATCTCCGGTGAGGTCGGGATGCGCAAACCCGAGCCGGAGATCTTCCTGCTGGCCGCCCGCCGGCTGGACCTGAAGCCGGCGGAGTGCGTCTTCATCGACGACCTGGAGCTCAACGTCGACGGCGCCCGCGCGATCGGCATGACCGCGATCCTCCACACCGAGTACGACGAGACCCGGCGAGCGCTGGAAACCCTGTTCGGAGCCGACCTGACGTGACCGTGACCACCACACCCTCCTCCCCACCTCGCCCGGCCGCCCGTCGCGTCGTCATCGCGATCGTCGGCTGCGCGCTGCTCGTCGCTCTCGGCGCCTGGGTCGGCAGCCTGTTCGGCGGCATGATCGACCTGCGCGTCTACCGGATGGGCGGCTCGGTGCTGCTCCACGGGCAGGCGTTGTACGACGCCAAGCTGCCGGGCTCGGGGTTGCCGTTCACCTACCCGCCGTTCGCGGCGATCGCGATGGTGCCGCTGGCCGCGGTCCCCTGGGGTGTCGCGCTGGTGGCCTGGACCACGATCTCGGTGCTGTCCATCACCGCCCTGTGGCGGACCAGCCTGCCGAAGACCTTCTGGTCGTTCATCACGCCCCGCAAGCGGACGGCGGTCCTGGTCGCGCTGACCGCGCTCTCACTGCTGCTCGAACCGGTCTGGCAGACGATCCAGTTCGGCCAGATCAACCTGTTGCTGACGGCAATGATCCTGCTGGATCTGGTCCGGCCGAACGACGCGCGGCTGCGCGGGTTCTGGCTCGGTGTCGCGATCGGCGTCAAGCTGACGCCGCTGCCGTTCCTGGCGCTGCTCATCGTCACCAAGCAGTGGCGTGCGCTGCGGAACGCCGTACTCGGGCTGCTGGCCACGATGGCGATCGGATTCGCGATCGTGCCGCATCAGTCCTGGCGGTACTGGACCGACGTCATCCTCGACGCGAACCGGGTCGGCGGCATCGCCTACACCGGCAACCAGTCCTTCAACGGCTTCCTGCACCGGCTCGGCAACGACGCGAGTTGGGTGCAGCCGGCGTGGTTCGTGCTCTCGGCCGTGTTCGGCCTGCTCGTGCTCTGGCTGGCCCGGCGCTACTGGCTGGCGGACGAGCGCGTCACCGCGATCTCCGTGATGGCGCTGGCCGTGCTGTACGCGTCGCCGATCTCGTGGAGTCACCACTGGGTCTGGATCATCCCGCTCGGTGTGAGCCTGATCCGCGCGGTCAACCGGGTCTGGGGCCTCAACCCCGCGGTCGTGACCGGAGTGCTCTTCTACGGTCTGTTCGTACTGCGCTCGATCTGGTGGGTGCCGTACCGCGACGACCGCGAGCTCAGTTGGACCTTCTGGCAGTCCATCCCCGGCAACTCCCACCTGATCGTCGGCATGATCGCCTTCATCCTGCTGGCGGTCACCAGCCGCAGCCTGCCTAAACCGTTGTCAACGCCCGTAACGGCGGACCAAGCCTGACCGCCAGGTCAGCATCAACCAGAGAAGTTTCAGCCAGCAGTACGTCGACACTGGCGCGGAAGGCTCGCAAGAGCTCAGCGGTGTCGAGTGACCGCACCAGCGTCGGCTCCACAGCCGCAGTGGTGGCCGTCGGCAACAGATGCAGGCCACGGCCCTGTGAATGCGGCACACCGTGCCGCAAGCACGCCAGGATCAGCACGTGATCGCGTACGCCGCTGATCATGTACTCGGCCTGCCATACCTTGCCCCGCACGATGCTGGACCGCGCATGCAACGCGTACAGCCACCCCATCCCGATCAGGTCCACCGGTGCCGGCGTCCCCCAGGCCGGCTGCTCCACAGCCTCGCCGAAGAGCAGCCGGAACGTCGGCCCGAGCGCACCGAACTCAGCAGCCGGTGCGAAGGCGATGTCCACCTGCAACGTCGAAGCCAGCAGGAACACCCGATACACCGTCCGGCGCGACCACACGTCGGTGTGGTGGACAGCGCCGTGCTCGGCGTACATCAGTGCCGTGAAGTCAGCCAGTACGGCGTCCTGGTCGGCGTCGGCCGCGAGGCCGAGGGCCAGATCGATGTCGGACCACTCGTCCTCACCTCCGACCGCGGCCGACCCCGTCAGCGCCGCACCGGTGACACGTGCATCAGACCGAGCGGCCTCCACCAGCAAATCCCGCAGGCGGCACCTCTCCGCAACCGTGTACATCACGAAGAGAATAGTAGGAGCAGACCACCGACGGTGTAGGCGACCATGACGACCAGCAACGGGATCTGACCGGCCAGCGCCTTGTTGCGCGGGAACAGAGCGACGGCACGGTCGTGCGCCGAGACGACGCCCAGTAGGTGACCGCAGACCACGGCCAGCACCTGGATGACCGCGATCGTCGTGCTGTGGTTGGTGATGCCGGTGTTCACCGCGAGCAGACCGGTGCCGAAGATGTTGGCGCCGTTGCTGAGCGGGTCACTCAAGTAGATGAGCGTCCGCTGCCCTTCGAGGATGAACAGCGTCAGGTAGTGCGCGACGACGTACCCGAAGGCGATCGGTATGACGGAGTGCGCGAACAACCGTGGCAGCGTCGTCCGGGAGCTGTCCGACAACCGCCCGGCCAGCAGCGTGGCACCGGTGAACGTGACCAGGACGAACAGGATGAACCCGATCAGCGCGGCGGTGCCTAGCCAGGTCATCGAGACGTCCTGGTTCTGGGCCCAGCCGATCCACGCCGTCGAGTTCGAGAAGCCGTCGTACGCCGTGGATCCGAGCAGCGCGGACACCATACCGACGAGACCGGGTAGCGGCTTGAGACCGTCCAGGTTCTCCAGCGGGCGGCGGACCACCAGGGCTCCGTCGGTACGGCGGCCCCACGGCGACAACCGGGACATCAGGGTCGCGTACACCTCGAACGGGTCGCCGGTCGAGAACCACCGATCGCCGAACAGGATCGCGCCGAACAGCGTGATCACGAAGTACAGCGCGAGCCACGCCTGCAGGACCGGGATGGTGGCGCGGTCCGGGGCTACCAGCTCCAGCCAGGTGAAGGCGAAGATGCCCAGCGCGGCCGGCCACAGACCGAGCCACGCGGGCAGCTCGAGCACACCCTTCGACGGCGGCTGCCGGAGCGCCTTGCTGAGCAGCAGGTGGATGGTCCGCAGCGGGTTCAGCGTCCGCCACACCGGGCCGAACACGATCGAGATCGGCACCAGCCCGACCCAGACCAGGATGTAGATGAACCCGAAGATCGGGTTGGTCAGCCGGTCCACGCCGAACATCAGCGAGACCATCGCGTAGAGGAAGGTCGCCAGCCCGACCAGCCGGACCGCCCAGCGGAACCAGACCGCGTCGACCGTCCGGGTGATTGCGGCAGGCAACGGCTTCCCGGAGGCGTTGCCCCGGTACTTCGGACTCCGCCAGGCCAGCGCGAGGATGACGAACGAGACGCCGATCGCGACCGCGGCGCCCCCGACCGCCAGACCGAACGGAACCGGCAGGTCCTGCCGGCCGCCGATCCCATGCAGGGGAAGGATCAGCCCGGTCACGGGGCCTCCCGGCCTGGACTGAGGAGCGGAGGGAGCGAAGCGACCAGAGCGACGAGGGAAGGCCGGGAGCTAAGGCCCCGTGACCGCGCCGTGCCGGAGGCGCGGCAATCCAATGCAGTATTCACGACACGACGAGCTTGGCGACGAGCTTGCCGCTCTCGTGGGTCTCGATCTCGAACGTGCCCTTCATGTCCGCGGTGAACTTGACCGAGGCCGGCTTGCCCGGGGTGAGCGGCAGTTCCTTGTCGTAGCCATGGATGTGTACCTCGTCCGCGGCGTCGCTGACCGCGGTGACCAGCACGGTCTGGCCGGCCTTCGCCTTGATGGTCGCGCCGCTCGGGGTGACCTTGCCGTTGGCAACGGTGACGTTGATGGTCACGTCTGCCTGCTCACCGGACGGGTCCGCGGTGTTCGACGGGGAGCTCGTGTTCGGCTTGCCCGGGGTCGGGGTGTTCGTTGGCAGGGCCGTCGGCGTACTGGCGGGGGCGCTCGGCGTGTTGCTCGGACTCGCGCCGCTGTCGGAGTCACCACCGCCACAGCCGGCGAGGACCAGCATGCCGAGGGTAGGCAGAAGTGCGGCGGCGGCACCGCGAGTGAGCGTCGAACGCATCGGTCCAGGAGCCTTTCGAGGGGTCTGTGAAGTTCTCAGGGTGCGGGACACACCCTCTTGCCTGACGAACACGAATAGCTCAGTGTTCCCGTACGGCCAGTGTCGCAGCCCACTGTCGGCGGTGGCCGCTAGGGTGACGAGACAAGCTATCCCCAGAGAGGAAGGTGACCGGATGCCCGATCGGCTGACGTCGCTGGATCTCACCTTCCTGAAGGCGGAGTCCCCGGCCACCCCGATGCACGTCGGGACCGTCGACATCTTCGAGCCGCCGGTGCACTCCGGCGACGGGTTCGACTACGAGCGCCTGGTCGCGCTGATCCGGGACCGGATCGCGTTCGTGCCGCGGTACCGGCAGCGGGTCCAGCAGGTGCCCGGCCGGTTCGCCGGCCCGGTCTGGGTGGACGACGAAGAGTTCGACATCACCTTCCACGTCCGCCGCTCGGCCCTGCCGCGACCGGGGACACACGCGCAACTGCTCGAGCTGGTCGCCCGGATCATGTCGCGGCGGCTGGACCGGGCCCGGCCGCTGTGGGAGATGTACCTGGTCGAGGGCCTGCAAGGTGACCGGTTCGCGATCATCGCCAAGTCCCACCAGGCCCTTGTCGACGGCAACAGCACGGTCGACATCGGCCAGGTCGTGCTGGACGCGACCGCGCAGCCCCGGGACACCCCGACCGACACCTGGGAGCCCCAGCACCCACCGTCCGCGCTGGAGCTGCTCGCCGGCGTGTTCACCGACGCCACCCGGCACCCCACCGCGGTGCTGGAGCTGGCCCGGGCCGAGATCGCCAGCCTGACCGGGGCGACGTCGGTCCGCGAGGTGCTCGGGGACGTGGTCGGCTCGCTGGTCGCGCAGCGCCATGTGCAGGAGAGCTCGCTGCACGTGAAGACGTCCGGTCAGCGCCGGTTCACCACCGTGCAGACCGACCTGGAGGACTACCGGACCGTCCGGGCGATGCACGGCGGCACGGTCAACGACGTGATCCTCGCAGTCGTCGCGGGCGCGTTCCGGGGCTGGATGATGACACGTGGTGAGGGCGTCGGACCGACCCGGAGCGTCCGCGCCGTGGTCCCGGTCAGCATCCGCGACGACGAGGACGAGGAGCCGACCTCGCTCGGGTCCCGGGTGATCGCCTCCACGGTGAACCTCCCGGTCGGGGAGAACTCCCCGGTCATGCGGATGCACCAGATCTCGTACCAGACCAAGGTGCACAAGGACACCGGCCGCGCGGTCAGTGCGCAGTCGCTCGTCGGCATCGCCGGGTTCGCCCCGACCACGCTGCACGCGCTCGCCGCCCGGGTCGCGACCACGACCGTCCGGCCGATCGACGACGTGGTGATCACCAACGTGCCCGGTCCGCAGTTCCCGCTGTACGCCCAGGGTGCGCCGATGCTGGCGTCATACCCGGTGGTTCCGCTGATGCCCGGACAAGGGCTGTCCGTCGGCGTCACGTCGTACGACGGGAAGGTGTTCTACGGGCTCAACGCGGACCGCACCGCGATGCCGGACCTGGCTGTTTTCGCCCAATGCGTGACGGATGCGCTGGCCGAGTTGCTCGACACCACCACGGGCAGCCACAACCGGGCCTCCCGGGGCCGGAAGAAACCCCGCGGCACTACCAAGAAGGCGGGTTCATGAGGGTCTACATCCCATCCACGCTGCGGCTGCTGCACGCCGCGTGTCACGCCGGCGAGCTCGGCCCGGCCCCGCTGACCGCGTACGCCGTCACACCGGCGCTGCGGGAGTGGTACGCCGAGGGTGACGACGAGGAGCTCGAGTACGCCGCGATGGCGCAGGCCGCCCGTGCCTCGATCGGACTGCTCGCGGCCGATCCCGGGACCGCGCGGAGACGAGTGGTCGTGGCGGCCGAGGTGAGCGCCGTACCGCCGGCCGACGGATCGGTCGAGCTGGGGGACGCCCGGCTGGAGCTGCAGGTGGTGATCCCGTGGACGACGGTGGCCGCCGTCCACCTGGACGCGGCCGGCGCGGCGGCGGTGGTGGGGAAGGCCGCCGACCTCTGGGAAGCGGCCCAGAACGGTGATGACGACGCACTTTTCGCCCTCGATTCGTGCGAGGGTGAAGACCTGTTGTGGTACGCGACACAGGAGATTCCCGATCTGCTCGCGGCGGAGGGGCCGCGCGGGCGGAACGGATCGAGCTGACAGGGAGCTGATGGCGATGCAGGCGATCTGGAAGGGTGCCATCTCGTTCGGGATGGTGACGATCCCGATCAAGGTGTTCTCGGCGACCGAGGAGAAGGACATCTCCTTCCGCCAGGTGCATGTCGCCGACGGCGGCCGGATCAAGTACAAGCGGATCTGCTCGATCGACGGCGAGGAAGTGCCGTACTCCGACATCGGCAAGGGCTACGAGATGCCCGACGGCCGGATGATCGTGCTCGAACCGGACGACTTCGCCGACCTGCCGCTGTCCAGCAAGAAGGTCATCGACGTCCTCGAGTTCGTGCCCGCCGACCAGGTCGACCCGCTCTACCTGGGCAAGTCCTACTACCTGCAGGCCGACGGTGGTCCGGGTGCCAAGCCGTACGTGCTGCTGCGGGACGCGCTCGACGGCTCCGAGCTGTACGCGCTGGTCAAGGTCGCACTGCGGTCGCGCGAGAGCCTGGGGCTGCTGCGGACAGTCGACGACATCCTCGTGCTGCAGGTGATGCTCTGGCCGGACGAGGTCCGGGACGCGTCCTTCGCCGCACCGCCCGAGGACGTGGAGATCCGGTCCCAGGAGAAGGCGATGGCGTCGTCGTACATCGACACGCTGCGGGGCGAGTTCGACCCGGACCAGTACCACGACGAGTATCGGCAGGCCCTGGAGAAGGTGGTCGAGGCGAAGGCGGCGGGTGTCCCGCTGCCGGAGTCCGAGGAGGAGGAGACAGAGGGCGCCGAGGTCGTCGACCTGGTCGCCGCGCTCCGCGCCTCGGTCGAGGCCGCGAAGGCCCGTCGCGCGGGAGGTTCCGCGGACGCTGAGCCGGCCAAGAAGGCCCCGGCGAAGAAGGCGGCCGCCGCCAAGAAGGCTCCCGCGAAGAAAGCCGCAGCGGTCAAGAAGGCGCCGGCGAAGAAGACCGCCAAGAAGGCCGCGAAGAAGTCCGCATGACCGATCAGCTGCCGACCCCGCCGCCGACCCAGACCGAGATCCCGAAGGACGCCGCGGAGATCCCGGCGGATCCGACCGCGGCGGTGGTCACACCGGGCGCCTTCCTGCTGGAGCTCGTCCCGGTCCCGGTGACGGACGTGGACCGGGCCAAGCGGTTCTACTCCGAGCAGGCCGGCTTCCACGTCGACGTCGACGTCTCCCCGGCGGACGGCGTACGCATCGTCCAGCTCACCCCGCCGGGCTCCTACTGCTCGATCACCCTGGTCACCGGCCTGCCCCAGCTCGACATGCCACCCGGCACCCTGCGCGGCCTGCACCTCGTGGTCAAGGACATCGAGGCCGCTCGCGAGGAGCTGATCAGGCGCGGCGTCGACGTCAGCGAGACCGAAGACCTCGGCGGCGTCTTCTACGCCTGGTTCGAGGACCCCGACGGCAACACCTGGGCCCTCCAGCACATGCCCTGGCGTCCCTGACCTACGCCCGCTCGGGGACCTCTTCAGGTGAAACGTATGCTACAAATGAGGTCGCCGTGAGAGCGGACCAGTCGGGTTCGTGGTCCGGGGGTTCGGCGTGGCACGATGCTCGTGTCACCTAGTGGCAGCGCGCGCCGCCCACCCGCAGCGGCGCCCGCAGCACGGTCCACCACACGATCGAGGAGCCTCGCACTATGGATGCCGTCACCACCGTTCCGACGCCTGCCAACGAGCCCGTCAAGGGGTATGCGCCCGGTTCGGCCGAGCGCGCGAGTCTGGAGTCGAAGCTCAAGGAGTTCAGCGCGGCGGGTGCGATCGACCTGACCTGCACGATCGGCGGCGAGCAGAAGCTGGGTGGCGGCACGCCGGTGGAGGTGGTGCAGCCGCACAGGCACGCGCACGTGCTCGGCACCCTCGGCAACGCGACTGAGGCCGATGGCCGGGCGGCCGTGGTCGCGGCGCTCGCGGCTGCTCCGTCGTGGCGGTCGCTGTCGTTCGACGACCGCGCCGCGATCTTCCTGAAGGCCGCCGATCTGCTGGCCGGCCCGTGGCGCGACACCCTGAACGCGGCCACCATGCTCGGCCAGTCGAAGACGATCCAGCAGGCCGAGATCGATGCGGCCTGTGAGCTGATCGACTTCCTCCGCTTCAACGTGGCCTTCGCGCGGCAGCTCGTCAGCGACCAGCCGATCTCGTCCCCGGGGGTGTGGAACCGGGTCGACTACCGGCCTCTCGAGGGCTTCGTCTACGCGATCACCCCGTTCAACTTCACCGCCATCGCCGGCAACCTGCCGACCGCGCCGGCGCTGATGGGCAACACCGTGGTCTGGAAGCCGTCGCCGACGCAGCAGTTCGCCGCGCACTGGACGATGCGGCTGCTCGAGGCCGCAGGCCTGCCGGCCGGCGTGATCAACCTGGTCACCGGCGACGGCCTCGAGGTGAGCAAGGCCGCGCTGACCCACCCGGATCTGGCCGGCATCCACTTCACCGGCTCGACCAGGACGTTCCACTCGCTGTGGGGCACGGTCGGCACGAACATCGCGTCGTACAAGACCTACCCGCGGCTGGTCGGCGAGACCGGCGGCAAGGACTTCATCCTGGCGCACCCGTCCGCGGACCCGGCGGTGCTGAAGACCGCGATGGTGCGCGGCGCGTTCGAGTACCAGGGCCAGAAGTGCTCCGCCGCGTCGCGTGCGTACGTCGCTCGCTCGGTGTGGGACCGGATCCGCGACGACCTGGTCGCCGAGACCGACTCGCTGACCATGGGCGACGTCACCGACCTGTCGAACTTCATCGGCGCCGTGATCGACGACCGCGCGTTCGCCAAGCACAAGGCGGCCCTGGACCGGGCCCGCGCGACCGACTCCATCGAGGTCGTTGCCGGTGGCACCTATGACGACAGCGAGGGGTACTTCGTCCGGCCGACGCTGCTGGTCTCGGCCGACCCGACCGACGAGATCTTCAGCACCGAGTACTTCGGCCCGATCCTCGGTGTGCACGTGTACGACGACGCCGACTACGACACCGTGATGCGCGAGATGGAGCACTCTGCGCCGTACGGGCTGACCGGTGCGGTCATCGCGCAGGACCGGCACGCGATCGCCGAAGCCTCGGACTACCTGCGCTTCGCGGCCGGCAACTTCTACGTGAACGACAAGCCGACCGGCGCGGTCGTCGGTCAGCAGCCGTTCGGTGGTGCGCGGGCGTCCGGCACCAACGACAAGGCCGGCTCGATGTGGAACCTGATCCGCTGGGTCTCGCCGCGGTCGATGAAGGAGACCTTCGCCCCGCCGACCGACTACCGCTACCCGCACCAGGGCTGACGAGAGAAGCAAAAGAAAGACGGTGGTGGGGGACCAGGGCTTGAGGCGGCGACGGCCTAGGTCGCCAGGCCCCGGCGGACGGTGATGTAGAAGGTCGTGAGGTCGTCCAGCAGGGCCTCGACCTGGTTCTGGTTGGTGAGGTCGGCGTCCTGCAGCCAGTCCGAGATCAGGTCGAACATCCCGCCGACCAGGCCGATCGCGGCACTGTGCCGGACGGCTCGCTGCTCCTCGGGTGGCGGGCCGTCGTACCGGTCCCAGAGCTGCACCAGGAAGCCGGCCGCCCAGCGGCGGTTGGTCCGGCGTTCACGCTCGACGGTCTCCGAGATCCCAGAGGCCATGCCGAAGGTGACCCTGGTGACGCGCGGGTCGTCGACCAGCGCGTGCACGAAGGTCGCGAGCAGCCGCGGCGCCTCCTGCCGTTCGTTGCCGGTCGCCTGCGCCGCGGCGTCGGCCACCTGCTCCTCCAGGCGCGCCGAGGTCCGCCGCAGCAGGGCGAGGTAACACTCCTCCCGGCTGGAGAACAGCTCGTAGAAGCTCTTCGTCCCGATGTACGCCGTGGTGCAGATCTGCTCGATCGATGTGCCGAGATAGCCGTTGGCGGCGAACAGTTTGAGCGCCGCGTCCAGCAGTTGCTCGCGTCGTTCCGCCCGGCGTTGCTCGGCGTCCAGTCCCCGTATGGTCCTACTCATGCGCTGGACGTTACCCCTGTGGCGGATTCATAACCGGAGCAAGCTGTTTCGAACACGACCTCTTGTTTGTAACCAGGCATCCATGTTCAACTGTCCGTGATCTCACTGTCACTGAACGATACAATGACAGGGCGCCGTCTTCGGCGGCGGGTGTCTTCAACGGGGAGCTGCACATGAAAATCCGCCTGCGCCGGGCCGCGGCCGGCCTGATCGCCGCTGTCCTGCTGACGGCCTCGGCAACCACTGCGGGGACCGCCGTCGCCGCGCCGTCATCGGGCTTCGACGACTGGTCCTGCAAGCCGTCAGCCGCGCATCCCGACCCGCTCGTCCTCCTGCACGGGCTGGGCGGCAACGGCCCGGGCAACTACTCGTACCTCGGCCCGTTCCTGGCCGCGAAGGGCTACTGCGCCTTCACCCTCACCTACGGGCAGGCCACGCCCGCGATCCCGGTCGGCGGCACGGTCTCGATCGCGCAGTCGTCAGCGGAGATCCAGGCCTTCGTCCAGCGCGTCCGGCAGGCGACCGGCGCGGCCAGGGTCGACATCGTCGGGCACTCCGAAGGCGCCTTCCAGAGCCTGTACGGCCCCAAGATCCGCGGGTACGCCGGTCAAGTGGGCAAGGTGATCGCCCTCGCGCCACCGACGCACGGTACGACGTTCGCCGGCCTGGTGAGCGTGGGTGACTACCTCGGACTCGGCCCGCTGGTCGACCAGGTCCTGCAGCAGTTCGGCTGCCCGGCCTGCGACGAACTCCTCGTCGGCGGCGCGGCTGTACAGAAGCTGACCGCCGGCCCGATCGCCCAGCCCGGCGTGAAGTACACGGTGATCGCGTCCCGCTTCGACGCCCTGGTGACACCGCACGAAACATCCTTCATCCGCGAGCCCGGCGTCACGAACCAGTACGTCCAGGACACCTGCCCACTCGACCCGGTCGGCCACGTCGGTCTCGCCTTCGACCCGACCGTCGCTCAGTTGGTCGCCAGCGCGCTCGACCCGGCGCACGCGAACCGCGTGCTGTGCGCCTTCGGCCCGCCGCTGTAAGTCAGGCGGTGCGGTCGAGCTCCTGCAGCGGAGGGTCGACGAGCAGCGCGGATCCGCATTTCACGCAGATCCATTCATCCGGCTCGTCGACCAGGTGATCCCCGGCTTCGATCCGCTCGAACGGCATCACCGCCGCACAGAACACGCAGTACTGCGAATCCTCACCCATGGGCTCCACGCGCTGGCGCTTCTTCCGCATGACGGGCTCACCTCCGGAGCAACTCTTCCGTTCAGGTTGCCACCGGAGCCGGGCCCGTCACGGTAGCGACACTCGGCCCGGCCGGGTCAGTGCGTCCAGTCGCGGGCGAGCTCGTGCTCCTTCTGCAGGCCGGAGCGGATCGCGTCGACGACGAACGGCTCCATCTTCTTGCCGATCAGCGGGACCGCGACCTTCACGTCCAGGTCGATCGCCTGGACCGCCTGGCCGTCGCCGCTGATGCTCGCGGTGCCCTTCAGGGTCACCGGGGTGTTGCTGATCTCGCCGACCACGTCGGCCCGCCGGGATCCGTCCGCGGCGGCCGCGTGCCAGGTCTCGGTCTGGACCATGGTCAGCGTCTGGCCGACGAACTTGCGCGCGATGTCCGGGACGTCGTTGGCCGGCATCTCCCGGCTGACCCGGACGATCGTGTCGCCGCCGGACTCGGTCACCTGCACGTCGTACGACAGCGCCTTGGTCTTCTCGCAGGCCTGCTCGCGGAAGGTGGCGTCCGTGACGATCGCGAACACTTCCTCGGGGGTGGCGTCGTACGACGCCGACAGCTTCAGCTCCATGCCGCACATCATGGCATTGCCGCTCGGTCACCGGACCCCTCCGCCGCACTCGTTCGCCGGTGCGGGCTCCCCTGCTACGGTGCCTGGGCAAGCGATTGCCGGACGGAGTGAGGACCGATGGGGCTCGCCGAGCGGTGGATGGCGGTTGGGGTGGAGGGTCGTGCCGAGGCGGTCGCTTCGGCACGCGAGCGGGCCGGTGTACCGGACCTGACGGCCCGCGGGACGTGGGGGACCCGTGACCCCGCCGCGGTGAAGGCGATCCTGGCCGAGGCGGACGCCGACCGCGCCCGGCCCTGGCCCCAGACCTTGCTGTCCGACTACGCCCGCTTCTGGCGTGACGGTGCCCGGACTCCTTACGAGACCCCGGCCGGCGAGCTACGGCGTCGTACGTCGACCGCCGTGGTGGCCGCCGCGCTGACCGCTGACCAGGCGTACGTCGATCAGGCCGCCGACGGGTTGCTCTTGCTGTGTGAGCAGACCACCTGGTGCTGGGCAGCGCACGAGTCCTTCGCGACCGAGAGACACGAGGTGCTGGGCGATCCCGACCAGCCGTACCTGGATCTGGGTGCCGCGGAGACTGCGGAGATCCTGGCCTGGGCCGACCTCGTGCTCGGGCCGGCGCTCGACGACCGCGTGCCGGGACTGCGGCGGCGCCTTCGCGCGGAGGTCCGTCGTCGCGTCATCCAGCCGTTCCGCACCGATCGCCGCTGGCACTGGCTCGGCCTGACCGGTCACCTGAGCAACTGGAACCCGTGGGTCCACGGCCATGTCCTCGCCGCCACGCTCTTCCTCGAGGACGACCCCGAGGCTCAGCTCGAGGTCGCCGACCTCGTCATCGACGGCCTCGACAGATATCTGAACTCACTCCCGGCCGACGGCGGTTGCGACGAGGGCTACGCCTACTGGTGGAACGGTCCCGCCCGCCTGGCCCAAGCCCTCGACCTCCTCGACACCATCACCAACGGCGCCTTCGCACCGTGGAGTTGTACGCCGCTCGCCGAACTGGCCCGTTATCCGCAACGGATGGCGCTGGGCAACGGCTGGTACGTCAACGTCGCCGACGGCTCCGCCCGCCCGGACCCGAACCAGCCCTGGCACCTCCTGCACCGCTGGGGCCGCCATCACGATGACGCCGGCGTGCTGGCCCAGGCCGCCGCGCATCGCGACCAGTCGATCGCGCCGGTCGCCGGCCTCGGCCGAGCGCTGATCGGGTTCACCGACGATGCCTGGTGGGCCAGTGCCAAGGCCGATCTGCCGCTGCCACGCTCGACCTATCTCGCCGAGCTGCAGGTCCTGGTCGTCCGCGAAACGGCCGGCACGTCGAACGGCCTGACCCTCGCGATCAAGGGCGGCCACAACAACGAGAACCACAACCACAACGACGTCGGCTCGTTCATCGCGGCCCTCGACGGCACCCCGGTGCTGATCGACCTCGGCCAGCCGACGTACACCGCGCTGTCCTTCTCCGACCGCCGCTACGAGCACTGGGTCGTCCGGAGCGACTGGCACAACGTCCCGTTGATCGACGGCCAGGAGCAGCTCCCTGGCGCGCAGTACCGCGCCACCGAGGTTGAGGCGCAAGAGAACTCGCTGGCACTCGACCTGTCGCACGCCTATCCGAAGGTGTTGCGCTACCGCCGGGTGGCCAGTTTGGAGGCGGGGGCAATCAGGATCGCCGACGAGTGGGACGGCTCGGCCGAGCAGCACTTCGTCATCGCCGGTACGCCGCTCGATCACGCGCCCGGCCGGCTCCGGATCCAGACCCTCACCGGCGGGCACGTCCAGCTCAGGTGGGACGCCGGCGCCGCACGGCTGGAGAGACGAGCGGTGGAAGACCAGCTCCTGGAAGGTGTCTGGGGCTCGATCGTGCATCGCCTCGTCATCACGCCCGACCGCAACTCCTTCGAGCTGACCGTGACGAGTGCTCGTGACTGACGCGACCTCACGGGGCCGCGTTGAGCAGGTCGAGCGCGGACTGTTGCCGGGCGGCGTCGAGCTTGTCGACCGGGCCGTACCACCGCAGTCCGTACTGGTCCATCGGCGTACGGTCGGCGGCGAAGGCGCGGTCGGCCTGCCGCTGGAGGTAGGCCGTGTACGGGTGATCGGACAGCGCCGCGTTGAGCTTGCCGAGGCCGCGCACGTGGGCGCCCTTGAAGGACGGCCCGTCGCCGCCGCAGTCACCCGACTCGCAGGGCTCGCGCAGGATCCCGTCGGCGGTGTGCAGTGACGGCGCGGTGGTCGCGGCGTCGGCGAGCTGCCGGGCGCTGGTCAGGTACGCCGTGTTGTTCGTTGCCTTGGCCAACTCAGTAAGCGCGCCGATCAGCACACCCTGGTTGTAGGTCCATGCGGTGTCGCCGTTGTTCTTGCAGGTGGACAGGTCGATCCCGTCGTTGACGAGCTGGGAGCCGTTGATCATCCCGGTCTGCTGGAACCAGGTCCAGCCGGCCTGCGCCCGCTGGAGATAGGTCGAGTCGCCGGGGATCCGGCTGTGCAGCGCCGCGCTGAGCTGGATGTAGAGCGAGTTGGAGATCGCGTTCTTGTACGTCTTCGCCTCACTCCACCACACGCCGCCTCCACAGGTGTTGTCCCAGTACGCCGCCATGTGGTCGGCGTCGGCCCGAGCAGTCTGCAGGTAACGCGCTTCCCCGGTCACGTCGTACGCCGCGACCCAGGCGAGACCCCACCAGCCGGTGTCGTCGAGGTAGTCGTTGCGGAACTGGCCTTCCGCGGCGTTGAGGTTGAGGTCGTAGGTCCGGGCGATCGCGTACTTGTAGCTGTCCATCCCGCTGACCCGGATGTTGTCGATCACCGCGTTCAACGCGTTGGCCGAGTTCCACCAGCCGGTGGTGTCGAAGAGCCCGGTCGAGCGGTTGTAGTACTGCATCTGCGCGGTGGCCGCCGCCGTACGGCGATCCCAGGCGTTCCACGTGGTCCGCGCCCACGGCGTACAGGCGATGTCGGGGCGGTCGCGGGCCTTGCCGCAGGCGCGCAGGGCGCCGACGCCGAGGTTGTTCCAGTCGTCGACGTTGTACATCAGTGTGCGCCAACCGCTTTGCCCGGCGGGGATCGCGGTGTTGCCGAGGCGGCTGCCGTCGGTCCAGGTGCGGCCGCCGTCCATCGAGCGGTCCAGCCACACCTCGTCGCCGGGATTGCCGTTCTCGATCGAGGCCCAGCCCATCGCGTCCGCGTCGTCGAAGTGCAGCGAGACGGTCCGGCCGAACAGCGTCGCCGACACGGGCGCCCGGTCGCCGGGGGAGAGCGCGGGGTCGCGGGCGTCGCAGTACTTGTTGCAGATCGTTGCCTGGGTGGACATGTTCACCGCCGGGGTCTCAGGGGCCGGGGCCGGAGGTGGTGCGCCGAGGGGCGAGGTGAGCAGGCTGAGGCTGGAAACGATTCCAACGACCATCACGGATCTCCCTGGGGCGGTAGGAAGAGAGCGGTGTCACCGAAGGTAGGTGGGCGCTCACCGCGGCGTCAAGACGTCAGCAAGCCCAGCAGGATCCCGAGGGTGAGCAGCACAGTGAAGGCGATCGCCACCCGCCGGCCGCACTGGGTGCGGCGCCGGATCGCGGTGTGGTCGACGTGCCTGGCGCACGGCTCGAAGCCCAGCTCGTCCACACGCGCGAGGACCCCGCTCAGCCGTGCCAACGCACTACGCTGTGACGCTTGCCTCGTCGCCTCCTGGACGACGCGATGCCGCATGAACTCCCGCGGATCGCCGGTCGGCAGAGTCACGCCCGGCGGCAGCGCGCACTGCACGACGGTGTGGGCCGCGGTCACCCGCCGCTGCCGGCTGACCGACGGCGGGAGAACGAGATACGCCAGGTGAACCAGGGACGAATAGTCGTCGAGCAGCAGTGCCTCGAGCCGCGGTTCTTCACGCGTGGGCCCCTGGACAGGTCCCGGGACAAGCCGGGTTCGGACCGTGGCGGACATGCAACTCCTTGTATCGGCGTATCCCAGGTCCAACGAACGAATCCCTGACCGGTCACGAACGCGTCGGTTACTCTCGGGCCCATGAGCACAGAGGACGGGGTTGCGGGGCGGTGGGACGGGGTCGACGTCCACTTCGGTGAGGCCGGCGGGCGGCTGACGTACGGCAGTTATCTGCGGCTGGCCGAGCTGCTCGATCAGCAGCGGCTGGAGTCGGATCCGCCGGCCCACGACGAACTGCTGTTCATCACGATTCACCAGGTGTACGAGCTGTGGTTCAAGCAGGTCCTGCACGAGCTGACCGCCTCTCGGGACGCGATGCTGTCCGGTGAGCTCTGGCTGGCCGAGCACCTGCTCCGCCGGGTGCACACGATCGAACGCGTGCTGACCCAGCAGGTCGACATCCTCGAGACCATGACGCCGCAGGACTTCGGCGAGTTCCGGCACCGGCTGTCGCCGGCGAGCGGGTTCCAGTCGGTGCAGTTCCGCGAGATCGAGTTCCTCTCCGGCGCCAAGGACCCGTCCTTCGTACGGCGGTTCCGCGGGCTGACCGAGACCGAGAAGGAACGCCTCGGCCGGCGCCTGGAGGACCCGACCCTCTGGGACGCGTTCCTCGTCGTACTGCAGAAGGCCGGCTTCGACACCGACACCGAGGACGCCACTCGCGACGCTCTCCGCAAGGTCGCCGGCGACCGCGGCCACTACGCCGCCATCTGGGAGCTCGCCGAGGCGCTGCTCCAGCACGACGAGCTCGCCGCCGCCTGGCGGGCCCGCCACGTCGTCATGGTCGAGCGGATGATCGGCACCAAGCCGGGCACCGGCGGCTCGTCCGGCGCCGGCTACCTCCGCAGCCGCCTCGACCTCCGCTACTACCCCCTCCTCTGGGACCTCCGCACCACCCTCTGACTGCCGCACCCGCGCGGTTTGGGGTAAGAAACTTGCACCTGGCGGCAGTTTCTTTCCCCAAAGATCGTGACCGGCCAGGCTGGGCGCTAGTGTCACGACGCACGGTCGCGGGCACCGGGTGGCTCGGCGAAGGGACGTGGTGTGAAGCTCTACTCCGACGTGGGAACACAGCGGTTCGGGCAGTTCCTGGGCGACCTGATGCTGGTTGTCTGGGTCTGGGTGTGTGTGGAACTCGGACTGCTGGTGTACCGGATCACGGACGCGTTGGGCGCGCCGGGGCGGAAGGCGGCCGAGGCAGGGGACGGCCTGGCCGGAGACCTGCGGAAGCTGTCCGAACCGATCGGCAAGGTCCCGGCGGTCGGCGACCAGTTGAGATCGCCCATCGACGGAGCGGCCGGGGCTGCGGGGAAGCTGGCGCAGGCCGGGCGCGATGAGGCGCATGCGGTCGAACAGCTGGCGTACGTGTTGGCCGGGGTGACGATCGCGCTGCCCGTGCTGTTCGCGCTGCTGATCTGGCTGCCGCACCGGATCCGCTTCTCCCGCCGCGCCACCGCGGCCCAGAAGTTCATCGACAATGCCGCTGACCTGGACCTGTTCGCGCTGCGGGCGATGGCCAATCAGCCCATGCACAAGCTCGCGAAGATCTCCGACGACCCCGTCGCCGCCTGGCGGGAGGGCGACACCACGGTGATCGCGCAGCTCGCCGATCTCGAGCTCCGCAGTACGGGTTTGAAGGCCCCGCGACCAGGCTGAAGCTACTCTCAACGACATGGCACGGGTGTTGCTGGTCGAGGACGACGACGCGATCCGGACGTCGCTGGGCAAGTCCCTGACGGCGGCCGGGCATGTCGTCACGGCCGTGGCCGCCGGTGCCGACGGCGTTGCGCTGGTCGCGCGGGAGCGGCCGGAGGTGCTGCTGCTCGATCTCGGTCTGCCCGACCTGGACGGCCGGGACGTGCTGGCCATGGTCCGGTCGGTCAGCGACGTACCGGTGATCGTGGCAACGGCCCGCGACGACGACGCCAGCGTGGTCAAGCTGCTCGATGCCGGCGCCGACGACTACGTGATCAAACCGTTCAGCTCGGCCCAGATCGACGCCCGGATCCGCGCGGTCCTGCGCCGCCTCGGACCGGACCAGCAGGGCGAGTCGATGGTCGACCTCGGCGCGCTCCGGATCGACCCACGCAGCCGTGAGGTCACCGTCGACGGGCGCCCGGTCGATCTGACCCGCAAGGAGTTCGACCTCCTGCTCGCGCTCTCCCGCCGTCCGGGTGCGGTGGTCACCAAGCGCGAACTGCTCGCCGAGGTCTGGGGTCTGCCGTGGGGCGGCGGCGACCGGACGGTCGACGTCCATCTGTCCTGGTTGCGGCGGAAGCTCGGGGAGACGGCGGCCGAGCCGCGGTTCCTGTACAGCGTCCGCGGAGTCGGGATCAAGCTCGCGGCGCCCGAGGGTGGCTGACGATGCGCCGCCGGATCCTGTTGCTCTCGGTCGGCATGACCACGCTGGTCGTGCTGGCGTTCGCCGTACCGCTGATCATCCTGTTGCGTACTTCGACGGCTAACGAGGCTAAGGACCAGGCGCGGTACCGGGCTGAGGCTGCCGCGTACTACGTCGGCGACGCGAACCACACGGCCGACGACATCACGGCGTACATCGACGGCCTGACCAACAACGGCCCGGGGACGATCTCGGTCCGGCTGCCGGACGGCACGACGCTCGGCAAACCCCCACCCGGCGGGGTCCCGGCGCCGAAGCCGCTGCCCGCCGGCTACAACGACGGCGATGACGACGGCCGGAGGGGACCGCCGACGGTCGGCGACGCCGACTACCGCGAGGTCGGTGGCGGGATGGCGGTCGACGTCGCCGTCGGCACCCCGGCCGGCCCGGCGTCGGTCTGTCTCTTCCTGACCGCCGACGAGCTGTACGCCGGCCTCGTCCCACGGGTGCTGATCCTGATCGGTGTCAGCCTGCTCGTCCTGCTGCTCAGCATCGTCGGCGCCGAACTCGTCTCCCGCCGGCTGGCCCGCCCCTTGGAGGAGACGGCCGGTACGGCGGAACGCCTGGCCAAGGGGGACATGGAGGCCCGCGCCCCGACGACCGGTCCGGCCGAGGTGGCGAAGGTCGGCGCCGCACTCAATCGTCTCGCCGACCGCATCGACGAGGTGATCGCGGTCGAACGCGAAGCCGTCGCCGACCTGTCCCATCGACTCCGTACGCCGTTGACCGCGCTCCGGCTGCAGGTCGAGGCCTTGCCGGACCGGGAGAGCGCCGAGGAACTCAACACCCAGGTGACCAGCCTGGAACGCACGCTCACCGCGGTGATCAGCGCGGCCCGCCGACCGCAGCGTGAGGGGCGGGTCCCGCACTGCGACGCCGTCGAGGTCACCCGCAGCCGCGCTGCCTTCTGGGAACCCCTCTTCGAGGACCAGGGCCGGGAGCTCTCCCTCGACCTCCCGACCCCACCCGCGATGGTCCGCTCGTCGGCCGAGGATCTCGCCGCCGCACTCGACGCGCTGGTCGAGAACGTCGTCGCCCACACGCCCGACGGCACCCCGGCCCGGATCACGCTCACTCGCGAACAGAACGGCGTACGGATCGTCGTCGCGGACAAGGGCCCAGGCATCCCGCTCGGCGCGGGGGAGCGCGGCCGCAGCGACCGCGGCTCCACCGGCCTCGGCCTCGACATCGCCCGCCGCTGCGCCGAAGCCGCCGGCGGTGACCTCACCATCCACCGCAACGAGGTCGTGCTGACCCTCGCCACGCCCTAAGGCGTGTCTCCTACGGCCGTGTCTGCGCGGTCACGACCGCGAGCGCTCGCTGGAGGTGTGGCGCTTCGTCGTCGGCCCGGGTCGCGGCGGCCAGGTCGACGGTGGCCTTGCCGACGAGCGGGCGATACGTCACCCCGGGCACCATCAGTTCCGCCACGGGCGCGGGCACCACGGCGATCCCGAGCCCGGCCGCCACGAACGTGACCAGCGTCGACGTCTCCGCGACCTCGTGCCGCACCCGTGGCTCGAACCCCGCCTCCCGGCAGCGCGCGACCACGGTGTCGTGCATCACCGACCGCCCACCGCCGGCATGGATCACGAAGTCCTCGCCGGCCAGCTCCTTCAACCGCAGGCGTGCCCGCGCGGCCAGCCGATGCCCGTCGGGGAGTGCGACGATGAGCCGATCCGCGCGCAGGACCTCGAGCCGCAGCGAATCCTCGTCGACGGGTGGACGCAGCAGTCCGAGATCGATCCGCCCGTCGAGCAGCGCGCCGACCTGATCTGGCGCGAGCATCTCGCCCTGGACCGAGACCTCGACGTCGGGCAGTTCGTCGCGCAACGTTCGGACGAGCTGCGGAAGCAGGCTGTACGTCGCCGAGCCGACGCACCCGATCACCAATCGCCCCTGTAGTCCGGCCGCCACCCGCTGCGCCTCGCCCGCGGCCGACGAGACCGCCGCGATGATCTGCCGGGCCCGGATCAGATAGGCCTCACCGGCGGCGGTCAGCTCGACGCGTCGCGTCGTACGGCGGAGGAGCTGCAGGCCGAGCTCGGACTCCAGTTGGCGGATCTGCTGGGACAACGGCGGCTGGGCCATGTGCAGACGGGCCGCCGCACGGCCGAAGTGCCGCTCCTCGGCGACGGCGACGAAGTACCGCAGATGACGCAGCTCCACGTTATTCATACTTGCAGAGTCTCGATCGAGCGCAAATGAGTATTTCTCCATATCGGTCATACCGGCCTACCGTCGAAGGCATGAGCGACGTGGTGATCTGTGAGCCGATCCGTACTCCGGTGGGACGCTTCGGCGGCGCGCTGTCCGCGCTGTCCGCGGCCGACCTGGCCACCGCCGCGCTCACCGAACTGGTACGGCGAACCGGTCTGCGCGAAGGTGATGTCGACGACGTCGTCCTGGGGCAGTGCTATCCGAACGGGGAAGCGCCGGCGATCGGACGGATCGCCGCGCTCGACTCGGGACTGGGGATCTCGGTGCCCGGTCGCCAGGTCGATCGCCGATGCGGCTCCGGTCTGCAGGCGGTGCTGGACGCGGCCGGCATGGTCGCGACCGGTGCGGCGAGGCTGGTTGTTGCCGGAGGCACCGAATCCATGTCGCAGGTCGAGCACTACGCGCTCGGGCTGCGGACGGGTGTTCGCGGTGGCGTCGAACTGATGGACCGCCTGGTCCGTGCCCGGGAGACCGCAGGTGGGAAGCATCATCCGGTCCCGGGCGGGATGGTCGAGACGGCGGAGAACGTCCGGCGCCGGTACGGCATCTCGCGCGCGGAGCAGGACGAATTCGCCCTGCGATCTCACCAGCGAGCTGTTGCTGCTCAGGCGAACGGCAGGTTCACCGGCGAACTCGTCCCGCTGGAGGTGCCCGGACGGCGTGGCGCCACCACACTTGTGGCCGTTGACGAGCACCCCCGCCCCGACACCACGCTCGAGGGGCTCGCGGCGCTGCGGCCGGTCCGCCTGGCCATCGACGATCAGGCGACCGTCACGGCCGGCAACTCGAGCGGTCAGAACGACGGCGCCGCCGTCTGCGTGGTCACGACGCGCGACGAAGCCGAGCGCCGCGGTCTCCGCCCGCTGCTCGCACTTCGCTCGTGGGCGGTCGCCGGTGTCGGCCCCGAGGTGATGGGCATCGGACCCGTCCCCGCCACCGCCGCGGCCCTCGACCGAGCCGGCCTCACCCTCGACGACCTCGACCTGATCGAACTCAACGAGGCCTTCGCTGCCCAGGTCCTCGCCTGCCTGCGCGAGTGGAAGGTCGATCCGGACGACGAGCGCCTCAACCCGAACGGTTCCGGCATCTCGCTCGGTCATCCACTCGGTGCGACCGGCGCGCGCATCCTGGCCACGCTGGCCCACGACCTGCACCGGCGCGGCGGCCGCTACGCCCTGGAGACCCTTTGCATCGGCGGCGGCCAGGGCATCGCCGCGGTCTTCGAAGCAGTCCGATGACCGCGATCGCTCACTTTCAGGAGAACGTATGAGTGTGGACAAGGTCGTCGCGACACCCGCCGACGCTGTGGCCGACATCGCCGACGGGACCAGCCTGGCGGTCGGGGGCTTCGGGCTGGCCGGCATCCCGTGGTTCCTGATCGAGGCGCTGCTCGACCAGGGCGCCGGTGATCTGACCGTGGTGTCGAACAACTGCGGGGTCGACGGCGCCGGCCTCGGCCTGCTGCTGGAACGAGGCCGGATCAGCCGCGTGATCGCGTCGTACGTCGGGGAGAACAAGGAGTTCGCCCGTCAGTACCTGGCCGGGGAACTGCACGTCGAGCTGACACCGCAGGGCACCCTGGCCGAGCGGCTGCGGGCGGGCGGGGCGGGCATCGGCGCGTTCTTCACCCCGACCGGCGTCGGCACGGTCGTCGCCGAGGGTGGACTGCCCTGGCGCTACGGCGCCGACGGGACCGTGGCTGTGGCGTCGCCGGCCAAGGAGGTCCGGACGATCGGCGGTCGCGAGATGGTCCTCGAGGAGGCGATCGTCACCGATGTCGCGCTGGTCCGGGCCGCGGTCGCCGACCGGGCCGGCAACTGCGTGTTCCACGCGGCCGCGCGCAACTTCAACCCGGTGGCGGCGATGGCCGGCCGGCTGACGATCGTCGAAGCCGAGCAGGTCGTCGACGTCGGCGTACTCGACCCCGACGCGATCCACCTGCCCGGTGTCTTCGTCCAACGCGTCGTACCGCTCACGCCGGAACAGGCCGCGCGCAAGAGCATCGAGAAGCGCACGACCCGACCGCGGTCCAAGGCCTGACCTGCCCTGAGCTTCGCGATTTAACTTGATTGACCGTCGGTCAGGTGGGTGTGAGACTCCGTGTCGTGTCCGAGGTCGCGAAGCTGCATGACGACGAGGTGGACATCGACGCGTCGTTGGTGGCGCGCCTGCTGGCCGAGCAGTTCCCGCAGTGGGCCGGTGCTCCGGTTCAGGTCGTCGCATCGTCGGGCACGGACAACGTGACGTTCCGGGTGGGTGCTGACCTGGCTGTCCGGCTGCCTCGTACCGAGTCGACGCAGGGTCAGGTGGAGAAGGACCTGACCTGGATGCCGCGGCTGTCCCCGCACCTTCCCCTGGCGGTGCCCGAGCCGCTGGCGCTCGGTGTGCCCGGTGCGGGCTATCCCTTCAGCTGGGGCGTGTACCGGTGGCTGGAGGGCGAGCCCTTCCAGTTGGATCAGCTCCCCGACCCGATGACCGCGGCGCGTGAGCTCGCCGAGTTCGTTCACTGTCTGCAGACGGTCGACACGACCGGGGCTCCGGTTCCGCCGGACGATCCGTTCAGCCGGGGTACGCCGCTGGCGCCGCGGGACACGCTCTTCCGCGAGGCGCTGGAGGAGTTGCGCGGAAAGCACGAGTTCGATACCGGACTCGTGCTTTCCGCGTGGGAGGCGTCGCTGGCCGCGGACACCTACGACGGTCCACCCAGGTGGATCCACGGCGACCTCATGCCGGGCAACGTACTGGTTGCCGACGGCAAGCTGTCCGCGGTCATCGACTTCGGTACGGCGCGGGCTGCCGACCCAGCGGGTGATCTCTTCGCGGCGTGGTACTTGTTCGAGGGCGACTCACGACAGGCGTTCCGGGACGCGATGGATGTCGACCACGACACCTGGGCCAGAGCCCGCGGCTGGGTCCTGTCCCTGGTCATGATCGCGATCCCTTACTACCGGACCCGCGATCCCGCCAGGGTGCGCGATGCCCAGCCCTTCATCGCCGAGATCCTCGCCGACTTCGCTGCGGAGCAGTGACCCACGTTTAGGTCATGATGCCGGTTCGGTCGCCGTACGACGTGGCAGACAAAGCTGCGCGGCGAGCAGCCCGGCAGAACCGACCAGGACCCACAGCGCCCAGGGGCCGATCGCGTACACGGCGCCGCCGATGAGCGGTCCGGCGCCCGTGCCGATCGTGTACGCGACGCCGTACAGGCCCTGGTAGCGCCCCGCCATCCGAGGCGGAGCCAGACTTCCCAGGTAGGCGGCCGCGACGGAGCTGGACATCATCTCGCCGAGCGTCCAGATCAGCACCGTCGCCGACAGCAGGACCATGCCGTTCATGAATCCGGTCAGCGCGAGACCGGCACCGATCAGCAGGTTGCCGATGGCAAGTACGTACTCCGGCCGGTACCGGGAGACCACGCCGGTGGTGGGCAGCTCCAGCACCAGCACCACCAGACCGTTGAGCCCGATGAGGAGACCGAAGTCGCGCGCGCTCAGACCGACGTCGCTGACGTGCAGGGGCAGGCCGACGGTGGACTGGATGTAGACGAACTCGCCGACCAGGGTCATCACCAGGAATCGCACCAGGGCGCGATCGGCGAGCGCCTGCCGGTACCCCACCGTCTGGTCCGCCTGTTCTTCCGCATCGTCCTGGTCGGACAGCGGGTGGGGCGCATCCCGCAGCAGCACCGCCACGACCACGCCGAACAGCAGGCATGCGGCGGCATTACCCAGGAAGAGTTCTGCATAGGAGGTGCTGGCCAGCACACCGCCGATGACGCCGCCCAGGGCAGCGCCGATGTTCATCGCGAATCGGAACACCGCGAAGGCGGCGAGCCGTTGCTGGTTGGTCGAGACGGAGTCGAGCAGCACCGCGGCCGCGGCCGGCCGGTAGATCTGCGACGTCACGCCGATGAGACCGACCACCGCGACGATGGCCGATAGTGGTCCGAGGGACGGCACGATCGCCGTCAGCCCGGCGGTGGGTACGGCGGACAGCACGATGGTCCACCGCCGGCCGATCCGGTCGGCGAGGTAACCACCGACGGCGTTGCCGAGCACGTTGCCCAGACCGGACACGCCCAGCACCAACCCCGCGGCGCCGGCGGAATAGCCGCGCTCGGTCAGGTAAAGCACGATGAACACGGGCAGGAAGTTGCCGACCCGGTTGACGAGGATGCCGAGGCTGATGATCCACACCCGGCCGGGCAGGCCGCGCAGCGCGTCGCGGAATCGCGGCTCGCCGACGTCCGACCGGTCCGGCGGCGCGGTGCTCACGCGATGGGCTCGGTGCGCACGTGGATCGCCGCGGCCAGCCGCCTGCCATGGGCGATCGCTTCGGTGGCGGTTGCACCGCGGGCGACGACGTGACCGACCTTGTCCTCGTTCCAGGTCAGCGGCGGTACTACGTCACCCGGCCCCACCTTCAACTGCAGGTCGACGAACGCCGGGTCCGCGCGTACGGCGTCGACGCCGGTCACCTCCACCACCCGTCCGGGCTCCGGCGTGAGGAACCGGACGGCCGCCCCACCTCGAGGCTCGGGCGACGTGGTCAGTGGCTCCACGAGGCCGAATCCGGCGCCCAGCGCGTAGCGCTCCATGTCGACGCCGTAGGCGATCTCGGCCAGGTCGTTGATCCGGTCGCCGCCGATGCGGTTGTGCGACTCGACGATCCGTGGGCCGCGCGAGGTCAGCTTGACCTCGGTGTGCCCGGGGCCGTTGCGCAGTCCCACCGCGTCGAGGAACTCCGTCACCAACCGGGTGACCTCGCGCAGCGTATCGGCCGAGCAGGCGCTGGGCTGCGAGTGCCCGATCTCGACGAAACCAGAGCCGCCGACCTCCTTGTCCGTCACCGCGACGACCACGTGCCGGCCGTCGAAGGACAGGGTTTCGACGCTGATCTCCGCGCCGTCCAGGAACTCCTCCATGAGGAACTCGTCGAAGGATTCGGCGTCGGACAGGTCCCCGATGACCCAGTGCCCGTCGTCAAGGGATCGGTACCGTTCGGCGACCACGTCCACGTCGGCCCGGTCGCGGACGCGGAACACTCCGAGGCTGCCCGATTCGCGGATCGGCTTGACGATGATCGGGAGCCCGTGCGCGTCGACGAACTCCCGAACGTCCCGCCCGGACCGGCCGACCGCCGAGGCCACCGGGCTGATGCCCCTCGCGGCCAGGTGCCGGCGCATCCGCCACTTGTCCAGCAGGAGTTCCACGGTGGCGACGGACTCGCCGCCGAGGCCGAGGGCCTCGTTGATCCGCGCCGCCGGCAGCAGTCCGAGTTCGAACAGCGACACGGCCGCCTGGAACGGGCACGCCTCGTGCAACGCGCGGACCAGCGGCAGGAGCCGGTCGATGTCGCCGTAATCGAGTAGTAGCGCCTGATCGACGTACGGCGAATGCTCGAACGCGTCCGGAAACTGGACGAGAACCACCTCCAGTCCGAGCTCCCGAGCCTTTCGCAGTTGTGCGAGCTTGCCGCCAACAAGCAGAACGCGAGGCCGTCCGGTGCTGACCATCTACTTCCTTCCGCTACGGGTCTACCTGCCGATGCCCCGAATCTGCTGGTCTGAGGTAGGCCCACACATCGGAAGTCCTCCCTATCCGCGCTCGTCAGCAGGTCCCTAGGGAGTCCGGGGAACGGCTCATGGCGCATGGTGGGGACATGGATCTTCACTTGAGTGGTAAGACGGCACTCGTCACAGGTGCGAGCAAGGGCATCGGATTGGCGACGACACGTGCTCTCCTGGCCGAGGGCGCCAAAGTCGTCGCGGCTGCCCGGACCGTCGACGGAGAGCTCGGCGCGTTACCGGTCGAGGCCGTTGCCGTCGACCTGAGTACGACGGAGGGCCCGGGACGTCTCGTGGACGAGGCGATCTCGCGGGTGGGCGGTTTCGACATCCTGGTGAACAACGTCGGCGCGGTTCGGCCACGGCCGGCCGGAGTCACCTCGGTGACCGATGCGGACTGGCTAGAGACGCTGACTCTCGACCTGCTGTCAGCGGTCCGGACGACCCGGGCCGCAGTACCCGTCCTGGTCGAGCGGGCGGGCGCCATCGTCACCGTGTGCTCGGTGAACGCGACGCTTCCGGATCCTCTGGTGATCGACTACAGCGCTGCGAAGGCCGCCTCGCTGAGCTTCTTCAAGTCGTTGTCCAAGGAGCTCGCGCCACGCGGCGTCCGCGTGAACACGGTCAGCCCCGGCCCGGTGGCGACGGATCTGTGGCTGGGCACGGGAGGCGTCGCGGAGACCGTCGGCGGTGCGGTTGGTGCCCACCCGGGCGACGTCGCGGCTCAGGCGGCGGCCGCGTCCCCCTCGGGTCGGTTCACGCGGCCCGAGGAGGTCGCCGACGTGGTGGTGTTCCTGGCCAGCGATCGCGCCGGCAATCTCATCGGCGCCGACATCATCATCGACGGCGGTCTGACACCCACCATCTGAGGCGTGCGTTCGTTACCGGACGGGCCAGGTTGCCTCGGTGACCTGGCCGCCGAGTACGTCGACGGTGAGGCGGACGGGTCCGTCCGGCAGGACGTAGAGGTCGTAACGGCCCGTGGGGACGTCGGCGAAGACTGCCGAATGGACGAGTTGTCCGTCGGGGGATGACCGGGGAACCACCGCCACGTGCGGAAGACGATGGCCCCCGTGCGCGCGCCCGTGTCCGTGGGTGCGCTCTTCGTCTTCGTGTGCGGGTGGTGGATCCCCGGCCGGGCGGCGTTCGATCTCGGCGTCGTCCAGGTCGGCAGGGGTGGTGACGACGATCGCGCCGACGCCGTCGCCGATATCGAGCAGGACCGAGGAACCCTTGCCGGCGTGGGGATTCTCCTCGGCGTTCGTCAGTGGCCTGGTCATGACACTGCGGGCAGGCCCGGCTTGGACGAGTAGCCGCCGGCCGGAGTACCGAGGTACGGGAACCAGTTGAGGTAGTCGGAGTTCGTGTTCGACGTGCCGTCCTTGATCGCCCCGGCCGCGTCGTCGGGCTTGAAGCCGGGATCGACCAGCGGAATCGTGAGGCCGGCGATCGCGCGGAGTTCGACGGTGACGACGTCGTCGAAGACCCGACGCCCGTTCGGGAAGCCGGCGGCGTCGCCTGCGACCAGGCCGAGCGGATTCGGCTTCTTCGCCGGCGGTACGGCGACGTTCAGCCGCAGCATGTCGGCTTGGACCGTGCCGGTGAAGTTCTGGAAGCCGGGTACGACGCCCTTCGGAATACCGGTCAGCAGGATCGCGGCCAGATCGGCCCGCGCCTTCTTGTACGCCGCCAGCCGCGGGAACACACCCGGGTAGAGCACCGGCAGCAGTCCCGCGAGCTCCGGCTTGGTGACGTACTGGGCAAAGGCCTTGTCGTCCTTGGGCGCGCGGCTGTTCCACCGGTCCTTCTCCGCCATCGGCACGATGACCTCGTTGAACAGTGGGTTGCCCAGCCGGGAGACCTGCCTGAAGGGGCCGTGCCAGATCGGGGCGCCACCCAGGTCGTCGAGGATCCGGGACTCCTGGCGGCTCGCGCTGGCGTAGACGCCGATGACGGACTTCGGATCCAGCACGTCCTTAGGAGTCTTGCCGTCGCGGGTCAGGTCGCTGATCGGGACCTGGAGCGCGATCGTGTGCACGTTGGATCCCTGCAGCCCGTTGACGCCCATCGCGGCCGCGGACGGGATCAGGTGGGCCATCTGGAACGGCCGCAGCGTGCCGAGGTCGAAGATGCTGCCCAGGTCGGCGAAGAACCCGTCGGCGCGCTGCCCGGCGAACACCTGGCGATTGCGGCCGATGGTGTGGATCGCCGACCGCGCCAGCTTGGCGTAGTTCGGCGTACTGCGGACTCCGACGTTGACCGGGGGAGCGGCCAGGTCACGCGCGAGGATCCGGGCCTGGCCGTTCTCGACGCGGGTGACCGAGTAGAACTGCGGACGGTTCCAGTTCGGGTCCGTGAGCGAGGTGATCGGGCCGGTGTTGTACAGGAACGTCTTCTTGTTCCGGATCTTGGCCTGGAAGCGGAACTGGTAGCTGATGTCGGCGCGGCCGGTGCCGCTGTTGGAGATGTGCAGCTGGTAGAGCACGTCGTCGCCGAACTCGTAGAAGTTCGGGCCGCCGTACGGGAGCTGGAACGGGATGAAGTTGGCGATGATCGTGACCGTGTCCGGTTTGTCCGGGGACACGAACGCGTACACGTCGGTGTTGTCGGCGACCGGATCCTTCGAGATCTCCGGCGCTTCGCGGTGCGAAGACATGACAGATTCCTTCCTCAGGCTGTGGTCTTGCCGGCCAGGCGCGCGGCCAGCTCGCGATCGGTGATCAGGACCTCGCGCTGGCCGACCAGGATCGCCAGCTGCCCTTTCTTCACGTTCTTGACGTGGACGACGAACGACTCGGCGCTGGCCAGGTCGGCCGGCTGCAGCGGCTTCGCGGCATCTGCGGAATGCTCACCGAAGATCTTCGGTGCTGCGACCGCACCGACCGCGGCCGCGGTTCCAGCGCCCGCGAACACCAGGAATCCGCGGCGTGTGGCGTCACTCATGACTGTTCCTCCTTGTCCAGTGACCACCGGCGTCCACCGGCCGTCGAGTGTCCTTCGACGCGGTCCGCCGCCTGGATAGGCCTGGAGGAGAAGGCAATCGCCACGAACCCTGACCGTCCGAAGGTCAGGGTTCGTGAAGCGATCGTTTGTGTTGGTGCTGTCCGGTCAGCGGGTGGTGGAGACCGCCGCCGGGGTGTCGGGGCTGAGGTTGCCGGCGTGGATGATCAGGAGGTTCGCGGCGACCGTGAGGACGAAGGCGGCGGCCACGACCCGGTGGTCGAGGCTCCACAGCGCCAGACCGGCCAGGCCGAAGAACGCGATCTTGACGATGGTCGTCACCACCGGGCTGCCGTAGTCCGCAGTCGGTGCGGCGAACAGGCCCCACACGATCGCCGCGGTCACCGGCAGGCCGATCGCCAGCAACACCCGCAGCGCGAGGTGGTCGCCGGTGCGCCAGCCCCACCAGGCGAAGATGCCGAGGCCGGCAAGCTCCATCCCGAAAGCCACGCCGAGGTTGCTCCAGCGCCAGATCTCGTGCATCGCCGTACGCTCCTCACATTTCCGAGAGCAGTGCTCTCTCTTATGTCCAGTGTGGGTCATTCCTGCTCGGAAAGCAAGAGCACTGCTCTCGAAAGTTGCCACCGCTCTCGGCCGCGACGACAATGAGGCGATGACGGAGACCACGCGGCAGCGCCAGCACCGGCAGACGATGGCCGACATCCTCCGGATCGCGCACCAGCAGCTCGCCAGGGAGGGCGCCGCCGCCCTGTCCCTGCGGGCGATCGCTCGCGAGCTCGGCCTGGTCTCGTCGGCGATCTACCGCTACGTGCCGAGCCGGGACGAGCTGCTGACATTGCTGATCGAGGAGTCGTACAACGCGTTCGGCGACGCCGTGGAGGCGGCGGAGTCCCGCTGCCGCCGCGACGACCTGGGTCGCCGCTGGCTGGCCATCGGCCGTTCGGTACGCCGCTGGGCGGTCGCGAACCCAGCCGAATGGGCCTTGCTCTACGGCAGCCCGGTCCCCGGCTATCACGCGCCCCCGGAGCGGACCACAGCCGCCGGAAGCCGCGTACCCCTCCTGATACTCCGTCTGCTCGCCGACGCAAAGATCAAGCCGAGGCCCGAGGATCCCCCGATGACAGCCGCACTCCACCGCGAACTGGACCGGCTGCGCCCAGGCCTGCCCGGCGAGCTGGCCCCAGAGGTGCTCGCCCGCGGTCTACTGGCGTTCTCCTCGCTGTGTGGCCTGGTGAGCCTCGAACTGTTCGGCCAGTTCACCAACACCGTCACCCAGTTCGCCGGCCACCTCGATCACCAGCTAGCCCGCCTCGGCGCCGTACTCGGCCTCCCCGACCCAGCCTGACCAAGCTGCTCATTCAAATGCGGCGACGTCCAGGACTGCGCGGGCGAACGCTTCCGGAGCCTCCTGCGGCGGGTTGTGGCCGATGCCTGGCAGTTCGCGCCGATCGAAACCACCGATGAACAGCGGCTCGTCGACACTCGAGTCGTCGGCGCCGAGGCCGTCGGCGAGGGCGTCGAGCGCGATGGTCGGCACGGTGATGGCGGGCGTGGTCGCCAGCAGTTTCTCGAGGTCGTCGTAGCGGGGGTCGCCGGCGGCCGCGCCGCGACGGTGCTGGTAGGAGTGGATCACGGTGCTGACGAAGTCGGGATTGTGCAAGCTGGGCGAGGTCGCAGCAAAGGCGGCGGCACAGTCTGCCCAGGTCGGCGACCACTGTCGCCACAACAGCCCGCAGAGCTCGTCGGTGTAGCGCTCCAGTCCGGCACGTCCGCGTTCGGTGAGGAAGTAGTGGGTGTACCAGGCAGCGCTCTCGGCTTCCGGCGGCGCCGGCTCGGCGGACCGGGCGATGTCCTGGATGTTGTACCCGCCCACTGTGACCAGGCCGGTGACCCGCTCGGGCGCCACGGCCGCCGCGATGCAGGCCGCCCGGCCGCCCCAGTCGAAGCCGCCCACGACGGCGCGTTCGATCTCGAGTGCGTCGAGCAGGTCGAGCAGATCCTGGCCGAGCGCACCCTGCTGACCAGAGCGCAAGATGTCGGCGCTCCGATACCGGGTTGGCCCGAATCCCCGGAGGTACGGGGTCACAACGCGCATCCCCGCATCGGCGAGGACTGAGGCCACCTCGTCGTAGCAACGCACGTCGTAGGGGAAGCCATGGAGGAGTACGGCGGTCGGACCGTCTGCCGGCCCTGCTGCGTCGTAGGCGATGTCCAGGACCGGTGTCGAGACGGTTCCCGACTTGTTCACACCGCTCGGATCCATCGAGGTCCTCCTCGTCGATCGACTGCTGCCCAGTTCCATCAGCCTCTCACTGACACCCAGCCGGGCCGGTGGCCAGGTCGTGTCAGGCTGGCGGCGGAGTGGTGTCAGGGCAGACCGGGATGGTTGTCTGCATGACGAACAACAGCACTTCCTCGATCACCCTGACCGACCAGGACAAGCTCACCCTGGCGACCGCCGCGCACGGCGCTGTCGCACTCATCGCCGCCGCCGGCGTGAAATCGGCCGGCAAGGTCGCCGTCGCCGGCGCCCTCGCCCTGGCCTCCGCGACCGGCCCGGTCGGGCACGCGCTCGCCGAGAAGCAGAAGGGCGTGAAACTGAACGGCAAGTCCACTGCCGAGTTGGCCGACAAGGTACTGCCGGCCCTGACGGCATCCATGAGCCTGCTCAATCAGCAGGACCCGGCCGAGGCCGCCAACTTCCGCAGCACCGTCGTCACCTCGATCGACGCCGGCGCCCGAGCCGAGCGCGGCGGCACCGGCCCCGCCATGACCGAAATGATCCGCAAAATCACAGAAGCCCTCGACGCCGCCTGACGGGCATCTCCCGTGCCGGCGCCCAGCACTGAAGACCTGTTTCGAGGGCAGCTTGTCGAGCTGCGGCCGGTGAGGAAGTGAAGAACCCGCGGCGCCTCGACCGGGTCACAGCGTCGGCTCGGCCCCGAGCTCTGGCCGGCCGGTCACGGTCCAGCAGCCGATGCAGGGAAGGAATGCTGATCCGACCGCCTCCTCCGTGGTTAAGGTGCTGTGGTGCCGGACGTGGTGAACTTCATCGTGCATGATGCGCCCGCCCTTCGCGGCGAGAGCAATTACATTGCAAGGATCGACCTCGCTCCCTTCGAGTTCGAGGGTCAGATCGAGCAGGTTTGGCTGCAACGAACGGGCGACGACGGTGAGGCCGTGCTGTGCTGTATTCCGTTCCGTGCCTACGGCCTCGCATTGCGCGACACGGTTCGGATCTCGGCCGAAAGCACTGTGATCGAACTCGTCAGACGTTCAGGACATCGAGCCTTGAGGGCTCTGCTCGCGGAGGCGGATGCAGAGCAGATCCGGATGATCAAGGCAGAAATTGATGCTCGGATCTCGCGAGCAGGCTTGCTGTTCGAGTGGAGTGGTGATCGGCATGTGGCGATCGACGTACCACCCGGTGCCGATGCGGAATCAATGATGGACTACTTCGAGAGAGGGGAGGCTGCGGCTCACCTGTATTGGGAATGGAGTGACGTCGAGCGGTTCCGTATCTGAGCCTCCAGGCCACCTCGGTGCCGGCACGGGGCACGCTTCACATTCGAGAGCCTCCATGACTGCGTCGCCATCTGGATGCCTCGGTAGGTGTGGCTCGAACTAGCGCCGCGCCAGGAAACGTCGAGGTCGTTACCGCGCGTGCCTTCCGCCTGGGTCAGTTTCAGGGGAGAACCTCGCAGCTGCACCCTTCTACCCACCGCATACCTGGGGTGAAGGGAGTACATCAGGGGTGAACCCCGCACCTGGCCGCCGGGGCGGGCTTCGGGGTGGTGGTCACTGCGGATTACCTCCCCAACCTAGCTTGACGCGGCACCAGGCAGGATCGTCGACCATGCCGGTACGACGTCCGCGACGCGTCCTGGGTACAAGGGCTTGATCCCGTACCGCGTCTACTTCCCGACCTGCCACAGATACCAGGCAGGACTCAGCCGCACCTTCTACATCCGCGGTCTGTGAGTCAGGGGCCGAGGCTTCCTGTTCTGTGCGGGCGGCCTCGGCCTTCTGGCTTTCCAGCCGTCTTCGTTCCGGCTGGCCTGGCGACCTTCGCGATGGTTGCGTTCGGCGTACTCAGCGCACGCCTCGACCCGTGCCTCTGACGGTTGCCGGAACTCCGGTTCCGGGGTCGCGACATATCCGGTGAGAGCCCCTCGTGGCGGACGATCTGGAGGTGGCGGAGTGACGACGGTGGTGCTGGGGGGATCGGATGGGTTGCCGGTCCAGGACGGGTTCTGGTTCGCACCCACCGAGGGCCGCACGAAGTGGGGTCCCTACGACGCGGACGATCCCGCGCGCAAGGACTACGTTGTCCGCGGGTACGACGCGAACGACCGGCAGGTCTACGCGACCACCGATCCCCCGGACACCCGGGAATGCACGCTTCCGTACACCAGGACCTCCCGCGACGGCACGACGACGACAGCCACCCCGACGGTCGCGCCCGTCTGCAAGTACTACGACCGGCCGTCCTGATCAGTTGCGTCAGGCAACGTCGATGACGCGGGCGGTGGGTGCCGCGATTCGCCGCAGGACGACGAGCGGGATCGGGCGGTCTGTCCGCGAGCCGAAGCGTCCGACATCCGGGTAGCGGGCCACCACCTCCTGCCAGAGCTCGTCGCGCTCGGCCCCGCCCGCTTCCGCCGCGTGCACCGCAACGACATCGGTGCCGATCTCGACTGCGGCGTCCGGATGAGCTCGGAGATTGTGCAGCCAGGCGGGATCGCTCGGCTCGCCTCCGTTGGACGCGACGACGACCACGCGGTCGCCGGCATGGCAGGAGTACACCAAGGGCGTGACCCGCCGCGCGCCGGTTCGCGCCCCCACGTGGTGCAGGAGCAGGACGGGCGTTCCAGCCAGCGGGCCGCCCAGGCGGCCGCCGTTCGCGCGGAACTCGGCGACCACCTGGCTGTTGTCCGCAGCTGTCATGAGGCGAATCCGTAGGTCAGCGCCACCTTGCCACGGTCGAGCTGCCGTACGTCGAGCAGCTCGGCACTGCGGCGTGGTGACGTCGCGAACAGCGCGGTGCTGTCCGTACCGGCGACGAGCGGGTACGTGATCAACCGCAGCTCGTCGACCAGGCCGGCGTCGATCAGGGACGCCGTGATGCGCGCTCCACCGACAAGGTAGATGTCCTTGCCCGGCTGCTGCTTGAGTGCTGCCACGTCGTCGACCGAACGCAGGAAGGTCGTGTTCGGCCACGACGTGGTCTGCAGGGTGCTGGACAGCACGTAGTGGGGCGTCTGCTTGATGAAGTCGGCCCACTCCCGCTCGGCCGGCGTCGGCGGCTCGCTGGTGAGCCACGCCGGCGTCTCCGGCTTGGTCTGGATCCCGGTCCAGTACGTCTCGTAGCCGGGGTACATGCCTCCGCCGAGCAGGCAGGCGTCGATCTGCGGCGTCAGGCCGTAGTCGTCCGACCACGCCTCGACCCAGTCGGCGGTACCGTCCGGGCCTTCCACCTTCGCGTCGAGCGACATCTTCATGGCGGCGATGAGCTTGCGCATTGCGTCCTCCGTCTGCTGTGCGGCCGCCCATCGTCGGACGACCTACACAGACAGACCCGCACCGGTCCGCCGATTCGTCGTGCGCAGCGAAAGTTCTATTCGGACGGCAGTCCGAACGCCGGGAACAGGGCGGAATCCTGGAACGCGACCATGCGCGTGATGCCGGTGGGAGAGACGGTCAGCACGATCACCGCGTGCGCGCGGTGGACGCCATCGGGACCGCGTGAGTACACGCCCAGCGCGTCCTGATCGTTGGCCCGGATCCGGACGGTGCGCAGACCACCGGGCTCGAGCAGCAGGTTGGCGCCGAGGAAGCGGGCCACCGGATCGCGGCCGGCGAACCAGGTGAGCAGCGGCGGCATCTCCAGGGTGGCGTCCGTGCGCAGCAGCTCGGCCACCGCGGCGGCGTCCGCACGCTCCATCGCTGCCGCGAACCGCTCGACGAGTCCACGCCGCTCCGCCTCGTCCGGCTCCGCGACGTCGTCGACGGCCGGCGTCGAGCGGGCCACGTCGGCACGAGCACGCCGCAGCGCGCTGTGCACGGCGGTCGGGGTTGTCCCCAGCAACTCGGCAACCTCGGCAGCCGACCACTGCAGGACATCGCGCAGGATCAGTACGGCGCGGGACCGGGCCGAGAGATGTTGCAACGCGGCGACGAACGCGAGCCGGATCCCCGCCCGCGACATCGCCACCGCCGCGGGGTCGTCCGGGAGGTCACCGAGGAGAATGTCCGGGTACGGCTGAAGCCACGCCACCTCCGGTCCGGCCACCAATGGCACATCCGGGTCGGTACTCGGGGCGCCGAGACCCGATGGCAGCGGCCGGCGGCCACGACGCTCGATCGCGGTCAGGCAGGCGTTCGTGGCGATGCGATACAGCCACGTCCGCGCCGATGACCGGCCCTCGAAGCCGTCGTACGACCGCCACGCCCGCAGGTAGGTCTCCTGCACCACGTCCTCGGCCTCGTCGATCGAACCGAGCATGCGGTAGCAATGCGCGAGCAACTCGCGGCGGTACGTCCCGGTGAGCTCGGTGAACTCGACACTCGTCGTCACAGCTTCCCAGGCTACGTCGCGATCTGGTGGGCATGGACCGACCGTTCGAGGGCAGCTCGGCGAGGCCGTGGGGGCCGGCCAACGCACGCAGCCGATGGTCGTGAGAGTTCCAGGACGGAGCATTCATCAACGTCGGCCATGTAGCGCTGTCCGCACCGTGGCCGCTGGGCAAGTGCCCCTGCGAACTTCGGCAACAGCGATATTTCAGCGTCGCGACCGGATAGCAGGCAATAGGCTGGCGAGCCCATTGTCCGCCGTGCATCAGCTTCGACTTCGACCGCCGATCGCCGCTTATCCGTCCGTGATGGCGTCATCCAGGTCGGCAGCGGCATGATGCGTAGCATGCGAGGTCCCTCAGCGCTCGGGCATGTGTCGTTCAGGCGTGCGGTGACGGAGACATACCGCCGTGTGTTCCGGCCGCCGTGGGAGCTGCCGGCCGCGCTGATCGGCAACGCGCTGCTGATGACGGCGGCCTGGTTCCTCCTGCCACCTCAGGTTCACGACTGGCTGTTTGCCTTGCACGGGCCGCTGGCCTTTCCGGTCCTCCTGGCTACCTGGATGCTTGCGGATACGCCGTCCACAAACGTTGTGGGCGACGATCACAGAAAGGCGGTGTCGGTCCTGAACGATGGCGCGGCGTTCCGGACGTGGCTCACCGCCCGCTGCCTCGTGCTCGCATCGCTCGTCGGGCTACCGTGCGCTCTGATCGCTCTCGTTATCGGCGTCCAGGGCCAGCACCCGGTCAAGGTCGTCGCCGCCTGCGTAGTTCTGGTGATCCTGCCGCTCGGGATCCTGCCCGTGGCAGCCTGGCTCGGCCTCGTGTTCCCGTACAACCCGCGACCGCTGCGATGGCGCCGGCAGCATCGAAGCGATCGGCGGACGACGATACGCTGGGGGATCCTGTTGGTCGCTCCGTACCTGGTCGTGCCGGCGATCGCGGCGACGGTCGTCCTCCCGTCGATTGTCGCGGCACACTGGCTCTTCGACGCCCCCGAGCGTCCGCTGACGCAGCCGCAGTTCGTCGCAGACGCCCTGATGATCTGCGCGACGGCGCTCGTGGTCGGATGGCTCGGACTGTGGGTGGCCGGCCGACTGCGGCAGCGGCGCCACGACCGGTTGACGACATACCTGCTCGACTCCAACGCCGGCTGATTGATCACCAGCCAGGCGTGGAAGTCTCCACGGTTCCAGGGGCTGCCGGTTGCCACCTGGTCGTTTCATCTGCCGTTGGCTCCGTCGCTGCTCCACGGACTGCTGCTGAACGACGGTCAGCGTCGCGATTTCGTGAGCACGGGCGACTGGTCCGAGGGCACCTCGTCGAGCTGCCCTCGCACCAGCTGACTTACAGTGTGGGCTCGAGTTTGAAGTCGCGCTTGTGCTTGGTGAGCCAGTCTTCGAGGGACTGCAAACCAGGGTTGAGGTTGCGGACCTCGGTGAGGTTGCGGTCGCCGGTGAAGCGGGTGGAGTCTTCGGCGTAGAACTGGAACATGTTGGCGATTTCTACTGCCAGGGGGAATTGCAGGGCGCGGAACTCGTCCCAGGTGAGGGGCTGATAGGTGATGTCCTCGCCCAGCGTGTCCTTGAGGGCCGCGGTCAGGGCGGCGGCGTACTGGTCGCCGGTCAGGTGGTCGCCGGCGATGCTGACGGTCTGGCCGATCAGTTCGGGGCCGCGGCGGAAGACGCCGAGTGCGGTGCGGCCGATGTCTTCCGAGGCGATTCCGCTGAGGGGCTGGTCGGCCATCGGCATGTTGAGGATCAGTTTGCCGTCGGCGTTGCGGACCGGCTCCATCCCGCTGATCAGCGAGTCGAAGTAGAACGTCGTACGGAGGAAGGTCGTCGGTACGCCGTACTTCGTGAAGAGCGCGTCCGCCTCGCCCTTCGCGTCGAAGTGGGGGACCTTGTAGCGGCCGTCGTCGAGGCTCGGTACGTCGTGTCGGCCGGCGAAGAACGGCCGGGTGTCCTCGAGCGTCGACCAGATCAGGTGCTTGACGCCGGCGTCGCGCGCGGCCTGCGCGGCGGCCTCGGCCTGGGCGAGCTCCATCTCGGCGCGCGACCGGGCCGCCTCCTGCTCGGGAGTCCGCTCGACCCAGTAGTTCGTCACCACGAACGCGCCGTACGCGCCGTCGAAGGCGGCCCGCACGCTCGCCTCGTCGTCCAGATCGGCCGCGACCACTTCGGCGCCGGCGGCCGCGAGTTCCTTGGCCTTGGCGGAGTCCGGGTTCCGGGTCAGCGCCCGTACGGCGAACTCGTGCGAGGGATCGTCGAGGATCGCCCGGGCCAGTCCACCGCCCTGCGCTCCGGTGGCTCCGACGACGGCGATCAGCTTCTTCTCACTCATATCCAGCAACTCCCAGAGGTTGGGTTGATGTGTCAACTCGATCGATCGTAGCTCGTCTGGTTGATGTGTCAACCCGACCAGGTAGGATGGGGGTCGTGGGCAAGGAACCGTGGCTCGACGACGACGAGCAGAAGGCGTGGCGCAGCTATCTGCTCATGCACAAAACGCTGGAGACGCACCTCGAGCGGCATCTCCAGCGCGAGTTCGGCCTGTCCAAGTCGGACTTCGAAATCCTGGTCAACCTGTCCGAGTCCGAGACCGGCCGGATGCGCGCCTTCGAGCTGGGTCAGCTGACGCAGTGGGAGAAGAGCCGGATGTCGCACCACCTCAGCCGGATGGAGAAGCGCGGCCTGATCAGCAAGGAGTCCTGCGACTCGCGGTACCCCGAGATCGCCATCACCGAGGCGGGGAGGGCCGCGATCAAGGCCTGCGCACCGGCCCACGCGGCCCGGGTCCGGGAGTTCTTCGTCGACGTCTTCGGCCCGGACCGGCTGGCGGTGCTCGGTGAGGTGTCGGAAGACATCGTCGAGGCGATCGGCAAGCACTGCCACACCGACTGCCCGCCGGCGGTCAGCGGTCTCGACGCATCCTGAGGAGAGCTCTCAGAGAGCTTTCAGCAGGACTTGATGGTCGCTTGACCTTCTCTTGGAGTGCGGCTGAGGCGCCTCCGGCGAGGCTGAGGCCATGGTCACCACAGATCCCTTCTCCTCACCCCGCCGGCGCTGGCTGCGCCGGGCGTCGGCCGCAGCGATCGCGACCGCGGTCCTCGGCATCGGCGGTACCGGGCTGTCCGTCGCCGTCGTGTCCGCGCGACACTCCGGCTCCGGCAACTCCGGCAACACCGGTACGACGGCCACCGGCTCCGACGACTCCGGCTCGAGCAGCAGTTCGGGTTCGAGCAGCTCCGGCTCGAGCTCCGACGACTCCAACAGCTCGGGCAGTGGGCTGGGCTCGGCGGGCTCGGGCTCCACGTCGCAGGGTGGGAGCAACGGATCATGACCGCGTCCCGGACCTGGTCGGCCTGGAGCTGCACGGTCCGCCTGACGGTTGACGACCCCGCCGTCCTCGGCGCCGCGTGCGGCGACCTGAAGGCCTTGATGGATCGCGTCGACAAGGCGGCCAGCCGGTTCCGTCCGGACTCCGAGCTGTCGATTGTCAACAACCGGGCCGGCGCCCTCGTGCCGGTCTCGCGGCTGCTCGTCGACCTCGTCGACGTGAGCCTGGTGGCCGGCTCGATGAGCGGCGGCGCGGTCGACCCGACCGTCGGCTCGGCCCTGATCGCCGCCGGCTACGACGAAGACATCGAGGCGGTACGGCGGAGATTCCCGCAGCCGACCGGTGACGCGAAGCCGGTCCCGGGCTGGCAAAGCGTCCAGCTCAACCGCAAGCTCGCCCTGCTCGGCGTACCGAAGGACTCCGCGCTCGACCTCGGCGCCACCGCCAAGGCCTGGACCGCCGATCGGGCGGCCCTGGTACTCAGCAAGCGCTACGGCTGTGCAGTCCTCGTCGAGATCGGTGGTGACCTGCGAGCCGCGGGCAAGCCGGCCGAGCCTTGGATCATCACCGTCGCCGAGCGCGCCGGAGACTCCGGAGTCCTCGTCAGCCTCGCGCACGGCGGCCTGACCACGTCGACCCGGACAGTACGCCGCTGGCAGACCCCGACCGGCTACGGGCACCACGTCATCGACCCGCGCACCGGACGCCCCGCGGACGGCCCTTGGCGAACCGCATCCGTCTGGGCTCCGACCGCCGTACGCGCGAACACCTTCAGTACGGCGCTTGTCGCCACTGGCGAGGCGGCCGTGGGGCGACTGACCCTGGCGGGTCACCCGGCCCGGCTTGTCGCCGACGACGGTGAGGCCACCGAGCTGTCGGGTTGGCCGGCTGCGAGCAGGGCCGCCTGATGACGCTCTGGTACCTGGCCCGCGCAGCCGGAATCGTCGCCATGATCATGTTCACCCTGTCGGCCGCCCTCGGCATGGTCATGTCAGGCAGTCGGCGGCCGGAGCGCCGGTTCTGGCTGCAGTACGTGCACCGCTCGGCCGCCGCCACCGGGCTGGTCCTGCTGACCACTCACGTCATAGCTGTCATCACCGACAGCTTCGTCGCTATCAGTCCGACGGTCCTGCTCTGGCCGTTCGGTGCCGGCTATCGGCCGTTCGCGATGGTGGTCGGCGTGCTCGCCCTCTACGGGATCGTGCTCACATCTGTCGTCGGGGCCGCACGAGGCCGGTTGGCTCGGTCAGCGTCCTTCGCCAAGCACTGGCGGACGATCCACATCGCCGCGTCGGTCGGCTGGCTGCTGTCCATCGGGCACGCACTCCTGGCCGGCACTGACCGCGGTACGCCGTGGATGCTCGCCATCACCATCGGCTGCCTGACCGCGGTCGGTGCAGCCGGTGCCTACCGCGTCCGCGCCACCACGTCTCCGAACCTTGCCCGTGCCTGGAGGGCCCAATGACGATGACCATGCAAGACACAAGAGTCATCGGTCAGGCCCGAGTGCTGGCCGGACTCGACCAGGGCCGACTGGACCGGCAGCGTCACCTGTGGATCCACGGAGTCCAGCCGGACCTCACTCGCGAGGACTACACAACGCTGTCCGAAGCAGTCGGGCTCAGAGGACGCGGTGGCGCGGCCTTCCCGGTCGCCCTGAAGCTCGCGGACCTGCCGACCAAGGGCGTCGAGGCTGTCGTCGTCAACGGCTCGGAGAGTGAGCCGGTCAGCCGCAAGGACCGCCTGCTCCTCACCCTCGCGCCACACCTCGTCCTGGACGGCGCCACCAGCCTGGCTCACGCGCTCGGCGCGCCCCACGTGCTGATCGCCGTCCACGACGCGGCCGCGGCCATGTCCGTGCGTGAGGCACTGATGGAGCGTGATGACGGTCTGGCGATCGAGGTGACCGACACGCCAGGCCGCTTCGTCGCGGGCGAGGCCCGTGCGGTGCTGAGTGCGCTGGAAGGCGGTCCCGCCGTACCGCCCGGTCGGAGGGTGCTGCCGACGCGCAAGGGCTACCACCGGCGCCCGACCTTCCTGTCGAACGTGGAGACGTTCGCGCAGCTCGCCGTGCTGGCGCGGCTCGGCGCCAGAGGGTTCAGTGACACCGGACTGATCAGCGAGCCGGGCACGCAGCTGCTGACGATCGACGGGGCTGTGCAGTGGCCTGGTGTGATCGAGACCCCGACCGGTGTGCCGTTGGACACAGTGCTGCAGTTCGCCGGCGCGGAACCCGGGCCGGTGCTGCTCGGCGGGTACCACGGCCGCTGGCTGCCGCGGACCGATGGTCTGACACTGCAGCGACCGGAAGTGTCCGCGGGCATCATCCTGGCGCTCGGCGCGGACACCTGCCCGCTCGGTGAGGTGCATCGGGTCGCTCGGTGGCTCGCAAGTCAGTCGGCGGGGCAGTGCGGTCCGTGTGTGTTCGGACTGGCGTCGCTTGTCGACGACTTCGACAGATTGGTCAAGGGCGATCCGGCCGGTTGGTACGACGCCCATCGGCACCTGGGGCTGATCCCGGGCCGGGGCGCTTGTGCGCACCCGGACGGCTCGGCGCGGTTCCTCGGATCGGCACTCGAAGTGTTCGGTGAAGACGTGCGGCTGCACCTCGCCGGTGGCGGTTGCGGAAGGCCGGTCCGGGGAGTCCTGCCGGTCCCGGGAGGTGCGTGGTGAACAAGCTGGAGATCGACTGGACGCGCTGCGACGGGCACGGCCTCTGCGCGACCCTGTTGCCGGACGACATCGTCCTCGACGAGTGGGGATTCCCGCTCCTGAGAGGTCGCGAGCTCACCGCCGGTGAGGTGCCGGATGCGCGCCGCGCAGTCCTGGCCTGCCCGGCCCTGGCACTGCGGCTGAACGGACCGGTCAAGCGGGTGTGACAGGCTCGTCCCGACATCACACCAGTGACAAAGGTGGACTAGTCTCTGAGTGACCGCACAACGTCGTGCGGTCCGGCGACGAGCCGCGCCGAGGTCACGTGTGGAGACGGTGGGGAATGCAGAGCAAGCTGGACGTCCAGAAGGCGGATGTGCTCGCCAAGGCGGTGGCCGCGGGGACACATGGGCACGACAAGTCGGTGGATCCGGCGAAGCTGAAAACCTTCCTGGAGCGGTACTACCGGTACGTCGCCGCCGAGGACGTGGCCGAGCGGCAGCCGAACGACTGTCTGGGCGCGGCACGGCATCACTACAAGACCGCGATGTCCCGCCCGCAGGGTACGGCGAAGGTGCACGTCTTCACGCCGACCCTCGAGGAGTACGGCTGGTCGGCGAACGGCCGGACCGTGATCGAGATCGTCATCGACGACATGCCTTTCCTGGTCGACAGCGCCGCGATGGCGATCGCCGAACACAACATCGAGCTGCTGCTGCTGATCCATCCCCAGTTCGTGGTCCGCCGCGACATCGCCGGCACCCTGCACGAGGTCCTCGACGACACCGAGGCGACGGACGGGCACGACCTGGTCCGGGAGAGCTGGATGCACCTGGAGGTCGAGCGGATCGCGGACTCCGCCGAGCACCGCGCCCTCGAGCAGGAGCTGCAGAAGGTGCTGCACGACGTGCGCGAGGCGGTCGAGGACTGGCCGAAGATGCACGAGAAGGCGGTCTCCATCGCCGAGTCGCTGAACGCGGCCGACCTGCCGGTCGGCGAGAACGAGGTGGAGGAGGCGCGCGAGCTGCTCGAGTGGCTGGCCGACGAACACTTCACCTTTCTCGGCTACCGCGAGTACGACTTCACCATGGAGGGTGACCAGGGCATCCTGCGCGGCCGGCCCGGGACCGGGCTCGGCATCCTCCGGCCGGACCCCAAGCCGGGGTCGGGCAAGCTCCCGCCGGAGGCGAGCGCGCGGGCGCAGGAGCGGAAGCTGCTCATCCTGACCAAGGCCAACTCGCGGTCCACCGTGCACCGGTCGACGTACCTGGACTATGTCGGCATCAAGCAGTTCGATGCGAACGGCGAGCCGGTCCGGGAGTGCCGGTTCATCGGTCTGCTCTCGTCGACGGCGTACACCGAGAGCGTCATGCAGGTGCCGGTGCTGCGGCGCAAGGCGCTGGAGCTGTTCCGGATGACCGGGTTCGACCCCAACAGCCACAGCGGCAAGGGTCTGCTCGACGTCCTCGAGACCTACCCGCGCGACGAGCTGCTGCAGGCGCCGGTCGAGGACCTGCTCCCGATCGTGCAGTCGGTGCTGCACCTGCAGGAGCGGCGTGCGGTCAAGCTGTTCGTCCGGCGGGACGTCTACAACCGGTACCTGTCCTGCCTGGTGTACCTGCCGCGCGACCGCTACACCACCGCGGTTCGGCTGAAGATGCAGCAGATCCTCAAGGACGCCATCGGCGCGGAGACCGTCACCTACGCCGCCTACGTGACCGAGTCTGTGCTCGCTCGCGTGCATTTCGTCGTCCGGATGAGCCAGGGCGAGACGGTCGGTGAGTACGACGCCGACCTGCTCGAGCAGAAGGTGATCGAGGCGACCCGCGCCTGGGCGGACGACTTCACCGCGGCCCTGCACGCGCAGGGTGGCGACGGTGCGGTCACCCAGCTGGCCCGGCGGTACGCGAACGCGTTCCCGGAGGCCTACAAGGAGGACTTCGACGCCCGCGTCGCGGTCAACGACGTCAACGTGCTGCAGAGCCTCCCGGCCGAGAACGGCCTGGCCATGTCGCTCTACAGCCCGATCGACGAGGAGTGGGAGGGCGAACGCCGCTTCAAGGTCTTCCGGACCGGTACGGCGCTCTCCCTGTCGCAGGTACTGCCGCATCTGACCCACATGGGTGTCGAGGTGATCGACGAGCGCCCGTACGAGATCCGCTGCGACGACGGCACCGCGGCGTACATCTACGACTTCGGGCTGAAGGCGCCGGAGGACACCGAGGAGCGCGAGGAGCTGCGCCGCCTGTTCTCCGACACGTTCCAGGCGGTCTGGGAGGGCCGGGCCGAGTCCGACGCGCTGAACGCGCTGGTACTGCGTGGCAGCCTGAGTTGGCGCCAGGTGTCGATCCTGCGCGCCTACCGCAAGTACATCCGGCAGGGCGGTACGCCGTTCAGCCAGAGCTACATCGAGAACGCGTTCCTGACCCACGTGGACATCGCGAGTCTTCTGGTCCACCTGTTCGAGGCCAGCTTCGACCCGGCCCGCGGTGCGGCCGACGACCCGGACCGGACCATGCGCACGGATCAGCTCGAGAAGGAGATCCTGGCCGCGCTGGACACGGTGAAGAGCCTGGACGAGGACCGGATCCTGCGGTCCTTCCTGACCGTGATGAAGGCGACGCTGCGGACCAACTACTACCAGCCCGGCCCGGATGGCCGGCCGCGGTCCTACATCTCGCTGAAGCTGGAGCCGAAGGCGATCCCGGAGCTGCCGGAGCCACGGCCGGCGTACGAGATCTTCGTGTACTCGCCGCACGTCGAAGGTGTGCACCTGCGCTTCGGCGCGGTCGCGCGCGGCGGGCTGCGCTGGTCGGACCGGCGGGAGGACTTCCGCACCGAGGTGCTCGGCCTGGTGAAGGCCCAGATGGTGAAGAACTCGGTGATCGTGCCGGTCGGTGCGAAGGGCGGGTTCTACGCCAAGCAGCTGCCCGACCCGGCCGTCGACCGGGACGCGTGGCTGGCCGAGGGCATCGCGTCGTACAAGACGTTCATCTCCGGGCTGCTCGACATCACCGACAACATTGTTGCCGGGGACATCGTTCCGCCGAAGGACGTGGTCCGGTACGACGGCGACGACGCCTACCTGGTGGTTGCCGCCGACAAGGGCACGGCGACGTTCTCCGACATCGCGAACGGGGTCGCGAAGGAGTACGGCTTCTGGCTGGGTGACGCGTTCGCCTCCGGTGGCTCGGTCGGCTACGACCACAAGGCGATGGGCATCACCGCACGCGGCGCGTGGGAGTCGGTCAAGCGGCACTTCCGCGAGCTGGGCCACGACTGCCAGACCGAGGACTTCACCGTCGTCGGCGTCGGCGACATGTCCGGTGACGTGTTCGGCAACGGGATGCTGCTGTCCGAGCACATCCGGCTGGTGGCGGCGTTCGACCACCGGCACATCTTCCTCGACCCCGACCCGGTCGCGGCCACGTCGTTCGTCGAGCGGCGGCGGTTGTTCGACCTGCCGCGGTCGTCGTGGGCCGACTACGACGCGTCGCTGATCTCCGCCGGTGGTGGGATCTTCCCGCGGACCGACAAGGCGATCCACATCTCGGCCGAGGTTCGCGACGTGCTCGGTCTCGAGGGCAGCCCGGCGACGCTGACGCCGGCCGAGTTGATGAACGCGATCCTGAAGGCGCCGGTCGACCTGTTCTGGAACGGCGGCATCGGCACCTACGTCAAGTCGACCGCCGAGTCGCACGCCGACGTCGGCGACAAGGCCAACGACGCGATCCGGATCAACGGCGCCGAGCTGCGTGCCCGCGCGGTGGGTGAGGGCGGCAACCTGGGCTTCACCCAGCTCGGCCGGATCGAGTACGCCGCCGGTGGTGGCCGGATCAACACCGACTTCATCGACAACGTGGCCGGCGTGGACACCTCCGACCACGAGGTGAACATCAAGATCCTGCTGGACAAGGTGGTCGCCGACGGCGACCTGACCGAGAAGCAGCGCAACGACATCATCGCTTCGATGACCGACGAGGTCGGCGTGCTGGTGCTGAAGAGCAACTACCGGCAGAACATCGCGCTGGCCAATGCGACCGCGCAGGCGCCGGCCCTGCTGCACGTCCATCAGGACTGGGTACGGCGGCTGGAGCGGCAAGGACTGCTGGACCGGCAGCTCGAGTTCCTGCCGAGCGTGGCCGAGTTCAAGAAGCGCAAGGCGGAGGGTCGCGGGCTGACCTCGCCGGAGCTGTCCGTGCTGATCGCGTACACGAAGATCGTGATGGAGGCGGAGCTGCTCAAGACGTCGCTGCCGGACGACGAGTTCCTGGCGCACAAGCTGGCCAGCTACTTCCCGAAGGCGATCCAGGAGCGGTTCGGTGAGCAGATCCAGGGCCACCAGTTGCGGCGCGAGATCATCACCACCCAGGTGGTGAACGAGTTCGTGAACACCTCCGGCATCACGGCGTTCCACCGGCTCTCGCTGGAGACCGGTGGGTCGGTCGAGGACGTCGTGCGCTGCAATCTGGCCGCGTCGCGGATCTTCTCGCAGCCCGAGCTGATGTCCCGCAACGCCGAGCTGGACAACATCGTCGACGCGGCGGTCCAGACGCACATGCGGCTGGAGACCCGGACGCTGGTCGAGCGCGCGACCCGCTGGCTGGTCAGCAACCGGCGCCCACCGCTCGACATCGACGACCTGATCGAGTTCTTCGGTCCCGGCATCGCCAAGCTCACCGCGGCACTGCCCGAGCTGCTGCGCGGCCGCGAGCTGGCGCTGTTCGAGCAGCGCCGGGAAGCCCTGGTGCAGAAGGGGGTTTCGCCCGACTTCGCGACCCGGATCGCTGTGCTGCCACCGGCGTACGCGGGACTTGGTGTGGTCGAGACCGCGTCGCGCGACGACATCGACATCCTCGAGGTCGCCAAAGTGCACTTCGCGCTCGGCGAGCGGCTGCAGCTGGGCCGCTTCCTGGAACGCATCATCGGCCTGCCGCGCACCGACCGGTGGCAGACGATGGCGCGCGCCGCGCTGCGCGACGACCTGCATGCGGTGCACGCCCGGCTGACCCGTCAGGTGCTGGCCACGACCGACGCCTCGGCCGAGCCCGAGGACCGGGTGATCACCTGGCAGGACCAGAACGCGATCGCCCTTTCGAGGGCCGCGTCGATGCTCGAGGAGATTGTCGACACCGACGGCCCGGAGCTGGCCCAGCTGTCCGTCGGCCTCCGCCTGGTCCGGACCCTGATCGCGAATCAGGCCTGACAGTAACCACAGGTGGATCACCCTCGACCAGCCCAATCAGGCCGAACTCAGGTGAAGTCGTCCTCCACCGCCCCTGGAGGAGCCGTCGAACGATCGACGAACATGGCGATGAAGTAGAGGATGGGGACCCCCGCGTAGATCACCAAGCTGGCCACCGGTGCGCTTTCGGAGATCAGGACTGCGAGCACGTACAGCACTATCTGCACGCCAACGATCAGTACCACCGCCGTCTTGGTGCGACGACTGATGGGTTCGTACAGCAGGTGCCGTCGGTTCGTTGCGTACAACCAGATGATCAGCCGCGTAATCGCTATCAGCACGAGCAGGAGCCCGAACAGCCGGAGCGCTACGGGCTCTCGGTCGTAGCGAGAGATGAGTGCCGCACCGAAGGGCAACAGGCAGAGCGGAAAGAGATACAGGATGTTCAGCCACACCAGGGTGCGGTCCGTCCTCCGGATCAGCGCAAAGAGGTCGCGGTGTCCCGCCCAGGCGATCGCGGTCACGATGAAGCTGATGACAAACCCTGTGAGTGAAGGTCGGATCTCGTGCAACGCCTCGGCGAGGTCCTGACCCCCTGTGAGTTCCGGCACGTGAATCTCCAGCACCAGCAGCGTGATGACGATAGCGATGACCCCATCGCTCAAGGCCAACACCCGGGCCGGATCGTGCAGGCGGTCGTACTGCCGTAGTTCCTGCGTATGGTCCATGGTTCTCCCCCTCCTGGCTCACTGCTCGGTTCAGCATCGACGCTAGACCTCAGAGCACGAACACAGGAACGTTCGCCGGCTTTCGGGTACGGCGATGATCTACCTGCGCGCCGCGCTGCGCGACGACCTGCATGCGATGCACGCCCGGCTGACCCGTCAGGTGCTGGCCACGACCGACGCCACGACCGACGCCACGACCGACGCCTCGGCCGAGCCCGAGGACCGGGTGATCACCTGGCAGGACCAGAACGCGATCGCCCTTTCGAGGGCCGCGTCGATGCTCGAGGAGATTGTCGACACCGACGGCTCGGAGCTGGCCCAGCTCTCCGTCGGCCTCCGCGCCGAACTCGCCCGCATGGGACCAGGCGCTGAGCCCGACCCAGGCCGAGACGGTGGCCTGGGGCGCGGTCGGCTCGGTGGCCTGGTCCGGACCTGATCGCGAATCAGGCCTGACCGTCGCCGCGCCGACCTCGTCGCCCGGCTTGCGATAATGCGGGTGTGCGAAGACTCGAGGACCTGGTTGGCGCGGCTGAATATCCAGGGCGCGGTCTCGCCTTGGGTCGGGACCGGGACGGTGCCGGGTTCGCCGCGTACTGGCTGACCGGGCGCAGTCCGGCGTCGAAGCGACGGAAACTGGTCGTGTCCGCGGACGAGATCGTCGTACAGGACGTCTCGGGCGGATCCACCGACGACCTGCGGCACTACACCGCCGCCGTCCGTGGCGACGGCTGGATCGTCGTCGGCAACGGCACACAGGTCAGCGAACTGGCGGAGGCGCGCGCGGCCGGACGCGACCTGCAGCTGGCCCTGCGCGACCAAGCCTACGAGCCGGATCCGCCGATCCGGACTCCGCGAATCTTCGCGACCGCGTAGGCCGACGGGACCGGCATCACGATCGGTTCGGCCCGCTCCCTGCCTGGCGCGGAGGACCTGGTGCAGCATCCGTCGCTGTACATCCCCGAGTTGCCACCTGCCACGGCCGTCACCATCAGCACGTACGCCGGAACCGCCGCCGGCGTGATCACCTCCGGCATCCCGGAAGTCGTGTCCACCGACACCGCCTGGACGTCGGTCGCCGATCTCGTCTGGGGCCGGCTCGACCCGGGACTGCGCGTCGCCCTGTTCGTAGTGCCGCTCGACGCTCCGAGCTTCGCGGACGCGATCCAGCGCTGACCGGTGCGGCCTGTCGAGGTCGGACGCGAGCCACTCAGGACAGAGAAGGCGACGACGTGCGCCTGACCATCGTGGTGTGCTGGTTGACCGGGATGAACCCACATCGGTGCACTGGCCAAGGTTGTTGCCGACGACAACAGTCATGTCGGCCGTGCGTTTCTAGTGCCGCGTCAAGCAAGATTGGGGACATAATCCGGAGTGACCACCACCCCGAAGCCCGTCCTGGCGGCCAGGTGCGGGGTTCACCCCTGATCTGGTCCCTTCACCCCCGGTATGCGGTGGGTAGAAGGGTGCACTTGCGAGGTTCTCCCCTGAAATTGACCCGGGCGGAGGGCGAGTGCGGTAACGACCTCGACGTTTCCTGGCGAGGCACCAGCGGTAACGCAATAGCTCGTGTCACTCCAGCGGTTGTCCACAGCCCGGGGCGGTTGTGGACAACCTCTTGTGAACGGAATCCCTTGAAAACAAGGGCATCCGGGTTTGAAAACTGTCGGCGAGGCTGTCTACAGTTTGTGTATGGAGATTCTCGGACAGCGACCGGTGTGGTCGATGAGCGGCAGCGACATGCTGTCCACTCTCGACGCCGCCTACGCCGAGATCGCCCGCCTGGAAACCCTCGCCCTGCACCTCATCGCCGGCCTCGACACCACCGGCCACGCCCACGAACTCGGCGCCGGCACCACCGCCCGGCTACTCACCTTCCGCTACCGCATCGACCCCACCAAGGCCCGCCGCGACGTCCACCTCACCACCCTGCCCAAATACCCCGCCGTCGCCGCCGCCCTGCCCGACCCCAACCCCCTGACCGACAACCCAACGACCGATACCGGCGCCAGCGACGGCGACCTGACCGACGACGCGAGCGGCAGCGACCCGAGCGGCAGGAATGGGAACGACGGCGAGCACGATGCGGGCGAGCACGGCGCGGCTGCGGATGGTGCGGGGGTGGATGGTGCGGGGGTGGGGGTGTTGCTGCACCCGGCGCAGGCCGAGGCGATCGTGTCCGCGCTGGACAAGGTCCCGGCCACGGTTCCGGCCGACGACCTGCGGGTCGCCGAACAGCAACTGGTCGAACTCGGCCGCACCCACGGCCCGCTCGACCTGCGCAAGGCCGGCCGGCTCGTCCGCGACCGCCTCGACACCGGCGGCCCCGAACCCGCCGAACAAAAAGCCTACGACCGCGAAACCCTCACCCTGAAGAACGCCGCCAACGGCGTCGCGTTCACCGGCTACCTGGCCAACGACAACGCCGAACTGTTCCGCACCCTCATCCACACCCACGCCAAACCCCACAAAACCATCGACGGCGCCCCCGACCCCCGCCCCCGCACCAAACGCCAAGCCGACGCCCTCACCACCCTCCTCACCACCACCAGCCCCACAACGGGCACAGCCACCACCACCACCACCACCGCCGCCGCCACACGCGCCACCGCGCCCGCAGACACCGCCACGGCCGCCTCCGCGAGCGCCTCCACGGGCGCCAGTGAGCCCACGGACACTGCCGCCACCACCGACACCGCGCCCGCGAGAACCACCACCACGGACAGCGCGGACAGCGCGGACAGCGCGGACAGCGCGGACAGCGCGGACAGCGCGGGCAGCGCGGGCAACCGTCAGGGACCCGGGTTCACTCCCGGGCACGGCTCGAAGCCGCACATCACCGTCACCATCGACTACAACGACCTCAAGGCCGCCACCGCCGACAAACTCGGCCACCTGATCTACGGCGACGCCCTGTCGGCGGCCACCATCCGCCGCCTGGCCTGCGACGCCCACATCCTCCCGATCGTGCTCGGCTCGAACTCCCAGCCGTTGGACGTCGGCACCACCGTGCGGCTCGCGACCGGCCCGATCCGCAAAGCCCTCATCACCCGCGACAAGGGTTGTGTCTGCTGCGGCGCCCCACCCATCTACTGCGACGCCCACCACATCATCAGCTGGATCGACGGAGGCGAAACCAAAATCACCAACCTCGCCCTACTCTGCAAACGCTGCCACCGCGACCTCCACGCCGGCCACTGGACCATACACATCACCAACGGCACCGTCGAGGTCGCCCGCCCCGCCTGGGCCACCCCCAACCCCAACCCCCGCAACACATACCGACCACCAACCACCACACCCCACCCACCCCCGGCCACACCCACAACCAGCACCACCACCGGTCACCCACCCACAACCGACCCAACTACCGGTCACGCACGCACAACCGAGCCAACTACCGGTTGCGCACCCACAACCAACCCAACTACCGGCTGCGCACCCACAACCAGCGCCACTACCGGTCACACACCCACAACCAGCGCCAGTGCCGGTCACGCACCCACGACCGGCGCAGCCGCGGGCGGCCCAGTCACCCGCGCCTGGCCACGCGACACCGACCCACCCTGGATCACCCCCGACGACACCGCACGCCTCAACCCCTGGGGCGACACCCCCGACGAACGACCCATGCGCGCCCGGCCGCGCTCATCCGCCACCGACGTCGATCCGTGGGGCGAAGGATCCGGCGACAGGATTCGCGGCGTACCTACTGAGCCGGCCGAGAACGAGCCGGCCGAGAACGAGCCGGCCGACAATCGGCTGGTGAGTACAGGCGTCGATGTCTGGGGCGATGCCCTGGATCCGATCCCGGACGCTGATCGCGGCAGCAAGCCCCGCACAGATACCCGTGGCGCCTTCGACCCATGGGGCGACTCCGCGGAGGTTCGTGGCGCTGCCACCACCGCGGCGTAAGCCCGGCGGCAGGCCCAGGAGCGAGGTTGTGCTGGGACACCCGGCCCGCGAGCCCTGCGCCGGGCTCGCATCAGCCGCCGGCAGCCCGGCCGACAGCAACCGGCTTGCAGGCAGGCCTGGATCCGGCTGATGCTCACCACGCTGATCGGAGGGCCTCAGACACTGCTCAGTCGCGTAGACCCAGGCCGCGCAGGACGACACCTACAGCTGGGACCCGGCCGGCAACCAGTCGGCTGTCACTCCTGCGGCGCGAGCCCGCCGGGGACCAAGAGTTGCAACTGGATCGGTGATCACCAGCCGGTCTCCCGCACGGTTCCGGCGGGTACTCCGCAGGTCCTGTATCCGCACTGTCAGGCCTGCAGCAACGCGCAGGGGTTGTGGATCAACATGGTCCGGCAGGGCAAACGGTGAACCTCGACAACGATCAGAAGGAGTTCCCGGTGCTGAAGGCCGAGTTGGAGGCCGAGTTCCCGTATGGCGTGCTGCTCATCACCGACGCGGAGTCGACGGAGCAGATCCCATCCTGGGACTCGCCGGAGGAGCCGGTCGCGGTCGCCGCCAGTGCGCTGGTCGTCCGCGTCCGGCACGCGGACGAGGACGAGGGCGAGGACGAGGGCGAGGACGAGGGCGAGGACGAGGGCGATGGCGCGGACGGGGGCGAGGTGACCGTGCGCGTCGTCGACTCGCCAGGCGACGCCGCCGGCGGCCAGATCTTCTCCGGTGAGCTCGAGGTGAAGAGCGGCGTACTGAACATCTCGGACGCGCTGTCGGCCGCCACCACCGAGGTCCAGGTCACACCTGATCCGGTGCCGGTGCAGATCTACGCCGAGTCGACCGTGGACGCGTCCAGTCTGTATGTAGTGCTGACCTGAGCGATACCCCGGTCAGCGTTCGGAGACGACCACGTCTACTGAGTATTGGTCGGCTCGGTAGCAGTGGTTGCCGTACTCGACCGGGGAGCCGTCGGCGGCGTACGCGGAGCGGGTCATGGTGACGAGGGGTTCGGCCTTGGACATGTGCAGGGTGCGGCGCTCGTCGGCGGTGGCGTTGCGGGCGCCGATCCGCTGGCGGGCGACCGTGGGCCGGATCCCGCGAGCCCGGAGTACGGCGTACAGGCCGGTGCTGGTGAGTTCCTCGAGGCTCAGGTCCTTGAGTGCCGGAGGCAACCAGTTGCGCATGATCGCGAGCGGGAGGTCGTCGGCGTACCGGAGCCGGACGATCGATACCAGCGGCGTTCCGGTCGGGAGCTCGAGAACCGCGGCCGCGCGGTCGTCCTGGGCCTCGCAGTCGAGCGAGAGCACCTCGGTCCGCGGCGTCCGGCCCTCGCGCTCCAGGTCGTCGTACAGGCTGGTCAGCTCGGCCTTGCGATGCACCATCTGGTTCGCGACCGTGGTGCCGATGCCGCGGCGGCGGATCAGCAGGCCCTGGTTGACCAGCTCGGCGATCGCCCGCCGCACCGTCGGCCGGGACAGGCCGAGGCGGTCCGACATGGCGATCTCGTTCTCGAACGCGTCGCCCGGGTGGAGTGAGCCACCGGTGATGGCAGCCGTCAGTTGCTCGGCCAGTTGGTGATAGAGCGGCACCGGACTGGTCCGATCGATGCTGACCGGAAGGGCAACCATGGCGGGGATGTTACATGAGGAAGGTATGTATGTCTCGACGTGAAAATGTGTTAACAAACTATTGACACCTCTTCCGTCGGCCGGGAAAGTTGCGGGCAACGAGCACACGGCCGTACCGCGGCAGCATGAGCAGAGAGGTCTACAGATGCGGATCGGGTTGGTCGGGGTAGGACGGATCGGGGCGTTCCATGCCGCGACGCTGAAGGCGTTGCCGGCGGTGGACCAGTTGGTGGTCGCGGACGCCGATGCGAGCCGCGCCGAACTGGTGGCCAAGGACCAGGGTGTGGAGTTCGCGCCGGATGTCGAGGCGTTGCTGGCGACCGGGCTGGACGGTTTCGTGATCGCGGCCGCGACCACGGCGCACGCGGACCTGATCGCCGCCGGTGTCGCGGCCGGCCTGCCGACGTTCTGCGAGAAGCCGGTCGCCATCGACCTCGCCGAGACCCGACGGGTGGTCGAGCTGGTCGAGGGTTCCGACGTACCGGTGCACATCGGCTTCCAGCGCCGCTTCGACGCCGGGTACCAGGCGGCCGCCACCCAGGTGCGGTCCGGAGAACTCGGGTTCATCCACCACATCCGGGCGAACACGAACGACGCGTTCCCGCCGGCGAAGGAGTACATCGCGACCAGTGGCGGCTTCTTCCGCGACTGCACCGTGCACGACTTCGACATCATCCGGTACGTCACCGGCCGCGAGGTCGTCAGCGTCTTCGCCACCGGCGCGAACCGCGGCGAGTCGTTCTTCAGCGACTACGGCGATGTCGACGCGGCCGCCGCCCTGCTCACCCTCGACGACAACACCTTCGTCGCCGTGAGCGGTACGCGGTACAACGCCGCCGGCCACGACGTCCGGATGGAGATCCTCGGCAGCCTCGGCTCGATCGCAGTCGGTCTGGACGAGCACACCGCGTTGCGTTCGGCCGAGGCCGGTGTCACCTTCCCCGGCGGAGCGTCGCATCCGACATTCATGGATCGGTTCCGCCCGGCGTACGTCGCCGAGCTGACCGCCTTCACCGAGGTTGTGGCGGGCACCCGCGAGGTGCCGTGCACGGTCCGCGACGCCTACCAGGCGTTCCGCACCGCGGACGCCTGCGAACTCTCCCGCCGCGAGAACCGCGTCGTCACCCTCGACGAGATCGCATGAGCCACGACCGCTCGAAGCCTGCATCGACACCAGAGGAGATCGGCCGATGACTGACCTTGCTCTCCGGATCGCCGGAGCCCCGATCTCCTGGGGCGTCTGCGAGGTCCCGGGGTGGGGCTGGCAGTACGACCCGCGGACGGTACTCACCCAGATGCGTGAGGTCGGTATCGCGGCGACCGAGTTCGGCCCGGACGGGTTCCTGCCCGATGATCCGGCCGAGAAGGCGAAGACCCTGGCCGACCTGGGCCTGCGAGCCGTCGGCGGCTTCGTCCCGGTCGTCCTGCACGACCCGGCGCACGATCCGTCCGCCGAGGTGGCCGAGGCCCTCGAAGGTTTCGTTGCATCCGGCGCGACGACCCTGGTCCTCGCCGCTGCGACCGGCCAGGAGGGGTACGACGATCGCCCGGTGCTGAACGAGGCCGGCTGGAACACCTTGCTGGCCAACCTGGACGAGCTGTCCGCGCTGGCCGCGGATCGCGGCGTGCTGGCCACGATCCACCCGCACGTCGGCACCATGGTCGAGAACGCCGACGACGTCGATCGCGTCCTGCGCGGTTCGTCGATCGGACTCACCCTCGACACGGGGCATCTCCTGATCGGCGGCGTCGACCCGGTCGAGCTGACGCTGCGGAACACGGGACGGATCAAGCACACCCACCTCAAGGACGTCGACGCCCAGTGGGCCGCGAAGGTCCAGGCCGGCGAGGTGAGCTACACCGACGCCGTCCGCCAGGGCATGTACCGCCCGCTCGGCGCGGGTGACATCGACCTCGCCACGATCGTGACCACGCTGGAGCACGCCGGGTACGACGGTTGGTACGTGCTCGAGCAGGACACGATCCTGGCCGGTCCGCCGGCCGATGAGGGACCGGTGGCCGACGTCCGGGGCAGCATCGAGCACCTGCAGGCGATCGCGGGTGGGGTCTGATGGCGCACGACGTACTCACGATCGGGCGGATCGGGGTCGACCTGTACCCGCTGCAGGTCGGTACGCACCTGGAGGACGTGACGTCGTTCGGGAAGTTCCTCGGCGGCAGTGCGACGAACGTGGCGGTCGCTGCGGCACGGCACGGGCGCACGTCGGCGGTGATCAGCCGGACCGGCAACGATCCCTTCGGGACCTTCATCCACCGGACCCTCGGCGAGCTGGGCGTGGACGATCAGTTCGTCGCCCCGGTCGACGGGCTGCCGACGCCGATCACGTTCTGCGAGATCTTCCCGCCGGACAACTTTCCCTTGTACTTCTACCGATTCCCGAAGGCGCCGGACCTCGTCATCAACCCGTCCGAGCTCGACCTCGACGCGATCCGGGACGCCCGGATCTACTGGTCGACCGTGACCGGGCTGTCGGCGGAGCCGTCCCGGTCGGCGCACTTCGCCGCCTGGGAGGCGCGCGGACGCAGGCCGATCACGGTGCTCGACCTGGATTACCGGCCGATGTTCTGGGCTGATCCGGGCGAGGCGCACGAGCAGGTGAGCCGCGCGCTCGACCACTGCACCGTTGCCGTCGGCAACCGTGAGGAGTGCGAGGTCGCGGTCGGCGAGACCGATCCGGACAAGGCCGCCCAGGCGCTGCTGGACCGCGGGCTCGACCTGGCTGTCGTCAAGCAGGGTCCGCGCGGCACCCTCGCCCGGACCCGGGACGAGCGGGTCGAGGTACCGCCGTTCCCGGTCGAGGTCGTGAACGGTCTCGGTGCCGGCGACGGGTTCGGCGGCGCGCTCTGCCACGGGTTGCTGTCCGGCTGGCCGCTGGAGAAGATCATCCGCTTCGCCAACACCGCCGGCGCCATCGTCGCCTCCCGCCTCGAGTGCTCCACCGCCATGCCCACCACCGCCGAAGTCCTCTCCTCCATGGGTGATGAAGCATGACCTCTGACCCGAATCCCGACGCCCGCCGGCAGATCCCCATCCGCCGGGCGGACCACGCTCCAGGCCCCGACGACGAGCCGACCGTCATCGCCCGCCCCGGCGACCCGACCATCGCGGCCCGCCGCCCGGGCCCGGACGACCCGACGATCGCGGCCCGCCGCCCCGGCCCGGACGACCCGACGATCGCGGCCCGCCGCCCCGGCCCGGACGACCCGACCGTGGTCGTGCAGTCCGCCCCGACGCGGAGCCGGCCGGCACCTGGTGTGTATCCCACCTCTCCCGACGGCCAGACGACGGTCATCGCGGACCTCGACCTGCCGACCGAGCAATCGGTACCGCAGGCCGGGTATCCGGCCGCGCAAGGATTCGGCAGCCGGCTCGCGGAGCTGACCGAGATCCGCGTCCGCCATCCGGAGCGCGTCGCCGAAGCCTGGCAGCAGCGCCGGACCCGCGCGCTGGTCGGCGACGACGGCCGGCTGCTGATCGTGGCGGCCGACCACCCGGCGCGGGGCGCGCTCGGCGTCCGCGGTGACCGGATGGCGATGGCCAGCCGGCCCGACCTGATCGACCGGCTGCTGACCGCCTTGCAACGGCCCTGTGTCGACGGTGTCCTCGCGACCCCCGACGTACTCGAGGATCTGTTGCTGCTCGGCGCGCTCGAAGGCAAGGTCGTCATCGGGTCGATGAACCGCGGCGGCCTGCAGGGCGCGTCCTTCGAACTCGACGACCGCTTCACCGCCTACCGCTCGGCGGAGGAGATCGCCGCCCGCAGGCTCGACGGCGGCAAGATGCTGACCAGGATCGACCTGGCCGACCCGGGCACGGTGGCCACGCTGGATCACAGCGCCGCCGCCGTCACCGGGCTGGCCGACCACAAGCTGATGGCGATGGTGGAGCCGTTCTGGTCCACCCGCACCGACGACGGGCGGGTGACGAATCTGCTCGACCCGGACTCGGTGATCAAGTCGATCCAGATCGCCTCCGGTCTGGGCGCGACCAGCGCGTACACCTGGCTCAAGCTGCCGGTCGTCGACGACCTCGAACGGGTGATGGAGGCGACGACCCTGCCGACGCTGCTGCTCGGTGGTGACCCGACCGGCGCGCCGGAGGCGACGTACGCGGCCTGGGGAAAGGCGCTGATCCTGCCCTCGGTCCGTGGCCTCGTCGTCGGCCGGGCGCTGCTGTTCCCGCCCGACGGTGACGTGGCGGCCGCGGTCGACCACGCCGCGGCCCTCGTCCACGGAGGTGCCGCATGACCGAGCGTAGCGAGGGCATCAGAAGACACAGTCCGACTTGTGCCTCATGGGCGCCCGGAGCGAAGCGAGGACGTCCATGAGTCGGTGGTTCCGGCCTCGCGGCTCCACGGGGCGCGACGGCTTCGAGGTGATGGTCCGGCCCGGTGAGCGGGACTGGCACCACACCGGGCTGTCGATCCGCACGTTGCTTCCTGGCCAATCGGTCGAGATCGACACCGGCGACTGCGAGTACCTCGTCCTCCCGTTGAGTGGCTCGGCCGAGGTGATCGTCGACGGCGAGACCGTGCCCCTCGGCGGGCGCGCCGACGTCTTCGCCGGCCCGACCGACCTCGCCTACGTGCCCCGCGGTACGACGTTCGCGGTCGTCAGCGCCGGTGGCGCCCGGGTCGCCTTCCCGAACGCGAAGGCAGCCCGGGACTACCCGTTCCGCCGGATAGGCGTCGAGCAGGTGGAGACGGAGCTGCGCGGTGCCGGCGTCGCCTCCCGGCAGGTCCGGAACTTCGGTACGCCGGGTGTCCTCGAGGCGGACTCGATCATCGCCTGCGAGGTGCTCACCCCGGCCGGCAACTGGTCGTCGTACCCACCGCACAAGCACGACGAGCACAAGCCTGGCCACGAGAGCGAGCTCGAGGAGATCTACTACTTCGAGCTGCAGCTCTCGGACGATGCACCGGAAGGTGTCAAGGGCAACGATCCGATCGGCTACCAGCGGGTCTACGGCACCGAGGACCGGCCCATCGACGTGCTGGCCGAGGTCCGCAGCGGCGATCTGGTGCTGGTCCCGCACGGCTGGCACGGCCCGGCGATGGCGCCGCCCGGTTACGACATGTACTACCTGAACGTGATGGCCGGCCCCGGCACCGAGCGCCAGTGGCTGATCACCGACGACCCACAGCACGCGTGGGTCCGCGAGCTGTGGAACACCCAGCAGGTCGACCCCAGACTTCCCCTTGGAGAGCAGCGATGACGACAGGGCTGTCCCGGACCGTGCGGCTGACCGTCGCCCAGGCACTGGTGCGCTTCCTGAGCGTGCAGTACTCCGAGCGCGACGGCCGGCGGCCGAAGCTCTTCGCCGGCTGCTTCGGCATCTTCGGGCACGGCAACGTCGCCGGTGTCGGCCAGGCGCTGCTGCAGTCCGAGCTGGCCGACCCCGAGGCGCTGCCCTACATCCTGGCCCGCAACGAGCAGGCCATGGTGCACACCGCGGCGGCGTACGCGCGGACCACGAACCGGCTGCGGACCTACGCCTGTACGGCGAGCATCGGGCCCGGCTCGACGAACATGCTGACCGGTGCCGCGCTCGCGACGGTCAACCGGCTGCCGGTCCTGCTACTGCCGTCGGACACGTTCGCCTCCCGGGTCGCGACCCCGGTACTGCAGGAGCTGGAGAACCTCGGCGCCGGCGACATCAGCGTGAACGACGCGTTCCGACCGGTGTCGCGGTACTTCGACCGCGTCAGCCGGCCCGAGCAGCTGCCGTCCGCGCTGCTGAACGCGATGCGCGTGCTCACCGACCCGGTCGAGACCGGCGCGGTCACCCTGGCGTTGCCGCAGGACGTGCAGGCGGAGGCGTACGACTGGCCGGAGGAGCTGTTCGCCGAGCGCGAGTGGCATGTGGGGCGGCCGTTGCCCGAGGCAAGCGTCCTCGATCAGGCGGCGAAGCTGATCCGCATCTCGCGGCGTCCGTTGATCGTCGCCGGTGGCGGCGTGGCGTACGCCGAGGCGAACGACGTACTGCGGACGTTCGCGGAGGCGACCGGGATCCCGGTCGGGGAATCCCAAGCAGGCAAGGGATCACTGCGCTACGACCACCCGCAGTCGGTCGGAGCGATCGGCTCGACCGGGACGACCGCGGCGAACGCACTCGCGGAGTCGGCCGACCTCGTGATCGGCATCGGCACCCGCTACGCCGACTTCACGACCGCATCCAGGACCGCGTTCCAGAACCCCGACGTGCGGTTCGTGAACATCAACGTGGCCAGGTTCGACGGCGGCAAGCACGCCGGTCTGCCGGTGGTGGCCGACGCCCGGGAGGCGCTGACCGCGCTCACGACCGCGCTCGACGGGTGGTCGGTCGACGACGACTACCGGGCGGAGACCGCGCGGCTGGCGAGCGAGTGGGACGCGATCGTGGAGCAGGCGTACAACCCGCCGGCCGAGGTGACCGGCAAGCTGGCCGCCGGACTGCTCACCCAGGGCGAGGTGCTGGGCGCTGTGAACGAGCTGTCCGATCCACGCGACGTCGTCGTCTGTGCGGCCGGCTCGATGCCGGGCGACCTGCACAAGCTCTGGCGGACCCGCGACGGCAAGGGCTACCACGTCGAGTACGGCTACTCCTGCATGGGCTACGAGATCGCCGGCGGGATCGGCGTACGACTCGGCGCCCCGGACCGGGACGTGTTCGTGATGGTCGGCGACGGCTCCTACCTGATGATGTCGACCGAGTTGGTCACCGCGGTGCAGGAGAACGTCAAGGTGATCGTCGTACTGGTCCAGAACCACGGGTTCGCCTCGATCGGCGCGCTGTCGGAGTCGCTCGGCTCCCAGCGGTTCGGTACGTCGTACCGCTACCGCACCGGAGACGGCCGGCTGGACGGCGACCACCTGCCGGTCGACCTGGCCGCGAACGCCCGCAGTCTCGGTGTCGAGGTGATCGAGGTCGAGAGCCGGGCCGAGTTGGAGAAGGCGATCGGGATCGCGAAGGCCGCGGCCGGGCCGGTGCTGATCCACGTCCGGACCGATCCGTTGATCGGTGCCCCGGACAGCGAGTCGTGGTGGGACGTCCCGGTCAGCGAGGTGTCGACGCTCGAGTCGACGACTGCCGCGCGGACGGCGTACGAGGAGTTCAAGGCCGGCCAGCGCGCCTACGTGGCACCGGTGACGTACACACGGGAGACGGAGGACTGATCGGTGGCGGACAGACTCACTTTTCGGGGACACGCGAATCCACGGGCTGGAGGCGCTTCGGCTCTGCAGGTAGGAGAAGTCGTGGAAGAAGGGGAAGAGAGATGTTCAGATCTGGCAGGCGGCGGCTGCTGACCGCCGCGGTCGTTGTGAGTCTGGTGGTCACAGCGGCCTCGTGCAGCAGCAGCGGGGGGAAGAAGGCGGAGCAGGCGGCCGCCGGCGGCGCGGCGGCCGGTCAGGCCGACACGCCGAAGATGACGGTCGCGATGATCACCCACGGCGCGCCCGGTGACACCTTCTGGGACATCATCCAGAAGGGTGCCAAGGCGGCGGCGGCGAAGGACAACGTCGATCTGAAGTACTCGTCCGACCCGTCGTCGGGCAACCAGGCGAACCTGATCCAGAGCGCCATCGACAGCAAGGTCGACGGTATCGCGGTCACTCTGCCGGACCCGCCGGCCCTGATCCCCGCGGTGAAGAAGGCCATCGCAGCGGGCATCCCGGTGGTCGCGCTGAACGCCGGCATCGGTTCGTTCGAGCAGTCGGGCGCGCTGTCGTACTTCGGTTCGGACGAGACCGTGGCCGGAGAGGCCGGCGGTCAGCGAGCCACCGAGGGTGGCTACAAGCACCTGCTGTGCGTGATCCAGTTCCAGGGTCAGGTTCAGCTCGAGGATCGCTGCAACGGTGTGAAGAACACCTTCAAGGGGCAGTGGACCAAGATCTACGTCAACGGTTCGGACCGGCCGTCGGAGCAGTCCACGATCGCCGCGAAGCTGAAGCAGGACCCGAGCATCGACTTCATCATCACCCTGGGCGCGTCGGACGCGCTGGCGGCGATGAACGCGGTGAAGGACTCGGGCAGCACGGCCAAGGTCGGCACCTTCGACTTCAACCCGCAGATCCCGGCGAAGATCCAGTCGGGTGAGCTGCAGTTCGCGATCGACCAGCAGCCCTATCTGCAGGGCTACGAATCGGTCGACTCGCTGTGGCTGTACAAGAACAACGGCAACATCATCGGCGGTGGCAAGCCAACGCTGACCGGGCCGTTCCTCGTCGACAAGCAGAACGTCGACTTCGTGGGCAAGTTCGCTGCCGGCGGGACCCGGTAGTCCGATCGGGCCACCGCCTGCGGTGGCCCAGTCGGGACTGAGACTAGGAGGTCTCCATGACCCAGACACTGGCTGCCAGTCCGGCACCACCGGCACAGGACGAGCGCGTCGGCCGCAGGTCCGCCGTTTCCAGGCTGCTGGCCCGTCCCGAGCTCGGGGCGCTGGTCGGCGCGATCGTCATCTATGTAGTCTTCTTCATCGTGGCCCCGCCGTTCCGGGACGCCACATCGTTGTCCACCGTCCTCTACTCGAGCTCCGTGTACGGCATCCCGGCGATCGCCGTCGCGGTCCTCATGATCGGCGGTGAGTTCGACCTGTCGGCGGGTGTCGCCGTCACCAGCTCGGCCCTCGTCGCCTCGATGTTCAGTTACCAGTTCACCGTGAACATGTGGCTCGGGGTCGTGGTGTCCCTGGTGGTCGCGCTCGGGATCGGCTTCGTGAACGGCTATCTCGTCGTCAGGACGGGGATTCCGAGCTTCCTGGTGACACTGGGCACGTTCTTCATGCTGCGCGGCCTCAACCTGGCGCTGACCAAGCAGGTCACCGGGAACGTCGCGACCAACGACGTGTCGAACATCGACGGGTTCGGCTCGGCCCACAACGTGTTCTCGTCCCAGTTCACCGTCGGCAGCGCGACGATCAAGATCACCCTGCTGTGGTGGCTCCTCTTCATTGTCTTGGCGACGTGGCTCCTGCTCCGTACGAAGATCGGCAACTGGATCTTCGCCGTCGGCGGTTCGGCCCCGAGCTCCCGGGCGGTCGGCGTGCCGGTCAACCGGGTGAAGATCGGGATGTTCATGGGCGTCAGCTTCCTGGGCTGGTTCATCGGCATGCACACGCTGTTCGCCTTCAACACGGTGCAGTCGGGCCTCGGGGTGGGCAACGAGTTCATCTACATCGTCGCCGCCGTGGTCGGTGGCTGCCTGCTCACCGGTGGGTACGGTTCCGCGATCGGCGCCGCGATCGGCGCCTTCATCTACGGCATGGCCGAGCTCGGCATCGTCTACGCCGGCTGGAACCCCGACTGGAAGTACTTCTTCCTGGGCGTGCTGCTGCTGGGCGCCATCCTGCTCAACACCTATATCCGTCGACGTGCGGAGGCATCACGATGACTGTGACCACGGAAGCTCCCGCCAAGGCGCCGCTGGTTCGGCTCAGCGCCTGTGACAAGAACTACGGCAACATCATCGCCCTGGGCGGCATCTCGCTCGAAGTGGACGCCGGTGAAGTGACCTGCGTGCTCGGGGACAACGGGGCCGGCAAGTCGACGCTGATCAAGATCATCGCCGGTCTGCACCAGCCGACCCACGGCTCCTACGAGGTCGAAGGGGAGGAGGTCACCTTCGGGTCGCCCCGGGAGGCGCTCGAGCGGGGGATCGCGACTGTTTACCAGGACCTGGCCGTCGTACCGCTGATGCCGGTCTGGCGGAACTTCTTCCTCGGCAACGAGGTCAGCAAGGGCGTCGGGCCGCTCCGCCGGATGGACATCGACCTGATGCGGAAGACGACCAAGAAGGAGTTGCTCGACATGGGCATCGACCTTCGCGACGTCGACCAGCCGATCGGGCAGCTGTCCGGTGGCGAGCGGCAGTGTGTCGCCATCTCCCGGGCGGTGTACTTCGGGGCGAAGGTGCTGATCCTGGACGAGCCCACCGCCGCGCTCGGGGTGAAGCAGTCCGGAGTGGTGCTGAAGTACATCGTCCAGGCCCGGGACCGCGGCCTCGGCGTCATCTTCATCACCCACAACCCGCATCACGCCTACCCGGTCGGCGACCGGTTCCTGCTGCTCAAGCGCGGCAAGACGCTCGGGTACTACAAGAAGGACGAGATCACCCGGGACGAACTCACCGCGTTGATGGCCGGCGGCGCCGAACTCGAGGAACTGCACCACGAGCTCGAGCAGGGCGGCGGTGCGGTCGCCGAGGCGGCGCAGGTGCTGTCGGAAGAGGTCCAGGAACTCGGCATCACCGAACGGCCCACCGCCTCCTGACCAGCCGGTTCCGCCGCCTGGACGGGGCGGCGGCGGAACCGCCCGGAGACCCACCCACCTGGAAGGACCCCACTTGATGAGCACTAGTCCAAGCAGCGGCCCTCGCCTGGCGCTGGGTAGCTGTCCCGATTCCTGGGGCGTCTGGTTCGCCCACGACCCGCTGCAGACCCCGTGGCAGCGCTTCCTCGACGAGCTGTCCGGCGTCGGCTACCGCTGGGTCGAGCTTGGACCGTACGGCTACCTGCCGACCGACCCCGCCCGGCTGACCGACGAGCTCGAGCAGCGTGGGCTGAAGGTCTCCGGGCAAACCGTCGGCGCGCCCCTGCACGACGCCGGGCAATGGCAGTCGACACTCGACCAGGCCCGCAGGGTTGCGGAGCTCGTGACCGCGGTCGGCGGGCGCTTCATGGTCGTCCTCCCGTCGTCCTACCGCGACGAGCGGACCGGCGCGTCGAAGGCGGTGCGTGAGCTCGACGCCGACGACTGGAACACGTTCATCCGGCAGAACAACGAGCTCGGCCGCATCATCGGCGAGGAGTACGGACTCACGGTCGCGCTCCACCCGCATGCGGACTCCCACGTGGAGACGCAACCGCAAGTGGAGCGATTCCTGCAGGACACCGACCCGCGCTACGTCTCCCTGTGTCTCGACACCGGGCACTTCGCCTACCGGCACGGCGACAACGTCGCGATCATCGAGAAGTACCCGGAGCGGCTGGGGTTCCTGCACATCAAGGGCGTCGATCCGGAGGTTCTGAAGGTGGTCGACGCGGAGGACCTGCCGTTCGGAGAGGCCGTCAAGCGCGGCGTGATGGCGGAACCGCCGAACGCCGAGCCGAAGATCGAGCCGATCGCCGCGGCGCTGCGGGCGCTCGACCGGGACGAGGTCTTCGTCATCGTCGAGCAGGACCTGTACCCGTGCGACTTCGACGTACCGGAGCCGATCGCCCGGCGGACGTATGAGTACCTGCGCAGTGTGGGAATCGGAGGTGACCAGTGATGACGGTCCGGGTCGGAGTCATCGGCGTCGGCATGATCGGGCAGGACCACATCCGGCGGCTGACACAGGTGCTGTCCGGTGCTCAGGTGGTCGCCGTGACGGACGTGGACCCGGCGCGGGCCCAGTCGATCGCCGACGGACTGACCGGCTGCACGGTGCACGCGACCGGGCAGGAGCTCATCGGTGACGATGCGGTCGACGCCGTACTGGTGACCTCGTGGGGACCGACGCACGAGGAGTTCGTGCTGGCGGCCATCGAGGCGGGCAAGCCGGTGTTCTGCGAGAAGCCGCTGGCCACCACGCAGGAGGCTTGCCGCCGGATCGTCGACGCCGAGGTCGCGAGTGGCAAGCGGCTCGTGATGGTGGGCTTCATGCGCCGGTACGACGCGCCGTACCAGGCGGTGAAGGCGGCCGTCGACGACGGTTCGATCGGCGCACCGCTGCTGATGCACTGTGCACACCGCAACCCGTCGGTGCCGCCGTACGGCTTCACGACCGAGATGATCATCACCGACTCCGCCATCCACGAGATCGACTTGGTGCGGTGGATGTTCGGTGAGGAGGTCGTGGCGACCACGGTGCTCAAGCCGCGGCGCAACAGCAACGCAGGGGACGACCTGCAGGATCCGCTGATCATCCTGCTCGAGATGGCCAGCGGGGTGCTGGTGGACGTCGAGGTGTCGCTCAACATCCGCTACGGGTACGACATCCGTGGTGAAGTCGTCGGCGAGATCGGTACGGCGGCACTGGCCGAGACTTCCGGCGCAGTGGTCAAGAGCGACGGCCGGTACGCCGGCCGCGTGCCGGCGTCCTGGCAGGAGCGGTTCGTCCGGGCGTACGACGTCGAGCTGCAGGACTGGATCGACGCGGTGGCCTCCGGCGGGTTCACCGGCCCGAGCGCCTGGGACGGCCATGCCGCCGCGGTCGTATCGGACAGCTGTCTCGAGGCGTTGCGGACCGGAACGCGAGTCGAGGTCGCCTCGCACGAACGCCCCGACTTCTACGCGAAGGGCTGACGGATGAAACTCGCCCTCGATCCGTACATGTTCCGCAGTACGCCCTTGCTCGAGCTGCCGCGCCTGGTCGCCGAGCTCGGCTACGAGTGGATCGAGCTGTCACCCCGGGACGACTTCATCCCGTTCTTCAACCACCCACGGGTGAACGACGGGACCGTGGCCGCCTTCAAGAAGGAGCTGGCCGCGGCCGGAGTCGGCGTGTCCTCGGTGCTGCCGCTGTTCAAGTGGTCCGGCCCCGACGAGGACGACCGGCAGGCGGCCGTGCGGTACTGGAAACGTGCCATCGAGATCACCGCCGCGCTCGGCGTCGACACGATGAACTCCGAGTTCAACGGCCGGCCGGAGCAGGCGGCCCGCAGCGAGGCGCAGTTCTGGCGCTCGCTGGAGGAACTCCTGCCGGTCTTCGAACGGGAGGGGATCAAACTCGCGCTGGAGCCGCATCCGGACGACTTCGAGGAGGACGGGAAGGCGGCGGTCGACCTGATCCGGGGGATCAACAGTCCACTGGTGACCTTCCTGTACTGCGCTCCGCACACCTTCCACATGGGCAATGACGCGCAGGGGATCATCGAGTACGCAGGTGACCTGCTGACCAACATCCACGTCGCGGACTCGTTCGACCACACCGGCTCGTCCGGGCTCCGCTACATCGTCAACCCGCCCGGATCGACGGTCCGGGTGCACCAGCACTTGGACATCGGCCAGGGCGAGGTCGACTTCGACGAACTGTTCGCGTGCCTGGCCGCGGCCGGGTTCAATGGCACCATCACGACCTGTGTCTTCGCCTGGGAGGAACGCGCTCGCGAGTCGAGCACGTTCATGCGGGAGAAGATCACGGAGCTACTGACCAAACAAGGGATCCAGACGTGAGTACTCAGCGAATCACCCACCTGATCGGCGGGAGCCCGTGGACCGGGGTCTCCGAGCGCATCAGCAAGGTCTACAACCCGGCGACCGGTGAGGTCACCGGCGAGCTCGACCTGGCCTCGGCCGCGACCGTCGACGAGGTCGTCAAGGTCGCCCACGAGGCGTCCCGTACCTGGGCGCAGACCTCGCTGACCAAGCGGACCCAGGTGCTGTTCGCGTTCCGCGAGCTGGTGAACCAGCGCAAGGAGGAGATCGCCGCGCTGATCACCGCCGAGCACGGCAAGGTGCTGTCCGACGCCGTCGGCGAGGTGACTCGCGGCCTGGAGGTGATCGAATTCGCCTGCGGCATCCCGCATCTGCTCAAGGGCGGGTTCAGCGAGGGCGTGTCGACGAAGGTGGACGTGTACTCGATCCGCCAGCCGCTCGGCGTCAGCGCGGTCATCTCGCCGTTCAACTTCCCGGCCATGGTGCCGATGTGGTTCGTCCCGATCGCGGTTGCCTGTGGCAACAGTGTGGTGATCAAGCCGTCCGAGAAGGACCCGTCGGCGGCGAACGCGATGGCCGAGCTCTGGAAGGAGGCCGGTCTGCCGGACGGCGTGGTCAACGTCGTCCACGGTGACAAGGAGGCCGTCGACCGGCTGCTCGAGCACCCGGACATCAAGTCGGTCTCGTTCGTCGGCTCGACCCCGATCGCTCGCTATGTCTACGAGAACGGTACAAAGAACGGGAAGCGCGTGCAGGCGCTCGGTGGCGCGAAGAACCACATGATCGTGCTGCCCGACGCGGATCTGGACCTGGCCGCGGACGCCGCGGTGAACGCCGGCTTCGGTTCGGCCGGTGAGCGGTGCATGGCGATCTCCGCGCTGGTCGCGGTCGAGCCGATCGCCGACGAACTGATCGGCAAGATCAAGGAGCGGATGGCGAAGCTCAAGACCGGCGACGGGACCCGCGGCTGCGACATGGGCCCGCTGGTCACCGGCCCGCACCGCGACAAGGTCGCCGGGTACGTCGCCGCCGGTGTGGAGGAAGGCGCGGAGCTGGTCGTGGACGGCCGCGACGGTGAGTTCGACGGTGGGGCCGATGGGTTCTGGCTCGGGCCGACACTGTTCGACAAGGTGACGCCGGAGATGTCGATCTACACCGACGAGATCTTCGGGCCGGTGCTGTCGGTCCTCCGGGAGCCTTCGTACGACGCCGCCCTCGACCTGGTGAACTCGAACCCGTACGGCAACGGCACGGCGATCTTCACCAACGACGGTGGCGCCGCCCGCCGGTTCCAGAACGAGGTCGAGGTCGGCATGGTCGGCATCAACGTCCCGATCCCCGTCCCGATGGCCTACTACTCCTTCGGTGGCTGGAAGAACTCCCTGTTCGGCGACACCCACGCCCACGGCATGGAAGGCGTCCACTTCTTCACCCGCGGCAAGGTCGTCACCTCCCGCTGGCTCGACCCGAGCCACGGTGGGATCAACCTGGGCTTCCCCACCCACGACTGAGCGTCACGGGCGCTCCGCCTGGTCGCGCGCGGCTGCCGTGCTGCCGCGGATGACCAGGTGGGGCGTGAGGACGAACTCCTCGGCGGTGGTCCGGCCGTTCTCCAGCCGGTCCGCCGCCGCCTCGACCGCGTGGGCGGCGAGCTCCGCGGCGTTCTGATCGACCGACGTCAGGTCGATGTGCGCGAGCCGCGCCAGGGTGCTGTTGTCGTACCCGACGAGCGAGACCTCCCCGGGTACGTCGACGCCGGCCCGGAGGAACGTGTCCTGCAGGCCGACGGCACACATGTCGTTCGACGCGACCACCGCGGTCGGTAGCGGTCCGGACTCCAGCAGGACCCGGCCGGCCTGGGCACCGGCCCGCTCGTCGTGCCCGCCGGGGACGATCCGCACCGAGGCGCGGGCGCCGTGGCTGTTCATCGCGTCGCGGTAGCCCCGGCGACGAAGGGCCGCGATCGGGCCTTTGCCGCCGTCGACGAAGGCGATGTCGCGGTGACCGAACTCGACCAGGTGCGCGACCGCCTGCGCCACCCCGAGGTCGTCCGCGGCCCGGACCACGTCCAGGCCGGCGCCGGCGTGCTTCCCGATCACGACGACCGGCAGCTGCTCGCCGGTCAGGTCCGCGACCGGTCCGGCCGCGCCGAGCAGGACGAGCGCCTCACAGCGGAAGTCCAGCAGGGTCTCGACCGCGCGCCGCTCGTCCCGCTCGGCGGTCACGGTGCTGAGGACCAGCTCGTAGCCGCGGCCCGCGCTGGCCCGATGCAGGTCCTCGACCAGCTCCGCATGGAACGGACTACGGATGTCGAGCATGACGCCCAGCAACCGGGTACGACGGCGCGCCAGCAGACTCGCGGTCCGGTCGGGCCGATAGCCGAGCCGGTCGGCGGCCTCCCGCACCCGGCGCCGGGTCTCCTCGCTCGGGCCCGGCCGATCGCTGAGCGCGAGCGAGACCGACGACGGTGACATCCCGATCGCGGCCGCCACATCCTCCAGCCGTGGGCGCCGGGTCACGCCGGCCGAACGTCGATCGCGAGTGGTCACGGAATCTCCCGGTGGCGAGCCCTTGACAAGGGTTTGTCAGGACAAGCATGGTAGCAGAGTCTTAAAGCGCTTGAAATTCAACAGACGCAGGGAATCCGGATCTGTGCAGGTGAGGAGCAGTCATGTCACCTTCGTCCATCGGCGTGGCGGTGATCGGTGCGGGGATGGCCGGCCGCGCGCACCTGGCCGGGTATCGGGCCGCGACCGCGATCCACGGCGCCGGGCTGCCCGAGGTGCGGTTCGTCGCCGTCGGTGATGTCAACGCCGGCGTCGCGAAGGAGTCCGCCGACCGGTTCGGGTACCAGCGGGCCGAGACCAGCTGGCAGACCATCGCCGAGGCACCTGACATCGACGTGGTCAGCGTGGTGGTCGCCAACACGCTGCACCGCGAGATCGTCGAGGGTTTGCTTGCTGCCGGCAAGCATGTGCTGTGCGAGAAGCCGCTGGCGCCGAGTGTCGAGGACGCGGCCGCGATGGTGTCGGCCGCACGCGCGTCGGGTCGTCAGACCGCCACGGGTTTCACCTTCCGGCGGTCGCCGGCGATCAACGCCATCCGCGCGCAGCTCGAGTCCGGGGCGATCGGCCGGCCGCTGCACCTCGACGGGCACTACTGGTGCGACTACGGCTGTGACCCGATGGCGCCGATGAGCTGGCGGTACAAGGGCGGCCCCGGTTCCGGTGCGCTCGCTGACATCGGCGCTCACTTGGTCGACGTGGCCGAGTTCCTCGGCGGCCCGATCGAGTCGGTCGGCGGTGCGGTGCTGGCGACGTACGTCACCGAGCGGCACCTTCCGGTCGGTGCGGTCGTGGGGCATGCCCTGGCGGCGGTCAGCGACGAGACTGAGCCGGTCGAGAACGAGGACCTGGTCAGCTTCACCGCGCGGTTCGCGTCCGGAGCCACCGCGACGCTGTCGGCGTCCCGGACCTCGTTCGGTCACCCGAACGGGCTCGGTTTCGAGGTCTTCGCCGAGAAGGGCTCGGCCACCTTCGAGCTCGCCCGGGCGTCGGAATTCGGCTTCGTCGACGGCACGGCACCACTCGCGACCCAGGGATACCGCCAGGTGCTCGTCGGCCCGGAACACCCCTACATCACCGGTGGCCTGCCGATGGACTTCCCCGGCGTCGGCCACGGACAGAACGACCTGTTCGCCTTCCAGGCCAGGGCATTCCTCGGCCAGGTGGCCGGTGTCGAGGGACTCTCGCCCTGCCCGACCTTCGAGGACGGACTGCGCAACCTGCGGCTGCTGGGCGCCGTTGTCACCTCGGCCCAGACCGGCGGCGCGGCCGTCACCATCGACTGATCCGGAAGGACCATCACCATGAAGCTCGGTGCCTACACGGCCTGCCTGCACGACCTACCCATCGGTGAGGCGTTGACGACGCTGCGCGGACTCGGCCTCGACAGCGCGGAGATCAACTCGGGCGGCTTCCTGCCCGCGCCGCATCTGCCGATCGACGCGATCCGCGGGAGCAAAGACGCCCGTGACGAGTACCTCGCCCAGTTCGACGCCGCCGGCGTCGCGCTCACAGCTCTGAACTGCAACGGCAATCCGCTGCACCCCGACCCGGACGTACGGCGCAAGCACGGCCAGGACGTGGTCGACGCCATCGAGCTCGCCGCCCTGCTCGGAGTCAAGCGGGTCGTCACCATGTCCGGCCTGCCAGAGGCGCACGCCGGTGGTACGGCGCCGTCCTGGACGGTCCTGCCCTGGGACAGCGTGTACCTCGACGCCCGCGACTACCAGTGGAACGAGGTGGCGATCCCGTACTGGAAGGACATCCAGGCCCGGGCCGCCGACGCCGACGTGAAGGTGTGCATCGAGATGCATCCGCACAACCTGGTCTACAACCCGGCCACCATGGTGCGGCTCGCCGAGGAGATCGGCGCCACCCACGTCGGGGCCGAGATGGACCCGAGTCACCTGTTCTGGCAGGGGATCGATCCGGTCGCCGCCCTGGACAGTCTCGGCGACCTGGTCTACAACGCGGCCGCGAAGGACACCCGGATCAACGCGGCAGCCAAGGTCAACGGCGTACTGGACGACCGCTTCGGCCGGGTGCTTCCGACGGATCCCGGCGCCGTCGGCCTGGGTGGCAAGGACACGCTCAGCCGCTGGCCGGAGAACTCCTCCTGGGACTTCGTCGCGGTCGGCCGTGGTCACGACGTCGCGTTCTGGACCGACTTCCTCGGCGCGATCAGGCGCATCGACCCGGACATGGCCGTCAACATCGAGCACGAGGACCAGGAACTGGGCCAGCTGGAAGGCCTCGAGTACGCCGCCAAGACCCTCCTGACCGCGGCCGCCGGCTGACATATCCACGACTGAAAGCCGCGGTTTGGGTGTAGCGTCGAAGACGACCCCCGGGGCATGAGGAGTACCGCGGCGTACGACGGCCGTCGGCCTGTGCGATGTCAGCGATCTTCAAGCTCCGGGAGTGCGTCATGTCGAAGAACAAAGGCGGGCGTGAAGTCCGCAAACCCAAGCAACCCAAACAGCCGAAACCCAACCCGAGCGACAGCTCGATCATCCCGCCCACCAAGCAGGGCCGGAAGTAGGCGCGGGCGCCGTTGACCCGCGGAGGAAGGTTGGGTAGCGTCACGCGGGCGTGCTGAGGGCGCGCCGAGACTCGCCGGAAGGCTGGAAGCCACCTCACGATCGATGAGTCGAGTGCGGTGGGTGACGCTCTCTTGTGGCCCGTGCGAGTCCGGGCGCGAGAGGACGCGTGATGGGACTGCTGCCGGATCGGCCGAGTATCGAGTACCTGCGCAAACAGGCCAAGGACCTTCTTGGCGTCCTGCGCGAATCCGATCCAGGAGCGTCGCTCGCCGATGCGCAGCGCGCCCTGGCCGCTGAGTACGGCGAACGGGACTGGCCTGCGCTGAAGGCCGAGGTCGAGCGACGGCTCGCGGACACGCCCGCCGCGCCGGACGGGCTGGCGGAGGCGCTGGCCGGCGCCTTCGGCCTGGGCGACGTCACCGCCGCGGCCACGCCGGTCTCGTTCACGCCGATGGGGCGGTGCTGGGGGATCACGACCGATCGAGGTCGGTGGCTCGCGGTCACGGTCTTCGACTGGATCACGGCGGAGCAGGCCGAGCTCGGTGCTCGGCTGGGGACGCCGCGGTCGCGGCCCGCGTGGTGGCACCAGTCGCCGTGCGGAGTCCGCAAGGACAACTGGTCGAGCGAGTTCTCGGCGAGAGCTGGCGCGTTCACGAGTGGATCGACGTCGGCCCGTCGCCGGTGTTGCCGGTCTCGACCGCGCTGGCGCGCCGGGCCGGTACGACGCTCGGGACGCTGCACGCGTTGGCCATTCCCAGCGATTCGCCCATCAGCCCGTACGTGATCTCACGCCGCCCGGAAGCCGATTGGTATGAGTTGCGCGATCGAGCTCGTGCGGCGGGCAAACCGTGGGCCTCGAGCAACTACTCGACGTCTGACGGGGCCGCGGACAGGACGTGGGGACCTCGGACAGGACGTGAGATGTCCGAGGTCCCGAGTAGGTGTCCGAGGTCAGTGGGAGAGTACGGCGGCCAACGCGGACGCGGCCGGTTCCGTGAGGTGGCCGTGCAGAAGCTCGATCCGGTGCACAAGCCGCGGCGCGGTGACCGGAACGGCCGCGATCCCGGGCAAGGCCGTCGAACTGTGCGGGTCGGCGGGGATTTGCGTGGCGGAGTGGGGGAGGACGGCGAGGCCGTGGCCGGCGGCGATGAGGGTCAGGAGGGTTTTGAGGTCGGTGCCGGCGTAGGCGAGGGCTGGGCGCAGGGCGTCGGAACCGGTCGCGGTGCGGAGTGTGGGCAGCGGAGCGGCGAGGTCGGGGGCGTCGATCCAGCGGGCGTTGGTCAAGTCGTGGAGGCTGATGCCGCGGCGGCGTGCTAGTGGGTGGTCCGCGGCAAACCCCACAACCAGTTGCTGGTGGGCCACGGCGGTGGTGCGTAGTGATCCGGCGTCAGACAGCCGCAAGGGATCGCTCGGCGCGGCGACGCCGTCGACCAGACCCAGGGCGAACTCACCGGCGGCTACGCCCTCTGCCACCGCTTCGCGGCCGCAGACCGTCAGGGTGACCTCGGTGCCCGGGCGGGAGCGTCGTACCTCGCGGAGAGCGATGGCCAGGCGGCCGTCGGCTGCGGCCAAGGGGGAGGCGGCGATGGTGAGGGTGCCCGGCGGGTCGGCGATGGTACGGCGGACGTCAGCCCGGGCGGCGTCGAGGCGGAGGAGGATGGGCGCGGCGTGTTCGAGCAGGCGCTCGCCGGCTGGGGTCGGGACCACGGGACGCCGGCGAAGGAGCGGCGTACCGAGGTCGTGTTCGAGGGCGGCGATGTGCTGGGAGACGGCGGACTGGGTGTAGCCAAGGCGGTCCGCGGCCGCGGAGAACGAACCGCACTCGGCGACAGCCACGAACGTCCGCAGCAGGTGGGGATCCACGCCGATCAGTATCGCTTATGCGGACTGCAGAGATCATCGTTGGCGCTGATACCGGCCTGACACCCAGGATGGACGGCATGAACGCTTACTCAGGACGCATCGCCGTGGTCGGAGACCGCTCACCGCACGTCCGTTCGCATGGACGGGTGCCCGGTCTGCTGGATCGGTTGAAGGATCGCGACAACCTGGACCTCGACGTGTACTGGGTCCCGACAGAGGAGGTCGACGAGGATCTGAAGGGGTTCGACGGGATCTGGCTGGTTCCGGGGAGCCCGTATCGAGACGAGGCCGGAGCGATCGCCGCGGTCCGGATCGCGCGGGAGAACGGGATCCCGTTCCTCGGCACATGTGCTGGGTTCCAGCACGCGATGCTCGAATTCGCTCGCAACGTGTGCGGGCGGCCGGATGCGCAGAACGGCGAGAGCGATCCGGACGCGGAGGACCTGCTCATCGTCCCGCTGGCGTGCTCACTCGTCGGTCACGAGGATGCGGTCCAGGTGACACCGGGGACCCGCGCCGCGGAGTTGCTGGGGGTGGAGCGGTCGCTGGAGCGGTACCACTGCTCCTACGGCCTCGACAGCAGCCGGATGGACCTGCTGCGCGACCACGGCATGGTCTTCAGCGGGTACGACGACGCCGGCGAGCCCCGCATCGCGGAGCTCCCCGACCACCCGTTCTACCTGGCCACCCTCTTCCAGCCCGAACTCGCAGGCGACGGCACCCGCCCGCATCCCCTCATCCAAGCATTCGCCCGCGCAGCCGGCGGAAAGTGACCGTGACTGGCGGACGGAGCTAGATCTGGGAGGTAGGGCGGGGTTGGAGGCCGGCGGCTTGGTAGCAGGTGTCGATTAGTTGCATGGTGGCCAGGGCGTCGTTGGCGTCGGTGAGGAGTGGGGCGCCGTTGCGGACTGCCGCGGTGAAGGCCTCGAGCTGGTAGGTGTAGGAGGTGCGGGTGCCCAGGTGTTCGACCCAGGTGTCCTCCTTGGTTGTGACGATGACCCGGTCGTCGTTGTGGGGGAGGACGAAGAACGGGGCGAAGGCCTCGCCGCGGGTGCCGATGACCTTCAGGCTGAACTCGACGTTCTCGGCGGCCATGCTCGTGCGGACTGCGCCGGTTGCGCCGCTGGGGAACTCGAAGTCGGCGTTGAGCCACTCGTCGACGCCGGGCAGCCGCTTTCGTTCGCCGGCGCGGGCGTTGGTCAGCTTCGGGGCACCACCGGCGTACGGCGCCAGCATCCGCTGCGCGTGGATTGCGTAGCAGCCGACGTCCATGACGGCGCCGCCGGCGAGCGGGAGTGACCAGCGCGGGTCCTGGTCCGGCGGCGGAGGCATCACCATGGTTGCCTCGACGTGCTGCAGGTCGCCGAGCTCGCCCTTGGCCACGAGCTCCTGCAGGCGGCGCATCACCGGGTGGTAGGCGTAGTGGAAGGCCTCCATGAAGACCACGCCGCGCTCATGGGCGGCGTCGCGCACCTGGGCGGCTTCCGCGGCGTTGCTGGCCGACGGCTTCTCGGTCAGCACATGCTTGCCCGCGGCAATCGCCCGCAGGTTCCACGGGCCGTGCAGGCCGTTGGCGAGCGGGTTGTAGACGACCTCCACGTCCGGGTCGTCCAGCACGTCCTGGTACGACGCGTGCACCCGTTCGACCTGGTGTTCCGCCGCGAACGCCTCGGCCCGGCCGGAGTCCCGGGCCGCCAACGCGACCAGCCGGGCGCCGGTCGACCGGGCCGGCGCGACGATCGCCCGGTCCGCGATCCGGGCGGCGCCGAGAATCCCGATACGCAGCGGTTCCATGCCTTCTCCCTCGATGGTCGGCCGTACGGGCGGCGTACGGCGGGGTGGCGCGCCGGTAAGCGTAGCCCGACGCACCGACGGCGAACGTGCCATCCTGCCTGACGAGCACCCGGCCCCGACAGCACCTGCCCGTGATCCGGACCGGGTTCACCCAACGTTCATGTCCCTGCTGTGGGCGCTCAGTGGGTCTCGCGGCGGGTGCTGTGGTCCGCGAGGGCGCCGGTCAACCGGTCCGCGGTCCAGCTCTCGGCGACCGCCTGGCGGAGGAGGCCGGCCTGCGACTGGGGTGCCAGGCCGTCGATGGGCTGGTCGCGGTCGAGGTTGGTCGGGAAGGCGTAGCCCTCGGCCGTGGCGGCGATGACGTTGTCCACGGTTACCGGATCGGTCAGGCGGAGCAGGCTGGGATAGACGGCCTCGATCATCCGGGCCCGGTCGATGCTCTCCATCGCGCGCCCGAAGGCGGATGAGACCTGCAGGAGGTTGGCCATCCGCTTGATGTCGGCCGAGTGGTTGCTGCCGGCCGCATGGAACAGCGCCGGGTTGAAGAACACCGCGTCGCCCTTGTCCAACGGCAACTGCACGTGGTTCTCCACGAAATACGAGGCGAACGACGGCTGCCGGTACGCCAGGTACCCCAGCTCGTACTTCTGTGAATGCGGCAGATACAGCGTCGGCCCCGACTCGACCGGCATGTCGCAGTGCGCCACCGCCCCCTGCAGCGTCAACGCCGGCGACAACCGATGCACATGCGCCGGGTACTGCGCTGCCACCTCATCGGACTGGAATCCGAGGTGGTAGTCCCGATGCACCGTCTGCCCCTCGCCGCCCGGGTTCACCACGTTCACCTGCGACGTCACCTGGTACGCCGGCCCCAGCCAAGCCGACGCGACCAGCGCGAGCAGGTCGTTGGCGTAGTAGGCCGCGAACACGTCCGGTGCCGCGATCGCGAGCTTCTCGAGCGCGTTCCAGACCCGGTCGTTCGCACCTGGCTTGGCGAAGTGGTCACCGGCCGCGGTCCCGGACTCGTGCTGCTGGGCGATCAGCCGGTTGAACTCAGCCGTCGCCGCGTCGACCGCATCGTTGCTGAAGGCCCCTTTCAGGACGACGATCCCGGGTCCGTCGGCGAACGCCCGGACGAACTCGGCCTGCACGGCCCGCGGGTCCTCGCGCCGGATCCGCGCCGCGTCGTACAGCGGCACCTGCTGCTCGATCCGCTCGGCGTACGGGTAGTCCGCGGGGTCCGTCTGCTGCTTGAGCACCGTCAGCAGGTCTTCCAGCTGAACGTCGGACGGTTTCAACCACATGGCTGGCTCCTCTCGGGGTGATTGTTCTAGCCTGGGGTCTTCTTGACGGGTTCGGAATCCCCAGGATCCACCAAAAACCCGTCATTCGGAGTGGAGGGCGACGATGGGACGCGAGCATCGGGTCCGCGACATCGCGGTCCAGGCCGGTCTGAGCGAGACGACCGTCGACCGGGTGCTGAACGGCCGCGCCGGCGTCAGCGCCCGCGCGCGCCGCCAGGTCGACCAGGCCGTGCACGACCTCGACCGGCAAGCCGCCCAGATCCGGCTCGGTGGTCGCACGCTGGTGATCGACCTGGTCATGCAGGCCCCGACCCGGTTCTCCGGATCCGTCCGTGCCGCCCTCGAAGCGGCACTGCCCGGACTGCGCCCGGCGGTGCTGCGGGCCCGATTCGACCTGAGTGAAACCGCCTCCGCCGCCGACGTCGTCGCGACCCTGGACAAGCTGCGGAAACGCGGTTCGCAGGGCGTGATCCTCAAGGCGCCGGACGAGCCCGAGGTCGTCGAAGCCGTCGACCGCCTGGTCGCCGCCGGCATCCCGGTCGTCACCCTGGTCACCGATCTGCCCAGCAGTCAGCGCCTCGCGTACGTCGGCATCGACAACCGGTCCGCCGGTGCGACAGCGGCGTACTTCCTCGCGCAATGGCTAGGCGCGGAGCCCGGCACTGTGCTCGTCACGCTGAGCCGTGGCTCGTTCCGTGGTGAGGAGGAACGCGAGATGGGCTTCCGCTCCACCCTGCGCCGGCTGGCACCGGGCCGCGCGGTGGTGGAACTCGCCGAGACCGATGGCCTCGACACCACCATCCACGGACAGGCCCTGGCCGCGCTCACCGCCGATCCGGCGATCAACGCGGTCTACTCAATCGGCGGCGGCAACCGCGCCATCGTCCGGGCGTTCGCCGACCTGGACCGCGAGTACCGCTGCTTCGTCGCCCACGACCTCGACGCCGACAACCTCTCACTCCTCCGAGCCGGCGCGCTCTCCGTGGTCCTGCACCACGATCTCCCGACCGACCTTCACCACGCCTGCCAGCACCTCCTGCAGGCCCACCACCTGCTCCCCGCAGTCCGTACGCCGCCCAGCAACCTGCAGCCGATCACGCCGTACAACCTGCCCGGATGATCTGACCTAGTGCGACCTGGTGGTCGCCCGCACGACCAGATCCGGATCGGTGACGACCTCTTGTGGCGGACCGTCCTCGCAGATGGCGAGGCCGAGTGCGGCCGCCGCGAGTCGATCGGCGTTCTGGGCGATGGTCGTCAGCTGGATGTGCTCCAGGCGCGACGGCGTCGAGTCGTCGTACCCGATGATCGAAACGTCCCGGCCCCGCAGGGCGTGCAGGAGGCCGATGCCGCAGGCATCGTTGAAGGCGGCAACGGCCGTGACCTTGGACGGCAGCTCGCGGGCGGCTGCCGCACCGGCGGACTCGGTCGGGCCGCCGGGGATGACGAGTGGTTCGAGCCCGGCGCGGCGCATCGCCCGGGTGTAGCCGGTCCGACGTTCGGCTGCGCCGGGAGCACGGGCACCGTCGACATGAGCGATTCGGGCGTGGCCGAGCGACAGCAGATGCTCCACGGCCAGGCGAGATCCGGCCGAGTCGTCAGTGCGTACGACGTGAACGCCGGCGGCCCGTACTTTGCGGGCGATCACGACAGCCGGCTGAGCTTCGGCGAGTGCGGTCAGCACGGACGGCGGCGCGGTGGGAGCGAGCAGTACGAGCGATTCGCAGCGGTAGTCCAGCAGGGACTGGATCGCGACCGCCTCCCGACGGGAACCGGTCACCGCGCTCAACGTGAGGTCGTAGCCGAGCGCCTCGGCCGCCGGGTAGAGCGCCTCGACCAGGTCACCGTGGAAGGGCTGGCGAACGTCGAAGGCCACGCCGATCAGCCGCGTGCGCTGCCGCCCGAGCAGCCGGGCCCGATGGTCGGGGCGGTACCCGAGCTCGTCGCCGGCCGCGAACACGCGGGCCCGGGTCTCGTCGCTCGCCCCCGGCACGTCGCGGTAGACGATCGAGACCAGGGCGCGGGAGACGCCGGCACGGGCCGCGACATCCTCCATCGTCGGTCGGTGATTCATCTCGCCGATTCTCCCAAGGTCTTGACCGGGACCATCAAAGCATTGTTCCCTAGCGATGACTAGAGCGCTCTAGTCCCTGCTCGCGAAGGGGTTGCCGATGCGCACAGACCACGGCCTGCCGGTCGTACGGCTCGGGTTGATCGGAACCGGCCGGATCGGCACCATGCATGCCGGCAACATCGCGCGGGACGTCCCCGGCGCCGAGCTGGCCGCGGTCGCCGACGCCAGACCGGAGGCGGCGCAGCAGCTCGCGGAGCGGTACGGCACGGAGGCCCAGGACGTGGACAGCCTGCTGAAGGACGTCGACGGCGTGGTGATCACCTCGATCGCCGCCGCTCACCCGGACCTGATCCAACGCGCGGCAGCGGCCGGGAAACCGGTCTGGTGCGAGAAGCCGGCCGCACTGACGCTCGAAGAGATCGACCAGGCGATCGCCGCGACCGAGGCAGCCGGCGTCCCCTTCCAGGTCGGCTTCAACCGACGGTTCGCCAAGGACTTCGCCGCGGCCCACCAGGCCGTCGTGGACGGCGAGATCGGTACGCCGCAGCTGATGCGCTCGATCACCCGGGACCCCGGCGGACCGGCTGGTCTGCGGGCCGGCATCCCGCCGTGGACGATCTTCCGCGAGACGCTCATCCACGACTTCGACACGCTCCTGTGGTTCAACCCCGGGGCCCGGCCGGTCGAGGTCTTCACGAAGGCGGATGCGCTGGTGGCCCCGCAGTACAAGGAGGACGGGCTGCTCGACACCGCGGTCGTGCTGATCACCTTCGACAACGGCGCGATCGCGACCGCGGAGGCGAACTTTTCCGCGCTCTACGGCTACGACGTCCGCGGCGAGGTGTTCGGGAGCAAGGGCATGGTGATCGCCGGGGGCCTGCCGAGCAGTCCGCTGGTGCGGTACGGCGTGAGCGGCCTGCAGCAGCAGACGTTCCGCAGTGACGAGGAGATGTTCCACGACGCCTACGTGCGGGAGCTCGCGGAGTTCGCCGGCGTCGTGCGCGGAGACGCCGTACCGCCGGTCACCGGCCACGACGCACGCAACGCGTTGCGGGTCGCGCTGGCGGCGATGACGTCCTACCAGGAGAGCCGTGCGGTGCGCATCGAGGAGGTCCGATGAGGCTGGCTGTCTGTGCTGAGTTGATGTTCGTCGACCTGCCCTTCGCCGAACGGGTGGAGCGGATCGACGCCGCCGGTTTCGACGTCGAGATCTGGACCTGGATGTCCAAGGACATCGCCGCGCTGAAGAAGACCGGAGCGGTGTTCTCGTCGATGACCGGGTACGTCGGTGGTTCGCTGACCCACGAGCAGGATCGGCTGCTGGTGACCGCCGAGCAGTCCGTCCATGTCGCCCTGGAACTCGGCTGCCCGCGCCTCAATCTGCACGGCACCGAGCTCAGGCTCGATGGGTTGCCGGTGACACCGGCGTACGAGGTCACCGGCGCGATGTGGCTGACGGCCGCGCGCACGCTGGAGCGGCTGGCGAAGCTCGGCGAGCGGTACGGCGTGATGTTCGTGCTGGAGAACCTCAACACCGAGGTCAACCATCCCGGCGTGCCGTTCGGGAAGGCGGCCGACACGCTCGCGCTGGTCGAGGCGGTCGGGCATCCGCACCTGCGGCTGATGCTCGATCTGTACCAGGCGCAGATCGGCGAGGGGAACCTGATCGAGCTGATCCGCAAGGCGTTCCCGTACCTCGGCGAGATCCAGGTGGCCGATGTACCGACCCGCTGTGAGCCGGGGACCGGGGAGATCAACTACCCGATGATCGCGGCCGCCCTGCGGGAGCTCGGCTATGACGGCACGGTCGGGCTGGAAGCGTTCGCCTCGGTCGACACCGATCTCGCGCTGCGCCGTTTCCGGGACGCGTTCACAAAGGAAGCCATCTGATCAAATCCGGGTGGTGGGTCGACGGAATCGGGCCGAGGCTTCAGGATGTGCGCATGAGTACCGTCCAGGTCCGGGTCGATCGGAACAGCCGTACGCCGTTGCACGTGCAGTTGGCGCTGCAACTCGAGGCGGCGATCCAGGGCGGTGAGCTGCCGGTCGGATCCCGGCTGAGCAACGAGGTGGACCTGGCGGAGGCGTACGGGCTGAGCCGGCCGACGGTCCGGCAGGCGATCGCCCGCCTGGTCGACCAGGGCCTGCTCGTGCGCAAACGCGGCGTCGGCACCCAGGTAGTGGGGAACTCCGGCCAAGTACGGCGCTCTCTCGAGCTCACCAGCCTGTACGACGACCTGGCCGCGGCGCACCGGAAGCCGGAGACCGACGTCCTGCGCTTCGGCGTCGCTCCGGCCACTGCTGAGGTCGCTGCCGCGCTGCAGTGCGAGGAGGGGGACCGAGTGCTCCGGCTGGAGCGGCTGCGGCGGGCGGACGGCGAGCCGCTGGCGCTGATGCGGAACTGGCTCCCGCCTGACCTCCTGGAGACGGACCCGGCCACTCTGGCCGAGCGGGGTCTCTACCAACTGCTGCGGGCCGAAGGGGTGCGGCTGAAGGTGGCGCACCAGACCATCTCCGCCGTCCCCGCCTCACTCGAGCAGGCCCGGCTCCTGTCCGAGGAGCCCGGCGCACCACTCCTGGCGACCACCCGGATCACGTACGACGACCACGGCCAGCCGGTCGAGTACGGCTCCCACCTCTACCGCGCCAGCCGCTACTCCTTCGAACACACGCTCGTCCACCGCTGAGGCGGGATTGCAACAAGCTGCAAGTTTCTGGACCTCGTCGTGACGCGATGGATACGGTCAGTGAGCCTCTCGCATGTCACGGTTGTCCACAGGGCGCCGGATGCGAGTGGCGCGGGGTGCCCCACGGTTGAAAGGATGGTCGCGCATGGTGACCGCGTGGTCGCCAGACGGGACATACACGGGGAGACCGATGACAGCCGACAGACTCGCCGCGCGCCGGTCGGGCTGGGACGGCGCGGTCGAGCTGATCGACGCCCAGGTGCGCGATGTGGTGCGCCGGGAGGGCATCGATCCGCTCCGTGATCCGGGCGCGGTGAACGCGATCGTCGCCACCGTCGTCCGCGAGTACGACGAGCGCAGCCTGACCGGTGTGGTGCCGCCGATCGGTGACCTGGAGGCGGTCAGCCGGGAGGTGCACGACCGGGTCGCGGGCTTCGGGCCGTTGCAGCGGTTCCTGGACGACCCGACCGTCGAAGAGATCTGGATCAACGAGCCGAGCCGGGTGTTCATCGCCCGCGAGGGCCGGCACGAGCTGACCACGACCGTGCTGACCGAGGAGGAGGTCAGCGATCTGGTGGAGCGGATGCTCAAGACCACCGGCCGGCGGATCGACGTGTCCCAGCCGTTCACGGACGCCCGGCTGCCGGACGGGAGCCGCGTGCACATCGTGCTCGGTGGCATCACCCAGCGGTATGCGGCGATCAACATCCGCAAGTTCACCGTCCGCGCCACCCGGCTGAGCGATCTGGTCGCGCTCGGCTCGCTGACACCGCATGCGGGTGCGGTGCTGGAGGCCGCGGTCGCGGTCGGTCTCAACGTCCTCGTCTCCGGCGGCACGCAGGCCGGCAAGACCACGATGCTGAACGCCTTGGCCGGCTCGATCCCCGGCAGTGAGCGGGTGATCAGCTGCGAGGAGGTCTTCGAGATCAAGCTGCCGATCCCCGACTGGGTGTCGATGCAGACCCGGCAGGCAGGTCTGGAGGGCACCGGCGAGGTGCGGCTGCGCGACCTGGTCAAGGAGTCGCTGCGGATGCGGCCGTCGCGGCTGATCGTCGGCGAGGTGCGCGGGGAGGAATGCCTGGATCTGCTCCTGGCTTTGAACAGCGGCCTCCCCGGCATGTGCACCATCCATGCGAACTCGGCGCGCGAGGCGCTGACCAAGATGTGCACGCTGCCGTTGCTCGCGGGAGAGAACATCGGATCCCGGTTCGTGCTGCCGACGGTGGCCGGCTGCGTGGATCTCGTCGTACACCTCGGGATCGGGGCGGACGGGCAGCGGCGAGTGCGGGAGATCGTGGGCGTGAGCGGGCGGATCGAGGAGCAGGCGATCGAGACCGAGACGCTGTTCGGCACCGTCGACGGGCATCTCCGCCGGGCCGAGGGACATCTGCCGCATCCCGAGCGGTTCCTGCAGGCCGGGTACAACCTGGCCGGGCTGCTGACCGAATTGCCGCGAGGTGTCGGCTGATGGGGCTCCTGCTGGGGTTGTTCTTCGGGATCGGGTTGCTGCTGATCATCGCGGCGTTCGTCGCGCCGGGGGATTCCCAGCCGGCCACGGACGGGCGGTTGATCGCCCGGAGCCGGGAGTTGCTCGCGAGCGCGGGGATCGAAGGCGTGACGCCGGCCGCGTTCATCGGCGCGTGCGTGATCACTGGACTGGCCGGATTCCTGCTGATGCTCGTGGTGTCGGGGGCGTGGCCGGTCGGTGTGGTGTTCGGTCTGATGGCCGGCGGGATGCCGATCGCCTTGGTGCGGAGCCGGGCGCGGAAGCGGCTGGCCGAGTTCCGGGAGCTGTGGCCGGACGTGGTGGACAACATCGCGTCGGCGGTGCGGGCCGGACTGTCGCTGTCCGAGGCGCTGGCTCAGGTGGGTGAGCGGGGGCCGCTGCCATTGCGCGAACCGTTCCGGCGGTTCGGAGCGGACTACGCGTCGACGGGCCGGTTCGCGGAGTCGCTGGATCGATTGAAGGCACGGCTCGCGGATCCGGTCGGCGATCGCGTGGTCGAGGCGTTGCGGATCGCGCGCGAGGTCGGTGGCGGGGATCTCGGCCGGTTGCTTCGGTCGCTGTCGTCATTCCTGCGCGACGACGCCCGGACCAGGTCCGAGCTCGAGTCGCGACAGTCGTGGTCGGTCAACGGCGCCCGCGTCGCGGTGGCCGCGCCGTGGCTGGTGCTGGCGCTGCTGTCCTTCCAGGGCGATGTGATCCAGCGCTACAACTCCGCGATGGGCGCGGTGATCATCGGTGCGGGCGCGGTGGTCTGTGTGGTCGCGTATCGGTTGATGCTGCGGATCGGCCGGTTGCCCGAGCCCGAGCGGGTGTTGCGATGAGTCCGTTGCTGATGGGCGGTCTCGTCGGGGCGCTGTTCGGTGCCAGCCTGCTGGTCGTCGTACGGCGGTTGCCGTTCTTGCGGAGGCCGACGGCCGACGAGCGGATCTCGCCGTACCTGCGTGATCTCGGCGGGCCCGAGGCGTTCGTGGGGGTGGTGAACTCGGGTTCGCCGTTCCACGCGATCCTGCGGTTGTTCGGGCCGTCGCTGCGGTCGGGTGCGCAGCGGCTGGAGCGTCTGCTCGGCGGGGCGAACTCGATCCGCCGGCGGTTGGCGCGGGCCGGGGTGGAGCGGACGGTCGAGGAATTCCGGATCGAGCAGTTGCTGTGGGGGACCGTCGCGTTCGGCGGCGCGCTGGTCGTCTCGGTCGTCGCACTGTCGCTCGGCACCGGCAACCCGATCGGGATGCTGGTGTTCTGCAGTCTGCTCGGTGTCCTCGGAGTGCTTGCCCGAGACACCTATCTCACCTCGCAGGTACGGCGTCGCGAGCGCCGGCTGCTCGTCGAGCTGCCGACCGTGGCCGAGTTGCTCGCGTTGTCGGTGGCCGCCGGTGAGGGTCCGGCCGGGGCCCTCGACCGGGTTGCGCGATCGTGCCGGGGTGAGCTGGCGGACGAACTGAAACGTGTCCTGGCCGAGACCCGGGCAGGGGAGACGCTGGTCCGCGCGCTGGATGGGTTGGCCGATCGCACCGGTCTGCTGGCGCTCTCGCGGTTCGCGGACGGGCTGGCGGTGGCGCTCGAACGCGGTACGCCGCTGGCCGACGTCCTGCGGGCGCAGGCCGGTGACATTCGTGAGGCGGGGCGGCGCGAGCTGATCGAGTCCGGCGCACGCCGCGAGGTAGCCATGATGGTCCCGGTGATCTTTCTGGTCCTGCCGGTGACCATCGCCTTCGCCTTCTATCCAGGCGCTGTCGGAATCCGGCTGATCGCCGGATGAACTGAGGAGAACTCATGTCCCTACTCCTGACCAGACTGTTCCTGGCGGTGCTGCTGAAGCCACGCGAGGCCCGCAGGGAACGCGGCGATGTCCCCGGCTGGGTGCTCATCACGGTGATGACGGCCGGTCTGGTCGTCGCGATCTGGCAGCTCGCCGGCACGCAGTTGCAGCGAATGCTCCAAGACGCGTTGGACTCCGTCGGCAACAAGTGATGCGTTCCGCCCACCCCCGCTCGGCCGCGGGCCGGTCTGCGCCGCGGTCACGCGACGAGCGTGGGTCGGCGGTGGTGGATTTCGTGCTGGTCTCGATGCTCGTAGTCCCTTTGTTCTTGGGGATCCTGCAGGTCGGGCTGTACCTGTATGTGCGCAACACGGTGACGGCCGCGGCATCGGAGGGCGCGCACTATGCGGCCGTACTCAACCGGGTGCCTGCCGACGGTGAATCGCGGACACGGGAGCTGGTCGGCGGCGTGGTGCGGGACCAGTTGATCGACTCGGTGTCCGCCGAGGAGACCGACGTCGACGGGCAGCCGGGTGTGCTGGTCGTGGTCAAGGCGCACATGCCACCGCTCGGTCTGTGGGGTCCCGGGATCGACTTCAGCGTCGAAGGGCACGCCGTGAAGGAGACCGGCGAATGAGCACCTGGTGGATCTTCCGCCGGCGCGACGAGCGCGGGAGCGCGGTGGTGGAGTTCTCCTGGCTGGCGATCCTGCTGATGGTTCCGTTGGTGTACGTGATGCTCGCGGTCTTCGACGTACAGCGGGCCTCGTACGGCGCGACCGCGGCAACCCGGGCGGCCGGGCGGGCGTTCATCATCGTGCCGGCCGGGCTGTCGGAGGACGACGCTCGCGCGCGGGCGTTCGACGCGGCGCGCCTGGCGATGAAGGACCAGGGGATGGAGCTGAGCCCTGACCAACTCCGGATCACCTGCGATCCCGCCTGCCTCGAGCCCGGCTCGACCGTGACGGTCACCCTAGACACCGAAGTACGCCTGCCACTGATCCCGGACGCCCTCGGCGGTGAACCCCCGGCGATCCACATCAGCGCCTCCCACACCGAGCCGTACGGCGATTACCGCGAAGCCAAGGGCGACGGATGAGGCGCCGGGACGAGCAGGGTCAGATGACCGTCCTGATCATCGGGTTCACCGCGATCATCCTGCTGATGATCGTCGTGGTCACCGATATCTCGAAGGTGTTCCTGGTCCGCCGGGACCTGGACGCGACCGCGGACGGGGCAGTGCTGGCGGCGGCCAACGGGCTGGCGGCGATCTACGCTCAGCCGGCCGCGGACGGGAACGCCGAGCTCGACCCGGACGAGGCGCGCCGGCTGACCGCCGAGTATCTGGATCAGGTTGCCGCGAGCAACAGATTCGACGGCCTGGACTGGTCGGCCGACGTCGCCGGTACGACGGTGACCGTGCGGCTCACGTCGTCCGTCGACCTGCCGTTCGAGCCGCCCGGCTGGCCCGGCTCCTCCGACATCGCCTCGGAAGCCGCCGCCGTCGTGCCGATCCGTTGACGTCCGCGGATCATGCCGTGGGTTTGCTCGGTCAGGCGAAGAGGCCTGGGTTGTCGTTCAGCCAGGTGGTGAAGGTGCGGGCCGGGTGGCCGGTCAGTAGTTCGACGCCGGGCTTGATCGGCTGCGGCCTGCCGACCTGGGAAGCCCAGTAGGCGAGCAACGTCTCGCGCTGGCCGGGGTCGCGCAGCTGCAGCTCGGCCCGGGCCTGGTCAGGGGTGAGATCGACAGCCTCGATCGGCGCCCCGGTGACCTGGGTGATCAGCGCGATCTGGTGCCGCCGGGTCATGGACTCCGGGCCGGTGAGCGGGTAGCCGCGGCCGTCGTGGCCGTTGCCCGGTCCGTCGAGCAGGACACGGAGCGCGGCGTCGGCGATGTCCTGCTCGTGGATCGGCGCCTCTTCGGCGTCGAGGTACGGCAGCCGGATCTGCCCGGTCGCGCGGACCTGGTGTGACCAGAACTTCGCATTGCTCATGAACGCGCCGGGCTGCAGCCGGGTGGTCGCGTAGGACCCGCCGGCAATGACGCGTTCGGTCCTTGCATGCGGGTCCTCGGGACCGCCGAGCGACGACAGCGACGAGAGCATCACCACCTGCTTCACCCCGGCGGCGTCGGCGGCCGCGGCGAACGCCGGCGCCGAGGACGGATCGGAGTACAGGAACACCTGGCTGATGCCGTGCAGCGCGGGACCGGGGTCGGCCGGGTGATAGCTGACCGCAGCAGCTCCCAGGGTCGAGGGTTCGCGGGAGGCGACGCGGACGTCGTGACCGGCGGCGGTGAGGCCGGTGGCGACGGCGCGGGCGATCTTGCCGCGGCCGCCGGTGACGAGAATTGTCATTGGATGTGCTCCAAAAATGTAGTGACTACAAGATTGGAGGAAGTAAAGCAGATGCCCTACCCTCGGTGCAATGGAGAACAGCGGGCGCCGGGAGCGGAAGAAGCGGCAGACCCGGCAGGTCATCTCGGACGTCGCGACCACGCTGTTCCTGGAGCGCGGCTTCGACGCGGTGACCGTGGCGGAGGTGGCGCGCGCAGCGGATGTCGCCGTACAGACGGTGTTCAATCACTTCCCGACCAAGGAGGACCTGTTCTTCGACGAGCAGGGGTGGTGGCGCGGTCCGGCGCGGGCGATCCGGGAGGCGGCGGCCGACGCGGATCCGGTCGATGTGCTGGAGGCGAGCTATCTGGCCGGGATCCGGGACCGGCTGGAGGTCGGGCATCTGGCGACCTGGAAGCAGTTCGTTCGCACGATCGAGGACAGCCCGGCCCTGCTGGCCCGTCGTCGCCTGAACGCGGCGGAACTCGAGACTTTGCTGACCGCCGCCCTCGACGAGCGGCGCCCCGAGCATCTGCGGAACCGGCTGATCGCCGCTCAGTTCGCGGGCGCGCTGAAGGTCCTGGAAGAAGAACTGCTGCGCCTACTGCCCGACACGGCGTCCGCGGCCGACCTCGAACAGGTGCGGGTCGAGCTCGAGAAGGCGGTCGCCTATGTCTTCGGCGTACTGCGGCATGGCCTAGGTTTACCGGCAATCACCGCCTAGCGGGTACGCTGCTTGGTTGTGGCTGGACTGGATTTTGACGCGGAGCTCAAGCAGCTCGACGCGACGCTGACCTCGATCGAGAAGGTGCTCGATCTCGATTCCCTGCGCAAGGAGATCGCCGAGCTCGGTGAGGCGGTCGCGGCACCCGACCTGTGGGACGACCAGGCGAACGCGCAGAAGGTGACGTCCCGGCTGTCCAGCCTGCAGTCCGATGTCGAGCGGGTGACCACGCTGCGCGGCCGCCTCGACGACCTCGGTGCACTGATCGAGCTCGGCCGCGAGGAGAACGACTCCGACAGCATGGCCGAGGCGGAGAAGGATCTCGGTCCGCTGAGCAAGGCGATCCAGTCCCTCGAGGTCCGCACGCTGCTGTCCGGTGAGTACGACGAGCGCGAGGCGCTGGTCACGATCCGCTCCGGCGCGGGCGGTGTGGACGCGGCGGACTTCGCCGAGATGCTCCAGCGGATGTACCTGCGCTGGGCCGAGCGGCACGGTTACCCGACCGAGGTCTACGACACGTCGTACGCCGAGGAGGCCGGGCTCAAGTCGACCACGTTCGGGGTCAAGGCGCCGTACGCGTATGGCACGCTGAGTGTGGAGTCGGGTACGCACCGACTGGTCCGGATCTCGCCGTTCGACAACCAGGGCCGCCGGCAGACGTCGTTCGCGGCGGTCGAGGTGGTCCCGGTGCTCGAGCAGACCGACGAGATCGACGTACCCGAGGAAGAGCTGCGGATCGACGTGTACCGGTCGTCCGGCCCGGGTGGTCAGAGCGTCAACACGACCGACTCCGCGGTCCGGATCACCCACATCCCGACCGGCACCGTGGTCTCCTGCCAGAACGAGAAGTCCCAGCTGCAGAACAAGGCTTCCGCGATGGTGATCCTGAAGGCCAAGCTGCTGGCGCTGAAGAAGGCCGAGGAGCGGGCCCAGATCGACGCGCTGCGCGGTGACGTGCAGGGCTCGTGGGGTGACCAGATGCGGTCGTACGTGCTGCACCCGTACCAGATGGTGAAGGACCTGCGGACGCAGTACGAGTCCGGCAACACGTCCGGCGTCTTCGACGGCGAGATCGACGACTTCATCGAGGCCGGCATCCGCTGGCGCCGCACCGGCCAAACGGTTGCCGAGCACAACTGACCTCCGCGCCGACTGCGGTAGTTGCTTCGGCCTCTGCTGTGTGGCGCTGACGTTCAGCAGGTCGGCGGACTTCGCGATCGACAAGCCCGCGGGCGAGGCCTGCCCGAATCTGTCCACCGACTTCCGGTGCGGCATTCACAGCCGGCTGCGCTCGAAGGGCTTCCCGGGCTGCACGGTCTACGACTGCTTCGGCGCCGGTCAGGAGATCTCCCGGCGCGCCGGCACGAGCTGGCGGGAGCAGCCGGGGCAGGCGATGTTCGCGGCCCTGCCGATCCTGCGCCAGCTGCACGAACTGCTGTGGTATCTCACGGAGGCCCTTGAATACAAGGCTTTCGAGGCCGAGGTGCGCGCCGCGATCGACCGGGTTGAAGGTGTGAGTCGTACGGCGGACCTGACCACGGTGGATGTGGACGCGGAGCGGGCCGCGGTCAACGAGTTGCTGCTGAAGACGAGTCAGCTCGTCCGTGGCAAGCAGAGCAAGAAGAAGGACCGCCGCGGCGCCGACCTGATCGGCGCCCGTCTCCGTGGTGCCGACCTCGCGAAGGCCAACCTGCGCGGCGCGTACCTGATCGCCGCCGACCTGCGTGACGCGGACCTTCGCCAGGCGGACCTGATCGGCGCCGATCTTCGCGACGCCGACCTCCGCGGCGCGGACCTGACCGGCGCCCTCTTCCTCACGCAGTCCCAGGTCAACGCGGGCCGAGGCGACCGCACCACCAAGCTACCCCCGTCCGTCACCCGCCCCTCCCACTGGTGACCGACAATCCCTTACGTCCGAAGAACTGTGGTCTATAGGCCACGATTCTTCGGACGTAAGGAGCTCTTAGGGGCGGGAGCGCAGTTGGTGGGTGACTGGCGTCATGAGGAGGGAGATGGCGGTGACGGCGATCGCCACTGCGGCGAGTGCTCCGCCCTGGCCCCATGACGTGCCGGCCAGTGACAGGTACGCCGTACCGACCGTGGCCGCGCCGAGGGCGAGACAGGTCTGCTGGCTGGTGAGCAGGATGCCGCTACCGAGGCCTGCCTGGGCCCCCGGGACCTGACCGAGCACGACGCCGATCAGCGGCACCATGACCAGTCCGGAGCCGAAGCCGGCGACCAGCATCGGTACGGCGAGCTTCCACGGGTTCACGTCCGGCCAGATGGTGAGGGCGACGATCGCGAGCAGGGAGTAGCCGACGGCCTGGATGATCCACCCGCGCAGGATCAGGCCGGCGCCGTACCGCACCTGCAGACGCGGGCCGTAGATCGAGGTGATCAGGAACCCGACCGCCATCGGCAGCAGGCTCAGACCGCCTTCCAGCGGCGACATATGCGCCTCGCCCTGGGTGGCGAGCGCGAACACGAACATGAAGCCACCGAAGGTGGTGAAGAACGCCACCGCCAGCAGGAGGCCGATCCGCATCGCGCGCAGCCGCAGGACGGTCGGCGGGATCAGTGGGGACTTGCTGGCTTGCTCTGAGCGGTGCTGGTGCAGGCCGAGCACCACTACGGCCGGAATCGTCGCGGCGAGGCAGACCCAGGTCCAGAGTGGCCAGCCGAGCGGTCGGCCCTCGGTGAGCGGCAGCAGCAGTAGCACCAGGGTCAGTGCGAGCAGTGCGGCGCCGACGAGGTCGACGCGCTGGGCCTTGTCGGCCTTGGTCTCTGGCAGCAGCCGGATCGCGGCTACGACGGCCAGGAGGCCGACCGGGACGTTGACGAGGAACACCGCCCGCCAGCCGAGGTCGAAGACATTGGCCTCGACCAGTACGCCGCCGAGGATCTGACCGAGTGCGGCCGCGGCACCGCCGGCGACACCGAACATCGCCATCGCGCGGGCGCGGTGTTCGCCGGTGAGGAGGCTGGAGATCGACGCGAGGACCTGCGGGGTCATGGCGGCGGCCGTGGCGCCCTGGACGACGCGGGCCGCGAGGAGTACGCCGATGGTCGGGGCGATGGCGCAGATCAGCGACATCACGGTGAAGCCGGTCAGGCCGATCAGGAACAGGCGCTTGCGGCCGAAACCGTCGCCGAGGCGACCGCCGACGACCAGCAGAGTGGCGTTGGCGATGCCGTAACTGCCGACGACGAGTTGCAGCTCGCCGGACGACGCACTCAGGTCCGAGCCGATGGCCGGCAGGGCGACGTTGATGATGAAGAAGGAGAGCATCGGCAGGAAGGCGCCGAAGAGCAAGGTGGTCAAGGCCACCGGCCCCAGCGGCGACGCGGCGGCACGCGGCCGGGCGGCGACCGGGGTGGTGGCGGCTTGGAGCTGGTCTGTCATGCCTCCACCCTGCGCCCGCCGGAAGCCGGGTACTAAGAGTCTGTTTATCCTGGTATTGCCACCACCTGGAACCAGGATGCGCTTGCACGCATGATGGTGCCATGACAACTGTTCCAGCCGCCACCGACAGTTCTGTTCGCGTGCTGCGGGGGGTGTCTGCGGGCCCTGCTGTGGACAAGGGTGAGCAGCGGCGGGAGCTCGGGGTGTTCCTGCGGAGCCGGCGGGAGCGGATTCAGCCGGACGAGGTTGGGTTTGCGCCAGGTGGGCGGCGGCGGACGCCGGGGTTGCGGCGGGAAGAGGTGGCACTGCTCGCGGGGGTGGGCGTGACTTGGTACACGTGGTTGGAGCAGGGGCGGGACATCAACGTGTCGGCGCAGGTGCTGGAAGCGGTGGCCAACACGTTGCGGCTCGACCGGCAGGAGCGCAATCACCTGTTCACCTTGGCGGGGCTTCAGCTCGGTCCGGCGCGGGGTGAGTGCGCGGTGCTGCCCGCGTCGCTCCAGAAGACGCTCGACGCAGTCTCGCCGTACCCGGCGCTGGTCCTGAACGCGCGCTACGACATCCTCGCGTTCAACGAGGCGTACTGCCGCGTGGTGCTGGACCTGCACGAGATCCCGGTCGAGGAACGCAACATGCTCTGGGTGACGTTCGTGTCGAACGAGTGGCGCTGCAACTTCGTCGAGTCCGAGTCGATGAAGCTGCACATGGTCGCGGGGTTCCGGGCGGCGATGGCCGACCACGTGGGCGAGCCGGCCTGGCAGGACATGGTCGCGCGGCTGCTCGCGGGGTCGAAGCTGTTCGCGGAGTTGTGGGAGCGGTACGAGGTGGCCGCGCCGAGCACCCGGATCAAGTTGCTGGAGAACGCGAAGGCCGGCGTACTGCGGATCGAGCCGGTCAACCTCTGGCTGTCGCAGCTCGGACAGATCCGGGCGACGGTCTACACCGCCGCCGACGAGGCCACCGAAGCCAAACTCCGAGTCCTCGTCGGGACCGACTGAGCAGATCCGATCAGGCGGTGTCGCGGGCCGGCCAGGCTGCCTTGAGGGTCTGGAGGGTGACGGCGATCGCCGGGCGGCGGGCGGTGGTCGTGCGCCAGACGGCGTACAGGCGGCGGCTCGGGGCGGGCTGGAGCGGTACGACGACCACACCGTCGGGGATCGGGCCGCGGCCGAGCCGGGGGAGCAGGCCGATACCGATGCCGCGGGCAAGCATGGCCAGCTGGGTCTGGTACTCCGCGACCGAGTAGGCGACGTTCGGCTCGACGCCGGCGCGACGCATCGTCCGGACCAGCCATTCGTGGCAGATCGACCCGGCCGGCTGGCAGATCCACCGCTCGCCGACCAGATCCTCCGCGCGGACGAACTCCTTGCCTGCCAGGCGATGCGTCGCGGGGATCAGCACGTCAGCGGGATCCGATCCGAGCTTCACGCGCGACAAGCCCTCCGGCAGGCGTAGCGGCGCGTTGTGCCAGTCGTGGACGACTGCGACGTGGACCTCGCCACGGTTGACCGCGGCAACGGCCTCGAACGGATCGGTCTCGACGACGCGGACGTCGAGTCCCGGATTGTCGTCGATCAACCGTGCCAGGGCCGGCGGCAACAATCCTCGGGCGGCCGTCGGGAACGCGGCGACGCTGAGCGTGCCGATCGCCTGCCCGCGCTGCTCCTCCAGGGTCAGCTCGGCATCCTCGACCAGCTCGAGGATGCGCGATGCCGTCGCTGCCAGCTCCCGCGCCGCGTCGGTCAGGACGATCCCGCGTCCCTGGCGCTCGACCAGCGTCGTGCGCGTCTCCCGCTCCAGTTTGGCCAGCTGCTGCGACACCGCCGACGGTGTGTATCCGAGCACCTCGGCCGCGCGATTGACCGAGCCGTACTGAGCGACGGCGTGCAGAGCGCGGAGCCTGCCGAGATCGATCATGTAGCACTCCTACATCGAAGGCGGTAGCAATCAGTGCTGGTCCTTAAGTGTAGTCCCGCCCAGACTGGACCGCATGAAGCCTCGTGACCTGCTGCTCGCGCTCGCCGTCGTTGTCGTCTGGGGTGTCAATTTCGTCGTCATCGAGGTCGGGCTGGAAGGCTTCCCGCCGCTGCTGTTCTCCGCGCTGCGCTTCCTCTTCGCCGCCGTCCCGGCGATCTTCCTGCTCGGCAAGCCGCGGGTGGCCTGGCGGTACGTGATCGGCGTCGGCCTCGCGCTCGGGGTAGCGAAGTTCGGGCTGCTCTTCATCGCGATGAAGAACGGCGTCCCGGCCGGCCTGGCGTCGCTGGTGCTGCAGTGCCAGGTGATCTTCACGGTCCTGTTCGCGATCGTCGTACTGCGCGAACGGCCGCGGCTGGCGCAGATCGCCGGCATCCTGATCGCCTGCTTCGGCATGGTCCTGATCATGCTCGATCACGGGCTGTCCGCTCCGCTGGGTGCACTCGCGCTGGTGATCGCGGCCGGCGCGTTCTGGGGAGTCTCCAACACGATCACCCGCTACGCGAAGCCGCAGGACACGTTGCGCTTCATGATCTGGGTCAGCGCGGTAGCCGTCGTGCCGCTGCTGCTGTTGTCCCTGCTCACCGAGGGCGCGCAGGCGGACCTGGACGCGCTGCACGGGATCAGGCTCACCGGCGTCGGTGCGATCGCCTATGTCGCCTTCGCTGCCACGCTGTTCGGCTTCGGCGTCTGGGGCTATCTACTGCGCCAGTACGACGCCAGCACCGTGGCGCCGTTCTCCCTCTTGGTGCCGATCGTCGGGATGGCGGCTGCCTGGCTGCTGCGCGGCGAGGCAGTCGGCCTGCAGCAGGGGATCGCGGCGGTCCTGGTGATCGGTGGGATGGCGTGCACGGTGATCCGGCGCCGGACCCCGCGCGCGGCGGCGTCCGGCGAGCGGGTCGTGGTGGAGTCAGCTGTCTGATCCGACAGGCAGCCGCATCGGCGGCATCTGCCAGCCGCGGGCCAGCGAGGACTCGTACGCCGGCGCACCGCCGGCGAAGTACTCGGTGAACTTCATGATCAGCGGATCCCAGCGGAGCGGGTCGATGTAGCGGTCGTTGCTCATCAACAGGTCCTCGCGGACGTGCACGCGCTCGACCTTCATCTCCAGAGCACACAGGTGCGAGTCGGGTCCGCCGATGTCGTGGATGTTCACGATCCGGCCCTCGAGGTTGATCGGGCTCTCCTGGACCGCGTCGACATCGACCAGGTCACCCGGCTCGCGGGTCAGCCCGGCCGCCGCGAACTTGTCCGGCTCGTAGCGATAGCCGCGGGCGCGCTTGGCGTCGGACATCTGCTCCGACCCGGTGAGCAACGCGATCCGGTCGAGGGCGGCGACCATGTCCGGATCGACCAGGTTGAGGACCACCTCGGGCCGCTCGGTGAGGTTCTTGACGGCCTGGGCGCTGGTGCCCATCCCCAGCATCGCGGTGTAGCCGAGCCACCAGGCCGACGACATCGGGCTGAGGTTCGTGCTGCCGTCCGGGTTGCGGGAGCTGATCAGCACGACCGGCGTGCCGAAGTACAGGACCTTGGGTTCAACGGTTCGCTTCACGCTGATGGAACGTCGGTGCGCCAGGATGTGTGAGTGGACCCTCACCAAGTCAGCCGACTGACCGCAGGCTGGATCGAGAACCTCCCCGGCGAGGGCAGCACCGTCGTCTCCGGTCTCGGAGTCCAGCCACTCCTCGCGATCCTCGCCGAGCTCGCCGACGACCCCGCGCGCACCGAGCTCGCCGAAGCCGCCGGTGGACGGTACGGCGGACTCCTGCAGACGCCCGAACTCCGGATGGCCTTGGGCCTGTGGACGCGACCGGAGATCGAGCTGCAGCCGGGTGTGGACCGATTCCTGCCGCCGGAGGTCCGGGGCACGTTGACCGATCAGGCAGCGCTGGACGCGTGGGTGGTCGAGCACACCGACGGTCTGGTACGGCGGATGCCGATCGAGCTCAACCCGGATGTGCTCCTGGTGCTGGCGTCCGCGTTGGCGTTGAGGACCAAGTGGGCGCTGCCGTTTGTCGGGTACCCGCGCGGCGAGCGTCGCTGGTTGAGCCGGACCGACTATGACCTCGACACGGTTCGCGTGTTCGAGAGTCCGGCCGGTCCGCTCACCGTCGTCACGGTCGTCGGCACCGGGGAGTTCGACGTACGCCTGGTGGCGGGCGAGGCCGGTCGGGGCGCCGTACTCGCGGCTGCGCTCGAGCTGAGCGGGGACGGGGTGAGTGGGGCGGAGTTGCTGGCCCGGGAAGGGTCCGCGCCGGCTCTGGAGGTGATCGCGTCGATGTCGCCGGTGCCGAGCGTCATCCTGTCGCTGCCGTACTTCGAGGTCGACGCGGAGCACGATTTGCTCGAGCATCCCGGGGTGTTCGGTCTGCGAACGGCGATGGACAGCAGCCAAGGACATTTCCCTGGGCTGAGTCCGCAGCCCCTCGCCGTCGACCAGGCCAAGCAGGCCGTCATGGCACGCTTCTCCGCCACCGGCTTCGAGGCAGCCGCCGTCACCGCAATGGCCATGGCCGCCGGGTCCGCCCCAACACCAGGCGCCAAGGCCCTACTCGTCTCCTTGGAGGGACCGTTTGGCTTCATCGCGGTCCATCGGCCGACCGGAATCCCCGTGGTCGCCGGGTGGGTCGCCGGTGCATGACGACAGGTGGCTCGGACCGCCAGGCCATCACAAAGGCCTGGTGTCCCGAGGCTCCAGGCGGGACTGGCGAACGTTGGGGAGATTGTGATGGCCTGCGCGTCCGCGCTGCAGCCAGCCAGGTGGCAGGGTGGACGGTATGGATGCCGACGTGGTGCGCGCAGTCAACGACCTCACCACCCGCTGGGCTCGGGAACTCCCGGCGGGGAACACCGTCGTGTCGGGGCTCGGCCTCTGGCCGCTGCTCGCGATCCTGGCGACAGCCGCCGACGAACCAGGCCGCGCCGAGCTCGCCGCAGCCGCTGGTCTACCCGCTGACCAGGGTTCCGCGCAGGCGCTGGCACTGATCCAGGCGATCGACGGGTCGGCCGATCTCCATGCGGCGCTGGCCGTGTGGGTGAGCGAGCACCTCAAGCTCGCCGAGTCCTTCGACAGCGTGCTGCCGGCTCCTCTGGTCGGCATGCTCACCGGGAAGTCCGCGGTCGACAAGCCGAAGCTGGACGCCTGGGCCGCGGAGCACACCAACGACCTGATCCGCGAGATGCCGCTCGAGATCACCCCCGACGTCATGCTCGTCCTCGCGTCGGCCCTGTCGCTGCGCACGACCTGGGTCCGCCCGTTCACCGAGCAGATCAAGCGTGTGCACAATGGTCCGTGGTCCGGCGGCTCGTGGCACTGGCTGGAGCGCGTCGACAACGACCTCGACGCCGTACGGCGCTACGACGACCTGACCGTGATCACGGTGCGCGGCGACGCGGATGTCGACGTACTGCTCGGAGTCGGCTCGGGTGGGCAGGCCGACGTACTCACGGGTTTGCTCGGGGCCGCGGCTCGGCCGGCTGACGGCGTACCCGGAAGTCAGCTGATCGACGAGGGTCAGCCCGGCACGCAGCTCGCGCCCGGGGTGAAGGTCGGGCAGACCACGGCGCTGCGACAGGACCTGAAGCTGACGTTGCCGGCGTTCAACGTCGAGGCGGAGCACGATCTGCTGGCGTTGCGTGAGCTGTTCGGGCTGAGCGCTGTCACCACGGATCCCGGCGAGCACGGTCACTTCAGTGCGATCAGTCCGACGCCGCTCGCGGTTGGGCAGGCCAAGCAGAAGGTGCTCGCGCGGTTCTACGCGACCGGGTTCGAGGCCGCGGCGGTCACCTCGATGGCGCTGATGCGGACCTCGATGCCGACGCGGCAGGCGCGCCGGCTCGAGGTCGCGCTGGACCAGCCGTTCGCGTTCGCCGCCGTACTGCGGGAGTCACGCCTGCCGATCGTGGCCGGCTGGGTCGCGACACCTACTGTGCCGGGAGACTGAACAGCCGGTTGAGCAGCGCGGACGCCTCGTCGACCCCTACGCGGTCGCCGGTGAGGAGCAGGTCGAACAGCAGGCCGCGTGAGGCTGCCAGACCGAGCCGCGCGTACGCCGGGGCCTCGTCGGGCGGGATGCCCGCTCGGACGCACAAATCGATGAGCGGCGGCAGCCAGACGCTGATCAGGTCGCCCTTGAGTGCCTCGGTGTGCGGAAGGTCCTGCATCGCGTGGGCGCTCAGTTCGAAGAACAGTGGGCCGTAGATCAACGCGGCCTCGGTGACGCGGCGCCAGAACTCGTCGGCCTGCTCCGCGATCGGCCGGTCGGTCCGGCTGAGCGTGGCAAGCAGGTCGCGTTGTTGCTGCTCGACGGTGCGGACCACCTCGGCGAGCAGTCCCTCCCGGGAGCCGAAGTGGTAGATCAGCATCCGGTGGCTGGTGCCGATCGAGCCGGCGATGCTCCGCAGGCTGGCGTCTCCGATGCCGTTCTTCGCAAAGTGCTCAACGGCATCCGTCAAGAGGCTCTGGCGGCTCACTGGCCTTCGCTGACCTGCTTCAGCTTCTCCGTCTCGGTGGCGATGTACCGCTTGGTGAGACCGGCGTACAGCCTGCCGAACAGCCAGCCGAGCGGGCCCTCCTGGATGATCGTCGCCGTCGCTACCGTGCCTTCCGGCGTGCTGGTGACCCGGTGGACGCCGGTGGTCTTGATGCCGGGAGCTTTGGAGACCCACTCGAAGTACTCGCCCTCTTTGAGTTCCGTCACCTCCCAGATCGCGACCGGGAGCTTCGGCTGGCGGATGCGGGTCTTGGCGCCGATGTGGATCCGGCCGGCGTCGAGCCGCTCGACCGAATCGACGGTCGGGGTCCACTCGGGCCACCGCTCGACGTCGCTGAACACCTGCCACACCCGCTCGGGTGGGGCCTGAATCGTACTGGAATGATCGAAGCGCATGTACCAAATGGTACATCAGGTCTTCGTCAGGCTTCCCTGGGTGTCCGTCGGGTGTCCGCAGGGGCCAGGTAGGGTCTGGGGCCATGGCTGACCAGAACGTGCAGAACGAGCAGGACCCGGGCGCGAACACGCAGATGTTCCGCGCCTTCGTGAACGAGGGCCAGACCGAGGCCACCGCCGAACCCAAGCTGAACGGCCGCGTCCTGGCCGTCGTCGGCGCCGCGGTGGTCCTGATCGCGGTCATCGCCGCGATCGCCGTCTTCTGAGCTTGACCGAGGTTCAGGTCGCGGTCGTCCGGGTCTTCACCGACCCTGACGGCCGGTTCGGCAACCCCCTCGGCATCATCGACGGCGCTCTCGTCCCGCCCGCCGACCGGCTGCGCGTGGCCGCCGCGCTGGGCTTCAGTGAGACCGTGTACGTCGACGACGCGGCAACCGGCACGATCCGGATCTTCTCCGGCACTACCGAAATGCCCTTCGCCGGCCACCCCACCGTCGGTGTCGCCTGGTGGCTCCACTCCCAGGGTCACTCCGTCGACACCCTCCGCGTCCCGGCCGGCGACATCCCCGTCACGCGAGACGGCGACCTGATCTCAGTCCGCGCCAACACCACCTGGGGCAGCGACTGGGACTGGCGCCAACTGTCGACCCCCGAGGACGTCCTCGCCGCCACCTTCACGTCCTACTCGGCCGGCCATACGTTCATCTGGTCCTGGCAAGACGAACCCAACGGCATCATCCGAGCCCGAGCCTTCGCCCCCGCCATGGGCATCGAGGAAGACCAAGCCACCGGCTCCGCCGTCACCCAGCTAACCGCCCACCTGGCCCGCAACCTCCTGGTCGTCCAAGGCGCAGGCTCCCACCTCCACACCACCTACGATCCCCCCACCCACGCCACCGTAGGCGGCCACGTCCACCCCGCCGAGCCGCGCACCATCACGATCTGACCGCACGGAATCCGGCATCCGTTGACGGGTGTGGGGGAGCGGATGAAGGATGGGTGCTCGGCTAGTTGGGGAGGTTCTGGTGGCTGAGGTTGTCAGGGCGGCGCTGGTGCAGACGTCGTGGACCGGCGACAAAGAGTCCATGATCAAGGCGCATGAGGAGTACGCGCGGCAGGCGGCGGCCGCCGGAGCGCGGGTGATCTGTTTCCAGGAACTGTTCTACGGGCCGTATTTCTGCCAGCTCCAGGACACCGAGTACTACGAGTACGCCGAGTCCGTGCCGGGGCCGACGACCGAGCGGTTCGCCGCGCTGGCCAAGGAACTCGGGATGGTGATGGTGCTCCCGGTGTACGAGCAGGAGCAGCCGGGCGTGCTGTACAACACCGCCGCCGTCATTGATGCCGATGGCAAGTACCTCGGCAAGTACCGGAAGAACCACATCCCGCAGGTGAAGGGGTTCTGGGAGAAGTTCTACTTCCGTCCCGGGAACCTCGGCTACCCGATCTTCGACACCGCGGTCGGCCGGATCGGCGTCTACATCTGCTACGACCGGCACTTCCCCGAGGGCTGGCGCGCGCTCGGCCTGGCCGGCGCGAAGATCGTGTTCAACCCGTCCGCGACCAGCCGTGGGCTCTCGGCGTACCTCTGGAAGCTGGAGCAGCCCGCGAGTGCGGTGGCCAACGAGTACTTCATCGGCGCGATCAACCGGGTCGGGATCGAGTCCGACTTCGGTGACAACGACTTCTACGGTACGTCGTACTTCGTCGACCCGGAGGGGAAGTTCGTCGGGGACGTCGGCCACGACCACGATCCGGAACTGATCGTCCGCGACCTGGACCTCGGCCTGCTGGACACGGTCCGCGACCGCTGGCAGTTCTACCGCGACCGCCGCCCCGACGCCTACGGAGACGTGACGAAACCGTAGAACCCAACCGCTCGAACCCCTTCCGTACCTCTAAGGGTCAATCTTCCTTCTTTCCGCTCAACGAGGAGTGGCATAGATGTCTTTGCTGGTCAAGGGTGGAACTGTCATCGGACCGACCGGGACGAGGGTCGCGGATGTCCTGGTCGAGGGCGAGAAGATCGTCGCCGTACTGGACCCGTCGTTCACCCCGGCGGTCACCGCGGACGAGGTGATCGATGCCACCGGCAAGTACGTGATCCCGGGCGGGATCGACGCGCACACGCACATGGAGCTGCCGTTCGGCGGCACCGCGGCGAGTGACACCTTCGACACCGGCACCCGGGCGGCCGCCTGGGGCGGTACGACGACCATCATCGACTTCGCCGTCCAGCGGACCGGTGAAGTGGTGCAGGACGGACTCGCCGCCTGGCATACCAAGGCCGAAGGCAACTGTCACATCGACTACGCGTTCCACATGATCCTCGGCGGCGTCGACACCGACGCGCTGAAGGCGATGGACCAGTTGGTCGCCGACGAGGGCATCACCAGCTTCAAGCTGTTCATGGCCTACCCGGGCGTCTTCTACTCCGACGACGGGCAGATCCTGCGGGCGATGCAGACCGCGCGGGAGAACGGCGCGATGATCATGATGCACGCGGAGAACGGCATCGCGATCGACGTCCTCGTGCAGCAGGCGCTGGCTCGCGGCGAGACCGACCCGATCTATCACGGCATCACGCGCCCGCCGGCGCTCGAGACCGAGGCGACCAGCAGGGCGATCGCGCTGGCGGAGGTCGCCCAGGACTGCCCGCTCTACATCGTCCACCTGTCGGCGAGCGGGGCCCTGGAGGCTGTCGCCCAGGCGCGTGACAACGGCCGGAACGTGTTCGCCGAGACCTGCCCGCAGTACCTCTATCTGACGTTGGAGGACCAGCTCGGCGCGCCCGGCTTCGAGGGCGCCAAATGGGTCTGCTCGACACCGTTGCGCAGCAAGCACGAGTCGCACGCCAAGGATCTGTGGAAGGGCCTGCGGAGCAACGATCTGGCGATCGTGTCGACCGACCACTGCCCGTTCTGCATGAAGGACCAGAAGGAGCTGGGCATCGGCGACTTCTCCAAGATCCCGAACGGGATCGGCGGTGTCGAGCACCGCGTCGATCTCATCTACCAAGGCGTCGTGGACGGCAAGCTCTCGCTGGAGCGCTGGGTCGAGACGATCTCGACCACGCCGGCCCGGATGTTCGGGCTCTACCCGCAGAAGGGGATCGTCCAGCCCGGCTCGGACGCCGACCTGGTCGTCTACGACCCGGACGGTACGACGCGGATCGGTGTCGAGACGCATCACATGAACATGGACTACTCGGCGTACGAAGGGGTCGAGATCCAGGGCCGGGTGGGCACCGTGATCTCGCGCGGCGAGGTGATCGTGGCTGACGGCAACTACCATGGCCGCAAGGGCCGGGGGAAGTTCCTGAAGCGTGGCCTGTCGTCGTACTTGATGTAGGGGGAGATCGTGGACTTCGGTGTGGTGTTCCAGTGCGATCCGCCCGCGTCCACGGTCGTGGACTTGGCGCGGAAGGCCGAGGACGCCGGGTTCGGCTACGTGTGGACGTTCGACTCGCACCTGCTCTGGCAGGAGCCGTTCGTCATCTACAGCCAGATCCTGGCCGCGACGCAACGGGTGATCGTCGGCCCGATGGTGACGAACCCGGGCACCCGGGACTGGACCGTGATCGCGTCCCAGTTCGCCACCCTGAACGAGATGTTCGGCAACCGGACGATCTGCGGCATCGGCCGCGGCGACTCCGCGCTGCGGACGCTCGGCGCCAAACCCGGCACGATCGACGAGCTGAAGCAGTGCGTCGAGATCGTCCGCTCGCTGGCCCGCGGCGAAACGGTCGAGTACCGCGGTCAGCAGCTCAAGTTCGCCTGGGTCGACCATGGTGCGCTGGACGTCTGGGTCGCGGCGTACGGACCGAAGGCGCTGGCCGCGACCGGCGAGGTCGGTGACGGCTACATCCTGCAGCTGGCCGACCCTGACATCGCCGAGTGGATGATCACCGCCGTACGGCGTTCTGCCGAGCAGGCCGGCCGTGATCCGGCGGCGATCAAGTTCTGCGTCGCGGCACCGGCGTACGTCGGGGACGACCTGGACCATCAGCGCGAGCAGACCCGGTGGTTCGGCGGGATGGTCGGCAACCACGTGGCCGACATCGTCGGGCGGTACGGGACTTCCGGTGCGGTGCCGAAGGCGCTCACGGACTACATCGAGGGCCGCAAGGGCTACGACTACGCCGAGCACGGGCGGGCGGGCAACACCCACACCGCCTTCGTCCCGGATGAGGTCGTCGACCGGTTCTGCATCCTCGGCCCGGTCGAGAATCACCTGGCCCGGCTGGCGGAGCTGAAGGCGCTCGGCGTCGACCAGTTCGCGCTGTACCTGCAGCACGACGCGAAGGAAGAGACGTTGGCCGCCTACGGCAAGGACATCATCCCGGCGTTCTGAGCTGGAGCTGCTCGGCGGCGTGTGCCAACCGCAGTCCGGTCCGCGTCGCGCCGTACGACGTCGTGGGCGGGTAGCCCGTGGTCACGGTCCGGGTGACCAGTTCGGCGGACTCGAGGTCCTTCAAGGCCAGCGTCAGCGCGCGGTTCGAGGTGCCGGGCAAGGCGTTGCGCAGCTCGGAGAAACGGCGCTCGCCGGCCGTGAGCAGCACGAGGATCGGCAGGGACCACTTCTTCAGGCCGACCTCGCTTGCGCCGAGCTCGTGCAGCAGGTCCGTCAGCGCGGCGGCAGGCTCGGCGAGTTGCGCACCTGCCTCGGTCAGCAGGTACTCCGGTCGCAGCGGGTGACCGTGTCCGGGGTTGCGCCGGATGAGGCCGGCCTCGGTCAGGAAGGCGAGCGTCCGGCTGAGGGACTCGCGGCCGACGCCGAGGTTGTGGGTCAGGTTCACGAAGCGCCCGCCGTAGCCGCGGTGCAGTTCGGCGAGCACCGGGACGGCCCAGCGGAGGTGGACCAGGGTCGCCAGCGTTGACACGAAAGTAAGCTTAGTATAAAAACAGGACCATGAGTGGGATCGAGTACGACGGGCGCGCCGTCTGCGCGCTCGAGGTCGCCGACCTGGAGCAGTCGCTCCGGTGGTACGAGCAGGCGCTGGGATTCGAGGTCGTCCACCGGCTGGAGTCCTGGGGCTGGGCCGAGCTGAGTACGCCGCTACCCGGGATCTCGATCGGGATCGGCCAGACCGAGAAGCCGAAGACCGAGGGCGGGGTCGTCGTCACGTTCGGGGTCCACGACATCGACAAGGCCCGCGCGCACCTCGAGTCGGTCGGCACGCGCTTCGACGGGGAGACCCGCCAGATCGCGGACGAGGTGCGCCTCGCCACGTTCTACGACCCGGACGGCAACACGTTCATGCTCGCCCAGCGGCTCGTCGAAGTGCCACGCCCGACGGCCAGAGAGTCATGAGCCCCCGCCCGCCCGACGGCCACGGAGTCGTGAGCACACGGCGCCCCGACGGCCAATGGATCATGAGATCCCGGCCGCTCGACGGGGAGTCGTGAGCACGCCGCCGCGGCCGGGGATGGAGAGCCTGACCCTCGTCCTGCTCCGCCGCCTGGCCGAGCAGCCGATCCTGCCCGACGACGAGCAGGACCGGGTCCAGGAAGCCCACCTCGCCTTCCTCGACAGACTCCGCAAGGAAGGCGTGATGGGGGCGGCCGGCCCGTTCCGCGACCACGCCGACGAGACCCTCCGCGGCCTGTGCGTCTACCGAACCGGCATCGAAGAAGCCCGCCGCCACGCCTCGGACGACCCGGCCGTCCAGGCAGGCCTCCTCGAGGCCGAACCAATCACCTGGTGGTTCCGCACCGGCGAAATCCACCTGGCCTGACCGGAGCCGAGCGGCGGCGGTCGGGCAGCCAAGGTCTACGGGTTGGGAGTCCAGCGGTAGGCCCCCGGTAGTAGATCGGTGGCGAGGACCGAGCCGACGCCGTCGGGGGTCGGCAGGATGACGCGGATGGTTGGGTGGTAGTCGACGAGGATCTGGCGGTCGCGGCCGCAGGGGCCGACGACGCCGCGGCCTTCGTTGCCTACGGCCACGATCGTGGTGAGCTCGCGGGCTCCTTCGGCGCGGGCGCGGCCGAGTGCGACCAGCTCGGCGCAGGGGCCGCCGGTGAAGTGGTACAGATTGATCCCGGCGTACATCCGGCCGTCCACACCTCGTACGGCGGCGCCCATCGTGTGGACGCCGTCCGGTCCGTCGGTGTTCGCGTCCACGGTCCGGCGGGCCAATTCGATCAGCTCGCGGTCGTCGTCGGTCAAGGGCTGCACAGTGATCACCCCCTTAGCCTGTCACGCGCAGTAGCCCAACTGGTTGACGGGACCTGGTGCAGGCGCTGGCGAGCCCGCGACCCCGGACAGGTAGTGGAGACCTCGGACACGCCACAGCCTGTCCGAGATCCCCAGATGGTGTCCGAGGTCGCGGGTTCGGTACCCCCGCCGACCGGCAAGACGAGCGCGTCCTGTCACCGCGCCTGCCCGCCGGTGCGGGCCGCTCGGGTGCGGACGGTGGCTGGGGGGCAGCTCGACAGGAGGTGTCCGCCTTGGCCCCGGACGAGCCGGCCGGGCCAGGCGTGAATGCCTCGCCCGACCAGTACCCCTGGACCGACACTTCCTGTCGAGCTGCACACCAGCCGACCTCGCTCACTTCGCCAACACATCCAGCAGAAGCGCCGTCCGCGGCGTGCCCCATCTCCGACAAAGGAGCAACAACATGGCACAGGGAACTGTGAAATGGTTCAACGCTGACAAGGGCTTCAACTTCATCACTGTGGACGGGGCGGCGCGGACGTGTTCGTGCACTCTCCGCCATCCAGTCCGACGGCTTCCGTAGGCTCGAAGAGAATCAGCGCGTCGAGTTCGACATCGCCCAGGGCCCGAAGGGTCAGCAGACGGAGTATCCACCTGGCCTGACCGGAGCCGAGCGGCGGCGGTCGGGCAGCGAGGTCTACGGGTTGGGGGTCCAGCGGTAGGGGCCTGGGAGTAGGTCGGTGGCGAGGACTGAGCCGGGGCCGTCCGGGGTGGGGAGGATGACGCGGATCGTCGGGTGGTATTCGACGAGGATCTGCCGGTCGCGTCCGCACGGGCCGACCACGCCGCGACCTTCGTTGCCTACGGCCACGATTGTGGTGAGGTCGCGGGCTCCTTCGGCGCGGGCGCGGCCGAGGGCGACCAGTTCGGCGCAGGGTCCGCCGGTGAAGTGGGCGAGGTTGATTCCGGCGTACATCCGGCCGTCCACACCGCGTACGGCGGCGCCCATCGTGTGGACGCCGTCCGGTCCGTCGGTGTTCGCGTCCACGGTCCGGCGGGCCAGTTCGATCAGCTCGCGGTCGTCGTCGGTCAAGGGCTGGATGTCCATCAGTTGTTGATCCGTTTCAGCTCGGCGTCAACTGCGGTCTTGACGGTCTTGATCTCGGTGGCGGGGTCGGCGCCGCTGCGGATGATCCGGTTGAGTGCGTCGGAGTACGCCGTACTGGACTTCGGCGACCAGAGGATCGGCGTCTGCGCGTGGCCGTTCTCGTTGACGAACTCGACCGCGTCGGCGGCCGGGCCGGACTTGAGCTTGTCCGCCTTCGCGGCCAGGCTCTTGCGGGCCGGGATGTGGAAGCCGTACGACTGCGCGAAGTCGAGCTGGTCGTCGGTCTGGTCGACCCACAGCCACTTGACGAACTTCTTCGCCGCGTCGACGTTCTTCGACTTGGCGTTCACGCACGAACCGTAGGCGCCGACCGGGACACTCGGCTTGCCGGTGGTCGCGTTCAGCTTCGGCCAGGGGAGTACGCCGAAGTCGTCGGGGAACGCCTTCTGGATGGCCGGCAGCGTCCACAGGCCGGTGAACTGCATCGCCGTCAGGCCCTGCGTGAACGCGGACGGGTCGGACCAGTCGGTCGGTGCCCCGAGCAACAGAGTCTTCGAGGTGAACAGCTCGCGCAGCTTGTGCAGCGACTCGATCGCGGCCGGGTCGTCGAAGCCGAACTGGTTGTCCTCGGTCAGGTAGTCCAGCCCGGCCGACCACAGCGCCGGTCCGCCGAGGACGCCGACGCCGCCGTCGTTGCCGACGAACAGGCCCTTCACCTTGTCGGTGGTCAGCTTGTGAGCGGCCGCGAGCAGGTCGTCGACGGTCTCGGGCGGCTGGACGCCGGCCGCGCTGAGCAGGCTCTTGCGGTAGACGAGCAGCTGCATGTCGGTGACCTGCGGGACCGCGTACAGCTTGCCTCGGTACGTCATCCGGTCGATCAGCGACGGCGTGAAGTCGGACTTGGCGTCACCGAGCAAATCGGTCAGCTCGACCACCTGGTTGGCCTTGATCATGTCGATGGTCGGCCCGTTGACGGACTCGAACACGTCCGGACCCTGGTCGGTGAGCAGCGCGGTCGACATTTTCTTGTCGTAGTCGCCCGGCGACCACTGCACGGTCACGGTCGCGTCCGGGTAGGCCTTCGCATACCTCTCGACCGCCTGCTGCGTGCCGGCTTCGCCGTACTGGTGATACCACTGCGCCAACGCCGGCTTGTCTCCCGACGAGCCGCCCGACCCCGCGTCCGCCCGCCCGGTGTTCGATCCACACCCAGCCACCGCCATCGCCGCGAGCCCGCCACCCATCGCGAGCAACCGCCGCCTGGTAACCCCAGTCATCCCGCCGTACCTCCATCCCGCGCAGTCCCACAGCCCGCGCACCACCCAGACCCTACGAACTCCGGAGGGTCGTCGGATCACGTATGCTGGCCGGCATGTTCTGCTTCTGTGACTAGGGATCGCTCCTGCGCGTGGTTTGCGCGGTCGAGGCCGAATTCGTGGTGCGGCGTCCGGTTGGGGCGTCGTCGATCTCCAGGAGTGTTCTCTTGTCCGGCACAGTTCGTGCTGGGAGCTACCGTGATGTGCTGTTGTTGCCGTTCGCGCTGCGCACGTTCGTGCCGGCGCTGCTCGGCCGACTGTCGTACGGTCTGCTCCCGCTGTCGTTGCTTTTCACCGTCCAGCAGTCCACCAACTCTTTCGCCACCGCGGGTGCCGCGGTCGCGATCTTCGGGCTCGCGTCGCTGTCGATGCCCTACAAGGCACGGCTCGTCGACCGCTTCAGCCAGCGCCGGGTGCTCCCGCCCCTCGCCGTCGGCTGTTCCGCCGCTCTGGTTGTCATTGCGAGTACGACGAGCAACCTCGTACTCGTGGCTGCGGCAGGACTGCTCGCACCCCCGCTGGGACCGTCGATGCGGTCCAACTGGCGACTGCTCACCGACGGATCGGCCCTCAAAGAACGGGCCTATGCGTTGGACGCGGTCAGCGAGGAATGCCTCTTCCTCGGCGGTCCGTTGCTCGCCGGCGCGCTGATCAGTGTGGCGTCCGCGCCCGCCGCGCTCGGCTGCTCTGCGGGCCTGATGGTCGTCGGCACCATCGCCATGGTGACCAGTCCGGTCACGCGACACACCACAGTGGCACCAGCGACCCGCCATCCGCTGGGACCGCTGGTCATCCCGGGCCTGCGACGGATCCTGGTCGTCATCATGGTCACGGCGTCCGGGGTCAGTCTCGCCTACCTCTGCGTGGCCGGAGTCGCTCAGCGCGCGGGCCGTCCCGGCGCGGCGGGGTACGTCGAGGCCGCGATCGCGCTCGGCAGTGTCACCGGTGGGCTGCTGTGGGCTCGTCGCAGCCACACCCGCTCGTGGTCGACACACCTCGGCGGGCTGATCGCCGTACTGGCTGCCGGTCTGCTCGCGGCCTCGTTCGCGACCAATCTGCTCGTGCTCGGAGTGGTGATGGGTGCGGCCGGTGTCGCCGTGGCGCCGCTGTTCGTGGTGTCCTACCTGGCTGCGGACAACGTCACTCCGCCGCACCAGCGCACCGAGGCGAGCACGTGGATCAACACCGCCAACAACCTCGGCTCGTCGGCCGGCTCCGCGCTGGCCGGGCTGCTGATCCAGCGGACCACGCCGTCGCACGGGTTCCTGGCGGGCGGCGTACTGCTTACCCTCGTCGCCGCGATCGTGTGGGTGTCAGGCGTCCGACAGGCGGGCGATGGTGGCTGAGGCTCGGCGGACGATCGGGACAGGGCCTTCGGGAAGGACGTCGCCGATGAAGGTGTAGTGCCGGAGGATGTCGGGATCGATGCCGCCGGGCCGGTGGCGGCTGTGGTCGCGGACCCAGTCGATGATGTCGCCCCAGCCGGGGGCCGCGAGCGAGCCACCGAAGTGCTGGACGGACAGTCCCGCGCAGAGATTGCCGAAGGCGAGTCGGTGAGCGAGCGGCCAGCCGCGGAGCGTCCCGAGGACGAGCGAGGCGAGGAAGACGTCGCCGGCGCCGGTCGGGTCGTAGGAGCGGACCGGCAGGGCCGGCACCTGCTCCTCTTCGCCGGTCGCGGAGTCGATCGCGAGTACGCCGTCGGCGCCGTTGGTGACGACCGCCAGCGGGACACGCTCGGCCAGCTTGTGCAGCGCGGCCTTCGGCGTGTCGGTGCGGGTGTAGGCCATCGCTTCGGTCGCGTTCGGCGTGAAGGCGTGAAAGCCCTCGAGGACGTCGAGCACCGCGGGCGACCACTCGTCGGTCGGGTCCCAGCCGACGTCGCCGAACAGCAGGGTGCCGGACTGCATCGCCTCGATGGTCCAGTCGGGCAGTTCGTCGGCGACCGGGACGATCGCCGAGCGGGTCTTCAGGCCGGGACCCACCAGTTTGCTCGGATCGCCGGGCGCCTCGTGGGCGTGGGTGACCATGGCCCGGTCCCGGTCGATCGACATCGACACCGTCACCGGGGAGTGCCAGTGGCCGATCCGGCGGGAGTGGGACAGGTCCACCCCTTCCTGGTCGGCCAGGGTCCGCCAGCAGAAGTCGGCGTACACATCGTCGCCGAAGACCGCGGCCAGGCCGCTCTTCAGGCCGAGCCGCGCGGCCGCGATGGCGAAGTTCGCGACGCCGCCGGGGCACGAGCCCATCCCCTCGGCGAAGATCTCGGTGCCGGTGGTCGGGGCGGACTCCAGACCGGTCATCACGATGTCGAGGAACACGGTCCCCTGCACGAACACGTCGTAGGCGTCGGACTTGTCCATCACGATGACACTGCTCCTTGTCATGCTGCGGTTCTGTCGGTGGCCGGTGGGATGCTCCTTCGTAGCATCATCGACCGGTCAGCACCACGGAATTGGGAGAACATTGATGAGTGCCGGGGTGTGTCCGTGATTCCGACCTGGATCGGTGTGGTGGGTATCATCATGGCCGCCCTCAGTCCGCTGCTCGTCCTCGGTGGCGTCGCGTTGGGTTCGTACATGGTCCGCAAGTCCGATCGCGAGCTGAACACCTGGCGGCATCGCGAGGAGACCATGCGCATGGTCCGGTGGGCGGTCGAGCAGATCCTCGAGGGTTCGGACGCGGGCACGGACGCGGGCGTGGTCACGCTGCGTTCGCTCATGCGATCCGAACTGCTACAACCCGAGGACTACGAACTGGTCGCCGCGCTGACCGGCGCCGTTGCGATCGACCGGGTCGGCCCGGCCGCGTACGCTGATATTGCGGACTTGGACGTCGAGATCGTCGAGGGAGACGGTGAGAATGGCTGAGAAGAGGACCTTGAAGGTCTCCCGCCAGGCCGTCGAGCTGGCCCGGCTGCACGTCGAGGCGGCCCGCCGTGCCGGCCGCAAACCCGAGCCGGTCCTGGCCCGCATCGCCGACGCCCGCCCGGACAACGGCGCGGCTCCCAGCCCGGCCTGATCCCAGGCGTCGTTCGTCGTACGTCGTGCACCGTCTATCGGACGCGCGCGTACGGACCGGCCCGTCAGGTCGGCGGCACGCCGTGGAGCACCTACACTGATCGACGGCCGCTCCGGTGGCGTACGGTGCACAACGTGGTTACCGTCGCGTCGCTCCCTGTTCCCGACCACGGCCGGATGATCCCGTGATCCGCTTCGAGAATGTGTCCAAGACGTACGAGGGCCAGTCCAAGGCCGCTCTGCTGAACGTCAACGTCGAGATCGAGAAGGGCGAGTTCGTCTTCCTGGTCGGCACCTCCGGGTCCGGCAAGTCGACGTTCCTTCGCCTGGTCCTGCGTGAGCACCGGACGACCAAGGGTCACATCATGGTCGCCGGCAAGGATCTGAACCGGCTGGCCAGCTGGCGGATCCCGCAGATGCGGCGGCAGATCGGAACCGTGTTCCAGGACTTCCGGCTGCTGCCGAACAAGACCGTCGCGGAGAATGTGGCGTTCGCGCTGCAGGTGATCGGCAAGCCCCGCTCGCACATCCGCAAGACGGTGCCCGAGGTGCTGGAGCTGGTCGGCCTGGACGGCAAGGAGGACCGGATGCCGGACGAGCTGTCCGGCGGCGAGCAGCAGCGGGTGGCGATCGCCCGCGCGTTCGTGAACCGGCCGATGATCCTGATCGCCGACGAGCCGACCGGAAACCTCGACCCGGGGACGTCGGTCGGCATCATGAAGCTGCTGGACCGGATCAACCGGACCGGAACGACCGTCGTGATGGCCACTCACGACGTGTCGATCGTCGACCAGATGCGCAAGCGCGTGATCGAGCTGGAGAACGGTCATGTCGTCCGCGACGAGTCGCGCGGCGTCTACGGCTACCAGCACTGAGACGGCTGCCTGACACCGGGCTGACACAGGGACTGACTGAAGAATGCGCTTGAACTACATCCTCTCCGACCTCGGCATCGGGCTGAAGCGGAACCTCTCGATGACGATCGCGGTCGTCGTCACCATCTGGGTCTCGCTGTCGCTGTTCGGCAGCGCGCTGCTCGCCCGCGAGCAGGTCGACCTGATGAAGGGGAACTGGTACGACAAGATCCAGATCTCGGTCTTCTTGTGCACCAAGGACTCCGGCGGCCGCGGCTGCACCGGCGCCGAGGTGACGCAGGAGCAGAAGAACCGGATCCAGCAGGTGATCTCCGCGAACCCGGACACCGCGCCCGACGGGGTGTTCTCGGAGTCGAAGCAGGAAGCGTTCGACTCGTTCAAGAAGCTGTACAAGGACTCGCCGATCGTCAGCACGGTCACCGAGGACCAGATGCAGGAGTCCTTCCGGGTCAAACTGCGCGATCCACAGCGCTATCAGAATCTGGTCAGCGCGGTCGCCGGCCTGCCCGGCGTGGACACGGTCCAGGACCTGCGCCAGTACCTCGATCCGCTGTTCAAGGCACTCAACGGGTTGCAAGTCGGCGCCCTGGTCGCCGCAGGGTTGCTGCTGGTCGCCGCGCTGATGCAGATCTCGAACACGATCCGATTGGCGGCGTACGCGCGGAGACGGGAGATCGGCATCATGCGCCTGGTGGGCGCGTCGAACTTCTATATCCAGCTACCGTTCCTGCTCGAGGCGGTGCTGGCAGCCCTGATCGGCGCGGTCCTCGCCTGCGGCACCTTGTGGGTCGGCGTCTACTTCGTGGTGATGCAGCGGGCCCAGGAGACCTTCCGGGTCTGGCAGTGGGTCGGCGCGAGCGAAACCTTCCGGGCCACGCTGATCATGGTCGTGGTCGGCCTGATCCTGGCCGTGGTCCCGACATTCCTGACAACGCGGAAATACCTCAAAGTCTGACCCGGGTGACTTATCGTGCAGTATCAGGAGTCACAGCAGTAACTCCTGTACCGCGCGACAACTTCATCCAGAGCAAGGGGTCGACCTGTGGTCCCGCACTTCCCCGGTGCGAACCCGCGTCCGCGGGGGAGCATCAAGCGAGACGACAGCACCGGCACCTCCGCACCGCCGTACCCGCGATCACGTACCGGACCGCGGGGCCGGCCGACGGTGGTCGCCGCTTGCTGCCTTGTCCTGTCCCTGTCCGCCGGAGTCCTGGCGGCGGTCCCGTCCGCCCAGGCGGACCCGCCCGATCCAGCCGCCAAGAAGAAACAACTCGACTCGCAGATCAACCAGCAGAAGGCTGATCTCGCCGAGGCGTCCGACCAGCTCGGCAAGTCCGTTGCCGCCTACAACCAGGCGGAGGTGAAATACCAGGCCGTCCAGGTCCGGTACGCCGCCGCCCAGGGCAGGCTGGCCGCCGCGAAGGCCGCCGATGTGGTTGCCGCGAGCAAGCTCGCGAGCGCCGAACAAGCCTTGCGTACAGCGATCTCCGATGTCGCGGCGGGTGAGCAGCTGATCACGGAGAAGCGGGCAGTGGCCGGCCGGGCGGTGCGATCGGCGTACCAGCAGCAGAACAGCCTGGTCGGGCTGTCGATCGCGCTGCGTGGCGCGGCGCCGGCCGACATCGCCACCGGGATGCAGGTGCAGCGGAACGTGTTCGGCATCCAGGGCAACGCGATCACCAACCTGAACAACGCGCAGGCGCAACTCGCGAGCAAGCGCGCCAAGGTGGCGGTGGCCGAGCAGGCCGCCGCGGCCGCGCGGGCCGAGGCGGCCCAGACGGTCCGGCAGGTCACCGAGCTGACCCAGCAGGTCGCGGCCGACAAGGCCGAGGCCGCCGCGGTCGCGCAGGTCAAGCTGGTCGCCTTCAAGGCCGCCGAGAAGGAGAAGAACTCCGAACTGGCGCAGTACAACTCGCTGCTGCGCGAGCGGACCCGGGTCCAGCAGATCCTGATCGCCCGGGCTCGCGCCGAGAAGGCGGCTGCCGCGCGCCGCAAGGCGGCCCGGGAGAAGGCCGAGCGGGAGCGGGCGCGCAAGGAGCACCGGGCGCCGCGCAACGTACCGGACGAGCCGTCCGACAACGGTGGGCGGCTGAGCAAGCCGATCGACACCTACATCACGTCGCCGTTCGGGATGCGTTTCCACCCGATCCTGCACTACTGGAAGCTGCACGACGGCACCGACTTCGGCGCCGGCTGCGGTACGCCGATCCGCGCGGCCGCCAGCGGGGTCGTCACGGACAAGTACTACAACGGTGGTTACGGGAACCGGCTGTTCGTCTCACACGGAGTGATCGACGGCTCCTCCATCACCACCGTCTACAACCACTTGTCGAAGTACAAGGCCCACGTCGGCGAGCGCGTCTCCCGGGGCGAGATCATCGGGTACGTCGGCACCACGGGCTACTCCACCGGCTGCCACCTGCATTTCATGGTCTACCAGGACGGCAACGTGGTTAATCCCATGAAGTGGTTGTAAGCGGTCGGCGTTGCCATTTCCTTCGCACCAGCGGCGTCCAGGCGGGCACCTCGCGGCGTTGGAGGCCGGGCCACGATGAACACCGCATCGAGGCCCGGCCTCCGCCTTGCGATGCACCCACCTGGACGCCGCTGGCACTGAAGGAAATGGCAACGCCGACCGCCTGGCAGTCTGAGATACTGGTCGGATGGTGAAACAGACCGGCCAGCAGAAGCCGATCGCGCAGAACCGGAAGGCGCGACACGACTACCACATCGAGGACGTGGTGGAGGCCGGGCTGGTGCTGACGGGGACCGAGGTCAAGTCCCTGCGGCAGGGCCGGGCCTCCCTCGTCGACGCGTTCGCCGCGGTCCGGGGGAACGAGCTCTGGCTCCAGGGGATGCACATCCCCGAGTACAAGCACGGGACGTGGACCAACCACGAGCCGCGGCGGACCCGCAAGCTGCTGCTGCACAAGGACGAGGTGCAGAAGCTGATCAAGGCCGTCGAGCAGCAGGGGGTTTCGCTGATCCCGCTGTCGCTGTACTTCAAGGACGGCTACGCGAAGGTCGAACTCGCCACCGGGCGCGGCAAGAAGGACTACGACAAGCGGCACGCCCTGGCCGAGCGCCAGGCCGACCGCGAGGCCCGGCGCGCCCTGTCGGAGCGGACCCGCGGCCGCTGATCCGGTCGCGTTGCCGCTGACCGGCGTACCCGAGTGCTGCCTGGGGTCCGGTCAGGGGTGGCTGGGGGCTGAACCCGATGGGGCGAGCGGCGTCCGGCGCGCAGAGTGGAGGCATGAGCACTTCAGACCTGCTGGTGACGCCGGCCCAACGGGACCGCGCAGTCGAGATCCTGAAAGAGATGTACGCCGACGGCCGGCTGGACCACTTCGAGTTCGACACCCGGCTCGAGCTGGCGCTGAAGGCCCGCACCCGAGCCGAGCTGAACAGCACGTTCGACGGACTCGTCTCCCGGCCGGTCCCGACGTACGCACCCGCCGCCTTCACCCGGCCTGCGCAGCTCCAGCGGTACGACTCGAGCGGCCGCGGGATGGGGACGGTGGCGCACTGGCTCGGGTACCCGACGTTCTTCGTCGGGCCGGCGATCGTGGTCGCGACGACGGGTCAGAAGAACCCGGCGGTGCGTAAGCATGCGGTCGAGGCGTTGAACTTCCAGCTGAGCGCGTTCGGCGCGTTCGCGCTGCTGGGCATCGCGACCGGCGTGACCCACGGGTTCCTGGGATTCCTCTTCCCGCTGCTCGGCATCCTGTGGTTCGTCCTCACGGGGATCGGCGGCCTCGCTACCGCGGTCGGCGCGAACTTCCGCTACCCGTTCACGCTGCGGCTGATCAAGTAGCTCGTCTCTTACGCTAGGCGGCATGGCTGTTCCAGTCACGGCACGCTGGGAGGTTGCCGGGTTCCTGGGGTTGACCGGGGCCACGGGGCTGATCGATGCGGTGAGCTATCTGTCGCTCGGACACACGTTCGTGGCGAACATGACGGGGAACGTCGTGTTCCTGGGGTTCGCCGTGGTGCCGGCGTCAGGGTTTCGCTTCGGGCCGCCGGTGGCGGCGGTGCTCGGGTTCGTGCTCGGGTCACTTGGTGGCGGGCGGGCGGCTCGTGTGCTGGATGGACGGCCGCGGCGGTGGCTGGGGACTGCTTTCGGGGCGCAGGCGGTGGTGCTGTGGGTGTGCGCGCTGCTGGTGGGTGTCGGCGTACTGCGGGAGACGGGCGGGACGTCGTACGTGCTGATCGTGGCGCTGGCGAGCTGTTTCGGGTTGCAGAACGCGACGGTGCGGCATGCGGCGCCGCGGGATCTGACCACGACTGTGCTGACGCTGACCCTGACCGGGCTGGCGGCGGACAGCGTGCTGGGCACCGGTCGCTCGGCCAAGCCGCACCGTCGGCTGGGCTCCATCGCGGCCATGTTCGTGGGTGCGGCGATCGGGGCGTTGCTGCTCCAGAAGACCGTCTCCGGTGTCATCGCTCTGGCCGGCGCTGTGGTGGCCGCCGCGGCGCTCGTCTTCCTGTTCGCGCCCGCCCCGGCCCCGGATCCGGCCGCGTGAGCGCTGCCGCCGGGAATGTGAGGTGCGGGCGGTCTGTTGGACTTGGTAGTGTGGATCTTCCACCACCCTTCGGGGCTGGTGGGAGTTTGACAACTCAACAGGGGGTGAACGGTTTCGACTTTGGACGTTAGTTCCAAGGGAAGCGGGCCGAGGATCCAGGGTTATCTCGTTAACGATCTCTGGAAACCAATAAGTGCCAATAACACGCGCACTAACTTCGCTCTCGCCGCCTGACGGCCTGAGGTAAACGAAGGGTCAGCCCGGGGATGCTTCCGACCCGGTTCCTGGCCTCAGCTAGGAAGCTTGCTGTGCTAGCCCGGTCACGGGGTTAGTACGGGACATTTACAGTGACTGAGCCTGTCAGCGACGTGTCTGTGAGAGCGCTGGGGCCGAGAAAATCGCCTAACAGACTGCGCCCGGAGAAGTCTTGGAGCAACGCTGAAGGACGCGGGTTCGATTCCCGCCACCTCCACACGCCGGATTCGATACCCCTCATGCGAGGTGTGTCGGTCCGTCACAATGAGGCCTCCCTGCCTAGTGTCATCCGCAGGGAGGTTTCTCTGTGTCTGCCCGCACCCGGGACCTCCGAACATCAGCCGGCCGACTCTGGAGGTGTCGGCGAGTGTTCAGGGCACGTATCGACCGATGCGCGGTGCTGAGCGTGAATCTAGCCGGGAGTACCAGCGCCCCCTCCGACGTCGGATCCCTGCTTCAGTCGGTCAAGTCCGCGCCGCTACCGGCTCCTTCGCCGGTCCGGACGCCGCTCTGATGGCAGCGCTGCATGTCCTGGTGGGCGCCAGCACTGGGGAACCGCACGAGGTTCTCCGACGCCCGACGCCCGACGACCTCACGCCGACCTACCGTGAACGCCGCGATGGAGGACCTGTCCGAGGGAGCAGGCTGCAGGCGCTCGCCGTCGACTACATGAAGACCCGATCCCTTGGTTGACGCCCGGCGCGTGTACGTCGCTCGGACTGTGACGCCGGCGCGCTGCACGGCTTCGCCTGGTTCAGAGGGTGCCGACGCGGCCGGCGAACTCCCGCACCCCAGGCAGGCTGTTGCGGCGATCTCCGGTTAGCAGGTCGCGGGTCAGTTGCTGCGCCCAGGGCCGGAATCGGACTTCCTGTGGTGTGTCGCGTTCGGCGGCGACGAGTGCCTGGAATGCAGCTTGTGAGCGGCCGCGACCGTGTAGGGCGAGGGCGGTGTCTTCCCAGTAGCGGGCGCGGCGTTCAGGGGAGGTGATAAGGGTCGGGTCGACCAGTCGGGCGTAGTCGACGGCGGCACCGAAGTCGCCGAGTACTCGTGACACGCTGATTTTGTAGACGGCCAGTTCGAGCATGTTGAACCGGTCATTCTTGGTGGCGCCGATACGGCGCGCGGCGTCCTCGGCCTCGCCGAGCAGCGTCCAAGCGCTGTCGCGGTCATCGCGCAGCGCAGCGGTGTAGGAGGCGGCTGCGAGGAGCTGTCCGTACATCGCGGCCGCGGCCGTGTTAGCGAGGGCGGTGTCGGCGTGCAGTCGGCTGGCGGCATCAAGCATGAGCCGCTGCGCGCCGTCCCGGTGGTGGGTACGTCGCATTACGGTGGCCGCGAGGCGACGGGCCTCGGCAAGGACCACCGGGTCGTCGCCGGTACGGGCGGCCTGGACCGCGCGGTCCGCAGTGGCCCATGCCATCCCGTTATCATGCAGCTTGACCAGCAGTTCGGTGGCAAGGCTGTAGGTCTGCGCCAGCCGGGCAGCCGCCAGCGGCGCATCACTGATGGTGGCGGCATCGCGGCCGGCAACAGCTTGGGCGAGCAGCCGGGGCAGGCGGCGGGCGAGTTGGCTGTAGCGGGTCGCGCGGAAGTCAGCCCGCGCGGCGGCGAGCTGCGCGGCGAGCTGGTGTCCCAGAATAGGCGCGGCACTGCCGCGGCCGAAGAGCACGTCCTCAATGGTGTCAGCCATCCCCCTCGCAGCGGCTGCCTGGTCTAGGGGAAGCACCGTTGCTCCGGTCACCACGGCGGCGGTCGTCGCGAGCAGGTCGCGTCGGCGCATCGGATCACCATCCTCATCGGCACCTGTGCTCAGGCTAGCGGTGCGGGAGTCGAAGATCGGTCGCGACAGTCCGAACAAGTGCGCGGGGATGGCGAACACCTCGGCGAGACGGCGAAGGTCGCGCACGTCCCAGGCGCGGTGGGGTTTGGTCTCCATCCGGCTCAATGTCGAGGCGGATACGCCAGCGAGGCTGGCGGCGTCCTGCAGGTTCAGCCCGGCGGCCACCCTGGCGGTGCGCAGCACTTTGCCGAAGTCGCCGCTGGTGGCCGCCTGCATGATGGACGGCATCGTGGTCCAGGCGGGGTGGGTGCTCATGGTCACCTCCATCCACGATGGCGGGAGTTTGAGCGTGACCGATGTTTGCAGGTTGTGCAAGCCGGTTGCACCCCGAGTAGTCATGTCTTCGATCCGGGCTCACTTGCCGGTGTGCTGGAGGCATCGAAACCGCCGAAGACAGGGGAGTCCCGCGATGATGCACCTCACCACACCGAGCGCCACCCCGGCCACCGTCACCGACTTGGTCCGGGCCGGGCTGCTGGAGCTTGGCGACGGCTGCCAGATTCATCCGTCGGCAGTGTTCCTCCCGACCGACATGCTCGGCACCATCCGCCCGAGCGTGCTTGGCGACCGCGTCACCGTCGGCGCCTTCGCGATCGTGCACGGCGGCGTCACGATCGGCCGGGATACCCGCATCGGGCACCGGGCCGTGGTAGGCGAGCCAGAGTACGGATACGCCGTACGCCGGGTCTACCAGGGCGCTGGCGCACCTACGGCGGTTGGCGCTGGGGTGGTGCTGCGCGCCGGGGCCGTGATCTATGCGGGCGCCGCCATCGGTGATGACACCACAATCGGGCATAACACACTGCTACGTACCAACGTCAGGGTCGGCGCCGGCAGCCAGCTAGCGGCGAACCTGACCATCGAGCGCGGCTGTGTCATCGGCGACGGCGTGCGCTGCTCACCTGGCTCGCACCTGACCGCCGACACCGTGGTCGCGGACCGGGCGTTCATCGGTGCCGGGGTGCGCACCATCAATGACAAGGAGTTGATCTGGCGCGATCCGGATCACGAGCAGCCGCTCGTGCCGCCGTCCTTCGCGTACGGGTGCAAGGTCGGCTCCGGCGCGGTCATCCTCGCAGGCCTCGCCGTCGGCGAGCACGCACTTGTCGGCGCCGGATCGGTCGTGACCAAAGATGTCCGGGCCCGCGCCATCGTCTACGGCGTGCCCGCCACCCAGCACGGGGAAGTGATCCTGTGACCGGCGCTTCGATCTGGCTGGATCCGCTGCGATCCAGCATCGGCGAGGTCGATGACTCTGGCTGGCACGACCTGCACCGCCTGGCCGACGATCTCAGCGCCCTGTGCGCGGCCGCGCCGCGGCTGGCAGATTCCACGGCGCGGTCACAGTGGTTGCTGCAGGTGCGCCGAGACCTGGCCAGCCGCGGGCACCGGTCCCCGACCGGGCGGGCAGGCCTGGTGTGGCAGACCCTGGCGCAGTTCACCGCGGGGTTCCACGACCTGGACCTGCGGGACGCGACCGGGACTGGCCACGGAGCGATGATCCTCGCCGAGGGCACCGCCGACGCCGCTGTCCGCTGGCGTACGCGTGTGGAGGCCGGGCAGCTGGTGGGGATCGCCGCGACCGAGCGACACGGCGGCTCACGCATCCAGGAGATGACCACCCGCGCAGTGCTGCGCCGCGACGGGACCTGGCAGATCACCGGCGAGAAGTGCTGGGTTTCGCGGCTAATCGAGTCGACCGGATTCGTGGTGTTCTTCCGCGACCCCGACGGACGCATCAGTGCGGCGGTCGTCGACGCCGATCAGCCGCATGTGGAGCGGGAGGTCATCGAACCTTTCGGGCTGGAGGGCTGGTCGTGGGGCCTGCTACACCTGAACGAGGTGCCGGTGGATCCGGCCGCCGACCTGATCGGCCGGCCAGGTGATGGCCTCGGGGTATTCCGGCGTCACTTCGCCGGGTTCCGGCCCCTGGTCACCGCGACAGCGCTAGGCACAGCCGCCGGTGTACACACCCTGGTCACCGGCGCCCTGGCCGCCAAGGCCAGGGTCGGGGTGCTACCCAGGATCCGTGACAACGCCCTGGTAGTGCTCGGCAGGACTCACGCCGAGATCACCGCCGCGCTGCTGGCCGCCATCACTACCAGCCGCCTGGCCGCTGACGAACACCCGCACGCCGACTTCGCTGCCCGGGTCGGCAAGGCAGCCGGCGTCGACACCGCGGTCCGCGCGGTGGCCGACCTGGCGCCGCTGATCGGCGCCGCCGGGTTTCAGCGTGCTCATCCGGTCGCCAAGGCCCGCGCCGACCTGACTGGGCTGCTGTACGCCGACGGCATCCACGACAGCCTCTACCGATCCGGCGGGGTCAGTCTCCTGGCCGCCCCGACCGGCGGCATCGCACCGACCCGGGCTGACGTCGCGACAGCTGATCACTACGACCCGGCGGCCTGAGCACCACGACGACGCGCTCGCCACGATTGGAGCGCTCCACCAAGGAGCACGGTCACGGCAAGTGGAAGCCGTTCTCCAGATCGAACACCGTCCCCTCGGCTTTGGCCCGCAGCGAGGCGATCACACGCCGGGCCAGCAGCGGCGACATCCGCTGCTCGATCTGCTCCTGGTCGCACCACGCCCAGCGGGACAGCTCGTCCGGCGGCAAGTGAATGTCGGCCGTGCTCTGCTCATCAAGGGTGCCGCCGTCATAGACGAACATGACCCCCTCGGTTCGATCTGGTCGCGGCGGCACCCAGTCCACCACGAGCAGCCGCCCCGGCATGACTGTCTTGCCCAGCTCTTCTTTCATCTCGCGCACAGCGGCTTGCCGCGGCGCCTCGTTCTCCTCAACACACCCGCCGACGATCTCCCAGTAGTCCTTGTACACGGGCTCGACGAGCAGCGCACGCCCAGCCACGTCAGTGAACAGGACACCAGCGCCCATACGTTTGCGGGGAAGCGTCGCCGTGTAGTCACCCGATGAAGTCACCCCGGCAGGCTACCCCCGGCCGCGGCGGCGGATCCGCTAATCCATCCATCCATCTGGCAGGGCGGGCTACCTAGCCTCGACCTTGCGGCTGGTGACAGCGTTCTGACAGGCCCGAGATGACGGTCGGCGGAAGAAGACACCCCCAATCCGGCATTTAGGTCCACCCCTTGAGAAGTGCCTGGTCAGAGCAACATCGGCCAGGCACTTCGTCGTTCCGCGACCGCTGACGTCGCTGGCGGGCGGGTGCTCACATCCCCCATCGGCCGGGTTCATTCAGGGGAGATCGATCGAGGGGGCGGGGCGCACGCCCGCACGGCGGCCGCGACGGTGCCATGGAAGTGCTCGGCGCCGATCACGCTGGTCAGGCCCGTATCGCTGAACTGCTCGCGTAGTTCGTCGGTTGCGTGCGCGACCTCGAACGTGATGTTACGGCTGTGCAGTCCGGTCCGGACCTCGGTGATCGCCCCGACCGCGGCGGCGTCGATCCCGCTGATCATGGTGGCGTCCAGGATCAGGTGGCCGACGGGCTTGGGTGCGCCGTCGACGGCCGCCCATACCCGGCGTTTGAAGAAGTGGGCGTTGGCGAAGAAGAGCCGTTCCTGGATCCGGTAGACGACCACTCCGGGGGTGATACCCGCGTCGGGGTGGGTGCCGACGTCGGCGTACCGCTGGTCGGCTTCTGAGTAGCCCAGCACGGCGTCGCTCGGGATGGCGGTGCGGCGGATCACGTCGATGATGGACAGCCCCATGGCGACCACGATCGCCGGCAGCACACCGATGGCGACCACGACCACCGAGGTGATCGCAGCGATGCCAACCTCGGTGCGGCTGCTCCTGGCCAGCTCTCGCCACTGGGCCGGGTCGATGAGTTTCAGCGATGCGTAGACGATCACCGCGCCGAGGATCGCGGAAGGCAGGTAGCGAATGGGGGCGGTGAGGAACAGGAGGATCAGCAGGATGGTGCCGAAGGCGACGAGGCCACTGACCTGACTGGTGGCCTTCATCGAGTCGTTGACGGCGGTGCGGGATCCGCTGGTGCCGACTGGCATGCCGTGCGTGAAGCCGGCCGCGACGTCCGCCGCGCTGAAGGAGAGCAGTTCCTGGTCTGCGTCGATGGTCTCGCCGTGCCGAGCTGCGAAGGATCGAGCGGTCAGGATCGAGTCCGAGAAGCTCACCAGGAAGATCGCCGCGGCCGGCAGGGCCAGGGAGAGCCACTCCGAGCCGGTGATGTGCGGCCGGTCGAACGACGGCAATCCGGCCGGGATCGAGCCGGTGACGGCGACACCGTGCGCCTCCAGATCGAGCAGCCAGGACACCACGATGCCCAGGACGACCACGACCAGGGCTCCGGGCCAGCGCGGAAGGAAGCGGCCGAGCAGGATCAGGACGACAAAGGCGCCACCCGCCACGGCCACCGTCGCCAGGTTCGCATGGCCGATGTGTGCGACGTTGTCGATCGTCGCCCGGATGGCACCGCTGTACGTGCTGGACAGGCCGGTCAGCTTCTCCAATTGACCGAGGATCATCACCACCGCCACGCCGCTGATGTAGCCGACCAGCACCGACTGCGAGAAGTAGTCGGCGATCCAGCCCAGGCGCAGCAGCCGAGCGATGAGGAAGATGGCGCCCACGGCGATGGCCAGGGCGGCTGCCAACGTGGCGTACTGCGCCGAGCCCGCGGCGGCGAGCGGCGCGAGGGCACTGGCGACCAGCAGTGCCACGGCACCTTCCGGACCGACCACGGTGCGTAGGCCCGATCCGAGCAGCGCGTAGGCCAGCACGGGCAGCAGCAGGGTGTACAGGCCGGCGGTGACGGGAAGCCCGGCGAGCTCGGCGTATGCCATCGACGCGGGGAGGGCAAGGGCGGCGACCGTCAGCCCTGCCAGCGCATCGACGCGGAGCTTGTCCCGTGAGTAGCTCTTCAGCGAGTCGACCAACGGGACGTAGCGGCGCGTCCATGGTGGCTTGGTCGACGATGCGAACGGGGAACGACCCTCGTAGGCACTCTCGTAGGGGACGAGGACGACTTTCGCAGGCTCACCGCTCGAGCCCTCTGCTTCGACCATTGGCATCCCGCTTCCTCAACGGACCGGTCGCGTCCTTCCCTCAGGCTCACAGCCGGCCGGTAACCCGTCATCACCCCTACGGGCTGACTTCACCTGGGCGACTTCTGCGACCAGCCCACCGAAGTGCGTTCCGCGTGCGCCCGATTCCTCGTGACTTTCCGTCGCGCGCGTGCGAACGCACAGCCATCCGGACCCGGATTGGCAGTGAATATGTCCGTTATGGGCAGATATCGCGCTGCGGGTGGGTTATGCCAGAGAGGTGACAGGGGTGTGACAGTGGGGGCGGGGATGGTGGGGAAACGGACGAGGGAGGCTTGGGGTGCGGAGACGTGAGTGGCGGCGGGGCGTTGTGGTGGCTGGGGATGGGGCGGCGATCGGGGTTCTGAGCTTGGGGGCGGGCCCTGGGATCGTGGTGGTTCCGGGAAACAATCGGCGGGCCCACCACTACGAAGGCCTGGCCCGAGGGCTCGCGGGGGCCCATGAGGTGCACGTGGTTGAGCGGCGTGGCCGTGGCGTGAGTGGGGCGCAAGGGGCGTCGTACGGCGTGGAGACCGAGGTCGACGATGTCCTGGCGGTGATGGAGCGGACCGGTGCGCGAATGGCGTTCGGGCACAGCTACGGCGGGTTGGTGGCGTTGCATGTGGGACTGCGGCGGCCCTTGGACGCGCTGGTTGCTTACGAGCCCGCGGTGAGTATCGAGGGGTCGTTCGACGCGAGTTGGCTGAACACGTTCACGCAGCAGCTCGATGGGGGACATCCGACTGCGGCGATGGCGACATTCCTCAAGGGCACGGATCTGCTGCCGTACAAGGCGACCTCATTGCTCTGGGCAATCGCATTCCTGATGCTGCACGGGTCCGGCGGGCGCGAGACGCGGGACATGATGCCGACGACACCGGCCGAGATCGGGGAGATCGTGCGCCTCGACTCCGATGGCAGCAGGTACGCCGGGATCGCGTCGCGGGCTCTTCTCCTCGGTGGTGAGAAGTCGCCCGCGTACCTGACCGGCATCCTCCCGCGCCTCGCCGCGATCATCCCGAGCGCCGAGTACGCCGTACTTCCCGGTCTCGACCACAACGCGCCCGACGAGAACGCGCCGGATGATGTGGCCCAGCAGATTCGCCGTCTGATCGTCCGTGCGGAGCGGCCGCACGTGGAGCACGGGGCGCCGATGGCCGTCCGGCAGGCGCGGATTCATCGGGATTGACGATGGATCAGGTGGGGTGGACATTCTCTGTGTGAGCACGGCCGAAGAGGACGCCCAGGCGTTCGCCGATCTGTTCCGCGAGACGTACCTGCGGTTTCACCGGCGCGACGGCAAGCGGAACGAGCTGTCCGGCGCGAGCCGGGCCGTCCTGCAGCACCTTTCGCAGACCGGGCCGTTGACCGTCGGAGACATCGCGCTGCATCTGGATCGTGCGCAGTCGGTCGTCAGCGACATCGTGACACAGCTCGAGTCCAAGGGTGTGCTGGAACGCGAGCGCGATCCGCAGGACCGGCGCCGCACGCTGGTGTGGCTGTCGCCGGAGGGATTCGCCGTACTGCGAGCCGATCGCGACGTACTCAGTGTCGCCGCGCTGGCCGAGGCGTTCGCCGTACTGCCATCCGGCGAGCGCGACGTGCTGCTCACCACCCTGTCCCATCTCGTGCGATCGAACGGAGCCGAGCGATGACCATGACCACCACCTGCGAGAGTTGCAGTATGCCGATCGAGAGCGGCCACTACTGCGCGTACTGCATCGATGCCGACGGCAACCTTCAGGACTTCGAGACCCGGTTCGCGTCGATGGTGTCCTGGCAGCAGCGCCGCAACCCGGACGACCCGCGCGAGAAGATCGAGGCCGACACCCTCGCCTACATGGCGACGATGCCGGCCTGGCGCGACCACCCCCGCCTGGCGGACCACTGAGTTCAGCGGTAGGGGCGGAAGGTACGGCGCAGGTCGTCCGTCCACTCGCCGGGGAGCTCCCACGGGATGAAGTGGCCTCCCTGCGGATGGGCGGTGAGGTTGACGTGGTTGTACCAAGCCGCGCGATCACTGCTGAGGAAGTTCTGGATGCGTTCCTCCGGCGTGTTGACGCCGGGTGGGTTCTCGTAGCCGACGAAGGTGATGCCGGTCGGGGCCTCGATCGCCGGCGTGCGGTCGTGCGACGACGTCCACGGGTAGCGGTTGTTGTTGGCGTACGTGCGGATCGAGGTGTCGATCGCGTTGCCCGCCCAGTAGATCGTAGCGTGGGTGAGCAGGTCGTCGTCGCTGAACGCCTTGTCGCCCTCGGACCAGCTGAGCCAGCGCTCGAGGATCCACGCGAGCATGCCGGCCGGTGAGTCGGCGAGGCCGAACCCGAGGGTGCTCGGATCGAGGACGTGAGTCGCGAGGTGGGCGGCGAAGCGGCGCTCGAACTCGACAATCCGATGGTGGACAATCGGCGGCAGGTTGGGTGGAATCGGGTTGCCGCCGCTCAGGTCCCAGCCGCGATCGCCGTTGAAGAATGTGAGCTTCAGCCCCGAACCGATGTGGATCCCGTAGAGCTCGTCGGCGTACTTGTGCCCGAGTTGTCCGGTCACCAGCGCGCCGACATCGCACCCACCGGCGGCGTACCGCTCGAAGCCGAGCACTCCGGTCATCAGCTCGTGCCAGACGTCGGCGATCTTCCAGAAGTTCATGTCCGGCTGGTTCGTCAGCGGCGTGGAGAACCCGAACCCGGGCAGCGACGGCACGATCACGTCGAACGCGTCGGCCGGATCACCGCCGTACGACGCCGGGTCCGCGAGCGGATCGATCACCTTCGACCAGTGCCAGAACGTCCACGGCCAGCCGTGACTCAGGATCAGCGGGATCGGCCGCGGCCCGACGCCGGCCTTGCGCATCAAGTGCACGGGTACGCCGCCGACGTCGACGCGGTAATGCTCGTACGCGTTGATCGCCCGCTCCGCCGCCCGCCAGTCGAACCCGTCGGCCCAGTACTCGACCAATGCCTGCAGTTGGGTACGGCGTACGCCGTAGAAGCCGTCGTCGTTCCCGACGTCGAGCGGCCACTTGGTCGCGGTGAGCCGGCGGCGCAGGTCGTCGAGGACCTCGTCAGGGACATGGATCGGTGTGGGCTCCAGGGGAAAGCCGGTCATGGTTGCTCCTCAGCGGCGATCTCGGTCAGCCGGGTCAGTACGTGGACGGAGCCCGCGAGTACGGCGCGCTCCTCGGGGGTGAGCTGGTCGACGAGGCGAGTGAGCTTCGCGACCCGGTTCGCATGGCGGGAGCGGACGATCTGCCGGCCCGATCGAGTCAGCGACAGCAGCATCGCCCGCCCGTCGCCCGGATCGGGGCGGCGTCGCAGCAGTCCGTCCTGCACCAGCTTCGCGACCAGGCTGGTCAGGGCGGGCTGCTTGAGCTGCTCGGTCGCCAGCAGATCGGTCAGGCGCAGCGGGCCCTTGCGTGACAGCGTGTGCAGCACCGACAACGTCGAGAAGTTGATCCTCCGCACCGACGGCAACCGGATGAAGATCGTGTTGAAGTCCTCGATCACCGTGGTCAGCCGATCCACATCCAACCCGTCCGCCATGCCCTGAACTATATCAATCTTCGATATAAGCGAGCAGAGCGGTCCCGGTTGCCGGGGCCGACAGGCCGGCCCTCAGGCGTCGATGGGGTGCCATTCGGGCTGACCGTCGTGGGTTTCGACGTGGCCGAAGGGGACGTCGGCGAAATGGATGCCGAAGCCGAGCGTGTCCGGCTGCGAGAGTTCCTTGATCAGGCGGTGGCGGTGTGCGGTGGAGAGGGTGCGGTCGTGGTCGGGCGCGGCCCACCATTCCGGGCGGGCGATCTGGATCGGCGAGTGCAGCGCGTCGCCGAACGCGATCAGGCGCCGGCCGGCCGCCTCGACGACGTACGCCGCGTGGCCGATCGTATGACCGCCGGTCAGCTGGACGCGGACACCGGGGAAGATCTCGTTGCCGTCGGCCACAGTTCGCACCCGGGGGCGCAGTACGTCGAGGATCTCGCGGCTCGTGCCTTCGGCCTCGGCCAGTTCGGGATTCGACCACTCGGGCTCCGTGAGCAAGTAATCGGCATGGGCGAACGCCGGTTTGTCGCTGCCCGGTGCCGGGTGCCAGGCCCAGCCGAGGTGGTCGACGTGCAGGTGGGTGAAGGCGACCGCCTCGATCTCCTCCGGCTTGCGGCCCAGTGCGACGAGATTGTCCAGCAGCGCGCCGCCGCGAATCACGCCGATCGGGTTGCCGGGTGTGGCCGGCCAGGCATCCGGTCCGAAGCCGGCGTCGACGAGCAGCGCGCGTTCGCCGTACTCGATCAGCAGGCCGCCGAGGCTCCCGGCCAGGTGGCCCGTGTCGTCGACGTACTCGGGATGTCGGGCCCAGGTCTCCTCGGTCGTCTCCGGGAACCAGCCGTGCGGGACGAGTTGGACGGCGCCGTCCGGCACGTAACTGACCCGGATCGGGCCGAGGTCGACGGAACGGAGGCGGGCCGGGCGGCGGAGGCGGTCGCCGGATGCTGTGGTCATCGTGCGCTCTTTCGTCGAAGGCGGATCGAACGCCGACGACGATAAAACATCTGACTTGAAAGATTCAAGCTATAAATATTCTGGCTTGATGAATAAGGTAGGGTGCGGGCATGACGAGTCCGGAGGCCGCCGAGCGGCAGCTGTGTGGGCTGGTGAACGGGCTGTCCCACCAGATCGGCGAGCACCTGCGGGCGCGCGCGGTGAAGCTCGGCCTGACCGCTCCGCAAGCGACCGCGCTGCGCGAGCTGTCCGGCCCGATGACGATGGGCGAGCTGGCCGAGCGGATGAGCTGCGAGCCGTCGAACGCGACGTTCGTGGTCGACAAGCTGGAGAACCAGGGCCTGATCGAACGTCGCCCACACCCGACGGACCGGCGGGCGCGTCACCTCGTGCTCACCACGAAGGGGACGGCGCTGCGCGCCGACCTGCTCGAGCTCCTCGCTCAGGAATCACCGCTGGCCGGCCTGAGCGCGGCGGAGCAGAACACGCTGCAGCAACTCCTGGACCGGGCGATCACCAAGCGCTGAGCTGCCCAGGCGCGTGTGTCACTTGGTCAGGACGATGCCGGAGACGGCGACGTCCGTGTCGCCGGACTTCAGGGTGAGGGCGGCCGCCGTGGTGGCGTCGGGGAGGTGACCGGTGAAGGTGATGGTGCCGTGTTCGGACCCGCCGGCGGGGATGCTACCGGGCCACCGGCTGCGTGAGGCGTCGGCGCGCAGAGCGTTGCCCTCGGCGCCGGTGAAGGTGGCGTTGCCTTTCAGAGGCAGTTTGACCGCCTGCTCGCCGGTGTTCTTGACCAGGAGGTCGACGCGGGTGAAGTGGCTCGTGTAGGTGACGTTCTGGACGGTGACGGTGAGACCGTCGACGGTCTTGGCGACGGGTTTGATCAGGCGGGCCTCGCCGGACTCGTTGCCGGTGAGGTAGCCGCCGACGTACTCCGCGCCCGCGGTGAGGGCGAAGCCGCCGACACCGACGCCGACGAGTACGACGACGATCGCGACGACGATCGACACATCGAGCCGGCCGGCGGCGCGGCCTTTCGGTGCGGCAGCGTCGAGGAGGGCGACGATCATGGCCAGGACCAGGGCGATCGCCGGTGGGACGAACCAGCGCAGCGCGCCGCCGGGGCCGTCCGCGAGGAACGTGACGATCAGGTTGATCACCAGGCCGAGGACGATCACCGCGCCGGCGATCAGCAGCACGCGAAGGAGGCGGACCGTGCCGACCTCCTCGGAGCCGTCGTCATCGGGCCCGACGCGGTCGGTCGGCGGGAGGCGGTCGGGCTGGTGCGCTCGGCTGGTATCGGGCCAGCTGGCCGACTCGTTCCAGCTCGGCTGTGCGGCCGGTGAGTTGTCCTGGTCCCACGGAGAGTTGGCGGGCTCGGAGTTGTCGGACGGGTAGGCGGCCCAGGGGGCGTCTTCGTCGGTGCCTTCGTACGACGGTTCGTCCGGGAAGAGCGGGAAGTTGCCGGGGGCATCCTCCCGGCGCGGGATGTCCGGCGGGGCCGGCGGCGGCGCCGCGTCGTCGAGCGACCCGGAGCCCGCAGACCCGAACGGACTCCCCTCAGCCTCGTCAGCCACAAACGGACCCGGCTCCGACCCGTGATCCGCGGGGGTGAAGGGCCCGGCGTCCGACGTGAACCGGCCGGCCTCTGACTCGGGGTCGGCGGGGGTGAAATAGCCCGGCTCCGACGAGGGGGCGAAGGGGCTCGGGCGGTTGGCGTCCGCGGGTGGGGTTTGGCGTGGTGAGGTGAGGTCCGCGGGGATGAAGGGGGATGGGTCCTCGGGGACCGGGCCGGGTGCGTCCGGGGCAGCGGGCGGTGTGGCGGGCCCTGGACTGCCGAACTCCGCGGGTGGTGGGACCGCAGCGGTGGGCGGCGGGGCGGCAGGCGCGGAGGCCGCGGGGCCGGGAGCGGAGGCGGCAGGGCTCGGGGCGGGCTCCGCCGGGGCCTGGACCGGCGTTTCGTGGAACGTCAGGACCGAGCGGCCGATGTGGATTCGGTCGCCTTCGGTGAGGGGGGTGGGGGAGGCCAGGCGGCGGCCGTTGAGGCCGGTGCCGTTGCGGGACTCGTCGTACAGGGTCCAGGTCGTGCCGGTGCGGCCCAGGCGGGCGTGGATCCGGGAGATCTGGTCGTCGGCCTGCAACCGGATGTCGGCGTTCGAGGCACGCCCGATCGTGATCGTGTCGCTCTCGGCCGGCAGCGTCCAGCGCTGCGTGCCGAGTGACAGCGCGAATTCGGTTTCCACTCACACCCCAGCCCGGCAGCCAACCCGTCTGCGCGATTCTGCCCGCAGCATCGGCGATTGGTCCAGGCCACCCCGTCCTCGACCTGCGTGATGTTCCCGACTTTGTCAGCTCAAAGGCCGATTTTCTCTGTAATCGCGCGATGACAACGCGGTCATTGTCCGAGTCGTGCCAGCGGCATCGGAGCGCCTTGCCCGGTGATCGGCGCGGGCATAGTGTCCGTCCGCGCGATCCATCGGCGGCCGATTGAAAGGCGAGGGCAACAAACCGGTGGATAGGCCGGAGGTCCCAGGCAGAGGTGGTGCACCTGCCTGCAGTCCGGCGAGGCGCAACCCGCCCAGCACCTTCTTCGCGAAGGGACCACATCCATGGTCTTGTTTCAGCGTTCCCGCACGCCAGCTGCCGTTCTCGCGGTCACCAGCCTCGCGGTAGCGGCGCTCGCCGGATTCGGAACCTCAGCGGCCGGAGCCGCGCCGAATGCGGCACCACCTCCCCGGCCCACGCAGGCACAGTCGAAGGCGTACGCCGCCGACGCTGCCTCCTCGCTGGTCGCGAACCGGCCGGCCGGTCTGCATGCCGGCAAGGACGACAAGTTCACCGCCAGAGCGGTGATCTCCGAGCCGTCCGGCCTGCAGTACGTCCCGTACGAGCGCTCGTACAAGGGACTCCCGGTCGTCGGTGGTGACTTCGTCGTCGTCACCGACGAAAAGGGTGCGGTGCAGGCCACGTCCGTGGCCCAGACCACCGCCGTACCCGACCTGTCGACGTCCGCCAAGGTCACCGCCGCGGACGCCAAGGCGACCGCGACCAAGCAACTGAAGCGGGTCGACTCGTCGACCACGCCGACGCTGGCCGTGTACGCCCTCAACGGCACGCCGAAGCTGGCGTGGCAGTCCCGTGTCACCGGGAGCAACGGCAAGGAGCCGTCGAGCCTGTCGGTGTACGTCGACGCGCAGAGCGGCAAGGTGCTCGGCACCCAGGAACACGTGATGGCCGGCAACGGTACGGCGGCGTACAGCGGACCGAGCCCGGTCCACCTGGACACCACGCTGTCCGGCAGCACGTACTCGATGAAGGACCCGAACACCACCAACCAGTCCTGCCAGGACGCGGCGAACAACACCACGTTCTCCGGCCCGGACGACAACTGGGGCAACGGCAACGCGACCAGCAAGGAAACCGGCTGCGTCGACGCGCTGTTCACCGCTCAGACCGAGCGGCACATGCTGACCGACTGGCTCGGCCGTAACGGCTTCGACGGCAACGGCGGCGGCTGGCCGATCCGCGTCGGCCTGAACGACGAGAACGCGTACTACGACGGCACGCAGGTGCAGGTCGGTCACAACACAGCCGGCGGCTGGATCGGTTCGCTGGACGTCGTGGGTCACGAGTTGGGCCACGGCATCGACGACCACACGCCTGGCGGTATCTCCGGTTCGGGCACGCAGGAGTTCGTCGCCGACACCTTCGGCGCGGCCAGCGAGTGGTACAGCAACCAGGCGTCGGCCTACGACCCGCCGGACTTCCTCGTCGGTGAAGAGGTCAACCTGGTGGGCAGCGGCCCGATCCGCAACATGTACAACCCGTCGGCGGTCGGCGACCCGAACTGCTACTCGAGCTCGATCCCGGGCGCCGAGGTGCACGCCGCTGCCGGTCCGGGCGACCACTGGTTCGTCCTGCTCTCCCAGGGCAGCGGCGGCTCGCCGAACGTCCCGACCTGCAACAACTCGACGGTCACCGGCCTGGGCATCCAGAAGGCGATCCGGATCATGTACAACGCGATGCTGATGAAGACCAGCAGCAGCTCGTACCTGAAGTACCGGACCTGGACCCTGACCGCGGCCAAGAACCTGTACCCGGGCAGCTGCACCGAGTTCAACACCGTGAAGGCGGCGTGGGACGCGGTCAGCGTTCCGGCGCAGTCGGGCGACCCGACCTGCAGCAGCAGCGGCGGCGTCACGGTCAACAACCCGGGTAACAAGACCGGCACCGTCGGTACGGCGATCACGCCGTTCACGCTGACGGCGACCGGCGGCACGGCGCCGTACACCTGGTCGACCACCGGCCTGCCGGGCGGCGTCACGATCGGTTCCTCCACCGGGACCGTGTCCGGCACCCCGACCGCCAGCGGCACCTTCAACGTCACCGCGACGGCGACCGCGAGTGCCGGTGGTTCGGGCAGCACGTCGTTCACGATCACCGTCGGTGGCACCGGCGGCTGCTCCGGCCAGAAGCTCGGCAACCCGGGCTTCGAGACCGGTACGGCGACGCCGTGGTCGGCGTCGACCGGAGTGATCGACAACACCGCTTCCCAGCCCGCGCACAGCGGGACCTGGAAGGCGTGGCTGGACGGCTACGGCAGCACGCACACCGACACGCTGAGCCAGTCGGTGGCGATCCCGGCCGGGTGCAGCGCGACGCTGTCGTTCTACCTGCACATCGACTCCGCCGAGACCACCACCACGACGCAGTACGACAAGCTGACGGTGAAGGCGGGCTCGACCACGCTGGCGACGTACTCGAACCTGAACAAGGCGAGTGGCTACTCGCTGAAGTCGTTCAACGTGTCGTCGTTCGCCGGTCAGACGGTGTCGATCAGCTTCACCGGCACCGAGGACAGCTCCCTCCAGACCTCGTTCGTCATCGACGACACGGGCCTGAACCTGAGCTGATCCCAGCCTGACGACACCGGCCGCCGTACCCCAGCCAGGGGTACGGCGGCCGGTTCGTTCGGGTCAGTTGAGGATCATCCGGGGTTCGCCGTTGGTGAGGCCGGGGGCGGCGATGATGCAGGTGCCGCCGCGGTTCTGGGTGTAGGTCTGGCGGACGCAGGAGCGGAGGGCGAGCTGGGCCCAGTAGTTGGGGTGGAGGGATTCCTGGATGTAGTAGTCGGAGCCGATCGTCGTGACGGTGCGGATCTGGTTGATCCACTCGGTCTTGTCGACCGCGGTCGGCTGGGTCCAGGAGCTCAGGCCGACCTCCTCGTAGAGGCCGACCGTGTTCTCGCACAGGCGGCGGCCGTTGAAGGCGGACTGGAGTTCGAGCAGTCGCGTGTTGGTCAGGCCGGACTGGCCCATCGCGGCGCGGACCGTGGTGTTGATGGTGTTGAGAGCGGTGCTGTTCGCCCAGTCGGCGTCGGAGTTCCAGAAGCCGCAGCCGCCGACGCTCTGCCGGGTATAACCGCTCTGCCCGTACCGGAACCCGCTCGCGGCCGGGATCGGCGACGGGTAGGTCTGGACGAGCAGGGTCCACGCGTTGTCGCCGTACCCCGCGTTCCGCATGGCGGTGCGGACGTTCTGGAAGGCGGTCGCGATGCGCCCGCGTACGGCGGTGACGTTGGCGGACGTGAAGTTGGCGACGACCGACGAGTCGTCCTTGCAGTAGTCCGGGAACCACGACGGCGACGTCAGGAAGTCGGTCACGCACGACGTCACGATCGACGCGAAGTTGAAGTCGTTGCCGCCGATCGAGACGACCACCTGCGTGACGTTGTGGCCGGCCGCGAACTGCTGCAGCATCTTCGCCTGGCCGAGGTGCCCGGCGCCGTCGTCGTAGAAGTCGATGCCCGGCTTGAAGTCGTCACCGATACTGGTCGTGGTGCGGGCGCCGGAGCAGGCCAGGTCCAGCCCGCCGACCCCGCCGCCGATGTACGCCTCCGCCGACTGGCTGCGGTGGCACTTGGGGATCAGCTCGGCGGTATGGCTCGCGTTGTCGTGATAGGCATGCGCGCCGAGCGCGTCGGCCGGTGCCTCGGAGTTGTTCGAGCTCCCGGCCCACCGGCCGGCCTCGCCCGAGATGTAGGAGTCGCCGACGGTGACGACGTACGGCGTACCGGACCCGGGACCGTCGGCCATCGCGGGGGATGCGACCAGGCCGAGCCCGGTCATGGAGAGCACAAGGATCAGGGACACTCGACGCCAAGACGAAAAGGTAGAGGTCGAAATTCGCACCGGAAGGCCTCTCTCGCCGGAGTTCGGTGATCGTCAGGACCCCCCACCCGATCACCGTCGGCAGAAATGTACTTCCGGGTAACCACTCACCGGTAGACCGAGAGTGCTGACACCTTTGCGCCCTGTCACCGCCGTGTCAGTACTCTCGCGCCGGGCTCAGCCGCCGAGGTCGAGCTTGGCCGGGTAGCGCGGCTCCCACCACGCACGCCAGCGGGCGTCGAGTTCGGTGCGGTCGGTGTCTCCGTAGAGGCTGAGGACGGCCATCGTGGCGCCGTCAGGTTTCTGGTCACCGGGCGGGACGTGGCTGAGCACCAGCAGACCGTTGCCCCAGGCATCTACCGTCAGGCCGATCTGGTGCTCGGAGGTGTACCAGACCTCGCCCTTCACCTGCTCGCCGACCAACTCGAGTTCGTAGGAGCTGCCGGCGGGGCCGGGGGAGATGCCGAGCTCGGCCATCGGGGAGACGGGGCCGGTCCCGGAGTAGAACAGCGTATGGCGGGCTTCGCCGGGGTGGCGTTCGACGGCGAACCGCAGCTGGTTGAGGAAGGTCGTCCAGCCTTCGGTGACGTCGTCGTAGTACGCCTCCCACTTGGGGTCGGCGCCGCGCGGAGCCCGGGTCAGCGTGATCCGCGCGCCACCTTCGACCGGCTCGACCACGAACTCGTCGCCGTTGCCGAGGGTCAGGGTCGTGCCCTCCTCGACTGCGCGGGTGAAGTAGATGAGGTCGATCTCCTCGTCCAGGCCGCCCTCGGGGCCTTCGTACTCCCAGCCGTGCCAGTGCCGGATCTTCTGCTTGTCGCGCAGTGCGTCCCACACCGCCTCGACGGGCGCCGCCACGGTCACCACGATCTGTGGCCTGTCCTCGCTCATGAGTCTCCTTCGGTACGACGGGGTGCGGGGTGGCCGCCCGCGATCAGCCGATACGGGCGCCCACCCTCGGCATCGAACTCGGCGACCGTCCGTCGCACCGCCTCGGTCAACGCGTCGGTGAAGGCGTGCACGTCGCCCGGCTCGGCGAACCGCACCTCGGCCTCGAGGGTGAAGGTGAGCAGCCGCTTGCCCTCGGCGTCGGCCGCGCTCTGCATCCGGGCCACGTCCCGAACGGTGCCGGAGGCAACGTCCACGAGGTGCTCGGCGGCGTACTGGTCCTGGATCTGGGTGAACCCGCGACCCATCACAGCCGGGTCGACCACCAAGATCGCGGCCGACGCGCGCAGGATCCGCTCGGTGAACCCGCGCCGCTGCCGCTCCTCGACCAGCTCGACCAGGCCGGCCTTCTCGAGCTCGCGCAGGTGGTAGTTCACCCGCTGGCGCGGCAGCTCCAGCACCGCCGCGAGCTGCGTGGCCGAGGAGGGCTCCCGGAGCAGCTCGAGCAGCCGGCGCCTGATCGGCGACAGCGCCATCCGCACCTTCTCCGGCTCCTCGACATACCGCAGCATGTCTCCAATCTCCACTTGACAGAAAAATCTGTCAAGGGACCGCCAGGCCATTCCAATGACGACCCCATGAACGCCTGCCCGCTGGGGGATTCGGTGGGGCGGCAATTGTGATGGGCCGGGCGTCCGGCCGGGGCGAGGTGTGCGGAGCCGGAGAGCGATTGCCCAGGGGCTGGGCGGATGGGGCCGGCGGCCGTAAGGTACTTACTTAACTTCGTGAAGCATTGGGACGAGGCGTTGACATCTGAGCTGGCGAGATAAATAGTTCCGTCCTGAAATCAATCAGAAAGCAGAGTGAATCAACAGTGTCGAACATCGAGGTGCTGCAGCTCCGGGCTGCCGGCGTCAGCCTGGTGCTGGACTGCTCTGGTCCGGCCCTTCCGTCCGTCCTGCACTGGGGTGCGGATCTGGGTGAGTTGACCGAGAAAGCTCTGCTGGAACTGAGGCGTGGCGCCGGCGCGGTGCAGGACGGCAACGGCCTCGACGACAACCAGCCGATCGCGATCGTGCCGGAATACGCCGCCGGCTGGTTCGGGCTGCCGGGTCTGAGCGGCCATCGCGACGGTCAGAACTTCTCCGCGAGCTTCCGGCTGACGAGCGTCGCGCGCTCCGACAACACTGTGCAGGTCGACGCCGCTGATCCCGAGGCCGGTCTGACGATCCGCCTGATCATCGAGCTGACCGACAGCGGCCTCGTCCGGGCCAAGGCGGACCTCACCAACACCGGCGCGACGCCGTACACGGTCGATGGTCTGGTCCTCGCGCTGCCGGTCCCGACCGAGGCGACCGAACTGCTCGACCTGACCGGCCGCCACATCGGCGAGCGGCACCCGCAGCGGCACGCATTCACGCAGGGCGCGCACATTCGCGACAACCGTCGCGGCCGCACCGGCGCCGACGCCACTCTGCTGCTGATCGCCGGCGCGCCCGGCTTCGACTTCCGCACTGGTGAGAGCTGGGCCGTGCACACCGCCTGGAGCGGCAACCACCGCTCGTACGCCGAGCGCGGCATGAGCGGGTACGCCGTGATCGGCGGCGGCGAACTGCTCCTCCCCGGCGAGGGGCGCGTGCAGCCCGAGGGCACCTACAGCACGCCGTGGATCTACGGCTCGTACGGCGTCGGCCTCGACCAGCTGTCCGCCCGTTTCCACGAGTACCTCCGGGCCCGGCCGAACCACCCGCGCACCGAGCGTCCCGTCGTACTGAACACCTGGGAAGCCGTCTACTTCGACCTCGACCTGGACAAGCTGAAGGCGCTCGCGGATGCGGCCGCCGAGGTCGGGGCCGAGCGGTTCGTGCTCGACGACGGCTGGTTCCGCGGCCGGCGCGCCGACCACGCCGGGCTCGGCGACTGGTACGTCGACGAGGGGATCTGGCCGAAGGGTCTGCACCCGCTGGTCGACCACGTCCGCGGTCTCGGGCTGCAGTTCGGGCTGTGGGTCGAGCCGGAGATGGTGAACCCGGACTCCGACCTGGCCCGCGAGCACCCGGACTGGATCCTTGCCGCCGGCCACCGGATGCCGCCCACCGCGCGGCACCAGCAGGGGCTGAACCTCGGCGTCCCGGCGGCGTACAACTACATCCTCGAGCGGCTCGACAGCCTGCTGACCGAGTACGACATCGCGTACCTGAAGTGGGACCACAACCGGGACTTCGTTGACGGCGGCAACCAGCTGACCGGTACGGCGGGTATCCACGAACAGACCCTGGCCGTGTACCGGCTGATCGACGAGCTGAAGCGCCGGCACCCCGGTCTGGAGATCGAGTCGTGCTCGTCCGGCGGCGCCCGGGTCGACCTCGGCATCCTCGAGCGCACCGACCGGATCTGGGGCAGCGACAGCAACGATGCGCTCGAGCGGCAGACGATCCAGCGCTACACCGAACTGCTGCTGCCGCCCGAGCTGATCGGCTGCCACGTCGGCCCGCCGCGGGCGCACACCACCGGCCGCACCCAGGCGCTGTCGTTCCGCGCGATCACCGCGCTGTTCGGCCACTTCGGCATCGAGTGGGACATCGCGTCCGCCTCGCCGCAGGAGCGTGAGGAGCTGGTCGGCTGGGTTGCCCTGCACAAGGAACTGCGGCCGCTGCTGCACACCGGCAAGGTCGTCCGCGCCGACCGCGGTCCGGAGGACTTCCTCCTGCACGGCGTGGTCGCGCCGGACGGCTCCCGCGCGGTGTACGCCGCCGTACAGCTGACGCAGTCGGTCACCTCGGCGGTCGGCCGGGTCCGGCTGCCCGGGCTCGACCCACGGCGAACCTACCGCGTCAGCAAGACCGCGACACCCGGACCCGAGTCGCGGACGGCACCCTGGTCTGCCAACGGTGGAAGTGTGGAACTGAACGGTGCCGCCCTGGCCTCGGTCGGGGTCCTGCTCCCGGCTCAGTGGCCCGAGAACGCGATCTTGCTGGATGTGACCGCGATCGACTAGCCCGGTCGATCGCCGACCAAGAAGGAGATCCCCGTGACCGTGACGACCAATGCACCGCCCCATCAGCAGAACCGTCGCGGGGATCCGGAGGCGCCGAGTCGGCGGCGAAGTCTGGGGGACCTGAAGGTCGCGATGATCTTCCTGGCCCCGGCGACCCTGGGCTTCGTCGTCTTCTACATCTGGCCGACCCTGCGCGGCGCCTACCTGAGCTTCACCGAGTACAGCCTGCTCTCCGCGCCGCAGTTCAACGGGCTGGACAACTACCGCCGGATGGTCCAGGACAGCTTCTTCTGGAACGCCCTGGCGGTCACGGTCGAGTACGTCGTGATCAACATCGGCGTGCAGACGGTCCTGGCGGTCGTCATCGCGATGCTGATGTACCGGCTGACCAAGTCGATCACGGTCCGGGCGGCGATCCTGCTGCCGTACCTGGTCGCGAACGTGGTCGTCGCGCTGGTCTGGTACTGGATGCTCGACTTCCAGGTCGGCATCGTGAACCAGGGCCTGCACTGGATCGGAATCGACCCGGTCGCGTTCTTCGGCGACTCGCACTGGGCGATCCCGACGGTCGCGGGCATCAACGTCTGGCGGCACATGGGCTACACGGCCCTGCTGGTGTTCGCCGGGCTGCAGACGATTCCGGCGTACGTCTACGAGGCGGCGGAGGTGGACGGATCGACCGAGTGGAAGACGTTCTGGCGGATCACGCTGCCGCTGTTGCGACCTGTTCTGGTGATGGTCCTGGTGGTCACCATGATCGGGTCGTTCCAGATCTTCGACACCGTCGCGGTGACCACTCAGGGCGGTCCGATCAACGCGACCCGGGTCATCTACTACTACATCTACGAGCGGGCCTTCACCCGTTTCGACTTCGGGTACGCCTCCGCGATGGCTCTGGTACTGTTCGCGATCCTCGCGCTGGTCTCCTTGCTGCAGCTCCGCCTGCTGCGCGCGAAGGAGAGTGATCTGGCATGAGAAGGAAGGAACTCAACGTCGGCCGCACCGTCGCCTGGATCTTTCTGGTCGTGCTGCTGATCGTCACGCTGTTCCCGCTCTACTGGATGTTGCGTACGGCGCTGTCCGACAACACCCAGCTCCCCGGCCACCCGAGCTCGCTGCTGCCGGTGGAGACGACCCTCGGCGCGTTCAAGCGGGTGCTCGGATTGTCGACGATCGAGGAGGCGCAGGCGCAAGGCGGGTCCGGTGCGGCCGTCAACTTCTGGCTGTACCTGCGCAACTCGTTGGTCGTGGCAACGATTACGACAGTCTGCCAGGTGTTCTTCAGCGCGATGGCGGCGTACGCGTTCGCCCGGCTGCGCTGGCCCGGCCGGGACAAGGTGTTCGCGCTGTTCCTGGCCGCGCTGATGGTGCCGCCGATCTTCACCACGCTGCCGAACTTCGTGCTGATCAAGAACCTCGGGCTGCTCAACAGCTTCGCCGGCATCATCCTGCCGGGGGCGTTCATGACGCCGTTCGCGATCTTCTTCCTGCGCCAGTTCTTCCTCGGCATCAACCGGGAACTGGAGGAGGCGGCGATGATCGACGGCGCCGGGCACCGGCGGATCTTCTTCGGCCTGATCATCCCGATGAGCGCGGCGCCGATCGCCACCCTGGGGATCCTGACCTACATCAACTCCTGGAACGACTACTTCTGGCCGCTGCTGGTGGGTCAGCAGGAGAACGTCCGGGTGCTGACTGTCGCGCTCGGGGTGTTCCGGTCGCAGACTCCACAGGGTGGGCCGGACTGGGCCGGGCTGATGGCGGCGACGCTGATCGCGGCACTGCCGATGATCGTGCTGTTCCTGGCGTTCGCCAAGCGGATCACCAACTCCATCGGCTTCTCCGGGATCAAGTGAGGTATCCGATGAAACTCTCGAGAAGGACGTTGCTGAAGGCCGGACTGGCCGGACTCGCCGCGTCGGCGGTTGCCGGGTGCAACAACGGCGCCGCCGCGCGTGGTCAGGGTGAGGTCATCTACTGGCTGTGGGACTCGGCCCAGCTGCCGATGTACACCGAGTGCGCGAAGGTGTTCCACGAGCAGAACCCGCAGTACAGCGTGAAGATCGAGCAGTACGGCTGGAACGACTACTGGTCGAAGCTGGTGACCGGGTTCATCTCCGACACCGCGCCGGACGTGTTCACCGGGCACTCGTCGAAGTATCCGCTGTTCGCCGACAAGGGCCAGGTGCTGCCGATCGATGACTATGTCGCCAAGGACAATGTCGACCTGAGCATCTACCAGAAGGGACTCGCGGATCGCTGGATCGGGGCCGACGGCAAGCGGTACGGCCTGCCGAAGGACTGGGACACCGAGGTCTACTTCTACAACAGCGCGTTCACCGAGGCGGCTGGAATCAGCACCGAGCAGCTGAACTCGATGACCTGGAACCCGCAGGACGGCGGCACGCTCGAGCAGATCATCCGCCGGCTGACGGTCGACTCCAAGGGGCGCCGCGGTGACCAGCCGGGGTTCGACAAGGACGACGTCAAGGTCTACGGACTCGGGTACGCCGACGCCGGCGGTGGCGACGGTCAGACCAGCTGGAGCTGGTACGCCGCGATCAACGGCTGGAAGTACTCCGAGGGCGAGCCGTGGGGGACCAAGTTCTTCTACGGCGACCCGAAGTTCACCGACACGATCGGATGGTGGCGCGGACTCATCACCAAGGGGTACATGCCGACGTACGCGCAGGCGAAGTCCGGGGTGGACGTCACCACGAGCTTCGGCGCGGGGAAGTACGGGATGACCCCGAACGGCTCCTGGATGCTCGGGACCTACGGCGGGCTGAAGCAGGTGAAGACCAAGCTGGCCAGGCTGCCGATCGGCCCGATCGGGAAACGGATGTCGATGATGAACGGTCTCGCGGACACCATCTGGGCCGGTACGACCCGGCGGGAGGCGTCGTGGGCCTGGGTGAAGTTCCTCGGCTCGCAGACCGCGCAGGACATCGTCGCCAAGGCGGGTGTGGTGTTCCCGGCGGTGGTCGCGAGCATGCCGGCGGCTAAGGCGGCGTTCGCGAAGAACGGCTGGGACGTCACGCCGTTCCTGGAGCCGGTCGAGGCGGGGAACGTGTTCCCGTACCCGGCCAACCCGAACGCGGCGGACGTGACCGCGGTGATGACGCCGGCGATGGACGCGGTGATGTCGTTCGAGGCGGATCCGGGGTCGCTGAGCAAGGCCAACAACGATGTGAACAAGATCCTCTCGGCCAACGCCTGAGGGTTTACCCGGGGCCCGCCTACGCCCGGGGGAGTACGTCGTACTGCGTCGCACGGCGCAGTGTGCTCCTCCGGGGGTAGGTGAGGTGTCGCCGCCCGGGCGACGCGGTGAGGGTGGTTCGAACGACAACCTTGGTGCAATCGCAAGAACCACGAGCACCGAGGAGTGTCATGAGCGACGAGAGGCCGGGCGGACCGATCCGCATCGGCGACAGCGAACGCGAGGACGCCGTCAAGCGTCTGGGCGAGCACTACGAAGCCGGTCGCCTCAGCGCCGAGGAACACGCCGAGCGCGTCGGCCGTGCATTGGAAGCGAAGACCGACACCGATCTGGCCGCGTTGTTCAGCGACCTGCCAGAAGCACACAAGGCCGGCCGGCAGCAGGCCGGCCCGACAGGTCCGAGTTCGCCGTTCGGGGGGCCGCGGCCGGAGTGGGCGGCGGCTCGTGGGCGGATCGGCAAGCTGCCGGTCCCGTTGCTGATCGCGCTCGGCGTGGTCGGGGTGCTGGCGTCGATCGCGTGTGTGACCGGAGCCGGGCATCCGCCGGTGCTGCCGATCGCGCTGATCGTGGCTGCGGTCGTCGTCATCCGCAAGCGGCGGATGGAGCGGCGGGCATGAGGGCCGTCTACCGGGTGCTCGGGCAGTTGATCGCGGTGGCGGTCGTCCTGCAGGTCGCGTCGATCGCGCTGAGCGGATTCACCATCGCCAAGGACGCCGACGACGGGACGTCGATCGGGGCGGACTACAGCAACTTCGGGCAGGCCTACCACAGCATCGCCGGGATGGTGATCGGACTGCTCGCGCTGGTCTTCCTGATCGTGTCCTTCCTGACCGATGTTCCTCGCGGCCGGATGCTGGCCGGGATCGTGGTCGGCCTGGTCGTCGTCCAGTTCCTCCTCGCGGTGGTCTCGTTCGGGGTGCCGGCGCTCGGAGTCCTGCACGGCATCAACGGTCTGGTGATCGCCGGTGTGGCGGGTGCTGCTGCGCGACGGGCCGTCGTACCGAAGCAGACTGTGGCCAGTGCCTGAGCCGAAACCGCGCCGTTGGCGGGGCCGGCTGGTCGCTCTGGGGATCGCCCTGGCGGTACTCGTACCGCTGGGGTATCTCTGGGCGACCAGCCTCGTCCCGGGCTCGTACAACGCGGCCGAGATGGGGTACGCCGACTACGGTGGCGGGTCTACAGACGGGCACGCGCACCACCACGGTGCGATGAGCGTCAAGGACCTGACCGGGCCTACCACCGGTACGCCGGACGTCGCGGTGACGCTGATCGCGCGGAAACAGAAGTTCCAGCTGGCCAGCGGCGAGACCGTCGACGGCTACACGCTCAACGGGACGTCGCCGGGCCCGCTGATCCGAGCTCGCGTCGGCGAGTTGGTCCAGGTGACTCTGGTGAACGAGTCCGTGCCCGACGGTGCCACGCTGCACTGGCACGGGATCGACGTGCCCAATGCCGAGGATGGGGTCGCCGGCGTGACGCAGGACGCCGTACCGGTGGGTGGGAAGTTCGTGTACCGCTTCAAGGCCGAGCAGGCCGGAACGTACTGGTATCACTCGCATCAGGTGTCGAGTGATGAGGTGAAGGGCGGACTGTTCGGGGCGATCGTGATCGCACCGTCGGCGCCCGGCGAGGTCGTGGCCGCGATCCATACGTACAACGGGAAGCGGACGATCAACGGGCGGACGGGAAGTGGCCGCGTCGATCTCCCGGCGGGTACGACGGCGCGCGTGCGGGTGATCAACACCGACAACGCGATCTTGCGGGTCGGCCTGCTCGGGACGCCGTACAAGGTGGTCGCGGTGGACGGGCGGGACGTTCATGGGCCGAGTTCGGTCACCGCGGCGTACCCGCTGGCTGCTGGGGCTCGGGTGGATCTGGAGGCGGTCGTTCCGGCCGGTGGGATGCGGTTGGTGGCGGGTGCCGCGGCGACGTCGCTGGGGATCGGTCCTGGTGACGCTCCGACCGGCGAGTTGCCGGGGGAGACGGTTGATCTGCTGACCTACGGCACGCCGGCGCCGCTCGGGTTCGATCCGGCTCGCGCTGATCGGAACTTCGAGTACCGGATCGGGCGGCGGCCCGGGTTCCTCGACGGGAAGCCGGGGTTGTGGTGGACGATCAACGGGCACAAGTTTCCCGACGTACCGATGTTCATGGTTGCCGAGGGCGACATTGTCCGGATGACGATCTCCAACACCAGCGGCCAGGCGCATCCGATGCACCTGCACGGCCACCACGCCGTCGTCCTGTCCCGCAACGGCGTCCGCGCCACCGGCTCACCCTGGTGGATCGACACCCTCGAGGTGGGCAACAAGGAGACCTACGAGATCGCCTTCGTCGCCGACAACCCCGGCCTCTGGATGGACCACTGCCACAACCTCCCCCACGCCGCCCAGGGCCTGATGACCCATCTCATGTACGAAGGCATCACCACGCCGTACCGGATCGGTGGGGATGCGTCGAACACCCCGGAATAGTCAGGTTTGCAGGCCGGTGAGCAGCGTGCGGACGATGCCCGGGATCTGCTCGGCGAGGGCTTCGCGCGAGACGCCGGCGACGACCGCGCTGAAGCCGAGCATGAGCGCCGGGCCGATGATCAGGTGGACCGCGGGCTCGATGTCGAACGCCCCCAGGCGTCCGAGTCGCTGCTCGCCGGCGAGGTAGTCGGCGATCGGGCGATGCATTCGTTGCGGGCCGTACGGCTGCTGATGGATCCCCTCGATATAGCCCTGCAGCAGGGCAGGTTCGGACAGCAGGCCGGCCGCGGTCGGCAGGGTATCGGCGACCAGGTCGACCGCGGCTTGCGCATAGACGATCAGATTGTTCTCGACCGACCCGGTGCCGGGTGCCGGCAGGTCCGTTTCGAACTGCGTCAGGGACCCGGCGTGCCGCCGTACCAGAGCGGCGACCAGGAGTTCGTGCTTGCCCGCGAAGTAGTTGTACAGAACTCCGTCGGAAACGCCGGCAGCGCGGGCGATGTCGCGGGTGGTGATGGTGCCGACCTGCCGCTCACCGAGGAGTTTCCCGGCGGTGTCGATCAGGTGCTCGCGCAGCGCGGTGGCCGGGTCGTCGTCGACCCGGCCCCGTACGGCTCTGGCACGTCTAGGAGACATCGCGCCTAACCGTAGTCGACACGGCCACGACCGCGAACAACAGTGCGTACCCGGCGAGCACCAGGCCCCCGCCCCACTGGGGCAGCAGATCGACACCCGGCGCGGGCACGTCTTCCAGGGCGAGGCCGCTGTTGAACGGCAGCCAGCGGTCGAAGCCTCCGACCAGCTGGCCGACGATGCCTTCCACCAAGGCGATCCAGGCGAGAGCCAGCGCGACCGCGCCGACGAGATTGTGGACGAGTGCGCCCAGGCCCACACCGATGGCGGCGAAGCAGGCGTTCCAGATCACGCATCCGGCCAGGGTTCGCCAGAGCGCCGCGTCCGACAGGTCGAGTGAGCTGCCCTTGCCGGCAAGCCAGACAGCCGTCGCCGCGAAGGCGACCAGTGAGCTGACGAGACCGAACCCCGCACCCGCGGCCGCGTACACCACCAGCTTGGCGGTGATCACCCGCTCGCGCCGCGGCGTCCCGAGATAGGTGTCGGTGATCGTCTTGTGGCGATATTCGCCCGCGACGCCGACGATGCCCAGCACCAGGGAGAACATCGAGACCAGGCCGGCATGCGCCACGGCACGCAACGGGGTCTGCGGATCGCCGAGGTCCGCGCCGCTGACGAAGAGCCCGCTCACGCCGGCCAGCACCACCACCTGCGCCGCGGCCAGGAGGAGCAGTGGGCTGCGGATCGTGCGCAGCTTGAGAAACTCGTTCTTGATGCCGACCATCAGTCGCTCCTTCACTGTGAGCTGGTCAGGTTGAGGAAGGCGATCTCCAGCGAGTCCGCCCCGAGGTCGTCGAGAGCGCCCGCGAATCGCAGCCGCCCCTCGTGCACGATCACCACCTGTTCGACTGTCTGCGCCACCTCGCTGAGCACATGGCTGGAGACGAGGATCGCGTGCCCTTCCTTTGCCTGTGCCCTGAGTAGGTCACGCAGCCAGGCGATGCCGGCGGGATCGAGTCCGTTGGCCGGTTCGTCGAGGATGAGTACGTCGGGATCTCCCAGCAGCGCCGAGGCCAGACCGAGGCGTTGCCGCATGCCCAGCGAGTAACCGCCCACCCGGCGATCCGCAGCCTCGGTGAGGCCGACCAGCTCGAGCATCTCCTCCACTCGGCCGGCCGAGACGCCGGCCGGCTGGGCGAGGATTCGAAGGTGATCCCGGGCACGGCGCCCCGGGTGGAAGCTCGTTGCCTCCAGCAACGCTCCGACCACGCTGCGCGGGCGGCTGAGCTCGTCGTACCGGCGGCCGCCGATCAGTGCCTCTCCGGAGGTCGGTCGGACCAGGCCGAGCGCCATCCGCAGAGTCGTCGTCTTGCCGGCACCGTTCGGGCCCAGGAAGCCGGTGACCTTCCCGCCCGGTACGTCGAAGGTCAGGTCGTGGACGGCTCGCACCGAGCCGAAGTCTTTCGTCAGCCCGCGGACCGACAGCTCTGTCATGGTTCGCCTCTTCTCATTATGAGCGATTGTTCATGAACGCCTGCTCATGAGCGTACGCTCATAACCGTCCAGAGCCAAGAGAAGGCCCATCGCCGCCCTCCACGACGAGCACCTGGCGCGGAGCATGCCGGTGCAACAGGTGGTGGTGCTGTCGGTCCACGAGGACAAGTGGTCGAAGTCCCGAGACGTGACGATTGTGGTCGCGGCACCCGGAGACGGCGTGGCGGTGGAGATCGACGGTGCCGACCAGCTCGACCGACTCCCGGCGGTTGGCGATCGGATCGGTGTGCACGTCGATCCGGACGACCCGTCGAACGTTTTGGTGGCCGACGCGGACTGGACCGTCCACTGGTACGTCTACCCGTTGTTCGTCCTCGCCGCACTGGTTGGTGCCGGTCTGTGCTTCATGTTCTTCTTCTGACGCTCAGGACGCTTGCTGGGCCACCGGGGTCTGCGTCAGGTGCATGGCGGCGATGCGGGCGCAGGCGGCTTCGATGGCGGCTCGTTGGGTTTCGTAGGAGCCGTACCAGAGCGGGTTGTCCGGCTGTGGGTCGAGTTCGTCGTCGATGTCGGCGTACCACTCGCCGGCGGTTCGGAAGATCCGCGCGTGCAGGTGGATGTCCGTGCCCAGTTCGTTCACCGCACCACTCCTGGAGTGAGACCGTGTACCTCTTCAGGATGTGACGCAGGTACGCCGGAATCGGCGACCGACACGCGGGTTTCAGGTGACCAGGACGGTGATCCGCTGGGCGGTGTTGTTGGCGAAGCCGCCGCGGTTCCAGTCGGCCTCGATGGGTTGCTCGCGGCCGCTGGCGTCGTACGCGCGAACCGTGAGCACATGCTCGCCCGCTGTGGCCTCCCAGTCGTAGGCGAAGGCCCGCCAGGCGAGCTCGTCGTTGCCGAGGGCATCCAACGTGGCCTCGTGCCAGTTCACGCCGGCGTCGGTGCTGACCTCGACCCGTTCGATCGGCGCCCAGCCGGACCAGGCCCGGCCGAACAGCGGAACGGTGCCAGCGGCAACGAACCGGTGCCGGCTCATGAAGTCCGGGAAACCCGGCGGGACGAGCAGCGCCCGCGGCGCGATCCGCGTCACCGCCTCACCGGGATCGTCCGCGTCCTTCCGGATCCGGTACGCGACCGCGTTCTGGAACCCGTCGAACTCGTGGTCGATCAGCTCGATCGACCGCAGCCATTTCACGCTCGCCATCCCGTACCACCCCGGTACGACGAGGCGCAGCGGATAACCGTGTTGCGGCGGCAGCGGCTGCCCGTTCATCTCCCACGCCACGATCGCGCCCGAGTCGATCGCCTCCGTCAGCGAGAGACCGCGCTGGTAGTCCTGCTCAACCCCACGCTCCACACCGTGATCCGCGCCGGTGAACACGACGTCCACGGCGTCCTCACGAATCCCGGCCGCCCGCAGCAGATCGGACAACGGCGCGCCGGTCCACTCCGCCGTACCGACGGCTTCGGTCAACCAGGGCTGGCTGATCGGCCGCGGGTGCAACGCGGCCCGACCGTTGCCTGCGCACTCCAAAGTCACCCGGACGGTACGGCGTCCCATCGCACGCAACTCGGTCAGCCCGAACGACAAGGGCTCCTCGACGCAGCCGTCCACCTCGAGTCGCCAAGTGCCCGCATTGGTTGCCGGGATGTCGTAATGCACCAGGACGTAGTGCAGTCCCGGCGGCGTCACGTCGTACCGCAGGCTCTCCAACGGCATCCCGTGATTTCGCGCCGCCAGTTGCAACTCGTCCCCGGTGATGCCCTCACCGGTGTCCGCCAACCGCCCCCGCACACTGAACTGCTCGATCGACATCGCACATTCCTCCCCTTGGCATCAGCCTAGAGGTCCGGACCGGCTACAACCACCCGTTGTCGAGGGCGATGCGGGCGGCTTCGGCCCGGGTGCGGGCGCCGGTCTTGCCGATGGCGGCGGAGAGGTGGTTGCGGACGGTGCCTTCGGAGAGGTGGAGCTCCTTGGCGATGTCGGCAACCGTGCCGCCTTCGCGGGCGGCCCGCAGTACGTCGGATTCGCGGCCGGTGAGCGGGCTCGTACCCGCGACCAGGGTCTCGGCGGCGAGTGAGGGGTCGACCACGCGGAGCCCTTGGTGCACCCGCCGTACGGCGTCTGCCAGCTGGGTCGCCGGGGTGTCCTTCACGACGAAACCGGCCGCACCGGCCTCCATCGCGCGGCGCAGGTACCCGGGCCGCCCGAAGGTGGTCACCATCAGCACCCGAACCCCCGGTACGGCGGCCCGCAGCGCGGAGGCGGCCTCGATCCCGTCCAGTCCCGGCATCTCGACGTCGAGCAACGCGACGTCCGGCTTGGTCGCCCTCGCCGCCTCGATCACCTCGTCGCCGCGGCCGACCTCGGACACCACGTCCAGGTCGGGCTCGAGATCCAGCAAGGCGGCCAGCGCTCCACGGACCAGCGCCTGGTCGTCGGCGATCAGCAGTCGAATGCTCACGGGCCCACCCTGACAGCTAGCCGGAAACCGCCACCAGGCGCCTGGCCGACCTGCAGACTCGCGCCGGCCTGGTCGGCCCGCTCGCGCAACCCCACCAGCCCGTGCCCGGAGGCGCCTCCGCCGGGCGTCGGGCCCTTCCCGTCGTCCAGTACTTCGATCTGCGTGGCGTTGATCCGGATCGTGCAGCGCTTCGCGCCCGAGTGCCGTACGACGTTGGTCACGCCTTCCCGGACCACCCAGGCGAACAGTTCGCGGTTCTCCTCCGGTACCTCGTCCATCGCGGTCGGCAGGTCCGGCTTGATCTCGGCCGCCTGCAGCGCGGCCCGGGCCGACACCAGCTCACCCGCCAGGCTCAGCTCGCGATATCCGGCGACCGCGGCCCGGACATCGGCCAGGGCCGCCCGGGCCAGACTCTCCACATCGGCCACCTCGGCCGCGGCGCGCCCTGGGTTGGCCTCGATCAACTTGCCGGCCAGCTCGGCCTTCACCGTGATCACGGTGAGCGAGTGGCCGAGGATGTCGTGCAGGTCCCGGGCGAACCGGTTCCGCTCCTCCTGGACGGCCAGCTCGGCCATGTCCTTCCGGGTCGCGTTCAATTCGATACTGCGCTGGATCGCGCGCCGCAGCCCGAACACGGCCAGTGCGCCGAGGAAGATCGCGAACCCGTAGCTGCTGTCATCAGTCCAGCCCGGCACCAGCCGCATCGACAGTTCGGCCCCACCGAGCAGCAGCGCGACAATGACGACGGCGATCCGGACGTCGAGCGCCATCATCGCGATCGCGGCGATATAGACCAGGCAGGTGAGCGCCTTCTGACCGGCCGACGGGAGCATCAGGAAGCACAGGGCGAGCATCCCGGCCAGGTACACCAGCCGCTGCCAGGTCGGCAGCCCGCCGGCGCCGAGGCCGACCCAGCGGATCCAGCCGAAGAACGCGATATAGGAGAGCGCGAACAGGAAGAGGACGATCAGCCCCATCACCCGGGTCGCACCGTGGTGCTGGAGGATCTCCTCGAACGGCTGGGACAGGTAGAACAACCAGATCGCAGCCGCCAGCCAACCCCACCGGCCGGGCCCGGGCCGATCGCGGTCCAGGCCGTCCAGCAGGGTTGGCGGCGTCTTCATGAACTTCACGGTAGTGCCCCTCGATGGGCTCCCGCGCTCAGGCCCGCGCGGTGTCGGCGCGGAACCGGCGGAGGCCGATGAAGCCGAGGACCACGGTCCAGCCGAGCACCACCAGCAGCGCGTGGGTGTCCAGACCGCTCTGCGTCAGCGCGCTGCGTGAGGTCTGACTGGTCCAGTACGCCGGGGTCAGCTGGGCGATGTGCTTCATCGCCGACGGCATCTGGCTGACCGGCAACCACAGTCCGCCGAAGGCCGCGATCAGCATCGTGCTCAGTCCGGTGATCGGCTGCACGCTGTCCGGCTTGGCGACGTACCCGATGACCAGGCCGAGGGCGGCGAACGGCAGGGCGCCGAGCCAGGACACCAGCGCGACCGTGGCCCACTGGTTCATGCTCAGGTGCACGTGGCCGAAGGTCATCCCGGAGATGAAGACGACCAGCAGCGGCGGGATCGCCAGCAGCAGCGACAGGATCACCTTGTTGACGACGTAAGCCTGCGGCTTCAGTGGAGTGAGCCGGAGCGTCCGGTTCCAGCCGCCGTCGCGCTCGGCCGCGATCACACCACCGCTGCTCATCGCCGCGGACATCGAGCCGAACATCGCCATACTCACCATCACGTAGGCGATCGCGGAGATGCCGGCCTCGTTGGCGTCCTTCGGGATCGTCGTACCGAAGATCACGAACAGCACCAGCGGCATCAGGATCGAGAAGATCAGCACCCGCCGGTTCCGCAGCGTGCGGCGGATGTCGAAGATCAGGTAGTCGCGGTTCATGCCAGGCTCTCCCGTTCTTGAAGGTCACTGCCGGCGCTGATGGCCAGGACGGCGTCCTCGAGGTCGGCGGACGTTACTTCGATGTCGTGGGCTGATGTGTTGTCCAGCAGGTAGCGCAGGGTGTCGTCGGAGTTCGCGCACTGGAGCAGGACGACCTCGCCGCGGGTCTCGACGTTCCGTACGCCGGGGAGCGACGCAAGCGCCGCCAGGTCGGCACCGGGAACGGTCGCGCGGATGGTCCGGCCGGACACGCTCGCCTTGATCTGCGCAGCGGTGCCGTCGGCAACGACTTTGCCGTTCCGCATCAGCACCACGCGGTCGGCGTACGCGTCGGCCTCCTCCAGGTAGTGGGTCGCGAACAGGACCGTTCGGCCGCGCGCGGTCTCGTCGTGCATCGACGCCCAGAAGTCGCGCCGGGACTCGACGTCCATGCCGGTCGTCGGTTCGTCGAGGACGATCAGGTCGGGCTGCGGGATGATCGCCATCGCGAATCGAACCCGCTGCTTCTGGCCGCCGGACAGGCCCTTGATCGTCCGGCCCGTCAGGTCCGCGATCCCGGCCCGCTCGAGCGCCTCGCTCACCGGCATCGGCTTCTTGTGGAGGCCGGCCACGAGGTTCATCAGTTCGCCGACCTTGGCGTCCTCGATGATCCCGCCGCTCTGCAACATCACCCCGACGGTGCCCTGCGCGATCGCGTCGACCGGCGTCCCGTCGTACACCTGGACGGTGCCCTGGTCCGGCTTGACCAGGCCGAGCAGCATCTCGATCGTGGTCGACTTGCCCGCGCCGTTCGGCCCCAGCAACGCCACCACTTCACCGGACCGGATGGTCAGATCCACCCCGGCAACCGCCTGCACCGTCCCATATTTCTTGGTCACACCCCGCAGGCTGACCGCAGTCGTTGTCGTCATGCCCAAAGCTTCCCGTCGTACGCCGGGTAGCCCCTCGATCGACCGTCACGACCCACCCATGACATCCGTCAGCCACCCCTCAGGGTCGCCTCTCAGGGACGTGGGGACCAGAAAGGAGTCTTGTCAGGCGCGGTAGGTGGGGAAGTCGCGCAAGGGGCGGATTGATGTGGCCAGTGGGAGAGTGCGGGTGAAGGCGAACAGGACGGCCAGTGCCCACATGGCGGTTCGGATTCCGAAGGTGGTCGCCAACGCCCCGGCGGTCGCCGCGCCGAGTGGGGCTGTGCCGAAGACGAGGAACCGAGAGGACGCTATGACCCGGCCGAGCAGCTGAACGGGGACGTAGCTTCCGCGGAAGGTAGCGGTGATGATGTTCGAGACTGTGGAGCCGGTCAGCACCACGAGGGATCCGGCCGCGAACAGAGACAGCCGCCAACCGGAACCGGCTGCCGGAAGGAGCAGGATGAACGGCGCGATCGCGAGATTCGACACCAGGTAGGCGCGCGCGTTGCCGAAGCGCCGCACGATCCGGGAGGCGAGCACGGCGCCCAGGATGCCGCCGAGGCTGCTCGCACCGATCACCAGTCCCACGGTGCCGGGACTCGCGCCTTCGGTTCGCACCAGGTAGACGACACGCAGGGCGATCAGGCCCGTCATCGCGAAGTTGCCGATCGCCGCCATCACGGTCATCGCCACCAGGAAGCTCTCGCGCCGGATGAACCCGAAACCCTCAGCGATCTGACGGAACACGCTCAGATTGCCGACCCGGTCTCGCCGTGCCTCGGGTCCGGCCCGCAGGCCCGCCACGCAGGCAGCCGAGACCAGGAACGTCAGCGCGTCGATGAGGATCCCGCAGACCGCGCCAGCAGCGTGGGCCAACAGTCCCCCGAGGCCCGGGCCGGCGAGCTCGGCTGCCGACGCGCTGGTCTGCAGTTTGGAGTTGCCCTCGAGCAGGTCCCCAGGAGCCAGTAGATGGGGCAGAAAAGCGTTGTACGCCAGGTCGAAGAACACCTTGGCGATACCGGCGAGCAGCGCTGCCGCCAGCAGCATGCCCATGGTGAGTACTCCGGTCCAGGCCGCGATCGGGACACCGGCCAGCACCACCGCCGACACGAGATCGGCGGCCAGCAAGACGCGTCGACTTGGCCAACGGTCGACCCACGCCCCAGCCGGAAGCCCGATCACCAGAAACGGTACCCAGTTCGCCGCTGTCAGCAGCGCCACCATGCTGGTGTCTGCGTGCAGGGTGGACACCGCCACCAGGGGCAGGGCCACCGTCGTGATCGCCGAGCCGAATCCGCTGGTTGACTCACCGACCCAGAACAAGCCGAAGGTCCGTGTCCGCAGCAGACCGCCAACCGGCGTACGTCGTGGTGCGGGCGCGCGTTTGCGCGGGGCAACCGTCTCGGCGTTCATCCAATCGTCTTTTCTCTCGCTCCGGCAACGTCGGCAACGGTGCCGATTGCGCGTCAAGTTTCTGCGACGATCATCGAAGTTGCGACTGGTTTTCGGGCTCTCCTGTCGTTTCCGTGGGTCGCCGGCCCCGCCCGGCTTTGTGCACCGATCAAGCACCGAGTCGCCGCTGCAACGCCCGAGTGGCGCCCAGTCGCGGGCAGAACGACAACCACCACCAGCCGCCGCCAGCCACCACCAGCCGGCAGCAGCCGGCGCCGGACGGGGCGTCCGGGCCGGCGGCGGACGGGGGCGGCGGCGGACGGCGGACGGTGATTTCGGGCAGGAGCAGGAACCTGGCACAAGATGTCGGGACCTGGGGGACACGTCATGAGGTGTCCCAGGTCCCGACATGGTGTCCGCGCCCGCCAAAGGGTGCCCCGGACGGCGGACCCGAGAGCCGAACGCGTACTGGGTTGTCTGCTGGTGTCCGAGGGGAGAACCCCCAAGCCGAGGGGTTGTCCGGCTGTGTTGTCGGTTCGGTCGCTGCCTGATCTCGGCGGTGTTGACGCCGCCGTCGCGGGGATCGTTGCGGGTGCTGACCCGCGACACTCGCCAACCCCACCGTCAGCTCACCACCGGCCCCGGGTCCGAGCGTGATCGGGGCGGGACCGGGCCCGCTTGATGCGTGTGTCAGCACCGCGGGCTCGTCCCGAACCCTGGCCACACCGGGTTCGGCCACAGCACGATCGACTTTGTGCACCAGTTCTGTGCGTGGAGGCTGGCGCCGTACGGATCTCGTGCACAAAGTGACCGACCAAGCCGACCAGGCCGACCAGCCGACCGCGCGACCAGCCGACCAGCCGGCCGGGCGGCAGGGTGGCCGGGTGGCGGCGACCGGACGGGGCCGGCGGAGTTGTGTCGGTTGGGATGGGCCCTACGGCGCGGGCGGCCGCAGCGCGGCGATCGGGAGGTTCGGCGGTGGCTCGCGGACGTGGGAGCATGTCGTGCCGCCTCGGGGTCTACGTCGTACCGATGGGCGGCATCGTGAAATCTAGTGTCGGGTTGCTAGGGGTTTGCCTGTGGCTGTGGATGATGTGCGGGATGCGTATGGCCGGTGGGCGGAGGAGTACGCCGACCGGTTCGCCTCGACGGAGGCTATGCACGAACTGGACCGCAAGCTGGTGTCTCAGTGGGCCGGTGGGATCACGGGCCGCATCATCGACGCCGGGTGCGGGCCGGGGCAGTGGACCGACTTTCTGAGCGGGCAGGGCTGTGACGTCGAGGGTGTCGATCTTGTGCCGCGGTTCGTGGACATCGCCCGCTCGCGGTTTCCCGCCGTTCCCTACCGTGTCGGGGAGCTGACGAACCTCGGCGTACCCGATCGCTCGGTGGCGGGGATCCTGTCGTGGTACTCGATCATCCACACCGATCCGGATGACGTGCCCCGCATCCTCGACGAGTTCGCACGGTGCCTGTGCGACGGTGGCAGTCTGCTGCTCGGCATGTTCGAAGGCGCCCAGGTCGAGCCGTTCGCGCACACCGTGACGACCGCCTACTTCTGGTCGGTCGAGGAGATGTCGCAGCGGCTGGCGGCATCGGGCTTTCAGGTCGAAGCGACGGTGACTCGCGCTGACGGGAAACGACCCCATGCCGCCATCGTCGCGCGGCGTGTAGCTGTCGATCGATAACGGACCTTCGGCGAGCGGCCGTGGGTCAGGTGGTGGCGGGGCCGAACCACCGGGAGAGATGGGTGACCAGGTCCTGCTGGTCTTCGCCGATCCAGGCGACGTGGCCGTCGGGGCGTAGGAGCGCCGCTGTGGGGATGTCGAGTTCCGCAGTGGTGTCGACGATGTGGTCGACCCGGTCTGCCCAGCCTTCGACCGAGAGTTTGCCGGCTTGGTCGAGGAGTAGACCTCGGCCGCTGTGCATCTGGGCGTAGAGGTGGCCGCGTTCGAGGTGTACGTCGCGGAGACGGCGACCGAGGAGTTCGTCTCCCGCTCCGAAGTCGTAGCGGATCCCGATCGCGGTGAGCCTTTCGACCAGGTAGCGGTGGACGTCGTCGAAGTCCATGAGTTGCGTCAACAGTCGGCGTACGGCCTGGGGACCTGGCTCGAGGGCCATCAGTTCCATCTGGGCGCGGGTGAGGTCCAGGACGTCGGCGGCGACCGGGTGCCGTTCGGTGTGATAGGTGTCCAGCAGGCCCTCGGGCGCCCAGCCGTTGACCTCGGCCGCCAGCTTCCATCCGAGATTGAACGCGTCCTGGACGCCTAGGTTGAGGCCCTGCCCGCCGGCCGGCGGGTGGATGTGGGCCGCGTCGCCGGCCAGCAGGACGCGGCCGGTCCGGTAGCGCTCGGCCAGCCGGGTGGCGTCGCCGAAGCGGGAGAGCCAGCGCGGTGAGTGCGCGCCGAAGTCCGTGCCCGCGGTCACTCGCAACTGCTGCTTGACCTCCTCGAAAGTCGGCGGGACCCGGGGGTCCTCGGCCAATCCCTCAGCGGGTACGACGACGCGGTAGAACCCGTCCTCGACGGGCGCGGTGCCGAACCGCAGCTGGGTCTTGCGGATCTCCTCGTTCGCTTCGGCCAGTGTCTCGGGCGACGCGGCCAACGCCATCTCTCCCAGGAGTGTCTCGACCGTGCTCGGCTCGCCGGGGAAGGCGACGCCGAGCAGCTTGCGCACCGTACTGCGGCCGCCGTCGCAGCCGACGAGATAGCGCGAACGCAGCTGCGTGCCGTCGGCCAGCTCGACGGTGACGCCGTCGTCGTCCTGGCTCAGCCCGACCAGTTCGCACCCGCGCCGGATCTCGGTGCCGACCTCGGCGGCGTGCTCGGCCAGCAGGCGGTCGGTCGTGGTCTGCGGGATGCCGAGGATGTACGCGTGCGCGGTGTCCAGCCGGTCCGGCGGCGGCTTGCGGATGCCGACGAACGCACCGACCGGGTACTGCTTCCCGAGGGCGAGGAACCGCTCCAGCAATCCGCGCTGGTCCATCACCTCGATGCTGCGCACGTGCAATCCGGTCGAGCGCTCGATCTTGGTCGGCTCCACGTCCTTCTCCACCACAACCACGTGGACGCCGTGCAGCCGCAACTCACTCGCCAGCATCATGCCAGTCGGTCCGCCACCGGCAATGATCACGTCAATCACGAAAAACCCCGATTCACCAGATTGGCTTCGTCCGCCAGTCACTCCGCAAGTCCTTTGTTTCTGCGGGTTTCTGACTCCGGCTGGTGATTCTCCAGCACGACCCGGGCCTTGCGGCAAGTCCCCAGGTGCGCTATATCCTGTATATGGCAAGGAGTTCGTGACTCCTTGCCTTTGTCGTGTCCGGCCCGACGACCGAAGGAATTTCGTTGCAAGCGACCGACGAGCTGGATCGGGCAGTCGACAGCGTGGTGGCGGCGCTCACGCCTGCGATTGATCGGGACTGGCAGACACCAGCGGGTTCGCTCGACTGGTCGTGCCGTTTCACCGCTGAGCACGTCGCGCATTGCCAACTGGCCTACGCGATGCAGCTCGCCAGCCGTGCTCCCTCGCACTACGTGCGCTTCTTCTCCCGCGCCATCGAGGACTCCACCACTGCCCAGGTTCTGGAACTCCTCGAGGCCTGCGGTCGCCTCTTGTCGGCCGTCGTACGCGCGGCACAGCCGACCGACCGCGGTTTCCATCCGTACGGCATGGCCGACGCCGAGGGAACCGCCGGCATGGGCTGCATCGAACTGCTCGTCCACGGCGGCGACATCGCGGCCGGTCTCGGCCTACCCTTCGCGCCGCCGTCGGACGTCTGTGCCTGGGTCCTCGCCCGCATGTTCCCGGACCGGCAGGCCGAGTGCGCGTCACTCGGCTCAGCAGACGTCGATCCCTGGGCCGCGCTCCAATGGGCAACTGGCCGGATCTCGCTCCCCGGACTGCCTGACGTCGGCAGCAAGTGGCGGTGGCACAGCGCACCACTCGCAGACCACTAGCCAACCTTCCGCTCTCAGTGCACTCATGCGAGGTGCGCGCGCAGGCGACGTACGTAGGGTTGGCGTTCTTCTGCGGTCGCTGGGTCGGGGAGGTGGGTGGTGTTGTAGAGGTTGTCACCGGGATACCGCGGGAAGACGTGGACGTGGTAGTGCCAGGCGTCCTGGTAGCCGGCTGGTTCGTTGTGTTGCCTGGTGGAGACGCCTTCGCAGCGATAGGTGTGACGAATGGCGATGGCGATCTCGCGGACGGCGTCGTGAACGGCATGGCCAGCGGGTGCCGGCAGGTCGTAGAGATTCTCATGGTGCGTGGTCGGCACCACCAGAACGTGTCCCCGGTTGTTCGGCCACCAACGCGAGGCGACGAACGCAAGTGCCCGGTCCGCCCGCAGGACGATGTCGTCTTGGCTGGTCAGGTGATCTTCGCCCCCGGACGCTAGCCGGCAGAACGGGCATTCGTAGTCAGCCGGCTCGTGATTGAACATTCAGGACGTCCGTTTGGGTCAGCGGGTGCGGAGGGTGTGGAGGCCTTGCCAGAGGAGGTTTTGGAGGGTGCGGGCAACCTTCTCGGGGGTGGGTGGGGTGGGGGTGCGGCTGCGCCAGATGGCCAGGCGTTCGGTGGCGCCGGAGATGCTTTGGGCAACGATCTCGATCTCCTCGTCGTCGGCGGTGCGGCCGGGCGGGAGGTTCATCCGGACCATCGTGGAGATGAGTTCGATGAAGGCGGCGCGGACCTCGTCGGTCGCGGCGGTGGCGGGGCCGGCGGCCGGGTTGGTGGAGAGCATGCCCTCGTCGATCAGGACCGACCACGCCTGCGGGTGGTCGTCGAGGAACCGGAACCAGGCGACGAATCCGGCGTACAGCGCGTCCTCGGGATCGCGGGCAGCCATCACCGCGTCGGCGACGGTCTCCAGCAGTTGAGTCCGGAGTCGCGCCAGGCAGGCGAGGAACAGGCCGTCCTTCGAGCCGTAGTACTGGTAGATCAGCGGCTTCGACACTCCGACGTCGGCGGCGACGTCGTCCATCGACGTGCCCTGATACCCCCGCTCGCCGAAGATCCGCTCCGCCGCCTCGAGGATCTCCCGTTCCCGCGCGGCCCGGTTGCGCCGCCGCTTCACCGGTACGTCGGCCGCCGTCTGGTCCGTGGTCGGGGTCACTTGCGTAGTCTAACTGACTCCGAGTAACTTACTGGGAGTAAGTTGCTCGAGGAGGGCTCGACTGGAGGGCTGATGGAGACCACGCAACACCGGATCGTGGTGGTCGGGACCGGGTTCGCCGGGATCGGGATGGCGGTCAGGCTCAAGCAGGCCGGGTACGACGACTTCGTCGTACTGGAGCGTGCGGACGACGTCGGCGGGACCTGGCGGGACAACACCTACCCGGGCTGCCGGTGTGACGTGCCGTCGCACCTGTACTCGTTCTCCTTCGCGCCCAACCCGGAGTGGTCGTCGACGTTCTCACCCCAGCCCGAGATCGAGGACTACCTGCGCAAGGTCACCGACCGGTTCGGCATCCGCCCGCACATCCGCTTCGGGCATGCGGTCGAGACCGCGCGCTGGGAGGACGGTCGCTGGCGGATCCAGACGAGTCAAGGTGAGTTCGTCGCGGACGTGCTGCTGTCCGGGATGGGTCCGCTCGCGGAACCGTCGTACCCGAAGCTCCCTGGGGTCGAGTCGTTCGAGGGTGAGGTGTTCCACTCGGCGCAGTGGAATCACGATCTGGATCTGAGCGGCCGGAAGGTGGCGGTGATCGGGACCGGCGCGTCGGCGATCCAGTTCGTGCCGGCGATCCAGCCCGAGGTCGAGGAACTGCATCTGTTCCAGCGGACGCCGCCGTGGGTGATGCCGCGGCCGGACCGCAAGATCACCGAGGTGGAGAAGGCGGTGTTCCGTCGCTTCCCGCTGGCGCAGAAGGTTGCCCGGGCGGCGATCTACTGGGGTCGCGAGTCGATGGTGCTCGGGTTCGCGAAGCTGCCGGCGATCATGACGCAGGCGCAGAAGATGGCCGAGAAACATCTCGCCCATCAGGTCCGCGACCCGTTGCTGCGGGCCGAGCTGACCCCTGACTTCACCCTGGGCTGCAAGCGCGTGCTGATCTCCGACGACTACTACCCGGCGATCGTGCAGCCGAACGTCGAGGTCGTCAGCGACGGGATCGCCGAGGTCACCCCGACCGGGATCGTCACCGAGGACGGCGTGAAGCACGAGGTCGACACGATCATCTACGGCACCGGCTTCCGGGTCACCGACCTGCCGGTGATGGACATGGTCCACGGCCGCGACGGCCTCTCACTGCGCGAAGCCTGGTCCGGCGGCATGGAGGCTCACCTCGGAACGGCGGTCTCCGGCTTCCCGAACTTCTTCCTGCTGATCGGCCCGAACACCGGCCTCGGCCACAGCTCGATGGTGTTCATGATCGAGTCCCAGATCGCCTACATCCTGGATGCCCTGAAGACGATGGATGCCCAGGGGCTGCGGCAGGTCGAGGTGCGACCGGAGGTGCAGCGCGCGTTCGTCGACGGCGTCCGGTCGTCGATGCGCAACACGGTCTGGACCCGTGGCGGCTGCACCAGTTGGTACCTCGACGCGCAGGGCCGCAACACCACGATCTGGCCGTCGTTCACGTTCCGGTTCCGGCAGTTGACCCGGCGCTTCAACCCTGCGGAGTATCAGACCCTCGCTATGTGACATCGTCCGTGTTACATTCGATCGGTCAGATACCTGGCGATCGGAGGGCCTTGTCGTGGTGGAGTTGTTGCTGCCGCTGCACGGGATCGGCGGTCGTGGCGATCTGCCGGTGCCGCTCTGGCTGGCGATCTACTCCGCCGGCGCTGCGGTCGCAGTCTCGTTCTTCGCCCTGGCCGCGTTCTGGTCGCGGCCGCGATTCGACGTCGCCGCTGGGCGCTCGCTGATTGTCATCACGAGGATTGTCGACAATCGCACGCTGCGCCGGGTCCTGAAGGCTGCCGGTCTGGCCGCGCTCGTGATGCTGCTCGGCGCCGCATGGTTCGGCAGCAGCTCGCCGGCGCTGAACCCGGCCCCGACCTGGCTCTACGTGTGGATCTGGGTCGGCATCATCCCGCTCTCCCTGCTCTGCGGCCCGATCTGGCGACTGGCCAACCCGTTGCGCACGATCGCGGGCCTGGCCCGGCGGTCGTCGTACCGGACGTTGCCGGAGGGGATCGCGTACTGGCCGGCGGTTGCCGGGCTGGCCGGCTTCCTCTGGCTCGAGCTCGCGTACCCGGACGGCTCCGAGCCGGTCGTCGTCGCGATCTTCGTGACCGGCTACGCGTTGGTGAATGTTGCTGCGGGCATCGTTTATGGACCGGCCTGGTTCAGGATCGGCGACAGCTTCGAGGTGTACGCCGAAGTGCTCGCGCGACTGAGTCCGTTCGGTCGCGGCGCCGACGGGCGGCTGGAACTGCGGAACCCGCTGGCCGGACTGGCCACGATGCCGCGGCAGCCAGGCATCGTCGGGCTGCTGTGTTTGTTGCTCGGGTCAACGGCTTTCGACGGGATCTCGCGGTGGTCGGCCTGGACGCGCCTGACTGGCGACCTCGGTCGGACGCAGCACATCGTCGTACACACGCTCGGTCTGATGGTTGCGGTCGCGATCGTCGCGGCGTTGTTCGTGCTGGCGGCGCGGACGACGGGATCGGTGCGGGTCCGGTCGGACGCGGTCGGGGCGGCCGGGTTGCCGGGGGCGTTCGTGCATTCGCTGGTCCCGATCGCGATCGGGTACGCGGTGGCACACTACTTCTCGTTCGCGATGTTCCAGGGGCAGGAGGGTGTGCTGCTCGCAACGGATCCGTTCGGGCGTGGGTGGGATCTGCTCGGCACGAGCGGGACGCGGATCGACTACGCGTTCCTCGGCACGGGGTTGATCGCGGGGGTCCAGATCGGTGCGATCGTGCTCGGACACGTACTTGGGGTCGTGTCCGCGCACGATCGTGCTGCCGAACTGTTCCGGCGCCGGCAGTTGCGGCGGGCGCAGTACCCGATGCTGGCGGCGATGGTCGCGTTCACGGCCGGCGGGATCGCGCTGGTGACGGCGTCATGATCGCGCTGCACATGGGCGGTGTCCCGGAGACGGCGATGGTGCTCGGGCCGATCGTGCTGATCGTCGCGTTCATCCGGATCGCCCGCCGCAACGAGGCGAGCCTCCCCGACGACGACCCCGACGACCACGACGACAGGGACGCCGACCTCGGCGACCTGCCGTCCGAGGACGCCGTACCGAAGAACGCGTAGTGGTCGCCCGAGCCGGGGGAGTTGATGGCTCGCCCACGCCTGCCGGCCCCCGGAGGGAGGCACTACTACCCGTTCTTCGGTACAGACCACTCACGCAGCGAGGGCGTGTTCGGCGTAGCCGCTGACTCGGGTCAGGTGGGTGGTGGTGGCGAGCCTGGCCAGTTGGGCGCAGCCGGCGGCGATGGCTTCCTGGAGGGTGGGCCACTGGTCGACGCACCAGTACGGGTCGTCGGGCTGGCGGTCGAGGTCGTCGTCGATGTCGGCGCACCAGCCGCCGGTGAACGCGTGGTGGACGTGCAGTCTGAGCTTCATGGTCGTGGGCTTCCGGGGGACAGGCGGACTGGATCAGAACGGCAGCGGGCGGCCGGACGGCGTACGGAGGTCGAGGTCCTTGGTCTGACGGCGGGTGGTCGTGGTCGTGGTGCGCGGCCGCCGGCGGATCTGAATCTGACGCATCGTCGTGCTCCTGCCTGCTGCGGGCGGTGGGACTGATCCGCCCTCGAGTTCCTGGTAAGAGAACAGTCCCAAGTAAGGCCCGTCCTGCACATGCGGATCTTTACCTATCTGAGTCCCTAGCTACCCCTGGTGATACGTCCAGGGGTCACTAGGGGACGAGACCGGGCCCGGTGGTTTCCGGCGTACGCAGGGCGGGCACTAGGTGATCGTGACTACGTTCATGGTGCTCGGGGGTGTGCTCATCGCCTTCCTGGTCGCCGTGATGCCGGCCTCGCCGTGCGACCCTGATCGCGGCCGCCGCCGTCCTCAGGGCAGGGCTCGCCTCAGTGGTACTCCGCAACCGCCGCCAGACGCCGACCCGCGCGATCGGGTCTAGCCGGCTGAGGGAAGGCCCTTGGGGTCCAGGCCCAGTTCTTCGTAGGCGACCTGTTCGATCTCGCGGGCCATGGCTTCGCGGAACGCGGCGACCAGCGCCTGGCCGGCCAGCGGGATGATGCCTTCCAGGGTGCGCTGGATCTCGGGCCAGCCGTCGGCGGGGAGGCCGGCGTCGGCGAAGTCGCGCCAGACGGTGCTGCGGAACAGTTCGACGTACGTCTTCGCGACCGCGTCGGCCTGGGCGAAGAGCTTGGGGAGCATCTCGAAGATCGCCTGCATCGGGACGCCGAGCTTGATCACCTCGAGGCCGGTGCGGAGCAGGTCCGGGTTCGAGATCCGGAGCCGGCCGTCGTCCTGGCGCTCGGCGATCCCGAGCTCGACGAGCTGGTCGATCACCGCGGGATCGTGCGGTACGCCGGCCCGCTCCGCCAGCTGGAACTCGTCGAGCACCTCGGGCTCGGCCGGGGTCCACGGGTTCACCAGGGTCTCGACGACGCCCAGCGCCAGCGCGCCGTCGGGCAGCTCGCTCATCATCCGCTCGACCGCGGCCAGCGTGTAGCCCTTGCCGAGCAGCTCGCGGACCAGGGTGAGCCGGGCCACGTGGTCCTGGTCGTAGTACCCGGTCCGGCCGGCCAGGCGGGGCGGCGGAATCAGGCCGCGCCCGGCGTACGCGCGCACGTTCCGCACCGTCATACCCACCTTGGCGGCGAGCTGGTCGACGGTGAGGTCCTCGTCCGGCTTCTGGTCCACCCTTGACAGTCTTCCAGACTCAACGTTACATAGTCGATGTAACATCAGCGATGAAGGATCTAAGGAGACCGTTCATGGCGATCCCACTGGCGACCACCGGTACGGCGACGTTCGACCAGATCGCGATCGTCACCGGTCTGGTCTCGTTGATGTACGTCGCACTCGCCGTCCTGCTGTGGCGGGAACGGACCGGGCGCGTCACGCTGGTAGGGCGGCTTGCGGACACCATCGGGAGACTGGACGGAGTCCCCCGATGGGCCGCGCTGACGCCGTACGTGCACGCCGTGTCGCTGCTCGCCTGCGCGTTCGGGGTCTGGTGGGACATCGCGGTGCACATCGACCGCGGCCGTGACACCGGACCGTTCGGGACGCCGGCGCACTACCCGATCTTCTTCGGCATCCTCGGCGTGATCGTCTCCGGCGTCCTGCCGATCGCCCTGGCCGGCAAGCCGCTGCCGGCCCGCACGATCAAGCTGACCAAGGGCTGGCGGATCCCCTGCAGCGCGGCGCTCGTGACGGTGTGCGGGACGTTCGCACTGGTCGGGTTCCCGCTGGACGATCTGTGGCACCGCCTGTTCGGCGAGGACGTCACGCTGTGGGGTCCGACCCATTTGCTGATGATCGGCGGCGTGGTGTTCTCGATCTTCGCGCGACTGCTGGCGCTGGCGGAGGTGGAGCAGTTGATCGGCCTCAACAAGCGTCGCTTGTTCCAGGAGATCGTGTCGGTCGGCGCGTTGCTGATCGCGTGGGACCTGTTCAGCACCGAGTTCAACTACGGGGTGCCGCAGTTCCCGTTGATCCTGCAGCCGATCCTGATCGTGTTCGGCGCCGCGATGGGGTTCACCATCCTGCGGGCGCGGCGCGGTCCCGGTACGACGTTCGCCGCGCTCGCGGTGTATCTGGTGATCCGCGGCGGCATCGCCTGGGCCGTCGCACAGCCGCTCGGGCAGATCGTCGGCCACTTCCCGCTGTTGATCATCGAGGCGATCCTGGTCGAGGTGGTGGCGTTTGCCCTGGGCAACAAGAGGCGCTTCCGCCTCGGGCTCGTCGCCGGCATCCTGATCGGCACGGTCGGCGTGGTCGCGGAGTACGCCTGGAGTCACGTCTGGATGCCGATCGCGTGGCCGTCGTCGATGCTCCCGTCAGCCCTCGGGTACGGCGTTGTCGTCGGGGCCGGCGCGGGTCTGGTCGGAGCCTGGGTCGCGACCCGGTACGCCGAGGTTGCGGGGGATCGACGTGCGGTCGGGATCCGGCACACCCGGCCGGCCGTGGTCCGTCGTACGCACCAACTCGGGGCCGTCGGGCTGATCGCCGTACTGGCTGTGGTCTTCTTCTGTGTGCCGCGGTCGGCCGCGCCCGGGGTGTCCGGGACGGTGTCGTTGGAGCGGGTGGCCACGGGGGCCGAGCCGACGGCGTACGTCACGGTCGCGCTGCGGCCGGGTGATGCGGCCGATGGTGCACGGTGGTTCTCGGCGATGGCCTGGCAGGGTGGCGGGATGGTCCTGCACCCGATGGTGAAGGTTGCCGATGGCACCTACCGGTCGGCGGACCCGCTGCCGATGTACGGGAAGTGGAAGTCGATGATCCGGCTGCACCGGGGGCAGCGGGACCTGGTGGCGACGTGGGTGTACGCGCCGGCGGACGCGGCGATCGAGAAGCCGGCGGTGCAGGTGTCGAACGGGCAGCCGGTCGAGTTCATCAACGAGCAACAGGTGCTGCGGCGCGAGGAGCGGACCGACGTGCCACGATGGATGTGGAACGGCGGCTACGCCCTGCTGGGCGTGGTCGGGCTGCTCGAGCTCGCCGGGATCGCCTGGCTGGTCGGACGGGGAGCCCGTGGTGGGCGGTTGCGTGCGGCTCATCTGGCCGCCGACGAGCGGGAACGGGAGAGTGCGTGACGATCGAGTTGGAGCGGTCGGGTGTGACGACGCCGGACGGCGTACGGCTGAACGTCGAGACGACCGGACCTGTGGACGCGCCGGTGACGGTGCTGCTCGTGCACGGGTGGACGTGTTCGACGCGGTCGTGGCACAACCAGGTCGAGGACCTGCCGCGGATCCTCGGACCGGACGCCGTACGCGTCGTCAGCTACGACCACCGCGGCCATGGGCGGTCGGACGCGGCGCCGCCGGGTTCGATGCGGATCGAGCAGTTGGCCGACGACCTGGTGACGGTGCTCGACACCGTGGTCGGCGACGGCCCGGTCGTCTACGCCGGTCACTCGATGGGCGGCATGACCCTGATGGCCCTCGCCGACGCGCAACCCGACCTCTTCGGTTCCCGAATCCGGGCCGCCGCCCTGGTCAGCACATCGTCCGGTCACATCGCGGAGGGCGCCTTCGGCATCCCCAGACGTCTCGACCCCGCAACTGCGGTGGTCGCTCCCCGCGCGATGAAGCTGGTCAGCGCCCGGATCGAACGCCGCGCAGCTGCCAAGCGGGCCGCTCGCCGGGCCTTGGCATCGCGTGCGTTGGCGGCCCGGCTGCAGCGGCCCGCGTTGCAGCAGCTGGTGTTCGGCAAGAAGGTCGACCCGGCCGAGGTGGATCTGTTCCTGGCGGACCTGGCTGCGGTGCCGGGGCCGTCGTACGGCGGGTTCTTCGAGGCGATCCTGCAGCACGAGCGGTCGCACGCGTTGAAGGTGCTGGACCAGGTGCCGGTCGAGATCATGCACGGGACCCGCGACCGGCTCCTTCCGCCCCGGCACGCCAACCGGATGGCCGCGGAGCTCCCGACCGCACGCCTGTGGATGTACCCCGGCGCGGGCCACATGCTCATGCAGGAACGCCCCCGCGACGTGACCCACCGCCTGGCCTCCCTGGCGCGCAAGGCGTCAGCCTGAGAGTCGCGTCACGGCTGCTCCGCGTGTCCTCGCCTAGGGTGGCGGCGTGCAGAACCTCCTCTCCGATGTCGTTGTCGTCGACCTCACCAGAGCCTTGGCCGGGCCGCACGCGGCGATGATGCTCGGCGACCTCGGCGCGCGGGTGATCAAGGTCGAGGTGCCCGAGCGTGGGGACGACAGCCGGGGCTGGGGACCGCCGTTCGTCGAAGGGGAGTCGACGTACTACCTGTCCGCGAACCGGAACAAGGAATCGGTGACCGCCGACCTCAAATCGGATCAGGGCAAGGAGTTCCTGACCAAGCTGGTCCGCAAGGCCGACGTCCTGATCGAGAACTTCCGGCCGGGCGTGCTCGATCGGCTCGGGTTCTCCACCAGGCAGCTGCACGAGCTCAACCCAGGCCTGGTGATCCTGTCGATCACCGGCTTCGGGCACGACGGTCCGGACGGCGGGCGGGCCGGGTACGACCAGATCGCGCAGGGCGAAGGCGGTCTGATGAGCATCACCGGCGCGTTCGAGCCGACGAAGGTCGGCGTACCGATCGCGGACCTGCTGGCCGGCATGTACGGCGCGTATGGTGCGCTGGCGGCGTTGCACGAGCGATCGATCACCGGGAAGGGCCGCGTGGTGCGGACCAGCCTGCTCGCGTCGACGATCGGCGTACACGCGTTCCACGGGACGAAGTGGACGGTGGCCCACGAGTTGCCCGAGCGGGTCGGCAATCACCATGCCCAGATCGCGCCTTACGGGATGTATCGCACCGCCGACGACAGCATCCAGGTCGCGGTCGGCAGCGAGGGGCAGTGGCGGACGTTCGCGCCGATCGTCGGGCTCGATGCGGAGGACGAACGGTTCGCGGTCAACGCGCAGCGGGTGGCGCATCGCGACCAGCTGACGGCTGCGATCGAGACGGCGTTCGCGGCCGAGTCGGCGGACGTGTGGCTGGAACGCCTTGCGGACAAGGGGATTCCGGCCGGGAAGGTCCGCGACTTCCAGCAGGTCTACGAGTGGGAGCAGACGCTGTCCCAGGGCTTGCTGATCGACGTCGACCACCCGACGCTCGGCCGCATCCAGCTCCCCGGTCCGCCGCTACGCTTCGACGACCAGCCGTACGCCGGTGCCCGCGAGACCAACCTCCCACCGCCACGACTCGGCGAGCACAACGAGTCGGTCAGAGCCTGGCTGGAGGAGTAGGTACCGCCACGCCATCACAATTGGCGTTCCCCGGTAACCGCGAGGATCGGTCGTGCCGTCGGCGCTCGGTTGTGATGGCCTGGCGGTCCGGAGCTGATCTGTCATGCACATTACGTACGTAACCTCCAGGGCTTACCAGTGACATGAGAGGATCACCCGCGTGACTGCCTTGCCGAGTGTTTCGTACTCCATCACCGTTCGCCTCGAGGTGCCCGCGGGTGGCTCGACGGTGAGCAAGCTGACGACCGCGGTCGAGCAGGCCGGCGGTCTGGTCACCGCACTCGACGTGACCGCGTCCGGCCACGAGCGGCTGCGGATCGACGTCACCTGCGCCGCGGCCGACACCGAGCACGCCGGCCGGCTGGTCGAGGCGATGCGGGCCGTACCGGGTGTCGAGATCGCCCGGGTCTCGGACCGGACGTTCCTGATGCACCTCGGCGGCAAGATCTCGATGGAGGCCAAGCACCCGATCCGCAACCGCGACGACCTCTCGATGATCTACACCCCGGGGGTGGCGCGGGTCTGCCTGGCGATCGCGGCGAACCCGGACGACGCGCGCCGGCTGACGATCAAGCGCAACAGTGTCGCGGTGGTCACCGACGGTTCCGCCGTACTCGGGCTGGGCAACATCGGCCCGAAGGCCGCGCTGCCGGTGATGGAGGGCAAGGCGGCGCTGTTCAAGCGGTTCGCCGGGATCGACGCGTGGCCGCTGTGCCTGGACACCCAGGACACCGAGGCGATCATCCAGGTGGTCAAGGCGATCGCACCCGGGTTCGCCGGGATCAACCTGGAGGACATCTCCGCGCCGCGCTGCTTCGAGATCGAGAGGCGGCTGCGCGAGGAGCTGGACATCCCGGTCTTCCACGACGACCAGCACGGTACGGCGGTCGTGGTGCTGGCGGCGCTGTTCAACGCGCTGCGCGTGGTCGGCAAGGACATCGGTGAGGTCCGCGTGGTGCTGTCCGGCGCGGGCGCGGCCGGCACCGCGATCCTGAAGTTGCTGATCGAGGCCGGCGTGCGGGATGCGATCGTCGCCGACATCGCCGGCGTCATCCACACCGAACGCGACGGGCTGTCGCCGGAGCTGCGCTGGATCGCGGAGAACACCAACGCGGCGAAGTACAGCGGTGACCTGAAGGGTGCGCTGAGCGGGGCGGACGTGTTCATCGGCGTCTCCGCGCCGAACATCCTGACCGGCGCCGACATCGCCACCATGAACAAGGACGCGATCGTCTTCGCGCTGGCCAACCCGGACCCGGAGGTCGACCCGGCCGCGGCGCACGAGCACGCGGCCGTGGTGGCGACCGGGCGCAGCGACTTCCCGAACCAGATCAACAATGTGCTGGTCTTCCCGGGCGTCTTCCGCGGTCTGCTCGACGCGCAGTCGTCGAAGGTGTCGATCCAGATGGAGCTGGCCGCCGCGAAGGCGCTGGCCGGTGTCGTCACCGACGACGAGCTGAACGCGGACTACATCGTGCCCAGCGTGTTCCACCCGGAGGTGCACACGATCATCGCGCACGCCGTCCGCGACGCGGCCGGCGGCAAGGCCCCGGCGGCCGAGAGCTTCCCGGACGACTCTCCGGCGCTCTGAGTACGGTGGTTGGGTGACATCTACTCTGACGGGGGCGACGGCCGGGTCGCGAGTGACGGTGTGGGCGTGGCGGATCGGCTTCGTCGCCGCCTGCGTGCTGCAGTTGTACGGCGTCTACGCGCCGCGGGAGGCTGGTCCGCACGTCGGGATCCCGCAGGTGGACAAGATCGCGCACTTCCTCCTGTTCGCGTCGGTCGCATTCCTCGGGCTGAAGGTCGGAGTACAGGCGCGCTGGTTGCTGGCGGCACTGGTCGCGAACGCGATTGTCAGCGAGATCGTGCAGCACTACCTGCTGCCGCAACGCGACGGCGATCCGTTCGACGCGATCGCGGACCTCGCCGGTGTTGCTTTCGGTGCCTGGCTGGCCTTCCGAGTGCTCCGTCGTACGACATGATGGAGTCATGACGGCCACGACCCTGACCGGTTCGCTGCTCGTGGCGACCCCGTTGCTCGACGAGCCGCCCTTCCGCCGGTCGGTGATCCTGCTGCTGGATCACGACGACGACGGCGCGCTGGGGGTGGTGGTGAACCGCGCGGCCGACCTGGCCGTGGACCGGGTGCTCCCGGACTGGTCCACCACGGTGAACGAGCCGGGCGTGCTCTTCATGGGCGGTCCCGTCGGCACCGACAGCGCGCTGGCCGTCGCGGAGGTGATCGAGTCCGCGGACCCGCCCGGATGGCGGGAGTGCTTCGGGCGGATCGGGCTGATCGACCTCGACGTACCGCCGGCACTGCTCGAGGGCGCGATCCAGCGGATGCGGATCTTCGCCGGGTACGCCGGCTGGTCCAGCGGGCAGCTCGAGGGCGAGATCACCGAGGGCGCCTGGTACGTCGTCGAGTCCGAACCCGACGACGTGTTCAGCCTGCACCCGGACACCCTGTGGCGCCGGGTGCTCCGCCGCCAGAACGATCAGATGGCGTACCTGGCGACGTACCCGGACGATCCGACCCTGAACTGAGGTCCGGGCCTACTCCTCGCCGCCGCCGTCACCGGGGTTGAGCGAGTCCCAGATCTCCTTGCACTCCGGGCAGACCGGGAAGCGCTGCGGGTCTCGGCTCGGCACCCACACCTTGCCGCACAGCGCGACCACCGGCGTGCCCATCACCATCGCCTCGGTCAGCTTGTCCTTCGGCACGTAGTGCGAGAACCGCTCGTGATCGCCGGGCTCTTCCAGCGACGGCTGGGTCCGCTCGTCGACGACCGTCTCGGCGCCAGGGGTCAGCTGAGTACTCATGCCCCAAAGTGTAGAACGCAACTCCAGCGAACCCGGGAACTTTCTCCACAGACCGCCCGTACCGCGACACGCCGGTCGAGGTTTGCCGGCGAAGTCAGGTAACGTTCCTGCACGGCCGACAGTCGACTAACGGGGGAGTATGCCGTCCGTGGATTCGAGCGTGCCAGCTGGACCAGCCGTGCTTCCGCCGGCGTATCCGGACCGTGCCGCCTGGGGGACCGCGAGCAAGCTGCGGGCCTGGCAGGCGGAGGCGCTCAAGCTTTATCTCGACCAGCAGCCGCGGGACTTTCTCGCCGTGGCGACCCCAGGAGCCGGTAAGACCACGTTCGCGTTGACCGTGGCCGCCGAGTTGTTGCACCGGCGGCAGATCGAGCGGGTCACGGTGGTGACGCCGACCGAGCACCTGAAGGTCCAGTGGGCCGAGGCGGCCGATCGGGCCGGGATCGCGATCGACCCGGCGTTCGCCGGCCGGCGCGGCAAGACCAACAAGGACTTCCAGGGCGTCGCGGTGACGTACGCCGGGATCGCGGTGAACCCGCTGGCCTTCCGGGTCCGGACCGAGCGGTTCAAGACGCTGGTGATCCTGGACGAGGTGCACCACGGTGGCGACGCGCTCAGCTGGGGTGACGGTGTCCGGGAGGCGTTCGAGCCCGCGGCCCGCCGGTTGTGCCTGACCGGTACGCCGTTCCGCAGTGACGACAACCCGATCCCGTTCGTCACGTACGAGCACGGGCCGGACGGCGTCGCGCGGAGCAAAGCGGACTACACCTACGGGTACGGTCACGCTCTGCGCGATCACGTCGTACGCCCGGTGATCTTCATGTCCTACTCCGGTGAGATGCGGTGGCGGACCAAGGCCGGGGACGAGGTCGCGGCCCGGCTGGGTGAACCGTTGACCAAGGACCTGACGGCTCAGGCCCTGCGTACGGCGCTGGACCCGGCAGGCGAGTGGATGCCGGCGGTGCTGGCGGCCGCGGACAAGCGGCTGACCGAGGTCCGGCGGCACATGCCGGATGCGGGCGCGCTGGTGATCTCGGGTGATCAGAACACGGCCCGCGCGTACGCGAAGACGCTGCGGGAGCTGACCGGCGAGGCGCCGACCGTGGTGCTGTCCGACGAGAAGGCGGCGAGCAAGAAGATCGCGAGGTTCTCCGAGGGGGACTCGCGGTGGATGGTCGCGGTCCGGATGGTCAGCGAGGGTGTGGACGTGCCACGGCTCGCGGTCGGGGTGTACGCGACGCCGACGTCGACGCCGCTGTTCTTCGCGCAGGCGGTCGGGCGGTTCGTGCGGGCCCGGAAGCGGGGCGAGACGGCGTCGGTGTTCGTGCCGTCGGTGACCCGGCTGCTCGGGTTCGCAGCCGACATGGAGGCCGAGCGGGACCACGTGCTCGGGCGGAAGAACAGCAACGAGGACGGCGACATCTTCGCTCTCGAGGACGACCTGCTCGCCAAGGCGAACCAGACCGAGGCGGCCAGCGACGAACTGGACGCGAAGTTCGAGGCGCTCGGGTCGGACGCGAGCTTCGACCGGGTCGTGTTCGACGGTGGTGACTACGGGACCGGTGGCGATCAGGCCTCCGACGAGGAGCTCGACTTCCTCGGCCTGCCCGGGTTGCTGGAGCCGGATCAGGTGCGGGAGTTGCTGCGCGAACGGCAGGCGAAGTCGCTGGCGGCGCAGAAGCGGACCCGGCGCGGGGCGGCCGAGGAGCGCGAGGACCCCACGCCGACCGAGCTCGCCACCCACGAGCAGATCGCCCTCCTGCGCCGCGAGCTGAACGGCCTGGTCGCCGCCTGGCACCACCGCACCGGCCAGCCGCACGGCGTGATCCACAACGACCTCCGCCGCAAACTAGGCGGCCCCGCCGCCGCCCACGCCTCCTCCACCCAGCTCAAGGAACGCATCGAGCTGATCCGTGACTGGGCCACTCAACGCCGCGCCTGACCCAGGCCTTCAGCCTCGGGTCAGTTCCTGGGTGCCGATCACCTCGAGGAGCCGGAGCGCCTGGTCGGACGGGGAGCCGGGGTCGGCGGTGTACAGCACGACGCGCTGATCGCGCTCCGGGATGACCAGGACCTCGCAGATCACGTCGATCCGGCCGACCTCCGGGTGGAGGATCGTCTGGCACAGGGTCTGCTGACGGCCCACCTCGTGCCGCGCCCAGATCGCCGCGAACTCCGCGCTGCCGTCGAGCAGATCGGTCACCAGCCGGGCGATGGCCGGATCGTCCGGGTAGGTGCTGGTCGCGGCCCGCAGGTCGGCGGCCGCCTCCCGCGCGAACTCCCGGGTCGCGTCCTCGCCGAACAGTCGGGTCTGCCGGTCGGTCAGGAACCGCAGGCGCAGCAGGTTCCGGTCCCGCGGCGGCAGGGCGGAGAAGTCCGTGATCAACGCCGCCGCCAGTGGATTCCACGCGAGGACGTCGTACTTCGCGTCCAGCACGAGCCCTGGTACGTCGAGCCGCGCCAGCATCCGCAGTACGCCGGTCCGCACGTCGGCCGGTGGACCCGGAGGCGGACCGGGTTGCTCGCCGCCGAGCCGGAACAGGTGATCGCGTTCGTCGTCGGACAGCCGCAGTGCGCGGGCCAGGCCGGTCAGCACCGCGCGGGACGGGCGTGGACCGCGGCCCTGCTCGAGCCGGGTGTAGTAGTCGGTCGACATGGTGGCGAGGCTCGCGACCTCCTCCCGCCGCAGCCCCGGCGTCCGTCGCCGCAGGCCCGCCGGCAGACCGACATCGGCCGGCTGCAACGCCTCCCGTCGGAGGCGCAGGAACTCCGCGAGCTGTCCCCGATCCATGAACCCAGAATCGCAGCCGTCGCCAACCGCAACCAGGGACTGCCGATCCCAGGCTCAACTCGCTCTGCCTCGGTACGCCGGACCGCAGCAGCCTGACCGCATGACCACGCACAAGATCGCGCTCGTCACGGGCGCCAACAAGGGCATCGGCAAGGAGATCGCACGGCAGCTCGGGCAGGCCGGGTTCACCGTGCTGATGGGCTCGCGAGACCTGGCCCGCGGCGAGGCCGCCGCCAAGGAACTGGTTGCCGAGGGCCTCGATGCGACCGGGATCCAGCTGGAGGTGACCGACGAGCAGTCGGTGCGGTCCGCGGCCGAGGAGATCGAGAGCACGTACGGGCGCCTCGACGTACTGGTGAACAACGCCGCGATCATCCCGGTCGGTGACGACGCGGTGTCGCGAGTGGAGTCCGGCGTACTGCGGTCGGCGTTCGAGACCAACGTGATCGGGCTGGTCTCGGTGACGCAGGCGCTGTTGCCGCTGCTGTCTCGGGCTGGGCAGGCGCGGATCGTCAATCTGTCGACGTCACTGGCGTCGTTCGCTCAGGTCGGGGATCCGGAGTCGCGGATGTCGACCGTACTGACGCTCGGCTACAACTCGTCGAAGGCTGCGGTGAACATGGTCACGGTGATGCTGGCCAACGAGCTGCGTGCTACCGGGATCCTGGTGAACGCCGCCGACCCCGGGAACTGCGCGACGGACATGGGTGGCTCGGACGCGCCGCGCACGCCCGCGGAGGGCGCCGCCGTGGCGGTCCGGCTGGCGACCCTGGGCTCTGACGGAGCGACGGGCGAGGTGCACGCGGAAGCGGGCCGCCTGCCGTGGTGACGCGGGCGCGAGGCTAGACGATGGCGCCGGACCAGGCGAGGGCCTGCTTGAGCAGTTGCCCGCGGCCACCCTCGAGGTCGGCGAGCAGGCTCGGCTGGAGGGCCTCGGCCGGCGTCAGCCAGGTGAGCTCGAGCGCGTCCTGGCGCGGGTCGCACTCGCCGGTGACCGGTACGACGTACACGAGCGCGACCGCGTGCTGGCGGGGATCGTGCAGTTGTGAAACGCCCGGGAACGGGAGGTACTCGGCGACCGTGGCCGGCACCAGGCTGACCGGCAGCCGGGGGAACGCTGCCGGGCCGAGGTCCTTCTCGATGTTGCGCTGGAGCGCGTCGCGGATCGACTCGCCGTGCAGGACGCGGCCGGACACCAGCGTCCGGGTGATCTCGCCGGTTGCGGCCGAGCTGCGCAGCAGCACCCCGATCTGCTCGATCTGGCCGAAGGTGTCGACGCGGGCCGGGACGGCCTCGACGTACAGGATCGGGACCCGCGAGCGGGTCTCGGCAAGCGCGAACTCGGACAGCCAGCCGGGGTTCGGGTCAGGCGTACGCAGCGACGTCATGGCCCCATCTTTGCCTACGGTCGAAAGGTGGAGCGGTAGCGGGAGGGGCTGAGGCCGAAGGTGGCGCGGAAGCGGCGGCTGGCGTGGCTCGGGTCGTGCCAGCCGACCATCGCGCCGACGGTCGCGATCGGCAGTTCGGTCTCGATCAGCAGGCCCGCGGCCCGCTCGGCGCGGAGGCGGTCCAGGTAGGCGATCGGGGAGATCCCCGCGGTCCGGCCGAACAAGCGGACCAGATACCCGGGCGCGAGGTTGACGAGCGCGGCGAGCCGGTCCAGCGTCCACGGCTCGTCGATGCTTGCCTCCAGCAAGCGCATCGCCTGCTGGACCGCCGGATGGGCCGGGTACGACGCTCGTCCGCCGGGCACCAGGGCGCCGGACAGCAGCCCGAAGACGTCCGGACCGAGGTACGCGTTGCGCACCACCAGCCCGGCGCAGTCGGTGTACCCGTGCCACTCGCCCGGCCGCAGCACGACGACCGAGTCGGGCTGGAGCGTCACCTCGCCGGCGGCCGAGACGTGCGTACCCCGGCCCGCGACGACGACCGCGATCTCGAAGAACGCGTGGCTGTGCGGCGCGACGTCGGCGACCAGCTCGAGCCGCTCACCGGCGACCGGGAGACGCTGGTCGGGGAACACCTCGCTGCTCAGAACGTTGTGCACGCGCACCTCACAGGTCAAGATCGGTCAAGTCTTGGTCAACCACTGCCTGTCATCCACGGCCGGTACACCGCAGGCTGGAAGGACCTTCCCGGCAACGGATTTCGAGGAGCACACCGATGACCACGACCGACCCTACGGCACCCGCGGTACTGGATGAAGAGACCATTTCGGCCTATCGCCGCGACGGCGTGGTCCGGATCCGGAACATCATCAGCACCGAGGAGGCGGCCCGGTTCCGCGACGCCGCGATCGCGGCGAGCGCGTCGGCGGACGACTACGCGAACGGGTCGCCGATCTTCAAGCAGCACGTCAACGTCTGGCGGGACGACGCCGTACTGCGGGAGCTCACCCTCGACCCGCGGCTCGCCGCGGCCGCCACCGCGCTGGCCGGGGTGCCGGTGCGGATCTGGCACGACCAGCTGTTGATCAAGCCACCGCACAACGGCGCGGCGACCGAGTTCCACCAGGACGCGCCGTACTGGCCGCACGCCGGGTCGCGGGCCTCGCTGTCGGCGTGGGTCGCGCTGGTCGATGTACCGGTGGAGCGCGGGTGCATGACGTTCATCCCCGGCTCGCAGCGCCACCAGGATCTGCGCAGCCAGGATCTGGCCGATCGGGACGACATGTTCCGGGCCGCGCCCGACCTGCGCTGGGAGGAGCGGCTGACGATCCCCCTGCGGGCAGGGGACTGCACCTTCCACAACGCCTACCTGGCCCACTCCGCGACGCCGAACCTCACCGACGATCCGCGCATCGCCCACGTCGCCATCTACATCGACGCGGCCACCACGTACACCGGTGTCGGCCATGTCGTCACCGACGGTCTCGGCCTGACCGTAGGCGAACCGTTCGATGACGAACACTTCCCGCGGGTCTGATACTTCACGCTATGACATAAGTTGTCAGAGTGCCGCTGCTGACTGACATCCGCCCGCTGAAGGAGTCAGCGGACTTCCGGCGGTTGTGGGTCGGGTCGACGGTGTCGCAGCTCGGCCAGCAGATGACCGCGGTGACCGTGTCGATCCAGGTGTACGCGCTGTCGCACTCCACGTTCGCGGTCGGGCTGGTCGGGTTGTGCGCACTGGTGCCGCTGATCGTCTTCGGCCTGTACGGCGGGGCGATGGCCGACGCGATCGACCGGCGTACCCTCGCGCTCGTCTCGTCATCCGGACTGTGGCTGCTCTCGATGATCCTGGTGCTGCAGTCGCAGCTGCACTGGAACCAGGTGTGGATCCTGTACGCCGTCGTGGCCTGCCAGTCGGCGTGCTTCGCGGTGAACAACCCGGCCCGGTCCGCGATCATCCCGCGGCTGATCCGGCCCGAGCTGCTGCCGGCCGCGAACACGCTCAGCCAGGCCGCGTTCAACCTGGGCTTCACCGCCGGGCCGCTGCTCGGTGCGGCGGTGATCGCCTGGCACGGGTTCGCGGCGGCGTACCTGGTCGACGTCATCACGTTCACCGCGGCCCTGTACGCACTGTTCCGGTTGCCGCCGGTGCCGCCGACGGGACTGGTCCGGCGGGCCGGGCTGCGGTCGGTGCTCGAGGGGTTCACGTTCCTGCGGGCGGCGCCGGCGCTGCTGGCGACGTTCCTCGCGGACATCCTCGCGATGGTGTTCGCCCAGCCCCGCGCGTTGTTCCCGGCCGTGGCGGGCGCGTTCTTCGCCGGCGGCGTTCGTACCGTCGGTGTCCTGCAGGCGGCTCCGGCGCTCGGCGCTCTGGTTGGCGTGCTGTTCTCCGGCTGGGTGAGCCGGGTGCGTCGTCAGGGCGTGGCGATCGTCGTCGCGATCACGGTGTACGCCGCGGCGGTCGGTCTGTTCGGTCTGTCGCGCACGATCTGGCTGGGTGTCGGGCTGCTCGCGTTGTCGGGGGCGGCCGACATGGTGAGTTCGGCGTACCGCAACACCATCCTGCAGTCCGCCGCTCCGGACGCCATGCGTGGGCGACTGCAGGGTGTCTTCATCGTGGTGGTGGCCGGCGGACCGCGCCTGGGTGACTTCGTCGCGGGTACGGCGGCGTCCCTCACCACCCCGACGATCGCGCTGCTCGGCGGCGCGACCGTCTGCATCGTCGGCCTGCTCATCCTGCTGGCCCGCAACCGGCCCTTCCGCGAGTACGACTCGCAGGTCCGCGCGTTGAGCTAGCCGCCGGTCACCAGCTTCTTGAGCACGGTCGGCCAGGAGTCGACGTCCGGGTCGATCTGCTGCATCGGCTGGTCGTCGACGGTGACGATCTTGCGGTCGCCGAGCGGCTTCTTCAGTTTGATCGCGGTGAGCTCGACCTCGGTCGCGGGCGGGCACGGCGAGTCGCTGTCGACCAGCACGGAGATCTTGTCGTCGCCCTCCTCGACCCGCAGGTCCCCGTTGCACTCGAGGCTGGTCCCGATGAGCAGGTCGGCCTCCTTGTAGTCCGGCGCGTTCTGGATCCACTGGAGGTAGGTCGGGTGCTTCTTCCGGACCAGCTGGTACGACAGAACCGGCTGCGGCTTCGTCTCCTCGGTCGTTCCGGTGCCGTCGCCGAAGAAGCTGCCGAAGATCATGTTGATGCACGGGTCCTTGGCGTCCTTGCCATCGCCCTCGACCGCGCCGAACGCCCGGGCCGCGATGTGGCAGCCGTTCGCCTCCCGGTTCAGGGACACGTTGAAACCGATCAGGGCGACCGCGCCGACCACCATCGCGGCGGCGAGCATCCGCCGCGACCTGATCTGCTGCGGGCCGAGCACGCCGGCCGCCCGCTGAGCCTCGTCCTGGGTCGCCTGCAGGTCCACCGGGTGCTGGCGGAACAGCGCCAGGATCGAGCTGGTCCACTGCGGATTGATCAGGGTCGGAACGGCATAGACCAGGATCAGCACCACGATCACGGCGACGGCGGGGAGGAGCGCCCAGTAATTTCGCACGGCAGCAAGATACGGGGCCATCGGGCCGCGCCCGAAAAACGGATACTCTTCGGAGGTGCCCGCGGAGACCTCTCAGACGCTCGACCGGGGACTCACTGTCCTCGAGTTGCTGGCGGACGCTCCGGACGGTCTCTCGATCACCGAACTGGCAGCCGCGCTGGGAGTCAGCCGGACCGTCGTCTACCGCCTGGTGAACACCCTCGAGCTGCACCGCCTGGTCCGCCGTGACAGTGAAGGCCGGGCGCGCCTCGGTCTGGCTGTGCTGCACTACAGCCGTCGCGTTCAGCCAACGCTCCGTGACGCAGCGCTGCCGGTGCTGCGATCACTCGCGGAGGACACCGGTGCGACGGCTCATCTGACCGTGGCCGATGGCGACGAGGCGCTCGCGATCGCGGTGATCGAGCCGAGCTGGACCGACTTCCACGTCTCCTACCGGATGGGCTCGCGGCATGCCCTCGACCAGGGCGCGGCCGGCAAGGCGATCCTGGCCGGACGCCGCAAACCCGACCCGGCCGGGCGGCCGTTCGTGGTCACGTCGGGGGAGTTGCAGGCCGGCGCGCAGGGCGTGTCGTCCCCGGTCCTCGGCGTACCGGGCGTCGAGGCCTCGATCGGCGTCGTCGTCCTCGGCAAGCTCGACCGCGACTTCGTGGGCCCTCGCGTGGCCCGCGCGGCGGTAGAAGTCGCCAAGCGTCTCGCTTAGTTCTTCGTCGCCGCCTCGACCAGGGGCAGCACCCGGTGGGGGATCTGTTCGGCCAGCGCGATCACTGTGGATGCTCGCTGGATGCCGCGGACGATGACGACCTGGTCGATCACCCGCTGGAGGTCCGCGTTCGAGCGGGCGACGATCCGGCACCACAGGTCCTCGGCGCCGGTGATCGTGTGCACCTCGAGCACCTCCGGGATCCGGGCCAGTGCCGCTGCCACGGCCGTGTGGCCCGAGCCCTGCTCGATCTGCAGCGTCGCGAACGCCGTCACTGGATAGCCGATCGCGGTCGTGTCGATGTCCGGCCCCCAGCCGCGGACGACACCGTCACGCTGCAGCCGGTCGAGCCTGGCCTGCACAGTGCCTCGCGCGACCCCGAGCCGCCGCGACGCCTCGAGTACGCCGACCCGCGGCTCGGCCGCGAACAGCCCCAGGATCCGGGCGTCCAGCGCATCCACCGACATGGCACCTCCCGCAGTGGTCAGGCTGACCAAATAGTCCAGCAGTCACCCCAGCATACTGAACAACCTGCGCAGTGAAACAAGGAACTGTTGCGCAACCTGCCTCCCCACCACGAGGCTCGGTGCACGCATCCGAACCGGGAGGATCACGATGACCAGCACCGACCTCACCCCCGCAGAGCTCGACGCCGATCTCGACCTCGACCAGCTGAAGCAGCTCGTCGGCCTGGTGCCGTACGACGAGAGCACCGACCCGTTCCCGGTCACCGCGATGGACGCGGTGGTCTTCGTGGTCGGCAACGCCACCCAGACCGCGAAGTACTACCAGCTCGCCTTCGGGATGGACCTGGTCGCGTACTCCGGCCCCGAGACGGGCAGCAAGGACAGCAAGGCGTTCGTCCTGAAGGCCGGCTCGGCCCGGTTCGTCATCACCGGCGGCGTCAGCCCGAAGAGCCCGCTGCTCGAGCACCACCGCAAGCACGGTGACGGCGTGGCCGACCTCGCGCTCGAGGTGCCGGACGTGGACAAGTGCATCGAGCACGCCCGCAAGCAGGGCGCCGTCGTACTGGAGGAGCCGAACGACGTCTCCGACGAGCACGGCACGATCCGCCGGGCCGCGATCGCGGCGTACGGCGACACCCGGCACACGCTGGTCGACCGGAGCAAGTACGACGGGCCGTACCTGCCCGGGTTCGTCGCGGCGACCACCCAGGTGACCCGGCCGGAGGGGCACCCGAAGCGGCTGTTCCAGGCGGTCGATCACGTCGTCGGCAACGTCGAGCTCGGCAAGATGGACGAGTGGGTCGGTTTCTACAACAAGGTCATGGGCTTCGTGAACATGGCCGAGTTCATCGGCGACGACATCGCGACCGACTACTCCGCGCTGATGAGCAAGGTCGTCGCCAACGGCAACCACCGGGTGAAGTTCCCGCTGAACGAGCCGGCTATCGCGAAGAAGAAGTCGCAGATCGACGAGTTCCTCGAGTTCTACGACGGCGCCGGCGCCCAGCACATCGCGCTCGCCACCAACGACATCCTGCGGACGGTCGACATCATGCGGGCGAACGGGGTCGAGTTCCTCAACACGCCGGACTCGTATTACCAGGACCCGGAGCTGCGGGCCCGGATCGGCCAGGTGCGGGTGCCGATCGAGGACCTGCAGTCCCGCGGCATCCTGGTCGACCGCGACGAGGACGGCTATCTGTTGCAGATCTTCACCGCGCCGATCGGCGACCGCCCGACCGTCTTCTACGAACTGATCGAGCGGCACGGCTCGCTCGGCTTCGGCAAGGGCAACTTCAAGGCCCTGTTCGAGGCGATCGAGCGCGAACAAGAGCGCCGGGGCAACCTTTAAGGGTTCGCAGCCGCCATGAACCTTGCCGACAGCAACTGCACACGGCGTGTCGTCGTCCGATTACCGGATTGACTGTCCGGGCAGGGGCTGTTCGCGTAGTGTGCCTTCCTGAGTGTGCGTCGGGGCGCATGCTCAGGAAGGGTTCCGTCATGAAGACTCTGGGCACTTTGCTCAGCACCGTGGGCCTGGCCGGGGTGGGCGCGATCGCCCTCGCCGCGACACCGGCCCAGGCGGCCGAAGCCGCGAGCTGTTCGGGCGCGAGATCCATTGCGTCGGCGCCGATGCTGCGTGATCAGAGACCGCCCAGTTGGGGCACGGTCCGGCTGGTCCGGGACAGCTGTTCGCAGTACTGGGCCGAGATCACCATGGCATCGCCGGTGGTGGCCAACGCGAAGGCCAACGCCTTCCTGGTCCAGTACGGCGGCGCCAACAGTGGTCGCGTGCTCAGCTGTGACAGCAGCGGCGGCAACGGCGCGGTGATCAAGGGCCAACGCACCTGCCGGACTCCCAAGGTCAAGTCGACCGACGGCGCTGTCACCTTCGCCGCGATCGGCCGCGAGTTCCACAACTACGGCGGCGGCTACGAGGAGATCTCGGAGAACGCCACCAAGCGCACCCGCTGAGTCCGCTCACCCGATGGGGTGACGCGTGGGGTGATTCTTCCGGAAGCGGACACCGTTACTGGCGCGTCACGTCGGAGGCAGCTACTAGGCTCGCAGTATGAGTGACGTTGTCGAGCAACTGCGCCAGGCGTTGCCTCCCGAGGCGCTGGTGACGGATCCGGACCGGATGGAGAGTTACCGGTACGACCGGGCGATGTTCTGCCCGGCCGGGATGCCGCTCGCCGTCGTACTGGCCCGGGAGACCGCGCATGTGCAGGCGGCGGTGAAGATCGCGGCGCAGGCCGGCGTACCGGTGGTGCCGCAGGGTGCCCGGTCCGGGCTGTCCGGGGCGGCGAACGCGCTCGACGCCTGCATCGTGATCTCGCTGGAGAAGATGGACAAGGTGCTGGCGATCGAGCCGGTGGACCGGTACGTCGTCACCCAGCCCGGCGTCTACAACGCCGTACTGTCCCGGGCCGTCGCCGAGCACGGGCTGTTCTACCCGCCGGACCCGTCCAGCTGGGAGTTCTGCTCGATCGGCGGCAACCTGTCGACGAACTCCGGCGGTCTGTGCTGCGTGAAGTACGGCGTGACCACGGACTATGTGCTCGGCCTGGAGGTCGTACTCGCGGACGGCCGGGTGCTGCGGACCGGCCGCAAGACCGTGAAGGGCGTCGCCGGGTACGACCTGGCCAAGCTGATCGTGGGCAGCGAGGGGACGCTCGGCATCATCACCGAGGCGACGCTCGCGTTGCGTCCGCAGGCGGCGAAACCACGGACGATGGCGGCGCTGTTCGGCTCCGGTGTCGTGGCGGGCGAGGCGATCCTCGAGATCATTCGCAGCGGTGTCTCGCTGAGCCTGCTCGAGATCATGGACCGGACCACGATCCGCGCCGTGAACAAGTACAAGCGGATGGATCTGCCGGACGAGGCCGCGGCGATGCTGATCGCGCAGTCCGACGCGGGTGGCGAGGCCGGCGCGGCCGACGTCGCCGCGGTGGCGAAGCTGTGCCGCGACCACGGTGCGCTGGAGTGCATCGAGGCGGAGGACGACGCCGAGGGCGAGCTGCTGCTCGAGGGCCGGCGGGCGGCGCTGACCGCACTCGAGCAACTCGGGACGACGATGATCGACGACGTCGCCGTGCCCCGGTCCCGGCTGGCCGACTTCATCGGCCGGATCGAGCAGTTGTCGGCCGAGCTGGACATCACGATCGGGGTGCTCGGGCACGCCGGTGACGGCAACATGCACCCGACGGTGGTCTTCGACCAGACCGACGCCGACCAGGCCGCGCGGGCACAGCAGGCGTTCGACCGGGTGATGGAGATCGGGCTCGAGCTCGGCGGCACGATCACCGGTGAGCACGGTGTCGGCGTCCTGAAACGGACCTGGCTGGTCGAGGAGATCGGCCCGGTCGCGATCGACGTCCACCGCGCGATCAAGGCCGCCCTGGACCCGAAGAACATCCTGAATCCCGGCAAGGTCGTGGCCGGCTAGCGGCTGTGACTCAACCGCAACGGAACTGCCGAGGCCATTCGACGTCCATGGCCGTCGGCTGTGACGTGCGGCCCGCACTATGGAAGGTAGTTGTCTGAATCTCCCGGGGGATCGATGAGGCAGGGTAGGAGGCGCCCTATGCGCACGCAGCCTTCGGGGCGTCGGTGGCCTGCCGCGCTACGCCGTACCGCGATCCCTGCCGTCGCAGCTTTCGTCGCCCTGACCGTTCTGTCCGCCTGCGCGAACGGCGGCGGCCTGCGGGTCGAGGGGGCCGAGGCGCCCCCGGCCAGTTCGACGCCGTCCATCGCCCTGGGCACCAACGGTGTGCAACCCGAGCCCAAGCTGACACCGGAGGTGGCCGTCGACCTGGCCCAGGTCCGGGTCAAGCTGCTCGCCGACAAGCACCTGCCGCAGTACGCGCGGAGCGTGCTGGAGAAATGTACGGTGATTCCGCGTTGCCTCAGCCGGGGTAAGACCGTTGATGTTATGCACAGCGGTACTCCTCAGCAGATCGTCTTCATCCACACCCTGGAGAATTTCGTCTTCGGTTTCTTCCTGATCGCCGTCGAGCCCTCGGGCCCGCGACCGATCTGGAGCCTGAAAGCCGATCTGCCGACGGTCAACGCCAGCCCGCAGGGTGAGTTGGTCGTCGAGTCGAAGATCTTCACGATCGACGACAAGGTCTGTTGCCCGTCGGGCGGGCGGATCGAGGTCTACCGTTGGGACGGCCGTCAGATGGCCAAGGTGAGCTCGACCGACCAATAAGGGAGACTGAAGTTCGGTGGTACCGGAAGAACCGGCAGCGCGCATTCTCATGGTCGAGGACGACGCGGTGATCCGTGAGGCGACCCAACTGACCCTCGAACGCCACGGGTACGACGTGACCACGGCCGAGGACGGCCTGGAAGCGATCGAACGATTCGAGAAGATCCATCCCGACGTCGTGATGCTCGATATCATGCTGCCCGGGCTGGACGGGATCTCGGTATGCCGCCGGGTCCGGGAGACCAGCACGGTCCCGATCGTGATGGTGTCCGCCCGCGGTGACGCGCTCGACGTCGTACTCGGGCTGGAGGCGGGCGCGGACGACTACGTGACCAAACCGTTCGACACGCAGGTCCTGGTGGCCCGGCTGCGGGCGGTGATGCGGCGGGCGGTGTCCGATCCGGAGCGACCGACGCCGACGGCCGGCTCAGGCGTGGAGTCGTTCGGCGACCTCGAGCTGGACCGCGAGGCCCTGGAGGTACGGCGTGGTGGGTCGACCGTCCAGCTCACACCGACCGAGCTCAAGCTGCTGATCGAGTTCGCCAACAACCCGGGTGTGGTGCTGAGTCGGTCCACCCTGTTGCAGCGGGTCTGGGACTACGAGTGGGGTGGCGACGGCCGCCTGGTCGACGTCCACCTGCAACGGCTGCGGACCAAGATCGGCGCGGACCGGATCGAAACGGTCCGCGGATTCGGATACAAGCTCAGGGCCTAGGAGTGGGTCTCCGTGGCAAGCTCGGGCTGATCTTCCTGCTGGTCTCGGCGCTCGCGATTCTCGTGCTGTGTGTCGCGGTCTACACCCAGGCGCAGTCGGCCCGGCTGGACCGCACACGCAGTTTCGCGGACGAGCGGATCCAGCTCGCGGCGCAGAACTACGACACCAACGACGTCCCGGTGCTCGGGGCGAAGCTGGACGACCCCGATCTGCCGCCGCAGCTGCGCGAGGCAGTGCTGGAGGGCAAGCGGGCGACGTTCAAGACCGGGTCGCCGCGCGCGAAGATGTGGGCGGCGGTCGGGGTCAAGGACGGCAAGATCCTCTCGATCGAGCAGGACTACGAGACCAGCGACGACTCGATGAAGGCGCTGCAGCAGGCGCTTGTGCTGGGCGGGTTCGGAACGGTGGCGCTGGTCGCCCTGGTCAGCGTGATCCTGGCCGGCAGCCTGTCCAGGCGGATCGTCGCCGTGGCCGGGACGGCGCGCCGGATCGCGGCCGGCGATCTGGACGCGTCGGCGGCCGAGGCGGTCGGCAAGGGCAAGGACGAGGTGCAGTCGCTGGCCGCCGCGCTGGACACGATGGCCAGCTCATTGCGTGGTCAGCTGGAGGCCGAACGGCGGTTCACCGCCGACGTCGCGCACGACCTGCGGACTCCGGTCACCGGGCTGACCACCGCGGCCGAGTTGCTGCCCGCGGGGCGGCCGAGCGAGCTGGTCCGGGACCGGGCCAAGGTGCTGCGCCGCCTGGTCGAGGACCTGCTGGAGATCGCCCGGTTCGACTCCGGTGTGGAGCAGGCCGACCTCGAACTGGTCGGCCTCGGCGCGTTCGTCGGGTCCGCGGTCGGCCGGCTGCGGATGCAGCAGGCGCTTCCGCCGGACAGCGTGGTGGTGCATCAGCTCGGTCCCGACGTCACGGTGTCCACGGACTCGCGCCGGGTCGAACGCATCCTGGCCAACCTGATCGTCAACGGGCTGCGTCACGGTGCACCGCCGGTCGAGGTCACGGTCACCGGCCGGACAGTCGAGGTGGTTGACCACGGCAACGGTTACCCGGAGGAGTTGATTGCCGAGGGCCCGCGTCGGTTCCGGTCCGGGATGGCCGAGAGGGGAGTCGGTCACGGCCTCGGCCTGACCATCGCGGCCGGTCACGCCAAGGTGCTCGGGGCCGAGCTGACCTTCGGCGCGTCCGCCGGTGGTGGTGGTGGTGCGCTGGCCCGCTTGGTCCTGCCGGCGGGACCTGAGACGGAGCCGTAACACAACTATTCGCGACGCGACCGCGCCGCCAAGACCGCGAGCGCCGCGGCCGCGGTGACCATCACCAAGTGACGCGGCTCGCTCGTGAGGAGAGCGGCTGGTCGTGCCGTGACCTCGGACAGGTAGTGGGGACCTCGGACACGGCACAGCCTGTCCGAGGTCGCCCGATGGTGTCCCAGGTCCCGGGGATCGGTGCCGATCCCCACGACCGGCAAGACGACCGCGCCCAGTCACCGCACCTGCCCGCCGGTGCAAGCTGGTCGGGTGTGGACTGTGGCAGCGGGGGTGCGGACGGGGGCAGCTCGACAGGAGGTGTCCGCCCCGGCCCCGGCCGGGCCGGTCGGGCCAGGCGTGAAAGCCTTGCCCGACCAGCAGTCCTGGACCGGCACCTCCTGTCGAGCTGCACCCCGGCCGACCCCACTCACTTCGCCCACACATCCAGCAGTAGAGCCGAAATAACCTGTCTCAGGTCCCCAGTTGGTGTCCGGGGTCCCGGTTAGTGGGTGCCGTAGACGTTGAGTTCCGCGGCCGATCCGAAGACCGCGCCGTTGAGTGAGCTGGTGCCGACGAACTTCACGAACCGTCCGGGTTTGGCGGCGAAGTCCAGCCGTTGCGTCGCCGTCGAGTTCGGGAACTCACCGGTCGCGACCGGCGTACCCCAGTCCTGGCCGTCGGCGCTGACGTAGAGCTCGTAGCCCTTGAACATCCCGTTCGTCCCGCTCTGCCGCGGCAGGTAGCTGAACCCGTCGACCTGGTACGTCGATCCGAGGTCGAGCGTGATGTGGTGCGGGAAGGTCGCCGGCGTCGGCACCTCCGACCACGCCGAATGCCACAGTGTGCTTGGGTTTCCGTCGAGAGCCGACGTCGCCGCACCGCCCGTGGCGACGTCCTCACTGCTCACGTCCGCCACCGTGATCCGGGACTGCGGCACGATGCCTGGCGGCAGCACGGTCGCCTCGGCACTGAGAGTCGACCGACCACCTGTTGCCGTCAGCACGTACTTGCCTTCCGGCGTGCCGGCTGGTGGGGTCACGTCCCACTTGGTCGTCACACTGGCGCCGGGGGCAACAGTCGCGTGGGCGGCCGGAGTCGTCGCCGTGACGGTCCAGCCGTTCGGAGCAGTCAGCCCCAGCGTGATGTTGTCGGCGGCAACGACATCGTTGTTGGTGAAGGTAGTGACGACCGTGTTCGCCTCACCGGAGACGAGACCGGTGACACCGGACACCGCGACCGAAGTACAGTCGGCCGGCTCCGACGTCGTACCGAGGTCGGTGACGGCGAAGTTGTCCATGATGAAGTCCGCCTGGTCACCGCCGTCGGACAGCTTGCGCAGGCCGACCCAGTAGTCGCCGCCGCATCCGGCCACGAACTCCTGGCTGAAGGCCGCCTTGGTCCGCTGCTCGCCGATCGGCGTGGACTTGACCTCGACCGAGTCCGGCCGGTCGACGCCCTGGACCCACGCATATTGGCCGGCCCGACCATTGGTGTAGTCGAAGCTGACCTTGTACTTGTGGCCCGGCTGGAAGTTCACCGTCCACGGCGCGGTTCGATAGACGAGCCCTTGGTTCTCCTCATGGGACTTGAGCGACCACTCGCCGTCGAGCACGTCGTCGACGAGCTTCCCGTTCCAGCCGGCCTGCGTGTACGGGACATGCTTGCGAGCGAGCACGGTCCGTGGGTCGGTGACCCCACCGGCATCGCCCTTCACAAACGGTCCCCAGCCCTGGTCGACGTTCTCGAAGTCGTCGACAAGTCCTGCAGCCGGACGCGTCGTCTCCACCACGCGGACATCGTCGATCCGGACCTTGGCGCCCCCGGCGGCCGCGCTGATGCTGAGATCGGCACCGTCGCCCTTGGCGTCGAAGACGACGCGGGCTCGCTGGTAGTAGGCACCCTGTTTGTCGTCGGAGGCAACCATGTTCTGGGCGGTCGATCTCGTCACCACGTTGCGTACGCCGTCGACCGTCAGCGTGGTCGGTCGGGACTTGCCCGGTTCGACCTCGATCCAGGCCGAGGCGCTGTAGGTGCGGCCGCGGGTCAGGCCGGTGATCCGCTGGCGCAGCGACGAGGTCTTGCTGCCGAGCGATGCGACATGTTGGCCGTTGGCCAGCGTGTCGATCGTCGCGCCGCCGCTGGCGTTCCATGCAGCGAGGTCGCCGGCATTGAAGCCGGGGTCCTTCAGGTGCGTCCTGTCACCCCAGTTCGCGCTCCGCGGTGACGGCGCCGCGTCCGGGTAGATTGCGTACGGCTGACCGGCGGTCGCGTCGAGACTGATCGCGCCGTTGTGCACAGGTGCGGACGCGACCTTGACCCGGCCGTTGTCGGTCAGCTTGTAGACCGAGAACTTCGAGACACCTGCGAAGGCCGCCGGGAGCTGCCATGTCGTCCGGCCGCCGGCCGGGTTGTAGTGGTAGAGCTTCTTGTTGCCGTCCCAGGGCAGCAGGTACTTGTCGCCGTCGAGCACCTTCGCGGCACCGACGTACACGGTCCGCTTGCCGTTCTCGACCGCGCCGCGGACGCCGCCGGTGAAGGTGATGTCGTCGCTGTTCCAGTCGGTGATCTTCTGCTGCTGGAGGAACTTCGCCGGCAGGTTCCGCTGCCAGATGTTGGCGTAGAAGGCGTTCCAGTCGGTCTCGCCGGTCCAGCCCTCGAACTCGACGATGGCGGACTGGCCGAGGATCGGGTCGTTGTTCCAGACGTCCTTCTCGTGGTTGCGGACGAACCGGATGATCTGGCTGTTCAGGCCCTTGTTCGTCGGACCGCCGTAGTCGAGGTCGTTGGCCCAGTGCGACCACAACGAGGTGCGCTCGTGCCGGTCGGCCCACTCGGTCGCGATCTGCCAGCCCTGGCCGGCCAGCTGCCGGGTCAGGCCGTCGGCGAGCCAGCCCGACTGGTAGTACACGTCGATGTAGAGCTCCTGCAGGTTCTTGTCGGTCTCGTCGCGGAGTTGCTGGAACCGCTTGACGATGTTGCCGGTGGCAAGGTCAGGGCGCTGCTTGATGTAGTAGCTCTGGTTCAGCCAGTTCCAGCCCTTGGAGTTCTTGTCGACCAGGTCCTCGCTGAACGCGTTGGCCTCCGGGTAGGACTCGGTCGCGTTCACGTGGACGCCGAAGGCGGCGTTCCAGGACTTGCCCTGCTTCAGGAGCGTGTTCAGGTCGGTCAGGCCGCCGGCGCGGGTGTTGTAGTTGCCGCCGTAGTCCGGGTGAGCCGAGTCGTGGCCCTCGGCGCCGTACCCCTTGAGGATGGCCATTTGGCCGAGCCCGTCGGTGGACAGCGAGATCCGCTTGACGTCGTCGAGGGTCCGCAGGAACGGGTGCGTCGCCTGGCTGGCGAAGTTGAAGGGGATGTGCGTGACGACCCGGTCCTTGACCTGGTCGCCGCCCTGCGGCTCGGTCATGATCGAGCGGAACGCGATCGCGCCGTCCTGCCAGTCGACGGTCTTGTCCTGGTTCGCGTCCGGCGTCACCACGACCTTTGCCCAGGGCAACGGCTCGGTGTACGGCGAGGTGTCGGCGCGGTAGGTCCACTGGCCGCTCCACACGCCGACACGGGTGCCGCCGTCGGCGGCCTTGCGGGCGCGGTGCCAGAACCGGGCGCCGTCGTCGACGGACTGGCCGGAGGGTTTGTCGTAGACGGAGCTCGACTCGATGCCGGCGGCCAGGCCGCTGGTGTTCACGAACGCGTACGCCGCTCCCGTCGCGGACGGCTCGGCCGGAGTAGCCGCGGTGATGGGCGTGATCTTGTCCGCGGTACGGGTGGAGTCGGGGTCCAGCGTGGTGAAGGCGGTGGTCGCCCCGGCGTCCGTACTCGCGATGGACACCAGGTCCTGGTCAGGGATGTCGATGGTGTGCACGCGGCTGGTCTCGGTGTCGCGGACCGCGTCGATCGCGAACGTCGTCACCCGGCCGCTCACGCTCAGGCTCGCGTCCAGCTCCACGCCGGGCAGCGCGTCGAAAACCAAGTGGTACGACGCTCGCCCGCCACCGACCGTGGGTGGCGCGGACAGGTGCGCCGTCCGGGCCACTCCGTCGATGGTGACCGTCGAGATCGCATCTGGCTGGCCGCCGAGGGCCTGACCGGAGCCGTTGTCGACGTACTTGATCACCCGCGGGAAGTCGGCCCCGACAGTGACAGTCAAGTCGTTCGACCGAAGCGTCAGATCGCCGGCGGCGTGCGCACCCGCAGGCACGCTCAACACGCCGGCAGCCATCGCTACAGTCAGTACTCCACACCCCACTGAACGTTTCATGCGCAGAAAGTTCGCACGTAACCGCTAACACGTCAAGAGAAACGAACACTTATGAACAGGGTTGCTCAGGGAATGATCGTGCCCGTGACCTCGCCCAGGCCAAAGCGGGAGCCGTCGGCAGTCGTGGCCCAGGCGGCGATCGTGACCTCGTCGCCGTCGGCCAGGAACGTGTGCTCCTTGCCGTCCAGGACGAGCGGCTCACGCCCGCCCCAGGTGAGCTCGATGAACGAGCCCCGCTGGTCCTTCTCCGGGCCGCTGACCGTGCCGGAGGCGTACAGGTCCCCGGTCCGGACCGAGGCGCCGTTCACGGTCAGGTGCGCCAGCATCTGCGCCGGCGACCAGTAGATGTCCTTGTACGGCGGTGAGCTCACCAGCTGGCCGTTCAGATAGACCTCGAAGGTGATGTCGTAGTTCACCAGGTCGTCGCTCGCCAGGTAGGGGAGGACCGGCGGGTCCTGCGCCGGCAGCGGGACGGCCGCGGCCTCGAGGGCCTCCAGTGAGACGACCCACGGCGAGATGGACGTGGCGAACGACTTCCCGAGGAACGGTCCCAGCGGCACGTACTCCCACGCCTGCAGGTCGCGCGCGGACCAGTCGTTCACGAGCACCACGCCGTACACGTGCTCGCGGAAATCCCGCACGGACACCGGCTTCCCGAGTGCGGACGGCGTACCGACGACGTAGCCGAGCTCGACCTCGATGTCGAGGCGCTGGGACGGGCCGTACGTCGGAGCGGCCGCGTCGGGCGCCTTGCGCTGACCCGACGGGCGGACGATGTCGGTGCCGCTGGCAACGATCGTGCCGGACCGGCCGTGGTAGCCGACCGGGAGGTGTTTCCAGTTCGGGAGCAGCGGCTCGGAGTCCGGGCGGAACAGCCGGCCGAGGTTGGTCGCGTGCTGTTCGGAGGCGTAGAAGTCGACGTAGTCCCCGACATCGAACGGGAGCTGCATCGTGACCGCCGACTGCGGGATCAGGTGTGGCTCGACGGTGTCCCGGTCGTTCTCGTTGCGGACGAGCTCGAGCAGCCAGTTGCGGGTCGCGTGCCAGGCCGGGCGGCCGAGCGCGAGGAAGGCGTTCAGCGTCGGTTCGGCGAACAGTTGCGCGCCGTCCAGCATCTGCGCGGACGCGAGCGGCGCGAGATCGATCACCTGGTCACCGATCGCGGCACCCACCCGCGGGTCCTCGTCACCGTGCCGGAACACGCCCAGCGGCAGGTTGTCCGGCCCGAACGGCGAGTTCGGCGGCATGTCGATCCAGGTCATGAGGCCCCCTCCAGCAGGTTCAGAGCGGTCAGGTCGTGGCGGGGTTCCTCGATACTGCACGAGCCGAACGAGGTGAACCAGCGGCGCGTGCTCACGGCCTGGTCCTCGGACAGTTCGCGGGCCTGGTCGGCGAGCGCGTCACCGTCCCGCGACGCCAGTATGGCGGCCAGTTCGTCCTGCGAGGCGCCGTCGAGAGACGCCCGGGTGGCGAGTAACACGTTCAGGAACCCGTGATGCTCGAACCCGGTGTCGGCCGCGGTATGCCGGACTGCGTTGTGCAGCCCGGCCGTGCACTTGAACGCGACCTCACGATCCAGACAGGCGGTGATGAACGCTGCGACCTGGATCTCCGACGGGAACAACGCCGCATCCAGCCCGCCGGTCCGCAGCTTGGCGGCGTACCCGGCATCGGCGACGACGTCGAGTGCGCGCTCCCAGGCCCCGTCCAGACCCACTTCGACGTACGCCGTCTCCTCGTCGAGGCAGTCGTCACACGCGCGGACCACGCGCAGTGCGTTGCGGGACAGGTCGTCCTCGTTCCGCAGCCGGACCTCGATGGCCTTCACCTCGACGTCGTGGGACCGGTCGCCGTACCGGACGGCGGGCTCGATCCCGCCGGCGCCGCCGGTGATCACGACGGCGACCTCGAGCGGGCCGGCGCCGTCGCGGGCGGCCTCCGCGGCGACCTTCACCAGGTCCTCGTCGGTGCACACGAACGGTCCGACCAGCTCGGCGTACGGCGACCGGCGGTGCGCGCGGTGGCCGGCGACGGCCTCGGCCAGCGGCAGGTCCCCGGGCGGGAACATCGATGCGTCGTCGACCAGGTGCCGGAACAGGGCAGGGACGGTTGACATGGCCCTGAGCCTAACGGATGCTTTCGGTAAGCGGACGCAAGCGTCCGATAATCGGATGGGCTGTGAGAAGTCCGGGAGCAGGGGTCATGACGTTCTACCGGCAGGTCGGCCAGGTTCCACCGAAGCGGCACACGCAGTTCCGGAAACCGGACGGCGGGCTGTACTACGAGGAGCTGATGGGGGAGGAGGGGTTCTCATCGGACTCGTCGTTGCTGTACCACGCCGGCGTCCCGTCCGCGATCGTGGACTCGCAGGTGTGGGACCTGCCCGACCTGGCCACCGTGGCCAATCACCCGCTCACCCCGCGGCACCTGAAACTGCACGACCTGTTCAGCGACACCTCCAAGAGCAACGACCGGGGCGGTGGGGTGGGAAATGGATTCAACACCGTCGACGACCGGCGGCTGGTGCTGGGGAACGGCGACGTCCGGATCTCGTACGTCGTCGCCGAGCAGCCGTCGCCGTACTACCGCAACGCCATCGGGGACGAGTGCGTGTACGTCGAGAAGGGGTCGGCGACCGTGGAGACGGTGTTCGGGGTGCTGAACGCGGTCGAGGGCGACTACGTGATCATCCCGCGGGCGACCACGCATCGCTGGCTGCCAGGCCCGAACGGTGTCCACGCCTACTGCATCGAGGCGAACAGCCACATCGCGCCGCCGAAGCGGTACCTGTCCCGCTACGGGCAGTTCCTCGAGCACTCGCCGTACTGCGAACGGGACCTGCACGCGGCGAGCGAGCCGCTCGTGGTCGAGGACACGGACGTCGAGGTGCTGGTGAAGCACCGGGGCAGCGGTCCCGGTGGGATCGTCGGCAGCCGGATGACGTACGCGACGCATCCGTTCGACGTGGTCGGGTGGGACGGCTGCCTGTACCCGTACACGTTCAACGTGAGCGACTACGAGCCGATCACCGGGCGGATCCACCAGCCGCCACCCGTGCACCAGGTGTTCGAGGGCATCAACTTCGTGGTCTGCAACTTCGTCCCGCGGAAGGTGGACTACCACCCGCTGTCGGTGCCGGTGCCGTACTACCACTCGAACGTCGACTCCGACGAGGTCATGTTCTACTGCGGCGGCGACTACGAGGCGCGGAAGGGATCCGGGATCGGACTCGGCTCGATCTCGCTGCACCCGGGTGGGTACGCGCACGGGCCGCAGCCGTCCGCGATCGAGGCCTCACTCGGCGCTGAGCGGTTCGAGGAACTCGCGGTGATGGTCGACACGTTCCGCCCGCTGGAGCTGGGCGAGGGCGGTCAGGCGGTCGACGACGGCGTGTACGCCTGGACCTGGGCCGGCCGCCGCACCTCGTAGGCCCGGATCGTGTGCGATTCTTGACCGGTGAGTGAGGACGGGGAGGCGGCGCGGACCTTTGTCGTCGGGGTCGATCGGGATGCGGTGCTGCGCCGGCGCGAGATCGTCGCGAAGGTGCAGCGGCGCGGCGCCTGGGTGACGCTGGTGATCGGCGCCGTGGGCATCGTCGCCGCGCTCTACGCGGTGTTCGCGTTCCGTGGGGCAGGGATGTGGCCGTTCGCCGTGTTGTTGATCGCGGCAATGATCCCGCTCGTGCTCAGCACCGTCCTGGCGCTGCGGCTCCAGGCGGAGCGCCGACGCTGGTACGCCGCCAACGAGCTGCAGCCGGTCGCGATGCGGATGTCACCCAAGGCGCTGGAGCTGGCTTGCGAAGGAGCGGCGTACCCGGTCGTGCTGCCGTGGTCGACGGTCCGCGGCTTCCGGCAGGAGAAGCTCTTCGGTCAGTACGCCCTCGAGCTGGACCTTGCTCCAGGCGTCGGCGCCACCACGGCCGGCGTCCGCGGCCTCGACCAGCCCGCGGTCCGGACCGTCGTGAAGCCCAATCCGCTCCTGCGCCCCACCGGCCTGTATCTGGTCAAGTCGCTCGACCAGCCGGTCCACGTCATCGACGAGGCCCTCAAGCACTTCTCCGGCGGCACCGCCGGCGTCCGTCGCTAGCAGCTAGCAGGGCAGGCTCTGATAGCTGTAGCCGAGCTTGGTCAGTTTGGTCAGGGCGCTGTCGAGGGCTGCGACGGTCTGGGAGCGGTTGCCGCCGCCGTCGTGCATGAGGATGATCGCGCCCGGCCTGGCGCCGCGCAGGATCTCGTGCTCGATCTTCGCCGTGCCCGGCTTGGTCCAGTCCTCGGTGTCGACATCCCACAGGACCTGGCGCTGGTGCAAGGCCGCCGCGGTCGCCTCGATCTTGGCGTTCGTGGCCCCGGTCGGCGGCCGCAGGCATTTCGATTTCACGCCGGAAGCGATCTCCTGCCGCATCTTCACGTCCGGCAGCAGGGTCAACGTCTTGTGGTCCCACGTGTGGTTGCCGACGTGGTGACCGGCGGCTCGTTCGAGCGTGACCAGCTCCGGGAACTGCGCCACCTGGATGCCGAGCACGAAGAACGTCGCGTGCGCCTTGTGCTTGCGCAGGACCTGCAGCACCTTCGGCGTCCACTCGGGCTGTGGTCCGTCGTCGAACGTCAGATAGAGGACCTTGCCGTGCGCGGTCAGGTTCCAGTCGTCCGGCGCGGTCGTCGGCGTGATACTGCGCTGGGACGGGTGCGGCGGTTTCCGCGGCCCGACCGACCTGTCCTGTTTGTGCGTGATCGGCGGACTCAGCGGTCCGTGCGCCGAGGCGACCTGGACGACGGGCGCGGCGCTGGTGATCGAGTGGTCGGACGGCTTGGCGGCCTGGGCGAGGACGGCACCGCAGAGTAGGGCGGCGACCAACGGCAGGATCTTGCCGGGCGGCTTGGTCATGACCGGCATCCTCTCGCGCCCACCGGGCCATCCGGGCATCGGGTCCGGGGTGTGTCGGCCTTAGGGTGACCAGATGCCGGGGACCCCGGGGCAGGCAGCAGCGACCACACGTGAGGCGAATGATGACGGACAGCGGTGAGCGCACGACGATGACGAGGCGAACAGTGATCGGCGGTGCTGCGGCGCTGGCCGCGGCCGGGTTCCAGGCGATGCCCGCCTACGCCGGCGACGGCGATGGCGGCAGCGGCAAGGCGGTCCGGCTGACCGTGATGGGCACCACCGACCTGCACGGCAACGTCCTGAACTGGGACTACTTCAAGAACGCCGAGTACGACGACGCCGCGCACAACGACATCGGCCTGGCCAAGATCTCCACCCTGGTCACCGCGGTCCGGGACCGGATCGCCGCCGAGCGGCGCGCGCCGCGCCCGCTGATGCTCGACGCCGGCGACACCATCCAGGGCACCCCGCTGGCGTACTACTTCGCCCGGATCGAGCCCATCACCGGCGGCCACATCCACCCGATGGCGGCCGCGATGAACCAGATCGGGTACGACGCCGCGGCACTGGGCAACCACGAGTTCAATTATGGGCTCGACATCCTGCGCAAGTTCCAGCGGCAGTTGCAGTTCCCGCTGCTCGGGGCCAACGCCCAGGACTGGACCACGGGCCTTCCGGTCTTCCCGCCGTACGTGCTGAAGCGGGTGCAGGTGCCGGGCGAGAAGCCGATCACGGTCGGCATCCTCGGCCTGACCAACCCGGGCATCGCGATCTGGGACAAGGCGAACGTCGACAACAAGATCACCTTCGGCGGCATCGTCGAGCAGGCCAAGGTCTGGGTCCCGCGGGTCCGCAAGGCCGGCGCCGACGTGGTGATCGTGTCCGCGCACTCCGGTATGGACCTCTCCTCGTCGTACGGCGACACCCTGCCGTACCCGGAGAACGCGTCGGTGCTGATGGCCGAGACGGTCCCCGGCATCGACGCCGTGCTCGTCGGGCACGCGCACCTGGAGATCCCGGAGCGCCTCGTCACGAACCCGACCAGCGGTGAGCAGGTCGTGCTGACCGAGCCGCTGAAGTGGGGCATGCGGCTGTCGCTGATCGACCTGGATCTGCAGAAGGTCCACGGCCGCTGGAAGGTCGTCGGCCGGCACAGCCAGGTGCTGAACGCGAACACGGTCGACGCCGACCCGATGGTGGTCGCCGTCCTGCAGAAGGACCACGACAAGGTCGTCGAGTACGTCAATGGGAAGATCGGCACCTGCAAGGAGGCGATGTCCGCGGCGACCGCGCCCTGGGAGGACACCGCCGCGCTGGACTTCGTCAACTTCATCCAGGCCGACGCGGTGTCGAAGGCCCTGGCCGGTACGCCGCAGGCCGCGCTGCCGGTGCTCGCGATCGCCGCGCCGTTCAACCGGGCGGCCGCGATCCCGGCCGGTGATGTCTCGGTGCGCGACGTGGCCGGGCTCTACATCTTCGACAACACGCTGCTCGCGGTGACGATGTCGGGCGCGCAGGTCAAGGACTACCTCGAGTTCTCCGCGCAGTACTTCAAGCAGGTGACCGGCACGGGGCCCTTCCCGTCCGACCAGGTCACCAATGCTCCGACCCCGACCGCACCGACCGGTACGCCGGACTACAACTACGACATCATGGGCGGCCTGACGAAGCCCTTGACCTACAAGATCGACATCGCCCAGGCGGTGGGGTCGCGGATCACGGACCTCGCCTACGACGGGGTCGCGCTGGCGGCCGACCAGCAGTTCGTGGTCGCGGTCAACAACTACCGGCAGTCCGGCGGCGGCAACTTCCCGCACGTCAAGACCGCGCCGGTCGTCTACAACCGCCAGGTCGAGATCCGCCAGCTGATGATCGACTACGTCACCAGCACCGGCACGGTCGACCCGGCCACCTTCGCCAGCGTCGACTGGTCCCTCACCTCGAACGGCACCCCGATCACGATCACAGGCTGACCCTGCCGGCTGGTCTGCCCACGCGCGCTCCCGGTCAGGTTAGCCACTCGCAGAAGCCGCAGGCGGCGCTGTCGGCGGCCAGGGGCCAGGCGGACCGGGGTTGTAGCGACCTGGCGACCTGTTCGGCTCTTGCGTCGTGCATGCGCTGGGCGTCAGCGCCGCCGTAGGTTCCGGAGCGTACGTACGCCCACTGGCGGTCGCCGGCGTGCACGAAGTAGTGGGCCTCGCCCTGGTCGCCGCGGGCCTGCCAGAGGTTCGGGGCCAGCGCCGTGCACTCGGTGACCGGGCCCTCGGTTTTGTCGTCGAAGCCGGTGCAGGGGGCCTGGTCGGGGTCGAGAGTACGGGTGGTGACGTCGATGTCCGCGATCCGGTCGCCATCTGCGGTTGGACGTTCGAGTACGGCGTAGTCGACACCGGTGCTCGAGTAGCTCACGCTGTACGGCCAGGTGCCGTCGAGGTCGGTCTGCAGCGGTCGCTCCACGACTGCCTCGATCTTGCGCTGCTCCGACCACACCGCGACCAGCTTGGACGCGACCGGAAGGGTGGCGATCACCAGAACGCCGGCCGCGACCACGACTGTCCGCAAAGGCATCCGCCACCGATCACCTTCGGCTCGCCGGTAGGAACTGCCGACGAGCGTGCCGGCGACACCCACGATCGCGGCCAGGAACACCAGCAGTGGTGCCTGGCCCAGGAACGCACCCCACGCCGCGCGCACGAGCAACAGAATCGTTGCCGCGGCGCCGATACCGAAGATCAGGCCGGCGCCGAGCCGGACGGCCAGTACGAGGACAGCCACGGCGGCGGCGATTCCGCCCACCGCCACGCCGGACCCGATCCCAGTCACGACCGCCAGACACTCGTAGTCGTCCGTGCAGTCGCGCGAGGCGATGTTGGTTGCGATGACGGCCGCCACCACGGCTGTTCCGGCCCCGACGCCGAGTGCGATCAGGACGCTGCGGACGGCCGCCCGCGACCAACTCATTTCGCTCATAGCAGCACGGTAGGTGCGGTAGGGATCAGTCGTCCGTTGTCTCCGGCAACGTTCATGAGCATCGTCCGGGACCCCGCCGGCGCCGGTCAGGTGAGAGTGACGCCGGCCGCCCGGAGTTCGGTGAGTGCCTGTTGCGTGGTGGCGGGTGCGACTCCGGCGGTCAAGGTGGTGAGGACCGTCGTGGCGAAACCTGCGTGGTGGGCGTCCAGAGCGGTCGCTCGGACGCAGTAGTCGGTGGTGAGTCCACAGATGTCGACCTCGGTGACACCCTTGGACCGCAGCCAGTGCTCGAGTTCGTGGCCGCCTTCGTGGGCTTTGCCCTCGAAACCTGAGTAGGCAGCCGCGAACTCGCCTTTGTTGAAGATCGCGTCGAACGGCTGGGGGTCCAGGTTCGGGTGGAAGCTGACGCCGTCGGTGCCGGCCACGCAGTGCCGCGGCCAGGAGTCCACGTAGTCGGGGTGGTCGGAGAAGTGGTCGCCCGGGTCGACGTGGTGGTCCCGGGTGGCCACGACGTACGCGTACTGCCGGTCCGCCGGGTCGTCCTCGTGCCACTTGTGCAGCAGCTCGCCGATCCGGAACGCGACATCCGCTCCGCCACTGACCGCCAGACTCCCGCCCTCGCAGAAGTCGTTCTGCACATCAACCACGATCAGTGCCCGGGCCATCGCGACGCTCCTTTGTCAGGTGTCCTAGGCCAACGGTACAAGCGTTGCCGCCCGCAGACCCCGGATTGCGGGCCGTCGGTGGGTCACCCGGCGAGTAGTTGGCCTCCGGTCACGCGCACGATCTCGCCCTGGATCGCGGTGGTCCGCGGCGAGGTGAGGAAGAGGATCGCGTCGGCCACGTCGGTGGTGTCCGGCAGTTTGCGGGCGCTGAACCCGGCGGCGATCCGGTCGAGCGCCGGCTTGGGGATGACCCGGTGCTCGCCATTCTCCAGGGTGATACCAGGCATCACGAGGTTGACCAGGACGCCGTCCCGACCGAGGTCATGCTGCAGCGCGGTGACGAACCCGTGCAGCCCGGCCTTCGCCGCGCCGTACGGCCAGGACCCCGGCAGCGGACGGACAGCCACATCCGTCGTCAGCAGCACGAGGCGACCGTGGGCCGAACGCCGCAGCGCCGGCGCCACCTGCTGCACCAGATGGAAGTTCCCCTCGAGGTTGGCCCGCAGGATCGGGATCCACCACTCCGGCTTGGCGTCCTCGATGTTCTCCGGCCGGTCGTTGAACCCGAGGTTGCCCCAGTTGACCGCGTTCCCCACCACCGCGTCGAGCCCGCCCCACCGCTCGACGGTCGAGGCGACCGCGGCCGCGATCGTCTCCGGCTCGTTCAGCTCCATCGGTACGATGTACGCCGTACCGCCGGCCGCCTCGATCTCCTCCGCGACCGCCTCGGCCGCGTCCTTCCGGGAGTGGTAGGTGATCGCGACCCGTGCACCTTCGCGCCCGTACGCGACCGCGGTGGCCCGCCCGATCCCCGACGACCCGCCGGTCACCAGCACGGCCGCGTCCTTCAGTCCCAGCTCCATGAACCGCTCCTCCACTAACATTTAGTCGGCTAATCAGAAAATTTAGCCGTCTAACAAAATCTCGTCAACCCACCCGCGGTGACCCGCGGCGATGAGCTGAGAGTTATCGTGTGCTGGCACACCGTCACAAGGCACGAGTCATGGGCTGGCGCCATCCGCCGGAGCGGCCCTTGGGGGCGCTCATGAAGAAGGCAGTTCTGGCACTTGTCACCACCGCGGCCGTGGTCGCCGCGGCGCTGGTCCCGTCCGGCCGGCCAGTGGTGGCGGCGACGGGCGGCCAGTCGGGCCGGGCCCCGTCGGGGTTCGCCTCGGCCCTGTCCGCGGTCAAGTACCCGACGTGGCAGACCAACGCCAGCGTGAACGCGCTGGCCGTCGCCGGGAACACAGTGTTCGCGGGCGGCCTGTTCACCCGGATCCGGCCGCCGGGCAAGCCGGTGGGCGAGGGGGACGCGGCCCGGAAGTACGTCGCTGCCTTCAACCGGACCACGGGTGCGCCAACGCGGTTCGCCCCGAGTGTCAACGGCCCGGTCTGGAGCACCGCCACCTCCCCTGACGGCAAGTGGGTCGTGATCGGCGGCGACTTCACGGCCGTGAACGGCCGGCCCCGTCAGCGCCTCGCGCTGTTCAACGTGGCCACCGGCAACCTTGTGGGCGGGTGGGATCCGGCGGTCAACTACCGCGTCGCGGCGCTGGCGATCACCGGCAACACCGTCTACCTGGGCGGCTCGTTCGGCCGAGTGGGCAAGGTCACCCGCAATCGCCTCGCCGCCGTGGCCCTGAACACCGGCGCGCTGCTGCCGTGGAATCCGGACGCGGACGACGACGTGCACGCGATCGACCTGTCCGTCGACCGTACACGCGTCTTCGTCGGCGGCGGCTTCACGACGCTGAACGGCGCGGAGCACCACGCGCTCGCCATGCTGGACTCGAAGACCGGTGCCGCGTTCGCGATGCCGGCCGCCGCCGCGATCCCGGCGGAGACGCCGGACTGCGACAGCCGGGTCAAGGACATCGAGACGCAGGGCGACAAGGTCTTCGTGGCCAATGCCGGCAGCGGCATCGGCTGCTACGACGGCGTCCTCGCCGCCGACGCGACCACCGGCAAGTTGCTGTGGCAGAACCACTGCCTGGGCGCGACCGAGGCGATCAAGGCCCTCGGCAACTGGCTCTACAAGGGCTCACACGCCCACGATTGCAGCGAGGACGGCGGCTTCGGCGACGACACCGGCATGCACCACCTGCTGGTGTTGAGCACGTCCACCGGCAAGCTCGGCCCCTGGTTCCCGAACACCGATGCCGGCGGCGAGACCCTGGTCGGGCCGCTGGCGTTCGCGTCCGGCGGCAACGACCTGTGGGCGGGCGGCGACTTCACCGAGGTGAACGGCGTACCGCAGCAGGGCCTCACCCGGTTCACGAATGCTCCGGGGGGTGCGGTGCCGGCCCGGCCGGGTGCGCCGAAGGTCTCGAGCAGCCGCGTCAACAAGGTGACGGTGAGCTTCTCCACGGTGGTCGATCTGGACAACACCTTGCTGACGTACACGGTGTACCGGGGCAAGACCAGGATCGGCACGTGGTCGCGCTACTCGTACCCGTGGACGGCGCCGACCATCACGACGTTCACCGACAGCCGCCTGAGCAGCGGCCAGACCCTCGGCTACCACGTCGAGGTGACCGACGGCCGCAACGTCCGCCAGGGCACGGCCGCGGCGGTCAAGGTCCGCTGATCAAATCCGGTGCGATCGCGGCGAGGGTGAATTAGGCTCTCGGCCGAGTCGACAGTTCGAGGAGTTGGAGATGGTCGGTCAATCGAGCACGCGCTGACCTGAATCGTCATCGCGTGCTGCTTCCGATGTAAGCGGCACGGTTCTCCCTGCCCTGGTGCGTTCCGCCCGGGGCCGACTCCAAGGACTTCCTCGTGTCGCTGCCGTCGCGCACGCCCAGCCTGTGGGCGCATCGTGATTTCCTCAGTCTCTGGCTCGGCCAGACCGCATCGCAACTTGCCGGCTTTGCCGGCCAGGTGACCCTGCCACTGGTCGCCGTCGTCTCACTCGGCGCCGGGGCTGCCCAGCTCGGCGCGCTCCGCGCCGTCCAGCAGCTCCCGATCCTGATCTTCTCGCTGTTCGTCGGCGTGCTGGTGGACCGCTGGCGATCCCGCACCGTGATGGTGTACGCCGACCTCGGCCGAGCGCTCGTCCTCGCGGCCGTCCCGCTCGGGTGGATGCTCGGTCTGCCGTTCCTGTATGTCGTGGCGTTCACCGCCGGCGTGTTCACGGTCTGTTTCGACGTGGCGTACCAAGCTGCCCTGCCGCGGCTGGTCGAGCGTGATCAGCTTGCCCAGGGCAACAGCATGCTGGAGACCACTCGCTCGGCCGCGCAGATCTGCGGCCCGGCGCTCGGTGGCGCGCTGGTGTCGTTGCTGACCGCGCCGATCGCGGTCCTCGCGAGCGCGGTGTTGTTCGCCTTTTCCAGTTTGTCGATCCGGCGCATCCGGCGGCTGCCGAGCATGACCTCTGAGGCGTCCAGCGGCGTGGTGCGCCAGATTCGCGACGGACTGCGGATCGTCGTGCACGACGGGTCGCTGCGGGCGATCGCGACGGCGACCTGTGTGTACCAGTTCTCCTTCACCGCGCTGACCACCGTGTATCTGCTCTTCGTGACGCGCACCCTGGACCTGCCGGGCGCAGTAGTCGGCCTGGTGCTCGCCGGGTTCGGTCCGGGCGTGCTGATCGGCTCGCTCCTGTCCAGTTGGCTGCCCCGATGGTTCGGGTACGGCCGGGTCGTGGTGTTCGCCGCTTTGATCTCCGACCTGGTCATGCTGTGCACGTCGGCGCTCCACGGCTCCGGCCCGGCAGCGGTAGCCGCACTGATCACGATCAACGTCCTGTACGGCGTACTGAGTCAGACTGTTGACATCGCGGTGACGGCCATCCGGCAGGCGGTCACTCCGCTCCCGGTCCAGGGACGTGTCGTCGCCACAATCAACTTCCTCGGCATGGGCCTGACTCCGCTCGGTGCCCTCCTCGGCGGCGCCGCCGCCGGAGCCTTCGGCATCCGGACTGCACTCTTCGCCGCCACCGCGGGAATGTTCCTCTCACCGCTCGCTCTGAGCCTGTCCCCACTGGCGCGCCTGGGCCGCAGCCTGACGCGATGAAACGGGTAGCGGTGAGGGCTCGAGACCGTGTTCCTATGCTGTCAGGGTGCATCCGTCCTCCTCCCGTCCGCCGCGCGTGCTGTCGTGACGGGACCGGAGCAGCTGGCCGTCATCGCAGCAGGGCTCGGTGCCGGCATGCTGACCTCGACAGTCGGTGTCGCGTCGTTGATCAGTTTCCCGGCCCTGATCGCGCTCGGGATTCCGCCGGTGGTGGCCAACGCGTCGAACACGATCGGATTGCTCCCGGGAGCGCTGAGCGGCTCGTTCGGGTATCGCCGTGAGCTGCGCGAAATCTCCCGGCCGATCACGATCGCGGTCGTCCTGACGTGTGCGATCGGCGCGATCGGTGGTGCGGCGTTGCTGCTGGCGCTGCCGGCCGGAGTCTTCGCGGCGGCGGCGCCGTGGCTGATCCTGTTCACCTGCCTGATCGTCGGCGTCCAGCCCTGGATCTCACGCCGGTTGCGGGCCCGGAACGGGCAGTCCCACGAGACGATGACTCCGGCGACGACCTTCTTCACCGCCCTGACCGGCGTCTACGGCGGGTACTTCGGCGCCGGCGCGGGCGTGATGATGATGGCGGTGCTCGGTCTCGGCCTCGACCTGGAGCTCCGGATCGTCAACGCTCTCAAGACGCTGGCCCTGCTGGCCGCGAACCTGGTCGCGAGCGTGATCTTCCTCTTCATCGCAGACCTCGACCTGACCGCGGCCGCTCTGCTGGCGGTCGGTTCTGTCGTCGGCGGGTACGTCGGCTCGCACATCGGCCGCCGTCTCCCGAGCGGACTCCTCCGCGCCCTGATCGTGATCGCCGGCGTCGTCGCCGCCGTACTGATGCTTCGCTAGATGTGCTGCGTGATCGCGCCCACGGCGATCAGCAGGCAGATGCCGCCGTTCAGGTACTTGTGGGTGAAAAGGATCGCGACGAACTCACGGATGGTTGCCGTCGGCCAGTAGTACGCCGCGGTCGGGGAGCCGATCACCTGGCCGTTGACCTTGGCCTTCCGCGCGGTGAGCGTGGCCCGGAACGCGTGGAAGTTGTTCGTCACGATCAGGCACCGGTACGTCGGCCGCAGGTCGACCATCAGCTCCCGGCTGAAGGTCAGGTTCTCCATCGTGCTGGTCGACTTGTCCTCGCGCAGGATCCGGTCCGCCGGCACACCCCGCTCGATCAGGTACGACGCCATCGCGTGCGACTCGGGGATGTCCTCGTCCGGGCCTTGGCCGCCGGACGTGATCAGCAGCGGCGAGCGCCCTCTGCGGACGGCCCGGTCGTACACCTGCTTCGCCCGGTCCAGCCGGCCGGCCAGCAGCGGCGGGACCCGCGAGCCGCGCAGTCCGGAGCCGAGGACGATGACGAAGTCGACCTTCCGGGACGAGCGGACCCGGCTGTAGACGAAGGAGTAAGCCAGGAAGCAGACGAACAGGAACGAGATGTAGGTGAGCACGCCGATCAGCACCGACCGCACCGCCGCGAGCGGCTCCCAGCCGATCTTCTGCACCGCGACGCTGAAGACGACGAACCCGATGATCCCGAGCCCGGCGAGCAGCGACAGCAGGGTGGCCGGCCGCCGCCCCTCCCGGCGCAGCATCGTGATCCCGTTGATCACCAGGAACACCGCGAGTACGGCGATCGCCAGCGGGATCGCGACCAGGATCGCCACCACCAGCAGCCGGGCCGCGGTCGCGTTGACGGACTCGAGCGCGAAGATCACCCCGAGCCCGGCGAACATCAGCGTCAGAACCAGGAAGATCCCGTTCTTGAACAGCCGCCGATCCCGCCCGAAGCTGACCGCGAAGACGAGGAACCAGAAGCCGGCGACGGCGAACGAGATGAGCATCGGGCGCCATCCAAGCACGCGGATGGCGCCCGATGGGTCACGCCAGGCTGGTCAGTGACGAGATCGACGCCTTGTGCAGGTGGGTGATGACGTTCTTGGTCTTCGGGTCGGACCGGTACTGGTAGGAGCCCGACTCGAACACCAGGTACGCGCGGCCGCCGTACTCGGTGATGCCCTCGGACATGCTCGGCGCCCGGAAGCAGCTCAGCGTCGCCTTGTCCAGATCCGGCTGTCCGCGGCGGACGACGTACAGGTTGCTCAGCTTGTCCCGGCCGTACGACGTGCTGAAGATGAAGTGCGACTTGGTGACCAGCAGGCCCTGGGTCTTGGTCGGGATCTCCCACGCCCTGTTGATCGTGGTCAGCGTGCCGTCCGGCTTGATCTTGTACTCGTACATCTTGCCGCGGCCGGTGTCGTTGAACTTGCCCGACCACAGCGAGTCGCCGTAGCTGGTCAGGAACGACGCGCCGTAGACCTTGCGCTCGGAGCCGGTCGCCTTCACGTACGGCGTGCCGGACTTCTTCATCGCGGCGGCCAGGGTCGACAGCTTGTACTTGCGGATGCCGTTGGTGCTGCCCTGGACGAAGGCCCAGCCGTAGACGGTGGTGATGCCGCCGCCATGCGTCTCGGCGATCGCGACGTCGCCGACGACCTTGTTGGTGGCCGGGTCGATGCCGACGATGATCGAGTTCTTGCCCGGGTGATACATCGTCACCAGCAGCAGGTTCTTCGACCCGGACCAGTTCCACCAGGTGCCGATGCCCTGCGGGGTGTACGAGCCGAGTCGCGGCAGCGCGGCGCTGTTGCTGAACCGGCTGTCGTACTTCTTCGAGGCCGATGGCCCGTCGTAGAAGTGGCTGCCACCGGCGCTGGTGTCACAGCTGATGGCGCGCGTCGCCGTGACGGCGGTAGCGGTGGCGGCCGTGGCCGGCTGCGACGGGCCTTTGACGGCGACGGTGATCGCGGTGCCGGTGGCCAGGACACCCGCCAGGCCGAGGGCGATGAAGACCCGGCGGCGGGACAGTGTGGGGCGCAACTTAGTTCCTCTCCAATGGGTAAGACCGTCAATCTCCCACCATCGATGATGTGCGAGAGTCGTTGCGGGACCGGCGCGCGAGGAAGGTGCAGACCATGACAAATGTCACGAACTGGGCGGGCAATGTCAGTTTCGCGAGCGCGCTCGAGGCACCGCGCTCGGTCGAGGAGCTGCAGGAGCTGGTTGCGGCGAGCGAGAAGCTGCGAGTGCTGGGGACCGGGCATTCGTTCAACCGGATCGCGGACAGCACAGGGACGCTGGTCAGCGTTGCCGAGCTGCCGAAGGTCATCGAGGTCGGTGCGAGTGGAGTCACCGTCTCGGCCGGGTTGCGGTACGGCGAGATCACGGCGGCTCTGGAGGCCCAGGGGCTCGCATTGCACAACCTGGGGTCGTTGCCGCACATCTCGGTAGCCGGGGCGTGCGCGACCGGGACGCATGGGTCGGGGGACGGGAACGGACCCTTGGCGGACGCGGTCAACGCGATCACGTTCGTGGACGCGAGTGGTGAGCTGGTCACGCTGACCCGGGGCGACGCGGACTTCGCCGGTTCGATCGTCTCGCTCGGAGCCCTCGGCGTGACGGTGAGTCTCACGCTCGACGTGCAACCGTCGTACCAGGTCAGTCAGGTCGTGTACGACGGGTTGCCGGTGGAGCGGCTCGGGACGGACTTCGCCGCGGTGATGGGGAGTGCGTACAGCGTCAGCGCGTTCACCGACTGGGTCGACCCGGACGTGATGGTCTGGCGCAAGCAGCGCGGCCACGAGCCGATCGAGCCCACCTGGCTCGGGGCGAAGGTTGCCGACGGCCCCCGGCATCCGATCAAGGCGATGCCGGCCGACTACGCCACCCAGCAGGGCGGCATCCCCGGGCCATGGCACGAGCGCCTCCCGCACTTCCGGCTGGAGTTCACCCCGAGCAACGGCGACGAACTGCAGTCCGAGTACTTCGTCCCCCGCGAGCGGGCCGCCGAGGCGTTCGACGCATTGCGGGCCCTGGGCAACCAGTTCGCGCCGGTCATCCAGGTCTCCGAGATCCGGACGATCGCCGCCGACGACCTGTGGCTGAGCCCGAGTCAGGGCCGGGACACCGTCGCCCTGCACTTCACCTGGATCCAGGACGAGGCCGCCGTACGCCCGGTCCTCGCCGCGCTGGAGGAGGCGATCGCCCCGCTCGACGCCCGGCCGCACTGGGGCAAGGTCTTCGTCGCCGACGCCGCGACACTTCGGCAGCGCTACCCGAAGGTGCCCGACTTCATCGCCCTCGCCGCGAAGTACGACCCCGCCGGCAAGTTCCGCAACCCGTACCTGGACACCTACCTGCCTAGCTGAGATCCACCAGCGACAGCGGAAGGTCGTCGATCGGGTACGACGCGTACGGTGTGCGGAGCAGCGTCCCGCTGACGTGGCGGGCGCTGTTGCTGAGCACGACCCGGCCCTGATCGTTGACGATGGCAACGGTACGGCGGGTGGCCCGGAGGCACGGCAGCACGGCCTTCTCGAACGTGAACACCCGGACATCGGCGCCGGCCACGCCGACGAAGCGTTCCCCGGCCAGCACCGGCACGGTGAAGGTCAGCGTGTAGTCGTCGGTGCAGAGGTAGTCGACGTACGGCCCGGTGATGTGGCGGCGCCCGGTCGTGCGGGGTACGTCGTACCAGGGGAGGGATCCGTAGTCGTAGAAGTTCTCCCCGCGGGGATCGGTGTCGACCACCAGGCGCTCGGCCGACCCGTTGCTGAGCATGAACCACTCGAGCCACCACCGGGAGTCGGCCAGTACGTCGACGGCCGCGACGAAGCCGGCGCCCTGGACCCGGCCGTCCGGATCGGTCAGCGCGGGATGCACGAGGTCGGCGACACCGGTCAGGTCGCCGCGGCGCACACTGTCCCCGTCGGCGAACACCTCGCCGACCGAGCTCGCGACCCGATCCGCCAGCCCGAACGCTTCCCCGACCACGGACTCGACCACGTCGAGCACGACTTCGAGGCCCGCGTCGAGCGTCAAGGCGGCAGTGCCTTCATAAGAACTCATCAGTCCTCCAAGGCCAGTCTGAGGTCGATCAGGCGGGCGGTCGAGTCGGCCACCCGTTCCTCGGCGGCGGACCGGGCCGCGTCGCCGTCGGTGCGGTCGATCGCCGCGACCACGTCCCGGCAGCTCTGCACGGTGCGGCGGTGGCTCTCGTCGTCGCCGAACGCGAGCCAGAGCAACGTGCCCACCTCCGCCTGCAGGCTCACCTCGGCGCGGTAGAGCCGGGTGGACTGGGCGGTCGCGGCCACCTCGATGTGGAACTGGGCGTCGGCACGGCGGCGTCCGCCCAGACCCTTGGCGCTGTCCAGGCTGTCGCAGACCGCGACGAGCCGCTGGACGTCATCCGGCGTCGCGCGCTCGGCCGCGAGTCTGGCCGCCGTACCCGCGATCGCGCTGTAGTGGTCGCCGAGGTCGCGCAGTTGCGCGAGGCTCAGCTCCTCCAGCCGGTCCCGGACGATCGCGGTGGACATCTCGTCCTGCGCGCTGACGAAGCTGCCGCCACCACGACCGCGCCGGGTGTGGATCAGCCCGCGCAGCCGTAACGACGACAGGGCTTCGCGGATCGTCGTGGTGGACACACCGAAGATGCCGGCCAGGTCGGCCTCGCCGGGGAGTTGCTCGGAGTCCGGGATCAGGCCGAGGGCGATCGCGTCGGTCAGCCGCCGCGCCACCAGTTCCGACCGGCTGAGCGTCTCCAGCGGTGCGAACACCGCCGCCGCGCCACTGCCGTAGAACCGCAGCGCCATCCCGCCACCCTCCAAGCCACGGACACAGCCGCCGACACAACTCCGGCAACATTCTCACCGATCCCTTGAACTTTAACATCTGTTTTCATATGTTTACGGCCACAGTGTCCGTTTACGGCACAGCGTCCAGCCTCCACCCCGGGAGTCCCCTGATGCGAACAGTGCGAAATCTCATCGACGGAACCTCGCGGGACGCGCTCAACGGCGCTACCAGCGAGCTCGTCGATCCGGCCACCGGCAAGGTCTTCGGTACGGCGCCACTGTCCGGCGCGGACGATGTCGACGCGGCGTACCAGGCCGCGGCCGCCGCCGCACCAGGCTGGGGCGGTGCGACTCCCGCCGAACGGCAGCGTGCGTTGCTCCGGTTCGCCGACCTCGTCGAGGCCCGCGCCGACGATCTCGTCGCCGCCGAGTCGGAGAACACCGGCAAGCCGCTCGAGCTGACCCGCACCGAGGAGCTCGTGGTCATGGTCGACCAGATGCGCTTCTTCGCCGGCGCCGCCCGGTTGCTGGAGGGCAAGTCGGCCGGTGAGTACATGGCCGGCCACACGTCCTGGATCCGTCGCGAACCGATCGGCGTCGTCGGTCAGATCACGCCGTGGAACTACCCGATGATGATGGCGGTCTGGAAGTTCGGTCCGGCCCTTGCCGCCGGCAACACTCTGGTCCTCAAGCCGGCCGAAACCACGCCGGCGACCACGGCGATGCTCGCGGAGATCGCAGCCGAGGTGCTGCCGCCCGGTGTCTTCAACGTCGTCTGTGGTGACCGCGCGACCGGACAGGCCGTGGTCGCGCACCCGACGCCCGGCCTGGTCAGCATCACCGGCTCGACGCGGGCCGGCACCGAGGTCGCGAGTACGGCGGCTCTGGACCTGAAGCGCACGCACCTCGAGCTGGGCGGCAAGGCACCGGCGGTCGTCTTCGCCGACGCCGACCTCGCCGCGGCGGCCGAAGCGATCGGCGTCGCCGGCTACTTCAACGCCGGCCAGGACTGCACGGCGGCCTGCCGGGTGCTCGTCGACGCAGGAGTCCACGACGAGTTCGTCCAGACCCTGGTCGAGTGGGCCCGCTCGAATGCGCGGCCGGGGCTAGCCGACGACACCGATGCGCTCTTCGGCCCGCTGAACAGCAGCCAGCAGCTCGATCGGGTCCGCGGCTTCCTCGCCCGGATGCCCGAGCACGGTTCGATCGCGCTCGGCGGCCAACGACCGGGCGGGACGCTTGCCGACGGCTACTTCCTCGAAGCGACCGTCGTCACCGGTCTGCGGCAGGACGACGAGATGATCCAGGACGAGGTGTTCGGGCCGGTCATCACGGTGCAGTCGTTCGGCGACGAGGACGAGGCGCTGCGACTGGCGAACGGTGTGCAGTACGGCCTCGCGTCGAGCATCTTCACCGCCGACCACTCCCGGGCACTGCGGATGTCCAAGGCCCTGGACTTCGGGTGCGTCTGGATCAACACGCACATCCCGCTGGTGGCGGAGATGCCGCACGGCGGCTTCAAGCATTCCGGCCACGGCAAGGACCTGTCCCTGTACGGCGTCGAGGACTACACGCGGGTCAAACATGTGATGTCGGCGGTCGGATGAAAACTCTGGACGAGCAGGTCGGGACCGTGACGGCGGACGCCACGGCGGTCAGCCTGCGCGGGCTGCGGAAGACGTTCGGCGACATCACCGCGGTGGACGGCATCGACCTCGACCTGGCCGAGGGTGAGTTCTTCTCGATGCTCGGCCCGTCCGGTTCCGGCAAGACCACGGTGCTGCGGATGATCGCCGGCTTCGAGGTGCCCACGGCCGGCCGGATCCTGCTCGGCGGCGTCGACGTCACCGACCAGGCGCCGTACGCGCGGGATGTGAACACGGTCTTCCAGGACTATGCGCTGTTCCCGCACATGAGTGTGCTGCAGAACGTCGAGTACGGGCTGCGGGTGAAGGGAGTCGACCGGCGGAGTCGCCGTACGAGGGCTGTCGAGGCGTTGTCGACGGTCCGGCTGGAGGGGTACGGCGACCGCCGGCCGAGTCAGCTGTCGGGTGGGCAGCGGCAGCGGGTCGCATTGGCCCGGGCGCTGGTGAACCGGCCGAAGGTGCTGCTGCTTGACGAACCACTCGGAGCGCTCGACCTGAAGCTCCGGCGGGAGATGCAGCTCGAGCTGAAGGCGCTGCAGCGCGATGTCGGCATCACCTTCGTGTTCGTCACCCACGATCAGGAGGAGGCGCTGACGATGAGCGACCGGATCGCCGTGTTCAACGGCGGCCGGATCGAGCAGCTGGCCGTGCCGGCCGAGCTGTACGAGCACCCGGCGAGCGCGTTCGTGGCCGGCTTCGTCGGCACCTCGAACCTGCTCGAGGGCGAGATCGCGGCGACGATCCTGGGGACGTCCGGGCTGTTCACCGTCCGCCCCGAGAAGATCCAGTTGCAGCTCCGCGACGCCGTCGCCGAACCGGGGCTGTGTACGGCGACCGGAGTCGTCCGTGAGGTGGTGTACCTGGGCTCGGCGACCCAGTGCGTGGTCGACCTGGACGCCGGCGGCTCGCTCATCGTGCTGCAGCAGAACGCGCAGGGATCCGTGCAGGACAAGCTCGAACTTCGGGGTGCCCAGGTCCGGCTCACCTGGCACCGCGAACACACCGTCGCAATCGGCGGTCAGCCTTAGCAACCTCCGCCCCGAACCCACCTCCGCTCCCTTCTTTTTCCTTCCTTACAACTCCCGCCCCGAACCCAGGAGGTTTCGATGAAGAGACTCAGTGTGGCGGCGAGCCTGGCTGTGCTTGCACTCCTCGCAGCGTGCGGCACGTCCGGTGGCAGTTCGAGTGACAACGCCGCCGGCGGGAGCAGCGGGTTCAGCGCACCGGACCTGCCGAAGCTCGACAAGCTCGGGACCGGGGAGGGCAAGCTCAGCGTGCTGGCGTGGCCCGGGTACGCCGAGGACGGCTCGAACGACCCGAAGGTCGACTGGGTCACGCCGTTCGAGAAGCAGAGCGGCTGCCAGGTGACGGTGAAGACGTTCGGTACGTCGGACGAGGCCGTCAGCCTGATGAAGACCGGGCAGTACGACGTGGTGTCGGCCTCCGGCGACGCGTCACTGCGGCTGATCGCGGGCGGACAGGTGGAGCCCGTGAACACCGACCTGATCCCGAACTACGCCGACATCTACCCGTTCCTGAAGAACCGTCCGTGGAACTCGGTCAAGGGCCAGATGTACGGCGTACCGCACGGCTACGGCGCGAACCTGCTGATGTGGCGGACCGACAAGGTGAAGCCGGCCCCGACGTCGTGGAGCGTGGTGTTCGACGCCAACTCGCCGTACAAGGGCACGGTCACGGCGTACGACTCGCCGATCTACATCGCCGACGCGGCCATGTACCTGATGGCGACCAAGCCGGACCTGGGCATCAAGAACCCGTACGCCCTGGACGACAAGCAGTTCACCGCGGTGGTGGATCTGCTCAAGCAGCAGAAGACGCTGGTGTCGGAGTACTGGTCGGACTACCTGAAGGAGGTGCAGGCGTTCACCAGCGGCAACTCGGTGGTCGGCACCACCTGGCAGGTGATCGCCAACGTCGCGACCGGCGAGAAGGTGCCGGTGCAGGTGACCGTGCCGACCGAGGGCGTCACGGGATGGTCGGACACCTGGATGGTCAGCGCGACGTCGAAGAACAAGAACTGCGCGTACATGTGGATGAACCACATCATCAGCCCCGAGGCGAACGCGGCGGTGGCCGAGTACTTCGGTGAGTCGCCGGCCAACGCGAAGGCGTGTGCGAAGACGGCTGACAAGAACCACTGCACGACGTTCCACGCCGGCGACCAGGCCTACTCCGAGAAGATCTGGTACTGGACCACACCCATCGAGCAGTGCCTCGACGGTCGCACTGACGTCAAGTGCACCGACTACACCCGCTGGACCCAGGCCTGGACGCAGATTAAGGGATGAGCACACTCCACCGTCGTCCCCGAGCCCGGCTGGCGTTGCTGCTCGGCGCGCCGATGCTGTGGCTCGGGGTTGCGTATCTGGGGGCGCTGGCGGCATTGTTCATCACCGCGCTGTGGACGCAGAACGGGTTCACCGGGCTGATCGAGCGCAACTGGACGCTGGACAACTTCCGGACCCTGTTCACCGTCGACGTGTATCGGACGATCGCCCTGCGCACGATCGGGGTCGCCCTGCTGGTGACCGTGATCGACGCGCTGGTCGCGTTCCCGATCGCGCTCTACATGTCGAAGGTGGCCGGGCCGGGGTTGCGCCGGTTCCTGCTGGTGGCGGTGCTGATGCCGTTGTGGGCCAGTTATCTGGTCAAGGCGTACGCGTGGCGCGGGATGTTCTCCGAGGGCGGGCTGGTGTCGTCGGCCTTCGAGGCGGTCGGGCTGAAGTCGCCCGGCTACGGTCTCGCTGCGACCGTGGTGACGCTGGCGTATCTGTGGTTGCCGTACATGGTCCTGCCGATCTACGCCGGTCTCGAACGGCTGCCGGACTCACTGCTGGAGGCGTCCGCCGATCTGGGCGGCCGGACCACCCAGACACTGCGGCGGGTGATCCTGCCGATGATCGTCCCCGCGCTGGTGGCCGGCTCGATCTTCACCTTCAGTCTGTCGCTCGGTGACTACATCGCCGTCCGGATCGTCGGCGGCACCAACCAGTTGCTCGGCAACGTGGTGTACGACAACGTGGGTGCGGCCAACAACCTGCCGTTCGCGGCCGCGGTCGCCACCATTCCGGTCATCGTGATGGTCGGGTACCTGGCGGCGGTACGGCGTACCGGAGCGATGGAGAGCCTGTGATGACGATCTCCCGATCGACCCGGATCGTGCTGCGGGTCCTGACCGTGCTGATTCTCGGCTTCATCTATGTACCGCTGCTGCTGGTTCTGGTGAACTCGTTCAGTGTGAACAAGACGTTCGCCTGGCCGCCGCGGGACTTCACGCTGGAGTGGTGGCGCCGGGCGGCCGAGAGCCAGGGTGCGCTGGACGCGCTCTGGGTGAGCGTGCGGGTGGGACTGGCCGCGACCGTGATCGCGCTGGTGCTCGGCACGATGGTCGCGTTCGCACTGCAGCGGTTCGCCTTCTATGGGCGCGACACCGTGTCGCTCCTGGTGATCCTGCCGATCGCACTGCCGGGCATCGTCACCGGGATCGCGCTGAACAACGCGTTCCGGACGATCTTCGGCTGGGAGCTCGGGTTCTTCACGATCGTGATCGCGCACGCGACGTTCTGCATCGTGACCGTGTTCAACAACGTGATCGCCCGGTTGCGCCGTACCGGGGTCGCCTTGGAGCAGGCGTCGGCGGACCTGGGCGCGTCCGGGTTCACCACGTTCCGGCTGGTCACGTTCCCGATGATCCGGTCAGCGTTGCTGGCGGGGTCACTGCTCGCGTTCGCGCTGTCGTTCGACGAGATCATCGTGACCACGTTCACCGCCGGGGCGAACCAGCAGACGCTGCCGATCTGGATCTTCAACAACCTGTTCCGGCCGAACCAGGCACCGATCGTCAACGTGGTCGCGGCGACGCTGATCGTGTTCTCGGTGATCCCGGTCTGGCTGGCCCAACGACTGTCCGGCGACGCCGAATCTCTAGGAGCAGGACGATGACTGTCACGCAAGAACGCAAGCTGGTCACGGAGATTCCGGGGCCGCGGTCGGTCGAACTGCTGGGGAGGGTACGGCGCTCGGTCGCGCGCGGGGTCGGGATCACGCTGCCGGTGTTCGTCACCGAGGCCGGCGGCGGGATCCTGGTGGATGCCGATGGCAACCAGTTGATCGACCTCGGGTCCGGGATCGCGGTGGTGAACGTCGGCAACGCGGCGCCTGCCGTGGTTCAGGCGGTGCAGGAGCAGGTGGCCCGGTTCACGCACACCTGCTTCATGGTCACGCCGTACCAGGGGTATCTCGAGGTGTGCGAGGCGCTGAACCGGATCACGCCCGGCGACCACGAGAAGCGGTCGGTGCTGCTGAACTCCGGCGCCGAGGCAGTCGAGAACGCGGTGAAGATCGCGCGGGCGCACACCAAGCGGGACGCGGTGGTGGTGTTCGACCACGGGTACCACGGCCGGACCAACCTGACCATGGCGATGACGTCGAAGAACATGCCGTACAAGGACGGGTTCGGGCCGTTCGCACCGGAGGTCTATCGGGTGCCGACGTCGTACCCCTATCGGGACGGGCTGAGCGGGCCGGAGGCGGCGGCGCGGTCGGTGGCCTCGATCGAGAAGTACGTCGGGGCGTCGAACGTGGCGTGTGTGGTGATCGAACCGATCCACGGGGAGGGCGGGTTCGTCGTACCCGCAGAGGAGTTCCTGCCGGCGGTCGCGGAGTGGTGCCGGGACAACGGGGTGGTGTTCGTCGCGGACGAGATCCAGACCGGGTTCGGGCGGACGGGTGATCTGTTCGCGTGTACTCACGAGGGCGTCGTACCGGATCTGATCACGCTGGCGAAGGGGATCGCGGGCGGGCTGCCGCTGGCCGCGGTCACCGGCCGGGCCGAGATCATGGACGCGCCGCATGTGAGTGGGCTCGGCGGGACGTACGGCGGGAATCCGGTGGCGTGCGCGGCCGCGTTGGGCGCGATAGCGACCATCGAGACCGAGGATCTGCCGGCCCGGGCGCGCGACATCGGCGACATCATGCTGCCGGCGCTGCGCGAGCTGGCCGCGCGGCACCCGGTGATCGGCGACGTCCGGGGTCGCGGCGCGATGATCGCGATCGAGCTGGTCGACGGGTCGGGTGCGCCCGATGCGGCCGCGACCGCTGCGATCGCCAAGGCCTGCCATGCCGAAGGCATGGTCGTGCTGACCGCAGGGACCGACGGCAACGTACTGCGCTTCCTGCCACCGCTCGTGATGCCGCCGGACCTGCTGCGCGAAGCCCTGGGCCTGCTGGCGAAGGTGATCGACGCGCGCTAGGGGTTGCCTTCGAGCGTGGTGGTGATGGTCCAGAGCAGGTTGCGCAGGAGGCGGCGGTCCTCGGGGGTCAGGTCAGCCAGGGCGCGGCGGCCGGCGCGGTCGTAGACCTCCTGGACGGTGTGGGCGAGCTCGACGCCCCGGTCGGTGAGCTCGATGCCCACCTGCCGGGCGTCGGTGCTGCTCTTCACCCGGCGGACGAGGCCGGCGGCCTCCATCCGCTGGGTGGTCTTGGTCGCGGTCGGGACCTCGACGTCCAGCACCTTCGCCAGCTTCGCGACCGGGAGCGAGCCGTGGTGCAGGAGTTTGGCGAGCACGAGCTCCTGGCCGGTGTGCAGTCCGGTGCCGGCCAGCTCGGCGCCGACCGCCTTCCGGGCGGCACGGTCGGCGAACCGCAGTGCGATCAGCACATCCGTCACCGAGGCCGGCGCCCCTGGCGGCCACCCCTCAGCACCGCCGACCCCGTCCGAGCCGGCGCCTCCGTCCGAGCCGGCGCCTCCGTCCGAGCCGGCGGTCGCGGCCGGCTCGGTGGTCGGGTCGAGCTCGGTGCTCACGTGTGGCTCCGGGCGAGGAACGGGTTGCGGGCGTCGTAGTCGCCGGTGTACTCGGTCGGGATGGCCGGCTCGCCGCGGCTGAGCTGGCCGGCGTAGCGGGGGAGCTCGTCGCGGACCTTCAGGTGATGCGCCTGCGACTCGGCCGGCGTCGTACGCCCGACGATCTTGCCGCCCTCGACCAGCGGCTTGAGCAGGACGCGGTCGTCGCCGTCGTCGATCGGCTGCTCGCCGACGCCGATCAGCTCGACCTCCGCGACCCCGGTGGCCGAGCGTCGCCGGAGCGCCCACTTGCGGCCGCCGATCGAGATCTTGTCCGGGCTCTTCTTCGCCACCGGGATCAGCGCGCCGCTCGCGTCCTCCCGGGCCACCAGCTTGTAGACGAACCCGCAGGTCGGGTACCCGCTCCCGGTCACCAGCGACGTGCCCACGCCGTACCCGTCCACCGCCGCGGGGGCGAGCGCGGCGATCTGGTACTCGTCCAGGTCGCTGGTCACGATGATCCGGGTCTTCGTGGCGCCGAGCGCGTCCAGCTGCTCGCGGACCTGCCCGGCCAGCGACGGCAGGTCGCCGGAGTCGAGCCGGACCGCGCCGAGCTCGGGACCGGTGATCTCGATCGCGGTCCGGACCGCCTCGGCCACGTCGTACGTGTCCACGAGCAACGTGGTGCCCTTGCCGAGGGCATCGACCTGGGACGTGAACGCGTCCCGCTCGGTGTCGTGCAGCAGCGTGAACGAGTGCGCCGCCGTACCCGCGCTCGGAATGCCGTACCGGCGGGCCGCCTCCAGGTTGGAGGTGGTGGCGAAGCCCGCGATGTAGGCCGCCAGCGCCGCGGCGGCCGCGGCCTCCTCGTGGGTCCGGCGCGAACCCATCTCGATACACGGCCGGCCACCGGCCCACCAGGTCATCCGGGAGGCGGCCGAGGCGACCGCGGAGTCGTGGTTCAGAATGGACAGGAAGACGGTTTCCAGCAGCACCGCCTCGGCGAAACTCGACTCGACCACCAGCACTGGGGAGCCGGGGAAGAAGATCTCCCCGTCGGCGTATCCGGAGATGTCGCCGGTGAACCGGTAGTCCGCCAGCCAGTCGCGGGTAGCCTGGTCGACAACGCCGTGATCGGCCAGGAAAGCGATCGCCCGGTCGTCGAAACGGAACTGCTCGAGCACGTCGAGCAGCCGGTTCACGCCGGCCACCACGCCGTACCGGCGGCCGTCGGGCAGCCGGCGGGCGAACAGTTCGAAGACCGAGCGGCGCTGTGCCGTGCCGTCGGCCAGACTGGCCTGCAGCATGGTGAGCTCGTAGTGGTCCGTCAGGAGCGCGGTCGAGTGCGTCACAAAGGCAGCCTATTGCGAACCACGAACCGATGATGGAGAGAATGGACTGGTGAGCACCGCACCAAGCGAACTCGAGAGCCCCGAGGTCGACGAGGCGATCGAGTTGAGCCCTCCGTGGGTGACGATCGTCTGGAACGACCCGGTCAACCTGATGGACTACGTGACGTTCGTGTTCCAGACCTACTTCGGCTACTCCAAGAAGAAGGCGGAGAAGCTCATGCTGCAGGTGCACCAGGAGGGCAAGTCGGCGGTCTCGAACGGCAACCGCGAGGCAATGGAACGCGACGTCGAGGCGATGCACACCTACGGCCTGTGGGCCACCTGCGAGAAGTCGTGACCCGGTTCCGCAAGCACCGCAAGACCGTCGTCGTCAGCTTCGCCGAGCACGAGGCGGACATCCTGGCGAACCTGCTCCGCAACCTGGTCGAGCTCCTGTACGACGGGATGCCGCCGCGCGCCACCGAGTCGTCGGACCCGCTCGCCGCCCTGCTCGACAACGACGGACCCACCTCCCCGCCCGAGGACGTCGTCCTCCAGCGACTGCTGCCGGACGCCTACAAGGCCGACGACATGGCGTCGGCCGAGTTCCGCCGCTTCACCGAGCGCGGCCTGCGCGAAGGCAAGGTGACCGACGCGCGGCGGGTACTGTCCGCGCTCGAGGAGTCCGGCGCCGACGAGATCGCCCTCGAACCCGACGAACAGCTCTCCTGGCTGCGCGCCCTGAACGACCTGCGCCTGGCCATCGGCACCCGCCTGGATATCAAGGAAGAGGACGACTACTCCACCTGGGAGAAGCTCCCCGACGAGGACCCCCGCCGCCTGACGTACGACCTCTACGACTGGCTCGGCTACCTCCAGTCCGCCCTCCTCCACAACATGCGCTGACGCACAAGGACAGGTCACGGCCTGTCGACGCGCGCGAGAATGATCGCGTAGCGGCACTCGGCATCGCTGGTGTTGGCGAAGACGCACGCGACGGGTCCTTCGACTTCGATCGAGTCGCCCGGGTTCAGTTCGTGCACCGCGTCGCCTTCGTGGAAGGTCAGCCGGCCGTCGAGCACCCAGACGGCCTCCCGTTGGAAGGCCAGCGATGCAGCCGGATACGGCACGCTGGCCCCGGGCGGCAGGTGGACCTCGGCGATGTCTGCGGGGAACTGCGGCCCGGTGATCTGGCGCCGGCGATATCCGGTGCCGGGATCGTGCCATTCCATGGCGTCGGCCATGCGGTGCACCCCAGTGGCCTCGGCCGGGGTGAGGAGGGCGGAGACGGAGACCTGGAAGGCAGCGGCCAGCCTGCCGAGGACGACAGCGGTGGGGCTGCTCTCGGCGCGCTCGATCCGGTTGATCATCGCGCGGGACACACCGGAGGCGTCGGCGACCTGCGCCAGCGTCCATCGGCGTTGTTCCCGTTCACTGCGGATGCGGGCGGCGATCTGCCCGGCCAACGGATCTACTATATTGGACACGATTCTAATATATAGGAACAGCGGTCTACCCCTCCGGCTCCACGTGCCGGTGATGCTCGCCCGCCGGCTGGCCACCCTGGACCGATTCAGCGGCGGCCGCGTCATCGCCGGTCTGGGACAGGGCTGGCAGCACAACGAGTTCGAGACGGCGAACGCGTCGAGCAGCCGCAAGGCCCGCATTCCGGTGCTGCTGGCCACGAATGCGCCGGCTGCCATCCAACGCGCCGGCCGGCTCGCCGACGGCCTGATCCCGATCACCTCCTCGGCGCAGGAACTGCGCGGCATCGTGTCCGCGTTCCATGACCCCGCCCGGGAGGCCTGCAGGCCGCCGACGTGGACCAATGGCTCAAGTTGCTCGGTGAGGTGATCGAGGCAGCCTGCCACCTCGGCGTCCTCGCGCCGTAAGGATTCGTGGCAGTCAAGGCCACGAAGTACTCCGGTTGAGAGCCCTGCTGCATAACATGCGCTGAGTGAGCTATCCGAAGGTTGGCAGTGAGCTGACGTCGAGTCCGGACTTTCCGGCGGTTGAGCGTGGCGTTCTGGGGTACTGGGGCGCGGATGGGACGTTCCGGGCTTCAGTGGAGCAGCGGGCGGCGGGGGAGGACGGGGCGAACGAGTTCGTCTTCTATGACGGCCCGCCGTTCGCGAACGGGTTGCCGCATTACGGGCACCTGCTCACCGGGTACGTGAAGGACGTCGTACCGCGGTACCAGACCATGCGCGGGCGGCGGGTGGAACGGCGGTTCGGGTGGGACACGCACGGGCTGCCGGCCGAGCTGGAGGCCCAGCGGGTGCTCGGCCTGAAGACGAAGGCCGAGATCCTGGCGCTGGGGATCGAGAAGTTCAACGAGGCCTGCCGGGCGTCCGTGCTGAAGTACACCGACGAGTGGCGCAGCTACGTCACCCGGCAGGCGCGCTGGGTCGACTTCGACCACGACTACAAGACGCTTGATCCCGGATACATGGAGTCGGTGATCTGGGCGTTCAAGACGCTCTACGACAAGGGCCTGGTGTACGAGGGACTGCGAGTCCTGCCGTACTGCTGGAACGACGAGACCCCGCTGTCCAACCACGAACTGCGGATGGACGACGACGTCTACCAGCCCCGCCAGGACCCGTCCGTGACAATCGCGGTCCAACTGGAGACGGGCGAGCGGCTGCTGGCCTGGACGACGACACCGTGGACCCTGCCGAGCAACTTGGCGATGGCCGTCGGTCCGGATGTCGACTATGCGATTGTCGACGATCCTGCGGGGCCGACCATCCTCGCCGAGGCGCGGCTCGACGCTTACGGCTACTCCGAGGTACTGCGGCGGTTCAAGGGTTCGGAGCTCATCGGCCGCCGCTACACCCCGTTGTTCCCGTTCTTCGCGGACACCGAGGTGTGGGGGACGGGCGAGGCGTTCCAGGTGATCGCGGCCGAACACGTCACGACCGATGAGGGTACGGGCGTCGTCCACATGGCTCCGGCGTACGGCGAGGAGGACCAGATCGCGTGTGACGCTGTCGGGATCCCCACCCTGCTGACCGTGGACGACGGAGCCCGGTTCACCTCCGTGGTTCCGCCGTACCAGGGTTTGCATGTGTTCGAGGCCAACCGCCCGATCATCCGGGACCTGCACGCGGCAGGGTCGCTGGTCCGCGAGGACAGCTACGTGCACAGCTATCCGCACTGCTGGCGGTGCCGGAATCCGCTGATCTACAAGGCAGTGTCGAGCTGGTTCGTCGAGGTGACCCGGATCCGGGACCGGATGGTCGAGCTGAACGAGCAGATCACCTGGGTCCCCGAGCACGTGAAGCACGGGCAGTTCGGCAAGTGGCTGTCGAACGCGCGGGACTGGTCGATCAGCCGGAACCGCTTCTGGGGCAGCCCGATCCCGGTCTGGCGATCGGACGACCCGGCGTATCCACGCATCGACGTCTACGGTTCGGTCGAGGAGCTCGAGCGCGACTTCGGCGTCGCCGTACCGGATCTGCATCGCCCGTACGTCGACCAACTGACGCGACCGAATCCCGACGACCCGACCGGCCGGTCGACGATGCGCCGGGTGCCCGACGTACTGGACGTATGGTTCGACTCGGGGTCGATGAGTTTCGCGCAGGTGCACTATCCCTTCGAGAACACGGACTGGTTCGAGCACCACTTCCCGGGCGACTTCATCGTCGAGTACATCGGGCAGACGCGAGGGTGGTTCTACACCTTGCACGTGTTGTCGACGGCGCTGTTCGACCGGCCGGCGTTCTCGTCCTGCTTGAGTCACGGGATCGTGCTCGGCAGCGACGGGCAGAAGATGAGCAAGTCGCTGCGGAACTACCCGGACGTGTCCGAGGTGTTCGACCGAGACGGCGCGGACGCGATGCGCTGGTTCCTGATGTCGAGCCCGATCCTGCGCGGCGGCAACCTGGTCGTCACCGAGCAGGCCATCCGCGAGGGCGTCCGCCAGGTGATGATCCCGCTGTGGAACGCGTGGTACTTCTTCGCGCTGTACACGAACGCAGCCGGCCGCGAGGCGCGCCGGTCCACGGAATCCCCGGACGAGCTGGACCGCTACCTGCTCGCGCGGTTGCGGATCTTCGTGACCGAGGTCCAGGAAGATCTCGATCGCTACGACATCGCGTCGGCCTGTGACGCGGTCGCGGCGTACGTCGAGATCCTGACGAACTGGTACATCCGGCGCTCGCGGGACCGCTTCTGGGCGGGCTCGGCCGAGGCGATCGACACGCTGTACACGACCCTGGAGATCCTCTGCCGGACCGTCGCGCCGCTGCTCCCGCTCGTCAGCGAGGAAGTGTGGCGCGGCCTAACCGGTGAGCGATCCGTCCACCTGTCGGATTGGCCTGTTGTCGACAATCTGCCGGACGATCCCGAGTTGGTCGAGGGGATGGAACGCGCCCGGGAGGTGTGCTCGGTCGCGTCGGCGATTCGCAAGGCCGAGGGGATCCGAGCCCGCCAGCCGCTGCATCGGCTCACGGTCGCGGTTGCCGATCCGGACGCCCTGCGGCCGCTGGCGCCGGTCATCGCCGCGGAGGTCAATGTCCGCGAGGTCGTGCTGACATCGGCGGACGCGGTGGATGCGCCGGTGTCGCAGCGGCTGACCGTCAACGCGCGGGCGGCGGGACCGCGGCTCGGGCGCGATGTACAACTGGTGATCAAGGCGTCGAAGAGTGGTGACTGGTCGGTGTCGGCCGCCGGCGTGGTTGTTGCTGGGGGCATCGAGTTGGTGGAGGGGGAGTACACCCTCGAGACGACTCTGGCCGACGGAGGCTCCGCTAGTGGGCTGCTGGCTGACGGCGGGTTCGTCGTACTGGACACCATCGTCACGCCGGAGCTGGAGGCGGAGGGGACCGCGCGCGACGTCATCCGGTCGGTGCAGCAGGCTCGCCGGGATGCTGGTCTGGAAGTGACCGATCGGATGAGGCTGTCGCTCGCCGCACCGCTCGCGGTGGTCGCCGCTGTCGAGGCGCATCGCGAACTGATCGCGGCTGAGACGCTGGCCGTCGAGGTCGCGTTCACTGTCGCCTCGGGAACCGACCTGGTGGTGAGCGTGGAGAAGGTCTGAGCTGCGGTACAGGCGTTGATATCGACCTGGTGTGATGTCTCAGGACATCGGTGACGGTTCTGTATCAGGACATCGGTGACACTGGGTGTGTCAGGACGTCGGTGACGATTCAGGGGTCTTGGCGTGGGCCGCGGGGGCGGCAGTTGCCGACGTAGGTCACTCCGGGCGCGGGTCTGGTGTGCTCGATGAGGATCTCGCCTTCGAGGCCGGCGACGGTGATCTTGTCGCCGGCGATGATGACGAGGACCTGCTGGAAGCCTCGTCGCCCGTCGACCATGTACTGGACCTTGTTCAGGATGAAGACGCCGTTGCTGGTCAGGCGCCGGGGTGGGTCGGGGCCGGCCGGCGGGACGGCGCATCAGGTCACGGGTGGGGCGAGGTGCCTCGGTCTTCGCGGTGGCCTGCCAGGCGGTCAGATTCTGCACCGGCCCGGGTGCGTCCGGCCCGCCGATTCTTCGCGATCGGTGGCCAGAACCCGGACTCGGATGATCCAGAATTGTTCGGCTAGCGCCGGGCGGTGCCGTCGGGCGACCGAAGCCCCAGCGATGACGCTGCCCACGACAGGTCGATCGCGATCAGCCGGATCATCACCGGGACCAGCCAGTCCGGCAGGGAATCGTGGTGAACGCGATAGGCGAGCGTGGCGGCACCGGCGGCGGCCCAGGGTGCGCCGTCGGGCATGACGTCGTAGGGAAGGGCGCCGCCTTCCAGGTGCAGGGTCGGGAGCAATCCGGCCAGATCGTGGTCGGCGCTGCCGCATGAGGTATGGCTCCAGTCGACGAAGACCACCCGGTCGCCGTCGATGCAGATACTGTCGCTGCGAATATCCCCGTGCACCAGGCTCATTCCGTCCTCGTCGCAGCGGGATTCGGCGGCGATGAGCTGCGGTGCGGCGTTGTCGAGCCACTTCTCCGAGCACAGCTGCAATTCGAGGAAGGCCGTTCGGTCCGGGCCGCACAGTAGGCCGGGCCAGCGAGCGCGCGTTCGCGGTGTGGGTGAGAAGACGTTCGGTGCCTCGATATGTGAAAGATTGGCGACAGCGGTGAGTAGGAGATCGATATCGCCGGGGCGCCAATTCACGCCCTGATGACTGGCCGGCCAGTGAGCCCGGCTGAGATCTTCAGTGACGAGAATCGGGCGGCCGGGCTCGTCGAGCCACGCGATGATCGTTGGCGCGAACCGCTCGGGAACGTGCTGCAGGGAAAGGTGTTCGGTGCGGAGCCAGCGCTCGGTATCGTCGTCGGTGGCGGCTTTGACGAAGACGCGCGTACCGTCGGCCAATCCGACTGAGTGCCGGATCGCCCCCGACCAACCGGTATCGGGGACGGCCCACGTCGTGGTCGGCCGGCCCAGTGCCTGTTCGACCCGGCGTCGGATCTCGGCATCGGGTTCGTCCGGCATCAGTTCCTCTCCCAGGGTTCACGCGTCTACGGCGTCGCAGATTGGATTGTGGCAGAGAGAGTGTGGCTGCGCGCCCTTTCCGCGTTTGGTTGGCTGGGACTTGTCGAGGGGCCCGCCTGGCCCACAACTGCCGAGACGTAGAGGCAACTGGCTGGCGGAAGTGGCGAGGGTGGCGACGCCCATGCTCTAGCCCTGCCCGTGGCCCGGTTCAGCTTGAGCATTGGTGCATCCCCCGGTGCATCCTTGGCGGTGGTCAGCCGAGGCCGCGGAGCGGGCGTCCATAACCGGACCCGGTCATTTCAGACCCACCTAAGAGGCTACGTGGGATTCCCAAGCTGAGAAATGCGAGTTCGATTCCCGTTCACCCGCTCCAAGGCGCAGGGTCAGGTGATGGCATGAGTCGACCATGCGATGGTGTGAGCGTGGCTACCCATCCGCTATGGCGGCCGTACTCCTCGTCGGCCAACGCCGTCCGCCAAGCCAATCGAGTGCAGCCCGGACCCCGATCGCCTGCCGCCTGACGTCATCGGCCAGCTTCGAGGGCTCGACTTCGGCCGCCGCGACCTCGGCTCCAACGCCGCCGCGGGCACCGTCGGTCAGGCTACGCCGCCGGATCTCGTAGAACGTCCTGCGCGAGATGCCGTGCTCGGCACAGAAGGTCGTCACCGCTGCGCCTCGAGGCCCCGGCGTGGGTGTTCCTGCCGCCCGGCGGTCAGTTGGCGACCGAGTTGGAGGGGACCCGGCCACAGGCGATGTCGCCGATGGCGTTGATCGAGTTGATGAAGGCCGCCACCAAGCTGTCCGGATGGGCCGAGTCGATCAAGGCTGCCGCAATGGCTTCGTTCTACCGTCAGCGTCAGGCCGAGCATCGCGAGTCGCCGCGCCCCACTCAGCTGGATTCGAAGGGTCGTCCGATCGACCCGGAACGTTCCTGGTACGGCGAGATGGCGCTGGCGCTCGGCCTGTCTCCGAACACGATCGGTCGCCGCGTCGACACCGCCCTCCGACTTACCTCCACCCTGTCGGCCACGCACACCGCGCTGAGGTGTGGCGCACTGACCTGGGGCAAGGCGCTGGCCATCTCCGAAGCTACGCGCGACCTGTCCGGCGAAGCGGCCCAAGCGGTCGAGGCGCACGTGCTCAAGCGCGCAGGTTCGCAGACCCATAAGAACCTGCTCGAGTCCCTGCGCCGGCAGGTCGCCAAACACACCACCCGCGAGGCTGCCGCGAGACATCGCGCCGCAGTCACCGATCGCACCTGCAAAATCGTCCCGCTGGCCGAGGGCATGGCCGGACTGTGGATCGTTCACACCGCCGACAAGATCCAGCAGATGTGGGTCGCCATCCAAGCCATCGCCAAGCTCGCCAAAAGAGAAGGCGTCACCTCGAGCGAATCGGCCCTCACTCCCGTCACGACCCTCACCCCCGTCACGGTCACTACCCCAACTGCGGCCACTACCCCAACTGCGGCCACTACCCCAACTGCGGCCACTACCCCAACTGCGGCCACTACCCCAACTGCGGCCACTACCCCAACTGCGGCCACTACCCCAACTGCGGCCACTGCCCCAACTGCGGCCACTGCCCCAACTGCGGCCACTACCCCAACTGCGGCCACTGCCCCAACTGCGGCCACCACCCAACTGCGGCCACCACCCCCGCTACGGCGGCCACTGCGCGATCAGTCCTTGACACCGCGGACACAAGACCAACGTCGGACGCCCCGACTGCCGCCCAGAACGCGGCTCTGGTCAAGGATGACCGGACCGGCGAACAGCGGCGCGCCGACGTCACCGCAGACCTGTTCGAACACATCCTGCGCAACGGACTCGACTGGCTCGGCCGCAGACTCCCCGACCAGCACCGACGGCGACCCCACATCGAAGTCGTCGTCCCCGCCAACACCCTCCTCGGCCTGGACGGGGACCCCGCCGAGCTCACCGGCTATGGCCCCATCCCCGCCGAGATGGCTCGCCGTATCGCCCACGACGGCACCTGGCGGCGGCTGTTGACCGACCCGGTGAACGGCGCCGTCCTGGAAGCGTCCACCACCCGCCATGACCCCGGCGCCCTGGTGAGCGAGACCTTGCTCGCCCGGTATCCGGTCTGCGCCTGGCCCGGCTGCAACCGGACCTCCCGGGACTGCGACCGAGACCACACCACCCCGTTCGCCCGAACCGGGATCACCAGCCTGACCGGCCTGGCGCCGTACTGCGAATACGCTGAGTCGGCCCGGGGCGCGGTGCCGGGATTGCTCCCGGTCCGTTTCCCCGGGCCGCTCGCCGAACCCGCCGTGCGCCTTTCAACGCAACGGGCTCTCCACGGGTCCTGTCGTTATACGGGTTGGGTCCAGGGGTTGGGGATCTTGCCGCCGCGATAGCGATACCGGGTGACCGGTATCGCGGCGATCCGCCGCAGTTCGATCTCGCCCGCGGTGATCGGCCGCCAGTGCCCGGTGGGCGTGGTCAGCCATCGGCGGACGTCCGTCCATCTCCAGTGATGCCGTTGCCTCAGCATGCGGATGACCCGCCACCAGGCGAAGCCGTCCAGCATGCTGAAGATGTTCTTGGCCACGGCGTGCCTGAAGTAGTTGGCCCAGCCGTGCATGACCTGGTTGAGTTTGGTCAGCACGTATCCCAGATCCAGTTGCGATGTCTTGCGTGTCAGGGCACGAATCTTCGCCTTCACCGACCGGATGGGCCGGTCATCGATGAAGGTGTAGACGTACCACTGGGTGGTCCCTCGTTTGCGGCGCCACTGGAGGCGGAACCCCAAGAACTGGAACCCATCGCTGAGATGCACCACTCGGGTCTTGGCCTCCGACAGGCGCAATCCCAAGGTGGCGAGCACCCCGGCGATGTCATCGCGCAGCGCCTCGGTGTCGTGCCGGGTGCCATGCACCACCACCGCGAAGTCATCCGCGTAACGGATGACCCGCCAGTTCGGCAGACCCCTGCGACGGCGGGCAGCGCGCCGTTTGCCGGTGGCCATCGTCCCGCCGGTCTTCCACGGACCGTGCAGGTGCTCATCGAGCACCGACATGGCAATGTTGAAGATCAACGGGGAGATGATGCCACCCTGCGGCGTGCCGGTGTGGGTGTCCCTGTGTTCGCCGAGCTCGGTCAAGACCCCGGCCTTGAGGAACGCCTTCACCAGCGCCAGCACGCGCTTGTCCTTGACCCTGGCCCGCGCCCGATCCATCACGGTCGAGTGCGAGACGTTGTCAAAGGCCGCTTCGATATCTGCATCCAGCACCCATCGATAGCCACGAGTGCCGAAATAGTGGATCTCCGCGACCGCGTCCTGAGCACGCCGCCTGGGCCGGAACCCATACGAAACCGGCTCGAAGTCGGCCTCGAAAATCGGCTCCAGCACCAGCTTCAGCGCCGCCTGAACGACCCGGTCCGCCACGGTAGGAATGCCGAGACTTCGCAGCTTTCCCGACCCACCCGGCTTGGGGATCTTGCGCTCCCGCACCGGCAACGGACGAAACGTGCCCGCCTTCACCTGGGCCCGCAGATCGTCCAGAAACCCCGGAACCCCAAGCCGTTGTTCCACGTCGGCGACCGTCAGGCCGTCCACGCCCGGCGTGCGGGACCCGGTATTGCCCGCGACCCGATCGAACGCCACAAGCAGCGTCGCCGGGTCATGCACGAAGTTGAACAAGTCATCGAACCTGCGGCCCGGATCGGCCACAGCCCAACGATGCAGCTTGGCCTGCATCTCCGATACCCGCCGACGCGGACCCACCGAGTCTGTCCCCGGCACGTCCTCCTCGGGCGCGGCGTCACCATTCGGTGGCGCATCTTTCGGCATTACAGCATCCTTCCCTGCTCGAACCCGCTGCCGCCCTTCCCCATGTGACCGGCTCTCCCGGCCTCGGAGTACTACGACGGCTCCGCCCCACCCGGCCCGTTCAGCGGTCGGTGCGCCTATCCCGGCAGCCCGGACTGGATCCCCGGCGCCGGGAGCCATCACCGGATGGTTCCCGTGTTCACTGTGATTCGCTCGACGAAGGAGGAGCCCGACTGTGTCCCAGCGGCATCGCCACAGGTACGCCGCAGACCTTCCCCATGGCCTCCCGAAGCAGCATGGTGATGCCCCTTCAGGAGTTCCCGCCGGCCTACTTACCCAGCGGGACGCACCGCGCCCGGCCCACATCCACCAGATTCGAGCCGGTCTGAGAGTTGAAGGACGTAACAACGCCGGTTCCTCGCGTACTCCTCTCCATCACGCTCGCCGGACCCGCACCATCTGGCAGTACTGGCACGTCCCGGCTTTGTCAGGGCTGCTCCCACCCTCCCCGGCACCACCCGGATCAGGCTGCCCCCAGCTTCACCGCCTTGCTGCGACAAGACGAAGGCGAAGGTCTCCCACCTCCACTCGAATCAACAGCGCCTCACGGCGCAACACCACGTCATCAAAGACACTCCCGCGTGGGGTTGAGCCACCACCAGTCATCCCGACGGCTCCATCACGTTGACGACGCCCACAGGCCATCGCTACACGACCGTTCCATCCGCCCGCGGTCCGATCACCCAACCCCGCGCGGCGGACCCCGATCACCTCCGGGCCACCCTCTACGAGCCGGCCCCAAGCCGTGATCACTCGAGCTCCGACGCCGATGCGCGGGTTCCCGCGACCGGCGATCCGCCACCGTTCTAGGTCCGGAGGGTCCGGTTCGATCACGACGAGGCGGAGTCCGGACTGTTCGAGCGCTCGGCCGGTGATCCGATCGGGGCAGGCCCGTTGGGACGATGGGCTGGAGGTCACCGACCGGACGAGGCTGTCGCGCTCGCCGCACCGCCCGCGGTGGTCGCCGCTGGCGAGGCGCATCGCGAGCTGATCATGGCGGAGACGCTGGCTGTTGAGCTGGAGGTTGTGGAGGGTCCCGAACTGCGGATCGACATCACTGCCTAGGGTGGGGCTCATGGAGACGCGGACGTTGGGCAGGACCGGTCGGGATGTGGGCGTCGTCGGGCTTGGCGCGTGGCAGCTCGGCGCCGACTGGGGCGACGTCAACGAGAGCGACGCGCTGGCCGTACTGCGGTCCGCGGTCGAGGGCGGGGTCACGTTCATCGACACCGCGGACGTGTACGGCGACGGCCGCAGTGAGCGACTGGTCGGTCAGGTGCTGAAGGAGTACGACGGCCTCACCGTGGCCACCAAGATGGGCCGCCGGGTCGAGCAGGTGCCGTCCAACTACACCCTGGACAACTTCCGGGCGTGGAATGACCGCTCCCGCGCCAACCTCGGCGTGGACACCATCGACCTCGTCCAACTGCACTGCCCGCCGACCCCGGTCTACTCGACCGACGCGGTCTTCGACGCGCTCGACACGCTGGTCGACGAGGGCCGGATCGCGTCGTACGGCGTGAGCGTCGAGACCTGCGCCGAGGCGCTCACCGCGATCGCCCGGCCGAACGTCGCGTCCGTCCAGATCATCCTGAACGCCTTCCGCCTCAAGCCCCTCGACGAGGTGCTCCCGGCCGCCCAAAAGGCCGGCGTCGGCATCATCGCCCGCGTCCCGCTCGCCAGCGGTCTGCTCTCCGGCAAGTACGACGAGAGCACCGTCTTCGGAGCCGACGACCACCGCACCTACAACCGCCACGGTGAGGCCTTCGACGTCGGCGAGACCTTCTCCGGCGTCGACTTCACCACCGGCCTCGAAGCTGCCCGCCGCCTGCTCCCCGCCGTCCCCGCCGGCGCGACGATGCCCCAGTTCGCCCTCCGCTGGATCCTCGACCAGCCGGGCGTCACCGTCGTCATCCCCGGCGCGCGCAACCCCTCCCAGGTGGCCGGCAACGTCGCCGCCGCGGCCCTGCCCCCGCTCACTCCCGACCAGTTGGCCGCCGTCCAGCAGACGTACGACGACCTGATCCGCCCCCAGATCCACGACCGCTGGTAGCTCTCTGTCCGCATCCTGGACCGACTCCCGGGTTGGCGGGACCGCTCCGATGGCCGCCGTACCGTGGTCTCGTGCTGATCATCGAGAGGGCGACGTACGACGCGATCGTCGAGCACGCCCGTAAGGACCATCCGGACGAGGCGTGCGGAGTGGTCGCGGGACCGGCCGGTTCCGACCGGGCGGTGCGGTTCGTGCCGATGCTCAACGCGGCGATGTCGCCCACGTTCTACGAGTTCGACTCCGGTGATCTGCTCCGGCTCTACAAGGAGATGGACGAGCGCGACGAGGAACCGGTGGTGATCTACCACTCGCACACCGCCACCGAGGCGTACCCGTCGCGCACCGACATCACCCTCGCCCAGGAGCCCGGCGCGCACTACGTGCTGGTGTCGACCCAGGACGGCGCGGACTCCCCGGCGTACGACGGACCGGTCGAGTTCCGGTCGTACCGGATCGTCGACGGCGAGGTCGTGGAAGAAGAAGTGCGCGTGGTGGGTTCTTATAGAGAAACCGAAGGAGACAACTGATATGGCGATCGAGCTGCGGGTGCCGACGATCTTGCGCACCTACACCAGCGGTGAGAAGGCGGTCAGCGGCGACGGCGAGACCCTGGCCGAATTCATCGACAACGTGAACGGCGCCCACCCGGGCCTGAAGGAGCGCATCGTCGAGGGCGAGCCGGAGGAACTGCGCCGGTTCGTGAACGTGTACGTGAACGACGAGGACGTCCGGTTCACCGGCGGCCTGAAGACCGGCGTCAAGGACGGCGATGTCGTCGTCGTGCTGCCCGCGGTGGCCGGCGGCTGATCATGCGCTTCGACAGCCTGCTGGATTCGGTCGGGGGTACGCCGCTGGTCGGGCTGCCCAAGCTGTCGCCCTCGGCCGACGTCCGGCTCTGGGCCAAGCTCGAGGACCACAACCCGACCGGCTCGATCAAGGACCGGGCCGCCCTGCGCATGCTCATCGACGCGGAGAAGGAGGGCCGGCTGCGGCCCGGGAACACGATTCTCGAACCGACGTCGGGCAACACCGGCATCTCGCTGGCGATGGCGGCCAAGCTGCGCGGGTACCGGATGGTCTGCGTGATGCCGGAGAACACCTCCGAGGAGCGCCGGCAGATCCTGCGGATGTGGGGTGTCGAGATCATCTCCTCCCCGGCCGCCGGCGGCTCGAACGAGGCGGTGCGGGTGGCCAAGCAGGTCGCGGAGGAGCACCCCGACTGGGTGATGCTCTACCAGTACGGCAACCCGTCGAACGCGGCCGCGCACTACGACGGCACCGCTCGCGAGATCCTCGCCGACCTGCCGTCCGTCACCCACTTCGTCGCCGGCCTCGGCACCACCGGCACGCTGATGGGCGCGGGCCGGTTCTTCCGCGAGCACAAGCCCGACGTGCGCATCGTCGCCGCCGAGCCCCGGTACGGCGAACTCGTCTACGGACTGCGCAACCTCGACGAGGGCTTCGTCCCGGAGTTGTACGACGAGACGCTCATCGACGCGCGGTTCTCGGTCGGCCCCCGCGACGCCGTCCGCCGGGTCCGCGAACTCCTCGACAACGAGGGCATCTTCGCCGGCATCTCGAGCGGCGCGATCTTGCACGCCGCGCTCGGCCAGGCGGCCAAGTGCGTCCGCGAAGGTCAGACCGCGGACATCGCCTTCGTGGTCGCCGACGGCGGCTGGAAGTACCTGTCCACCGGCGCGTACGAAGGCACCATCGACGAGGCCGAGGACCGCCTCGAAGGCCAGCTCTGGGCCTGATAGTTGCTAATGGCTCCTACGGTTCCTTGAAGAGGACCTTGCGTCCGAGCCGGGGGTGCACGCCACGGCCATTGCAACTGCTGCACGGGCGTTGGGCGTAGCTGAAGACCGCGCCGCGGTGGCGGCCGGCGCCCTTGCAGCGGTTGCACTTGGCGTTCGGGTGCAGGGACAGCGAGACGACGTACAGGGCGAACGCCGCCACGGCGACCACCAGCATCATCCCGGTCGGCCCGAGGGCCGTGACGATGTCCGCGAACGTGCTGTTGCTTGCCGCAGCCTGGTTCGCCGTCTGACCGGCAGCCGTGACGTGATCGGGTTGCGGATTCGGTGCGGCGGCGGTGCTCAGCACCACCGCGATGTGGTGCGCCAGACTCATGGCATCACGAGGGGCGGTCTAACAAACATCGCTCCAGAGTGGCGTGCATCACGCGAAAAGGCAATTCCGCGGAGTAAAGATGTGGATAAGTCCGGCGTGTCGGATCGCCCTGTTAGGTAAGGCTGACTTGAGAACTGCCCGCGAGCGGACCTGTATAAGCTTCCCTTTGTGGCAGACGCACCGGTGGGGATCTTCGACTCAGGCTTCGGCGGACTCACTGTCGCCCGCGCGGTGCTCGACCAGTTGCCGCACGAACCGATCCTCTACCTCGGCGACACCGCTCGCCAGCCGTACGGACCCAAGCCCATCGCCGAGGTCCGCGAGTACGCGCTCGAGTGCCTCGACCACCTGGTCGACGCCGGCGTGAAGATGCTCGTCATCGCCTGCAACTCGGCCAGTGCCGCGATGCTCCGCGACGCCCGCGAGCGGTACGACGTACCCGTGGTGGAAGTGATCCTCCCGGCCGCCCGCCGCGCCGTCGCCGCGACCCGCAACCATCGCGTCGGCGTGATCTGCACCCGGGCGACCGCGCAGTCGCTCGCCTACGAGGACGGGTTCGCCGCCGCGCCGCAGGTCGAGCTGTTCACCCGGGCCTGCCCGAAGTTCGTCGACTTCGTCGAGTCGGGCGTGACGTCCGGACCGGAGCTGCTCGAGGCGGCCCACGAGTACCTCGACCCGTTGGTCGAGGCCGGCGTGGACACGCTCATCCTCGGCTGCACGCACTACCCGCTGCTAACCGGCGTGATCTCGTACGTGATGGGCGACAACGTCACCCTGGTCAGCAGCGCCGAGGAGTGCGCCAAGGACGTGTACGGCGTCCTGACCAAGACCGCGCTGCTCCGCCCGGACCACCTGCCTGAGCCGCGGCACCGCTTCGTCACCACCGGCAGCCCCGACGAGTTCGCCGCGATCGGCTCCCGCTTCCTCGGCCCGGTCCTCGCCGATGTCGACCAGTTCGCCTGGGTCCGGTAGGCGCAGCGCGCCCGGGCGACTCGCCGTCTCAGATGTGACGGGGGTCGCACCGGATGTTGTCCACGGCACCGGATCCGGCGGTGCCCGGCGCGGAATCGCTGCCTGGCCGTCGGATCGACGCCACCGGCTGGTCTGCGAAGGCGGCAACCCGCCGGTAATGTTCCAGGTATGAAGCTCACCGTGATCGGTTGCTCCGGGTCCGTCCCCGGGCCTGACTCGGCTGCCTCGAGCTATCTGGTCACCGCCGAGGGTTTCCACCTGATCCTCGATCTCGGCAGTGGCTCGCTCGGCTCGCTCCAGCGGCATCTCGCCGTTTCGGAGATCGGCGCGGTCGGCCTGTCCCATTTGCATCCTGACCACTGCATGGACCTGTGCGGTCTGTACGTCGCGGCCAAGTACGCGCCGGGCGCACCGATCCCGCGGATCCCGGTCTTCGGCCCACCCGGTACGGCGGGCCGGATGGCACTGGCCTACGACCTGCCGACCGATCCCGGGATGGAGGAGGAGCTGGAATTCCATGCCTGGCAGGATGTTCAGTCCATCGGCCCCTTCACCGTCCGGACCGCGCCGATGGTGCACCCGGTCCCGGCGTACGCGATCCGGGTTGAGCATGGCAACAAATCGCTCGTCTACACCGGCGACACCGGCCCGAACGACGCACTGGTCGACCTCGCCCGCGGCGCCGACCTGCTGCTGTCCGAGGCCGCCTTGCCGGACAACGATCCGCGCAACCCGACCAACCTGCACCTGACCCCCGCGGACGCCGGCGAGCAGGCCAAGAAGGCCGGCGTCAGCCGGCTCGTCATCACCCACGTCCCACCGTGGTACGACCGCGCCACCCAAGCGGAGCACGCCCGCCGCACCTACCCGGGTCCCGTCGAGATCGCCACCCCGCATGCCGTTTTCGACATCTGACGGCGTTCGGTTGTGGACCGCAACCACTGGTACGACGACCTCCGCGCCACCGGTCGTCATCCTGCACGGCGGTCCTGGCCTCTGGGACGACTACGCCGTACTCGCGGACATGCTCGACGACCTGACTGTCGTCCACCGCTTCGACCAGCGCGGGTGCGGTCGCTCGGGACCGTCGGACGAGCAGACGATGGCGCGACTCGCCCAGGACATCGACGAACTCCGCGAGTACTGGGGCCATCAGCGGATCCTGGTGATCGGCCATTCCTTCGGCGCCACGCTGGCGTTGACGTATGCGGCGTCGTACCCCGATCACGCCGCCGGAGTCGTCTATCTCGGCGGGGTCGGGATCGGTGACTGGCACACGCCGTACTACGCGGAAGTGGCTCGCCGGATGACGCCGGCCCAGCGGGATCGTCTGGAGGCGCTCACCGGGAGCAGTCGAACCTGGGACGAGGAGATCGAGTTCCGGGTGCTGTCGTGGTTCACCAGTCATGCGGACCGGTCGATGGCTCTCACTTGGGCGGGCGAGGAGGCGGCGGTCGACCTGCCGATCAACTTCCACGCCAACCGGGCGCTGGCGGGGGAGATGAACGTCTGGCCGGACGAATATGTCGCGGGGTTCGCCGCGACCATCAGCGCTCCCGTCACCTTCATCCACGGTGACGGTGACCCGCGCCCGGTCTCCGCCGTACGAGACCTGGCCGCGCACATTCCCCACCACACCTTCCACCTGCTCCCGTCCGCCGGCCACTCCCCGTGGCGAGAGCAGCCCGAGCTGCTCCGGGAGGTGTTGCGGGCGACGCTGCGGTAGACAACCTCAATTCTGAGATCTACTCTCAATTTAGAGCTGATCTCAGAAAGGTGTTTGTCATGACCGCAGTCACGCTCGATCCGCGCCGTTGGTGGGCGCTGGGTGCGATGTCGGTCAGCCTGCTGGTCGTCGGGCTGGATCTGACCGTGCTGAACGTCGCGCTGCCGACGCTGGCGACCGAGCTCCAAGCGTCGACCAGTCAGTTGCAGTGGTTCGCGAACGCCTACACCCTCGTGCTCGCGGCGCTCCTGCTGCCGGCCGGGCTGCTCGGCGACCGGTTCGGGCAGAAGTGGTTGCTGCTCGGGGCGCTGGTGGTGTTCGGAGGCGCGTCGGCGGCCTGTGCGTTCGCGTCGTCGCCGGAACAGCTGATCGCGTTCCGAGCTCTGCTCGGTGTCGGGGCGGCGTTCCTGATCCCGCTCTCGATGTCGTTGCTCAACGTGCTGTTCGCGCCGGGGGAGCGCGCCCGGGCGATGACGATCTGGGTGATGGCGAACTCGCTCGGCATTCCGCTCGGACCGGTGCTCGGCGGCTGGTTGCTGGACAACTACCGGTGGGGATCGGTCTTCCTGATCAACGTGCCGCTCGTCGCCGTCGGCCTGGTGGCGGTCGCTTTGCTGATCCCGGCGACGCGCGGTCACCGGACCGGGCGGATCGACGTACCGGGGATCGTGCTGTCTGCGGCTGGGCTGGTGTCGGTGACGTACGGATTCGTCGCGGCCGGCGAGCGTGGCTGGGGTGATGCGGTGACGCTCGGGTGCATCGCGGGTGGTGCGATCCTGCTGGCGGTGTTCGTGGCCTGGCAGCGGCGGACGCGGGATCCGTTGGTGGATCTCGGGTTGTTCGCGTCGCGCCCGTTCCTGTGGGGCACAGTGCTCGCGACCCTCGCGTCGTTCGCGTTGATGGGGCTGCTGTTCGTGTTGCCGCAGCTCTTCCAGGCCGTGCAGGCTGCTGATGCGCTGCACACCGGATTGCGGCTGCTGCCGATCATCGGTGGGCTGCTGGTCGGAGCCAAGGTGGCCGAGCGGCTCAACGTGAAGGCCGGGCCTCGGGTGACCGTTGCGGCCGGATTCGTGCTGATGCTGGCCGGTCTGGCGCTGGGCACGTTCACCGGCGTCGGCACCGGCTACGGCTACACGGCGATCTGGGTGAGTCTGGTCGGCTTGAGTATCGGGTTCACCTTGCCGCCAGTGATGGACCTGGCGCTCGGCGCCTTGACCGTGGAGCGGAGTGGATCCGGTTCAGGGTTGATCCAGGCCCTGCGTCAGGTCGGCGGCACGATCGGTGTCGCGATCCTCGGTACCGTCCTCAACTCGGCGTACCGGGACCGGCTCGATGTGACCGGCCTGCCGCCCGCGGTCGCCGACGCGGCCCGCGACAGCGCCTCCGGTGCAGTGGCGATCGCGGCGCACACCAACTCGCCCACACTGGCGGCGTCGGCCCGGGAGGCCTTCGTGCACGGGATGAACGCGACCCTGTGGACGTGCTGCGCGGTCGCTGCCCTCGGGCTGGTGCTCGCTGTGGCCTTCCTGCCACGCCGTACCGGGGTTGGGGCGCCGGAGCCGGCGGAAGTTGCCACAATCGGGGTATGACGATGGAAAAGCCGCCCGGGCTGCGCGAACGCAAGAAGGCCAAGACCCGGGCGGCCATCCAGGAGCACGCGCTCCGGCTGTTCCGCGACCAGGGGTACGCAGAGACGACCGTGCAGGAGATCGCGGCCGCGGCGGAGGTGTCACCGGCGACGTTCTTCCGGTACTTCGCGACCAAGGAGGACACGGTCGTCCTCGACCGGCTCGACCCGCTGATGATCGAGCTGTTCCGGTCCGCGCCGGCGGAGCTGGGTCCGACCGACGCTCTCCGCGCGGCCATCCGGAAGAGCATGGTCACGCTGTCCGAGGACGAGTGGGAGCTGGAATCCGAACGCCAGCGCCTGGTCATGAACGCCCCCGAGCTCCGCGTCCGGATGCTCGACCAGCTCTACGCCGGCATCGACCTCCTGGCCGCACTCGCCGCCGAACGCACCGGCCGTTCGCCCGATGACTTCGCCATCAGAGCCTGGGCCGGTGCTGTCATCGGCGTCGTCATGGCCACCTACCAAGAAGCCGCCGACTCGCCGATGCAGGAGTACCTCTCGACGATCGACAGAGCCTTCACCCACCTAGCCGCCGGCCTCCCCCTGGAATCCAGCTGACCGTCAGGAGGTCAGGGTTTCGAGGTACGCCGTGCCGCGGGGTGTGAGTTCGTAGCCGGTTTCGAGGCTGTAGGTGAGGCCTAGGTTCTTGAGTTTGCGGACGTCGAGTTTGAAGGGGGCCGTTTCGCGGTTGAGGGAGGCGGCGAGGTCGGCGGCGCGGGTGGCGGGCTTGGACTGGATCAGGCGGAGGGTCTCGGTCGTCCAGGGGCCCTGGTGGCCTTCGTCGAAGCGGGTCAGGCGGGCGGTCAGCTCCGCGAGGTCGTCGGCGGAGAGGTCGGCCTGGGCAGCCAGCTCCTCGCGCGGGTCCGGGCCCTCGACCAGGTGGAACCTGATCAGGAAGGTCGGATGCGACTCCTCGCCACGGAGGCGGCGCCGGACGTCCTTGGCGTTGCGGCGGTCCGCGGCCTCGACCTCGGCGTCGGTGTCGGCAATCAGGTCCGGGTTCACCTGGCGGACGCTGTCGATCTCGATCCGGCCGGCGTTGGTGCGGTAGATCCGCCCCTCGACCACGCGGGCCTCGGCCCACCGCCGGTACGCGACGGTGATCTTCCCGTTCGCGACCCCGTCGCGATCCGATCCGGCGAACAACATCGTCTAGCCTCCCAGCGCCTTCGCGACGATCGGGGCGAGCGCCCGCAGCGCCTTGCCCCGGTGGCTGATCGCGTCCTTCTCTTCGATCGACAGCTCCGCGGTGGTCCGGTCGTACCCCTCCGCCTGGAACAGGACGTCGTACCCGAAACCGCCGGTGCCGCGCAGCTCGCGGATCACCGAGCCGCGCATCTCGCCGAGCACCAGTTCGTCGGAACTGTCGGGCCGGACGAACGCGACCGCGGCGATGAACGACGCACCACGTCGCTCGTCCGGCACGTCCTCCAGATGGCCGAGGAGCAGCAGGTTGTTCGCGTGGTTGTCCTTGGCCGGTCCGGACCAGCGCGCCGAGAGTACGCCGGGCATCCCGTTCAGCGCGTCGACACAGATGCCGCTGTCGTCGGCGATCGACGGCAGACCGGTCGCCGCGAGCGCCGCATGCGCCTTCAGCAAAGCGTTGCCCTCGAACGTCGGCTCGGTCTCGGCGGGTTCGTCGTACGGCGCGACGTCGCCCAGCCCGAGCACCTCGATCCCGGGCACGATCGGGGTCAGGATCCGCCGCAGTTCCTCGAGTTTCTTCTTGTTGTTCGAGGCGAGCAGGACCTTGGTCACGACAGCGCTTCCTGCTGCAGCTTCGCCAGCTCCGCGCATCCCGCCGTACCGAGCTCGAGCAGGCTGTCCAGCTCGGCGCGGTCGAACGGCGCGCCCTCGGCCGTGCCCTGCACCTCGATGAACTTGCCCTCGCCGGTGATGACCAGGTTCATGTCCGTCTCGGCCCGGACGTCCTCCTCGTAGCAGAGGTCGAGCATCGGGGCGCCGTCGATGATGCCGACCGAGACCGCGGACACCGTGCCGGTCAGCGGCTCGCTCTTCAGCAGCTTGCGCTCGCGCAGGAACGACACCGCGTCCGCGAGGGCGACGTACGCGCCGGTGATCGCCGCGGTCCGCGTGCCACCGTCGGCCTGCAGTACGTCGCAGTCGAGCAGGATCGTGTTCTCGCCAAGTGCCTTGTAGTCGATCACGGCGCGCAAAGAGCGGCCGATCAGCCGGGAGATCTCGTGCGTCCGGCCGCCGATCCTGCCCTTCACCGACTCGCGATCCGAGCGGGTGTTGGTCGCCCGCGGCAGCATCGCGTACTCCGCGCTGACCCAGCCGAGCCCGGAGCCCTTCCGCCACCGCGGCACACCCTCGGTCACGCTCGCCGCGCACAGCACCCGGGTCCGCCCGAACTCGACCAGCACCGAGCCCTCGGCGTGGTCGAGCCACTTCCGGGTCAGGGTCACGGGCCGGAGCTGATCCGCACTACGTCCATCGATACGCGCCATGTTGCAGACCCTATGCCTCCAGGCGCCGCACCTCCGAACCGGTGGACGGCGGAAGCGCCAGCGGGCCGGGGGACGGATGGAACTGGGTCACGGCCATCCGGGCCGCCCACGGCACCAGGTCGTGGGCGCGCCGACCGAGCCACGGGACGCCTTCCCGGACCAGCCACAACGCGTCCGCCCACCTGCTCGGCGGCCGGTACGCACAGTCCAGCTCCGGGGGTACGTCGATCTGCAGCCCACGCCGGGCGAGTTCGTCGGCGAACGCCCGGGCCAGTGTGCGGTGGCCGCGTTCGCCCGGGTGCAGTCGGTCGATGCTCCAGAAGTCCCGGCGGTACACCTCCGGGTAGTCGGCCATGTCCAGCCGGATCCCGCCGAACTTCGCGTGCAGGTCGTCGTACGCGAGGTTGACCTGCTCGATCCGCTGCCACAGTGGCCGGCGCAGCCACACCGGCAGGCCGAACACCTGGCCGTGGTCGTGGAACCGGACGGTGAGCAGCAGCGCGCCGCGGGCGGTCAGTTCCTCGGCGCACAGGTACAGGCAGTCGCGGATCCGGCCCGCGTCGAAGGTGGATCGCAGGGTGTCGTTGACCCCGACGATGAGCGAGGCGATGTCGATCGGACCGGTGGACACAGCCTCGGGCAGTTGGTCGGTCGCCACGGCCGGGACGGTGGCGCCGCTGGTCGCGAAGTTGGAGAACGTCACACGGTGGGAGCTGGCCAGGGAGTCGGCGAGCAGCGAGGCCCAGCCCCGCCACCCCTCGCCCGGGCGCGCGCCGGCACCGGAGAGGTCGGTCGTACTGCCGTTCATCGGGTCCCCGACACCCACGGTGGTCGAGTCCCCCAGTGCCACGTAGTGGAGGCTCACATTCCGCCATGGTGTCGGCACGGAGCGAGGTCCCGGTGAGACCGAGGTTGCCGTCATGTCAACACCAACCGAGCATTGGGGACCAGGCTCGAGGGCAAGATCACCATTGAGTGGCAGAAATGCTCGGAGTTAGGCTGTTACAAACAACTATGTGCAGGAGTTGCTAGCTGATGAGTGATCTTCGGTTTGGTCTGGTGGGTCTCGGTGCCCGCAGCCGCCTCGCGCAGTACGCCCACAAGCCCGGCGAGGGCTCCGCGATCGTCGCCGTCTGCGACCCGGTCGCGGCCCAGCGGGACCTGGCCCTCGAGCGCTACCCGGATGCGACCGCGTACGGCGACCACGCCGAACTGCTCGACCAGAAGCTCGACGGGGTCTTCCTGACCACGCCGGACGACCTGCACGAGCAGCCGGCGATCGACTTCCTGCGGGCCGGCGTCCCGGTCTTCGTGGAGAAGCCGCTGGCGATCACCACGGACGGGTGTGACCGGGTGCTGCAGGCGGCGTACGACTCCGGCGCGCGGCTGTACGTCGGGCACAACATGCGGCACATGCCCGTCGTCCTGACCATGCGCGAGCTGATCCAGGCCGGCGCGATCGGCGACGTGAAGGCGATCTGGTGCCGGCACTTTGTCGGCCACGGCGGCGACTTCTACTTCAAGGACTGGCACGCCGATCGCAGTCGCACCACCGGACTGCTGCTGCAGAAAGGTGCCCATGACATCGATGTGATGCACTGGCTGGCCGGCGGCTACACGACCCGGGTGAACGCGATGGGCGCGCTCACCCTGTACGGCGGGATCGAGGACCGGCTCGACCGGTCGGGGGAGCGGTTCAAGGACTTCGTGTCCGAGTCCAACTGGCCGCCGCTGGAGCAGAAGGGTCTGGCGCCGGTGATGGACGTCGAGGACCTCTCGACGGCGAATCTCCTGCTGGACAACGGCGTACTGATGACCTACGAGCAGTGCCACTACACGCCGGACTACTGGCGCAACTACACCGTGATCGGCACGCACGGCCGGTTGGAGAACTTCGGCGACACCGCCGGCGGTGTGGTGAAGGTCTGGAACAGCCGCCGGTCCGGGTACCGCGAGGATGCCGACCAGGTGGTCGAGATCTCCGGCGAGTCCGACCACCACGGCGGCGCCGACCCACACCTGGTGGCCGAGTTCGTCCGGTTCGTCCGGGACGGCGGGACGACGCTCACGTCCCCGGTCGCCGCCCGGGCCGCGGTCGCGGCCGGGTACGCGGCAACGATGTCGCTGCGCTCGAACGGGACCCCGATGGACATCCCGCCGCTCGACCCCACCCTGATCAACTACTTCGACAACGGCCAAGTGCGGTGAGGTAGCATCCCGGTCGTGACCTGGTACGCCGCAGTGCGAATGCTGAGCCCTCGATGCGGAGGACTCTAGCGGCGTAGGCGCATGTGCTTGCAGCGAGAGGCCCCCTGTGCCGGGGGCCTCTCTCATTTCCCCACTGTGGGAGCTCGGAGTATGTGCCAGAGGCGGGATTTGAACCCGCACGCCCGGGGGCACCGGCACCTAAAGCCGGCGTGTCTGCCGTTCCACCACTCTGGCCGGGGGAGCCGCCTCCCCTCGGACAGACATCCTAGGGGAGGCGGCGCCGTTCAGCGGCTTTGCAGGGCGTCGATGAACACCTGGCGGAGGTCGCTGGGGTTGCGGGCGACATACGACTGGCCGCCGGTGGCCGCGGCCAGGGTGCGGAGCTCGTCCGGGTTGGCGTCGGGGCCCATGCCGAGGGCGATGATGCGGATCGGCTTGGACGGGTCCTTCATGCCTTCGAGCGTCTTCACGGTCTCCTGCAGCGTCGGGCTGCCCGGGTCGTCGTTCTTGCCGTCGGTGAACAGCAGGATCGAGTTGACCGCGGTGGAGACGTACTGGTTCCGGACCGCGCGGACTGCCGCGATGGCGGTGTCGTACAGACCGGTGCCGCCGTTCGGGACCGGCTTCTGGATCTTCAGCTGGGCGACGATCTTCTGCCGCTGCCGGTCCGACAGTGGGGCGATCGGGACCAGTTCCTTGTAGTCGCTGCTGCCGTCCGTGCCGATCCTGGTCGAGAACGTCCACAGGCCGAGCGACGCGCTGTTCGGGAACAGGGCCAGGCCGCCGGTGGCCGCCTCGATGGTCAGCTGCATCCGGGTCTTGCCGCCGACCTTGTCGCCCATCGAGCCGGAGATGTCGATCACCGCGAGCGAGTGGGTGGACAGGGAGAGCCGGGTCCAGTTCAGCAGCGTCTTGTCGACCGCCTCGGCGGTCGGCTTGCTCAGCTGGCTGGCGTCGCCGACGCCACGGCCGCCGCTGAGCGCGCTCATCGACCCGTCGCGGAAGCCGGCGTCGTCGCGGGCCTGCCCGTAGGCGTCGGAGAGCATCTCACCGGCCAGCGCGTTGGCGGCCGAGGTGGCCTGGTCGGTGTCGGACTTCGCCGTGACCGCGATCGGGTAGTCCAGGTACAGCGTGCCGGTGGCCGGTACGACCGCCTTGAGTTGCGCGTCGGGGTGCCCCTCCTGGTACTTCACGAAGCTCTGCTCCGACGCCGGTACGACGACCTGGCTGCCGTCCGCCGCGGCGCGGCCGAACAGCGAGTTGACGTCGGTGTACGGCTTGGCCATCGAACCGAGGCGCTGCGCCAGCGGCACGATCAGCCCGCTCACCGCGGTGTCGGACGCCGAGGTCTTCTGCCGCTCCGACTGGATCGCGAGCAGCGTGAGCGCGCCGGTGGAGGTGTTCAGCGGGTCCAGCAGGGCCGGCTCGACGCCGGCCGTGCCGAGGCTGCGCAGCCAGGACGAGGTGTCGGCGAAGTTCGAGTTCCGCCCGACCAGCACCAGCGGGGAGGTCGCGATCGACGGTACGACGATCTTCGGGATGCTGTCCCCGTCATCGGCCTGGGCGACCCACAGCGACGAGTCCGGGACCCACAGGTCGGGCCGGTTGTCGCTGCCCTTGGCGACGTCCTGGGCGACCTTGGCCGAGGGAGCCGCGGTGATGGTGAACTGCAGACACGGAGTACCGTCCTGACCGCCCTTGCCCGCCAGCGACTTGGCCGCTGCTTCGAGTGAGGACTGCATCTCGGGCGTGGTGCTCAACTGGATCTGCGTCGGGTCGTTACACGACTTGCTGCCGCCGAGGAAACCGTCGGCTCCCGACTCGGATCCGAAGGAGCGAACCACAAACACGGCGCCCAACGACAGCACCAGTAGCCCGACCGCGGTGATGTACACCGAACGGCGGTTGTTGTTACTTCGCGTCACCGCAGAGGAATGTTTTCCCATCGCGGCAGGTCCCTCCCTCCCAGAGGCTGACTGCGCGCGCAGATTACCCGGTTTCTGCTGGTCACGGCGAAGGTTGCAACGGTTCTTGACACACCCGTCGCTGGACGCGGGTGGTCCAGGGAGTACCGCTCTTTCACAGGAACGCTGGAAAAATCACCGACGGTAGTTCTTCCACTCCGATCCGGTGAGATCTTGGTGTGATCCAAATCACATCAAGACTTTCTCTCAAACGCCCGTTCCATGGACCAGCCGCATGAAACGGTCGGAGGTTTCCCTCTGCGGCAGGTCCTGACAAGGTTGTCTTTTCGCGATCTGGCTCAGAGGCCGAGGTCCTTGCGGAGCTTGGCGACGTGCCCGGTGGCCTTCACGTTGTACTGCGCCAGCGCGATCTTGCCCTCGGGGTCCACGACGAAGGTGGACCGGATCACGCCGGTGACCTTCTTGCCGTACATCGTCTTCTCGCCGAAGGCGCCGTAAGCGGTCAGGACGTCCTTGTCCGGGTCGCTCAGCAGCGGGAACGTGACGCCGTCCCGCTCGCGGAACTTGGCCAGCTTGGCCGGCTTGTCCGGGGAGATCCCGAGGACGGCGTACCCGGCGGCCTGCAGCGAGTCGAGCGAGTCGCGGAAGTCGCAGGCCTGCTTGGTGCAGCCCGGCGTCATCGCGGCCGGGTAGAAGTAGACGATCACGTTCTTCCCGCGCAGATCCTTCAGCGCCACCTCGTTGCCGTCGGCATCGGGAAGGGTGAAGTCGGGTGCGGTGTCGCCGGCCGACAGACGTTCGGACATCAGGCCCTCCACGGGGATCGGATCAACTGCCGCAATGGTACGTGCGGAGCCCCCGCTAGCCTGAGCGCATGCGGGCCATGACAGTCACGCCGGGGAAAGCCGACTCGGCCAGGGTAGGAGCAGTAGGGGAGCCGCCCGCCGGTGATGGAGCGGTCCTCGTGGAGGGGCTGTTCACCGGCATCTGCGGGACCGACATCGAACTGGTGTCCGGAGCGTTCGGCAGCGGTAGGCCGGGCTCCGATCACCTCGTCATCGGCCACGAGTCGCTGGGGCGAGTGCTGGAGGCACCGGAGGGCTCCGGCTTCAACGCGGGAGACCTGGTCGCCGGTGTGGTCCGCAGGCCCGATCCGGAGCCCTGTCCGGCCTGTGCGCGCGGCGAGTGGGACTTCTGCCGCAACGGGTTGTACACCGAGCGCGGCATCAAGGAGATGGACGGGTACGGCGCTGAACGCTGGCGCGTGGACCCGTACTTCGCCGTACCCGTCCCCAGTGAGCTCGGGCACCTCGGCGTACTCGTGGAGCCGGCCAGCATCCTCACCAAGGCGTGGGAGCAGGTGGACCAGGTCGGCGCGCGGTCGTGGTTCGGGCCGAAGCACGTGCTCGTCACGGGCGCCGGATCGATCGGGTTGCTGGCCGCACTGATCGCAACGCAACGCGGGTACGACGTACATGTCCTGGACCGGGTCGTGGACGGGCCGAAACCGGAGTTGGTGCGGGCACTCGGTGGGACGTATCTGACCGACCTGGACGACCTGACCGTCGTACCCGACGTGGTGATCGAGGCGACCGGGGCAGGGCGGGTCGTGTTCGACTGCGCGAAGCTGCTCGGGTGGGCCGGGGTCATGTGCCTGACCGGGATCGCGCCCGGTCCGGCGTCGATCGACGTGCAACTCGATGCGCTCATCCGGCAGCTGGTGGTTCGCAACGCGGTGCTGGTGGGGTCGGTGAATGCGGCCAAGCGCCACTACGCGGACGCCGTGGACGTGCTGGTCGCGGCCGACCGGTGCTGGCTCGAGCGGCTGATCACGCGGACCGTGCCGCTGTCGGACTGGCCGTCGGCGCTGGTCCGTGAGCCGGACGACATCAAGGTGGTCGTGGACTTGCGGGGATGACCTGCGAGGATGGGACTACGCAGGGCAGCCCCGGCCATCCCGGGGCAGGCCCGGACGAAAGAAGGGAGCGCCGACAAGTGTCGGACACGAAGGCCACCAAGGCTCGGACCGCCGAGCAGATCGAGGCGGACATCGCCGCCACCCGGGCGCGCTTGGCCTCGACCGTGGACGAGCTGGTCGACCGCGCGAACCCGAAGAATGTCGCCCTGCGGCAGGTCGAGCAGGCCAAGGCCCAGGTGTTCGACGAGAGCGGCCGGCTGCGCACCCAGAAGATCGTCGCGGTCGGCGGCGCCGCGGTCGGCGTGCTCGCCGTCCTGCTGCTGATCCGCCGGCTGGTGGGTCGCCGGTGACTTCTCGCAAGCGGCTCTCCGACGACAAGCTGCCGATCCGGATGCTGCACGACCGGGTGCTGGTCTCGCTCGAGGCCGAAGGTGAGCGCAAGTCGTCGGCCGGCATCCTGATCCCGGCCACCGCGCAGATGGGCCGCCGGCTCGCCTGGGCGAAGGTGGTCGCGATCGGTGCCAACGTTCGTACCGTCGAGGTCGACGACCGGGTCCTGTTCGACCCGGAGGACCGGGCCGAGGTCGAGGTCCGCGGCGACGACTACATCCTGCTCCGCGAGCGTGACCTGCACGCCGTCGCGGCCGGCCGCCTCGAGGACGGCCAGACCGGCCTTTACCTCTAGTCCAGCTGGTAGAGCCGCCGGGCGTTGTCCCGGCCCCACAGCGCGGCAACCCGTACGGCGTCCTCGGCGGACCAGTCGCCTTGGTCGACGAAGCCGCCGAGCACAGACGCCACCGCGCGCCGCCACAGCGTGGCTCCGAGGAAGTGCAGCTCGGCCGGACCCCACGCGTCGGAGGAATAGAGCAGCTTGGCGTACGGCGCCAGCTCCAGACCCTCCGCGAGTACGGCGGCTGCGCGCGCTCCGACGTACATAGTGGTGAGGCCGAGGTCGAAGCTCACGTGCGGGAAGGCGTGCGCGAGGTAGCCCGCCTGGCGGTGGAACGGATAGCAGTGCAGCAACACGACCTGTGTGCCCAGTGGCTCGACCAGGCGGAGCCACTCGGTCAGGAGCAGCGGAGTGGTCTTGTGCAGGTTCAGGTCCGGGTCACCGAAGCCGACGTGCAGTTGTAGCGGCAGACCGCGGCGTGCGCCGGTCCAGAGCAGCCAGCGGAGGAGCACCGGGTCGCTGACTCGTGCCGGCCCATCGGCGTACCAGCGCTCCAAAGCGGTGGCGACTTCTGCAGCAGTGGGCTCGGCTGGATCAAAGTCGAAGCCATGGCGGTAGGCCACGATGCTCTTCAGCCCGACCGCATCGGCGGTCCGCTCTTCCAGCCGTCGCGCCAGCGCATCCGGTACGGCGGCCACGGTGGACTCATGTGCGGCGACGTACTCGAGCTCTGACTCCAGCCGGACCACCTCATGCGCGCGAGCCCCGCTCAGCTTGGCCAGTTCGTCCACACCGGTCACAGCGTCGCCGAGGTAGCCGGTGTCGACCAGGTAGTCGCTCACGCCGGCTGCGCTGAGGAAGAGCCGGCTCAGTGAGGCCTCGTCGTGCTGTGCCCGTGCGGCCAGGTAGTCGTCGGCCGACGCGTGGGGAGCGAGTCCGAGCAGGGGAGCACAGTGCTTACGGATCGCGAAGCCCAGTTGGGAATCGAACGTCGACATCCACGCCGGGACCGGACGGTCCGACTCGGTGATCAACTGCTCGAAACCCGCCCGGTCGAGCGGACCCTTCGCCACGCCGTGCACGTGGTGGTCCACCAACGGCAGGCTCGCCAGGTGGTCAGCGAGCAGCATGGCCGGCCAACCGGAACCGGGGCGGGACTGTGTCCTCGCCGAGCACCAGATCGCGGACGAACGCGCCGATCAGCGGCACGAACTTGAAGCCCTGACCGCAGAACCCGACCGCGACCGTGATGGGGCCGGCCCGGTCGATGACGAAGTTGTCCGACGGTGTGTTGTCGTACAGGCAGCTGATCGCCGTGGACTTCCCCGCATCCAGACCGGGGAACCAGTCCTCGACGTACCGCAGCAGCTCGGCATCCCGCTCCGGCTCCACCGCGAAGTCACGGGTGTCCGGATCGACTACTGGACCAGTGGCGTGCAATCCGACCTTCACACCTGAGCCCGGCTCGTACAGCCCGTAGCTGAAAGGACCGGAGTGCACGAAGCTCGGCCAGTCCAGGTCGTCCGACACCGGTGCGAAGAACCGCGGCTGCTCCTGCGTCACAGTGAACGCCGGCAACGGCACCAGCCCGTTCAGCAGCTTCGGAGCCCACGACCCAGCCGTCACCACGACCTGTCGCGCCCGCACCGCACCACCCGGTACGTCGAGCTCCACCAGTTCGTCGTGGACGCGCAGCGCCCGCACCGGCGACTGCACTCGGAACTCAGCGCCCAGCCGTGTCGCCACCGACTGCAGCGCCTTGACGGTGCGATCGGCGTACAACCGTCCCGAACCAGGCTGATACAGCACCGGTGTTTCGAACCGGAACCCTGACCAGCGCTCCGCCGCCGCTGCCGGCGTGAGGACCTCGCCGGTTGACGCATGCAACGACCGGAACGCCTCGACCGTCGCGTCGTCCACACCGTGGTCGATCCCACCGGTCACCTCGAAGAGCGTCTCGCCCGAGTCCGCCTCCAGGTCGCGCCACAGCGGTCGCGCCTGCTCGGTCAGCCGCGCGACCTCCGCGTTGTCCGCGGCAGGGCGGAAGAGGCGCGTGCCACCGTGTGATCCACCACGGTCGTGCCCGAGCGTGTACTGCTCCAGTACGACGACCTCACGCCCGGCCGCCGCCAGTGCACGAGCCGCGGCCGACCCCATCGCGCCGGCGCCCACCACAGCCACGTCGTACGTCATCGCTCACCCCTTCGCGCGCCCCTCGCTGTCGTACCGGGCCTGCATCAAGCCTTCCACCACCTGGTGGTCAGTGCGCGCCGAATCGTGCAGTGCGGCCATCGTGCCCACCCGGTCGCCTTCGGTCCGATTCTGACCCATTCTCGCGGTGTGAGCGCCCGGCGTCGGTGCGGCCGGCGGGCGAGGGAGAATGTCGGGGTGATCTTCGAGACCTCCAGCCGGTTGCCCGATTTCCCGTGGGACAAGCTCGCCCCCTACAAGCAGAAGGCGGCCGAGCATCCCGACGGCATCGTCGATCTGTCCATCGGCAGTCCGGTGGACCCGGTCCCGGACCTGGTGAAGAAGGCCCTGGCCGACGCAGCCGACGCCCCGTCGTATCCGACCACCCTCGGTACGGCGTCCGCCCGGCAGGCGGCCGTGGACTGGATGGCCCGGCGTCTCGACGTCACCGGAGTGGACCCGGAGACCGGAGTACTGCCCGTGATCGGCACCAAGGAGCTGATCATGCTGCTGCCGACGCTGCTCGGCATCGGCGCCGGCGACACGGTCCTCATCCCGGACCTGGCGTACCCGACGTACGAGGCCGGTGCGGCGCTGGCTCGCGCTCACAGCGTGCCCGTTGCGGACCCGACGACGTACGACGGCCGAGTCCGGGTGGCCTACCTGAACTCCCCGCGCAACCCGTCCGGTGAGATCACCTCTGCCGACGATCTGCGTCGTGCGGTCGAGTGGGCGCGGGCGAACGACGTACTGCTTGTCAGCGACGAGTGCTACACCGAGTTCGGCTGGGACGAGCGGCCGGTGTCCGTGCTGCATCCGGACGTGTGCGGCGGCAGCTTCGACAACCTGCTCGCGGTGCACTCGCTGTCCAAGCGGTCCAACCTCGCTGGGTACCGGGGTGGGTTTGTTGCCGGCGACACCACGGTTGTTGCCGAGCTGCTCGCCGTACGCAAGCACGCCGGTCTGATGGTGCCGTCGCCGATCCAGGCCGCCATGGCAGCTGCCTTCGCGGACGACGTACATGTGGAGGAGCAGCGGGCTCGCTACCTGCGCCGCCGCTCGGTCCTCCGCGACGCACTGACCGGCGCCGGCTGGGACATCACCCTCTCCAACGGCGGTCTGTACTTGTGGGCCTCGCATCCGTCGTACGACGCCTATGGCTCGGTTGGGGCTCTGGCCGACCTCGGAATCCTCGTGGCCCCCGGAGCCTTCTACGGGACCGCGGGGGCCCGCCACATCCGCGTTGCCCTCACCGGCACCGACGAGCGCATCGACGCAGCGGTGAAAAGACTGCAGGAGTGACAGAACTTCCCCGGTGGGTGTGACGTCTTCTGGTGTGACTGCCTCTTATGTGGGTAGTGAACCCAAGGAGGGGGAGGCATGCATATGAGGTCGCGTTCCATCGGGGTGGTTGCGGTACTGCTGCTGGGGGTTGTGGTGCCGGTCGGCTCCGCGCAGGCGGCTGATGATCCGTCTGTGACGCCGGGAGTCGCCGAGGCGACGACTCCGGCTGCCGAGCCGACCACACCGGCGGTGGAGCCGACCACGACGCCGCCTGCTGAGGTTGAGACGACGACGCCTCCTCCGGCTGAGGAGCCAACGCCCACACCAACACCAACGGCGGCGTGGTCCATCACGCTGAACCAGCCGGCTGCCTCCTGGGAGGACAAGCCGACGGTGTTCACCGGGAAGATCAGCCAGCCGATCACCGGCTCGTACATCACGCTGTGGCAGCGGGTCCCGGGCGCGTGGGTGCTGCGCGGGTCGACCCGCACCACGACCGGTGGGGTCTACAAGTTCACGTACACATCGGCGTCCACCGGCACCTGGGCGTTCCGGACCATGATCGGCGTGAAGGACACGACGGCACTCGCGATCTCGGCGTACCGGACCGTCCCGATCCAGGACCGCAAGATCGTGATCAACACGCCGGCCGCCTGGTACGCGACGCTGACCGGTGTGTCGGTCAGCGGCCGGATGACGCCGGCCGAGCCGGGCAAGGAGCTCGCGCTGCAGGACTACCTCGGCAGCGGCAAGTGGCGCCTGCTGAGCATCGCCACGATGGATGCGGCGGGCAACTTCCGGCTCCGGGTCCCGGACGACATCCCGTCCACCCGGACCGTGCGCGTGCTGACCCGCTACGTCAGCCAGCCCGCGATGGAGTACTCCGGCCTCGCCAAGATCGTGATCAAGGCCGCACTGAACCCCAAGGTGTACGCCGTCTCGGCCACAATGGTGCCGAATACGTACCGGGCCGGGTGCCCGGTCAAGCCGTCGTCACTGCGGTTGCTCCAGCTGAACTACTGGGGCTTCGACGGGAAGGTGCACCGTGGTGAGCTGATCCTGCGAGACGCCGCGGTGTCGAAGATGATCACGGTGTGGACCTCGACGTTCGCATCCAAGTTCCCGATCCGGCAGATGCGGCGGGTGGACGTGTTCGGTGGCAGTGACGTCAAGTCGATGGCGGCCGACAACACGTCGGCGTTCAACTGCCGGCGGGTCACCGGTGATCCGTATTCGCTCTCACCGCATTCCTACGGCTGGGCGATCGACATCAACACCGTCGAGAACCCGTACCTGGCCGCGAACGGGGTCTGGTACCCGTCGAACGGGCTCGCGTACCGCAACCGCTCGGTGTCGCGTCCCGGCATGCTCTTCACGAGCAGTGTCGCCACCAAGGCTCTGGTTGCCCAGGGCTACTTCTGGGGCGCCGGCTGGGCCAAGCCCGACTACCAGCACTTCGAGCCGAAGTGAAGACTGTCGTAGTTGCTGGACTGTCGGCGCTGTTGCTGGCGGGCTGCAGCTCTGGGTCACAGTCGGTGCCTCAGGCTGCTCCGACAGCAGCAACCCCGATTCCCAGCACTGTGGGCGGCACGGTGCCACTGCCCACCAACACGTTGAGCACTGTGAAGCCCACCGACGCAGCGGTGCCGCCTGAGCTTCCAGAGCAGGCAACCGCGCCACCGCCGGCCACTGCCGGACCGCTGAGCGCTCGCAACCTCCCGGCGCCCGAGAAGCTCGGCGCCGGCTGGAAGACGTACGCCGACCCGGGTGGCGCCGAGGCCGGGTTCCTGGGCAACAACACCTGGACCCGCAAACGCGACCCCCACCAGGCCGCCTTCGAAGCCTTGCCTTCCGGCTGCTCCGGCGCTCCGGTGACCGGCTCCCTCCCAGTCCCGCAGCACGCGCTGGCCGGCACCTACCGCACCGCCGACGCCCTCCCCGCCACGGCGCTGCTGCTCCGCTTTGCCAACTCCACCAACGCCAAGGCGTACTACGACGGCTACCACGCCCGCATGACTGCCTGCGGCACCGGCGGCGACCTCTCCGTCAAGCAGCTCTGGTCCGACGACACCGCAACCGCCGCCACCCGCACCTACGCCGGCGCCGAGTCCTACGTGGACATCTCCACCCTCCAAGGCGCCACCGTCGCGCTCCTCGCCACCACCTCCCCCCACCCCGAATCCCAATCCCCCTGGGCCCAATCCGTAATCCCCACTCTCAAATCCACTATCGACACTCAATAATCAGCCTCGGCTCCCGCTCCCGCTCTCGGCGCCGGAGGCGTCATGCTCTTCAACTCGAGCGAGAAGCTGTATTACCTTTCAGTATTGTTTGTCCTACACTCCGGTTATGGGTGACTTCGACCGGTATGCCCGCTTGACCGCGGACCTCGACGCGCCGTACGCGGTGATCGACCTCGCCGCCTTCCGCCGTAACGCCGACGACCTGGTCCGCCGCGCCGCCGGTACGCCGATCCGCATCGCGTCGAAGTCGGTCCGCTGCCGCGCCCTGATCAGCGCCGCACTCGAGCGCCCCGGCTTCCACGGTGTGATGAGCTACGCCCTCCCGGAAGCCCTTTGGCTCGCCCACAACGGCGTCGACGACATCCTCCTCGGCTACCCGACCACCCACCGCGCCGCTCTGCGCGCTCTCGCCAAAGACCCCGAAGCGGCCGCCCGCATCACCCTCATGATCGATTCACCCGACCACCTGGCGTTCATCAAGTCGGTCACCACCGGCGGCGCGCGCATCCAGGTCTGCCTCGACGTCGACGCGTCCCTGCGCATCCTCGGCCAGCACCTCGGCGTACGCCGCTCACCCCTCCGAACCCCAGCAGACGTCGCCGGACTCGCCCGTACGGTTGCCGCTGACGACGCCTTCGAACTGGCCGGAGTGATGTTCTACGAGGCCCAGATCGCCGGCCTCCCCGACACCTCACCCGCCGTCCGCTGGGTGAAGCGCCGCTCCGCCGCCGAACTCGCCGAGCGCCGCGGCGCGGTCGTCGACGCGGTCAAGCAGTATGCGCCGCTGCGGCTCGTCAACAGCGGCGGCACCGGCAGTCTCGAGGTCAGCAGCGCCGACCCGGTAGTCACCGAAGTCACCGCCGGCTCCGGCCTCTACGGCCCGGCCCTCTTCGACAAGTACGACGTCTTCCAGCCGGAACACGCGGTCGCCTACGCGCTGGACGTCGTACGGCGTCCTGCCCCACGGATCGCCACACTCTTCGGCGGCGGCTACGTCGCGTCCGGCCCGGCCAAGAAATCACGCCTGCCGTCGCCGGCCTGGCCGTCCGGATTGAAGTTGTTGGGCACAGAAGGTGCCGGAGAAGTGCAGACTCCGGTCCTTGGGAGTTCCGCCGATGCGTTGCATCTTGGAGACAGAGTTTGGATGCGCTATGCAAAGGCGGGCGAAATGCTGGAGAGATTCGATGTCCTACACGCGATCGACGGCGACGAGCTGACCGACCTCACCACCTACCGAGGCGAGGGGAAGAACTTCGGATGAGCACCTGGCGGAACTGGGCCGGCACCGAGTCGGCCACGGGTGTCGAGATCCTCCGACCGTCGTCGACCGACGAGCTCGCCGCAGCGGTGAAGTCCGCTGCCGAGCAAGGCAAGAAGCTCAAGGCCGTCGGCTCCGGGCATTCGTTCACCGGCTGCTCCGTGCCCGAGCAGGTGATGGTCCGGATGGACGGCCTGTCCTCGATCATCCATGCGGACAAGGATTCCGGCCGCGTCACCGTCGGCGCCGGCACCGGCCTGCGCAAGCTCAACGCCGGCCTGGCCGCCTTCGACCTCGCGATGGCGAACCTCGGCGACATCGACAAACAAACCATCTCCGGCGCGATCTCCACCGGCACCCACGGCACGGGCGCCCGTCTCGGCGGCCTCGCGACTCAGGTCGTAGCCCTCGACCTGGTCACCGCCGACGGCTCGATCCTGCATTGTTCAGCCGAGGAGCACCCGGATGTCTTCGCCGCCGGCCGCGTCTCGGTCGGCGCCCTCGGCGTGATCAGTGCCCTCACCCTCCAGTGCGTGCCGGCCTTCCTTCTTCACGCCCAGGAGATGCCGCTCCCGCTGGGCGATGTCCTCGACGGTTTCGATGAATTTGCCGGCAGCAACGATCACTTCGAGTTCTACTGGTTCCCGCACACCGACATCGCGCTGACCAAGCGCAACAACCGCGTCGGGCCCGGCGTCGGCCCGTCCCCGGTCGGCCGTGTCCGCGGCTGGGTCGACGACGAGCTCCTGTCCAACAAGGTCTTCGAGCTGACCAACCGACTGGCGGTCCGACGACCCGGCCTGGTTCCCCGGATCAACCGCATCGCGTCCCACGCCCTCTCGGCCCGCGAGTACGTCGACGCGTCGTACAAGGTCTTCTGTTCCGAACGCAACGTGGTCTTCCGCGAGTCCGAGTACGCCGTACCCCGGGAGAACGTGGTCGACGTCATCCGCCGCCTCCGCGACTGGATCGACACGTCAGGCACCCGCATCCCGTTCCCGATCGAGGTCCGCGTTGCCGCCCCCGACGACATCTGGCTCTCCACGGCGTACGGCCGCGACACCGCCTACATAGCCATTCACCAGTACCACCGCCTACCCCACGACCCGTACTTCCAAGCCTTCGAACGCATCGTCTCCGACTACAACGCCCGCCCCCACTGGGGCAAACTCCACACCCTCACCGCCGAAGATCTCCGCACTCGTTACCCCCACTTCGACGACTACCTAGCGGTCCGCACCCGCCTAGACCCCCAACACATCTTCGAGAACCCTTACACCCGCCAAGTCTTCGGATAAACCCAACCGCCGAGCCTACCTCGGCGGCTTCCTGTTCGGGCAAGGTTGTTCACGAGGTGGTGCGGCGGGAGCTAGCCTGCGGACATGAACTCTGTGGAGGGGCTCGAGCCTGTAGTCGAGGACTGGCAGAAGGCGTTGGCTGTGGTCGCGCATCCGGACGACCTGGAGTTCGGGTCGGCGGCGGCGATCGCGCGGTGGACCGGGCAGGGGAAGGAGATCGTGTACTGCCTGCTCACGTCCGGCGAGGCGGGCATCGACGGCATCGCGCCCGCCGAATGCGGTCCGCTGCGAGAAGGTGAGCAGATCGAGTCCGCCCGGATCGTCGGCGTCTCGACGGTCGAGTTCCTCGGTCAGCCCGACGGCACCATCGAGTACGGCGTCGCGCTCCGCCGCGTCATCACCGACGTGATCCGCCGGCACCAGCCCGAGATCGTGATCACCAACAACTTCCGCGGGACCTGGGACGGCGACGTAGTCCTCAACCAGGCCGACCACATCAACACCGGCCACGCCACCCTCGACGCTGTCCGCGACGCCGCCAACCGCTGGATCTTCCCCGAAGCGGGCGACCGCTGGAGCGGCGTACGCCAGGTCTGGGCCACCGGCTCCCCACAAGCTCGCCACGCCGCGGACACCACCGACACCTTCGACATCGGCGTCAAATCCCTCAAAGCCCACAAGGCCTACATCGACGGCCTCAACTGGCCGCACTTCGACCCGGAAGAATTCCTGGAAGGCACCTCCCGCCCCGCGGGCACCCGCCTAGGCACCAAGTACGCCACCCGTTTCGAGGTCTTCACCCTTTAACCGAGGCGAACAACCGTCGCCCACGAGTCATCGGATATTTGTCGACGCCCCGTCAGTCGCGGGGGAGTTCGAGTGATGCCTGCAGGTGTGGAGGTGCGGGCTTCGGGCGCCGGGGCTCGCGGTCGCCCGAGGTGTCCGGGCCAGGCGGGTTGTTCGGGCCGACCCAGGAGCGGACCAAGTCGCGGCCGCCCTTGCGCGTCATACGGAGGAGGTCGATCTGCTGGACCTGGCTGGCAGGGATGCCGAGCTGGGCAAGGCTGCGGTTCGCCATTTCACACGCGGTGTCGTGCTTCCGCGGCGAGAGCTTCTGCTGCAGCACGACAGCAATCGTGCCGTCGGGCAGATGCTCGACCCGCTGGAACCGCATGCCCTTGTCGAGGGTGCACGAGTTGAAGGCGAGCTCGAGATAGTCGGAGTCGGACAGCCGTCGATCGGTCTGAGCGCGAGCAATTACTTCATACAGGGCCATACCCCGATCATCCGCCCCCACCCACCCGTTTTCCAGAAACCCACAATCCGGCCCATCCAGGCAGGCGCTTCCACTCGGCCGTGCACCAGGCTCGCGGGCATCTCGTCCCGGGTCGGCATCGGCGTCCTGCTCAGACACACCAACTGCGGTAGGGAGGGCTCACGAGTGGTCGCTGGTGGCCCGGGCTGGCCGATCCGCTGCGAGATGCCGCGGGTTGGCTCCCCGTCGTACTCCGGCTGCCATGGGCCGTTCAGATCCGCCCGCCCGTCTGGGGGTGGTCAGTGGAGTGCGTTGATGGCGGTGGCTACCTGGGTGGGGCTGGAGATGAGGGTTAGGTGGTTGGCGTGGGGGATGAGGGTGGGGGCGGGGGCGCCTATGCGGGTGGCGGTTTCGGTGGGGTTGCCGCCGTCGGTGTCGAGGGCGCCGAAGACTACTGATTTGGGGATCGGGAGATCGCGGAGGTGGGCCAGGCGGTCGGCGGAGACTGCTGGGATGCCGTGGGCTGTCATTTGCCAGACCGCCTTTTCGGCTCCGGGCTGGCGGAAGGGGCGGGTCCACTGGTCGACATCCGGCGCTGGGCAGTCGGGGGCGCAGGCGCTGTTGTAGATCTTGCGGATCAGCGAGTCGGAGCCTAGGACGAGACGAAGCAGAGTGGTGCGGTACGGCGGCACGATCACGCGCCGCAGCCCGGGACCGCCACCGGGGAGAGGCAGACCGTCGCCGTCGAGGAACATGATTCCGCCGACGCGAGTCGGTGCCTCCAGCGTGGCCTCGGCGACGACGCCGGCGCCGAGGGAGTGGCCGACGAGGATCGGCCTCGGCTGCCCGGGGCCGCCGAGGTGCATTGCGTCCAGGAAGCCCAGGAGCTGACTGGCGAGATGCTCGATCGTGTACGGCGCTCTGCGCTCGCTGTAGCCGTATCCGGTGATGTCGTACGCGTAGACCCGGTGATTGGTCGCCAGCACCGGTACGAGCCGGGACCAGGTGTCGACTGACTCGGCCGCGCCGTGGACGAGCACCACCGGCGTGCCCGTCGTACCCCAAGTGTCGTAGCGGGTGTTGACGTCACCTGCCTCGACGAACTTGAGTCCGGGTGGTGGGGCGGCGGTTCCGCCGGTCAAGGCGTTGTAGCCGAGCGATGCTGCTGTGACGATCAGCCAGAGGCCGAGGATGGCCAACAATGCCCGGCGCAGGAACCGTTTCACAGCCCAAGTCTCGCCGCCGCCTCAAGCGGGGCGTCTGTGGGTATGGCGATGCCCCGAGGCGGACTGCTCCGCGATCTCGTCGGCGAGCAGCGGGCCGGTGACGGCTACAGAGGGAGGAGGCGCTGGGATTCGGCGAGGACGGCAGGGGAGGCCAGGGACTGCCAGCGGGGGATTTGCTCTTGGAGGAACGGGCGGAGCTTCGGGGCCAGGGCCGGCGCGTGGTCGAGGACGTCGAGTTCGTTGACGATGGTGAGATCGACGAAGTCGCGGAGGTCGGGGGTGCTGAGCTCCTCCGACGTACCGGTGAGGCGGTCGGTGACGGTGTGATGTTCGGCGAGGTCACGCCAGGTGGTCTCGCGTTCGCAGGAGCCGTAGCGGTAGACGATCAGCTCCGCCTCCGGGCCGATGACAGACTCCAGGACTGGGCGCTCCGTCTGCCAGTCGAACAGGTGGGTGGGGAAGCCATCGGTTCCGTACGCAGCGTGGGCGAGGCCGGCCAGGACGAGGGTGTCAGATGCGCCCAGGGTGGTCAGGCGCTTGGCGACCCGATGGAGATGCACGTAGAGGCTTCCGCCCGCGTGATCGAGCTCGTCGGCGCCGCGCACCATCAGCAGCGAACCCAAGTCCTCAAAGGTGCTCATCTGACCCCTTCTCGACGCGGAGCGGTCAGGGCCCTGCGGACCGGCCCAGGCACCTACGGTAAAGCCAATCCACCACCCCCGCCCACACCTGCGGCGTGCCGTTTCCGTCACACCTAGTTCACTTCCCCTTCCCCCAAACGTGTGCTTGAGCAGGCGCTGGTCAACCGCCCCACAACAACCCCACCCGCGGACTCCGGCTCACCGACGCGATTCCGCCCGAGCCCCGCGAGTTGCCCGAGCCAGCGCCTGGAGGTTGGCCGAGATGCGTTCCGAGCCCGAGTGCAGGTGCTCGGCACCGTCCCCGACGCGGGCTGCGGGTTGGTCGCCGCCCCCCGGCCAGGGCTCGGGGGGCAGTGGGAATGGTTCAGACGCTCGCGGGTCCGAGGGATGCAGGTGGTTGAGAGGTTGCTGGCCGTGGGGTGCGGGTTGGGCAGGGTGAGGTGCGGGGTGGGGTCAGGAGTTTGCCGGAGAGGGGCCCGGAGTGGGCCCTGAAAGCGGTGGCCGGGTGTTCCGGTGGGGTGGGTGGGGGCGGGACGATTTGGGCATGAGCAACACTGCAGCTCGTTGGACGTTGGTGGCGGCCCTCGCTACTACGACGCTTCTTACTGCCACGGTTACCGGTCGGCTGGCGGCCGGGTCTGAGACGTCACCGCACGGCACTACTGTCAGTCGGGTGTCGGGACGCTGAGCGTTGCCTTGGGCAATGATGGGCTTGGCCGGTGGTCGTCCAGGGAAGGTGGACGGCCACCGGCCAAGCCGCTGGGAATCCCGCGCGTCCGAGCGGATCGGACCCGGGCGAGCGGGTTGATCCAGACGAGCGGGTCGCTGGTCGGGCCCGTGCGTCGTTTGGGGAGCGCGGGGTGATTGAGGTTCGGGCTCGTGGTGCGGTGAGCCTGGGAGTGGTCGGGGTTCGCGCCGTGATGCGGTGAGCGCGGGTTGGTCGGGTCTGTGCGCCGTGGTCCGGTGTGGAGCGGGTGATCGGGTCCGGGGCCCTGGGGCGGGTTTGCGCGGAGTGCTGGGGTCCAGGCCCGTGGTGGCTGGTCCGCGTGATCGGCTTAGGGCGCGGGTGGTCGGGGGTGCGCCGGTGGGGCGGGGCACGCGGGGCCGGTGGTGGCGTGCGCACCGCGGGTTGGGGTGCGCGAGGGGCCGGCCAGCGGGTTTAGTCGAGGTCGGCCAGGGCTTTGCGGGCGGCTTCTAGTTCGGCTTCCAGGGCGGCGACCTTGGCTGCTTGCTGGGCGCGGGCTTCTTCGATGACCTCGTCGATGGGAGTGGAGAGGTCTTCGTGGAGTTCCTTGGCGGCGCGGGAGACGGCGGCGGCCGCGACGGCGAGGTTGCGGGCGAGGAAGGTGGTGCCCTGCTTGAGCTCGGCGTGCCATTCGCCGTCGGCGGTACCGGTGACGGTGAGGGTCAGCTCCAAGGTCTTGGTCTTCTTGGCGGCCGCTTTCTTGGCGGGAGTCTTCTTGGGCTTCTCCTCGACGGGAGCGGCAGAGGAAGCGTCGGGCGCTGTGCTCTCCGGGGAAGGGACCAAGGCTTCGGGAGTGTCGGCGTCGGTGGACGGCGCTTCTGCTGCCAGAGTGTCTACAGTCATCGTTGCGGCGATCTCCTTCTGAACATCGCCCGCCGTGAGCGGGCTGGCGCTGAGAGTTTATTAGAACACACGTTCGACTTTCGTGCAAACCCAGCCGCGCAAAGTCAGCCGCATACGCTCAGCCGCGCACGCCGACCAGCTTCACCAGGAAGCGGTCGATCTGATCCCGCAACGGCGGAAGGTCGGCCTCCGGCTCGTTGATGCGGATCGAGACCGCGCCGTGCACGGCGGCGCGTAGGTCGAACGCGACGACGGCGGCGTCGCCGGCCGGCGCGAGGCCGGCGTCCATGCAACGCTGGACGGCCGCGGTCGCGCGGGTGGCGAGCTCCGCCTTGAAGATCAGGTGCATCCGCCGGTTCAGCGTGCTCTCGTGCAGCACCTTGTAGAGGCCGGCGTACTCGCTCGTCCAGGCGCTGAGGAACAGCAACCGCGCCCGTAGCCGCTCCACCGGATCGTCGCCGCCGCTCGCCTCGGCCTGGTCGAGGTCGCGGATCAGGTCCGCGGTGCACTGCTCGAGCGCGGCGAAGACGAGCTCGTCCCGATCGGCGAAGTGGATGTATACCGAGGTCGCCGCGATCCCCACCTCGCGAGCGACGGCGCGCAACGACAGGGCCTCGTCGTCGCCGAGCTCGTTCAGCATCCGCAGGGCGGCATCGATGATGTCGCGCCGCAGCAGTTCCCCTTGTCCCCGGCGATTCCGGCTCCGGGCTGCAGGTGTGGTCGCGTCCATGAATCCCATTGTATTGCAACACACGTTGCCCTACAGTCGTAGCACTACACCTGTTCACTTAAGGAACGGATGCATGGACCACACCCTCGAACGCAACAAGCAGACCGTCCTCGACTTCTACGAGATCGGCCTCAACCAGAAGGACTTCGACCAGGCGGCAACCCTCATCGGCAGCCGATATGTGCAGCACAACCCCCGGATCGCCGACGGCATCGACGGCTTCGAGGCGTTCCTCGCGACCCTCCGCCAGGACTTCCCCGACCTCCGGGCCGAGGTCAAGCGGATCTTCGCCGACGGCGAGTACGTCGTCGCCCACGTGTACGGCGTCCGCGTGCCAGGCCAGCCAGGTACGGCGATCGTCGACATCTTCCGGCTCGACGCGGACGGGAAGATCGTCGAGCACTGGGACGTGATGCAGCCCGTCCCGGACACCGCCGCCAACCAGAACGGGATGTTCTAGTGACCACCACAGAGGTGCCGGTGGACGTACGGCGGTGGTGGGCGCTGGCCGCCGTGGCGACCGCCCAGCTGATGATCGGCATCGACCTGACGATCATGAACATCGCCCTGCCGTCCGTGCAGCGGTCGCTCCAGATGTCCGACCCCACGCGTCAGTGGGTGATCACGCTCTTCGCCCTCGGGTACGGCGGTCTGCTGTTGGTCGGCGGCCGGATGACCGACCTGATCGGCCGCAGGCGCGCACTGCTGATCGGACTGACCGGCTTCGCCGCTGCGTCGGCGCTGGGTGGTGCGGCGACCGGTCCGGCGATGCTGCTCACTGGTCGCGCCCTACAAGGTGCGGCAGGCGCATTGCTGACCCCCGCGGTGCTGGCGACGCTCGCGGCGTCCTTCCCGCTGCCGGCCGAGCGTGGCAAGGCATTCGGCATCTACGGCACCGCGATGGGCAGTGCCTCGGGTCTTGGTGTGCTGGTGGGTGGAGTCCTCACCGAGTACCTCGACTGGCGCTGGTGCATGTTCGTCAACCTGCCGGTCGCCGCCCTGGCCGCCGCCGGCGTCGGATACGCCGTACGCCCCGTGCCGCGGGTGCCAGGTGTGCGGATCGATGTCGTGGGCGCTGTTCTGGGGACGGTCGGCCTCATGGCTCTCACCTACGGGTTCGCGAGAGCAGAGCCGGATGGTTGGGGTGCGCCCACAACGTTCGGGTCAGTCATAGCTGGAGTCGTCCTGCTCGTTGCATTCATCAGCACCCAGACGCGGGTGAGAACGCCGCTCCTGCCGCTGAGAGTCGTCTTGGATCGCCGTCGCGGCGGCTCCTATCTGGCGGTGTTCAGCCTCGCCATCGGCATGTTCGCCGCCCTGTTCTTCCTGACCTTCTATCTGCAGAACATCCGGCACTACTCACCGGTGCGAGCCGGCGTGGGCTTCCTGCCGCTGACCGTCGGTCTCATGGCAGGAGTGCGCGCGGTGAGCCCACTACTGGCCAAAGCACCAGTGCGATCGCTCATCTGCCCAGGACTGCTGACGATCGCCGCAGGACTAGCGCTGCTGGGCCTTCTGAGAGCAGACAGCAGCTACTGGTTCAACGTCCTGCCGGTGTTCTTGCTGGTCGGTCTGGGGACCGGATGGGTGCTGGTCACAGCGAACAGCACCGCCACCCTCGGCGCCGGCCCCGACAGTGCGGTGGCCGGCGCCATGGTGATGACGTCACAGCAGGTTGGTGCATCACTCGGTACGGCGCTGCTCAGCACGGTCGCCGGGACCGTGGCCGCGCACTCCGGGGCTGTCCACGGATTCAACGTGGCCAGCCTCGGTGCGGCTGGATTCCTGTGCGTCGCAGCGCTCGCGGTCTACTGGGTGCTTTCGGAGCGGTCGCCCGACCACTCCAGGTGGAAGGTGCCTTCACGATCGGTACGCCGGTAGGTGTGCGCGCCGAAGAGGTCCCGGAGACCCTGGATCAGCGCTGCCGGCAACCGCTCCGCCCGCAGTCCGTCGTAGTACGACAGTGACGCTGAGAAGCCTGGTGCCGGTACGCCGACCGCCGCCGCGGTCGCGACCACCCGGCGCCAAGCCTCTTGCCCGTTGGCGACTGCTTCCTTGAAGTAGTCGTCGACGAGCAGCGAGGGCAGATCCGGGTTCCGGTCGTACGCCTCCTTGATGCGGTCCAGGAAGCGGGCCCGGATGATGCAGCCGCCGCGCCAGATGGTGGCCATCGCACCCAGGTCGATGTTCCAGTCGTACTGCTCACTGGCGGCCCGGATCGCGTCGAAGCCCTGGGCATACGCGACCAGCTTCGACGAGTACAGCGCGTGCCGTACGTCGTCGACGAACGCGTCCCGGTCCACATCCACCTTCGGCGTGGCCGGCCCCGGCAGTACGCCGGCCGCAGCGGATCGCCGTACGACGTCGCCCGACAGGGACCGGGCGAAGACGGCCTCGGCCATGCCGCTGACCGGGATGCCGAGGTCGAGTGCGGACTGGACGGTCCACCGCCCGGTGCCCTTCTGCTCGGCCTGGTCCAGTACGACGTCCACGAACGGGCCGCCGGTCGTCGGGTCCACCTGGCTGAGCACCTCGGCGGTGATCTCGATCAGGAACGACTCCAGGTCGCCACTGTTCCACTCGAGGAACACGTCCGCCAGTTCGGCCGGGGACAGCCCCAGCACGTGCCGGAGCAGGTCGTAGGCCTCCGCGATCAACTGCATGTCGGCGTACTCGATGCCGTTGTGCAGCATCTTCACGAAGTGGCCGGCGCCGTCCGGACCGACGTGCACGCAGCAGGGCTCGCCGTTCACGTGCGCGGAGATCTTGGTCAGCATCGGCTCGAGCGCCGCGTACGACTCGGGTGATCCGCCCGGCATGATGCTCGGGCCGTTCAGCGCGCCCTCCTCGCCGCCGGACACGCCGCTGCCGACGAAGTGCAGGCCCTTCTCGCGCAGTGCGGTCTCCCGGCGCCGGGTGTCGAGGAAGTGCGCGTTGCCGGCGTCGACGACGATGTCGCCCTCGTCGAGCAGGGGGACCAGCTCGTCGATGACCGCGTCGGTGGGTTCGCCTGCCTTGACCATGATGATGATCTTCCGCGGCTGCTCGAGCGACTCGACCAGCGCCGGCAGGTCGGTGGCGGGGACGAACTCGCCCTCGTGGCCGAACTCCTCGATCAGGGCGTCCGTCCGGCTCTGCGACCGGTTGTGGACGGCGACACGGAACCCGTTGCGCGCCAGGTTCCGGGCCAGGTTGCGGCCCATCACCGCGAGGCCGGTGACGGCGATCTGGGCGTTGGCAGAACTCATCGAATCTCCCGCAGTCTCAAGTTGTGTGCCGGGACCCAGTCTGGCCCTCCGCGCAACGGTCACGATCAGCGGGCCCGGCCTGCGGACAGGAAAGTCGGCCCGAGGGCGAGCGCCAGAGCGCCTGTATGACCGCCTAGGCTCGGCGGTGTGACCACGCTCAGTTTGGATCCTCGTCGTACGGCGCTCGTCCTGATCGACCTGATGCCGCGGATCGTGGCGCTGGAGACGGCGCCGCTGAGTGGGCCCGAGGTGCTGGAGCGGTGCGTCGCGCTGGCGAAGGCGACGCGATCGGTCGGTGGGCTGGTGGTGAACGTCCGGGTCGAGCGACCGGGCGTCGGCCGCCAGCCCGACGGGAGCGGGTTCGCACCGGAGGTCGCCCCACAGCCGGGCGACGTGGAGATCGTCAAGGGGACGGTCGGCGCGTTCGGGCGGACCGGTCTCGACGAGCAGCTCCGGCGACGGGACATCGGGACCGTGGCGCTGGCCGGGATCGCGACGAACTTCGGTGTGGAGTCCACCGGGCGCGGCGCGGACGACCTCGGCTACGAGACCGTGTACATCACCGACGCGATGACCGGTCTGGATCAGGACGCCCACGACTTCGCGTTGTCCTACGTCTTCCCGCGCTTCGGCAGCCTCTGCAGCGGGACGGAGTACATCGCCGCGCTAAGCGCGTCCGCCTCCTGAATCGAGATAGTGGAGGCGGCGCCAGATCGCCTCGGAGACCTCACGGAGGAGGTCGTTGGCGTGCTGGTTGAGCTGCCAGTTGGTGCTCTGCGCCCGATCCACCGCGGCGGAGCATTCGGCCAGCCAGCGTTCCGCGCTCTGTTCGGCGGCGCGTGGCAGGGCGCCGTACATCGCGGCGAGGCCGAGCATGACGCTGTCGCCGAGGACCCGGTTGGTCAGGTCCTGGCCGGTCATGGCGTGGTACTGCGCGATGAACGGCGCGAGCACCGTCAGCGCGCGTGTCCGCGGATGTAGGGACATCCACACCAGGCGCACCCGCTCCACCAACCGTCTCACCGCGAAACCTCCTCACGGGCGACGCTACTCGCTCACAACATCTGCGACGATAAAATCTCCGGGGCCGTGTCGATCCGCGGGCCGCTCGTTCGACCTGGGGATGCGAGGGCCGAGAGGCGGCTCCGTGGGATGAGGAGAACGCGATGGCGCAGTACATGCTGATCATGCGCGGCACCGACGAGTCGAACGCGGCCATGATGGCCAACATCGACGAGATGATGACCGCGACCCGCGTGTTCATCGAGGACATGGCCAAGGCCGGCGTGTACGTCGGGGCCGAAGGGCTGGACGATCCGGGCAAGGGCGTCGTGGTGCACTTCGACGGCGAGGCCCCGGTGGTCACGGACGGGCCGTACGGGGAGACCAAGGAACTGTTCGGGGGCTTCTTCCTGCTCGATGTCGCCTCGAAGCAGGAGGCGGTCGAGTGGGCCAAGCGGGTTCCGGCGGCCCCCGGGTCCAAGATCGAGATCCGGCGGGTGCCCGGCGAGGACGAGGTTCCGGAGCAGAGCGGGGAGTTCGTCAAGGAAGGCGCCTCGCGCGAGAGCAGCGGCCAGGTCTGATGGATACGGCCGACGTCGAGGCCGTCTGGCGGATCGAGTCGGCGCGGATCGTTGCTGCGCTGACCCGGTTCACCGGCGATTTCGGACTGGCCGAGGACGCGGCCCAGGAGGCGGTGGCCGAGGCACTGGTCTCGTGGCCGCTCGCCGCTCCGGCCAGTCCGTCCGGCTGGCTGATGGCCACGGCCCGGCGGCGGGCGATCGACGCGATCCGCCGCCGGGCCGCGCTGAAGGACCGCTACGCCCTGCTGGCGGCAGACTCGGCGGTCGACTCGGCAGTTGACGAAGAAATCGATCCCGACAGGATCGACGACGACGTGCTGGCGCTGATGTTCGTCAGCTGCCACCCGGTGCTCTCCCCCGAGGCCCGGGTGGCGCTGACCCTGCGGGTGGTCGCCGGCCTGTCCAGCGAGGAGATCGCCCGCGCGTTCCTCGTCCCCGTGCCGACCGTGCAGGCCCGCATCACCCGGGCGAAGAAGACGATCGCGGCGGCCGGGGTGCCGTTCGAGCTGCCGCCGGCCGGCGAGCGCCGGGAGCGGCTGGGCGGCGTGCTCAGCGTCATCTACGTGATCTTCACCGAGGGATCGACGGCGACGTCGGGCGAACGGCTGCTGCGCCCCGACGTCGCGTACGAGGCGATCCGGCTGGCCCGCACGCTGGCCGCGCTGCAGCCGGACGAGCCGGAGGTGCACGGCCTGCTGGCGTTGTGCGAGCTGACGGCCGCGCGCTTCCCGGCCCGGACCGGCCCGGACGGCTCGCCGGTCCTGCTCGAGGACCAGGACCGGCGGCGGTGGAACATCTCGGCGATCCGCCGTGGGCTGGCCGCGCTGGCCAAGGCATCGACTCGCGGCCTCGGCCCCTACGGCCTGCAGGCCGCGATCGCCGCCACCCACGCGTCGGCGCCCTCGGTCGAGGCGACCGACTGGGACCGGATCGTCGTGCTCTACGAGGCACTCGGCCGGGTCGCGCCCTCGCCGGTGGTCGAGCTCAACCGGGCCGTTGCCGTGGCCATGGCCTCAGGCCCGGCGCAGGCCCTCGCCATCGTGGACGAGCTGATCGCCTCGGACCGGCTCCCCGGCTCGCATCTGGTCCCGACCGTCCGCGGTGAGCTGCTGACCCGGCTCGGACGGCGACCGGAAGCGCGCGCCGAGCTGGAGCTGGCGGCCCGGCTGTGCGCCAACCAGCGCGAACGCTCAGTGCTGCTGCGCAAAGCGGCCACCCTGAGCTGACAGCCTGACGAACGAGGTCTAGGCGAACAGGCCCGCGTTCTCCCGGACCCACTGCTGCAGTGTCCGCGGCGCGTGCCCGGAGACCCTCGCGACGGTGTCGTTGACCGACGTCTCGTCGATGGTGCCGTCGCCGAAGAAGCCTTCGATCGCGCTCGCGTACGGCGCCGGCATCGACGCGAACAGCGCGTCGTGCGTCTCCGAACGGCTCATCGGGTACGCCGTCAGCGGACGGCCGATGCCTTGGCCGAGGATCTCCACCTGCTCGATCGGCGTGAGCCCGACCGGCCCGGTGAGTCGCAGGACCGAACCGTCCTCCGCACCCTGCAACGCGCGGACAGCTACGTCGGCGATGTCGCGCGGATGGATCGTGGCGACCGGCACCTCGGGGAACTGGACCCGGACGACGTCACCCGCGTGCAGTTGGTCGAGCCACCGCAGTGTGTTGGACATGAAGGAGTTGGGTCGCAGGAATGTCCACTCCAGCCCCGACGCCTTCACCGCCTCCTCGGCCGCGTGGTGATAGGCGGCGACCGCGTTCGACAGATCGGCGCCGTCGAGCGAACTGCTCGACAACAGCACGACCTTCCGGACACCGGCCCGCACCGCGTTGGCCAGCAGTTCCTCGACCCGGTCGTAACCACTGAGCAGGAAGATCCCCGTGACGCCGTCGAGCGCGTCGGCGAACGTGTCCGGCTGGTTGAGATCGCCGTACACCGGCTCGATGCCGTCCGGTAGCGGCGTCTCCTTGCGGACCAGTGCGCGTCCCGCGAGCTGCTCGGCTGCCAGCGATTGCACCACCGCTCCGCCCGCGTTGCCGGTCGCTCCGGTAACCAGGATCGTCATCTCGCCCCTCCTCGGATCAGCGCGGACAGCGTCCCATATTCCAGGTGCGCTGAACCGGATCCGTCGCTGATCCGTAGAGCAGGCAACGGAAGGGGAATCAAGGATGACCAGCACCGGCACTGCGTGGGTCGCCCCCGCGAACGAGGACCAGTTGAGGGCTTGGGACACCGCGGAAGGCGTCTTCTGGGCGGACCAGGCGGATCTGTTCGAGCACAGTCTGCAACGCTACGACGACTGGCTGCTGCGGGCGGCCGGGATCCGTGACGGTGATCATGTGCTCGACGTGGGCTGCGGCACTGGCAGTACGACCCGCGCCGCGGCCTGGCTGGCCGGATCGGGTACGGCGCTCGGCGTAGACCTCTCGTCTCCGATGCTCATGGCCGCTGCCCGCCGGGCCCGGGACACAGGTGTCGGGAACGCGACGTACCTGCAGGCCGATGCCCAGGTGCACTCCTTCGAACCGACGGCGTACGACGTGCTGCTGAGCCGCACCGGATGCACGTTCTTCGCGGATCCGCTCGCGGCCTTCACCAACCTGGCACGGGCGGTGCGGCCGGGCGGGCAGGTCGCCCTCCTGGTGTGGCAGGCGCCCAGTCAGAACCCGTGGTTCACCGAGCTCACCACCGCGCTCGCGGCCGGCCGGTTCGCCCCGACGCCGCCCTCTGGCGCACCGAGCCCGTTCGCTTTCGCCGACCCGGCACGAGTGGCCGACATCCTGATCGCAGCAGGCTTCGCCGACCCGGAATGCGAGCCCGTGAAGGAGTCCATGTACTGGGGTCCGGACGTCCGTACCGCTGAAGCCTTCGTTCTCGGCGTCCTCGGCTGGATGCTTGCCGATGCGGACGCCGACACCCGCACCCGGGCCATCACCAACCTGCGGAGGACCCTCGTCAAGCACTTCACGCCGGGAGGTGTCAGCTTCCCGTCGGCTGCCTGGTTGGTCACCAGCCGCAAGCCCGCATAGCCTCGATCGTCTTCATCTCCACCTGCTCAGTGTCGTCTGATTCGGTGCCAGGTGCGGGCACCTGACTTGAGCACTACGTCAGCAGTCAGATCGACGGTTCCCAGCGGGTCGTCCGCGCGGATGCCGTTGATGGTGACGGCGCCCTGGCGGATGAGGCGGCGGAGCTCGGACTTGCTGTCGGTAGGCCGGGCTGCGAGCAGCAGGTCCAAGGTGGTCGCGACAGTGTCGGTGACGACGATCTCCGGGATGTCCTCGGGTTGGGTGCGGCCGGAGAACGTTCGCTGGAACGCGTCCAGCTCGGCCTTCGCCGTGCCCGCGCCGTGGTAACGCGTCACCACCGCGGCGGCCAGCCGGAGCTTCGCGTCGCGGGCCTGCGGACCGCCGTGCTGGGCGGCGGCCACGAGCGCGGCGACCGTCTCCAGCGGCAGCTCGGTGTAGACGCGGGCGTACGGCTCGACCAGCGAGTCCGGGATGCTCATCAGCTTGCCGAACTTGTCCCGTGGGCTGTCGGTCAGGCCGATGTAGTTGTTCAGCGACTTCGACTGTTTGGCGCGACCGTCGATGCCGGGCGTGATCGTCGTCGTGATCACCACCTGCGGCGCGGCGCCGAGCCGCTGCTGGAAATGCCGCCCGAGCTGTTCGTTGAACAACTGATCCGAGCCCACGATGGTGAGATCGCTGCGCATCGCGAAGCTGTCGTATCCCTGCAACACCGGGTAGATCAGCTCGTGGACGGCGATCTCCCGCCCGGCCGCGACCCGGTCCCGGAACATGTCCCGGCTCATCAGCTGTGCGTGCGTGACCTGGGCGAACAGACTCAACAGCTCCGCCACCGGCATCGCGTCGTACCACTCGGAGTTCCGGCGTACCTCGAACACCGCGGGATCCGTCCGCAGCACGAGTGACACCTGCTCGAGGAACGACAGCGCGTTCGCCTCGATCTCCTCCGGCGTCAGCACCGGCCGGGTCTCCGAGCGGCCGGTCGGGTCGCCGACCCGCGTGGTCAGGTCGCCGAGCAGGAAGACGACCTGATGGCCGAGGTCCTGCAGTTGCCGCATCATCCACAGGTTGACCGCGTGGCCGAGATGGAGGTCGGGCGCGGTGCAGTCGACGCCGTACTTGATCCGCAGCGACCGCCCGGACGCGAGCCGTCCGCTCAGGTCGGCCTCGCCGACGATGGAGTCGGTGGTACGACGTAACCGGTCCAGCACTGTGCTCATGGGAGTTCCTCTCGAGACGAGGCACCCTCGAACCGACAGCGCCTCCGGCAACAAAAAAGAGACAGGAACTGGTTCCTGTCTCGGAGGCTCTGGGTGGAGCGAGTTGTGGGGACTACCGCATGCCGGCCCCTCCCAGAGCCGGTCGATAGGTCACGCGTCGCTTGATCACGGTGTCAGGTTAGCAGCCGTGAGCAGGAGCAGGAATCGAGTTGATTCCGACCGGTGCCTGAACAGGCCGTGATGAGCAGCAGGCCGAGATCGTCGCCTGCGGCAACCATTCCGTTGGGGAACCTGTCGATCGCGACGAGTCCGTTGCCTCGCGGGTGTAGGTTCGCGTGGGTGTGGTGCAGGTCGACAGGAGGTATTGGCTCGATTACGGCCTGGCCTATCGGTTGCACGCCTGACCGGCCGCCCCATGGCCACCTTCGGACCGATACCTCCTGTCGAGTTGACCCCATAGTGGTTCAGGCGGTGGTTCTCTGATTGGTGACGTCCTTCACATGTCGGTCGGAATTGCCTCTTCGGACTAGGCTCCTGGGTGTGACGGAGCGGGTTGTGCTGGTGGACGAGGGTGGCCGGGCGATCGGGACCGAGGCGAAGGCGACGGTTCATCACGCGGCGACGCCGTTGCATCTGGCGTTCTCCAGTTACGTGGTCGACGCGGACGGGCGGGTGTTGCTGACCCAACGGGCGGTGGACAAGCCGACCTGGCCGGGGGTGTGGACCAACAGTTGCTGTGGGCACCCACTTCCGGGCGAGCCGGTCCCGGACGCGGTACGACGGCGGCTGGCGGACGAGCTCGGGATCGTCACGGACGCGATCGAGCTGGTGCTGCCCGAGTTCCGCTACCGCGCCGAGATGCCGACCGGCGTGGTCGAGAACGAACTGTGCCCCGTCTACCGGGTCTGGTGGACCGGCGACCCCACGCCAGATCCCGCGGAAGTCGCGTCCTACCGCTGGGCCGACTGGGCCACCGTGCGCGCCGTTCCCGACCTCTCCCCGTGGTGCCTCCTCCAACTGAACGAACTGGACCGCCTAGGCCCGACCCCCACCACCTGGCCCCTCGCAGACGCCAGGCTCCTCCCACCCGCTGCCCGTCTATAGCTCCTGTTCCAGCAGGTCGGCGTGCAGCGCTACGGCTGTTGTACTTGCGTGGCCGGCGGCTCCGATCGCGAAGAGGGCTGGCACAGCTGTCGTGCCGACCGCGTACACACCGGGGACAGTCGTGCGGCCGCCGCCGTCGACCGAGACCGCGCCGTCCACGATCTCGCAGCCGAGCCGCTCGGCGAGGTCGCTCTGCTGGTGCTGGCGGACGACGACGAACAGGGCGCGGGGGAGTAGTGCCTCGCCGGTCGTCAGCAGTACGCGGACCTGGTCGTCGCCGGGGTGCACGGCCTCGACTCGCTCGGTGCGGACTTGCACACCGGCCTTGCCGAGCTTGGTCAACTGCTCGTCGGTCAGCTCGTCGCCGTCGGTGCACAGGATCACGTCGCTGCTCCATCGGCTGAGCAGAAGCGCGCGGGCGACGGATCGGTCCGGCAGACCCCGCATCCCGAGCTGTACAAGGGGTTGGTCGCGCACCTCCCACCCGTGACAGTGCGGACACGCGACCACCAACCGCCCCCAGGACTTCGCGACGCCAGGCACATCCGGCAACTCGTCTCGCAACCCAGTCGCGAGCACGACCGCCCGCACCCGGTCCGAGCCGACCGCAAATCCATCCCCGTCCACAGCCACCTCGTCGACCCGTGTGTCCCGGACCTCGACGTCGTACTGCTCGAGTTGGTGGTGGCCGGTCGCGAGGAGGTCGGTAGGGGACGGGTTCTCGGCGCCGAGGTAGTTGTGGACGTGGTCGGCGGTGCGGTTGCGGGGGTCGCCGTCATCGAAGAGCAGGACTCGTCGCCGCGCCCGGCCCAGCGTCAGTGCGGCCTGGAGGCCGGCCACGCTGCCACCGATGACTGCTACGTCGTAGGTCTTCATGTGATCATTATACGAGAAGAATCAGCTCAGATATTGAGACAGAAAACCTGGTGCAGGTAGGCCTCGGCTGGGGCACTCTGGAGGGATGGGTGGGATGGAGATCCGGGCGGTCGAGACCGACGCGGACTACGAGGCGTGGCGTCAGGTGCGGATCGCGGTGCTGCCGCACGAGCGGTGTCCGAGTGTTGCCGAGTTGCGGGAGTTGGAGACCCCGCACCGGCTGCTGCTCCTGGCTGAACGCGACGGCACGGTCGTCGCCAACGGATTGTCGGATCGGTCCAACGAGGCCGGTCGTGGGTTCGTGGCGCCGCGAGTGCGTCCGGAAGCGCGGCGGCAGGGCGTCGGCACGCAGATGCTGAGCGCGCTGGCCGACCACGCCACAGCCCAGGGGTACACGGTCGTCGGCGCAGGCGTGGAGGACGAAGGATCGCTGGCGTTCGGGCAGCGGTTCGGATTCGTGGAGACCGGTCGGCAGGTCGAGCAGGTCCGCCCGATCGGCGACGAGCCCTGGCCGGACCCGCCAACGGCGTACGAGATCGTGACCGTCGCCGAGCGGCCGGAGCTGTGGGCCACGGCGTACGAGCACGTGGCGCTGCCGACGCTCCCGGACATGGATACGCCGACGCCGGTCGAGGTCTCGGCGGAGGAGTGGGCGACCGAGTGGATCAACGACCCGGCGGCGATGTTCCTCGCGATCGCCGGCGATGACGTGATCGGTGTGGCCGGTCTGCTGCTCGACACCGATCGGCCGGAGCGGGCCGAGGTCGCCTACACCGCCGTACGGCGGGAGTGGCGCGGGAAGGCGGTTGCCTCAACCCTCAAGCGGACGAGCATGGCGTGGGCGGCGCAGCACGGGATCACTGAGGTCTACACCTGGACCCAGCAAGGCAACGAGAACATGCGCCGGCTCAACGAGCACCTGGGCTTCAGCTACGGCGCCGTGAGCATCAACCTGCGGGCGCCGCTACCGCTGAAGCTCGCGGAGGAGGTCGGGGCCTGACCACGCGCGCCGGTCGGTCTCGGCCGCGCGGATCAGCTCGACGAGCTTGCTGTTGACGGGCGCCGGGCGGCCGAGGGAGTCGGCGAGGCGGACGACTTCGCCGTTCAGGTAGTCGATCTCGGTCGGGCGGCCGGCCTCGAGGTCTTCCCACATCGACGTGCGGGCGAGCGGATCGATCGCGAGCATCTTCGCGGCGACGCGGCGGAACAGGAAGTCGGGCAGCCGGAGGATCGCGGGAAAGCGGTGCATCGGGACCGGCAGGAGCTTGGCCGGTTCGATGCCTTCGGCGTCCAGCAATCCCAGCGACTCGGCCTGGGCCGCGGCCAGGCAGCGGCGGTACGCGCGCTGGGACAGCTCGTCTCGTAGCGGCAGGTTCGACAGCGCGTTGATCGGGTTGTTCAGGTTCAGCAGGAGTTTCGCCCACTGCACCGGCAGGATGTCGTCGTGCTGCTGGAGCGGCAGCCCGGCTCGCGCGAACGCATCCAGGTACGGCGCCAGCCCCGGATGACGCTGGATGTCGAGAGCACCCTCCGTGCCCTGGTGGAACAGGCCGCCCCCACGGTTCAGCACGTTGAACGGGACCATCCCCGTCACCACCACCTGATCCGTCAAACGCTCCCGCAGCACCTCCCCGTTGCGCACGCCGTTCTGGAAGCTGACCACCATCGCACCCGGCTTGAGTACGCCGGCCAACTCGCCGGCCGCACCCTCGGTCGCGGCGGACTTCACCGTCACGAGCACGAGATCCGCCTCCGCGGCCGCGGCCGGTGACGTCTCGTACCTGACGGTGTCGACCCGCAGATCCGCACCGAGGTAATCGGTCAGCCGCAGCCCGTGCTCGGCCAGTACGTCGGCCATCCGCTGCCGACCGACGAACGTCACCGGAGCCCCGGTCGCCGCGAGCCGCCCGCCGACATAGCACCCGATCCCACCCGCGCCGTACACGACGATCTTCACCTCGGACACCGTACCGAAGAACCGGCGGGCAGGGATCGGTCAGCGCGGTTGACCGTACCCCTGAGGGGGCGTGGTGGAGACGTGTTGATGGTCCATAGAGTCGTAGTGCGCCGCGGTCTCACCCGAGCCGTGGTTTCGTCTCGGCTTGACGATGGTGATCGTATCGAGGACGACGACGTACAGAGTCCAGAGGACGTAGCCAACTGCGATCAGGACGATGGTGATCAGCGGAATCGCGATAACCGCACCCATGATGAGCCTCCAGTTCGGGAGCGCTTTCCCAGCTCCAGGTGACCAGTCCCGCATTCGGCTGTGCAGGAACTCCGGTTTCACTCATCACCACCGTCCGTCCCCGACGAATCGCCGGGCAGAGACCAAGGACTCTTTGCCACCGCTGAAGGTCCCGATCGGTTGGGTCCTAATGCAACCGCACCCGCGGATCCAGGACGGCGTACGCGATGTCGACCAGGATGTTCGCGACCACGACCGCCGCCGAGGCGAACAGCACGATGCCGATGATCACCGGCAGGTCCTGCTGGTTGATCGCGACCACGGCGGTCTGGCCGAGGCCGGGCAGACTGAACACGGTCTCGATGACCACCACGCCGCCGATCAGCTGGCCCAGGTCGATACCGAACTGGGTCACCACCGGCGTCAGCGCGCTGCGCAGGCCGTGCCGGACGATCACCCGGCTCTCCCGGATGCCCTTCGACCGCGCCGTCCTGATGTAGTCCTCACCGAGCACGTCCAGCATCGAACCGCGGGTCAGCCGGGTATAGGTTGCCGCCAGCAACAAAGCCAGCGCGATCCAGGGCAGGAACAGATGCTGGAACCACGGACCGACCCCGCTGGTCAGCGGCGAGTAGCCGCCCGCCGGGAACCAGTGGTAGCCGGCCAGCGTGAGCCGGAAGTACAGGAAGTACAGCAGCAGCAGGCCGAGCAGGAACGACGGGAACGAGTAGAAGGTCAACGCGAACAACGTCAGCCCACGGTCGGCCAGCGACCGCGGGTGAATCGCCGAGATCACGCCGTTGAAGATTCCCAGCGCCAGCCACAGTACGGCGGCCCCGAGCGCCAGCGACACCGTGATCGGCAGCGCCTGCCCGATGATCGTCGTCACCGGCACCTGGTGGTAGTAGTCGTACCCGAGGTTGCCCCGGACCGCGTTCTCCATGAAGTGCAGGTACTGCTTCCAGACCGGCAGGTCGAGCCCGAGCCGGTGCTTGATCAGGGCAATCGTCTCCGGCGTCGCCTGCCGGCCCGCCAGGGTCTGTGCGACATTGCTCGGAGCAACGAAGAACAGACCGAACACCGCCACGGTGATCAGCCACAGCACGAGCAGGCCGTGCCCGATCCGGCGGATCAGAAAAAGAGCCATCGCGATCTCCCAGCGTTCTCGAGCCAGTAGCTGCCCCAGCCGAACCAGACCATGACTAGCTCCGATCCGCTCGTGGGTCGAACGCGTCCCGGACGCCGTCGCCGAACAGGTTGAACGCGAGCGTCGTGATCAGCAGGGCCAGACCGGGGAAGAGGATGAACCACCACGCGGTCGTGTAGTAGTTCTGCGACGCGCTGATCATCCCGCCCCAGTCGGCAGTTGGCGGCGGAAGCCCGAGCCCGAGGAACGACAACGTCGCCTGGGTCACGATCACCACCGGGATCAGCAGCGTGGTGTAGACGATCACCGGCGCCAGCACGTTCGGCAGCACGTCGACGAACATGATCCGGCCGTCGCCCGCCCCCAGCGAGCGCGCCGCCTCGACGAACTCCCGCTCGCGCAGCGACAGCACCTGCCCGCGCACGATGCGGGCCACCGACGCCCAGCTGAAGAACCCGATCACCAGCACGGTCACGGTCAGACTCGGCCCGGTGACCGACACCAGCGCGATCGCCACCAGCAGGAACGGCACGGACAGGACGACGTCGATCAGCCGTGCCAGGACCGTGTCGGTGATCCCCCCGAGGAACCCCGCAGCGAGCCCCAGCACGACTCCGATCGCCACGGTGATGGCGGTCGCGATGACACCCACGAGCAGCGACACGCGAGCGCCGTACGCGATCCGCACCAGGATGTCCCGGCCGAGGTCGTCGGTGCCCAGCCAGAAGGTGCCGTTCGGGCCGCGCGGCAGGCCGTCCGGTGTCAGCCCGATGTCGCGGTACTGCTCGTTCGGCGGATGCCCGGTGATCGCCGCGAAGACCGGCGCGAAGATCGCCATCAGCACGATCAGCACGATGACGACCAAAGAGATCATCGCCACCTTGTCCCGCCGCAACCGCCGCAGGGCCAGGATGAACGGACTCCGGCCCTCGATGGCCTTCGGCTCGTCGATGACATCAACCAGGTTGATCGCGGTGGTCATGGGGCCTCCCGGCCTGGACTGAGGAGCGCAGGGAGCGCAGCGACTGGAGCGCAGCGACTGGAGCGACGAGGGAAGGCCGGGAGCCGAGGCCCCAGGACCCTGCCGGCGCCGAAGGCCCGGCCAAAAGCATCGTCATGATGCCTTCAGATCGGGTACGGCGGTGGACAGGTCCTCGCCCAGCGTCAACGGGTAGAAGCACGCGGTCTGGTGCTCCGCGGCGTCATCGAGTACGGCGATCAGCGGCGGCTCGCCCTTGGCACAGTCGGACCGCGCCTTCGGGCACCGCGTGTGGAACCTGCACCCCTCCGGTGGGTTCGTCGCGGACGGGATGTCGCCACCGAGGATGATCTGCTCACGGCTGTCGGCCGTGTCCGGGTCCGCCACCGGCAACGCCGACAGCAACGCCCGGGTGTAGGGATGCCGGGTCTGGCCGAACAACTCGCTGGTCGGCGCGAGCTCGACGATCTTGCCCAGGTACATCACCGCGATCCGGTCACTCACGTGCCGGACCACGGACAGGTCGTGCGAGATGAACACGTAGGTCAGATCGAACTCGTGCTGCAGATCGGCCAGCAGGTTGATGATCTGGGCCTGGATCGACACGTCCAGCGCCGACACCGGCTCGTCACAGATGACCAGCTTCGGCCGCAACGCCAGTGCCCTGGCCACCCCGATCCGTTGCCGTTGGCCACCGGAGAACTCGGCCGGGAACCGGTTGTAGTGCTCGGGGTTCAGCCCGACCAGCTCCATCAGTTCCTGGACCTTCTTCTTCCGCTCCGCCCCTGACGCGATGTTGTGGATCGCGAACGGGTCGCCGATGATCGAGCCAACCCGGCGGCGCGGGTTCAGCGAGCCGTACGGGTCCTGGAAGATCACCTGGACCTCGCGCCGGAGCGGACGCATCGCCCGGCGCGACAGCCCGCTGATCTCGTTGCCCTCGAACCACACCGACCCCGACGTCACGTCGTACAGGTGGGCCATGCAGCGGGCCAGGGTCGACTTGCCGCAGCCGGTCTCGCCGACCAGGCCGAGCGTCTCGCCCTTCTTCACGTCCAGGGAGACCCCGTCGACCGCCCGGACCACCTCCCGGGAGTGCGTGGGGAACTCCTTGCGGACGTTCTCCACTTTCAGAAGTACATCGTTCATGAAGCCATCGCCTCGTTCTGCTCGTGCGGAAGCCAGCAGGCCGACTGGTGCCGGGGATCGCGGGCGACGTCGAGCAACGGCGGCGCCTCGGTGCGGCACTTGTCGAACACGTGCGGGCAGCGGGTGGCGAACGGGCACCCGGCCGGCAGGCTGATCAGGCTCGGCGGCGTCCCCGGGATCGGCGTCAGTCGGTCGCCGCTGCGCGCCGGCAGCGAGGCCAGCAGCCCTTGCGTATAAGGGTGATGATTGCGATAGAAGATGTCGCGGCGCGGCGCCCGTTCCATCACCGCGCCCGCGTACATCACCACCACCTCGTCGGCCATCTCGGCCACCACCCCCAGGTCGTGGGTGATCAGGACGATCGCCGTACCGAACTGCTCCTGCAGCCGGCGCATCACGTTCAGCACCTGCGCCTGCACGGTCACGTCCAGGGCCGTGGTCGGCTCGTCCGCGATCAGCAGCGCCGGGTCGAGGGCCATCGCCATCGCGATCATCACCCGCTGCCGCATCCCGCCGGAGAACTGGTGCGGGTAGTCGTCGATCCGCTCCGCCGCCCGCGGGATGCCGACCAGGGTGAGCAGCTCGGCGGCCCGCTTCCGGGCCGCCTGCTTGCTGATCACCTTGTCGTGAGCGCGGATCATCTCGACGATCTGCCACCCGATCCGGTACTGCGGGTGCAGGCTGGACAGCGGATCCTGGAAGATCATCCCGATCTGGGCCCCACGCAACCGCCGCAGGGTCGACTGGTCGGCGGTGATCAGGTCCGTTCCGTCGAAGAACGCCGTACCGGACACGGTCGCGCCGCGGGTCAGCCCGACGATGGTCTGGGTGGAGACGCTCTTGCCGGAGCCGGACTCGCCGACGATCGCCAGGGTCTGACCGGCCTCCACGTCGAACGACAGGCCCCGGACGGCACGGACGGTGCCGTCCGGGGTGTCGAAGGAGACCCGGAGGTCCCTTACCTCAAGCAGGGCCATGAGGTTCAGCCCTGCTTGTCCTTGTCGAGCCAGACGTTCGTCGGATCGAACATCTGCAACGACGGCACGTAGATCGCGTTGTGCGCCTGCGCCGCGTGGTAGTTGGCGTTCTTCGGGTTGGTGAGCGGGAAGAACGCCGCGTCGGCCATCACCTGCGCGTCGGCCTTGGCCCACAGGTTCGCCGCCTCGTCCTCGGTCTTCGCCTTCGCGGCCTGGTCGATCAGCGAGTTCGTCGCAGGGCTGTTGTACAGCCCGAAGTTGCTGCCGATCGGCGGGAACGACGGCTCGCCGGAGAACAGCGGGTTGAAGAACGACAGGGCCGCGTTGCCGTACCAGTCAGCACCCCAGCCGGCCAGCGACAGGTCCCAGACGCCGCGCTGTGCGACGGTCGGCACCTGCAGGTACTTCACGTAGAAGTCCGCGTTCGGCGACGGTACGCCGACCACCGTGACGCCGGCCTTGGACAGATCCTGCTGGACCGTCTGGAAGGCCTTGCTGCTGCCCTCGGACGCGTTCCGGTACAGGAACTTGAGCGTCAGGTGCGGGAAGCCGGCCTCGGTCAGCATCTGCTTGGCCTTGTCCGGGTTGTACGGATACGGGTCGATCTGCTTCGAGCCGACGATGTTGCTCGGCAGCACGTGGGTCAACGGCGGGTTGATCGTCGGTCCGCCGAGGACCTGCAGGATGTGGTCGCGGTTGATCGCGTAGCTGAGCGCCTGCCGCACCTTGACGTTCGTCAGCGCCTTGTTGTTGTTCGGCGACGCGGTGTTGTAGACGACGTACGGGTTGCTGGACGCGGTCATGCCGAGGTTCAGGTTCGGGTCCTTCTTGGCGATCAGGGCCGGCAGCTGTGACGGTGGCGGCTGGACGTCGAACTCGAGGTCGGCGGTCGGCGTACCAGTCTGCAGTTGCTGCTGGACCGAGTCCTGGCTGATCGTCTCGTTCACCAGGATCTTGTCGACGTACGCCTTCCGGACCGGGTCGGTGGACGCGTTCCAGGCCGGGTTGCGCGAGTACGCGATCGACTTGGTCGGCACCCACTTGTCGACCTTGTACGGGCCGTCGGACGGGTAGTTGTTGCCCAGTTCGGTGCTGGCCGGCAGGTACTTGAGCGCCTCGACCGGGGCCGGCGAGAAGGCCGGCAGCGTCAGCATGTCGACGAAGTACGTGGCCGGCTGGGTCAGGTGGAACTCGACCGTGGTCGGGTCCTTGGCCACCACCCCGGGCAGCGGCGTCTTGTCGATGTACGCCTGGATCGCGGCCGGGGTCTTCGCCACCTTGGCGAAACCGTCCGCGAACGTCTTGTACCCGACGATGAGGTTGGCGAAGTCGGGGATGCCGCCGAACGGCTGGACCGGGTTCGCGGTCCGCTTCAGGCCGCGGACCATGTCCTCGGCGGTCACCTGGCGGGCGGGCGTGGTGTTCCATTGGGCGCCGGGCCGGATCTTGATCGTGTAGGTCTTGCCGTCGGCGCTGACTCCGCCGTTGGCGGCGGTCGGGATGTCGGTGGCCAGATCCGCCACCGGCTTGGTGTTGTCGCTGCCGGGATCCGCCGGGTAGGTGAACAGCTGCCTGCTCCACATCCGCAGGTTCAGGTAGCCGACCGAGTAGTAGCTGATGTTCGGATCCATGTAGTCGACATCGCCGGCCCCGAGCATGTTCAGGGTGCCGCCGGATACCGGCGTGGCCGCGGTGCCTCCGGATCCGGACACCGATCCGCCGCCATTGCTGCAAGCGGCGAGCGCGAGGCTCGCCACGGCGGCAAGGGATACTGCCGCCAGCCGTCTTCTGGCCATTGGTCCTCCTCCGGGACTCGATAGCGCCGAAGTTAGGACCCGGCGGCCCGCCGCTGACCGCGGTCACAGAAGCGTCAAGAGGTTGTCAACCGCCGGCCGCACGAACATGTCGGATTCATGACAGCCGTAATCGCTGCCCGAGCCGGCGGTGAGCGACACTGGGTGCGTGGCACACAGCCTGCTGTTGGTCGACGACGAGCCGCGCATCCGGCGGGTGCTGCGGCTCGCCCTGGAGGACGAGGGGTACCAGGTCGCCGAGGCGGCCAACGGGTACGACGCTCTGGCCGCCCTGCGCCGGGAAACACCGGACGTGGTGCTGCTGGACCTGATGCTGCCGGACCGGGACGGATTCACGGTCTGCCGCGAGATCCGCCGTACCAGCGACGTGCCGGTCATCATGGTGACCGCGCGGACCGACAGCCACGACGTGGTCGCCGGGCTGGAGGCGGGCGCGGACGACTACGTGACCAAGCCGCTGGTGGCCAAGGAGCTGTCGGCCCGGATCCGGGCGCTGCTGCGGCGGGTCGAGCCGACCAACGCGCGGCAGTCGGACCTGCTGATGGTCGGTGACCTGCGGATCGACGTCCCGGGCGCCGAGGTGACCCGCGACGGCGCCGTCCTGCCGCTGACCCGGACGGAGTTCAAGCTGCTCGCCGAGCTGGCCGGCGCCGAGGGCAAGGTGCTCAGCCGGGAGCAGTTGCTGTCGAAGGTGTGGGGCTACGGCTACTTCGGCGACAGCCGGATCGTCGACGTCCACGTCCGCCGCCTCCGGCTGAAGATCGAGCATGACCCGGCCAGCCCGAAGCACCTCGTCACCGCCCGCGGTCTGGGCTACCGATTGGTGAGCTGACCTTGCTGGGACGGTTTTCCCTGCGCGGCCGCGTCATGCTGGCGTACGGCCTGCTTGCGCTCGGACTCTCCTCGGCGCTGGCGCTCGTCACCTGGAGCGTCGTCTCGGACTACCTGACCCAGCAGCGTGAGTCGTCCGCGATCGTGGAGACCGCCGACAACGCGGCCGCCTTGCACTACGGGCTGTTCGGCGCACCCCAGCCCTGCCACCCGGCCCGCGAACGCGCCGAGTGCGGCAGCCCGACGCCGAACCCGAACGTCAGTGTGATGGATCTGTTGAACACGTTGCCGTCCACGGACTCCGCGGCCTCAATGGTGTTCTACAACGATCAGTGGTACTCCCTGACCGGGAAGCCGGAAGATCTCCCGTCCGACCTGATCGCGAATGTCCGGGCCGGCAGCACCCAGCACCGCCGGATCAGCGTGAACGGGCAACAGGTGCTCGCCGTCGGCGTACCGATGACGCGGCCGGGGGAGGCGTTCTTCGAGTGGCATCCACTGGACAACCTGGACAGCACGCTGCGGACCCTGAAGATCACGCTGGTGGCGGCGGCGCTCGTGACCGCGATGATCGGCCTGGCAGTCGGCCGGCTTGCGAGCACGCTGGCGCTGCGGCCGCTGGCCGAGCTGACCCGGGTGGCGGACGCGGTGGCGCGCGGGAAGCTGGACGCGCGGCTGCAGGCCGAGAACGACCGGGACCTGGGTGGGCTGGCGCGCTCGTTCAACCAGACCGCGGCTGACCTGGAACGGCGGGTGGCCGTGGATGCGCGGTTCGCCGGGGACGTCAGCCATGAGTTGCGTACGCCGCTGATGACGATGCTGAACTCGATGCAGCTGATCCAGAACCATCGCGCCGAACTGCCCGAGGCGGTGCGGGAACCGGTCGAGTTGCTCGGGTACGACCTGGATCGCTTCCGGCGGCTGGTGATCGACCTGCTGGAGATCTCCCGCGACGACGGCGGCGATCAGGGCAGCCGGGAGATCGTCCGGATCGCGGACCTGGTCCGGGCCGCCGCCGACGGCACCGCCGGCCGTGAGGTGACCACGGTCGAGCCCGAGGCCGAGGGGCTCACGCTGCAGGCCGACAAGCGCCGGCTCGAGCGCGTGATCGCGAACCTGGTCGAGAACGCCGAGGACCACGCGGGTGGTTGCAAGGGCGTCGGCGTGGAGGCCGGTGGTCTCGGCGTCATCATCACCGTCGACGATGCCGGCCCCGGGATCGCGGTCGAGGACCGCACTCGGATCTTCGAACGCTTCGGCCGCGGCGAAACCTCCGGCCGCGGCCGCGGCGTAGGCCTGGGCCTGGCCATCGTCGCCCGCCACGTCCAATGGCACGCCGGCACCATCCAGGTCACTGAGCGCCCCGGCGGCGGCGCCCGCTTCACCGTCGAGCTCCCCGCGAAAATCAGCTGACGGTTCTTGAGCCTCCGGCTACCGTGGAGGCATGGCTACTTGCCTCTGTGTCTAGCTGTGGACCCGCTTCCGCGCCAGAAGTGTGTCCTTTAGCTACCACGGAGAGTAACCATGATCACCGTTCGCGGTGTAGATATTCGCGTCGGCGCCCACCTACTGCTGTCCGACCTGTCGTTCCACGTCAGCCCGGGCGACCGCGTCGGGCTCGTCGGCCGTAACGGCGCCGGCAAGACCACCCTGATGAAGACCCTGGCCGGCGAAGAGCGCCCGGCCGCGGGTGCCATCACCGTCTCGGGTTCCGTCGGCTACCTGCCGCAGGACCCTCGCGCCGCCGACCCGGCCGTCACCGTCACGGCCCGCATCCTGTCCGCGCGCGGTCTCGATGTCGCCGTACGCAAGCTCCGTCAGGCGGAGGCTGCGATGAGCACCGCCACCGGTAATGCGCAGGACAAGGCGATGGCGGCGTACGCGAAGGCCGAAGCGCAGTTCCAGGCCGGCGGTGGGTACGCCGCCGAGGCGGAGGCGGCCCGGCTGGCGGCCGGTGTCGGCCTGCCCAACCGAGCGCTCGAGCAGCCTGTCGGCGAGCTGTCCGGCGGCCAGCGTCGCCGGGTCGAGCTGGCCCGGATCCTGTTCGCGCAGCACGACACGCTGCTGCTCGACGAGCCGACCAACCACCTCGACGCCGACTCGGTGCTCTGGCTGCGGTCCTTCCTGCTCGGGTACCCCGGCGGCCTGATCGTGATCAGCCACGACCGTGAGTTGCTCAAGGCAACGGTCAACCGGGTCTTCCACCTGGACCCGCAGCGCACCACGATCGAAATCCACAACACCGGCTGGACGAAGTACCTCGAACAGCTGGAGACCGACGAGCGCCGCCGGACCCGGGAGCGTCATACGGCCGAGCGGAAGGCGGCGGTCCTGCACGCCCAGGCGGCGAAGATGCAGGCCGGCGCCAACACGGCCGTCGCCGCCAAGAACATGGCGCGGCGAGCGGACAAGATGCTCTCCGACCTCGAGCCGGTACGCCGGGCCGCCCGGGTGGCCCGGATCCGCCTGCCCGAGCCGGCGCCGTCCGGGAAGACCCCGCTGTCCACCTACGGACTCAAGAAGGCGTACGGCGGACTCCAGGTGCTGGACGGGGTCGACCTGGCCGTCGACCGGGGCAGCCGGGTCGTCATCCTCGGGCTGAACGGCGCGGGCAAGACCACCCTGCTCCGGCTGCTCGCCGGTCGTGAGGAACCGGATGCCGGCGAGGTCGTCGCCGGTCACGGGCTGCGGCTCGGGTACTTCGCCCAGGAGCACGACACGCTGGATCTGGCCGGCACCGTCCGGCAGAACCTGGCGTCCGTCGCGCCCGGTCTGACCGACGGCGAGGTCCGGAACGTGCTCGGGTCGTTCCTGTTCAGCGGTGACGACGCGGACAAGCCGGCCCACGTGCTGTCGGGTGGGGAGAAGACCCGCCTGGCGCTGGCTGGACTGGTGCATTCCGGCGCCAACGTGCTGCTCCTGGACGAGCCGACCAACAACCTGGACCCGGCCTCCCGCGGTGAGGTCCTCGGCGCGGTCGGCAGCTACCCGGGCGCGATCGTCATGGTGACCCACGACGAGGGTGCCATCGAGGCGCTCCGCCCCGACCGCGTGCTGATCCTCCCGGACGCCACCGAGGACCTCTGGTCCGGCGACTACCTGGACCTGGTCTCGCTGGCGTGATCCCGGGCCTCAACCCACGGGTTGAGGTCCGGGTTCCACCCGGATGCGAACTGCGGGCTGACGTTCCCGCCGCCGTTTCCGGGGAGTGTTGTCACCGACAACGAAACTCCTCGGAAAGGACAACCAGAGATGTCCGCGCAACTCGTCGTAGGGATCTTGGTCGGACTGTGGGTGCTGCTGCGCGTCGTCGGCCGGCAGATCACCGGATCGCTGGTCACCCAGCGGCAGTTGATGCTGATGCCGGCGATCCTGGTGGTCCTCGGCGTGCTCTCGCTCTCGTCGACGATCCACGGTGCCTCCGCCGGGGAGATCGCGTTCCTCGGGCTGGACTGCGTCGTACTGATCGGGCTCGGGTTCGCCCGCGGCGCCAGCATCCGGCTGGACCGTCGCGACGACGGCCTGTTCCAGAAGGGGACCGCCGCTACGCTCGGACTATGGGTGCTGACCATCGCGTTCCGCGTCGGTGCCGCGTTCGGATCGGCCGCGATCTGGCCGGACGGCAAACTCGGCCACGCGGCGCTGGCGCTGACCATCGGGCTTACCATCGCCGCCCAGAACGCGATGATCTACCGCCGGGCACTGAGCCTGGACATCCCGTTCGCCGTCGACCGGGCATGATGACGGTATGAGCCGGACGACCTGGGACCTGGTGAAGGGATCGCCGGTCCCGGGTCTGCTGCTGGGCACCCTGCCGGGCCTGCTGGTGATCTTCTCGGTGCTGACAGTTTCCAGCCACCGGCATCGCCTCCCGGTGCCGGTCGTCGTGGCCCTCGGCGCGGTGGTTGTCCTGAGCAACGTGTTCCTGCTCTCGCCCCGGTACGGCGAACCCCTGGCGCGGCGGACGTCGATCGCGTTGCTGGTCTTCGTCACTGCCGGATCGCTCCTCTGGTACGCGCTCCCGGAGAGCGCCCTGATCGTGCTGCCGTTCTGGGCCGCGAGGGTCGCGGTGCGCTATCACCAGGCCGGTCGGACCGAGGTTGTCGTGGTGGCACTGGGCGTGCTCGGCGCGAGCGTGCCGGTCTACATCAGCACGCGCTCCCTGCCCGGGGCCCTCGGAACGGCGTTGGGTGTCACCGCGCTGGTCCTGGCATCGGTCAACCGGCAGCGACGTGAGGAGCAGATCGAAGGGATGGAGGTCTCGCTCGCCCGGAAGCAGGCCGCCATCGAGGAACACAGTCGCGCCGCCGCGCTGGCCGAGCGAGCCCGGATCGCTCGCGACGTCCACGACGTACTCGCGCACTCCTTGGCCGGACTGTCGTTGAGTCTGCAAGGGGCGCGGCTGATGCTGGTTCGGGACGGTGCGTCGCCGGAGGCGATCGAGCAGGTGACGCGAGCGCAGGGACTGGCGGCCGAAGGGCTGGCCGAGGCTCGGCGAGCGGTTGCGGCCTTGCGTGAGGATGCCGTTCCCGACGTACGGGCGCTGGGCGATCTGGTCACGGCGTACCGGCTGGAGAGTGGGGCGACGGCGGACTTCGAGGTGGAGGGTGAGGTGCGGATGCTCCCGGCGGAGGTGATGAGCACGCTGTATCGCACGCTGCAGGAGGCGCTGGCGAACACCCGCAAGCACGCGCCCGGCGCCCCGGTCGACGTGAAGCTGTCCTACGCCGCCGACGTCCGCCTGGCGATCGAGGACCGCCCGGGACGGCGCCCGAGCCGGCCCGCGCCCGGAGGCTATGGTCTCCTCGGAATGCGAGAACGAGCCGACCTCATCGGCGGCTCACTGGACGCCGGTCCGACCTCCGACGGCTGGCGCGTGGAACTGAGGGTGCCGGTATGAGTGCGGTGCGGGTGGTGGTTGCGGACGATCAGACGGTCGTGCGGGACGGGCTGGTGACGTTGCTGAAGTTGTTGCCGGGGATCGATGTGGTTGCGGCCGCGTCGGACGGGGACGAGGCCGTGCGGTTGGTTGCCGAGCACAACCCGGATGTGCTGCTGGTGGATCTGCGGATGCCGAAGTGCGACGGCGTGGAGGCGACTCGCCGGGTCCGTACGGACCACCCCGGCACGGAGGTCGTCGTACTCACGACCTACAGCGACGACGACTCGGTCCTGTCCGCGCTGCGGGCCGGCGCGCGCGGCTTCCTGACGAAGGACGCCGACGCCGAGTCCATCGGCCGCGCGCTGCAGGCCGCGGCAGCCGGTCAGTCGATCGTCGACGCCGACGTCCAGCGCAGGCTGATCGAAGGCGCCGCCGCTCCCAAACCCGCCGACCCCGCGGACACCGGCCTCACCCCACGCGAGATCGAGGTACTGCGCCTTATCGCCGACGGCCTGTCCAACACCGAGATCGCCCGCCACCTGGTCGTCAGCGAAGCCACGGTCAAGACCCACATCAACCACCTCTTCGCCAAAGCCAACCTCCGCGACCGAGCCCAAGCCGTCGCCTACGCCTACCGCCTCGGCCTCACCTGAGCGGCGGCACACATCTGGAGGGCATCCAGTCGCTCTCCGCGCGCGACCGTCGCGTTCGGCCGCGGGATGCACTACCGTGGACATATGAAGAGTTCTGCAGATGTGCAGGTCGACGCGTGCTCGGTCCGGCTGGTGGATCCGGAGCGGGTGGCGAGCGTCAACGCCAGGATGCCTGGCGCGGACGACATCGTCGACACGGCCGACGTGTTCGGCCTGCTCGGCGACCCGCGGCGGCTCAAGCTGCTGGTCGCGCTGCTCGACGGTGAGCTGTGCGTCTGCGATCTCGCCGCGGTCACCGGGCTGAGCGAGTCTGCGACCTCGCACGCGCTCCGGCTGCTGCGCGCGCACCGCGTAGTCGCCGTACGGCGGGACGGCCGGATGGCGTACTACCGCCTGGACGACGCCCACGTCCGCATGCTCGTAGATCTCGCGGTCGCCCACACCGAACACACCGACGCCATCCACCCGGAGAGGTCGGAGTCGTAATGGGCGAGGGACACGGTCACGGGCACGGTGTGAGCTCCGAGGCGGATCGGAAGCTGCTGAGCGGTGCGCTCGCCCTGATCGTCGGCTTCATGGCGGCGGAGATCATCGTCGGCATCGCGGCCGGATCGCTGGCCCTGATCACCGACGCCGCGCACATGCTCACCGACGCGATCGCGATCCTGCTCGCCCTGATCGCGATCCGGCTCGCCGCCCGCCCGCCGGCCGGCGGCTACACCTACGGCTTCAAGCGCGTCGAGATCCTGTCCGCGCAGGCCAACGGCATCACGCTCCTGCTGCTCGCGGCGTACTTCGTCTTCGAGGCGATCAACCGGATGATCCACCCGCCCGACGTGAAGGGCGGGCTGGTCCTGATCACCGGTCTGGTCGGCATCGTGGTGAACCTGCTCGCCACCTGGCTGATCAGCAAGGCGAATCGCTCGAGTCTCAATGTCGAGGGCGCGTTCCAGCACATCCTGAACGACCTCTTCGCGTTCATCGCGACCGCGATCGCCGGTCTCGTCATACTCCTCACCGGCTTCGCCCGGGCCGATGCGATCGCCGCGCTGGTGGTCGCGGCGCTGATGCTCAAGGCCGGTATCTCGCTGGTCCGCGACTCCGGCCGGATCTTCCTCGAGGCGGCGCCGACCGGGATCGACCCGCAGGCGCTCGGCGCCGAGCTGTGCGCGGTCGAGGGTGTGGTCGAGGTGCACGACCTGCACGTCTGGGAGATCACCTCCGGCGAGTCGGCCGCGTCCGCGCACATCCTGGTCGCCGAGGGACTCGACTGCCATCAGATCCGGATCAAGATCGAGGCGCTACTCGCGGACCGGCATCAGCTGACGCACTCCACCCTCCAGGTCGACCACGCCACCGGCGACGACCCCGCGGCCCACTGCAGCGACGCCCACGGCACCGTGCATCGCTCGATCACAGCCGCTGCACGAGCACCTGACCCGGCCAGTCCGAACCATTGACCCGAGGTACGGCGAACTCCACGTCCCGGGTGAATCCTTGTTTCTCGTAGTAGCGGACCAGCGCACCGTCGCCGCCCGCGAAGCAGTCCACCCGAAGCACCCCGACTCCCGCCGCACGAGCCAGCTCGCGGGCGTGATCGAGCAGCTCGCCGCCGAGGTTGTGGCCCGCGGATCCGCGCTCGGTGACCAGCAACCGTACGTACAGCTCCGGTTCGGTGGCCGCCGGCACGTATGGCATCGCGTCCCCGACCGCGAGCGCACCCACGACCCGGCCGCCGGCTTCGGCCACCCACAGCCCGTCGTCAGCGAACGAGGTGATCTGCTCGACCCGTCGCGGGTTGGTCGAGTGCGGCTCGGTGCCCCACTGATCGGTCTGCCCGCGCGCGACCAGCCACTCGGTCGCCCCGTCGAGCAGTGCCAGCACCGCCGGTACGTCGTCCCGCCCCGCGCGGCGGATGTTGATCTGCACGTCCCCAGAATAGTTTGGCCGGGAGTGTCGAAACCCGTCCGCCAGTCTCTACCTAGGGGTGTAGAGAGGAGCTCACCGTGAGCAGCAAGACCGGAAAGCTGGACAAGACGTTCACCGCACCACTGCTGAAGAGCGACGCCAAGGGCGGCTGGACCTACGTGAAGATGCCGGACTCCGCCGAGTACTTCGGCACGCGCGGCCTGGTGAAGGTCCGCGGCACCATGGACGGCCACCCGTTCGAGAGCTCGTTCATGGCCCTCGGCGACGGCACCCACAAACTCCCGGTGAAGGGCGACCTCCGCGACCTGATCGGCAAGGAGCCCGGCGACGAGATCACCGTCCACCTGGAAGAACGCCTCGGCTGAGCCCACCCGGTTAACGTTTGAGACCGCGGTCACAGCGGGTCATGTCCTGAGTAAGGACTGTGTGAAGAATCAGTCCTGACGGCCCGCACGGTTGGGGATCATCCGGCGCCGGACCGTAAGTTCGGTTGCGGGTGGTCCGTCGACGTCAGGAGTGAACGAAGTGCAACGGGGCTCACGGGGTATGCCGTCGGCATGCCCACCCTCAGCGGAGCCGGTCTCGCCGTGACGACGCTGAACAAGATTCTCGGCATCGCCGGCGTGGCTCTGCTGCTCGGCGGGGTACTGCTCGGCTTCCGGTCGGTCTCGGCCGGTGGCACCGACTGTGGTTCGGCGTTCCAGCCGGCCGCGGGGATCACGCCGATGGCGTGCGACAACGCGCTGAACAGCGCCGGCACCCTGGTCACGATCGTGATCAGCGCCGGTGTGCTCTGCCTGATCGCCGCCGTCGCCGTCAAGGTGGTTCGGGACAAGGTCACCGCCTGAATTCAGGTGCGGGACGGCCGCCGCTGCGAGACGCTGCCGCAGTGACGATCGAACAGTTCCGGCTGGATGTGCCGGAGACGGACCTGAAGGACCTGCACGAGCGGCTCGACCGCGTCCGCTGGCCGGCCGAACTCCCCGGGGCCGGCTGGTCCCGGGGCGTGCCGCTGGCGTACCTCCAGGACCTGGTCGAGTACTGGCGTACCGGGTACGACTGGCGGGCGGCCGAGGCGCGGCTGAACGAGTGGCCGCAGTTCACCACCACCATCGACGGCGCGAACGTGCACTTCGCCGACATCCGCTCACCCGAACCGGACGCGACCCCGCTGATCGTCACCCACGGCTGGCCGGGCTCGTTCGTCGAGTTCAGCGAGATCGTCGGCCCGCTGACCGATCCCCGCGCGTACGGCGCCGACCCGGCCAACGCGTTCCACCTGGTCCTCCCGAGCATCCCCGGCTTCGGCCTGTCCGGACCGACCCTGGAGCGCGGCTGGGAGTTCCTGCGGGTGGCCAACGCGTGGTCCGTCCTGATGGCGCGACTCGGATACGACCGGTACGGCGCTCAGGGCGGCGACTGGGGTGGCGGCATCTCCCGTGAACTCGGGCGGATCGACGCCGAGCACGTGATCGGCGTACACCTCAATCTCATCCCCAACTCCGGCGCCACGTCCGAGCCGACGCCCGCGGAGCTCGAGCCGCTCGACCAGGCCGAGCGGGACCGCACCTGGGCCTCCTGGCGGCGATTCCAGGAGTGGTTGAAGGACAAGCAGGGGTACGCCGATCTGCAGTCGACCCGGCCGCAGACCCTGGCGTACGCCCTCACCGACTCACCGGTCGGGCAGCTGGCCTGGATCGCCGAGAAGTTCGCGACCTGGTCCGATCCCGCGTCCGCGATCGACCGCGACCATCTCCTCACCAACGTGATGCTCTTCTGGCTCACGCGCACCGGGGGATCGTCCGGCGCGATCTACTACGAGCGCGCGCACGCGTCGTACTGGGGACAGCCGGCCGAGCCGTCGACGACGCCGACCGCCCTGCTCGACCTGGCCCACGACAACTTCATCCCGCTCCGGCACAAGGTCGATCGGACCGACAACATCGTCCGCTGGACCAGCCACCCGGACGGCGGCCACTTCGCCGCACTCGAACAACCGGACGTGCTCGTCACCGATATCCGTGCGTTCTTCGCGGCCCTGCGGACCACGGAGTCCTGAGCCAGGTGGTGCGCCGGCCTGCGCCTGGTCCTGGCCGACGCACCTGTCCGGAAGGGACTCCTGTACCCGCTGGGGCGAGGCCTATGCGCGGAACTATCGTGGCCGTGTGAAGGAGCGAAGCGAGTTCACCATCAAACACAGCGTGGTTCGTGCCTCATCCGCGCCCGGAGCGAAGCGAGGACGTGGATGAGCTTCACCGGGTTTCCGGCGGCGGCGCTGGACTTCTACGACGACCTCGAGATGGACAACACCAAGAGCTTCTGGACGGCGCACAAGCACGTCTACGAGGAGTCGGTGAAGGCCCCGATGGCAGCATTGCTCGCGGAGCTCGAACCGGACTTCGGTCCGGCGAAGCTGTTCCGGCCGTACCGGGACGTCCGGTTCGCGAAGGACAAGACGCCGTACAAGACGCATCAGGGCGCGTTCATCGACGTCGCTCCGGCGACCGGCTGGTACGTCCAGCTCGGGGCGCCCGGCGTCCGGGTCGCGGCCGGGTTCTACGACGCGAACTCGGAGCGGCTGGCCCGGGTCCGGACCGCGATCGACGACGACCGGCGCGGCCGGCAACTCGAGAAGCTGCTGGCCAAGCTCACCGCGGCCGGCTGGACGGTCGGCGGGGACCGGCTGAAGACAAGCCCCCGCGGGTACGACGCGGAGCACCCGAGGATCGACCTGCTCCGGCACAAGTCCCTGACAGTCAGCAAGTCCTACGGCTTCGAGCCCGTCATCCACAAGCCGGAGCTGGCCGGCCAGATCCGCGCCGACTGGAAGGCCACCCGGCCGCTCATCACCTGGCTGATCGACAACACCTGACCGCCGGCAGGCAGCCCGGGATCAGCGGTCGTAGTCGCGGCGGATCGCGGTGAGGATGTCGCGTGTCTTGTTCGGCGGCGGGGCCGCGACGCAGAGGGCCTCCATGGTGGCCGTGTACTGGTCGAGGTCCTCGAGCTTGTCCAGGTACAGCGCACTGGTCAGGTGCTCGATGTAGACGATGTCCGGCAGGTCCTGCTCCGGGAAACGCAGGATGCTGTAGGCGCCGCCGGTCGCCGCGTGGCCGCCGGAGTCGAACTTCATCACCTGCAGCGTGATGTTCGGAAGGTGGGTCGCCTCGATCAGCGAGTCCAGCTGCATGATCATCGCCTTCACACCGCCGATCGGCCGGCGCAGCACCGACTCGTCGACGACGGCCCAGAGGCGGACCGGATTCGGCCGGGTCAGGACTTCCTGCCGGTTTACCCGGAGGGCGACCCGCCGCTCGACCTCCTCGGCCGGGATCAGCCCACGACCGAGCTGGACGACCGCGCGCACGTAGTCCGTGGTCTGCAGCAGACCGGGGACGAACTGGAGCTCATAGGTACGGATCAGAGCGGCCGCTGCCTCGAGCCCGAGATAGGAGTGGAACCAGCTCGGCAGCACGTCGCCATAGCGGTGCCACCAGCCGGGGTTGTTCGCCTCACGGGCGAGGGCGAGCAGCCGCTCGCGCTCTTCGCCGTCGTCCAGGCCGTACAGCGTCAGCAGGTCGCCGACGTCTCGTTCCTTGAAGCCGACGCGGCCCAGCTCCATCCGGCTGACCTTGGATTCCGATGATCGGATCTCCCACCCTGCGTCGGATCGGCTGATCCCAGCCGCGTCCCGCATCCGCCGTAGGTGCGCTCCGAGGATGATGCGAAGCGCGGTCGGTCCGCTCTGCGCGCCCGACTCGGTCACACCCACCTCCCACAGCCCCCAGCGGTCTGATCAGCGGCAACATTGCCCGCAGTGCACATCATCGCACGCTCAGGAGCGAATCTGCCGAAGTTCTTACATATCAGCAGCGAATCCGGACCGACGATCACGCGTCGTAACAGTAGCCGATGCGTCATAGCGTCAATTTGTCAGGACATGACAGTTCGTTCGAGCTGAGGCGAACACCGTTCGACGGCCCTCGATCCAGTCCTCGGCAGGCGGAAACCGCGGCTTTGTGGTCTCGATATGGAAAACGTGCGGATGCACGTGCATCTGACGCTTGCATTCGAAGCGTGCTGACGCCATGATTGATTCATGCACAGAAGGTGAGCTGGATCTCGCGATACGTAACATTGCGTGATCTGGCAGGCCGGTCCTACAGGCCGCCGACGGCCCTCCCGTTGGCTTGACTGGTTGGGGAACCCGAGTCGATGAACGACGACGACAGTGAGACAGCCGAGCGCATCGCCCAGCTGGCCGGCGGCCGCGCGCCCGACGAACTGACGGAGCGGGAGATCCAGGCACTGGTCGCGCGTTGCCCTGAGCAACAGCGCTGGGCCTTCGAGGGCTGGTTGCGCGGTGTCCGCCACCTCGACGGAGACCCGATCGTGAGTCTCGCCCCATGACCACCGACAGAGCAGTAGGAGGCCGAAAGATGGTGCGGATCTGGCTGGGAGACCACCTGATCGCCGAGTATGTCGCCGAGCCGGACCGCGCGTCGCGGTACCAGCGGGTGATGACGCCGAAGTTCACCGGATTGCGTATCACCGTTGACAATGCGGCCACCGGCAAAGCTTCCGAACTGCCCAGCGAACAGCTCTGGCCGCTCACCGTCCAGTAGCCCGTTCGACCCCTCCCGGTAACACGAAGGCCGGCCCTCGTCCGAGGGTCGGCCTTCGTCGTTCCTTGGTACGGCGCTCGCCCGATGTCCGCCCGCTGGGTCGGGCCGGCCGGCCGCATGTGAGGTTTTGCTGCCGACCGCCGTCCCCGGCTTTCGCCGTCGCAGCGGACAACGGAAGAGGCCCCTTCGTCACTCGCCTGGCGAAGGGGCCTCTTGCTTCCGGTTCCGTCAGGCGAGGTAGTCGAACTCGCCGTCGTGGACGCCGCCGAGGAACGCCTCGATCTCGGCCTTGGTGAACACCAGTGCCGGGCCGTCGGTGTGACGCGAGTTCCGCATCGCCACGCCACCGTCCGCCAGTTTCGCTACCTCGACACAGTTGCCGTTGGGGCCACTCCGCTGGCTCTTCCGCCAGATCAGCTCGCTGATCGAGTCGCCGGGCATGCCGTTGTAGACAGCAGTCATCAGCTGCACCTTCCGTACGTCTTTGGCATATGCACGTGCATTTGGCCTTGCATTTGCATCGTACACGTTTCGGGGCCGGGTGTCCGCCCCCTTACGTGCAGTGATCACGACAGGCTCAAACGCCCGTTGCAAACCATCCCGAGGTCGCGATCGGTGACAGGAATCCGCGGTACGACGCCGGCTGGGCAGGCGGAGCCGGGATGCATGGGATCGCGGGAGATGGGTACCAACCAGAAGCAGGCATGACCGTGGTTCAGCGAAGTGCCACGCCGTGACAAGAGTCGCGAGGTCATACCAAATGAGTACGAGCACCGTGTTGTTCGCCACCGCCCCGTCCCGGTCAGGACGGACCTCCACCAGCTGCACGACCCCGGCCGATCGGGCCGCCCGGGAAGCAGCCACCAGGGAACTGATGGAACGCAGGGCTACCTGCACCGACGAAGCCGAGCGGCAACGCCTGCTCGAGGAAGTCGTCGAACTCAACCTCGAGATGGCCCGGGGCATCGCGCGCCGGTTCCGCGGCCGCGGCGCCGAGGCCGACGATCTTGAGCAGGTCGCCTACCTGGGCCTGGTCAAGGCCGCGCATCACTACCGGCTCGACGCGGACACCCCGTTCATCGGGTTCGCCATTCCGACCATCCGCGGCGAGGTGAAGCGGTACTTCCGCGACTGCGCCTGGACGGTCCGGATTCCGCGCCGGCTGCAGGAGATGCAGGGCACGATCGCGACCAAGCTGCCGGAGCTCGAGCAGGAGCTGAACCGGGAGCCGACGCCGAGCGAGATCGCCGAGCACCTCGAGGTCGACGTCACCGAGGTCGAGCAGGCGCTCGCCGCCAAGGGCTGCTTCAACGTGCTCTCGCTGGACCGGCCCGCCGAGGTCGACGCCGAGCTGACGCTGGCCGACGTGGTCGCCGACGTCGATGACGGAAGCATCGATCAGCTGGAGACGGTCGAGATGTTGCAGCCGGTGCTGGCAGATCTCGGCGAGCGCGAGCGGCGGATCCTGCAACTGCGCTTCGTCGAGGGCTGGACCCAGTCGGAGATCGGGAACGACATCGGCGTCAGCCAGATGCAGGTCTCCCGGGTGCTGCGCAAGATCCTCGACGACCTGCGCGACAAGCTCGCTCCGCTGCCGGCTGCCGCCTAACCGTTGCCGGAGGCGACATCCGCCGGAGTGCCTTGGTGGTAGTAGAGGCGCCAGGTGCCGTCGGTCCGCCGCCACAGTGAGCTGCGGCGGACCGGGGCGCCGCCGGTACGGCGCGACACATAGGTGACGTGGACGAGGTCGTCGGCCAACTGGACGCCGGCGACCTCGGTCGCCTGGATCGGTTCGGGGTCGGTGATCTCACCGCTGCCGAGCGCGGCCACCATCGCCGGCCGGTCCCAGCGGCGACCGGACGCGCCCACCTCGACGAAATCCGGATCCAGCAACGCTTCGACCGCCTGCGCTGACGACCGGACGTCCGGCCGCAACAGACTCAGCTCCGCCTCGACAACCATCCCCACCTCGTCCATTCCACCCACCCTATGGCGACTCGCCCGCAGCGGATGGTTACCGAGGGTGCAGGGTAGCGGCACAATGGGGGAAAACGAGGGGATGAGTCGTTGTTCCTGGCGTTGCGGATGATCAGGACGGTGCCCGCGGACGCGGTCGCCGTGGTCCGCGCGTACCCGCGCATTGTGGTGTGCTTCGCGGCCGCCCTGACCGGCACCGCGCTGGTGTTCGACGTCTTCTATCTCGTTGCGAGCCCTGGGCTGACGTTGGCGCTGGTCTATACGGTGCCGGTGCTGGCGGGCCTGATCGCCGGATTGGTGGCGGCCGCTGACGATGTCGGCCTCGACCGGGGAGTGCTGCTCCGCACGACCGGCCTGGCCGTTGCCCTCGGCATCACCAACGCGATCGTGGTCGCGATGATCGCCGCGATGCGTCGTACCGACCCGTCGAACTGGGCATCCGGTGGACAGTCGGTGCTGTTCGCCGGTTGCACGGTGTTCGCGGTCGCGGTGTCGATCGTTGCCTGCCGCAAGCTGATCGATGCGCTCGGCATCGAGTTGCGAACGAAGTTGCCGCGGCGCCCGGTCCGGGTCCCGATCGCCGCGGTGCGGGTGGCGGCGCCGGTGTCGCGCGCGAGCAAGGAGTCGGCGGCCCGGGCCAAGCCGGTCCAGGTGGTCGCGCCGCCGCCTCTGCCGGACGATGAGGAAACCATCGAGGTCTTCGTCCCGCCGCCACCGCGGGTGGTCGATCTCGACGAGGCCCGCCCGGTCGGTTCGTTGGGTCAGTCCAGTGGTCACGCGGATCGGCTCGTCCCGCGCCCGCGCCGGACCGGCTCCCGCGGCCCCAACAAGCCAGGTAGGCGTCCCGGCAGCTAGCAGTCGTGCCCGCTGCCACACTGGGAGGGATCTGCGGGAGGTGCCTGTGTGGGATCTGGTGGTAGTCGGAGCCGGCCCGGCGGGGGCTTCGGCTGCGCTCGGCGCGCTGGCGGCCGACCCGAGCCTCTCGGTGCTGATGCTCGATCGGCACGACTTCCCGCGGGACAAGGCCTGTGGTGACGGGATCGCTCCGCACGTGCTCGATCTGCTGGCGGGAGTCGGCGTCACCGGCATCGTCGACGACTGGACGCCGGTACGACGGTTCGCCCTGACCTGGGGCGACGTCGAAGTCGACCGGGACATGGCCCGGCCGAACTGGGTGGTGCCGCGGACCGTCTTCGATCACCGACTGGCGGACGCGGCCCAGACGGCCGGTGCGCAGCTCGTCCGCCGACGGGTCCGTGGTCTCGAGATCCAGCGGCGGGCGGTGCTGGTGGACGGCGAGGTCGACGCCCGGTTCGTCGTCGGCGCTGATGGTGCGCATTCCGTCGTACGGCGGGATCTGGGGGTGAAGCCGGGTCCGGTGGCGCTGGCGATCCGCGGGTATGCGCCGACGCCGAGTGCGCGGGCCGCGAGTCAGGTGATCGCGTACGGTCCGGGGCGGCAGCCGTCGTACGCGTGGTCCTTCGACCGTGGCGACGGCTGGTCGAACGTCGGGTACGGCGAACAGCTGACCAGTGACCGGCCTCGTCCGACCCGGGCCGACCTGCTTGCGCACCTGGAGGCCCTGCTGCCAGGCGCGTCCGGCGGCGGGAAGTCCTGGTGGGGACACCATCTGCCGCTGTCCGGATGGACCTGGCGTCCATCGGCGGGTCGGGTGATGCTGGCGGGCGACGCCGCCGGGTTGATCAACCCGATGACCGGCGAGGGCATCTACTACGCCGTCGCGACCGGTCTGCTCGCCGGCCGCGCGGTCGCCAATGCTCTGCGGGCAGACAGCGCCGATGCGGGTACGTCGTACCGCCGCCGAACGGCTCGCCTTCTCGCCAGGCATCTCCGGCACACCGCGCTCACCGTCCAACTCACCCGCTCCGGGCGCGTCCTCGACGCGGGCATCCGCGCGGCCGCTGCTGACCAGCGCATCTTCGACGACCTGGTCGAGCTCGGCCTGGCCGACGGCCTGATCACCCGCCGCCTGTTGCGCGGTCTGATGTCGTAGAAAAGCGGTGTCGTAGAAAAGCGGTGTCGTAGGAAAGGGGGCCGCGGATGATGTCGAAACGGCTCCGAGAGCTTCGAGGTGTCGGTGCAAGCAGGTGACCGACTACTGAAGGGAAGAGCGTCATGAAGTATCTGTTGCTGGCCTACACCAAGCAGGCCGACTGGGACACGGTGGACGTGACGAGCCCGGAGTTCCTGGCGGCGTGTGCGTTCTACGAGGAACTGGGGGCCGAGCTGACCGCATCCGGTGAGCTGCTGTCGACCGAGGGGCTGGCCCATCCGGCGCTGTCGCACACCATCCGCGGGGGTGTTGACGGGCCGATCGCCAGCGAGGGGCCGTTCGCCGAGTCCAAGGAGGTGCTGGTCAGCTTCGCGGTCGTGGACTGTGACAGCCACGACCGGGTGATGTCCATCGCCACCCGGATCACCGGCGCCGTCGGCGACGCAGTCGAGGTCCGGCCGATCATGGCAGGCCCGCCCGAACAACCATGATCGAGCAGATCTGGCGAGATCTGACCCCGCAGGTCCTGGGCGCGCTGGTGCGGAGGTACGGGCATTTCGAGTCCTGTGAGGACGCGGTCCAGGGGGCGTTGCTCGCGGCCGCGACGCAGTGGCCGGAGCAAGGTGTCCCGGATGAGCCGAAGACGTGGCTCATCCGGGTCGCCTCCCGGCGGCTGATCGACATCCTCCGGAACGAGGAAGCACGCCGGCACCGGGAGGACGCCGTACGCGTTCCGGATGTCGCTCCCGATCCGGCCGCGGGGTCGGACGACTCGCTGACCTTGCTGTTCTTGTGTTGCCATCCCACGTTGCCGACCGCGTCGCAGATCGCACTGACGCTGCGCGCGGTCGGCGGTCTGACGACGACCGAGATCGCCGCCGCGTTGCTCACGCCGGACGCGACGATGGGGCAGCGGATCAGCCGGGCCAAGCAGAAGGTGCGCGGTACGCCGTTCCGCTTGCCGGCCGAGTACGCCGAGCGGTTGGCCGCCGTACTGCAGGTGCTCTATCTGATCTTCAACGAGGGCTACACGGGTACGGCGGGGGAGCGGCTGAGCCGGGTCGAGTTGGCGCAGGAGGCGATCCGGCTGACCCGGATGCTGCACGCGATCCTGCCCGACGATGGCGAGGTCGCCGGTCTGCTCGCGCTGATGGTGCTGACCGATGCGCGGCGTGCTGCTCGTACGACGGCGGACGGGTTGCTGGTGCCGCTCGACGACCAGGACCGCGGGCTGTGGGATCAGAAGGCGATCGGTGAGGGCGTCGAGTTGATCACCTGGGCCATGTCAACGACAGAGCTCGGGCCGTACCAGCTGCAGGCCGCGATCGCTGCCGTGCACAGCGAGGCGAAGACCGCGGCCGACACCGACTGGCGACAGATCCTCGGCCTCTACACCCTGCTCGAGCGGCACCTCGACGGTCCGGTGGTGACGTTGAACCGTGCGGTCGCGGTCGCGAAGGTGCACGGTCCGGCCGCGGGTCTCGCGTTGCTTGACACGTTGCGGGACGACGATCGCGTGACCCGGTCGCATCGCTATCCCGCCGTACGGGCGCATCTGCTCGCTCTGCAGGGTGACGCCGACGCGGCGAAGGAGCTGTATCTGGCGGCCGCGAAGCTCGCCACGAATACGTCGGAACAGCGCTATCTCAGGAATCGTGCAGCGCGTGGGGCTGCCTGAGATCGTGGTCCTATGGGCGAGCTGATGGATGCATGGGCGGTGGAGCGGCCCGGCCCGATCGACGACGGGCCGTTGCGGAGGGTACGTCGTACCGTCCCGCAAGCCGGACCTGGTGAAGTGCTGGTGAAGGTGGAGGTCTGCGGGGTCTGCCGCACCGATCTGCACCTGTGCGAAGGCGACCTCGAGCCGCGGCGGCCCGGCGTCGTACCAGGGCATCAGGTCGTGGGTGCGGTGGTCGATCGCGGACCGCAGGCCGACAGGTTCGAGATCGGAGATCGGGTCGGGATCGCGTGGCTCCGGAGCACTTGTGGGGTCTGCGAGTTCTGCCGCGCCGGAGCCGAGAACCTCTGCCCGCTGTCGTCGTACACGGGCTGGGACGCGGACGGCGGATTCGCCGAGTACGCCGTCGTACCGCAGGACTACGCGTACGCGCTGCCGGCCGACCGTCCCGCGGAGGAGCTCGCGCCGTTCCTGTGCGCCGGGATCATCGGCTACCGGTCGCTCCTGCGGGCGAACCTCCCGCCGGGCGGCCGCCTCGGGATCTACGGCTTCGGCTCCAGCGCTCACCTCACCGCCCAGATCGCGACCGCCCAGGGCGCCGAGCTGTTCGTCATGACGCGCGGCGAACAGAACCGGGAGCTGGCCCGCTCCCTGGGTGCCGCGTACGTCGGGGAGACCGCCGACCGACCGCCCGTGCCACTGGACTCGGCGATCGTGTTCGCTCCGGCCGGCGACGTGGTCCCGTACGCCCTCGAAGCGCTCAAGCCCGGTGGAACTGTGGCGGTCGCCGGGATTTACCTGAGCGACGTACCGGCGCTGAACTACGAGCGCGATCTCTTCCACGAACGCGACCTGCGCAGCGTCACCTCCAACACCCGCCGCGACGGCGAGGAACTCTTCCGCCTCATCGCCCGGCTGCCCGTCAGAGCCCACACCACCGCGGTCCCGTTCGCAGCGGTCGATCGGGCGCTGGCAGACGTCGCCCACGGTCGCGTCAGTGGTTCGCTGGTGGCCGTGCTCCCGGGGTGAACGGTTCCGGCCCGGAGATCGTTAGAACTGAGTGAAGATTCGATCCGGGGCCGGTTCCTGGCTTCAGCGGTAGCTGCTAGCTGCGTTAGATTTGATCAAATCTTGCCGAGCTACCAGGGAGCGTGAGCGCCGATGCGGGATCTGACCGGGCAGGTGTGGTCGGTCCTTGCGGCTGGCATCGCGCTGCGAGACGGGCAGTGCTGAGCAAGGTTCTCGGCGCGGTAGGTGTGGTCCTGCTGATCGCCGGGGTGGTGTTCGCCGTACGGCCGGTCCACGTCAACGGCGAGGCCTGCGGTTCGGTCTTCCAGCCCGAGAAGGGCATCACGCCGATGCAGTGCGACGCCCGGCTGGGCAGCCGCAGCGACCTCGTCACCGGTCTCGGCGCCGGCGGCGTCGCGGTCCTGCTCACTGGTTTCGCCGTCGCCGCCGTCCGCGACCGCAGGGCCGGCGTCACCTCCTGACCGTTCGCGGCAGGCAGGCTTGACCTTCACACAGTGTCAAGCCGGAAGGTGGGGGCATGTTCACCATCGGAGACTTCGCGGCGTTCGGACAGGTATCGGCCCGGATGTTGCGGCACTACGACGCGATCGGACTGCTCCGGCCGGCGGTGGTCGACCCGGAGAGCGGGTACCGCTTCTACTCGGCCGACCAGCTGCGCAGGCTGAACCGGATCATCGCCCTGAAGGATCTGGGCTTCAGCCTGCAGCAGGTCGCGGAGATCGTCGACGCCAAGCTGTCCGCCGAGGAGCTGCGCGGCATGCTGCGGTTGCGGCAGGCCCAGCTCGAGGCGGAGCTGGCGCGGGGCGCGTCGCGGTTGGTCAGTGTCGAGGCGAGGCTCCGGCTGATCGAGAAGGAAGGCCACATGCCCACTGACGACGTCGTTCTGAAACGCATCGCCCCGACCCGGGTCGCGGAGCTGTCCGCGATCTCACCCAGCTACGACGGCGAGGACATCGGACCGGTGCTGCAGCCGTTGTTCGGCCAGCTGTTCGAGCGCCTCGGCGAGGCCGGCGTGAACCCGTGCGGTTCGCCGGTCGCGTACTACGAGGACGCCGACGGGGACACGGTCCGTGTCCACGCCGCCGTACCCGTCGACACCGGCACAGCCGCCGGTGTCGACCTCGTCGATCTTCCCGAACTCACGCAGGCGGCGACCATCGTGCACAAGGGCGACATGATGGAAGCCGACCGCAGCATGCAGACGCTGGCCCGCTGGATCGAGGACAACGGCTACCGCAGTCAGGGGTACGCCCGTGAGGTCACGCTCCAGTTCGACATGGACAACCCGGCCAACTGGGTGCACGAGTTCCAGATCCCGGTCACAAAGCCGAACTAGATGGCCGAACTGACCGTCGCGAAGGAGTGCGGCGGCAGCGTGACCCGCAGGCCGCGGGGCTCCGGTTCCACTCTGAGCCGAACCGGAGCCACCGCGCCGGGTTCGCCGACCGTGTTGTACGCCTGCGGTTTGGATGCCGTCAGCAACCGTCCGGACGGCTCCCGGATCTCGGCACCGCGCAGATCGAGTACGACGTCCAGCGACGCAACAGGATCCAGATTGCTGATCGAGATCAGCGCCCGCCCGTCCTTCACCGAAGCTGAGGCCGACACCAGTTCCATCCTCTCGCCATCCAGTTCGTACGGCGCCGGCTGCTCGACGACGTGGACCGGCACGGACACCGCGTCGTGGTGCCCCTTGTTCATCTCGAAGACGTGGTACGTCGGGGTCCGCACCAGACCGTCGTCGTCGTCGGTGAGCAGCATCGCCTGCAGCACGTTGACCGTCTGCGCGATGTTCGCCATCACCAGCCGCTCCGCGTGCCGGTGGAACACGTCGAAGTGCAGGCTCGCCACCAGCGCGTCGCGCATCGCGTTCTGCTGGAACAGGAACCCGGGGTTCGTGCCCGGCTCGACATCCCACCAGGTGCCCCACTCGTCCAGCACCAGGCCGACCTTGCGCTCCGGGTCGTACGCGTCCATCACCGCGGAGTGGCCGCGGATCACCCGCTCGATGTCCTGTGCCTTGATGATCGTCCGGTAGTAGTCGGCGAGGTCGAAGTCGGTCGCGCTGCCCTTGTTCTCCCAGGTCCCGGCCACCGTGTAGTAGTGGAACGAGACCGCTTGGAAGATGTTCTTCGGGTCGCGGCCGCAGCCCAGGCAGCTGATCGCCTTCATCAGTGCCTCGGTCCAGGCCAGGTCGTCATCGGCGGCACCGGCAGCGATCCGGTAGAGCTTGTTGTCGCCGTGGTCCCGGCAGAACGTCGCGTACCTTCGGGCGAGATCGGCGTACGCCTCGGCACGCATGTTCCCGCCGCAGCCCCAGGCCTCGTTGCCGATACCCCAGAACGGGACCTTCCACGGCTCGTCGCGGCCGTTGGCCTTGCGCCGGCGGACCATCGGGCTGTCGCCGTCGCGGGTCAGGTACTCGACCCACTCGCTCATCTCCTGCACGGTCCCACTGCCGACGTTCCCGTTCACGTACGGATCCGCGCCGAGCAACTCGCACAGCGCCATGAACTCATGGGTGCCGAAGTGGTTGTTCTCCTCGACGTTGCCCCAGTGGGTGTTGATCATCGACGGCCGGTCCGCCTTCGGCCCGATCCCGTCCTGCCAGTGGTACTCATCGGCGAAGCAGCCGCCCGGCCAGCGCAGGTTCGGGATCTGCAACGCCCGCAGCGCCTCGACCACGTCGAGCCGGATGCCACCCTCATGCGGGAGCTCCGAATCCTCACCGACGTAGAAGCCGCCGTAGATGCACCGCCCGAGATGCTCGGCGAAGTGCCCGTACAGATGCCGGCTGATGGTCGGTCCTGGTACGTCGAGATCGATCACGACGCGGGCAGCAGATGCTATGGACACCACATTCTCCTTGTTTCGAGGGGTTTCGGGCAGTACGGCCGATGCTGAGGGCGACCGGAGGAACGCGGTCCGCCCGCACGCCCGGCTGATCCCGGTCGGTGGGGACAGAAGTTTGCATCCGGCGACGAATTCTTTCCCCACCATCAGGAGCGCCACCGCTGGAAGTGGCGTCAGCGGATCGGACAGGACGGCCACGGGGGCGGGCCGGAAGGCGTGGATCCTTACGTAGGGTGGGGATATGACGCGACCTGGGCGGTGGGGCGGCGGGGAAGCCGGCAAACGAGCATCCACCGTGGTGACGATGGCTGACGTGGCGCGGTCCGCGGGGGTCTCCACGATGACCGTGTCGAACGTGATCAACGGGCGGCCGCGGGTCGGCGCCGCGACCCGGGAACGGGTGCTGGCGACGATCAGCGAGCTCGGTTACCAGGTCAATCTGGCCGCCCGGCACCTGCGCGCCGGCCGCACCGGCGTGGTCGGCCTCGCGGTCCCGGAGCTCGAGCGCCCGTACTTCGCCCAGCTGGCCGCACGGCTCGCGGACCGGTTCGAGGGGCACGGGCTGCGGATCGTGATGGAGCGCACCGGCGCCAGCCGCGAGGGCGAGCTGGACGCGGTCGCCTTCTCCCGGCTGCGGATGTACGACGGCCTGATCCTCAGCGTGGTCGACATCGACCCGGCCGAGCTGGCCCAGATCCGCACCGACGCACCGGTGGTGATGATCGGGGAGCGGGCGCTGCCGTCGCGCTTCGACCACGTGATGATGGACAACGTCGACGGCGCCCGGCAGGCGACCGCGCACCTGCTCGCCACCGGCGCCCGGCGGGTCGCCATGCTCGGCGGCAACCCCGACTCGACCGCGAACATGCCGGCCCTGCGCGCCGAGGGCTACGCTCTCGCGCACACCGAGGCCGGCGTACCGATGGATCCGGAGCTGACGGTCCGGTGCCAGTTCACGCTCGAAGCGGGGTACGCCGGGATCCGGTCGTTGCTCGATCGCGGCATCACCTTCGATGCCGTCTTCGCGCTGACCGACGTGACCGCGATGGGTGCGCTCCGGGCGCTGGCCGATGCCGGGCTGCGAGTGCCGGACGACGTCCAGGTGGTGGGCTTCGACGACATCGACGAAGCGCCGTATCTGGTTCCGTCGCTGTCCTCGGTCAACCCGGGCCACGGAGAGATGGCCGACGCCATTACGTCGCTGCTGATCGCCCAGATCACCGGCGGCCCGACCGGCGACCCGCAGGAGCTGATCGTGCCGGCCCGGCTGATCCAGCGCGGTACGACGATACCCACCGGCTGACCGCAGCACAGACCTCATCAGGACCCCCGGGAGGATGGGCGTTCCTCAGAGATATATCGATAAACCTGAGTGTCTGCAAGCTTTCTTCGAGGTCTTTCGTGAGCCGCTGAGTAAAGCCGACACCTCCCACGCAGGTCGGAGGACCTTGGCTGCGGTCTTTTCGTGGCTCAGCCCGGCGCCACCACCTTGTGGTGAAAGCGCCGGGCTGGTCTCTGGGAAGGGTCAGTGCATCGGCTGGGAACGCTTGGCGCCGACGTGCGAGCGTCCCTTGCCCTGCAGCGTCGGCACGCTGCCCGGTTCCTCGTGCACCGTCCACTGGCTATCCACGTCCTTGACGCCCGGGATGCGTTTGATGGCGTGCCGGGCCTGCTTGTCCTCGTCGGCCAGCACATCACCGGCCAACGTTACGGTTCGCCCGTCCACCCGGACCTGGATCGCGTGCGGATGACTGACCAGCCGGCCGAGCTCGGCCCGCACCCGGTCGTGCAGTACGGCGTCGTCCGCCGACCGCCCGGTGACCCGGTAGCGCGTCGCCATCGCCATCCCGCGGCCGCGGTTCGACACGTCGCGCGACAAGCCGCGCACACCGTCGGTCAGGTCGTTTGCCCGGTGCGCGGTTCTGTCGCGCATCCGGGCGCGTCGTGCCTTCCCGCGGTCCGGGTCGAGCAGGTACTCGGTCATCATTCCAGCGCACACACCTGCAGCGGCCAGCCCGGCACTCCTGATCAGTCGCATCCTCTCTCACCCTCCTCGAAGAAGATCGCTTACCAATCGCAGTACCCAGTCGATCGAGGCTCACGCAAGCAGTGCGGCGATCTCCTTCATCTGGTCATCGCTGAGCGGGCCGAGCTGCATCGCGCCGGCGTTCTCCTCCGCCTGCGTGACCGTACGGAAGCCCGGGATCGGTACCGTCCGCGGGCTCCGCGCCCACAGCCAGGCCAGCGCGCCCTGCGCCAGCGTCCGCCCGTCGCTCTCCAGTACGTCGCGGATCGCCGACACCTTGTCCCACCACTCCGGCGCCGGTACGCCGCCCTCGTCGAAGAACCGGAGCCACGACGGCGGCAGCGTGCGGATGTCCGCACCGGTCGCCGGCCGGTCCGCGGTCCGCCGGCCGAGGATCCCCATCCCCAACGGCGTCCGGTTGACGCTCGCCAGGTCGGCCCGCTCGCACAGCGCGAAGAAGTCCGAAGCGTCGTGCAGAACGCTGGCCTCGTGCTGGACCGCCGAGCAGTGCTCGCCTGCGGCGAAGAGCTCCGCGCTGTGCAGCGTGTCGGTGCTCCAGGCGTAGCTGCGGATCAGCCCTTCACGGACGAGGTCTTCGCACGCCTCGCGCAACGGCAGTGCGATCTCGTCGGTGGTGTCGAAGTGCAACTGGTAGAGGTCGAGGTAGTCGGTGCCGAGCCTGTCCAGGGAGGCCCGGACGGCCTTGTGGACGTACTCGACCGAGCCGTCCTGGTGGTGCATGACCCGGGTCGACTCGTCGAACGTATTGCCCCACTTGGTCGCGATGACCACCTGGTCACGGATCCCGGCCAGCGCCTTGCCGAGCACGCGTTCGCTGTGGCCGGCGCCGTACACATCAGCGGTGTCGAAGAACGTCACCCCGAGCTCGACGGCCCGCCGGATCGCCCGCACCGACTCGTCGTCGTCGACCTCGCCCCATCCCAACGGCTCGCCGGCCGGATTGCTGAACGGACCCCCGATCGCCCAGCACCCGAATCCGACCGGGCTGACCTCGATCCCTACTCGTCCCAACGTGCGCATCTCCATGCCTCAACCCAATCAGCGGCTCGCTCATCCGTCCAATGCATCTTTTACCGGCATTCGATGCGTACGGCGTATGAGCATCAGTAGCCCGTGGCACGGGCGGCCAGGGCGTGGTTCATCGCGACGAACTGCGGCTCGATGGTCTTGGTGAGCCACGATCGGGTGAACGGGATCGCCACGCCGCGGAACTTCTCCTCCTGGATCAGGCGGGTGCGGCCGTCCGGGAGCGCCTCGAGGCGGAAGGAATGCTCACCGTCGAAGATCCCGCCGGGCGGGACCTTGCCGATCCAGCGGAGCTCCTTGTTCGGCTCGACCGCGAGCAACTTGGGGGTGAACCTGGTCTCCGAGCCCTTCGTGTCGCGGAGCACGTTGGTGATCGTGCCGCCCGCGGTCAGGTCACCGGTCGAGGAGACGATGAACGGATTCCACTCCGGGTAGGCCTGCCGGTCGGCGAGCACCTTCCAGACCTGCTCGGGGGTCGCGTCGACGACGAGCTCGGTGTGCAGGACGAGCGGCCGCACGATCGTGACGACCGTGTAGCCGGCGAGCAGCACCACGAAGGTGCCGAGGGCAATGAAAAGCTTCTTTCTCTTCTTCATGACTGCTCCAGATCGGGGCCGAGGACGCTGTCGACCAGCTCCCTCGCGTAGACGGACGTGATCGGCTCGCCGGTGACGAGGAGCCGGTAGTACAGCGGCCCGATGAGCTGGTCGACCAGCACGGCGGGCGACGCATGGCTGCGGACGCGGCCGTCCGCCTGGGCCTGCGCAAGGACCGCGGTGACGGCGCGATGCCGCTCGGTCCAGAGGGCCCGGACACTCTCTCCGACTCGCGGCTCCCGGGCCGCGGCGGCGGCGAGGTCGGCGATGAGCGTGACCGGCAGCGTGGTGAGAGTCGCGACGATCGCAGTAACCAGGTCGGTCAGGTCGCGCCGCGTGTCCGGGGTCGGCTCGAACGGCACGGTGTCACGCAGCCCGGCGATCATCGCGATCACCAGCTCGGCCTTGGTCGGCCAGCGCCGGTAGATCGTGGTCTTCGCCACCCCGGCCCGCTCCGCGACCCGGTCGACCGACATCCCGTCGTACCCGCGGGCCCGCATCTCGGCCATGGCAGCCTGCAGTACTCGTCCCTCCACCCCGGCATCCCGCGGCCGCCCTCGTCCCACCATCGCCGTCCTCTTTTCGCTACTACGGTGTCGGAAAGAAAGGTTAGCCCGGCCGGTCGATTTACGCAACTGCGGTAGCGGAAGAGAATCGCTGACATGGACTGTCAGTGTTCGATGCGACCGTGGTGGGATGCGCAGACACAAGCTGCTGTTGCCGGCAGCCTTCATCACGTCCCTCGGAAACAACATCCAGCTGATCGGCGCCGCGCTGCTGCTCGTCCGCGCGCAGGGATCGATGCTGGACGTCGGCTGGCTGTTCATCGCGGTCGCAGTGCCGCAGGCGGTGCTCTCGCCGTACTTCGGCCGGCTCGCGGACCGGTTCGATCGGCGCCGGCTGTGGATCGGGTGTGATGTGGTGAGTGCCGTCGCGGCGCTGTGTCTGCCGGTCGGGCTGGCGGTCGGTGGATCGCAGCAGATGCTCGTGTACGGGAGCAACTTCGCGCTCGCGGTCGTTGCCGCGCTGTTCGTGCCGGCGAGTGCGGCGCTGGTGCGGGAACGCGTGCCGGTGGCGGACTTGCGGCGGTTCAACGGGAACTACGAGATCGCGCTGCAGAGCGGGATGTTGCTGTCGGCATCGGTTGGCGGATTCGCCTTGCAGTACTTCGGTTCTACGCCGCTGTTCGTGTTCAACGGGATCACGTTCGTTGCCTCTGCGCTGTTTGTCGCCGCTGTCGGCGCGCGCCGCCGGCCCGTGGCGGATGCCGGCGGTGATCCTGTGCCGACTGTGCGGTCCGTCGGAGGAGCGGTTTTGCCACTTGGCCCGCTAGCACTGCTGTTCGGGCAGGGGCTTGTGGTGGTCACGGTGTTCAACGCATTGCTGCCGGTGCTCCTCGTCGGTGAGTGGCATCGTGGTCCGGCCGTCCTTGGTGTTGTGGACGCGCTCGGGGGCGCCGGGTTCCTGCTCGCCGCGGTCGCCTATCGGCGGTCCGCCGTACGGTTCGGTGATCTTCGGGTTGCCGTGGTGGGGTTCCTGGCCTGTAACGCGTTGCTCGTCCTGCAGCCGCTGTTCGGGGTCGATGCGCTGATGGGGTTGGTGCTGGTCGGTGCGTTCGTGTTCGGGCAGGCGCGGATCGCGGCCCGGTCCTTGCTGATGACGTCGGTCGACGAGTCGCGGGTCGGGCACGCGTTCGGGGTCGCCAACGGCTACGGTCTCGCCGCCACCGTCGTCGTCATGCTGGTGACCTCGATCGTCACCGGACGCACCGACACCCGGTACGGCTTCGCGACCCTGGTCACCATCAGCGTGCTGGCCGCCGTACTGGCTCTCAGCTGGATCCGCCGAGCGCAGCCCGACAGGACTTATATAAGTGCTGTTATGATCTTGCCATGGACGATCCGACGGAGCAGAGTCAGTGGCGAGGCCTGCACCACTTGCAGACCCGGATGGACGCCGACATCGGGCGCATCTACACCGACCGGCAGATCAAGGGACTGAAGCCGAGCTTCGTGATGGAGCTGTTGCGGCTGCACGCCAAGGGCCCGATGACGATCACCGAGCTGGCCGAGTCGGTCGGGCGGACGCATTCCGCGCTCAGTCAGAAGGTGTCGGCGATGCGGACCGCGGGGCTGGTGCGGACCGTGCCGGGGACCGATGCCCGGAGCAAGAAGGTCGCGCTGACCGCGAAGGCGAAGAAGATCGTCGAGCTGCTGGCGGCCGAGTGGCGGGCGACCGAGGCCGCGATCACCGAGCTGGAGGCCGAGCTTCCGTATCCGATGACCCAGGTGGTCCGGGACGTCGAGGAAGCCCTGGCCCGCAAGAGCTTCCACGACCGGATCGCGGAGAAGCTCGACCGCGTCGAGCCGGAGCGGTGAGCGTCAAGCATGCGCTGATCGACCTGGAGCCGCTGCGGGCCGCTCCGGTGTTCCGGCGGTTGTGGGTCGGGCAGTTGTTGTCGACGTTCGGCGGCCAGTTGGCGTTCGTCGCGGTGATGTTCCAGGTGTGGGACCAGACGCAGAGTACGGCGTGGACCGGCGCGGTCGGGTTGTCGCAGGCGTTGCCGTTGATCCTGCTCGGGCTGTTCGCGGGTGTGCTCGTCGATCGGGTCGAGCGACGGCGGTTCTATCTGATCACCACATGCGGGCAGTTGATCACCTCGGCCGTGATGGCGAGCCAGTTGGTGATCGGTGCGGTGCCGGTCGGCGTACTGCTCGGGCTCGTCGCGGCGCAGGCGTCGTTCGCGGCCGCGGCCGGGCCGGTCGCGCGGACCGTCCTGCCGCAGTTGCTGCCCCGGGAGCTCCTTGCCGCTGGGATCGCCCTCAACCGGATCGCCTTCCAGGCGGCGATGCTGCTCGGTCCCGCCATCGGCGGTCTGGTGGTGAGTGTCTGGGGTGCAGGCGCCTGCTACCTGATCGACTGTCTCAGTTTCCTGGCCGCGCTGTACGGCGTACTCGGACTCCCGCGCCTGCGGGTCGGGGCGGTCGCCAAGCCGGGGCTGCGGGGAGTGCGGGACGGGTTGGCGTTCATCGTGGCGACGCCGGTGATCCGTGGTGCGTTGATCACCGATCTCGCGGCGACCGTGCTGTCGATGCCGATCAGCCTGTTCCCGGTGATCAACGCGGAGCGATTCGGGAACGATCCGCGGACGCTCGGCCTGTTCCTGACCGCGATCGCGGTGGGTGGAGTCACGGCGTCCGTGCTGTCTGGTGCGTTCACCCGGCTGCCACGACACGGCGTGGTCATGCTCGCTGGATCCGCGGGGTGGGGGATCGCCCTTGTTCTGTTCACGTTCTCGCCGGTGCCGTGGCTGGCTCTGGTGTTCCTGGCGGTGGCCGGTGCCGCGGACACGGTGGCGGTCGTCTCCCGGAGCACGATCATCCAGCTTCACACGCCGAGCGAACTCCTCGGCCGGGTCAGCGCCGTCGAGCAGATCGTCGGTCAGGCCGGGCCCGATCTGGGCAACCTCCGCGGCGGTCTGGTCGCCCAGCTCACCTCGCCGGTCACGGCCCTCGCTTCGGGTGCCATCCTCTGCATCGCCGCGGTCGCCACCGTCGCCGTCACCACTCCCGGCCTCCGCGTCGGCGCCGAGTCGGTCGGGCCTGCTCCGCGCGGTTGACCGGGCCTGTGCCAGGATCTGGAGTTATGGGGAAGCGCGGGACGACGGGTCTCTGGGCAGCCGCCATCGGGGTCTGCATCATCGCGAGCATCGTGCTGCCGATGTTGTGGCAGCACTCCCTGGTCGATCTCAAGGTCTACCGCCTGGGTGGCAGCACCCTGCTGCACGATCCGTCCAGGCTGTACGACGTACAGCTCGCCGGGACCGTACTGCCGTTCACCTACCCACCCTTCGCGGCGATCGTGATGGTCCCGTTCGCCTTGCTGCCGTGGCCGGTCGCAGCGGTCGTCTGGACGGTCGGCACGGTGCTGAGCCTGGTCGCGATCTGGCGGCTGTCGGTTCCGCTGTCCTCCGCGCTCCTGCTGGCTGTCGTCGCGGGGTCGCTGCTACTCGAACCGGTCCGGGAGACACTGGGCTTCGGCCAGATCAACCTGATGCTGTGCGCCTTGATCCTGTACGACGTCCTGGATCGAACGCATCATCGCCGTGGACTCTGGATCGGTGTAGCCGCCGGCATCAAGCTGACCCCACTCGTCTTCCTCGCGTTCCTCGCCGTCACCCGGCAGTGGCGGGCGTTGGCACACGCGTCGGCCGGCTTCCTGGCGACGGTCGTCCTCGGCTTCCTGATCGCGCCGCACGCGTCGCGGCAGTACTGGACCTCATTAGTATCCGACCCGACGCGGACCGGTGGTCTGGCGTTCGCGAGCAACCAGTCGTGGAACGCCTTCCTGATCAGGCTGACCGGGGACCTCGACGGCGGAGGGCCGCTCTGGTACGTCCTCGTACTGCTCACCGGGCTCGGTGGGCTGTGGCTGTGCCGGGTTCTGTGGTTGCGCGATCAACGACTCGCCGCCGTGTCGATCTGCGGGCTGATCGGCCTGCTCTGTTCGCCGGTCTCGTGGAGCCACCACTGGGTCTGGGTGATCCCGCTCGGGGTGGCTCTGCTCCAGGTCGTGGCACCGCGGTGGCGGGTGCTCGCCGGCCTCGCCTGGTTCGGTGTGTTCACGATCAGCCCGATCTGGTGGCCGCCCGATCACGACAACCGCGAGCTCGGCTGGTCGGCCGGCCAGCAGGTTCTGGGGAACGCTTACCTGATCGCCGCGCTCGCCGTAGCCGGCGTCCTGGCCCGGTCGTTGCTGCGGGCACCAGTTACCTCTGGCCGGAAGCTGCCAGCGGCATAGTCCGGATCCGCACCAGGTCGCGTGAGAACGTGGACTGGTGCAGTGGAAAAGGGGGACGGCGGTCCTGTGGTGGCTGGCCGTGGCAGTGGTGGTCACGGTGGGCGCGTTGTTGCCGTGGCTCTGGGACCACACCGGGGCCGACCTGAAGGTGTATCGGCTCGGCGGCTGGACGATGCTGACCGATCCGCCGGCGTTGTACGACGCCCGGCTGCCGCACATCGCGATGCCGTTCACCTATCCGGTGTTCGGCGCGCTGGTGATGATCCCGTTCGCAGTGCTGACCTGGCCGCTCGCCTACGCCGCCTCGATCGTCGCCTCCGGGGTCGCGCTGACCGCGATCTGGCGGCTCTGCCTGCGCTCGTTCACCGCGAAACCGCATCCCCCCGTCCTGGTAATGCTGGTGGCCGCGTCGCTGCTGCTGGAGCCGGTCCGCGAGACCTTGTCCTACGGTCAGATCAATCTGATCCTCTGCGCGGTCATCCTGTACGACCTCCTGGACGGCAAGCACAAGCACCGGGGGCTCTGGATCGGGATCGCGGCCGGCATCAAGCTCACGCCGTTGGTGTTCCTCGGCCTGCTGCTCGTCACCCGGCAGCGCCGGGCGCTCGCGAACGCCGCGGCGACGTTCCTGGGTACGGTCGTGCTCGGCTTCTTGGTCGCCCCGGGCACCGCGCTGCACTACTGGACCCACCTGCTGGGCGAGACGACCCGGATCGGCGGACTGGCATACGCGGGCAACCAATCCTGGAACGGCTTCCTGATCCGACGGTCCGGTGATCTCGCAGGTGGCGGGCCGGTCTGGTTGGTGCTCGTCGTACTCACCACCGGCGCCGGCCTGTGGCTGTCGCGGATGCTCTGGTTGCGCGGGCAACGTCTGGCGGCCGCCTCCGTCTGCGGCCTGATCAGCCTGTTCTGCTCACCGGTGTCCTGGAGTCACCACTGGGTCTGGACCCTGCCCTGCGGCATCGCCTTGGCCCGTGTGCTGGACGGCCGCGCCCGGATCGTCGTCGCGAGCGCCTGGTACGCCGCCTTCGTGGTCGCGCCGATCTGGTGGCCACCGCGATCGAACAACCGCGAGCTCGACTGGTCGTTCGGCCAGCAGGTGGCGGGCAACGCCTATCTCTGGCTCACACTGGCCGGCGCGCTCGTGCTGGCAGCCGGCTGCCGGCGCCGAACGCGCCTCAAGGTCGGGAACTACCACGAACGGATCAGCTGAGAGCGACGGTGCGGAAGCCGGTGTTGCCCATCGACGACTCGGGGGTGTTGGAGGAGCGGGCGGAGTTGCGGTAGCGGTTGCAGTACGAGTCGTGGCACAGGTACGAGCCACCGCGCATCACCCGGGCCGCGCCGAGCGACGGGCCCTGGGGGTCCGCATCGGGGGAGAACTTGTAGTACCGCGGGCCGAACCAGTCGGCGCACCACTCCCAGACGTTGCCGACCGTCTGCCACAGGCCGAATCCGTTCGGCTCGAAGCTGCGGACCGGCGAAGTGGTGAGGTAACCGTCGTCTTCTGTGTTCACGCCCGGGAACTGGCCCTGCCAGATGTTGCAGCGCCAAGCCCCGTCGTCACGAAGGTCGTCGCCCCACGGATACCGCGCGCCCTCGAGGCCGCCCCGGGACGCGAACTCCCACTCAGCCTCTGTCGGCAGGCGGCGTCCGGCCCACCGGCAGTACGCGACCGCGTCGTTCCAGCTCACATGGACGACGGGATGGTCGTCGAGTCCGTCGAGATCGGACCGGGACCCACCCGGGTGACGCCAGTCCGCGCCTCGCACCCCGGCCCACCACGGCGTACCCGCCGCCGGCCCCATCACCTCGTCCGGCTCGGCCGCCAACGCGAGGTGGAAGACGGCGGAGAAGCCGAAGATCTCCGCCTCCGTCCGATACCCGGTCGCCTCGACGAATCGGTCGAAGTCCGCATTCGTCACGCTCGAGGCATCGATGCTGTACGGCGCCAGCCGGGCCCGATGAACCGGTGTCTCGCCATCTCCGGCGTTCCCGTCCCCGGTCCCGTCACCCATGGCGAACTCGCCACCGTCGAGCACCACCTGTTCCACCCCGTGCTGCCCTGTCTCCGAAGACACGGGCGGCGGAGTCGAGGCCTCAGTCACCGGTCGCGGTGGCACACAACAGGACGGATGCTCGTCGCTCATACCTCCAGGATCTCTCAAGTCACGCTGACGCGAGTAACCGCAGCTCCCGATGGTTGAGGTAGACGACGATCTGCCAGTCGCAGGCCCGGTATGATCGAGTCCCGGTCGGTCAAGAGGCTGGGCGGGCCCTGCTCGATTCGGCGGAGGACCGGCTCCAGGCGGTAGAAGTCGGTGCCGGTGATCAGTTGGCGTTCGTCCCACCAGGTCGCGCCGGCTTCCGCGAGCGGCTCGATCAGCGCCCGGGCCTTCGCGGGATCGCCCGGACTGATGCCGCCGACGATCACGTCGTACGGCGTACTCCGGTCGCCACCCTGGTCACGGAGGAAGCCGACGAGGTCACGCAGCTCGTCGACCGGCGGAGCCTCGCCGTGGTTTGCGTTCTGGAACAGCGGTACGGCGCCGTCCCACCGCGCGGCCCGGCGCATCGGTGCCTTCCGCGGCCAGTAGCCCGCGATCCACACCGGCGGCCGCGGCCGCTGAACCGTTGCCGGCAGCAACGTCACGTCGTCGACCCGGTAGTGCTTGCCGGCGTGGTTCACGGTCTCACCGGACCAGTACGCCGCCAGCAGGTCGAGCCCCTCGTCGAGCTTCTCGGCCAGCACCTTCGGATCGGTCACGTCGCCGAAGCTGCCGAACTCGTCCGCGATCGGCCCACCGAGCCCCGCGCTGAAGATCACCCGTCCACCGCTGAGCGCATCCAGCGTCGCCACCTGGCGCGCCAGCTGCTCCGGCCGCCGCCGCGCCACTGGCGTCACCAACGGCCCCACCGTGATCCGCGACGTCGCCAGCGCGGCCGCGGTCAGCAACATCCACGGATCCCCGAACGCCTGCCCCCGCCGCTGCTCCTTGCTGTGCACCACGTGATCCCACACGAACAGCCCGTCCCACCCCGCCTCCTCAGCCGCGGCAGCCACCCGCGCGACCGTACGAGCGTCAGCGAAGTCCCCGAAGTTCGGCACATTGATCGAAAAGCGCACCCCAGCATCCTCACCCATCGCGCAGGGCCCGGGCAAACGACTTGCCACCGCAGGAGCCGGACGACTGCGGTCAGTGCGGGGGTGAACCTTCCGCCGCGGGCGCAGGCCCGTCGCGGCGTTGGTCGAGACGGTTGCGGATGAAGGCGGCGGCGTTCAGGACGATCACCAGCCAGACGATCGCGACGGTCCAGCCGGCGACTACGTCGGTGGCCCAGTGGTAGCCGAGGTAGACACGGCTCAGGCCGATGCCGATGCTTATCACCACCGCGACCCCGAGAACGGCGGTCCGGGTCCGGCGCGAGTCGATTCTCTCGCACACCAGCGCGGCCAGGGTGAGGTAGAAGACCGTCGAGTTCAGGGTGTGACCGGACGGGAACGCGAACGTCTCGGTGACAGGACCCAGGACGAGCGCGGCATCGGGTCGCGCACGCCCGATCAGCGCCTTCAACACACTCGTCAAGACTGTCGAGCCGATCATCGCGAGGACCAGCACGGCCGGGGCTCGCAGTGATCGGGTCCAGCGCCACAGGACCAGCGCCGCGACAACTGTCAGGGGAATGAGGACCGCCGCGCTGCCGATGAAGGTCAACGTGCGGGCGATCGCGGTGAGGACCGTCGTCCGGTGTGACACGGCATCTGCCGTCAGCTCGGGATCGAACGCCGCCAACCCGTCGGATTCGGTCGCCGCGTCGGCCAGGACGATCAGCCAGAGCGTCCCGGCCACGACCACGACCGCGCTCGCGGCCAGCACGCCGTACCGGTGGCCGGTCTCGCTGGTCCTGCCGCTTGACGTCATTTCACACGCAGGCGAGGTGGAGTTCGATGAACGGGATCGTGTCGCCGGGCAGGAGGTAGGTCTCGACCTCGGTGAAGCCGTGGGCCTTGGCGAACCGCAGGCCTTCCTCGTTGGTGGCGAGGATGTGCGTCTCGACGCCCTTCCCGTCGAGCTCTCGGCCCTTCGCGAGACAGTGCTGGTAGAGCGTCTCGCCGTACCCCTTCCCCCTGTGCTCGGGCAGGATGCGCGCGATCACCGTGACCGCCTCGGTCTCCTCCGAGGGCGGTCGCACGGTCGAGCAGCCGACCAGTACGTCGCCGGCGTACGCGACCTCGAGCACGTTGCGGGTGGCGCGCTCGCGGATGTCGTCCACCGACAACGGCGCGGTCGGGATGATCTCGTTGTGCACCCGCTGCCAGTCCAGCACCGTCGCGTCGTCCGTCACCGGCACGATCCGAAGTTCAGTCACTTCCCCAGCGTAGTAGCGTCCGGGTGTGCGGATTCTCTTTGTCGGTAACAGCTTCACGGCCCGGAACAATCTGCCCGGCCTGCTCAAGGGTCTGGCCGGCGCCCGGGGGATCGATCTCGAGCACAAGCTGATCTCGGCCGGCGGTGCGTCCCTGCGCCAGCACCTCAACGCCGGGAAGGCCCTCGAGGCGATCGCGACCGGCGACTTCGACACCGTCGTACTGCAGGAGCAGAGCACGCTCCCGATCAAGAGCCCGGCGCGCTTCCGGGACAGCGCCCGCGACTTCCACGCCGCGATCTCGGCCGCCGGCGCCCGGACCGCCCTCTACCAGACCTGGGCGAGGCGGAACGCCCCTGAGACCCAACAGGCCCTCACCGACGCGTACGCCGCTAGCGCGGTGGAGCTGGGTGCGACGCTCGTACCGGTCGGGATGGTCTGGGAACGCTTCCTGGCGCAGTACGACGAACCCGTCCTCCACGACGCGGACAACAGTCACCCCGCGCTCGCCGGCAGCTACCTCGCGGCCTGCGTCTTCCTCATCGCCTTACTGAACGAGGACCCAGTCGGCACCGACGTACCAGTCAAGGGCCTACCTGCTGACACCGCAGCCCTCCTCCGCCAGTCCGCCTGGAACATCTGCGAACAACTGGCCTCCGCCGAGTAGCGTTTACTTCGCGTCGTGGAAGACGAGGCCGAGGGTATGGCGGTGGCCGGTGCGGATGGTGGAGACGCCGTGGCGGACGGGGGAGGCGGACCAGCCTCGGGTTGAGGGGACGGGGCGGTCTCGGGTGGTGAAGACGAGGCCGTGGCCCTGGGGGATGAGGGTCGAGGTGCCGCGGGACTGGGCTCGGGGGCGTTGTTCGACCAGCAGGAATTCGCCGCCGGTGTGGTCGACGCCGGGGTCGTTGAGGTTGATCACGACCTGGAGTGGGAACACCTTGTCGCCGTACAGGTCCCGATGGAGTGCGTTCCAGTCGCCTGCACCGTACCGCAGGAGAATCGGCGTGGGACGTGTCTGGCCGGCGCGGTGACACATGTCGAGCCACTCGTCCAGCGTGTCCGGCCACTCCGCGTCGCGGCCGAGCTTGGCGTACCAATCGCGTGCTATCGGCAACAACCGTGGGTAGAGCGCCTGCCGCAACGCCTCGATCGCCTCGGGGAACGGACGGTCGAAGTACCGGTATTGTCCCTCGCCGAAGCGATGCCGGGCCATGTCGATCGTGGCCCGGAATCTGCTCACGTCGTCATAGAGCCGGGCGATGCCGGCCGCCTCGGCGGGCGTGAGCAGCCGGGGCAGCAGCGCGCACCCGAGATCGTTCACCTCGGCGGTCACGGCGTCCCAGTCGGCTTTCGCCACTCGCTGCGCGTATCTGTCCATACCCAAGGAACGCGCCGGCCCCCAACTGTGTGAGTCCAACCGAGGCGACCTACCGCCACCGCCTCAGCCGTGCGCGAGCAGAAGCTTGAGCAGCTCCGGCATGTTGCGGGCACCGGCCACATCGAGGTCGGGAGCCGGATTGGCGGCGGTGTCCTCGCTGTGGAAGAGAACAGGACACAGACCCGCGGCCCGGGCTGCGGCGAGGTTGGTCGGCCGGTCGTCGACCATGACCGTGTGAGCCGGGTCGAGGCCGGGGTGCGCCAGTACGGCGTCGTACGCGGCCGGGTCGGGTTTGCGGGCACCGATCTCGGCGCTGACGTACCAGTGGTCGACGTACGGCTCGAGGCCGAAGCGTCGCCGGAGGTGGGCGGACCATGGCCCGGCATCGTTGGTGAGCACCAACACCGTGAGACCGGCTTCGTGGAGACCCCGCAGCATGCCGACTGTGCCAACCGTCAACTGATGGTTGCGGCAGTAGTCGCTGTCGGACGCTGTCCGGCCGACGTCCACCGCCGCCCAGAACTCGTCTGTGGACAGTTGGCCGAGGGTGCAACGGCGGTACATGTCGCGGATCTCCGCCTCGGTGCGCGGGCAGTCGTGCCGGTGGAGGTAGGGGATGAGGACGCCGCTCACCACGTTGCCGTGCCGGTACAGGACGCCCATGGCATCGAGGACGACGAAGCGCTGGACCATCTACTTGATGACCTCGAAGCGGAAGTTGGTGCGTTCGGTGGTCAGGACTTTGAGGTTGGTCGGTTCGACGCCGGGGCTGTCGTAGAAACGGACGCCTTCGCCGAGGAGGACGGGGACGATGTGCAGGACGATCTCGTCGACCAGGCCGGCGTCCAGGGTCAGGCGGGGGACGGCTCCGCCGGTGACGACCAGGTTCTTGCCGTCGGCGGCTTTCAGGCCGTTGGCGATGACGTCGCGGATGTCGCCGGAGACGTAGGTGAACTCCGGGACCGGATTGGTCGCCGGGTCCTTGTGGGTGTAGATCAGGACCGGGCCCGTCCACACACCGCCGTACGGTCGGTTGTCGCCGACCGCGTCGACGAGTCGCCCGCCGCACAGGAACGCGCCCGTGGTCCGGATGACCTCGGCCGCCAGTTCGGACGGCTCGTTCACGCCGAAGCTCCAGTCCAGCTTGTCGTCCCGGTCGCCGATGAAGCCGTCGAGGGACATCGTCATGTGCCAGACAACCTTGCCGGTCATGCTGTTCTCCTCTCGTTCGACCACCACCCTGCCGGTCCGGAAGTGTATGCGTCTAATGCCAATCTCGGCTCGAACGCATAGATACCATCGATCCATGCTCGATCTCGTCCGGCTGCGCGTGCTGGCCGCGGTCGCCGCCCACGGTTCGGTGACCGCGTCGGCCGAGGCCTTGCACTACACCCAGCCCACCGTCAGTCATCACCTCGCCCGGCTGGAGGCCGCGACCGGCGCGAAGCTGGTCCAGCGAGTCGGCCGTGGCATCCGGCTCACGCCCGAAGGCGAGGTGCTCGCGCGTCGGGCGGCCGAGATCGTCGGCCGCGTCGATGCGGCCGACGCGGAGCTCGCCTCGTTGGTCGGTCTGCAGTCCGGGCGCGTCCGGGTCGGGGCGTTCTCCTCAGCGCTCAGCGTCCTGGTGCCGCCGGCCGCCGCTGAGTTGCGCCGCGAGCATCCGAACCTCGAGCTCGAGTTGGCCGACGCCCACCCGGTCGTCGCGGCACGACAGCTGCGCGCGGGCGACATCGACCTTGCGATCTTGTTTCGGTACGACGACGACGTCCCGGACGACGGGCTTCGGTACACCTATCTCCTCGACGATCCCGTGCAGCTACTGAGTCGCCGTTCGGGAGAGACCCTCACCGACCACCGGGACTCGGATTGGATCGCGGGGTGCGCGAACTGCCGGCAGGAACTGCTCCAGCACTGTGCGGACGCCGGGTTCACGCCGCGCATCGCCTACACCAGCGACGACATCATCGTGAAGCAGGCCTTCGTCGCGGCTGGTCTCGGAGTCACCACGATGCCGGGTCTGGCGCTGCGCTCACACCATCTGGACGGAGTGCAGGCGACCGAGCTGTCCGTCGTACGCCGGATCTATCTCGCGACGTACGGCGAACCACCGGACCCGCCGGCTACCACGGCCTTCGTCGAGGCGTTGCAGGGCGTGTTGAGATCCGGTGCAGTGGGCACTAGGTCCGCATGCGGGAGCGCCTAGCATCGCGTTACGACCGGATCTGGCGAGCGGCCGTCGTGCTGCTGGCCACGATCGGGCTGGCCTCGGCGATCGTGTTCGTCGGCCTGTCGACCAACCTGGTGGCCTTCCTGGTCGCGGCCGCGGTGGCCGGGGCGGCCGCTCTGCAGGTCGGCCTCGCGCGGGAGTTGCCGTCGGCGGATTTGATCCGATCGACACCTCGCTTGGCCGTTCTCGGCGGTCTGCTGGTGCTGGCGATCTGTGGGTTCGCCGCGGCGGTGGGTCTGGAGACGCTGGTCCTGGTCGGGCTGATCATCACCTTGTCGCCGCCGGTGCTCGCCCGGCTGCGGCCTGCCGCCCGCCAGCCGGCCGAGCCGAAGCGTCAGTCGCAGGACGTGCCCCCACCACCGTTACCCACACCTCGATATCTGTCCGCGGTGGCGCGCAGCCTGTGCGAGCTGAGTGACGAGGAGATCTGCCTGGCGTGGCGGCGGAGCTTCACCCGGCTGCAGAGTTCCTCGACGGCCGACCACCGGTCCGCGATGGCCGACGTCCGCCGCGCGTACCTCGACGAGCTCGAGCGACGCAGTCCAGACGCGTTCGCCGCCTGGATCCAGTCCGGGGCCAGAGCCGCCGGCGATCCGGCCAAGTTCTTCATCCCGCACACCAGCTGAGGTGGGCGCTCGCCCTGGCGGCCCGGCCTCATGGGCGGGGTCCGTTGAACGTCGTCCGCAGGTCGGCGCCGATCAGCTCGACCGCGTGCCGCCCGGCCGACAGGGCCGCGGGAAAGTTGAGGAACGCGTGCATCGTGTCCGCGTACTCGACCAGCCGCGCCGGTACGCCGTCCTGCCCGAGCCGGTTCGCATAGATGCGCGCATCGTCACGCAGCGGATCACGTCCGGCGGCGAGGACGAGTGCGGGCGGCAGGCCGGCGACCGTGGCTGCCCGTAGCGGTACGGCCGCGGCGGGGAGGTCGCCGTCGGGGAAGTACTGCGTCGAGGACCAACCACCCGGGGCGATGCTCAGGAATGTGCCGTCGAACGACCGGTACGACTCGGTGTCCTGGTCCAGGTCGAGGGATGGGTAGCAGAGGATCTGCCGGTCGGGGAGCGGAGTGCCCTCGTCGCGCGCGAGCAGGCAGGCGCCGGCGGCGAGTGCGGCGCCCGCACTCTGACCGCCGACCGCGATCCTGCCGTCACCGTTGAGCTCAGCTGTGTACTCGCGGAGCCAGTCGAGACTGTCGCGAACGTCGTGAAGCCCTGCTGGATAAGGGCTCTCGGGCGCCAGTCGATAGTTGAGCGAGACAACGACAACGTTGCCTGCGACAGCGATTCCCGAGGTCGCGTACTCGATGTCGCGGAGATCCCCACCGATGAAACCGCCGCCATGCAACCAGAGCACAACTGGCCGTGGACCGGAGGTCAGCGGACGATAGACGCGCGCCTCGAGGCGGCGGTCCGGCAAGGTGATGGTGAGGTCTTCGGGGTGAGTCCGCGGATCGCACTCGCCGGCCAGCTCCGGGTCCGGGAGCTCCTCGCGATCGAGCAACAGGGCCTGATAGGGGTCGAGGTCGGGGCCTTCGGGCTGGTTCGCGAAGATCTTCAGCAGCTGGTCGGTCTCGGCCGCGAACTGCGGGCTGTCGACGATCTCGGCCGTCATGCGGAGACCGGCGCGGGCTGGAGGTGGCGGGCGGCGTGGCCGAAGACGATGCCGTCGGGCGGAGTGGAGGCGTACTCGGCCAGCGCGCCGATGCCGCCGTCGAACCCGCCGCCCGTCGACGGGTCCGACCACGACTTCTCGTCGTACTGCTCGATCTCGGCGACGAGTGCCGCGCCGACGCTGTCGAAGCGGTGCCGGAGCAGGTCGGACGGGATGTGGCGACCGGCCTCGACGCCGCCGACGTTGAGAGCGCTGCCGATCTCGGCCGTCTCCCAGCGCGGGTCGATACTCCAGTGCAAGCGGCCGGCCTTGGCGTCCCGGAGTACGGCGAGGGTGATCTCGTCCCACATCAGGATGTGCGCGACCAGGTCGTGCAACGAGTCGCAGAAGTGGCCGAGCGGGCCGGCCGTCACCCGGTACGGCGCTCGCAGCTCAGCCTCAGTCCGTCCGTCGATGCGGGTCAGCAGGAGCTCCTGGTCGGTTCGGAGCAGCTGTGCCGCCTCGACCGGAGAAGTCTTCGGTGTACGCATGCGCCCACTGAACCATGCCGCGGGTCGTCTACCGGTTGGACTGCAGAATGTCTTCAATCCACCCGAGCCGCGCGATAGTGCGCCATCTTCGCGCGGGCGCCGCAGGTGTTCATCGAGCACCAGCGCCGCCGGCCGGCCCGGCTCTCGTCGACGAACAGCAGGGAGCAGTCGTCGGCGGCGCAGGTGCGGATCCGGTCTGCGAGAGGCCCGGTCAGGAGGTCGACCGCGTCCCGCGCGAGCACGCTGAGGAGGCCGGCGGCGTCTGTCGTGGTGTTGTCGGCTCGAAGGTCGCCGGTGAGGCGGGGGCCGGGGAGCGGGCGGGCGCTCCAGTGGTTGACCAGGTCGACGTCCGCGGCGAGCGTCGTACCCGTGAAGAGGCGGTAGAGGGCTTCGCGCAGTGCCAGGGCCCGGGTGAACGTGCGGGGCGAGACCGCGACGGGGTGATCGGCGAGGCCGGCGGCGTGGAACCAGCGGCCGAGGTCGGAAGCTACCGGGACTCGCTCGAACGGGGTCTGCCGGCGCTTGCCGAGGGTCGCGGTGAAGTCGACCGACGGCCGGCCGCCCACCCAGGTGAAGCTCATGCGACTTAGTCTATCATCGGTGTTACCAGATGAACCGGTAACCGAGGAGTGTGGCTGTGAAGATCGCGATCGTCGGAGCGGGTGGCGTCGGTGGGTACTTCGGTGCCCGGCTGGCCGCGGCCGGGCAGGACGTCGGTTTTGTTGCGCGCGGCAAGCACCTGGAGGCGCTGCGGTCCCAGGGGCTGGTGGTGCGGAGTCCGGCCGGTGACCTGGAGCTCTCGCCGGTGCGAGCCACCGCCGACCCGGCCGAGCTCGGTGAGGCCGACTATGTGCTCGTCTGTGTGAAGACCTGGCAACTGCCCGAGGTGACCACCACGATCGGTCCGCTGGTCGGCGATGCGACGGCGATCGTCACGGTCCAGAACGGTGTTGAGGCGCCGGACCAGGTGGCTGCGGTCTACGGCCGCGACGCGGTCCTGCCGGGTGCCGCGGAGGTGATCGCGTACGTCGATGGTCCGGGGATCATCCGCCACCTCGGCAACGGCAAGCTGACCTTCGGCGAGTGGGACAACCAGCCGACACCCCGCTCCGAGCGGCTGCGCGACGCCTTCGTCGACGCCGGCCTCCAAGCGACCGTCCCTGACGATATCTGGGCCGGCCTGTGGACCAAGTTCCTGTCCGTCGTTCCGAGCGGCGGCCTCGGTACGGCGAGCGGAGCCGGGTACGGCGTCCTCCGCACGCGACCCGGCACCCGCCGGCTCCTCACCGAGGCAACCACCGAGATCCGCGACGTCGCCCTGGCGCGCGGCATCGCTCTCGCGGCGGACGTCGTACCCAGAACCCTTGCCTGGATCGACCAGCTGCCTGCTGACGGCACCACGTCTCTTCAACGGGACCTGATCGCCGGCCGGCCCTCCGAGCTGGAGGCGTGGACCGGAGCGGTAGTCCGCCTTGGACGCGAGTCCGGGGTCCCCACTCCGGTCAACACTTTCCTCTACGAACTGGCCGCCGCGCGGACCACCCCTCAGTGATCGATGCGGGCCCGGAGCTGAGGTTCGGAGGAGACGGTCGACTGGTGTGGGTAGACGGCTGCGAACAGGACGCACAGCGTGACGCCGTAGATAGCGACGCCCAGTGCGATGGCGCTGGTCATGCTCACGCCGATCAACAGGAAGGACCAGATGCCCGCGGCCAGCGGCGCGTAACGACGCCACCCCGTCCAGTCATCTGAGCGCAGCACCGCCAGGCCGGCGACGAGCAACCCGACCGCGGTGAGCGCGACCCCGAGGCCGAACACCGGGCCGACGATCTGCGGGCCGGTGTCGTCCAGCCGCTGGCCGGCGATCGGGATCGATGCGAGCTCCGCGACGAGGAGGACGAAGGTCCCCACCACCGCGAGCATCGCGCCGATCCGGCCGCCGCGGCTCCCCATCGCGCGAACCACGGCGAGCATGCCGAGGAGAACGAGCAGGTGGAACCCGGCGTACAGGATGGAGACCGGAACGATGGCGTCGCTGCTCCAGGGGTAGCTCCACATCGTGTCGGAGACGTCGGAGGCCGGCTTGACCAGCACCTCCACGGCGATGCCGGACAGCGTCGTCAGGACGGCGCCGACGAGACCGATGACTGCGAGTTTGCGGTTCATGATTCCCACCTTTCGAAGTGTGCTTCGACGCTAGGTTTCGGCGGTTGCCCGGCGCATCGGCGTCAGTACGCCGATCGGCGCGCGAAACCGCGTCAGTGCCAGCACTGTTGGCGGGATCGTCCGGCGCTGCCACGATGGTGGCGTGCGTGGGCGCCGGCCGTTACCGGCTGTGTTGTTCGGAGTGACCGTGGTCGCGGAGATCGCCGCGATCGCCCTGTCGTGGCGGCTCGAACCCGTCTACGACACGCTGCTGTACGCGGCGATCGGTGTGACCACCGTCGGCGCGGGAGCGTTGATCGCCCGGCGGCATCCGGAGAACGCGATCGGCTGGCTGTTCTGCGGCTTCGGACTGCTCAACGCACTCGCCGCGGACCTGGCCCAGGGCTGGGGACTCCGGGCCGCCGCCGAAGGCTGGGCCGGCGGTCCGGTCGGCGAGGGGATCTCCGCTGTCAGCTGGTTGCCGAGCGGCTTCGGATGGACACTCACCTTCCTGCTCTTCCCGACCGGCCAGCTGCCGAGCCGGCGCTGGCGTCCGCTGCCGTGGATCGCCGCGGCCGGTCTGGTGCTGAGCATGGTCGCCTGGTCGCTGAGTCCAGCCAGGGGCCGGGACTTCAGTAGTGGCCACAACCCGTGGGCGGTCGAGTCGCTGCCGACCGGTGCCCTTCTCGCCATCGGAATGCCGCTGTTCCTCGGCGCGCTGATCGGCGCGGTCGTCTCACTTGCCGTCCGCTTCCGGCGCTCGACCGGCCTGGAACGCCAGCAACTCAAGTGGTTCGTGCTCGCCGCGTCCGTCGCCGGCGTGGCTCTGCCGACGGCCTTCCTGCTCTGGTACGTCACCCCCGTGGCCGGCGTCATCGCCGCCCTCGCACTCTCGGGCCTGCCGCTCGCCGCCGGTGCCGCGATCCTGCGCTACCGGCTCTACGACATCGATCTGTTCATCAGCCGGACCGTCGCGTACGCGGGCCTGACGGTCTTGCTGATTTCGGCGTACGCCGTCGTGACCGTTGCCCTGGGCGCCTTTCTCGGCCGGGGTTCGGCCTGGACCACAGCCATCGCGACGCTGGTGTGCGCCGTGCTGTTCCGCCCGTTGCGCGGCCGCATCCAGGACGCCGTCGACCGCCGCTTCAACCGGGCCCGGTACGACGCCCTGCAGCGGATGGCCGGCTTCCTCGAAGACGTCCGCTCGGGCCGCCGCGCACCGGAGGACGTCGAAGCCGTCCTGCGCGAGATCCTCGGCGACCCCGGTCTCGACCTCCTCGTCTTCCTGCCGGAGAGCCGCCGGTACGTCGACCTGGCCGGCACGACCCGCGCCGACGCCGACGGCCGGCACCGGATCGCGATCGAACGCGGCGACCAGCCGATCGGCGTGGTTCTGTACGACGGCACCGGCGGGATCGGCCCGGACCTGCTGCGCCGGGTTGTCGAGGACGGTGGTCTCGCCGTAGAGGTCGCGCGGCTGCGCGCCGAGCTCAACGTCCAACTCGTCGAGGTGAAGGCCTCCCGGGCCCGGATCGTTGCCGCCGGGCACGCCGAACGCCGCCGGATCGAACGCGATCTGCACGACGGCGCCCAGCAGCGGCTGGTGTCCATCGGCCTCGCGCTCCGCCACGCGCAGCACCAACTCGGAGCGGCGCCACCCGCGGACGTGCGGGTCACGCTGGACGGCGCGGTCGCCGAGGCGACCGTGGCGATCGGTGAGCTCCGCGAGTTGGCTCGCGGTCTGCCGCCCGCGCAACTGGATGCCGGTCTCGCCCCCGCCTGTCAGGAACTCGCGCGTCGTGCTCCGCTGCCGGTGTCGGTGCGGATGCCCGACCAGCGTTTCGACACCGGCATCGAGGCCGCGGCGTACTTCATCTGCTGTGAAGGTCTCACCAACGCGGTCAAGCATGCCAACGCCACGCGCGTCGATCTGATCGCCGACCAGGACCTCGAGCGGCTGGTCGTGCGCGTGGTCGACGACGGCGTGGGTGGAGCCGCGGCCCGTCGCGGCACCGGGCTGACCGGCCTGGCCGATCGGGTCGCGGCGCTCGGCGGCACCTTCCACATCCAGAGCAGGCCCGGCACCGGTACGACGCTCGTCGCGGAGCTGCCATGCGGATCGTGATCGCCGAGGAGCAGGTCCTGCTCCGAGAAGGGCTGAAGATGCTCTTCGTCGACGGCGGGCACGAGGTGGTGGCGACCTTCGGCGACACGGACGGGCTGCTCGCGGCGGTCACGTCGTACCGGCCGGATCTGGTCGTGGCGGACATCCGGATGCCGCCCGGCTTCGGCGACGAGGGTGCCCGGGCGGCTCAGGCGGTGAAGAGTGCGCACCCGGAGATCGGCGTACTGCTGCTGTCCCAGCACATCGAGACCCATCACGTGGTCGAGCTCGTGTCGCTCGGTGGGTTCGGGTATCTGCTGAAGGATCGGGTGCTCGATGTCGGCGAGTTCCTGGCCGCGGCCGAGCGGGTCGCGCGGGGTGGGTCGGCGCTGGATCCGCAGGTGGTGGCCGGGTTGGTGGCGCGGCGTGGGGCTGGGGATCCGCTGGCCATGCTGACGGATCGCGAGCGCGACGTCCTCGAGCTGATGGCCGAAGGCCTGACGAACAGTGGCATCGCCAAGCGGCTCTACCTCAGCGAGCGAACGGTCGAGGCGCACGTCCGGCACGTGTTCACCAAGCTGTCGTTGCCCGAGACCGAGGATGGTCACCGCCGGGTGCTCGCCGTACTGACCCACCTCAGCGCGGCTACCCCAGACCGAGGCCGGTGAGGACCCGGCGCTCGATGGCATATCCGGCTCTTTTGCCGGTTCGGTGGGTGTTTTCCGGTACCGTCGGCCGGTCCGCCAGGCCATCACAACGAGGCGCGCGCGACGCCGCCCTGCCCGGGCTGGGGAGGATCTCCCACCCGATCCGGGATCCCGATCCTCCCCACCCTGCGGCACCCGGCACAACGGGACCACCCACGGATACGTCAGTAGAGCCGGATATCCGTCAGTCGTCGGTGAGGCGTTGGAGGAGGTGGATGAGGGTGGATTGTTCGGTGGGGGTGAGGCGGGTGAGTTGGGTGGCCATGGCTTCGCGGCGGTTGTGGCGGAGGGTGGTGAGGATCTGGGTGCCGGCCGGGGTGAGGGTGACGAGGGTGGCGCGGCGGTCGTTGGGATCGGGGTGACGGGCGACCAGGCCGGCGGCCTCGAGGTCGTCGACGACCGAGGTGGCCGAGCGGGGGACGATGCCGAGCTGCGCGGCCAGTTCGCTCAGGCGCAGGGCGCGGTCGGCGCGGTCGAGGGTGCGGAGGACGCGGAACTGGCCGTGGGTGACGCTCTCGCCGAGCCCTTCCCTGGACGCGCGCCGCTGCCGGCGGACGATGCCGTCGAGCAGGGCCGCGATCTGTTCCGCGGAGTCATCCGGAGCGTGCACGACCAGAGCCTAGTGGTTGAGGATCTTGTGAGGTTAGCTCATAGTGAGGTAAGCTCAGTATATCTGATCCCCGACCGAAAGGATCTGCATGTCACAGATCTCCGGACTCCCGGGTGGGGGAGGCGGTGGCGGTCGCGCGATGCGATCGCTGATGAAGGACTCCTCCGTCCGGCACCACAAGCTCACCGCGGGCACCCTCCGCCGCATCCTCGGCTTCGCCCGCCCCTACCGCGGCTACCTGGCCTTCTTCCTCGTCCTGGTTGCCCTCGACGCCGGCACCGGGGCCGTCACCCCCTTGCTGTTCCGCGCGATCATCGACGACGGCATCGTCCCGGGCCGCGCCGACGTGGTCGTGTGGCTGGCCCTCGTCGTCGCGCTGCTCGCGGTCGTCAACAGCGCGGTCACGCTGGGCGAGCGCTGGTTCTCCGCGCGGATCGGCGAAGGACTCGTCTACGACCTGCGCACCGCCGTGTTCGACCACGTGCAGCAGATGCCGGTCGCGTTCTTCAGCCGCACCCAGACCGGCGCGCTCATCCAGCGCCTGAACGGCGATGTCCTCGGCGCCCAGCAGGCCTTCACCTCGACCCTGTCGAACGTGGTCAGCAACCTGCTCAGCGTCACCCTCGTGCTCGGCGCGATGTTCGTGATGTCGTGGCAGATCACTCTGCTCGCGCTCGTGGTCCTGCCGCTGTTCGTGATCCCCGCCCGGCTGATGGCCGGGAAGTTGCGCGAGCTGACCGCCGAGACCTACAAGCTGAACGCGACCATGGCGCAGACGATGACCGAGCGCTTCAACGTCGCCGGCGCCGTCCTGGCCAAGGTCTTCGGCCGCACGCAGGACTCGTCGAAGGAGTTCGCCGGCAAGGCGGCCCGGGTCCGCGACATCGGCGTCACCACCGCGATGTACGCGAGTATCTTCCGCGTCTCGCTGACCCTGGTCGCCGCGCTGGCCGTTGCCCTCGTGTACGGCGTCGGCGGCGTGTTCGCGGTGGAGGGAACGCTCGGGATCGGCACGGTCGTCGCGCTCACGGCGTACCTCACCCGCCTGTACGGACCGCTCACCGCGCTGTCCAACATCCAGGTCGACGTGATGACGACGCTGGTCAGCTTCGAGCGTGTGCTCGAGGTGCTCGACCTCCCGCCGATGGTTGCCGACCGCAAGGACGCGAAGGAGCTGCCGGCCGACGCCGAGCCGTCGATCCAGTTCGACCACGTGTCCTTCCACTACCCGTCCGCCGAGGAGGTGTCGCTCGCCTCGCTGGAGTCGGTCGCGACCCTGTCGGCCGAGACCGGCGAGGACGTCCTCAAGGACGTCAGTTTCACCGTCGAGCCCGGACAGTTGGTCGCTGTCGTCGGCCCGTCCGGCGCCGGCAAGACGACGCTGTCGTCGCTGGTCTCCCGGATGTACGACGTGACCGGTGGAGCCGTACTCGTCGGCGGCTGCGATGTCCGCGAGGTCACCCAACGCTCCTTGCGAGAGGTGATCGGCGTGGTCACGCAGGACTCGCACATGTACCACGACACGATCCGCTCCAACCTGCTGCTCGCCAACCCGGAAGCGACCGACGCCGAGCTGCACGAAGCGCTCGTGGCCGCGCAGATCGCGACCCTGGTCGGCACCCTGCCCGATGGTCTCGACACCGTCGTCGGCGATCGCGGTTACCGGTTGTCCGGTGGCGAGCGTCAACGACTCGCAATCGCGCGGCTGTTGCTCAAGTCGCCGTCGATCGTGATCCTCGACGAGGCCACGGCGCACCTGGACTCCGAGTCCGAGGCCGCTGTCCAGGCAGCACTCGCCAACGCACTCGTCGGCCGTACGTCGCTCGTGATCGCGCACCGGTTGTCGACCGTCCGCAACGCCGACGTCATCCTCGTCCTGGACGAGGGCCGCATCCGCGAACGCGGCACCCACGAGGAACTCCTCGCCAAGGGCGGCCTGTACGCCGACCTCTACTCCACCCAGTTCGAGAAGGCAGCCTAAGCCGGCGACCGGAGCCGCCGGCGCGTGGTCGGGGCGCTCGCTGGGCTGGCGAGGCCCAGGGCGCCGAGGAACTGCTCGAGCGTGAACGCGGCCATCCCGAGGGCCACCGGGTTGCCCGCGACGCGCGAGGCCTCGACCGTCAGGCCCGGTAGCGAGCCGGGCAGGACGTGGTCGGGGAGTTCGGCGGTGACGGCGGGGATCAGCCACTCGCCCAGCGCGACCGTGGTCCAGCCCGTCAGGGTGATGTGAGGGATGTTGAGCAGGTTCACCAGATCACCGAGCCCCGCCGCGAGATAGTGCGCCGTACGGCGGGCCAGCTCCACCAGAGCCGGGTCGTCGCCGGCCAGACCGACCGCGACCGCTTCGACGAACCCGCGCTGCTGCGGCTGCTGGAGCGCGGGGTGATCCGGGTCGATCTCCGCCAGTGTCGTCTCCAGGCCGTGCACACCGAGATATGCCTCGACACATCCGCGCCGGCCGCAGCGGCACTGCCGGCCGTCGAGCTGGAGCAGCGTGTGTCCCCACTCGCCCGCGTTGTTGGCCGCGCCGCGCAGTAACGACCCGTCGATCGCGATGCCGGCGCCGACGCCGGTGCCGAGGTTGACCACGGCCATGCTCTTGGTAACTCGGCCGACGCCGAACCACATCTCCGACAGCGCGACCGCCTTCAGCGGGTTGTCGACGTACACCGGCATGCCGAGGCGTTCCTCGAGCAGGGCCTCGATCTTGACGTCGTGCCAGTCCCAGTTCGGCGCGAACACCGAGACGCCGGCGTCCGGCTGGACCTGGCCGGGCATGCTCACGCCGGCCCCGATGATCCGCTTGCGGTCGGTGCCGCCGGCCTCGACCGCCGCGTCGATGGCGCGGACGATGCCGTCGACGACGTACGCCTGGCCGTTCTGGTGCTCGTCGAGCGCGACCTCGCTCTGGCCGAGCGGGCCGAGGGTGACGTCGTACACGGTCGCGTCGACGTACGTCTCGGCCACATCGATGCCGAGGATGCGGCCGCGGTCGGGGTCGATGGTGAGCCGCTCGTACGGGCGGCCGACGGTGTTCTGCTCGACGGTCGCGATCCGCAGCACGCCCTCGGCCAGGAACTGCGTCACCAGCGTCGCGACGGTCGCCGTGCTCAGGCCGGTGTGTTTGGCGATCTCCTGCCGGGTCGACGGCCCGAGGGTGAAGAGTGCGTGCAGCACCTCGAACCGGCTCTCGTTGCGCAGGTCACGGGATGTCTGCCGCGGCACTCTGTCCCCCTTCTAGGTCGGCTCCAGCCGTAGCGTACGTAGCTCCGGAGTGGCCGGCCCGTCGACGCCCCGCACCAGCAGCGTCAGCCCGGACCATCCCGGCGGAATCCACAGTACGTCGGGATCACCACCGGAGAACGCGGGCCGGTCGCCGACCCACACCCGCCCCAAACACTCTCCGGACGCCCAGCCGGTGACGCGCAGCTGGGTCCCCTCCGGCCGGAGAACGACACCATTCTCCAACGTTGGAAGCTCGACGTCGAGCCAGGCCTCCTCACCCGGTGCCAGCGCCAGCGGAAGGTCGATCCCGGCGCCTGGTTCGCGGGCCTGTGCGAAGGCGGTCAGCACGTCGTCGTCCTGTACGGCGCACGTCCAGTCGCGCACCGGATCCAGGGTGAGCAACTCGGCGCGGAGACCGCCGCCACTCGGATTGTGGGGGATCGTCACGGAGAGCTGCTTGGTGCCCGCGGGCAACAGCGCCCACGGGTCCTCGGTGTGGACGACGATCGGCTCGCCGTCGTCCACCGTCACGGTGACCGGCTCGCGGACGCCGTCCAGATGCAGTGCGGTCGGCGTGTCCGTGTCGAGGCGGCGCGTGTACGTGACCGGCGTACCGATGCGGGTGCTGCTCCAGCCGGTCAGGCTGCGCAGTGGTGCCGGATCGCCCGCCCAGTGGCCGTCGACTGTCCACAATGCGGAGATGTCCCGGGTCTCGATGACAGTCCACAGCGTGCCGAGGCCGCGCAGTGCTCCGAGGCGAAGCGGAGGCAACCGGGCGTCGTCGAAGTTCGCATGGCCCCAGATCTCCACAGTGGCGTGGATCTCGCCGCTGAGGCCACGGACGTCGATGCGCTCCACGGCGCCGAAGCCGGCAAGTGTTCGCACTCGGCCGCCGACCGAGAGATCCACGATGTCGGCCGCACCTACGAGCAGCAGTTCGTCGGTCAGCTCCGCGGTCGTCGTGTAGGTGCCGCGTCCGCGGTAGACACCAAGCGATTCCAGCGTGGGTGGCAGGTCATGGGTACCTGCCGGTTTCTCCGTGGGCACAGTGGACCGTCGCCGCACCTGACCGACCGACGTCGCCGCCGGCGTCTGCGGAGCCACGACCTCCGATCGTGGTTCCACGGTGACCTGAACACCCTCGACCACGAGTGAGGACCCTACCGCGATCTCCACCGACGTGTTGCCGATGACAACGGTCACCGGCACGGACGAGCAGAACACCAGCCCGTCGTCCAACGACACCAAGTCCGCCGACGCCAGCCGCAAGGTCTGATCGCCAACCGGCAGATCCAGCAGCATCAACGGACACGAGTCCGCACCGACGGCGACCGAGACACCGTTGACGACCGCACGCCCGTCGGTGTCGCTCAGATTCGGTACGGCGACCACTCGCCCGCCGCCGTCGAGGTCGAGGACCGAGGGAACGGAACTGGTCGGGAAGTCGGCCGTCACCTCGACCGCTGCACCCGGTGTCGCCAGCGCCAACCGCGGACCCAGCGCATCCAGCACGCGTGTCAAGAGCTGGGCCTCGGCGTACTCCGGCCGCTCGGCACCCGTCGACGACACGTAACCACCGAAGTCGTACCCGTGGCTCATGAAGTTGCCCGGCTTCCCCCAGTTGCCGCTCGACGGGGTGTAGCCGAAGTTCCACCCCGACGACTGCAGGTACGGCGCGATCAACGACGCCCCGCTGGCCAGCAATCGCCGCAGGGTCCGGTGGCGCCGGTTCGTCTCGGTGATCAGCAGCGGCAGCCCGCGGTCCGCAAGCAGTGCCGCATAGCGACCTACCTCCTCCTCGATGAACGGCGAATCGTCGTTCGGATAGAAGTTGCACGCCGGTACGACGCCCTCGACGTCGCCGGTGGCACCAAAGAGGTCACCCTGACCAGCGCACGCGATCAGCGGTACGTCGATGCCGTGAGCAACAGCCTGGTCCCGCAGGGCGGTGAGGTATCCAGGCCGGTCCGCGCAGTCGAAGAAGTCCAGCTCGTTCTCCAGCTGGACCATGATCACCGAGCCGCCCGCGCCGTGCTGACGAGCCGCGATCAACGGCAGCACGTGGTCGAACCAGGCCGTCACGGCCGCGAGGAACCGCGGCTCGTTCTGCCGGACGCGTACGGCGGGATCAAGCCCGAGCCAGGCCGGCAGCGCGCCGCCGTCCCACTCGGAGCAGATATACGGCCCGGGCCGGGCGATGACGTGCAACCCGACCTCAGCCGCGAGGTCCAGGAACGCCGCCACATCTCGCCGGCCGTCGAACGACCACCGCCCGGGCGCGAGCTCGTGGAAGCTCCACGGCAGATACACGTCGACGCAGGTGTAGCCGGACCGGCGGACCTGCTCGAGCCGTGCGCGCCACTGCTCCCGGGGCAGCCGGAAGTAGAACAGCGACGAGCACAGCACGACCTGCGGCCTGCCGTCGATGACGATGCCCTGGCCGTTCAACGCAACCGAACTCACTTGACCCCCGCACTACCGCCGTTGATGTCCATCTCGTACAGATACCGCTGACCCAGGTAGTAGACCAGGATCATCGGCACAGTGAGCAGGATCGAGCCGACCATCACCAGGTTCCACGGTGGCGCCTGCAGTGCGGCCGAGGTACTGGTGATGTACTGCACGCCCAGGGCCAGCGGCATCTTGGCCTCGTCGTTCAGGTAGATCAGCGGGCCCATGAAGTCACCCCAGGTCGCGGTCAGCGTGAAGATGCCGATCGCGATCAGCACCGGCGCGAGCATCGGCAGCATGATCCGGCGGTAGATGCCGAAGAAGCCCAGCCCGTCCACCATCGCCGCCTCGTCGACCTCGCTCGGCAGCCGGGACACGAACTGCCGGACCAGGAACACGTTGAAGGCGTTGGAGAAGAAGTTCGGCACGATCAGCGGGAGGTAGGTGTTCACCCAGCCGAGGTCCTTGAACAGGATGAACTGCGGGATCATCGTGATCTGGGCCGGGATCATCATCGTCGCGATCACGATGATGAACAGCGCGTTCTTGCCCGGCGCCCGCAGCCGCGCGAACGCGTACCCGACGAGTCCGCTGGACAGCACCTGGCCGAGCACCGCGCCGGCCGAGATGATCACCGAGTTCAGCAGGAACCGCTGCATCGGCAGGTCGGTGCCGAACACCCGGGTGAAGTTGTCCCAGTGGAACTCGCGTGGAAGGATCGTGAAGGTGTTCGCGTTGACGGTCTGATCGCTGGACAGCGCGATCGACACCACGAACACCAGCGGCACGCACAGCACCGCGGACACGATGATCAGCGTCGCATAGCTGAACGGCGACGCCCGGAAGACGCCCGCGACCCGATCCCGACGTGTGGTTCGTTCCCGCGCCGGTGCGGCGGCGGTAGAGAGTGCGGTGGCCATCACTTCACCTCGGTCTCGTAGAACACCCAGCGCCGGGCGGTGCGGAAGGCGAGCAGGGTGAACACCAGGATCACCGCGAACAACAGCCACGAGATCGCCGACGCGTACCCCAGGTGGTAGAACGAGAACGCCTCGTCGAACAGCAGCGGCACCATCATCTGGCTGGCGTTGTTCGGCCCGCCCTTGGTGAGGATGTAGACCTGGGAGAACACCTGGAACGCGCCGATCAGTCCCATCACCAGGTTGAAGAAGATGATCGGCGTCAACTGCGGGACGGTGATGCTCCAGAACTGCCGGACCGGCCCGGCGCCGTCCACCTCGGCCGCCTCGTACAGCTCCCGAGGGATGCCTTTCATTGCCGCGAGCAACAGTACGGTCGCGCCGCCGGCACCCCACACCGACAGCAGGATGAGGGCCGGTTTCACCCAGACCGACTCCAGCAACCAGGACGGCCCGGGGATCCCGGCCCAGCCCAGGACGTCGTTCAGCGGGCCGGACGGCGCGAGGACCATCTTGAAGATCATCGCGGTCGCCACCAGCGGCACCAGCGTCGGCAGGTAGATCAGCGTCCGGAACACCTTGCGGGCGCGAACCTGCTTGTTCAGCAGGTTCGCCAGCCACAAGCCGATCCCGAGCCCGAGCGGCACCGAGATCGCGGCGTAGTAGAACGTGTTCCACAACGCCTTCCAGAACACCGGGTCATCGGTCAGCAGCCGGGTGTAGTTCTGCAGTCCGACCCACTTCGGCGGCGTGAACGAGTCCCAGTCGGTCAGCGAGATGTAGACCGACGCGAGCATCGGCCCGAGCAGGAACACGACGAACCCGATGATCCACGGTGACGCGAACAGGTAGAACCACAGCGCCTCCCGGCGGCGCAGCGTCGACATCAGCCGGGCTTGACGATCGACTCGAGCCGCTGCTGGATCGCGGTCAGCGCGGCGCGGGCGTCCTGCTTGCCCAGCCAGAAGTCGGCCAGCCCGTCGTCGAACGCCTTCTGCATCTCGTTCCAGGCCGGGATGAACGGGGCCCGGTAGATGAAGTCGCTGGACTCGCCGAACACGTTCATGTTCACCGGCTTGGTCATCCAGGCCGGCTTCAGGAACGCGTCGCTCTTCTGCACCTCCAGGCTGGCCGGAACGTCCTGGCCGGTGGCGATGATCTGCTGCTGCGCCTCCGGCGAGGTGAGGAAGTCGATCGCCTTGAACGCTGCCTGCGGGTTCTTCGCGGTCCGCGAGATGGCAAGGCCGCTGCCGAACGCGGTCACCGCCTGCTCCTTGCCCCGCCACAGCGGCGCGATGTCCCAGTCGATCTTGGTTTTGGTGAGGCCGCTGATGCCCCAGAAGCCGGTGGTGTTGACCGCGACCTTGCCGTTCGCGAACGCCTGGTCGCCGCCGACGTCCGCGCCCATGTCGGCGTACTGCTTCTGGGTCGGTACGACGCCGTGCTTGAAGATCAGGTCGCCGGTCCACTGCAGCGCGTCGATCACCTCGTCGGTGGCGACCGCGGGCTTGCCGCTGTCGTCGATGATCCGGCCGCCGTTCTGGTACACGAAGCTCCACCACTGCGCCCACCAGCCACCGCCTGCGTAGCCCCACTGCTTCCCGGGCACGGACAGCTCCTTGAACGCCGACAGCGCGTCGTCCCAGGTCCAGTCCGCGGTCGGTGCCTTGATGCCCTTCGCCGCGAACAGCGCCTTGTTGTAGAAGACGATCATGGCGCCGGAGCGGTCCGGGATCGCGTAGACCTTGTCCTGGTACGAGTAGAGCTTGCCGATCGCGCCGAACCGCTTCTCCAGGTCCATCCCGGCCTTGGTCGCCAGGTCGTCGAGCGGCTGGATCTGGTTCTTGCTCGAGTAGACGTTGACGCTCTCGGCGACCTGCATGATGTCCGGGCCTTTGCCGCCGGCAATCATCGTCTGGACCTTCTGGGCGTACCCGTCGTTCGGGATCAGCTGCAGCGTCACCTTCAGCTCGGGGAACTTCTTCACCAGCAGGTCGATCCGCTTCTGGTACGCCGTCTTGTCGCTCTCCCCGCCCCACACCGTCATCACCAGGTCGGCGGCGGTGGCGTTCCCCGACGACGAGCTCTTGTCACTGTCCGATCCGCAGGCCGTCAGCGTGATGACGCCGGCCGCCAGTCCCATCCCGAGAAACCCCCGCCGCGAGAACGCTGTTCCCATCGCACACCTCTTCCGCCCAGCCCAGCCTGATTAGAGTGGCGGTTAAACTAACCATTGGAATAACCCGTGACAAGACCTCGTCCGGCAGATGTCCAAACCGTGACCAGGCGGCTGGACTCTAGGGTTGCCGGATGAGCTTCGTGATCGGGGTCGACATCGGCACGGGCAGTACCAAGGCTGTTCTGACCACGCTCGACGGCACGGTGCGGGCGGTCGCCCGGCGCGAGCACGCGCCGAGCCTGCCGCAGCCGGGCTGGGCCGAGATGGATCCGGACCGCGACTGGTGGGGTGATGTCGTGGACGTCCTCGCCGAGCTGACGTCCGCGCATCCGGACGCGGAGATCGCCGCCGTCTGTGTCTCGGGCCTCGGACCATGCGTCGTACAGACCGATGCCGAGCTGCGGCCGCGGCGGCCGGCGATCCTGTACGGCGTCGACACCCGCGCGACCCGGGAGATCGAGGAGATCACCGGGCAACTCGGCGCGGACGCGATCCTCGAACGCTGTGGCAAGGACCTGTCCAGTCAGGCGATCGGACCGAAGCTGGAGTGGTTGCGGCGGGAGGCAGGGGAGGACTGGCAACCGCAGGATCGATGGTTCAGTGCGCATACGTACGTCGTGGCCCGGCTGACCGGTGAGTGGGTGCTCGATCACCACACCGCGAGCCAGTGCGATCCCTTCTACGACATCCGCACGCAGGACTGGGCCAGGGACTGGGTTGAAGCTGTGCTGCCGGGTCTGGCGCTGCCACGGTTGGTGTGGCCGTCCGAGCAGGTCGGCGTGGTGCGAGGCGTCGCGGCTGCGGAGACCGGACTGGCCGAGGGGACTCCGGTGGTTGCGGGCACGGTCGACGCCTGGGCGGAAGCCTTCAGCGTTGGGGTGCGGCGTCCTGGCGACCTGATGCTGATGTACGGCTCGACGATGTTCTTCGTCCAGGTGCTGACCGCACCGACCAGTGTCAGTGGACTCTGGACGACGTCAGGCGTCGAGCCCTCGTCCCACACCCTGGCGGCCGGGATGGCGACGTCCGGGACGATCACCACGTGGTTGCAGGATCTGACCGGTGGAGTGCCGTTCGAGACGCTGGTCGCGGAGGCGGCCGCCGTTCCGGCCGGTGGTGAGGGGCTGGTGCTGCTGCCGTACTTCAGCGGGGAGCGTACGCCGATCTACGATCCGCTGGCCCGTGGTGTGATCGCCGGACTTACGCTGCGGCACGGGCGTGGTCACCTGCTGCGAGCGGCGTACGAAGGAATCGCTTGTGGGGTGCGGCAGATCATCGGCGCTCTCGAAGAAGCGGCCGGGCGGCCGGAGCGGATCGTTGCCGTCGGCGGCGGTACGCAGGGTGGGCTGTGGACGCAGATCGTGAGTGACGTGTGCGGGCTGGAGCAGCAGGTGCCTGCGCAGACGATCGGAGCGTCGTACGGCGATGCCCTGCTGGCGGCGATCGGGATCGGCCTGGTCCCGCCGGACACCGACTGGGCCCGACCCGATCACGTGGTCCGTCCCGATCCGTCGACGGCTTCGACGTACGGGGAGCTCTTCCAGACCTACACGGAGCTGTATCCGGCGACTCGTGCGCAGATCCACCGGCTGGCGCGCTCAGGTCAGATCGCGGATGTGTAGGACGCTGCCGTTGTCGAGGTCGCGGTCGAGCGTCGACCAGATCGTCCGGGCGATGTCCTCCGCCTTGGACAGCAGGCCTTGGGCGTCCATCTGGCGGAAGCGGCTGGCCTCCGGCACCTGGTCGTCGCTGCAAGCACGCAACTCGGCTTGCATGTCGGTGTCGACCGCGCCGGGTGATACCGAGATCACCCGGCAGCCAGGATCTCGCCGGCGTTGCTCGAGGCCGGCCGTCCGGACCCACTGGTCGATCGCGGCCTTGGCGGCGCAGTAGCTCGACTCGCCTTCGTGCGGTCGGCTGGCGGCACCGGAGGACATCATGATCAGGTGCTGCTCACAGTCGCGGCCGGAGACCGCGCTGAGGAACGCCTGGCCGAGCACCAGGGCCGCGGCCGAGTTCAGCAGCACGTTGCGCGTGTACTCCGCGGTGTCGACGCGGTCAGCCGGCCCCAGCGGTGTGAGCGTGCCGGCGCTGTGGATGAAGACAGCCATCTCCGGGGAGTACCCGTCCAGTCGCTGCCTGAAGTCCGTCGCGACCACCGGCCACGAGTCCGGGTCGGCCAGATCGACCGCGACGTGGTGGGCGCCCGGCGTACCACCGCGGCGAGAGATGTCGACGAGTTCCGCGTCGAACGGGAGTGTCGCCGCCAGAGCGGCGCCGAGCCCGGCCGATGCACCGGAGATCCAGACCAGAATCCGTCGCAACGGAATCATCGCGTGCACCTGCCCAAGGGCAGGCCAAAGTCCAGCATCATGCAGTTCCCCCCTGCAGCGCCCCACCGTTCCCCCGATGCAGGAGCAGCCTACGTCGTGAAGTGCTCAGATCGAACCCCTGTCGGCGTTTCTGACCCCTCGCAACCCCCTGACCACTCACGGAGTTCTCAGCAGACACTCAGAGTCGGAGGCTGTTACACGACACTTGTGTCAGCGCCGGTCCATGCATGTACCGACGGCTGCTGAGGTCGCGAGCGCCTTCGGGTTCGGGGAGCCGGCGGGTTGATCGACCAGTTGCGGGTGGCAATGGCTCGGCCGGCTGTCTCAGAGCGCGAACAACCTGCCGTAGTTCGTCGGGCGGGCGGCCGTGCGGGCGGCGTGGAGGAGCGCCCAGAGCAGGACGGAATTGGCGGTGAGGACCGGGCGCTGCAGGTCTGCTTCCAAGGTGGAGATCACGCCGACCGTGCGGAAGCCGTTGCCACCGATGAAGACGGCTTCGGCGCTGTCGGGTGTGTGGGCAACAATCCACGCGATCAGGTCGGCCGGGCTGATGCTCCGCTGATTGCTCGGCAGCTCGCAGGGTCCGTGCCGGACCACGTCCAGGTCCAGCGAGGTGAAGTACCCGGCACCGAGCCGGTCCAGCTCCGCGTCGAACCAGGGCGGGTTGAAGAGCGCGAGCCGCTGCACGTTCAGCGTCCGCAGTCCGGCCACCGCCGCGGCGCACGTGGACACCACCGGGATGCCGGCGCTGTGCTCCATCAGCCGCTCGACGACCTTGCGTTCACCGTCGGCGCCGATCACGTACGCCGAACTGGTGAATCCGATGCCGATGGCACCCAGTGGGGCGGCGGCCAGCAGGGCCGTCGCTTCGTCGATGTCCGGCGGCTCGACGAACGCCTGCACCGGCGCCAAGGGGATCGTCGGGTCCATCTGGCCGCCCGACCTGATCCCCCCGAACGGCACACGGGTCGCATGCACCCGAACACCCTCCGGAGCCATCGCCTGGAGTTCCGACTCGGGCCCGACGTCACCGTGCGGCGTCAGTACACCGATCCGTGCCCGCACATCCCATCCATCTGGTTGCCACATGACACGCTCCTTCCCCCACCCTCGAGTGTGCGCCGAAATTCGGTCGACGGCAGACCAGGAGCCGTCGATAGCATCGCGGGATGGACTCGACCGAGTGGAACTGGCAGTGGGATCCGAGCCTGTACGCCGGGAGCGCCGAGCACTACGCGGTCGGGCGGATGGCCTACCCGGCTGCGTTGGCCGACGCCGTACGGGACGAGCTCGGGCTCGACGGGAGCGGGCGGCTGCTGGACGTGGGCTGTGGTCCGGGGTCGCTGACGCTCTTGCTCGCGCCGTTGTTCGCGGAAGCGGTCGGGGTGGACGCGGACGGCGGGATGCTCGAGGTGGCCGCGAGTCGGTCGGAGTCGACCAACGTGCGGTGGCGGCAGTTGCGAGCCGAGGAGTTGCCGGCCGATCTCGGGACCTTCCGGGTGGTCACGTTCGCGCAGTCCTTCCACTGGATGGATCAGGCGCTCGTCGCCGACCGGGTTCGCGGCATGCTGACGCCGGACGGCGCCTGGGTGCACGTCGGCGCCACCACTCATCGCGGCGTGGAGGGCACCGACGAGCTCCCGCATCCACGCCCACCCTGGGACGACATCGACAAGCTCGTCGTCCGCTACCTCGGCCCGGTCCGCCGCGCCGGTCAGAGCGTGCTGCCGACCGGCACCCGCGGGGGCGAAGAGGAGGTCATGCGCACGGCCGGCTACCGCGGCCCGGCCCGGATCGTCGTCGGCGGCAACGAGATAGAGGACCGCAGCGTCGACGACATCGTCGCGTCCGTGTTCTCGCTGTCCAGCTCGACCCCCCACCTGCTCGGCCCGGACCTCGCCGCCTTCGAGGCCGACCTTCGCGACCTGCTGACCAAGGCCGCCGGCAACGGCTTGTTCTCCGAGCGCCGCCGGGAGATCGAAGCCGTCATCTGGCGCTGACGCCAGTGAGCCGTAGGGAAACGCGGCCCGGTCGGGCCAGTGCCGGTCGGCGACAGTCCGTTGCGTGAGGCAACAGCCATCAAGCCGACCAGTACCTGCAGCGATGAGCCGCTGGATCGAGCTGCTCCGGCAGCAGCTCGGGTTCGGTCAGCGCATCATGTCGGTGATGGCGATGCGGGCGGCCGACGGGCACCCCTTGGTGAACCCGTAGAAGGGGCCGAAGTCGCGGGTCGACGCGAAGCCTGTCATGTACAGCCCGGCCAGGGAGGTCTCGAGGCCCTCAGTCAGGTCGGGGAACCCCTCGGTCAGCGAGACCCGATCCACGACACCGCCCAGGTAAGGCACGCGAGCAAGGTCAGCCCGGTAACCGGAAGCGAAGACCACATGATCGGCGGTCAGCGCCTCGCCATCGGAGAGAGTCAGCGTCACGTCGTGTTCGCCGACTGCCGTGTCGACCACCGCACACCCAGGATGACTGGTCACGACTGTGTCGGGGATCCGTGGCACAAGCCAGGGTTCCAGGGTGAGACGCCCGACCTGCCAGAACTCGGCAGCGATTGCTCGCCGCCGCTCGACGGAGAGTCCTCGCCACCATCCCCGGTGCGCCAGCGTCTGGTCGACGTACTGGTCGACGAATCCCCAGCTCACCTTGGCGAACCTGGGCGTGCTGTGGCGATGCACCACGTCCACATGCTCGGCGTCGTGGTCACACAGCAAGGCCGCCCATTCGTAGGCGCTCTGCCGGCCGCCGATGATCACGACCCGGGCATCGGCGAACGAATCGAACGAGACCAGCTCACAGGTATGCGACCGGCGAGGCGCGGGGACGTCGGCGTACCACTCCGGCAGGTTGAGGAAGTAGCCGATGCCGGGGGCGGCGAGGACCTTGTCCGCGGTGATCGTCGCACCGTCGTCCATCGTTGCCACGAAGCCTGCGTTCGACGTGGTCAGGCCGGTCACGAGGCGCTCGTCGAGGTCGAGGCGCTTGCGCTCGCGGAACCACTCCGTGTAGTCGAGGAAGACCGAGATCGGGATCGGGTCGAAGTCTGCGGGTCGCATTCCCCGGTCCTCGAAGAATGCCTCGAACGTGTGCTCGCCGCGTCCGTCGAGATGCCAGTCGGGGCCCGAACGCAGGAACATCTCAACCGGCATGTGCCTCCGCCAGAAATCCATCCGATGGCCGACGATGCGGGTCTCGATGCCGTTGTCACGGGCAAAGGCGGCCGCAGAGTACGCGTAGGGGCCTGCGCCGACGACCAGCAGATCCGTCCGGTCAGGCATCGTTCCCCCTGAAGGTGCGGCCAGAACATCGCCGGTTGGTGACGAGACGACTGGGCGATGAGTCCAAGAGTCCCCTACCTGATGCGTTCGCGCCAGGCGGGGCTAGGGCTTGAGGGCGGCTACCTGCTCGAGGATGCGCCAGTCCTCTTCGGCGGTGCGCCGCACGTCCGGGCTGATGTAGGTGTCCAGTACGACGTACTCCGCACCCAGCTCGGCGAGACCTTCCAGATCCGCCCGGATCTGGTCGAGTGTCCCCTCGCCGAGCACGCGGTCGTCGTCGGCGAGCTTCGCCGTCGGATGAGCCCGGATGCGCGGACAGAGCGCGGGTACGGCGACACCCGCGTTGGCTGCGGCGGAACGCAGGGCCGGCATGCCTTTGTCACGCAGCCAGAGCGGATGTGGGTTGATGGGATGCCAGGCGTCGCCGTACTGGATCGCGCGCCGGATCGCGGCCCGGCCGGCCCCGCCGACCCAGATCGGTGGGCGGTGCGCCGAGGGCGGTCCGGTGTGGATCTCGTCGTACGGCGCATGAGGCCCGGGGGAGGACGTGATGGCGTGAGTCCAGGCGTGCGTGATCGCGGCCAGATACTCGTCGGTGATGGGGCCGCGGCGGTCGAACGGTACGCCGAGTGCGGCGTACTCCTGCTGGGACCAGCCCGAACCGACGCCGAGCACGAACCGGCCGTGGCTGAGGTCGGCGAGGTTGGCGCCGACGCGCGCAGTCTGCAACGGGTGCCGGTAGGGGAGGACGGAGACCGAGGTGCCGAGCCGGAGCCGCGTGGTGTGCGCGGCGAGCCACGTGATCGCGGTGAACGGCTCGTAGAACGGGACCGGGTAGAGCGCCTGCACCTCGGGCGCCATGGCGACGTGGTCGGACATCATCGCGAGCGCGAACCCGGACTCCTCGGCGAACCGTGCCCACGCCAGCAGCAGCTCGGGCGTGGTGTCGGGGCCGTAGTTGAGCAGGTTCAGCCCGAGCTTCACCTGAGCTGCTCGAGATAGACGGCGAACGGCTCGCGGGCCTCGGGCAACTCCAGCTGCTCGATCCGTCCAGGGTCGAGCTCACGCGCAGCAGCCTGGATCTTGGTGAGAATCGGCGCGTACGGCGTACGCAGGTCCGGCACCCACTCCTTCGGCGCGGCGTAGACCACGCGGTCCACCTCCGCCACGATCGCGACGGTGTGGCAGATCGGGCACGGTTCACAGCTGGAGTAGAGCGTCGTACCGGCCAGGGTGATCGCGCCCAGCTCTCGGCACGCGGCGCGAATCGCCACCACTTCGCCATGAGCCGTGGGGTCGTTGTCGCGCAGTGCCGTGTTGACTCCGGTTGCGACGACTTCATCGCCATCCACGATGACCGCCCCGAACGGCAACTGCCCCCCGGCCCCGTTCACCCGCGCAAGCTCCACCGCCTGCCGCAAGAACCCAAGATCGCTATCCATGCACCGACGCTACTGCCTCACCGGCTCGCCCCGATGGTGGTCTCACAGACCGCGAGCGGCCGCGGGCGGGAAGCCTGCGGCCGCTCGGCGTCGGTGGTCGGGTCCGGCTACTCGATGTCGTCGTCCTGGCCGTCGAGGTTGTCGAGCTGGTCCTTGGCCATGTCGGTGCCCTGGTCGATCTTGTCGCCGTACTGGCCGCCGGTCTTCTCGTCGGCGAAGTCGCCGGCCTTGTCCAGGCCCTCGCCGATCTTGTCGCCGTGCTCGTCGACGGCTTCCGTCGCCTTGTCCTTCAGGTTGTCGAACATGCCCATCGTCGTTTTCCCCGTTTCTCTCGATGGTTGCCTTGGACTACCTATCCCTTCGTACCCGATCGCGACGATCACAGACAAGGGCCTGTGGGCGTGTTGGTCCAGCGTTCATTCCGTAAAGGGATTCCGGTCGGCGGCGACCGCCGGGAGGATTGTTCCGGCCAGCTTGCCGTACAGGTGGCGCTGGACCATCGGGCCGAAGCTGATCCGGGCGACGCCCTGCGCTGTGTAGTCGGCGAGCGTGTTGGCCCCCTGGCCGTAGCCGACGTTCACCGGGCCGCCGATCTCCTTGACCAGCGTCCCGATCAGGTCGAGATCGCCCACGCCGATCGGATAGACGCAGTCGGCGCCCGCGGCCAGGTAGCGGGCGGCCCGGTCGAGCGCGGTCCGGAGTTGTTCCTCGGGGGAGCCGGCTTTGCGCAGGAACGCGTCGATCCGGGCGTTGACCACCAGTTCGGTGCCGGCCGCGGCGCGGATCGCGGCCAGGAAGTCCGCCTGTTCGGCCGGATCGACCAGGTCGCCGGTGGCCGGATCCGAGTCCTCCAGGTTGAGGCCGACGGCGCCGGTCGCGGTGAAGCGTTCGACGAGTTCGCCCGGCGGGAGCCGGTAGCCGCGCTCGAAGTCGATCGTGACCGGGACGGACACCGAGCGGGCGACCTGGGCCGCTGCCGCGAGGACCTCGTCGACCGGTGCCTGTTCGCCGTCGTCGTACCCGAGGATCGCGGCGGTCGCGTTGCTGCTCGTCGCGACGGCGGGGAAGCCGGCCTGTTCGACCATCCGGGCCGAGGCCGCGTCCCAGGCGTTGGGCAGGACCAGGGGCGTGCCGGGCACGTGCAGGGCGCGGAGCGTGGTTGCGAGTGACATGGGTGTCTCCGTCTTAGCGGGATTGAATGATGGGCAGCCCGAACGCCGGGAACAGCGCGGGCTGGTGGAAGGACAGAACGGCCGAGATACCGGCCTTGGTCAGGGTCAGGACCTTGACGGAATGCGCGTGGTACAGCGCGTCGTCGCCCCGGATATAGAGCGCGAACGCCGGCTGCCCGTTCGCCGAGGTCTCGACCAGGATCCGTCGGTCGGGACCGGACCGCATCTTCGCGTCCAGGAGCCGCAGTACGTCGCCACGTCCGCTGAACCAGGTCGGGATCGGCGGCATCTCCCACCGGGTGTCCGCGGTGAACAGTCCCTCCAACGTGACCAGATCCTTGCTCTCCATGGCCGCCGAGAACTGATCGAGCACCGCCCGCCGGACTGGTTCGTCCGGCTCGCTGAAGTCCTCTTCGCTCGGCCGGAGCCGCGCCAGCTCGGCCCGCGCCCGCTGCAACGAGCTGTTGACGGCCGCGGTCGTGGTGTCGAGCAAGGTCGCGACCTCGGCCGCCGGCCAGGTCAGCACCTCACGCAGGATCAGTACGGCGCGCTGGCGCGGTGGAAGGTGCTGCATCGCGGCGACCACCGCCAGCCGGAGGCTCTGCCGATCGCCGACCACCGTGGCCGGGTCGGCGCCGAGCAACTGGTCCGGGAACGGCTCCAGCCACGGCACCTCGAGTGCCTGTGGATGCAGCTCGTCCGGATCGTTGCCGGGGGCACCGAGCGCGGACGGGACCATCCGCCGGCTGCTGTGCTGCAGGAAGTTGAGGCAGACATTGGTGGCGATCCGGTAGAGCCAGGTCCGGACGGTCGAACGGTGCTCGAAGTCCGCCTGTCCGCGCCAGGCCCGCAGGTAGGTCTCCTGCACCGCGTCCTCGGCGTCGTACAGCGACCCGAGCATCCGGTAGCAGTGCGCGACCAGACCACCCCGATGCAGCGCGAACTCTTCCTCCAGGTTCATCCGACTCCCTCCACCACCTTCGTGGCGACCGGCTGGGCGGTACGGCGCCGTGCGGTGATGCCGAGACCCGACAACGCCGCGAGCAACGACAGTACGCCGCACCCGGCGAGGGCCCGGGTGAAGCCGTGACCCGCGTACCCACCGGCGGACACGAAGACCGATCCGAGGACGGCGACACCGGCTGCGCCGCCGAGTTGACGGGTCATGCCGTAGACCCCGGAGGCGATGCCCACCGCCTCCCGTGGCAGCGCACCGATGCTCGCACTCTGGGCGGCCGGCATCGCCAGCGAGATCCCGCAGCCGGTGACCACGAGCGGTGCGACGAGTTCGTAGTACTGGCCGGTGCTTCGGCTGACCCAGAACATGCCGATGGTCTGCAGTGTCATCCCGATCACGACGAGTGGGCGCTCGCCGACCCGATCGATCAACCGGCCGGCGAGCGGACCGACGAAGAAGAGGGTCGCCGTCCACGGCAGCAGCTGCAGACCCGCCTTCAACGGCGCCGACCCGAACACGACCTGCATGTACTGGGACAGGAAGAAGACAGCGCTGAAGAGTGCCGCGCTGAGGAAGAAGCCGGCCGAGTTCGCCGCGGTGAAGGTCCGGTTCCGGAAGAATTCGAGCGGGATCATCGGGTGCGCCGTCCGTCCCTCCCAGCCGGCGAAGGCGGCGAGCAGGACGACCCCGGCCGCGAACGAGCCGAGCACCTCGGCGCTCGACCAGCCGGCGCTCCCACCGTGGACGACGCCCCAGACCAGGCCGAGTACGGCGAGGCTGATCAGGACCGCCCCGACCAGGTCGAGCCGCCGCGACGGACCCTTGCTCTCGGGGATCTTGCGCAGTACCAGCGCGATCGCGATGAGGCCGATGGGCACGTTGATCCAGAAGATCCACTGCCAGGACAGCCCTTCCGTCACCGCTCCGCCGATCATCGGCCCGCCCAGTACGGCGAGGCCGGTGACCCCGCTGAACACGCCGGTCGCCCAGCCGCGCCGCTCCGGCGGGAACGCCGCCCCGAGCAGGCCCATCGCCACCGGCATCACCGCGGCGGCGCCGACTCCTTGCACCGCTCGGGCCGCGATCAGCCAGGGCACCGAGGTGGCCAGCGCACAGCCCACTGACGCCGCGGTGAACAGCGCCAAGCCACCGGCATAGGTCCGTCGCCGGCCCAGGCGGTCACCGATCGCGGCGGCCGTCATCAGAAGCATCGCGAAGCTCAGGGCGTATGCGTTCACCGTCCACTCGAGCTGCTCGGCCGAGGCGCCGAGATCCGCCCGGATGGTGGTCAGCGCGGCCGCGACCACCAGCACATCCAGTGCCACCATGACCGACCCGATCGAGGCCAGCCCCAGCACCCATCGTTGTTCACTTGTCGTCCGCACAGGTTCCTCCAGGAAATTGCTCTCACCTGTACAGACCAGCGGCGGCAGCCGAACTCATCGCCGCGATGAGTGCGAATTTCAGCAGGGTGCGTTTCTAGGGCCAGAGGGAGATCAGGACCTTGCCGGAGGTGTTCGAGTCGGCGGCGGTGGTGAACGCCCGGACGGCCTGCTCGGCCGGGAAGTCGTGGGTGATCACCTGCTCGAGCCGCGGATCGGCGTCGAGGAGCTGGACTGCGCGGTCGATCTCGTCGTTGAAGCGGAGGGTGCCGCGGAGCTGGAGTTCGCGGGAGACCAACGGGGAGAGGTTCACGCCGCGCGGCTCGTTGGGCGGGACGCCGACGAGGACGACGATGCCGGCCCGGCGGGCCGCGTCGAGCGCGGCGGTGATGGCCGCGGGTACGCCGGTGCACTCGAGGACGACGTCGAAGTACTCCGAGGGGATCTCGTCGGTGCCGACCTGGATCGTGCCGTGGACGCCGAGCTCGCGGGCCCGCCGCAGCGGACCTGGGAGAACGTCGGTCGACACCACTTCGGTCGCGCCCGCGGAGAGCGCCGAGGCCGCCGCCAGCAGGCCGATCGCGCCCGAACCCGAGACCAGCACCCGCCGCCCGTCGACGCCACCGGCGATGTGGACGGCGTGCAGGGCCACGCCGAGTGGTTCCGCGAGCGTGGCACGGCGCAACGGTAGTGTCGCGGGCAGCGTGCGGACCATGTCCTTGCCCACGACAACGAACTCGCTCATGCCGCCCTGGGTGTGTGGCCAGGTGCCCGCGCTGCCGAGGTAGGCGCCGTCCGGCCACAGGTGCGGGCGATCCTCGATCCCCGCCGCCGGCGTGCCGAAGGTGGCCGGGTGGATGGTCACCGGAGTGCCGGGCGCCAGCTCGCCGGAGGGGTCGAGGTCGACGGTGCCCGAGAGTTCGTGTCCGGGCACCAGCGGTTCGCGGACGACGTACGCGCCGTTCGCGCCGTCGTTGTAGTAGTGCAGGTCCGAGCCACAGATCCCGCCGTACGCCATCCGCAGCCGGACCTGGCCGGCCTGTGGGACCGGAGTGGGCAGCTCGGCCTCGACGAGTTCGAGCTTGCCCCGGATGACGATCGCCCGCATGGTCCTCCTCACCGTTCCGGACGGGCCTGGATCTGGATCAGGGTCTGCTGGCCGCTGGCGACGAGGGTTCGATCGGCGCCTTGGCTCGCATAGACCTCGAGGGTGCAGACGGTCAGGGTGCGGCCGGACTTCAGGACCGTCCCGATCGCCTCGAGCTGATCGCCCTCGGCCGGCGCGAGCAGGTTGATCTTGTACTCGACCGTGAGGACCGAACTGTCCTCGCGGAACACCGTGAAGGCCGCATAGCCGCCGGCGCTGTCGGCGATCGCGCTCGTGGCACCCGCGTGGAAGTAGCCGTGCTGCTGGGTGACCTCGGGCCGGCTCGGCAGGACGATGTGCACGCGGCCCGGGCCGATGTGGGCGATGCGAGCGCCGAGGTGGTGCATCAGACCCTGGCGCTCGAAGCTCGCCCGCACCCGGGCCTGCACGTCAGCGGAAGCCTCTTCCATCTGGGCGACAGTACCCGTCCTCAGGTCATCGGGATCAGCGCTGCGGCGGGGAGGGTCGGCTTGGTCGAGCCGCCGGGCGGTTCGACGGTGAGGCCGAAGGCGACCATGCCGGTGACGTCGCCGTTGAGGACCTGTGCCTCGTCACCTGAGGCCAGACCGACGGAGTGGGCGGTCTGCGACGGATCGATCATCCAGAGCTGCCACGTGCGGTTGCCGGATAGCTTCGGCAGATTCCGCAGTACGACGACTGCCGCGTCAGCCTGCGCGGACGCGACGACCGTGGCCTGACCGCCGCCGGCGACCGGACCGCGGACGGTGCGTGCGTCGGGCTGCGTGAGTACGGCGGCCATCCGTTCGTTGGCCTGGACGGCGTCGGTCTTCTCGCGGTACTGGTCGATGGCGACACCACCGGCGCCGGCGACCGCGAGAGCCGCCGCGGCCAGCGCCAGCACGGATCGACGGCTGAACCGGCGCTGGGCGACCGGGGTCGGGGACTCGCCGGGTACGAGCGGGGGCAGTTGGCGGGTGTGCTCGATCGCGGCCAGCACGTTCGCCTTGAGGGCGGGCGGTGGCGGAGTCGCGACCGGGGTGGCGAGCTTGACGGCAGCCTCGCGCAGTTCGGCGACCTCCGTGGTGCAGAACGCGCACTCGGCGAGATGCGCCTCGAAGCCGGCTCGTTCGTCCTCCGGCAAGGCGTCGAGGACGTAAGGCCCGGTCAGAGTGTGTACGTCTGGATCAGTCATGGCGTACGCCCCCTTCGGTGGTTCCGAGGCAGTCGCGGAGCCGGATCAGGCCGTCGCGCATTCTCGCCTTGACTGTCGGCAGTTTCGCCCCGAGCCGGTGGGCGACCTCGGGGTAGGTGTAGCCGCTGTAGTACGCCAGCTCGATCGACTCCCGCTGGAGCTCGGTCAGCGTGCCGAGGCAGCGCCGTACCTGCTCCGCCTCGAGCCGCGTGCTGACCGTGTCGGCGACCTGGTCGAAGTCGACCTCGGCGGACCGGATGCCGGCGAGTTCGGTGCGATCGGCCGCGGCCTGTTCGGAGCGGACGCGGTCGACGGCGCGGCGGTGGGCGATGGTGAGGATCCACGCGTGCGCCGAGCCGCGGCCGGCGTCGTACCTGGTCGCGGTGCGCCACACATCGACCATCACCTCCTGCGTCACCTCCTCCGATTGGGCCGGGTTGCGCAGGATCCGCCGGACCAGGCCGAACACCGAGGGCGTGACCCGGTCGTAGAGGGCGCTGAACGCGGCCGTGTCGCCACCGGCGGTCATCACCAGCAGCTCGCCGTCCGAGACCTCACCGGGTCGCTGGTGCGACCCGGTGGGCCAAGGCAGTGAAGTCGGATCGGTCACGGTCAGTTCGCCGGCGGCATCAGGACAGAGTCGATGAGATACACAGTAGCGTTGGCGGTCTTCACACCCCCACAGATGACGTTGGCGCCGTTGACCTTGAGGCTGTCGCCGGACCCGGTCACGGTGACGTTCTGCTTCTCCACGGTCGGATGCGTTCCGACCACGGCCGTGGGGTCGAGCTGGCCGGCGACCACGTGGTAAGTGAGGATCTTGGTGAGTAGTGCGTCATTCGTCTTCAGCGTGGTGACAGTGGCGGCCGGGACCTTCTGGAACGCTGTGTCGACCGGGGCGAAGACGGTGAACTCGCCGCCGTTCAGGGTGGAGACCAGGTCGACCTTCGGGTTCAGCTTCCCGGACACGGCGGAGACCAGGGTGGTCAGCAACGGGTTGCCGGACGCGGCGGTGGCCACCGGCGCGGCGGCCATGCCGTCGATCGAACCCGCACCGCTCGGGTTGGCCTTCGCGTAGTCGGCGCAGCCCGGGCCGACGAGCCCGGCCGCGGCGGCGTCCATCGAAGGAGCGGCGCTCGTGGTCGTGGACGGGGTGGAGCCGGCGGAGGCGGTCTTGTCGTCGCTGCCACACGCCGACGTCGCGAGGACGAGGGCCAGTGCGGACACGGCGAGGCCGACGCGGACAAGGTTCTTGGGCATGACGAGTTCGCTTTCTCGAAGTGGTTGCTGACAACAACCCTTCGGAGCCGCGACGTCACCGGATGGGTGGGGTCAGGCCATGCGGGCGAGCGCGGCCTCGGTCAGTTCGTACTGCAGCGGCGAGCCGGAGGCGTAGCGCTCGATCTCGGACGCGACGATCTCGCCCATCTCGAGGTAGCACTCGACCGTTCCGGCGGCGCGGTGCGGGGTGAGCAGGACGTTGGGCAGACCGCGGAGTGGGCTGTCCGACGGCAGCGGCTCTTCGTCGAAGACGTCGAGCGCGGCGTCGATCCGGCCGGTCTGGAGTTCGGCCAGCAACGCGTCCGAGTCGACCAGCCAGGATCGGGCGGTGTTGACCAGCGACGACCCGTCTGGCATCAGCGCCAGCTCATGCGCACCGATCAGTTCGTGGGTTTCCGGCAGCGTCGGTGCGTGCAGGGCGACGACGGCGCTGGTCCGGAGCAGTTCGTCCAGGTCGATCCGCCGTACGCCGAGCTCCGCCGCGCGCTCGTCGGTCAGGTAGGGGTCGTAGACAACGACATCGGCGCCGAGGGCAACGACCATCGCGATGTACTCGACGCCCGTCCGGGAGGCGCCGACCACCCCGATCCGGGAACCGGCGATGCCGTGCTGCGGTGGCGCGCCGATCGCGTCCCGCCACGCGGCGCCGCGGTACAGCGCGTGGTCGAACCGATGGATCCGGTGCAGCATCGCCAACGTGAACGCGAGCGAAACCTCGGCCACCGGCCGGGCCATCGCCTGTCCGGCCTGGGTGATCCGGATGCCGCGCCGGAACACCTCGTCGGTGACGAAATGCTTCACCGACGAGGCACTGTGCGCGATCAACCGCAGCCGATCCGCGTGATCCAGCACCTCGGCGGTGAGCGGCGTCGCACCCCAGGACGTGATCAGCACCTCGGTCTCCGGTAGCGCAGCCATCAGCGTGCCGGCATCCGCCGGATCGTCGAGTACGACGAGCTGCCCGAGACGCTCCAGCCGCGACACACTCCGCGCGGAGAACACCATCTCCCGGAACGACGGCGTCGCCACCAGCAGAGTTCGGGTCATGGCGCGACTGTATCGGCCGGCCAGATGGAGGACAGGTGATGAAGGGTGAGGGACGTCAGTTGAAGGGGAGTCGTTGTGACGAGTTGGACACCCTCGCCAGTGGCGGTCGTGTCGAAGTCGACGTTGTAGCAGGCGTAGTACGCGCCGTCCGCGGCGAAGACGGCGAGCTGACCGCGGTCCACCAGGAGCCGGATCGTGAGCGTGCCATCGGGTTCCGGCAGCGGCAGGCCGTCGAGCAGTCCGGATCCGATGTCGTAGACGACGTCACGAGCGGACGATCCGTCGGCGCCGGTCCGCAGGCGGAAGACGAGCGTGCCAGTCTCAGGACGGTCGAAGGTTGCTTCGAGTTCGTAGCTCGTGGCGGCGTCGTCGAGGACGAGAGCGGACTCCGGGGTGAGTTCCTCAGGGCCCCACGACTTCGTCGACTCGCGCAAAGACGCCAGCTCGTCGACCGGCAGGCTGAACAGCCGCGGACCGTCCGGCGTCGAGGCCAACCGCTGCTGCACCGGGAAGCTCGCGTTACCGGTCCAGGTCGAGCCACGGTTGAGCCCCTGCCACGCCATCGTGACCACGCGGCCGTCCGGCATGTTCTCGAAGGACTGCGCGGCGTAGTAGTGACCGGCCGCTCCACCCGGGTTCATGGTGACCGTGCGCGGCTCCGGCCACGACGTACGGAACTCCCGTCCGTCGAAGTCGCCGACGACGTATGATCCGCGTCCGTCGCGCAGGACCCAGACCGGCGTTCCGTCGAGATCCATCGGCGTGAAGTCCGGGCACTCGAACACCCAGTCCGCGACGTACCGATCGGTCCGCTCCCACGTGCACAGATCGGGCGACACGAAGAAGTCCGCTCCGTTCCCGTTGTCGTCCGACCACACCACCATCGCCCAGGTCTGCGAGGGTTCGTGCCAGACCACCTTCGGGTCCCGGCTCTCGTGACCGCTCGGCTGCGCGATCACCCGGCCCTCGTCGTACGCCGTGAACGTCATGCCACCGTCGAGGCTGTAGAACATCCGGACGCCCTGCGTGCCGGTGAAGACCGCGATCGGGTCGTGGTCCCCGTCCTTGAGCCCGGAGGTGTTGCCGACGTCGACCACACCGCCGCCCGACCACAACTCACCCGGATGTACGGCGGGATCGAGGGCGATCGGTTGCTGCGTCCAGTGGACCATGTCGGGGCTGGTGGCGTGCCCCCAGTGCATCGTGTCCCAGACCAGGCTGCCGGGGGCGTGCTGGAAGTAGAAGTGGTAGGTGCCGCGGTAGTGCAGCATCCCGTTCGGGTCGTTCATCCACCCGCAACGGGGACTGAAGTGGAACTGACCGCGGTTGGTCTCGTGGTAGTCGGTCACAGAAGCCTCTCAACGGGGACGGCGATACTCACGCGACGGCAGGGCGGGCAGGTCGTTGCCGCCGCCGGGCAGTTGATACCAGTACGCGACGCTGGAGATGTCGTCGCTGCGTTCGAAGTGCCCGTGATCCCAGGCGCCGATCTGCTGCAGGGTGATCCGCAGTCGCTGATGGAAGATCACCGGATCCGGCAGATGCCACCGATACATGCCATGCGACTGCAGTGTGGCGGTGACGAACGGCGAGTGGCCCGTGCGATCCTCCGCCGAGTAGAACGGATACCCGCAGTACGGCGCACTGAAGGTCAACGGCACCGGTGACGGGTTGGCGCGTAACGCATCCTGGAAGGCCCACGCGCCACCGGCGTAATCCTCCAGCCCGGTGCTGCACTGTGTCGGGTACGCGTCGTCGTCGTCGAGGTAGAACTTGACCTCGCCCTCGCCCCACCAGAACCGCTCCAGCGCGGTCAGCCCGATGTAGGTCCCAACATAGTTGCCGCTGCCAACGATCCCGTCGAGGATCACATGGTCCTCACCCAAGGCCGTGGAGGCGTTGCTGCGGCGCCAGTGCGCGTGGAACAGTGCAGTGTCGCCGGTCAGGTCGTCGTCCACCGTGTAGTCGAGCTGGTAATAGATGCCGCCGACCGGCCCGGGGTGTTCGTTGGTCAGCTCGATCCTGGCGTGCCGCCGGAACGGCATCGGGAAGTAGCAGTTCAGCCCGCCGGTCGGCGCGACCACGATCGGCTCCGAGGTGACGAGCGCCCGCTGGCCGAATCCGTTGCAGAAGAAGTCCCCGAGCGGTACTTCGACGGCCGGCCGGTCCTCGTCGTCCCACCACATCCGCAGGACGAGGTCGCGCAGTACCCAAGGCCCCGCGGACGTCTTGTCCGGCACGGTCATCCAGATGTGCCGGATCACGCCCGGGCCGTCGATGTCGGCCAGCGTTGCCGTCTCACCCGAGTCCAGTGAGATGGCCGGGCGGCCCTTACGGGAGGGGCCGAGGGCCGAGGCGGTCGTGGCGGCGTGTCCGGGTGCGCCGGTCGGGTTCTCGGCGTTGATCGAGCGGCTCCGGCGCCGGCCGGGAGATCGGGTCAGTGCCGCCCAGTCAGTCATGTGATCCTCCGACATCCGCTTGACCCCGGGCAGTACCTAACAGGTGTTAGGTCAACGTTGTCAAGAGCCGCCTCGGGCTCAGGCGACGGGCGGTGGAGCGACGGTTCCGCGGACCACCGGGACGCAGTGGAGACGCTGGGTGCCGCCGTACGGACGGTCCTCGCCCGCGATCCGGGCGAGGAGGTCGGCGGTGGCACGCCGTCCCATCTCGCGGTGCGGCAGCGCGATGGTCGTGAGTCCTGGCGGGACCTCCGCGGCGAGGAACTGCTCGTCGTCGTACCCGACCACGGAGAGGTCGCCCGGCACGGAGAGGCCGAGCGATGCCGCCGCGAGGATGACCCCGGTCGCGCCGCGGTCGTTGGCGGCGAGGATCGCGGTCGGCCGATCCGGGCGGCGCAGCAGTTCGAGCGCGGCCGCGTGGTTGGAGCTGAGGCTGTAGAGGGCCGGGACGATGCTGTCGCCGACCGGCAGGCCGGCGTCGTTCAGCGCGGCGGTGAGCCCGCGGACACGTTGCACGGTGGCAGGCGAGTCGGGATTGCCGGTGATGAAGGCGATCCGGCGGTGTCCGGCCCGCAGGACGAGCTCGGCCGCGGCGCGTCCGCCGCCTTCGTCGTCGGGGATGAAGGCCGGCAGCGAGTCGTCCGCGACGTACGCGTTGGCGAGGACGAGCGGAATGCCCAGTGGTGCCTCGAGACCTTCGATCTGACGCAGACCGGCGTCGGCGTAGATCAGTCCGTCGACGTCGCGGGCCCGCAGCGTGGCCATCGCGCCATCGACGTAATCGGGGTGCTGCCAGGTGTCGATGGTCAGGATCATGTACCCGGCCTCGAGCGCCACGTCACTGGCCGCCGACAGCAGCGGCCCGGCGAACGGGGCACTCGCGATCGCGTCGGTGACCAGACCGATGGTGGCTGTCCGCTGGCGGCGCAGGTTCACCGCGGAGGCATTCGGCACGTACCCGAGTTCACGGGCGACCGCGCGGATCCGGGCCTGCTTCCCGGCGTCGACCATGCCGTCGCCGCGACCGTTGAGCACGAGCGACACCGCCGACCGGGAGACCCCGGTCGCCTTCGCGATGTCGGTCGACGTCACCCGCCGCTTGCTCATGGTCCCGTCCTCGATCGCCTGGCGTCTCAGCATCTCACGCGGCCGCTGGTCTTTCGGTCGCGATGCCTGGGACAGCTCGTCAGCGCGCGACGCTGATGTCGTCCAGCAGGAAGGTGGTCGGGGTCGCGTCGTCCTCGCTGCTCGTCCACGCCAGCGTGACCGTCCGGCCGCGGTACGGCGTGAGGTCCACGACCTGATCGCCGTACGACGATCTGCTCTGGGCAGCCGTGTACGTCCGGACCGGGTGGCCGTCGACGGTCAGCTGGAGTACGTCGTGGTTCGCAGCCGAGGTGTCCTCACTCGCGATCCGCAGGGCGAAGCGCACACCGGGATGCCCGACGGAAGGGACGCTGACCCTCTGGCTCAGCGAGTCGGTGTGGGTCGTTCCGGTGCCGCCGAGCCAGGCGTAGCCCAGACCGTCGTGGCTGTACTGGCCGTCGGCGCGGATCACATCCGCGGTCTGCGTCCAGCCGCCCGTACCGGACTCGAAGTCGCCGTTGACCACGCCACGCGCGCCCTTGCGGGTGCTGACGACCCAGCTGATCACGGTGTTGCCCCGCGCCTTGGTCGAGTCGGTCGCGGTGACCGTGACGGAGTGGGTGCCCGGCCGAGTCGGCCGGCCGTAGATGATGCCGGTCGACCCATCGAGCCGCAGACCGGTCGGCAGGTCCGTGGCGGTGAACCGGACCGGGCGCCGGCCGGAGTCCGTGGCGCGCGCCCGGAGTACGACGACATCGCCGACGGCACTGGACTGCTGTGCCGGTGCGTCGACCGTGATCCGGTTCGCGGTCGTCGGCGACTTCATGGCCTGGGTGCCGTTCGGCGTACCGAGGCCGGTCGGGCCGTCCCAACCGGCTTGCGCCGTACACAGCGGTGCGGGGGTGCAGTCGCCGTTGTTGCCTTGGACAACATCGTTGAGGTTGCCGGTGACGCCGTACGGATAGCTCGCCGGACGGGAGGCGGGGTCCGGGTCACCGGCAAGTGCGTAGATCGCAGCGACGATCGGAGCCGCTGCGCTGGTCCCGCCGTACACAGCCCAGCCGGCGCCACCGGTGGTCTGGTAGACGGCGACGCCGGTCGCGGGGTCGGCCACCGCGGAGACATCGGCGACGGCGCGCTGCGAGCAGACCGCGGCCGGGATGACCGACTGCCAGTTCGGCTTGGCCATCAGGCTGGAGCATCCCGAACCGGTGCCGTCTCCGGGGAAGCTGTTCCAGACCGTCTCGGTCCAGCCGCGCGCCGAGTCGTCTCTCGTCAGCGTCGTACCGCCGACCGCGGTGGTGGCCTCCGAGCTCGCGGGATAGGAGACACCGGCGTCGTAGTCACTGTCGCCGGTGGATGCCGCGTAGACGACGCCCCGCGGGTTGAAGTACGTGCTGTCGAGCTCGGCGAGGTCGGCCGACTCCGGGCCACCCCAGCTCAGCGAGACGAACTTGGCGCCCAGCCGGTCCGCGGTCTTGGTGGCCGCGAGCAGGTCGGTACTGGCGGAGTCCGCCTCGATCAGCGTGATGCCGCAGTGCGGGCAGACCGCGGACACCGAATCGAGGTCGAGCGAGATCTCACCCGACCAGGAGCGCGACGGCCCCGGCAGCGGGCTCGGCAGGCCGTCCTGGTTGAGCTTCTGGAAGCAGCCGTTCGCGGTCGTGCACGGCGGCAGGCCGAACTGCTGACGGTAGACGGCCAGGTCCGCCGCGGCGGTCGGGTCGTCGTACGCGTCGACGACGTAGACCCGCTGTCCCTGACCAGAAGATGCCGACGGCAACTTGTACGCCGCCTGCAGGTCGGCCGGACCGTAGCCGGCCGGCGCACCGGCGACCCGGGTCCGGAAGCCCAGGTCGGCACGGCGTTGCGCGAAGCAGGTGAAGTGTCCGGGCTCGACCTTCTGGTCGCAGCTGGCCACGACCTTCGGGGACTCCTGGACGTCCGCGGCGGCCACCGTGGTGGTGGCGCCGACGAGGACGAGGGCGAGCGGGATCGCCAACCGGCGCAGTGAGATCACAGGTGTACTCCGATGATTCGAGAGTGGATCGGCGTCACGCCGGGACGACGGTGGCCTGCTGCCAGCTCTGGCCGGCATCGCGGGTCACCCAGAGCTTGGTGTCCGGGGTGTACGCCGCATCGCGCTCGACGAGCCACGCGGTCGTACCGGACTGGAAGACCAGGTCGTGGATGTGCTCGCTGTTCTCGAGCCAGGTCTGGTCGACGCGCCACGCCTTCGACAGCGCCGGGCGGTTGTAGACCAGGCTCGCGGTGAGCGTGGAGAGCATGACCGCGCCGTCCGGCGCGACCGCGAGCTGGCCGGCCAGACCGAGGCCGCCGGGGATGGCGTCGTACCGGAAGGTCTTGCCGCCGTCACCCGAGACCAGGAGCGTCTTGTCGGAGTGGCCGCGGCCGTAGTTCGCCATGCAGAGCACGAAGAGACGGTTCGGGCCGTTCGTCGCGAGGTCGGTGATGGCGGCGTCGTCCGGGTCCGCACAGCTGACCGTGCTGGTCGAGCGAACCGTGCCGTTGCGCAGGGTGGACAGCCGGCCCGGTCCGTTGAACCCCGCCGTGAGGGCGTAGACCGTCGAGCCCTCGGCGGCCCAGGTGACGTGGTCATAGGCCCCCACCGCGAGGTCGAGCTGCTTCCAGCCGGTGGACTTCCCGGCCGGCGCGCGCCAGACCTTGAGTGGCCGGTCGTCGCAGATCCCGGTCCCGATCGCGCAGCCCGATGTGACGACGTACGTGCCGTCGGACGAGGCCAGCAGGTTCAGCACCTTGGCGTCGCCGCCGGGCACTGGGACCTGGGTCCAGGTCTTGCCGCCGTCCCGGGTGACCTCGAGGAACGGGTCGTACGCCCAGCCGAACTTCTGGTCGGCGAACTGCAGGCTGGTCAGCCCCGGCTCACCGCTCATCGCCAGCCCGTTGTGCGTGCGGCCGGCGGTCGTCCAGGTCCTGCCGCCGTCGTGGGTGGCCTTGACCGCGGCCGGACAGGGCGCAGTCCCGCACTGGACGCCGCCGAGCAGGTAACCGTCGTTCTGCGTCGGCCAGACGATCGACTGCGGTGCGAAGGCGGGTTCGTTGGGTTGCGCGGTCGCCACGCCGGCGCCGGAGCCGACGAGAACGGCGGTCGCAACCGCACCTGCCAGGGCCATCGCGGAACGGCCAGCATGTAAACGCACAGTTCACTCCTCGGACAGGGGTGCTTCCTGGGGACACGCTAAGCGCTGGTTCGGCCGGTTTGGCGCCGGATCCGGCCAAACGCCGATTCCGGCCAACTAGGCTCGGACGGTGGCTGATTGGGAAGCAGTAGGACTGTCCGCTGTGGACGCGCGGGTGTACCAGCAGTTGTTGCGCGATCCCGGCGTACCGGTCGGGCAGCACAGCGAGGTCCTGGAGGTGCCGGTGGCGGCGGTCCAGGCGGCGGTCGGCCGACTGGTCGCGGCGGGGCTGGTGCGCGGCGGATCCGAGGCCGCGCCGGCGGCGGTCGACCCGCGCTCCGGGCTCGGCATGCTCGTGCGCGAACGACGGGCGGCGCTGGACGGGGTCGCCGCGATGACCGACCAGCTCGCCCGCGAGTTCAGCGCCGGGCAGTTGCAGGCCGAGCCGAGCCGCCTGATCGAGATCGCGGTCGGCCGCGACGCGATCGAGGCCCGCATCGACGACATGTTGCGTGGGGCGACCGAACAGGCGGTCGGCACGGACACCCCGCCGTACGTCGCGGACGGCAGTCACCAGGTGTCGAGCGCCGAACTGGCACTGCTGGATCGTGGCGTCCGGTTCCGGGCGATCTATGCGGCCGAGGTGCTGGACCACCCCGGCTGGGTCGACCGGCTGCGATCGATGGCTGAGCGGGGGGAACAGGCTCGCGTGCTGCCGCAGGTCCCGGTGAAGCTGCTGATCGTCGACGGCCGGACCGCGATCCTCCCGCTGGCCGGCGACGGCCCGTCCACGCCGGGCCAGGCGCGCGCCGTTGTGGTCACGGACTCCGCACTGACCAGCGCCCTCCAGGTTCTGTTCGATCAGTTGTGGGGCCAGGCCTCGCCGCTCCGGCTGACAGCGTCCGCGGCCACGGATCCGGTCACGACGCTGATCAACCTGCTCGCCAGCGGCATGAAGGACGAGGCGATCGCCCGCCAGCTCGGCGTCAGCGGCCGGACCTTGCGCCGCCGGATCGCCGAGGTCCAGGACCAGCTCGGCGCTACCAGCCGCTTCCAGGCCGGCCTTCAAGCCGCCCGCCGCGGCTGGCGCTGACCGCTGTCAGGACGACACTCTGAACTTGACGACGACCAGATGCAGGCCCAGTGTGACGGCGAGGACGACGGCCGCGACGCCAAGCAGGCCGCTCGGTGCGGTCCCGGCGGCCAGCGCGACACCGCCGAGTCCACTACCGAGCGCCGAACCGAGCGAGATCGCGCTGCCGTTGAGGGCCATCACGATCGCGGGCGACGCCGGGGCGAGGCCGGCCAGCCGGACCTGCTGCGGTACGGCGGCGCCGCCGTTGCCGATGCCTTGGGCGAAGAACCAGATCAGGCCGATCACCGCGACCACGACGGCCGAGGTCAGCATCAGGCCGGCCATGCCGAGGATCGAGTTCAGCACCAGCACGATCAGGACGACGGTGAGCACGCGCGGTGCCGAGAAGCGGTCCGCCAGCCGGCCTGTGATCGCATTACCCAACGCGCTCATGACGCCGTACCCGAACATGACCGCGATGATCATCCAGCCGGCGGGGAAGGACGGGCCGAGGATCAGGACGGCGTACGTGAAGCAAACGAAGCTGCCGCAGAGGATGCCGGTGGTGACGAGCAGAGCGCCGAGCAGCCGCGGCCGGCCGAGCGGGCGAAGCTGGTCGGCAAGCCGTCCCGCGGGGAGGTGCCGGCGAGGCAGGCCGCGCAGGATGCCGGCCAGAGCGATCGTTGCCATCACGGCGACCAGGATCATCGGGTATCGCCAGCTGGACTGCCCGATCACCAGGCCGACCGGTACGCCGAGCGCGGTCGCGGTCAGCAACCCGCCGAGCACGAACGACAAGGCCTTCCCACGATGCCGGACCGGAGTCACCGCGATCACGTACCCGCTGACGGCGGCGTTCAGCAGGCAGCCGCCGAGCGCCGCCACCACCCGGCCGGCGAACGCGAGCGGGTAGGTCGTCGCGAACCCGACGATCAGGTTGCCGAGGGCGAAGACGGCGAGCGCCGAGGCGATCGTCGTACGGCGTTCCCAGCGACTCGTCAGCGTTCCGAGCACCGGCCCGGCGAAGGCGGCGGTCAGCGCGAAGGCGGACATCAACTGGCCCGCGGCCGCCGCGCTCACGTGCAGGTCCGCGGAGACGGCCGGCAGCAACCCGGTCAGGACGTACCCGTCGATTCCCATCGAGAACGTCGCCACCGCCAGCCAGACCAGCGGCCGGTACGAGAACTCCTGCTCCTCAATCGTCTCCGTGGCGCACGTGTTCGTCACTCGACGGCGACTTTTGCGGCGGCGGACGAGCGCGAGACGATCAGGTGGAGGGTGACGGTGATGGCGAGGACGACGGAGGCGACGCCGAGCAGACCGTTCGGGGGAAGGCCGGTGGTGAGCGCCACGCCGCCGAGGCCGCTGCCCAGCGCGGAGCCGAGGGAGATGGCGCTGCCGTTCAAGGCCATCACGATCGCGGCGGACGCGGGGGCGAGCGCTCCGAGGCGGGCCTGCTGGGGGACGGCGGCGCCCCCATTGCCGACGCCGGCGAGGAAGAACCAGAGCAGGCCGAGCACCGTGACCAGGACGGCCGGCGAGAGCATCAGCCCGGTCATTCCGAGGACCGAGTTCAGCAGGAGTCCGGTCAGGACCACGGTGAGCACGCGCACAGGGGTGAAACGGTCGGTCAGCCGGCCGGTGACCGCGTTCCCGACCATGCTGGCGACGCCGTAGCCGAACATGACCGCGATGATCATCCAGTCAGCGCCGAGGTGCGGGCCGAGGATCAGCACCGCGTAGGTGAAGCAGGTGTAGCTGCTGCAGAGGATGCCGGTCGTGACGAGCAGCGCGGCGAGCAGCCGGGGTTGACCGAGCGGGCGGAGCCGGTCGGCGAGCGATGCGGCCGGAAGGTGCAGGCGGGGCAGCCCGATCATGATGCCGACCAGCGCGATGCTGCCGACCACGGCGACCATGATCAGCGGGAACCGCCAGCTGGACTGTCCGATGACCAGCCCGACCGGTACGCCGAGCGCGGTCGCGACCATCCAGCCGCCGAGTACGAAGGACAACGCCTTGCCGTGATGCTGGACCGGCGTCATCGCGATCACGTAGCCCAGGACGGCGGCGTTGAGCAGCGAACCGCCGAGCGCTGCCACGACCCGGCCACTCAGTGCGATCGGGTAGTTCTGCGCCAGTCCGACGATCAGGTTGCCGAGCACGAAGACGCCGAGCGCCAGGACGATCGTCGTACGCCGTTCCCAGCGGCTCGTCACGGTCGAGAGCACCGGTCCGGCCAGGGCCGCGGTCAGTGCGAAGACCGTCATCAGCTGCCCGGCGGCCGCCGTACTGACGCGCAGGTCCCCGGCGATGGCCGGCAGCAGACCCGCCAGCACGTACCCGTCGATCCCCATCGAGAACGTCGCGACCGCCAGCCACACGAGCGGCCGGTACGAGAATTCCTGCTCCTCCGCCGGTCCGGCGGCACGCGTCTCCGTCACCCCTGCAATGGAACCCTGTCCCACCCACCGAGGGCAACCCAAATCTGATCAAATCTGTCCCGACCGTCGATTAACGGCGCAAATGTGATCGTTATGGCGGCTGGATGCCGTAGTCGTGGATCTTGCGGTAGATGGTGGCGCGGGACATGCCGAGGGACTTCGCGGCACGCCCCTTGTGCCCCTCGTTGGCGACCAGGCTGCGGATGATCGCGTCGCGTTCGAGGGCCTCGAGCTGGCTGAGACTGCGGCGACTGATCGCCTGGACCCGGGCCGGAAGGTCCGCGGGCGTGATCACCCCGGTCCGGCGGCGCCGCAGGACGACCTGCTTCAGGACCTGGCACAGCTCGGCGGTGTTGCCCTGCCACGACGATCGCATCAGCTGCTGCATCGCCTCCGGTGCGCAGGTCAGCTCACCGTGGCTCAACTGGTTGAGGAAGTACGGCACCAACTCGCGGACGTCCTCGACGTGATGCCGCAGCGGCGGCACCTCGACGGTGAGCGGGAACAAGGTCAGCAGATCCCCGAGGTCCGGGGGCTCCGTCTCGTCGCTGGTCAGCGTAAGGGCGATCCATGGTGGATCGGACGGCCGGCGCTCGAGAACGCCGTACAGGGCCTCGACGGTCGCGTCGACGCCGGCCGCGTCGAGCCGCTCTACGTGCCGGATCACCAGCGTATGCACCGAGTCGTCGGCCAGCTCGGCCTCCAGTTCGGCGCCGAAACCATCGCCCGTCCGGGCGGCGTCGAGCACGTGGAACAAGCCGGCCGGGTTGTTCTGGTGATGGGCAGCCCGGGCGAGTGCGACCTTGCCGACGCCGCGCTCGCCGGTGAGCACCACCCATTGCCCGACCCGGTACGCGTTGTCGACCTCACGACTACTCCCGAGCCACGGCGCACTGTGGCCGACCAGCCCGGGCAGGACCGGACGCGGCGGCGGGCGGTGGCCGACGGACGGTGTCCCGCGGTCCAGTCCGGAGTTGTGCGGGCTGACCTGGATAATCCCCGCACCACCTCGACCACCGACCGGCACCGGGCGGCAGGTGATCCGGACCCGACTGCCGGTGGGCAACTCCGTGACGACCGCGTCGGAGCCGCCACGAGCCAGCATCTCCACGGCGTGCCCGAGCACCGCGCGCTGATCCGCGGTGTCGAGGGACTGCCGGGCCATTGCGTTCATCAGCAGGAGGTCCTCATCGACCGCGAGGACCATGTCGCCGAGCCGGCGGCTGCTTTGCAGGTACGCCTGCAGCAGCGTCAGCTCCCGGGGCGAGCTGTCCTTCAGCAGGGCCGACCGGATGTTCTCCGCCGTAGTCTTGGCGAGCGCCATCAGCAGGGAGCCGGCGTCCTTGCGCCAGCAGGTCAGGTCGATCGCGCCGACCGTCTTGCCGGTGATCGGGTGCCGGATCGGTACGCCGGCGCAGGCCAGGTCCTCGAGGTCCTCGGCGTAGTGCTCATGGCCGAAGACGTGCATCGGGCCGCCGCCCTCGAGGGCGGTGCCGATCCCGTTCGTGCCGGCGAACTCCTCGGCGTAGCTGAAGCCCGGCGCGAGGTTGACCTTGTCGAGGTGCCGGCTCAGTTCTCTGTCCGCGGTCAGGCGCTGTAGGACCATGCCGGTCCGGTCGGTGAGGATGACGCTGATCGGCTGACCGTCGAGATTCTCGTGCAACTGCTGCAACACCGGGAGCGCGCTGCGGGTCAGGGGAATGTCCAGGTCGGGGTCCTCGACGAAGGGCAGGGTGATCCGGTCGGCGGGCAGGTGCCAGTGCCGCCGCGATCGCACCCAGGACGCGAGGATCGGCGGCCGGACGTCTTGCGGCCGGACCGGTTCGAGGGTGAGGAAGTTCAGCCGGGCCGTTGCGGCTCGGCGACTGTCCTCGGCCGAAGGGGTGAGTTCGTCCACGGAGCCTCCCGACACCAGGCAGGGAGAGCGGATCCGCTCGGGCCCCACCCAGTGACTCGCACTTCGAGCCTAGTACAGCCAGCCGCAAGCGGTGTCTCAGATTGAGACAACCAGCCGTGGTTTCCGGGCTTGTGATGCGAGGAGGGCGATCAGGAGGTTCCGATGGAGAACGGTATCCCGAGCCAGGAGTCGTACAACCCGTGGACCGTCGTGCACGTCGTCTTCGAACACCTGGCCGACGTCGGCCTCCATCCGGTCCTCGGCGCAACCGGGCACCCGGGCGAGCCGGCCGCCGAGCTGCTGCGGTGCTTCGGCATCCACCCTGATCTGCAAGGCGATCAGCGTCTCGCGCAGGAGAAGGACGCCCGGCTGGCCGAGCTCCGGCAGGCGATGTTCGGCGAGCCGTGAAGTCTGTGACGCGCATCTCAATTTGAGACCTCTCCGCGGTGGCAGCGGGCATGTACTGCAAGAACAGTCGGCCACGCGAGCGGGAGGAGTGCCATGAGTCGCCAGAGTGTGGCGAGGGCCCACCAGAAGATCCAGGAGTTGTCCTGGGAACCGGCGTACCACGAGCCGGTCTCCCAGTACGGAACCGACTACACGTTCCAGAAGGCACAGAAGAAGGACCCGCTGAAGCAGGTCCTGCGGTCGTACTTCCCGATGCAGGAGGAGAAGGACCACCGGGTGTACGGCGCCTCGGACGGCGCGATCCGCGGCAACATGTTCCGCCAGGTGCAGGAGCGCTGGCTGGAGTGGCAGAAACTCTTCCTCAGCATCATTCCGCTGCCGGAGATCTCCGCCGCCCGGGCGATGCCGCTGCTCTTCCGGACGGTGCCGAACCCTGAGCTGCACAACGGCCAGGCGATCCAGATGATCGACGAGGTCAGGCACTCGACGATCCAGCAGAACCTCAAACGCTTGTACATGAACAACTACATCGACCCGGCGGGGTTCAACTCGAGCCTGCGAGACTTCCAGAGCGACTACTGCGGCACGATCGGGCGCCAGTTCGCCGAAGGCTTCATCACCGGTGACGCGATCACCGCGGCGAGCATCTACCTGACCATCGTTGCCGAGACGGCGTTCACGAACACGCTGTTCGTCGCCATGCCGGCCGAGGCGGCCGCGAACGGTGACTACCTGTTGCCGACGGTGTTCCACTCGGTGCAGTCCGACGAGTCGCGGCACATCAGCAACGGGTACGCGACGCTGTTGATGGCACTCGCCGACGAGGGCAACCACCAGCTGCTCGCCCGTGACCTGCGGTACGCGTGGTGGAACAACCACCGCGTCGTCGACGCCGCGATCGGGACCTTCATCGAGTACGGCACGAAGGACCGCCGCAAGGACCGCGAGAGCTACGCCGAGATGTGGCGGCGGTGGATCTACGACGACTACTACCGCAGCTACCTCGTCCCGTTGGAGAAGTACGGCCTCGAGATCCCGCACGACCTGATCGAGGAGTCCTGGAACCAGATCTGGAACAAGGGCTACGTGCACGAGGTCGCCCAGTTCTTCGCCACCGGCTGGCTCGCCAACTACTGGCGGATCGACCCGATGACGGACAAGGACTTCGAGTGGTTCGAGTACAAGTACCCGGGCTGGTACGACAAGTACGGCGCGTGGTGGGAGAACTACAACCGGCTGTCGATGCCGAACGGACACAAGCCGATCGTGTTCGAGGACGTCGACTACGAGTACCCGCACCGGTGCTGGACCTGCATGGTCCCGTGCCTGGTCCGCGAGGACATGGTGATGGCCAAGGTCGACGGCCAGTGGCGGACCTACTGCCACGAGATGTGCAAGTGGACCGACGAGACGGCGTTCCGGCCGACGTACCAGGGCCGGCAGACGCCGAACATGGGCCAGCTGATCGGTCACCGCGAGTGGGAGACCCTGTACCACGGCTGGAACTGGGCCGACGTGGTCTCGGACATGGGATTCGTCCGTGACGACGGCAAGACGATGGTCGCGCAGCCACACCTCAACCTCGACCCGAGCAAGATGTGGACGCTGGACCACCTGCGCAGGTGCCCGCCGCTGGCGAGCCCGAACGTGCTGCTGAACGAGATGAGTGACGACGAGCGGACCGCGTTCGCCGCTCGCTACGTACGCGGAGGCCCTGCCGGACGGGCACCGGCCGACGCCTGAACCCCTCCAAGGGGCGGGTGGGTGCGCCTGGTACCCGCCCGCCCCGATTCATCCCCCGGACCAGCAGCAGGAGCCATGGGCGAGAAACATGTCGTGAGGTTCGAACCTGTCGGCATCGAGATCGAGGTCGACGAGGAGCAGACGATCCTGCGCGCCGCGGCGGAGCAGGGCGTGATGCTGATGCACGGCTGCAAGGAGGGACAGTGCTCGTCCTGCAAATCCTTCGTCCTGGACGGGGATGACATCGAGCTCGAGCGGTACTCGACGTTCGCACTGCCGGAGTACGAGCTGGACGAGGGCTACACCTTGTTGTGCCGCGCGCATCCGTACGAGGACCTCACGATCGAGTTGCTCAACTACGACGAGGACATGATCCGCTCCGGGCTGCCGATCCAGGAACGCAGCGCCGAGGTGGTCGCGATCACGCCGGTCACCCACGACCTGCGCCATCTCGTCCTGAAGCTGGTGGATCCCGGCGAGCTGAAGTTCTTCCCCGGTCAGTACGTCGACATCCAGGTGCCGGGCTGGGAGGCCACTCGCTCGTTCTCGATGGCGAACACGTCCAGCCGGGAGAGCGGTCAGCTGGAGTTCGTCATCAAGGTCTACCCGGGCGGCATCTTCTCGGAGTTCCTCGACCGGAAACTGCAGGTCGGTCACCGGCTGGAGCTGTCCGGGCCGTTCGGGGTCTTCACGCTGCGGGACAACCCCGACGCCCGGCTGATCTTTCTGGGCGGCGGGGCCGGGATGGCGCCGATCCTGGCGCTGCTGCGGTCGATGGCCGAGCGGGGGATCGACCGGCCCACGACGTACTACTACGGTGCCCGCACCCGCCGGGACCTGTGCTTCGACGAGGAGTTCCGGCGGCTCGAGGAGACGCTGCCGCGGTTCCGCTACGTGCCGGCGCTGTCCGAGGACGAGTGGGACGGGGAGGTCGGTCTGATCACCGATGTCGTCCGCCGGCACGAGCCGGACCTGACCGGCGCCGACGCCTACGTGTGTGGGCCGCCCCCGATGGTCGAGGCCGCAATCCCGATGCTCGAGGGCCTGGGCGTCGTCACGAAGCGCATCTACTACGACAAGTTCACCACGACCGGCGACGCCGGTGACTCGAAGGTGCTGGAGGCAGAGAGCCGATGACCACCACACAAGACTCCGCCGCAGAGCGGAGCGTGCCGAAGCCGGTCTTCACCGACGCCGAAGCTGGCGCTCGCGTGTTCCCGGACTCGGATTCACGGCGGTACAACTACTACACGCCGCAGAAGCGCAAGCAGAGCCACTACGAGGACGTGACCGTCGAGGTCCAACCGGATCCGCGGCACTACCTCACCCAGGGCTGGCTGTACGGGTTCGCCGACGGGCGCGGCGGATATCCGCTGGACTGGACCGTGCTGAAGGCGTGGGGCTCGGACAAGCCCGAGCCGCAGCGCGGAATAGGCACCGGCGGCATGGTCGTCAAGGAGTGGCCGGCGACCGGCTGGCACGAGTTCCGGGACCCGAACGAGGAGTGGGAGCTCACGCTCTACCGCTACAACTCCAACGTCGTCCGCCAGGTCACCCAGAACGTCGAGGCCGCCAAGCAGTCGAAGGCCTTCGAGCAGTGGAACACCAACTGGGTGCGCTTCGTCGAGCACCACATCGGCGCCTGGATGCACGTGGACCACGGTCTCGGCCTCTACCTGTACGCCAACGCGAACCGGCGCGCGCCGACGAACATGCACAACAACGCGATCTCGGTGAACAGCATGCACCGGATCCGCGCCGCGCAGGACCTCGCGCTGTACAACCTGACCCTGTCCGAAGAGATCGAGGGCTTCGACGGCACCGCCCACCTGGAGACGTGGAAGTCCGACCCGGCCTGGCAGGGCGTGCGCGACCTCGCCGAGCGGCTGACCGCGATCGACGACTGGTGTGAGGCGATCTTCGCCGCGAACGTCGTGTTCGAGCCGCTCGTCGGCGAACTGTTCCGCAGCCAGCTGGTCCAGCAGGCCGCTCCGCGCAACGGCGACTTCGTCACCCCGACCGTGATCGGCGCCGCCGAGTACGACTTCGCCGAGCGCGACCTGCGCTACACGACGGCGATGTTCGAGCTGCTCACCAACGACCGTGAGTTCGCCGACCACAACAGGGCGATCATGCAGGACTGGGCCTCGGACTGGACCACGCGTTCGTTGGAGGCGGCCCGCATCCTGCAGCCGCTGTGGTCGCAGCCGGATGCGAAACCGCCACGGTTCGAGGACGGCCTCGACCGGGTCAAGAGCCGGTTCAGCGGCATCCTGTCCTCGTTGGGCCTCGAAGAACCGAAGGAGTTGGCACAGTGACCACGCTCAAGGCAGTCCACGAGAGCCCCTTCAAGTCGAACAGCACCGCGTCCAACAAGGCCGGATTCACCCTGATGAACAATCAGGTCGGCGCGGTCGTGGCCGAGGTGATGAGTCACAAGGACAACGTGACCGTGACGCCGCTGCCGTCGATGATCCGCGTCGACGCAGTCGGCCGGATGGACGTCGTGTACGACCAGATCTCCGAGGCTCTCGGTGAGGAGCCCGGCTACTTCGACCAGGCCGAGTTCGAGGAGAACATGTCGACGCACTACGGCCGGATGATCCACACCGACGACCGGACGATCCTGGTCGCCAATCCCGAGGACGCGGCCGAGTACCTCGGCTTCGACCTGACCGCAACCAAGTAAGGGGGTCCGGACGTGTACGAGAAGAACGGCGAGAAGTACTACGTGGTCGACAGCCACATGCACTTCTGGGACGCGGGTCCGGACAACTGGGTGCCGGGCGCGGAACAGTACGCGAAGGGCTGGATCGAGTGCTTCCACGCCTACCAGAGTCTCGCGCCGAAGGAGACCCACTGGACCATCGAGAAGTTCATGAAGTACTCCGAGGACGACCTGATGAAGGACGTCTTCGAGGACGGCTATGTGGACGTCGCGGTGTTCCAGCCGACGTACCTGAAGGAGTGGTACAAGGACGGGTTCAACACCACCGAGAAGAACGCCGCGCTGGGTGAGAAGCACCCGGGCATGTTCGTCCACAACACCCGGTTCGACCCGCGGGACGGCGACAACGGGCTGGAGGAGCTGAAGCGCAACGTCGACCGGTACGGCTCGCGCGGCGTCAAGCTCTACACCGCCGAGTGGAACAACGGATCGCGTGGCTACAAGCTCAGCGACCCCGGGGCGTACCGCTACCTGGCGAAGGCCCAGGAGCTCGGGATCAAGAACATCCACGTCCACAAGGGCCCCACGATCTGGCCGCTGGACAAGGACGCGTTCGACGTCTCCGACATCGACCACGCCGCGACCGACTTCCCCGACCTGAACTTCATCGTCGAGCACGTCGGGCTGCCGCGGATCGAGGACTTCTGCTTCATGGCGACCCAGGAGCCCAACGTGTACGCCGGTCTGTCCGTCGTCATCGGCGGCCTGATGCACGCCCGGCCGCGGTTCTTCGCGAAGGTGATGGGGGAGCTGCTGTTCTGGGTCGGCGAGGACAAGATGACCTTCGGCAGCGACTACGGCATCTGGGAGCCGAAGTGGCAGATCGAGGGCTTCGTCGACTGGGAGTTCCCCGAAGGCGACGAGTTCACCGACTACCCGCGGCTCGGGGTCGAGGGCAAGAAGAAGATCCTCGGGCTGAACGCGGCCAAGCTGTACGACCTCAAGGTGCCCGACGAGTATCAACTCAAGGAGGCGACGCCGGCCGCGCCTGACGACGCGAAGCTGGTCACGCAGTAATGACGGCACTGGTGACGGAACGGTCCAGGGCGGCGCTCACCGCCCTGGACGCGGTTCGGGATCCGGAGCTGGACGAGCCGATCACGACGCTGGGGTTCGTGTCCACCTGCGTCGTCTCGGCGGCCGGCGATGCCGTCGTGCGGCTGCGCCTGCCGACGTACTTCTGTGCGCCGAACTTCGCCTTCCTGATGGTCGCCGACGCGTACGACGTGGTGTCCGCGCTCCCCGAAGTCCGCACTGCCGATGTGGCGCTCGAGGATCACTTCGCGGCCGATCAGATCAACGCCGGGGTCGCGGCCCGGGCGGGCTTCGTCGCGTCGTTCGCGGGTGAGGCGGTCGACGAACTGGACGAGCTGCGCCGGACCTTCGTGACCAAGGCGATGCTGGCCGGAACCGACCAGGTGTGCCGGCAACTGATGGCCGCCGGCACCGATCGGGGGGACCTGACCGGCCTGACGCTGGGCGACGTACCGGCATCGACCGAGCTCGACCGGCTGCTGCGGCGGCGGGCCGAGCTCGGACTGCGGACGGACCCGGCCGCACCGCTCCTGATCGACCCCGGCACCGGTACCGCGATCACCGGCGCCGGGGCGCCGAACTATCTGGGCATGGCACGCCTCACCCGGACCGGGATCGAGGCCAACACCGGCATCTGTAGGGGAATGCTGCGGCACCGGTACGCCGAGACCGGTGCAGGCGAGGAGGCAGAGGGATGAAGGCCGTTCGACTGCACGGATACCACCAGCAGCCAGTGGTCGAGGACGTACCGGAACCGGTCGTCAAGGGACCGCTGGATGTGATCGTCAAGATCGGCGGCGCCGGCGTGTGCCGCACCGACCTGCACATCATCGAGGGGCAGTGGGACGCGGCGATGCACCCGACCCTGCCGTACACGATCGGCCACGAGAACGCCGGCTGGGTACACGAGATCGGCTCCGCCGTCACCAATGTGCAGGTCGGTGACACGGTCATCCTGCACCCGACACCGACGTGCGGCCTCTGCCAGGCCTGCCGCGCCGGCAACGACATGCATTGCTCCAACAGCACGTTCCCGGGCCTCGACAGCGACGGCGGGATGGCGGAGTACCTCCTCACCTCGGCACGCGCCTGCGTGAAGCTCGACCCGAGCACCAGGCCAGAAGACGTGGCGGCACTCGCCGACGCCGGCATCACGGCGTACCACGCGGTCCGCAAGGCGATCCCGCTGCTGCCACCCGGTACGACGTGTGTCGTGATCGGCGCGGGTGGTCTCGGGCACATCGGCGTGCAGTGCCTGGCGGCGCTGACCGCGACCCGGATCATCGTCGTCGACCGCAACCCCGAGGCGCTCAAGCTGGCCGAGCAGCTCGGCGCGGACCAGACGGTGGTTGCCGATGGCAATCAGGTCCAGACCGTGCTCGACCTCACCGGCGGCGCCGGGGCGAACGTCGTACTGGACTTCGTCGCCGAGCAGGGCGCCGAGCAGGACGGCTTCGCGATGACGGCGGCCGGCGGTTCGTACTTCGTCATCGGCTACGGCGGCCAGGTGCAGATCCCGACCCTCGACATCATCTCGACCGAGCGGAACATCGTCGGCAACATCGTCGGCACGTTCAACGAACTCACCGAGCTGATGGCCCTCGCGCAGGCCGGCAAGGTCACGCTGCACACCCGGACCTATCCGCTCGCCGCGGCCGCCGAGGCGGTCGCTGATCTCGACGCCGGCCGGGTCCGCGGCCGCGCGATCCTCGTTCCGTAAGTTCACGACCTGGGAGGGCTCTGATGGCCAAGGAACTGCGATTCGGTGAGAACGCCCGCGACCTGCTGCTGGCCGGGGTGGACCAGTTGGCGGACGCGGTGAAGTCGACACTTGGCCCCAAGGGCCGCAACGTGATCCTGGAGAAGATCACCGGGTCGCCGGTGGTCACCAACGACGGCGTCACGATCGCGCGGGAGATCTTCCTGAAGAACCAGTTCGAGAACATGGGTGCCCAGCTGGTCAAGGAAGCGGCGATCAAGACCAACGACATCGTCGGCGACGGCACCACCACCGCGACCGTGATCGCCCAGGCGATCATCCGCGAGGGTATGGCCGCGATCGGCACCGGTGGCAACCCCGTCCTGGTGAAACGGGGCATCGATCTGGCCGTCGGCAAGCTGGTCGAGCGGCTGCGCGAGGTCGCCCACCCGGTCGAGACCGAGCTGGACTTCGCCCGGGTGGCGGCGATCTCGGCGAACGACGACGACCTCGTCGGCGCGGCGATCGCGAAGGCCCTGTTCACGATCGGGGACGGCGGCATCGTCACCGTCGAGGAGTCGGCCACGCACGGCATGGGCGTCGACTTCGTCGAGGGATTCGAGTTCGACAACGGGTACCTCTCGCCGTACATGGTGACTGACCCGGGCAGCCTGCAGGCCAACCTCGACGACCCCTACATCCTGTTGTGCAGCGAGAAGATCACCAAGGTTCAGGAGATCATGCCGCTGCTGGACAAGATCATGCGTGAGCCGCGGCCGCTGGTGATCATCGCGGAGAACCTCGAGGGGACCGCGCTCAGCATGCTGGTGCACAACCATGTGAACGGGCTGTTCCAGTGCGTCGCGATCAGGGCACCGGGCTTCGGCGACCGGCGGCTGCACAAACTGGAGGACATCGCCGCGATCACCGGCGGCGCGGTCTACAGCCGGCACTCCGGTTTCAGCCTGGAGACGATGACCGTCGCCCAACTGGGCCGCGCGGACCAGGTCCGGGTGAATGCGGATCGTACGGCGATCGTGGCGTCGTCCGGGCGCGAGCAGGAGGTCGCGTTCCGGATCGCGCAGTTGCGTGCCGAGTTGGAGCGTGCGACCTTCGGCGTCGACGAGGACGTGCTGACCGAACGGATCGGTTCCCTGTCCGGCAAGGTCGCGGTCATCCGGGTCGGTGCGCCGACGCCGGCCGAGCTCAAGGAACTCCAGCACCGGGTCGAGGACGCGTTGTCGGCCACCCGGGCCGCGATGGCCGAGGGCATCGTCGCCGGCGGCGGGATGGCTTTGCTCCATGCCGCGCCCGCGCTCGACGCCTTGGATGTGAAGGGCGACTACGCGACCGGTGTCGAGATCGTCCGGCGCGCCCTGCGGGAGCCGGCGTACCTGATCGCGACGAACGCCGGCTACTCGGGCGCGGAGGTGCTCGAGCGAACCACCCAGATGGGTGTCGACGACGGCTTCGACGCGCTCGAAGGCCGCTACGGCAACATGCTCGAGATGGGCATCATCGACCCGCTGCGAGTAGCCCGATCGGCCCTCCAGAACGGCGCTTCGGTCGCGGGCCTGCTGCTCACCACGAACACCCTGGTGGCTGAGGAGCAAACCCCGTGGGGCGGCAGCGCGGCCCTGATGACCGAGTACGGCGCCCTCGACGAAGGCCTCCACCAACCATCCCCCGACCCGAGCACACCGCAATCCCTGGGCCTCGGCCCCTCGGTCGGGTGATACATGCGCCGGTTCGGTCACGGGTACCGACCGGTGGGTGAGGCGAGCGGGAGACCTGATAGCGGGGCGATACCGGATCGCCGCGGCCCTTGGCCGCGGCGGGATGGGTGACGTCTACCGCGCAACCGACGAGGTCCTCGGACGGGACGTGGCAGTGAAGCTGATGCTGCCCGTCCCGGGGACGCTCGCCGCCCCCGGGCGCTTCCTGCGGGAGGCGCGCGCCGCGGCGCGGATCCGCGACCCGCACGTCGTCGCGGCGTACGACTTCGGCGACGAGGACGGCTGTTGCTACCTCGCCATGGAACTGGTCGGCCATCGCACGGTCGGTGAGGAGCTCAGATGCGAGGGCCCGTTCCCGCCGGACCGGGCAGAGCGCGTCATTCGGCAGGCCGCGTCCGGACTGGCCGCCGCTCACCGGCAGGGCATCGTGCATCGTGACATCAAGCCCGGCAATCTGCTGCTGGCCGGCGACGGGTCGGTGAAGGTGGCCGACTTCGGCATCGTGCGTTTGCTCGACGACGCGAGTACGACAATGACCTCGGCCGGGCAGATCGTCGGGACGAGCCACTTCCTCGCGCCGGAACGCGCGCTGGGCAAGCCTGCTGAGCCGCCGTCCGACGTCTATGCGCTCGGTTGTGTGCTGTACCAGGTGCTCACCGGGCATCCGCCGTTCCTGGCCGACGAGCCGGCGTCGATCATGTTCCAGCACGTCGAACGCGCGCCGATCCCGCCGAGCGAACTCCGGCCGGACGTGGCTGGGGATCTCGAGGCCCTGGTGCTGTGGATGCTCGCGAAGGACCCGGCGCGTCGTCCGACTGCGGCGCAAGTTGCCCAGGGCATCAAGCCGCCGGTCGTCCTCGCCGGCGAATCGGACACGACCAGCGTTCTTCCGGTACGCCGGACGCCGGCCAGGCCGGTGCTTGCCGGGACAGCTGCGGCGATCACTCTGCTGGCGTCGGCTGTCCTCGGGATCGCCTTGTCGACAAGGGATGTGGACGTGCCGGCGACGAACGACCTGTCGCCGGGCGAGCAGTTCACGCCGTCGCCGGCGATTCGCAGTACGCCGCGATCGCCCGTGGCCGTCCACACGACGACGTCTCGGCCCTCAGCCGCCTCGCCACGACACGCGCCCACGACCCACAGCGCCAGCCCCCCGCACGGGAAACCCGACAAACCCGGCCAGAACAAGCCGAAGAAGCCTAAGCCCTGAGCTCAGTCGTGCGGCTCGGGTTCGTGGGTGGCGCGGACGTACGCCGGAATCGCCAGCCAGAAGGTGACGAACCACGCCAGGACGGCCGCAACGATGACGATCGCGGCCGTTCTGGACATCACGACGTCCAGCGCGATCAACACTCCACCGCAGATCGCGGCGACCAGGAAGACCAGGCCCGCGCGGGCGAGCCGATCGGTGATGGTGACCAGCCGATCGCGGAGCCCCTGGCGGTAGACCATGCGGTGGAACGACACCGGCGCGAGGAAGAGTGCGACTGCCAGCGCCGAGGCGACCAGCGTCGCGGCGTACACGCCGTGGGTGAACCCGTCAGCGGCGTGGAACTGGTTCTGGAATGCGATGCTCAGCAGGAAGGCGAACAGGATCTGCGTCCCGGTCTGGGCCAGGCGCAGTTCCTGCAGCAGTTCGTTCCAATGGCGATCCAGTTGCTCGCCGGAGTCCTCTTCCTCTCGCTGGTAGCGGATCATCGGTACCTCGTTACCGGCTGCGGGCCGTCCGGGCGGCGATGATGCCGGTTGCCGCCGCCGCACCGGCGGCGATGACACCGACGAGGGTGCGATGCCGGGACATCCAGAACTCGTAGCTGCGGCTCGTCGATCGGTCGTCGAAGGCGCCGTGCGTGCCGAAGTCGTGGCCGTCGTAGCCGTCGGCCGGATGCCAGAGATTCGCGGCGCGGGGGTCTTCGGGCAGGTTCGTCTGCTGCGACTTGTACCCGGTCCGCGCCAGGTAGTGGTCCAGGAGGCCGGCCGCGAACTTGTTGGCGATCACGGTGCCCATGGTCGGTCCGCCGATCCAGTACTCGCGGCGGCGCGGGTGATCCGCGGCGTACACAACCGCGTCGGCGGCCACCTCGGGCTGGTAGATCGGGGGCACCGGCTGGGGGTGTCTGGGCAGTCTGGACAGCACCCAGGAGAACTGCGGTGTGTTGACCGCGGGCATCTGGACCATGGTGACGTGCACGTTGGACTTGTCGTGCAGCAGTTCGCTGCGCAACGAGTCGTGGAAACCCTGGACGGCATGTTTGGCTCCGCAGTACGCCGACTGCAGCGGGATGCCGCGGTAGGCCAGGGCCGACCCGACCTGCACGATCGTGCCGCGGTCGCGCGGGGCCATCCGGTCCAGGGCGGCACGGGTGCCGTAGACGTAGCCGAGATACGTGACCTCGGTGGCGCGCTTGAACTCGTCCGGATCGATCTGCAGGAACGGTGCGAACACCGAGGTGAACGCGACGTTCGCCCAGACGTCGATCGGCCCCAGTTCCGCTTCCACCTGTGCAGCGGCCTTCTCGACCTGCTCGTAGTCGGCGACATCGACCGGGATCGTCAGCGCCGTACCGCCAGCGGCCTCTACCTCCCGTGCCGCGCCGTCCAGCCCTGCCTCGCCCCGCGCCAGCAGTGCGACCTTGGCACCCCGCCGGCCGAACGCGATCGCGCTCGCCCGCCCGATCCCAGCGCTCGCTCCGGTCACCACGACAACTTGCCGGTCCTTCGGCACCACAGACCTCCTCGGATCACTGTGACGCTCCCGGTACCCAGGTCGAACAGACCTGATGCGGCGCGAAGGTCGTTTGGTCGTCCGCGGTGGGCGAGGTGGCGGAGGAGGGCGGTCAGGCCGGCGGTTTGGTAATGCCAGAAGGTGGTGATGGTGGCGCGAAGGGTCGGCTCGGATTCGTTGTGGAGGAGGATCCGGGCGAGGGTGGTGGCAGTGTTCGACCAGATGGACTCGAGGAGGTCCCGGTCGCCTGCTGTGACCGCGTTGGCCGGTAATGCGTTGGCCAGGGCGTCGACGGAGCGGGCGTTCAGGCGGCGTACGACGGCGCCGAAGGCTTCACCAATCCGTTCGGCGAGGTCCTCGGCGGGTTCCTCGCCGCGATGCTCTACGACACCGTCGGCCCGGCCCTGCTCGCCACCCTCCCGCCCGGCCGCTTCATCAAGACCCTCGACCTCAACACCACCTTCGTCCGCCCGACCGCCACCGGCCGGTTGACCGGACGTGGTCGCGTCGTCACCCGCAACGGAGACAACGCCATCCTGGAAGGCACCCTGTACGACGCCGACGACCAGATCATCGCCACCGCGACCGCCACCGCCCTCGTCGTAGACGTTGCCTAGCGCAACAAACTCACCTGATCGGGAGAACCCCCGAACGTACTGCCGACCCGCCGCCTCCCTGTGAGGGGTCAACCGGCTCTTCGGCTTGATGTGTGGGTGATGTGACGGGCGGTAGGTCATCGGTGAGACCACCGGCCGCACAGGTTTGCCGGGCACGCGACGAGGTTGCCGGGCACGCCGTCGCGTTGGTTGTCCGGCGGTTCGGCACCTCGCCCAGGTGGTAGGCGGACCGGGTGCGCATTTGGTGGGTTGACGTCCGAGATGGTGGGCGGACTCCAGTGGTCGAAGCAACGACTACTGGAAGGTGTTGTTTGATGCCGAAGGCGTATCCGTATGAGGTGCGTGAGCGGTTCTTCGCGCTGGTGTGTGGTGGGGAGTCGTTGCAGGCGGCTGCGGTGGGGGCCGGCGTGTCGTGGGAGGCGGGGAGGTTGTGGTGGCGAGCATCGGGGCTTGTGGAGCCATCGATGCGGCGGGGTAGGGCTGGTGGATTGGTAGGCAGTGCGCCGGCCTCGTTCCCGGGTGCGGCGGCCGGTGAGCGGCCGCGGCGCCGGCGGGCGTTGAGCAGTGAGGACCGGGCGGTGATCGCGGTGTTGCTGCGGCAGGGGTTGTCGTATGCCGGGATCGGGGAGGCGATCGGGCGGGACAGGTCGGTGATCTGGCGGGAGGTGGCCCGCAATCGTGGCCCGGACGGGTTGTACTGGGCGCCGGTGGCTCACCGTGGCGCGCATGAGCGGCGGCGACGGCCCAAGGAGTTCAAGCTGGCCGCCGATCCGGGGCTGTGCGCCCGGATCACCGACTGGATGGACGCCGGCTGGTCCCCGGGCCTGATCGCGACGGTTCTGCGCCGCGATCACCCCGGCGCCAGCGCCGAGGAGAAGATGGCTCGTGTGTCGCACGAAACCATCTACCAGGCGTTGTATGTGCAGACCCGTGGCCAGTTGCGCCAGGACCTGCACCGGCAGCTGAGCCTGCGCCGCTCGGCGCGCAAGCCCCGCGGCGGCCGGCGCCAGTCCACAGGCCCGTACCGGGAGGCGTTCCGGATCAGCCAGCGCCCCGCCGAGGCCGCCGACCGTGCCGTGCCCGGGCACTGGGAAGGCGATCTGATCATCGGCGCCGCCAACACCTCCGCGGTCGGCACCCTGGTCGAGCGCAGCACCCGGTTCACCATCTTGTTGCACCTGCCCGGACAGCACGACGCCGACAGCGTCGCCGAGGCCATGATCGCCCAGATGCGGACCCTGCCCGACCACCTGCGCCGCTCGCTGACCTGGGACCGCGGCACCGAACTAGCCGCCTACCGGCGCATCCAGCTCGACCTCGACATGCCGGTCTACTTCTGCGACCCCCACTCCCCTTGGCAACGCGGCACCAACGAAAACACCAACCGGCTCCTGCGGTTCTGGCTCACCAAGGGCAGCGAGCTGTCCATCCACACCGCCGCCGACCTCGACCGGATCGCCGCCACCCTCAACCAACGCCCCCGCCCTACACTCAACCTGAAAACCCCAGCCCAAGCGCTGGCCGAACTGCTCGCCAACCCGGCAGCAGCATGAACCGTTGCTTCGAACACTGGACTCCGCCGTGGGTTGCCGTACTGAAATCCGGGGCGCCAACCCACCATCTCGGACGTCAACCCATGAAATGGGTCGCTCGGGACCATGTCCGCGCCGACACACAGCGCCGGCCGGGGACCTGTCCCGGCCCACCAGAGGTGGACCGATCCGCGGGGGAACAGCCCGCCGGAACCGCCCGGCCCGGCCTCGGCACACCCTCCACCTTGCCTCCTTGCGCACCCCAGTGACATCGCCCCCTATCCCGACCACCCGGCTGGCGATCACCCATGCGTCGAGCAGAAGAGCCCGGGAGCGCAGGGTGAGCTGGGCGCCACCGGACCCCATCGACGCGAGCCAATGAGGTTGAGAACCGCCGACCCCGATTACCCCCCAACGCTGCTTGACGCGGCACTAGCTCTCGAGCTGCCGCATCGCGCGTCAGCTGCCAGGCAGTGATCGCGGCAGGCCGAACGACGGAAGGACACTGTTGTCGAAGCGGGTCAAGGCGGAGATCCGGTCGCCAGTGAGGGTGAGGACGAGCAGACCGGTTCCGTGGCGGATGCCGTCGGTGGGGGCGTAGAGGTAGGTCCCGAACGCCACCTGCCCGTTCGCTCGCGTCGGCACGAGGTCGTACCTGCGGTGGCTGATGATGCTGGCGTAGAAACGGGACACGGCATCGCGGCCGCGGTACTCGAGGGGGATCGGCGGCATGGACACGCGGACATCGTCGGTGAGCAACGCAACGAGCGTGTCGACGTCGCCGGCGCCGTACGCGCGGACGAACTTCGCCACGAGCGCTTGCTCGGTAGGTGAGTTCGGCGCCGGGGCCGAGTGCTCGCCCGTCGGTAGGCGGCGCTGCAGGCCGGCGCGGGCGCGTTTGAGCGCGCTGTTGACCGAGACAACGGTCGAGTCGAGCATCTCGGCCACCTCGTCGGCGTGGTAACCGAGCACCTCGCGCAGGATGAGTACGGCGCGCTGGCGAGCGGGCAGGACCTGCAATGCGGTCACGAACGCCAGCGACAGCGCTTCGGTCTGTTCGTAGCGCGCCTCCGGGCCGAGTGGCCCGTCGATCGCACCCTCGAGCAATGCGTCGGGATAGGGCTCGAGCCACACGACTTCGCTGAACCCGGTCGGCTCGGGCGGTTCGATCTCGGGCACGTCCCACTCCTTGGCCTGGCGTCGCTTGGCCGAGCGGAGCGCGTTGAGGCACCGATTGGTCGCGATCCGGTAGAGCCAGGTACGGATCGATGCGCGTCCCTCGAATCCACCGAGGCCCTGCCAGGCCGCCAGCAGTGCGTCTTGAAGGGCATCCTCGGCGTCCTGGAAGGAGCCGAGCATCCGGTAGCAGTGCACCAGTAGCTCTCGGCGGTAGGGCTCGGTGAGTTCCCGGAACGCACCGCCGTCGCCGGCCCGCGCCTTGATCATCAGCTCGGTTGTCACCACTCCACCCTCGCGTCACGTCTCCGCAGTCTTTGTCCCGCTCACCAGTATCGACACCGGCCGAGCCGCGAACTGGGCGGTCGGCGCGCGACCAGTTTCCCGGCGCCGTGCTGTCTACCTCCTCGACAGCTCGAATTCCCCAGCTAGGAGACGGTGCAATGACAATCGCAGACAAGACAGTGCTGGTCACCGGTGCCAATCGCGGCATCGGTCAGGCACTGGTCGAGGACGCCCTGAGGAGAGGGGCGAGACGGGTGTACGCCGGTACGCGCCGGCCGCTGGTCCACTCGGATGAGCGCGTCACGCCGCTCACTCTGGACGTGACCGACGCGGCGCAGATCCAGGCGGCGGTCGAGAGCGTCGAATCGCTCGATGTCCTGATCAACAACGCCGGCATCGCGCTGTACGACGACCTGGGCGACCGGGCCGCGATCGAACAGAGCCTCGCCGTCAATCTCTACGGCACGTACGGCGTGACCCAGGCCTTCCTGCCGTTGCTGGTCGGTTCCGGGGGAGCGATCGTCAACGTGTTGTCGGTGATGGCGTTCGCGCCGCTGCCGCTGATTCCGTCGTACTCGCTCTCGAAGGCGGCCGCGTTCTCCCTGTCGCAGTCGCTGCGCGGCCTCCTGGCCGGCCAGGGTGTCAGCGTCCACGCCGTCCTGACCGGTCCCGTCGACACCGAGATGTCCCGCGACCTCGACGTACCCAAGGCCTCTCCGGAGTACGTCGCGCGCGCCATCCTCGACGGTGTGGAGAAGGGCGAGGACGACATCTTCCCGGATCCGATGTCGGAGTCCATGGCCGAGAATTGGCGCTCCAGCGCAGCCAAGGCCCTTGAACTCCAGTTCGCCGCCCTCGTACCAGAGACCGCCAAGTCCTCAGCCAGGTCGGTCGCCTAGTCCTGTTCGGAGTAGAGGTCCTCGCGGTCGAGTTCGGCGTAGCGGCGGCGGACCTGGTCTTCCGGCTGGCCCCTGCGCCAGAGGGCCAAGGCGATGTCGGCGGGGGCAGGGGCCGCGGTCGGTTGCCAGGTTTCGGGCATCCACGTGTGTGAGCGGCGGAAGGCCTTTGTGCAGTGGAAGAAGACCTCTTCGACGTCGACGAGCAGGGCCAGCGACGGTCTGTGTCCCTTGACCACCAAGTCGTCGAGGTTCGGCAGGTCGGTGATCAGCCTGGCGCGACCGTTGATGCGCAGCGTGTCGCTCCGGCCCGGAACGATCAGGATCAACCCGACGTGCGGGTTCTCGAGGATGTTGTGGAAGCCGTCCATCCGCCGGTTGCCAGGGCGTTCCGGGATGGCCAGCCGGGTCGGGCCGAGCACGCGCACGAACCCGGCTGGGTCGCCCTTGGGCGAGACGTCGCAACGCCCGTCGGCCGAGGACGTGGCCACGAACACCAGACTGGCGGCGGCGATCCATTCGCGGTGCGTGTCCTCGAGGGCGCCGAGCACTTTGTCCCGGACCAAGGGCTTGGGTACGCCGAACGCCTCGAGCTGCTCGACGGTGGTCACAGGGGTCAACGGTTCCATGATGCTCCTGCCGCTCGGACGCTTGTCGACAATCAGACGATCGGAGTCCGGGTCCTGTGACAGGTCGGTGGTTACCTGGCGGGTCTCAGGCGGTCGGTCAGGTAGGTGAGGATCTCGTCTCGTGCTTTCAGGGTGGGGTGGCCGGCCTCGTCGACGAGGTGGGCGGTCACCACGCTGTGGGGTGTCTCGACGACGTCGCGGAAGAACGGGGGCGCGTTGGTATTCGCCGCACTGCCGGGGAGGACGCGGCCGTCGAAGGCGTCGCCGAGAAGAGCTTGGTAGGCGGCGAAGCGCTGACCGGTGCACCAGCGGTCGCTGTCGAATCGGTAGGCGAGAACCGTCAGCCCGTCGCGGGTGATGCGGTCCCGGACCGCGATCGCGTCCTCCGCGCTGAGCTCGAGTCCGGCCGGGTCGTCCAGCGGCAGCGACGGGTGGTTGACCACCGGTGCGATGACGGCCGGCTCGAGCGCCATGGTGAGCGCGAAGTTGCCCGTGAAGCACAGCCCGATCGCGCCGACACCAGGACCACCGCATTCCGCGTGGGCTTGGCGGGCGAGCCCACGCAACCACGCAGTGACCGGACTCGTGCCGCCCCCGGCGAACGCACGGAACTCTGCACTGACGCACGCGCGCCGGACAACTTCCTTGCCTCCCTCGGCCGTGGGGTAGGCGCCGTCACTCCCGAAGAGCGAAGGGACCTGGACAGTGAAGCCCGCGTCTCGCACCCACCGCGCCAGCCGCAGTACGTCGGGGCTGATGCCGGGCATCTCCGGCATCAGGATCACGGCCGGCCCGGCGCCCGCGACGTACACGGTCTTCACCACCCCGTCCACGTCGACGAGTCGGCGGGAGAAGTCCGAGATGCTCATGCGCACAGCCTGAAGCGATCCATCGGCCGACCGCGAGAGGCGAGATCGCCATAGTTGGCGGTAATCTCGCCAAAGACGTGAGGAGCCGAGGGATGAGTGTCCTGCGGGTTGGTGTGCTGGCCTATCCGGGCTGCTTCGCGTCCGAGGTGTACGGCGTACCCGATCTGCTGACCATGGCCACACACGTCGCCGGCCCGGACCAGGCCGGCTACGAGGTGTCGGTCGTGTCGCCTCGCCGGCACGTCGTCGCGTCGGGTGGCGCCCGCTTGGCCGTCTCCGCCGTACGTGACGTCGATGTCCTCGTCGTGCCGGGATTCGAGCTCTCGCAGGACATTCACGTGGACGCGACGCTTGCGCCGCTCCGCCCGGAAGTCGCCGTGATCCGCTCGCATGTTGCCGCGGGCAACGCAGTTGTATCGATTTGCGTCGGTGCATTCCTGCTCGCCGAGGCCGGCCTTCTCGCGGGGCGCCGAGCTACGACGTCCTGGCTCTTCGCGGACGAACTGGCTCGACGCTGTCCGGACACCGAGGTCCGGCCCGAGCAACTGGTCGTCACCGACACGGGAGTGACGACGACGGCCGCGTTCAGTGCGATGTACGACTTCGCGCTGGCCCTGATCCGGGAACACCACGGTGCGGCGGTCGCGAGGACGACCGCGAGGGTCGCACTTGTCGATGACGCGCGCACGTCGCAGACGCCGTACGTCGACGCGACACTCCTGCCCCAGCCGGGAAGCGAGTTCTCCCGAAGGGTCATGCGACAGCTCGACCAGAACCTCGCCGACCGCTACGACCTCGTCGCGTTGGCGGCCGTGTTCGATGTAAGTACTCGCACGTTGCTCCGGCGGTTCGCGGCCGAGACCAGCCAGAGCCCGCTCGATTACCTTCAGGCGTCGCGCGTGAGTCGTGCCCGGCATCTCCTGGAGACCACGGACCGGACCATCACCAGCATCTCTACCGCGGTCGGGTACAAGAATCCCGGAACGTTTGCGGCTCTCTTCACCAGGCAGCTGGGACAGCGGCCCAGCGAATACCGGGCAGCGTTCCGACGCTGTCGTGACGGCTTTTGATCCAGGGCTCCAGATTGTTGCGTGGGGCCGTTTGGTGACGGGTACCGGGCGGCTAGTTTCAGTGGTGGTACGGAAGAGTGCCATTTCGGTAAGTCCTTGTTGCGAGGCAGAGATGCTGCGCCCTCAGGCCTAGCCAGGCCACCCTCCTCAGCCCTGTGTTGCCGTGCTTTCTCGTACGGCGGATCAGACGCGGGCTGACCCACGACGTCGATCAATGCTCCTGGAAGGAGCCGTCACATGACGCATACAACGAACCATTGGATGGACTCGGACAGTCCGCCCACCGAAGGTGTCGCCGGGACAGCCCGGGACGAAGCCGGGCAGTTGAAGGAGACGTCGGCCGACGCCGCCCGTCAGGTTGCGGGGACCGTGAAGGACAAGGCATCGAACGTGACATCGGACGTCCGGGAGCAGACCCGGCGGCTGGCCCATCAGACGCGGAACGAGCTGGTCGGGCAGGCAAGCCAGCAGAAGGACCGGGCCACGAACGGACTCCGTTCGGTGAGCGATGAGCTGCGCGGGATGGCCGAGCACGGTCAGTCTGGCCTGGGTGCTCAGCTGGCACGGCACGGTGCGGGCTTCGCGGATCAGGCTGCGGACTTCCTGCAGCAGCACGAGCCTGGCGATCTGCTGGACGAGGTCCGCGGATTCGCGCGGCGCAAGCCTGGCACGTTCCTGCTGGTGGCCGCGGCCGCCGGCGTCGTGGCCGGTCGCCTCACGCGTGCCCTGGCCGCGGGCGGCACCAATGCGTCGGGCAGCAGCGGTACGCCGTACAGCAATGGATCGGTAAGCGGCAACGGCATGCCGGGGCAACCGGTCGGTGGCGCGGATGTCGACGACTATCTCGTCCCGCCGCCGGTTGCGCCCAACCAGGATCTCGGCGCCCCGGTCCAGTCCAGGTACTCGCCCGGACCGGGGCTGTGACATGACTGTCGACGGATCACCGCCGGGCAGCAGTCCGGCCCGGCTGTCGATGGACGAGTCGGTCGGTCAGCTGGTCTCCCAGCTGACCACCGACCTGGGGCAACTCACGCGCCAGGAACTGGCGCTGGCCAAGGCCGAACTCCAGGCGGAGGCGAAGAAGGCCGGCAAGGGCGCAGGCATGCTCGGCGGCGCGGCGTTCGCCGGCTGGATGGTCGCCCTCTTCCTCTCCTTGACGGTGATGTGGGCTCTCGACGAGGCCATGGATCTCATCTGGGCAGCGCTCATCGTTGCCGCCATCTGGGCGGTCGTGGCCGCCGTACTGGCGACGACGGGACGCAAGGAGCTCCAGGAAGTCAATCCGAAACCCGACCAGACGGTCGAATCACTCAAGGAGGATGCGAAATGGCTGAAGACCCGGAAGAGCTGAAGCGCGACATCGAGCAGACGCGGCGCAACGTGGGCCGCGACGTGGACGCCTTGACGGAGAAGGTCAGTCCTGGTCGCGTCGTCGGCCGGCGGGTCGACCGGGCTCGCGGTGGGGTCCATCGGCTGAAGGAGCACGTGATGGGCTCGGCAGAGTCCGTGGGCGGATCCGTGAGCGATACCGCCGGTTCGGCCGTGTCGACCGTGCAGGACGCGGGCAGCAAGGTCGGTGACGCTGTCAGTTCCGCGCCGGACATGGCCCGGGCGCGGACTCGCGGTACGCCGCTGGCCGCCGGGCTGATCGCGTTCGCGGCCGGATGGGTCGCGGCCGCCGCGCTTCCGGCGTCGACGCGGGAACGCGACCTTGCGCAGGACACCAAGGACAAGGCGATGGAGGCCGCCGGTCCGGTGAAGGAGCAGGCCGCCCAGATGGCGCACGAGGTGAAGGACAACCTCCAGGAGCCGGCCCAGCAGGCTGTCGAGAACGTCAAGCAGTCCGCATCCCAGGCAGCGACCGACGTGGCCGACGAGAGCCGCTCGGCGGCTCACCAGGTCGCGGACGATGCCAAGCACTCGGCGGACACCATCCGGCAGGCCGGTCCCTCGAGCTGATGAGCTGGCCTATGGGCTGGTCGCGGACCCGACTCAGATCCGCAACCAGGTCAAGGATCTGACCGCGGCCATGCCGGCGTCAGGGCGCGATCTGCTGCTCCAGCAGCTCGACGCTCTGACCTCGGCGCCACGGCAGGGGCTGGGGATCGGCGTCGCAATCGCTGTGGTGGCTGCGCTGTGGAGCGCGTCAGGAGGTGCGGGGTACCTCCTGACCGCTGTCAACCTCGCGTACGACGAGGACGAGACACGCGGATTCGTCCGCCGCAAGCTCCTGGCACTGGGCATGACGTTGGGCGCGATCGTCTTCGTCCTGCTCGCGATCGCCCTGTTCACGGCCGGCGCGGCGATCGGGAACGATGTGGCCACGCCGGTCCGGATCCTGCTCGAGGCGGTACGGCTGGTGCTGGCCGTCGTACTGATCACGGTGGCGCTCGCGGTCACCTACCGGCTGGGGCCGGATCGGGACGCCCCACGCATCCGCTGGGTGTCCACGGGCGCCATTGTCGCGACCGTCATCTGGCTGATCGCGTCGATCGGTTTCTCGATCTATGTCGAGACGTTCGGCAACTACGCCAAGACCTACGGCAGTCTGGCCGCGGTGGTGGTCCTGATGTTGTGGCTGTGGCTCACCGTGTACGCCGTACTGCTCGGAGCCGAGATCAACGCCGAGGCGGAGCAGCGTGCATGTGGGCGATTCGGGTACCGGTTGTGGCGTGAATGAGGACCGACTCCTGAATCTGGCGCAGCGGCTGGGGAAGTCGCTGACTCCGGGCGACCTCGACCACACGCTCAGTCGCATCACGGCTGCGGCGGTCGAGGCGCTGCCCGAGACCGACTACGCGAGCATCACGATCCTGCACGCCGACGGCCGGCTGGAGACGGCCGCGCCGACGGATGAGTTCCTGCTGACTCTCGACGAGGCACAGTACGACCTGCGTGAAGGTCCCTGCTACGAGGCGGCGGCTGATGCTGTGCACGTCGCGTCGCCGGATCTGGCCCGGGACGAGCGCTTTCCCCGGTACGCCGTGAGCGCGTTGGCGGCCGGTGTTCACGCGCAAGCGGGTCTCTCGCTCTTCAATGCTCCGAAGTCGCGTGGCGCCCTCAACCTGTATGCCAAGCAGGTCGGGGCCTTCCGCGACCTGGGAACGCTCGGCGTGCTCTTCCAGCACCAGGCGGCGATGGCGATCGACTACGCCCGCGAGATCCAGAACCTGCGCGAAGCGGTCAACACGCGCACCACGATCGGTACGGCGGTCGGCATCGTGATGGAGCGCTACCACCTGACCGACGACCGCGCCTTCGCCTTCCTCACCCGCCTCTCGCAGGACGGCAACATCAAACTGCGAGAAGTGGCCAAACGCCTCATCGCCACCACCCGCGGATAGCGGTCGGGATCGGTCACTTTGTGCACAGATCCGTACGGCGAGGGCCGGTGCGTACAGCCAGGATCAGCAGCTGCACGGCGGCCAGGCCGGCGATTGACTCACCCGTTGGCGGGTTCGAGGTCGGTGGCGGTGAGGGTGTGGGCGATGACTTCTGCGGCGACTGCGCTGAGGTGCAGGTGGTTGCTGCGGGCGTGGGCGCGCATCAGGCCGAAGGCGGCGTTGAGCGAGAGGCCCGCGCTTGCCGCGAGGATGCCCTTGGCCTGTTCGATCACGATGCGGCTGTTCAGGGCGCTCTGCAGCTGCTCGGCGAGGATCTCGCCGGAGCGGATGGCGCGCTCCTGCAGCAAGGCGACAGTGGCGATGTCGCACAGCGCCTGCCCGAGCTCGATGTCCTCCCGGGTCAGCGTCGAGCGCTGGGCGCAGAACAGGTTGAGTGCCCCGATGACCCGGCCGCGCAGCCTGAGCGGCAGCGCGTGGGTCGAGTGGAAGCCCGCGGCCGTGGCGGCGGCGTGGAACCGCGGCCATCGCTGGCTGAACTCGCCGAGGTCGACATTCGTGATCTGCTGACCCGTGGTGTAGCAGTCCAGGCAGGGACCCTCGTCGTTCTGCAGGACGAACAGCTCGAGCAGGCGTGCTTCCTCGGTCGTCGAGGCCATCACCTGCAACACGCCGCGCTGGTCGGCCAGGATCAGCCCGGCTGCGTCGGCCTCGAGGAGCTCGACGCTGCGGTCACACAGCTGGTGCATCAGGTCGATGACGTCGAAGTCGTCGACGAGAGTGTCGGCGAGCTCGACGAAGACCCGCCCTAGACGCTGCTCTCTGGTCATGACCTGATTCCTTTCCTGGTCGATCGGTCGAATCCTCGCATTGCCCCGCCTACTCATCATTGTCGCTGTCGGGTGGGAAAGTCAGCCGCCGGTGCACAACATCGCTCGCGATGTCGAGCAGCGGCCGCCCGGTCGAATACGCCCTCGCTCGCAGCAGGAGCAAGGCCTCGGTCAGCCCGATCGCAGCCTGGACCGAGACCATCCCGGTGGCCTGATGGACCTCCCGGTGCCCGTCGGCGGCGTCGGCCAGCAGCGGATGCAACTGGCCGATGGGAGCGCCGTGCTGCAACTCCAGCAGGATCGTGGTGGCGGCGGACGCGAAGTCGAGGGCCTCGGCGAGCTCGAGCCGGTCAAGCGATCCGGTGGTACGGCGGTAGAGGTCGAGCACGCCCAGCCGGATCGCGCCGACCTGGAGCGGGAAGGCGAACACTGCGGCGATCCCGGCGTCGGCTGCGGACATGGTGAAGGTCGGCCACCGGTTCGTACCGGACTGGACCAGATCCGGCAGCAGGACCGGCCTACCGCCACGTGAGGCGTCCAAGCACGGTCCCTCACCGAGGGTCTGTTGCAGGTCTTCCATCGCAGCCGCCGGCACGTCGCTGGCGACCAGGAGACCCGCATGGCCGGCCGCCGTCATCAATGCCACGCCCGCGCCGTCGACGGGCAGCGCGGCGATCAAAGCTGTGCACAGACGCCGCAGTATCTGCTCGGCCGTGCTGGTCCGGCCGGGGGGATCGGTGAGGACCTCGAGGAGGATCTGCCGGACTCGCGGTGATGCCACGGATCAGCTCACCTCGGAGTCGCCATCCGCGCGCCTTGCACCACCCGACCGGCCGATCCGGTCATGACGTCGCCGCCTCAGCCTGCCTGGCGTACGGAGCGAAGTCCACCGGGCGCACCGACGCCCTGCCGTCGGCCTGCGGGCCGACCGGCATGTAGAGGTAGTTGCCCAGGTGGTCCTTGGCGGGCTGGTGGGTGCGGGGATGGTGGATCAGCCGGTAGATCGGAGTGTCCGGGACGACCGCGACTTCCTCCGGTGGGTCCTCGCCTTCGATCGCCCAGCACTGTCCGTGCGCCGAGCCACCGTAGGCCCGCGCCACCGCGGTGGATCGCCACGCGGGGGATGTCGTTGCCGAGGCCATGGGGTCACCTCTTCAGCCGTCGTACTGTGGAGAAGGTGCCGTGGTCCGGGGCAAGCACTGCCGTGCAGGTACCCGCTGCGGCCGACCGCACAACTGCGGGGATCCCTAGACTTCGAGCATGCGCCACCACGGCGCGGTTGTCATCGGCGCCGGCCCTCACTGAAGTGATCAGTGGCGCCTGCTCCGGTTGCGTGCGTAGTGGGTACAGGTCAGGCATGAGTGAGAACGAGCGGGTGGTGCGGGCCTCGAGCGCGGATGTGTTCGCCGTGCTGGGCGACGGGTGGTCGTACGCCGGGTGGGTGGTCGGCGCCGCGCGCGTCCGGTCGGTCGACCAAGGGTTTCCGGCGCCCGGGACGAGTCTTCACCACTCGGTCGGTGTCTGGCCGTTCATGGTGAACGACGTGACCACGGTCGAGGAGTTCGAGCCGGACCACCGGTTGGTGATCAAGGTCCGCGTCTGGCCGGCCGGCGCCGGCCGGGTCGAGTTCGTCACCACCACCCGCCCCGACGGCTGCCTGCTGGTGATGCGTGAAGAGAGCATGGAAGGTCCCGTGCACATCCTTCCGCATGCCGCCGTCGACCCCGTCCTGCACTGGCGCAACACCGAAACGCTGCGTCGCCTCGCCTACTTGGCCGAATCACGCGCGGGCCTGCACAGAACCCAGTCCACCTCGACGAGGTGACGCGGCCCCTGGACGGCAACACTCGGCATGGAACTCGCCGGATGTGATCGCTCCTGGTCCGCGTGACTGATAGACAGGCCGTCGGATGTCTGATCGACCGAGAGTTCTTCGATGGTGATGGCGTGGCGCTTCGGCGCGGTGAGCGCCGAGGCTGTGATGGCGGTTGTCGCGACGGCCGAGCTGTTCGAGGACTGGGTGGTCGGCGTTCCCACTCCTGTCGACGCCGACCGGAGGTGGCCGGAAACCGGCAGCATCGTCCGGAAGGACACCGATCGGGAGCCGCACGGCAGGCACTCCTACGACCGTCATCTGACCGTGGCGGTCGTCGAGTCCTGGCTGCCGCCTCAGGAGTTGGTCCTCCGCCTGCGGAGTGGATTGGGTGGCTGGATCCGATTGACGATCAGGGTGCAGCCACGACCTGGAGGGAGCCTGATCGAGGTCAGAGCGGATCCGATCACCGCCTCGGCTCGGTTGAGATACGCCGGACCGGCCCGATCTCGCGCCGAGGAGCGCTGTGTGATGGTTGCCGAATCACTGATCCAGCTGGCCGAGGAGCGGAGTGCCGCCGGCGGTTGAGGCGTCCACCGGGCGAGTATCGTGAGTCAGCGCGGTCGGGAGCACTGGAAGGTGGGCCTTGGAGCTGGGCGGCGCGGTGGTGTTGGTGACTGGCGGGTCGGCCGGGATCGGGCGGGCCGTTTGTCTCGAGCTCGCGTCGGCCGGGGCGGTGGTCGTGGTGCACGGGCGCGACGTACGGCGTACGCAGGACGTCGCGGATCAGGTCAACGGCGTTGCGGTGCAGGCCGATCTGCGTGAGTACGGCGCTGTGCAGTCGCTGGCCGGGGAAGCCCTGGCCGCGCATGGACGGCTGGATGTGCTGATCGCGAACGCCGGTCAGGGGTGGTCCGGGCCGTTCGTCGAGATGAGTGACGAGGAGATCGCGGACCTCGTCACCGTGGATCTGACCACCACGATGCGGCTGGCCCGAATGCTGGTGCCGGGGATGGTCGAGCGTCGTACCGGCTGTCTGCTGCTGGTGACGTCCGTCGCGGGGCGGACCGGCGTCGCGGGGGAGGCGGTCTACGCGGCGGCGAAGGCGGGGCTGGACGCGTTCGCGGAGAGTCTGCGGCTGGAGCTGGCCGGGACGGGCGTCCAGGTCGGCGTCGTCGTTCCCGCGGCGGTCGACACCGGCTTCTTCGCCACCCGGGGTCGCGCCTACGACCGGCGCGTACCGCGACCGGTCGAGCCGGCGGCGGTCGCACGAGCCGTCGTCCGTGCGATCGAGCAGGACCGGGCCGAGACGTGGATCCCGCGCTGGATCCGGCTCGCGGCCGTCGTCCGGGCGCTGTTTCCAGCCGGCTTCCGGCGACTCGCCACCCGCTTCGGAGAGTCGATCCGGTCCGGGTGACCGGACTGCTTGTGCTATGACGAATGCGTGGCCGACGGAGGATCGACGCATCGGGCCGCCCGCGCGGGCGTGGTGGTGCCGTCGAGTGACGGCTTCTTCCTGCAGGTAGAAACAGCCGCGGCGCCGCAGCATGTCGGTGGGCTGGTCGTGTTCGAGCCGAGCGAGGGCGACGCGTTGTCGCTCGAGCGGGTGACCGAGCTGGTGAAGGGTGAGCTCGACCGATTGCCCCGATTCCGCCAGCGGTTGGGGCCACGGTCGCGCTGGCGCCGGCAGCGGTGGATCGACGTCGCCGAGATCGACTGGTCGTGGCACGTCAGCGAACGCCGCTCGGCGGACGGTCCGGCCGGCGTACGGCGGATCATCGCCGAGCTGGCCGAGACCCCGATGCCCCGCGACCGTCCGCTGTGGCGACTCGTGATGGTCCGCGACGCGGCGCCGGGAGCTTCGGCGATGATCCTGCTGCTGCACCACGCCGTCGCGGACGGGATCGGCACCGTGATCCAGGCGCTGAACCTGCTCCGGCCGCGGATCGAGCTGCCCGGCCTGCGCAGTCCGGCGCCCGGTCGCGCAAAGTTGCTTGGAGCAACCATCGCCGGACTCGCCCAGCTGGCCACCGACGGCGGAGCGGGAGCACGTCTGGACAGCGGATCGGCACGACGGGAGTTCGCCACGGCCGCTCTCGACCTCTCCGCCGTACGGCGGGCCGCGTCGGATCGGGGTGTCCGGGTGACCGATGTCGTCCTCGGTCTGGTCGCCGAGGCGGTCGCTGCCACCCATACCGAGGTCGCCGCCCGGCTGCGCGGCCGGATGCGGGTTGCGGTGCCGTTGATGGTGCGCGATTCCGGTTCGGCGGCGGAGACCAACGCGACCGCGGCCGTGATGGTCGAGGTGCCGCTGGACGGCCGTCCGTTCGACGAGCTGGTCCTCGAGATCAGCCGGCGCACCGGGCGCTTGCGGACGCCGAGCCGGGCGGTGGCCTCGCGGTTCGTGATGGCGACCGGCCTGCGCGCGTTGCCCGAGCCGCTGGCCGGGTGGTTCGCGCGGACCGTCTACGGGCGCCGGTTCTTCCACGCCATCGTGTCGAACATGCCCGGCTCGACGCTGCCCCTGTCGATGGACGGGATCACGATCGCGTCGGTCTACCCGATCCTGCCGCTGGCGCCCGGGTCCCCGATCGCCGCGGGCGCGCTGAGCTGGGCCGGCTCGCTCGGGATCGGTCTGGCCACCGATCCGGCGGTCTTCGACGCGGACGTCCTCGCCGCCCGGATGGCGCACGTCCTGAACGTCTCACCGCATCGGCCACACGAGCGCGAGGAAGAGACGCGCGCGTGACCGCGGCGAGTCCAGCTGATCGCCGAACCGTTCGCGCAGCTGGGCGACCCGGTAGCGCACGGTCTGCGGGTGGATGTGCAGTTCCTCGGCGATCGCCGTCCGGTCGCCCATGTGCCGCAGCCAGGCGGTGAGGGTCTCGATCAGCCGTTCCCGGGCGCCGGCCGGGAGGTCGTCGAGCGGCGCGAGCAACTGCTCGCGGAGGAATCCCATCAGGCGTTCGTCGCGATGGACGATGATCGTGTCGAGATGCTCGTCGGCGAACACCGGGTCGTCGGTGAGAATGCCTTGCTGCTTGAGCCGTACGGCGATCTGCGCGATCGTGACGCTGCGCGGCAGGTACTCCAGCGGCACGGTGTGGCCGACCACCGCGTTCGCTCCCCGGAGGGCGCGCCGCAGTTGCTCCCGGCGGCCGGACAGGCCGGGATCGGGGACGATGAGGCCGGACAGTTGTTCGTGCCGCACCGGCAGCGATCCCGCGTCCACGTGGGACAGCACCCGCCGTGCGACGTCGGCGTTCGCGTCCACCAGGACGACGGCCCCGGTCGTGGGCAGCGGCCAGTTCGCCCGCGCGGCCGCCTCCCGGATCGCGGTCATGCCCGAGCGATCGGACAGCAGCAGGTCGGCCAGTTCCTCGCGGCTACGTTCCCGGGCCGAGGCGTCCTCGCCCTGTTCCAGGACGTAGCCGCGCGCGGACGCCGACGAGAGCTGGTTGATGAAGTCGAAGACGGCTTCGGCGAGCGCGGCCAGCACGTCCGGCCGGACCTCGAGGGCCAGCGCGGTGGCAGAGACATGCCGCCAGGCGGTCCGGGCGCCGAGCTGGTAGGCGGTGAGTAGGCGGGTCAGATCCTCGCCGGCCTGCCACTGGCGGCGGCCGATCTGCTCGAACACGATCTGGATCGTCTGCGCGCCTTCGAGCCGGTCGATCCGGGACGCCGACCGGCCGTGCTCGGCCATGTCGAGGAGCCGATGGACGAACAGCTCGGCGGCCTGCTGCATGCCGTCCGGGTTCTGGTCGAGGAACGCGGCGTACTCCGGCCAGCCGTCGGCGAGCAGATCCCGCACCTCGGCGATCAGCTCCGGCAGCCGGCTGTCGAGGGCAAGCTCCAGTTGCGCCCGGCCCTGCGCCGCGTCCGTGGTCATCTGCTGTCTCGTGTGCCCCCTCGCACCCTCGCGCCGATGTCGCCGACCGACCGTTCCTGCTGCGAGTCCGAACGGGCGGCCCTGCTCCGGATTGTACGGTCGTGACAATTTTCAGGTCCAGGAATCACTCCGGCGGCGGCAGACCTGGCGATCCGGACGGACCGAAGATGGCTGATATGGCGAGCTCGCGTCCCCGGCCGTCCCGCACTTCCCCGTCAAGCGGCGAGGAAGCGCTCCGTACTCGCGAGAACGCCGAGAACTTCCCCGTCGCCCTGCGCTTCCTGCCGCGCCGGCATCGTGACCACCTGCACGCGATCTACGGCTATGCCCGGATGGTCGACGAGATCGGCGACACGTTCACCGGTGACCGGACGGCCCGGCTGCACGAGCTGGCCGCGGACCTCGGCACGATCTGGTCGGGCGGTCAGCCGTCGGACGCCGTACTGCGGAGGCTGGCCCCGACTGTGCACGCCCGACGGATGTCGGCCGAGCCGTTCGAGCGGCTGATCGAGGCGAACCTGCAGGACCAGGTGGTGTCGCGTTACGAGACCTTCGACGACCTCCGCCGGTACTGCGCCCTGTCGGCCGAACCAGTCGGCCGGATGGTGCTGGAGATCTTCGGGCAGGCGACCCCGGAGACCATCGCGCGATCCGACCAGGTGTGCACCGCGCTGCAACTGCTCGAGCACTGGCAGGACGTCGGTGAGGACAGGCGGGCCGGTCGCGTGTATCTGCCCCAGGAAGATCTGCGCCGGTACGGCGTCGCCGAGAACGACCTCGATCAGCAGAGCGCGGGTCCACAACTTCGAGAGTTGATGCGGTTCGAGATCGAGCGGGCCGCCGGTCTGCTCGCTGAAGGGACGGCGATCGTGCGGCAACTGCAGGGATGGGGCAAGGTCAGCGTGGCCGGTTTCGTGGCCGGAGGACAGGCCACCGTGTCGGCGCTGACGCAGACCGAGGGCGACGTGCTCGCCCGATCCGCCCGGCCGTCGCGCCGTACGACGGCGATCCGCGCCGTCGGCCTGCTGGCGAGCCGGCGGTCGGTGCGATGAGCACGATCGAGCAGGCGTACGCCACCTGCGAGCAGATCACCCGAACCGAAGCCGGCAACTTCTACTACGGCATCCGTCTGCTGCCGCCGGACAAGCGCACGGCGCTCTGTGCGATCTACGCGCTCGCGCGCCGGATCGACGACATCGGGGACGGCGACGACGCGACCGCGGACAAGGAGACAGCCCTCGCCGGGGTCCGCAAGGACCTTGGCAGGCTGGCCGACAGCAGCGACCCGGTGCTGGCCGCGGTGAACGATTCCGCCCGCCGATTCCCGGTGCCGTTGGGCGCGTTCGAGGAACTCATCGACGGTGTCCAGCTGGACCTGGGCGACGTCCGGATCGCCGACTTCGACGAACTCGTCGTGTACTGCCGGCACGTCGCGGGGTCGGTCGGCCGGCTGTGCCTGTCGATCTTCGGCAGCAGCACCACCGACCCGAGGACGTCCCTGTACGCCGACCAGCTCGGGATCGCCCTGCAGCAGACCAACATCCTGCGCGACATCCGCGAAGATCTCGGCAACGGCCGCGTCTACCTCCCGCAGGACGAGCTCGCTCGGTACGGCGTGGACCTGCGCGTCGACGACCTCGGCACGCTGGAGGACCCGGCCGGCCGGCTCGCCGCCTACATCCGGTACGCCGCCGGTCGCGCCGGCGACTGGTATTCGCTCGGCCTGCGGCTCGTCCCGCACCTCGACCGGCGCAGCGCGGCGTGCTGCCGGGCGATGGCCGGCATCTATCACCATCTGCTGGGCCGGATCGCCGGCGATCCGGTTCTCGTCTACGACCAGCGGCTGTCGCTGAGCGTCGCCCAGAAGGCGCGCGTCGCCGTGACCGCCCTGGCCGGAGGAGGACGGCGATGACCGCCCGGCGCGTCGGAGTGGTCGGCGGTGGCCTGGCGGGCCTCACCGCGGCACTGCGATGCGCCGACGAAGGCTTCGCGGTCACGTTGTTCGAAGCACGTCCCCGGCTGGGTGGTCTCACGCACTCGTTCCTGCGCGACGGACTGTGGATCGACAACGGCCAACACGTGTTCTTGCGGTGTTGCACTGCGTACCAGGGATTTCTGGAGCGGCTGGGCGTCTCTGACCGGGTGACGGTGCAGGACCGGCTCGACGTACCGGTTCGCAGTGAGCTCGATGCACGGGCCGGGCGACTTCGCCGGACGGGATTGCCTGCGCCTCTTCACCTGGGGTCGACCTTGGCGCGGTATCGGTGGTTGAGCCCGGCAGCTCGGGCGCGGGTCGTGCGCGGGGCGCTGGCGCTGGGCCGGGTGGATCGCACGGATCCCGAGGTCGATCGGCAGTCCTTCGGAGATTGGCTCACCGCGCACGGGCAGGATCAGCGGGCCATCGAGACCGTCTGGGACCTCATCGGCATCGCGACCCTGAATGCTCCGGCCGAGCGGGCTTCCCTGGCGCTGGCCGCGACGGTCTTCCAACTCGGGCTGCTGGAGTCCGCCGCGGCGGCGGACATCGGCTGGTCGCTGGTGCCGCTGCAGGAACTGCACGGCGACGCGGCGGCGCGTGCGCTGACGGCTGCGCGAGTGACCGTGCGGACCCGATCCAAGGTCCGTGACGTCGTACCGGCAGGCAACGGCTGGACCGTTGACGGTGCTGCGTTCGACGACGTCGTACTCGCGGTTCCGCCGGCGGCTGCGGAGACGCTCGTGCCGGCCGGAGCGGTCGAGCTTGAGTCGGGGTGGGCGGAGGAGCTGGGCAGTACGCCGATCGTGAACCTGCACGTCATCTATGACCGGGTCGTGCTCGACGAGCCGTTCTTCGCGGCTGTCGACAGCCCGCTGCAGTGGGTGTTCGACCGCACCCGTCAGGCCGGACTCAGCCGAGGACAGTACATCGCCGTGTCGCTGTCGGCGGCCGACGACCTCATCGACACACCGGTCCCGGAGCTGCGTGACCGCTTGCTGCCGCATCTGGAGCGACTGCTGCGGATCACCGACGCGCGGGTGCTGGAGTTCTTCGTCACCCGGGAGCGGCAGGCCACGTTCCGGCAGCGGCCGGGCACCTCCAGCCTGCGCGCATCGGCGCGTACGGCGCTGCCCGGTCTCTACCTCGCCGGTGCGTGGACCGACACCGGCTGGCCCGCAACCATGGAGGGCGCCGTCCGCAGCGGTGAGGCCGCAGTGGCCGCACTGCTCGAACGACGCCCCGCAGAACGTCGGGAGGCAGTGATATGACGATCACCGCGGAAACCCTCGACCGCAGTCGTGGCATGGTCGCACCGGCCTTGCGCCTGGCCGTCGAGCGCCTCGATCCGTTCACCCGGCTGGTCGTCTCGTACCACCTCGGCTGGTCCGACGAGTACGGGACGCCGACTGTGGCGAACCCGGGCAAGACCCTGCGGCCGGCACTCGCGCTGCTCGCCGCCGAAGCGGTCACCGGCCGGCCCGAGCCGGGGTTGCCGGGCGCGGTCGCGGTCGAGCTCGTCCACAACTTCTCCTTGCTGCACGACGATCTGATGGATCGCGACACCGAACGCCGCCATCGCCGGACCGTGTGGGCAGTCTGGGGCGATGCGACCGCCGTACTGGCTGGTGACGCGCTCCTGTCCCTGGCCCACGAGATATTGACCGAGGGTGAGTCTCCGGACGGTCAAGCAGCCGGCCGGGCGCTGGCGATCGCGACCCGGGAGTTGATTCGCGGGCAGGTGCTGGATCTGGCCTTCGAGCAACGCAACGACGTGACGCTGGACGAGTGCCTCGACATGGCAGCGGGCAAGACCGGAGCTCTGCTCGGGGTCAGCGCCGCGATCGGCGCGATCCTGGTCGGTGCGCCGCAGGTCGTGGTCGGCGGGTTGTCCAGGTTCGGTGCCGAGCTCGGGATGGCGTTCCAGCTCGTCGACGACCTGCTCGGGATCTGGGGATCGCCGGAGGTCACGGGCAAGCCGGTGTTCTCCGATCTGATCGCGCGTAAGAAGACCTTGCCGGTCACCTGGTCGCTCGATCACGGTGGCGACGCCGGGCGGGAGCTGGCCGCCTGGCTGTGTCGCGACGGCAGTCCGACGGAGGACGAGCTCCGGTACGCCGCCCAGCTGATCGAGCGGGCCGGTGGCCGGGACTGGGCCGTCCAGGAGGCGCGGGACCGCATCGGTCTGGCCGAGCAGGCTCTCGACGGCACCGAGCTCGACGACATCGCCCGCAATCGGCTCGGTGAGCTCGCCCGCTTCGTGATCGAGCGGCAGTCATGACCGCTGGCGAACGCGTCGATCCAGTCATCGGTACGACGGCCGGCGTACGGACTGCCCTTGACGCGGCCGTGGAACACCTGCGCGCGCGCCAGCACGAGGACGGCTGGTGGAAGGGCCTGCTCGCGACCAACGTGACGATGGACGCCGAGGATCTGATGCTGCGGACGTTCCTCGGCATCGCCACGCCGCGGACGAACGAGGAGACAGCTCGCTGGATTCGTTCCCAGCAACGGGCCGACGGTTCGTGGGCGACGTTCCACGGCGGCCCGGGCGATCTGTCGACCACGGTCGAGGCTTGGGTTGCCCTGCGTTTCGCCGGTGATCAGCCCGATACCCCGCAGCTGCGTAGGGCTGCCGAGTTCGTGAAGACCGAGGGCGGGGTCGAGCGGGCTCGCGTATTCACCCACATCTGGCTTGCGCTGTTCGGCTTGTGGAGTTGGGACGACTGTCCGGCGCTCCCGCCGGAGATCATGTACCTGCCGGCGTGGGCGCCGCTCAACATCTACAACTGGGGTTGCTGGGCTCGGCAGACGATCGTGCCGCTCACCATCGTGAGCGCCCTCGAGCCCGTGCATCCGGTGGATTTCGGCATCGCCGAGTTGAAGACCGGGACTCCGCCGCCGCCACGGCAACCGGCGTACAGCATCTCTGGGTTCTTCGAGCGCCTCGACACCGTGCTGCACGGCTATCGTCGCCGACCGCTCAAACGCCTGCGGCAGAAGGCGATGCGCCTCGCCGTCGAGTGGATCCTGGCGCGCCAGGAGGCCGACGGCGGCTGGGGCGGCATCCAGCCGCCGTGGGTGTATTCGCTCATCGCACTGCACCTGATGGGCTATCCGCTCGATCATCCCGCCGTGCGCGCCGGTATCGAAGGGCTCGACGGGTTCACCGTCCGTGCCTCCTCGCCCGACGGCCCGGTCCGGTGGCTGGAGGCCTGCCAGTCGCCGGTGTGGGACACGGGGCTTGCTCTTGCTGCGTTGCTGGACGCGGGTGTTCCGGCCGACGATCCGGCTGTCCTCAAGGCGACCGATTGGTTGCTGGGCGAAGAGATCCGGGCCGGAGGTGATTGGCAGGTGCGCCGGCCTGAGCTGCCCTCGGGCGGCTGGGCCTTCGAGTTTGCCAATGACAACTATCCCGACACCGACGACACCGCCGAGATCGTGCTTGCGCTGCGCCGC